>NZ_JADIKC010000010.1 GCF_016905005.1 Dyella kyungheensis
GGCCGAACCCTTGATGATCGGGGTGTCGTCGCCCGGGAAGTCGTACTTGGAGAGCAGTTCACGCACTTCCATTTCGACCAGCTCGAGCAGCTCGGCGTCGTCCACCATGTCGGCCTTGTTCAGGAACACGACGATGTACGGCACGCCCACCTGGCGCGACAGCAGGATGTGTTCGCGGGTCTGCGGCATCGGGCCGTCAGCGGCCGAGCACACCAGGATCGCGCCGTCCATCTGCGCGGCACCCGTGATCATGTTCTTCACGTAGTCAGCATGGCCCGGGCAATCCACGTGGGCGTAGTGACGGTTCGGCGATTCGTATTCGACGTGAGCCGTCGAAATCGTGATGCCGCGTGCCTTCTCTTCCGGCGCCGCGTCGATCGCGTCATACGCCTTGAATTCGCCACCGAAGCGCTCTGCGCCGACCTTGGTCAGTGCAGCCGTCAGCGTCGTCTTGCCGTGGTCCACGTGACCAATCGTGCCGACGTTGACGTGCGGCTTGGTGCGTTCGAATTTACCCTTTGCCATACGCCTAAAACCCCGATGGAGTCAAAATAGTGAAAAGTGAGGTGATACCCGCGGACCGCGGTGAGATGGTGCTCATGACTGGAATCGAACCAGCGACCTCTTCCTTACCAAGGAAGTGCTCTACCGACTGAGCTACATGAGCACTGCAACAGCAAAAACCACGAGAGCCAATGGAGCGGAAGGCGGGAATCGAACCCGCGTAATCAGTTTGGAAAACTGATGTTCTACCATTGAACTACTCCCGCCCTGCGCGGAACTCGTCTGGTGGAGGGAGGTGGATTCGAACCACCGAAGGCGTAAGCCAGCAGATTTACAGTCTGCCCCCGTTGGCCGCTTGGGTATCCCTCCAACAAAGAACGGCTATTGTGTGGATCAGCCTCGAAGCTGTCAACACCTGCGGCGGGAAAATCGACCTTTTCCGGCGATTTTTTTCACGCTTCGGACGCGTCCGTCAGATGTTCTCGGCGACCTGGGCGTCCACCAGCTGCTCCATCTCCTTGGAAAGATTCATCAGCCGCATGGCCTGCTCCTGCAGCTGGCGCTCGTGCTCGTCGCGCGGCTCCCAGGAGGCCACCGGGGTGGGCTTGCCGTCGGGCGCATCAAGCGCCACGAAAACCATCACGCAGCTGGTGGCCAGGCGGTGCTCGTCCTTGCGCAGATCGCGCGCCAGCACGTCCACGGCCATGTGCATGCTGGAGCGCCCCGTGTGGATCAGGCGCGCACGCACGGTCACCAGATCGCCGATCAGGATGGGCTTGACGAACTGGATGCCGCTGACCGAGGCGGTGACGCAATACGCCCCGCTCCAGGCCACGGCACAGGCGTAACCGGCCTGGTCGATCCACTTCATCACCATGCCGCCGTGCACCTTGCCGCCGAAATTGACGTCGGTGGGCTGAGCCAGGAAACGGAAGTTCACTTCGTGCTGCTTGCCGGACATGGACCGGTGACTCCAGGAACAGGGTAGACGGCAATTATGCGCCGCGGCGCGCGGTCGCACACGATGGATATAGCTCAGGCAGCGCCGGCGAGGCGGTAGCGCATCGGAACGGAGACGATCTTGCTTCTTCCGCGAGCCGGGTCGTGATCGAGCGCGAAACCCATATGGAGGTACACGGGAACGGCGCCCGGCGCGGCATTGAGGGTGAATACCCGTGTTCCAGCCCGGCGCATGCAGTCGCGGCGAAGGCGATCCCACAACTTCCTGGCGATGCCCTGCCCCTGGTATCGCGTCCCCACGAACAGCTGAAACACATGACTGTCGTCGCGCACGGCGGCCACCGCAGCGAGCGCATCGCCGACGAAGGCGAGATGGAAACGCTGGCCCGCCTCGATCTTCTGGCGAATGACGCTGGTGCGCAGTCCTTCCTCCAGCAGCATCACGGCGGCGGCGGGCTGCTCCGGCGCAATCCATCGGCGCACCACCCGAAGCGACAGCCTCGAAACGGCCGGCGCATCGTCGATGCGTGCAAGTCGCATGTGCAATGCAGTCATGCGGGAATGACAGCACGCAGACGATTGCCGGACAAGCACGTGGCACTGGGCCGCCAGGTCGACGCTGACAGTTCCTGCGTTTTGGCGTCGGGGTTACATCGACCTTATCTGATGCACGCTTTGGGAATGCTCTGACATCGCAAATCCCGACCCCTGCGTAACTTCCGAACCTCTTAACCAAAACCTAATTGGACGGGGAGATCAGATGAATTTTCGGAACAACACGCTTTGCGCGTCGGTGCGCCTGGCACTGGGCGCACTCGTCATCGGCAGCTTGAGCACCGCGGCGTTCGCGCAGGAGGCCAGTGCGGACCAGCCAAGAGCAAGACGCTGGAAACCGTCACCGTTACGGGCTCGCTGATTCGCCGCGTCGACGTCGAGACGGCCAGCCCCGTCGTGACCATCGATCGCGCCGCCATCCAGGCGACCGGCAAGCAAACGTTGGGCGATCTGATTCAGCAGCTGCCGGCGATGACCGGCGGCAACGTCAATCCGCAGGTCAACAACAGCGGCGGTACGGGCGTCTCCAGCATCAATCTGCGCGGCCTGGGATCGAAGCGCACGCTGATCCTGCTCAATGGCCAGCGCCTGCTCAGCAAGGACCCGAACGCCATTCCCGCCGACGCCATCGAGCGCATCGAAGTGCTGCCAACCGGCGCCTCGGCGACTTACGGCTCGGACGCCATTGGCGGCGTGGTGAATTTCATCCTGCGCAAGAACTACCAGGGCGCCACCTTCACCGCCAACGTCGGCCAGTCCGATCGCAATGACGGTGAACAGAGCGGCTACACCTTCACCTTCGGCCAGACGTCCGACAAGGGCAGCATCATGGCCGGCGTCAACTACAACAAGCAGGATGGCGTCGAATCGGCCAACCGGGCGTTTTCAAAGAATGCCTTGAGCCTGTCCGGTTCGGCGGTATCCGTTGGCGGCTCGTCCAACACCCCATATGGACACATCCAGCTGCCACCGACCCTTGCCGGCAAATTCAACGGCGGGGCCGGCTGCGCCTCGGGTTACGTCACCTTGAATCCCGGCGGCAACAGCACCAGCGTGACGCCTGCGAATTACCACTGCTACGGCAATTCGGACAAGTACAACTACGCGTCGGTCAACCTGATCATGACGCCGCAGGAGCGTACCGGCGGCTTCATCACCGGCGACTATCGCCTGGGCGAGCACGTCACGGCCTATATGGACGCCGTGTACGAGAAAACCTCGGCCAACTTCCAGCTGGCTCCCGCGGTGTATGGCACGGGCACGGGCGTGGTGGTTGCACAGGACAATGCCTTCAATAGTTTTGGCCGCACATTCCAGACACCTGTTGAGAAAACGGACCTGAAGTTCGGCTCACGACTGACGACCGCCGGCAATCGCGCCGCTTTCACCGGTCGCCAGGACGCCCAGATCAACACGGGCCTTCGTGGCGATTTCACCATCGCCGACAAGAACTGGAACTGGGACGTCGGCTACAACTACGGCCACCAGAGCACCTCGATCACCACGACGGGCCTGATCGACCAGACCAAGCTCTACACGGGATCTTCCACGCTCAATGCGAACGGCTCGGCGACCTGCCCTGCCGGCGTGGATGCCGTTGCCTGTCAGTTCAACCCATTCGACAACCGCTCGGCCGGCAGTGTCGCCGCGATCAAGGCGGCCAGCACGGCGGCTCCGTCGACCGTCTATCAGATCCAGAAGACCTGGCACGCGGGCCTCAGCGGCGAACTGTTCAGTCTTCCGGCGGGTGCCGTGCAGTTGGCAGGCGGCTTCGAGTACCGCACGGACTACGTGCACTCCATTCCCTCGCCGCAGCTGGTAGTCGACCCCGCCACGGGCAATTGCGTGCTGGGCAGCCAGTGCCTGGCCGCCGTGCAGGGCGGATACACCACCAAGGATCTGTATGCCGAAGCGTTCATACCGGTCCTCGCCGGCCTGCCGGGCGTGCAGTCGCTGAATCTGACCATCGGCGACCGCTATTCGCGCATCCAGGGCTTCGGCAGCACCAACAACCTCAAGTTCGCACTCGAGTACAAGCCCATCGATGACCTGTTGTTGCGCGGCACGATGGAACACGTGTTCCGTGCACCGAGCCTCACCGAGCTGTATACGTCCGGCTCCGACGCGCCGATGATCCATTCCGATCCGTGCAACGGCTATCGCGGCGCGCCGGCCGGTTCGCCGTTGGCCCTGGCTTGCCAGAACGTGCCTACCGACGGTTCGTTCGTGAACTCCAATGCGGCGGATCGCACCCAGGCGGGCACGATCGTGCAGGGCGCCTACGTGGCAGGCGTGCCGATCAAGCCGGAGCACGGCACCTCGTACGACTTCGGCTTCGTGTACAGCCCATCCTATGTTCCGGGCCTGTCGACCACCGTGGACTTCTGGCGCGTCAACCTCAACGACACGCTCACCACGGTCGGACTGCAGAGCCTGCTCGACGTCTGTGCCGCCGGCGTCACGCAGGACTGCCAATTCATCAAGCGCGACGCCACCGGCAATATTTCGCCCGCCGCCATCGAGCCGATCACCAACCTGGGCACGATCAATACGGCAGGTATCGACTGGTCGGCCAACTACAAGCTGCCGCAGTTCGGCATTGGCCAGTTCAACATCGGCGTGACCGCGAGCTACCTCAAGTACTACGACCTGATCACCGCACCCGGTGTCGCCGATGCCGACGTCTACAAGAACGCCGGCCGCCTGCTGCCCTATGGTTCCTCGGCGTCGGCCGCCTGCCCGGATAACGCAGGCGTCTGCCTGTTCCCGCGCTGGCGCGGCCAGGGCTTCGTGGACTGGCAGTCCGGTGGCTGGAGTGCCCAGTGGCGCATGCGCTACATCGGCCGCTTCCAGAACGGTGCGGCAACGGGCTCGCCGCAGGACAGCTATCCGAACGGCGAATCCGGCACGATCCTGAAGTACGGCGCCACGGTCTACAACGACGTGTCGATCGGCTACAACATCGCGCTGATCAACACCCGCCTGGATTTCGGCGTCAACAACGTGTTCGACAAGCAGCCGCCCATGCTTTATGCGAACAACACGCTCAACGCCAACACCGACCCGAGCAGCTTTGATCTGATGGGCCGCTATTGGTGGGGCCGTGTCACGGTGAAGTTCTGATGCGCTGACAAGGTTTGGCCTCGAACAGCCGCGTGAGCCTTCATGCGGCTGCTCCCGGCTGCTTCCTGGTACAAAAAAAGCCGCGCAGTGCGCGGCTTTTTTTGCGGATTGATCGACCGGTCAAACGTTGAACAGGAAGTGCAACACGTCGCCGTCCTTGACGATGTAATCCTTGCCTTCCTTGCGCAAACGTCCTGCCGCGGCCGCGCCGGCTTCACCCTTGTACTGGATGAAGTCGTCATAGCTCATCGTCTCGGCGCGAATGAAGCCGCGTTCGAAATCGGTATGGATCACGCCCGCGGCCTGCGGCGCGGTGAAGCCGCGCTTGATCGTCCAGGCGCGCACTTCCTTCACGCCCGCGGTGAAGTAGGTCTGCAGGTTGAGCAGCTTGTAGCCGGCGCGGATCACGCGGTTGAGACCCGGCTCGTCGAGGCCGAGGTCCTTAAGGAATTCGTCGCGGTCGGCATCTTCCAGCTGCGACATCTCTTCTTCGATCGCCGCGCACACCGGCACCACTTCGGCGCCTTCGATCACGGCGCGTGCGCGCACGGCATCGAGATGCGGATTGTTTTCGAAGCCATCTTCGCGCACGTTGGCGATGTACATCAGCGGCTTGAGCGTGAGCAGGAACAGGTCGCGCACGAGCGCCTTTTCCTCGTCGTCCAGGCCCAGGCTGCGCGCGGACTTGCCCTCGTTGAGGCCGGCGGCAAGCTTTTGCAGCACCGGCTTCTTCGCGACGGCTTCCTTGTCGTTGGCCTTGGCGGCGCGCTCGGCACGGTTGAGCGCCTTCTCGACGGAATCGAGGTCGGCCAGCGCCAGCTCGGTGTCGATGGTCTCGATGTCGGCGATCGGGTCGACTTTGCCGGCCACGTGGATGATGTCGCTGTGTTCGAAGCAACGCACCACGTGGGTGATCGCATCCACTTCGCGGATGTGCGCGAGGAACTTGTTGCCCAGGCCTTCGCCCTTCGATGCGCCGGCGACCAGGCCCGCGATATCGACGAACTCGACAGCCGTCGGAATCACCTTCTGCGGGTTGACGATGTCCGACAGCGCCTTCAGGCGCGGATCGGGCACCGGCACCACGCCCACGTTCGGCTCGATGGTGCAGAACGGGAAGTTGGCGGCCGCGATGCCCGCCTTCGTCAGCGCGTTGAACAGGGTGGACTTGCCGACGTTAGGCAGGCCGACGATGCCGCATTTGATGCCCATTTGAATTCCGTAGAGTCGGCGCCTTCGGCGCCTGTAAATGGTGAATGGTAAAGGGAAAGGGCCGCTCGCTCTCCGCTTGGCGCTCAGGCGCCGCAGCGGGCGACCTCAGCCCGCCGGTGTGTGGAGCTTCTGCATCGCCTTGTCGAGCTGGCCGTCCACGGCCAGCGGCAGCACATCGAGTGCGCGCGAGATGCCGTCGACGATGGCGCTCTCATCCTTCTCGGAGGCACGCCCCAGCACCCAGGAGGTGACCCTGTCCTTGTGACCGGGATGGCCGATGCCGACGCGCAGACGATGGAACTTGGCGTGGCCCAGGTGCGCAACGATGTCGCGCAAGCCATTCTGGCCGCCGTGCCCGCCGTCGAACTTCAAGCGCACGGTACCGGGGTCGAGATCCAGCTCGTCGTGTGCCACCAGGCACTCTTCCGGCTCGATCTTGTAGTAGCGCAACGCCGAAACCACGGCGATGCCGCTCTTGTTCATGAAGGTGGAGGGCTTGAGCAGCCACACCGGCTCGCCGCCGATGCGGACCTTGCAGGTCTCGCCGTGCAGCTTGCCGTCGAAGCCGAAGCGCTCGCCCTGCCCTGACGCCAGGGCGTCAACAAACCAGAACCCGGCGTTGTGCCGGGTTCGGAGATATTCGGCACCGGGGTTGCCCAGTCCGACGATGAGTCGAAGACCCGCCATAAGATCGAACGGCCCGCGCTCGCGTGGAGCGCGGGCCGCAGCGACTTACTTCTTGGGAGCTTCCGGCGCCGGGGCGGCTTCGCCCTCGGCCGGGGTCTCGTCGACTTCTTCCTTCACCGTGTTGGCGGTGACGACGGCCGTGTCGTGGTCGGCGCCCAGGTGCAGGGCCACGATTTCCACGCCCTTCGGCAGCTTCAGCTGCGAGAGGTGCACGATGTCGCCCGGCTTGAGGTCGGCCAGGTCGAGTTCGATGAACTCCGGCAGATCCTTCGGCAGGCAGGACACTTCCACTTCGGTCAGGTTGTGCGAGATCACCACGCCCGAGGTCTTGGCGGCGGCGGACTTTTCCTGGTTCAGGAAGTGCACCGGCACGTTGACGCGCAGGGCGGCGTTTTCGTCGACGCGCTGGAAGTCCATGTGCAGCATCTGCAGCTTGTACGGATGCTTCTGCCAGTCACGCACCAGCACCTTCTGCACCTTGCCGTCGACGTTCAGGTCGAGCACCGAGGAGAAGAACCACTCGTGCTTGGCAGCGAGCAGGATGGTGTTGTGTTCGATCTGGATGCTCTGCGGGGCCTGGCCGGCACCGTAGACAACAGCAGGAACGACGCCGGTATGACGCAGGCGGCGGCTCGCACCTTTCCCCTCGTCATTGCGGGCCGAAGCCTTGATTTCATGAGTCGTAGCCATGTGGGCATTACCTATCAAAAGTGAGCTGCCTCGCGGCAGTCATGCGACTCCCCCGCGACCAGAGGAGCCGTGTTTTGGTGGAGAGTGAAGCCGCCCACTGCGTGGGCTGTAAATGGTCAATGGTGAATAGAGAAAAGCAAGCAACCCTGCTCTTTCCATTTACCCTTCACAGCCCACGCAGTGGGCGGCTTCACCCTTCACCGTTAATCGATGTACAACGAGCTCACCGACTCGCCAAAGGCGATGCGGCGAATCGTTTCCGCCAGCAGCTCGGCGACCGAGAGCTGACGGATCTTGCTGCATGCGGCGATGTCCGGCCGCAGCGGCAAGGTGTTGGTAACCACCAGCTGGTCGAGCTGGGAGCCTTCGATGTTCTTCAGCGCCGCGCCCGACAACACCGGGTGCACGCAGTACGCCACCACCTTGCGGGCGCCGCGTTCCTTCAGAGCCGCAGCGGCCGCACACAAGGTGCCGGCGGTGTCGACGATGTCGTCGACCAGCACGCAGGTCTTGCCGTCGACTTCACCGATGATGTTCATCACCGTGGCCACGTTCGCCTTCGGGCGACGCTTGTCGATGATGGCCAGGTCGGCGTCGTCCAGGCGCTTGGCCATGGCACGCGCGCGCACCACGCCACCGACGTCCGGACTGACCACGATCAGGTCGTCCATGCTGTAGTTGCGCCAGATGTCCGCCAACAGCACCGGCGACGCATACACGTTGTCCACCGGGATGTCGAAGAAACCCTGGATCTGGTCGGCGTGCAGGTCGACCGTGAGCACGCGATCCACACCCGCGGTGCCGATCATCTTGGCCACCAGCTTCGCCGTGATCGGCACGCGCGCCGAACGCGGGCGACGATCCTGGCGGGCATAGCCGAAATACGGAATCACCGCCGTCACGCTGGCGGCCGAGGCGCGCTTGAGCGCATCCACCAGCGTCAGCAGCTCGAACAGGTTCTCGGCACTCGGCGCGCCCGTGGGCTGCAGCACGAACACTTCCTGTCGGCGGACGTTCTCTTCGATCTCCACCTGCACTTCGCCGTCGCTGAACGTGCTGACCAGCGCCTTGCCCAGCGGCACACCCAGGCGTTGAGCCACATCCTCGGCGAGTGCACGGTGCGCATTGCCGGTGAAGAGCATCGGGCCGGAGATGTCGACAGTCATTTCTCTAGAACCTGTGTGAGCCATATGAATGGCTGGGGCGGAAGGATTCGAACCTTCGCATGCAGGAATCAAAATCCTGTGCCTTAACCAGCTTGGCGACGCCCCAGTAACAACTGGATTTTCTACTTGCCGTTCCCGCCGACACCGCGAAAGCGCGCCAGGGCGACATGCAACGGAGAAACGTCCTCACCCCTGGCCACGTAGGCCGTGAAATGGGCGGGACACCGCTCCGCAATGGCTTCGGCACGTTCCACGTCGCCTGTTTCCAGGAACACGCAGGCACCGCTGCCAGAAAGCCTTGCCCGGCCGAAGCCGTCGAGCCAGTCCAGCGCCGCAGCCACACGCGGATGTCGCGCGCGGACCACGGGCGCGAAAGCGTTCTCGACCGTTTCGCCCGAAGCAAAGGATGAAATTGTGGCGGGCGGAGCATTTCGTGTCAATTCAGACGCTTGAAAAAGTGCCCCGGTGGGCACGTGTTCGTGGGGGTCGAGCACCACGTACCAGCGCCGCGGAAGGCCCAGCGGCGACAGTTTTTCGCCGATGCCCTCGGCCCAGGCCGAGCGCCCGCGCACGAACACCGGCACGTCGGCGCCCAGCTGGCGACCCAGCTCGGCCAGCGCGTCCTCATCCAGGTCGGCGCCCCAAAGGCGGTTCAGCGCCACCAGCACGGTCGCCGCATCGGAGCTGCCGCCGCCCAGGCCTCCGCCCATGGGAATGCGCTTCTCCACCTCGATGTCGACGCCCACGTCCGGAGGCGCGTGGCCTTGCAGCAGACGGGCGGCGCGGACCACCAGATCAGTGTCGGCCGGCACGCCGGGGACGTCGGTGAGGCGGCGGATCTCACCATCCCGGCGGACCCGCAGGCGGATCTCGTCGCCCCAGTCGAGCAGGCGGAACACGGTCTGCAGCTCGTGGTAGCCGTCGGGGCGGCGGCCGACGATGCGCAGGAACAGGTTCAACTTGGCCGGCGCCGGCCAGACCGTCCAACCGGCCGGATCGGGTGGCGGCAGCGGCCGGCTCATGAAGACGCGCAGGTCGTCGGGAAAGCCGTTTTCGCGGTCGCGTTCGCGGGCGAAGTCGAACTCGGGGCGATGTTTGTCCACCACCTCGAAACCGTGTTTCGCGTAGAACGTCGCGTTCCAGGGCACATCGGCAAGCGTGCCCAGGTCCACCCGGTGGTAGCCGGCCAGGCGCGCCCAGTGGCAGGCGTGCTCGAGCAGGGCCGCGCCGATGCCGCGCTGGCCGTGGGACGGAAGCACATCCATCTCGGCTACACCGATGGCGTCACCACCCTCTTCCGCGTCCAGCCAGACGAAGCCCACGGGCTCGCCGGAGCCGATCACGGCGACCCACACCAGGCCGCGGGCGATGGCTTCGCGCAGCACCTCAGGCGGCACCGACACGTTGCGGTAGGACGGCCACGCGCGGTGCCCGCGAAACAGCTCCACCGCTGCACGCTCAATGGCGCACAGGGCATCGACCTGGTCGAGTTGGGCGCGCTGGATGTGGAAGGTCATGGCGGCAACAGGTTGTCGTAGGAGCGCAGCCTGTGCGCGATCGCGGCGCTCAGGGTTACTGCTTCGCTGGGTCGCGCACAGGGTGCGCTCCTACAGGGAGAACGATGATTATTGGATGGTCCACGACTCGACCGACAGCCGCACCGAACTGGTCGGGCTGCTGGCGAAAACCTTGGTCGGCAAGGCCGGCTCGCGCTTGTTGTCCCAGCCGGGATAGGTCACCGTCCAGCCATCCTGGGTCAGGCTCATCGGCAGGCCGTCGTCGCCGAACTTCAGCTCGGCCGGACCGCTGTCGGCACGCGTGCCCAGCACCCAGGCGCGCAGGTCGCGGAACGGCACCTGCCAGCCCAGCGTGTTCTGCACCAGCGACTCGACATCCGGGCTGCGCTGCGGGCCGCCTTCGAGACCTTCCAGGGTGGCGCCGACGGGCGTCACGGTCAGTTTGAAGCTCTTGCTGCCCACCGGACCTCGCACGACGAACTCGTAGTTGTCGCCGTTCTGCGTCCAGGTCAGGGTGCCGCTGCCGCCTTCTTTCTTGCCATTGACCTCGCCCGACACGCCGATCTTGCCCTGCAGGACCCAATGGTCGGTCTTCTCCAGCAGATGCTCGCGAGCGCGTTGCTCGTTGAGCAGGACCGCGTAATCCGCCTTGGGTTGCGGACGGACGGCTTCCTTATGGACGCAGGCGGCCAGCAGCAGCGGCAGGGCTGCCGCGAGGAGTCGAATCGGAAGCTTCATGGATTGAGGCGCTTGAGAGTGTTGTGGAGGTTGTTGCTTTGCGGGTCGATCTTACGCACTTCGTCGAACACGCGGCGCGCATCGTCCTGGCGCCCCTGCTTCCACAGCACTTCGCCCAGATGCACGCCGACGTCGGCGTCCTTGTGCGCCGCCCATGCACCGCGCAGCGTCGTTTCGGCCTGGTCCAGATGGCCCAGCCGGTATTGCAGCCAGCCCCAGGAATCCTGGATCGCCGGGTCATCCGGACGCGCCGCACGCGCCTGCTCGATCAACCGCTGCGCCTCGGGCAGATCGCGGTTGGCATCGGCCAGCGTGTAGCCCAGCGCGTTGCTGGCATCGGTGTCGTCGGGCTTGAGCTTGAGCAGATGGCGGAAATCGTTGATCGCCTGATCCGTCTGCCCGGCCGAGGCATAGGCCAGGGCGCGGCCATACAGCAGGCCCGGATCGTCCGGCGTCACCTGCAGGGCGCGACTGAAGGCGCGCTCGGCCTGGGCGTACTGCTGCTCATCCATGTACAGCTCCGCATCCACCTCGTAGGTGCGGCGAAGCTGGGTCGGCTGATCCAGGTAATCGGTCTGCATCTGGGCCAGTTGCTCGTGCGCCTCGGCGCTGCGGCCCAGGTCCTGCAGCAGCACCGCACTGCGAAGATCGGCGTCGAAGGCGTGATCGTCGTCGTCGGCGACCTGGTCGTACCACTTCAGCGCGTCGTCCTTCTTGTCGAGCATTTCCGCCATCTGGCCCAGCAGGTAGGCACTGCTCTGCCGCACGTCCTCGGGCGAGTGCTGCAGCTGGTTGTAGAGGCGGTTGATGGTCTTGGTGTCGTGCGCACGGGCGGCGAGCGCGGCGCGCATGGCGTAGGTGTCGGCGTTCTGCGGTCCGCTGTCGAGCATGTGCGCGGCGGCGGCGTAGTCGCCGCCCTGCCCCAGCAACGTGGCATAGGCGAGGCGCAGGTGGGTGTTCTTCGGGTCCTTCGCCAGCGCCTTGTCGAACCAGACCTTGGCGCCGTTCTTGTCGCCTTCGTGGTACTTCATCTGGCCCAGCCAGGCGTACGTGTCGGCGGTGCCGAAACGCTTGACCGCCGCTTCGGCAATCTGCACGGCGTAGGCATGGCGGCCCAGCTTGTCGCCCAGCTCGCTCATCGCCAGCCAGGCCTGCGGGTCGTTGGGCAGGCGTTGCGGAGTGGCCACCGCCTCCAGCAACTGGGCCGACTGCGCGGCGTCGCGACCGCTGACCAGGACCCGGCCGAACTGGCGCCAGGCATCCGGGTCGCCGGTGCCCACCAGGATTTCGAGCTGGCGGCGCGCCTCCACCGTGTCGCCCTGGCTCAGCGCCAGCTGGGCGCGTGCCTGGGCCAGCGGAGCCGGCTTGCCGCCCAGCGCCTGCCAGCGGGCGATGGCGGCCTGGGCGCCGTCGACGTCGCGCGTGGCAATGGCCAGGGCGGCGGCCTGTTCGGCCACCTTGGGATCGGGGGAAAGCCGCATGGCACGGCCATAGGCCGCGGACGACGCCTTGAGATCGGTGCGGGTCAGCGCCATTTCGCCGGCAAGCAGTTGGGCCATCAGGTCGTGGTCCTCGTCGGGAACCGCCACCACCAGGTGGTCCAACGGCTGCTTGGCGTTGGCCGAGGAGCGTCCCGAGGAACCGGAGACGGTGGCGCATCCGGCCAGAACCAGCGCCGCCAGGCCGGCGGCCGCAAAATGCCGCACTTGCTTGAACTTGGACCACCTGCTCAGCACACTATTCTCCGCTCATCCGTCCGTGACATGGCCGTATCCACACTGTAGAACGGTCGTCGCTAACCCCCAGTTTACGCCGGATGCCCTTCGCCTCGAATCGCCCTGAACCATGAAGCTCATCGCCTTAGGGCTCAACCACCTCACCGCGCCGGTCAATTTGCGCGAACAAGTGGCATTCGATGCGGAGTCCGCCGGAGTGGCCCTGCAGGCGCTTGCCCGTGAGCCCGGCGTGGAAGAGGCGATGATCCTCTCCACCTGCAACCGTACCGAACTTTATGTGAGCGTCTCGGCAGGAGCCGAGGACGTTCCGCAGGCGTGGCTTAGCCGACAGCATCATCTGACTGCGGGCAAGCTCGATGAGTTCCTTTACCGGCATGACGAAGACGAGGCCGTGCGGCACATGTTCCGCGTGGCCACCGGGCTGGACTCCATGGTGCTCGGCGAGCCGCAGATCCTGGGCCAGGTGAAGGACGCCTACCAGCAGGCGCGCGACGCCCAGGTCCTGCGCGCGCCGATGGAGCGCCTGCTGCAGCACACCTTCGCCGTGGCCAAGCGCGTGCGCACGGACACCCGCATCGGCGCCCACACGGTTTCCGTCGCCTTCACGGCGGTACGCCTGGCCGAACAGGTGTTCACCGACCTGCGCCAGGCCTGCGTACTGCTGATCGGCGCGGGCGACACCGTCGAACTGGCCGCCCGCCACCTGGTGGACAAGCAGGTGCGCCGGCTGATCGTGGCCAACCGCACGCTGGAAAATGCGCAGGAGCTGGCCACCCGCTACGGTGGCTACGCCATCTCGCTGGGCGACCTCCCGCAACATCTGGCCGAGGCGGACATCGTGATCAGCTCCACCGCGGCACGACAGCCGGTGGTGACGCGCACGATGGTCGAGAAGGCCGTGGCGACCCGTCGCCGCAAGCCGATGTTCATGGTGGACATCGCCGTACCGCGCGACATCGAGTCGTCGGTGGGCGAACTCGATGACGTCTTCCTCTACGGCATCGACGACCTGCGCCAGGTGATCGACGACAACCGCCGCTCGCGTGAAGCGGCCGCGCGCGAAGCCGACGCCATCATCGATCTGCAAGTCGAGCGCTACATGGCCTGGCGCCGCGCGCTCTCGCTGCGCAACCCGGCGGTGGACCTGCGCCAGCACGCCGAAACCTATCGCGACGAAGTGCTGGAAAAAGCGCGCGCCATGATCGCCCGCGGCAAGTCGCCGGACGAGGCGCTGGCCTACCTGGCCAACACGCTCACCAACAAGTTGCTGCACCACCCTAGCGCACGCCTGCGCGAGGCGGCGTTGAGCGGCGACATGGATCTGCTGCATGCGGCTGGACGTCTATACGGGATCACCGAGAAACCGGAAGTGAGCGAGGATTAGCGAGTCGCCGGGGTTGCCTGTGTGCTTGCCGTTCTTTCTCGTTGCTCACTCCTGACTCGCTTCCCGCCATGACGCCTTCGATCCGCCGCAAACTCGAATCCCTCGCCGAACGCCACGAAGAAATCGGCCTGCTGCTCGCGCAGCCCGATGTACTGGCCGACAACAACCGCTTCCGCGAACTGTCGCGCGAATACGCGCAGCTGGAGCCGGTGACGAACTCGCTGCACGAACGCGACCAGGCCGAGCGCGAGCTGGGCGAAACGCGCGCCATGCTCGACGACGCCGAGTTGCGTGAGATGGCCAAGGACGATGTCGCCCGCCTCGAACAGCGCTTGGTCGAACTGGACGACGAGCTGCAGATCCTGCTGCTGCCGAAGGATCCGCGCGACGAGGCCAACCTGTTCCTGGAAGTACGCGCCGGCACCGGCGGCGACGAGGCGGCGATTTTCGCCGGCGATCTGTTCCGCATGTACACGCGCTACGCCGAACGCAAGCGCTGGCATGTCGAAATCTTGAGCGAGAACCACGGCGAGCACGGCGGCTACAAGGAGGTCGTGGCGCGCATCGAGGGCAAGGGTGCGTACTCGCGGCTGAAGTTCGAGTCGGGCACGCATCGCGTGCAGCGCGTGCCGGAAACCGAATCGCAGGGCCGCATCCATACCTCGGCGGCGACGGTGGCGATCCTGCCGGAGATGGACGATATCGACGAGATCGAGATCAGCCCCGCCGACATCAAGACCGACACCTTCCGCGCCTCGGGCGCCGGCGGCCAGCACGTCAACAAGACCGATTCGGCCATCCGCATCACCCATCTGCCCACCGGCATCGTGGTGGAGTGCCAGGACGAACGCAGCCAGCACAAGAACCGTGCGCGCGCCATGAGCCTGCTGAAGGCCCGCCTGCTCGACGACGAGCGCAGCAAGCAGGCCGCCGCGCAGGCCGAATCGCGCCGCTTGCAGGTGGGCTCGGGCGACCGCAGCCAACGCATCCGCACCTACAATTTTCCGCAGGGGCGGATCACCGACCACCGCGTGAACCTCACCCTGTATCGCCTGCCGGAGGTGCTGCAGGGCGACCTGGACGAGCTGGTCGACACGCTCACACGCGAGAACCAGGCCGACGAACTCAAGGCGCTCACGGCCGGCTGAGCCTCCGGCCGGCACGTGCGGATTGGCAGCCGTACCCGCCCTGCGTTAATTTGGGCGGATGACTGATCTCTTTACCCCCTCTTCTCAGGTGCTCGCGCAGCAGATCGTTGAACAGATCGAGCGCGGTGCGTTCGATGCCGCCGAACAGGCCGCCAACGATGCACGCGGGCAGTATCCCGACGACGCCGAACTCGCCCGCCTGCACGGTGTGGCCCTGTTGCAGCTGCAGCGCCCGGCCGATGCCGTGAAAGTGCTGGAACAGGCTGCCCAGCTGGCGCCGCAAAGCGTGGAAGTGCAGTGCAACCTGGGCAGCGCCCGGCTCGCCAACGGCGAGGCGGACGACGCCATCGAGTACCTGCGTGCCGCCCTGCGCCAGTCGCCCGGCCATCCGGCCATCCTGCTGACCCTGGGCAACGCGCTGATGGCGGCCGCCCGCTTCCAGCACGCCCGCGAGTCGTATGCGATGGCCACCCACGGCGCGCCGGACCATCCGGGCCTGCGCCTGAACCTGGCCGCGGCCGAGCTGGAGCTGGGCAACGTCGACCAGGCCCGCACGCACACCGATGAAGCCCTGCAGTTGCATCCCCGTTTCGACGCCGCCTATGCGCTGCGCGGACGCATCCTGCAGACCCAGGGCAACGGGCCTGAAGCCAGCAGGGCCTGGCTGCAGGCCGAGCGACTGTCGCCGCGCAATCCGCAGTACCCGCTGGCCGCCGGCCAGGTGCTGGAGGACGCTGGGCAATTCGCGGTGGCCGCCGAGGCCTACGAGCGCGCGCTGCGCCTCAACCCCAACGACGGTCGCGCGCTGAGCCAGCTGCTGTTCCTGCGCCGTCGCCTGTGGGACTGGCACGACCTGGACGCACTGAGCGGCCGTTTGCAGGCCGCGGTAAACGACGGCACGGCCGTGGTGAGCCCGTTCACCATGCTGGCCGAAGACGTCGACGCCGCCATGCATTTGAAGACCGCCAAGGCCTTCGCCGCGGTGATCGAGGAACAGACGGCCGCCCTGCGCAAGCAGCAGGCCTTCAGCCATGCCAAGCCGGCCCCGGACAACGCGATCCGGGTGGGCTTCGTGGCGGACGGCTTCAACGACCATGCCACCGGCCTGCTGGTGGTGGCGATGTTCGAGGCCCTGGCCAACGACGAGGATCTCGATCTCCATCTGTTCGCCACCACGCCGGATGACGGCGGTTCGATCCGCCGCCGCCTCGCCGCCGTCACCACCATGCACGACGTGTCCGCGCTCAATCACGCGCAGGTCGCGCAGCGCATCCACGACACCGGCGTGGAAGTGCTGGTCGATCTCAACGGCTATTCGGGGCGCGACAACGCCGAACTGTTCGCGCTGCGCCCGGCGCCGATCCAGGTGAACTGGCTCGCCTACCCGGGCAGCATGGGCGCGCCCTGGCTGGATTACCTGGTGGCCGACAAGATCACCGTGCCCGATGAACTGCGCGGGCACGTGAGCGAAAAACTGGTGCGGCTGCCGCGCTGCTACCAGCCCAACGACAATACCCGCCAGGTGGCCCAGCCGCCGTCGCGCGCCGCCTGCGGCCTGCCCGAGCAGGGCACCGTGTTCGCCTGCTTCAACAACAGCTACAAGATCAATCCGGCGGCGTTCGCGCGCATGATGCTGGTGTTGCAACAGGTGCCGGACAGCGTGCTGTGGCTGCTGGGCGGCATGGATGGCGCGGACGATCGCCTGCGCGCCGCCGCCAGCGCCGCAGGCATTGCGCCGGAGCGCTTGGTGTTCCTGCCGCGCCTTCCGCATGCCGAGTATCTCGCGCACTACCTCAACGCCGACCTGTTCCTCGACACGCTGCCGTACAACGCGCACACCACCGCGTCCGACGCCTTGTGGGCCGGCTGCCCGGTGCTCACCTGCACCGGCCACACGTTCGCCGGTCGCGTGGCCACCAGCCTGCTGCTGCAGCTTGGCCTGCCCGAGCTGGTCTGCGAGGACGAGGAAGCCTTCATCGCCATGGCCACCCAGCTGGGCAACGATCGCGAGGCACTGGCCACGCTGCGCCAGCATCTGTCGCAGCAGCGCACGCAAAGTTCGCTGTTCGATATGCAGGGCTTCGCCAGCGACTTCCGCCGTGCGCTGCAGGCGATGAGCGCGCGCTACCGCATCGGCCGCATGCCGGCCGATCTGGACCTGTAAGCGCGAGCCCGGCTCCACCGAACAGGGGCAGCGGGGTGTGGAGGCTTCTTCACCCCGTGCTTGCCCCGTTTGCGGACAATGCCGAGGGGAGCCACCCAAGGAGGCCCAGCATGGGCAAGAAGAAAAAGACCTATCGCCACAGCATGGCCGAGCTCCAGCTGGAACTGGCTGGCCTGCATCGCTGGCTGCAGCGCAGCGGCCATCGGCTGGTGGTGATCTTCGAAGGGCGCGACGCGGCCGGCAAAGGCGGCACCATCAAGGCCATCACCGAGTCGATGGATACGCGCGGTTATCGCATCGCGGCGCTGTCCAAGCCCAACGACATCGAAACCACCCAGTGGTACTTCCAGCGCTACGTGGAGCATCTGCCCAGCGCGGGCGAAATCGTGCTGTTCGACCGCAGCTGGTACAACCGCGCGGTGATCGAACCGGCCATGGGTTTCTGCAGCAAGGCGCAATACAAGGCCTTCATATCGGCCGTGCCGGCGTTCGAGAAACTGCTTACCGACGACGGCATCATCCTGCTCAAGTACTGGCTCGCCGTGGACCAGGAAGAACAGGAGGAACGCTTCGACGAACGCGCCAAGGATCCGCTCAAGCGCTGGAAGCTCTCGCCCACCGACCTCGCCTCGCGCGACAAGTACGAGGAAATCGGCCACCTGCGCGACCTGATGATCGAACGCACCAGCCGGCCGCACGCGCCCTGGTTCGTGGTCGACTTCAACGACCAGAAGCGCGGGCGCATCAACCTGATCCGGCACCTGCTGGAACAAGTGCCGCGCAGCGAGGAAAGCATTCCCGAGCCCAAGCTGCCCAAGCTCAAGGGCAAGCCCAAGGCCGAACAGGTGACGCGCAAGGCGGAATGGGTGCCTGACAGCTTCGGCGAATAAGGATCACCCCGCAGCGGCGCGGCGCATCTCGTTCACATCGATCTTCTTCATGCCCATGATGGCCGCGTGGACGCGTTCCACGCTCGCCGCATCGCCGCTGGTGAGCATCGGGATCATTTCGTCCGGCACCACCTGCCACGACAGACCGAAGCGATCCTTCAGCCATCCGCACTGGCCGCTCTTGTCGGCGGCACCTTCGAGCAACCGTTCCCAGTAGTGGTCGATTTCTTCCTGCGAGCGGCAATGCACGACCAATGACAAAGCCTCGTTGAACTTGAACACCGGTCCGCCGTTCAACGCGGCGATGGCCTGGCCGTCGAGTTCGAAATCCACCGTCATCACGGAACCTTCCGCACGCCCGGAAGCGCTGGCGCTGGCGGCGGTGTAACGGGTGGTGGTGAGGATGCGGGAGTTGGGGAAGATCGATACGTAGAATTTCGCAGCCTCTTCGGCCTGGTGGTCGAACCAGAGGAACGGCGTGATGCGCTGGAATCGCGTGGACATGCGACATTCTCCTTGCGGTGATGGATCGACCGCCGGTCGGCGGGTGGTCGTCGGGCCGGGCCCTTCATGCAGACGACGAACGATGCCCGTCCGATTCGACAGCTCCGTTTACTCCCCTGCCCGTGCGGCAAAGGTCGATGTGCCGTGAAGCCACCGGCCCTGCTGGTTCAAGCTTTGTCCGCGCAGGCCGATAAGACGATGGCCTGAAATCCAGGCGCGCGTGGGAGTGCGTCTATGCCAGTCAAAGGCCGGGGGGCCGAACTGGTCAGTGGGGACAAAACGTCCGAGATCGTGATGCCGTTCGTGCTGGTCGTGGTGGTGATGATCGGGCTGTGCGTTGCCAGCCTGGACATACTTTCTGCGGCGCGCGCTTTCGTGGGCGGCGAAAGCCGCTGGTCCAAGGCACAGAAAATCGCCGTCTCGAGTCTGCAGCACTATCTCACCAGCAACGCCGAAGCGGATTACCAGCAATTTCTCGACGCCATCGCCGTGCCGCTGGGCCATCGAGCCGGCCGCATCGAACTCGATCGCGCCCAGCCGGACATGTCGGTGGTGACCGCGGGATTCCGCCGCGGTGGCACGGACGAGGCCGATATTCCGGGCATGGCCCGCCTGTACCGCTACTTTCACCACGTGGGCAGCATTCGTCGCGCGGTCGACGTGTGGGTCGAGGCCGATCGATCCATCGACGAGCTGATCGCACTCGGTACCGAGGCGCATCGCCGCATCAGCGCGGGCGAGCGCGATCGCGCCTGGAGGGCGTCGACCCGGGCGCAGCTGCGCGCCATCGATGAACGACTGACGCCGATGGAATATGCGTTCTCCGACGCGCTGGCTTCCGCGTCGCGCGAAACCGCCAACCTGTTGCGCGCGTGCCTGTGCCTGGCAGCGGCCACCATGGTACTGATCGCCACGCGACGCGTGCGCCGGCTGCTGGACGACCGTGTTCGCGTGACCCATGAATTGCGCGCCAGCGAAGACCGTTTTCAGCTGGCCGTGGCCGGCAGCAACGACGGCCTGTGGGATTGGGACCGTACGTCCGGCCATGTCTATCTTTCCCCCCGACTGCGCCAGATGCTCGGACTCAGTGCGGCGGACGATGGCGCCACCACGTCGGTGTTCCAACGCCTGCATCCGCAGGATCGTCGTCGCGTGATGCGTGCGGTGACGGCGCACGTGTGGCGCAATCATCCGCTGGATGTGGAATTTCGCGTACCGCAGCGCCATGGCGTGCCGCGCTGGTTCCATGCGCGCGGAGCCTCCTCGCGCGATGCCACCGGCACCTCGCGACGCATGGCCGGCTCCGTCACCGAGATCACCGAGCGGCGCCGGGCCGATGCCATGCTGTTCGCGGCGAAGGAGCGCGCCGAGGTCACGCTGCAGTCCATCGGCGATGCGGTGATCACCACGGATGCCACCGGCTGCATCGAATTCCTCAACCCGAGCGCCGAGCGCCTCACGCGCTGGAGCACCGAACGCGCGCGCGGCCGGCCGGTGGGCGCGATCTGCCATTTCGTGGCCGAGAGCAGCGGCGTTCCGATTGGCGATCCGGTGATGCAGGTGCTGGACGGCCAAACGGCCTGGAGCCAGCACGACAAACTCGTGCTGAGGCATCCGGAAGGCCCGGCGATTGCAATCGATCTCACGGCCACGCCGATTCGCGACCGCGCCGGCAACATGGATGGCGCGGTGCTGGTGATGCGCGATGTCAGCAGCGATCGCGAACACGCCGCGCAACTGAGCTACCAGGCCAGCCATGACGTGCTCACCGGGCTGATCAACCGGCGCGAGTTCGAACGCCGCCTCGCGCTCGCGGTGAAGGCCGCGGAAAGCAGTGGCCGGCCATTCACCGTGCTGTATCTGGACCTGGACCAGTTCAAGGTGGTCAACGACACCTGCAGCCACGCTGCCGGCGACGAACTGCTGCGCCAGATCGGCACCTTGTTCCTTGCCCAGGTGCGTGCCACGGATGCGGTGGCGCGATTGGGCGGCGACGAATTCGTGGTGCTGCTGGAAGACTGCGACGCGGATGCCGCGGTCCATGTCGCCGAGAGCCTGCGTGCCGCCATCGGCGACCTGCACTTCGCCTTCGGCGAGCGCAGCTTCGCCACCAGCGCCAGCATTGGCCTGGTCAGCCTGAGCGCGGATGAGCGATTGGCGCGCGAGGACATCCTCGGCGCCGCCGATGCCGCCTGCCACCTGGCCAAGGAGAAAGGCCGCAATCGCGTGCAGACCTATCATCTGGACGACGACGAAGTGGCCGTGCGCCAGATCGAGATGTGCTGGGTCAGTCGCATCCAGGCCGCGCTGGCAAGCAACCGCTTTGAACTGTACGAGCAGGACATCGTGGACCTGCGTCATCACATGCCTCAGCGGCACGTGGAGCTGCTGCTGCGCATGGTTGGCGAAGGTGGCGAACTGATCCCGCCGCGCGCCTTCATCCCTTCCGCCGAGCGCTACGGCCTGATGCCCTCGATCGATCGCTGGGTGGTGCAGTCGGCGTTCTCCGCGCTGCGCGAGGCGATGGATCGCGGCATGCCCGACATTCCGTCGCAATGCGCGATCAATCTCTCGGGCACCTCGCTATGCGAGAGCGGCTTCGCCGCTTTCCTGCGCCAGCAATTTGCCACGTTCGCCATTGCGCCCTCGTCGATCTGCTTCGAGATCACCGAGACGGCCGCGATTTCCAGTCTTTCGCGGGCCACTGCCTTCATCCACGAAATGCGTGCGCTGGGCTGCTATTTCTCGTTGGACGATTTCGGCGCCGGCATGTCCTCGTTCACCTATCTCAAGCACCTGCCGGTGGATTTCGTGAAGATCGAAGGCAGCTTCGTGAAGGACATGATCGACGACCCCATCGATTACGCGATGGTCGAGGCGATCAACAACCTCGGCCACGTCACCCGCAAACAGACCATCGCCGAATGCGTGGGTACGCCCGAACTGCTGGCGGCGGTGCACCGGCTGGGCATCGATTTTGCGCAGGGCTTCGTGCTCTCCGTGCCGCGGCCGTTCCTGCACGACGCGGGGGCATCCGCACCGCGCGCATCGGCGCCGTCCAGCGCCTGAATCAGTGCGTGCGGAAACCGACCAGTTCGATCTCTTCGCAGACCTCACGCAGCACTTCGTCAACGCGCGCGCCGGTCGGGCCTTGCCACAACCATCGTTCCAGTTTCTCGATGCACGGCGCGGCGCCGATGGCCATCACTTCGACGCGGCCATCGTCCAGATTCTTCGCATAGCCGGACAAGCCGAGCGCCATCGCCTGCTCGCGCGTGCTGGCGCGATAGAACACGCCCTGCACGCGACCTTTGACGAAGAAGCGCACGGCCGCCATGGCTATTTGCCCAGGCCGATGGCCTGGCCCAGCGAGCTTTCGTTGACGGTGCCGACGAAACGCTTGGCCACCTTGCCGTCCGGACCGATCAGCCAGGTCGTCGGCAGGCCGCGGGGTTCGTCGAAATCCTTCAGCGGCTTGTCCATCGTCACCTGCGCGATCGGATAGCTCACCGGATGTTTGGCAACGAACGCCTGGATGTCGGCCTTGTCGCTGTCGTCATACGCCAGGCCGATGGCACTGACCTTGTCCTTGTGCGCGCTGACGAACTTGGAGATGTCCGGCATTTCCTTGATGCACGGCACGCACCAGGTGGCCCAGTAATTGACGATCACCCACTTGCCGCGCTGCGAGGCCAGGTCGTACGGCTTGCCGTCGAGCGTGGTCAGTTTGATCGACGGCTGCTCGGGCATGGCGGCGTGCGCCACGCCGGCCAGGGCCAGCATGCCACCGATGACGGCGAGCGTTTTCAACAACTTCATCGCGATGTGTCCTTGGATAAATTCGATGCCGGTTGGCCCAGCGGATAAGCCTCATGCAGCGAGGTATGCAGCATGTCGTGCAGCGACTGCGCGGCCTCGTCGAGCAAGGCGAGCAGCGGGGCCGGCAGGCGCAGCTCGTGCACGCTGGCCTCCTGCGCCGGATGCAAGGGCACGCGGTAGCTGCAGTGAGCATACACGCGCATCAGGTCAGTACTGTCGAGACTGCGGGTGAGCAGCCAGCCGGCACCCGCTTCGCCGTCGATCAGTTTCGCCCGCTGCAGGTCGCCGAAATAATTCACGATCGATGCGCGATGCAACCGCGGCTCCCGCGCCCGCACGATATCCGGATTGAGCTTGCGCCCATCGCGCTGCGCTTCGATGAAATGGCCGAGCACCACCAGCAGGCCCAGCAGCGCAGCCTCCTCGGGAAGGAATTGCGAGGGCGGCAGGTAATCGAAGGCGGAAACCGCTGCCGCCACGGACGCGCAAAGAATCACGATCACCCACGAGAGATAGATCCACAGCAGGAAGATCGGCAGCGCCGCCAGCACGCCGTAGACCTGTTGATAGGTCTGTGCCTGGTGGATGAAGCGGGCGAAACCCCAGCGCGCCAGCTCGAACAGGATCGCCCCCATCAGGGCGCCGATGGCCGCGTTGCGCCAATGGATGCGGCGGTTGGGCACCACCATGTAGATCAGCATCAGCGTGAGGAAGGTGACGACGAACGGCAACACCGCCACCAATCGCGCCTTTAGGTTGAGCGTGTTCGCGGCATCGTTGAGCATGGGCAGCGCAGTGGCGACCGACGCCACCGCGATACCGCCCACGATCAGGATCGGGCCCAGCGTGAGCGCCGCCCAATAAAGCAGCAGTCGCGAGACCCAGCCGCGTTGGCGCTGCACGCGCCAGATACGGTTCATGCGGTCCTCGACACTGACCATCATGGACAGCGCGCTGAAGAACATCACCAGGATGCTGATGCCGGTGAGCTGGCTGGCGTTGTCGGCGAAGGCATCGAGGTATTTCTTCACGTACTCGCCCGCAGCGGGGACGAAGTTGGTGAACACGAAATCGATCAGCGTGCCGCGCGCGCCGGCAAAGGCCGGGAATGCGGCGAAGATGGCCAGCGAGGCCACGATCAACGGCACCAGCGAGACCAGCGTGGTGTAAGACAGCGCACCGGCCGTCTCGAAGCACTTGTCGTCGATGAACCGCTGCCACAGGAACCGGCGGAAGCTATGCAAGCGGTCGCGATCGAAACGCAAGGCCATGGTGACTCCTTTCGACGTCGAACGCCCCATGGTGACGCCATGCCTCATGCGCAGTCCGTGAACGGAGCGCCGACGGGGGCTTGAACGCCCGTTACACTAACCGATCGAGACACTCACGCCCAACGCCATGAGCCAAGACATCCTAGTCCTCTACTACAGCCGCTCCGGTCATACCGCCCAGCTAGCCCGGCTGATTGCACGCGGCGTGGAGGAAATTCCCGGCATGCGCGCCCGCTTGCGCCAGGTGCCGCCGGTGGCCCCCGTCACCGAAGTGGCGCAGCCGCCGGAGCCAGACGAAGGCGCTCCGTACGTCACGCGCGACGACCTCGCCGCATGCGCCGGCCTGGCTTTGGGCAGTCCCACCCGCTTCGGCAACATGGCCGCACCGCTGAAGTACTTCCTCGACTCCACCGGCGCGGAATGGGCCAGCGGCGTACTCGCCGGCAAACCCGCTGCCGTGTTCACCGCCACCAGCACCATGCATGGCGGCCAGGAATCCACCCTGCTCAGCATGGCCTTGCCCCTGCTCCATCACGGCATGCTGCTGGTGGGGCTGCCGTATACCGAGCCTGCACTCACCGCCACCCAGAGCGGCGGCACGCCGTACGGCGCCAGCCATGTCGCCGGGGCCAAGGGTGACAACGCGATCAGCGAACACGAACGCGACCTGGCCCGCGCCCTGGGCCGTCGCCTGGCGGATGTGGCGCGTCGCCTGGGCTCGGCCGCATGACGACGCCGGTGACTGCGAACTATCGCGTGGGTTTGCTCGCATGGGCGTTGCTGACTGTGCTGCAGCTGCTATGGCACGGATGGTTGTTCCCCGCGCAAAGCATGTCGCCGATGCTGGTGCTTGCGCTCACGGTGGTGCCGCTATTGCTGCCTCTGTTTGCTCTGCGCGATGTGCGGCGTGCGCTGTTGTGGGTGGGCATTCTCAGCCTGTTCTACTTCTGCCATGGGGTGAGCGAGGCTTGGAGTGCGCCTGGGGAGCGTTGGTTGGCGTGGCTGGAGATTGGGTTGACGTTGACGTTGATTGGGGTGTTAGGGGCTGGGGTGAAGCGGCGGCGCGCCTGAAGGCGGCATAGGTTTGTACCGCTCGACCGAAGTTTTATCGCGACCTGGCTCGCCTGCCGCGGGCTTCCGTCCTCCTGCCGGAGGCCGGGTCACTTTCTCTTGCTTGCCCAAGAGAAAGTAACCAAAGAGAAGGGCCCCCCGGATGACGCGCCTTCCGGGCTTCGCCCTCCAGGTGCGCGGGTGGGTTGCGGGGTTTTTCGACAGGGCATCCTGCCCTGGCGAAAAACTGGCCCGCATCCATGCGGGCCACCCTTCGGGCTTTCCTCCACCCACCCGCCGCGTCATACGGGGTCCCCTGAGAGCCAAGAGCCAAGAGCAAATAGCCAAGCTCGACTTGGCGATGCTTTCGCGAGCACCCGCCCCTCACCCCGGCCCTCTCCCCGCAGGGGAGAGGGAGAAGTGACGCGCACCGCAAAGGGCGATGCGAAGCGAGCCTCCGCTTTAAGTCCTCAGCGATTCGGGCGCGTTGCGCAGCGCATTGAAGTACCCCTGGGGTATCCTCCCATGGAGATCCGGTGGGACGCGCCTCGAGCGTTCGCGCTTGGATTCAACACGATGCTGCCAGCTTTAAAGGCCATTTCTTTGGGTTACTTTTCTTTGGGCCAGCAAAGAAAAGTGACTCGAGCGGCGGCAGCCGATCGAAACGCCCGCTGCGTAGGCGGCCCGGTCGCGGTATCGCGACAATCACAGCGCATCGAAACTGGATTCCGGCCTGCGCCGGAATGACGAGCTAGAAACACTCCGCCAACCTACGCACCCCCTCATCGATCTGCAGCAAATTCGCCCCGCCATAACCCAGGATCAACCCACCCCTCTGCGGCGGCTCGATGTAACACGGCGTCAACGGCCGCACCGAGACCCCCTTGGTCGCCGCCTTCCGCGACACCGCCACATCGTCCACCCCATGCGGCAACAACCCGGCCAACTGCATGCCGGCCTCCGTGCCAATCACCTGCAGGCGCTCACCCAAATACTTCCGGATCGCATCGTGCACCGCCACGCGGCGCTCCATGTACAGCGTGCGCATGCTGCGGATATGCCGCGCGAAATGGCCTTCGCGGATGAATTCGGTCATCGCCGATTGGTAAAGCATCGACGAGAACGTATCGATCGCATCGCGCCCGGCCTGGAAATCGGCGACGAGGTCGGGCGGCACCACGGCGTAGCCGAGTCGCAGCGCGGGAAACATCACCTTGCTGAAGGTGCCCAGATAGATCACCCGCTCGTGCGTATCCGTGCCTTGCAGCGACGACAGTGGGCGGCTGCCGAAGCGGTACTCGCTGTCGTAGTCGTCTTCGATGATCCAGGCGTCGTTGTGTGCGGCCCAGTGCAACAGCTGCATGCGCCGCGATGCGCTCATCGCCATGCCCAGCGGGAACTGGTGCGATGGCGAGATGTATACCGCCCGTGCGCCGGCACCGACGCGTGCGCCGTGGGCCACGTCGATACCTTCCGCATCCACGGGTACCGGCACCAGTTCGGCGCCGGCCGTGCGCAAGGCCTGGTGTGCGCCGGAGTAACCCGGATCCTCCATCCAGACGCGCTCGCCGGGATCCAGCAGCACGTGCGCGCAGATCTGCAGCGCCTGCTGCGAGCCGGTGGTGATGAGGATCTGCGACGCATCGCAGCGCACCGCGCGGGACGCGCCGAGGTATTCGGCAATGGCTTCGCGCAGCGGCAGGTGCCCCATGGGATCGCCGTAGCCCATCGCTTCCAGCGACAGATGTCGCGCGTGCCGGCTCACCAGCTTCGACCACAGAGCCGTCGGAAACGCATCCAGCGCCGGCAGGCCCACGCGGAACGCGCCCATGTTGGCCAGCCAGGTCGGCTCCGGCGTATGCATCTGCGCGGCCCGCAGCGAGGTGCGGCGTGACCCGCCGCGTGCCGCCGGTTGCAGACGCGGTGCCTTGCTGCGCTCCATGGTCATGTCCGAGGGGATCGCCCTGGCCACGCAGGTGCCCGCGCCGGTGAAGGTTTCCAGGAATCCTTCGGCCTGCAGTTGCTCGTAGGCGCCCAGCACCGGAATGCGCGAGATGCCCAGCTCGTTGGCCAGGCTGCGAGTGGAAGGTACGCGCTGCCCCGGCCTCAGCTGGCCGCTGCTGATGGCGCGGCGGAACCAGTCCGACAACTGCTGGTACATCGGCGAATCGCTGCCCATGTCCATGGCCACAGGGGGCAGGAACCCGGCGGGAATGCGCTGCATGGCGATGGCTCCAAAGTGGTCATATCCAATTTGCGTTAAGTGGCTATTTCCGCCAACCACTTGCGGGCATAGCTTGCGCTCGTCTGCCCGAGCCATCAACCATGAAGCGACACCTGCCCTCACCGCTGCTCGACCCACGCTTTTTCGTGCTGTGCCTGGCGCTGCTGTTGAGCCTGCCGGTCAGCTGCGAGCGCGCCTATGCGCAGGACGAATCCTCGGCCGCCGAAGTGCCGCAGACCCGTGACAACGCCTGGTGGACCGGCCCGATGATGGCCAACTCGGCCGAGACCCTGCCGCCCGGCCACATACTGCTGGAACCCTATCTCTACGACGTCACCAGCCGCGGCATGGACAGCTTCGGCTCGCGCACGTACATGAACTACGGCGTGGCCAACAACTTCACCATGGGCATCATCCCGGTGTTCGGCTACAACCGCGTCAGCGGCGCGCCGAACAGCAATGGCGTGCAGGTCGGCGACATCACGTTGCAGGCGCAATACCGGCTGCGGCAATTCCACGAAGGCAGCTGGCTGCCCACGGTAGCGATCCAGCTGCAGGAAACGTTCCCTACCGGAAAATACGACCGCCTCGGCAATCGTCCCGCCGATGGCATCGGCAGCGGCGCGTACACCACCATGGTGGCGCTCAACACGCAGACCTATCTGTGGATGCCGAACGGCCGCATCCTGCGCGTGCGCTTCAATGTCTCCTATTCGTTTTCGTCCAGCACGGACGTGCACGGCGTAAGCGTCTACGGCACCGACGCAGGTTTCCGCGGCCATGCGCGCCCGGGCGACAACACCTTTGCCAATGCCTCGTTCGAGTACAGCCTCACGCGCAACTGGGTGCTGGCGCTGGATGTGCTCTACAACCACAACAGCAGCACGCATGTCGGCGGCCAGGAATATGCGAACGGCGATCCGTTCCCGCCCGATACGCCGCTGGGCGCGCGCTCCAATCGTTACATCGGCTTCGCGCCGGCCGTGGAATACAATTGGTCGCCGAACATCGGCCTGCTGCTGGGCGTGCGTGTCATTCCTTCGGGCAACCGCACCACCTCGTCCGTCACGCCAGCGATCGCTCTCAACTACGTGCATTGAGGAAGTGACGACATGAAGCGCTTGTGCCTGCTCGCTGTTGCTGCATTGCTTACTGTCACCGCGGCGTCGGCTGCACCGCCGACGCATCCGCTGCCCAGCTTCGTCGGGCTCGCGATTGCCGACAAGAACCGTCCCGAGGAAGACCGCGCGCTCGACGCGCAACGCAAACCGGCCGAGGTACTCCGCTTCAGCGGCATCAAACCCGGTGACATCGTCGTGGACCTGATGCCCGGCAAGGGCTATTACACGCGCCTGTTCAGCCGCATGGTCGGCAGCAAGGGCAAGGTCTACGCCTTGCAGCCTGCCGAGATGGACAAGATCGCGCCGAAGGGCCTGGAAAGCGTGCGCGGTTTTGCCGGCAAGGAGGGCTACGCCAATGTCACGGTGCTGGTGGAACCGGTGAACGAACTGAAGCTGCCCGAGCCGGTGGATGTGATCTGGACGTCGCAGAACTACCACGACCTGCACGATCCCTTCATGGGCTCGCCCGACATGGCCAAGCTCGACAAGAGCCTGTTCGATGCGCTGAAGCCTGGCGGCACGCTGATCGTGCTCGATCACGCCGCCGCCGATGGCACGGGCGTGAGCAAGACGAACGATTTGCATCGCATCGATCCTGCCGCGGTGAAAAGCGAACTCACTGCCGTGGGTTTCCAGTTCGACAGCGAAAGCGACGCGTTGCGCAATCCTGCCGACGATCACAGCAAGGGCATCCGCGATCCCTCCGTCAAGGGCAACACGGATCGCTTCATCTACAAGTTCCGCAAACCCTGAGGCTAAGAGCCTGTTCACGATCTCCGGCGCATCACCGTCCCCCTACTGCGCGCCTTCATTCGAACGACGAAGGCGCGCAGTGGCGCTGGCCTAGGCGCTGGGCCGAGCTGAAAGCATACTGATCTCCTCCCGCATGCCGCGGTCCCCCCTGGAGATTCCCCGTGCAACATCGTCAACTTGGCGCCACCGGTCCCCGCGTTTCCGCCCTTGGTCTTGGCTGCATGGGCATGTCCGGCATGTATGGCCCGTCGGACCGCGCCGAAAGCGTCGCCACCATCCACGCTGCGCTCGATGCCCGCATCGACCTGCTCGACACCGGCGACTTCTATGGCATGGGCCATAACGAAATGCTGATCGGCGAGGCGCTGAAGAACGTGCCTCGCGACAAGGTTCTGATCAGCGTGAAATTTGGCGCCTTGCGCGATCCGGGCAATGGCTGGGGCGGCAATGACACGCGCCCGGCCTCGGTGAAGAATTTCCTCGGCTACACGTTGCAGCGCCTGGGCGTGGACCATATCGACGTCTATCGCCCCGCCCGGCTGGACCCCAACGTGCCGATCGAAGACACCATCGGCGCCATCGCCGACATGGTGAAGGCAGGCTATGTGCGCCATATCGGCTTGTCGGAAGTGGGCCCGGAAACGATTCGCCGTGCTGCTGCCGTTCATCCGATCGCGGATCTGCAGATCGAATACTCGCTGATCTCGCGCGGCATCGAAGACGCCATCCTGCCCACCTGTCGCGAACTGGGCATCGGCATTACAGCCTACGGCGTGCTGTCGCGTGGACTGATCAGCGGGCATTGGGACAAGGACAGCGCGCGCAAGGGCGATTTCCGCGCCATGAGCCCGCGCTTCCAGGCCGGCAATGTCGATCACAATCTCGCGCTGGTGGAGGCCTTGCGCGGCATCGCCGCGCGGAAACAGGTGTCTGTCGCCCAGCTCGCCATCGCGTGGGTCGCGGCGCAGGGTGAGGACATCGTGCCGCTGGTGGGTGCACGTCGCCGCGACCGCCTGCAGGAAGCGCTGGGATCGCTCGATGTGTCGCTGAGTGCGGACGACCTGGCCACCATCGAGGCCGCCGTGCCAAAGGGTGCGGCAGCCGGCGATCGTTATGCAGCGGCGCAGATGGCGCACCTGGATAGCGAACGCCCGCACTGAGGATTTTTGTGGGAGCGCACCCTGTGCGCGACTCAATCTTGCGCTGAGGCCAGGCCCGTCGCGCGCAGGGTGCGCTCCCACAGAGGAATCCGAACCGAATCGCCACCGGCCTATACTCGTTTCACCGATCCGAACCATCGAGAGCCGACCATGGGATTTCTGCAGGATCCTCCGCAGCTCGCTCATCCGTATCGTGACGATCCACTCTTCCGCGCCATGTTGCGCCGCGCGCTGCCACCAGCGCGGCTGGCGGCCATCGAGGCCGATCTGCAGGCACTGGGCGATTACGCGTTGATGGAATGGCATCGTGCGTGCCGCAGCACGCGTCGCAAGCCTGTGCTGACCCAATGGGATGCCTGGGGCAACCGCATCGATCGCATCGAACTCACCGAGGCCTGGCAGGAAGGTCCCCACATAACGACTGAACATGCCGTGCTCGCATCCGGCCATGAAGCGCACGAGCATGCGCGGCTGGAGGAGTTCGCGCGCGTCTACCTGTATCACGTGGCCAGCGAGTTCTACAGCTGCCCGCTGGCGATGACCGACGGCGCGGCCACCGCGCTCAAGGCTTCCGGCAACAAGGCGTTGATCGAACGCGCGCTGCCGCACCTGCTCAGCCGCGATGCATCCACGTTCTGGCTAAGCGGCCAGTGGATGACCGAGAACGCCGGCGGTTCGGACGTGGGCCATACCGAAACCGTGGCGCGCCAGGATGCATCGGGACAATGGCGTCTGTACGGACGCAAGTGGTTCAGCTCCGCGGTGGTCGGCGAAATGGCGCTGGCGCTGGCACGTCCGCAAGGCGCGGGCGACGGTCCCGCGGCGCTCGCGCTGTTCTACGTCGAGACCATGGACGGCGAACGGCGCAAGCCCGAACTCGTCATCGATCGCCTGAAGGACAAGCTCGGCACGCACGAACTGCCCACCGCGGAAATCCATCTCGACGGCCTGCCGGCATGGCCGCTCGGCGAACTGGCCAATGGCGTGCGCCAGGTGGCGCCGATGCTCAACATCACGCGCACCTGGAATGCGATGGGCGCCACCGCCAGCATGGCCCGTGCGCTGTCGCTGGCGCGCGACTACGCCACGCGACGCCGCGCGTTCGGCAAGCGGCTGATCGATCAGCCGCTGCATGCGCACACGCTGGCCGACATGCAGGCGGAATTCGAGGCGGCCTTCGCGCTCACCTTCGAAGTGGCGCACCTGCTGGGACGCGTGGAGCATGGCGCCGCGCTGCCGCACGAAGTGGCCCTGCTGCGCCTGCTCACCCCGCTGGCCAAGCTGTGGACCGGCAAGATGGCGGTGAAGCTGTGCTCCGAAGCGCTCGAATGCTTCGGTGGCGCCGGCTACGTCGAGGACACCGGCCTGCCCCAGCTGCTGCGCGATGCGCAGGTGTATGCGATCTGGGAAGGCACCACCAATGTGTTGTCGCTGGATAGCCTGCGCGCATTGGCGGGCGACAACCTCGGAGCCTTGCGCACGGCGATCGAAGGCTGGCTGGCCGATAGCATCGATGCGCACGCGAGGCAGGAAATCCATCGGGCGCTGGATGCTGCAGGTGCCTATTTGCAGGCCCATGGCAGCGAGCGCGAATCGCTGGAGGCGGGCGCCCGGGGCTTGGCGCTGACGCTCGCTCGCTGCACGGCGGCGGCCTTGCTGGCGCGGCACGACACCTGGTCGGCGCCGCATGGGGCGGCGCGCACCGGAGCGGCGCTGCGGCGGTTTGTGGCGCATGGATTGATGCGCTTCTCTACCGGTAACGCCACCGATACGGCCTTGCTACTGGGACCTCACTGATCCCTCTGTCTTGTGGGAGCGCACTTGTGCGCGACTGGGGCTGCGGCTGTCGCGCACAAGTGCGCTCCCACAGTGGTCTCAGGACCTCGGAAGGGCCCAGGCATGCGGAAGGCGCTGATAGGCCCTAAAATACCCATCTCCCCACCCTGGCGACTCCCGACCATGCAGCACCTGACCATCGTCACCACCGGCGGCACCATCGACAAGATCTATTTCGACGACAAGTCGGACTACAAGATCGGCTCGCCCCAGATCGGCGACATCCTCAGCCAGTTGGGCGTGGCCTTCCAGTTCGACGTGATCCCGATCCTGCGCAAGGACAGCCTGCACATGGGCGACGAGGATCGCGCGCTGGTGCGTTCCACCATCGAAGCGCAGCCGCATCGCCACGTGCTGGTGACGCACGGCACCGACACCATGGTGGAAACCGCGCGCGAACTGGCCAGTCTCAAGGGCAAGGTGATCGTGCTCACCGGCGCGCTCAATCCCGCGCGTTTCCAGGGCTCGGATGCGGTGTTCAACATCGGCTGCGCCGTCGCTGCCGTGCAGACGCTGCCCGATGGCGTGTACATCACCATGAACGGCCGCGTGTGGGATCCGGCCAAGGTGCGCAAGAATCGCGACGCCAATCGCTTCGAGGAAAACAACGGCTGATCGCTACACCGCTGACGAACGACAAAAGGCCCGGTCATCGCTGACCGGGCCTTTTGCTTTCTGCCGTTACTGCACGTTGAGGTTCACGTCATCGAGCACGAACGAAGTCTGCTCCGACGAATCCTCGGTGCCGGTGAACTTGATCGTCACCGTCTGGCCGATGTACGCGCTGAGATCGAAGTTCGCCTGCGCATAACCCGCCGCCGCATTGAGGTTCGAGTACGTGACCAGCGTCTTCAACAGCGTGCCGCTGCTGTTGAGCACCTGCACGGTGAGCTTGTCGTACGCCGTGGTCTTGGTGGTCTCGGCGGTATCGATGTGCAGGTAGTAGCTCAACGTAGCCGAGCTCTTGCCGCTGGGGATGGTCACCTTCTGCGACGCCGTGTCGGTGTGCGTGCTGCCGTAACCGTCCAGCCACACGAACCAGGTGCCGGCATGCGCCGTCTCGCCGCTGCAGGTGCTGTTGCTGCAGAGCGCGCCGGAGCTGATCGTCCACGGGGTGGCCGTGCCGGTTTCGAAGCCCGGATTCACGATCAGTTGCGACGGCGTACTGCCGCCCGACACCGTCACCGACGAGGTCTTGCTTGAGGTCTTGGCGCTGACGCCATCGGTCACCGTCTCCGTCACGCTATAGGTGCCGGCCGCCGCATAGGTGTGGCTCGGGCTCGTCGCGGTCGAGGTGCCGCCGTCGCCGAAGGTCCACGCATGCGAGGAAATGCTGCCGCCTGTATCGGTGGAACTATCGGTGAAGTTCGCGACGAGGCCATTGGTGACGACGCTGAAGTTCGCCGTCGGGGTGCCGCCGGTACCACCGCCGCCGCCACCGCCCCAGTACTGGGTGACGTAGCTGTTGAACTTGGCGATGTCGAGCGAACCCCAGCCGGTGGCGTTGTCGTAGCCGGCCTTGGCGGTGTAGCCGTTGCCGCTGTAGCCGTTGTTGCCCGAAGTGACGTCATGCAGCGGCGTGGCGTCGGTGGGGAAATGCGCATACATGTTCTGGGTCGGCAGGCCCAAGGTGTTGTTGTTCGCCGAAAGGATGCGCGCCCAGATGCCCACGAAGATCGGCGAAGCCAGGCTGGTGCCGCCGATCTGGTAGGTCTGCCCCTGGATCACGATGTTCGCGCCGGTGGATTGCGCGGCATCGAACGCCACGTCAGGCACCTGGCGCTTGGTGACCGACGAACCCAGCGCGGTGGTCTGCCAGCTCGGTGCGCTTTCGAACAGGCTCACGCCGCCGCCGGTGGCCCACAGGCGCTTGTTGTTGTCGCCATTGTTCGGATCGACGGCAGCCAGGCCTTCGTTCCACACCGTCTCGCCCGACCACGTGGTACCCGTGGTGCTGAGCGTGGTGCCGCCGACCGCCACCACGTTCGGCGAGCTGGCCGGCTCGCTGACGGAGTAGTGCGTTAGCGAGATCTTCACCGTGCCCGCGGAGTTCGCGACGTAGCCCGGCGCGCCTTCGGTGGGATCGCTGGACCACTGGTACACGCCCGCATCGCCCGAAGCGATCGAGAAGGTCTGACCCTGTGCCACCGCCTGCGCGAAGATCGCGTCGTCGGCCGACTGCGTACCGGAGCTGTTGGCTGCCGATTCGTCCTCGCCCAGCGACACGTTGATGACCTTCGCGGTGTTGTCGGTCACCGCGCGGTTGTACGCCGCGGTGATGGCCGCATCGGTGAGGCAGCTGTCGTTGGAGCAGTTGGGCGCGGTGTAGAAGATCAGCGTGTTCACGCCGCCGGAGGTACCGGTGATGGTCTGGCTGTCCAGGTTCCATTCGCCGTCGCCGTCGGGATCGTCCGCATAGGCCTGGCTGCCGGTCTTGACGACCTGCGTGTTCACCGTGCTCATGCCGGCGCCGGTGGTGAAGGTCTTCAGATCGGCAATGGTCTGGGTCATGTCGCCCCAGGTGACGATGCCGACCTTGGTGGCGGACGCCGTCGGCGTGCTGCCTGCGTCGTAGATCGCCGGGAAATCCTTCGGGCTGTGCGAGGTCTGCGCCGCCGCGGCCTGGATGCCGACGTTGTTCGCATTCGCATGCACCGGCCCCACGATGTGATGCATGGTGTGCGGCACGTTGAGGTTCTGCAGGCCGAGCACGGCATTGACGATGCCACCGAGCGCTGCCGGCACTTGCACGGCCGAATCGTTCGCGATGCGCTGCTTGCCGCCGTAGGCGAAGGTACGCATGGTCGTGCGGAAGGCTGCGTTGACCGAGTTGGCGTTGCCGTCGGCCTCGATCAGCATGTTGTTGGGCGACACCTGCGCATTGCTGAAACCCGACTGGCGCAGATGCGCCAGCACTTGTGCCACCTGGTCGTCGGTCGGCGCATAGCGCGCCTTGAACTGTGCCGGCGTCAGGAAATGGTGGAACTGCGCGCTGGCGGGATCGTTCACCGCATGCAGGAACGTCTCCAGTTCATCCACATTGCGCAGGTTGAGGCTGAGAGCGACATGCACCGGCTTGCTCGCTTCCAGCGGCGACACCGTGGCCGCGTCGACGGTCGGCGAGCCGTGCATGCTCAGTGTCCACGTGCTGTTGCTTGTCGTGGCCGTGGTGGCGGCGGTGGTGAGCCCGGACGAGCGGCTCATGGCCGCCTGCGTGCGGACGCCTACCCAGGCATCGGTGGTCGCCGCGTGCAGCGATCCTGCCATGGCCATGGACATCGCCATCGGCAGCAGTGCCTTGCGAATTGCCTTTCCCCGCAAATCGATACGAACAGTCATTCTTATCTCCTTGACGTTTTTTGAGGACGAATCGACCCGATGCGGTGCGTTGCACCACATGCATGAAGGCGCCGCATGACGCGGCCTCGGGTTTCGTGACTGTGTTGCGATCCGATAGGCGCCCGGACTTGTTTCCCCCTGCCCTTCCTTGGAATGGCATGCCCGGGCACAGACTCGCTAAACGACGCACACCGGGCGAAGGCCGGTGTCCACGTCGCCAAAGGACCATCCGTCAACCCTCCCGTTGACGGATCGATTGACGCTAATCAAGAAAATTCGAAGCGTCAACGCTGATCGCAAGCAACAAAAAACACCTGGAAAACAGCAATAAAATGCGATTTTCCAGACGGTCTCGCTTTTTCTTGCGCTCGCTTGCGTCAGACATACAGCGATGCCATCGCTGAAAATTACCAGCAAAAAGAAATCGTTGAAAAAAAGGGGTGACACTGTTCTCAGTATCGCTACGCGCTCGACAATGGCGGTTTGACGCGAGTTATATCGATTCTAAAAAACCGGCGCCTGACGACGCCGATTTCAGCCCAAACGCGGTCGTGCGAAAGATATTGCGCAGGCGCCAGCTCCCGTTCTGCACGCGACAAACACAAAACTAAACTTCCGCTAAATAGCCGCCCAAACGATAGCGCTGTCATCCGCCGAACAAGGCGCGCCCTACGATCAACGGATCGGCCAGACCGATGGCCTGCTCATCGCGGCTGGCGTATGCGATGCGATTGAGCACGTGGCGTAGCGCATTGAGTCGCGCCCGCTTCTTGCAGTCGGAGCGAATCACCATCCACGGCGCATCGGCGGTGTCGGTATGGGCAAACATCGCCTCCTTGGCCTGGGTGTAGGCATCCCACTTGTCCAACGACGCCAGGTCCACCGGGCTGAGCTTCCACTGCTTCAAGGGATGCAACTTGCGCTCCTCGAAACGCCGCCGCTGTTCCGCCCGGCTCACCGAGAACCAGAACTTGAAAAGATGGATGCCGCTGTTGACCAGGTGCCGCTCGAACTCCGGCACCTGGCGCATGAATTCGTCGTATTCGGCCGTCGTGCAGAAGCCCATCACGCGCTCGACCCCGGCGCGGTTGTACCAGCTGCGATCGAACATCACGATTTCGCCGCGGGTGGGCAGATGCTGGATGTAGCGCTGGAAGTACCACTGTCCACGCTCGGCGTCGGTGGGCTTTTCCAGCGCCACGACGCGGGCGCCGCGCGGATTGAGGTGTTCCATGAAACGCTTGATGGTGCCGCCCTTGCCCGCCGCGTCGCGGCCTTCGAACACGATCACCACGCGTTGCCCGGTCTCGCGCACCCAGGCCTGCAGCTTCAGCAGTTCCACCTGCAGGCGGTACTTCTGTTTCTCGTACTGGCGTCGCGACATCTTGTGCCGATAGGGGTACTCGCCCTTGCGCCAGCCCGGTGCGAGTTCGTCGTCGGGATGACGCTGCGCCACGCCCGGCCAGCCCGCATCGGCATCCAACAGTAGATGGCGGATGCGCGACGCATCATCGGGCGACATGCCATCCAGCAAGGTGCGCATGCTTTCGTAAAGCGAATCGGCCGCGGTGGCGGCACCGTTGAGCACGATGTCGTGCAACCCTTCGGCCATGCCCAACTGCGCGGACGCCACGGCGCGACCGACCGTCTGCACTTCACCAGCATGCGCTGGACCGGGATGCGTGGAAGCAGGCGTGCTTGAGCGTCGGGACGCCGCACGGCGTCCCTTCGATGGCGTAGACATGGGAATCCTTTCTCTGGGAACAGCGAGGCCCGTGGCTCAGGCGGCCGAAGCCTTGCGCAGGATCGTGTAGAGCTGATCCTTCAGCTGCAGCTTTTCCTTCTTCAGCTGCTCGATCGCCATGCCGCCAGCGGGCGTCACGCCGATCTCCATGTTCTTGATCTCGTGGTCCAGCTCGTTGTGCCGATGGAACAGGCGAGTGAAATGGGCATCGCGCCCCTTCAGGTCGGTGATGAGGTCGCGGTATTCGGGAAACATGAGGTGGGCTCCTGCCGAGGATCAGACTGCGACTCGCAGTCTGTCGTCGCCGGGAACCCGCGGTGCTGACCTGTATCAACGAGCCCGGACAAAAGCGCCGCAACCACGCAGGACAGGCCATGCGCGGTGTGGTTTTTTAAAGAGAGCGACGCCGTCGTTGCGGCGTCAGAGCATGCCGGTTTCCAGCTTCGCGGCGTCCGACATCATGGAGTGATTCCACGGCGGATCGAACACCAGGTCGACGTCGGCCTCGCTCACGGTGGGAATCAACTCGAGCTTGGTGCGCACGTCGTCGACCAGGATGTCGCCCATGCCGCAACCCGGCGCGGTCAGGGTCATCTTCACGTAGACCTTGCGCTGGTCGGGGGCGAGATGTTCCATGCTGACGTCGTAGACCAGCCCCAGCTCGACCACGTTGATCGGAATTTCCGGGTCGAACACCGTACGCAACTGCTGCCACAGCAGCGCCTCGACGTCGGCGTCGCTGGCATCGCTAGGCAGTTCGATCGGCGGCGGCGGCTCCTTGCCCAACGCGTCGGCGTCGTTGCCGGCGATGCGGAACAGGTTGCCTTCCACATAGACGGTGAAGCTGCCGCCCAGCGCCTGGGTGATGTAGCCGATCTGGCCGGCCGGCAGGCTCACCGTTTCGCCCTGGGGAACCATGACTGCCTGGCAGTCGCGTTCCAAGGTGAAGGGTTCGCTGCTAAGACTGAAACCGCTCATGCCGATCCTGCTCACATCTCATCGTTGGGCGCGGCAAGCTGCCACGCCAAGCTAGCCATTATGCCGGTTGACGACCGGTCATGTCCGTCGAAATCAGGTCGAAACCGGTCAATCTCAAGGGGACCGAGCACCTGCGGCCAGGACAGTGGGACGGCGCGGCGCGTTATCATGGGGGTTTTACGCCCGGGAAGAACCGTGTCCGACGTCCAGTTTGCCGTTTGCCGCTCATGAGCGTCCGGGCCGTTTTTTCCATGCTGTTCGCACTGCTGAGCGCGCTGATGCTGGGCTTGGCCGCCGGCGCCGTGTGGATGGTGCCCACGCTTTACCTGCGCCAGCCGCTGCCCTGGCTGGCGCTGCCGCTCGGCTGGCTGCTGGGCAAGGCGATCCGGCATTGGGTGCGGCCCGCCAGCGGCAACGCCGCGATCCTGGCCGCGCTGGCCACCTTCATCGCCGCGCTCTACGTGAATCTGCTCACCGCTGCCGCACGCATCGCCGGCCTGATGGGGCTGGGGCTGATCGACTCGATGCGCACGGCCGGCTTCCGCCTGCTGCTGCAACTGGCCGAAATGGGTTGCACGTCGACGGACGGCGTATGGTTCATCGCGGGCATGGGCATTGCCGCCTTCGTTGCGCTGCGTCCCGACCGCCAGCCCAAAACCAGCGGCTGACCGCCCGATCGTTTAGCTCTCGAGCGTTTTCAGCGCCGCCACCAGCTCGCTGGCCGCGGCCTGCCCATCGCCGTACAGCATGCGGGCGTTGTCGGCATAGAACAGCGCATTCTCGATGCCGGCGAAGCCGGTGCCCTTGCCGCGCTTGACCACGATCACCTGCTTCGCGGCCGACACGTCGAGGATCGGCATGCCGTAGATGGGCGACGCCGGGTCGGTCTTGGCCAAGGGATTCACCACGTCGTTGGCGCCGATCACCAGGGCCACGTCGGTCTGCGGGAATTCGGGATTGATGTCGTCCATGTCGGCGATCAGGTCGTAAGGCACGCCCGCCTCCGCCAGCAGCACGTTCATATGGCCCGGCATGCGGCCGGCCACCGGATGAATGGCGAATTTCACCTTCACGCCGAGCTCGATCAGCAGCTTGGCGAACTCCCACACCTTGTGCTGCGCCTGCGCCACGGCCATGCCGTAGCCGGGCACGATCACCACGCGCTCGGCGTAGGCCATCATCACCGCCGCATCGCTGGCCTCGATGGGCTTCTGGCTGCCGGCAATCGCCTGCGCCTCGCCACCGGCCGCGCCAAAGCTGCCGAACAGCACGTTGCCGATGGAGCGATTCATCGCCTTGGCCATCAGCTGGGTGAGCAAGGTACCGGCTGCGCCCACCACGGTGCCGGCGATGATCATCGCCTCGTTCTGCAGCACGAAGCCCTCGAATGCCACGGCCAGACCGGTAAAGGCGTTGTAGAGCGAAATCACCACCGGCATGTCCGCGCCGCCGATGGGCAGGGTCATCATCAGGCCGAACAACAGCGCCAGCACGAAGAAGGCGACGATCAGCGGCCCGCTCAGCTGGCCGCTGACGATCATCCCGCCCAGCACCACGGCCGAGGCCAGCACCAGCATGTTCACTACGCGCTGGCCGGGGAAGACGAAGCGCCGGTCCAGCCAGCCCTGCAGCTTGGCGAAGGCGATCAGCGAACCGGAGAAGCTGACCGAACCGATCAGGGCGCCGAGCACCGCCAGCACCAGTTGGGCCGTGCCGGGGGTATCCGCGCCGTTGGCGGTGAACTGGCCACCGTCCAGCAGGGTCACCGAACGCCCCGCATAGCTGAACAGCTCGGCCGCACCGATGGCCGCGGCCGCACCGCCGCCCATGCCGTTGTAGAGGGCCACCATCTGCGGCATGTCGGTCATGGCCACCCGCCGCCCCGACCACCAGGCCGCGGAGACGCCGATCAGCACGGCCGCCAGGATCAGCCCCCGGTTGTGCAGGTCGGGCAGCGCAAAAGTGGCCAGCACCGCCACCAGCATGCCCACCCCGGCCCAGACGATGCCGCCCCGCGCCGAACGCGGCGAGCTCATGCGCTTGAGACCGAGGATGAACAGCAGGGCAGCGAGGAAGTAACAGGCCTTGATCACCACAGGCAGCCAGGCCATTACTTCGCCTCCTTGCCGGCGTTGGGTTTGCTGGCCTTGAACATCTCCAGCATGCGTTCGGTCACCACGTAGCCGCCGGCGGCGTTGCCCGCCCCCAGCAGCACGCCGATGAATCCGATGGACATTTCGAAAGGAGTCTGTGCATGACCTAGCGCTATCATGGCGCCCACCAGCACAATGCCGTGGATGAAGTTGGAGCCGGACATCAACGGCGTGTGCAGAATGACCGGTACCCGGGCGATGATTTCGTATCCCGTGAAAGCGGCCAGCATAAAGATGTAAAGCGCCAGGAAACCGTCGAGCATGACCCCTCCCTGCCAGGACATCGGTGTAACTGCACTATACGGTTGCGGGTCAACGCGTGCGAGCGTCGGACGTTGATGTCAGAGGACGTACCGATGGAGTCTCACGATGGCCGAGCCGACGAACCGGACGAGGACGGCATGAACACTGCCGTATCCGCGCTAGATACCGATTTGTTGGCCGCTGACGTCCGGGCGACGCCCGCTTCCATGAACGCCTTCCTGGCCCAGGTGGAGCGCCGCGCCTTCCGCATGGCCGAGCTGAACCTGGGGCATCGCGAGGACGCCCTGGATGCCGTCCAGGACGCCATGTTGAGGCTGGTCAAGCATTACAGCGACAAACCCGCCCAGGAATGGACTCCCCTGTTCTGGGGCATCCTGCGCCGCCGCATCGTGGATCTGCAGCGTCGCCGCAAGGTGCGCTCGATCATGGTCGGCTGGCTGGGCGGCCGCGATGATGACGGTGAGGATCTGCCCGCCTGGGAACCGGCCGATACCGGCCCCGGTCCGCTGGAGCGGTTGAACGACGCACAGTCTTACGCGGATATGGCGGCAGCCGTGAAACTGCTGCCCCAGCGCCAGCGCGAAGCATTCATGCTGCGCGTACTGGAGGGCCTGGATGTGGCGGAAACCGCCCAGGCCATGGGATGTTCGGAAGGGAGCGTAAAAACACATCTGTCGCGCGCGCTGCAACGTTTGCGCGACCTACTGGAGGAATGGCGATGAACGCGCCTGACAACCACCTCGAACGCCGTGCCCGCGAGCTGTACCGCGAGGCTGCGCGCCAGCTCGATCCGACCGTGGCCGCCAAGCTGCGCTCGGCCCGGCGCGAGGCGCTGGCAAAAGCCAACGATTCGTCGCTGGCGCACCGACTGCTGCAGCTGATGCTGCCGGCAGGCGCGTTTGCCGCCATCGCTTTCGTTGCCCTGTTCATGTCTTCCCCGGTCCAACGCCCGAGCACGGCCCCCAACGGCGCCGTGCAGGCCGTGGACGTCGACGGCGAACTGCCGCCGGATGCCGCTGCCGCCGACCCCACGCTGTACCAGAACCTGGACTTCTACGGATGGCTGGCCAAGAACAGCGACAGCGAGGCGAGCAGGTAACCATGCGTCGATGCCGTGTTTTCGTGTCGCTGCTTTTGGTCCTCGGACTTAGCGGCATCGCCACTGTCACGCTGGCCCAGCAGTCCCCGCCTCCGGGCGTGTCGGGCGACGGCCAGCACGGTCCACCGCCGGGCAGCCCTCCGCCGGATGGCATGCGCGGTCCGCCGCCGGGAGCGCCGCCCTCGCCGCGCAGCTGGCAGAGCCTGTCGGCCGATGAGCGCAGCATCCTGGCCCCGCTGGCCGACAAGTGGAACACCTTTCCGCCCGAGCGCCAGGCGCACATGCTGGAACGCGCGCAGCAGTGGAAGGCGCTGCCGCCGGACCAGCGCGAGGCGATCCGCCAGCGCATCGACCAGTGGCAGAAGATGACGCCGCAGCAGCGCGAGCAGGCCCGCGAGAACAGCAAGCGCTTCCAGCAACTGCCGCAGCAGGAGCGCGAGCAACTGCATGCGGCGTTCCAGCGCTTCCAGCAGTTGACACCCGATCAGCGCGACCAGCTGATGCGCCAGTGGCACAGTGAAATGCGCGACGGACCGGCGATGGGCCCGCCCATGGGTGGCCCGCCCAAGGGATCGTCCGGCGGCCCCAGGCATTGAACGAAAAAGCCCCGCCATGCGGGGCTTTTTTCATGTATCCGAAGGCCAATGGACGGCTAGCGCATCACCCCTGGAAATGCGGCTCGCCGTTGCGGGTGACGCAGCTCTTGGCCACCAGTTCGTCGTTGAAATCGGGTGCGAGGCTGCCGCCCTGCAGCAGCAGTTCGACGAAGTTGTACACGTTGCGCGCATACATCTCCGACGCATGCAGCGGCGCACCGGCCGGCAAGTTGAGCGGCCCGAGGATGACCACGCCGTTGTGCTCCACGCGCTCGCCCGGCTGGGTCAGTTCACAATTGCCGCCGCCTTCGGCAGCAAGGTCCACGATCAATGCGCCCGGCTTCATGCCGTCGACCATCGCGCGCGTGATGATCTTCGGCGAAGGACGGCCAGGCACGGCCGCCGTGGCCACGATCACATCCACGCTCTTGAGGTGCTCGGCCAGCGCCTGCTGCTGTGCCGCGCGCTCCTCACTGGTCAGCTCACGCGCATAACCGCCGCTGCCCGCGGCGCTGACGCCCAGTTCGATGAACTTGGCGCCCAGCGATTCCACCTGTTCGCGCGTTTCGGGACGCACGTCGTAGCCTTCGATCTGCGCACCCAGTCGACGTGCCGTGGCGATGGCCTGCAGTCCGGCCACGCCGGCACCGATCACCAAGACGCGCGACGGGCGAATGGTGCCGGCCGCGGTGGTCAGCATGGGAAAGAATTTCGGCGACGCCTCGGCGGCGATCAACATGGCGCGATAGCCAGCCACGGCGGCCTGCGAACTGAGTACATCCATCGCCTGCGCGCGCGTCGTGCGCGGCAGCAGTTCCAGCGCGAAGGCCGTGAGCCTGCGCTTGCCCATCGCCACGATGCGCGCCGCCGCGCCGTAGGGACGCAGCTGGCCCACCACCACCGCCCCCTCGCGCAAGCGCGCCCACACGCCGTCGTCGGGCGGCAGCACGCAGGTCAACAGGTCCGCCTGCGCCAGCACGCTGTCGGCATCGGCGAATTCGACGTCGGCATAGGTCTGATCGGGAAAACCCGCAGATGCACCGGCGCCGCGTTCCAGCAGCACGCGCACATCCTTGCCGCGCAGTTTCTTCGCCACTTCCGGCGTGATCGCCACGCGGCGTTCGCCGGCAGCGGTTTCGCGCAATGCAGCCACGGTGATCGGCATCGTGCATCCTCGGCGGAAAGGTGAGAGCTTCGGCCATCCTATCCGATGGCCTGTCGGCCACACCACCGGCTACTTGCAGTCGCCGCTGCAACGGAGTTAACTGGCCCGCCACCGGTACCGAAAACGCCTTGGGCGACGGTATGGATGGGGATCCCGTAATGGAGATCCCGATGACCGAAGTCGTTGTTTCCGATGTCCTGCTGAAGCTGGCGCGCCAGGCGCGCGAACATGCGTACGCCCCCTATTCCCACTTTCTGGTCGGCGCTGCGCTGGTAACCCGCGACGGCCGCTACTTCAGTGGCTGCAATGTGGAAAACGGCTCCTATGGCCTGTGCAACTGCGCCGAGCGCACGGCGCTGTTTTCGGCGGTGGCGGCCGGTTGCCGTCCCGGCGATTTCGCCGCGCTCGCGGTGATTGGCGACACGCCCGGCCCGATCAGTCCCTGCGGCGCCTGCCGCCAGGTCATGTCCGAACTTTGCAGCCAGACCATGCCGGTGTGGCTGGGCAATCTGACGGGTACCGTGCAGGAAACCACCGTACAGGCCCTGCTGCCGGGATCGTTTCGACTGGTCAGCTGACAAAGCGTTAGCATCTGGGTTTGGCCTCCCCGGACCTCCCCATGTCGCATCCTCTTGCCCTGCTGCAAACCCGTCATTCGGCGCCGTCGCGCCAGCTGGGTGAACCCGGTCCCGACGCGGCCACGCTGAAGACGCTGCTGGAAGCGGCCATCCGCGTGCCCGATCACGGCAAGCTCGAACCCTTCCGCCTGATCGTGCTGCAAGGCGAGGCCAAGCAGGTGTTCGGCGAGCGGCTGGCCACGCTGTCCCTGCGCGTGAATCCGGACATGACCGAATCCAAGCGCGAGAAAGACCGCACCCGCTACGACTTCGCGCCGCTGGTGGTGGTGGTGGTCGCGCGCATCGACGCCACCAGCAAGGTGCCGGTGATCGAGCAGCAGCTGTCCGCCGGATGCGTCGCCTACAACCTGCTGCTGGGCGCCGAGGCGTTGGGTTTCGGCGCGCAGTGGCTGACCGGCTGGGCGGCGTACCAGCGCGACGCGACCGCCATCCTCGGCCTGAAGGACAACGAACAGGTGATCGGCTTCGTGCACATCGGCAGCACGCAGATCGAGGTGCCCGATCGCGAGCGCCCGCAGCTCGACCAGGTGGTCAGCACATGGACGCCATGAGCCGTCCAGCCGTCCATCTGGTCGATGGCAGCCTGTATGTGTTTCGCGCCTGGCATTCGATGCCGGACGAGTTTCACGACGTCGACGGACATCCCGTCAATGCAGTGCACGGCTTCACCCGTTTCCTGTGCGAACTGCTGGAACGCGTGAAGCCCGAGCATGTGGCGGTGGCGTTCGACGCCTCGCTCACCACCTCGTTCCGCAATGCGATCTACCCGGCCTACAAGGCCAACCGCGAACTGCCGCCGCCGGATCTCGAACGCCAGTTCGTGCTCTGCCGCGAGGTGACGCAGGCGCTGGGCATACCGGTGATGATCGACCACGCGTTCGAGGCCGACGACCTGATCGGCAGCGCCATGTGGACGCTGCGCGGCCACGGTTTCCGCAGCGTGATCGTTTCGGCGGACAAGGACTTCGGCCAGTTGCTGGGCGAATTCGACGAACAGTGGGACTACGCGCGCAACCTGCGCTGGGGCCCAGCGGGCGTGCACGAGAAGCTGGGCGTGCATCCGCATCAGGTGGCCGACTATCTCGCGCTGTGCGGTGATGCGGTGGACAACATTCCCGGCGTGCCGGGCGTCGGCGCCAAGACGGCGGCTGCGCTGCTGGCGCATTTCGGCAGTCTGGATGCATTGCTCGATCGCGTGGACGAAGTGCCGTTCCTGCGCCTGCGCGGCGCCGCCAGTTGCGCCGCGAAACTGCGCGAGCATGCGGAATCGGCGCGCCTCTATCGCCGTCTTACCCGTATTGCGCTGGACGCACCGGTGCCGCCCGAAGCGGACGCCCTGCGCCGGCTGCGCGGCGAGGCCGAAGCAATGGATGCCTTGTGCGAGCGGCTGCGCTTCGGCCCGCTGACCCGTACGCGCCTGAAGGCCTTGCTCGAGGTCTAGCCGTTACCTTGTGGGAGCGCACCCTGTGCGCGACGGCCACGCCTGGGTGTATCGCTCCGTAGGTTTGTCGCGCACAGGGTGCGCTCCCACATGGCGCAAACGGACACGGTTGTCGGCGGCAAGGGCACGCGGCAACATGCAGGACTCCCAGCTGCCCTGCGGCCACGCCGATGAATCATCCCGATACCCGCATTCCCGCCGATGCCAATGCACCGGTGGAAACCCTTTATGTCGGCAAGTGGCTGAGCCTGCGCAAGCGCGGGCGCTGGGAGTATGCCGAGCGCAACAACCCGGGCGGCGCGGTGATCATCCTGGCGGTGACGCCCGACGACAACGTGCTGTTCGTCGAGCAGTACCGCGTGTCCATCCTCAAGCACACCATCGAGATGCCCGCGGGCCTGGTCGGCGACCTGCACGAGCACGGCGATGAAGACGCCCTGCTTGCCGCCGGCCGCGAGTTGGAAGAAGAGACCGGCTACCGCTGCGGACGGCTGGAGTTCGTGCATGAAGGCCCGTCGTCCTCGGGCATGAGCACCGAGATGATCGCCTTCGTGCGGGCCTGGGACCTGCAGAAGGTCGGGCCCGGCGGCGGCGACGAGAGCGAGAACATCATCGTCCACGAAGTGCCCCGCGCGCAGGCCGGCGCATGGCTGTTCGCGCGGGCGGCCGAGGGTTACTCGATCGACCCGAAGCTGTTCGCCGGCCTGTGGTTCATCGAGCACACCGAGCTGAAGGGCCGAATCTGAACACAATCCTTCGCGGGAGCTAAAGATTTCGGCGGGACCGCCGATGTGAGTCATGTCGACCCATCCAAACTGACCACATCACGGACCCCCTTATGAAGAAGACCCTGATCGCCGCCGCCCTGTTCCTGGCCGCTCCGCTGGCCGCCCATGCCGCCTGCGCTCCCACCGATTTCGCCGTGCAGGACTTCAAGATGAAGCTCGTCGGCGCCGGTGCTGCCGCCCGCCTGAGCCTCAGCGGCTCGCTGGTGAACCATTGCGCCGAAGCCGCTGCCGCGCAGATCAGCATCGACGCGAAGGACGGTGCGGGCAAGGTCATCCAGAGCAAGAAGGGCTGGCCGGCCGGCACCACCAACATCGGCCCGGGCCAGTCGGTGGAGTTCGATCTGGGCCGCCTGTTCCGCTTCGATCCTGAAATGCAGCAGTACACCGTCGGCGTGGCCGACGTGCGCACCTGGTAATCCTCGTTTGGTGTAAGCCCCCACACTCTGTTTTTGGTTATTTTTTTCGAGGCTCCTCCCGGGGCCTCTTTTTTTTGCGCTGCGGGGCATGCCCTACAAATGTGACGCAGTTCAAGTTTTGGAAGATTTGTCCGATATGCTTGGGTGACCCAGTCAACGCCTCGTCGGAGGCCCAGGGCGTCCTCTTGGCCAAGAGGGTTCGCTGGTACCAGGGAGCGCCATGCATCTAGACATCCCCACCCTGACCCTCGTCAGTCTGCTGATGGGCATTGGCGCGTCGATTGGTTTCACCTCGTTGATGGCGGTGTTGAACACCCAGAGGGTGTTGCGCATCTGGGTGGCCAGCATCTGGATCAACACGTTGGGCATCACCCTGATCGGGTTGCGCAACCACATTCCCGATCTGGTTTCGATCGTGGTCGGCAACGGCCTGCTGGTCACCGGCAACATCCTTGCGCTCAAGGGCATTGCCCAGCATCTGGCACTGCCGATGCGCTGGCGCTGGCCGTGCAGCCTCGCGGCCGTCTACACCGGTGCCATCGCCTGGTTCGCCTTTGCCTCGCCCAACCTGGGCGCGCGCTTGCTGGCCGGCAGCCTGCAGGCCATGGCGTTCAACTTTGCCTATGCGTACCTGTTGCTGCGCTACAGCGAGCCGGACATCCGCAAGAGTTGCCGCATCGCGGGCGCGGTACTGGTGACCAACGGGCTGTTCTACCTGGCCCGCGTGTTCACTCCGCTCGATCCGACCTCCAGCCAGGACTTGATGATGGCGGGCCTGCCGGTGGCGGCGACGTATGTGGTCGGCATCCTGACCACGCTGGCATCGTACTTCGCGCTGCTGCAGCTGATCACCGAACGGCTGGTGGTCGACCTGCGCCGCGCGGCGCGCACCGACGGCCTCACCGGCCTGCTCAACCGCAGCGCCATCGTGGCGGAAGGACGGGCGTCGCTGGAGCGCTGCCTGGAACGCGGACAGCCGTTCGCGCTGCTGATCTTCGACCTCGATCACTTCAAGCAGATCAACGATCGCTGGGGCCACGACGCCGGCGATGCCGTGCTGCGCCACGTCACCGAGATGATGCGCAAGGCGATCCAGTGGCCGCGCTACCTGGCCAGCCGCTACGGCGGCGAGGAGTTCGTGGTGGCGCTGCCCGGAGCCACGCTGGTGCAGGGCCTGGAAGCCGCCGAACGGCTGCGTCTCGCGCTGGCCCATTCGCATGCGCGTGTCGGTGACCAGACCATTCCGGTGACCGCCAGCATCGGCGTCGCCAGCGCGCGGCACGGCACGCGTTTCGAGCATCTGGTACGGCAGGCCGACCAGGCGATGTACCGCACCAAGTTCGACGGCCGCAACGGCGTGAGCTTCGCCGGCGATCGCGATTCGCGCCTGGTCGAAGCAGGCGATTCGCGCTGCTGAGTGTTTCGCGCAGCGTCGACCGGCTCGCCGAACGGGCCAAGCCGGCCGCCATCGTCGTCCCGGCATGCGCCGCTATTTGGCCGTCTTCAGTTCGACCACCAGCGCCTTGGTCGGCGTGGTGCCCATGTTCTGGTTGCTGTGCGTGATGGCCTCGCTGTAGATCGCCTCGCCCGCCTTGCGTTCGGTCTCGGTGACCTTGCCATCGGGCGTGGTGGATTTGGCTTTGCCGCCCGTCTCGAAATAGACGACGTTGGCCGGGTGCGAATGCATCGGCAGCGATTCCCCGGGTTTGAGCCAGACTTCGATCACCCTCACCTGATCGTTGTCGATCAGCACCTTGGTGTTCTTCGGCGCCACCTTTGCCATGTCCTGGGCCAGGGCCGATCCTGCACAAACACAGGCCAGCACCAGCAACGCACACTTCATGCCGCACGGAACGGAAATAGCCATCGCACGTTCTCCCGCTGTTGGACGAAGTCAGTTGGGCCTCCGATCGGGTAGCGCCCGCGGAAGCCTGCTGTTGGGACGTCCCTATCCCGGCGGAGACACTCCGCCGCATGCCCCTGCATGGATCCGAACGGCTGCTTTCATGCAGGACGACGCCGATGTCGCCGTGTTGGCGTCATGTGCGTGCGCAGGTCGAGGGGGCGGGAGCGACGACGTGTGCGTTGAACAACGCCGGACACGAAAGGCCGGGAGATTACTCCCGGTGACTCGAAGAAACCTACGCCCCGTCCGGGGCAGCGTCAATCGAGCGGAAGGCCGAGCCGATCCAGGCCGCTTTGCCTTCGCCACGCTGACTCGATGAGGGGAAGTTCCGCTTTGAACAGCGGCCCGATCGTCAGTGCAGCACGAACAGCTTGTCGAAACCGGCCACCCGCAGCGTGCCGCGCAGTCCGGTGTCGGCGTTGACGATGCGGATTTCCGCGCGGTCGGCGCCGGCGTGTTCGCGCAGCAGGAGCAGCATGCCGAGGGCGGAGCTGTCCATGCTGGCGACTTCGCCCAGGTCGATGACGTAGCTGCGCGCGGCGCGTCCGCCGAGGCAGGCGTCGTGGAAGGCGCGGTGCACGGTGAAGTCGAAGCGCTCGCCCAGTTGCAGGGTGACGCAGTCGAGGTCGGGGTCGTGGTGAACGGTCAGGCTCATGGCTCAGTTCCTCAAAACAGTTCGATCTCGCCGGCATCCATCGAGTTCTGCAGCGCCGGGCCGCGCGAACGGATGCGGGCCTTTTCGCGCTGGATGGCCAGGCGGTTGCGCACGCGCTCGGCACGCTGGGCCAGCGATTCGGCGTCGATGGGGCTGCACGCCAGCTCCTGGATGTCGCGGGTGCATTCGGTGGTGATGTCCTGCAGTTCCACCAGGCGCTGGCGCGTCTGGTTGATCAGCTGGCTGAGGATGTCCTCGAACTGCAGCGAGCGCACCGTGGTGGCCACGTCGGTGCCCAGGCCGCGGTTGATCTCCACCACCTGGTCGGCGACCTTGCTGGTACGTGCATCGCTTTCGGTGACGTGGGCCATCATCGCGTCGATGCCGCCCTTGGCCGAGAGCGCCACGTTGAGGTCCTGCGAGGCCATCGTGCCGACCAGGCCGCGCAACTGTTCCATCGCGGTGCGGGCGCGCTCGACGTGGCTGCCGATCTGTTCGTTGAACTGGTTGGAGTGGCTGGCGAGGTTGCGGATCTCGCCCGCCACCACCGCGAAACCGCGGCCCGATTCGCCGGCACGCGCCGCTTCGATGGCGGCGTTGAGCGCCAGCAGGTTGGTTTCCTCGGCGATGGTGTTGACGTTCTTCAACAAGCCGAACACCGCGTCCATTTCCTTGGCCATGCCGTCGATGCGGTAGACGATGCGCAGGCTCTCGCGCGACATCTGCACGATCATGTCGACGAAGTGCGCCAGCAGATCGCTGGTGCGTGCGGCGAAATCCTGCACCGACACGCCTTCGCTCTGACCGTCGATGATCTGGCGCAGCAGCGATTGCTGCATGCCGGTCTTGCGCGACAGGCCGTCGAAGCCGCCGCCGAGTTCGGACACCGCATCGCGCAGCAGGTCCAGCGCCTGATGCAGTTCGCGGGTGGCGTGGCCGAGTTCGTCGACCAGCGAGCTGCGCACTTCTTCCAGCGCTTCGCGCACCGGTTCGTGATGCGCCAGCGAAGCTTCGATGACGGGTTCGGCAACAGGCATCGCACGACGCGTCTCGACGATCCACGCCGCGGTGAGCAGAACGATGATGACCGGGCCCAGCCAGGCCGACGGCCACAGCATGGTCAAGATCAACGCCACCGCGCTGGCGGCAAGGCCGGCCACGGGGCGCACGCGCATGAAGGAAAGGAAGGCATGCATAGACATCATCCGCAGATCAGGTGGCCGGCACGGCGGCGCGGGAAACGGGTTGGTGCGCCATCGCGAGCAGGCGCGCGGCAATGTGTTCGAGCGGAAGCTTTTCGCTGGCGGCGCCCAGCTTCCAGGCGGCGCCGGGCATGCCCCACACCACCGATGATTCTTCGTCCTGCACCAGCGTGTGCGCGCCGCCCTGCTGCAGTTCCAGCAGGCCGCGCGCGCCGTCGTCGCCCATGCCCGTGAGCAGCGCCGCAATCGCGGCCTTGCCCACGCTGGCGGCCATCGAGCGGAACAGCACGTCCACGCTGGGCTTATGACGATTCACCGGCGGGCCGTTGTGCAGGCGGCACACATACTTGGCGCCATCCCACATCACCAGCAGATGCTGGCTTCCCGGCGCGATGTACGCGTGGCCCGGCTGGATCGGCTGGCCGTCGCGTGCTTCGCACACGCGCATGGCCGAACAGTGGTCCATGCGCGAGGCGAACGGACCGCTGAAAGCGGCGGGAATATGTTGCGTGATGACGATCGGCGGCGCGTCCGGCGGCATCGCCTCGAGCACCACGCGGATCGCTTCGGTGCCGCCGGTCGACGCGCCGATCGCGATGATCGGCATGCCGCCGCGCGTTCCGGCGCTCTGCGCGCGCGGCAGCACGGCGTCCGCGGTGAGCCGCGGCGGCACATCGAGTTTGCGCACGGCAGCGCGCTGGCGTGGCCGTGCCAGCGCGGCCAGCTTCACCTTGGCGCAGATTTCCTGCGCGCCTTCGGCAAAAGTGCTGGCCAGATCGTTGCTCGGCTTGGTGAAGAAATCGACGGCGCCCAGCTCCAGCGCGCGCAAGGTGACTTCGGCGCCTTCCTGGGTGAGCGAGGAGACCATCACCACCGGCATGGGGCGCAGGCGCATCAGGTTCTCGAGGAAGGTGATGCCGTCCATGCGCGGCATTTCCACGTCGAGCGTGAGTACGTCGGGATTGAGCTGCTTGATCTTCTCGCGCGCAATCAGCGGATCGGCGGCGGTACCCACCACCTCGATGCCCGGATCGCACGAAAGCATGGTCGACAGCAGCTTCCGCACCAGCGCGGAATCGTCGACTACCAGGACACGTACTCTTTCCATCGCGTATTCGTCTCGCCTTCGTGGTACGGCGTGGGTGTCGGACCCGCGTCCGCCGGCCCTTGTCGGCGCCAGATGCCTGCCTGATGAAACCGTCGTGACGCGCTTGCGTCAGAACAGTTCCACCTCTCCCTTTATCGGATCGTTTGCCAATCGCTTGAGATACTGCCGCTCGCCGTCCACCAGCACGGTGTCGGTGCGGCCACGCAGCTGGCGCACGCGCGCCTTGCCGGTGGTGGGGAAAAACTGCACGTGGCGCGGATGCACGTCGCCCAGGTCTTCGGCGGCCACTTCCAGCCGCTCCGCTTCCAGGTAGCGCCGCACGAAGGCGATGTTGCGCTGGCCGATGTCGGTCATGGTGGCCAGCACGCGGCCGCCGCCGAACACTTTCACCACCATGTTCGCGCGCTGACCGCCGGCCTTGAGGATGGCGTTGATCAGCTGTTCCATCGCGTCGTTGCCGTAGCGTGCGGCGCGGCCCACGGTATCGGCCCAGCCACCGCGTTCACCGCCGATGGGCTCGGGCAACATGAAGTGGTTCATGCCGCCGATGCCGCGCACGCGATCGAAGATGCAGGCCGACACGCACGAACCGAGCACCGTCGAAATCATTTCCTGCTGCGCGCTCACGTAGAACTCGCCGGGCAGCACCTTCACCGTCATGCACGACTGCGCGGGGTCCCAGAAACGGCGCAGGTGTTCGAACCCGGGCAACACCCGGGCCGGGTCGTACTCGGCCCCTGCGGGAATCTTGACGGCAACACCATTCATGCACTGCGTTTCCGATAGACCGTGCGTCCGATCAGGTCGAAGTTGTCGTTGAGCCCGTACATCGACTCCGAGTGGCCGAGGAACAGGTAGCCGCCCTCCGGCAACAGGCCGGCGTAGCGCTGGAACAGGCGCTGCTTGGTCGGCTTGTCGAAATAGATCACCACGTTGCGGCAGAAGATCGCGTCGAACGGGCCCTGCATCGGCCAGTCGTGCAGCAGGTTCAGCGGCAGGATGCTGACCAGCTCGCGCAGGCGCGGATTCACGCAGACGTAGTCGGCGTAGTCGCCCTCGCCGCGCAGGAACCAGCGGCGCCGGCGTTCCACGCTGATCCCTTCCAGGCGGTCGAGCGCATACACGCCCTTGCGCGCCGTTTCCAGGGCCTGCGGCGACAGGTCGGTGGCGAGGATCTTGGCGTCCAGCTGTTGCGCGCCGTGTTTCTCCAGCGCTTCGGCCAGCACCATGGCGAGCGTGTAAGGCTCCTCGCCGGTGGCGCAGCCGGCCGACCAGATGCGCAGGCGGCCGCCGTTCTTCTTCTCGGCGATCCAGCGCGGCAGCAGTTCGTCGATGAGCAGCTCGAAGTGATGCGATTCGCGGAAGAACGCCGTGACGTTGGTGCTGATCGCGCTCGCCAGCTCACCCAGCTCCTGCTGCGGATCGCGCCGCAGCAGTTCGCAATAGGCCTGGAAATCGCGCAGCTTCAGCGCGCGCAGGCGACGCAGCAGGCGTCCCTGCACCAGCTGCCGCTTGTGCTCGCCCAGCGAGATACCGCATTGCTCGTAGACGAACGTGCGCAGGAATTCGAACTCGGCGTTGCCCAGCAACGGGCCGCCCACGGCCGCCACGCCACCGTTGTTGTCGATCGTGGCCGCCGTGCTCATGCTCAGAATTCCTTCCAGGCGCCGGCATCGGATGCTTCGGCGCGGACGGCGCGCGGTGCCGGTGCCGGCGCGTGCGAGCTGCGCACCGCGGCGAACACCGCTTCGGTTTCCGCCATCACCGACTGCGAACGCGCCTTCTCGGTCGCCACTTCGCTACCGCTTTCGCCCAGCTGGAAGAAGCCGACCTGGCGTGCCAGTTCGCTGGCCTGCTCCTGCATGGCGCGGGCCGCGGCCGCGGCCTCTTCCACCAGCGCGGCGTTCTGCTGGGTCATTTCGTCCATCTGCAGCACGGCGTGGTTGACCTGGTCGATGCCGGCGGACTGTTCCTGCGACGCCGCGGCGATTTCCGCCACGATGTCGGTGACCTTTTTCACGCTGTCGACGATGTCGGCCAGCGCCTTGCCGGACTGATCCACCAGCGCCGAACCTGCACGCACCTTCTCGGCGCTGTCGTTGATCAGGCCCTTGATCTCCTTGGCTGCACCCGCACTGCGCTGGGCCAGGTTGCGCACTTCCGTGGCCACCACGGCGAAGCCGCGGCCCTGTTCGCCGGCACGTGCGGCTTCCACCGCGGCGTTGAGCGCGAGCAGGTTGGTCTGGAAGGCGATTTCGTCGATCAGGCTGACGATGTCGGAAATCTTGCGGCTGGAATCGTTGATCTCGCGCATCGCGGAGCTGGCCTGCGCGGCCACTTCACCGCCGTGCTCGGCCTGGCGGCGCGTGGCGCTGGCGAGCTGGTTGGCGTGGCTGGCGTTCTCGGCGTTCTGCTTCACGGTGGAGGTCATTTCCTCCATCGACGAAGCGGTTTCTTCCAGGCTGGAGGCCTGTTCCTGCGTGCGCTGACTGAGGTCGTCGTTGCCGCGGGCGATCTGCTGCGCGGCCGAACTCACCGAGCCCGCACCGTGGCGCACTTCGCCCACGATGTTGCTCAGGCGCTCGTCCATCGTGCGCAGCGCGTCGAGCAGTTCGCCCAGCTCGTCCTTGCGGGTGTTGGCGATGTGGTGACCGAGCTTGCCGCCAGCGATGGCGTGAGCCACCTTCACGGCCGTGCCCAGCGTGTTGAGGATCGAGCGCATCAGCAGTACTGCCATCACACCGGCGATCAGCAGGCCGAGGATCAACGCGGCGATGCTGATGGTGCGCACGAACTGGTAGCGGCTCACCTGCGCGTCATAGATCTTCTTGGCGTCGCTGCGCTGTGCTTCGACCAGCTTGGCCAGCGAATCCTGGCGCTGCATCATCAGCGGACGGACCTGCATTTCCAGCAGTTCCGAGGCACCCGTGTCGGCCTGCTTCAGGGCGTCGACCAGCGAATCCTTGGCGTCCTTGTAGTCGGCATCGGTGGAGCGCCAGTCGTCGAACTGCTTCTTCACGCCGGCACTCATGGGGATGGCTTCGAACTGCTTCTTGAACGCCTCCATGTCCGACTGCATCTTCTCGTAATCGGCCAGCTTGGCCTTGACCTGGTCCGGCTTGCTGGTCAGCGAGCTGGCTTCGCCCAGCAGGATGAAGGACATCAGCGAGCGCTGCGAGATCTGCGAGATCAGCTGCGCGGGCACGATCTCTTCGTCGTAGATCTGGCCCATGCCGGCGTTCTGCTGCTGCATCGAGCCGATGCCGATCACGGCGCCGGCGATCAGCATCAGGCCGAGCAGACCGAGCACGGCACGCATGCGGTTTCGGACGTTCAGTTCCGGAGCTTTCAGTGCGAACTTCTTCATGATGATTCCAACCCTGCGTATGTCGGTCAGGCCACGGCTTTGACATCGGAGGCAGCTGGCAGCGCCGCCTCCAGCATTTGTGCGTCATGGGGTTGCAGCAGCTTGTCCACGTCCAGCAGCAGCACCATGCGCTCGCCGGCAGCGGTCAACCCCTTGAGGTATTCGGTATCCACGGTGGTGCCCATGTCGGGCACGGGGCGGATGGCGTCCGGCGTCACGTCGAGCACGTCGGAGACGGCATCGACCACCACGCCGAACAGGCGGCCGGCCACGGTGATGATCACGGTGACGGTGGTGGCGCCGTATTCCTCGCGCTCCAGACCGAAGCGCAGGCGCATGTCGATCACCGGCACGATGGCGCCGCGCAGGTTGAGCACGCCCAGCACGTATCCCGGTGCCTGCGGAATGCGCGTCACCGGCGTCCAGCCGCGGATTTCGCGGACCGCCAGGATGTCGATGCCGTATTCCTCGTGGGCGAGGTTGACGGTGAGGTACTGCGACTGGAGCGCCTCGCTCCGGGTGTTATCGGACATGTTCGCCTCGTGGTCGGGGCCGCGTGCGAGGCCCCCTATCGGGTTCTGGATCGGCGGTGGCGGGGGAAACTTGAGGGGAATGCGCGTTTTCGGCAGGAGCGCTTTTCGCGGCGATCGCCACTCCGCGCAACCTTTGTGGGAGCGCACTTGTGCGCGACGGTGCATGGATCACCGCCGCGGCATCCGGGTGTCGCGCACAAGTGCGCTCCCACAAGGGAGAGGGAAACGGGGCGCCCGTCGCTTGCTCAGGCCGCTTTCCTGCGCCCCTGCATGCGCACCAGGCCGGCGATGTCGACGATCAGCGCCACCGAGCCATCGGCAAGAATGGTGGCGCCCGACACGCCCTGCACGCGGCGGTAGTTCGCTTCCAGCGACTTCACCACCGCCTGCTGCTGGCCGATCAGGCCGTCCACGAACAGGCCCACGCGTGAACCGTCGCCTTCCACCACCACCATCAGGCCTTCCTCGATGGCGTGGATCGCTTTGTCGCAGCCGAACGCATCGTGCAGGCGGATCACCGGCAGGTATTCGCCGCGGAAGCGGAACAGCTCGCCGCCGCCGACCACGCTGCGCACCGCTTCGGCCTTCAGCTGCACCGATTCCACGATGGACACCAGCGGCACGATGTAGCGCTCCGCGCCCACCGCGGCGGTGAGGCCGTCGATGATCGCCAGGGTCAGCGGCAAGGTGATGGTGAACACGCTGCCCTTGCCCTGGGTGCTGCGGATGGTGACGGTGCCGCCGAGATCGGAGACGTTGCGGCGAACCACGTCCATGCCCACGCCACGGCCGGACAGATCGGTGGTGACGGCGGCGGTGGAGAAGCCCGGCTGGAAGATCAGTTCCGCCACGGCGTCGTCGCTCATGCCTTCGCCGCTGCTGATGATGCCGCGCTGGATCGCCTTGGCCACGATGGCATCGCGGTTGAGGCCGGCGCCGTCGTCGGACACTTCCACCACCACGTTGCCGCCGCGATGCGAGGCCTGCAGGGTGAGCGTGCCGGTGTCGCCCTTGCCCGAGGCGCGGCGCTTGTCCGGTGTTTCGAGGCCATGGTCGATGGCGTTGCGCACCAGGTGCACCATCGGATCGCCGATCTTCTCCAGCACCGTCTTGTCCAGCTCGGTCTGTTCGCCGACCAGCTCCAGCTTGACCTGCTTGCCCAGCTTCTGGCTGATGTCGCGCACCATGCGCGGAAAGCGGTTGAACACCGAGGCGATCGGCAGCATGCGAATGCCCATCACGCTTTCCTGCAGCTCGCGCGTGTGGCGCGCCAGCTGGCCCAGCCCGTGTTCGAGCATGGCCAGCCGCTCGGCATCGATATCGCCTTCGCGGAAGGTGTCGAGCATCGACTGGGTAATCACCAGCTCGCCCACCAGGTTGATCAGTCCGTCGATCTTGTCGATCGACACGCGCACCGAGCTGGACTCGGTGCTGGCCTCACGCTGCGCACGCGCGGCGCCCGCATCGGCAACGGCCGGTGCTGCAACCGGCGTTGGCGCCGGCGCGGCGACTTCGGCGACGACGTGCTTCGCTTCAATGGTGAGATCGCATTCGTCTTCGACCCAATCGAACACGCCGGTGATATCGGCGCGCTTGACCGGACCGCTCAGTTCGATGGTCCAGCCGACGTGGCACTCGGTCGGTTCCAGCGCGGCGAATGCCGGCAGGCGGTCGAATTCGGGCGTGACCTGCAGCTTGCCGAGGGCGGCCAGCTCGCGGATCAGGCGCAGCGGTTCGTTGCCGCTGGCGAGCATGCCGGCATGCGGGCGGAAGCGGATGCTCCAGGCATCGGCCTGGTCCGCATCGCGTCGCGCCTGCAAGGCAGTGGCCGGCACGCCGCGTCTCATCGCTGCGGCCAGCTCGTTGCGCAGCCCTTCGGCCACCGCATCGTTGAGCGGCTCGCCGGCCTGGGCGCGGGCAAACATGCCGCGCAGGCAATCCACCGTGCGCAGCAGCAGTTCGATGATGGCGCCGTCGATGGCGCGCTTGCCGCTGCGCACTTCATCGAGCAGCGACTCGGCTTCGTGGGTGAACGAGGACATCTCCGGAAAACCGAAGGTGGCCGCACCGCCCTTGATCGAGTGCGCCGCGCGGAAGATGGTGTGCACCAGCTCCCCGTCGCCGCCTTCGTCCAGCGCAAGCAGCGACGACTCCATCGTGTCGAGTCCTTCCAGACTCTCTTCGATGAACACCTGTTGGAACTGCGCCAGACCAGCCTTGCTCATGGGGACACTTCTCTAAGAGATTACGGACGCACGTTCACCGCCGTCATGCCGGCGTTGCCGGCACGACGCAGTTGTCTTCAACCCAGCACGCGCTTGACGGTGGCCAGCAGCTGTTCGGGATCGAACGGCTTGACCAGCCAACCGGTGGCGCCGGCGGCCTTGCCTTCCATCTTCTTGTCGGTGTGCGACTCGGTGGTCAGCATCAGGATCGGCACGCCCTTGTATGCCGGCAGCGTGCGCAGCTCGCGCACCATGCTGAGGCCGTCCATCACCGGCATGTTCACGTCCGCCAGCACCAGGTCGAAGCTGCTGCCCTTGGCCGCGTCGAGCGCCAGCTGGCCGTTTTCCGCCTCGCTCACATCGTGGCCGGCGTTGCGCAGGGTGAAGGCCACCATGCCGCGCATCGAAGCCGAATCGTCAACTGCAAGAATCTTCGCCATCTTCCACCTCAGTTTCAGGCCGGCATCGGTGCCGGCAGTTCCAAAGCCTGTGCGAGGCCGAGCACGCCGGCCGCGTCACGCATCACTTCGCTCACACCCAGCCACGCGGGCGACTGGCCACGCGCCGTCGCCTCGCGGCGGAACGCCACCAGCAGCTGCAGCGCGGCGGTATCCACGCGCTCCACGCCGGCGCCGTCCAACTGGGCGGCGGCGGCATCGAACGCTTCGATCAGTTCGGCCTTTACCTGCGCCACGCTGCCGAGGCGGAAATCGGCGGGCAGCGCGATCACGCGCGCCGCAGCCTTTGCCTCACCCGTCGTCTTGCCCATGGTGTGATCCTGTGCCTGCCCTTAGGGCGTCTACGGGTGGTTTATCGGCCATGCCGTTGTTCGCTTTAGCGATCTTTGTCCCGATCGAGTGCCGCCGATCCGCGCAAAATGGCCTCTCAAGTTTTTCCGAAGGCCGCCGATGCCTAGGGCACGGACGGGCGCGCATGCCGCTTCGTTCGCAAGGAGCTACGATTGATCATCCAACCCACCAGTCTCGCAGCCCTCGCCTGGGCCGGCGCTGCCTCCGGCAGTGCCGCCGAGAGTTGGCGTATCGGCACCGTGCTGTCGGCGCGACCGCTGGGGATCAATCAGGACGGCATGATGGTGCTGCAGATTGGCGCGCTGGCGGTGGAAACCGAGGCGCCGAGCGGCCAGCAGCTGCCTTCGCAATTCCAGGTGCGCGTGCTGACGCTGGGCGCGCAGCCGCAGCTGGAAGTGATCATGCCGCACATGCCCGAGCCGACCGTGCAGCTGGCCATGCGCGAGCGCCTGCCGCAGCAGAACGGCTACGCGCCATTGCTTGCCACGCTCGATGCGCTCGCCCAGCGCCCGGCGCTGCGCCAATTGCCGGCGTATCTGCGGCCCGCGCTGGCATTGCTGGAACACGTGGTGCGCACGCCGGCCGAGATCACCCGCGGCGAGGGACTGGAAGAAGCGATCAAGCGCAGCGGCCTTTTCCTGGAGGCCCAACTGGCCGAACCCAATCTCGATATGGCCGGCGTGAGCCAGGAAGACTGGAAGGCCGCCTTGCTGCGCCTGGCCAGCCTGCTCGACGACTACCTGCCCGCGCGTCGCTCCACCAGTGCTTCCAGCGAGACGCCTCCGCCGCTGCAACAGCGTGGCCTGCAGGCGCAACCGCGCGCCATGCTGCCGCTGTCGCTGCTCGACGACGATGTCGACGCCCTGCTCAGCCAGTTGCATGGCGAAGTGCGCGCTGCGTTGGCCCGGGTGGAAGTGGCGCAGTTGGAAGCGACCACCGCTTCCGCGTGGATGATCGAGATTCCGCTGCAAGGCGAGGACGGCCGCGACATCCTGCAGGTGCAGTTGCAGCAGAACACCGAGAGCGACACCGGTTCGTCGTGGACGTTCGGCTTCGCCATCGACCTGCCCGCGCTGGGACCGATCCAGGGCGAACTGCAACTGCGCGATCTGCGCCTGGCCGTGCGCCTGTGGGCGGAACGCGCCGATACCGTGCATCGCCTGGAGCAACAGTTCGGCCCGTTGCGGCAAACGCTGTCGGCGGCAGGTCTGATCCTTGATCAGCTGTCGTGCCAGCAGGGTCTGCCGCAATCGAGCCACGCGCACAGTGCGATCCTGCTGAGGACCACGGCATGAGCAACGCACTGCCTCCCGCGCGCCGCCGCGTCACCCTGCGTCTCTCCGGCGGCTCGAACCATGCTGCCGCGACGCCGGTCAGCCTGCCGCCCGAATCGCTGGAAACACTGCTGGCCCGCGCTCGCGCACTGGGCATTCCGTTGCACCAGGATCCGCAGATGGCCGCACTGCTCGCCTCGCTGCGCCTGCGCCAGGAAGTGCCCGCCACGCTGTACGCAGCCGCCGCTGCAGTGATGGCCTGCATCTACGACGCGGCCGACGCGCAGCACTGAGCGCACGTTCTTGCGAAGCGTGCGTGCGCACGCGATGTGCGTGGAAACACGACACACCCTTCATGTTTTGTCCGCAACAGTGATCCTGCACACACAGGATCGCTCATGGCCCGTTCCGGAAACTCCGCCGTTCCACCTGCAAAACGACAACGCGCACTGATCGAACGCCGCAACACCAAGATGGCGCGTTCCGCCCACGCCTACGTGCGTGGCAACACGGCGCAGTTCTACGAATGGCTGGACTCGTCGGCGGCACCGCCTCTTCCCGCCGGTCCGGCGATCTGGATCTGCGGCGACTGCCACATCGGCAACATCGGCCCGGTCGCGGACGACCAGGGCAAGCTGCACATCCAGATTCGCGATTTCGATCAGAGCGTGATCGGCAATCCCGCGCACGACCTGGTGCGGTTGGCGCTTTCGCTCGCCATGGCAGCGCGCGGCTCGGACCTGCCCGGCATCACCACCGCCAACATGATGGAGGCGATGCTCGACGGCTACGAATCCGCGTTTCCGGAAACCGACGATCCGGAACCGTGCATGCCCGGCACCATCAAACTGGTGATGCGGCAAGCCGCACGGCGCAGCTGGAAATCGCTCGCTGACGAACGCACGAACGGTGATGGGCTCGAGCTGCCGCTGGGCAAGCAGTTCTGGCCCATCCTCGCGAAGGAGCGCAAGGCCATCCAGGCGATCTTCCGCCAGCCCGAACTGGATGCGCTGGCCAAGCAGTTGCGGCGCCGCGATCCCAAGGGCGAGGTGAACGTGCTGGATGCCGCGTACTGGCGCAAAGGGTGCAGTTCGCTGGGCAAGCTGCGCTACGCCGCACTGCTGGACGTGGATGGCGAAGCGGTGGAAGGCGACGACCTCTGCCTGATCGACATCAAGCAGGCGGCCGCATCCATCGCACCGCACGCAAGCCGCGCCCGCATGCCGCGCGACCCGGCGCAGCGCGCGGTGCTAGCCGCGCAACACCTGTCGCCTGCGTTGGGCAACCGCATGCGTCCCACCCAGCTGCTGGACAAGCCCGTGTTCGTTCGCGAGCTGATGCCGCAGGACCTGAAGATCGACATCGCACGATTGCGGCGCAAGCAGGCGCGCCGCGTTGCCGCCTTTCTCGCCCATGTGGTCGGGCATGCGCACGCTCGCCAGATGGACGCCGCCACACGTCGATCGTGGTGCCGTGAATTGCGGCGCAATCATTCGCGCACGCTCGATGCGCCGTCGTGGTTGTGGACGGCGGTGACCGGCTTGCTGTCGATGCACGAGCGCGATTATCTCGACCACTGCCGGCGCTACGTGGGCGGCAAGGCGTGAAGCATTCGATCAAAGCGTGATGGTCGCCGACAGCATCGCCGGATTGCCCTTCAGGCGATTGGTGACGTCGAACTCGTGCAGCCAGCGGAACGAGAATTCGGCCTGGCCGCCCTGCCACTTCTTGAGGTAGTTGACCATCGGGCCGACGCCCAGGGAATGGCCCTTGAAGCCATTGAGTTGATCGGCGATCGGACCGGTGTCGTCTTCCAGCTGATAGATCCAGCCACCGACTGCGCCAAGGCCCCAACCCGAAGGAAAGCGCTTCATCAACAAGGTATCCAAGCGATAGACCGCACCGTTCTGGTAATCGGTCGCCTTGTCCTTGGTGTAGAAGTCCACGGCCGTGGTGGCACTCCATTCCAGCGAGCCTTGGTCGAACAACGCGGTGTAGCCCACGGTAGGCGAGAAGGTCCAGGTGTTGAGGCTCGCATTGGCCAGGCGGCCATCCTTGTAGTCGCCCGTCGGTGCGTAGAGATACAGCGAGAACGAGATGTGCTGCGTCTGACTGAAATGATGACTGGCGATGACCGGTGCAAAGAACAAGTCGTACGGGGCCAGCACGTGGGACGAGCGACTGGTATTGAAACTGCCCAGCCGCGCGTTCACGTTGGCGTCGACGTAAGCGAACGGCAGCGTCATCATCGAAGCGAAATTCCACGACGAGGGTTGCGTCTTCCAGATGTACAGGCCGGTGAAGGTGGCCAGTTGGAACTCCGCCTTGAGTCCAAGCGCCGCGCCGCCACCCGCAATCGGCACCTGTTTGGAGGCGCTGATCGAGCCGTCGTAATAGGCGTAGCCGTACTGCCAGGTGAGGCCGGGCGTCGGCGGGATCAATCCCGAGTACGAACTCGCCTGCAGGCCGGTGATGGAGCGTCCCACACCGGTTTCCGTGGCATGCAGCGGCAAGGCAAGCAGCGTAGCCAGCAGGGCGGAATACAGCGCAACTCGTTTCATGGCAGCTCCGGACCCCTGGGCAGATACGCAACGGCATGCGCCTTCCGCGTGGCAAACGAATTCCCGCGCACCGCCTCAGCCTCTACGGATCAGGGGCGTCAAACAAGCGAAAATCCACCTATGGGTTCTAGGTAGAACTACGGAATAAACGGCGTAGCCGGCGCATCAGGAAATGGCCTGGCGCGCTGCGCTCCATGCGCCGACGGCGTGCCGCTTCAGATCGCGGCGTTGTGCTGCGCGGGTTTCGCGCCGCCATCCGGAAAACGTGCGATCGCCTGCTGCGCCGCCTGCTCCAGCGAGGTCACGAATTCGTTGACGTCGGTGTTCGGCGGTGGCGCCACCTCGGCCGCCGCCAGCGGCTCGGGGAACATCACGCCCACGATGCAGGCGTGCGCGATGCGGGCGTGCACCAGCGACACGGTATCGTCGAAGGTGTCGCGCTCCTTGATCGGGCTGGTGCTGACGATGTAGACCATCGACACCGCGTTGGGCGTCAGCTCCGGATGCGCCTGCGCGTCGAAGGCCTGGAAATCCGGGATGGAGATATGCCGCGCGTCGATATGCAGGTCGCGCAGGATGCGCGTCAGCAACTCGGTGGACAGGTCGTCCGCCATCGAACCCAGGCCCATGCACAGCACCAACGATCCGGGCGGCACGGCCAGCGGCCCCTGGAACCGGCCCATGGCATCTTCGCGATGCTGGCGCAGGCTCTGCCCGATGGTCATGCTTTCCAGCACCGAGGTGCGGCGACGCCAGCGCGTCCAGCGACTTTCCTGGCTGTCGAGCGACTCGACCACCGTGACGATGGCCTGCTTCACGGACAGCTGCTGCGATCCGCTGATCGCCCCGTTGGCCAGGTCGATGCGCGCCAGTTGCAACGCCGGCAGCAGCACGGCATCGCAGTAGGCGGCGAAACTCTTGCGCTTGAGGAAGTCGCGCGCCTCGCTGATGATCTCGCCTGCGTCGCCGGACAGGGCACGCTGGTACACGCGTTGCGGCAAGGTGAGCGCCGGCGTGTCGCCGAGCAGGATATTGAGCAGGTCCAGGGCCTGCACGTGACGCCCCGCCACCACCAGGCACAGCGTCAGCGGCGTCGACATCAGCAGGCCTACCGGACCCCACAGGCCGCTCCAGAAAATCGCCGCGACCACCACGGCCAACGGAGTAAGACCGGTGGTATGGCCGTAGAGGAACGGCTCGATCAGCTGCGACACGATGATCTCGACCGCCAGGTAGAGCAGCAAGGTCATCAACAACACCGACCAGCCCGGCGCCACCGCCGCGGCGAACAGCGCCACCAGCGCCGCCACCAGCCATACGCCGATATAGGGCACGAAGCGCAGCGCCGCCGTCAGCAGTCCCCACAGCAGCGCGCTGGGCACGCCGATCAGCGTCAGACCGAGCCAGATCGCCACGCCCACGCCGAGGTTCACCGAAAACGTCGAGATGAAGAATCGCGACAAACGTTCGCCCGCGTCGTTGATCGCGGCCGTGGTGGCACGCAGATCCGCACCGCCGGCCAGGCGGATGAAGCGATCGCGCAAGGATTCGTGTTCCAGCAGCACGAAGATCAACACCACCAGCACGATACCTGCCGTTTCCACCGGCACCCATGCCGTGGTCAACACGCGAGTGAGCAGCCCCACCGGCTCGGACGGCGGCTTGGTCGCTTGTGGCGAAGGCTTCGCCGACGGAGCGGTGTTGGTGAGATAAGGCGGCGCCAGGAACGACGGCGCCGTGCTTCCACTCGCCGCGGGCGCGCTGCCCTGGCCTGAATCGTCGATCACCTTGCCCAGTTCGCCGCGCACCACGTCAAGCCGGCCGAGCGTTTCCTCGCGCAGCGACTTCACCTTGCTGCGGATGGTCACCTCGTACTGCGGCAGACTGCGCGCCACGTGCACTACCTGCGTGCCCATGATGGCGGTCACGCCGGTCACGATGACCACCAGCGCGACCACCGCGATCAGCACCGATGCCGTGTGGCCGAATCCGATGCGCCGGTAGATGCGCACCCAGGGCGCCATCAGCAGGCTGAGGAACAGCGCCAGGATGATCGGCACCAGCACTTCGCGCCCGAAATACAACAGCGCCAGCACGCAGGCCAGCGCGATGATGACCACGGCACGCTGACTCGCCGTCGCGGCGGTTGGCACGGGCACTGGCGACGACATGGGCTTCTCCTTTCCACTGCGGTTCGCCGGGATCGGTGTCCCGGCGTGCCGCAAGGATAGCCGTGCTCAGCGTATCGAGTACGTCAGGCCGCTTCGTGCTCCAACGGCAGGCGGCAAAGGCGGCGCACATCGAGCAAGGCCACGAAGCCGCCCTGCGAGGGCAATACACCGTGCACGGGATCGTCGTCTCGATCCGTGCCGCCGGGCAGCGGCGGTGCGATGTCGGCGGCGCTGGCTTCCAGCAAATCGCCGATGGCGTCCACCCGGATGCCGACCAGATGCGGACCGTGCGAGAGCATCACCTGGCGTACCTGGAAGGGGTCCATGCGTTTTTCGTCGGACAGCCCCAGCCGACGGCGGCCGTCGAGCACCGGCACGATGCGGCCGCGCAGGTGGCGGATGCCCAATACCTCGGGCGCCGAGCCCGGCACGGGGGTCAACTCGCCATCGCGAAGCACTTCGCTCACCTGCGTCAGCGGCGCGGCGTAGGACTGCCCGCCGATGCGGAACGACAGCCAGTGCTCGGTGTTCTTCACGTGTTTCATGGCAGCGACTCCCCTGCGTTGACTTTGCCTGGTACGACGGTCTTGCAAATCACGGGCCATGCTCCGGAGCGGCTACATGGGCCGATCCCACGGTGATGGCGCCCGCGGCGACGTTGGGCAGGCTGGCGCGCGGCGTCACTTCCGGCCCGGATTCGCCCTCCTTCGGCTCCGCGCGCTGCGGCCTGGCGAGGATGACCTTGTTCACCGGCACGTCGTCGGCCTGCCGGGATGCCACCACTTCCATGGTGGGCAGGGCTGTCGCGGGCTTGTTGGCAACCACGGGGGCTGCGGGCGCAACGCTAGTGGCAGGTGCCGGCGCTCCCTGGGTGCCCGCGGTGAGCTGGCCGGTGCCCGGCGCCACGTTCTCGATGCGCTGGGGCTCGCCCTCTTCGCTGAGCACCACGATCAGCACGCGGCGGTTGCGGTTGCGTCCGTCCTCCGTCGCATTGTCGGCATTGGGGTGGTATTCGCCCCAGCCCATGATGCCCAGCCGCGTGGGGTCCACGCCCTGCTCGGTGAACAGGCGCGCCACGCTGGCCGCACGGGCGGCAGACAGCTCCCAGTTGGAGGGATACAGCGCGGTGTTGATCGGACGATCGTCGGTGTAGCCCTCGATGCGCACCGTATTCGGGAACGGCTTGAGGATCGAGGCCATGCTGTTGAGCACTTCGTTGGCTTCCGGCGAGAGTTTCGCCACGCCACTGGGGAACAGGATGTCGGTGCGCAGCTCCACTTCCAGCCAGGAGGTGGTCTTGCGCACGATCACCATCTGCTTGTCGATCAAGGGCTGCAGCGCGCGCACCACCTGGTCGCGGATCATGTCCAGGTTGCGCTTCTCGCTCGCCGGCGCAGCGGCGCGCGAGTCCACCGCGCGCACCATCTGCGGACGCCCGGGAATGGGCACGCTCACCGGAATGGTCGCCGCGCCCGGCTGGCTCGCCGGCGAGGCGATCGCCGGATCGACGTTGTGCGGCTGCGCACGCGTCTGCGGCATCGGCGCAATCACATGGCTGGAGCCGTTGAATGCCTCGATGATCGAATTGGACATCACGCGGTACTTGCCTTCGTTCACCACCGACACCGCGTACATCACCACGAAGAAGGCGAGCAGCAACGTCATCAGGTCGGCATAGGGGATCGCCCATGCTTCGTGGTTGACGTGATCCTCGTGGTGTTTTTTCTTCCTGGCCACAACGCTGCGCTCCGTTACCCCAGGTAGCCCTGGAGCTTCGATTCGATCTGGCGCGGATTGGCGCCCTCGGCAATGGCGACGAGTCCTTCGATCAGGATTTCGCGCATCTGCGTCTGCTTGTGGATCAGCGCCTTCAGCCGGGCCGACATCGGCAGCATCCACAGGTTGGCCAGCGCCACGCCGTAGATGGTGGCGACGAACGCCGCGGCGATGCCGTGGCCGAGCTTGCTGGGGTCGGCGAGGTTCTGCATCACCGCCATCAGGCCCATCACGGCACCGATGATGCCCATGGTCGGCGAGAAGATGCCGGCCTGCTCGAACACTTTCGCGCCGGCCAGATCGTGGTGTTCGCGCGCGCCCACCTCCACTTCCAGCACGCCGCGGATCGCTTCGGGCTCGCTGCCGTCCACCAGCAGCTGCAGGCCCTTGCGCACGAAGGTGTCGCTTTCCGAATCGATCTGCGGTTCCAGACCCAGCAGGCCCTGGCGGCGCGAAATTTCGCTCCAGCCCACGATGCGGCTGATCAGGTCGGAGGGTTGGTGCTGCGGCGGCTTGTACACCAGCGGGAACAGCGCCATCGCGTGCTTGAGCACCTTGCCGGAGTTCTGCACCAGCAGCGCCGCAATGGTGCCCATGAACACGATCACGAACGCGGCCGGATTCCACAGCGCTTCCACGCTGGAACCCTTGAGGATGGTCCCGACGATCACGACCACGAAGGCCAGGATCGTGCCGATGAGACTTACCAGATCCATGTCAGCCGCTCATCCTGATGGAGGAAAGAAGTTGGCCGTCGTGGTCGGACAGGCCGGCCAGATCCATCACCAACGCCAGGCGGCCGTCGCCGGTGACGGTGGCGCCCGCCACCGCAGGCACGCCCTGGAACAAGGGACCGAGCGGTTTCACCATCACGTCTTCGCGCCCGAGCACTTCGTGCACCAGGCAGCCCAGCCGCATGTGGCCGATGTGCAGCACCACCACGTGGCGACCCGCCAGTCCATCCACGCCGACCCAGCCGCCGAGATCGGCCAGCACCAGTGCACGGCCGCGATGCGATGCCACCACGCGACCGTCGAGCTGTTGCTGCTGTCCCGGTGCCAGTTCGAATACTTCATCCACATTGCTCAGCGGCAGCGCGAGCAGACGCGCGCCCACGCGCACCATCAGCACGCGCTGGATCGCCATCGTCAGCGGCACCGCCAGCTCCAGCGTGCTGCCCTTGCCCAGCTGCGAGCGCACCGACAAGGTGCCGCCCAGTTCCACCACGCGCGTCTTCACCACGTCCATGCCCACGCCGCGACCGGAGATGTCGGAGACGGTGGCGGCGGTGCTGAAGCCGGGGCGGAAAATGATTTCGTAGCATTCGTTTTCGGTGAGTCGCGATGCCTGCGCCTCGTCCATCAAACCCTTCTCCACCGCCTTGCGGCGCAGGACTTCAGGGTTCATGCCGCGCCCGTCGTCGGACACGGTGATCACGATGCGCTCGCCGCGCTGGCTTGCGCCCAGCGTGACCTTGCCCTTGCGCGGCTTGCCGGCGCGTTCGCGTTCGTCCGGCATTTCCAGGCCGTGGTCGAGCGCGTTGCGAATCAGGTGCACCATCGGATCGGCGAGTGCCTCGACCAGGCTGCGGTCGAGATCGGTGCCCTCGCCTTCCTGCACCAGTTCCACTTCCTTGCCTAGCTGGCGCGAGAGATCGCGCACGATGCGCGGGAAGCGCTGGAACAGACGGCCCACCGGCTGCATGCGCATGCCCAGCACGGCGTTCTGCAGCGCGTCGGCCACGCGATCGAGTTCGGTGGCGGCCAGCTCGAGCGTTTCATCGCCCGTCTTCGCCGCGAGGCTCAGCAGGCGATTGCGTACCAGCACCAGTTCACCGGCGCGATGCACCAGCGCGTCGAGGCGGGCGGTGTCCACGCGCACGGTGTTTTCCGGTGCGGGCGCCGCTTGTTTGGCCGGCGCGGCGACGGATGCAGATGCAGCGACAGGTGGGGGGGCCGGCGCGTTCGCGCCTGGCAGGCCGCCCTTGCCGTGAAGATTGTCGAGCAGCGATTCGAACTCGTCGTCGGAGATCGTGCCTGCCGTCGACGATGCGACGGGCGCGGTCGTCGTGGCGCCAGGCTGGCCGCCCTTGCCATGCAGGTTGTCCAGCAGGGCTTCGAATTCGTCGTCGGAAATGCTGCCCGAGTCGGCCGCCGCTAAGGGCGCACCCGGTGCGCCGCTGCTGCCATAGAGGCTGTCGAGCAGGGCTTCGAATTCGGAATCGTCGATCGTGCCGTCGCTCGGCGGCGGCGCCACCGGCTTGGGCGCCGGTGCGGGTGCAGGCGCGGCGGCCTTGCCCGGCGTCAGGCGTTGCAGCAGGCCGGCGGGCGGCATCGCCATCGCGCTGCCGCTGGCCAGTGCCGCCATCATGTCGTTGAGTAGGTCCAGCGCTTCCAGCAGCGCATCCATGCGGCTGGCATCGAGCAGCAACTGCCCGTTGCGCGCCACGTTGAGCAAGTCCTCGGCGTGATGGCACAGCTGCACCATCGGCTCGATGGCGAGGAAGCCCGCGCCGCCCTTGACCGTGTGGAACGCGCGGAACACCGCGTTCAACAGTTCGGCATCGCGCGGCGAGGCCTCCAGCCCGATCAGCTGATCGCCCAGGCGCTGCACCAGTTCCCCGGCTTCCACCAGGAAATCATTGCGCAGCTCGCTGTCCAACGTGGGATCCATGCGGCGGTCCGTCCTTTAGAAACCGAATTCGCTGAGCAGGCGATCCGCTTCGTCCTGACTGGTGACCTTGACCGGACCGGTGGCGGCTTCGCCCGAGGCCAGCGCGCCGGTGAGGCTCACCAGTTCCAGCAGCGAGTTCTCCACGCTGCCGATGAAGTTCACCACTTTCTTGATGCGCTGGCCCGAGAGGTCCTGCCACGACTGGGCGACCACGAAATCGGCGAGGCCGTCGCGGCATGCGTTGGCGAACGCCTGCGACTGCTTCGCCAGCACGTGCGCGACATCGCCTTCGGCGGTGCCGTCGATCACCGCGTCGGCGTTTTCGGCGAGCGCTTCGGCCTGCGGACGCATGCGCTCGACGAAATCGAGCGAGCGATGGGCCGCCTGCGAGCTCATCTCGAGCACATCTTCCAGGTGCTGGCGCGCATCGGCGACGCTGCCCGGCACGCCTTCCTGCGCCAGGTCGCCGCCGAGGCGGCGCACGGCATCGTGCAGGTCGCGGGCAAGCAGGCCCAGCGCGCGGAACACACGCTGTTCGCGCTCGCGGACCAGCACATCGAGGGCCTGCTCGAAGGCGGCGCCATCGGCGCTGTTCAGCAGGTCGTGGAGTTCCTTCGGCATCGACTCGCCGGCCATCAGGGAGCCTGCATTCATACGCCAAGTACCTCGCGCCGGGAGCTGTTTGCCCGCAGGGCAAGGAAGAACGAAGAAGTGTATGTCGATACACGACTGAGTGATGACGCAGCCTTGCGGGCAAACAGACCCGGCCCGAAGGGTTGCGCTTGAGCGGCCGCCAGGCGGCAGCGCGCGGCTTGACCTGCCAGCCAGGCAGGCGCAGCGCCACGCGCTACCACCTGACAGCCGCTCAAGCGCAACGCGAGGTACTTGGCGTATGAATGCAGGCTCCGAACTTGTGCGTTCATGCGCCGGCTCCCGCTGCAGCAAGGCGTTCGAAGATCTTGCTCAGCTTTTCCTGCAGGGTGACGGCGGTGAACGGCTTGACGATGTAGCCGTTCACGCCGGCCTGGGCGGCGGCAATGATCTGGTCGCGGTTGTTCTCGGCGGTGACCATGAGCACCGGCAGGCCTTTCAGCGCGGGCTCGGCGCGGATCGCGCGCAGCAGGTCGATGCCCGTCATGTTGGGCATGTTCCAGTCGGTCACGACCATGTCGAAGGCGTTGTTGCGCAACATGGTAAGCGCGTTCTCGCCATCGTCGGCTTCCTGGATCAGGCCGTTGCTGAAACCCAGCTCGACCAGCAGGTTGCGCACGATACGCCGCATGGTGGAGAAGTCGTCCACCACGAGGATCTTCATATTCTTGTCCAAACGCTTTCTCCGCTGCGCGTGTTACTTGGAAACCCAGGGGATGGGCGATGGGTCATGGGCGCGCGACGATCACACTCCACAGCACACGTGGGCCATTGGACTCGCGCCCCACTACCTGCCCCTCGATCCCTTACGTTGCTTGCCTTCCTTCTCCTGCCCCTCGTGCCAACCCGACATCCGCGCTCGCAAGCGCACGATGGCCTGGCCGTGGATCTGGCACACGCGCGATTCCGTCACGCCGAGCACCGCACCAATCTCCTTGAGGTTCAGTTCTTCCTCGTAGTACAGGGACATCACCAGCTGCTCGCGTTCGGGCAGGCCGCCGATGGCTTCCACCAGGGCTTCGCGCATGCCTTCGTGCTCGACGCTGTCCGCCGGGCTCAGGCTGTCGCCGTCGGCCACGTCGAACGCTGCGCCGCCGTCCGCGTCATCCGGTGCGGAGAGGCTGAGCAGGCGAGCACTCGCCGCGTCGGCCAGCACCTGGTGATATTCCTCGGCACCCATGCCCAGTCGCCGCATCACTTCGGCGTCATCGGCATCGGAACCGGTTTCTATTTCAATCTGACGAACGACCTCCGCCATTTCGCGCACTTTTCGATGCACCGACCGTGGGGTCCAGTCGGTGCGCCGCAATTCGTCGAGCATCGCGCCACGGATGCGGATACCCGCAAACGTCTCGAAGCTCGCATTCTTGCCGGTGGTGAAATTGCGCGAGGCCTCCAGCAAACCGATCATGCCGGCCTGAATCAGGTCGCTCACGTCCACGCTGGGCGGCAATCGGCCCATCAGGTGATAGGCGATACGTCGCACCAGGGGAGCGTGCTGGCGAACCAGTTCGTCGGCACTCTGCCGCTGCAGCTGCAGATATTCGGAAGCCACACTCATGTCACCACCCCGTTGCTACTGCGGCCTGCCTGCTGAAAAAGGCGATGCGATCCAGGCCCAGTCGCTCGGGTTCACCCCATGTATCGACCGCACCCGCCAATTGCTTGAATGCCAATCCCGACCGGCTCGACGGCCACAGATCCACCACCGCGCTCTGGCGGCGGATGGCCTGCTTGAGTCGTTCGTCATGCGGGACATGGCCCATGAATTCCAACGCCACATCGAGGAAGCGATCGCAAACTCGTGCGAGTTTCTGATGCAGCTGCCTGGCTTCGCCCACGTTGCGCACCATGTTCGCCACCATGCGGAAGCGGCGCACGCCGAAGTCGCGGCTGAGCACCTTGAGCAGGGCGTAGGCATCGGTGAGCGAGGCGGGCTCGTCGCAGACCACCACCACCACGTCGTCCGCAGCCGCGGCGAACATCGCCACGTTGTCGGAAAGTCCTGCGGCGGTATCCACCACCAGGTAATCCGGCGGCGCCACCAGATCGTCGAACGCGCGGATCACCGCCGCGTGCTCGCCGGCGCCCAGCTGCGAGAGGCGGCGCGTGCCCGAACCGGCCGGCACCACCTTGAGGCCGTGCGGCGCGGTCATCAGCAAGTCTTCGATCGAGCAGACGCCGTCGAGCAGGTGGCCGATGTGGCGCGTGGGCGTGAGGCCGAGCAGCACGTCGATGTTGGCCAGGCTCATGTCCGCATCGAGCAGGATCACCTGATGGCCCTCGATGGCCAGCGCCATGCCGAGGTTCACGGAGACGGTGGTCTTGCCCACGCCGCCTTTGCCGCCAGCCACCGCAATGGCACGGCAACGTTTGCGCGGCGCGGTGCCGCTCAAGCCATAGGCCTGGTCCTGCACCGGCGCCTGCCGGGTATGTCGTTCGGTCAGCGCACGCAGCATGCTTTCCAATCCCATCGCCTGATTCATTGCGAAGACGCCACTCATGCGCTTGCCACCGCTAGTCCAAAGCGATCCGCCATCACCACGTCGTCGGCCGGCGCGCTGCCCTTGAGCACCTGCGCGGCGCGGCATACCAGCACCCGCGCATCGGCTGTGGCGATGTCCTCGGGCACGCGCTGTCCATCGGTGACGTAGTCGAGCGCGAGCCGGTGACGGATCAGCACCGACAGCGCGCCGCCGAGGCTGGGAGCCTCGTCGAGTTTGGTGAGAATGCAGGCGTGCGGCTTGACCGGCAGGTAGGCGCGCACGGCTTCGTCCAGCGACGACGCATGCGCGTTCGCCGCCATCACCAGGCAGGCGCGCAGGTCGCCGCCGTTGCCCAGCACTTCCAGTTGTTCGGCCAGCCGCGGATCGCCGCCGGCCAGCCCCGCGGTGTCCACCAGCACGGTGTGGTGGCCGCGCAGCAGTTCAAGCACATGGCGCAGGCTGTCGGCGTCGTAGGCGGGATACACGCGCACGCCGAGCAGGCGACCGTAGTGTTCCAGCTGCGCCGCGGCGCCGATGCGGTAATGATCGGTGCTGACCAGCGCGACCTGCGATGCGCCGTTGCGCATCACTGCACGGGCCGCCAGCTTGGCGATGGTGGTGGTCTTGCCCACGCCGGTGGGACCGACCAGTGCGGTGACGCCACGACGCTCCGAGTGATCGCGCGGGCTGATCGACAGGCTCCGGCTGAGCACGCCCAGCGGCAGATAACGGGCCTGTTCGGCGTTGATTTCCACCGGCAGCTCGCCGACCAGCTGGCGCGCGACATCCGGTTCGATACCGAGCCGGGTCATTTCGCGCAGTACGCGGGCACGCATCGGCTGACGGCGTTCCAGGTCGTTCCAGATCAGGCTCGACAGCTGCGTTTCCAACAGGTCGCGCAGGCTGCCCAGTTCGGCACGCACGCGCGCGGTGTCCTGCATGGCGCGTTCGAGCAATGGATGGAGGGACGCAGCTTCGGCGGAGGCACCGTTCGGCGCGGTTTCCAGCGGCGCCGTAATTTCTTCCAGCGCCTTGGCCAGCGTGGCGGCCTGCGCCTGCGGCATGCGCGCGGCGGGCGCCTCGATCACCGGCTCCACGCGCGGCGACGTGGCACGACGCGAGAGCGACACGGAGACGCCGTCGTCATCGCGACGGTTCGTCGGCGGCAGCGGCGGCGGCGCGGCCTCGCTGCGACGCGCGGCAGCGTTCGGCGCGGAGGCGGCAGCCGGTGCGCGGTTTTCCACTTCCAGCGGCGCACCGTGGCGCGCGGCTTCGCGTACCAGCGCTTCGTCGAAATCGACCGCGGCGATGATCTCGATGCCGTCGTCCATCCGGCGCGTGGACAGGATCACCGCATCCGGCCCCTGGTCCTCGCGCACTTCACGCATGGCCTGACGCATATCCGGGGCCACGAAACGCTTGATCTTCACTTGCTCGCTCCGCTCGCGTGAATGGTGAATGGTGAATGGTGAATAGGAACAGCCCACGCTGATGCAGGGTTCCGTTGAATGGTTTGTGCGTGGCGCATGTCTGATCTTTCCCGACTCATTCGTTCCATTAGAAATGGTGAGCAAGCAACAGCGCGCATCGTCAAAACCTCTCGCGCCCGGCTCTCCCTATTCACCATTCACCACTTACCCTTTACCGCCTCTCAGCGACCCAATGCCTGCACCAAACGCACTCGGCGGTTGTCCGGCACCTCGTTGTAAGCGAGTACGTGCAGGTTCTGTGCCACATGGCGAGTGAAGCGCGCGAGCCACGGACGGAGCTGCGGCGCGACCAGCAAGACGGCCGGTTCGCCGCTCATTTCCTGCTTGCGCGCGGCGTCGGCGACGCCTTGTTGCAGGCGGTCGGCAAGGCCCGGTTCCACCGCGGCGCCCGCTACGCCGCCATTTGCCAGCGATCCCAGCAGGATCTGCTCCAGTTCCGGCGCCAGCGTGATGACGGGGATCTCGGTACCGAGGCCGGAGATCTCCTGCACGATCTGGCGACCCAGCGCCACGCGCACGGCGGCACTGAGGGCGCCGGGATCCTGACTCTGGTTGGCGTGCTCCGCCAAGGATTCGACGATGGAACGCATGTTGCGGATCGGCACCCGCTCGGCCAGCAGGTTTTGCATGACCTTGACCACCACGCCCAGCGACAGGCGCTTGGGCACCAGGTCTTCCACCAGCTTGGGCGTGGTCTGGGCGAGGCGATCGAGCAGCTGCTGCACGTCCTGGTGGCCGAGCAGTTCGTGCGCATGGCTCTGCAGGATGTGCGACAGATGCGTGGCGACCACGGTGGCCGGATCGACCACGGTGTAGCCAAGACTCTGCGCCATTTCGCGCTGGCCCGGTTCGATCCACAGCGCTTCCAACCCGAATGCCGGATCGCGCGTGGCGATGCCCTGCAGGCCTTCCTGCACGCGGCCGGGATTGATCGCCAGCAGGCGATCGTTGTGCACTTCCGATTCGCCCATCGGCACGCCCATCAGGCTGATGCGATAGGTGTTGGGGCCCAGATCCAGGTTGTCGCGGATGTGCACCGGCGGCACCAGGAAGCCCAGCTCCTGCGAGAGCTTGCGGCGCACCGACTTGATCCGGCCCATCAGCTCGCCGCCCTGATGCGTATCCACCAACGGAATCAGCCGGTAGCCGACTTCCAGGCCCAGCGGATCGACGCTGGCGACGTCTTCCCAACCCAGTTCGAGACGTTCCGCCGGCGCGGCCGGCGGCGGTACCTCGGCAGCCGCTTTGGCCACCCGCTCGACCGCCTCGCGGTCGCGCTTGATCATCAGCCACGCCGCGCCGCCACAGGTGCCGCCCAGCAGCAGGAACGCGATGTTCGGCATGCCCGGGATCAACCCCATTACGCCCAGCACCACGCCCGCTACGGCGAGCGCGCGCGGCTGGCCGAACAGCTGGCCGACCAGCTGCTTGCCCATGTCGGTGGACTTGGACACGCGTGTCACGATCACGGCGGTGGCGATCGACAGCATCAGCGAGGGCACCTGCGCCACCAGGCCGTCGCCGATGGTGAGCAGCGTATAGGTCTTGGCGGCTTCGCCGGCGGAAAGCCCGTGCTGGAAGATGCCGACGAAGAAGCCGCCGACGATGTTGATGATCAGGATCAAGATGCCGGCGGTGGCATCGCCGCGCACGAACTTGGAGGCACCGTCCATCGAGCCGTAGAAGTCCGCTTCCTCGCGCACTTCCTGGCGGCGGTCGCGCGCCTGTTCCTGGTTGAGCAGGCCGGCGTTGAGATCGGCGTCGATCGCCATCTGCTTGCCGGGCATGGCATCGAGGGTGAAGCGCGCGGTCACTTCGGACACGCGCGTGGCGCCCTTGGTCACCACCACGAAGTTGATGATGGTAAGGATGGCGAACACCACCAGGCCCACCGCGAAATTGCCGCCGATGACGAATTCGCCGAACGCTTCGATCACCTTGCCGGCGGCGCCGGGGCCGTCATGGCCGTGCAGCAACACCACGCGGGTGGAAGCAATGTTCAAGGCCAGGCGCAGCAGCGTGGCCATCAGCACCACGGTCGGAAACGCGGCGAATTCCAGCGGCCGCATCACGTAGATCACCGCCAGCAGGATCACCAGCGACAGCGCGATGTTGAAGCTGAACAACATGTCCAGCAGGAACGGCGGCAGCGGCAACATCATCATCGCCAGCGCGGCGAGCATGATCACCGGCGCGCCGAGGCCGCGGCGGCCGAGCGTCTTCAGATTGCCTAGGGCGGTAGCGTTGGCCATCACTGTTCCATCAGAACTGGTAGGGACCCATCAGGTCCGGATCGACGTCGGGTTGCGGTGCCTTCGGCGGCGCATCGCCGCGCGACACCGCCTGCTTGAGCTGGAACACATACGCGAGCACCTGCGCCACGGCGACGTACAGCGCCGAGGGGATCTCGCGATCGATCTGGGTGGTGGCGTAGAGCGCACGCGCCAGCGGCGGCGCCTCCACGGTGGGAATGCGATGACTGGAAGCGACCATGCGTATCTGCAGCGCCAGTTCGTCCATACCCTTGGCGATCACGCGCGGCGCGCCCATGCGGCCTTCGTCGTAGCGCAAGGCCACGGCGAAGTGCGACGGGTTGGTGATCAGCACGTCCGCCTTGGGCAGCTCCTGCATCATGCGCTTGCGCGCCATCTGGAACTGCAGCTGGCGAATGCGTCCCTTGAGTTCCGGGTTGCCGTCGCTTTCCTTCGATTCGTCCTTCAGCTCCTGCCGCGTCATGCGCAGGCGCTTGGTGTGGTCGAACTTCTGGTACAGCGCATCGGCGCCACCGATCAGGGCGAGAATCGAGCCGAACAGCAGCGCGCCGTGGCCAAGCAGGCTCATCGCCTTGAAGGTGCCGGCACCCACTTCGCCGTGGCCGGTGGCCATCAGGTCGTCCTGCCAGTTCTTCAGCACCATCACCAGCACGGCGCCGATCAGCAGCAGCTTGAGCAGCGACTTGCCCAGTTCCACTAGGCCGCGCATGGCGAAGATGCGACCGAGGCCCGCGATGGGATCGAGCCGTTCGAACTTCGGCTGCAGCGCCTCGGCGCTGAAATTGAGCCCGCCCAGCAGCAACGGCCCTGCCAGCGCAGCCAGCATCGTGGCCAGCGCGACCGGGGCGAACAGCGACATCGCCTCGTGCATGGCCAGCGAGAGCACGCGACTGGGCAGCTGATCGGAAAACAATGCGTCGCGGCCATAGCTCAGGCCAAAGCCGTAGATGTGGCGCACATGCATCATCGCCGCCTGGCCGCCGCTCATCAGCGCGGATACGCCGGCCAGCACCACCACCGCGCCCGACAGGTCGCGCGAACGGGGAACGTCGCCTTTCTCGCGCGATTCGCGCAGGCGTTTTTCGGAAGGTTGTTCTGTGCGTTCCTGGTCGTCGTTCTCGGCCATCGTACGCTCCTCAACCGCCGGCCAGTTCGCGCATCAGCGTCCATGCGCTGTTCTGCAACGATTCGAAGGCACCCGGCACGCTGCGCAGCGACAGCCACAGCGCGACGAAACCCAGGGTCACCGTGATCGGAAACCCCACCGCGAACAGATTCATCGACGGTGCCGCGCGGCTGATCGCGGCGAAGCCGATGTTCACCATCAGCAGCGAGGTCATCGCCGGCAAGGCCACGCGCACGGCGCCGCCGAACAGATGCGTGGCGAAGCCCACCACGGCGTACAGGCCATTGAGGCCGATCACCGGTTGACCGGGCGGCAAGTTGCGGAAGCTGTCGGCCAGCAACGAAATCAATTGCAGATGGCCGTTCATGGCCAGGAACAGCAGGGTCACCATCAGCAGATAGAACTGGCTGAGCACCGGCGAACTGCCGCCACCGCGCGGGTCCACCGTTTCGGCAAAACCCAGGCTCATGCTCTGCCCCACCAACTGGCCGCCCAGCGACACGGCCTCGAACGCAAGCTTGAGCACGAAGCCGATGGCAGCGCCCATCAGCACCTGGCTGACCATGGTGGCGATGCCTTCAGCCGACATCAGGTTGATGGTGGTCGGCGCCAACGGTGCCAGCACGAACGCGAGCATCAGCATCAGCCCGAGGCGAACGCGCTGCGGCACCACCGCATCGCCGAACACCGGCGCGGTCAGACACAAGCCGCCGACGCGGGCCATCGCCCACAGCAGCGAGCCGATCAGACCCTGCACCTGGGCGAGCTGCACGACGGTCATTTCACCGCACCGGGCAGGCTCTCGATCAACTGGCGCGTGAACTGCACCAGCGTGCGCAGCATCCACGGGCCGGCGACCAGGGCCACCACCGCCATGGCGATCACTTTCGGGATGAAGCTCAGGGTCATTTCGTTGATCTGCGTGGCCGCCTGCACCACGCCAATGACCAGGCCCACCAGCAGCGCGGTGAGCAGCAGCGGCGCAGCCACCATCATGGCGACGTAGAGCGCGTGCTGGCCGAATTCGATGACCGATTCAGGCGTCATGTGTAGAAGCTCCCGGCCAGCGTGCCGAGCAGCAACGTCCAGCCATCCACCAGCACGAACAACATGATCTTGAACGGCAGCGAGATGATGGTGGGCGACACCATCATCATGCCCATCGACATCAACACGCTGGCGACCACCAGGTCGATGATGAGAAAAGGAATGAACAGCAGGAAGCCCATCTGGAAGGCGGTCTTCAGCTCGCTGGTGACGAAGGCCGGCATCGCCACGCGGAACGGCACGTCGTCCTTGCTCGCATACGGCTGTTCATTGGCCAGGCGCGTGAACAGCTGCAGATCCGCGTCGCGCGTCTGGTCCAGCATGAAACGCTTGAATGGCGCAGCGGCAGCGGGAACGGCCTGCTCGGCGCTCATCTGGCCGTCCATATAAGGCTTCACGCCATCGGCATAGGCGTGGTTGAGCACCGGCGACATCACGAACAGCGTGAGGAACAGCGAAAGGCCCAGCAGGATCTGGTTCGACGGCGTGGAGGACGTGCCCAGCGCCTGACGCAGGAAGCTCAGCACGATCATGATGCGCGTGAACGACGTCATCATCAGCAGCACGGCCGGCAGCACAGTCAGCACCGTCATCAGCGCCAGCAGTTGCAGCGACAGCGTCCAGTTCTGTGCGCCGCCCGGCGCGTTCTGCACGGTCAGCACGGGAATGCCGGCCGGCGAGGCGGGCATCTGCGGCATGGCGGGCATCGCCGGCATGGCTGCCGCGGCCCACGTCAGCATCGGGCAGGCCAGCAGCAGGATCAGCAGCATCCAACGGAACGACTTCATCACTTGCGCTTCCAGCGGGCCAGCACATCGCCGAACGGCGCGACCGGCAATGACGGACCGGGTTCGGGCGCAGGCGCTGTCCCTTCGTAGACGTGCAGCGTGCGCATGCCGCCCTGCCCCATGCCGATCAACAGGCGCTTGCCGTCCGCATCGACCAGCATCAGGCGATCGCGCGCACCCACCGCCATGGTTTCCACGCAGCGCAGGCGGCGGCCGCCGGGCGTGGTGCGCGCCTGCAAGCGGCGACTGAGCCAGCCGGCGACGAAGATCAGCGCCACGATGGCGATCAGGCTCAGCAACACACGCACCAGTTCGCCGCCCACGTTGATCTCGGGCGCAGCAGCGACGGGAAGGGCAAGTGCAAACATCATCGAACTCACCGCAGCTTGCGCACGCGTTCGGCCGGGCTGATCACGTCGGTCAGGCGGATACCGAAGCGCTCGTTGATCACCACCACTTCGCCGTGCGCAACCAGCGTGCCGTTGACGAACACATCCAGCGGTTCGCCGGCGGAACGGTCGAGTTCCACCACGGAACCCTGGTTGAGCTGGAGCAGATTGCGGATGCTGATGCGCGTACGGCCCACTTCCATGGCAAGCGTGACCGGTACATCGAGGATCATGTCGAGATTGACTTCGGAGCCGTCGCCCACCGGGGCGCCGAGCTGATCGAACTCGACGCGCTGGGTGGCGCTGGCGGTGTCATTGGGCGGGGTCATGCGAGGTCAATCTCCAGGGTGGTTTCGGTCGACAGGCGGATTTCGCGGCGACCTGTCTGGGCATGGAAGCGGACGGCGTTGCGGCCGTTGTTCTGGCCGTAGCGGCCGCGGAACACGGGCACGTCTTCGGCAAACACGGTGCTGAATTCGGGCAACTGGATCGGAATCACGTCGCCGGGACGCAGGCGCAGGAATTCGCCGATGCTCAGGCGCGTTTCCAGCAGCAGCGAGCTGAGTTCCACTTCGGCGTCCAGCACTTCGTCCTGCAGCGTTTCGGCCCAGCGGTGATCGCGGTCGACGCGGTCGCTCTGCACGCCCGCATCGAGCAGGGTGCGGATCGGCTCGACCATCGCGTACGGCAAGGTCAGGTGCACTTCGCCGCCACCGCCATCGAGTTCGATGTGGAACTTGGACACCACCACCGTTTCGGTGGGACTCACGATGTTGGCGAACTGCGGATTGATTTCGGAATTGAGGTATTCGAAGTTCAACGGCAGCACCGGCGCCCACGCTTCCACCATCGAGGCGAACAGCTCGGTCAGCATGATCTGGATGACGCGGTTCTCGGTGGGCGTGAAATCGCGTCCTTCGATGCGCGCGTGAAAGCGGCCATCGCCACCGAAGAAGTTGTCGATCACGGTGAACACCAGGCGCGGCTCCATCACCACCAGCGCGGTGCCGCGCAACGGCTTGATGCGCACCAGGTTGAGGTTGCTCGGCACCGCCAGCCCGTGCACGTACTCGGCGAACTTGATCATTTTCACACCCAGCACCGACACCTCGCAGGTCTTGCGCAGCACGCCGAACACGGCGGTGCGGAAGAAACGCGCGAAGCGGTCGTTGACCATTTCCAGGGTCGGCAGGCGGCCGCGCACGATGCGGTCCTGCTGGGTGAAGTCATAGGAGATCACCGCATCGGGCGGCAGCGGTTCGTCGTTGCCCGTTTCGACCGCGCCGCCTTCCACGCCGTCGAGCAGGGCGTCGATTTCTTCCTGTGAAAGCAGGTCGCTCATCGCTGCCGTCCCGTCACTGCATCACGAAACTGGTGAAGTACAGCGCTTCCACGCCCGGGCGGCCCAGGCGCTTCTCGATGATCTTGCGCACGGCGTCCAGCGCCTGCGCCTGCAGCTTCTGCTTGCCGGCGGCGTCGCTGAGGATGGAGTAATCCTGGCTGCTGAACAGCATGACCAGCGCGTTGCGGATCACCGGATCGGCATCCTTGGCGGTGGCCAACGCGGCGGCATCGTGCGACATCAGGCTCACGCCCACCTGCAGGAAGCGCATCGACTGGTCGTCCTTGAAATTGACCACGAACGGCGGATCCAGCGTGAGGTACTGCTCCTGCTTGGACATCGCCACCTTGGGCTCTTCCGTTGCATCGACGCCATGCGCACTGCTGCGCGCGCCCATCACCAGATAGCCGGTCACACCCGCCATGGCGAGCAAGGCCACGCCCATGATCATCACGACTTTGTTGGAGCCCTTCTTCGGCGCCGCTGCCGCGCTTTCTGCTTGCTCGTTCTGAGCCATGCGAATTTCAATCCCTATGGTGTCTAGTCATCGGCCACCCGCCCACGGGCAGCACATGCCCGTTGTTTGCAAACGGCATGCCATCGATGGAAGACGTTGGTATGACTGGGTTTGACAGGTGTCGCGACGGAACCGCGGCGCTTTCTTGACGCGTGTCGGGGATTGCGCGTGACGGGGCGGTGGCGGTTGTCGGAAGGTTGTCGCGGGTTTGGTTGGTGCGATCCCACAAGCTGACCGCCTGCGCGGATTCCCCGCTTTTCTGTGGGAGCGCACTTGTGCGCGACAGGCACGCTGGGGTGTACCGCTCCGTCGGCTTGTCGCGCACAAGTGCGCTCCCACAGTAGATCTGCAGCTCTTGGCTCTTGGCTCCGGCTCCTGGCTCTCAGGGGACCCCGTATGACGCGGCGGGTGGGTGGAGGAAAGCCCGCAGGGTGGCCCGCATGGATGCGGGCCAGTTTTTCGCCAGGGCGGGATGCCCTGTCGAAAAACCCCGCAACCCACCCGCGCACCTGGAGGGCCAAAGGCCCGGAAGGCGCGTCATCCGGGGGGCCCTTTCTTTTGGTTAGGCGGTGTCAATCTAGAAGTGCATCATCGATCGCTTGGGCGAGGTCATCGCGCCCCAGCGCACGCATGAACATCTCCGCCGGACAGTGGTAGTCCAGGGTAGCCCGCGGCCTCAGGTTCATCTCCCGCGCGATCGCATCGAGTTTGCGTTGGCTATGCACCGACAGGTCGGTGCCTTTGGGGAGGTACTGACGCAGCAAACCGTTGGTGTTCTCGCAGATGCCGCGCTGCCAGGGACTGTGTGGATCGGCGAAGTAAATCGCCAGCCCCGTGCGTTTGGAGAGGGTCTTGTACAGCGCCATCNATCTAGAAGTGCATCATCGATCGCTTGGGCGAGGTCATCGCGCCCCAGCGCACGCATGAACATCTCCGCCGGACAGTGGTAGTCGAGGGTGGCCCGCGGTCGCAGATTCATCTCCCGCGCAATCGCATCGAGTTTGCGTTGGCTATGCACCGACAGGTCGGTGCCTTTGGGTAGGTACTGACGCAGCAAACCGTTGGTGTTCTCGCAGATGCCGCGCTGCCAGGGACTGTGTGGATCGGCGAAGTAAATCGCCAGCCCCGTGCGTTTGGAGAGGGTCTTGTACAGCGCCATCTCCTTGCCCTGGTCATAGGTCAGCGTTTGACGCAGCGTCGCCGGTAACGGACCGAACGCCCGGCTGAAGCCCTTGAGCGCATCCTCGGCCGCGCACCCTTCCATCTTCACCAGNCTCCGCCGGACAGTGGTAGTCGAGGGTGGCCCGCGGTCGCAGATTCATCTCCCGCGCAATCGCATCGAGTTTGCGTTGGCTATGCACCGACAGGTCGGTGCCTTTGGGGAGGTACTGACGCAGCAAACCGTTGGTGTTCTCGCAGATGCCGCGCTGCCAGGGACTGTGTGGATCGGCGAAGTAAATCGCCAGCCCCGTGCGTCTGGAGAGGGTCTTGTACAGCGCCATCTCCTTGCCCTGGTCATAGGTCAGCGTTTGACGCAGCGTCGCCGGTAACGGACCGAACGCCCGGCTGAAGCCCTTGAGCGCATCCTCGGCCGCGCACCCTTCCATCTTCACCAGTTTCAGGAACAACGTGCGCCGATCCACCAGTACGCCCACCGACGACTGATTGCGCGCGCCTTTGAGGAAGTCGCCTTCCCANCCGTGCGTTTGGAGAGGGTCTTGTACAGCGCCATCTCCTTGCCCTGGTCATAGGTCAGCGTTTGACGCAGCGTCGCCGGTAACGGACCGAACGCCCGGCTGAAGCCCTTGAGCGCATCCTCGGCCGCGCACCCTTCCATCTTCACCAGCTTCAGAAACAACGTGCGTCGATCCACCAGCACGCCTACCGACGACTGATTGCGCGCGCCTTTGAGGAAGTCGCCTTCCCAATGGCCCGGCAACAAGCGTTCATTGGCCTCCGGCGGTCGATCATGAATACTCGGCAGATCGTGCATGCGGCCGCGCCGATTGGCGCCTTGGCCGCGCGGGCGGCGCGCGCACTTGTGCTGGCGCAACAGTGCCACCAGCCCTCGCCGCAGCTCCCCGCGGGGAGCTGCATAGATCGCGGTGTAAATCGTCTCGTGAGACACGTGCTTGGCCGGCTCGTCGGGANGCGCGCGCCTTTGAGGAAGTCGCCTTCCCAATGGCCCGGCAACAAGCGTTCATTGGCCTCCGGCGGGCGATCATGAATACTCGGCAGATCGTGCATGCGGCCACGCCGATTGGCGCCTTGGCCGCGTGGGCGACGCGCGCACTTGTGCTGGCGCAACAGCGCCACCAGCCCTCGCCGCAGTTCGCCGCGCGGAGCGGCATAGATCGCGGTGTAAATCGTCTCGTGGGACACGTGCTTGGCCGGTTCCTCAGGATGCTGTCGGCGCAGTGTGCGGCTCACCTCTTGCGGTGACCAGCGGCGAGCCAACAGGTAGCGCACCAGACGCCACAAGGCACTCTCACGATGCAACTTACTCGGCCGACGCGCCTGATGGGCCAAGCGTCGGGCCCGATGGCCGGCGCGACGCGCGTCATAGCCGAGCGTCGGGCGCCCCAGACGAGGGCTGCCCGACGGCTCGCGGTGCCCGTTACGCGCCAGCTCCCGTGAGATCGTACTGGGCGACCGGCCCAGCAGCATCGCCAGCTGCCGGGCGCTGTCCCCGCGTGCCTTGCCCACCATGATCGCGCCTCGCTCTTCGGCGCTTAGATGGTTGTAGTGCTGACCCATGCATCACCTCCAGAGGGGTGTTGCACTTGATATTAGAGACCGCCGTTACTTTCTCTTGGGCAAGCAAGAGAAAGTAACCCGGCCTCCGGCAGGAGGACGGAAGCCCGCGGCAGGCGAGCCAGGTCGCGTCAACGCGACAACCGAAGACTGACGAAACTGGATCCCGGCCTGCGCCGGGATGACGAGCAAAAAACGTCTGCGGCTACTTGAACGCTTCCGCTTCACGCATCCAAATGCATCAACCAAACCACAACAACCTCACTTCGCCGGCCGCGCCGCCTCCTCAATCTCCCGCGGCTTCCCCTCCTGCGGCGAGTTGAGCTTCTTGATGTCCACCGGCCGAATCTGCTTGATGAAGCAAGGCGCATCCGCGCCGCCAGTAATCACACGGTCGAACTTCGCCGACACTTCGCTGGCGCTCGAGGTCAATGCGATGTGGTTGGTGAATTCCAGGTTGCGGCACTTGCCGTCGAGGTCGAGCAGCCACGCCTCGTTCGCCCGCGTATAGATGGCCAGCTCGCTGTCGCTCAGCGGCTCCCACGACCACAGGCTGAAGTAGCGGAAGCTGCTCACCGGTTCGCCCGCCGCAGCGGCATAGGCTTGCTGGCGCGCTTCCATGCGGGAGGTGTAATCCTTGCCGACGCGGGTGCAGGCGCTCAGCGCAGCGACCACGGCGAGTGCGGTAAGTAGGGTTTTGGCTGCCATGACTTTCATCTCCATCAATGCTGGCCATGCAAACGCATGAGGTCCATGTGGGTGGACGTTACTTCTTCTTGGCCGAAGACTTGCTGACCGTCTGCCACTTGGCCGGATCGAAGCCGCCCGTCTCGAACACCAGCGTCACTTTCTTCTCGCCGTCCTGCAGGGTCACGTCCATGGTGATCTTCTTGGCCTTTTCCAGCTGGGCGATGAAGCCCTTGTCGTCCTTGAACAGCAGGGCCGGCTCGCCGGTGGTCGGGGCGAACGCGCTGATGCTGCCGGGCTTGCCGTCGAAGGTGGCCTTGATCGAGCACACGCCCTTGCAGACGAAGCCGTGCGGACCGCCGTTGAACAGGAACGCGTTCTGCCCCCACTCGGTGTGACGGCGCAGCACCAGCCGCACGCGGTCTTCGCCGGCGGGCTGGCTGGTGTAGATGGTGGCGGTGGACTGCGTGCCACCCTGCATCGGCGAGACCTGGTACAGCCACAAGCCGGCGAGACGATTCTTCTCGCTGTTTTCCTTGTAGCGCTGTTCGATCGCCGGCAGGCTCTGCTGCACTTCCTTGGCAGCCTCGGTGTTGGGATAGCGCTTGAGGATCTCGTTGCCCATCGTCACGGCCATCTCGTCGTTGCCGATCCGCTGCAGCTGGCGATAGGTATCGAGCTTGCCCGCGGAATCGTCGGCCGGTGCCTGCGCTTGCGGCGCCGGTGCCTGGTCGCCCGACTGGGAGCAGCCGGCAAGCAGGAGCACGGTGCCGAAGGCGGTGGCGGCAAAACGGAGGCGCTGGTTCATGGGCGAGGTCCTGTTGCGGGTAGGCGCTTAGAGTGGAACGAGGCTGAGTGGCGGTGCAAGCGTGGTGGCATTGGCATTGTGAGTCGCGCTCAGGGTGCGCTCCCACAGGTGTGGGGTCTCAGGCACCGACCGGCGTGTCGCCGAAGCGCTCGCGCAGCTGGGTGCGGAAGCGGCGGCTGCACGGCACGGTGGCGCCATCGCGCATGGTCAGGCGGGCGTCGCCGGTTTCCAGCGGTTCCATCTCGGTCAGGTAGTCGAGGTTCACCAGGTAGCTGCGATGCACGCGCACGAAGCGCGTGGGATCGAGTCTTTCCTCGATGCCGGCCATGGTGGCGCGCAACGGATAGTCGCGGCCGCGCACATGCAGGTTCACGTAGTTGCCCGAGGCCTGCAGCCATTCGATCTCACGGGCGGCCACCAGGAATTCCCTGCCGAGCTTGCGCACCAGGAAACGTTCGGGCCGATCCACCGGCTCGACCGGCGGACCTTCGTCCGGCTCGGCCAGCAACGAGGCCTCGCCCTGCAGGCGGCGCACGATGAAGCCGTAGCCGGTGATCAGCGCCACGAACAGGAAATAGGTGCGGATGTCCTTGAGGTATTCGTAGCCCAGCTCCAACGGCCAGTCGTCGCCGAAGTGGTAGCGCGAACCCATGGCGGCATAGGCCAGCATGCGCAGCACGATCATCAGCCCCACGTGCACCAGGCAGAACGGCACGCTCAGCGCCAGATGCACCTTCAGGTTGCGGGCCCAGGTATCGAAGCGCATCGGCCATTGACGCGTGGCCAGCACCACCAGCGGCACCATCGCCAGGATCACCAGGCTGCTGCTGGCCTCCCAGATCCACGGCTCGATGCTGCTGGCCCGATGGGTGCGATAGACCGCGTCGAACCAGGCAACCGTGCCATTGAAGATCGTATTGGCCATCACGGTGACGACCCAGAAGCCGACCTCGAACGGCCGGCGCCAGCGCTGGAAACGGGAGTAGTCGAAGGCCGGCGTCGTGGTCATGCCCGGGATTCTACGTGGACCGGCGCGTTCGCCGGCTCATTTCGTCCCTCAGCGGGCACCGCTCGTCCCCACGGGCGGTCGATCAATCACTTAGCGGGGGACGGGAGCCGTCGCCGCGCGGAGCATGCGGGCATCCCGACCATGGAGTTGCGCTCATGAACCGCCGCCACGACATCGACGCCCTGCGCGTTCTGGCTTTCGGCCTGCTGATCCTCTACCACCTGGGCATGCTGTATGTCGGCCCGGCCGACGACTGGAAGTTCCATCTCAAGAGCAGCTACATCGCCGACTGGCTGGAACAGCCCATGCTGGCGTCCAGCTTCTGGCGCATGGACCTGCTGTTCCTGATCTCCGGGATGGCGGTGCACTTCCTGCGCGGTCGGCTGAGCCTGCCGCGGCTGGCCTGGAAGCGCACGGTGCGCCTGCTGGTGCCCCTGTTGTTCGGCATGGCCGTGGCGATCCCGATCCAGCCCTATGTGCAGGGCGTGGACAACGGGCTGGTGGCGCCGGGCTTCGGCCATTTCCTGCTGCGTTACTGGAGCGGCGGTCCGTGGCCGGCGGGCGCCTTCGATGGCTGGCAGTTCGGCGTGACCTGGAACCATTTGTGGTACCTGCCGTACGTCTGGGTCTACACCCTGCTCTTGCTGGCCTTGCTGCCCGCGCTGGAATCGCCAGTGGGACAGCGCGCCATCGCTGCGGTGCATCGCCTGCGCGGCTGGCCGCTGCTGGTGCTGCCAGCCCTGCCGCTGTTCGCCTATAACCTGCTGCTGGCCGCGCGCTTTCCGCAGAACCATGCCTTGATCGGCGACTGGTATGCCCATGCGGGCTACGCCACGATGTTCTTCTACGGCTATGCCATCGGTACGCATCCGGCCCTGTGGAGCGAACTGGCGCGGCTGCGTCACCGTTCGCTCGGTCTGGCGGTGTGCTTGTTCACCGCTCATCTGCTGCTGGGCCGGATGGAGGTCTTCGCCGGCACGTGGCCTGCATCGGCCTTCGCCATCGAACGGCTGGGCATGCGCGCCCTGCATGTCTTCTACGCCTGGAGCGCCATCGCCGCCGTGCTGGGCTGGGGACATCAGTACCTCAACCGCCCGTTCCGCTGGCTGCCGTATGCGCGTGAAGCGGTGTTCCCCTGGTACATCCTGCATCAGAGCGTGCTGCTGGCGATGGCGTACTGGCTGATCCCGCTGAAGCTCGGCGCGGTGTGGGAACCCACGCTGGTGTTGCTGGGCACGGTGGGCGGTTGCGCCGCCCTGCACGAGCTGGTGATACGCCGCACGCGCTGGCTGCGCCCGCTGTTCGGCCTGGATGCCAAGCCGCGCGCTGTGCGGATCGAGACCGCAGCCGTCGCACAGACGCAGGCTGCGTGATGGCAGGGGCAGCGGGACCCATGTCCTGCTGCCCTGTCCGAATCGCTGCGTGGACACCAACCGGCCACGCAGCGCGGATCCATGCGTCACAGCGCTTTGCCTCAGCGCGTCAGCTACTGATAATAGCCGCGCTCCCGCAAGGATCCCCCATGCCCCCTTCTCCCGCGCAAGCTTCGACGGAATCGTTGCGCTCGCATCCCGCATTCGTGCAGTTCTGGTTCGCCCGCATCTGTTCGGGCTTTGGTTTTCAGATGTTGTCGGTGGCCGTGGGTTGGCAGATCTATGCCATCACCGGCCGCGCGCTGGATCTGGGCCTGATCGGCCTGGTGCAGTTCTTTCCCTCGGTGATGCTGGCGCTGCCGGCGGGCCATGTCGCCGACCAGTTCGAGCGACGCCGCATCGTGATGCTGGGACAGATCGTGGACATGCTGGCGATCGTCGCGCTCGCCGTGATCAGCCTGATGCATCTGGCGCACGAGGCGACGATCCTCGTGCTGGTGTTCGTCATCGGCGTCGCAAAAGCCTTCGAATTTCCCGCGCTGCAATCGATGCTGCCGGCGCTGGTGCCGTCGAGCGTGCTGTCCCGCGCCATGGCGGCAAGCCAGTCGGCGGGACAGGCCGCGATGATCATGGGGCCCGCGGTAGGCGGCCTGCTCTATGTGGCGGGTGCCGGCGTGGTCTACAGCGTCTGCGCGGTGCTCTATCTGATTGCCGTACTGTTGATGGCGCGCATGCGCTACGAGCAGGCGCAACCCAAACGCGAGCCGGCCACGCTGAAGACGCTGTTTGCCGGCGTGCATTTCATCCGTCGCCGCCCGGATGTGCTGGGCGTGATCTCGCTGGACCTGTTCGCCGTGTTGCTCGGTGGCGCCACGGCGCTGCTGCCGATCTTCGCCAAGGACATCCTGCATACCGGCCCGTGGGGCCTGGGCCTGCTGCGTGCCGCGCCCGCCGTCGGCGCACTGCTGATGTCGCTGTGGCTGGCGCGCCACACGATGGAACGCCGCGTGGGTCCGATCATGTTTGCCTCGGTCGCCGGCTTCGGGGTGGCCACGCTGGTGTTCGCACTCTCCAAGGTGCTGTGGCTTTCGATCATCGCGCTATTTGCACTGGGCGCGTTCGACATGGTGAGCATGGTGATACGCGGCGCACTGGTGCAGCTGGACACGCCCGACGACATGCGTGGCCGCGTGAGTGCGGTCAATGCGATCTTCATCAATACCTCCAACCAGCTCGGCGAGTTCGAGTCGGGCATGCTGGCGGCCTGGCTGGGCGCCGTGAATGCCACCGTGATCGGCGGCATCGGCACGCTGGTGGTGGTGGGATTGTGGATGGCCATGTTCCCCACCCTGCGTCGCCGGCAAAGTTTGCGCGTGGAGCAACCCGTGCCCGAGCCGGTCGGTACGGAGACGATCTGACCCGCGTTTCCCGCTGGAGGGAGCGCGGGTATAGTCGCGACGCCGACGCTCTCGAGCGGCCACTCATCAGGGGAAAGGCATGACGACGACGCCGGTTCGGTCCATGTTCGTGACAGTACTGAGCTGGGCCTTCATCGGGCTCGGCGCGATCGGGGCCTGCTTCTTCGCGCTGTTCTCACTCGTTTCGACCGCGACGCAGCACCTGGCGCTCGCCGGCAACGCTCCCATCCATCATCAGATGTTGAGCATCAGCCAGGCCATGCAAGGATTGCCGCCGCCGTGGCCATGGATCTATGCGCACGAGTCCCAGTTGTTGCTGCTGGGATCGGCCGTGGCGCTGTTGCATCTGGCCTGCGCGCTGGGAATGCTGTGGCGTCGCCGCTGGGCACGCGTGGGTTTCATCGCGCTGATGTTGCTCGACATACTGCTCCAGCTCGCGATGATCCCTTATGCGTACGTCGTGCAACCTGCGCTGACCAGGGCGGTGCAGGCCGATATGCCTGCAGGCCTGCCGCCGGCATTCGCCGCATGGATGGAGCGCGTGATGGCGTTCCAGCACATCGAGGCGATGGTGCGGCCGGTGCTGCTGATCGGGCTGTTCGCATGGATCGCATGGCGACTGCACCGTGCGTCCGTCCGGCAGGAGTTCGCCGGACAGCGTTCCGCCGGAAACGGTGCCTGACCTGCGGCTGGCGAGCGCGGCCGACTGATCCACGTCAAGGGAAGGCGATGACTGCCCGATAGCATGGGCAACCTTCTTCGCACGCATGCCATGCCATGAACGTCGATATCGCCGTCGTCGGTGCCGGACCCGCCGGGCTTTGCCTTGCGCGCTCTCTCGCGCGCACAGGGCTGAGTGTCCTGGTGATCGAACAGCAATCACTGGATGCGCTGCGCGAACCACCGTTCGATGGACGCGAGATCGCGCTCACGATGCGGTCTGTGCGCATTCTGCAAGAGCTGGGTCTCTGGCAGCGCCTTGAGCCCGCGAGTATCTCGCCACTTCGAAGCGCACGCGTACTGAACGGACGGTCGCCGCACGGATTGCACGTCACGCCGTCGTCCGCAGCGGATTCGCAGCTGGGTTTTCTTGTGCCCAACCACTGCATTCGTCGCGCCGCCTACGCGAGCATCGAGCACGAACCGAACATCTCCCTGGCATGCGGCGTCTCCGTCGAAAGCATCGCATCGAACGATGCGGCAGCGCGATTGCGCCTGTCCGATGGCGCCGAGGTCGGCGCCCGCCTCGTCGTCGCTGCCGACAGCCGCTATTCGCGCCTTCGCCGCGACGCGGGCATTGCGGCCGACATGCATGATTTCGGCAAGACCATGCTGGTCTGTCGCATGGCCCTGGAGCGGCCGCATCACGAGGAGGCGCTGGAATGGTTCGGCCACGCGCAGACGCTGGCCGCGCTGCCTTTGAATGGCGGCGAAGTATCCGTCGTGCTGACCTTGACGCCGCGCGAGATGCAACGCGTGATGGAGATGAGCGAGGCGGATTTCGAGATGGAAATGCGTCGTCGCTTCGACGGCCGCTTCGGCGCTATGCGGCTCACTTCCACGCGTCATGCGTATCCGCTGGTGGGCGTGTACGCACGCCGGTTCGTGGCCCACCGCCTGGCGTTGATCGGCGACGCCGCGGTGGGAATGCATCCCGTCACCGCGCACGGCTTCAATCTGGGCTTGCAGGGTGTGCAGACATTGGGTTCGTTGCTGGCAAGCGCCGCCGCCGGCGGCCACGACATCGCCTCGCCGGAGCTGCTGCGCCGCTACCAGCGCATGCATCGCCGCGCCACGTGGCCGCTCTACGCCGCCACCATGGCGGTGGTCACCCTGTATACCGATGATCGCCGCATTCCGCGGCTCGCCCGGTCCGCCCTGCTCCGCGCAAGCCAGACCTTGCCGCCCGTGCGGCAAGGCATCGCGCACCTGCTTGCGTCGCGCCGCAGTCCCTTCGCCATGGGCCGACATCGCAGCTGAACAAGCGCCGCCATTATTTACGCACCGCTCACACCGGCGCTGGCAACGTGAACAAACTTATTGCAGGAGGACGCCATGAGCCGTCACCACGACCTCGAAAACACTGTCAACGGCGTCCGTGAACGCGTGCGCCACTACGCCGGCGAAGCCGCCGGGCGGGCCGACGAACTGGTGGAGCGCGGCCGCGAGGCCAGCCGCCGCTTCGGCCGCAACCGCAGCACCTACGCGCGCCGCTTCGGTCACGCTGCGGAAGATTTCGCCGACGAAGCCAATTACCAGTATCGCCGTCTGCGGCGCCATGTGACGCGCCATCCGGTCGCGACCACGGCGATCATCGCCGGCACGGTGGGCGCCTTCTTCCTGCTGCGACATCTGTTCCGCGGCGACGACGAATAAGCGTTGTGGTCCGATCGCAAAAACCCGCCGAAAGGCGGGTTTTCATTTGGACGGCCATCTTCGACTGTAGGAGCGCACCCTGTGCGCGACCGCTACGGTAGCGCGGCCGTGCCGCACGCCGGTCGCGCACAGGGTGCGTTCCTACAGAGAAAAAAACGCCGCGATTGATCGCGGCGTTTTTCGTCAAGGCCAAGCTCTATCTCAGACCGTTTCAGGATTCGGCTTGTCCGGATCCAGCTTGTAGGTCTTGATGGCGCGGGCCACGTCCTTCGCGTTGACCTTGCCGTCCTTCGCCAACGCGGCCAGGGCGGCGTGGGCGATCCAGTAGCGGTCGACTTCGAAGAAACCACGCAGGTTGGCGCGCGTGTCCGAACGACCGTAGCCGTCCGTACCCAGCACCGTGTAGCGCATGCCATCGGGCATGAAGGCACGGATCTGGTCGGAGTACTCGCGCACGTAGTCGGTGGCGGCGATGGCCGGACCCTGGCGGCCCTGCAGCAGGCCCGTCACGTACGGCACGCGCTGCTCGGCTTCCGGATGCAGGCGGTTCCAGCGCTCGGCGTCGAAACCGTCGCGACGCAGTTCGCTGTAGCTCGGGCAGGACCAGATGTCGGCGGTGACGCCGAAATCCTTCTCCAGCAGTTCCGCCGCCGCGATGACTTCGCGCAGGATCGTGCCTGATCCCAGCAGCTGCACGCGCGTCTCGCCCTTCTTCGGCTTGCCGGCGTCCTTGAACAGGTACATGCCCTTGATGATGCCTTCCTCGGCGCCCGCGGGCATGTCCGGGTGGCTGTAGTTCTCGTTCATCACGGTCAGGTAGTAGTACACGTCCTGCTGTTCCTGCAGCATGCGGCGCGTGCCGTCCTGCAGGATCACTGCGACTTCGTAGGAGAACGTCGGGTCGTACGACTTCACGCTCGGGATCGCACCGGACAGCAGGTGCGAATGGCCGTCTTCGTGCTGCAGGCCTTCACCGTTGATGGTGGTACGGCCGGCGGTGCCGCCGATCAGGAAGCCGCGCGCGCGCATGTCGCCAGCCGCCCAGGCCAGGTCGCCGATGCGCTGGAAGCCGAACATCGAGTAGTACACGAAGAACGGCAGCATCGGCTGGTTGCTGATGCTGTAGCTGGTCGCCGCTGCCATCCATGCCGCCATGCCGCCGGCCTCGGAAATGCCTTCCTGCAGCACCTGGCCCTTCTGGTCTTCGCGGTAGTACAGCAGCTGGTCGGCATCCTGCGGACGGTACTTCTGGCCGAACGGCGCGTAGATGCCGATCTGGCGGAACATGCCTTCCATGCCGAAGGTGCGCGCTTCGTCGGCGACGATCGGCACGATGCGCTCACCGATCTGCTTGTCGCGCAGCATCAGGTTCATGCCGCGCACCAGCGCCATGGTGGTGGAGATTTCGCGCTCGCCGCTGCCCTTGGTGATCTGCTCGAACGCCGACAGTTCCGGCGCCTTGAGCTTCACGTCGGAGGTGCGACGACGCTGCGGCAGCGAACCGCCGAGCTGGCGACGACGCTCCAGCATGTACTGCACTTCCGGCGAATCCTTGCCCGGATGGAAGTACGGCACGTCGGCCAGCTTGTCGTCCGCCACCGGGATGTTGAAACGGTCGCGGAAGTGGCGCACGGCCTCGGCGTCCAGCTTCTTCTGCTGGTGCGTCGGGTTCTGCGATTCGCCGGCCGCGCCCATGCCGTAACCCTTCACCGTCTTGGCGAGGATCACGGTCGGCATGCCCTTGGTCTTCACGGCCTGGTCGTAGGCTGCGTAGACCTTGTGCGGATCATGGCCGCCGCGGTTGAGGCGCCAGATGTCGTCGTCCGACAGGTTGGCCACCATCTCGCGCGTTTCGGGGTACTTGTTGAAGAAGTGCTCGCGCGTGTACGCGCCACCGAAGGCCTTGCACGCCTGGTATTCGCCGTCGACGGTTTCCATCATCAGCTTGCGCAGCACGCCCTTGGTGTCGCGCGCGAGGAGCGGATCCCAATAGGAACCCCACACCACCTTGATGGCATTCCAGCCGGCGCCACGGAACACGCCTTCCAGTTCCTGGATGATCTTGCCGTTGCCGCGCACCGGACCGTCCAGGCGCTGCAGGTTGCAGTTGATCACGAACACCAGGTTGTCCAGGCCTTCGCGGCCGGCCAGCGAGATGGCGCCGAGCGATTCGGGCTCGTCGGTTTCGCCGTCGCCCAGGAAGCACCAGATCTTGCGATCGGTCTTGGGCATCAGGCCGCGGTGTTCCAGGTACTTCCAGAACTGCGCCTGGTAGATCGCCTGGATCGGACCCAGACCCATCGACACCGTCGGCACCTGCCAGTAGTCCGGCATCAGCCACGGATGCGGGTACGAAGACAGGCCGTGACCCTTGCCGGCCACTTCCATGCGGAACAGGTCGAGCTGTTCCTCGGAAATGCGGCCTTCCAGGAACGAACGCGCATACACGCCCGGGCTGGAGTGGCCCTGGTGGAACACCAGGTCGCCCGGATGATCGGCGCTCGGTGCGCGCCAGAAATGGTTGAAGCCCACGTCGTACAGCGTGGCCGACGAGGCGAAGCTGGCGATGTGACCGCCCAGTTCGCCCGGCTTGCGGTTGGCACGCACCACCATCGCCATCGCGTTCCAGCGGATCAGCGTACGGATGCGCCACTCCATCGCGGCGTCGCCCGGCATCTTGGCTTCATTGGCCGGCGAGATGGTGTTGACGTACTCGGTGGTCGGGTTGAACGGCAGGTAGCCGCCCGCCCGACGCGTCGAATCGACCATCTTCTCCAGTAGGTAATGCGCACGCTCGGTGCCGTCGTGATTGATGACCGCGTTGAGCGATTCGACCCATTCCTGGGTTTCGGTGGGGTCGAGGTCTTGCTGGAGGATGTCGTCGAGCTGATCCATGGGGAGCTTCTCTCCGCGGCGCCGGGGAGGTGGCGCGGCTGTAGGTGGACGTCTCCGCGGGGGAGACGGGGAACCTTCCGAGTTTAGCTCCGACGGGGTTTTTCGCCAATTGGATCGAGACAATACGGGGGCGAATGGGGGTGCAGGCGGGGTTCGACTTTAGTCGGGCCGGGACGGCAGGGTTTTGCTTTTGCTCGTCATTTCGGCGGGGGCCGGAATCCAGGGCCTCGGTGTTTAGTTGTCGCGTTTCCGCGACCGGGCCGCTTACGCAGCGGGCGTTTCGACTGCCTGCCGGCAGCCGAGTCACTTTTCTTTGCTGGCCCAAAGAAAAGTAACCCAAAGAAATGGCCCTTAAAGCTGGCAGCATCGTGTTGAATCCAAGCGCGAACGCTCGCGGCACGTCCCACCGGATCTCCATGGGAGGCCACCCCAGGGGTACCTCAATGCGCTACGCAACGCGCCCAACTCGCTGAGGACTTAAAGCGGAGCCTCGCTTCGCATCGCCCTTTGCGATGCACGCCACTTCTCCCTCTCCCCTCCGGGGAGAGGGCCGGGGTGAGGGGCGGGTGATCGCGAAAACGCAACTAAGACGAGCTTAGCCCTTGGCCCTTGGGGGACCCCGTATGACGCGGCGGGTGGGTGGAGGAAAGCCCGCAGGGTGGCCCGCAGGGATGCGGGCCAGTTTTTCGCCAGGGCAGGATGCCCTGTCGAAAAACCCCGCAACCCACCCGCGCACCTGGAGGGCCGCTAGGCCCGGAAGGCGCGTCATCCGGGGGGCCCTTCTCTTTGGTTACTTTCTCTTGGGCAAGCAAGAGAAAGTGACCCGGGCCGCGGCAGCGGCACGGAAGCCCGCGGCAGGCGAGCCCGGTCGCGGTAGCGCAACAACCGAAGACTGACGAAACTGGATGACCAGCCTTCGGCTGTTGAAAAGCGCCTCCGGCCTGCGCCGGGATGACGAGCAAAACAGGACAGTGACGTGTCCACACAATGAGGCTAGGTTGGCCCCTCACCCCCAACCCTCTCCCCGGAGGGAAGAGGGAGAAAGAGCTGCGTCTCGTTGCAACTCAAAAAGAAAACGGAGCCCAAGGCTCCGTTCCCAAACACTTAACTACAAACCCAAACCTCAGCTGCGCCGCTCACCCTGCGCCTGACGAATCTGCGCATCCACCGCCGCAATCGCCGTCATGTTCACCACGCGACGCGGCGTCGCCGCCGGCGTGAGGATGTGCGCGGGCTTGTTGATGCCCATCAGGATCGGACCGATCGCCACGCCATCCGTCATCACGCGCACCATGTTGTAGGTGATGTTGGCCGCGTCGAGGTTCGGCATCACGAACAGGTTCGCGCGGCCGCTCAGCGTGGTGTTCGGGAACATGCGCAGGCGCAGTGCCTCGTCCCATGCCGTATCCGCCTGCATCTCGCCGTCCATGTCGAGCTTGGGATTACGCTGGACCAGGATCTCGCGCACCTTGCGCATCTTTGCCGCGCTGGCGTTCTCATGGCTGCCGAAGTTGGAATGCGACAGCAACGCGATCTTCGGCTCGATGCCGAACAGCTTCAGGCGATAGCTGGCCTGCAGCGTCGCTTCGGCAATCTGCTCGGCGGTGGGATCGCACTGCACGTGCGTATCGAGGAAGAACCACGCGCCCTGGTCGTTGATCACGCCGGTCATCGCCGAGGTGCACGACACGCCCGGATCGAGGCCGAACACGCTGCGCATATAGCCCAGCTTCTTGTGGAAACGACCGACCAGGCCGCAGATCATCGCATCGGCTTCGCCGCGCTCGACCATGATCGAGGCGATCAGCGTGGGACGCGAACGCAGCAGGTTCTTCGCTGCCGCCGGCGACACGCCACGGCGCTCGGTCAACGCGTGGTACTGCTGCCAGTACTCGTTGAAGCGCGGATCGTCATCGATATTGGTGAGTTCGAAGTCCACGCCCTCACGCATGCGCAGGCCAAGGCGCTCGATGCGCGTCTCGATCACGCTGGGGCGGCCGATCAGGATCGGGAACGCGAGGCGCTCATCGATCACCGTCTGCACCGCGCGCAATACGGTCTCTTCCTCGCCCTCGGCGTACACCACGCGCTTGCGGTCGGCACGCGCGCGCTCGTACACCGGCTTCATCAGCAGGCCGGTGCGATAGATGAACTGGCCGAGCTTTTCCTTGTACGCGTCCATGTCCGCGATGGGACGCGTGGCCACGCCCGAATCCATCGCCGCCTGCGCCACGGCCGGCGCCAGCATCACCAGCAGGCGGGGATCGAACGGACGCGGAATCAGATAGTCGGGGCCAAAGGTCGGCACGTCGCCACCGTAGGCGCTGGCCAGATCGCCGGCTTCCATGCGGGCCAGCTCGGCGATGGCGCGCACGCAGGCGGTCTTCATCGATTCGTTGATGACGGTGGCGCCCACGTCGAGCGCGCCGCGGAAGATGTACGGGAAGCACAGCGCGTTGTTGACCTGGTTCGGATAGTCCGAACGGCCGGTCGCGATGATGCAGTCCGGGCGCTCCATCTTGGCGTCTTCCGGCGAAATCTCCGGATTGGGATTGGCCAGCGCCAGGATGATCGGCCGCGCATTCATGGTGGCGACCATTTCCGGACGCAGGATGCCGCCGGCCGAGAGGCCGAGGAACACGTCGGTGCCGGCGACGATATCCGCCAGCGTGCGCTTCTCGGTGTCGCGCGCGTAGCGCTGCTTGTCCGGGTCCATGTTGTCGCGGCCGGTGTAGAGCACGCCGTCGCGATCGAACGCCAGGATGTTCTCAGGCTTCAGGCCCAGCGCGACCAGCATGTCCAGGCAGGCGATGCCCGCCGCGCCCACGCCGGTGGTGGCGAGCTTGACGTCCTCGATCTTCTTGCCGACCACTTCCAGCGCATTGACGATGGCCGCGCCGACAATGATGGCGGTGCCGTGCTGGTCGTCGTGGAACACCGGAATCTTCATGCGCTCGCGCAGCTTGCGCTCGACGATGAAGCACTCCGGCGCCTTGATGTCTTCGAGGTTGATGCCGCCGAAGGTGGGCTCGAGCGAGGCGATGATGTCGACCAGCTTGTCCGGGTCGCGCTCGTTGATCTCGATGTCGAACACATCGATGCCGGCGAACTTCTGGAACAGCACGCCCTTGCCTTCCATCACCGGCTTGCCGGCGAGCGGGCCGATGTCGCCCAGGCCCAGCACCGCGGTGCCGTTGGTAATCACCGCGACGAGGTTGCCGCGCGCGGTCATTTCGCTGGCGGCGTTCGGATCCTCGACGATGGCCTCGCAGGCATAAGCGACGCCGGGCGAGTAAGCGAGCGCGAGATCGCGCTGCGTCACCATCGGCTTGGTCGCGCTCACCTTGATCTTGCCGGGGCGCGGAAGGCGGTGGTACTCGAGAGCGGCGAGGCGCAATTCTTCGGGAAGGGCCATGGGAATGAGATCGAATGTGATGGGGAGGCGGGGCCGCGAGGCGGCATCACCGAATGGTATCACCGCCGGCCACCCTTCCCCGACGATGCGCTGCAGCATGGTGACGCGATGGTTCACACAACTGGTATGCAACGGCATGGTGCTTTTTGTGGGAACGCACTTGAGCGCGACGGAGGAACACCGAGCGCTTGTCGCGCACAAGTGCGCTTCCACAGAGAGCTTTAAAGACTCAGCGAAAGCGCTTCCGCCTGCACCTTGCCCATATGTATGCGATTGACGAACAACGAGAATGCGAGTTTCCCCGCCAGCCCGTGCGCGTGCTGCATCCACGGCGGCAGCCAGCGCGGCGGGGCGATCGCGCCGGAGGCGAAATACGGTTGCAGGCTGATGACATCGTGCAAGGCCAGCTTGCCGGCGAAAAGATTCCGCAGCATATCCATGCGCCGCTGCTTCAGCGCCCAGCGAAAGAACGTGTGCACGGTGAGCAGGCCTGACAGGTAGACATTGTCCTTCGCAAACGCCGCACCGCCGGTCAGCGGCACGCCGCGGAACACGCGCTGCGCCGAGTGGAAGCTGTCGGCAGGGCTCTGTCCGCACTCGCTGAAGAAACGGTAGACCTCGACGAAATCCGCGCCGCTCAAGGCCATGTCGATGGCCAGGATGCGCAAGCTGATGCGCTTCAATCGCGAGATATCGATGGCGCCGGACATCAGCTCGGCGAAGACCGCCAGGCCTTCCTGCGTCGCCGTGACGCGCGGCGAGGTGCGGCCCAGCGAGGCGAGCAGCGGCTGTGCGCGGCCATTCAAGGCGGTAAGCGAATGCACCAACGCTTCGTGCGCGAGCAGCTGGTGGCGGTCGTAATCGGTGAAGCGCGTGCCGCCGCGCAGGCGGATGCGGGTGGCGCCGGCCGCCGCCTTGGCGGTGAGTTCCGGGTCCACCTCCACGGAAATCAGCGGCTCGCCGAAGAACTCGTCCAGCGTTCTGCTCAGGTCCGCGCGCAGGTCGTCGGCGGAGATGGCCACGAGCACGTCGTCGGCGATCAGGTCCGAACCCAGCTCGTCAGAGAGTTCCACGAAATAGCGCGCGGCGTCGAGGTTGCTGCGCTCGCTGCCGGGAATCTTATCGCCGGGGCGACCGTACAACACGATCGAGGGCGCGGTGACCTGATCGGTGCCTACCGCTTCGAGCATTTCGGCGGCGATGCGCCACGACTCGGCGGTGCGGCACAGGTACTCGCCCAGCGGATCGTCATAGCCAGCCTCGCGCTCGATGGCGGCCAGCTCCGCACGCTCGGCGGATAGATCCGGCACGGTGTACTGCACGTCGGGCAGCGAGAACTGTCCCTTCGCATAGGCCGCGATCATGCGGTCTTCCAGCGAGGCGGGCCATGCCACGGTGGGCAGGATACGGATGCCGCGCACGGCCATCAGCAGGCGTTTGTCCAGATCGGCGTAGCGCTGGAGCTCAGGCGAGAAAGCGACGCCCGGGGTATTCATGCGGGCCTCCTTCGATCCACCGAAGGGACACCGGGCTTGAACGCCGGAAGCCCGAAGCCGAAGGCGGGAAACTCCCGCTCAAAGAACAACGTCGAACGCGACGACAGCCGCTGCATGCCCGCTTCCCTAACCAAGACGGCCCGATAGTAGTGCACCCGCCGCGCCACGACAGCGCAGCGCTCGACTAATCCCGATCACGCGAATGCCGATTCGTGTGGGGCTTGGTCGCCGGACGCCCGCCGCGCTGGCGGCGCAGCTTGGCTTCCAGGGTGGTGGCCTGTTCTTCGCGCTCGTCGCGCAATTTCAGGTAGTTGCGCCAGCGCTCGGCGGACAGGTCGCCGCTGTCCAGCGCCGCCTGCACCGCGCAGCCAGGCTCGCTGCCGTGGCCGCAGTCGGCGAAGCGGCACTGTTCGGCCAGCGCATCGATGTCGGCGAACAGGTCGAGGTTTTCTTCGCCGGTAAGCTTGAGTTCGCGCATGCCGGGCGTGTCGATCAGGCAGCCGCCGCTGGGCAACTGCAACAGCGCGCGATACGTCGTGGTGTGCCGACCGCGACTGTCGTGGCCGCGCACGGCGCTGGTGGCCATGCGCTCGCTGCCCAGCAACGTATTGGTGAGCGTGGACTTCCCTGCGCCGGACGAACCCACCAGCACGGCGCTGTCCCCCGGCTGCAGATACGGCAGCAGCAAGTCGATGCTGGCCGGATCCTTGCCGTTGATGGCATGGATCGGCGTGCCATTGGGCAGGCGCTCGCGCAGCGCGGCCAGCAACTGGGGCGCGTCCTCGCGCGTGTCGAGCTTGCTCAGCAGCACCACCGGTTGTGCGCCGGAGCCTTCGGTCAGCGACAGGTAACGCTCGATGCGCGCCGGATTGAAGTCGCCGTCCAGGCCGGTCAGCACCAGCACGTAATCGATATTGGTGGCGATGATCTGGCGCTCGTAGCGTTCGCCGGCCGCTGCGCGCGACAGCACGGTGCGTCTTGGCTGCACCTGCACGATATGCGGTGGCTTGCCCGACTCGATTTCAACGAAATCGCCCACCGACGGACGGTCGGCCGGATCCAGGCTGCGCTTGAGGAAATGACCCGCCGGCTGGGCGCCGAACAGGTGCTCGCCATCGTGCAGTTCGTAGCCGGCGCGATGCTGCGCCACTACGCGGGCCAACTGCCTGCCTTCGGCGGGCAGGGTCTCCCCACGCCAGCCGATACGGCGCAGTCGCTCGATGATTTCGGGGTGCGTCATGGGTGGCCATTATGCCCTGCCCGGCGGCAAGGGATGCTCTGATCCATCGGGCCATGCTGCCCACGCGGCATGGACCAGAGCATCGTTGCCTGGAAAAAGCCCGAAATACCTTGATTTTCGGCTCCCCAAGCGCGCCGGGACGCTGCTAGCATGCAGTTGGCGGGCAGGTTCTTGCGCCGCAACAACACCAAGACGAAGGACGCTTGCGTTGGCCTCGATCAAACCCAGTGCGCACCTGGCGGACGTGCGCTATGAAATCCGTGGCGCGCTCACCCGGCGATCCCGTGAGCTGGAGGCGGCTGGCCTGCCGATCATCAAGCTCAACATCGGCAATCCCGGCCGCTACGGCTTCGAAACGCCGGCCCATTTGCGCGAAGCAATCGCACGTCACCTACACGACAGCGAGGCCTACGGCCACGAACAGGGACTGGAAGAAGCCCGCGACGCCATCGCCGCCCAGCAGCGCCATCGCGGCGCGCACGGCGTGGAAGTGGAGCGCATCTTCATCGGCAACGGCGTGAGCGAACTGATCGACCTGAGCCTGCGCGCCCTGCTGCAACCCGGCGACGAAGTACTGCTGCCCAGCCCCGACTACCCGCTGTGGAGTGCCGCCACCATCCTCAACGACGGCAAGCCGCGCTATTACCGCTGCCTGGCGGAAAACGGCCACCTGCCCGATCCCGAGGAAATCGAATCGCTGATCACGCCGCGCACCCGCGCGCTGGTGCTGATCAATCCGAACAATCCGACCGGCGCCGTGTATCCGCGCGAACTGCTGGCACGCATGGTCGAGATCGCCGCCAAGCATCGTCTGTTGCTGCTCAGCGACGAGATCTACGACGAGATCCTCTACGACGACGCCCCCTTCCAGCCGCTCGCCGCGGTGGCGGGCGAGGTGCCATGCGTGAGTTTCGGCGGCCTGAGCAAGGTGCATCGCGCCTGCGGCTACCGCGTGGGCTGGATGAGCCTGTCGGGCGATCCCGCGCGCACCGCCGACTATCGCGATGCCCTGCAACTGCTGGCCGCGCTGCGCCTGTGCGCCAACGTCACCGCGCAATGGGCCGTGCGTCCCGCGCTGGAATCCGCACCGACCATCAGCACGCTCACCGCACCGGGCGGCCGCCTGCATGAAGCGCGCCGCGCCGTGCTCGAAGGTGTGGCGGCCAGCCAGTTCCTCGATCTGGTGTCACCGGCCGGTGCGCTGTATGCCTTCCCGCGCGTTCGCGCCGATCGCCTCGCCGACTTCGACGACAACGCCTTCGCACTGCGCCTGCTGGAAGAAGAATCCGTGCTGGTGGTGCCGGGCAGCAGCTTCAACGTGCCGCACAGCCGTCACCTGCGCCTGACCCTGCTGCCGCCGCCGGAGCAGTTGCGCGAGGTGTTCGAACGCATCGAGCGCGTGCTGACCGGCATGGCCGCCTCGCAGAAGCCGCGCACGGCTGCCGTTGCCTAGGGATGCGTTATCTCGCATTGGGTGACTCCTATTCCATCGGCGAAGGCGTGCCCGACGCGGGGCGCTGGCCGGTGCAGCTGGCGGTGCGGCTGCGCCGTGAGGGTGTGGCGCTGGACGATCCCACCATCATCGCCACCACCGGCTGGACCACCGACGAACTGTCGGCCGCGATGGACGCGTTCGCGTTCGAGCCGCCTTACGACCTGGTGAGTTTGCTGATCGGTGTGAACAACCAGTACCGCGGGCGCAGCGCGGACGACTACCGCAGCGAGTTCCGCGGGCTGCTCGAACGCGCCGTGGCGCTGGCGGGCGGGCGCAGCGAGCGCGTGCTGGTGCTGTCGATTCCCGACTGGGGCGTCACCCCGTTCGCGCATGGCAGCGGTCGCGACGTGCTGCAGATTGCCGGTGAATTGGACGTCTATAACGCCATCGCGCAAGAGGAAGCCGGGCGGCGAGGCGCGCAATTCGTGGACATTACCGGCATCTCGCGCTTGCATCCGGCCCTGCTTGCCGATGACGGGCTGCATCCGTCAGCCGCGCAATATGCGCTGTGGACGGAGGCGGCAGTGCCGGCGGCCGTGGCGATGCTTTCCGCCTGACCCAGCAGCAGCCACTGTAGGAGCGCACCCTGTGCGCGACCGCGGAGCTGAGGGTCGCCTCGGTATTTGTCCGGGCGATCCAGGCCCGGCGAACACCGACCAGAACCGCGTCACCGGTCGCGCACAGGGTGCGCTCCCGCCGTTTTATGTTTTGCTTCGCCTGGGCGGAAACCGCTCTGCAATCTCCCCGCCATCGTGCGGTGACGTAAACGCTGCAAGCTGGCGTCCCGGTAACCACCGGGAGAGACTGCCATGGCGACCTTCCACTGCCGCAGTGCCTTCATCTCCGACGTGCATCTGGGCACGCCTGACTGCAAGGCAGGCTATCTGCTCGATTTCCTGCGCAAATTGCGTTGCGAGAAGCTGTACCTGGTCGGCGACATCATCGACATGGAAGCACTGGCGCGCCGAACCTGGTGGCACCCCGACCATGGCGCGGTGATCGCCGAAGTGCTCGATCTGGCGCGACGCGGCGTCGAGGTCGTCTATATCCCCGGCAACCACGACGCGCCCGTGCGCGGCCTGGCCGGGCAAAGTTTTGGCGGCGTGAAGATCGAGCTGGACGCGGTGCATGAAGGCGCCGATGGCCGCCGATATCACGTGAGCCACGGCGACGAATTCGATCCGGAGCAGGTCGGGCGCACATGGATGGTGCACCTGGGGGAAGTGATGCATCGCTTCATCTGCTGGACCAACCGCCGGGTCCACGCGATGCGTCGCCGCCTGGAGTTGCCGTACCTGCCGCTGTCCATCATCGTCAAATCGCATATCGGCAAGGCGCTGGCCTATATCCGCGCCTACGAAGAGCGCGTGGCCAGCGACGCCCGCGAGCGCGGTTTCGACGGGCATATCTGCGGTCACATCCATTTCGGCCATGTGCGCGAGATGGACGGCGTGCTGTATCTCAACGACGGCGACTGGGTGGAGCACTGCACGGTGCTGGTAGAAGACCACACCGGCGCGATGGAGCTGATCCACTGGAGCGAGCAGGCCGCCCCGCTGGGCCGGGCCAGCCGCGAACTGGTGCTGCCCTCGCCCGCCGCCGCGCTGGCGCTGGCGCCGCTGACGCGGGCGAAGCTGGATCTGGCGGAATTGCGACCGGCGGCGTGAAGCCCCCTTGCATCCCCGAAATCCGCCGGCATATCCACAGGCGCTACAATTCGCCCTCTTTGCCGGAGCTCCCGCCCCCATGTCCCTCGACAGCGCCACCCGCGAACGTATCGAATCCCTGCTCCAGAACCACCGCGTGGTGTTGTTCATGAAGGGCACCCGCCAGCAGCCGATGTGCGGCTTCTCGTCCGCGGCCACCAACACGCTCAATGAGCTGCTGCCGGACTACCACACGGTGAACGTGCTGGAAGACCCGGAAATCCGCGAGGGCATCAAGGCCTACGGCGACTGGCCGACGATCCCCCAGCTGTACGTGGGCGGCGAACTGGTCGGCGGCGCCGACATCATTCGCCAGATGTATGCCTCGGGCGAGCTGCACCAGCTGTTCGGTGCCTCCGCTCCGGATCGCACCCCGCCTGAGATCACGATTACCGACAAGGCCGCCGAGGCCATCCGCCAGGGCACCGCCAATGCCCAGGGTCTGGCCCTGCATCTGGAAATCGGCCCGGACCACAGCGCCGGTTTCCAGCTGGCGCCGGGCAGCGACCACGACATCGTGGTCAGCGCCAATGGCATCGAAGTGCATTTCGACCCGGGTAGCGCCCAGCGCGCCAAGGGCATCGTGATCGACTGGGTCTCCACCGTGCAGGGCGAAGGCCTGAGCCTGAAGTTCCCGGGCGCGACGGAGATCGGCACGCTCACCGTGCAGCAGCTGAAGGAACGCCTGGCCGCCGGCGACATCACCCTGGTGGACGTGCGTCCGGCCCATGGCCGCGCCGCCGCTGCGCCGCTGCCGCAGGCCCGCGTGCTGGACGAGGAAGGCTACGACGCGCTGGCCAACCTGCCCAAGGACACGGCCATTGCCTTCATCTGCCACCACGGCGTGTCCAGCCGCGGCGTGGCCGAGCGCTTTGCCGCGCACGGCTTCACCAAGATCTACAACGTCGAAGGCGGCATGGATGCGTGGGCCCGGGAGATCGATCCCACGGTGCCTCTTTACTGAGAGCCCGGCCCCGTTGCACGACGGACCCAAGGCGCCTGCCATCCGCAGGCGCCTTTTTTTGTGGGTGAGCCTTCCGCCGGCAGGGGCGCCAGACGACGGCGAGATGAAAGGCGTGCCTGTTAACATGTGACGACCATCTCACTGTCGTGCCCTATGCGCATCCTGCTCGTCGAAGATGATTCCCTCGTATCCGATGCCATTTCCCGTGGCCTGGTCGGCTCGGGTTATGTCGTGGATGCGGTAGGCGATGCCGAATCCGTGGCCTCCCGCCTGGCCGACACCCACTACGACCTGGCCATCGTCGACCTGGGCCTGCCCGGCGAAGACGGCCTCTCGCTGGTGCGCCGACTGCGCCGGGACGGCAGCTCGCTGCCGCTGCTGATCGTGACGGCCCGCGACGGCCTGGACGACCGCATCAATGCGCTGGACCTGGGCGCCGACGACTACCTGGTCAAGCCGTTCGCGCTGCCGGAACTGGCCGCCCGCTGCCGCGCGCTGATCCGTCGCGCCACGGCGGCCGCCGCCAACGAGATCGTGATCGGCGGCCTGCGCATCGACCTGGCCGGCCGGCGCGCGCTCAACGAAAAGGGCGAAGTGCTCGAGCTGACCCGCCGCGAGTGGTCGATCCTGGAATGCCTGGCGCACCACAGCGGTCGCGTGGTGAGCAAGGAACGCCTGACCCAGGCCATCACCGGCTGGAGCGAGGACATCTCCGGCAACGCCATCGAAGTGCACGTCTCGCGCCTGCGCAGCAAGCTGGGCAGTTCGGCCACGGTGCGCGGCATCCGGGGCCTGGGCTATCGCCTCGAAGACGCCTGAGCGGCCGAATACTCCGATCCATTCCATGCCGATGGCATGATGTCCGGACCATCTGCGGGGTCGGCTGGCGCATGACCGCCTGAGCGATCCGACCCGCGCAGCTTCCGGACATCACCCGCGGGGCCGCTTCGGTGACATTCACCTCGAACAAATCAAAGCAGTCCCGGCGCCCTACCAGCGTCCACAAGCGGCTGCTCAGCTATCTGCTGGCGCCGCTGCTGTTGCTGCTGATTGCCGGCGTGGCGGTCGATCATCACGTGATCGTCAGTCCGATCCACAACGCGTTCGATCATTCGCTGTCGCGCTCCGCGCTGGCCATCGTCGCCCGTATCCACCCCGGCCCCGGCGGCCACCCCGATGTGGCGCTGCCTTCGCATCCGCCGCCGCCGCTGCGCGCGATGCCCGACGAGCACTTCTTCTACCGGGTCAGCCTGCCCGATGGCACCACCATCGCCGGCTCGCCGGAATTGCCGGTAGCGCCCGACAGCCAGTCGGACGACGGTTTCAGCTACGCGAACATCGACTTCCGCAACGAATCGTTCCGGCTGGCCAGCTATCGCACCAACGAAACCGGCGACCCGCTGGTGGTCACCGTGGCCGAAACTCCGGCCCGTCGCGACCGCGCGGTGCATCGGCTGGACGTGGCCTTCCTGATCAACGACACCGTGCAGATGGCCGCCGTGTTCGTCATCGCGCTGGTGGGCATACGCATCGCGCTGCGCCCGCTGCAGCGCCTGAGCCGCCAGATTGCCGGACGCCCGGCGGTGGCGCTCAATCAGCTGCCCACCGAGAACGTGCCCACCGAAGTATTGCCACTGGTGGTGTCGCTCAATTCGCTGCTGGGACGGGTGCGCGATTCGGTGCTGTCGCAACAGCATTTTCTTGCGAATGCCGCGCACCAGCTGCGCACGCCGCTGACCGGCCTGAAGGCCCAGCTCGAAGTGCTGAGCCGCGAATCCGCCGGCACGCCGGTGCAGGAACGCATTGCACTCCTGCAGGGTGGTGTCGACCGTCTGGCGCACACCGCCAACCAGTTGCTGACGCTGGCACGCGCCGAACCCTCGGCGCATCGCGCCAGCCATTTCACCGCCGTCGACCTGCCCCGCCTGATCGGCGAAGTGATCGACAGCTCGCTCGATCGCGCGCTCGCCCATGGCATCGACCTGGGTGCGGACAGCCGTCCCGTGCAGGTCACCGGCGTGTACTGGCTGCTGCACGAGGTGCTCAACAACCTGATCGACAACGCCATCCGGCATACGCCCTCGGGCGGCAACATCACCATCCGCTGTGGCGTGGCGAACCATCGCCCCTTCCTCGAAGTGGACGACAGCGGGACCGGCATTGCCCCGGAGGAACGGGAGAAGGTGCGCGAGCGCTTCTACCGCAGCGCGGGCAGCGGTGCCGACGGCTGTGGCCTGGGGCTGGCCATCGTGGACGAAGTGTCACGTGTGCACGGCGCCCAATTGAGTATCCTCGACGGCAGCTCCGGGCGGGGGGCGCGGATGCGCATCGATTTCCCCGCCGTCGCCTGAGGACGCGCTGATCCTGGTCAGGGCGCCCTAATTTCAAAAGTTCGGATAATCGGCACTTTGAATTAGGATGCGTCACCCCCAGAGTGGTGGCACCCCCGTAAGGAGTTCCCCGTGTCCATACCCAGTGCCGTCAAGAGCACGCCCATCGGCAGCCGTCAGCAACTCACCGACTATCTGGCCGCCGGTGAAAAACCGCGTGATGCCTGGCGCATCGGCACGGAGCACGAGAAATTCGGCTTCCTCACCGACACCCTGCGCCCGCCCACCTTCGACGGCGACCGCGGCATCCGCGTCCTGCTGGAAACGCTGGCCACGCGCTACGGCTGGGACGTGGCGCGCGAAGGCGACAACCCGGTGGCGCTGTCGCGCGACAAGGCGTCGATCACGCTGGAGCCGGCCGGCCAGTTGGAACTCTCGGGCGCGCCGCTGGAGACCATCCACGACACCTGCAGCGAGGTCAATTCGCACCTCAAGGAAGTCCGTTCGATCGCCGAAGATCTCGGCATCGGCTTCCTCGGCATGGGCTTCCAGCCCAAGTGGCGCCGCGACGAAATGCCGTGGATGCCCAAGGGCCGCTACAAGATCATGCGCGAGTACATGCCCAAGGTCGGCAACCTCGGCCTGGACATGATGACGCGCACCTGCACCGTGCAGGTGAACCTGGATTTCGCCAGCGAAGCGGACATGGTGCGCAAGTTCCGCACCAGCCTGGCGCTGCAGCCCATCGCCACCGCGCTGTTCGCCGATTCGCCGTTCACCGATGGACGTCCGAACGGTTATCTCTCCTACCGTTCGCATGTGTGGGAAGACACCGACCCCAACCGCACCGGCATGCTCGACTTCGTGTTCCAGGACGGCTTCGGTTATGAGCGCTACGTCGACTACATGCTCGACGTGCCGATGTACTTCAGCTACCAGAACGGCCAGTACATCGATCTCTCCGGGCAGGATTTCAAGCGTTTCATGGCGGGCGAACTGCCTGCCGTGCCGGGCGTGCACGCCACCATGAAGGACTGGGCCGACCACCTCACCACCGCCTTCCCGGAAGTGCGGCTCAAGCAGTACCTGGAAATGCGCGGTGCCGATGGCGGCCCGTGGAATCGCCTGTGCGCACTGCCTGCGCTGTGGGTGGGCCTGCTCTATGACGACGATGCACTCGACGCCGCATGGGACCTGGTCAAGGACTTCACCCGCGAAGAACGCCACGCGCTGCGCGACGACGTGCCGCGCCAGGCGCTGAAGCTGCCGTTCCGTTCGCACAGCGTGCGCGAGCTGGCCGCGGAAACGCTGAAGATCGCCTCGCACGGCCTCAAGCGTCGCGCCCGCCTCAACAAGAGCGGCGCCGACGAAAGCATCTTCCTGGAGCCGATGATCGAGATCGTCGAGGCCAACCAGACGCCGGCCGAACGCAAGCTCGAACTGTTCAACGGCCCCTGGAACGGCAGCGTGGATCCGGTGTTCCGCGAATTCGCCTATTGATCGGTTTCGAGCAGCACGACGCGCCCCTGCTCGTCATCCGGCGCAGGCCGGAATGACGAGCTAGACGCGGTTACGGCGAACCGGCGGCATCGAGACTTCCTTGCGGCCGCATCGAGCGCCCGCCACGCGCGCTGCCTGCAGCCAGGCGCAGGCCATCGTTGCGGCATACATCGAGGTTGGGATAAAGCAACGTACGCTCGCCATGGAAGGTCACGCGCACGTCGCGATGGCAGTCGCCCGCCGGCACGTTCACCATCACCGAGGCGAGGCCGCCAGGCAGCGGACGTTCCAGCGCTATGACGTGGAAATCCGTACTGCCGCTGGGCGCGATGGCGAGCGAGGTCACCCCGTCGAAGGTCGCGTTGACGATGCGCAGCGGGTGCATCGATTCGCGCGTCGTTCCTACCGGCGTGGCGCAGGCTGCCAAAGACACCAGCATGGCGGATGCGGTCAGAAGGAAGGCGGTAACACGGCTGGCATGCATGGCAGCTCTCCGGGGATGGATGGGCGCGGCCGCACACGAACGTGCGGCGAGCGGTGCCATCGGACGCCTTTGGCGCCTTTCCAAGGAAGCCATCCGTGACGAATCGTCGTAGCGCGATGACCAATCGTAGTGTCCGTGCGCTTTGCTTCTCACGGTCGAATCAGGCGCCTAAGATGGGTCGACGATCCACTCGGACATGCCACGATGAAGGTTCGCCTCGGTAACGCGAACATCGGCCTGCTGCACTACCTCGGTCTATGGACCGTTGTGGCGGCGGTCTTTGGCGCCCAGGAGTTGCTGCGCGACATCGTCGACGATCACCATGTCTGGTCGCTATGGGATTACACCCGCTGGGGCATGGTGCAGTGGTACACCTGGGCGGCGCTGGCGCCGTGGGTATTTCGCCTGGCCGAGCGCTACCCGATCCGCGCGCCGCTGCGCCTGCGCGGGCTAGGCAAGCAGCTGCCGCTGAGTCTTGGCATCACCATGCTGGCCATGGTGATCGGCGCCATGGTGTCCACCTTGTTCGAACCCAGCGACTTCATCCAGCAGCTGTGGTACTTCGTGGGCCAGCACTTCGCCACCGGCCTGCTCACCTACTGGGCGCTGTTCGCGATCCAGCAGGCGATGGCGTTCCATGAAGAGAAATCGCGGCGCGAACTCGAAGCGAGCCGGTTGACCGCCGAACTGGCGCAGTCGCGTCTGCGCGCGCTCAAATCGCAATTGCAGCCGCACTTCCTGTTCAACACGCTGCACGCCATCGCGACCCTGCTGGACGAAGACACCCTATCGGCCGAAGACATGCTGCTGCGCCTGAGCGATCTGCTGCGCGCCTTCCTGGAAGACTACGACGGCCAGGAAATCAGCCTGAAACGCGAGCTGGTGTTGCTCGATCTGTATCTCGGCATCCAGCGCACGCGCTTCAAGGATCGCCTCACCACGCAGATCTACGTGAGCCCGGACACGCTGCCCTGCGCCGTGCCCAGCCTGATCCTGCAGCCCATCGTGGAGAATGCCATCCGCCATGGCATCGGCGAACGCGTGGGCGCCGATTGCGTCGAAATCGAATGCCGGCGCGAGGGCGACAGCCTGTGCATCGACGTGCGCAATCGCAACAGCACGCTGGAAGCGGACACGTCGGCGAAGAAAGGCCATGGCATCGGCTTGTCGAATACGGCGCTGCGCTTGCGCGAACTGTATGGCGACGAAGCGCAGGTGCGGCTGGAGATGATCTGGCCGCAGGGCGTGATCTGCCGCCTGCGCCTGCCGTTCCGGGAAATCGAGGAGCCCGACGAGTCGCCCGAAGTGGTGATCGCATGAAGATCGCCGCACTGGTGGTCGACGACGAGCCGATTGCGCGCCGGGCCATCGTGCGCCTGCTGAAAGCCGACGCCGACATCGAACTGCTGGACGAATGCGGCGACGGCGAGTCGGCCGTACTGGCCATTCGCCAGCAAGCGCCGGACCTGGTGTTCCTGGATGTGCAGATGCCAGCCATCACCGGCATGGACGTGGTCGCCACCATCGGCGCCGCGCAGATGCCGGCCACGGTGTTCGTGACGGCCTACGAGCAATACGCCGTGCGCGCATTCGAAGCGAACGCGGTGGACTACCTGGTGAAACCCTTCAGCCGCGAACGCTTCGCCGAGACCCTGCTGCGGGTCAAGCAGCGGCTGGCCGCCCGGGAGAGATCGGGCGACCCCTCGATCGCCAGGATCATGCAGGCGCTCGACACGCTGAACCAACGCGAGAGTTACCTGCAGCGCCTGCCGGTGCGCATCGGCGAGCAGATCAGTTTCGTGGACGTCGACGACATCGTGTGGATCAAGGCCAGCGGCAATACGGTGTTGCTGCACCTGGCCGATCGCGTCCACGAAATGCGCGAAACCATGGCCACGCTGGCGGCGCGGCTCGATCCCCGGCATTTCGCCCGCGTGCATCGTTCGGCCATCATCAACACGCGTCGCGTGCAGGCCATCCATCCGTGGTTCAACGGCCACCATGTGGTGACCATGGATACCGGGCAGAAGCTGCGCATGAGCCGTTACCAGCACGAGGCGTTCCTGCGCCTGGTGTCGACGCGGGATGTGCGTCAGAACGACTGAGCGATCTCAGCGATGGGCGTCTTGGTCGTTATCGAGCGAGGCGTGGCTTCCCATCCCTCCCATCCCCGCGCCCATGCCTCCCATGCCACCGCCGGCACCCTTGCCGCCGCCCTCGCCTTTGCCTTCGCCCTTGCCCCGCGTTGCCGAGATGCGTGTCGGGCCTTGCTGCGGAATCGCGAGGTTGGCCGGCACCGCTTCCAGATCCAGCACCTTGCGAATGAAATCGCGCAACGACACCACCAACGCCGCCGTGTGCGTGGGCCGTCCCTCGGACAGCTCCGTGGCAGCGCGTGCCGCCAGGGCCACTTGTTCCTCGGTGCCCAGCAGGATGATGTCCGACAGCGCCGCCTCCACCGCATCGCGCATGCGGCGCGAACGGTCGGAACGCTGCGCGATGGTCTCGTGCGACTCGCCTTCCACGCGGCGCAGGTCGCGCAGATGGGTGGGGTCCACCGAGAGATCGCCGGTGAATGAGCCACCCAAGGTCTTATAGGCTGCAATCAAGGTACGCAGGCGCTCGTTGATCTGGCGGTTCTCGCGTTCGCGGCGCTTCTGCACGGTGTGCATCGCCAGCAGGCGAACGCCGACCATGATCAAGGTGATCAGTCCCAGACCGACCACGGTCGACAACAAGGCATGCCACGAACTGAAATCCAGGTTGCGCATGGACTGGCTCCGCTCCGACGGTCCGCTGCGCAAAGCTTATGACGGCAGGCGCGTGATAGCGGCGTCACCCTTCAGTCATGCCGTGTCCGGTGTCGACGCCGGAAGAATGATCCATCGGCCATCCGCGTCCCGTGCCCACCCGGCAGGTAGCCGCCATTCACGGCGTAGGCATGTCCAAACGCGTGTGTACGGGCAGCTCTTCGGTCTTCACCGGATGCGAAAGTGTCATTTGGGGCACGTAGTAATAGCCGTGCCAGGGCTGCGTGTCCCCATCGGGGAGAAGCACGATCTTTACCCCGCCCTTTTCCGGCGTCGCGAAGAAGGGGTGCGCGGCGCATTCGGGCGCACACCACCAGACCTGGCCTCCGCCCGCTTGCGCATTCAAGGAGAGCAAGCTCAAGCCAGCATTCGCCACATTGTGCGCAAACGGCTCGGTATCTTGTCCCTGCATGCGAATCATGCGTGCATGGGCGTTGCCAATGAGCACAAGTGCCCGCGTGGCACCGAACGACTTCATCGATTCGATCAGCAGTGACGCGCCGTCCACATCGATGGGCTGGCGCGCCAACGCCTCCAGGCGCAACGAACCTCGCGATTGCGCAGCAAGCTCGATGAGCTGGTGAACGAGGTTCAACATGGCCGCGCTGTGTCGACCATCTCTGAACTCATCCCAGAACACGTCCACACGCGCCCGTGACCACACGGTTTCTGTCGGTTCCACACCAATGGCGCTGAAGTACGCGTTGAACGACTCAGGCAATTCCAGGCCGATCACTCCCCGTTGCGCGCCCAGTTGCTGGGCGAACAAGCAGGCTGCCTGTCCAAACACGGCAGGCGACTGCACCGTGCCGTGCATGTCGCCGAAGACGACTACTTGCGCTTTTCTGGTGGCGTCGAAGCCTTCCAAGGGAAGGCAGCCGCGTGTGACGACGGGGCTGGCTTGCAGTGCCTGTATCGACAGTCCCAACCCGAGGACAGCGAGGAGCGATATGCGTAGCAGGAGGCGCATGAACATCCCTTTTTCAGCTGAGTTTGCGCCGCCTTCCCTGCTGGCCCCATGCACATCAGCCCATCCGTGCAACGCGTTACGAACGACATGGTGCCAGCCTCGCATGACTTCAAGCACGTCCTTTCTCCGGAATGCCAGCGCAAGAATGGCGCGGCTTTGGAACTGCCCAACCTGTTCGTCCCATTCCCAACTGAAGGATCGGTGCATGAAGCGTGTGATGAATGTGCTATGCGCAGCCTGTTGCGCGACCGGCATCGCGACCAGCGTGTATGCCGATGCCGTTGCATCCCATGCGCCGCAGGTGTTCGCGCCGGGCGTCGTTTCGGGTCCGGCCAACGAAGATTCCGCAGCCTTCACGCCCGATGGCGATACCGTGTTCTTCGATCGCATGCATTGGCCGAATGCCGCCATCATGGTGTCGCATCGCGTGCATGGGGTATGGAGCACGCCCACCGTGGCGCCGTTCTCCGGACAATGGCTGGATCATGACCCGGCCATGTCGCCGGACGGGTCGTTCCTGATCTTTACCTCGAACCGCCCCGATGTCGACGGCGGCAAGATGATCGATGCGGTGATGGCCGACGGTTCGGTGCACGCGGGTTTTGGCGGTCATCTGTGGCGCGTCGACCGCAAGGGCCATGACTGGGGAAAGCCGGTGCGCCTGCCGGATGCGGTGAACAGCAGTTCGCGCACCTATGCGCCCGCCGTGGTGACCGACGGCAGCGTGTATTTCCAGCGTCCGGCCGAGGATGACGACTTCCGCCTGTTCCGCTCGCAATACCGCAACGGTGCTTACCAACCGCCGGTAGCGGTGGCGCTGGGCGATGCCTCCGCGCACAAGCTCGATCCTGCCGTGGCGCCCGACGAGTCCTTCATCGTGTTCGATGCCAACTTCAGCAGCAAGGACGATCCGGACCGTCTCTATATCGCGTTCCGCGAAGGCGATGGCTGGGGCAAGCCGATCGACCTGGGCAAGGACATCAACGTGAAAGGCCCCTGGGGCGCACACCTGAGTCCGGACCATCGCACGCTCTACTTCAGCAGCACGCGCTCGCTGCCGGTGCATTACCCACGCACACCGCAGCAGGCCCAGGACGACATCGCGCGCATGCAGTGGGACAACGGCAGCGAAAACATCTGGTCGGTGTCGCTGGCGCCGTGGCTGGATGCGCCTCACCCCTCGGGCGGCTGACCGGCGACGTTCTCGCCGTCACAGCCCCGTGGCGGCGAGACGTTCGCGCAGGAAGGCGCGCGTGCGTGCGAACGCTTCACGCGCTTCCGGCAAGGCGAAATCGAACTGGTATTCGTGGCCAAGCTTGGGTCGATGCGGCGCCGGGTAGAACAAGGCATCGACCGGAACCCCCTCGCCCTGCAACGCCTCCGCCAATGCCATCGATTGCGGCGCCAGCGGATCGCCGTTGCCAACGGAAATGAAGGTGGGAGGAAAATGCCTCGTCACGCGCGGCACGATGGAAAACGTATCGTGCTGGGGTGGTGGCGAGGTCGAACCGAAGTACGACCACACCACCGTGCGGCCGAACCATGACGGCGACGAGGTCATGGACCCTCCGTCGAGCGGACCACAGAACAACACCACGCCACGCAGGTGCGCGGACGAGACGCCGGAAGACATCGCCATCGCCTGCGCGTACTCGGTCGATGTCGCGATCAGCGCCAGCTGCGCGGCCAGCTGCGCCCCGGCCGAATCGCCGCCGAGCACCAGCCGGGACATGTCCAGCTGCAGTCGTTCCGCGTTGTCCGCAAGAAACGTCAGCGCGCGATTGAGCTGATGCACTGGCAACGGATAACGATGTTCCGGCGCCAGCGAATAGTCCACGGTGACCACCGCATAGCCATCGGCGGCCAGCATGCGCGCGTAGTTGGCCACGTCGCCGCGGCTGCCCGCCACAAAGCCGCCGCCATGAATCCACACGATCACCGGCAAGGCCTTGCCATGCATCGACAGAGGCCGATGGATGTCCATCAGCGCGTCGAGATCGGCCGGGTCGTAGCGCACGCCGGACTCGCTGTGGATCCCCGGCGGCACTTGGCTCGCCAGGGCGGCATTGGCCCGGGCGCCCCCATGATCGAACACCAGGCGGATCAGCATGGCCGACGGCCAGGGGCTGACCTGCACCGCTAGGGCGCCAAGCGCAACCAGCGTAACCAATCCGATACATACGCCCCACAGCAGGCGTTGCGGACGACGACCGGACGAACCTTGCGCAACCATGCAGGAACCTCGCAAGCGACGATGCCGAAAGAGGCCGTCGGGCCACCTGTTTCGTACGCCACCGATTCTTGCACGGTTAGCCCGATGCCATGGCGCGTGCGGCACAAAAAAAAGGGCCGGCAGAGCCGGCCCTCTTCGTCGCAACAAGCCTTGCGGCCTTACTTCTTCTGCGGCGCTTCCTTCAGACCACGGTTGAGCAGCATCGGCTCGATGCTCGGGTCCTTGCCGCGCCAGTTCTTGTACATGGTGGCCAGGTCCTGCGTGTTGCCCTGCGAGAGGATCATCGCGCGGAAGCGGTCGCCGTTCTCGCGGCTCAGGCCACCCTTGTCGACGAAGCCCTGGAAGGCATCGTCGGCCAGCATTTCGGTCCACAGGTAGGCGTAGTAGCCGGCTGCATAGCCGCCGCCGAAGATGTGCTGGAAGTAGCTGGAACGGTAGCGCGGCGGCACGTAGCTGAGGTTGATTTTGGCCTTGGTCAGCGCGTCCATCTCGAACTTGTCCGGATCCTGCTTGGGCGCATCCGGGCCGAGGCTGTGCCAGCTCATGTCGAGCAGCGCGGCGCCGACCAGTTCGGTCATGTCGTAGCCCTTGTTGAAGGTCTTGGCCTTCTTGATCTTCTCGACCAGCTCGGCCGGCATCGGTTCGCCGGTCTTATAGTTCTTCGCGTAGTTGGCGAAGATCTTCGGATCGGTGGCCCAGTGCTCGTTGAACTGCGACGGGAATTCCACGAAGTCGCGCGCGGTGTTGGCGCCCGACAGGCTCGGGTACTGCGTGTTGGCGAACATGCCGTGCAGCGCATGGCCGAACTCGTGGAACATGGTGATCACGTCGTCCGACGACAGCAGCGCCGGCTGGCCCGGGGCGGGCTTGGTGAAGTTGGCGACGTTGAACACCACCGGCTTGGTGCCCATCAGCTTGGACTGGTCGACCAGGTTGCTCATCCAGGCGCCGCCGTTCTTGTTGTCGCGCTTGAAGTAATCGCAATAGAACAGCGCCATCGAGGTGCCGTCCTTGTCGAACACTTCGAACACGCGCACGTCCGGCTGCCAGACGGGGATGTCCTTGCGTTCCTTGAAGGTCAGGCCGTAGAGCTGGTTGGCGGCATAGAACACGCCGTTCTGCAGCACGTTGTCGATCTCGAAGTACGGCTTGATCTGCGATTCGTCCAGATCGTACTTGGCCTTGCGCACCTGCTCGGAGTAGTGCTCCCAGTCCCATGCCTCGACCTTGAAGCCGCCCTTCTGCTGGTCGATCACCGCCTGGATGTCCTTGGCTTCCTGCTCGGCGCGCGCGGTGGCGGCCGGGGCCAGCTTGTCCATGAAGCCGATCGCCGCTTCCGGCGTCTTGGCCATCTGGTCTTCCAGCTTCCACGCGGCGTAGTTCGGGTAACCCAGCAGCTTGGCCTGTTCGGCGCGGATCTGCGCGATGCGGGCGATCATGTCGCGCGTATCGTTGGCGTCGCCCTTCTCGGCGCGGCCCCAGGAATTCTTGAAGATCGCTTCGCGCGTGGCGCGATCGTTGAGGCTCTCGAGCACCGGCTGCTGGGTGGTGTTCTGCAGCGGCAGCACCCACTTGCCGTCGAGCTTGCGGGCCTTGGCGGCTTCCACCGCGGCCTGTAGGTCGCTGTCGGACAGGCCGTCGAGCTTGGTCTTGTCGTCGGTGACGAAGGCGCCGTCCTTGGTCGCGGCCAGCAGCTTGTTGACGAACTGCGTGCTCAAGCTCGATTCCTCTTTGTTGAGGTCCTTGAGCTTGGCCTTGTCGGCATCGGACAGCTTGGCGCCGCCGTGCACGAAGTTCTTGTAGGTCACTTCGACCAGGCGCTTGGATTCGGGATCGAGCTTGAGCGAATCGCGCTGGTCGTAGACGGTCTGGATGCGCTTGAACAGCTTGTCGTTCATCACGATCGCGTCCTGGTGCTCGGCGAGCTTGGGCGCTTCGTCTTCCTGCACCTTCTGCAGGGTGTCGTTGGTGTTGGCACCGCTGACGGCGTTGAACGCCTGCATCACGCGCTGCATCAACTGGCCGGACTTCTCCATCGGGATGAAGGTGTTCTCGAAGGTCGGCGCCTCCGGGTTGTCGGCGATCTTCTCGATCTCCGCCAGGTGCTGCTTCATGCCTTCCTCGAAGGCCGGCTGGTAGTCGCCATCCTTGATCTTGTCGAACGGCGGCGCCTGGAACGGCAGCGTGCTGGGTTCGAGGAACGGATTGACGGCGCTGACCTCGGCCGGTGCGGCGGCCGTGGAAGCCTTGGCCGGCGCGGTGCTGGCGGGCGCGGGTGCGGGCTGGGCGGCCTGCTCGTTCGACTGCTGCGAGCAGGCGGCGAGCGCAATGGACGTGGCTATGACAAGCGTGCGGAGACGAAGCATCGAGGTTCCCCATGGAAACGAGACAAACGGACGCTGAGACTAACCACAGCCCGACACGAGTGCCAAGGGCTGGAAGTACCGGAGGTCATTTCCAGGGGTGGGCCGCCGTTGCGCAAGCGCAGCATCGGCGGCTACCCGGCGCGCCGGTCTCGCTCAGGCCTGGCGCATGTCGCGCAGCTGCCAGCTGTTGCCGATCAGCAGGTTGAGACGGTGCCGCACGATCCGCATGGGCAGATCGGTGATCAGGTCCATGTCCGTGTGCAGATCGCTGACCCGCGCGCTGGCCGTGGCCTGCGGATCGACCGCGCCCAGCGACGGATCGACGTCGTCCGGCTCGTCCTGCATGGCGCGCCAGCGTTCGAACAGATCGGGGCTGCGCATGGCGTTCTGCACCGCAGCAGCCAGGTCGTTCGGACCGGCACCGTCATAGCTCAGGGTGGGCACCGGCCCACGGGCACGGGCCAGGTCGGCGACGGAAAGGTAGTAGTGGCTGCGAATGGCCATGGTGCCTCCTGCGGTGTCGACGCACGTATCCAAACATGCGCCATGTGAACGTCATTCCAAGACCAGGGTGAGATCCAGGTGAGCCGCGGCATCCTGCGGCGGCACACCGTGCGGAAGAATGCCCAGGCACGGCGCAGGCAGCTGGTGGCGCAGGGTTTCGATGTTCTCCTCCACTGCATCCATGGCCGGATCGATGCGGTTGCCGATCCAGCCCACCAGACGGCAACCGTCGGTGGCGATGGCGCGGGCGGACAGCAGCGCGTGGTTGATGCAGCCCAGCCGCAGGCCCACCACCAGGATCACCGGCAGCTGCCATTGCCGCGCGATATCCGAAGCGAGCAGGCTGCGCGACAACGGCACCAGCCAGCCGCCGACGCCTTCCACCAGCACGTCGTCGTGCATGCCGCGCAGTCGCTCGAACGCTTCGTAAAGCGGGGCTAGGCGAATCTCCACGCCCTCGTGCGCCGCCGCCAGATGGGGCGACAGCGGTTCGCGCAGCGCCACCGGATTGATCCATTCGTACGGCATCGGCGAGCTGCTGGCGGCCTGCAGCGCGAGCGCATCGTCGTTGCGCAGGCCCTGGGGCGTTTCCATGCAGCCGCTGGCCACGGGTTTCATGCCGCAGACCTGATTGCCGCGCCCCCGCAGCAAGTGCAACAGCGTGCAGGTGGCATGGGTTTTACCGACACCGGTATCGGTGCCTGCAATGAAGAATGTCGACATGAGCGATCCCCTGATGGTGGTGCCCGGCGCTGCCGTGCCGATGACACGTCGCAGGCGCATAATACGGCCTTTGCGGTCGCCCGCTCGCCGCCCTCGGGCGAGCAGCGGACTCGAGAGGATTCGATCCCATGTATGAAGTGAAGACGCAGGCCTACGCCAGCAAGCGCGAACACTACGAAGACCTGTGCAACCAGGCTCGCGGGCTGCTGGAAGGCGAGCCCAATGTGATCGCCAACGCGGCCAACTTCGCCGCACTGGTCTATCACAGCCTGCCCGATTTCAACTGGTCCGGCTTCTATCTGTACGACGGTACCGAGCTGGTGGTGGGTCCGTTCCAGGGCAAGCCGGCGTGCATCCGCATCGCGCTGGGCCGCGGCGTGTGCGGCACGGCCGCGCAGACGCGCGAGACGCAGGTGGTGCGCGACGTGAATGCGTTCGACGGCCACATCGCCTGCGATGCGGCGTCGCAATCGGAAATCGTGGTGCCGCTGGTGCGCGCCGACGGCAGCCTGTTTGGCGTGTGGGACGTGGACAGCCCGTCCATCGCCCGCTTCGACGAGGAAGACCGCGCCGGCATGGAAGCGCTGTGCGCGATTTTCATGGCGGCCGTGGATAAGGATTGAGCTGGTCGAAAGATCCACGCTCCCCACCGTCATTCCGGCGCACGCCGGAATCCAGTAGCGATGCATAGGGTCTTCGCGCTGCACCCAACGCAGGCCATGATCGGGCGACAGCCTTCCCCTGAGGCCACTGGATTCCGGCCTGCGCCGGAATGACGAGCGAAAAGAACGGGACTCGAACCGGCGCTTACTGCCGCGGCGTATTGAGCAACGTCATCACCATGTCGCGCGCTTCCTCCACGCCGGTGGGCGTCTGCGAGGAAAAAATCTGCGCCGTGGCCTGCGTTTCGCTGGCCGTCAATTCCTTGCGCAAGGCCGCCAGCGACTGGGCCGCCTGGCTCCGCGACAATTTGTCCGCCTTGGTCAGCAAGACGTGGCAAGGCAGGTGGGTGGCGAAGCAGAACTCCAGCATCATCCGGTCGAAGTCCTTGAGCGGATGGCGAATATCGGTGATCAGCACGACTCCGCGCAGGCTGCGGCGGTGATGCAGATAGGCATCGATTTCCTGCTTCCAGTGCTCGCGCAACGCCTCGGGCACCTTGGCGTAGCCATAGCCCGGCAGGTCGATGAGCCGCGCCGGCTGGGCCGCCTGGCCTTCCTCCTGGATCAGCGTGGGCAGCGAAAAGGCCACCATTTGCTGCGTTCGTCCGGGCGTCTTGGAGGTGCGCGCCAGGCCGCGATGCGCGGTCAAGGTATTGAGCGCGCTCGACTTGCCGGCATTGGAGCGGCCAGCAAACGCCACCTCCGCGCCGGTATCGGCCGGAAGCTGTGAAATTCGGTGGGCAGCCAGTACGAACTGGGCGCCTTGCAATGGATTTGGCATGGTTTGACCGGCTAAGGTGGCGCAGAGATAATCCGGTAGTTTCTGCCAGTTGCGGACGTGCTGGCCAGCGCGGACCGTGCAGCCATAGCAGTTTTTCGGGAGACAAGTGTATGAGTTTTCGGCCTGCAGGTTTTCGGCCCGCTGTTGTTCGTTATGCCGTAGTCCTCGTGTTTGCGCTGTCTTCCGGAGCAATCCTGGCACAGGAAGCGAAGAATCCCGCCCCCGCGGCGACGGCGGCTGCGCCCGCTGCGGCACCTGCCGCTGCTGAAGCGGCGGCCAAGCCGGGCGAGGCCACCGCGGCCGTGAAGCCGGGCGACGCCACCGCCGGCCAGGGCAAGGCTGCCGCCTGCGGCGCCTGTCACGGTGTGGATGGCAATTCCACCGACCCGCAGTACCCCAAGCTTGCCGGCCAGAGCGAGGCGTACATCGTCCACTCGCTGGAGAGCTTCAAGTCGGGCAAGCGCCAGAACCCGATCATGCTCGGCATGGCCTCGCCGCTGTCCGAACAGGACATGCATGACATCGGCGCCTATTTCGCCAGCAAGACATCGCTTCCGGGCGTGGCCGACCAGGCCCTGGTGGAGCGCGGCGAGCAGCTCTATCGCCAGGGCGACACCAGCAAGGGTGTGCCGGCCTGCATGGCGTGCCACAGCATCGATGGCCGCGGCAATCCGGGCGCGCGGTATCCGCAGCTGACCAGTCAGCATGCGCAGTACATCGAAGCCACCCTGAAGGCCTGGCACGACGGCACGGTGTGGGGTGACGACGCCCACGCGCAGATCATGCCGGGCATCGCCAAGAAGCTGGACGAAAAGGACATCGCCGCGGTCGCCAGCTACGTCGAAGGCCTGCACGCCGCCGAAGGCGCAGGCCCTTCCGCCGCCAAGTAAACGCCTAAGACACGCCGGCCGTTGGCCGGCGTGTCCGTTCCAAGCCAAGCAATGTATTCGAGGATCACCATGCTGAAGCGTCTGTCGTTCCTGTGTATCGCCCTGCTCGCGCTCGCCGCGTGCAGCAACAACAACGACAACGCCAGCCAGGCGCCGCAGCCCACGCCGGCTCCTGCCGCCACGGCACCGGCCACGCCGCCGGCACCCGCAGCCACCACCGCGCCGGCAGCAGCCAGCACCGCAGCGCCGGCGGCCGCCAGCACCACCGCACAGGCAGCACCGGCCGCTCCTGCCGCACCGGCCACGCCGTTCGTCGACGACGGCAAGTGGGTGGAAGGCAAGCACTACTTCCGCATCGAGCCGGCGCAGGCCAAGGTCAGCAACACCGACAAGATCGAAGTGACCGAAGTGTTTTCGTACGGCTGCCCGGCGTGCAACCAGTTCCATCCGACCATGAACAAGCTGGTGCAGGAACTGCCGTCCAACGCCGTCGTGGCGTATCTGCCGGCCTCGTTCATGCCGCAGGAAAACTGGCCGATGCTGCAGCGCGCGTTCCTCACCGCGCAGGCGCTCGGCGTGGCTGATCAGGCCAACGACGCGATGTACGACGCCGTGTGGAAGTCGCAGGAACTCAGCGCAATGCAGGGCGCGGGCCTGAAGCCCGCCTCGGCACTGCCCACCATCGACGACGCTGCCAAGGTGTATGCGAAGTTCGGCGCCGATCCGAAGGAATTCGCGGCGGTGGCCAACTCCTTCGCCATCAACACCAAGGTCAAGCGCGCCGACGAAATGCTCAAGGCCTACGGCGTGGAAGAGACGCCGACGCTGGTGGTCGACGGCAAGTACCGTTTCACCGCGCGTTCGGCCGGCGGTTACGACCAGGCAGTGGAACTCGCCAAGTGGCTGGTGTCCAAGGAAGCGGCGGGCAAGTAGAGGTAAAGAGTCAAGTCGCCCGCTGCGCGGGCTGTAAAGGGTTAATGGGAAGAGCGGCTAGCTGTGAGCTGCAAGCCCTTTCTTTTTCCCTTTACCATTTACCCTTTACAGCCCGCGCAGCGGGCGGATTCACTCTCGACCACCATCACGCCCTTCGAAGAGATCTCCTCAATGTTCAAGCGTTTTGCTCCGCTGCGCGCGCTCAGCCTGATCGCCGGCCTGCTGCTGGCCACCGCGTGCACCGCCACCGGCTCCAGCGACGTCGCGCCGTACACCGACGGCGCCGAGTACGTGTCGCTGCCGGCACCGGCCCATCGCCTCAGCAATGAGGGCAAGGTCGAAGTGGTCGAGGTGTTTTCCTATGGCTGCATCCATTGCGCGCATTTCGCGCCCATCGCCGAGCAGATGCGCAAGCAGCTGCCCGCCGGTGTGACGTTCAAGCTGTTGCCGGCCGTCTTCAGCGACGAGTGGCTGCCGTTTGCCCGCGCCTACTACGCCGCCAAGAAACTGGGCGTGCTGGATCAGACCCACCTGGAACTGTTTCACGCCAAGTTCGACGAGCACTATCCGATCTCCAACCTGGATGAGCTGGCCGATTTCTACGCCATGCACGGCGTGAAGCGTGATGAGTTCATGCGCATCGCCAGCTCCGACGAAGTGACCCAGCAGATCCGCAAGGATTCGGAGCTGGTGAAGCAATGGCAGGTCGACGGCACCCCGACCATCGTGGTCGACGGCAAGTACCGCTCTGCCAACGTGAAGACCCTGGCCGAACTGTCCGCCGTCACCCAGTGGCTGGCCAAGCGCGAGCTGGCTGGCGCCAAATAAGCCCCATCGTGGCCGCGGGGAACTTGCCCCGCGTTCACAACCGACCGGGCATCCTGAGGGTCTGACTTCAGTCTGATCGCCGCCGAGATGGCGGCGATCACCCTTTTGCGACTACTCTCCCCGCCCGATGAATCGCGCCGACCCGACTCCCGCCCGAGCCCCTGAACGCCGTTTGCGTCTGCTGAGCTGCAATATCCTGGCGGGCGCCAGCGTGCAGCGGTACCGCGAATACGTCACCCGCAGCATCAACGCCGTGCTGCCCGGCCGCAGCAAGCTCGACAACCTCGACCGGCTCGCCGAAGTGTTGCCGCAATTCGACGTGATCGGCCTGCAGGAAGCCGACGCCGGCAGCCTGCGTTCGGGCTTCCTCAACCAGACGCGCTATCTCGCCGAAGCAGCGGGCATGCCGTTCTGGAGTCATCAGCCGAATCGCCCGATGGCGCGGCTGGCGCACTCCTCCAATGGCCTGATCAGCCGTCTGGAACCGAGCAGCGTGCTCGACTATCCGCTGCCCAGCCGCATCCCCGGCCGTGGCGCGTTGCTGGCCCGTTTCGGCGAAGGCGACGAGGCGTTGGCGGTGATGATCGCCCACCTCTCGCTCAGCGCACCTGCGCGTGCGAGGCAGTTGGGCTTCATCGCAGAGGTGTTGCAGGACTTTCCGCACGCGGTGCTGATGGGCGATCTCAACACCGAAGTGCGCAGTCCGGAAATGAAACATCTGTTCGCCAAGTCCAGCCTGGTGCCGCCGGATCAATCGACGCCCACCTTTCCCAGCTGGAAGCCGCGTCGGGCGCTGGATCACATTCTCACCTCCGAGAAAATCCAGCTCGACAAGGTATGGGCGTTGCCGCAGGCGTTCTCCGACCATTTACCGATAGCGGCCGAGATTCGCCTGCCCAGCCATATCGCTCCACACCCGCACCGGATGCGCCGATGAATCGAGTTTTACGCCTTTCCCTGCCCTGGTTGACGCTGATCGTGATCGGCGTGTGCGCCTATGCGCTGCGCTATGGCCTGGTGGAATCGCCCGACGTCGCGCACCTGTGCGAGAACGGCCGCTCGTTCACCTGCGATATGCGGCACGCCACCGTGATGGGCTTCGTGCTGGCGCCCTTGAGGCTCAGCGCCAGCTACAGCTATCAGATGGGCATTTACGGTTGGGTGGCCTTGCTCGCCGCCGTGCTGGCGCTGTTCTGGAAGAAGCCGGCGACAGCATGGTTTTCCGCGGCGACCGGCATGGTCGCCGTCGTGTTGTATTGCTTTGCGCCCGGCGCGCTGGCGCTATTGGTGGGCTGCTTGCGGCTGGTGCGTCTGCAGTCGTCCGGCTCGACGCCATTCGATCATCACCGCACCGGCACTGGCCAGATTCAGAGCCAGCCATAGCCAGGTGGTCGGATTGAGCCCGATCTCCTGCGCCACCACGACGGCGGCCAGCAGGGGCAGCAGGCAGGCCATAAAGCGCTCTTCGATGATCGGCACCACGCAATGGCCTGCCGATTCCATCAGCGCGACGATGAAGAAGCCCACGGCGGGCGGCCAGAACAGGCCCAGCGGGAAATCGCGGTAGCGCCCGTCGAACACCAGCAACAGACCGTAGAAGGCCAGGCCAAACATCCATCCAAAACGCCAGCGCCGATCCGGCAGCTGGATCGGTGCGGTGCCTGCCAGCCGAGCGGCGATGCGCCGGGCCAGATAAATCGCGGTGAGCAACGACAATACGCAGAGCAGGCCGGTGAACACCCACTCCATCGCGTTGCGGCAGTCATAGATCATGCGTCGACCCTGCCACGCGATGGACATGGCTGCAGCAAAACCCGCGAGCACGAGCGCGATGCGACTGCGTGCATTGCCCAGCTCACGACGCCAGAGGCCGGCCAGCAAAAACAGCGCAGCGCCGGCCGCGCCCGCGTACCAGCCGACGATCCAGTTCGGTTCTTCGACCACCGGACCCTGCATGCCGAATTTGGGCCGCGCATCCACGTCGAAGATGCCCCAGTAGCCGCCGACCGTGCCTTCCTGATCGCGTTTCCACGGCTGGTCGAAGGCTTCGATCACGTTGTACGGCATGTCCACGCTGCCGGCGTAGACCAGGAATTCGCGCAGATAACGAGCCTCGTTGACCAGGCTCGCGCTGGCCTGCCGGCGCGGACGACCTTCGCTCGGCCAGCCGGTTTCGCCGATCATCACCTCACGGCCGGCGAAGCGCGCTTTCATCTGTGCATAGACGTCGGCCACGTGACGGATCGCATCCTGCGGCGGCACCGGTTCGTCTTCCCAGTACGGCAGGATGTGGATGGTGAGGTAGTCGACCGAGTCGGCCATCTGCGGATAGCGCAGCCAGAATTCCCACACGTCGGCATAGGTCACCGGCACGTGCGTGTCGTGAATCGCATCGCGCACCTGCTTGATGTAGCCCGCCAGCGCCATGGGCGACTGCTCGCCGCGCAACAGCACCTCGTTGCCCACGATCACACCGCGGATCACCTCAGGATGCGCCTTGGCGGTGGCGATGCCCATCGTCACTTCGCGCTCGTTGAGCTTCAGGTCACGGCCGAGCCAGATGCCCATCAGCACCTTCATGCCGTATTTCTGGGCGATTTCCGGCACGGCGTTCAAGCCGAAACCCTGCGAATAGGTGCGCACGCAATCGAAGCGTTCGGACAAGGCCTTCAAATCGGCGTCGATGCGCTCGGGACTGACGAACGCTTGCGGATCGAGCGGCGTTTCGCCCGGTTTGCGGAACGGCGCATAGGACACGCACGCAATGCGCGCCGACGGTGCGTCGGGCAGCGCCACCGGACGTCCGATCTGCCACCACCAGAGCGCGCCGGCCACCACGGCCACCACGAGGATCAGCCATGCCAGCGGTGCAACACGGGAGGACGGCGAGGACGGGGGCGACATGCACTTCCTGGTATGCGCCGGACGCGGCGCCTCGTGGGTGGCGGATTCTAACAGGCGCCAGGACTTCGCCATGTCCGTCCAGAACCGCCCCCGGGTTTCACGTCACGCTCAGCGGGGGGTGGCCATGCTTGCGTGTCACGCGCTGCGCGCCGCCCCCGGCGGAACTGCGATCGTCATCGCGCGAGTCTTGGCACAAGGAGTAGTCATGTCCCTGCACGCAGCACCGCGGCGAGTCGCCCGCCGCCTGCTCACCCTGGCGGCCGCCCTGTGGCTGATCGGCGCGGCTTCCGCCGCCGAGCCCAGCGAAGCGCAACGCACCGCATTCAAGCAAGCCTACGCCGCGGCCCAGCAGGGCGGCGACGGCTGGCGCTCGGCGGCCAGCGGTCTGCAGGACTATCCGCTCTATCCGTATCTGGAAGCGGCCTCGCTCACCCACGACATCCGCCAGATCCAGCGTCCGCAGGTCGAGGATTATCTCAAGCGTTATCCCGCCCTCATCCCCGCCAGCGACTTGCGTCGCGACTTCCTCACCGAACTCGCACGCCGGCAGGACTGGGACAATTTTCTCGCCATGTATCAGCCGGGTCTCGGCGATGCGCTGGCCTGCAACGCACTGCAGGCGCAGTTGAGCAAGGGTGCGCAGCTCGATTTCGATCGCGATCTCTCCGCGCTGTGGAGCAAATCCAAGCTGCCCAGCGCCTGCGATCCGGTATTGAGCGCAGCGCACGATCAAGGGCTGCTCACCGAAGCGCGCCTGTGGGATCGCATCGACCGCGCCGCCGATGCCGTGCAGCCGGGCACCATCAACGCGATCGCGGGTTGGCTGCCGGCCGAACAGGCGCAATCCGCACAGCGCATCGCTTCGGCCCTGAGCGATCCTGGTGCTGCCGTGGTGGCCGCCAATCAATGGCCCGATTCGCCGCGCAACCGGCAGGCTGCCACGCTGGCGCTGGAGCGTCTTGCGCGTCGCCAATCGGTCACGGCCGACATTGCCTGGCAGAAACTGCAGGACCGCTTCGCCTTCACGCCCGAGCAGCGCAATCGGGTGATGTATGCGCTCGCACTGTTCCATGCCACCGACTACGACGCCGACGCGCTGTCGCGTCTGATCGCCCTGCCGGCCTCGGCGCAGACGGATACCAGCCGCGAATGGCGCGTGCGCGCCGCACTCGCCCAGCAGGACTGGACCGCCGTGCTCGCGGCCATCGATGCGATGCCGGCCACGCAGCAGCAGGATGGCGAATGGCGCTGGTTCCGCGCCCGCGCATTGGCCGCCACCCACCGCGAGGCCGAGGCGCAGCGCACGCTCACCAGCCTGGCGGCCGAGCCCACCTTCTTCGGTTTCCTCGCCGCCGATCGCATCAACGCGCCGTATGGCATCTGTCCGATCGAGCTCAAAGGCAACCCGCAACGCGAGCGCGCCCTGCTCGCCAACCAGGGCCTGCTGCGCTCGTTCGAACTCTATGCCGTAGGCCTGCCGAAGCAGGCCCGGCGCGAATGGACCCAGGCGCTCGACGGCGCCGATGCGGAAACACTGAAGCTCGCGGTGGATCTGGCCTATCGCCGGGGCTGGTACGACCGCGCGGTCTTCACCTTCAACACCGGCGATGCGCTGCGCTACTACGAGCAGCGCTTCCCGCTGGCCAGCCAGGACGGGCTGGTGCCGCAGGCGGAGCAGGCTGGCATCGATCCGTCGTGGGCGTACGCCATTCTTCGCGCGGAAAGCGCCTGGATGGCCGATGCGCGCTCAGGCGCCGATGCACGCGGCCTGATGCAGCTTCTTCCGTCGACGGCGGTACTGGTGGCCAAGCGCAACGGCGTCACCTGGACCGGCGGCGACTCGCTCTACGATCCCGTGATCAACATCATCCTGGGTACGCGCTATCTCGCGCAGATGGCGGCCCGCTTCAACGGTGCGCCGTGGCTGGCCAGCGCGGCCTACAACGCCGGTCCGGGCAAGGTGGACCAGTGGCTGCAGGCGCGCGGCTCACTGCCGCCGGACCTGTTCGTCGCCACCATCCCGTACAAGGAAACGCGCGAGTACGTGGCGCGCGTGATGTCCTTCGCGGTGATCTACGACTGGCGCCAGCACGGCAATGCCGTGACGCTGTCGCAGCGACTCACGCCCATTGGCCAGACCTACACCCTGCCGGACAGCCGCAGTGAGCGTAAGCTGGTGACCTGTCCGGCGGTGGCACCACCCGCACCCGCAGAAGCCGGTTCGGCTGCGCCCGCCAGCAGCATGGCACCCCCCGCTGCAGCGAGCAGCAGCGGCACACATTGAGGCGGAATCAGCCAGTGACATTGAAAGCCAAACAATTGGTCGTGCTCGGCGGCAGCGGTTTCGTCGGATCGCACCTGTTGCCGCGACTGGCCAAAGACGGCCATCGCATCCTGCTGCTCTCGCGCAATCGCGAGCAGCGGCGCGCACTGGGTGTGCTGCCCGGCGTGCGTATCCACAGCGTGGACGTGTATGACGCCAACGCGCTGCGCCGCCAGTTCGAAGGCGCGGACGCGGTGATCAACCTGGTCGGCATCCTCAACGCCTTCGGCAATCAGACCTTTCACCATGCGCATGTGGAACTGACCCAGCGCGTGCTCGGCGCCTGCCAGGCGGCGAACGTGGCGCGCCTGCATCACATGAGCGCGCTGAAAGCGGGCCAGGGCCTGTCGCAATACCTCAAGACCAAGGGCAAAGCGGAAGCGGCGGTGCGCAATTCCTCGCTGGACTGGACCATCTACCAACCCAGCGTGATGTTCGGCGCGGACGGCGGCATGGTGCAGCGTTTCGCCGGCCTGCTGCAGCAAATGCCGGCACTGCCGCTGGCGCGCGCTTCGTCGCGGATGGCGCCGACCTGGGTCGGCGATGTGGTCGAAGCGATGGCGCGTTGCATCGGCGACGACAAGCTCGGCATCGATCGCGGCTTCGAGCTGTACGGCCCCGATGTGTTCACGCTGGGCGAGATCGTGCAGCTGATCCGCGACACCATGGGCGTGCGCACACCCATCCTCCCGCTGCCTGACAGCCTCGGCCGCCTGCAGGCACAGGTGGCCCAGTTGCTGCCGGGCAAGCCCTTCTCTCTGGACAACTTCCATTCGCTGCGCACCGATTCGGTGGGCAAGTCGGATGGCTACGCAGCGCTCGAGATCAAGCCGCAACCGCTGGCCGCATGGCTGCCGGTGCTGTTGAACGTGCTTCCCCGCCAACGGCGACTGGATCACGCGCGCTCGTCCGGACGCTGACTGGCGTCTGTGCGGGACGGTACTGGCCGTCCCCTTGTGGGAGCGCACTTGTGCGCGACGGCCCGGCGTCACGGCAAGGCCGTCGCGCACAAGTGCGCTCCCACACAAACCTTCGGCTCTTCAGGCAAGATCAGCGCATGCGCATCTACCTCGTCGGCGGCGCCGTCCGCGACAAACTGCTCTCACGCCCCGTGACCGATCACGATCACGTCGTGGTGGGCGCGCGCCCCGAGGACATGCTCGAACAAGGCTATCGCCCGGTCGGCAAGGATTTCCCGGTCTTCCTGCATCCCAGGACCAACGAGGAATACGCACTCGCACGCACCGAGCGCAAGACCGGACACGGCTATCACGGCTTCGCCTTTCACGCCGATCCGTCGGTGACCCTGGAACAGGATCTGGCGCGGCGCGATCTCACCATCAACGCGATGGCCGAGGCCGAGGACGGCCAACTGGTCGATCCGTTCAACGGTGCGCGAGATCTGCAACAACGCCTGCTGCGGCATGTATCGCCCGCCTTCCTGGAAGATCCCGTGCGCCTGCTGCGCGTGGCGCGTTTCGCCGCGCGTTTCGCACCGCTGGGCTTCACCGTCGCGCCGGAAACCATGGCACTGATGCAGCAGATGGTGCGCGATGGCGAGGTCGATCACCTGGTGCCCGAACGCGTGTGGCAGGAAACGCGCAAGGCGCTGGGCGAAGCGCAGCCTTCGGCGTTCCTGCGCGTGCTGCGCGAATCGGGCGCGCTCGCCGTGCTGTTTCCGGAAGTGGATGCGCTGTATGGCGTGCCGCAGCGCGCGGAATTCCATCCGGAAGTCGATACCGGCGTGCACATCGAAATGGTGCTCGACATGGCCGCGCGCATCGCCCCCGGCAATGACGTGGTGGGCTTCTGCGCACTCACCCACGACCTGGGCAAGGCGCTTACGCCTGCCGACGTGCTGCCGCGTCATCTTGGCCACGAGCACGCCGGGGTTGCCCCGCTGCGGCAGCTCGTCGCGCGCCTGAGGGTGCCCACCGAACACGCCGCGCTGGCCGAGCTGGTATGCCGCGAGCATCTCAACGTGCACCGCGCCTTCGAACTGAAGCCCTCGACGGTGCTGCGCCTGCTCACGTCGCTGGATGCGTTGCGCCGCCCTGAACGGCTGTCGCTGTTCCTCGCCGCCTGCGAGGCGGACAAGCGCGGCCGCCTGGGCCACCAGGACGACGCCTACCCTCAGGCGGCCTATCTACAGCGTGCCTGCACTGCGGCCGCGGCGGTCCGTTCCGAGTCGTTCGTGGCGCAGGGTCTGCAGGGCCCGGCCATTGGCGAAGCCATGACCGCAGCACGCGTGGCGGCCATCGCGGCGTTGCGGCCCTCCGCCGCCTGAATGCGGCCAGCCGGCAAAGCCAAATGAAAGCCTATCCAAAGTAAGGTAACCGGCTAGAAATCTGTCCGTTTGGTGCGACTGGGTGGGTCCGTGTATAAACGCGGACGCCCTCCAGCCCGCCCTATCTGCGGCCAGGCATTCGTTTCCAGCTTTTCCGGAGTCTTCCGTGCCGACTGCCTACCAACCGACTTCACCGCTGCGCCAGCGGTTTCGCCCGCTGTGGTGGCTGGCCATCAGCTATGTGCTGATCGGCGCACTCACCCGCATCGTGCTGCTCTTCATGGCCGGCGGCGGCGTCCCGCACAATCCGCTGTACTGGGCCTATGCGTTCGGCGTCGGCCTGGCCTACGACCTGATCACCTTCGCCTTCCTCGCCTGGCTCTTGCTGCTGTATCTGTGGCTCGCGCCGCGGCGGCTGTATGCGTCACGCGCGGGGCAATGGGTGCTCTATATCGCGGGCGCGGCGACGTTGTTCGGGCTGCTGTTCGTGGCGGCGTCGGAGCTGGTGTTCTGGGGTGAATTCGGCACGCGCTTCAATTTCATCGCGGTGGATTACCTCGTCTACACCACCGAAGTGATCGGCAACATCCGCGAGTCGTATCCGCTCGGCACCTGGATCAGCCTGCTCGCCATCGCCACGCTGGTGGTCGTCTGGCTGAGCCGCGGCGGCCTGCAGGCACGCGACGGCGGCAGCACCTTTCTCCAGCGCGGCAAGGTCGTGCTGGTGTGGCTGCTGATCACGGTGGTAGCGGCCGTAGGCGTCAAGGGCACCTACAAGGACCGCACCGACAATGCCTATGTGAACGAGCTCTCCGGCAACGGCGTGTTCGAATTCTTCGCCGCCTTCCGCAGCAGCCATCTGGACTACTCGCGCTTCTACCGCACCTTGCCCGATGACGTGGCGTTCAAGCGCGCGCGCGAGCTGGTGAAGACGCCCGAGGCTACCTACCTCAGCGACGACCCGCACGATCTGACGCGCGAGATCCGCCACGCCGGCCCCGAAAAGCACCTCAACGTGGTGCTGATCAGCGTGGAGAGCCTCTCAGCCGACTTCCTCTCGGAGTTCAGCAGCAAGCGCGGCAACATCACGCCCAACCTCGATGCGCTGATCGACCAGAGCATGTTCTTCGACAATCTCTACGCCAACGGCACGCGCACGGTGCGTGGCCTGGAAGCGTTGTCGCTGTCGGTGCCGCCCACGCCGGGCGACTCCATCGTGAAGGCGCACAACAACGAGAACCTGTTCTCCGCCGCCAACGTATTCAATGCGCGCGGCTACCAGTCCGACTTCGTCTACGGTGGCTACGGCTACTTCGACAACATGAACTACTTCTTCGCGCACAACGGCTATCGCGCGGTGGACCGCAACGATATCGGCAAGGGCGAAACCATCCACCACGAAAACGTGTGGGGCGTGGCGGACGAAGATCTCTACACGCTGGCGCTCAAGCAGATGGACGAGGCGCAGGCGCAGGGCAAACCGTTCTTCCTGCACATCATGACCACCTCCAACCATCGCCCGTTCACCGTGCCGGCCAATCGCGTGCCGCAGAAGAACGGTACGCGCGAGGCGGCGGTGGCCTATACCGACTGGTCCATCGCCGACTTCATCAAGCGCGCCAGAGCCAAGCCCTACTTCGACGACACGGTGTTCGTGATCACCGCGGACCACTGCGCCTCCAGCGCGGGCCGAAGCAGCGTGCCGATCAACCGCTATCACATCCCGCTGTGGATCTACTCGCCCAAGCACATCCCGCCGCAGCGCGTGTCGCGGCAGATGGCGCAGATCGACATCATCCCCACCGTGATGGGCCTGCTGAATTTCAGCTACCGCAGCCGCTTCTTCGGTGCCGATATCTTCCAGCTCGAACCGGGCCGCGAACGCGCCTTCCCGGCAACCTACGAGAAACTCGGCTACCTGCACGGCGACGTGATCACCGTGCTCGAACCGCAGCGCAAGCTCGAACAGCTCAAGCCCAACTTCGCCAACGGCGACGCCGTACCCAACACGCCAGTCGACCAGGGCCAGGTCGACGACGCCACCGCCTACTACCAGGCAGCCGCCAACCTGTTCAAGCACGGACAGATGGTGAAGCGGCCGGATGACGACAAGCCGGTGAACTGACACCGGCACGCGGGAAGCAAAGGGCGGCCTTTTCTGAGAAACTGCCGCCTTTGGGCATGCCTGCCCGGGCATGTACGGAGCTACACGGATGTCTCGCGTCGCAGTACTGATTCCTTGCTACAACGAAGCCATCGCCATTCCCGTGGTGGTGCGCGACTTTGCAGCCGCGCTGCCTGGCGCCCGCATCTACGTCTACGACAACAACTCGAGCGACGGCACCATCCAGGCTGCCGCGGCCGCCGGAGCCACGGTGCGCCGGCAGGATCTGCAGGGCAAGGGTCATGTGGTACGGCGCATGTTTGCCGACGTCGACGCCGACATCTATGTACTGGTGGACGGCGATGCCACATATAACGCTGCCGACGCTCCCGCCATGGTCGATCGGCTCCTGAAAGAGCAGCTCGACATGGTGGTGGGCTCGCGCGTCAGCGACGAAATGGAGGCTTATCGGCGCGGACATCGATTCGGCAACTGGCTGCTCACCGAGCTGACTGGCCGCATCTTCGGCCGCACGTTCTCCGACATGCTTTCCGGCTACCGGGTCTTTTCGCGGCGCTTCGTGAAGTCTTACCCCGCCCACGCAGCGGGTTTCGAGGTGGAAACCGAGCTCACTGTGCACGCGCTTGAGCAGCATATGCCCGTCGCCGAACACCCCACACATTACGTCGCACGCATGGACGGCTCGGTAAGCAAGCTGAGCACGTGGACCGATGGCTGGCGCATCCTGCTGACCATCCTCAAACTGACCAAGAACGGTCGGCCACTGGCTTTCTTCTCCATCGGCGCCATCGTCAGCTCGATTCTCTCGCTGATGCTGGCGATACCGCTGATATCGACCTATGCTGAAACCGGACTGGTGCCCCGCTTCCCCACGGCCATTCTCTGCGCGGCGCTGATGTTGCTTGCCGCCATTTTCCTGGTGTGCGGATTGATCCTGGACACCGTGACGCTGGGGCGCCGTGAAGCCAAGCGCCTGGCTTACCTGGCCTGCCCGCTGCATCAACTCAAGGATGCGGACGAGTGATGCAGCGAGACGCGCAACACAACCGCTACGGCTTTGCGATTCTCGGTATCTGCCTCGTTTTTGGCGCCACTCTGTCGGTCCTGCTCGGACAGGATATTTCCTGGGACAAGCAGAACTACCACATCTACAACGCTTGGGCGTTTCTGCACGACCGCCATGACAGGGACATCATCCCTGCCAGCATGCAGACGTATTTCAACCCGCTGCCCGACCTTCCGTATTTCCTGCTGGCATCCGGCCCTTTGAACGCATGGCCGCGGGTGCTGGCTGCCGTGCAAGGGTTGTGGTTCGGTGCGCTGGTCTATCTGGTCATCTGCATCGGGAAACGGCTCGCATGGTTGCAGCACCGCCGCTTCGGCGTCGCCGACATCATTGCCGCGCTCATCGGTGCGTCGGGCACGATGGCAGTATCCCAGGCCGGCAGTACCAGCAACGAAGTCCAGCTGGCCGTGTTCGTATTGCTCGGCCTGTATGTATTGATGCCTCTCCTGGCGGACGACACGCCGCCACGCCCGTTGTCCCGCGCGTTGATGGCGGGACTGTGCTGCGGTCTTGCGGTTGGCTTCAAGCCTACGGCCATGGTCTATGTACCCGCCATGGGCCTGGCCCTGTTGGTCGCCATGGGCATGACACGCAAATTGGCGTGGCAGGCGACAACGCTGTACGCCATCGGCAGCGGCATCGCATTTCTGGTCGCCTACGGCGCCTGGGGATGGCATCTCTATCGAACGACGGGCAATCCGGTCTTCCCGCTGTTCAACCAGGTCTTTCATTCGCCACTGACCATGGCGATGGACGGCACGGACCCGAGGTTCCGCCCACGCAACCTTGAGCAGTGGCTGTTCTATCCGTTCTTCTGGATAAAGAAGCAGGAAGGGCTGGTCACCGAAGTGATCTTCGCGGATCGGCGCTACGCGCTGGCCATGCTTGCCGCAGGCGCCTTGCTGGCGGCACGCGTGTTGCGCAAAACGTCTGCGCTCACGCGTGATCGGGGAACGACCATGCTGCTGACCTTCACCGGCATGGGGTACGTGCTTTGGTTGGGGCTGTTCTCCATTCTCCGCTATGCCATATCCATCGAGGCGCTCACCGGCCTTTTGATGTTGTGCGCCATCCGCGCATGGTGGCCCAGGCCCTGGGCGGATATGCCTCGCTTGGCCCAGCTCGGCATGCTGCTGTTGCTAGTGTTGTTCCTGCGAACGACGACCTACCCGGACTGGTGGCGCGGCGCATACACCAGCCATGTGCTGGAAACCGATCTCCCCCGGCTTGAACCCGACAGCCTCGTCATTCTGGCGGGTGCACCAAACGGATTCCTCGCGCCTCAGTTCCCTGACGCCGAACAACTGCAATTCGTCGGCATTACCTGGCTGACCCAGAGATCCAAGGGATATCGGCTGTGGGAGCTGACCCAGCAGCGCCTGCAGCAGCATCAGGGCCCGACGTATCTCGTTCGCCGCAACGATGCCGATGCGAAGGATGCGCTGAACACCGTGCGGGAGATCCTTCCCGCCAGCCGCATCACGGATTGCAAACCGATACAGACGAACATGGCCATGATGCGCACGCAGGAAGACGTCGCAATGGGGCTCAGCCTTTGTCGCCTGGAGAGGGGCTGATCGGCCTCAGAGCTGATCGGCCTCAGAGCCGATCGCCCTGATCCGCCTCCAGCACATCCGCAGGCAATGGCAGCACCTCCATGCCACGCGCGAACAGCATGACCTGGAAGCGCTCGCCCATCTGCTCCGGCAGCGTCAGCTTCTTCACTTGCTGGGCGAGGTTGTAGCGCGTGGTTTCGTCCGCGGCGGCTTCGTAGGACGCACCGAAAATGTCCTGCAGCCCGCTGCCGATGAGGAATTGAGCCTGCGGCATGTAGCCGGCCACGCCGAAACCCGCGCTGTTGCCGGCTTCGGCCAGCGCGGTGAAATCGACTGATGCAGTCAGGTCGTTGAGGCCGGGAAAATACAGCGGATCGTTGTGCGAGCGATGGCGGTAATAGGCGCGCAGCGTGCCATCGTTGCGTTCGGGCAGGTAATACTCGCGGCGCACATGGCCGTAGTCGATGAACAGCATGACGCCGGCGGTCAGCGAGCCGGCGATGGCCTGGATCCAGTACGGCAGCTGCGGAAGGATCTCCGAGCGATAGCCATCGGGAAATTCCGCTTCGAGATCGCGCTCGACATGACGCACGGCGCCCGACACCAGCGCATCGGCGGGACGATCCACGCGCATCAGGCGCCCTTCGCCATCGAGCGCCACGTATTCTTCGTAGATCTCGCCCTCGCGCATGACGAAGCGCGTGGTCGGCAACGCATCGATCACTTCGTTGGCGAACAGCACGCCTTGCCAGTCCTGTTCGGGCGGGCGGTCCAGCCACAGCACGTGGGCGAACAGCTCCGGCGGTAGCGCCGCCGCGAGACGGTCGCGCTGGCGTTCACGCAGGTCGGCACTGGGTTCGAGGATGTAATAGCGACGCGGAATGCTGCCGTTCGCGGCGAACGCCTTGAGCGCGGCCTCGGCAAAGGAACCACTGCCACCGCCAAGCTCCAGGAAGTCGGCCGATTCGCCGAGCATCTCGATCACGGGATAGGCGGCATTCACCACGCAACGCGCGAACAGGTCGCCCAGTTCCGGCGCGGTGATGAAGTCGCCCGCTTCGCCGAACTTGGTCTTGCCGGCGCTGTAGTAGCCGAGGCCCGGCGCATACAGACAGCGTTCCATGTACTGCGAAAACGGCATGGGGCCGTGCGCGGCGATTTCCTCGCGCAGGCGCGTCAGCAGTCGGTCGGAGTGGGCGCGCTCGTCGGCGCCGGGATCGGGAAATCGGGAAGACATGCGCGTTGCCTGCGGGGAAACGCGCAAAGTTTAACCCATGCCCCGCCATAGCCTCGTGAGGGGGAGACTGGCTATGACGGGGACATCGGCCCAGCTGACTTAGAAACTGAAGTCCTTCTGCAGACTCAGGTACACGCCACGACGCGGGCCGAACTGCGGAGCGCCCACGCCGACGCCGGTACCGTCGCGCAGCTCGTAGGTGCGATCGAGCGCATTGATCAACGCCAGCTGTGTCTTCACCAGGCCAAGGCTGCCGAGGGTGAAGTCGTGGCCCACGTTGAGGTTGAGCTGGAAGTAGTACGGCAGCGATTCGCCGTTCGGCACCAGGCCGTCCTTGCGCAGGCCGCTGCCGAAGAGGTAGTCGGCGCCGATGCGCGTGGTCTTGGAGAACGAATAGGTGATGCCGCCCGACGAGGTCAGCTTCTGGTCGTGATCCAGATGGATGTAGTTGTCGTAGATGTAGGCCAGGTCGTCCGGACTGAAGTTGTACTGGCCGGTGATCACGCGCTTGCCCATCGCACGGTTGTACGACGCGTTGAAGTACGCGGTGATCGGGCCGTTGTCGTAGTTGGCGGTGAGTTCCAGACCGCGAATGCGACCGAAGTCGTAATTGAAGTTGGAGTAGATCAGCGCCGCACCGAACTGGCCCTCGTCCTGCAGGCGGCTCACCTGGCGGTAATACGCATCGAGGCCCACGGTGAAAGTGGAGCCGAACTGCTGCTGGATGCCCAGGTCGTAGTAATTGGAGCGCTCCGCCAACGGCAGGTTGTTGCCGCCGCTGGGCAGCTGGTTGGTGGTGCCGTTGAAGCGGGCGATGTTGCTGTCGTCGATCACTTCCGTCGCCGGCGGGGTGAAGTAACGCGAATAGCCGGCATGGATCGTCGTGCTGTCGGTGGCCTGGTAGACCACGCCAAAACGCGGGCTCAGCTGGCTTTCCGTGCGGAACAGCTCATAGCGGTCGCCGCGCACGCCGTAGTTCACCGTCCACTTGTCGCCGATGCTCCACTCGTCCTGCAGATAGGCCGACCAGGTGCGCGCCAGCAGATTGGTCGCGTCATAGATCGCGATCGGCGTGGTGCTGGCCTGCGAACCGTCCGGATTGGCGGGGAAGGTCAGCGAGTTGTTGGTGGTGTTGCCACGCTCGAACTCGCCGTAGATGCCGTAACGCAGCGTGTGGCTTTCGCCCAGCGGCGTGGCGAAATCCGCCTGCAGCGTATCGGCGCGGTTGGTGCGATTGATGGTGGATGCCACACCGTTGAACATCAGGTCGCCGATCTCATCGGGATCGAAGCCCACATGGGTGTAGCGCTGGCCCAGCGACACCTGGTAATCGGTCTTGCCCCACTTGCCCTGCAACGACAGCACGCCGAAACGCGTCTGTTCCTGCTGCCGCTCGTTGAGGTCGGCGGAGTTGAAATCCACCGTGTCCAGATAACCGAATTGCGGCGTCTGGCTCGGGTTGTTGGGGATCTCGAAGCGATTGTTGGTCGCGCCGAACATGAAGCTGAGTCGCGTGTTGTCGTCGATCAGATAGGAGATGTCGCCAAAACCCTTCACCTGGTTGGTGTGGTCGTGGATCGGCGTGCGGCTGGCGGTCGGGTTTTCGATGCCGACATCGTTCTCCAGGTAGTTGGCGGTGAGGAACCAACTCCAGCGATCATTGCTGCCCCACAGCGAGGCATTTGGGTTCAAGGTGCCGAACGAGCCGCCGGTGATGCCGACGCTGCCGCCGTTGCCGAGGTCATGGCCACTCTTGGTGTCGATGTCCACCACCGCCGCCGTGCGCAGGCCGTACTGCGCGGGGAGCGCGCCGTCGAGCAGCTTCACGCTCTGGATGGTGCGCGCGTCCAGCGTCTGGCCGAAACCGGAGATCGACTCGGGGATGATCACGCCGTTGATGCGGTACTGCAGGTTCGCGTGGTCGCCGCGCACGTGCACGCCGCCGTAAGAGTCCTGCACCACGCCCGGCGCCTGCAGGATCACCTGGTTGAGCGGGGTCGAGTCGCCCAGCGGAAGCTGCTGGATCGCTTTCTGGTCGATCACGTACTGGCTGCTGCCGGTGTCCGGCGACAGCGAATTGCGCGCCTGGTCGAGCGCCGCGGTCACGTCGACGGCACCCAGCTGCTTCACCTTTCCAGCAGGCTGGTTGCGGGTGGCGCTGGTGGTGCCGGCATCGTTGCCGTCGGTGGCGCCGGAGGGCGCGACATTGCTGGTATCCGGGGTCGGACTGGTCTGGGCGAAGGCGGCGGGAACGGCGCCAAAGGCAACGGCAAGACTCAAGGCGAGCAAGGTACGTTTCATCGGGTTTCCGGGAGGGGGCAGTGATGTTGTTATTTTCGATACGTTATAACATTGCCATTCTAGCCTACCCGGCGCCTGCCCCAAAAGTCATGCCTGCCCCCACAAGTTCATGCGTTCAGGCGCGACCGGGGCTGCAGGCTCAGCGGGATTTCACCCAGGCGGCCTAGACTGAGCTGGCGCGCGGCACCCGCCGCTCCAGCGAGCACGGCCCATGTCACCCTCTTCCGATCAGCTTCCGGCCGTCATCGCCGACCACGGCCGCGTGACCCAGGCCATCCTGGATTTCGTGAGCCAGATTCCGGACAGCCAGGTGCCCGGCGCCCGCGAACCCGAAAAGGAGGCCCGCCGCCTCGCCACCCGGGCACAGCAGCGCGCCGCCCTCACCGCGGGCTCGCTGGCGCTCCCGCCGGGGCCGTTGGGCTGGCTCACCGTGCTGCCGGAGGTCATCGCGATCTGGAAGATCCAGGCGCAGATGGTCAGCGACATTGCCGCCGCCTACGGCCAGCATTCGGAACTGGGCCGCGAGCAGATGCTGTGGTGCCTGTTCCGCCACACCGCCGCGCAAGCCTTCCGCGATCTGGTGGTGCGCGTGGGCGATCGCCTGCTGTTTCGCCGCGTCACCTTTGCCGTGGTCGAACGCGTGACCAAGACGATCGGCATCAAGGTGACCCAGCGTGCCGTCAGCAGCAGCCTCTCGCGCTGGATTCCGGTGGTGGGCGCGGTCGGCGTGGGCAGCTACGCCTACTACGACACCGGACAAGTGGCGCGTACCGCCATCGCCATGTTCAGCACGCCGTTCGCGACCGAGAGCGTCGACGAAGCGCCCGTCGAAACCACGGCCTCCCCGACGTGACGCCACGCGTGCTTTACGGCAAGCTCCCCGCTCGGCCGCGTCACGCAGGAGCCCACGCATGAATGCACGTCACGAGCGCCCCGTCGCGCTGATCACCGGCGCCGGAAAACGCGTGGGCGCGGTGATCGCCCGCTCCCTGCATGCGGCCGGCTATGACCTGGCCCTGCACCATCGTCACTCCGCCGCCGACGCGGAATTGCTGGCCGCCTCGCTGGAACGCCAGCGCAGCGACAGCACGTTCGTGTTGCAAGCCGAACTGGCCGAGCTGGAAGCGCTGCCGGGCATGGTGCAGCGTGTGCTCGCCCGTTTCGGCCGTCTCGATGCCCTGGTCAACAATGCTTCGGCGTTCTATCCCACACCGGTGGGCAGCGCGACCCTGGCACAGTGGAACGAACTCTTCGCCTCCAACGCGCAAGCACCGTTCTTTCTGGCGCAGGCGGCGACGCCCGCGTTACGCGAAGCACGTGGCGCCATCGTCAACCTGGTGGATATCTACGCGGAACGTCCGCTCGCCGATCATCCGATCTACTGCATGGCCAAAGCCGCGCTGGAAGCGATGACGCGCTCACTCGCACTGGATCTCGGCCCCGACGTACGCGTCAACGGCGTCGCCCCCGGCGCCGTGATGTGGCCGAGCGACGGCAAGCCGTACGACGACCAGCAGGCCATGCTCGCCCGCACCCCGCTGCAACGCGCGGGCTCACCGGAGGATGTCGCCGGCGCGGTGCTGTGGTTGCTGCGCGATGCCCCGTTCGTGACGGGGCAGATCATCCGCGTGGATGGCGGACGTACGCTTTCCGTGTGAAAAGCCACCGGAAGCGCCGTCTACAGCCGCGCTAGCGCTTGAGGATGGTATCCAGGGAGCGAAGCACTTCGCTGGTCGTTTGCTCCAGGCTCATGGCGTAGATGACATAGACCACCGCGAGCAGCGCGAGAACGCCGCACCAAGGCGCCCACCATGGCCACTGTCTTCCCACGTTATAGCGTCGACTGGCGACGTTGGCATGCGCATCGGTCAGCTGCTCCGGCGTTTCGCCACGCATATCGCGAAGCACCTCGTGCAGCTTCTTGATCAACCCTTGCAAGGCTTCGGCCTGGTTGTGTTGCAGACCGTACTTACCCTTGAAGCCGAGGCAAAGGCACAGGTACTTGAACTCGAGTACATCGCGGTATTTCTTGGGATCCGTTTGCATTCGCGAAAGCACGGTGAAGAACTTTTCGCCGCCCCAGGTCTCACTGTGATAGACGCTCAGCATCGAGCGTTCCGCCCAAAGCGAATGAGACCCCCAGCGCGTCTGCATGACGGCTTCATCGATAAACGTACACAAGGCGTAGCGATAGGCGAGCTGCGTAGCGCCGTCGTAGCCATGTTTTCGCACCTCCTCATCCATCGAGGCAATATGGTCGCGCACGGTACCGTACAGCTTGTCCACGCCGAGGAAGCTATCCATGCGGCGCAAGCCGATCACCAGACCGAACAAAGGCAGCGCCGCGTCGACCAACGGATTCAGTCCATGACCGCGCAGGGAGAAGCCAAGGTCAACGTCATCGTCGATGAAGCCAACGGTCTCGAATGCAATCTGCTTCTTCTGCGCCACCGTCGGAGCGGGCGACGACCGAAGAAAGCTGCCGTGGGGTTGAGCAGTGTTGGAGTTGTTCATGTCATTCGCTCCGGATGGCCCAGAACTGAAGCTCCAGCTCGGGGAAGTCACCAGCGATATGGAAGCCGAATCCCGCGGTGTCCCTCATCATCTGCCAGCTCGGATGCGTACGATCGAGCTGGAAATAAGTGAAGCCGGCGTGGAAGGGGAGATGACGCGGCGCCACCGGCAATGGACTCAGGGGGATGCCAGGCAGTTGCAGACCGACCAGCTCGCCTAGCTTTTCCATCGAAGCCACCTTCGCCTGCTGAGCAAACTGCTGCCGCAGCCTTTCCAGGGGCATGCGTGCACGTACGGCCAGGATAAAGTCGGCGCTGGATAGCAGGCCACGATCCTGCACTGCCGCGGTAAGGATGCCGTACTGCTGCTTGATGATCGGCAGCGACACCGCGCGCGGCTGAAGTACCGTGCTCAGAGCGCGGCGCAAGGTTTCCTCCAGCACGCGAAACGACAGCCGCGGATTGTCATGTTGGTAGGGAGGATATTCCTGCGGAAGTCGCCCTTCGTCGGTGAACGTCACCAGTTCGCCGCAGGCTTGGCTGAACGCGATATACAACTGTTCCGGATGAACGTGGCGAAGCCGCGATAGATGAATGAAATACGGATAGAGGCGGTTGAGTACCTGTAGCAGGTTGAAATCCGTCACGTCGGCAACGCCTGATTGCCCTGGTGAACCGATGCGCTCGGCGATGTTCTTCGCACGCTCGCGCATCAGGCCAGCCGTTTCGCCAAGGAAGCGCTTGAGCTGCGGGATGGCATTGAGCGAAAGCCCGGTCGGATAGAACGCCTCATCCAACACCAGGCTTCCGTCGGGACGCCGGTCGAGAATGCGGCATAGCGCGATGCCGGTGAACGCGCTACGGTCATCGCGCTCCAACGTCAACTGCAGATGGAGCGATGCCAGATCCATTGAGACATAGTCGCCCTCCTGGCTATGAGTATCCCTCACCTCCTCCGTACGCGCCGCGTAGCGCATGTTCGCGTAGGTCTCTGGCCATTGAACCTCGAGCACCCCATCCGAACGCAGCGGCAAAGTGAGATAGACCACTTGATTGGCCAGCGACGCATCGGTGATGGCCAATGGAACGGGCGGCGGCTGGTCGTTGGGAATGTCGAACACGCTGCCGTCCGGCATCACACCGCGGGCACGCACGATGGCGATCTTGCCGAAGCTCAGGTATTCCTGATTGAGTTCCAGTTCGCTCAGGCCATACAGATGTTCGCTGACCGTGCCGATGCGCTGGTTTGCGTAGTGCTCCAGCGCGCGCTGCTGCTGCTGGAAATGTTGGGGCTTGACGAACAAGCCCTCGCTCCAGATAACCAAGTTTTTCGACGTCATCACTTCTTCCTTGTCGGCTGGTGGTAGCTCTCGTCGACCAGTCCAACCTCGATGTCCTGGAAAACCACTAGCAGCGAGTACTTGAAGCCACCCGCTTCGATCCGCATGACCTGTTTCCAGCCGGCGCCGCGCTGATCATGGAAATTGGCCAGCACGGCGATATATCGCGCGTTCTTGTCGATCTTCGCGAAATCGACGAATTTGAACTGGCCGGGCTGCAGCACATAGTCGTCATCTTCGACATAGGTGCTACCGAGCGCCTTCTTGAGGTCTTTCAGCAGCAGGTCGTGATCGGCGTTGAGGAAAACCGAATCGTCTTTCAACTGCAGAATCTTGAAGGACACCGGCGTGGCGATACTGCGGTTATCCGGGGTTGCTTGGACCAAGGAGGTAAGGGCCGGGCTATCGGCGTACTGGCCTAGCGCGGGCGCCTTGGCGTTCTGGGCATCGGCGCTTGAGCTATCGTCGCCTGTCCTCAGCGGTACCGGTAAGCCATCCGCTGTGGCAGGCGGCTTTTGCCCAGCGGCAAAGGGAATGATCGGACTGGCTGCATGGAAGCCGATACCGAAGCCACCAACTGCGCCAAATGCGTAGGGCGCCAGCTCGCTGGAACGCGTCACGATGGCCGGCACAATCGACGGTTCGTCATTGCCATCTGAAGCGGACGCTACCTGGGCAACCGAGGTGCTGCCCGGCGCTGACGAAATCTGCAACGGGGCCTGCTCGCCCTTCTCGGAACCCGGCTCCTGCAGGTAGTCGAGCAAGGCCTTCATTTTCTCCGCCAGCTCGGCCTTGCTGCCGCCGCTCAGGTTGACCAGGTAGGGGCCTTCCTTGGCATGGGTGTCGACCGTCACGGCAGCCATCTCGGGAGTCTGCATGACAGGCTGGGCGGTGTCGGGCGACAACGCGTCTGGATTGGGGTTGACGTTCGGCGCTGCATAAAGGCTCAACGAGACCTGCGAGGGGGTCTCGGCATTCTTTCCCCTGGACGTTGCGCAGCCGGCCATGCTCAGGCCTGCCAGCAATACCAAAGTGACGTGATGGAGCCTCATTGCGCCTCCGCGCGGAGGGCGCGATCGTAGGTCTGCTCGAAAATCTCCCAGAAGAGTTTTTCAAAGCCCTGCTGTCGCGAAGAAGCCAGCTCGTTGAAATAGTGCGTGTACATCTGCCACGCCCAATCGTCTGCTTCTTCGGAGTGATGTGGGCGATAGCGCTGAAAACGCTGCATCAAGGTGTCCGGGGCGAAGGAACGAAGCAGCGCTTCCAAGCTCGCACCAATAGCCTGGACCACGGCGCCATGATGACGCCGAACCTGCTCAAGGCTCTCCTCCACCGCCGCCTTGGGCGAGAGATGCACCACGCTGCGCCCGCTTCCAAACAGTGCCTGGACGGTATCCTGGTAACTCAGCCCCAGGCGCAAGGGATTGTCTTCAATGGGTTGCAGCGTACGATTCAGCAACGCAAGCCGGTCATCGCCCCGTGGAGACGCGTTGTAGAGCGCCGTGAGGCCAACGATCGCAGCGTGCAATGCGGCACCACTCTCCAGCAGGAGACGGTACGCTGCCTGGCTATCCAGGCCGCCAGGCGACGTCTGTAGCCCTTCCAGCAGCGGGGCAAGCAACTGCCGCGGATCGCCTCCAGCCGATTGTTGTCCGGCAAGCCAACGCTGAGCCTGTGCCACTTCCGTGCTTGGGTTGGTCATTTGTCTCTCTCCAGGGATGGTGTTGGGGGCGCCGGACACCGCTTCGAAGCGCGTGGCGCCAAGATCGCGCTGGGACGTTGCGGTCACTAGGCCGTAGTGGGTGGTATCGAGCGGATCGCAGGCGGGCGACGCGTTCTCGCGGTCCGCCAGATCAAGCGCTACCAGCGGATCGAGCTCCTCCCGGCGATCGGGACCAACGGCCAGCGACTGAAAGGCTGCCGTGTCACCGGCCGAGCGCTCCCAGGGATTGGCAAGCGCAGCCATTCCTTCATCAGCATGCGCCACGGCCAGCTCATCTCCCTGAAAGAGCTCAGCGACGTCGTGCGTCATCTCATCGCCGGTTATCGAGTCCGTCTCGTGCATGTGCACGGTCAGTCGATAGGGACCGATCTGCAGCGTGTCGCCCTCGCCGACGCGGGCGCCGACACGGTGCCCCAAGGGCGCGTGAGAGCCGTTGATGTGCGTTTCGCCCGAACGATCGACCACGCAGAAATGGCCGCCTTCCTGGCAGATCTCGCAGTGGATGGGTTTGATGCGATCCAGGCGGTCCAGAAGAATCCAGTTGGCGCCTCGGCAGCCGATGGTGCCGCCCTCCCGGTCGAACCGATGACGTGGTGTGCTGCCGTACTGGAGTGCCTCAGGATTGCTGACGACCAGCGTGATGTAACGTGGAACGACAGGAACATTCATAAGCGCACCTTGATGCGGACGTACGATTGCTTGCGAAGGCCCTTCTGGTCGACGAAGCTGGTCCAGCCCAGATGGCTGCCCTGGTCCTTGCCGAGATTGAACGGCGGCACTTCTTCCTGGCGCAGGCCCAGTTCCAGGTCGTAGGCCGAGGGATCGCGCAAGAGGAATTCGATCAGTTTGCGCAATCGCTCGAAGTTCACGCCGCTGGGCAGGAATTCGCGGAAGCGCGATTGGTCCAGATCGGAAATGACGATGCTGAATTTGCTGTGCCGGGTTCGAACACGGCTCCCGATGACGAAATCGTCGCCCAACGTGCCACAACGCTTCCCCAGCGAAAGCCGCTGCTGCTCGGGAACATGCATGTATCGGTGTTCGAACTCCCTGATATGGACTGCCGGCACATCGAAACAGTGCGCGATGATGCCCCCCACGACGGAAGGCGACCGGCTCCGGCTGGCAATCAGGCCGGCGTAGCTGAGCAGGCGGCTCCACGGTATCGGCGTCGCGCCTCGGAGTTCCTCGTCGTTGAGGCCGATCAAAGCGAAGATGTAGCGGGAGAATCCGTCTCGCGCCTCGCGTTGAAAGCGCACGTAGTAGCGGTACTTGCGCCATGCCTGATGCAGTAACGTGAGCAGGCGGTGATTGAAGAAATCAAGGAAGGCTGGCCGAATACCCATGCCCTGGCCGTGCTCGTAGGCAAGGCGATCCAGGTAATAGCTGGGCAGCGGCGAGTCGGGTCCGTGCAAACCGAAGAAACTCGCCTGCACCCGATAGTTGCTGCGTGCACCGGCGGGCATGCGCTCAGCCAGCGTGATGTCCGATGCGGGAAAGCCTAGCCCCGCATAACTGCTGAGGCGGATGCGCTGGTGCTCGGGCTCGATGGCGTCGATCGACTCCAGATCGTCGCCGTGCAGGCCATGCAGTTGCTCGATAAGACGGAAGAAGTTGTGGTTCCTGGCGTCCTCAAGCAGGACATTGGCTAGATCTGCGGTTGCTTTCCGATCAGCCATGGCCATTGGTAGCGCTCGTTGTTGCTGGCGTTGAGTACGTCCAGCTGATGAAAGGAATTGATACTGGCGTACAGGGCAAAGAAATGGCTCAGCACGGTCGCGAACAGGTACAGGTCGCCCTCACAGAGAAAGGCAGCCTGGTCGAGTGTCAGCTGCGTTTTAAGACCGCGAATGGGCAGCCCCTTCATCAGCACATCGGCGGGCGTGGTCACCGCTTCGTGCACGCCGCTCAACCGCTTGCGTGTCGCGCGGGCATGTTGGATGTCATGCAGTGCGGCAAAGTCGTACGCTCGAACCACCGCCTTCAGTGGCTCGGCCGATAGCAACGACAGATAGTTGAGGGACAGATTGGATACCAGCGTCCATAGCAGACTGCCATCCAGCACAGGTCGATAGGACGGCGTAGGCCGAATGATGTTTCGATAAGCGGCATACATCGGCGTGGTCTGCGTGGGCATGCATATGTCGCCGACACCCAGCGCCAGCGGAAGATCGCGGTTGGTGCAAGTGAGCGCCAGCGACACCGTTTCGCCCTGACCGATGAACGCTGTTTCATCGCCGCGGACGAAGGCGATGCGGTGATGGATGCCGGCATCGGTGAGGGATTGCTGGATGCGCGTTCGGTAGTAGAGGGACGTGCGGCCGTGCGCGTGCTCGATCTCGTGCTGTAACGACTCGAACGGATAGAACGTACGCAGGCGATCGCCTCGTTCGCCGTTCGGCTTGCGCTGGTGGCTGGCCACCTCGTCGATGCTGAAGATCTCACATGCATCGAGGCGGTGACCCGACGGAAGAAGCTGCTCGTCGATAGCTCGCCCTTCCAGCTGGATCGGCTCGGCGTCATGCGCGAACAGATTGACGGCAGGCGCGCAGTAAAGCGCGATGTCTCCTGTGCGAAGGCGTATGTTCGCCGGCATCGGACGCGAGAAATGAAATTCCAACCGTACCCGACTAGCTTTCCTGGCCGGCCATACGGAACGTAGCCGTTGAAGGCAGAAGAAGTGAAATCGCTGCGGGAAAATGAAGTATTCCTGCAGTATGCGATATCCGTCGAACACGTTCTTTGGATAGGGCAGCAACGCCTCTTCCGGGCTGAAGCCAGGAAATGAGACATGCTTGGCCGACAACTGGCGTATCTCGTCATCGACGACGAGGGTGACGCCGCCGAGATACTTGGCCAGCCAAAGGTAGAGCGTACGGGCCGTGGATTCGTCGCCGCTCAGGTGAAAGTCGAGTTGATCGCAGTCGAATGTATCGAGCGCATTGTCCGTCGTCGTGGACAATTCGATACGGACAATGGATTTTTCACGCGTATGCGCGTCACTCACTTCGTGCAGTCGGAACGGGTAAAGCACCACGTCGGTGCAAGTACGAAACTCGCATTGCACGCCTTCCACGGGGCGCGACAACATGCGCGCTCCCTTGGGTATCACCTGCCGTTGCGTGATGGCGTGATCCACCGGCTCGAAGCACATGATGGTGCTGCTCGGCAGCGGACGAAGGTAGTTCGGCCACAGCAGCTGCAGCAGCGTGTGGGTCAGTTCCGGAAAGTCGTCCTCGATCTTCAGCCGCAGCTTGGCTGTCAGGAACGCAAAGCCCTCGAGCAAGCGCTCGACATCGGGGTCGGCTGCCTCTTCGCCGAGGAATCGCGCCAGTTGCGGATTGTCCTTGGAGAATTCACGGCCGAGCCGGCGAAGATAATCCATTTCTTCGCGGAACTTGTGTCGCAGCGACATGGGTTGATTCTTTCCTTGACGCTAAGTGACGCGTGCCGACTGATCCTGATGGCGGATGAGAAGGTCAATCTCCAACTTCTCCTCCACGTTCTGAATGGGTACCAGGCAATCCAGCCTGAAATGAAGATCCAAGGGCTGCTCCGGGTCCGGAGTCGCCCTTACCCCGAGTACATGCACCCGAGGCTCATATGCCGCAATCAAGCGTTCGATATCCCTACGGACACGAACCACCAGGTCAGCGCTGCCGACAGCAGCGTCGTTGAAATCACTCAAACCGAGATCGGGGCTGCTCTGCGAGCAACCCTCACGCGTATTGAGCAACCACTGCAGGTGCTTCTTGATCGCCCCGATGCGCTCGGAGGCCATGTGCTGCCTGGAGCGAACCCGTAGAGGCAGGGCATCCGGTTCAAGTCGTTCGAACAGGCTTCCCTGTCCCCCTGACCTTGGCATGGCCGAGCCCCTTATTCGCGATCGAGACGACCCACCAGCGACAGTTCGAAGTTGGCACCCATGTACTTGAAGTGCGGACGAACCGCCATCGAGACCTGGTACCAGCCCGGATTCCCCGCCACGTCCTGAACTTCGATATGTGCGGCGCGAAGCGGACGCCGGCTACGCACATCGGACGACGGGTTCTCCTGGTCGGCGATGTATTGCTTGAGCCAGCTGTTGAGCTCGCGTTCGAGGTCCTGGCGTTCCTTCCAGCTGCCGATCTGCTCGCGCTGCAGCACCTTGATGTAGTGCGCCAGTCGATTGATGATGAACATGTAAGGCAGCTGCGTGCCCAGCTTGTAATTGGTCTGCGCCTGCTGGCCTTCGGCGGTCTTCGGAAAGATCTTTGGCTTCTGCACCGAATTGGCCGAGAAGAAGGCCGCGTTGTCACTGTCCTTGCGCATGGTGAGAGGAATGAAACCCTCCTCGGAAAGCTCGAACTCCTTGCGGTCGGATACCAGTACTTCGGTCGGAATCTTCGCCTGCAGCTGGCCCAGCGACTCATACATGTGCACGGGAAGGTCGTCCACCGCACCGCCGGACTGCGGACCAATGATGTTCGGACACCAGCGGTAATTGGCGAAGCTTTCCGTAATGCGGCTGGCCATCAGGAAGGCGGTATTGCCCCACAGATAGTTATCGTGGCTGCCCGACGTCGCCTCGCGATAGACGAAGCTGCGCGCGGGATTTTCCAGCGGATCGTAGGGCTGGCGCAGCAGGAACCGGGGCATGGTCAGGCCGAGATAGCGCGCATCTTCCGACTCGCGCAGACCGCGCCACTTCGCAAATCGCGGCCCTTCCAGAATGTCCTTCACCTCCTTGAGGTTGGGAAGATCCTGGAAGCTGTTGAGGTTCAGGAATTCCGGGCCCGCAGCCGAAATGAACGGCGCGTGCGCCATCGCGCCCACCGAGGCCACGTAGCTGAGCAGCTTGATGTCCGGCGCCGACGGTCCGAACGTGTAGTTGCCGATGATGCTGGCCACCGGCTGACCACCGAACTGGCCATAACCGGCGGTGTAGATATGCTTGTACAGGCCGCTGCGCGTGATGTCCGCCGAGCCCTCGAAATCCTCCAGCAACTCGTCCTTGGTGACGTGCAGGATCTCGATCTTGATGTTCTCGCGAAAGTCCGTGCGCTCCACCAGCAACCGCAAGCCGCGCCAGGCCGACTCCAGGTCCTGGAACGCCGACTGATGCAGGATGGTATCCATCTGCTGGCTGAGTTTGCGGTCCAACTCGGCGATCATCTGATCGACCAGTTGCTTGTTGACTGGTTGTTCGCGCTCGTCGGTCTTGAGCATCTCCGCGATGAAGGCTGCCACGCCGCGTTCGGCGACGGCATAGCCCTCATGGCTGGGTTCGATGCGGGTCTGGGCCATGATCTGGTCCAGCAGACCGTGTGCGGACGACGCGGGTGCCGCGACTTCAGCGGCTGTGTTCTTCTGTGCCATGGGTGTTCCTTATCGACGCAATGTGATGCGGTGGACGCGCTCCGTGATGGCGCACGTCCACTCAGGCCTTGGAGGGCTGCTCCAGCACCAGGTTGAGCTCACTGGCCAGCTTGGCGCGCGCTTTCTCGTCCGCTAGAAGCGTCTGCAACTGCTTGCGAAATGCAGGCACGTTGCCCAGGGGGCCCTTGAGTGCCACCAAAGCCTCGCGCAGTTCCAGCAACTTGCGCAGCTCGGGCACCTGCCTGGCGACCGCGTCCGGACCAAAGTCCTTCATCGACTTGAACTGCAGATCGACATTGAGCGTGTCGTCGTTCTCACCAAGCTTGGAAGGCACTTCCATCTTCAGGTTGAGGCGAGCTTCGGCCATCACGTCGTCGAACGTGTCCTTGTTGATCTCCACCGCCTGCCGGTCTTCCACGGCATCCGCCTCGGCATGACCCTTGAAGTCCCCGGTGACTAGAAGCTTAAGCGGCAGCTCGATCTCAGCCTTCTGATCGCCCGTAGCGGGCACGTACTTGATGTTGATGCGCTCCTGCGGCGCAACGGAACCGACTTTCTTGGCCATGGCACTTCCCAGATGACGTGACGGAACTCCCATCCCTAAGGCAGTGCTGCCTCGAGCTTCTTAGACAAGGCGTCAACGAGGGCGATCTGCGGGAGGGGTTAGACGGACGGACGGTAACGCGCGCGCGACAGGGTAGACAGTCGGATGTTGCCTTGCATGTATGTCGCCATGGGCTTTCAGGCTGTAAGTGAGCGCGAAGAATTCAGCTTTCCATGCGCGCACAGGCGCGGAAAGACGGCATTTCAGGAACATCGGAATCGCGAGCGAGATATCGCCTACAACGCGCCAGATAGAAACGGACACAGCCCGTTATTGGGGCCTATGGTTTCGTGAAGAAAGGCGTGATCTCTTTATAGAAGCCCCCCAAAGCCATCCATGCATCACTTCGACACGGTGGCCACGTCCACTCGGCAGGCTCTTGAGGGGATTGAACCAGGGACGGATGCCCATAGCATGCTCAGAATTGATCTATCGGCGCTCATCGAACGCCTTAATCCCACTTGCCGGCACGGACTGGAAGAAGCTGCCAGCCTCTGCATCAGCCAACGTGGCGCCGAGGTAACGGCTTCGCACCTGCTGTTCAAGCTATTGGACAATCCGCTCGGCGACGTTCGCCTGGTACTTCGGCATGCGGGCATCGAGGTCGAAGCCGCGCGACAGGCGCTGGCCGGTGCATTTCCCGAACAGGAAGGTGGCCACGATCAATACCCGGCATTCTCGCCCCTGCTGATCGAACTACTGCAAGAAGCATGGATGCTTGGATCGCTGGAACTTGGACAGGCTTCCCTCCGTGGCGGCTCGGTACTGCTGGCCGCATTGCTGAATCCCGCGCGTTATCTCCCGTTGGCCGCGATACGTACATTGGACGGCATCAATCGAGAGTCGTTACGCAAGCAGTTTTCCGTAGTGCTGGCCAACTCGGCCGAAACGCCTGAATCGACGGCGCCGTCTCCTGCAGTACAGGCCAGCGGTGCAGATACCGCGCTGACCAAGTATGGCCACGATGTCACGGCGCAGGCTCGTGAAGGGCGCATCGATCCCGTGCTGTGTCGCGATGAGGAGATCGATCTGATGATCGACATTCTCTCCCGACGTCGGAAAAACAATCCGATCGTGGTGGGCGATGCCGGCGTGGGCAAAAGTGCGGTCGTGGAAGGCCTCGCTTTGCGCATCGTGCAGGACCGCGTACCCGAAACGCTCCGATCCGTCGCACTGTGGTCGTTGGACCTCGGTGCGCTGCAGGCTGGCGCAGCTATCAAGGGTGAATTCGAGAAGCGCCTGAAAGCCGTCATCGATGAAGTCAAATCATCGACGCAACCGATCATCCTGTTCATCGATGAGGCCCACACCCTCATCGGCGCAGGCAACGCGGCCGGCGGCAGCGATGCCGCCAATCTGCTGAAGCCTGCGCTGGCACGCGGCGAACTGCGCACCATAGCCGCCACCACGTGGTCCGAATACAAGAAGTACTTCGAGAAGGATCCTGCCTTGTCCCGGCGCTTCCAGCTGGTGAAGCTCGAAGAGCCTACCCAGGAGCAAGCCGTCCATATCCTGCGAGGGCTTCGCCCCGTCTACGAAAAAGCCCATGGGGTGATGATCCGCGACGACTCCCTTCAGGCCGCTGCAACGCTATCGGCCCGATATCTGGCGGGCCGGCAGTTGCCAGACAAGGCCATCGACGTGCTCGATACCGCCTGCGCACGCGTGGCCACCGCGCTTGGCGAACCGCCTCGCCGGCTCTCGTCGCTGGAGCACGAACAGCTGCAGATCGATGCCGAGATGGAAATCCTTCATCGCGATCGCCGCTTTGGCCGACCGATGGACGGCAAGCGCCTGGAGGCAATCGAAGGCGAGCGCACCCGTATTGCAGAGCGCATCGAACGACTTCGCCAGGACTGGGCCCTGCAAAAGCAAAGCGTGGATGAATTGGTCGCGTTGCGCCGCAAACTGACGGATCTTCCCGATCAGCAGGATGCGTGCAACGACTCCCTCCCCATGCTTGCGGCCCATGTCGCCGAGCTGGCGGACTTGCAGCGGGACGGCGCATTGATCCATGCCGATGTCGGACCCGAGCAGATCGCGCAGGTGATCGCCGACTGGACGGGCATTCCGGCTAACGCCATGACCAGCGATCGCATGGAACGCCTCAACGCCCTGCCGACAGCGCTGCGCGAGCGCGTGAAGGGTCAGGACGACGCCATCGAGCGCGTATACAAGCACCTGCTAACGGCTTTGGCCGATTTGCGACGACCGGGAACGCCGCTAGGCGCGTTCCTCTTGGTCGGACCCAGTGGCGTAGGCAAGACCGAAACGGCCCTGGCACTCGCGGACGCGCTTTTTGGCGGCAAGCAATTCCTGACCACCATCAACATGTCCGAATACCAGGAGAAGCACACCGTCTCGCGCTTGCTGGGGGCTCCTCCCGGCTATGTGGGTTATGGCGAGGGCGGCCTGCTTACGGAAGCGATTCGGCAACGTCCCTATTCGGTCGTGCTGTTGGACGAAGTGGAGAAAGCGCACCCCGAGGTGCTCAACATCTTCTACCAGGCGTTCGACAAAGGGGAACTCGCCGATGGCGAAGGCCGGCTTATCGACTGCAAGAATATTCTGTTCTTTCTTACCTCCAATCTTGGCTTCGATCAGCAAGACGATGGCTTGAGCGACCTGGACGAAGACACCTTGCGTTCGCGCTTGGTGCATTTCTTCAAGCCGGCCTTGCTGGCACGCATGCAGGTGGTCCCCTACCGATACCTCGACGATGCAGTGCTTGCCGAGATCATTGATGCCCGCATCCAGCGCCTGGCAACTCAATTTGACGCGCGCTACAACGCCAGGCTCGTAGTGGCCACGAGTGCCACGGACGAATTGCGCGCTCGCTGCACACGCCACCAAAACGGTGCACGCATGCTGGATGCAAGCATCGACGGGGAGCTGCTGCCGCCCTTGTCACTCTCGGCTCTGCAGCGCCTGGCTTCGGGTCGCCCCTTCGGCCAAGCCATGCTTGACTGGAACGGCGCAGCCTTCACGGCAGTGCTCGATTGAGCTGACCCCATGGATTCTCTTGCCGTTGCCACTCTAGCCCGCGCCATGGCGGAGGCCATCGACCTTTATGCGCTTTCGCGCTGCTTCCTGGCTGAACTCGTCGCGGCGCATCCGCTGGCAAGCGCCTGCTGCTATCGGCGAAGCCTCGCCGAAGATCGATTGGTTCCGGTGGCCTGCACGCAAATATCGACGGATGCACTTCCGCTGCTCGACCTGGACGAATTGGAAAACCCCCTGGTCTATGCCTCGCGCTCAGCCAAGCCATGCTTCGTGGAGGATGTGACTCGTCTTGTAGACGTTGGCGCAGGCTTTGACGCGCTGAGAGAAAGCTGGTCCGCTGCACCTGCACTGCTGGTCGTGCCGTTGAAGAGCGCCGGAAAGTCCGTATCGGGCGTCGCGGCCTTGCTTGGAACCGCGGCGTCCCTGACCAGCTGGCGGCAGAGCCCGCTGTGGCAGCTGCTGCTGGCGGCGTATGAAAGCCTGTTCAGCCGCCTTGGCGACATGGCCGATGCGGAAGAAAGCATCCGCTATGAAACATCCGTTCGCCGGACTTTGGAACGCGACCGGAGCAAGTCACTCGCCAAACGGCTCGCGACGGAATTCATCGGCAACAGCGAGGCGGCTCGTCATATCCGGGAAGAGATGCTGCGCCTGGGCGAGTCCAGTCTTTCGGTGCTGATCACGGGAGAAACCGGCTCCGGCAAAGACCATGCGGCATGGCTCATTCACCAGGCATCGCCGCGGGAAGGGCCGTTTGTGCCAGTCAACTGCGCCGCCATTCCCAAGGACCTGATCGAAGCCGAGTTGTTCGGCAGCACACGCGGCGCGTATACCGGCGCCACGCAGGCACGGGCAGGACTGGTCGCCGAAGCGCATGGCGGCACGCTGTTCCTCGATGAGATCGGCGACATGCCGATGGCCATGCAGGGCACCTTGCTGCGTGTGCTCAATGAAAAGAAGTATCGGCCCGTGGGTGCTACCAAGGAACGCGAGTCGAACTTCCGTTTGATCTGCGCCACGCACCAACCGCTGCCACAACGCATTCGCGAAGGACTTTTTCGCGAGGACCTTCACTTCCGCATTCGCCAACGATGGCTGCATCTGCCACCTCTGCGTGAGCGTCCGGAGGACATCTCAGCCCTGGCCACGCATGTGCTTCTTCAATACAACCGCGACCACGGCCTGCACATCGGGGGATTCTCCGCCGCTGCGGCGAGCTGGCTAGGCCAGCAATCCTTCCCCGGCAACGTGCGCGAACTGCGCAGCCTCGTGCTCGCCGCAGCAGAGCGAACCCGCACGGGCAAGACCATCGCCATGGAAACCCTGCAAGCGCTGACCTCCGATGAAGATACGGGCGCCCATCAAGGCGACGACGGCTTGCAGCAACTGATGTCGCTCGACAGCCTGCCCGATGCCGTGGAGACCTTCGAACGCACCATGGTCAGCCAGCGCCTTCGACAACTCAACGGGTCACGTAGCCGCACCGCGCAGAGCCTTGGCATTCCCAAGCGAACGCTGGCCTACAAGTGCAGAAAATGGAAACTGGACCGGGACATGGACTTCCCATGAAAGCACGCTTCTTTGGGCTATCGGCCTCTATCTTCCTCCTGGCTGCTTGCAGTGCGCGCGAGAGCGACGCTGACAAGCGAAACACCGCCAGCACCCCGGACTGCACCGCTATTGCCTCCGCCGTCGAGCGGCTGGCTTGCTTCGATACCGTTGCGGGGACACCGGTACATCTGCCTGCAGCGGCCGCATCATCGGCTTCCAGTACGGATGCGATGATCCGATCGCCGATGCTTGACCTGGTACAGCGCAACGAGACTCCGCGCCGCGCCGGTGATCACCACTTCCTGCTGTCGCGCGCCCAGGAAGAAGGTTCGTACGGCACGCAGATCGTGATATCCGCACCTGCCTTGGGCAACACAGCGTCGCCCCCGGTGCTCGCCATCAGCTGCCTGTCCGGCATTTCGCGTATCCAGCTCATCGTTGGCCAGCCGATTGCCAACAATCGTGTGCGCATGCGCTTACTGATGGATGGCAAACCCATCGGCGATGCCGGCGTCTGGCAAACCCTGGATGGCGGCACCATCGTCGATGCCGGCCGTGGCCTCGTGGCTATCGATCTACTCAAGCGCATGGGTTCGGGAGAACGCCTTCGCCTGGAGAGCAACTACAGCCCGACGGATGGCTTGCTGTTCGACGCCAGCGGCTTGCATGAACTCATCGCAGAGCAGCGCGAGGCATGTCACTGGTGAAGGGATTCGCTCCGCTCGACATCGCCTCGCTGCTCGCCCCCATCAGCGCGCAGGCACCCGCAGGTCTCTTCGAGGAAGAAGACGATGCGTATCAGGCCATCGACCAGGAAATGGTCAAGCTGGGCGGTCTCAATGAGCAGCGCCTGGATTGGGCATGGGTCGATGACGCCTCGCGCCAGTATCTCGCCAACCAGTGCAAGCACTTCCGCATTGCCGGCCATTTGATGGCGGCCCAGCTGCGCACACGCCAATGGCGGGCGTGGATCGACGCTGGTGATTTGCTGGCTGGCATGTTGGAACACTACTGGCTCACTGGCTATCCCAAACCTGGCCCGGAAGGCCTCGGCGCCAAGCGGAAAACGGCCGCTCTTCTGATGGATCGGCTGTACGAGGGGCTGACAGCCCTCGACAGCGCCAATTTTGGCGAGGACTACCAGCAAGACGCCCACCGGGCATTCAAACAGCTGCAGCTTGCGGCGGCCGCCGCTCAACTCGACGCAACCACGCTCAGCCGGATAGAGGCGCGGCTGCGCTCCAAGGTGGAGGCATCGCGCCGTCCGGAGACGCCATCCTCCAGTACCTCGCCGTCACCCGGAAAGACCGGCGGCGCAGCCGTCAGCGAAGAGTTCTTCGTGCCGCCCAGCAACCTCAAACTGGGCGATGAGCGCGAGAACCGGCGCTCGTTGCTGGCCGTGGCGGAATTCATCACGCAGCAGGATGCCTACGACCCAACGGGCTACCAACTGCGCCGCTTCGCGCTCTGGGCGCATCTGAACGCCGCACCGCTTGCACGGCGCGAACAGCGCACCGAGCTGATGGGTGTTCCTTCGGACATCGCCCAGGGTTACCAGGACGCCTTGCGCCACAACAACGTCAACCCGGTATTGCTGCTGCGCGTGGAACGCAGCGTCGCGTCGTCGCCCTACTGGATACGCGGCAGCTACCTCGCGGCGAGCATCGCAGCGCGACTGGAAATGAAGGAAGTCGCCGCTGCCATCCGCCTTTCCAGCGAACGGTTTGTGCGTCGCGTTCCGATGCTCACCGAACTTTGCTTCGCCGACGGCCGCCCCTTTGTGGATGCCGAAACCATGGGTTGGCTGAGCGGCGCCGCCGATGGCACTACCCAATCAAGCCACGTGCAGGAGTACGGCAACCTGCGCGATGAACTGGTGGCCCAGCTGGACAACGAAGGTGTGGAAGTGGTGCTGCGCCGCCTGCAAGACCTTCAGACCGCTGCCAGCTCGGCACGCCAACGCAGCTACGCCACCGTCATCGCCGCCGATCTGCTGGCCTCGCGGGGCCTGACGTGGCTCGCCAACGACCTCTATGCCAGCGTTAGCCGCGCCATGCAGTGCACTACGGCCGAGCAGTGGGAGCCGGCGCTGTACGAGCACATCGAGAGGCAGCAGCCGGCGCAGATGCTCATCGGCCAGGCACGTTAGGAGTGGTGCTGATGAATTTCTTTTCGAATCGTTCCATCGAACTCAAGGTCCCGAACCGCGCGAGCGCGAATGAAACATCCGAGGTCGCCTTCGGTGGCGAGGAAGGTAGCGCAAAGAGGCGACGTCGCCGGCAAGCATGTCCGCTGGTGCTTTTCATGGTCCTGGGCCTTGCGGCCTGCGGTGACAGCACGACAGAGCGCATATCCGGTCCCTGTCCGCATTGGGCGATACGGGTGTATTCGCCCGACCACATGGAAACATGGATAGAAGCGCTCTACGTCAGGGACGATCACGACCGGTGGATGCAAATACCTCAAGGCATGGCTGGACAACTGCCACAGACGACCGGCTGGAGCGACCTCAAGGGCGGCGGCGGCGGGCCGCGATTCCTGGATGCAGGCGCACCGATGGAAATCTACGTGCGCTGGCAGTCATTGGTCGAGCCGCAAACGTACAACTGGCGCTTCACGGTGCCCGAGTCCATGCGCGAACTGCTGGTGAAGCGGGAGATGGGAAAGGTCTGGTACAAACCCCGGCCCGAAATGGCCTGCCGCAGCGACATCACGGTGGGCGTGGCTCCGGGCGGCCACGCCATTTTGTGGGTGGCTGGGAAGGGGCTTGCTCCCGTCGAAATTATGCGGGGTCACGCCACAGTCGAACCTTTAGGACCGGACCAAGGGCTCCACGAGGGACGCTACGTCCGCATCTCTGACGAGGCTAAGAAATACGTCGAGGCGCACGGCATCCCCTACGACAGCTGGTAACTACCTCCCTTTAATCCTTGGACGCCCCAAATCAAGCCATCCTTTTCACGGACGAAATGACATGTCCCATTCCAGCACTCCTCGGCGCAAAGGCATCACCTGCTGCAGCACCACCGATCATGGCGGTTTGGTGCTGGAAGGTTACGCCCTGGCGAACCACAAGGGGCACCGCGTGGCCGGCCTGGGGCATCGCGTGTATTGCCCCCAATGCAAAGGCATCTTTCCCATTGTGGAGTCGAGGAAGTCCTTCGCTGGCTATGCACCGGCGGTCGAAGGCATGCGCACGGCCTGCGGCGCCCGCTTGATCGGTATGTTCGATGACCTGTGGATCGATGATGACTCCGGCTTGGCGAACCTTGATGCGCCGCCCTCACATGCTGGCAACACGGGCGCAGCCGCACCGTCGCCGGCGGTGACGGGAGCAGACAGTGTTTCGCAGGAAACCTTGGAAGCTGCCCAGGATGTGCAGAGGGTTCACGTGACGCTACGCATCGGCGTTGGCTGCGATGGCACCGGCAATAACTTCAGCAATAGCGCTAAAGCGCTGGCGCTGTGTTCACCGGAAGCGCTGAAGCTCGACCCTGCCCTGCATCCGGACATCATCGAAGCCATGAAAGCGTCTTGCCGTAGCGATCACGGCATGGAGGGCGCCAGTTATGACGGTGGTGAAACCAATGTGCATCGGTTGTACAACCTGTACAAACTCACCCGCTCTCTCAGCGAGGCGGAGACGGTGCGCGATGATCGGCACTATGTCTATCGCAGCGTCTATGTCCAAGGCGTTGGCACACTCGAAGAACATCCGGACAGCCTCTATGCAAGCGGCATGGGTTACGGCGCCACCGGGGTGATTGCACGCGCCGAAGAAGCCATCAACAGCGTCGTAAAAGAGATACATGGGTTTGTTAGAGAGAACCCCGAGATCGTCATCGACGCTATTGAATTCGATCTTTGGGGTTTCAGTCGAGGTGCGGCGGTCGCTCGTCACCTGGCATGGCTGATTCTGCACGGCAAAGGCGACAACCTGATCACGCGCTCATTCGACGAAGTACCCCAAGGCGTGAGCGTGGGAGCCGCGGGATCCGGCCTGGGCGTTGCATGGACCGCGGGCCGGCCAAACACCGTCAGGCCGATGGACAGGGCGTTGGAAGGTGCGGGCCTTCCGTTGAAACGCGGATTCAGCAGCTCGGATCTCATGGTTTGCTTTATCGGCCTGTTCGATTGCGTGGCGGCCATCGGCAAGCCCAGCGATGCCCACAACGATCCGGTACATCTTGACCTGTCCGGCAAGAACATAGGCTGCGTGATACATCTGGCTGCGCGCGACGAATGCCGCCTGAACTTCGCCAGCAATCCGGTCAAACCCTACAACACTGTTCTGCTGCCCGGCGTCCACTCCGACCTCGGTGGCGGCTATGCCGAGCTCGGCTGGGAACACCTTGTCCTGGGCCAACCGGAGACCAGCAGCTGGCGCATCGATGACCGTTCGCCGCCCAGCACCACGCAAAGCGAGGCATGGCGCCGCGCCTTCACCCAGATGAGCGATTACGGCTGGTCGGAATACACGCTATTGGACAACGACGGCGCCGTAGGCGACTCGAGCACGGTCAATCAGCTCCGTATTGCCTGTTGGACCCGAACGGTGATGAAGCGCGGGGTGTGGGGAGGCGAGCCGCAACCGTGGCAGACGGTGACCGCCGCAGTAACACTGAAGCGGCAGGTGCGCGGCGAGTATCAGCTCGTCACTTTGCGCATCATGCACGCGTTGGCGGTTGAGGCGGGCGTTCCGTTCAAACCTATCCCTAACGATCCTGAGTTTGCATTGCCCGAAGAGCTGGTGCCCATCTATCGAAAGCTGCTGGCATACGCTCGGGCAGACGGCCGCGGCAAGAACGATCTCACTGGTGAAGAAGAACGCCTGTTGAGCCGGCGCTACATTCATCAATCGGCCAATTGGAATCCCATCGACTGGAAACCCGCATCCAGACCAGGCGACGACGACCCCGCACCCACCGCATTCGCGTCACCGTTTTTCGTGATGCGGCCAGCCCCGCACCGCAAGCGCAATGTGTTCGATCCACCCAGCGGCCATTGACGGAGCATACGCATGATCCCCCGCCTGCCAGCATTGCTGCTCGTATTTCTCGGTCTATCCGCTTGTGGCGACAGCAGGACAGATCGTATCTCCGGCCCCTGTCCACACTGGGCCATCACGACGGTCTCGCCCAGGCATATGGAGGCCTGGATCGAGACACTTTATGTCAAGGACAGCCACGGCAGTTGGTTGCACATCCCGCAAGGTGTGGTGGGAGAGTTGCCGGACACGGTGGGCTGGAGCGGTCTTCACTACGGCGGAGGCGGCCCGCAATTCCTCGATGCGGGCGCGCCGATGGAGATCTACGTGCGCTGGCAGTCCCTGGTCGAGCCGCAAACCTACAACTGGCGCTTCACGGTACCCGAATCCATGCGCCAAATGCTGCTGAAGCGGGAATTGGGCAAGGTCTGGTACAAGCCCCGACCCGAAATGGCCTGCCGCAGCGACATTACGGTGGGCGTGGCACCGGGAGGCCACGCCATCCTATGGGTCGATGGCCAGGGGCTTGCTTCCGTCGAAATAACGCGCGGCCAAGCCACCGTGGAGCCACTCGGACCAGGACAAGGCTGGGGGAAAGGTTACGCCTACCCGCCCTCAGAAGATGCCAAAAAATACGTCGAAGAACACGGCATCCCCTACGAAAGCTGGTAACACCTTTCGTCTGAGCAACGCTGGCTTCGTTACTTCGAAGCGAGTTCGCGCTCTTAGAAAGAAGATCAATTCAGGAAAGAAGCAGGACATCCAAGGACGTTCCTATGACTAACTATTTGGCCCCCATCAAACGCTACGGCCCCATCCTGTTGCGCCAATTAAAGAACGCGAGGCCTGCGCTCCTGCTGCTCGGCATCGTCTTTCTGTTGATCGCCATCTGGTGGCTGGGGCCGCAGTGGACATGGCACGAGAAGAAGCCGTTGGCCTCGCTATCGGCACGTGTTCTGCTGACGGTCTTGCTGCTGCTCATTCCCATACTCGTATGGGCGCTCGCACTACGTCGACGCAACAAAGCGTTTGAAGCCAAGGAGATGCAGGCGCAGGCCCGACTCGACGACAAGCGCATCAAATACATCGACGCGCAACAGCGGTCGCTGGACCACAGCCTTTCCGTGCTGAAAGCCAGCCTGATGGGCCGCCAGGGGCTGTACAAATTGCCGTGGTATCTGGTCCTGGGCATGGAGAAAGCTGGCAAGACCAGCTTCATCAATCGGTCCAACCAGAATTTCTATCTCACCGGCATGACCAAGGCAGCAAGCCAATCTTCACAGGCTGATCCCGATCTAGCCTTCACCATCGACTGGTGGATGGGTGATCAGGCCGTATTGATCGACATGCCCGGCGAACTGATCAGCCAGGCCGACAACGCTTCTGCGGACGTTCCTGCCAAGGTGGCCGACGCCGATGCCGATGCCGATACGGCGGCCACCGCTCCATCCATCCCGCCAGAAAAGAAGAACCAGCGCGAGCTTCCGTCCGGTGTGCGTCGTCGGCTCTGGGAGCACCTGATCGATTGGCTGGGCCGCAATCGCAGTCGCCGGCCGTTGAATGGCTTGGTCCTGGTGATCGATGTGGTCACCTTGCTCAACCAGAAGCCTAGTGATCGCGAAGCGCAAGCCATCCTCCTGCGAACGCGGTTGACCGAACTCGGCGGCCACCTTGGTACACGCCCGCCGATCTACGTTGTGTTGAGCAAACTCGACCAGATCGACGGTTTCGCCGCTTTCTTCTCCCGCTTACCTCGATCGGTCCGCGAGGACATCTTCGGATTTACCTTCACCCTCGATTCGGTAAAGAACTTCGATGCGTGGCTGGCAGAATTGTCCAGGCACTACACGGAGATGGTGGGTCGTCTCAACGAACGGATCTTCGATGCACTAAGCGAGCAAGCCGGCCTCGATCAGCGAGAGGGGTTGTTCTCGTTGACGCGCGAGCTCGAAGGCTTGTTGCCGATTGTGATGCGCTATCTTTCGAAGGTGCTCGGTAGTGATCGTTCCGGTGCGCCTGCGTTGCCGCGAGGCGTCTACTTCTCCTCGGTCTACCAGCAAGGGCTGCTCAACAACCCCTTTGTCAACGCTGCTTCCGAAGCCTTCGGAGTGGACGATACCGTATCCGCATCCCAGCCGGAGAACCGAGGCACCGTCTACTTCGCCCAGCAGCTATTCCAGCGCGTCATTTACCCGGAAGCGGGTTTGGCCGGCGACAACATCAAGGTATTGGGCGACAAGAAGCGCGCCCTGCTGATCAACCTGGGCGTAGCCGCACTGGGCGGCCTGCTCGTCGTGGCGGGTTGGCAGCACTACTACACGCTCAATCGCGATCTTGCGCGCAATGTGTTGGCAAAGAGTCGTGATTTCAGCGGCAAGAGTGTCGACAGTGCGGCCGATCCGACGGGCCGCAATCTGCTGGGTCCACTTGACCAGATTCGCGATGCCGTCACCGTCTACGGCGATTACCGCAATGCATGGCCGGTGTTGGCCGACATGGGGCTTTATCAGGGTCGCAAGATCGGCCCAAAAGTGGATGAAGCCTACTTGCAACTGCTCTCCCGTCGCTTTCTTCCTGAACTGGCCGGCGGTGTCGTCGCCACCATGAACGACTCGGACAAAGCCAATAACGACGACCTGGCGGCGCTGCGCGTCTACCGCATGATCGACGACCGAAAAAATCGACGTCCCCCCATTGTTGAAGACTGGATGGCCAAGTACTGGCAGCGGGCCTTCCCCGGTGACGGCCTGGTGCAGGACGACTTGATGCGCCACCTCGACTACGCCATGAAGTATGCCGACGCGGATCTACCTGAGTACCGGGAACGCATTACCGGCGTCCAGCAGACGCTACGCCAGATTCCGATGCCGCAGCGTGTCTACGCCACCATGCAGCAGCAAGCGGGCGAAGCGCTGCACGCGCCGCTGGACCTGCGCCACGAGATCGGTCCGGCGTTCGACATCGTCTATCGAACGAGCAGCACGGGCAACGCCGCAAACGAAAGCACCCGCATTGATGCGCTGCTCACGGCCAAAGGCTTCCGCGATTACTTCGAACCGCATAGCCGTGATCTCACCGATCTGGCGATGATCGATGAATGGACGCTCGGACAACGCGAGACCATCAACTATTCCGAAGCCGACAAACAGGCACTGGCCGGGTGCATCCGGACCATCTACACCGCTGACTATATCGCCCGCTGGCGGCAAGGAATCAACCAGTTGGATATCGTCGACTTTGCCGATATCGGGCAGGCGGTGGCAGTGCTCGAAAACGTCACGAGTTCCGCCGCCCCTCTGCGCCGACTAGCGGAAGTGGTTCGCGACAATACGGTCATCTATCCAACAGGCGACACCAAGGCCAAGGCCACCGACCCCACCATCGATCCGGCCACCCGTCAACAAGCATCGGACATCGCGCGATCCTTCGCGCCACTGACCGACCTGCTCGCCGCGCGTGGCGACAAGCCCTCGTACATGGATGAAGCCATGGGCGCCATCGCCAACGTGCGCGACGCCGTGAAGACCGTGCAAGACAGTCCGGACCGTGGCAGGGCAGCCTTGGCCATGGTGCTCGATCGCTTCGCGCTCAAGGGACAGGATCCGATTGGCATCCTGCAACGTGTAGCCGCTGGATTGCCGGAACCCCTGAACATCCAGACCAAGAAGCTTGCCGATGAATCCTCGCAGGTACTGCTGGTCGAAGCTCTGCGCGAACTCGAGCGTCGCTGGAATTCCGACGTCTACAGCTTCTACAGCGAACATTTGGCCAGCCGCTACCCGTTCAATCCCGCCAGCCAGGCCGATGCATCGCTGGAGGACTTCGAAGCACTGTTTGGTCCCCAGGGCCGTCTGCAGCAATTTCGCGAGAAGTACCTGAAGACCTTCTTCGAGGACAATCTCGATGCGCTCTATTCCGAGCGCCGTGGCGGCTACCTGGTGCGCACCGACGCGTTATCGCAACTCGAGGCGGCCAATCGCATCCGCGATGCCTTCTTCAACAATCGCAGCGCACTCGGTGTGCAGTTCAACGTCACCCCGCTTGGCCTGACGCCCAATCGCCGCAGCAGCGTGCTCGGCATCGAAGGCCAGCTGATCCCCTACGATCACGGTCCCAGCAACAGCATTGGCCTGATCTGGCCGAACAGCCTGGGCGACAGCACCGACAGCCGCATCACCCTCGTCAACGGAAGCGGCAACGGCAGCAGCCTGATCTTCCGCGGCCCGTGGTCGATGTTCCGCCTGTTGAGCCGCGCGCAATTGACCGGTGCATCGCCCACCAGCGTGGACCTCAGCTTCTCCGCCGACGACGGCGCCGCCATGCGCTACCGCATCACCTCCGAGAAGGCCAACAACCCGTTCACGCAACGCATCTTCAGCGGCTTCGCGCTGCCACGCACATTGCTGCGGGACGGTAGCGCGACGCCAGCGGGCCAGCCACCCGCCGCACCGACCAAGCGAGCAACGGCCGCAAGATAGACGCGATAACGTGACGATAAGAAAGGCCCGGCTTCCGCCGGGCCTTTTGGTATCTGCATACTATGGAGTGGACTAATCGACCATCCAACTTTCGTCCCCTTCCGATAGCACGCCGCCGTGATCGGTTGCATCGCCTTGACGCGCCACGGCGCGGCCTTCGATTTCGCAGCTTGGCGACCCCGACGTAATTCGCGCACCGCAGCTGACGCTATCCCCTACGCGGGCCACGGCCTCGCCGCCGACCAACGCGTGAGGTGCACCGCTGGTGACCGTACCCTCGCCATGAATAGGACATGTGTGGCGGTGTCCGACTAGCACAACTGGCTTCATAAGCTTGACTCCGTTCGTTTGATTCCATTTCTCGTCAGCGATTCCAAAGCGATGACAAGAAGTGCGTAGTCCGTATGTCGATCTATTACTTTTCGCCTGCGAATACCAACTTATCTGTGAAACTCGGTATACAACGCAGGTAGGCACTGCGGACGCAGAAAAAATTTTCTTGAGGAAAGAAGGCTACAGCGTGAGCAGATTCGGCCACGGCACCACCAGACGCACCGCACGCCGCTCCAGAAACCGGAAGTCTTTCATCGACTGATAGACCAGAACAGCGATCACCTACGGCTAGTCATCCGTCTTGCAATGATGGCAAAGCATAGACCGGACGCTGTTGCCAGCTATAGCGGATTGTCGCCGGCATCTTTAAGCCAGCCAGAAGGAGCTGTACCGCCGCGAAAGCGCTTATACCTACCGTGGCCAAGTGTGTACGATGCATCACGGTGTAGAACCAGAAGGCAAGCGCAACCGCTAACAACCCTGCCGTGATGAAGAACACCTTAAGCGAGGTACTTCCGCCGCGATACAGAAAGTGGGTCGGCAATCGGGCATTAAGCTCGGACACCCAGAATGCATAAGACGCCGGCGCTTGGGCATCCTTGTCCGCATCGCAAACTAACTCGAAAGATGTATCACCATCGACTTCAATTTCCGCCTTGTACACTCTTCCAGCCCGCGTCAAACGAATATTCTGGATGGTATTGATTTGTATGGATGTCACCGTGCCTGCGGATGAGACGTTCGACATCACGCCACCTGAAATTCGAAATGTTTCTTCTTTGGTTGTCCCTCGATTGCTCGTGTATGCAACGTCGTTCGTCATCTTAGAAACCTCCATCTTCCTTGCGGCAAGCTAGGCTCCGGCTAGCTAAATCTCTGTCATAGAAAAGGTGCCTTTATCTTCCATCTCTTTTAGGGTCGGACACCCCGCTGCGCCATCTCGATGGTGACCAGCGGACCAGTCTCCCCTTCCATCGCTTCGGGCGGCGGCAAGAGCGGCCGAATACCCACCAAACAGCACAGCGCCCACCAGCACAGTGAGATGGACAAAGTCAGCGGAAACAGCACTGCCCAAAACGGCAGCGTCAGCCAGCGCTTGCCTTGATGCTCACCGGGCTCGCCGGTAAACCAGGGCACGTAGTGGCGAAATGCCTCGCGTGGTGTCAGCACGATCCTGTGCAGCGGCAGCATCCACCAGTTGGGTTCGGCGGGAATGGGCAGCGTGTCCGGGCCGTGAGCCATGAACGTTCGTACGTATTCCCACACCTCGGCAACGAATTCGGTACGCGGATCGGCGTCGTCATTGCTCATCAATCGAACCAGAAACATGCCCTCCGGCATGCGCTTCTGCCAGAAGCGGTGCGGCGGAAGCGGGCGGACGCTGGGAACCAGCATCTCCAAGCGGAAGCGTCTGACGGCACCGACATTGGTGGCGTCCACGAATGATGAGGGGCTGGCTTGCACACCATGCCAGTCGCCTTCGTACAATTGATCACCCTCTTTGCCATATATATGCTGCGTGTGCCGATTGAAGTAAATGTGGGACATTTTCAAGCGCCGCAGATGCATCGCTGCGAATAAAACGAAACCGCCAATGGAAAGAGGAATTAGCAGTCCCACCCACAGAAGATCCGGATTTGATGAGATAACACTGAAAAGGATGTATAGCAGCCAGACACCAAAAGGGATCGTAAGTATCAGCACGAGGACGTACATCTGTGCTAGCAGCACTGATATTTCAAGAAAGGGACGACGCAAGCACAGAACGTTTCGACCCATTCCGATGTACTGATCGCCAATCTTCGGTTTTGCTCCCGTTGCTAAGGACTTCGGTGTCCATATCGTTTGCGGCGTTGCCATTAGTCCATTCCTTATTCTTCAGCCAAGCACAAAACTAGCCGCCACTTCTGCGGCCTCACTCAGACCCTGATTAGGTCGGTACGCCAAGCGAAACTGCAAGTTATTGCCGCTATCGATGGCTCGCCGATAGTGCACGAGCAAACCATGAGGCGTAATTCGCGTACCTGGCACCGCGTCAGCGTAGATGGCCAGCGGCAGGCGTTCGCCTGGGCGTGGTGGCACACTAATTTCGTAATCCCAGCTGCTTTGATTCACAATGAACCCGGGCAACAGGATGGTAAATTCGGCCGTGTTGGCTTCAAGCCAGTTGTGCTCAAACGTTGAGTCAGCTCCCGCCCAACCCAATTGTTTGGCGGCATCAGCATTGAGCAGAACTGGCCCGAAGCTGGCCTGGTACCAACCTTGCAGTTCTTCACTCAGACCTTTGAATGCTTGCGGCCGGTGATCTGCCTCGTATCGACTGCTGTCATCACCCATGCGATTGCCGAAGATGCTGCGCGTGAGCCACAACTCCATAGAACGGTGATTCTCCGCGTCGGCCTTTCCGTACAACCATAGAGCTGTCCCCATCAACGCGGCTCCTACGATAGCCACCGCCGCCGCCCCCCATCCGACGACGGGAATAAAGGCAACGCCGCCTGCAAAACCGATGAGACCTTCCGTTAAAGCAAATCCACCAATCGCCATGGTTACGCCGCCAACGCCCGTGTAAAACGCCGCGCGATAATTTTCCGAATTACCGAGGCGCACAGTCTTCTGCATATCTGTCGCCAAGCCGGCAAGTATCGCCGGATACCCCGTCCATCGCGTAAACGCCACGCTACTAAGAAAACTCTTCACCGCCAGTTGATAACCCACGCCCGGCAGGCGGGTCGCTATGGTCGAGAGAATGCCCACCTGGATTACTCGCGCACTCACCATGGCCGAACCCAGCGAGCCCAGAAAGCCCATAATGGCCGAAGCAAGATTGGTCGCGTTTTCGCTGCTGTAGTGGCTACTGATTTCCTTTTGGGCAGCCATCAAATTGACGTAGTTGAAATAAAGCACAGCAAAGTTGAGCGCACCCAGCGTGCCCGTCTTGCCCCAGCCAGCCAGCGTCGGACGGACGACGACAGTTCTGGTTTCGGTCAAAGTGACTGTGCGAGAGCCTGTTTCTACTCCAATCGCCTTGCTCTCCACGATGCGAGCCATGCCTGTGTCGATAAGTGCCTGCACGTCCTCCGTGAGCCTGGCTTCGTTACCGTGGAGTTGATCGGTAAGACGGTAACGCGTCCTCAATAGACCGAGGATGTCTTCCATCTGTGCTTCGTTCGCGGCGGCCTGGACCCGTTGCCGCAAGTTACGACTCTTGTCCCAACGAGCCTGACCTTTCAACCGCTTCATCAGCACGGTGGTGGTGGTTTCCGCGATAAGGTCGGTGGCGCCATTGACCTCTTCGAACTTCGCGCCAAGCTCATTGATAACGGTGGCGCTGGCGCTCAACAGCGTGCCTTTAAGGTCATCCTTCTTTTTGAATTGCTCGACCGCCAGCCTGAAGGGATTGTAGGCAGCCAAACCCATATAGATTGGACTGGCCTTGTCGTCGACCCAGCTTTCCAAGCGCTTGTATCGCGGATCTTGACCGTCCTGACCCAGCAAGCAGTTGCCCATGTTGTGCATGCAGGAAGCAATCGTTTGCTCCAGACCCTGGGCCGACACCTTGTGGTCCCGATCGTATGAAGAGAACGCGGCGGCCAAGCTATAGGACTTCTCCAAATTGCCGATCTCAGCTGTGGCCAGCCAGGCATCGTGGTTGGCGCACGCAACAGCTAGGCGCTCGAGCAGCGTCATCAACCGCTGGTCAGCGCTATCGCGTTCTGCGAGAAATTGTTTGTACAGCTCTTGATTCATGCGCGTTGCAAAACGCCAGCCATCCGGTGACAGGTTCTTATCGGTAAGCACTTCGAACTTCAGTTCGCTATCGGTAGGAATGCGTCGCCCATAAGGTTGCGCGCGATGGCCTTCACCACGAAGTTTTGCGAGCGCGTCGGGCTCACGATTGGCAGGAATACTGCTAGCCTTGTACATGCCACGCAGCGCTTGATCGAGCAAAAAGGCGACCACGCTCTTGCGGTGAAAGTCCGCACTCTCGGGCTGCACTTTCTCCACATCCAGGCGCATGCACGCGGGCAACTTAGAGCTAGCGGCCTGGGTGCTGCCTGCGAGCAAGGTATTCTTGAGATCCAAGGCTTGATGCTGCCTGGCTGCCACAGTCAAGCCGAGCTCAAGCGTCAACCCTTCCGCGTCATAGAGTGCAACAGCCACTGGTACGCGCGGCTGGGTGTGAGGGTAATTCGCCGCCTGGGCGAGGATGATCTGCAGAGGCAGTTCTTCGGTACTGAAGCACGCACTCCAGGCCAAGGGCACGCGTTGCGATCTAGGTTTGTAATCCTCGACCCAAGTGCTCAGCGCAGAAGCAGGAAGCACATGCTTTTGCTTGGATGGAGTCTTCTCGCCGTTGGTCAGCTCATGCATATCCAGCGGCTGCATCAGGCGCTTACGCCATGACGCGCTGGCCATTACCTTGCCGGTGATGGCGTTGGTCCATAGATGCGTGCTGTAGCCGATCCATACTTCTTTGGCGGTGTCTGGACAGGTGTCGGCCCATACCCAATAGGACGATCCGCCTTCGCGATAGGCATTGCGCTTGTGATAGTTCTCCAGCCCGGTATAGGTCAGCTCGCGATATTTGCCTTGCCCGTCGTATTCGTGAATGACGAGTTTTTCGCCTTGCGGACCTTTCATGTAAACGTAGACGTAACCGGGCCGCAGGGAGCGCAAGGTATAGGTCGCTTCCTTGAGTGCAGGAAGGCCCTGATCCAAGGCATAGCCCGAACCGGCATAGGCGTAAGGCTTGGCCCCCGGATTTCCCGGGAGCACGGCGTAACGCACCGGAACGATGGGAATACGGGAGCTACATGCGGGGGACGTGGTCGCGCCGCCGGCCGACGATCCGTTCATGGGATGAATTCCTTTTCGTTGACGAGTGCCGCTACCGCGCGCAGACGATCCTGCGGTGATTGTTCGAGGTCGTTGAGCAGGGCTTGCGCCGTTGGATCAACCTGCAGCTGCGGATGACGTGCGAGCAACAGAAAGCAGGTTCGAAAATCGTGATCTGAAATGATGTTGAGCTTGCCGGCTTCGGTCAGTGTTTCTCGTACATGGCTTTCTGCATCTCCAGCACTCAAGGTGCTGTAATCGGGCAGTATCCTCAGCTCATTGGCAACGCTGGTGATGAAGTTCTCGCGCATGTTGTGATCGAAGGCACTCAACTCATCGGCACGCAGGTGAAGCCAGCCGATGGCTGTTTGAGCCGTCCGGGGCGAAGCCTGCTCGAGCTGATACCAATAGTGGGTGGTGGCTCGGCTTTCCCTCCATAACAGCTGTGTCATGGGGCCCAGCCACGCGTCGCGGTGTGGCGCGTCGAGCGCGCGCAACCACGCTGAAAGGTGATCTGGTCGGAGGTCGAATTGGGCCTGCCCTTGATCGGGCATCACGAAGCGCGACAAGCTCGCCAAGTGGTGGTGAATGACGTCAATGTCCTGGGATGCGCCGATAAACAGCAAGGCATTGGAAGTCGGCCAGTGTTCCAGCGCATGTTGCACTAGCGGTGCATCGTCCGTTGCATCGACGAGAAGCGGGCCACGCTCGGGTTCCTGAGACAAGCCATCCCAAAGCCATCGGCGCATATTGATTGGACTGACCGCACGCACCAGTTCCGTCACGCTTGGCGCAATGGCAGAGGCGTCACCGGCATCGGACGGCGATGGCCGATAAGCCCAGTCTTCCAGCGCTCGTGTATGCAGCAGGAGATAGATGAACGGGGTGGAAGGAATCGCGTTGCTCGGCGATTTCGTGCCCATCAATGCAGGCAAGCCGGAGTGTTCGACGGTGGGAACGTTGTTCATCCCACGCGCCCCTTCTTGCACGAGCAATCTGCTAGTGCGCAGCTGCCGTCGGTCTGCCTGCCACATAGCCGATCGATCGGCTTTCCAGCCGCGGGCGCACCCTTAATCGCGAAGGGGTTACCGACTCCCGGGCCACGCTGCTGCACCGGACCCTTCAGCTTGATCACCGTGCCTTCGATAGTGATGCCACTACCATCGATGGTGATGCTGCCACCTGGACCCTGCAGGACCACCCGCTCGCCTGTTTGCAGCTGATAACGTTGCGTCTGCCGCTCGATGCTCTGACCCGCAGTGAGCTTGTGGTGCCCTTGCACGTTCTGTTCGACATGGCCACCCACATCGATCAGATGATTGGCCGTGGTCTGGTCCTTGCGGTGATTGCCGACGTTCTCGATGCGGTCTTTGCCGATGGTGATGGCGTGATTGCGCTCGATCCGAAGGAAGTCGTCCTGGCCGATTTGATGGCGGCGATCGCGGCCGACGGTGACCTGCTCATCGTTGCCCACGGTCTCCGTGCGGTCGTGGCCGATGCCGATGGTCTCGTCGTGCTCGACGTTCTCCTTGCGGTCGTGGCCGATCTGCGTGGTCTCGTCGTGATTGACCACGATGTTCTGGTCTTTCTGCGCGTGGACGAAGATTTCTTCCTGGTCCTTCTCGTCTTCAAAGCGCAATTCGTTATAGCCATCCCCTTTGTGGGTCTGGCTCTTGATGGTCGTGCGCGTCTTGTGACGCGGCAGTTCGTAGGGTGGCGGGTTGGTGGCCGGGTAGGTACGGCCGGTGATGATCGGTTGGTCTGGATCGCCATCGACGTAGCTGACGATGACTTCCTGGCCGATACGCGGAATCGCCATATGCCCCCAGGCAGCGCCGGCCCAGTTCTGGCTGACCCGGACCCAGCAGGAGCTGTACTCGTCGCGGTTGCCGTAACGATCCCAGACGAATTCGATTTTTACGCGGCCGTATTCGTCGCAAAAGATCTCTTCGTTCTTTGGACCGACCACGAAGGCCATCTGCGGACCGTCGATGCGCGGCTTGGGATACAGCGGCGGCTTCCACTCGACGCGGTCGGGAATGATCTCGGCGGTGTAGCTGTAGTGTGTGCCGACGGTGGCCTCGGCGCTGTCTTCGTCCTGGCTGGTGGTCTGGATGCCAGCGTGCAGCATGCCCTTGACCCGCCAGCCCGTGTTCCAATCCTCACGAGGATGGCCTTGCAGGTCGAAAGCCAAGCCGGGTTGCAACCGGGCGTCGTCGCCCTCGATAAAGGCGACCTGCGCATCCCGTCGCAGCGACAGCAAGCGGGTCTGGGTGAACGGCTTTCCTGCTTCGTCTGCCTTGTAGCGACCGGGGAAATCGTAGCGCTCGTAGTCCCGGCTCTGGTGCGCGAGGTTGCTGCCGTCGCTGACCTGTTGCTGGTTGTACTGGGGATGCTTGAACGTGTAGTCGCGCTGGGTCTGACGTGCCGTGCGCACGTTTTCGCTGTACCGGAAAGAGCGCAGGCAGGGCTCCGCCTGATCGCCACCGGGGGCAGCGTTGTAGATGATCGGGCCGCCTTCGATCTCGCCATGGGTGTAGAGCCGGTCGCCCTGGATCAGGCGATGGCCTCGAGCGCTGTGCTCAAAGGTGTAATAAAGGCCCTCCTCCCCGCTGAGCCGGGCGAAGAAGCCCAAGTCCGTTTCCCCGTGCTGTACGCAGTATTCGCGCGGCAGATGGCCCTTGGTCAGCGTTTGCACGGCATCGGCGATGCCGGAGCGCTTGAGTACGGTCTGCAGGATCTGCGGTACCGTCTGTTGCTGGAAGATGCGCCAGTCGCTGCGCAGATCCGCGCGGGCGAGTTGCGGTTCCACGATGACGCGATAGCGCGTCCTTCGAAACCCCGTCGTCCCCTGTTCGATGGAGGACACCAGGCCGTGGACATAGCGCTCGGCATGCTCGCCACGCCACAGCGTGAACAATGCGGGCTGGTCGAGCAGTTGGGCGAAGTCGACCGCGGGATTCTCGGAGCTGAGATCGACCGTCAGTTTGAACGGCTGGCAGAGCGATTCCTCCAGGCGAAACTCGATGACCTGGAAGGCTATCCCGCTGGCGGGCTCGAAGGTGAAACGAAGGTCGGTCTGGCGCGGCACAAGGCCTCCATCGCGTGCAGAACAAAAGTTCCAATATTCCGTGGACAAGACGACACCACAGCCCGCCAATGACGGGCCGTGGTGTCGGGTTTTGCCTTAGGCTTCCATCGGCTTGCGCCAGTCATCCGAGGATTCGGTGCCGGCGATGCTGTGGGTCCAGGTGATCTTGCGATAGGCCATCGAGACCTTGATTAACTGGGTGTACTCGGACTTGGTGGAGTCCTGCGCATGCGGCAGCACGGTGTTGATGTCCACGATGGTGGCGTCTTCCAGCTTCGTGGTGAAGAAGTGCTCCTGCTTTCCATCCACCGAGGTGCGGAACCACTGCACTTCCACGTTGGGAAGCATTTCGCCGGAGGCCAGCGACTGGTACATCAGCGGAACCGCCTTGTTCAGCGCGCAGGTGAACACGAACGGCTTGTGCACGCGCTGGCCCGAGGGCTGGCCGCTCTGCGGATCGGTCGGCGTGGTCACGCGGTGTTCGACTTCCTGTACGAGGATCTGGTCCTCGTGGCCTTCCACATAGACATTGCCGACGGAATCGGCGGTGAAAGCGCCCTTGCTGATGTTGCCCTGGGTCTTGCCGGTGATGCTGATATAGGCGGGTGTTGGCATGACAAATCCTCTGTCGTCACATAGGGCCGCAATGGGCCGATAGGCCATCCATGGAGGATGACGACGGGGGTATGGCAAACGCCGTGCCAATGTCACGAAGCGACGTCTTTCCGTCGAAAGATCAGTACCTTATAGCGCCTCAGCGACAGGCCGTGCGCTTTCTGAAGCGAACAATGCCGCGTAGCGCCGCGAAAAAGGAAGGGCATCGGGCAACGCATTGCCCGATGCAAGTTAAGCGGTTGATTTGAGCACGCCTTCGATGAGCCATCTGTTGCTCGAGCGAGCAAACTTTGGCCCGCTCGAGCAACACGCAGACGTTTATTTCAAACGCGCGTCGGCTTATTTCTTCGGCTTGAACGCCTGCTCCAGCATTGCCTGGTCGAAGCCGTATCCCACTTCGCCATCTTCGGCATAGCGATACAGCGCGGCGGCGTAGATGCCTTGCAGCGAGGCCTGGATCAGGCCGAGCAGGGTCAGGCCGACGACGACGATCACGATGGCGGCGATGATGGCGGTGATCGACTGGGTGGCGAATGCGCCGCCGATCAGGCAGGCCGCCAGCACGATCGCGATGAACATCAACAGGCCGAACACCACGCCGATGCCGGCGTTGCCGATGATGTTCTCGCCCCAGGTGCGCTTGAGCAGTTCGACGCTGCGCGAAATGGCTTCGGTCGGGCCCACGTCCTGGCTCGCCAGCACCGGCACGACCAGGAAGGTGGCGACCGTCCAGGCAAGGCCGAGGAAACCGGCTACCAGGCGGCCGATCAGACCCAGGCGTTCCTGCAGTGCGCGCAACACCAGACCCACGGTGGCAGCGATCAAGGCGTAGCCGAAGATGTTCGCGATGCGCGAGCGGGCAATCGCCATGCCTTCGCCGAAGCTGGCGGGTTCGCCACGCAGGCGGGCGAGCGCGGCACCGGCCAGTGCCGTGTTGAAGAAGATGATCACGAAATACTGGGCCAGGTAGAACAGGAACAGCAACACGTAACCGCCCGCACTTATGCGTTGGCCGTGCTCGACCACGTGGCCGGCGGACACCATAGCGGCGATGATCGGGATCAGGAAACTCGCCGCCACCAACAGGCAGCAGATGCTGGAAGCAAGCGGAAACATCAACAGCGACTTGTCCGAACGCAACACGTCCGCGCTGGCCTTCATCAGGCTCCAACTGCGTGCAAAACGACCTGCCATATCCCCTTCCCCCATTCCATGTTAGGTGGTTGGGTTTCTAGCATTACCGCAGGGCCGGGGACAGTGCTGGGGCGCGCTTTCGTGACCATGCCGTGCGCCTAGGCACGGCCCGGGCGCTACCAGGGGCGACGCTTCTTCCTGAAGACGACCCGCTCGTCGAACGCTTCATACAGCAGCACCAACACGCCGCCCGCCGCAACGGCCGCAAGCAGCAAGGCCACCAGCCACGAGTCGTAGAAGAACCAGTGCGCGTGGAAGCCCAGCCAGCCGGTGGCGAGCAGCGTCACGATGACGAGGACAAGCGGCGTTCCATAGCTCACCGCAGCTTCGCATCCCGGGCAGGTGCGTACGCCGTGCCGCGCTTCGCTGCGGCAATGCGGGCAAATCGCGTAGCGAATCGCCGTGGCATTCTTCATCTCGTTCGCCATACGTCCTGCCATGGGCGCTGTTTTCACTGCCTGGCGCGGCAGCGAAAGGAGCAGCTTGGATCTTGCGTGACGACACCGACGACGTCGCCGCGTGGGCGGCCTTCGCCGCACTGCCCTGCGATTGCGCGCAGGACTGACATGTCGCCCGAGGCGACGATGCGTACGGTAATTGGCGCAGGGCGCCGCGAGGAATCAGATAAACCTGAAAAGCGGTCCGCTGTTGGAAGGCGGCGACTTGCGGTGGCACCTCATGGCGCGCACCTGACGTCGATCGCTCGCGGGAAACGGCACATCAGCGCAGCATGCCCCAACGAAAATGGCCTGATTTACAGCGGCTCGACGACCAGCGGCTCGCTATCCGCCGGAAAAGCCGACCACAGCGCGGCCATCGTCTCTCCCGTGACCGGATGCTTCAGTTGCGGCGCGATGTCCGCGATCGGCCGGAGCACGAAGGCACGGCGAAGCTCCTTGCGCGGAAGCTCCAGATGACCTTCGCCCTGAAGCACGAGGTCGTCGTACAACACGATGTCGACGTCGAGCGTGCGGTCGGAATAGCGCGGCACGTCGCGGCGGCGACCGTGGCGATCTTCCAGCGCGTGCAGCCACGCGTTGAGCGCTTCGGGCGAAAGATCCGTGTCCAGCCCCACGGCCAGGTTCACGAAGTCGGCGCCGTCGAAGCCCACCGACCGGCTGCGATAAGCCGGAGAGACGGTGAGCGCGCCGAAGCGCGCGCGCAACTCGTCGAGCGCGGCGCGGAGATAACGCAGGGGTTCGAGGTTGGAACCCAGGCTCAGGTAGGCACGTGCCATCGATTCAACGCGTCACTGCGGTCGTATGCCGCGTTCGATGCGCACGCCGACCGACTTCGCGCCGCGAACAGCGCCTGGCTTGGAGAGTTTCAGCCGCACCCACGACACCCCGAATTCTTCCCGGATGATCGCCGCGCATTGCTCCGCCAGCGTCTCCACCAGGCCGAAGCTGGAGGTGCCGACGTAGTCGATCAGGCGCTTGGATACGTCCTTGTAGTTGAGCGTGAGTGCAATGTCGTCGCTCGCGGCGGGCACGGTGTTGTCGAACGCCATTTCGATGTCGAACGACAGCGTCTGCCGCACGCGGCGTTCCCAGTCGTAGATGCCGATCACGGCATCGATGCGCAGGTCTTCGATGAAAACGATATCCATGGGAATAGGGTAGCGATCTCTCTGGGAGAGCGCACCCATGGAAGCAGCACCGTCACATCGCCGGCGGCAGCGTTTCCAGATCCCAGCGCGGAAACACCTGCACCGTTTCGTCCTGGTGCTGGCCATGCGCCAGGCGAATGGCGCCGGCCAGGGCGATCATGGCGCCGTTGTCGGTGCAGAAGGCCAGGCGCGGGAAATAGGTCTGGAAACCGTCCTTCTCACCGGCCGCCGCCAGTTCCGCGCGCAGGCGCTTGTTGGCGCCCACGCCACCGGCAATCACCAGGCGCTTCGCGCCGCTGGCTTGCAGGGCGCGACGGCACTTGATGATCATCGTGTCGACGATCGCTTCCTCGAACCCGCGCGCGATGTCGGCGCGGGTCTGGTCGCTCTGGTCCGACTGCTGCCAGGCGAGCAGCACCTGGGTTTTCAGGCCCGAGAAGCTGAAATCGAGGCCAGGGCGATCGGTCATCGGGCGGGAGAAGCGGAACGCGCCCGGTCTGCCCTGCTCCGCCAGCTTGGCCAGCGCCGGTCCACCCGGATAAGGCAGGCCCATCAGCTTGGCGGTCTTGTCGAAGGCTTCGCCGGCGGCGTCGTCGAGCGTATCGCCCAGGATCTTGTATTCGCCGACGCCCTTCACCTGCACCAGCATGGAGTGGCCACCCGACACCAGCAGCGCCACGAACGGCGGCTCGGGCGGGTTTTCCTCCAGCAGCGGGGCCAGCAGGTGACCTTCCATGTGGTGCACGCCGATGGCCGGCACGCCAAGGGCCCAGGCCATGGCCCGGGCCGCGGAAGCCCCCACCAGCAGGGCGCCGACGAGGCCGGGGCCAGCGGTGTAAGCTACCCCTCCCAGGTCGGCCGTGGTCAGGCCCGCCTGGGTCAACGCCTCGCGCACCAGCGGCAGCAGTTTTCGCACATGGTCGCGACTGGCCAGTTCGGGTACCACCCCGCCGTATTCGGCGTGCAACTTGATCTGGCTGTAGAGAGTATGTGAAAGCAGGCCGTTGCCAGGCGCGCCGGGTTCCCAGCGCAACAGGGCCACACCGGTCTCGTCACAGGAGGTCTCGATGCCCAGCACCGGCTTGTTTGCCGGGGGGTTGGATTGGGGCTTTGAAATTGCTGTCGTTTCCACGTTATACTTCGCGGCTCACCGTATTCAAACGGCTCGTTCAGGCGAGCCAGTCTAACACTTGGAGTCTCCATGCCCAGCGTAAAAGTCCGCGAGAACGAGCCGTTCGAGCTTGCCCTCCGTCGCTTCAAGCGCACCTGCGAAAAGGCCGGCGTCCTGGCTGAAACCCGCAAGCGCGAGTTCTATGAGAAGCCGACCCAGGAGCGTAAGCGCAAGCGCGCTGCCGCGGTGAAGCGTCACCTGCGTCGCCTCTCGCGCGACACGTCGCGTCGCACGCGCCTGTACTGAGCCCGCCGTCCGCCTGGCGGACGATCCGCGGTTCGGGCGCCTCTGGCGTCGTTACAGGTAGCTTGGCAGCTGGCGCGTTTCAATCCGCTGCCGCTGTCTTCGTAGACCTACACTAGCCGGCGTTGCCTCAAGCAACGCCGGCTTTTGTGTTTCCCGAGGAAAAGACCCATGACTCTGAAGCAACAGCTCACCGATGACATGAAGACCGCCATGCGTGGCGGCGAGAAGGATCGCCTGGGCGTGATCCGGCTGATCCTGGCGGCGATCAAGCAGCGCGAAGTGGACGAGCGCATCGAGCTGGACGACGTGCAGACGCTGGCCGTGCTGGAGAAGATGGTCAAGCAGCGCAAGGATTCGATCAGCCAGTTCGAGGCGGCGAGTCGCCAGGACCTAGCCGACATCGAGAAGGCCGAGATGAAGGTGATCGAGGTCTACCTGCCGGCCAAGCTGGGCGATGAGGAAATCGATGCGCTGATCACCGCGGCCATCGCCGAAACCGGCGCCAGCTCGGCCCGCGACATGGGCAAGGTGGTGGCGGCAGTGAAGGAAAAGGCCGCCGGCCGCGCCGACATGGGCGTGGTGTCGAGCCGCATCAAGAGCCGTCTGGCCGGCTGATCGCCCGCCACTGCTGCCGGCGCCACAAGGCGCTGGCAGGGCTGCCGGCCATCGCCTGAAGGCCGGCAGCATCACCGAACCTGCATCGTCTGCACGACGGCGCTGCACGGCCTTCACATATCGGAACCTACAACGGCACGGCCACCGGAGCCTCCGGTGCCCTTCTCCAATGGGAGCGACACATGCTTAAGTGGGCCATCATTCTTGCCATCGTTTCGATCGTTACCGGCTGGCTGGGCTTCGGCACGCTATCGGGCGTGACCGGCGCGATCGCCAAGGTGCTGTTCGCGATCTTCATCATCCTGTTCCTGCTCGCCCTGCTGGCGGTGTTCGGCATCATCCACATGGCCTAGCAAGCAGGCGCTTCGAGGGCCTCAGTCGATGAGGCGCTCCATGCGCCGGTGGTCGGGCACCCGGCCGCGTTCGTTGGCGAGTCGCGATTTGCGCTCGCCGACGACCTTGAAACCGGCGCGGCGATAGAGGGCTTCGGCGCGGGGGTTGCTGGCGGCGACGTCGAGCACCACGCGGCTGCGGCCCACGTCGCGGGCCATGCCCACCAGTTGATCGATGAGCGCGCGGCCCACGCCGTGCCCGCGCAGTTCGGGCAGCACGGCGAGATGGGCCAGGTAATGCATGTCGCCGTGGGGTGGCTGGATCACCGACTCCACGCGCAGACCGCGCGCGATGACGCCCAGGCCGCGGCGCAACCCATAGTGACGAAGGATCTGGCGGGCCGCCGCCAGCGTGAACCGCCATTTGGCTTCGGCGCCGAAACCCGCGCCCACCGCCACCACCTTGCCCTCGACCTGGCCCACCCAATGGTTGCGCCAGCCGAATTCGCCGGCGCCGTCGACGAAGCAATGCTGCAGGAAAGCCCGCGCATCGCCGCCGTCGCGGGTGGTGAACACATAGTCGAAGGCCACCGGGCCGGAGCTGTAGATCAACGGCACGGCCACGGCGGCATCTTCCGGCGCCGCCGGGCGAAAGCGCACCTGCAGGCCCGCCCCGCCCATTCCCAGCACATGTCCCATAGCACCCCCGGCCTTCGCCACGCCCCGGGTATCAGCATAGGGCAGCCTGATGTCAGCGCTAGTGGGGCACCAGGCCCTGGCTGGGGGTAAAAGCGGCCAGAGTCCTGCCGCAACCGATAGACTAGGGTGCTTATGCGCGGACGTATCCCTGACAGCTTCATCGACGAATTGCTTGCCCGCGTCGACATCGTCGACGTGATCGAGCGGCGCGTGCCGTTGAAGAAGGCGGGGCGCGAATGGACCGCCTGCTGCCCCTTTCACAACGAGCGCTCGCCGTCGTTCTACGTGAGTCCCGCCAAGCAGTTCTTCCACTGCTTTGGCTGCGGTGCGCACGGCAGCGCGGTGAAGTTCCTGATGGACTATGAGCGCCTGGAATTCCCCGATGCGGTGGAGGAACTGGCGCAGTCGGTCGGGCTCACCGTGCCGCGCGAAGGCGGCGACGACCGCGTACAACGCGAAGACAAGACCGATCTCTACGCCCTGCTCGATTCGGCCGCGCGCTGGTACGAAAACGAACTGCCGAAGAACGCCGAAGCACAGGCGTACTGCAAGAAGCGCGGCCTCGATGCGCAGACCATCCAGCGTTTTCGCATCGGCTGGGCGCCCGCCGGCTTCGATGGCGTGATGAAGGCCCTGGGTGGCAGCGAACGTCGCACGCAGCTGCTCAACGAAGCGGGCATGGTGGCTAGCAACGAGCGCGGCAGTCGCTACGACCGTTTCCGCGAGCGGCTGATGTTTCCCATCCTCGATCGCCGCGGCCGTGTGATCGCGTTCGGCGGGAGGATTATCGCCAGCGCGCCGGCCGTCCGCGAAGGCCAGCAGCAAAAGGAACCGGGGCCGAAGTACCTCAATTCGCCGGAAACGCCGCTGTTCCACAAGGGCCGCGAACTGTTCGCGATGTGGCAGGTGAAGCAGGCGAACCCGAGCCTGGCGCGCATCGTGGTGGTCGAGGGCTACATGGACGTGATCGCCATGCACCAGGCCGGCCTGCCCATCGCGGTTGCCACGCTGGGCACGGCCACCACGCCCGAACACACCGAAGTATTGTTTCGCGCGGCGCCCGACGTGGTGTTCTGTTTCGACGGCGATCGCGCCGGCCGCGCGGCCGCGTGGAAGGCGCTCGAATCGGCGCTGCCGCGCTTGCGCGACGGCCGCCAGGCGTACTTCCTGTTCCTGCCTGATGGCGAAGATCCGGATTCGCTGATCCGCAAGGAAGGCAAGGACGGTTTCGAGAAGCGCCTGAAGGCCGCCACACCGCTCTCCGAATACTTCTTCGGCGAGCTGGCGCACGACGTGGATACCGCCAGCCTCGATGGCCGCGCACGCCTCGCCGAACGCGCCCGCCCGCTGATCGCGCGCCTGCCCGATGGCGCGTTCCGCGACCTGATGGCACAGGAGCTGGAGAAGCGCACCGGTGCGCGCGCGACGCTGGAAAATTCGCCGGCACCACGCACGGCGTTGCAGCGCCCTACCGTGGTGCAGCGTTCACTGGTGCGCAGCGCCATCGCCCTGCTGCTGGCCCAGCCCGGCGTGGCCGAACAGGTGGAGCGCCCCTACGGGTTTCTACGCATGGACAAGCCGGGCGTGGAACTGCTGGCCGAACTGATCGACATGGCCCGTTCGCGCCCCGGCATCAACTCCGCCATGCTGGTGGAACATTTTGCCGAACGCTCCGAATACCCGGCCCTGCAGAAGCTGATGGCCGCCATGGTGGTGGGCGAGCCGGAAGCCCAGCGTGCGGAGTTCTTCGACGCCCTGCGACGGATGGAAGAGCAGGCCGTGATCCAACGTCGGGACTGGCTGACCGCCAAGAGCCGCGAAGGCCACCTCGACAGCGCCGAGAAAGCCGAACTGCGCGAACTCCTGGCCGCGCGAGTCACCACGCGTCCGTCCTGACCCGTGAGACAAATTCTGGGGTGCAGTCCTCCTCGGCATGAAAAGAACAGGGTTCTAACTATTGGCCCTGCAAGATTGCGCCTCAGCCCGGCCCTCTTCCGTATGGGAGCAGGGGCATGGAGCGCCCCTGCGCTGCCGCAAGCGTACGGACGTCTTCGTATGGGATCATCGGCCCCTCTTGTGAGTCACGGTTAGTCCGCCCTGCATGGAACTGCTTGAACGACTGGTCACGGTGTTCGCCGAAAACGGCTACCTCGCGGTATTCATCGCGTTGTTGCTGTGCGGCGCCGGCGTGCCGTTGCCCGAAGACATCACCCTGGTCGCGGGCGGCGTCATTGCCGGCCTGGGCTATGCCAACGTGCACACCATGTTCGGCATCGGCATGGCCGGTGTGCTGGTCGGCGATTCGGGCATGTTCCTGCTCGGCCATCATTTCGGCGCGCGCATCCTCAAGCTGCGCTTCGTCGCGCGCGTGCTCACGCCCGAACGCTACGCCAAGGTGCAACACAAGTTCGAGCGCTACGGCAATCGCCTGATGTTCATCGCGCGCTTCCTGCCGGGCATGCGCACCGCCGTGTTCATCACCGCGGGATCCACCCATCGCGTGTCGTTCCTGCGCTTCTTCCTGCTCGACGGACTGGCCGCGCTGATCAGCGTGCCGATCTGGGTCTACCTGGGGTACTTCGGCGCCGACAACCACCAATGGCTGGCGATGTGGATCCATCGAGGCCAGAACGGCCTGTGGCTGGTCGGCGCCGCGGCGCTGATCGTGGCGCTGGTGCTGTGGTGGCGGCACAAGCGGCGGGTGGCGTGCGAGTCGGGTTCGCAGTGATGCCTGCCCGCGCATGACCGAGCACACCCTGAGCGAAAGCGAATACGACGACGCCGTTTTCGAGAACCTCGATCTCACCGGCGCCACGCTGGAAGGCATCCGCTTCCGCGACTGCAGCTTCACGCGCTGCAACTTCAGCGAGGCGACGCTCGCCCGCTGCCGCTTCAGCGACTGCCAGTTCCAGGACTGCAACCTCAGCCTCGCCACCCTCACCGGCAGCGGCTTCGATGGCGTGACCTTCACCGACTGCAAGATGGTCGGCATCCACTGGACGAAAGCCCACTGGCCACGCATACGCACGGCCAGGGCCCTCGTTTTCCGGCGTTGCGTGCTGAACGACTCGTCGTTCTTCGGGTTGGACCTGCGCGAGTGCGAGCTGACCGAATGCCGCGCCATCGACGTCGACTTCACCGATGCCAACTGCGAGGACGCCGATTTCCGCGATACGGACCTGAGCGACAGCGTGTTCGCCCGCACGCGGCTGGTCGGCGCCAACTTCACCGATGCGCAGAACTACCGCATCGACCTCTTCAACAATGACGTCAAGCGCGCCCGCTTCTCGTTGCCAGAAGCCGTTTCACTGCTCTACAGCCTCGATATCGAACTGCAGGAATGACCGGGCTTCAGCGCGGCCCGGCCGCCGGGGTCGATGCCACGCTGCCCGCGTCCTGCCGATGCCACCAGCCGCCACCGAGCGCCTGGAACAGCGCCACCGTATCGGCATAGCGCGCCGCCCTCGCCTGCACCGAACTCAGTGCCGCTTGCTGCCAGACGAGCTGTGCGTTGAGCATCGCGCTTTCGCTGAGGTCGCCCAGGGCGAGTTGGCGCCTGGCGATATCAAGACTGTGTTCGGCGGCTTGCTCGGCCCGCTCGGCAGCAGCCAGCGCACGCGCATCCGCGTCGATGGCGTGCAGCGTGTCCGCCACGTTCTGCACGGCACCAAGCACGGTGCTTCGGTACTGCGCCGCTGCCTGGCGATACGCAGCCTCGGCACCGCGCTGCTTGTGCTTCAGCGAGCCACCGTCGAACAAAGGCTGCGTCACCGTTGCGCCCACCGCCCAGAAGCCGCTGCCCGCCGCGAATAACTGGCTGGTTCGTTCCGAAGCGCCACCCAAGGCCGCGTTGATCTGCACGTTGGGCAAGCGATTGGCGATCGCCACGCCGACCTGCGCACTGGCCGAATGCAGTTGCTCTTCCGCCGCACGCACATCCGGACGCTGTTCGACCAGCTGCGCAGGCAGGCTGATCGGCAGTTCGCTGGGCAGTTGCAGCGCATCGAGCTGAAACTGGGCATCGATGGGCTGATCCGGCGTTCGCCCGGTCAGGGTGGCCAGGAGATCGCGTTGTTGCGCCAGCTGCTTGTCCAGCGGCGGCAAGGTGGCGCGGCTTTGCTCCAGTACGGCGACCTGCACCGCGATGGCCGCATCGGACGCATCGCCCAGCTCGTGTTGCCGCTTCAGGGTAGCGAGGATCGTCTCCTGCTCGCCGATGATCTTCCGCGTCAGTTCCATCTGCGCACGCAACGATGCTTCCTGGATCGCCGCGTTCACCACATTGCTGGTCAGAGTGAGATACGTCGCTTCCAGCTGAAAGCGCTGTGCATTGGCCTGGGCCGCCAGCGACTCCACCTGCCGACGGTTGGCGCCCCAGATGTCGAGCGTATAGGACACGCTGACCTGCGCCGTGGTCAGCGTGTACAGGTCGGCGTTCGATGCCACGCCGCTGGCGACGTCGTTGGCATCGTTCTGGCGCGTGGAATTCGCGCTGGCGTTGACGGTCGGAAAGTACGCACCGCGTTGTGCATACACCGATTCCCAGGCGACCTGCAGCGCGGCGTGAGCCGCCTCGATATCGGCGTTGTGTTTCAGCGCGTCATCGATCAGGCCGTTGAGCGGCGCGGAGTGGAATAAGGTCCACCACTGGCCGGGAATATCCATCGAGGCCAGGACGTGCTGCGCCTCGCCGCCCGGGCCCGCCGCCGATCCCGTGTCGGTAGCGATGGGCGTCGGTGCATAGGCGCGAGCCTGGGGCGCCTCGGGCCGCTGATAGTCCGGGCCGACGGTGCAGCCAGCGAGCGCGATGGCCACGCTGAAGGCGAGCACGGAACGGTAGAGGGTCTTGGTCATGATCACAGCTCCCGCGAAGGATGCGGACGGCGCTTGCGGCGATGGCGCTCGATATAACGCTCAACGGCGAAGTAGAAGCCGGGAAGAACGAACAGCGTCAGCAGCGTGGCGATGGGCAGGCCGCCCACCACCACCGTGGCGAGACCGCGTTGCACGTCGGTGCCTACGCCTGTCGCAAGCGCCGCAGGAAGCATGCCGACGCTGGCCACCGTCGCAGTCATCAGCACCGGGCGAAAGCGCTCCGCGGCTCCTTCCAATACGGCATCACGCAGCGCATGCCCGTGCCTGCGCACGCGGTTGATGTTGGACACCATGATGATGCCGTTCTGCACCGCCACGCCAAACAAGGCGATGAAGCCCACCGCCGTGGCGATATTCAAGGTCTCGCCGCGCAGGTGCAGCGAAATCAGGCCGCCCACCGTCGCCAGCGGCACCACCGCCAGCACCATCACCGCCTGATGCAGCTTGCCGAACTCGGCGAACAGGAGCACCAGCATGATGCCCATCACCAGCGCCATCACCACGGCAAGGCGGGCTTGCGCACGCCGTTGGTTCTCGAACGTGCCGGCCCATTGCAACTGGGTGTTCTGCTTGTCGAAGTGCACCTTGGCGTCGATCTGCTGCTGAGCGTCGGCCAGGTATTCGGACAGGGCGCGATCGCGGTTGTCCACGCGGATGGTGATCTGCCGCCGGCCCTCCTCATGCGCAATGGTGCTTTCGCCGGTCTTGAAGCGGATATCCGCGACCTGCTTCAGCGGTACCTGCGCGCCTCCGGCCGAGGTCAGCGGCAGTTGGCCGATCGCCTCGATGTTGTTGGCGGTTTCGTTCGATACACGCGTGGTCACGTTGTAGATACGGTCGCCCACATAGACCTGGGTCACCGGCGCGCCGCCGATGGCCGTCTGGATGAGATTGCTGATATCGCCGATGTTGATGCCGTAGCGCGCCGCCGCATCGCGGTCCGCCGTGATGGCCAATTGAGGAATCGGCGGCTCCTGGAAGATCGACGCTTCGGCCGTGCCGCGTACCCCATGCAACACGTCGACGATCTGGTTGCCCACGCGACGCAGTTCGGCGAGGTCGTCGCCATAGATGCGCAACACCAGCGGACTGTGCGCGCCGCCGATCATGTCGTTCTCGCCATCGACGATCGGCTGGCTGATGCCCACCGAGACGCCGGGAATCTGCTGCATGCGGGCATTGAAGCGGCGCAGGAAGGCCGCCTTGTCATCGCCACGGGGCCAGCTGTCGTACGGCTTGAGTCCAACGCCGGCCTCGACGTGCGACGGCGTCCACGGATCGGTGCCGGTATCGTTGCGCCCCAGCTGCGTCACCACATAGGACACCTCGGGAAACTCGCGAATCACCCGGCGAAGATCGGCGGTCATCTCACTGGCCTTGTCCAGCGACAGGCCGGAGGGCATCTGCACCTGCAACCACAGCGAGCCTTCGTCCAGCTCCGGCAGGAACTCCCGGCCGATGGTCGCACCCAGCAGGAGCACGCCGAGCAACGCCACGCCGGCTATCGCATAGACCACCGGCAACCGCCCAAGCAGCTTGCCCAGTGTCGAGGTGTACGCGGCCTGCAGGCGCTCCAGAGGCCTGTTGCGGAACATCTTGCGCGGCTTGCGCAAGGCGAAGTACGCGAGCCCCGGCGTGAGCGTCACCGTGCACAGCAGCGCGGCCAGCAAGGCGTAGCCCACGGTGAAGGCCATCGGCCGGAACAGCTTGCCCTCGGCGTGCTCGAACGCGAACAGCGGCAGGTAGGCGGTGATGATGATCAGCGTGGCGAAGAAGATCGAGCGCCCGACATGCTTGGTCACCGTCATCACGTCGTCTTCGGTGAGGATCGAGTTCGGCCTCTCCTCGCGGCGCCGCAGGATGGCCTCGGTGACCACGATGGTGCCGTCCACGATCACGCCGAAATCGATCGCGCCGAGCGAGAACAGGTTCGCCGGCATATGGGTGAACTGCATCAGGATGAACACGGTGACCAGCGACATGGGAATCGCCACCGCCGCCACCATCGCCGACCGGGGGCTGCCCAGGAACAGGATAAGCACGATGCACACCAGCCCCACGCCTTCCATCACTGTGTGGAATACCTTCTCCTTGGTCGCATTCACCAGATCGTCGCGATCGATGTACGGCACGATACGCACGTCCTGTGCGGCCAGTTGCTGGTTGAGCTTGTCGACCGTGGCGTGGATGTTCTCCAGCACGCGCGAGGGGTTCTCGTACTTGAGCAGGTCGACGATGCCTTCGATGGTGTCCGGATTGTTGTCCTTGCCCAGGATGCCCTGCCGCACCTGGTGGCCGTACTGCAGCTTGCCCAGGTCGCGCACCAGTACGGGCACGCCGTTGCTCTGGGTGACCACGATGTCCCCCAGTTCCTTCAACGTGTGCACCATGCCGATGCCGCGCACGATGTACGACTGATCGCCCCGCGTGATGCGTCCACCACCCGCGTTCGACGTGTTCGAGGAGATCGCGCTCGTCACCTGGTTCACGCTCACGCCGTAGTGCAGCAGTTGCGCGGGATCGAGTTCGAGCTGGAACTCCTTGGTGAAGCCGCCGAAGATGTCCACGTTGGCGACGCCCGGAATCTTCTGCAGCGCCGGAATCACCACCCAGTTCTGCAGCTCTGACAGCTGCATCAGGTTCTTGCTGGTGGATTCGAGCGTGTAGCGATAGATCTCGCCCGCGGGGCCGGACACCGGATCGAGACTCGGCGTGATGCCCGGCGGCAGCGTGGCTTGCGCGATGCGCTCCGTCACCCGCTGGCGCTCCCAGTAGTCCTCGGCGCCGTCCTTGAACACCAGCGTGATCAGCGACAGGCCGAACGTGCTGCTGGAACGCATGGCCACCAGGCCGGGCGTTCCAGCCAGCGCGCGTTCCAGCGGCGTGGTGATCTGCTGCTCGATCTCTTCGGCAGCAAGTCCCGGCACCTGCGTGGTGACCTGCGCAGTGACGTCGCTCAGTTCCGGGTACGCCTCGATGGCCAGCTGCGTCCACGAGTAGTAGCCGAAGCACAGCACCAGCACCGCCACCACGATGAAGATCACGCGCTTCTGGAAGCAGAAGTGGAAGATCGCATTAATCATTGAGCAGGACTCCGCCCTTCACCACCACGCGATCGCCGGCCTTGAGTCCCTTCACTACCCGGGCATCAGCGGATTCGTCATAGCTCAGCAACACCGTGCGACGCTCGAACGTCCACGGCGACACTTCGACGAATACGGTGGTGTTGTCGTTGTTCATCAGCAGCGCGGACTCAGGCACGAAGACCTGCGCGGGTTGCGGCACCGCGATGCTGGCCTTGGCGAACATGTTCGGCTTCAGGCGTCCATCCGTGTTCGCGAACACGGCGCGCACCATGTCGCGGCGCGTGTCCGCCTGCAACACCTGGCTGACAAACGCCACCTGGCCGTGGAACAGTTGATCGGGATAGGCCGACAGCGTGGCGTCCACGGCTTGTCCCTTGGCGATGCCGCCCAGGTCGGATTCGGGCACGTTGGCCGTGATCCAGACCGAGTCGAGATCGGCGATGGTCATCAGTGGCGTGGTGGTGTCGTTGGCATACGTGCCGGGAGTGGCAGATAGCGCCGTCACGTAACCGCTTACCGGTGCGGTGATGCGGATGCTTCGCGCGGAGCCGCCCTGGCCCGAGATGTTGATCGACTGCAACCGCGTCTGTGCGCGATCCCTTTCTGCTTGCGCCTGGTTGTAGTTGCTTTGCGCCGCTTCCAGATCCTTCACCGCATTGCCGCCCGCCTGCTGCACACCGTGTGCACGCTCGAGACCCTTCCTGGCCAACGCGAGCGCGTCGGTGGCCTTGGCCACATCCGCATAGGCCTGTGCCATGTCGCCGGATTCGATCACCGCCAGCAGCTGGTTGCGCGCGACATGGTCGCCCAGCCCAACCTTGAGTTCGGTGATGCGCCCGGTGAGCGGCGCGACCACGTTGGCGGTGCGCGCCGGGTCCGATTCCACCGTGGCAGGAAACACCAGCGCGTGGGGTGCGGTGCGCATTTCGACGGGCGCCATGGTGAGCGCCTTGCGCAGCGGCGAACCATCGGGCACACGCAGCATGCCGTGTTCTTCCACCAACGGCGGAGGCGATGCCTGATCGTCGGCGCGATGAGAACATGCGGCCAACGACATGACGGCGAAGGCGATGAAGAAAGCTGTGAGTCGATGCGTCATGGGTAATCCCCTGCAGTACTTGGCATGCATGCCCGTCACGGTCACCGACCATGAGGCAATGTTTTGCGAAGGGGATGGCGCGCGTCTCGTCAGGAGACCGAGCGCATGACCCGCTCGCGGACTGGCCGTGGTCGGCCGCCGCGTGCGGGTGTCACTCCGGACGGAGTGAACGCAGAAGCGAGGACGACTGGGTCAGCAAGATTTTTCGATGTCAGTCGATGGGTCCGGATCCAATGTGCCGTTGCTCCGTTACAAGATAAGTACGATATCGAACGAGGCTTACGTCAGGTCGTCACGCGCTCGCGCACGAGACGATCCTGCAACAAGCCTGCCCGCTCCAAAGGCAGATAGGCGAGTGCCGCGAGGTGCGAGTGAATGCGCTTGAGGTCACGCAGGATGCGCAGATAGACGTCGCCGCCACCGCCGCCATCGCGGCGTTCGCGCAGCGCCCGGATATGACGCTCCGACGCTTCGTTCTCCAGCTTCCACAGCACTTCCTTGCGCGCCACCAGTTGCTGCGCGGCACGCACATCGCCGCGCAGGAACACGGTAAGGCCAAGGCGCAGGCTTTCCATCACCTGCGCATGCATCAAGGCCAGGTCCTGGATGTCCTCGGCCGAAAAATCCTGGCCGCGCTCGGCCTTCTTGGCGGCGAACTCCATCAGGTTGTTGGCGGTGATGTCGCCGATGTGCTCGATGTTGATGACGAACGCGAGGATCTCCTGGCTACGCTCGCCGTCTTCCTCGTTCAAGGCTTCACCGCCGAGATCGGTGAGGTATTCGCGGATGGCCATGCCGAGGCGATCCAGCGACGAATCCATGCGACCGATGGCGCTCGCGCGCAGCCGATCGTCCTTGCCGAATACTTCGACCAGGCCGGTGAGCATGCCTTCCACCATGTCCGCCATGCGCATGGATTCACGCGCGGCATTGGCCAGCGCCACGTTGGCCGACCCCAGCGCGCCCGCGTCGAGATATTGCGGCACACCCGGGTCATTGGGCTTGGGCGGTTCGGGCAGCAGACGCACGAGCAGGCGGGCCAGGTTGTCCACCGGCACGATGAAGATCAGCGCAAGCGCAAGATTGAATGCCGTATGGAAGTTCACCGCGATACGCGCGGGCGACGCGCCGAGCGGTGCGAGCCGGTGGGCGATCAGCGCAAGCATCGGCAGGCAGACCAGGCATCCAAACGCGCGCACCAGCAGATTGCCCATGGGCAGGCGTCGTGCCACTGGCGTATGCGCTTCCATCAGTGCGGGAATGGTGCCACCAAGATTGGCGCCCAACACCAGTGCCATGGCACCCGGCGCATCGACCACACCGGCATTCGCCAGCGAGACGATAAGCAACACCACGGCCACGCTGGAATGACACGCCCAGGTGAGCAGCGCAGCCACCAGCATCGCCAGCACCGGCTCGCTGGCCAGGCTCTGCAGGATGGCACGCAAGACCTGGGCGTTCTCCACCGGCGCCATCGCACCGACCAGCAGGTGCAGCGCGAGCAGCATCAGGCCGAGACCGATGGAGACGCGACCGATGTTTTCGTAGCTCACGTCATCGGTGCGGCGATGAATGGTGAAGCCGATCAGGATCAACACCGGCGCCACCACGGCGATATCGAACGACATCACCTGCACGATCAGCGTGGTGCCCACGTTCGCGCCCAGCATTACGGCGAGGCCCGGCGCGAGACCGAGAAAGCCGCTGGCGGCGAATGAGGTCGCCATCAGACCGGTGGCCGTGCTGCTCTGGAGAACGGCGGTAACGCACACGCCAAAACCCAGCGCGGCAGGACGATGGCCGAGATAGCGACCCATCCAGCGACGCAGCGCGCTGCCATAGCCACGCAGCACACCGCTGGTGACCATGTGCGTGCCCCATAGCAGCAGGGCGACGTAGCCGGCGATGTCGAGTAGAGCGAAGGTGCCTTTCATGGCGTACCCTCCTTGGGATCAATGGGACGCATGACGCGCCCGTGGGGGCACTCGCGCGCGTCCCGAATGGATAGCTCGTGATTCCGGCGCATGCCGGAATCCAGTGGCGATGAGCCGGGTGGTCGCCTGAAGACCCATCAGCTCTTTCGCGGCGACCGAATCTTGCCGCTACTGGATTCCGGCCTGCGCCGGAATGACGAGCGTGGTGGGGCTCACAACCAGCGCCCGTACCGCTTGATGTAGACCAGCTTCACCAGCTGCGTGAGCACGCAGTACGTAAGCACAGTCAGCGCAAGCCAGCCGAAGTACACGCCCGGCAGCGGCACCATGCCCAGCTTGCTGCCCACCGCCGAGAACGGAATCAGCATGCCGATGATGATGATCGCCGTGGTCAGCGCCAGCACCGGTGCCGAGGCGATGCTCTGCAGGAACGGGATGCGGCGCGTGCGGATCATGTGCACGATCAGCGTCTGCGTGAGCAGGCTCTCGATGAACCAGCCCGACTGGAAGAACGACTGGTGCGCGGTCGAATTGGCGCCGAACAGATACCACAGCAGCAGGAAGGTTGTGATGTCGAAGATCGAGCTGACCGGTCCGATCCACACCATGAAACGGCCGATATCGCTGGCGTCCCACTTGCGCGGCTTGCGCAGGTACTCGTCGTCCATGCGGTCGAACGGAATCGACAGCTGCGAGATGTCGTACAGCAGGTTCAACACCAGGATCTGCAGCGGCAGCATCGGCAGGAACGGCAGGAACGCGCTCGCCACCAGCACCGAGAACATGTTGCCGAAGTTGGAGCTGGCGGTCATCTTGATGTACTTGATGATGTTGCCGAAGGTGATGCGACCTTCGATCACGCCCTCTTCCAGCACCATCAGGTTCTTTTCGAGCAGGATGATGTCCGCCGATTCCTTGGCGATATCGGTGGCGGTATCCACCGAGATGCCCACGTCGGCCTCGCGCAGCGCCGGCGCATCGTTGATGCCGTCGCCGAGGAAGCCCACCGTGTGGCCCTGGCGCTGCAACGACTTCACCACGCGCGCCTTCTGCAACGGCGACATCTTGGCGAACACGGTGGTGCGCTTGACCAGTTCGTCCAGCTCGTCGTCGTTCAAGGGCTCGATGTGCTTGCCCTGTGCGGAGTGCTCCACGTCCAGGCCCACTTCGCGGCAGATCTTGCGCGTCACCGCCTCGTTGTCGCCGGTGATCACCTTCACTTCGACGCCGTGGTGATGCAGCGCCGCGATGGCGGTGGCCGCGCTGTCCTTCGGCGGATCGAGGAAGGCCAGGCAACCGACCGCGATCAGGTTGCTTTCGTCCGCCACGCCATAGGCGCGGCCGGCCGGCGGCTGGCGCTTGATCGCGACCACCAGCACGCGCAGACCATCCTCGTTGAGGCCGCGCGTCATGGCCTTGATGTCGGCGCGCATCTCGTCCGTCATCGGCAGGATCTCGTCGCCCGCCTTGGCCGACGCGCAGATCGACAGCATTTCCTCGACGGCGCCCTTGCACACCAGCAGCTCATTGCCGTCGCCGTTGCCCAGCACCACCGACATGCGGCGGCGCTGGAAGTCGAACGGGATCTCATCGACGATGCGGTAGTGCTGCGCGACCACTTCCAGGTCGCGATGGGTCAGCACCGCCTTGTCCATCAGGTTCTTCAGGCCGGTCTGGAAACGGCTGTTGAGATAACCGTATTCCAGCGCTTCGTCCGACTCCTCGCCGTACAGATCGAGGTGGCGTTCCAGCACGATCTTGTCGAGCGTCAGCGTGCCGGTCTTGTCGGTGCACAGCACATCCATCGCACCGAAGTTCTGGATCGCGTTGAGGCGCTTCACCACCACCTTGCGCTTGGACATCGCCAGGGCGCCCTTGGCGAGGTTCGCCGTGACGATCAGCGGCAGCATCTCGGGCGTCAGGCCCACCGCCACCGACAGCGCGAACAGGAACGCTTCCCAGAAGCTGCCCTTGTCGTACCAGTTGATCGCCAGGACGATCGGCACCATCACCAGCATGAAGCGGATCAGCAGCCAGCTGACGCTGTTCACGCCGCGATCGAAGCTGGTCTGCACGCGCTCGCCCACGATGGTGCGCGCCAGCGAGCCCAGGTAGGTACGCGAACCGGTCGCAACGACCACCGCCGTCGCGCTGCCGCTCACCACGTTGGTGCCCATGTAGCAGACGGTGGGCAGATCCAGCGGATTGTCGCCGTGCTGGCTGCCTTCCATTTCGTCGGCGCCATGCAGGTGCGCAGGGGCGGACTTCTCCACCGGCAGCGATTCGCCGGTGAGGATGGCCTGGCTGATGAACAGGTCCTTCGCCGAGACCAGGCGCAGGTCGGCGGGCACCATGTCGCCCGCAGCGAGATGCACGATGTCGCCGGCAACCAGTTCGCTCACCGGCACTTCGATGCGTTCGCTATGGCCGTCGGACGCGCGGCGCGTCACCGTGGCCGTGTTGCGCACCATCGCCTTGAGTTTTTCGGCGGCCTTCGAGGAGCGGTATTCCTGGGTGAAGCTCAGCAACACGCTGATGCCCACCATCACCGCGATGATGATCGGCCCGGTGAGGTCGGAGCTGTCCGTCGCCAGCTGCACGATCGCCAGCACCAGCAGCACGATGATGAACGGGTTCTTGAACGCCGTCAGCAACTGCACCGACCAATGCGGCGGCTTCTCGTGCGACACCTCGTTGAGGCCGTCACGGTCCAGCCGTTCGGAAATCTGTTCTTCGTTGAGGCCGGCGGCGCTGGTATCGAGCGCTGCGTACAACGCTTCGTTGTGGCGGAACGCTTCCTGCGCGACCGCCACGCGCACCGGCGCGGCGGCGCTCGTGCCGGCCGTCTTGCCTGCGACGGACTGGGTGGAGTGCTTGAACATGACTCGCTTCCGTGAAATCGGTGACATCTGAGCCGGACCAGCGAGTCGGCGGGGCTAGCCCGCGCGTGACGCCAATACCTGCGCTACGAACTTCGGCGCAATCGATGCCACAAGACTGGTGGAGGCCAGCCCTTGCACGGCAGTTCGAAGCGCGAGGTCTTCATCAGTGACTGGATACCAGCTGCAGATGACGATGCGCTTGCGAAACGGCATGTTCCGGCCGGCGGGCACCCTGGCGGGCGCGCGGAGCCTCGGAAGAACGGTGCAGATCGGACGACGGGGAATCCTGCGCCTCGCCCAGCGGGGCAGGCACAGTAATCGTCCAGGAACGACGGGTATCGGCACGACGGCTCGCCAGCGGGCGGGCTGCCACACGCAGACGGAAGAATTCGCGAAGGAGCTTCATGGCCCTTTCTCCTCATTAACGGCGCCAACGGCACCGTCAGAGGTGGGCCGGTCTTCCCTAGTCGAGGAAAGCGCCAGCCGACCGCAGGCGGTCGCCGCAGCAGATCAGCTTGTTATGCAATGCCGGCACCCGATGCTCGCGGATGTCGACGTTGCGACTAGGGTAAACGTCCATATGCCTTGGGTTGATAGGACAGAGGCCACTGAGGGCACGTAACGCCCGGTAGCGGGCGAATTGTCTTGCTGCGGTGCGCAAGTGTCAACCCTGTGACGGGGATTTGTGGGGCGAAAGTTGTTGCGGTCAGCGGTGATCTGGGAATGTGTTTCCGCTGTGATCGGGTTCCGTGGCGAATCGCTGGGCCTTTCTTTAGCGATACCGCAATCTGGCTCGCCTGCCGCGGGCTTCCGCCCTCCTGCCGGAGGCCGGGTCACTTTTCTTTGCTTGCCCAAAGAAAAGTAAGGCAGTCTCTAATATCAAGTGCAACGCCCTTTGGGAGGTGATGCATGGGTCGGCACTACAACCATCTAAGCGCCGAAGAGCGAGGTGCGATCATGGTGGGCAAGGCA
>NZ_JADIKC010000011.1 GCF_016905005.1 Dyella kyungheensis
GACTATTGCGTATGGCTTGGTGAACTCAGCGGCTTGCCAGTGGACCTGCCCACCGAAGCGCAATACGAGTACGCCGCCCGCTCTCGCGGCAAGCATGTGCTGTATGCCACCGACAACGGTTATATCGAGCGCGGTCGCAATTATCGTGGCGAAGACGTTGGTGACACCTATGCGGTGGATCGGTACCCGCCCAATCCGTTGGGGTTGTACGACATGGGTGGCAATGCGGTGTCGTGGGTCAACGACTGGTATGACCCGGAGTATTACCAGCATTCGCCGATAGACGATCCCCAAGGCCCTGCGACAGGTTCAGAGAAAGTGTTTCGGGGTAGTACCGCCGGCTCTACACCCAGCACTGCTCACACCGCGGAACGCTATCACGATCAACCCGTTCGTAAGGACTACTACTCCACCAACAGCTACCGCTGCTCCATCCAACAAAGCACGTCCTTGAGGCGCTGACGCAGCTAGACCACCAACTATTGAGGATGCGCTGCGCATCCTCACCGACCGCGTTTGGGCAGTGCCTGTCCACGGCTCACCATGGCATGCATGAAAGCTTTGCTTGGCGTGTCATCGGGGGCATGCTCGGCGTTCAGCGTTCACGAACACTCGTGCATATCATGGATGCCCTGATCGCGCGCGCATCAACCGGATCAGCAACCGATAATCCAAGGCGTGGCGTCGTTATCGAGCCACGCCGGAGGATGGGGCGCTTCACCGGCTAAGTAATCGCAGGGTAGCGATTGCCTGCGCCGCTTGGCGGTTCCAATGGGACGACGGTCGGCAAATCAAGCCTGCTCGCTGGCAGCTTTGCCGAAACTGGGCGGACGGTCGGCCAGTTCCTTGCCGAACGCCGGGTTGGGTTTGTCGCTCATCTGGAACAGCAACGTGCCGCCGGCGGTCAGCTCGGCGTGGCTGATCCAGCTCTTCGTCCACGGCTGGCCGTTCCAGCTGACCGACTGGATATACGGGCGGCCCTTGCCGTTGCCCTGCGTCTGCACCACCAGGCGCTTGCCGCCGGCCAGCTGGACTTCGGCGCGATCCAGCAGCGGGCTGCCGAACACGTAGTTGGTGCTCACCGGATCCACCGCGTACAGGCCTAGCGCGCTCATCACGTACCAGGCGCTCATCTGGCCGCAATCCTCGTTGCCGGGCAGGCCGTCGGGTTCGGGCAGGTACATGGTTTCCAGCAGCATGCGCACGCGCGCCTGCGTCTTGTGATGCGCGCCGGTGTAGGCGTAGAGATAGGGCATGTGATGGCCCGGCTCGTTGCCGAACGCAAACTGGCCGACCATGCCGGCGATATCCGGCGGCGCATCGGCCGGCAGTTCGGAATCGGTGGTGAAGAGCTGATCCAACTTCTGCTCGAACTTGTCGCTGCCGCCGAACAACATCATGTACGTATACACGTCGTGCTGGTTGAGGAAGGTCGCCTGCCAGGCATTGGACTCGGTGAAGTCGCGCCACTTCTTGGAATGGCCGATGGCACGCGGATCGAACGGCTCCAACCATGAGCCGTCGCTGGCACGCGGGCGCGCGAAGTTCACGTTCTTGTCGAACACGTTGCGGTAGTTCTGCGAACGCGCCTTCAGCGCGGCGGCATCGTCGTCCTGGCCGAGGTTCTCGGCGTAGTGCGCCATCACCCAGTCGTCATAGGCGTATTCGAGCGTCTTGCTGACCGCTTCGCTTTCGACATCGCTGGGGATGTAACCGCGCTTGCGGTATTCGGGTAGGCCGAAATAATCGTCTTCCATCGCGCGCCGGCGGAACACCGGCCACGCTGCCGCATAGTCGATGCCGGTGAAGCCCTTGGCCTGGGCTTCGGCAATCACCACGGCGGAGTGGTAGCCGATCATGCACACCGTTTCGATGCCCTGCAGCGGCCATACCGGCGGGCCGGCCGGACTCTCCTGCGCCATGCGCACGAGGCCGTTGACCAGGTCCGGCACGCGCTCACTCTGGTACAGCGTGAACAGCGGGTGCTCGGCGCGATAGGTATCCCACAGCGAGTAGGTGCTGTAGTTGTGCTGTCCCTGCGGCAGCTGGTGCAGCTTCATGTCCATGCCGCGATAGCGGCCGTCCACGTCGCTGAACAGGGTGGGTGCGAGCATGGTGTGATAGAGCGCGCTGTAGAAAGTGCGCTTGATGTCGTCCGACGAGGATTCGATGCGGATGCGGCTGAGTTCGCTTTCCCACGCCGCTTCGGCCGCGGCCTGCACGCCGTCGAAATCCCATGCGGGAATTTCGGTGGTGAGATTGCGCAGCGCGCCTTCCACATCCACGCCGGAGATGCCCACCTTCACCAGCAGCGGCGCATCGTTGAGCCTGTCGTAGTGGAGCGCGGCCTTGAGGTTGATGCCTTTGGCCTGGGTCTCGCCGTCGGCCAGCGGGGCGTCGTCCGAATACAGCGTGGCGCGCTTGAACGGACGCGACACCTTGAGCGCGAAGTAGATATGGCGTCCGTCGGCCCACTGGTGCACGCGACGGCCACCGACCAGCGTGTCGTTGCCGACCAGCTGCAGTTGCGCATCGGTGACCTTGGCGGGCTTCTTCGGATCGTCATGGAAGCCGTGCGCGAAATCGACCAGCAGGTGGGCTTCGCCCGATTGCTGGAAGGTGTAGCGATGGATGCCGGCGCGTTCGGTCGCGGTGAGCTCGGCGAGCACGTGGCTGTCGGTGAGCTGCACGCGGTAATAGCCCGGCCGTGCCTGCTCGCCGGTGTAATGCGAGCGATAGCCCTTGACGCCGGTCTTGTAGCCCTTCGGCTCGGCGCCCTTGCCGGGACGCACGCCGTCGTAGCGCGAGTGATAGTTCACGCCGTCGTAGTCGCGATCGCCCGGTTGCAGCAACACCGGTCCCATGGCGGGAACGACCAGCACGTCCAGCATGTCGGCGGCGCCGGTGCCGGACAGGTGCGTGTGCGAGAAACCCATGATCGAGCCATCGCCCTGGTGGTAGCCGGAGCTGCCGTCCCATTGCGAGTCGTTGGTGTCCGGGCCCAGCTGCATCATGCCGAAGGGCATGCTGGGACCGGGATAGGTATGGCCGTGACCGCCGGTGCCGACGAAGACATCGACATGGCGCGATACGGCGTCCGCCAGCGCGGTCTTCTTCACGGGCCGGGCAAACGCCGGAAGCGCATGGGCACCGCTGCCTAGAACACTGAGTGCGGCCATGCCTTGCAGGAAGCGGCGGCGCGTAACCATGTCTGACTCCTTCGAAAACGAAACGTGGCCGCCGATGGTGGCCATCACGATGGGGAAAAGGTGCTACGCCTTGCGCAGCACGTCCGGATGACGATCGGCCAGCTCGACGATGAGTTCACCGAACAAGGTGTTGGCCCAGGCGAACCAGGCGCGCGTGTACTTGGCCGGATCGTCCTGGTCGAATGCTTCGTGCATGAAACCGGTGCCGGCATGCGTGCTCTTGAGCCATGCCAGGCACTGCGCGATCTCGCTGGCGTTGCCGGTGGTGAAGGCGCGCATCATGATCGACATCGGCCAGATCATGCGCAGGCCCTCGTGCGGTCCGCCGATGCCTTCGCCCGCGCTGCCCTTGAAGAAATAAGGATTGCGCACGCTCCACACCTGTGCGCGCGTGCGCTGGTAACGGGCATCGTCCTGCGTGCAGGCACCCAGGTAAGGCAGGGCGAGCAGGCTGGGGACGTTGGCGTCGTCCATGAACAGCTGATTGCCGTAGCCATCCACTTCATAGGCCCAATAGTCGCCGGCATCGCCATGGATCACGCCATGCGCATGGACAGCGCGCTGGATCTCATCGGCCAACGCCACGCAATCGCTTGCCGTGGCTTCGTCATGCCGAATGGCGCGCAGCATCTCCGCCAACTGGCGCAGGCTGGTCACTGCAAACAGGTTGCCCGGGATATTGAACGGATAGACCGTGGCATCGTCCGACGGCCGGAACATCGCGTGGATCATGCCCACCGGCTTGGTCGGATTGCCGTAACCGAGCAGGAACTGCGATTCGGTGGGCCGGGGCGAGGTGCGCTGGAACTGATAGGGGCCCGGGCCATCCTTGCGCTGCTGTTCGCGGAAGGTCTTGAGCACGATGCGCATCGCTTCGTGCCAGTCGTCATCGAATGCCGTGGTGTCGCCGGTCGCCTTCCAATAGCCGTGCGCGAGGCGGATCGGATAGCACAGCGAATCGATCTCCCATTTCCGCTCGGCCACGCCGGGCTTCATGTCGGTAATGTCATGCTGGGCCCAGTCCAGGTTGGACTTGGCCGTGGGATCGGGCATGAAGGCGTTCGCGTAGGGATCGATGCGGATGCATCGCGCATGCCGATGGATCAGGCCGCGAAACAGCTGCTGCAGCGCCTTGTCCTGTTTGGCCAGCTGCACGTACGGCCAGACCTGCGCGGACGAATCGCGCATCCACATCGCATCGATGTCGCCGGTGACGATGAACGTGTCGGGCTTGCCGCCCAGAGTGCCGACGTTGACCGTGGTATCCGGCGTGTTCGGGAAGCAGTTCTCGAACATCCAGGCCAGTTCGGGATCGGCGATCCGCGCCTTGGTCTGCGCCAGCAGTTTCTCCACGGCGGCGCTGGTGAATTTGCGCTTGCCGACGGGTGGCCGCTGGCTGATGAAGGTCTTGCCGGGAGCAGCGATGACGCCATCGGAAAGCAGGGCGGCGGCCGGGGCCAACGCCATCCATTTGAGCAGGTTGCGGCGGGTGGTGATCACTTGGCGGTCTCCGCTTGTACCGTGTCGACCAGCGAGGTCAGCTTCAACGCGGCCTTGAGGCTTGCCAGGTCGGCCGTGCTGTCGACCGCAATATCGATGTGTTCGCCGGGCAGCATGTCGAACGCGTTGCCGGACAGGTTGGCGTCGAGCTTGCCGAAGTCGATCCACACGCCGCGCGCGAGCTGCTTGCTGCTGATGCGCAGTGTCTTGCCCTCATCGCGCCACTCGGCATGCAGCCCGGGCTGACGGGGCAGCGCCAGGGTCTTGGCGACGCCGAAGTAGAGCAGGTGATGCGCGACGACACGGCCGTCCTCGATCACGTCGAACGAAGCCACGGTATTGGCGGCACGGCCACCATGCAGCAGCGCGGCATCCGTGTACTCGCCGAGCTTGGTGCTGGCCTGCGCTGTCGCGTCGACCGTCTGGCTGGTCTCGCTCAGCGACTTGCCGGCCATGTCCATGATGTGCGTTCGAACGGTGGCCTTGAACGGCGTGGTGCGGTCGGAGACGAGATAGAGGCTGGTGCGTCCGTCACGGCGGATCGGCACGATATCCACCGGCGCATAGAAGCGCTTGGCGTGGTACTGCAAGGCCTTCCAGCGGCCGAAGTAGTCGAGGCTGGACCACGACGGCCCCGGCCACACATCGTTGAGCTGCCAATACAGCGAGCCCATGCTTTGCGGCCGCGCGCTGCGCAGATGCTCGGCGGCCAGTTCGATGCCTTCGGCCTGCATCAGCTGGCTGAGATACACGAACGAAGCGAAATCCTTCGGCTCGCCATAATTCGCACGGATGTAGAGCAGCAGGCGATCGTTGCCGTTGCCATTGGCGAACTTCTGGTGCGCGCGCATCACCGGCGAGTTCGGCGTCATGTCGCTGGGCGCGGCGAAGCGTTCGATGGTCGACATCACCGGGAACGACTGCAGGCCGTATTCGGACTGGAAGCGCGGCGTCACGTCCAGGTAGTGATCGATCGGCTCGGAGCCCGACCACACCTTCCAGTAGTGATAGTCGCCGTCGTTGAGCACGTTGGCTTCGCCGTCGAAATCCGTGCTGGGCGAGCTGGCCCAGTAGGGCACGTCGGAATCGTTCTCCTTCACCACCTTGCGCAGCGTGTTGTTGAACAACTCGCGCATGCCGGTCTCGATGCGCTGGCGTTCGTCGGCGGCGATCGACTTCTGGAAGTCGATGCGATCCGGCCAGGATTCCCAGCCGGTCTGCACTTCGTTGTTGCCGCACCACAGCACGATGCTCGGATGGTTGCGCAAGCGGCGCACCTGCTCCTCGGCCTCGACGCGCGAATTGCCGAGGAAAGCCGAGTCGTACGGCGTGATCGCGCCGCCGAACATGAAGTCCTGCCAGATCATGATGCCCAGCTGGTCGGCCAGGTCGTAGAACGCATCGCTCTGGTAATAACCGCCGCCCCACATGCGCAGCATGTTCATGTTGGCGTCGCGGGTGGAGGTGAGCAGTTGCTTCAGCTGTTCGGGCGTGGTGCGCTCGGGAAAGCTGTCGGTGGGAATCAGATCCGCGCCCTTGGCGAAGATCGGCACGCCGTTCACCACGAAGGCAAAGCTGCGACCCCAGGGATCCTTGTCGCGGTTCAATTGAACGCTGCGCAGGCCGGTGTTGCGGTCGGCGCTGACGAGTAGATCGTTGCCGCGCTTCACCTCGACGTGGAAGCGGTAAAGATTTTGCTGGCCGTAGCCTACCGGCCACCAACGCTGCGGATGGTCGATCAGCAACGGCAGCTGCAGGGTGTTGTTGCCCGCGGTGAGCGAGACATCTTTCGCCATCTGGCCGTTGCTGCCATCGGGACCTGTCCACGTCAGCATGACCTGCGCGGCACCGGCCTTGCCTGCCTGCAGCGACACTTCGGCGGCCAGTTCGGCGCGATCGGCATCCACGTGCGGCTGGGCGATGTGGAAATCGTCCAGTCGCGCGTCGGTCCAGCTTTCCAGCCGCACCGGTTGCCAGATGCCGATGGTGACGAAGCGCGGACCCCAGTCCCAGCCGTACTGGTAGTTGGCCTTGCGTACGTAGTTGGAGGTTTGCTTGCCCTTGGGCTCGTCGCCGAACGCCGAGTCGAACTCGCCGGGCAGGGCATACGATTGCATCAACAGCCAGGGCTGCAGCTTGGCGATGGGCGAGTGCAGGCGCACCAGCAGCGTATTGTTGCCGGCGTGCAGCACATGCTTCACCGGGATGCGCCAGCGGCGGAACATGTTGCCGGTCTTCAGCAGCGGCTTGTCGTTGACGACGATGTCGGCGAACGTGTCCACGCCGTCGAATACCAGGTCGACGTGATCCTGTTTCAGCGTGCCGGCGTCGACGTTGAAGGTCAGCTGGTAATCCCAATCGGCCAGGCCGATCCACTGCAGTTGCGCTTCGTTGTCGCGGTAGAACGGATCGCCGATGTTGCCGGTGGTCAGCAGATCGGTCTGCACGCTGCCGGGCACGTGAGCGGGAGTCCAGCTGGTGAGGTCCGCATGCTGCGAGGCCTGCGCCGACTCGGGCAGCAGGCGGAACTGCCAGCCATTATCGAGCGGCGTCGCCGTGGCGGCGGCCAGGACGGACGCAGGCGCGAAGGCGACGGCGGCCAGCAGGCCAACGGAAAGACGGGTCAGGGATGACAAGGCCATACGCTCCGCATCGTGCTGAAGAACCTTTTTCGCCCAGGGCGAAATAAAGAAGAAAAGCCTCCAAAAAAACGGGCGCTACGAGAGCGCCCGGAAGTGGGAGGGTCTTACAACGTGAAGCTCAGGGTGAGCATGTAACTGCGACCGTGGAACCGATAACCGAGAGACGCATCACGCTGGCGGAAGATGCCGGCGATCCGCGAGGACGCCAGTGGCGCGAACCGGGCGACGTGCGGCGAATGCCAGCGACAGGCCGCCGCGTGGCCATCTGGCAACCGGCGCTTCAGCGCCCAGGCCATGCCCGTCCGAAGTGCGCTTTCGCGATGGGTCAAACCATTCTCCCCTGCAACAACAATCGGTCCAACGTGCCGCAGAAGGCGGGCTGACGTGAGCACGCGCACCTTCCATCGACTCTTTCGGGCCGAAACGAGCAGCGCTGCCTCGCGACTGCGGTCTGGTTCGTCGCCATCAACGGGGCGCGGAGCCAGTGAGTTGGCAGCGCCTGAGGCGGCGCCAATGGTCTTCATTCTTGAAGTCAGTTGACGGCCTTGTCAACAGGAAATTTCTCACGATCTAAAAAATTCCCGGCAAGCTTAATATGCTGATTTTCATCAGGAAAATATCGATCAAAAATATTGCAGTGCAATATACGAGTGCTCGACTTGAATCGATTTAAAGGAGAGGGTGGGCGCGCCTGCGAGCCAGGCGCGAGCGACAGCTCAAGCGGGGACTGGGGTTTCGTGACACACGAGGTATCCATGGCGCCGTCGTTGAGCCAAGGAAACGCATTGCTGCAACGCACCGGCGACTGTTGCGTCTTTGACACACTTGCCTCGGCGTGCACGGCGACGGCGTGGATTCGCTCAGGCGCGCAGCCGTTGGGCAAGGTGTTTCCTCTCGTTTGACTTGGCGCATACTCCAAGCGCGCGATGCGCCCGGGGAATCGAAAATTCATGCACTCCGACAGCACCACTTCCGAGTATGTGTGGCCGCCTTCCGTGTCGGGATTCGACATGCCCTCGCCGTTGCCAGGCGGCGATAGCGGGGCAGGTCCGCTGATGATCGCTTTCCTCAGCGGACCACCGGACCACTACTGGATTGAAGCGTTCGCCGCCGAAGTGTCGGATTTCAAGGCGCGGCACGGTTTGCTCGACGTGCGTATCGATGCGCGGCAACTGGTGGTCACCGGCGACGCGTCGCAGTTGCGCAGCGTGACCGCCGACCTGCGCGATTTCGTGCATCGCGTGTCGCGCATCAGCCTGCAGCGGCGCGTGCTGGAACGCTTCGCGCCGGGCTTTACCTCGACGGCCGCCGAGCATGCAGCGGCCACGCGCGACGTCAACCTGGTGGCCCACCTGCCGGGCGTGGCGGCCATCCTCGAAGCCGTGTCGCGCGAAACCGGCATGCGCTTCGCCACCGTGGCACGGGTTTCCGATACGCGATGGACGGCATGCGCGGTCCACGACACGATCCATTTCGGACTGCGCGCCGGACAGGACCTGGTACTGGAGACGACCATCTGCAACGAGATTCGCGAGCATGGCCGCACCGTGACATTCAGTCACGCGAGCGCGCATCCGCAATTTTCGAAACACCCGACGCCGGCGTTGTACGGTTTCGAGAGCTACATCTCGGTGCCGATCTACCGGGCAAACGGGCAATTTTTCGGAACCCTGTGCGCGGTCGATCCCCAGCCGAGATACCTGGACCAAGCCACGGTCGCCATCGTCGAGAATTTCGCCCGCGCCATCGCTGCGGAAATCGATGCGCGGATGGCAGGCGCTTCGTACAGCGAGTAAGCCATGCCTGTTCGGCTCAGCGCGGCGGCGTCGACGTCGACGCCGACGGCGCAGGGCCCGTATCCGGTCGCACTTCTTGATGCGTGGCAGCGCGATAGCCGCCCACGGCAAGGATGAGCAGGAGCGCGACGATGAAGGCGATCAAGGCGGCTCGGCGCGATAGGTTCATGGGCTCTGGCATCTCGCGGTGTGCGACAACGGCACGGGATCAGGTGACCTCGGCCTCGACCGCGCGCATGTCGACCAGCCGGTAGCCGACATAGGGCAGCGTATGCAGCAACGGGTAGGCAAAAGGTTTGTCGATCGCCCGGCGCAGAATGTACAGATGCGAACGCAAGGTGTCCGAATCCGGCAGCGACTCGCCCCACACCTGCCGTTCAATGCGCTCCCGCGACACCACCTTGGGCGACTCCCGCATCAGGAACTCGAGTATCCGCAACGGAACCGGGCCGATCTCGATCGGCTGGCCCGCGCGGGTGACTTCCAGCGTGCCGGTATCGAAGGTCAGGTCGCCCACGGCGAGAATGCCTTGCACGGTCTTGCCTTGATCGCGGCGAATCAGCACGCTGAGCCGGGCGCCAAGCTCGCGCAGATCGAACGGCTTGCAGATGTAATCGTCTGCGCCGCCATCGAGGGCCTGAAGCTTGTCTTCCAGGCTGGTATGGCCCGTGAGCATGACGATCGGCGTGGTGCTTCGGTGTTCCGTGCGCAAGCGGCGGCAGACCGTCATTCCATCCAGCCCGGGCAAGCCCTTGTCGAGAATGACGACGTCGTATTTCTGGTCGGCGGCCAGTCGCAACCCGGTCATGCCGTCGTGCGCGTAGTCCACCGCATAGCCACGCTGGTCGAGATAGATCCCGACGGACTGCGCGAGTTCGACGTTGTCTTCAACGATCAGGACGAAGCCTGCGTTGCGTATCTTGGGCCGGTCAGGAGACATGGTTGCCTTGTTCGTACGAGCAGACACTAAGTGCGCCAATCACTATGACCTCCGTGTGAAATATTTCCTAAGGCGACCAAGCCTAGGGCTATCGGGGCGGGAAATTCAGGCCCATGGGCAACCCGTGGTCGCGCGCTGACGCGTTACTGCGGCTGGCGATGACATGGAGACCGTCAAATGTATGGCGCCCTGATGCGCACTGGCCCGCGTTTCGTTTTACACCTCGGCGCTTGCGCTGCGTTGCAGACGCTTCACTGGACCCGGCCCCTGAAGCGCGACGTAACGCGGTGCCTGTCTTCATGCGAGTCAGGCATCGGTTGCACAGGTGGTTCACGGCATCGGCCTAGCATCCGTTCGACGAAACCGAATGGCGAGGTGTCCCGTGAAATCTTCAGCATGTACGACCTTGATCGCCGTCATGGCGGCACTGCCGCTGGCAGCGATGGCTGCGCCGCAAGCCACGCCGCCTGCGGCGACTTCAACGGGGCACGCGGCCGACAATACGGCGGTCAATGCGCGTGATCGGTCCGGCGATACGCCAACCAGTTCATCGCAATCCAACGATGCCAGCGACGTCAAGCTGGCGGCGGCGGTGCGGCGCGCGCTTACCAAGGATTCATCGCTGTCGACGCTCGCTCACAATGTCAAGCTGATGGCGAGCGGCGGTTCGGTGACGCTGCGCGGGCCCGTCAAGAGCGAGGACGAAAAATCGCGAGTGGAATCCATTGCCCGTTCCGTGGCCGGCGTTTCCCAGGTGACGAACGAACTTGAGATCAAACCCTAAACGCCTGCGGAGGCTGTCATGAAAGATTCCGTTTACTGCATTGCCACGACCGTCGATCAGGCCGAAAGCATCGTGCTCAACCTGAAGCAACAGGGCTTCACCAGCGATGCGATTTCGGCGCTGCTGCCCGACAAGCGCGGCAGCAAGGATTTCGCCCATGAGCACAACACCAAGGCGCCAGAAGGTGCCGCCACGGGCGGCGTTGCCGGTCTCGGTGTCGGTGCTGCGCTGGGATGGTTGGCGGGCATTGGCGCCCTGGCGATTCCCGGGCTTGGGCCGTTCATCGCCGCGGGTCCCATCATGGCCGCGTTGAGCGGCGCCGCGGTTGGCGGTGCGGCCGGTGGTGTCATCGGCGGCCTGGTAGGATTGGGCATGCCCGAATACGAGGCCAAGCGTTACGACGCGAAAATCCGCGAGGGCAATATCCTTATCTCGGTACATGTCGAGACGTCCGAGCAGCGCACGCTGGCCAAGGACATTTTCAAGCACCACGACGCCAAGGATATTTCCAGCGCCTCCGAGGCCAAGCCGGCCTGATGTCGGGAGTGCGACCACCTGGCCAGGGCCGGGTGGTCGCACGGCATGTCAATCCTTCGGTGCCTTGGCCGGAATGAACGGCGAGACGGGGTCGCTGGCGGGAAAGGTTTCCTCCAGTGCCTCCTGATGATTGTCCGATTCCTTCTGCTTGCGAGCTTCCCGTTCGGCTGCGGTTTCCGTCTGCTCGGTCTGCGCATCGTGCGGATGAGGAAGGTCTTTGCGGTCTTTGCTGGACATGGCGCGTGCTCGTTTGGGCGGGAGGTCGTAGGTTCATGCTCCGCCCGGTCAGGTGATGCAGGTGCACGCCTTGTGTTATGCCGCTTGTGACGGATGTGTCGACACGCCTGCTTGTCAATGACCGGCGTGACCTCGACCAGACGCCGTCTTCGCCCTCTGTGTACGCGACACTAACCTCTCATGGCTTGCAATGCGCGAGGGACACCTCGCAGGCGGCGTACGCATGACCGATGACACGACAAAACGATTTGCCGGCGTGCCATTCACCCGGCGAAACTTCCTGCAGATGATCAGTGTCGCGGGTGTGTCATCGGGCCTGGCCTCGTTTCACTTGCATGCTGCCACCGGCCCCGGACCGTCGGCTGCGGCGGGGTCGCGTGGGGCCGCCCAGACATCGGTCAGTATGCTGGTGAACGGCCAGCAGAAAACCTTGTCCGTCGATAACCGGACAACGCTGCTGGATGCGTTGCGCGATCACCTTCAGCTGACCGGCACCAAGAAGGGCTGCGACCATGGGCAATGCGGCGCCTGCACGGTTCACGTCAACGGTCGCCGCGTCAACGTCTGTTTGAGCCTGGCGGCGATGCACGATGGCGACACGATCACCACCATCGAGGGCCTGGGTCAGCCGGGTGCCTTGCATCCCATGCAGCAGGCCTTCGTCGATCACGACGGTTATCAATGCGGTTATTGCACGTCGGGCCAGATCATGTCCGCCGTTGCCGTATTGAAAGAACCCTGGGGTGGCGACGACGCCAGCATCCGCGAAGCCATGAGCGGAAACATCTGCCGCTGTGGCGCGTACAAGAACATCCTGGCAGCCATCAAACAGGTCAAGTCGGCCTAGGTATCCGCATGCAGGCATTCACTTATACACGCGCAAAAAGCATTGACCACGCCATCGAAACCAGCGCGCGGGCATCGACGGCGCAGCAGGGCGCCGAGATCCGTTTCGTCGCCGGCGGCACGACCCTGATCGACCTGATGAAGCTCGATGTCGAACGTCCCGTGCAGGTGATCGACATCAACCGGCTTCCGCTGTCGACCATCGAGCGCGATGCGGACGGCGGCTACCGGATCGGCGCGCTGGTGCGCAATGCCGATCTGGCCAATCATCCGCAGATCCGCCAGGCGTATCCGGTGCTGTCGCAGGCGTTGCTGTCGGGTGCCTCCGGTCAGTTGCGCAATATGGCCACCACCAGCGGCAATCTGCTTCAGCGCACGCGCTGCGTCTATTTTCGCGACGTGCACAGCGCCTGCAACAAACGTTCGCCGGGCAGCGGATGCGCCGCGCTGGAGGGTTACCACCGCAATCTCGCCATTCTGGGTGGCAGCGAGCATTGCATCGCCACCAATCCTTCCGACATGAATGTGGCGCTGATGGCCCTGGGCGCCACCGTCGCCATCCAGGGCCCCAAAGGCAAGCGCGACGTGCCGCTGGCCGATTTCTTCCTGTTGCCTGGCGACACGCCCCAACGGGAAACGGTGATGGAGCCCGGCGATCTCATTACCCACGTCCGCCTTGCCCGCGCGCAGCCTCAGGCAAAGTCGTTGTATCTGAAGCTGCGGGATCGCGCTTCCTACGAATTTGCCCTGGCCTCGGTCGCCATTGTGGTGGGGCTCGAAGGAGGGCGCATCCGTGACGCCGCGATCGCCATGGGCGGCGTGGGAACGCGGCCATGGCGATCGGCCGCGGCGGAACAGGTATTGCGGGACAGCGCTCCGGGACCGGCTGTGTTTCAGAAGGCCGCCCAGGCATTCCTTGCGGATGCAAAGCCGCATCCCGGCAATCAATTCAAGCTGGAGCTCGCGCGACGTTGCCTGCTCAAGGCACTGGGCGATGTCACCACGACCGCATGATGGGATGGGCCGAAATGAATGAAGCCAGCAGCTACGTGGATCTTCCGGTCGTCGGCAAGCCGCTTCGCCGTATCGATGGGCCGCTCAAGGTCAGTGGCTCCGCACGATATGCCTCGGATTTCTCCTTTCCTGAGATGGTCTACGCCGTGCCGGTATGCGCCACCGTGGCGAGGGCGCACATTGCGGCCATCGATACGGCGGCCGCGGAAGCGATGGCGGGCGTGCGCAAGATCTATACGCGGCAGAACATCGGCAAGTTCTACCGGGTGTCCAAGGCAAGCAAGGCGAAGATCGATGAAGCCAGGCCGCCCCTGGACGACGATGAAGTGCGCTACTACGGCCAATACGTGGCGCTGGTGATTGCCGACACGTTCGAACAGGCCACGGCGGCGGCTCGTGCCGTGCAGGTCCGCTACACCAACGTTCAGGCGCCACTGGTGTCCGCCCGTCTCGACAGCGACAAGCCGCCGGAAACGGAAACCGAGCGCGGCGATCCCGATGCTTCTTACGAGAAGGCTGCCGTCAAGGTCGACCATACCTACAGCACGCCCGTCGAAACACATAATCCCATCGAGTTGCATGCCAGCGTGGCGTTGTGGGATGGCACGCGGTTCACGCTCTACGAAACCACGCAGGCGGTGATGAATTTTCGTGCTGTCATGGCGCAGATGCTTGGCGTGCCGACCGACAGCGTGCGGGTCATCACCGAATATCTCGGCTCCGGTTTCGGCGGCAAGCTGTGGCCGTGGACACAGGCATTGCTGGCTGCCGCCGCGGCGCGCGACCTGAAGCGCCCGGTCAAGCTGGTGGTGGATCGGCAGATGATGTTCCACAACGTCGGGCATCGCCCGAGCACCCAGCAGCGCATTCGGCTGGGCGCCGACGCCTCCGGCAAGTTGACCTCGCTGCGACAGGACTATCTCTATCAGCGCGCGTCACTGGCCGAGTACAAGGAGGACTGCGGCGAGGCCACGGGCTTCATGTACAGCACTCCTGATCTGCGTGTCACCAGCGCCTATGCGGAGCGCTCGGTGGGCCCGGCCACGTCCATGCGCGGACCGGGCGCCGTGCCCGGCTTGTACGCGCTGGAATCGGCCATGGACGAACTCGCGGTGGCGTTGAACATGGATCCGATTGCGTTGCGACTGCACAACGAGCCGCAGATCGACGAGAAGGAAAACATCCCGTTCTCCTCGCGGCACCTCAAGGAATGCCTCACCCGAGGTGCGGAAGTTTTCGGCTGGTCGCGCCGTCAAGCGAAAGTGGGCTCGATGCGCGACGGCGATGCGATTCTCGGCTGGGGTGTCGCCGCCTGCAGCTGGATCGCCGAGCGATTCGCCGCGGAGGTGGCCGTTACGCTGCAAGCCGATGGTTCCGTGCGCGTGGCCAGTGCGACGCAGGATATCGGCACGGGCACCTATACCGTCATTGCGCAAATGGCAGCGGGACTGGCAGGTGTGGACGTCGAGAAGGTCAAGGTCGTCATTGGCGACAGCAGCCTGCCGCCGGGGCCGTGGTCGGGCGGGTCGATGGCGACCGGTTCGATGGTTCCCGTGCTTATCCAGGCCATCGAACAAGCGGGCGGACAGCTGGTGCAGATCGCCGCGGAGGAGGGCAAGCGGTTCAATGGCGCCAAGGCTGACCAGCTTGCGTTTACCCGGGGCCGCATCCACCGCCGTGATCAGGATCCGTCATCCGGCGTCTCTTTCTCCGAGCTCCTGCAAGAGGCGAAGACGGGCCACGTCGAGGGTCACGGCAAGGCGGAAGGCACCTTCGGGCAGAAGAAGAAAACCCATTCCACCCATTCGTTCGGCGCCCATTTCGTGGAAGTGAAGTGGCAGCCCGAGCTTGCACGGCTGCGCGTTCAACGCGTGCTGACCGTGATCGATGCGGGGCGCATCGTCAATCCGCTCACCGGCCAGAACCAGATCGAGGGTGCCGTGGTCATGGGCATCGGCATGGCGATGTTCGAAGAAACCCATTACGAGCCGCGTACTGGCATGGCGGTGAACAGCAACCTGGCCGACTACATCATGACCAGCCATGCGGATATGCCGCCGGACATGCAGGTGATCTTTCTCGACTATCCCGATACCAAGGTCAACGCCATGGGCGTGCGTGGCATCGGCGAGATCGGCCTGGCCGGCATTGCCGCCGCCATCGCGAACGCCGCCTACCATGCCACCGGCGTGCGCGTGCGCGACCTGCCGATCCGCATCGAGGATCTCCTGAGCGAAAGCCGTAACGGCTGAAGCGCATGCCGGTATCCATGGCGAGGTCGCCGGACAGTTCCCCATCACCCACTGAAGGAGTCACTCATGACGCCGCTCGACAAACCGCTACGCCGGGAAGTCACCATCGATGGCAAGTCGTACACGCTGGTGCTCGATTCGACGGGTCTCAAGCTGACGCCTCGTGGGCATCGAAACGGCGTGGAGCTTCTCTGGAAGGATCTTGCCAGCGGCGACGCGGCTATCGCCTCCGCGCTCAACGCCAGCGTCGGCGAGCCGACGGGCTGACGTTGCGCGCATCGGTCGAAGCGTGCCGAAAACCTAGGGCGCGTCTTCGGGCGGAGGCTGCAGCTCCACGACCAGCTCCTCGAGCGCGTCGATCTGCTCGTTGAGCGCGTCGTGCAATTCGCTCTGGCGCGTCATCAGCGCCTCGATCGGCGCGGCCTGCTTGAGCTTCTTCAGCTCACCATCGAACAGCAGCCACTGGGCCGTGAGATTCTCCACGTTGTTCTTCGCGTAGTGGCGTATCTCCTTGAGTTGCGCCAGCGTGTCCTGAACGTGTTCGAGCGGGGTCTTCGCATCCGCAGTCATGAGCGACACCTCAAGTCATGGCAGTGCCCTTAGCGTATGAGCGCGGAGCTGGCTGCTGCCCAAACGGGGCTTCGGATCATTTCGATGGGGTTGCGCTCTATTTGATCAGCTCCAGATCCGGCAGCTTCCATGATTTGTCGAAGAACGATTTCTCCGGGCCATAGAGACGGAACAACAGCTCGAACTCCCCGTGCGGATCGGTCGGCACCCAGTTGCTTTCCTTGCCCGAAGGCGCAGCCGGCGCAAAGTAGATATCGATCGATCCATCGGCATTCTTCTGCAAGCCGGGCGTGTTCGACCCCCGGCTTGGCCAGCGCATGTCCTTGATAAGTGCATGCGTATCGTGATCGTAAGCCGTGACCGACCAGTAGAGCTTGACGGGCGGGTTGGCCGGCACGTGCAGGCGATAGGCCATTGCGCCATTCAGTGGGTTGCCGTTCTTGTCGTTGATGGTCACCAGGTAGAACTGACCCGCACCCAGATGTTTCGCGGAAAAGTAGGCGAGGGCATAGGCAACGGCTCGACTATCGATGGGATACCGGTTCGGGTTGGCAAAATGGTCGGCCATGTCGCCCGGAAAACTGGCCGGCACGGGCAGTGCCCAGTGCATGCCTTCGTTGAAGGGAGGCACGAAGGCTTGCTCCGTCCAAAGTTGAATCAAACGCCTCGCCTCCGGACCCAAGCGATCGAAGCTGGCCTTGTTGGCCGCCAGCGCTCCGTCCTGCTTGCCTTTGGCGATGCCCAGCGAAGCCAGCGGATCGATCATGGCCTTGTCGCGTTCGAGCCATGGTTCGATCTGCACGAAGCGATTGAGTGCGTCGAAGAAGCGCGAATCGTAGGGAATGGTCGAGTCGTACGGCTTGTCGAACGCATCCACGAAATGCGTTTCTCCTGCGGCCGACGAGCTTTCGTGCGGAAGGGGATAGAAGCGAATGCGTTTCCCGTATGCCACGGCTTTGGCGATGTCGGCATCGCTGCCGCTGCTCAGGTTGGAACGCAGGATTGCAAAGCCGCGATAGGTGGGCGAGCGCAGGGCGAAATAGCCATCCGGCACCTTGTCCTTGAAACCGGGAGGCAGGATCAGGTACTTGCCGCCGCTGCCCTTGTCCAGGCCGGCAGGGCCGACGTCCTCCAATGGATTTTGCCATCCATCGTCAATGCTTCCGGTAATCGACCCCTCGCCGGCAGCGGGAATCTCCAGCACGACCGGCCCATTGCGCGTGTCGTAGAACGGCGTGAAGTAAATGGTGTCGGGATTGGGCGTGAGCGTCTGGTTCTTCCAGTTGAGCGGCCTGGACCAATAAATGACCTGGTTGCCTCCGCCGCCCAGCTTTTCGAACGCATCGAGCATCAGCTGGAAATTGACGGCAGGCATGCCCCATACGAAGGCGTCGACGGACCGGCGCTCGATGTTTCGCTGGATCAGTTCCTGCTGGCTGCTATTGCCGCGGGAATCAGGGGAATCGGCGGCACGCGAAGGACTGAGCGACAGGCACGCAGCGAGCGCAACGGCCATGGAAATGGCGGTTTGACGTGCTTTCACAGGCGATCTCCTTTGCATGCGATAGCCAAAGGATGTTCTGGGGAAATGGCCTGCGCATCCGAAGAATCACGCGGCGGTACTAAGTAGTTTTACGTTTCCGCAATCGCTTGGCGTTGCTGATCGCACGCTGCCGATACGGCTGCATTCCCGCGGTGAGAATCCTGGCGGCCGAATCGGTGACGGCGGCAGCGCTTTTTCGGCTTCCTCGACCGTTGTAGAGCCACCACGGGGTCAACCAGGCATGTGCGGCGGTCGAACTTGCGGTGAAGAACATGGCGGTGGCCGATTGCTGAGTCGCCGCTACCTTCTCCGTGACCATGCCGACCAGTTCGCTTCGATCCCTGGCGGAAGGCGAATGGCCCATGCGGCTCATCTGGACGCTTCGTCGAGCCACCACTTCGGCCGATGCGGTCAGCATCTCCGCCGAGCGAGCAGCCAGGTTCCACCACACCATCATCGGATTGGTTCCGTTGAAGGCGCTCTTCTGCTTGCGTCGCATGTGATGGTCCTGAGGGAGAGGGAGGTTCGGCACACATGAAGCGGGGCAGTGAGTCCGAATGGGAGTACGGCCGCTGCCCCGCTGCGACTGACGTCGATGCCCTTGCCCGGTCGGAGAATCCAGCCTGGGTAGAACGGACTTTCGGCCGAGTCGCAGCCGCATAGTTTCCGATGAGCTGTCAGGGGCGTGTGTAAACCGTCGGTTCGTGGCGTTAATGGTTCGGCACCCAGGGCTGGCGGCACACGATCAAACTCTCCCGCCATCCCGGTAATCAGGCAAGTAGACCGGATCCAGCCGTCTGGCATCCTCCATCCATTCGACGACCGACGTTCGTTGAAGAAGCAGGTCCATCCAGGTGGCCGCTTCGGCCCAGCGCGTGGGAACCGCGACATGGCTGAATATGCGCATGATCGTAGGCACGAAGGCCAGATCCGCGAGAGAAAGCGAGCCCATCAGGTAAGGACCGCCCGAGCGACGCAGGCAGTCGCACCATGCGGCAAGAAGACGCTTGGCGTCGGCTGTTTCTTCGGCCGTGGGATCCCGCTTGTTCTCATAGAAGACGCTTTCAAAAGAAAGTGCTGGGCACAGGCCCGTGACTCCGCTGTGCTGCCATGCGAGCAGGGAGCGGGCCACCGCTCTGGCCTTGCTCTCCTTGGGAAGAAGGTCTCCACCGACCCGATCATTGGCGTATTCCATGATCGCCATCGAATCGAAGATGACCACGTCATCAACCATCAGTGCGGGGACGGATGCCGATGGCGAGAAGCGGGCGACCGCCGCGAGGGCATCCCCCCTGGCGGGTTCGGTGAGATCGACGCTCTTGAGGTCGAAGCGCAGGCCCGCCTCCTTGAGCGCGAGCCAGGCGCGGAACGACCAACTGGATGCGTTCTTGGTGCCGGAGTAGAGAATCATGACTGCTCTTCCATCGCATGGTGTGCCAATCGACACAGGACTCGCGCACGGGGATATGGATACCTTGTCCGTCCCCGACCACACAAGAGACAGCCTGCATGCCTCAAAACATGCCCACCGAATTGCATGACAGCCTGCGTCCGCTGGAAGGCGACTGGACGGGCGAGGGCGAGGTTTATCCGAACCCATGGGGTCCGTCCGGGCCGACGCAATGTGCGTGGAAGTTCAGGATGGCCCACAGCGGGTTTCACATGATTCATGACTATCGTGAGGTTCGCGATGGGTCGTTCCGATTCGAAGCCCACGGGGTGATAAGTGTCGATCCGTCGACGGGGTCGATCGTGTGGTTCCTGTTCGACGACTACGGATTTCCGCCGGTCGATCCCGCCCGAGGCGGCTGGAAAGACGGTTGCCTCGAACTGGTCAAGTCGACGCCTCGCGGAGTAGGTCGCACGCAACTCGAATTGAGCGAGCAGGGGCTGGTTTACACGGTGGATTTCACGCCGCCGGGTGCCAACGAGCCAATGGTGGTCGCCAGGTCGACGCTCCGGCGCGTGTAAAGCCGTGGCCTCTTTGCACGGTGGTGATGCAGAGCCATTCATCTGACTGAATTTCGTGTCTGTCGCTGTTGCACATTTCGTTCGACAGCGAAATGACGCGAGCATCCCATCGCTACGATGGGTGCTCACTCAGAACAGGCCTTACGCCATGCTGGTATCGATGCTTTTGACCCTCGCGGCTTCGGCAAATCCACAGCCGGCCGCGCTCGAAACCACGTTGCTGGACATCCCGGGGACTCGAGGTGAGCTTCTGGCGTTGCATTGCGTATCGCCTGAAAAGGGATCGGGCAAGGCCATCCTGTTTATCCATGGCGCTAGTTTTCCAACGCGCCTGGCCAGTGGCTTTGAATTCGCACCGGGCGACTCCTGGCTGCATGCTGCCGCGCGGCACGGCTATTTGGCCTGCGGCCTCGATTTCCTCGGGTTCGGCGATTCAAGCCGGCCTCGCGCCATGCAGGGCGATCGTAACGACGCGCCGCCGGTAATGCGTGGGACGCAGGCTGCCGAGCAAATCGCCTTGGCGGTGGACTATCTGCATGCCGAGAGAAACATCAGCACGCTTCACGTGGTTGCCCACTCCTGGGGAACCGTGCCGGCCGCGCGTTTCGCAGCCATGCATTCCGGCGAGTTGGTCTCGCTCACCCTGTTCGGCCCGATCGTGCCCATTGCGAGTGCGTCCAAAGAGCAGGACGACTATGGCGCGTGGTGGAGCATCACGGCGCCGGAGCGGCTGGAGCAACTGCATTACAAGAGCATGCTGCCGCCTGATCTGCATCTGCTGGAGCCGGCCGTCGAGCAGAACTGGGCTGCGGCATTCAGTAAATCCGCACCTCACGCACCGACCGACGCGGCGGGTGTCCTGCGTATTCCCTCCGGGCCGTCGGCGGATATTCACGATGCGCGATTGGGCATCTACCCGTACCGGGCTGCCGACGTGCGCGTGCCGGTGTTCGTGGTGTACGGAAGCTACGACAACATCGTCAACGACCAAACAGCCGCGCCGTTCCTGAGTCGCTTCGTGCATAGCCCACTGCGATGGCAACTTCATATCGACGACGGCACGCACGTGATGCATCTGGAGAAGGCTCGACGCTCGCTCTACGAGAGCGTCAACGCCTTTGTGCAGGCTGCGGAATCCATGGGGCACTGAGGTGCCTTCGGCAAGGAAACTCCCCGACTCCCACGACATGGCGTGTAGCTCATGAACCCCAATGACGTAACTCCGCCTAACCAGTTTGAGCGAAAGGAAGACAGTCGCTCGTTGTTCGCGGTCGTGTTCGAAGTCAGGCCGGACGATGAGCGCGGCGACGATTACCTGAGCATTGCCGGCGGCCTCCGTCCCCGTCTCGTGACGATGCCTGGCTTTCTGGAGAACGAGCGATTCCGCAGCCGTTCGCGACCGGGTTGGTTGCTCTCGCTGTCGCTATGGGACGACGAAAAGGCACTCGTCCGCTGGAGAACCGTGGAAAAGCACCATGACGCGCAACGCGAAGGGCGGCAGGGCGTGCTCGACGATTACCACATCCGCGTCGGCGAGGTCACCGTGGTTTCCGGCCGGTTCGCCGACCGCCAGGTCGGCTGGATGCGCCACGACGCCACGCGGATCGGCGAATGCCAGGCGCTGACCATTGTCGACACACGAGATGCGCCGGACACAACGCTGCCGGATCACTACCGCGGCACTCCCCATGCAGTCGAGCACGAGGTGTTCGACCACATCGGCACCCACGGGCGCGTCGCCATCGTGAACGCCTGGCGCACCCAGGAGGAGGCAGATGCCTTTGCCGTCGCTGCCCGGTCGCAGTGGGGCACGGGCGCCGGGATCTATGCCGTGCGCGTCTTCAGGGATTACAGCCTGCACGATCGACGCGAGGCGCCGCAGTTTTATCCGCCGCGCTAAAAGTCCGCGCGAGACAAGTTGATGCGGCGTTGGACGCCAGGGAGCCGCGCGACTGGGTTGGCCACGCTCAATTTCCGGCGCGCCTACAAAAGATTGGGCCGACCGTGGCCGCTTTTGTATGGCTCGACCGACGTAATTGCTCTCCGTCCGCCAGGTCTGGCACACGAACCGCATCGCCTTCGCCCTGCTTTTTTTTGCGCCGCAGCGTGACAGCTTGCGGGTTCAGCGTCTTAATGCGGCGCACAGGGGATTAGATCGATCCAAGCCTCGAGTGATACTGGTGATCTCGCGGAAGCGAAGGAACTGGCGGACTTGGGCTTGGGCTGGGAGGAGAGGGGTGGCTGGCGCGCTTCAGGGGCGTTCCGGCATGCCGCTACCTCCCACCAACCGATTGAGGGAGAGAAGCCGTCTCATGGCATCACATACCGCCCGCATTTCCGTGCCCACGAATTCCTGTGTCGTTTATGTGCCCGCGCCGGCGGGAACCCACGACCGCGCTTGTCCCGCAGCCGCCGCAGTCTCCTCGTCGAGCATGTGCTGCTTTAGCGCGGACACCGCCGAAGTTTTCCAGGAACGCAAAGAGGCTTAGCAGCATTCGCTGTTGACGGGCCGATGGCCTGTCTGTTTCGGGAATTTTGGATCGATTCAATTCAAGAGAGGGAGAGCACGCCTGCGCGATCGATCGCGCATTTGCAGCAGTGATCAAACGGGGGATCACCGCGCCAACTCCTTGAGGGCGCATATCAAGTAGGGGAATCGACAAAGATGACTTACCTGCCACACGTGTTCACGCGCAAGCCGTTGTATGCCGCACTCGCCATGGCGACCTTGTCGTTGGGCGGCAGCCTTGGACTATCCATGCCTGCGTTCGCGCAGACAGCGGCGCCGACCGCAACGCCGCCGCCCGCGCAGGCGGCCAATGGCTCAGCGGCGACCAAGGACGACCAGAACAAGAAAACCGACAAGGAGAAAAGCGGAGACGCCAAGACCCTCGATGCGGTCGTCGTCACCAGCTTCCGCCAGTCGGTCGACCAGAACATGCAGGACAAGCGCGATTCCAATTCCATCGTCGAGGTGATCAACGCGCAGAACATCGCGCAGTTTCCGGCGAAGAACATCGCCGACGCGCTGGCGCATGTGCCGGGCGTGGTGATTACGCGCGAATCGGGCGAAGGCAAGACGGTGAGTATTCGCGGCCTGGCGCCCGAGCTGACGCTCACCGAATTGAACGGCAACTACGTGGCCTCGGCCGATACGTCGGCCGGACTCTCGCGTTCGTTCAACTACACGCTGATGCCGGCCAACATGTTCTCCGACATCAAGCTGTACAAGAGTCTCGAAGCGCGCCTGGATGAAGGCGGCATTGGCGGCAATGTCGATCTGCGCACTCGCCGCCCGCTGGAAATGAAGGCGAACGATGGCTTCGTGTCGCTCAACGCGGCAGGCTCGGACAACAGCGGCAAGGTCACCCCGCAGGGCTCGGCCTTGTGGTCGTGGAAGAACAAGGACGAGACCTTTGGCGTGCTGGTCGCCGGCTCGTACCAGAAGCGCCGCGACGTCGACTACATGGCCAATGCGTCGAGCTGGCACTGGTGGTCGAACGACTGTACCGATTACACGACGTGCACCGCGCAACCGACCGATGTGCACGGGCATCAATACGGCGCGGACGTCGCGCCCAATCTGGCGCTGTGGCCCGGCGGCGGCGTCACCGACCAGAGCGGCAAGAGCTATTCGGGCTACTGGATGCCGCAGCAGTTCGCGACCAGCCGCAACCAGCTGGACCTGACCACCAAGGGTGCGCAGGCCACCATGCAGTTCAAGCCCACCGATCATTTCCTGATGACCGGCAACTACTTCCGCTTCCAGCGCCAGCAGACGCAGATCACCAATACGCTGGAAGTGCCGGAATGGGGCCTGCCCACCGACACCTACGCCAATCAGCAGGGCCGTCTGCTCGCGCCCAATGGTTTGACCTTCGATCCGTCGCATACCGTCGTCACCGGCGCCAACTATGTGCTGCCGCCGGCCGGCACCGGTTGCAATTCGCTGACCAATCCCGTCACTGGCGCGGCACGCCAGCCCGTCGACGTGTGCTCCACCGAAATTCCGTGGACCACCGGCAATTACTCGGTCGAGAAAGCCACCTCGCAGACCATCAACCTGGAAGGCGACTGGGATAACGGCGGCGCGCTCAGCGGTTCGTTCAACGTGGGCCGCACCTGGGCCACCGGTGGTCCGTCGGTGGAATTGGGCATGGCCGCCAAGCCGCGCAATTTCGTCAACGGCCAGTGGGTGGATGGCAGCAACGGCGCGTCGTGGACTTTGAACGGCAAGCCGACGCTCAACGCCTCGCCCGACGTGCTGCGCAACATGCTGGCAGGCGAGGGCCAGGTCGATCTGGGCTCGACCGGGTCGAACATGGTCAACACCAGCACCTCGCAGAACTTCGCGCAGGCCGATTTCACCTGGGCCTTCGAAGACAGCTGGATGCAGTCGCTGCAGTTCGGCGTGAAGTACCGCGACAACCACGCCGAGCAGCAGAACAACGAACTGCGCTGGTACTGCAAGGGCACGCAGCTGCAGTTCCAGACCTGCGATCCCAATGCCGGCCAGTTGCCGGCGGGCTTCCTGCAGCCCGGCTCGATGGACGGCAACACCGAGGCGTATAACGACAGCATCTTCCCGGCGATCAATTTCCCGGCCTACTACAACTACCTCAACAACACCTATGACCGGGTGCTGTTCAACCATCCGGAAGACAAGTCGTCGATCCAGGAAAAGATCTCGGCAGCGTACGTGCAGGCGAACTTCGACACCGGCTCGCTGCGCGGCAACGTGGGTCTGCGCTTCGTCAGCACCAAGCAGGACCTCACCGTCGCCGATGAGATCACCACCAACAACGCGGTGTACTACCACGATGGCGGCGGCAATATCCTGATCTGTCCGGCGACGGGTTTGAACGTTGCTGGCGGCCCGTGCGCACCGGGCGACTTCCAGTATCTGCCGCGCGAGCAGTCGGTGATCGAGACGTTCTCCAACGCCTCGTCGCACAAGCAGTACAACAAGTTGCTGCCGAGCTTCAACGTGGCCTGGACCGTGGCGGACAACTTCGTGCTGCGCGCCGCGGGCTCGCAGGCGCTGGCCCGCGCCAACTACACCGACCTAGCCCAGCTGGGCAGCCTCACCAACAACACGCAGGAGTATTACAACGACCGCAAGCAGTTCGGTGCACCGCTTCCGGGCTGGTACGGCAGCGGCGCGAATCCGGACCTGAAGCCGTTCACGGCGACCCAGTTCGACCTGGCAGGCGAGTGGTACTACGCGCCCGAATCGGTGGTGGGCGTCGATCTGTTCCAGAAGAAGGTGAAGAACTTCGTCGTGCCGGTGACCGTCAACAACATGACGGTGGACGTCAACGGCACGCCGACGCCGTTCATGCAGTACAGCACCAACGCCAACGGCCGCTCCGGCACCTCCAAGGGCGTGGAGTTGTACACGCAACATACGTTCGACATGGGCTTTGGCTATATCGCCAATTACACGCTCAACAAGACCAACGAAACGCCGGTCTCGCTGGGCGATACGCAGGTGGGCAAGTCAGAGCTGATCGGCAGCGCCAAGTACGCGGCGAACATCTCGCTGTTCTATGAAAAGAACGGCCTGCTGCTGCGTGCCACCAGCAACTGGACGGGCCGCACCATGCAGGGTCTGTCGTCCGGCCTGCCGATCTACACGGAGCCGTACAACCAGATCGACTTGAACGGCGACTACGAGTTCACCAAGCACCTGATGGTGACGGCGTCGATCATCAATCTGACCAAGTCCACGCCCCGCCAGTACCTGGGTGGCGATACCACGGCGCGCCTATATCAGCTCGAATATGCCGGCCGCCAGTACTACGTTGGCCTGACCTACAAGTTCGGCGACGGCGGTTGATCGTGTCATGGCGAGGCCGGGCCGCGTGCCCGGCCTCGCGACCGCATTATCCACGGCCCTTCCGCTTCTCCTTGCGGGCGAAGCGGAAGGGCAGTTGCCTGACTCGACATGGATGCGCCTCCCCAGCGCTCGGGAATCCACTATGAAGCTGTCTCTCGCAGGTCTTCGTCGTCGCGCTTCGGCGATCGTTCAACGCTACGCCGTCGCCGCCATGGCGGTCTCGGTGTTTGCCATCGGCTGCACCGGCGCAGGTCATGCGCAAAGCGGCAAGCCTGCTTCTTCCTTGGACGAAGCCAATCCCCTGGTTGGTACCGCGCCGCTGGATCGGCAGGAACTGATCGGCAACTCGCCGCCGCCGGGTGAGCCGCTGTACTCCGGCATGACGTCGCCCGGCGCGACCCTGCCGCAAAGCGCGACCGAAGCGACACCAGTGAATCTCAATGTCGACCTCAGCTATCCCGCGGGCGTCGGCATGTCGTACTACTACACCAATCCCACCATGATCGGTTTCACCGGTGGCGGCTCGACCTACGGCGGCCGCGCCGCACCGATGATCATGCCGGTGGTCGGCGACTGGACGGTGCCGCCGGATTACTCGCAGTCCTATTACGACAAGGCCAGTGAGAAGGCCTCGCCGGGCTTTTACTCGGTGGATCTGGCGACCTTCCACACGCGCGTCGAACTGACCGCCACCCAGCGCACCAGCCTGATGCGCTTCACCTTCCCGGCCAGCCATCGCTCGAACGTGATCGTCAACTTGCGTCGGCGGGGCGGCGATGTCGAAGTGGTCGGCGACCGCACCATTCGCGGTGTCACCACTGGCAGCGGGCGTCAGGATGAGGAATCGGAGGGCCCGTGGTTCGTGGCCGAATTCTCGCGACCGTTCACCGCGTTCGGCACTTTCCACGCGGATCATGAGCACGAAGGCTACGGCATTGGCGATGCCGACGTGCAGGCCGCGCGTCGCACCATTTCCGGCAGCTACGCAGGCGCCTATGTCACCTTCGACACCAAGGCCGGCGAACAGGTGCTGGTGAAGATCGCCCATGGCCACAGCGCCGAGGAAGCCCAACAACGGCTGCGCGACGAAGATGCGGACGGTAATTTCGATCGCGTGCACGCACAGGCACGCGCCGCGTGGGCCAAGCTGTTCGACCGTGTCGAAGTGACCGGCGGCACGCCCAAGCAGCGCATGCTTTTCTACTCGACGCTGTATCACTCGTTCGCCAGCCCGCGCCTGGTCGCGCGCAAGGGCGATCACTTCGCCGGTGCGGACGGCAAGGTCCAGGTCGCCAGTTACGACCGCTACGGCCCGGTGCCGTTCTGGGATACCGGGCGCAACCAGATCACCCTGCTGATGTTGCTGGAACCGAAGGTGATCCAGGACATCATGCGGTCCGAACTGGATCGCGCACGCGAACGCGGCTACATGCACACCTCGTTCCACGGCGATCATGCGGTGTTCCTCTATGACGGCGCGTGGCAACGCGGCATCGAGTTCGATTACGCCGCCGCCTATGAGTATCTGCGCAAGAACGCCACCGACCCCAAGGGTCCGCGCGGCTATCTCGCCGAATACATGAAGAACGGCTGGATCTCGGACATCGTGCCGCCGGGCAATCCGAGTCCGCCTTATGCGGGCGGCAAGGCCGGTGCCGCCACCACGCTGGAATATGCGTGGGACGATCATGCCCTGGCGGATGTCGCGCGGCGCCTCGGCAAGACCGACGATGCGAAGATGTTCACGCAACGCGCGGCGAACTACCGCAACGTGTTCGACCCGTCGGTTGGTTTCGTGCGCGGCCGCACGGAAGACGGCAAGTGGATTTCGCCGTTCGATCCGGGCGAGCCGTACTACAACTTCATGATGAAGGAGGCGTCGGGCTGGTCCACGCTCTGGCTGGTGCCGCACGATGTGCAGGGCCTGGCGAACCTGCTCGGTGGGCGCGATGCGTTCAACGCCAAGCTCGACAAGTTCTTCTCCACGCCGTATACCGCCAAGGGCATCTGCCGCGATTGCACCGGCCTGATCGGCGAGTACGTGCAAGGCAATCAGCCCGATCAACAGGCGGCCTATCTCTACGCCTGGGGCGGTCAGCCGTGGAAGACGCAGGCATTGACCCGCCGTATCCTCGCCGACATGTATGGCAGCGACGCCAGCGGCTACGGCTATCCCGGCATGGACGACCAGGGCTCGACCTCGTCGTGGTACGTGCTGAGCGCGATGGGCTTCTATCCGGTCGATCCCTCCACGCCCGACTACATCATCGGCAGCCCGATCTTCGACCGCGTCCGCCTGCAGATGGGCAACGGCAAGGTGTTCGAGGTCGTGGCACGCAACAACTCGGCACAGAACATCTACATCCAGTCGGCCACACTCAACGGCAAACCGTGGAACAAATCCTGGTTCAGTCATGCCGATATCGCCAACGGCGCCACGCTCGAACTCACCATGGGGCCCGCGCCCAACAAAGCCTGGGGTGCCGATCCACACGATGCGCCGCCGTCGATGTCGGCAGCGCAGTAACGCAACGCAACAGCGCGAGCGCACAGTCTGATGAGGAAGCAGGAATGACGGAAAACAGCAGGGCACGCTTCGTTCGCCGCTTGATGAGCTGCGCCATCGCGATCAGTGCCGCATCCACCGCGATGGCGGCGGAGCAGGGCACGGTGTGGAATGGCAAGGTGGCGCCGCTGCCCACGCCCTGGACGAGCGAGGTATCGCCAAGCAACGCGTTGCCCGAGTACCCGCGTCCGCAACTGGCGCGCCCGTCGCTGGATCACCCAAGCTGGATGAGCTTGAACGGCCTATGGCAATACGTGACTAGCGATGGGCAGGGTGCGCCGCCGTTCGGCCAGACCTTGAAGCAGCAGGTGCTGGTGCCTTACCCGATCGAGTCCGTGCTGTCAGGCGTGCAGCAGCATGCGGATTTCATGTTCTATCGGCGCACGGTGGAGGTTCCCGCCGATTTCACCGCGGGTGGCAAACACGTGCGGTTGAATTTCGGCGCGGTGGCGCAGGACGCCATCGTGTACGTCAACGGCACGCAGGTGGCGAAGCATGAGGGAGGCTATACCTCGTTCAGTGCCGACATCACCTCGGCATTGCGCGGCCACGGCGCGCAGGAAATCGTGGTCGCCGTGCATGCGCCGGTGGACAGCGTCAACGTGATGGTGGGCAAACAGCGCCTGAAACCTGAGGGTATTTTCTACACCGCGGCCTCAGGCATCTGGCAGTCGGTGTGGCTCGAGCCGGTGCCGGCCACGAGTCTGGCGCAACTGCATTTCACGGCGGCGAAAAGCCTGGATGCATTTACGGTCACCTCGAAGATCGATGGCTCCGGCGCGGGCGCCACGCTGCATGTGGTGGCCTATGCCGATGGCAAACCGGTGGGCGAGGCGAGCGGTCCCGCAGGCCAGGCGTTGCACCTGGCTATCGCGCATCCGCACCTGTGGAGTCCACAGGATCCTTTCCTGTACACCTTCAAGGCCACGCTCAGCCAAGGCGATCAGCACGATGAAGTGACCAGCTATGCCGGTCTGCGCCGCATCGCCATCGCCAAGGTGGGCGGCCAGAACCGCATCGTGCTCAACGGCAAGCCGACCTTTTTGCTGGCCACGCTGGATCAAGGCTATTGGCCCGACGGCATCTACACCGCGCCTACCGATGCGGCGCTGAAGTTCGATATCCAGAAAACCAAGGATCTGGGCTTCAACACCATCCGCAAGCACATCAAGGTGGAACCGGCGCGCTGGTTCTATTGGGCCGATCACATCGGCCTGATGGTGTGGCAGGACATGCCGGCGATGCCGAACGGCCGCAACGACAAGCTCAGCGATGGCGACAAGGCGCACTTCCGCAAGGATGTCGCCGCGATCGTCGAGCAACTCAAGGGCGAGACGTCGATCATCGGCTGGATTCCCTTCAACGAAGGCTGGGGCCAATGGAGCATTCCGGCCGCCGCTGAACTTGCCACGCAGATCAAGCAGCTCGATCCCACGCGCCTGGTCGATGCGCGCAGCGGAGCCAATTGTTGCGATACCAAGGGCGATCCGCATGTGGGCGACGTGATCGATGTGCACGACTACCAGGGCCCCGGCCTGCCCAGTCCCGATGCCCAGCGTGCTGCCATCGACGGTGAGCATGGCGGTCTTACGCTCGGCGTGGCTGATCACGTATGGCCGAACACGCCGATCAATCCCTACGGCGCGGTGAAAGATCGCGAAGCGCTCAACGCCGGCTACGTCGCCAACACCGCGGTGCTGCGTGACAAGGGAGTGGCCAAGGGCATGTCCGGCAGCGTCTACACGCAGATCACCGACGTCGAGGGCGAGCACAACGGCTTGTTCACCTACGACCGCAAGATCGAAAAGGTGGACGAGGCCCAAGTGCGTGCGATCAATGAGGCGGCGATACGTGCCGGCGGAAAACCCTGAGGATTTCCGCGCCGGTCACACTCCGTTCCTCGCGCTCCCAGGGCGCGCCACTTGCATTGACGGATCGGGCGGCGGTCAGGTCGGCGTCTGCTCGGCCTTGTCGTTGGCGGCGTTCACCGTATACACGACCAGTGGATCCGGACCGAGGTTGCCGATGGTGGTGGCGGCACGGGCAAGCACCGTGATACCGAGTTCGTTCATGGCCTGCTGGTTGGCCACGGTGTTCTGCTGCGACAGGTTGGTATTGGCCACCACGTTCGAATAGGCCAGATTGGACAGCATGGCGGGCTGTCCGGCAATCGCCTTGACGTTGGCGACAGCGACGGCGCTGAGGACATCTTCGGGAATACTAGCCACGGTGGTTCTCCTTAAAGTATGGGGTAGCCCAGCCTGGTCGACGAAACAGGCCGGGCATTTTCGTCACATCCACTTGGCGCGTCAGTTCGCTTGCTCGGCGTGGCTCTTGCCGGCCTTTCCTTCGAGGATGCGCTCCAATTGATGGACCAACTTTTCGATCTCCGCCCCCATCTTCTCGATGGCCGCCTCATCGCCAAAGCCGACGCTGTCGATCATGGCGATGTATTTTGCGACCACCGCGAGCTTGATCTGGTTCAAGGCCTGCTGATGGCTGACCGCGTTCTGCTGTTGCAGGTTCTGGTTGAATATCTGCTGCGACAAGGCAAGGTTCGCGAGGATGGCGGGTTGCTCGCCGATCGATTTGGCATTGCTGATCGCGATGGCCTGCACGATGTCGGCCGGAAGGGCGTCGGAGGTGAGGCTGGATGCTTGTTCGCCGCCTTCGGGTGCTTCCTGTACGGCTTTCTCGTAAGCCTCATTGAGCTGCGCGCATGCGCTCGCAACGACATCAATGTCCTCGCTCTCGGGCGGAAGGATCTGCCGGGTGGTCGTATCGATGATTCGATAGAGGATCTTGTGGCCGGGTGCCGCGTTCTCGCCGCTGGGTGAAGCTGTTGAATCCGGTTCGTTGATCGACAGGGATTCGGGTTCGATCAGGTATCGCTTCACTCAAGGCCCCTTCTTGGTTTGATGGTCGTTTCATCTGTCGATAGCGCAAGGCATAGACCACTCGTTTGTTGGACAACGCCACATGCCTTTGTGCGGCTGGCGTTCAAGCAAAGGCTATCGACGTTGTTCGCGAAGACTTGATTATCTGGCAGCCGAATAAAATGCGACAAGTATCGAGCCACATTTGGACGATAGGTATCGGTCGGCACGGCAATACGCCGCGAATGATCGGCCAAAAGTTGTAGTGCCGAGAAGGTCGCCATGCGCTAGGGCGGCGCCTTTGATTCCCAAATTGATGCAGCGACTCGGCAGTACGCCGCATCGCTGCTGAAAATCGAGACCGCATTCGCAAGAATGCGCTCTTCAATAATCTTTACATGCCAAGGCAAAGGCTGTACATACGCCGAGCAGGTCGATCGCACAGGGGCGACGGCCGCATCAATCGCAGGTAGCCCGAAGGGGGGCTCGCGCGGGCAGATCATCGTTTGGCTCAGGCTGCTTTACGCAAGCGCGTACAGCATCGGGCCGGCTTGCGCGCAATCAGGGACTGGCATGGAACGGACGCGCACGGCTGTGGAACGCCATCTGCTGCACTTCGACGCATCGAAGGACAAGCGGGGCGATCGGGTTCTCACTTATTACGCTGGCATGACACCGCATCGGGTGCATGCGCATACGCGCTCGACGCTGGCCGATGCACGCGTCGGCAATCCACTGTTGCAGAAACTGCCCGATGCGCAGTTCAGTCATTACCTCGAAGTCGATCTGCCTTCGGACTCGGTGATGATGACCTACCTGGCCTGCGGCACCGAGGTCGACGGTTCGCCCACGGAGGATTTCCTGTCGCTGGCCGTCCATGTGCCGCGCACGGGACGGCAGGAGAGCGTGGCGAGGCGTGGCCTGCTTTCTGCCGGCATGGACGATATCCACCCGAAGCTGGCGTGGCTGCTGGGCGACGACGCGGTGGACGGCACGTTGTTGCGTTCGTTGCTTCGCCCCGGACGCTTCGATCCGGAAAGCCTGCACGATCTGATCGATCCTTTCGAAACCGCCACGTCGCTGCTGTTTCAGCATCCCGGGCTGATCAACCTCAGCAGCGACAACGGTGGCCAGATTCCGGCCATCATCCTGGAGCAGTGCGTCGGTCGCGCGCTTCGGTTCAGGGGTCGCAACCTGCTCAACGCCATACGCGATCTTGGTCCGGAATGGTCCCGGCGCGTCCCGCTGCTCGATGACGGCAAGGTCGTCACCGACAAGGAAGGGACGGTCTTCTCCATCGAGGTGCACGAACGCGTTCGTCGCTTCATGTCCGAACCGATGGGACTCGCGCTGAAGTATTCGCAGCAGCTGCAGGAGCTCGAAGGGCAGACCTGGCGCGTGCAGTACGGCAAGACCGTCGACGAGCACAAACCGCTCAAGGCGGCCGCGATCGCCACGCGTCCCGTGCTTCGCGCCGACCAGTCGCGCTGGACGCTGAAGGCGCTCAGCCGCATGAACGGTGTGAGCACCGGCTCGGTGAGTTTCCAGCCGCCTCGCGAAGGGGGTTGGACGATCAAGGAGATCTGGTCGTCCGACGACGCCGTGCCGATGAATGCGGAAACGGTTGCGGCGCTGGCCGAGGGGCGCATGTTCGCCCGCGTGGATACCGCGGCGCATGAAGGCGCGTGGACCGGCACGTTTGCGGCACAAATACTGAAGGACGACGAGACGGCCACCTTCGCGGCGAAGCACCAGAGCAATCGATCCGGGGCCGATTTCGCCACGGTGGCTCTCTCGCTCGATGCCTTGCGCCTGGATCTGACGGTCGACCTGAAGGTGACCTCGAAGTCGACGACGGATGCGTTGACCAGCGTCAACCTTTTCATCCGCGAGCCCGGCGGGCTCGAGCGCAAGGTGTGGAGTGCGCGGCCCTCGATCAAAGGCCAGTACGGCAACCTGCGCGTCGATGTCATCAATGAATGGATGCGCCATCTGGGTGCGTACGCCGAGTTCTACGACGCCGCCGAGAAGCTCATCACGCCGGCCGGGTGGTCGTCGAAGATGCCGCTGAACATCGCGCCGGATTTCGACAAGCACGCGACCAAGAAATACATCGATGTCCTCGCGCCCGTGGACAACGTGTTCGGCATTCCGCTGGGGCCGATGACCACCACGCTCGACATCCCGGTGCCGGCTGAAGCCGCCTCGGTGAAGCTTTATTGGGGTGGCCTGGGTACCGGCGAGTACGACGACACCGTTTGCGCCTGCGGCATCACCTGCACGGCGGTGCTGGAACTGGCGCTTCCCGTGATCATGCTGATCCAGGGTTCGTCGCTGACCGACTCGAAATTCATCAACAACATGATGAAGGATCCGAAAGTCCGTTACGGTATCTACTCCCTGGGCGTAGCCCTGATCGGCGGCGGCGCCGGGGGCTATATCGGGGTGTCGCAGGACCCCGGCAAGGCCGCCGGCACAGTGGCCACGAAGCTGTTGCCTGCGCTGGCCAAGCTCGGGCTCAAGAAGCTTTCGATCTACCTCGCGGAGAAGGCCGCCGAGGGCGTGGCCAAGCGCTCCATTCCGCTGATCGGGCTGGCCTTCCTCGCGTTCGATACCGCGGTGACCTTGCTCCAACTCGGCCAGACCATCGCCGCCGTGGTGCAGTCGCCGTTCTACTACACGACGAAACTGACCCGCACCTTCGACCTGCGCGGCCGCGTGCTTCCCGATCCGGCCTTCAACAAGTTCCCCGATCACCACGACCGGATGGTCGTGCAGGTGCTCTACGACGCGGGCAATGCACTGCCGGTGCAGGAGCAACGCCTGCCAGCGGAAACCCTGTCCAAGCCGTTGCCGTTCGAGTTTCTCAATATCGCGGCCGGCGGTCGCATCAAGGTCATCGTGATCTTCTATGCCGCCAACGGCTGGCAGTCGGCGCTGGGTGCGACCTCCTGGATCGACGCGAAGGGAGCGAACGGCAGCGCGACACTCGATATCGATGTGACGGTGAAGAACGCGTTGATCCCGCTGTCGAAAGACTCGGTGTACCAGCACCGCCAGGCGCTCGCCTATGAAGGTGGCAAGCACCGCTGGAAGCACGGGCCGGCGCCCACCACGACGATCACCACGGTATCTCCCGACGCGGGGCATCGCCTGTTGTCCCTGGGTGGCATCACCGTGGCGCAACGTCCGGGCATGCTCGCCTATTCCTGGCAGGCGACGGGCTTGAATCTGCCGCGCGACCGGCCCGGTGCACCGAGCGACGAAGCCATGTTCGCGATGCAGAACATCTCGCTGCTGGAAGATCCCGAGGCCGGTTGCGCAGTCACGCCGATCGGTTTCACCTTGCCCTGTGGCGTCGCCTATGACATCGGCTCGTCCGAGGATGGCAGCGGTGCGAATTATTATCTGGATCCCTCGCTGGGCGAGTTCGATGCCAAAGAGAACCTGGCGGGCGGCTATCACATCCGGCGTATCGCACTGTCGCTTGGCGCCAAGCCGCGCTTCGAACCGGGTTCGAAGCAAAGCTGGGGACGTTTTCCGCGCGCGGTCGACGGCTTCCTGGTTCATCCGCAGGGCTATGCCGTTGCCGTCAGTGCCGACACGTCCAAGCTGTACATCCTGTCGTTGCCCAGGCAGGGCGGCGAGAACACCCGCGCCACCATGGCGAGCATGTACAGCGGGGAAGGGGAACGCGTTGGCCTGATGAAACTGCCCCGCGCCGTGGCGGTGGCGCTGGACGGACGTCTGCTGGTGCTCGAAGAAGGCAACCGGCGTATCCAGTGCTTCGACATCTCGGGCAATCCGGTGCCGTACTTCAAGCAGGCCGGCAGCAGCGAGAAATCGGCGATCCTGTCGCTACGCGCCACGGCGGCGCAGTCGACCCGCTATCTCGATCTCGCGGTCGAGGCGAAGGGCTACGTGTTCGTGCTGGCATGCGACGAGAACGGTTCGACGCCCGAGCAGTACCGCGTCGATATCTACGAACCCGACGGCAGCTTCCTGGTCAGCACGCCACGGGTGGCGGCTGCGCGCATCGCGGTCGACCTGGCGCGCAGCCTGTACACGCTCAATTGGGAAACCTGGATCGGTGCCGACGGACGTACGGAGCCTTCGGTCAGCATGTGGCTACCGCCGCCGCCAAAGATGCGCGCCGGCAAGGGGAAGCAGTGATGTACATTTTTGAAGGCATCTTCGGCATTTATCCGTGGGGCCAGCCCCAGAACACGGTCCGCTTCATGTTCATGGTCGACGCGGAGGCGAAGCGCATGCGCGTCTACACCCAAGTCGGCTTGATGAAGGAACTCAGTTTCCAGGAGTTCATGGATCTCATGCCGCGGCCGAATCTGCGCGCCACGGACGGATTGCTGGCAGGTATGAACGATCCGCAAGGAGGCCGACTCACCGCGGGTGCGTCGTTGTTCCAGGGCATCGTCGGCGATTCGGTGCAGCTCGGTGCCATGCCTGCGTTCGAATCGGTGGCGACGGGCATCAGCTCGATCAAGGCAGCCGGCTCCTGCGGCAAATCGGATTTCGCCCCCTTCGGCGGCGTGACGATCGATTTCTCCGGCGTGGATTTCGCCGGCGTTCGCTTCAAGGAGGCAGATTTCTCCAAGGCCATCGTGACGAACACGAACTTCAAGGGCGCGACGTTCGAAGGCTGCCGTTTCGTCGGTAGCCAGCTGAAGGGCGTCCGCCTCGACGGCGCGCGAATCGTCGGGCAGGAATGGCGCGGGCTCGACCTCACCGCAACGGTATTCGACAATGCCGTATTGGACGGCACGCAGTTCATCGACTGCAAGCTGCCCAGGGCCTCGTTCAAGAACTCAAAGGTCGATGGAACCTTCTTCCTTCAGTTGCCCATGGAGGATACGGTTTTCGACGGCGCGGCCGGACACGCCATCTTCGGCGCATGCGATCTTTCCCGCGCGAGCTTTGTCGCAGCGAAACTTGCGCAATCCGCCTATACCGGTTCGAAACTCGACAACGCGTCGTTTAAGCAGTCCGACCTCACTGGATCGGCTTTCGGTGCGATCGACCCCTATCCCGCGCCGAGCATGCGCGCGGTGAACTTCGACAACATCGTGGCGCCGGGAGCGCTGTTCGTCGGTGCCAATCTTACCGGGGCGAGTTTCAACGCGGCGAAGCTCGCGGGCGCCGCGTTCAATGGCAGCACGCTCAAGGACAATTCGTTCAAAGGCGCGGATCTCGCCAAGGCGAACTTCGGGCCGCTCGGCAAGTTGGCGGCGGCGCACATAGCCGACGTGAACTTCGAAGGCGTGACCGCGTCGGAGGCGGTATTCGCAGGCGCTCGCCTGAGCAAGGTTTCGTTCAAGGGCGGTCGGCTGCCACGAACGGTGTTTGGCGAATCCACGCTCAACGACGTGTCGTTTCAGGAGGCGGAGATGGACGGCGTCTCCTTCTGCCTGGCGTCCGGGCCGGCGGTGCTGAACAACGTCGATTTCGACAACACCAGCCTGCGGGGCGCCGATTTCTCCCGCGTCAACCTGGCTGGCAAGGTCACTCACGCGCGCAAGCCCCGTTTGGGTCGATCACTCGGCGAGCGCACGCGCCTGGTCAAGGCGACGTTCAAATCGGGCTTCCTCGGCACCGATTGGTCCTACGTCGATGCAACGGATGCGACCATCACCGTCGAACTGCCGGGGGAGGTCAAGGGGTTCAACGCCACCTACGCCATCCTCCCGCAGGTCAGTTTTGCCAACCTCAATCTTCCCAAGGCTGATTTCAGCCACGCCCAGTTGAAGCGCTCGATGTTCAGCAATTGCATTCTCAACGAGGCCAAGTTCAATGAAGCCGTCCTGGAAGGCGCCGACTTCACCGAGGCGAAGCTGGACTCGGTGTCGTTCGACAAAGCGGTACTGGTAAGCGCGCTCTTTACCAAAGCCTGGCTGGCGTCGGCGAAATTCGACGGAGCGGCGCTGACGGATGCGAACTTCTCCAACGCGATGCTCGCCGCGGTCGATTTCAAGAGCGTGCAGGGCCGCAACCTGGCCGGCGTGACGTTCTCCACCGCCTTCCTGGTGGGCGCGACCTTCGCCAACGTCAGCACGTCCCGGTCGCGAGACGTGCGCACGGATTTCTCCTCGGCCTGTCTTGCCGGCGCCGATTTTTCGCAGGCCTCGCTGGCGGACGCGATTCTCAGCAGCGCGCAATTGTCCTCCGGCGATGGCGAGATCAAGGTCATCGACAACAAGACTGGCGCGAGTGAATCGTTCTTTTACGAGAAGACCAAGCTGGACACCAACACGACCGGCGTCACCACCACGTGTCCGGACGGACATCTTGGCCAATGCCGTATCGACCAGCTCTACGTGAGGCCGGTGCCGAAGGAGTGGAGGTACTGAGCAGGGCAGCGCCTCGACGCTCCTGGCTCGACGAGAGCGAGCGGCACACGCTTGATCAGGCGGAGCGTGCGGGTACGCGCGCTCCGAGCCACCAGCCCAGAGCCATGCTTGCCACAAGCACGAACACCGACGAGTAGCCACCGCTCAAGGACGCGAATGCGGGGCCGGGGCAATAGCCGGCGACGCCCCAGCCGACGCCGAACAGCAACGCGCCAAACACCAAACGTGGGTCGATGCGCGTTGCATCGGGCACGCGGAAGCTGTCGTCGAACCACGGTCTCGAACCGCGCCACACCCAGCGGTAACCGATGGCCGTGGTCAGCACGGCACCCGCCATCACGAACAGAAGGCGAGGGTTCCAGGCACCGGCGACATCCAGAAAACCGAGCACGACGGCAGGATCGGTCATGCCCGCCAGGCTCAGACCCAAGCCGAACAGCAGGCCAGCCAGCAACGCAGTCACCATCTTCATGTGCCGAGTCCTCCCAGCAGATGTCGAATGACGAACACAGTGGCCATGGCAGCGGCCACGAAAAGCGCCGTGGCCAGCAGCGAGCGTCGTGACAGGCGGGCGACGCCGCACACGCCATGGCCACTGGTGCAGCCACCGCCGAGCCGCGTGCCAAAACCGACCAGCACGCCCGCTGCCGCCATCCAGGGCAAGGAAACCACCGGGGCGCCGATGACGCTCTCGCCGCGCAAGAGAAGTAGCAGCCATGGCGCCGCAACGACGCCGATCAGGAAAGCGATGCGCCATTCGCGATCGCCCGCGCCGGCCAACAGGCCGCTGGCAATGCCGCTGATACCGGCAATGCGACCCAGCGCCGCCATCAGCCAGACCGCGGAGAGCCCGATCATGACGCCGCCCATCAGGGACGAGATCCAGGGATGCATGCCGGCATGCCTATTCGTCTGTGCGATGCAGCGAATATAGGCCCCGCCATCGCCGGAATACCAGCGTTCGCTATGGCCTCAGTTGTCCAGCGACGAGGTGGAACGATGATCCAGCGCCCCGGATACTTCGTTCGCCGCGTCGACCAGCAACCTGGTGGTGCTCGCCATGGTCATGCCGGAGCCTCGCCGTTCGATGAAGGGAATGGTGATCGCGCAGATGGCCCGGTCGTGTTGCATCACCGGCGCGGAAATGTCGGTGACGCCATCGACCACCTGGCTCGCAATGGTGGCGACGCCGGCCGTGCGGATGTCGCGGATCGCCGTCTCGATCGGTGGGCGCTGCAACTGCGGCTCGTGCGCGATCATCATGCTGAACCAGCGTTCGCGCGTGGCGTCGTCCTGCCACGCCAGCAACACATAGCCCGACGCGGAATGGGAGATCGGGCGGCGATGGCCCACGCGCACGACCAGGCCGATTTCGCCCGGCGGATCGACGCGCGCGATCACCACGATCTGCTCCTGTGACGGAACGACCAGATGGCACGACTGGTCGATGTCCTCCGCAAGCCGGTGCATGATGGGCAGGGCGGTTTCGACCAGGCTCTTGACTGGCGGCTGTTCCATGCCCAGCCGGAACAGTCGCGGTGTGATCGAGTAACGGCCTTCGCCATCCGGACGGCTGATGTAATCGCGTTCTTCCAGCACCTGCAGCATGCGGAAGATTTCGCCGCGCGAACGGCCGACGCCTTCGGAGATCTCCGCAATGGTCAGCGGTGCGACAGCGCGGGCCAGCAGTTCAAGGATGTCCAATCCCTTGTCGAGGGCGGGAGCGCGGTATTTGGGAGACTCAGCAGTCATAAGCGTCCGTGATTTTGAGTGGCTCGTCATGCAGCCCATGGGCGGACCATCCGAGGAAAACCGCGGTCTCGCCCCTGCCATGCTGCGCCGCAGCTTGTGGTACATATAAACTATAAGTTCATATTTGCACAAATGTTGCGCCCCGTGCAGATGGGCGGGCGCTCGCCAATGGCCGGAGGATGATATTCATGCACCCACAAGCCGCGCCGATCACGGCGGGCGGTCGCCTTCGCAACAAAGTTCCGCTGTTGCCCCTTGCCCTGATCGTAAGTCTTTTTTTCCTCTGGGGCGTGGCGAACAACCTCAATGACGTGCTGGTAGCGCAATTCAAGAAAACCTTCACGCTGTCCGATTTCCAGGCCGCGCTGGTACAGAGCGCGTTCTATCTTGGGTATTTCGTCGTCGCGCTGCCCGCCGGCGCCTATATGCGGCGATACGGTTACAAGTCGGCGGTCGTGCTGGGATTGTGCCTGTATGGCGCGGGGGCACTCCTGTTCTGGCCGGCGGCGGTGTTTGCAACCTACGGCATGTTCCTCGCCGCATTGTTTGTCATCGCGTGTGGACTGGCCTTCCTCGAGACCTCGGCCAACCCCTATGTGACGCTGCTGGGTCCGGCATCATCGGCTGCGGCGCGGCTCAATCTGGCGCAGGCATTCAATCCGCTGGGCTCGATCGCTGGCGTGCTGATCGGGCAGCAATTCATTTTCGATGGCGTGACGCATACGCCTGCGGAACTCGCCGCCATGAGTGCAGGTGCGCGCGAGGCTTTCATGAAGAGTGAGGCCGCCGCCGTGCAGTTGCCTTACCTGATCATCGGCCTGGCGGTAATCTTCTGGGCGGTGGTGATCGTGCTGACGCGATTCCCGTCGGTGGGCGTCCGCGAGGAAGGGGTGCCGCTCGAACGGGGCGTGCTGAGGCGCTTGTTGCGCGATGGCCGGCTGCTGGGCGCCGTCGCGGCGCAGTTCTTCTATGTGGGCGCGCAAGTGGCGATCTTCAGTCACATGATCCGCTATGCGGAGGCGACCCTGCCGGGCACGGCGGACAAGTCGGCGGCCGGTTTCGTCACGGCCGGGCTGGTCTGCTTCATGGTGGGGCGTTTTGCCGGCGCGGCGTTGATGAAGCGCCTGAAGGCGTCGCGCGTGCTGGCGTGGTTCGCGCTGATCAACGTGCTGCTGATGGCCATGGCTGCGCTTGCGCCGGGGCGTGAGGGCGTCTATGCGCTGGTTGCATCGAGTTTCTTCATGTCGGTGATGTATCCGACCATCTTCGCGCTGGGCGTGGAAGGCAGGAGCGACGACGAGCGGAAGTTCGGCGCGGCCCTGCTGGTGATGTCGATCGTCGGCGGCGCCGTGCTCACCGCCGTGATGGGTGTGGTGTCGGATCGCGTCGGCATCGCGCACGCGATGCTGGTTCCCGCGCTGTGTTTCGTGGCGATCTTCCTGTTCGCACAACAGGCATGGCAGCGGGCGCCGGCGAGGGTGCCGGCATGAGCTGGCAATGCCTGGCACTGGACCTGCGCGACGATCCCGCGCTCATCGCCGAATACGAACACTGGCATCGCCGCGAGAACATCTGGCCGGACATCGTGGCGTCGATTCGCCAGGCCGGCATCGAGGACATGCAGATCTTCCGCACGGGTACCCGGCTAGTCATGCTGATGCGAGTGGCGCCGGATTTCGATGCCGACGCGAAGGCTCGCGCCGATGCCGCCAGCGAGCGCGTGCAGGCCTGGGAAAACCTTATGTCAAAGTTCCAGCAACCGCTGCCGTGGTCCGGCGCAGGGCAGAAGTGGGTGCCGATGCAGCGGATCTTCGATCTGGCCGAATGCGCCGACTGATCAGCCGTTACGCCACAGGATGTCACGTGAGATGCGGGTGGCGTCGCGCTGCCCGGTCAAGGCCATGGTGACGCTCAGCTCGCGCCGGATCAGCTCGATCGCCTGCGTCACGCCTTGCTGTCCGTGGGCACCGAGTCCGTAGAGGAAGGCTTTGCCGATAAGGCCGGCGCGCGCGCCCAGTGCCAACGCCTTGATCAGATCCTGGCCGCTGGTGATGCCGCTGTCGAACAGCACTTCGGTGCGGCCCGCGACGGCATCGACGATCGAAGGGAGCACATCGATGGTGGCGGGCGCACCATCCAGCTGCCGGCCGCCGTGATTGGAAACCACGATGGCATCGACGCCGTGTTCGACGGCCAGGTGCGCATCCTGCGGATCCAGGATGCCCTTGATGATCAGCTTGCCCGGCCATTCCTCGCGTATCCAGGCGAGGTCATTCCAGTTCAGCGTGGGATCGAACTGGTTGGCGATCCATTGCGCCAGCGTAGTCAGGCTGTCGGCCCCTTGAATGCGTCCATCCAGATTGCCGAACGAACGGCTCGGCGCCTTGAGCACGTTCCAGACCCAGCGCGGCTTGCTCATGATGTCGAACAGGTTGCGCAGCGTCACCTTGGGCGGCACCGAAAGGCCGTTCTTGATTTCGCGATGGCGCTGGCCCTGCACGGTGAGATCGGCCGTCAGCATCAAGGCGGAGCATTGCGCGGCGCGGGCGCGGCGGATCAGCTCGCGGGTAAAGCCGCGGTCGCGCATCACGTAGACCTGGAACCAGAACGGCGTATCGCAGGCGGCACGCACCTGCTCGATCGAGCAGATCGATACGGTGCTGAGGCAAAACGGAATACCCGCTTCGGCCGCGGCGCGCGCACCGAGGATCTCGCCGCTGCCGTGCTGCAGTCCGGTCAGTCCGGTCGGCGCGATGGCGAGCGGCATGCTGACCGGCGCGCCGAGGATGGTGGTTCCCAGTGAGCGATGATCCACGTTCTGCATGACGCGCTGGCGCAGCTGCAGGCGATCGAAGGCGCGCCGGTTTTCGCGCAGTGTCGTTTCATCGTACGAGCCGCGGTCGGCGTACTCGAAGAAGGCCCGGGGCACCCGCCGGCGAGCGATCTCGCGAAGGTCGGCGATATTTGTCACGGGCGTCTTCATGGCTTATCCCACCGCTGTCTTGGGAGCGTTCTTCCACACGATTCCGCCGGGAAACAGATGGTCGCGGATCGAGGCGTCGTGCATGCGCACGGAGAACCCCGGTGCGGTGGGCGCCAGGTAGCGCCCTTCCGCGATCGCTACCGGTTCCACGAAATGCTCGTGCAGATGATCGACGAATTCGATCGCACGATCCTCCTTCTTGCCCGTGATGGCCACGAAATCGGCCATGGCCAGGTGCTGCACCAGCTCGCACAGCCCCACGCCGCCTGCGTGGGGAAAGACGCGTACACCGAAGTGGGCGGCCAGCAGCAGGATGGCCAGGTTCTCGTTCACGCCACCCACGCGCGCCGCATCGATCTGGATCAGGTCGACCGCCTGCGCCTGCAGCAGCTGCTTGAACAGGACCCGGTTCTGGCCGTGCTCGCCGGTGGAGATGGGGATGGGCGAAATGCCTTGCCGGATCGCCGCGTGGCCCAGCACGTCGTCGGGGTTGGTCGGTTCCTCGACCCAGGCCAGGCCGATGTCCTTCAGCGGCTTGAGCCATTCGATAGCCGTCTGGACGTCCCAACGCTGGTTGGCGTCCACCGCGATGGCGATGTCCGGACCCACCGCCTCGCGCGCGAGACGGCAGCGCCGCAGGTCGTCCTCCATGCGCAGGCCGACCTTGAGCTTGATGGTGCGAAAACCGTCCGCCACGGCTTTTTTGGCCAGGCGCTGCATCTTTTCGTCCGAATAGCCGAGCCAGCCGGGCGAGGTGGTATAGGCAGGGTAGCCTTCGCTCTCCAGCTGGGCGATGCGATCCTGCTTGTGCGGTTCGGCCGCTCGAAGCATCTCGAGTGCCCGGGCGGGCGTCAGCGCATCCGTGAGATAGCGGAAGTCGATCTGGGCGACCAGTTGTTCGGGCGTCATGTCCGCAATGAAACGCCAGACCGGCTTGTGCGCCATGCGCGCGGCCAAGTCCCATGCGGCATTGATGACTGCGCCGATCGCCATGTGCATCACGCCCTTCTCGGGGCCGAGCCAGCGCAGCTGGGAATCGCCGGTGAGCTGCCTCGCGAATGCGCCGAGATCGTTGACGATATCGTCGACCGCACGACCGACCACCATGGGACGGAGTGCCGCCAGCGCGGTGGTCTGGACGTCGTTGCCGCGCCCGATGGTGAACACCAGCCCGTAACCGGCCAGGCCATCGGGTGCATTGGTCTTGAGCACGACGTAGGCGGCGGAGTAATCGGGATCGGGATTCATGGCATCCGAGCCGTCATGCGCCAGCGACGTCGGAAAGCGCACGTCGAACGTTTCCAGGGCGGTAATCTTCACCATCGTGGCCGGCCTCCGGTGCCGGGGATTCAATAAGAAAAAACGGGCGGCGTTCAGGCGAACGATGCGGGATAGGCGAGTACGTCCTGTCGCTGCCGGCCCAGTCCATCGATACCCAGTTCGATCACGTCGCCCGGCTTCAGATAGGTGGGCGGATGCAGGCCCAGGCCGACGCCGGCCGGCGTCCCCGTGCTGATCACGTCGCCCGGCATCAGCGTCATGTAACGGCTGATGTAGCTCACCAGTTGCGCCACGCCGAACACCATCGTGCGCGTGTTGCCGTTCTGGTAGCGGTGGCCGTTCACTTCGAGCCACAGGTTGAGCTTCTGCGGATCGGGAATCTCATCCTTGGTGACCAGCCACGGGCCGATCGGCCCGAAGGTGTCGCAGCTTTTGCCTTTCACCCATTGGCCGCCGTGTTCCAACTGGAATTCGCGCTCGGACAGGTCGTTGATCACCGCATAGCCGGCGACATGGTCGAGCGCCTGGTTGACGTCGACATAGCGGGTGACCTCGCCGATGATCACGCCAAGCTCCACTTCCCAGTCGGTCTTCACCGAGCCGCGTGGAATGACGACGGCATCATTGGCGCCGCCGATGGCCGTGGTGGCCTTCATGAAGAGCACCGGCTGCTCGGGCACCGGCGCGTTCGTTTCGGCGGCGTGGTCGGCGTAGTTCATGCCCACGCAGAGCATCTTGCCGACGTGCGCCACTGGCGCGCCAAAACGCGGCGTGCCATCGACACGGGGCAGGGTGGACGGATCGATCGCCTTCAGGCGGCGCAGGCCGTCGCGGGCGAGCACGCTTGCGCCGATGTCGTCGATCACGCCCGACAGATCGCGCAGGGCGCCGTCGCCATCGATCAGGCCCGGCTTCTCCGCGCCGCGTTCTCCATAACGGCAAAGTTTCATGCAGTGGCTTCCATCAGTTCGACCAGCCGCCATCCACGACATGGATGGTGCCGGTGGTAAAGGACGATTCGTCGGAGGCGAGATACACGGCGAGCGTGGCAATTTCCTCGGGCGTGCCAAGTCGTCCCATCGGTTGACGCGCGGTAAAGCTCTGCCAGGCGGCCTGCTCGTCGCCGCCGAGGGCGCGCACGCGTTCGCCGAGTGACGGCGTCTTGACCGTGCCCGGGCAGATCGCGTTGCAACGGATGCCAGCCGATACGTAATCGGCGGCGATGGAGCGCGTCAGGCCGATCACGGCCGCCTTGGTCGCACCATAGGCGAAACGATTGGGCACGCCCTTGATGCTCGAAGCGACCGACGACATGTTGACGATGCTGCCCGCGCCGCGGCTCAGCATGCCGGGTAGCACAGCGCGGCACAGATGGAACATGCTGTCCACGTTGATGGCGAACGAGCGTCGCCAACTGGCGTCATCGGTGTCGAGAATGGTGCCCGCGTGCACGTAGCCGGCGCAGTTGAACAGCACGTCGATGCGCTCCGTGGACGAGGCCAGCGCCTGGATCGCCGGGTCGTCGGTGACATCGAGCACATGCGTGCGGATTGAGGGATGGCTCGCCGCAAGCGATGCGAGGTTGCCCTCGTGGATGTCGGTGGCAAGCACGGTGGCACCGGCCTCGGCGAAGGCGAGCGCGGTGGCGCGACCGATGCCTGCTCCCGCGGCGGTGACGAGCGCGTGCTTGCCGGACAGGCGGCCGCTCATGCACGGCACTCCGCGCGGGTGTCGATGCGATGCGTGAACCCGGTTTTCATGATGTTGCTCCCGATGCCGCCGCCGGCACGCGACCGGCGAGTGAATAGATCGTCGTGGCGTTGCCGCCAAACACGGCCGTCTCGTGGCGACGGGCAAACCGCCGCGTCAGTTTCTGCGCGCAGGCTTTCCATTGTTCGTAGGTGGCATGCGTGGTGAGCACGGGCCAGTCGCTGCCCCATAGCACGCGTTGCCCGCCGAAGCTTTCGAAGAGGTGCGCCACGTAAGGCTCGATGGCCGCCATGCCGTTGTTGAGATCGGCCTGCGTCAGCAGTCCCGACAATTTGCACGCAACATCCGGCACCTGGGCAACGCGGGCGATCGCGCCGGCCCATGAGGCGAATTGCCCGTCGGCGATGTTCGGTTTCGCGCCGTGGTCGACCACGGTGACCAAGCCCGAGTGCCGGGCCAGGCGCTGGGAAAGCGCGCGCAGATGCCGGTTGTCCACCAGCGCGTCGAACACCAGGCCATGGTCGCGCAGGCAGTCGAACGCGCGATCGAGCGAGGGACGGGCGAGCCATTCCGTATCGGGAATGTCCTGCACCATGGGGCGGATGCCGCGCAGCAGGCCTTGTCCTTGTTCGACGAGGGCGGCGATGCGTTGCGTGGCATCGTCCGCCTCCATGTCGACCCAGCCGACGACGCCTAGCACGCCGTCGGTATGCCGGGCGATGTCGAACAGGAACAGCGTCTCGCGCTCGTCCGGTGCGGCCTGCACGAGGAGGCAGGCATCCGTCGCCGCTTCAAGATCGGAGGGAAGAAACGCGCGTTGCAGCGTGGCCGGAGCGTGTTCCAGCCAGCCATAGTCCAGGCGCGAGGGATCCCAGTAGTGGCGGTGCGCGTCGATGATCATGGCGTCGGCACGCTCGTGTCGAGCAGGCCTTGTTCAATCAGCGACGCCCAGGTCGCAGCGGGAACCGTGGCACGCATGCGCGCCATGGCGTCGTCGACCTCGGACACGGAACGAAGCCCGCACACGACTTTCGTCACCGCCGGGTGCGCGAGCGGAAACTGCAATGCGGCCGCGCCGACGCTCGTGCCGGCTTGTGCACACAAGTCGTATAACTGTTGCGCGCGCTCCTTGATCGCCGGCGATGCCGGAGCGTAGTCATAGGTGTCGCCCGGTCCAGCGTCCGCGCCAAGCAGGCCGGAGTTATAGGGGCCGGCGATCAGTACAGCCACGCCGTCCGCTTCGGCCCTCGCCATGACGGTTTTGCTGCGCGCCTGTTCGAACAGTGTGTAGCGGCCGGCCAGCATGATCGCGTCCAGGGGAAAACGATCCATCACTTCCAGGCAGACGGCCTCTTCGTTCACGCCCAGACCGATGCCGCCGACCACGCCCTGATCGCGCAATTCGGCCATGGCCGGCAGCGCTTCGTCGAGCGCCTGCTTCAAGACCTGCGGGTGACGCGCGCCATGGGTCAACTCGCCGATGTCGTGCAGCAACAGCAGGTCGATGCGGCCGGTGCGCAGCCGCCGGATGCTGCTCTCCAGGCTGCGCAGGATGCCGTCGCGGGTGTAATTGAAATAGGCGCGGCGACCGTCGACGGCGAAGCCGTCGCTGCGGTCCTTGCGGTCCTCGTCGATATCGATGAGCCGGCCGACCTTGGTGGACAGCGTATAGCTGGAGCGCTCGATGCCTTGCAGCGCATCGCCGATGCGCGTCTCGCTGAGGCCGTAGCCGTAATAGGGCGCGGTGTCGAAATGCCGGATGCCATGATGCCAGGCGTGCGCGATCGCCTCCCGCGCCGCCTCGTCACCCACGCCCGCATACAGATTGCCCGCCGGCGCGCCGCCGAAGGCGAGCGAGGCCAGCCGGGCATCGCTCCCGCCGGGCTGGACGGGTGAGATCTGCTGTTCGTGCTGAGCCGGCATCAAAACCCCCAAAACCCGCCTCCTGCAAGGCCGGAACGCTGCGCCACCGGGCGCCGGCCACCCGGGTGGCGGCGCCTTTTGGGCATCTTACTACTTGTGCACAGATAAAAACTAGGTTTATATGTGAGCGGAGGGCGGGCTGGCTTACGCCAAGCCGACGCGCTGAGCGTCGCGTTTGGCCTTCCATCGAGCAGATAGCCGTTCGCCGCGTTCGCCAACGAAGGTTGGTGGTAGTGCATGCACAGCATCGGGGTAGGTGATGGCGCCGTTATCGGATAAGGGGATCGAACCCCCGCATAGGGATCGCCTGCAGGACATGGGCGCGCCGATCATCGCCGGCACCCTGGGCAGGCAATCCCGCCCGGTGTCGCCCTTCCTGGCCGCGGACGTCGGCGGCACGCATGCACGCATCGGGCTGGTCGTGCCCGACGTCGCCACGGGCCAGCCGGACATCGTCTTCTACAAGGTCTATCGCTGCGCCGAGCACGCCTCGCTGGCGGAGATTCTTTGCAGCTTCTGTCGCGATCACAGCGTGCATCCCGACGCGCTGGTGCTGGCGTGCGCAGGATTCGTCGAGCATGGCGTGGTGATCAACGAGAGCCTGGCCTGGCCAGTGTTGCTCGACCGCCTGCGCATCGAAGGCGGCTTTGCTTCCATCGACGTACTCAACGACTTCGAGGCATTCGCGCACGCCGTCGGCCATTTCGGCGAGGAGAACAGCACTCTCATCGTGGATGGTGTCGCCAATCCCGACGGCCCGGTGGCCGTGGTCGGTCCCGGCACCGGTCTCGGCGCCGCACTCTGGCTGCCGGGCCGGCCGGCTCGCGTGCTGCATACCGAAGCAGGACATATGGAGCTGGCCGCACGCCCCGGCATCGAGCAGACCATCCGCGCGCAGTTGGGACCGGTCGACGGCTACGTGCCTTACGACCGCGTACTCAGCGGACCTGGCCTGCTGCGTCTCTATCGCGCGCTCGCCGCCGTGCAGGGTGTGCCTGCGACGTTTGCCGATCCCGGCGAGATCACCGCCATGGCATTGGCCGGCATGGACGCGCTCGCCACGCAGACGGTCGATCAATTCTGCCGCTGGCTGGGCGCGTTCTGCGGCGATGTGGCGATTGCCTTCAATGCGAGCGGCGGCGTTTGCCTGGCAGGCGGTTTTCTCGCGCGCATCACCAGCATCCTGCGCTCCGGTCCATTTACCGAGCGCTTCCTGGACAAGGGCGTGATGCGTTCGTTCTTGAACAGTACGCCCGTGTTCGTGGTCGAGCATGGGCAATTGGGCGTGCAGGGCGCCGCGAACTGGCGACTGGCTCGCTGACACGGGTTTCTTCCGCCGGGTTCATGCCGGTGTAGCAGGGGCAGGGAATGAAGTTGACGTTGCGTCACGCGCTAGCGCTGCTGTCGTCGATGTTGCTGTGGTCGATGGCAGGCCATGCGCAGGTGCGCATCGACATGGATCACGACTGGCGCTTCCGCACCGATGCGACCGACGCAGGCATCGCGGCCGACTGGCCCCGAGCCACGCCGGCGGAAACGCGACTGGTCGACGTGCCGCACACCTGGAACATCGGCAAGGACGACGACTACGAAGGCGTCGCCTGGTATTTCAAAAGCTTCACGGTGCCGGCGTCGATGCTGGCGTCCCATGTCGAATTGCATTTCGGCGCCACCTTCTACCGCAGCCGCGTCTGGGTCAACGGTACCGAAGTCGGCGGGCACGAAGGCGGACATACGGCTTACGCCCTGGATATCGGCCGGCAACTTCGCGCCGGGGAAAACCGCATCGCCGTGCGCCTGGACAACCGTCCCGGCGAGGCCACCATTCCCGGCTACGCGATGCGGCAGCTGGCCAGCGGCAGCGTCTGGTACGACTGGTGGCATTACGGCGGCATCGTGCGCGACGTGTGGCTCACCGTCTCGGACCACGCGCTGATCCGGCGGCAACGCATCGCCAGCAAGCTTGGCGGCGATGCGGCCAGCGTCAGCAGCCAGGTGTTCGTCGAGAACGTCGATGGCGCCGACGGCAGCTATAGCGTGACCGCGAGCATCGTCGATCCCGACGGCAAGACGGTGGCGCAGGCGCAGCAGAACGTCTCGGCCAAGGCAGGACAAGCCGCCACGGCGACGCTGGCGGTGACGCTGCCGCATCCCCAATTGTGGAACGTCGGCGACGCACGGCTGTATCAATGGGTGACGGAGCTGCATGCCGCCGACGGCAGCGTGCTCGACTCGCGCAGCGATACGTTCGGGCTGCGCGACATCGCCATTCGCGACCGCCGCCTTTACGTCAACGGCAAACCGGTGCGGCTGAGCGGCGTCAGCCGTCACGAGGATTCGCCGTGGGAAGGATTGGCGGAATCGGCGGGAACGATACGCCGCGACTGGTCCGACATGGCGGCCCTGCATACGACACTGACGCGGCCTGTGCACTATCCGCAGAACGATGAGGTGCTCGATTTCGCCGACCGCCACGGCATCCTGCTGGTACCGGAAATCCCGGTCTGGCAGTTCAGCGAGGCGCAACTGAAGAACCCCAGGTTGCTCGCGCTGGCCAAGCACATGATGCGCGAGATGATCGAGCAGGACGGCAATCACGCCAGCATCTTCGCCTGGAGCGTGTGCAACGAGAGCGATGCCTCCTTGCCCGGCGGCCGTGCTTATGTGGACGCCATGGCGGCGCTTATCCGCGATATCGACCCGGGCCGCTATGTGACCTATGCCGATGCCGATATCAGCAGCAAGCCATGGAAAGAGGCGCCGGTGATGCACGACGTCGACTTCATCATGGCCAACGCCTATTTCGGTTCGTGGAGCGGCTCGGGCAACGACGTGGAAGCGTGGCTGGATTTTGTCGACCGCACCTATCCCGACAAGATGGTGATCATTTCCGAGTTCGGCTATCCCGGCGTTTTCTCGCATGACAGCGTGTCTGCCGACAAGGCGCGTTCCGACAACCTGCTCCAGCAGATGGACGCGTTCCAGAAGCGGAGCTTCATTGCCGGCGCGATCTTCTGGACGTATCAGGACTACAAGTCCCATCGCAATCTGTGGCCTGGCCAGACCGAAGGCTATGTCGATCATGGCCTGGTCGACGAGAACCGCCAGCGCAGGCCGTCGTACGGCATCTACGAAGCACGCAACCAGGCGTTGTCGGTAACGACGCAATGGCGGGTCGATGCAGGCGGACTGCGCGGATTCCAGGCCACGGTGAGCGGCTATCCGGCCACCCATCTGCCTTCCTATCCGATGCTTGGCTATGTGGCGCACTGGCGCGCCATCGATGACCGTGGCCAGGAACTTGCCCACGGTGACGAAGCGCTGCGCGACCTGTCGCAACCTATCCGCTTCGAGGGCGCGTGGCAGGCCGCAGGCAAGGGCGCCGCCGTGCATCTTGCCGTGGATGTGACCCGGCCCGACGGTGTGCGAGCCGGTGGCGTGGTCAGCGATTATCACCCGTTGAATATCGGCAGCGACCCCTTCCTTCCGAACAAGGACGAGCAACCATGATGAAACCGGTCGCGCATGGTGCGCTCGCCGCGGGCTGGCTGCTATGCGCCTCTGCGTGGGCGCAATCGCCCACGGCGCCTACCGCGGATACCTTGTCGCCCGCGGCGCAGGATCAGGCATGGCAGCAGGCCAGCGCCAAGTTCGCGCCGCAACGAAAGGCGATCCTCGATCGCGTGGCCAAGGCCGCAGGCGAGGGGCCGTTCCGCAGCGACTGGGCTTCGCTACAGACATACCGCTCGCCCGCCTGGTACGACGATGCCAAGTTCGGCATCTTCATCCACTGGGGTGTCTATTCGGTGCCCGCATTCGGCAGCGAGTGGTACTCGCGCAACATGTACCAGCAGGGGACGAAGGAGTTCGCCCACCACGTGGCCACGTACGGGCCGCAGTCGACGTTCGGCTACAAGGATTTCGTGCCGATGTTCAAGGCCGAGCACTTCGACCCGAAGGCCTGGGCGCAGTTGTTCCATGAAGCCGGCGCGCGTTACGTGGTGCCGGTAGCGGAACACCACGATGGCTTCGCCATGTACGACTCGGCACTGTCGGACTGGACGGCGGTCAAGAAGGGCCCGAAGCGCGACGTGATCGGCGAGCTGGAACACGCCGTGCGAGGGGAGGGCATGCGCTTTGGCGTGTCGTCGCATCGCGCCGAGCACGATTGGTTCTTCGACGGCGGCCGCGCTTTCGATTCGGACGTCAACGATCCGCGCAATGCGGAACTGTATGGCCCGGCCGTTGCGCATCTCAGCAAGGAAGACGAGAACCTGGCCCAGGACTGGACCTACGTCTCCCAGGCCTGGCTGGACGACTGGCTCGCGCGCACCGCCGAGCTGGCCGACAGATACCATCCGGACCTGATCTACTTCGACTGGTGGATCGGCCACCCGAGCTTCCGCACCACGCTGCCGACGCTGCTGTCGTACTACTACAACGAAGGCGCAAAACGCGACGGCGTGGTGGTGAATTACAAGCTGGGCGATTTCGCCGATGGTGCCGGCACGCTGGATATCGAGCGCGGACAGCTGAAGGGCATTCACGCCGCGCATTGGCAAACCGACACCTCAATCAGCAACGATTCCTGGGGCTACATCGAGCACGACACGTACAAGTCGCCCACCTTCATCATCCATTTGCTGGTGGATGTGGTCAGCAAGAACGGCAACCTGATGCTCAATGTCGGGCCGCGGGCCGATGGCACCATTCCTGATGGCGCGCAGGACACGCTGCGCAGCATCGGCCGCTGGCTGAAGGCGAACGGCGAGGCGATCTATGGCAGCAAGCCATGGCGCACCTTTGGCGAAGGCCCCACCGACGTGGTCAGCGGCACGTTCCAGGACACCAAGACCAAGCCCTATACCGCCGATGATTTCCGCTTCACCACCGGCCACGGCAAGCTCTACGCGATCGAGCTGGACTGGCCGGGCAACGCCCAGGCCACCATCCATGCGATCAAGCCGGAAGACAAGGTCATCCGCGTCGAGTCCGTGGCCGACAACCGCACCATCCCGTTCTCCCAGGATGCTGGCGGCCTGCATCTTCGCCTTCCTCCCCGACCGATAGGCAGCGATGCCTACGCCTATCGGATCACCTTCTCCACCCCCAACTCACTTAAGGCTGCGCCATGAAACGATGGTTGTCCCTGGCCGTTTCGCTGTGTCTTGCTTGTGCGTCGACCGGCGCGTTTGCGAAAGCACCCACCGCGCTGTTCTACATGATCGAAATACAGAAATCGATCAACTCGTTCGAGGCGCACGTCGACAAGGTCGACCTGCTGGTGCCCACCTGGTTCGGCGTGGACGGGAACGGCCTGGTGTCCGGTTCGCCCAATCTCTACGTGCTCAAACTGGCCAAGGCGCATCGCGTGCCGGTGATGCCGATCATCTCCGCCGGCGGCGACCGCAAGAAGTTCCACGATCTGCTGGTCAACGAAACCGCCAAGAAGGCGATGATCGAGGGCATGCTCGAGCAGGCGAAACTTTACGGGTTCGTCGGCTTCCAGTTCGATTTCGAGAACATTGCCTGGACCGACCGCGACGCACTCACCTTGCTGACCCAGCAGACCGCCACGGCGCTGCACAAGCATGGCCTGAAGCTGTCCATGGCGGTGGTGCCGAACGCGCCGGGTTACGCGGGCCGCGGCCCCTTCGCCAAATGGATCTGGGAATACTGGAAAGGTGCGTACGATCTCAAGGCGCTGGGACAGGCGCTGGATCTGGTCTGCCTGATGACGTACGACCAGCACACCCGCTGGACCACGCCGGGCCCGGTGGCGGGCATGCCATGGGTGATGGCAAACCTGGAATACGCCTTGAAGGTGGTGCCGAAGGAGAAGCTCTCGCTGGGCATCGGCCTGTACGGCTACCACTGGTTTGCCGGCGATCCGGTGGGCGCGGACGGCAAGGAGAGTTCGAACATTTCCGCGCAGTACATCGACGCGGATGAATCGTTCCCGCTGGCCAAGCAGTTCAATGCCACCATGCAGTGGGATCCGGTGGAGCATGAATCGTGGTTCTACTTCTATCGCGACCAGATGCGCGAATGGGTGTTCCTGCCCGATGCGCATGCGTTCCGTGATCGCTACGACGTGGTCAAGCAATATGGTCTGGAGGGCTTCTGCGCCTGGGTGATCGGTGCGGAAGATCCCAAGATCTGGGAGGGGCTGCCCGATGCGGTGCGCTAAGCGCGGGTTGAAGACGCCGATCGCCCTGGCGTGCCTGTTGGGGCTTGCGGTCGACGCGCATGCGATGGACACGCCGCCGATCATTCCGCTCCCCGCGCAGGTCAGCATGGCGCAGGGAAGTTATGCCGTCAGTGCCGCCGCCGTCATCCATGTCGCGCCGGGCGATCGCGCGGCTTCCGATGCTGCCCATTACCTGGCGGACCTGCTGGTGCGAACGCGCGGGCTTTCGCTGCCGGTGATCGAGGATGCAACGGCCACGAGCCGCGACGGCATCGTCATCTGCAGTGATGCGGCGGCCAGTGTCGCGCAGCCGGAAGGCTACGTGCTCGATGTCGACGCAAAGGGCATGCGCATCGCTGCACGGGATGCGGCAGGACTGTTCTACGGTGCGGTCAGCGCGTGGCAGCTGATGACACCCGATGCGGCCAAGGGCGCCGTCTCGGTGCCATCGATGCACATCGCCGACTGGCCGAGATTCGGCTGGCGAGGCCTGATGCTCGACTCGGCGCGGCATTTCCAGCAACCGGCAGAGATCAAGCAACTGCTCGACGCGATGGCGCAGCACAAGCTCAACGTCTTCCATTGGCATCTCACCGATGACCAGGGATGGCGCCTGGAAATCCGTCGCTATCCCAAGCTCACGCAGATCGGCGCATGGCGCCGGCCGCCGGGCGATGGCGACACGAAGTACGGCGGTTACTACACGCAGGCGGAGGTGAAGGACATCGTTGCCTACGCCACCGCCCGCCACATTACCGTGGTGCCGGAAATCGACATGCCGGGCCATGCGCAAGCCGCCGTGGCTGCCTATCCGGATATCGGCGTCACCGGCGCGCAACCGCCTGTGTCGATCGACTGGGGCGTCAATCCCTACCTGTTCAACGTCGACGACCACACCATCGACTTCCTGCACAACGTGCTGGACGAGGTGATGGAACTGTTTCCGTCGACCTTCATCCACGTGGGCGGCGACGAAGCGATCAAGGACCAGTGGCAGGCATCGGCCGCGGTGCAGGCGCGCATGCACGCGCTGGGCATCAAGGACGAGAAGGCGCTGCAGAGCTGGTTCATCGAACGCATGGGGCAATACCTGGCGCAGCATGGACGCCGCCTGATCGGCTGGGACGAGATCCTCGAAGGCGGCGTGCCGCCGTCTGCCTCGGTGATGTCCTGGCGCGGTACGCAAGGCGCCATCGATGCGGCGCGGCTGGGTCACGACGTGGTGTTGTCGCCCGCACCGACGCTGTACTTCGACAACCTGCAAAGCCATGGCGACGACGAGCCCACCGGGCGATTGGGCGTGCAGACGCTTGCCACCGTTTACAAGTTCGAAGCCGTATCGTCGGAGCTGACTTCCGAGCAGGCGAAACATGTGCTTGGTGCGCAGGCCAACATCTGGACCGAGTACCTCACCGCACCCTGGCAGATCCAGCATGCGGCCTTTCCGCGCCTGGACGCCCTCGCCGAAGCGGCCTGGACACCCGCGAACGAGCGTCACTTCGACGACTTCATCGCGCGGCTTCCTGCGCAATTCGATCGTTACCAGAAAATGGGCATCGACTATGCCGACAGCGCGTTCGCGGTCGACATGCGTGGGCAAAGAACCGACGGCAAAGTCACCGTGACGCTTGCCGCGCAGGAATCCTCCGCCATCATCCGCTACACCACGGACGGAACCTTGCCGGTGGCGAGTTCGCCCATCTATGGCAAACCGATCGAGGCTGCGCTGCCGGTTACCATCAGCGCGACGAGCTTTGCCGGCGATGGATCGCCTCTTGCGCGCGTCCGCACGCAGCGCTTCGATGCGCAGACGCTTGCCAGCTACGACGGCAATGCACTCCAGGCCTGCCCGAAAGGCGACCTCGGCCTGCGTGTGCCCTTGCTGCCCGACGCCACTTCGCCCGCGCCGGTCTACAACGTGGACCTGATGAACAGTTGCTGGCGCGTGACGAATGTGCCGCTGGACGGTGCCGTCACCATGGTGATCGATGGCGCGTGGCTGGCCCGCAATTACGGCCTGGCGCATGACGCATCGAAGGTGAAGGTGCGAGCATCGCGCACGCCCGCCGGCGAGTTCGAGGTTCATCTCGATACATGCAGTGGCCCATTGGCGGCCAGCATGCCGCTGCCCACGGATGCATTGCCCGGCAGGACCTACCGGGTGACGGCTCCCTTGGCGGCGCACGGAGGTACGCACGATCTGTGCATCCTGTCGACGGCGCCGGTGCGTGGATCGTTGTCGGGCGTCAGCCGCGTATCGTTCAACTCGTCTGCGTCGCGTCGCGCAACGCCGTGACCTGTCGGGGCGCGCACATGAGACGGTTACAGCAGATCGGCATGCTGGCGGTGCTGCTGCTCGGCGTATCGCTGGCAACATCCGCTGCGGCCGACGAGGCGACGGTGCGGGCAGCCCGTCTGGTGGCGCGCATGACGCCAGCAGAGAAGATCGGGCAGTTGCAGAGCAGTGCCCCGGCGATCCCGCGTCTTGGGATTCCCGCATACGATTGGTGGAGCGAAGGCCTGCACGGTTTCGCGCGGCATGGCGAGGCAACCGTATTCCCGCAGGCCATCGGTCTTGCGGCCAGCTGGGACCCGTCATTGCTTCACGCGGTAGGCGGCGTGGTCGCCGCGCAGGCGCGCAGCCAGTTCCTCGCCACCGGCCTGCACAACGATCATGGGCGCTTCAACGGCCTGACCATCTGGTCTCCCAACATCAATATCTTTCGCGACCCTCGTTGGGGGCGAGGCCAGGAAACCTATGGCGAGGATCCACGCCTGACGGCAACGCTGGCCGTAGCCTTCATCCAAGGCCTGCAAGGCAGCGATCCCGCACACCCCACGGTAATCGCCACGCCCAAGCACTTCGCCGTGCACAGCGGCCCGGAGCCGGGCCGTCATGGTTTCGACGTGGACGTGTCCGCGCACGATCTCGAAGACACCTACCTGCCTGCGTTCCGGGCGGCCATCGTAGAAGGTCATGCGGGATCGATCATGTGCGCCTACAACGCCATCCACGGCGTTCCCGTATGCGCATTGCCGTGGTTGTTGGGCGAACGCCTGCGCAACGACTGGGGGTTCCAGGGCTTCGTCGTATCCGACTGCGATGCGGTGGACGACATGACAATGTTCCACCACTACCGGAAAGACAACGCCGGCTCGTCGGCCAGTGCTTTGCGCGCAGGCACGGATCTCGATTGCGGTTCGGCCTATGCGGGTCTTGGTGACGCGTTGGCGGATGGCAGGATCGGCGAGCACGACCTCGACGTGGCCGCGACACGGCTGTTTGCTGCGCGCTATCGCCTCGGCATGTTCGACGCATCCGCGCCAACACCGCGCGACAATCCCGACGCGAATCGAGCGCTGGCGCTCCGCGCGGCCGGCGAATCGATGGTGTTGCTGAAGAACCGTGCCAATACGCTGCCACTGAAGCCTGGCGACCGCATCGCCGTGGTGGGACCCAACGCCGATGCCTTGTCCGTCCTGGAAGCCAACTACCACGGCACCGCACGAAAGCCGGTGACGCCGCTCGATGGCCTGCGTGCGTTATGGGGCGAGAAGAATGTGCGCTACGCCCAGGGCGCCACACTTGCCGATGGCGTGACCGTGCCGATTCCCTCGACGGCACTGGCTGGTCTCAAGGGTGAGTATTTTCGAGATGCCCGTTTGACCGGCAAGCCGGCGATGACGCGTTTCGACAGCAAGATCGATCTGGATACGGATCACACACCGCCCGCGAGCGTGCTTGATGCTTCCGGCTATGCCGTGCGCTGGACGGCGCAGCTATTGCCGCCCGGCGCGGGCGATTACACCTTGGTCGTGCGCATGGATCGATGCTTCGACTGCCGCGGGCACGATCCCGTGCGCCTCTATCTGGACGGCCATCTGATCACCGGCAGCGCGGGCGGCGATGAGACCCTGTCGGCGACAGTTCATTTCGACGACACGCATCCCCACGATCTCCGCCTGGAGTGGGAGCACAGCGGCGAGGACCAGGGCATCCACCTGGAATGGATGGCCCCTGCGGATGCGCAACTCGCGGAGGCAGCAAAAGCGACCGCGGATGCCGACGCCGTGGTCGCCTTCGTGGGCTTGTCACCGGGCGTCGAGGGCGAGGAACTGAAAGTCGACGTGCCGGGCTTCATGGGAGGCGACCGGACCGATATCGGATTGCCGTCTTCGCAACGGAAACTGTTGGAAACGGTGGCCGCCAGCAAGAAGCCGCTGGTGGTCGTCCTGATGAGCGGCAGCGCCGTGGCCCTGAATTGGGCCCGCGAGCATGCGGACGCCATCCTGGTGGCGTGGTATCCGGGCGAACAGGGCGGCTTGGCAGTGGCGCAGACGCTTGCCGGCGTGATCAATCCTGCCGGCCGCCTTCCCGTGACCTTCTATCGCGACGTGCGCGATCTTCCGCCCTTCATCGATTACGGCATGAAGGGCCGCACCTATCGCTACTTCAAGGGCGAGCCACTTTATTCGTTCGGCGACGGCCTGAGCTACACCACGTTTGCCTATGACGCGCCAAAGCTGTCCACGCAAAGCCTGAAGGCCGGCGAGTCGCTCGACGTCGCAGTAAATGTGCGCAATACCGGAACGCGTGCCGGCGACGAAGTGGTGCAGGTCTATCTTGCGTATCCCGACGCTCCTGATGCGCCGCGCCGGGCCTTGGTGGGTTTCCAGCGCATTTCCCTCGCGGCAGGCGAGCAACGAAGCGTGACGTTCCACCTCGATCCGCGCACGCTGAGCCTGGTGGATGCCGACGGTACTCGCGCGGTCAGGGCAGGGCGCTACGGCCTGTTCGTGGGCGGCCAGCAACCCTCGGCGGGACAGCAGCCTGCAACGTTCACCATGACGGGGCATACCGGGATGCCGCGCTGACCATGCCAATGCATGGCCTGGCCAGCGTCATCTCACTTCGAAGGCAACGGGCTGGCGTCGAACACCTGGAATTCGCGGATGGAGGCATCGCCCACGCTGGAGAGGATGTTCAGCCTGACGCGTTGCGCGGTGACTCGCGGAAACACATCGATCTTCATATGGCCGATGGCCTCGGCCCCGGCGACCGGATGCCACGCCTTGCCGTCGAACACCTCGATGGCGTACTTGCGCACGTGCTGCCCGTCGTCGAGCCATTCCATCGTGAGCGTGCGATCGAACGTGACCGGGTGACCGAAGTTCACTTCGAGCGTGGCATGCCGGGAGCCGGCCGGCGCAGTCCAGAACGTGTTCTTGTCGCCATCCAGCGCCGCCTCGGTATTCTCATCCGCATCCACGTGGTGACGGGCCAGGTTGCTGGCATCGCCGTAACGCTCGCGCAGCGCCTTGCCAAACGCTTCGAGGCGCGCGACGTCGGCATCGGGGAGTTGGCCGTGGCGATCCGGCGCGATGCCCAGCATCAGCTGGCCGCCGCGGCCGACGCTGTTTTCCCAGGTATCCATCAGTTTCGCCACGCTCTTGAGCGTCGCCTCGTCATTCGGATGCCAGAACCAGTGCAGGTCGTGCAGCGGAGTGTCGACTTCCACCGGGCGCCAGCGCTGGTAGCCATGGCGGTCGATCACGTTCCAGTTCTCTCCGCGAATGTAGCCATCCTCCTGGCCCACCCAGCGGATGTCGCCGTATTCGAACAGGCCCATGTCGGCAAACACCATGGCGTTCGACTGGTAGGTACGCAGCGTTTCGATGTAACTCGGAAAATCGTAGACGTGGCCCGCGCTGCCCGCGCCATCGAGCCACCATTCGACCAGCGGTCCATAGTGCTGGACCAGTTCCTCCATCTGGGCGCGGTAGTACGCATCGTAGGCCTGGGGTTGTTTGTAGCGCGGCTCATGCCGGTCCCACGGCGACAGGTAGACGCCGAACTCCAACCCTTCGGCGCGTGCGGCATCCGACGCAAGGCGAACAAGGTCTCCCTTGCCGCCCATCCACGGACTGCTCTTCACCGAATAATCGCTCTGCGCCGTCGGAAACAAGGCAAAGCCATCGTGGTGCTTGGCCACCATGACCAGGTAACGCGCTCCCGCCGCGCGGCTGGCGCGCGCCCATTGCGCCGCATCGACATGGTCGGGATTGAACACCTTGGGATCGGCCGTGCCGTCGCCCCATTCGCGGTCGAGGAAGGTGTTCGTGCCGAAATGGACGATCACGCCGAACTCCAGATCCTGCCAGTGAATCTGCTGGGGAGAGGGCTTGGTATCCGCTGCGCCTTGCGCCGACGCTGCCGACGAAAAAAGAGAGAGCGCCAGGGCGGCGCCAAGAACGGTTCGGGCAAGACGCTTCATTAGCCACCTTCGTCAAAAATCATTTGGACGTAAATACGTCCTTATGGAAGATTTCATTAGAGGACGGGAAACGCGGTCGTGTCAATGAAATATGGCGTCCTGTTGCAGGCGAGATCATTTGGGTTTCGCCTCGCATTCGCTTTGCTCATCGTCATGCCGTTTCGCGCCGGGGCGATGCAGTCATCGGTTGTTTCGACCGAATTCGTATCGACGCACCCGCCGACGCCGCAGTGCCATGCGGGCACCATCGTCGACACGCCGGGCGGGCTCGTCGCGGCATGGTTTGGCGGCAAGCAGGAGCGCGACCCGAGCGTTGGCATCTGGCTATCCCGACATCTTTCCGGCCAATGGACCAGGCCGCGCGAAGTCGCCAACGGCAGGCAGCCGGACGGCTCGCGGTTGCCCACATGGAATCCCGTGCTGTTCCGCTCGGCGACCGGCCGATTGATGCTGTTCTACAAGATCGGGCCGGACCCGCAGCATTGGTGGGGCATGCTGATGACCTCCGACGACGACGGCGCCAGCTGGTCCGCGCCGCGACGGCTTCCGCCAGGCATCCTCGGGCCAATCAAGAACAAACCCATCCAGCTCGCCAACGGCGAGATCCTCAGTCCGTCCAGTACGGAGCAAGGCGGCTGGCGAGTTCATACCGAGCGATCTGTGGATGACGGCAAAACCTGGGTGGCCGGCAACGATATTTCGTCTCCCGGCATCGATGCCATTCAACCGAGTCTGCTCTCCATGCGGGACGGCACCATCGAGGCCGTCGGTCGCACGCGCCAGGGCAAACTGTTCTGGTCGCGGTCCGGCGATGCAGGGCATCACTGGTCGCCCCTGGGCTTGCTGGAGGTGACCAACCCCAATGCCGGCATCGACGCCGTGTCGCTCGCGGACGGCCGCTACCTGCTGGTCTACAACCCCACGTTGCCTGGCCATCAATGGTGGGATGGGCGAGGGACGCTGGCGGTCGCCCTCAGTGCCGATGGCCTGCGCTGGAAGAGGGTGCTTACGCTCGAGAGCCAGCCCGGTCGGGAGTACTCCTATCCGGCCGTCATCCAGTCGCGCGATGGCCTGGTCCATGTCTTGTATACGTGGCAGAGAACGCGCATGCGACATGTGGTGATCGACCCCGCCCTGCTGCCCACGCCGGCACCATCCGGCTGAAAGGATTTCGTCCGCTTTGTCTGGCAGCTTGTTCGCCCCCGCACCAGCTCGAGCCCAGTGCTTGCTGGTACCCCTGACGTCCATGCCACCCCGGAGCCAGCCCTCACGAGAATTGCTGCGATGCAACTTGCATCGATCTAGTTTCGGCTTATAACTACATCAAATATGAACTACGAGTTCGTATATGAATCTATTCTCGCGTGGGGCGGGATGGATGGCAGCAGCGATGAAGCGCGGGGTCGGCAACGACAGAGAGGGCATCGCCAGCGGGTGGTGCGGGAGAAAGGTCGATAAAGCCGTCACGCCGCTTTGTCGCGAGCAGGGCGGCACAAGCGCCTGTTCCGGGTCAGGGACCGCGAGAGCGGACCGGTGCAGGCGAGCGAACACAGCGCACAAGAAGTGAATAGAGCTGGCGAGCGCAAGGCTCAACGGCAATCACAACATTGAAGCTTTACGGGGAGAGGGTTAACCATGAACACAATCCGTTTGCGACGCAGCGTACTCGCCAGTTCCCTGGCATTCGCGCTTTTCGCGCCACTCGCCTTCGCTCAGTCGGCGCCGTCCGGCAGCGATCAGTCGTCCGCGCAGCAGGCACCCGCGGACGCGCCGGCGCCCGGCAAGTCGAACAAGACCGTCGACTTGCAGGGCGTCACCGTCACCGGCTCGATGATCCCGCGCTCGCAAGTCGAAGGACCGGCGCCGGTGGTTTCCATCACCGCCGAGCAGATCAAGGACCAGGGCTTCACCACGCTGTGGGAATTCCTCGATTCGTTGCCGCAGGTGGGTCAGCAGACTTCGGATCCGGCGTCCTGGGGTTCCAGTTCGGTCAATGCGCGCTCGGTGAACCTGCGCGGCGTCGGCCCCGGCTTCAGCCTGCTGTTGATCGATGGCCATCGCGTGGTGGATTACCCGCAGCCGCTCAACAAGCAGAGCAATTTCCAGAACTACAACAATCTTCCCATCGGCATGATCGATCATGTCGAAGTGCTGGCTTCCGGCGCGTCGTCGATCTACGGTTCGGACGCGGTGGCCGGCGTGATCAACGTGATCCTGAAGAAGAACTACCAGGGTGACGAACTGCAGATCACCGGCGGCGGTGCCACCCGTGGCGGCCGCAACTACGGCGACATCAACTTCTTCGGCGGCAAGTCCGGCAGCAACTGGCACATCCTCTACAACCTCGAGCAGTCCAATCGCACGGCGTTGTGGGGCATGGATCGTCCGTATCAGGACTCGGTGTCCGATGCGGGCTACGGCGCCTGGGGTCCGGCGTCGCGCATGTTCGGTTATCAGTACGACGCTGCCGGCGCCATCGCGCTTTCCGCGACGGATGCCAATGGCCAGTACATCACGCCGCCGGCGGGCAGCTGCTCGAAGTTCACCAACTCGCAGCTCAGCCAGTCGCATTCGGTCACCACCAACGGCGCCCAGGTCACCGGCTCGACCAACAACGGTTACTACTGTTCGCAGCCTGCGCTGTTCCAGAACTGGGTGCTGACGCCTGGCAGCCGCAGCCAGAACGGCTACATCGCCGGCGAGTACGATTTCAGCAACGGCCTGCAGCTGTATGGTTCGGCCGCGCTGTACGACACCACCGGCATCTCCAACACTCAGCTGCCGGTGGAAGTGACTGGCAAGTTCTACGACCAGAGCACGGGGCAGGTGATCAACCAGGGCATCCGCCAGTTGACCGCGCAGGAGATGGGCACGGCGGCCAACACGCATGACCGCGAGCAGAACTGGAACCTGCAGGTCGGCCTGAAGGGCACGATGTTCGACAACCGGTTCAACTGGGATTTGAACCTCAACAGCCAGAAGTACACGGTGCGCGAAGACTATACGGGCATCAACGTCGATGGCATGAACAACTTCTTCCTCGGCAAGCAGCAAGGCACCACCGCCGACGGCCTGCCCATCTACAACATGAACTGGCAGCAGTGGTGGAATCCGATCACCCCGCAGCAGTACGGCCAGTTCGCGGTCAATGGCGAGAACACCTCGTCGTCGTGGCTGGACCAGGCGCAGTTCCGCATCAACGGCGATCTGTTCAAGCTGCCGTGGGTGGATGAGTCGGTAGGTTGGGCTGCGGTGCTCGAAGCCGCGCATAACGGCTTCCTGCTTTCGCCCGATCCGCGTTCGGCCGATCCGAGCACGTTCCAGAATCCGTTCGGTGCGTACCTCACCGGCGGCGGCACGCGTCAGCGCTTCTCGCTGGGCACTGAGTTCCGCGTGCCGATCCTCGACTCGCTGACCTGGACCATCTCCGGCCGCGGCGACAAGTACAACGACGCCAGCATGGCCGACATCGCCAAGACCTGGGGCACCGGCCTGGAATACCGTCCATACGACGGCCTGCTGCTTCGCGGCAGCTACGGCACCAACTTCAAGGCGCCGGACATGCAGGCCATCTACCTGACCGGCTCCACGTCGCCGGTGGGTGATTACCTCGATCCCCTGCAGTGCATCAACGCGATCAAGTCGGGCGTGACCAACAGCACCTGGTGCAGCCTGGTGCAGCGTCCCACCTCGCAGTACTACAACTTGAACACCAACGGCAGCCGCTTGCTGGAGCCGCAGACCGGCCATTCCTGGACTTACGGTTTCGTGTGGCAGATTCCGGGCGTGCAGGGCTTGTCGGTGTCGGCAGACTACTGGCACATGGGCGTGGACAACGCGATCGAGTATCTGGACAAGGACACCGTGCTGGTGGACGAGGCCGGTTGCTTGACCGGCCTGCAGGCCAACGGCACATCGGCGTTGTCGCCGTATACGGCGCACGTGCCGGGTTCGGCCTATTGCCAGATGGTCACCCAGATGGTTCAGCGCAACGCGGCTGGCCAAATCATCTCGGAAGAGTCGGGCCCGATCAACGAAGCCTCGCTGTATGTCAGCGGTATCGATGCGTCGCTGGATTACAAGATCCACACCGACGATTACGGCAACTTCCGCGCCGGCATCAACTACACCGACAACCTCTCGTACAAGCAGCGCGTGCTGGCTTCCGATCCGCTGCAGAACACCCGCTACAACAACGTGGCGAGCCGCATGACCTGGATCGCCGACTGGACCAAGGGCGACTGGAACGTGTCGATCTCCGGTGTGCGCGATGGCAGCATGCGTGCCCCGAACTACGCTGGTTGCGTCGTGCTGCCCAATGGCATCCAGCCGGGCATGGTCAACGTGCAGAACGGCAGCGAGTCGATCAGCACGGGCGTGTGCCAGGTGACGCAGGACGGCAACCCGGTGGCCGTGGACTCCGCGACGTATCGCGGCAGGACGCCGGTGTGGATCACCTGGAACACCGCTGTTGGCTGGAAGTTCAACCCGGATACCACGTTGAAGCTCACCGTATCCAACATCTTCGACAAGGTCGGTGCGATCCCGTACTACGCCGGCGGCTTCGAGTTCGTCACGACGGGCCAGACCGCCGACGAATACAACGGTCGCGAGATTTTCCTGACGTTCGATTACAAGTTCAAATAAGGCTGTGATTCCCAGCCTGCTTCAGGCATGAGTCTCCCCTGTCTGACGGGTCGGCCTCGGCGTTGCCGAGGTCGATCCGCTCATGACGGCAAGGGAGGGCACGTTCCGGTGTGGATCAAGGAGTGAGGCGTATGCCGTCCTGGAAGAAGATCACTCGACACCGTGGCCGGCGCTGGTTAGGCATGGCGTGTGCGCTATGTACAACAGCGGCCGTTGCCGGCGATCCACCGAAAGCTTTTGTGCCGCCGGACGCAGCAACGATCGAACATCAATGGGTGGATGCGAACCGCCCCTTCGATGGCGCGCGTCAGTCCGTTCTCGCGCAAACGGATAAGGTAGCCTGGCAAGGCCCCATGTCTCCGGACTGGAAAAGCCTCACCGCGTATCGCACACCGGCGTGGTATCAGAATGCGAAGTTTGGCATCTTCATCCACTGGGGCGTGTACTCCGTGGCGGCGTACAAGGGCGAGTGGTATCCGCGCCATATGTACGAACGCGGCGGCGAGTACGCCAATTACTACCAACATCAGGTGAGCACCTATGGAGCGATGCCGCAGGTCGGCTACAAGGACCTGATCCCGCGCTTCAAGGCAGAGCATTTCGATCCGCAGGCATGGGCGGCATTGTTCCATGCGGCAGGTGCGCGTTACGTGGTTCCGGTAGCCGAGCACCACGACGGCTTCGCCATGTACGACTCCAAGCTATCCGACTGGACTGCCGTGAAGATGGGGCCCCATCGCGATGTGATCGGCGAGCTGGCCAAGGCGATTCGCGCGCAAGGCATGAAGCTTGGCCTTTCCTCCCATCGCGCGGAACACGATTGGTTCTACGAGTACGGACGCAGCTTCGATTCCGACGTCAACGACCCCAAGTACGCCGCGCTGTACGGGCCGGCACATCCGACTGAGTCGGCCAAGGGTGCGGATGGCAAGGACGTCGATTGGACCTTCGTTTCGGATGCCTATCTCAACGACTGGCTCGCACGTTCGTCTGAAATCGTGCAGGACTACCATCCGGATCTGATGTATTTCGATTGGTGGGTGGGCCAGCCGCGTTTTCGCGGGGCGCTCGCCGAATTTGCCGCCTTCTACTACAACCAGGCGGCATCGCGCGATCAAGGCGTCGTGCTCAATTACAAGCTCGACAACATGATGCCCGGCACCGGCACCTTGAACATCGAGCGAGGGCAGGCGGCCGATATCCTTGCGCAGCCCTGGCAGACCGAAACCTCCGTGAGCCCTGACTCCTGGGGCTACGCCGAGGGCGACACCTACAAGTCGCCCGACGAGATCGTGCAACTGCTCGCCGACGTAGTGAGCAAGAACGGCAACCTGCTGTTGAACATCGGTCCCAAGGCCGACGGTACGATTCCCGACGAGGCAAAAAGCATTCTGCTCGCCGTGGGCCAGTGGCTGAAGCTCAACGGCGATGCCATCTACGGCTCGCGACCCTGGCAGCGCTTCGGCGAAGGCCCAACCCAGGTCGCCGCCGGCACCATGCAAGACACCAAGACCAAGCCCTATACGCCGGAAGACTTCCGGTTCACCACGCACGATGGCCACCTCTATGCCATCGAGATGGAGTGGCCTGCGAATGGGCAGGCGGTGATTCATTCCATCACGCCTTCCATGGCGGTTCGGAAGGTAACGCTGCTGGCAACAGGCACATCGATCGCCTTCAGGCAGAACGCAGACGGCCTGCATCTGGAGTTGCCGAAGCGTCCATCAGGATTACATGCCTACGTGTATCGCATCGATACCCAGGTGGCGTCGGGTCGAATGGATTTGAAAGAACAGCGCTAACGCGACGGCATACGCCGATCCATAAGTGATCTTATTTATAGCAACAGAAACGAAAGCCTCAGCTCAGGCGGCCCTTCGTTGATTATTCACGCCATTTACACGCAATTGCGTGATAGCTTCTCGCCGCTATTTGGGGAATTCAGGTATCAGGTTTAGTCGGCCAATGATGGGGCTCAGCGCCCCGTCAAGCTTCGGCTGATTGGGCTTTTGACGTCCTTTAGGTGTTGCTATTCATGGCCTTGGCGCGCCGGCTTCGGTCGGCGTGATTCATTGCGTCTTTGTGCGTAATCGAACAGGGGTTCGATTGCCATTGAATAATGCGCGCTTTTTGGCCATCCGTGTTTTCTTGCGATTAGCATTGGTTGAATGCCTCGGTTGTATCTCACTCAATAATCAAGGGGAAAATATGCGCTTTAAAAGCCGTCGTTTAGGTTATTTCCTGGCCTGTGGCGCGATCGCCATGTCTTTTGGCAGCGCTGCTTTCGCGGCACCTGTCCAAGGAAAGGCATCGGTCAAGTTGACTCACGTCTTCGCGACGTTGCAGACCGGGCAGGAAGATAAGAAGCCGGAAGACGTCGAAGCCTGCCGCAAGCAGGTGTCGGCCCCGGGTTCCCGGTATCTGGGCATTACCGTCACGACGCAGTACTCCATCGATGCACAGTCGATGATCATGACCGCATCGTCGTCCTTGCCGTCGCCGAAGGCTACGCAGCCGTTGCAGCTCACCGTGAACATGCCGCCGCTGGGTATTGCAGGCCAGTATGCGTTCGGCGCGTTTCGTCCGCCGGTACTGCCGAACAACTACGTGTTGTTCTCGATCGGCCTGGACTTCAAGGGAGCCAAGTCGTCCGTGCTGGTTCTTAACGAGGGCAAGGATTACAACTGCCTTGTCACCAGCGATGCGACGCCTTTCGGCGGTGCATTGAGCGAGAAGCTCGGTTCCCAGCAGAAGTAATCTCCAGGCAGCGGTCACGCTGTTCTAAATAATGTGGAAAAGGAAAGCAGGCTCCTTCAGGGGCCTGCTTGACTGTGTCTGGTCTGCTGGTCTCTGCCCAACCTCGGCGACACGTGCCATAAGGATGCAAAGTGGGCAGCCCGGCTATGCAGCCACTGTCACCGATTGGACATCTTGGCCGTCACATTCACAAAGGTTTAATCCAGCGATATTGAGTGTCGCGTTATCCAACTGACATAAGTTAACGTTAGTCTTTTCGGGATATTCGAGTGGCGGCGTTCAACGCAAGCGGCAGTCACTCGGTCTTCTGGATGCACGTCATGTCGCACGCTTGGTGGATGCTCGTGTTGTCGGGTTGGCTTTGTTGGGGGACGAGCCATGCAGGTGGATTGCAGTCTTCTGCCGGCACGGCTGCCAGTACGGCGGCCGGCATCTATCAGTTCGACATTGGCCCGCAGCCGTTGAGCGCCGCGGTGAAGGCGTTCAGCGATATCACGGGGCAATCGTTATTGGTCGACGAGCGGCTGCTGCTCGGCAAGGTATCGCCGGGTGTGCGCGGTGAATTCGCCGCGGAAGACGCGCTTCGTCGGTTGCTGGCGGGCACGGGTCTGCATGAGCGTTATGCATCGGACAAGGCATTCACGCTCGAATCGTCCGGGGGCAATGGCACGCAGAGCATGGGCGAGAACGGCTCTCAAGCGGCCAACGACGATGCCTGGGAGGGTTACGGTGCTGCGGTACAGGCGTCGCTGGAACGCGAATTGTGCCAGCTGCCGAATGCGAAGCCCGGCACCTACCGGCTGGCATTACAAGTATGGATAGACGATGAGGGCAGGGTGGATCGCGTACGTTTGCTCGGCAGCACCGGAATACAGGCGCGCGATGCCGCGATCAGCAGCGCGCTTGAAGGCGTGCGATTGGAGCCGCCGCCGGCCGGCCTGGATCAACCCATGACGCTGCTGCTATTGCCGGCAGGAAAACCGCATGCGTCGACCTGCGGGGCGCCCGTCGCCTCGCGAGCCTGAGCCGCGATGGAGCCGTCATCGCTCTCGCTGCTGGGCTTGTTCATGCAATGGCGGCCGGAACTGCGGCGGCGCCTGCGCCGCCGCCTGGGGTCGGACGAACTGGTCAACGACGTGCTGCAGGAAACCTATCTGCGGGTGGAGCGGATGGGCGATACCTCGGTGATATCGCACAACCCCGAGGGCTATCTGTTTCGGATGGCGTTGAACGTCGCCGCCGACCAGCGCCAGGCGGATTCGCGCTATCTGACCGGCGAAGAAGTGGAAGAGCTGCTGCACTTCGCCGACGACGCGCTCGATCCCGCGCGGATCGTGCATGCGCGGATCGAGGTGGCCGCACTGGAGCAGGCCATGGGCGAGCTGACCGAGCGGCAGCGCGCCATCCTCATTGCCGCCCGGGTCGACGACCTGCCGCAGCAGGAAATCGCCGACCGCTTCCGGATTTCGGTGCGCATGGTGGGCAAGGAGCTCAAGCGGGCGCTCGAACATTGTGGACAGCGTCTCGATCGTCGTGTGGTTCAGCGGTTCGGTCCCGGGGCCGGAAAAGAGTCTTAAGGGTATGAGTTCACGTTCTTCCGTCCAGGGTCACGCTTCGGCGCTTCATCGCGAGGCGCGCGATTGGCTGCTTGTACTGACCTCAGGCCGTGCCACCACCAACGATGCCGCGGGCTTCAAGCAGTGGTGCGCACAGAGCACGGCGCACGCGCAGGCATTCGCCGAAACGCGGCTCCTGTGGGAAAACCTCGGCACGGCCGGGCGCCAACTGCGCGAACGCGAGCCAGCGGTCGCCAGGCACGGACGCATGACGCGCCGCGCCTTCCTGGGCGGCGCGGTAGCCGCGTCGGCCGCCCTGCTGGTGGCCCGTTCGCCGCTGCATATGTGGCCCAGCTTGCCGGACGTGATGGCGGATTACCGTACCGCCACCGGCGAGCAGCGGCAGATCGAAGTGAGCCCCGGCGTCGTGGTGGAAATGAACACGCAGACGGCGATGAATGTGCGCAGGTCGGAAGGGCGCGCCGTAGGCATCGAATTGCTGACGGGGGAAATCCAGTTGCAGGTATCGGACGGGTATGCCGGTGCCTTCGAAGTGAAGGCTTTGCAGGGAGGCATCCACGCGGCCTCGGGCGCGCTTTGCAACGTGCGCTGCCTTGATGGCCGGGTCCAAGTGACCGGCCTGGACGGAAACATCCGCGTGGCTTACCAGGGACGGTCGGAGTCGTTGGGTCGCGCCCAACAAGCCGGCTACGGCAGCGATGGGCTGTCGCCGGTGGCGCCGGCCGATACCGACGAAGCGATCGCCTGGCGTCGCCGCGTACTGGTCTTCGACGACCGGCCGCTCTCCGAAGTGATTGCGGAGATCAACCGCTACCGTCCCGGCAAGATCATCCTGACCAACGACCAATTGGCGTCGCGCAAGGTGCACGCCCAGGTGTCGCTCAACCAGCTGGGCGACGTCGCCTCGCTCATCCACCAGGCCTTTGGTGCGTCCGTGCGCTCGTTGCCCGGCGGCATCGTGCTGGTCAGCTGATCTTTCTCCCTTTGTCGTAGACATCGCCGCTTCTCGGCAGGCGCGGCGTGGGTGCGTGCGCGTGTGAGCGTGACGGCTTGAATGACAGTTTGGTTTCCGTTGCCGCGCAAAACCGCTGAAACAGTCGCTGACATGAATTTTTCGTGACTTGGTTCAGTCCCTTCATCGGCAGGCCGTCTTTCTGGGCAAGGACAAATGCTGGGGCTTGGATGCCCACTTTCTCTTCCGCCCGGACCCGCTCCGGACGGCCGTATTGACGAGAGGGAAGGGCAAGGCCGCACGGCCTGGCCCAGGGAAGGTTTTGCGTGAAAGGATCGAGCGACATCGGGATGTTGGGAAGGCCATCCAGTGGAAGGGAGCGCGGCACTTTTCGTCGACGCAGGCTGGCTTGCCCGACCCGGCACGGCAGCTACTCGAGTGCCGCCGAGACAGGCGACGCGAATCGGACATGCGTTTGTCGTCTTTTGGTTAGAACCGCAGGCGTACCCTCGCACGTCGCGCTCGCGCGAAGCGTAGCGCGAGCGCTCAGGGGGCGGGTGTGCGCATGAACGACGGCAAGGGAATGGCGTGGCGCGGGCGTTTCAAGCCGCTGGTATTCGCGTTGATGTGCGCCTATGGCGCCGCACACGCCGAGCAAGCCAGCAACACGGCCCAGCCGCCCGCACGTTTCGACGTGAACGAATACCTAGTGCGCGGCAACCATCTGCTGGACCCGGTGGAAATCGAGCAGACCGTCGAACCGTATCTCGGTCCGGGCCGCAGTCTTGACGACGTGCACGCGGCCCGCGATGCGTTGCAGAAGGTCTACCAGGCCAAGGGCTACCAGTCCGTGGTGGTGGAACTGCCGCCGCAGCAAGTGAAGGATGGCGTGCTGCTGTTGCAGGTAACCGAGAACAGCATCGGCCGCGTGCGCGTGGAAGGCGCGAAATACCACTCGCCCGAAGCCATTCGCGATGCCGTGCCCGCGCTCGCCGAAGGACGCGTGCCGAACTTCACGCAGGCGCAGGCGGAACTGGCGCAGGTCAATACGCAGCCCGGCCAGCAGGTCGTGCCGGTGCTCAAGCCCGGCAGCCTGCCGCAGACCATGGACGTGACGTTGAAGGTCAACGACACGTACCCCTTGCACGCCAGCGTGGAAGTGAACAACGACCACAGCGCCGACACGCCGGAGTTGCGCACCGTCGCCAACGTCCGCTACGACAACCTGTGGCAGGCGGGCCACACGATTTCCGCCACGTATATCGTTGCGCCGCAGGATCGCCATGCGGCCGAGGTCTATGCGCTGTCGTACCTTGCGCCGCTCAACAGCGATTGGTCGCTGCTGGGCTCGGGCTACAAGTCCAACAGCAACGCGAACACGCTGGGCGGCACCACGGTGCTGGGCAAGGGCAATTCCGAAACCCTGCAGGCAACGCGGAACCTGCCGCTGCTCGGTGCGTACAGCCAGTCGCTTTCGTTCGGCATCAGCCACAAGCACTTCGACCAGAACATCACGCTGGGCGAGCAGACCTCCAAGGTGCCGATCACCTACGACCCGCTCAGCATCACCTATAGCGGCCAACGCAGCGGCGAGCGTTCAAGCCTCGGTTTCTCGCTGACCGGCAATCTGGGCTGGAGCGGCCTGGGCAGCTCGCGCACCGAATTCGACAACCTTCGCTACAAGGCGAAGGACAACTACATCTACGTGCATTCGGATCTCAACTACACCCACCTGCTGGGCGGCGACTTCTCCCTCGCCGTGCGCGGCAGCGTGCAGCTGTCCGATTCGCCGCTGATCTCCAGCGAACAGTTTGCGGCCGGTGGCGCGAGCAGCGTGCGCGGCTATCTGTCCGCCGAGGAAACCGGCGACAACGGCGCGGTGGCTTCGGTGGAATTGCGCAGCCCGTCGCTGGCCGGTGCCGTGGGGCATTTCGTCGACGACTGGCGCTTCCATCTGTTTCTCGACGGCGGCCGCGTGCTGCTGATCGATCCGCTGCCCGACCAGCAAAGCCGTTTCAACCTGCTCAGCACCGGCGTCGGCACGCGTTTCAGCGTGTTCCGGATGCTCAGCGGCGAAATCGAATTCGCTTATCCGTTGCATGACGGCACGCGCACACGCGCGCGCAACGGGCAGGTGCTCTTCAGCCTGAAAGCCAACCTGTGAAGGACCTGGCCATGACTCGCTCACTCCATGGATTCCCGACGTTTAAGGGTGGAACTACGATGCGTTACCTGATCTTTGCATGCCTGCTATGCCTTTCGTGGATGGCGCGCCCCGTCCAGGCCGCCGACGTCGCCTGGTGGAACGACGACTGGACCTATCGAAAGCCGATCACCATCGACACCACGCCCAAGGGTGCCAGCATGACGCCGGCCACCGGCCGCGTACCGCTGTTGATACGCCTGCACTCGGGCAACTTCCAGTTCGACGGCGTGGCGAAGAACGGCGCCGACCTGCGTTTCATCGCCGCCGATGGCAAGACGCCGCTGAACTACGAAGTGGAAACGTTCGATCCCGTGATGGGCGTCGGCCAGGTCTGGGTGGACAGCGCCGACTTGCCCACGAACGGCCAGCAGACCATCTGGATGTACTACGGCAACAGCAAGGCGCCGGTGCAGAGCAGCGGCGCGGCAACGTTCGATGCCGACTACACGGCGGTCTATCACTTCGATGAAGGTGCCGGCACGCCGCCCAAGGACGCCACGGCCTATGCCAACAACGCGCCGAAGGGTGCGGTGCGCACGGTCGACGGCGGCGTGGTCGGCCGCGCGGCGCGATTCGACGGAAGCACGCCGGTCGAAGTGCCGGCGAGCACGTCGCTCAACACCACCGACGGCAGCGGCTTCACTTTCAGCACCTGGATCAAGCTCGATGCGGTTCCCACGGCGCCCACGGCGATCTATGTGCGCCGCCAGGAAGGCCGCGCGCTGGTCATCGGACTGGCCGATGGTGCGCCGTTCGTCGAAGTGGACGGCGAGCAATCGCAGCGCTCGCCCGCCGGTGAGCCGCTGAAGGCGGGCCAGTGGACGCATCTTGCGGTGACCGGCGAAGCGGGCCATGTCCGCCTCTACGTCAACGGCCGCGCTTACGGTGAAGTGGCGGCATCGATGCCTGCGTTCAGCACGGCCGCTACGCTGGGTGGCGATACGGCAGTCGCCGGATCGGCGCTCGCCAACCTTACCGGCGAACTGGACGAATTGCGCCTATCGCGGGTGGCGCGTCCCGCTGCGCTGATCGCCATGGATGCCGCCTCCCAGGGCGCCGAGTCGCGCCTGCTGCAGTACGGCGAAGACGAGAAGAAGTCCGGCTTCGGCTTCGGCTACTTCGGCATCATCGTGAAATCGGTGACGGTCGACGCGTGGGTGGTCATCGCGATCCTGCTGGTGATGGCGCTGGTTTCCTGGGTGGTGATGTGGAACAAGGGGCGCTATGTCAGCAGCGTCACCAATGCCAACGATCGCTTCATCGATCGCTTCCGCAGCCTGGGCAGCGACCTGTTGGGCATGTCCGACGGACAGAACTTGGCGAACGAATTTTCCGACTCCTCGCTGTATCGCCTGTATGAAGTGGGCAAGAAGGAAGTGTGGCGCCGCCGCGACAGCCACGGGCGCGTGGTGATCGCCAGCGAGTCGATCGAAGCGATCCGCGCCGTGATGGACTCCACCCTGGTGCGCGAAAACCAGAAGCTGTCGCGCTCCATGGTGATGCTCACCATCGCGATCTCCGGCGGTCCGTTCCTTGGCCTGCTCGGCACCGTGGTCGGCGTGATGATCACCTTCGCCGCCATTGCCGCGGCGGGCGACGTCAACATCAACGCCATCGCGCCCGGTATCTCCGCTGCGTTGCTCGCGACCGTGGCCGGCCTGTTCGTCGCCATTCCCGCGCTGTTTGGCTACAACTACCTGTTGACCCGCAACAAGGCGGTGACGGCGAACATGCAGGTGTTCGTCGACGAATTCGTCACGCGCCTCGCCGAGCTCCATCGGGATATCGACCAGACCACGGTCACCGCCTGAGGAGCATGCCATGCAGGTTCAAGACGACGACAAGCCGTACGACGACATCAACATCACGCCGATGCTCGACCTGGCGTACGTGTTGCTGGTGATCTTCATCATCATGACCACGGCCTCGGTGCAGGGCGTGAAGGTGAACCTGCCCAAGGCCAGCACGTCGGTCAGCCTGGCCAAGCCGCAGACCAAGGCGATCACGGTGTCCGATAGCGGGCAGATCTTCCTCGATGCGTTTCCGGTGAGCCTGAGCGAACTGGAGCAGCGCCTGCGCACGCAGAAAGCGGTGACGCCCGATTTCCCGGTGATCGTGAAGGGCGACTCCAATGTGCAGTACCAGAAGGTGGTCGACATTCTCGACCTCCTGCGCCGCCTGGATCTTTCGCAGGTCGGCCTGGTCACCGGCAAGCAGCAAGGCTGACGGTGCGAGGGCCAGCCATGAACGCACCGGCACCAAGCAATGGCGGATGGAAACGCTGGCGTGGACGCATCGTCGTCGCCGCTGTCGTGATCGTGGCCGGACTTTTGATTTGGCAACTGGCAGGGCATCAGGTGGGCGTGCGCCGCTCGGCGCCGCGCATCGCCACCATCACGCCGTTGCCACCACCGCCACCGCCGCCGAAAGAGAAGCCTCCCGAGCCGAAAAAGGTGGAAGAGACCAAACAGGAATTGCCCAAGCTCAACGAGCCGATGAAACCCGTCGATGCACCCAAGCAGGCGCCGGATCTGGCCAAGCAGGTCACCATCAATGGCCCTGCCCAGGCCGGCAACGACTCGTTCAACATCGGTGCGGGCGACGGCGGCGGCATGGTCGGCAGCGGCGGCGGCAACGGTGTCGGCGGCGCTTCCTACGAGCAATACCTGGGCTACGCGCTGCAGCAGGCGATCGAGCGCGACGACCGTACGCGCCGGCTCGCCTTCGACGTAAAGGCCAGCCTGTGGATCGAGCCGGACGGCCGCGTGTCGCGCATCGAACTGATCACGCCCAGCGGCTCGTCCACCACCGATCGCGCGCTGATCGACGTGCTGCAGGGCCTGCATGTCGATACGCCGCCGCCACCCACCATGCGCATGCCGATACGCGCCGCCATCCGCGGACGCCGACCGGTATGAACACCCCGTCTTTGTTCTTCCCTTGCTTGCCGCAGGGCAACACCACGCATTGGAGAAAGTCATGAGTTCCAGGAATGCTCAGCGCGCAGGCGCGCGCTTCAAGCGCCGTGCACTGTGCGCCAGCATCGCCACGCTGCTGGCAGTCACCTCTCTGTCCACGCTGGCGCAGGATGCCGCACCGTCGCCCAACGCCACTATCAACCTGATCCGGCTGATGGTGAAGAAGGGTCTGATCAGCCAGTCCGACGCCGACGGCCTGATTTCGCAGGCGAATGCGGAAGCGGTGCAGGCGCAACGCACGGCGGCCACGGCGCAGGCAGCGAAACCGCCGGTCGATGGCGCGCAACCCGGCGACGTGCGGGTCACCTATGTGCCGCAGAGCGTGCGCAACGAGATCCGCGAGCAGGTCAAGCAGGAAGTGGTCGCGCAGGCCAAGAGCGAGCACTGGGCCACGCCCAATGCGTTGCCGGAATGGCTGGACCGCATCAGCTGGTCGGGCGATATCCGCGTGCGCGACGAGTCGTGGCTGTACAGCCGCAGCAACTCGCCGTACTTCATCGACTACGCGACGCTCAATCGCAACGGTCCGTTCGACATCAACCAGATCGCCCAGGGCGTCAACCCGCCGCTGCTCAATTCGCAGCAGAACCGCATGTCGATCCTGGACATGCAGGCGCATCTGGCGATGACGGCCAAGGTGGCCGACACCGTGACGGCGGGCGTGCGTATCGGCACCGGCAACGACAACAGCCCGGTCTCGACCACGCAGGCCCTGGGCGGCGGCCTGGTCAAGAAGGACCTCTGGCTGGATCGCGCATGGATCCAGTGGCAGCCGTACAGCTGGGGCTCGCTCACCGCCGGCCGCATGGCCAATCCGTTCTTCGCCACCGACCTGATCTACTCGCCGGAACTCAACTTCGACGGCGTCGCCGGCAAGTTCAACGTGCCGATCGACGGCGACTTCGAGAGCTTCGCCACCGCCGGCTTGTTTCCGATCCAGTACACCGGCAACAACAGCCCGACGCAGGCGTTCGGTTACGACAAGAACCACTCGGACAACCGCTGGCTGTCGGCCCTGCAGCTGGGCGCGACCTGGCATATCGACGAGGACATGAAGTGGAGCGCCGCGGTGGCGTACTACTTCTTCGAGGGCATGCGCGGCAAGCTGTCCGAACCGTGCCCCATCTACACCGGCATCAACTACTGCAGCACGGACGACGACGCGCCCGCCTACATGCTCAAGGGCAACACGCTATTCCTGTTGCGCGACATCGTGCCCGACCCGGCCTCGCCGAGTAATTACGCGCAGCCGCAGTTCGTCGGCCTGTCGTACGACTACCACCTGGCCAACGTCACCTCCACCTTCGACTTCAAGATCGGGCAGACGCCGGCACGCATCCAGGCCGACTACGTGCGCAACATGGCCTATCACGCCAAGGATGCGCTGACCCGTTACGCCAATGGCCTCGGTACGCCGGTGAACAACTACGAAAGCGGTACCACGGCGACGGAGACCGGCCCGTACAAGAGCGGCCCGGTGGGCTGGCTGGTGCGCGGCATCCTGGGCAATCCCAACCCGATGGCCGCGAACGATTGGAACGTCACCTTCGGCTACAAGTATCTGCAGCCGGACGCCGTGCTCGATGGACTGACCGATGTGAACTTCCACCTCGGCGGTACCAACGCCAAGGGCTTCATCTTCACGGCGGACTACGGCATTGCCACGCGCACCTGGCTGTCGGCGCGCTACTTCAATGCCAAGCAGGTGTACGGGCCGCCGCTGTCGATCGACGTGGTGCAGCTCGAGATCAACACCAAGTTCTGAGGAGGTTGCCCATGAAAGCCAAGTCACGTATCGCCCTGTTGCTCGTGTTGCTCGGGCTGGCGGGTTCGCTGCACGCGCAGACGCTGGAAGAACAGTTGCGCAGCCAGCTGCGTGATGCGCGCAGCCAGCTGCAGGATCTGCAGAACGACCAGGCCAGCTGGCAGGCCCAGAAGGCCTCGGCGGAGAGCGAGCGCGACCAGGCCCGCAAGGCGCTGGAACAGGCGCAGGCCGAGCTGGCTGGCTACAAATCCGGCGCGGCCGGCGACGGCGCGGCGTTGAAAAGCGAGCGCGATGCGCGGCAGCGTGCGGAAGAGGGGATGCAGCAGAACCGCAAGGCGGTCGCGGAGAACGCATCGCGCCTGCAGGATCAGCAGGCGCGCAACACGATGCTGACGACGCAGCTGGACGCGGCCCATAAGGAACTGGCTACCTGCACGGCACGCAACGAGGCGCTGTACACGATCGGCAACGAAGTGGTCGATGCCTATGCGCATGTCGACATGGGCACCATAGTGGCGTCCCGCCAACCGTTCGCCGCGTCAGCTCGGGTGAAGTTGGAGAACGCGGCGCAAGGGTACGGCGACCGCCTTTACGAGCAACGCTATCGGCCCGCCGCAGGAGCGGCGCAGCCGTGAAGGCATCGTGCGCAGGCGTGCGAAAGCCGCCGGGCGGACCGTGGTTCATCGTGTTTATCGGGGTTCTGGCGACCGCATGCGCCGGACAGGTGACGGCGGCGGAAACGCCGCCGTCGTCTTCATCGGTCGCCTCGCCCAGCTGCGTGGACGTGAGCATCAACCAGCATGCCGTACTGGCGTTCGACTGTCTCAGCCGCGCACTGGCCACGGGCTCGCAACAGCCCGTAGCGCCGCAGCCGGCGCTGGATGCGGTGGCGAACGAGCCGTCGAACCGGCAGGTGGGTCAGTACAACTTTTCCGCGCTGAGCCATCGCATGGGCTCCAACCTCGGCAAATCGGTGTATCCGCAACGTCCGCCGGTCGCGGCTCCCGCACCACCCGCCGTACAACTGGGCCCGGGGCATTGAATGCGCGCACATGACAGCCGATGTGACGGCTTGGTGTCGATGCGGATGTCCATCACAGGCCGCGTGCGCGCTCATGAAGTTTTGGTGACAACGGTTCAGTCCCGCTCTATCGGGGACGTCTTTACTTCCGACATGCGGCGTATTTGAGCGGGGCTTCCCGAGAGGGAAGAGAGTCTCGTCGCGTCAGACACGCGAACGCCAGCAGCCATGCATCGACAAGGATAAGGTTCTCGTGAGCAAGCCGGTCAGGTCGCAACAAGATTCCACCCCATCGTCGCGCGCCATACCTGGCCGACGCCCCCTGGCGCAGTGGATCGCCGCCGCACTGGCGATGAGCGCCATGCACGCTCACGCCGGCGGACCGCCGCTGAGCCAGGCCTGGCTCGCCGGCCAGCGCAACACCAATGCAGCGCCCAGCCCCAGCGCCGGAACGCCAGGCAGTGGCCTGCCGGATACCAGCGGCCTGGCCGCCCAGACGTCGGGCCAATTGCTGCAGCAACGCGTGGTGCAGCAGTCCATCGCCAATCTCAACAACGCCGCCGCTGCCGTGGCTGCGCAGATGAACGCGCAGCAGGCCGCCCAGCTGGCCGCGCAGTCGCTGACCTCGCCGGTGCCCGACGGCATCACCGCGGGTGGCCTGCAGGTGGCGGCCGGCGTCTCCGGCAATCCGCTGCTCTGGCAGAACGCCAGCGCGCCGACGCAAAGCGTGGCCGCGGGCAAGACCACGGTGCAAGTGAAGCAGACGGCCCAGAAGGCCATCCTCACCTGGGACAGCTTCAACATCGGCCGCAACACCACGCTGTACTTCAACCAGAGCGGCGGCACGCAGTCGGACGGCAGCAACAACTGGATCGCGCTCAACCGCATCACCGATCCCAGCGGCAGGCCCAGCCAGATCTTCGGCCAGATCAAGGCCGAGGGCACGGTGTACCTGCTCAACCGCAACGGCATTCTGTTCGGTGCGGGGAGTCAGGTGAATACGGGGTCGTTGCTGGCCAGTTCGTTGAACCTGTTCAGCAGCGATGTGACGGCAAGCAATGCGGCGTTTCTCAGCGGGGGCATTGGAGCACAGTCGGCGGCGCAGGGATTTCTGTTCGACGGCAACTTCAGCGATGGCCGCAACCATGACGTGGTGATCGAGAAGGGGGCTTCGATCACGACCGGCAAGCAGGGTTTTGCGCTGATCGCCGCACCTAACGTGTCCAATGCCGGCTCGATCGTCGCGGATGACGGCCGGGCGATTCTTGCGGCTGGAACCCAGTTCGCCAATCTCGCCGGCGGCGCGCAAACGGCCGAGTTGCAACTGCTCAATATGGGCGGAGGCTCGGCGGCAAACCACATTCCCGGCACGGTCACGAATACCGGTGTAGTTCAATCCCGGCGCGGGGGAATCCAGCTACTCGGCTACAACGTCAATCAAGACGGCGTGGTGCTTGCGTCCACGAGCATCAGCTATCCGGGCAGCATCGAACTGACCGCGGCCGATATCGGTGGCGGGAGCCTCGCGGCGGGAGTCAGCTACGTTCTTCACGGTGCGCTGGTACTTGGGGCGGGATCGGTCACGGCGATTCTTCCGGAGAAGGATGGCAGCACGACATCGTCGACCGCGGCTGCGGACGCGGCCTTCCAGCGTAGCAGCCTGAGTTTGACGGGAAATACCGTCACGCTGCAGTCGGGATCATTGCTGGAAGCGCCCAGCGCCAATCTGTCCGTCACGGCGGTTGTCGACGACAAAGACAGCCGGGCCACGTCCGGTCGCATCTATGTCGATGACGGTGCGGTGGTGGACGTTTCTGGCCTGGCCAACGTCACCTTGCCCATGTCCGCGTTGCTGGTGAGCGTGCCCCGCATCGGCCAGAACGAACTGGCGGACTCGCCGCTGCTGCGGAACAGCTTCCTCTATACGCAGAAGAACGTGCTGGTCGACAGCACGCAGAGCGGCACGCGCGCCGACGGTCTGGACTGGGTCGGCAGTCCGATCCTCAACGTGGCCGGCTACGTGCAGAACGTGCCGCGCGACATCCTGCAGATGATGACCAAGGGCGGCAACGTCTCGCTCAGCGGCTCCGAAGTGATCGTGCGCAGCGGTGCACAGCTCAACCTCGATGGCGGCTACTTGTCGTATCAGGCCGGCTGGGTGAATACGCCCAACCTGCTCGGCGCGAACGGCCGCATCTATAGCCTTGCGGGCGCCGATCCCGACATGGATTACGTGGGCTTCGCCGGCAACTTCGCGGTGGATCATGCGCGCTGGGGCATCACCGAGAACTACAACAGCCCGTTGCTTTCGGGCGTAGGACGCTGGGATCCGGGTTTTGTGCAGGGTGCCGATGCCGGCAGCCTCACTGTCAACGCGGGCAATGCCCTGGTCATGGACGGCCAGATCACCGCTCAGTCGTTCGCGGGACGCGACCAGGTGGGGCAGGGCAAGCAGCCCAATGGCGGCACCTTCGCTCTCGATGCCACGGGGGCGTCGTACTACCAGCGCACCAACTACGCCAACGGCATCTCGCTGCAACAGTCGACGCTGACCCTTGAAGATCAGGTGCCCGACTTCGACGCGGACACGCCCTGGGAGACGGTCTACGCGACGCAGCCGGCAGATGTCTCCGGCAGCGCCGACTTGCGTTACTGGCTACCCGTCTCCGCCGACATGATCCGCGATGCCGGCTTCAGCAGCGTGAGTCTTACGAATCAATCGTCCAACACGAGTGGACAGATCGTGGAGCAGGCGGGTACCCAACTGGGCGTCAGGCCTGGTGGCAGCATTTCGCTGACGGGCTCGCATATCGACATATGGGGCGCGTTGAGTGCGCCGGCGGGCAGCATATCGATAACGAGCAGCGGGCCGGCGCTGGCAACGGCCAGTGCCACTTTGAGCGTCCAGGATGACGCCCCGCGCGACGCCAACATCACCATCGGATCTGGCGCCACGTTGAGCACGCGCGGCCTGTGGGTGAACGACAGCGGTCTTGCGGCCGACAATATGGTCGGCGATCGCTACGTGAATGGCGGCACGATCTCGCTGTCCACGCAGGAGGCGGCCGATTCGAACGATGCGAGCGACGTCACGGGATCCATCATTCTCCAATCGGGCAGCACGCTCGATGTGTCCGGTGGCGGTTACGTCTCACCGAACCGGCAGGTGGAATTGAGCCAAGGCGTTCCGGTGGGGCACGGCGGCGATATCGCATTGACGACCTACGCCGCCAACAATGGCGTCGAGGCTTTTACTTCCGGCGGCGCACCTACTTCGGCGCTGGACGGCGCCTCGCTGGTGCTCGATGGCACATTGCTGGGCAATGGTTTCAGCGGCGGCGGCTCGCTCAGCCTGCAGGCGTCGGACATTCTGATCGGTGGCGATCCGGCGGCGATGCCGCTGACGAACGGCTTGTATCTCGATCCGTCTTTCTTCACCGGCAAGGGTTTCGACAATTACGCGCTCACGGCGGTCACCGATGGCACGATTGCCGCGGGGACGCAGATCCATGTGGTTCGCGACAATCTGCTACCCAACTACCAGGCATTGCTCACCGCGCCGACGGGCACGGACCTGTACGCCACGGACGCGTCGCATCCCAACGGGATCTTTGCGACTGTCGGTACGCTGGATGCCTATCATCGCTATGTCACACGCGACACTTCCGCCGGCCACGGCCCTGGCTTCTCGCTGAGTGCGGGCCAGTATCTGGAATGGAACAGCGGGATTCCCCGGCCGGCTCCGACCTATGCAGGCGTCAGTGGCGCGGTCACGCTGGGCGACGGCGCGAGCATCGATGTCGACGCGGGTGGCAACGTCACGCTGGCAGGCAAGCAGGCTGTCACCGTGCTCGGTGATATTTCCGCGCCCGGCGGTGACATCAGCATTTCCACCCCCCAGTTTGTCCGGGCTTCCTATCTGCCGGCCGCTCTGCAGGAAGTGTGGCTGGGTTCGTCCTCGACGCTGGATGCATCGGGTGTCGCACTGATCGATCCCTGGGCGCAAGGCGTCAATGCGGTCAATCCCGCCACGGGCGTACTGGGCCAGATCGTGCCGCGCACCGGCACCGTGCTCGATGGCGGCCAGGTGTCGCTGGCGGCCAATGGCGGCTACCTCGTGGCGCAACAAGGCAGCACCATCGACGTGGCCGGGGCGTCGGATACGTTCGACCTTCCCACCGCAGTCGGCGCGCTGGGCAACACCATCCAGTACGTCGCTACGCCGGTATGGAGCGACGCTGGCAGCATCGCGCTGTCGGCGGCGGCCGGACTCTATTTCGACGGGCGCCTGCAGGCGCAGGGCGGTGCGTCGCAGGCCGAAGGTGGCAGCCTCAGCATCACTGGCCTGACCCATCTGCAGAATCAGGCTTTGCCCGGTGCCAACGCGATCATCCTGCAGCAGTCCGGGTTCTTCGTGCCCGACGGGCTGGAAGCGGGGATGACGCCGGAGCAGGGCGCGCCTTCGGGCGTACTGCATTTCGCGGTCGACCGTTTGACGGATTCGGGCATCAGCTCGCTGACCATCGGCCCCGACCCCTCGAACACGAAACTCGGCGCGTTGACCGTTACCCCGCTCGCGTTCGCAGGCGACGTGACGCTGTCGCTCGGTCGCTCCTTCGTCGCCAACGCCTCGGCTTACCTGGCGTTGCCACAAGGCGCTACTTCGATCGCTTCGGGCAGTTCCTATACGACTGGCAGCGGACAGGTGCAGATCAATGCGCCATACGTCAATCTGACCGGCGGCGTCGCGCCGACTACGGCACCCGTGGCGAAGGCCGGCGATGGCATGCTGCAGGTCAATGCGGATTACATCGATCTCGGCGGCTGGTTGAATCTGCAGGGCTGGGCGAACGCGGGCTTTACCTCCAGCAGCGACATCCGCTTCGACGCGCCGCCGAATCTTGCCTATCTCAGTGGCACGCGCCGCGCCGGCATGCTGTTCACCACCGGCAATCTGCAATTGAAGGCGGCGCAGATCTATCCCGCCAGCGACTATTACTTCGTGATCGACGCCAACGGATCGGGCATCAAGGATGCGTCGGGCCAAACGCTCTCGACCACCGTGACGATCCTTCCAAACGGCAGCAGCAGCGCGCCGTTGTCGGCCGGCGGCGCACTGCTTATCAGCGCGGACCACATCGAGCAGGAAGGCACGCTGCGCGTTCCGTCGGGTACGCTGGTGCTGGGCGTCAGCGATCCGGCGGCCCAAGCCGCTGCATTTGGCATCAATCCGAGCTTGTTCCCGTTGGCGACGACGGAGTCGGTGCATCTGGCACCAGGCAGCCTGACGTCGGTGTCGCTCGATGGGCAGACCGTGCCGTACGGCACTACCATCGATGGCGTCGAATGGCGCTACAACGGTGATCCGCTCACCGACTCGCCGGATCTCACCTCGGCGCCTTCCAAGCAGATCGAGCTGTACGGCGGTACGCTGTCGCTGGACGCCGGTGCGGGCATCGATGTGTCCGGTGGCGGCCATCTGCAGGCGGCGGAATGGGTGGCGGGTACCGGCGGTTCGCGCGATGTGCTCTCTCAGTACAGCGTCAGCTACGTCAACAGCACCACCGGCACGCAGGTGCCGCAGTACGCGGATGGTCGCGCGATCTACGCCATCATTCCCGGTTACTCCTCGCCCGTCGCAGCACAGGATGCGTCGCTCCAGAACGGCGCGGGCGCGGGCCCGGCCGTGGGGCAGCAGATCTACCTGGCGGGCGCGCCCGGCCTGCCTGCGGGTTACTACACCTTGCTGCCGGCGAAATACGCGACCTTGCCGGGCGCCTATCGCGTCGTGCAGGACACCAGTGCGATCGATACGGTGCTCGGCCGCAGTTCGACGCAGCCCGATGGCACACTCAGCGTCAACGGCTATTTCGCCGATGCGCTGAGCGGCGCACGCGATGCGCGAAATACCACGTTCCTGCTGCAGTCGGCCAAGGTATGGGAGCAGTACTCGCAGTACACGCTCAGCGATGCGGACACTTTCTTCTCCAACCTGGCATCGAAGAGCGGCGATGTCGCACCTGCCGCGGTGGCCGACGCGGGGCGTCTTGCGCTCGCCGCCGGCCAGACGCTCAATCTCGGGGCCTCGTTGACGGCAACGCCGGCCAGCGGCGGTCGAAGTTCGCTGGTGGACATAGCGGCGCAGGCGATCGACGTAGTGAGCGCCGGCCAATCCGGTATGGATGGCTATCTGACATTGACCAGCGACGGACTGAATGCGCTGGGCGCCGGTAGCCTGTTGCTCGGTGGTACGCGTCAGCTGACCGGCGATGGCTATCAGGTCACCGTGTCTGCAGACAGTGTGCTGCTGTCCAACGATGCGGCGCATCCACTGCAGGGTTCGGAAGTCGTGCTGGTCGCCAACGGCCTGGGGCATGCGGGGGCGCAAGGCGTCGTGCTGGAGGATGGCAGTGCGCTGTACGCCACCGGCGCCGCGTCGGGGGCCGCCAGCGTGCCATTGGTGTTTGGCGTCAATGCCGGCACCGATGCGAATGGCAACGCCATTGCGGGCGTCAACGGCGACGGTGCGCTGCTGCGCGTCTCGCAGAACGGCGCGGCCGGCATCGTGCGCAACAACACCTCGACCGCGGGCGTGGGACAACTCGTCATCGGCGCGGGTGCACATGTGGCAGGTGGCAGCGCGCTCACGCTGGATGCCACGGGCTCCACCAACGTGGATGCCAGCGCGGCGTTGTCAGCGCAGGCCATCGACAGTTACAGCAATCAGATCTCGTTCGTCGGCAGCAACGGCTCCGTGGCCGCCGGTACCGGCGGGTTCGTCATCGGTGCCGACACGCTCAACCTGCTGCGCAATGCACAGAGCGTGACCCTGCGCAGCCGGGGCGACATCGGTTTCTACGGCGATGTGGATGTAGACCTCGCGCACGATCTTGGCCTCAGCGCCGGCGCGTTCACCAGCGACGGTGGCTCGGTCGAAATCACCGCCGATCGCGTCAGCCTGTCCAACGATCTCGGTGCGAGCAATCCGGCATTCACGGCGGGCAAGGGCCAGCTGTCCATCCACGCCAACGAAGTGGATTTCGGCGCGGGTGATACCGGCCTCAGCGGTTTCGCCGGCTTCTCCGCGACGGCGGCCCAGGTGATGAAGGGGCAGGGCACCGGCTCATTCAATGCGGGTGCGATCGACGTCAATCTCAACACGCCACTGTTGCTCGCCGACAACGCGGCAAACACGCAGTTGACGACCACGGGCGCACTCAACATCGCGGGCACGCCGGGCACCGCCGTACCGGTCGATGTGATGGGCGGCGCGCTGCAGTTGACGGGTGGTTCGGTATCCGTCGATACGGCAATCGCCGCGCCGGCGGGCAACCTCACCATCGATGCGACTCAAGGCGATTTCACCGTGGGCGGCAACGGCAAGTTGTCCGTGGCCGGCATCAACAAGACGTTCTACGACACCACGACCTATGCACCGGGCGGTGCACTGAGTCTCACATCGGAGCATGGCGCGGTGAATCTCGCGTCGGGTTCCCTGCTCGACTTCTCCGGTGCGGCTGCCGGTGGCGATGCAGGCAGCCTTGCGATCCAGGCGGGTACGCAGGCGACCTTCGACGGTGCGTTGTCGGGTGGTGCGCAGCAGGGTTATCGCAGCGGCTATTTCACGCTCGGCAGCGGCGGTGCGGTCGATCTCGACGCGTTGGTGGATCTTGCCAACGCTGCAGGGGCATCCGGCCTGTTCCAGGTGGTCAGCGGCGCCGGCAACCTGAGCCTGGCCTCCGGACACACACTGGCGGCGCAGCAGGTGTATCTCAGCGCCAACGGCAGCGACGCAGGCGGTGGCCAGGTGCTGATCGACGGCACCATCAATGCCGCGGGCCACGCCGGCAGCACCATCGCGCTGTTCGGCAACAAGGGCGTGGATGTCGAGGGCTCGCTCATCGCGACCAGCGACATTCCCGAACAGCGTGGTGGCACGGTCACCATCGCCACCAGCGGAACGCCGGATGGCACGCTCAACGGGACCTATGGCTACGAGAACGTGCAGGCCGCAGATTCCGGCCGCATCCAGATCGGTGCCAGCGCGAAGATCGATGTGTCGGGCGGCTCGCCGGACGCGGGTGGTTCGCTGAGCCTGCGCGCTCCGCTGCTGGCCAACGGCGACGTTCAGATCGGCGTGGACGGCCAGATCGTGGGCGCACGCGTCGTGACCATCGAGCCTTATGCGATCTGGAGCACCAAGGACGCTTCTACCGATCCGGCCAAGCATTTCGACGGCGTGATCGATCCGGCTGGCTGGTACCAGTTCAACACGGCAGGCACCATGGTGCCTGGCAAGTGGGCCGATGCGTCGGGCAAGATTCTCGACGCGCCGACCGATGCCGCCACCTTGGCGCAGTACCTGCAGAACGACTACTTCATCCCGGACAGCGTGGATGCCGCGCATGCCGGTTTCTACGGCTACATCGGCGGCGATGCGAGCAACGGTGCCGGCACGCTGATGTCCTACGTGCAGCAGCCGGATTACAGCTTCGGCAATCGCTACGCGAACATCGCCAACGTGCAGGTTCGCCCGGGCATCGAGCTGGACAATCCGGCGGACGGGGCGCAGCAGGGCAAGATCTCGGTCCTGACCAACTGGAATCTTGGTGCAGGCACCACCCAGTCCGATGGCAGCATCGTGCTGGCGTACCGCTACCAGGGATTGGCGCCCATTCTTACGGTACGCGCCGCCGGCGATCTGGACGTCCAGGCCAGCATCACCGATGGTTTCTATCAACAGAACGACGGCGCGACGCTGGCTGATCCGCCGGTTCCACCGCCGCCGGTCAACGACAATGGATACGCCAACGCGTTGGCGGCGTATCAGAAGTCCGAGCAGTATCTGACCGCCAACGGCATCTGGAACGGCACGATCAACCTGAAGTCCGGCACGGTGGCGCAGGGCATGACGCCCGGTGGCGGCACGGTCAGCATCACGTCCGATCCGTATTACCAGGCCATCCAGGCGCCGCTCAGCGGCCAGTCTGCAAACTATTACACCAACTACGACGCATACATTGGCGAGGTCGGTGACGGTACCGGTACGGCCACGACCCAGTGGGCGATCGCCTTTGGCAACATCAACGGCTTCGCCGCTCGCCATTTCCTGATCTACACGCCGACGCCGCTGGTGGCACCGCAGCCGGGCAACTACACCAGCTACAGCGCCTACGTAACGGCTTATCAGAGCTGGCTGCAGAGCAATTTCGCGCTGAGTCCGGTGACCAAGCGCAACACCACGCCGTCGCCGCTGCTGCTGCCCATCGATACGGACTACACGGCCTACACGACCGATTACGCCAGCTACATCACCGGCCACAACGCGTACTACAACTACGTCTATACCAAGGTGGGCAGTCCGACCTCGGGCACGGAGCTGTTCTACGCGCCGTTCGCGCCAGCGACGAATCCGGCCGATCCACTGTATGCGCAGGCCTTGAGTGCGTACCAGAAAACGCAGCAGTATCTGGATGCCAACGGCATCTGGAACGGCACGATCAACCTGAAGTCCGGCACGGTGGCGCAGGGCATGACGCCCGGTGGCGGCACGGTCAGCATCACGTCCGATCCGTATTACCAGGCCATCCAGGCGCCGCTCAGCGGCCAGTCCGCGAACTATTACACCAACTACGACGCATACATTGGCGAGGTCGGTGACGGTACCGGTACGGCCACGACCCAGTGGGCGATCGCCTTTGGCAACATCAACGGCTTTGCCACTCGCCATTTCCTGATCTACACGCCGACGTCGCTGGTGGCGCCGCAGCCGGGCAACTACACCAGCTACAGCGCCTACGTGACGGCTTATCAGAGCTGGCTGCAGAGCAATTTCGCGCTGAGTCCGGTGACCAAGCGCAACACCACGCCGTCGCCGCTGCTGCTGCCCATCGATACGGACTACACGACCTACACGACCGATTACGCCAGCTACATCACCGGCCACAACGCGTACTACAACTACGTCTATGCCAAGGTCGGCAGTCCCACCTCGGGCACGGAGCTGTTCTACGCGCCGTTCGCGCCGGCCAGCAATGTGGCTTCGTCGGGCAGCAGCACGACGGTTGACGTGCCGGCGAGCGCGGCGGACAACAGTCCGTCCAACATGCCGTCGCTGGGAAGCCCTGCATCGCTTGCCTCCGCCACATTGCTTGGAGGATCGAGCACGTCGTATCGCCTGGTGGCCGGCGCGCAGATCGGCGCGGTGGATCCGCTGGCGACAGACGCCGGGGCGGGCGACGTCACGTTCGACGGACATTTCGCCGTTGTCGATGCGCTGACTGCTCCGAGCAAGAACAGCTTCAACAACAAGACGCTGCTGTTCCCGACCACGGTGCGTACAGGCAGTGGCTCGATCGACATTGCCGCTGGTGGCGACATCGACTGGCTCGACAGTGACGCGCCTGCGGTGGTCTATACCGCCGGCGTGCCCGCTGACGGCACCAGCGTGAACACCGACGTATCGGTGATTCGCCCCAACTGGATCAACTCCAGTGTGGCGACGTTGCCGTACATGCTCAGCACTGGGCAGGTGAATCCCGATCAGGGTGGCGACCTGAGCTTGCAAGCGAAGGGAAGCATCAATGGCATCCAGGATGTGCTCGATACGACGGGCAATGTGACCAAGGCTGGCGCAGGCACCGATATCTCGCAGTACTGGTGGCCGTGGATGCAGACGGGCAACGCAGCGGATGGTCTTGCGTCGTCGATCAACTTTTCCAGCTTCGGCCAGGGCGTGATGAGCGCCGGCGGCAATGTGACCGTTGACGCTGGCGGCAACATCAACCAGCTGCAGGTGTCTCTGCCGACCACCTGGTATGCCAATGCGGACGGCACCGGCGTCACTACCGTGGGCGGCGGCAACCTCGACGTGCGCGCTGGCGGCGACATTCTCAGCGGCAGCTATTTCGTGTCCAAGGGCGCCGCCGACATTCGGGCGGGTGGCGGCATCGGCAGCGACGTGAATTACAAGGTGCCCAGCTCGATCCCGGTCTATGGCGGCATTGCCAGCGACGTTTCCACGTTGTTCGCCTTGCAGGACGCGCAGTTCGACGTACAGGCGCGCACCGGCATCGACATCGGCGGCATCTACAACCCGTCGTACCTTGGCGGCTCGATACAGGGAGGTATCAATCTGGTACTTCCCGCCGGTCATTTCGACTCGCAAAGCTTCAGTGCCTCGTCGTCCTTCAGCGCCTCCGCGACACAGGGCAATGTCGTGCTCGACAGCCTGAGCGTGCCGGGCATGCTGTTTACCTACGGCGCGACTGGAGCCCTCAACCCTGGCGCGGTGTTGCCGTCGTCGTTGAACCTGCAGGCGCTGTCCGGCGACCTGGACATTGAGGGCGCCGGTTCGCTGTATCCCTCCGCGAATGGCAATCTGAGCTTGCTGGCCTCGGGCAACGTGAATCTGAGCCAGCAGGTCTACACCATGATCGGGCAGAGTGTTGGCAGCGCCGACTACCTGTTCGGTTTGGTTGACGCGCCTGCCAGTCTGCTGCCGTCCGCGCTCGATCCGACAGGCTCCACCAGTGCGGGCGGTACCGGGTTGAACTATTGGGGACTTGGTTACCTCGACGGTCCTCAAAGCGCGGAACTACATTCGCCGACGCCGCTTCACGGCGACGACACCCAGCCGGTGAGGATCTACGCACTGCAGGGCGATATTGTCGATGGCATCGTGCAGCCGTCGAGCGGCTTCCAGTATCGATCGCTGGAACTGCTGCCCAACAAGCAGGCGCTGATCTACGCGGGCCGGGACATCGTGAACCTTGCGTTCGTGGGTCAGCATCTGCGTGATGCGGATATCACGCGCATCGCCGCGGGTCGCGACATCTACGACACGCCGGTCACGACGACGTTCAGGAACATCGGCCCCGCGGCGGCGAAGGACCCGGGCGCCTATGAGCTGGCGCCCGGCCTCTTGCTCGGCGGCCCGGGCAGCTTCCTTGTGGAAGCGGGCCGCAATATCGGCCCGCTGACCAGTCAGGCAGAAATCGGCGGCAATGCCTCGGTGAAGGACACTGCCAATGGTGCGTATACCGGCATCGACAGTATCGGCAACACGGTCAATCCCTACTTGCCCCATGCGAGCGCGGACATCGATGTGCTGTTCGGCGTTGGCCCGGGTGTCGCCGTCAGCGATTTCGTGGCGCATTACGTGGATGCCAGTACCGACGGCATGAACCTGATGCCCGAGCTGGTTGATTTCATGGAGCGCCGGATAGCCGGGCAGGTGATCGACACGGGTTTCGCGCAGGACAAGGTGACGGTGAACCTGACGCCGGAACAGGCGCGGGAGCTTTTTGCGCAGCAGCCCGACTACGTGCAACGCCAGTTCGTCTCGCAGGCGCTCTTCACCATCCTGGCGCAAGTGGGTGCGGACTATAACGATGCCGCCAGCCCTTACTTCGGCCAATATTCGCGCGGCTACGACGCGCTCGGCACGTTGTTCCCCGCATCCTACGGCTATACGGCCAACGGCACCGGCGAAGGCGGCATCAATGGTGCAGCCAAGACGGTGGATACCGGTGATCTGGACATCCGCAGCTCTACCATCCAGACCCAGCAGGGCGGCAACATCACCATCCTTGGGCCGGGCGGCCAGGCACTGCTCGGCAGTGCATCGGCACCGCCGGTGATTACCAACAGCGCAGGCAATGTCGTCGCCGGCCCCAATAGCATGGGCGTGCTGTCCCTGGAGAAGGGCAACATCAACATGTTCACCGACCGTAGCGTGCTGCTTGCGCAGAGCCGCATTTTTACGGAGCAGGGCGGTGACCTGGTGATGTGGAGTTCCAACGGAGACATCAACGCGGGGCAGGGCGCCAAGACAACAGCGGAGATTCCGCCGCCGAGCTACCTCTGCTCCATCGATGCATGGTGTCTGATCGATGCACGCGGGCAGGTGAGCGGCGCGGGCATCGCAACGCTGCAGACCGTTCCGGGTGCGCCCGAAGGCAATGTGTACCTGATCGCGCCGCGCGGCACGGTGGACGCAGGTGATGCGGGCATTCGCGTCTCAGGCAATCTCATCGTCGCGGCGGCCCAGGTGGCCAACGCCGACAACATCCAGGTGCAGGGCGAGAAGATCGGCGTGCCGGTGGCGGCATCCGTCAATATTGGCGCACTCAACGCGGCAAGCGCCGCCGCCAACGCGGTCAACAAGGCCGTCGACGACGTGAGCCGGCAGCAGCAGGACGATGCGCGCGGCAAGATGCCTTCGGTGATCTCGGTGCAGGTGCTCGGTTTCGGCGATGGCACGGGTGCGGTCGACGACAGGAACCGCCGTCGTCGCTACGACCCCAATAGCCCGGTGCAGGTGCTTGGCGCGGGACAGTTGAGCATGCGTGCGCGCGATCAATTGACGCCAGAGGAACGTGCCCAGCTGACGGAGTAAACGACGCTTTTTATCGAACACCCCGTCGTGGCGGATCGTCTTCTTCCCCTCGGCCACGGCGGGGGCTTCACCGAATGGATATGGATTGATCTTCCATTCGCAATGAAAAATCAGCAATTCAACGATCCCGGCCGGTTAATTCAGGCCGGACAGGGTTCTTTGTCGCGGATTTTCGACATTGAACTCGAATGTCGTCTATGGATTATTAATTCTGATGACCATGGAGATACCCGGACATATCCGGGACGACGGTCGCCTGGCCGCATTTTCGCTGGCGCTGAGGGAACTCATCGAGGCGCATCAGGACAAGGCCGCCGAACGAATGATCGGTCAGTGCAGCCGGGCGTTCTCGAGGCGTCTGCTCGAATTTCCCGTCGTTGCATGGCACGCGCGTTCCAGTTACGTGGTGCGAAATCGCCTGCGCCGTAAAATTGACACGGTGCCCGATGAATTGGCCTTGGACACGCTGCTGCCGCTGGTTTCCGTGCTGAATGTCTGGTGCCAGGAAGGCCGGCGCGCCGCCGTGCGATCGGTCGTTCGAGAAATGGGTGGCGCCGATCTCAACGAACTTTCCGCAAAGCCCGGACTCGATATCGAAGTTGCGACGATGATTCGCGAATTTATCGAATAGAAAATAAAAGTGTGATTTGCGTCGTGATTTTATCGTGCATGCAATATTCATGCTTTCATCACCTGCATTACATCGTTTATGTCGATGCCAATTTGTCTAATTGAATTAGCATTTTCCGGTAATCGCGCCGTCATGTTTTTCTACTTCTATTCTTAATCGCGTCGTCACTGATGCCGCGTAGAACTGATTACGCCTCCATTCGGGAGGTTTTTTCTGCCAAGGGGTAATGTCATGATTTTCGGGTCTAATGGAAATGCCCGCATGAAGGCGCTGGCGGGTGCGCTCGTTCTTGGTATGGCCGCTGTTGCATCGGCCGCTCAGGCTGGTACCACCCTGGTGGGTGGCGGTGCCACGCTGCCGGCGCTTGGTTACGGTGGTGACGTCACGAATCGTCAGATCACGCCCATCTCCGGTTCGTTCCTGGGTGCTTACTCCGCCGTGTCGGGCAACCCGCAGGTTTCCTACTGCCAGACGGGCAGCGGCGCGGGCAAGAACATCCTGGCGGGTGCTGCCGGCAACAACGTGCAGAACTCCTGCGCTGGTCTCGCCGTGGGCACGCCCACCCCGACCGGTTTCGGCGCTCCGGCCGCTGGCCGTAGCGACCTGGTCCGTCCGAACTTCGCCGGCGCCGATGCTCCGCTGTCGCTGACCGAGTTCAACACCTACGTCTCCAACGTCTCCAGCCTGCCGGTGCAGCAGCCGGTGATCGCTGGCTCCGTCGCCATCGCCTTCAACAACCCGGACATCGGTTCGCTGGACCTGACCGAAGAGCAGGTTTGCGGCGTGTTCAGTGGCGCGATCACCAACTGGAGCGATCTTGCTCCGGGTGCCACGGGCAAGATCACGGTGGTGTATCGCTCGGATGGCAGCGGCACCACGTTCGCTTTCAGCAACCACCTGTCGCAGGTGTGCGCCGCCCAAGGTGCCAACCACTTCGTGACCGACCAGGCCTTCACCACCGTGGACAGCCTGTTTGGTCTGCCCAGCGGTTCGGTTGGTCAGAGCGGCAACCCGGCCGTGGCGACCTTCGTTGCCAACAACCCGGGCACCATCGCCTACGTCGAGTCCGCCAACGCGGGTGCTCTGCTCAGCCAGTACGCGACGATCAATGGCCTGGACCCGTTCGCTAACTTCGGTGGCTCGCCGGTCACCATCAGCAGCTCCGACGTTGTTTATAACCAGGCAATCAACGGTGCGGACGCCAACGGCCGCCCGGTGCTCGCCTCCATGAGCGGCACCAGCCCGACCAGCACCTGCATCGCGCTGGTGAAGCCGGACGCTTACGCCACGCAGCCGGCCGGCACGTACCCGATCGTTGCCATCTCGTACTTCCTGGCCAACAGCGCCAACAACGGTTCGGATCTGACCGCTGTGCGGAACCTGATGTGGGCTCCGTACAACACCGCGATCACGGCCAATGCCGGTACCCCGGGCGCTCCGGTGCAGACCGTCGGCCCGTTCACCGGTCTGTCGTTCCTCAACAACACGACCGCCAACCAGACCAAGCTCAACGCCTGCATGAACTGATCCATCGTAAGTAGTTTGCCGTGGAATGTGGGAGAGGGCTTTTGTCCTCTCCCACGTTTTCGCGTAGGTGCCTCGCCATTTGTCGTTGCCTCAGTTGACTGGACGAGGTTGCTGTCTTGAATCCGGATATCGGGCTGCTTCCGTCTTCTCTGCAAGGAGTTCGACATGCTTGTCCCGTTCAAGAATGCTCGTGTGTGAAGACGCCTCATGGCGCGTTCGCCGGAACCATGTTGTTTCAGCGGCACACGCAAGATCCACGCCGGAGGGAAGGTTTTTGCATGGATAGGAAACGCAATCTGTCATCCTCGTGTGCCAGCCTGCGATCATTCACTGCGTAATGGATGGATCATGTCTTCGCAGGTCGCTACCCGTGCCCAACAGGATGTGTTGCCGGCGGACGAGACGTCGCTCTTCCGCGAACTGCTTTCGCGGGGCCGGTTGAAGGAAGTGGACCTTGTGCGCGCCCGTCGCCTGCACGAGGAATCTCCTGACGGCACGCTCACTGCGCTGATGGCACGCCTGGGCTTGGTGTCCGAGCGCGATCTGGCCGAAGCGTGGTCGGAGCTGCTGCGCACACCTCTGCTGTCGATGCGCGATGCGCCGGATATGCCCCCGGCGGAGCTGGACATCTCCGCCCGCTTCCTCAAGCAACAGCATGTGGTGCCGGTGCGAGTGGACGAGGATGGGTTGGGCCTGGTCGTCTCCGACCCGGCTGATCCGTACCCGTTGCAGGCGATCCAACTGGCCGCCGGGCGACCGGTCGTAATGCGCATCGGCCTGCGTTCGGAGATCGACGATCTGATCGAGCGCTATTACGGCTCCGGCCGTTCCGCGATGGGCACCATCGTTGAGAACCTCGACGGCAGCGCTGCCGTGGAAGACGATGTGGAGCACCTGCGCGACCTTGCTTCCGAGGCGCCGGTGATCCGCCTGGTCAATCTCATTCTCCAGCGCGCGGTGGAACAACGTGCGTCGGACGTGCATATCGAGCCGTTCGAAAATCGCCTGAAGGTGCGTTACCGCATCGATGGCGTGTTGCACGAAGTGGAAGCGCCGCTATCCAGTTCGACGGCCGCGGTGATCTCGCGCGTGAAGATCATGGCCAAGCTCAACATTGCCGAGCGCCGCCTGCCGCAGGATGGCCGCATCCAGCTGCGTGTGCAGGGCAAGGAGTTGGACTTGCGCGTGTCCACCGTGCCGACGAGTTTCGGCGAGTCGGTGGTGATGCGTATCCTGGACCGCGAGTCGGTGGTGTTCGACTTCGCCTCGCTCGGCTTCACCGATAACTTCCAGCAGCGCTTCGTCGACGTGCTGGAGCGGCCGCACGGCATTCTGCTGGTCACGGGTCCCACCGGCTCCGGTAAGACCACCACGCTGTACACCGCACTGTCGCAGATCAATACGCCCGACGTGAAGATCATCACCGTCGAAGATCCGGTGGAATACCAGATCGAGGGCATCAACCAGATCCAGGTGAAGCCGCAGATCGGGCTGGATTTTGCGGGCGCCTTGCGCTCCATCGTGCGCCAGGATCCGGACGTGATCATGATCGGCGAAATGCGCGATCTGGAGACCTGCCGCATCGCGATCCAGTCCGCGTTGACGGGTCACCTGGTGCTGTCGACGCTGCATACCAATAGCGCCGCCGGCGGCATCACGCGCCTGCTCGACATGGGCGTGGAGGACTATCTGCTCGGCTCCACCGTCAACGGCATCCTGGCGCAGCGTCTGGTGCGCCGGCTCGATCCGGAGACGGCGACGTCCTATGAAGCGCTGCCCGAGGTGATCGAGCAGTTCGAGCTGCACAAGTACACCGACGAGCGTCCGATCCGGTTGTGGAAGCCGGGTACCAGTGCGGCCAATCCCACCGGTTATCGCGGCCGCCGCGCCATCATGGAATTCCTGGTGATGACCGATCCGCTGCGGCGGCTGGTGATGCAGCGGGCGGACGCGGGCGAGATCGAACGGGCCGCGCGCGCCGAGGGTATGCGCACCATGTACGAGGATGGCATCGCCAAGGCCGTGGCCGGCGTCACCACCCTTGAGGAGGTGTTGCGTGTTACGCAGGAAGGCTGAGGCATTGGCTCTAGCTCCCTCTCCCCTCCGGGGAGAGGGCTGGGGTGAGCCCCGAAAAGGGGGTAAAGGGCGGGTGCTTGCGAGAGCGTCCGCGCTTGCAGCGTCGCCCGTTGTGACGTTCCCGCGAGCACCCACCCTTTACCCCCTTTTCGGGGCTCACCTCAATCCTCTCCCCGAAGGGGAGAGGAGGGTGGCATCGCCATGACGCAATTCCGCTATCGCGCCGTCAGCGCCGCCGGTGAAACACTGCAGGGCCAGATGGAAGCGGCGAGCCTCGAGGAGGTGGTGAGCCGCCTGCAGGACCAGGGCCACACGCCGCTCGATGCGCACGCCGCCGACAGCGGTACCGGTGGCAGCGGCATGGCGGGCTGGTTCAAGCGCGGCGCCTTTACCGGCGATCAGCTGGCGCAGTTCACCCATCAGCTGGCGACTTTGCTGGGTGCCGGCCAGCCGCTGGATCGCGCGCTCGGCATCCTGATGGATCTGCCCGAAGGTGCCAGCGCCAAGCAACTGATCGAGCGTGTACGCGATCGCGTGCGCGGCGGCACACCGCTGTCGCAGGCGCTGGACGATGAACACAGCGTGTTTCCCAAGCTCTACATCAGCCTGGTGCGTGCGGGCGAGGCGGGCGGTTCGCTGGAGGACACGCTGCGCCGCCTGGCCGATTACCTGGAACGCTCGCAGCAGTTGCGCGGCAGCATCATCAATGCGCTGATCTATCCGGCCTTCCTGATGGTCGGCGTGCTCGGTTCGCTGCTGCTGTTGCTGGCGTACGTGGTGCCGCAGTTCGTGCCGATCTTCGAAGACATGCAGGTGCCAATCCCACTGATCACGCAGATCGTGCTGGCGGTGGGCAACACCTTGCAGACCTGGTGGTGGGCCATCGGCATCGTGCTCATTGTGGGCGTACTGATCGCCCGCTCGCGCCTGCGCGATCCGGCCGCGCTACTGGCCTGGCATACGCGCCTGCTGACCATGAAAGTGATCGGTCCCTTGATGCTCAAAGTGCAAACCGCACGCATCGCCCGCACGCTCGGCACGCTGCTCAAGAACGGTGTGCCGCTGCTCACCTCGCTCGGCATCGCGCGCCAGGTCACCGCCAACAAGGCACTCGACCTGGCGCTGGCGCAGGCCTCCGAGCAGGTGAAGGAGGGCACCGGCCTGTCCTTCGCGCTGGCCCAATCGCAACGCTTCCCCCGCCTCGCCCTGCAGATGGTGCAGGTGGGCGAGGAGGCCGGCCAGCTCGACACCATGCTGCTGAAGGTGGCCGATACCTTCGAGCTGGAAAGCCGCCGCGCCATCGACCGCCTGCTGGCGGCGCTGGTGCCGGCGCTGACCATCGTGATGACCTTGCTGGTGGCGGTGATCATGGCGGCGATTTTGCTGCCCATGCTCGATCTCACCAGCCACATTCAGTAAATCCCTTTCGAACGACGATGAGGTACCCCATGCGACAAAGGACTTTCGGCCGTCACCCGGCGGCACGCGGTTTCACCCTGCTGGAAATGCTGGCGGTGATCGTGTTGATCGGCATCATCGGCGCCGTGGTGGTCACCCAGGTCGGCAAGAACGTCGACAAGGGCAAGTACGGCGCGGGCAAGGCCCAACTCACCACGCTGAGCCAGAAGATCGAGAACTACGCACTCGACAACGGCGCCCCGCCGCAGCAGTTGCAGGACCTGATGGTGAAGCCGGCCAATGCGCGCAACTGGCAGGGGCCGTATGCGAAGGAGTCGGAGCTGCACGATCCGTGGGGCCATGAGTTCGGCTACAAGGTGCCGGGCGATCACGGTGCGTTCGACCTGGTCTTCTACGGCCAGGACGGCAAGCCCGGCGGCGACGGTTACAACGCCGACGTAGGCAACTGGCAGTAGGCATGAAGGTGAAGTCGCCACGCATCGGTATCGACCGTACGTCACGTGCGGCGCGCGGCTTCACCCTGCTCGAAATGCTCGCCGTGATCCTGCTGATCGGCATCGCGGCGGCCGCTGTCGCCGTGTCGGTCACGCAAGGGTTGGCCAGTGCGCGCGTAAATGCGGCCAGCGGCGAACTGGCCGCCGCGCTGCGTGGCGTGCGCACGCAGGCGATCGTGCATGGCAATGAACATACCTTCGATGTCGATACGCGTGACAACACCTATCGCGCCGACAACGGTCCTTCGGTGCGCCTGCCGTCGGGTATGAAGTTAGGGATCACCAGCGCGAAGGAAGATCAGGTCAACAGCCATACCGGCCGCATCCGTTTCTTTCCGGACGGCAGTTCTACTGGCGGCCACATCACGCTGCAGCGCGAGCAGCGCCAGTGGCGCGTCAACGTGGCATGGCTCACCGGTGCGGTGAGTGTGGCTGATGTGAGTCCGAAGCGATGACGCGGCACGCGCGCGGCTTCAGTTTGCTGGAGGTGATCGCCGCCATCCTCTTGCTGGCGCTTGCGTTCGCGGCGCTCCTGCACGTGGCGGGGGCGTCTCTGCATCTGGCCGACCAGTCGGGCCAGATCAGCCGGGCCGATATGTGGGCGCAGGCGAAGCTCGACGCCCTGGGCGTGGCCGAGCCGCTGGTCGTCGGCGAAAGCGATGGCGACTTCGGCAAGGACTATCGCTGGCACCTGCGCGTTGCTCCCTGGCAGGACGACACTCTTCCCGCGGACAGTCCGCTCGCGCTATACCGCGTCGATCTGGATGTGCGGTGGGGTTCGAAGCGTCGTCCTCACACGCTTCGCTATACCACGCTGCGGGCCATCGAAGAGCCTGTGTCACTTGTGCGGAGTGCGCGATGAAACGCGTCCGTGGCTTCAGTCTGCTGGAAGTGCTCAGCGCACTGGCCTTGCTCAGCATCCTGCTGGTAGGCGTGCTATCCGGCATACGGACCGCTACGAAGATGGTCGGTGCCGGGTCGCGTGCGATGGAGCAAGTCGACGAGATGCGCTCCGCACAGCGTTTCATTCGCCATGACCTGCTCCAGGCGCGCGCCATTCCATGGAAGGTGGACGGCAAGGGCGTCCCTATTGTGTTCGAGGGCGACGAGCAGCGCATCCAGTTCGTTGGGCCACTCCCCGGCTACCTCGACCGCAATGGCCCGCAGTTGCAGACCCTTGCGCTGGCCAGCGACGGCAACGGCGCATTCCAGCTCGAACTCAGCAGCGACGGCATGAGCCCGACGGGCGCCACGCATGGCATTGGGTTCTCGCCGGAACCGTTGGCGGAAGGCATTGCCAGAGGGCGTTTTCGTTACTACGGAAGCGTGGACGGGAAAAGCGCGAAGGCATGGATGAACCAATGGCATGTCGCCGGCCGCATGCCAGAGCTGGTCAGCGTCGAGCTTCAGCGCGGAGACGACGGCGAGCCCTGGCTGCTGGTGCAAACGCCGATCCGCCAGAGCGCCGATGCGGTAAACAGTCGCGCGTTGGCGAGGCTGTTGCCTAACGCCACGCAATACTGATGGCACAAAAATGTCGTCTTACACTGCAATGCTGGATGTTCCTCGCTGCACAAACTCGAGTTTCCACGGGAAGACAGGGATGCCCGCCGCTCAGTTCGATCCGTTTGGTCATCGCCAGCGCGGCATTGCCTTGCTGGTCGTGCTGTGGGCCTGCACGCTGCTGGCCATTCTGCTCGGCGGATTCGCCACATTGGCACGCACCGAGGCAACGCAGACGCGCTACCTGGCGACGCGGGCACAATTGCGATATCTCGCCGAGGCAGGCGTGTCGCGTGCACTCGCGGAGATCACCGCAAAGAATGGCGGCGGATGGATCGGCGATGGCCGCACGTACGGTCTGAGCATCGACGGCCAGCGCGTGGAAGTCCGCATCGTGGACGATCTGGGCAAGGTCGATATCAACACGGCCGACCCCGCGGTGCTGCGGAACCTGTTTGTCGCGGCGGGCCTCGATGCGGGGGCGGCATCGACGCTTGCGGACAATGTTCGCGAATCGCGAGACCCCACCGGCGCGTTCAATCGGGAAGAAGGTACGCAGCGTTACGCGCAAGCGGGGCTGACGCAGGGTCCTCGATACAGCGTTTTCAGCATGCCCGACGAAATTCAGTCGGTGCTGGGCATGACGCCGGCGCTGTATCGAACGATCGCGCCGTTGCTCACGGTGTGGTCGCATCGCCAGCAACCGGCGCCTGCCTTTGCGCCCACCTTGGCGTTGGCGTCGCTGCCCGGTATGGACCTGGCGACCGCCCAGCGATTTGCTTCACTGAGAGCTTCCTTGAATCCGCGGATGCCACCGCCGATGCTTCCCAATGGCACTCCCATGGGAAGCGCGCGTGGCGGCGTGGTAAGAACGATTGTGGCATCCGCCTCGTCGCCGGACGGCACTGTCGCGCGTATCAGTGCCACGATTCGGCTGCCACGCCAGCCCGGTCGCGGAAGCTATTCCGTGCTTCGCTGGCAAGAGGACGCCGCGGAATGAACGCGTCGATGCAGATGTGGCGCGATACCGCCGTACGCCTGTGGCAACGCTGGCCCTTATCGCGCCTATGCCGCTGGTGGCTGGGAGAACTGGCGGCCATGGTTCCGGTTTCGATGCGCCACCGACTCTCGCAAGATGCCGATTGGCATGTCATCGAGTGGATGGAAGGGGAGTGGCAACTGCGCCGTGCCGATGACGCGATGCCCATGGCCAGCTGGAGCGACGCGCTAGCCATCGATCAGCAACAGGCGATCATCGGGAAGGCGTTTGATGGGACTTCGCCAGACACCTTGCGGCTGGTGTTGCTCGTGCCCGGTGCATGGGGCTTGCGTCGCCGCATCGCATTTCCGGTTGCCAGCCGTGATCGGCTGGAACAGGCGGCCGCGTATGAGATCGATCGGCAGACGCCTTTCCGAGCCGCGCAGGTCTTCCATGCCTTGGGTGCCACCACCTTGGTGGCGAATGGTACGCGGCTGCAAACGGACCTGGTGGTAGTGCCGCGCGCGATGCTCGAACCGTTGCTGGTGAAGCTGAGTGCGCTGGGCATATCGCTGGACGCAGTGGATGTTCGACTCGATGGCGGGCGGCTTGGGGCGAACCTGCTTCCGGAGGGCGACCGGCCGAGGCGTGTCAACCGCCGGCTGCGGCTCAATCTTTGCTTGTTCGCAGGTGCCTGCATTTTGCTCGTTCTTTCCTTGCTGCAGTGGTTGCACAACCGTGAGGCCGCGCTCCAGGTCATGCGCGACGAAGTGGCGCGCATGCAAGGCGATGTCCAGGCGGTTTCAACCTTGAGGCAGACGCTGCAGGACCACGCGGGAGCAACCGGCTTCCTGGCGCAGCGTAAGAAGGGAGACACGAGTGCCCTGTCGATTCTGCAGGAACTATCGTCGCGGCTTCCGCAGAATGCATGGCTGGAGCGGTTGACCATCGATCACGCCGGCCAGATCGGCATGCAAGGGCAGGGCGCGCAGGCAGCGTCGTTGCTGGAAGCACTGAAGGGATCGCAGTGGCTGGTTGAGCCTGCTTTTCAGGGATCGATCCAGAAGGAGCCATCCACCGGCAAGGAACGCTTCTACATGGTCGCGCAGCTGCGCAAGGCCGCCGAGGCGAAGCCTAAAGCGCCGGCCGCCGCAGGGAGCGCGCCATGAAGCTGACCGCGCTCAAGCCGCGCGAGAGTCGCATCGCCGCCGTGCTGCTGTTGCTGGTGGTGTTGGTGATCGCCTATTTCGCCTTGCTGCACTGGTGGTTCGTGGCGCCGCTGCAGTCGATTCGCGCGGAGATGGACGATCTGCGCGACACGCATGCGCGTTACGCCGCCGCCATCGCCGAGAAGCCGCAACTGCAGCAACGCATTGCCGCGATGGGCGCGGGGCAGGC
>NZ_JADIKC010000012.1 GCF_016905005.1 Dyella kyungheensis
TGCCTTGCCCACCATGATCGCACCTCGCTCTTCGGCGCTTAGATGGTTGTAGTGCCGACCCATGCATCACCTCCCAAAGGGCGTTGCACTTGATATTAGAGACTGCCTTACTTTTCTTTGGGCAAGCAAAGAAAAGTGACTCGGCCCGCGGCAGCGGCACGGAAGCCCGCGGCAGGCGAGCCAGATCGCGATAACGCGACAACCAAACACCGAGGCTCTGGATCCGGCGTACGCCGGGATGACGAGCTAGGGAGCGTTCCCGCGAGCACCCGCCCCTCACCCCAACCCTCTCCCCGGAGGGAAGAGGGAGCAAAGCAAGGCGTCACTCCGGCCAGCGAAACTCCACAAACGTATTGTTGAAATCCGCATCTTCCAGGCCGCCACCCAGAGTGGCTACCAACGTCATCCCGTCAGCCTCCAACTCCTGGCCTTCGGCGAACCGCGCCCCCAGCGCCTCCAGTTCCACCAGGCGCTCACACAACAAACCCGCGCGATCGCTATCGGCTTCGGGAATGTTGCGAATGCTGATATCCGGACGGCCAAACTTGCGCATGCCGCGCGTGTGCACCCAGTAATTCCCGTTCTTCTCCGTATCGCGCAGGATCAACAGGTGATTGCGGATCGGCGCACCATCGCGCACCACGAAGTGACGGCGCCAGGTATCGGCGTCATAGAGGTTAAGCGTTTGCGGATCGAGGATGGCGACGCCACCCATGTCGAGCAGCGCGGCGAGTACGCCCAGCGTATCGCGCAGATAACCGGTGTCGGTGCTGTCGGGCAGCTGCCCGCGGATCACCAATACTTCCGGTGCATCGATCGCCTGCCGGTAGGCTTCGGGGGCGCCGTCCTTGAACATGCGCCCGACACTGCCACGCAACGGATAGCCATCCCATTGGCGCAACTGCGCGTGGTTGTGGCTGGTCATCTCCACGCCGTCGGGCAGGCCTTCGCTGCCGTAGTCCAGCGACGGGGCCCGGCCCGACTGGAATTTTCCGAACACGAAGAACTGCAACAGGATGTGTTCGTTGCTGGACTGCCAATGCGGGCGCTGCCAGGCGGGGAAAGGGATTTTGCTCATACCGTTACCATTCCTTAGAGGGATGCGAAGGACTCAATGTCCCTCGCCCAGCGGCAGCACCGGCTGCTGCAGTTCGATCCTGCCGTGCCCTTCCGTAATGTTCTTGAACTCGGCGCGGCTCACCGAGACATAGCGGTCGTTGCCGCCGATCTCAACCTGCGGGCCTTCGGTCACCGCACGGCCCTGTTCATCCACGCGCACCACCATGGTGGCCTTGCGGCCGGTGTGGCAGATGGTCTTGATCTCGTCCAGGTTGTCCGCCCAGGCAAGCAGGTAACGGCTGCCCTCGAACAGCTCGCCGCGGAAATCGGTGCGCAAGCCATAGGCGAGCACCGGGATATTGAGCTTGTCCACCACGTCGCTCAGCTGCCACACCTGCGCCTTGCTGAGAAACTGCGCCTCGTCGACGAACACGCAATGCAGCGGGCCGCGGGCCGCGATATCTCCCTGCACCAGCGCAAGCAGGTCCTCCTCGCCGCTAAAGCGCACCGCATTCGCCTTCAGGCCGATGCGCGAGGCCACCACGCCTTCGCCGTAGCGACTGTCCAGCGCCGGCGTGAGGATGAGCGTGCGCATGCCGCGCTCGTGGTAGTTGTAGGCGCTCTGCAGCAAGGTCGTGGTCTTGCCGGCATTCATCGCCGAATAATAGAAATAGAGCTTGGCCATGACGGTTCCTGTGGCGGGGCGCTGATGTTACCCGGTTGCCCTATCGCCTTCAGCGCCTATTCGCTGTCCAGCGGCGTGGTGCCGCCGGTGAATTGCGAGCGGGCCTGCGCCAGGCGCTCGTGCCGGTCGGCGCGCCAGCGACTCCAGTTGCGCAGGGAGAGGATCCGGTAGACGCCCTTGAATGCCAGGATGCGGCTCCAGACCTTGAACGAATCGAACACGTCGCCCGCCAGCATCGAGATGACGCCCTGCTCGATCTGGAACGTATTGCGCGGTGAACTGAAGGCCTGGCGCATGATCGGCCCGTTGAAGCGGTAGATGAAGAACGCAAACCGCTTCATGCCGCGGCGCTGCCGACGTTCCAGGCGACGCTGCAGAGCGACCTCGCGCGAAGGATCGCGCAACGCGGCATCCACCACCTCGACCGCCTGCTCCGCCCCGCTCATGGCCAGGTACACCCCGGAGGAAAACACCGGATCGAGGAAGGCGAACGCATCGCCGATCAGCACCCAGCCCGGACCCGCCATGCGTGTGGAGTCGTACGAGTAGTTGCCGGTCACGCGCACTTCGTTGTCGATCAACTCGGCGCGTTCGATGCGCTTCCACAGGGCGGGATTCTGGCGCAACGTTTCCAGCAGGAAATCCGTGGTGCGGCCGCGGCGCTGCTTGAGGTAACCGGGCCAGCACACCGCGCCCACGCTCATCACGCCATCGGGCAGCGGAATCATCCACATCCAGCCGTAATCGAAGCGGTAGATGCTGATGTTGCCGGCGTGCTCGCCGGGCCGCGCTTCCGCGCCGCGGAAATGGCCGAAGATCGCCGCGCTCTGATGTTCGGCATTCTTGCGCTTGAGCTTCTTCTTGCTGGAGAGGAAGGCATCGCGGCCCGAGGCATCCACCACATAGCGCGCGCGAATGCTGTACGGCTCGCCCTGGTCGCGGCTCACCTGCACGCGCCAGTCGCGCGTGCCAAGCTCTTCCACGCTGCGTACTTCGTGACCTTCGCGCGCATCGGCGCCGTTCTGCGCGGCATGGCGGAACAGCATTTCATCGAAATCCTGCCGCCTCACCTGGTACGCATGCGGCGGGCTGCGACCCAGCGCACGCGCGAATTCGAAGGTGATGTAGCCCTCCTCGTTATCGGCTTCGAAATCGGCGCCCGGCTTGAACACGCCCAGCGCGCGAACCTTGTCCATCACACCCAGCCGCTCGAAGATCGGCAGGTTCATCGGCAGCAGCGATTCGCCGATGTGAAAGCGCGGATGACGATCTTTTTCCAAGGCAATGACGCGATAACCGCGCCGCACCAGCAAGGTGGCGGCCGTGCTACCCGCAGGGCCGCCGCCAATCACCACCACGTCACACTGATCGTGGACTTCCGAAGTCGCCTCTATCACATCCCATCCCCACGCCATGTCCCATCCGCATTATGGCCGCGCGGCGCCGGCCATGGGACATCGCGCGGTGGATTGTTCAGCCCCGCGGCTGCGAATCGGGCGTGGGCGAGAACTGCAACGGTGCGCCCACTTCGACATTCCCCTGCAACGGGCCCTTGAAGCGCCACTGCAGGTCCTTCAGGTGGAGGTAGTCGTCCGCCGACCACGCCGCGCTGCTGTAGTACTGGCTCAGCTGCGCGATGTTGTTGTCGTTGAGGTAGCCTCTGACGCTGCCTCCAAAGGCCGTGCCCACCCCACCCAGCGAGCGGGCAACGACGCCATTGCCCACGTAGCCCGTGTGGCTGCCGGTGGCTTGCAGGGCGACGCGGGACAATTCGGCCGCCAGATGTTGCTGGCCCCGCTCGTCCGAGTATTCGTCGTAGATCTGCTTACCCACCGCGATGGCTTCGTCGCGCTCGGACGGACTCAGGCGGTTCCAGTAGAGCTCGCGCTGGATCAGCAGGTCGTGGTAACCGCGATCGGCGGCAAGATCCATCCATGCGTAGGCCCGCGGACGATCGACCGAGGTGCCCTCGCCGTTCCAGTACATCGTGGCCACCATGGCCTCGGAAGGCTTGTCGCCATACCGCGCCGCCGAGGTAAACATCTCGAGCGCCCGCTTCTTGTCGCCCGCCTTGTAGGCGTCTGCGCCAAGGGTTCGGAAATAGAGATCCGAGTGGTGCTCGATCACGCCGGGCTCGGCCAGCGCCTGCTCCAGCACACCGAGCTGCCTGAGGTCCTCCGGATGTGCGGCCGGATCCGATGTCTGCGCCATGCTCCATCCCGGCGCGGCCGCCAGCATGGCGATACAAAGACTGCACAGGACTGCCTTGGTCATATCACGCTCTCCTTGGTGATCCGACGCTGCCGGGCGGCCAAAGCCAGACACGCCGGGGACATACACGCTCGATCAAGCCACAACACCAGCCTGCTGGCGATCGATCCGCCGCCGCGGTGTGCCGGGTCACGCGGCCGGCCGCGTCGAGTTGGCCCTAGGCGGTTCAACGGGCTCGGGATCGCCCACGTTGACACGGCTGTTCATCTGCAGCCCCCACTGCACGTCCTTGACCTGCAGGTACTCGGCGGTGTTCATGTGCAGCGCCTTGTCGTACTTGCTGAAGTCTTGCACTGTGTTGTCCCCGTACGAAGCGGTGACGGTGCCTACCCAGCCGACGTGACTGCCGGTGACCTGCGCGCGGCTGGAACCGATCTCCAGGGTGAGGCGTTTGGCGCCGGCGACATCGCCGTAGTCGGCATCGAGTGTCGGGCGCAGCTGCGCCGCCTTCGCGCGTTCGGCATCGCTCAATTGATCCATGTAGAGCTGTCGCTGGCGCTGCAGCTCGGGATAGCCGCGACTGGCGGCAAGGTCCATCCACGCGTAGCCGAGCGCACGGTCCTTGGCCACGCCATCGCCCGTCCAGTACATGATGCCCACCAGGGCCTGCGAGGTCTTGTCGGCATAGCGGGATGCCAGACGGAAGTAGTGGAAGGCATCGCGACGGCGACCCTCGCGATAGGATTCCATGCCCTTGTTGCGATAACGCAGGTCGCTGTGGGCGTCGACAAACAGGGGCGATTCCATGCCGCCGAGCAGCTCGGTGCTGCGTTTGATGTCGGTGGCGTCGTCGGCCTGCTGCGCCGATGCATGCCCCGCCCACGCGAGCACCAGGATCACCATGCCCATGACCGCCAGTCTGCCCATCTCACGCTCCCGTGATGCGCGGGTGGCGGCACTGCGCGACCCGTGGCTGGAGGCAGCATAGCCTGCTTTGGGCGAGGGCGCTCTGTTACCATCGGGCGCCGTCCAGCGATCGCGCCAACCATGCTCAATCCCCAACAATTGGCCGCCGTAGAGCACTGTGACGGGCCACTGCTGGTGTTGGCTGGCGCGGGCTCGGGCAAGACCTCGGTGATCACGCAGAAGATCGCGTATCTGATCGCCCGCAAGAAGCTGGCACCCGCGCGCATTGCCGCCATCACCTTCACCAACAAGGCCGCGAAGGAAATGCGCGAGCGCGTGGCCAAGCTGATCAGCAGCGAGGACGCCGCGGCGCTCACCGTGTGCACCTTCCACGCGCTGGGGCTGAAATTCCTGCAGATGGAGCATGTGCGCGCCGGCCTGCGCAAGGGCTTTTCGGTGCTCGATGCGGACGACAGCGAAGGCATCATCAAGGAACTGGCGCCCAAGGGCATCAAGCCCGATGTGTTGTTCGGCATCCGCAACCTGGTCAGTCGCGCCAAGAACGCGGGCTTGTCGCCGGAAGAGGCGCTGGCCGCCGCGCGCAGCCCGCGCGAGCTGGACGCCGCCACCATCTACGAGCTGTACCAGGCGCGTCTCAACGCGTTCAACGCGGTGGATTTCGACGACCTGATCCGCCTGCCGCTGCGTATCCTCGAAAGCGACGAGGAATGCCGCACCGTGTGGCGCGAACGCCTGCGCTATCTGCTGGTGGACGAATACCAGGACACCAACGACGCGCAGTATCGGCTGCTGAAGGCGCTGGCCGGCGAGCGCGGCAGCTTCACCTGCGTGGGCGACGACGACCAGTCGATCTATGCATGGCGCGGCGCGAATCCGGAGAACATCGACCAGCTCGGCAAGGACTGGCCCAGCCTGCGCGTGATCAAGCTGGAACAGAACTACCGTTGCGGCAAGCGCATCCTTCGCGCGGCCAACAAGCTGATCGCCCACAACCCGCATCTGCACGAAAAGAAGCTGTGGAGCGAGCACCCGGAAGGCGCGCAGATCCGCGTGCTGGAGTGCAAGGAAAACGAACACGAAGCCGAGCGCGTGGCCGCCATTGCCGCCTCGCTGGCGGAAAAGCACAAGGCGCGCTGGCACGACATCGCCATCCTCTACCGGGGCAATTTCCAGGCGCGTCCGCTGGAAAAAGCGCTGCGCCTGGCGCGCGTGCCCTATCACCTGTCCGGTGCGCTGAGCTTTCTCGATCGCGCGGAAGTGAAGGACCTGCTCTGCTACTTCCGCCTGCTCACCAATCCCAGCGATGACGCGGCCTTTCTGCGCGTGGTGAACGTACCCAAGCGCGAGATCGGTTCCACCACGCTGGAGAAACTCGGCGAGATCGCCCAGACACGTCACGCACCCTTGCTGGATGCCGCACGCAGCGATGCCGTGCTGCGCCAGCTTTCCCCGCGCCCAGCCTCCGCACTCGCCTCGTTCACCCAGCTGATGGACGAACTGCGCAGCGCCTCGCTGCACCAGAGCGCGGCCGACCTGGTGGAAACCGTGCTGCAACGCACGGGCTACGCGGCCCACGTGGCGGCCAGCACCACCGACGCCACGCTGCGCGAGCGCCGCCTGGGCAACCTGCGCGAATTGGCCGACTGGTTCCGCGCCATGCAGCGCAACGACAACACCACCGGCGACCTGGCCGCCCAGCTCGCCCTGCTCACCCATGCCGACCGCGACGAACCGGGCAATGCCGTGCGCATGATGACGCTGCACGCCGCCAAAGGACTGGAGTTCCGCTTCGTCTTCATCGTCGGCTGCGAGGAAGGCACGCTGCCGCACGACGGCGCCATCGACGAGGGGCGTATCGACGAGGAGCGGCGCCTGATGTACGTGGGCATCACCCGCGCGAAGGAGATGCTCACGCTGTCCTGGTCGGCCAAGACCAAGCGCTACGGCGAAGTGCACAGCAACCAGCCCAGCCGCTTCCTGCACGAGCTGCCGCAGGACGACCTGCACTGGCAAGGCAAGGATCCGGAGGCGGACAAGGAAGTGGTGCGCGAGACGGCCCAGTCGCATATGGCGAAGATTGCGGCGATGCTGGCGGGCGGCTGATCCTTTCCCGCCAGGGACGGTATCTCCGCCACCGCCGTCCCGTAGAATCGGTCGCGTGCATCCTGACTCGGAATACCATGACCGACCCGGCTGACCTCTACGCCCAGCTCGTCCAGGCTTTCAACCAGCGACAGTGGCAACGCGCACGCGAACTTGCCGCCCGGTTGCTTCCCTTGGCGCCCGATCACGGGGGCGTCTACTACATCGCCGGCATCGCGTCGCTCGAACTCGGATTCATGCCGTATGCCCTTGGCCTGCTGCATAAGGCGACCGATCTCGAGCCGGGCCGTGCCGATTTCGCCGCGCAGTTCGCCAAGGCCCTGGCGATGGTGCGCCGCTCGAAAGAAGCGCTGGCTGTCGCCGACAGGGCCATGGCCTTGAAGCCCGGCGATCCGTTTAGCTTCGACACGCTGGGCACCGTCTACACGCAAAGCCATGCCCATGAGCGCGCGGCAGAGGCGTTTGGCGCTGCCTCCGAACTGGAGCCCAGGCAGGCCGCTTACCGCTTCAATCTGGCGACGTCGCTGGTAGCGAACGGCGACATGGATGCCGCGGAGCGCGCGCTGGAAACCTGCATCGCACTCGACCCCACGTTCTGGAAAGCGCATCTGACGCTGGCGCAACTGCGCAAGCAGGCGCCGGCCAGCAACCACACGGCCCGACTTGAGCTGCTCGCCGCAAGCCATCCTCGTGACGGAGACGCGCAGACCTACCTACACATGGCACTCGCCAAGGAATACGAAGATCTCGGCGACTATGCCCGCGCGTTCGACAGCCTGACGCGAGGCAAGGCGCCAGGCAAGGCGATGGAGCGCTACACGCGCGCGGCGGACAAGGCGATCTTCGATGCCCTGATCGAATCGTTTCCCTCTCCGATGACCCACACCAACGGCGATCCGACCCACGAGCCCATCTTCGTGATCGGCATGCCGCGTTCCGGCACCACGCTGGTCGAGCGGATCATCTCCAGCCATCCGGACGTCTATTCGGCCGGCGAGCTGCAGAACTTCGGCGTGCTGGTCAAACGACTGAGCGGCAGCGCGACGCCGGAATTGTTCGACCTCGATACAGTTCGCCGTGCGCAGCAGCTCGACTGGGCCACGCTTGGTTCCGAATACCTCGCCAGCACGCGGCCGGCGACCGGTCATCGTCCGCGCTTCATCGACAAGCTGCCGCACAACTTCCTCTACGCGGGACATATCGCGCACGCGCTGCCCCACGCGAAGATCATCTGCCTGCGACGCGATCCGGTGGACACCTGCCTGAGCAATTTCCGGCAACTGTTCGCTGCCCTGTCGTCGTACTACGGCTACTCGTTCGATCTGTTGGATACCGGCTTTCATTACCTCCAGTTCGAACGCATCATGGCTCACTGGAAGCGAGTGATGCCGGGACGCGTGCTGGAGGTTTCCTATGAGGCGCTGGTCGACCACCAGGAGGAACGCTCGCGCGAGCTGCTGGCATTCTGCGGCCTGCCGTGGGATGAGCGATGCCTTCGCTTCGAAGCGAACGAGGCACCCGTCAACACCGCCAGCGCCGTGCAGGTACGAAGCTCGATCTACCGCACGTCGATGAAGCGCTGGAAGCGATACGAAGCGCAGCTTGGCCCCCTGCTCGACCTGCTGACCCAGGCGGGCGTGACGATCGAGCGCTAGCAGCCGGCCTGAAACAAAAAAACGGCCCCGACACGCGGGGCCGTTCCTCGACACATCGATGTCCGGCGGCTTAGTGGTTGCTGCCGAACTTGTAGTTCGCTTCGAGGTAGATCGCACGGCCGAACACGTTGTAGTTGTCCGTGTTGTACGGCGAGTTGGTCAGACCGTCGTAGCTGTCATCCTTCGGCGGCATCTTGTTGAACACGTTGTTCACCAGCAACGAGAGGCCGAGGTTCTTGAGCGGATTGTAGGTGACGCTCGCGTTGTACAGGATCCACGGCGCCAGCTTGCCGGTGCCCGGCGCGGTGTAGTTGTCCACCAGCGTGGCTTCGTAGTTGGGCGAGCTGCCGTAGCGGTTGAAGTACACCGTTGCCGACCACTCGTCCTTGCTCCAGGTCAGCGAGCCATTGGCCTTGCTCTTGAAGTCCGTACCGTTCGGATACGCCGCCGGGTGACGCAGTACGTCGATCTTCGGATCCGTCGCGTAGTCCTGCGTGGTGTGCTTGAGCACGTCCGAATAGGACAACGCAAGCGCCAGCTGGCCGAAGGCTCCCACCGGTTGCACGTAACTGAAGTTCGCCGTGATCGCGTTGAGTTCCTCGCTGGCGATATTCAACTTGGGCGTGGTGATGTTCGTGATCTGGCCGAGCAGGCCGTTGTTGCCCGGGCCGCGGGTGATCAGGTTGAACGCCTGGGTACACAGCTGCGAGGACATGCTGTACGTGCCGACGTCGCAGAGGTACTGCGTGCGGGACAACTGATCCGCATTGATCTGCGCGACTTCGTTGTTGATGTTCCAGTGCAGGTAGTCGATGCCCAGCGACATGCGCTCGACCGGAGCCCACACGAAGCCGTAACTCCACACCTTCGCGGTGATCGGCTGCAGGTCCGGATTGCCGTAGGTCAGGCCCTTGTACTGCGTGTTGTCGTATGGGTTCTTACATGCGACGGAAGCCACCTCCGGCGGCACGCCCATGCGATTGCAGTTCAGGTAGTCGGTGACGGTGTTGTAGTAGTTGCTGGGGCCCTGGAACTCATCGGCCAGCGTCGGCACCTTGAAAGCGGAGCCGTAGCGGCCGCGCAGCAGGAAGGTATCGAGCGGACGGTATTCCAGGCCGACGTTGTAGGTCGGGTGGCTCACCGTGTGACCGTCGACGTTGTAGCTGTCGTAGCGCAGCGAGGTATCCATCACGAGTTGCTCAAGCAACGGCATGCGCAGCTCGGCCGTACCCGCATAACGGGAACGGTGACCCGAACCCGGCGTCGAACTGGTACCCCACACGTAGGGATCCACATTGCCGTTCACGTCGGTGATGGTTTGCAGCAGACGCGGATCGGGCGTCGAATCCCAACCCTGGTTGCCGCCTTCCAGCACCACGGCAAGACCGGCATCGCCACCGGCCATGCGGAACAGCGACTGATTGGTCAGCTGACCGCGGATCATGTTGTCCCAGGTCTTCGACTCGGACGTGGTGTAGCCCGTGAAGGAACGGAAGTCCGACGTGGAGACCGGGCTATACAGCTTGCCGTAGTCGGGCGTGAAAATCGGGTAGCCGGAATAGGTGCCCTGCTGGCGGCCCAGCACATGATCGGAGAAGTACTGCTCGATCGGGCCCGCGAAACGCTGGAAGTCGCGGTTGACCAGGTGGTCATCGGAATGGGTGAAGCCCAGGTCGTAATCCCAGTTCGATTGTCCGATGGTGCCCTTGCCGCCCAAAGTCAGCATGTACGAGTTCTCGTACTGCTTGTTCATGATGTTTGAGTAGCCGCCCACTTCTTCCGGCGTGAAGATGCGCTGCACCAGCGCCAGGGTGCCCAGGTTCGGATCCCAGTAGTAGCCGCCGCCTGAGGCCGCGGTGTCGACCTGGGTGCTCCAGAACGTGGTGTTGGTACCCGAGGTGAACTTCTGTTCCTGGTAGTTGTAGAGCAGGTCGCCGTACAACTGCAGGTTATCGTTCACGTCGAACGTCGAGTGCGAGTAGAGGTTCGCCGACTTGGTCTGGTTGTCGATCGTCGAGTAGCCCGCACTCGGGAACGAACCGCAGAACTGGCCGCGGCCGGGACGATTCTGCAGACCTTCCTGACCGTTGTAACCGCTCGACACGCCGGCGCAATTGCTGGGATCGAGCATGAGGTACTTACCGGCGATGGCGTCCAGCACCAGATAGTCGCGCGAAGCCACGGCGGGGGTCGTACCATTCTGGTTGTAGGTCTTGGTCAGATCGCGGTCATAACCCCAGATCGGACGCTGCTGCTCGTACTGCACGCCGATCATCGTGTTGAATTTGCCGAAGTTGAAGCTGTCGGCAAAGCTGATGCGTTGGTTTGCACCGCCGCCCTCGGAGAAGGCACCGGCGCGCACATCGATGGTCGGGGCGTCGACGTGCTTCTTCAGCACGATGTTGACGACGCCAGCAATGGCATCCGAACCGTACAGCGACGACTGTCCACCCGGCAGGACGTCGATGTGGTCGACCATCTCCATCGGAATATTGCTGATGTTGTTGAACACATCGCTGCCGTTGTACAGGCCGGGGAAGTTGCCCATTGGCCGGCCATCGATCAGATACTTGGTGAAGCCCACCGGCAGACCGAACATGCTCAGCGTCTGCGCACCGGTGGTGAACGAGTTGTTGTCCTGCGGTCCCTGCACGCTACCGGTGGCAAACGAGGCCTGCTGCAACGCCTCGGCCACGGTAGTGAAGCCACGGGCCTTCATGTCTTCCGCGGTGATGCTGATCACCGGCTGGGCTGTTTCCACCTGCGATTGAGGAATCAGCGAACCGGTCACCGTAACGGCTTCGAGCTTCTTGGCTTTCTTGGTCGCGTCTTCGTCCTGCGCGCCGCTTTGCGACGAGTTGGATGTGTCCTGCGGCGACGATGGTGCGGGTGTGGAGGCGTCGGTGGCCGCGAGGGTCGCGGACGCATAGCCGAGCGCCAGGGCTGCCAGGACGGCAGCCGTCAGCTTGGACTTCAACATCTTTTGTCTCCCCTACACTTGAAAGTCAGACATCACGCCGTCCCCCGGCGCGGGCTGTACAGGAAACCCGACAAGTCCTCTTTCCCCTTAGGACGTTGTCGTCTACCGCTATTCCCTGTCGTAGGGTTCTTATCACGAAACTTTTCTTTTACAAATGAAGGGTTTGTGAACCGCAAGTTCGTGCAGTGAGCGCGTACTCACTGCTTGTCACGTAAATGAAAGACGACAGCCAAAAATTCGACGTTATCTGTTTCGCAGGGGTCGATTAGGTCGGTCCGCGATGCTAATGGCCGGCTTCGGCCGCGTCGAAACGCAATATATTGCGATCACTAAAAGTGCACTTATGTGCTTGATTAGTGATGGTGTTCGCAAGAAAACTTACGTACAACTTACGAAATGCTTGTTCGTGCACCCGAAAAGGGCGGCTCCGGTGGATCGCGGAGCCCGCGTATGCGCGCTAGATCAGCCGCTCCGCTTCCAACTCGCTCTTGAGATAGGCGTAGTAGATCGGCGCAGCGATCAGCCCGGCGAGACCGAACGCGGCCTCCATCAACAACATGGCCACCAGCAGCTCCCAGGCCCGTGCGCGGATCTGGCTGCCGACGATTCGCGCGTTGAGGAAATACTCGAGCTTGTGGATGAGGATCAGGAAACCCAGCGCCGCCACGCCGACGCCGAGCGAGATCGACAGGCCGGCAATGGTGATCGCCGTGTTGGAAATCAGATTGCCGATCACCGGCAACAAGCCAACGATGAAGGTCACCACCACCAGCGTCTTGGCGAGCGGCACGTGGATGTCCATCAGCGGCAGCACGCCGAGCAGGAAGATCGCGGTGAACGCGGTATTGAGCAGGGAGATCTTGATCTGCGCGAACACGATGTTGTGGAACGCTTCGGCAAGACGCTGCGCGCGCAGGCCAAGCGCCGAGGCGAGCGGACCGACCTGATGTGCCGGCCGCGTGCGACTCAGCGCCACGATCGCACCGAGCACCATGCCGATCAGGATGTGCACGAACACACGTGCTGCTTCCTTGCCGATGGTCTGCAGGCTCACCGAATGCTTGCGGGTGAGTTCCAGCGCCATCACGCGCAGATCGTCCACGCTGTCGGGCAACCAGCCGACGATGGAGGTCGGCAACTGTTCGCGCGCCTTCTCCACCAGCGGCATCAGTTGCTCCTGCCACATCTGCTCCGGATTGCCGATCTCCGTGCGCAGGAAGCTCACCGCGCCGAGGATCAGCAATACCAGCAGCCCGACCACGATGGTGCCGAGCAAGGCCACCACCAGCACACGCGCCCGATCGCTCGGTACGCGCTGGCCCAGCAGCGGTGCGGTGGACTGCACCAGCTCGTAGACCAGCAGGCCGGCAAACAGCGCCGGCAGCAAACGCAGGCCCAACACCAGCACCAGCGCGATGCCGGCCAGCACATAGCTTGTGATGCGGATGGCGGGCGAGGACGGGCGGATGTTCGCGGCAGGGTCCATGCAACTTCATGCGGGCAAGGGGGATGCGGCCAGTCTGTCAGTAGCCGTTGAGGGCCGCCAGCCCTGTCTTTCGCGTACGCCGATGGCCGTGCTGCCGGGTGTCGACATGCCTCTGTCGTAAACTTGCCCGATTCTGCGCGCTCTGTTTACTAGGGAATCCGTTATGTCCGTTCGTTTGTCGGCAGCGCTTGCCGCGCTGGTCCTGCTTGCCGGTTGTTCCACTGCCACCCCGACCAAGGCGCCCGTGCCTGCTGTTCCGGCCGCGCCCGTCGCCGCCGCTCCGGCACCCGCCGCGCCCGCCGATGACAACCTCAATGCGGTTGCCTGGAGCCAGACGGCGATCGAGCATGACCTGATCTATCTGCAGACCTATCGCGATGCGCAGTCGCGCCTGCTGGCGGCCCTGGCCGACAAGCAATGGGACGCGCTGCCCAAGGATGACCGCGCCGCCCCGGCCAAGGAGCTGAAGCCGGCCGTGGTGCTCGACATCGACGAAACCGTGCTCGACAACTCGCCCTATCAGGCGCGCCTGATCAAGAACGGCGGCGAGTACAACGAGGCCGACTGGGCCGCCTGGTGCAACGAACAGCGCGCCCGCGCCCTGCCCGGCGTGGTGGAGTTCACCCAGTTCGCGGCCAAGCACGGCATTGCGGTGATCTACATTTCCAACCGCGCCAAGGACCTGGACCAGGCCACCCTGGCCAACCTGCGCAAGGCCGGGCTGCCGGTGTCGGGTCCGGAGGCTTTCCTGGGTCTGGGTACCTTCGTGGAAGACTGCGAGCAGATCGGCACCGAAAAGGGTTGCCGCCGCCAGCTGATCAGCCACAAATATCGCGTGTTGATGCAGTTTGGCGACCAGATCGGCGATTTTGTGACCGTTCTGGCCAATAACGCCGCCGGCCGCCAGAAGGCCATGCAGCCCTACCTGGACTGGATCGGCACGCGCTGGTTCGTGTTGCCCAACCCGACCTATGGCGCTTGGGAGCCCGCATTGTTTAATAATGACTACACGGCGCCGCGCGACGAACGCCGCCGCCAGAAGATTCAATCGCTGCGTTTCGACTAAGATCAAACAAGTAAAAACAAATACTTATGTAGCATAATATAAAGTATTGCTTTAACTTTGACGGGGAAGTAACATCCTCCCCGCCAACACCTGCTGACCTTGATAATTCCGCAGGCAAGGCCATTTCCCTTCCGGCTCTGCCGGATTACCCCGTGAGGCTCAGCGCCCGCGGGGTTTTCTTTTTGGCGCTTTCTAAAGAGCGCTTGAACGGACTCTCAACTTGGTGTCCCGCCTCTTGTTCGCGCGGAGCCGACCCCCTTACGCTCCGCCGACCGCCCAAGCGCTGATCGCCGGGGCGCCACCCCAAGAGCCTGGTCCCATGCGTCGCTCATCCGTCTATTACGCCGTTGCCGCGTTCATTGCCCTGCTGGTGCTGGCCACGGCGGCCGCGTTGTTCATGACCTCGCACCACAAGCATCTGGGGCCCATGCCGGTGGTCGCCGGTGGCGACACGCCCGAGGAATCGGTGCAGCAATCGGTTGCCCTGATCAAGGTCGGCGACTTCGCCGGCTTCTGGAAGCACGCCCTGCCGCCCGCCGATTACGACACGCTGCGCGCGGACTGGACCCGCCCGCGCCCCGACGAGCACCCACTGACGCCGGAAGACCGGGCCGATTTCGTCAAGACCATGCAGCAGCTCACCGCACCGGATGCGGAAACCAAGCTGTACGCGGTGGCCAAGCCCAAGCTGACCCAGCTGCAGGCGCAATACCAGGACCAGGTGCCGGTGATGATCGGCATCTTCCAGGCCATTGCGGCCACCGGCGTATCGCAGAGCAAGGACCTCACCAACCTGCAGAAGCAACAGGCCACCGAGGTCATCAACGTGCTGGCGCCGTGGGCGCAGACGGTGCCGTGGTTCGACCAGGCCCGCGCCAAGCGCGTCGTCAGCATCGCCGTGGATACCGCCCGCAGGCTCGATCTGAAGACGCCCGAGCAACTGAAGGCGATGGACTTCGATACGGCCATGCAGAAGTACAGCGTCGGTTTCCTCGGCATCAAGCAGGCCTTGACCGTCTATGGCCTGTCGCTGGACGACACCTTCGATTCGGTGAAGGTCAGCACGGTGGAAAGCCGCAACGGCCACGCGCATGTGAAGATCGACTACACCCTGCTCGGCAAGCCGCTTTCCACCGAGTCGGACCTGATCCAGCAGGACGGCCGCTGGTACAGCGAAGACGTGCTGCAGAACGTGCGCGAAGCGCATCAGCGGCTGCTCGCTCCGCCGGCACCGGCGGGCAGTGCCGGCGCGCCGGCCACGGCCGCCAGCGTCGGTGCACCGATCCAGGCGCAGGCACCGACGCCACCCGCCAAGCACTAAGCCCGAACCAGAACACCTTGTTTACTTCTGCTCCGGTAAAAGGCCGGGGCGATGTCATGGGTGCGGTTCGCGATCTGCTCCGCCCAGCCCGAAAACCCCGGATCGGTCGGGGCCCACCAGTTACAATTGGGGAATGCAGAATATGTCGACCACGGACTCTCCCGCCCGTAGCCGCGCGCCCTGGTGGTTCAACCTGGCCGGGCAGTTGCTTGAACCCTGGATGCGCATCCGCCGCGATCCCGCCGAACCCGCTGCCCTGCTGCAGGCGGGCGTGCCGGTTTGCTATGTGATCGAGCGCGACGGGCTGTCCGATGCCCTGATCCTCGAGCGCGCCTGCCGCGAGGCCGGCCTGCCTTCGCCCATGCAGCCGCTGTCGGGCACGCGCCGCCGGCGCTCGGTGTTCGCGCTGGCCCGCCGCGACGGCTGGCTGTTCGGCCGCAACCGCAAGCGCTCGCCCAACGAGCCGCTCGGCCAGCTGGTGCGCTCGCTCGAAGGCCAGCCGGAACGCGACGTGCAGATCGTCCCCGTGTCGATCTATGTCGGCCGCGCTCCCACCCGCGAGTCGGGCTGGTTCAGTGTGCTGTTCTCGGAAAACTGGGTGATGGTGGGCCGCTTCCGCCGCATGCTGGCGCTGCTGCTCAATGGCCGCGACACGGTGGTGCACTTCTCCACCCCGGTGTCGTTGCGCACGGTGGTGAACGAAGCGGGCGACATCCGCCCCGAACGCCTCACCCGCAAGATCGCCCGCGTGCTGCGCACGCACTTCCGCCGCATCCGCGCGGCGGTGATCGGCCCCGACCTGTCGCATCGCCGCACCGTGGTCGATTCGGTGTTGAACGCCGAACCGGTGCGCACCGCCATCGCGGCCACGGCGGCGAAGGAAAACATCAGCCAGGCCAAGGCGTGGCGTCGCGCGCACGACCTGGTGATGGAAATCGCCGCCGACTATTCGCATCCGGTGGTGCGTTCGGCGTCGTTCCTGCTGTCCAACTTCTGGAACAAGCTGTACGACGGCATCCATATGCACCACTTCGACAAGGCCCGCGCTGCCGCACCCGGCCATGAAGTGGTCTACGTGCCCTGCCATCGCAGCCATGCCGACTACCTGCTGATGTCCTACCAGCTGCACATGTCCGGCGTGGTGGTGCCGCATATCGCGGCGGGCGTGAACCTCAATCTGCCGGTGATCGGCCCGATCCTGCGGCGTGGCGGCGCGTTCTTCCTGCGCCGCAGCTTCAAGGGCAATGCGCTGTACTCGGTGGTGTTCAACGAATACGTGGCGCAGCTGATCGATCGCGGCGTGCCGATGGAATACTTCATCGAAGGCGGCCGCTCACGCACGGGCCGCCTGCTCGCGCCGCGCGCCGGTATGCTGGCGATGACGGTACGCGCATTCCTGCGCGCGCCGCGCCGACCGGTGCTGTTCCAGCCCGTGTACATCGGCTACGAGAAACTGATGGAGGGCAAGAGCTATATCGGCGAACTCTCCGGCAAGCCCAAGGAGAAGGAATCGCTGATCGGCCTGGTGCGCGGCCTCAAGGTGTTGCGCCAGCGCTATGGCCACGTCGCGCTGAATTTCGGCGAGCCGATCGAACTCAATCCCATGCTCGACGCCGCCAGCCCCGACTGGCGCACCGACGATCCCGACGCCAAGCCCGAATGGCTGGGCCGCGTGGTGGACGATCTGGCCGACAAGATCCAGATCAACATCAACCGCGCCGCGGACATGAACCCCATCAACCTGCTGGCGCTGGCGCTGCTCGCCACGCCCAAGCACGCGATGGCGGAAAACGACCTGCTCGCGCAACTCGAACTGATGAAGGGACTGCTGGAAGAGCTGCCCTATTCGGATCGCATGACGCTCACCGCGATGGACCCGGCCGGCATCATCGCCTATGGCGAGCAGATGGGCTGGATCCGTCGCGTGCGCCATCCGCTGGGCGACGTGCTGGTCACCGAAGACGAGCAGGCGGTGTTGCTGAGCTATTTCCGCAACAACGTGCTTCACCTCACCGCCACGGCGGCGTGGGTGGCCTCGTGCTTCCTCAACAATCGCCGCATGTCGCGCGCCTCGGTGCTGCGCCTGGGCCGCATCATTTATCCGTTCATCCAGGGCGAGCTGTTCCTGCCGTGGGATGCCGACGGTTTCTGCGCGCAGCTGCAGGCCACCATCGATTTCTTCGTGCGCCGCGGGCTGCTCGAAGCGACCGGCGATGGCCGCGTGCTCGAACGCGGCCCGGGCCAGGACGATGCGGCCTTCCAGCTCAAGATCATTGCGCGCAGCCTGATCCAGGCGTTCGAGCGCTACTACATCACCATCGCCGCGCTGGTGAAGAACGGACCGCATACGCTTTCTTCGGCGGAGCTTGAGAACGCCTGCACGCTCACCGCGCAGCGCCTGAGCATGCTCAACGAATTGTCGGCGCCGGAGTTCTTCGACAAGGCGCTGTTCCGCGGTTTCATCCAGAAGCTGCGCGAGAACCGCATCGTGTGGACCGACGACGCCGGCAAGCTCGACTACGACACCGCGCTTGAAGGCATGGTGCGCGACGCCCGCGTGATCCTTTCCCGCGAAGTGCGCCATTCCATTCTCAAGATCACCCCGGGCGGCGATGGCGAGAAGGAAGCGTCGGCCGAGAAGCCGCTGCCTGCGGATGCCACCAGCGAGGCATTGCACGAGCGCCACGTGGCGGCCGAGCATCACGAGCACGCACCGGCGGAAGCGATCGCGGTGGAAGAAGACGGCAGCGACACGGCTTCCAAGAGCTGATCTCCGAGGGGTGGCGAAAGTCACCCCTCATGCCATGCGGGGCTGGCCTAAGATGGGCGCTTCATCCGGGGAGCTCATCATGACCACACGCGTTGCCTTCGCCATCGCCGCAGCCCTTGCGCTGCCCACCGCCATGGCGGCCGAACCCGCCCAGACACCGCCCGATGTCACCGTGCTGCAGTGTGCGCACATGGTCGACACCGCCGCCGGCAAGCTGTTGGGCGAGACCACGTTGGTGATTGAAGGCAAGCAGGTCAAGGAGATCAAGGCCGGCTATGTGGATTACAGCTCCTACGCCAACGCCGCCAAGGCCTCCGGCGCGAGCTTCCTGTATCAGAAGTTCATCGACGGCACCTGCCTGCCAGGCCTGATCGACGCGCACACGCACCTGACCGGCGAGACCAGCCCGACCGGTTATACCGACCAGTTCCGCTGGAACGTCGCCGATTACGCGGTGCGTTCCACCGTCTACGCACGCCGCACGCTGATGGCCGGCTTTACGGCCGTACGCAATCTGGGCGACGCCGCCAACGAATCGATCGCGCTGCGCAACGCCATCAACGCCGGCATCGTGCCGGGACCGCGCATCTTCACCGCCGGCAAGGCGATCGGCACCACCGGCGGCCATGCCGATCCCACCGACGGCTACCGCATGGATCTGCAAGGCGATCCGGGCCCGAAGGACGGCATCCTCAACAGCGTCGACGATGCCTACAAGACGGTGCGCCAGCACTACAAGGATGGCGTCGACGTGATCAAGATCATGCCCTCCGGTGGCGTGCTCGACGAAAGCAGCAGCGCTGACAACGCGCAGATGACCATCGAGGAGATCAAGGCCGTGGTCACCGCGGCGCACGACTACGGCTTCACCGTGGCTGCGCACGCGCACGGTGCCGAAGCCATTCGCCGCGCGGTGCTCGCCGGCGTGGACTCCATCGAGCACGGCACCTTCATGAACGACGAGGACATGAAGCTGATGAAGGAACACGGCACCTGGTACGTGCCGACCATCATCGCCGGCAAGTACGTGCAGGAAATGGCCGCCAAACCGGGCTATTACCCGCCGCAGGTCGCCGCCAAGGCACTGAAGGTCGGCCCTGTGATCCAGGCCACTGCCGGCAAGGCGTACAAGGCCGGCGTGAAGATCGCCTTCGGCACCGATGCGTCGGTCTACCCACACGGCCAGAACGCCAGGGAATTCGAATACATGGTGCAGGCCGGCATGCCCCCGATGTTCGTGCTGCAGGCGGCCACCACCCACGCCGCCGAACTGTTGCACAAGCAGAACGAACTGGGCCAGATCGCCGTGGGCCGCATGGCGGACATCATCGCCGTGCCCGGCAACCCGATCGAGGACATCACGGTGATGCAGAAGGTGAACTTCGTGATGAAGGGCGGCGTGATCTACAAGTCGGAAGTCAAGGAATTGGCGAACTAAGCCTGCCTCTGGCGCCCTCTCCCTTCTTGGGAGAGGGCTGAGGTGAGGGGCCGTGCTCGCGGGAACGGGCGCGCTTTCTGTGGGAGCGCACTTGTGCGCGACTGCCACGCTTGGGTGTATCGCTCCGTAGGTTTGTCGCGCACAAGTGCGCTCCCACAGTAGCCCTGCAGTTCCCGGCTCCGGCTCCGGCTCTTAGCTCCGGCTCTTGGCCCTTGGGGTCCCCGTATGACGCGGCGGGTGGGTGGAGGAAAGCCCGAAGGGTGGCCCGCAGGGATGCGGGCCAGTTTTTCGCCAGGGCAGGATGCCCTGTCGAAAAACCCTGCAACCCACTCGCGCACCTGGAGGGCCGCAGGCCCGGAAGGCGCGTCATCCGGGGGGCCTTTTCTTGTGGTTACTTTTCTTTGGGCAAGCAAAGAAAAGTGACCCGGCCTTCCCGAAAAGGGGACTAGCTTTGCGTCGCCGGCAGGAGGACGGAAGCCCGCGGCAGGCGAGCCAGGTCGCCGTATCGCGACAACCCAGCGCAAAGTCACTGGATGACCAGCCATTCGGCTGTTTAAAAGCGCCTCCGGCGTGCGCCGGGATGACGAGCTAGGGAACGTTCCCGCGAGCACCCGCCCCTCACCCCAGCCCTCTCCCCGCAGGGGAAAGGGGGAAAAGCGCCGCGTCGCATACAACGAAGCCACGCCCTCAATCCGCTACCATTACCCCATGAACGACCAGCAGCCCAAGACCACCCATTTCGGTTTCCGCGACGTCCCTGTCGCCGACAAGCAAAAACTCGTCGGCCAGGTGTTTACTTCGGTCGCGAGCAGCTACGACCTGATGAACGACCTGATGTCGTTCGGCATCCATCGCCTGTGGAAGCGCCATTTCGTCGCCGTCAGCGGCGTACGCCGCGGCGATCGCGTGCTCGATCTGGCGGGCGGTACCGGCGATATTGCCGCGCTGCTCAAGCCGGTGGTGGGCGCCGAAGGCGAGATCATCGTGGGCGACATCAATGCCGCCATGCTCGGCGTGGGTCGCGACCGCATGACCGATCGCGGCCTCGTTTCGGGCCTGCGCTGGACCCAGCTCAACGCCGAGTGCCTGCCGTTCCCGGACAACAGCTTCGACGCCGTGACCATGGCCTTCGGCCTGCGCAACGTCACCGACAAGGACAAGGCGCTGGCCGACATCTGCCGCGTGCTCAAGCCGGGTGGCCGCACGCTGGTGCTGGAATTCTCGCGCGTGCAAAGCGAACTCTTCAGCAAGCTCTACGACTTCCATTCCTTCAAGGTGCTGCCCAAGCTCGGCCAGCTGTTCGCGGGCGATGCCGACAGCTACCAATATCTTGCCGAGTCGATCCGCAAGCATCCCGATCAGCAGACGCTGAAGGGCATGATGGAACGCGCCGGCTTCGGCCGCGTCGATGTGCGCAACCTAAGCAACGGCATCGTCGCCATCCATCGCGGCTACAAGTTCTGATGTCTGCCGCAGCCGCCATGCCTGCATGGACGGCTGCCACAGCGTGCTCGCGCGCAGCACTCTAGCCGCACGACCACACCATGACGCAACCCTATCGCCCACTCGCCCTGTTCGCCGCCCTGCTCGGCGGGTTCGGGCTGGCACTGCAGCTGTGGTTTTCGATCCGGATGACGGAAGCGAACGGCGGCACCGTGCTGGCGGGCGTGTGGCTGTTCCTCGGCTTCTACACCATCCTCAGCAACCTGCTGGTGGTCGGCGTACTCAGCGCGGCGGCAACGGGTTCGCGCGGCCCGCTCGGAATATTCCTCACCCGGCCCAGCGTGCAGACGGCGGCGGCGATGAGCATCGTGATCGTCAGCGCGATCTACAACGTGATGCTGCGCCAGTTGTGGAGTCCGTCCGGCTGGTTGCTGGTGGCCGACGTGATCGTGCACGACGCGATGCCGCTGCTCTACCTCGTGTACTGGTGGCTGGCCGTGCCCAAGGGCGCGCTACGCTGGTCGCAGGCGCTCGTGTGGCAGAGCTACCCGGCGGGCTATTTCCTCTATGTGCTGCTGCGTGGCGCGGCGAACGGCTGGTATCCCTATCCGTTTCTCGACGTGCGCGCGCTGGGTTACCTGCAGGTGCTGCTCGATGCGATCGGCGTACTGGCGGCCTTCATCGTGGTCGCTCTGCTGCTGGTGGCACTGGGACGATGGCAGGCGCGCCGACGGGCGCCTGCCGTTGCCGACATCGCCTGATCAGGCGACGCGAAGGTCTTCGACCACTTCACCGTACTGCTGCACTTCCGCCTCATGCGCGCGGTCGCGCCAGGGCTCGGCCAGCGCATCGACATACCATTGGCGCATCGCCGGCAGCTCCAGCATGCGTTGCACATACGCTGTTGCCGCACCTTGCAGGGGAAGGTCATAGGTCTGGACGCGGAACACCACTGGCGCAAAGAACGCGTCGACGGCCGTGAACGCATCGCCCGCGAGGAACGGACCGCCAAAGCGCGACAGGCCTTCGTTCCACAGTTCATTGATGCGGGCGACATCCGCCTTCAGCGCCGGGTTGAACTCATGCAAGCGCACGCGCACACCGCAGCTCATGCCGCACACGTTGCGCAGCGTGGCGAAACCCGCATGCATTTCGGCCGACGCGCAACGTGCCCAGGTGCGCGCAGCGGATTCGGATGGCCAGACGCCGGCGTGGCGTTCGGCGAGATACTCCATGATCGCCAGCGAATCCCACACGACGCTGTCGCCGTCATGCAGGCACGGCACGCGCCCGTTCGGCGAGAACAGGCGAAAGGCATCCCAGTTGGAGCCCTCGCCGAACACGTGAAGCTGTTCATCGAACGGGATGCCCAGCTGGGTCATCAGGACCCAGGGACGCAACGACCACGACGAGTAATGCTTGTTGGCGATGTAAAGCGTGGTCACGGCCGCTCCGCTGTGGCGATCAGGTGTCGATGATCAACAGCGTACCGCGACTGCCGCCCTCCACGCTGTGCGGCAGCCCTGCCGGAACCACGTACAACTCGCCCGCCTGCACAGGCAGCACCTGGCCGCGAATGCCAAGCAGCATCACGCCATCGAGCACGAGCAGGGCTTCGTCGTACTCGTGGACTTCTTCCGGGTAAGCCGCATCGTCCATGCGCAGCAGCTTCAGGCGTGCATCGCCGAACCGGGCCAGCACGCTCGACGACCACGCTTCCGGCAACTGTGCGGCAACGTCGACCAGACGGATCGGCATCATGGGCTCAGTGCTGCTTGGCTGGCGAGCCGACGACCGGCGCAGGCGACGCGGCGCGGCGACGTGCATTGGCAAGCACCACGCCACCGACGGTGATCACGCCACCCACCAGGGTAAGCAGCGTCGGCCGTTCGCCCAGCCAGACCCAGCCGATCAACACGGCGATGGGCGGCGAGAAATAGATGAAGCTGCTCACCTGCGAGGCTGGGGCGCGCTGCAACGCGGCGTTCCATGCGATGTAGCCGACGAAGGTGGGAGCGATGCCCAGCCACAGCAGCGCGCCGATGTGCGACGCCTGCGCGTGCATCAGCGCCTGCGGCAGATGCAGGCCAAACGGCAGGGCGGCCAACGTGCCGGCAAAGAAGGTGAAACCGGTGACGCCCAGCATGCTGTTGCGGGTGAACAACGGCTTCTGGAACACGAAGAAGATCGAGCAGGCCACCACGCTCACCAACACCAGCGCAGCCATCGGTTCGATCTTCACATCCTTGCCGCTGGTGAGCACCACCAGCACCACGCCGACCAGCGCGATGGCCAGACCGGTCAGCGTGCGCGGCGACAACCGCTCACGCAGCCAGATGGCCGACAGGGCGGCCGTCGTCGCGGGTACCAGTGAGATCAGGATCGCCGCGGTGCCGCTGGCCACGCGGGTTTCGGCCGTGTTGAGGCACAAGTGGTACACGGTGAGGCCGATCACGCCGAGCAGCGTCAGTTGTGGCCAGTCGCGGCGCGCCGGCAGCGGCACCTTCTTCACCAGCAACAGAAGAGCGAAACACAGCGAGCCGATGGCCAGGCGCGCCAGCGCCACTTCGCCGGGGGTGAACGATGCCAGCGCATAGGCGATCGCCGCATAGGCCGACGACCAGGTGAGCAGGGCAATACCGATGAAAGCGAGCGCGCGCCCGTCGAGGCGATCCGGGGTAGGCATGGGAACGGTTTTCCGGTGGGGAATGTTGCGCATCGTAAGATCCGGCGCGTTTCGCTTGAATGATGAATCAGCGTAGGATGCAGATGTTTCGCCAACGATCGAAATGTCCATGAACGCACTCACCTTTGAATCGAAACCGATTTGGGACGCTACGGATTGGCTGCTGCTGGAGGCCCTCCAGCACGATGCCCGCCTGGGTTACGCCGAGCTGGGACGCAAGGTGAAACTGTCCGCACCGGCCGTGGCCGAGCGGGTGAAGCGGCTGGAGGAAGCCGGCGTGATCTCCGGTTACCGGGCCGTGGTGAACCCGCGCAAGCTCGGTTACGAGATCGACGCGATGATCCGCCTGCGCTGCGATGGCGGCATCTGCGCCCGCGTGGGCGTGCTGGTGGCGGACATCCCGGAAGTGCTCGATTGCCGTCGCCTGGCCGGCGAGGACTCGGCCCTGCTGCGGGTGGTGGCGATGTCCATCCAGCATCTGGAAACCGTGCTGGACCGCCTGCTGAAGATCCATCCCAGCATCAGCACCACCACCCTGGTGGTCCTGCAGACGCCGCACGAGAACCGGCCGCTCACCCGCACCATGTGGAATGCTGCGCGGGCACTGTTCGACGACTGATCTTCGTTTCCAGGCCAGACGCGCAAGCCATCTCGGCATGCATCTTGCCTCACTGGGGGATACCGTCAGCATCGAGCCAGCCGTAGCCGTCCAGACGCCCATGGAAACCGCCCTGCTCAACAAGATCATGGATCTGATGTGGGACGCCATCTGTGTCGTGGACACGGAGGGGCGCTATGTTTTCGTCAGCGCCTCGTACGAGCGCATCTTCGGCTACACGCCGGAGGAAGTGCTGGGCCGGCGGATGATCGAACTGGTGCATCCGGACGACCGCGAAACCACCATGGCGGTGGCGGCGGCGATCATGGAGGGCCAGCCGCAGTCGCACTTCCAGAACCGCTACATCCGCAAGGACGGCTCGGTGGTGCACATCATGTGGTCGGCGCGCTGGTCCGAGGCCGACCAGGTGCGCATTGCGGTGGCGCGCGACATCACCGCGCTCAAACGCGCCGAATCGATGACCGCGGCGCTGCACGCCATTTCCGAAGCGGCGCACATGGCAGACAACCTGCCGGCGCTGTATGGAGAAATCCATCGCATCGTGGGTACGCTGCTGCCGGCGAACAATTTCTTCGTGGCGCTATACAACCCGTTGCACGGCGAGTTGAGCTTTCCCTACTTCGTCGACGAACGCGACAGCGCGCCGCCCACGCAGAGCCTCGATGCCGGCTCGCTGACCGCACAGCTCATCCGCAGCGGGCAGGCCTTGCTGGTTACACCGGGCGCGCCGTCCGATCCATCGCTGCCCGTGATCGGCAGTGATGCGCTGCACTGGCTGGGCGTACCGTTGTGCTCGCAGGGCTGCACGGTTGGTGCACTGGTGGTGCAGAGTTACGACGATGCCACGCGCTACACCGAGAGCGATAAGGAACTGCTGCAGTTCGTGTCCACCCAGGTGGCCGCCGCCATCGAGCGCAAGCAGGCGGAAGCCCGGCTTCACCATATTGCGCGCCACGATCCGCTCACCGATCTGGCCAACCGCGACCTGTTCCACCAGCAATTCGAGGCAGCGCTGGAGAACGTGTCGCGCTTCGGCGGCAATCTCGCGTTGCTTTATATCGACCTGGACAAGTTCAAGCAGGTGAACGACCGCTACGGTCACCACACCGGCGACCTGCTGTTGTGCGAAGTGGCGCAGCGCATCCGTGGCCACCTGCGCGAAGGCGATGTGGTGGGCCGCATGGGTGGCGACGAATTCGTGGTGCTGCTGTGCCGGCTGCAATCGGTGGCCGACAGCGTCCAGGTGGCGGAAAAACTGCGGGCCGCGATCAACCGGCCATTCGAGCTGGCCGACCGCACATTGCACGCATCGACCAGCGTGGGCGTAGCGACCTATCCGCTGCATGGGCACTCGTCGCGCGACCTCACCCGTGCGGCCGACGCGGCGATGTACCAGGTCAAGCAAGATGGCGGCAATCGCGTGCGCGTGGCGATGCCTGCCGATCAGGCTGAGGACGGCGAGCGCTCTGGCTCGGGTTCACCGCACTGAGATGCCCTAGAGCAGCCGGCTATCTGGTGTGGGAGCGCACCCTGTGCGCGACAACCTGACGGAGCGAGGACGGCGAGGCGCCTGTCGCGCACAGGGTGCGCTCCCACAGAGGGCGTCTTCGTTTTTTGGGTACTTGATCCGCTGCTGCTAACTGTGGGAGCGCACTTGTGCGCGACAACCTGACGGAGCGGCGCACCGGACGTTGCTGTCGCGCGCAAGCGCGCTCCCACAAAAAAGAAAACGTCGGCACGCGCCCGCCAGTTCAAAGCTTGAGGTAGATCTTCTTTCGATCCATGGCGTAGACGATCACCCACCAGAACGCCACGAACGCAACGGCAAACGCGACCGAGGCCACGTACGGGCCGGCAACCGGCGTGATCCAGCGACCGAAGGTGTACTGGTAAAACGGCTCGAGGATGCCCAGACCCAGCAGCAGGATCTGCATCAGCTCGGAACCCGCATAGGCCGCCACAGCATTCACGCCAAAGCGTCGCCCGATGGCCGGCCAACCGCGCTGGTCGATCAGCACGTGGAACAGCAGCAGCGCAAGCGTCGCCCAACCGGCCGTCCACAGCACGAACGACGAGCTCCAGAGATTCTTGTTGAACGGGAATACCAGCGACCAGGCGAAGCCCAGCAGCAACCACGCGATGCCGGACAGCGCCAGCGCCTTGATGTTCTTCTCGCGCAACCACTGGCCGGCACGCACGCCGAGCAGGCTGGTGGCGAGCGAGGGCAGACATCCGAGCAGCCCTTCCGGATCATGACCGAGACCGCTCACCGGATCGATCTGGTAGACGGTACGACCGAAGACGGCGAAGTCAGTGCGACTGACGATATTGACGAAGGGTTCCAGCGAACCTCCCGCCAACAGCAACACCCAATACCCCAACAGCAGCACGGCGATGGTGATCCATTGCAGACGCGGCCTGGTGTAGATCGCGAACGCCGCCGCTCCCGCGAAACACACGCCGATGCGCTGCAACACACCAGGGAAACGCAGATGCGCCTGCGGCATGATCCACCACGCCAGCAGATTGATCGCAACGCCCAGCAGCAGGATACGCAGGCCGCGCATCAACGCCGCGCGCATCAGCAGCCCCTTGTCGCCGCCCTGCTCCACCCGTGGACCGACGGCGAGCGCAATGGACACGCCCACCACGAACAGGAAGAACGGGAACACCAGGTCGGTCGGCGTGCAACCGTGCCACTGGGCGTGCTCCAGCGGCCAGTACACGTGATCCCAGTCGCCCGGATCGTTGACCAGCAACATCAGGGCGACGGTGCACCCGCGCAACGCATCGACCGAAGCCAGGCGACGAAGCGCGGTACTCATGGTGCCGGTTTGTCGGCCGGCACCAGCGTCACCGCGCCTACGCCGTAGATGGGTCCGGTGATCGGCGAGGTGAACACCAGACACAGGTCATGCGTGCCCGCCTGTTTGGCCAGGTCGCCCTTGAGGGTGAACGTCGCCGGCTGATCGGTAGGCAACGGCAGCGAGGCAAGTTGTTTGCCCTTGCAGCTGTCCATGCGCACCACCAGTTCTCCCTGCGGCGTGGCCGACGGGTACGCCTTCACCAGCTTGGCCTCATGCGCCAGCGCGTAGTTGCGCGGCAAGCTGGCGGTCTCCACCCGAATGGCGGCGATGCCGTCCAGCTTGGCCGCGCGATACAGGCGGCAGTTGTCGAACACATTGATCAGATACGTGGGCGCCATGCTGGTGGCATCGGGCGTGGGCTGCACGCGCAGGCGGAAGTCGCTGCCCGGACAATTCTCCAGCTCGCCGGTGCTGCGCGTGCGCAGCGACGGAAGATCGAGCACGCGCGTGCGTGCCTCAGCCAGCGGCGTGCCATCGGCGGCCAGCGCCACGGCCTTGATCGTGGTGGGCAGCTTCACCGTGAAGGGACGCACGTACAGCGGCGAAGACGCATCCGGTTCGCGGCCGTCGGTGGTGTAGTGCAGGCTGCCGACTTTGGCCTGGTTCGACAACTTCACGTTGGCCTGCCCGCTGCTGATGGCGACATTGCGGTCCGTGTCGATGGACGCAGCGAACGCACTGTCGGCGTATGCGATGTCCTGCACGCGATAGCGCGCCAACTGGGACGGCATGCGGTCGAGGAAGCCGCGCCAGTCGTGTTCCTTCGTCGGCGTCCAGGCCGCTTCGGACAACGCCGCTATGCGCGGGAACACGTTGTGCTGAACATGCCGCATGGTCGGCATATGCTCGGTCCACAGGTTGGCCTGCATGCCGAGCACGTGTTTCGCCTGTGCCGCGCTCAGCGCCTTCGGTACCGCCTCGAAGTCGTAATAGCTCTGCAGCGACATCGACGGCAGGCGGCCGGTGGTCTCGTCCGGGAGATCGCTCTGCATCTGGTCGAGATACAGCTGCGGCGCCGGCGACAGTACCACGTCGTGACCCAGCTTCGCCGCATCGATGGCACCCTGCGTGCCACGCCACGACATCACCGTGGCGCTCGCGGGCACGCCGCCTTCGAGGATTTCATCCCAGCCGATCAGGCGGCGATCGTGGGCAGCGAGGTACGTCCCCATCTGATCGATGAACCAGCTCTGCATCGCATCTTCGCTCTTGATGCCGAGCGCCTTCATGCGCGCCTGCACAGCGGCGGAAGCCTTCCACTGGTCTTTCACCGCTTCATCGCCGCCCACATGGATATAGGTGGACGGGAACAACGCCATCACTTCGTCGAGCACGTTCTGCAGGAACTGCAAGGTGTGATCGTCGACGTTGTAGAGGTAGGGATTCACGCCCCAGTCCACCGACACCGGCGGTCGCGTGCCGGTGACGCCCAGTTCCGGATACGAGGCCACCGCTGCCTGCGCATGGCCAGGCATGTCGATCTCCGGTACCACCGTGATATGACGTTCGGCGGCATAGGCCACGATGGCCTTGATGTCGTCCTGCGTATAGAAGCCGCCGTAGCGCGCCGGCTGCGGTTGCTTGCCGACCGTGGGCGGCGTACGCCAGGCACCGATGCGGGTGAGTTCGGGATAGCGCTTGATCTCGATGCGCCAGCCCTGGTCGTCCGTGAGATGCCAATGCAGCGTGTTGAGTTTGTGCTGCGCCATCTGGTCGATGACGCTGCGCACTTCGACCGGCGTCCAGAAATGACGCGCGGAGTCCAGCATCATGCCGCGCCAGGCAAAGCGCGGTTCGTCGCGGATATGCACCGGCTCCACGCGCACATCGCCGCTTCCTTGCGATGGGGTGAGCAGCTGCCATGCGGTGACGGCGCCGTAGAACAGACCGGCTTCGTCGCGCGCGGTGATGCGGATACCCTGCGGCGTCACGTCCAGCGCATAGCCTTCCGCGTTGGCGACGGGCGCCTGCGGATCGCGCTTCAGCACGATGGCGCCGTCGTCGGGCACACCCGTTTTCACGGCGAGCTGCAAGTGGCGGGTATGCGCCGTGAGCGAGGCGAGGTACTCGGCCGTGCGGCGAGCATCCGCGTCGCCGCTGTCGACCACGATGGGCGTCTGCGCCGTGACCGTGAACCCTTGGCCATTGACGCTCAATTGCGCCGGCATCGGGATCAGGTTCACGGGCGTGGCGCCGTGGGCAAAGGCGGTGAGCCCACACAGGGCTATGGCCAACACACAAGAAGTTTTCTTCATCATTCGTCTCATCATGCGACGTCAATCATGGGGAAGGCTGATGGCGAACAGATACCACGCATCGTGCGGTATCCACTGTTCGGTCCAGCGCCAGTCTTCATCCTTGCCGGTCTGAGCGTAACCGAGATCGAAGGCGATGCCCTCGTCGTCGGTCAGGCCCGAAGTGATGCCGTTGATGATCGCGCCCGGCGCATTGGTGTAGGCGTACGAGTCGAAGAACATGTACGGCGCGTTGTTGTGGCCGCTGCCCATCAGCATGCTGCTGTCGTACGGATTGCGGCCGAGGATCCAGTGCAGCTGGTTCCATGCATAGGCCTGCAATTTCGTTCGGAAAGCCTGGGCGCCGGCGCCGGTGTAAAGTGGCGCGGCCATGCGTGCTGCTGCGGCCAGTGAGGCGATGCGTGCATTCTCGCCCTGCCACCACGGCGCCGCTTCGGTGTCGTGCGGGAAGAAGAATGCGGTACGCACGCGACCATCGCCACCACGCACGAGTTGTCGCGCATAGCCGAACGGATTGCTGACCTCGCCGGTGACGGCCAGCTCGGCTTCGAGAGAGCGCTTCACCACCTCGCGCACCTTTGCCTGGCGCTTCGCATCGGCGATACCGGCGTACTCCACCAACGCGACGACCGGCAGGCCGGCGTCCGAGGGATGGAAGAACGGACGCGTGCCATCGTCCGCGCGCCAGTAGTCGCGGTGGCCGTCATGCGTGATCAGACGCGCGAGCAAGCGATCCGCCCGTGCGTCCGCGGCCTTGCGCCACGCCTCGTCATGGGTGGTGCGGTACAGCTCCACCGCGGCGAGCAGGGCGCAATAGTCGTCGGTGATGTTGTCCTTGCCGTCGTTGGTCAGCTCGCGGTTGTGAGCATCGAGGAAGCGGTAGGCATCCTCGGCGGCCTTGAGATAATCCTTGGCGGTGAAATCGCCGTCCACGCCCGTGCGCGCGGCGAGCGCGAGCGCGGCGATGGCCATGCCGCCACCGGCGCGGAAGCTCGCCTCGTAGGCATGCGGGCCGTGTGCCGGCTGGTCGACGTGTTCGGTGTGATCGCCCGGCTTCAGCTTGATCTGCGTGCGCCAGTTCGGATCGCCGATGCGCCGGTCCTGCGGCAGCTTGCCGGCACCGGGCGCATCGATGGATTGATAGAACGAGCCGTCCGGGCGCTTGTCGCGCACCAGGAAATCGGCGCCGAACAAACCTTCGTCGAGCAGGCGACGGTCGTACTCGCGAAAATTCTTGTCGTTGCGCGCTTCCAGCTGTTGCCAGGTGCGCAACAGGCTCCAGGCGGCGAGCGGCAACTGCTGGGTGTTGAAGTAGCTGGTCGGATTCTGGTGCGACAGGTGGATGCCGTAGTCGCCCGTGGCGTCGTACCAGCCACCGTGGATATCGAGCGTGCCCGGCGTGCCGTCGGGATGCGCAAGATGGGTATCGGCCTTGTCCAGCAAGCCGCTGGCCCGTTGGCCCTTGAAGTAGTAGACGACGTTGGAGAGCGTGTTTCGCTCGAGCACGTTGTCCTGGATGTCGAACACGGATGAACGCAGATCTTTTGTGGGAGCGCACTGGTGCGCGACATTCCCACGTGGCGAAGGCGACGCGGCGTTGCTGTCGCGCACCAGTGCGCTCCCACAAGGTTGCGTCTTATCCTGGCTGGTCTGCGTTACGTCCACGTAGTAGCGGCCGGGCGTACGCACGCTGCTGAAGTCGGCCAATGCGTAACTGCCGTTCCACCGCGCAATACCCGCCGAGGCGGAAAGCGTGCCCTCGAACACCACGTTGCCGGTATCGGCATTCACCAGCCGAAACGACGGCGGCGATGCGCTCACGACATCCATCACGATGGCCTGCTTGACTGCGTCGGTGTCGTAACCGACCTGGTCCACCAGCACCTTCCCTCCCGACGCCAGCGCACCGGGCGCAACCAGCACCGCGACGATCATCGCAAGACATTGCTTCATGCCATCGGCTCCCGCAGGTTCTTGGAACGACGTTCGAGACCCCGAAGAAAAATCGGGCCCGGCAAGTGTGCCGGGCCCGTTGGCGGGGAGGAAGCCTTAAGTTAGATCTTGAAGCGAAGGTTCACGTAGTACTGGCGTCCGTTCACGTAGAACGCGTAAGGCTGCTTGCCGATTTCCGGCTTGACCGTGTAGTACTTCAGCTTCGGGTTGTTGAGGTTCATGGCGTCCAGGGTGAGCGACATCCACGAGTTGATGTTGTAACCGAACGAGGCCGCCAGGTTGCCGATGCCATCCTGGTAGAACGTGTCGGTACGGCTCACGCCGGCATAGAACGACGAGCGGTAGGTGTAGCTGATGCGGGCGTTGAACATCTGGTTCTCGAAGTAACCGGAGACGTTGAACGTGTTCTTCGAGGTACCCTGCAACGGCTTGCCGTCTTCCGCCGAACCGCTGGCGTAGGTGTAGTTGGTCTGCACGCCGAAGTAGTCGCCGATCGGCTGGATGTAGTTCAACTCCACGCCCTTCACGTGACCGTCGACGTTGGTCGGCACGCTGACCTGGTACGTCGCGAACACATCACGGCCTTGGTTCGTGCTGGCCTGCTGGTCCTTGAACTGGATGTTCTGGTTACCGAAGTTGATGTAATCGCTCAGCTGCATGTCGTACACGCCGGCCGAGACCAGGCCGCGCGGGGCGAAATACCACTCCAGCGCTGCGTCGAAGTTGGTCGAGATGAGCGGCTTCAGCTGCGGATTGCCACCGGTGCCGGTGTGCGTGAGGTCATCCAGCGAGTACGAACCGGCCAGCGCCGAGTAGTCCGGACGGGTCATGGTCTGCGAGGCGGCGAAGCGTGCCAGCAGGTCGTCGGTCAGGTTGAACTTGAAGTTGAAGCTCGGCAGCAGCTTGTCGTAGCTGTGCTTGTAGGTGTTGGCGTAGTAGTCGCCGAACGCGGAACCGGTGATCGGACCGGCCACGGTGTAGTTGGACACCGCGCTCGAGTTGTAGTTGATGTCTTCCTTGGTATAGACGTAACGGAAGCCGGCATTCGCACTCCAGCGTTCGCCGGAGAAGTTCGCCTGCAGGTAGGCCGCCGTGTCCTTCTCGTTGACCTTGTAGATGTTCTGCCAGTTGAAACGGGTCACCGGATCGCGGTTGGTATACTGCGCATTGAACGCGGCAAGATCACCCGGGCTGTAGTACCAGGCCGGACCAGGGCCGTTCACGCCTAGATCGCTGTTGAAGCTGCCCGGATAGTTCTTCCAACTGGTCGGATAGTTGGCCGGATTCTGCCAGTCGCCGGTGGGGCCCTGACCGATGTCGGTCTTGTTCTCACGCGTGTGGTCGGAATAGCGAATACCGAAGTCGAGCGTGCTCAGCGAGATCGGCGAGCTGTCGAACGCATATTCGCCGTCGGCCTGGAAGAAGTTTTCCTTGTCCTTAACGTGGATGTCCTGGTCGCCGAAGATCCAGCCAAAGGACGGCATGATGCCCGACGGCGTGGTGTTGTCGCCGCCCACCGACCAGTTGGTTGGCTTGCCGGTGCCGCGCATGTTCCAGCTGGCACCGGCATTGTTGGCAAAGCCCAGTTCGCTGACGTTCTGCTCGTCGCTGTTGCCCTTGCCTTCAGTGGTGCCGACCTGACCGGTGAAGGTCAGGTGGTCGGTGGCGCGCCATTCGGCATCGAGCGTGGTGAACGCGGAAGACGAAGAAGCGCCCGGACGTGAGATCTGGTCATACACACCATAAGGCGTATCTGTGGTGCCTGCGGGCGGCGGCGCAAACGTCGCATTAGTCAGCACGTTGCCCTTGACCTGATAGCCCGGCTGCAAACCCAAGCCGCGCCCGACGAACTGACTGGTCCACAGCATGTAGTTGCGGTTGAAGTTGTCCGCTTCCAGCTTCGAGTAGAAGCTGTTGAGGTTCAACGTCAGGTTGTCGAGCGGCTTCCACTCGATGTCGACGGTGCCGCCCTTGCGGGTGCGCGTCTGCGTGAACAGCGTTTGGCCGATCAGGTTCGGGTAGTACACGCCGTTCAGATCGGGATGGTCGATGGCGATCTGATTCGGCGTGGGGCCCTGATTGGTGAGCTGGTTGTAGCCACCCACGATTTCCTGGCCGTCGCGCTGCAGGCTGCGCTTTTCATAGAAGCCCTGCACCATCACACCGAAGCTATTGTCGTTGTTCTTCCAGTTCACCAAGCCGTTGAACTGCGGCTTCGTGTTGCTCGGCAGATCGGAGTACACGCCACCGACCGAGGCCTGCGCGGTGAACGGCTTGGCGAACTCCAGCGGCTTGCGCGTGGTGATGTCGACGGTGCCGGCGCTGCCGCCTTCCTGCAGCTTGGCTTCGGAGGTCTTGTGCACGACCACTTCGCTGACGATTTCCGATGGCAGCAGGCTGTAGCTCACGCTACGGCCGACGGTCTGCACCTGGCTCAGCACGAACCAGTCGCCGGTGCCCACGGTGTGACCGTTGACGAGCGTCTGCGTCATGCTCGGGTTGGTGCCACGCAGGCTCACGCGATCGTTTTCGTCGAAGCCGCCTTCGCTGGCGCTGGACGAGCTGATGTTGATGCCGGGCAGGCGCTGCAGCGTGTCGGCCACGTTCTTGGCCGGCAGCTTGCCGATGTCTTCGGCGGTGATCACTTCGATATGCGAGTCGGCAGCCTTCTTCAGGTTCAGCGATTCGGCTTCCGAATCGCGGATACCGACCACGGTGACCGTGCCAAGCTCTTTGGCCTTGGCCCTGTCGGCGGCGGTCTGGGCTGCAGTGTCCTGGCCCGACGCGGCCGGGCCGGACTGCGGCGCAGGCGTGTTGTCGGCGGCATAGAGCGAACCGGACAGACAGAGTCCGGCGATGATGCTGGCGGATAGCAGAGTCTTGCGGTGTGACATGGTGTCCTCCCCTCGAAGGCGTTTTCTGCAGCGGATGTTGTGGGTCGTCCGGCTGCGGCGTGGCTGTCTGGGCGTGTGCCCGGTTCAGTGCAACGGTGTGGTGCTAAGTCGGTGTTTCGGTTTTCCCGCGGTCTTTACGTGCGTCCGTCCAGGTACAAGCCGGCCGCACCGATCACACCGTGCTGGCCGTGCTCCATCAGTCGTACGGGAACCTGTTGCAGGAAGGCGCGCATCACGCCCTTGTTGAAAAAGCGCTGGCGGAAACTGCTGGCAAGCAACACTTCGCGGATCTGCGGAAGAATCCCCCCGGCCAGGAACACCCCGCCGCGCGCGCCGTACAGCAGGCACAGGTCGCCCACGAAGCTGCCGAGCAAACCGCAGAACACATCCAGGGCTTCCACGGCCGCCTCGTCGCTGCGCTCCAGCGCCGACTGCGTCACCTGACTCGGCAACGTGAGCACCGGTGCCTGGCCGCGCAGCGTGCACAGCGCGCGATAGAGGTTGAGCAAGCCGGGACCCGACAGCGCGTGTTCGAACGACACATAGGCGCGATCGCGCGACAGCGTGCGAAGAATCTCGATCTCGCGTTCGTTGCCCGGCGCCAGCGCGATCTGGCCCGCTTCGGTGGCCAGCACGGTGGCGTGCGGCTTGCCCGGCAACAGCACCGCCGAACCCAGGCCGGTGCCCGGACCCATCACCAGCACCGGACCGTCGGCGGGCGGTGCCTCGCTTTCGATCACCGCGGTGGTGTCGGCCTGGCTGAGGAACTGGGTGGCATAGGCCACCGCTTCGAAATCGTTGACGACCGCGAGTTGCTCGATGCCCAGGCTGTCGCGGATATCGCGGATGGAGACCGGCCAGGGCAGGTTGTCGTTGACGATGGCGTCGCCCAGCACATAGCCGGCACTGGCGACCGCGCAGCGATTGACGTGCACGCTGTGATCGAGTTGGCCCACGAAGTCCTGCAGCACGGCAGTGAGGCTCGGCCAGTCCGCACACGCATAGCGGTGGTACTGCAGCACCGTCACCGGACGCGTGCCGTCCGGATCGCGGCTGACCAGCCCGATGCGAGCGTGCGTTCCTCCGACATCGGCAGCGAGAAACATGGCTTCTTGCGCCAAGAACTCACGTGCGCTGTGGGTGATCCCTTCGATCACTTGCGATTCCCTCGTCATCCTGATGTCACGTTCTTGTGAACCGACCCTCTTTGACCGGAGTCTGGGTAATGGTTGACAACGTTGTCAACAATCCGCCGCGAAGTTCGCGGAGAGACCTATGCGGCAGGGCAACATCCACCCTGAACCGGTCCCGCCAGACCCCTCCAATACACCCGTACAAGTACATATTGATCAATGGTTTATCGGTATTTTTTAGCGATTGGAAAGGTTTCTCGCATTGCGCCATGACGGCCCCCGTGAAGCCTGACTCAGACGGGCCATTTCCGACTCAAAATGGGGGGATTCCCGGCCTCGTTTTGGTTGTCGCGGCAGTTGAAACCGCATCCATTTGACAACGTTGCGAAGCAGGCGGATCGCAGGAGCGCACGACGCAAGTTCCCGGAACCGGCACTCGTCCGGCACATGAAGCTGCGCCACGCGCATCGCAAAGGCGTGCGATAGCACGGTGATTTTCAGTGCGGCCTTGCGATCGTCGCCGCCGATTCAACGCCGCTCCGAAACTGTCGCGGTGCAAGTCGGCAAACCCGGTCTGTTCTGCAACACTTCGCGGGTGACTCATCCCCGCCCACGAAACGCACGTCTGTCGATGCCCTCCAGCGAGTTCGGGAAGCCGTGCGCGTGACCTTTGCACTGGCCGACCTACCGATCGAAGCACTGGCCGAGGACGCGTGGCTGTTGCGCTTTGGCGACAGGATCGACGCCGCCGTGAACGACCGCGTGCACGCCGCCGCCGCGCGATTGCAGGCGAATCTTGGCGGCGTGGAATGCGTGCCGGCCTATGCCAGCCTGTTGCTGCGTTTCGATGTGGCGCAATGGCTGGGCGACGATGGCCGCTTCAGCGCCGAGCGCCTGCGCGCAGCGATCGCTGCGGCGTGGGATGCGGGCTCATTGACCGGGAAGACGCCGCGCGAAGTGAGCATCCCCGTCTGCTATGGCGGCGATGCGGGCGCGGATCTGCACGAAGTCGCGGCGCATGCGGGCATGTCGGCAGACGAGGTGGTCAGGCGCCATGTAGCGGCGCTCTATCGCGTCGCCATGCTGGGTTTTGCGCCGGGATTCCCCTATCTGCTGGGCCTAGACCACGCGCTCGCCGTGCCGCGCCGAAGCCATCCGCGCATCCGCGTGCCCGCCGGCAGCGTTGCCATCGGCGGGCAGCAGACGGGCATCTACCCGCAGGCGCTGCCCGGCGGCTGGCATCTGATTGGCCGCACGCCGGTGTGCCTGTTCGATCTCGCCGCCGCCTCGCCTTCCCTGCTCCAGCCGGGCGACCACGTGCGCTTCCGCGCCATCGACGAACGCGAGTACGAACGGCTTGCCGCGAGTGCAGGACTGTGAGCATCGAGGTCATCAAGCCCGGATTGCTCACCAGCCTGCAGGATGCGGGGCGTCGCGGTTATGCCCAACTCGGGTTGGGCCGCGCCGGCGCGGTGGACGAACCCTCCATGCAGCTGGCCAATGCCCTGGTCGGCAACGCGGGCGACGAAGCGGTGCTGGAGATCACGCTGGCCGGACCCACCCTGCGCTTTCAGCAGGACGCCGTGGTGGCGTTGACCGGCGGGCTTATCGAAGGTCGCGTGGAGGGCCAGGCGCTGCCCGCGTGGACCTCCTGTTTCCTTCCTGCCGGCAGCGTGCTTCGCCTGGGCGGCATGCGTCATGGTTGCCGCAGCTATCTGGCCGTGCGCGGCGGTTTCGACTGCACGCCGGTGCTGGGTAGCCGCAGCACCGACCTGCATGCGGGCGTGGGCCCGCTGCAAGGCAAGGCCGTGCAGGCCGGCGACATGCTCGCCATCGGCGAACACGCTGCCGCCCCCTGGTTCCAGTCCACGCAGGGCATGCAAGCGCTGCGCTGGGGACTCGATCCGCAACCGTGGCTCGACTATGAGCGCGCACCGCTCGCGCTGCTGCGCGGCCATCATGCGGATGCGCTGGACGAGGCCTCGCAACGCGCGCTGTTCTCACAGCGCTTCATGCTCAGCAAGGACAGCAACCGCACCGGCTGCCGTCTGGATGGCGCCCCGCTGCAGCTGCGCCAGTCGCTGGAATTGATCTCCGAAGCGACCTTGCCCGGCACCCTGCAACTGCCACCCTCCGGCCAGCCCATCCTGTTGCTGGCCGAAGCGCCGGTGACCGGCGGCTATCCGCGCATCGGCCAACTCGCCGCGGTGGATCTGCCGCGTCTCGCGCAGCGGCGGCCGGGCGATACCGTATCCTTCCGCGAGACCACCCTGGACGAGGCCTTGCAACGCCTCGGCGAACGGGAGGCCGCGCTGCGACGCCTGCTACAACGCATCGAACAACGTCTGGAATCCGCATGAAGAGTGCCACCGCCAAGACCATCGACATCAACAGCGACCTGGGCGAATCCTATGGCGCGTGGCGCATGGGCGACGACGCCGCGCTGCTGGCCATCGTCAGCTCCGCCAATATCGCCTGCGGTTTCCACGGCGGCGATCCGGACATCATGCGCGGCACCGTGGCGCTGGCCGTGCAGCATGACGTGGCGATCGGTGCGCATGTCTCGCTGCCCGACCTGCAAGGCTTCGGTCGACGCGAGATGGTGGTGACGCCGAACGAAGCCTACGCCATGACGCTTTATCAGATCGGCGCGCTGCAGGCCTTCGCGCAGGCGGCGGGCACGCGCCTGTGCCACGTGAAGCCGCACGGCGCGCTGTACAACATGGCGGCACGCGACGCGAAACTGGCCGCGGCGATTGCCCGTGCCGTGCGCGATTTCGATCCGTCGTTGCGCTTGTTCGGATTGGCCAACTCAGCGCTGATCGATGCCGGCATCGCCGCCGGCATTCCGGTCGCTGCCGAAGCCTTTGCGGATCGCCGCTACCGATCCGACGGCTCGCTGCAGCCCCGACGCGAGCCCGATGCGGTGATCCAGGAAAGCGACGAGGCGATCGCGCAGGCCATGGCGATGGCCCGCGAAGGCCAGGTTCGCGCGGTCGACGGCAGTATCGTCGTGCTGCAGGCCGACACCTTGTGCGTGCACGGCGACGGCGAGCACGCCGTCGCCTTCGCCCGCCAGCTGCGCGCAGCGCTGGAGGCCGCCGGCATCGCCATCGCCGCCCCGCACGCCACGGAGGCGCGCGCATGAATTACTGGCCGCTGCTCGGCGTCGCGGTCATCGTCATCGGCTTTGCACTGCGCTTCAATGCGGTTCCCGTGGTGGTTTGTGCGGCGCTGGTCAGCGGCTTGCTGGCCGGCCTGCATCCACCCGAGCTGCTCGCGCTGCTGGGCAAGAGCTTCGTGTCCTCGCGCATGCTGATGCTGTTCGTGCTCACCCTGCCCGCCATCGGGCTGCTCGAACACGCCGGCTTGCGCGAGCATGCGCAGCAATGGATGGCGCGATTGCGCGGCATGACGCTGGCGCGGCTGCTGATCGGTTATCTGCTGGTGCGCGAAGTGCTCGCCATGTTCGGTCTCACCGGCGTGGCCGGCGCCGCGCAGACCGTGCGTCCCTTGCTCGCGCCGATGAGCGAAGCGGCTGCCGAGAAGATCCATCCGGGTTTGAACGACGCCGAGCGCGACGAAGTGCGCGCCGTCGCTGCCGCCACCGACAACATCGGCCGCTTCTTCGGCGAGGACGTGTTCATCGCGCTGGGAGCGGTGCTGTTGATCCAGGGCTTCTATGCGCAGCACGGCATCGACCTCTCGCCGTTGTCGATTGCCCTGTGGGCACTGCCCACCGCCATCGTCGCCTTTGTGATCCAGTCGGTGCGCGTGTGGCTGTTCCAGCGCCGCCTGCAACGACGCGCGCAAGCCAGCCGTCGCGAGCAGGAAGCCTGAGCATGCTGCGTATCGAATATGCGTACTGGCTGATTGCCGCCTTCCTGTTCTACACCGCATGGCGCAATGCGCGCGACCGCCAGCTGGCGCGCGCGACATTCTGGGCCCTGCTCGGCCTGCTCTTCGTCGGCGGCGACGCCGTGTTGGCGCAGCAGAAGGCCGGCAACGCGCTGCCGTCGCAGATCGCCGGCTGCATGGTCATTGCACTGGCACTGCTTGCGCCCCGCCTGCGACGCCAGGCGCATCCGGAAACCGCGAGCGCTTCCGCGCGGCTTGCCTCGGCTATCCGCCTTGGCCACAAGCTGTTCGTGCCGGCCTTGCTGATTCCGCTGGTGACCTTGCTGGTCGCCTTGGTGGGAGAACATCTCTCGATCGGCGGCCACGCGCTGTTCGCCAAGCCGCAGATGACCTTGACCGGACTCGCACTCGCCTGCGTCATTGCAGTATTTGCCGCTGCGCGCGTGGCGCAGGCGCCGCTTCATCAAGGCCTGTCGGAAGGTCGCCGCCTGCTCGATGCCATCGGCTGGGCGGCGCTGTTGCCGCTGCTGCTGGCCGCGCTGGGCGAAGTGTTCACGCAGAGCGGCGTCGGCGCCGCCATTTCGGCATTGGCACAGATGATCCTGCCGGAAGGCAATGCCTTCCTCTGCCTGCTGGTGTTCGCGCTGGGCATGGTGTTGTTCACCGTGATCATGGGCAATGCGTTTGCCGCGTTCCCGGTGATGATGGCCGGCATCGGCCTGCCGCTGCTGGTGCATCGCTACGGTGCGAGCCCGGCCATCCTGGGTTCCATGGGCATGCTGTGTGGCTATTGCGGCACGCTGCTCACGCCGATGGCCGCCGACTACAACCTGGTGCCGGCCGCCTTGCTGGAACTGCGCAACCCTTACGGCGTGATCCGCGCGCAGGCATGGAGCGCCGCCGGCATCTTCGTCGCCACCTTCCTGATCATGTGGGCGCTGGTGTTCCGCTGACCGCGCCGCACGACCCGAGCATTGCAACCATGACTTCCCAACCGCGCATCCTCCTGACCGGCTTCACTCCCTTCGGCAACGAGGACATCAACCCCTCGTGGGAGGCGGTGCGCGAACTCGACGGCAAGCACATCGGCGGTCATCGCGTGGTAACACGCCTGCTGCCGACCATCTTCGCCGACTCGCAACGCGAGCTGGCGCTGGCCGTGGATGAGGTCGAGCCAGCCATCCTGCTTGGCGTGGGCCAGGCCGGTGGACGCAGTCGCGTCTCGCTGGAACGCGTGGCGATCAATGTGCAGGACGCGCGCATTGCGGACAACGCGGGCGCACAGCCCATCGACGCAGCCATCGTCGCCGACGGCCCTGCCGCTTACTTCAGCACGCTGCCGATCAAGTCGATGCTGAAGGCCTTGCTCGCCGAAGGCCTGCCGGCCGAAGTGTCGAACACCGCGGGCACGTTCGTATGCAACCACGTGGCCTACCTGATGCTGCATCTGGCCGCGCAACACCATCACCTGCGGGCGGGCTTCATCCATATCCCTTACCTGCCTTCGCAGGCCGCTCGTTTTCCGAATGCGCCGAGCATGAGCCAACACGATGTGGTTCGCGCGCTGTCCATCGCACTGCGCGTGGCTGCCACGCAGCACACCGACGAGCGCTTCGGCGCCGGTACGCTCGACTAAGCACAACGCACCAGGGCAACGCCGCCCGCCCGTCATTCCGGCGCAGGCCGGAATCCAGTAGCGGTGCATCGCGATTTTCGCGACACAAAAGACGAAGACCTCACTGCCAGCGCGATAACCGGAACGGACCGCTACTGGATTCCGGCCTGCGCCGGAATGACGAATCCGCGCATAAAAAGAGGGCCTGGCAAGACGCCAGGCCCTTAGCGGGGAGTTGCTTTTAATCAGGATCAGAACTTGAAGTTGGCCTTGAGCATGTACTGGCGACCGGTCACGTACTCGTTCGCCAGCTGCGTCTTGCTGCCCAGGTACGCGTAGTACTTGGAGTTCAGCAGATTGAGCATGTTGAGGGTGACCGAGAAGTTCTGGTTGATCTGGTAACCCAGCGTCGCGTCCAGTTCCTTGAAGCCGTCGATATAGGTCGGCGCGGCACCGGCCACGTAACCACCGGCGAGGTAGCTGGAACGGTAGCTGTAGGCCAGGCTGGCGCTGTACGGGCCTTCTTCGTAGTACGGGGCCACCGTGTACGAGTTCTTGGAGTTGTACGGGAGGGCACCGCCGCTCTTGGTGTTGGCGTCCGAGTACGTGTAGTTGGCACGCAGACCGAAGCCGTAGCCATACGCCTGCTGGTAGCTGATGGTGCCGCCCTTGACGGTGGCGCGGCCGCCATCTTCCGGCGCGGAGACGCTGTAGTTGCAGATGCCTGCCGTGGTGCACTGGCCCGAAGCGACCAGCGACTGGCCGGTCAGGCCATCGGCGAAGCCCGGCAGCGTCCACGAACCATTGACGCGTTCCTGGAAGGTGGCCTTGTTGACGATGTAGTTGAGCACGTTCTTGTAGAAGAACGACACAGCCACCATCGACTGCGGGTTGAAGTACCACTCGGCCGAACCGTCCCAGTTGACGGCGCGGTACGGGTTGACGTTCGGGTTGCCGGCCGAGGCCGTCAGCACCGTGTCGTTGGCGGCGAAATACGGCGCCATCTGGTTGTACGGCGCGTACGCGATGGTCTCCGAGCCCGCGCCGCGCAGGATGATGTCCGGCGTGACGTTGTAGGCGATGTTGAACGACGGCAGCCAGTCGTTATGCGTGCTCTTCTGCGTGATGTAACCGAAGCCGCTCGGGAAGTCGCAGCCCCAGACGTCCGCCGTGGCGCACGGTGCAGGGATCACCCAACCGCTGCTGGTGTTCTGGGTGTGCACGAAGCGCGCGCCGATGTTGCCATGCAGGTTGTCGTTGCCGAAGTTGGCCTGCAGGTAACCCGCCGTGTTCTGCTGCTGGATGGCGAAGGTGTTGTCCCAGTACGAGTTGGGATCCTGCACCGTGCCGAAGCCCGGGCTGTTCTGGATGGCATCGAAGATGGCCTGCGCGCCAGCGGTCTGCACGTGCTGGACCATGCTCTGGCTCAGGCCAAGATCCTTGGAACCGGACAGGTCGGTCAGGCCGCCGAAGCCGATCTGGCTGAGCGTGAGCGTCTGCGCGCCGGTGAACACGTTGAGGGTCTGGCTTTCCCAGTGCGAGGCGTAACGCGCGCCGACACTGATGGAGTTGAGGAAACCGTCGAAGTCCTTGGTGAAATCGAGCTGACCGTAAGTGTCCTTAGCCTTGTAGAGCTCCTTGCCCAGGTTGCCTGCCCAGCCGTTGTCGGCCCAGTAGTTGGGATCGTTGGCGGTGGAGGGATCGTCGAACTGCGCGCCCTTGTTCAGCGACCAGCTGTAGCCGCCGCCGTAGAAGATTTCCTTCACCGCCTGTTCCATCGGGTTGCGCGAGACGCTCACGCCGGCCTGGCCGCTCAGGCGCCAGCCGTCACCCTTGTACTCGCCCGACAGGTCCACACCCTTGGTGGTGATGACCGACTTGCGTGCGTTGTTGTCGGTATAGGTGTGCGCGGTGCTGGCGCAGGCGAGGTCGTTGACACACGGCGTACCGGCCTGGGTGCCGCCGGTGATGATGCCGTTGGGGCCTTCGGTCAGCGAGGTGATGCCGGCCGGCGAATTGGCCGCCCACGGATACATCGACTGGTTGACGTTGCTGAGGTTGTCGCGCGCGTACATCAGGCCCAGGTTGAAGCCCAGGTTTTCGGTCGGCTTCCACTGGATGTTGCTGGTGACGCTGTCGCGCTTCTCGGTCTGCTCGAAGTTGGCCGCGTTGACTTCCTGCGGCACCAGGTCCGAGCCCTTGATCTTGCCGGCGGCAATCTCGTTCTGCAGCGCCGCGTTGCCGGTAGCCAACGAGGACACCGTGGAATAGCCGAACACTTCCATGCCTTCGCGGTTCTGGAACTGCTCGTAGTGTTGGGCCGATACGTCGACGCCGAAGGTCTTGGCGTCGTTATGCCAGCTGTAGAACACCGAGCCCGACGGACGGCTGCTCTCGACCATGTCGTTGTAGTTCACGCCGAACGAACCGGTCAGCGTATTGGACGGCACGTCCAGCGGCTTGATCGTGTGCATGATGATGGTGCCGCCAAGCGCGCCTTCCGCCAGGCGGGCTTCCGGGCTCTTGTAGATCTCGAGGTTGCCGATCACTTCCGGCGCGAGCAGCGAGAAGTTGAAGCCGCGGTTCGGCGCGTCATCGTACAGCCATACCGCCTGCGCCACCGGGTGACCATCGAGCAGCGTGAGGTTGAGGCTGGGATCCATGCCGTTGATGCTGACGCGCTGGGTCGCGCCGAACTGGCGATCGAGCGTGACGCCCGGAACCTGGGCCAGGGCTTCGGCCACGTTGCTGGCGGGGAACTTGCCGATGTCTTCGGCGGTGATCGCATCGACGATGGCGTCGGCATTGCGCTTGGTGTCCATCGACGCCTGCAGGCTCGCGCGGATACCTGTAACGGTGACGGTTTCCAGCTGCTTGGCCTTGGCCTGGTCAGCGGTGGCCTGGTCGGACGACGACGACTGGGCGGCCGGGCCGCTGGTCTTGGTCGCGTCCTGCGCGTGGATGGAGCCAACCAAACACAGGCCGGCGATGATGCTGGCTGCTAGCAGAGTCTTGCGGTGTGACATGAGATCCTCCCCTCGAAGGCGTTTCTGCAGCGGGCGCTGTGGGACGTCCGGCTGCGGCGTGGCGATGGGCTTGCGCCCGGTTAGTTGATGGGTCCTACCTGGTTACTGCGCTCTCCCCGGCGCGAGAGCCCGCGAAGGCGCTTGAGCCGTCTTGCAAATCCAGAAACAGCCCGGCGGCACCGATCACACCGTGCTGGCCGTGCTCCATCAGTCGTACGGGAACCTGTTGCAGGAAGGCGCGCATCACGCCTTTGTTGAAAAAGCGCTGGCGGAAACTGCTGGCAAGCAACGCTTCGCGGATCTGCGGAAGAATCCCGCCGGCCAGGAACACCCCGCCGCGCGCGCCGTACAGCAGACACAGGTCGCCCACGAAGCTGCCGAGCAAACCGCAGAACACATCCAGGGCTTCCACGGCCGCTTCGTCGCTGCGCTCCAGCGCCGACTGCGTCACCTGGCTCGGCAGCGTGAGCACCGGGGCCTGGCCGCGCAGCGTGCACAGCGCGCGATAGAGGTTGAGCAAGCCGGGACCCGACAGCGCGTGTTCGAACGACACATAGGCGCGATCGCGCGACAGCGTGCGAAGAATCTCGATCTCGCGTTCGTTGCCCGGCGCCAGCGCGATCTGGCCCGCTTCGGTGGCCAGCACGGTGGCGTGCGGCTTGCCCGGCAACAGCACCGCCGAACCCAGGCCAGTGCCCGGACCCATCACCAGCACCGGACCGTCGGCGGGCGGTGCCTCGCTTTCGATCACCGCGGTAGTGTCGGCCTGGCTGAGGAACTGGGTGGCATAGGCCACCGCTTCGAAATCGTTGACGACCGCGAGCTGTTCGATGCCCAGGCTGTCGCGGATATCGCGGATGGAGACCGGCCAGGGCAAGTTGTCGTTGACGATGGCGTCGCCCAGCACATAGCCGGCACTGGCGACCGCGCAACGGCTCACATGCACCGAGTGATCGAGCTGGCCCACGAAGTCCTGCAGCACGGCAGTGAGGCTCGGCCAGTCCGCACACGCATAGCGGTGGTACTGCAGCACCGTCACCGGACGCGTGCCGTCCGGATCGCGGCTGACCAGCCCGATGCGAGCGTGCGTTCCTCCGACGTCGGCGGCGAGAAACGCCCCCGACGGGAGCGGCAGCCGACGCGCCTCCAGACTGTGGTTACTGCTTTGCGCCACCGTCATCCCCTCGTCATTCCTGTGTCGCATTGCCCTGCCTGCGACCCGATTTTGACCCGAGTCTTGACTCGCATGACAACGTTGTCAACAGACCGTTTTTTCATGCGAAACAAGGGTTTGGCGCAGGCCAGCAATCGCAGCAAATGACGCCCTCAACGCAAGATCATGATGCGGTGCAACACCATGTAAATAAAGCATTTTTTAACTAACGTGAGGCGCTGCCTCGGGGCCATATCACCCCTATTGCGACGCAGCACGAGGGTGCCCGAACGCGATCCTTGCGATCCTCGCCTTGTGCACCTTTGGATGGCTCACTCGTGTCAGAATTTGACAACGTTACGCATAGCGTCGATAAACGCTCATCTCTCCCTCTGTTTCACAGCGAGGGAGGGGCTTTGAGGGGGAATCGGACCTGTGCTGGTCCATCGTTCAGCGGCCATCCGCGGGGAGTAAGTCCATCCATGTCTGCCACTACGCTTGCCGCTGGCGAGCCACGCTCATCCAGCGTGGTGCCGATGCTGATCATCGGCGTGTTGTTCTTCATTTTCGGCTTCGTGACCTGGCTCAACGGTCCGCTGATCACCTTCGTGAAGCTCGCCTTCAACGTCGATGACGTGTCCGCTTTCTTCGTACCGCTGGTGTTCTATTTTTCGTACTTCTTCCTGGCCATTCCTGCGTCGAGCGTGCTTCGCCGCACCGGCATGAAGAAGGGCATGGGCCTGGGGTTGTTCGTGATGGCGATTGGCGCGGTGCTGTTCGGCCAGTTCGTCAGCATGCGCATCTTCTATCCGGCGCTGGCCGGCCTGTTCGTGATCGGCGCGGGCCTCGCGCTGCTGCAGACCGCTTCCAATCCGTACATCAGCATTCTCGGCCCGATCGACAGCGCCGCGCAGCGCATCGCCTTCATGGGCATCTGCAACAAGGTGGCCGGTGCGCTGGCGCCGTTCGTGTTCGGCGCGCTGGTCTTGTCGGGTATCGACACCTTCGACCAGCAGGTCAAGGACGCCGCCTCGCCCGAGGCAAGGGAGGCGCTGCTCAACGCATTCGCCGCCAAGATCCACATGCCGTACATGATCATGGCCGGCCTGCTGGTGGTGCTGGCGATCTGGGTGGTGCGCTCGCCGCTGCCGGAGATCAAACCCTCGGGTGCAAACGCCGAAGCGGATATCGGCCATGCCAAGGGCGGCATCTTCAGCTTCCCGCACTTGTGGCTGGGCGTGCTGTGCCTGTTCCTCTACGTGGGCGTGGAAGTGATGGCGGGCGACGCCATCGGTACCTACGGCCAGGGTTTCGGCCTGCCGCTGGACGAGACCAAGCACTTCACCTCGTACACGCTGATCGCCATGCTCGGCGGTTACCTCGCGGGCCTGGTGCTGATTCCCCGCTTCATCTCGCAGCAAAGCTACCTGGCGGTATCGGCGGTGCTCGGCGTGCTGTTCACGCTGGGCGCGTACATCACCACCGGCCATACCTCGGTGGGTTTCGTCGCCGCCCTGGGTTTCGCCAACGCCATGATGTGGCCGGCGATCTTCCCGCTGGCCATCCACGGCCTGGGCCGCCTTACCGAACGCGGCTCGGCGCTGCTGATCATGGCGATCGCCGGCGGCGCGCTGGTGCCGCAGCTGTTCGTGCACCTGAAGCAGTACTTCAACTTCCAGCTGGTATTCATGGTCCTGATGGTGCCCTGCTACCTGTACATCCTCTACTACGGCGTGAGGGGGCATCGCGTCGGCCAGCACGCGCGCTGAAGCCTCGGCCGGCGCCTTCCGCGCCGCCGGGCAAGGCCCCGCTGGGCTACGATGCCGCTACTTACCGATAGCCGGAGTTTCTTGTGTTGCGCAACCCCACCATCAAGGACGTCGCCAAGCGTTCCGGCGTTTCGCTCAAGACCGTCTCGCGCGTGATCAATCACGAGGCATCGGTTCGCGCCGATACGCGCGAAAAGGTCGAGCGCGCAATCGAGGCCCTGGGCTATCAGCCCAATCCTTCCGCGCGCGGCCTGCGCAGCACGCATGCCTACGCGATCGGGCTGGTCTACGACAACCCGAACGCGCACTACGTGATCAGCATGCAGGACGGCGTGTTGTCGGCCTGTCGCGAGCGTGGCTTCGGCCTGCTGATCCATCCGTGCGATTCGACCTCGCCCGATCTGGCGGCGGAGTTGTGCGCGCTGGTGGAACGCAATCGCCTGGCCGGCCTGGTGCTGGCGCCGCCGATGTCCGAGCAGGCCGAGCTGGTCAATACGCTGATCGCCAACGACATCAGCTTCGTGCGCATCATTTCCTCGCGCGACGATCCTCATGACGGCGCACCGTGCGTCTACATCGACGACCGTAGCGCCGCTTACGCGATCACCGAACACCTGATCCAGATGGGTCACAAGCGCATCGGCTTCCTGTGGGGCGAACCGCATCACCGGTCCAGCCCGGAGCGTTACCAGGGCTATGCCGACGCATTGCGCGACTACGGCCTGCCGCTCGACAAGAAGCTGGTGCTGCCCGGCCGTTATGCGTTCGACGACGGTTTCCGTGGTGCCCGCAAGCTGCTGGCGCTGAAGGATCCACCGACCGCGATCTTCGGCAGCAACGACGAAATCGCGGCCGGCGTGCTCGCGGCGGCACGTTCGAGCAACGTGGATGTGCCGTGGGGGCTGTCCATCGCCGGCTTCGAGGACAGCCCGTTCTCCAAGCAGGCATGGCCTGCGCTCACCACCGCGCGGCAGTCCACCAGCGATATCGGCCGCCATGCGGCGCTGCAGCTGATGGCCGAATTGCAGCGCAAGGCTGGCGCGGCGGTCGAGCTGCCGCACAGCGAATGTTTTGTACCCGAACTGGTCGTGCGCGGTTCCACCGCGCCACCGCAAACCCCGGCGCCCCGCAAGGGTTGAGGTCGCGCTAGCGCACCTTGGCCTCGCGGCATGCGCCTCGTGCATGTCACCGAGATAGGACGATGAAAGAAGCCAGCTCCACTTTGATGTACCGCGAGGCCCACGAGGCGGCCGCCGTGGTCGAGCGTCAACTGCGCGAGAACGCGCCGATCCTGAAGACGCTCGGCGAGCAGCTGCGGGCCAAGCCGCCCCGCTTCATCGTCACCTGCGCGCGCGGCAGCTCCGATCACGCCGCCGCCTATGCCAAGTATGTGTTCGAAACCCGCCTGGGTTTGATCACCGCATCGGCCTCGCCGTCCATCTCGTCCATCTACGATGCCGACCTGCATATGGATGGCGCCTTGTTCGTCGCCATCTCGCAGTCAGGCAAGAGCCCCGACCTGCTGCGCAGCGCGCAGGCCGCGAAAGATGCCGGCGCCCACGTCGTCGCCTTGGTCAACGTGGAAGATTCCCCGCTGGCGCAGATGGCCGACACTTTCGTGCCGCTGCGTGCGGGCCCGGAGCTGAGCGTGGCCGCCACCAAGAGCTACCTCGCCACGCTGGCCGCCGTGCTGCAGCTCACCGCGCATTGGAGCAACGACGCGACGCTGCACGAAGTGGTCAATCGCCTGCCGGATGATCTGCGTCGTGGCTGGGACTGCGACTGGAGTCCGATGGTGAAGGGCCTCACCAACGCGAGCAGCCTGTTCGTGGTCGGTCGTGGCTTCGGTTTCGGCGCGGCGCTGGAAGCAGCGCTCAAGCTCAAGGAAACCTGCGGCTTGCATGCCGAGGCTTTCAGTGCCGCCGAAGTGAAGCACGGCCCGATGGCCATCGTGGGCGAAGGCTTCCCGGTGCTGTTCTTCGCACAGGGCGATGGCACGCAGGACAACACCATCGCGGTAGCCAACGAGTTCCGCTCGCGCGGCGCCCGCGTCTTCATCGCCGCGCCGGGCAACCACGATCCCGACAAGCTGCCGCTGCCGGACAACATCGCGCCCATCGTGACGCCGCTGCTCGCCGTGCAGAGTTTCTATCGCGCCGCCAGCGCACTGTCGCTGGCACGCGGTTTCGATCCTGACGTACCGCCGCATCTGCGCAAGGTCACGGAGACGATGTAATGGGCACGCCACTCACCGCACTCATCAACGGTCGCGTACTCGCCGACCACGGCCCGCAGGAAGGCTTGGCGGTGCTGGTGCGCGGCGAGCGCATCGAGGCGATCACCCGCGCGGACGATGCACGCGTCAGCGGCGCAACCAAGCACGATCTCAAGGGTCAGCTGCTGTTGCCTGGCTTCATCGACGTGCAGGTCAACGGCGGCGGCGGCGTGCTGTTCAATGCCGAGCCCACGGTGGAGGCACTCGCCGCCATCGGCGCCGCGCATCGCAAGTACGGCACCACCGGCTTCCTGCCGACGCTGATCACGGATACCGCCGAAGTGATGCGCAAGGCGCTCGATGCGGTCGATGCCGCCATCGAGCAAGGCGTGCCGGGCGTGCTCGGCATCCACCTGGAAGGCCCGTTCCTGGCCACCGCGCGCAAGGGCATCCACGACGCCAAGCTGTTCCGCCTGCCGGATGCCGACGACATCGCCGCGATCACGCGCGATCGCCGTGGCGTGGTGATGCTCACGCTCGCCGTGGAAGAAGTGCCGCTCGATACCATCCGCCAGCTCAGCGAAGCAGGCGTGATCGTGGTCGCCGGCCATACCGCGGCAACCTACGACACCACGCGTGCCGCGCTCGACGCGGGCGTCACCGGCTTCACCCATCTCTACAACGCGATGACGCCGCTCGGCAGCCGCGAGCCCGGCGTGGTCGGCGCGGCGCTGGACGATCCGCACAGCTGGTGCGGCTTGATCGTGGATGGCCATCACGTGCATCCGGTCGCGCTGCGCGTGGCCATTGCCGCCAAAGCCAAGGGCAAGAGCGTGCTGGTCACCGACGCGATGCCGCCGGTGGGCGCGGACAGTCCGGAATATGTGCTCAACGGCCAGACCATCATTGCCCGCGACGGCATCTGCCAGAGCGACGACGGCGTGCTCGCCGGCTCCGCGCTGGACATGGCGACCGGCGTGCGCAACCTGGTGAACATGGTCGGCCTGCCGCTGGCCGAGGCCTCACGCATGGCGAGTGCGTATCCGGCCGCGTGGCTGGGGCTCGAGCGCACGCATGGTCGCCTGGTGGCGGGCCAGCATGCGGACTTCGCGGTGCTCGATGACAAACTCTCGGTGACGGAAACCTGGATTTCAGGCATCCATTACACCGTCTGACACCGCCCCCATCACTTCCCTTTGTGGGAGCACACCCTGTGCGCGACGCCTGACGGAGCGGTAATTTGCCACCACCGCTGTCGCGCATAAGTTCGAAAGCCCTCATGCAGGAACCCACCCTGTGAGCGACCGCCGCAGCATCGAGCTATCGCTCCGTCAGGCGTCGCGCACAGGGTGCGCTCCCAAAGTTGGAATACCGGCGCTTACTCGTACACGTGCAGGCGGTTGAAGATCCACGCGTGATACGACTTCACCAGGCCCGGCTGCGTGCAATCGGTGTAGAGACCGTTGCAACGCGTGCGCAGCGAAATGGCTGCCGAGAAATACGGATCCGTCGGCAGGTCGGCCGCCTGCAACACCATGCTCGGCAGCAGCGCGATGTCGAGCATCGGGTAGCGCGGCAACGGCGCGCCCTGGAAGTTGCTCTTGATCATGTAGTAGGTGAGATAGTCCTTGACCGAGGACAGCTCATCCGGCCAGGTGCGCGGCATCGAGCGGATCAATCCGCTGAAGGATGGCTGGTGATCGCCGAAGTGCACCAGCACCGTGGGTTGCGCGCGATCGAGGAAATCGTGTTCCAGGCTGCGCATCGCCACATCGGAGTTGTGCAGGTTCGACAGGTACGTGTTGAAGTTGAGCGATTCGGCCGTCGGCAGGCCCTTGAGCACACCCTTGTTGAACGGCGCCGGCAGCGACGACAACGGATCGGTATCGTGCGGGCCGTGCTGCGCCAGCGTCAGGATCATCACGAACACCGGCTGGCCCGGCTTCTTCACCTTGTCGTAGACGCGCTTGGCGGCGTCGAACATCTGCTGGTCGGTCTCTTCCCACTCTTCCAGGCCCAGCTGCGTGGCGTCGTAGAACTGGTCGAAACCGTAGGCGCGGTACGCGTTGCGGCCGTTGAGGAAGGCGCCGTTGGTCGGGTAGATCGCGACGGTGAGATAGCCCAGCCGCTGCAGCTGGCGCGGCAGGCTGTCCTGCACGTGCGGTGCCAGCACGTAGGGTGCGTACATGCCGCCCGGGCCGAAGATGTCCTGCGGCATGCCGGTGAGCGTGGCGAACTCGCTCACCCAGGTGCCGCCGCCGAAGGTGTGCACGCGCATGGGACCGGTCGAGCGCGTGCGCACATCCGTCTTGAACATCGACACGCGGCATTCGGGGATGTTGCACTTGGTGAAGTTGGACGGATCGAAGGTGCTTTCTTCCAGCACCTGCACGATGTCCGGATACGACTCAGGCGAACGCGGCATCGCCGCGGGCTCGCCGGATGCGGTGGCACCCCACTCCTGCTCGGCCTGGGCTTCGTCGCCCATGTCCGGCATGCGGACGTCCGAATCGCTGAAGTTGACGAAGAAGTTGGTGATCTGCGCGTCGTCGGAGAGTTTCTCCCACACGTTCTTCGCATGCACTTCGGCGAACGGGCCGTTCGGCAGCAGGCACACCCAGAACGCGAACGCCCACACCGCCATGCCGCTCAGGCGCACGGTCCACGCACGGCCGCGGCTGAGATGCGCCAGCAGGCGGCGGTCGAAATGCCACACCGCCCACAGCACCAGCGGCGCCACCACACCCACCACCACCGAGAGCATCCACAGGTGCGGATAGTGGCCCAGCGTTTCGAGCAGGCTGCTGCGCGCGTAGTAGACGAAGTCCGCCGGCATCAGCGGCGAATCGAGATAGCGCAGCTTCATCACCGAGAGGAAGTTCAGCCCGAGGAACAAGCCGCCGCTCACCACCAGCGCCGTGGCCGGACGCGCGAAGGCCGACAGCAGCACGCCGAACGCGCACACCATCAGCGCGATCACGAATGCCTGCTGCAGCAGCGCCGGCTCGCGCAGCGCGGTCATGCTGATGCAAAACACGAAAAAGGCCGCCGCGACCAGCCAAGGTCCGGTTCTTCGCAGAAAGCGTGTGAGTGGTTGCGGCATGGTGGAAAAGGCCCCCTGTTTGGCCCGGTGTCATTCGAGCGCAATTCTACGGACTTGCAACTGTCACATGCACAATGGCCGGCAACGGCCAAACGGCGCCCTTATGCGGTTCAGCAGCCGTTGCGCCGGCAAGCCGCCATGCCGATCTGCTAGGTTTGCCGACTTGCCCCTTTTGCCGCCCCATGGACAGGCCGATGACCCACCGCCTTCTTCCCCTCGCCGCCCTCGCCGCTGCCGTTTTGGCGGGCTGCGCCGGCCAGACCGCCAGCCAGACGAACAGCCATGCCGCCGCCCTGCCCGACGGCAGCCGCGCCCAGGTGGCGATCCTGGAAACCACCGACGTCCACTCCAACGTGCTCAGCTACGACTATTACAAGCAGCGCGAAGACGACACGGTGGGTTACGAGCGGGTAGCCACCTTGATCCGCCGGGCCCGCGCCCAGTACCCGAACAGCTTCCTGTTCGACAGCGGCGACACCATCCAGGGCAGCGTGCTGGCCGACTACCAGTCGCTGGTGAAGCCGGTGGGCTGCGGCGAGGAATTGAGCATCTACCGCGCCATGGACGCGATGGGCTACGACGGCGGCACCGCCGGCAACCACGAATTCAACTACGGCCTGGGCTTCCTCTCCCAGGTCACCGGCACCCCGATGAACGTGGAAGGCGGCCATGCCGACCGCTGCGCCGGCCCGCACTTCCCGCTGGTGCTGTCCAATGTGTACAGCGCCCGCGACGGCGCGCCGATCTTCAAGCCGTGGACGGTGGTGCAGAAGGACATCACCGTCACCGGCCCGGACGGCAGCACGCACAAGGTGCCGCTGAAAGTCGGCATCATCGGCTTCACGCCGCCGCCGATCCTGGAATGGGACAAGCAGAACCTGGCCGGCAAGGTGACCGTCACCGGCGTGGTCGAAGCGGCGCAGAAATATCTGCCGGAACTGGAAGCGCAGCATCCGGACATCGTGGTCGCCGTGCTGCACGGCGGCCTCAATACCGCGCCCTATACGCCCGACATGGAGAACGGCGGCTGGCACCTGGCCGGCGTCCCGGGCATCGACGTGCTGCTGCTCGGTCATTCGCACACCGAGTTCCCCGGCCCGCACTACAAGGGCATGAAGGACGTGGACGCCGAGCGCGGCTTCGTGCGTGGCAAGCCGGCGGTGATGGGCGGCTTCTTCGGCAAGGACCTGGGCGTGATCGACCTGGCCCTGCAGCGCAAGGACGGCCGCTGGGTGATCGACGACAACCAGACGCACAGCGAAGTGCGCCCGATCTGCGCCAGGAAGAACGACTGCGTGCCGGCCGACCCGGCCATCGCGCCGCTGGTCAAGCAGGCGCACGAAGCGGCCGTGCAGTACGTCAACACGCCAATCGGCGAAACGCGTGTGCATCTGAGCAGCTATTTCGCCGACGAGGGCAACATGACCGCGCTGGCGCCGATCAATGCGGCGATGCGCGACTACGTACAAAGCGAGCTGCCCAAGTCGCATCCGGAACTGGCCAAGCTGCCGGTGCTCTCGGCCGCTGCCGCCTTCCGCACCGGCTTTGGCGGTCCGGATGACTACACCGATATCGCGGTGGGTCCGCTGACGCTGCGCAGCGCGGCCGATTTGTACTTCTATCCCAACACGCTCTCGGCGGTGAAAGTGGACGGCGCCGGCCTCAAGGCGTGGCTGGAAAAGGCCGCCGAGCGCTTCAACCGCATCGACCCGGGCATGGACGGCGAGCAGCAACTGATCAGCGACCGCCTGCCCGGCTACAACTTCGACCAGATCCAGGGCGACCTGAGCTACCAGATCGACGTGACCAAGCCGGCCGGCGAGCGCATCGTCAAGCTCAGCTACAAGGGCAAGCCGGTGACGCCGGAGCAGCCGTTCGTGGTGGCCACCAACAACTACCGCGCCAGCGGCGGCGGCAACTTCCCCGGCCTGGACGGCAACAACATCGTGCTGGCCGCTCCGGACGGCGCCCGCGAAATCCTGGCCAAGTGGCTGCAGCAGAAGAAGACCCTGACCGCCAGGGACCTGCCCGCCGCCTCCTGGCATTTCGTGCCGGTGAAGACGCGCGGCGACGTGGTGTTCAAGGCTGCCTCGAACAAGCAGGACGTGGCGCGCGAGGCGGGCCTGAAGAACATTCGCCAGCTGAAGGACAACGGTGACGGCACGGCGGTCTATGCCATCGATCTGTCGCACTGAATCAGGCACTGGCGACGAACGCGCGGCGGCGTAGACTGCGCCGCGCGTTCACCACGGCCTGCCCGGAGGCAAAGCCATGCAAGGCGACAAGACTTACTGGTTCCCCGCCAAACGGTACGGTTGGGGCTGGGGTTTCCCCAGCACCTGGCAGGGGCTGCTGGTTCTCGTCGCCTATGCCGCGCTGCTCGCCGTGGGCGTGCGCTGGCTGTTGCCGCAGCATCACCAGGGCGGCTTCCTTCTTTATGCAGGCGCGCTCACCGTCATCCTGGTGCTGGTCTGCTGGCTCAAGGGCGAGCCGCCGGGCTGGCGCTGGGGCCATAGAGACTGAGCCTTCCTGTGGGAGCGCACCCTGTGCGCGACAGCCTGACGAAGCGGCGACCCGGTCGCCCACAGGGTGGACTCCTACAACTTCTAGCCGTAGAAAGTTTCAAACGAACCTGTTGACTGCACTGCAGCATCGGGCCTATGTTCAAGCCATGTCGCCGCTTATTGCGCCAGCACGCATGTTCCAGCACCCGCCCCGCGGGTACGCGTCGCTGTCCGCCGGCGCCATGACCCTCGCCACCACGACCACCACCACGACCACTATTACCACCAGGTCGGGGTGGAGCTGCGTGCGCGAATAAGTTTCTGACGCAAACGGCCCCGCCCTCGATGAGGCGGGCCGGCGCACACTCCGACTCTCCTCCGCGAGCACGGGCCATCCACATGGAGAGGCCATCGTGAACGCTGTCGCATCACCCTCGCTCGAACAACCGTCGTTACCGCCACATGCCATGGCGCTGCCGACGACCACCGCGCGCCAGCGCGTCCTCGCCGTGGGCCTGGTCGGTCCCGGCCGCGTCGGTAGCGCCTTGCTGGACCAGCTGCGAACCGCCCAGCCGCGGCTTGCGCGGTCAGGACTGGAGCTGCGCCTGTGCGCCGTGGCCGCCAGCCGCCGCATGTGGCTCGATGCCGACGATCCCGAGCTCAACGGCCGCCACGACAGCGCGCAGACCTGGCGACCGAGCAATCTGGACGAGTTCGCCGCGCACCTGCGTGGCGATGACGGTCGTCACGCGCTGGTGATCGACTGCAGCGCCAGCGAGGCCGTGGCCTCGCGCTATCCCGAGTGGCTCGCCGCCGGCATGCATGTGGTGACGCCGAACAAGCTCGCCAGCAGCGGCCCGCTGCCGCGCCTGCAGGCCATCCACGCCGCCTGCGGCAGCGGCGCGCGCTTTCGCTATGAAGCCACGGTGTGCGCCGGCCTGCCGGTAGTGCAGACGCTGCGCGACCTGCTCGATACCGGCGATGCCTTGCTGGCGGTGGAAGGGATGTTCTCCGGCACGCTGGCCTGGCTGTGCAATCGCCACGATGGCAGTCGCCCGTTCTCCGAGTGGGTGCACGAAGCCCATGCCCTGGGCTACACCGAACCCGATCCGCGCGACGATCTTTCCGGCCTCGACGTGGCGCGCAAGCTGGTGATCCTTGCCCGTGAAGCAGGCTGGTCGCTATCGCTCGACGACGTGGACGTGCAAAGCCTGGTGCCGGACGAACTGGCCAGGCTGCCTGCCGATCAGGCGATGAAGCAGCTTCAACTGCTCGACGCACCGATGGCGCGCCACCTCGCCGATGCACAAGCGCAAGGCTGCGTGCTGCGCCATGTCGCCAGCCTCGATGCCAAGGGCCATGCCAGCGTGCGGCTGGCGCAACTACCGGCATCGCATCCGTTTGCCCATACGCGTCTCACCGACAACGTCGTACAGTTCACCACGCACCGTTATCGCGACAACCCGATGCTGGTGCAGGGTCCCGGCGCCGGGCCGGAAGTGACGGCGGCGGGCGTTTTCGCCGATCTCCTGCGCATTGCCGAAGCGCTGGAGGTGCGGTGATGAATGCGCAATTGATCGATTCCATGCCCACTCCCCAGCGCGCGTTGAGCGCCCAAGCCATGGCCTACGCCAGCGTCGGCAACGTCGCGGTCGGCTTCGACATCCTCGGTCACTGCGTGGCCGGTGCCGGCGATCGTGCCGTGGTACGCCGCATCGACGAACCCACCGTACGCATCGCTGCCATCCATGGGCGTGTGACCGATCTGCCGCTGGAAGCGAGCGGCAATACCGCGGGTGCGGCGCTGTTGTCGCTGCGCCGCGCGCTGGGTTTGCGCCATGGCTTCGAAGTGGTGCTGCACAAGGGCATCGCGTTGGGTTCGGGCATGGGCGGCTCGGCGGCCTCGTGCGTGGCGGCGCTGGTGGCGGCCAACGCGTTGCTCGAACGTCCACTGCCGCGCGAAGCGCTCTACGGCTTCGCCCTCGACGGCGAGGCCGTGGCCAGTGGCAGTCGCCACGGCGACAATCTGGGACCGATGCTGCTCGGCGGCCTGGTGCTGGCTACACGCGATCGCCTGCTGCGCCTGCCGGTGCCGGAGCAATGGCATTGCGCGCTGGTGCATCCGCATACCGTGCTGGAAACGCGCAAGGCGCGCGAGGTGCTTGCCGGTGGTTTTTCGTTGCATGACGTGGTGGCGCAACACGCCAATCTCGCGCTGGTGCTCACCGGCCTTCATCGCAGCGACGCGGAGCTGGTGCGCGAAGGTCTGAAGGACGTGCTGGTGGAACCAAGACGCGCGCCGCTGGTCCCAGGATTCGCGCGCGTGAAACAGGCTGCCCTGGATCATCACGCGCTCGGCGCAAGTATTTCCGGCGCCGGTCCCAGCGTATTCGGCTGGTACGAGCGGCGCGAGGATGCCGAACGGGCGGCAGCGGCCATGTCGGCAGCGTTCGCCGAAGAAGGCCTGGCCAGCGACGCGCTGGTGTCACCCATCAATGGACCGGCGGCGGCGCTGGTCGACGAGGAAGACGCGGCATGAGCGAGCCGTTGCATTACCGGAGCACACGCGGCGCGCAACATGCCGCGCGCATCGAGGAAGTGATCGCAGCCGGCCTGGCGCCCGACGGCGGACTTTACGTGCCCGAGGCGCTGCCGCCGCTGGACGTCGTCGATTTCGACTGCGGAGGCACGCTGGCCGATACCGCAGCCACCCTGCTGGCGCCGTTCTTCCGCAGCTCGTCATTGGCACACGAGCTTCCGGCGATTTGTCGCGAAGCGTTCCATTTCGATGTGCCGCTAAGGCCACTGGCGTATCGCAACGACGCCTCCGTGCTCGAGTTGTTCCATGGGCCGAGCGCGGCGTTCAAGGATGTCGGCGCACGTTTTCTTGCCGCCTGTTTTCGCCGGCTGCGTGCCGGGACGAAGACACCGCTGACCATCCTGGTGGCGACATCCGGCGATACCGGAGCGGCCGTCGCTTCCGCGTTCCATGGGCAGCATGGCGTACGCGTGGTGATCCTCTATCCGGATGGGCGCGTATCGCCGCGCCAGGCGCATCAGCTGGGATGTTTCGGCGACAACGTGCAGGCCTTGCGCGTGGACGGCAGCTTCGATGACTGCCAGCGGATGGTGAAAGCCGCGCTCAACGACACGGAACTGCAGCGACGCGTACCGCTTTCTTCCGCCAACAGCATCAGTCTCGGCCGCCTGCTGCCGCAGATGAGTTACTACGCACACGCATCGCTGGCCTGGTGGTATCGCCATCGTGCGCCGCTCAACTTCATCGTGCCCACCGGCAATCTCGGCAATGCACTGGCCTGCGTGTGGGCACGCGACATGGGCCTGCCGATCGGCGAGATCCATCTCGCCTGCAACGCCAACGCCACGCTCAGCGACTACTTCGACGGCTCGCCCTATTCACCCCGCCCCGCCGTCGCCACCCTGGCCAACGCGATGGACGTAGGCGCTCCCAGCAACTTCGAGCGGCTGCGCTGGACCTACCCGCACGACCACGAACTGCGCCTGCAACTGCACGCGAACAGCGTCGACGACGCCACCATTGCCGAAACCATCGTGCAGCACGCGCGCGACCACGGCGAGGTGTTCTGCCCGCATACCGCCACCGCGGTACACCTGCTCGACAGCATGGGCGTCACCGGCCTGCCCTGGGCCGTGGTGGCGACGGCTCATCCGGCCAAGTTCGACAGCGTGGTCGAGCCGTTGATCGGTCGACACATCGAAGTGCCGCCCGCCTTGGCGGCGATGTTGCAACGCCCGGCGCACGCGGAGCCAATGTCGGCAAGCGACGATGCGTTGAAGGCGTGGCTGGCGCAGCCGGTGGAAGTGAGTCAAGCCGTGGCCGGCTGAATCCCCCTGCTTCCGGTGGGAGCGCACCCTGTGCGCGACAAGCCGACGGAGCGATACCTCCCAGCGTGGCAGTCGCGCACAGGGTGCGCTCCCACAGGGGTTATCGATCAGTCGTCGAGCACGGCGCCATTCGTCTCGATCACCTGCGCATAGAACTTCGCCGTCGCCTTCGGCGTCCGCTTCTGCGTCGCGAAATCCACGTGATACAGACCAAAGCGCTTGGCGAAACCCAGCGACCATTCGAGGTTGTCCAGCAACGACCACGCGTAATAGCCCTTGAGATTCACGCCCTGCTCGATGGCGTGATGCATCGCCTTCAGATGCTTGCGCAGATAGCTCGTGCGCAGCGGATCCTGCACGACATCACCCTCGGCCACCGGCGCGTCGTAGAACGCCGAACCGTTCTCGGTGACGTACAGCGGAATATCGCCGTAGCGCTGCTTGAACCAGGTGAACATATCCGTGAAGCCCTGCTCGTACACTTCCCAACCCGTCTCCGTGTACGTCGTGTTGGGCTGCTTCACCGGCACCGCCTTCAGCGGATAGGCGTTGGGATCGTGCTTCACCACGGCGCGGGTGTAGTAATTAAGGCCGACGAAATCGACCTTCTGCTGGGTGAGCTTGAAATCGTCCTCGGGGAAATCCGGCCAGGCCGGCCCGAAGATTTCCTTGAGTTCCGGCGGATAGCTGCCCAGCAGCGCCGGATCGGCGAACTGCTCATTCATGTACGCATGCGCGCGACGCGTGGCGGCGATGTCTTCCGGGCTGTTGGAGGCGGGATACTTCGGCTCGATGTTGAACACCACGCCGATCTCGTGCTTGCCCACCGCACGATACGCCTGGATGCCGGCGCCGCTGGCGCGCATCAGGTTGTGCGCGGCGATCGGCGCTTCGTACTTGCTGCGATGACCCGGCGCCAGCGCGCCGTGCAGGTAGCCGCCATCGGTGACCACCCAGGGCTCGTTGAGCGTGGACCAGCGTTTCACGCGGCCGTCCAGCGCCTTGTACATCACGTTGGCGTATTCGGCGAACCAGTGGGCGATGTCGCGATTGAGCCAACCGCCGCGATCGTCGAGCGCTGCGGGAAGATCCCAGTGGAACAACGTCGCGTTCGGCTCGATGCCGTTTTCCAGCAACTCGTCGACCAGCCGCGAATAGAAATCCACACCCTTCTGGTTGATGCGGCCAGTGCCCTCGGGCAGTACACGCGACCACGCGATGCTGAAGCGATAACCCTGCAGGCCGAGCGCGCGCATCAGCTGCACGTCGTCCTTGTAACGGTGGTAGTGATCGCAGGCGATGTCGCCGGTGTCGCCATTGGCCATCATGCCGGGCGTATGCGCAAAACGTTCCCAGATGCTCGGACCCGCACCGTCGGCCAGGGGCGAGCCTTCGATTTGATAGGCCGAGGTCGCGGCACCCCAATGGAAGCCGGGGGGAAAGCGATAGCTCTGGGTCATTTGGAAAGATCCCCTATGCCGCAGTGCGGCTTGATGTAAACGATTACATACTGAGAATAGCCGAGCGCGACCAAGATGTGCACCGGTTGCATCCCCATTCGTATACGGTGAGCCATGCAGCCGCCGGAAAGAAGGAGCGTCAGGCGTCGATGGCAACGGTGAATCTGGATCGCGTCAGCAAGGTGTACTCGAACGGCCATATCGGTGTGGCCGAAGCCAGCTTCGATATCGCCGATGGCGAACTGCTTGTGCTGGTCGGCCCGTCGGGCTGCGGCAAGACCACGCTGCTGCGCATGATCGCGGGCCTGGAGTCGATTTCCTCCGGCACGCTGAGCATCGACGGCCGCGTGGTCAACGATGTCTCGCCGAAGGATCGCGACATCGCGATGGTGTTCCAGAACTACGCGCTGTACCCGCACATGACGGTGGCGGAGAACCTCGCCTTCGGCCTGCGCCTGCGCGGCAAATCGAAGACTGAGATCGACCGGCGCGTGCTGGAGGCGGCCAAACAGCTGGAGCTGGAACAGCGCCTCGGCTCGCTGCCCGCGGCGCTGTCCGGCGGCCAGCGGCAACGCGTGGCACTGGGTCGCGCGCTGGTGCGCGAGCCGAAGGTGTTCCTGCTGGACGAACCGCTTTCCAACCTCGATGCCAAGCTGCGCCTGTCGATGCGCGTGGAGATCGCGCGGCTGCACCGCCAGCTCGGCGCCACCATGATCTACGTGACGCACGACCAGGTGGAAGCGATGACGCTGGGCCAGCGCATCGTGGTGCTCAACGGTGGGGAGATCCAGCAGATCGACACGCCGATGCGGCTTTACGACAAACCGGCGAACCTGTTCGTGGCTGGCTTTCTGGGCTCGCCCGCGATGAATCTGCTGTGCGGCACGTTGCGTCACGGCCATGGCTGGCAACTGGATACGACGCAGGGCGAAGTGCCGCTGGGTCCGCTGGACGCGCAGACGCCCGAGTTGCTGGCCTGGATCGACCGCGAGGTGGTGATCGGCGTCCGGCCGGAAGACCTGCGTCCCACCAGCGAGACGAACGCGTCGCTGCACGCGGTGCTGGAAGTGACCGAGCCGGTGGGCAACGAGATCTTCCTCAACCTGCGTCGCGGCGAACAATCGCTGGTCTCGCGCGTGCCACCGGGCGCATTGCCTGAAACCGGCAGCGTGATGCATTTCGAACTGGCGCTTGATCGTCTGCATGTCTTCGACCCCCTCTCCGGCGCGCGTATCGCCTGAGCGGACAGTCATCCCTTCACGCTGCCCAGCAGGAGTCCTTCGATGTAGTAACGCTGCATCGCCAGGAACAGCACCAGCACGGGAATCACCGTGACCACCGAGCCGGCCATCATCAGTTCGCTGTCTTGTGCGTGTTCGCGCGCCAGTGAGGCAAGCCCCAGCGGCAAGGTGTAGTGCTCCTGTCCGGTCAGTGCGATCAGCGGCCACATGAAATCGTTCCATGCGGTGAGGAAGGTGAAGATCGCCAGCGTCACCATGATGGGCTTGAGCAGCGGCAGCACGATACGCCCGAAGATGCGCCATTCGCTGGCGCCGTCGATGCGCGCCGCCTCCAGCAATTCATCGGGAATGCCGCGCGCGTATTGGCGCACCAGGAAGATGCCGAAGGCCGTGGCCATCGCAGGCACGATCACCGCGGCGTAGCTGTTCACCAGGCCCAGGTACTTGAGCATGAGGAACAGCGGCAGCATCGCGACCTGCGCCGGAATCACCAGCATGCCGAGCAGCGTCTGGAACAGGCGCTCGCGGCCGGCGAAGCGCAGCTTGGCGAAGGCGTAGCCGGCCATCAGGTTGAAGGCCAGCGACAGCAGCGTGATGGCAGTGGAGATCGCAAAGCTGTTGAACAGATAACGCCCTACGCCGGCGCGCAAGAACAGCACTTCGTAGTTGTGCCAACTAGCATGCGCGGGCCACAACGGCGGCGGCAGGCTGCTGGCCTCGCCCGGCTGCATGAACGATACGGAGAACATCCACAGCAGCGGAAACACCGCGACGAAGGTGCCGCCGATCAACAGCCCGTAGATGATGGTCCTGGCAATCCGCGGATTCATGCCATGCCCCCGCGCCGGCCGAGCCGCAGCATCACGGCGGTGACGACGAACATGATCACGAACAGCAGGAATGCCACGGCGCTTGCGGCGCCGAAGTTCCACCATTTGAAGCCTTCGTCGTACATCAGGTAGAGCACGCTGGTGGTGCTCTGCAGCGGGCCGCCCTCGGTCATCACATAGGGTTCGGCGAACAGCTGGAAATAGCCCGATACCGTGAGAATGCCGACCATCAACAAGGTGGGCCCGAGCATCGGCAAGGTGATGTGGCGAAACTGCTGCAGCGCGGAGGCGCCATCGATGCGCGCGGCCTCGTAGAGATCCTTCGGAATCGCCTGCAAGCCGGCCAGGAAGATGATCATGTTGTAGCCGAAGTTCTTCCACACGGCGAACACGATGATCGACGGCATCGCCCAATGCGGGTCGCCCAGCCAGTCGATCGGATGGATGCCCACTTCGCCCAACACATAGTTCAACAGGCCGTATTTGGTGTTGAAGATGTAACGCCAAACCACCGCCACCGCCACCACCGTGGTGACCACCGGGGCGAACAGCGCGGTGCGGAACACCGTCTTGAAACGTACCAGCGGCGAGTTGAGCAGCAAGGCTGCGCCCAGCGACACCATGATCGATAGCGGCACGCCGACCAGCACGAAGTAGAACGTGTGCCCCAGTGCGGACCAGAACTTGTGTTGGTGCAGCAGATCCCAGTAGTTGTCCAACGCCACGAAGCGCAGATGCCGGATATCGGCCAGCGCGTAGAGGTCGTAGTCGGTGAGGCTGAGTCCGAGCGCTGCCACTACCGGCAGCAGGAAGAAGATGCCCAGCACCACGAGTGCCGGCGCGAGAAACCACCAGGCTGCACGCTGTCTGTTCATGGCGACCCCGTTGTCGCGTGCGGGTGGTCGAGTATCCAGCGCCGCTTTTCCAGGATGCGATCGGCCCGGCGGTCGATTTCGGCAGCGGCTTCATCGATGGTCAGCTCACCGGCGACGGCTTGCGCGGCGACCAGCTGCATCTCGTTGGCGATCTGCTCCCATTCGGGCACCGGCGGCGTCGCCTTGACGTGTTCGAGCTGTTCGCGGAACGCCTGCACCTTGGGATCGGTACGCAGGCTGCCGCCATCCCATGCGCTGCGGCGTGCCGGCATGTCGCCAAGCAGATCGTAGAAGCGCTGCTGGACGTCGGGGCGCGAGAGGTACTCAATGAGGGCCCACGCCTCGTCCTTGTGCGTCGAGCGACGGAAGATGACGAGACTGGATCCGCCTGCGGCACCGCTGGCTCCGCCATCCGGTCCGGGCAGCGCGGCGGTGGCCCATTCGTTCTCGCGATCCGCCGGCAGGCGTTGGCGAAACTCGCCGATGTTCCAGGGCCCCGAGAAATAGAACGCATACACGCCGCGGCCAAATTCTTCCCACGGGTTGCCAGCTTCCACCGCGGTGATGGCCGGTGCCTGGTGCAACCGGAACGTATCGACGTAGAACGCCAACGCGCGCTTGAACCCGGCGCTGCGGAAATTGCCGTAGCGTCCGCCGTCGCGCAGCATCGATTCGGGCTGCTGCAGCGCCAGCGACATCAGCTGCTCGTATTCGTTGGTGGGCAGCAGGATGCCGTAGCTGCCGCGATCGGGATGGCTAAGCGCGGCCAGCATGGTACGCCACTGCGCCCAGTCGCGCGGCGGCGCATCGAAACCTGCCGCCTTCAGCAGATCGCGGCGATAGAACAGCAGCCGCGTATCGACATACCAGGGCACGCCGTACAGCGAACCGTCGATCAGGTTGGTCGACCAGATGTGGTCGAAGTAATCCGCCGGCTTCACCACCGTCGATGCGGCCACGCGTTGCTGCAGCGGTTCCAGCGCGCGCAGGGCGACGAACTCCGGCAGCCAGGTGTTGCCGAGCTGGGTCACGTCCGGCGTGGAATTGCCGGCAAACGCGGTGAGCAGTTTCTGGTGCGCTGCCGTCAACGGCATCTGCTGGACCTTCACCTGGATGCCCGGATACTCGCGCTCGAACTCGGGCAACAGCTTCACCACCGCCTCGCCTTCGCGGCCGATGGTCCAGAAGGTCAGCGTGTGCGCATCCTGCGAGGACGAGCAACCCGCCAGCATCAACGCGACGATGGTCAGCAGGCGGCTTGCCGCCCGGCTCATCGTGGCGTTGACGCGGCGGGACGGCTCAGGCATCGCTCATCGCTTCGACTGGTCCAGCCAGCCGCCGGTGAAGCCTGCGCGTTCCAGGCCCTTGCGAACGTAGGGATTCTTGCGCATCACGTTCCACACGAAGCCGCTGCGCCAGTTCTCGATCATCAGCACGATGGGCCCCTGGTCGATGCCGATCTGCTTGTCGTCGGCCCAGCCCATGCCCGGCACGATGCGGCCTTCGCTCGGCTTGGCGCCGGTGTCGTAGCTCGGGTTGAAGGCATCCACGAAACCGTACTGGCCATAGACGGCATCAACGTAGCGCTTCTTCATTTCCAGCAGCGCAGGCACCACGATCTCGGGTGCGAACGCGATGGAGCCGCCGGCGGCGGTCGGTGCGATGGTACCGTCATCGGAGACGTAATCGAGACCCGCACCGCGCGCGGTGTAACCGTAGAACGCGCGCGTGCTGCCGTCGTCACGCTTCACCACCGCATCGCCCGGGCCGTTGCAGGCGGTGAGGCCCCACACGTTCTCGCTGTAGTCGTCCCAATGGTTGGGATTGGCGATCGCATAGGAGCGCTGCGCGTACGTGGCCTGGCGGCTGTTCTCGAAATAGTCGGTGTTGTGATCGCGGCTCCAGGCGTCCTGGATGCCGCGGAAGTCGACCCAGCTCTGGCTGTACTGGTGACCGAACAGCGGCGCGAAGTTGAGGAAGGTGCGGCCCTGGAATTCGCCCCACTGCTTGGGATAGCTCTTGGTCCAGGCCTGCCACGCGTCGTCGCTCACCGGGTGCGTGGGCGAGCCCATCGCCAGCACGTACACCATCATGCCTTCGTCGTAGCCCTTCCAGTTGGCCGGGATGAACTTGCCGCCCGGCGTCCAGCCCATGCTGATCAACGGTGCCTTGGGCTGCATCCAGGTCCATTCGACGCGCCGGTAGAGGGCATCCGCCAGTTCGCGGATCTGCTTTTCCTTGGCGGAATGGCGATCGAAATACGTTTGCGCAAACAGCACGCCGCTGATCAGCCAGGTGGTGTCCACGCTCGACAGCTCGACGCCGCGCCCGTAGCGCTTGCCGGTCTTCATGTCGAGGAAGTGATAGAAGAAGCCGTGGTAGCCGGTGGCGCCGTCTTCGCTGTCGTCCTGGGTGGCGTCGGTGAAGAAGCGCAGCGTGGCCAGCGTGCGATCCACCGCCTGCTCGCGCGTCACATAGCCGCGCTCCGCGCCCACGCCATAGGCGGTCAGTCCAAAACCCACCGAGGCGATGCTGGCGAACGACTCGCCCGGCCAATGATCGGGAATCAACCCCGTCTTCGGATCGGCACTGTCCCAGAACCACTGGAAAGTGCGCTTTTCCAGCTCGTCCATGGCAGCGCGCTGATCCTGTGGCAGCGCGTTGTACTTCAGGCTGGGTGCGTCGCCGGTGGCCGGCGCTGCCGATACCGCGCCGATGGCGAGGGAGAGCGCGCCGAACAGTGCGGCGCGGAGAAATCGCTTGCTCATGTTGGATGTCCTGGAAACCCGACGGATGCCTCCACGCAGGCACCGATCATGCTCTCAAAGAGAGGCCCGCAAGATGCGGGCCTCATGAAATGCCATCGTCCTGACGGCTTAGGGGGGTGCCACTTAGAAATTGATACCTGCAGTGACCTTCAACGTACGCGGGTAACCGGTGATGTCGCCCGTCGGGTTGTAGATCACCTGACGCTTGTTCACCGCACCGTTGGTACCGATGGTCTCGATGTAGTCAACGTAGTTGTTCCAGTTGAACGCATTGAGCAGGTCGATACGCACATAGGCGTTGAGGTTGCCGTAGATCTTGAAGTTCTTGGTGGCCTGGAAGTCGATATCGCGATAACCGAAGACCTTGCCACCGATCAGGAAGCGACCCTCGCCCGGCGGACGGATGGCGAAGTTCAGGCAGCCACCGCCGTTGACGAAGCCGCTGTCCACGCCCGGCGGGGGAGTGACATAGGGACAGGCCACGCCCAGATCGGGAACCGGCGTGGCAAGCGTCAGCTTGCTGCCGAACACGAAGCCCCAGGGACCGTCCATCGAACCGGTGGCAACCAGGCGATGCTTGGAGACGCCCGGCGCCGCCGAGTACGGATAGTTGCCGATCTTCTCGTAGTCAAACGCGTACTGGTCGGTCGGATCGTTGTTGTCGTTGTTCTGCACCGCGTTCGTGTACGTGTACGCGAACGATGCACTCCAATGCGAGTCCACCGTGTACGGCTTTTCGGCGGAGAGCAGCAGCTGGTTGGTCTTGGTCTGCAGGCCGCTGTTGCCGATGATCAGGTTGCCGAAGCCCGGAATGCCCAGGCCCCACGGCTGGCTGCCGTCGGCCCAGAAGCTGCCATCCGGACGGCGGTTACCCAGCGTGTACACCACGCCGTCGTGGCTCTTGATGTTGACGAAGGTGACGCTGGTGTTCCAATCGCCGATCTGATTGCGCATGCCGATGCTCATCTGATCGGAATACGGCGCCTTCAGGTTGTTGTTGATCATGTCCACTTCCTGACCGGCCTTGGTGCCGGCCACGAGTGCCTGCAGGGCGGGAATGCTCAGGTACGCGGGATTCCAGGTCAGGCAGGTAGCGCTGGCAATGCACGGTTCCGCCTGCGTGTTGAAGTTCAACGTCGGCTGCGACAGCGTCGATTTGGTTTCCTCGACCTGCAGCGATTCGTACAGGTTGCGGTCGTACGAACGGCCCCAGCCGCCGAAGATCACGTGCTTCTCGTCGCCGAACAGATCGTTGGAGAAACCCAGGCGCGGCTGGATTTCGTTCTTCTTGGCGCTACGGTTGTTGCCGGTGGAAATGTAATCGTTGATGTTCACGCCGCCCTTGGCGAGCGACTGTGCATAGGTCTGGCCCGCCGGAGCGTTCGGATCCTGCGAGTTGATGCCGGCGATCACGTCGGCCGGCGTCACGTAGTTGAGGTACGAAGGCGTTTCCTCGTAATCCCAGCGCACGCCCAGGTTGAACGTCCAATGGTCGTCGACCTGCCAGTCGTCCTGGATATAGGTACCGAACTGCTTGTCGCGGCTGGTCGCCACCGGGCTCGTACCTGGCGTGGGAAGGCCGAACTGCACCTGGTACGGAATGCTTTCGGTACCGGTCGGGGTCACGGCATAGGAGTAGAGCGCGTTGGTATCGCCCGCGTCCTGTGCGGTGAGCTTCACCGACTTGAACTTCACGCCCATCTTGATCACGTGATCGCCATGCCACTGCACGTCGTTGAGGGTGAAGTCGTCCGAAATGGCCGGACCCTTCTGGCCCTTGTTCTGGTACGACAGCGGCGAGGAGCCATCGGTAAGCAGAGTGGAGTTCTGGTTGGTGGAATCTACGTATGCCGCGCCAAAGCCGGTGGTGATCGGCGTGGGGTTGTACATCGCGTCTTCGTAGGTGGCCTGCAGGCGGTTGAACCAGCTGTCGGTGCTGTGATCCCAACGCAGGTCGAAGCGCTTGTCGGTGTTGCGCGTATTGAGCGCGGAATTGGCCGTGCTGGCACCGCCGACGCCGCTGATCGCCGTTTCGTCGCGGTACTTGCCGCTCACTTCGATGCGATCGCGATCGGTCGGCTCCCAATCCACCTTGCCGAACCAGTTGTTTTCCTTGAACGGCAGGTTGGCGGGGCCGATGCCGTCCTTCGCACTCTGCGGCAGCTGCGGCCACAACTCGGCATTGCCGGCGGGCGTCACCGTGATCGGGCTGTTGAATTCCTTGCCTTCGTAGGCAATGAAGAAGTGCGCCTTGTCCTTCAGCAGCGGGCCGCCGAAGTCGAAGCCGTAATCCTTCTCTTTGGAAACGACTTTCTTGTTGTCAGCCTGTTCGGCCGGCGTTTCCGCGCGCATGGCGGTGTTGGTGAAGCTGCCGAACACGTCGCCGTGGAACTCGTTGGTGCCCGACTTGGTTTCGGCGGTGATCGCGGCGCTGGAAAGCTGGTCGTACTCCGCCTTGTAGTTGGACGTGATGACCTTGTACTCGGCCACCGCCAGCTGCGGGAACGGGTTGCCCTGGCTGTTGTTCTGGCCGGTGACGCCACCGGGCAGCACGTAGTTCTTCTGGCCCACGCCGTCGATGTAGACGTTGATGTTCGAGCTGGCCTGGGCACCCGAACGCAGGCTGGTGTTGCCGTTGGCATCGCGCGTGAACACCATGCCCGGCACGCTGTCGGCGAACTCGAGGAAGTTGCGCGAAGCCGCCGGCGTGGTTTCGATCTGACGCAGGGAGACCAGCTGACCCACTTCGGAGGTCTTCACTTCCTGCAGCGTGGTGGCCGAGACCGTCACGCCACCGAGGTTCTGCGCGTTCGCCTCAGCGGGCGTCCCGGCAGCGGCGGCGGCCGGCGCCGCAAGGTTCAAGGTGAAGGTGGAAGCCACCGTCACCGTGACCGTGCGCTCGGTGCCCGGACCGGCATCGACCTGGTAGGTGCCCGGAGGCAGGCCGACCAGCGCATAGCTGCCATCCTTGTCGGTGTGCGTGCGGCGCGAGGCGCCGGTCGCCGTGTTCTTGGCAACCACATCGACGTTGGCCGCAGCCTGACCGCGAATGGTCGCGTCAGAGGACTGCGCCCAGCTGATCGCCGGGACGGAAGAAGCCATCGCGAGGGCAATGGCGGAAGCTAGTAAACGTTTACTTTTTTGGCTTTGAATAATCATATGGAATCTCCCCACCCACAAAAGGCCGCCGCTCAGACGAGCGCCGGAGGCTGTTTCGTTGCTACGTTGGTCTTATGAGCTCCACACGACTCGCGCACGACGACGTCGCAACGCAAAGTGCGTGTGTTGGCGCCCTGAGGCCCCTTGCCTTCCATGAGCTCGGTGAGCAGGAGCAGTGCGCTCTTGCCCAGATCTGCAATGCTCACGCTGACGGTACTGAGCAAAGGCGTTACGTACCGTGCGATGAGAATGTCGTCGAAGCCGGCAATCGCGATGTCCTCGGGGACTCGCACGCCCGCTTCCTTGAACGCGTAAAGACAACCGACCGCGGTCATGTCGTTGGCCGCGAACACGGCGCGCGGCCGCTTCGCCAGCGCAAGCAGCTCGCGACCGGCGCGATAGCCCGATTCCTCGGTGAAGTCGCCGGTGACGATCTGTAGCGGTGCATCGGGCGCGGAAGCGCTCATCGCCGCGCGATAGCCCTTCTCGCGTTCCTGCGCGTCGTAGTTGCCGGCCGGGCCGGTGATGAACGCCACCGAGTCGTGGCCGACGTCCAGCAGGTGCTTCACCATCGCCTGGGCACCGGCGATGTTGTCGATGTTGATCGACGGATAACGCGGGCTGTCGACCGGGCTGTCCAGCAGCACCACCGGCAGGTCCGACGGCAGGTTCCGGTCGAGGAACTCGCCATCGACGAATTCGGAAAGAATGATCATGCCGTCCACGCGGCCGCGCATGGTGCGCACCGCGGCGGCGGCGTCTTCCACGCCGTCGTGCGAGCTGGACACCAGCAGATGCAGGCCGCGCGCGCGCGCCGCCAGATCGATGCCGCGGATCAGTTCGGAGAAGAATTCGCCATACAGGTCCGGCAGTACCGCACCGATGGTGTGGGTGCGGCCGGTGATCAGGCTGCGCGCGGCCGAATCGGGCACGTAATGCAGCCGGGCCGCCGCCTTGCGCACGGCGTCCTGCGTATCCGCAGTGACGCCGCCCAGGCCATTGAGCACGCGCGAGACCGAGGCGATCGAGACTTTCGCCTCGCGCGCCACATCCTTGATGGTGGCCTTCTTGGTGGTCACATCGGCTCCTGGGACACGGCGGTGGGTGTTCCTCCGACGGCTTCGCGGCGGAACGTAAACGTTTTCATCGAAACTTGTAAAGTCACGATATCAGGCGTTTTTCGCTGCACTGCAATAAGTTGTCAGCGAAGAAACTTGCGATGCAAGGCTATGACAAAGCCGCCCCGCGGATAACCCGCGGTACGGCGGCGCAACATCGATCGCTAAAATTTCGGAGGTGAAGAGGCCGCGACGAAAGCGAACCGTCAGCCCGCGCCGCCCGTCCGGTGCGAAAACATCCACGGCCACAAGGCCGGCGAATCGTAGGTGGGCACCCAGGAGCCGTGGTTCACACCGGGAAACTCGGTGAAGCGCACTTCGCCACCGGCCTTGGTCAAGGCCTTGTACATGGCCCGCGAATCGGCCGGCGGCACCTGGTCGTCGAGCGAACCGTGGAAAATCCATACCGGCGTGGGCTTCACCCGGTTGGCGACCCACGCATAGGGATCGACGCCAGCCGGAACGCCATTCACCTTCAGCTCGGGCTCGTCGTCCAATCCGAGGATGCCGCCGCAGACCGGGGCGGCGGCGGCGAACACGTGCGGATGATCCACCGCGACCTGCCACACGCCGTAGCCGCCCATCGACAAGCCGGTCAGGTACAGCCGCGAGCGGTCGCCGTGATAGGTGCTGATGCTTTTTTCCAGCGCGGCCATGGCGGCGCGCTCGACTTCGCCGTTCCACAGGGTGTCGTTGGGCGCCTGCGGCGCCACCACCACGGCGGGGAAGTCAGCGCCGTGTTTTTCCAGCCACGGCGGCAGGCCCTGCTTGAGCTGGGCCTGGTTGTCGCTGCCGCGCTCACCACTGCCATGCAGGAACAGCACCACCGGCCAGGCGCGATCGGGGGTCCAGTCGGCCGGCACGAAGACCTGGAAGGGATAGTGATGGCCATTCACCGTCACTTCGCTGGCGACGAAATGCGCGTCGGCGGCCTGCGTCGTTCCCGCCAGTCCCAGCAGCAGCGAGGCTGCCATCCATCCCGCGCGTTTCATCAGCATAGCCGTACTCTCCGTCAGTCGATCCGCCGGAGAGTACAGACTTCGCCGATGGTCAGGCCAGCGCGGCGAGAACTTGCGCAGTGGAACGCACGCGACCCAGGCGCGGGAAGATGTGCTCCACCGCGAACTGGTGATGCGCCGAATCGCCCGAGCTCATCGCGTCTTCCACCAGCACCTGATGGAAGCCCAGCTCGAACGCCTGGCGCGCGGTGGATTCCACGCCGATATTGGTCGAGATGCCGGCCAGCACGATCTGCGTGATGCCACGGCGGCGCAGCTGCAGCTCCAGTTCGGTGCCGTAGAACGCGCCCCACTGGCGCTTGGTGACATGCAGATCGCTGTCGGCCACGGCGAGTTCATCGGCGTAGTCCCACCAGTTATCGGGCAGGGTCATGTTGCGCGGGGCTTCGTCCGTCAGCGGACGCAGCATGTCGGCGCCGTCGGCATGAAAGCCCACGCGCACCAGCACGACGGGCGCGCCCAGTTCGCGAAAACGCGCGCACAGACGACCCGCGCGCTCATTCACTTCACCGCTGCTATGCGGACCGGCCGCAAACGGCGCGATGCCTTTCTGCAGGTCGATCAGGACCAGCGCGGTAGTACGGGGATCAAGCTTCTCCATGAAAAACTCCAGCAGATGTGTGGGGATTGAGCCGGGAATGAGTAGGCATCGGCGTGCAATTGGCGGCGTTCCACCGTGTCGGGGTGCCGCTCGGGGCGAGTGCTATTATGTGAGGAAAGCCTCACATTGGAGTTTATGAGGATGGCCTCACAAATTACAAGCCAGGGCGCCCGCGCGCCCAGCCGCCGCCGCGGCCACGAACGCGTGGCGGCGCTGCTTTCGGCGGCTTCGGCGTGCTTCGTCGAAAAAGGTTTCGATGCCACCACGATGACCGAGATCGCCTCGCGCGCGGAGGCCTCCATCGGCTCGCTGTATCAGTTTTTCCCGACCAAGGAAGCGGTCGCCGAAGCGCTGATGACCCATCACGCCAGCGGCCTGAACGAGGCCATGGAGCGCCTGGTGGCACAGACGCCGGACTGGACCACGGAGGAACTTGCGGCGCGGCTGATCCGCGCCTTCGTGGACTATCGCAAGCAGCACCCCGCCTTCGCCACGCTGGCGGAAACGGCCGGTTCGCTGCCCTCCTTGCTGGGGCGCACCATTCGCCAGCGCATGCGCGATTATTTGAGTCAGATTATCGCCATCCACGCGCCAGGCATTGCCGCAGGCGAGCTTCGTCCTGCCGCGATGGTCGTTCAGCAATTCATGAAAGCCGCCGTCGCACTCGACAGCGAGCAACCCGCGACACTGCGCAAGGCCGCGCAAAACCAGCTGCAGCAAGCACTTTCGCTCTACTTGCGCGAACTCGCATCGCGCTGATCGAAGCGACGACTGTGTCGCACGTGCAACGCGTGCGTAGGACGTCCAGCCATCTGGACGTCCGAATGCCTAACTCGACACGCGATTCAAACATTTTCAAAAGAAACTGTTGACAACCCGTCGGAGGGGCCGTTAGGTTCGTCTGCATGTCGCAGCGCAACAGCCCCGATCGCATTGCCGAACCGATCCGTCCCCCGACGGTCGCCAGCCTGCTGCGACTTCGCACCAACCTCCTTCTTGCCCTTGTACTCGTACTCCTTATTACCAACGGAGGTGCGGGCTGAGGGCGTGTGTCCAGGTAACTAGAAAGACCACCTGAATACGACCAACAGAACCCCGCACCCGGTAACGGATGCGGGGTTTTTTGTTGCCCAAGGCGTGTGCCCATGGAGCAAAGCGATGAACCCCGATAACACACCGCCAGCGAGCGGCCACAGCGAGAACAGCGACGTGGGCGATCTAGCCGCCGAACGCGTGCGCATTTTCGACACGACCCTGCGCGATGGCGAGCAGGCCCCCGGCTTTTCGATGGATCGCCGGGCCAAACTCCGCATGGCGCATGCGCTCGAGGCGCTTGGCGTGGACATCATCGAGGCCGGCTTCCCCAGCGCCTCGCCCGACGATTTCGCCTCCGTGTCGGAGATCGCCCGCGTGCTCCGCGGCCCCACCGTGTGCGGCCTGGCGCGCTGCCACGACAACGACATCGACGCCTGCGGCCGCGCGCTGGAAGTGGCCCGCCACGGACGCATCCACCTGTTCCTGTCCACCAGCCCGCTGCATCGCGAGCACAAGCTCAACATGAGCAAGCAGCAGGTGATCGACACCGCCTGCGCCGCCATCGAGCGGGCGAAGAAGTTGTGCCACGAGGTCGAGTTCTCCGCCGAAGACGCCATGCGCACCGAGCCGGAATACCTGGTCGAGGTGTTCAGCGCGGCCATCGCCGCCGGTGCCACTACGGTGAACGTGCCCGACACGGTGGGTTACACCACGCCGCTGGAGATGGCCGAACGCATCACCTACCTGCGCAAGCATGTGCGCGGTGCGGACCAGGTAGTGTTCTCCACCCACTGCCACGACGACCTCGGCATGGCCGTGGCCAACAGCCTGGCCGGCGTCGCCGCCGGTGCGCGCCAGGTGGAATGCACCATCAATGGCATCGGCGAGCGCGCCGGCAATGCCTCGATGGAGGAAGTGGTGATGGCGCTGCGGGTACGCGGCGCGTTCTTCGGCGTGGACACCGGCATCGATGCGCGCAAGCTCTACCCCACCTCGCGCCTGCTGACCCAGCTCACCGGCCAGGCGGTGGCGCGCAACAAGGCAGTGGTCGGCGAGAACGCGTTCGCGCACGAATCGGGCATCCATCAACACGGCATGCTCAAGCATCGCGGCACCTACGAAATCATGCGTCCGCAGGACGTGGGCATGGGCGAGACGCGGCTGGTGCTGGGCAAGCACTCGGGCCGCCATGCGCTGCGCCAGCGCCTGCAGAGCCTGGGCCACGAGGTGGACGAAGCGGCGATGGACAACATCTTCGCGCGCTTCAAGGCGTTGGCCGACAAGAAGCGCGACGTGCACGACCAGGACCTGGAAGCGATCGCGCTGGGCATGGACCCTGAGGCGACCGGCCCCTGGCGCATCGTGCAGCTCAACACCAATTCGCACCTGGGCGGCAGCGCCTCGGCGTCGGTGAAGCTCACCCACGACAGCGGCCACGAAGTGGGCGAAGCGGCCATCGGCGATGGCCCGGTCGACGCCGTGCTACGCGCCATCGAACGCGCCACCGGCACGGCGCTCGACGTCACCCAGTTCCAGGTGCGCGCCGTGAGCGAAGGCGGCGACGCGCAAGGCCAGGCCCAGCTCACCGCGCGCCATGCCGAACGCGACTGGCGCGGCTCCGGCGTAAGCACCGACATCATCGAAGCGACCGCCCATGCCGCGCTCGCCATCGTCAACCGCATCGAACGACAACAACCCGTGACGCCACGGGCTGCGGTCGCCGCACTGTAGAAGGAGACTCAAGCGATGACCACGCCATTCCTGTGGCACAACGGCCAGATCAAGCCATGGACCGAGGCTACGGTCCACGTCAGCACCCATGCGCTGCACTACGGCTCCTCGGTGTTCGAAGGCGAACGCGTGTATGCGACGCCGCAAGGACCGGCCTATTTCCGCCTGGCCGACCACACGCGCCGCCTGTTCGAGTCGGCGCGCATCTATGAGATCGAGATCGGCTACAGCGAAGACGAGATCAACGCGGCCTGCCACGAAGTGATCCGCGCCAATCGCATGAAGTCGGCCTATGTGCGCCCCATCGTGTTCCGCGGCGCGGGTGGCCTGGGCGTGTTGCCGAAGACGGATTCGCCGGTGGACGTGGCGATCATGGCGCTGGAATGGGGCGCGTACCTGGGCGATGCGCTGGAGCATGGCGCCGACGTGTGCGTGTCGTCGTGGCAGCGCCCGGCACCGAACACCTTTCCCAGCTGGGCCAAGGCCGGCGGCAATTACCTCAGCAGCCAGCTGATCGCGCTCGAAGCGCGTCGCGGGGGCTACGCCGAGGGCATCGCGCTGGGCCACAACGGCCTGTTGAGCGAAGGCGCGGGCGAGAACCTGTTCCTGGTTAAGAACAACAAGCTGCTCACGCCGCCGACCAGCGCCGGCATCCTGGCCGGCATCACGCGCGAATCGGTGATCACCTTGGCCGGCGAGCTGGGCATCGTGGTGGAAGAACGCGACCTGCCGCGCGAAGCGCTGTACACCGCGGACGAAATCTTCATGACCGGCACCGCGGCGGAGATCACGCCCGTGCGCTCGGTTGATCGCAAGCCGGTGGGCGCCGGACGTCCGGGCGACGTCACGCGCGCGCTGCAGAAGGCTTTCTTTGGTTTGTTCGATGGCACGACAGCCGACCAGTGGGGATGGCTCACCCCCGTGCAGGTCGAAGCAGCGCAGGAGGCTGCGTAATGGCAAAGACATTGTTCGAGAAAGTGTGGGATGCGCACGTGGTCGCGCCCGAATCGGCGGACACCCCGGCGATCCTGTACGTCGATCTGCACCTGGTGCACGAAGTCACCTCGCCGCAGGCCTTCAGCGAACTGCGCGAGCGCGGACTGAAGCTGCGCCGCCCCGATCGCATGCTGGCCACGCTGGATCATTCCACGCCGACCTTGCCTGCCGGTCCCGATGGCGAGCGCCCTTATGCGAATGCCGAGGCCAAAGCGCAAGTCACGCAACTGGAGACCAACTGCGCCGAATTCGGCGTCGAGCTGCACGGCTGGGGCAGCAGCGACCGCGGCGTGGTGCATGTGTTCGGGCCTGAGCTGGGCGCCACGCAGCCGGGCATGACCATCGTCTGCGGCGACAGCCACACTTCCACGCACGGCGCCTTCGGCGCGCTCGCGTTCGGCATCGGCACCACTGAAGTGGGCCACGTGATGGCCACGCAGTGCCTGCTCCAGCGCAAGGCGAAGACGCTCGCCATCCACGTGGATGGTCATCTGCCCGCAGGCGTGGGCGCGAAAGACCTGATCCTGCACATCATCGGCGAGATCGGCGTGGATGGCGGCACCGGCCATGTGATCGAGTACCGAGGCGACGCCATCGAACAGCTGTCGATGGAAGAGCGCATGACGGTGTGCAACATGTCGATCGAAGCCGGCGCCCGCGCCGGCCTGATCGCGCCGGACGAGACCACCTTCGCCTGGTTGAAAGGCCGTCCGCGTGCACCGCAAGGCGCTGCCTGGGACGAGGCCGTCGCACGCTGGAAGTCGCTGCGCACGGACGACGGCGCCGAGTACGACCGCGAAGTGCGCATCGATGCGAGCAAGGTTCGCCCCACGGTCACCTACGGCACGCATCCGGGCATGGCCATCGCGATGGACAAGCCGGTGCCTGCCGCACGCAACGCGCAGGAAAAGCGTGCGCTGGATTACATGAAGGCCGAGGCGGGCAAGCCCATGCAGGGCACCCCGGTCGATGTGGTGTTCGTGGGCAGCTGTACCAACTCTCGCCTGTCCGACCTGCGCGAAGCCGCGCATGTGTTGCGCGGGCGTCGCGTCGCCGAAGGCGTGCGCATGCTGGTGGTGCCGGGCTCCGAAGCGGTGCGCCGCGATGCGGAACGCGAAGGACTGCATCACGTGTTTACTGCAGCGGGGGCCGAGTGGCGCGAGCCGGGTTGTTCGATGTGCATCGCCATGAATGGCGACTTCGCTCAACCGGGCCAACTGGTGGTGAGTACCTCCAACCGCAACTTCGAAGGCCGCCAGGGCAAGGGCGCGCGCACGGTGCTGGCGAGTCCCGCTACCGCTGCGGCTTCCGCCGTGGCTGGGCGTATTGCCGATCCGCGCGAGTACCTGACGGAGGTTGCCGCATGAAACCCATCACCCGCCTCCACTCCCGCACCGCCGTGCTGCCGGACGAGAACATCGACACCGACCGCATCATTCCCGCGCGCTTCCTCACCACCACCGAACGCGCGGGGCTCGGCAAGCTGTGCTTCAACGACTGGCGCTACCAGGCCGATGGCAGCGACAACCCGGCTTTTCCGCTCAACCAGCCACAGGCGAAGGGCTGCTCCATCCTCGTCGCCGGCCGCAATTTCGGTTGCGGTTCCTCCCGTGAGCACGCGCCGTGGGCACTGCTGGATTACGGCATCCAGGCCGTACTGTGCAGCGAGATCGCGGACATCTTCCGCAACAACGCGCTGAAGAACGGCCTGCTCGCCATCGTGCTGAACGAAGCCGAACACCGCTGGCTGCTCGAGCATCCCGGCGTCGAGCTTTCCATCGACGTGCGCGAGCAGGTGATCGCCCTGCCCGACGGCGGCCATATCCGCTTCCAGCTCGAAGCCTTCGCACGCCACTGCCTGCTCAACGGCGTCGATCAGCTTGGATACCTCCAGCAACACGCTGACGCCATCACTGCCTACGAACAACGCGTGGAGAAAGCCGCATGAGAGCGCACATCGTCACCCTGCCCGGCGACGGCGTCGGCCCCGAAGTCACCGCAGCGGCTGTCGCCGTGCTCGACACGATTGCCGCGCATTACGACCACCATTTCCATTTTGAGGAACATCAGATCGGCGGCTGCGCCATCGATGCCACCGGCGAACCGCTGCCCAAGGCATCGCTGGACGCATGCAAGGCGGCCGACGCGGTGTTGCTGGGCGCGGTGGGTGGGCCGAAGTGGTCCGATCCGAATGCACCGGTACGTCCGGAGCAGGGTCTGCTCGCGCTGCGCGCCGCGCTGGGCGTCTACGCCAACCTGCGTCCGCTGCAGGTCCATCCGGCGCTGGCCGAGCTGTCGCCGTTGAAGAACGAGAAGCTGAAGAACGTCGACGTGCTGTTCGTGCGCGAACTCACCGGTGGCGCGTACTTCGGCGCCAAGACGCGCACCATCGACACCGCCATCGACGAGTGCAAGTACACCGTGGCCGAAGTCGAGCGCGTCACCCGCCGCGCCTTCCAGCTGGCGCGCGAACGGCGCAAGCACGTCACCTCGGTCGACAAGGCCAACGTGCTGGAAACCTCGCGCCTGTGGCGCACCACCGTTCAGCGCATCGCGCAGGAATTCCCGGATGTGAAACTGGAACACCAGCTGGTCGATTCCATGGCCATGCTGCTGCTCACCCAGCCCGGCAAGTACGACGTGGTGGTCACCGAGAACCTGTTCGGCGACATCCTCACCGACGAGGCCGCCGCCTTGGCCGGCTCGCTCGGCTTGTTGCCGTCGGCGTCGCTGGGTGAAGCGAAGGGCGGACTGTACGAACCGATCCACGGTTCAGCGCCGGATATCGCCGGCCAGGGCGTGGCCAATCCCATCGGCGCGATCCTCTCCACCGCCATGCTGCTGCGCCACTCGCTGGGCCTGGAACAGGAGGCCGCGATGGTGGAGGCCGCCGTCGCCGACGTGCTGGAACACGGTCCGCACACCCGCGACATCGGCGGCAGCGCCGGCACGCAGGACGTGCTGGACGCCGTGCTCGCCGCCATCGACGAACACGCCTGCAACGCCGCGGCCTTCCTTCGCTGGGGGCGCGCCTGTGGCTGAGTCATCGACGAACACTTCAAGGAACACGCATGCGCAGTGACCTGATCAAGACCGGCCCCGACCGCGCGCCCGCACGCGCCATGTTGCGCGCCACCGGCCTGGACGACGAAGCGATCGCCAAGCCGCTGGTGGCGGTGGTGCATACGTGGTCGAACGTGAGCCCGTGCAACCTCAACCTGCGCGAGCTGGCCGAACATGTGGCCAACGGCATCCGCGCCGCGGGCGGCACGCCGGTGGAGTTCAACACCATTGCCGTCACCGACGGCATCGCCATGGGCACGCCCGGCATGCGTGCCTCGCTGATCAGCCGCGAGGTGATCACCGATTCCATCGAACTAGCGGTCGACGGCCACTGCCTCGATGCGATGGTGGTGCTGTGCGGCTGCGACAAGACCATTCCTGCCGCCGCCATGGCGATGGCCCGGCTCAATATCCCGGCCGTCGCGATGTACGGCGGCACCATTGCGCACGGTACCCACGACAACCATCCGATCACCATCCAGCAGGTGTTCGAGGCCGTCGGCGCGCATGGTGCGGGCAAGATCAGCGACGCCGAACTCACTTCGGTGGAACGCGATGCCTGCCCCGGCGCGGGTGCCTGCGGCGGCCAGTTCACCGCCAACACCATGGCGATGGTGTTGTCTACGCTCGGCCTGTCGCCGATGGGCTTCAACGATATTCCCGCCACCCATCCGGCGAAGGCCGTCGCAGCACATCGCTGCGGCGAACTGGTGATGGAGTGCCTGAAGGAGAACCGCACGCCGCGCGAACTGCTCAGCGAAACGGCGTTCCGCAATGCCGCGCGCATGGTCGCCGCCACCGCCGGTTCCACCAACGCCGTGTTGCATCTGCTCGCCATCGCGCGCGAAGCCGGTACGCCATGGACGCTGGAGGATTTCGAGCCGGCCTCCAGGCACACGCCGGTGATTGCCGATCTCCTGCCCGGCGGCCGCTATACCGCGGTGGAAATGTTCGGCGCCGGCGGCAGCGCGCGCGTGGCGGAAGAACTCATCGCGGCCGACATGCTGATCGATGCGCCCACCGTCACCGGCCGCAGCCTGTTCGAGGAAGTAGCGGCAGCACCGCGAGCGGAGACACAGGACGTGGTGCATCCGGTCGCGCAGCCGCTGAAGCCGCGCGGCGGCTATTCCATCCTGTACGGCAATCTCGCGCCGGAAGGATGCATCCTCAAGCTGGCCGGCAAAGGCGCCAATCATTTCGAAGGCCGCGCGCGGGTGTTCGAAAGCGAGGAACAAGCCTTCGCCGCCGTGCAGGGGGGCAGCATCGAGAAGGGCGACGTCATCGTCATCCGCAACGAAGGCCCCGCGGGCGGTCCCGGCATGCGCGAAATGCTCGGCGTCACCGCGGCGCTGATCGGCCGCGGCATGGGCGACGACGTGGCGCTGATCACCGACGGCCGCTTCTCCGGCGCCACCCACGGTTACATGGTCGGCCACATCGCACCGGAAGCCGCACGTGGCGGCCCGATCGCGCTGTTGCACGAAGGCGACCGCATCCGCATCGATGCCGAGTCGCGCCAGATCAGCACCACCGCCGATCTCGCCGCGCGCCGCGCGAACTGGCAACCGCCGGCGCCCAAGGTCACACGCGGCGCCATGGCCAAGTACGTCGCCCTGGTGGGCTCCGCTTCCGAAGGCGCCACCACGCAACCCTCCGCATCACGCAGTTCATCCGCCTCTGTTTCCCGACACGTCAACGAAGACACGAACGCAGGAGTCACCGCATGAGCAACAACAACGACACGCTGGCCAAGGCCCGCATCGCCGTCCTAGGCTTCGGCAGCCAGGGCCGCGCCCACGCACTCAACCTGCGCGACTCCGGTCTCGACGTGGTGGTTGGCCTGCGCAAGGGCGGCCCCTCGTGGGAGAAGGCCCGCGCCGAAGGCTTCCATGTGGCCGAGCCCGGCGAAGCAGTGAAAGACGCCGATCTGGTCGCCGTGCTCACGCCCGACATGGTGCAGCCGGCGCTGTATCGCGAGCACATCGAGCCGAACATCAAGCCCGGCGCCGCGCTGCTGTTCGCGCATGGCTTCAACGTGCACTTCAAGCAGATCGATCCGCGCAAGGATATCGACGTGGTGCTGGTGGCACCGAAAGGGCCGGGCGCGCTGGTGCGCCGCGAGTACGAAATCGGCCGTGGCGTGCCCAGCATCTGGGCCGTGCATCAGGACGTCAGCGGCAACGCCGAAGCCAAGGCCAAGGCCTATGCCGATGGCATTGGCGGCGGCCGCGCGCTGCTGATCAAGACCGACTTCAAGGAAGAGACCGAGACCGATCTGTTCGGCGAACAGGCGGTGCTGTGCGGCGGCGCCAGCTCGCTGGTGCAGGCCGGCTTCGAAACGCTGGTGGAAGCCGGTTATCAGCCGGAAATCGCCTATTACGAAGTGTTGCACGAGCTGAAGCTGATCGTGGACCTGTTCTACGAAGGCGGCATCTCGCGCATGCTCGAATTCATTTCCGAGACGGCGCAGTACGGCGACTACGTCAGCGGCCCGCGCATCATCGATGCCGACACCAAGGCGCGCATGAAGGACGTGCTCAAGGACATCCAGGACGGCACCTTCGCCAAGAACTGGATCGCCGAATACCAGGCCGGCCTGCCGAACTACAAGAAGTTCAAGCAGGCGGACCTGGAGCACCCGGTGGAACAGGTGGGCGCCAAGTTGCGCGCGCGCATGCCGTGGCTGCAGGCCAATGCACCGAAGGCCGCTGCCGAGCCGCTCAAGAAAGTAGGTTGAAGTCACACCGCTGCTGCACACGTCGCAGCAGCGCACAGGTTGTTGTTCGACTTAAGAGGGGTGCTTCTCCCGCAAGCACGCATTGCCCCTCCTTGGCCCTCCCTCGGCGATCGAGGGAGGGAGTTTTTCCAACCGACTTCCGACCGCCGTTGCAACGGCGGCACCCTGGGGAAAACCGACCACGTGAACATGCCACTGCAGAAGGAAATACCCGCACCCATCGCGACCCATCCGCTCGCCGGCCAGAGCATGAGCGGCGCGGAAGTGGTGGTGCAGGTATTGGCCGATGAAGGCGTCGACGTGCTGTTCGGTTATTCGGGCGGCGCGATCCTGCCTGTGTACGACGCGGTGTTCCGTTTCAATGCCACCCATCTGTCACCCATGGGCGGCGAGCCGATGCCGCTGATCGTGCCTGCCAACGAACAGGGCGCGGGCTTCATGGCTGCCGGTTATGCGCGCGCCTCGGGCAAGGTGGGCGTCGCCATCGTCACCTCCGGTCCGGGTGCCACCAACATGGTGACGCCGGTGCGCGATGCCATGTCCGACTCGGTGCCGATGGTGGTGATCTGCGGCCAGGTGCCCACAGGCGCACTCGGCAGCGACGCTTTCCAGGAAGCGCCCGTCAGCAACATCATGAGCCCGTGCGCCAAGCATGTATTTCTGCTCACCGATCCGGAGCGGCTCGAAGTGACCTTGCGCACCGCGTTCGAAATCGCGCGCAGCGGACGTCCCGGACCCGTGGTGGTGGATATTCCCAAGGACGTGCAGAACAGTCCCCTGACGTTTGCCGGCGAAGGCACCCTGCCCATTCCCGGCTATCGCGCACGCCAGCACGCCATCCAGAACGCGCGCGTGGACGATGCGCAATGCGCGGCCTTCTTCGATGCGCTGGCGAACGCGAAGCGACCCCTGATCTACGCTGGCGGCGGCATCATCGCGGGCGAGTCGTCGGCCACCCTGCGTGCGTTCGTCAAGCAGTTCGGCCTGCCCGTGACGACCACCCTGATGGGCATCGGCGCCATGGACACGACCGAACCGCTCGCGCTGCACATGCTGGGCATGCATGGCACGGCCTACGCCAACTACGCGGTGGAGGATTGCGACTTCCTGCTCGCGCTGGGCGCACGCTTCGACGACCGCGTGGCGAGCGTGCCGGACAAGTTCGCGCCGCACGCGCGCTTCATCGCGCAGATCGACATCGACCCGGCCGAGATCGGCAAGGTGAAGTCGGTGCACTGGCATCATCACGGCGATCTCGACGCCACGCTGTCGCGGCTGCAGCAGTATGGTCAACGTCACGACCTGCATTTCGCTGCCGATGGCCGCTATGCGAACTGGCACGCGCATATCGCCGCGCTCAAGCATACCCATGCGCTGAACTACGACCGCGACAGCGCGCTGATCCAGCCCCAGGCGGTGATCGAGACAATCAACCAGCACACGCAAGGCCGTGCCGTGATCAGCACCGGCGTGGGCCAGCACCAGATGTGGTCGGCGCAGTATTTCGATTTCCGCGAGCCGCGCCATTGGCTCACCTCCGGCTCGATGGGCACGATGGGCTTTGGCCTTCCCGCGGCGATCGGTGCGCAGTTCGCACGCCGCGATGCCGTGGTGATCGATATCGACGGCGATGCCAGCATCCGCATGAACCTCGGCGAGCTGGAAACCGTCACCACCTATGGCCTGCCGGTGAAAGTGGTGGTGCTCAACAACATCGGCGACGGCATGGTGCGCCAGTGGCAGAAGCTGTTCTTCCGCGGCCGCTTTGCATCGTCCGACAAGAGCCTGCACAAGAAGGACTTCATCAAGGCCGCGCAGGCCGACGGTTTCGAATGGGCGAGACGGCTTGAGAGCAAGGCGGAACTGGCGGAGACGATCGCGGACTTTCTGGCCTTCGAGGGACCGGCGTTCCTTGAGGTGATGATCGATCCGGATGCCGGCGTGTATCCCATGGTGGGGCCCGGTGCGACGTATGCGCAGATGATCACGGGAGATTTCATTCCGTCGCGGGTAGCGCCGGATGCGCAGGGTAGTTCGACGAGCGACATGTTCTAACGCTCGTCATCCCGGCGCAGGCCGGGATGACGGATAGGTAGGGCTACGGAGTTGAAAATGAAACACACGCTTTCCATCCTCCTGCAAAACGAATCCGGCGCACTGATGCGCGTGGCCGGCCTGTTCGCCGCGCGTCACTGCAATATCGATACGTTGACGGTCGCTGCGACGGAAGATCCGGCCGTATCGCAACTCACCCTGGTGCTGCAAGGCGCGGACGACACGGTGGAGCAGATCATCAAGCAGACGCGAAAGCTGGTGGATGTGATCGAAGTGAGCCACCCGCTCGCCACGTCATGAACGCACTTGCCGCCACCGCCGATGACGAGACTCGGCTGAGCGAACACGAGCTGTTGCGGCAGACGGTGGGCGCGCGTGTCTACGAGGTGGCGCGCGAAACCGCGCTTGAGCCGGCGGAACTGCTGTCAGAACGGCTGGGCCAGCGCGTGCTGCTCAAGCGCGAAGACCAGCAGCCCGTGTTCTCGTTCAAGCTGCGCGGCGCTTACAACCGCATGTCGCAGCTGAGCGCGGGCGAGCGCGCACGTGGCGTGATAGCCGCTTCGGCGGGCAACCATGCCCAAGGCGTTGCGCTCGCTGCCGCACGACTGGGCATCCACGCGGTGATCGTGATGCCGGTCACCGCGCCGCAGGTGAAAGTGGAAGCGGTGCGTCGCCTGGGCGGCAAGTATGTGGCGGTGATGCTGACAGGCGACTCGTATAGCGATGCGCAGGCGGCCGCCGCGCGGTTGCAGGCCGAGCACGGCTACACCTTCGTGCACCCGTTCGACGATGCCGCGGTGATTGCGGGACAGGCGACGGTAGGCATGGAGATCCTGCGCCAGCATCCGGGCCCGCTGCACGCGATCTTCGTGCCGGTGGGCGGCGGCGGCCTGATTGCGGGCGTGGCAGCCTATGTGAAGGCACTGCGCCCTGAGGTGAAAGTGATTGGCGTGCAGACCTGCGACTCCGATGCGATGGTGCAGTCGCTGCACGCGGGCACGCCGGTCAGCTTGTCCGAAGTGGGTCTGTTTGCCGACGGCACCGCGGTGAAGCGCGTCGGCGATCTCACCTTTGCGCTGTGCCAGCGCTACGTGGACGACATGCTGCGCGTCGATACCGACGCCATCTGCGCCGCCATCCGCGATGTGTTCCAGGACACGCGCAGCGTGCCCGAGCCGGCCGGTGCGCTGGCGCTGGCAGGACTCAAGCAATACGTGGCAACGCGTGGTGCGTCGGAACATCCGATGGTCGCCATCGTGTCTGGCGCGAATCTCAACTTCGACCGCCTGCGCTTCGTGGCGGAGCGCGCCGAAGTGGGCGAGCAGCGCGAGGCGGTGTTCGCCGTCACCATTCCCGAGGAACGCGGCAGCTTCCGCCGCTTCTGCGCCGCGCTGGACCAGCGCAGCATCACCGAATTCAACTACCGCATCGGCAATGCCGCCCAGGCGCATATCTTCGTGGGCGTGCAGACGGCGCATCGCGATGAACGCGAGACCTTGATCGCCGCCTTCCGCGAGCACGGCTTCGGCGTGCTCGATCTCACCGACGACGAACTGGCCAAACTGCATCTGCGCCACATGATCGGCGGCAGTTCACCGCTGGCGCGCGACGAGCGGCTTTACCGTTTCGAGTTTCCCGAGCGGCCGGGCGCGCTCACGCGCTTCCTCGGCAACATGCATCCGGACTGGAACATCAGCCTGTTCCATTACCGCAACCAGGGTGCCGACTACGGCCGCATCCTGGTCGGTATCCAGGTACCACCGGACGAGCGCGCGCTGTTCCAGGCCTTTCTCGACACGCTGGGCTATCCGTTCCGGGATGAGAGCGAGAATCCGGCGTATCGGTTGTTGTTGAGGGAATGAGGTCCGTCAGTCGCGCACAGGGTGCGCTCCTACAGTCACGACCCCACCACCTCCAACTCAAACACATGGTTGTCGTAGTCGCTGAAATACAACGCCGTGTCCTCGCGCGCCATCTGATAATCCAGCGCCAACGCGTCCATGCGTGCGGCACAGGCCAATTGCTCTTCCTTGCTCACGGCGAAGGCGATGTGATCGCCGTTGCGTGAGGCCGGCCCATTACCTCGGATCAACGCGAACTCCAACCCGCCGATCTCGACGATGACTTCGGGATGCGCATCCTGCGGATCCTCCCCGCGAACGATGCGCGCGTCCGGAAATACCCCGGTCAACAGATCGGCCGTACGGGTGGGATGGGCAACGATCAGGGCGATGTGGCTCAGGGCTTGGGGCATGGGCCTGGTCCGGCGGTGAAACCTCAAGTTTAGGCCGCTTTGTGACCGTGTTGCGACACCGTGCGGCTTGCAAAGCGGGCCTGCGTCACGCGACCCGTCGCGGTAGGCCACGCTACACTGGATGGATGGCTCCTACTTCCCGCAAGCGCCAGCGGCGCAACCTGCCGACCACCAGTACGCCGCGTCCGCGTCCCGGCGCCAAGCCCGCGCGCACCGCGCAGCCGGCGGACAGTTCCTCCCGCGCCACCCGCGTGCTCGACTGGCTGCTGACGCGGCTGCCGGCGCCTTATCGCAGCAAGGCCCGCGACTACCTCGTGCTGACCCGCATGGATCGCCCGATCGGCGCCCTGCTGCTGCTGTGGCCGACCTGGTGGGCGTTGTGGCTGGCGGCCTCGGACTTTCCGCCGGTGAAGCTGCTGGTGATCTTTACGCTGGGCGTGTTCTCGATGCGCGCAGCCGGTTGCGCCATCAACGACTTCGCCGACCGCAAGCTCGATCCGCAGGTAGAACGCACTGCCGGGCGACCCATCGCGGCTGGACGGGTGACGCCGCGCGAGGCGCTGATCGTGTTCGCCAGCCTGCTGGTGTTTTCCTTCGTGCTGGTGCTGTTCACCAACAAGCTCACCATCTGGCTGTCGTTCGCGGGCGCGGCGCTGGCCGCGGTCTATCCGTTCACCAAGCGCTATACGCATCTGCCGCAGGTGGTGCTGGGCGCGGCGTTCGGCTGGGCGATCCCGATGGCATTCGCCGCCGTGATGAACACGGTGCCGCCAGTGGGCTGGCTGCTGTTCATCGCGAACATCATCTGGTCGGTGGTGTACGACACCCAGTACGCGATGGTCGACCGCGACGAGGACATCGAGGCGGGCGCCAAGTCCACCGCGATCCTGTTTGGCGATGCCGACCTACCGATCCTCGGCATCCTGATGGCCACCTTCCTGCTGGCCATGGTGTTCGTGGGCCAGCGCGCCACGCTGGGCTGGCCGTATTGGCTGAGCCTGCTGGCGGCGGCCGGCCTGTTCGGCTGGCAACTGTGGCGCATCCGCGGCCACGACCGCGCCGCCTGCCTGTGGGCCTTCCGCAACAACAACTGGCTGGGCATGGCGGTGTGGATCGGCATCGTGCTGGCACTGGCGTTCCGCTGACCCCTTCCCTCCTGTGGGAGCGCACCCTGTGCGCGACAACCGATCGCCTCGCGGCCGGGTTGTCGCGCACAGAGTGCGCTCCCACAAGGGAATCTCCACGTCGTCTACAAGTTCGACCTCCTACCCTGTCGATTCCCCCCAGGCTCGTTCGTCGTGTGCATGAGAGCCGCCTTCCGGTGGCCACGATTCGACCGACAGGAGTGACGACAATGCGATTCATAGCCATGGTCAGGGCCACCGGCGCTTCCGAGGCCGGCGAGATGCCGAGCGAGAAGCTGCTCACCGAGATGACCCGCTTCAACGAGGAACTGGTCAAGGCCGGCGTGATGCTGGCCGGCGAAGGCCTGCATCCCAGCAGCCGCGGCGCGCGCGTGCGCTATGAAGGCGACCGGCGCACCGTCATCGACGGTCCCTTTGCGGAAACCAGGGAGCTGATCGCCGGCTTCTGGCTGCTGCAGCTGAATTCGCTGGACGAAGCCGTCGAGTGGATGAAACGCGCACCCAACCCGTTCGAGAACGGCGTCTCGGAGATCGAGATCCGCCGCGTGTTCGAAGCCGAGGATTTCGGCGACGCGTTCACGCCCGAGGCACGGGAACTCGAAGCCCAGCAGCGCGCCCGCATCGGCGATGTGCGCTGAAACCGCCAGGAGATCCGAGCCATGCTCATCCAGCCTTATCTGTTCTTCGACGGCCGCTGCGAGGAAGCCCTCGCCTTCTACGGCAAGGCCGTCGGCGCACAGGTACAGAACCTGATCCGCTTCAAGGACAGCCCCGAACAGCCCGGTGACCAGGCCGCCGGCCCGCGTCCGCCCGACGGCGAGAAGATCATGCATGCGTCGATGAAGATCGGCGAATCGCTGGTCAACGCCTCCGACGGCGAATGCGGCGGCACGCCGGAATTCCGCGGTTTCTCGCTGGTGATCAACGCCAAGGACGACAGCGAAGCCAGGCGCTCGTTCGAGGCCTTGCTGGAAGGCGGCGGCGAGGCGTCCATGCCGTTGTCGAAGACCTACTTCGCGTCGAGCTTCGGCATGTTGCGCGATCGTTTCGGCGTGCACTGGATGGTGATGTCACCGCCGTGACGGGGGGCGCGTGGTGCGCACGAACTTGCGCGGCTCCACGCGTGGTGTTGTGATCGGAGACCATGACGGCCTCCGACATCCATCGCACCATCGACGCGGTCTGGCGCATCGAATCGCCACGACTTATCGCCGGCCTCGCCCGCATCGTCCGCGACGTCGGCGTGGCCGAGGAACTGGCGCAGGACGCGCTGGTCACGGCGCTTGAACAATGGCCGCAGACAGGCGTGCCCCGCAATCCGGGGGCCTGGCTGATGACCACCGCCAAGCACCGTGCCATCGACCAGATGCGACGCCATGCCTTGCATCGACGCAAGGAAGGCGAACTGACGCGCGAGATCGAAGACCAGCTGGAACAATCCGCGGGGGACCCGGATGCCATGCTCGACAATCCGGTCGGCGACGACCTGCTCAGCCTGATCTTCACGGCATGCCATCCGGTGTTGTCCACCGAGGCGCGTGTCGCGCTGACGCTGCGCCTGCTCGGCGGCCTCACCACTGCGGAAATCGCGCGTGCCTTCCTGGTGCCCGAGCCCACGGTGGCGCAGCGCATCGTACGCGCCAAGCGCACGCTCAGCGAAGCGCAGGTGCCGTTCGAAGTGCCGCGCGGCGATGAGCTCGCCGTGCGCCTCGCCTCCGTGCTGGAGGTGGTCTATCTCATCTTCAACGAAGGCTACGCCGCCACCTCCGGCCGGGACTGGATGCGTCCGGCGCTGTGCGAGGAAGCACTGCGGCTGGGCCGCGTGCTGGCCGGACTCGCGCCGCTCGAAGCGGAAGTGCACGGGCTGGTGGCGCTGATGGAGATCCAGGCTTCACGCATGGCGGCGCGCCAGGGGCCGAAGGGCGAACTCACCCTGTTGAACAAGCAGAACCGCGCACGCTGGGACCAGCTGCTGATCAGGCGCGGCCTCGCCGCTTTGCAACGCGCCGAAGCGCTGGGCGGCAATGCGCGGCCGTATACCTTGCAGGCCGCCATCGCGGCCTGCCATGCACGCGCACGCAGCGCGGACGAAACCGACTGGCCGCGCATCGCCGCGCTGTACGACACACTCGCCCGCTGCATGCCATCGCCCGTCGTCGCACTCAATCGTGCGGTGGCGCATGCGCAGGCATTCGGTCCGGAGGTCGGCCTGTCGCTGGTGGATGCACTGCGCGACGAACCGTTGCTTCGCCACTATCACCTGCTGCCGAGCGTACGCGGCGACCTGCTCGGCAAACTGGGCCGGCACGACGAGGCGTGCGAGGAATTCGAACGCGCCGCCTCGCTCACGCGCAACGAACGCGAGCGCGAATTCCTGTTGCAGCGTGCCGCCGCCAGCCGCGCGGCCTAGCGGTCGCCCATCCGCTTCGCGCGATAGGCCGCGAGACTGGGCACCTCGCCATAGAGGGTTTCGACGAACGCATTGCGCTCATGCCACATCACTTCCATGTCCCACAGGCAGAACGAATAGCGCGCGAGATCCTCGACCCAGCCTGAGGCATCCTGCGCCGCCACGGCAATGAACATCTCGTTGTCGTTGCCCCACCAGCCCAGCACCAGATAGCGCGCCTTCGCCGCTTCGTGGCAAATGGCGAAGGCCGGCGTGGTCGACCAGGGGATGGCCCGTGCCTGTTTCATGGCTGCCAGGCGCGGCAGATAGGGCGCGATGGCGACCGCATCGTCGCTGGCGGAAATCGTGTAGAGCTTGATGCCGTCGGCATCCGTGTCGGCGGGCAGGCTGACGATGGGGCGTGGGCGATACATGGCATTCCTTCCTTTCAGCGCGGTCGAACGAGCGGCGGCTGCGGCATCGCATCATCGCATTCGATTGCGCCGCGATGCATCAGCCGATCTAATGGCCCGGCCGCTGCCCTCGGCGCTGGCCATCTCATCCAACGGCCGCATCCTGGCCGGCTTCGCATCGAATCGCTGTTCCCCTGTCCGTCCATCGTGAAGGAGCAAGGCATGGAGCGTTCGTACCGGTCATCGGCTACCGCCCTGGGTGGCGAGGCATTGAACTCCTTCGGCGCCGCGTCGCTGGCGCCCGCACGTCTGTCGCAGTCGTTCCTTGCCCTGAGCATGATCGCGCTGGGCGTGCTCGGCCTCATCTATGGCGACGTTGCCCTCGTCTGGCAGCACCTGCCGATCGAACACATGCCCGGTGCGCGTCCCGTGGCCTACGCCTTCGCGCTGATCGAACTCGCCGCCGGCATCGGCTTGCTGTTGCCAATCACGGCAAGACCGGCCTCGGCGCTGCTGGTGGCGTTCATGCTGGTATGGGTGGTGCTGCTGAAGCTGCCCGCCGTGTTGGTGGTGCCATCGATGGAAGCCACCTGGCTGGGCTTTGGCGAGATCGCGGTGATACTCGCGGGAGCATGGGTGCTGTTCGCCTGCCTGCTCGGCGACCGCGGCGACGTGCTGCGCCATCTGGCCGGCCGGCGCGGCGTGCGTGCGGCGCGGGTGCTGTTTGCGTTGTCGCTGCCGATGATCGGACTGTCTCATTTCGTTTACAGCGAGCAGACCGTGGCGCTGGTGCCTGCATGGTTGCCGTACCCGCTGGGCTGGGCCTATTTCACCGGCGCTTGCAGCATCGCCACCTGCCTGGCGGTGCTGTTCGGCGTGCTGCCGCAACTGGCCGCACGACTGGAAGCGGCGATGCTGGCGATCATCACCGCGCTGGTGTGGATACCGGCCATCGTCGCAACACCCACCGACCGCACCGCGTGGACGGCACTGGTGATTTCCGCCGCCATCGCCAGCGGCGCCTGGGTGGTGGGCGATTCCTATCGATCGGTGCCTTAGGAATGCTCTGACTGATAACCGTGCACGGCATCGAGCACGCGCGCCGAATACACCAGCGCCGCGCCCGCGTTCATGGCCACGGCCACGCCGAGCGCCTCGGCGATTTCGTCCTGCGTGGCGCCCTGCTTGAGCGCTTCGGCCGTATGCACGGTGATGCAGCCGTCGCAGCGCGTGGTCACCGCCACCGCCAGCGAAATCAACTCACGCGTCTTGGCATCGAGATGCCCGGTCTTGCTGCCGGCGCCGGACAGCGTCTGGTAGCCAGCCACCGTGTCGGGACTCAGCTTGGCGATCTCGCCAATGCGGCCGAGCAGTTGTTTGCGGTATTCGGGCCAGTTCAGCATGACGCTTCTCCAGGGGATACAACGCGTCGATGCTGCGCCGCTTGCCGCACGACGTGAATACGCCAATGGTTTAATGCTGGACGGCCCGCCTCTTGCAGGTACAGTGCTAGCTGTAACGGTATGTATGCAGGGCTTGGAATGACCGACCGGTTCTGCTCGAATCTGATCTGCCTGTGCAGCAGGTGACTGAGGAAAGTAGCAATGCATGAAGCTGGGTTTGAAGGCGCCTTGTTCGCATCCATCAGCCTCTCTCCAATCGCGACATTGGTGACCAACCCGCGTTTGCCGGACAACCCGATCGTTTGCGTCAATGCGGCGTTCTGCACGCTCACCGGTTACCCGGAACGCGAGATCCTGGACCGCAACTGCCGTTTTCTGCAAGGCGCGGATACCGAGCCCACGCAGCGCACGGCGCTGCGCGAGGCCATCGAACACGGGCGTCCCGCGCTGGTGGTGCTCACCAATTACCGCAAGAACGGCACGCCGTTCCGCAACGCCGTGATGGTGGCGCCGTTGTTCGGTCCCGATGGCACCATCGAGTATTTCATCGGCTCGCAGATGGATATCACCGAGGCGCCCGACCGGTCGCAGAGCCTGCGCATCACGCATGCCTCGGCCCTGGTGAAAGCACTCACACCCCGCCAGAAGCAGGTGCTGGAATGCATGGCCCTCGGCCTGCGCAACAAGAAAATCGGCGAGCAGCTGGGCATCGAAGAGAAGACCGTGAAGATGCATCGCGCCAGCCTGCTCAAGCGACTGGGCGCCACCACCAGCGCCGACGCGATCCGCATCGCCATCGAGGCAGGCGTCCCGGGCTGATACCGCGCCTGTGCCCGGCCGCCGCTAGTGTTTCGCCGCCGGTGCACGGGCCAGCGCCCAGACGTCCACGCGCTGCACGCCGGCCCGCTTGAGCACGCGGGCACATTCGGCCAGCGTCGCACCGGTGGTCATGACGTCGTCGAGCAAGGCGACATGGGCCGGCCAGGTGACGGATGGACGTGTGCTGAAGGCAGCCCGCACGTTGCGTCGGCGGTCGAGTGCGCCGAGTTCGGTCTGCGCCGCGGTGCTGCGCAGGCGCTTCAGGGCATCGGCATGAATCGACACATCGAGGCAGCCAGCCAGCGGCTTGGCCAGCTCCAGCGCCTGGTTGTAGCCACGGGTACGCAGGCGGCCGAGATGCAACGGCACCGGTACCAGCCAGGTCGGCAGCTCCGGCGGTCGCGGCTCTCGCAACCACAGCGACGAAAGCACGCGCCCGGTGGCGAGATCGGCGCCGAACTTGAAGCGCGACTCCAGCCGATCCAGCGGCCATGCGTAGCGGAACGGCACCCAGGCCGCGTCCCATGGCGGCGGGCGGCGCTGGCATAGACCGCACAGCTCCGCCGGCTCTGGCAACGGCAACGCACAACGCGCGCAGCAGACCCGATTGCGTGGAAGTTCGGCGGCGCAGTCGCGGCAAAGATCCAGGCCGTGGTCACCCGCGGCGCCGCACAGCAGGCAGCGGTGCGGCAGCACGAAGCGTTGCAGTGCACCGAGCAGGGGGCGTATGACGGGGAGCGCATCCATGCGCATGCTCGATCAGACCTTCGGCTTGAACATCGCCGCGTCGAGGATCGACCACAGGTGGATGATCCAGCCCAGCCAGACGATCCACAGGATCGCCGCCAGCACGAACATCACCAGTGCAAGCCAGAAGCGCCCTTGCACCAGCTGACCCAGGCCGGGGATGAAGAAACTGCAGATGGCTGCGAGCACATTGCCCGTGCTGCCTTGTCCCGCGCTCATGCCAACGACTCCGCTTGGGTGATAACCCGATGGTAGCGGCAGCCATACGTTCGCGCATCGTCAACTCGCACAATTTTTCGGAAGTTGACAAGAAGAGACGCGCTGCCACACTTGTGGCCATCCCCCATCCCAGAGCTGTCGCCATGGCCTCACCCATCCGTCACGACTGGACGCGCGCCGAAGTGGCCGCGTTGTTCGCACTGCCGTTCAACGAGCTGCTGCACCGTGCCCATTCGGTGCACCGCGAACACCACGATCCGAACGCGGTGCAGGTATCCACCCTGCTCTCGATCAAGACCGGCGGTTGCCCGGAAGACTGCGCCTACTGCCCCCAGGCCGCCCGCTACGACACCGGCGTGCAGGCGCAGAAACTGATGAGCGTGGAAGCCGTGCTGGAACGCGCCAAGGCCGCCAAGGATGCCGGCGCCAGCCGCTTCTGCATGGGCGCCGCCTGGCGCAGCCCGAAAGACCGCGACGTGGCCAAGGTCGCCGAGATCGTGCGCGCGGTAAAGGGACTGGGCCTGGAAACCTGCGCCACCCTGGGCATGCTCAATGGCGAGCAGGCCAAGACGCTCAAGGGCGCGGGCCTGGACTTCTACAACCACAACCTGGACACCGCGCCGGAGTTCTACGGCGAGATCATCCACACGCGCCAGTACCAGGATCGCCTGGACACGCTGGAGAACGTGCGCGAAGCCGGCCTCAAGACCTGCTGCGGCGGCATCGTGGGCATGGGCGAAACGCGCGACCAGCGCGCCGGCCTGCTGCAGACCCTGGCCAACCTGCCGGAACATCCCGAATCGGTGCCGATCAACCAGCTGGTGCAGGTGGAAGGCACGCCGCTCAACGGCACCGAGGCGATCGATCCGTTCGACTTCGTGCGCACGATTGCCGTCGCCCGCATCATGATGCCGGCCTCGATGGTCCGCCTCTCCGCCGGCCGCCAGCAGATGGACGACGCCGTGCAGGCGCTGTGCTTCTTCGCCGGCGCCAATTCCATCTTCTACGGCGAGAAGCTGCTCACCACCGGCAACCCGGATGTGGAGCACGACCGCGCGCTGTTCAAGCGCCTGGACCTGCACGCGCTGGAAGTGGTGGAAACGTCGAGCACGGTGCACGCGGACATCGTGGAGCACTGCGCGGCTTGATGCGCCTCAGTCCCTGTGCGCGACGGGTCCGAAGCGCACACTGCATGACGCGACCACCGATGACAGAGATACATCACTGCTCTGCGGTCGCGCACAGGGTGCGCTCCCACAAGGTGATTCCAGCCGATGCGCACTGACCTGCTCACCCGCCTCGCCGCCCTCGCGCAACAGCGCGAACAGGCCGGCCTGCGTCGCCGCCTGCACACGGTGACGCGTGCCGACGGCATGTGGGTGGAACGCGATGGCCGGCGCCTGCTCTCCTTCTGCAGCAACGACTATCTCGGCCTTGCGCAGCATCCCTCGCTGATCGATGCACTCAAGCGCGCCGCCGACGAAAACGGCGTAGGCAGCGGTTCCGCGCATCTCATCAGCGGCCATCGTTCGGCGCACGCCGCGCTGGAAGAAGCGCTCGCCGCATGGACCGGCCGCGAACGCGCCCTGCTGTTCTCCACCGGCTACATGGCCAATCTCGGCGTGATGCAGGCACTGCTGCAGCGCGACGACCTCTGCGCGCAGGACAAACTCAACCACGCCTGCCTGCTCGACGGCGCCCAACTCGCCGGCTGCGAACTCAAGCGCTATCCGCACGCCGACGTGGAAGGCGCGGCACGCCAGCTTCGCACGCGTCCCGACGCCGCCGCACTGCTCGCCACCGACGGCGTGTTCAGCATGGACGGCGACATCGCACCGCTGGGCGAACTGGCTGCGCTGTGCCACCGCGAAAACGCCACCTTCATGGTCGATGATGCGCACGGCCTCGGCGTACTGGGTGCGCACGGCGAAGGCAGCGTGAGTGCGGCCGGACTGTCGCAGCACGACGTGCCCGTGCTGATGGCCACGCTGGGCAAGGCGTTGGGATGCAGCGGGGCGTTCGTGGCCGGCTCGGCTTCCCTGATCGATGGCCTGGTGCAGGCCGCGCGTACCTATATCTACACCACTGCCATGCCGCCCGCCCTGGCCGCCGCCACGCTGGCCGCCGTGCGGCTGGCGCAATCGGAAACCTGGCGGCGCGACCAACTGCAGGCGCTGATCGCACGCTTCCGCGCGGGCGCCGCTCAGCTTGGCCTGCCGCTGATGCCCTCATCCACCGCCATCCAACCGTTGCTGCTGGGCGACGCCCAGGCCGCACTGGCGGCATCCGAGACCCTGCAACAGCAGGGCTTCCTGGTCACCGCCATCCGCCCGCCCACGGTGCCGCCAGGCAAGGCGCGCCTGCGCATCACGCTGTCGGCCGCCCACCAGGAAGGCCAGGTGGATCGGCTGCTGGAGGCGCTGTCCCGGCTCCCGGCGGTCGGCCCCGTATAATGGCGGTCTTGCCGTACCCCTTCCCCGCCATGCCCATCATCAATCTTTCCGCCTATCGCTTCGTCAGCCTGCACGACCTGCCGGAGCTGCGCGAGCGCATTCGCGAGCGCTGCGAGGCGCTTGAACTCAAGGGCACCATCCTGCTGGCGCCCGAGGGCATCAACCTGTTCCTGGCCGGTCCACGCGGGCCCATCGATGCGTTCATGGACTGGCTGCGCAGCGATGCGCGCTTTGCCGGGCTGGAGCCGAAGGAGTCGATCTCCGACGAGGTGCCGTTCGGCCGCATGCGCGTGCGCCTGAAGAAGGAGATCATCACCATGCGCATGCCCACCATCCGCCCCGAAGGCGGACGTGCGCCGTCGGTCGCACCCGCCACGCTGCAACGCTGGCTGGCGCAGGGCCACGACGACCATGGTCGCGAAGTGGTGCTGCTCGACACTCGCAACGACTACGAAACCGACGTGGGCGTGTTCCACAACGCGGTGGACTATCGCATCGGCAGCTTCACCGAATTCCCCGGCGCGCTTGCCGCCGATCGCGCACGCTACGAGAACAAGACGGTGGTGTCGTATTGCACCGGCGGCATCCGTTGCGAGAAGGCGGTGCTGCACATGCAGGACATCGGCATGGAGCACGTGTTCCAGCTGGAGGGCGGCATCCTGAAATACTTCGAGGAAACCGATGGCGCCCATTGGCGCGGCGAGTGTTTCGTGTTCGACGAGCGCGGCGCGGTGGACAAGGGCTTGGCGCCTTCGCCCCTTCTCCCCTCCGGGGAGAAGGCTGGGATGAGGGGCCAATCTAGCGAAATGGCCACGCTAGAGCGCGCTCCGTTCAACCCGTCCGCAAGCACCCGCCCCTCACCCCAACCCTCTCCCCAAAGGGGAGAGGGAGCACAGCGCGAATGACGCTCCACATCGAAACCCACGGCCACGGCGACATCCCCGTGGTGATCCTGCACGGCTGGGCCATGCATGGCGGCATGATGGAACCGCTGTGCGACGTGCTGGCCGATCGCTGCACGCTGCATGTGGTCGATCTTCCGGGTCACGGCTACTCGCGTGACAGCACCCTGCCGCTCGAACCTTCCGCCTGCGCCGAAGCGATTGCGCGGATGACGCCGCCGGCGATCTGGATAGGCTGGTCGCTGGGCGGATTGATCGCGATGACGGCAGCACTGGAGCACCCGCAACACGCTCGCGCGCTCGGCGTCATCGACGGCACGCCGAAGTTCTCGCGCAGCGACGACTGGCCGCACGGCAGCGACCCGAAACTGGTGCGCCAACTCGCCACCGATCTGGAAACCGACTACCACGGCACGCTGGAGCGCTTCATCGCCCTCGAAGCGATGGGCAGCCGCGATCCGATGGCCGAAGTGCGCCACCTGCGCAGCCTGATCTTCCAGCGTGGCGAACCCGATCTGCGCGTCCTGCAGGAAGGCATCCGCATCCTGGAAGTCACCGACCGCCGCGCCGAACTGGCCACGCTGTCCGTGCCCAATGCGTGGATCGTCGGCCGTCGCGACCGCATCGTGCCGCCGCCCGCGATGGCCTGGTCGGCCGAGCAGGCACACGGCAGCTATGTGGAAATCGCCCACGCGGGTCACGCACCTTTCTTCGGCTACGCGGGCGACGTCGCCAACGCACTGGCGCCGCTGCTGGACAGCTTTCGATGACCGACTCGCATTTCGACCGCCAGCAGGTACGCCGCAATTTCGGCCGGGCGGCCAACACCTATGAGCAGCACGACGCCCTGCAACGCGAAGTGCAGTCGCTGCTGCTCGAGCGTCTGGGTTTCTATCTGGAAACCCCGGAGCGCGTGATCGACGTGGGCGCTGGCACCGGTCGCGGCGCGGCATTGCTGCGCAAGCAGTATCCGAAGGCGCAAGTGATCGCGATGGACCTGGCGCTGCCAATGCTGCGCGCCGCCAAGAAGCACAGCAGCTGGCTGAAACCCTTCCAGCGCGTGTGCGCCGAAGCGACGTCGCTGCCGCTGCCCGATCACAGCGTCGACGTGCTGCATTCCAACCTGTGCTTCCAGTGGATCGACGATCTGCCGGCACTGTTCGGCGAATGCGTGCGCGTGCTCAAACCCGGCGGCCTGCTGGTGTTCTCCACCTTTGGCCCCGATACGCTGAAGGAATTGCGCGCTGCCTGGGCCGAAGCCGATCAGCAGCCGCACGTGAGCCGCTTCCTCGACATGCACGACCTGGGCGACGCGATGATCAGCGCCGGCCTGCGCGATCCCGTGCTCGACGTGGACCGCTACACGCTCACCTACAGCGAGCCGCGCATGCTGCTCAAGGAACTGCAGGGCCTGGGCGCCACCAACGCCGACCGCGAACGCGAGCGCCACCTGCTGGGCAAACAGCATTACCAGCGCATGCTGGCGGCTTACGAAACGATGCGCGTCGACGGCCGCATTCCCGCCACGTGGGAAGTGGTCACCGCGCATGCATGGGGTCCGCCGCCGGGGCAATCGCGGCGCATCGCGGGCGGCGGCGAGATCGCAAGTTTTTCCGTCGACAGCCTGCGCGGCACGCGTCGACGCTGATCTCGTCGATGGGCCCTCCGGAAGAGAGGCTGTCGGATGACATTACTTTCGATATAAGCACCTCGCTTTCCGAAATCAGGTTCGCTAGATTGCTCGCGGCCGCCGGGGGGCGGCCGTGCTGCGCGGGTGCGAAGCTTGCGTCCGTGCGTGATCTCAGAACAGGGGAAAAGCGTGAAAAGGATTCGACTCGCTCTTTTGGGCGTGGTGTTCGCTGTGTCTGGCTGCTCCACCATGACGCCCGCACGGTATTCCGTATCGGTCGACAACGACATGATTCTCAAGGGCTACCAAGGCAAGACGGTGAGCCTCGCGTCCCTGGATGCTCCCGCAGACTACGATGCGAATTGCCGCTTGATGGGTCCCATCAAGGCTTCCGACGGCGTCACGATTCCGGAGTTCGTGCGCAAGGCCTTCAACGATGAGTTCAAGTTCGCCGGCGTCTACGGCGACGGCAGCGCTGTTCTGAACGGGCGCATGGACAAGATCGCTTTCTCTTCCAGCGCCGGCTTGACCAGTGGCTGGTGGGATCTGTCGCTGACGCTGAAATCCAACAATGGGCAATCGCTTGCCGTCGAGAACAAGTACGAGTTCAAGAGCGGTTTCGACGCCATTACCGCCTGCAATCAGACCGCCCAGGCGCTCGGACCGGCCGTGCAGGACCTGATCAAGAAAGCGATCTCCGATCCGCGCTTCAAGACGCTCATGAACTGATCGACCGGCTGACGGAGGTCCGAGCGACCTCCGTCAGGCTGCGCGCGCCCGATAGTGAGGCACGCGGCTTATCACACCTGCTTGTAGCGAAAGCAACTCACCACATGGTCATTAACCATGCCGGTGGCCTGCATGAAGGCATAGCAGATGGTCGTGCCGACGAAGCGGAAGCCGCGCTTCTTCAGATCCTTGCTCATGCGGTCCGACAGCGGCGTGCTGGCGGGCACGTCGCCCTGGCCGGTCCACTTGTTGCGGATGGGCTTGCCGTCGACGAACGACCACAGGTAGCGATCGAGGCTGCCGAACTCTTCGATGACCTTGAGTGCCGCGAGAGCGTTGTCGCGCGTGGAGTAGACCTTGAGCCGGTTGCGCACGATGCCGGGATCGAGCAGCGCCTTCTCCAGTTCGCGCTCCTTCATCGCGGCGACGCGCTTGATCTCGAAGTCGTGGAAGACGCGGCGGTAGTTGTCGCGCTTGAGCAGGATGGTGCGCCACGACAGGCCGGCCTGCGCACCTTCCAGGCAGAGGAACTCGAATAGCGCCTGGTCGTCATGCAGCGGCGTACCCCACTCGGTGTCGTGGTAGTCGTGCATGTCTTCACTGTTGCCCCAGGGGCAGCGCTGTTTCAAGATCGCCGTTGCCATCATTGCGGTTCTTCCGCTACGGCGAGCTTGGCACCGCGTCGCGCATAGAAGCCCAAAGCGGCACCAACCAGCGCCATCGCCACACCGGGACCCAACCTGTACGAATACACAGGCCAGTCGTAGAAATGAATCAGGTTGACGAGCATGAGGCCTGCCGCGATCAAGAACATCTTGCCACGCGTAGACCCTTTCACCAGCAACCGCATACTCGCCACTGCCAACAACAAGACACCAAGAATGATGTACAGGCCACGGAGCACAGACATTTCACCGGTTGGAATCACGGCACGTAATACCCGTCCAAGCGGCCACATGTCCGCGCATGCAGCGAGACCAAGACAGGCTATGAGACGACTCCAATCGGTTTTTCCAGTCATGTCCGTTCCACTGCATCGTTGCGGTGCGAAGCGTGACGCTATCCCACTCACACGCGCCAAACAAGGTCGCCATTTGAACGCTCAGCCGAATCTTGCAGGCATCATCACATGACCCCGCCTTCCGTCCCGCGCGGCGCCCTGCTGGCCCTGCTCGCCACCATCCTGATCTGGGCCTACAGCTGGATCGTGATGAAGCAGGTGCTGCAACACGCGGGGCCGTTCAACTTTTCCGCCCTCCGTTATTCGCTGGGAGCGCTCGTGTTGTTCAGCGCGTTGGTCGTAAGCCGGCAATCGCTGCGGCCGCCACCGCTGCTGCCCACTGTAGCCATCGGCCTGTGTCAGACCACCGCCTTCCAGGGCTTGGGACAACTGGCGCTGGAAACCGGAGGCGCAGGGCGTGTGGCCCTGTTGGCGTACACGATGCCGTTCTGGTCGGTGCTGCTGGCGTGGATGATCCTCGACGAGCGGCTGACCCGGCGCCGCTGGCTGGGCCTCGGGTTGGCGGCAATCGGACTGATCTGCATCATCGAACCCTGGCACGGCCTGGGCAGCACCGAGAGTACCCTGCTCGCGATATGCGCCGGCCTGGCCTGGGCGATGGGCACGGTGCTGAGCAAACGGGTGTTCGTACGCCACCAGCCCACGCCACTCAACCTCACCGCGTGGCAGATGCTGTTCGGTGCGCTGGCATTGATCGTGGTCGCGCTGTGCGTGCCGCAGCGTCCGTTCGAATGGACGAGGGACCTCATCGCCGGCCTTGCCTATAGCGTGATCATGGCATCGAGCATCGCCTGGGGCCTGTGGCTGATCGTGCTGCAGCGCCTGCCGACCGCCATCGCCAGCGTCGCCAGCCTGGGCGTGCCCATCGTCAGCGTGCTGCTGGCGTGGGCGATCCTGCACGAGCAGCCCAGCCGGATGGAAATCTTCGGTATCGTGTTCATCCTGCTCGGGCTGATCGCCGTAAGCGGCGTGCGCCTACGCAGCCTGCGCACCGCGCCCGGTTAACATGCGCGGTTTGCATCGCCCCGGAGGCACCCCATGAACGTCAAGGACAGCAACGGCGCCGTACTCGCCGACGGCGACTCGGTACAGGTGATCAAGGACCTCAAGGTCAAAGGCTCGTCCCAGACACTCAAGCGCGGCTCGATCTTCAAGTCGATCCGCGTGGACGAGGACAACCCGGAAGAAGTCGAATGCCGTGATGGGCGGTCGACGCTGGTGCTGAAGACCTGTTTCATCAAGAAGGTCTGAGGCGCTGCCGGCATAAAGAGGAACTGAGTCAAGATTGACCCCTCACCCCAACCCTCTCCCCGACGGGGAGAGGGAGAAAAGCGTCACCAGGGCAACGCCTCGATATCCACATTTCCCCCACTAAGAATCAACCCCACCCGCTTCCCCCGAAACACTTCAGGCCGCCGCAACACCGCCGCCAACACCGTCGCACTCGACGTCTCCACCACCAGCTTCAACTCGTTCCACAGCAACTTCATCGCAGCGACCACTTCGGCGTCGCTCACCGTGGTCACTTCCACGCGATGCATCCGCAGCACCTCGAAATTCGTCTCGCCGATCAACGTACGCAGCCCGTCGCAAATCGTGTCCGGCACGAACGGCCCCACGCGCGCGCCCGCCGCCAGCGAACGGGCAGCATCGTCCGCGCCCGTCGGTTCGGCGCCGTGAATCAGCAACTGCGGCGCCACCCCGTGTGCCGCGATGGACGTGCCCGCGATCAGGCCGCCGCCACCCACCGGTGTCACCACGATATCCACGCCGCCGCTCTGCTCCAGCAATTCCAGCACGGCCGTGCCCTGACCCGCCATCACGCGCGTATCGGAAAACGGATGCACCAGCTCCGCGTCCGTCGCGCGCTGCACTTCGTCGGCCTTCGCTTCGCGCGCGGCCTGGGTCGCCTCGCAGCGGTGCAGTATCGCTCCGGCACGCTCGATCGCTGCCAGCTTGGTGCGCACCGCGCCCTCGGGCACGATCACGTGGGCAGGAATGCCGCGCGTAGCGGCCGCCATGGCCAATGCGTTGCCATGGTTGCCGGAGGAGTGCGTCACCACGCCGCGCACGGCCTGTTCATCGTCCATCGACCAGACCGCGTTGCAGGCGCCGCGGAATTTGAATGCACCGCCGCGCTGCAGGTTTTCGCATTTGAAGTAGAGATCCGCACCGGTCAGCGCATTCAACACCGCGCTGCGCAGCACTGGCGTCACTACGGCATACGGCGCGATGCGCGCGGCGGCTTCCTGCACCTGTGCAAAGGTGGGCAGGGCGGCACGATTCAATGAAGCACTCATGGGCTCTCGATCTCCACGCCACAGGTAAAGCGGCGCTCGGCGCCGGGTTCAAGACGGATGGCGTCGGCGCAATCGGGGCGATTGAACGCATCGGACCAGCTTTCCATCGGTTCCAGCGCCACCGAGCGGCGGATATCGCGCGTCACCGTATCGGCCGTAAAGGCCAGCATGACGCCGGAGGGCTGCCATACCGCAATGGTCAAGCCGCTTTGCGGATCGCGCAGTCGCGTGCGTGCGCGACCATCGGTATCGCAGCGAAGATCGGCGAACGCGTGATTGAGTTCGCGCGGACCGATCGCCTGCATCCGGCGAAAATCCAGTTCCGGCGCCTGCTCCAGCGGCGCGCGTGCGCCTTCGCCGGCGATGGGGATGAACTGCTCGTCCGTGCGCACGACGCTGTCGGCCGGAATCTGCAGCTCCCAACCCTCGATGGGCGAATCGGCGAGACGGAAGTACGGATGCCAGCCGAAGAAACACGGTGCGGCGCGTTCGCCGACGTTGCGCATGACGACGTCCAGCGCGAGTCCGCCCGCATCGAGCGTGAAGCTCACCGCCAGGTCGATGGCAAAGGGATAGCCGGGGTGAACGCCAGGACGAATCGCCTGCGTGACGAAGGTGACGTGCGCGCCCTGGGCATCGGCGCGCAGGTCCGTGACGTCGAAATCCACGCCACGCACGAAGCCGTGGCGCGCCGCGCGCGAGGCGCCTTCGATGCCCGGCTGCAGATCGTGCGGCACGCCATCGAACACATAGCGGGCGTCGGCAATGCGATTGGCGAACGGCACCATGATCGCGTAGCGCGAACTCGGTCGGGTATCGAGCTCGCCGGCATCGCGATAGCCGTCGGCAATGTTGCGCACGCCCTCCGGCGACGGCACCTCGAAGCTCAGCACGGTGGCACCGCGTCGCGCGATGCGCACGCGCCGGCCCCGTGCCACGTCGGTCAGCACCACGATGCCGTGCTCGCCCACCTGCCCGCGTTCCGCAAGAAACTCCGCCATTGCCTTGTCCTGCTGGGAAAGGTCCGCATGTTAGCCTGACTCATCCCCCGCTTCCGCAGTTCCGGCCCCATGAGCAACCGCAACGACACCGCTTCCCCCCTGATCCGGCTCAGCGACTACCGGGCGCCGGCCTGGCGCGTAGGGAAGATCGAGCTGGCCTTCGATCTGGGCATCGATACCGCCGAGGTCACCTCGCGCCTTCATCTGCAACGCGATCCCGCGCAGGACGAAGCGCTGCGGCTGGATGGCGAAGGCCTGGAGCTGCTGTCGATCTCGCTGGACGGCGATGCGCTGCCCGACGACGCCTGGCGCTACGCGGACAACGTGCTGGAAGTGGATGGCGCGCGTGACGGCAGCGTGCTGGAGACGCGCGTGCGCGTGCGCCCGGCTGCCAACACCGCGCTGGAAGGCCTGTACCTGTCCGGCTCGCGCGAGGCCGGCTTCCTGTTGACGCAGTGCGAGGCCGAAGGCTTCCGCCACATCACCTTCTTCCCCGATCGCCCCGACGTGCTGGCGAGCTACACGGTGACGCTGCGCGCCGATCGCGCGCGCTTTCCCGTCTTGCTGGCCGGCGGCAATCCCGATGGCAGCGGCGAACTGGAAGGCGGCCGTCACTGGGCGCGCTTCGTCGATCCGCATCCCAAGCCCAGCTACCTGTTCGCGCTGGTGGCGGGACGCCTGCAGAAGATCGCCCACGACTACACCACCCATAGCGGCCGCAAGGTGCAGCTGGTGATCTGGGCCGAGCCCGACGCCATCGGCCAGTGCGGCTACGCCATGGATGCGCTGGAGCGCTCCATGCGCTGGGACGAGGAGACCTACGGCCGCGAATACGATCTCGATGTGTTCCACGTGGTCGCCACGCACGACTTCAACATGGGCGCGATGGAGAACAAGGGCCTCAACATCTTCAACGCGAAGTACCTGCTGGCCGATCCCGATTCGAGCACGGACGACGAGTACCGCGCGGTCGAGGCGGTGGTGGCGCACGAGTATTTCCACAACTGGAGCGGCAACCGCGTGACCTGCCGCGACTGGTTCCAGTTGTCGCTCAAGGAAGGGCTGACCGTGTTCCGCGAGCAGCAATTCTCGGCGGACATGAACTCCGCACCGCTCAAGCGCATCGAGGACGTGGCCTTGTTGCGTCGCGCGCAGTTCCCCGAAGATGCCGGCCCGCTGGCCCATCCGGTGCGTCCGGCGCAGTACAGCGAGATCAACAATTTCTACACCGCCACCGTCTACGAGAAGGGTTCGGAACTGGTGCGCATGGTGGCGGGCCATCTCGGGCGCGAAGGTTTCCGCCGCGGCATGGATCTGTATTTCTCGCGCAACGACGGCCGCGCGGCCACGCTGGAAGATTTTCTCGGCGCGCTCGGCGAAGCGAACGGCATCGATTTGATGCCCTACCTCGCCTGGTATGCGCAGGCCGGCACGCCGCGCCTGACCGCGCGCGGTCACTACGATGCCGCGCATCGCAGCTATACGCTCACGCTGTCGCAGCACACGCCGCCCACGCCCAACCAGCCGACCAAGCAGCCGCTGCCGATTCCGGTGAAGCTGGCGCTGTTCGATGGCGAGGGCCGCTTGATGCCGCTGCACCTGCCGGACGACAGCGCCGAGACATCGGGCGCCACCGAGCGCGTGATCGTGCTCGATCGCGCCGAGCAGTCGTTCGTGTTCCAGCAGGTGCCATCGGCGCCGGTGCCGTCGCTGCTGCGCGGTTTTTCCGCGCCGGTGATCCTCGAATGCGATTACTCGCCCGAGCAACTGGCCTTGTTGCTGCGTCACGACGTGGACGGCTTCAATCGCTGGGAAGCGGGCCAGCAGCTGGCGGCGCGCGCGTTCGACAATCTGCGCGACGGCAACGCCACGCAGGCGCTCGATGCCTGGTGCAATGCATTGGCCGCGCTGTTCGGCGAGGACGCCATCGACGACGCCCTGCTCGCCGACCTGCTCACGCCGCCGGGTGAAATCGAACTGGCCGAGCGCGAGCGCGTGGTGGATCCTTCGCACGTGCACGCCCTGCGCCTGAAGCTGCACGAGCACCTGGCGCTGCGCATCGGCCGCGAACCCCTGCAGCAGCGCTACGACGCGTTGGCTGCGCAAACCAATCTGCAGCTGGATGCCGCAAGCCAGGCACAGCGCCGCCTGAAGCGCCGCGTGCTGGAACTGATCGCCTCGATCGATCCGTGGAACGCACACACGCTCGCCACGCTGCAGTACGACAACGCGCCAAGCATGACGGACCGCCTCGCGGCGCTGTCGGTGCTGGTGCGCGGCAATGCCACGCAGGCGCATGCGGCGCTGCTGCACTTCCGCGAACGCTACGCCGACAATCCGCTGGCAATGGACAAGTGGTTCTCGGTGCAAACGCAGTTGCCGGCCGACGCCGTGATCGAACGCGTGCAGACACTGGAGCGCGATGGCGCCTTCACGCTGAAGAATCCCAATCGCGTCACCTCGTTGTTCGGCGCGTGGGCTCGCGGCAATCCCGACGGCTTCCATCGCCCCGACGGCAGCGGCTATCAGCTGCTGGCGCAGCGCCTGCACCAGCTCGATGCGCTCAATCCGCAGGTGGCCGCCCGCCTCGCCACCGCATTCAACGGCTGGCAGCGGCTGGAGCCGACGCGCCACGCGGCAGCACGCGCGGCCATCGAGTCGCTGGCGGCGCAACCCCAACTCTCGCGCAACCTCGGCGAGATCGTGCGCAGCATGCAGCACGGCTGAGGCGTACCCGCATAGAAAAACACCCGAGTGCGTCCCGTCCTTGGACGGGGCACCCGGGCGTAATGGGGTCTTGCGAGAGGATGAAACCTGATGAAGCGGTGTTGCCGGCCCGCGGACGCGGCGATCAGATCGCCAGCTGCGCCAGTTCGTCGCGCAAGCGGGTCATGCGCGAGAGCAGACGCGGGCGCAAGGCCTGGCGTTCGTTCTCGCTACGTTCTTCCAGATAGTCCATGGCCATTTCGACGCGGCCAAGTTCGATCAACAGATCGTGGTGCTGGTACACCGGTTGCAAATCGAAACTGTTATCCATGATCTGAGTCCCCCAAACCAATCGCCTTTTCCGGCATGGGAGACGAAGCAATGGGCGTGCCAGCAACGTGATCTTCATCACATTCATTTTGGCCGCGGATCACGGAATGACGCTGTACGTCATGAGGTGCCAAGACTCGGCACAAACGGGCGTTTTAGTCACTTCACGTTCACGCGCCAGGGGTAAATATTCAACCCACTAGCGCAGTGCAGTACTGCTGCCAGAACGCATTTCCGGTTTCTGGCGCCCGGCAACACGGTCATCCTGGATTCCCCCTGTTCCTGAGACCGCCGGGCGCCAGATCTTATTCAGAGCGCTTGCAGGCTGATTTCCCGCCTCATTCGAAGCTCAGAAAAAGGCGAAGGCGCCCCGAGGGGCGCCTTCTTGCTTCCTCTCCCCGGCACGCGATCGAACCCCTGTCGTTCGACCTCGGCGCGCGTTGACCGCGCAGCTTCTGCCCGTGGAAAGTGCGGGGAAATAAAAGCAGGAAGCGTGCCAACAACCGGAACGCCGCGGCGGAGTTACCATAAGCGTCCCATTGGGTCCAAATCTGCGCTTCCGGGGCAGTTTCCTATGTTTCACCCTGTTTCCTACGACGTCATCGTGATCGGTGGCGGCCACGCCGGTACCGAGGCTGCGCTCGCCGCGGCACGCGCGGGCGCGCGCACGCTGCTGCTGAGCCACAACATCGAAACGATCGGCCAGATGAGCTGCAACCCGGCCATCGGCGGCATCGGCAAAGGCCACCTGGTCAAGGAGATCGATGCGCTCGGCGGTGCCATGGCGCACGCAGCCGATCTCGCCGGCATCCAGTGGCGCACGCTCAATGCGTCCAAGGGCCCGGCCGTGCGCGCCACCCGGTGCCAGGCCGATCGCTCGCTCTACAAGGCCGCGATCCGGCGGATGGTGGAAACCCAGCCGAACCTGGAGCTGTTCCAGCAGGCGGTGGACGACCTGATCCTGGAAGGCGGCCGCGTCACCGGCGTGGTGACGCAGATGGGCCTGTCGTTCCGCGCCCGCAGCGTGGTGCTGACCGCCGGCACGTTCCTGGCGGGCAAGATCCATATTGGTCCCGCGCAGTACGCCGGCGGCCGCGCCGGCGATCCGCCGGCCAGCACGCTGGCCCAGAAGCTGCGCGAACTGCCAGTGGCGGCCGAGCGCCTGAAGACGGGCACGCCGCCCCGCATCGACCTGCGCAGCATCGATTTCAGCGGCCTGGAAGAACAGCCCGGCGACGATCCGGCGCCCGTGTTCTCGTACCTGGGGTCGCGTGACGAGCATCCGCGCCAGGTCAGCTGCTGGATCACCCACACCAGCGAGCACACGCACGAACTGATCCGCGGCTCGCTGGACCGCTCGCCGCTCTACAGCGGCCAGATCGAAGGCGTGGGCCCGCGCTATTGCCCGTCCATCGAGGACAAGGTGGTGCGCTTCGCCGAGAAGAGCTCGCACCAGATCTTCATCGAACCGGAAGGCCTGGATACCTTCGAGGTCTATCCGAACGGGATTTCCACCTCGCTGCCCTATGACGTGCAGCTGGCGCTGGTGCACTCGATCAAGGGCTTCGAGAAGGCGCACATCACGCGTCCCGGCTATGCCATCGAGTACGACTACTTCGATCCGCGCGGCCTGCATCCGTGGCTCGAGACCAAGACCATCCCCGGCCTGTATTTCGCCGGCCAGATCAACGGCACCACCGGCTACGAAGAGGCCGCGGCGCAGGGCCTGATCGCCGGCCTCAACGCCGCCCTGGCGGTGAAGGGCGAGACGCCGTGGTATCCGCGCCGCGACGAGGCGTATATCGGCGTGCTGATCGACGATCTCACCAGCAATGGCACCATCGAGCCGTATCGGATGTTCACCTCGCGGGCGGAATATCGCCTGCATCTGCGCGAGGACAACGCCGATCTGCGTCTTACCGAAACAGGCCATCGCCTGGGCGTGGTCCCGCAGGCCCGCTACGACGCCCTGCGTGCGAAACGCGACGCCGTGGAACGCGAGATGCAGCGTCTTGCCGCGATCTGGGCCGCGCCCGCCAATGCACTCGGCGCCAGCGTGGCGCAGACGCTCGGCATCACGCTGAGCCGCGAGACGAACGCGCTCGATCTGCTTCGCCGCCCCGAACTCGACTACGCCACCCTGACCACCGTCGATGGGCTTGGCCCCGCCGTGGACAACGCCAGCGTGGCCGAGCAGGTGGAAGTGCAGACCAAGTACGCCGGCTACCTGGAGCGCCAGCGCGAAGAGATCGAACGCCAGCGCCGCCACGAACAGACCGCGATTCCCAGCAGCTTCGACTACGACAAGGTGCGCGGCCTGTCGGCCGAAGTGCTGCTGAAGCTCAAGCGCGTGCTGCCCGAGACCGTGGGTCAGGCCGCACGCATCAGCGGCGTCACGCCCGCTGCCATTTCCCTGCTGCTGGTGCACCTCAAGCGCCGCGACGCGGCCTGATCCAAGGCCACCCAGCGGCCCAAGACATCGCTCCCGCATGGCATCATGCGGGTCTGACGGTTGATCTCGGAGCACACCATGGAAGTTTGGATCGGACGCGATGGCGAGCGACACGGCCCGTACAAGGAAGTGGAAGTACGCCAGTGGCTGCAGAGCGGCCAGCTGAGCCCGAACGATCTGGGCTGGCATGAAGGCATGACCGACTGGGCACCGCTTTCAACGCTGTTTCCGGACGAACCGCCGCGCGCCGAGCCCGCCTTCTCCTCGCCACCACCGGCACCGCCCTATGCCGCCCCGATGGCCTCGAGCGCTGGCGCCGTGGCCGCGCTGGACGATTACGCGGGTTTCTGGAAGCGCGCGGCCGCTTACATCATCGACGGCATCGTGTTGTGGATTCCCAACATGATCTTGAACAGCCTGCTCGGCGCCAGCCAGGCTGCCGACATCTATGCACAGGCCATCCACGCCGCCGGCAACGATCCGCAATTGATGCTGCAGGCGATGGATACCTACCTGCATGCGATCGGTCCGGCGATCCTCGCGCAGACCATCGTGTCGTGGCTGTATTTCGCCTTGCTGGAAAGTTCGGCGTGGCAAGGCACGCTGGGCAAGCTCGCGCTGGGACTGCGCGTCACCGGCATGGACGGCACGCGCATCAGCTTCCCGCGCGCGACGGGGCGTTACTTCGCCAAGTTCCTCAGCGCGCTCATGCTGGGCTTCGGCTTCCTGATGGTGGCCTGGACGCAGCGCAAGCAGGGCCTCCACGACCTGCTCGCGCAAACGCTGGTGCTCAACGGCCGCGCCAAGGATGTCGCTGCGAATCCGCGTCGCACCGATGGAAGCAACAGCTCGTTCAACGCTTGATGCGTTGACCCTTTGGCGTAGGGGATTTCTTATCGTGAGACGTTCCGCCGTGAAAACACGGCGGAACTGACGCGCTCGGAACATCGCGTTCACGCGAGCATGCCATCGCGCCGTCTCACGTTTATGACCTATGGCGGATGCTCGGCGTGGCGCAAGAGGCGCATGCTTAACGCGCAGGGGGCGGTGTATCGGGCAAGATCATGGCCCAGTCACATCCCGATTGCGGCTGGATTTACCAGTGCGACGACATCGTCGTCGAGCCGCGAGCCCACCGTCTCGAACGGGCGGGCAAATCGATCTCGATCGAGCCCAAAGCCTATGCGGTGCTGGTGGTGCTGCTGCAGCAAGCCGGCGACGTGGTCGGCAAGGACACCCTGCTCGATGCCGCCTGGGGCCATCGGCACGTCACTCCCGGGGTGCTCACGCGGGTGATCTCGCAATTGCGCCACGCGCTCGGCGACTGCGCGTCGCAGCCACGCTATATCGCCACCGTGTACAGCCTCGGCTATCGATTCATCGGCGAGGTGCATCGGACGCCCTCCTGCCCGCTGCCCGCCGATGAACTGCTGCCCGACGTCGCCAGCAACGATGAGCTGGTCACCGCGGAAGAGACACCCACGACACGACCTCCCGTGCCGCCGCCCGCCACGCGCTGGCTAGCGGCGGCCATCACGCTCGCCGTGATCGTGGCCGTGCTCGCCGCCGTCAGCCTGTGGCACGCGCCTGCGGATGCCGGCCGCCAGCCGCGTGTGATGCCACAGCCTGGGTTGGTGGCGATGCCGGTGGCGCTCGTCGACTTGCTATGATCGAGAGTCCGGCGGATCACCTCGTGCCCCGTCGTCTTGTCGATCGCTAAGGAATCGCTTCAGCCTCATGCTCAGCATTGAACAACGCATTGCCCAGGACATCGCCGCCAAACCGGACCAGGTTCACGCTGCGGTGGAATTGCTCGACGGCGGCGCCACCGTGCCGTTCATCGCACGCTACCGAAAGGAAGCCACCGGCGGTCTCGACGACACGCAGCTGCGCTTGCTGGAAGAACGCCTGCGCTACCTGCGCGAACTGGAAGAGCGCCGCAGCGCGATCCTCGCCAGCGTCGAGGAACAGGGCAAGCTCAGCGATGCGCTGAAGAACGACATCCTCGCCGCCGACACCAAGGCGCGCCTGGAAGATCTGTACCTGCCGTACAAGCCCAAGCGCCGCACCAAGGCGCAGATCGCCCGCGAAGCGGGCCTGGAGCCGTTGGCGATCGGCCTGCGCGAAGATCCCAGCAAGTCGCCCGAAGCCTTTGCCGAAGCGTTCGTCGACGCCGAGAAGGGCGTGGCCGACGTGCGCGCCGCGCTCGATGGCGCCCGTGCGATCCTGATGGAAAGCATCGCCGAAGACGCCGGCCTGCTCGGCGAACTGCGCGACTGGTTGTGGGACAAGGGCCAGATCCGCGCCAAGGTGGTCGAGGGCAAGGAAAACGAAGGCGCGAAGTTCCGCGACTACTTCGATCACGTCGAACCGATCGGCAAGATTCCCTCGCATCGCCTGCTCGCGCTGATGCGCGCACGCAACGAAGGCGTGATCGAACTGGAGTTGGCGCCGGCACTGGATATGGAACAAGGCCATCTCGAAGGCGAAGGCCGGGTGGCCGCGCATGCCGATATCCGCGATCGCGGCCGCGCCGCCGATGCGTGGCTGCGCGAAACCGTGCGGCTGACCTGGCGCGTGAAGCTGCATCTGCATCTCACGCTGGATCTGTTCGGCCGCGTGCGCGAAGGCGCGGAAGACGAAGCCATCCGCGTGTTCGGCGACAACCTCAAGGATCTGATGCTCGCCGCGCCCGCCGGTGCGAAGAACGTGATGGGCCTGGATCCCGGCATCCGCACCGGCGTGAAGGTGGCCGTGGTCGATGCCACCGGCAAGCTGCTCGCCACCGACACCGTGTATCCGCATGAGCCGCGCAAGCAGTGGAACGAATCGCTGGTGCAGTTGGCCAAGCTGTGCAAGCTGCACAACGTCGACCTGATCGCCATCGGCAACGGCACCGCCTCGCGCGAAACCGACAAGCTCGCGGGCGAGATGATCAAGAAACTCGGCGACGCGAAGCTGTCCAAGGTAGTGGTGAGCGAAGCCGGCGCCTCGGTGTATTCCGCCTCGGAAGTCGCCTCCCGCGAATTCCCGGATGTGGACGTGAGCCTGCGTGGCGCGGTCTCCATCGCACGACGCCTGCAGGACCCGCTGGCCGAACTGGTGAAGATCGAGCCCAAGGCGATCGGTGTGGGCCAGTACCAGCACGACGTGAACCAGGTGAAGCTGGCGCGCGCGCTCGATGCCAAGGTCGAGGACTGCGTGAACGCGGTGGGCGTGGACGTGAACACCGCGTCGGCCGCGCTGCTTTCGCGCGTCGCCGGCCTCAGCGCCAGCGTGGCCGAGAACGTGGTGAAGCATCGCGACGCCAACGGCCCGTTCGCCAACCGCAAGGCGCTGCTGAAGGTGCCGCGCCTGGGCGACAAGGCCTACGAGCAGTGCGCGGGCTTCCTGCGCGTGCCCAACGGCGACAATCCGCTCGATGCCAGCGCGGTGCATCCGGAAGCCTATCCGGTGGTCGAGCGCATCATCGCCCAGTGCGGCCGCGAAGTGCGTTCCATCATCGGCGACGCCAGCTTCCTGCGCGGCCTCAAGGCCGAGCAGTTCACCGACGAGACGTTCGGCGTGCCGACCGTGCGCGACATCCTCAAGGAGCTGGAGAAGCCCGGCCGCGATCCGCGTCCGGAATTCGTGGCACCGAGCTTTGCCGAAGGCGTGGAAGACCTGAAGGACCTGCGTCCCGGCATGGTGCTGGAAGGCCGCGTGACGAACGTGGCGGCATTCGGTGCCTTCGTCGACATCGGCGTGCACCAGGACGGCCTCGTGCACGTCTCGGCGCTCTCGCACACCTTCGTGAAGGACCCCCGTGATGCGGTGAAGGCCGGCGATATCGTCAAGGTGAAGGTGATGGAGGTCGACCTGCCCCGCCAGCGTATCGGCCTCTCCATGCGCCTGGACGATGAACCAGGCCAGGCCCGCGCCGGTCGCCCCGCTGGCGGCGGCGATGCCCCGCGCGGCGGCCCGCGCGACAACCGCGGCCCGCGTCCGGGTGGCGGTGCGCCCAAGCCCGCGCCGGCGCCGTCCAACAGCGCCTTCGCCGACGCCTTCTCCAAGGCGCAGAAGCGCTAAAAGCCAGCCCCTGTAGGAGCACACCCTGTGCGCGACCGGCGGCGACAGAAGCCTGTCGTCTCCCCGGTCGCACACAAGGTGCGCTCCTGCCTCGTCGAGGGCTGGACCAGCCCCGCTGTTTCGCGGTGCAGCGCAGCATGCGCTGACGTATGGGCATGCATTACCGTAACGCAGTAATAACAAAACCGCCCCGGTTCAAGGAGTGTTACCGACATGCTTCGTACTCGCACGATTGCAGGCGCCATTGCCGCCGCGTTGCTGATCAGTTCCCCGGCGTTCGCCGCCAAATCCCAGTTCGACAGCGTGGTTGTGTTCGGCGACAGCCTGAGCGACGCCGGCAATATCTCGCTGGCCACCAATCCGGCCATCCAGCCGCCGCTGGAATTCACCACCAACCCGGGCGCGGTGACGGTGCAGAACGTGGCGGGCCACTACGGCTACAGCCTGACCGCCTCGCTGGCGGGCGGCAGCGACTACGCCTGGGGCGGCGCCGGCGTGCTGACCAATTCGCCCGGTACGCCCGCGGCCGTGCCGACCATCACCACCCAGGTGAACGCCTACCTCGCTGCCGGCAAGTTCGACAGCAAGGCGCTGTACTCCATCTGGGGCGGTGCCAACGACATCTTCTACGCGGCCACCGCCGCCGGTGCCGGCGCCACCGCGCAGCAGCTGATCCAGCAGAACGTGCAGCTGCAGATCGCCCAGCTGCAGAACGCCGGCGTGCCCGCCGCGCAGATCGCCGCGCTGACCCCGCAGATCACCCAGGCCGTGACCGCCGCCGTGACCCAGCAGGTGCTCGCCGCCGCCGGCGTGACGGGCTTCCAGACCGCCGCCCAGGCGCAGGCCTCGGTGGCCGCCGCCGCGCAGCAGGAAGTGAAGCTGATCGGCCAGATGCAGCAGGCCGGTGCCAAGAACATCCTGGTGTTCAACCTGCCCAATGTCGGCCTGACCCCGTCCGCGCTCGAGCAGGGCGCCAGCGCCGCCGCCTCGCTGACCGGCCTCAGCCTGATCTTCAACGGCACGCTCAGCGCCGGCCTCGCCCAGATGGGCAAGGGCATCGTCCCGGTCGACACCTACAGCCTGCTCAATGAAGTGATCGCCAACCCGGGCGCCTACGGCTTCACCAACGTCACCAACGAGGCCTGCGGCGTGGGTTCCAGCTCCGTGGCCTGCGGCCCGGCCGGTTCGGGCCTGCCGTACACCTACGCGGCCGGCGCCAACCAGACCTACCTGTTCGCCGACGGCGTGCACCCGACCACCGCGGCCGACGTGATGCTGGGCCAGTACGTGATCTCCATCCTCAGTGCGCCGGGCTACGCCTCGCTGCTGGCGGAAGCGCCGCTGGCCTCGATCCAGGCCCAGAACCGCGCCATCCGCAACCAGATGCTGGCCGACGTCCAGGGTAGCGACACCCGCGTGTTCGCCAACGTCGACTACGGCGACCAGCGCTTCGATGCGAGCTCGGGCTCGCCGCGCACTTCCAGCGACAACGTCAACCTGACCTTCGGTGCGGACGTGCGCTTCAACGACAACTGGTCCGGCGGCGTGGCCATGAACATCGGCCAGCACAACGCCGACTACGCCGGCGGTGGCGGCTACAAGCTGCAGGACGTCTCCGGCCTGGGCTACCTCACCTGGTACCAGGGCGGCGCCTACGTCGGCGGCTATGTCGACTTCGGCCAGGACAACTTCTCCGACATCGAGCGCAAGATCCAGCTCGGCAGCATGCTGCGCAGCGAAACGGCCAAGGCCGATGGCAACCACGTCGGTGGCGGCATCAACGGCGGCTACTGGTTCGACGTGGGCACGCTGCGCACCGGTCCGTTCGCCAACTTCGAGTGGCAGACGGTCAAGGTCAACAGCTACAACGAGAGCGGCAGCGATTCAACAGCCATGTGGTTCGGCAGCCAGCAGCGCGATTCGCAGATCTCCACCCTGGGCTGGCGCCTGGAAGGCCACTGGCAGGCCGGCAACACCATGCTCTCGCCGTACGCCGAGCTGGCCTACAACTACGACAGCAAGGCTGACCCGCGCGCCGTCACCGCCGGCCTCAACGGCATGCCCGGCTCGTTCGAACTGGTCGGCTTCACCCCGGACAAGACCTGGGGCACCGGCGACATCGGCCTAAGCGCCCAGTTCAACAAGGCCTTCAGCGGCTGGGTCGGCTACAGCGGCCGCTTCGGCGACAACAGCCAGAAGTACAACAGCGTCAACCTGGGCATGAAGTACGCCTTCTAAGGTTGCGTTGGTTTTGCCAAGAAGCCGCCTGCGCGAGTGGGCGGCTTTTTTTGTTGCAGGGATCGGGGCCGCGGAACCCGGCACAGGCGTCGCAAATCATTTAGCCATCCATATGGCCAAAATCCCGCACCTTACCGTGGGAGCGCCCTTGGGCGCGACAACCTGACGGAGAGACGCACTCAAGTGCACGCGTCGCGCCCAAGAGCGCTCCCACAGACTTCTGCGCCGGCCTTGGTTTCCCGGCTGATGCGTGCCCAACAAAAAAGCCGCCCTCGCGGGCGGCTTTCCGGGCGAAACGGCAGGGCTGCTTACTTGCCCTTGCCGCCGGTCGCCAGATTCAGGATCGAGGTGGCCTGCTTCTGCAAGCTGGCCGCTTCGTCGTCGGACAGCGGCGAGCTCTTGCCGCCCTGCTCGTTGGTCTTCAGCACCAGCGAACCGTCCGGGCCCCAGGCAGCGCGCTCGGTCGAGCTCGGCTTGGCGTCCTTGCTGGACTTCTTCTGCTGCACGACCACCCACGGCTTGCCGTCCTTGTAGGCGTAATCGGTGCTGTTGAAGCCCTTGTCGCCGTAGTCGACCTCTTCGCGGATGAACTTCACTTCGCCCGCTTCACGGAACACCTGCCAGCCGCGCGAGACCTTGTCTTCGAGCTTGGTGCCGTTGCTGATCTTCATGCCGCCGATCTGCTTCTGCACGCTGGTGAACGCCGCCAGTTCCTTTTCACCCTGGGTCTGCTCGGCAACGAGCTGGATGTTCACCTGGGTGGGCGCGCCCTTGGTCAGCACCTGGGTCTGCAGCGGCGGGTTGTAGCTGCGGTCGCCGTCGACCAGGGTGGCCTTCAGCACATACAGGCCGGCCGGGTTCACGTCGGCCGGGTTGAACGGCAGCTGGAACGAGAGCGGCAGGGTGTTGGCCGGCTGGATCGTCTTGGTCGCCAGCGGAGCGGCGTCCTGCGTCGACACGTCGACCAGGGTCAGATCCAGCTTGGCGTTCGGCGACACCGTGGCGGCGTCGCGCAGGGTGACCTGACCGGTGATCTGGTTGGTCTGGGCAGGCGCCTGGGCGGCGTCACCGCCATCCGTGCCGCCCTGGGACGACGGGGAAGAATTGTTGCAGCCGGCGAGAGCCAGAGCAGCGACCGACATCAGCGACCAAACAAGACGGCGCATGAGAAAACCTCTATCGAATGGCAGGGCTTAGCGCGAGAACCAACAGGCGCCCAACACGCCTCGACTCTACACGGGGGAGCCCCTGAGCATAGCCCAAACGTAAGGGCTTGTAAAAGTTGGCTCCATGCGCTTGCGTATGCAGGAGCATATGGCCGCCTAGACGGCCTGTGAACAAAAAGGGCGGCCCGTTTCCGGACCGCCCCTCGGGGTTGCAGCAATGAGGCTTAGAAGCGCTGCGAGTACTTCAGGTAGTAGAAGCGGCCGATGTCAAAGCCACCGTAGTAGACGAAGGCGCTGTTCGGCTTCGAGTACATGATGGGACCCTGCTTGTCGAACACATTGTTCGCACCCACCGAGACGGTGCCCTTCCACGGCAGGGTCCAGCGGAACTGGACGTCGTTGAAGGTGGTGGAACCGGTGTGACGCTGCGCCTGCGCGCCGTTGAACGGATCGACGTGGTCGATGTCGTTACATTCGGCCGGGTTGACGTAGGAGCAGCGCTCGGTCATGCCCGAGTAGTAACGGGTGGTCCAGGTCATGCCGAAGATGCCGCGGGTGAAGTCGAGCGACAGGTTCGAACGGGTGCGGAAGTTGCCGCCGTAGCCGGTTTCCGGCTGCACGATGGTGTCCGGATTGTCGTCAGCCTTGATGTTCAGGTAGTCGACGTAGGTGGTGTTCCAGTGCGCCGCGAACTGGCCGACCGCATCGATGGTGAAGCGGTAGTTCACGCCGAAGTCGTAACCCGCCGTCTTCTGCCAGCCCTTGTTGGTCAGGCCGTAGAACATGTTGGTGATGACGCCGTTGGCCGGATCGCGCGTGAAGCCCGAGCAACGCGAGCTGATGCCAGCCACGTAGCAGTCGTCCAGGATGTTCTGCACTTCGTCCTGGCTGATCACGTTCTTGATGTCGATCTTGTACCAGTCCAGCGACACGTCGAGGCCTTCGACGTAGTGCGGGCTGTAGATCACGCCGAACGTGCGGGTGGTGGCCGTTTCCGGGGTCAGCTTCGAGTTGGAGCCGGTGGTGAACTGGTAGTTGGTCTGGCACGGATAGGTGCTGCAGGGAGCCAGCGCCTGGCCCAGCTGCACATAGTTCGCCGCCACGCCCGGCTGACCGCCGAAGCCGCCGGTACAACGCGCGGCCACGGCCGGGTTGCCCTTGGCCGAACCGCTGCGGGTATCGCACGGGTCGGTGTACGACTCGAAGCTGCTGCCGATACCGCCGTACAGGTCGGAGATGGTCGGCGCGCGGAAGCCCTGCGCCCAGCTGCCGCGGACGAGCAGGTCGTCGATCGGCTTCCACTTGATGCTGGCCTTGCTGTTGGTGGTGGTGCCGAAGTTGTCGTAATCGGAATAGCGGCTGGCCAGATCGATCGACAGTTCGCGCGCCATCACCACGTCACGCAGCAGCGGCACGTCGAATTCGAGGTAAGCCTCGTTGACCGAGTACTTGCCTTCGGTCGTCGTGGCTGCCAGACCCGAGCTCAGGCCCGCCTGGTTGAAGGCGTCAGGCACGAAGCGGCCGTCTTCCTGGCGATGCTCCAGACCGGCGGCCACACCGATGTCGCCGGCCGGCAGGCCCACGAAGGTGCCGGCGATGTTGGCCGTGTAGTCGGTCGTGGTGGTCTTGCCGGTGTCGTGGAATTCCGGGAACAGGAAGTTCTGCAGATCATGGTCGGCCAGCGAGCCGGCGCCAGCCTGGCCGTACGGCAGCAGCGGGTTCCACGGCGAGCAGCCGGCGATCGGGTCGGCCGCGGTACCGCAATGCACCTTGCCATCCGAACCCAGGTACGACGGGCCCAGGGCTGCACCTGCGTTGATCAGGTTGAAGTCGCCATGACCGGTCTTGAGCATGTTGTTGCGATTGGTCATCGCGCCAACGTCCCAGTTCCAGGTGCGGTTACCCAGCTCGAAGAAGCCTTCGAAGCCGGCCGTCCAGCGATAGGTTTCCAGCTCGCTGTTGGTGGTGCGGGGCACTTCCCAGCCACGACGCGCAAAGTTCAGCGTGGTGCCCAGCGGATTGAAGTAGCTGTCGGCATCCAGCGGGGTGCCGAATGCGGCCGACTGGTACGGATAGCCGGCGATCTGCTGCAGGGTTTCACGCTTGTTGTAGAGGAAGTCGCTCTTGAACGTGAGGTTGTCGAGCAGGTTGTACTTGCCCGCCACGAACAGCGAGGTGCGCTCCTGGCCAGTGGCCAGGGTCATTTCCTGGTTGGCGTTGGCGTAGCGCGAGGTGGTCAGCGGCTGGTAGTTGGCGATGTCGCGCGGGTCGGTACCCGGCTTCAGCGTACAGGTGGCGCGCGCGCCGCCCGGGCCGCAGGGACCGGTGAACGAGCCGTACTGGGTGATGCCGCTCCAGCCGTTGACGCCGTCGATCGCGTTGGGGGTCTGGTGGAACGGACCCGCCGGGTAGGCGCTGAACTCACGGTCCTTCGCCCAGACCGGATCGTCCTTCTGGTACTGCGCGCTGGCCATGATCGAGCCGCGGTCGTTGGCGGTACCGAGCGTGAAGTCGTAGCTCTGGCCCTTGCCGTCGTTGTTGTCGTACTGGCCGACGTAGGCATTGGCCTCGGCGCCGGTGAAGTTGCTGCGGGTGATCACGTTGACCACGCCGGCGATGGCGTCCGAACCGTAGATCGACGAACCGCCGTCCTTCAGCACTTCGATGCGGTCGATCACGGAAACCGGGATCTGACCCAGATCCTGCAGGCCCGAGGTGTTGGCACCCAGGCGCTTGCCGTTGATCAGGATCAGCGTGCGGTTGGGACCGAGGTTGCGCAGGTCGACGTAGTAGCCGCCCACGTCTTCGCCCGACGACAGCGCATTGGCGCGGCTGATCGGCGGCGAACCGACTTCGGTCAGGTTCTGCAGGATGTCCGCGACCGAGGTGAAACCCTGGTTCTGGATCTGCTTGCGGTCGATGGTCACCACCGGCTGGGCGGTTTCCACGTCCACGCGCGGAATGCGCGTACCGGTCACGGTGACCGTTTCGAGCTTCTTGGCCTCGGACTGGCTGGCGGAGGCGCTGGTGGCGTCCTGGGCCAGGGCCGGAGCCATTGCTGCGAAGGTACCTACGGTCAGAGCCAGGCGGACGGCCACCGTAAGTTTATTGTCAACTTTCTTGCGGAACTGCATAGTTTCTCCCCATTGAAAATGTCGGCCCCGACCGACATCAAAAAAGCCGTCTTGCCCCGCATTGGCAGGTTTCAGAGGCTTTGGACCTCAAAACTTGCTGTCTGCCAGCTGAACAGGCCGGCGCAATCGTGATTACCAAAACGCAACTATTGCGTTCTTGGTCTCGGTAGAAGTTGCTCCCCTCACGGCGCGACTTACCATGAACTTACGACCTTATGAGAGATTTCTTACGAGTGTCAACACTTTCGTAACGCTTGCTTCACGCTGACGCTCGAAAAATCCCCGGAACGCTCCCCTTTACAAGTCGCCATCCGCCAGGAAAATGCGATGAACATGCAAAAATTTTCGACCAACGAGTCCTCGTCCACCTTTGCGGATCGCATAAAAGTGCTGATTCAACGCGTGGGCAGCGTCACTGAGATCGCTCGTATGTGCGGTTTCTCTGAAGGCGTCGTGCGCAGCTGGCGCGACGGCAACACCGATCCGTCCCGCGCCCGCTGCGTCACGCTGGCCAAGACCATGGGCATTTCCCTGGTGTGGCTGGTGGCCGGCGAAGGCACCATCCAGACCACCGACGCGATGTCGTCCGGCGAAGACCAGACCAGTGCCGAAACGCTGGCCAACCGTCATCGCTCGAAGCTGCGTACGGCCGCCGATACCCTGCACGCCAGCGGCATGGCGATGGATCCGAACCGCCTCAACACGGCGCTGCGCATCCTGCAGTCGGAGCTGGACCTGGCGGAAAGCCGGCTGACCCTGGCCGACAACGCCGACATGCTGGCCGATCTCTACGAGATCCTCGGCCCGGGCGGCACGGACGTGGACGCCACCGCGATGGTCTCGTTCAACCAGCGCCTGCACGAACGCGTGAAGCGCGGTCGCCAGGTCGCCGCGGCGTAAACCGTCGGTCGACGCAAGGCATAAAAGAAAACGGCAGCCCGAAGGCTGCCGTTTTCGTTGCGCCGGTGATCGAACTTACAGGCGGGCGATGTCGGCAATGGCGCCGAACTGAGCCTTCAGCTGGCCCAACAGGGCCAGTCGGTTGGCGCGCACGGCCGGATCGTCGGCGTTCACCAGCACGCTGTCGAAGAACGCGTCCACGGGCGCCTGCAGCTGCGCCAGGCGGGTAAGCACCGCCGCATAGTCGCCTTCCTGCAGGGGAGCGCGGGTGTCGGCGCGGGCCGCATCGAGCGCCGCGTGCAGGGCGCGCTCGGCGTCCGCCTCGAAATGCGCCGGGTCCACCGTGACGCCGACCGGCGTAGCGCCGGCCTCCTCGGCTTGTTTGCGCAAAATGTTCGCCACGCGCTTGTTCGCCGCCGCCAGGCTCAATGCCTCCGGACGCCGGCCGAACTCGCCCACGGCGCGCAGGCGACGGTCGAAATCGACCAGGCTGGACGGCGACACCGCCGCCACCGCCTCGAACTGCTCGCCCGTGAAGCCCTGCTCAGCGTAATAGCCGCGCAGGCGGTCGAGCACGAACTCCACCAGTTCATCGGCCAGGGCAGCGCGGCGCTTGCCGGCATCCAGCGCCGGTGCCTTGCCGTCCTTGCCCGGCTTGAGGCCGGCAGCGAGGGCGGCTTCCGGCAACAGCTCGAGCGCTTCGACGAAGCTGCCGCGCAGGTCCAGCTCCAGCCCGCCTTCCACCAGCGTGCGCGCCAGGCCGAGCGCGGCGCGACGCAGCGCGAACGGATCCTTGTTGCCGCTGGGCTTCATGCCAACCGCAAAGATGCCGGCCAGCGTGTCGAAACGATCGGCCACCGCAAGCACCCGGCCCACCTGGCCGGCGGCAATCGCGTCGCCGGCAAAGCGCGGCTGGTAATAGCTGTCCAAAGCCTCGGCCACGTCGGCCGATTCGCCATGATGGGCGGCGTAGTAGCGCCCCATCACGCCCTGCAGTTCGGGGAATTCGCCGACCATGCGGGTGAGCAGATCGCACTTGCTGAGCGAGGCCGCGCGCGTTGCCGCGCCGGCATCCACGCCCACGCGGGCGGCGATGATGCGGGCCAGCTCGGCCACCCGCACGCTCTTGTCCCACAGGCTGCCCAGCGCCTGCTGGTAGGTGACGTTCTTCAGCTGGTCCTGGTAGCCGGCCAGCGGCGTCTTGAGGTCTTCGTCCCAGAAGAACTTCGCATCGGCGAAACGCGGACGAATCACCCGCTCATAGCCCTTGCGGATCTCCGTCGGCTGCTTGCTCTCGATATTGGCCACACCGATGAAGTGCTCGGTCAGCTTGCCGTGTGCATCGAACACCGGCACGAACTTCTGGTTGGTCTCCATGGTGGTGACCAGCGCTTCCGGCGGCACGGCGAGAAACTCGCGATCGAACTTGCAGGCGATCGCAACCGGCCATTCGGTGAGATTGGCGATCTCGTCGAGCAGCGCATCGTCGAGCTGCGGCACGCCGCCGGTTTCCTTCGCCACGCGGGCCACTTCATCGCGAATCTTCTGGCGACGCTCGGCCGGATCGGCCAGCACCTTGGCCGCGCGCATCGAATCGAGCCAGATGTCGGCATCGGACACGTGCACCGGCTGCCCGTGCATGAAGCGATGACCGCGCGACTTGCGGCCGCTGGTCAGGCCCAGCACGCTGCCGTCGACGATGTCCGCGCCATGCAGCATCACCAGCCAATGCACCGGACGCACGAACGTGTAGTCGTGATCGCCCCAGCGCATCGGCTTGGGAATCGGCAGGCCCTTGAGCGCCTCGTCGACGATCTCCGGCAGCAACGATGCCACCGGCTGGCCCGGCTTCACCGCTCGAAACACGAACCACGAACCCTTGTCGGTTTCGAGCTTTTCCAGCTGTTCTACCGTCACTCCGCACGACTGCGCGAAGCCCTGCAACGCCTTGCTCGGGTTGCCTTCGGCATCCAGCGCGGCGTTCACGGCGGGGCCGCGACGCTCGACATTTTGTTCCGGCTGGTTCATCGCGACCGACGGGATATGGACGGCCAAACGACGCGGCGATGCGTACAGTTTCGCCTCGTCCAGACCGGCTTCCACACCACGCTTGGACAACCCATCGCTGATGCCGCGCAGGAAGGCTGAAGCGAGTTCGTCCAGCGCCTTCGGCGGCAGTTCCTCGGTGCCCAGTTCGATCAACAGCGGCTTGCTGGCAGCGCTCATGCGGCCTGCTCCTTGACGTTCTTCTTCAGGCCCGGGAAGCCGAGCTTTTCTCGTTGCGCCACATACGCCTCGGCCACCGCGCGACTGAGCGTGCGCACGCGCAGGATGTAACGCTGGCGCTCGGTGACGCTGATGGCTCGACGTGCGTCGAGCAGGTTGAAGGTGTGGCTGGCCTTCATCACCTGCTCGTACGCCGGCAGCGGTAAGCCGACGGCGATCAGCTTGTTGGCCTCGCCTTCGCACACGTCGAACCAGCGCAGCAGTTCCGGCACGTTGGCGTGCTCGAAGTTGTAGGTGCTCTGTTCCACTTCGTTCTGATGGAACACGTCGCCGTAGGTCACGGTGCCGTACGGGCCTTCGGTCCAGATCAGGTCGTAGACGTTGTCCACGTTCTGCAGGTACATGGCCAGGCGCTCGAGACCGTAGGTGATCTCGCCGGTGACGGGCCGGCATTCCAGGCCGCCGGCCTGCTGGAAGTAGGTGAACTGGGTCACCTCCATGCCGTTGAGCCACACCTCCCAGCCCAGGCCCCAGGCGCCCAGCGTCGGCGACTCCCAGTTGTCTTCGACGAAGCGCAGGTCGTGCACCAGCGGATCCAGACCCAATTCCTTCAGCGAACCGATGTACAGGTCCAGGATGTTGTCCGGGTTCGGCTTCATCACCACCTGGTACTGGTAGTAATGCTGCAGGCGGTTCGGATTCTCGCCGTAACGGCCGTCGGTGGGACGGCGCGACGGCTGCACATACGCGGCCGCCCACGGCTCGGGGCCGAGCGAACGCAGGAAGGTGGCGGGGTGGAACGTGCCGGCGCCGACCTCGGTGTCGAGAGGCTGCAGCAGGACGCAACCCTGCGCCGCCCAGTAGCGGTTGAGGGTCTGGATCACATCTTGGAAGGTGCGCGCGGACATGGCTTTCCGTGGGCTTCAATAAAGCGGGTTAGTATAGCCGGGACCGCTTTCCTCGCCGGATTTCGGCGTTGAAAGCCTACCGGAGAGATCGCCGCATGGCCGCTTCACCGCAAACCGTATCCCTGCTCGGCCGCCGCAGTCGGCTGGCGCTCGATGAAATGCTCGCCACCCTGGTGGTGGATGGCTACCTGCTAGCCGAAGACGCCAAGCAGGTCCGCATGGGAACGCGCAGCGGCCGCGCCACGGTGGAATTGCACCCGCTGGTGCTGGTGGCCAATGCCAAGCTTCCCAACCAGCGCGATCCCGGCCGCCCGCTGAGCCTGGAGGCACTGACCGAATGGCTGGCCGGCCACGCCCAGCTGCCGTATCTGAAGATCGACCCGATGAAGATCAACGTGGCCGCGGTGACCCAGGTGGTCAGCCGCGCCTACGCCGAGCGCCATCGCATCCTGCCAGTGGCCGCCGCTTCGGGCGAGGTGACCTTCGCCACCTGCGAGCCGTTCGACAACAGCTGGGCCGCCGATCTCTCGCAGATGCTACGCCGCGACGTGAAGCGCGTGGTCTCCAACCCGATCGACATCAACCGTTACCTGCTGGAGTTCTACGGCGTACAGCGCTCGATCCAGCTGGCGCAGGACGCCAAGACCACCGGTTACGACTCCTCGGCCATCCTCAACTTCGAGCAGTTGCTTGAGCTGGGCAAGGGCGGCGAAGTCGGCGCCGACGACCGCCACGTCGTGCACATCGTGGACTGGCTGCTGCAGTACGCATTCGAGCAGCGCGCCTCGGACATCCATCTCGAACCGCGCCGCGAAGCCGGCCTGATGCGCTTTCGCATCGACGGCGTGATGCACAAGGTGTTCGAACTGCCGCCGCCGGTGATGACCGCCGTGACCGCGCGCATCAAGATCCTCTCGCGCATGGACGTGGCCGAGAAGCGTCGCCCGCAGGACGGCCGCATCAAGACGCGTTCCGCCTCGGGACGCGAAGTGGAACTGCGCATCTCCACCATGCCGACCGCGTTCGGCGAGAAGGTGGTGATGCGTATCTTCGATCCGGACATCGTGGCGAAGGACTTCTCGCAGCTGGGCTTCTCGCCCGACGAAGGCGAGACGTGGCGCGGGATGGTAGAGCGCCCGCACGGCATCGTGCTGGTCACCGGCCCCACCGGCTCGGGCAAGACCACCACGCTCTATTCCACGCTCAAGCATCTGGCCACGCCGGAGTTGAACGTGTGCACGGTGGAAGACCCGATCGAAATGGTCAGCCCCGAGTTCAACCAGATGCAGGTGCAGGCGGCGATCGATCTGGACTTCGCCACCGGCGTGCGCACGCTGCTGCGACAGGACCCGGACATCATCATGGTCGGCGAAATCCGCGACCTGGAAACCGCGCAGATGGCGGTGCAGGCATCGCTGACGGGCCATCTGGTGCTGTCGACCCTGCACACCAACGACGCGCCCAGCGCCATCACGCGCTTGCTCGATCTTGGCGTGCCGCATTACCTGATCCAGTCCACGCTGACCGGCGTGGTGGCGCAGCGCCTGGTGCGCACGCTCTGCGCGCATTGCAAGCAGGCGGTGGAACAGGAACCGCACGAATGGACCGCGCTCACGCACGGTTGGGACGTGCCGCTGCCGGAAAAGGTCTTCAAGCCGGTGGGTTGCCTGGAATGCCGCAATACCGGCTTCATGGGCCGCACCGGCATCTACGAAATGTTGCCGCTGTCGGCACGATTGCGCGGACTGATTTCCTCGCAGCTCGACCTCGGCCACTTCGGCCACGCCGCGCTCGCCGAAGGCATGCGCCCCTTGCGCATTTCCGCGGCGGCGCAGGTGGCGCGCGGCGTCACCACGGTGAAGGAAGTCCTTACCGTGATTCCCCCCATCGAACACGGCGTCGTCTGACGGCGCTCCCGACCCATCCATTGCACTCGTCGTATCGCATCGCATGAAGCCAGTCCTGATTATCCGCACCGGTCGCGCACCCGCTCCCATTCGTGCGCGTCACGGTGATTTTCCTCACTGGTTTCGCCTGGGCGCACAGCTCTCGCCCGATCGTATTCGCGTTGTCGATGTGGAAGCCGGCGAGGAGCTTCCCGCGCCCAATCAGGTGGCGGGCGCGCTGATCACCGGCTCCGCGGCGATGGTCACCGAGCGCGCTGCGTGGAGCGAGCGCACCGCAGGCTGGATCCGCGACGCAATGGATGAAGAACTGCCGATGTTCGGCGTGTGCTACGGACACCAGCTGATGTCGCATGCGCTGGGTGGACGCGTGGACTATCTGCCCGGCGGTCGCGAGATCGGCACGGTGTCGCTCAACGTGCTCGATGCCGCCAGGAACGACCCGCTGGCCAGCGCGTTGCCGCTGGAATTTCGCGCCCACGCCACCCACGAGCAGAGCGTGCTGGAACTGCCCAAGGGAACGACGGTGCTGGTGAGTTCGGCACGCGACCCGAATCATCTCGTCCGCTATGGCAAGAATGCGATGAGCGCGCAGTTCCATCCCGAATTCAACGCCGACGTGATGCGCGCCTATATCCACCGCAAGCAGCACGATATGAAGCGCGAAGGCTTCGATCCGCACCACACCTTCAAGCAGGTGGCGCCCACGCCGCTCGCGCGGCGTCTGTTCCGCCAGTTCTCGCGCCATCATGGTCTTGCCACCGGCTGACGTGACTGTCACGCAGACCATCTAGAATCGGCGCATGGGCGCAAGGCAGGTTCCGGCGCCGCCACATGGATGAGTAGCATGGGTCGACAACCGCATGTGCACCGCGCGTCGGTCATTGCCATGCGCCTGGTCGATATCGCCGACACCATCGATCTGACCGCAGCCGAGTCTTTGTGGGCCCAGCGCGCGCGCACGGCCGCGGCACGCAGCCGACTGGTGACGGCGCCGCCCAAGGCCCTGACCTTCGGCGTGCCTCCGGTCGAGCTCACGCTGGGTTCGCTTGAAGTCGTCATCGGCGGACAGACGCTGCAGGCCACTGCGTTGGCAAGGCTCTACGAGTTCGGCGTGGCCGCGTTTTCCATCAGCGTTCCCGCCGACGATCTTTCGTGGATCGACTTCAGCACACGCGTGAATGCCGTGGACGCTGCGTTGGGCCTCGCGTCGGGAACCGAGGCCTGGAATCGCCTGCTCGCGCAGATCATGGACATCATGCATCCCGCACTGCTGCGACCGAGCGTGGCGGTACTGCACGAAGATTACCTGCTGGGGTTCGTGCATTCGCTCGAAGGCGTCGTGAGCACCGCGACGCTGCATGACGAGCTCGATCTGGTTCCCCTTCTCGCCGGCGAATCGCGAGCGCTGTCCGAGCCGGCACGGCAGGAGCTGCTGCGACAACGCTTCTCCTACTACACCGACGATCTCGCCGTGCTCACCTGGGACCGCGCCTTCATCTATGAACCGCGCGACGAATCGGACGTCGTCGACATTCTGGAAGTGGCCAACGCCCAGCTGCTGGAACTGCGCTATTACGACGAACTGCTCGATGCGGAACTGCCACGCATGTACGACCTGGTGGAAGCGACACACAACGTCGCCAATCCCCTCGCCGCGCGGCGCTACGCGGATCTGGCACGGCATCTCTACACGCTGGTGGCGGAAGTCACCGAGGTCACGGAGAAAGTGGACAATGCGCTGCAGGTCACGGAGGACGTCTATCTGGCGCGCGTGTACGCCGCCGCACTGGACCTGTTCCGCGTGCCGCACGTCAGCAAGGCCGTGGACCGCAAGCTGGCGATCATCCGGGACAGCTACTCGGCACTGTATGAAGAAGCCTCAAGCAAACGCGGCGAACTGATGGAACTTGCCATCATCCTGCTGATCGCGGTGGAGATCGTGATCGCCGTGATGCGCCACGGTTAGACGGCTACTCAGCGGCCGCGCGGCGGCATCGGAAACGGCGTGATCTTTTGCCCGTCGCTCGCATCGCGGATCACCAGTGCGCCCTTGTTCTCCACTTCCTCGATGCGCACCACCGATTGCATCGGCAGGTGCAGCACATGGGTGTCCTTGAACTCGTCGCGCAATTTTTCCTCGGTGGGATCCACCAACAGGCCTTCACCCACGGGTTCGAACACCAGTTCGCCGACTTCGGTAAATCCCCAGAGGCTGCTGGATGCAACGTGCCGCGCATAGAGCTCGTAGCACTTGCCCAGGTGCAGGAAGGTCACTTTGTAGAGTTTCTTGGTACGCATGCGCCCATCTTATCCGCGTAGACGCCGCGCGATGCCCTCTCGCGCGAACAAGGCAAAAGCGACGCCGAACAGGAAACCGGCAATGTGCGTCCACCACACCACCGCGCCGTAACTCGGGCCGGCATAGCTGAAGAGCAACTGCAGCAACACCCAGATGCCGATCAGCAGAAAAGCCGGGACGCGCACGAATTCCAGGTACAGACCCAACGGCAACACCAGCCCCAGTCGGGCGCGGGGAAACAGCGCTATGTAGGTTCCGAGCACCGCCGACACGGCACCGCTGCAACCGATGATCGGTGAGCGCACGCCGGCCAGGGAAATCGCGCCCACCAGGTTCGCCACCATGCCACCCAAGACAAACAGCAGCAGGAAACGCAACGAACCCAGCGCCCGTTCCGCGGGCAGACCAAAGATCACCAGGAACAGTAGGTTGCCCAGCAGATGCAGCCAGGCCAGATGGATGAACAGCGCGGTGAACAGGCGAAGCAGCGAAGGATCATGCAGTTGCGGCAGCAGCGGCGCCTTCGCGTCGAAGATATTCGCCGGCACCGTGCCCCATTCCAGCCACATCGACATGCGCTGCGGCGCAGGCATCAAGGCCAGGCCGACGAAGCTGATCACGCACACGACCACCAGGAGCACGGTTGCCCATTGCACGTTCCGGCGACGGCGGGTTTCGACATGGACAAACACTTCAAGTGCTCCGCGGCATGCAAGTCAGACGAGGCTTGCATCATAGGCGATAAGTTTTTGCTACATAGCGCGCGTTCGGGAGACGCCGGCGAATTCAGACAATGCCGACGGCAGCGCACGGCGAACAGAGGCAACGGGATTTCCAAACCGCACAAAGACAAACGCCTTCCCGGATGGGAAGGCGTTTGAGGGATAAAGCCCCTGGCGGTGACCTACTCTTGCATGAGAATTCACACTACCATCGGCGCAGCTGCGTTTCACTTCCGAGTTCGGGATGG
>NZ_JADIKC010000013.1 GCF_016905005.1 Dyella kyungheensis
ACTCACCTTGCTGCCATCGGTCCCATATCAGGGTCCGATCCGCGTCTGTGAAATGCTTCCGGGGCATAGCCATGGGCAACACTCCTCACGCTTGGGCGTCTATAGTGTGTTGCGTTGACCGGCTGAAGCCGCAACCCATAGCGGACCTTGCAAAGACTGGGACAAGACATCGCGATGTGCAGACGTAAGATCTTATGCGCCTTTTCCTGATCAGCCTGATCGGCTGCTCCCAGACTTTCTCGGCAGGTCCTGCTGGGACATCAGCCGACGGACAAACCTACTGCGTCAGTTATGATGGCCCTGGAAGACAATGCAAAACGCCGACATTCGGTGGCAAGGATTGGAAGGGTAAGTAACGATCAGCCGTTGCAGGTGGCTGTTGGTCCGCACCGCAACGAATGCAATGGCACCGTCATCGCGTTGAACATGTCTCAGGGAATGGCCCATAAGGTCGATTATCGAAAACTGTGAAGGTCCGCTTTGGATACGGAGCGAGCACTGGGCACCAATGAATGTTTGGGGGGAGATATGGGGTGCTGGCTCAAGCTGTCGAGAATGCTTGTCGCGGTTTTTGTAGTCCTTCTCTCGGCGTGCAGTCATTACACGGCGATCAATGGCATGCCGGCCTATCACCGTGGCCTAAGCGACGACAGCAGGGGATACTCGGCCCAAATTGACGGCGCCGATCCGAAGACCTTTCGGATACTTGCCGGGGGCGGCTACGCGAAGGATCGCAATTCGGTTTATTGGAGCGGAACGCCTGTCCCCGAAGCCCACACACAAACATTCAAGGCCTTGTCGGGCGCGTATGGCAAGGATGACGCCAACGCGTTCTACGACGGGCAACCTATTCCGGGGGTAGATCTATCATCATTTGAGCTGATGTCCGGCGGCGGTGCACGGGATGAAGGCGCCATCTACAATGGCCAGCGACGAACCCAGGCATGTGACTCGAAGACCTATAAAGTTTTGAAAGCCCCTTGGTACGCGGACAGTCGGTGCGTTTACGTCATGGGCAAACAACTTACGGACGTTGACCGGAGCACATTCAAAGTCATCAATTCTGTTTACGGAATGGATGCGACGCACGTTTATATGTTCGATAAGCAATTGCCAGGTGCCGATCCGTTTACGTTCAAGATCATCGGCAACATGTACGAGGAGGACGTAGCGCACGTCTACTATGAGTCTCGTTTAGTTCCGGGGGCGGATCCTGTCACATTTCATCCCAATGACGCTGGCTCCCCAGAAGCGCGGGACCAGCATCGTTGCTATCGGCGAGGGCTGGAGGTGGACTGCAACACATTGGGTAGCGGCCGTTAGTCGTTACACGATTTGGCGCACGGGAATTGTCCGCTCCCGGCCCTTAGCAGACGTTACGATGGTTTGAAGCGACCGCATTCAAGCCATGGGTGAACCCAAGAGCGGATCAATCACAGGGAACAGGGGAGTGTGATGGAACGGTTGTTGAAACTGCGCTTGGCGGCCTATCTTTGGCTCGTGTCGTGTTTACTCGTGCCGGGGGTCACTCCGGCCTCCACGCCGACCTCGCAAACCATCGCCCGACCCACGTCGGTCGAAGATGAAGCCGGCTGGTCTGCCTATCTGCGCACCATGGTGCAACAGAACAGCGAAGGCCTGACCCAAAGCCGGTCATACTTGTTCTTTGTGCCCGCCGGAACTGACATGGCGACCGTACTTGGACGACAACGCCTGGCTCAGGAGCTGAAGGACGTAGCTGCCCGCCGCGTGCTGCCAGGCAATCTAGTGGCGTTTGGCGGTCCGGATACGACAGCCACCGCGGATACCGTCGTCGATGCCTTGCTTACCGCCGAACCGGATTGGGCCAAGGGCGCGATCTTGCTTTTTGTGGGTTCGCCCGTGGACAGGGCGCGCGTGTTCGATGCCTTGCGCACCAGTGGAGCGACGCTGCGCTTTGCGGACATGTCCGGCAGCCAACCGGTGACAGTTGCCGTCACGAGTGCCCCACTGCCCAATTTCATCCCGCCACCGCCACCGCCACCGCCACCGCCACCGCCACCGCCGCCGCCGCCGCCGCGTTGAATTTCCGCCTTCGACCCATAGCAGACGTGAGTCATAGCCCATGAGTCACGTGAGTTAGACCTAACGGCTGGGCTCACGATGCGAAGCAAAAGGGAGGTCGACATCAAAAGACGTTTGCTGAGGCAGGTCTTCGCAATTGCCTTGGCAGCCGCGACAATTCGCACCGTTTGAAGCATCCAGTGGAGGGAAGATGAAAGTCGGAAAAAGCGGCATGGGTCTGAAGATGGCCGGCTTCCTGTGCGTCGCCGGCGCGGCCATGGCGGCGTGGACAGCAGGCGCTTACGCGCAGGACCAGACGCCACCAGATCAGCAAAGCGTTTCGGACGGCACAAAACCTCCTGTTCACTTCTATTCGCTAGGTGGCTTTGCGCCAAAGCAAATGCACCACACGTGCACGAACACCTCTACTTCCCCGGACCCCCGGCCGATGTATCCGGCCCAAGCGATCCGACAACATCATGAGGGCACGGTTCTGGTCATGGCCAAGGTTGGCGTGGATGGGACAGTGATCGACGCCACCGTGGAACAGAGCAGCGGCTACCGGGAGCTGGACGAGAGCGCCGTCAATGCGACCAGTTGCAGGAAGTTCCGTCCCAAGTTCCGAGACGGTGCCCCGGTCATCTCCTGGACTCGCGTACCGGTCAATTTTTCTCTGAACAAGCCGACTGCGATGCCCTAACGTGACGTGGGCACGGGTCATGTCTGCTTTCGACTGCGGATTCAGCCGGTCGTTGCAACACACTAAAGACTGCGCGAGCAGCGGGAGTGTTGCAAGATGTCACAACGACCTGCGATTCATTACACCGACACCCAGATTGGCCTGATGTGGGATCGCTGGCAACGAGGTGAATCACTTCACCAGATTGCCCGGCTTTTTGACCGGCATCACTCCTCAGTCCGCCGGATCCTGGCAGAGACCGGTGGCATCCGGCCTACCAGGCGCCACAGGTCGGATCGGGTGCTGACGCTGGGCGAGCGCGAGGAGATTTCCAGGGCGCTGATAGCCGGCCAATCGATTCGCTGCGTGGCGGCCCAGCTGCGCCGTGCACCGTCGACGATCAGCCGGGAGATCCAACGCAATGGCGGGTCGGACCGTTATCGAGCCAACTGCGCCGATCAATGCGCATGGGATCGGGCCCGACGCCCCAAGCCCTGCAAATTGGCCCGACACCGAGTCCTTGCGCGCTTAGTAGCCGCTAAGCTTCAACAGCAATGGGCGCCGGAGCAGATTGCCGGCTGGCTCAAACGAACCTATCCGGGGAACGAGGCGCTTCAGGTGTCTCACGAAACGATCTATCGCAGCCTCTTCATTCAGACGCGCGGAGCCCTTAAAAAGGAGCTCTTGGCGCAGCTTCGACGCACGCGAGCCATGCGTCGCTCACGGCATCACACTCAGAAGGGCGATGATCATGCGCAGATCACCGGCGCCATCTCGATCCGCGAACGTCCTGCCGATGTCGAGGATCGAGCCGTACCCGGCCATTGGGAGGGCGATCTATTGTTTGGCGGCAGAAATAGCCAGATCGCCACGCTGGTGGAACGATGGTCGCGCTATGTCGTGCTGGTGAAGCTGGACAATAGGGACAGCGAGACAGTGGTCAATGCATTGATCAAGCAAGCGGACAAGCTGCCGCGCGAGTTGTATCGATCGCTGACCTGGGATCTCGGGTCCGAGATGGCTCAACATCATCGCTTTACATTGGCGACGGACATCAAGGTCTACTTCTGCGATCCGTACAACCCTTGGCAACGGGGATCGAACGAGAACACCAACGGACTTCTGAGGCAGTATTTTCCCAAGGGAATGGATCTATCCGGGTTCACACAGGCGCAGCTCGACGCTGTGGCAAGGCGCTTGAACGGACGGCCAAGGAAAACACTAAACTACGAAACACCGGCTGAGCGATTTCATCAAACTGTTGCAACGACCGGCTGAATCCGCAACCCGTAGCGGACATGCTCGCTGGCAACAACTAAGGGGTTAAGCATGGAAATGGTGAGACTGACCAGCTTCCAGACACATAGAGACGGTGGCTCGGTTAGTACCTCGTTTGCGGGCACCGATGGCTGCGAATACACACTGAAAATTCCCTGGCACCGTTTCCATTCTTCAATCGACTCCACCTTTTGCGGAGTGTTCGGCCGGTGAAACGAAGGGGTACGCGAAAAGGTCTGGCTGTTCGCGCTGGGCAAGTACCATCGGTGCGATGGCTTGCATGGTTGCTCGCGATGCTAGCTTCGGCCTCGCCAGCGCACGCCGATTGCCTGAATTGGGCCCATTACCTGGGTAGCCCTCGTCACGGCCTTATCTATGCGGGAACTGTCGGTGACCATTCTGTCCGAATGCTGCTTCACCTTGATGGGGACACCAGCCGCTTTACCGGAGCCTATGGCTATTCCGACCAGCCCGGTACCTTGGCATTGACTGGCAGCCTTCGCCCTGGTGGCGCAGGCATAGACTTGGTTGAGGACGATCAGAAAGGTCGTGAAACTGGCCGATTTGAGCTGGAGATTTTTCGGGCGAGTCGATTCGGAGAGACAAGTAACCCATTGCCCGGCTGCGACAACCTTGCAGGCGAGTGGTTGCCGATGCGGGGCGGAAAAGCATCCCCTGTGTCCCTCCACCTAGATAGCGAACTGGATCCTGCATACGACCAGTGGCAGCGATTGAATGATGAGACGGCGTACATATTGCGGCGGGCCATGCTGGAGAAGGACGCGGTAACCTTTGCTTCATTGCTGCGATATCCTTTCTTCAGTGAGCGGGGCCTGGGTGTTGCCAGTGTCTGGAAAAGCCCCCAGGAGGTCGTCATGCACTACAAGGACATCGTGCTTTTTCCTAAGGAGGCCATCAGGAACGCGGTTCCCCACTTTCTTGCTAGTGGCGCAGACCAGAGCACTTTCATGAATCGCTCTGTGACCATCTATCAGGGTAAGGTCATACGTGTATGCGAAGCCGCGTGTCCGGTGATTCCGCCTCTTGCCAACTATTGAACGGCTGCTGATCACAATCAGCGCGCACGGTTGAGGGAGGTCGCAAAGCGTTTTCGACGGTGGCGTCTCCTACCATTAGGATTTCACCAACTGGGAGGCGCGCTAAGGACCGCTTCCAACCCGAAGCAGACATCGCAGAAACTCGGGCAGCGAGGAAGTAGAGGCGGCGTGGATCAACAGCACTTATTGATACTCGATCTGGACGAAACGTTGGTTCATGCAACCGACGTACCGTTGCCGCGCGCCCCGGACTTCGAGATTCCGCCCTATGCCCTCTATCTTCGGCCAGGAGTTGGCGAGTTCCTTGATTGGGCGCTGACGACGTTCAAGGTGGCCGTGTGGACATCGTCTTCGCCGAAGTATGCGGAGATTGTCACAAGCCTTTTGTTTGAAGACCTGTCGAAGCTTGAGTTTGTGTGGGCCAGAGACAGATGCACGCCACGCCGCGACTTTGAACGAGATGTCTGGTGGGATTCGAAGCCACTACACAAGGTTAGGCGCCGTGGCTTTGACTTGCGGAGAGTCCTTGCGGTTGACGACAACCCTGAAAAGTACGCCCGAAGTTACGGTAACCTGGTCGCGGTATCGCCCTATCACGGCAGCTTGGACGATGATGAGTTGCCTCATCTAAGGCGATACTTAGAACAGTTGGCCATCCATCCAAACGTCCGTAGTGTGGAAAAACGCTTTTGGCGCCGTCGCCTGGAGGATGCCGGCAGGTCATCGTCGGAAGAGCGGGACGGGGGTGGTTAGATCGCACGGCCATTGTTCGAATCGGCTATTTCCGTTCCGTTCGCTGCTGCTCAGCCCTCACACTCGCCTGCGGTCACGCGGACATCTATCTCGCCCAACCCTGACAGACGATGCCAACCCTGCTTGTTAGGGTCAGCCAGTCATTCGCGCTGTCGTGTTGCACGGCCTCGCGAATGACCATGACTACCAAGTCATGAGACGCGGGCCGTGAGTGCGTCCAACACCCACGACCCGCTAACCATCACCAACTGAGATGGAGTTGATCATGGCTACCCGCGATCATACGGGACGCATTCGCTCGTCCGTTCCCCCTGACGACACCCTCACTCCTCCGCCTGATGACCCGTCTTCCACGGCGGCGGCATGGCCAGAGACCCTGCGTCATGGCACTCGCGGCGACATCGCCCTGGCGGTGCTCGCCCTCACGCGCTTGCGCCTCGACAGCGAACAGTGCCGCCACGCGCAGGCACGGGGATTCCCCGGCAGACCGCTGCCCTGGCCGCTTCCCGTGGCCGTCACGGCCAGCTTGGGTACGGCGATCCACTGCCTCCAGCAATACGCCCGCCTGCTCGGTAACGAGCCACGAGTGAACACACCACGCCTCCGATGATCGCCGTTACGGCGCATCGGCCGGCATGGCGATGCGCCTCTTTCGGGCAATCACCGACGAAGCTGCCAAGCATTCACTGACACGGAGCGCTGTAAGCGCCTATCCGCCGCGTGGCCGTGTCCGACAGGAAGAACAGTTATGGAACTGATCCAACTCACTCCGCATTCGGAAGTGGACCCTTCGCAACCCCTGCGAGCCCCCGGCGACATCCTGCTGCACGCCTACCTGATCCCAGGCGCGCTCAACCCCGCCCAGCTGGCCCGTCGATCCGGCATCCCCTCCGATCACATCAAAGCCTTCATCGCCGACACCCACCCCATTACCCCCAAGACCGCGCTGCGCCTATCCCTCATCTTCGACACCACCGCCTTCTACTGGTTGGCACTTCAGGCCCGATACGATCTGGAGAGGGCGAAGCCTGCGATGCGCGCCTATCGTCCTCTCGTTGATTGAGGGCAAGCGCACGACAAACGGGACGGAGGCAGTTAAATCCCAGCTCCATTGTTCGAATTCACTGCTTCCGTCCCGTTTGCTTGTGAGTGGACATGGGTGGGCCGGGTTGCGTCGGTTGGGGATTCGCTTGGGGCCTTTCAGCAGAAGCGTTGCCAATTGGGCCTACAATCGCCCGATGGAATATCAACTCGTCATCAAGTTCTGGCGCAAGTCTCTGGCCGACGAGGCCTTCCTCGCAACGATCGAGGGACGGCTGAAGGAAGTCTTGGGCAAGACGGTCGAGCTGGAGGGCTACGATGTGAGTCCGAAAGAGATCAATCTTTTCATGCTCGCGTCCGACCCGCGCCATTCCTTTCGACGCGTGAAAGATGTGCTGGAAGAGTTGGGTATTCTGAGTGGGGTTTCCGCGGCTTTTCGTGTGGCAGGTGGAACCCAGTTCACGTCCATCTGGCCGCTGCGTGCCACGCGCAAGTTCAGGCTGCCGTAGTGGTGCTCGCCCCCTTTGTAAGCAGCGATGCCGGCCAGCGTGCTGCCGCTGGCCCGTCCTCCGAATGCTAAAGTACGCCGATCCCACCATCGCGGTTTTCAAGCATGAGCAGCGACGCTTTCTATCCCATCGGTACACCCGGACAGCCCTGGGGCGCGGCGGAACTGGCGCAATGGCGCGCGCTGCGCGTCAAGCAGCGTAGCTACGCGGACGATGTGCTGCGCGCCATCGAACCGCTGCGCGAGCAGTTCGATGTGGTCGAGTACGGTGCGCTCGATTATGGCGATGAGCACTATCCGCTGGTCTCCCTTCGCAGCCGCGACTGGCGCGAGGATCTGCCGGTGTTGCTGGTGACGGGCGGTGTGCACGGTTATGAAACCAGTGGCGTGTATGGCGCGTTGCAGTTCGTGCAACAGCATGGTCACGACTATGCCGGTCGCGCCAATCTGTTGGTGGTGCCCTGTGTGAGTCCCTGGGCGTACGAGCGGGTCAATCGCTGGAATCCCGACGCGCTCGACCCCAATCGCAATTTTCGCAAGGACAGCCCGGCGGGCGAGTCGGCTGCGTTGATGAACCTGTTGGAGCCGTTGCGCGATGTCGTGCTGATGCATATCGATCTGCACGAAACCACCGACTCCGACGAGTCGGAGTTCCGCCCGGCGCTGGCCGCGCGCGACGGCAAGGCATTCGAGCCGGGCGAGGTTCCCGACGGGTTCTACCTGGTCGACGACGCCGATCGTCCGCAGCCCGAATTCCAGCAGGCAGTCATCGAAGCGGTAGCGAAGGTCACGCATATCGCGGATGCCGACGCCCGCGGCGAAATCATCGGCTCGCCCTTGCTGTTGCCGGGCGTGATCAAGTTTCCGGTGAAGCAGTGGAGTCTGTGCGCCGGCATCACCAACGCACGCTACGCCACCACTACCGAGGTCTACCCGGACAGCCCGCGCGCCACGCCGCAGCAATGCAACGATGCCCAGGTGGCGGCGGTGCGTGCGGCGGTCGATTACGCGCTGGCGCACCGTACCGTGTGACGCGACGGCCGGTCCCGATCAACGCTTCTGGTAGGGATGGAAGATGTGGTCCTTTGCAGCCACTTTGACGTGGCATGCATGGCCGCAATCGGAAACGCCGGTCGGGTCGGCCGTGAACATGTCAGTGGGTGCGTCGTAGTCGAACAGCGCGTAACCCCAGCCGCCGCTCTTGGGGTACTTCTTGCTGTCCTTCTCGATCAGGAAGGCCTGGGTGAATACGTCGGGCACGTCCACCACAAACGGCGCCTCCGTGCTCTTCTTGAACTTCCACTGCAGCTTGGCGATCTTGGAGCCGTCGGGGAAGGGCTTGCCATTGCCCGGGATGCCGGATTTATAGGCGTTGATCATGATCGGGTTGGCGACGATCACCTTCAGCACTTCGTCGGTTCGCGCGGAAGAAACGACCGACCAGTCTTCATAGCCCTTGAAGTCGGAGAACGGAATACCGCTGGGTGATACCAGCGTGTACTTGTCGGCGCTACGGGCACCGGCCTTGCCCTTGTCCTGCGCATAAAGCGCCGTTCCCGCCAGGACGGCGAGCACGGCGGCAGCTATCGCGATGGTGAGCTTGCTTGGACGCTTCATGGCTGATCCTCGGTCGTGGACTAGCGTGTTGTTCGCGCAGCACTGCTGCACGACAACGCCAGCCCTGCGGGATCCCGCCGCGACGCAGCGCTTCCGCAGGGAGCTTGCCAATGGCAATCCCCTGGTCTGCGATGACAAACCAATAGACCGGGCAAATCCATAAGACGAAGGTGTCGGCTGTCGCCTCTCCCGGTGCGACACACACGCCGGCGCGCGAGAACCGATACCAAGGTGGGATCGACAGCTTCAAGCGACTGGCGCAGCTTGGAGAGTTGCGCGATGCGGACACGCGACGTCCCTGGCGCCACTCGCGCGGATTCACGCAGCCGCTCGCCCTCTCGAAGCCGGCTCCGACTCGTGCAGATAGGTGGTGAAGCCATCCTTTGCCGGTGGCAGCGCATTGAGCAGCATGAGCGCGCTGACCTGCCCGCGATGACCGATGCCATGGGTAATCACATGCATCAGCATCTCCTCGCGCGACATGCGGCCCGGGGCACCGTCCGTGAAAGTGAAGTCGATGCGCTCTTCAAGTTGATCGCGGTCGAGTGCCGCGACGTAATCGACGTACTCCCGATCGCTCCGCCTGATCTCGTCGGATAGCTGCGCCAATGTCGGCAGCTCGTTCGCGTTCGCCGACGGGTAGGCGTGAGGCGTTCGGCGCAGGTGTGCCGCGAAGATGCGGTCGACGATATAGCTGTGGCTCAACGCCTTGATCGCCAGACCGGTGATTTGGGAACTGGCGTCGAGCTTTGCCAACGCGGTCAATAGCGCGTCGTTCGCCCAGGCCTTGTAGTGAAACAATCGTTGCGTGGTGTCGTGCATATCCCGTCTCCTGAAGACTGTCACTGCGTGCAAGTACACAACACCAAGAATATGAGCGATTATTCGCTTTCGGTACTCGCATTGGTGGCGCATCAAGATGACGCGAAAACCACTCACCAAGCCCAGGAAAACCGCCTCGCAGGAGCGCTCGCGGGCCACTGTCGACGCGTTGGTGGAAGCGACCGCTCGCATTCTGGTCAAGGAAGGCTTCGACAAAGCCAGCACCAACCACATCGCCGAGGTGGCGGGCGTGAGCGTCGGCTCGCTCTATCAATATTTCCCCACCAAGGAGGCGTTGGTCGCTGCCGTAGTCGAGCGCCATCAGCAGGAGATCACGCAGACGGTGCGGGGCGAACTCGCGGACGTGCTGGCCCAGCCGGTGGAGAAAGCCGTGCGCATGCTGGTCGAAGTCGCCGTGCGGGCGCACCGCGTCGACCCCAGGCTGCATCGCGTGGTGGCGGAGCAGCTTCCGCGCGTGGGTGAGCTGGAGAAGCTGGCGACGTTCAATCGCGAGAACTTCACGCTGTTCCGCGCGTACCTGGAGAACCATCGGGACGAGCTGCGCGTCGATGATCTGGAGCTGGCGTCGTTCGTCTGCGTGACGACCATCGAAGCGCTGACGCATAACGCAGTCCTGCATCACGCAAAGGCGATGCCGGACGAACGAATGGACAAGCTCATCGACGAGGCCACCCGCCTCGTTACCCGCTATCTGCTCGGATAGCCGCGCTTACTCGCGATTGATCCGCTCGATGATCCGGCGCAGATGCGCGAGATCGGTTTTGGAAAGCTCCCGCACAGCGGTGGGCGCTTCATCGCGCACCGAACGGTGAGCCAAATCGACCAGCTTGCGGCCCGCCGGTGTGATCGAGACGAGTTTCGCGCGCCGGTTGTCCGGATGCGGATGGCGCTCGACCAGGCCGCGATCCTCAAGAGCGTTGACCGCGACCGTGGTGGCCGGCGCGTCGCTATCGGTCATATCGGCAAGCTGCTTCAAGGTGAGTGGCGCATCGAGGAGCCGCTTCAGGACGCGCACGCGGCTGAAGGGCAGGCCGGTGGCCACGCTCACTTTCCGGCGCCATTCGCCGCGGGTTTCCCACACCATCGCCACCAGCACCTGCCAGATGCTGTCGGCTTCGCTGTGGTTGTTTGCATCCTTGGTCAAGCGGTTGCTCCGGTTGGTGCTTCTTCCAGCAGATGCGCAGCGTGGCGGGTGGTGTCGCGCGCCCAGCGCGTGTTGGACAGACAGGCCAACAGCAGTACGGTAACGCCGCCGCCGCTCACCATCCACCAGAACGGATGCGAGGCTTCCGCAAAACCACTGTGAATGTGCGTACCCAGGATGGTACCGGCAAGGGCCACGCCCAGCGACGCACCGACCTGCCGGCTGGTGGAAGCCACCGCCGCCGCCAGCCCCGACTGGGCCTTGGGCATGCCCGACACCGCCGTATTGGTGATCGGCGCATTCACCATGCCGAAGCCGACGCCGAACAACGCGTAGTTGAACAACAGGATCGGCAGCGGCGTGGTGGCGGTCAGCTGCGTCATGATCAGCGCGCTGACGATGGTGGCGCTGCCGGAAACCAGCAACGAGGGAAGCGTGCCGTGCGTACCCACCAGCCGCCCGGAGAGCGGCGAGCAAAGCATGGTCGCCAGCGCGAGCGGCAAGGTGCACAAGCCGGTGTGGAATGCCGACAGGCCACGCACTTCCTGCAAGTACAGCGCATTGAGGAAGAGAAAGCCGGAGAACGCCGAGAAGCTGCACACCGCGATCAAGGTGGCGCTGCTGAAGGGTGCGCTGCGAAAGAAGCGCACGTCGATCAGCGGCTCATGGCGCCGGGGTTCGTAGACAAGCAAGGCGATCAGTGCCAGCGCGGCGGTGGTGAACAAGCCGACGATGGTGGTCGAGCCCCAGCCTGCATGCGGGCCTTCGATCACCGCATAGGTCACCGTGGCCAGGATGACGAACACCAGCAGCTGCCCGAGTGGATCCACGCGGCGTGGACGTGGTGCCTTGGATTCGGGGATATAGCGCGCAGCCAGCACCATCGCGGCGATTCCCACGGGCAGGTTGACCCAGAAGATCGAGCGCCAGCCGATGGTCTCGGTGAGCGCGCCGCCAATCACCGGACCCAATGCCATCGAGATGCCCGCGACGGCGCCCCAGACGCCGATGGCGCGTGCGCGCTCCTTCGGTTCGTGGAAGGTATTGGCGATGATCGACATGGCGACCGGATTGAGCATCGTCGCACCCAGCGCCTGCAGGATGCGAAAGGCGACCAGGCCCTGGACACTGGGCGCCACGCTGCACAGCAGCGAGCCCAGCGTGAACAGCGCCATGCCGATCTGGAAGACGCGGCGCCGCCCGAACCGGTCGGCCATCGAGCCGGCCAGCATCAACAGGCTCGCCACCACCATGGTGTAGGCATCGATCACCCATTGCAGCCCCGAGATAGACGCATGCAGGTCTTGCCGGATCGAGGGCAGCGCGACGTTCACGATGGTGACGTCCATCGCCACCATCAGCAGGCTCAGGCAGCAGATACCCAGGATGAGGTTCGGATGGGCCGCGGGCCGGCCGGTGGTGCCAATAGTTGTTTTCATACAACTATTGTTGATCAACAACCTTTTGGCGTCAACGGGCCGGTCAGCGCAGATCGGCGCGCAGCTCGCGCACGCCCCGCCCAAGGCGTTGACGCAGCAGGGTGCGCAAGGTGGCGCCGTCGATGTAACCGACCTCGGCCGCGATGGCATCGATGTCCATGCCGCTGCCGTGAAGCAGGGATTGCGCGCGTTCGACGCGAAGGTCCTGGAAATAATCCAGCGGCGATTTGCCCAGCACCGCCTGGCAACGGCGTTGCAACGAACGCGCGCTGGTGGCCAAGGCAGCGGCGGCCTGCTGCAACGAGAAACCCTGCTTGAGGTGATCGCGTGCCCAGCGTTCAAAACGGAGAATGAGCGGGTCGGCCTGGGCCAGGTGATTGGGAATGATGTAAGGCGCCTGCGTCGTGCGAATGTCGGCGAGCAGATAGCGCGACACCAGCGCGGCCAGCTCCGGGCTGGCTTTGCGGATCAGCCAGAGCGTGAGATCGAGATGCCCCATCGCCGCGCCCGCCGTCACGCCGATATCGGTAGGCACCAGCATGCGCGACTCGTCGAGCAGCACGTTCGGATAGCGCTGCCGGAACAGGGGCGCCAGCCACCAGGTGGTGGTGGCCGCGCGATGATCGAGCAGTCCCGCTTCCGCCACCACGAACGTGCCGATGCACGATGCCGCGATCTGCGCGCCCTCGGCATGCCATGCCAGCAACTGGGCCTTGGCCTGCCGGATATCCGGGCGCGCCAGGGCCGGCACCAACAGCTCCGGCGTGCCGGTGCCCAACGCCGGCACGATCACCCAGTCCGGTTTGAGTTCGGGCGTGATGGCCTGCACCGGTATCGAAAACCCCTGGCCCGTCCGGACCTTCTTCCGCACGCCGACGATCGACACCTCGAAACGCGGCGTGCCGCCCATTTGCAGTGTGGAGAAACGGTTGGCGATGGCGAATGCGTCCAGCGCCACGGTGAGGCCGGTGTCGAACAGACCCTCGAGCGCGAGGATGGCGATGCGCATGGCGTAAATGGCCTCAAAGTTGTCATTTACGACAATACCCCTTTGCCCGCCCGGCGACTAGATTTCGCCTCGTTGCACAACGCAATGCCCGTCCCAACGAGGAGATCACCCATGAAAGTTTTCGCTATCGGCACGATCACCAGCCCGCCCACCGCGGAACAACAGCAGCAGATCATGCCCAAGGAGGTTCCCCACACCCTGCAGCTTTACCTCGACGGCAAGATCGAGCAGTTCTGGTTTCGCCAGGACCGGCCCGGCGTGATCTTCCTGATGAGCGTGGCGTCGGTGGAGGCGGCCAAGGCCGAGGTGGACCGGCTTCCGCTGACGGAAGGCGGCTTCATGACGTTCGAGCTGATCCCGGCCGGCCCACTCGCTCCGCTCGGTCGCCTGATTCAGGGCGGTTGAACGCGGCGACGCAGAACGGTGGCAGCGAAAGGATGCTCCGTTTGGAGGGGCATCCTTCTGCGTGCGCTGCGTAGCACTTTCGATGGCTGAAAGCGGGTCCGCTTCGTCTAATCTATGCGCCCCTTTGCATGCCTCGATGTGCCCGATGAATCTGCGTTCCGCCGCTGTATCGCTGTTGCTCTTGTTGTGTGTGGCCTCGTCGACGGCGGTTGCCGGCGAGCCGTTGAAACATCGCGTCCGCGTCGGCTCCTATCGGGTCGAGCGGGATGTCACGCCGGGTCGCAACAAGATCGTGGGTACCTTGACCAATGTCAGCCACACACCGGTTCACACGGCGAAAGTTCGTTTCAGGTTGTTCGATGCCAAGGGGCATGCGGTGGGGCAGGCCGTGGATGAAGTGCACGACCTGGGCGCGGGTCAGACGTGGAAGTTCCATGCGCGGGCGCGCGGCAACGTGAGCCGGGCCAGGCTCGTGAGCGTCGAGGCGAGATAACCGGCGCATTGGGTTGGCGACCGTGAAGCGAGGAAGGTGCACCCCTGGCGCGAATGCGCGACCATGGCAAGGCATCGCCTCACTGCCCGGTTTCCCCAACCCAAGGAGTTGCGCATGAAGATGTCCCTCCCGTTCGTGCTGCTGATGGCCTCCCTCAGTCCCGCGCTGGCGCTCGCCCAATCCGGCGGATGCGATGCCAAGCGGCAGTCGATCGAAAACGAGATTGCCTATGCGCAGGACCACGGCAACACCGCCCGCGTGCAGGGGCTGCAGAAGGCGCTTGCCGCGGTGAAGACGCACTGCACGGATGCTTCCTTGCGCAGTGCGGCCGGGCAAAAGGTGGCCAAGGCCCAGGAAAAGCTGCAGGACCGTCAGCATGAACTGCAAGCCGCCAAGGACCAGGGCAAGAGCGCGCAGAAGATCGCCGACCGCCAGCGCAAGGTCGACGATGCGCACGCCGACTTGCAGCAAGCCATGATGGACGCCGAACAGATGCCGTGATGGCGGTTCGCACTCCGTGAGGCCTCGGCATGTCCGAGGCCCCAGGTGACGTGATCAGGAGTGCACGCGCCGCCACACGACTTCGCCATGCGCGCCTTCGGAGGCGCCGCTGGTCGGCTTGGCCACGGTATAGGTGAGCTCGTCGCCGTTGATGGTGTAATGCGAGTCGCCGTTCTTGCCGTCCCAGTTCGGGAACGATGCGCGCAGGATCTGGCTGTGCATGACCATGCCGCTGGCGCTCACGTGGCCAAAGTGCGCGTTGCTGTCCATCGATGCGGCGCGGTATTCGTCAGGCGTGCCCTTGGATTTGTCGTTCGCCGCGAACGGCATGCGCTGGGCGCGCACGATCTGCATCATGTAGTCGCCCTGCGCATCGATCAGCCACATGCCTTCGGGATGGGGGCCATAGAGCTCCACGCGGTGTCCATCGGGATAGACGTTGTCGCAGCGCACCAGCGTCCACGCGCCGATCAACTCCTTCGGCACCGGGCCGTGGTCGGCGGGTTTCATCATCGCGTCCTGGGCGGGCGCGGCTGCCAGGACCGATGAGCTGAGCAAAAGTGCGAGGACGGAGGCGAGCAGGGCGGGTTTGGCGTGTGACATGGACATGGCGACACCTTGCGTGGGGTGGGTGTCCGAGATCGTCCCCGTCCCGCGCCATTTTGATAATGGGCCTGGATCTTTATTGACCTTCAAATGGCATTTGAAGATGATCCGGCCTGTGACCCGCCGTCAGGACTGGACCTCATGAACCGCTTCAGCGACATGCAGCTCCTCGTGGACGCGGCCGATCTGAGCAGCCTCTCGGCCGCCGGGCGTCGGGCGGGACTCTCGCCTGCCGCTGCCAGTGCTTGCGTGCAACGCGTCGAGGCGATGCTCGGTGCGCGTCTGTTCGAGCGCACCACGCGCCAATTGCGATTGACCGACGAAGGCCGGATCTATATCGCGTCGTGCCGGGTCGCCATCGAGACCATGCGCGAAGCGGAGCGTGCCGTGCGCAGTGGCACCGACGCCGTCAGTGGCACGCTGCGGGTGTCCTCGCCATCGGACCTGGGGCGCAACCTGCTGGTGGATATCCTCGACCAGTTCATGACCTTGCACCCGGACGTGCGCGTCGTGCTCACCTTGTCCGATTCGTTGTCGCGCTTCGTGCCCGACGACATCGATGTGGCCATTCGGGTGGGGAAACTGCAGGACAGCGAGCTGGTCGCACGTCACCTGGCCGATAGCTGGCGCGTGGTGAGCGCATCGCCGGCTTGCATCGAAGCGCACGGCATGCCCGAACATCCCGAAGATCTCGCCGAGCTGCCCACGCTGGTGCTCACCACCAACGCAGGGCCACGCAATGAATGGCGGCTGGGCGATACGGTGGTGCGGGTGCGGCGATACCACGAAAGCACCGACAGCGAAGTGATACGCCGCTGGGCCGTGTTGGGCCGCGGTTTTGCCTATCGCCAGCTGTGGGCCGTGGCGACGGATGTGCGCGAAGGTCGCCTGAAGCTGATCAACGCTCCCGCGTGGTCCGCGCCCGCGCCGATCCACGCGATGTATCACCCCAACGCATTCCAGCCGCCACGCGTGCGCCGATTCGTCGACTTCCTGCACGCCGAAATGCAGCGACGGCTTCCTACCGATGAAGCCGTTGAATTTGCATCGTCGCGATGATGGCGCTGGGCGCTGGCGTTGCCATGCATTCATTTCGCAGGCGTTTTCAATCGATCCTTGATGAATCGGCCGTAAGTGTCACGAGCGCGTTCACGCAGACTTGAACAGCCCGTCGGCTGGCCCGGTCACACCATGCCGCGCCAACCGAAGGAGTGTTCACCATGATCAAGCGCGTACTGCCCCTAACGATCGGAACGTTGATAGGACTGTCGATGACCGCTGCGGTGTTTGCGCAGGACATGCCCGCCACCGCACGCTCCGCCAGCGCCACGCAAACGACCGAGACCACCACCACGGTCACCACCTGGACGAGCCAGCCGCCCACGGGTGCCTTGACCGAGGACGCCATCAAGACCTCGATCGCCAACGCCGGCTACAAGGAAGTGAAGGACCTGAAGTTCAAGGATGGCGTGTGGCGCAGCGAAGCCCGCGGCGGCAACAAGAAGTGGGTCAAGCTCGCGGTGGGGCCGGTGAACGGCAAGGTGTATCCCGCCGATGCACCGTCCAAGCTCAACGAGAACGAAGTGACCGCACAGCTGGCCACGGCCGGTTTCCAGAACGTCAAGCACGTGAAGTTCGAAGAAGGCCTGTGGAGCGCCGATGCCAAGAGCCGCGGCGGCAACGCGGTGAACGTGCTGGTCGATCCCACCGATGGCAGCGTGGTGGCCCGGTCGCACGATTGACATCGCTCACCTGCGATAGTGGAAGCGAGGCCCGGCGCGGGATCGCGCCGGGCCTTGTGCTTTGTGCGGGCGGATATTGAATACCGGGCGTAGAATCCCTATGGATGAATGCGTTCAACCCAAGGGACCTCATGAGCGACCAGGCTATTTCAACGCCAAACGCGGTTTCCATCCGAGCGATCAGCAAGACCTATCAAAGCGGCTTCCAGGCGTTGAAGACCGTTGACCTAGACATTCGACGCGGTGAGATCTTTGCGCTGCTTGGCCCGAACGGCGCGGGCAAGACCACCTTGATCAGCATCGTCTGCGGCATCGTCAGGCCCAGCGGCGGCGCTGTGCTGGTGGATGGCCACGATGTGCAGCGCGACTATCGCGTCACCCGCTCGAAGATCGGCCTGGTGCCGCAAGAGCTGTCCACTGATGCATTCGAGACGGTGTGGGCCTCGGTGCGATTCAGCCGTGGCCTGTTCGGCCGCGAGCGGAACGACGACCATATCGAAAAGGTCTTGCGCGACCTGTCGCTGTGGGACAAGAAAGACGCCAAGATCATGACCTTGTCCGGCGGCATGAAGCGTCGCGTGCTGATCGCCAAGGCGCTGGCGCATGAGCCCAGCATCCTGTTCCTGGACGAACCCACGGCCGGCGTCGACGTGGAGTTGCGCCATGACATGTGGGAGATGGTGCGCAAGCTGCGCGAGACCGGTGTCACGGTGATTCTGACCACGCACTACATCGAGGAGGCCGAAGAAATGGCCGACCGCGTGGGCGTGATCACGCGCGGCGAGCTCATCCTGGTGGAAGAGAAGGATGTGCTGATGCGCAAGCTGGGCAAGAAGCAGCTGTCCATCACGCTGCAGACGCCGATGCAGGCGCTGCCAGAAGGACTGGATGCCTCCGGTCTGGCGCTGGCCGACGACGGCGCCACACTGATCTATACGTTCGATACCCAGGGCGAAGACACCGGCATCGCCGAACTGCTGCGCAAGCTGGCCGAGCGCGGCGTGGATTTCAAGGATCTGCATACATTGGAAAGTTCACTCGAAGACATCTTCGTCAGCCTCGTGCGGGGTGCGCCATGAACCTTCCCGCCATTCGCGCCATCTACCGCTTCGAGATGGCCCGCACCTTCCGCACCCTGACCCAGAGCATCGTGTCGCCGGTGTTGTCGACGTCGCTGTACTTCATCGTGTTCGGCACCGCGATCGGTTCGCGCATGGGCGAGATCGGCGGCACCAGCTACGGCGCTTTCATCATTCCGGGCTTGATCATGCTGTCGCTGCTCAACGAGAGCATCTCCAATGCCTCGTTCGGCATCTATCTGCCGAAGTGGTCGGGCACCATCTATGAGCTGCTCTCCGCACCCGTGTCGCCCATGGAGGGAGTGCTGGGCTATGTCGGGGCGGCCGCTTCCAAGTCCGTGATGCTCGGGCTGCTGATCCTGGTGACGGCGCGTTTCTTCGTGCCGTACAGCATCCTGCATCCGGGCTGGATGATCGTGTTCCTGCTGCTCACCGCGGTCACCTTCAGCCTGTTCGGTTTCATCATCGGACTGTGGGCGGACGATTTCCAGAAACTGCAGGTGATTCCGCTGATGGTGGTCACGCCGCTCACCTTCCTGGGCGGCGCGTTCTATTCCATCGGCATGCTGCCGCCGTTCTGGCAGAAGGTGGCGCTGTTCAATCCGGTGGTCTACCTGATCAGCGGATTTCGCTGGAGCTTCTACGGACACTCCGACGTCAATGTCGTGCTTAGTGCAGGCATGACGCTGGGCTTCCTGCTGCTGTGTGCGTTTGCTGTCGCGTGGATTTTCCGGACGGGGTACAAGTTGCGCTCCTGAAAACTCCTGGGTTTTCGCGAGACCACCTACACCGTCATTCCGGCGCAGGCCGGAATCCAGTGGACTCTGTGTCGAGTTTTCGCGAGGCCCTGGAAGCACTGATAGGTGTCGCGACAACCTCGCGTGGTCGCCACTGGATTCCGGCCTGCGCCGGAATGACGGTGATGGGAATGAGCGTCGCTGAAAATGGCGGCCTTTCGAGCGCGCCTTCAGCGGAATCGCCCACGCGATCACACGATTGAAACACCCCAAGCAGTGCCCTCTAACGAAGCGGCGCATGAAATTGCGTCGCATCGTTAGAAGCTGCTTCCACTCTTCGGCCTATGACTGACGTTGCACCGTCAATCCGCCACCGCGTATTCGCTCCGCCGCCGCAATGAAGGGCAGGCCGGTGGATGCCCGCCAGGACCGTGGCAGACCACGATGGCTGAAGCGGCTGCCAACGCAGCGTGATCGAACACGTGGCTCTTGCCGACATCGGGCGGCGTCATGCCGAGCCGGTAGAGCATTTCGCGCATCACATGCACTTTGGCATTCCTGCGCGTGGCATGGGTGTTGTAGGTGAAGCTGATGGTGGTGGACGCCTCGTTGCTGGTCTCGACCATGTGCGGACTGGTCAGCGGCATGTAGACGCCCATGCCGGGCCTGAGTTCGAACACGTGGGCCCGCTGCCGGAACTCGTCATGCCACAGCGTCCGGCTCAAGTCGTGGCGCAGGTGGAAGCAGTCGCGGGCACGCTCGCTGCAGACGTCGGTATCGTCGGGATCCCAGACGTAGACGGTCTTGGTGCCGCGCACCTGCAGCAGCAGTACGTGGCTGCGGTCGATGTGGAAAGGCGTGGCCGTGTTCGGCGACGCGGAGAAGATCCAGCCTGCCCGGTAGTACAGGCCGGGATCTTTCCGCTCGATCTGTGGCTTGATCGGATTGATGACCGAATCCACCAACTCGCGATAGAGCGGGTCCGCCTGGATATGCCGCAACAGCACCCAGGCCTTCGCCGCGCTGATGTCGCGTAGCGAGTCGACCGCTGACTTGCTGGTCGGAAACAGCGTGGCGGCATCGTCGAAGTCGGTCCCGGCGGTGACGTTGCTGCTGAAGGCGTACCAGCGCTTGGTGCCCCGGCAACGCTTGCCCAGCTCCACCAGCTGATCGGTCTGAAGCAGGGGATGATCCGTCAACGTGTGCTTGAACGGCTGGATGCGCCATGGATCGAAAGCAGCCCAATCCATGTCGATGATCGGCATCGCTGTGTCTTTCATAGAGCGCCCTAGAAGTACTCGCGAGTGCACGCATCGCGAGTGATCGAATCGCCCCTGTTGCACTCATTTATACGCTGGCATCCGGGCGCGGAGCAGACGTCTGAAAGCCATAGCCGATGCAAGAAAATGCGCTTGAAACGGGTCCGGCGATCTTCAGCGCAAGAGATTGCTGGGCGGTTCCAAGCGCGAAACAGCCGCGAAGAAAGTTGCGTTGTGATTCAACCGCGTCACAGTTCCGCGCGTTCGACGAACGCGCCTTTTCAAGGCGTGCGCGACTTGGCCTTGCTGCGCTTGCGAGGGCTGGCGGCGCGAGGTGCCTCGCTGCCCGACGACAGGCTGCCGTTGATCTGCTCGACCCACGACAATGCATCGATGTACGACAGGAACTGTTGCAGGTAGCCGGGCGAGAGTTCGCGCATCAGTCCGATCGAGCGGTGCACCAGCGCGCCCGAGTTCAGCGGGCCCGCGTTCTCGGGCACCTGCTCCAGCGACTGCCGCAACTGGCTGCCGGTGCGAACGGCGGACCAGATCTTCTTGAACTCGGCGAGTGTTTCCAGCGTCGGATAGCTGGAGGAGGGCGGCGTTACGTTGTGTGCCGCGAGTATGCGGTCCCGCGTCGCCGTGGAAAGGGCGATGTGTTCAAGCAGTTCGACCAGCGCGCCACGGCCGGCTGCTGGCGCAGCGTTGGCGCTGCCGGCGGTGGCGGCTTTCTCGAGATCGCCGGCATAGCTGTCGATCAGCGCGGCCAGCTTGTCGTCCAGCAGGCGTCGCACCTCGCCCTCATGATTCGCCGCGCGCCGTTCCAGCGCGTCCATCCGCTGGAAGCGAACCGGGTCCAGGCGATCCGCCTGTTGTTCGCGCCATGCATCGAGCACGGCGCGGGCAGGCGTGCCGCTAGGGCTCATGGGACGCCACGTTGGAAGTCGACGGCTTCGGGATGGGCGCTATTTCCACGCGGCGATTCTTCGCCCGCCCTTCGTCGTTGGCGTTCGTGCTGACCGGTTGTTCCGAACCGAACGCCGCTGCGAATACGGACGATGCGGGGACGCCTTCGGCGATCAAGGCGCGCGTCACCGTCAGTGCACGCTCGGCGGAGAGTTCCCAGTTGTCGGCGAACTGGTGGTTGCCATCGCGCACCTGGCGATCATCGGTGAAGCCGCTGACCATCAGGATCTCGTCGCGCGACTTCAGATAGCCGGCGAGCGGAGCGGCCAGGCTCTTCAACACCTCTTGCCCCTCGGGTTGCAACTGATCGGAGTTGAGCGCGAACAGCACGCTGCCGCGGATGCCGATGCGGCCGTTGACCAGGGTGACGCGGCCCGCCGCCAACGGTACCGCCAACGCCTGTTCCAGCGTCTGGCGACGCTGCGCTTCGGCCTGTCGCTGCTTCACTTCCTCGTCCAATCGGCTGGAGAGCTGCAGCTGCACGGCGATCACGCCGACCAGGATCAGCACGAACGCACCCAGCAGCACCGACATCAGGTCGCCGAACGCGGCCCAGATCGGTGCGCTGGACTCGGCTTCGCCGTCCATGTCGTCGATCATGCGATCTCGGTCCCGGCCGGTGCGTGCTGACTGGCGAGCTGCTGCATGTCCTCGATGATCTGCTTCTGCGACAGCATGCTGAGATCGATGACTTCCCTGGCCTGCGCCACGTAGTAAGCGAGCTGCTCATCGCTGCGCACCACCGATTTGTCGAGCGCGCCGGCGATCTGTTCGAGGCGCTCCATCAGCGCTTCATTCGACTGGCCGAACGACTGCACGGCCGAGCCGAAGGCATCGCCCAGGCTGGCCACTTCGACGGCGCTGCTGGTGAGCTGCGCGGCCACGGCGCCGAGCTTGCCGGTTTCCGCTTCGACGTGATCGGTGAAGCGTGTGCTGACGCGTTCCAGCAGATCGGCCGAGGTGAACACCAGGGCATCGACCGCTTCGCGCTGCTCGGTGGAGGCGTGGTTCACGGCGTCGAGCAGCGTTTCCAGCGTGGCCAGCAGGCGGCTGCGCTCTTCCAGCATGGCGGTATCGCGCACCATGCTTTCGGAGAGTTTCTGGCGCAGTTCGGCCACCACTTCGGCCGCGGCCTTCGGCGCTTCCGATGCCGCCTGCACGAGTCGGGAGATCTCGGCGATGGTTTCGCTGGCGTGTGTCTGCGTCTGCGCGGAGATATCGCCGGCGGTGCGTGCCAGCGTGTCGCAGATCTCCCGCTGCTGATCCGCTGCCTGTTGGCCGGCCTGCTGCCATTGCTGACCCAGCGTAGCGCCCATCGCACCCAGCGTCTGCGTCCAGGTGGACAGTCGTTCCTCGTCGCGCGAAGCGAGCGTGCCCTGCAGATCCGCATGCGACTGGTTCACCGTGCGGACCAGCGACGTCGCGTGCTGCTCGAAGTTCGTTGCGGCCTCGGCCCATGCCTGCTGGTTGCGCGCCGCCAGCGCGTCGTTGGCCGCCTGCTGCTGGGACAGCGTCTGCGTCCAGGCCTGCGCCATGCTGCCGGCGGTGGCATCCAGTTGCGCCGTCACGTTCTCGAGCAGGCCGGTCGAGCGCTGTTCGAAGGTTGCGCTGAACTGATCCAGCGTGTGGCGCAGGTCGAGCGAAAGCGTTTCGTTGGTGCGGCGATGTTCGGCCAGTGCCTCGTTCCAGAGGCCGGCCACGGTGGTCGTGGTCGTTTCGAATCCGGCCGAGAGTGTGCTGAGCTGCTGCTGCACGGCCTGCGTGACCTGATCGTGGAGCGTCGCCGTTTCGCGCGCGATGCCTTCCATGGTCGACGCCATGATGGGCTGCAGGGCCGCCGAGGCCGCGCGTGCGCTTTCGGCCACGCTGTCCTTCAACGAAGCTTCCACCGACGAGGCGAGGCGCGTGTAGGTGGCCTCGGTGCGAGTGTGGAACGCTTCATGGCTGGCCAGCTGGCGTTCGCTGGCGTCGATGCTCTGCTGTTCGATGGCCGTCATCATCGCCTGCAGGCGATCGACCAGGGTCGGCATCAACTCGGTCTGCTGCTGCAGGAGCTTGAATGCCTGCTCGCGCTGATGGTGCTTGGAGTACACGCGCAGGCTGCTGGCGGCCTGCGCATCGAGCAATTGCATGGCCTGCAGTCGTTCGCGCCGGCACAGGGCGGACAGCAGCCCCAGCATGGCCGAGCTGGCCACGCCGGCAATCGAGGTGCCGAACGCGAAGCCCAGGCCCTTCACGGGCGCGGCCAGCGATCCGCGCATGGCCTGCAGATCAGTGGCGCTTTCCAGCGCGATGCCGGTGCCGCGAAGCGTCGCCATCATGCCCAGCAAGGTGCCGAGCATGCCAAGCAGCACCAGCAGGCCCACCAGGTAGGGCGTCAGTGCCGGCACCGGCATGGCCACGCGTTCGCCCTCGATGCGCAGGCGCGCGGCGTTGCGCACGCTGGGATGCAGATCGCGGAGCCAGTCGGACAGACTCGATGGCGTCGCGGACAAATCCGTTACGGCCCGCGTGAGCGTCGCCGTGGCCTGGCGATAGCGATACAGCTCCATCGCGCCAGCGAGATAGCAGGCGCCAATCAGCCCCGCGACGGCCGCGCCCAGCGGGTTGGAACCGACATAGCCGGCACCGATCCAGCACACGGCGATCAGGCCAATCGCGAACACGGCGAGATGTAGAAGATTCTTGAACATGACTACCCAGTTAGCGGGTTCGAAGCGCTGCAAGCAGCCCTTCGACCGGTTGAAAACGAACATCCAGTTCGGCGAGCAACACGCTTTGCATGTCCCTGCGAAATACGTCGAGCCAGGCGCCGGGCGTTGCCGCCGGCGCAGTCTCGCTGGCCTGCGCATCGGCCAGCGTTTTAAGTTCCGCCTCGCGCAGGCGTTCGAAATGTTGTCCCAGCACGCCCGACACCGATGCCAGCAGCATCTGTTCGCGCGGGCTCAGGGCGCGTTCCATCACGGCGTCCACCGCCGCGAGCTGGGCCATCGGGGCGCTCTTTTGTGCCAGCATGTCGCGCAGGCGGCCGCGCAGATGGCCGGTGGTGGCCAGCATCTTTCGCTGCAAGGCGAGGTAGCGCTGGCGAAACGGGGTGTAATCGCCCGTCTCACGCGCATCGCTTTCCTCGGTGAAGGCGCGATCCCCGGCAATCGCCAACGCCAGCGAGCTGCGCGTGCGGGCGCACTCGTCCTCCTCGCTGTCGCCGAAGCCCGGGGCACCGTTTTCGGTCGAGTGCTCGCCATCGAGCACCGTGGACAGCGCAACCGCGTGCGTCCAGTCCAGCCAATGGCTCAGCCGGTCCGACAGCGATGATTTGGATGAGGCAACGTCAACGTCCGTCAGGCGTGCAAGCAAGCGAATGAACGTCGGGCCACGGACTGTCGTCCAATGAGGTGCTGGCACGATCACGACTGGTCAAAAAACGGTCATTTTACACGGTAGGGGCTCGGGGGCGCCTGTTTGGTGCGGGCGTGGGGCAGGGCGATCAGGCCGCATTCCGCCGGCTTGTGCGCCTCATGCGGCGCGAACCCTGCCGCATGGGCGTCTCAGCCCGCGCTGGAACGACCGAAAAAGACAACTTTCCGCTCTCGGGCCCGCACTCACGGAACGCTGGAGTCTTTCACAGGCGCCTGAAGTCTCCGCACCCGGCGCGCCGCACGGGCCAGGCGGGCGATCGGCGCCAGGCGCCGGATAAGCGATGAGTCGCGAGGGTAGACGAAGACGTGCATACCGGAGAGCAGTACCACCAGTTCATGCTGGCCTCGCCACGAGTCCAGCTTGTGCGCGACCGCTTTCAGGAGCTGGCGCTGAGCCTGTTGCCGCCGGGTGCCAGCGTGCTCGATTTCGGCGCGGGTACCGGCATCGATGCCAAGGTGTACGCGGCCAAGGGCCATCCGACGTACGTCTACGAGCCTTCGGAGGCGAATTCAGGCTACCTGGAGCTGCATTGCCGCGAGGAGATCGAGCGCCAGGCCATCGCTGCCGTGAGGTCGCCGCTGGACTGCAGGGTGCACGCGGTGACGGCGAATTTTGCGGTGCTCAACCACATTCCGGACCAGGCCGCGCTGTTTGAGCAGCTGTCGCGCGTGGTTCGTCCGGGCGGTTTCGTGTTGGCCAGCATGCTCAACCCGTACTACCTCGCCGATGCGCGTTACGCGTGGTGGCGCGCGAACCTGCTCCATCTCCTTCGCCGCGGCCATTATGCGGTCGACAGCGAGAGTCGCATCCATCGCTTCGCGCCGCGCGTCGTGGCGCGCGCGGCCATGCCGCACTTCCAGCTGGAGCGCGTGCTGCCTAGCGGTCTGGGCATGGCCAACCAGCTCTATCTGTTCCTGTTGCTGCGGCGGCGCTGACATGTGGAAGGACTGGGTCAGGCCGTTCGTGCGCCCCTTGCCGCAATGGTCGACGATTGCGGTGGCGCCGTCGCAACAGTCTGTCGCGGCCACTTTGCGCTGGAACGATGAAACGGCCGATGTCACCGCCGATCATGCGGTGGCGTCGCTCAAGCCGCTGACGATCGTGACCAGCATCGATGCGGGCCCGTCAGCCGTGATCGAATACCGCGATCGCAGCACGGGCCAGATCCTGGGTACGTTGCAACTGGCGAAGACCACGCAGCTTGCCATCGAGCAGGGCTCGCTCACCCTCTACCGCGTCGAGGCGGGCGAGCATCGCTGTCTGCGCTGGCCGCATCGTCCGTGGAATACGTGGCTGCAGAACCGCCTCATGCGCAAGCACCCTTCCGCGCAGCACGCCCTGATGGCGCCTCAGGCGGTGCAGCAGCTGATGATTGCGTATCTGTGTCCGCGCCCCGTGGTGCTGGTGTCGGTGCAGGCGGAAGGCCACCAGAACATCTTCCCGATGGATCTGATTGGCCCATTGGAACGCAGCGGCTTCTATACGCTGGCGCTGCGCAGCACCAACGTCTCCGCCCCCTTCATGCGCCAGACCCGCCGGGTTGCGCTGTCGAGCATGCCTGCCAGCATGAAGACTGCCGTCTACGCGCTCAGCGCGCATCACAAGCGGCCGCTGGACGATTGGAACGAGGTTCCGTTTCCCGTGCGCCCCTCGCGGGAGTTCGCCATTCCTTCCGTGGCCGAGGCGCTATGCGTGCATGAGTTGAGCATCGTGCACAGCCAGGAGTTCGGGTCGCATACGCTGTTCGTGGGGCGCATCGCATCGGCCGAAGAGAAATGCGAGGGCGTGCAGTTGCATCACACGCCGGCGTATTACCAGATGTACCGGCGGCGGCAGGCGATGGGGTTTGCGGAGGTTTGAGGGGTACTTGCGAAAGACCCGCCAGGCCTCGGCGACACCTGTGGGAGCGCACCCTGTGCGCGACAAACCTACGGAGCGATACATCCCAGCGTGGCTGTCGCGCACAGGGTGCGCTCCCACAGAAACACACAGGTTCCCGCGAGCACCCGCCCCTCACCCCGGCCCTCTCCCCGCAGGGGAGAGGGAGAAGTGCCGTGCAAGGCGCGGGCTAGGCGCTCACCAGCGATAGCGCGCCGACACCGTGATCTCCCGCGGATACCCGTAATAGCACCAGATCGCGCTATTGCACGCACTGACGTAATTGCGATCGAACAGGTTGGAGGCGGTGACCTGGAAGCGCCACCGTTCCACGTCATAGTGCGCATTCGCATCGAACAACGTATAGCCGCCCGTGCGGAACTGATTGAACGCGTCGCCGTAGTGCTCGCCGATGAAGCGCACGCCGCCGCCGAAGCCCAGCCCTGCCAGCACGCCTTCGTGCACGTTGTAATCGGCCGACAGCGACGCCTGCTGCTTTGGCACCAGGGCCACTTCCTTGCCCAGCGTCGCGTCGTTCGCATGCGTCACCTTGGCGTCGGTGTAGGCATAGGCGGCGGTCACGTTCAGGTGGTCGGTCAGCGCGACATTCGCTTCCAGCTCCGCACCGCGCGTGCGCGTCTGGCCCTGCTGCAGCGAGAAGAACAAGTGTTCCGGGTCGACCGTGAGCGCGTTCTTCTGGGTGAGCTGGTACACCGCGCCGGTGATCAACGTGCGCCCGTCCGCCGTCTGGTACTTCAGGCCGCCTTCGTACTGGTCGCCGGTGATCGGCTTGAATGCGCTGCCATCGAACGTGGTGCCCACCGTGGTCTTGAACGAGTGCGAGTACGCCACGTACGGCACCAGGCCGATGTCGGTGGTGTAGTTGACGCCAAGGCGGCCGGAGAACGCGTTGTCGTTCTGTTTCTGCTGCGTGTTGGCTATCAGGTCCTTCACGTCGTTGCTGACCCAGTCCTCGCGGCCGCTGGCGACGATGCCCCACTTGCCAATGCTGATCTGGTCCTGCACATACGCGCCCAACTGCTCGAGCAGGCTGTTGGTGTGGAACGTATACGGTGCCGGCGCAATCGGCTGGCCGTAGACCGGATTGAAGATGTCGATGGTCGGCGCGGTGCCGAAGCCCGACTTGTAGTCGTTGCGGCTATGCAGATAGTCCACGCCCATCAAGACATCGTGCTGCACGCTGCCCTGGTCGAATTTCGCCTCGACCTGGTTGTCCACGGCGAACACGTTGGCATGGTCCACCAGCGGGTAGTTGTAGCGATCGAGCGTGCGCAGGTCCGCTTCCAGGCCCAGGCTGCCGATCGAACGGTGATCGACCTTCTCGTTCTGCAGGCGCAGGTCCTGGCGGAACGACCACACTTCGTTGAAGCGATGATTGAAGGCATAACCGATCGACTCGTCGGTCTTCCAGTAATGGTCGTAGCCTGGCTCGCCCGGATTCACGTCGCGCGGAATCTGGCCGTTGGGGTTCGGATACAGCGTGCCCTGCGACGGCAGGAAGCCGCCCACGCCGTCAGACAGGCTGCGCTGGTAACGCGGCAGCAGGGTGAACGAGGTGTTGTCGTCCGGCTGCCAGGTGAGGCTGGGCGCGAAGTAGTAACGGTCGTCCTTGGAATGCTTGATGTTCGAATCGCCCTGGCGCGCCAGGGCCACCACGCGCCACAGCCAATGGCCGTCGTTGTCGAGCTGGCCGCCGGTGTCGCCGGCCAGTTGCTTCTGGCCGAAGCTGCCGATCGTCGCTTCGATTTCGTGCGGTGCATCGAGGCTCGGGCGCTTGCTGGTCATGTCGATCATGCCGCCGGGCGGCAGCTGGCCGTACATCGCCGACGACGGCCCCTTGTTCACTTCGATGCGCTCCAGCCCATAGGGCTCGATGCGCGAATCGGCGGTCCAGGAACCGCTGGGCAGGGACAGGCCGTCGAGGAACTTGGCCGGGTCGTAACCGCGGATCAGGATCCAGTCGCTGCGCGGATCGGCGCCATAGCTGCCACCCACCGCGCCGGCCATGTAGCGCACCGCTTCATCCAGGTTCTGCATGCCGTAAAGGGCCATGCGGTCGGGCGTGATCGCGGTCACCGACTGGGGGATCTCCACCACCGGCGTTTCGGTCTTGGTGGTGGAGTAGACGACGTTCACCGCCTCCAGGGTCTTCTTGTCGTCCGGATGGGCCGCCTTGCCCGGGGTATCGGGCTGGTCATCGGCGTGCGCCGTGCCGAGCAGGGCAAACGAGATCGCGACCAGAAGCGCGGTTCTGGAGAAAGGAGCGGACATGATGGGGAGACCCTTGAAGAAAGCGTGGCCGGGACCGCCACGGACGGTCCGGTTCGCCCGAGGCGAATGACACAATGATAATGATTCTTATTTGTAGATCAACTTCCCGGGTCAAGCGGCTGCGTCAGAAGGGCCGGGCCCACCGCCGGTCAGGGTTTACCGGGCGGGTCCCAGGGCCTGCTGGATGGCCGTTTCGGCCAGGGGTTCCATCACCGCATAGCCCTTGCGTGTGGGGTGCACGCCGTCGTCGGCCAGGCCCGGCTTCATGGCGCCCTCGGGCGTCGCCGTGGCGCGGTAGTAGTCGGCATAGGCGAAACCGTTGCGGCTGGCGTAGTCCTGCATCCAGCGATTCAGCGCCCGGATGATGGGGACCGGCTGCACCTCGGGCCGCCAGGGGAAGCGGCCGGCCGGCGGCACGCTGGCCAGGATCACGCGGATGCCATGCGCCCGGGCCAACTCGGCCATCGAAGCGATGTTGCCTTCCACCTGCTCGAGCGTGGACGGTCCCGTGTTGCCGGCTACGTCATTGGTGCCGGCCATGATGTGCACGGCCTGGGGATGCAGGTCGATCACGTCCTGGCGAAAACGCAGCAGCATCTGCGCCGTGGTCTGTCCGCTGATGCCGCGGTCGAGCTTGCCGTGGGTGAAGAATGCCGCGTCCTGCTGGCCCCAGAACTCGGTGATCGAATCGCCCATGAAGACCACGCGCGGCTTGTTGCCCGCCTTGATCAGTTCGGCATTCTGCGCACGGTAGTGGCACAGCTGGCCGAAATCCTGCGCAAAGAGGTAGGCGTTCCATTGCCCCGTCGGCACCTGCTCGGGCGTTTTCTCGCTGGTGCACGGGTCGGCGACGATGCCGATGGCGTCGTCCTGCGCAAGGGCAGGGCTGGCGACGGCGTCGAGCAGGCCCAGCAGGGCTGCCAGAGCGATGATGCGCGTGACGTGCATGCGTGCTTTCCTCGTTTCCAGGCGACAAGGCGACGCGGCCACCCGCCGCCCCGCTCCGTTATCGGTGCATGTTACGAGGCACGCGTGCGCCGTCACAAATCCGCATGCACGCTCACGAACGCGCTGCGCGGTTCACCCACCAAGGCACCCGCGCCATTGGCCGCCACGAAGTAACGCCGATTGGTGAGGTTGCGCAGGTTCACATCCACGCCCCATACCGCCGCCTGATAGCCCAGCAGGCCGTTCCATACCACCGAGGAAGGAATGCCGTTGACGTTGGTGAGGTCGCTGTAGCTCTTGTCCTGGTAATTCACGCCGCCGCCGATACGGAAACCAGCGATGCCCGCGATGGGAAAGCGATAGGTGGTCCACAGGTTGCCGAGAAAATTGGGCGCGCCTTGCGGACGGTGCCCCACCGAGCTAATGCCCTGCGGGTTGTCGGTGATGGTGGCGTCCTGGCTGGTGACGTTCGCCAGCAGATGCCACTGGTCGGTGAGGGCGGCATCCAGCGAGGCTTCCGTGCCGCGCGTCTTCTGGCTGTCGAACACCACGGCTTCCACGCCGTTGATGGTGGTCGCCGCGGCCACGTGGTCGCGCTTCACATCGAAAGCGGCGGTGTTGAGCACGAGCCGGTCGTCGAACCAGTCGAACTTGAGGCCTGCTTCGTATTGCAGCGCGGACTCCGGCGCACCCACGCCGTTCTGCGTGTTCTCGGAATTGAAGTTGGCGAGATGGCTGCGCGACACGCCGACATAGGGCGACATCCACGAGAACACCTTGTAGAGCGCGCCGATATTCCAGCTCAGCGGCGCATCGTTGCGGGAGTCTTCCACGCCGGCGAGCAGCGGCTTGCCATCGGTGCCGAAGCGGCCGGGAACGGTGATGCGCGGGGTCAGCGAGGTATCCCACCAGTCCTGGCGTACGCCAGCGCGCAGCTTGAACGCATCGGTCACATCGACCTGGTCCGTGGCGTACACGCCGTAGTAGTTCGCACGCAAGCGGTCGTCGTCGCAGGAATGCTTGGCGTCGCACTTGAACGCCACATCGGCGAGCGAGGTTTCCGGCGGCACCGGCGCGAACGCATCGATGATGTTCGGCAGGTCGGCGGTGCTGCGTTCGGTGGACAGGCGCTGGTTCTGGTATTCGAAACCAGTCAGCAGCGTGTGATGCACGGAGCCGGTGAAGAACTTCCACACCGGCTCGAACTGGTAGTCCACGCTGTCGCTGCTGTCATCCTGCTGGCGCAGCTGGCGACTCACCACTTCGCCGTTGGTTACCTTGGTGCTGGCGCTGTCGCCGTTCACCACGGCGTCGAGCGTGCGATGCAGGTAGGAAAGGCGATTGTTGATCGTCAACGCATCGCTCACCGCCCACTGGTCGGACAGCGTGGGCCGCACGAAGTCCGAATGCGCGCTGGTGAACGGCGAGGAATACAACGCATTGATCGATACATGCCGCAACGGCTGGCCGTCGAAGTAGATGATGCCGTACGAATCGGGCGTTTCATGGATGTTGCGCGCATCCAGCGCAACGTCGGTGATGTGGTTGCCCCACAACCAACGCACGGCGGGACGTACTTCGTAGTCATGGCTGTGCAGGTCGCGAAAGCCGTCCACGTGCGAGAAGCTGGCGTCGACGCGATAGTCGAGGCCGTTCACCCCGGTGGGGCCGGTGACGTAGTCGCTGTTGGTCAGGCTGCCGAACGAGCCGTATTGCAGGCTGGCGCCATAGTGAAAGATAGAAGCCGGCGCGTAGTGCACGATGTTGATGGTGCCGCCCGGCGGGCCGCTGCCGAACAATGCCGAGCCTGGACCTTCGAGGATTTCCACGCGCTCCACGCCATTGAGCGAGTGCGACAGACCGCTGAGCTGGTCGCCATCGGAGAACCCGTCGCTGTAGATCTGCGCGTTGAGACCGCGGATCAGGAAGTGGTCGAAGTAGCCCTTGGAATCCTGGTCGCCCGCGTTGATGCCGCTGGCATTGGCGACCACGTCGCGCAGCATGGTCGCGCCTTGCTCGCTCATCAAGGCACGGGGAATGACCTGCACGCTGGCGGGGAGATCTTCCAGCTTGGTGCCGGTCTTGCCCACCGAAGGAGCGAGGTCCGGGTTGTTCACACGATCGCTCTGGTCGTACGTGCCGTGCACCGACACCGGCGTCAGCGTGACGGCGTCCTGCGCCTGCGTCATCGGTACGAGTGCGAAGAGCAGCAACGAGGCGCTTGCAAGACGGCTCAGCGGACAGAAAGACGCCAGGTGGCGTGTGCAGCGGTGATGCTGGATGGGTGACATGGGGCTCCCCCGGCGAAAAAAGTGGCCTCGATCGATTCGCGATTGAGAATCACTTTCATTTGATTTGTGCCGTGGGTGCCGCTTGCCGGTCGAATGGTTTAATCGCAAATAACTGCGTGGACGTTTCCCGGCGCCGCGTCTGGGCGGACGCCGGGAACGCAGGCCTGTTCACGCCTGGTGGGGACGGCAGGCGTGAGGGAGGCTCAGCCGCTGGCCTTGGCCTGGGCTTCATGCAGCTGGTCCGCGCATTCCTGACAACACACTTCGACCACGCGGTGGCCGACGGTGACCTGGATGGCGTTGTCATCCAGCGGGTAATCGCACGCGGCGCAGGTCTTCTCACTCATGGCAGCTCTCCTGAAGTCACCCGACAGTGGGTAGGCTCAGGAGACCACGCGTGTGCCGGAGGGCGCTGTCGAATTCTTTAGCCGTCGACAGCGAAACGCATGAGCGGGGCGAATTTCGGAATCGTCCTATGTTGGCGGCTCCGCACGGTTCCTAAGCTGCACAGCATCTGATTCGTGCAGGTATTTACCGTGAATTTCATCGAAGCCAACTGGCGTCCCGGCGACGCATACAACGAACGCGCACGGCGCATGTGGGCACGCGTGGGTGGTCTTGTGCTTGCCATGGTCACGCTGCTGGGCATGGCGTATTCGGCCGATTGGAAGATCGGCATGATGGCGATCGATCCGCTCGTGTGGATGATGACGCTCGTCGCGCTCGCGGCCGGGCTGGTGACGGGCTACGCGGTCGGTATGCACATCCACCCGTATCCAGGCGAGTGATCGTCAGGCCGGGCGCGACGCCTGGCGGAACTCGGTAGGCGAACGGCCGTAGGCCTGACGGAACGCGTTCGCGAAATGGCTGTGGCTGGAGAAACCCAGTTCCGCCGCGAGCGCGGAAAGGTCTTCCACCTTGCCGAGCAGATCGAGCGCCCGTGCCAGCCGCAGCTGCAACTGGTAGCGATACAACGGCACGCCTTCCACCTGTTTGAACACCTGGGTCAGATAGACGGGCGAACTGCCGATCTCCGCGCCGATCTCGGCCAACGTCCAGCGGCGCGACAGATCGCTGGCCAGCAACATCTTCACGCGATCCGCGAGGCGCCGCCGCGCATGCGTCGACGTGGGCGCGCGCGATGTGCGCGGGCCCAGGCTCCGGCACACCAGCGTGAGCGTGAGCGCCTCGGCTTCCAGCGGCTCGATGTCGCCGTGGTCGAGACTGTGGCGCAGCAGGGCCACCAGCGCTTGCGCGCGCGCATCGATGCGCTGCGACTGCGCGCGGAACACGGTGCCTTCGCCTGCATGAACCCATGCCGTGGGCGCCAGCTCCGCCAGCAGCGCGGGGGAAACATCCAACGAAAGACAGGCATCGCCACCATCAAGCGGATGGCTGACCTGATAGCCCTGCTGCGCATTGAAGAACAGCACATGGTTGGCATCGGCAACGGTCTGGTCGGAGGCGACGTGGCGGAGATAAAGCCCGCGATAGGGAAACACCAGCTGGGTCGAGGCGGCGCATTCCTCCGCGCTGCGATGGCGACAGGTGCCGCTGCAGTGCACGTCGCGCAGCGTCAACGTTTCCGTCGACAGCAAAACCTGGCTGGTGAAACTCGACATGATCGGGCCGGCAGCACTCGTCCGGGGGCAGGTGCCGAGCATAGCAAGGGCTGGCGCATGCGATCCGTCATGCCGAGCGAGTAGCTAAAGATTCTGACAGCGGGTCCGGCGGACGAATGGTCTCCTTGATGCGCCCGGTGTGCGGGCATTGACAGGCCCAACCCCATGAATCACGAACAGATCGCTCGCGCGCAGGCCTTCCACCAGCTGCATGCCGCCGCTGAACCGCTGGTGCTGCCCAATGCCTGGGACGCCGCCAGTGCCCGCATCATCGAGAATGCCGGTGCCCCGGCCATCGCCACCAGCAGCGCTGCCATGGCGTGGACGCTGGGCTACCCCGATGGCGAGCAGATGACGCTGGAAGATCTGCTCGGCGCATGCCGCCGCATCGCCGACGCCGTGTCCGTGCCGCTGACGGTCGACATCGAACGCGGCTATGGCAGCGACGCGGAAGAAACCGGCGGACTGGTTGGCGCACTGCTGCAGCTGGGCGTAGTCGGCATCAATATCGAGGATGGCAAGGATCCGGTGACGGGCCGGCTTGCCGACGCGCGCGTGCTCGCGCAGCGCATCGCCTGCATCCGCGCGGTGGCGGAGCACCGCGGCGTGCCGTTGTTCATCAATGCACGCACCGACACCTACATCACGCCCGGTCTCTCCGGCGAGGCACGCTTCGAGGAAACGCGCAAGCGTGCCCTGGGGTACGTCGAGGCGGGCGCCCATGGCCTTTTCGTTCCCGGCTTGGCGGACACGCAGGAGATCGCACGGCTCGCCGCGGTGTTGCCGGTGCCGTTGAACGTCTATGTAGGCTATCCCGGTGCGCCGGACGCCGCGACCTTGCGCGAGCTGGGCGTGCGTCGGATCAGCCTGGGTTGCGGCACGATGCAGGCGGTGCTGGCGCATCTCGCATGCATCGCGAAGGAGGCACTGAAGGAAGGCCGTTTCGACACCATGGGCGCCAACATGTTGTCGGTGGGCGAAGCGAATGGACTGTTCGCACCCACGACACGTGTGCGAGGCGAGGCGCGTCGCTCGGCATAGATCCTGCGCAGGTCCGCTTCATGACACGCGCAACGCAAAACGCCCGCGTTCAACCCGCGGGCGCTTTGTTTAGTGCGGACCATCGGCTCACCAGTGGTTGCGGTTGGCGGCATCGGCGGCCAGACGCAGTTCCTCGTCGGCCTGGGTCAGCAGCGCCTTGGCGCGGGCGGCGTGGCCGCCAAGACGATCGTCGTTATCGATCTGCGCATCGCTCACCAGCTGCCACGCCTGCACGATGTTCTGCTGGGCATTGCGCAGGTTGCCGTGACGATAGCCGATGTCCACGACCGGACCGCCGTCCTGCGCCATGGTGGCGAACGGTGCGGCCACGGCGGCCGCTAGAACGATGCCCGTGATGATTGCTTTGACATTCATGACATATCTCCAGAAGAAGTGATGGGTTGTCCGCGTGCACGGAGGATCAGTGCATGGGTGACATCGTCCTCCGCTCGCGCAGCCGCTGCTTTCCTATATGCATGGCCTTTTCCAAAAGCCACGGCGGGTCGAGGCCAGCCGCTTGCTGATATGGTTCGGGCCATTAGCCAGGCGTTGGCGGGGTCTGCCAGCGCCGGCGGCGCGATGACGACACGGCGGGAGGGTGTGGATGAAGGCAGTTGCGCAACGTGGGACGCCGATGACCCGCGCCTCAATGGTGATCGCGGGACTCTCCACCGTGGTGGAGTGGTACGACTTCACCCTGTACCTGTATTTCGCCACGGTGCTGTCGCGGGTCTTCTTCGGCGGCGGCGCGCAATCGCTGCTCGCCACACTGGCGGGCTTTGCCATTTCCTATGCAATGCGCCCGCTTGGTGCGCTGATGTTCGGCATCATCGGCGACAAGCTGGGTCGGCGGCACACGTTGCTGATGTCGATGGCGCTGATGACGCTGGCGATGCTGATCACGGCGTTGTTGCCCGACTACCAGCGCATCGGGCCGGCGGCGGGCTATCTGTTGCTGCTGTTGCGTTGCCTGATGGCCTTCTCCGTGGGCGGCGAGTACACCGGCGTCGTTGCCTATCTGCTCGAGGGTGCGGCCAGGCGTCATCGCGGCTTGGTGACCTCGCTGGCTTCCGCCGCCAGCGAGATCGGCGCGTTGCTGGCGGTTGGGGTGTCGGCGCTCACGGTCGGCCTGCTGAGCCAGCACAATCTCGATGCATGGGGCTGGCGCATTCCCTTCTTCGTGGGTGCTGCGCTTGCGGCGAGCATCTGGATTGCGCGCTCGACCATGCAGGAGTCGCCGGATTTCGAGCGGCAGCAAGCCCGCGGCACCGTGCCCGCATCGCCGGTGCGCGACACGTTGGCGCATCATCGCGCTGCGATATGGCGCACCTTTGCAATCTCGGCGCTGGGATCGATCACTTATTACGTGGGCATCACCTATGTGCCCGTTTTTCTCAGCACCACCGGCACCCTGGGCGAGAGCGAATCGCTCACGCTCTCAACGATTGCCGCGGTGGCGGTCATCCTCGTGACGCCCTGGGTGGGAGCGCTGTCCGATCGCGTGGGACGCAAACCCGTGCTGGCCGTACTCGCGGTGTTGTGCGCCGTGTTGCCTTCGAGCATGTTTGCGCTGATGGCGAACGGATCGCTGGCGCAGATCATCGCCGGCGCCGTGGTGCTCGCTTGCGTGGCCGGCGGGGTGAGCGCCGTGGGCGCCCCGGCGACCGCCGAACAGTTTCCCGGCGAGGGCCGACTGAGCGGACTGGCCCTGGGCGTGACGGTGGCCACTGCCATCTTCGGTGGCGTGAGCCCGTTCCTGGCCGAACTCCTGATCAAGCTGACCGGATGGGCCGCCGTGCCCGGCGCGATGATTGCGGTGATCGCGCTGGCGGTCCTGCCGGTGTTGCTGACCATGCCGGAAACGCGGCCGAGCGCTTGAGTTATCGCGTGCCAGTTGCAAGCGTGCTCTCTACGCGGATGCATGCGACGGCGGCGCCGCAACCCTGACGACTCAATGGCCTTCTGGTCCTCTCAAAAACGCGCATAAAAAAACCGGAGCTCCTTGCGGAGCCCCGGTAACGTGTTGCGGGGAGGGTGTTGCCCTTTACGTGTTGCTTAGAACGACTGGTTGTACTGGAGGTAGATGTAGCGACCCAGGTCCAGCGTCGGATCGACCGAGCCCGACGAGTTGTAGCCCAGCACGTAAGCATTGACCGTGTTCGGCGCGTGCTTGTCGAAGATGTCACGCATACCGAAAGCGATCGTGCCCTTCCACGGCAGGGTGTAACGGACCTGCGCATCGTTGAACACGCTGGCGCCCATGCGGTCCGCGCCGGTGCCGTAGCCCCAGTTCACGCTGGTGTAGTTGGGCTTGTTGCAGTGGACGGTGTCGCTGAAGCACTGGTCGAGGAACGCGCCGTAATAGCGGATGCCCCACGTAGCGCCCCAGTTGCCGAGGCTCCAGTCCAGGCCAAGGTTCGCGCGCCAGTGGTTGTAGCCGTACTGGCCGGCGTAGTTGATCACCGGGGCGTCGTTGGTGCTGGCCTGGTTCCAGTCGTCGAGGTAGTTCACGTTCATGTTGAACACGAACTTGCCGAACGAGAACGCAGGCAGGCGATAGTTCACGCCCATGTTGTAGCCGGTGGTTTCGATCCAGCCCAGGTTGGCGTTGCCGCGGTGCAGGTTGATCACCTGGCCGTTGGCATCACGCTGGAAGGCCGAGCAGAACTCCTGCACCGAGTACTGGTAGCACTGGTCCAGCACGTAGTTGGCATCGATCGCCGTGATGACGTTGGTGATCTTGATGTCGTAGTAGTCCAGCGTCATGTCCAGGCCGTCCACATAGTGGGGGCTGTACACGAGGCCGAGCGTACGGGTGGTGCTGTGCTCGGGCTGCAGGAACTCGTTGCCGGCACCGGTGACGAATGGCGTGGTGCCCTGCTGGTTCGGGCCCTTGATCGGGGCGCCAGCGGTATCCAACTGGTGGAAGTTGGTCGGCGACAGACCTGCGGCCGCGCAGTTCTTCGCCACGGTCGGGTTGCTGAGGCTGCCGAACTGGACGTCGCAGGGATCGGTGTACTGATCGAAGGTCTGCGAACCGCCACCGAACAAGTCGCCCAGCGTCGGGGCACGGAAGCCCTTGGCGAACGTGCCGCGCACCATCAGGTCCTCGAACGGCGACCAGGTGAAGCTGTACTTGTTGTTGGTGGTGCTGCCGAAGTTGCTGTAGTGCGAGTAGCGGCTGGCGACGTCCACGGCCAGCGACTTGGCGCCGGGGAGATCCTTCAACAGCGGCGCATTGAGCTCGAGGTACGCTTCGTTGGTCGTGTACGAACCCGTGGTCGGACCGGCGGCAAGGTCGGTGGTGTAACCGGCGCTGGCCATTTCATCCGGCTGGTCGTAACCGCTCACGTTGCGATGTTCGATACCGGCTGCAACGCTGAAGGTGCCGGCCGGCAGCTCGAACAAGCCGCCCGTGATGTTGGCGGTGAAGTCCTTGTTGATGCTCTGATCGGTGGCGTGCTCGCGCGCCATGATGTAGTTCAGCACTTGCTTGTTCGACGCGCTCGGGCCGCCGAGGATGTTGAACGGCGTGCACTGGTTGAGCGCGATCGGGTTGGCAGCGGTACCGCACTGCACGATGCCGCTGGCATTGAGGAACGACGGACCCAGCGCCTGCTGCAGGTTGAGCAGGTTGATGTTGCCGGTGTTCGTGGTATCGACGTCGTACTTGTTGTAGCCGAAGCCAGCGTCCCAGTTCCACGGATGGCTGAGGAAGTCGAAGCTGCCTTCAAAGCCGGCATCGAAGTGCAGCGACTTGGCGCTTTCACTGCTCACGCGCGGCAGCTCGGTGATGCGGCGTGCGAACGACAGGTCGTTGCCCGGCAGCGGGTTGTAGTAGCTCTCGCCGCTCAGGTAGACCGGGAAGTTCGGCTGGCTGGTGCTGGTGAGCGGATAGCCGGCGACCTGGGTCGACGAGTTGCGCTCGGCGTACATGCCGGTCGCCTTGAACGTCACGTTGTCGCTGATGTTGTAGCTGCCTTCGGTGAAGATGGACTTCAGCTCGGTCGGCAGCTGCTCCATCATCTGGTTGGTAGCGTTGAAATAATCGTTGTCCTGCACGCCATCATGGTAGTTGTTGATGTCGCGCGAGTCGGCGCCCACGCCGATGTGGTTCGGATCGCCCGTGTGGTTCAGCACATAGGTGTCACCGTCATTGGGGTTGGTGAAGCGACCCCACGGGCCCGTACCGCTGTAACCAGCCGTGCGGTCGAAATCGCCATAGGTGTACTTGGTGAAGTCGCGATCTTTCGCCCAGATGGCGCTGGTCTTGTTGTAGGTCGCGGCAAACACGATCGAGGACTTGTCCGTGGTGCTGCCCACGGTGAACGAGTAGGCCTGCTGCGTGCCGTCGTTGTTGCCGCCTTCGTTCTGGCCGACCGAACCGCTCACGGCAACGCCGTTGAAGCGATCCTTGAGGATGATGTTGACCACGCCGGCGACGGCGTCGGAGCCGTAGATCGAAGAGGCGCCGTCCTTCAGGATTTCGATGCGGTCGATCAGTGCCACCGGGATGGTGGAAACGTCGGTGTAGCCGTTGAGGCTGGTCATCCAACGCTTGCCGTTCACCAGCACCAGGGTGCGGTTCTCGCCAAGGTTGTAGAGGTTGACGTACTGGCCGCCTTCCTCGGTGTTGCTGGTCAGCACAGCGGCCTTGGAAAAGGTCGGCTGGCCGGTGATGGTGAGGTTTTGCAGGATGTCGCCGACGTTGGTCAGGCCGGTCTTCTGGATATCGGCCTGCGTCATGGTGATGACGGGCTGCGCGGTTTCCACGTCCACGCTGCGAATGCGCGAACCGGTTACCGTGATGGTTTCGAGTTTCTTGGCCGAATCAGGATTGGCCTGAGCGGGCGTGCTGGCGTCCTGAGCGAACACCGAACCCGCAACTGCGAGGGCGCCCACGGTAAGGCCGAGGCGAATCGCGACAGACAGCTTGCTGTTTCCGAAATGCTTCACGTTTTAGCTCCCCTAACGACGTGATCGACTGAGTTGTGTAGCCAGGCGTCGTCCTGGCTTTCTGTAGGCGCGCAGATCCCCGCGGCGCTGTCCGATGGACAGTTCCGAAAGCCCTCACAAATGAGCAGGAAATTACGGGTCCCCCTGCCGCCTGTCACCGAACTTAGACGCGTCCCTCACGAAAAGTCAACGATTTTCGTAAGTGATGTGTAAGTTTCAATTGAGACAACTGCTTACGCGATTGTCGTCGCGTGGCAAGACGCTCAAACAGTCGTTTGAACGTCGAAATTTGACCCCGGTCACTCTTTTTCCGGAAGGTTTTTTTCGCAAAAAGATGCGTTTTTTGGCCTAAAAACAGGGCTGTACGCTTCGCGTAAGAAAACTCCTCACATCGGTGGGGCGGGATCCAGAGGGGCCTCAAAAAAGCCCCGTGCACGGGTGCCCGCTGCCGCCCAACACGACCGAAATGGGGGGATTGGCGGCCAGTTTTGTGCCGCGCCCCAAAGGCGACCCCTTTGATGCGGCGACTATCCGAAAAGCCCCCAATCGCGTGCCGCATGCCACCCGATTCGCCAACCTTCACCGCCGTTCGAGCGGTTGTCCTTCCGCCGCGACCCTGCCGTTCGTCCTGGCCGTACCCAGCAATTGGAGGTGCTAACTTGCCGCACCACCTTTGCCCTCCGGAGCCCGCTATGTCCCGTCGTCCTCTTCTCCGCCCGACCGCGCCTCGCCGGCTGGGTCGCCTCGCCGTGGCGCTGGCGATGGGACTTGCTGCTACCGCAGCGGGTGCGCAGCAGGCGCGTACGGAGGACGTACCCGCGCCACAGGATGCGAAATACCCGGGCACCGTGACGCTTCATGTCGACGCGAGCGACACCACGCAGGGCATTTTCCGCGTGCACGAAAGCCTGCCGGTGAAAGCAGGCGCGCTGACGCTGCTCTACCCGCAATGGATTCCCGGCGATCATTCGCCGACGGGTCCGATCAATATGCTCGCCGGCCTCAAGGTCACCGCCAACGGCAAGCCGATCGCCTGGAAGCGGGACAAATACAATGTGTTCGCCTTTCACCTCGACGTGCCTGAGGGCGTGTCGTCGATCGACGTGGACTTCCAGTACCTCTCCGGCCGCACCGAGAGCGAAGGCTTCGACATCACCGACCGCATGATGGACATGGAATGGAGCAAGGTCTCGCTCTATCCCGCGGGCTACTTCACGCGCGGCATCACTTATGCCCCAAGCATGACCCTGCCGAAGGGCTGGCAGTTGGGCACTGCGCTGGAGACCGCATCGAAGTCGGGCGACACCGTCACCTTCAAGCCGGTCACGTTCAATAACCTGGTCGATTCGCCGGTCTACGCCGGGCAGTATTTCAAGCGCGTCGATCTGACCTCGCCAGGCGATGCGCCGGTGTATCTCGATGTGTTTGCCGATGCGCCGAAATACCTGGAGATGTCGCAGGAGCAGGTGAGGGTGCATCGCGCGCTGGTCACGCAGGCGCTGAAACTGTTCGGCTCGCATCACTACGACCACTACGACTTCCTGTTCTCGCTCTCCGACCAGATGGGCGGCAACGGCACCGAGCATCACCAGTCCAGCGAGGATGGCCTCGATGCCGACTACTTCACCGCATGGAACGATGCTGCGCCCGATCGCGACCTGCTCGCGCACGAGTATGCGCACTCGTGGAACGGCAAGTTCCGCCGTCCTGAAGATCTGTGGACGCCCAACTTCAATGTGCCGATGGGCGATTCGCTGCTGTGGGTCTACGAAGGCCAGACGCAGTATTGGGGTTACGTGCTCACGGCGCGTTCCGGCATATGGTCGCCGCAGCAATTCCGCGACGCGCTGGCGATGACCGCCGCCAACTACGAGCGCAACCGCGTGGGCTTCCAGTGGCGCACGCTCGAAGACACCACCAACGATCCCACCATTGCACGTCGCTCCAGCCTGCCGTTCCGCAGCTGGCAGATGAGTGAGGAGTACTACAGCGGCGGCCAGATGATGTGGCTGGACGTGGATGCCAAGCTGCGTTCGCTCACGCAGGACCGCAAATCGCTGGACGATTTCGCTAAAGCGTTCTTCGGCGTCGACAACGGCAGCTACGTCACCAAGACCTATACGTTCGACGATGTGGTCGCTGCGCTCAATGGTGTGGCCCCCTACGACTGGGCGAGCTACCTGAAGGCCTATGTGGACACGCTCAATCCGCCGCTGCAGGACGGTCTCGCCGCCACTGGCTGGAAGCTGGTCTACACCGATAAGGAAAGCGACTTCGAGGCGCAATACAACAGCCGCTCGCAACCCTCGCGCCACCTGTACAACTTCGCCTGGTCGATCGGCCTGACCATGAACGACAAGGGCCAGGTCAACGACGTGCGTTGGAACGGCCCCGCCTTCAAGGCGGGCGTCACCACCGGCGCCACGCTCGTTGCCGTGAATGGCCAGGACTATTCGAAGGACGTGCTGAAGGACGCCATTGCTGCCGCCAAGACCAGCAAGGCGCCGATCCAGTTGCTGATGAAATACCAGGGCGCCATCCGCAACGTCGCCGTGGACTACCACGACGGCCTGCAATACCCGCACCTCGTGCGCATCGACGGCAAGCCCGACTATCTCAGCGAGATCATTGCGCCGCGCAAGTAAAGGCCCAGGCGGGAAGAGGGAACGCGTCGGCCCGATTTCGGGCCGACATGATCATGAGAGTGTCCGTTTTAGACTGCGAAGCGGACATCTGCGCAGGATACGTTGAAGCCCGAACGGCTGAGACGCTGCCCGTGATCGCGACATGTATGCGCGTTAGCGGCGTTCAACGATGGCAATACAGGGGGAGACGATGGGTGTTGTTACGCGAGGTAGCACGCTTTTGATGTTGGCAGCCGCAGCACTGCTGCCCATTTCGGCGCAGGCCTCTTCGGCAGCGCCAAAACTGAAGTGCGTCACGGGTCCGGTGGCGAAGCAGTACGGAAAAACGCCATGGCTGGTGTACGGCTGCGAGGATGGAAAATCCGTCCTCATCGTATCCGCGCCTGCAAACAAGGCGGTCCGTTTCAGCTTCACGTTCATTGCCGACGAAGATGGGTACGCGCTTCATGGCGAAGGCCAGGGCGACAAGAAGGTCACGGATGCCGCCTATCAGGATCTGAATGCCATGTCGGAATCCGATATCGCCGCTCTGGTTTCCGAGACCCATAAACCTTCCGGTAGCTAAGCCAGGATCCAGGTGATACCGAGAAGTGGCGTGAATACCTGTGGTATCTGCACGAATATGGCTATGTTATTAGCGACACCAGTAGTCCGACGCAGGATTAACGGCGCGTAGGTATTTACGAAAGCGCAGCCATTATCAGTGCCCGTTTTGACGAATATGTCTTTGTGGGCCAGCACTAATTAGCTTCGAACAGATTAAATCTCGATTACTTAAGTATATGCTTTGTGTCTATCGAGTCACAGTTTCTGAATAATGTTATTGCCCGTGTTCAATTCCCGGAGTAATCGTGACTAACCTTCACGAGCAAGGGGTTGTCCGATGGCGACTAGCAAGCTCCGCAGCAAGGTTCTAATGATGGTCCTTGGCACTCTTACGCTGTTTATGGTGGGAGGAACGGCCATGGTCGCGGCAAGCACGTATCACCCCAGGCCCTTGTCCTGTTCGCACGGCTGCTTGAATGTGCAGTCATGTGATCGGGCCACATGTGGACCTGTTGCTTGCCTCAATAACTGGTGCGTCCAGATGTAGTTGTAGATTTCTGGCACCCGGTTGAATCCATTGCAATGAGTGTCGGCCCCGCGGCTGTTTGTCAGCCGCGGGGTTTCAGGTTGTGGCTGCATGGCATGGGCGCGTCATGGATAACTGGCGCTGCATTTTCCGATACGGATGCGAGGTGCAGATAATGAATAGGGCCATCCTTTTTCTGTGCGTGCTTTGCACCGCTTTACTTGGTTCAAATGGGTATCTGCTGTACATCAATCATGACTTGATTCAGCAGCATAAAATCGACCAGGCCATCCAGTTGCCCACACTGGACGCGCCAATCTCGCCCATTGCAGTTCATAATGCGCAAGGCGCTGCTCATCCATTGGTGTTCAGTCCCGATGGGACGCACGACCGGCTTCTGCTGGTCCTCAGTCCGGACTGCCCGTATTGCAAGAAGAACTGGCCCATGTGGGACGCCTTGATCAAGGATCTGGGGCCTGGCGTAGATACCACTTACTTCGACGTGACCGGCAAATTCGACCAGAAGGTTTCGTCGGAACATCACATTCCCAGCGAGCAACTGGTTACCGCGTCCCTCGATTCGGCGATCATGGCTCGCATCATCGGCACGCCGACGACGATCCTGATTGGGCGCAATGGCAAGGTCAGACACGTTTGGCAGGGCGTGCTCGACGGCGACGCTCTTGCCCAGATCGTTGCCATGTCCAAGGCGGACGTCACTGAATAGTCGGCCCGTTCGACCACGTGAATCGAATCAGCCTTGCGCACGGTCGAAGGATTTGACCATGCCGAGAGCGGCCGCTTCCGGCTACGATCTCGATCGTTGAACGCGCACGCGCACGCGTTGCGACCGCGCCGAGCCGAAGCGGGCGTTCTGTCAGCAACACTCCGCGACAGCGTCGATGTCGCGACGGCGATCCACCGCCATCGACACCAACCACAACAACAAGCCACCCAGCGCCAGTCCGCTGCCCACGAAGCCCGGCGATGTCCAGCCGTAGCCGTGCGCTATGGCGAGGCCGCCGAGAAACGGACCGAGTGCGTTGGCGGCGTTGAAGGCGGAGTGGTTCAGCGATGCGGCGAGGCCTTGGGCGTCGCCGGCGACATCCATCAATCGCGTCTGCAATACCGTGCCCAGGGCGCCGCCGATGCCGATCAGGAAGACCGTGCCGCTGAGTGCCCACACGTTGCCTGCCGTGAAAGGAAAGATCGCCAGGACCACCAGGCTCCACAGCAGCAGGCCGCCGGCCGTACGCATCAGTGCGCGATCGGCAAAAAGGGGAACGATCACGTTGCCCAGGGTCATGCCGATGCCGAACACGCCCATCACCCAGGGCACGCTGGCCAGCGGCATGTGTGTCACGTGCAGCAGAATGTCGGCGAGATAGGTGTACACGGCGAACATGCCGCCGAAACCGATCGCGCCGATACCCAGCGTGATCCACACCTGCGAGCGCTTCAGTGCGCCCAGTTCACGCAATGGGCTGGCTTCGGCATCGGCCGGGGTGTTCGGCGCAAACGCGAACACGGCACTCATCGTGGCCACGCCAAGCAAGGCGACCAGCGCGAAACTCCAGCGCCATCCCACCACTTGGCCGAGCCAGCTGGCCAGCGGCACGCCGACCACCGTGGCGCAGGTGAGCCCGAGGAACATCTGGCCCACCGCGCGCGTTCGCCGGTTGGCGGGCACCAGCGAACTGGCGACCAGCGCGCCGACGCCAAAGTACGCGCCGTGTGGCAGGCCGCTGAGAAAACGAAACAGCAGCATCCAGTGATAGCTGGGGGAGAGCCCGGTCAATCCGTTGAACACGGTGAACATCGCCATCAGCAGCAACAGCAGGCGCCGGCGCGGCCATCGCGCGCCGAGCACCGTGATCACCGGCGCACCCACCACCACGCCCAAAGCGTAGGCGCTGATGGCGTGACCGGCGGTGGGTGCATCGATGCCCAGTCCCTGCGCGAACAGCGGCAGCATGCTCATCGAGGCGAATTCCGTGGTGCCGATGGCAAAGCCACCTACCGCGAGCGCAAGAATGACCAGCCCAACATGAGGGGCGCGAACGGGCGACGTGCCCGGATCGAGAACGGGGACGGAAGAGGACATGGGGATGACTCGGGCCGTAGGCGGCGCAGTGATGCGTTGCAACATCGAAGAGTAACGGCTATCCCGCTACGTTGCCAGCTTGAGTGCTCGACGCGACGACAGTGCCGGTCGAAACGCGCAACAACCTTTTCAGGATTCGTCGTGGATGCATTTGCAAGTTGTGTTCGCAAGAACGCGCGATGCATCCCATGAAGCACATCACGTGATCCCGTTGCACCTACGTCCATGCGATAGCGGGACCGACAATGTTTGCCTCAAGATAAGCCGTCCCTTGCACACGACGGCCAAGGTCTGCGCGGGATGATGTGCGTGCTACTTCATCAACAGGACGTGCCATGAAAAAGCTCTGCGCCGCATTGGGTTTGCTGCTTGCCACCACCTGTGCCGCGACGGATGCGCCGCTGCTTCCGCAACGCGTTGCCGATACGCTGCAACAGCGCATCGATGCGGGTGAGTATCCCGCCCTGGTCATCGCCGTGGTGGATGGCGACAGCAGCGCGGTGTACACCTACGGCAAGCTCGACCAGGGCAAGCCACTCGATGGCGATACCGTGTTCGAGATCGGCTCGATCACCAAGACGTTTACCGCGACGCTGCTGGCGCAACAGGTGACCACGGGCAAGCTGCAGCTCGATCAGCCGGTGGCGACGCTGCTGCCTGGTTTCAGCATTCCGTCCCGTGACGGCAAGGCTGTGACATTGGGCAATCTGGCCATGCAGAACTCCGGCCTGCCGAGATTGCCATCGAATCTGCGCCCGGCGGACGCCATGGACCCCTATGCGGACTACAGTCCCGCGAAGCTGAAGGCGTTCCTGTCTTCGTACACGTTGCCGCGCGATCCTGGCGCCCGCTACGAGTACTCCAATCTTGGCGTGGGTCTGTTGGGCTATGCGTTGGGTGTGCATGCCGGCACGAGTTACGAGCAACTGCTGCAACAACAGGTACTGCAGCCGCTCGGCATGCGCCATAGCTCCACGGTGCAGACCGATGCCATGCACGCCACCATGGCACCGGGGCACGACGCGACCGGCAAGCCGATGGGCAACTGGCATATCGATGCGCTTGCGGGTGCGGGCAGCCTGGTCAGTTCGGGCAATGACATGTTGCGTTATCTGAAAGCCAACATGGGGCGGTTGCCGTCGACGCTTTATCCCGCGATGCAGTTCGCGCAGGCGGCTCGAGCCGATGGCCCCACGCCGGCCGAGCGCATCGGCCTGGTATGGATGACGCATCACGACGCCGCTGGCGACGTCATCGAACATGGCGGCATGACGGGCGGGTACGCGAGCTATCTCGGTTTCACTGCCGATCGCCGCTACGGCGTGGTGGTGCTCACCAATGCTGCCATCGCGCCCGAGGACCTGGGCCGCGCGACCCTGCTGGCGGACGCGCCGCTGGCACCCGCGCACAAGCGCATCAGCGTGCCGGAGAAGGAGCTGGACGACTATGTCGGGAGTTACCAGCTGCATCCCGGCTTCAACATCGCCGTGTTTCACAAAGGCGACCAGCTGATGTCGCAGGGCACGGGGCAGGACGAGTTTCCGGTCTATGCCAGCGCCAAGGATGAGTTCTTCGCGGCGGTGGCCGATATCAGCCTCAGTTTCAAGCGCGACGAACACGGCAAGGTCACCAGCGTGGTGGTGCATCAGCATGGCGATCATGTGGCGCCCCGCGTGGGCGCGCATATGCCCGAAGCGAATGACCGGCCGGCGATCACGCTCGACACCGCCACCCTTGGCAACTACATCGGCCACTACCAGCTGGCACCGCAGGCCGTGATCGACGTCACGCTCAAGAATGGACAAGCCTTTGTGCAGCTCACTGGCCAGAACGCGTTCCCGATCTATGCCAGTGCGCGCGACAAGTTCTTTCTTCGCGTGGTGGACGCGCAGATCGACTTCGAACGCGATAAGGACGGCAAAGTCGTGGCGCTGGTGCTGCACCAGAATGGCATGGATCAACGAGCGCCGCGCGTCGCAGAGTGAATGCGCACCCGTTGATCGCTGGCCCGGCGCCATGGACGGATCGCTCGTCGGCGCCGCAACGAGGAGAGGTCGATGGTGCTCAAACGGTTGGCCACTTCGTTGTTGCTCGCCTTGCTGCTGGCGGTGGGCGGCGCCGCCATAGCCAAGAAGGCGGACCGCTCCGCACCCATTGGCATCGTGGCCAAATCAACGAAAGCCTATGACAGCCCCAGTTCCGTCACCACCTTGAAGGGCAACGTCAGGATCACCCAGGGCAGCCTCGTCGTTACAGGGGATGTGGCCACGCTTTACATGGACGAGAACCAGCAGATCGCCCGCGTGGTCGTTACCGGGCGTCCAGCCCATATCCAGGAACTGGACGAACAGAATCGACTCATCCAGGGCGATGCGGAAACGCTCGATTACGACAATGTTCACCAGATCGCGGTGCTGACGCGCAACGCCATCGTGAAGATTGAGGGACAAGGTGAAGTGCAGGGGGACAAGTTGACCTATGACGTCAACAGCACGGAGCTCAAGGCGGAAAGCACGGCTGACGGTTTTGTCCACGGCGTCATTTTTCCGAAGCAGCGTGCTCCAGCGAGTGAGGGCGCGCTTCATCCCTGATGCACGGCATGCGGCGCGCCCAGCTTCGTCGAATCGCTACACCGACTTCACTTCTCCGCCATCCATGCGCAGCATCGAGCCGGTCATCCAGCGGGCTGCCGGTGATACGAGAAACGCCATCAATTCAGCGATCTCTTCGGGCTGGCCGTAACGGGCAATACCAGCTTCGCGGGGAAAGCGCTCCATCGCCTCGGCAACGGTCATGTCGTGCAACGGCGCCCAGTGTTCCAGGTACGAGCGACGGCGGCCGGTCATCACCGGACCGGGCAGCACGCTGTTCACCTGTACGCCGTCTGCGATGCCGCGGTCGGAGAACGCCTTGGCGAGCGCCGCGATTGCCGCATTGATGGTGCCGACGGCAGCATAGGGTGCCTTGGGAAAGATCGCCGAGTTGCCGGAGGTGAATACCACCGAGCCGCCCGCCTGCTTCAGCGCTTCCCACGCTTCGATGGTGAGCCGTCGCGCGCCATGCAGCTTGAGTGCCATGCCGTCGTCCCATTGCTCGTCGGTCATCTCGAACAGGTCGATCTGCGGCACTGCTCCGGCGATATTGAGCAAGGCATCGATACGGCCGAACGCGGCCAAGGTCTTTTCCACCACTGCCTTGGCCGCGGTGCGCTCGGCCAGATCGATATCGATGATCAATGCTTTCGCACCGGCCGCTTCCACGATGGCGGCGGTTTCCTGCAAGTGCTCGCGATGCCGCGCCACCAACACGACGGCACCGAAATCCTTCGCCAGGCGGATCGCCGTGGACTGTCCGATACCCTGGCTGGCACCGGTAACGATGGCGGTTCTGAGGGACATGACGTTCTCCTGAGTCGACCGGTCAGCGGATGAAGAACGTGCGGATGGCGTCGGCGATCTCGCGCGCATGGGTTTCCAGCGCGAAATGCCCGGTATCGAGGAAGCTCACCTGCGCCCCGGGGATATCGCGCTTGAACGCTTCGGCGCCCGGCGGCAGGAAGAACGGGTCGTGCTTGCCCCACACCGCCAGGAAGCGCGGCTGGTGTTCGCGGAAGTACGCCTGGAAGGTGGGGTACAGCGCCACGTTGCTCTGGTAGTCGAGGAACAGATCCAGCTGCACGTCGTCGGCACCTTCGCGAGCGAGGTAATGGTTGTCCAGCGCGATGCCGTCAGGCGACACCAGCGATTCGTCGGCGACGCCATGCGTGTACTGCCAGCGCGTGGCTTCCGGGGCGAGGAATGCACGCAGCGCGTCGCGATGGGCGGGCGAGGGGTCTTTCCAGTAGGCCTGGATGGGATTCCAGCCTTCGCTCAACCCTTCGACATAGGCGTTGCCGTTCTGCGAGACGATGCCGGTAATGCGCTCCGGGTGCTTCACCGCAAGACGAAAGCCCGTCGGTGCACCGTAATCGAATACATAGACGGCATAGCGATCGAAGCCAACCACGTCGGTAAAGCGGTCGATGACGTCGGCGATGTGATCGAAGGTGTACTTGAACTGTTCGCGCGGCGGCATGGCCGACTGACCGAAGCCCGGAAGGTCCGGCGCCACGATGTGGAAGTCGTCGCTGAGCAGGGGAATCAGGTCGCGGAACATATGCCCTGCGCTCGGGAAGCCGTGCAGCAACAGCAGCTTCGGTTTCCCGGGCGTGCCTGCTTCACGGTAGAAAATGTTGAAGCCGTCGACGTCGGCGTTGCGATAGCGAATGGTGTTCATGGCGTTTCTCCTTCGGGATGAGGGGACGTTGAATTGGGTGTGGTTACTTGACGGGATGACGGGTGCGGCGGAAGCCACGCAACCGCCAATGGAACGGCGCCTCCGGTCGCAGATAGAGGAACAGCGCGGCGCAGATCATGGCGAAGCCGATCCTCGGCGCGACCAACGCAGTCAGCGAAGCGGCGACAAAGATGAGCAGCGTGGACAATGAGCGTCGACGGCGCATGCGACGCTCCTGCTCGCCCATCTGTGCAGCGCCAACCTGTTTGAGTACTTCCGACTCGAATACGCGATAGGCCGCATTCACGCCCACGAATACCGCCGCGTACACGGCGACCGGCGCCGCGGCGAGGATCGTCCGCGCCACCCAGGCCGTGGTGAACGGCACCAGCGATACGGCAAACAGATGGGCGAAGTTCACCCAGATCAAGCGCGACGTGGCATGTCGCGCGTATTGCATCAGGTGACGATGATTGAGCCACACGATGGCGATGAACAGGTAACTCACCGCATAGCTCAACACCGTCGGCCACAGTGGCCACAGCGCCGAAAACGTATCTGCGTCCGGCGCCTTCAGCTCCAGCACCATGAGGGTGATGATCACGGCGATCACGCCATCGGAAAAAGCAGCGACGCGGTTGTCGGGCGAAGTTTCAGGGCGCATGACGGGTCACCGGGCGAAGAGGCGGACAGGTTTGCGGCGGGAATCAGCCGGACGTTTGCCGCACGGCGTCGACGATCACGTCCACCACCAGCGAGGGCGCCGTGACGGGCGGCAGGTGGTCGACGGGAAAGGCACTGATCTGCGCGTGCATGCGTTCGGCCATGAAGCGCTGCGTCCGCTCGGGGATCATGTGGTCGTGCTGCGCCACCAGATACCAGCTGGGCAGCGTCTTCCAGAGCGGCGCGTCGACGGGCACGGTGATGCAGGCCGGTGCGATGGATCGCTGCGCCGCGGCCAGGTCTTGTTGCTCCTGCGCCGTGGCGTGTTGCGCGAATGCGCTTTCAAAGGCCTCGGTGGGCAACCAGATGCGGCCGTTTTCGTCCGGTGCCAGTGCCGGCGTCTTGTCGTCGTGCCCGAAACGGTTGAACACCTCGGCCACCGTCTCGCCCTCGTCGGGCGCCAGACCGGCCACATAGACCAGGGCTTTCACTTTCTCGCTGCGGGTGGCGCCGATCACCGCACCCGCGTAGGCGTGCCCGACCAGGACAGCCGATCCATCGATCGAAGCCAGCGCCTGGTCCAGTGCAGCCACGTCGCCTGCCAGGGTCGTCATGGGTAGGCTGAAAGTAACCGCTTTGATTCCCTTTGAGTGGAGGGATTGGACTACCTTGCCCCAGCTCGATTCGTCTGCCCAGGCGCCATGCGCCAATACCACCGTCGTAGCCTTCATGTTCATGATCCGGGACTCCTATTGAGTTTGTTTGGCGAGTAGCGGCAGGGCGGGGCTTGAATCTCTTGTAACCGCCTCAAATTCGATAAGGAGGTTATGATTGACGATGTAACTTGTCAAGCACTTTTTAGCCGGTTACTTTTGACGCCAAGGAGAACCCTATGACTCAGCCCATGCCCGCCTTCTTCCTCGCCGATTCGCTCGGCCTGGATTTCCTCAATTCCGTCGCCACGCCGGTGGACACCCCGATCGACTGGCTTGAGGACGGCGAGGGCTTGCTGGCCTGGCTCCAACAGGCGCAGCTAGTGCCCGAGGCGGCGCTCCGCTTGGCACGCGAGCGCGCCATTCCGGGCGAGATCGATCGGCTGGCCGGGCAGGCCAGGGCTTTGCGCGAGTGGTTTCGCGGTTTTGTTCGCGAGCACAAGGGGCGCCCGCTGCAGGCAACCGACCTGATGGCGCTCGACCCGCTGAACGAGCTGCTCAAGCGCGACGAGCGCTTTGCCGAAGTGGTGGCCGAGCCGTCCGGCGAGTCGACCGTGTTCGCGCTGGCGCAGAAGCGTCGCTGGAACTCGTCGGACGCCTTGCTGCTGCCCATCGCCGAAGCCATGGCGCGGCTGGTGTGCGAGGAAGACTTCGCGCACGTAAAAGCCTGCGAAGGTCCGGCTTGCACGCTGCTCTTCGCGGATCACACGCGGGGTCATGCGCGTCGCTGGTGCAGCATGGCGCTGTGCGGCAATCGGGCGAAGCAGGCGGCGCATCGTCTGCGCCAGAAGGCATCATCGGGCCAGGTGTAGCGACTGGCGCGATGCCGTTTTGCGATGACGCAGCATAGTGGTAATAAAGCGCAGCCCTTGCCATCGAGCCGCCGCATGTCCGAACTATCGCCGTTTCATCTCGCCTTCCCGGTCACCTCGCTCGCCAACGCGCGGGCTTTCTACGGCGAACTGCTGGGCTGTCCGGAAGGACGCTCGAGCGAGAGCTGGGTCGACTTCGATTTCTATGGCCACCAGATCGTGGCGCATCTCGCTCCCGAGGAAGCTCGCGGCGTGAGCGCACATGACGTCGATGGCGACGACGTGCCGGTGCGCCATTTCGGCGTGGTGCTGTCGATGGACGACTGGCAGGCGCTGGCCACGCGATTGGAAGCCAGGGATACGCGCTTCGTGGTCGCACCGCATATCCGCTTCAAGGGACAGCCTGGCGAACAAGCCACGCTGTTCCTGCTCGATCCCTGCGGCAACGCCCTGGAGTTCAAGGCCTTCGCCGACCGTTCGCGGTTGTTCGCCAAATGAAGGCCGAAGACCTGCAGCGACTGGTCACCGTGACCATGCCTTATGGCAAATACCAGGGCCGTCTCATCGCCGATCTACCGGGCGCCTATCTGGCCTGGTTCGCCCGCAAGGGTTTTCCGCCGGGCGATCTGGGCAACTTGCTGGCCTTGTCGCTGGAGCTCGATCACAACGGCCTGAAGTCGCTGCTCGATCCTTTGAGGAAGGCTAAGTAAGGATCAAAAGCGATCCGAACTGGTGAGATAGCGCCATTGCCCCGGCTGCATTCGCGACATGGGAATGCGGCCGACGCGGATGCGTTTCATCGCCAGCGTCTTCAGGCCGACCGCGTTGCACATGCGCTCGATCTTCTCGGGCGCAATCCGCTTCAGCGCAAAACGCAGGTGGGTTTCGTTCTGCCAGCTGACCTTGATCGGCGGCAGCGCATAGTTGTCGAAGCTCAACCCGTGATTGAGCAAGGCAAGACCGTTCGGTGCCAGCTTGCCCGCCACTTCCACCACCATCTCCTGCTCGATGCGGTCGAAATCCTCTTCCAGCCGGCGCTTGACCCGCCAGTCCTGTGTGAATACCTGCAGGCCGCTCGCGCTATCGGGCAACGACAGCGGCGATTCCAGTCGCGCGAAGTGACGCTTGAGCAGGCGCACGCCGGAGGCATCCTCGGGGGAACGGCTTTCGGCGCGAATCAACGCGCGGGCCTCGGCCAGGGTGGCACCGGCAGGCTTGTGCAGCACCAGCGTCGCAGGTTCCGCGGGCGCCAGCTGCGCATGCGGATCGATCTCGATGCGTTGTTCCTGCACCATGAACTGCGGCTCTTCCACGACCACGCCGTCCACGCGCACCCAGCCGCCCTCGATGTACATCTCCGCCTCGCGTCGCGAGCACTGGGTCAGGGCGGCGACGCGTTTGGCCAGGCGTACGGGTTCGGTCATCGGCGTTGCCAGGAAGTCATGTGCGCCATTATAGGCATGCACGCCGGATGTGCCCCGCGCCCGTTGCTCCTACACTGCACGGCCATCCCTGGAGAATCACGCCCGTGTCGCATTATTCCGGTCCCCTGCTGACGCGTTCCATTGCCGAGGCGCTGCTTGCCGCGCGCGCTGCCGGTATGGGCGAGTGGACGGGATCGATGGATCTGGGGCGCTCCAACGGCAGTGCATCGCTGCATGCGGACGACTGGGCCTGGAACGGCGAGCGCTATCCGTATCCGGGCAAGCTGAAGGACCGCACGATCTACTACTGGGATGGCGAGGATTTTTCCTCGGTGTCGTGCTTCTCCGGCTCGCTGATCAAGCTGGTGCCCACCGAATGGGGCGCGCCCACGTTCGAGATCGATGGCATCAAGATGCTGCCCACCTCGAAGGAATCGCCGGTGGACGACGCGCGCCGCAAGGTGGCGCTGGTCGAGCCGCGCGGCAAGACGGTGTTGGATACCTGCGGCGGCCTGGGTTATTTCGCGGCCTGTTGCCTGGAGGCAGGCGTGACGCGGATCCAGTCGTTCGAAAAGAATCCGGACGTGCTGTGGTTGCGCACGCTCAATCCCTGGTCGCCGGATCCGGACGCGCCGTCCAGCGGCGGCCGGCTCGAACTCACCCATGCCGACGTATCGCAGGCGGTCACGCAGCTCGCCGATGCCTCGGTGGATGCCTTGCTGCACGATCCGCCGCGCTTCGGCATCGCCGGCGAGCTGTATTCGCAGGCGTTCTACGATCAGCTCGCCCGCGTGCTTCGCCGTGGCGGGCGGATGTTCCACTACACCGGCAGCCCCAACAAGCTCACCAGCGATCGCGATGTGCCGAACGAAGTGGCGAAGCGGCTGGAGAAGGCGGGCTTCAAGGCGCAGCTGGCGCTGGATGGCGTGTTGGCGATCCGTCGCTGAGCGAAGCCCGCCTCATGTGGGAGCGCACTTGTGCGCGACGGCCTCAGTGAGGCGATATCGCACACCCGTCGCGCACAAGTGCGCTCCCACCAATGCGCGCTGCACTTACTCCTTGATCGCACCCAGCTGCTTGAGCAGCGTGAGGTTGTCTTCCAGGTGCCAGTTCTCGACGATCTTGCCGTCGACGACGCGATAGATATCCGTGGCGATGAAGTCGATCGCCTGGCCCTTGCCCTGCATGCCGTTGAAGCTGCCGATGAAATGGCCGGCGAAATGCAGATGCGCGACGACCCGGTCGCCGACCACCAGCATCTGTTCCACCTCGCAGGTGAGATCGGGCACCGCCTGGCGGAATGCCTTGGAAGCCTGCAGCGGACCTTCCGGACCCTGCACGCGGCCCGGGGGCGGGGTGCGGTCGATGAAGTGCGGCGACAGCGCGGCCTTGGCCAGTGCCTCGTCGCCGGTATTCCAGAAGGTGTCGTAGCGGCGGGCCGCCAGTTCGTTGGCGCTGGCCGTGGCCTTGGCCAGGCTGGCGTCGACGATCAGCTGCTTGGGCGTCACCAGGGTGGCGCCCGGGCTGGCCGCCTGGGCCAGCGGAGCGGCGGAAAGGGCGGCGGCGAGCAGGGGAGCGATGAGCTGGTGGCGAGGCATGGCTGTTCTCCAAGAGGGTGGCTTACGGTAGCGCCGGCCCGGTGACGAAAAAATCAGGGCGCCGGGCAAACCATCCTTTCCGAAAAGGAAAGGACGGGCCCGGCGAGGGGGCATCCGCGACGCGTTCTTCACCGGCAGGGCCATTGGGTTCGAGCCCGGCTTTTCAAGTGGCCACAAGGACTATTTGGACGGCTAAACGCGAGCTGAAATCCTTGCCTTGATTCGATGGCGAGCAGCCACATCTCCCTCTCACCGGTCGCTTCGGGGCCGGTACGTCGCTGCATGTTGCGCGGCGTCTACCTGTTGCTCAATGGAGAATATGGTTATGCGTACTGTTCTGGATTTTTCGCCGTTGCACCGTTCCAGCATCGGCTTCGATCGCGTGCTCGACCTGCTCGACGCGGCCGCGCGCACGCAGACGAACGACAACTGGCCGCCGTTCGATTCGGTCAAGCTGAGTGAAGACAAGTATCGGATCACCATGGCGGTGGCCGGTTTCAGCCGCGACGAGATCAACCTTACCGTGCAGGCCAACGTGCTCACGGTCAGCGGCGAGCGCAAGGGCGAGCAGGAAGGCGAAGTGCTGCATCGTGGCATTGCCAACCGCCCGTTCAACCGCCGCTTCGAACTGGCCGAGCATGTGCAGGTGACCGGTGCGCGCATGGAGAACGGCTTGCTGGTGATCGATCTCAAGCGCGAGATCCCCGAGGCCTACAAGCTGCGCCGCATCGAGATCGGCGAAACGTCGGCCCCGTCGGTGGCGCACCTGCAGAACCAGGCGGCCTGATCGCCGCAGCTTTCGTTTGCTGAAAGCGGGAGGGTGACGAAACCGTCACCCTCCTTTGGCATGTCCGTGATGCACGCTGGTCACACTGGCACCCGAACGCGAATATCGCAGGAGTGCCCCATGCAGCATCGTCCGTGGATAGGCCTGGCTGTGCTGCTGGCGGTGTTCGTGCCGGTGGTGCAGGCGCAGCAACTGGCCAATGAGCCGGTGAAGCAGCTCGACCTCAAGCGCTACCTCGGCCAATGGCACGAGATCGCGCACCTGCCGATGTTCTTCCAGCGCCAATGCGTGGACAACATCACCGCCACCTACACCAGCCTGCCCGATGGCAAGGTCAGCGTGCGCAATGCCTGCCGCACGCGCGACGGCAAGATGGACGACGCCAACGGCGTGGCGCGGACGACCGACAAGGCCGCAGGTGCGCTCGAAGTGCGCTTCGCTCCCGCATGGATGTCCTGGCTGCCATGGGTGTGGGCCGATTACTGGGTGCTCGATGTCGACCCCGACTATCGCTGGGCCGTGGTGGGCAGTCCGAGTCGCGATTACCTGTGGGTACTCTCGCGCGATGCGCAAATGCAGCGCGCGCAGTTCGAGGCCTTGCGTCATCGAGCCGCGCAACGCGGTTATCCCATCGAGAAACTGGTCATGTCTGCGCCGCTCAACTGAGTGGGGCAGTGTCGACTCAGTCGTCGGCGCGCAGGCGCACGCGATCCATCAGCTCGCGCAACTGTTTCTGCTCGGTTGCATCGAGCACGCCGAACAGGTGCTCCACCGCCTGGCGCTTGGGGCCCTGCACTTCATCGAGCTTGGCCTGGCCGGCGGCCGTGACCACCACCAGTTGCGCGCGGCGGTCGGTGGGATGGGCCGAGCGCTCGACCAAGCCGCTTTCTTCCATCGCATCCAGCGCCGTGGTCACGGTGCGCGGCGCGTAGCCCATTTCGGTGGCGATATCGCTGGGCCGGCAGGGCGCGAGCCGGGCCACCAAGGCCAGCAGCTTCGCCTGCGACAGCGACAGGCCGGCCGCGGTCATGGCGGCGTCGACATGCTTGCGCACCAGGTGATGCAGGGCCAGGAAAGCGTCGGCGAGTTCGACCGTGGCGGATCGGCTTGGGGTTGACTTGCGTGGCGTCGTCATGGAAAAGTATTGAGCAAGCTCACTATGAGTTTCATCCATTATAGCGCCGCTGCCCAGCCGCGGCCAGCGAGGTTTCCATGGCTACGTCGATCCCCGAAGTCCGGCGCGTCCGGCATCCCCTGAAAGTGCGCGAATTGAGCGTGAAACGGCTGAAGTTGGTGTCCCCGCGACTGCTGTGCGTCACCTTCACCGGCGATCTGGGCGATTTCATCTCCGCCTCGTTCGACGACCACGTGAAGCTGTTTTTCCCCGGCGCCGGCGAATCCGCGCCATCGCTGCCCACGGTGACGGAGCAGGGCATGGCCTTCGATCCCACGCGCCCCCGGCCGGCCAGCCGCGACTACACCCCGCGCCGCTACGACCGCGCCGCCAACGAGCTGGAGATCGAATTCGTGCTGCATGGCGAGGGTCCGGCCGCATCCTGGGCGCGTGCCGCCAGGCCGGGCGACCGCTTGGGCCTGGGCGGGCCGCGTGGTTCCTCCTTGCTGCCCGAGGGGTTGGACTGGCTCCTGTTGATCGGCGACGAAACAGCGTTGCCGGCGATGGCCCGCCGCCTGGAAGAAGCCGGCGCGGGCGAATGCATCATCGCTCTGATCGAGACCGGCAGCGCCGACGCCCGTATCGATATCGCCACCGCGGCGAATGCCAGCATCACCTGGTTGTGCCGGGAGTCGGGCGATGCCGCGCTGCCGGACGCCGTGGCCGAGCTGATCCTGCCCGAGGGCCACGGCTTCGCCTGGGCTGCCGGCGAGTACGGCAGCATCCGCCAGGTACGGCAGCGTCTGATCGACGTGCACGGACTCGACCGCCAGCGTATCCGCGCCGCCAGCTACTGGAAGCAGGGCGAAGCGGCGAGCCATGAAACGCTCACCGACTGATCCGGCGCCGGCCGCGCCCGCTTCGCTCGCTACGTAGTTTTGCTATTCCACTTTGCGGTGGGCGGAGGTCAAATGATCCGTCGTGCGATTCCCTGTTGATCCGCTGTATTCATCGCGAGGTGGAGCCATGTCGAGGACGAAGGACGAGCGCGCGCCCAAGGTGACCCACAGGCGCCCGAAGGGAGCCGAAGAAGCGTCATTGCATGCTTTCGCCCACGTCGGCGAGGGAGCGCTTTCGCAGCAGAGCTTCCGCAAGGCGCCGGCGGATCGCGAGGCCATGGCGCGCACCATTCGCGCCAAGGTGGCGCGCAAGTCGCTGGGCGGCTGGAAGCCGGTGAAGGATCGCTTCGACCCCGTGGAGTTGCTGATCGAAACCTCGAAGGGGCGCGTCGATTCGCTGGTGCCCATTCGCTACGGCCGCATGATGGCGTCGCCGTTCGCGTTCTACCGCGGTGCGGCGGCCATCATGGCGGCCGATCTCGCCCACACCGCGAGCACCGGCATTCACCTGCAGATCTGCGGCGACTGCCACCTGGTGAATTTCGGCGGTTTCGCCACGCCCGAGCGCAAGCTGGTGTTCGACATCAACGATTTCGACGAAACCACGGTCGGGCCGTGGGAGTGGGACATCAAGCGCTTGTGCGCCAGCCTGGTGGTGGCTTCGCGCGCGAACGGCTTCAACGACGGCGAGGCCAGGGACATCGCCTGGGAGGCCGCGTCCGCGTACCGGACGCACCTGGCCGACTACGCCGAGATGCCCGTGCTCGAGGCGTGGTACGACCATATCGATCTGCAGGACGTGATCGACCGCATGCGCGACGAGGAAATGAAGCAGCTCGCCAACAAGAGCGTGCGCAAGGCCGTGCAATACACCGCGCACACCAAGGAGTTCATCAAGCTCACGGTGCAAGGCGGCTCGCCGCCGCGCATCCAGGACGAACCGCCGTTGATCTATCACGATGAGCTGCTGGAGAACCAGGTGACGCTGGACGAACGCCGCAAGGCGTTTCTCGACTATCGCGACTCGCTGCTGCCGGAACGCCGCGTATTGCTCGATCGCTTCCAGACGGTGGACGCCGCGGTGAAGGTGGTGGGCGTGGGCAGCGTGGGCACTTACTGCGGCATCATGCTGATGGTGTCGGGCAATGGCGATCCGCTGTTCCTGCAGTTCAAGGAAGCGCGGCGGTCGGTGATCGATCCCTACGTCAAGAACAAGCCGTATAAGCACCAGGGCCAGCGCATCGTCGCGGGCCAGCGATTGATGCAAGCGGCCAGCGATCTGTTCTTGGGGTGGACGCAGGGAACCAAGCGTCACTTCTACGTGCGTCAGTTGCGCGATGCGAAGATCTCGCCGCAGATCGAAGTGATGCGCGCGCCCAATCTGCGCCGCTATGGCCGTCTGTGCGCCCGCACGCTGGCACGCGCGCATGCGCGCTCGGGCGATGCGGTGTTGTTGTCCGCCTACCTGGGCAAGAGCGATGCCTTTGCCGATGCCATGACGAGCTTCTCGGTGGCGTATGCCGACCAGAACGAACGCGACCATGCGTCGCTGGTCAAGGCGGTACGCGCCGGCAGGGTGGATGCGATGACCATCGCCTAGGGTTTGTGCGGCGCGGCTGGTTCGAGCCGCGTCGCCAGTTCCACGCTGCGCGGTGCGGCCAATCCGCCGTAGCGACGGTCGACGTCGTCCAGCCGTTGTTTCGCGTTGTCGAGTTTGCCGGCCGCGATGTCCGCATCGACCTGGCCAAGGGCCTTGTCGACATCGCTGGCGATCCGTGCACGACAGGCATCGAGTTTCGCGGGGTCTGTTGCACTGTGGGTTTCCAGCGAGGTCAGGGCGCGATCCAGGGCAGGCGGCTCGGCCAGGTCGTGACCTGTCCAGGGCATCGCGCGCACATCGAAGTCGTCGATGCACCAATCATGCAATGACGCACGGCTCTGCCTGTCCGCATCCTGGTTGGCCGTGTCGCGCTGGCCGGTAAAATAGACCAGGCGTGTGGAGGACTGGAATTGTTCCAGCAGCGACAACGGCGGTAGCGGCACCGTCCGCCCGAGCGTATCGCTGCCGGCCTCCAGCAGCGCACCGTGAAACACATCCGGATAGCCGAGTGCCAGCCGCAACGCGACGCGCGAGCCGCCGGAGAAGCCACCGACATAGACGCGCTGCGGATTGACCCGGTAACGCGCCATCACATTGCTGGCCGCCAGCAGCGAAACCGGCTCGCGGCGGTCGAGCAGGCTGGTGTCGTTGCCGATATGGGCCGCGGTGACCAGGATCATGCCGTGACGTTCGAGGATCGACGTCCATGCGGCCGGCACGCTGGCCTCGTCCCACGGCGGAACGAACACCAGCAGGGCATAACCGCCGGGCGGCATCTGCGCGGGAACGTAGAGCGCGAACCGCTCCTTGGCCAGATCGATGGGCTGTTCCGCGATGGCAATGCCCAGCCCGGCGGCGTGACGCTGCAGTCGCCATGCATTCAACGGCGTCACCAGTCGCCGGGCCAGTTCCGTGCTGCTCGACAGGTTGCTGTACTGCGAGAACACCACATCCTTGAACACGCCTGTGGCGACGTCAGCGGCCGGGGCGGCGAAGGCCAGCCCCGTGAGGCATGCGAACAAGAGGCCACGACGGATCATGGCGGAAGCCTAGCACCGCGCGAACGCGGTGCCACGGGTGTTCATTTTGCGGGTGTTTGCTGCGGGAACACCATCGCGCTGTTGCCATAGGGCGGATGCAGCGTGCCCTTCGCGAAGTCGATGGCGAGCTGCATGTAACCCGCCGCATAGCGCGTACTCACGCGTTCGCCGTCCTTGCCGAGTTCGTATTCCGTGATGCCGTGTTCGGTATGCGGAAACAACGCCGTGGTGATCGGCAGACCCTTGGCCTGCAACGAGGCGAGGCGGCGCAGGGTTTCGCCACTGGGCGCATCGATGTCGTCGCCGCCCAGTTCCCACAGCTGCGGGGTCTGCAGCTTCTCCAGCACCGGCATGGCGTCGTAGTGCCAGGGCGTGTGCCACATGTATGCCTTGCCCTTCTCGCGGATCTCGGCGTTGCTCATCGGCAGCACCAGATAGCTGAAGTCGCCGCGCACATCCTTGTACCAGGGCTCCTTGCCGTACTTGGCCTTGGCCGCATCGAGCTGGTCGAAGCCATCGGTCAGTCCGCTGGAAAGGATCAGGCCCACCGCATCGGAGAGCTCCCACGCCTTGTCGATCACCGACTGGTCGTAGCCCTTGAGCGTCATCTGGAACGCCACCGCTTCGCGGTCTTCTTCCAGCGGCGAGATGGCCAGGCCGTAGCCCACGATCACGAAATCCACCTTGGTGCGCGTGGCCGCCAGCGGAGCCACCCAGCCGCCCTGGCTGCCGCCGCGATAACCCACCCGGCCGGCACGCGCGCCGGCCAGCCGGCGAGCCTCGGCGACCGCAGCCACCGCATCGTTGGCGAGCACGCTGAAATCCTGCGTGTACTGGCCATCGGAAGCGCCGGTGCCGCGCTTGTCATAGACGAACGCGCCCACGCCCTCGATGGGGAACTCGCGCTGCATGGCATCGAACGTGCGGGCCGAATCCTTTTCCGAGCCATGCACGAGCACCACCACCGGCACCTTGCCCTTGCCGGGTGGGAGAATCAGCCGTCCGACCAGACGCGTGCCGCCTTCGCCGGCAAACGTCGTCTCCTGCACCGTGAAGGGGATGCGCTCGCCCTGCTTGCCATCGAAGGTGATCTTGCCCTTCGCACAATCGGTGAACTGGACATCCTTGCCGTCCGGGCGGTCCGTCCAGCCGAACGTGCTGGTCCAGCTATCGCCGGCACCCCGCTTGAGCTTGCCGGTGCTGCCGTCGATACGTCGCCAGCGCAGGGTGTTTTCATCCGAATGGCCGATATCCAGCGCGCTTCCATCGCTGAGGCGATATGAACCTACGTGGCAGTCGGTGGCGGGAGCGGCGCTGGCGAGCAGGGCGGCCAAGAGCGTGGTGAGCATGGAGAGTCCGATCGTCGAATAAGTCGCCAGGAGGCTAGCATCGGCTTGTCGGGCGACCATTGGCCGCAAGTCATACCGGTGCCAAGAGTCATAGGCACCATAGGCGCTCCATGCGCCCTCTGCGGCGTGCCGTGATCATTGCGAAGGAGCTACCGTGGGTCGTTTATGCTGGATCATTGTGATGGCGGGTGCACTGTTCATGACAGCCGATATCCGGGCAAATGAAGCGCCGTTGGCGAAGAAGGTGTTGGTGATCGGCCATCGCGGCGCCAGCGCGCTGCGACCGGAACACACCCTGGCGTCGTACGGCAAGGCGATCGCCGACGGCGCCGATTTCATCGAGCCGGACCTGGTGATGACGCGCGACGGCGTGCCGGTGGCGCGTCACGAGAACGAGATCAGCGGCACCACCGACGTGGCGCAGCATGCGGAATTCGCCTCGCGCAAGGCCACCAAGACGATCGACGGCGAGAAGGTGACGGGCTGGTTCACCGAAGACTTCACCCTGGCCGAGCTGAAGACGCTGCGCGCCCGCGAACGCCTGCCGGAGTTTCGCAGTACCGCATACGACGGACAGTTCCAGATACCTACGCTGGACGAGATCATCGATTTCGTGGCCGCCGAATCGGCCACGCAGGGGCGCGTGATCGGCATCATTCCCGAGATCAAGCACGGCACCTATTTCCAGCGGGCCGGGCTGCCGATGGAAGACCTCGTGCTGGCTACGCTCGCCGCGCATGCATACACGCGCACGGCGCCGGTGGAAATCCAGTCGTTCGAGATCGCCAACCTGCGTTATCTGCGCGGCAAGCTGGGCAAGCAGCATCCCAATATCCGTCTCCTTCAGCTGCTCGGCGATGCGAATGAAGCGCCGTACGACGTGGTTGCTGCGGGTGGGAAGCTGACCTACGCGCAGATGATGACGCCCGCTGGCCTGCGCGATATCGCCGGGTATGCCGATGCGATCGGGCCGAGCATCCGTTCGATCATTCCGCTGGCTGCGGATGGCTCGCTGGGCAAGCCCACGGCATTGGCGCATGACGCGCATGCGGTGAAGCTGGAGCTGCATCCGTATACGTTCCGGCCGGAGAATTTCTTCCAGGCGAAGAATTTCTGGAAGGGGAGCGATCCGAAGGCGTTCAATGAGGCGGGGTCGATTGCGGAGATACGGGCGTATCTGGATGCGGGGGTGGATTCGTTTTTTACGGATGATCCGGCGATTGGGCGCAAGGCGGTGGATGGGCGGTGAGTGAATCGCGGTTCGCGCAACGGCACTCAGGCCTCGCGTCTTACTAGCTCGTCATCCCGGCGCAGGCCGGGATCCAGAGCCTCGGTGTTTAGTTGTCGCGTCATCGCGATCTGGCTCGCCTGCCGCGGGCTTCCGTCCTCCTGCCGGAGGCCGGGTCACTTTTCTTTGCTTGCCCAAAGAAAAGTAAGGCGGTCTCTAATATCAAGTGCAACACCCCTCTGGAGGTGATGCATGGGTCAGCACTACAACCATCTAAGCGCCGAAGAGCGAGGCGCGATCATGGTGGGCAAGGCACGCGGGGACAGCGCCCGGCAGCTGGCGATGCTGCTGGGCCGGTCGCCCAGTACGATCTCACGGGAGCTGGCGCGTAACGGGCACCGCGAGCCGTCAGGCAGCCCTCGTCTGGGGCGCCCGACGCTCGGCTATGACGCTTGTCGTGCCGGCCATCGGGCCCGACGCTTGGCCCATCAGGCGCGTCGGCCGCGTAAGTTGCATCGTGAGAGTGCCTTGTGGCGTCTGGTGCGTTACCTGTTGGCTCGCCGCTGGTCACCGCAAGAGGTGAGCCGCACACTGCGCCGACAGCATCCTGAGGAACCGGCCAAGCACGTGTCTCACGAGACGATTTACACCGCGATCTATGCAGCTCCCCGCGGGGAGCTGCGGCGAGGGCTGGTGGCACTGTTGCGCCAGCACAAGTGCGCGCGCCGCCCGCGCGGCCAAGGCGCCAATCGGCG
>NZ_JADIKC010000014.1 GCF_016905005.1 Dyella kyungheensis
GGGCTACTGTGGGAGCGCACTTGTGCGCGACAAGCCGACGGAGCGGTACATCCATGCGTGGCTGTCGCGCACAAGTGCGCTCCCACAGAAAGCACACAGGTTCCCGCGAGCACCCGCCCCTCACCCCGGCCCTCTCCCCGGAGGGGAGCGGGAGAGGTGCGGTACATCGCGTACAAGCCAAGGGCGATGCGAAGCGAGCTCCGCTTTAAGTCCTCAGCGATTCGGGCGCGTTGCGCAGCGCATTGAAGTACCCCTGGGGTAACCTCCCATGGAGATCCGGTGGGACGCGCTGCGAGCGTTCGTGCTTGGATTCAACACGATGCTGCCAGCTTGAAAGGCCATTTCTTTGGGTTACTTTTCTTTACTCCGGGCATCCTGCCCTCCGCCCTTCGGGCCGGCTTCGCCGTTCGCATGCGCTCCTGCGTATGCGTGGGCCGGCAAAGAAAAGTGACTCGAGCGGCGGCAGCCGATCGAAACGCCCGCTGCGTCCCACGGGACTAGCTTCGCGTCGTAAGCGGCCCGGTCACGGGATCGCGACATCCGGGCGAGAGAGCGGCTTTGCCGTCTCAACAAAAAATCAGTGAGTCGACGCCGCCGCTGCCGGATGCCGATGTCCTTGTTGCAGCGACTTCACGTAATCGAGCACATCTTGCTTCGACACCGTGCCCTTGTGATCCTTGTCGATGGCATCGAAATGCGCGCGGATGAACGGCACCGGGCCCTTCTCCGCTTCTTCCTTGGTCAACAGGCCGTCCTTGTTCTTGTCGGCGATGTCGAAGTTCTTGTTGGCGATCTGGGCCTGCTGGGTCAGGCTGCCAAGGCCGCTCTGTGCGTGGACGCCAGCGGCGAGGACGGTGGTGAGTGCGATGGCGGTCAGAACAGTGCGGCGCATGATTCTCGCTCCCTGAAAAGGCGCGCGAAGTATGTCACCGGGAATGTGAGCAGTTCGTTCGCGCGCCGTCCGTCTTCAGGCGCTCAGTTCCAGCGCGTTGGTCAGATCGCCGGGAGGCGGGCCGCCCGCTGCGATCATCGCTTGCTCGCGCATGCTCAGGCCGGGCAACTTCTCCAGGCCGAAGCGGCGCGTGAGGAAGCGCGCGATCGAGCCGGTGTCGTAGATCGTGTGGTCGACGTGGCCCTTCTTGGCGAACGGCGATACCACCAGGGCGGGGATGCGTGAACCCGGGCCCCAGCGGTCGCCCTTGGGCGGCGCCACGTGATCCCACCAGCCGCCGTTCTCGTCCACGGTGATGATGACCATCGTGTGCTTCCACGATGGCGATTTCTGCAACGCATCGACAATCGCCATCACGTGGCGGTCGCCGGTATCCACGTCCGAATAGCCGGCGTGCATGTTGAGGTCGCCCTGCGGCTTGTAGAAGCTCACTGTGGGCAAGCGATTGGCTTCGATGTCGGCGAGGAAACGATTGGTCTTCGAGGTCTCGCCCACGCCGGCGTCGCGCAGGTGCTTAGCGCGTGCGTCGGTGCCGGGCGCGAAGCTCTTGAAGTAGTTCAGCGGCTGGTGATGGATCTGGAAGTTCGGACGCTGCGGGAACTGGTGTTCGTCGCCGTCGCCTTTGCCATCGAGTGCTAGCTGCCAGGCACCGGCGTACCACGCCCAGTCCACGCCCTTGGCGGAAAGCGCATCGCCGATGGTCTTGTGCAGCTGCGGCGGCAGCGTGTTCGGACTGTCCTCGGAGGCCATCAGCGGATTCGTGCCCGACTGCGTGCTGGTGGGCTGATACGGCGGCATCATGGTGTTCACGGCCCAGAAGTCGGGCGTGAGTTGGCTGCGCGAGATCGGCTTGGCTTTGCCATCCATCGCGCTGTGCGGTGAATCTTCGGCGAGCTTCAGGCGCGGATCGTCCGCCTTGCCGCTTTCGGTCACGGCGATGTTGAATTGAGCCGGGCTGTGGTCTGCATTCGGATAGAACGGCGGTTGTGCGGCGACCAGGTACTGATGGTTGAGGAAGGAGCCGCCGAATGCGCCCATGAACCAGTTGTCGCACAGCGTGTATTGCCGCGCGAGCTGCCACAGGCGCAGGTTGGACGCGCTGTCGTCGTAGTGGCCCATCACCATTGCGCCGGTGTCGCCCCAGGCCACGAAGCCGTCGTTCTTGCCGCCGTTGATCTGGCGCTGGTTCTCGTAGAACGCATGAATGAGATCGCGCGTCACCACGCCATGCGGCAACGGTTCGCCGTCGCCCGTGCGCAACGCCCACGGTGCATTCGGCAGGCCAGTGAGATGGTCCTGCATCACCTGGTAGTCGCGGTGGTTCACCGTCTGCTTGTGCGGCGCCAGGCCGTGCCAGATCGGCGGCAGCTCCTTCAGCACGCTGCCGTCGCGGTCGCGTTGCAGGTAGGCGTCGGGCTTCAGCGCGCCGAGCGGCTGCTCCACGCCGGGGAAATTGGCGAACAGGTTGTTGAAGCTACGGTTCTCCAGGTAGATCACCACGACCTGCTGGATGTCCTTGCGCAGCGCTTCGTCGATGGCCGCGGGGGCCATCGTCGACGCTGCCGGCTTCGCGCCGGCAGCGAGCGTCTCGGTGCCGGCGATGGCCAGCGCGGCACCGCCCAGCGCGAGGCCGCCCAGCAGGCGGCGTCGCGAGGGGTCGTCGGGTTGTTCGTCAGATGATTCGGGGAGAGGCGGGGGAGGAAGCTTGGTCACGGTGCGGCGTCATCATAGAAACGGGACAGATCGGCCTTGGTCTGCTGCAAGGACGTCTGGTCAAGATAAATCATGTGACCCGAAGGATAAAAACCGAACGTGACATTCTTGCGTTCGGCCGGCTCCAGCCCGAGGTGGGTGAGGTCGAACTCGGTGGCGTAGAACGGCGTGGCCAGGTCGTAATAACCATTGGCCGAGAACACCTTCAGGTGCGGATTGCGGCGCATGGCATCGGCCAGGTCGTCGGCCACGTAGGTGGCCTGCAGCCAGCCGCCGTTCTTCTTGCGCTTCCAGTCCCAGTTGCGGCCGATGGCGCCGTAGTTGTTGGGCAGGTAGGCGCGATCCTCGGTGAACTTCAGTTCGGTCGCGGCGTACTGGTTGAACACCGCCACGTAGGCGCCGGTGATGGCGTCGCTGGCGGTATCGCCATCGGGCGTTTCGCCGGCGGCGTCCGGATCGATGCCCTGGAAACGGCCGTCCAGACGGCCAACGGTAAGGCGCTCATTGCGCAGCAGTTCCTTGCGGAAGCGGCTGGGATTCACGCGCAGGTTGGCTTCCTTGATGTATTGCGGCGACAGGCCGAGGTAACGGCTCATCTGGTTGGCCACGCGATCGGCTTCGGCCGGATCGATGGTGTCGCCCTTGGCCAGCGCCAGCGTGTAATCGCTGGAGGCAAAGCGGCGCACTTCGGCGAGGAACGTGCCGATATCGGCCGGCTTGTTCGGCACCTTGTTGTGGTACCAGGCAATCGCCGCCTCGGTCGGCAGGTTCACGATGTAGCCGTGGTCGATGCCCGGCGCGGCCACCGAGAAATCGAGGATGGAGGACATCAGCACGACGCCGTTGAACTCCATGCCCGCGTCCTGCAGCGACTTCACCAGCACGGCGGAGCGCGTGGTGCCGTAGCTTTCGCCGAACAGGAACTTCGGCGAATTCCAGCGGTTGTTCACGCTCACATAGCGGGTGATGAACTTGGTGAACGCCTCCGCGTCCTGGTCCACGCCCCACACGTCCTTGCCTTCGGTCTTGCCCACCAGCTGCGAGTAACCGGTGCCCGGCGCGTCGATGAAGACCAGGTCGGTCTTGTCGAGCAGGCTCTGCTCGTTCGGCACCCAGCGGTACGGTGCCGGCGGAATCGGCTTGTCGCCATCGTTGGCCACGCGCACCGGACCGAACGAGCCCATGTGCAGCCACATGGACGACGAACCCGGGCCGCCGTTGTAGAAGAACGTCACCGGACGCTTGCTGTTCTTGCCACCGTCGGCCGTGTAGGCGACGTAGAAGAAGCTCACCGTGGGCTTGCCCTTGTCGTCGCGGATGGTCAGGCGTCCAGCGGTGGCGGTGTAGTCGATGCTGCGGTTGCCCACGCGTACGCTGTGCTTGGTCACCACGCTGCGCTCGGGCGGCGTGGGCTGGGTGTGCTCGTCGGCGTTCTTGTCTTTGTCCTTGTCGCCCTGTTCGGTCTTGGCGGCATCCTTGGGCGTATCGGCGGCGTGCAGCGGCAGGGTGCCCAGGGCCAACAGCGTGGCAAGGGCGAGCGAAGCAAGCGGAAGCTGGCGCATGTCAGTCGTCTCCGGGTCCAATCAGGAGTGGGTGGTGGCGTCGTAGTAGCGTGCCAGGTCGCCCTTGAGCTGCTGCAGCGCTTCGGTGTTGAGGTAGATCATGTGGCCCGACGGGTAGTACAGGAAATGCACGTTGCCGCGCAGCGACGGTTCCAGGTTCATGTGCGAGATGTCGAACTCGGTGTTGAAGAACGGCGTGGCGAAATCGTAGTAGCCGTTCACCGAGAGCAGCTGCAGATGCGGGTTGGTGCGCATCGCATGCGCCAGGTCGCCGGCCACATAGGCCATCAACAGCGGACGCTTGATGCCGGCCGCCTGATGCTTCCAGTCCCACGACTTGTTGATGTCGCCGAAGGTGGGGCGATAGTCGAGGTCGCTGTGGTAGTTCAGCTGGTTGACGATGTAATCGTTGAACGCAGTGACGAACGCGCCGCTGATGCCGGTGTCGGAAGCATCGTAGTCGGGCACTTCGCCGGCCGCGTCTTCGTCCACGCCTTCGAAGCGCGCGTCGTAGCGGCCGATGGTGCGGCGTTCGTTGCGCAGCAGTTCCTTGCGGAAGCGCGACGGGTCCACACGCAGGTTGGACTCCTTGATGTACTCCACCGACAGGCCGGTATACGCCGCCAGCTGGCGCGCCACGGCGTCGGCTTCGGTCGGCGAGATGTCCTGGCCCTTGGCCAGCGCGCTTGCATAGCGACCGCTGGCAAAGGCGCGTACCTGGTCGATGTACGACTTCAGGTCGGCCGGCTTGTTGGCGAGCTTGTTGTGATACCAGGCAGCGGCGGCGTAACTCGGCACGTAGCCGATGTACATCGCGTCATAGCCCGGCATGCGCATGCCGTAGTTGAGGATGGAGGACATGATGATCACGCCGTTGAACGACATGCCCTTGTCCTGCAGCGCATCCACCAGCGCGCCGGAGCGCGTGGTGCCGTAGCTTTCGCCGTAGAGGAACTTCGGCGAGTTCCAGCGGTTGTTGATCGTCACGTAGCGCTGGATGGCACGCGAGAACGCCGACACGTCCTGGTCAACGCCCCAGAAATCCTTGCCCTCGGCCTTGCCGAGCGGTCGCGAATAACCGGTGCCCACCGCATCGATGAAGACCAGGTCGGTCTTGTCGAGCAGGCTGTCGCTGTTGGACACCAGCTTGTACGGCGCCGGCGCGGTGGCGGCGGGGCTGTCGGTGGCGATGCGCACCGGGCCGAACGAGCCCATGTGCAGCCACATCGAGGAGGAACCCGGGCCGCCGTTGTAGAGGAAGGTGACCGGGCGCTTCTCCGCCTTGCCGTCCACCGTATAGGCCACGTAGAACACGCTGGCCTGCGGCTCGCCCTTGTCGTCGCGGATGATCACCGTGCCGGCCGTGGCGGTGTAGGACACCGAATGGCCGTTGATGCTCACGCTGTGCTTGGTGCGCACGGCGGTCTCGGTGCTCGGTGCCTGGACGTCCTCGTCCTTGCTGGCGGCCTTTTTGTCTTTGTCCGGCGGCGCATCCTTGGCCAGGGTGACGAAACACGGCGACAGCACAAGGCTGCCTGCCATCAGCAAGGTCAAGAGACGGCGCATGCAATTCCCCGGTATTGGATCGATGTAAGTCCCGAGTATGCGTATCAAGGTCACGCGGCGACCGTGACAAAAGTACTGGTTGGCTTGCTTTTCGCTGACCAAATGCGACGGCGATCCTTCGCAGGATCGTACGCAAGGCAGCCTGGATCAGGCCGGGAATGCTTCCGATGTCGTTGTTGCCAGTCGGCTTTTTCTTCGCCGCTCACGCCGCAAAAAGAAAAACCGCCGCTATCCGTGAGGATGCGGCGGTTCGGACGGCCAGGTCGGCTCGCTCAGGGCGACGCGGCGGGCGGCTGGTTCGGCTGCGGGGTCGGCGCCGCGGTGGTGGCAGGCGCCGGCGTGGGCAGCACCAGGTTCGGATTGGACTGCATCGTTTCCAGGGCGCGGATCTGCTGCTTCACCGCATCGAGCTGTGCATTGGTGTTGTGCAGATCGCTGCTCAGCGCCACCGCCTGCTGATGGGCCTGCTCCTGCTGGGCGGCCACCTGCTGCGCTTGCTGCTGCTGGTTGTTCGCGTCCTGCTGCAGGCTGCGCAGCTTCGCCTGGTTCACCGCAATCATGTGCTCGGCGTACTTGTTGCCGGCATCCAGGCGCATGGTGTCGATTTCGACCTGGCCCAGCGTCTGCGTCTGCGACACGAAGGTGCGATAGAGGCTCTCGGCGTCGTCGAAGGAATCGGTCTGCATCACGCGCCAGAATTCCTTGCCGTGGAACAGCACCACGTAATAGCCCAGGGTTTCCGGACGGAACAGCAGGCTCGCGCCATAGGTGCTGTTGTACGTGGTGCGCACTTCGGTGAGCTGATGGTTGTCAATCAACTGGCGAAGGCTTTCCACCGTGCTCAGCGGCACCTTGGACTGGGTGGAAGCGGCCGGCTCGGGTGCGGGCGGCATCGGGTTGTTGCTCGTCGCGGGTGCGCTCGCGCACGCCGAAGTGGCCATGAGCACCAGGGTGCCGATCGCGAACAACACCCGCCGTGGGCTCGCGCTGCGAGTCAAAGCCTTCATCCTGAAATTCCCCTTTGATCGTGGCCCGCCCTGGAAAGCGCTGCTGCGCGTATTTCCAGCCCTTTGCCAAGCCAACCGGGACAGTCTAAGGGTCTGTTTGTGGGGGTCAAGAGGCGATGCATCGCTAGTAGACCAACTGCACACCGTGACACTGCAGCGACTGCAGACTCACCGTGCTGACACCCAGTTTGATGCCCAGGATGTCCCTCAGCGCCGGCGTCAGCACCTGCGAGCCGAGCTGGTTGAGCGGCCCCTGCAGGGTCTGCACCACGAAACCGAGCACGGCTACCAGGCTGTTGGGCAACGAGGTGGTGCCGCCATTCATGGCGGTCTGGATGGCCGCGATGCAACTGTTCTGGAAACCCGCCGCGCAACCCGTCTGGGTGAGCACGTTGCCCAACAGGTTGACCACGCCGCCGAGCAGGTTGCTGGTGCCGGTAAGAATGCCCGGCACATTGAGCGTCAGCGTGCTGCCGAGAATGTTGCCGACCTGTCCGCCGGTGTTCTGCAGAAAACTCTGCAGGCCCGTGGTGGTGCCCGACAGCTGGGTCAAGGCTGCCGAGAGCTGGTTGAGGTTGGGCGTGAGACCGGTGTGGGCGCCCGCATTGTTGTTCCACAGGTCGGTCGCCAGCGGCGTGGAGATCGATGATGGCGTGGATGTCGCCGTTTGGTTGAGCAACGCGGTAGTCAGTGCGTTGAAGACATTGGTGACGGTGGTGCCGATGTCGAGCGGGGTGCCGCCGCTGGGAATGTTCGCCGATTCGCCCGCGGCCAGCGTGCCGCTGCCATTCGCCGGCAAACCGGTGATCACGAACGGGTTGACCACGCTGGCCACGGTTGCGCCGGCGACCGTCACATTCAGCAAGGGAGCGCCACTGACCGCGGGGATCTGATCGCAACTTCCCGCGGTGCTGAATGCGCTGCTTTGCGATATGCCGCCCACGCACATCTTCAACACCGATGATTGCACGCCGAAGGTGGCGTGATACGGGCTGCTGTTCTCCGTGCACAGGCTGTTGAGCGTCGCCTTGGCGTAGACCAGGTCGATCGCAATGGGCAGGTTGAGGCTGATCGACGTCTTGGCCAGCGAGCTCACCAGCGTGCCCAGCAACGGGATGTTGTTGGTCGAGAACTGCACGTTGATGAAGGCGCGCACCTGCGCCGTGGACGCGCTCGTACCCACGCCACCAATGCCGATCGACGGCGGCTCGATCACGCTGAAGGCGCTGCTGATGCTGAAGCCAAGAATATTCGGCACAGCGACGGCACCCTTCAGGGCGTGTTGCCCGGTGGCCACGCCGACCGCGCCGCTGATCAGCTGCAACGCATTCACCTGGGCATTGAGCGCCGTCTGCACGCTGCTGTCGGGCGCCGTGATCTGTGCGAACAAGCCGCTGGTCGATCCACTGGAACCCAGCGTGACCTTGCCCGGTGCAGTGCCGACGGCGGCGGTGACCGCGTTGACCAGGGTGGCGTTGGCGCTGAGCAACTGCTGTTGGCCGGCCGCATTCACCACGGCATTGAGCACGTCGATCAACGCGTGTGCCTGCACCGACGAGGCGAGCAACTGGTTGACGCCGCCGACATCGAGGTTGGCCGGCACGCTCACGCCGAGCTGGTTGAGCAGACCCGAGGGCGTGACGGTGGCCGTGGCCAGTCCGTTGTAGCCGACCAGCGTCGCCTCGGGGATGTTGAGTCCAATGCCGGTGAGCAATTGGCCGAGCGGCGATTTTCCGCTGACGTCCACCAACGTGCTGCCGATGCTGAAAACCGCCACGGGCTGCAAGCCGCTCGCCACCGCTTCGGCGCTGACGTTGGGCAGTTTGCCCGCCATGCCCCAGATGGGCAGCACCGAACGCTGCGCTACCACTTTCACCGCATTGGGCGTGCCGGTCGTGCCGGCGAAGTGATCGCTGCTCCCGTTGGCCGGGTTCCAGGTGCCGCAGTTGACGCTGAGCTGGCCGGTGAATCCATTTTCCGTCGTCGCGTTGCCTGTGGCGGCGGTGTTGTTGCCGTTGCCCGACGTGCACGCGTTGAGCTGCTGCGCACCGGCGAGGGCCGCCAGGTCGGCCACCTTCTGCGTGTCGCGCTTGGCCCAGTACAGATAGCCCACTTCCACCAGGCCGAGCATGGTGATCAGGCCCAACATCATCAACAGCATCGCTACGGCCGTGGAACCGCTTTGCGCGCGCCGCATACGGGTCAGGGCGAGCTGGAGGTGGACGACGCATCGGCACTCTTGCTGACCGCCGCGTCATAGAACTCCGGAATCGGATGCTCGAAGCTCTTCAGGTAGCGCTGGTAGCTCGCCGACGCCTCCGGGCCCGGTATCGGCAGATGCTTGCCGGCATGCGTGCCCTGCGCTTGCATGCCGAGCAACTGGTGCGTGGTGTCGCCTACCTGCGTTTCCTCGTTCGCACTATCGGTTGCCGTTGGCGCGGGCGCGGCGGCAGGCGGCGGGCTGTCGACGGTGGCGGGCGGCGCCGTGGGCGCCAGCATCTGGCCGGTGATCGGCGCTTGCTGTGCATGGGCGGCGATGCCGGCCGAACATGTCAACGCCAACGCGATGACAACCTGTCGGGAGATGCGAAGCGAAATCGTCATGGGCGTGCCTCGTAAGCGGTGCCATCCGTGGTGAAGCGTTGCAACATGCTGGCGGGTACATCCGTGCCGGCGGTGCTGTTCGCTGGGCGTGCCGGTGCGCTGGCGGCTTGCGCGCCAGGCGTCGCCGAGCGCGTGCGGCGCGATGCGAGCTGCACGGCGAGACGATGCACGTCGTCCTGGCTGCTCGCAGGCAGCTCGCCGCGCTGCATGATGGCGTCGGCCCGCGTGGTGTCACCTGTCAGCATGGCCCATAGCGCCAGGTTCGCGATGACCTTCGCATTGGTGGGATCCAGCTCGGCGGCCATCGCGAGCGGGTCCTTCGCGGCGGCCGTCTGTCCATCGCACAAGCGTGCATAGCCCAGATCGCTCAGGTACGCGGCGTTGACCGGCTCCAGTTCGGTGGCCTTCAGCAGCGCTTCGTCGGCCGCCGTCGCATGACCCGACTGCGCCTCGACCAGGCCCAGCCCATGCCACGCGGCAGCGGCCTGCTCGCCGCTGAGAAGGCTGCGATAGATGACGCGCGCGGCATCCAATTGACCGGTGGCACGCAGCGCATCGGCCTGTCGGCGACGCAGTTCCGGCGTGTTGCCGAAACGCTGGCGATACGCGTCGATGTGTGCGAGCGACGCGTAATAGGCCCCTTGCTGCTGCATCTGGCGAATCAGGTCCATATAGACCGACTTGTCGTCGCGGGCACTGTTGCCCGGCGCGACCAGTGATGCCGTGGGCGTGTGGTTGGGATAGCCGCCGAGCGTCTTGCCGCACGCTGCAAGCAGCACGCAGGCGATTGAGGCAAACAGCCAGCGAGGCAGGGAAGTGCGCATGGTCAGTGTCCTCCCAGCTTGGTCATGGTGGTGATCAGCGAGATCGCAGCCGGCCCGGCCAGCACCAGCATCAGTGCCGGAATCAACGTGAGCATCATCACCACGGTCATCTTCACGGAGAGCTTGCCGCTCAGTTCCTTCATGTGCAGCTTGCGTTGCTCGCGCAGGCGATCGCCGAACTGACGCAGAGGTTCTTGCACGGCGCCGCCGTGCTCATGCACCTGCACGAGGATCTGCACGAGGCTCTTCAGGCCGTCGTTGTCGAACTCGCACAGGCGATGCAGCGACTGCATGCGCGTGCGGCCGCGCAGGTACAGTGCGTTGGCGTCGCCGACCTCGCGGCTCATCAGCGGCATCGCTTCCTGGAAACGGTCGGCGACCATCTGCAGGCTCTGGTCCACGCTGAAACCCACGCCCTGCAGCAGCCGCAGCAGATCGACCAGCAAGGGCAGTTCGTCGTCGGCGCGTTTGCGCAGCCGCTTGGCCAGGCTGCCCAGCACGAGCTTGGGTGCGATCAGGCCGAATGCCGCGGCGCCAAGCAACACCACGAAGGCGCTGAAGCCGCTGGGCGCCAGCCATAGCATTACCGGCAGCGGCACCGCCATGGCCAGCGCGAGGCGCAGGCCGAGAAACATCGCCCGTCCCTGGCCGGTGTTGCGGTTGATCTGTCCCAGCAGCAGCCGGTCTTCCGGCGTGATCAGCGCACGGCCCAGCCGTCCGGTCTCGAAACGGCGGCCCAGCGCAGCCAGCGTGTGCAACAACAGCGTCCAGGCGTCTTCCTGGGGCTCGGCCGGCGTATCGCCGGGGTTGCCTGCGCGCGGGCCGAGCAACGCCCGGTCGATCAGCCGGCTTTCCTGCTGGCGCTGGCGGTAGTGGCGCAGCGCCTCGCTGGCGAACAAGCCGCCGCCCGCCGATAGCGCCACCAGTGCGGCAATCATGATCCAACCCACTTCCACGACGCACCCCCAGCGAACAGCGAAAGAGACGACAGCGCCACGCGCTGCTACAGCGATTTGGCCAACCGGTACAGCAACAGGCCGCCGGTCAACTCCAGCCCGAGCGCGATGAGCAGGATCTTGTGGCCCAGCGCTTCGGTGAACATCGGTTTGAAGAACGACGGATCGAGCAGCGTCATCACCGTGGACACGGCCACCGGCAGCAAGGCCAGCACCCAGGCCGACATCCGCGTTTCGGCGGTGATCGCCTTCAGCTCGGAGCGCGCGTGCGCGTGGTCGCGCATAAAGTCACTCATGCGCTGCAGGATGTGATCAGCCCGGCCGCCCACGCGCATGCCGATGCCGAACACGGCATGCAGCAGCGAGAGTTCTTCCAGCGCATAAGGACGCGACGCCATCGCCAGCGCCTGGTCGAGATCGGCGCCGGCGTGCATCGACGACAGCGTGCGATCGAGCACGCCGCGCAAAGGCATCGCCACCGACTTGCTGGTGCTCTGGAATGCCATCGGCAGGCTGTTGCCCACGCTGGTCATGCGGATCATGCCGTCGAGGAAATCCGGCAGCTGCGCCAGCAAGAGCTGTTGCTGCTTCTCGATGCGGCGGCGCAGCCACAGCCATACGGCCGCGCCGTACAGGGCAAGCATCAGCGGCATGCCCCAGGCGCTGCCGATGCGCCACCAGGCCAGCAAGGTGAGTGCGATGCCGGGAGCGGCCAGTGCGAGATAGATCGACCGGCGGGTCGGAAGCGCCGCGCGCGTGAGCACACTGTCTGCCCGCTGCAGCAGGCCCGGCTTGCGCGGTGCCGGCAGCGGCGGCGGTGCGCGAGGATCGGTTTGCCCTCGCGTCACCAGCCGTTGCTCGATGCTCTCCAGACTCTTGCGCTGCTGCAGGCGCAATGCGCTGCCCCACCACAGCTCGATCGCGCCAGCGAGCAGCAGCAGTGCGAGCGCGGCCAGCGACAGCGCCTGGATCATGCGAACGGCCCGTTCGCTTCGCGCAGCAGCTGCCGGAACGGTTCGAGCTTGCTGGTATGCGGCTGCAGGCCGAGACTCATCCAGCGGTCGATCTCCTTGCCGTCGCGGTCGACGAAGGGATCGTGGCGGTACATGTCCTGCGTGGTGATCACGTTGTCGCCCACGCCGGTCACTTCGGTGATCGACGAAATCACCCGGCGGCCGCTACTCAGTCGCGCGATCTGCACGATGAAATCCACCGCGCTGGCGATCTGCCGGCGCAAGCTGGTCTCGCTGCCCTGGAAGCCGGCAAAGCCCGCCAGCATTTCCAGCCGGTACAACGCATCGCGGGGCGAGTTGGCGTGGATGGTCGACATCGAGCCGTCGTGGCCGGTGTTCATCGCCTGCAGCATCTCCAGTACTTCGACGCCGCGCACCTCGCCCACCACGATCCGGTCCGGACGCATGCGCAGGCTGTTGCGCACCAGGTCGCGGATGCTCACCGCGCCTTCGCCGTCGAAACTGCCGAGCCGGCTTTCCAGCCGCACCACATGCGGATGGTTGAGCGCGAGTTCGGCGGTGTCTTCCACCGTGATCACGCGTTCGTGCGCGGGGATGAAGCTGGCCAGCGCATTGAGCAGCGAGGTCTTGCCCGAACTGGTGCCGCCCGACACGATCACGTTGCAACGGCCGAGCACGGCCGCTTCGAGGAACGATCGGATCGCGCGATCGAACGTGCCCTTTTCCTGCAGTTCGTCAGGCGTGAACGGATCCTTGCGGAACTTGCGGATGGACACGCACGGGCCGGCGACCGAGAGCGGCTCGATGATGGCGTTGAGACGGCCGCCGTTGGGCAGGCGGGCATCCACCATCGGGTTGGAGTCGTCCAGCCGGCGGCCCAGCGGCGCGAGGATGCGGCGCACGATGCGCAGCAGGTGATGATTGTCGCTGAAGCGGATGTTCTCGCGCTTCAGCACGCCCTGGCGTGACACGTAGACATCGTCGTGGCCGTTGATCAGGATGTCTTCGACCGCGGCATCCAGCAGCAGGTCGTCCAGCGGACCGAAGCCGGTGAGTTCCTTCACCAGCGCGCCGGAGACCTGTTGCATCTCCGACTCGTTGACCGGGATGCGCCACTCCTGCACGAAGCTGGCGGTCTCCGTTTCCACGTACTTGGTGACCGTGGTGCGCGACCACGATGCGATATCGATGCGCTGGTCTTCGATGCGGTTCAACAGGAATTCGTGCGCCGCCGACAGCACATCCTGGAACTGCTGGGTCTGTTCGAAAGGCAACGCAGGGCCATCCAGCCGCGAAGAGACGTCGGCACGGCGCAGTGCGGCAGCGAGCAACGCACTGGAAGAATTCAGTGGCGTTTCCATAAGTTCCCCCGTATCGGGTTGAGCAAGGTCCTCCAGCCGCGCTTGCCGGCGTCGCGCTTCGTGCGCAGCCGGAAACGGGCGAGGAGCGGAGCGAGCGCACGCACATAGGCGTCGTTCGCGGCGATTTCATGCAACAGCGAGCCGCGGTTGGCGGCGGCGCGCAGGGTGCGCGAGCGTTCCGGCAAGGTGGCCAGCAGCGGCAGGCTGAAGCGCTCGGCCATGCGTGCGGCGCTGAGGCCGCAGGCCTCGTCGTAGCGGTTCACCAGCAGCGACACCCGCAGGTCGCGCGCCTGCGCGCGTTCGAGTTGGCGCAGGCAGGTGTCGAGCGCCACCATCGAACCGAGCGCCTGGTCGGTGACCAGCCAGATCGCATCGGCCATCTTCAGCAGGCTGTGCGCGACATCGTCCAGCGCGCGGCTGTCCAGGTCGCACAGCACCAGGTCGTACATGCCCAGCAACCGTTCCAGCAGGGGCACGACCTCGGCGCCGGCCAGGCTGATGTTGCGTTCGCGGGGTTGTGCCAGCACGGCGGCGCCGCTGCTGTGATGCGGCACGGCCGTGCGTACCAGGGTGGCATCGATGCGGCTGGCGTGGCGCAGCGCGTCGTCGAAATGGAAGTCGCCGCCGGTGCCCAGATAGAGCCCGATATCGCCGCTCGAGTGACCCAGATCGAACAGCATGACGCTGTTGCCGCTGGCGGGGGCAGCTGCCGACGGTTTGATCGCCGCCGCCATGGCGCCCAGGTGCGCTGCCAGCGTGCTGGTGCCCAGGCCCGGCCGCACGCCGCAGAGTAGTACCAGCTGTCCGCGCCTGGGTGCGCGCGCGGGTTGTCCGTCCGCTGCATGGCGCAGCTGCTCCAGCGACGTGCGGAGCTGATCGAGGATCTCCTCGTCGCCCGCATCGATGTCGATGAAATCCTTCAGCCCTGCACGCATCGCGCAGAGCACGCCCGCGCCCCGATCCGATGCCGCCGAGCCGATCCCCAGCAGCACCAGGCCCGGATCGATCGCCATCAGCTGGCGCGCGATCTCGGCGGAAGCGTCGGTATAGCCCTTGGAGAAATCGAGCAGGACCAGGCGCGGCTGATGTTCCTCCAGCGCGCGGCGGCTGGCGGCGAACTGGTGGCTGTCGCACCACGCCAGCGTGACCAGCTGGCGCAGGCGCGCGGAGAAACGCTGCGCATTGTTTTCGTCGGGCGAGTAGAGCAGCAGCGTCGAGTCCAACGCCGGCTTGGTCAAGGTCACCACCGTGGGGTTTGCTTGCATGGCTTTTGTCCTCAGCGCGAGAAGCCCGGCAGTTGATCGGACCCGGCCGGATTGAGCAGCCACGAGCCCCACACCGGCAGGTTGTTGCGCTGCTCGCGCTCGCCGGGCAGCGGCAGCCTGGTGTCCTTGGCGATCGGACGCACCAGGTGCGGCGTCACGATCAGCACCAGCTCCTTATCCTGGCGGCTGTATTTGAGGTCGCGGAAGAACGAGCCGAGGATCGGGATGTCGCCCAGCAGCGGGATCTTGTCCACCTGGCTGGTGATGTTCTGGCTCACCAGTCCGCCGATGATGAAGGTCTCGCCATCGCCCAGTTCCACCGTGGTGTCGGCGCGCCGCGTGCTGATGGCCGGTACGGATACGCCGTTCAACACCACGGCATTGGTGTAGTCCAGATCGCTTGCTTCGGGCGCTACCTTGAGCGCGATGCGATCCGGCGCGAGCACGGTGGGCGTCACCGTGAGACCGATGCCGAAGGGCTTGTAGACGATCGTGGTGGTGCCCAGGCCCTGCGGCTCGGGAATCGGCAGCTCGCCGCCCGACAGAAAACTGGCGCTCTGACCCGACAACGCCACCAGCGTCGGTTCGGCGAGCACGCGCGCCATGCCATCGCTCTGCAGCAGATTGAGGTTCGCGTTCCAGGCGTGCTGACCGTTGGCGCTGGTATGTCCCATCACCAGGTTGAAGGCCGAGGAAATGGCGCCGCCCGTGGTGGTGGTCGGACCCAGCGGCGAAGTGAAGCCGTAGCGAAAACCGTTGTTGGTGGCGTTGAAGTTGATGCCGATCTGGCTCATCACCGTCTTGTCGAACTCGACCACCTTCACTTCCACCTGCACCACGCCGCCGCTGGCGACACTGGAGGCATCGATTACCGCGCCCTTGTCGCCTACCGCATTCTGTGCCGCGGCCACGCCGCGTTCGTGCTCGAGCATGCTGTCGGCCTGGCCGCGCAGGACGGCTTCGTTGTCTTGCACGGCGATGTGCAGGCCGCTGTCGCTCTGCAGTGCGGCCTGTCCCGCGCTGCGCACCTCCACGGCCAGTCGTTGTGGCGCGGCATCGCCACGGCGCCATAGCAGCAGCGTGGTTTCGCCCGGCTTCTTGCCAACCAGCAGCGCATCGCGTTGGCCCTTCAGCATCACGATGTCGGTGACGGAAGGATCGGCAATCGCCACGCGCTGGATGTCCGTCGGCAGGTGCCAGGGACGCTGTTCGTGCACCTGCAGCGAAATCGTCGCATCGTTGACGGTGGCCGCATGCGTCGCCAGCAGCGGCAGCGCGGCCATCGCCAGCAGGATCCAATGACGCTGGCTCATGGAGTCACCGCCAGAGCCGCGTGCGAGGAGGCGACGTTGGTGCCGCGAATGATTTCCGGGCCAGCCTGCGTTGGGGCCCGTGGCTGGATCGATGGTGTGCTCGTTCGTGCGCGCCCCAGCAGGCCCGCGTCCTGGATACCGGCGAAAGCGCGGTTCTCCGGCGTGAGCAGCCAGGCACGTTGTTCGGCGGTGAGGTCGCTGCGTGGCGCCAGCACGGTAGGCGGCAAAGGAAACAGCAGATCGCTCGGCATGCCTTGATCACCGGGATGGCGCAGCGCAAGCGACACCTTGCCGGCCTGCAGGCCAAGCACCAGTGGATCGACCTCCGCCAGGGGCACCGCGAGTACGGCCATCTTCGCCGCTGCCTCGTTGGCATCGTTCCTGGTGACCGGTGTGGACTGGCCGACGTTGGGCAAGTCGCGCGCACCGTAGGCCAGCACGCGCAAACGAGCGGCAAGCAGTCGGCTATCGGTATGTTGGCGGCCCAAGGAGGCAGGGTTGAGTTCTTCCATCTTCAACGTCACCACCACGTCGACGTAATCGCCGGGCTGCACGCGGTAGCCTACGCCGGAGACTTCATCGACCGGCACCGCCAGCGCGCGCTCGCCCGGGCGCAGCTGCATGGCAATCGGGTTGGCGAGCAGGGCGGAGGTCACGACGGTGCCTTCGGGAATGTCCACACGGGGCACCTGGCCCACCAGCAGTTCGATCTGGCCATAACTTCCCTCGGGCGCCGTGGAAACCGCCACGTCGCGTAGCGCTGCCGCAGGAATTACTTCGCCGGCCGGCAAGGCTTGCGCAGCGACGACGGCGTGCGCTGTTTTCGCCGGGGTCACCGGTGCGGCTGGCGCCGTGATGGGCGCGGCGGCCATCGGTGGCGGCGCGTCCTGTTCCGGACGCCGCTTGCCGAGGGTGAAGGCGACCAGCGCCAGCACGGTCGCGAGGACAACCAGCACAAGGGCGGCGATGCGTGACACGTTGTGCATCTGGAGGTGTCTCCGGTTTGTCAGGTGCCCAGGTCCAGCTGCACGGTGGCCGAGCTGCTGAGGTTGGATTTCATCAGCCATCCGTACAGCGCCGAGGCGCCGGGTACGAACGGGTGCGTGTTGTAGTCGAACGACGCCACCACCGTGATGCATTTCATGGCGGCATTGCTGGGGCAGGGCGTGGCGGCGGAAATGGCGACCGGCGCATAGCTAGCTCCGGGAGCGGCCGGCGTGCCGCAATTCGCGCTTTCGCCGGAGAAGGCCAGCAGCCAGGCCATCGAGCGCTGCGCGGCGTAGCAGGCATTGCTTTGTCGTTGCGCCACGGTGCCGTACTGCAGCGCGGCCCGCGCACCCTCGGCCGACGCCAGCGACAGCGATTGCTGCGCGGCGAAGATCAGCACGCCGGTCAGCGTGATCAGCAACAACGGCAGCACGCCCAGCAGGAATACAAAGGCGAATTCGATGGCCGCCACGCCACGCTGTCGCGTCGGGTTCGCGCGATGACGGATGATCATGCGCCCTCCCAATGCATCAGGTCGGGAGTGAGCACGGTGACGATGGCGGCAATGCCGAGATAGGCGGCATGCGGCAGCCCCACACGGCCTTGCCGTGCATGCAGGGAACGCTGCCACAGCGGCGACGCATGCAGATGCTGGCGCACCGTGCTCACGCCCGGCGCATACGCAATGCGCGGCAGGCGAAACAGCAGCATGCAGACGGCATGCACACCGGTCATCAGGCAGCCGATGATCCAGATCGGCAACAAGGCACGCACGCCGAGCAGAAAGCCCAGCGTGGCGAGAAACTTCACGTCGCCCGCGCCCATCCAGCGGATGGCGTAGAAGGGCAGCATGGTGACCAGTCCGGTGACCAGCCCGGGCAGGGATGGCCAGACGACGGGCGTGGCGCCAAGCAGCCGTTGCAGCAAGGTCGCGGCGACAGCGGTCAGCAGCGTGGCGGCGAGCCACGCATTGGGTACGCGGCGCGCATACAGATCGCTCAGCACGACGGGCGCGCTCAGAACGATTGCAAGCATCGAAAGTACCGTGACCATGCCTTCCCCCTATGGAAGCCGAGCGGCCGTCCCTGGCCGGCCCCCGATGAATCGGTGACGTCGCGCTCCGCGACGTCTTTTCTCCACGCGTTTAGCTGGTGGCACCGTCCACGACAGTGCCGAGCGCGGTGAACACCTTTGCGAAAAGCTGCGAGAGAGGCGTCTTGAAAGCGGCCACCACCGCCGCCGCTACGATCGCCGCAAGAATCCCGTACTCGATCGCCGTGATGCCGTCCTCTTCCACCAGAAAATTGCGAATCATCGTCTTCATTGGTTTGTCTCCCGTAGAGCCCCGCGCTCTACTTTTTGGTATCTGATCAGCCACGCCTCTTTGTTTATCGGCCGCGGCTGCCCCTATTGAGCATTTGGCCCATAGTCCATTCGGACTATTAAATCGATTGCACGAGCCGTGCCTTTTATCGGTCCAATAATACGAATGGCCAGTTGGATCGATTAATTACAATCGACCCGAAGGGCTCTCCGACCATTTAGATCGAAATAATCAATTTCGCGTGAAAATGATGATTTTGTGAAGTCAATTTCACGACAGTTGGCGACGGAAAAATGGCGCGGACGACCCGCTCCAAACCGTCGTACGATTTATCGGAAGGCCCCTAAAAATGTACGGTCCGACCGTCCTGGGCGGAGTGACGTACGAGCACAGTCTCTTTGGGGCATGCGTGACTGCTTGCACAAAAACGGCAGGCGTGAAGACCGATTATGTGATGTGCATCACAAACCGAAGGGTGGCATTTCAGCCAAAACAGCTATTGCCGAATATGTGCATTGAGGCGATGCATATGGATTCTTTAATGAGCCTTGTCGCCGGTGATAATCAATGGCGACATTAACGGGCGCCTCGAAGTGGATGCCTCAGGGGGCAATCAATGGAAATCGAGAACGACGTCGGACTGCAGTCGCCCGATCTCGTCACGCTGTGCGGCATCCTCAAGGTCTGTGAGCTGGAGCTGGTACTGCTGGGCAAGCAAGGACCGCGTGCGCACGCTGATTCGATCGCGTCGGAGCGGGCGATCTATTTCACCGGCGAGGTGAACTTCGCCTTTCGCGGCCGCTTCGCGCTGCCGCAGGGCTGGTGTCTGTTCGGCTTTCTGCACCACACCTCGGAAGACAGCTGGTGCCATGGCACGTCGCTTGGCTCGGGCATGGCCTTCACGGTGTTCCCCGAGGGCATCAGCGAGTTCGTGCTCGGTTCCGGCAGCCGCATCACCGGCGTGCTGGTGCCGCAGCAGCGCGTGGTGGACAAGTACCTCGAGCTAAGCCCGCATCAGCCGGATGTGCCGGTCAGGGCGATGTCGCTGTTCACGTTGTCCGACGACGAGCGCGCCCGTGCGCTGCGCGCGAAGATCGATGCGGTGCGCGACCGCGTACTGCAGGCGCCAAACGAAGGTGCGCCGCACGATATCGATCTCGATGGCCTGCTCGAATCCCACCTCATCGCAGCGCTGTCGGCCCGCGCCGAGGACCGGCCGGCATGCTCACGCGGCCGGCGCACGCACTACCTCGCCGTGCAGCGCGCCGAAGAGTTCATGCGCCGCAATCTGCGCCGGGACATCTATATAACGGAGCTGTGCAACGCCGCCGGTGTCAGCGAGCGCGCCTTGCGCTACGCCTTTGACGACCTGCTGGGCGTCTCGCCGAACCGCTATCTGTCGATGCTGCGGCTGTGCACGGCCTGCAAGAACCTCACGCTGTCCGATGCCAGCCGACGCTCGGTGAAATCGGTGGCGCTCAGTTGCGGCCTGTGGGACCTCTCGCGGTTTGCCGACCATTATCGCCGGGTGTTCGGCGAACGCCCGCGCGATACCTTGATGCGCGCACCGCCGTTCGAAGCGGCCTGAGTCATCGCGGCCGCGCGTGCTGGCCGTTCGTCGTTTCCGCATCGCCTCTCGTCACGCAACGCACACGTGATGCCGGATTTGTGCAGGCCGCTGCCGTATTTGCCCTAGACCTTGCCGGATCGGCTTATGCCGTTGCCGGATTGGGACATCGGGCAGCCGCTGCGATCGTTGTAATGAACCCCAAGCGTTGCCGGTGGCACATGTCGTGCGCCGGTACAGCTCGCATGGACTGTATGCGCGGACACATGACGTGGGCTGCGCCGGCCAAAAGGGGACACTTCAATGAATCGCATTTACCGTCTCGTGTGGTCCGACTCCCGGCGCGCGTGGGTGCCGGCGTCTGAACTTTCTACGCAGCATCATCGCGCCTCCCGCCAGATCGGCTTTATGCCATCGGCACGCGCGTTCCTGGCGACTGGCCTCGCGCTGTGTGCGCTGGCGTATCACACCGCATCGCACGCGGAAGGCGCCGACGACGCCAAGCTCAACGACCTGATGAGCCTGGCCGCCAAGTATGAGCATCCCGCATCGCAGGCAGCGCCGGTTGCGCTCGGCGTCGATGCGTCGTCGTTGGGCAACCGCGCTGTCGTGAACGTGCCGGCGGCTGGTCATGCCAATGTGACGCCGACGCCGGCTGCTTCCGTGCAGCGCAAGGCCATGCTCGCCGGCGTGCGCGTGAAGACCGCGGTGCCGATCATGCCGACCGCGCAGCAGATCCAATCCGGCGTTGCCGTTCCGGTCGAGCTGGGCTCGCGCGTCGGCGCCGTGTCCGGCGCGGCGAATGTGGCTGCGCTGGGCCAGGGCCTGGTGTCCGCTGTATTGCCTTCGTCGAACGATGTGGCGGATCGCAATCGCTCCGTGACGTTGGCCACGCACGCGAACGTCACCAGCTCGCTGGTGGACGATCGCGCGCCGGCAGTGGTCGGCGCGGATGGTCGTGTGCAGCTGGGTACGCCTGCGATCCCGCTTGGAACATCCGGCGCAGCGATTGCCCCGGTGAATGCCAGCGTCGGCGCTCGCGCCGCCGTGCTGGCCAACAACGGCGATCTGGTCGACGCGCATGCGCATGTCGGCGTTTCCGTGCCGGTGTTGTCGAGCACGCCGCTGGTCAACGCCAACGTCAATCTGCATGTGGGCGGTCAGCTGGTTTCCGCGCTCGATCCCGTACTGCAACCGATCACCGGCGGACTGGGGTCCGGCAGCGTGACGGGCGTGGTGTCGAAACTGCCCGCTACGGTCGATGGCGTGACCGGTGCGGTGAGCGGCATCGTCGGTGGCGTGACCGCGGGCACGCCGCTCGCGGGTGTCGCCAGTGGCATCCTGCCTCCCGTCGATTCGACGCTGCACAACGTCGCCACCACGGTGGCGGGCCTGGGATCCCAGGGCGGTCTCGGCGGTGTGTTGGGTGCGAACGGTCTGGTGTCGACGCTGCCTGCCACGGTCGATGGCGTGAGCCATGCGGTGAATGGTGTCGTCGGCGGCGTCACCGCCGGCACACCGCTCGCGAGCGTGATGAATACGGTATTGCCGCCGGTGGAATCAACGCTGCACAACGTGGCGACGACGCTGGCGGGTGTTGGCGCCGGTTCGGCTGGTGGCCTCGGCAACGTGGGCGGCATGGTGTCGAACCTGCCGGCGACAGTGACGGGTGTGACGAATACGGTGACGGGCCTGGTCGGTGGTGCCACTGCAGGCACGCCTCTCGGAGGCACCGTAACGAGTGTCGTGCAACCGGTAGTGTCGACCGTCAACGGCGTCGTTGGCACCGTGGCAGGCGTGGGATCGGGCAGCGGCCTCGGAGGCGTGCTCGGTGCAGGCAGCGGCGGTCTTGGCAATGTGGGCGGCCTGGTGTCGAACCTGCCGGCGACGGTGACCGGTGTGACGAACACGGTGACGGGCCTGGTCGCTGGCGTCACTGCAGGTACGCCTCTGGGCGGCACCGTAACGAGTGTCGTGCAACCGGTGGTATCGACCGTCAATGGTGTAGTGGGCACCGTGGCGGGCGTGGGCTCGGGCAGCGGCCTCGGAGGCGTGCTCGGTTCGGGCAATGGCTTGGGCGGTGTGGTTGCCGGCGTGACCTCGACGGTCGGCAAAGTCTTGCAGCCGGTGACTGGAGGCAACGGTGGTCTTGGCAACGTGGGCGGCCTGGTGTCGAACCTGCCGGCGACGGTGACGGGTGTGACGAATACGGTGACGGGCGTGGTCGGTGGCGTCACTGCGGGTACGCCTCTGGGTGGCACCGTAACGAGTGTCGTGCAGCCGGTGGTGTCGACCGTCAACGGCGTCGTTGGCACCGTGGCCGGTGTCGGCTCGGGCAGCGGACTCGGTGGCGTGCTCGGTTCGGGCAATGGCTTGGGCGGCGTGGTTTCCGGCGTGACTTCAACCGTGGGTTCGGTGCTGAAGCCAGTGACGGGCGGCAACGGTCTGGGCAATCTCGGCGGTGTGGTGTCGGACGTGACTTCGACGGTCGGCTCCGTACTGCATCCGGTGAGCACGGGCGGTCCGCTCGGTGCCATCTCGAATCTTCCTTCCACCGTCACCGGCGTGACCAACACCGTGACGGGCATCGTGGGCGCGGCGACGGCCGGCACGCCCATCGGCGGCGCTGTCACTGGTGTGCTGCAGCCGGTCACCGGCGTGCTCAATACCGTGGTGGGTACTGTCGCTGGTACGGCCTCGGGTAGCGGGCTCGGCGGCATCCTGGGTTCAAGCGATGCTTCGCTTGGCAAGGTGCTGCCCGATGTGGACAAGACGGCAGGCGATGTCACCTCCACCGTGGGCGCGGTGTTGTCGCAGCCGAACGGTACGGGCCTGGCCAATGTGCTGGGGCAGGGTGGCACGGCATCGTCGCTGTTGGGCAACCTCACCAACACCGTGGCCGACACGGTGAACAGCGTGCCGGGCGCGCAACTGGGCGCCACCGGCAATGGTCAGACGTCCGGTCAGAATCTGCTTGGCGTGATTCCCGGCGCATCGAATCTTGTCGACAAGGCCTTGCCGGGCGTTGCGTCGTTGCTGGGCGTCACGCCCGCAGCTTCCGGCGTCGGTGGGCCGGGCGGGGGCAGCGGCGCCGCTGGCGTGCCGGTGGTGCCGCCGCCGTCGGCCACGCCGACGGGACTCATCGTGGGCAACGGCGGCGTGGTGGGTACGGCCGGCCAGTTGCTCGGCTCTTCCACCAATGCGCTGTTCAACAACAGCAACGGTTACGTCACCAATGGCGGCCTGCAGGTGAATTCGGCGAACTTCACCCAGGGCTATTCGGTGGTGAGCGTGGCCGGCATTCCGCTGGTGAATGCCACGCCGGTCGGTACGGTGCTCACCACGGTCGGTGGCACCACGCTTGGCGGCACCGGCAGCAATTCCCATCTCACGCTGATCGGCTCGGTGAGTTCGGACAGCTACATCACCAACATCAACAACGGCGCACCGGGCGGTGTGCTCGGACTGGCACTGCCGAACAGTGCGCCAGCCTGGGCATCCACCTGCGCCAATGTGCTGGGCGTGGTACAGGCATCGTGCTGGGCGGTGAATGCCGCGCAGGATTACCAGGTGCTGATGGGCGACGGCGCCACGGCCAATGGTTCGAAGGAAGTGGTGATCGGCACCAATGCCAGCCACACCTTGCCGGCGGTGACGGCGGCCACGGCCTTCCCGGGCAACGGCGCCAACGATCCCACCGACCCGTCGGGCGTTCCCACCGATGACTACAACGCGCGACTGGGTCACTCCGTGGTGATCGGCGACAGCGCGGCAGGTACGGCGAACGCGCAGACCATCATCGGCGCCAATGCCACCGCCAGCGTCGCCAACAGCGTGGCGCTCGGTTACGCCTCGGCCGCCACGCGCGGTGGGCAGAACAGCTACGCCGCCTACGGCATGAGCACGTTGCAGCACTCAGCCGGCGAAGTGTCGATCGGTGCGCCGGGACAGGAGCGCCAGATCACCAACGTCGCGGCCGGCAGCGCGCTGACCGATGCGGTGAACCTCGCGCAGCTCGAAGCGGTGTCCTTCGCCACCGGCAACGCCGTGCAGTACGACGACAGCACGCACAACACCGTGACGATGGACAGCACCAGCAGCACCGACGGCGGCGTCACCGGCGGAAGCATCCTGCAGAACCTCCACCAGGGCAGCATCAGCGCCACCAGCACGCAGGCCATCAACGGCTCGCAGATGTGGCACTGGACGCAGGACACCACCAACGTCTACAGCAACTACAGCCTGTACAACGCGATCCAGAACATCAAGCCGGGTGGCAGCACCACCATCAACAACAACGTCAAGTACTACACCGTCAACTCGGCACTGGCCGATGCCAGTGCGACGGGCGCCAACAGCGTCGCTGCCGGTCCCACGGCTACAGCCAGCGGCAGCAACGCAGTGGCGGTGGGCAATGGTGCGAACGCCTCGGCCGACAACTCCGTTGCGCTGGGCTCCGGCTCGGTGGCCGATCGCGCGAACACGGTCTCGGTGGGCAGTGCCGGCAGCGAGCGGCAGATCACCAACGTGGCGGCGGGTTCCGCGTCCACCGATGCGGTGAACCTGGGCCAGATGCAGGCAAGCATCAACAACTCGACGCAGGGAACGGTCCGCTACGACACCAACACCGACGGCAGCACCAACTACAGCAGCGTCACGCTGGGCAACGGCAACGCGGGCACGACCATCCACAACGTCGCCAACGGCGTGGCCACCAGCGATGCGGCCAACGTGGGCCAGTTGAACGCCGGCATCCAGCAGGCGCAGAACTGGGCGCAGAACTACACCGACCAGCGCTACAACCAGTTGAACGGGCAGATCCAGAGCGCCAGCAATCGCGCCAACGCCGGCATCGCCGCCGGCATGGCGATGGCCGGACTGCCGCAGTCCTACGAGCCGGGCCGGAGCATGGCAGCCGTGGCGGCGGGCACCTTCCGCGGCGAATCGAGCATTGCGGTCGGCGTGTCGACCATCTCGCAGGGCGGACGCTGGGTCTACAAGCTCACCGGCAGTGCCGACACGCGCGGCGATGCGGGCTTCTCCATCGGTGCGGGCATGCAGTGGTAAGGCGGCGCTCGCCAACGAACTTCGGATAGCGATCAAGGGGAATCGTCATGCGAAAGACCATCTACAGATCGCGACTGCTGCAGGCCCTGTTGGCCGCAGCCGTGGCGATGGCCATCAGCGGAACCATACCGAGCCATGCGCAGACGGCGGAGGCGGGAGTGGACTTTCCCGATCCCGCGCGCGCCACCATGCCCGAAGGCGTGTTCGTCAACGTGGAGAACCTGCGCAAGCTCGCGCCGGGCATGACCAAGCATCAACTCTACGATCTGCTGGGCGCTCCGCATTTCAGCGAAGGCGTGTTCGGCGTGCGCCGCTGGAACTACATCTTCGCGTTCCGCGAAACCGATGGCGGCACGATCAAGTGCCAGTTCCAGGTGCAGTTCGACAAGAACCATCTCGCCCGGGCGTTCTATTGGAAGCCGGACTCGTGCAAGAACCTGCTTGCGCCGCCGCCTCCGCCACCGTCCCCCGCGCCCGCGGCGGCACCAATGATGGCGCTCACGCTGTCGTCCGACGCCATGTTCGGTTTCGACAGCGCCACGCTCACCGCCGAAGGCAGCGCCAACCTCGACCAGCTGTTGTCGCGCGTGCAGGAAGCCAGCCACATCCAGGACATCATGATCACCGGCTACACCGACCGCATCGGCAGCGAGCGCTACAACCTCGCGTTGTCGCAACGGCGCGCGGAAGTGGTGCGCGACTACCTGGTGGCACACGGTGTATCGCCTGCCGCGATGCAGGTGAGCGGACGCGGCCCCGCCGATCCGGTCGTCCAGTGCAACGACAAGCAGCGCGCGCGGCTGATCGAATGCCTGGCGCCCAATCGCCGCGTGGAATTGAAGGGGACGGCAAGAACGTAGATGTGCGCCGACGAGCCTGTCGCAGTCGGCATCGTGGCGGATACATGGACCGGTGACCCTCTACGGCGCGCCCCCCTAGCGCCGACCGCCGCCACGGTGCCGACTACGACAGGTTCGCTTCCGGCGCACGCATCGAGGGAAGCGGCACGCCAGGCGTGCCACCACAGGAGCAGGAGGATCGTGTGATGAAATCCGTTTATTCGATCTGTCAGCGCGAAGGCCGGCAGTGGTGCATCACCATGGGCCAGCAGCTGGTGCGCAGCCAATTGTGTCCCGCGATGGCGATCCAGCTCGCACGCCGGCTGGCGCGCGAACACCATCATGTGACAGGGGTTCCGGCCCGGGTGGAATTTCTCGGCGGCAAGATGCCCATCGTGCTGGGCAGTTACGGCGTGCAGTGAGCTACGCCGTAACGTGCATCGGGGGACGCCCCGATCCGGTCAGGAGCGTGGCGCGTTGAGGTAATCGAGCGTGGCCTGCAGCATCGACTCCATGCCGATCTTCAACGCGCCCTCGTCCATGAAGAACTTCGGCGAGTGGTTGGCGGGCGCCTTGAGCGCGTCCTGTCCGGCCGGCGTGGAGCCGACCCAGAAATACACGCTGGGTACCTCGTTGGCGAAATAGGCGAAGTCCTCCGAGGCCATCCACGGCTTCGCCTCGATCACGTGCTCGCTGCCGATGGCCTTGCCGATGCTGTCGCGCACCCGTGCGGTGAGCGCCGGGTTGTTGATCAGCACCGGGTTGCTGTCGCCCACGGGAATCTGCGTTTCCACCGTCGCGCCGTTGGCCGCCGCGACGTGTTCGGCGATGCCCTTGAGGTTGTCGATGGCCTGCTGGCGCATGCCGGCATCGAAGGTGCGCAGCGTGCCTTGCATCTCCACCTGGTCCGGCACGATGTTGTAGCGCGCGCCGCCTTCCACGATGCCGAAGCTGAGCACGGCGGGATAGTCGCCGATATTGAGCTTGCGGCTGACGATGGTCTGCGCCGTGCTGATGATTTCCGCCGAGGTGACCACGGGATCGACGCCGTTCCACGGCATCGCGCCATGCGTCTGCTTGCCATGCACCACCATCTTGAACCAGTCCGAGCCCGCCATGGCCGGGCCGGAGCGCACGCCGACGGTGCCGACGTTGAGCGAGCTGACCACGTGCATGCCGAACATCGCATCGGGCTTGAAGTCGCGGAACACGCCTTCCTTGAGCATCAACGAGGCGCCGCCTTGCTCGCCCGGAGGCGCGCCTTCTTCGGCCGGCTGGAACACGAACATCACTTCGCCCGGCAGGTCCTTCTTCATGCCGGCGAGCACCGTGGCCAGTCCAAGCAACATCGAGGTGTGGGCGTCGTGGCCGCAGGCATGCATCACGCCGACCTGCTTGCCGCGGTATTCGCCCTTGGCCTTCGATGCGAACGGCACGTCCACGTCCTCCGTCACCGGCAGCGCATCCATGTCGGCGCGAATGGCGAGTTTGGGACCCGGCTTGCCGCCCTTGAGGATGGCGATCACGCCGGTATGCGCGATGCCCGTGTGCACTTCCAATCCCAGCTTCTTCAGTTGTGCCGCGACCAGCGCGGACGTGCGCGTTTCGCGATTGCTCAATTCCGGATGCTGGTGAATGTCGCGACGCCACGCGGTGACCTGCGGCAGTTCGCCTTGCACGAGTTGGGCGGTATCGGTGGCGTGGGCGGTGCCAGCAACGACGGTGGCGACGGCCAGGGCGAGCAAGGTCAGGCGCATGGGGTGTCTCCGCGAAAGGAGACCCGATCCTAGCGCGATGCTTCGCCGGTTTCCTGTGGGGGCGCCTCTTGTGCGCGATGTTTTTCCACCTAACCGAGGAGCACCGGAACTCCGCGGTCGCGCACAAGTGCGCTCCCATAAAAGACCGCGAAGCGCGGTGCTATGCTCGTTTCCCGACCACGGAGCGCCTTCATGCCCGCTGCCAGCTACGTCCATGGTGTCAGTGCGCAACCGCTGCTCGGCGATACCGTGGGCACCTTGCTGGACCGCATCGCGGCAACGCATCCGGATCGGCCCGCGCTGGTGGTGCGTTCCCAGGGCATCCGGCTCGACTACCGGCAGTTCCATGCAGAAGTCGAACGCGTCGCCGCCGGACTGCTCTCGCTGGGATTGCAGCGGGGCGACCGCATCGGCATCTGGGCGCCGAACCGCTACGAGTGGGTGGTACTGCAGTTCGCGGCGCCGAAGCTCGGCGTGATCCTGGTCAACATCAATCCCGCCTACCGCGTGCACGAACTGGAGTACGCACTGAACAAGGTGCGCTGCCGCGCCCTGGTGCTGCCTCGCCGCTTCAAGGCCTCGCATTACTTGAACATGCTGATGGAGCTGGCGCCGGAGCTGGCCGTGGCCGAGGTGGGTGCGTTGCAGGCGGAACGCCTGCCGTCGCTGCGCGAGGTGATCCTGCTGGATACCGAAGCGGCGCCCGGCACGCGAAGCTGGCGCGAGCTGGCGACGCGTGCCGATGAACACGCCATGGCCCAGATGCGTGCCGTGGAAAGCGAGCTCGGTTTCGACGATCCGGTGAATATCCAGTTCACTTCGGGCACGACCGGGGCACCGAAGGGTGCCACGCTCACGCATCACAACATCGTCAACAACGGTTTCTTCATCGGCGAAGCGATGCGCCTTACCGAGCACGATCGCCTGTGCATTCCGGTGCCGTTCTATCACTGCTTCGGCATGGTGCTGGGCAATCTCGCCTGCGTCACGCACGGCGCGTGCATGGTGATCCCGGGCGAAGGCTTCGACGTGCTCGCCACGCTGGAAACCGTGCAGGAGGAACGTTGCACCGGACTGCACGGCGTGCCGACGATGTTCATCGCGGAACTGGAACATCCCGAATTTTCCCGTTTCGATCTCAGCTCGCTGCGCACCGGCATCATGGCCGGCTCACCCTGTCCGATCGAGGTGATGCGCCGTGTGGTCGATGAGATGCACATGCGCGAAGTCACCATCGCCTACGGCATGACGGAAACCAGCCCGGTGAGTTTCCAGTCGACCACGCACGATCCGCTGGCGCGCCGGGTGGACAGCGTGGGCCGCATCCATCCGCATGTGGAAGTGAAACTGGTGGACGAACGCGGCTGCATCGTGCCGCGCGGCACGCCCGGCGAGCTATGCACGCGCGGCTATTCGGTGATGCTCGGCTACTGGGAAGACGAGGAACGCACGCGCGAAGCCATCGACGAGGCCCGCTGGATGCATACCGGCGATCTGGCGGTGATCGACGACGACGGCTACTGCACCATCGTCGGGCGCCTGAAGGACATGATCATCCGCGGCGGCGAGAACGTGTATCCGCGCGAGATCGAGGAATTCCTCTACACCCATCCCAAGGTGCTCGACGTGCAGGTATTCGGCGTGCCGGACGAGAAGTTCGGCGAGCAGGTGTGCGCGTGGGTGCGCCTGCGCGAAGGTTGCGAATCCAGCGAGGGGGAGATCCAGAGCTACTGCCGCCATCACCTGGCGTACTTCAAGGTGCCGCACTATGTGCGTTTCGTCGATGCCTTCCCGATGACGGTGACGGGCAAGGTGCAGAAGTACCTGATGCGCGAGGCGATGGCCGAGGAACTTGGGTTGGCAGCAAGCTGACGCTCAGCGAACTCCTGTGGGAGCGCACTTGTGTGCGACGCTCTTCGACAGGACCGAGAAACGCCGTTGCTCCGCGGTCGCGCACAAGTGCGCTCCCACAGGTGGGGCGTCATTCGCTCCAGCGCACCGCGCGGCGCGAGGGCATGCCCTGGTGCGCGGCGAGCCATGCGGGGACGTCGCGGGCGTGCATCGGATGGGCGATGTGGAAGCCCTGGGCCTCGTCGCAGGCCATGCCGAGCACGCTCTCGTAGATGCTCGACGTCTCCACGCCCTCCACCACCACCCGGAAACCCATGTTGCGGGCGAGCTGGGCCACCGAGCGTACGATGGCCTCGTCGTGCGGGCTGGTGCCCATGCCGCGTACGAAGGATTGGTCGATCTTCAGACTGGTGGCGGGCATCTGCCGCAACGCAGCCAGGTTGCTGTAGCCGGTGCCGAAGTCGTCGATGGCGATGCCGGCGCCGAGCTGGCGGATGGCAGTGAGGTGCCGCCGTGTCACCGCGCTGTGTTCCATCAGCGTGCTTTCGGTGAACTCCAGCTCCAGCGAATCGAGTCCGATCTTGTGGCGTTCGGCGACGTCGCGCAGACGGCCGACCAGATCGGCATCCAGGTCGCTGCTGGAAACATTCAGCGACAACTTGATGTCGTGACCGTCGCGGTGCCATGTCGCGAGCTGCGCGATGCTGTGCTCCATCACCCATTGCGTAAGCGAGTGCATCAGGCCGGCACGTTCGGCCAACGCCACGAAATGTGCCGGCGGAATATTGCCCAGGGTCGGGTGATGCCAGCGCGCCAATGCTTCGAGCGCCACGCAGCGGCCGGTGTCCAGGTCGACGCGCGGCTGGTAGTGCAGGTCGAGTTCGGTGCGATCGTTGAGCGCGGCGGCCAGTTCGGTTACCAGTAGGAATTCCTGCCGCTGCTGTTCGTCCTGCATGCGGTTGTACACCGCCCAGCCGCGCGGACTCTGTTGCGCGGCGAATGAGGCGTTCATCACCAGCCGCAAGGGATCGCCGCCGCGCAACTCGCTGGCGTTGATCTTCAACAAGCCGACGCCCGGCTGGATGGTCAATGGAATGCCGAGGCAATCGAACGGCCGGCGCAGCCGGGCCACCAGGTCGTCCAGCCGCGTGGTGTCGTCGAGCAGGTGGTGATCGGGCAGTACGGCGGCAAAGCGCGTTGCACCGACCTGATACAAGCGTGTCTCCGGCGGCACCCATTCAAGTGTGCGTGCGGCGACGGCGCGCATCAGTTCGTCCGCATAGGCGTGGCCCATGGCGCGGATGAATGCGTTGAAGCGCTGCACCGGCGCCACGTCGACGGCGATCACCCAGGCGTGCGGCACGCCTTCCTGCAGGTGTTTGCGCAAGTCGTCGAAGAAGGCGTAGCGGTGGGGCAGCTGGGTGATCGGATCGGTGCGCCCGAGGTAGCTGCGCAGGACCACGCCGGTGCCGATCAGCGAGGCGGCATCGCGCAACGCCGACTGTTCGCTCTCGCTCAATTCGGCGCGCGGTTGCGGATCCATCACGCACAGCGCACCGATGTGCTGGCCGGTGAGCGTGCACACCGGTTCGCTGGCGAAGAAACGGATCGGACCGGGCCCAGCCGTCAACGGCAACGCCGCGTCGCGCAGGCGATCGTCGATCAGCGCATCGAGCACGACGTGCGAGGCGAGGCTGCGAGCGGCCTGCAGGAACAATGGATGCAACGAGCGCGGGCCATCGGCCGGCAGTTCGTTGCCGTCGGCGAACCAATAGGCCGCGCCGCTGTTGAGCACCAGCGCCACCAGCGGCACGCCCAGCGAACGCGTGAGCAGGCGCACCACGGCGTCGAAGCCGGGCACCGCAAAATTTTCCGCCGTGGCGACATGCTCCGGGGACGGGCCAACGGCAGGCGGTGTTTCCCGATGCCCGGCCGCGAGCTGCCCCGGACCCAATTCCGTGGTCGTGCGCATCGCGTAATGCCCCCTCAGGACCGGCGTCCCGATACCTGGGCGAGGCTACTCCAGCCTCTCCGCGAATCGCAATCTGTCATTGAGCTGTAGAGCGGTGTGACGTAATTTTCTGCGCCGTGACGGCGTCACACCGCACTCACTGCTTGATGCTGAAGTCCACTTCGATCGGATAAGGCGCGGGCTTGGCCGGTGGCGCGGGCAGCATCCAGCTGGTGAAATGGCTGGCCATGCATTGCGCCACCGCCGTCTGCGGCTGCACGGCGATGCGGCTGAGACGACCATCGGCGGCCACCTCCGCCACCAGCGTGAAGGGCGATTTGTCCGCCGGCTGGGTGCTTGCCAGGCAGGCCTTGTACGCGTCGGTGGTGGCGTTGCCGATGCGTTCCCACATCTGCTTCTGGTAGGCCGGCCCGGTGGCCGCGCCTTCGGCCAGCTTGGCCTGGGTGACGCGCACGTGGAAATCCGCGCCGGCGTCGGGGCTCAGTTGCAGGGCGATGGCGAGCAGGAAGGACATGGCAGTTCCAGTCGGTGGACTGAAGGCACGTTAACAGTGTCTCCTGTGGGAGCGCACCCTGTGCGCGACCGGCGTCTCGTCGTTGCAGTCGCGCACCGGGTGCGCTCCCACAGGGTCATTCGCAGCCTTCAGGGCAGATGCTCGCTGGCGAGGTATTCCTCGCTCTGCATCTCGATCAGGCGCGATTCGGTGCGGCCGAATTCCGCGCGCAACCGCTCGCCGTCGTACAGCTCGGTGATCGGCGCGGCGGCGGAAAGGATCAGCTTCACGCGGCGGTCGTAGAACTCGTCGACCAACTGCACGAAGCGGCGTGCGGCATCGTCGGTGTAGATGGTGAACTGCGGCACGTTGGAGACGATCACCGCCGGTCCCGCCTTGGCCAGCGCGATGTAGTCGGCCACCGCGCGCGGGCCCTCGCACAACGCGGCGAAGTCGAACCAGAAGATGTTGCGGGCGCGCTTGCGCACCGGAATGGCGCGCTCGTTGATGATCATCTCGCCGCCATCCTGCACCGCGCCTTCGGCTTGCGTGGTGAAGATGCGGGACAGCGCACGTTCCGCCTCCGGCCCGGGTGGCGTCTGGTAGACCGCCGCCTGGGTGAGTGCGCGCAGGCGCCAGTCGTGCGAGGAGATCATCTGCACCACGCGGCAGTGCTTCTCGATCAGCGCGATGGCCGGCAGGAAGCGCGCGCGCTGCAGGCCGTCCTTGTAGAGATTCTCCGGCGCCGTGTTGGAGGTGGTTACCAGCGTCACGCCGCGTTCGAACAGCGACTGCAGCAGCGTGCCCAGGATCATCGCATCGCCGATGTCGTTGACCAGGAATTCGTCCAGGCAAACCACGCGGCAGCGCGAGGCGATGTTGGCCGCCACTTCGATCAGCGGATCCTGGCGCTCGCCCAGTTCGCGCAACTGCTCGTGCACTTCGCCCATGAAGCGGTGGTAGTGGCGGCGCAAGGCCATGCCCTGCGGCAGGCTGGCTACGAACATGTCCATCAGGAAGGTCTTGCCGCGGCCCACGCTGCCCCACAGGTACAGGCCCTGCACGCCTTCGCGCAGGTCGTTGCCGAGCAGGGATTTCAGACGTCCAAACAAGCCGTTGCCATTGCCGTTGGCCGCGGCCTCGATCAGGGCCGCATGCATGCGGTCGAATTCCGGCAACAGCGCCTGCTGGGCCGGGTCGGCTTCCCAGCGGTGCGCGCTGACGCCTTCGTGATAACGCGCACTGGGCGCGAGAGGAGCGGGGTTACTCATGGGTACGGCGGACTCTGCAGATGCCCCGTGGGGAAGCGGGACATCGGATCGGGGGGAGGTCGAGCGGCATCAATCCTGACGCAGCGGTGGCAGCCAGGGCTGCACGGCGTGCTTGATGGCGCCGCGCAGGTCCATCAGGCGGCGATGAAAGAAATGACTGGTCTCGGGCATGCGTACCAGTTCGGGCTTGTGCTCCATGCCGTCGATCCAGTCGAACACGGCCTGCGGCTCGACCACTTCGTCCTCCTCGCCCTGCACGATCAGCCAGGGACAGGTGGGCAGTTCGATCTCCTCGAACGGCCAGCGGCCGGCCGGCGGCGCGATGCTGACCAGCGCATCGGCGCGCAGGCGCACCGCATTGCGGATCGAGACGTAGCTGCCAAAGGAGAAACCGGCCAGCCATAGCGCATCGTGCGGACGAACCCGGCGCACCCAGGCGGCCACAGCCGCCAGGTCGTCGCCTTCGCCGTTGCCATGGTCGTAGGTCCCTTCCGATTCGCCGGTGCCGCGGAAGTTGAAGCGCAGCGTATCCAGCCCCGACTCGCGCAGCGAGCGCTCGACCATCGTCACCACCTTGTTGTGCATGGTGCCGCCCTGCAGCGGGTGCGGATGGCAGATGATGGCGGTGCCGCGGCGGGCCTCTTCGGGCACGGCCACGTCGCTCACGGATTCGAGCTTGCCGGCGGGCCCTTCCAGCGCGAAGCTGGAGGCCTGCTCCGGAAAACGGTCGGGTGGGGTAGGGATGATCACGGGGTTCATAAGCAAGATGATAACCGCCGCGTGCCCCCGGCGTTCGGGCAGAACGGCATGAATCATCTTGCGCACACGTTGCTGGCCGGTGACGACGACTTCTTGCGGCTAGGCGGCTTCATGGGCGATTTCGTCCATGGCCAGCCCGATCCGGCCTTGCCTGCGGGCGTCATCACGGGCATCCGCCTGCATCGCGCCATCGACGTCTATACCGACAGCCATCCGGTGGTGGCCGACGCGCGTGCGCTGTTGCCGCCGCCGTTCCGCCGTTACGGCGGCATCCTGCTGGACATGTGGTTCGACCACCTGCTGGCCCGCGATTTCCCGCGCTGGAGCGACCAGCCGCTGGAAGCCTATTCGCTGGACGTGCGCCATCTGCTGCATCGCTACGAGTCGCTGCTGCCGCCTGGGCTGCTGCGTTTTCGCCATTACATGGAAGCGCATGCGTTGCCGGCGGGTTATGCGCGTCCCGAGGAAATGTCCGCCGCCTTCGACGGCATTTCGCATCGCCTCAGCCGCGCCAATCCGGTGGGCGAGGCGATGCCCGTGCTCGCTTCGCTCGAGCGTCCGCTGCAGGCGCATTTCGAGGTGTTTTTCCCGCAGTTGCAAGGGTTTGCGAAGGAGTGGGTTGACGCGAACGTGAGCAAAGGGACTACGTGATAAGCTAAGCCCGTCTAGCTAAGCTAAATGCGAGTCCCTCCATGGCCACGACCGTGAACATGCACGAAGCCAAGACCAACTTATCCCGGCTGGTGGAGAAAGCCACCCGGGGCGAATCGGTGGTGATTGCCAAAGCCGGCAAGCCGGTAGCCCGGATCGTTCCCATAGACACCATCGCACCGGCCAAGCAAAAGCGCATCGGCTTCCTGGCCGGCCAGGTGACCGTGCCCGATGCCAAGGCGTTCAACGAACTGGGCAACGACGAGATCGCCGCCATGTTCGGCGGCGACGAATGAAGCTCCTGCTCGATACGCACTTGCTGCTGTGGGCGTCAATTGCCGGCGAGGACAGGAAGTCCAGGGCGTCGCTCTCGCACAAGGCGCGCGTCCTGCTCGAGGACGAGGACAACCAGCTGCTGTTCAGTGCGGCCAGCGTGTGGGAAGTGGCCATCAAGAACGCGCTCGGGCGGCCGAACTTCCGGGTGGACCCTCATCTGTTTCGACGGGGATTGCTGGACAACGGCTATAGCGAGCTGGCCATCAGCAGCGCGCATTCGGCGGCGGTAGCCACCCTGCCGGACCACCACAAGGACCCGTTCGACCGGCTGCTGATCGCGCAAGCGACCGTCGAAGGCATCACCTTGCTGACCAACGACGAAGCGGTCGCGGCATACAAGACGGGCCCGATTCGGCTGCTGAAGTAGCGTCAAAGCCGCAACAGTCCTCGTGCTGAGGCCTGCGCTTCTAGCTCGTCATTCCGGCGCAGGCCGGAATCCAGAGACGCTGTGCTCGGTTGTTGCGGCACGCTACATCTCGTCAACGATGTCCCGACGATCGGAACCTGAGGCGCTGGATTCCGGCCTGCGCCGGAATGACGGGCAAAAAAAGCGCCGCCCGCAGGCGACGCTTCTGTATCGAACAAGCCTGGCCGAGCGCTTTTTACTTCGCCTGATCCACAATCCAGTGCACCGCGGCCTTCACCTGCTCATCGGTGAGCGCCGGGTTGCCGCCCTTGGCCGGCATCATGTTGCCATCCGGGCCCTTGTAGCCCTCGATCGCATGCTTGACCAGGGTGTCGATGCCTTCGGCCACGCGCGGACCCCAGTTGGCCTTGTCGCCCAGCTTCGGCGCACCGGCGACGCCGGCGGTGTGGCAGGCGTGGCAGAGGTTGTCGTAGATCGTCTTGCCGTCGGTGCTGCCACCGTAGGCGACCTGCGAGGCGGCGGCCTTGGCGGCGGCTTCCTGCGCGGCCTGCATGGCGGCGCGGCCGGTGTCGCCGGCATACACCGCGCCGGCCGGCGCGATGCGGGCCTGCGTCTGTGCGGTGGTCTGGGGATTTATTTCCTTCGGCTCGTGGTCGTAGATCCACCAGGCGCCGCCGATCAGCAACAGGGTCAGAACACTCAGGCCCGCGATCAGCATCGAAAAGCTGCGCATAAAGCTCTGGTCGGATTTCGTCATGGAACCGCTCACGCAATGACTCCAATTCAATGGACAGATCAAAGGACAGCCACAAAGGGCCAAATTAGCTTTGGTTCAGGCAACAATTAGCCGAGTATAGACGAAGGCCGCGGCAAGTTTTAGTCGGAACGGGCGGACAGCGTGTCGCGCCCGAAAACCGCCTGATTTCATGCAACTTTCGTCATCTGGACGCGATACGCTTCAAAACCCTGCCATCGGTCATGGGCCACCCCTGTCAACTGGCATTGTCTATTTTCGTTGATCTGACCCTATCCTTTCACTCGACAACATAGGGCAGGCGCGCTTGCGAGCGCACCGGTGGGGTCGGGTGACCTGTCTTTCATTCTGGGAGTTTTTCATGTCGCGTTTTTGGAAGATCGCGCTGATCGTTGTGGTCGTGATCGTGGTGGGAGCCGTCGGCTTCCGTCTGCTGCACAAGCCCGCCGCCGAGCAAGGCGCACAGGGCCAGCACCGCGGCCAGCACAAGAGTGAGGGCCAGGGCGACGCGTCGGACAAGGATAAGGACAAGGACACGCCGCCGGTGCCGGTCACGGTCGAGCCGGTGGTGAAGCAGGACGTGCCGGTCTACCTCACCGCGCTGGGCACCGTGCAGGCGCTCAACACCGTCACCATCAACCCGCAGATCAGCGGGCAGATGCTGAGCATCAATTTCAAGGAAGGCCAGGAAGTGAAGAAGGGCGACCTGCTGGCGCAGATCGACCCGCGTCCGTTCCAGGCCGCCTATGACCAGGCCACGGCCAAGCAGCAGCAGGACGAGGCCCAGCTCAACACCGCGCAGAGCACGCTCAAGCGCAACGACGCGCTGGTGGCCAAGGGCTATGTGGCCCAGCTGGACATGGACACCTTCCGCAACAACGTGGCCAACCTGGTCGGGCTGGTGGCGGCCGACAAGGCGGCCGTGCGCGCGGCCAAGGTCAACCTCGACTACACCCGTATCGTCTCGCCGATCGATGGCGTGGCCGGCATCCGCAACGTCGACCCGGGCAACGTGGTGACCACCACCACCGCCGTGGTCACGCTCACCCAGATCCATCCGATCTACGTGATGTTCACCCTGCCGGAGCAGAACCTGGAGATGGTGCGCAATGCGGCCGCTTCGGGCGATCCGCTGGAAGTGCTGGCGCTGGATCGCGCCGATGCGCACACCATTGCCGACGACGGCACGCTCAATGTGGTCGACAACCAGATCGACACCACCACTGGCACCTTCAGGCTGCGCTCGGTGTTCAACAACGCCAAGAGCGAGCTGTGGCCGGGCCAGTTCGTCAACACGCGCCTGAAGGTCCGCACGGTGAAGGGCGGCCTGGTGATCCCGGCGCAGGCGGTGCAGCGTGGTCCGGATGGCGACTACGTGTACCTGGTGCAGCAGGACCAGACGGTCAAGATGAATCCGGTCGTGGTGGCCGGCGAAGTGGGCGACAGTCACGTGATGATCGGTTCGGGCTTGGCGCTCAACGATCTGGTGGTGACCGAAGGCCAGTTCCGCCTCAAGCCGGGCAGCAAGGTCAAGGCGCTCAAGCCCGGCGAAGTGCCGGCAGCGCCGACCGCGGCCGACGTGGACAAGGCCAAGAAGAACGGTCAGGGACGCCAGGGCGGTCGCCGCGGCGGCTGATGATGGTTGGAGCAGGGCGAGGGACGAGGGATGAGTGGAGCGCGCGCGACGACCGGGCTGCTCGCCACGCATCGAGTGGGCAGACAGGCATGAACTTGCGCCCTCGCGACTCGTCCCCGACCCCTCCATCAACGACACGGGGCGCCGCAGGACAGGCGCCCGCCACACACATCGACGGCTGACCCCATGGGCTTCTCCACACTCTTCATTCGCCGACCGATCGCCACCTCGCTGTTGATGGTGGCGGTGCTGTTGCTCGGCATCCTCGGCTACCGCGAGCTGCCGGTGTCGGCGCTGCCGGAAATCGACGCGCCCAGCCTGGTCGTGACCACGCAGTACCCGGGCGCCAGCGCATCGACCATGGCGTCCCTGGTCACCACGCCGCTGGAGCGCAACTTCGGCCAGATCTCCGGCCTTTCGATGATGACCTCCGATTCGTCGGCGGGTCTCTCGACCATCGTGCTGCAGTTCGCGATGGACCGTGACATCGACATCGCGGCGCAGGACGTGCAGGCGGCCATCAACCAGGCGCGCGGCACCTTGCCGAGCACGCTGCCGTATCCGCCCGTCTACAACCGCGTGAATCCGGCCGACGCGCCGATCATCACGCTCAAGCTCACCTCCGACAGCCTGCCGCTGCGCGACGTAAACAATTACGCCGACTCGATCCTGGCGCAGAAGCTCTCGCAGGTGCAGGGCGTGGGCCTGGTGTCGATTGCCGGCAACGTGCGTCCGGCCGTGCGCGTGCAGGTGAATCCGTCGCAGCTGGCGAACCTCGGCCTCACCATGGAGGACGTGCGCAGCGCGCTCACCGAGGCCAACGTGAACGCGCCCAAGGGCACGCTCAACGGCGCCACGCAGTCCTACAGCATCGGTACCAACGATCAGCTAGCCACGGCAGCCGAGTACCAGAGCACCATCATCGCGTACAAGAACAACGCGCCGGTGCGCCTGTCCGACGTCGCCAGCGTGGTCGACGGCGTGGAGAACGACCAGCTCGCCGCGTGGGCCAATGGCAAGCCGGCGGTGCTGCTCGACATCCGCCGCCAGCCGGGCGCCAACATCGTGCAGACGGTGGAGCAGATCCGCAGCATCCTGCCGCAGCTGCAGGCGGTGTTGCCGGCGGACGTCCATCTGGATGTGTTCGCCGACCGCACCATCACCATCCGCGCCTCGGTGGAGGACGTGCAGTTCACCCTGATCCTCACCATCTTCCTGGTGGTGGCGGTGATCTTCGTGTTCCTGCGGCGCCTGTGGGCCACCATCATTCCGTCGGTGGCGGTGCCGCTGTCGCTGATGGGCACGTTCGGCGTGATGGCCTTCACCGGCATGTCGCTGGACAACCTTTCGCTGATGGCGCTCACCGTCGCCACCGGCTTCGTGGTGGACGATGCGATCGTGATGATCGAGAACATCGTGCGCTACATCGAACAGGGCAAGGACGGCAAGGAAGCCGCCGAGATCGGCGCAAGGGAAATCGGCTTCACCGTGTTGTCGCTGACCGTGTCGCTGATCGCGGTGTTCCTGCCGCTGCTGCTGATGCCGGGCGTCACCGGCCGCCTGTTCCACGAATTCGCCTGGGTGCTGACCATCGCGGTGGCCATCTCGATGCTGGTGTCGTTGACGCTGACGCCGATGATGTGCGCCTACCTGCTCAAGCCCGATGCGTTGCCCGAAGGCGACGATGCGCACGAGCGCCACGCCGCCGCCGGCAAGAAGACCTGGTGGACGCGCCTGGTCAACGTGTACGAGAGCTCGCTCGACTGGGTGCTCGGCCACCAGCGTTTCACCATGCTGATCGCCGCGGCCACCGTGGTGTTCACCGTGTTCCTGTACATCGTGATCCCCAAGGGCCTGTTGCCCGAGCAGGACACGGGCCTGGTCACCGGCGTGGTGCAGGCCGACCAGAACGTGGCGTTCCCGCAGATGGAAGTGCGCACCAAGGCCGTGGCCGATGCATTGCGCCGCGACAAGGCGGTGACCGGCGTGGCCGCGTTCATCGGTGCGGGTTCGATCAATCCCACGCTCAACCAGGGCCAGCTCAGCATCGTGCTGAAGGATCGCGGCGATCGCGACGGCCTCGACGAAGTGCTGGCGCGCCTGCAGAAGGAAGCCGCCGGCATTCCGGGCGTGGCGCTGTACCTCAAGCCGGTGCAGGACGTCACGCTGGATAGCCGCGTGTCGGCCACCGAGTACCAGTACTCGATGTCCGATGTGAACGCGACCGAGCTTTCCGGTTATGCCACGCAGATGACGCAGGCGCTGCGCGAACTGCCCGAACTGGCCGACGTGGACAACAACCTCGCCGACCAGGGCAGCTCGCTCAAGTTGACCATCGACCGCGAGAAGGCAAGCCGGCTCGGCGTGCCGGTGCAGACCATCGACGACACGCTGTACGACTCGTTCGGCCAGCGCCAGATCTCCACTATCTTCACCCAGCTCAACCAGTACCGCGTGGTGCTCGAAGTGGCGCCGCAGTTCCGCTCCAGCACCGCGCTGCTCAACCAGCTAACGGTGAAGAGCAACGGCAGCGGCGCACTGACCGGCAGCAACGCCACCGCGTTCGGCCAGGTCGCTTCGAGCAATTCGTCCACCAGCACGGGTCTGGGCGTGGCCAACACCGGCGTGATCATCGGCGGCGGCGGCACCATTCCGCTGGCCTCGCTGGCCACGGCCGAAGTCACCACCGCGCCGCTGGTGGTCAGCCATCAGCAGCAGCTGCCGGCGGTGACCGTGTCGTTCAACCTCGCGCCGGGCTATTCGCTGTCCGAGGCGGTGGAGGCGATTCGCGGTGTCGAGCAGAAGCTCAACTTCCCGCCGCAGGTGCGTGGGCAGTTCATCGGCAAGGCGGCGGAGTTCTCCACCTCGCTGACCAACGAAGTGCTGTTGCTGATCGCTTCCATCGTGGTGATCTACATCGTGCTGGGCGTGTTGTACGAGAGCTACATCCACCCGCTGACGATCATCTCCACGCTGCCGCCGGCGGGTGTCGGTGCGTTGCTGGCGCTGATCCTGTGCGACATGAGCCTGTCGGTGGACGGCATCGTGGGCATCGTGCTGTTGATCGGTATCGTGAAGAAGAACGCGATCATGATGATCGACTTCGCGATCGAGGCGCAGCGCGAAGGCATGAAGCCGCACGAGGCGATCCGTCGCGCGTGTCTGCTGCGTTTCCGCCCGATCATGATGACCACCGCCGCGGCCATGCTCGGTGCCTTGCCGCTGGCCTTGGGCAACGGCATCGGCGCGGAGCTGCGCCGTCCGCTGGGCGTCTCCATCGTCGGCGGCCTGCTGCTCTCGCAGCTGGTGACGCTGTACACCACGCCGGTGATCTACCTGTACATGGAGCGCTTCTCCGATTGGCTGCGCGTGCGTCGCGAACGCCGTGCGCTGCTGCGCGCGGAAACGCGGGGCGCCATGTAATGGCAGCAGGCACGATCCGGCCGGTACCGGGTCGGCGGCCACGAAGATCGAGGGGCGCGCCATGATGGCGCGCCCCTTTTCATTTTCCGACTTCCACATCACCGGAGTGAAGGCATGAGCATGTCGAGAAAGCCGCAAGTCTGCGTATTGGGTAGCGCCGAGCCGGGCTCGAAGGCGTATGAGCTGGCTGGTCAGGCCGGCGAGTTGTTGGCGAAATCAGGCATCACCGTGGTCAGCGGTTGCGGCAGTCCGGCCACGCGGCATGCCGCTCAGCGAGCCATCGACGCAGGCGGTCTGGTCGTGAGCATCCTTCCCGCCGACGCGATGCCGGCCGAGGATTGGCCCGCCAGCGTCGTCATTCCCTGTGGCATGGGCGATGCGCGCAACCTGTTGATGGCATTGGCGGGCGACGCCTGCCTGGTGATCGGCGGCCGCGCCGGCACGATCTCCGAAGTGTGCCTGGCCTGGCTGCATCATCGACCGTTGCTGCCGCTGACGGGTTGCGGCGGTTGGTCGGACGGGCTGTTGCAGAATCCGCCGGACGAGCGCGGCAACTCGCCAATCCTGCCGTGGGATTCCATTGCCACGCTGGACGCGCAGCTGCAGTCGCTGAACCTAGTACGCATTTAGACGTCTAAGAGACGAATTGTTCTTCATCGTGTCTCCTGGCCCCGCCATCATCGGAAATGATGGCGAGGAAAGGGTCTGCGCGTCGCAAAACCTCATCAACCAAACCGGCCGTCATGCGTTCTTGCGTCAATGTGCGGTATATACGTACCTTCGTGCGTGCGTCTCTTGAGTGGCGCGCGGCTTCTTTGAATACCTTCGCGCCCCGCGCGTTGCTCCTGGCTTCCTGACGGCATGAACATTTCCGGCCCCTTCATTCGCCGCCCGATCGGTACCTCGCTGCTTGCCATGGGCGTCTTCGCGGTGGGCCTGATCTGCTACGTGCTGCTGGGCGTGGCCGCGCTGCCGAACATGCAGTTCCCGGTGATCTTCGTGCAGGCCAGCCAGGCCGGCGCGAGCGCCAACACCATGGCCTCCACCGTGGCCGCTCCGCTGGAGCGCCACCTCGGCCAGGTGCCCGGCATCGACACCATGCGCTCGTCCAGTTCGCTGGGCAGCACGCAGGTGTTCCTGATGTTCGAGGCGGGGCGCAACCTGGACTCCGCGGCGCGCGACGTGCAGGCGGCGATCAATGCCGCGCAGTCGGACCTGCCCAGCGGCCTCAACGCGCCACCGAGCTACCAGAAGGCCAACCCCAACGACGATCCGATCATCGCGTTCGCGCTCACCTCGGAAACGCAGTCGGCACGCGAGCTCTACGACATCGCCGATTCGCTGCTCGCGCAGCGCATCCGCCAGCTCGACGGCGTGTCGGAAGTGGACATCCTCGGTGCCGCGACGCCGGCCATCCGCGTCGACGTCAACCTGCGCCAGCTCAATGCGCTGGGCCTGTCGCCCGACCAGCTGCGCAATGCGCTTACCGCCGCCAACGTCACCTCGCCGCAGGGCTTCCTGTCCGACGGCAAGACCACCATGGCGGTGACCGCCAACGATTCGCTGCATAGCGCGGCCGACTTCGCCAACCTGGTGATCGCTTCCAACAACGGTACGCCGGTGCGCCTCTCCGACGTGGCCAAGGTGTACGACGGTTTGCAGGACGCGTATCAGGCCGCGTGGTTCCAGGGCAAGCCGGCGATCCTGATGTACGTGTATCGCCAGTCGACCGCCAACATCATCGGCACGGTGGATCGCGTGAAGGCCGCCGTGCCGCTGTTGCGCGACTACCTGCAGCCCGGCACCACGCTCACGCCGTACTTCGACGGTACGCCGACCATCCGCGCGTCGCTGCATGAAGTGCAGGCCACGCTGCTGATCAGCCTGCTGATGGTGATGCTGACCATGGCGGTGTTCCTGCGCCGCCTCGCACCCACGCTGATCGCCACCGCCGCGGTGCCGCTGTCGCTCGCCGGTGCCGCGATGGTGATGTACGTGCTCGGCTTCACCCTCAACAACCTCACCCTGCTGGCGCTGGTGATTGCCATCGGCTTCGTGGTGGACGATGCGATCGTGGTGATCGAGAACATCGTGCGCCATATCGACCAGGGCATGACGCGCATGGAAGCTGCGCTGGCGGGCGCCAAGGAGATCGGCTTCACCATCGTCTCGATCACCGCCTCGCTGGTGGCGGTGTTCCTGCCGCTATTGTTCATGAGCGGCATCACGGGACTGTTCTTCAAGGAATTCACCATCACGCTGGTGGCGGCGATCATCGTCTCGGCGCTGGTCTCGCTCACCCTCACCACCTCGCTGTGCGGGCAATTCCTCAGCGGCCATGAGCAGGACAAGCCGACTACGCGCATCGGCAAGGCGCTGGAAGGTTTCCAGGCCGGCATGCTGGGCGTGTATTCGCGCTGCCTGAAGTTCTCGATCAAGCACGCGCTGGCGTTCTCGCTGACGCCGCTGGTGTTGATCGTCGTCACCATCTTCTTGTTCAGCCAGGTGAAGACCGGCCTGTTCCCGCAGCAGGACACGGGGCTTATCCGCGGACGTGCGACCTCGGGTGCCACGGTGTCGTTCCAGGATGCGGTGAGCCGCCAGCAACGCCTGATCGACATGCTGAAGAAGGATCACGACGTGGCGCGCGTCGGTTCGCGCCTGGGCAGCAGCCGCCAGGGCGCGTCGGGCACGTTCGACATCGAATTGAAGACGCACGCGCAGGGCCGCAAGGACGACACCTTCGCCGTGCTGGCGCGATTGAGCGCCAAGGCGGCGCGCTATCCCGATCTCAATGTGCGCTTGCGTCCGATCCAGGATCTGCCCAGCTTCGGCGGTGGCGGCACCAGCCAGGGCGCGCAATACCAGGTCTCGTTGCAGGGCGACGACCCGCAGGAATTGACGCTGTGGTTGCCCAAGCTGGTCGCCGAGCTGAAGAAGAACCCCAAGCTCAAGGACGTGGGCAGCGACGTGGACGACGCCGGCCTGCAGCAGAACATCGTGATCGACCGCGACAAGGCGGCGCGCCTGGGCGTAGGCATCGGCACCATCGATGGCGCGCTCTACAACGCGTTCGGCCAGCGCCAGATCAGTACCATCTATTCCGATCTCAACCAATACAAAGTGGTGGTGAACGCGTTGCCGAATCAAACGGCCACGCCGGCTGCGATCAATTCGGTCTACGTTTCCAGCAACAGCGGCAAGATGGTGCCGCTCACCGCATTCGCGCACCAGGAACCCGGCCTGGCGCCGACCCAGATCTCGCACGAAAACCAGTACACCGTGATGAGCATGAGCTTCAACCTCGCCCCCGGCGTGAGCATGGGCGAAGCGTTGGAGATCATCCAGCAGACCGGTGCGCAGATGCGCCTGCCGGGCGACATCCGCATCAACATCGGCGGCGATTTCCGCCGCTTCCAGCAGTCGCAGAGCGGCATGCTGTGGCTGCTGCTCGGCGCGGTCATCACCGTCTACATCGTGCTGGGCATGTTGTACGAGAGCCTGATCCATCCGGTGACGATTCTCTCCACGCTGCCGGCGGCGGGCGTGGGCGCGTTGCTGGCGCTGTGGTACACCGATACCGAGCTGTCGGTGATCGCGCAGATCGCGCTCGTGTTACTGATCGGCATCGTCAAGAAGAACGCGATCATGATGATCGACTTCGCCCTGGTGTCCCGACGCGAGCATGGGCTGAGTCCGGCCGATGCCGCCTACGAGGCGAGCATGGTGCGTTTCCGTCCGATCATGATGACCACCATGGTGGCCATTCTCGCCGCGGTGCCCATCGCGGTGGGCCTGGGCGAAGGCTCCGATCTGCGCCGCCCGCTGGGTATCGCGCTGATCGGCGGCCTGCTGATCTCGCAATCCCTGACCCTGCTGAGCACGCCGGCGCTGTATGTCATTTTCTCCTGCCTGTCCGACCGCTGGAGCAGCTGGCGCGCCCGCCGCCGAGCCTTCCATCGTACCCAGCAGGCGCTGTCACGGTCGTGATGGGCGCCCTGCGGTAGCGGAAAAGTCGTTGAAACCGGCCGTTACGATCACAGCTCGTTAACCCTGCCGCCGGTAACACTGGTCGCTCCTTTTGGGATGGAGGAGCGTTCGATGGGCAACGAAACGAACAAGCCTGATTTCTCAAACGTCAAAAGCACCGTCCAATCCACGGCGCCCGATGCACCCAAGGCCGATTTCAGCAACGTGCAGAGCGAGGTCGTCTCGACCGCTCCCGACGCGCCCGCCGAGACCTACACGGTCCAGTCCGGCGACAACCTGTCCAAGATCGCCAAGCATTTCTACGGAAACGCCAATGCGTGGCAGCAGATCTTCGACGCCAATCGCGACCAGCTGAGCAACCCTGACCGGATCAAGCCGGGTCAGGTCCTGAAGATTCCGGCCAAGGCCTGATAGGAGGACAACGCATGAAGCTCAACCGCATTTCCACCGTGATGGTATTCGCGCTGGCAGCCAGCCTCGCCCTCGCCGCCTGCGGCAAGAAGGAAGAAGCCGCCACGCCCGCCACGCCCGCCGCGGACGCCACCCCGCCGCCGGCAGCCGCAGCGCCGACGGCCCCTGCAGCCGTCAGCGTTGCCTCCATCGACCTGGGCAATGCCGTCGGTGCGGACCAGAAGGTCACCACCGCGACCAGCAGCTTCACCCCGATGGATCCGATCTATGCCGCGGTGAGCACCAGCGGCAGCGGCACCGCGACCATCGGTGCCAAATGGACCTACCAGGACGGCCAGACGGTGAAGGAGGACAGCAAGTCCATCGCACCGACGGGCCCTGCCACCACCTCGTTCCAGATCAGCAAGCCGGACGGCTGGCCGGCGGGCAATTACAAGGTGGAGATCTCGTTGAACGGACAGCCCGCGGGGAGCAAGGACTTCTCGGTGAAGTAAGGCTGCGGGCCGTGAGGCAAACGAAGGGCGCGGCGATGCCGCGCCCTTTTCTTGTCGGCAATCGGCCATACGTAAGCGTACGTCGCGCCTGGCTACTGGTTTTCGCCGGCCAGTGTCCCCATGGTTGAAGGCTTCGTGCCGCGAGGCGCGGACCCTTGGCAACTTTTCCCGCTTCGGTGAAAACGCGACAATGGGAAGATTTCGCGGGCATCGTCCGACTGGCTCAGCCAGGCCGGGCGTCACAAGAACTGCGGGTGTCCCGCCAGGCGGCCCTGGGCCGGTGGCGTGCATCCATCCTGAACTGCCGTTGCAAGAGAGGCTCTAGCAGACCATGTCGAACACGCCAAAGATCATCTACACGCTCACCGACGAAGCCCCGTACCTGGCCACGCATTCGCTGCTGCCGATCATCAAGGCCTTCACCGCCACCGCCGGCATCCAGGTGGAAACGCGCGACATCTCGCTGGCCGGCCGCATCATCGCCCAGTTCCCGGACATCCTCCCGGACAACCAGAAGATCGCCGACGATCTGACCGAACTCGGCCAGCTGGCGACCACGCCGGACGCCAACATCATCAAGCTCCCCAACATCAGCGCCTCGATGCCGCAGCTGAAAAGCGCGATCAAGGAACTGCAGAGCCAGGGCTATGCGCTGCCGGACTACCCGGAAGATCCCAAGGACGTCAGCGAGTGGAACGTCAAGGCGCGCTACGACAAGGTCAAGGGCAGCGCCGTGAACCCCGTGCTGCGCGAAGGCAACTCCGATCGCCGCGCCCCGCTCTCGGTGAAGAACTACGCCCGCAAGCATCCGCACAAGATGGGTGCGTGGAGCAAGGATTCGAAGACCCACGTCTCCCACATGGACGGCGGCGACTTCTACGGCAGCGAGAAGTCGACGGTGGTGGAGAAAGCCACCAACGTGAAGATCGAGTGGTTCGGCAAGGACGGCTCGAGCACCGTGCTGAAGGAAAAGACGGCGCTGAAGGACGGCGAGATCATCGACGTCGCCGTGATGAGCAAGAAGGCCCTTACCAGTTTCATCGACGCACAGATCGAAGACGCCAAGAAACAAGGCGTGCTGTTCTCGCTGCATCTGAAGGCCACCATGATGAAGGTCTCCGACCCCATCATGTTCGGTTTTGCCGTCAACGAGTTCTACAAGGATGTGCTGGGCAAGCACGCCGACACGCTCAAGGGCGTGGGCTTCGAACCGAACAATGGCATCGGTGATTTGTACGCGCGCCTCGGCCAGCTGCCGCAGCCGAAGCAGGACGAAATCCTCGCCGACATCAAGGCCGAATACGCCAAGCGCCCGGCGCTGGCCATGGTCAACTCGGACAAGGGCATCACCAACCTGCACGTGCCCAGCGACGTCATCATCGACGCCTCGATGCCGGCGATGATCCGCGACTCCGGCAAGATGTGGAACACCGAAGGCAAGCTGCAGGACACCAAGGCGGTGATCCCCGATCGCAGCTACGCCGGCGTGTACGCGGTCGTCATCGACGACTGCAAGGCGAACGGCGCATTCGATCCGGCCACCATGGGCAGCGTGCCCAACGTGGGCCTGATGGCGCAGGCTGCCGAGGAGTACGGCTCGCACGACAAGACCTTCGAGATCGCCGGCGATGGCGTGGTGAAGGTGATCGACGAGTCCGGCAAGGTGCTGCTGGAGCAGCCGGTGGAAGCGGGCGACATCTGGCGCATGTGCCAGACCAAGGACGCGCCGATCCAGGATTGGGTGAAGCTCGCCGTCTCGCGCGCACGCCTGTCCAACACGCCGGCCGTGTTCTGGCTCGATGCGAACCGCGCGCATGATGCGCAGGTGATCAAGAAGGTCGAGCGGTACCTGAAGGATCACGATCTGTCGGGCCTCGACATCCGCGTGCTGTCGCCGGTCGACGCCACCAAATTCTCGCTCGAGCGCATCCGCAAGGGCCAGGACACCATCTCGGTGACCGGCAACGTGCTGCGCGATTACCTCACCGACCTGTTCCCGATCATGGAGCTGGGCACCAGCGCCAAGATGCTCTCCATCGTGCCGCTGATGGCCGGCGGCGGCCTGTTCGAGACGGGTGCCGGCGGTTCGGCGCCCAAGCACGTGCAGCAGTTCGTGGAAGAGGACTATCTGCGCTGGGATTCGCTGGGCGAATTCCTCGCCATTGCCGCCTCGCTGGAACATCTCGCCAACCGCTACGACAACGCCGATGCCCGCGTGCTGGCCAAGACGCTGGACGAAGCGAACGGCAAGATCCTCGACAACAACAAATCGCCGGCACGCAAGGTCGGTGAACTCGACAACCGTGGCAGCCACTTCTACCTCGCCATGTACTGGGCGCAGGCGCTCGCCGCGCAGAACGACGATGCCAAGCTCAAGGCAAAGTTCGAGCCGATCGCCAAGGCGCTGACCGAGAACGAGGCCAAGATCATCGGCGAACTCAACGGTGCGCAGGGCAAGGCCGTCGACATCAAGGGTTACTACCACGCGAACGTCGAGCTCATCACCAAGGCCATGCGCCCGAGCAAGACCTTCAACGACGCGCTGGCGCCGTTGCAGGGCTGAGTCGGCCGTCGCCCAGGCAACACGACAGAGGGGCGCCCTCGGCGCCCTTCTGCTTTTCGCGCAACGCAGCTATCCGGCGGTCAACGCGACAGGTTGAGGTTGACCGGCGACACCGCAAAGAACACGTTGTTGCTGCAGCTCACCCGTATGCGCGCCTTGGTGCTGACCGTATTGGCTGGCAGCTTGATCTTCGCGCTTCCCGTATTGGGTACGACGCGCGCCAAGGCCGCAGTGCCCCACGTATAGCCGCCATCGAGCGAGAGTCCCACGTCGACCTTGGGACAGGCGATGGGCGCCTTGTCCGTCTTGGCGACATTCCAGGTCACGGTCTGTTCGGAGCCGCTCTTCCAGGTGACGGCCGTCTTCGGTGCGGTGACGGCGAAGGCGCTGCCAGTGTCGAGCACATTGAGGTAGATATTCCCGGTCGCGGTATGGGGGCCGGTGTTGGCTGTGCCCGAGCGCAATGCATTGTCGCGCACCGTGAGGTGGAAGCTGAGCTGGCGCGTGGTCGCCGGATACACCTGCCCATTGCCCAATGGCTCATTGCCAAGTACGGCCGCCAGGCTGGGGAACGTCTGCTCGATGCTGGCGTGTGGTTTGAAAGAGCGAAAGATGGGGCTACGTCCGTCGTCCTTCAGTTTGCCGGCTTGTGCGGGGCCAAAGTCGAACTGCTCCCAGGTGTAGGTCAGCTTGCTCGCGTTGTTGGAGGTGACGGCCGCCGTCAGCGCGAAGGGAGTACGCGCGGGCAGGGTGTAGCGGGAGCGTCCGGCCGAAGAACTGAAGATATCGGGTGGCAGCAGCGATTCCGGCGCGATCCACGGTGCCGCACCGAGGTTCAGCTTGCGCTTTGCACATACGCCGCCCGCCCCGGCCATCCAGTCCTGAATCGAATCGATGCTGCTGCCGTTGAAGTACGGATCGCTGTGCGGCTGATAGGAGAAGACGCCGCCGATGACGCCGGCGTAGCCCATCACCGTCGAACCCTCGCCCGGCTCGACCGCCTTGTCGGGCAGCGTGCTCTGCTGCGCATTGTGCGTGTGATACGAACCGAACGAATGGCCCAGCTCGTGCGCGACGAAGTCGACCGCGAATGCATCGCCCACGGGATTGGTGCGTCCCGTGCTGCCATAGGCTTTCACTTCGTCATCGCAGGTGCTGGCGATCCAGGCCATGCCGCCGCCACCCTCGCCCGCCACCACGTGGCCGACATCGAAGTTCGCGTTGCCGATGACCTGAGCCAGGTTCGTCACGTTCTCTTCGTTGATGCCTTCGCCGCCGGGTTCAAGCTCCGCATAGGGGTCGTTTGCGGGCGCGGTGTAGATGATCTTGTCCGCATCGGCGATCAGCGTGAAATGCACGCCCAGGTCATTCTCATAGACCTCGTTGAGGCGATTGACCATGGTGGCGATCGCCGCCAAACCATCGGCCACCGTGCCGCCGAAGCTTTCCGTATAAGTGCTGGTGGCAGCCATCGCCAAACGGTAGTCGTACATCACCGAGCCGCCGGCGCGTGATTCTGGCGTTTTGGAAGCCGCCACGTAGGGCCGCATGGCACTGCGGTTGAGCATGCCCGACGGATAGCCCTGCTCGTTGAACGGCGCCGATGCGGAAAGATCCGCACGGCGAAAACTCCAGTACTCGTCCCCGCGGTCGCTGGCCCGGATGGCTTTGCCGGACAACTGCACCGCCGGCTGCACGATCCAGGCGCCGCCGTCGTCGCCATAAACCATGGCCTGCAAACCGTAAGGCGTGATGTCGAGACGTACGTGGCGCCCCTTTTCGTCGACGCCCTTGTAGCTCCTCAGTTGCGGATAGCGACTGGCAAGCGCGGCGGGCAGCACATTCGATTCGCTCAAGGTGAAGTAGGTGACGCCGCCTTCGGGCAGGGGCAGAGCCAGGTTATTGCTGCGGCCCTGCCGGATCGACGTTGCAGCAGCGCCGAGCTCGGTCTTCAATGCGCCAAGATCGAGTACGACGGCCCGGTATCTTGCGGGCGCCACGGCGGCGGCTGTCTTGGCGGCCAGGTTGGTGGGCGTGCGGTCTTTCCAGAATGCTGCTGTATCGGCCGCCTGGGCGCGGTCCGCGGCGATGGTGCCGAGGCTTGCGGCAATGAGAATTGCAAGGATTCGTTGGTGGTTCGGGTAGCGACGCATAATTCCTCCATGAATTGAAACCAGTCGAGGTTTCGCGACGAACGGAGCGAAACGATGTGCACTCCGGCCATCGCGCCTCGCGCCCAATCTCTGGCGTATATCCAGGGAAGTCGTTAATTTTTGCGAATGATCGGTCGGCCCTTCAGAAATGAAGACGGTCCCTACAGCGGTGCTGGTGTATGACGGGCTTGCCTCGTCGCTTAATTCGCGGATCTTTGATCGCTGCAAGCACGTCTATCCCCGGACGACAGTTCGACCGCTAGGTCCGGATACTCGCCCAGTGGAGAACAACGCCCGTGCCGACCCTATCCAGCATTCGAAGCTGCGCAACGAGTTCCCGAAGGATCTGGCGCCTGCTGCCATGGTTGGCCCTGTGCCCCTCACTCGCGCTGAGCGCAAGCCCTCAGGGTGCAGCCAATCTTTGGCTGTTCGAACAGCCTGAGCAGGCCGCGCCGCTGTATCGCGCACGCATCGCTGGCACCGCCAGTTATCAGCAATACTCCGCGAACGCGACCCTGGCATTTGCCTGCCGTAGCGATGGCGGCCATGTGTCGATGGAACTGGTGATCGATCCGAAGGCGCTTGGCTTCGATACGGATCCCTACGAGGGGCCCGATGCGACGGCGCACGGACCGATGCGCGTGACTCAATCGGCAGCACCAACCATCAAGCTTGCCGTCGGCGGCTGGTACGGCGACGGCGGTGCGTTCAATGTCGGCACACCGTTCATCTTCGGCGTATCCACGGGCAACGTGGATGCGCTGGTGCGCCAGGGGCTGGCCGGAGGCGGAACGCTATCGCTAGACCTGCCAGCAGCCAAAGGTGGCAAGACGCTGAAGGTGGTTTTTCGCTGGCCTGACGACAGTGGCGTGTTGAAGCGCGTAGTCACGCCCTGCCTGGAGTCGTCGTCGGCGCGCGGCACTGGATGAACGTTGTGTTGCTGCGAAACCGAATGCCAGCTGCATAGCGATCCGACGTCTGTCGTCAGCCTACATGTGCACCCGTTCTAGAATGACGCGCGGATGGCGGCTTCAGCTCGCCGAATGTGTGGCCGTGCTCCAGGAACCCGGCTGCCGCGTGCGTGTCTCAATGCAACCTTGCAAGGAATTCGAAGCGATGACATCCACCCGCCTGGCTCGATCGTTATCCACCGCCCTTCTTGCGGGTTTGCTTGCCGTGGCTGGCACAGCTGCCGCGCAGAACGCACCCGCGCCGGCGAGCAGCGCGCCGGGCCAGGTGCAGGACCTGGAGGCGGTGACCGTGAGCGGCATCCAGCCCGGTCCCGGTCTGTGGCGGGTCAGCAGGGGCGATCATGTGATGTGGGTGCTCGGTACGTTGTCGCCGCTGCCCAATCGCATGCAATGGAAAACCGACGAGGTCGAGCAGACCATCGCGCAATCGCAGGAGGTGCTGGGGCCGCCATCGATCGCGCTGAAGCCCAAGACCAACTTCTTCGGCAAGCTGTTCCTGCTGCCCTCGCTGGTGGGCGCGCGAAAGAATCCGGACGGGCAGACGCTGCAGCAGATGGTGCCAGCACCCGACTACGCGCGCTGGCTGACGCTGAAGAAGCAATACATCGGCAACGACAGCGGCATCGAGAACTGGCGCCCGATCTTCGCGGCGGTCGAACTGTACGACAAGGCGATCAAGCGCTATGGGCTCACTTCGTCGGGTGGCGTGAAGGACACCGTGCGCGACCTGGCCAAGAAGCACAACGTGAAGTTCGAAACGGTGCGTTACACCATGATGGTGGAAGAGCCGCGCACGGCGCTGAAGACCTTCAAGTCGTCGCCCATGGACGATCGCTCGTGCTTCGGCCGCACGCTCGACACGGTGGAACGCGACTTGGGGCGCCTCACCGAGCGCGCGAATGCATGGGCCACCGGCGACATCGACATGTTGCGCAGCCTGCCGATGAACGACCAGCGTGAGGCGTGCATTGCCGCGGTCACCGAAGCGGGCTTCGCCAAGCAGCTCGGTTTCAACGACGTGAAGCAGAAGGCCGAAGCGATGTGGCTGAGCGCGGCGGAACAGGCCATCAACACGAATGCGCAGACCTTCGCCATGTTGTCGATGGAAGAGCTGCTTTCGCCCAAGGGCTTGCTTAGCCGCCTGAAGGCGCAGGGTTACCAGGTCGAAGCGCCGGATGGCAGCGATGCGGAAGGCGTGGCTTCGCCGCAACCGTAACCGCACTCCCGCCCTCACCCTTGTGGGAGCGCACTTGCGCGCGACGGCCCCATCGAGTCGGGTGCTGCCAGGTGGCTGTCGCGCACAAGTGCGCTCCCACAAAGGCACCGCATCATGTAAGAAAACGGCCGCTTTCGCGGCCGTTTTTCTTTGGCAACGAGAGAATCGCCTAAGCGCTCGCCCGATCCAGCGCGACGATGTCTTCCCTGCTCAACTGCAACTCCACGCCGCCCAGCAATTCCTTCAGCTGCGCAACGCTGGTGGCGCTGGCAATCGGCGCCGTGACGCTTGGCCGCGCGATCAACCATGCCAGCGCCACTTGCGCCGGCGTCGCGCCATGCGCCTTGGCCACCTTGTCGAGCGCGTCAAGCACGCCGAAGCCGTGCTTGTTGAGGAGCTTCTGCACCGAGCCGCTGCGTGCCGCACTCTTCGAGAGATCGGTTTCACTGCGATATTTTCCGCTCAGGAAACCACTGGCGAGCGCGTAGTAATTGATGACACCGATAGTCTCGGCCACCACCAGCGGTTCGAGTTCTTTCTCGTAGACGCCCCGGCTGACCAGGTTGTATTCGGGCTGCAGCGTCTCGTAACGCGGCAAATGGTGTTCGGCCGATACCTTCAAGGCCTCGCCAAAGCGATCAGCGCCGTAGTTCGATGCGCCGATCACGCGGACCTTGCCTTGTTCGATCAGCTTGCCGAACGCGCCCAGCGTTTCGTGCAAGGGCACGGTGGCGTCGTCCTCGTGCGCCTGGTACAGATCGATGTAGTCGGTCTGCAGGCGCTTGAGCGAGCCTTCCACCGCCTGGTTGATGTTCATCGGCGACAGGCCGGGATGCTCGGCCCACTTCGCCACCTTGGTCGCGATCACCACCTTGTCGCGCTTGCCGCTGCGCTTGAGCCACTTGCCGATGATCGTTTCCGATTCGCCACCGCCATTGCCGGGCACCCACGCCGAGTAGACGTCCGCCGTATCGATCAGGTTGAAGCCCGCATCGACGAACGCATCGAGCAGCTCGAACGAGCGCTGCTCATCCGCGCTCCAGCCAAAGACGTTGCCGCCGAAGGCCAGCGGTGCGACGGAAAGCGAGGATCGGCCCAGAGGACGCAGTTGCATGGATGTGCTCCGTGTTCGATGTGGGACAGAACTTCTTGGTGCATACTCGAAGTCCCGAGAGACGCGAGTATACGCGCCGTCTGTGATGCCCAGGCGAGCGTAGACCGACGGCGACAGCGAAGGAGGACGGATGAAAAGCAAGGCGGCAGCACTGCGGTGCACGGTTCTGAAGAGCGCCATTGTGATGGGTTTGTGCATGTGGGCCGGTATGGCGGCGTCGCAGACAACGACCCGCCCATGGAACGACAACACGCTTTCGCCCGATGCGCGCGCCAAGCTCCTGCTTGCGCAACTCACGCAGGACGAGAAATTCCAGCTGATCCGCAGCTATTACGCCGGCCCCGATCGTCCCGCCACCGCGCCGTTCCCGAAGGGTGCCATCGCGTCCGCGGGCTACGTGCCGCCGATCGAACGACTCGGCATTCCCGCGCTGGAAGAAAGCGATGCGGGCCTGGGCGTGGCCAGCTCCGACCGCATGCGTCCCGGCGATCACGCCACCCCGCTGCCCGCCGGTCCGGTGACCGCGGCAAGCTGGGATCCGCAGGTGGCCTATCGCGGCGGCGCCATGATCGGCAGCGAAGCGCACAGCAAGGGTTTCAACGTGCTGCTGGCGGGCGGCATCAACCTCACCCGCGAGCCGCGCAACGGTCGCAATTTCGAGTACGCCGGCGAAGATCCGCTGCTGGCCGCCACCATCGTCGGCCAGGCGATCAGGGGCATCCAGGATCAGCACGTCATCTCCACCATCAAGCACTACGCGTTGAACGACCAGGAGACGGGCCGCAACACCATCAGCGCACAGATCGGCGAACAGGCCATGCGCGAATCCGACCTGCTCGCGTTCGAACTGGCGATCGAGATCGGCAAGCCCGGTTCGGTGATGTGTTCGTACAACAAGATCAACGGCGACTGGGCGTGCGAGAACGACTACCTGATGAACCAGGTGCTCAAGCGCGACTGGAAGTACCCCGGCTTCGTGATGTCCGATTGGGGCGGCGTGCACAGTGCGGCGAAATCGGTGAATGCGGGACTCGACCAGGAATCGGCGGGCGAGGTGTTCGACAAGGAAGTGTATTTCGATGCACCGCTGCGCGCCGCGCTCGCCAAGGGCGAGGTGAAGCAGGCACGTCTCGACGACATGGTGCAACGCATCCTGCGCAGCATGTTCGCGGCGGGCCTGTTCCAGTATCCCGCGGGCAAGGCGCCGATCGATTCCCAAGCCAACCTCAAGGTGGCGCGTGAAACGCTCGAAGACGGCGCGGTGTTGTTGCGCAACGAGAACGCACTGCTCCCGCTGGACGTCAACAAGCTGCAATCCATTGCCGTGATCGGCGCGCATGCCGACAAGGGCGTGCTTGCCGGTGGCGGTTCGTCGCTGGTGACGGCGATGGGCGGCAATGCCGTGCCGGGCATTGCACCCACGACCTGGCCGGGTCCGGTGATGTACCACCCGTACGCGCCGCTGAAAGCGCTGCGCGATGCGGCGCCCAAGGCCAGCGTGCAATACGCCGAGGGCAATGACGTGGCCGCTGCCGCTGCGCTCGCCGCGAAATCGCAGGTGGCGGTGGTGTTCGTGCAGAAGTGGCAGGCCGAATCGATCGACACGGCCGACCTGTCACTGCCGGACAACCAGGACGCGCTGGTCGAGGCCGTCGCCAAGGCCAATCCGCATACGATCGTAGTGCTGGAAAACAGCGGTCCGGTCGCCATGCCATGGCTCGAACGGGTGGGTGCGGTGTTGGAGACATGGTACCCCGGCGGCGACGGCGGCAAGGCGATTGCCAACCTGCTGTCGGGCAAGGTGAATCCCTCGGGGCGATTGCCCGTGAGCTGGCCCGGCGATCTCTCGCAACTGCCACGCCGGGATATTCCCGGAGTGACGGGCGGCACGCCGCCCGAGACGGTCGACTACGCCATCGAAGGCGCCAATGTGGGTTATCGCTGGTACCAGGCCAAGGGCATCAAGCCGCTATTCCCGTTCGGCTTCGGTCTCTCGTACACGCAGTTCAAACACGGCGACCTGAAGGTCGATGCCAAGGGCACGCAACTGCAGGCGACCGTGGACGTGACCAACACGGGCTCGCGTGCCGGTGCCGACGTGGCGCAGGTCTATGTGCACGTGCCCGGCGCCAAGTCGGCGCGTCTTGCCGGTTACGCCAAGGTCTTCCTGAAGCCCGGCGAGCATCGCACGCTCACCATTCCTCTTGAGCCGCGCCTGTTGGCCGACTTCGATGCCGGCAAACATGAATGGGTCATTCGCGGCGGCCAGTACAGCGTGTCCGAAGGCCCCTCGTCCGCGGACCTCGGCGCACCCGTCAACGTGCAGTTGCCCACCGCAAGGCCGTAACGATCACGCTGCCGGCTCGCGGGCCGGCAGCGCTGATCTGGCTGCAACCGCCGTGAGCCAACGGCGCCTCCGGGCCGCGTACCGTGGCGGCCGCTGTGGACGCGCGCTTGCGCTTGCCGGTGGGCTTGTCGGTCGGCGCCGGCGCTTCTGCCAGGCGGCGTGCCAGTTCCAGGTTGGTGATGTGGCCGTGCATGAACAGCAAGTTCGTGAAGATCGAGCTCATGACATCCTCCCGTGGCGCTCTCGCTTGAGCACCAGCTCAAGGTAAAGGCGTCACCGGCCGCGAAAAAGCGATATATTCGCAAGCCAGCCTTGAGGGAAATTCAAGATGGCACGCGTGTCGCTGGATCTTCTCCAACAGTTCGTCCAGGTCGCCCGGCTGGGCAATCTTTCGCGTGCCGCGGAACAGGCCAACCTTACCGTCAGCGCGCTCAGCCATCAGGTCAAGCAGCTGGAGCAGCGGCTGGAGCGCAAGCTGTTCGAACGTGGCCCGCGTGGCGTGCATCTCACCGCCGAGGGCCGGCGCTTGCTGGAATCGGTCGGTCCGCATTTCGAGGGCATCGATCGGGCGCTGGTCGGCTTCCGCTGTCGCCGCGACGACGTGCTCACGCTCAGCGCCATTCCCGGCATGATGTCGAGCTGGCTGGTGCCGCGGCTGGCGCGACTGGTGGCCGCGCATCCGGAGCTGCAGCTCAACCTGCAGTCGAGCGTGGAGCTGGTGAATTTCGAACGCGATCCGGTGGACGCTGCGGTGCGCTATGGGCGTGGCTCGTGGCCCGGCCTGATCACCGAACGGCTGTTCGGCGAATGGATCGCGCCGGTGGCGGCGCCGTCGCTGATGGAACGCATGGGCGAACTCGATCCTAACGACCTCAGCCAGTGGCCGCTGCTGGGGGATCCGGGCGACCGCTGGCGTGACTGGTTCGCCGATGGCGATGCCGAGCTGCCGCGTCGCTACGTGGCGCACTTCGACAATACCGACGCCCTGCAGCGTGGCGCCATGGAAGGCATGGGCGTGGCGCTGGGCCGCATGGTGCTGGCGCGTCCGCTGATCGAAGCCGGCCAGCTCAAGGTGCTGGGCGATCGCTACCAACAGATCCCCGAGGCGTACTTCCTGGTCTATCCCGAGCATGCGAAGGATCATGCCGGTTTGCGCACGTTCCGCGAGTGGTTGCTGTGCGAAGCCGGAAAGTATTCGGAAGCGATGTCGTATGCGACCGCAAGTAGTGGTTGAACGCGGCGATAACCCTGTGGGAGCGCAGCCTGTGCGCGACGGCGCCACGTCGATACCTTGACGAACGGTCGTCGCGCACAGGGTGCGCTCCCACAGGTTCTCCGCTTTGCACCAAAGTCGACGCCGGAAGCGGTTCCACATTCCACCCCAACCCTGCATCATTCGCTTTCCCCACCTCACCCCTCAAGGATCCACGCCATGAAATCGCGCGCCGCCGTCGCCTGGGAAGCAGGCAAGCCCCTGTGCATCGAGCAGGTCGATGTGGCCGGACCCAAGGCCGGTGAAGTGCTGGTGCGCATCGTGGCCACGGGCGTGTGCCATACCGATGCGTTCACCCTCTCGGGCGCCGATCCGGAAGGCCAGTTCCCGGTGATCCTGGGGCACGAGGGTGGCGGCATCGTCGAGGAAGTGGGCGAGGGCGTCACCTCGCTGAAAGTGGGCGACCACGTGATTCCGCTGTACACGCCCGAGTGCGGCCAGTGCAAGTTCTGCCTCAGCGGCAAGACCAACCTGTGCCAGAAGATCCGCGTCACCCAGGGTCGTGGCGTGATGCCGGACGGCAGCTCGCGCTTCTCGCTCAACGGCAAGCCGCTGCTGCATTACATGGGCACCAGCACGTTCAGCGAGTACACCGTGCTGCCGGAGATCTCGCTGGCCAAGATCAACAAGGCTGCTCCGCTGGAAAAGGTGTGCCTGCTAGGTTGCGGCATCACCACCGGCATCGGCGCCGTGCTCAACACGGCGAAAGTGGAACCGGGTGCGAGCGTGGCGGTGTTTGGCCTCGGCGGCATCGGTCTTTCGGTGGTGCAGGGCGCGGTGATGGCGAGAGCGGGCCGCATCGTGGTGGTGGACACCAACGCCGACAAGTTCGAGATGGCGCGTGCACTGGGCGCCACCGACTTCGTCAACCCGAAGGACTACCCGGACACGCCGATCCAGCAGGTCATCGTCGATCTCACCGATGGCGGCGTGGACTATTCGTTCGAATGCATCGGCAACGTCAACGTGATGCGTGCGGCGCTGGAATGCTGCCACAAGGGCTGGGGCGAGTCGGTGATCATCGGCGTGGCCGGTGCCGGACAGGAGATCAGCACGCGTCCGTTCCAGCTGGTGACGGGGCGCGTGTGGCGCGGTTCGGCCTTCGGCGGCGTGAAGGGGCGCTCGCAGTTGCCCGGTTACGTGGACCGCTACATGGCGGGCGAGATCAAGATCGACGAGATGATCACCAAGGTGTTGCCGCTGGAGCGTATCAACGAGGCGTTCGAGCTGATGCACGAAGGCAAGGTCATCCGCTCGGTCATCCACTACTGAGCCCAGTCTCTGCCTGAAAGACGACCTCAAGCTTCGCATGCTTAGCTGGGGGTCGTGGAGAGTGGGGAAACCCCCCGGGTTTCCACCCTTTGTATACATAATGGCCGGCAAGCTGGCGCCGCGATGCTGTACATGCGGTTCAGACGCTTTTTTTGATAGGGGTTTTCGATGAAGAGCGGTATGTTCCTTGGGCTTGCAGCGATGCTGCTGGCGGCTTGCAGTGGCAATTCCGCGCCCGCCAATGCGCAGGCGCAGGATCAACCGGCCGGCGCCCTGGTGCCGCCCACCAGCGCCACCGATTTCACCGCCTCGCAGCTCGATCAGGTGATTGCGGGCGACTGGCGTGCTCCGGACCACAAGGCGCGCGACGTCTATCGCCATCCCAAGGGCACGTTGCAGTTCTTCGGCATCCGGCCCGATCTCACCGTGGTCGAAATCACCCCGGGCGGCGGCTGGTACACCGAAATTCTTGCGCCGCTGTTGCGCAACAACGGCCACTACATCGCGGCCACCGCCAAGCCTGCCGTCGACGGCGAAGCCAGCCGCGACCTGACCGCGCTGAAGGCGAAGTTCGCCGCCGACCCCGCGCACTACGGCAAGGCGCAACTGGTGGAATTCGATCCGAAGGCGCCGTCGTTCGGTCCGGCTGCCTCGGCGGACATGGTGCTGACCTTCCGCAACGTGCATAACTGGGTGGAGGCCGATACCGCGCCGGCCATGTTCAAGGCGTTCTATGCCGTGCTTCGTCCGGGTGGCGTGCTCGGCGTGGAAGATCACCGCGCCGCCGACAACGCGAGCCTGGATGCCGTCAAGGACAGCGGCTACCTGCCGACGAATGTGGTGATCAAGCTCGCCACCGATGCGGGCTTCCGTCTGCAGGAATCGAGCGAGATCAACGCGAACCCGAAGGACACCAAGGATTATCCCAAGGGCGTGTGGACGCTGCCGCCCACGCTGACCCTGGGCGAGCAGGATCGCGCCAAGTACCAGGCCATCGGCGAATCGGATCGCATGACGCTGCGTTTCGTGAAGCCGGACGCAGCGGCGGCTGCGCCGTCCTCGCACTGATGCTAAAGCGCCCCGCGTGACGCGGGGCGCTGTTGTTCTCGCATGCTCATCGCACTCAATAAGCCGTACGGCGTGCTCTGCCAGTTCAGCGACGCCGACGGCCGCCCCACGCTGGCGGCCTTCGTCAAGCAAAAAGACGTCTATCCGGCTGGACGGCTCGATCACGACAGTGAGGGCTTGCTGCTGCTCACCGACGATGGCCGCCTGGCGCACAAGCTCACCGACCCGAAGCACAAGGAGCCGAAGACGTATCTTGTGCAGGTCGATGGGCAGATTACCGACGAGGCGATCGCCTCGCTTGCGCGCGGTGTGGTGCTCAACGATGGTCCGACGCTGCCCGCGCAAGCCGAACACGCCGCCGAACCCGAATGGCTATGGCCGCGCGACCCGCCCGTGCGCTATCGCAAACTCATTCCCACCAGCTGGCTGCGCATCACCCTGCGCGAAGGTCGTAACCGGCAGGTTCGCCGCATGACGGCGGCGGTGGGTTTCCCCACGCTTCGGCTGATCCGCGAACGCATCGGGTCTTATGCGTTGGATGGACTCGCGCCGGGAAGCACGCGCATCGTGGGTTGATGCGCGCGTTGCTTTCAGACCGAAGGCAATCCAAAGAAAGCCCGCGCTGTCGCCGTGCTGTACGCGGCTGTCTCTTCCGACGATTCCCCGCGATCGCGCGCAATTTCATCGCAGATATGCCGCAGATACATCGGCTCATTGCGTCGATGTGCCGGGTGTGGCTTCACCGTGCGCGGCAGCAGGTACGGAGCGTCCGTCTCGATCATCAATCGATTCGCGGGAATGTCCTTCACCAGTTCACGCAGATGCGTGCCACGCCGCTCGTCGCAGATCCAGCCGGTGATGCCGATGTGGCAATCCAGGTCGAGATAGTCGCGCAGCGCTTCGCCGGTATCGGTAAAGCAATGCACGACCATGGCCGGCACCTTGTCGCGATAGCGACGCAATAGGGCGACGAAATCGTGGTGCGCATCGCGCTGGTGCAGGAACAGAGGCTTCTGCACATCCACCGCTATTTGAAGCTGCTGCTCGAACACCGCTAGCTGCACATCGCGCGGTGAGTAGTTGCGGTTGTAGTCCAGCCCGGTTTCGCCCACGGCGCGTACTTCCGGGTGTGTAGCCAGTTCGCGCAGCAGCGCGTCGGTGGCGTCGTCGTAATCAATGGCGTGGTGTGGGTGCACACCCGCCGTGGCATAGAGCACGTCAGGGTGAGCCTGGGCCAGCGCCAGCGCATGCGTACTTCCGTCGCGTGATGCGCCCGTCACCATCAGCTGGACCACGCCATGGTGCTTTGCACGATCAAGCACGGCATCAAAGTCGTGCCGAAACGATTCGTGGGTGAGGTTGGCGCCGATGTCAACGAGTTGCATAAAAGGACGTGCCCGACAGAAGAGTGCGTATTTTTCCAGAGATCGGCATCCAGTTAAACAAGGCAGTCAAGGAGTGCCGTGAACCCGTTCGCGCCACAGAGCCCTGTGTATGGGTATCGATCCTCCCATGTGTGCGTCGCATCAATCCGTCAGAGTATCGGCCAACACCTACTTAGTTGTGCGTGAAACAGTACGTGCATAGGCACCCCTCTCCTATACGAGATTGCCGCCCCCCGACGGATAGTCGACCTGTCTTCGCAACGGCATGCCCTACATCGCCCGGGGACAGCGATGTATGACTCCAGCGTGCGTAGAAGCAGTGCGACTTCGTAGGTCGCTCATCAATATCGGGGAGTATCCAAACATGCAGTACCCAATGTTCAAGGCAGCGCTCGCTGCCTCAGTAGCCCTTGCGCTTTCGCTGAGCGTCACCGCCCACGCACAGTCCACCTCGGGGTCGAATGGCTTCGCTACGCGCATCAATGCCAGCGCGGTCACCGGCAATGCCACGTACAACCGTTTCATCGTTCGATACAACGCCAGTGTGCCCACCACTGCTGTGGCGGCCACGCAGAGCGCAAGCGCGGCCATGTCGCGCGCCACCAAGCTTCAGGCATCGCTGTCCAGCAATGCTCCCGCGGTTTCCTACAAGCGCACGTTGGCCACCGGCGCCCACCTGATCACGACATCGCGCAAGCTCAATGCGTCGGAAGCCGCGGCATTCATGCAATCCATCGCCAGCGATCCCACCGTGGCCTACGTGCAGCCCGACGTGATGCGTCACGCCATTGGTATCAAGGCGCCGGCGTCCTTTACGCCAAACGACAATTATTTCGCCAAGTACCAGACCGACTATCTGCCGGGTGACGGCACGGCAACGGCAGCAGGTAACAAGGTCGCCAACTGGGGCGGTGCCAATGTGACCGGGGCTTGGGACTTGGCGGACGGTACTGGCATCACGATTGCCGTGATTGATACGGGTATCGTGAAACACGCAGACATCGACGCGTCGCTCGGTGATGCTGGTTACGACTTCATCAGTGACGGTTTCGTCTCGGGTCGTTCCACGGACGGTCGCGTATCAGGCGGTTGGGACCTGGGTGACTGGACGACCGGCGCCCCGTACGACTCGGGTGCCAATGCGTGTGTGAATCAGGGCCAAGGGCAGGGCAGTTCGTGGCATGGTTCACACGTAGCGAGCGCCAGCGGTGCCGAAATTACCAACAACAGCATTGGCATGGCCGGTATCGCCTATAAGGCGAAGGTGTTGCCCGTACGCGCGCTCGGTCACTGCGGTGGCTACGATAGCGATATCGCCGACGCCATCGTGTGGGCCTCCGGCGGCCATGTGGACGGTGTTGCCGATAACCAGCATCCAGCGCAGGTTATCAACATGAGTCTGGGTGGCGACGGCACGTGTACCGCGGACGACGCGACGGCTCAAGCCATTGCCAAGGCCCGCGCCAAGGGCACCACCGTCGTCGTGGCTGCAGGCAACGATGGAGCGGACGTTAAAAGCCATTCGCCCGCGAGTTGCCCAGGTGTGATCACGGTGGCTTCCACCGGTGTGGGCAGCGGCTTGTCTTTCTATTCCAACTACAACGCTCCGGGCGAGAGCATCGTCAAGCTGGCGGCATTCGGCGGCGGCGTTTATCCCAACGAAGCCTCTTCAGGTACGCAGCTCAACCCCGAGGGGTTCGCGTGGCAGGCTGTCAATAACAGCAGCACTTCACCGGCGGCCAGTCCGGGCGGTGATACCTACGGTGGCATGGCGGGGACGTCGCAGGCGACGCCGCACGTGACCGGTGCGGTCGCTCTCATGCAGTCTGCGCGTCTCGCAGCGAACATGCCGTTGCTCACGCCCGATGAAGTGCTCGCTGTTCTGCAGAAGACTGCGCGCACGCCGCATACCACGCCAAATTCCAACAAGACATTTGGCGCCGGTATCCTCGATGCGGGTGCCGCTGTCGCCGAAGCCGTTAAGGGCGGTGGAACGACGCCGCCAACCGACAACGCGACCGTGCTCCAGAACGGCGTCGCGCTGACCGGTCAGAAGGGTGATGCTGGTAGCGAGACGTTCTACAAGATCGACGTACCCGCCAACGCTCGCGCGCTGGTCATCCGCACTGCTGGCGGCACGGGCGATGTGTCGCTCTATGTAAAGGCCGGCGCTGCACCAACCGCCACGGCGTTTGACGCTTCTTCAATCCACGCAGGGAATGCAGAGTCCGTCACCGTGGCCAAGGTTGCGGCCGCCACGACGTACTACCTGCGGGTCGTTGGTGTACAGGCGTACACCGGTGTGAGCGTGCAGGCGACCTATACGCCTGCCTCGCAGTAAGTTGGCAACAACGTAGGGCGGGCGTCCGGCCCGCTCTACGTTCCCCTGGATATATCGGACCGCTTCCATCGCTGAAGCGGTGGGTTCGTGCGCGCCGCCGAATTGTTTCGGTAAGCAAAAAGCACGTACGCCACACACCACACGTAGCCAGCGATCCACTCGACGCCGCGAAGTTTCCAGATGGGCATGGGGCTGCGCGAATCGGGTTTGTCAGCTGGATCTAAACTGAGGAATTCTGGATGAACAAGATCTACAGCAAGGTTTGGAACAAATCGCTGGGCAAATTGGTGGTGGCTTCCGAATTCGCCAAGCGCAACGGAAAAGGCGCGTCACGCAAGCTCGTTTGTGTCACCGTGGCGTCCCTGGGCATCGCGATGATGCTTTCAGGTCAGGCATCGGCCGACGACAACGCCCGTGCCAAGCAAACGCAAGCGCAACCCGCGTCCTCTCTTGCCGCCCTTCAGGGCGGCCATCCCACGGTCACGCCTCAAGGAAGCGCTGCCGTTGCCAGCCACCTGTTTGATGCGAGCGGTTCGACCGATGGATCGGAAGACGCCACAGCATCCGGTGATCACGCGGTCGCTGCGGGTGCGAACAGCGCAGCCTTCGGCGATCGCAGCAGCGCGTATGGCGCCAACAGCGTGGCCAACGGCACCGAGAGCACCGCGATGGGCGCAGGCAGCGTGGCCTATGACGACAACAGCACTGCTGTGGGTGCGAATGCTATTGCCCAAGGCAAGGGATCGTCGGCTATCGGCAGCGGTGCAGGCACCAACGCCGACTACGCCATCGCGACGGGCTACGGGGCTTACGCCAGCGGCGTGAACAGCCTGGCTCAAGGTGTCAACGCTGCGGCCAGCGGGGCGAATTCGATGGCCCAAGGCAACGGTGCCAATGCCAGTGGCGCGAACAGCGTGGCCATGGGTTTGAACGCGATCGCCAGCAACACCAACGCCATCGCCCATGGCAATGGCGCGCAAGCGATCGGCGCCACGTCGATGGCCATGGGCCAGGGCGTCAAGGCGCAAGGCGCCAATAGCATCGTGCTGGGTTCTGGCAGTTCCTACACCGGCACGCTCTCCACGGGCGCCATCGTCGTGGGTCAAGGCGCAGCGGCTACTGATGGGGCGAGCCCCAAAAGTCCGACCACGCCGATCGGTTCGATCAACAGCATCGTGATCGGCAACTCGGCGCTTGCCTACTCGGGAGCGCAATACGGCGTGGCGATGGGTTATAGCGCAGCATTGGCGCAGGGCACGCTCAACGGCGTGGCCATCGGCCGCAGGGCCATCAGCTACGGCGACAACTCGCTTGCACTGGGCACCAACAGTTACTCCATCGGTGGCAGTTCCATCGCGATGGGACTCAGTGCAACCACTTATACCAATAACAGTATCGCCATTGGTTCCGGTACGCGCGGTTGGGGCACCAATGGAACGGCCGTGGGCGCTGGCGCCTATGCGGGCGGGAACGGCACGGGTGGTGCCACCGGCCTTGGCTATAAAGCGGCTGCCAACGGTGATGGGAGCATTGCCATTGGCACGAACAGTCTCGCCAATGGACTCAATATCGGCACCACCGATGCCGTAGCCGTCGGTAACTCCAGCGTGGCTTGGGGCACGGACAGCATAGGCATCGGTCATGGTGCCGTGGCGGCCTTTGACAACGACCAGGCGATGGGCACGAACGCGTGGGCTGGCGGCGGTAAGGGCACGCGCAACATGGCGATCGGCAACGGCGCGATCGCCGGTGTGAAGGATGGCAGTGCCGACATCAGTGACGCTGTCGCCGTGGGTGCTGCATCCAAGGCGACGGTCAGCCGTGCTCAAGCCATGGGCGTCGGCGCGCAGGCGACGGCCGAACGCGCTCAAGCGACAGGCTATCAGTCCGACGCCGAAGGCGAGGACAGCACTGCGACGGGTGCGAACAGCGCCGCCTTCGCTGAGCGCAGCAGCGCCTACGGTGCCAACAGCGTGGCCAACGGCATCGAGAGCACGGCGGTTGGCGCAGGCAGCGTGGCGTATGACGACAACAGCAGCGCCGTGGGCGCCAACGCTATCGCGCAAGGCGTCGGTTCGACGGCACTGGGCAGCGGCGCTGGCACCAATGCCGCCAACGCCAGTGCGTTCGGTTATGACGCTTATGCCAGTGCGGCGAACAGCGTCGCCTTGGGTGCCAACTCGGTGGCGGATCAGGCCAACACGGTGTCCGTGGGCAGCGTAGGCGCCGAGCGCCGCATCACCAACGTAGCTGCTGGCTCGGACGCCACGGACGCTGTGAACGTATCGCAGCTGAATACGGCCATTGCTGGTACCAACACGACGTTGGCCGGTGCAGTGATGTACGACGATGCTACGACCAAGGCTAAGGTAAGCCTTGGCGGAGCGAAGGGCACGGTCATCACCAATCTGGCCGAAGGCAAGGTGAGTAGTGACAGTACGGATGCCGTCAACGGTGCGCAGCTATATGGCGTGAAGACCGATCTCCAAGGGCAGATCGACAACATCACTGCGGGTGGCTCCCGATACTTCCAGGCCAATTCGACGCTTGCCAAAGCCAGTGCAACAGGGGCCAACGCGGTGGCAGCAGGTCCGGCGGCGGTCGCATCGGCTGAGAACGGCGTGGCCATCGGCAATGGCGCGAAGGCGGATACGGCCAACAGTGTGGCGCTGGGTTCGGGCTCCGCCACGGCCAACGCGGTGGCCACCACCGGGGCGAAGATTGCCGGCGATAACTACAACTTTGCCGGCAGCAATCCCACTGGCACGGTGAGCGTGGGTGACAAGGGCGCCGAACGCACCGTCACCAACGTGGCGGCGGGGCGCATCGATGCCAATAGCACTGACGCCGTCAACGGCAGCCAGCTCAATGCCACCAACCAGGCGGTGAACAAGCTCGATGCACGCGTGACCAACGTCGAATCCACGGTAGCCAACGTCACCAACCTGACGCAGGGTCAGGCGGGCCTGTTCCAGGTCAGCGCGGACAATACGGCAGCGCCTACGGCGAGCGGCAAAAATGCGACGGCGGGTGGTGCCTCTGCGGTCGCCTCCGGTGCCAACAGCACCGCCATCGGCAGCAATGCGCAGGCCAAGGCGAGCAATGCCGTGGCGTTGGGCAGCGGTTCCGTGGCAACGCGCGACAACTCGGTGTCGGTGGGTTCGGCGGGTCATGAGCGTCAGGTCACCAATGTGGCGGCCGGCACTCAGACCACCGATGCGGCGAACTTTGGTCAGGTGCAGGATGCACTGGTTACCGCCAAGCGGTACGCCGATGCAGGCGATCAGGGCACCCTGAGTTCTGCCAATGCCTATACCGACAGCAAGCTGACCGGCTTCACCACCACGGGTGATTTCAACGCCTTCAAGGATCAGGTGAATCAGCAGTTCCATACCGTCAACACGCGACTGGATCGCGTTGGGGCAATGGGCAGCGCCATGGCTGGCATGGCGGGCGCGATCGCCTCTGCACCCAATACCCAAAACCGCATCAGTGCAGCGGTGGGTGGCTACGGCGGTCAAGGCGCGCTCGCCGTGGGTTACTCGTATCGCCTGCCTGGCAATGGCGCGGTGCTGGTCGGCGGTTCCATCGCAGGGGGTGGGGAGTCGAGCGGCACCGTGGGCATGAGTTTCGGTTGGTAACAAGCAGGAGGGCAGCCGGCGTCCGAGCGACGCCGGTTGCCGGCAACCGCGACCGCCAACGCCGCACGGCCATGGCAGCGCGCAAGACAAAACACAGTCAGGGGTGCAGCTTGTGACAATCCTCAAGAGAGTGGCGATTTCTTCGGCTGTTTTGCTTTCGATCCTGATTATCTACATGGAGACCACGATTCGCAGTGAGATGGAAGGATCCTTGGCCGCAGGCGTTGTCATGGCGGCCGCCTATGTCTTCTGGTGCCAACCGGGAAAAGAATCCGGGTTCGCCTCGCAAACGCGGAAGCTTCGGCACTAGCTAGGCTATGGCCCCGGTTTCGCCGTCAACGCTAGAACCACCCATTCGCCACCCTCTGGCAGCGAATTCTTGCGAATCGACAGGAAGACACGCCCCCCGAAGCGGCTTCCACCCCCAGTGCCCCTGCTTTCCAGGAAACGCGGAACACTGGCCGCGCCGTGCGGTCCCAACCAATGAGCCGAGGTGAGAAACCGTGCTCGCGCGTGTATGGGCGGGTGTGTTAACAATGCGCCTCCGGTGTCGTTGGGGGCGGCAAACGGGTTGGAACCAGTCTTGAAACGGGGTGATGCATGTCGGCAGTCGCAAAGCCGGCGGCCAACGCGGAGGGTGCGGCGACGGAAGGCCGCGAAGTGGCGGTCTGCTCGCTGCTGGTCTCCCGTGGGCGGCTGAAGGAGTCGGATCTCGTACGTGCACGCCGTCTCCACGAAGAGTCGCCCGACGGGACCCTGACGGGCCTGATGGCCCGCCTGGGCCTGGTGTCCGAGCGCGACCTGGCCGAGGCCTGGTCCGAATTGCTCGCGATCCCCCTCTTGGCAGCTCGCGATGCGCCGGATATGCCCCCGGCGGAGTTGGACGTGTCCGTCCGCTTCCTCAAGCAGCAACATGTGGTGCCGGTGCGGGTGGACGAGGACGGGCTGGGCCTGGTCGTCTCCGACCCGGCTGATCCGTACCCGTTGCAGGCGATCCAACTGGCGGCCGGTCGGCCGGTCGTAATGCGCATTGGCCTGCGTTCGGAGATCGACGATCTGATCGAGCGCTATTACGGCAGCGGCCGTTCGGCGATGGGCACCATCGTGGAAAACCTCGACGGCAGCGCTGCCGTGGAAGACGACGTGGAGCACCTGCGCGACCTTGCCTCCGAGGCGCCGGTGATCCGCCTGGTCAATCTCATTCTTCAGCGCGCAGTCGAACAGCGCGCCTCGGACGTGCATATCGAGCCGTTCGAAAATCGCCTGAAGGTGCGTTACCGCATCGACGGCGTGCTGCACGAAGTGGAGGCACCGCCGTCCAGTTCCACCGCCGCGGTGATCTCGCGCGTGAAGATCATGGCCAAGCTCAACATTGCCGAGCGCCGCCTGCCGCAGGATGGCCGCATCCAGCTGCGTGTGCAGGGCAAGGAGTTGGACCTGCGCGTCTCCACCGTGCCGACCAGTTTCGGCGAGTCGGTGGTGATGCGTATCCTCGATCGCGAGTCGGTGGTGTTCGACTTCGCCTCGCTGGGCTTTACGGATAATTTCCAGCAGCGCTTCGTCGACGTGCTGGAGCGGCCGCACGGTATTCTGCTGGTGACCGGTCCGACCGGCTCGGGTAAGACCACCACGCTGTATACCGCGCTGTCGCAGATCAATACGCCGGACGTGAAGATCATCACCGTCGAAGATCCGGTGGAATACCAGATCGAAGGGATCAACCAGATCCAGGTGAAGCCGCAGATCGGGCTGGATTTTGCTGGTGCGCTGCGTTCCATCGTGCGCCAGGATCCGGACGTGATCATGATCGGCGAAATGCGCGATCTGGAGACCTGCCGCATCGCGATCCAGTCGGCGCTGACCGGCCATCTGGTGCTGTCGACGTTGCACACCAACAGTGCGGCCGGTGGTATCACACGTCTGCTCGACATGGGCGTGGAGGACTATCTGCTCGGTTCCACCGTCAACGGCATCCTGGCCCAGCGTCTGGTGCGACGGCTCGATCCGGAGACGGCGACGTCCTATGAAGCGCTGCCCGAAGTGATCGAGCAGTTCGAGCTGCACAAGTACACCGATGAGCGTCCGATCCGCCTGTGGAAGCCGGGCACCAGCGCCGCCAATCCGTCCGGCTATCGCGGCCGCCGCGCCATCATGGAATTCCTGGTGATGACCGATCCGCTGCGGCGCCTGGTGATGCAGCGCGCTGATGCGGGCGAGATCGAACGGGCCGCGCGCGCCGAGGGCATGCGCACGATGTACGAGGATGGGATTGCCAAGGCTGTGGCGGGCGTGACCACCCTCGAGGAGGTGCTGCGTGTTACGCAGGAAGGTTGAGGCTTCGACACGAGAGCAAGGGGGCGCCTGTGCGCTCTCCACCTCTCACCGTCATTCCGGCCTGCGCCGGGATGACGAGCGTGTGGTGGTGTCGCGCAGAGGCGTGCATCGTCTTTGTTATAGCGCTCATCGGGTGCACCCATGACCCAATTCCGCTACCGCGCCGTCAGCGCCGCCGGCGAAACGCTGCAGGGCCAGATGGAAGCGGCCAGCCTCGAGGAGGTGGTGAGCCGGTTGCAGGACCAGGGCCACACGCCGCTCGATGCGCAGGCTGCCGACAGCGGTGCCGGTGGCAGTGGCATGGCGGGCTGGTTCAAGCGCGGCGCCTTTACCGGCGATCAGCTGGCGCAGTTCACGCACCAATTGGCAACTTTGCTGGGTGCCGGCCAGCCGCTGGATCGCGCGCTCGGCATCCTGATGGATCTGCCCGAAGGCGCCAGCGCCAAGCAACTGATCGAGCGTGTACGTGATCGCGTGCGCGGCGGCACACCGCTGTCGCAGGCGCTGGACGATGAACACAGCGTGTTTCCCAAGCTCTACATCAGCCTGGTGCGTGCGGGCGAGGCGGGCGGTTCGCTGGAGGACACGTTGCGCCGCCTGGCCGATTACCTGGAACGCTCGCAGCAGTTGCGCGGCAGCATCATCAATGCGCTGATCTATCCGGCCTTCCTGATGGTCGGCGTGCTCGGTTCGCTGCTGCTGTTGCTGGCGTACGTGGTGCCGCAGTTCGTGCCGATCTTCGACGACATGCAGGTGCCGATCCCACTGATCACGCAGATCGTGCTGGCGGTGGGCAACACCTTGCAGACCTGGTGGTGGGCGATCGGCATCGTGCTCATTGTGGGCGTGTTGATCGCCCGCTCGCGCCTGCGCGATCCGGCTGCGCTACTGGCCTGGCATACGCGCCTGCTGACCATGAAAGTGATCGGCCCGTTGATGCTGAAGGTGCAAACCGCACGCATCGCCCGCACGCTCGGCACGCTGCTCAAGAACGGTGTGCCGCTGCTCACCTCGCTCGGCATCGCGCGCCAGGTCACCGCCAACAAGGCACTCGACCTGGCGCTGGCGCAGGCCGCCGAACAGGTGAAGGAGGGCACCGGCCTGTCCTTCGCGCTGGCCCAGTCGCAACGCTTCCCCCGCCTCGCCCTGCAGATGGTGCAGGTGGGCGAGGAGGCCGGCCAGCTCGACACCATGCTGTTGAAGGTGGCCGATACCTTCGAGCTGGAAAGCCGCCGCGCCATTGATCGCCTGCTGGCGGCGCTGGTGCCGGCGCTGACCATCGTGATGACCTTGCTGGTGGCGGTGATCATGGCGGCGATTTTGCTGCCGATGCTCGATCTCACCAGCCACATTCAGTAAATCCCTTTCGAACGACGATGAGGTACCCCATGCGACAAAGGACTTTCGGCCGTCACGCGGCGGCGCGCGGTTTCACCCTGCTGGAAATGCTGGCGGTGATCGTGTTGATCGGCATCATCGGCGCCGTGGTGGTGACCCAGGTCGGCAAGAACGTCGACAAGGGCAAGTACGGCGCGGGCAAGGCGCAGCTCACCACGCTGAGCCAGAAGATCGAGAACTACGCACTCGACAACGGCGCCCCGCCGCAGCAGTTGCAGGACCTGATGGTGAAGCCGGCCAACGCGCGCAACTGGCAGGGGCCGTATGCGAAGGAGTCGGAGCTGCACGATCCGTGGGGCCATGAGTTTGGCTACAAGGTGCCGGGCGATCACGGTGCGTTCGACCTGGTCTTCTACGGCCAGGACGGCAAGCCCGGCGGCGACGGTTACAACGCCGACGTAGGCAACTGGCAGTAGGCATGAAGGTGAAGTCGCCACGCATCGGTATCGACCGTACGTCACGTGCGGCGCGCGGCTTCACCCTGCTCGAAATGCTCGCCGTGATCCTGCTGATCGGCATCGCGGCGGCCGCCGTCGCCGTGTCGGTCACGCAAGGGTTGGCCAGTGCGCGCGTAAATGCGGCCAGCGGCGAACTGGCCGCCGCGCTGCGTGGCGTGCGCACGCAGGCGATCGTGCATGGCAATGAACATACCTTCGATGTCGATACGCGCGACAACACCTATCGCGCCGACAACGGTCCTTCGGTGCGCCTGCCGTCGGGCATGAAGTTAGGGATCACCAGCGCGAAGGAAGATCAGGTCAACAGCCATACCGGCCGCATCCGTTTCTTTCCGGACGGCAGTTCTACTGGCGGCCACATCACGCTGCAGCGCGAGCAGCGCCAGTGGCGCGTCAACGTGGCCTGGCTCACTGGTGCGGTGAGCGTGGCTGATGTGAGTCCGAAGCGATGACGCGGCACGCGCGCGGCTTCAGTTTGCTGGAGGTCGTGGCGGCGACGTTGTTGCTCGCCATCGCGTTTACGGCCTTGCTGAAAGTGGCAGGCGGCTCGATCCAGCTCACGCGCAATGCGGACGACCATAGCCAGGCCGCGATGTGGGCGCGCTCGTTGCTGGATACCGTGGACATCACCACACCCTTGCAGGCGGGGCACACGGAAGGCCGCTTCGACGACAACTATCGCTGGCGCCTGGTGGTGACGCCATGGAGCCCTGCACCCGCTGCGGGGCAGAACGTCCCTCTTCGCGTGGTGAAGCTCGACCTGGATGTGATCTGGGGGCCGTCGCTGCGCGAGCGCTCCGCGCACTTCAGCACCTTGCGCGTGCTCGGCCCGGTGAAGACATGATGAGGCAACACCAGGCTCGTCATGCAGGCGGCTTCACGCTGCTGGAAGTGCTGGGCGCTCTCGCGTTGTTTGCGCTATTGTTGCTGGGTGTCTATTCCGGTGTGCGCACGGCCACGCATACGGTGCGTTCGGGCGAAGCGTCGATCGAGCGCATGGATGAAGTGCGTTCGGCGCAACAGTTCCTGCGCCGCGAGCTGGCCCAGGCGCGTGCCGTGCCGCTGGCACGTACCGCCAAAGGCGATCCGCTGTACTTCAAGGGCGATGCGCATGAACTTCGTTTCGTCGCGCCGCTGCCCGGCTATCTCGGCAAGCTGGGGCCGCAGCTGCAGCAGTTGAAACTGGTCTCCAACGGCGATGGCACGTCGCGGCTCGAAGCGAGCTTCGCGGTGATGCCGCCCGACGGCAGCGCGCCCAAAGCGCTGGGTGAACCCGAAGTGCTGGTGGATCACATCCGCGATGGCAAGTTCAGTTATCGCGCGCCGGATACGCAGGACCGCGCCGGGCAGTGGGGCGACCAGTGGGACGATACGCGCGCGATGCCGCGTATCGTGCGCATCGCCTTGCAATTGGATGGCACCACCACGTGGCCCTTGCTGGACGCGCCGCTGCGCGTCGACGTGACGGCAGTGCAGGGACAGGCGGTCGATCTGCTGCAGGGTTTGCAGCGACGGACCACGCAATGAGCGCGGCCATGCATCGCCAACGCGGCGTCGCCTTGCTGGTGGTGCTGTGGGCCTGCACGCTGCTGGCCATCCTGGTGGGCGGCTATGCGGTGCTGGCGCGCACGGAAGGATTGCAGGCGCGTTACCAGTTCGCGCAGACGCAGGCGCATTACGCCGCCGAAGCGGGCGTGATGCGCGCCATCTATGCCCTGCAGGACCCGCAGCAGGATCAACGCTGGGTGACCGATGGGCGTCCTTATCCGTTTGCATTCGACGGCGCCAAGGTGAGCATCAGCATCATCAGCGAGACGGGCAAGGTCGATCTCAATGCCGCCTCGCCGGACGTGCTGCAGAACCTGTTCCGCGCGGCGGGCATGTCCGACATGGACGCGCAAGCATTGGCCCGCAATATCGTGGACTGGCGCAGCTTTTCCTATACCCCGGCGGGCACCGTGCCCAATGCTGCGTATGCCAATGCCGGGCTGGATTACGGTCCCCGGCACGGGCCGTTCGGCACGATCGAGGAACTGCAGATGGTGCTGGGCATGACTCCCAAGCTGTACGGTGCGGTGGCCCCGCAGGTGACCTTGTGGTCGGGCCGCCCATCGCCGGATCCCGCGACGGCGCCGGCGCTTGCCCTGGCCGCCATTCCCGGCATGACGCCGGCGCAGGCGCAGGCCATCGCGGCGTCCCGCTCGGGCGGTCCACAACAGCCGGGCCTAGCTGCTATACAGGGAGTGACGCATAGTATTCGCTCGGAGGCCACGCTGGCCGACGGTACGCGTGCGATCTTGCGCGCCACAGTGCGAATACAGGGCATCCGCCCGGGCGCGCTGCCGTATACCGTGCTGCGTTGGCAGGAGGGAGAGGGCGAGTGAACAGCACAACGCAACCGTTGCAGTTGCAGTTAGATCGCGCACGCCGTGCGTGGCGTGGTTCGCCCATGCCGCGTTTTTTCGCGTGGTGGGGCGGCGAATTGCAGAGTTTGCTGCCGGCGGGCTGGCGCAACCGCTTTGGCGGCGGCCTGGCCTGGTATCTGTTGCAGTTGGAAGGCGACGAATGGACGGTGCGCAAGACAGGCACCAGTCACGTGCTGGCGCATTGGAGCAGCCAGCTCGATCCCGCCAGTCAGCAAGTGGCCCTCGCAGATGCCTTGCGCGGCGTCGATGCCGAAGACCTGCGCATGGCGCTGTGCCTTGAGCCCAACCACGTACTTCGCCCGCGCCTGAACCTGCCGCTGGCCGCACGCGACAACCTGCAGCAGATCGGTGCGTTCGAAATGGATCGGCAAACGCCGTTCCGCGTCGAACAGGTGCGCTACGACGTGCGAGAAGTGCGCGCACCGGCGCCGCCGGGGCGCTTCGCGGCGGAACTCGTCGTGGTGTCTCGCCAGACGCTCGATCCGCTGCTGGCCAAACTCGCTGCGTCGGGGTTGCAGGTCGATGCGGTGGATGTGTCGTTCGGTGCCGATCGCCTTGGCGCCAATCTGTTGCCCACGGAACTCGCCTCGCGCCGCAAACATCCGCGGCAACGCTTGAATCTCGCCCTGGGCGTGGCAGCCATCGTCTTGCTGTTGCTGTCGTTGATGCAGTATCTGCATAACCGCGAGGCTGCGCTGGAGCAGATGCGCAGCGAGGTGGAAGCCATGCGCGCGGATGCGCAGCAGGTATCCGGTTTGCGCCAGCAATTGCAGGATAATGCCGGCGCCGCCGGTTTTCTTGCCGAACGCAAGAAGCGCACCGTCTCGGCGCTCGGCGTCCTGCAGGACATCAGCCAGCGCCTGCCCACCACCGCGTGGTTGGAGCGACTGAGCATCGACAACACCGGCCAGGTCGGTTTCCAGGGCCAGAGTCCGCAGGCGGCGCGCCTGGTCGATGCGCTCAAGGGTTCGACGGTCATCACCGATGCGAACTTCCAGGGCACCATCCAGGTCGATCCCTCCACCGGCAAGGAACGCTTCTACATGGTCGCGCAGCTGCGCAAGGCCGCCGAGGCGAAGCCTAAAGCGCCGGCCGCCGCCGGGAGCGCGCCATGAAGCTGACCGCGCTCAAGCCGCGCGAGAGCCGCATCGCCGCCGTGCTGTTGTTGCTGGTGGTGTTGGTGATCGTCTATTTCGCCTTGCTGCACTGGTGGTTCGTGGCGCCGCTGCAGTCGATTCGCGCGGAGATGGACGATCTGCGCGACACGCATGCGCGTTACGCCGCCGCCATCGCCGAGAAGCCGCAACTGCAGCAACGCATTGCCGCGA
>NZ_JADIKC010000015.1 GCF_016905005.1 Dyella kyungheensis
GCCCTCCGGCTGACTTCTCGGGCCGGCTAATCGTTGAGTCTGTTCTTGTGGCAGATGGTGTCGAAACTTCGTACGCGTGCCGAGATGTGTGCGTCGCATCGAAGACCGAGGCGGATGCCCTGGGTAGGTGGCTAGACAATCTGCCTGATCTATCAGTCTGGCCGAACGATCTAGGTGACCACCTGTACGATGGGCCCAAATAGGTGATGTCCGCCTCCGACCCGAAGCGGATGATTTGGCGGCAACCCAAAGGGGCAAGGAGGCGTCATGGCATGGGAAGAGAGGTGTGGCGGAATCTGGAACCTATCCCTTGGCCAGGGCGATGCCGTGCTTTCCGAGCGCTATCTGCCGGCTCTCGATCTGGTGACAGTGGTCGTGAAGCGGGCGGACGGTCTGTTGTCTGCTTTCGTTCTGAGCAAAGGACACGATCCGCAATGGCGCCTTCCTTTCTGGAGCGCTACGGAAGTGCCCGCCATTGTCGAGACGATAGCCGACGCAGACAGGTACTTTGAGGCGGCGATTTGCCGCGAGTAGAAGGTCCGCTTCCGACCCATAGCAGACATCGCCTTGCCGATGGACAAGTAGCGGTAAACCAACTTTCATGGATGGGAAGGCTAAATGCAGGTCACCAGCGAAGTCTTTGAGAAGGGTCTATCGGAAGGCATTGCCTGGGACGAACAGGTTTTTATTTTCTGTGAATTCAGGGGCGTCCATGGCGAAGGATTGCATGTCACCTCTGCCTTCCTCGACTCTACGTTTAGGCAATGCGACATTTACTGGGCATTGTTCAATATCGCTACTTTTGTTGGGATCAAATTTCACGGTTGTAACTTTCGAGGTTGTTCGTTCTCTGGATGCCGGTTCGTCGAATGTGAGTTCGAAGACTGCCGCTTCCTGCCCGACAACCTCAATGGAAGTTGCAGCTTCGATGATTCGCGGTGGTACGGCTGCACGCAGCGGCGAACTGAGGGTTTGAGCACTGAATTTGCCTCTGTTTAGATGACCACGAAGTATCCGCTTCCGACCCGAAGCGGGCAGTTCCTCAACGAAAACGAGTGACCACTTGACTACCGAAACCCCCGATGCCGAAGCCGCGTACTGGTCTCCGATATGCCAACTCAGGTCAGAACTGAAATTTTGGGTTCGCATGATTTGGAGAGAGGGATCCTCGATCCAAGAGGGGCACTGGGGGATGCTTTTGACGATACCCGTGAAGGGCTACCTAGAAGGGCCTGGCGGCCCCATTCCACTCCGCCATGTGGAACGAGTTGAAGTATCCACGAACACGATCAAGGGTGGGTTGGCGGGCAGACCCCTGCAATTGATCGATGTCAAAGATGAGATCCTTCAAGGTTTAGAGGGAACGCGGGCCATCTGGACACTTCAAGACGGCACGTGGACGATGGACAGGTTTTTCACTGACGAGCCTGTTCAACTGATTCGGATCGCCAACCCTTTTCAAGTGAAGGCGAGAGCATAGGTCGAAGCTAGGCGATCACGCCGTATGTCGGTCGGGCCGTTCTAAGGTCCGCTTCCGACCCGAAGCGGACTTGGACGCGCTAATTTGACCGGTATGCATTTTTAGGATTTCTACATATTCGGATGGTCTGTGGGGAGCTCAGTCAATGAGGTGTCTAGCGTTTCTGTTGTTCGCGTTCACTTCCTTCGCTGCTGCGAGCAAGCCTTCCAGCTTCTTTCCGGAAGATCTCAAACCCGCTGCGCGCGAATACGCGCGTGCCGCTGGGCTTGCACCGTTAACATCGACCGCCGACTTTGAGCTCCGCGTCTGGACCCGCAACTACATGTCCGGCGCGGTCACTGGATTTATTGTGTCTAATCGCACGCAGCGCTCATTCGAAAGCGAGTCGACCCATGATCAAGGAAGGTTGCTCGTCAAAGCGGCCAATCTAGGAGCCGAGAAGCCGGCGCTCGATCTGGTTCGACTGAAAAAGCTCATTGAGGTTTTGAAGGCTTACAACGGAAAAGCTGTATCGTGCGGTGTTATGGATGGCGAATCGGATCTGGTGGACGCGGTTGTGCAAGGCCAGGTTGTTACAGTCAAAGTCGACAACCCAAGATTTTGTTCCGACAAGGCGTCTAAGACTGTGGCACTTCTTCTCGATGCACTTCGGCACTGAAATCAGGCAAAAGGTCAGCCTGCATGTGGTAACTCATGCGGTGTCCCCAGCGCCGACTGCCTGCCGGCTATCGAGGTTTTTGGGGGTTGATGATCCAAGTTCTGAGCGAGACTGAACTGTCTGCTTTCGACCCCAAGCGGACCTTTCCGTTAGGGCAGTATTTGTGAATCGGGATACAGGGGTATTCGTGTACACACTATTGCAGCAGGTTCAATCGGCACCCGAGCGAGCTGTTTCGATGTCGCAATCGGGCATGCTCACGCGCATGGCCAGGCGGGTGCTGCTGGTTACGATTCTTCTATGGGGCTCTGCTGGCGTTGCATTTGCACAGGAGCGTAGCCCGCTTAACGCGCATGACTTGGCGATCCGCAAGGTCATCGTAGATATGCAGTTAGCTCCGTTCTTGAAGACCAACCTCCTTTCGGAGGTTGGTAAGGGAGTCAAATCACCTGTTGACTCCATATTCGCCGAGCTGAAGAGCACGCCTGATAGCGAGATCGTGGATCTCCTTGTTCCTATCTATCGCGATCAGCTGTCCGATGCAGAAGCCCAACAAGCTAGCGAGTTTCTCGAACTTCCCGTTGGTCGCTTGGCCGTCGCTAAGTTGACTGGAATGGAGGTGCCTGGGGCCCCGAGCTCGCCTAACTCTATATCCCAGGCCGACATAGACGACGCAAAGAAGGTCAGCGATGCAGGTGCAGGATTGGCATTGAAGAAGTTAGCGACGTTCATGAATTCGCGGCAGGCCAAGCAGGAGACCATGGGGGCGGTGATGAACTATTTGACACGTCCCAAGGGCGGATAGGACGAATCGTGACGTGTCCGATTTCGACCCATAGCGGACATTTCAATTGTCAGGTCAAGCCTGCCTCGGGCTCGATCGATGCTAGGGCACGATGAAAGGAATGGACTGAATGAAGCATCGCGTTTTATGGCTCCCTTCGCACTGACAGCGATGGCGACAACGGCATATGGCGCCGATTCCAAGCTCAACGATTCACACGCCGTCTATCAGTCAATCAGCGTTGGCAATCATGGAGTCGGTGCAGTCCACGACGTTGTGATTGCCTACAGTGGGCGGGCTATTCCAGCAGGAACCATAGGCCGGACAATGAAGCCAGGCCCGGGCTATAAAGTTACAGAGAGCTGGGCTTTAGCTATACCCGAGGAAGTCGAAATTATTTGGACCTCCAATGATGGGCAGCGTCACAGGGTCAGCGCTCCGCTGCGCAGTCTTGTGCCACATGAAGACAGTTTCAACGGTGCAGACTTCGTTTTCGTAGACGATCATGTCGATGTCTACGCAGAAAGTAGAAAGCCAACAGGATCCAAGTTTCTGGACGTCGAAATCACCAAGATTTACTCGTCAAAGATTGCACGTTGAGGTCTCTATGAGGCCCTGGAATAGTTGTGCTGGTGGGAAGTCCGCTTTCGACCCAGCGCGGACCTGAGAATTATTGAGACTGGTGGCGACCTCGCGGCACGCGACAAAGGCGATGGAACATGGATCAGGCACCAGGACGGATAGTTGCTACTCGCAACCTTCTCTATTCGGTCGACCCAAAGGTGATCTTAGATGCCGATTCATCCTCCTGAGTTCAATACAGCTGCTACGCAGTTGGCTCCGCATCTTGTCGACTTCCCCGGCAAGCTTATTGCGATTTATGGGCGCTGCCTGGCGGGCAAGTCAACACTGGGCCGCTTCCTGGCTTGGTATTTCAACAGTAGCCTCATTGAGTCGGATCTTTACCTAATTGAGGGCGGTGGGCTGAGCTATCACTTGGACGAAATCGACCGAATCATCGGCCGACGCCTAGCCAAACCCCGCCCAGTATTCATTGAAGGGGTTGCGATCTTGAAGACGCTTCAGTTGATTGGACGCAAGCCTGATTTGCTTGTTTACGTCACCAACCTGAACAATCCAGGCGGCGACTGTTTCGAAGACATCTTGCTCGAATACGAGGCGGCGTTTGCGCCTCGGTCCGCTGCCAACGTGGTGGTAGAACTCGCGCACGATGGCTAGCTTGAATCAGTCCGCTTCCGACTCGTAGCAGACCTTTTACCGGAGGAAGTGAGGGCTAAAGAATATGCTCGGAAGACTAGTCAGAGCAGGGCTCATCGTGATGGTGCTCATGGTTGCCGGCTTCTTGCTTGTGACTTGGCACACAAATCGCCGGTACGCTGACGCATTCGAGCGCATTGGCCTCGGGGACTCGCGCGAGCATGTGATCGCACTATTTGGCGACCCGAGCGTGACGGAATACCCCGGTAGACCATTTCTTCAGTATGCGTCGGGTGGCTGTTCGGGGCGGTGCACGCAGCGCTTGTGGTTCGAGAATCGGCTCCTGCCGGGTATCGAGGCGTGGTCACTAGAACTGGACGTCCATGGTCAAGTGATCGACAAGGGTTACTGGCTGTTCCCCTAGCAGACGATGCAGCGTCCGGGTATGCGCCGGTGTCTTCGCAAGTTCACTATAGCTGTAAGGCCGCTTCCGACCCATAGCAGACATTGTCACAGTCGGTATATTGGGCGCGGCATCCGAGTTGGCGCGGCTAAGGGGAAGACGTGGCGAGACTTTTGAGATCGATCGCTTCCGACCCAGAGCGGACATGCGCAATGACGAAGGGGACGCCATTGAACGTTCGACCAACGACAGCAGCCGAGCTTAGAATCACTCTAAAAGAGCTTGCCCGGTGGCCACTGACCGATGGTGGCGACTATGTGCATGTTCAACGCGCCTGCCTGCTGCTGAGCATGTACCTCAAGGACTCTGCGCCTGCATCGGTGGGGAAGCTCATGCCGGAAATAGTCTGGCATTACCTATCTGACGTCGACATTCGGCACAAAGATCCTGCCTACGCAGTTGCCCAGACAGACGCGTTGTTGTTCGCATTGGTTGCCTGGGAGGCCGAGAAGCTGGGTTGAATCTGATGTCCGCTTCCGACCCAAAGCAGACCTCAGGTCGTTTCAACAGTTGAGGGATCCACATGAGTGAGCTTGCGCGAAAAATTAGCGAGAAGGTCGAGCTTGGAGCATTTGCGGAAGCGCTGCAGTTGGCCAGGGTCTCCACATCTGGACGGATGCTTGACCCCGCGGTGCGACAAGCGATGCTTGATCTAACAGCCGAACTTCGATCAATTTGCATGGGCATGGCAAGCAGGAAGAAGGATTTCGTCCCCGAATACGACGCTATTGAAAATGTCCTTCGCCAGGCAAACGAGCTGACTGGACAAGATATGTATGGTCAATACACGCGACAGGAACCGAAGTCGATGGACGAGGCTCAAAAATGGAACGCAGAGCTCGATGCCGTGCTTCGGTCCGTTGGTGTTGTGGATCGCTCGTTCTGCCTTCGGCTCCTGGACTCCTATACATATGGCACCGCGTCCTCTGTTGGTTGGGTGGAAGCCAAAATGAAGGTGCTACTGGTCCGTGTGCGGCAAGGAAAACATCTAAGCGTGTTTGACCTAAAGATAGGCAAGCCAATGCTCGCCCACAGAGAGGCAGAGCTTCGGGGCTGGATCGAGGAATATTTTCCAGGACTGAACCTGTAGCGAGGTCCGCTTCCGACCCAAAGCGGACCTACGCTCCGATCACGAATACTGGGATATAGGAAATGAAGCGATTCCATTACGGACGATGCCTCGCTGCAGCCGCGGTTCTTTCAGCCGCTCTTCAAACTGTCTATGCGGACACGGAGAAAGGCAACCTGAGGCAGCCGCAGCGCGAGACCACGTCGCTGGAAAAATGCGGCCTCATCATGAAGGACGACACGGGCAAGTCAACATTGCTCCCTCTACCATCACTTCATGTTGCGACTACGAGCGAGAGCACGCCGTTCACTTTGCCGAGCGACGCTCCTTCGGGAGTGACCGCAGTCGGTTGCAATCGCCAGTCGATAGTGCCGAAGATCTACGACTACCGAGTGTTAAAGGCAGGCTACCCTCTTTACATCACAGGGCCAGCCGGAAGGGCCGCGGTCGCGCTCGAAGCGCGCGAAGGGCAAGTCCAGATCAGAGTGGTCCGTGGGGACCTGAGGCCTGACGAAGCGACGCAGATTCAGGAGTCACTTGACCAGATCCAGTCTCTGTTCAATAACTCATCAATCGCGAAGCATCGCCCATAAGCATGGCCTGGCCGCTTGAAGATCGACCAATGCGAGTCTGATGCCAAGGTCCGCTTTCGACCCATAGCGGACGTTGAATCTCAGGGTCGAAAGGAACTAGGGCTCTGCCTATGCAACGTCTTTCTGTAGTTATCGACGACTTCGAGGCTGCCATCCGGATCTTTTCCGAGGCAGAGGGAGGTCGAAAGACACCTCCCTATAACGGTATCCGTTGGGATTTTTCATACGCATCTGATGAAGATTCGAACCAGCTCTATATGATCTGGCCAGACTTTTTCTCGCCATCGGGCGACAGCTTGGCCAAAGATTCTCCGTTACCTATTGGAGTGGAGCTATCGGCCAGAATGACAGTCGTTAACGATGAAATGCGCGCAGAAGTTCACCGTGCCCGCATTGTTCCCGGGCTGGAGTTCTATTGCCACGAAGGTCCCAAGCGTGTGGCTGTTGGGCGAGTCACCCGTATCACTGGGCTGCACGATGTAAGAACACGTAGAGGCTAAGGTCCGCTTTCGACCCAGACAGACATTGCCGTTCAGCGACTTAAGGAAAAACCGGGATCAGCGCGAACTTTTTTTCCCGCGCGCGAACAAGAGTGAAAGTCGACTCTGACCACCTGCTTTGATGGCGAAGAAGGCGAGACCTACGGGCCTGTCGCGGAAGCCGATTGGTCTACGTCGCCTAGATCCGCTTCCGGCCCAGAGCGGTCATTCTGGATGATTAGAAAAGGGGCGCGATGGATAGAGACAACGAAGAATGGTGCCAGGATCAGTTAGGCGAGTTCAGCCATGCCTAATTGTCCCTGGCACCGTTTCCGGATTGGTCTACATCGCCTAGATCCGCTTCCGGCCCAGAGCGGTCATTCTGGATGATTAGAAAAGGGGCGCGATGGATAGAGACAATGAAGAATGGTGCCAGGATCAGTTAGGCGAGTTCAGCCATGCCTAATTGTCCCTGGCACCGTTTCCTAAACGCGCGTGCACACCGAAAGCCGTGGAACCCACAACCGCAGATATGCGGACCTGTTTCGCAGACCAGATCGTACGCTGTCAGTTGATCTCACTTTGAAGGAGTTCATGTCGATGTCGACCCAGATTGACCCTCAAGTTACCGATTCCGTAACGCAAACCAATCCCCAGATCCGCGGAAGCTCGCCAGCCGCTGCGCTCGGTAGCCTCTATCAGGTCACGGTGCATGCCTTGGGCAATGCCGCGCAGAATGCCGTCAATAGCCAGCAGCAGAACGACATTTTGATGCAAGCGGCAACGACGCAAGCCGTCATGCAACTGTTGTCGATCGACAGTAACGGCGCGTCGCTCAACGAAGGAAAGTCTTCCGCCCCAATGCAGTCGATAGAAGACTTGACTGGTGCCTTGGCGAAGATCGAACGAGCGGTGGAATCACCGAACAAACTCGGAACGGACAATGTCAGCCCGTGGTCCCATGAGGCACGGGAGTTGATGAAGACAGTAGCGGACGCCTTGCGCGAATTTCAGCGGGTGTCACAGGAAGCTGGTATGGCCATGGTGAAGCAGGCTGCGAAGGCGGCTGTGTTGGTGCACTTGATCAACGCACCCGATCAACTGCAGCAGTATCAGAAGATCCTTGAGTTGATTGAAGAACTCTGACGCGGCGATTTGCGAAGAATGGTGTCAGGAGCGATTGGGCGAATTCAGCCATGCCTAGTTGTCCCTGGCACCCTTTCCGTACTGGAAAGGATGTTTGACTCTCGGGTTTCTCTTGGGAGATGTTCTGGCTCGCAAGGCTTTTCGAAAAGACATTGTGAGCTAGGACCTGAGCCGGCCGCTTTCGACCCAAAGCAGACTTTGCGCTAGGCCAGCATGAGGAGGTTGCCTTGGTTCTATTCGCGCTCACGAAACAGGGGCTATCCGAGATGCTTGATCTCGCTCGGGGTAGCAGCTCGGCTATCTGGGCGAATGACGGTCTATTGGACGCTGCGATTCTGGGAAGGTTACGTGCAGAACGCTTTGATCTGACGACCTTCGTCCGCTGGATAGATCCGGCTGACGAAGCGGCAGTTCAAGACGCTGTAGAAAACATCCGGGAGCATCACCCCGATCAAGTCCTATACATTGAAAGGACTTAGCTCTACGTCCCGAAGCGGACATTTTGTCAGCGCTGAGCCCTCACGCTCGCCTGCAGCGACGCGTACATCCATCTCGCCCAACCCTGACAGACGATGCCAACCCTGCTTGTTAGGGTCAGCCAGTCAATCGCGCTGTCGTGTTGTAGGGCCTCGCGAATGACCATGACTACCAAGTCATGAGGCGCGGGCCGTGAGTGCTGACACACCCACGACCCGCTAACCATCACCAACTGATGTGGAGTTGATTATGGCTACCCGCGATCATACGGGACGCATTCGCTCGTCCGTTCCCCCTGACGACACCCTCACTCCTCCGCTTGGCGACCCGTCATCTGCGGCGGCGGCATGGCCCGAAACCCTGCGTCATGGCACTCGCGGTGACATCGCCTTGGCGGTGCTCGCCCTCACGCGCTTGCGTGCTGACAGCGAGCAGTGCCGCCACGCGCAGGCACGGGGATTCCCCGGCAGACCGCTGCCATGGCCGCTTCCCGTGGCTGTCACCGCCAGCCTGGGCACGGCCCTCTACTGCCTGCAGCAGTACGCCCGCCTGCTCGGTGACGAGCCTCGAGTGAACACCACACGCCTCCGATGATCGCCGCTACGGCGCATCGGCCGGCAGGGCGATGCGCCGTACTCGGGCGATCACCGACGAAGCTGCCAAGCATTCACTGACACGGAGCGCTGTAAGCGCTGAGCCGCGGCGCGGCCGTGTCCGACAGGGAGAACCACCATGGAACTGATCCAGCTCACCCCGCACTCGGAAGTGGACCCCTCGCAACCCCTGCGAGCCCCCGGCGACATCCTGCTGCACGCCTACCTGATCCCCAGCGCGCTCAACCCCGCCCAACTCGCCCGTCGCTCCGGCATCCCCTCCGACCACATCAAAGCCTTCATCGCCGACACCCACCCCATCACCCCCAAGACCGCGCTACGCCTTTCCCTCATCTTCGACACCACCGCCTTCTACTGGCTGGCACTTCAGGCCCGATACGATCTGGAGAAAGCGAAGCCTGCGATCCGCGTCTATCGTCCGCTCGTTGATTAAAGACAAACGCGCGACAAATGGGATGGAGGTAGTTAGGGCCCACGGCCATTGTTCGAATTAGCTACCTCCGTCCCATATGCTCTGGGCGCTGCGAAGGTCCGTTCTGGACCCCAGGCGGACATCGGCAAAAACATGCGACAGATCAGGATTACCGACTTGGCTGGGCCGGATATTCCCAGCGTCAGCTTCGCCTTGCGAAAGTAGGTAAAGTGCGATGCCCGGGACTGACAGCCGGGCTTGGACGTCGGCATGCCGGGGGGCATGGCATCAGACCCGGCGGTCCATCCATCAGATAGTCACGACTACAGGGGAAAAAAATGTCGGACAATATGTATGTCGCTCCACAGGCGGCACTGGAAGAGGCTGGATCGGCCACAGGCGCTCTTTACTCGCCCATGCAGGCATCTGCCGGGGCATTTCTTGGCGGTCCGGTCGGACTTATCTATTTTCTCTATCGAAACTTCGTGGTGCTTGGAAAGAAGTCCGAAGCGCGCACTGCCCTGATGCTTGGCGCGGCGCTTATCGTGGCACTGTGGGTGATCCTGCCGATCCTTCCGCAGAAGATGTCCGGCGTTCCCTTCACTGTCGCGTATCTGGTCACGGCGCGGCTGGTGGTGGAGAAGTACCAACTGACCAAGCAGGCCATCGCCTCATCAACCCAATACACCTTCCAGTCCAACTGGAACGTCTTTGGCATGGGCTTGCTTTGCCTGCTTGGCTCCCTCGCGCTCATCATCGGCCCCTACGTCGTTCTGTATGCGCTCGGTGTACTGAAGTAACGATTACACCGTGCGCGGATCGTCGCGTCATTGGCTAATGCTGACGTACATCCACTGTCCGCTTCGGCACTCCGAAGCGGACAGTTCACCGTCGATGTTGCTTCCATGGCGACCCCGAGGGTCGACATCTCGGCTCATCGCTAAGGCCAGCTTTCTATCTGAGCCGGACCCGTTCCGTCGATTGGAACTGAGAAAGCGGCGGAGTAGCTGGCTTTCCAAAACCCGCTTCACTCGAATTGACGGTGTTACACGAACAATTCATGGTTGATGCCCATGGGCTTGGGAGGGCCGGGTTGGTTATGACAGAGGCAGGCGAACTGGACACCGGCTATAGACAACTGGTGCGCGACCTTTCACCCATCGAGGCGCAAGTCTTGTTGGGGCGTCTTCAGGCCGAGGGCATTGATGCGCATCTGGTCGGCCAGAATCACGCGCTGGCCAACCCGTTCTTGGTCAATGCATTGGGCGGCGTGCGCCTGTTCGTGCGCGAAGGGCAGCAGCAGTTGGCGCTGGAGATAATGGCGGCCACCGATCAGGGCGAGTACGTGCTTGGCGAGGAACTTCAGGCTGGTGAGACCCAGGGGGTGCCGGATGGCTCTCCAAGCAAAGAGGGCGCGCAAATCGATGATCCTGGGGCCAGAAAGCTGTTCGTATTTGTTGTGTTGCTCGTTCTGGCGATTCTGCTAGTGGCTGCGACCTTCAATGCCGTATGGGCGCAGTCGTACGACTACTTTCCCTATTCCATGACGCCCGAACCAGCGTCTCGCATCGTGGGGAAGTGGGTGCTCAGTGCCCTTCTGCTCTTGCACCCTGTGGTTTGGATCTTCTTCATCGCCAGAGAGCTTAGGAAGAAGTAACGGCGAGGACTGATATCGCGGGCATACGAGTTTTACATTGGCTACCAACGTGTCGCTCTCGGCCTGGTAGCCAACCTTAATAAGACTTCAAGGTTGGCTGGCGGGCTGCCACTGCAAAGTTGTTCGAGCGGGTCGCCTGCGGGAATAGAGGCAGGTCCTCTTTCGACCCATGGCAGGCGTCTACTTATGGAGCTGAACCGTGAAGGAGAGTGTCGGTGAACGTTGCGCAGGTCATCGCGATCGCCCTGGGCTTGGTGGCTGCAAACGCAGCGGTGTTCCTCTTTGCATTGAATCCGGGGATGGCAAATGGCTTCTTTCTCGGGGCGTTGATCTTTTTCCTGCTCGCTCAGCAGCCACGCAGCATGCTCGGGTTCGCGCTGACGTTGCGTGACTGGGGCGATAAATGGCGAGACTGGCTGGGACTGAGCCAAGAAGAGGCGGTTGCAACCGGGAGAGCCCGTCGTCGGGCTGCGCATCGATCGATAGTCGTGCTCAATCTGTTTGTCTTGGTCGGCCTGCTGTCGATGTGTGCACGGCCGCCGGAGACCATTCATGCCATGCAGGTCGATCGATCCTGCCTGTTTGGCATGTGGCTTGGATTGATGACTGGTTACTTTGTCGCCATCGGTCGACGAGAGGCGCCACCTTGAGGGGTACGCGTACCGATGCTCGGTGCATGGCGGTCGCGCGCAGAGGTAGCCATCGGCCCATTCATCCGGTTGATTCCGCGACTGAAACTGGCGCTTACGTGGCCTATCGCGCGGAGCATTCCCCGCTGCCAGCATCGCGACATTTCGCGAATGGGTGATGACGGAGGTGGCAGCAGCCGGCTGAGTGGGGGCAGCCCTGACTTTCGACCCATGGCAGAGGAGGCAAGATGTGTTTAGGTCGGGGTTTGTGCAGTCCACTGGGGAACTCCTGATGCTACGCCTTCGTACGCTCGTCATAGCCACGTCCATTGCTCTGGCCGCCTGTTCGCAGCAATCGAACGAGCAGGCCGCGCCGCCTGCTCCCGCACCTGCCGGCACCGCGCCAGCCAAGGCTTCCACGGCGGCGCCAGTCGCCGACGTCAGTGCCGTCAACCCGTTCCTCTCGGCCAGCACGCTGCCGTTCCAGGCGCCGCCGTTCGACAAGATCAAGGATGGCGACTACCAGCCGGCGCTGGAGGAGGGCATGAAGCAGCATCTGGCGGAGATCAACAAGATCGCCGACAACCCGGATGCCCCCACCTTCGAGAACACCTTCATCCCGATGGAGAAGTCGGGTGAGCTGCTGTCCCGCGTTCGCCGCGCGTTCTTCGCGGTGACGGGTGCCAATACCAACGATGTGCTGCAGAAGGTGCAGCAGGACGAAGCGCCCAAGTTTGCGGAGCATCAGGACGCTATCGTGATGAACGACAAGCTGTTCAAGCGCATCCAGACGATCTACGACCAGCGCGATTCGCTCAAGCTCGATCCGGAATCCAAGCGCCTGGTCGAAGTGACCTACAAGAACTTCGTGCGCGGCGGCGCAAAACTTTCCGACGCCGACAAGGCCAAGCTCAAGGACCTCAACAAGGAAGAGTCCGGCCTGCGCACGCAGTTCACCAAGAAGCTGCTGGCTGGCACCAAGGCCGGTGCGCTGGTGGTGGACGACAAGGCCAAGCTCGATGGGTTGTCCGATGGCGACATCGCTGCCGCTTCGCAGGCAGCCGCCAGTCGCAAGATGGACGGCAAGTGGGTAATCCCGCTGCAGAACACCACGCAACAGCCGGCGCTGCAGAACCTCAACGACCGCGCCACGCGCGAGCAGCTGTTCAAGGCGTCGTGGGATCGCGCGGAAAAGAGCGACGACAACGACACGCGCGAGCTGATTTCCCGCATCGCGCAGATCCGCGCCGAGCAGGCCAAACTGCTGGGCTTCTCCAGCTATGCCGCATGGAAGCTGGAAGACCAGATGGCCAAGACGCCGGAAGCTGCGATCGGCTTCATGGATAAGCTGGCCCCGGCTGCCACCGCGCGCGCCGAGCAGGAAGCCAAGGACATCCAGGCGGTGATCGACCAGCAGAAGGGCGGCTTCAAGGTCGAGGCATGGGACTGGGACCATTACTCCGAGCAGGTGCGCAAGGCCAAGTACGATCTGGACGAATCGCAGATCAAGCCGTACTTCGAGCTGGACAACGTGCTGCAGAACGGCGTGTTCTACGCCGCCAACCAGCTCTACGGCCTGACCTTCAAGGAGCGCAAGGACATTCCCGTCTGGCAGCCTGACGTGCGCGTGTTCGAAGTGTTCGACAAGGATGGCTCCTCGCTGGCGCTGTTCTATTGCGATTACTTCAAGCGCGACAACAAGCAGGGTGGCGCATGGATGAGCAACCTGGTGGCGCAATCCAAACTGATGGGCACCAAGCCGGTGGTGTTCAACGTCGCCAACTTCACCAAGCCGGCACCGGGCCAGCCGGCGCTGCTGTCCTTCGGCGACGTCATCACCATGTTCCATGAGTTCGGTCATGGCCTGCATGGCATGTTTGCGAACTCCGAGTATCCGAGCCTGTCGGGTTCGGCGACGGCGCGCGATTTCGTGGAGTTCCCGTCGCAGTTCAACGAGCACTGGGCGACCGATCCGAAGATCTTCGCCAACTACGCGAAGAACTATAAGACCGGCGAACCGATGCCGGCCGAACTGGTCGAGAAGCTCAAGAAGGCCAAGACCTTCAACAAGGGCTACGACATGACCGAATTGCTCGGCGCTGCCCTGCTCGACATGAGCTGGCACAGCCTGTCGGCCGATGCGCCGAAGCAGGATCCGGACAAGTTCGAGATGGATGCGCTCACCAAGGCGAAGATCAACCTCAGCTACGTGCCGCCGCGCTACCGCTCCAGCTACTTCCAGCACATCTGGGGCAACGGATACGCCGCTGGCTACTACGCCTACCTGTGGACGGAAATGCTGGCCGACGACGCCTTCCAGGGCTTCGTCGACAAGGGCGGCCTGACCCGCGAGAACGGCGACCGCTTCCGCGCGATGATTCTCTCGCAGGGCAACACGCAGGATCTGGCCACGATGTACAAGAACTGGCGCGGCAAGGACCCGAGCATCGAGCCGATGCTGCTCAATCGTGGCCTGAAGGAAGCGCCGCAAAAGAAGTAATGACTTATTGGTGTTGGAACAGGAAGGGGTCGGCTACGCCGGCCCTTTCTTTTTGGACGGCCATCGTTCACGACTTGCCGGCCAGATGCGCCCCTGGTGATCGTGGTACGAGGGCGCAGACCCGGGTTGGCCTCCGACCCCAGCCAAGCCGCATGGAAATGCCAAGACGGCCATCCACGGAAGGGGATTACCGGATGGATGGACGTACAGCCCTGGCCGCGTTGAAGGTCAGGGCTTAGCCCGGACCCATCCCGCCGGATTGCGCAGTGAATGGAGGAGTCCGACAATCTTTGCCGGCAGGCCATCGAAGCGGCCCGTGATTGGAACTCACCACAGGGAGTGTCTCACCATGCATCGTCGTGCAAAGGGTCTACTCGTTTCGTCTCTTGTTGTCGCTGGCGGAGCCATGGCTCAGCCTGCTCCTGCGATGTCAGCGGTGGGCGCAACGACGCCAATCACAACCATCAGCGTGACGTTCGTCCGGGACGGCAAGACGGTGAACCAGACAGCGCTGTCGGTCCCTGATGATCAGCCCTCGGAATACGTCTCGACAGATGCCGTCGACGGCGGCCATGGCACCTTCCGAGTGCGCGTCGCGATGAGGCAGATTTGCAAGGACCCCAAACAGGTGCATGTCGAGCTGTCGACGGAAGCGGTCGCTCCCCAAGCTCCTGGTGATGTATCCAGCAATGCATGGTCTGGGTGTATGGAGCTTCCTGTCGATCAAACCAGGACGATTCGACTGGGCCGACTGTGGAAAGTGCAGTTCTTGAAAGGCGTCGAGCGTTCCTGAGGGAAACATGCCGCTCCCCATCAAGGAGGACTCATGAGCTGGGTACGCACATTTGAAGACGTGCTCGTCGGCATTGCGCTGTTGAACCTCACCATTTCCGTGGTGATAGTCAGAAGCGAAAGCCTTACGGTGCCTCAAAAGCTCGCTCAAGTCCTGATCGTGTGGCTTATCCCTCCACTGGGAGGAATGCTCATCGGTATGTTCATGTGGACGCAGAGAGGGAGGGCACCCGCCACCGGGTACAGACCCATTCCTCACGAGTCAACACGCCACATTGAAGAAGCGGTCAATCACGCGGCACCTCCTGCCTGGTACCCAGACAATAGCTCCTGAAAGCACAAGACGATAAAGATGCCTTAGGGCGGTCCTGGCGCGAAGCGGAGATTTGCCATGCCTGGCTGTTTGAGAACGCTCGTGGTCTCAAGAACCTCATTCGATGGCAACGGTGGCGAAGCTGAGCTAGCGGCCTCACCCTCCGCGTAGATTCTGCGGAGTACGCCGCGGTTTTCCACTTCTCAACCGCGTTTGCCGGAACGCGCGGCGCCCATGCGAACGATCAAGTTTGGCCGAAACGTTGGATCGACCGAGCCGCCGGCATCAAGCCGGCGGACAGGCATTTGCACGAACGGGCAGGGGATGGCGACTCAGTTGTCGTCGCCACTCAGCAGTGAGCCCACGATGCCGCCGAGCAACGCGCCACCTACGGTCGCTCGACCGCCGCCGCCTTCGTTGCTCGGCATGTATTCGGCAATCTGATGTGCCAGTCGCGAGATCGGCAGCGTCTGCAGCCATACCGTGCCGGGGCCGGTCAGCGAGGCGAGGAAGATGCCGTCGCCGCCGAAGATGGCGTTCTTGATGCCGGGCACGGTGGTGATCTGAAAACTCACCGAAGCCTGGAATGCACCGACGTGCCCCGGGTGCACGCGCAGGGTTTCGCCAGGTGCCAGATCCTTGCGGATCAGTTCGCCGGAGAGTTCGAGCCACGCCGTGCCCGAGCCGCCCAGCTTCTGCAGCACGAAACCGCTGCCGCCGAAGATGCCGGCTCCCAGCGACTGCTGAAAACCCACGCCGATGGTGACCTGCGGCGTGGCACACAGGAAGCCGTGCCGATGCACCAGGTATTCGTTACCCGGGCTCACCGACACCGGCACGATATGGCCCGGCACCTTGGTGGCGAATGCCACTTCGCCACGCGATTGCACGGCGCGGTATTCGGTCATGAACAGACTGCCGCCGCTGACCACGCGCTTGAACACACCGAACAAACCGCCGCCGCCGCCCATCTGGGTGTGCGTGGTCATCTGGATCGATGAGGTCATCCACGACAGCTCGCCGCTTTCGGCGAAGACGCTGTCATTGGGATCGAGCTGTACTTCCAGCACGGGCATCACCGTGCCCTGGATGCGTGTCTGCATGGGTGTTCTCTTGAGAGTGGATGATCGCCGTTGCGTTTTCGAAAGAACGTGCGAATCTGTGTTGGCAAGCGAGCGCGTGCAGATTACACGCCCTGATGCTTGCAGCGCATCGGCGCCTGCCGAAGGTCATGTGGTTCAGTGCTTGCGGTCCAACGCCTGATGCGGCGGTGCCTGGGAGCGGGCGGCCTGCTCGAGCAAGGCATCCAGGTCGGCGCGCCGCAGGAGCCGGCCATCGAGCACGACGGCACGAATGCGACGCGTATTGCCGATGTCCTTGCTGGGGTCGGCATCCAGCAGCACGAGATCGGCGCGTTTGCCCACGGCCAACGAGCCGCTGGTATCTGCGATGCCCAGGAATCGGGCAGGTTCCAGCGTGGCAGAGCGCAACACGTCGAACGGGGTGAGGCCTGCCTCGACCAGCAACTGCAATTCTTCGAGAAGCGCGAAGCCCGGATAGACGCCTGGCATGGGAGCGTCGGTGCCTGCCATCACGGTCACGCCCGCCTGGTGCATGGCCGAGACGATCTGGCGGGCAATCGGCCAGCGCTGCTTGGCCAGCGCCGCATCCTTCGCGGTGTAACCGGCGAGGAATCGTTCCCAGCGAGTGCGTTCATCGGCACGGAGGTATCGCCAGCGCGGATCGGCACCCGGGTTGGCGCCATTCCCCAACGTGTCTTCGTCGGCGAGTACCAGCGTGGGCACCTGCACCTGGCCGGTGAGGGCTAGCTGCCTGGACACGCGACGGCAGGTGCTCATGTCGAATGCGTTGAGCGTGCGCGCTTCCTGTTCCTCGCTACGCGCGGTCAAGGCGTCACCATCGAGGCCTTCGCGTTCGGCGAGCAGCGTTGCTTCGATCGTGGAACAAGCCTCATAGGCCTGCATCAAATGTTCGTCGCTGCGTTGCCCGGCCTTGGCGGCTTCAAGCAACGGCACGCCGGCCGGAACATGGCCCACCACGGGAAGCGAGCGCGATTGTGCCGCCGTGAGAATCGCGCGCCAATGCGACACGGGGACGTCCGAAAACACCTTGATGAATTCGGCGCCCGCATCTGCGGCGGCATCGACCTGGCGGGTCGCGTCCTCTGGCGATTTGCCGTGCACGGCGATGCCGTCGGCGAGGATGCGAGGGGCGATGAGTTCGCCATCGCCGACGGCCTTGCGCCAGCGGTCGACCAGCAGCATGGTCGCCGCGTCCGCGCGCATGTCGCGCACGCCAAGCACGCCGTTGGCCACGTACATCGGGAACGACCAGTCATTCGGCGGCCGTCGCGAGGAGAGATTGAACAGGTGCACATGCATGTCCACCAGGCCGGGCATCAGGAATCGGCCGCGCCCGTCGACGCGCTGCGCCGATGCGGAAATGGCCGCATCGCGCGGCATGCGTATCGCGACGATGCGCCCGTCGTCGACCAGTACCGTACGCGGTCCCAGCAATCGCCCCTGTTCGACATCGACGATGGTGACGTCGGTGATGGCGATGGAAGGGCGCGGGTGAGCCGGTGCTGCTTGCGAGACGAACGTCCACGCCAGCAAGACGGCCCCCACGCACGGGGCCAATGATCGGACGGCATTCACACGCATGGTTAGGCCCCGGCTCGCAGAGTTAACCTACCGTAGCGGCTCGGGCAGGCGAATAGAACATCGGCAGGGCATTCCGAACCATTTCCCATTGGGTGCTCGAATCGCGCTGTCGGCGCCCCGAGAATGCGGTCTCAAGCGCAGTCGACGCTGAATCGGCTGCACAGCCAAGTAGGTCAGTGAGCAAGGTCATGCATGGTGGCGAGTTCAGCGGCATGGCGCACGGCGTTGCGATAGGTGGCGATCGTGGGATCTATCCCGATGACGCGATACGGGATCGCAGGGCTTAGACCGGTGCCCTCATAGTTCCGGCCGCTTGGATCGCGGTAGATCAGAGGATTGGAGTGCTAGACCTAGGAAGGCTACCCTGTGCGCCTTATACGGAAGATCGATCCTTTCCCCATTTCAGGCGAACGCCTCCCTGCAAAACGATCAACGCAATGATTCCCACGGGCCAATAGGACATCAGGCCGTCCCACTGGGAGAAGGCGCGAAAGTCTTGCTCGGTGTGCGGTTGCCCCTGCTTGCCGCAGTATCCATGCTCGGCGCATGGATGTATGGGGCTGTCAGGAAAACGAACCAGGCCATAGACAAAAATGCAGGCCATGGTCGCGCCGAGCAACCAGGTGGCTACCTTTCTAAGCGTTCCCATACGTCCCTCAGTGTGTGTCCGTGCCACGTCGAAAGCGGGCATGAACGTACGCGCCATGAAGCATGAATGCTTTCCCGGCAAATATCGCACGAACTATGGATTGGGTGCTTGCACGATGCAGCCGTCGGCTTGAAGCGAACTCATGTAACCGTCAGGCGCAAGCAGTTCATGCATCGGCAATACCGCAAAGGTTTGCGTGTTCTTGTCCAGCGCATGCTCGGCGCTGTCGATCCAGCTCTTCCTTACCCGGCTCTCGATGTCGTTGACGCCGAGCGCCATGACAAAGGGCGAAGTATCCAGCGTGGATATGCATGAATCCTGTTGCACGTTCGACAGGATGGATCGCAGCGTATCGATATCCCCGGTTGCCCACGCATTTGCACGTGCCGTCGTCTGGGCGAGTCCCTGATCCAACGCATCCATCACCTGGCTCAGGCAGTGCTGATCGTCCATCGACTTGTCGTTCAATGAGCGGACCGCTTCGCGCGGATCCTTCAGCAACAGTCGATACGAAGTGCTCACGCTGGTGACTTCGTGGCGGGACGCGGTCTTGTAAACGATGTTTTCCAGGTCGTAATCGTCGACCAGGCCGTAATGCTTGAGGGCGGCTTCATAAAGTTCACGCCCGGCCAGAATGGGGCGCATGTGATCCACGCGGCGATTCTCGCCAAGATATCTAGCCTTCAGCACGGTCCAGTGTTGGTAGAGATCCGGCGTCAGCACGTCCTGCAGGCTCCGCTGATTGGGGTTTTTTTCCAGCTCACGGGGCGAGGGCATCATCGAGCTGCGATAGAAACTGGTCCGCACGCCAATCTCCAGGCTCGGCAACTTCAAAAGCGCTTGCGAAGCGGCAATTTGGCGTTCGACGTCGGCGGACTTCCACTGCATGTTTTTTGGCACGGGCGAGGTGAGGCCGAGCACCCACATGACATGATTTCCCCTGCTCACCTTCCACAGGGCGGGTCCAGGCAAGACACCGGTCACTACCACTGGCGCGAGCGTTGGTACCGGTGGCACCGACTGCGCGTACGCCATGCAATCCAGGCAGGCTAGCAAAACCGTGGCGCGTGGAAGACCGAGGCGGAGTCGCCTTCGATTCGTCTGCCAAAAGAAGCGAAGTTGCCTGAGCCGCATGGCAATTCCTCAGCACGAACGCCTTTGCCCGCCACTATACGTATAAACCGGAGCTACGCCTTCATCTGTGTCTGCCAAGGATCGAGACGGACCTCAGCGAACAGCCGGCGAAATATCATGAGGGCATGCTAGAGAGGATTGCCTCTCTAGCGCGCTACCGCCTGTTTGCTGGAGCCACCCATGATGGCGGAGATAAACAAGGCATCGCCCGGTTCTCCGGCGAACTCGGCCTCTGGATCTTTCAAGGTTGCTATCGACGGCTCGGAGCCACGCTGGGTCGGCTTTGCTGTCAGATGGATGCCGCTTGCTGACCAACGGACGCTCGTTTGAGCACTTCCATCCGGGACGGTGCAGGACTCTTGCCATGCGACATCACGTAGGGACCGAGCATGTCGAGGATGGCCTTGGCATTGAGGGCCGATTTGACATTCTCGGGCAGCGGCACGTGGTACATGGTGACGATGCCGTGCGCCGACCACTCAGTCATGGTGACCGTGCCGCCCGGTATATACATCGTGTGTACGACAACCGTGCCGCCCGCATGCACGGGAATGAGCCTGCCACCTTCATCGCCGTCGTAGGCGGTGGGCGAGTGGCCGCTCGGCGGCGTGTTCGAAGCACCGGGCGGTTGTTGGTAGAACGGCTTATAGGGTTGAACGCCCTGCGGCTGCCACGGATAGGAGCCCGTCGGGCGTCCCGTCTGCAGCTTCACAAGGGTAAAGGCTTCGTAGCCCGTCTCGTGCGTGAGTTCGGCGCATCGATACATCCAGTAATACCAGACCATGTCCTGGGTGGTCTGTCGATTGCCGTAGAACACGACGTTGTACGTGTCCACGTCAACCTTGAACTCGTCATAGCCCCCGTTCTTTGCCCACTTCTGATAAGGGGTGGGTCCCACGCAACCCGAAAGCGTGGCGATCAGGCACGCAAGCGCACATAGGCTCAACCAGTATTTCCAGCGTTTGATAGGCACAGTCATTTTCCCGGCAAAAGATGTAACGATTCGCCCGTCGTGGGCTTCGCGATATGCCCGTACTCACCACGGGGCGCCATTCGCACATGGCTTTGCCATGGAGGCAGCGAAGCCATGCACGTCCGCGCCTGTGGTGTCGGGCAACCAAGGCGCGACAGGCTCGCACCTTGCTCCGCTTTGGTTAGTTGGCGGCCGTTTGGGCGGGCGGCGTGACGGCCCCTGCCTTGGTTTGAATGCTTCCGCCTCGGGCCCATTGCACGAAGCCATTGAGCAGCGGGTATACCAGCGGGGAATCCAGGCCTGCCCAATTGAACGCGTTCTGCTGCAGCAGAAGCACGGTCTGGCCGGATGCGGGATCGATGGCCGTCAGCTGGCCCGTATAGCTGTAGCCACCCCTGAACTGGAAGTACGGCTCGACGACGAGGAACGGTCCAATCTCTTCTGCAAGCCTGTGCAGCCCCACCATGTCTGAAACGTTGGGCACGCGGTCGGTCAAGTTGCGCTGGATGACGATGGCCTCGAGATCGGACTTGTTGGCGACCTGGTCGAACAGCTTGGAGTTGCGCAGCTCGGTTACATAGAACTGGGAAAACTCCTTCGGCTTTTCGTCGGGCACTTTCACGTAGACAAGATGCTTGAACTTCGGATCGAACGGCTTGCTCAGCCTGACCGCGTCTTTGTCCAAGATCGTCATCGTTGGAAACAAGCCCGACGACGGATCCATGGGCTTGGGTTTGACGTCGGCGCACGCCGAAAGAAGCAGGGCAGGTATCGCTGCCGCGCAGAAGCGAATGAATTTCATCGAATTCCCCATTCGTTAGCATCCATGACTTGTCGTTTGTCCGCGGGCGCCGATGTGACACCCGTGCATTTCAGTTGGCGAAGCGAAAAGCGCGACAACCTAGCTGTGCGGCGCCACGCGGGGCACAAGTGTTGCCACGTCGACACCCTTGATCTGCGCCACGGTCATGGTGAAAGCGGATAGCGCATTGGCGCCAAGCAACAACTCGCACGACTGACACGTCAATGCCTTCACCTTGTGCAGCTCTATCGGCCCGACCATCAACTGGTCGATCAACACCTCTTTGGCGCCCACCACGCGTCCGTCGGCCAGATGCGCCTCGACCTGTGCGCGAACCATGGTGTAGGGGGTCTTGGCGGCAGCAAGGAAATCGTCATTGACGACCACGCTTGTCGCGCCGGTATCCACCACAAAGGCTCGAACTCCCGATTGGCCGACGCTGACCGGCGCAAAGAAGGTGTCCTTGAATTTCACCAGGCGCAGGCCCGTGACTTCCTGGTCCTGGGTGGCATCGAGATCATGCATGGAGGATTCGATAGCCATGCGATTGGCCATAAAGCGTGCGGACTCGCCATGTTCGTCGAGGTACTGATCGAACTCCGACAGCAACGTCAACGCTTCGTAGTTGCGCTTCTTGCTCACCAGCAAACGAGCCAGATTTTCGCGGACGTCTACCAGCGACGGCATCAGCTTGAGGGTCTTGTAGGACCAGTCGATCGCCTCGTCGGTACGTCCGACTTTTCCCAGGCTATCGGCGTAGAACGCGAAAAGATCGTACGACCCCGCGCCCATGCCGATGTCTTTCTCGAAAGCCGCAATGGCCTGCTCGTGCTTGTCCTGCTTGTTGAGAACGAAGCCGAGATTCGCAATGGCACGCACGTCCGTGGGCCTTCGCTTGACGTACTCGCTCCAGTTCGCCTCGGCACAAGCGAGGTCGTTGCTGCGCATGCACTTGACCGCCGCGGCCTGCACGCTTGCGGAAGACGCGGGAGTGGCGCCTGGCGCGGACGTCGTGGAGGTGTTCGCTTCTTCTCGTCCCGAGGACGAAGGGGAGCAGCCGGCCAGCCATCCCACTGACGCAAATGCACAGAGCGCGATCAACCTTCGCGCTATCGCAGGACGGGGACGTTGTTCAGCGCCTATCCGTTGCGACAGACCCATCGGGCCTCTCGTCCACGAATCAAACTCCTTCATCTCTCTGTCGGAACGGATTCCATCCATTGCCATCCTCCTGGCCTTATTGAGACGCGCAGGAGAACGAAGCGCAAAAACTTGCGCAGTCGACAGTGAAACCAGATTTCCCCTTGCATAAATCGTGTCATGCCGTCTTTTGCGCTGCAAGTATCACGATCCATATAGAGAGGCATTCCAAGAGTCGTTGGCTCGCGATCTTTGAACCGGGAAAGCGCGCATTTCAATCGCCTGCCGAACTTCGGATTGAGGCGTCTAAGCGGAAGCAAATGTCCTGATGTCTGATATCGGCCAGAACGACACGGTGTGAATGGTTGTGCGCGCGATGCCATCGGGCGGTAGCTCTTTGCTTATCTTCCAGAAGTCCACTATGGATCGAGAGCGGACTTAGCTATCGTAGAAAAAACCGCTAATGGCCCTGGTGGCCGAACAGTCCATCTGACATCAAGGATGTGTCCATGATCGAGACCGTTAATCCAGCTCAGAGCCTGGCGCCGGGCAACCGAAAAGGTATCGCGCCCGTGATCGTCATCGCGGTGCTGTTTGGCGTGGCCCACATGCTGACCAATGGGCAATACGGTTTTCATCGCGACGAGTGGCAGTTCCTTAGCGACGCGCAGCATCTGGATTGGGGTTTCGTGCCTTATCCACCTTTGACGGCGGCGCTGGAATTCCTGGGCCTCAAGATGTTCGGCCTGTCGCTCGTGGGCTTGCGGCTGTTCTCGGTGTTTGCACAGGTATGCGTGATATTGGTCGCTGGCTTGATGGCCCGCGACCTGGGAGGCGGGCGGCCGGCGCAGGTCTTCACTGCCATCGCGGTAGGGCTGTCGCCCGTGCCGATGTTCGAGGCGACGGAATTCCAGTATTCCTCGTTCGATCTGCTGTGGTGGGTGCTGATCGCCTGGTGCGTCATTCGCCTGTTGCGGGACGAAGAGCCGCGCTGGTGGGTGGCGATTGGCGTAGTGGCAGGCCTCGGCTTGCTGACGAAATATTCGATCGCGTTCGAGTTGACAGGCGTGCTGGTGGGCGTGCTTCTCACGGATGCGCGGCGCTATGTCACGAGTCGCTGGTTCTGGGCCGGCGGTGCCATTGCGCTACTGCTGTTCGCTCCCAACCTGGCCTGGCTGATCCGACACGACTTTATTTCGTACCATTTCCTGCAGAGCATCCACGCGCGTGATGTGCGCCTGGGACGCGCGGACGGCTTCCTGCGAGATCAGTTCCTGTTGAACGCGAACCTGTTCGCCGCACCGGTCTGGTTGGCGGGTTTGTACGCTTACTTCAAAAGTCGCCGCTATCGCATGCTTGCGTGGATGTACGTGGTGCCACTGCTGCTGTTCCTGTGTGCGCGGGGGCGCTTCTACTACGTGTGCGGCGCGTACCCGATGCTACTCGCCATGGGCTCGGTCGTAGGCGTGCAGTGGTTGGGCAGCCTTCGTCCTGCATGGCGGGTTGGCATTGCCACGCTGCTCATGACCGGCGTCCTCGCCGCGGGCGTGTATGCAACGATGCGCATCGTGCCTATTGCAACGAGCGGTCCGTTGCGTGACTTTGCACTGCGGAACAACGGCGATCTCCGCGAGGAGATCGGCTGGGAAGACATCGTCGCCCGCGTGGCAGCCATCCGCGATGCGTTGCCGCCCGAACAGCAGGCGAACCTGGGCATCGCCGTGGGCAACTATGGCGAGTACGGCGCCATCGCCGTGATGGGCCAGCGCTATCACCTTCCCACACCGATCACCACGATCAATTCCGGATGGCTGCGCGGCTATCCGCAGACGGCACCCACCACTTTCATCGTGCTGGGCAATTCGCTCGAGCGCGCGAGTCAGTTGCTCTTCGATTGCCGCGTTGCCGGCCATACGAACAACGCCTGGAACGTGGGCAACGAGGAAAGCCTGGATCACCCCGATATCTTCGTGTGCGGCCGCCCTCGGGGGCCCATAAGCGAGCTTTGGAAGCGTGGGCCGGAGTTTGGGTGAGTTAGCTCAAAGGCTGGCAGGGGCTTGGGGCGAGCTGGCGGCGACGCTCGCTTCGAGTTGGAAACAGGCCTTCTCAGTCGCCCTTTGCATCGCCTCTCAGTTCGTCGACTGATATGGCCATGCTTTGGAGTTTGCCGAGTTTGAGCGCCTCGTGTTCCGTCCACAGGATTTCGCAGCCATCTTCCAATGGCTCATAGATCGGAACCAGATCGCTGATTCCTTCAAAGACCCATTGGACGGGAATACCTTCCGAGCCACCCTCATAAGGCTCGGTGTGCAGCCTTGCCTGGGCCTCGACCTTGCTATACGCCTCGTCGAAACTGTCCGCTCGCACGAGGACGGTATTTTCCCAGGCCAGGAATTCGCCATCCGCATCGTCATTGCCCGTGGCGTTCAGTTCGATGAATCGGACAAGGTATGAACCTACGTACCAGCCTACGGGTGAGGTGTCTCTCGACGATTGGCTCATGGGTCTGTGCTTGTGTATCGGAACAGACACTCAAGCCGCATGCTGCCGCGCGCTACGCGGCGGCATTCCCGTCCACCGCTTGAACGCACGCCGGAACTCGCGCGGATCGCTGAAGCCGATCTCCAGCCCGATCTCGGCCACGCTCAAGGTGCCGCCATGCAGCAGTTCCAAAGCGCGCTCGGCGCGGACACGATCATGGATTTCGCGGAACACGCGGCCGCCTTCGGCGAGACGTCGACGCAGCGAGCGTTCGCTCATGTTGAGCATGCGCGCCACGTCGGGCAGGCGGGGTTGATGGCGCAGGTGGCTGCGCAGCAGGCGTTCCACCGAGGCCACGATTTCCTGCTGCGGGCCTTCGATGTCGTGCTGTTGCGTGCACAGCGCGAGTGCCTGTTGTGCGGTGAGCGGGTTGTGGGTGGGCAAGGGATGCTCCAGCCACTGCGCGTCGATCACCACGCGGTTGTGGCGGGCGCCGAACACCAGCTCGCACTGGAAGAAATCGGCGTAGTCCTGCGCATGCTCGGGGCGTGCGTAGGTCAGTTCCAGACGTTGCGGGCGAAAGTTCGAGCCGGCCAGTTCGCGCGCGATCGCCAGCGAACTGGCGAACAGCTCTTCGCATAGGAACGGCAGCAAGGGGGCGTCGTTGAATCGCGGCCACACGGCCAGCGCCACTTCGCGCGGCGCCACCACTTCGAAACTCACGTCGACCAGGCTGCCACTGACGCGATGATGGGCGATGCCCACCTTCATCGCATCGCCGAACGTAGCGGAGGTCATCATGGCCAGGCCGAGCAGGCCAAAGCTGCCCAGCGTTTCGGTCCGGCCCACGGCCAGCCCGAGCCCCGCTTCGCCGGTGGCCTGCTGCGCGCGGCGGATCACCGAGCGCGCCTGGCGATAGGAGATGCGCAGCGTGGGGTCGTTCAGTTGTTCGCGTTGCAGGCCCGAACCCGCGAACCAGCCGTCGCAGCGCTGCCCGCGCGACAAGGCAAGCTGGGTGAGGTGCACGAGGATGTTCGGCGGTGTTTCGGCCACGGTAAAGCGCGCATCGGCGCTCAGTTGCGCCGACGCGGTATCGTCGGTGACATGGCTGATAACAGCGGACATGACCTGTGCTCCCACCCCCGAGAGCGCTGGATGGACCCAGCGAGACCCTTGATCTATATCATGGCCTTCGGGCCAGCGCCTTATGCAATGCACAAGGCCGCCGCCCCGTTGCCCCAGGGAGAACGCCGATGAACACGTTTCTGGCTGCTTGTCGTCGCGCCGTAGGGATGGGCCTGCTGCTCCCGCTGGCGGCCTGTGCCCCGGTGCAAACCCCGGCCTCCCAGCGGCCGCCGGCCAGCGCCGGATCGGTGGCCGCCTCGCTGCAGACGGCCGAATTGCTCCCGGCGGCCCCCAAGGCCGGCACGCCCCGCTATGAGGCGGACCGCCAGGTGTTCCTGGCCACCCGCAAGCTGCAGGACTCGCCGCGCTGGACGCTGGCCCAGCAGGACGTCGATTACGCCACGCCCAAGCTGATGGCCGACTTCAGCTGCGCCATGGGTACGCCGCTCGACGCCGCCGCGCTCCCCAGGCTCGCGGCCCTGGTGGACGACACCAGCAACGCGGCGGATGCCTCCACTTCACCGGCGAAGAAGGCCAACCAGCGCCAGCGCCCGTTCCTGATCGACCAGGGCGCCACCTGCCAGTCCACCGAACGGCTCGCCAAGAGCTTCGACTATCCCTCCGGCCATGCGACGCGCGGCTGGGCCGTGGGCCTCGTGTTGGCGGAGCTGGCGCCGGATCGCGCCACCGACCTGTTGCTGCGCTCGCGCGCCTTCGCCGACAGTCGCGTGGTCTGCGGCGTGCACAATCTCAGTGCCGTCGAGGCGGGCGCGATGAACGGCGCGGCGGTGGTGGCCGTGCTGCATGCGTCGCCAGCGTTCCAGTCCAGCCTGGCCGCCGCGAAGCAGGAACTGAATGCGTATCGCGCGGCGAACCACAGCATGCCCACGGCGCAGTGCAGCGCGCAGAAGGCCTTGATCGAACCGACGCCGTATTGAGCACGCCACGACCGGCGTAAGCTGGTCGCGTGGCTTCTTCACCGCGAGACACGGGGACGAGTGCATGGATCAGGAGAGTTCGTCGTCTTTCGACGCGCTGATCATCGGTGCGGGCCTGTCGGGCATCGGCATGGCATGCCACCTCGCCATGGATCATCCCGGTTTGCGCGTGGGCCTGATCGAACGCCGCGCGGCGATGGGCGGCACGTGGGATCTGTTCCGCTATCCCGGCGTGCGCTCGGACTCGGACATGTTCACCTTCGGCTACGCGTTTCGCCCCTGGCATGCGCTGGACGTGATGGCCGATGGGGACGCCATTCGCAACTACGTCATCGACACGGCGCGCGAGTACGGCGTAGACGGCAAGATCCACTACGGCCTGAAAGTGCTCTCCTCGTCGTGGTCGAGCACGGCGCGTCAGTGGCGCGTGCAGGTGCTCGACGAACAACGCTGCGAAACGCGCGAGTTCACCAGCCGCTTCCTGATCGTCTGCACCGGCTACTACAACTACGATCGCGGCTACCTGCCGGCATTTCCCGGCGTGGATCGATTCCAGGGGCAGTGCGTGCATCCGCAACAGTGGCCGCCTGGGCTGGACTATCGCGACAAGCGCGTGGTCGTGATCGGCAGTGGCGCAACGGCGGTGACGCTGGTGCCCGCGATGGCCGGGGATGCGGCACACGTGACGATGTTGCAACGCTCGCCTACCTACATCCTGTCGTTGCCGCGCTTCGACAAGATTTCCGCGGTGCTGCAGACCTTCCTGCCGAAGCCGCTGGTATTCCGCATGGCGCGGCGGCGGAATATTTTCCTTACCCGCCTTATCTACAAGGCCGCGCGACGCTGGCCGGACAAGGTGCGTGCGTTCCTGCTTTCCGGTGTGCGCAAGAAGCTCGGTCCCGATGCCGACATGCGCCACTTCACGCCAACCTACCAGCCCTGGGATCAGCGTCTGTGCGTGGTTCCCGATGGCGACCTGTTCGAGGCCATCAAGAGCGGCAAGGCATCCGTGATGACCGGTGATGTCGCCACGTTTACCGAGCATGGCGTGCAGCTGACATCGGGCGAGCTGCTGGAGGCCGATCTGGTCATCACCGCCACCGGGCTCGACATGCAGACCCTGGGTGGCATGCAGCTTGACGTGGATGGGCAGCCGCGGGTGATGGGCGAACTGGTCACCTACAAAGGCGTGCTGTTGCAGGACACGCCGAACTTCGCCTGCATTTTCGGTTACACGAATGCGCCGTGGACGCTGAAGGCGGACCTCGCCGCGAAATACGTCTGTCGATTGCTTGCGCATATGCGTGAACAGGGCGCCAGCGTGGTGACGCCGCGTGCACCCGCGGATGAGCGGCAGGACGATTCGATCATGGGCGCGCTGACGTCGGGCTATGTGCAGCGAGGTGCGCCGGTGTTGCCCAAACAGGGCCGACATGTGCCGTGGCGCGTATTGAACAACTACGAGCGCGATTGCGAGATGCTGCTGAAGTGGCCCGTTGCGGATGCCGCGCTGGAAATCCAGCACTCCCTGTAGGAGCGCACCCTGTGCGCGACCGCAAGGCCATGTCGGTACCGCTTCGTAGGCTCGTCGCGCACAAGTGCGCTCCCACAGGACCGAGGTGAGTTGAAGGCGCCGCCACCTTGTGGGAGCGCGCTTGCGCGCGACTGCGGCGCCGTGCTGCTACCGCTTCGTAGGTTTGTCGCGCACAGGGTGCGCTCCCACAGGACCGAGGTGAGTTGAAGGCGCCGCCACCTTGTGGGAGCGCGCTTGCGCGCGACTGCGGCGCCGTGCTGCTACCGCTTCGTAGGTTTGTCGCGCACAAGTGCGCTCCCACAGGACTGAGGTGAGTTGGAGACGCCGCCACTTTGTGGGAGCGCGCTTGCGCGCGACTGCGGCGCCGTGCCGTTACCGCTTCGTAGGTTTGTCGCGCACAGGGTGCGCTCCCACAGGACTGAGGTGAGTTGGAGACGCCGTCACCTTGTGGGAGCGCGCTTGCGCGCGACTGCGGCGCCGTGCCGTACCGCTTCGTAGGTTTGTCGCGCACAAGTGCGCTCCCACAGGACTGAGGTGAGTTGAAGACGCCGTCACCTTGTGGGACCGCGCTTGCACGCGACTGCAGCGCCGTGCCGCTACCGCTTCGTAGGTTTGTCGCGCACAAGTGCTCTCCCACAGGACTGAGGTGAGTTAGAGACGCCGTCACTTTGTGGGAGCGCGCTTGCGCGCGACTGCGGCGCTGCGCCGATACCGCTCCGTAGGCTTGTCGCGCACAAGTGCGCTCCCACAGAAAGCGGCGGGAGCATCAGGGGTGCTGTGATGCCTTCTTCCATTGCTGCACCCAGCCGGTGAGGTCGGCGAGTTGCTTGTCCTGGCCTTCGCGCATGGTCATGCCTACCGCAGAGCCGGCGACGCGGCCTGAGGGATCGATCAGCATGAGAGTGGGATAGATGCTCACGCCCAGCGTGTCGACCAGCGCTTGTCCGTCGTGCAGTACCGGCCACTTCAAACCCCGATCGGCCACGAACTGGCGTGCGGTGGCCGCGTCTTCATAGGTGATCGCGACGAAGCCCATATCGCCGTTGGCATGCGCAAAGGCATTCAGCACCGGCACTTCGGCGATGCATGGCGCACAGTCGGCGAAAAAGAAACTCACCAAGGTGTAGCGGCCGCGCAGGTCGCTCGAATGCTGTGTGTCGCCTTGCAGCGACGGCAGCTCGAACGGCGGAAAGGCGCTGCCGCGTCCGAACGAGAAACGCCCCGCGCCCGTGCTGGTACCGGGCGGACGCAGGCGCAGCATCGCCGCGTTGGCCTTGCTGTCGATGGTGCTGCTGTAGTTGCGACCCTGGCCGAGCTGCTGCGCAAACGCGGCGTAGTCCAGCGGTTTGCCGGCGGCGTCGAGGTAGTGGACGTCGGGTGACGGGCCCAGCCGCAGGGTGGCGACGAAGCCTTGCTCGTCGTTCTGCCTGTCCGCTGCATGGAGCGGGCAGAGGATGAGCGCCAGGAGGATTAGACCAAGCAGTCGCGAAGCATGCCGCATGCGGGCTCCCTTCGAACGTGCGGGCCGGCGCGGTTGCGCCGGCCCGTGTTGCGCTTACTCGCCGATGGTAAGCAGCGAGGCGTTGCCGCCAGCGGCGGTGGTGTTGATGGTGAGCGTGCGCTCGCCGGCAAAACGCAGCAGGTAGTGCGGGCCGCCGGCCTTCGGGCCGGTGCCCGACAGGCCTTCGCCGCCGAACGGCTGCACGCCGACCACCGCGCCGATCTGGTTGCGGTTGACGTAGCAGTTGCCCACGCGCGCACGGCTCTGGATGAACTCCACCGTGTCGTCGATGCGGCTGTGGATGCCGAGCGTAAGGCCGTAGCCGGTGGCGTTGATCTGGTCCACCACGTTCGGCAGCTCGTCGGCCTTCCAGCGGATCACGTGCAGTACCGGGCCGAAGATTTCACGGGTCAGCGTGGCCAGGCCCGGGATTTCGTAGGCACGCGGCGCGAAGAACGTGCCGTTGCCGGTGGTGGCCGGGTCGAGCGCGACTTCGCCGATCTTCTTCGCTTCCTTGTCCATGCGTGCGGCGTGGTCGACCAGGATCTTCTTCGCATCCTCGTCGATCACCGGACCCACGTCGGTCGACAGCTGGCCCGGGTCGCCCACCTTCAGCTCGGCCATCGCGCCTGCAAGCATCGCATTGACCTTGTCGGCGATGTCTTCCTGCACGAACAGGACGCGCGCCGCCGAGCAGCGCTGGCCGGCGGACTGGAACGCGGAGGAAATCACGTCCTTGACGATCTGTTCCGGCAGCGCGGAAGAGTCCGCGATCATCGCGTTCTGGCCACCGGTTTCGGCGATCAGCGCAGCGATGGGTGCATTGCGCGCGGCGAGGGCGCGGTTGATCGCCCAGGCGGTTTCGGTCGAACCGGTGAAGGCCACGCCAGACACGCGCGGATCACGCGTCAGCGCCGCACCGACAGTGGCGCCGTCGCCCGGCAGATACTGCAGCACGTCGGCGGGCACGCCAGCGTCATGCAGCAACTTCACCGCGACATAGCCGATCAGGCTGGTCTGCTCGGCGGGCTTGGCAATCACGGCGTTGCCGGCGGCAAGCGCCGCGCTGACCTGGCCCAGGAAGATCGCCAGCGGGAAGTTCCACGGGCTGATGCAGACGAACACGCCGCGGCCACTCAAGAACAGCTGGTTGCTCTCGCCGGTGGGACCGGGCAGCTGTTCCGGATGGCCAAACAGGCGGCGTGCCATGGTCGCGTAGTAACGCAGGAAGTCGGCAGCCTCGCGGATTTCGGCAATGGCGTCGGGCAGGCTCTTGCCTGCTTCGCGCACGCACAGCGCGATGAATTCGCCGCGACGCGCTTCGAGCTGCTCGGCGGCGTGCTCGAGAATCGCGGCACGGCTGGCCGCCGGCAGACGATCCCACGCGTGATGCGCGTTCACGGCATTGGCGAGCGCCTTGTCGACGGTGGCGCTGTCGGCGGTGACGTAGCTGCCCACGTTCTGGCGGCGGTCGGCCGGATTGCTCACCTGCACGGTGGCACCGGTGCTCTTGGCGCCGGGCACCAGCGGTTCGGCGTTCCACGGACCGCTCTTGTTCTGGATCGCCTCGGCGAGGGCCTTCAGTTCGTTATCGTTGGAGAAGTTGACGCCCATGGAATTCTTCCGCAGTTCACCGTAGAGATTCACCGGCAGGGGGATGCGCGGGTGAGGAATGGAGGCAAAGGAGCGCACGGTCTCGCAAGGATCGGCGACCAGTTCGCGCACCGGCAGCGATTCGTCGACCACGCGGTTGACGAAGCTGGTGTTGGCGCCGTTCTCGAGCAGGCGGCGTACCAGGTAAGGCAGCAGGTCTTCATGCGTGCCCACGGGTGCGTACACGCGGCACGGCACGTTCAAGTTCTGCCTGCCGATCACTTCGGCGTAGAGGTCCGTGCCCATGCCGTGCAGGCGCTGGTATTCGTACGGACGGTTCTGCGCCAGGTGGTGCACGGCAGCGATGGTGTGCGCGTTGTGCGTGGCGAACTGCGGGTAGATCAGCGCCACGCCGGCATCGAACAGCTTGCGTGCGCACGCCAGGTACGACACGTCGGTGTTCGGCTTGCGCGTATACACCGGATAACCGCTGAGGCCATTTTCCTGGGCGCGCTTCACTTCGGCGTCCCAGTACGCGCCCTTGACCAGTCGCACGTACCAGCGACGGCCGCTGGCGCGGCCGGTTTCGATCAGCCAGTCGATCACGAACGGCGTGCGCTTGGCATAGGCCTGCACCACGATGCCGAGGCCGTTCCAGCCTTCCAGCGAGGGGTGCGCGAACACGTCGCCGAGAATGTCGAGCGACAGTTCGAGACGATCGGCTTCTTCCGCGTCGACGGACAGCGCGATGCCGTTCTTCATCGCCAGCTGCGAGAGTTCCAGCAGCTTGGCGGTGAGATCGCGGCGGGCGATTTCGCGCTTGGCCACTTCGTAGCGCGGATGCAGCGCGGAGAGCTTCACCGAGATCGACGGCGCATCGGTGTGGTTGGCGAACGGACCGCGCGAACCGATCGCGGCGATCGCGTTGCGATAATCCTGCTGATAGCGCTCGGCGGTTTCGCTGGTGAGCGCGGATTCGCCCAGCATGTCGTAGGAATAGCGATAGACCGCATATTCCTTCTGCGCGCAGCGATCCAACGCTTCGCCGATGGTGCGGCCCATCACGAACTGGTGGCCCATGATGCGCATGGCCTGGCGCACGGCCAGGCGGATCGCCGGCTCGCCCGCGCGGCCCACCAGGCGACGCAGCGCGCCGGTGAAATCGTGGCGCGTCTCTTCCGACAGCGTGACCAGCTTGCCGGTGAGCATCAGGCCCCAGGTGGAGACGTTGACGAACAGCGACTCGCTCTGGCCCAGGTGCTTCTTCCAGTTCGCGTCGCCCAGCTTGTCGCGGATCAGCTTGTCGGCGGTGGTCTTGTCCGGAATGCGCAGCAGCGCTTCGGCCACGCACATCAGCAGCACGCCTTCCTCCGAGGAGAGGTCGTACTGGCGCATGAAGGATTCGACCGCGCTCTGGTCCTTGGCGCGCACACGTACGCGGCTGACCAGCTCGGCGGCCAGGTCGATCACCTTTTCGCGCTCGACCGGCGGCAAGGTGGCCTGGGCCAGCAGGTCGTTGACCGCTTCGGTCTCGTCGCGCAGCCAGTTGGCCGTGATGCGCGCGCGAGCCGGTTCGACGCCGGTCGGCAGTTCGGGGCTGAGAATGGGTTGTGTCACTGGGCTTTAGCCGAAACGTGGTGGGGGCAGGGAATCGCGGAATTGTACGCGTGGGGGCCATACGCACGCACCCGTACGCGGTGTTGCGGTGCGGCAGCCGCCATGCGGCCGTACACATATATATGGGCGGGAGCGCTGCGGAAGAAGGCTTCCCGGATGAGCGTTGTCATCCCGGCGGCATGGCGTGGCGCGGCAGATGTCAGCGGCGTGTCGGGCACGCGCCGCGGCCCGTGGCAAACGGTCGCACCCAAGGCGCCGCTCAGCCTGGTGGTCGTCACTATGGGCGCCATGGGTTGCGCAAACGTGTGTTCCGCAAGGGAAAGCAGCGCTTGTGCGGGCGTCTGTACGCGCACGCGAGCACGAACTTGCGCATTCACCCCTGCTTCAAATCAAGCACATGCGGCATTCTTGCTCCCCGATGCGCTCGCGGCCTATCATGCTTGGGTTCCAGGCACGCCGGGTTCTCATGATCGTGCTTCGACCAGCAGCAGCCGGCTTGCCGTGCGCAACGATGTGGCTCAAGCCCAATCGTGCCCTGAGCCGACGCGACCTGCGTCGATTGATCGGAGTTCTGGCGGCGCTGGCGTTGACGACGGCCGTGTTGGGAGCATGGCAGGGGAATGTCTTTGCTCCTTTGTTTGCACTGGTCGAGTCCTCCGCGGTGGCTTTCGCCCTTGGCGTAGCCTGGCGGGCCGGCGACCGCAGCGAACGCATCACCCTCGACGAGTCGTCGCTGGAGGTGCAATCCCTGCCAGGTCGGCGCAGTGCGCGTTTTCCCACGTATTGGGTGCGCGTGCGGCTGCGGTCCGGTCAAGGGAGGGATCGTCTGCTGCTGGCGTCGCATGGACGGGAGCTGGAAATCGGGGCTTTCCTCGGGGAAGAGGAGCGTGCCGAGCTGTCAAGGAAACTCATGGTGTTGCTGGCGGAGCTCAACCAACAGCAGCGCAGGTAGGTTCAACAAAGGTGCAAACATGACATCTGGCGGCATCAAGCCTGGCAGCATCAAGCGAGCAGTGGCGGCAAGCGCACTCTTCGCTCTAACCATGTTCGGCGGCGTGGCCTCGGCCAATCCGCAGCCAGGGCAGTTGAACATGACCCGCGGCGCGTCCACCTGGTCGCCCGAGGCTTATTTCCTCAACAACGTTGCCCTCGGCGTGTGCGTCGTGATTGGCATCCTTGTGTTCGGCGCGATGTTCATCGCGATGTTCCGCTTCCGCAAATCGCGCGGCGCGGTGGCCGAGAAGTGGTCGCACAACACGACGCTCGAGATCGTGTGGACGACCATCCCCGTGATCATCCTGATCGTGCTGGCCTACCTGGCCACCGGCGGCCTGCGCACGTTCGCCGACACCACCGGCTCGCAGATGACTGTGAAGGTCACCGGCTACCAGTGGAAGTGGCGCTACGACTATGTCGAGTACCAGGGCAAGGCGATCGACAAGGTCGGCTTCATGTCCAAGCTCGACCGCGAAAGCGACGAGACGCGCCAGCTCAATTCGGGCCTCGATCCGCACAACGTGAAGGTGGGCGACGAAAACACCTACCTGCTCAACGTGGACAAGCCGCTGGTGGTGCCGGTGGGCACCAAGATCCGCTTCGTGATCACCGCGGGCGACGTGATCCACTCCTGGTGGGTGCCGGCGCTGGGCTGGAAGATGGATGCCATCCCGGGCATCGTCAACGCCGCCTGGACCAATATCACCGAGCCGGGTACGTATCGCGGCCAGTGCGCCGAGCTGTGCGGCCAGGATCACGGCTTCATGCCGATCGTGGTGCAGGCGCTGCCGAAGGCCGAGTTCGAGAAGTGGCTGGCCGAGCAGGAGGCCGCGGCAACGCCGCCGCCGGCTCAGCCCGCAGCACCGGCACCGGCTTCCACTGCTGCCGCGCCCAAGACCGCGGCCGTCGACGCACCTGTTTCGCAGGGCCATCAGGGCTGAGCAATCAGCTCCATCACAGCATTCGCATTTAGGTAGAGGTGCAAGGCATGGCCCACGCAGCGACACACGATCATCATCACGACGATCATCACGGCGCGCCCAAGAATTTCTTCGTCCGTTGGTGCATGTCCACCAACCACAAGGACATCGGCACGCTGTATCTGGTGTTCTCGCTCTTGATGTTCTTCATTGGCGGCAGCTTCGCGATGGTGATCCGCGCGGAACTGTTCAAGCCCGGCATGCAGCTGGTGCAGCCGTACTTCTTCAACGAAATGACCACGATGCATGCGCTGGTCATGATCTTCGGCGCCGTGATGCCGGCCTTCGTGGGCCTGGGCAACTGGATGATCCCGCTGATGATCGGTGCGCCGGACATGGCGTTGCCACGCATGAACAACCTGTCGTTCTGGATCCTGCCGTTCGCCTTCTCGCTGCTGCTGTCCACGCTGTTCCTTCCGGGCGGTGGCCCGGCCGGCGGCTGGACCATGTACCCGCCGCTGTCGCTGCAGGGTGACTCGGTCGCGTACCTGGTGTTCGCGGTGCACTTGATGGGTATCAGCTCGATCATGGGCGCGATCAACATCATCGCCACCATCCTCAACATGCGCGCGCCGGGCATGGATCTGCTGAAGATGCCGGTGTTCGTGTGGAGCTGGCTGATCACCGCGTTCCTGCTGATCGCCGTGATGCCGGTGCTGGCCGGTGCGGTGACCATGCTGCTCACCGACAAGTACTTCGGCACCAGCTTCTTCAATGCGGCGGGCGGCGGCGACCCGGTGCTGTTCCAGCACATCTTCTGGTTCTTCGGCCACCCCGAGGTCTACATCATGATCTTGCCGGCCTTTGGCCTGGTCTCCGAGATCATCCCGACCTTCGCGCGCAAGCCGATCTTCGGTTACAAGGCGATGGTGTTCGCGATTGCCTCGATCGCCTTCCTGTCGTTCATCGTGTGGGCCCACCACATGTTCGCGGTGGGTCTGCCGCTGGGCGGCGAAATCTTCTTCATGTACGCCACCATGCTGATCGCGGTGCCGACCGGCGTGAAGGTGTTCAACTGGGTCAGCACCATGTGGGGCGGCTCGATGACGTTCGAAACGCCGATGCTGTTCGCCATCGCGTTCGTCATCCTGTTCACCATCGGCGGCTTCTCCGGCCTGATGCTGGCGCTGGCCCCGGCCGACTTCCAGTATCACGACACGTACTTCGTGGTGGCCCACTTCCACTACGTGCTGGTGACTGGTGCGATCTTCGCGATCATCGCGGGCACCTACTACTGGCTGCCGAAGTGGACCGGCCGCATGTATTCGGAAACGTGGGGCAAGATCCACTTCTGGAACAGCGTGATCTGGGTCAACGTGTTGTTCTTCCCGCAGCACTTCCTGGGCCTGGCCGGCATGCCGCGCCGCATCCCGGATTACAACGTGGCGTTCGCCAACTTCAACATGATCAGCTCGATCGGCGGCTTCCTGTTCGGCGCCTCGCAGCTGATCTTCCTTGGCGTGATCATCCACGCGGTGTGGTTCTCCAAGAAGAAGGCACCGGACCGCGTGTGGGAAGGCGCCAAGGGCCTGGAGTGGACGCTGCCGTCGCCCGCGCCGTATCACACGTTCGATGTGCCGCCGGTCATCCATGATGACGAACTGGCACACGGCCACGTCGAAGACTGATCCACGTATTGCCGCTCCGGTGTTGTGCCGGAGCGGAAGGAAGCGAAACGATGAACCAGCCGTCCATGACAACGATCGAGCAAGCCCGCAAGAAAGGTGTGCGACTCACCGTCACGGTGGTCGGCACCATCGCCTTTGCGATCTTCGTGCTCTCGTTGTTGCAGGGGCTGAAGTACTCCTGACGCGACCTTGCAGTATTCCTCCGCGATGCCGATGAGGCATCACGGGTTGCAGCCCGGGCGACGAGTGCGCGGGCGGAAGTAGACAGAGCATTCCATAGGGATCTCAGCATGGCCCAGCAAGAAGGCGTTTATTTCGTTCCATCCAAGAGCCAGTGGCCGATCGTGGCCGCGGTGGTCATGTTCGTCACCGTGCTCGGTGCCGCGCATTGGCTGAATGCGCCCCCGGGTGAAGCGGGCTTTGGCAAGACCATGCTCACCGTCGGCATCGTCGGCATCCTGCTGATGTTCTTCGGCTGGTTCCGCTCGGTGATCCGCGAGTCGCTCGCGGGCAGCTACAACGACCAGGTGGACCGCTCGTTCCGCATGGGCATGATGTGGTTCATTTTCTCCGAGGTGATGTTCTTCGGCGCCTTCTTCGGCGCGCTGTTTTACGCCCGCATGTTCGCGGTGCCGTGGCTCGGCGGCGAAGGCCACGGCGTGCTGACCCACCAGTTCCTGTGGAGCGACTACGCCGCTTCGTGGGGCGCTGGCGGCGGTGGCGGTCCGGAGCGCATCGGCGGCAACTTCGAGACGGTGCTGCCCTGGGGCCTGCCGCTGCTCAACACGCTGATCCTGCTGTCCTCAAGCGTCACCGTGACCATCGCGCACCATGCGCTGAAGGCCGGCCACCGCGCCAAGATCCTCTGGTTCCTCGGCTTCACCGTGCTGCTGGGCGCCACCTTCCTGTGGTTCCAGGCGCACGAGTACATCGAGGCCTATAAAGAGCTCAACCTCACGCTGCAGAGCGGCGTGTACGGCTCGACCTTCTTCATGCTCACCGGCTTCCACGGCATGCACGTGACGCTGGGCACGATCATGCTGGCGATCATCTGGCTGCGCGTGGCCAAGGGCCATTTCACCAAGGAACACCACTTCGCGTTCGAAGCGGTGGCCTGGTACTGGCACTTCGTCGACGTGGTATGGCTCGGCCTGTTCATGTTCGTCTACATCCTCTGAGACGCTGGCGCGTCGCAGCAAAAAAGCCCGCCGAAAGGCGGGCTTTTTTGTTGGGGCGGACAGACAAAGACCTTCCCTATCTCTGTGGGAGCGCACCCTGTACGCGACTCCGACAGCGCGGTAGCGACGGAGGTACCGCAGTCGCCCAAAGGGTGCGCGCCGTCGGTGTCGCGCACAGGGTGCGCTCCCACAAGGGGACGGCTGGGGTGAGAGCCCCCAAAAGAAAAGCCCGCCAGGGGCGGGCTTTCCAAGGAACCGTTTGTCGCAGCAAGGCGAGCAGGGCGCTTGACCGCTACAATTACTGCCCCACGCCGTGCGGGTGGAGCCAGCCCATCCAGATGCCGAACACCACCATCAGGATGAGCAGCACCGACAGCCCGATGCGACGGGTCAGCGCCCACACCGTGCGCTTGCTGCCTTCCTTGTCGGTCATCATGAAATACAGGGCCTGACCAAGATTGAACAGCACCACCAGCAGCAGAATCACCAGCGCATATTTGTAGATGGTTTCCACGTGATTGGTCCGAACGTTTTAGACATCCGCAGTATAGCGGTCGTGCACGGCGCCACCGCGTGAAGTGGCTGCGCCGTCCATCCTGGTTTGCACTGCTGCTCACAGCGGTGAGCGCCTTGTTGTTCATACGTTTGGGCGTCTGGCAGCTGCATCGCGCCGACGAGAAGGAAGCCATTCTGCGACGGTATGCCACAGCGGAAACGGCCGCGCCGCGCGACTTTGCGGCCGTGGCCTCAAATCCCCCCGTGGACGCGTTTGCGCGTGTCGACGTGCAGGGCGAATACCTCGCCGACCGTCTCTATCTGCTCGACAACCCCAAGCACGATCAGCGCGGTGGTGTGGAAGTCTATGCGCCTTTCCGTCCGCGTAGCGGCGATCGCCTGCTGCTGGTGGACATGGGTTTCCTGCCGGGCAATGGCACCGACCAGGCGCCGCAGTTGCCGGCGCTGCCCACCGGGCCGCAGCAACTGCACGGGCTTTATGTGCCGGCTCCGGGCGTGGGCTATGCGATGGGTGGCAACGCGCTGACGCGGCAGACGCACTGGCCCAAGACCACCATCTATCTCGACCTGGCGCAGATCGGCAGCGATCTCGGTACCGCCTTGTATCCGCGCGTCCTGTCGCTCGACGCGGAACCTTCGTCCATCTACGTGCGCGAGCACACCATCGATTTCTCGGCGATGCCGCCCGCGCGCCATCGTGCCTACGCGTTCCAGTGGTTCACCTTCGCCGTGGCGGTGGTGGTGATCCTGCTGGTACTGCATCGTCGTCGTCCTTCCCGACCGGACAAGCCATGACCGATCCCACCGCCTTGCGCGCAAGTCGCCTGAAACTGCTGCTGATCATGCTGGTGTTCGCCGCACCCATCATCGTGGCCCTGGTGCTCACGTTTGCCGGCTGGCAGCCCTCGGGCAAGGCCAACGGCCAGCCCGTGACGCCGCAGCGAAATTTCGCCGCCGAGCAACTGCCCATCTCGCTCAGCAACGGCGACACCTGGGCCTGGCGTGCGAAGGAGCCGCAACTCACGCTGGTCGCACTAGCCGGTCCTGGCTGCGCCAAACAGTGCCTCGATGTGCTGACCAAGATGGCCGCCGCACGCATCACGCTCAACCGCAATGCGCCGCGCCTGCGTCTGCTTTACGTGGGCAGGCCGCCCGCCGATGCCGTCGCCAGCGGCATGACTGGCTACTGGAAACTCGGACAGGATCCGATGGCCGTGCTGGCGCCGTTCACGCCCACCACGCCCGACAGCGTCGCTGCTCTGTTGGTGGAATCCGACGGCACTGCGTTGTCGTTCTATCCTGTGGGCTTCGATGCCACCGGCTTGCGCAAGGATCTGCAGAAGGTGATCCGCTGATGACCTCCCGCTCCCACAACGTGCTGCGCGGCCTCGCGTTGCTCGCTGCCGTGTTTGCCTTTGGCGTGGTGATGTTCGGCGCGTTCGTGCGCCTGTCCAATGCGGGCCTCTCGTGCCCCGACTGGCCGACCTGTTATGGACGAGCCGCGTGGCCCGAACAACAGCATGAGATCGCGCAGGCGAACCAGGCCTTCCCGGATCGCCCGTACGAAACCCACAAGGCTTGGCGCGAGCAGGTGCACCGTTTCCTCGCCGGCACACTGGGCACGCTGGTGTTCGTGCTCGCGCTGATCGCCAGCTGGCGCAAGCCGTGGACGCGCTATGCGGTGATCGCGGGCGCGATCTTCGCGGCCGTCGGCGTCGCCATGTACATCAAGGGCGAACACCACTGGTCGTTGCTGGTATCGCTGCTCGCCATCGGCTTGCCGTTGATCGCGGCGATCGGCCTTCATCGCCCCGGCGCGTGGCGCATCAGCGTGCTGGCGCTGTCGGTGGTGGTATTCCAGGCCATGCTCGGCATGTGGACGGTGACGTTGCTGTTGAAGCCGATCGTGGTGATGGGTCACCTGCTGGGTGGCATCACCACCTTTGCCTTGCTCGCCTATGCCGCACTGCGTTTCGCTGGCGTGGGCGCGAACGACGACAGCTATGCGGGCCTGCGCAAGGCCGTGGTGGTCGGCATCGTATTGCTGCTGGCGCAGATCGCGCTGGGCGGCTGGACGTCGTCCAACTACGCGGCGCTCGCCTGCGGCACCGATTTCCCCAAATGCCTCGGCCAGTGGGCTCCTGCCACCGATTTCCGCGAAGGCTTCGTGCTGTGGCGCGGGATTGGCGTGAACTACGAAGGCGGCGTGCTCGACATGGCCGCGCGCAGCGCCATCCAGATCACCCATCGCCTGGGCGCCCTGGTGGTGTTCTGCTACCTGGCGTGGCTGTCGCATCGCGTGTCGCGCCGCGGTTTGCGTTCCTTGGGCCTGGCGATTGCCGTGGTGCTGGTGACGCAGGTGTTGCTGGGCATCAGCAATGTGCATTTCGGGCTGCCCTTGCCGGTGGCGACGCTGCACAATGGGGTCGCCGCGCTGCTGCTGTTCACCCTGCTGGCGGCGTTGGCGCGCACGCAAAAGCGTCATGAGGACGCGATGTTTCTTTCCCACGGATACCGATGACGATGAGCCGCCGTTTCCATGAATACCTGGAACTGACCAAGCCGCGCGTCGTCGCGTTGCTGGTGTTCTGCGCCGTCATCGGCATGTTTCTCGCCGTGCCCGGCATACCGCCGTGGCGCGCGCTGGTGTTCGGCACACTGGGCATCTGGATGGCCTCGGGTTCGGCCGCCGCGTTCAATCACCTGATCGACCAGCGCATCGACAAGGTGATGGCGCGCACGGCACACCGGCCGCTCGCCACCGGCCATCTCAAGCCCAAGCAGGTGCTGACGTTTGCGTTGGCGCTGGGCGCGGTGTCGATGTTGATCCTGGTGTTCCTGATCAATCCGTTGACGGCGTTGCTGACCTTCGGCGGCTTGATCGGTTACGCGGTGATCTACACCGCCTACCTGAAGCGTGCGACGCCGCAGAACATCGTGATCGGCGGCCTGGCCGGTGCGATTCCCCCAGTGCTGGGCTGGACGGCCGTCACCGGTGCGCTGCATCCGTTCGCGCTGCAGTTGTGCCTGATCATTTTCGTCTGGACGCCGCCGCATTTCTGGGCGCTGGCGATCTTCCGTCGCGACGATTACTCGCGCGCACAGGTGCCGATGCTGCCGGTGACGCATGGCGTGGTGTTCACGCGCTGGCACGTGCTGTTCTACACGATCCTGCTGGTGTTGGTGACGCTGTTGCCGGCGCTCACCGGTTATAGCGGAATGGTGTATCTGGGCGGCGCCGTAGTGCTGGGCCTGGGCTTTCTCTATTACGCCGTGCGTCTGCTCAATCCGCCGGATGAGTTTTTCGCGATGAAGGTGTTCAACTATTCCATCGTGTATTTGATGGCGCTGTTCGCGTTTTTGCTGGTGGATCATTGGGTGATGGAGCCGTTGATTCAGCACCAGGGCGTGGTGTTCGAACGGGCGCTCTAAGCGCGTCATTCCCGCGAAGGCCTCACCAGCTCGTTATTCCTGCGGAAGCAGGAATCCAGTGCCTTTTCGCTTGGTTGTCGCGATCCCGCGATCTGGCCGCTTACGCAGCGGGCGTTTCGAACGGCTGCCGCCGCTCGAGTCACTTTTCTTTGCTGGCCCAAAGAAAAGTAACCCAAAGAAATGGCCTTTAAAGCTGGCAGCATCGTGTTGAATCCAAGCGCGAGCGCTCGAGGCGCGTCCCACCGGATCTCCATGGGAGGGTACCCCAGGGGTACCTCAATGCGCTGCGCAACGCGCCCCAGTCGCTGAGGACTTAAAGCGGAGGTTCGCTGCGTATTCCCGTGGCTTGTCTTCGCGATGCACCCCACTTCTCCCTCTCCCCGCCGGGGAGAGGGCTGGGGTGAGGGGCGGGTAATCGCGACGACATCGCCAAGTCGAGCTTGGCTATTTGCTCTTGGCTCTTGGCTCTCAGGGGTCCCCGTATGACGCGGCGGGTGGGTGGAGGAAAGCCCGCAGGGTGGCCCGCAGGGATGCGGGCCAGTTTTTCGCCAGGGCGGGATGCCCTGTCGAAAAACCCCGCAACCCACCCGCGCACCTGGAGGGCCGCTAGGCCCGGAAGGCGCGTCATCCGGGGGGCCCTTTCTTTTGGTTAGGCGGTGTCAATCTAGAAGTGCATCATCGATCGCTTGGGCGAGGTCATCGCGCCCCAGCGCACGCATGAACATCTCCGCC
>NZ_JADIKC010000016.1 GCF_016905005.1 Dyella kyungheensis
TACGCCTTGAATTCGCCACCGAAGCGCTCTGCGCCGACCTTGGTCAGTGCAGCCGTCAGCGTCGTCTTGCCGTGGTCCACGTGACCAATCGTGCCGACGTTGACGTGCGGCTTGGTGCGTTCGAATTTACCCTTTGCCATGACTAAAACCTCTAAAAAAGAACGGTAGTTGGAGGAAGAAAGCCTTATCAGGCCTTCTTCATGACCTGCTCAGCGATGTTGTTCGGCGCTTCAGCGTAGTGGTCGAACTCCATCGTAAAGGTGGCGCGACCCTGGGTCAGCGAGCGAATGGTCGTCGCATAACCGAACATCTCGCCCAGCGGGACCATCGCATTGATGGTCTTGCCCGACGGCGTATCGTCCTGGCCCTGAAGCAGACCGCGACGGCGGCTCAGATCGCCCATCACGTCGCCGACGTAATCTTCCGGCGTCACGACTTCGACCTTCATGATCGGCTCGAGCAGCACCGGCGACGCCTTGGCGAAGCCCTGCTTGAAGGCCATCGACGCTGCGAGCTTGAACGCCATTTCCGACGAGTCGACGTCATGGTACGAACCGAAGACCAGCTTGACCTTCACGTTCACCACCGGGAAGCCAGCCAGCGGACCGCTGGTGATGGTTTCGCGCAGACCCTTTTCGACCGACGGGATGAATTCCTTCGGAATCACGCCGCCCGTGATGTCGTTGATGAACAGGAAGTCGTTCTTGACGTCCGTGCTCTTGCGGTCTTCTTCGGTCATCGGCGACAGCTCGATCACCACGTGACCGTACTGACCCTTACCACCGGACTGCTTGGCGTGCTTGTAATCCGACTTGACGTCCGACGAACGAATCGTTTCGCGGTAGGCCACCTGCGGCTTGCCGACGTTCGCTTCGACGTTGAACTCGCGGCGCATGCGGTCCACCAGGATGTCCAGGTGAAGCTCGCCCATGCCCGAGATGATGGTCTGACCCGACTCTTCGTCCGTACGCACGCGGAACGACGGATCTTCCGCAGCCAGACGGCCGAGGGCGATACCCATCTTTTCCTGGTCCGACTTGGTCTTCGGCTCGACCGCCATCGAGATCACCGGCTCCGGGAACGTCATGCGCTCCAGGGTGATGATGTGATCCTGCGAGCACAGCGTGTCACCGGTCGTCACGTCCTTCAGGCCGACCGCTGCGGCGATATCGCCAGCGCGGACTTCCTTCAGTTCCTGACGCTCGTTGGCGTGCATCTGCAGGATGCGGCCGATGCGCTCCTTCTTGGACTTGACCGGGTTGTACACCTGGTCGCCCGCATTGAGCGTGCCCGAGTAGACGCGGAAGAACGTGAGCGAGCCCACGAACGGGTCGGTCATGATCTTGAACGCGAGCGCGGAGAACGGTGCGGCGTCGTCGGCCTTGCGCGTGGCTTCCTTCTCGTCTTCGTCGACGCCAGCCACCGGCGGGCGGTCGATCGGCGACGGCAACAGGTTGACCACGGCGTCAAGCATCGCCTGCACGCCCTTGTTCTTGAACGCGGTACCGCAGAAGACCGGGATGATCTCGCTGGACAGCGTGCGCGCACGCAGACCACCGATGATCTCTTCCTCGGAGAGGTCGCCCTCTTCCAGGTACTTGTTCATCAGCTCTTCGGTCGCTTCGGCAGCCGACTCAACCATGTACGAACGGGCTTCAGCAGCCTTGTCCGCGAGGTTGGCCGGGATGTCCTGGTACTCGAACTTCATGCCCTGGGATTCCATGTCCCAGATGATCGACTTCATCTTGAGCAGGTCGACCACGCCCTCGAAGTTGTCTTCGGCACCGATCGGCACCTGCATCGGCACGGGGTTCGCGCCCAGGCGAGCCTTCAGCTGGTCGACCACCTTGTAGAAGTTCGCGCCAGTGCGGTCCATCTTGTTGACGAACGCGAGGCGCGGCACCTTGTACTTGTTGGCCTGACGCCAGACGGTTTCAGACTGCGGCTGCACACCACCGACCGCGCACAGCACGAACACCGCGCCGTCGAGCACGCGCAGCGAACGCTCCACTTCGATGGTGAAGTCGACGTGTCCGGGAGTGTCGATGATGTTGAAGCGGTGCTCGGGCAAGGAACGATCCATGCCCTTCCAGAACGCCGTCGTTGCCGCCGACGTAATGGTGATGCCGCGCTCCTGCTCCTGCTCCATCCAGTCCATCGTTGCTGCACCGTCGTGCACCTCGCCAATCTTGTGACTGACGCCGGTGTAGAACAGGATGCGCTCCGTGGTGGTGGTCTTGCCGGCATCGATGTGAGCCATGATGCCGAAGTTGCGGTAGCGCTCGATAGGAGTGGTGCGTGCCACGGTCTTAACCTCTGAAAGTTCTAGCTGTACTGCTTACCAGCGGTAATGCGAGAAGGCCTTGTTGGCCTCTGCCATGCGGTGCGTCTCTTCGCGCTTCTTGATCGCGCCACCGCGATTTTCCGAAGCCTCGAGCAGCTCGGCGGCCAGCTTGCGCGGCATCGAGGTCTCGCCGCGCTTGCGGGCGGAATCGATGGCCCAGCGCATGGCGAGCGCCATACGGCGGCCCGGACGCACTTCGACCGGCACCTGGTAGGTGGCGCCGCCGACACGACGGGACTTCACCTCGACCGCCGGAGCGATGTTGTTGAGCGCCTTTTCGACCAGCTGCACCGGCTCGGCGTTCTTTTCGCCGAGGTGGGCAAGCGCGCCGTAGACGATGCTTTCTGCGACCGACTTCTTGCCGCTCTTCATCACCATGTTGATGAAACGGGCGATCAGCTGGCTGCCGTGCTTGGGATCCGGCAGGATCAGACGGGCGGGATGTGAACCTTTACGCGACATAGTTAATTCCTAACGATCAGGACTTCGGGCGCTTGGCGCCGTACTTGGAGCGCGACTGGCGGCGCTTGGTGACACCGGCGCAGTCGAGACTGCCGCGCACCGTGTGGTAACGCACACCCGGCAGATCCTTGACGCGACCGCCGCGGATCAGGACCACGGAGTGCTCCTGCAGGTTGTGGCCTTCGCCACCGATGTAGCTGATGACTTCGTAGCCGTTCGTCAGGCGCACCTTGGCGACCTTACGCAGCGCCGAATTCGGCTTCTTCGGGGTGGTGGTATAGACGCGCGTGCAGACGCCACGACGCTGCGGGCTGTTCTGCAAAGCCGGCGAAGCACTCTTGTAGGTCTTCGGGCTGCGGGATTTGCGAACCAACTGGTTGACTGTCGTCATTGAAGCTGTTCCTGAGAAACATAAAGGCAGACCGAACCGGCTCGGTCTGCCAAGAAGCGGGAATTTAACATGGGCAGCCTGTCACAGACAAGCTGACGCCCTGCCGGCCTTGGCCCGAACACGAGGCGCATTCCTTGCGCCTCTTTTCGTATGTCAGCGAGTAAAGCCCGTTAGGGGCTTACTCCACACCAATGTCGCTACCGGTGGTGGCTTCTGCGAAGGAAGCCGACGAAGCGGAGCCGGAGAGTGTTTCGAGCTCCGAGGCGGTAAGACCGCCCTGGCGATGACGCGCTGCGTGATACGCCAGACCCGTACCAGCCGGAATAAGACGGCCGACAATAACATTTTCCTTCAGGCCACGCAAGGTATCGCGCGTGCCGCGGACCGCAGCTTCCGTCAGGACTCGGGTGGTTTCCTGGAAGGAAGCCGCCGAGATGAAGGATTCCGTGGCCAACGACGCCTTGGTGATACCCAGCAGCACCGACTGGAACTCCGCCGGACGCTCGCCGCGGGAGATGGCGCGATCGTTTTCACTGTTGATGCGAACACGCTCGACCTGTTCACCACGCAGGTAGTGGCTCTCGCCCGGATCGGTGATCTCGACCTTGCGCAGCATCTGGCGAATGATCGCTTCGATGTGCTTGTCGTTGATCTTCACGCCCTGCAGGCGGTAGACGTCCTGGATTTCCTTGACCAGGTAAGCGGCCAGCGGCTCGACACCCAGCAGGCGCAGGATGTCGTGCGGACTGGGCTCGCCGTCCACGATGGTTTCGCCCTTCTCCACGTGCTCGCCTTCGAACACGATGACCTGGCGCCACTTGGGAATCAGCTCTTCGTGCTCGTTGCCGTCCACGTCCTTGATGATCAGGCGCTGCTTGCCCTTGGTGTCCTTGCCGAAGCTGATCACGCCCGAGCGCTCGGCGAGGATCGCCGGTTCCTTGGGCTTGCGTGCTTCGAACAAGTCGGCCACGCGCGGCAGACCACCCGTGATATCGCGGGTCTTGGAGGTTTCCTGCGGGATACGGGCAACCACGTCGCCCACGCCCACCTGCGCACCGTTCTGGATCGACACGATGGCACCGGCCGGGAGCATGTACTGCGCCGGCACGTCGGTGCCCGGCAGCTTCAGCTCGCGACCCTTGGCATCTTCCAGACGCACGATCGGGCGCAGATCCTTGGCGGCCGTACCACGGCGCTTCGGATCGGTCACCACCGCCGACTCCAGGCCGGTCAGTTCGTCGGTCTGGCTCTGCACGGTGATGCCATCGATGAAGTCGATGAAGCGCACGGTACCGGCCACTTCCGACACGATCGGATGGGTATGCGGATCCCAGTTGGCCACGGCCTGGCCGGCCTTGACCGGGTCGCCGTCCTTGACGGCGATGGTGGCGCCGTAAGGCACCTTGTAGCGCTCGCGCTCGCGGCCGTTGGCGTCGATGACGCTCACTTCGCCCGAACGCGAGACCGCCACCAGGTGACCCTGGTTGTGGTGCACGCTCTTCAGGTTGTTGAACTTCAGCGTGCCGGTGGTCTTCACCGTCACGTTGTCCACGGCAGCAGCACGGGAAGCCGCACCACCGATATGGAACGTACGCATGGTCAGCTGGGTACCCGGCTCACCGATCGACTGCGCGGCGACCACACCCACGGCCTCGCCCATGTTGACCAGATGGCCACGGGCCAGATCGCGGCCGTAGCACAGCGCGCAAACGCCATGGCTGGCGGCACAGGTGATCGGCGAACGCACCTTGATCGACTGCACGCCGGCCTTGTCTAGCTTCTCGACCAGGGCTTCGTCCAGCAGGGTGTCGCGCACGACCAGCGGCTCGTTGTCTTCGCCCGGACCGTACACGTCCTCGACCGCCACGCGGCCCAGCACGCGCTCGCGCAACGGCTCGACCACATCGCCGCCTTCGACGATCGGCTGCATGATGACGCCATTGTCGGTGCCGCAATCATCGAAGGTGATGACCACGTCCTGCGCCACGTCGACGAGACGACGGGTCAGGTAACCGGAGTTCGCCGTCTTCAACGCAGTATCCGCGAGACCCTTACGGGCACCGTGGGTGGAGTTGAAGTACTGCAGCACGTTCAAGCCTTCGCGGAAGTTCGCCTTGATGGGCGTCTCGATGATCGAGCCGTCCGGGCGAGCCATCAGGCCGCGCATACCGGCCAGCTGGCGAATCTGCGCGACCGAACCACGGGCGCCGGAGTCGGCCATGATGTACAGCGAGTTCATCGACTTCTGGTTGACCGTCTTGCCTTCGGCATCGGTGACCTTCTCGGTACCGATACCGTCGATCATGGCCTTGGCGACCAGCTCGTTGGTGCGCGACCAGATGTCGACGACCTTGTTGTAGCGCTCGCCGGCGGTGACGAGACCGGACTGGTACTGCTCCTGGATCTCGACCACTTCCTTCTCGGCCTCTTCCAGGATCGGCTTCTTCTCGTCGGGGATGATCATGTCATCGATGCCGATCGAGATGCCCGCACGCGTGGCGAAGCGGAAGCCGGTGTACATCAGCTGGTCGCCGAAGATCACCGTGTCCTTCAGACCCAGGCGGCGATAGCACTGGTTGATCAGGCGCGAGATGTTCTTCTTGGTCAGCTCGGTATTGGCCAGCGCGAACGGCAGGCCTTCCGGCATGATTTCGAGCAGCAGCGCGCGACCCACGGTCGTATCGACGATCGAGGTCTGCTCGGTGCGGCCGCCTTCTTCATCGATGTGCACCTGCTTGATGCGCACCTTGACCTTGGCGTGCAGTTCAACCGCACGGTTGTCGTAGGCGCGGCGGACTTCGCCGATGCCCGAGAACACCATGCCGTTGCCCTTCGCGTTCACCAGCTCGCGGGTCATGTAGTACAGACCAAGGACGACGTCCTGGGTCGGCACGATGATCGGCTCGCCGTTGGCGGGCGACAGGATGTTGTTGGTCGCCATCATCAGGGCGCGCGCTTCGAGCTGCGCCTCGATCGACAGCGGCACATGGACAGCCATCTGGTCACCGTCGAAGTCGGCGTTGAACGCCGTACACACGAGCGGATGCAGCTGGATGGCCTTGCCTTCGATCAGCTTCGGCTCGAACGCCTGGATGCCGAGACGGTGCAGCGTCGGTGCGCGGTTGAGCATCACCGGATGTTCGCGGATCACCTCTTCGAGGATGTCCCACACCTGGCCCTCTTCGCGCTCGACCAGCTTCTTGGCGGCCTTGATGGTGGTGGCTTCGCCGCGAGCCTGCAGCTTGGCGAAGATGAAGGGCTTGAACAGCTCAAGCGCCATCTTCTTCGGCAGACCGCACTGGTGCAGACGCAGGGTCGGACCGACCACGATCACCGAACGACCGGAGTAGTCCACGCGCTTGCCGAGCAGGTTCTGGCGGAAGCGGCCCTGCTTGCCCTTGATCATGTCGGCCAGCGACTTCAGCGCGCGCTTATTGGTGCCGGTGATGGCACGACCGCGACGGCCGTTGTCGAGCAGCGCATCGACCGATTCCTGCAGCATGCGCTTTTCGTTGCGCACGATGATGTCGGGCGCATTGAGTTCGAGCAGGCGACGCAGGCGGTTGTTGCGGTTGATGACGCGGCGGTACAGATCGTTCAGATCGGACGTGGCAAAGCGGCCGCCATCGAGCGGCACCAGCGGACGCAGGTCCGGCGGCAGCACGGGCAGCACGGTCAGCACCATCCACTCCGGCTTGTTGCCGGATTCGAGGAAGGCTTCGATCAGCTTGACGCGCTTGGTGAGGCGCTTGAGCTTGGTCTCGGAATTGGTCGAGCCGATCTCTTCCTTGAGGCGAATGACTTCGCCCGGCAGGTCCAGCGACTTGAGCAGCTCGTAGACGGCCTCGGCACCCATGCGGGCGTCGAACTCGTCGCCGTGCTCTTCGACGGCTTCCAGGTACTGGTCTTCGCTGAGCAGCTGGCCGCGCTCGAGCGCGGTCAAACCTGGATCGATCACCACAAAGGCTTCGAAGTACAGGATGCGCTCGATGTCGCGCAGGGTCATGTCCAGCATCAGGCCGATGCGCGAGGGCAGCGACTTGAGGAACCAGATGTGCGCGGTCGGCGAGGCCAGTTCGATGTGGCCCATGCGCTCGCGGCGCACCTTGGCCAGCGTCACTTCCGTGCCGCACTTTTCGCACACGACGCCGCGGTGCTTCATGCGCTTGTACTTGCCGCACAGGCACTCGTAATCCTTCACGGGACCGAAGATGGCGGCGCAGAACAGGCCGTCACGCTCGGGCTTGAAGGTGCGGTAGTTGATCGTTTCCGGCTTCTTCACCTCGCCGTACGACCACGAGCGGATCAGCTCCGGCGAAGCCAGAGCGATCTTGATCGCATCGAAGTCAGGCGCGGTGCGCTGCTGGTTGAACAGATTGAGCAAGTCTTTCATGGATGTCTCCGAAGATCGGGAATAGGTAATGGAGAATCAGGAATCGGGAGAACGAGGAACGAAAGGTCGTTCCTCGTCCCCGCCTCAACTCACTTCACTTCTTCCAGATCAATATCGATACCGAGCGAGCGGATTTCCTTCACCAACACGTTGAAGGATTCCGGCATGCCCGCCGCCATCTCGTGGTTGCCGTCGACAATGTTCTTGTACATCTGGTTACGGCCCTGCACGTCATCGGACTTCACCGTCAGCATTTCCTGCAGGGTGTAGGCCGCGCCGTAGGCTTCCAGTGCCCAGACTTCCATTTCGCCGAAGCGCTGACCGCCGAACTGCGCCTTACCACCCAGCGGCTGCTGCGTGACGAGCGAGTACGGACCGGTCGAACGCGCGTGCATCTTGTCGTCGACCAGGTGGTTGAGCTTCAGGTAGTGCATGTAGCCCACGGTGACCGGGCGATCGAACGCTTCGCCGGTACGGCCGTCGTACAAGGTGGTCTGGCCCGATTCCGGCAGATCGGCGAGCTTGAGCATCGCCTTGATCTCGGTTTCCTCGGCACCGTCGAACACCGGCGTGGCCATCGGCACGCCTTCCTGCAGGTTGTTGGCCAGCGCGAAGATCTCTTCGTCGGTCAACGACTTCAGGTCGACATGCTGCACGGCGCCGGCGACGTGGTGGTTGTACACCTGGTCGAGGAACTCGCGGATCTGCGCCACCTTGGCCTGCGCTTCGAGCATCTTCTGGATCTTCTTGCCCAGGCCCTTGGCGGCCCAGCCCAGATGCACTTCCAGAATCTGGCCGATGTTCATACGCGACGGCACGCCCAGCGGGTTCAGCACGATGTCGACCGAGGTACCGTCTTCGGAGAACGGCATGTCCTCCACCGGCACCACGTTGGACACCACACCCTTGTTGCCGTGGCGACCGGCCATCTTGTCGCCCGGCTGGATGCGGCGCTTCACGGCCAGGAACACCTTGACCATCTTGAGCACGCCCGGAGCGAGATCGTCACCCTGGGTGATCTTGCCCTGCTTCTCCTTGAAGCGCTTGTCGAACTCTTCCTTGTGACGCTTGATCTGATCGGCCGCGCGCTCGAGGAACTCGGTGACGTCCTCTTCCTTCACGTTGACCTTGAACCAGTCGTCCTTCTTCAGGCCGTCCAGGTAGGCGTCGGTGATTTCGGCGCCGCGCTTCAGGCCGGCCGGGCCGCTCATCGCGGACTTGCCGACCAGCTGGGTGCGCATACGGTTGTAGATCGCGCCTTCGAGGATGCGGAACTGGTCATCAAGATCCTTGCGGATACGCTTGATTTCCATTTCCTCGATCTGCTTGGCGCGCTTGTCCTTCTCGATGCCGTCGCGAGTGAAGACCTGCACGTCGATGACGGTGCCGTCCATGCCCGGCGGCACGCGCAGCGAGCTGTCCTTCACGTCGGACGCCTTCTCGCCGAAGATCGCGCGCAGCAGCTTCTCTTCCGGGGTCAGCTGGCTTTCGCCCTTGGGCGTGACCTTGCCGACCATGATGTCGCCGGCCTTCACTTCCGCACCGATGTACACGATGCCGGATTCGTCGAGGCGAGCCAGCGCCTGCTCACCCACGTTCGGGATGTCGGCGGTGATTTCCTCGGCGCCCAGCTTGGTGTCACGCGCGATGCACGACAGCTCCTCGATGTGGATCGAGGTGTAGCGGTCTTCCTGCACGACGCGCTCGGAGAGCAGGATCGAGTCTTCGAAGTTGTAGCCGTTCCACGGCATGAAGGCGATCAGCATGTTCTGGCCGAGCGCGAGCTCGCCTAGGTCGGTCGACGAACCGTCGGCCAGCGTGTCGCCCATCGCCACGATGTCACCCACGTTCACCAGCGGACGCTGGTTGAGGTTGGTGTTCTGGTTGGAACGGGTGTACTTGGTCAGCGTGTAGATATCGACGCCGGCGTCGTTGTCGCCCACTTCCGACTCGTTCACGCGCACCACGATACGGGCCGCATCGACCTGGTCGATCACGCCGCCGCGCTTGGCGGTGACGATGACGCCCGAGTCACGCGCCACGGCGCGCTCGATGCCGGTACCCACCAGCGGGGTCTGCGAACGCAGGGTCGGCACGGCCTGACGCTGCATGTTCGCGCCCATCAGTGCGCGGTTCGCGTCATCGTGCTCCAGGAACGGCACGAGTGCGGCAGCCACCGACACGGTCTGCATGGGCGAAACGTCCATGTAGTCGACTTCGGCGGACGGACGCAGCTCGGACTCGCCGCGGAAACGGCAGGACACGAAGTCTTCGATGAACGCGCCATCCTTCAACGGCGAGTTCGCCTGCGCGATCACGTGGTCGCCTTCTTCGATCGCCGACAGGTAATCCACCTGGTCGGTGACCTTGCCGCCCACGACCTTGCGGTACGGCGTCTCGAGAAAGCCGTACTGGTTGGTGCGCGCGTACACGGCGAGCGAGTTGATCAGGCCGATGTTCGGGCCTTCCGGCGTTTCGATGGTGCAGACGCGGCCGTAATGGGTCGGATGCACGTCGCGCACTTCGAAGCCGGCGCGTTCGCGGGTCAGGCCGCCTGGGCCCAGCGCCGAGACGCGACGCTTGTGCGTCACTTCGGACAGCGGGTTGTTCTGGTCCATGAACTGCGAGAGCTGCGACGAACCGAAGAACTCCTTCACCGCCGCCGCGACCGGCTTGGCGTTGATCAGTTCCTGCGGAGTCAGGCCCTCGGACTCGGCCAGCGACAGACGCTCGCGCACGGCGCGCTCGACGCGCACCAGGCCGATGCGGAAGGTGTTCTCGGCCATTTCGCCGACCGAACGCACGCGACGGTTGCCCAGGTGATCGATGTCATCGACGGTGCCATGACCGTTCTTGATGTCGATCAGCACCTTCAGCACATCGAGGATGTCGGAGCGATCGCCCTGCGAAGCAACCAGCGACTGCGCTTCTTCTTCCTTGCGGTCGCCGAAGTACTTGCGGTCGTACAGCACGCCCGGACCGACGATCTCCTGGCGGCCGACGCGACGGTTGAACTTCATGCGGCCGACGGCCGACAGGTCGTAGCGGTCGAAGGTGAAGAACAGGTTGTAGAACAGGTTCTGCGCGGCATCCTTGGTCGGCGGCTCGCCCGGACGCATCATGCGATAGATTTCCACCAGCGCCTCGAGCGGCGTCTTGGTGTTGTCGATGCGCAGCGTATGCGAGATGTACGCGCCACGATCGAGATCGTTGACGTACAGCGTCGGCACCGTCTCGATACCGGCCTTGCGGAAGTTTTCCAGCTGCTCGGCGGTGATTTCGTCGTTGGCCTGGGCCAGCAGTTCGCCGGTCTTCGCATCGACCACGTCGATGGCCAGGATGCGGCCGACCGGGTAGTCGTCCGGCACTTCCAGCGCGGTGATGTTTTCCGCGGCCAGCTGGCGCACGTGACGGGCCGTGATGCGCTTGCCCGCTTCCACCAGCACATTGTCGCCAATGGCCAGGTCGAAGGTCAGCGTTTCACCGCGCAGACGCTCGGCGACGAGTTCCAGCGTGGTGCCACCCTTCTTGCCCAGGTGGAACACGTTGTGCTCGAAGAAGATGCCCAGCATTTCCTGGTTGTTGTAACCCAGCGCGCGCAGCAGCACGGTCACCGGCAACTTGCGGCGACGGTCGATACGGGTGAACAGCGCATCCTTCGGGTCGAACTCGAAATCGAGCCACGAGCCACGGTAAGGAATCACGCGGGCCGAGAACAGCAGCTTGCCCGAGCTGTGCGTCTTGCCGCGGTCGTGATCGAAGAACACGCCCGGCGAACGATGCAGCTGCGAAACGATGACGCGCTCGGTGCCGTTGATGATGAAGGTGCCGGTGTCGGTCATGAGCGGAATTTCGCCCATGTAGACTTCCTGTTCCTTCACGTACTTGACGGCCTTCTTCGAGGCCGGGCTGTCCTTGTCATAGATGACCAGGCGCACGGTGACGCGCAGCGGCGCACCGAACGTCATGCCGCGGTTGCGGCACTCGCGTTCGTCAAAGGCGGGCTCGCCCAGGCGATAGTCGACATACTCAAGCGCGGCGTTACCCGAATAGCTAACGATCGGGAATACTGACTTCAGCGCGGCGTGGAGACCCTTTTCGTCGCGCTGCTTGGGAGCCACGTGCTCCTGCAGGAATTCGCGATAGGAATCGGTCTGGATGGTCAGCAGGTTCGGAACGCCCAAAACAGGGGGACGCTTGCCGAAATCCTTGCGGATGCGCTTCTTCTCGGTAAACGAGTAGGTCATGGTGGGTACCGCCTCGGTTCGCAGTGACGCCGGTGGTGCACACACCGGCTGAATTGTGAAAGCTGTGTCTGCCGTCGACGGACAGGTTGTGCTGCCCTGCTCGTCGATGCGTCAAAAAGGCATGAATCAAAGGTCGGCGGTGTTCTGCAGGCCTTTCAATCCTGTCTTCCTGACGGGTAAAACACGAACCAGAAAGGATGACGCTTGGTAGTGACAGGCCGCATCTTTCGTTGCAGGCCCTTTGCAACAGGCAAAGCCCGGGGGCTTACGCCCCCAGGCTCGCTTGACGCTAGATCAAACTGACGGCGCGCAAGAACGCCAATTACTTCAGTTCGACCGTAGCGCCGGCAGCTTCGAGGTCCTTCTTGAACTTCGCAGCGTCTTCCTTCGAAGCGGCTTCCTTCACGACGCCACCGGCTTCGGTCAGGTCCTTCGCTTCCTTCAGGCCCAGGCCCGTGATGGCGCGGACGGCCTTGATCACGTCGACCTTCTTGTCGCCGGCGCTCTTCAGGATCACGTCGAACTCGGTCTGCTCTTCAGCAACCGGGCCGGCAGCGGCCGGGCCGGCGGCCATCATGACCGGGGCGGCGGCGGTGACGCCAAACTTCTCTTCGATGGCCTTCACCAGGTCCATCACTTCCATCAGCGACTTGGCGGCGACGGCTTCAACGATCTGTTCGTTGGTCAGGGACATTTTCATTTACCTCTGGAAATTGATTCGAATGGAACAGTCAACGAACTTAGGCGGGCTCGGCTTCGGCCGGGGCTTCGGCGGCGACGTCGCCACCACCCTGCTGATCGGCCACAGCCTTGACGACGCGGGCGAACATGGTGGCCGGCTCGGCCAACACACGTGCCAACATGGCCAGGGCCTGCTCGCGGGTCGGCAGCGAGGCCAGCACTTCGACGTGGGAGGCGGGATGCAGCTTGCCTTCCACGGCGACGAGGCGTGCCTTCAGCTTGTCGTTGCCCTTGGCGAATTCCTTGATCAGGCGACCGGCAGCGCCGGGCTCCTCGGTCGAGAATGCGTACAGCAGCGGACCGGTCAGGGCGTCTTTGACGACCTCGAACTCGGTACCGACCACAGCGCGCGAAGCCAGCGTGTTCTTGACGACTTTCAAGAACACACCCGACTCACGGGCCTTCTTGCGCATCGCGGTCATTTGTTCGACCGTGGTGCCCGCATACTCGGCAGCGACCAAGGAGTGAGCCTTCGCGGCAACTTCTGCCAGTTCGGCGACTACTTCTTGCTTCTGAGAGAGATTCAGAGCCATTTTTCACTCCTCTTATGAATTCCGCTTACGGCTCCTGCCGCTTGCGGTCCTGAGCGACGCCATCCGTGACGTCGGGGATCGCGAGATCCCGGGTGGTGGCCTTTCCAGAAAACATTCCAGAAGGGGCAGCACCATCTACGCAGGCCGGATTCGCTAGGAATCGGATTAAGCGAACTCGCTTGCCACGACGGCGTTTCCTTGCCAACACGAGCTCCCTGCTCGTCGTCGTCGCGCGCTGATCGCGCCTGCGGTCTTTGACGGCGGCCACGGCCCTAAAGCCGGGGCTACCTTCAAAAACTTGCCCATGCTGGCGTTGCGGCCGACATGGGACTTCAACTCTTACTTGGTCGACACCGTCAGGCTCGACGTATCGACCGGCACGCCCACACCCATGGTGCTGGACAGTGCGATCTTCTGCAGGTACTGACCCTTGGCCGTGGACGGCTTGGCCTTCAGCAGGTCGTTGACCAGTGCATTGAGGTTGTCCGCCAGCTGGGCAGCGTCGAAGCTGGCCTTGCCGATGGTGGCGTGGATGATGCCCGCCTTGTCGTTACGGAACTTCACCTGGCCGGCCTTGGCGTTCTTCACGGCCGTGGCGACGTCGGCAGTGACCGAGCCGTCCTTCGGATTCGGCATCAGGCCACGGGGACCGAGCAGCTGGCCGAGCTTACCGACCACGCGCATGGCGTCCGGCGTAGCGATCACGCGACCGAAGTCGAGATCGCCAGCCTGCATGCGCTCGGCCAGGTCGTCCATGCCGACGGCGTCGGCACCGGCGGCCTTGGCAGCCTCGGCCTTCTCACCGGCCGGCACGAACACGGCGACCTTGATGGTCTTGCCGGTGCCGTGCGGCAGCAGCGAGGAGCCGCGCACGCCCTGGTCGGACTTCTTGGCGTCGATGCCGAGGCGGACGGCAACGTCCACGGACTCGGCGAACTTCGCCTTGGCGTTGTCCTTGACGATCTTGAGGGCTTCATCCAGGCCGTAGATCTTGCCCGGCTGCACTGCGGCCTGAGCGGCCTTCAAACGCTTCGTGAGCTTTGCCATGTCTTAACCCTCCACTACCAGGCCCATGCTGCGAGCGCTACCAGCGATGGTGCGCACAGCGGCGTCAAGATCAGCAGCCGTGAGATCCGGCTCCTTCTGCTTCGCAACGTCTTCCAGCTGCTTGCGGGTGATCTTGCCGACCTTGTCGGTGTTCGGCTTGGACGAACCCTTGGCGACGCCCGTGACCTTCTTGATCAGGATCGTGGCCGGCGGGGTCTTGGTGATGAAGGTGAAGCTACGGTCGGAATAAGCCGTGATGATGACCGGGATCGGCATACCCGGCTCCATCTTCTGCGTGGCGGCATTGAACGCCTTGCAGAATTCCATGATGTTCAGGCCGCGCTGACCGAGGGCGGGGCCCACCGGCGGCGACGGGTTGGCCTGACCGGCCTTGACCTGCAGCTTGATATAGCCAGTTACTTTCTTTGCCATTGGATTTTCCTCGCGAGTTCAGGCGCCTTGCGGCTCCTCGCAGTGTTGTCGTTCCCTGAAGGAGGAAGGCTCGCCATCCCGCGAACCCCAGAAACACGGACACGCCCGAGCCAAAAGACCCCGGCGTGAACCGCGTAGTTTAAAGAGTGATCAAGTTTTAAGCAAGCCCCGTGCCGAGGCCTGCCCTGGACCCGATCAGGCCTTCTCGACCTGACCGAATTCCAGCTCGACCGGGGTCGAGCGACCGAAAATGAGCACCGCAACGCGCAGGCGGCTCTTTTCGTAGTTGACTTCCTCGACCACGCCGTTGAAGTCGTTGAACGGACCCTCGGTGACCCGCACCATCTCGCCCGGCTCGAACAACACCTTCGGCCTGGGCTTCTCGACGCCCTCGCGGACGCGGCTGAGAATGGCGTCGGCCTCGGAATCGCGGATCGGCAGCGGGCGATCAGCGGTACCACCGATGAAACCCATCACCTTGGGCGTTTCCTTGACCAAGTGCCAGCATTCGTCATCGATGCGCGGCGCCTTGCCCTCGGTGTCCGTCTCGATCTGCACGAGCACGTAACCCGGGAAGAACTTGCGTTCGCTGCGGCGCTTCTGGCCGCTGCGCATCTCGATCACCTCTTCGGTCGGCACCAGCACTTCGCCGAACCTTTCTTCCATGCCAGCGCGACGAATCCGCTCATCGAGCGAACGCTTCACCTGGTTCTCGAAGCCCGAATAGGCGTGCACCACATACCAACGCTTGCTCATGCCATCACCTCACGTACCAAGCTTGAGCAGCCAGTCGAGCACGACCGACTTCAGGATCAGGTCAATCAGGCCCAACAGGAGCGAGAGAACCACCACAACCACCATGATGATGCCGGTGGTCTTGAGCGTCTCGTCGCGGGTGGGCCAGACCACCTTGCGCAGTTCAAATTGCGATTCGCCAAGGAAGCCGCGTACGCGGCGACCCGGCGCCGTGAACGCGCCAATGGCCAGCGCTGCGACCAGCGCAACGACCACGCCCAGCAGCAGCACCGACTGCGGGATCGCAGGGTTACTGCCGAACCATGAATACGCAAAAATGCCGGCTGCCAGCACGATCACGGCTAGCACCAGCTTGGCGATATCGGCGCCAGTGGCGCCCTTGGTCGACTCAGCCTTCGTATTCATGCGACGTGATCGGATGAGAGAGGCATCGACCGGGTTACGGTCTGCATGCCATCCACCATCCGTCGTGGATCCTCGGAAAGATGGCACGCCAGGAGGGACTCGAACCCCCAACCTGCGGTTTTGGAGACCGCTGCTCTGCCAATTGAGCTACTGGCGTAGAAATTAATGGGTGAAGTCGCTCGCTTTGCTCGCTGTAAAGTCGCGCCTTTGGCGCTGTAAAGAGTGAAGAGGCTCGGGCCTAGGCCCTTGCTTTTCACCCTTTACCCCTTACAGCCCGCGCAGCGGGCGACTTCCCACTATAACAGCTTACTTGATGACCTTGGCCACCACGCCGGCGCCGACGGTGCGGCCGCCTTCGCGGATGGCGAAACGCAGGCCTTCGTCCATCGCGATCGGGTGGATCAGGGACACCACCATCTTCACGTTGTCGCCCGGCATCACCATTTCCACGCCTTCCGGCAGCTGGCAGGCGCCCGTCACGTCGGTCGTGCGGAAGTAGAACTGCGGACGGTAGCCCTTGAAGAACGGGGTATGACGGCCACCTTCGTCCTTCGACAGCACATAGACTTCGGCTTCGAAATCGGTGTGCGGAGTGATCGTGCCCGGCTTGGCCAGCACCTGGCCACGCTCGACGTCGTCACGCTTGAGACCACGCAGCAGCAGACCGGCGTTGTCGCCTGCCTGGCCCTGGTCCAGCAGCTTGCGGAACATTTCCACGCCCGTGACGGTGGTCTTCTGGGTCGGACGGATACCGACCACTTCGACTTCGTCACCGACCTTGATGATGCCGCGCTCGATACGACCGGTCACCACGGTGCCGCGGCCGGAGATCGAGAACACGTCTTCCACCGGCATCAGGAACGGCTTGTCGATCGCACGCACCGGCTCCGGGATGTAGCTGTCCAGCGCGTCGACGAGGGCGATGATCGCCGGCACGCCGATTTCGCTCTGGTCGCCTTCCAGCGCCTTCAAGGCCGAACCCTTGATGATCGGGGTGTCGTCGCCCGGGAAGTCGTACTTGGAGAGCAGTTCACGCACTTCCATTTCGACCAGCTCGAGCAGCTCGGCGTCGTCCACCATGTCGGCCTTGTTCAGGAACACGACGATGTACG
>NZ_JADIKC010000017.1 GCF_016905005.1 Dyella kyungheensis
TGAGCAAAGGACACGATCCGCAATGGCGCCTTCCTTTCTGGAGCGCTACGGAAGTGCCCGCCATTGTCGAGACGATAGCCGACGCAGACAGGTACTTTGAGGCGGCGATTTGCCGCGAGTAGAAGGTCCGCTTCCGACCCGAAGCGGACCTGGAAGTAACTAAACCAGATCCCGTTTTTGGATGTAGGTTAGGCATGATGATTGCCCGTTCCGCCCTCGGACCATCGTCGAACATACGGGCTGGACTGTCGCGCCACCGACCGCCAACCAGCCCAATTCATCCACGCAAGGACGCAGCCATGCGTATCACCAAAATCACCGTCGAGAACTTTTGCTCGATCGAGCGCGTCGAGTTGAATGTCAACCGCTTCAACGTGCTCGCGGGGCAGAACAATCACGGTAAGACGAACCTTTTCGAGGCTGTCGAATGGTTCTACAACGGCTCGGGAAACATCGATGACATCCGATTCAAGCATGAGCTTGACCGTGAGGTCACGGTGGAGATTGAGTACTCCGATGTCCAGGCCGGGATTGAAGCGGTCATCAACGAGGGGACTAAGGCCAAATTCGCCAAGTTTGCGGACGGCCGCGATGTGCTCAGAGTGAAGCGAGCCAGCTCAGATGTCTCAAAGCGTCTACTGTGGGATGAGGGGAAAGGCGAGTGGACACAGAAGAACTTTGCCGGTTTTGACAAGGCCTTTAACGACTGTGTACCTAGACTCCAATATGTCTCGACACGTACGTCCCTCACCGAGGTATCAAAGTGGGGAAAGAAGACGCCAATTGGTGAGATGCTGTCTGGGGTGCTCACCGCCATTTTGGAGGGGAGCCAACGCTACCGGGACTTCAAGGAAACGTTCGACGAGTTATTCACGAACGAACAGTCCGAGGTCAGGCAGCAGCTGGACCAGCTTGCTGGCAAGGTGAAGATCCACTTGGGACGGCAGTTCCCGGAATGTAACAAGGTGGGTTTCGGGGTGAAGCCGCCGCTGTTCGAGGAGCTTTTGAAGTCGTTCGAGACTTCGATTGACGACGGTATCGAGACGTCCGCTGAAGAGAAAGGTGATGGCATGCAGCGTGCGCTCATGCTGGCCATCTTGAAGACGTATTCGGACCATCGCCGTGATAGCGATGAACTCGGCAAGAGGTTCCTGTTCCTCATCGATGAGGCCGAACTACACCTTCACCCGACCGCTCAGCGCCAACTCAAACTGGCGCTGATGGACTTGGTTAAGAACGGAGACCAAGTTTTCATCAACACTCACTCTTCGGTTCTGGTAACCGATGAGGACAACGACCAGACGCTTTGGCGCGTCGAGAAAGTTGATGGTGCGACGGGCATTAAAAAGATTGAGGGACGGGACAAGCCGGAGCTGGTTTATGAACTCCTAGGCGGTTCACCGGCAGACCTCCTTTTCCCCAGAAACTTCCTCGTCGTTGAGGGGGCATCCGAAGACATCTTCCTTGGTCATGTGGTACGGCGCTTCTACGCAGACAAGCCTCAGACGAAGGTCATCCGCGCGGAGGGAGACCATTCTCGACAAGAGCGCACGATGAATGCTCTCAGTGTTGCGTTCGCACCCTTGGCTCACACTCCTGTCTACCGTGACCGCCTCGTTGTCTTATGCGACCAACCATCGACTGGACGGCAACGGGACTTCAATGCGTTCATGGACGCGTACAAGGAGTTTGTTGCACGTGGACAGTTTGTAGTTTCTCCCGCCCATTCGCTTGAAGAGGGCTACCCGGAGCCGTGGAGGAAAACTGGCGACGAAGTCAGAGCGATGCAGTCACGTGACAAGACCACCCTCGCAGGAGAGGTGGGTCAGAAAATCACTAAGGAACAGTTCGAGAAAGAGATGTCCCATGTGTTCGGGGCTCTGACGAGCTCGTGGGAAAAGGCCCACAGCTAAATGGAGTAAGCCTTTTGAGGCTGCTCTCGGCTGCAAATAAATGGTCCGCTTCCGACCCGAAGCGGACGCCATGCAAATGCGCGTCTCGGCTAGGCAAAGCGTCAGGAGCTTCAGATAGATGATTCCAATACAGAAGGCCCTGTTTGGAAAAATTGCCGACCGGGAAACGGCCATTGATCTGGCCACCTGGGCCGGTGACGGCTATTTCGGGTGCGCCGCGTTGCTGGCCTTTTTCTGGCTTCTGTTTGCCCCTGGACTGATATTCGCCTTTCCCCTCTTCGCGATTTGCGGCTACTTCACCCGGTTCAAACACAGCCGCACCGCGGCCGTAGCCGGCGCCCTTCTAGGGCCCGTAAGTTTCGTCTTTTGGGCAGTGCCTCTATCGTTCACCCGAGTTGGCCTCGTGTTGGCGCTTACAACTTGGATTGGAACGCGTGGTGCCGTGGCGACCTTCAGGCTAAACGGAAGATTTCAAGCATCTGGTCGCTGAACTCAGAAACTGCGAGGCCGCCCGCTTGGCTGTCTCGCCACGACGCAAAATACAAATGATATGGTCTGCTTCCGACCCAAAGCAGCCCTTGGAGAATCGAGCAAGGAGAGAGCTATGGCTGGCCCTGACTATCTGATCGCCCATGCTTGTTTCAGCTGTCGAAAGAGCTTCAAAGTTCGCCCAAGAAAAGAGCGAGGCGCGACTTGCCCTCATTGCGGCGGCGCCATCTTGGAGATGGGGCGGTCCTTTCATGCGCCGAAGCGACGTGACGAGGAGCAGTGGGAGAAGGTAAGGCGGCTTTACAACGCCGGCTTTCGGTTCTTCAGCTACCGCGGCATGGAGGGGGCTCGATTGCCAGAAAAGCTGTCCGACGTACCTGCGTTCGTTTCCGAGAATCCTAATCACCCGCTGCGTATCGCGGCACCGAAGTAACATATTGATCGTTTACCGGTGTCCGCTTCCGACCCATAGCGGACAGGAGCTGGAGAGGAGAGAAATAGAAAAATGGATCGCTTAATGGCGGATCTCGTTACTTTGGTGATTGTTGTTCCCATTTCTTGGCTGCTGCTCGGCTTTCTCTTTCTTAAGATGAAGTCCGGCCTAACGTGGGCCTATTTCGCCTATGTCGGCTGGGCCGTTCTCGCGTTGGGTGTAGGCATGGATCGCGGCTCATACGGAGCGATCGGTGCTTTGGCCGGCGTCGCCGTGGGCACGGCAATAGGCGTCTGGTTGTTGGAGGCGACCGGCATTTCCAGGCTGAAGAGGGCCGCCAAGCCGCCAACGTTCGACTGAACAAAACGTCCGCTTTCGACCCGAAGCGGACATTTCAATGCATAGGAGATGGGCTGATGGATGTTGCTTTGGTTAGAGTCGCGACTGGAGGGGCGCTCCTCTGCAGCCTTTGTTGCCATGCGGTCGCGGCCGGTGCGCCGGAGTCCTTTCCCGTCAATCGCGAAAGCAACAATGCTGCCCCGCAGAACGGGGCGTCCCATGTGCAACAAGTGGTGGCCGCCATTGAGCAAGAGACCTCTCAGAAAAGGCGCATCGATGAAGCGGAGAGCTTGTATATGTGGGTGGCAGGCCCGGCGCCAAGGCAGGTTGCGGACGCCGACATAGACGCAATGGCTGGTCTGATGCGTGATCCCAATGATTCGATCAGGCTCGCGATAGCAGGTGCCTTAGGGCAGTTGGGTCCACGCGCGAAACGCGCCATGCCAGCGCTGGTGCAAGCCCTTAGGGAAAGGCCGTGTGAAAACGCACCAGCGACATCAGCAGCGGTCATTCGCATGGCCATCCAGCGGATCGGCCAAGTTGTGCCAGATGTACCCTGCACTGATCCATTCGGAAGTTGATTTATGTCCAGTTTGAGATAGTAACCGCTATGTCCGCTTCCGACCCGGAGTGGACCTGATGATGTTGCGAATGGACTATGGCTAGAGTCCGCTTCCGACCCATATGATCTGCGTGAAATCCACTCACGCTCAACAAGGATGTCCTGTGGAACTTGTCAAAAAATCCATCCCGCAGGCGCATCAGCCAAACGACCCCGGGTATTTACCGGTCGATAGCACCACTGCGCTGTGTCAGGCACTCATCGTTGCCAGACACGAACCAAAAGCCCTGGGCAGTATGCAAGCCTGCGCCATGGCTTATCAGGTCGGCGCGGCACCGTACGTGGGCCAGTACATTTCCCATCTTTCGAACCTCCCATCGCCGTGGTCGGTGCTCGGTAGCGCCGACGCTCAGACGTTTGGCGAGCGCACTTTCTTGGACGCGTCCGCACTGGATCTGGCGCTGACCGACCTGTTCGGACAAGGCTCGTCGGAACTTGCCACTAGTAAAGCACTTGGTGGAGTGGTTCAACGCTGCATGGACAGCTACGTGTGTCACCTTGTGCTGGCTATGACGGCCACGCCGGAGGCGATTGCGCTGGTCGCTGCATTGCGGTTGTTGAGCATGATCGAGCAGGTTGCGAACGTGGGAGCTGCCCCGTTATCCGAGCGCGCCATTGCGGCGATGCAGCGTGCGCATGTAGTTCTGCCCACGCAGATATTCCCGTTGCCGCAGGATCGGGAAGATTTTGAGATCACTAGCACCGACTAGGCCGGGAAGAACCAATTTCCAGAACCGGGGCCCAGAACCGGGGTGATCAAGACGCGGGCTCAGAGTGCACTTTTCCTCCTCGCTGGCTTAGAAAGTCGGCTCTGACCCCCCTGTTTTGTTGGCTACCAGGCGGGCTCTGGCATAACACCCGGCTCGCCGGCTGGCATGTTTGATCGACCGCTTACGACCCGTAACGGACATAACTCGTAAGGACATGATGAGATGGGGCGGCTCTTATGAAAACCTACCCGCTCCAACGGAGCGACGGCCAGATCTTTGCATTTGAAATCCCTGCTGCAGGGCTCTGGACGGGCTCGCTTGCACGATCGCTGCGGCGCGCGCCTGGGGTAGCCAATGTTCGCCGGGTCCGGAGCGATGACAATCGCCTTGCATTCGAACTCAATGGCGAGCCCTTCGTGGTGTGGGAACCATGGGGAGATAACTCGCGGTACTGGATCGGCCCTGTAGATACTGCAGCGAGATCGGAAGATGCCGGTGCGTTGGAAGCCCATCTCAGGCAGTCGCCGGTTTGGTATCAATGGCCTTGGCTTTTGCTTCGTGAGGATTGATGGCCTCTAGAGTTCGCTAGCTTTAAGTCCGCTTTCGACTGCGGCTTCAGCCGGTCAACGCAACACACTATAGACGCCCAAGCGTGAGGAGTGTTGCCCATGGCTATGCCCCGGAAGCATTTCACAGACGCGGATCGGACCCTGATATGGGACCGATGGCAGCAAGGTGA
>NZ_JADIKC010000018.1 GCF_016905005.1 Dyella kyungheensis
ATTTCCAAACCGCACAAAGACAAACGCCTTCCCGGATGGGAAGGCGTTTGAGGGATAAAGCCCCTGGCGGTGACCTACTCTTGCATGAGAATTCACACTACCATCGGCGCAGCTGCGTTTCACTTCCGAGTTCGGGATGGGATCGGGTGGGGCCACAGCGCTATAGCCGCCAGGGAAGGGGTGGGAACAGCGCAGGGTATGCGCCAGTTCCGCAAAGGGGTAAACGAGTGACAAGCGTCGAGGTGAAATTGTTTTGAGATGGTTCGTTGAGACTAACGTCTCTTGCGAAGCGTCTTGGGGTTATATGGTCAAGCCTCACGGCTCATTAGTACGCGTAAGCTCAATGCATTGCTGCACTTCCACACCGCGCCTATCAACCACCTAGTCTTGATGGTGCCTTAAGGAGACTCGAAGTCTCGGGAGATCTCATCTTGAGGCGCGCTTCCCGCTTAGATGCTTTCAGCGGTTATCGCTTCCGTTCGTAGCTACCGGGCAATGCCATGGGCATGACAACCCGAACACCAGCGGAACGTCCACTCCGGTCCTCTCGTACTAGGAGCAGCCCCTCTCAAATCTCCAACGCCCACGACAGATAGGGACCGAACTGTCTCACGACGTTCTGAACCCAGCTCGCGTACCACTTTAAATGGCGAACAGCCATACCCTTGGGACCGGCTACAGCCCCAGGATGTGATGAGCCGACATCGAGGTGCCAAACACCGCCGTCGATATGAACTCTTGGGCGGTATCAGCCTGTTATCCCCGGAGTACCTTTTATCCGTTGAGCGATGGCCCTTCCATACAGAACCACCGGATCACTAAGACCTACTTTCGTACCTGCTTGATCCGTCGATCTCGCAGTCAAGCACGCTTATGCCTTTGCACACAGTGCGCGATGTCCGACCGCGCTGAGCGTACCTTCGTGCTCCTCCGTTACTCTTTGGGAGGAGACCGCCCCAGTCAAACTACCCACCATACACGGTCCCTGATCCGGATTACGGACCTAGGTTAGAACGTCAAGCACTTCAGGGTGGTATTTCAAGGATGGCTCCACCGAAACTAGCGTCTCGGTTTCATAGCCTCCCACCTATCCTACACAGAAGAACTCAACGTTCAGTGTAAAGCTATAGTAAAGGTTCACGGGGTCTTTCCGTCTTGCCGCGGGAACGCTGCATCTTCACAGCGATTTCAATTTCACTGAGTCTCGGGTGGAGACAGCGCCGCTGTCGTTACGCCATTCGTGCAGGTCGGAACTTACCCGACAAGGAATTTCGCTACCTTAGGACCGTTATAGTTACGGCCGCCGTTTACTGGGGCTTCGATCAAGAGCTTCGCCTTGCGGCTGACCCCATCAATTAACCTTCCAGCACCGGGCAGGCGTCACACCCTATACGTCCACTTTCGTGTTTGCAGAGTGCTGTGTTTTTGATAAACAGTCGCAGCGGCCAGGTTACTGCGACCCTCTAACGCTCAGTCACGCATGTGACCACGTCGGAGGGCGCACCTTCTCCCGAAGTTACGGTGCCATTTTGCCTAGTTCCTTCACCCGAGTTCTCTCAAGCGCCTTGGGATTCTCACCCTGCCTACCAGTGTCGGTTTACGGTACGGTTTCTCTGTAGCTGAAGCTTAGTGGCTTTTCCTGGAAGCGTAGTATCAGTCACTTCGTCCAATAGGACTCGTCTCGGTGCTCGGCATAAAGAAGCGCGGATTTGCCTACGCTTCATGCCTACCGCCTTTCCCCGGGACAACCAACGCCCGGTAGACCTAACTTTCTCCGTCCCCACATCGCACTACAGACAAGTGCAGGAATATTAACCTGCTTCCCATCGACTACGCATTTCTGCCTCGCCTTAGGGGCCGACTCACCCTGCGCCGATGAACGTTGCGCGAGGAAACCTTGGGCTTTCGGCGTGGGGGCTTTTCACCCCCATTATCGTTACTCATGTCAGCATTCGCACTTCCGATACCTCCAGCAGACTTCTCAATCCACCTTCACAGGCTTACGGAACGCTCCTCTACCGCGCACACAAAGTGTGCACCCCGAGCTTCGGTGTATCGCTTAGCCCCGTTAAATCTTCCGCGCAGACCGACTCGACCAGTGAGCTATTACGCTTTCTTTAAAGGGTGGCTGCTTCTAAGCCAACCTCCTGGCTGTCTATGCCTTTCCACATCGTTTTCCACTTAGCGATAACTTGGGGACCTTAGCTGCGGGTCTGGGTTGTTTCCCTTTTCACGACGGACGTTAGCACCCGCCGTGTGTCTCCCGTACATTCTGTCCTGGTATTCGGAGTTTGCCATGGTTTACTAAGCCGCGATGGCCCGCTAGCCATAACAGTGCTCTACCCCCAGGAAGATTCATACGAGGCGCTACCTAAATAGCTTTCGAGGAGAACCAGCTATCTCCGAGTTTGTTTAGCCTTTCACTCCTATCCTCAGCTCATCCCCATCTATTGCAACAGATGTGGGTTCGGTCCTCCAGTGCGTGTTACCGCACCTTCAACCTGGCCAAGGATAGATCACTCGGTTTCGGGTCTACTGCCAGAGACTATGCGCCCTATTCAGACTCGGTTTCCCTTCGCCTCCCCTATACGGTTAAGCTTGCCACTGACAGTAAGTCGCTGACCCATTATACAAAAGGTACGCAGTCACCCTTGCGGGCTTCCACTGCTTGTACGTATACGGTTTCAGGGTCTATTTCACTCCCCTCTCCGGGGTTCTTTTCGCCTTTCCCTCACGGTACTAGTTCGCTATCGGTCAGTCAGGAGTATTTAGCCTTGGAGGATGGTCCCCCCATATTCAGACAGGGTTTCTCGTGCCCCGCCTTACTCAATTTCATCTCTAATGCCCTTTCGCCTACGGGGCTATCACCCGCTATGGCCGGCCTTTCCAAACCGTTCGGCTAAAACACTAGAAACTTTTGGGCTAGTCCGCGTTCGCTCGTCGCTACTGACGGAATCTCGGTTGATTTCTTTTCCTCCGGGTACTTAGATATTTCAGTTCCCCGGGTTCGCTCTGCATGACTATGTATTCATCATGCAGTACTCCTTGCGGAGTGGGTTTCCCCATTCGGACATTGCCGGATCAAAGCTTGTTGCCAGCTCCCCGACACTTTTCGCAGGCTGCCACGTCCTTCATCGCCTCTGACTGCCAAGGCATCCACCGTATACGCTTAGTCGCTTGACCATATAACCCCAAGTCGCCTCAGGGCCGATTATCATCACTTACGAGGTGATAATGATCGAATGTCCAAACAACGCGTTCGCTTAATTGCCTCAACGACACATCTCGATTCGGTTTCGAACCAAGACGCTTGTCACTCGTTTACGTTTTCAATGAACACAAGAACGGCCTCAATGCCGCCTCGTTTCTAAAATCTTATGTGTGCGCTGCTTTCATTTCACGTCGTGTCACCAAAATGGTGGAGCCAGTCAGGATCGAACTGACGACCCCCTGCTTGCAAAGCAGGTGCTCTCCCAGCTGAGCTATGGCCCCAAGTGATTTGGTGGTGGGTCTGGGAGGACTCGAACCACCGGCCTCACCCTTATCAGGGGTGCGCTCTAACCACCTGAGCTACAGACCCGGGAACCTTTGCACTCAACAAAAAAACCTCGCCGACGACGTTGCCGTCGAAGCGGGGTTTCGTTGAAGAGTCCGACCAGGGATGGTCGGTTTTGCTTGTCGCGGCATGGAGCCGCGTGAAGCAAACTTCGCGTGAAATAAAAGGCAGGTGTCTTGTGTGGACGTCTTGCGGGGAAGAAGGATGTCGTTCTCGAAAGGAGGTGATCCAGCCGCACCTTCCGATACGGCTACCTTGTTACGACTTCACCCCAGTCATGAACCACTCCGTGGTCGTCGTCCCCCTTGCGGTTAGACTAACGGCTTCTGGAGCAACTCACTCCCATGGTGTGACGGGCGGTGTGTACAAGGCCCGGGAACGTATTCACCGCAGCATAGCTGATCTGCGATTACTAGCGATTCCGACTTCATGGAGTCGAGTTGCAGACTCCAATCCGGACTGGGATCGGCTTTCTGGGATTGGCTCCACCTCGCGGTATTGCAACCCTCTGTACCGACCATTGTAGTACGTGTGTAGCCCTGGCCGTAAGGGCCATGATGACTTGACGTCATCCCCACCTTCCTCCGGTTTGTCACCGGCAGTCTCCTTAGAGTTCCCACCATTACGTGCTGGCAACTAAGGACAAGGGTTGCGCTCGTTGCGGGACTTAACCCAACATCTCACGACACGAGCTGACGACAGCCATGCAGCACCTGTGTTCTGATTCCCGAAGGCACTCCCGCATCTCTGCAGGATTCCAGACATGTCAAGGCCAGGTAAGGTTCTTCGCGTTGCATCGAATTAAACCACATACTCCACCGCTTGTGCGGGCCCCCGTCAATTCCTTTGAGTTTCAGTCTTGCGACCGTACTCCCCAGGCGGCGAACTTAACGCGTTAGCTTCGACACTGATCTCCGAGTTGAGACCAACATCCAGTTCGCATCGTTTAGGGCGTGGACTACCAGGGTATCTAATCCTGTTTGCTCCCCACGCTTTCGTGCCTCAGCGTCAGTGTTGATCCAGATGGCCGCCTTCGCCACTGATGTTCCTCCCGATCTCTACGCATTTCACCGCTACACCGGGAATTCCACCATCCTCTATCACACTCTAGCGAGCCAGTATCCATCGCCATTCCCAGGTTGAGCCCGGGGATTTCACGACAGACTTAACTCACCGCCTACGCACGCTTTACGCCCAGTAATTCCGATTAACGCTTGCACCCTTCGTATTACCGCGGCTGCTGGCACGAAGTTAGCCGGTGCTTATTCCTCAGGTACCGTCAGCCCCACCGNTTATTAGCCAGTAGTATTTCGCTCCTGATAAAAGTGCTTTACAACCCGAAGGCCTTCTTCACACACGCGGCATTGCTGGATCAGGCTTGCGCCCATTGTCCAATATTCCCCACTGCTGCCTCCCGTAGGAGTCTGGACCGTGTCTCAGTTCCAGTGTGGCTGATCATCCTCTCAGACCAGCTAGCGATCGTCGCCTTGGTAGGCCATTACCCTACCAACTAGCTAATCGCACATCGGTTCGTCCAACCGCGCGAGGCCTTTCGGTCCCCCGCTTTCTCCCTTAGGACGTATGCGGTATTAGCGTAAGTTTCCCTACGTTATCCCCCACGTTTGGGTAGATCCCGATGCATTACTCACCCGTCCGCCACTCGCCACCCATAGAGCAAGCTCTACTGTGCTGCCGTTCGACTTGCATGTGTTAGGCATGCCGCCAGCGTTCAATCTGAGCCAGGATCAAACTCTTCACTTAAGTTTTCGACCTCTCCCTGCCGAAGCAGGAAAGCGATCTATCTTTCTGAAGCGTTGTTCCTAACCATAAACGTCAAGCTTTTGAATTGACTCTTAGGTTAGACGCTTGCATTAATTGGACATTCAATCGTCCGTCGCAAGACGCCCACACAAGTCACCTGCGCACACTGTCAAAGATCTCAATCACTTGCCGAACGTTGCCGTTTCAGCGCTGGAACATTTCGTCCCGAGTGAGCCGCTCATCTTACATCATCTTTCCGGTCCGTCAACACCTTCAGCG
>NZ_JADIKC010000019.1 GCF_016905005.1 Dyella kyungheensis
CGGGCTACTCGCAGGCTAAACTCGACGCCGTGGCCCGGGAGTTGAATGAGCGACCGCGCCAAACGTTGAACTTTGAAACACCGGCCGAACGATTCCAGCAATGTGTTGCGTTGACCGGCTGAAGCCGCAGTCGAAAGCGGTCGTTACGCGCCAACGCCCAGGCAGCCCAGCGACGCCTCACTGGGATGCCAGTCTTCAGGGACCGTGAGCCGTTCCCGCAACGCGAGAATGGCTCGAAAAGGTAATCAGCTCGCTCGAAATCACATGACCTGAGGGGCGCTGCTCCCCCATCCCAGGCCCTAGTGTCAGCGAAGTGCCGTTCCCTAGATCCCACACGTCTTCACCGTGATCATGCTCTTGAACAATCAGACCTCGGCTGTCGTTAGGCCGCCTCGGGCTTTCGGAACGAAGAACGTCTGGGAATCCGTAATCTCCAATTAGCCTTTCTTCCATCTCATCGACCGACATGCCCGCTGTTCCTTCCCACGAATCCGCAGGCTCCCACGCAAGCAGAATCGACTCGACAACTCGATGCCTGCCAATGTAAATGCGTAGATCCACTTTTTGCCCATACACGTCAGTCACCGCATCGCAGCCTTCTACGGATTCATGCTGGATGGATGACAAGGTCCGATCGAAAGCACACTTCAATCCTGGAAAACTAGCCCGCGCCTGCGCCAAGTCGAAGGGTTCACCGACATTTACCCCGCGAAAAGCAGCTCTTTCGTGAGTATCGCCGAGCGCATGGCAGGCCCCAACAGATACCAAAAGCACGAGAATCGACTTCAATGAGGTCTTAAAGAAGTCCGGCACAACGCTCCCCCTTGGTTGGCTTGGTTCGAGTCGATGACAGTGTCCGCGTTGGGTCGATAGCGGGCCTTAGCAGCATAGTCTTTGACATTGAGATTGCGGGGCGGGCTCATCTTTTGGCGCCGCCGACTAGTTACCTGCGGGACTTGTTGGGTGGCCAGCTGTGTCCGGCGAATCGTTCGTCAACTTGCGCACCATTGCCAATGTCTTGGGGCTCGCACGGGCGACCCCAGAGAATCCGCAGTTGTAGACCCAGTACGCTGGACCCACCAAGGTTTTCGGATCCAACCTGGCAAATAGAAGGAATGTTTCACCGACGCGCATCTCGAAACGACCGCTGTCGTTTTCGCTAAAAACAAGCACTGTGTGTCTTGGCTCCCCTCGAAACTGTTCGATAACTTCGAGTTGGTAGGAGGTGCCAAGCAAAGAGCCATCAGACGGCTCGGGACTAAGTTGTTTTGCCGACGTCACTTTGCCTACAAAAACGAGGTCGCTTTGATGAAACTCCGTTGCGACGTCGGTTCGCCTACTGCAGTCAGCAAGTGCAGAATCGATGGGCGCCACAGCTAGAAATAGACTGAAGAGGAGGGATAGATCGCGCATTTCATGACACCCCGGTTTCGCACTTCCCGTTGTCGAATAGGTCCGCTATGGGTCAAAAGCGGACCAATGCTAGCTCCTTATCCCACGCCGACGGGTTGATCGGAACAGCGGGCAGATTTGGCGACACAGACAACGGCGTGAGCCCGACTCTGCATTCGATGGACGACTACGGCCAACCTCCTGGTATGGCCGCAAGACGGGCGGCCCAAGCATGGCCGCCGATGTCTTTCCGCCCCCCCGGGCAAAGCCGCGTAGAATGGTCGCTTTACGCCCACTCAAGTGCCCCCATGGCCCTCACCGCCACCATCCACAAGGCCGAACTGTCGATCAGCGACATGGACCGGCACTACTACGCCACCCACGCATTGACCCTCGCCCGGCATCCGTCGGAAACCGAGGAGCGATTGATGGCGCGCCTGCTCGCGTTCACTCTGTATGCCGACGAACGGCTGGAGTTCGGCAAGGGGCTCAGCGACACCGACGAACCGGCCCTGTGGCGCAAGGCCTATACCGACGAGATCGAGCTGTGGATCGACGTCGGCCTGCCTGATGAAACACGCTTGCGCAAAGCCTGCAACCAGTCGCGGCACGTCGTGGTGCTGGCCTATGGCGGCCATGCCGTCGACGTCTGGTGGAGCAAGATCGCCAGTACGCTCACCCGCCACGACAACCTCAGCGTGCTCGCCATCGACCACGCTGACATGCAGCAACTGGCTGCCCTGTGCGAGCGGAGCATGCGCCTGCAATGCCTGATCCAGGACGGCGAACTGCAGCTCATCGCCGGCGACCTCACGCTGCCGATCCGTCCGGCTATCCGCAAGGGTGAGTACGCTGTCGCTTGAGAAAGTGCCCCTGCCCCGTTTTGAAACGTCAGCCTGGGTCGGAAGCGGACACCTAATGAATCTCGCGTCGGTACAACCAGCATCCTGACGGCTTGGGCAGGTCCGTCGGCAGCGACTGCGTGACGATACTTTGATGATCGACCCAGATCAGATGACGCCACAGTTCGCCACAGAGGACATCTGACGATGTGCCTGCTAACTCGGTCTCAGCTTCGCTTGGTTCTTTATCGAAGTATGTCCACCACGTGACTCGGACTCCTTCGCGACCCGCTGTGTCATTTGGGTCGAGTTCGAACGCCCAGCCTAAAGCAACTCCGAGCACGCTCGCTGGTATGTTTCCTGCGGCGTTGAGCGAGTCTCTTGCACTCTGCTCCAATATTTCGATCAGTTCGTCTCGCTGCATACCCCACCCGGGCCCGTTGATGAATGGCCGGCGATGTCAGGTCATCCGACCAAATTACCGCCTTATTGCCACGTCCGCTTCGGGTCGGAAGCGGACACTTCAAGCATGTGCAATAAAGCCCTACCGAGCTATTTCACCTAGGACCCCTGGTTAGGCGGTGGCGGCGGCTCAGGTATCGCCGGAAACTTTGCCACACTGGATAGAACCTGCTGAATGACAAGCAGGCTGTAAGCCCCCATGTGACCGTAGCCTCCCCAAAAAACGCCCTTTCCCTTTGGATAACGCAATTGCCTGCCGGAGAAGAAGCGGCCTATCAGCGTCGCATTGACTCGGGTCAAATCTTTGCCACCAATCTGTGCATCAAATCGTTGAAAGGCCGCATCAACTTTCAGATAGGTTCGGACTCCTTCCACAACCAAGGGTTCGGACCGCTCCCCGTCTGCGATAACTCCGCAGCAATACATCGTCCCGGACTGGCTTGTTCCGCCGTACTCAAGCCACACGCCCATGCTATCGGGCGCCTCAGGGCAGTGATCCGGATATATCTGAAAAGCCTCGAAGCCATGCAAGAGATCACCAGACACCTGCACCAATGCGTGGTCGTAACGCGCAGGATCTTTCACAAGCTCGCACACCGTTACCTGGAGAACCCGCTCAGGGAGCCTTTGTTGCGGGGAAACGGCCAAAAAGAACAATGAGAGGCACGCAAGGGCGACCACCAATACGCGAGCAACCATATATCCCCTTTTTTTATCCATGCGCTGGGAGTGTCTGCTATGGGTCGGAAGCGGACCTTTTGGAGTCTATTGCTCGCTGAAACGGGCGAGCATTTCCGCAAGAACTGCACTCACTGGCGGAGAACCATCTGCCGATATCGCTCCCAGTCGCCCAGCGGCGCCCTCTGGGAAGTGAGCACCCGGTATGGAGCGAAGGCTATCTGCGCCAGCCACAACGACATCGTCGCTGTCGGTAGACATGAGTTTCACACAAATCTTTTCGGCCGCCGGATGGGGGACGAGATCCATGATTTCAGCGCACCGGACTTGCCAAGCCGCTGGCCTTGATACGCACTGCTCTACCAGGGCATCCCAAGCAACATTGTCAAAGCAGATCAGCATTGCGGATGCGACTCCGGTTCCCACGTCGTACCAGTAGTCCGGCAAAAACTCGAGGGACAGATAGTCATCAAGCTCAGAGAACATCGCCACATCCTTTCGCCAAAATTTGCCGCCCCGCAGTCATCGAAGCAAGTTTCGTGTGAGGTCCGCTTTGGGTTGCGGCTTCAGCCGGTCAACGCAACACATTGCTGGAATCGTTCGGCCGGTGTTTCAAAGTTCAACGTTTGGCGCGGTCGCTCATTCAACTCCCGGGCCACGGCGTCGAGTTTAGCCTGCGAGTAGCCCGATAGGT
>NZ_JADIKC010000001.1 GCF_016905005.1 Dyella kyungheensis
CGTACATCGTCGTGTTCCTGAACAAGGCCGACATGGTGGACGACGCCGAGCTGCTCGAGCTGGTCGAAATGGAAGTGCGTGAACTGCTCTCCAAGTACGACTTCCCGGGCGACGACACCCCGATCATCAAGGGTTCGGCCCTGAAGGCGCTGGAAGGCGACCAGTCGGAAATCGGCGTGCCGGCGATCATCGCCCTCGTCGACGCGCTGGACAGCTACATCCCGGAGCCGGTGCGTGCGATCGACAAGCCGTTCCTGATGCCGGTGGAAGACGTGTTCTCGATCTCGGGCCGCGGCACCGTGGTGACCGGTCGTATCGAGCGCGGCATCATCAAGGTCGGTGACGAAGTCGAAGTGGTCGGCATCCGTCCGACCCAGAAGACCACCGTCACGGGCGTGGAAATGTTCCGCAAGCTGCTGGACCAGGGTCAGGCAGGCGACAACGCCGGTCTGCTGCTGCGTGGTCTCAAGCGTGACGACGTCGAGCGTGGCCAGGTGCTGGCCAAGCCGGGCACGATCACCCCGCACACCGATTTCGAAGCCGAAGTCTATGTGCTGTCGAAGGACGAAGGTGGCCGTCATACCCCGTTCTTCAAGGGCTACCGCCCGCAGTTCTACTTCCGCACGACCGACGTGACGGGCGCCTGCCAGCTGCCGGAAGGCGTGGAAATGGTGATGCCGGGCGACAACGTGAAGATGGTGGTGTCCCTGATCCACCCGATCGCGATGGACGAAGGCCTGCGTTTCGCCATCCGCGAAGGCGGCCGCACCGTCGGCGCCGGCGTGGTGGCCAAGGTCATCAAGTAAGACTCGGATGCCGCTCTCGGGCGGCAACCTGAAAAAGCCGGCCTCAAGGCCGGCTTTTTTTATGGGCTGCGCGCGACACGTGCTTTAGATCGTCAATCCGGCGCAGGCCGGAATCCAGTAGCGGCGAAATCCGGTTGTCGAGCTGAATTGAGCGCTCTTTTTCTGTGTTCGCGAAATCCGCATGCACAGCTACTGGATCCCGGCCTGCGCCGGGATGACGAGCAAGGTCGCGGCCTACGCCAGAATGACGAGCGAAGGGGCCGCAGGGCCGGCCACTGAAGAAAAAAGCAAGGAATCGCGCAAAAAGAACCGCTTAGCCCTTTTCTTCCGCGCAAGAGTCAGCTATAGTCGCCGTCTTGCCTGTCGCCGAACCTCGGTTCGGACGACCTTACAGCGAAATGAGGCACAGGAAGTGCTTCGAGTTCGCTGGCCTGGATGGCCAATACGCAAGAGAGGGCTCGGACGACGAAGCATGACGCTTTGTTGACCTGGCCATTTCGCGCGTTTTATACTTTTCCGTCTAGGCGGGCCCATTTTGGGCCTGCCTAGTCTTTTAAGGTCGATTTGAGGTGTGGCATCAGCCGCCCGAGAAGCGACTGGTTGTTGGTAGTAAAGGGTTGTGCGGGTGGGCGAGAAGCTCACTCGAATCACAAGAATTGTTCTTTCGATAACAGGACACGGTTTATGGCGAACCAAAAGATTCGCATTCGGCTCAAGGCGTACGATCACCGTCTGATCGATCGCTCGGCCAGCGAGATCGTCGAGACTGCCAAGCGCACTGGCGCAACGGTACTCGGTCCGATTCCGCTCCCGACCAAGATCGAGCGTTACACCATTCTGGTGTCGCCGCACGTCGACAAAGATGCCCGCGACCAGTACGAAACCCGTACCCACAAGCGCGTGCTTGACATCGTCGACCCCAACGACAAAACCGTGGACGCGCTCATGAAGCTGGACCTCGCCGCTGGCGTGGACGTTCAGATCAAGCTTGGTTGAGCGAGAGACAGGATACGAAGATGAGTATCGGACTAGTTGGCCGCAAGTGCGGCATGAGCCGACTCTTCACTGAAGATGGCCGTTCGATTCCGGTGACCCTCATTGAGGCCACCCCGAATCGCGTCACGCAGCTGAAGACGGAAGAAAACGATGGTTACAGCGCTGTGCAGGTCGCAGCCGGCGTCAAGCGTGCCAGCCTGCTGACGCAGCCGCTGAAGGGTCACTACGCGAAGGCCAAGGTTGAGCCGGGTCGTGGTCTGTGGGAGTTCCGCGTGTCTGCCGACGATCTCGGCAAGTACAGCGTGGGCGCCGAGATCAAGGCCGACGACGTGTTTCAGGCAGGTCAGATCGTTGACGTTGCCGGCGTGTCGAAGGGCAAGGGCTTCCAGGGCACCATCAAGCGTTGGAACTTCACCATGGGTGACGCGACTCACGGTAACTCGCTGTCGCATCGTGCGCCGGGTTCTATCGGTCAGCGTCAGACCCCGGGTCGCGTGTTCCCGGGCAAGAAGATGTCGGGCCACATGGGTGCGGTCAACCGCACGCAGCAGGGCCTCGAAGTGGTCAAGGTCGACGCCGAGCGTCATCTGATCGCGGTGAAGGGCGCGGTGCCGGGTGCTACCGGCGGCGACGTCGTCATCCGTCCGACGACCAAGGGCTGAGGAGAGACGCCATGGAACTCAATGTTATTGGCGCCAAGCCGCTCAACGTGTCGGACGAAGTGTTCGGCGGTGAGCTCAAGCAGGCCCTGATCCACCAGGTCGTCATCGCCTATCAGGCGGGCGGCCGTGCCGGTACCCAGTCGCAGCTGTCGCGCGGCGAGATGTCCGGCACCACCAAGAAGTTCAAGAAGCAGAAGGGCGGCGGCGCCCGTCACGGTGACTACCGTGCACCGATCTTTGTCGGTGGTGGCCGCACGTTCGCTGCCAAGCCGCGCAGCTACGAGCAGAAGGTCAACCGCAAGTCGTACCGCGTTGCCATCCGTTCGATCCTTGCCGAGCTGATCCGTCAGGACCGTCTGAAGGTGGTCGAGAGCTTCGGCATCGACACCCCCAAGACCAAGGCGATGGTTGCCAAGCTGGCTGAACTGCAGGTCTCGGGTCGCGTGCTGCTGGTATCGGAAGACGCCAACGAAGCCACCTTCCTGGCCGCGCGCAACATCCCGTACATCCACGTCGTGGACGTGCTGGCTCTGAACCCGGTCAGCCTGGTCGGTTCGGACCACATCGTCATGACCGTCGATGCGGTGAAGAAGATCGAGGAGTGGCTGGCATGAGCAACGAACGCATTCTGAATACGCTGCGTGCGCCGCACATCTCGGAAAAGGCTGCGCGCCTGGCCGAGAAGAACCAGTACGTATTCGTGGTTGCTCCCGAAGCAACCAAGGCCGATGTCCGCGCAGCGGTGGAACAGATGTTCGACGTCAAGGTCGAGCAGGTGAACCTCGTCAATGCCAAGGGCAAGGTCAAGTCCTTCCGTTTCCGCACTGGCAATCGCCAGGGCAAGCGTAAGGCCTATGTCCGCCTCGCCGATGGCCAGACCATCGACGTGTCGGCCAAAGCCTGAGCCAGGAGTTGAATTGAGATGGCACTGATCACTCACAAGCCGACCTCCCCCGGTCGTCGCGACGCAGTCAGCGTTCGCACCGAGGGCCTTCACAAGGGCGCGCCGTACGCGGCGTTGACCGAGGCGAAGACCAAGAACGGCGGTCGCAATAACTACGGTCGCATCACCGTTCGCCACCAGGGCGGCGGTCACAAGCAGCGTTACCGCATCATCGACTTCAAGCGCGACAAGGAAGGCATTGCCGCCAAGGTCGAGCGCATTGAATACGATCCGAACCGCACCGCGCATATCGCACTGCTGTGCTATGCCGACGGCGAGCGTCGTTACATCATCGCGCCCAAGGGCGTGCAGGCAGGCGATCGCCTGGTGTCGGGCAGCGATGCGCCGATCAAGGCCGGCAACAGCCTGCCGCTGCGCGCCATCCCGGTGGGTTCGACCATCCACTGCATCGAGATGCGTCCGGGCAAGGGTGCGCAGATTGCGCGTTCCGCCGGCGCTTCGGTCCAGCTGGTTGCTCGCGAATCGGGTTACGCCACGCTGCGTCTGCGCTCCGGCGAAATGCGCCGCGTGCCGGTCGATTGCCGCGCCACCATCGGTGAAGTGGGCAACGGCGAGCACAGCCTGAAGAAGCTCGGCAAGGCCGGCGCCAAGCGCTGGTTGGGTATTCGTCCCACCGTTCGCGGTGTGGTGATGAACCCGGTCGACCATCCGCATGGCGGTGGTGAGGGCAAGACCTCTGGCGGTCGTCACCCGGTTTCTCCGTGGGGTACGCCGGCCAAGGGCTACAAGACGCGCTCGAACAAGCGCACCCAGCAGTTCATCGTGCGTCGTCGCAAGTAATAGGAAACGATCATGCCGCGCTCTCTAAAGAAAGGTCCGTTTGTCGACCTGCACCTCGTAAAGAAGGTGGAAGCCGCCGTTTCCGCCAATAACAAGCGTCCGATCAAGACCTGGTCGCGCCGCTCGATGATCCTGCCGGAAATGGTCGGCCTGACCATCGCCATCCACAACGGCCGTCAGCATGTCCCTGTGCTGGTCAACGAGAACATGGTCGGGCACAAGCTCGGCGAGTTCGCGACGACCCGTACGTTCAAGGGCCATGGCGGCGACAAGAAGGGCAAGTGATGAGCACTGAAGCCAAAGCGATCCTGCGCAGCGCCCGCATTTCGGCGCAGAAGGCACGCCTGGTGGCTGACCTGGTCCGCGGCATGCCCGTGGGCCGAGCCAGCGACGTGCTCCAGTTCACCAACAAGAAGGCCGCAGCCCTCGTTCGCAAGGTGCTGCTGTCGGCCGTCGCCAACGCCGAGAACAATCTCGGTGCTGACGTCGACGAGCTGAAGGTCTCGCGCATCTTCGTGGACGAAGGTCCGGCGATGAAGCGCATGTACGCCCGCGCCAAGGGTCGCGGTTCCCGCATCCTGAAGCGCACGAGCCACATCACTGTGGTCGTTGGCAACTAAAGAGGACGTAGACGATGGGTCATAAAGTTCATCCCACCGGTATCCGCCTCGGCATTGCCAAGGACTGGAACTCGAAGTGGTACGCCAACAAGGGCGAATACGCCCAGTACCTCGCTGCCGACCTCAAGGTCCGCGAGATGCTGCGCAAGAAGCTGGCACAGGCCGGCATCTCCAAGATCCTCATCGAGCGTCCGGCCAAGACCGCACGCGTGACGATTCACACCGCCCGTCCGGGCGTGGTGATCGGCAAGAAGGGCGAGGATATCGAGAAGCTGCGCAAGGAAGTCAGTGACCTGATGGGCGTTCCGGCGCACATCAACGTCAGTGAAGTCCGTAAGCCTGAGCTGGACGCACAGCTGGTTGCCGAGTCGATCGCGCAGCAGCTGGAGCGTCGCATCATGTTCCGCCGCGCCATGAAGCGCTCGGTCGGCAACGCGATGCGCCTCGGCGCACTGGGTATCAAGATCAATGTCTCTGGCCGTTTGAACGGCGCTGAGATTGCTCGTTCCGAATGGAGCCGCGAAGGTCGCGTGCCGCTGCATACGCTGCGCGCCGACATCGACTACGGCACCGCCGAGGCTCATACGACCTACGGCGTCATCGGCATCAAGGTGTGGATCTACAAGGGCGAGATCTTCGACCTTGCAGCAGCCGGCCAGGAGTCGAAGGAAGAGCAGTCCCAGCCGCGCCGTGAGGGTGGTGAGGGTCGTCGTGAAGGGCGTCGCGAGGGCGGTGAAGGCCGTCGCGAGCGGACGGCGAAGTAAGGAGAGTTGCCATGCTGCAACCTAAGCGAACCAAATACCGTAAGCAGTTCAAGGGCCGTAACGATGGTCTGGCTTTCTCCTCGAACCTCGTCAGCTTTGGCGAGTTCGGTCTGAAGGCAACCACCTTTGGCGCCCTGACCGCTCGTCAGATCGAAGCCGGTCGTCGTTGCATCACCCGTTTTGTGAAGCGCGGCGGCAAGCTGTGGATCCGCGTGTACCCGGACAAGCCCATCACCAAGAAGCCCATCGAAGTTCGAATGGGTGCTGGTAAGGGTGGCGTCGAATACTGGGTCGCTCCGATCCAGCCGGGCCGCATGCTCTATGAAATCGAGGGTATCGACGAGGCGACGGCACGCGAGGCGTTCCGCCTGGCCGCCGCCAAGCTCTCGGTCCAGACCCAATTCGTGACCCGGGCGGTGATGTGATATGGCCATCAAAGATTTGACCACCAAGTCGGCCGACGAGCTGAACAAGCATCTGCTGGACCTCCGCAAGGAGCAGTTCAATCTGCGCATGCAGAAGGGCACCGGCCAGCTCAATCAGCCGCACCAGCTGCGCCGCGTTCGGCGCGACATCGCCCGCACGAAGTTCGTGCTCGGCGGAAAGAAGTAAGGGACGGCTGATATGAGCGACAACCAAAAGCAGACGCGCACCCTCGAGGGCCGCGTCATCAGTAACAAGATGGACAAGACCGTGACGGTCCTGATCGAGCGCCAGGAACAGCATCCGCTGATCGGCAAGATCATCCGTCGTTCGACCAAGCTTCACGCGCAGGACGACCTGGGCGCGAACGAGGGCGACCTGGTCCGCATTGCAGAATGCCGTCCCTTGTCCAAGACCAAGCATCACCGCGTGGTCGAAATCATCACGCGCGCTAACGTCTAAGGGAGGGTGCAGACATGATCCAGATGCAAAGCACGCTATCCGCGGCCGATAACAGCGGTGCTCGCGAACTGATGTGCATCAAGGTGCTCGGCGGCTCCAAGCGCCGTTACGCCGCGATCGGCGACGTTATCAAGGTCACCGTGAAAGATGCCATCCCCCGCGGCAAGGTGAAGAAGGGCGAGGTGTACAACGCCGTGGTGGTTCGTACCGCCAAGGGTGTGCGCCGTCCCGATGGCTCGCTGATCCGTTTCGACGGCAACGCAGCGGTCCTCCTCAACAACAAGCTCGAGCCGATTGGCACCCGTATCTTCGGGCCGGTCACTCGCGAGCTGCGCAGCGAGAAGTTCATGAAGATCGTCTCCCTCGCGCCCGAAGTGCTCTGAGCGGAGACTAGACCATGAACCGTATCCGCAAGGGTGATCAGGTCCTCGTGATCACCGGCAAAAACAAGGGTCAGCGCGGCGACGTGCTGCGCGTTGACGGCGACCGCGTGTTCGTCTCCAACGTGAACCTGGTCAAGCGTCACACCAAGCCGAATCCGCAGGCCAACCAGGCCGGCGGCATCGTCGAGCGTGAGGCTTCGATCCACATCTCCAACGTCCAGCTGTTCAACTCCGCCTCGGGCAAGGGTGAACGCGTTGGCGCCAAGACGCTCTCTGATGGGCGTAAGGTGCGCGTGTTCAAGTCCTCCGGCGAAGTTGTGGACGCGTAAGGAATCCATCATGACGACGCGTCTCGAAACGTTTTACAAAGACCAGGTCATCCAGAAGCTCACCGAGCGTTTTGGTTACCAGAACGTGATGCAGGTTCCCCGCATCACCAAGATCACGCTGAACATGGGCGTGGGCGAAGCGGCGGGCAACAAGAAAGTGCTCGAAAACGCCGTGGCCGACATGGCCAAGATCGCCGGCCAGAAGCCGATCCAGACCAAGGCCCGCGTGTCGGTTGCCTCGTTCAAGATCCGCGACGGTTGGCCGATCGGCTGCAAGGTCACGCTGCGCCGCGCGCAGATGTGGGAATTCCTCGATCGCCTGATCAACATCTCGCTGCCGCGTACGCGCGACTTCCGTGGTGTGTCGGGTCGCGCTTTTGACGGCCGCGGTAACTACAACTTCGGCGTCAAAGAGCAGATCATCTTCCCGGAAATCGACTTCGACGCCGTCGACGCGATGCGTGGCATGGATATCTCCATCACCACCACCGCCAAGTCGGACGAAGAAGCCAAGGCGCTGCTGGAAGCTTTCAGCTTCCCGTTCCGCAACTGATACACGCGAGAGATATCTATCCATGGCAAAGACCTCGATGGTCAACCGCGATATCAAGCGGACCAAGCTCGTCAAGAAGTACGCCGCCAAGCGCGCCGAACTGAAGGCGATCGTGCTGAGCCCCAACTCCTCGTATGACGAGAAGATGGAAGCCCAGACCAAGCTGCAGAAGCTGCCGCGCGACGCGAGCCCGTCTCGCCAGCGCACCCGCTGTGCTCTGACCGGCCGTCCGCGCGCCGTGTATCAGAAGTTCGGCTTGGGCCGCAACAAGCTGCGCGAAGCCACCATGCGTGGCGACGTGCCTGGCCTGCGCAAGGCCAGCTGGTAAGACCCCAAACAGGGCGTTGACGGGTTGCGACCCGTTGGCGTTCGATGCGGCGGCGGGCGCCAGCCTGCCGCCGTTGGCGCGATTTATGCGCTGATGTACGCAAAGTCGGAAAAAGCTGTTATAGTCGTCGGTCTGCGTTCCGCAGGTCGGCACTGTGCCGGCTCACAATTGAATTGATTTCCGGTTTTTCGGATATCGGTGCACTCTGAAGGATGTTTTCATGAGCATGACTGATCCCATCGCCGATCTGTTTACGCGCATCCGCAATGCCCAGCTCACGGGCAAGCAGACCGTAAACATGCCGTCGTCGAAGCTGAAGGTGGCCATCGCCAACCTTCTCAAGAATGAGGGCTATATCCTCGACGCCAAGGCCTCCACTGCGGAAGGCAAGCCGGTGCTCGAGATCAAGCTCAAGTATTTCGAAGGCCGTCCGGCTATCGAAACCATTGCCCGTGTCAGCCGTTCCGGTCTCCGCGTCTACCGCGGTAAGGACGAGCTGCCGAAGGTCCTCGGTGGCCTGGGTATCTCGATCATCTCGACTTCCGCCGGTCTGCTGACCGACGCGCAGGCCCGTGCCAAGGGTCTGGGCGGCGAAGTCATCGGCCAGGTCGCATAAGGAGCCGACGATGTCCCGCGTAGCCAAACAACCGATCAACCTGCCCAAGGGCGTCGAAATCAAGACCGACGCTGACGGCATCTCCGTCAAGGGCCCGAAGGGCACCCTGGCGATCCATCACCTGCCGGGCGCCTCGATCAATATCGACAATGGCGTGGCCAACATCGTTCTCGCCGAAGGCGCGGACGACAAGTTCGGTGGCACCCTGCGCGCGCTGCTGGCCAACATGGTCAAGGGCGTGTCCGACGGTTACGAGCGCAAGCTCGAGCTGGTCGGCGTGGGCTACCGTGCTTCGATGGCCGGCAAGTCGCTGAACATTGCCCTGGGCTTCTCGCATCCGGTCGTGTTCGAAGCGCCCGAAGGCATCACCATCGAAACCCCGACGCAGACCGAAATCCTGATCAAGGGTTCGGACAAGCAGCGCGTGGGCGAGGTGGCCGCCAAGATCCGTGGCTTCCGTCCGCCGGAACCCTATAAGGGCAAGGGCGTGCGCTACTCCGGCGAGAAGATCACCCTGAAGGAAGCCAAGAAGGCTTAAGTGAGTTAGTACGCTGTCCCTGCGTGTGGAAGCGGCCATCCATGGCCGCACTATTCACGAAGAGCTGCTTGCTACTGGCTAATTAGTCGATCCGCTTCTAGGAACTATGACGATGAACAAGAACGAATCCCGCCTGCGTCGCGCCAAGTCGACTCGCTCCCACATCCGCAAGCTCGGTGTGGCTCGCCTGTCGGTGCATCGCACCGGTCAGCACCTGTACGCACAGGTGTTCGCCGCCGACGGTCAGAACGTGGTGGCTGCCGCCTCCACCGTGCAGAAGTCGGTTGCCGAAGGCCTCAAGGGCACCAAGAACCTCACCGCTGCCGCCGCTGTCGGCAAGGCCGTGGCTGAGCGTGCGCTGGCCGCAGGTATCGAGTCCGTGGCGTTCGATCGCTCGGGCTTCCGCTACCACGGTCGCATCAAGGCGCTGGCCGATGCGGCCCGCGAAGCTGGCCTGAAGTTCTAAGGCCGACCGGTATCGAGTGCCGGTTCGCCGGCACTTGATGCCAACAGAAGTACCCACAACTCCAAGCGGCTCAGCCGCAAGTAAAGGTCCCGGCTTGCCGGGCACATGGAAAAAAACATGTCTTCTACCGATCGCGAAAATTCAGACGGCCTGCTCGAGAAGCTGATTGCCGTCAACCGCGTGGCCAAGACCGTCAAGGGTGGCCGCCAGATGAGCTTCACTGCGCTGACCGTGGTCGGCGACGGCGAAGGCCGCGTGGGTTTTGGTTATGGCAAGGCGCGTGAAGTGCCGGTCGCCATCTCCAAGGCCATGGAGCGCGCCCGCCGCCAGATGGTGAGCATCGATTTGAACAACGGCACCCTGTGGTATGCCATCAAGGCCAACCACGGCGCAGCCCGCGTGTTCATGCAGCCCGCTTCCGAAGGTACCGGCGTGATCGCCGGCGGCGCCATGCGCGCTGTGCTGGAAGTGGTCGGCGTGAAGAACGTGCTGGCCAAGGCCGTCGGTTCGCGCAACCCGATCAACCTGGTCCGCGCGACCATCAAGGGCCTGCAGGCCGTTGCCTCGCCGAAGCAGATCGCTGCCAAGCGCGGCAAGACCCTGGAAGAGGTGCTGGGCAATGGCTAAGAACAACGAAACCGCCGCCACCGTGCGCGTGCGCCTGGTCAAGGGCCTGCGCGGTGTGCAGAGCCGTCATCGCCTGAGCGTGAAGGCGCTCGGCCTGAACAAGCTCAACGACGTCCGTGAACTGAAGGACAGCCCGCAGGTCCGCGGCCTGATCAACACGGTCTATTACCTCGTGCGGGTTGAGGAGTAATCACCATGCGTCTTAACGACATCAAGCCGGCCGCCGGTTCCCGCAAGACCCGCCTTCGCCTGGGCCGCGGTATCGGTTCGGGCCTGGGCAAGACCGCCGGTCGCGGTCACAAGGGTCAGCACGCTCGCGCGGGCGGCACCCACAAGTACGGTTTCGAAGGCGGCCAGATGCCGCTGCAGCGCCGCCTGCCGAAGGTCGGTTTCCGTTCGCTGAAGAAGGCCGAGAGCCAGGAAGTGTTCCTGTATCAGCTGGCCACGCTCAAGGCTGACGTGATCGACACGATCGTCCTCCACCAGGCCGGTCTGATCGACAGCCGCGCGAAGAAGGTCAAGGTTGTCGCCAAGGGCGAAATCGGCCGCGCCGTGAAGCTGTCGGGTGTGCTGGCTACGGCCGGCGCGAAGGCAGCGATCGAAGCTGCCGGCGGCAGCGTGGAGTAATCACGTGGCGTCAGCCCAGGGCACATCGCTCGGATCGCTCGGCAAGCTGACGGAACTGCGTCAGCGCATCTTCTTCGTGATTGGTGCGTTGATCGTTTTCCGTCTCGGTTCCTTCATCCCGGTTCCGGGCGTCAACCCGGAAGCCATGACGAACCTGATCGAGCAGGGCGGCGGCCTGATGAACATGTTCAACATGTTCTCGGGTGGCTCGCTGGCACGTTTCTCGGTGTTCGCGCTTGGCGTGGTGCCGTACATCTCTGCCTCCATCGTGGTGCAGATGATGGGTTCGGTGATCCCGAGCCTGCAGGCGCTGCGCAAGGAAGGTGAGGCTGGCCGTCGCAAGATGACCACCTACACCCGCTTTGGCACGGTAGGTCTGGCGGCTTTCCAGGCGTTCGGCATTGCCGTGGCGCTGCAGAAGCAGGTCGCCCAGGGCGGTGCTCCGGTGGTCTATACGCCGGGCATGGGCTTCATCCTGGCATCGGTCGTCGGCCTTACCGCCGGCACGCTGTTCCTGATGTGGCTGGGCGAGCAGATCACCGAGCGCGGTATCGGCAACGGCATTTCGCTGCTGATCTTCGCCGGTATCGTGGCCGGCCTGCCGGGTGCGGTGGCGCACACGTTGAGCATGGCCAGCAACGGCGAGCTCTCGGTGATCAAGATGCTGCTGGTGGTGGCGGTGATCCTCGGCGTGACGGCGTTCGTGGTGTTCATGGAGCGCGCCCAGCGGCGCATCACCGTGAACTACGCGCGCCGCTCCGGTGGTCAGCGCGCCTACATGAACCAGACCTCGCATCTGCCGCTCAAGGTCAATATGGCGGGTGTGATTCCGCCGATCTTTGCCTCGAGTCTGCTGATGTTCCCGACCACCGCGGCAACCTGGTTCGGCCAGGGGCACCAGTCGCGCTGGATCACGGAGCTGACGCAGGCGCTGATTCCGGGCGAGCCGCTGTACGACATCATCTTCGCGGTGCTGGTGATCACCTTCGCCTTCTTCTATACGGCGATCGTGTTCAACTCCCAGGAGACGGCGGACAACCTCAAGCGCTCCGGCGCCTTGATTCCGGGCATCCGCCCGGGCCGCTCCACGGCCGACTACATCGACAACGTGATGACCCGTCTTACCGGTGTCGGCGCGCTGTACCTGGTGCTGGTCTGCCTGGTTCCATCGTTTATGCAAAAAGCGTGGCACGTCCCGTTCTACTTCGGTGGCACCTCTCTGCTCATCGTCGTGGTTGTGGTGATGGATTTCACTGCTCAGGTGCAGGCGCACCTGGTCAGTCACCAGTACGAAAGCCTGCTGAAGAAGGCCAACCTCCGCCGCAACTGATGGCTGCTGGGGTGGTGTGAAGTTGGTCTAAGTCGGAGGGCGGCGGTACCCCAGGTACCGCAGGGCTTTCCTAATGGGTTGTTTAAGGTTAGAATTGCGCGTTTACCGCGCACGAAACGCATCGGAGAAAGTACATCATGGCGCGCATCGCGGGTGTCAATTTGCCGGTCCAGAAGCATGTCTGGGTTGGCCTGCAGAGCATTTACGGGATCGGCCGCAGCCGGGCCAAGAAGGTCTGCGCGGACGCTGGCGTGGTTCCCACCACCCAGATCAAGTCCCTGAGTGAAGGCGAGGTGGAGAAGATCCGCCACGAAATCAGCAAGTACGTCGTTGAAGGCGATCTGCGTCGCGAGGTGGGTATTGCCATCAAGCGTCTGATGGATCTGGGTTGCTACCGCGGTCTGCGTCACCGCCGTGGTCTGCCGGTGCGCGGCCAGCGCACGCGTACCAATGCACGCACCCGTAAGGGTCCGCGTCGCGCCATCAAGAAGTAACGGATTCCGAACATGGCTAAGCCTGTCAAGACCAAGAAGAAGATCAAGCGCGTTGTCACGGATGCCGTGGCCCACGTGCAGGCCTCCTTCAACAACACCATCGTCACCATCACCGATCGCCAGGGCAATGCCCTGTCGTGGGCGACTGCCGGCGGCGCGGGTTTCCGCGGTTCGCGTAAGTCGACCCCGTTCGCTGCCCAGGTTGCTGCCGAAAAGGCTGGCCGTGCTGCTGGCGACTACGGTGTGAAGACCGTGGAAGTGCGCATCAAGGGCCCGGGTCCGGGTCGTGAGTCCGCCGTGCGTTCGCTGAACGCGCTGGGCTACAAGGTGCTCAACATCATCGACGTCACGCCGATTCCGCACAACGGCTGCCGTCCCCCCAAGAAGCGTCGAGTCTAAGGAGCATACCCATGGCCCGTTATCGTGGAGCTACCTGCAAACTCGCCCGTCGTGAGGGTGCAGATCTCAGCCTGAAGAGCCCGGCGCGCGCGCTGGACTCCAAGTGCAAGCTGGAAAACAAGCCCGGCCAGCATGGCGCCAACAAGCGCATGCGCATGTCCGACTACGCCAACCAGCTGCGTGAAAAGCAGAAGGTGAAGCGCATCTACGGCGTGCTCGAGCGTCAGTTCAGCAACTACTACTCCAAGGCGTCGACCCTCAAGGGCAACACCGGCGAGAACCTGCTGCGCCTGCTCGAAAGCCGTCTGGACAACGTCGTTTACCGCATGGGTTTCGCGGTCACCCGCGCCCAGGCCCGTCAGCTGGTCAGCCACAAGGCTGTGCTGGTCAACGGCAAGAAGGTGAACATCCCGTCGTACCAGGTCCGTCCGGGCGATGCGGTTGCACTGACCGAGCGTGCGCGCACCCAGCTGCGCGTGCAGGAAGCGGCAACCGTGTTCGACACCATGGACCTGCGTCCGCAGTGGGTCGAAGTCGACAGCAAGAAGTTCGAAGGTACGTTCAAGTCGATGCCGGACCGCGGCGATCTGCCGACCGACATCAACGAGAGCCTGATCGTCGAGCTCTACTCGAAGTAATCAACCGGAGCCCTGCATGGCAGTTTCGTCAACTAGCGTGCTGCGCCCTCGCGGCCTCAGCGTCGAGCAACTCGGAGCCAACCGCGCCAAGGTGGTGGTCGAGCCGCTCGAGCGTGGTTTTGGCCACACCCTGGGCAACGCGCTGCGCCGCGTGCTGCTCTCCTCGATCCCTGGCTCTGCCATCGTCGAGGTGGAAATTGATGGCGTGCTGCACGAGTACACCACCCTGGAAGGCCTGCAGGAGGACGTCATTGAAGTCCTGCTCAACCTCAAGGACGTGGCGATTCGCCAGCATTCGGGTGATGAAGTCACCCTGACCTTGTCCAAGAAGGGCAAGGGCGTGGTCACCGCCGGCGATATCGCCGTCGACCACTCGGTGGAAATCATCAACCCCGAGCATGTGATCTGCCACCTGACCAAGGACATTGCTCTCAACATGCGCCTGAAGGTGCGTCGCGGCGTCGGCTACCAGCCGGCCAGCGCGCGCCAGCATCCGGATGATGAGGCTCGTCCGATTGGCCGCCTGCAGCTCGACGCGTCGTTCGCGCCGGTTCTGCGTGTTGCCTACGAAGTGGACGCCGCTCGCGTTGAGCAGCGCACCAACCTCGACAAGCTTGTGCTCGACATTGAAACCAACGGCACCATCGGTGCGGAAGACGCGGTTCGCAAGGCCGCTGAAATCCTCAACGACCAGCTGTCGGTGTTCGGTGACTTCTCGCGCCGCGAGAGTGCTACCGACAAGGCGGAGAAGGGCGGTTTCGATCCGCTGCTGCTGCGCCCGATCGACGATTTGGAGCTCACCGTGCGTTCGGCTAACTGCCTGAAGGCCGAGAGCATCTACTACATCGGCGACCTGGTGCAGAAGACGGAAGTCGAACTGCTCAAGACGCCGAACCTCGGCAAGAAGTCCCTGACCGAAATCAAGGACGTGCTGGGTGGTCGTGGTCTCGCGCTCGGTATGAAGCTTGAAAACTGGCCGCCGCCGGGTCTGTCCCACGGTATGCAGCTGGGTTAAGTGTTTTGGTGGTCGTTCGCGACCGCCGGCTGTAACGGCAAACTGGCGAGCGTACTTCGGTGCGCTCGCCAGCTGCTAAAGCGGTATCAAGACCGCACGATGTTTTGGGTGACTACTTTGGTCGCCGGTATTGGTGCTCTGACGAGTGTTCTACCCTCGGATTTTGCAGACACCTGAAACGGCCAGCTTGGCCGTCTTGCTCAATAAGAGCCCGTAGTACCAAGGGCTTCATCAGCGGGTAACCGCGGGAAGTCGGACCTAACCGCCGGCTTTTCATAACAACAGACATAGAGAGTATTGCCATGCGCCACCAGAAATCCGGTCGCAAGCTCAACCGCACGAGCAGCCACCGCGAAGCCATGTTCAAGAACATGGCCGCGTCGCTGATCAAGCACGAGCTGATCCGCACCACCCTTCCCAAGGCGAAGGAACTCCGTCGCGTCGCCGAGCCGCTCATCACGCTCGCCAAGACCGATGGCGTTGCCAACCGTCGTCTCGCTTTCGCGCGTCTGCGCGACAAGCAGGCCGTCGGCAAGCTGTTCGTCGAACTGGGTCCGCGTTACCAGACCCGTCCCGGCGGCTACCTGCGCATCCTCAAGTGCGGCTTCCGCCCGGGCGACAACGCTCCGATGGCGTACGTCGAGCTGGTCGATCGCCCGCAGACGGACGAAGCTGCCGAGTAATCGGTCGCAACAAGCGTTTCGCAAAACCCCGGCAGGGCAACTTGCCGGGGTTTTTGCTTTATGGACATGCCTGCGGAAAGTTCCCCTATTTCCGTGCTGGCCCGAGCGATCCGGCAGGGCTGACACGGGCCAGGCAAGCGGGTAATGTCCGCTTTCGCATCGCAGCAAAGTCAGCCCATGAATCCTTTCCGCTGGTCGTATCGCGCCACTTATCTCGCCGGTTTCGTCGTCTGTGTCGCCCTGCTGGGCTTCGCGCTGTATGCCGAACACGTGCTCAACATGATCCCGTGTCCCTTGTGCATCCTTCAGCGCATCGCCTTCATGGTGATGGCGGTGTTTTTCCTGATCGGCGCGGTGCATGCGCCTCGCGGCGGAGCTCGCTGGATCTACGCGGGCGGCGTGCTGCTGGGCGCGCTGGGCGGCATCGCCACGGCAGGGCGCCATCTGTGGCTGCAGACGCTGCCGGCGGACGAGATTCCGGCCTGCGGCCCGAATCTCGGCTACATGATGGATACGTTCCCGTTCGCCAAGGTGCTAAAGCTGGTCTTCACCGGTTCGGGCGAGTGCGCCAAGCTGGAGCCGGTGCTTGGCCTGCCGATGCCGGCCTGGACGCTGATGTGGTATCTGCTGTTGGTGATCGCGGCGGTCTACGCCGCCACGCGCAAGCGTGCCTGAGCTGGTTGATGTCCTATGTCGCACCTGATGCCTGTTTCTCCCCATTCGCCGCACGACTCCGAAGGCTGGTCGCCGCAGAGTTGGCAGAGCCGGCAGGCGCTGCAGCAGCCGTTGTACGAAGACGCGGCCGAGCTGGCCACGGCCACGCAGCGGCTCGCCGCGCTGCCGCCGCTGGTGACTTCGTGGGAAGTCCTGTCGCTGAAGAAGGCGCTGGCCGAAGCCCAGGAGGGACAGCGGTTCCTGCTGCAGGGCGGCGATTGCGCCGAGAGTTTTGCCGACTGCACCAGCCCGATCATCTCCAACCGGCTCAAGGTGCTGCTGCAGATGAGCCTGGTGCTGGTGCACGGGCTCAAGAAGCCGGTGCTGCGCGTGGGCCGCTTCGCCGGGCAGTACGCCAAGCCACGCTCGACCGACAACGAGACGCGCGATGGCGTGACCTTGCCCAGCTTTCGCGGCGATCTGGTCAATAGCCCCGAATTCACGCCCGAGGCCCGCCGTGCCGATCCGCAGCGGCTGATCCAGGCGCACGCGCATTCCGCGCTCACGATGAATTTCGTGCGCGCCTTGATCGATGGCGGTTTCGCCGATCTGCACCATCCCGAATACTGGGATCTGGCCTGGGTCGAGCATTCGCCGCTGGCGGCCGAATACCGCCGCATGGTCGCGGCCATCGGCGATTCGCTGCGCTTCATGGAGACGCTGGCCGGCCCCATTGCCGGGTTCTCGCGGGTGGATTTCTTCACCTCGCACGAAGCGCTGCTGCTGCATTACGAGCAGGCGCTGACGCGCCAGGTGCCCAGGCATCTGGGTTGGTTCAACCTGTCCACGCATTTCCCGTGGATCGGCATGCGCACGGCGGCGCTGGATGGCGCCCATGTCGAGTATTTCCGCGGCATCCGCAACCCGATCGCGGTGAAGGTGGGGCCGTCGGTGACGCCTGATCAGCTGCTGCCGCTGATCGATGCGCTCAATCCCGAGGACGAGCCGGGCCGCCTGACGCTGATCCACCGCATGGGCAACGGGCCGATCGGCAAGGCCTTGCCGCCCCTGCTCGAGGCCGTCAAACGAGAGGGGCGGCGGGTGTTGTGGGTAGCCGATCCGATGCATGGCAATACCGAAACCACCTCCAACGGCTACAAGACCCGCCGCTTCGACAACATCCGCGGTGAACTCGACCAGGCCTTCGACATCCACGCGGCCTGCGGCACGCGCCTGGGCGGCGTGCACCTGGAACTCACCGGCGAAGACGTGACCGAATGCATGGGCGGCGCCCGCGATCTCAATGAGGCGGATCTGGATCGGGCCTATAAATCCATGGTCGATCCTCGCCTCAACTACGAGCAGTCGCTGGAACTGGCGATGTTGATCGTGCGCAAATCCGTCGGCTCGTCGAACCGCTGATCAAAAAAGTTGTGAAAAAGAGCGTCCGGCGCCCGCGCCTGGCGCTCTTTTTGCACAGCTTAGGGGGAATCGCGACGCTGCCGCATTGCAGCGCGTTGCGCAGGGAGTTTCCTGCGACAATCGCAGCCACGCTGGCGGCGCGATGATGCCGGTCCTTGAAGGTACGGACCGGCCGGCGCGTTTCTAACACAGGGGTTCGGTTCGACTCGATGGTCACGGCAACGAAAGGACACAGCGACGCGTGGAAACGCGTGGCGTCCCATGCAGGTCTTCAACAGCTTGCCATCGTCATTGCCTATGCGGTGGGCGTGGTGTTGCTGAAGCAGGTGACGGCGTCCCACTGGAACCTGATCGCCGGCCTGCGCGTGCTTTGCCTGCTGCTGGTGCCGCGCCGCTACTGGGCGGCCATGGTGATCGGCGAAACGATCCCGCTGATCGGGCTGGGTTGGACCTACCACGACCGTTTTGGAACACTCTGGGCATGTTTGGTCACGGTGCCGCCGATATTGCTGACGGCGCCAGTGATCGCGTGGTGCCGGCGGCGCATGGCTTTGTTCGTCGATGGCCGCGTGAACATCACCGCATTGATGACCTGCATCTTTGCCGGCGCCCTCGTCAGCACCCTGGTCAACAGCGGGTCGTTCGCCACGATGACGTTTCGCCCCGACGAGACGCCGCATCCGCTCACCGTGCACACCGTGCTCGAATTTTTCCTCGGCAGTTACCTGGGTGCGCTGACGCTGGTGCCACCGGTTTTCGCCTGGCTCGGCTGGTCATCCCGCCAGCAGAGCGCCGCTGCCGTCTCGATGAGGAAGATCGCCATCGTCGACTGCCTCAAAGGCGTCGTACCGCCCTTGCTGATGCTGGCCTGGCTGGCGTTGACGAGTCATAGCGAAGAGGTGGTGGGAATTGCCCGCATGGCCATGTTCCTGCCGGTGGCGTGGCTCACGCTGCGCCTGGGCTGGCAGGGCGCCGCGATCGGCGGCCTGCTCGCCAGCGTGGCCGTCGAGCTCACCATGACGGTGGAGCGCGATCCCGCCGTGATGCAGGCGGAGGCGCTCATCGCGTTCGCGGTATCGAGCCTGATCCTGCTGGGCGCGCGGATGGCGACGAAGCCGGTCGGCGATCGTGCAGGCAGCGAGGCAGGCAGCGAGAGCCAACGCGGCTTCCTGTTGGCGCAGCAAGGCCTCTACCAGGAGGAACTGCGGCTGCGGCACGTGGCTGAATCGCTGGATCGTCTGGGCCAGTCGATGCGCGATGGCCAACATCGCATGATGGAACGCCTGCGGCCGGTACTGCCCGCCAGCATGGAAAACACCTATGCACGGCATCTCGACCTCACCCAGATGGAAATGCGGCGTCTGGCCGATGCCTTGCATCCGCGCGCCTGGCGCGAGCATGGGCTGGCAGCGACCTTCGAAAGCGGTCCGTTGTCGAAGGCCGCCTCGCTGGTGGGCGCGGCTTACCGCTGCACGTTGACCGGCACGGGTCTCAACCTGTTGGCGCCGGATGTCCACATGATGTTGTACCGGCAGGCCTGCGAGGTGTTGGTCTACATGCTGGCGCGCGAGCCGATGAAGCGCATCCGCGTGCATATCCGCGGTGGCAGTTCGCATGGCAGGCGCTGGGTGGTGTTGCGCATGACGGCCGTGCGCTCGGCGCCCGCGTTGCGCGGCAAACCGGTGCCGGAATGGCGGCAGTTGGTTTCGCTGCTCGGCACCAACGGGCAGGGCATGAGCACGGTGCGCGAACGCGCGCAGATTTACGGCGGTGTAGTGCACGAGCGCGAGAACGAACAGCACCTGGGCATCACCTTGCTGTTGCACGACGCGCTGCGCGCCGACGCGCCGGAAATGTCGCCGACGGCACGAGCCGTTTCGGCCTGAGCGCTGTCGCGCCGAACGCTTGCCAGGGGGAGCGCACCCTGTGCGCGACAGTCACGCCTGGGTGTATCGCTCCGTCGGTTTGTCGCGCACAGGGTGCGCTCCCACAGTAGATTTGCAGCGTTTGCGGGTATTCGCTCACGGTGAAGCCGGCCGCCCGCATCAACATCAACATCGTGCGGCATGATGTCGCTAAGTGACATCGACCAGGGCTCTGTCGCCGCGGTATCGCCACGCGCGCCTATAATCGGCCATCGTTCCGGCGCGACCGAAACCCATCGCAGCGCCATCACGCGTAGGTCGGGGAATCATGACAACCCATGCAGCGAAGTGGTCGCAGGCCGGGCGCGTTCTGGGCGCATGGCTCGTGCTGGTTCTGATGGCGCAGGTCGGCAATGCCCGCGCGCAGGAAGCCGCGCATCCGGTCATTCCCGACACCTTGCAGCAGCGCATTGCAGCATGCACTGCGTGTCACGGCACGCACGGCGAAGGCACGCCGGAAAGCGGCTTCTTTCCCCGGCTTGCGGGCAAGCCGGCCGGCTATCTCGCACGCCAGTTGCAGGACTTCCAGGACGGCCTGCGCAAATACGGCCCGATGGAATACACCGTGCGGCCGCTGAGCCCCGACTACATGCGCGAGATCGCCGAGTATTTCGCCGCGCAGGAGGTGCCCTACGCGCGATCGCCCGTGCCCACGATCTCCGCGGAAACGCGCCAGCGCGGCGAAACCCTGGTGATGCACGGCGATCCGTCGCGACAGATTCCCCCGTGTCAGGCCTGCCACGGCACCCAGCTCACTGGTGTGCAACCGGATATTCCGGGCCTGGTCGGTTTGCCGTACGACTACGTCAGTTCTCAGCTGGGTTCGTGGCGCACGAAGACGCGCGCCACGGTGGCGCCCGATTGCATGGCCGAGATCGCCAATCGCCTGAGCGAATCGGACATCACCGCTGTCTCGGCGTGGCTGGCCACGCGTGAGTTGCCTGCCGACATGCACGCGCAGCCTGCCGGCAGCGTCACGCCACCGCTGCATTGCGGTGTGCTCGGCAACAAGGGAGACGGCGTATGAAGCGCATCGCGATCGTCGTCATCGTCGTATTGCTCGCTGCCGGCGGCTGGTGGTGGTTCCACAACGAAGCGAAGGCACCGGTAGCGCGCTCCGCCAGCGAAGTGAATGCGGCGGCATTGAAGGATCCGGCGCTTATCGCGAAAGGCGAATACCTCGCCATCGTGGGCGACTGCGCGTCATGCCATACCAGCCAGGGCGGCGTCCGTTACGCCGGTGGACGTGTGTTGCCCACGCCGTTCGGCAATATCCCGTCGCCCAATATCACCCCCGATCGCGAGACCGGTCTGGGCGACTGGAGCTTCGAGGATTTCTGGCAGGCGTTGCATGCCGGCAAGGGACGCCACGGCGAGTTTCTCTACCCGGTGTTCTCGTACACCTCGTTCACCAAGGTGTCGCGCGACGATGCGCTGGCGATGTTCGCCTACCTGCAATCGCTGGCGCCGGTGCATGCGCCGGCGCTGCAGCCGTCGCTGGAGTTTCCCTATAGCGTGCGCAGCAGTTTGAAGGCGTGGCGCGCGCTGTATTTCCACGAAGGCGAGTTCCAGCGCGATGCATCGAAGTCCGATGAATGGAATCGCGGCGCCTACCTGGTGCAAGGCCTTGGCCATTGCAACGAGTGCCACGCACCGCGCGACTCGCTCGGCGGCCAGGAGGGCAAGGCTTCGCTGGCCGGCGGCCAGATTCCCGCACAGAACTGGTACGCGCCCGACCTGAGCACGCGGGCCAACGGTGGCCTGGCCGGCTGGAGCGAGCAGGACATCGTCGATCTGTTGAAGACGGGACAATCGGCGCGCGGTACGGCGTTCGGTCCGATGGCCGACGTGGTGACGCAGAGCACGCAGCATTTGCATGAGGATGATCTGCGCGCCATCGCCGTCTATTTGCAATCGTTGCCGGCGCGGCCAGCGAATGCGCCGGAGAACTCGCCGCTCGACACGCGCCCGATCATGGCGCAGGGCGCCAAGGTCTACGGCGAACGTTGCGCGGATTGCCACGGCAAGGACGGCAACGGCGTGGCAGGCGTCTATCCGCCGCTTAACGGCAATTCGTCGGTGAACGAGCCGACTGGCATCAATGCGATGCGGGTGATCCTGCTGGGCGGTTTTGCGCCGGTCACGCACGGCAATCCGCGTCCTTATTCGATGCCGCCGTTTGCGCAGCAGCTGAGCGACGCCGATGTCGCTGCGGTGGTGACCTACATCCGCCGTTCGTGGACGAACACGGCGTCGGTGGTGTTGGAGCGCGACGTGGTCAAGTATCGCCACACGCCGATCGACTGATCGGCGTGATGTGCGTTACGCCGTCAGCAGCGCGTGTTCGGACGATGCGGCGATGCAGCCGGCGCCGATGAGCGATGCGCGCACCGCCTGATCGATCGGCGTGTAGATGTCCCCGCCGAGAAACGCCTTGAGCTTGCGATCGTCGAGTTGCACCGGCTCGCGCCACAGGTAGCGCATCTTGCAGAGCTCGCGCATGGTTTCGTTGAACGGCGACATCAGCTGCGCCAGCCACCAGGGAAAGCGTGCCGCCTTGATGCTGTCGTCGCCGCTGCCACGACGCACGGCATCGAGCATCGCCTGGCCATCGGCCCAATAGCCGCCGAAGTGAAAACGTTCGAAGCGCGCCAGCTCCTTTTCGCGATCCAACAGCCGCGCCAAGGTCTCCGCCACGTCCGGCAGGTAGGCCCAGCTGTGGCCGATGGCGTAGTCGCCGGGGTAGCTCAGGCGCTTCACCGGTTTGCCGGCCTGCATCAGCCCCTGCGCAAACCAGTTGTTGCCTGGGCGCGGGCCGAAGAAATCGCCGCAGCGGAGCACGAGTGCGCGCACACCGGCTTCGGATGCCGCCTGCAGGCGCTGCTCCATCGCCACGCGGATCTCGCCCTTGCGCGTTTGCGGGTGCTGCGGCGCATCCTCGCGAAGCAGCGGGAAGGCGTCCGGTCCGTAGTTGTAGACCGTGCCGGGCAGCACGATGCGGGCACCGTGGACGCGGGCGGCGGCGATGGTGTTGTCGATCATCGGCAGCACCAGCCGGTCCCATCCACGGTAGCCCGGCGGATTCACGGCATGGACGATGACGTCCACACCGGTGCCGGCCGCGGCCACGTCGGCGCAATGCATGGCGTCGCCGATGCGCCAGTCGATACCGTGCTGTTCGCCCTCGGGAGCCCGGCGGACCAGGGCGCGTACCTGCCAGCCGTGCCTCAGCAGGGCGCTGCAGGTTTCCTGGCCGATGCCGCCGTTGGCACCGACCACCAAAGCCGTTCGCTGGGTCTGCATGACGAAATCCTCGTTGGGAAGGACTCCAGCTTGCAGTGCGGGTAGATGAATGAAAATTGCCCAGGGATGAAGATCTGCTATACAAATATGCATGGCCGACATCGAACCCGCCTGGGAGCTCTACCGATCCTTTCTCGCCGTGATGCGCGAGGGCAGCCTGTCCGGCGCGGCGCGGGCCTTGGGCATGACCCAGCCCAGCCTGGGCCGGCATATGCGCGAACTGGAATCCGCGCTCGGGGCCGTCCTGTTTGCCCGTTCGCCGCAGGGCCTGGAGCCTACCGAGCTGGCGCGGGAGCTGGTGCCGCACGCGCAGGCCATGGCGTCGGCATCCGCCGCGTTGCGTCGGACCGCCTCGGCCGGGCGGGAAGAGGTCAGCGGCACCGTGCGATTGACCGCCAGCGAGGTGATCGGCGCCGAAGTGTTGCCGTCCATCCTCACAGAATTTCGCGAACGCCATCCGGGCATCGTGATCGAGCTGGCGCCATCCAATGTCGCGGCGGACCTGCTGCGGCGCGACGCCGACATCGCCATCCGCATGCACCAGCCGACCCAGGAGGCCTTGATCGCCCGTCATGTGGGCCGGGTGGAACTGGGCATGTTCGCCCATCGACGCTATCTGGACGCCCACGGCCAGCCGCAGACGCTGGCCGAGCTGAGCGGGCATGCCCTGATCGGCTTCGATACCGAAAAGCCCTTCATCAGGCGCCTGCGCCCGCAGGGGCTGCCCTATACACGCGAGCAGTTTGCCCTGCGCACGGACAGCGACCTGGCTGCCCTGGCCGCGATCCGCGCCGGTTTCGGCATCGGCATCGCGCAGGTCAACCTGATGCGCCGCGATCCGCTGCTGGTGCGCCTGTTTCCCGCGGAAGTGTCGCTGGCGCTGGAAACCTGGGTGGTCATGCACGAAGACCTGCGTCCGAGCCTGCGCGTCCGCCGGCTGTTCGATCATCTCGCCGCGGCGCTGGAGCGCTACGCGCGCGCCTAGCTCGCCCGCACCAGCGCGGCCAGCGCCTGCCAGTGGGCGACATCCCAATGCCCGCGAGCCTGCCCGGAAGGCGAGGGCAGCACGAACAAGCGGGTGTCTCCGATGCGCTCTTCCTGCAGCCCGTAGCCGGCGCTCCGGCCGAGCGCCGCGCGCGCGGCGGCCTTGCTGGTGAAGGCCAGCAGGCGTGGCGCGTGGCGCTCGATGCGTTCGCGCAGCGCGGCGACGTCGAACGCATCGCGCGGCAGTTCGTCGTCGTTGCCCATGTGGTGCTTGGCCAGGTCGGTCAGGCCGATGCCGAGGGCGGGCAGCTGCGGAAATTCGGCGGGCGCGAACAGCCGGGGCGTCAGCGCCACGGTGTGCAGGGTGCGCCAGAACAGGTTGCCGGGATGTGCGTAGTAGGCGCCTTGCTCAGCGGAGCGGCGGCCGGCAGCGGTGCCGCAGAACACCAGGGCAAGGCCGGGTTGGAGCACATCGGGGAGAATCGGCGGGCGCATTCCCGCAAGCATAGATGGAACACTCGCCAGTACACCAAATCCCGTGATGTGCGTGTCGGTTGGCGACCTTGGCGAGCCGATGCGTCACGGCCTGTTTCACGCATCGACAGTGTGCGCGTACAGCCGCTATAAAGATCGCCCACGCATTGGAGTCACCGGTGAGCGAAGAAATCCTGATCAACGTGACCCCACGCGAGACGCGCGTCGGCGTGGTCGAAAACGGCATGTTGCAGGAGGTGCACGTCGAGCGGGCCTCCCGCCGAGGCTATGTGGGCAATGTGTACAAGGGGCGCGTGCAGCGCGTGATGCCCGGCATGCAGGCGGTCTTCGTCGATATCGGGCTGGAACGGGCGGCCTTCCTGCACGCCTCCGACATCGTGCGGGCCCCGCCGCCGCCCAGCGCGGAAGGGGCAGAAGTCAGCCCGGGCGCCGGCAACGGTCATACGCCCTCGATCAGCGAACTGGTGCACGAAGGCCAGGAAATCGTGGTGCAGGTGGTGAAGGACCCGATCGGCACCAAGGGCGCGCGGCTGTCCACCCACCTGTCGATCCCTTCCCGCTACCTCGTGCTGCTGCCGCAGGCGCGTACGCTGGGCATCTCGGCCCGCATCGAGGAGGAGGCCGAACGCCAACGCCTGAAGGAAGTACTCGGCTCGCTGATCGGCGAAGAGGGCACCCGGCTCGGCTATATCGTACGCACCAATGCGGAAGGGCAGACGGCTGAATCGCTGGCCTTCGACGTTACCTACCTGGGCAAGGTGTGGCGCGTGGTGCAGGAGAACATCGCCAAGGCCAAGGTCGGCGAGCGCGTGTACGAGGAGCTGTCGTTGCCGCTGCGCAGCCTGCGCGACATGCTCAACGACGACATCGAAAAAGTACGCGTCGATTCGCGCGAGACCTTCGACAAGGTCGTGAAGTTCGTGCACAAGTTCATGCCGCAGCTGGACGACCGCATCGAGCACTACTCCGGCGAACGCCCCATCTTCGACCTGTACGGCGTGGAAGACGAAATCCAGCGCGCGCTGAAGAAGGAGGTGCCGCTCAAGTCCGGCGGCTACCTCATCGTCGACCAGACCGAGGCGATGACCACCATCGATGTGAATACCGGTGGCTACGTCGGTACGCGAAATCTCGAGGAAACCGTTTACCGGACCAACCTGGAAGCCGCGCAAGCCGCGGCACGCCAGCTCCGGCTACGCAACCTGGGCGGCATCATCATCATCGACTTCATCGACATGACGGACGAGGAACACCGTCGGCAGGTGCTGCGCATGCTCGAAAAGGGCCTGCTGCGCGACCACGCCAAGACCACGGTGTATCCGATGTCGGCCCTGGGCCTGGTGGAAATGACGCGCAAGCGCACCACCGAAAGCCTGGAGCGCCAGCTGTGCGAACCCTGTCCGGCCTGCAGCGGACGCGGCACCCTCAAGACCGCCGAAACGGTGACCTACGAGATCTTCCGCGAGATCACCCGGGCCGTGCGCCAGTTCAATACCGAAAAACTACTGGTGATGGCCAGCCCGAGCGTGGTCGGACGGATCCTGGAAGAAGAGTCCGTGGCGGTGGCCGAATTGGAAGAGTTCATCTCCAAAAGCATACGCTTTCAGGCCGAGGAGCATTATTCGCAGGAACAGTTCGATGTGGTTCTTCTGTAAGACGCGCCGCCCTCCGCTTCGCGTCGCGAGCCGGTCGTGAGCACACCCTGGTTGCATCGAACCCACTTCTGCGCCCGGGCCCTGGCCTGGGTCGCCGGCGTGGCCGTGATTTCGCTGGCCGTGCTGATCGGACTGGGCCAGCTGCTGTTGCCGTTGCTGGCGCACCACCCGCAGTGGGTGGAGGCGCAGCTGGCGACCCGGTTGCACCGTCCGGTGACGTTCGAATCGATGGAAGGCCGCTGGCAGCCCAGCGGTCCGTTGTTCATCATGCGCGGCGTCACCGTCGGCTCGGGCGATGGCGGCACGCCGCTGCACATCCCCGAAGCCGAACTCAAGCTCGATCCGGGCGGCCTGCTGCTGCCATCGCGGCATCTGGTGAACCTGCATGCGCGTGGCCTGCAGTTCGACCTCAGCCGCGACAAGGACGGCACCTGGCACGTCAACGGCATTGGCCTGGCCGGTGGCGACGAGCGTCAGAAGCCCGGCTTCAATCAGCTGTCGGTCGGCCTGTCGCTCACCGACACGCGGCTGGACATCACCGACAACCGCATCAACCGGCACTTCACCTTGCTCGCCGATCAACTGCGCCTGAGCCGGCAGGGCAGCCGCATCCGCGTGGGCGCCTTGCTGCGTCGCGAGGGAGCGCCGGGACAAGTGCGCGGCGCCGGCAATTTCAGCGAGGACGGCGCGGACGGCAAGGTGTGGATCAGCGGCAGCGATCTCGACCTGCATGCCATGTCCAGCGGTATCGATATGGCCGGCTATACGGCCGACAGCGGCAGCGGTTCGTTCGAGAGCTGGCTCGATTGGCGCGATGCGCGCGTGGTGCGCAGCCTTACCCGGTTCCATCTGCGCGACCTCAAGCTGGGCAATCCCGACGGCGCCACCGCCAGCGCGGAAGGGCTGGCCGGACTGGCTGAAGTCACCATCGGCAAGGACGGCTACACCGTGCGCTGGGCGGCCGACGACGGCGGCATCGCGGTGGCGTCGCTGAAGGACATGAGCACGGACCAGGCCAGCGTGGATGTCGCCGCCCGCAATCTGCAACTGGCGCCGCTGGTGCCGTGGCTGGCGCTCAAGCCGCAGCTTTCCGCGGGGCTGGCGCAGTGGGTAGGCACCGGCAAGCCGCGTGGCCAGATCACCCAGGCGCATCTGGGCTGGAATCATGCCGAGGGCCTGCACGTGCTCGACGCCGCCTTCGCCGGTGTCGCCATCAACCCGGTCGGCAAGCTGCCCGGGATCGACGGCGTGTACGGCGAATTGCGCGGCGACGCACAGGCGATGGTGTTGTCGTTGCCGGCGCAGGCCACCGTGCTGCGCTTCCCGCACACCTTCCGCGAACCGTTCGCGATGTCCCGGCTCGGCGGCGACGTCGCGTTCTGGCACGACGACGATGCCTGGCACATCGCCACCGAGGCGTTCGATTTCGAAGGCGCGGGCTTTGGCGGCGAGGCACGCGGCGACGTGGCCTTGCCCAACGCGGGCGGACGTCCGTTCCTCGATCTGTACGCGCGGGTCAACCATGCCGAGGTGGTCGCGGCCAAACTGTTCTGGCCGGTGGATTCAATGTCGCCGGCGGCGGTGCAGTGGCTCGATCAGGCACTGCTGGGCGGCAAGCTGGATCATGCCGATGTGCTGGTGCGTGGCGATCTGAAGGATTGGCCGTTCCACCACAACGAGGGACGCTTCGAGGCGCGCGCCGAGCTCAGCGGCCTGGAGCTGAAATACGGCAGGGATTGGCCCAATGCGCAGAACGTCAGCGCGGTCGCCAACTTCATCAACAGCGGCATGCTGGTGGAGGCGAGCGCGGGCGAATCGCTGGGCAACAAGGTTGAGCGTGCGGTGGCCCTGATTCCGGAATTCGGCCAGACCGTGCTCGACCTCAACGTGGCCGGCAACGGCACCGGTGCCAGCATGCTCGACTTCGTGCAGCACAGCCCGATCGGCATGCACCACGCGGACATCATCTCCAAGCTGCATTTGGGCGGCACCGGCGCGTTCGATTTCCATCTGTCGCTGCCGGTGGCCGACGCCAGCAATCTGATCCTGGATGGCCGCGCGCAATTGAAGGACATGGACTTCGATGCGCCGGAATGGAATCTCAAGCTCGACAAGCTCACCGGTCCGGCCACCTTCGACAAGGCCGGCTTCCATGCCGGACCGCTCGACACCAGCTTCCGCGGTCAGCCGTCCAAACTGGATCTGGCCATCGCCGGTGCCACCGGACAACCCAATACGATGCTGTCGGCAAAGCTGGCCGGCCGTTTCAGCATGGCCGAGCTCACCCAGGGCTACAAACAGCTCGACTGGCTGAACCAGGTGGCCGGTGGGCGTAGCGATTTCACGGTGGGTTTCAGCATCGTCAACACACCGGGATCGGCGGCGAGCACGCAACAGCTGACCGTGGATTCCATGCTCAATGGCATGACGCTCGATTTCCCGGCACCGCTGAAGAAGTCCGCGGACGGAACGCTGCCACTGCACCTGGACATGAACCTGCCCATGCAAGGCAGCGACGTGCAGCTCAGCGTGGGACAAGTGGTGCGCGCACGCATGCGGCTGCCGCAGAACGACAGTCAGTCGCTTGCCGCCACCTTCGTGTTCGGCACCAAGGCGCCCGACGCGGTGCCCGACAAAGGCATCCGCATTCGCGGCCGTCCGGCCAAGCTCGATGTGACAGGCTGGACGCAATACGCAGCCTCAGGCAGCAGCGCCAACGGCCCTGGTCTGGAAAGCATCGACGTGACGGCGGAGCAGGCGATGGTGTTTGGCCATCCATTTGCCGACATGCATCTGCTCGCCACGTCGCAACCGGACGGCTTGGTGGTGGACGTCGACAGCGCCGCGCTGGCGGGACGTTTCAATGTTCCGCTGGGCGACCTCAGCCGTCGCGGCGTCACCGCTCGCCTGCAGCGTCTGTACTGGCCCAAGGACGTCGCCGTGCCCAAGAAGGGCGCGGCGGGCACTGCGGACGTGGCCTCGGCGCAAAGCGCCGCCGCGCAACCGGCCGCCAGCGTGGCCACGCCGCCGCCCAATCCGGCCGCCACCGGCATCACGCCATCGGCCTTGCCGCCGTTCCATCTATGGGTGAGCGACCTGCGCTTTGGCGATTCCAAGCTGGGCGACGCGCGGCTGGAAACCTGGCCGACCGATCGCGGCATGCACATCGACCAGTTGCGTACCTTGTCGCACGGCGTGCAGATCAACGGCGTCGGCGACTGGAACGGCTCGGCGACCGACAGCCACTCGCACATGCGTTTCGACTTCGCCGCCGACAATCTCGGCGAGATGCTGGGTGCCTTCGGTTACGAAGGTTTGCTGGCGGGCGGCAAAGTGCGCGCGCAGCTCGATGCGAGTTGGCCCGGTGCGCCTTCGGCGATGGACCTGGGCAATATGGACGGCAAGCTCAGCATCAACATCACCGACGGCCGCATGCCGGAAGTGACGCCGGGCGTGGCGCGCCTGTTCGGTCTGGTGTCGGTGCTCGAATTGCCGCGCCGCCTGTCGTTCGATTTCGGCGATGTGTTCGGCAAGGGACTCGCCTTCGATGCGATCGTCGGCGACTTCAAGCTGGGCGATGGCAATGCGACCACCGACAATCTGCAGATCCGCAGCCCCGCGGCGGAAATTTCCATCACCGGTCGCACCGGCGTGCGTGCCAAGGATTACGACATGCAGGTGCTGGCGATCCCGCACGCCGGCAACAGCCTGCCGGTGCTCGGCGCGTTTGTCGGCGGACCCATCGGCATCGCGGCGGGCTTCGTGGCGCAGGGGGTGCTGGGCCATGGCATCAACCGCTTCGCCAGCGCCCGCTACAAGATCACCGGGAGTTGGGACAAGCCGACCATCACCTTGATCGAGAAGAAGGATGTGCCGGTGCCGCCGGCGGTGGTGGCGCCGGAAAGCGCGACTTCGCCGGCGCCGGCCAGCAGCACCCGCTGACCTGTCCTCAGAAAATGTAGGAGCGCAGCCTGTGCGCGACCACGGCACCGTTGAAGATATCCACGCGGCAAACCTGGCGGTCGCGCTCAGGGTGCGCTCCTACAGAGTTGGTCAGGTTTCGGGAGTTTGAGGCTTGGTGCTGCCGCGAAACGGAAACAGCTGCTGGCGGATGAAACCATCGGGCATGTAATCGCCCACCACGCCGTAGTGCTCCGGGAATTTCTTGGTCGACTTCACCGCGGTACCGAACAGGTAGTCGAGAAACGCGTAGTGCGCGGCGTAATTCTTGTCGATTGCTTCGTCGTCGGAAGCGTGGTGCCAGTGATGGAAGTCCGGCGTGACGATCAAGTACTTCAGCGGCCCCCACGGCAGGTGCACGTTGGCGTGGTTGAACACGGCCTGGAAGCCGACCACGATGATGTACGCATTCATCACGCCCTCGCTGAAACCGAGGATATACAGCGGCGCCAGCACGGCGACGCGGGTGACGATCAACTCCAGCATGTGCTGGCGCGAACCGGCCAGCCAGTCCATCGTCTTCACCGAATGATGCACGGCGTGGAAGCGCCACAGGAACGGCACCTCGTGATACGCGCGATGCGTCCAGTACTGCGCCAGGTCGGCCACCAGGATGCACACCAGCAGCTGCGGCACGAACGGCGTGTGCTGCACGAATTGCTGGAAGTCGCTGCGCACCAGCCAGCCGAACAGGTGATGCAGCAGGAAGTTCACCACCAGCAACGCCAGGCCCACGATGAAGTGGTTCACCGCGAAGTGCTTCAGGTCGGTCTGCCACTCCTTGCGGAACAGCGTCTGGCCCTTGTACAGCGGAAACAGCTTTTCGATCACCACGAACACCAGGGTGGAACCGAGCAGGTCGAGGATGAACCAGTCCAACCCGATATAAGGCGTGTGGTCTGGAAAGTCGCCCACCGGCACGCGTGAGCCGCCCAGCGCGGTCGCCGCTATCACCAGCGCGAACGCCACCATGCTGAGGCGGCGCGCGCGGCCAAGGATGATGTTGGCCAGCGACATGCCGCCGGCCACCAGCAGGGCGGCCAGCAACAGCTGGCGCAACACGTCGACCGAATACTGGTGGCGCAGGTCCGGCGTGGTCAGGTATTGGGGGAAGTGGAAGGCCAGCACCGCCAGCAGGCTCAGGAAGCCCAGCGACAGCGCGATGATGCTGCTCACCATGCCCTGGCCCGGCTTGAGCTCGCCGTCCTTGTGCAGCAGCTCGCGGGCCTCCTCGATGGGCGCCTTGATGGTGCGGTCGATCACTTTGTGGGCCAGCGGCTGCCGGGGTGTCTCGCTCATACGTGTTCCTTCACATGCGCGTCATCGGTGGATGGCGGCATCCTAGCGGTTCCCCCGGCCCGGCTCTATCGGACGAGGCTTTAAACGCCCGGCTGATGGCCCCAACTTGCTAAAGTCCCCTTTTTGAACATGGCACTGACTTCATGGATTCCCTGATCGCGCTGGCGGAACGTCGCCTGCTGTCGCCGGGCGGCCTGGCCGCCACCGACCTCGACCGCGTCTTCAACCAGCTGATGGGCCCCTCCATCGACGCCGCCGACCTGTATTTCCAGCATTCGCGCAGCGAGTCCTGGGTGCTGGAGGAAGGCATCGTCAAGGACGGCAGCCATTCCATCGAGCAGGGCGTCGGCGTGCGCGCGATCAGCGGCGAGAAGACCGGCTTCGCCTATTCCGACGAAATCGTGCTGCCGCAGCTGTTGGAGGCCTCAAAGGCCGCCCGCGCCATCGCCCACGGCGGCAACGGCGCCGGCAAGCCGCTGGCGCTGAACGGCGCCCGCCAGCTGTATCCGGCCATCGATCCGGTCGAAAGCCTGCCCAATCCCGACAAGATCGCCCTGCTGCGCGAAGTGGACGCCTATGCGCGCTCCCGCGACCCGCGTGTCAAGCAGGTGATCGTGAGCCTGGCGGCCACCATGGACACCGTGCTGGTGGCCGCTTCCGACGGCACGCTGGCTGCCGACGTGCGCCCGCTGGTGCGCCTCAACGTGACCGTGATCGCCGAGCAGAACGGCCGCCGCGAGCAGGGCAGTGCCGGCGGCGGTGGCCGCTACGGCTATCGCGAGCTGATCGAGAACGGCCGTGCCATGGCCTTTGCCGATGAAGCCGTGCGCGGCGCGCTGGTCAACCTCGAGGCGGTCGACGCGCCGGCCGGCAGCATGCCGGTGGTGCTCGGCCCCGGCTGGCCGGGCGTGTTGCTGCACGAGGCGATCGGCCACGGCCTGGAAGGCGACTTCAATCGCAAGGGCAGCTCCGCCTTCGCCGGCCGCATCGGCCAGCGCGTAGCCGCACCGGGCGTCACCGTAGTGGACGACGGCACGCTCGCCGGTCGCCGCGGCTCGCTCAGCGTGGACGACGAAGGCACGCCCACCGAATGCACCACGCTGATCGAGGACGGCATCCTCAAGGGCTACATGCAGGACAAGCTCAACGCCCGCCTGATGGGCATGGCGCCCACCGGCAACGGCCGCCGCGAATCGTTCGCGCAGCTGCCGATGCCGCGCATGACCAACACCTACATGCTCGCCGGCCAGCACGATCCGCAGGAAATCATCCGCTCGGTGAAGAAGGGCCTGTACGCCGTGAACTTCGGCGGCGGCCAGGTCGACATCACCAACGGCAAGTTCGTGTTCTCCGCCAGCGAGGCCTACCTGATCGAAGACGGCAAGGTCACCCGTCCGGTGAAGGGCGCCACCCTGATCGGCTCCGGCCCCGACGTGCTCACCCGCGTCTCCATGATCGGCAACGACCTCGCCCTCGACGAAGGCGTGGGCGTCTGCGGCAAGGATGGCCAGAGCGTGCCGGTAGGCGTGGGCCAGCCGACGCTGAAGGTGGATGCGATGACGGTGGGTGGCACGGCGTCCTGATGTCGCTGGGCGTGGCCGTTCGCGCCGGGCTATATCCATAGAACAAAAGCTCATTTCGCTTTGACCCAGGCCGCAGCGGACAGTGTCCGCTGCGGCCTTTTCCGTTGGCCGCCTGGACGTCTGGACGTCCGGTCATCTTGCGGCGATGAGGGGCGTGGCGATGAGCGAAGCGACGGGTGTGCTACCGGGTCAGGCCGGTGCGAAAGCGGCCGCCGCGCGCTCGACGCGGTGGGGCGCCTTTGCCAACGAGGACTGGTGGTCGGTGTGGATCGGCCTGCTGGTCATCGTGGTGGCGTGGGCCTTGTTCGCCAACGGCAGCAGCCTGAAATGGCTGGCGGTGGCGCCGGCCAAGTGGAAGACGTTGGCGGAAGCGTGGCAGGGCATCGTCTCGCACGGCCCGAACTATCTCGCGCTGTTCGCCGCGTTCGCGCTGCTGTTCGGCACCGGACTGGCGGTGCTGGGGCATTCGCTGGCGCGCTTTCTATCGGCGTTCGCGATCCTGTTCGTGGTGTCGCTGCTGATCTTCACCGCTTCCGCTTGGGTCGAGGCTTCGCGCTACAACCTCGAGGCGCCGTTGCTCGCCCTGGGGCTGGGCCTGGTCGTATCCAACACGGTGAAGCTGCCTGACTGGTTCCAGTCGGGATTGCGGGTGGAGTTCTACATCAAGGTCGGCATCGTGCTGTTGGGCGCGACCTTGCCGCTCACCTTGCTGGTGTGGGCCGGTCCGGTGGCGGTGGGGCAGGCGACCATCGTTTCGCTTGCCACGTTCTTCACCATCTTCCTCGTTGCCAAGGCGCTGGGGCTGGACCGGCGTTTTGCCGCGGTGCTTGGCGTGGGCGGCGCGGTGTGCGGCGTGTCCGCGGCGATTGCCAGCGGCGGTGCCGTGCGCGCGCGGCGCGAGGATACGTCGGTGGCGATCACCCTGGTGGTGGTATGGGCCATCGTGATGATCTTCGTGTTGCCGTTCGCATCGAAGGCACTGGGTTTGTCGACGGCAGTGGCGGGTGCATGGATCGGCACCTCCGAATTCGCCGATGCCGCGGGTGTGGCGGCGGCGCAGGCTTACGGCGATGCCGCACGCAACGCGGGCGGCGCCATTGCGGGTGCGCCGGATGCTGCCGTGCAGGCGTTCACGCTGATGAAAGTCGTGGGGCGCGATATCTGGATCGGCATCTGGGCATTCGCGCTGGCCTGGATAGCCACCACGCGCTGGAACACTTCGGAGGGCGGCGTGCAGGCCAAAGCGGATGTACGCGAAATCTGGGCGCGCTTTCCGAAATTCGTGTTCGGCTTCGTGTTGGCGTCGGCGCTGGTGACGTGGATTGCCAGCCACTATTCGCTGGCCGATTACCGCAAGATCGTCACGCCCGATCTGGTCGCGCCGATCAGCACGCTGCGCACCTGGGCGTTCACCTTCTGCTTTCTCAGCATCGGCCTGACCACACGGCTGCGGTCGCTGGCGGGCACCGGCTGGCGGCCGTGGCTGGCGTTCACCGCGGGCGTGGTGGTGAACATCATCATCGGCTACGTGCTGTCGGTGCACGTGTTCGCGGATTACTGGAATGGCCTGGGCGGATGAACCTTCCCGCGCCCGTCGCGCGCTGCGAGCATTGCCGCCATCGCCGCGATGATCCGCGCGAGACGGAGCGGCGTGTGCCGGGCTTGACCTCGTTTGGTTCGGCTTATGGCGCGAGCATCGGCACTAGTGCGTTGTGCGAGGTGCACGATTGTTTTGTTTCGCCGCGGGATACGTGTGGGCGGTTTTGCGCCAAGATGATTGAGGCAGATTGAGTCGCGCACAAGTGCGCTCCCACAAGGGTATGGCGATCTCTGTGGGAGCGCACTTGTGCGCGACTCCCGCTGGCCTCAGTCCTGGTTCTCTTCCCGCGCCTCGTCATCGCCATCCAACACGGCATCGTCCGCACCGCTTCCTGCCGCCAGATCCTTCAACAGCTGATAGATCTCGCGATACGCCCTCGGCGGCTTGTTGCCGTCTTTCTCGATCTTGGCCTGGCGCACCAGCGAGCGCAGGTGCTGGCGGTCGACGTTCGGGTACTGGGCGATCAGCTCGCTCATGCCGTTGTCGGGATCGGCCAGCAGACGGTCGCGGGTGGCTTCCAGCCGGTGCATCGCGGCGGTTTCCTGACGCTGGCGATCGCGGTTTTCGCCGAGTGCGGCCCGCACGCCGTCGAACACGCTGGCGTCGTGGCGGCGCATCACCTTGGCCAGGAACGCCAGCTGGCGCTTGCGCGCGATGTGCGCGGTGATGCGGCGCGTGGTGGCAATCTCACGCTCCACGTCTTCCGGCAAGTCCAGCTTGGCCAGCTTGCTCGGCGGCAGCTCGATCAACTGGACGGCCAACGCCAGCACGGCCAGCGCGTCGCGACGCTGTTGCGTGCGGGTGGGGCCGTAGTCGTGGTCGGGGTTGTCGGTGTAGGTGCGATTCACGGGTTCATTCCAACAGTGGAGCGGATACTCAGGGAGCGGCGACACCATCGAGCAGGTCGGGCTCGGCCTGTTCCAGCGCAAAGCGGGGGATCGGCTCGCCATCCAGTTCCACGGTTTCGCAGAACATGGCGGCTGGGCGCACCCACAGGCCGTAGTCGCCGTAGAGCGCCTGATAGACCACTACCTGCTCCATCGTTTCGCTGTGCTGGGCGATGCCCAGGACGCGATAACGCTGGCCTTTGTAGTGGCGGTAGATGCCGGCTGTCAGTGACATGGCGTTCTCCGCGACGCACTTTGCTTTCGGGTGCGCGACCCCATCTTGGAGAGTTGCGCGGCTAGGACCGCGTATTCTACCCGTTCCCCGCTTGCCCGTAGGAAAAGACGCGTGACCCAGCTCAGCACCACCGCCCAGGACCGCAGCAACGACGAACTCGACCGTCTGGCCCAACTGGCCGAGGACGTGATCCGCCGGGCCCGGGCTGCCGGAGCCAGCCAGGCCGAGGTGGCCGCCAGCATCGACACGGGCCTGAACGTGAACGTGCGCCTGGGCGAGGTGGAAACGGTGGAGCACACGCGCGACCGCGGTTTCGGGCTCACCGTGTATTTCGGCCAGCGCAAGGGTTCGGCCAGCACGGCCGACCTCAATGCCGATTCGATCCAGGCCACCCTGGAGCAGGCCTGCGCCATCGCCCGTTTCACCGAGGAAGACCCGGCCTCCGGCCTGGCCGATGCCTCGCGCATGGCCACGGCATTCCCGGACCTGGATCTGTGGCACCCCTGGCGCATCGAGACCGACCAGGCCATCGCGCTGGGCAAGCAGATCGAAGACGCCGGCCGCGCGCATGCCGGCATCACCAATTCCGACGGCGCCAGCGTGCAGATGGGCGAAAGCCTGGCCGTTTATGCCAATTCGCATGGCTTCCTGGGGCGCGAGCGCGGCACCCGCCATTCGCTGTCGGTGGCGCTGATCGCCGGCGACGACGACGGCATGCAGCGCGACTACTGGTACGACAGCGTGCGCTCCGCCAATGATTTCATGGACGCACGGGCGCTCGGCGACAAGGCCGCGCAACGCACGCTGGCACGCATGGGCGCGCGCCAGCTTTCCACCCGACAGTGCCCGGTGCTGTTCACGCCGGAAGTGGCACGCGGCCTGATCGGTCATCTGATCGGCGCGGTGAGCGGAGGCGCGCTCTATCGCCGGGCCAGCTTCCTGCTCGACCACGCCGGCAAGCAGGTGATGCCCTCCTGGATGAACATCGTGGAGCGTCCGTTCCTGATGCGCGGGCAGGGTTCGGGTGCATTCGACGCGGAAGGCGTGGCCACCCGCGACAGCGCGCTGATCGAAAACGGTGTGCTGGCGCGTTATGTGCTGGGCAGCTACTCGGCGCGCAAGCTGGGGCTGGCATCCACCGGCAACGCGGGCGGCATCCACAACATGATCGTGGAACCCGGCCAGGACGATTTCGCGGCCATGCTCAAGCGCATGGGCACCGGCCTGGTGGTGACCGAGGTGATGGGCCAGGGCGTGTCCACCGTGACGGGCGATTATTCGCGTGGCGCGGCCGGCTTCTGGGTCGAAAACGGCGAGATCCTCTACCCGGTGGAAGAGATCACCATCGCGGCCAACCTGCGCGACATGTACGCCAACATCGTCGCGGTCGGTGCGGATGTCGACCATCGCTCGCACCTGCTGACGGGGTCGATCCTGCTGGAGCAGATGACCATCGCAGGTGAGTGACTACCTGCACCAGTAAACCGGGCGGACACTTGCTAGGATGAGGCCGTCAGTTCTTGCTGACAGAACAATCAGGCCTTTACGACCTAGGAGATGTACGCATGAGCGTTCCGCCCGAGTCCGTCGTACCGCCGCCGTCGAACGGTTCCGCCGCGCCGCCGTCCGATCCCCCTGGCGCCCAGGAGCGCCAATGGGCGATGTTCGCCCATCTTTCCGCCCTGGCCGGGCTTATCCTGACCGGTCACTGGTTCGGCTGGGGCTGTTTCCTCGGGCCGCTGATCATCTGGCTGGTTAAGAAGGACAGCATGCCCTTCGTCAACGACCAGGGGAAAGAGGCGCTGAACTTCAACATCACCGTGGCCATCATCTTCTTCGCGCTGTTCGTGCTCACCCTGATCACGCTCGGCCTTGGCGTGGTGATCGCCATCCCCGTCGGCATCGTGGTCGGCGTGGCCTGGCTGGTGTTCACCATCATCGCGGCGATTCGCGCGAATGAAGGCGTGCGCTATCGCTACCCGTTCACGCTGCGCCTGATCGGCTAGGCCGGTACAAGAAAAGGCGGCCTGCGGGCCGCCTTTTCGATTCAGTGCAGCCCGACGTAAGTGCGCGTGAAGCCCACCGGCTGCTCGAGCGTGGGTACCTTCCACGCGCCCGACACCACCATCTGCTGGCCATCGGCCGACATTGCCCAGGTCTGGTCGAGCTGCGTGCCGTCCGCGTAGCGGATATTCACGACCAGCTGGCCGCCCATGATCTGCCCGCGCACCATGGCATTGCCATTGAGCGACTGCCGGGCCACGCCATCCAGTTTGCCGGTGAGCTGGTCGCCATTGCCCAGGTGCACCTGGAAGGTCTTGGCGTCCTGCTGCACCAGCAGGACCGAATCGTTCGCCAGCATCGGTGGCATCGGGTAGGTGGCCGTGGCGATGGGGTCCTTGTCGCCGGCATCCGTGGGTTTGGCGTCGCCGCTGCCGCCACCACGATGGCCGCCATGACCGCCGCCGCCCATGCCGCCGCCGTGGCCACCGCCACCCATGCCACCACCGCCCATGCCACCGCCTCCGCCGCCACCGCGATGGCCGCCGCCGTGCCCCGCGCCGGCTGGGGTGGCGCTCGACGATGAGGAGGCGGGGGCCGACTGCTGCTGCCGCGCGGCCAATTCCTTGCGCGCTTCCACGCGCATGGCGTTGGTCAGGCCGTCGGCGTTGTCGCTATGGCGGTCGTCGAGACGCCAGGCACCGGAGAAGTCGGTGGTCTGGGCGGCGAATGCCGCGCTGGCGGTGAACACGACAGCGGCACCGAGCCAGGAGACGCGGAAAAAGCGGGAAAGGGACATCGCATCGCCATGGTCGGGGATCTATCACGCTGGAACGTTCCATCGTGACGCCTGTTGACTCGCGCGCGGCGGCGGTCAGCGCAGGCGCGCGGCGGCGTAGCGGGCGAGTTCTTCCAGCAGGCTGGCACGTTCGCCGAAGGGCGCGATCGCATCGAGCGCGTCCTGGGTGAGGCGGGCGAGATGTTCGCGCGATGCGTCCATGCCGATGATCGAGGGGAAGGTCGGCTTGTCGGCGGCCGCGTCCTTGCCCGCGGTCTTGCCGAGCACGACCGATTCGCCTTCCACGTCGAGGATGTCGTCGCGTACCTGGAAGGCCAGGCCCACCGCGTGGCCGTAACGGCCGAGCGCGGCCAGATCGTCTTCGGACGCGCCGGCAGCAAGGCCGCCCAGGTGCACGGCGGCACGGATCAGGGCGCCCGTCTTGCAGGCGTGCATGAATTCGAGTTCGTTGAGCGAGAGTTTGCGGCCCACGGCGGCCAGATCCAGTGCCTGCCCGCCGGCCATGCCGTCGGCGCCGCAGGCACGACCCAGCACGCGCAGCATTTCCACGCAGCGGGCGGGCGATACGCCGAGGTCCACGTCGTGGGCGAGCAGTTCGAAGGCCAGCGCCTGCAGCGCATCGCCGGCCAGGATCGCCATGGCTTCGCCGAACACGATGTGGCAGGTGGGACGGCCGCGGCGCATGGCATCGTCGTCCATCGCCGGAAGATCGTCGTGCACCAGCGAGTAGGCGTGGATCAGCTCCACCGCCACGGCCGGGGCATCCAGGCGCGATCCGGTTTCGCCGAAGGCGTGGCCGGCCGCGTAGACCAGCAGGGGGCGCAAGCGCTTGCCGCCGCCGAGCACGGCATAACGCATGGCCCGGTGCAGTTCGACCGGTGCGGTGTCTTCGGGGGGAAGCGAACGGACGAGCGTCTCTTCGGCGCGGGCGATCAGCGTTTTGAGCTGCGCACCGAGCTCAGAGCTCCGGTTCAAAAGGTTCGGCTGTGTCTGGGGCATCGGGATCGAGCAGCATTCGTACGCGTAGCTCGGCATTCTCCAATGCCTGCTGGCAATGGCGGTAGAGGCCGATGCCGCGTTCGAAGGAGGACAGGGATTCGTCCAGGCTCAATTCGCCGCCTTCCATACGCGCAACCAACTGCTCGAGTTCGTCCAGCGAGTGTTCGAAATCGGCGGCAGGAGGGACGGGTACGGATGCAGACTTGGCCATGGCCCGCAAAGCTAGCGCAGGGGACGTACGGAATCAATCGAAACCAGGCTCAATAGGCCGGTTGCCATAGGGGACGCATCTCCCCGAACAAGGCTACGCCACGTGCAGTCAGCCAGCGGTCGCCCACGCCGATCAGCTCATCGCCCGCGTAGAGCAGGGGGCAGGCCGCCCGGCGCCAGGGTGGCATGGCGCTCTGCTGGAACAGGTCGCGCAGTTCGCGGGTATGGGCGTCGCCCGCGGGGCGCAACTGCTCGCCGCCCTGGCGCAGTCGGATGGCGAGCGGTTCGGCGAGTTGTCCTGGCGGGTCCAGCCGCAGGCTGCCGCCGTCCGGCAGGGCCAGCGGTTCGCCCTGCCAGGCGCTGTGCCAGTGCGGATCGATCGACGGCTGCGGCGGCAGCGCCCACAGGCGTCCCTTCCACACATGCACTTCGGCGCCGGCCCAGCGGATGCACGGCAGCTGCCCGTCGCGCGCGCTGCACTGGCGTTCGATCTGCTCGCGCTGCGCGGTGGTGGGTGCGCTGAGTCCGCGCGCATGCAGCCAGTCGTCGAGCAGGGGATGGCGCAGCGCCGGCGAAAGCGCGAGCCAGCCGCTGGCGTCCAGGCTGCCGGTGGCCGTGTCCAGCAACTGCGCCTGCGCACTGCGCCATTGCCGCTCCAGCGCTTCGGTGGCGGAACGGTTGAGGCTGGCGCTGTGCACGATGGAATCCACCGCCTGCGGCCAATGTTGGGTGAGGCGCGGCAGGATCTCGTGACGAAGGAAATTCCGCGCGAGGCGGGCATCCTGATTCGACGGGTCGTCGATGCACGGCAGTTCGTGTTCTTCGACGTACTGGCGCAACAGTTCGCGCGGCGTGTCGAGCAGCGGACGCCACAGCAAGCCTTCGCCGAGTCGACGCGTGACACGCATGCCGCCGAGACCTTCCGGTCCGGCGCCGCGCAGCAACTTCAGCAAGACCGTTTCGGCCTGGTCGTCGCGGTGATGTGCGAGCAGCAACCGTTCGCCTTTGCGCAGCGAGGCGGCAAAGGCGCGATAGCGCGCGTCGCGTGCCGCCGCTTCCAGTCCGTAGCCACGCGCGTGATCCACCTCGACGCGCAGCACCAGGCACCACACGCCCCATTCCTGCGCCAGCTGCTTGCAGTGGATCGCCCACGCGTCGCTCAAATCGTGCAGGCCGTGATCGATGTGCAGTGCACGCAATTCGCGCGCCTGTGCTTCCGGCATCTGCGACAGCGCATGCAGCAAGGCGGTGGAGTCGGGTCCGCCGCTGTAGGCCACGCACAAGTGACCTTGCGGCTGTTGCTGCAAAGCGAGTCGAAGCGTGTCGATCAGCTTATTCACGAGTGGCCGGCTTTTTGCCCTTGGTGCGCACGTAGATCACCTTGGGACGCCCTTCGCCGGGACTGCGCCGGTCCAGTTCGAACAGCGTGGTGGCGGCAATCAATTCGCTGAGCTTGTTGTAGCCGTAGCTGCGTGCGTCGAAGTTCGGACGTTGCTTGGTGATGATGGAGCCTACGCCGCCGAGCGCGGCCCAGCCGTCGTCGTCGGAGGCGGCTTCCAGCGCGTTGCGCAGCAGGTTCACCAGACTGGAATCCTGCTTGAGCTGCGCCGCCGTGCGCGGCTTGAGCGGCTGTTCTTCATCCGGCTTGCCGACCAGGATGTCGGTGTAGATGAACTTGTCGCAGGCCGCCACGAACGGGTCGGGCGTCTTGCGTTCGCCAAAGCCGTAGACGATCAGGCCGGACTCGCGGATGCGTGCCGCCAGCCGGGTGAAGTCGCTGTCGCTGGAGACGATGCAGAAACCGTCGAAACGCCCCGAGTACAACAAGTCCATCGCATCGATGATCATCGCCGAGTCGGTGGCGTTCTTGCCGCTGGTGTAGCCGAATTGCTGGATCGGCTGGATCGACTGGGTGAGCAGTTGTTCCTTCCAGCCCTTCAGGTGATTGGACGTCCAATCGCCGTAGGCGCGCTTGACGTGCGCGGTGCCGTATTTCGCCACCTCGGCCAGCAACGGTTCGGCGATGGTCGGCTGCGCGTTGTCGGCATCGATCAGGACGGCAAGCTTGTTGGCGAGTTCGTTGGCCATGGACGCGATTTCCCGACGGCGTTGCCTCGGATGGTAGCGCGCCGGTCGCACCTTTGTGGGAGCGCACCCTGTGCGCGCCGGTTCCGCAGGCCCCCGTCGCGCACAGGGTGCGCTCCCACAGGAGGTGCGGCGGTTTTATTCCGTGTACGCGCCGTAGCCGCGCAGGCGCTTGTAGCGCAGGTCCATCAGGTCCTTGATCGGCAGCGCTTCCAGCTCGTCGAGCTGGTTGAGCAGCACGGCCTTCAGGCGCACGGCCATCGAGTGCGGATTGCGATGCGCGCCGCCCAGCGGCTCACGCACGACCTTGTCGACCAGGCCCAGTTCGAGCAGGCGCGGCGCGGTGAGACCCAGTGCCTCGGCAGCATCGCGCGCCTTCTCGGCACTCTTCCACAGGATGGAGGCGCAGCCTTCGGGCGAAATCACCGAATACACGGAGTACTGCAGCATGATGGTGCGGTCGCCCACGCCGATGGCGAGTGCACCGCCCGAACCGCCTTCACCGATCACCGTGCAGATGATCGGCGTTTTCAGATCGGCCATTTCCAGCAGGTTGCGGGCGATCGCCTCGGACTGGCCACGCTCTTCGGCGCCGACGCCGGGATAGGCTCCCGGGGTATCGATCAGGGTGATCAGGGGCAGGCCGAAACGCTCGGCCATCTTCATCAGGCGCAGCGCCTTGCGGTAACCCTCGGGACGCGGCATGCCGAAGTTGCGGCGCACCTTGCCCTTGGTATCGCGTGCCTTCTGGTGGCCGATGATCATCACCGAGCGGCCATTGATGCGGCCCAGGCCGCCCACGATGGCCGCGTCGTCGGAATAGGCACGGTCGCCGGCCAGCTCATGGAATTCGTCGCACATCACGCTGATGTAATCGAGCGTGTACGGGCGGCCCGGATGGCGCGACAGCTGGGTCACCTGCCAGGGCGTGAGGTTGCGGAAGATCTCGTTGGTCTTGAGCTTCAGCTTCTCGCGCAGGCGTGCGACTTCTTCGTCGATATTGAACGCCTGCCCGTGACTGGCATGGCGAAGCTCTTCAATCTTCGCGTCCAGCTCGGCGATGGGTTGTTCGAAATCGAGGAAGTTAGGATTCATTCGGTGCAGTTCATGACACGGAAGCGCGCAAGTATACCGGGCCGCGGAATTTCGCGGGAACGGGGGCGTATGGGGGTGAGGAGAGGGTGAAGGTGGCTGTATTGGCCGGGGCTCAGTCGCCCCGTGGCCGGTCATCCGTCTTCACGATGCGCAGCTTTGCCGCCTCGACTCCCGGCACCGCGCGGATCGCCCGCAGCAGCTCGGGGATGGCGTCCACCCGCCATTCCTCGCCCAGCTCCAGGTCGGCCTGGGCGGTGGCGTTGTGATAGCCGTGCAGGATCACGCTGGCGCGTCCGCCGCGGTAGCCGGCCAGCGTGCGGCGAAGATCCTCGATGAAAGCCGGGTTCACCCCGTTCAGTTTTAAACGCAACAAGCGAGCATATCGGCGGCAGGCGTCGCCCAGGGTGTAGGCGCTGCGGGCGCGAACCGCAAAGCCGCCGCCGGAGAAATCGTCGATGCGCAGCCCGCCTTCCACCACCAGCAGTTCGTCGCGCGTGAGCAGCGGTGCGACCTGCTGGTAAAGCTCGCCGAAGAAACTCACTTCGATGATGCCGGTGCCGTCTTCCAGCCGCACGAACGCGTCGCTATCGCCGCGCTTGCGGATGGCCGTGACCATGCCGGCCACCGTCCACGGCGTATCCGGGCCGCGGCGGAAACGGTTGTTGTCGCCGTCGTCGTTCTTGCGCGGCTTTGGGGGCTGGTAACGGTCGGCGATCTCGCCCAGCGGGCAGGTGGAAAGCTGCGCGAGTTCGTCCTTCCACGGATCGGTGGGATGGCCGGAAAGATAGTGGCCGAGCGTGTCGCGCTCGCCCTGCAGCAACTGCTCCAGCGGCCATTCGGGCACCGTGGGCAGATCCACCTGCACAACCGGAGCCACGCTGCCCATCATGGCGCCGAACATGTCGTTCTGGCCGCTCTGGCGGTCGCGCAGATGCTGCTCGGCGACTTTCATCGCGTTCGGCAACTGCGCCATCAGGCTGGCGCGATTCTCGGCCAGCGCATCCAGCGAACCGGAGAGGATCAAGGCCTCCAGCACGCGCCGATTGAGCTTGGTCGAATCCACCCGGCGGCAGAAATCGGGCAGGTCCTTGTACGGGCCGTTGCGCTTGCGTTCGTCGGCAATCGCTTCGCACGCACCCTGGCCGGCGCCTTTGATCGCGCCCAGGCCGTAGCGGATCACCTTCGGTTCCACCGCCACGAACATGAACTCGGACGCATTGACGTCCGGCGGCAATACCTTCAGGCCGATCGCCTTCGACTCGTCGATGAAGGTGACGGCCTTGTCGGTGTTGTCCATGTCCGACGAAATCGTCGCGGCCATGAATTCGGCGGGGTAGTGCGCCTTCAGCCACGCGGTCTGATACGACACCAACGCGTACGCGGCGGCATGCGACTTGTTGAAGCCGTAGCCGGCGAACTTCTCCATCACGTCGAAGATTTCGTCGGCCTTGTTGCCGCTGACGCCGTCCTTCGCCGCGCCCTCGCGGAACTTGGCGCGTTCCTTCGCCATTTCCTCGACTTTCTTCTTGCCCATCGCGCGGCGCAGCAAGTCGGCGCCGCCGAGCGTGTAACCGCCCACGATCTGCGCCATCTGCATCACCTGCTCCTGGTAGACCATGATGCCGTAGGTCTCTTTCAGGACAGGCTCGACGCGCGGATCGGGATAGATCACCTCTTCGCGGCCGTGCTTGCGCGCCACGAAGCTGGGGATCAGGTCCATCGGGCCCGGGCGGTACAAGGCGCCCAGGGCGATGAGGTCTTCGAAGCGGTCGGCCTTCGCATCCTTGAGCATGCGCTGCATGCCGGCCGATTCGAACTGGAAGATCGCTACCGTCTGCGCCTTCTTGAACACCTCGTTGTAGGTGTAGGCGTCGTCCAGCGGCAGCGCGGAAATATCCAGCAGTTCTTCGCCGGTTTTCTCCCGGCGCAGATTGATCGCCTTCACCGCCCAGTCGATGATGGTGAGCGTGCGCAGGCCAAGGAAGTCGAACTTCACCAGGCCGACGGCTTCCACGTCGTCCTTGTCGTATTGCGTGACCACGCCCGCGCCGCCCGGTTCGCAGTACAGCGGTGCGAACTCGGTCAGCGGCTTGGGACCGATCACCACGCCACCCGCATGCTTGCCGACGTTGCGGGTGAGGCTTTCCAGGCTCAGCGCCAGGTCGATCAGCGTGCGCGCTTCTTCGTCCTGCTCGTAGAGCTCGCAGAATTCCTTGACGATGCGATCGGGTTCTTTCTTGGCCTTTTCCGAGCGACCCAGCACGCACTGCAGGGTGAGGTCGAGCGGGCGAGCGGGAATCAGCTTGGCGATGCGGTCGACGGCGTTGTAGCCCATGCCGAGCACGCGGCCGGAGTCGCGCAGCACGGCCTTCGCCGCCATCGAACCGTAGGTGATGATCTGGCTGACGTGGTCGCGGCCGTATTTGCGCGCCACGTAGTCGATCACCTCATCGCGGCGATCCATGCAGAAGTCGATGTCGAAGTCGGGCATCGACACGCGTTCGGGATTGAGGAATCGCTCGAACAGCAGGTCGAACTGGATCGGGTCCAGGTCGGTGATCTTCAGCACCCACGCCACCAGCGAACCCGCGCCCGAACCGCGGCCCGGTCCGACGGGAATGCCGTTCTGCTTACCCCAGTTGATGAAATCCGCCACGATCAGGAAGTAGCCGGGGAAGCCCATCTTGATGATGACGTCCAGCTCGCGTTCCAGTCGCGCTTCGTATTCCTCGCGCGTGCGACCCGGCGCAACGCCGGCGAATTCGAGCCGCTCCCTCAGGCCCTCGCGCGAGATCGCGCGGATGTAGCTGGCCAGGTCGTGGCCTTCCGGTACCGGGAAGTCGGGCAGGTAATAGGTGCCGAATTCCAGCTCCAGCGTGCAGCGCTTGGCCAACTCGACGGTGTTTTCCAGCGCTTCGGGAAGGTCGGCGAACAACGCCTCCATTTCCTCGGGCGATTTGAGGTACTGCTGGTCGCTGTAGTCGCGCGGACGCTTGGGATCGGCGAGCACGCGGCCCTGGTTGATGCACACGCGCGCTTCGTGCGATTCGAAGTTGTCCGCCTTGAGGAAGCGCACGTCGTTGCTGGCGATCACCGGCAGGTCGAGCTGCGAGGCCAGCGCCAGCGCCGCCACGTTCCAGTTTTCCTCGCCGTCGCGGCCGGTGCGGGTCAGTTCGAGATAGAGCCGGTCGGCCATCTGCGTGGCGAACGGACGCAGCCGTGCCGCCGCGTTGTCCACGCCCTGGTTGACCGCGATGCGCCCGGCTTCGCTTTCGCGCCCGAGCAGGGCGATCAGGCCGCGGGTGGCGTCCGGCGTGAGCCAGTTGGCATCGACCAGCGCGCGGCCGCTTTGCTGGCCGTCGCGCCAGGCGCGCGACACCAGGCGCGACAGGTTGAGATAACCCTCGCGATCCTGGCAGATGAGGGTGAGACGCCAGGGGCGCGGATCGTCGGGCGCGCTCACCCACACGTCGCAGCCGCCGATCGGCTTGATGCCGGCGGCGCTGCAGGCCTTGTAGAACTTCACCAGCCCGAACATGTTGCTGTCGTCGGTCAGTGCGACCGCGGGAATACCCAGGCGCACGCAGGCTTCGACCATCCCCTTGATGCGGATGGTCGAGTCGACCAGCGAGTATTCGCTGTGAAGGTGGAGGTGAGCGAAGCGGACGGACATGGCGCACGCGCGAGATGGATGTCCAGCCTAACGGCGCCGCACGGGACGGGCAAGAATTGACATTGCCGCCGGCGCGGCGGTTCCGCGCCGTATCAGGAGGACGCCGGGCTCGCGTTGGCGGTGTCGGTCGATGCGGGCGCGGGTTGGGCCAGCAGGTCGTCCACTTCCGTCATGATCGTGTCCAGCGAGTCTTCGCCATAGCCGGTATGGACATGGGCGATGCGCCCGTCGCGCCCGATCATCACCATGAAGGGCAGCCCGTCGATCTTGTACGGCTTGCCGATGCGGTTGTCGGCGGCGTCGTAGGTGAGGATGACCTCGAGGTTCTTCCAGCGGCGGCTGAGATCCTTGTACTTGTCGTAGTCGTCGTCGTGATTGACGCCGATCACCTGCAGGTCGGCAGTGCCCTTGAGCTTCTGCAGCGCGGCCAGCACCGGGAGTTCTTTGCGGCAATAGCCGCACCAGGAGGCCCAGAAGCTCACGATCACCACCTTGCCGTGCAGGTCGGAGACCCGTACTTCATGACCATCCCTGGCGTGCCCGAGGTAGTCGGGCGGCACATCGCCCGGTCCGGGGCGGGCCTGGCACAGACCGGCCAGGCCTAGCGCCAGCACGGCCAGCGCCATTCGAATCGAGCGTCTCATGGTTTCTCCCCTTGGGCTGGCGAAGCATAGCGGAGCCATCGGGCCGGCCTGCGGCCCTGGACGAGCCGGACTTGTGGCGGTTGCGGGGAAGGCCGGGGACTGGCATGGTCCGGTGTTTTATCCATCTGTACGGCGGCCTGGCGGTTGCCGGGGAAGCGCCGATGTCATTGCTCCGTTCACTGTTCACCATCAAGCCCGTCGAAGCCTCGCTCTCGGCCAGCGACAACATGCGCCGCACGCTGGGGCTGAAGGAACTGATCGTGCTGGGCGTGGGTGCGGTGATCGGCGCCGGCATTTTCGTGATCACCGGCCAGGCGGCGGCCGAGCACGCCGGCCCGGCGCTGACCATCTCCTTCGTGCTGGCCGGCCTGGCCGCCGCGTTGGCGGCGCTGAGTTACGCGGAGTTCGCGGCCATGCTGCCGGTGTCGGGCAGCGCGTATGTCTATGCGTACGCGACCCTCGGCGAGCTGCTGGCCTGGTTCATCGGCTGGAACGTGGTGGCCGAATACTTGCTGGCGGTGTCGTCGGTGGCGGTGGGCTGGTCGGGCTACGGCGTGGGCCTGCTGCACAGCATGGGCATTGACGTGCCGGCCGCGCTGGCGAATGCGCCGCTGGCCTTCGTCGACGGGCATTTCGTGATGACCGGTGCGTTGATCAATCTGCCGGCGCTGCTGGTGGTCGCCGCGATCACCGCGCTGCTGTACTCGGGTACGCGACAGTCGACGCTGTTTGCCAGCGCGGTGGTGGTGCTGAAGGTGCTGGTGGTGATCCTGTTCGTGGTGGTCGGCCTGCAGTACATCGACACTTCGCTGTGGCATCCGTATGTGCCGGAGAACCAGGGCGGTACGCATTACGGCTGGTCCGGCGTGTTCCGTGCGGCGACCAGCGTGTTCTATGCCTATATCGGTTTCGACGCGGTGGCCACGGCGGCGCAGGAAACGCGCAATCCGCAGCAGAACGTGCCGGCCGGCATCCTGATTTCGCTCGCTGTGTGCACGGTGCTCTACATCATCGTGGCGGCGGTGCTGACGGGCCTGGTGCCGTATCCGCAGCTGGCTACGGCCGAGCCGGTGGCCACCGCGCTGGCGGCGCATCCGCAGCTCGCGTGGCTGAAGCTGTTGACCCAGGTGGGCGCGGTGGCAGGCCTTACCTCGGTGATCCTGGTCATGCACCTGGGCCTGGCGCGCATCCTCTACACCATGGCCGGCGATGGCCTGCTGCCGCGCACGTTCGGCGCGGTGCATGAGCGCTTCAAGACGCCTCACCGCACGACGGTGCTGGTTGGCGTCATCGGTGGCCTGCTGGCCGCGGTGTTCCCGCTGAGCCTGCTGGGCGACCTGCTTTCCATGGGCACGCTGCTGGCCTTCGCCACGGTGTGCATCGGCGTGCTGGTGCTGCGTCGCACGCGGCCCGAGCTGCCGCGCGGTTTCCGCGTGCCGGCCGCACCGGTGGTGTGCTCGCTCGGCGTGATCGTCTGCCTGTTCCTGCTGGCGCAGATGAATGCCGGCAACTGGATGCTGCTCGCGGGCTGGACCGCGATAGGCATGCTGATCTACATCGGCTACGGCTACCGCCACAGCGTGCTGCGGCAGCGCGGCTGATCGCACGGCGTGCGGCGACGATGGCGCTCCATCGTCGCCAGCCATCGGCTTCACCAGATGTGGAATCGTTCGCTCATGTCGTAACGGTCGAGGTAGTGCTCCAGTCCCTGCACCCGTAGCGGTTGCAGGTCGTAATCGACGTGCTGGTATTCGGCCTCGGCGATCGCCTCCATCTCATCGGGAGTGAGTTGCGACAGGGGCGAGATGTTGGGACTGAGGTCGGCTTCGTTGGGGCGGTGAGTGCTCATGACGCAACTCCTGCGGTCGAACGCGCGCTTGGAGTCCTCGATGACCACGCGGCTGGGGAGATCGCGTGGGGCCAGCGTCCCTGCCTGATGGAAGCACACCGCCGTGTTGGCGTGGGTGAGGCGAGCGTCGGTGGCTTCGCTTCCTTAATCCTTCGGATGCAGCTGCAGCGAAAAAGGTTGCCTCGACACGGGATGGCAGGCGGCCTGCCGCTGCTTGATTTCAAGCGTAGCTTAGCGCTGTTGCGCGCCGATGACGTGGGTCATTGGGCATGCGCCGGGGCGGATGGATTGGCCCCGGTGTTGCATTCGGCGTTGCGGCTCAGCGCCGGTGAGCTTCAGAACAACACGCCCTGATCGACCAGGATCTTCACCGGCGCAAAGCTGCGTCGATGATGCGGGCAGGGGCCCAGCCGCTGCAGCGCAGCCAGATGAGCCGGCGTGCCGTAGCCTTTGTGTTCGGCAAAGCCGTAGCCCGGATGCTCGCGATCGAGTTCCACCATCCAGCGGTCGCGTGTGACCTTGGCCAGGATCGATGCCGCGCTGATGGCCGGCTCCAGCGCATCGCCGCCGATGATGGCGCGTCCGGCACAGGGCAGGTCGCGCGGCAGTGCGTTGCCGTCGATCAAGGCTTCGTGCGCACACGGATTGAGTCCCGCCAGCGCGCGGCTCATACCGGTCATGGTGGCCTGGAAGATGTTGATGCGGTCGATCTCGTCGGACATCACCATCACGATGCTGTAGGCGAGGGCGCGGTCCACGATTTTCTCGTAGAGCGCTTCGCGCTTGGCGTGCGTGAGCTTCTTGGAATCGTCGAGGCCGCGGATGCGCGGCTTGGACGCATCCAGGATCACCGCGGCGACCGCCACCGGACCGGCCAGCGGTCCGCGTCCTGCTTCGTCGACGCCGGCGATGAAGCGCACCACGGCATCGGGCGCTGGCGCCTCGCGACGCGCCCTGGCGTTCGCCTCAGCCATGGCGTGCCTCGATCAGTTCGGCAACCGCATCGGCGGCAAGGTCGCCCGCATGGCCTTGCAGGTCGCCGCGCAGCGCCAGATGCAATTGCTCGAATGCAGCCACGATGGCGCCGCGGCGCTCGCTGTCCTGGAACAGCGCGAGCGTGGCTTCGGCCAATTTGTCGGCGGTGAAATCGTCCTGCATCAGCTCGGGTACCAGCACCACGTCGTCGCCCATGCCGTTGGCGCGAGCCAGGATGTTGGGCAGCGAATAGACGTCCGTCTTGAGCATGTTCAGCGCGCGCGCGATGCGGTAGCTCACCGGCGAGACCCGGTAACCCACCACCATCGGACGCTTGGCCAGCATGGCTTCCAGCGTGGCCGTCCCCGAGGCGAGCATCACCACATCGGCGGCCAGCATCGCTTCATGCGCATGGCCGTCGAGAAGCTGCGGCGCACTTTCATCCTGGGCGTTGCCGATGATCTGCTTCAGGCTGGCGTGCACGCGCTCGTTCGCGGCCGGCACGATGATGCGCAGCCCCGGCATCTGCGCGGCGACCTTGCGCGCGGCTTCGATGAAAGCGCTGCCGAGCTGCTTGATCTCGGAACCGCGGCTGCCGGGCAGCACCGCGAGCACGGGAACGCTGAGCGGAATGCCGAGGAAATCGCGGGCGCCGATGCGGTCGGAGACCAGCGCAAAGCGGTCGGCCAGCGGATGACCGACGAAGCGCGCATCGACGCCGTGACGTGCGTAGATCGCCGGTTCCATCGGGAACAGGCACAGCACGCGGTTCGCGCTGCGTCCGATCTTCTCGGTGCGCTTCTCGCGCCATGCCCAGACCGACGGGCTGACGTAGTGCACGGTGCGCAGGCCGGCTTCGCGCAGGCGTTTTTCGACGCCGAGGTTGAAGTCCGGCGCATCGATGCCGACCACCACATCGGGCCGCGCGGCGATGAGCCGCGCCACCAGTTCCTTGCGCAGCTTAAGCAGGCGGGGCAAATGCGAGACGACTTCGGCGAAGCCGAACAGCGACAACTCCCTGATGTCGTACCAGGAGTCGAAACCGGCGGCTTGCATGCGTGCACCGCCGATACCGACGAAGCACGCCTCCGGGTAACGGCGGCGGAGCGCGGCAACCAGGTCGGCCCCCAACTGGTCGCCGGAATCTTCGCCGGCGATGATGGCGATGGTGGGGGCGCGCCTGGTTACTTGGTTTTCAAGCATGTCGCGACTGCCTCAAGAGCCAGGGCCCGTGCCTATTTTGCTGATATGAGCAAAGCTCATATCAGCGTGCCAGCGAGCGCTCGCTGCGGTCCAGAAATTCCAGCATGGCGCGCACGTCTTCGCTGTCGCCGGCCTGCGCGCTCAGCTGTTCGCGGGCATCGGCCAGGGTCAGGCCGGCCATGTAAAGCGTGCGGTAGGCGCGCTTGATCGCCGAAATGCGCGTGGTATCGAAACCGCGGCGCTTGAGCCCTTCGCTGTTGATGCCGCGCGGACGGCCGCGCTGCTCGTTGGCCATCATCACGAACGGCGGCACATCCGAACCCAGCAGGCAGCCCATGCCGATGAAGGCATGCGCGCCGATCTTGCAGAACTGGTGCGCGCCGGAGAAACCCGCCATCACCACCCAGTCGCCCACTTCCACGTGGCCGGCCAGCGCGGAGTAGTTGGAGAACACCGTGTTGTTGCCGATCTGGCAATCGTGCGCGATGTGCACGTAGGCGAGGATCCAGTTGTCGTTGCCGATGCGCGTGGCGCCGCCGCCATCGCTGGTGCCGCGGTTGATGGTGACGAACTCGCGGATCAGGTTGCGGTCGCCGATGATCAGCTCGGTGGGCTCGCCCTTGAACTTCTTGTCCTGCGGCGCGCCACCCAGCGAGGCGAACTGACTGATCTGGTTCTCGCGGCCGATGCGCGTGGGACCTTCGATCACCACGTGCGGACCGACCACCGTGCCTTCGCCAATATGCACGTCAGCGCCGATCACGCTGTACGCGCCGATGCTCACGTCATTGGCGATGACGGCGGAAGGATCGATCTGCGCGGTGGCATGGATCATTTGTCGGACCTCGCGGCGCACATCAGTTCGCAGCTGGCCACTTCCTTGCCGTTGACGATGGTGCGTGCCTCGAACAGGCCCATGCTGCGCAGCAGACGCTTCAGTTCCACTTCGAGACGCAGCTGGTCGCCCGGCACCACCGGCGCGTTGAAGCGCGCGTTGTCCACCTTGGCCAGATAGAACAGCGGACTGCCCGTGGTGCCCTTGAGGCGGCTGGAGATCTGCGTGAGCAGGCCGGCGGCCTGGGCCATGGCTTCCACGATCAGCACGCCCGGCATCACCGGATGACCCGGGAAATGGCCCTGGAAGAACGGCTCGTTGATCGTCACGTTCTTGATCGCCACGGCGCTCTTGTCCGGCACCAGCTCGATCACCCGGTCGACCAGCAGGAACGGGTAGCGGTGCGGCAGCAGCTGCTGGATCTGCTCCACGTTCACGGGCAGGTGGAAAGGCACGGTCAGGTCACTCATTGTTGCTGTCCTTCTCCAGCGCCGAGAGCCGGCGCACGTATTCATCAAGATGTTTGAAACGAGCTGCGTTGCGTCGCCACAGGCGATTTTCCTGCAGCGGCACGCCCGACGAGTATTCCCCCGGTTCGCGTATGGAGTGCGTGACCAGGCTCTTGGCGGTAATGGTAACCCGGTCGGCCAGTTCCAGATGGCCCAGCACGCCGGCATTGCCGCCAATCATGCAATAGCGGCCGATCTTGGCGCTGCCGGCCACCGCGGCGCAGCCGGCCAGGGCGGTATGGGCGCCGATGTAAACGTTGTGGGCGATCTGGATCTGGTTGTCCAGCCGCACGTCTTCCTCGAGCACGGTGTCGTCCAGCGCACCGCGGTCGATGGTGGTGTTGGCGCCGATCTCGCAGTCGTCGCCGATGCGCACGCCGCCCAGCTGGGGCAGCTTGATCCAGTGGTCGCGATCGAAGGCGAGGCCGAAGCCGTCCGAGCCGATCACCGCGCCCGGGTGCACCAATACCCGCTGGCCCAGCGTGACGCGGATCACCAGCGTCACCCGCGCCACCAGCCGGCATTGCGCGCCCACCGTGCACTCGGGACCGACGATGCAATGCGGGCCGAGGATGGCGCCGTCTTCCACCACCGCGCCGTCCTCGATCACGCACCCGGGGCCGATGCTGGCGGTGGGTGCGACGCGGGCCGTCGGCGCCACCACGGCGGTGGGATGGATGCCCTGCGGCGAGGCGGGCAGGCGTTCGAACAGGGCGGCGATCTTGGCGTAGGCCACGTAGGGATCGCGGGCGACCAGGGCGAGCACCGGGCTTTCGGCCACGTTCTCCTCGCGCATCACCACCACGCCGGCGCGGGTCGAGGCCAGTTGCGAGGCGTATTTGCTGTTGGAAAGGAAGCTGAGCTGGCTGGGGCCTGCACCGGCAAGAGTGCCGACGCCATCGACGACGTGCGAGCCGTCGCCGTGGCACACCAGGCCAAAACGCTCGGCCAGCTCGGAAACGGTGATCTGAAATAGGCTCATGTCGGCTCCCTGCAATCGACGCATTGTAGGGCGCCCCGCCAGGGGCATCAAAAAATCTCGACGAGAGATGGGTTGGAGATCGTGCCGGCGATGGCCCGAAGCGTGGCCGCCCGAGAGGCGGTTCACAAAAAAAGGCGCGGCATGGCCGCGCCTTCTGTGGTTTCAGCCTTGCGTCGGTCAGCCGATCAGAACTGGCTGCCGAAGGTGAACTGGATGCGCTCTTCGTAGTGACCGTCATCCGCCTGGGTGCGCAGCGGCACCGCGAAGTTGATGATCAGCGGGCCGATCGGCGCCTGCCAGTGCAGCGAGATACCGGTGGAGACGCGCAGCGTCTTGGCGGTGAAGCTCTGGTAGTCCTGGTAGGCGTTGCCGACGTCCACGAACCACGACACGCGGGCCGTGTTGATGTCCTTGAGGAACGGCAGCGGCAGGTACAGCTCGGCCGTGCCCAGCACCTTGAACGCACCACCCAACGGCTGCGCGTAGCTGTACACGCTGCCGTTACAGGTACCGTTCGGCGACGGCGTGATCGGCACCTGCTTGCCGCTGGCATCGGCCACGGTGCCCACGCAGACGCGGGGACCGAGCGTGTTGTCCTGGAAGCCGCGAACGTCGCGCACACCGCCGGAGTAGAAGTTTTCCCAGAACGGGAAGGTGATCTTCTCGCCGGCCGTGTAGGTGGTGCCGCCGTCGTAGTCGAAGGTCTGGCCGTAGGTCTTGCCGTAGCCGACCTGGCCGTCCATGTACAACACGAAGCCCTTGCCGATCGGCCAGTAGTGGTTCGCCTCGCCCATGATCTTCACGTACTGCACGGTGGAGCCGGGCAGGGCGATGTCGGTCGAGAGCGAGATCAGGCCGCCGCGGGTGGGTGCCCAGTAACCGTTGCGGGTGTCGTGGTTCCAGCCCAGCGTGGCATCCCAGGTGTGGATGGTCTGGTGACCCAGCGCGTTCTGGTAGTCGATCAGCACCTGCGGCGAGTAGTTCGCCGTCTGCGTCACGGTGTTGCCGTTTTCGTCGACGGTCAGGTACTGGTAGCTGAGGTTGATCTTGTTGCTGCTGAGGCCCAGGCCGGCGCGGATGTTGTCCGTTTCGGAAATCGGGAAGCTCAGGAAGCTGGAGAACGACTTCATCGAACTTTCGTAGTTCACGAAGTCGCTGTTGGTGTCGCCGTAGTTGCTCTTGGTGTAACCGGCGTTGTAACCGATACCCACGCCGCTGTCGGTGAGGTACGGGTTGAAGTAGCTGGCGTTGATGCTGGTGGAGTAATCGCTGCGCGATGCGCCCACGGTGAAGCTGTCACCGGTGCCCATGAAGTTGTTCTGCGACACCGACGCGGACAGGATGATGCCCGAGTACTGCGAATAGCCCACGCCGAACATCAGGCTGCCGGCGGACTGTTCTTCCACCTTCACGGTCAGGTCGACCTGGTCTTCGGTGCCCGGCACCAATGCCTTGTCGATGTTGACGGTCTTGAAATAGCCCAGGCGCTGCAGTCGGATCTTCGAACGGTCGATCGCCGGCTGCGAGAACCAGCTGCCTTCCAGCTGGCGCATTTCGCGGCGCATCACGTCGTCTTCCGTGCGGGTGTTGCCCTGGAAGATCACGCGGCGCACGTACACGCGCTTGCCCGGCTCGATGTACAGGGTGAGGTCGACGGTGCGCTTGTCCTTGTCCAGCTTCGGCACCGGCGTCACCTTGGCGAACGCGTAACCGATGCTGGCCAGGATGCTCTTGATCGCGTTGGTGCTCGCTTCGATCGCCTTGCGATTGAAGGTGTCGCCCTTGTGCACGTAGACCAGCTGATGCAGCGCATCCTCGGGGAGGATCAGCTCGCCGAGCAGGTGCACGTCGGAAATGGTGTAGATGTCGCCTTCCTTGACGCTGGCGGCGATGTACATCGAGCGCTTGTCCGGCGCGATGGCCACCTGCGTGGAGTCGACGCCGAAGTCGGCGTAGCCGCGGTCCATGTAGTAGGACTGCAGCTTCTCCAGGTCGCCCGAGAGCTTTTCACGCGAGTACTGGTCGTCCTTCGAATACCACGACAGCAGGTTGGACGTGTCGGACTCGAAACCCTTGCGGATTTCCTTGTCGGTGAACGCCTTGTTGCCGACGATGTTGATTTCCTTGATCTTCGCGACCTTGCCTTCGCGAATTTCGATGTCGATGGCCACGCGGTTGCGGTCGAGCTGGGTCACGTGCGGATCGACCGACACGTTGTACTTGCCGCGGTTGTAGTACTGGCGCACCAGTTCCTGCTGCACGCGATCGAGCGACAGGCGGTCGAAGGTCTCGCCTTCGGACAGGCCGATTTCTTTCAGGCCCTTGCGCAGATCTTCTTCTTTGATGTCCTTGTTGCCGCGCAGGGTGAGCTTGGCGATCGAGGGACGCTCGACCACCTTGATGACCATGATGTCGCCTTCGCGATCGATTTCCACGTCGCTGAAGAACTTGGTCTGGTACAGCGCGCGAATCGCACGCTGGGCGGCGTCGTTGGTCAGACGGTCGCCACGGTTGACCGGCAGGTAGTTGAGCACCGTGCCAGCGGAAATGCGGCTGAGGCCATCGATACGGATATCGGAAACGACAAAGGGCTCGAAAGCGAGAACATTGGCGGAGAGTGAGGCAAGCAGGATCAGGGCGGCGATACGCTTCATCGTCGATTCCGTTGGTTTATTCCGATGAGGCGGCCGAAACCGCCCCGATCAATACGTGAAGCCAGGACAAGCCCAGCCTTGAAAGGGTGCTTGCATCTTCCCCAGATGCGCCGGGTAAACCACCGCCGTGTTTCCGTAGCAAGCGCGTGATCGCGCACGCTGCAGATACGGCTGTCCGTCGGACGTCGCGCGACTTTCGGCAAAGCCGGTACGCGTCACGAGGGCAGGAAGCGGTGGATGTCGTTGTAGAAAGCCAGTCCCATTAACGTGAACAACATGACCAGGCCGACATACTGACCTGCCATCATCGCACGTTCGCTGACGGGGCTGCCTTTAACCAACTCAATAAGGTAATACAGCAGCCAACCACCGTCCAAGACGGGAATCGGCATGAGGTTGAGGATCGCAAGACTTAGCGAGACCAGGGCCAGGAAGCTGAAGAACCAGCCGATGCCCATGTTCGCCGAGGCATTGGCCACCTGGGCGATGCCGATGACGCCGGAAAGGTTCTTGGTCGAAGCCTGTCCGGTCAGCATCTTGCCGATCATGTTGAAAGTGGAGGCGGCGCTGTTCCAGGTCATTTCGAACGAGGCGCCGATGGCCTTCAGCGGGCCGTAGCGGAGCACGGCCGGCTCGCGCTGGGTGAACTGCACGCCGATCACCCAGTTGGTCGGCTGGCCTTCCAGCGACTCCATGCGGGCGGTGACGGACAGCGGCAGGGTGCTGCCGTTGCGGTCCACCACGATCGCCAGGGTCGGCGACTTGGCCGCTTCCTGGGGCACCAGGCGCTGGAACTCTTCGTAGCTGTCGACGGCGGTGCCGTTGAGGCTCTTGATCCGGTCGCCGCCCTGCATGCCGCCGACGGAGGCCGGCTTGCCGGGAAGCACCACGCCCACCACGGCCGGCGTCGGCGCCGGCTTCAGGCCCAGCTCGTCCAGGTACTGGCCGATGTCCTGGCCCGCCGGCAGCTGGTTGAGCGGTAACACCAGGTTGCGCGTGGCGCCGTCCGAGCCGCGCACCTGCATGGGCAGCGGGTCGCGGCCGAGCAGGGCGTTGACCACGGCATCCATGGAGTCGCTCAGGGTGGCCACTTCGCGGCCGTCCACGCTCAGGATGCGGTCGCCGGTGCGCACGCCCGCTTCGGCGGCGATGCTCTTGGGCGTGGCGGCCACCACCGGCGCGATGTCCGGCTTGCCGACCAGGAACATCAGCCAGAACGCGAACAGGGTGAAGATCAGATTGAAGGCCGGGCCGGCGGCCACGATGGCGATGCGCTGCCACACCGGCTTGGCGGTGAACTCCTGGCCGGCGAGCGCGGGATCGACCTCGCCTTCGCGGGCGTCGAGCATCTTCACGTAGCCGCCCAGGGGGATCATGGCAACCTGGTACTCGGTGCCGTCCTTGCCGATGCGCTTCCAGATGGCCTTGCCGAAGCCCACGGAAAAACGCAGCACCTTGACGCCGCAACGCCGTGCTACCCAGTAGTGTCCAAATTCGTGAAAGGTCACCAGCACGCCTAGCGTGACAAGTAACCAAAACACTGAGCCAAATACACTATTCATCGGTGAGAGCTTATCAGGCTTGTCAGCAAGCGTTGCGAAGAATGCGGCGGGCAGCCGCGCGGGCCGAACGGTCGCGTTCATTGAGAGACTGAACATCGACCACAGCTTGCGGCGGCAGTTCCGTGAGTACGCTCTCGACCAGATCGGCAATGCCGAGGAAGGGTAGCGCGCCGGCCAGGAATGCCTCCACGGCGACCTCGTTGGCGGCATTGAGAATGGCGGTGGCGTCGCCGCCGGCGCGCAGGGCCTGGAAGGCCAGCGCCAGGCAGCGGAAGGTCGCCAGGTCGGGTTGCTCGAAGGCGAGCGGCGCGCAGGCGGCGAGGTCCAGCGGCGCCACGCCAGCTTCGATGCGCGCCGGCCACGCCAGCGCATGGGCAATCGCCGTACGCATGTCCGGGTTGCCCAGCTGGGCCAGCACCGAACCGTCGACGTATTCGACCATCGAGTGCACCAGGCTTTGCGGATGCACCAGCACGTCGATCCGGTCGGCGGCCGCGCCGAACAGGTGATGCGCCTCGATGACTTCGAGGCCCTTGTTCATCAGGGTGGCCGAGTCCACCGAAATCTTGCGTCCCATCACCCAGTTCGGATGCTTGCAGGCCTGCTCCGGGGTAATGCTCGCAAGCTCGGCGCGGCTACGCCCACGGAACGGCCCGCCGGAGGCGGTCAGGATGAGCCGGCGCACGCCGCTCGCCGCCAGGTTGGGGCGGCCGCCCGGCAGGCACTGGAAGATCGCGTTGTGTTCCGAATCCACCGGAATCAGTTCGCCACCGCCCACGGCCAGCGCCTCGAGCAGCAGCGGGCCGGCCATCACGATGGATTCCTTGTTGGCCAGCAGCAAGCGCTTGCCCGTGCGCGCCGCGGCCAGGGTCGAATCGAGCCCCGCCGCGCCCACGATGGCGGCCACCACGGTGTCGCACAGCGCGCCCGCGACGGCCTGCGTCACGGCGTCATGTCCGCTGGCCACATCGCAGCGGACGCCGGCCGCGCTCAGGCGGCGGGATAGTTCGCCTTCCAGCGCGGGATCGGCAATGACCGCCAGTTCCGGACGAAAACGGATGCACAGATCGGCCAGCGCGGCGACGTTGCTGTGCGCCGTGAGCACGGTGGCGCGAAAACGATCGGGATGGCGGGCGATGACGTCGAGCGTGCTGCCGCCGATCGAGCCGGTGGCGCCGAGCACGGCGACCTTGCGCAACGGCTGACTCATAGGCCCAGCAGCAACATGCCGGCAGCGAAGACGGGCAGGGCCGCGAACACGCTGTCCAGCCGATCGAGCAGGCCGCCATGGCCGGGAAACAGGTTGCCGGAATCCTTCACCGCCGCATGGCGCTTCATCAGGCTCTCGAACAGGTCGCCCACGATCGAGACGACCACCACGAACACCGACAGCACCAGCAGGCCGATCAGCTTGCCGCCGGTGACGCCGAGCAGCGAGCCGCCCACGCCGGCGACGATGGCGCCCGCCACGAAAGCACCGTAGACGCCCGCCCAGGTCTTGCCGGGGCTGATGGTGGGAGCGAGCTTGCGGCGACCGAACTGGCGACCGCTGAAATAGGCGCCGATATCGGCGGCCCAGACGATCAGCAGCGCGAGCATGGTCCACCAGTTGCCGCGGTCGGCCGCGCCGTGAATGGTCACGGTGGCGATCCACGCCGGTACGATGGTCAGCAGGCCGGCACCCAGCTTGATCAGGACATTTTCGCGCGTGGGCGCGGCCCCGAAGGCGAAGTGACGCAGCCATTGACCGACCACGATCCACCAGCTCACGCCGATGCCGATCAGCACCGGCCAGGCGATGCCGCCGCGCTGCCACCAGCACAGCGCGAAGATCGCGGCAGTGAGCACCAGCAGGCCGGCGCGCGCACCGGTGGCCTTCAGGCCCGACAGCCGGGTCCATTCCCACATCGCGGCCAGGAAGGCGAGGGCGACGATTGCGGCGAAAAGACCCGTCGGCGCCAGCAGGATCAGGGCGATCACCAGCGGGGCAAGCAGCAGTGCGGTCAGGGTGCGCTGGAGCAGCATGGATGTCCTTACGCCTGTTTGGCGACTTGATCGCCGGTCTTGCCGAAGCGGCGTTCGCGGCGTGCGTAATCGTCGATGGCGCTCTTCAGGCAAGCCTCGTCGAAATCGGGCCACAGCGTATCGGTAAAGTGCAGCTCCGCGTAGGCAAGCTGCCACAAAAGAAAATTGCTGACGCGGCATTCGCCGCCGGTGCGGATGAAAAGATCCAGCGGCGGCAGGTCGGCCAGGCACATCCAGTGGCCGAGCAGCTTCTCGTCGATGTCCTCGGCGCGCAGCTCGCCGCGCGCCACCGCTTCGGCGGCCTTGCGCGCGGCCTGCACGATGTCCCAGCGGCCACCGTAGCTCACCGCGATGTTCAGGTGCAGTGCGTCGTTACCGGCGGTGCGTGCCATGGCGGCCAGCATGCGCTGGCGCAAGCTGCTCTCGAAACTGGCCAGGTCGCCGACGAAGCGGATGCGCACGCCATTGCCATGCAGCTCGTCCACTTCCTTGTCCAGCGCGCGCACGAACAATTCCATCAGCGCGCCGACTTCATCCTGCGGACGCTGCCAGTTCTCGCTGGAGAAGGCGAACAGCGTGAGTACCTTGACGCCCTGGCGCAGGCAGCTCTCGACCACGTTGCGCACGGCCTTGCGTCCGGCGTTGTGGCCGAAGGTGCGCGGGCGATGGCGAAGTTTTGCCCAGCGGCCGTTGCCGTCCATCACGATGGCGACGTGGCGCGGCACTCGCGAGGGGTCGACGCTGGTCATGTGCTTCAGAGGCTGGCAGCGATGGCGCTCAGAGCGCCATCAGCTCCTCTTCCTTGTGCTTGACGACGCTGTCCACGTCTTTCACGAAGCGGTCGGTGAGCTTCTGGATTTCGTCTTCCGCCTTGCGCTCGTCGTCTTCGGTGATCAGCTTTTCCTTGAGCAGGTCCTTGACCTGCTGCATGGCGTCGCGTCGCACGTTGCGGATGGCGATCTTGGCGTCCTCGCCTTCATGCGCCACGTGCTTGGCCAGCTCGCGGCGGCGCTCTTCGGTGAGCGGCGGCATGTTGAGGCGGATGGTGGTGCCGGCGGTGTTCGGCGTGATGCCGACGTCCGACGCCATGATGGCCTTTTCGATCGGCGCCACCAGGCTCTTTTCGAACGGCGTGATGATGATGGAGCGGGAATCGCCCAGCGCAACCGTGGCGACCTGGTTCAGCGGCATGTCCGAGCCGTAATACGGCACCTTGATGCCGTCGACCAGGGCGATGCTGGCGCGGCCGGTGCGCAGCCTCGTCAGCGTGTGCTTGAGCGAGTCGATGCTCTTGCCCATGCGGGTCTGGGCATCGTTCTTGATGTCGTTAAGCATGGGAAACACCCCTCAAACCGTGCAAGCCGGCGAGTATAGCAGGGGGTGGGATGGACGAGGGATGGGTGGGCCTGCCCCCCCATCCCTCGTCGTTTCAGCCTTCCGACACCAGCGTGCCCACCGCCTCGCCATGCATGATGCGCATGAGGTTGCCCGGCACGGTCATGTCGTAGATGCGCAGCGGCATACGGTGGTCGCGGCACAGCGCGATGGCGGCCGTGTCCATCACGGCCAGCTTGCGCTCGATCACCTGGTCGTAGTTGAGCGTGTCGTAGCGCGTGGCGTCCTTGTGGCGGGCCGGATCGGCGGTGTACACGCCATCGACCTTGGTCGCCTTCAGCAGCAGGTCCGCGCCCACTTCCACGGCGCGCAGCGCCGCGGCCGAGTCGGTGGTGAAGAACGGGTTGCCGGTGCCGGCAGCGAACAGCACGATGCGGCCCTTCTCGATATGGCGGATGGCGCGGCGGCGGATGAAGTCTTCCGCCACGTCGTGGATCTGGATGGCGCTCATCACGCGCGCATAGCCGCCGCGGCGCTCGATGGCGTCCTGCATGGCCAGCGCGTTCATCACGGTGGCCAGCATGCCCATGTGGTCGCCGGTGACGCGGTCCATGCCGGCAGCGGCAAGGCCGGCGCCGCGGAAGATGTTGCCGCCGCCGATGACGACGCCGATCTGGATGCCGGCCTTCTGGACTTCGATGATTTCGTCGGCCAGGCGGCCGATCACCTTGGGGTCGATGCCGTAATCTGCCTCGCCCATCAAGGCTTCGCCGGAGAGTTTGAGCAGGATGCGGCGGTAATTAAGCGGTGCGCTCATGGGGTCTCCGGATTGTGTGGGGCAAAACGCGCGCATTGTAACGGCAGTGACGCGAAGGGGTAAGGGTTGCGGCAGTCCAGGGCGTAGGGAAAACCCGGTTTCGGCGTGGGTTTGGCGGTGAATCGATGAGGTGCCCGGCCGGTCCCCGGGTTCGGGCGCGGGGGCAACGGGGTGCACAAAAAAAGCCGCGGTTGCCCGCGGCTTTTTTCGAGACTTCCGGGTGGCGAGGCCTTAGACCTGCATCGCCTTGGCCACTTCGGCCAGGTAGTCTTCCTGCACCTTCTCGATGCCTTCGCCGACCACCAGGCGGGCGACGGCCACGACGTCCGCGCCTTCCTTCTTCAGCGCGTCGCCGACGGTGACGTTGGTGTCCAGCACGTACGGCTGGCCGACCAGGGTCACTTCCGAGACGATCTTGTTGATCTTGCCGGAGATGATCTTCTCCAGGATGTCGGCCGGCTTGGCCTTGTCCTTGTCGGTCATCTGGCTCAGCGCGATCTCTTTTTCCTTCGCGATGAACTCGGCCGGCACGTGCTCCGGCTTGATGTGCGGCGGGTTCATGGCCGCCACGTGCATGGCGATGCCCTTGGCCAGCTCTTCCGAGCCGCCCTTGAGCGCCACGATCACGCCGATGCGGCCGCCGTGCGAGTAGGTGGCCAGCGGGCCGTCGTTGGCCACATGGGCCACGCGGCGCACTTCGATCTTCTCGCCGATGGTGGCGGTCTGGGACTTGGCGGCAGCCTCGACGTTGTCGGCGCCCGGGAAGGCAGCAGCCTTGGCGGCGTCGATGTCGGCGGCGCCCGAAGCCAGCACGGCCTCGGCGACGTCGTTGGTGAACTGCACGAAGTTCGGCGCCTTGGCGACGAAGTCGGTTTCGCTGTTCACTTCGACCAGCACGGCATGGCCGTTGGCCTGGGCGGTAGCGACGCGACCTTCGGCGGCCACGCGGTCGGCCTTCTTGTCGGCCTTGGCCAGGCCGGTCTTGCGCAGGTACTCGATGGCGGCGTCGATGTCGCCGTTGTTCTCGACCAGCGCCTTCTTGCAATCCATCATGCCGGCGCCGGAGCGCTCGCGCAGTTCGCTAACCAGTTTTGCGGAAATGGCAGTCATCTGGGGTCCTCGAATATCTTTGATGCGCCCCGGCCCGTGACGGGCCGGGGCGGTAAGGCTTACTCGGCGTCGGACGAGGATTCGTCGGTGCGACCGCGGCCGCCACGGCCACCGTCACGACGCGGCGCGCCAGCGCCCTTCTTGGCCGGACCACGGTTGTTGCGGTCGTCGCGGCGCGGGGCAGCCTTGCGCTCGTCCTTGGCGACCGGGTTGCCTTCTTCGTCGAGTTCGACGAATTCGTTGGCGTCGCCCTGGGCGGCGGCCGGCGCGGCGGCCTTGCCTTCCAGGATGGCGTCAGCGGCAGCGCGGGCGTACAGCTGGATGGCGCGGATGGCGTCGTCGTTGCCCGGGATGGCGTAGTCGACCAGTTCCGGGTTGTAGTTGGTGTCGACCACGGCGATCACCGGGATGCCGAGCTTCTTGGCTTCCTGCACGGCGATGTCTTCATGACCGATGTCGATGATGAAGAGGGCGTCGGGCAGACGGTTCATGTCCTTGATGCCGCCCAGCGAGTTCTGCAGCTTGTCGCGCTCGCGGCGGCGGGCCAGCACTTCGTGCTTGACCAGCTTCTCGAAGCTGCCGTCGGTTTCAGCGGCTTCCAGTTCCTTCAGGCGGCCGACCGACTGCTTCACGGTGCGGAAGTTGGTCAGCATGCCGCCGAGCCAGCGGGCGGTGACGAACGGCATGCCGGCGCGTGCGGCTTCCTCGGCCAACGGCTCGCGGGCCGAACGCTTGGTGCCGACGAACAGCACGGTGCCGCGCTTCTGCGCGATGGCCGAGAGGAAGTTCATCGCGTCGGTGAAGAGCGGCAGCGTCTTCTCGAGGTTGATGATGTGGATCTTGCCGCGGGCGCCGAAAATGTACGGGGCCATCTTCGGGTTCCAGTAACGGGTCTGGTGACCGAAATGCACGCCGGCTTCGAGCATCTGGCGCATGGTGACTTGAGCCATGGGTGTAACTCCAAATTGTTGGGCCGTCCCATCAGGGAGGTAAGTGGCCCGGGGGTTGGGACCTCCACGCATCCCCGACTTCGACCCCGGCAGCCCGCTATGATTGGGAAGGCTGATCGAGGCACCCCGAAGACGGTGCCGATGCGTGTGTGGCGTTTAAGTGTCCAATCAAGGACTTGTGGGGGTTGCACCGCAACGCGGTTACAATCTCCCTCGCTTTGCGACGACCGCGCGGACCGTTGAAAACGGACACCTCGGGTCAGCAAAACTTCGAAATTGTAGCCGGTGCGCCGGCGATGCGGCAAGTCGCTGGATTTTCAGCAGGTTTGCCGCCATGTGAGTAGAACTATGGCAGTCACTCTTAAAACCCCCGAAGACATCCAGGCCATGCGCGAGGCCGGCAAGCTGGCCGCCGAAGTGCTTGCCATGCTCAAGGAGCATGTGAAGCCCGGCGTGACCACCGAAGACCTCGACCGGCTGGCCTACGAGCACATCGTCAACGTGCAGAAGGCGATCCCGGCCAACGTGGGCTACAACGGCTTTCCCAAGACGCTGTGCACCTCGGTCAACCACGTGATCTGCCACGGCATCCCGACACCCGGCAAGGTGCTGAAGGATGGCGACATCATCAATCTCGATGTCACCGTGATCAGGGACGGCTGGCACGGCGACACCAGCCGCATGTATTTCGTCGGCACGCCCTCGGTGCTGGCCAAGCGCCTAGTGGACACCACCTACGAAGCGATGATGCACGGTATCCAGGCGGTGCGCCCGGGCGCGACGCTGGGCGACATCGGCGCGGCCATCCAGAAGCATGCCGAGGCGGCCGGCTTCTCGGTGGTGCGCGAGTATTGCGGCCACGGCATCGGCAAGGTCTATCACGACGAGCCGCAGGTGCTGCATTACGGTCGTCCGAGCACGGGCCTGGAGCTGAAAAAGGGCATGACCTTCACGGTCGAGCCGATGGTCAATGCGGGCAAGCCGCAGACCAAGCAGTTGCCGGACGGATGGACGGTGGTGACCAAGGATCACTCGTTGTCGGCGCAGTGGGAGCACACCATTGCGGTGACGGATGATGGGTTCGAGATCTTGACGCCTTGGCCGGATGCGGCTTGAGGGCGGATGGTTTTGAGTTTTGGAGGAAAGGTCGCTGCGGCGGCCTTTCTTTTTTGCTCGTGCTGAGGACTAAAGGCGGTGCACCGCACTTCCCCCGCGGGGAGAGGGGCGGGTGCTCGCGGCAGGCTCGCAACAGAAGCCTCAGTTGACGCTCTAGATCTGTCGTCGGCCGCAATTTACGCCTGCACTATCCCCCCATGCGTGGCAGACTTGCTGCATCGCCACATGCGTCCCTGTCCATGCCTGTTGCTCCGATCGTATTGCCCCCCTTGCCACGCCTCCCTGCGGCGGTGCCGCGGTCGGGTGTGTCGGTGGATGCAAGGCGAGCGTTGCGGCAGTTGCTCGGGGACGTGGATCGCGCGTTGGCCACGGCCTTTCGCGATGGCGCGGATGCAGCGGCGTTGGCGCAGCGGCGCGGCGAGTCGGTGCAGCGCATCGTGGTGCATGTGTGGAACGCCTGCCTTGGCGAGGTGAGCGACGCCGCCTTGTTTGCCGTGGGCGGCTTTGGGCGCGGTTTGCTGTTCCCCCATTCGGATGTGGATCTGCTCGCGCTGGTGGGGCCGTCCGAACCGGCGCGACTGCGGGCGTTGGAACAATGCTTTGCCACCTTGTGGGATATCGGCCTGAAAGTGGGTCACGCCGTGCGCGACCTGCCGCAGTGCCGTGTGCTGGCCAAGCAGGACGCCAGCGTGTTCACCAGCCTGCTCGATGCGCGTCGCCTGGTCGGCGATCCGTCGATGGAGAAGGGCCTCAAGGCGATCGTCGACGATCCGGCGTTGTGGCCGCCGGCAGAGTATCTGGCGGTGCGCCTGTCCGAGCGCGATGCGCGCCACGCACGCTACAACGACACCGCCTACAACCTCGAACCCAATCTCAAGGATGGCCCGGGCGGCCTGCGCACGCTCGATGCGTTGCGCTGGCTGGGCCGTCGTCTCGCACATGCGGACGACTTCGACGACATGGTCGTCGAGGGCCTGCTCGATCCCGCCGAAAAGGACACGCTGGAACAATCGGAGTCGACGCTGCGCCGCTATCGCTTTGCCTTGCATCTGGAGGCGGGGCGTGCCGAAGAGCGCCTGCTGTTCGACTACCAGCGTGCGCTGGCTGCGCGGCTGGGTTTCCAGGACGAGCACGAGAAGAACCTCGGCGTCGAGCAGTTCATGCAGGGCTACTACCGCGCTGCCAGCCAGGTCGAACGGCTTGGCGTGCAGATCGTCGAGCGCTTCGAGGAGATGCTGGAACCGCCGGCCAATCCGCAAGCGGTCGGCGAGGATTTCGTGCGCTACGGCAAGCGCATCGCCGTGCGCGACCCTGATCTGTTCATGCGCCGACCGGCGTCGCTGGTCGAAGCGTTCATCGCCAGGCTGGGCGAACCGGGCATCACCGGTTTCACGGCGGAAACCATGCGTCGCATGCACCAGGCATCGGCGTTGCTGGATGGCGCGCTGGCCGACGATCCCGACGTGCTGGCGGCGTTCCTGCGCCTGTTGCAACAGGGTGCCCCTGCGGTCGAGGCGATGTGGCGTATGAATCGCCACGGCCTGCTGGCGGCAATCTTGCCTGCGTTCGGCAAAGTCTTCGGCCGCATGCAGTACGACCTGTTCCATGTGTATACGGTCGATGAGCACACGCTGCGCGTGCTGCGCAACGTGGCGCGTTTCGCCGATGCCGATGCCGCGACCGATTTCCCCATCGCCTGCAAGATCTGGCCGAGCCTGCCCAAGCCGGAACTGTTGCTGCTGGCGGCGCTGTTCCATGACATCGCCAAGGGGCGCGGCGGCGATCACTCCGTGCTGGGCGAGGAAGAGGCGCTCGCCTTCGGCCGTCGCCTTGGTCTGCCGGAAGAAGACACGCAACTGATCGCCTGGCTGGTGCGCTGGCATCTGCTGATGAGTACCACGGCGCAGCGGCAGGACATCACCGATCCGGACGTGGTGCATCGTTTCGCCGATACGGTGGGCACGTCCACGCGGCTGGATTACCTGTATCTGCTGACCATCGCCGACATCATCGGCACCAGCCCCAAGTTGTGGAACGGCTGGAAGGATCGTTTGCTTGCGGACCTCTACACCTCCACGCGCTACGCGCTGCATAGCGAGGAGGAGCTGCCTTCGGACGCTGCCGCGCGCGTGCGCAGCTGCAGCGAGCAGGCATTGGCGTTGCTGGAGCAGGAAGGTTTTACGGCCGACGTATGCCAGCGCGTGTGGCGCGGCTTTCCCGAATCGAGCTTCCTGCGCCATCGCCCGGAACAGATCGCCTGGCAGACGTCGGCCATCCTGCGTGCGAAAGGCGCCACGCCACTGGTCGAGGTGCACCCGAAATCGGTGCGCGGCACCACCGAGCTGTTTGTCTACGTGCCCGATCGCGACGGCTTGTTTGCCGCTGTCACCGCCATGCTCGACCGCCTGCATTTCTCGGTGATGGAAGCGCGCATCCTGAGTTCGCCCACGGGCATGGCACTGGATACGTTCCTGCTGCTCGAAGCGGACACCCAGCAGCCGGCGACGCCGGAGCGCGCCGACGAACTCAAGCAACGCCTGCATCGCGCGCTGTCGCAGCCAGGCCACGTGCACCAGCCGTCGCGCCGCAGCATGTCGCGCCATCTCAAGCATTTCCAGGCGGCGCCGAAGATCGCCTTCAGTACGGTGAACGGACGCACGCGGCTGGCGCTGGTGTGCAGCGATCGCCCGGGCCTGCTCGCTGCGGTGGCGCAGGGCATGATGGATGCGGGCGTGCGCGTGCACGATGCGCGCATCGCCACGTTCGGCGAGCGCGTGGAAGATTTCTTTCTCATCACCGATCGCCACGATGCGCCGCTATCCATCGAGCTGCAGGATCGACTGCTGCATGCCTTGGTCGAACGGCTCGGACCGGCGAAAGAGCTGCGTGCCTGAGCTGGCCTGCGCGCGACTCGCGATGCCGGCCTTTTCTTGTCAGAATTCCTTGTCCTCTGCGGCGCGCCGCATTGCCGCTTCCTCCCGTTTCCCTTGCCGTGACCACCATGCAGACTCTTGAAACCCTCATCAACGACGCCTTCGAACGACGCAACGAACTGACCCAGGCCGAGATCGACACGCATCTGCGTCCCGCTGTGGAGCAGGTGATCGACCTGCTGGAATCGGGCGAGCGCCGCGTCGCCGAGCCCGATGGCAACGGCGGCTGGGCAGTGAACCAGTGGATCAAGAAGGCCGTGCTGCTGTATTTCCGCCTCAACGGCAACCGCGTGGTGGATGGCGGCCCGGCGATGGCGTTCGACAAGGTGCCGCTGCGTTTTGCGCACGGCAACGGCGCTGAGCTGGAAGGGCTGGGCGCGCGCGTGGTGCCCGGCGCGCTGGTGCGCCGCGGCGCGCACGTAGCGAAAGATGCCGTGCTGATGCCGAGCTACGTGAATATCGGCGCCTATGTCGGCGCAGGCACCATGGTCGACACCTGGGCCACGGTGGGCTCGTGCGCACAGATCGGCGCCGGCGTGCATCTGTCGGGTGGCGTGGGCATCGGCGGCGTGCTGGAACCGCTGCAGGCCAACCCGACCATCATCGAAGACAACTGCTTCATCGGCGCGCGTTCGGAAGTGGTCGAAGGCGTGATCGTGGAGAAGGGCAGCGTGATCGGCATGGGCGTGTTCCTCGGCCAGTCCACGCGCATCTACAACCGCGCCACCGGCGAGATCAGCTATGGCCGTGTACCGGCCGGCAGCGTGGTGGTGTCGGGCAGCCTGCCGGCGAAGGATGGCTCGCACAGCCTCTACGCGGCGATCATCGTCAAGCAGGTGGACGAGAAGACACGTAGCAAGACCGGCATCAACGAACTGCTGCGGAGCGCCGAATGAGCGTGACCCTGTACGGCCTCACTACCTGCGATACCTGCCGCAAGGCGCGCAACTGGCTCGACCGCTTCGAGGTGGCCTACACCTTCGTCGACTATCGGGCAAACCCCGTGCCCGCGGCCACGCTGAAGAGCTGGGCGCAGCAACTGGGCGGCTGGGAAAAGCTGGTCAACAAATCCTCCACCACCTGGCGCACATTGCTGCCGCAACGCAAGAACCCCGCCAGCGACCCGGAGTGGACGCTGTTGCTCAAGGAGTATCCGGCGCTGGTGCGTCGTCCGGTAGTCGTGCAGGACGACGATTCGGTCAGCGTGGGTTTCACCGATAACGGTTTCAAGAAACTGTTCGGACGCTGAGGACCTCGCTGCCATGGTGGTTCGCCTCTCCCGGATCGTGTTGCTCGCCGCCATCGCGCTGTGGCTCGTGCTGGTGGCCTTCGGCAACCTCACCGACTACGGCAGCAACTGGCCCTTCGTGCAGCATGTGCTGGCGATGGACACCATTTTTCCCGGCGCGGGCATCCACTATCGGGCGATCACCTCGCCCTGGCTGCAACACCTCGCCTATGCACTGATCATCGCCACGGAAACGCTGGCGGCGGTGCTGTGCTGGCTGGGTGTGTGGAGGCTGTGGCGCGCTCGCAAGCTCCCGGCGGCGTTGTTCCATCGCGCCAAGCGCATGAGCGTGCTCGGCCTCAGCGTGGGCGTGGCGCTGTGGCTGGGCGGCTTCATCGCGGTGGGTGGCGAGTGGTTCGGCATGTGGATGTCCACGCAGTGGAACGGGCTGGAGAGTGCATTCCGCTTCGTGGCCGTGTTGCTGGTGGCGCTGGTCTATCTCGGCCAACGCGACGGCGAGTTGGACGAATGAATCCGCTGGAGACGCCGTGATGGATCGTCGCGCACGACACTACCGCAGCAATCTTCGTATCGAGCGCGACAACGCGGCGCTTTACGAACGGCTGTCCGAACTCGCCGCCGACCAGCGCCTGCGCCGTGCCTACCGGCGCATCGCCGAGGGCGAGCAAGCCAATGCCGCGTTCTGGGAGGCGCAGCTGACGCAGATGGGTGTGCAGGTACCCCCGGCACGCATCGGTGCGCGCGTGAAGGTGCTCACCTTGTTTGCGCGTCGCTTCGGCACCGAGTTCGTGATGCCGACCGTGGTGCGGCTGGAACATGCCGACCATCTGCCGACGCCGGTGGATCGGGAAGGGCACCGCAACCATTTCCTCGAAACATCGACGCCCACCGCGCGCGGTGGCCGCCATCGCACCCAGAGCGGCAACACCCTGCGCGCCGCCGTGCTCGGCGCCAACGACGGACTCGTTTCCAACGGCAGCCTGGTGATGGGCATGGCCGGTGCGGCAGCGGGCGATCACGCCATCCTGCTTGCGGGCTTTGCGGGCCTGGTGGCCGGCGCCTGTTCGATGGCGCTGGGCGAATGGCTGTCGGTCAACAGCTCGCGCGAGTTCTATCAGGCGCAGATCGCCGCACGCGCCGAGCGCCTGGCCGTATCGCCGGAAGACGGCAAGCGCAGTCTCGTCGGCATCTATCGGCAGAAAGGCATGGACGCCAAGGTCGCCGAGGAATTGGCCACCCAGGTGGCCGAGCACCCACGCACGGCGCTCGATACCCTGGTGCGCGAAGACCTCGGCATCGATCCGGATGAATTGGGAGGCTCCGCCTACGGTGCCGCCCTTTCCTCGTTCTGCCTGTTCGCATTGGGCGCGCTCTTTCCCGTGGCACCGTACTTGTTCCTGCACGGCCACGCCGCCTTCGTCGCCAGCATCGCCTCGACCATCGCCGGACTGGTGCTGATCGGCATGGGCACCGCACTGTTCACCGGCCGCAGCATGGTGTTTTCCATCGCGCGCCAGCTGGGCATCACGGTGGCAGCGGCGGGCATCACGTACGTGGTGGGGCACGTGTTGGGAACGGCGCTGGCGGGTTGACAGCTGTCCCTGCTTGATAAAAAAAGCCCGCCGAAAAGCGGGCTTTTTTTGTTCCGGGCTTAACGCCTCAATGAGTGTCGCTAGGCACCGTCTCCACTGGCAGCGTGGTGGTGCTGCTCAGGTCATGTTTCACACCATTGACCAGGCCGGCAAGGCTGTCACCCTTCATGCCGATCTCGCCGAGCACAGCATCCAGTATCGGCTGCTGGGCGCGATAGGCGAGGGCGGCCGACACCGCTTGTTCCGCAAGGTTGCCGCCGCCTGCGCTGGCCGAAGCCCCCGGCCCTGCGGAAGCGTTGCCACGATTGAGTCCATCGACCTGCACGATCTTGATGCCGTCGATCTTCTCCATCGGTTTGACCGAGGCTTCGATGATGCCGGGCAATGCGGCAATCAGCGCCTGTTTGATCTGCAGCATGATCTGCTCGGATCCCAACGTGTTGAGCGATTCGTTGCGCATGCGAATGCCTGCGGCCTCCACTTCAAAGCGCACGCGATCGGCTTCGGCGCGGATGCGAACGGCCTGGGCATGGTTGTCAGCAGCGTCGCGCTCGGCTTCGGCGGATACCTTGACGCCGATGGCCTGCTGTTGCGCATCCTGTTCGGCGGCCACCAACGCAATCTGCTTGTCGCGCTCGGCAATGGCCACGTCGCGCGCGGTTTTGACTTGTTCCTCAGCCCGTGCCGCGAGGGCGCGAGCCTCGTTCGCCACCTGTTCGGCTTCCGATTGCGCCTTGGAGCGTTCGGCGATGGCGATCAGCTTTTCCTGGTCGGCGAGCGTCGTGCGCTTCTGCTGTTCGATCTGCGAGACCTGGATTTCGCGTTCGGCTTCGATCTGGCGTTGCTTGACGGCGCGTTCTTTTTCGACCTGCGCTTCACGCACCAGGCGCTCGGCGTCGATTTTCGCCTGCTCCGCCTCGCGTTCGCGCTGCGATTGGATGGCGGCGATCTCGGCCTTCTGCTGAGCTTCGCGAGTAGCCACCTCTTGCTGCTGGCTCAGCGTGGCGAATGTTTGCTGCTTGTCGATCTCCAGCCGCTTGTTGGTCGCCTCGTAGTTCATTTGCGCAATGGAGACAGCAGTCGTCTGCTCAATCTCGTTGCGCTGCTTGGTGCGCAGCTGGGTGGCCTCGGTAAGCTTGGTGAGGCCTTCCGCGTCGAACGCGTTGTTGGGATCGAAGTACTGCATCGGGGTCTGGTCGACACGCGTGAGCGATACGCTCTCCAGTTCCAGGCCGTTCTTCAACAGGTCCTCGGATACGGCGTGCTGCACGGCCTGGATGAAGTCCTGGCGCTTGTCCAGCAGCTCTTGCATGGTCATCGACACCGCGGCGGCGCGCAGGGAGTCGACGAACTTGTCTTCGACCAATTCGCGCAGGCTGTCGGGCGCCATGGTGCGTTGGCCCAAGGTCTGCGCCGCGTTGGCAATGCCTTCCACACTCGGGATGACACGAACGAAGAAGCCCGCCACCACGTCGACACGCATGCGATCACGGGTGAACAAGCTGTCCTTGCCTGCGCGCGCCACTTCGAGCTTGAGCGTGTTCATGTTCACCGACATGATTTCATGGAACACGGGCAGCACCAGTGCGCCGCCATCCATGATGACCTTTTGTCCGCCCATGCCCGTGCGGACGAACGACATTTCCTTGGAAGAGCGCCGGTAGAGGCGGGCAATGGTCAAGCCCACCACGATCAGGCCAATGAGCACGATGCCAACCACAATGGCAATTTCAATCAAGCTGTTCATCTCAAATCCTTCTCAGACGAGTAGATCGGGTCGCGGGTTGGGTATGGCGACGAAGCGGGATCCGTCGATCTGACGTACCAGCAGCACATCGCTGCCAATCGCCAGTTCGCCTACCGTTTCGTCGGGTTCCACCATCAGGTACAGCGTGTGGCCTTGGCCGTCGGAGGTCTTGGCCTGTGCCGCGTAACCCGCGCGGGCGTGTCCCAGCATGGTGGCGACCCTACCCACCAGGCTGGCGAAAGAGACAGCATAGGTTTCCTCGCGCGGCATCAGTCGGCCGATGCCGGTGCCCAGCGCGCGCATCACGGGGATACTGGCGAGCACGGCCAGTGGCACGGATGCCCAGCGCGGCGGTACCAGGTGCAGCAAGCCCGCGCCCAGCATGTTGATGACGAGGCCGGTGGTCGCAAACATGGTGAGGAAGATCGCCACCAGCACCAGCAGCGGCGCGCGTCCCACGTGCAACCATCCCAGGAAACCATCGGGAGGTTCGTGGCCGACCATGCCGTCGAGCCAGTGCCAGGCACTGGCGCCGAACAACAGAGAAAGCCCCTCGATGATGCCGAGCGCAATCAGCACGCCCAGCGCCGCGACATAGGGCAGCGATTCGGGCAGCAGGAAGAAACTCATGAGTGCGTCGAACCCGTGGTCTTCAGGGCGGCGAGGCGTTCGTCGATGCGCTTCCTGCGTTGCAGGTCGGCCAGTTCCTTGAGTTTCATCGCATCCCCCGGTGCGGTACCGAAGCCTACCACGCCTGTTTCACGAGCCATCACGCGGTCGAAGGCCGACTCGGCACGGGTGACCTTGCCTTCGCGGGCGCCGTGGGTCGGCGCCTGCCCCGGCGCGTCGTCCCGACGGCGCGTGGCGACGAACTCCGCAAGGATGGCTTCGCGTTCTTCCTTGCGCGCCAACAGCGCACGCAGATAGCCCTCGCACTCGACGCCCCGTTCGCGTTGGCTGGCAAGATTCTGCTCGAGCACCGGCAACTGGTCTTCGATCAGTGTCTGCCGTTCCAGGCAGGCAACAGCCAGATCGTCGCGCTGCTCCTGCACCGCGAGCTCGGCCTTGCCGGAAAGATCCTCGTGTTCCCCGGCGAGCTTGCCGATGCGGGTGGCCAATTGATGCTTGGCTGCCTCGATGCGGCCCAGTTCCATGCGCACTTCATCCACGACCTGGTCGATCTCGCGGATGGCCTGTGCCAGTACGGCTTCCGGTGCCAGGCCTTCGACCTTGTCGAGCAGCGCGTGGGCACTGCCGCTGATGAGACGGACAACACGATCCTGCAGGCTGTCGGACATAGCCGTTCTCCTTGATGAAAGTCGTGAAAACTCAGGACTGGGGTTGTGCAGCGCGCACCGCGTCGATCAGTTCGCCGAGGCGCGGCAATTGCCGCGCGATGGCGTTGTCGTCGTAGGTGGAACTGGCCGGCGTGATGCCCAGCCGCAGCAGCGTGCTGAGCAGGGAGACGCTGCGCTGGAGCAGCATGTCCTCCACCTGGCGGGCGCGCGCCGGGCTGGCGTCGGTGTGGATATGTTCGGAGGCGAGCAGCGCCATGAGTTGCGGCACCCATTCAAGCATCGCCGCTACTACTTCGGAGCGCTTGGACGAGCGGTGCTCGTAGGCCGCCACTTCGCGCGCGAAAGGCTGCACCACATCCCTCAGCCAACTCAGCGCAAGCTCGTAGGACTGGCTGCCGTCATGTTCCCGGCGGTGCAGCTGGATCACGGCGCGGAGTTTGTCCGACGGCGTGTTGGCGCCCTTGATGTCCAGCGAGGTCAGCCATTCGAAGTCGTCCTGGGGAACGCGTACGGACAGCGGGATGGACACGGACATAGGTGTGTTCCTTTGCATACGATTGCATACAAATGAATGCTGCGCCGATTTTTGCTGCTTGTCCAGTGCTGCTGCCTGAAGGAGTTTCCGGAGGCCTTGCTATCCTCAGCAGACCTCACCGACCCGCAGATGTCATGTCCGACGTTATCGACCTTGCTTGTGATCTCATTCGCCGCCGCTCAGTCACCCCGGAGGACCGCGGCTGCCAGGCCTCGATTGGCGAACGTCTGCAGCGAGCGGGCTTTGCGGTGCAGCACCTGCGCTTTGGCGAGGTCGACAACCTGTGGGCGACGCACGGGCAGGGTGGGCCGCTGCTGGTGTTTCTCGGGCATACCGACGTGGTGCCGTCCGGGCCGGCTGAGAGCTGGACCACCGATCCGTTCGAGCCGGTGATTCGCGATGGCCTTCTATACGGCCGCGGTGCGGCGGACATGAAGGGCTCGGTGGCGGCGATGGTGGTGGCGCTGGAAGCGTTTGTCGCGGCGCATCCCGATCACCGCGGCCGTGTTGGCCTGCTGCTGACCAGCGACGAGGAAGGGCCGACCAATCTCGACGGCGTGCGCCGCGTAGCCGAGCATTTCCGTGCCACGGGCGAACGCATCGACTGGTGCGTGGTGGGCGAGCCGTCGTCGAAGGAAAAACTCGGCGACCTGATTCGGGTGGGACGTCGCGGCTCCTTGTCGGGCACGCTGCAGGTGCGCGGCATCCAGGGCCATGTGGCGTACCCGGAGAAGGCGCGCAATCCGATCCACGCGTTTGCACCGGCACTGGCGGAACTGGCGGCGGAGCGCTGGGACGAGGGCAACCAGGATTTCCCGCCCACCTCGTTCCAGGTCTCCAACCTCAACGCGGGTACCGGTGCGAACAACGTGATTCCCGGCGCGCTCACGGCCTTGATCAATTTCCGCTACAGCACGGCCAGCAGCGCCGGGGATCTCCGCAAGCGCACCGAGGCCATCCTCGACAAGCACGGCCTGGATTGGCAAGTCGATTGGTCGCTGTCCGGTGAGCCGTTCCTCACGCCGCCGGGCGGCGCCGTGCGCGAGGCGGTGGTGTCGGTGTGCCGCGACCTTTGCGGTGTTCCGCCGGAAGAGAGCACGGGCGGCGGCACCTCGGACGGCCGCTTCATCGCGCCGCTGGGTGCCGAAGTGGTGGAGCTGGGACCGGTGAACGCCACCATCCACAAGGTGGACGAATGCGTATCGGTGGCCGACCTGGAAAAACTGCCGTCGCTGTACGAGGCGATCTGCATCCGCTTGCTGGGCTGATCTGACGCCACAAAAAAGGCCGCCCGAAGGCGGCTTTTTTTGGCTTATGACTTGGCGGGAAGTAGCGTCAGCGTGTGCTGGTCGGGTCCGGGCAGCAATGGCGTGGGACGGCCGTTCACCCAGTCTTCCTGGCCCGCGCCGTGATAGGGCGACAGCGGGTTGTCGCTCTGGCCGCCGGGCATGTGCAGGATGCTTTGCGCTTCCTGGCCGGGCATCGCGTCGAGCCGTTCCGATGCACCGAAGCCCGGTGATACGACGCGCGGCATGTTGTGGTCGCCGGCCACCGGTTCGTCCGGCATGTCGAGGAAACGGCCGATGAAGCCGGGCAGGGCGCGCGACAGCGGATGACGGATGTCCGTGCGGTTGTGTTCGCCCCAGCTGCGTGCGGCGAGGCCGCCCGGCTGCTTGCCCAGCTCGTCGACAACGTCGTGAGCCGCTGCATTGAGCAAGGCGTTCCAGTTGTCGTAGCTGGGATCGAGCAGGTTCATCGGGCGATCGCGCACCATCGTCCACACCGCGGCCTCGGCGTCGACCAGGCCGGGCCAGGCGAAGTCGTCGTGCTTGGCTTTTACCTGCGCCACGAAGGGCGCGAGCACCTTCTCCTTCACCTTGTCGCGGAAGGCACGCACCAGTCGATAGTCGACGCTGTCGGTCGAGGCACGGCCTGCCCAGGTCGCGGTGAGCTGGCGCAGTTGCTCCAGCTCCGGGTCGTGCGTACCCGCCAGCGTGTCCTGCAGCAGCCGCTGCCAGCGCGTGAGCAGCACGGCGCGATTGTCCAGCTGCACGTCGAGCATATTGCCGGGCGTGAAGCTGTTGCGGGCGCGCAGATCGTCGCGAATCTGTTGCGCGCGTGCGCCAAGATCGTGGCCGCCGTTGCCGAGCAGTTCGAGTTCGCTGCCGTCCACCGTGCGGTTGTTGGCCGTCCACAAGCGGCCGTCGGCAGGGTCTTCCACGCGCGGGTACTGCGATGCTTGCGCGCAACCCAGCCAGCCGGTATCGGCGGCGGACCAGTCGGCCGGCAGCTGCGGATCGAAGCCTTTGCGCAGCGGAATGCAGGTGCCCGTGACCGTCCAGCCGATGTGGCCGGCGCTGTCGCCCGCGAGCAGGTTCTGCGGCGGCATGCCCATGCCCGGCGCCAGATCGAGTGCCGCATGCGCGCTGTCGATGTGTTCCAGCTGCATCACGCCCAGGTTGTAGCCGCCCGGGCGATCGCCGATCCATGCCAGTGCCAGCGGCGTGCCGTCCACGTCCTTGCCCATGATCGGGCCCCAGCGCGTGGCTTCTACCTTCAGCGTATGGTCGGGAGCGTCCTTGATGTGGATGACTTCCTCGTGCGTCTCGATCGCGGCCCAGCCTTCGGGCACCTTGTAGCGCGAGGCATCGTTGGGGTCGCGCAGAACGCGTACCCAGTCCGTCCAGTCGCCGTAGCTGTTGGTGAAACCCCAGGCGACCTGGCCGTTCGAGCCAACCACCAGCGCGGGTGTGCCGGGCAGGGATACGCCGTTGGCGTCGCGTTGTCCGCCCGGTGCCGACGCATCCGGATAGCGCAGGCGTACGCGGAACCAGATGTTGGGCACGCGCAGCGACAGATGCATGTCGTTCGCCACGATGGCGGCGCCCGATTCGGTGAGGTTGCCCGCCACGGCGAAGCTGTTGCTGCCCGGTCGCGCGGCGTCCAGCGCAGGGAGCAGGGCGGCGGTCATCGCGCTCCGGTCGCCCGGCGCGGCGGGTGCGAGCTTGTGCAGGTCGAACGTCTCGGCGCCCGGAATCACCGGCGGATGCGAAAGATCGCCTTGCAGCGGCGCCTCCCAATCCGGATCGGGCGAGAGCAGGAAGTCGGCCACCGGCGCGGGCAGGGTCGAGCGCAGTTCGGCCATGTGCAGCTCGCGCTCGTTGCGGCCGTCACCGTTCAGATCCAGGTACATCGCCGCGATGACCAGGAAGGTGTCTTCGGCGCGCCACGGTTGCGGCTTGGCATTCAGCAGCAGGTATTCCCACGGCTTCACGTGCAAGTGTGCAAGCCCCGCGTTGACGCCGGCCGCGTACAGGTCGAGCGTGCGCTTCTGCTCCGGCGGCAGCGCCGCATAGGCGGCCTGGGCCACGCTGCGCAGGCGATGGCGACGATGGTTGATGTCGGTATCCAGCGCCTTGGCGCCCACCAGTTCGGAGAGCTCGCCCGCGGGCAGGCGACGCATCAGGTCCATCGCGAAGAAGCGCTCCTGCGCATGCACGAAGCCCATGGCGTAGGTGAGGTCGTCGCGGTTCTTGCCTTGCAGCGTGGTGGTGCCGAGTGCGTCGCGCGTGATCGAGACGGCATCGCCGAGGTTGCCGAGCTTCACCTCGCCATCGAGTTGCGCGCGGCTGCCGGCCAGCAGGAACCAGCCGGCGACGAAGACGCCCAGCAGCAGGATCAGCAAGGTTCCGAGCAGATAGCGAAGCCAGCGGAAACGTCGGGGTTGATTCATGGCGCGAGTGGCTCGATCCGGAGGGTGGGTGACCGTCGACGTGCGCGGTCAGGGCGTGGTTTGCGAGAACACCGCGAAAATGCCGGCATACGGCTTGACCATGAAAGTGGGCGCGCCGGCATAGCCTTCGCCGTCCACGTAGAACTGGGAAATGGTGCCGTCCAGGTAGAGCGCATCGCGGCAACCGAGTTCTTCCTTGAACAGCCGCGCGAAGGTGTGGAAATTCACCGGCGCCTCGCTCACCGCGAACACGACATGGTGCGGCGTCTTGGCGCACACGCCGCTGCGCCACTTGAGGCTGTTGGAGTCGTCGATGAACTGATCGTTGAGCTTGCCGTCGATGACCAGCATGGGACCGGACTGGCTGGCCCATGTCGTCGGTTTGGCGGCGGCCTTGAAGGCGGTGCTGGTCTGTACGGCGGCGTGGCCGTCGGGATAGATGGCGAACACGCCATTGGGCAGCAGCGAGAAATTGCCCGATGCCGGATTGCCATGGGACAGGTTCAGCGGCACCGTGGTCTTGCCGTTTTCCACGTAGAGACCGAGCGGCGCGAACTGGCGGTCGTAGATGCCCGCGTTGGCGGCGAACAGCATGCGGCGGTTGTGCGTCATGCCCCATTGGCGCAACGCGTTGATGGTGCCGAAGGGTTCGCCGCTTTCCGGATCTTTCCAGTGCAGGCTCAGGGTTTCGCGCTTCAGGTCGATGCGGACCACGCGGAAGTTCTGGTTATCGAACACCTGTTCCTTGCTGGACACCGCCTGCGCCTGGCGATCGCAGCCGGCCACCAGCACCAGGGCCAGCAGCAGCCAGCACAGCGAGAGGCGCAGTCGGGACAGCGGGCGGTCTGAAGCGTTCCACATTCCCCGATGGTCGCCGCCCTGACCGTGCTGGCGCAAGTCCGGCGAGACGTTTGGGAGAAAAATCCCGTGGCCGCCATCCGCTAGCATGGCTGGGCACCTCACCAGCAGAAAGGGAGCCATGCCATGCACACGCTGGACACTGTCGAGATCAAGACCTTCGTGCCGGCGCGGGATTACGCGTTGAGTCAGGCGTTCTATATCGGCCTGGGTTTTGACGCAGACTGGGCCTCCGATGAATTGACCTGCTTCCGGCACGGCGGCACCAGTTTTTTACTGCAGAACTTCTATGTAAAAGAACTTGCCGACAATTTCATGATGCATCTGGTGGTGGCTGACGTTGACGCCTGGTGGCGGCACGTTGAGGACAGCGGAGTGATCGAGCGCTACGGCGTTCGGGGAAGCCCGCCGCAGGACCAGTCGTGGGGTATGCGCGATTTTGTCTTGTTCGATCCCAGCGGCGTGCTGTGGCGCATCGCGCAGAGCCGTTGAAACCGATGGATCACTATACTGGCCGCTTTCCTCCTCGACCCGCAGCGTACCGATGCCCTATACCCCCATCGTCGCCACTCTCGGCTATGTGCTGTCGCCGGATCGTCGACAAGTCCTGATGATCCACCGCAACTCGCGGCCCGACGACATGCACCTGGGCAAATACAACGGCCTGGGCGGCAAGATGGAGCCGGAGGAAGACATCGCCGCCTGCATGCGCAGGGAAATCCTTGAAGAGGCCGGCATTACCTGCGAGTCGATGTCGCTGCGCGGCACCCTCAACTGGCCGGGTTTCGGCAAGCAGGGCGAAGACTGGCTGGGCTTCATCTTCGTCATCGACCGTTTCAGCGGCACGCCGATGACCTCCAACCCCGAAGGCACGCTGGAATGGGTACCGCTGGACCGCCTGATGGACCTGCCGATGTGGGAAGGCGACCGCCATTTCCTGCCGCTGGTATTCGATCAGGATCCCCGCCCATTCCACGGCGTGATGCCGTACAAGGACGGCCGCATGCAGTCCTGGTCGTTCTCGCGGCTGTGAATGGCGAGAAGATCATCCGCATCGTTGCCGCGGTGATACGCGACGTGCAGGGCAGGGTGCTGATGGTGCGCAAACGCGGTGCCGAGGTATGGCAGCAGCCAGGCGGCAAGCGCGACGCGGACGACCGCAACGATCTGCACACGTTGGCGCGTGAACTGCACGAAGAGCTCGGCTGCACGATGCATGAGGAAGGCGCCCGTTGGATCGGGCGTTTCAGCGCGCCGGCAGCCAACGAGCCGGGCCATGTCGTCGAGGCCGAGGTCTATGAAGTAAAAGCCGATGGGCCGTTTGTGGCGCAGGCGGAAATTGAGGGCGTGTGCTGGGTCGATCCGGCTGCGCTTGGAGATATGCCGATTGCGCGCTTGAGCCGCGAGTCTATTTTGCCGGCAGTCGCAGCTACGCACGTAGCCACCCATCCGCAAGATTGACCCCTCACCCCAGCCCTCTCCCCGGAGGGGAGAGGGAGAATTGCCGTGCACCGCAAAAGGCGATGCGAAGCGAGGCTCCGCTTTAAGTCCTCAGCACCGCCTTACTCGCGATGTAGCCATACCGTTGATTAGGGAGATCGTGACGATCCGAGCCCCAAATCCTTCAGGCTTGTATACCGCAGTCGGTGTGAGCTTCTGAGGCCATTTTCTTTGGGTTACTTTTCTTTTGGGCCAGCAAAAGAAAAGTGACTCGAGCGGCGGCAGCCGATCGAAACGCCCGCCGCGTAGGCGGCACCCTGGCGTCAACGCAGAAACCAAACACCGAGGCTCTGGATTCCGGCCTGCGCCGGAATGACGAGCAAACTCAGCGCAACGCGCCATCCACCATCACCCCATCCGCTTCACCGCCACCACCGCATTCAACCCGCCAAACGCAAACGAATTGCTGATCGCCGCGTCGATCTTCTTCTCGCGTGCCACATTCGGCACATAGTCCAGATCGCAGGCCGGGTCGGGTTCGAGGTAGTTGAGCGTCGGCGGCACGATGCCGTCACGCAGGGCGCCGATGGTGCCGATCAACTCCAGCGCGCCGCCCGCGCCCAGCGCGTGGCCGTGCATGGGCTTGGTCGAGGAAATCGCCAGCGCAGGCGCATGCGCGCCGAATACGCTGTGCAGCGCGCGGGTTTCCGTGCTGTCGTTGGCGACCGTTCCGGTGCCATGCGCGTTGACGTAGCCGATGGCCTCGGGCGCCAGGCCGGCGTCACGCAGCGCCATGCTCATGGCGGCGGACGCGCCCACGGCCGAGGGCGCGGCGATGTCGCCCGCGTCGGCACTCATGCCCGTGCCCGCCAGTTCGCACAGGATCGTGGCCCCGCGCGCCTGCGCCGATTCCAGCGTCTCGATCACGAACATGGCGCTGCCTTCACCCAGCACCAGTCCCTTGCGTCCCGCGCTGAACGGGCGGCAGGTATCGGGTGCCAGCACGCGCATGGATTCCCATGCGCGCATCAACCCCAGCGTGAGGCTGGCTTCCGCGCCGCCGACCACGGCCGCATCCACCAGGCCGGCGCGAATCATCAGCGCGGCCTGCGCAATGGCATGGTTCGATGAAGCACAAGCGCTCGCCACCGCGAAGGTGGGACCGGTGATGCCGTGCGCCATGCTGATCTGGCTGGCCGGCGCGTTGGTCATGATGCGCACGATGCCCAACGGGTGGAAACGCGTGGCGCGTTCCTCGTAGAGGCGCTTGTACAGTCCTTCGCGCGTCTCCTCGCCGGCGACACCCACGCCCACCAGCACGGCGGTGCGCGAGGCGCGTTCACCGTCGAAGGAAATGCCCGATTGCTCGACCGCTTCGCGCGCCGCGACCAGCGCGTACTGGCTCAACGGATCGAGAAAGGCCAGGCGCGCTTCGGCGAAATGCCGGCTTGGATCGAACTGCTTGATCTCTGCGGCAATGCCGCCGCTACGCAGCGCCGAAGCGTCAAAGCGCGTCAGCGGACCGATGCCCGAAACGCCTTCCGTCATGGCCTTCCACACGGAAGGTGCATCGTGGCCGAGCGCGCAGATCGCGCCCATGCCGGTGATCACGATACGGCGCATGGATTATTCGCTGGTCTTCTGGGCGAGCTGGCGCTCGATGGCTTCCACCAGCTGGCCGACGGTGCCGCCGTCGAAGTCGGTGTCTTCGTTGGGCAGGTTGATGTTGAAGTGCTCTTCGATGTCGAAGATCACCTCGATGGCATCCAGCGAGGCGATGCCCAGGTCCTTCAGGGTGGACTCCGGCTTGATCGTGTCGAGCTCGATCTTGGCCTGCTTGGCAATGATGTCGAAGGTTTCCTGCTGAACGTTGCTCATGTTTGATTTCCTGAGTTCCACGGCGCCGGGTCACGCGGCATCCTCGGGATGCCGTTACGCAAGCCTGACGAAGCGTCAGGATAAAGTCCAGAACGCCTCCTGATTCAGCTTCTGCCAAGTGCCTTTCGGCAGCCTTATCGGCCGAAAAGTGGCGGTGGCCGTGCCAGGCCGGGGCGGGAGTCGTATCCTATGGCCTTGTGACTCGTGGGCCTGTCGCGTGCAGTACCTCAATCAGCTCGAGCCGGACGCACTGATCGCCCGGTTCGCCGAACATCCCCCCATCGATTTCAGTGTGCTTCAGGTCGCGGAAACGCCGGCCTTCGTGGCGCCGTTCGACCTGCTCACCACCGCCGATGACGAGGCGCGCGCCAAGGTGATGGGCGCGCCCGGCTATCGCTGGTGGGGGCGGCTGCTGCGCTGGCGCACGGCCTTCGTGGGCACCACGGTGTCCGAATACGCGTTGTTCCCGCGCGACGCCCAACCCGACGCGCTGGCCAAGGCCCTGCGCGACCAGTTGGGCCGGCGCCAGCGCCTGCTGGTGGTGAAGGACATTCCGCAGGCCTCGCCGCTGTTCGATGCGGCCACGGGCCAGTGGTGCCGGCGTTTTGCCGACGCCTGCGAGTCGGCCGGTTTCGTGCTGCTGGAAGGGCAGGCGCTGGCGTATGTGACGATCGATTTCTCCAGCGAGGACGATTATCTCGCGCGGCTTTCCTCCGGCCGGCGCAAGGACATCCGCCGCAAGCTGCGCAAGCGCGACGAGACGGCGGTGACGTCGCTGCATTGCGGCGACGCCGTGTTCAGCGACGATGCCGTGGTCGACGCGTATTACGCGCTGTACGAGAACGTCTACGCGCAGAGCGAGATCCACTTCGACAAGTTGAGTCGCGATTTTTTCGCCGCGGTGCTGCGCGATGCGACCAATGGCGGCGTGGTGTTCGTCTATCGCCATCAGGAACAGATGATCGGCTGGAACCTGTGCTTCGTGGTCGAAGGCAAGCTGATCGACAAGTACGTGGGCTTCGCCTATCCGCAGGCCCGCGAGCAGAACCTGTATTTCACCAGTTGGTTCCACAACCTGGCCTTTGCGCGCGCCCAGCAGCTGACGCACTACGTGGCCGGCTGGACCGACCCACAGGTGAAGGCGTCGCTGGGTGCACAATTCACCCTCACGCGGCACGCGATCTACCTGCGCAATCCACTCCTGCGCATGCTGGCACGCCGCCTGAGCCGATTCTTCGAGAGCGACAGCCAATGGGCGACGCATGAGCAGGCGTGAACCACTGATCCTGGATTTCGACAGCTCGGTCGGCGAGATGGCCGGCGCGACCACGCTGCCGCTGACCGACTGGCAGGAAGCGATCCGCTTCGGCTGCACGCTGCGCACGTTCAACCGCCTGCGCGACTATCTCGACACGCGCCTGCCGGAAAACTACGGCACCGTGCTGATGGGTTCGGGCGACTACCACCATCTCACCTGGCCGCTGGTGCAGCGCCAGCGTGCGCGCGGACCGTTCCAGCTGGTGGTGTTCGACAATCATCCGGACAACATGCGTTTTCCCTGGGGCATCCATTGCGGTTCGTGGGTGCGCCGGGTGGCGATGCTGCCGTTCGTGACGCACGTGCACGTGGTCGGCATCACCTCGGGCGATATCGGCGCTAAACACGCGTGGGAGAACTACCTGCGGCCCTTGCAGGCCGGCAAGCTCAGTTACTGGTGCATGGATGTGAACGTGGATTGGGCAGCCAAGCTGGGCCTGGCCGATGCGTTCCGCCGCTTCGACGACCCGGACGAACTCACCACCGCGTTCGTGCGGCAGCTGAAGCAGGCGCCGCAGCCGACCTATCTGTCGATCGACAAGGACGCGTTCAGCGTCGATACCGCGCGTACCAACTGGGACCAGGGACGGCTGGAGGAATCGCATGCGATGGCGATCATCGAGGCGTTGCGTGGACGCATCGTGGCCAGCGACATCAACGGCGAAGTCTCCGCCTACCAGTACCGCACATGGTGGAAGCGCATGCTCAGTGGCATGGACGGCCAGGAGCCGGTGCCGCAAAGCGAACTGGATGCCTGGCAGGCGCAGCAGCGGGCGTTCAATGCACGCCTGCTCGCGGCGATTGCCGAAAGCAGCGTGTAAAGCAGCGCAACGATGATCGATCGATCATTGACGCCGAAGCCGTAGTGAACGGGCAGGACTGTTGCACGCAAGTCGAGAGCCGGCTCGTTCCGGCGACGCACGAGGCGATGCCGTGACATGACCGACCATTTTCCTAGCAGCCGCCGCACGCTGATCTTCCTGGCCAGCGCCTTCGGCATCACCTGGATCGCCTGGGGCGCGCTGGTCGCGCTCGCACAGGCGCAACTGACCCGCTACGGCAGCTGGCCGTTCATGACGCTCTACGTGCTGGGCGGTCTGGGACCGACCATGGCCGCCTATATTGCCGTGTGGCGCACGCGCGACGAGGCGCCACTGCGCGAATTCAACCAGCGCCTGGGACGCTGGCGCGTTCAACCCGTGTGGTATCTGCTGGCGCTGGGGCTTCCGATCGTGCTGGGCTTCTTCGCCGTCGGCATCGCGGTGGCGTTGAAACCGGCGCTGGGTCCGCTGGTGAGTTTTCGCCCGTGGTACCTGTTCCCCTTGTACTTCCTGATGACCATCATCGGCGGCGGCCTGGAGGAACTGGGTTGGCGTGGCATTGCGCAGGAAGAGTGGGGGCACACCCTGGGCGCTTCCCGTGCGGCCCTGATGATCGGGCCGATCTGGGCGATCTGGCACCTGCCGCTGTTTTTCCTGCCCGGGGTGGCGCAGTACCACGCCGGGTTTGCCTTGTTCCTGGTGGGCGTGATGGGCAATGCGTTGCTGTTCGGCTGGCTCTACAGCCATACGCGCAGCATCCTGTTGTGCGTGTTCATGCACGCGGCGTCCAATGCCGTGGTGATGATGGGCGTGACGATTCCCTCCGGCATGGGCATGTCGCTGGTCGGGCCCTGCCTGAGCCTGTGCGTGGGCGCGCTGTTGTTCCTGTCCGGCAACAAGCGGGCGGAAAGCCGCGAGCGCGCGACGCATTGAGCGCGTCTCTCAGGCGGCCGCGCGTTCCAGCGTGAGGCAGATCGACTCGAACGTGGCGTCGTCCAGCCACGGGCTATTGGTGATGGTGAGCGAGCGCGCAGCGAAGCTTCGTGCATGGGGCAGCGGCGTATCGGCCACGATCTCGCGCAGATAGTCGTAATCGGGCAGCGCATGGATGAACAACCGGCTGACCCCCAGGCCGGCGGTCCACAGCGTGTTCAATGCCGCATCGCGCGCGGCCTCGTTCGGCAACGTCAGCAGCAGGAATGGCCACACGCCTTGCTGCCCCAGTGCGTCGTCGAACACGGTGATGCCGGTAATGCGCTTCAGGCGCTGTACGCGAGACAAGGCTTGCACACGGGTCGTTTCGAGAAATGCCGGCAGCCGGGGCAGCGCGCGCGCACCCACCGCCTGGCGCCAGCCGCTCACGGTGTGCAGTGGAATATCGGGACCGAAATCGTCGCCGACCGCGGCGACCGGATCGTGTTGCGCCAGGGCCTTGCGCAACGGACGTCCATACGCCAACGGCAGCAGCGAGGGGCGATAGGCCACGGTGTAGCCGATCAACTCCAGCGCGCGTTGCCAATCCATCCTGGCATCGGCATGGATGACGGCGTCGTGGCTGGCGGCGAAGGCGTCGCGCAGCACGGTATCGCGGGTCAGCAGCAGGCCGCCTTCGAACAGGGTGAGTCCCTTGCCCACGGCAAGGCTGAAAAAGCCTGCGTCGCCAAGCAGGCCCACGCTGCGCCCGTTCTGTTGTGCGCCCAGGGCTTGCGCAGCGTCTTCCAGCACGTAGGCACCCACGCGATGGCCCACGTCCAGCGCGGCATTCACGTCGGCCACGCGGCCGGCCAGATGGGTCGGCACGATTGCCAAGGTGCGCGGTCCGCTCAGCACGCGAAGCTGTTCGGGGTCCATGTCGAAATGATTGGGCGCGAGATCGCACAACCGCAGCTTGAGTCCGGCGCGATGGATGGCCAGCGCCACCAGCGGGCAGGTCCACGCGGGCACGATCACTTCGTCGCGTTGCGGCCGCAGGCCGTGCATCGCACGCAGCGCCACCACCATTGCCGCGGTACCGGAGCATTCCAGCTGAAGGTGCTCGACGCCGAGCCACGCCGCGGCACGTGCTGCAAACGGGGCGCGACCGGGCCACAGGTCGCTCAGGCGCAGCGGCAGTCCGGCAGTCGGCGGCAGCTCGCGAGGCACGTCAGTCTCCCGCGACGACGCCCAGCGCACCCTTCGCTTCGGTGGGCGGGTCGCCTTCCGGATGGGCGCCGCTTTCCGCGAACGCCAGGCAGATGATGCCGGCCACGATGGCGACGGCGCCAATGATGCGCGATGCCGTCAGCGGCTCGTGGAACAGCCACACGGAGAACAGCATCACGCTCACCACTTCAAGATGCGTGACCGCGAACGCGGGGCCGATCGGCGCGTGCTTGAGCAGCGTCATCCAGGTGAAGAAGTTGCCGACGTAGCCGATCACCGCGACATAGATCCACGGATGGCCAAACACGCGCACGATCCACGCCCAGTTCGCCTCGGGCGGGAAGGCGTGATCGCCGGCGTACTTGAAACTCAGCTGCACCAGCGTGTCGAACAACACCAGGATGGTGAAGCCGATGGCGTAGAAACGGGCTAGCTTCATCGACATCCCTCAACCTCCTGCCATGCCGACGATGGCCACGCCCGCGGTCACCAGCAGCATGCCCGTCACTCGCAGCGGCGTCAGTTTTTCCTTGAACAACAGGCGCCCGGCGATCATCACCACCACGATGTTGATCGAACCCAGCAGCACGCCTTCGGAAAGATCGACCAGCGAGAGGAACGCGATCCAGACCAGGAATTCGGCGACGTAGGAGAGCACGCCGATCCAGATCCACGGACGCGCCGCCATGTACTTCCAGCGCGCGACGCCGTCACCCGCACGAGGATCGCCGGCCGCTGCCTTGAAGGACAACTGGCCGACGGTATCGAGCGTGACGTTGAGCAGCCACAACGCGACAACCAGGGGACTCATCGGGAGTCCTCAGGCCGCAGCGCGCGCGACGGGTTCGTAGGTGGCGGCGATCTGGCGGAAGAACTCCGCCGAGCGGTCGGTCAGCAGGCGACGTTCCCGATCCACCGTGATCATATGGTAGCTGTCCTTCAGCCACAGCGTTTCCACCGGACCGGACACGCCACGCTGCACCAGGTAGGCGTTCTCGATGCTGGCGATGTCGTCTTCGGTGGCGTGCGCGATCAGGCAGGGCGCCGTCACCTTGGGCAGCTCGCGCTTCACCACGGCGGCCATGTTGTACATCTCCGCCAGCGACGGCCACGGATTGCCGGGCAGGCCCGCCGCGGCGCTGTCGCCGCTCAGCATGGCGCCGCTGATCTGCGCGCGCAGGCGCTCGTCGCGAATGCCGTACGGCTCGCCCTCGTGCACCATGCGGTGCTTGCCGATGCCAAACTTGTGCAGCAGCGGCAGCATGAAGGAGAACTTGCCGATGAACGGAATCGCCCAGCCGTCGTAGCGGAACGTAGCCCCGTACACGCCCACGCCCTTCACCCATGCCGGGCGCTCGGCGGCGAGCTTGAGCGCCAGCACGGCGCCCATCGACAGGCCGGCCACGAACAGGTGGTCGACCTCGTGGCGCATCTTGTCGGCGGCGGCCTCCACGCTGGCGTACCAGTCGCGCCAGCCGGTCTTCAGCAGGTCGTCGACGTCGCCGCAATGGCCCGCCAGCTGCATGCCGTGCACCGTGTAGCCCGCGCGATTGAGGCCCTTGCCGAGCAGGCGCATCTCGGTCGGGGTGCCGGTCAGGCCGTGGATAAGCAGCACACCGCTGCGACCGCCCTCGTAGCGGAACTCGACGTCTTGAATCACTTGGGAGCTCCGGAGCTACAGGCTATCGGGGAAGTCCGGGGCAGGTGCCGCGCGGAAAGATGACAGTAAATCATGGGGTCAGTCTGACGACCGACCCTTTCCAAGAACTTTCGACCCCTGGTCCCGCGGGGAGCGTTCAGCGGCCGAAATGGCCCTGGGTGCCGCCGATCGAGATGCTCATGCCGCCCGTCGGGTGCTCGCAGCTGCCGAAGGCCTGGCTGAGGGTGACGCCGCCGCCGGTATAGCTGCCGCTGACGTGGTTGCCCGCCACCACGCCGGTGGTGACCGAGCCGTGGACCTGCGGCTGGTTGTAGGTCGCGTCGTCGCAGGTGACAGTAGGCTCGGCGCTGACCGCCGCCTGGGTGTCGCCCAGCGCACCGCTGGTGTCGCCGTAGTAGGTGCCCGGCGGATCCTTGGTGTAGCTGGCGGTCTGGCCGCCGGCCTGGGCATTGGCCTGGGTGTTGGCGGCGGGTGCCTGGCGTCCGCTGCTGTTGGCCACGGTCGTCGCCGGTGCGGCCGGCGGCGCCGCGCTGGTGCTGGCGGCAGGAAGGTTGGCCGGGAGCTTCAGGTTCAACGGCTGGTCGGCGTTCTGGGCCCAGGCCGTGGCCGCCAGCAGGCTGGCAGCGGCGAAAACAGTGAAGCGGAAGATCTTCATGGAAAAGCGCTCCGGGGACGTGAGGCCTATAACGCGCCACCGTCGCCGGTGTGGACACGTCTCCCTTGGACGACGCATGGCGACGGGAGTTCCCGCCGCCATGCGGGGTTGCTCAAGGCTGGTACGGCGTAAAGCGGCCGATCGGCTTCAACTGCGGATCGATCGCCATGGGGTCGCCAACCAGGATGATGCTCTGTTTCTCCGGCGCAAAGTACTTCCGCCCCATCGCCTGTACCTGCTCGGCGGTGACCTTGCCGGTGTCGGTGACATACGTGGTCATGAATGAGGGCGGCATGCCGCTCACCCAGTAGCGTGCCAGCGTGTTGGCCAGGGCCGACTGGATCTGGTTGCGCAACAGGTAGATGCCCGCGATCAGGCGCTTGGCGCGCAGCAGTTCTTCGGGACTGGCCGGCTCGGTGCCCATGCCTTGGTAGAGCCTGGACAGTTCACTCAGCGTGGCGCCGGTGACCTCGTTGCGCACATCCACCACGGCCAGCGTGTTGCCGCCGTTGCGGCGCACGTCCAGGGTGGAGTAGGGGCTGTACGAATAGCCCTTGTCCTCGCGGATGTCCTGCGTGATGCGGCTGCTGAAGCCACCGCCGAGCACCGTGTTGGCCACGGTGAGCGGGATGAAGTCCGGGTCACGCATGGGCGCCGTGGGCTGGCCGAAGCGGATATTGGTCTGCACCGCGCCGGCGCGTGCCACCAGCAACTTTTGCGCAGGCGCACCGGTAGGTACCTGGGCCACATTGGCGGGCGCGGGTCCTTGTGCCGTCCAGCTGCCGAACTGCTGCTCGACCGTCTTGAGCACCTGGTCGGCATCGACCTTGCCGACGATCACCAGCAGCGCGCGCTCCGGTCGCATGCGTTGATCGTGCAACGCGTGCAGCGACGCGGGCGTGACCGCCTGGATGCTTGCCTCGGTGAGTTCGTCGCGCGCATACGGATGATCGCCGTACACCGCATGGTTGAACGCGCGCATCGATTGCCAGTCGGGGTCGGCCTCGTTCACCTTCAGCGACTGCAGTGCGTTGGTCTTTTCCAGCGTGACTTCCTTGGCCGGGAAGCTCGGATGCAGCGCCGTGTCGGCGACCAGTTCGAGCAGTTCGTCCGCATGGCTGGACAGCGCGCTGGCGCTGACGCCGATGGAATCGCGTCCAGCGTTGGCGCCATAGTCGCCACCGATCGCTTGCAGCTTTTCGGCGATCTGTTTGGAGTCGAGCTTGTCGGTGCCTTCGTTGAACAACGCGGCCATCAGTTCGGCCTGGGCGGGATGCTGCGCGTCGTCGTAGGAGGTGCCACCCAGCACGGCCAGCTGCACGTTAACCTTGGGCAGGCCGTGGCGTGGAATCACCCACACGGTGAGGCCGTTGGACAGCGTGCGCTGCGTGATCTGCGGCACCGGCAGCGGTCGTTCGGGACCGTACGGCGGTAGTTCCTTGGGCATGGGGGCTTCGACCGCTTGGGCGGTCAGGGCGATGCCAAGGGCGGCAGCGAGTAGGGATGCTTTCAGAGTCGTCGTGATCATGACCTTGGCTCTCCTCAGTGCTTGGCCGGCTTGGCGCCGGCGTCCTTGGCATGGGCCGCCACCGGGCGGCGGATGATCACGCTGCGATTGGCATCGGTGAGATAGGTCTGCGCCACGCGGCGTACGTCGTCGGACGTCACCTGGTTGATCCAGCCGGGCACTTGATTCACCACCTTGGCATCGCCCCACAGCGTCTGCAGTTTGGCGAGCGTGTCGGCGCGCGAGAGGAAATCCTCCATGCCGCCGTACCAGTCCGACAGCATCTTGGTTTTCACGCGCGCCAGCGTGGCGTCGTCGACACCGTCGTGGGCGACCTTGGCGATCTCCTCGTCGAGCGCCGCCAGCACCTGATCCGGCTGCGCATTGGGCTTGTAGATCGCAAACAGGCCGAACAAGGTGGGACCGGCATAGTCGGTGCCGCTGCCGAGCGCGAAATTCAAGCCGCCCTGGATCTGCAGCAGCTGTTCGCGACCCTTCACCAGGCCCTGGTAGAAGCGAGACGCGTCGTCACCCACCAGCAGTTGCGCCAGCACCAGCATCGGCATCTGGTCCTTGCTGCCGCGCTCGGGCGCCTTCCAGCCCACCGCAATCGCCGGCGCTTTGGCCATCGTATCGGTCTGCTCGAGGTGGCGAGCTTTGGTGTTCAGCGGTTCGGCAATGTCCGCACGCGGCGGCAACGCGCGCGAAGGAATCGAGCCGAAGTATTTCTGCGCCAGCGCAAAGGCCTGTTCGGGCGTGACGTCGCCGGAGATGCCGATCACCGCGTTGGCGGGCTGATAGAAGGTGTCGTGGAACGCTTTCACGTCGGCGATGCTGGCGTGGTCCAGGTCTTCGAACGAACCGTAGCCGTCGTGCTTGTTCGGCCATTTGTCGAAGGCCAGCGCGTTGAGGTCGAGCCAGTAGAACGCGGCATAGGGCTGGTTCTTTACGTTGACGCGAATCTCTTCCTTCACCACATCGCGCTGGTTGTCGAGATTCTTTTCGCTGAAATCGAGCGTCTTCATGCGATCGGCTTCGAGCCACAGCAACGGCTCGAGCGCCGAAATGGGCGCCGATTCGACGTAGTTGGTGTAGTCGGCGCGGGTGGAGCCATTGTTGACGCCACCACCGCCCTGGATTACGCGATCGAACGTGCCCTTGGGTGCATTGGGCGTGCCTTCGAACATCAGATGCTCGAACAGGTGGGCAAAGCCCGTGCGCCCTTGCGGCTCCAGCCGCATGCCTACGTGGTAAACCGTGCTGATGCCGACGGTGGGCGAACTATGGTCTTCGGAAACGACCACGGTGAGGCCGTTGTCCAGTTTCTTCACGGCCACCGGCAGTTGCCATTGGTCGGTATCCGCGGCGTGAGCCGTTACTGCGAACAACAGGCCGGCGATAAGCGCCGACAGTCTTGACGTGCGCATGGACCATCCTTGTGCTGCGGCGGGAGCACACTGGATAAGGCCCGGGCGGGGCGTCCGTCAACATGAAAGAAGGTCTAGGGCTGACCCCAAAACTGTGGGAGCGCACCCTGTGCGCGACGGGCCTTGCCTCCGGCCCGTCGCGCACAGGGTGCGCTCCCACAGGGTAAGCAGGGAATGGAAAGGCTGGATCAGCCCGTGGTCTCGATCCGCTCCACCCGGCGCAAGCCCTGCGGCAGCAGGCCGCCGCGGGTGGCGCGGTTGCCGCCGTACTCGACCAGGTTCGACCACTTCAGCGTGAGCTTGCGCTGGCCGGCATAGAGCGTCACCTCACCCTTGCCTTCGGCGACCACCGCCACACCGACGACCTTCACGCCCGCACTCAGCTTGGCCTTGGGCACGTCGATCAGCTTGTTGCCCTTGCCCTTGTCCAGCTCCGGCAGCTCGGCCACCGAGAACATCAGCAGGTGGCCTTCGGTGGTGACCACCACGATGCGGTCGCGTGCCGGATCGGCGCTGACCTGCGGCGCCAGCACCTTGGCGCCATCGCCCAGGGTGATGATCTGCTTGCCCGCCTTGTTGCGGCCGGTGAGCGCCTCGAAGCGCGTCACGAAGCCGTAGCCGTGGTCGGTGGCGAGGATCAGCCGGGTGTCGTTGTCGCCGGCGGCGAGCGCGTCGAAGCTGGCGCCCGACGGTGGGCTGAAGCGGCCGGTGACGGGCTCGCCGTTGCCGCGTGCCGAGGGCAGCGTATGCGCCGCCATGGAATAGCTGCGGCCGGTGGAGTCGATCACCGCGACCTGCTGGGTGGTGCGTGCCTTCACCGCGGCGAGCAGGCTGTCGCCTTCGCGATAGTTGAGGCCGTCGGCATCGATGTCGTGGCCCTTGGCGGCGCGGATCCAGCCCTTGGCGCTCAGCACCACGGTGACCGGTTCGCTGGCGACCAGCGCGCTTTCGTCCAGCGCCTGCGCGGCATTGCGCTGCACCAGCGGCGAGCGGCGCTCGTCGCCGAACTTGGCCGCGTCGGCGCGCAGTTCTTCCTTGATCAGGCCCTTGAGCTTGGCCGGCGATTTCAGCAGCACGTTGATGCGTGCGCGTTCTTCTTCGAGCTGGTCGCGCTCGGCATTGATCTTCATTTCCTCGAGGCGCGCCAGCTGGCGCAGCTTGGTCTCGAGGATGTAGTCGGTCTGCTCTTCGCTGAGGCCGAAGCGCGCCATCAGCACGGGCTTGGGTTCGTCCTCGGTGCGGACGATGCGGATCACCTCGTCCAGGTTGAGGTAGGCGATGCGCAAACCTTCCAACAGGTGCAGGCGGCGCTCGACCTTGGCCAGGCGATGGTTGAGGCGGCGCGTCACCGTATCGGTGCGGAAGTGCAGCCACTCGCTGAGGATCCGCTTGAGATCCTTCACCTGCGGACGGCCGTCCAGACCGATCATGTTGAGGTTGATGCGGAAGCTCTTTTCCATGTCCGTGGTGGCGAACAGGTGCTGCATCACCTCGGCGGCGTCGATGCGGTTCGAACGCGGCACCACCACCAGGCGGATCGGATTCTCGTGATCGGATTCGTCGCGCAGGTCTTCCACCATCGGCAGTTTCTTCGCGCGCATCTGCGCGGCGATCTGCTCGAGGATCTTGGACGGGCTCACCTGGTGCGGCAGCGCGGTGATGACGATGTTGCCCTCGTCCATGTGGTACACGGCGCGGGCACGCACCGAACCGGTGCCGTTCTGGTACATCGCCAGCAGTTCGTTGCGCGGCGTGATGATTTCCGCTTCGGTCGGGTAGTCCGGACCCTGGATGTGTTCGCACAGGTCGGCGACGGTGGCGTCCGGATCATCCAGCAGGCGGATGCACGCGCTCACCACTTCGCGCAGGTTGTGCGGCGGAATGTCGGTGGCCATGCCCACGGCGATGCCCATCGAACCGTTGAGCAGCACGTGCGGCACGCGCGAGGGCAGCCAACTGGGTTCTTCCAGCGTGCCGTCGAAGTTCGGCACCCAGTCCACCGTGCCCTGGCCGAGTTCGCCCAGCAGCGCTTCGGCGATCGGGCTCAGGCGCGACTCGGTGTAGCGCATCGCGGCGAAGCTTTTCGGATCGTCCGGCGAGCCGAAGTTGCCCTGGCCGTCGACCAGCGGATAGCGGTACGAGAACGGCTGGGCCATCAGCACCATCGCCTCGTAGCACGAGGTGTCGCCGTGCGGATGGAACTTGCCGATCACGTCGCCGATGGTGCGCGCGGACTTCTTGGGCTTGGACGAAGCCGCCAGGCCCAGCTCGCTCATGGCGTAGACGATGCGACGCTGCACCGGCTTCAGGCCATCGCCCACGAAGGGCAGGGCGCGGTCCAGTACCACATACATCGAGTAGTCGAGGTAGGCCCGCTCGGCGTATTCCTTGAGCGGGATCTGTTCGAAATTGGCTTGCAAATTCATGGGTTTGCGTCAGATGGGCTGCGCGCAGGCGGCGCGCTTAACCGGACGATGGTGCCAGAAAGGGGGGCTGGGGGGCGAGGGGCAGGGTCAGTTTGCCTCCTGTGGGAGCGCACCCTGTGCGCGACAGCCGGCGGAGCGGTGAAGCCTTGCGGCCGTGGCGCGAAAGCCGTCCACCGAGGAACTGCGTGGCTCCGCGGTCGCGCACAGGGTGCGCTCCCACAAGGGGGCGTTGGGCTGTCAGTTCTCGATGCGGATAGTCTTCACCCCCAGCTTGCGCAACTGCTCCTGCAAGCTGTCCGGCCCCGCCAGGTGGCCCGCGCCCACGGCGACGAAACTCACGCCCGGCTGCTGCATGCGCTCGGCGATGGTCTTCGCCCAGGCTTCGTTGCGCTCGACGATCAGCCGCTGGTAGAGCAGCGGGCTGTCCTTGCGCAGGTCCTCGTCCTCGATCCGGGCGATGGCGGCGGTGTCGCCGGTGCGCCAAGCGTCGATCAGTTCGCGCAGCTTGGAAGGGCCGTCGGCCACTTCCTTGAAGGACTGGCGCAGGAATTCCAGCTGCATCGCCTCGGGCAGGTCGGCCAGCATGCGGATCTGCTTTTCCGCGGTTTCCAGCCCGTCGATGGGTTTGCCGGCCTGCTGCATGCGCGCCTTGAGCAGCTTGTCGACGCCCTGGTTCGGGTCCAGTCCCGCCTGCATCAGCGGCGCCATGGTGAGCGTGAGCGCGGCCAGCCAGGGACGCATGGGCTGCAGCGCGGCGATGCCGCCGGGCAGCTTCGCGACTTCGGCCGCCTTCTCCAGTTCGCCGCGGTCCTTCTCGTCGAGCTTGCTGGACAGCGACTGGCTCAGGTCGACGCCGTACTGCATCACCAGACCCTGCATGGCCGCCGAATCGTCGTCGACGATCTCGATGCTCAGCCGCTGGCTCTCGTCCAGCGCCTTGTCCAGCGCGTGCGATTGCCAGTTCGTATCCGTAGGCAGCAGATGCACGGTGCCGAACAGGTACACCGTCGCGTGCTCGTTCTTGGCGACCCACAACCCGGGCTGGGCTACCGCGACCGCGACGAGCAACAGGTTGAGGGCCAGGGCGGCCGCAAGGCGTCGAAACAGTTTCAAGGCAAATTCCGGATCAGGGGCGGACAACGCGTCGTAGCGGGCCACCGTCATGCGGCCCGCTGATAGCTGCACTATCGTGCGCGAAGTGGCTTGCTGCAAGCATTCTCAACGGGGAACGCGATAGCCGCCGGGCACACCGTGGGGACTCAGGGTGAGCTGCCAGAGCTGGTCGCGGCGGCTGCGGAACACCGCGGCCGATACCGAGAGGTAGAAGCGCCACATGCGGCGGAAGCGGTCGTCGTAGTTTGCCGCCAGCTGCGGCCATGCGGCGTCGAAGTTGGCCCGCCATGCCGACAGCGTGAGGTCGTAGTCGGCGCCGAAGTTGTGCCAGTCCTCCACCACGAACAGGTTCTGCGACGCCTCGGCCACCTGGCTGGCGGCGGGAATCATCGAGTTGGGGAAGATGTATTTCTCGATCCACGGATCGGGCCGGCTGGGCGAACCGTTGCTGCCGATGCTGTGCAGCACGAACAGGCCGTCGTCGCGCAGGCAGCGGCGCACCACCTCGAAATAGGTGCGGTAGTTGAGCGCGCCCACATGCTCGAACATGCCGATGGAGAAGATCGCGTCGAACGGTTCGTCGAGTTCGCGATAGTCCTGCAGGCGGATATCCACCGGCAGGCCCTGGCACAGTTCGCGCGCAAACGCTGCCTGTTCCTTCGACACGGTGACGCCCACGCCCTGCACGCCGTAGCGCTCGGCGGCGAACTTCAGCGCTTCGCCCCAGCCGCAGCCGATGTCCAGCACGCGCTGGCCGGGCTTCAGGCGCAACTTGCGACAGATCAGGTCGAGCTTGGCCTCCTGCGCGTCGTCGAGATTGTTCGCCTGTGCCCAGTAGCCGCACGAATACACCAGCCGCTTGCCGAGCATGGCCTGGAACAGGTCGTTGCCCAGGTCGTAATGCACGCGGCCGATATCGAAGGCGTGGTCGCCGCGCTGCAGGTTGATGAAGCGCGCCTTCAGATGCGCAAGCAGCGTATCGAGCGTCTTCAGTTCGTTGTCCAGCTGCGCGCCGAGTACGCGGGTGAACAGCCCGGGCAGATCCTCGCTGTCCCACCAGCCGTCCATATAGCTTTCGCCCAGGCCCAGCGAGCCGTGCGCGAAGACGCGTGCGTAAAGTCGTTCGTCGTGCACCCGCATGTCGGTGGGGCGCGAACCATCGAGAAAAATGCCGGCGTGCTCGAGCAGTGTGGCGGCACGTGACTTCAATGAATCCTGACTCATGCGGTCCTCGTATGCCATGGTGACGAGAAGGGCAGGACGGCGCCGTAGACTCAACGGGGTGTCGGCGTCCTGCCTAGTATCCCAAAGCTTGCGGGAGCAATTGCAAAGACTGCGTCGACGCCGCTTTCGCGAACGGTTTGCAGCAGCGCCTGCGACTGCGCGTCGGTAAGCAGGAATTCCACCTTCACCGCGAGATCGTCGGCCAGTTCGAAGAATTGTTCTTCGCGCAGCACACCATGCCGGCCGAAGCCGCAGATGGCGCGAAACGCCGAACCGCCGCCGATGCCCTGGCTGCGTGCGTGCTCGAGCAACCATTCGAAGACCAGTTTGCCGTCGTGGCGTGCGCGGGCATGGGTGTAGAAACTGAGCTGGACGCCTTGCTGCGTGGTTTCCATGGGGTCTCCTAGCGCAACACGGCGCGGGTGAGAGCGATGCCGGCCACGGTCAGCGCGATCGAGCCGAGCAGGTGCAGGGCCACGTGTCCGCCGAACCAGAGGTACTGCTGCCGCAGCAGCAGGGTGGTCGATTCGGCCGAGAAGGTGGAAAAGGTGGTCAGCCCGCCCAGGAAGCCGGTGGCGACGAACAGGCGAAGCTCGGGCGGCAGGGTCTGGAAATGGTCGAAGACGCCCAGCACCACGCCCATCAACAGGCCGCCGATCAGGTTGGCGGCGAGCGTGCCCAGCGGCACGGTGGGGAACAGCGGGTTGAACAGCACACCCAGGGTCCAGCGCAACCAGCAACCCAATACGCCGCCTATGCCGACGGCGAGAAATCCGGTAAAGCCCACGTTGTGGCCTCCTCTTGCAGAAGAACTTCGATCGGAAGGACTTCCCGGACACAGGCACACGCCTGCGCCCCGGAATGTCCGGCGGTGCAGGCATCATCAACCCGAAGGTGGTTTGCCACGGCGTGGCCGCGGCGGGAGGCATGCCATCTCCCTGTGCCGTTCATCCTAGCCGATGATCCCTCGAACGTCATGGATCAGCCGCGCGGAAGGCACCGCTATACTTCCGTCACCTCGCCCGCTGTGCCATGCCCATGACCCCCACATCGCGCCCCGTCCGGCGCAGCCTGCCATTCCTGCTGGCGGGCGTGTCGATGATCGGTCCGTTCTCGATCGACGCCGTGTTCCCGGCGTTTCCGCTGATCGGCGACCGCTTTGGGGTGGACAGCACCGGGCTGCAGCAGATGATCAGCACCTACCTGATCACCTATGCCGTGATGAGCCTGTTCCACGGCGCCATTTCCGATGCCGTCGGCCGCAAGCCGGTGATCGTCACCGGCATGCTGGTGTATGCGCTGGCCTCCGCGGGCGCGGCGCTGTCCACCTCGTACCCGATGCTGCTCAGTTGCCGCGCCTTGCAGGGCGTCTGCGCCGGTGCGGGTCTGGTGGTGGGCCGCGCCATCGTCCGCGACAGCCTGGAGGGACCCGCGGCACAACAGATGATGTCGCGCGTGATGCTGATCTTCAGCATCGCGCCGGTGATCGCGCCGATCGTGGGCGCGCAGCTGTTGTTCCTCAACGGCTGGCACGGCATCTTCTGGGTGCTGCTGGGCTTCACGCTGATGCTGGCGCTGGCCTTGATGGTATTCCTCGACGAAACCCATCCGGTCGCCGCACGCACGCCGTTTCGCGCGGGCACGCTGGTGCGCGGCTATGTGAATTTCGGCAAGGATCGACCGTTCTGGCCGTTGCTGATTTCCTGCTCGGTGAACTTCGCCGGGCTGTTTTTGTACATCTCCTCGGCGCCGCACATCATTCGCGATCTGCTGCATCTGTCCGCGCAGGGTTTCCCGTGGCTGTTCCTGCCGACGGTGGCGGGCCTGATGACCGGTGCGTGGATATCGGGGCGCCTCGCCCATCGCCGCAGCGCGGCCTATACGGTGAACCTCGGCTACGGCTTCATGTTGCTGGCATGCGCCGCGCATCTGCTGATGGGGCTGGTCACCCGCGAGCCGCTGCTGCCCTGGTCGATGCTGCCGCTGGTGCTGCACGGCATCGGCGTGCAGATCGCTTTTCCCACGCTCACGCTGTTGCTGCTGGACCGTTTTCCGCAGCGACGCGGCGGCGCCTCGTCGGTGCAGGCGTTTGGCAGCCTGCTGATGTGCGCGGTGGTAGCGGGCGTGCTGTCGCCGCTGCTGTCGGGCCACATGGTGTACCTGGCGCTGGGCGCCAGCGCGCTGACCTTGACCGGCTGGTTCGCCTGGCGTTGGTACGGACGCCTGACCCGGCAGCCCCGCGTACCGCATACCGCCACGGCCGAGGTGGATGTGGATCTGCAGACGGAAATCACCGAGCCGCGTTGAGCTGTCGACCGGTGTTTGAACAGGTGCGGGGCACGGCGGCCCCGCACCATCGTCATCAGTGCTCGTTGACCTGCAGCTTCTCCAGCAACAGATTGAGCTTGCCCTTCATGGCGTCTTCCGGTCGCGGGCCGTCCACGCCGTAGAAGGCGGTGTACAGCACTTCCGGTTTGGATTCCGCGCTGACCTGGGTGCCGCCGACGGTGCCGATGTAGGTCATGTCGTTTTCGCTGTACGGCACGCCGTCGTCCGGATGGCTGCGATGCACGATCTTGCCCCAGCGGTTGCGGAAGCTGTCGTCCAGGTCGTCCGACGGAGCCACGTGGCGATTGACCATCACATGCTCGGCATTGTCGAGGTTGGATTTCACTTCCACCTTGGAGACGTCCCACACGGTCTTGCCGTGATCCTCGAAGTAGGACATGCCGAGCACCAGCTGGCTGTCCGCATCGATCTTCTGCAGCGACGGCGTATAGGCGAAACCGAGGCGCTTGGACTGGTACTTGAAGTCGTCGCCGTAGTTGAAGCGGATGGCGATGTCGGACAGCACGCTGGGCAGCAGCTCGGTGTTGGCCAGGAATTCCTTCCACTGCGCCAGCGTGCCGCTGTAGGACACGTCGACGAAGTTGGCCAAGGCCTGCATGTCGGCGATGTCCTCGTGCTCGGAGCGGTTGCTGGTCAGGCGGACCATCGCCGCGTAGCCATCGGGCACCGGCAGCAGGAAGGCGATCACCAGCTCGTTGTCGTACGCCATCGGCCATTCGCGGATCTGCCAGCGGCGCTGATAGTTGTCGGTGAAATTGCGTTGCAGCGACGGTGCGCCCAGCGAGGTGATCTTGATCGCTTCGCTGCCCACGCGCCGTTGCATCGGGGCGCCTTTCAGCACCAGGTCCATGAACAGCTTGGAGTCGCCGTACAGCTGTTTGCTGGTGACGTCGTCCGGCTTGCGCAGGTGGAACATCACCTGCTGTCCCACCGCCGCGCGGCCGATGTAGCCGTTGTGCGGAAGCACGGCCTTGTTCTCGTTGGCCTTGGCGCTCACCCAATTGCCGTTGCTGTTGCGGTGGAGCAGGGTGGGGAAGGCGTTGAGATCGGAATTGACGTGCAGCAGGCGGCTGGCGCCCTGGCCGTTGGGAAACATCGTGGCCGCGTTCTCGGCCAGCAGGTCATGCAGTTTCTGGTCGACGTCGGCGTTGTGCAGCTTCTGGTAGGTCGCGCTGAACTCGGCGAAGCTCTTGGGCAGCGGAAACTGCGCCTTGAACGGACCGGTGTGCTTGTCCTCGATCACATCGAGCTGGTAGCTCTCGCGCGTGTCGATGCTGGCCAGATTGGCGGGCGCGTTGAGCACCCGGTCGATCGGCAGCGCGTAATTGAGGTTTTCGTCCGGCGACTTCATCACCACGATGCCGATGACCTTGCCGTCCTTGTCCAGCAGCGGTCCGCCGCTGTTGCCGGGCGAGGCGGCGGCGGAGAAGCGCAGCCACTTCCAGCGGCCGTCCTGTTCCTCCGGCGTCTGCGAGGTGTAGAGGCCGTCGCGGATCACGATGCCCGTGCCCAGCGCATTGCCCACCGCGTAAACCACTTCGTTCAGGGCCGGCTGCGTGTTCAACGCCAGCGGCGTCACCTTGGGCGGATCCTTCAGCGTGAACTCGACGAAGTCCTCATGCAGCGAGTAGCGGGTGACTTTGTCGATCGCATAGACATGGCCCGCGGCGTCGCGCAGGGCCGGCTCGCCCATCAGGCTGTCGATGCCCAGCGACAGCACGTGGCCGGCGGTCACGTAGCGGTTGTCGCCGATGGCGAACGCGGTGCCGACCGAGTAGTACTTGTCCGTGCGCTGCTGGTAGGGCAGCTGGTCGAACGGCAGCGGCTTCTCGTAGCTCAACGGATCCTTCACCGGCTTGAGAATCACCACCTCGAAGGTGGCGCCTTGCACCTGCGGCAGCACCGCCGGGTCCATCGTCGCCGCATGCAGCGATGGCAACGCCATCCATGCCAGTGCGGCCAGCCACGCGGCAGGCCGCCACGCGCGCCGGGTTTTCGAAGTAAGCGCTTGCCGAGCACGGGTTGCCGGCTTGTCCATGTGCTGCCTCGTCTGATTGTCGGCGCGCTGTGGTGGCGCCATCCCCGGGTGCGGAACCCGTTGTTGGGTGAGTTTATCCAACGGCTTGCCGGTTGGAATGGTGTACGTCGTAAGTGATGGCAGTGCTTCGCGGCCGACTTTCGCCAAGTAAGCAGCGCAGGTTTAAGCTCCCTTGATCGATGGAGAGTCGCCCGATGTCCGTTCCTCCCGCCGCCAGCACGGTGCACCTGCCCCAGGGATCATGGGCCACGGTGCTGGACGGGCTGTGTGCGCTGTTTCCCCGTATCGACAGGAGCATGTGGGAAGACCGCTTTGCGCGCGGCCGGGTGCTCGACGAGGCGGGGCAGCCGCTGGCTGCCGGTACGCCGTACCGGGTGGGCTTGTGCGTGCGCTATTTCCGCGAAGTGGCGCAGGAACCGCCGATCCCGTTCCGCGAGACGCTGCTGCATGTGGATGCGCACCTGGTGGTGGTGGACAAGCCGCATTTTCTGCCGGTGACGCCCGCGGGCGGGTTCGTCGAGGAAACCGTGCTGGCGCGGCTGACGCGGACCCTGGGCAATGCCGACCTGGTGCCCTTGCATCGCATCGACCGCCACACCGCCGGGCTGGTGATGTTTTCGGCCGATCCCGCCAGTCGTGCGGCGTATCAGGCCTTGTTCCCCCAGCGGCGCATCCGCAAGAGCTATGAGGCGTGGGCGGCGCCGCTGCCGAATCTCTCCTTCCCGCAGGTGAGGCGTTCGCGCATCGCGGCGGGCGAGCCGTTCTTCCGCATGCAGGAGGTGGCGGGCGAGCCCAACAGCGAGACGCGCATCGACGTGCTGGAACGCCACGCCGCGCACTGGCGCTATGCGCTGGAGCCGGTCACCGGCAAGAAGCACCAGTTGCGCGTGCACATGGCGGGGCTGGGTGCGCCGATCCTGCACGATCCGTTCTATCCCGAGCTACCCGAGCCGCAGCCCGACGATCATGCGCGACCGCTGCAATTGCTGGCGCGGAGGCTGGCTTTTGTCGATCCGCTGAGCGGCCAGCCGCGGGAGTTCGTCAGCGAGCTGGCGCTGCTCTCGCTCGAATGAGTCGCAGGTCCAGGCGGTAATATAGCCAGCCCCTTCCAGGACCGACCGGCCGATGCCTGTCTCTTTCTCTCCCGCAGCCCACGACGCGGCGCTGGAGGCCATCTTCGTGCCCTTTGCATCGGGCGAGCTGACGCTGCCTGCCGATGGCCGCGTGCTGTTCCTGCGCGCCCGCGACGGCTTCCGGCTGCGCGAGATGGCGCAAAAGCAGTGGGTGTGCGAGCAAAGCTTCAAGCCGTTCGCCGAGGCACTGGAGCGCAGCGGTCTCACCGTCGCCTCGCCCGGTGCCAGCGAGCCGTTCCCCATGGTGCTGGTATTGCCGCCGCGTCAGCGCGACGAGGCGCGCGCGCTGTTTGCGCACGCCTTGCAGCGGACCTCGGCTGGCGGCGTGGTGCTGGTGGCCGTGCCCAATGCGGAAGGCGCCAAGTCCGCCGAGGGCGATCTGGCTAGTCTGGCTGGGCCGCTCAGCCATCTTTCCAAGCACAAATGCCGCGTGTTCTGGACCCAGCCGCTAGGCGCGCAGCTCGATCGCGAACTGCTGGAAAGCTGGGCATCGCTGGATACGCCGCGGCTCAGCCCGGCCGGCTATGTGAGTCGCCCCGGCCTGTTCGCCTGGGATCGCGTGGATACCGCTTCGGCCTTGCTGGCGGCTTGTTTGCCCACGGATTTGCACGGCAGCGTGGCGGACCTGGGCGCCGGCTACGGTTATTTGTCGGCCCAGCTGCTGGCGCGTTGCCCGGCGGTATCGTCGATCGATCTGTTCGAAGCCGAGGCGCGCGCGCTGGAACCGGCGCGACAGAACCTGGATCGCGCGCAGCGCGAACATGCGCGTGCCGCAACGTATGCGCTGCACTGGCACGACGTCACGCAAGGCTTGCCGCGACGCTACGACGCCATCGTCAGCAATCCGCCATTTCACCAGGGGCGCGCCGATCTTCCCGAACTCGGGCGCGCCTTCATCGATGTCGCCGCCGACGCGCTGCTGCCACACGGCAGGCTCTGGCTGGTGGCCAATCGGCATCTTCCCTACGAGGCCACGCTGGCCGCACGTTTCAACGAGGTACGCACGGTGGTAACGCAGGACGGATTCAAAGTGATCGAAGCACGCGGAGTGCGCGCATGAAACTGGTCAAGCTGATCGCCAACCTGGGCTATGGCAGCCGCAAGGAAGTGACGTTGATGTTTCGCGAAGGCCGCATCACCGACCCCGATGGCGAGGTGCTGTACGCGGACGACAAGGTGCCGCACGAACACATCCGCATCGACGAGGAGCCGCTCGATCCACCCGCCGGCATGGTGCTGGCGATGTACAAGCCACTGGGCGCGACCTGTTCGCGCAAGGACATCGGGCGGGTGGTCTACGACCTGCTGCCGCCGCGCTATCGCGTGCGCGATCCGGCGTTGTCCACGGTGGGACGACTCGATCGCGATACCTCGGGCCTGTTGTTGTTCACCGACGACGGCGCGTTGCTGCACCGGATCATTTCGCCCAAGGCGCGCGTGGCGAAAGTATACGAAGCCACGTTGGCGAACGACTTGCGCGGCGACGAAGGCGTGCTGTTCGCCAGCGGCAGCATGATGCTGGAATCGGAAACCGATCCGTTGGAACCGGTGACGCTCGAAGTGCTGGAACCGCGCCGTGCGCGAGTGACGCTCACCGAGGGTCGCTACCACCAGGTACGACGCATGTTCGCCGCGGTGGGCAACCACGTCGAAGCGCTGTCGAGGATTTCGGTGGGGGCTCTGACGCTCGAAGGTCTGCAGCCAGGGGAATGGCGAGCGCTTGAAGAACAGGAGATCGCGCGCATCTTTGCATCGCCGGCGGGCGGTTGATGCGCGCGGGAAATCGCGAAGTTTTAACCGAACGGATGCTCGCGGCGTCGGGCGAGTTCGTCCTCGCGTCGAGAATGAGCGCCAGGTTGCCAGGACACCAGCTGAAAAGCGCTGCGATCCTGATGGTGGCTATGAGGGACGTCCGACGTGTCCCGATGGTTCAGCATCCCTGCTACCAGCTGCATTCCGCGCTCGATGGCGGAACGTGCAAGAAGCATGTGCATGTGTCGACTCCGGGCCACCCCTGCGTGGCCGTTCAGGGCACATATAAGCAGCTTCACACGCGATACACAAATGCCAATAGCTACTGAATTTTGGCGTAAGTTTGTCTTAAGCGAAGTCGTCATCTTCACAAAAGTGAACCACGCAATGTTCTGCGATTTCAGCGCGGGCAAACGACGTTTCCCTCGCGATGACAGCGCTGCCAATCCAGCTTTTTGCAGGACCCAAACATGCCGCAGTTGATCTTCGATAACGCCTTCGCGCGCGACTTGCCGGGAGATCCGGAGCAGGGACCGCGTCAGCGCCAGGTTCTGGGTGCCCTCTACTCTCACGTCCGGCCCACCCCGGTGGCCGCGCCGCGCGTCGTGGCGTGGTCCGCGGAAATGGCGCGGGCGCTGGGTTTGGATGAGGCGGACATGGAAAGCACCGAACTCGCCCAGGTGCTCGGTGGAAACGCCCTGCTCGAAGGCATGACGCCTTTCGCCGCCAATTACGGCGGTCACCAGTTCGGCGTCTGGGCCGATCAACTGGGCGATGGACGCGCCATTTCGCTGGGCGAGGCGATCACTGGCGATGGTCATCGCTGGGAACTCCAGCTCAAGGGGGCAGGACGTACGCCGTATTCGCGCGGTGCGGATGGACGCGCGGTCCTGCGTTCGTCGATCCGAGAATTTCTCTGCAGCGAAGCGATGCACCATCTGGGCGTGCCGACGACGCGCGCACTCAGCCTGGTGGTGACAGGCGACGCGGTGGTGCGCGACATGTTCTACGACGGTCATCCGCAGGAGGAGCCGGGTGCCATCGTCTGCCGTGTGGCGCCGTCGTTCATCCGCTTCGGCAATTTCGAATTGCCGGCCGCGCGCGGCGACATCGCACTGTTGCGCCAACTGGTCGACTTCACCATGGCGCGCGATTTCCCTCAATTGCAGGGCGAAGGCGAGTCTCTTTACGCCGCGTGGTTCGCACAGGTGTGCGAGCGTACGGCGCAGATGGTGGCGCAGTGGATGCGCGTGGGTTTCGTGCATGGCGTCATGAACACGGACAACATGTCCATCCTCGGTCTCACCATCGACTACGGTCCGTACGGCTGGGTCGACAACTTCGATCCGGAGTGGACACCCAACACCACCGACGCAGGTCGTCGCCGCTATCGTTTCGGCCAGCAACCGAACGTGGCCTGGTGGAACCTGAGTCGACTCGCGATGGCGTTGGCACCGCTGTTCAGCGGCACCGAGCCGTTGCAGGCGGGCCTCGATCGCTATGCGGCGGTCTACGCCGAGGCGGACCGTGCCAGCATCGCCGCGAAACTGGGTTTTTCAGCGTGCGAGGACGGCGATGTGGAGCGCATGCGCGAACTCCATGCCCTGCTCGCCGATGCCGAAGTCGACATGACCTTGTTCTTCCGTGCGTTGGCGGAGGTGGATCCGGCGCAGCCTTCGTTGGCGCCGCTGCTCGATGCGTTCTACGACGAGGCCAAGCGGCAGGCGTTCGAACCCGCTTTTCAGGCGTGGCTCGAAAGTTACGCGGCACGTGCGCGCAGCGATGCGCTTTCCAACGAGCAACGGCGCACGCGCATGCGTCTGGCGAACCCGCGCTATGTGATGCGCAACTACCTTGCGCAGGAAGCGATCGATCGCGCGACGCAGGGCGATTACGCCGGCATCCACGAATTGCTCGAGGTCATGCGCCGCCCGTACGACGATCAACCGGGCCGCGAACGCTACGCGCAGAAACGGCCGGCCTGGGCCGCGCACAAGGCCGGCTGTTCCATGCTCTCGTGCAGTTCGTGAGTTGCTTCAGCGCAGCGCGTTGGCGAGGAACTGGCGCAGCTGCATGCCGTTGAGCGCGCCCGCCTGGCGCGCGACTTCCTTGCCGTTGCGCAACACCAGCAACGTGGGAATGCTGCGGATGCCGAAGCGCTGCGCCAACGCCGGTTGTGCTTCGGTATCGACCTTGGCCAGCCGCAGCTGCGGCTCCAGGCTGGCCGCCGCTTCGGCGAACACCGGCGCAAAACTCAGGCAGGGTCCGCACCAGGGTGCCCAGAAATCGATCACCACGGGCAGCTCGCCGCGCCCTGCCACGGCATCGAAGTTGCCGGCGGTCAGTGCCACCGGTTTGCCCTCGAACAGCGGCTGCTTGCAGCGGCCGCACACGGGATGTTGACCGAGACGGTCTTCAGGCACGCGATTCAAGGCTGCACAGTGGGGGCAGGGGATGCTCAACGGAGTGGACATGGCAGGCCTCGGTGGCCAAAACTCGATGCAGCATCAGATGGTGTCCGTCGCGCCGCTAAACAAGGAGGCCGAACGTGCAGGGCCTGGATAGCAGGAACTCGACGGGCCGATGGCTCGCCCTGCTGGCGGGCGCTAGCTGGACCCTGCCCAACAGCCTGCTGGGCCTGCTTGCGGGCCTGGCGTGCATGCCGTGGGGTGCGCGGCCGCAATGGCGCCGCGGGGAATGGGCGCTGGCCTTCCGGCGCATGCCTCATCGGGGCAGCGGCGGAGCGCTCACCCTGGGCAACGTGATCCTGTATTCCTGCGACGAGCTCGATACGCCGTGCTTCACCTATGCGCATCGCGCGGGACATCGCAGCGAGCCGCGCATTTCATTGGCGGACCATGAGCGCGCGCATGTCTACCAGTACATGGTGCTGGGACCGTTGTTTCTGCCGCTGTACGCGCTGTGCGGCGGCATCAGCGTGCGAAACCGTTTCGAGCGCGCCGCGGATCGCTACGCGCAACACCGCGCCGGCTGGTGGCCTTGGCCGATGGCGTGAAAGACCGCGCTCATCGCCAATAGTCGCGCGGGCGCCATCCCAGCAGACCGGAAAGATAGCCCATCACGCTCGCCGGCTTGAGCACGAGTCCGTAGAGCATGGCGTAGCCGAACAGGCCGAACGGATTGCGCCGTACGGTGAGTCCGACGGAGCGGAACATGCGCGCCTGCACCGCATAAACGACCAGGTTGGCCAACAGGCTCGCCGGCAGCACGAACGCCAGCATCGCACCCGCCAGCCAGTAGACGCCGGTACATGCCAGCAGGACGGCGGGTATCAGGGCAATCGTGTAGGCCAGATCCATGTATGGGAACAGAAGATTCCAGCCGATGAAGAACGTACTCAGGCGGCGGCGGAAAAGCAGCGAACCCTGCGCCTTGAACGCCTCGATGAGGCCGCGCGCCCACTGCTGGCGTTGCTGGAGAAACGACGCGAGCGACGCGGGCACGCGCGCGAAGGCGATGGCGTCTTCGCAGTAGCCCACGCGATGGTGGTCTTGCAGGATGGCCCAGGTGAGCACGGTGTCTTCGCCCGCGCAGGAGGGCCAGCCGCCCACCACGCGCAGGATGTCGGTGCGGTACAGCGAAAACGTGCCCGGGGCCACCAGCGTGCCCTGAAACAGGCTCTGCAGGCGCTTGCTGGCGGCGATGCCCTGGAAGTAATCCCACTCCTGCATGCGCGTGACCAGGCTCTGCCGCGAGTTGCGTACGAGCACGGCGCCGGCGACCGCCACGGTATTCGGCGGATCGCTCATGTAGCGCGTCACCAGGCGTCGCAAGGCATGCGGTTGCAGGTGCGCATCCGCATCGAGGGTCACGGTGAGCGGGCAGGAAGCCAGCCGCAGTCCCGCATTCAACGCATTGGCCTTGCCGCCTGCGCTTTGCAGATCGAGCACTTCCAGCCAGGGATACGACACGCTATGCAGCCGTTCCAGCGTGGCATCGGTGGAACCGTCGTTGATCACCATCACTTCGATGCGCGCGGGGTAGCGTTGCGCGGCGATGCTGGCGAGCGTGTCGAGGATGCTGTCCTGCTCGTTGTGCGCGGCGATCAGGATCGTGATGCTGGGAAAATCATCGTCGGCGAAGTGCGAGCGGGGCGGGCGGCGATCGAGCAGCAGGCCCACCGCGAGAAACACATGCATGAAGGCGGGCAGCACGGCGACGCCGATCACCAGCAGGTGCGCCGTCCACTGCCTGCCCGGCGTCAGTTCGCCCATCCAATGCTGAGCCATGGCATACGCGAACACGGCCCACGCCAGCGCGAGGACCAGAGCCAGCACGAACTTCAGGCAGACCGGCACGTAGTGACGCCGATGCACGCGGCTGTCGTTGGCCGCGGCAAACGGCAGGCGGACCGTTACGGGGAACGGTCGTCGCCTGGACCAGTCTCGTGCGTTGACGCTCATGCGAAGGCTCGCTGCTGCAACGGCATCGCGTTGGTCGACCACGGAGGATGCTGCCCACCGGTATCCCGGTGACAGGCACCTCCGCATGCCTGGCCGGCGCATGCCTGAATGACCCCGACGGCGTCCTGCCAGAACTCCGCTTCTCCTTGATTTGAAGGGCAAGAGTCGTGCCACGGGACTTGCTCGGCGATAGCCGCGCAACATCGGCAAAAAGCGGGGTTTCAGCGCTTATCGGCGGAAAACGCGGCCGAGCGCAAACCGACGCACGCGGACACAAACCGACGCACTGGGGCGCCGGTTCGTGCTTCGCTGGCAGGCATCAGGCGGCCTTGTTGTCGCCCTTCTTCTCCGGGGCGGGCCGCGCCTGCGGATGAGGGGCCGGATGATTGCCGCCGCCCTGGTTCGGCGGTGGGCGATGGCCCTGCGGCGGCCCGCCGCCCGGCGGTCGGCCCGAGCCCGGCGGATGCGTGCCCGGATTCGACGGTGGCCGGTTGTTCGATGGCGGACGGTGTCCCTGCGACGGCGGCGGCCGGTTGCCCTGGTTCGGCGGCGGACGATTGCCCGGGGGCGGGCGATTGCCGTGCGGCGGCGGACGGTGGCCCGGCGGCGGCGGACGATGGCCACCCCCCGGCGGCGGCCGATGACCCGGCGGCGGCAGGCGCGAACCCGGATGCCAGCCCGGCGGACGCGGCGGCGGGCGCGGCGTGTAGGGACGGCCATACCAGTAATCGCGGTTCCGATAGAACGGGCGATTGGTGTAGTACGAACCCCAATACGCGCCGATCGAGAAGGCAACGATCGGAATGCCGATGCGCGGCCCGTAATCGGCCACGTAAACGGGTTGGCTCTGGTAGGAATACTGCACGAACGTGGCCGCCACCCAGCCGCGCAGGCCTTGAGTGATCACATCGCACCAGCCATAGCCCTGGGTGCAGCCTTGAATCGCCACCGGCGTGCCAGCCGGCAGCTGGGCGATGGTGGGATAGCCGGCGTCGGGGCCGGCATAGAGATCGACGTACGCGGTCACCACGCCGTTCAAGCCCTGCGCGAATGCGGCAGGACTGGCACATCCCAAGACCAACAACACGGTCCAGACAAACCGCTTCATGTGCGCCTCTCCCGAATATAGGGCCCGATGAGACTGCGCCATCCGCGAAGGATGCGTCAATCCTGCGTCAGCTTGGCCGGTCGCGAGTTCATGCGTTCAGCCGCCGAGCGGACTCGCTCGGTCATCCCTCGGCAAGCGATTCGCGATACGCGCGGCGCACCATCTCGTGGAAGTGATGCACGGCATTTTCCCGCAACGGATTCAGACGCCCCGCTTCGTACGAACCGGAGGCAAGCCCGCGCTGCACGTCCGCGCAGATGGTCACGTCCTCGTCCTGCACCTCGTCGCTGAACTCGACGTCGCGTGCGCGGCGCGCATGCGCCTCGGCGCTGTCGTCGGCGGGATAGTAGAAATCGAACTCCACCCGGCAGCGATCCACGCCCAGCGGCAGCACGCGATTGGTCTGCAGGCGCGAGGGCAGGATGTTGAGCATGGTGTTGGGATGGATGAAGTAGTACAGCGCCTCGCCGCTGCCGTACAGGTCGCCGGCGCTTTCCAGCGGGCTGTACTGGAACGAATACCAGGGTGCCGTCTCGGTGATGTAGCTGCGGTAGTCGAGCAGCTTGTTGAGGCCGGGATGGATGTGCGGCACGTGGTAACCCTCCAGGTAGTTGTCCACGTACACCTTCCAGTTGCACGCCACCTCGTAGCTGGCGCGGTGATGGAATTGGTAGTGCTCCAGCGAGCGCTCCGGTCCCAACCGTTCGTCGATGCCGGCTACCACCTCGGCAAACGGCGGCGCATCGCCGATGGCGACGAACACCAGCCCCTGCCACAGCTGCACGCGCACTTCGGGCAGGCGGATGTCCGACGGATTGAAATCCTTCGTGCGGCCCATCTCCGGCGCGCCGCGCAGCACGCCGTCGAGGCCGTAGGTCCAGCCGTGATAGCGGCAACGCAAGGCCTTCGCGCCACGGCCATCGCAACTGGCGATCGGGCCCGCACGATGACGGCAGACGTTGTGGAACGCACGAATGACGGCGTCTTCGCCGCGCACCACGATCAAGGGCAGCCCCGCGATCTCGGTGACCATGTGGTCGCCGACATCGGCCACCTGCGACTGATGGCCAACCAGCTGCCAGCTGCGGGCGAAGATGGCGCGCGCATCCAGCATCGGCATGCGCGGATCGGTATAGAAGCGGGCGGGCAGCGTCAGCGCGACATCGAGCGGTTGCGCAGCAAGAACGGCATCGTCGAACAGATCATGCATGGGAAGAACGGCCGGCAGCTGTTTGCCCGAGTATCGGCCCCGGCGGCCCTGCGCTCAAGCATTCGCCAGCTGCTGTTGCACGTCGTTGATGGAGTTGCGGATGCGCTGGCTGAAGATCGAATCCTCGTGGTGGATCAGCACCAGCCGCTCCGTCGCACGCGTCATCGCGACGTAGAGCAGGCGTGCTTCTTCGGCCTCGTTCTTGCCCGGTTTGGGCAGCGAGCCCAGGCCGGGGATGATCACCAACGGGAATTCCAGTCCCTTGCTGGAATGCATGGTGACCAGCTTGACCGTGTCGTCCACCACGAACAGCGAACTCTTGCCGTTGCCCTCGGCGAGCTGGCTGGCAATGCCGGCCCGCTGCAGCGCCTCATGCAATTTTTCGCCCTCCCAGCCGTTGCGGAAGATCACGGCCATGTCCGACAGGCTCCGGCCCGCAGCCAGTTCGTCGCGCAGGCGCTGGATGATCGCCGGCAGCTGTTCCTCCTGGCGCTCCACGCGGATCAGCTCGGGCAGCGCGCCGCGGCGGCCGGCGCTTTCGGGTGCAATCAGCGGCACGCCGTCGTCGTCGTCGCTGCGTCCCAGCAGCAGCTCGTTGGCGAAGCCGCGTGCCACCGAGAGGATTTCCAGCGTGTTGCGGTAGTTGAGCTTGAGGATCGTCGTGCGGCCCTGCGCCTGCACGCCCAGGCTCTTCCAGCTGAGCTTCTTGCGGGTGGCCTGTCCGTAGATGTTCTGTGCGTCGTCGTACAGCACCAGCAACGAGTTGGTGTTGGGATCGATCATCTGCACGATCAGCTTGTACCACTCCGGCTCGAAGTCGTGGCCTTCGTCGATCAGCACGGCGCCATACTGGAAGCGCGGGATCTGTCCGTTGTCCACGCCGGCAATCACCGCGGGCGGCAATTCCTCGGCGAAATGCGGGCCGTCTTCGGGCAGCGGAACGTGGTAGGCCGTAAGCATGCTGCGGCACCACTTGTGGAAGTTGTACACCTGCACCTTGTCGCTGAGGCCGCGCTCGCCCATCAGCTGTTCGAGCCGCGCCGCCAGCGTCTTGTTGTAGCAAAGCACCAGGATCGGCTTGGACAGCGCGCGTGCCAGCTCCATCGCGCGGAAGCCCAGGATCATCGTCTTGCCCGAGCCCGCCACGCCGTGAATGATGCGATGCTCGTCGCCCAGCGAACGGGCCAGCAGTTCCTGCTGGGCATCCATCACCTTGATCAGGTCCGGGATGGCCAGCTTGGTTGAAGCGCTGCCGGCCGAGCCGAACAGGCCGAACTGGCCGTCGCCCGGTTCCACGCGGATTTCCGGGAACAGGTGCCAGCGCACGCGATCGATCTGCGGCAGCGTGAGGGCGGTGGGAAACACCTGCGGGAACATCGCCCACAGGCGTTCCTGGAACGCTTCCGATTCCACCGTTTCGTACATCTCGTCCTGGCAGATCACCAGGTGGGCAGGAATCACCGCCTCCAGCTGCCCTGCCTCGAACTGCTTGCGGCTGATGTTGGCCAGTACCACGCCGTAGCCCCACGGCATCAGCAGCTTGCCTTCGTAGCTGTGGCCGGGCGGGTGACGCAGGGCGGGGTCCTGCGCCAGCACCTTGTAGATCTCGCTGGCGCCGTCGCGTGCCTGCATCAGCGGGTTGTGTTCCTTCACGCTGTTGCTGCCGGTGATCAGCGTGAACTGGGTGCGGTCGGCCTGCTGGATGGTGCCGGGCTTCCAGTCCTTCACCTCCAGCACCAGCAGGCCGCGGCGCGGATGGAACACGATGAAGTCGGGACGCCGCTGGCGGGGGCCGATGGCCACGTCGTACCAAAGCAGATAGTCGTCCTCGAGCTTCTGCTCCAGCCGCTCGGAAAAGCGCTTTTCGCCGCTGGTCATCTGCGGCAGGCAACTGTTGCGGGATGGGATGAGCGTCGCCAATGGAGAGCCTGCCTCGTGCCATTCCTTGTACGCGCGGTGCGTTCAGGTCCGGCGACGTTAACGGATCGGCAGGGCGTGTCAATCTCGCGGGCCCCGCAAGGCCCGCTCAGGGCTGCATCAACGCCAGCGTTGCAGCGTATCGGTGGGCACGCCGACGCGTGCGCAGGCATGGCTGCCGATGCCGTCCTGCAAGGCCATGCGGAACACCGGCGCCACCGACCACAGGGCCCGCGCCGCCAGTCGCGACTGCGCGCGCTGCAGCGGCGTGCGTTCCAGCAAGGTATCCGCCCAGACCGGCAGCAGGGCAGCGCCTGCCTGCAGGAACACATCGCGCGACAGGCCCGCCACCGGCACCGGCAGGCGCACGCGATACAACACGTCCAGCACGGCACGCGAACGCTCGCTGAAACACAGTTGCGCGCGCACGCGCCGGAAATAGGCGGTGACCTGGGCTTCCGATGCCGGCACGTCGCGCGCGCCGAGCGCTTCGGCAAGGCGGCGCACTTCGTCGTAGTAGCGGTCGCCGGCGCCGGCCGGCATGGCGATATGGCTGTAGCGGCGATAGCCCTGCAGGAAACTATAGGCTTCGGTCACATGGACCCAGGTCAGCAGGTCGGGATCGTCGGCGGAGTATGGACGTCCATCTTCGGCGCTGCCTTTCACCTGCGTATGGATGTGCTTCACGCGTTCGATCAAGGCATGTGCCTGTTCGAGCGGCGCGTAGGTGGTACCACTGACGAACGACGTCGTGCGGCGCAACCGGCCGATCAGGTCGTCGCGAAAGTTCGAGTGATCCCACACGCCCGCCAGCGCAAGCGGGTGCAGGGTCTGCAACATCAACGCCGCCAGTCCGCCCGCCAGCATGGCGGGAAAGTCCGCGTGCACGCGCCAGGTGGCGCTGTCCGGGCCGAACAGGCCGGGATCGCCGGGCGGATGATCGTAGTCCACGTGGCCGCCGCCACCGCGCGGAAACGCGCTGAGCACCCAGCGTCGAATGGGCTCGCGGGCAGGGCGGGTGAGCAGATTCCATGGCAATGACATGGGGCTGAGTGTAATGCTTGGTTTCACATGCATCCTTTGCACGCGCGAAAAGCCTGTGCTATTCCTAGCGCCCATGACCTTCCCCACCGCCCGCCAGTATTTTTGGTTTTACGGCTATCCGATGCCGCTGGCGGAGGGTTGGTCTCGACTGTCGTAACGACAAGACACCAAATCCCAAAAGGCCGCCAGCCCACCACTGGCGGCCTTTTTCATGGTCGCGAGTGAATCCCCCAGGAGACCACCGTGAACCCTTCCACCGACGATTTGCGCATCCGCGCCATCACCCCGCTCAGCGCGCCTGCCGAGGTGATGCGCGACTGCGCCGCCAGCGTGCACGCCGTGCATACCGTGAGTGCCGCAAGGCAGGCGCTGCATCGCATCCTGGCCGGCGAGGACGACCGCCTGGCCGTGGTGATCGGCCCGTGTTCGATCCACGACACCCGGGCCGCGCTGGAATACGCCGGGCGCCTCGCGGCACAGCGCAAGCAACATGCGGGCGAGCTGGAAATCGTGATGCGCGTGTACTTCGAAAAGCCGCGCACCACGGTGGGCTGGAAAGGGCTGATCAACGACCCGGGTCTCGACGGCAGTTTCCGCATCGACCAGGGCCTGCGGCTGGCGCGCGGACTGCTGCGCGACATCAACGAACTGGGCGTGCCGGCCGGTTGCGAATTCCTCGACATGATCACGCCGCAATACATCGCTGACCTGGTGGCGTGGGGCGCGATCGGTGCGCGCACCACCGAGAGCCAGGTGCATCGCGAACTGGCCTCCGGGCTGTCGTGCCCGGTGGGTTTCAAGAACGGCACCGACGGCAACGTGAAGATCGCGGTGGATGCGGTGAGTGCCGCCTCGCAGCCGCACCATTTCATGGCCGTGACCAAGGAAGGCCACACCGCCATCGCCGCCACCACCGGCAACGAGGACTGTCACCTGATCCTGCGCGGCGGCAAGACGCCGAACTACGACGCGGCCAGCGTGGAAGCGGCCTGTATCGCCATCGCCAAGGGCGGGCAGACGCCGCGCGTGATGATCGACGCCAGCCATGCGAACAGCGACAAGCAGCCGGAAAACCAGCCGCGGGTGGTCGACGACATCGCCGCCCAGCTTTCGTCCGGCGAGCAGCGCATCGTCGGCGTGATGGTGGAAAGCCATCTGGTCGGCGGACGTCAGGATCTGCTGGAAGGCCAGCCGCTGCGTTACGGGCAGAGCATCACCGACGGCTGCATCGACTGGGAGGCCTCCACCCAGGTGCTCGAACGCCTCGCCCAGGCCGTACGCGCCCGCCGCGTTGCCCGGGCAGCGGCACAGCGGACGGTGCGCGCGGGGTGTCTTGGTTAACTTTCGAGTTTGGCGTCGAGGTTGATGGTTGCCTTCAGCACCTTCGATACCGGGCAGCCTTCCTTGGTCGCCTTGGCGATCTTGTCGAAGCTGGCGGCGTCGATACCGTCCACTTTCGCGCGGCAGGTGAGATCGACCGTGGTGATGGAGAAGCCGTCGCCATCCTTGTCCAGCGTCACCACCGCCTTGGTCTCGATGCGCGTGGCGGCGTGGCCCGCTTGTTCGAGGCCCAGCGCCAGCGCCATCGTGTAGCAACCGGCATGGGCTGCACCGAGCAGTTCCTCGGGATTGGTGCCCGGGCCTTCCGCAAAGCGCGACTGGAAGCCGTAGCGCGCTTCGTGCAGCACGCCCGAAGCGGTGGATATCGTGCCGGAACCTTCCTTGAGCCCGCCGGACCAGGCGGCGGATGCGTTTCTTTTCATGTTCGGCTCCCGGGAGCATGCAAAATGTCCGGGAAGCTTGCCGAAAGATTCATCCACGAAATGCGAACGCCGAAGGCGATGCTCTTCACGCCTGGTTCGCTGTCACCTGCTTTAACCTGCGCTTCCGGAGCATCCCCAGCTTCGCGAGGGCGCGTTTCATGTCTGCCGAGATCAATCACAACTCCAGGGCGCATCGTTTCGAGACCAAGGTCGACGGCGTGCCTTGCGTGCTCGACTACACGCTCGACGGCGATGTCATGACGATCACCCACACGATCGTTCCGTCGGCGGTGGGCGGTCGCGGCATCGCTTCCAATCTCGTGCGTACCGCATTGGATACGGCGCGCGTGGAACACTGGAAGGTCGATCCCGCCTGTTCGTATTCGGAGATCTGGATGACCCGCCATCCGGAGTACCAGGACCTGCACGTCTGAGCGGCGAAACCTGCGGCTACGAGAATGCGCTGAACTGGCTTTAAGATGCGCCATGCCCGCTTCCGGGTCATGGAGAAAGCGCTCGTGAAGACCAGTAGCCCGAACGTCGCAAGGACCTGCGCATGAGCGCCGCCAACGGCCGCAACCATTCGCACCGGCGCAAGTTCGTTCCGTTCCGGACCTTTCGCGCCCGTCCGCGCCTGATGGTCTCGGGCGCCGTCGCGTTGATCGTGGGCCTCGCGCTCTGGCACCAGTTCGACCTGAAGCCGGCCAAGGCGCTGTTGCTCGGCTTTGACCTGGGCGTGGCGGTATATCTGATCGCGCTGACCATCCTGTTCTGCCGCTCCACATCGCCCGAGGTGATGCGTGGGCAGGCGCGCAAGCAGGACACCGGGCGCTGGGGCGTGCTGTGGACTTCGCTGGTCCTGACCGGCTTCGTCTCGCTGGCGCTCACCACCGAGATGGGCGGCGCGAAGGGCGGCGACGGGAAGGCGCTGATCATCGCCGCGACCAGCATCGTGCTGTCGTGGCTGTTCTTCAACGTGATGTTCGGCATGCACTATGCGCATGGCTTCTACGGGGATTTCGGCGCGAAACACGAGGGCCTGGATTTCCCTGGCACGGAAGAGCCCGACTACTGGGACTTCATGTATTTCTCGATCGTCATCGGCATGACCTTCCAGGTTTCCGATGTACAGATCAGCAGCCGCTACCTGCGCCGCGTGGCTTTGCTGCACAGCGTGATCGCGTTCTTCTTCAACGTATTCATCATTGCGATCAGCGTGAATATCGCGGCGGGGCTGGCGGGGTAGGGCGTCTCGCGGCCGTCACCTTTCCTACCCGTCATTCCGGCGCAGGCCGGAATCCAGTGGCGAGGCGACTGATTCTCGCGATGGCCTCGCATGCTTTTGGTGTCGGTCTTTGGCGAAGACCGGAAACCGAGGCTGCTGGATTCCGGCCTGCGCCGGAATGACGAGCCAGGGTGCGAGCCCTGTCAATCGCGGAAATTGTCGAACTGCAGCGGCAGTTCCACGTCGGCCTTGCGCAGCACGGCCATGGCTTCCTGCAGATCGTCGCGCTTCTTGCCGGTGACGCGCAACTTGTCGCCGTTGATCTGCGCCTCGACCTTCAGCTTGGCCGCTTTCAGCGTTGCCACCAGCTTCTTGGCGATCGGCTGCTCGATGCCCTGCTTGACGGTGACTTTCTGGCGCGAACCGCCAAGATTGGTCTCGGCGCTGCCCACGTCCAACGCGCGGATGTCGATCTTGCGTGAGGTGAGGCGGCCACGCAGGATGTCCAGCATCTGTTCCAGCTGGAATTCGCTGGGGGCCGACTGGGTGATCACGAACTCGTCCAGCTCGAACTTCGCGTCGGTGCCCTTGAAATCGAAACGGCTCGACAGCTCGCGGTTGGCCTGGTCCACGGCATTGGTCAATTCGTGCTTGTCGACTTCGGAAACGACGTCAAAGGAAGGCATGGTGGCGGTCCGCTGCAGGGAAAACCCGAGTTTAAGCCATCTGGCGCATCCTGAAGGATAATGCGCGGTCAATTGAACGGGAGCAGGGCATGGCGGCGGTGCGCGCGTGAAAGTAGACGTACTGGTCATCGGCGCCGGCGCCGCCGGGCTGATGTGCGCCATCGTGGCCGGCCAGCGGGGACGCAGCGTGCTGGTGGTCGACCATGCCAACAAGGTCGGCAAGAAGATCCTGATGTCGGGCGGCGGCCGCTGCAATTTCACCAACACGGGCGTGACACCGGCGGCTTACCTGTCCGCCAATCCGCACTTCGCCAAGTCGGCACTGGCCCGTTACACGCCCTGGGATTTCATCGCGCTGGTGGAGAAGCACCGCATCGCGTACCACGAGAAGGAGCTGGGCCAGCTTTTTTGCGACGAGTCCTCCAAGCTGATCGTGCGCATGCTGCTGGACGAGTGCGCGCAGGCCGGCGTGCGCATCGAAACCAGCTGCGGCGTGAAGCGCGTGCGCAAGACCGACGAGGGTTTCAATGTCGTCACCGCGCATGGCGAGGTGCACGCGCAATCGCTGGTCGTCGCCACCGGCGGCCTGTCGATTCCCAGCATGGGCGCCAGCGGCTTCGGCTACGAACTGGCTCGGCAGTTCGGCCATGCGGTGCTGCCCACGCGGGCCGGACTGGTGCCGCTGACCTTGAGCGGCAAGCATCAGGAGCGCTACCAGGATCTTTCCGGCGTGGCTCTGCCGCTGACCGAAACCCGCGTGGGCAAGCATTCGTTTCGCGCCGGCATGCTGTTTACCCATCGCGGCCTCAGCGGACCGTCGATCCTGCAGATTTCCTCGTACTGGCAGGCGGGCGACGACCTGCGCATCGATCTGCATCCCGAACGCGATCTCGCGGCGTGGCTACAAGAGCAGCGCGTGGCGCGTCCCGCGGCGGAACTGAAGAACGTGCTAGGCGACGTGTTGCCGCGCCGCCTCGCACAGCGCTTGTGCGAGCTGTGGTTCGAGAGCCGGCCGATGCGCCAGTATCGCGAAGCGGAACTCAAGAGCATCGGCGAACAACTGCATGACTGGCCCATCGTGGCCAGTGGCACGGAAGGTTATCGAACGGCCGAAGTCACTTTGGGCGGCGTCGATACCGACGGCATCTCATCGTCCACCATGCAATCGAAACTCGTGAACGGCCTGTATTTCATTGGCGAAGTGGTCGACGTGACCGGCTGGCTGGGCGGCTACAACTTCCAGTGGGCATGGGCATCGGGGCATGCCGCAGGCGAGGTGGCGTAATTTCGCACCGGGTGAACGCTGTGCGTGATCCACTGAAAAAGTTGTCTTCTCCGGAGTTATCGCATGAAATTAGGTTTTATCGGCCTGGGAGCCATGGGCAGCGCCATGGCCAGCAACCTGATCAAGGCCGGACACGAGGTCATCGTGTGGAATCGCTCGCCCGGTCCCACCGAGCCGTTCGTATCGCTGGGTGCCAAGGTGGTGAAGACGGCTGATCGCGCGGCGCAGGGCGACGTGCTCTTCAGCATGCTGGCCAACGACCAGGCCGTACGCCAGGTGTTCTTCGACGACGGTCTGCTCGATGGCATGGACAAAGGCACGGTGCACGTCAATCACGCCACCATTTCGGTGGCGCTGGCGCGCGAGCTGGCCGAGCAACATGCGCGTCGCGGCCTCGATTACCTGGCGGCGCCCGTGTTCGGTCGTCCCGACGTGGCGGCAGCGGGCAAGCTCAACATGCTCGCGGCGGGCAAGCCGGCGCTGATCGATCGCCTGCGCCCGCTGCTCGAAGCAATGGCCAGCCGTATCTGGCCACTGGGCGAGGAGCCCGAACGGGCGAACGTGGTGAAGATTGCGGGCAACTTCATGCTTGGTGCCGCCATCGAAAGCATGGCCGAGGCCTCGGCGCTGGCTCGCGCCCACGGCGTGAGCGCGGCCGATTTTCTCGAGGTGATGACCAACACCTTGTTCGCTGCGCCTGCCTATCAGGGCTACGCCAAGCTGATCGCCGAATCGCGCTACACGCCGGCCGGATTTGCCTTGCCGCTGGGCTACAAGGACATCGGCCTCGCGCTCGCGGCAGCGGATGCCACACGCGTGCCGTTGCCGCTGGCGGGGCTGTTGCGTGACAGCCTGCTCGAGGCCTTGGCCGGCGGCAAGGAAGACGTTGACTGGTCGATCATGGCGGAAGTGGCCGCGCGGCGGGCGCATCTGGACGAGCGCGAGCTCTGACCATACCCGTCCATCAAATCCGTGGGAGCGCACCCTGTGCGCGACGGCCGATCGAAGAGGAGATCCTCAGCTCTGCGGTCGCGCAAAGGGTGCGCTCCTACAGTGATGTTTACCGTGTGCTGCGGAACTTCACCAACCACCGATCCAGCTGATTGGCAAAGGCCTGCTTGTCGCGCGCATGGAAAGCCGCCGGGCCGCCGGTATCGACACCGGAACCGCGCAATTCGTCCATGAAATTGCGCATGGAGAGGCGTTGCGCGATGGTATCGGGCGTGTAGAGCTCGCCGCGGGGATGCACGGCAAGCGCGCCTTTTTCGATCACCAGGGCCGCAAGCGGAATATCCTGCGTCACCACCAGGTCGCCCGCGCTCACGCGCTCCACGATCTCGGCATCGGCCACGTCGAAGCCTCCCGGCACCTGGATGGCGCGCACGAAACGCGACGGCGGCGTGCGCAGCCACTGGTTGGCGACCAGCGTGACGTGCACCTGCTCGCGGTCCGCCGCGCGAAACAGCACTTCCTTGATGGCCGCAGGGCAGGCGTCGGCATCGACCCAGATCTGCGGCCGCGCGCTCACTGGCCGCTCCAGTGCAGCGTGCCGTCGATGATGGTGTTGGTATGTCCGCCGATCCACACGCTGTCGCCGTCGATGCGCACGGTGAGGCTGGCATCGTGGCCGATCTCGCGGCCCTGGCTCACCACGTAGCCACCCGCGAGTGGACCGTTGGGCTCGGCGTGGGCGATATACGCCGCGATCAGGCCATTGGCGGCACCGGACGCAGGATCTTCCACCAGGCCCACGCCGGCGGGCAGTGCGCGCACGACGAGTTGATAGCCCGGCTGCGCACTGCGCGCGAACACGCACAGGCCCACGCTGTCGGTCGCCTTGGCCAGCGCGCCGATGGCGGCGTGGTCGGGCTTCCACTGGCGCAGCGAGGCTTCATCGGCGCATTCGGCCAGCCACCAATGGCGGCCGCCCGAGACGTAGGCCGGCGGCAGCGTGCCGAGATCGATGCCGGCAAGTGCCGCATCGAGCAGCGGATGCGCGTCGCGGCCGGTTTTCTCGACGGTGGAGCGGGGTGATTTCAGCAGCAACTGTTGGGCGCCATCGGTGCCTTCGACGCGGATGGGCAACACGCCCGCGCCGCATTCCTGCCACAGCACGCCGTCCACGGGCTCGGCTCGGTCGCACAGCAGCACGGCGTGCGCGCTGCCGATGCTGGGATGACCGGCGAAGGGAATTTCCTTGTGCGGCGTGAAGATGCGCACGCGGTAGCTCGCGCCCGGTTGGCTGGGCGGCAGCAGGAAGGTGGTTTCGACGAGGTTGGTCCAGCGGGCGAAGGCTTGCATGCGGGCATCGCTCCAACCGGTGGCGTCGGTGACGACGCCCAGGTGGTTGCCGCCGCCGGGCGTGGCGGCAAAGACGTCCAGATGCAGGTAACGAATCGACATGGGGAGTGCCTGGGGCGTGGGGAAACGCTTGGAGCCGGGCATGATAGTGCGGAATTTCGCCCTGTGCGCGGGCTTTTCGGGCTTGCTCAGTCGACAAGTGCCCGCCGCGACGCCAAGATGCGGATTCTTTGTCTTCAGTCTTCAGCCCCGTACGGAAGTCCGCATGATCACGCTGATCATCATCGCCATCACCTGTGTCGTCTCCTTCATGGCGTTCAACAACGCCCGCCTGATGAACGATCTGATCCTGTGGCCGCCCGCCATCACCCGCAGCCGCGAATATCACCGGCTGGTGACCTACGGCGTGGTGCACGCCGATTTCGGCCACCTGCTGTTCAACATGATCACGCTGTTCTTCTTCGGCCGCAGCATGGAAGGGTTTTTCACCGCCTCGCTGGGCATGCTGGGCTTTGCGCTGTTCTACATCCTGGCGCTGGTGGTCTCGATCCTGCCGACCTACCTGAGCAACAAGAACAACCCGAACTACCGCAGCCTGGGCGCGTCGGGCGCGGTGTCGGCGGTGCTGTTTTCGTTCGTGCTGCTGGCGCCGTGGTCGCGCATCATCGTGTTCGTGGTGCCGGTGCCGGCGATCGTCTATGCCGTGCTTTATGTGGCCTATTCGATCTACATGGATCGCCGCGGGCAGGGCAACGTCAACCACAGCGCGCACTTGTGGGGCGCGGCGTTCGGCGTGGCGTTCACCGTGGTGGTTCGACCGGAAGTGATCTCCCACTTCCTCGCCGCGCTCTCGCAACCGAGGTTCTGAGCGCAACGCGATGTTGAAAAAGTGCGGTTTTGCTCACCCCTGATACATGTTGTTGGTGTTACTTGTCGGTTTAGCCTGGCGTGATGGGGCGTCGGGCTTTCTCGACAACAGAGGAGTGAAGACGCATGGCAACGAAGCGCAAGCCGGCCGCGAAGAAATCCTCGGCCAAGAAAGCAGCCACCCGTAAATCCACTGCCAAGAAAACCACCGCACGCAAACGTGCCACCGCCAAACGCGCCGTTCGCAAGACCGCTGCCCGCAAGGTAGCCACGCGCAAGTCGGCCACCCGCAAGACCGCCGCGAAGAAGGCGACTCGCAAGACGGCGGCCAAGAAGGCCACTCGCAAGACGGCCCGCAAGACCGCCACCCGCAAGTCGCCGGCACGCAAGACGGCCGCGAAGAAGGCGACCCGCAAGACCGCGGTCCGCAAGACGGCACGCAAGACCGCCGCCAAGAAAGCCGCTCCGCGCAAATCGGCGGCGAAGAAGACGGCCCGCAAGCGTGCCACTGCCAAGAAGGCCACCAAGAAAGCGGCCACACGAAAGGCGGCCACCAAGCGCGTCACAGCTGGCAAGGCCGCCGCGGCAACCCGCAAGACCGCCACCAAGAAAACACCCGCCGCACGACGCAGCCGTACCGCGACCGCCACTACCCGGCCGCGCCGTGCCGCACGCAAGCGGTTGACGCCGCAGGAAGCGGCGGAACACATCCAGGCCCTGCTCGAAGCCAAGCAGGAAAGGGTGCGCCAGGGACCCACCTGGCCAGGTGCCGACGAGCACCCCAGTGGCAACAACGGCAATCTCGGCGCGGGCGCCAGCAACGCTGGCGTTTCCAGCGAAGCGGTGTACGGACACATCCGCCAGCCGCCCGAGCGTAGCGGCAATAACTGAACCGGCAGAGCAAAGTCGGTTCCCGGCATGGCTGGCAGGTAAATACCTGCCAGCCATGCCGATAACGTTCAGTGCGCACTTACCAGCACAGGTTCACAGTGGGGCTGTCTTCCTCCCCATGAAGGCCTTACGTATGAAACGCGTGCTTGCCGGTCTTGCCTTGGCGGTCGCCACCGCGGCGCTATCCGGCTGTTACTACGATCCGGGCTACAGCTATGTGCGCCCGGTTGCCACTGGCGGCGGCGACGCCTACTACGGCACGGGCGTCACCTATAGCGGCGGTTATTACCCCGGTTACTACTATCCGAGCTACGGCTACTACGGCTGCTGCTACGGACCGGCGGTGAGCATCGGCATCGGCGGCCACTACGGTGGCTACCGCGGTTACTACGGCGGTCGCGGCTACTACCGAGGTGGCGGCTATTACCACGGCGGCGGCAACTACTATCGCGGCGGTCGCGGCAACTGGAGCGGCGGCCATGGCGGCGGCCACGGCGGCGGTGGCCACGGCGGTTGGAACAACGGCGGTCGCGGTCACTGAAATCGCGGCACAATCGCGGCATGACGTTGCCATGCCGCGCGCCGACCCTGCATAGATCCCTCAGGCCCATCGTCATCTTGGCGATGGGCCTGCTGCTTGGTGCCTGCAGCACCGTCGACTACTACGCACACGTGGCCAAGGGCCAGGGCGAGCTGGTGATGAGCCGCCGCGACGTGAGCGAGGTGCTGCGCGATCCGTCGACCGATGCCGCGACCCGGCAGCGCCTCGAGCTGGCGCAGCAAGCCCGCCATTTCGCCTCCGAGCACCTGGATCTGCCGGACAACCGCAGCTACACCAGTTACGTGAAGCTCGACCGCTCCTACGTGGTGTGGAACGTGTTCGCCGCGCCGCGCTTTTCCATCTCGCCGATCCAGCACTGCTTTCCGTTTGCCGGTTGCGTGGCGTATCGCGGTTACTTTTCCCGCGACAAGGCGAAGGCCGAGGCGGCGCAGCTGGAGGCCGCGGGCAACGACACCTACGTGGGCGGCGTGCCGGCGTATTCCACGCTGGGATGGTTTTCCGATTCCATCCTCAGCAGCATGATGCGCTGGGACGACGACGAACTGGCCGGCACCATCTTCCACGAGCTCGCGCACCAGCTGATCTACGTGAAGGACGACAGTTCGTTCAACGAATCCTTCGCCAGCTTCGTGCAGGAGGAAGGCCTGCGCCAATGGCGCCAGTCGCGCGGGCTGCCGCCGCAGGACGATCGCGACAAGACCATGGACGACGGCTTCACCTGGCTGGTGATGGATCTGCGCGACCGCCTGAAGAAACTCTACGCCAGCGGCGTGGACGACACGGCCATGGCGGCCGGCAAGCAGCAGGCCATCGACGACTTCCGCCTGCGCTACGTGCAATGGCGCGACCTGGACTGGCCGAACGACCATCGCTACGACGCCTGGGTCAACGGTCCGATCAACAATGCGCGGCTGCTGCCGTTCGGCATCTACGATCGCTGGACGCCGGTATTCCTGGCGCTGTTCCGCCATGCGGAAGGGCAGTGGCCGGCGTTCTACGGCAGCGTGCGCGAGTTTGCGCGGCAGCCGTATGCGCAGCGCCAGCGTTCGCTGCAGCAGTGGCTGGATGCCACCGGGCAGCCCCAGGTCGCACCCTCGCTTTAAGGCTGTTTGCGACCCGCCATGTGCTGCAGATAGGCCAGCAGGTCGTCCAGGTCCCGGTCGGACAGCGCCTTGCGATCGAAGCCCGGCATGCGCGCCTGCGGCCAGTGGCGCAAGGACTGCGGGTCGCGGATATAGGCGCGCAGCAGGTCCTCGCGCAGGTACTCGGTGGGGCTGTGCGGGACGTTGAGGTCCGGGCCCAGCTTGGCGTCGCCCTGGCCGTTGAGGGTGTGGCAGGCGAAGCAGGTGCGCTGGAACACCGCGAAGCCGCGCAGCACGGGGCTGTCGGCCTTCAGGGCGGGATCGGGGCGGACGGCGGGGAAGCGTTCCGCCACGGGCGGCTGGCGCCGGATCGAGGCCAGCTGGAACGGCCATTGCTCCGGCCCGATCTTCATCGCCGCCGGATTCGTCCACACCACGTAGAAGGGACCGGCATCGCCCTTGATCTCGGCCAGCATCGGCCAGGGATGGGCCGGGTCCTCGACCGCCAGCCAGGCTTCCGAGCCCTGGGCGCGGACGATCAAGGCGGCGGGAATTTGCGCGGCAAAGCCGTCGGAGGCTACGAACTGCAAGGTATCGTCGGGCGAGACGCCCTCGAGCAGCGCCTTCAAGGGCACGGCGCGATAGCGCATGGCGCGTTTGAAGGAGACATCGTCGGGAATCGCGATCTCGCGGATGTCGCCGCGGGCCAGCAGTTGTGCGGTGCTATAGGTCTTCGACCCGTGGCCCAGGTCCACCGTGAGATCGGCGGCATGCAGGGGCAGGGCGATGGCCAGGGCCAGCAGGCACAGGCGGCGTAGCAGGCTGAGCATGGCGCGATCATCCCGTCCGGAAAGCCGTCGATTGTAAGCGTCTCTTGGTCGACGAGTCGGCCAGCTTGCCAAAAGCTGAACAAAACCGCCGAGGCGCTTGAACTAGCTCCGGGCCGGCCACACTAAGGAGACGTATCGCCGTGACGGCGACAAGAAGTGGTACAGCAGCATCGTGCCACTGAGGGGTCGGTCCTTTTTCCCCTCTTTGTTATGGACCGGCCTGACAAACCCCGCTAGCCCCTCCCCTGGCTACCGGGGTTTTTTATTGCCTGTCGTTTGGCGCCGACTCGCCGCGAGTGCGGCTGGGCGAGGATAATCGACGCATCCCCCGCCGCTTGAGCGACTGATGATCGTCACCTCCCTGCTCGACACCGATCTGTACAAGTTCTCCATGATGCAGGTTGTGCTGCATCACTATCCGGCGGCGCAGGTCGAATACAAATTCAAGTGTCGCAACCCGGGCATCGACCTGGTTCCCTATATCGCCGAGATCCGCCGCGAGCTGGAAGGGCTGTGCGCGCTGCGCTTCACGCCGGAGGAACTGGATTACCTGCGCACCTGGCGGTTCATCAAGAGCGACTTCATCGATTTCCTCGGGCTGTTCCAGCTCAACGCGAAGTACGTGGAAATCACGCCGGCGCAGGAGGGGCCAGGCGACATCGACATCCACATCCGCGGTCCCTGGCTGCACACCATCCTGTTCGAAGTGCCGTTGCTGGCGATCGTCAACGAAGTGTATTTCCGCAATACCCAGCCCGGCCTTTCGCTGGACGAAGGCCGCCGTCGCCTGCGCGAGAAGATCGCCCTGTTGCGCGACACGGATGGTTTTCAGGATTGCCGCATCGCCGACTACGGCACGCGCCGCCGTTTCTCGCGCGCCTGGCATGCCGAAGTGGCCACCACCCTGCGCGACGGCCTGGGCCGCCAGCTCGCCGGCACCAGCAACGTGTGGCTGGCGTGGAAGCTCGGCCTGACGCCGCTGGGCACGCTGGCGCACGAGTATCTGCAGGCGCACCAGGCGCTGGGTCCACGCTTGCGCGATTCGCAGGTGGCCGCGCTGGAAACGTGGGCGCGGGAATACCGCGGCGATCTTGGCATCGCGCTGTCCGACGTCTACGGACTGAGCGCCTTCCTGCGCGACTTCGACATGTATTTCTGCAAGCTGTTCGATGGCACGCGCCATGACTCGGGCGATCCGTTTGCCTGGGGCGAGCGGGTGCTTGCGCACTACCGCGCCAATCGCGTCGACCCGCGCACCAAGGTGCTGGTATTCAGCGATGGCCTGGACGTGCCGAAGGTGATGCAGTTGTACGAGCACTTCCACGGCCGCTGCCAGCTGGCCTTCGGCGTGGGCACCAATCTCACCAACGATGTCGGGCCCGAGCCGCTGCAGATCGTCATCAAGATGATCCGATGCAACGGTCAGCCGGTGGCCAAGCTCAGCGACACGCCGGGCAAGAACATGTGCGAGGACGCTGCCTACGTGGCGTATCTGCGGCAGGTGTTCGAGATTCCGGCCGAGCCGGAAGCCGTGACCTCCTGAGTCACCCAAAAACACTGTGGGAGCGCACCCTGTGCGCGACGGTCGCTGCGTCGAGGTGTCGACGTGGCGCACGTGTCGCGCACAGGGTGCGCTCCCACAGGCAATGACAGCTGTCGATCAGAACGCCGGCAGCACCGCGCCCTGGTACTTCTGCTCGATGAACGCCTTGATCTCGGGACTGGTCAGCGCCTTGGCCAGCGCCTGGACGCGCGGGTCGTCCTTGTTGTCCGGACGGGCGACCAGGTAGTTCACGTACGGCGAATCCTTGTCCTCGATCAACAGCGCATCCTTGGTCGGGTTAAGGCCGGCGGCCAGCGCATAGTTGGTGTTGATCAGCGACAGGTCCACCTCGTCCAGCGTGCGCGGCAACATGGCGGCTTCCAGTTCGCGCAGCTTGAGGTGCTTCGGGTTGGCCGTGATGTCCTTCTGCGTGGACAGTTCGTTGCTCGGATCCTTCAGCGTGATCAAGCCGTGCTTGGCGAGCAGCAGCAGCGCGCGGCTGTTGTTGCTGGGATCGTTGGGCAGGGTCACCGAGGCGCCGTCCGGCAGCTGGTCGATCGACTTGAGCTTGCGCGAGTAGGCGCCAAACGGCTCGATGTGCACGCCGGTCACGATGGCGAGATTGGTGCCGCGCTCGCGGTTGAACGCGTCGAGATAGGGCCCGGTCTGGAAGTAATTGGCATCGATCGACTTCTCCAGCACCTGCACGTTGGGTTGCACGTAGTCGGCGAATACCTTGATCTCCAGATCGATGCCTTGCTTGGCCAGGATCGGCTTGACCTGCTTGAGGATCTCGGCGTGCGGCACAGCAGTGGCGGCCACCACCAGCTTCTGGCTGTTGGCGTCGCCGCTGCCATTGGACGACGAACAGCCCGCCAGCAGGAGCAGGGCGGCAAGCATGGCAATGAGCTTATTCATTTTCGTCATATGGGCGGAAACGCTTGGTGCGGCGCAACAGAATAGCCGTCCATACCGCCGAATGCAAAAACGCCGGGACGCGGCCGTCTCAATGCCGCGTATAGCGCGCCACGATACGGTCGCCGGCCATCTGCAGCAGCTGCACCAGCACGATCAGCAGCACCACCGTGACCACCATGTAGTCCGATTTGTAGCTGAGATAGCCGTAGCGATAAGCCAGGTCGCCCAGGCCGCCCGCGCCGATGGCGCCGCCCATGGCGGTATAGCCCACCAGTGCAATAGCTGTCACGGTGATGCCGGCGATCAGGCCGCCGCGGGCCTCTGGCAGCAGCACATGGCGCACGATCTGCCAGGTGCTGGCGCCCATCGCCTGGCTGGCTTCGATCACGCCGCGCTGCACTTCGCGCAAGGCGGTTTCCACCAGCCGCGCGAAGAACGGCGCCGCACCGATCACCAATGGCGGAATCGCGCCGCGAATGCCCAGCTTGGTGCCCACCAGCACATAGGTGAGCGGCATCAACACGATCATCAGGATGATGAAGGGAATCGAGCGCAGGATATTCACCAGCAGCGACAGCACCGCATACAGCTTGGGCATGGCGCGCAGTTGGCCCTTGCCGGTGAGATACAGCAGCACGCCCAGCGGCAGGCCGACCACGATGGTGAGCAACAGCGAGCCGCCCAGCATCAGCAAGGTATCGATGCAGGCATGACCGATCTCGCTCCAGTCGTCGATATTCGGAAAAAGATTCTGCAGCGGGGCGCTCATGCGCGGCTCTCCGGCAAGGGGGTGATTTCTTCGATTTCGATGCCGGCTTCGCGCAACGTGGCCAAGGCGTCGTCCACGCGTTCGCCCTGCATGGCGAGCGTGAGCTGGCCATAGGGCAGGTCCTTGATGCGGTCGATGCGTCCGGCCAGGATGTTGAAATCGACGCCGGTCTCGCGTGCCACGCGTCCCAGTGCAGGTGTCCAGGTGGCCTCGCCGCGGAACGACAGGCGAAGAATACGGCCCGCGACATGCGCAAACGGCGCCTGCTCGCCCGCCGCTTCTTCCGGCAATGCCTCGTTGACGAAGCGGCGCGTGGTGGCGTGTTGCGGATGCAGGAAGACATCGGCGACGGCGCCCGTTTCCACGATGCGTCCGGCGTCGAGCACCGCGACGCGGTCGCAGACGCGGCGCACCACGTCCATTTCGTGGGTGATCAGCACGATGGTGAGCTTCAATTCGCGATTGATCTCGGCGAGCAGTTCGAGCACGGAAGCCGTGGTCTGCGGATCGAGCGCGCTGGTGGCCTCGTCGCACAACAGGATGGACGGCCGATTGGCCAGCGCACGTGCAATGCCCACGCGCTGCTTTTGGCCACCGGAAAGCTGCGAGGGATATTTGTCCGCATGGGCGGTCAGGCCGACGCGCGCGAGCAGCTCATCCACGCGCTGGCGGATCGAGGCGTTGTCGTGCTCGCCGGCCAGTCGCAGTGGAAACGCCACGTTCTCCGCCACGGTCTGCGAAGAGAGCAGGTTGAAGTGCTGGAAGATCATGCCGATGCGCTGACGCTCGAGCCGAAGCTGCGCTTCCGTCAGCGCCGTCATCTCGGTATCGCCGATCAGCACGTGTCCGCCGCTGGGCCGTTCGAGCAGGTTGATCAGACGTATAAGCGTCGATTTGCCCGCACCCGAATGGCCGATGATGCCGAACACTTCGCCATCGGCGATGTCGAGGTTGAAAGCTTGCAGGGCGGGAACGTCCCGCCCGTCGACGCGGTAGGACTTATGAACATCCTGGAATCTGATCACGAGATACCTTCGGAAAACCGGGGAAGCGCGAGCCCTGGGGCCGCTGCCGGGCGAGCCGGACGGTGGCAAGCATAAGGCACCGTGAGCCTGCATGGGGCTAGACTGGCGTCCTTTCAATGAGGAATGGCTGCGATGACCTCCATCTACGATTTCTCCGCGCGCGACATCGATGGCAACGAGCGCTCGCTGGCCGACTTTCGCGGCAAGACGCTGCTGGTCGTCAACGTGGCCTCCAAGTGCGGATTCACGCCGCAATACACCGGGCTGGAGGCGCTGTGGCGCGCCGACCGCGACAAGGGCCTGGTGGTGCTGGGTTTTCCCTGCGACCAGTTCGGCCATCAGGAGCCTGGCGACGAGGCCGAGATCCGCAACTTCTGTTCCACCAGCTACGACGTGAGCTTCCCGCTGTTCGCCAAGGTCGAGGTCAATGGCGATGGCGCGCACCCGCTCTACAAGTGGCTCAAGAGCGAGGGCAAAGGCATCCTGGGCAGCGAATCGATCAAGTGGAACTTCACCAAGTTCCTGGTCGATCGCGATGGCCAGGTGGTGAAGCGCTACGCGCCCACCGACACGCCGGAAAAGATCGGCAAGGACCTGCGCAATCAGTTGGCAGGCTGAGTCGCCACCGCCGGCGTTGACGCTGGCTGCCGCGATCCGGCCAGCAGTACGGCGATCTGGTCGATGTCGCGGGTGGCGCTGGGCGCGCCCGCGGGTGGATCGTAGTTGTTGAGCATGATGGCGAATGCCAGCCGCTCGCCGTCGCCGCTGGTGACGTAGCCCGCCAGGCAGTGCACGAAACTCATGCTGCCCGTCTTGGCGCGCAGGTTGTTTTCAGCCGGCGTGTTGCGCATGCGCCATTGCAGCGTGCCGTCGACACCGGCAATCGGCAGCGCCTCCGCCAACGCCGGTCCGTACGGCTGGCCGGCGAGGAAGGCGAGCAACTGCGCCATCGCACGCGGGGTGGCGAGATTGCGCCGCGACAGTCCCGTGCCTTCCTCGATCAGGCTGGCGGCCGGCGCGATGCCGATCTGTTCCAGCAGCTGATGCATCGCGCGGATGCCCCAGCGCTCGCTGGTGATGAAACCCATGCTGCCTTCGCGTTGCTCCATATCCGCCTGAGCCTTCACGCCGGCGAGCAACAGCAGGTTCTGCAGATAGAGATTCTGCGAGCGCTTGAGGCCGCGTTCGAGGATCTCGCCGATCGGCGGCGACAACACTTCGGCCAGGGTCTGCGGCTGTGCCGGCAGGAAAGTGTCGCGACGCGGCCAGCGCACGGTGAGCAGCTTGCCGTCGAGCTGGATGCCATGGCGCTGCAGCGCCTCCTTCAACAACTGGCCGGCGAATTGCGCGGGGTCGGGCAGGGCGAGCTTGTAGTTTTGCGCGGGCGACTTGGCCGCGATGTTGCCGAACGCGTACAGCACGCCATCGCCCGGTGCGCGATAGAGGTTCACGTCGTTGTGCGTGCGCTGCGCGCTGGTCACCACCTCGTTGGCCACGCTGGGTATCGCGTTGGCGGGATCGAAGCGCAACTGGGCCGGCAGGCCGGCACCGGCGCCCGGCGTCACCGTGACGTCGACCTGGTTCTCGCCCACGCTCAAGGCGCTGGACGGCACGGCGAACCAGCTCTGCAGATCGATTGCTTCCCACCCGGTGCCCATGGCGGGGCTGGCGAAGTAGGTCGAGTCGGCGATCAGGTCGCCACGCACATGGCGCAGGCCCTGCGCCGCCAGTTGCTCGGCCAGCTGATTGGCCCAGCCCAGCGTGGCCACGTCGGCGCCGAGGGTGGGGTCGCCCATGCCGTAGAGGATCAGCGGCCCGTCGAGCCTGCCGTTGCGTATCTCGCCACCGGCCAGCACACGCGTGGGGATGCGGTAGTCGGCACCCAGTTCGCTGAGCGTCACCGCCGCGGTGAACAGCTTGGCGGTGGAGGCGGGTTGGAACAGCTGGTCCGCGTGATGGCTGTAGACCGTGCGGCCGTTGCTGAGCGACACCACCGCGATGCCCCAGTCGGCACCGGCAAAGCGCGCCTGTCCGATCACCGCGTCGATCTGCTGGGCCAGCGAGGCCGCGCTGGCAGGCGCTTGTGCGGGAAGGACCTGATTTTGCGGCGTGGCCAGTAGCGACACCGGCAAACCCGCCAACGCCAGCCCGAAAAAGGCGGCCCGAGCGCGGCGTAGCAGCTGTTTCTCGAGAACCATGGCCGGAGTATGGCCAATCCGGCATGCCCGCGCCTAGCCGGCATCGTCACAAGGGCTCTGTTAATCTTGGAGATTCGTACCGGGCTCAGCCGGTGCCATTCCCCTTTTAGAGACCATCATGCAGATCGAGAACAACTCCGTCGTTTCCTTCCATTACACGCTGACCGACGACAACGGCCAGATCCTCGACAGCTCGCAGGGTCGCGAGCCGCTCGTGTACCTCCAGGGCGTGGGCCAGATCGTCCCGGGCCTGGAAAAGGCGATGGAAGGCCGCCAGGTCGGCGACCAGTTCAAGGTCGACGTGGCGCCGGAAGAAGGCTATGGCGTGCATCACGCCGAGCTCGTGCAGGAAGTGCCGCGCGAGGCCTTCCAGGGCGTGGAAGACATCCAGCCGGGCATGCAGTTCCAGGGCCGCGGCCCGCAGGGCGTGATCAATGTCACCGTCACCAAGATCGAAGACGGCAAGGTGCACATCGACGGCAATCACCCGCTCGCCGGCCAGACCCTGCATTTCGACGTCGAAGTGACTGAAGTGCGCCCGGCCAGCGAGGAAGAGCTTTCGCACGGCCACGTGCACGGTGAAGGCGGCCATCACCACTGAGTGACGAAGAACGGCGTCGGCGATCCCGTCGACGCCGTTCCCTGCGAGGCATGAAGCCGTCGCATGGATCGTGCACACTGCGCGATCAGACAAGGAGTGGTCATGCAAGGGAAGTTGCGCATCGCCGTCGTGGGCTACGGCGTGGCCGGCCAGGCAAGCTGCCTGTTGTTGGCCGAGGCCGGGCACTCCCTTACCGTATTCGAGCAGGCGGCTGCGCCCGGTCCCGTTGGCGCCGGCTTCCTGTTGCAACCCACCGGTCTTTCCGTGCTGGCCCGGCTAGGCCTGCATGGCCAGGCGCTCGCGAGCGGCCAACGCATCGAGCAACTCTACGGTTGCAATCTCGCCGGCCGCATGGTGATGGACATGCACTATCGCGATCACGCCCCCGACTGCTTCGGCCTGGGCATGACGCGTGGCGCGCTGTTCTCGCTGTTGCATCGCGCCTATGCGGATCGGGACGCGATCGTCACCGGCACGCGCATCGAGCGACGCTCGGACGATGGCAGGTTCCTCATCGACGCCGGTGGACAACAGCACGGACCCTTCGACCTGGTGATCGCCGCCGACGGCGCGCATTCCGCCCTGCGTCATCGCACCAGCGTGGTGCGCAGCGAGCAGCTGTATCCCTGGGGCGCCATGTGGTGCCTGCTGCCCGCAGCGGATTGGCCGCACAGCACGGTGCTGCATCAGCGTTATGCGGGAGCGCGGGAGATGATCGGCCTGATGCCGGTCGGGCGCCGCGACGATTCCGATCAGCGCTGGCTCACGTTCTTCTACAGTCTTCCCGGCGAGCAGGTGGATGCGTTCGATGAGGCTGCATTCGAGCGACTTCGCCAGCGGGTAGCCGAGCTGTGGCCCGAGGCCTTGCCGTGTCTTTCCGGCATCCACTCATCCACCCAGCTGCATCGTGCCCGCTATCGCGACGTGTTGCTGCGCTCGACCGTCGAAGGTCAGACGGTGTTCGTGGGCGATGCGGCGCACGCCATGAGTCCGCAGCTGGGGCAGGGCGTGAACATGGCGCTGCTCGATGCACAGGCGCTGGCGGACGCCCTGGCGTCGCACGACGAGCTGGGCGCGGCACTGCATGCGTATCGAAAAGCGCGACGTCGGCACGTCGCCATCTATCAGCGCCTGAGTCGATGGCTGACGCCGCTGTTCCAATCCAACCGCGATGCGCTGGCCACCGTGCGCGATGGTGTCTTCGGTCCGTTGGGACGCCTGCCGCTGGCGCGCGGACAGATGCTGCGCATCCTCACCGGCACCAAGACAAGCTGGTGGTAAGCATCAGTACCAGTCGAGCAGCGACACGCCGATGCCGAGATAGGTCGCGTTATGGTTGTAGTCGATCATGCTTTCGCCGTAACCCTTGAACAATTCCATGTAGCCGCGCAGGTTGCCGGCCACCGGGAACGACCAGGTGAATTGCGCCGCGCCGTGGCTCTCGCTGCCGGCACGCAGGGAATGGCGCAGCATCAGGCCGAATTCCTGGCCCTTCCATTCGTGGATGATCTGCATGTCGGCCCGGCCCATGTAATTGTCGATGTCCGGGTTGTTGTCATCCGGGCCGCCCTCGGGAATGCGCCACCAGGGGCGGAACATCACCGTCCAGGTCGGACGCTCGAAACCGATGTAACCCATCACGCGGTTCCAGCTGCGCGACAGCGGATCGGATTGCCCGTTGGATTCGTGATCGAGGCCGATGCCGAGCAGGCGTCCATTCCATCCGGCCAGCTGGTAGTTCGTGTTGAACATCAGCATGACTTCGGGTTCGTAGTTGGTTTCGCGGAAGGGGCGCGATTCCTTTTCGTTGTAGACCTGCCAGCGGGACGACTGGGTAAACGCGGCCCATATATCGCCTTCGTCGCCGAACACGCCCTGCCAGAGTTTGGTCTTCAGGCTCAGCTGGAACTTGCTCTCGATGTTGTCCAGCTGCTCCGGCGAGGTCACCGTATTGAGCGGATTGGGACTGTTGGGCTGGCGGTTCTGGTTGCTGCTGGCGAAGAACGGCATCACCACGATGGGCTTGTAGCCGCGCAGATTGAAGGTGCCGAGCTTGCTCTCCGGCGAAAGCTCCCAGCGGCTGTCGAGCAGCGACAGCGGCTTTACTTCCGGCGTGGCCTCGGCGCTCTCGGTGGCAGCGATCTGCGTGCTCGTCCTGGGCGTTTCGTGGCCGAACGCATTGGTCGAAGGTGTCGTCGACGGCGGAACAGGCGCCTGGGCAGCAGCATCGCTCTTCTTTTGCGCTGCGGGGAGATTGTCGCGTCCCGTTGCCCGGTCGTAGCAGGCGAGGCGCTGCGCATCCGTCTCGATCGCGGTGCATGCGCGAATGTCCATCGGACTGGGGTTCTGCGCATGCGCAGCGAAGGTAGGCAGGCCAAGCGTGATCGAAAGGGCTGCCAGGGAAGTACGTCGCATCGTGGGAGTCATCCTGGGCGGGCGTGCGAACACAAACGCAGTGCCGGGGACCGATCAAATACCAGCGCCTTGCTGTATCGCATGTGACGACGCGGGCCGCCGTTGCCGGCGACCCGCGTCGGAAGACCCCATCTTACTGGTTGTGGTTCAACCAGGCTTCGTACTGTTTCTTGGTCACGCGGCCGGCGTGCCCTTTGTCCACATAAGCCCAGTCGTTGGCCAGCAACGGATAGGCCGATGCGTCGTTCTCCGAAATATAGCTCTTGCCATTGGCGAGCTGCTCGAAACTCGGCGCCGGACCGGGATTGACCGGCGGAACGCTCGAATTGATCGTGACCTGCTGGCCCGCACTGGCAGTCTGTGCCTGTGTGCCGCCCGGCGGAGGCGGCGGCGTGGGTTGCGTGGCGGGCATGACCTGGGTCGGTACCGGAGGCGTCGGTCGCGCGGACATGTCCTGCCCGGGCGGCGGCGGAGGCGGCGGCGTTGCCGGCATGCTTTGCACCGGTTGCGGCGGAGGCGGTGGAGTTGGCATGGTCTGGTCCTGCGCCAACACCGAACCGGCCAGCATCATCGAGCCGGCGGTAACAAGAGCGATCAAGGGTGTGCGGGATTTCATCGTCATGACTCCATGCCAGAATGCGTGGCTTGTGAACGGATGCGCGCGATGGGGCAGGGATGGAATGCGTGTCGCGCTGCATGTCCTTCGCGCTGTGGACCAAACTAACAAAACACGGCTAAATGCCGCCTCAATAAAGGCATCGTGAACACGTGAAACCCTCGTTACCGTTGTCGGTTTCTTCATCCGCATCACACACGGCGTTGAAGTTGGTGCAGGCACAGCGTCTGCACCTGGCGGCGCAAGGTCTGCTCAACAAGCCGAAGTCGCGTGCAAAGCCCGCCGACGTGGTGGCGGCGGTGACGCGCATGCGGCTGTTGCAGATCGACAGCATCCATGTGGTGGCGCGCAGTCCTTACCTGGTGCTGCACTCGCGTCTTGGCGACTACGAGCCGCAATGGCTGGAGGATGCATTGGAGGCCGGTCGCATCGCCGAAAGCTGGGCGCACGAAGCGTGCTTCGTGCCGGCGACGGATCTTGCATTGCATCAGGCCTGGCGCATGCAACGTTCGATGCACTGGGCGTCCAAGCACGCCGATCGCATGCACCGGGAACATCGCGATGGCATGGATGGCTTGCTTGCGCGTATTCGCGACAACGGTGCGGCACGCGCGGCGGATTTCGAAAGCGAAACGCGCGGCGGCGGTGGCTGGTGGTCGTGGAAGCCGGAAAAGCGCTGGCTGGAAGCGTGGTTCGCGCTCGGCGAATTGATGGTGACGCGGCGCGAGCGCTTCCAGCGCGTGTACGACCTGACGGAACGCGTGCTCGAGAAACTCGATCCACCGATGGATCGCGGCTTGCTCGCACTCGATCACGAGGCGTTGCGTCGCCGCTTCATCCTGGACAGCGTGCGCGCACTCGGCATCGCGCAGGCACGCTGGATTGCCGACTACTACCGCCTGAAACCTGCCGTCACCGACAAGGAACTGGCGCCGCTGGTGGCCGACGGCGAACTGCTGATGGTGCAGGTGGCCGGCTGGACCGTGCCCGCGTATGTGCACCGCGATCACGCCGCGCTGTTGCTGCAGGCATCGTCAGGCCAGTTGCGCGCGACGCACACCGCATTGCTGTCGCCGTTCGATCCGGTGGTATGGGATCGTGCGCGCGCCGAAGCGCTGTTCGGTTTCGAATACACCATCGAGTGCTACGTGCCGGCGCCCAAGCGGCGCTATGGCTACTACGTGTTGCCCGTGCTCCATCGTGGAGCGCTGGTGGGAAGACTGGATGCGAAGGCACATCGTCGCGAGGGCGTGTTCGAGGTCAAGGCGCTGTACCTCGAACCGGAGGTGGAGCCTACCCCGCGCCTGCTAGAAGAAGTGGCTGGCGCGCTGCGCACCACGGCGCAATGGCACGGAACCCCCAAGGTGAAAATCGCACGCAGCCGGCCCGCGTCGGTGGCCGCAGCGCTGCGTGCGTTGCTGCGCTGAAGATCAATGCGCGCTGGCGTTGCTTGCCGGGCTCACGGGTGCGCAGGACTTGCCCTTCAGCGTTTCGCGCAACTGCTTGGCCAACGCCGTGCAGCGGGCACCCATCAGGGGGCGCTTGTTGGGGTCGACCGAATCCTGCAGCAGGCTGGTGCGCATGTCCTGATAGCGGGACTGCAGCTGGTCGGCCGGGTACACGCCAGCGGCCGCATGGCAGGACATGTAACTGGCCAGATAGTCGTCGCAGGCCGCAATGCCTGTGCTATTGGGCAACGGGCTGCCGCCGGAGGTGGTCACCGTGCCGGTGCGGGGTTTGCTCGTGGTCGTGCCGGCGCTGGCAGCGCGCGAACCTGATGGAGCGGTGGTAGCGGTGCTGCCATGCGCCGTGGTGACCGGTCGCGTTTCGGGCTTGCTGGAGCAGCCGGCCAGGATGACGCCACCGGCGGCCAGGGCAAGGAGGGCAAGACGGTGGTGGCGACGGAACATCATGAAAGCTTCTCCTGGCGACGATTGAGCAAGACGGGTTTTGTGCTGATCAAGTGACGAGATGAAATGCGAAGATGGCGTGAAAATCAAACGTCTTTGAGTAAGCGCTGACGGTAGTCCATTCAGGTTTATTCCTACTGGCCTAGTCGCTTTGCGACCGGGGAGCGGCTATGATGCACATACTGTGTTTGCTGGGGTCACCAGAGTTTTGTGACCCGATGCCGCTGATCTCGATCTAGCCTCATCGCCTCACCCCTAGGGTTTCCTTGCACACCAGTAAGCCGGCCTGCACATGTCGGGCTGAGTCTGTTCAAATCCTATGGAGTGATTTACATGTCTGATCGTCAGATTGGTACCGTCAAGTGGTTCAACGATGCCAAGGGCTTCGGCTTCATCAGCCGTGACAACGGCCCGGACGTTTTCGTGCATTTCCGCGCGATTCAGGGCAACGGCTTCAAGAGCCTGCAGGAAGGCCAGAAGGTCTCCTTCAAGGTCGTGCAGGGTCAGAAGGGCCTGCAGGCCGACGAAGTGATCCCGCAGTAATTAAGTAAGCCCGCGGTAATTAGGCGTTCCAAACGCCAAAGAAAAGGCCAGGCAGCAATGCCTGGCCTTTTTGTTTATTCGCAAATGTCATTGAAATGTGAAAATCAAAAGCGGTGATTAAAGCCATTCACTTGCATTAAAGAAATCCGTTATGCTGGATTCACTGTGGTTGCTCGGTCACGTGCGTGCCCGATGCGCGACTCTTGATGAGTCCACATCGCTACACCCGATCCCTGCATGCGCAGTAAGCCGTCGGCCAAAGGGGAGGCTGACTTGTCTCAGCATCGAGTTGATCGGAGTGAGTCATGTCGGATCGTGAAGTTGGCACTGTGAAATGGTTCAACGACGCCAAGGGCTTTGGTTTCATCAGCCGTGAAAGCGGCCCGGATGTGTTTGTGCATTTTCGGGCAATCAGCGGCTCGGGTTTCCGCAGCCTGAAAGAGGGGCAAAAGGTGAGCTTCAAGGTGGTGCAGGGGCAGAAGGGTCTGCAAGCCGATGAAGTGGCGCCCGCCTGAGTTCATCTGGATATTTACTGCATGAAGAAAAGGCCGGCGCATGCCGGCCTTTTCTTTGGCCGGCTTTTTAGTCGCGCGCGAATTGGCGTAGCCTGCTCCGCTTATCCACGATGCGTGCCGAGCATGTCCGATTCCCTTTCCGCTGCCACCGCGCTGCCCGCGCACGAACTGTTTCCCGTGTTGGCGGCCGATGGAGCGCGAGCGGAATTGCTGCTACAGCGCCCCGCATCGGAGGCGACGCAGACGGTTTACTGGCTGCCGGCGTTGGGCGTGGCGGCCAAGCATTACCTGCCGCTGGCGCAGGCGTTGGCGGAGCGTGGGATCGCGGTGGCGATCCACGAATGGCGCGGCATCGGTTCCAGCGACAAGCGGGCCGACCGCCATCAAGACTGGGGCTACCGTCAATTGCTGGAAGACGACATACCCGCTGGCATCGCGGCCCTGCGCGCCCGCCTGCCCCGAGGGCGCCTGCTGCTGGGCGGTCACAGCCTTGGTGGCCAGCTGGCGGCCCTCTATGCCAGCGTGCATCCGCGCGACGTGGCGGCCCTGCTGGTCGTGGCCAGCGGCTCGCCCTATTGGCGCCAGTTCCCCCAGGGCCGCCTGTTGTGGTTGGCGTATGCGTCGGCACCGTGGCTGGCGCGCCTGGTCGGCCATCTGCCGGGACGGCGGATCGGCTTCGGCGGCAACGAGGCGCGGCAGCTGATCGACGACTGGGCGCGTACCGGACGCACCGGCCGCTATGCCGCCGCCGGCATGGCTGTCGATTTCGAGGCGCTGATGGGCCAGCTCGAGTTGCCGATCATCGGCGTGCGCATGCACGACGACTGGCTCGCACCGCAGGCGTCGCTGTCATGGTTGCTCGGAAAGATGCCGCGCAGCCCGAACACGCAACAGGTGATGACGGCTGGCCAGCTGGGCATCGAGCGGGCCGATCACTTCGGCTGGATGAAAGCACCCGAGGCAGTCGCGATGCGCATCGCGCAGTGGCTGCATGCACAAACTAGCGGTTCGGGCACTTGAAGCCGGGACAACGCGACGGCATGTCTGGCAGAACGCTTTTCAGAGCAGGCCCATGAAACTCTTCACCCCGTTTACCCAGCGCAGCATTTCGCTGCGCAACCGCATCGTCGTTGCACCGATGTGCGAATACTCCGCCACCGATGGTCTGCCCAACGACTGGCACTTCGTCCATCTGGGCAGCCGCGCCGTGGGCGGTGCCGGACTGCTGATCACCGAAGCGACCGCGATCTCGCCCGAAGGCCGCATTTCCGCAGCCGATGTGGGGCTGTGGAACGAGGTGCAGCAGAAGGCCTGGCAGCCGATCGTCGCCTTCATCAAGGCACACGGTGCCGCGGCCGGCGTGCAGTTGGCCCACGCGGGACGCAAGGCCAGTTCGATGCGTCCGTGGGAAGGCGGCGGTCCGCTGGCGGCCGACGCGGGCGCCTGGCAAACCGTGGCGCCGTCGGCGGTACCGTTCGATGCGCATTGGCACGTGCCGCAGGCGCTCGACGCGGCCAGCATTGCGCAAGTGATTGCGGATTTCCGCGCCGCCGCCGAGCGCGCGCTGGCCGCCGGTTTCCAGCTGATCGAGCTGCACGGCGCGCACGGCTACCTCCTGCATCAGTTTCTTTCGCCGCTAAGCAACCAGCGCACCGACCAGTACGGCGGCAGTTTCGAGAACCGCACACGGCTGGTGCGCGAGGTGATCGCTGCCGTGCGCGAAGTGTGGCCCGAGCACCTGCCGCTGTGGCTGCGCATTTCCGCCACGGACTGGAGCGAGGGCGGCTGGGATGTCGAGCAGACAGTGCAACTGGCCCGCGAAGTGAAGTCGATGGGCGTCGACCTGGTCGATGTCTCCAGCGGCGGACTGGTTCCGCATGTAAAGATCCCGCTGGCACCGGGCTACCAGGTGCCGTTTGCCGCCCGCGTGCGCCATGACGCCGGTGTCGCCACGGGTGCGGTGGGTCTCATCACCGAATCCACACACGCGGCGCGCATCATCGACGAGGGGGCGGCCGACCTGGTGCTGATCGCGCGCGAGAGTCTGCGCGATCCCTATTTCCCGCGCCGCGCCGCGCAGGAGCTTGGCGTTACGATCCCTGCGCCCGAGCAATACCAGCGCGCCTGGTAACTGAAGGAGAGACGATGGAACAGCAACCGACACTGATCGATGGACGCGTGCACGACCTGGGCGATGGCTTCAACGTGCGACGCCTGCTGCCGGTGCTGCAGGCTCGCCATGTGGGCCCGTTCGTGTTCTTCGATTACATGGGGCCGGTGACGTTCCTCGACGACAAGGGCATCGATGTGCGGCCGCATCCGCACATCGGCCTGGCCACGGTGACGTGGTTGTTCGATGGCGTGATCCGGCATCGCGACAGCCTCGGCAGCATTGCCGATATCCGTGCCGGCGAAGTGAACTGGATGACGGCCGGTCGCGGCATCGTGCACTCGGAGCGCACGCCGCCGGAAGCGCGCGGCGGCGGCCTGCGCACGCACGGCATCCAGGTGTGGGTGGCGCTGCCGCAGAAAGATGCGGAGGTCGAGCCGGAATTCCACCATCACGGCGCCGACGAATTGCCGCGCATGTCGCTGCCCGGCGCGGAGCTGGTGTTGATCGCGGGCACCGGTTACGGCAAGGAATCGCCGGTGAAAGTGTTCGCGCCGATGTTCTTCATCGATGCCACGCTGGAAGAGGGCACTGAGTTGCCCTGGCCGGACCAGCACGTGGAGCGCGGCGTCTGCGTGGTGGACGGCGAAGTGGAGTGGGATGGCGTCACCGTGGTGCCGATGCACGCGGCGGTGCAGACCGGTCCGACCTCGCCGCCGCTGCGCGCGCGCAGCAAGAGCCGCGTGATGTTGTTCGGCGGTGCGCCGCTGGATGGCGAGCGCCACCTGTGGTGGAACTTCGTGGCCAGCACGCGCGAGCGCATCGAGCAGGCCAAGGCGGACTGGGCCGCCCAGCGCATGGGCAAGGTGGTGGGCGACGAGGAAGAGTACATCCCGCTGCCGGCATGACGCGCTGCATGCTGCATCTGCCGGAAAGGCGATTTAGGCTTCAGGGCAGGCCAACGGGGTGACGCGCATGTCCGGCTACCGCAGCTTCCGCGAGTTCTATCCGTTGTACCTCAACGAACACGGCAACGTGCAATGCCGGCGCATGCACTTCGCCGGCAGCACCCTGGTGCTGGCGGTGATCGTGCTGGCCATCGTCAGCGGCAATGCGTGGTGGTTGCTGCTGGCGCCCGTGGCCGGTTATGGCTTTGCCTGGATCGGGCACTACGTGTTCGAGAAAAACCGGCCCGCGACGTTCACCCACCCGCTGTACAGCCTGATGGGCGACTGGGTGATGTACTGGCAGATCCTGCGCGGCAAGGTGAAGATCTGAGTGCTACACGCGCCCTTTGTAGGAGCGCACCCTGTGCGCGACCGCAGAGTTGGGTGTCACTGCTCCGCCCGCTTTTTGCGCACAGGGTGCGCTCCTGCAGGAGGATTGCTCAGCGGTACTGCTGATGGCACGACTGGCAGGTCTCGCCGATCGGCTTGATCGCCGCAGCCAGTGCCTTGCAGTCGGCCGGTGCAGCCTGCAGCGCCGCCTGGGTTTTCTCGCGCAGCTTGGTCGCCTCGTCCTTGAATGGCTGATCGACGCCCGGAAAGGCCTCATCGAAGTCGGCCTGGGTCTCCAGCAGTCGCGAAAGGTGCCGCTGCGATTGCACCGCATCGCATTTCTGTGCCTTCACGGCTGCGCTGAGCGCGCCGGCATGATGCGACATCATGGTCATCACGGTGTGCGAGTACGGTTCGCGCGAATGCAGCGCATTCATGGCAAACACGGTGCCGACGATGCCGATGGCCAGGCCAAGCACGATCAAGAGGGCGGAACGCATGCGGTGAAACTCCCTGGAGACGCATAGGAACCCCCAGCATAGCGGCCGCCTGCAGCGGCGCACAGTTCCCGATAAAATGGCTCTTCTTCAAGATGTTGTCATGGCTTCGATGATGCAGACCGAAAACGTCACCCCGCTGGAAGCACCGATCGCGCTGGCCGCCGACGAGGCCGGCCCGGTGTTTCCACGTGAACGCTTTGCCGGGGTGGAGCGTCTCTATGGCGTGGGCAGCCTGGACAAGCTGATGCACAGCCACGTCTGCGTGATCGGCATCGGCGGCGTCGGTTCGTGGGCTGCCGAGGCGCTGGCGCGCACGGGCGTGGGCCGTCTCACCTTGATCGATGCCGACGAGATCTGCCTATCCAATACCAATCGCCAGCTGCATGCGCTGGACGGGCAGTTCGGCAAGTCGAAAGTGAAAGTGATCGAGGAGCGCCTGCGGGCGATCAACCCGGCGATCAGGATCGACGCCATCGAGCGCTTCCTCACCACGTCCACGCTGGACGAATTGCTCGATCGCGGTTACGACGTGGTGCTCGATGCCTGCGACGCGTTCCGCGTGAAGCTGGAGGCCATCGCCTGGTGCCGGCGCCGCAAGTTGCCGATGGTGACGGTGGGCTCGGCGGGTGGCCGTACGGATCCCACGCAGATCCGCGTGCGCGACCTGTCGCGCACGGAGCACGATGCGATGTTCAGTCTGATCCGCAAGAAGCTCCGACAGGATTTCAACTTCCCCAAGAATCCGGATCGCTACTTCGGCGTGTCGGCGGTGTATTCGCTGCAGAACGTGCAGTACCCGCAGCCGGATGGCACGGTGTGCGGTACGCGGCCACCGGTGGCGGATGGCACGGAGGCGTTGAATCTTGCGTGTGGCGGTGGGCTGGGCGCCGCCACGCATGTCACGGGAGCGTTTGCGTTTGCCGCGGTGGGCAGAGTGATGGAGCGCTTGTTGGCAAGCTAAGCCTCTGCAGGAGCGCACCTTGTGCGCGACCGGCCAGCGCGGCGCATCCGCTCCGGCCGGTCGCGCACAGGGTGCGCTCCTACAATGGGCTGGCCTGTGGTGCTGTCACCACCCCATGTAATGCCCGCCATTGATCGACAGGTTGGCGCCCGTGATCCACGCCGCTTCTTCGCCGGTAAGGAAAGCCACGGCGTGTGCGATTTCCTCGGGCTTGCCGAGGCGACCCACCGGGATCTGCGCGACGATCTTCTCGCGGACTTCTTCAGGCACGGCCATCACCATGTCGGTGCCCACGTAACCGGGCGAGACGGTGTTCACGGTGATGCCGAACTTGGCGTTTTCCTGCGCCAGCGAAATGGTGAAGCCATGCATGCCGGCCTTGGCGGCGGCGTAGTTGGCCTGGCCGTACTGGCCCTTCTGGCCGTTGATGGAGCTGATCTGCACGATGCGGCCCCATTTGTTGTGCCGCATGCTTTCGATCACCGGGCGGGTGACGTTGAAGCAGGCATTGAGGTTGGTGTTGACCACTTCCATCCACTGGGGATAGCTCATCTTGTGGAAGGTGGTGTCGCGCGTGATGCCGGCGTTGTTGACCAGGATCTCCACCGGGCCCATGGCGCTCTCGATGATGCGCACCATCGCTTCGCAGGAATCGGGATCCTTCACGTCGCCCGGCACCAGCAAGACTTCGATGCCTTCCTTCGCCATCATTTCCTTCATCGCTTCCGCTTTGGCCTGGTCGCGGTAGTTGGTGGCGACCCGATGTCCCTGGCGCCCGAGATAGCGAATGATCGCCGTACCGATACCACCCGTGCCGCCAGTGACCAATGCCGTGCGTTGCGTCATGCCTGTTCTCCAAAGATGCGAGTGTGCGATCAACCCCGATCGTGCAACCGGGATGCTGCCATGTCTACCACGCGCGACATGGCAAAACGTCTACGCAGGGTACGCCGTCTTGGGTCCCGATGCGGTAGGTGGCCGCTGAACGCGTTTAGGCTGCAGCGCGTTCGCTGCAGTGCGGCAGCCGGTCCGGCGTGAAATGGTCGAGGGCATGTGCCAGCAGGCCGGCCGGATCGCGCGCCGTGGAAGAGACCGGCAGATCGAGGAAATCCAGCGCGCGACGGAGCGCAGGCAATGGATCGGTGGGGTCGACCGGATGGGCGCGCTCGGACTTGGACAGCTTGCGGCCTTCGCCATCGAGCGCCAGCGGCAGGTGCAGATAGGTGGGCGTGGGCAGCTTAAGGCAGCGCTGCAGGAAGATCTGGCGTGGCGTGGAATCGAGCAGGTCGTTGCCCCGCACCACCTCGGTGATGCCCTGGAAGGCATCGTCCACCACGCAGGCGAGTTGGTAGGCGTAGTAGCCCTCCACCCGGCGTATCACGAAATCCCCGGCGCTCAGCCGCAGGTTCTGGTTCTGCGGGCCCTGCAGCGCATCCACGAAGCAGACCTCGATGTCCGGCACGCGCAGGCGCCAGGCGGGTTCGCGTCCATCGGCAGGGGCTGCCAGGCATTGTCCGTCCAGATGCAGTCCCCCGGCGAGGTCGTTGCGGCTGCACCAGCAGGGAAAGACCATCCCGGCGGCCTTGAGCTGTTCGAAGGCCGCCTCGTAGGCCGCATGGCGCTGCGATTGAAACAGTGCGGGCTGATCCGCCGCCAGGCCGAAGGCGGGCAGGGCGGCCAGGATGCTTTCCGCGGAGCCGGGCATCTCGCGCGGCGGATCGATGTCTTCCACGCGCAGCAGCCAGGCGCCCCCCGCGTGTCGGGCGCACAACCAACTGCCCACGGCCGCCACGAGGGAACCGAAATGGAGATGGCCGGTCGGAGAGGGAGCGAATCGTCCGCGGTAGTTCATCGGGCCATTTTACGGGTGGGGCGGCTCCTTGCAGGAGCGGTCCGGTGTCATGTGTAGCTGACGCGTTGTTGAAGCCTTGGCAGCTGCACTGAAGATTCCCGGCTCATGGCCCTTGAAACCGCAAGATTTCGCCACGATCCTTCCACCACGGCCAAGCCGTATCCCCTTTCATGACTGCCCGAGAGACAGCCATGCGTCGCATCGCATTGTTCCTGCTTACCAATATCGCCGTCCTGTTCCTGCTGAGCATCGTCTGCCGCCTGTTCGGCATCGATCAGTGGGCCGCCGCCCGTGGTTACGGCGGCATGGGCGGCTTGCTGCTCTATGCCGCGGTATTCGGCATGGGCGGCGCCTTCATCTCGCTGGCCATGTCCAAGTGGATGGCGAAGATGTCCACCGGCGCCCGCGTGATCGAGCAGCCGCAAAACGAAGCCGAGCGCTGGCTGCTGGACACCGTGCGCCGCCACGCCCAGGCCGCCGGCATCGGCATGCCCGAGGTGGCGATCTACGACGCGCCGGAAATGAACGCGTTCGCCACCGGCATGACCAAGAACAGCTCGCTGGTCGCGGTGAGCACCGGCTTGCTGCAGCAGATGGATCGCGAGCAGGTGTCCGCCGTGCTCGGCCACGAGATCGGCCACGTCGCCAACGGCGACATGGTCACGCTGACCCTGATCCAGGGCGTGGTGAACACGCTGGTGATCGTGGCGGCCCGCGTGGTCGGCCGCCTGGTCGACAGCTGGCTGTCCGGCGGCCGCGACCGCGACGGCGGTGGCGGCATCGGTTACTTCGTCTCGGTGCTGGTGCTGCAGCTGGTGTTCGGCCTGTTCGCCTCGATGATCGTGTCGGCCTTCTCGCGCTGGCGCGAATTCCGCGCCGATGCCGCCGGCGCCAAGTTTGCCGGTCGCGGTGCCATGATCTCGGCGCTGCAGCGGCTGCAGGTACAGCACGGCGAGAGCACGTTGCCGCAGACCATCGCCGCGTTCGGCATCTCCGGCCATCTGGCCACCGGCTTCAAGCGCCTCTTCATGAGCCACCCGCCGCTGGAAGAGCGCATTGCCGCCCTGCAGAACGCGTCGGCCAACGCCTGATTTCACCCGCTTTCGCACCGAGAGCGGGCATCATAAGGGGCCGATTTATCGGCCCCTTCGCTTGTCCCTTCCTTCGACCGACCTTTGCATGAGTCTTTTCGCATGACGAACAACGCCCCCGAAACCCGCAAATTCGAAGCCGAAGTCGCCCAGGTCCTGCATCTGGTCACGCACTCGCTCTACTCGCACAAGGAAATCTTCCTGCGCGAACTGATTTCCAACGCCTCCGATGCGTGCGACAAGCTGCGCTTCGAGTCGATTGCCCATCCCGACCTGCTGTCCGGCGACGGCGAATTGCAGATCGACGTGAGCTGGGACCCGCAGGCGCGCACCGTCACCGTGCGCGACAACGGTATCGGCATGGGCCGCGATGAAGTGGTTGCCAACATCGGCACCATCGCCAGCTCCGGCACGCGCCGCTTCCTCGAGGCGATGAGCGCGGAACAGAAAACCGACGCGCGCCTGATCGGCCAGTTCGGCGTCGGCTTCTACTCCTCGTTCGTGGTGGCCGACCGCGTCACCGTGCTGAGCCGTCGCGCCGATCTGCCGGCGAGCGAGGGCGTGAAGTGGGAGAGCGATGGCAAGGGCGAATATAGCCTGGCCCAGGTGGATCTGCCCGAGCGTGGCACGGCGGTGATCCTGCACCTGAAGGCCGACGAGGACGAGTTCCTCAAGGGCTGGGAGCTGCGCTCGCTGATCCGCAAGTACTCCGATCACGTCGCGTTCCCGATCCGCTGCCCGAAGGAAGAAGACGGCAAGCCGACCGGCGAGTGGGAGACCGTCAACGATGCCTCGGCGCTGTGGACCAAGCCGCGCAACGAGATTTCCGACGAGGACTACCAGGGCTTCTACAAGTCGCTGGGCCACGACTTCAACGATGCGCTGGCGTGGACGCACAACCGCGTCGAAGGCAGCCAGAGTTTCACCACGCTGCTGTACATCCCCGAGCAGCCGCCGTTCGACCTGATGATGGGCGGTCGCGACGAGCGCAAGGGCCTCAAGCTCTACATCAAGCGCGTCTTCATCATGGACGCCGCCGAAGAACTACTGCCCAACTACCTGCGTTTCGTGCGCGGCGTGGTGGATGCGGACGATCTGCCGCTCAACGTGAGCCGCGAAATCCTGCAGCACAATCGCCAGCTGGAACGCATTCGCGCCGCCTGCGTAAAGCGCGTGCTCGACTTGTTGGAGAAGCTCTCGCGCGACGAGCCCGAGAAGTTCGTGACGTTCTACAAGGCCTTCGGCAACACCTTGAAGGAAGGCATCGCCGAGGATGCCGCCAACCGCGAACGCATCGCCAAGCTGCTGCGTTTTGCCTCGACCAAGGGCGACGGCGCAACGCAGACCGTGTCGCTCGATGACTACATCGGCCGCATGGCGATCGACCAGGACACCGTGTGGTACATCACCGCCGACAGCTATACCGCCGCCGTGGGCAGCCCGCAGCTGGAAGCGTTCAAGGCCAAGGGCATCGAAGTGCTGCTGATGTCCGATCGCATCGACGAGTGGATGCTCAACAGCCTCACCGAATACAGCGGCAAGAAGCTGCGCAACGTGGCCAAGGGCGAACTGCCGTTGGACGAGGCGGACAAGAAGCAGCAGGAAGAGGCGAGCAAGGCGGCCGAGCCGCTGGTGCACAAGCTCAAGGAACTGCTGGGCGATCGCGTGGGCGATGTGCGCGTGTCGGCGCGTCTGACCGATTCGCCGTCGTGCCTGGCGTTGTCCGATTATGAGATGGCACCGCATCTGGCCCGTTTGTTGCGCGAGGCGGGGCATGACGTTCCCGCGGCGAAGCCGACGCTGGAAGTGAATCCGCAGCATCCGTTGCTGAAGCGGGTCGAGGGCGAGAGCGATGCGGCGAAGTCTGCCGATCTGGCGAATCTGCTGCTGGATCAGGCCGAGATTGCGGCAGGGGCGCAGTTGCCGGATCCGGCGGCATTCGTGCAGCGGTTGAATCGCTTGATCGCCGGTTAGTCCTCGCGATGCACCGCACTTCTCCCTCTCCCCTCTGGGGAGAGGGCCGGGGTGAGGGGCGGGTGCTCGCGGAAGCGTTTCATACGGGGCGGCTCAAGGCCCGCCCTAACACGGCCGCTATACTGCGGCCGTTTTGTTTCCCTGGAACCCCATGAGCGCGTTGCTCCTGCTATTCACCTGCCTTCTGCTGGGCGTGCTGGTTGCGCGGTTTGCCAAACCGCCGGCGGGTATCGTGCATGGGGTCAACTGGTGGGTGATCAACGTGGCGTTGCCGGCGCTGGTGTTGGCGCTGGTGCCCAAGGTGAAAGTGGACGCGCAGCTGTGGTTTCCCGTGGCGGCCATGTGGGTGACGTTCTTCGGTGCGTGGCTGCTGTTCGCCGTGCTGGGCAAGCTGCTTCACTGGTCGCGCGAACGCATTGGCGCGCTCACGCTGGTCTGCGGCTTGGGCAATACCGCGTTCATGGGCTATCCGATGATGGAGGCCCTGCACGGCAAGCAGGGCCTGGCGCTTGCCGTGGTGGCCGATCAGCTGGGATGTTTTCCGCTGCTGTCGTCGGCCGGCGTGGCAGTGGCATCCATCTATGCGGGTCGATCGCCGCAAGCGGGCGTGATTGCGCGCCGCATTCTCACGTTCCCATCGTTCCTTGCCCTGCTGCTGGCCGTGATCGTGGGCGCGCTGGGCGGCTGGCCGCCGCTGTTAGATGATGTCTTCACGCCCATCGGCGCCACGCTCACGCCGCTGGCGCTGTTTTCGGTAGGTTTGCAGTTCAAGTTCCATCTGGGCGAACGCCAGCTGCCAGCCGTGCTGTTGGGTCTGGGATGGAAGCTGCTGCTCGCGCCCCTCGTAGCCGTGTTGCTGGGCGAGGCGGCAGGCGTCGGCGGTCTCACCTTGACGGTGGGTGTGTTGCAGGCGGGCATGGCGCCGATGATTTCCGCCGCGATTCTGGCCGACGAATACAAGCTGGAGCCGTCGCTCGCCAATACCCTGCTGGGTGCGGGCATCGTGTTGTCGCTGATCACCATTCCGCTGGGCAATCTGCTGCTGGGCGGCTGAGGAAATCTCATGGATATCGCTGCACATCTGTTCGATCTGGAAACGCAATTGCACCGGCAGGAGGTGCGCGCCGATGAAGCGGCGCTGCGGCGGCTGATCGCCGAGGAGTTCTTCGAGTTCGGCGTCTCCGGTACCGTGTGGACGCGCGATGCGATCGTCGAGGCACTGCGCGGCGAAGCCTTTTCGCCACGTGAAGTCACCGATTTCAAGGTGACCATGCTGGCCGACGGGGTGGCCCTGGTGACCTACCGCGGGCATCGCTTCGCCACGCCGCAGCGGCCCGCGTCGGACTCGTTGCGCAGTTCGATCTGGCGCTTGCGCGACGGGCAATGGCAGATGCTGTTCCACCAGGGCACCGTGCTGTAGAGCCACCAACCGCCCCCTTGTGGGAGCGCACTTGTGCGCGACGGGGGCGCTTCGATCGACCTCATGCCGTGACATCGCGAAAGGCTGTCGCGCACAAGTGCGCTCCCACAATGGCAGCTACAAGGTGGGTCGGACTGCGCGACAATGGCGGCATGTCACAGCCCTCATCCCCCACATCCCCCGTACGCGCCGATGTATGGCTCTGGGCCGCGCGTTTCTTCAAGACTCGCAGCCTCGCCAAGCAGGCCATCGACGGCGGCAAGATCGACCTTAACGACGGCAGCTGCAAGCCCGCCAAGGCGGTTCAGGTCGGCGATGTATTTCGCATCCATCGCGGCGAGGAACGGCTCGAAGTGGAAGTGCTGGCGCTGTCGGAAAAACGTGGCCCGGCCAGTGCCGCGCAGGCGCTTTATCGCGAAAGCGAGGCCAGCATCGCCGCCCGCGAGGCGGCGAAGGCTCAGCGTAAGTTATTGGGCGCCATGGCCCCGCCAGGGCGTCCGGACAAGCAGGCACGTCGAGAATTGCGACGGCTTAAGGATTCCATGTGAGTCACCCATCTCAGAACGCATAGCCGTTCTGCGCAAGCATGTCCTCCACGGAAGACCGCGCGGGCGCGCGGTCTTCCCACAGGGATAAGCAGTGGGAGGGCGACAATGGCGGGCATGGGATTCCTGAAGCGACTGCTTTCGAGCGCGACGCCGGGGCAGGGCGAGCAGACGTGGCGCAAGACCACGCATGGTGCACGGATACTGGTGGTGGACGATTCGGCGACCATTCGCGCCGTGCTCGGCCGCATGCTGGAAGTGGACGGTTACGAAGTCGTGCGCGCGGCCGACGGCGAGAGCGCGCTGGAGATGGCGCGTGCCGAGCCACCGGCGATGATCTTTCTGGATATCGTGCTGCCGGGCATGAACGGTTTTGCCGTGTTGCGCGCGCTGCGCCACGATCCGGCCACGCAGCATGTGCCCATCGTGATGATCAGCGGCAACCAGCAGGCGACGGAGCAGTTCTACGTGCAGCGCTTCGGTGCCGACGATTTCATCAGCAAGCCGTTCGGACAGTCGGAAGTGGCGCGCAGTATCGATCGTCTGGTGGGCTTCGGCCGGCTTTCGGCGCGCGAAGCGGCGAAAGTGGTGTCGCTGCCGGTCTCGGTGCCAGTGGAAACCATCCCGGCCATGCTGGCCAATGCCACCGACGAACCCGCACCGATCGACGTGCCTGAAATGGCGGCCTGAGCGTTCTCCGCGCAGGAAAACCAAGGGCGACGCTCTCGCGAGACGTCGCCCTTGTCGTTTGCACCATCGTCAGAGCGTGATGCCCACCGCCTTCGCCACGCCTGCGCCGTAGGCAGGATCGGCCTTGCTGAAGTGACCGAGCTGGCGGCGGATGATAGCTTCCGGCACGCCTTGCATGGCCGCGGCAATGTTGCGGAACAGTTGCTGTTGCTGATCTGCACTCATCAGGCGGAACAGATCGCCCGGCTGGGTGTAGTCGTCATTGCCGTCGCGATGGTTGTAGCGATCGGCATCGCCTGAAATCGTCAGCGGCGGCTCCTGTGCCGACTTGTCTTCCACCGGTCCGTCGAACGAGTTCGGCTCGTAGTTCACGCTGCCGCCGCCGTTGCCGTCGAATCGCATCTGGCCGTCGCGGTAGTAGTTGTGCACCGGGCAGCGCGGACGATTGATCTCCAGCGCCTCGTGGTTGGTACCCAGGCGATGGCGGGCGGCGTCCGCGTAGGAAAAGATGCGGAACTGCAGCATCTTGTCGGGGCTGTGGCTGATGCCGGGAACCACGTTCGCCGGCGAGAAGCTCGACTGTTCCACTTCGCCGAAGTAGTTGTCCGGATTGCGGTTGAGTTCCAGCACGCCCACTTCGATCAGCGGGTAATCCTTGTGTGGCCACACCTTGGTGAGGTCGAACGGGTTGTACGGCGTGTTCTGCGCCTCGGCTTCCGGCATCACCTGCACGTACATCGTCCACTTCGGGAAATCCTTGCGCTCGATCGCCTGGTACAGGTCGCGCTGGTGCGATTCGCGATCCTGGCCGATCACGCCGGCTGCTTTCTCGTTGGTCCAGTTCTCGATGCCTTGCTGCGTCTTGAAGTGGAACTTCACCCAGTAGCGTTCACCCAGGTCGTTCCAGAAGCTATAGGTATGACTGCCGAAGCCGTGCATATGGCGAAGCGTGGCAGGCAGGCCGCGATCGCTCATCAGGATGGTCACCTGATGCAGCGATTCGGGCGACAACGACCAGAAGTCCCACATGGCGGTGGGGTTGCGCATGTTGCTGCGCGGATCGCGCTTCTGCGTGTGGATGAAGTCCGGGAATTTGTACGGATCGCGCACGAAGAATATCGGTGTGTTGTTGCCTACCAGATCCCAGTTGCCTTCCTCGGTGTAGAACTTGATGGCGAAGCCGCGCACGTCGCGCTCCGCGTCCGCCGCACCGCGCTCGCCGGCCACGGTGGAGAAGCGCAGGAATAGCGGCGTTTTCGTGCCGGGCTTGAACACCCTGGCGCGGGAATAGCGGGTGATGTCGTGCGTGATGGTCAGCGTGCCATGCGCGGCCGAGCCCACGGCATGCACCACGCGTTCGGGAATGCGTTCGCGATTGAAATGCGCGTGCTTCTCGAACAGCTGATGGTCCTGCACCAGCAGCGGTCCACGCGGGCCGGCGGTAAGAGCGTTCTGGTTGTCGGGAACCGCTGCGCCGGAGGCGGTGGTGAGGGTCTTGCGATGCGTGGTCATGCGTGGGCTCCTTGCGTGGGGATGGCTGGCGATGGCTGGCTTGACCCCGACTCTAGGTAGCTCGGCTCATTTACGGAATTCGATTGTTCCGATGTGATTCATAGCCATGGCCTATGGACGTTGCGCAAGTGTTCCGGGACAAGGCACAGCCCTGCAGAAATGACACCGGTTGAGAATCGCCCTGCATGACGCCGGGGCTTTCACGCACACGCGACCCGGTGTGACTGACGATGCCTGCCTTCATTCCCGCGGAGGCGTGTCGTGGCAGAGAGCATCCAGGAAGGCGACATGGTCTTCGTGGCCGACGGCGAAGACGGCATCGGCTCAGTGCGCCGGCTGCTTGCGGGCGGCAGTGCATTGCTGGTCTACATCGAGAACGGCGGGGATTTCGAGATACCCGCCAGCGCGGTGCGCGCCGTGCACTCAGGCAAGGTGGTGCTGGATCTCGACCACCTGCCCACGCCGGTGCTGGAAGCGATCGGCAACGCGCGCAAGTCGGAGTATCCGCACTAGCGCGCGTTTCATCGCATCGGCTCGTCCCTCCGGCGAGCCGATGCTTGCCGACGCTCAGGCCAGCGACTTGAGCCGATAGAGCGCTTCCAGCGCCTCGCGTGGCGTCAGGGCGTCGGGATCGATGCCTTCCAGCGCGCGCTCCACCACCGACGTTGCAGCGGCGAACAGGCCCATCTGCGGCGACTCCTGCGCCGGCGTCTTGGTAACAGCGGCCGAGGCATGTTGATGCATGCCGCGTTCGAGTTCGGCCAGCGTGCGGCGTGCGTCGGCAATCACCGTCTTCGGCAAACCCGCCAGCGCGGCCACCTGCAGGCCGAAGCTGCGATTGGCGGGGCCTTCCTTCACCGCATGCATGAACACCAGTTGCTCGCCGTATTCCACCGCGTCCAGGTGCACGTTGGCGATGGAGGCGTATTCGTTGGCCAGTTCGGTGAGTTCGAAGTAATGCGTAGCGAACAGCGTGTACGAGCGGCTGCTGGCGGCCAGATGCACGGCGGCTGCGCGGGCAAGCGCGAGGCCGTCGTAGGTGCTGGTGCCGCGGCCCACTTCGTCCATCAGCACCAGGCTGTGCTCGGTGGCGTTGTGCAGGATGTTGGCCGTCTCGCTCATTTCCACCATGAAGGTGGACTGGCCGCGCGACAGGTCGTCGCCCGCGCCGATGCGGGTGAATACGCGATCGATCGGACCGATCACCGCGCGCGACGCCGGCACGTAGCTGCCGATATGCGCCAGCAGCACGATCAGCGCGTTCTGGCGCATATAGGTGGATTTACCGCCCATGTTGGGGCCGGTGATCACCAGCATGCGGCGGCTGTCGTCCAGCACCAGGTCGTTCGGTTCGAACGGTTCCTCGCGTACTTTTTCCACCACCGGATGACGGCCGCGCTCGATCGCGATGCCCGGTTCGTCGGTGAGTTCGGGCACGCTCCAGTCCAGCGTGATGGCACGCTCGGCCAGCGTCGCCACCACGTCCAGTTCGGCCATGGCGGAGGCGGCGCTCTTGAGCGGCTCCAGGTGCGCGGTCAGCGTGTCGAGCAGCGCTTCGTACAGCGCGCGCTCGCGCATCAGCGACCGTTCCTTGGCCGAGAGCACCTTGTCCTCGAAGTTCTTCAGTTCTTCGGTGATGTAGCGTTCGGCGTTCTTGGTGGTCTGGCGGCGCGTGTAATGCGTGGGCGCCTTGTCGGCCTGGCCCTTGCTGATCTCGATGTAGTAGCCGTGCACGCGGTTGTAGCCGACCTTCAGCGTGGTGATGCCGCTGGCGGCTTTCTCGCGTTCCTCCAACTCGACCAGATACTGGTCGGCATGCGTGGCGAGGCGGCGCAGTTCGTCGAGTTCGGCGTCGTAGCCGTCGGCCATGACGCCGCCGTCGCGCTGCAGGACGGGCGGTTGTTCCACCACCGCGCGAACGAGCAGGGCGGCGGTCTCGGCGTGATCGCCGATGCGTTCTACCAGCGCGTGCAATAGAGGGCTGTCGAGGGAGGCGATCAAACCGCGCAACAGCGGTGCGGCGGCCAGGCCATCGCGCAGCGTCGACAGGTCGCGCGGCCGCGCCGAACGCAAGGCCACGCGCGCCAGGATGCGCTCCAGATCGCCGATGCTGCGCAACCGCTCGCGCAAGGCTTCGTGCTGGCGATGATCGATCAAGGTGCCGATGGCCTGATGGCGTGCGCGCAGCAACTCGCGCGAGCGCAGCGGTCGATTGAGCCAGCGGCGCATCAGGCGCGCGCCCATCGGGGTAACGGTTTCGTCCAGCACGCCGAGCAAGGTGTGCTCGGTGCGGCCGCTGGGATGGGTATCGAGTTCGAGATTGCGACGCGTGGCCGCGTCCAGCGAGATGGTGTCGCCGGCGCTTTCCACCGACATGCCGGAGATATGCGGCAGCGCGCTCTTCTGCGTTTCTTCCACATAGCCGAGCAGGCAACCCGCGGCGGCCACCGCGAGCGGCAGGCGATCGACGCCGAAACCGCCGAGATCGCGCGTGCCGAAGAAGCGGTTGAGTTCGCGCTTGGCCGCATCGCCGTCGAAATGCCACGGCGGACGTTTGCGCAGGCCGGGCAGGGCGCTGACCAGTTTCGGCCACGCGACATCCTCGCCCACCAGCGTTTCCGCCGGCTGCAGGCGCGCCAGTTCCGAGGCGAGCGCTTCGGCGCTCGGCACTTCGCTGAGCAGGAAACGGCCGCTGGCCAGATCCACCCACGCCAGGCCATAGGCGCCATGCGCACCGGCCGCGATGGACATCAGCAGATTGTCGCGGCGTTCTTCCAGCAGCGCGGCATCGGTCACCGTGCCCGGCGTGACGATGCGCACCACCTTGCGTTCCACCGGACCCTTGGAGGTGGCCGGATCGCCGATCTGCTCGCAGATCGCCACCGACTCGCCCAGCCGCACCAGCCGCGCCAGGTAGTTCTCGGCCGCGTGGTAAGGCACGCCGGCCATCGGAATGGGTTGGCCTCCCGACTGGCCGCGCTGGGTCAGCGTGATGTCCAGCAGTCGCGCGGCCTTGCGCGCGTCGTCGTAGAACAGCTCGTAGAAATCGCCCATCCGGAAGAACAGCAGCACCTCCGGGTGCGCCGCCTTGGCGGTCAGGTACTGGCGCATGAAAGGGGTGTGGCTTTCGAAATCCTGGGCGACCATAACGTGCTGTTCTGTCGGGCCTTAGAGTGAAACCGGCCATGGCGGGACGGCGCTGCGCGCCGTTTGAAAAATGCTCGCCAAGATAACCGAATTGGCCTGCCATGTATCCCGCGGGACACGGTTCGGCGGGCGGGCTTGGCATAGCCGGTGTTTGCCGCGGATGTCCTTGTGATGGGCGGAATCAGATGTGTAGGATCGACCGCTATGCATAGACGCCTACGTTCCGCGACCCCACTGCTGACAGCGCTGCTCGTCGCGCTGTGTGCTTCCGCTGCTTTCGCCACCGACAAGGAGGCCAAGCCGTCGCCTGCCGATGCGCTCACGCTCTATGCCGGCGCGACCATCATCGACGGCACCGGCGCCCCGGCGCAGCCCGATCAGGACATCCTGGTGCGCGGCGAACGCATCGTGGCAGTGGGACCGCACGGATCGCTGGCAGAGGCCAAAGGCGCCACGGTGAAAACCGTCGACCTGCACGGCCGCTATGTGATCCCGGGCCTGATCGACAGCCACGTGCACATCGCCACGCCGCCCAATCCGAAGCGCGCGCAGGCGATCCTGCGGCGCAATCTCTATGCTGGCGTCACCGCCGTGCGCGACATGGCGGACGATCTGCGTTCGGTCGGCGAACTGGCGCGCGAGGCGCGTACCGGCGAGATTCCCTCGCCCGACATCTACTACGCGGTGGTGATGGCCGGCCCGGAGTTCTTTGCCGATCCACGCGTGGCCGCGGCCAGCTACGGCGTCAAGCCGGGCACCAGCCCGTGGATGCAGTCGATCGACGGGAAGACCGATCTGCGCGAGGCGGTGACACTGGCGCGCGGCACCTCGGCCACGGCCCTCAAGGTCTATGCCGACCTGCCGCCGGAGCTGGTGAAGGCGATCACGGCCGAGGCACATCGCCAACACATGATGGTGTGGGCGCACAGCGCCGTGTTTCCCACGCGACCGGCCGACGTGATCGACGCCGGCGTCGACGTGGTCAGCCACGCCTGCTACCAGGCCTATCAGCTGGAACCGGTAATGCTCAAGGCCTACGAGGATCACACGCCGGTCCACGAGGACCTGCTGGCCAAGAACGGCGACGATCCGGTGATGGCCGGCCTGTACCGCGACATGCTCAAGCACGGCACGATTCTCGATGCCACCGGCAGCCTGTTCGTTCAGTACGACGCCGAACGCAAGGCGCATCCGGATCGCCGGCCGCTGCGCTGCACGGGGCCCACCACGATCCGTCTGGTCCGCCAGGCGTGGCAGGCCGGCGTGCCGATCTCGGCGGGGACCGACAGCGACCCCGACTTCAAGCACGTTTGGCCGTCCGTTTACGACGAGATCTTTTTCCTCACCCATGACGTCGGCATGCCGCCACTGCAGGCCATCCGTTCGGCCACGCTGATCGGCGCCGAAGCGGCAGGGCAGGCCAAGGATATGGGTTCGATCGAAGCGGGCAAGCTGGCGAATTTCGCCGTGCTCACCGCCGATCCGCTGAAGGACATCGGCAACCTCCGCAGCATCCGCATGACGGTGAAGCGCGGCCATGCCTATCCGCGCGCCGACTACCGGCAGGTGACGAAAGAGGAGATGGGCGATGACGACGATTGATCGGCGGACCTTCCTGACCGGCATGAGCTGGGCGGCCGCGGCGTCGTTGCTGCCATGGGATGCCCGTGGCGCAGTGCAAGCAGATGCGGGCGCGCGCAACGGCGGCATCATCGTCAACGCGCTGGGCGGACTGGGTGATCCCAACCTCGGTTCCAATGCGCTGGTACCCGAACTGACGCCGCGCGTGCTGGCCGAAGCGCATGCCTCGGGCCTGACGGCGGTGAACATCACGCTGGGCTATGTGTCCGGTCCCGACGATCCGTTCGAGGCCAGCGTGCGCGACATCGCCGCCACCGATGCGCTGGTGCGCGGGCACGCGGGCGACGTGATGAAAATCCTCACGGCGGCCGACATTCGCCGGGCCAAGGCCGAGCGCAAGATCGGCCTGATCTATGGTTTCCAGAATGGCGCGATGATGGGCAAGGACGCCAGGCGCGTCGATATCTTCGCGGACCTTGGCGTACGCGTATTCCAGCTCACCTATAACCCCGCCAACCAGCTGGGCGATGGATCGATGGCCAAGGAAAACCGGGGGCTGACGCCGTTCGGTCGCGAGGTGGTGGCGCGGCTCAATGCGTGCCGCGTGATGGTCGATCTTTCGCACAGCGGCGAGCAAACCTGCCTGGAGGCGGCGCGGGTATCCACGGCGCCCATCTCGATCAATCACACCGGTTGCCGCGCGGTGACCGATCTGCCGCGCAACAAGACCGATGCCGAACTTCGCCTGGTGGCGGAGAAGGGCGGTTTCGTCGGCATCTACTTCATGCCGTTCCTCAATGCCTCGGGCCATGCCCACGCCGACGACGTGGTGGCGCATATCGATCATGCGGTGAAGGTGTGCGGCGAGGATCATGTCGGCATCGGCACCGATGGCTCGGTGACCCAGATCGACGATCTGCAGGCCTACCAGGCGGAGCTGGCCAAGGAGATCGCGCAGCGCCGCGCGGCCGGCATCAGCGCGGCGGGCGAGCGGCCCGATACCTATCCCTTCGTGGTCGACCTGCGTGGGCCGCAGCAATTCCACCGGCTGGCGCAGTTGCTGGCGCAAAAGGGCTACTCCAGCGGGCGGATCGAAAAAATCCTGGGGCTCAACTTCCTGCGCTACGCCCAGACCGTCTGGGGCAGCTGACCGGACTCTTGGCGGAATGGCGCAGTCGGGGTAGAACGGTCGGCTTCCGTCCGTGTCCCCAGGAATCCCCATGACTGTGCCTGTCCCCACCGACGCCGATCTGTATGCCCTGGCCGAGCAGGTGGCCACCACCGCCCAGCAGCGTCGCCTGATGCTGGTGACGGCCGAATCGTGCACCGGCGGCTGGATCGCCAAGGCGCTCACCGATCTGCCCGGCAGTTCCGCCTGGTTCGACGCGGGCGTGGTCACCTACAGCTACGGCGCCAAGGAAGCCCTGCTGGGCGTCAACCCGCGTACGCTCGAACGAACGGGAGCCGTCAGCGAGGAAACCGCGCTGGAGATGGTCTCGGGCGCGCTGGCGCGATTTGGCGCCGGCATGGCCGTGGCGGTCACCGGTATCGCCGGACCCACCGGCGGTACGCCCGATAAGCCGGTCGGCACCGTGTGGATCAGCTGGAAGCGGCGCGGCGGTTACGCCCACGCCACCCTGTTCCACTTCGCCGGCGACCGCGAGGCGGTGCGCCGTCAGACCGTGGCCGCGGCGCTCAATGGCGTCATCAAGGCGCTGACGGATTGAGTCGAAAGGCGGCCGCGGACTCGCTTGACCGGTATGGGATACTCATGGGGCCTGTGAGCACGAGCAACGCGGGCTACGCGGATCGTGCTCACAGACCCCACTCACAGATCGCAGCCCGTGAGACCAGCCGCGGGCATCATGTCCTCATTCACTGCCACTCCGGGATTCAAGACGATGGATGACAACAAGCGCAAGGCGCTCACTTCCGCCCTCGGCCAGATCGAGAAGCAATTTGGCAAGGGCGCCGTCATGCGCCTGGGCGATCGCGTCGACGACGCCATCGACACCGTGTCCACCGGCTCGCTGGGCCTGGATATCGCGCTCGGCATCGGCGGTCTGCCGCGCGGCCGCGTGGTCGAGATCTACGGCCCGGAGTCCTCGGGCAAGACCACGCTGACCCTGCAGGTCATCGCCAACTGCCAGAAGAACGGCGGCACCGCCGCGTTCGTGGACGCCGAGCACGCGCTCGATCCCACCTACGCCGCCAAGCTGGGCGTCAACGTGGAAGACCTGCTGGTCTCCCAGCCCGACACCGGCGAACAGGCGCTGGAAATCGCCGACATGCTGGTGCGCTCCGGCGCGGTGGACGTGGTGGTGGTCGACTCGGTCGCCGCGCTCACGCCCAAGGCTGAAATCGAAGGCGAAATGGGCGATTCCCACGTCGGCCTGCACGCCCGCCTGATGAGCCAGGCGCTGCGCAAGCTCACCGCCAACATCAAGAAATCCAACTGCCTGGTGATCTTCATCAACCAGATCCGCATGAAGATCGGCGTGATGTTCGGCAGCCCGGAAACCACCACCGGCGGCAACGCGCTGAAGTTCTACGCCTCGGTGCGCCTGGATATCCGCCGCATCGGCGCGGTGAAGAAGGGCGAAGAGGTGATCGGTTCGGAAACCCGCGTCAAGGTCGTCAAGAACAAGGTGGCGCCGCCGTTCCGCCAGGCTGAATTCGAAATCCTCTATGGCGAAGGCACCTCACGCGAAGGCGAAATCATCGAGCTGGGCGTGGCGCAGAACCTGATCGACAAGTCCGGCGCCTGGTACAGCTACAAGGGCGACCGCATCGGCCAGGGCAAGGAGAACGTGCGCCAGTTCCTGCGCGACAACCCGGCCATCGCCAACGAAGTGGACGCCGAACTGCGCGCCCGCCTGCTGGTCAGCAACGGCACCTCGCCGCTGCCGGCAGTGGAAACCGAAGAAGCCTGATCGGGCACCAGGCACACGCCGGGCCGCGCTCGCGCACGGTCCGGCATGTGCCGTTCCCGTTCAGAAGGGTGGCGCTCGCCGCCTTTCTGGAGGCAAGGCCATAGGCTTTACCCATGCCGCGAGAACCCGATGACAAACCCAAGACCTCGGCCTATGACCGGGCCCTGGGTTTGCTTGCGCGTCGCGAGCACTCGCGCCGCGAGCTCAAGCTGAAGCTGAAGCAGAAAGGCTACGAAGGCGGCGAAGCCGGCGAGGCCATCGACCGCCTGGGCGAGCAGCGTTACCAGGACGACGAACGCTTCGCCCACTCGCTGGTGCGCAGCCGGGTGGCGCAGGGCTACGGCCCCATGCGCGTGCGGGCGGAATTGAAGAGCCATGGCCTGTCCGACGCGCGCATCCGGGCCGTGCTGGAAGAGGAAGCGGTGGACTGGGATGCCAGTGCGCTGGCGCAGGTCGGGCGCCGTTTTGGCGGCAAATCGCCGCCGGATCACGCAGAAAAGGCACGTCGGGCGCAATTCCTCTTGCGTCGGGGCTTTCCCGCCGCCACAGTACGGAGTGTTACCCACGCCGACGTGGACGACGCAGCCGACGACGAAGCCTGACCTCCCCGCTGTTGGGGCGGGTCGCCGTCGTTTCGGCGGTGCTCCGAAGGCGTGACCCATCCGCCAGGTCCTTCCCCAGCCGCATGAAAACCGCCGAAATCCGCTCGACCTTCCTCGACTATTTCCGCTCGAAAGGCCACACCATCGTGCCGTCGAGTTCCCTGGTGCCTGCCAGCGATCCCACGCTGCTGTTCACCAACTCGGGCATGGTGCAGTTCAAGAACGTATTCCTGGGCAGCGAGAAGCTGTCGTACGTGCGCGCGGCCGACGTACAGCGCTGCCTGCGTGCCGGCGGCAAGCACAACGACCTCGATGCGGTGGGCTACACCGCGCGCCACCACACCTTCTTCGAAATGCTGGGCAACTGGTCGTTCGGCGACTACTTCAAGCGCGACGCGATTGCGTTTGCCTGGGAGCTGTTGACGGGCGTGTTCAAGCTGCCCAAGGACAAGCTGTGGGTCACCGTCTATCACACCGATGACGAAGCCTTCGACCTGTGGAACAAGGACATCGGCGTGCCCGCCGAGCGCATCGTGCGCATCGGCGACAACAAGGGCGCACCATTCGCGTCGGACAATTTCTGGCAGATGGCCGACACCGGCCCCTGCGGTCCGTGCACGGAAATCTTCTACGACCACGGCGAAGAGATCGCCGGAGGTCCGCCGGGCTCGCCTGATGAAGACGGCGACCGCTACATCGAAATCTGGAACCTGGTGTTCATGCAGTTCGACCGCGCGCCCGATGGCACGCTGTCGCCGCTGCCGGCGCCGTGCGTGGACACCGGCATGGGCCTGGAGCGTCTCGCCGCGGTGCTGCAGCACGTGCATTCGAACTACGAGATCGACCTGTTCGAACACCTGATCAAGGTCGCCGCCGAACTCACCGCGACGAAGGATCTCGCCAACAAGTCGCTGCGCGTGATCGCCGATCACATCCGCGCCTGCTCGTTCCTGATCGTCGACGGCGTGCTGCCGTCCAACGAAGGTCGCGGTTACGTGCTCCGCCGCATCATCCGTCGCGCGCTGCGCCACGGCTGGATGCTCGGCGTGCGCGGCGACTTCTTCTGGAAGATGGTGCAGCCGCTGGTCGAGGAAATGGGCGAGGCCTATCCGGAACTTGCGCAGAAACAGGCCTTCGTGGAAGACGCGTTGCGCACCGAAGAGCGCCGCTTCGGCGAGACGCTGGAAAACGGCATGCGCCTGTTCGATGCGGTGGCAGCGAAATCGAACGACAGCATTCCCGGTGCCGATGCCTTCCGCCTGTACGACACCTACGGCTTCCCGGTTGATCTCACCGCCGATATCGCGCGCGAGCGCGGCCTCACGGTGGACATGGACGGCTTCGAGCAATCCATGCGGGAGCAGCAGGAGCGCAGCCGCGAAGGCGGCAAGTTCGAAGCCAAGGGGCAGATGCCGGCGGAGCTGGCCAGCCAGCTGCAGCCGACGGCGTTCCTCGGTTACGACGCGCTGATGAGCCAGGGCAGCAAGGTGGTCGGCATCGTGCGTGGCGGCAAGCAGTACGACCAGCTTGGCGAGGGCGAAGAAGCCCTGGTCATGCTCGATCGCACCCCGTTCTACGCCGAGTCCGGCGGCCAGGTGGGCGATACCGGCGTGCTGGTGAATGCGGCGGGTTCGTTCGCGGTGGCCGATACGCTCAAGATGGGCGGCGTGTTCTTCGGCCATGCCGGTCGTTGGAACGGCAAGCAGGCGCTGCGCGTAGGCGATGTGGTCGATGCCGACGTCGACGGCTCGCGCCGCCAGGCCATCGTGCTCAACCACTCGGCCACCCATCTCCTGCATGCGGCGTTGCGCAAGGTGCTCGGCGAGCATGTGACCCAGAAGGGTTCGCTGGTGGCGCCCGAGCGCCTGCGTTTCGACTTCTCCCATTTCAAGCCGATGAGCGCGGACGAACTGCGCCAGATCGAAGCGCTGGTGAATGCCGAGGTGCGCCGCAACGAGGCCGCCGAAGTGCATCACATGGGTTACAACGAGGCGATCGAATTCGGCGCCATGGCACTGTTCGGCGAGAAGTACGGCGACGAAGTGCGCGTGCTGAAGATGGGCGGCTTTTCCACCGAACTCTGCGGTGGCACCCACGTCAGCCGCACCGGCGACATCGGTCTGTTCAAGATCGTCAGCGAAGCGGGCGTCGCCTCCGGCGTGCGCCGCATCGAAGCAGTGACGGGTGCGGGCGCACTGGCGTATGTGGCCGACGAGGAGCGTCGCCTGGGCGAGTTCGCCCAGTTGCTGTCCTCCAGCGGCGACGATGCGGTGGAGAAGCTCCGCCAGCTGTTCGACAAGCAGAAAAAGCTGGAGCGCGAACTCGAATCGTTGCGCGCCAAGGCCGCCGGTTCGGCCACCGCCGACCTGGCCTCCACGGCGAAGGAGGTGGCCGGTATCAAGGTCATCGCCGCTCGCCTGGAAGGGCTGGACGCCAAGGCGCTGCGCGACAGCATGGACCAGCTCAAGCAGCAACTGGGCGATTGCGTGGTGCTGCTGGCCGGTGCCGCCGATGGCCGCGTCTCGCTGGTCGCCGGCGTCAATGGCAAGGCACTGGGGCGCGTCAAGGCCGGCGATATCGTGGCCCACGTTGCCAGCCAGATCGACGGCAAGGGCGGCGGCCGCCCCGACATGGCCCAGGGCGGTGGCTCTGACCTGCCAGAATTGCCCGGCATTTTGGAGGGTTTGGCTGACTGGATCGGTCAGCGTTTGGCTGGCTGAGCAGGTCAACCTGCGGGAGTCCGTTGCCGTTTACGCATTGCGCTGCCATCGGACGCTCGGCTAGTATCCAAGCCACTGCTGGCACCGAACAGTTGCAACGGTGTCGCTCGACATGGCATCACAGGGGATGCCTCGTCTGTGTAACCGGTGGAAGGCGGTAGGGCCTTCGGCGGTAGCATCGTCGAAATGTTCAGGCGGTGAAGCTCAGGGGTGAGGTTTAACCGTCTGTGGGCCTGTGACCAAAGTATTCATGGAGTGGCAAACATGTTGATTCTGACCCGCAGGGTCGGTGAAACCTTGATGATCGGTGACGAGGTGACCGTTACCGTTCTCGGCGTCAAGGGCAACCAGGTGCGCATCGGTATTAATGCGCCTAAGAACGTTGCCGTGCATCGCGAAGAGATCTATCAGCGGATCAAGAACGAGCACGAGCCGGATGGCACTGCCTCCGGCGGAACTGGCGAACACTGACAAGCAAGAAATGCTTTACCTCGAGCGCGCCGGTTAGTATCCTTGCCGGCTCCGCAGGAATGCGGACGAAAAACGGAGAGATGCCCGAGAGGCCGAAGGGGCTCCCCTGCTAAGGGAGTATAGGGTCAAAAGCCTTATCGAGGGTTCGAATCCCTCTCTCTCCGCCAGATACGCAAAAAGCCCCGCAAGGGGCTTTTTGCGTATCTGGCGGAGAGAGGTGGTGGACGAAACCTCCCGGGTTCGACAAATTTGTCAGGAACAAATTTGGACAGCCGCAGGCTGGCCCCGTAGCGCGCAAGCGCGCAGGGGTGAAACTCAAGGACGGGCCGAACAATCCCCACCTCCACGCTAACGCGCACTTCAACGAAGCCCCGGGGCTTTTGCGTATCCGGCGGAGAGAGTTGTGGACGAACCCACCGGTTCGACGAATTTGTCAGGAACAAAAATTTGGACAGCCGCAGGCTGGCCCCGGAGCGCGCAAGCGCGCAGGGGTGAAACTCAAGGACGGGCCGAACACAAATTTGTCAGGAACAAATTTGGACAGCCGCAGGCTGGCCCCGGAGCGCGAAGCGCGCAGGGGTGAGGCCCATGGATGGGCCGAACAATCCCCACCTCCACGCTAACGCACACTCCAACGAAGGACTGGGTTTTGCCTGTTTGAATCCTGGCCAGCCTCCGCACCAAACCCATGTGGGAGCGCGCTTGCGCGCGACCGCGGAGTCTCGTCGGCACCGCGCCGTTGGCTTGTCGCGCACAAGTGCGCTCCCACAAGTTGCTTCATCGCCATGCTGGACGTGGCGAGTACGCGCAAACTCAGCACCTCGCGCCTGAACCCTACCGAACCCGAACTTCCCCAGGGCGTACAACCTTGCGCCATCTCACGCGTTATTTTTCCCAAGTGCCACGACCGGGAGTAAGCGTTATGGAGAAGCTCGCAAACAGCCGCTCGACCTCGCAGCAGCGACTGCTCCGCACCGCCATCGCTGCGTGCGTACTGGCTGTCGCCTCAGCGCTTCCGATGGGCGCAAGCGCCGGTGTCTCCGTAGGCATCGGCGTATCGGTCGGCGTGGCGCCGCCGCCGTTGCCGGTCTACGCGCAGCCGGCGATTCCCAGCCCCGGTTACATCTGGACGCCGGGCTATTGGGCCTGGGACGGCGATGGCTACTACTGGGTTCCTGGCACCTGGATCATGCCGCCCTATGCCGGTGCGCTGTGGACGCCGGGTTACTGGGGCTGGGGTGGCGGCGCGTATGTGTTCCATCGCGGCTACTGGGGCGCGCACGTGGGCTTCTACGGCGGCATCAACTACGGCTTCGGCTACACCGGCGTGGGCTACGCGGGCGGCTACTGGCGAGGTCATTCGTTCTACTACAACCGCTCGGTGAACCACATCGACAACGTACACATCACCAATGTCTACAACCGCACGGTGGTGAACAACGTCAATCGGGCCAGCTTCAATGGCGGTCGCGGCGGCATCGAGGCGCGTCCGTCGCCGCAGGAGATGAACTACGCACGCGAGCGGCACGTATCGCCGGTGGCGGCGCAGGAGCAGCAACGCACCATGGCCAGCCAGAACCAGGCAATGCGCGCCTCGTTCAATCATGGTGCCCCGTCGATCGCCGCAACGCCGCGTGCAGGCGCCTTCCATGGCACGGGCGACGCTTCGGCGCCGGCCGGCCACCCGAATGTTCCGGCTGCGGCTGGGCGCAACGCCATGGCGCTGCATTCGGCCGGCTTTGCGCCGCATGGTGCGGGGACGAACGCCCCGGGCACCGTGAATTCGAACCATGCATCGCCGGCAACGAACCATGCCGCCTACACGCGTGGCCCGTCGAATCCGGGCGCCGGCTACCACGCGAGCGCGCATGCGCAGCCTTCCTACGCCGCGCACGCGGCGCGTCCGGCGGCGCCGGCCTATCACGCGCCGGCACATCCGGCAGCACCGCATGCACAGGCGGCGCCGCATCACGGCGGAGGGGAGCATCGCTGATCCATCGAGCCTGACGCTGGAAGCGAAGAACGCCGACGCTCCGCCGTCGGCGTTCTTCGTTGGGGCGGTCCTCGTCCGTTCCATTAGAATGGGCAGTGGTCCGTTTCCGGGCTGCGCGGATACGGAAGTAGCCGCTCATTCGATCATCGAAACAAGGAGAGGGGAGTCGATGTTTAAGCGTATCGTTTTTGTAGCGCTGCTCGCTGCGTCAGGCAGTGCGATGGCGGCGAAGGACTTGAGCAATATCCCGTTGGAGTGGACGCCCACGCAGAGCTTTGCGGAGTTTGGCGCGGTCGATCTCAGCGGCATCGGCAACGTCAAGGTGCAGTTCAACGGATTCACCGATGTACGCAAGAATCCGGCCCTGATCGCCGAGAACACCGAGAAGCAGCCGGTGCGCCAGGTCACCACGAGGGACAACGTGGCCGCGTTCGTCACCCAGCACGTGAAGGACAGCTTCAGCAAGGCCGGCATCAACGTGGTCGACAACGGTGGCGACTTCATCGTGTCGGGCGAAGTGCGCGACTTCTTCGTCAACGAGAGCGACCAGTACGTGGGCAACGTCACGGTCTACGTGACGCTGAGCAATGCCTCGGGCAAGGTGCTGTGGCAGGGCATCGCCGGTGGCGGCGCCAACAACTTCGGTCGTTCGTACAAGGCGGACAACTACTACGAGACCTTGTCCAACGCCGTGCTGAAGTTGAGCAACAGCATGCTCAACAGCCCCGGCTTCCATAGCGCCCTGCAATCGCACTGATTGCACGCGGAGGAGGATCGCTCGCCGCGCGGCGAGCGATTTCCGGGGCATCAAGAGAGTGCGAGGCCCCGCAGTTCCACGCCTTCCGGCGTGACGCGCAACACCGAACCGTGTTCGTACCAGTCGCCCAGCACGATGCGTTCAGCCGTCTGGCCATCCAGATCGAAGCGGTGGACGGCGGGGCGGTGCGTGTGGCCGTGGATCAGCCGGGTCACCCCGGCCTTGCGCATGGTGTCGGCAACGGCGTCGGCGTTGACGTCCATGATGGTTTCCATGCTGCTGCCCGTATGCGCCTTGCTGTCGGCGCGCGCCTTGGCGGCGAACGCGCGGCGCGCATCCAGCGACATTGCCAGGATCTGCGCCTTCCATTCCGGCGTGCGCACCTGCTTGCGTATCGTCTGGTAGGCAACATCGTCCGTGCACAGCACGTCGCCGTGCATCAGCAGGGTGGGGCGCCCGTACAGTTCGTGGACGGTGCCGTCCTCGAGCAGGCTGAAGCCGGCGCGCTCGGCGAAATCCTGGCCGAGCAGGAAGTCGCGGTTGCCCACGATGAAGTAGACGGGCACGCCGTGTTCGCTCAGCGCCCGGGTGGCGCGCGCAATGCGGCTGGGCAGCTCGGCGTCGTCGTCGTCACCGATCCATGCTTCGACCAGGTCGCCGAGGATGTAGACCGCGTCGGCCGAGCGCGCCTCGTCGCTGGCCAGGAACGATTCGAACAGCCCCGTGATCTCCGGACGGCTATCGTCCAGATGCAGGTCGGCGATAAACAGGATTGCCATGCTGCTCAGCCCTTCTTGCCGCCCGATTTCTTGGCGGGTTCGTTGGTTGCAGGCGCAGCTTGGGCCGGTGCGGGCGTGGCGGCAGGTTCTTCACCCACCACGCTGGCGCTGTCGATCACCACCAGCGGGTTGGGCACGTCGCCGGCAAACGGTCCCAGGCCGCGGGTAGGCAGGGCAGCCATCTTGTCGACCACGTCCATGCCCTTGATGACCTTGCCGAACACGGCATAGCCCCAGGTCAGGCCGCTCTGGTTGCCGACGAAATCGAGGCGGCGGTTGTCGACCAGGTTGAAGAAGAACTGCGCCGTGCCGGAATTCGGATCGGCACCGCGCGCCACGGCGACCGTGCCACGCAGATTGGAGAGCCCGTTGTCCGCTTCGCTGGGGATGGCCGAGCGCGTGCGCTTGGCCTGCAGGTCGCGCGTGTACAGGCCGCCCTGGACCAGGTAGCCGGGGATGGCGCGGTGGAACACGGTGCCGCTGTAGAAGCCGTCGCGCACGTACTGCAGGAAGTTCGCCACGCTCTTGGGCGACTTGTCGGGATAGAGCTCCAGCGTGATGTCGCCCTGCGAGGTGTGCAGCACCACCTGTGGATGCGCCGCGGCGGGCGCGGTGGCAGCGGGCTTGCTGGCCTGGGCCAGTAGCACGGAGGAGGGAAGCAGCAGGAGCGCGGCGGCGAGCAGGAGTCGGTGCATGGCAGGGCGGGCGGCGTTTGGCATCAGGACATCATACGCGGCGGAGTGGTCCCATGGCCGGGCCTCTGAGCGGCCCGTACCGTCAAAGGTCAGGATGGATGGACTTCCAGCAGCAGGCCCAGCTCGTTCAAGGGGGCTTGCTCCTGCTCCAGATCGGCCTCGCTGAGCGGGTGCTGGTCCAGCCAGGAGGAGGGCACGGTGAGCCGCAGGCGCTGGGCGGTGGCGGCCAGTTGCATCTGCGGCAGCGACTCGGCGCGCCGCGCCCGGCGGAACAGCACGCCCAGGCGCAGCAGGGCGGTGATGTAGCGTGCCAGCTGCCGGTAGCGCTGCGGCAGCGCGGAGAAGGTGGCCTTGTCCGGCTTGCGGCGATGCGACTCCACGATGGCCGCCAGCAGTTGCTGTTCCTGCCGCGAGAAGCCGGCCAGGTCGGCGTTGCGCAGGATGTAGGCGCCATGGTGGTGGTGCTGGCTGTGTGCGATGGCCAGGCCGATCTCGTGCACGCGCGCCGCCCAGGAGAGCCACTCGCGCGCTTCGGCATCGAGCTTCCAGAAGCGTGCGATCTGGTCGAAGAACATCAACGCGGTCGATTCCACGCGGCGTGCCTGGGCGCGGTCGACGCCGTAGCGGTTGGCCAGTGCATCGACGCTGGCGGTGCGCGGATCGCTGCCGCCGGCGCGGCCCAGCAGATCCCACAACAGGCCTTCGCGCATCGAGCTTTCGCAGACCCGCAGGCGTTCGATGCCCAAGGCTTCGAACGCGGCTTCGAAAATCACCACGCCGCCGGCGATCACCGGCGCGCGATCGTCCGCCAGGCCGGGCAACTTGAGCGCTTCGATCTGGCCTTGTGCGAGCAGGGCGTCGCGCAGCTGCGCCAGCGAGGATGGAGTGATGCCATCGTCGGAGAAGCGCATGGCATGCACCACCGAACCGATGGCCTTGGCGGTGCCGGACGAACCGAACGCTTCCACCCAGCCCGATTCGCGATAGTCTTCGGCGAATTGCTGCAGCAGCACGCCGATTTCGTTGTTGGCGCGCTGCCAGCGCTTGCGGTTGAGCTTGCCACCGGGAAAGAAGCGCAGCGTCGAGGCAATGCAGCCGGCCTGCACGCTTTCCGTATGCATCGGCGCAAAGCCGCGGCCGATGATGAACTCGGTGCTGCCGCCGCCCACGTCGATCACCAGGCGGCTCTCGCGCGACGCGGGCAGGTCGTGCGAGGCGCCCAGGAAGATCAGGCGGCCCTCTTCGCGGCCGGAGACGATTTCCACCGGATGGCCGAGCGAGGCTTCCGCCGCGGTGAGGAAGGTTTGCGGCGAGGCCAGCCGGCGCACCGTGTTGGTGGCCACCGCGCGCACGCGGCTGGACGGCACGCCGGCGATGCGCTGGCCAAAGCGTGCCAGGCAGTTGAGCGCGCGTGCGCGATGTTCGGCATCCAGGGTGCCGTCGGCGCGCAGGCCGGCGGCCATGCGCACGGTTTCGCGCAGGCGATCGATTACGCGGGGCTCGCCGTGTTCCACGCGCGCCACCACCATGTGATAGCTGTTGGAGCCCATGTCGACGGCAGCGATCAGTTCGCCGTCCTTGATCTGGATCTGATCGCCATGACTCATGCGGGGCTCGTTCCGGGCTGCAGAGGGTGAATTCTCTCACGCGGGACCCGGGGCGAGTAGCGCGAATTTTTCCGCGCTACACCGTGCCTGGCGTGAGCTTCTCCAGCAGCCACTGCTGCGCGCTGTGCGGCGGTTCGTCGCCCGGCGTGGCCCGGGCATAGCGACCGTCGTCGTCCAGCAACCACGCCTCGGTGTTGTCGGCGAGATAATTGGCCAGGGTTTCGTCGTAGACGCGCGCGGCCAGCACCGGATCGAGGATCGGGAAGGCCACCTCGATGCGGCGCTTGAGGTTGCGCTCCATCCAGTCGGCGCTGGCGCAATAAATCTCGGGCGAGCCGTCGTTGCCGAACCAGTACACGCGGCTGTGCTCGAGGAAGCGGCCCACGATCGAGCGCACGCGGATGCGCTCGGAGACGCCGGGCACGCCGGGACGCAGGGTGCAGGCGCCGCGCACGATCAGGTCGATCTCCACGCCTGCCTGCGAGGCCCGGTAGAGCGCCGAGATGACGTGGGCTTCGTTGAGCGCATTGAGCTTGGCCACGATGCGCGCGGGCTGGCCGGCCTGGGCGTGTACCGTCTCACGCTCGATCTTGGCCAGCACGCATCGGTAGAGCGTGAACGGCGAATGCAGCAGATGCTTCAGCTCGATCATCGGGCCCAGCCCGGAAAGCTGCTGGAAGACCTTGTGCAGATCCTCGCCGATGCCAGGATCGGCGGTCATCAGGCCGATGTCGGTATAGCTGCGGCTGTTGCCCTGGTGATAGTTGCCGGTGGACAAATGCACATAGCGGCGCAGCACCTCATCCTCGCGGCGCACGATCAGCAGCATCTTGGCGTGGGTCTTGTAGCCGACCACGCCGTACACCACCTGCACGCCGGCTTCCTGCAGACGCGTGGCGAGACGGATGTTCGCCTCTTCGTCGAAGCGCGCGCGCAGCTCGATCACCACGGTGACGTCCTTGCCGTTGCGCGCCGCCTCCACCAGCAGATCCACCAGCGGCGTATCGGCACCGGCGCGATAGAGCGTCTGCTTGATGGCGAGCACCGAGGCATCCTGCGACGCCTGGCGCAACAGATCGACCACGGTCGCGAACGATTCGTACGGATGGTGCAGCAGCACGTCGCGCTGGCGCAGCACTTCGAACTTGCAGCGGCTGCCGTTGAACGCGGCCGGCAGCTGCGCGATGAAACGCGGGAATTTCAGTTCCGGGCGATCCAGTCCGTCGTAGATGGTGCCGGCGCGGATGATGTTGACCGGACCGTCGCAACGATAGACGTCCGTTTCTTCCAGCTCGAAGTTGGCGATCAGCATGGCCACGATCGCCTTGGGGCAGTCGTTGCCGATCTCCAGCCGCACCGGGCGTGCATAGCCGCGGCCGATCAGTTCTTCGCTCAGCGCGCGGGCGAGGTTGTCCACCTCGGCCTCTTCCACCATCAGTTCGCTGTTGCGCGTGACGCGGAACTGATACGAGCCGGCCACCTTGAAGCCGGGGAACATCAGGTCGACGAAGCCCTGCAGCAACTCGGCCAGGAAGATGTAGTGATCGCCGCCGTCGCATACCTCGTTCGGCAGCCGGATGATGCGCGGCAGCGAGCGCGGCGCACGCACCAGCGCCATATGGCCTTCGCGGCCGAACGCATCGCGCCCCTTCAGCACCACCGCCACATTGAGCGTCTTGTTGAGGATGCGCGGGAACGGATGCGCCGGGTCCAGGCCCAGCGGCGACAGCACCGGCATCACTTCGTTTTCGAAATAACCCTGCAGCCACCGCCGTTGGCGCGCCGTCCAGCTGTCGCGGGTGAGGAAATGGATGTTCTCCGCATCCAGTGCCGGCCGCAGTTCGTGTTGCCAGGTGTCGTACTGCTGATCGACCAGGTCGAGCACGCGCGTGCGGATGCGCGTCAGCAACTCGCCCGACGACAGCTCGTCCGGACCGGGCGCGGCCGAGCCGAACATGTGGTGATGCTTGAGCATGGCCACGCGCACCTCGAAGAACTCGTCGAGGTTGTTGGCCACGATGCTGAGGAAACGCAACCGTTCCAGCAGCGGAATGCGTTCGTCGCGCGCCTGCGCCAGCACGCGGAAATTGAATTCGAGCGCAGCCAGCTCGCGGCTGAGAAACAGCTCGGGAGCAGCGCGGTCGACGATCGGTGGTGGGGTGGCAGGCTTGCGACGCATCCGTGCATTCTGGCCGATACGGCGCTTTGTTACATGGCGCAGTGCCGCGTAGTGTGATGGTCGTTCAGCTGGAACGCGGCTTGCGCTTCCAGGCGCCGGGCTCAGTCCGGATCGCCCACACCCGGTGCGAGCAGACGTTCGGCACTGAACCAGCAGGAGAACGTGGAGCCCTGGCCCGGCTCGCTCTGGATGTCCAGGCGGGCCTGATGCAGGTTCAGCACGTGCTTGACGATGGACAGGCCCAGGCCGGTGCCGCCGCTTTCGCGCGAACGGCTGGAGGAGACGCGGTAGAAGCGTTCGGTGAGGCGCGCCAGGTGCGAAGCGGGAATGCCGTAGCCCGTATCGGTGACCGAGTAGACCGCGCCTTCGGAGGTGCGGCGCCAGCGGATGCTGATGCGGCCGCCGGTGGGCGTGTAGCGCACGGCGTTGCTCACCAGGTTGGAGAGCGCGCTGTGCAAGTCCTTTACCGAGCCGAGCAGGTCCGCTTCGGCGGTGGATTCCACCGTGATCTGGTGACGGCCCTGGCTCAGCGCTTCGGCTTCCTTGCGGATGGTGGCGAGCAGTGGCGTCATCTGCACGCGCTCGTCCTGCACGTGCTCCTGGGTTTCCAGGCGCGACAGCGTGAGCAGGTCTTCCACGATCTGGCCCATGCGCTTGGACTGCGCGCGCATCTCGTTGAGCACCGGAGCGAGTTCCGGCACGTCTTCCGGGTCGAGCAGTTCGAGATAGCCGTGGATCACCGTCAGCGGCGTGCGCAATTCGTGCGACACGTTGGCGACGAAGTCGCGGCGAATCTGTTCCAGGCGCGTGAGATGGCTGATGTCGCGCGCCAGCAGCAGGCGTTGGCGACGGCCGAACGGCAGCAGCGTCACGTTGATGTGCCGGTTGGGATGGCCCGGTGCGGCGACGTCGTTGAGCGGTTCGCGCGCGCCTTCCTTCAACCAGGTGGCCAGCTCGGTGGTGCTCAGGCGTTCGTCCAGGTGCGCGCCGCGGTCCTGCGGACGGCGCAGGCCGAGCAGGTCTTCGGCAGCGTGGTTGAACCAGCGCACGTGTTGCTCGTTGTCGAGCAGCACGACGGCGTCCGGCAGACTGCCGGCGGCACTGCGCAGGTCACGCAAACTGGAAGCGATTCGGCGGGAGCGCGTCATGAAACGGTCATGCTGGAGGGAGGCCGGCGTTGGATTTTGCGTCATCATGAGCTGTGCTTGATGACGGATTCGGGTCACCAGAAAGACGATTTCGACCGCCGCGACCAACGCCAAACCGGTGGCCACGTAACCTCCCGCAAGCCATCCCGCGGCTGCGCCCGCAAGCAGTCCGGCGATCAGCGCGGCCGGCAGCTTCCAGGAGCGGTCGAAGGTCGGTGGCATAGGGGAGGTTTCGGTCGTGCCGGGCTGGCGGTTCGCCAGCATCGGCAAAAGCTTTCGTTCCCGCAATAGGAAGGTCAGACGCTGGCGGAAAACCGATAGCCGGCGCCACGCACGGTCTGCACCATGTCATCGAGCTTCCACGGTTCGAGCGTCTTGCGCAGGCGGCGGATATGCACGTCCACGGTGCGTTCTTCCACGTACACGCTGCCGCCCCACACGTGATCGAGCAGCTGCGCGCGCGAATACACGCGCTCGGGGTGCGTCATGAAGAAATACAGCAGGCGGTATTCGGTCGGGCCGATGGTCACCGGGTCGTCGCCGGCGAACACGCGGTGCGCCGGGCCGTCGATGCGCAGGCCGCCCAGTTCCACCATGCCCGAGCCGTCGTCGCCCTGGCTGCGGCGGAGCACGGCCTTGATGCGGGCCACCAGTTCGCGGGTGGAGAACGGCTTGACCACGTAGTCGTCCACGCCCGCTTCCAGGCCGTTGACGCGGTCCATCTCCTCGCCGCGGGCGGTGAGCATGATGATCGGAACCTCGCGGCTCAGCTCTTCCTTGCGCAGGCGGCGCGCGAGGTCGAGGCCGCTGGTGCCCGGCAGCATCCAGTCGAGCAGGATGAGGTCCGGCACCTGTTCGGCGATGGCCAGTTGGGCGGCACGCGCGTCAGCGGCGTGGACAGCGTCCATGCCAGCCTTGCGCAGGGCAAAGGCGACCATGTCGCGGATCGAAGCTTCGTCTTCGACAATCAGGATGCGCTTGTGCACACGTTGGGTCCGCTGGGGGAGGGGCTGTGACGCATTTATTGCAGCGGTCCAATGTTACGCCCGGATGACATTTCACATGATCACAACAACATCGTGCGCTTTTCGTCTCATTCGGGCCGGAAATCAGCGCACAGGTGCGCCGAAGCACAGCCGCCCCTGGCAGCTCCCGCTGTTCTGCAGCTGCTGGCTGCGGCCGTCGGGATTGTCGTCGGTCTGGATACGGCGCTTGCGCAGTTCCATCACCAGCGGGGTCAGGTCGTTGATGCGGGCCTGGATGCGGGCGCGGGAGTAGTAGTCGAGGTCGGGGCGCTTGAGCAGGCTCTTGAGCTGCTCCATGGCGTCGAAGGGGCGGCCCGAGAGGTAGGAGGCATCGGCGTAGGCCTCGCCGGAGCGCACCGGGTCGCCGGCTTTCTCGGAGGCGCGGGCGTAGGTCCGGTAGAGCTCCGGCTCGTCGTTGTTGTCCAGCATCGGCATCAGCATGGTTGCAGCCTGCCTGGCTTCGTCGGGCGAGCCGGCGTCGGTCAGCGCCTTGGCATAGCCCATGGCGATGGCGCGATTGCGCGGCGATTGCTGGTTGAGCCCGGCGTACAGGGTGAGGGCCTCGGCGCGGCGCCCGGCCTGCAACTTGGCATCGGCCATGGCGAGCTGGACGACCTGGCTATCCGGGTGCGCGGCAAGCACGGGCTGCAATGTTTCGATGGCCTTGCTGCCACGGTTGCTGCGGATCAGCGCCAAGGCGTAGCCATAGCGATTCGAGGGCGTGTCGAAGCCGCGCTCGTTCTGCAGGTTGGTGGCGTAATAGGTGGCCAACTGGCCGGGATCGCCGGACAGCACGCGAACCCGTTCGCGCATCAGCAGGTACACATCGAGTCCGCCCTTGCTGTCGCGGGTGGCGATGGCGGTGGGGTCTTTCACGAAGGCGATCGGCGCGGTGCTCTTTTCCCATTGGCTCTTGTCGAGCGTTGAACCGTTGGGGCGCTGTTTCTGCTGGGCGATCAGGGCGCCGGCACGCGCCTTGGCGTCGCTGATGCGGTCCAGGCTGACCGGGTGGTCCTGCAGTAGCGCCGGCACGTCGCCGATCTCACCGCCCGAACCCACGCGCAGGGTGTCTTCCATGCGGCCGAAAAACGAAGCCATGGCATTGGGGTCGTAGCCGGCGTTGGACAGCGTCTGAATGCCGGCGCGGTCGGCTTCGATCTCGTCCTTGCGGGTGAAGTTGATCTGGCGCTGCATCAACATGCCCTGGCCGCCCATTAGGATGGCGCCGGCGGCATCGCCCGCGCCGGCGCCCGCACCCGCGGCCAGCGCGCCCAACAGGATCAGGGCCATCAGCGGCGTGTCCTTCTTGGACGCCTCGAACGCGCGCTGCAGGTGGTTCTGCGTGATATGGCCGATTTCGTGGGCCATCACGCCGGCCAGCTCGCTTTCGCTGTTGGTGATGATGATCAGGCCCGAGTTCACCGCGATATAGCCGCCGGGGGCGGCAAACGCGTTGATCACGTTTTCCTTCGCGATGAAGAAGGAGAAATGCTCCTTCGGCTTTTCGCTGCCGGAAACCAGGCGATAGCCCAGGTCGTTGATGTAGTCGTCCAGCATGGGGTCGTCGACCACCATGTCCAGCGCACGCATCTGCCGCAGCATGGCCGCGCCGTACTCCTGTGCTTCCTGCGGCGAGATCAGGGCGTTGGCCGAACTGCCCAGATCGGGCAGGCGCACGTCCTTGTCCTGCGCGGCCGCGCCGAAGGTGAGGCCGGCGCAGAGCAGGGCGGTCAGCAGGCGGGTGGGCGTGAAGCGGCTCATGGGCGTCCTGCCCGCAGGCTTTGCGTGGTCATGTGTTCCGTTTTCGTTAGTCCGCCCAACGGGTTTGCCCCCCTTCTTGAGGGGGAAACGGGCTGTTTCCGGCTCGGGGCGTGGTGCCATGCGCATAGGTCAGCGACAATAGCATTAGAGACAGCAGGTGGCCGTGTCAGTTCACCCGTCTTCACCGTTGTTTACCCCTTGGCCGACCCCATGTAGGGCTGCCGTAGGGTTCCCAGATTTTCGGAGTGTGTCGTGCCCAAGATTGAGGTCTATTCCACCGCGGTATGTCCGTACTGCGTGTCTGCCAAAAACCTGCTCAAGTCCAAGGGGCTGGAGTGGAGCGAAGTGCGCATCGATCTGGATCCGGCGCAGCGCGACCTGATGCTGGCCCGCAGCGGAGGCCGCCGCACGGTGCCGCAGATTTTCATCAACGACCATCATGTGGGCGGTTTCGACGATCTCGTCGCTGCCGACCGCAGTGGCAAGCTCGCCGAACTGCTGGAGATCAATGCATGAGCGCACCCAAGGATGAGACCGGCAAGGATCGCGTCGCCGAATTCACGGCATTTCGCCAGCGCATGAACGAGCGCATCCTGTCGGAGGACAACCAGGTCGTCCGCCGTTTCTTTGCGCTCGATACGCAGACCTACAAGCCCGGCGCGCTGGACGTGAAGACCAAGGAGCTGCTCGGCCTGGTCGCCTCCATGGTGTTGCGCTGCGACGACTGCATCAGCTACCACGTGGCCCAGTGCAAGGAAGCGGGCGTCACCCGCGAAGAATTCTTCGAAACCTTCAGCGTCGGACTGGTGGTGGGTGGCTCGATCGTGATCCCGCACCTGCGCCGGGCGGTGGATTTCCTGGACCAGCTGGAATCGGACGAAGGCGCCACGCCCGCGGCGGACTGCGCCAGTCACGCCTGATCTTGCCTCGGGGCGGCTCCCTCCTTGCCGCCCCGTTGACGCATGCGAGTTTATTCAATGCTGCGTGCGAGGATTTGCATCGGCGGCCGGGCCCTCCGCTCTGGCTGCATCGCGCCGCATCGGGGATAATTGACGGGATTTGCAGCCCTGTCGTACCCCGCCACAGGGTTGCTCGATTCATATCCCAAGGAGTGTCCCCATGAGCAAGACCATTGCCGTGATTCCGGGCGACGGTATCGGCCCCGAGATCATGAACGCCACGCTGCGTGTGCTCGACGCCCTGGACTGCGGCCTGTCCTATGAATTCGTCGATGCCGGCATGGTCGCGCTGGAAAAGAGCGGCGACCTGCTGCCGCAGCCGACGCTCGACGCCATCGCCAAGCACAAGGTGGCCCTGAAGGGCCCGCTGACCACCCCGGTGGGCGGCGGCTTCACCTCCATCAACGTGACCCTGCGCCGTCATTTCGACTTGTACGCCAACGTGCGTCCGGCGATCAGCTTCCCGGGCACCAAGGCGCGCTTCGACAACATCGACATCATCACGGTGCGCGAGAACACCGAAGGCGCGTACCTGTCCGAAGGCCAGTCGATTTCCGAAGACGGCGAAACCGCCATCTCGATGATCCGCAACACGCGCAAGGGTTCCAGCCGCATCGTGCGCTACGCCTTCGAACTGGCCGTGAAGAAGGGCCGCAAGAAGGTCACGGCCGTGCACAAGGCCAACATCATCAAGACCGCCTCGGGCCTGTTCCTCAACGTGGCGCGCGAAATCGCCAAGGAATATCCGCAGATCGAGTTCAACGAGATGATCGTGGACAACGCCTGCATGCAGCTGGTGATGAAGCCGGAACAGTTCGATGTGATCGTCACCACCAACCTGTTCGGCGACATCCTCTCGGATCTGTGCGCCGGCCTGGTGGGCGGCCTGGGCCTGGCCCCGGGCGACAACATCGGTACCGAAGCGGCGATCTTCGAAGCGGTGCACGGCTCGGCGCCGGACATCGCCGGCAAGGGCATCGCCAATCCGTGCGCGCTGCTACTGGCAGCGGCCGACATGCTCGATCACCTGGGCATGGTGGAGAAGGGCGACAAGCTGCGCAACGCGATCCGCGACACCATGGTCAACGACCGCGACAGCGTCACGCCGGACATCGGCGGCAAGGGCAGCACGTCGAGCTTCGGCGACGCCCTCGTGAAGCGCGTGAAGGGCTGATTGTTGCTCCACTCGTGAAATGAAAAGCCCCTCGAACGAGGGGCTTTTTTTGTGGCTCAGGCGGCCTGCTTGGCCGGCTGGTAGCTGCCGGCCGGCGTCTGGAACGCCACGTTGACGCGGTTCCAGGTGTTGATCATGCCGATCACCAGGGTGAGGTTCAGCAGCTCTTCCTCGCTGAACGCTGCGCGGGCGCGGTCGTATACATCGTCCGACACGCCGTGCTCGCCAAGGCGGGTGACCGCTTCGGCCCAGTCCAGCGCCGCGCGTTCGCGCTCGCTGTAGAACGACGCTTCGCGCCAGCCGGCCAGCACGTACAGGCGCTGCTCGGTTTCGCCCGCGGCGCGCGCGTCCTTGCTGTGCATGTCCATGCAATAGGCGCAGCCGTTGATCTGCGAGACGCGCATCAGCACGAGTTCCACCAGCGGGCGTTCGAGGCCGAGCTGATGCATCGCTGCGCTGAAGTCGAGCAGCGGCTTGAGGTTCGGGAAATGCTTCATGATCGAAAGACGCTTGGACATGACGGGATCCTTGGGGTGCGGCCACCGTGGCCGTTCAAGACAAGGACGTACCAGCCTGCGGATTCGTGACAGCTTCCAATCGGGCGAGTTTTTCCGGATTGCGCAGCGAGTGGATGCTGGTGATGCGCTCGCCGTCGGTTTCGATCCAGGCCACGGTGACGAGTTTCGCTTCCAGCCAGGTGAGCAAGGCGGGCGCACCGTTAAGCCATTGCAGGCGATGCACGATGGCGTAGTCGCGATAACGCTGCGCGATGATGCTGTATAGCCGCACCACGCGTTCGGCGCCGTGCAGCGGACGCAGCGTGGCCCGGGCCTTGCCGCCGCCATCGGCAAGGTGCACGGCGTCTTCCGCGAACAGCGCCTGCAACGATTCGACGCTGGCGGTTTCCAATGCGTCGCGGAATTTCTCCAGCAGCCGGCGCTGCACCTCGGGCGCATGCGTGAAGCGCGGACGCCCCTCGCGCAGGCGCTGACGTGCGCGATGCACGCGCTGCCGGCAGGCGTCCTCGCTGATCTGCAGCATCTGCGCGGTTTCAGCGTGGCTGTAATCGAATACCTGGACCAGCAGGAACGCGGCGCGTTCGTCGGGGCTGAGGCGTTCGAGCAGGGCGAGGAAGGAAAGATTGAGGCTCTCCACCCGCTCCAGTTCCGCTTCCGGTTGTTCCGTCTCCTGCACCAGCGGCTCGGGCAGCCAGGGGCCGGTGTAGTGCTGGCGTTCGGTCTTGGCGCGGCGCAGGCGGTCGAGCGCCAGGCGCGTGGTGACGGTGACCAGCCAGGCCTCGGCCTCGTCCAGCGCCTGTGTGTCCTGCTGATGCCAGCGCAGCCAGGCATCGTGCAGCACGTCCTCGGCATCCGCCTGGGTACCCAGCATGCGATAGGCCAGGCCGAGCAGGCGCGGTCGGTACTTCTGGAAGGTGGCGGTGGCGGCATCCATGGCGTTCTCCGGGGAAGACACCTCAAAGACGCGCGGGACTCATGCTTCGTGACAGCTCAGCGGAAGAACGGCCACGGCGCCAGGAAGATGATCCAGATCAGCACCAGCATGCCGATGTACTTCGCCACGCGGAACAGCTTGGGGTGCTTCTTCTTGAAGGCGCGATTGCGCTCGCGGCTGCGCTGGTTGAGCGCGAACACGCGGTTGACGAAGCCGGTCTTCTCTTCCGGCGATTCGGTGTTGGGTGACGCGGTGATCTTGCCCATGAAGGCACCCACGCGATGATTGATGGCGTTCATGAAACGCGTGCGCAACGGACGCTCGACGTCGGCGAACAGGATCACCCGCGTCTGGCCGGTACGGTTCTCCGCCCAGTGCACGTAGGTTTCGTCGAACACCACGTCCTTGCCGTCGCCCCAGCTGTGCATCTCGCCGTCGACGAAGATGCGGCAGTCTTCCGAGTTCGGCGTGATCAGGCCCAGGTGATAGCGCAGCGAACCGGCAAACGGATCGCGGTGCGGGTTGAGCTTGCTGCCCGGCGGCAGCAGGGCGAACATCGCCGCCTTCACGCTGGGAATGGCATTGAGCAGGGCCACCGTCCGCGGACAAAGCGTTTCGGCGGAAGCCAGCGGTTCGCCGTACCACTTGAGATAAAAACGCTTCCAACCCTGCTTGAAGAAGCTGTTGAAGCTCGCATCGTTGTTCTTCTCCGCCGCGCGGATGTAGCCCTCGTCGAACAAGTGCAGGGCTTCCTCGCGAATCGCCTGCCAGTTCGCCTGCAGCAGATCCAGCTGGGGGAAGCCGCGGCGATCCAGGATCGGCGTGGCCGGCACCGCGGAGAACGCGTACATCAGCAGGTTGTATGGCGCGAATACCGCCGAATGATCGACCAGCTGCCGATCGAAGCGCAGCCTGGCGCGTCCGCGCAGATGCACCAGCAGCACGCACAGTGCGAACAGTGCAAACAGGATCAACAGCACGAGGCGCGGGGCAAGGATCATGGACGGGACATGGCGGGGAGCGAAGCGCGCATTCTACTCCCTGCACGCCCGCCCGCTCGGGCGCCGGTTCAGCGGCCGTGCGGATTGGCCGCATCAATGGCCGAGCACATGCACCTCGCCGCCGCCGGGGCGATAGCTGCGCTCCAGCGCGCGCTGCACATAAGCCACGGCGCGGCGTACGGCCGAGCGTGGCGCGTTGCCCTTGGCCAGTTCGGCCGCGATGGCCGAGGCCAGCGTGCAGCCGGTGCCATGACCCTCGATGGGGAGGCGCCGGTGGCGCAGCTCCATCACGCCGCTTTCGTCGTAGAAACGATCGATCACCTGGCGCTCGTCCGAATGGCCGCCTTTCAGCAGCACAGCGCGTGCGCCAAGGGCCAGCAAGGCCTTGCCGGCACGGTCGAAATCCTGCGCCTTGCGCAGTTTTTTGCCGAGCAGGGCTTCGGCCTCGGGCAGATTGGGCGTGAGTACGTCGGCCAATGGAATGAGTTCTTCCACCATGGCCTGCACGGCGTCTTCGTCGAGCAGTCGCGCGCCGCTGGTGGAGATCATCACGGGGTCGACGACCAGCCATGCGGGTTTGCGCGTACGCATCTCCTTCGCCACGAGTTTCGTGACGGAGGCACTTCCCAGCATGCCGGTCTTCACCGCACCGATGGCGAAGTCGTCGAACACGGCGTCCAACTGGCTGCGGATGTGTTTAAGCGGAACCGTGTGCACCGCCGTCACGCCCTGCGTGTTCTGCGAGGTGATCGCTGCGATCACCGAGAGGCCGTGCACTTCGCGTGCGTGAAAGGTTTTCAGATCGGCCTGGATACCGGCGCCACCACCGGAGTCGGAGCCGGCGATGGTGAGGGCGATGGGTGGGGCGGTGTGGGGCATGATTAGCGTCTTTGCCTTTCTTGCGTATGAATTATCGCGATGTTGGGCGTGGTCGCTACTGGATTCCGGCCTGCGCCGGAATGACGATCAAGTGCGAAAGCCTTCCCCGCTCGTCATTCCGGCGCAGGCCGGAATCCAGTTACAGCAACGTTTGGTAAAGGTCGCGCCATTCGGGATTTTCGCCTTCAATAAGCCGTAGCTTCCAAGCACGCTTCCATTGCTTGACCTGCTTCTCGCGAAGAATGGCCGATTCCATCGTTTCATGCAGCTCGTACCACACGAGGTCATGAACGTGATAATTCGAAGTGAAGCCCGCAACGGCTTCACTTCGATGCTCAAATACACGCTTTATCAGATTGCTCGTCACACCAACATACAGCGTGCCATTTTGTTTGCTGGTAAGCATGTACACGCAAGGCCTTTTGCCATCCATGGCGTTGTCTCCCTGGATTCCGGCCTGCGCCGGAATGACGAGCTGACGCTACAACGCTTCCGACGCAAAATCCGCCAGCCGCGAACGCTCGCCGCGACGCAAGGTGATATGCGCCGAATGCTCCCAGTGCTTGAAGCGATCCACCGCGTAAGTGAGGCCCGAAGTGGTTTCAGTGAGGTAGGGCGTATCGATCTGCTCGACGTTGCCCAGGCAGACGATCTTGGTGCCCGGGCCTGCACGCGTGATCAGCGTCTTCATCTGCTTCGGCGTCAGATTCTGCGCCTCGTCGATGATCAGATAACGCGAGAGGAAGGTGCGGCCGCGCATGAAGTTCAGCGAGCGGATCTTGATGCGTGAGGCGAGCAGGTCGTTGGTGGCCTGGCGTCCCCAGCTGCCGCCTTCCTCCGGGTTGGCGAGCACTTCGAGGTTGTCGGTGAGCGCGCCCATCCATGGCGTCATCTTTTCTTCCTCCGTGCCGGGCAGGAAGCCGATGTCTTCGCCCACCGAGACGGTGGCGCGCGTCATGATGATTTCGCGATAACGCTGCTGGTCCATCACCTGCGCCAGGCCGGCGGCGAGCGCGAGCAGCGTCTTGCCCGTGCCTGCCGTGCCGAGCAGGGTGACGAAATCGACATCCGGATCCATCAGCACGTTGAGCGCGAAGTTCTGCTCGCGGTTGCGCGCCGCGATGCCCCACACGGCGTGATTGGCGTGGCTGTGATCGTCCAGCAGCACCAGCGTGGCCTTGGCGTCGTCCACGTGCAGCACGCGCAGTTCCACGCTGTTGTCACCGGGCAGGAACAGGCACTGATTGGGATACCAGTCCTCGTCGTCGCGGCGGTCGAGTTTGTAGAAGGTGCGTCCGCGTTCGTTCCACGATTGGACTTCGGGGTGTTTGTCCCAGAAATCCTCGCCCAGCTCGGTGGAGCCGGTGTAGAGCAGTGCAAAGTCATCCAGCGCGCGGTCGTTTTCGTAGTCTTCCGCATCGATGCCGTAGATCTTGGCCTTGATGCGCAGGTTGATGTCCTTGCTGACCAGCACCACCGAGCGCTCGGGGTTCTGGTCGCGCAGTTCGATCACCGCCGACAGGATCAGGTTGTCCGCCTTGCCGTGGCCGTTGGTGGTGCGCTGCTGGAAATACAGCCGGCCCACCGCGCCGCCGCGCTTGAGATTGACGCCTTCCGGATTGGTCAGTTCCAGGCCGTTGCTGATGCCGTGGCCGTTGCCGCGCACGATCAGTTCATTGAGGAAGCGGCTGACCTGGCGGCCATTGCGCGAAACCTCGGAGGCGCCCTTTTTCTTTTCGTCCAGTTCCTCCAACACCGTCATGGGAATGAAGACATCGTGCTCTTCGAAGCGGAACAGCGAAGTCGGATCGTGCAGCAACACATTGGTGTCGAGAGCGTAGATGCGCTTGCTTCCGGTCATACGGAAGAAACCTCTTTGGAGTGCGAGGTGGAAGAACCGCGGCATGCGGCATGCCGCGGGAAGTCGGCCGAAACGGCCGGGGTGCCATGCACGGGAAGGAGTCGTCCGCAGGGACGGGTAGCGGCATGGCGAAAGGGGCGGTCGCGGGTCACTGGGCGGGAATGGCGTCGAGCACGGCCTGGGCGTGCCCCGGGACTTTCACGTTGCGCCATTCCTGGGCCAGCCTTCCTTCGGGATCGATCAGGAAAGTGCTTCGTACAACACCCATGTGACGTTTTCCGTACAGCACCTTCTCGTGGATCACGTCGAAGGCGTTGCACCAGGTTTCGTCGGGGTCGGAAAGCAGCGGGAACGGCAGCTCCTGCTTGGTGGCGAAATTGGCGTGGGATTTCACCGAATCGCGCGAGACGCCGATGATCTGCGCATGGCGCTTCTGGAACTTCGGATAGAGGTCGCGGAAATCTTTCGCTTCGTTGGTGCAACCGGGGGTGCTGTCCTTCGGGTAGAAGTACACCACCACCCACTGGCCCTTCAGGCTGTCCAGCTTCAGTTCGCTGCCATCGCCGGTGAGGCCTTTGAGCTTGGGGACTTTCTTGCCAACTTCGGGCATAGGTTCTCCTGCGAAGCCGTGGCCGGCTTCGACTGGGTGTCGTCGATCAAGGGAAACGAGGCAGCGGAGGTGGGTGCCAAGGCGGTCAGGGCTCGCCCTGCGATCGGTGCAAATCGACCCGCCTGCTGCATGCCATCTCTCCGGTACTGCTCTTGGGGTCAGAGACTAGCGCTTGCCGTGTAGGGAATGACAGTCCTTGCAGCAGGACGCCTCAGGGAGCATGCTCAAGGACCCGGCGAGCACGCCGGAATCCCCGGTTTTGCGTGCGACATCCGCCGCTCAGAATTTCACCGGATCCATGATGGCGTCGAGGTTCAGGCCATCGCAGAATTCCAGGAAATCATCACGCAGCGCGGCGATATGCGTGGCCGCCGGAATGCCGATGGTGATCTGCGCCTGGAACATGTCCGCACCGGTCTGCATCGCCTGGTAGCGCAGCGAGCTCAGCTGCTCGATGACGATGTCGCGGCGGTCGAAGAAGTCGATGATCTTGACCAGGATGCCCGGGCGATCCGCCGAAATCACCTCGATCAGATACGGCAGCAGATGCGAGTGATGTTCGCGCGGACCGGTGCGATAGAACGACAGCCGCAGGTCTTCGTCGCGGGCGGTCTTGGCCAGCGCGGTTTCGAGCTTGGCCACGGCGTCCCATGCGCCGGTGGCGAGCAGGGTCAGCGAGGTATCGGCGCCGAGCGAAGCCACCCGCGCATCGGCCAGGTTGCAGCCGGCTTCGGCGATGCGTTTGGCCAGCGTGAGCAGGGGCGCGCTGGAGGAGGGAGTCAGGGTCTGGATCAGCAACTGGTTGTCGCTGCCGGTGCGCGCGGAAGAACGGTTCAAGGAGTCCACCTGTGGCGCTCCCGCACGATGCGGGTCAAGAAAGCACGTCGGCCGAGCTTACTTGCCGCCGCCGGAGACCCGCAAGTAAGGTTTTTCCTCCCAACAACACCACCGTCGCAGGCCGGATCTCGGGGTCTCAACACCCCCGCAACGGAAGACGAATAAGGCGACGCCGGGTTATTGCGGCGTCCGTATTGGCGCGAGAGGCTTTTCCAGTAACATGCAGGGTTTGAGTTTCAGCCGGAGTCGGCCTTGAACATTCGCGGAAGCATCTGTGCGCTGGTCACGCCGTTCACGGCGGACGGGGCGCTTGATCTTGCGGCTTTCGGCAAGCTGCTGGATTACCAGATCGACGGCGGAACCGAAGGCGTGGTGGTGGCGGGTTCCACCGGTGAAGCGCATATGCTCGAACACGACGAATACGAGCGTCTGCTCGCGTTTGCCGTGGAGCGGGTGGCCGGTCGCATCCCGGTGATCGCCGGCACGGGCGAGGCCGGCACGGCCAAGACCGTGGCGCTCACGCGTCGCGCCAAGAGCCTGGGCGCCGATGCGGCGCTGGTGGTGGCGCCTTACTACGTGCGACCCACGCAGGAAGGCCTGCGCCGCCATTTCCTGGAAGTGGCCGAGCAGGGCGGCCTGCCGGTGCTGCTGTACAACGTGCCCACCCGCACCGCGTGCGACCTGCTGCCGGAGACGGTGGCGGCGCTGCGCGACCATCCGGCCATCGTCGGCCTGAAGGAAGCGCAGGGCAGCGACGAGCGAATCCGCGCCATCGCGGAACTTGCGCGTCCGGATTTCGTCTATTTGTCGGGTGACGACGGCACGGCCTGCAAGGCGATGCTCGTTGGCGGTGCGGGGACGATCTCGGTGGTAGCCAATCTGGTGCCTCGTGCGTTCCGCATGCTGTGCGATGCTGCCACGGCGGGTGACCGCGCCGAGGCACAGCGTTGCGACGCCATGCTGGCACCGCTGGTTTCGGCGCTCAATTGCGCGCCGAACCCGATCGCGGTGAAGGCCGGGTTGCCCTCGCTGGGGCTGGGGTTGGCGGTGCCGCGCCTGCCCCTGGTTGAATTGGAGGATGGTCCGGACCGCGCGCGACTTCGCGAAGCGCTGGCGGGTCTGGCATCCTTGGCGAATGCGGCCTGACATTTCGGGCAACTGATACTCCTACGGAATCTGCTTACATGAAGAAATCCCCGCTTGTCGTGGCCCTGCCGGTACTGGCCCTGTCTGCCTTGCTGCTCTCCGGCTGCGGCATGTTCCGTTCGCAGAAGGCCTGGGAAACCGCCAAACAGGAAACGCCGCTGGAAATCCCGCCGGGCCTGGATACGCCGTCCACCAGCGCTGCGCTGGTCATTCCGGAAGCGGGCGCCAACAACCCGACCGCCAACGGCGCCACCGCGCGCGTGGGCGCTGCCAGTCAGCAGATCGCCGACGGCTTCGTGTTGGCCGACAATGTCGACAACACCTATCGTCGCGTGGGCCAGGCCCTGGAGAATGGCGATATCGGCCAGGTGGTCGGCCATGACGACGCCGCTCACACCTACACCCTGAGCGTGGTCGCTTCGGATCAGCCCACCCAGAAGAAGGGCTTCTTCAGCAGCATGTTCAACGGCAAGTCCAAGCAGTCGGCCGACGCCCCGGGTGCCACCCCGCACCAGGTCCTGGTGACTATCGGCACCAGCGGCGAGAAGGCCAGCGAAGTGCGCGCGCAGGGCGATGCCGCGGCCGTGGCCAAGGTGGTCGATACCCTCAAGGGCCGCATGGGCGGCGGTTGATCCGCAGCCTTGCGAGCAACAAAAACGCCGCCCGAGGGCGGCGTTTTTTTATGCCTGAACGCGTCGGCCGCGAAGGCCGCCAAGCTCAGCGTTCGAGCAGGTCGAGCTTGTTGGGCTTGTTTTCCCAGTCCTTGGCGTCGGCCAGGCCGTCCTTGCGCTCGGTGATCACCGGCCAGCTCTTGGCCAGCTCCGCGTTCAGCGCCGTGAAGCTTTCCTGCCCGGCGGGCACGTCGTCTTCCGGATAGATCGCGTTGATCGGGCACTCGGGCTCGCACAAGGTGCAATCGATGCACTCGTCCGGATCGATCACCAGGAAGTTGGGGCCTTCGTGGAAGGCGTCGACAGGGCAAACCTCGACGCAGTCGGTGTATTTGCACTTGATGCAGTTGTCGGTGACGACAAAAGTCATACGCTCTCGTGCCTGTCTTGAATGAGCCGGGGCCCGTGCCAGGCCGGAAGTGGCGCTCCCTACGAGGTTCGAACTCGTGTTCCCGCCTTGAGAGGGCGGTGTCCTAGGCCACTAGACGAAGGGAGCGAAATGCACCGGAGCGCGCTAGTATAGCGGAATTGCTTCGCCCGGCAATGGCCTCAGGGGCTCACGGACCGACCGGGCGGAGGGCCACCAGCCCATGGGCACGGTGGAATGTGGAGGCGGCGGAACGATGTGCCGCAATCGATCGCTTTGAATGGCGCCAAGCGCCTGCAAGGATCCAAACCGCTTGAATCACGACGCAAGGACCAACGCCACGCCTGCATTGCGCATCATTCCGCGCGAGCAGCACGTGATTTCGCGCAAGAACATCAGCAAGGCCGCGCTGCGCGTGCTCTACCGCCTCAATGAGGCGGGCTACCAGGCCTATCTGGTCGGCGGCGCGGTACGCGACCTCCTGCTGGGCGGCCATCCCAAGGATTTCGACGTGGCCACCAACGCCACGCCCGATGAGGTCAAGAAACTCTTCCGCAATTCGCGCCTGATCGGTCGCCGCTTCCGTCTCGCCCATGTGGTGTACGGGCCGGAGATCATCGAAGTGGCGACTTTCCGCGGCACCGGCGAGGAAGAAGGCGAGGGCGACCGCCATATCGTCGACGGCCGCATCGTGCGCGACAACGTATGGGGTTCGATCGAAGAGGACGCCATCCGCCGCGACTTCCGCGTCAACGCGCTTTACTACGACATCAGCGATTTCTCGGTGCGCGACTACGTCGGCGGCATGCAGGACGTGGAAGATCGCGTGCTGCACCTGATCGGCGACCCGGAGACGCGCTACCGCGAAGATCCGGTGCGCATGCTGCGTGCCGTGCGTCTCGCTGCGAAGCTCAATTTCCGCATCGACAAAGCGGCTGCCGCGCCGTTCGACGAGCTGGGGCCGCTGCTGGGCGACGCCGCGCCGGCGCGCCTGTTCGACGAATCGCTCAAGCTGTTCCTTTCCGGCCACGGCCTGAAGAGCTTCCACATGCTCGAACAGACGGGCCTGCTGAAGTTCATGTTCCCGGCCACGGCGCGTGCGCTCAAGCGCGGCGACAAGGCGCTGCGCGCCTTGATCGAGCAGGGCCTGGCCAATACCGACGCGCGCGTGGCCGAAGGCAAATCGGTGACGCCGGCTTTCCTGTTTGCCGTGCTGCTGTGGGGCGAGGTGCGCGACCTGGCGCATACCTGGATCACCAAGGAGATGGAGCCGGTGGCCGCCTGGGAGCGCGCCGCCACGCACGTCATCGCCGAGCAGTGCCAGCGCGTAGCGATTCCGCGCCGTTTCACGCTCACCATGGAAGAAATCTGGGGCATGCAGCCGCGCTTCGAACAAGTGCAGCGCAAGCGCGTGTTCCGCCTGATGGCGCATCCGCGCTTTCGCGCCGCGTTCGACTTTCTGCTGCTGCGCGCGGCCGAATCGCCGGCGGTGCGCGAACTGGGCGCATGGTGGCAGCACGCGCAGCAACTGCCGCACGAAACGCTGGCGGCGGCATTGTCCGGTAGTGCAGGCGGCGCGGAAAGCAGTGCGCCCGCAGCCAAGCCGCGCAAGCGTCGCCGCCGCAAGCCGACCTCGAAGGCGGGCAACAAGTCCGATCCTGCGTGACGCTCGCATTCATCGCACTGGGCAGCAATCTCGGCGATGCGCGCGGCCAGGTGCTGGGCGCATTCGATGCGCTGGATCGCCTGCCATACACGCGTCTGCTTGAGCGCTCGTCGCTGTACCTGACGCCGCCCTGGGGCGTGCTCGAGCAACCGGCTTTCATCAATGCGGTGGCGCGCATCGACACGACACTTTCGCCGCACGACCTGCTGGATGGTCTGTTGGGCATCGAGCGGACTGCAGGGCGCGTACGCGACGGCGAACGCTGGGGCCCGCGCACGCTCGATCTGGACGTGCTGTACATGGATGGCGTCGAGCTGTCGGACGAGCGCCTCACGCTGCCGCATCCGCGCATCGCCGAGCGTGCGTTCGTGTTGCTGCCGTTCAACGAACTGGCGCCCGGGCTGGTGCTGGCGGGCCAGGGCCGGGTAGCGGACTTGCTGGCGGCGGTGGAAACCGCCGGTTGCGAGCGACTCGCTTGAGCCCTTCACGTTCCAGGCGGGATAATCCGCGTCCGCCTCCGTTCTAGGAATTTTCGTGTACGCGCAAAAAGCGAACGCACCCACGCGCAAGCCGGTCACCGTACCGTCGTTGCGCGCGATGAAGGCGGAAGGCCGTCGCATCGTGATGCTCACCTGCTACGACGCGAGCTTCGCGGCGCAGCTGGAAATGGCCGGCATCGACGTGGCCTTGGTCGGCGATTCGCTGGGCATGGTGATCCAGGGTCACAAGAGCACGCTGCCGGTGACGCTGGACCACATGGTCTATCACACCAGCATCGTCTCGCGCGGACTCGACGCCACCCTGCTCATCGCCGACCTGCCGTTCATGGCCGATCGCGACGTGGCGCACGTGCTGGAAGCGGGCGCGCAGCTGGTTGGCGAAGGCGGCGCGGCGATGGTCAAGATCGAGGGCGCTTCGCCGCATATCCTCGAAGCGATCACCGCCCTGGTCGAGCGCGCCATTCCCGTCTGCGCGCACCTGGGCCTGACGCCGCAATCCGTGCACAAGTTCGGCGGATTCCGCATCCAGGGCCGCGCACAGGATGCCGCCGACCGGCTGGTGGAAGACGCCAAGGCGGTGGAGGCGGCCGGTGCCGACCTGCTGGTGCTGGAGGGCATTCCGACGGCCCTGGGCGAGCGCATCACGCGCGCCGTTTCCATTCCCACCATCGGCATTGGCGCCGGTCCGCATTGCGACGGCCAGGTGCTGGTGCTGCACGACATGCTGGCTGTGACACCCGGCAAGCGACCCAAATTCAGCAAGGATTTCCTCGCAGGACGCGATTCTGTGGCTGCGGCGATCGCGGCCTATGCCGAGGACGTGCGCAGTGGCGCCTTCCCGGCACCGGAACATGGCTTCGACTGAAGCCACACAGCAGAGCAAAGCAGACATGCAGACTGTGCAAGACGCCGCGGCGCTCCGCGCCACCATCCGCGGCTGGCGCGGCCAGGGCCTTACCGTGGGCTTCGTGCCCACCATGGGCAACCTTCACGCCGGTCACCACTCGCTGATCAAGCTGGCCCGTGCCCGCGCCGATCGGGTAGTGGCGAGCGTGTTCGTCAATCCCACCCAGTTCGGCCCCAACGAGGATTTCGAGCGCTATCCGCGCACGCTGGTGCAGGACCAGGTCGGCCTGGCCGAGCACGATTGCGATCTGCTGTTCGCGCCGGATGTGGCCACGCTATACCCGTTCGGTGCCGAGCACAGCGTAAGCATCCACGTGCCCCAGCTCACCGAAACGCTGGAAGGCGCCCATCGCCCAGGCCACTTCGATGGCGTGGCCACGGTGGTGTGCAAGCTGTTCAACCTGGTGCAGCCCGATCTGGCGGTGTTCGGCCAGAAGGATTTCCAGCAGCTGAAGGTGATCGAGCGGATGGTCCGCGACCTCTCGCTGCCGGTGAAGATCATGGCTGCACCGACGCTGCGGGCCGACGATGGCCTCGCCCTGAGCTCGCGCAACCAGTACCTCTCGGCCGACGACCGCGAGCTGGCGCCGCAGATCTACGCCACCCTGCAGCAAATGCGCGAACTGGTCTCCAAGGGCCACGCCTGGCCGGTGGTCGAACAGGCGGCGGCCTCCAAGCTGGCCCGGGCCGGTTTCGAGCCCGATTACACCGCCATCCGGCGCGCCGAGGACCTGGCCGAGCCGGGCGACGGCGAGAGCGAGGGCCTGGTCGCCCTGATCGCGGCCCGGCTGGGTTCCACCCGCCTGATCGACAACTTGCCTTTCGACTGAGCGACCCCATTGAGGCCCTGACGGGGCTCATGTTGCGACGCGGCGTGTCCCCGCTGGATAATGGCGAGCTACGCAGACCGATTTGCCGGAAACTGAAGTCATGAACCTGAACATGCTCAAGGCCAAGATTCACCGTGCCACGGTGACCCACGCCGAGCTCCACTACGAAGGCTCCATCGCCATCGACGGCCTGCTGCTCGATGCGTCGGGCATCCGCGAGTATGAGCAGATCCACGCGTGGAACATCAACAACGGCAAGCGCTTCGTCACCTATGCGCTGCGTGCGGAAGAAGGCTCGGGCATCATTTCCGTGAACGGCAGCGCCGCCCACCGCGCGCAGCCGGGCGACCTGGTCATCATCGCCGCGTTCTGCCAGTTGTCCGAAGCCGAACTGGAGCAGTTCCAGCCGACGCTGGTGTACGTGGATGCGAACAACGCCATCTCGCACACCAATCGCTCGATTCCCAAGCAGATGGCCGCTGCCTGAAGTTTGCCGCCCCGCTTTCGAGCGGGGCGTGGATGCGCTGCAACAATCTGCTGGCGCATGATGCGCGAAGCTGCGTAAGATCGACGTTCCCTTCGCCGAGCATGAGTCCCCCATGTCGTCCGAGCGCCGTCCGTCTTTTCTGGCAGAACATCTCGATCGCCTGGCAGGTACCCACCTGCGTGAATTGCTGAAGGACGCCGCGCGCGGCAAACGGCTGCGACACCGGCTCGGGCCGATCCTGCTGGACCTCAGCCGGCAGAAGCTCGACCAGTCCGCGCTCGATGCGCTGGGCGCGCATGTCGAAGCCAGCGGCTGGCAGGCCGCGCGCGACGCCATGTTCGCGGGCGAGGCCATCAATACCTCCGAAGACCGCCCGGTACTGCATACCGCGCTGCGTGCGTCCGGTTCGCAGCTGCCATCGGCTGCACCGCGCGATGCGCTGAAGGAAATCGCGCAGACCCTGCAGCGCATCGATGCGCTGACCAAGGCCGTCGAACTCGGCGACGCCACCGCCTTTGGCGTGGCGCCCGGCATCACCGACATCGTCAACATCGGCATCGGCGGCTCGGATCTCGGGCCCCGCCTCGCCGTGCGTGCGCTGACGCCGTATCACGTGCCCGGCCTGCGCAGCCATTTCCTCACCAACGTCGATGGCCAGTCGGCCTATGAGCTGATGCATCAGCTCGATCCCAGGCGCACGCTGGTGATCGTGGTGTCCAAGACGTTCACCACGCAGGAAACGCTGCTCAACGGCAACGTCATGCGCGACTGGATCAGCCGTGCCTACGACGGCGACAACGCGGCTGTGTCGCGGCACTTCCTGGCGGTGAGCGCCAACGTGGCCGAAGCGGAGAAGTGGGGCGTGCCGGCGGCGCAGGTGTATCCGATGTGGGACTTCGTCGGCGGCCGTTTCTCGGTGTGGTCGGCAGTGGGTTTGTCGCTGGCGCTGTCGATCGGCTCGTACAACTTCCATCAGTTCCTGAAGGGCGCCGCGCTGGTCGACGATCATTTCCGCAGCGCGGCGTGGTCGGAAAACCTGCCGGTGTTGCTGAGCCTGGTGGAGTACTGGAACCGCGATGCACAGGGCCGCGGCAGTCGTGCTGTGATTCCCTACGCAGATCTGCTCACCGATCTCACCTCGTATCTGCAGCAGCTGGAAATGGAGAGCCTGGGCAAGCAGGTGACCAAGCAGGGCCAGCCGGTGGCGCAGCCCACCTCGGCGGTGGTGTGGGGCAGCGTGGGCACGAATGCGCAGCACGCGTATTTCCAGTCGTTGCATCAGGGCACCGACACCGTGCCGCTGGAATTCATCGGCGTGGTGAAGCCCGCGCACGATCTCACCGCCAATCACGAAGCGCTGCTGTCGAACCTGCTCGCGCAGGCGGCCGCGCTGGCGCTCGGCAAGACGTTCGACGAGGCGCTGGCCGAGGCGAAGAGCGGGTCGGACGAAGAACGCCGCGTGCTGGCCGCGCAACGCACCTTCCCCGGCGATCGTCCGAGCACGGTGATGCTGCTGGATGCGCTGACGCCGGAAAGCCTGGGCGCGCTGATCGCGCTTTACGAGCACAAGGTGTTCATGCTCGGCCACCTGTGGGGCATCAACGCGTTCGACCAGTGGGGCGTGGAGCTGGGCAAGTCGATCGCGCGGCAGATCTTGCCGGCGCTGGATGAGAGCGGGGCGAAGAGTGTTGCCGGTCTGGATGCGTCGACGCAGGCGTTGATCGAGGTGATTCGCGAGCGCCGCAAGGTCTAAAAAACTGTGGGAGCGCACCCTGTGCGCGACTCGGCCTTGCCTTGACGCAAGGCTGAGTCGCGCACAGGGTGCGCTCCCACAGTATTCTCAAATGCTATGCGGGTGACGCCCCAGCGCCCACGCCACATGCTCGCGCACGATCTCCGACGGATGATCCGCACGCGCAAGCAACGCCTGCCGCACCTCCTCCGAATCAGGCGCATTGCCCAACGCCACCGCGATATTGCGCAGCCAGCCTTCGTAGCCGGTGCGGCGGATGGCCATGCCTTCCGTGCGTTGCAGGAATTCCTGCTCGCTCCAGCCGAACAGTTCCACCAGCTTCGCGCCGTCGAGACGGTGGCGCGGCGCGAAGTCCGGTTCCGTCGCATCCTGCGCGAACTTGTTCCAGGGGCAGATCAGCTGGCAGTCGTCGCAGCCGAAAATGCGGTTGCCCATCGGCGCCCGCAGGTCTTCGGGAATGCTGCCGCGCAACTCGATGGTGAGATAGGAAATGCAGCGTCGCGCATCGAGTTTGTAGGGACCGACGATGGCCTGCGTGGGGCAGATGTCGATGCAGCGGCGACAGCTGCCGCAATGCGCGCTGGCCGGCGCATCGATGGGCAGCGGCAGGTTGGTGTACAACTCGCCGAGGAAAAAGTACGACCCGGCGCTGCGGTTGATCAGCACGGTGTGCTTGCCGATCCAGCCCAATCCTGCGTTGCGCGCGAGTGCTTTTTCCAGCACCGGCGCCGAATCGACGAAAGCTCGATAACCAAAATCGCCAATGACGCCATGGATGCGCTCGGCGAGTTTCTGCAGGCGGTTACGCATCAGCTTGTGATAGTCGCGGCCCAGCGCATAGCGCGCCACGTAACCCGCATCGGCATCGCGCAATACATTCCACGCGTTGCGCGTGCCCGGCGGCACATAGTCCATGCGCACGGAAATCACCCGCAGCGTGCCCGGCTCCAGTTCGGCGGGACGGCTGCGCTTGTCGCCGTGGCGAGCCATGTAATCCATCTCGCCATGATGGCCGTCGTCGAGCCAGCGTTTGAGGTGCACTTCGTCCTCGCCCAGCTCGGTGCCGGCGATGCCGCAATCGGCGAAACCGAGCTCCTGCGCCCAGCGCTTGATATCGAGCGCAAGCGCAGCGTAGTCGGCAGGTGGGGCGGCAACGGAAGGCATGGGCCTATTGTAGGCGCTAGCCCGCTGCGGGCATGCCTATAATTCACGCATGACCGCCCACGACCATCGTCATTCGCTCTACACCGTCGATCAGGTGCGAGCGCTCGATCGCCGCGCCATCGACGAGCTCGGCATTCCCGCTTATGAACTGATGCAGCGCGCCGCCGCTGCCGCGCTGGTTTGCCTTCGACAGCACTGGCCGCAGGCTCGCCGGATCGCGGTGTACTGCGGCCCCGGCAACAACGGCGGCGATGGGTTCCTGCTCGGGGCGCTGGCACGCGAGGCGGGCATCCACGCCGAGGTTTTTGCGCTGGGCGAGAGCCGTGGCGACGATGCCATCCGTGCGCGTCGCGAGTTCGAGCATGGTGGCGGCACGGTCGTCGCGTGGAACGAAGCGGTCGCGCTGCCGCCGGTCGATGTGCACGTCGACGCCCTGTACGGCACCGGCCTTCAGCGTGCGCTGGCGCCGGAGGTTGCTGCGCTGGTCGGCCGCGTGCACGCGACGGGCGCGCCGGTGTTGGCGCTGGATGTCCCATCGGGCGTCAACGCGAATACGGGCGATGTGCCGGGCGAGGCCGTGCAGGTCCAGGTCACGGTGACGTTCATCGCGCCCAAGCGCGGTCTCTACACGGGGCTGGCGCCGGGCTACGTGGGCACGGTGCAGCTCGAATCGCTGGGTCTGCCGGAGACGCTCTGGCAAGGCGCCCGCGCCGATGCCGAACTCATGCGGCCGCAGACGCTGCCGCCGCGGCCGCGCCAATCGCACAAGGGCAACAACGGTCACGTGCTGGCGATCGGCGGCGACCACGGCACGGCGGGCGCCATTCGCCTGTGCAGCGAGGCTGCGTTGCGCGGCGGCGCGGGGCTGGTCAGCGTGGCGACGCGCGCCGAGCACCTGATCGCACTCAACAGCGCACGGCCGGAGCTGATGGCGCACGAGGTGAACGGTCCGCAGGCGCTGGAAGCGTTGCTGCCGCGCGCCACCGTGCTCGCGGTGGGACCTGGATTGGGGCAGGGCGCCTGGGGCCACGCCTTGTGGCTGACGGCGCTCGATGCCCAACTGCCACTGGTGCTCGACGCCGATGGCCTGAACCTGCTCGCGCGCGAGCCACGCGGTTTCTCGGGCCCGGTGGTGATGACGCCGCACCCGGGCGAGGCCGCTCGCCTGCTCGGCTGCGATACCAGGACGATTGCCATCGACCGCTACGCCGCCGTGCGCGAACTGGCCAAGCGCTATGGCGCGGTCGTGGTGCTGAAAGGCGCGGGGAGCCTGGTGGCTGATCCGCAAGGTCGCGTGGCCGTGTGTCGATGGGGCAACCCCGGTATGGCCACGGGAGGGATGGGCGATCTGCTCACCGGCATCGTTGCGGCGCTGATGGCGCAAGGTTGCGACGCCTGGCAGGCGGCCACGCTTGGCGTGTCGTTGCACGCCCGCGCAGGCGATCTGGCGGCGAAACACGGCGGCGAGCGCGGGCTGATCGCCACCGATCTGCTGGAGCCGCTGCGTTTGCTGCTCAATGGACGGGACGCATGACCGAGCCCCACTGGAATCTCCCCGACGAAGCCGCCACCGCGGCGCTCGCCACGCGCATGGCCGGCGTGCTCGATGGCGGCCTGGTGGTCTATCTGCATGGCGACCTGGGCGCCGGCAAGACCAGCTTTGCCCGGGCGTTGCTTGGCGCGCTGGGCGTGGGCGAGCGGATCAAGAGTCCCACCTACAGCCTGGTCGAGTCCTACCTCGCCAACGGCCGTGCCGCCTGGCATCTGGATCTCTATCGCATCGCCGATCCCGGCGAGCTGGAATGGCTGGGTCTGGACGCGCTGTCCGATCCCTCCGCCCTGGTGCTGGTGGAATGGCCCGAACGCGGCGCCGGGGCGCTTCCGGCTCCGGATCTGGTGCTGCATCTGGGTTATGCCGGCAGCGGGCGCCATGCCCGCATGGAAACGCGGACGAGCCGCGGCGAGGCCGTGGCGTCCCGTCTTGCGTGACCGGCCCTGATCGCCGGCCGCACCTAAGTATCGGTAGTTGCTGAGATTTTTGCCGGGCGACTTCGGCTTCAGATTGCGTGGCTTGCGGCCGATAGCTGGATGTTGCCTAACAAAGCTTCCGCAGGTTATGGATATTCAAGGGAAAACCTATTGCAATCCCGGGGCGGCTGGGCTTCAATTCCGCCCATGAAGGGATATAGGACGCATCCTGCTCTGTTTGGCGCCGTGGCCTTGCTGGCCCTGGCGCCTTTTTGTGTCTCCCGCGCGGCCGATGTGAAGTCGGCGCGCGTCTGGGCCGGTCCCGAATACACGCGCGTCGTGCTCGATGTCTCCGGCCCGGTCACCTACAAGGTCAACCAGGATGGCGACCAGCTGACGGTGGACCTCAACGCCAGCTCGATCTCCGGCGGCTTCAGCTCGCCGGGCGCCACCGGCCTGTACAAGGGCATGAGCGGCGCGAAGCAGGGCAACAATGTGCGCCTGACCGCCAAGGTCGACCCGTCGAGCAGCGTCAAGAGCTTCCTGCTCAAGCCGCAGGCGGAGTACGGCTATCGGTTGGTGGTCGATCTTTATCCGGGCAGCGGCTCCATGGCGAAAACCTCGTCGCCGGGCAAATCCTCCGTGGTCGCAGCTCCCGCGCCGTCGGATGACGATGGCGAGGGCATCTCGACGGCTGCGGCCGCCACGCCCGACGTAGCTCCGCCGCCGGCACCCGCTCCCGAGCCCGTGCGCAGCTCGCCCAAGTCTTCGCTCAAGCCGACCCAGAGCGGCATGGCCTCCACCCGTGCGGCTGCCGCGCTGCTCAATGGCGAACGCAAGGTGGTGATCGCCATCGACGCCGGCCACGGCGGCGAAGATCCGGGCGCCCATGGCCCCGGCGGGACGCTGGAAAAGAACGTCACCCTCGCGGTGGCGCGCCAGCTGGCGGACCAGATCAACCAGCAGCCCGGCATGCGCGCCGTGTTGACCCGCAGCGGCGATTTCTTCATTCCGCTGGCGCAGCGCTATCAGATCGCCCGCAACAATTCGGCCGACCTGTTCGTCTCGATCCACGCCGACGCGTTCATCAACGGCGATGCCAAGGGTTCGTCCGTGTGGGTGCTGTCGCCGCGCGGCAAGACCAGCATGGCCGCGCGCTGGCTGGCGGACGGTCAGAACCGTGCCGACCTGATCGGCGGCGTGACCCTGGACGACAAGAACGACGGCCTGGCCGCCGTGCTGCTCGACCTGCAGCAGGGCTATTCCATGCAGGCGAGCGAGTCGGTTGCCGGCAACGTGTTGAAGGCGTTGGGCAATCTCGGCCCCACCCATCGCGGCTATGTGGAGCGCGCCAACTTCGTGGTGCTGCGCTCGCCGGACGTGCCTTCGATCCTGGTCGAGACGGCTTTCATCAGCAATCCGGACGAAGAGCGCAAGCTGCGCGATCCGTCGCACCAGTCGCGTCTCGCCGCTGCGGTGATGACCGGCGTGCGCGGCTATTTCGAAGCCACGCCGCCGCCGGGCAGCTGGTTTGCCGCACAGGCTTCGCGTCGCAGTGGCGTGGCGAATGTGGCCACCTCGCAGGGCGACGACGATACCTCGGCCAAGGCGACCCGTGCGGTGGCCCAGGCCATGGCTTCCACGCCCAGCGCCACGGCGCGCGCCGACGACGGCGTGCAGGACCTGCATCGCGTCGAACGGGGCGAGAGCCTGCGCAGCATCGCCAAGCAGTACGGCGTCAGCATCAACGCGATCAAGAACGCCAACAAGCTGGAAAGCGACAGCTCCGTGCGCGTGGGCATGATGCTGGCCATCCCTGCCGGCTGAGGCCGCCTGTTCAAGAATTGACCAGCCACGCCGCCTCCGGGCGGCGTTCTGCTTTCGTCCAGGGGCGGCACGTTCTAAGCTTCGCCGATGCCAGTCATTCGTGCCCTTCCCCCTGAACTCATCAACCAGATCGCTGCCGGTGAAGTGATCGAGCGGCCTTCCTCCGTCGTGAAGGAACTGGTCGAAAACAGTCTCGACGCCGGCGCCACGCGCATCGAAGTGGATATCGAGCAGGGCGGTGCCCGCTTGATCCGCGTGCGCGACGACGGTTGCGGCATCGATCCGGACGAATTGCAGCTGGCGGTGGCCTCGCATGCCACCAGCAAGATCGGCAGCTTCGACGACCTGGAACACGTGGCCAGCATGGGCTTTCGTGGCGAGGCGCTGGCTTCGGTGTCCTCGGTGGCACGCTTCGCGCTGACCTCGCGCGCACAAGGTTTGGATACCGCGTTCCGCATCGAAGTGGACGGCGGCAAGATGCAGGCCGCGCGTCCGGCGCAGCACCCGCAGGGCAGCAGCGTGGAAGTGCGCGACCTGTTCTACAACGTGCCGGCGCGGCGCAAGTTCCTCCGCGCCGAACGCACCGAGTTCGCGCACATCGACGATCTGCTCAAGTCGCTCGCCCTGGCGCGCGGCTCGGTGGAATTTCGCCTGAGCCACAACGGCAAGCCGGTGCGCATCCTCAAGGCGGCGCGCGATGAGAGCGCCGCGTTGCAACGCGTGGCCGAAGTGCTGGGCGAGGAATTCCCGGCGCAAAGCCTGCGCATCGATCATGCTGCGGCGGGCTTGCATCTGTCGGGGTGGGTAGGTCTGCCTACCGCATCGCGTTCGCAGGCCGATTCGCAGTATTTCTACGTCAACGGCCGCCTGGTGCGCGATCGCATCGTGGCGCATGCGGTGCGTCAGGCGTACGCGGATGTGCTGTTCCATGGCCGCCATCCCGCGTTCGTGTTGTATCTGGAACTCGATCCGGTTGGCGTGGATGTGAATGTCCATCCGGCCAAGAGCGAAGTGCGTTTCCGCGAACAGCGGCTGGTGCACGATTTCCTGTTCCGCACGCTGCACGAAGCGCTCGCGCAGACGCGTGCCGGCAACGTGGGATTGCCGGCCGCCGAGTCGCCGATGTCGAGTGCGCCGCCGTCGTACAGCTACAGCATGGGTTCGTCATCGGCAGCGGCAAGTTCCGCGCCCGCGTGGCCCAATGCCTTGAGCCAGAGCCGCCTGAGCCTGGGCGTGCGGGACGATCCGCTCGCCGGCTACGCCGCGTTGCTGGGCGAGCCGGCGGCGGGTGCCACGCCCTTGTCGTTTGCCGCCAATGCGCCGATGCCGGATGCCTCCGAAGAGGAAGCGCCGCCGCTGGGCTTTGCCATCGCGCAGCTAAAGAGCATCTACATCCTCGCGGAAAATGCGCATGGCCTGATCCTGGTCGACATGCACGCCGCGCACGAACGCATCACCTACGAAAAGCTCAAGGCCGGTCGCGCCTGCAGCAACCTGCGTTCGCAGCTGTTGCTGGTGCCGTTGAACGTGGCCGTGAGCGCGAAGGAAGCGGCCGCCGCGGAAGAGCATGCCGATGCGTTGGCCGAGTGGGGCATGGAATTGTCGCGCAGCGGTCCTTCCGGTGTGGTGGTGCGGCGTATTCCCGCGCTGCTCGAAGGCGCCGACGTCGCGCAACTTTGTCGCGACGTGCTTTCCGAGCTGGCGCAGCACGGCAGCTCGCGCCGTCTGCAGGAGCTGGAGAACGAATTGCTCTCGACCATGGCCTGTCATGGCTCGGTGCGTGCGGGTCGGCGTCTCACGCTTCCGGAAATGAATGCCTTGCTGCGCGAGATGGAAGCCACCGAGCGTTCGGGCCAGTGCAACCACGGTCGGCCCACCTGGACCCAGCTGAGCCTGCCCGAGCTCGACAAGCTCTTTCTTCGCGGGCGTTGATTTTCTGTACGGCGTGCGCTTGCGCCGTCTGCAAATGGACGGCCATACTCGGACCTCATTCCGACGGGGCCTGCCATGTTGCGTACCGCCGTTTTCGCCTTTGCTCTGAGTCTTGGAGTTGCCGCCGTGCAAGCTCAAACCCCCGCTGCCGCCGCTTCGACGGATTTTTCCCAGCAGAACACCAACTGGCAGAGCAAGCGCCTGACCGGCCTCACCGCGCCGAACGGATGGTTGAGCCTGATCGGCCTGGACTGGTTGAAGGAAGGCGCCAACCGGGTGGGCAGCGCGGCAGACAACGACCTGGTGCTGAAAGCCGGCCCCGCCCACCTGGGCGTGGTGACCTTGTCGAAGGATGGCAGCACGCACATCGTGTTCGCCCCGCACAGCGGCGCCACCGTGGACGGCAAGACGGTGCCGGAAGCGACGCTGGTCGACGATGCGCACGCCGGCGACGGTTCGCCGTCCGTGGTGGCATTCGGTTCGGCCAGCTTCCTGGTGATCGAGCGCGACGGCCGCAAGGCCTTGCGCGTGAAGGACAGCAACGCCGAAACGCGCACGCACTTCCAGGGACTCGATTACTTCGCGGCCGATCCGTCGTGGCGCATCGTGGCCGACTGGGTGCCGTTCGATCCGCCGCACGAGCTGGAGATCGGCTCGGTGCTGGGCACGATCAACAAGGAGAAGGTGCCCGGCAAGGCGGTGTTCCATCGCGATGGCCACACCTACGAACTGATGCCGATCCAGGAAGAACCCGACTCGCTGTTCTTCGTGATCGCCGATCGCACCTCCGGCAAGGAAACCTACGGCGCGGCGCGTTTCCTGTATGCCGATCTGCCGAAGGACGGCAAGGTCGTGCTCGATTTCAACCGCGCCTACAACCCGCCGTGTGCGTTCACGCCGTATGCCACCTGTCCGCTGGCGCCGCCGGAAAATCGGCTGGATCTGGCCGTGACCGCGGGCGAGAAGAATTACCGCGGCAGCCATCACTGACCGCTGTTCGATCAACGACAACACGACGGCCAGCGCGAAGCTGGCCGTCGTGTTTTTGCATCAGCGTCCCTTGAAGTCCGCCTTGCGCTTTTCCAGGAACGCGGTGGTGCCCTCGCGCATGTCCTCGGTGGCGAAGGCCAGCGCGAACGCCTGCGTTTCAAACTCCAGGCCCTGATCGATCGAGGTTTCGCCACCCTGCAGCACGGCGTCCAGAATGCCGGCAGCAGCGAGCGGTGCGGCGGCGGCGAGCTGGTCGGCAAGGGCGTTGACGGCTTCATCCAGTGCCTCGGGCGCAACCACGCGGGTCACCACGCCCAGCTCGTACGCGCGCTGGGCGTTGATCGGCGCACCGAGCAGGCACAGTTCCAGTGCCGCGCCACGGCCGGCCAGGCGCAGCAGGCGCTGGGTGCCGCCGAAGCCGGGGATCAGGCCGAGGTTGATCTCGGGCTGGCCGAACTTCGCCTTCTCGCTCGCCACGCGCAGGTGGCAGCACATCGCCAGCTCCATGCCGCCGCCCAGGGCAAAGCCCTGGATGCGTGCGATCACCGGCTTGCCGAGGCGTTCCACCAGGCTCATCAGGCGCTGGCCGGTGCGCGAGAAACTCTGTGCCTGCACCGGCGTGTAGCCGTTCATCTCGGCAATGTCCGCACCCGCCACGAAGGCCTTCTCGCCCGCGCCGGCCAGCACGACCACGCGCACGGCATCGTCCTGGGCCGCCTGGGTGAAGGCCAGCGTCAACTCGTTGAGCGTCTCCCGGTTGAGCGCGTTGAGCTTGTCCGGGCGATTGACGGTGATGGTGCGCACGGCGCCCCGGTTGGTGATCTCCAGATTGCGATAGCCCATTGATTCCACTCCGCCAAGAAAGGGCGCCATGTTAGAGCCTGTTCAAGATCTCCGCGTAGCCCGCGTTGTTCTTGAGTGGCCGCCAGGCGGTAGCGCGTGGCGCAGCGCCTGCCTGGCTGGCAGGTCAAGCCGCGCGCTGCCGCCTGGCGGCCACTCAAGAACAACCCTTCGGGCCGGGTCTGTTTGCCCCCAGGCCGGCGTCATCACTCAGTCGTGTACGGACGTACACTCCTTCCCTCTTCCTTGTCCTGCGGGCAAACAGAACCCGGCGCGGGCCACGCGGAGATCTTGAACAGGCTCTAAGCAGCGGAACCTTTGGAGCCTCGTGCGTTCAAAGCCAGCGACGCCGGATCGACCGGCATCGCTGCACGATTCGCCCGGACCGCTTACGATGGCCAGGTTGCAGCCGCAATGGAGGAAGGCATGGCACAACTGCGTTGGCTCGCTCTGGGCATCCTGGTATGGGGTGGTCTGGCGCATGCCCAGGTCAGTGGCGCCCCGCAGGATCAGTCGCAGGTCAAGATCGACAAGACCAAGCTGTCCTACGCCATCGGTTTTCAGATCGGCAGCCAGTTCGCCAACGGCGAACCCGATGTGGACATCCCCACCTTGCAGCGAGCGATCCAGGACGCCTATACCAAGAAGCGTCCCGCCGTGCCGATGCGCGACATGCACGACCAGCTGCGTGCACTCGACGAACAGATGCATAGCCAGGCGCTGGCGCAGTTCAAGCGCGCGGCCGAAACCAATGCGCGCAAGAGCGCCGCGTACATGGAGAGCAACCGCAGCAAGCCGGGCGTGATCCAGCTGCCGTCGGGCATCCAGTACGAAGTGGTGAAGAAGGGCACGGGCACCAAGCCGGTACCGGAAGGGTCGGTGGTCACGGTGAATTTCCGCGCCATGCTGATCGACGGCACCGAATTCGACAGCTCGTGGGCGCACGGTTCGCCGGTGAGCTTCGTGGTGAACAACAAAGTGATTCCGGGTTGGCAGGAAGTGATCCAGCGCATGCACGTGGGCGACTTGTGGAAGGTCACGGTGCCGCCGGCCATGGCGTATGGCATCAAGGGCGATCCGCCGCGCATCGGGCCCAATGAGGCGCTGGTGTTCGAGATCGAGCTGCTCGAAATCAAACCCTGAGAGCGTGTCCGGAATCGTTTCCAGGCGCCCGTTTTTCCTCACCGTCATTCCGGCGCAGGCCGGAATCCAGGGCCGCCGTATCGGGTTTTCGCCAGGCCTTTAAGACATCGCCACCCATCGCGACCACTCATCGTGGTCGCTACGGGATTCCGGCCTGCGCCGGAATGACGGGGGGCAAGAATGAAGATGGTGAAAGCCGACGCAGCGTGCCCGGCCGAAGGCGTCGCTCGCATGACAGCCCAGGCCCCGTGCGATAGCATGTTCGCTTCCTTGGCACGTCCCGTGCCTCGCTTCGTAGATATCGCTTGCAGCATGACGGCGGCAGACTGCTCTCCTGGTCCCACCAGCAATCCACTCAGTCCTTGCATCGGCATTTGCCGGCTGGACACACGTGGCTATTGCATCGGTTGCCTGCGCACGGGTGACGAGATTGCACGCTGGCGTGCCATGGACGACGACGAGCGCCGCCGCTACATGCGCGACGTGCTGCCCACCCGGAAGCTCCCGTGATGGGTGAGCTGCTGACCGAGCTGAGTCACGCAGTATTGCCCCTGTCGTCACCGCCGACCGGATCGGGTTGGAATCACGCCGACATGGTGCAGTTGATCGGCGATACGCCGCGTCGCGCCGCCGCGGTGCTGGTGGGCGTGCGCGAAGGCGTGCAGCCGCGCCTCGTGCTCACCGTGCGCACCGATCATCTGCAGGATCACGCGGGGCAGGTGGCGTTTCCCGGCGGCCGCACCGATCCGGGCGATGCCGATGCGATCGCCACCGCGCTGCGCGAGAGCGAAGAAGAGATCGGCCTCGAACGCCGGCTGGTGACGCCGATGGGGTTTCTCGATCGCTTCGAGACGATCAGCGGTTACACCGTGACACCGGTGGTGGCGCGCATCGATGCGGACGCCCGCCTGTATGCCGCGCCGGCCGAAGTGGCCGAAGTGTTCGAGGTGCCGTTGTCGTTCTTCCTCGAGCCGCGCAATCTGCGGCGCTACACCATGGATTTTCGCGGTCATCGCCGCGACATGCTTGAATTCGTGCACGGCGGCCATCGCATCTGGGGTGCCACGGCCGCGATGGTGTTCAACCTGCTGCAGAGAATGGGCCGCACATGACACTCAAGACCACGCTGATCGATGTGCAGGAACTGGCGGCGCTGGCGCCCGCCGATGTATTGATCGTCGATTGCCGCTTCGAGCTCATGGCACCGGGCACCGGTGAGCGCGATGTGGGCAAGGGCGAGCGCGACTATCGCGATGGGCATATTCCGGGTGCGGTTTACGCCAGTCTCGACACGGATCTTTCCGACCTCGCGCGCAAGGCGCAGGGTCTGGGGCGGCATCCGTTGCCCCTGGAAGCGGCATTCTCGGAAGTCCTGTCGCGCTGGGCCTGGCATGAAGGCATGCAGGTCGTGTGCTACGACGCCGCCAACGGTTCGCTGGCCGCTGCACGCTTGTGGTGGCTGCTGCGATTGGCCGGCATCCGCGACGTGGCCGTGCTCGACGGCGGCTATCAGGCCTGGGTGGCTGCGGGCATGCCGGTGGAATCGGGCGACGTGCATCGCGAACCGCGACCGGTGAGCGTGTATTTCGATGCGGAACAATACCTGGTCGAGCACGACTTGCTGCGCAACGATCCCGCACGCGTGCTGCTCGATGCCCGCGCCGCGCCACGTTATCGCGGCGAGGTCGAGCCGATCGATCCGGTCGGCGGCCATGTGCCGGGGGCGCTCAATCGACCCTTCGCCGAGAATCTGCGCGAGGATGGCCGTTTCAAACAGGCCGATGTGTTGCGCCAGGAATTCCAGGCGCTGCTCGGTGCACATGCTTCCAGCGACGTGGTGCACATGTGCGGCTCCGGCGTCACCGCGTGCCACAACCTGCTGGCGATGGAGCATGCGGGGCTGGGCGGTTCGCGGCTATATGCGCCGTCTTGGAGCGGTTGGGTGAGCGATGCGAGCCGGCCGGTGGCAAAGGGTTCGGAGCCGGGCTAAACCGCGAATACCTTGTGGAAGCGCACTTGTGCGCGACTGACGTGCGTTGCGGCGCCTGTCGCGCACAAGTGCGCTCCCACAGAGATAGGCCGGGCCGCGGTGGGTCAGTCCTTCTTCTTCAGCCGCGCCACCAGCTTCTCCAGCACCGCCTGCGTTTCCGGATGGAAATACGCGTCGACGAATTCATCGATCGGCAATTGTTCCGGATCGGCCCATACCTTGGTCAGATCGGCACGCGCAATGGCACGTGTCTTCAGCATCGCGTTGGAAGGCAGGGCGATCATGCCCTGCATCCACACCAGCGCACGCGTCACCACTTGTTCGACGTTGGTGATTTCATCCACCAGTCCGAACTGCAAGGCGTCCGCCGATTCCACCATGGCTCCGGCCACCATCAGGCGTTCGGCACGATAGCCGCCCACGATGCGGCGTAGGGCCATCTGGATGCTTTCCGGCACCACCAGGCCCACCTGCACTTCGTTGAGGCCGATACGGAACGGGCCTTCGGCCATCACGCGGTAGTCGCAGAACAGGGAAAGCACGGCGCCGCCCGCGGGGCTGTGGCCGGTGATGGCGGCCACGGTGGGCGCCGGCGACATCGCCAGCTTGGAGCAGGTGGCAAAGAACTCGCGCCAGAACTGGCGCACGCCGTCGCGGTCGCGCCCCAGCAGCGAGGGCACGTCGACGCCGGCCGAGAACATGCCGGGCAGTCCCGAAAATACGATGCCGCGCGCGCCGCCGGCCACGGCGTTGTCGACCGCATCGCGGATGGCGCGAAGCAGATCGATGTTCAGCGCGTTCACCGGCGGACGCGCCATGTTGATTTCGACGATGGCGTCGTGCGTGATCAGGTTGAGCATGGCTTTGGCCGGATTGAAGTGGAGAGTGAGCAGCGAGATTAGCAAAGACGGCGTGCTGCCGCCTTGCCATGCTGCCCACTCGTCTTCACTTGTCGATCACCCCTGCGGCTGGTCGTCCGCGGTCCACTGGTAGCGCACCACGTAGTCCAGCGTGGTCGTCCCGTTGGCCGGCACGGTCACCTTGAATTCCAGCGTGTCGGTGGTCTGTGCGCTGGGTTTGCTGCTGGACGATGCCAGCGTCCATTGACGCCAGCGCTGGGGATGCTCGCGCACCGTGATCGTGCGCGGCGTGTCGCCGGCATTGGTAAAGGTGGTGCGAAAGCCTTCATCCAGCGTGTGCCCGTTCTTGTCCACGGTGAAAACCGTGCGCTCGCGGCTGGCGCGCAGATCGAACGACGTACCCAGCGTGATATGCGCATCGCTGCCCTTGGGGGTGTCGTTGATGCGGCCGCTGCCGATCAATTGCGGCGTGCCGTTGCGATCGGCGGACAGTACACGGAGGTTGCCGGCTGGCAGGCTGTCGAACGCGCGCAGCTGCAGCGTGCTGACGATACCCTCGGGACTGCCGTTGTTGATGGCATCCCGGCCAATGATGGGTTGCGGCGGTGTCCACGTCGCGCCCGTTTCATACAGCGACGTGCGTTCGCAGGCGACGCTGCGCGTTGCATACAGCGGCACCTGGGTCACGCTGCCGTCGGGCAGATCGACCAGGCCGGGCAGCGAATAAGTGCGGTAGTCGGCGAGCGTGGATTGCTCGGGCAACGCGGCATCCGCGGTCTTGGCGCGCGCGTTGAACATCACGGGACGCGGGCCCGGAGATGGCGTCAGCTGCGGCTCGCCGGCCACCAGCATCAGTTGCACGTTGTTCCAGTCGCGGCCGCTGCGGTTGGCGATGCTGGCCCGCGATTCGAACTGCATCTTGCAGCCGTCCCCCGGTGCCAGCGTGCCGACATAGGCCGCGCGCCAGCCCAGGCCCGAGGTGGAATAGCTCAAGCTCGCGTTGGCCTTGCCAGCGTGCGCGGCATCGACGCGCAACTGCAGGCCCGAGCCCGCCTGGAAGACGCCGTGCGCCTTGACCGCGCCGTACTCGCGAATCAACGCGGTGCGTTCGTTCGGGGTGGAGGTGTCACGTACCATCAGGCCGCTGCCGTCCGCACGCAACAAGGTTCCGCTGGCCAGTGTTTCGCCGTTGGGACCGGTCACGTCGACCGGCTGCCCGATCAGGCTGCCGAGCGCGGCGTACTGGCCCTGGCCCAGGCGAAGGCGCTGCGAGAGCACCTTGGCCGCGTCGCCATCGACGCTCAGCGCGATGGTTTCCGGGTCGACGTATTGCGGCAGCCCGTCGAGACTGACGTCCTGTGCGCCGGCCTTGAGATCGAGCTGGCGCGTTTCGCGTGCCACGGCGTGGCCCGATTGCACGGAACCGCTATCGCCAGCGCTGTACAGGGCATTGTCGTCGCTGCGATAGAGCGTCAACGAGGTACCCGCGGTGGCGGCGGTGGCTGCCGCGCTGGCGGTGGTGGCGATGGCAAGGGCGAGGGTACGGAGGGGAAGCGGGATCACGGGCGAACTCCTTTCGGGTGGTCGCCGCCGATAGTACGGGTGCCGCATGAAGCTGCGGCATCCGTGATGCCGAAAGGCTTAACCCCGAATGCGCGCCGGGCCGTTCAACCGCCGCTTTCGGCGGCGTCGCGGATCGACTGCGGCAGCGGCACGGGCTTGCCGGTGGCCGGATCCATCCATACCAGCACCACCTTGCCGTCGCTGTAGAGGGCGTCGTCATGCGCATCGACGATGCGATGGGCTAGGGTGATCGAACTGTTGCCCAGGCGTTCGCAGAACAGTTCCACGTTCAACTGCGCGGGCCACTCGATGGGGCGCCGGTAGTTCACTTCGCTGGCGGCCAGCACGGGCATCGAGTGTTCGTTGAACCAGCCCGGCACGTGCTGCAGCCATTGCAGGCGTGCTTCTTCGAGGTAGGTGAGGTAGTTGGCGTTGTTGACGTGATTGAACGCGTCCAGATCGCGCCAACGTACGCCGATCGGGGCAACGAACAGCGCTGCGTTCGTTGCCTCGGGTGCCTGCGCATCGATCAGTGCCGGGGCGCTTTCCTGCGCCCTGGCCTTGCGTGTGCGCTTTTCAGGCACGGGGTGGGTGGAGCTCATGCAGTCTTCTTCCGTAGTGCAGGTTTGCTCTTGCCGTTGCCCTGGGCCTTGGCCGCCTTGGCGGGCTTCATGTCCAGATGCGAGGCAAGGAAGTGTCCGGTGTGCGAGCCCGGCGTGGCAGCTACCGCTTCCGGCGTGCCGGTGACGAGGATGCGACCGCCGCCGGCACCGCCTTCCGGGCCGAGATCGACCAGCCAGTCGGCGGTCTTGATCACGTCCAGATTGTGCTCGATCACCACCACCGTGTTGCCCTGGTCCACCAGCTGATGCAGCACGTCGAGCAACTGCTCGATGTCGTGGAAATGCAGGCCGGTGGTGGGCTCGTCCAGGATGTACAGGGTGCGTCCGGTGTCGCGCTTGGACAATTCCTTGGACAGCTTCACGCGCTGCGCTTCACCGCCCGACAGCGTGGTCGCGCTCTGGCCAAGCTTGATGTAATCCAGGCCCACGGCGCGCAGCGTTTCGAGCTTGCGTGCGATGGTCGGCACGTTCTCGAACAGCTTGAACGCGTCTTCCACCGTCATCTCGAGCACGTCGGCAATGGTGTTGCCCTTGTAATGGACTTCCAGCGTTTCGCGGTTGTAGCGCTTGCCGTGGCAGACGTCGCAAGGCACGTAGACGTCCGGCAGGAAGTGCATCTCCACCTTGATCATGCCGTCGCCTTCGCAGGCTTCGCAGCGGCCACCGCGCACGTTGAAGCTGAAGCGGCCCGGCGTGTAGCCGCGCGCACGCGCTTCGGGTACCTGGGCGAACAGCTCGCGCAGCGGCGTGAACAGGCCGGTATACGTGGCCGGGTTTGAGCGCGGCGTGCGGCCGATCGGCGACTGGTCGATGTCGACCACCTTGTCGAACAGTTCCAGTCCATCGACGGATTTGTACGGCGCAGCCTGGCCGCTCGAACCGTTGAGCTCGGCGGCAGCGAGGCGGAACAGCGTGTCGTTGACCAGGGTGGACTTGCCCGAGCCCGATACGCCGGTCACGCAGGTGAACAGGCCCGCCGGAATGGCCAGGTCCACGTTCTTCAGGTTGTTGCCGCTGGCGCCCTTCAAGTGCAGCCACGAGTCGGCGTCCAGTTGCTGACGGCGTTCCTCCGGCACCTTGATGCCACGCTTGCCGGACAGGTACTGCCCGGTGACCGAGCGCGGCGATGCCAGCAGGTCCTTGAACGAACCCTGGGCCACGATTTCGCCGCCGTGCACGCCGGCGCCCGGACCGATGTCGAGCACGTGATCGGCCATGCGGATGGCGTCTTCGTCGTGCTCGACCACGATCACCGTATTGCCCAGATCGCGCAGGCGGGTGAGCGTGCCGAGCAGGCGTTCGTTGTCGCGCTGGTGCAGGCCGATGGACGGCTCGTCGAGCACGTACATCACGCCGACCAGGCCGGCGCCGATCTGCGAGGCCAGGCGGATGCGCTGCGCTTCGCCGCCCGAGAGCGAATCGGCCTGGCGATCCAGCGTGAGGTAGTTCAGGCCCACGTCGTTGAGGAAGGTCAGGCGCTCGCGGATCTCCTTGACGATCTTCACCGCGATCTCGCCGCGCCAGCCGGTGAGCGTCAGCTGCTCGAAGAACGCCAGCGAGTCGTCGATCGAACGCGAGGTGAGCGAGGGCAGGGCGTGGTCGGCCACGAACACGTTGCGCGCCGAGCGGTTCAGGCGCTGGCCTGCGCAGTCGGGACAAGGCTGGTCGCTGATGTATTTGGCCAGTTCCTCGCGCACGGCGGGCGATTCGGTTTCCTTGTAGCGGCGATCCATGTTCGGAAGGATGCCTTCGAAGGTGTGCTCGCGCGTCACGCGGCCGCCGCGTTCGGTGATGTACTTGAACGCGATCGTTTCCTTGCCGCTGCCATACAGGATGGCCTTCTGGACGTCCGCCGGCAGCTTGCGCCACGGCGTATCCACGTCGACCTTGTAATGCGCGGCCAGCGACATGATCAGCTGGAAATAATGCGCGTTGCGGCGATCCCAGCCACGGATGGCGCCACCGGCGAGCGACAGCTCCGGATGTGCCACCACGCGTGCGGGGTCGAATACCTGGGTGACGCCCAGGCCATCGCAGCTGGGGCAGGCGCCGACCGGCGAGTTGAACGAGAACAGGCGCGGCTCGAGTTCCGGCAACGAGTAATCGCACACCGGGCAGGAGTAGCGTGACGACAGCAACTGTTCGGGCGCCTTCGCGTCATCCATGTCGACCACGATGGCAATGCCGTCGCCCAGGCGCAGCGCGGTCTCGAACGATTCGGCCAGACGCTGCTTGATGTCGTCGCGCGGACGGAAACGATCGATCACCACTTCGATGGTGTGCTTCTGGCGCAGCGTGAGCGGCGGCACGGCGTCGAGGTCGTACACGGCGCCATCGACGCGAGCGCGCACGAAACCCTGCGCGCGCAGCTGGTCGAACACCTGCACGTGCTCGCCCTTGCGCTCGCGGATCACCGGCGCCAGCAGCATGAAGCGCTTCTCGGGATCGAGCGCGAGCGTCGAGTCCACCATCTGGCTCACCGTCTGGGCTTCCAGCGGGATGCCGTGATCCGGGCAACGTGGCGTGCCGACGCGGGCATACAGCAGACGCAGGTAGTCGTAGACCTCGGTGATCGTGCCCACGGTGGAGCGCGGATTGTGCGAGGTCGATTTCTGCTCGATGGAAATGGCCGGCGACAGACCCTCGATGTGGTCGACGTCCGGCTTCTCCATCATGGAAAGGAATTGCCTGGCGTACGCGGACAACGATTCGACATAGCGGCGCTGACCTTCCGCATAGATGGTGTCGAACGCCAGCGACGATTTGCCCGAACCCGACAGACCGGTAATGACGATCAGTTTGTCGCGGGGCAGGTCGAGGTCGATGTTTTTGAGATTGTGCGTGCGCGCGCCGCGAATGCGGATCGTATCCATATCGCCCGGTGTCGGTTGGGGAAGGGGAAAACTGTACTATATCAAACTTGTCAGTACGGTTATTGCCGTACGACGCCTCCCAACAAACTCTTAAGAGAAGATCCGGCCGAGTATGGCTTAATGGAATCTTTGGCCGGTTTCCTGGCCAGCGAATAGAGAGTGCGGATGGGCAAGTTGACGAGATGGGGTGTAGCCCTTGCGCTTGCAATGGGCATGGGACAGGCCATGGCGGCATCAGGCCCCGCCACCGAAGACCAGGTTCGCCAGCTGATGGAGGTGGTCGGAGTCGGCAAGATGCTGCTCCAGATGAACACCCAGGCGGTGACCACGCTGCAGCAGTCGATGCCCTGCGTGCAGCCCGAGTTCTGGCAGAACTACATGGATGCGAACCAGACCCAGCTGTTCATCGGCCGGCTGGTGCCGGTCTACCAGAAGCATTTCACGGCCGACGAGATGGCCGGCCTGCTGAAGTTCTACCGTTCGCCGCTGGGCCAGAAAGTCATCAACGAAATGCCCATCACCATGGCCGAGGCCAACCAGGCCGGGCAGGAGTGGAGCCACGAGCGCAGCGACCAGATGGTGATGGAGCTCAAGCACATGGGTACGCTGGATGCTTCAGGGCGCTGCCCGGGCAAGCCGGCGTCGTCGCCTATGTCCGGTACCGCCCTGGAGGGTGCCGCCGCGATCAAGGCGGCTGAAAACGGCGAGCCGCAGGCGCCCAGGTCGGGTGCCCAGGACGGCGAATCGCAGGCGCCCAAGCCGGCCGCCGCGAAGGCCGCCTCGCACTCGAAGACCCCGACCAAGAAGACCACCAAGCCGGCGCCGAAGAAGAGCACTTCCGCCAAGACGCCGGCCAAGCCTGCCGCCAAGGCCCCGGCCAAGACCAGCGCCAAGCCCGCGCCGGCCAAGACCGAGACCAAGCCGGCCGCCACCACCAGCGGACAAGCTGGTCAGTAATTGACCAGGCCGGTGGGGCTTCGTTATACTCCCGAGTTCACCGGTGCCTGATGGGTCCGGTGAACCCAAGAGAATAACGACAGAAGGGATAATCCCATGAGTTACGCAGTCATCAAGACCGGCGGCAAGCAGTACCGCGTTCAGCAGGGCGACGTCCTGCGCGTGGAGCTGCTGAACGCCGAAGAAGGCGCCGCCTTCACCTTCGATCAGGTCCTCCTGGTCGGCGCCGGTGAGTCGATCACCGTCGGTGCGCCCATCGTGGCCGGTGCCACCGTCAGCGCCACCGTGCGCAAGCACGGCCGTGCCGACAAGATCCGCATCATCAAGTTCCGCCGCCGCAAGCACCACAAGAAGCAGCAGGGACATCGTCAGCATTTCACCGAAGTCGAGATCACGGGCATCAACGCCTGAGCAACTGGAGCACTGAGTCATGGCACATAAAAAAGGCGTAGGTTCCAGCCGCAACGGTCGCGATTCGAACCCGAAGTACCTCGGCGTCAAGATCTATGGCGGCCAGGCCATCGAAGCCGGCAACATCATCGTGCGTCAGCGCGGCACCAAGTTCCATGCCGGTCAGGGCGTGGGCCTGGGTCGTGACCACACCCTGTTCGCACTGGTCGACGGCACCGTCGAGTTCAAGGTGCGCGGCGAGCACAATCGTCGTTTCGTCAGCGTCATCAAGGGTTAATTCTCTTTCGACGTTGCAGCGAAGGCCCCGCTTCGGCGGGGCTTTTGTTTTGTTGGGCAAATGGTCAATGGTGAATGGAAAAGCTGCCCTGCGTGGCCGGCCACTCACGGACTTGCGACGCTTTTTCCCCTTTACTATTAACCACTCACTATTGACCCTCCTATGAAATTCGTCGACGAAGCCATCATCAATGTCAAAGCCGGTGACGGCGGCAACGGGTGCATCAGCTTCCGTCGCGAAAAATTCATTCCGTTCGGCGGCCCCGATGGCGGCGACGGCGGCAGCGGCGGCTCGGTGTGGCTGGTGGCCGACGAAGGCCTCAACACGCTGATCGACTTCCGTCACCAGCGCTCGTTCAAGGCCGAGCGCGGCCAGAACGGCATGGGCAGCCAGATGTACGGCAAGGGCGGCGAAGACACCTATATCCGCGTGCCGGTGGGCACGGTGGTGATCAACGTCGACACCGACGAAACCATCGGCGACCTCACCCAGAACGGCCAGCGCCTGCTGGTGGCACAAGGTGGCAAGGGTGGCCTGGGCAATATCCATTTCAAGAGCTCGGTGAACCGCGCGCCGCGCAAGTCGACGCCGGGCACGCCGGGCGATCTGCGCGAACTGAAGCTGGAACTGAAGCTGCTGGCCGACGTGGGCCTGCTGGGCTTCCCCAACGCGGGCAAGTCCACTTTCATCCGCGCCGTTTCCGCCGCTACGCCGCGCGTGGCCGATTACCCGTTCACGACGCTGCATCCGAATCTTGGCGTGGTGAGTCTGGGCACGGACCAGAGCTTCGTGATCGCCGATATCCCGGGCCTTATCGAAGGCGCCGCGGATGGTGCGGGCCTGGGCATCCAGTTCCTGCGCCACGTGTCGCGCACGCGACTGCTGCTGCACGTGGTGGACATCGCGCCGATCGACGGTTCCGATCCGGTCGAGCAGGTGCGCGCGATCGAGCAGGAGCTGGAGAAGTTCGACCCGGAACTGCTCGAGCGTCCCCGCTGGCTGGTGATGAACAAGGCGGACGTATTGCCGGAAGACGAGCGCCAGGCTGTCGCTGACGACGTGGTGCAGCGCCTGGGGTGGAAGGAGCCATCGTTCCTGGTCTCGGCCATCTCGCGTGAGAACACGCTGCCGGTGTGCCAGCAGGTGTGGCGTTTCCTCGATGCGGAGCATATGGCGCGCGAGGAGCGCGACGATATGCATCCGGGGGATGTGCGGTTGCGTGGGGGAGATTTGGTGGAGTGAGCCTGCTGGGCGCTCTGCTGGACTGACTCATAAAGAAGCGGCCGATGGCCGCTTTTTTTATGCTCGGGCATCCAGCCTTTTGCTCGTCTTTCGGCGCAGGCGGAAGGTGCTTTTCAGCAGCCAGTCTGAAGGATTGGGAGCCGGACCGTCACGAAGGTAGGGCTGTCTCTGTGGCAGCGCACCCTGTGCGCGACAGCCGCGCGGGGATGTGCCGCTCCGTAGGTTTGTCGCGCACAGGGTGCGCTCGCACAGATCTTGAGCTCTGGCTCTGGCCAGGAACCGCCTGGCGACATAACAAAAAAGCCGGCTTAAGCCGGCCATTCGATCAGGCACACAAAAAAGCCGGCTTGCGCCGGCTTCTTCGCCAACCCGAGATTCAACAAACGGGCTGGCTTACGCCAGCTCGTGGATCTTCGCGTTGAGGCGGCTCTTATGGCGAGCAGCCTTGTTCTTGTGGATCAGGCCGCGGGCAGCGTAGCGGTCCATGACCGGCTGGGCAGCGGCAAAGGCTTCAACGGCTGCAGCCTTGTCCTTGGCCTCGATCGCCTTGACGACCTTCTTGAGGGCGGTGCGCACCATGGAACGGGCGCTGACGTTGCGCAGGCGGCGCTGCTCGGACTGGCGCGCGCGCTTCTTCGCGGACTTGATGTTGGCCAAGGTAGAACTCCGAAATGAATTGCTGGGTTGGAAAAAGACGGCAAGTATGCGGCCAATGCGCCGCTGCGTCAACAGCTTAGCCGTTGTCAAGGCGCTCCGCGGAGCGTCCTGCCACCCACAGGGCGGCCTAGGGGGAACGGACCGCCCTGATTATGCCATGGTTGCGCTGTCATCTTTCCATCCGGGGCTGTCAAACTACGCGCCTTTCGCCGCCGGGGCAGGGGGCTCCGGCGCGCAGCGCGTCTCACCAGCATAGGTACGACCTCAAGGCATGAAGTCTCCCAGCATGTTCCGCGGGCTGCTGTCGTTCAGCAGCATGACCATGATTTCGCGCGTACTCGGGCTGGTCCGGGACATGTCGATCAACGCCACCTTCGGTGCCAACGCGGCGACCGATGCGTTCTGGGTGGCGTTTCGCATCCCCAACTTCATGCGTCGCCTGTTTGCCGAGGGCTCCTTCTCCACGGCGTTCGTGCCCGTCTTCACCGAAGTGAAGGAGACGCGCAGCCACGACGATCTCAAGCAGCTGATGGCGCGCGTATCGGGCACGCTGGGCGGCGTGTTGCTGGTGATCACGGCGCTGGGCGTGATCTTCGCGCCGCAGGTGGCGGCGCTGTTTTCGCAGGGCGCGGCCGAAACGCCGGAAAAATTCGAGCTCACGGCGCAACTGCTGCGGCTGACCTTTCCGTTCCTGCTGTTCGTTTCGCTCACCGCGTTGTGCGGCGGCGCGCTCAACAGTTTCCACAAGTTCGCGCTGCCGGCGCTGACGCCGGTGATCCTCAACCTGTGCATGATCGGCGGCGCGCTGTGGCTGTCGAAGCATCTGCACCCGCCGATCATGGCGATGGGCTGGGCGATCCTGCTGGCGGGCCTGCTGCAGTTGCTGTTCCAGTTGCCTTCGCTGCGCGGCCTGGACCTGCTGACGTTGCCGCGCTGGGGCTGGAGTCATCCGGACGTGCGCCGGATCCTCACCCTGATGGTGCCCACGCTGTTCGGCTCATCCATCGCGCAGATCAATCTGCTGCTGGACACTGTGATTGCCGCCTATCTGATGACGGGTTCGCAGAGCTGGCTGTCGCAGGCGGACCGTTTCCTGGAGCTGCCGTTGGGCTTGTTCGGCGTGGCGCTGGGTACGGTGATCCTGCCGTCGCTGTCGCGCCATCACGTGACCACCGACCGCGAAGGTTTTTCCAAGGCGCTGGACTGGGGCCTGCGCACCACGCTGCTGATTGCGGTGCCGGCGATGTTCGCGCTGATGCTGCTGGCCAAGCCGCTGGTGGCGACCTTGTTCCAGCACGGCCAGTTCACCCCGTTCGATACGCGCATGGCGACGCTGTCGATCACCGCGCTGAGCTTCGGCCTGCCGGCGTTCGCGCTGGTCAAGGTGGCGCTGCCGGCGTTCTATTCGCGCCAGGACACGCGTACCCCGGTGCGCGCTGGCGTGGCCTCGCTGGTGGCGAACATGGTGCTCAACGTCATCTTCGTGGCCTTGCTTTATGTGCTGTGGGCCACGCCCGAGCAGCGCCAGTTGCCCTGGCTGGACGGCATTGCCGCGGTGCCGGGTCTGCATATGGCGCTGGGCATGGCCAGTGCGCTGGCCAGCTATATCAACCTGGGTCTGTTGTGGCATTGGTTGCGCAAGGCGGGCGTGTATCAGCGCCAGCCCGGTTGGGCGCGCCATACGCTACGCCTGGTGCTGGCCTGCGCGGTGATGGTGGCCGTGCTGGTGGTCGGCATGTGGTTATGGCCGGACTGGACGAACGCGGACAATCGGACCCGCGTGTGGCGTCTGGCCGTGCTGGTCTTGGCGGGCGGCGGCGCCTATGTGGCGACGCTGTTCGCGGCGGGATTCCGCATGCGTGAACTGCGCGGCGTCTGAGCTTCCGCTCGGGCCGAAACACGGCGCCTGAGCCGCTATACTCGCCCGATGATGAGACTTTCCAGGGACGTCGCCGGCCCCCCTCTGGCGCCCGGCGGCAGCGTGGTGGCTGTCGGCGCGTTCGATGGCCTGCATCGTGGCCACCAGGCCTTGCTTGCGCAGGTGCATGAACGTGCGGCCAAGCTTGGCCTCACGCCGATCGTGGTGAGCTTCGAGCCGTTGCCGCGGGCGTATTTTTCGCCCGAGCCGGTGGCGCGGCTTTCCAGCGTGCGCGAAAAGCTGCGCGGGTTCGACGAGGCCGGCATGGAGCAGGTGCTCTTGCTGCGCTTCAATCGCGCCCTCACATCGATGAGTGCCGAGGATTTCGTGCAGCGCGTGCTGGTGCAGCGGTTGAACGCGCGTGAAGTGTGGGTCGGTGCGGATTTCCGCTTCGGCCACAAGCGCAGCGGCGACGTGGCGATGCTGGAGCGGGTCGGTCCCGAGCTGGGTTTCACCGCCCGTACGATGCCGTCGGTGCTGCTGGACGGCGCGCGGGTGTCGGCGACGCGGGTGCGCATGCTGCTGGCGGCTGGCGAATTTTCCGGCGCCGCACCGCTGCTGGGCCGTCCGTTCGTGATCGAGGGCAAGGTGGAATACGGCAAGCAGCTGGGCCGCCAGCTGGGCTATCCCACCGCCAATATCCATTTGCGCGACCGATCCAGCCCGGTGCACGGCATTTTTGCGGTCCGCGTGGGCCTGGGCGAAAGCGAATGCAGCTGGCCGGGCGTGGCGAGCCTGGGCGTGCGGCCCACGGTGAACGAAGTGCCGGAGCCGCTGCTGGAAGTCCATCTGTTCGACTTCGAGGGCGACCTCTACGGCCAGCGCATGGCGGTGGAGTTCGTGGCCAAGCTCCGCGATGAGCAGAAATTCGGCAACCTGGACGATTTGACCGTCCAGATGGCCAAAGACGCGCGCCAGGCCCGCGAATTGCTGGGCATGAATCCGCGTCTCAGCGAGGCGTAACCGGGCCAAATCCGGTAACGTTGGCGCTTTCGCCACGTCATCCCGGCGCCACCCGGCAAGCTGTCGAAGGCAGCTTGCCGGCGCAGGCCAGGGATGGCCTGCTCGTAGAGCAAGCATAGTGAATGCTTGCTCTACGCAGCCAAGTTCGGACATGTGCCGAACTTGGCGAGTCGAGAAAGTGCGGGAACGCACTTTCTCGACATCCAGTAAACCATCAGAGCATCCCCAGGCAATGACCCAGGATTACAAGAACACCATCAACCTGCCGCAGACGGAATTCCCGATGCGCGGCGACCTGCCCAAGCGCGAGCCCAAGTGGCTGGCCGACTGGGAGCAGGTCGGCCGCTATGCGCAGATCCAAGAACGCGCCGCCGGTCGCGACAAGGTGTTTGTGCTGCACGACGGCCCGCCGTACGCCAACGGCGCGATCCACCTGGGCCACGCGGTGAACAAGGTGCTCAAGGACGTGGTGGTGAAGTCGCGCCTGCTGGCCGGTTTCCGCGCGCCCTACGTGCCGGGCTGGGATTGCCACGGCCTGCCGATCGAAGTGGCGATCGAGAAGAAATTCGGGCGCGTGGGCGACAAGCTCGACGCTGCCGCCTTCCGCCAGAAGTGTCGCGAGTATGCGCAGCAGCAGATCGACCTGCAGCGAACCGACTTCAAGCGCCTCGGCGTGCTGGGCGATTGGGAACACCCGTATCGCACGATGGACTTCAAGTACGAAGCCGACATGGTGCGCGCGCTGGCCAGGATCGTCGGCAACGGCCACGTTGTGCGTGGCGCCAAGCCGGTGTACTGGTGTTTCGACTGCGGTTCGGCGCTGGCCGAAGCGGAAATCGAATACGCCGACAAGGTGTCACCGGCGGTGGACGTCGCGTACGACGCGATCGATCCGAAGACGCTCGCGCAGAAGTTCGGCGTGGATGCGGGCGACGCCATCGTCGCCATTCCGATCTGGACCACCACGCCGTGGACGCTGCCGGAAAGCCAGGCGGTGTCGCTGGGCGGCGAACTCGAATACGCGCTGATCGAAGGTCCGGCGCGCGATGGCCAGCGCGTGTTGCTGGTGATCGCCAGCGCGCTGGTCGAGAAGGCCGCGCATCGCTACGGCATCGAAGCGCCGAAGGTGCTGGGCCATGTCGACGGGCAGGCGCTGGAAGGCGTGCTGCTGAAGCACCCGTTCTACGCACGCGAAGTGCCCGTGCTAATCGGCGACCATGTGTCTGCCGAAGACGGTACCGGCGCCGTGCACACCTCGCCCGACCACGGCGTGGAAGACTTCGTCGTCTCGCGCAAGTACGGCATCGAGACGCTCAACTACACCGAAGCGCGCGGCACCTATCGCGCCGACACGCCGGCCGCGCTCGACGGCACGGTGATCGCGGGCAAGCACCTGTGGAAGGCCAACGACGAAATCGTCGAGCTGCTGCGTCGTCGCGGCGTGCTGCTGGCCTTCGCCAAGATCGAACACAGCTATCCGCATTGCTGGCGCCACAAGACGCCGGTGATCTTCCGCACCACGCCGCAGTGGTTCATCAGCATGGAGAAGGAAGGCCTGCGCCAGACCGCGCTCGATGCGATCAAGCAGGTGCGCTGGGTACCGGGCTGGGGCGAGGAACGCATCGCCGGCATGGTGGGCGACCGTCCCGACTGGTGCATCTCGCGCCAGCGTACGTGGGGCGTGCCGATCGCGTTGTTCATCAACAAGAGCACGCAGGAACCGCATCCCGATTCCGTCGCTTTGCTGGAACAAGTGGCCAAGCGCATCGAGCAGGGCGGCATCGACGCGTGGTATGCGCTGGATGCGGCCGAACTGCTCGGCGACCAGGCGAAGGACTATGAAAAAGTCCTCGACGTGCTCGACGTGTGGTTCGATTCCGGCGCCAGCCATTTCACCGTGGTGGGCCAGCGTCCCGAGCTGCAGCAGGGCAATGCATCGAGCTACAAGGTGATGTACCTGGAAGGCTCGGACCAGCATCGCGGCTGGTTCCAGTCCTCCTTGCTCACCTCGTCGGCGATGTTCGCCAAGGCGCCGTACAACGACGTGCTCACCCACGGTTTCACCGTGGATGCGCAGGGCCGCAAGATGTCCAAGTCGTTGGGCAACGGCATCGAGCCGCAGGACATCATGAAGAACCTGGGCGCGGACATCCTGCGCCTGTGGATCTGCTCGACCGATTATCGCAACGAGATGTCGCTGTCGGACGAAATCCTGAAGCGCGTGTCGGACACCTATCGCCGCATCCGCAATACCGCGCGCTTCCTGCTCGGCAACCTGGACGGCTTCGATCCGGCCAGGCACCTGGTGCCGGTGGAAGAGAGCACGCTGCTCGACCAGTGGGTGGTGCAGCAGGCTCATGACGTCCAGCAGGCGGTAGCGGCGGCGTACGATCGTTACGATTTCCCGGAAATCGTCCAGCGCGTGCAGAACTTCTGCACCAACGAGCTGGGCGCGCTGTATCTCGACATCACCAAGGATCGTCTCTACACGATGCCGACCGAAAGCCACGGTCGCCGCAGCGCGCAGAGTGCGATGTATCGGGTCGCCGAGGCATTGGTGCGCTGGCTGGCGCCGGTGCTCACCTTTACCGCGGAAGAAATCTGGCAACACATGCCGGGCACGCGCAGCGAAAGCGTGCTGTTCGAAACCTGGTACGACGGCCTGGCGGCAACGCAGGGTTCGCCGGAACAGCGCCGCTACTGGTCGGACCTGTTGGCGATCCGCGATACCGCGTCGCGCGTGCTCGAAGGCATGCGCAAGGCGGAGCAGATCGGCGCATCGCTGGAAGCGAAGGTGGCCATCCATGCTGATGCGGCGGTGGTGGCGCGCTATCAGGCGGCCGCTTTCGAGTTGCGCTTCTTCTTCATCAGCTCCGATGTGCGGCTGGACCTGGCCGGTGGCCAACCGGCCGACGCGGTGTTGACCGAACTGGAAGGTGCGGACGTGTGGGTGTCGGCGACGGTGAGCGATGCGGCCAAGTGCGTGCGTTGCTGGCAGCGCCGCGACGACGTCGGCACGCATGCGGCGCATCCGGAACTGTGCGATCGCTGCATCGGCAATGTGGAAGGGCCGGGCGAGAATCGTCGCTGGTTCTGATGCTCTGCCTCCTCTCCCCTCCGGGGAGAGGACCGAGGTGAGGGGCGGGTGCTCGCGGGAAGGCTTCAACAAAGCCTTCTTCGCTCCGCCTCAAACTTGCCCCAAGATTGGCCCCTCACTCCAACCCTCTCCCCGAAGGGGCGAGGGAGCAAACGTTCGCTAGATCGGACTTATGAAGCCCAAAACCAACGCCCTGTCCTGGTTGCTGCTTTCCCTCGTCGTCATCGTGCTCGATCAATTGAGCAAATGGTGGGCGCTCTCGGCGTTGCAGCCAGCCGGCACGCCGCATCCGGTTATTCCCGGGTTCCTCAACTGGACACTGGCCTTCAACACCGGCGCGGCCTTCAGCTTTCTGGCCAATAGCGATGGCTGGCAGCGCTGGTTCTTCGTGCTGCTGGCAGTGGTGATCAGCGGCGTGCTGGCGGTGTGGCTGTCGCGCACGCCGCGCGGCGACTGGAAGACGGCGCTGCCGCTGGGCCTGATCGTGGGTGGCGCCCTGGGCAACGTGATCGACCGCCTGCATGCCTCGCAGGTCACCGATTTCATTCACGTGTATTTCCGCGAGTGGAACTACCCCGTGTTCAATCTCGCCGACTGTGGGATCACCGTGGGCGCGGTGATGCTGGTGGTTTTCGGCTTGTTCCAGGGCAAGGCCAAGGGCTGACCCCGCGCTCACGTACGGTCACACCGACCGTGCGATAATGCCTTTCAGTCAGTCTTAGGTCCGGAGTTTCCGTGGACATCCTGCTCGCCAATCCCCGTGGCTTTTGTGCCGGTGTCGATCGCGCCATTGCCATTGTCGAACGCGCGCTCGAATCCTATGGCGCCCCCATCTACGTGCGTCACGAAGTGGTGCACAACCGCTATGTGGTCGACAAGCTGCGCGCCGATGGCGCGGTGTTCGTCGAAGAACTGCACGAAGTGCCCGATGGTGCCACGGTGATCTTCAGCGCCCACGGCGTGTCGAAGGCCGTGCGCGAGGAAGCCGATCAGCGTGGCCTGAAAGTGTTCGACGCCACCTGTCCGCTGGTCACCAAGGTGCATATGGAAGTGGCGCGCCTGGGTCGACTGGGTCGCAGTGTGGTGCTGATCGGTCATGCGGGCCATCCGGAAGTGGAAGGCACCATGGGCCAGTGGAATCCCGCCAATACGGGCGAGATCCTGCTGGTGGAATCGGTGGATTGCGTGGCCACGCTGGAACCGAAATTTCCGCACGAGCTTTCCTACGTTACGCAGACCACGCTGTCGGTGGACGACACCAAGGCGATCATCGAAGCGTTGCGCGCGAAGTTCACCGACATCGAAGGCCCGCGCAAGGACGACATCTGCTACGCCACCCAGAATCGCCAGGATGCCGTGCGTCGCCTCGCTGCCTCGGTGGATCTGATGCTGGTGGTGGGCTCGGTCAACAGCTCCAATTCCAACCGCCTGCGCGAGCTGGCGGAGAAGGAAGGCGTGCGTTCCTTCCTCATCGACGGCGCCGAGCATATCGAGCGCAGCTGGCTCGACGGCGTCACCCGCATCGGCCTTACCGCCGGCGCGTCGGCCCCGGAGAAGCTTGTGCGCGAGGTCATCGCTCGCCTGCAATCGTGGGGCGCGGGCTCCGTGCGCGAACTCGATGGCGAGCCGGAGACGATCACCTTCGCACTGCCCAAGGAACTGCGCCTGACCGGCGGCGTTTCCGCGACCCTGTGATCGCCGACGTCTTGCGCGGCTCCGCTCCGCTCCGTAGAATTCACGGTTCCTCGCCGGAATAGCTCAGTTGGTAGAGCGGCGCATTCGTAATGCGTAGGTCGTAGGTTCGATTCCTATTTCCGGCACCATATTTTTGAATAAAAACAGCGGTATACGCATAACAGCGTATACCGCTGTTTGTCTTTGTATCCCACGATTTGTCACTGTTCGTGTGGCAAATTTGTGGCGGTGGAACGCCGCGCTACGTCGCGCACGTGTTGAACAAGGATGGACGTAGGGATAGATTGCGTGGGCGCGTTGGTCACAAAGCTTGGCTAGGCAAGAGGCAATTGGCTGGGTGTGAGTCCAACACGTGTGGCGGGCGAAGCGGAAAGCTGCCACACGAAGAATGAGGCCGGTAACGGCCTGCCCTAGGCCAGCCATAACAGGCGGCCGTGGTTCGTGACCCCCAGCAAGAGAGCCTGGGCTTGAAAGCGTCACGGCGGGGATAGTGCAGTCAATGGGGCGAATGCCCCGCAGGGGAAACCCTGCCCGCTGAGGGCTGGCCTGAGCAAAACCTTGGCCCTCTGCTCATATGAGCAAGGTGGGCTTCCGCGATCTCGATTCGCCATACCCGTTGGGTGTGGTGCATGGAGATTTGCATGACTGCCACCAACTCCGACCGTGCTGCTCGCTCTGCTGCGCTCGCCGGCGAGATGTTCGACGTTGACGATCTCGCTGCCCTCCTGCATAGGCAGGTTCATACCATCCGTAATGACGCCTCACGGGCGCCATACCGTCTTCCGCCTCGTTGTGCCCTCCCGGGGCAGAAGCGCTTGCTGTGGCGCAAAGATGATGTCCTAGCGTGGCTTGCCGCAGCCGTCGCTGTAGAGACCCAGCCCATGTCTTCCGAGGCGCCTCGGCCGAGGCGAGGGCGTCCCACGAAGGCGGAGCAGCGTGCTCGGCTGGCGGCAACAGGGCCTACGCGATGAGCGGGGGTTACATCATTAGGGCACCACGCCCAGACGATCCTTGGGAAAGACTCCCTGTCGCGCTTCTGAGGGACAAGAGGCTTTCATTTCGCGCTCGCGGACTAGCTGTACGGTTGTTGTCCAACAGAGATGGTTATCGCATGCCTATGACCATGCTTGCTGCCGAGGCAGTGAGCGAAGAGCGGATGCCAACGTCGCCGCGGGAGGGGCGTGACGCGCTCTACAAGGCGTTGGCGGAGCTGCGCTGGGTCGGATACGTCGTCCAGGTTCGCAGCCAGGATGCTAAGGGGCGTTGGAAAACGGAAACCTACATTTACGACACCCCTCAGTCACCGAAGACGGGTAAACCGGACCCGGTTGAACCGGGGCCCGGTGAGCCGAACTTCGGCAATGCCGTTTGTAAGAGCAGTAAAAGCACTAGTGATGAAGAGCACCAGTGAGAAAAGCACTATCTACTTAGAAGAGCACTAGTACCGGTCGATGCCGTGCGACGGCTACGCCGTCGCGCGGCATTGACCCACGCGGCGCATCGCGCCGCGTAGATCTTGGCGAGGCCTCGCCTACGGAGCGTAGGTCCGTATACATGTATGCATGCATACGGCTGAGAGAGCTGCCTAAGTGCTGATGCACGCAAGTACGTCGAGCCTCGCGCAAGTACAGACGCCGACATACTCCGAAGCGCCGGAAAGGCGGTTTAGCGTGGAATAGACCGAGGTTGCCGCGAGGTCGACGCTCTAGAGTGCACTACGTGGGCCTCTGGGCGTCGCCGAACCAAAAAAGCGTCTCCGTCCTGCCATCGCGGCTAGCGCGAGCGTGACGGGCCGCCGACGGCGGCATGGGCGCCATTGCGAGTCGGATGGCTGGAGATCAGGGGCGGGGGCGCGACTGAGGCCGCAGCGCTTCCAATGCTTTCTGGCAGACCTTCCCAACGTTCTGTTCCAACTCGTTTCCTAGGCGCTGCACACATGCCGAATCGCCTTGGCTGCAGAATCCATGTTGTCTTAGAGCCTGCGCGTTGTCTTGACACTTCTTGATGCCTTCGGCGCCGGTAACTTCCTCTGTGCCTGCGTTTGCGCCGGCGAGGGCGAGCAGCAGGATACATGTCAGAAACGACTTCACGATCACCTCTCTTCGTCGTCGTGAGAGTGGGAGGGCATCAGGCTATGGACGGCCTTCTTGAATGTGCGGCCGAGGCCCATGTCTCCCCCCGGGCCGCCGTTGGGTGGAGGGGCGTATTTCGATCCACCTGCGGCTTTAAAAATCACGAGCACGCCGACTGCGATAGGTATTGAACCTAGAAGATCTTGCGTAGTCATCAGTTGACCTCGGGCGTGGCTATTTGATTCAGAAGAAGCAGAGCGGCCGCGCGTTCGCCGTCACGCGTCAGGTGCTTTTCCAGGATCTGACGAACGACGGCCGGCGCGTCTTGGCTGAATCGCGTCTCGCGTTCCAGGGCGATGCCCCACAAAACGAGAGCGCGCGTCCGTTGGCGACGGGCGATCTTCTCGTTTCGGGCCTTTGCGCGAGCATCGCGAGCTTGTGCCTGCGCCTTTAGCTCAGCGAGACGGGCGGCTGTGCGCTCAATCTTTTGCTGAAGGATGGCGCTCTGTTTCTCTTTGTTCATCACTTCTTGTCTCCATTTACCGTTGTTAATCAAATAGACGTTTAGGCGTCTAAATGTTTGATTTTTACGGTATCGCGATAATAACCTGATGTCTATCGTGGTCATCCCGCCGCCGTGCGAAAGCACGAGCAAGGGCGCACTTACGACTTGGCTTCGCCAAGTCCGTGCGGCCCTTCGGGCGAAAGCAAGATCAAGAGCCAAGGCCAACCCATCGCCATCTTCCACGCCAGCACGAAACCACTTAGCCGTTCCGCCGGACGTTCGTCCGTAGCGGCGGCTGCGTATCGTGCCGGCGTGGTGCTGATCGACCGGCGGACCGGGGTCATCCACGACTACACCCGCCGTTCGGGTGTGGTTGCGTCCGAGCTGATCGCGCCAGGTGGAGTGATCCTCGATCGTGCGGAGTTGTGGAACGCGGCCGAGCAAGCGGAAGCAAGGAAGGACGCCCGCACGGCTCGTGAGTGGGTGCTCGCGTTGCCGGCGGAACTGGATGACGAAGAGCGCGCCGTTCTGGTGCGCGAGTTCGGCAGGGAACTGGCTACCCGCTACGGCGTGGCCGTCGACGTGGCAATTCACGAGCCCGACCGCGAAGGCGACAAGCGCAACCATCACGCCCATGTGCTGACAACGACGCGCGTTGTCGCCGGCGGCGTGCTGGGCGAAAAGGCGAGCATTGAGTTATCAGACACGAAGCGCCGGCAACTCGGCTTGTCGCCGGCGGCTGACGAAGTGAAGGCACTGCGCGAATGCTGGGCCGAGATGGCCAACAGGGCGTTGGGCAACGCTGGCCAGGAGGCGCGTATTGATCACCGTAGCCTCGCTGATCAGCAGGTCGCTGCCATGGAGCGTGGCGACCTGCAGACCGCCTTCGCGCTCGACCGGCCAGCGCAGACCCATGTGGGCGTGCACGCCATGGCAATGGATCGCCGCGCCCATTACGTGCGTAGCGATCGAGGCCAGAAGCGGGTTGATGCGCGCGCCGCCCAGCGTGAGACCGAGATCACAGCCGAGGCACGGGCCGCCCAGGCCGTTATGGCCGAATGGGACGAGGCCGCAGCCCAGGTGGTCGTCGCCGAGGACGCGCCGAGCTGGGCCAATGCTGGCGCAGTCGATCTCACGAACTGGGCCAGCGTTGGCCCAGTCGATCCCACGAACTGGGCCAGCGTTGGCCCAGTCGATCCCACGAACTGGGCCAGCGTTGGCCCAGTCGATCCCATGAACTGGGCCAGCGTTGGCCCATTAAACCCACCAGAGGCCACCACGATGAGTCCCTCGATTACCGCCCCACCAAGGCCGGTCGATGAACTGCGGACAGAAGCTGCCCGCCTCTCACGAACCGTGGCCCAACGGCTGGATGCTGTGCCGACATTGGCTGCAGGACGTGCCGCCCGTCGACAGTTGCGCGTCGAGGCCGCCCGCGATGAGCAGGCTTATGACACGGCGCGACTCAGCGCTGAGAGCCAGGCCAAGCGGGCCTCCGACTGGAAGCGAGAGCATCCGGTGCGTGCCATGCTCGCGGGCATCGTGAAGCCCAAGGAATTGCGCCAGATCGAGGCCAACCAAGCAGACTGGCTGCGTCAGGCGGAGCAACACAAGCAGGCCGGTCTGCAGGCCATCGACCGCCATAACGAGATCCGGCGCGAGCAGGCCGCCGAAGAAGCCAGGCATCGGCCGGCTATCGAGGCACAGTACCAGGCCGACCAAGTGCAGCTCGCCAAGATCCGCGCAGAGCTGGCCGTCGCCGAGGCTGCCGCTGTCGAGGCCGTTGAGTTGGCCACCGAGGTCACGCCAGAGCTAGCGCCGGCATTGCCGGCGCTAGACCAGCTCCGCGCCGCGCGCTTTGAGGCTGGGAAGGTTGAGACGCCAGGGGCACCGTACTGCTTGCAGCTTGCCTACAACGAGACCCGTAAGGCCGGCCAGGTTGATTGGGACGCAGTGGCCATCTATGGCACTGCCAAGGCGTTGGCCAGCGACAACGACGAAGAACACTGCGCTGCTGCGTTGGCCAAGTGGTGGCCCGGTGAACAGGCCCGCGTGCAGGAGCTCGTCGAGCAGGGCCGCGCACAGGCCCTGATCGACCATGTGCGCACCCGTCTTGCCGATGGGCGCGAGCCACGCACCGAGGAGGGCCGGATGCTGGCTGCCGTGGTCTGTGACCACGATGATGCCATTGCGCGGGCCGCGGTGGTGGCAACGTACGAGACGGCAGTTGAGGTCGTGGGCAACGATTCCGCGCTCCGTCCGGAGCGTGATAGCGAGCACCTCGCCCCCGAGCTGCGTTAGCTCGGGGGCATGCCGCGTGAGCGGCGCCGGCAATGCCGGCAAGATGTATATTTCGTGACGCGTTACAAGAGCAATTTGCTCTTGTTTATTTGTGACGCGTCACGATATTATTTCACCACCAGCGCGGATGATGCGATGTGCGACGAGAAGGCCCCAGCAAAGAAGGGGACGCCAACATGACGACTCGCAAGCGCGGGCGTCCGCCTGCTGGTGGAGTAGCAATGAGTGATGCGGAGCGAGCCGCACGGTATCGGGCGGCGAGGCGGCAGGCTGCTGAGTCGCGGTCAGCTGCACGGAATGCTGAGGGACTCTCGGATGCGGTGATCTTGGATGCACTCCGCATTGCTGTAGCAGATGGGCGAGCTCTCGATATATGGCGCTTCACTCAAGTGCTGCGTGATCGTTATCCAACTAAATCGTAAAGCGTTACGACATTTTGGAGGTCCAGCGTGAACGTACGGCATGAGCCCAATAAGCCTCTTCGTGGACTAGGGAAGCACTTGCTGCGGGGGCAAATCTGCGACGCACTTGGAATCGATGGGTATGGGCCGAGCGAGGAAGCCCTTGTTAACGACCTGCAGAGAAAAATCGAACGCCATTGCCAGCGTGTCGCACGGGCGGCTGTTGGGAGTTACAACGCTCGCTTGGCTGCGGCGGTTGCGCAAGGAAAGAGGGCGCTGGAGCGTGAGCCTAGGGCACTGATCGCTTTCACGCGATTCTGCGGCAACGTTATGGGTGCAATGGACTAAAGGCGAGAGGGCCCGCGGACACTCGTTGAGTGAGCACAGGCAGGGGCATAAGCATGACTGAGCGTGTGGGCGGTGGGCGCAAATACGATCCAGCCGGATTCTGCATCTATTGTGGTGATTCGCAATCCAAGTTGGGCGAAGAACACATTTTGCCGCTAGGTATTGCCGGCAATGCGCTGGTATTTCCGGCGGCTAGTTGCTCCACTTGCGCTGCTGTCACGGGCAAGGTCGAAAATGAGCTTCTGAAGCAGGGTCTAGGCCTGTTTAGACACCGAATAAATTCCCCGACTAGGCGCCGTAAGGATCGTCCTGCGGAGCCGCTGGTCGGCATCGGTCGCCGCTTGGGTGACGGACCGCTTCAGGACAGCGGCGAGCGGATGGCAATCCCGATCATGGAGGTGCCGGTAGCCTACTTCTGTCTCAAGTTCCTTCGGCTCCCCGGCATACTCTCCGGCCTACTTCCATCTGGTGAGATCACTTGGGAATTCTGGTGCCGCGCCTGGGAGGCTGAGGCAGCGTTGCAAAGAGTGAGGCCGACTCAGGAGGGTCTGCATTTGGGCGGCCTACGACCAATTACGTTTGCACGCTTTTTGGCGAAGGTGGCTCACGGGTACGCCGTGGCGGAAATTGGACTTGAGTCCTTCGAGCCATTGCTTCTGGATCTCATCCTCGGGCGCAGCGAAGAAATTAGTCACTTGATAGGGGGTGATGGACGGGACATGCCGCCTATGGACGAGGAGTTCTACTTAACTTCGGGTTGGCACGAAGATGTTCATGGCTCCTTCTTGGTCGTGGTTATGCGCTTATACGCAAATCTCGGGGCGCCGTGGTACTCCGTAGTAGTGGGTCGCAAACGTGAGACACCTGAAATCACGAAGTGATAAGCGACTATCGATCGCGACTTCGCACGGGCGACCCGTGTGGCAACTGTCCAGAAAGTGCCTGCACATCCTCGGCGGTTGCTCTACGGACGGGTCGCGCGTACGCAGCAATCTCACCTTGCCTGGCATACGAGAACTGCTCGTAGTTGCTTCGAATAGGGCATGCTTCGCCTGGTTCGAAGTCGTTTGCAAATTGCTTCGACAGCTCCACAGAAGCCAATGTGTTCTGATAGTAGCCAGCGCTATCGCCGTCATCGCTCAGTGACTCAATGACTGGTCTGACGTCGAACTTCCGGGTGTTTCTCCAATGCCTCGGCCAATCTAAAACTAAGCCGCTAGCCTCTCCTGTAAACGGCTCTTTTAATTGCTCACTGAATTCCAAGCTGTAGCGCGAAGGAATGGTCTGTTGGGTGAACGACTGGCACATACCGGCACCAATGAATCGCTGGCCGTGCTCCAGCAGATTTGCCTCAATGATGGGCTGACCCAGAAAGATGTTTCTGGCTTTGTCCAGTACGGCATCTCCAACGGCTACGGCGCCTCGGAGCGGCAATCCAATTTGGAGGCTGCGGCAAATTAGTTCATTGCAAACATCCAGAAAGGGGTCGCAGGGCACAGGGCAGAACAGCCAATCATGGCGAGGGTCCTGAGCCAATTCTTCGAGTCTTCCTTCAGCTTGAACCAACCGATCCGCCCAGATGTAATTCGACCAGACCAATAGCGTATCGCTCGCGTAAGCCATATAGACACGGCTGTCGATCACGATCTCGCCACCGCTACACCAATAGGGTCCCTCTTTCCGGTTGGGAAAGAGACTATCTAGCTCAGCCCTTCGGCGATCACCTTCGACGACGATATCAATCAATGCGGCGTATTTCGCAATGATCTGCTCAAGACCAAGGCTTTCGAACTTCCTCTTAAACCCAAGTACGTCGAACAGTCCGACCGCATAAGGCCTGACAATTATCGGCTCTTGTTCCGAGATGCCGCCCAACCCGCTCGCCACCATTGCCCCTCCTGTTTCGATTAGCCCATCCGTTTGGCCAGCTCTCCGGCATCTGGATGGTAGTACCGCAGCAGCATCCTTGTGTCACGGTGGCCGGTGATCTTGGCTAGTTCGTGGAGTTGAAACCGCGATGCCAAACGAGAGGTAGCCTCGTGCCTGAGATCATGAAATCTCAAATCCTTCAAAAATGAAGGCTTCGGGTCGTGCCCGCGCTCCATGCATTCCGTTTCGTATGCTTTTCTAGCTCGTTGCAATGCGCGCTCAAAAGCCTGCGTAATGCCATCCGGATGTACGGCAAAGACCGGCCCTCTGAGCGAGGGCGGCACGGCAGGCGTCTTGCGCCGCCTTGTCGTACCCTCATGTCCCGGCAGCAATGCAATAAATGCTTCCAAGGCTGCCTGGGACAATGGGACATCACGGCTGTTGCCATTCTTCGTTTCAGGTAGATGTGCAACTCGCCTGACCAGGTCAATATGCTCCCAACGCAAAGAGGCGATTTCCCCGCGCCTCATCGCTGTTTCTACAGCCAGCGTGATGATCGTGGGAAGCATCTGCGATTCACTGGCCTCGGTGATGCGGGACAGTTCGTCTTTCGTATGACCACGATGGCGGTTGTTGGCAGGGTGCGCCGCAACGCGTCGTGTGCGTGCATTGTTCGGTGTTGGCTTACGCACAAGCTCGACGGGGTTAGAAAGGCTTTCCATGCCCCATTCCTTCCGAGCCGTATTGAACAAGTGCGAGAGACGCGCCAGGCGTCGCAGCACAGTAGCCGGAGCCAGCCCGTTCGTTAGCCAAGCGTCGCGCTGCTGCGCAACGTCGCCGCTACGAATGGTGGCCACCGTTCGCTTTGCCAGGGGCGTCTGTCGCCAAAGATGGAGTATGGACCGCTCTCTGATGGCCCCCTTCAGTGCAGGTACCACTTCTGCCTCGTAGCGATCCAGGAGTGCTCCCAGCGTAGTGCTCTCTGCTTCACTACGATCGAGCCACACACCACGATTCATTTCCGACTCGATCATGGCGGCCCAGGCTTCGGCTTCCGCTTTGGTATCGAAGGTCTTGGTCTGGGACGGCCATCCGCGCCTGCGTACCTGCGCCTCCCATGAATACCGTCCACGCCGCCGATACGTTGCCATGCTGGATGCCTTTGCCACGAATGTGGCAAAAGTGTGGCATCAATTACGATTAAATATATAAGTAATTGATTATATTGGTTACGTAAACGCATTCGTAATGCGTAGGTCGTAGGTTCGATTCCTATTTCCGGCACCATGTACTCATTCGCAGTCGTCCGTACGATGCCTGCAGTGGCCGAAACCCCGCCTCGCCGCGGGGTTTTTTGCGTCTTGGCTTCCGCTGGCGGTGGTGGGTAAGTGTTGCCGTCGGCAAGAAATTACGAAACGCGGCAGCTATAGACCGGCATATGATGATGCGTGAACGTTACATATTATTTTGATTTATAAAGATTTATTCGGCTTCAGCGTTGAGTGCCAACATCACGAACAGCAAGTTCTTGCCGTTAATCGGCAAGTTCATACCGCTCGTCGTCGCAAGACTTTGCGATTCTTCCTGTAAGGAATAGCCTGCTCCCAAGTCATAGGGGAGGCTTGGCAATGCATGTCGAGGCGAGGCAGCACGATGCCTGCGCAAGCGGGCGAGGTCGCCAGCGGGGCTTCACGCTGGTCGAGTTGATGGTGACGCTTGCCGTGCTCGTCGTGCTGATGGCGGTGGCGGTGCCGAGCTTTCGCAGCATCACGCTTTCCAATCGTTTGACCACCAATGCGAACGAGCTGGTCGGTGCGATCCAGACCGCCCGGATGGAAGCGATCAAGCGCAACGCGCGCACGCAGTTCTGCAGCAACTCCGATACCAGCAATACCACCGATACGCTTGGCGATGCTTGCGATGCATCCGCGGGCGCCGTGGTCGCGCTATCCGGCGCGAATGCGGTGGTGGTGCGCGAAAGCAACCTCAGCCTGACCGGCGACCTGCAGTTGCACGGCAACGTGACGGCACTTCGCTTCAGTGCCCAGGGCATTGCTCACGCCACCAGTAGTTCAGCGCCTTATACCGGAACGGTGGCGGATATCTGTACGCCCTCGCTGAGTGGCGACAACCATCGCGTGATCAGGATGGCTGCTGGTTCCGTCCTGCAAACGGACACGGAAACTTCAACCGGATGCTCGCCATGACGATATTCCAGACACCCAGGAGTGGCGCGTGCTCGCGTGGCATGGGACGGCAGCAGCGTGGCGTCGGTCTCATCGAAGTGCTGGTGGCGGTGCTGGTGCTGTCCGTTGCCTTCCTTGGCATCGCGGCACTGCAGGCCATGTCGCTTTCGACCAACAACAGTGCGATGGCGCGAAGCATGGCGACGATGGCGAGCTATTCCATTCTCGATGCCATGCGCGCCGATCTCGCGGCGGCCAAGCAAGGTAGCTACAACACCGGCACGCCGCTCAAAGCGAGTGCCTGTCCGGCTGCGGGGACTTCGATGGTGGACACGCAGAAGCATGACTGGTGCGAGATGCTGAAGGGCGCGCTGGGCGAAGTCGACACCACCACCGGCAGCATCAACTGCGTCGGCACGGAAGGCGATTGCACCATCACCATCCAGTTCGACGACAGCCGGGCCGGCAAAGGCGGAGAGCGCAATCAGACGGTGGTGACGAGGGCGATGCTATGAGGCAGATGCGCCTTCCCGCCGCGAGTGCACGTGGCTTCACCCTGATCGAGCTGATGGTGGCGATGCTGCTTGGCCTGGTGGTCATTGCGGGTGTCGGCAGCGTGTTTCTTTCCAATCAGCGCGTTTACCGTACCAATCGCGCACTCAGCGATGTACAGGACAGCTCGCGCGTGGCCTTCGAGTTGCTGGCGCGCGACATTCGCAATGCAGGGCTTACCGCGTGCAGCAACAGCGGCCGTATCGGCAACGTGTTGAACTCCGGGCCCAACGCCGGCGGTACGGCATGGTGGGCCGACTGGGGCCATGCCGTCCGCGGTTTTGCGGGTGACGACACCGATGTGGCTGCAGGCACGAACGCAGGGGATCGCATCGCCGGTACGCCGTCGGTTCAATTGATCGGTGGCGATGAAAGCAGTTTCAGTGTGGCGACGCACGATCCGACCACCGCGACGTTCACGCTCAACGAAAGCAGCGCCGACTTGAATGCGAGTGGCGTCTACGTCGTCTGCGATTTCGACCACGCTGCGATCTTCAAGGCCAGCGCGTTCAACAACGGGGCCAAGACGATCGCGCACGGCACCGCTGGCGGCAATTGTTCCGCCGGGCTGGGCTACCCCACCGTGTGCACCGGTACCGCCAACAGCTACACGTTCGGCGCGAACGCGCTGATCACCCAGCTCAACGCGGCCGATTGGTACGTGGGAAGGAATCCCGCGAATGGCACCTCGCTGTACCGCCTGACGCGCAACGGCAATGCCTTTGAGCGGTTGGAAATGGTGCGCGGCGTGGTCTCCATGGGGCTCACCTATTTTCAGCCCGGCCTGTCCACGCAGTTCGTGGATGCCGCCACCGTCACCAACTGGGCGCTGGTCTCGGCGGTGCGGATCAACTTGAGAGTGCAGAGCAGCGACGGCACCGCGGGCGCCAGCCCGATCGACCGCTCGTTCACCACGACCACGACCGTGCGCAACCGGGTGGAATGACATGAAACCGATCACTCCTTCAAGTAGCCCGGCAGCATCGACACGCAGGCATCGGAAGCAGCATTGCGCGGTGCCTGCAGGTAAGGCGCAAAGGGGCGTGGCGCTGGTGATTGCCCTGATCCTGCTGGTGGTGTTGACCCTGGTGGGTTTTGCCGCCATCCGCGGCACGCTGATCCAGCAGAAGATGGCGGCCAACCAGTACGACCGGCAGATCGCCTTCCAAAGCGCCGAAGCAGCATTGCGTGCCGCCAAGTTGCGCATCATCGGCAATCCGGCCGAGGTCGCGCGCAATTGCCGCACGGGTTCGACGGTGTGCCTGTCCAACCCGTTCAACGACGCGAATCTGCCCACCGGCAGCATCTACGACGTGAACGCAGGCACGGCGGCAGGGCAGTTCAGTGCATCCGCGATGGCGGCCAGCAAGCCGCAGTACGTCATCGAGAACATGGGCAACTGGGCCGATCCCGAATCCGATACCGGTTTCGATCAGAGCGCCAACTCCTACAACTACGGCAATTCCGGCGGTTCGACCACGGCCGTCTATTACCGCATCACCGCGCGTAGCGGCGATCCCGCGGTCGTGGGCGACCGGGCCGTCGTCGTTCTGCAGGCCATCGTCAAGCAGCGCTGAGTTCCATCGACAGGCGCTGCCGACGGCGCGCCGTTCACCTCTAGGGGCGGTTCCATGAAAAACCACGTCAGTCTGCACGGCCGCGTGAGGCGTTTTGCCAATCGGTTGCTTTCCACCAGCGTGACGGTGCTGGCGCTGGGTGTCCTTTCGACACCTGCGTCGGCGGTAACGGTGGATCAACAGCCGTTGATCATCCAGAAATCGCTGCCGCCCAACATCGTGCTGATGTTCGACGATTCCGGCTCGATGGCCTGGGATTTCATGCCCGATGCGAAATTCCTCAGCGGTGCAACGACCAGCAACGGCACCACGCTGGTGGACCTCGATGCGCTTCGCTATGCCGGCAACAACGGCACCTACTACAACCCGGCGGTGACCTATACGCCGCCCGTCAAAGCCGATGGCACCCGTTATACGACGCCAAGCGGCATCGACAGCGCGTTCGTCGACGGTTTCCGCAGCACTACAACCACCGATGCGACGCAGTACGCGTCCGACAGTTTCTGCGACTACAACAACGTGAGTTCGCGCAACTGTTCGGCGGGAAACAGCACCTCGTACCACTACTTCAAGTACTACTCGGCCATCACGACGACATCGAACAACACCAGCACGTATGCTGCCACTCCCACATGCAGCAGCGGTACGCTGGTGAAGGATGGCAGCGCCAACAACGGCCTATGCAAGCGCACCAGTGGCGGCAACACGACTTACCGCAATCCGAACACTACCGGCTGCACCAGTCCCGACACGTATTTGCCGGCCAGCCTGCTGTGCCAGAAGATCACCACGGTCACCACCACGACCAACCTGTTCACCTATACCCAGCTGCAGAGCAACGGCACCTACACGCGCAAGTACATCGGCAAGACCGGTGCCTGCGCAGCGGCAGGCCTCACCTTGACCACCTGCGACGACAGCACGACCGCGCAGCAGAACGTGGCCAATTGGTTCTCGTACTACCGCACGCGCATCCTGATGGCCAAGAGCGGCCTGATGAGTTCGTTTTCGGGCCTGGATCCCACCTTCCGCGTGGGCTTTGGCTCGATCGACGGCAACAACGATTCCAAGCTGCCCAGCGACCAGTCCAGCAAGAACGACATCAAGATCGCCAACGTCAAACCCTTCAGCAGCCAGAAGAGTGCGTTCTGGACCTGGCTCGAGGGCGAAACGGCCAGCAGTGGCACGCCGTTGCGTTCGGCGCTCGATGCCGTGGGTCAGTACTACAAGACCGACCAGCCGTGGGGTTCGATGAGTTCCGATCCTGACTACGGCACGGCCAGCGGCAGCACCGAGTTGGCCTGTCGCCAGTCGTACACCATTCTGACCACCGACGGCTTCTGGAACGGCGCGGCTGCCTCCACGGCGATCGGCGATGCGGACAGCACGTCGAAGACCAACACGGGCGCCAACAACCAGTCTTATACGTTCACCGCGGCCAAGCCGTACAAGGACAGCCTGTCCGGAACGCTGGCCGACGTCGCCATGTACTACTGGGTCAACGACCTGCGCACGAACACCTCCAACGAAGTGCCGGTCAACAATGAAGACCCGGCGTTCTGGCAGCACATGACCACCTTTACGCTGGGCCTGGGCTTCACGCCCACCGGCATCTCGCCCACTGGCACCACGGTGGACCAGATCTTCAACTGGGCACGCGGTGGCACGGCGATCAGCAATTTCAGCTGGCCCACGCCCAGTTCCGACAGCATCAACAACATCGCCGACCTGGCGCATGCGGCAGTCAACGGGCACGGCGGCTTCTATTCCGCGACCAGCCCCGAGGCCTTCACCAGCGCCCTCAAGGATGCGCTCAAGCGCGCGACCGAGCGCGTCGGCACGGGTGCCAGCCTGGCCGCCAACTCCACGCAGCTGAAGACCGGTACGGTCGCCTATCAGGCCAACTACTACACGGCGAAGTGGAAGGGCGACCTGAAAGCGTTGTCGATCAATCCGAACTCCGGAGCAATCGCCACCAACCCGGATTGGACGGCGACAGCGGCATTGCCCACCTACACCAGCCGCAAGGTGTACACGTACAACGCATCGGCCACGTCGCCCAATCTGCCGGTGTTCCAGTACACCGCGGACAATGTCGGCATGCTGTCCACTGCGCAGCAGAATGCGCTGGGCGCCAGCACGGCCGCGCAGCAGACGATGATCAACTATCTCCTGGGCGATACCTCGAAGGAGCAGCGCAACTCCGGCACCTTGCGCAACCGCGACACGCCGCTCGGCGACATCGTCAATTCGCAGCCGGTGTACGTGGGGGCGCCCAACGCCAACCAGTTCGTCGGCAAGAGCTTTACCGGGTCGACCACCTTCGCCAGTTACGCCTCGGGCAAGGCGAATCAGGCGGGCCTCATCCTGGTTGCAGCGAACGACGGCATGTTGCACGCCTTCAATGCCAGCACCGGCGCCGAGGTCTATGCGTATCTGCCGTCGGCCGTGATCACCAGCAATCTCAAGCAACTGGCCGATCCCGCTTACGGCGGCACCGACGTGACGCACCAGTACTTCAACGATGGCGAGTTGACGGTGGCCGACGTGTACTACGGCAGCCCGGGTGCGTGGCACACGGTGGCGGTGGGCACGACGGGCCGGGGCCTGGCCAAGTCGGTCTATGCGCTCGACGTCTCCGATCCCACCGTCTTCAAGTTGCTGTGGGAACGCTCGGCGGCCGATGGCCTCACCAACAGCAGCTACATCGGCCAGATGAATGGCAAGCCGGTCGTCGCACAAACCGCCGACGGTTCTTGGTCGGTGTTGATCGGCAATGGCTACAACAGCAGTAACGGCGCGGCGGCGCTGCTGCAGTTCGGCATCACCGATGGCGCCCTGACGGTGCACACCACCAGCGATGCCGCCACGGGCAACGGCCTGGCGGCTCCGGCGGTGTGGATCGGCAACAGCGCCAACGGAATCAGCACGGTCGCCTACGCGGGCGACGCCAAGGGCCAGGTGTGGAAGTTCGGGCTCAACGACGGCACCGCCGCCACGCCCAACAGCATCGGCGAGCTGGTATTCACCGCCAAGGATTCGGGCAACAACGCGCAGCCGATCACCGCCGGCATGTTGATGGGGCGCGATCCGGCCACCAGCAACCTGTGGCTGTTCTTCGGCACCGGCCAATACCTGTCCACCACGGATCTCAACAGCAAGGCCACGCAGTCGTGGTACGGCCTGATCGTGCAGGCAAGCGGCGGTACGGTGGTCACCGACCTGATCTCCAAGGGAAGGGCGGCGCTGAAGCAGCGCGAGATCCTGGTCGAAACGGCGGGCGACAGCACGGCCACGCCGCCGGTATCGCCCGGACGCGCGGTTACCGCCAAGCCGAGCACCAGCGATCTGACCGACAAGTCCGGCTGGTATATGGACCTGACCTCGCCACTCAATGGTGCCGAAGGCGAACGCATCGTCACGGCCAACCAGTTCCAGGGCAGCATGCTGCTGGGGACCACGCGTATTCCGGTGGCGACCGATGCCTGCAACCCCTCCGGCCGTGGCTGGATCATGGCGCTCGATCCCTTCAGCGGCACGGCGGCCAGCACCAGCTTCTTCGATCTCAACGGCAATGGTGCGATCAACGACGCCGACAAGGTCACCTCGGGCAACAACACCTACACCAACAGCGGTATCGGTTTCAGCTCGCTGCCGAACAACCCGATCTTCGTGGGCGGCGTGATGCTGGTGAGTTTCGACAACGGCTCCAACAGCAGCGTGTACACCGCGGGCTCGCAAGGAACCTTCAAGCGCGTGTCGTGGCGCGAACTGATCAACCCCTGAGGTAGCCCCATGCGAACGAGGAGAACACGCCAGATGTCACGCCATCACCGCAGCAAGGGCACGGGCTTCAGCCTGATCGAGATGATGATCGTGGTGGCGATCATCGCCATTCTTGCCGCCATCGCCATGCCGTCTTACCTGCGGCACGTGGGAAAGACCAATCGCGTTGCCGCGCAGGCGTGCATGGCGGAGTACGCCAACTACATGGAGCGTTACTACACCGGCAACCTGCGCTACGACCAGACGGCGGCGGGTGTCGCCAATGCCGATCCGCATCTGGACTGCCAGTCGCAGATCGCCCGCAACTACACGCTGGTGCCCGCGACCACGTCCACCTCGTTCACGGTGACGGCGACACCGACCACGGCGCAGCTCGGCCGCGATACGCAGTGCAGCACGTTGACGCTCAATCAGCGCGGGACGCGGACGGCTGGGGCGGATGGATGCTGGTGAGGGTTTGAGTGGTGGTCGTGTTTGCGCCCTTGTTGCGTGGAGGGCACGGGCGATTGGAGGTGAGTCGCTTCGTTGAGTTGCGCACAAGTGCGCTCCCACAAATAACGACGCCACTGTGGGAGCGCACTTGTGTGCGACTCATCGTGCCGCGGCGGCGGCCTTGCAAGAAGGAACGCCGCCGCCTTACGACCAGCGCTGGTGCAGGCCCGAGTGGCGGTGCACGGGTTGTTCCGCCGCCTGGCGCAGCATGGCTGAGGGTGCCAGCAGGCTGAACCAGCGGCGGGCGCGGGTGATGCCGGTGTAGAGCAGTTCGCGCGTCAGCACCGCGCTCGCTTCGGTCGGCAGGACCAGCGCGGCGTGATCGAACTCCGAACCCTGGGATTTGTGCACCGTCATGGCGTACACGGTTTCCCGCTCGCTGAGTCGCGAAGGCAGGACGAAGCGGATACGCGTGCTGCTGTCGTCCGCGCCGCCGGCGACCTCGAACGCCACGCGCAAATGGAGTACGCCTTGCTCGTCCGGGACGCGCAGTGCGATGCCCACGTCGCCATTCATCAGGCCAAGGCTGTAGTCGTTGCGCGTGACCAGTACGGGGCGTCCTTCGTACCACTCGTGGGTGGTGTCGATCAGCTGCGCCTGATGGAGGATGCCGGCGATCTGGCGATTGAGGCCTTCCGCGCCGAACGGGCCGTGTCGCAGCGCGCACAGCAACTGGAAGCTGCCAAACGCCTGCAGTACGCCGCGAGCCCAATCGTCCCAGGCTTTCGCATCGGCGCGGGGCGCGGGGCGTTCGCGCTGCAGCCATTGGAGGTAGTGGCGATAGCCTCGAGCGTGCAAGCCGCCGTCGTGCGGCAGGAAGCGCGAGGCGCCGCCGTCCAGCACCAGGTCGGTGAGCGAGCGCGCGTCCGCGGCGGCGTCGATCCAGGCGATGTCCGCATGGCGTTGCGAAAGCAGTGCGTGCACCTGGCTCGCATGACCTTCGTTGACGCGTTGCGCCAGCGTGCCGATGCCGCTGTCCGCGCCGAAGCGATGGCTGTGGCGCAGCATGGCGACGTGCTGGTCGAGCGGGCGCGCGTCGCCGCGTACCCAGGCATCGATGCGGTCGCCGGTGGTTTCGCGCAGCCATTGCGCGGTCGTTTCGTCGTAGTGGCCGGTCTCGGCGCGCCGGCACAGGTCGCCGAGCACGGCGCCGGCTTCCACCGACGAAAGCTGGTCCTTGTCGCCGAGCAGGATCAATCGCGCGTCTTCCGGCAAGGCCGCCAGTACGGCGGACATCATTTCCAGATCGATCATCGACGCCTCGTCGATCACCAGCACATCCAGATGCAGCGGATGGCTGCTGTCGTGACGGAAGCGCCGGGTATCCGGCCGCGCGCCCAGCAGCCGGTGCAGCGTATCCACCTGATGGGGAATGCTGGCGCGCACGTCGCTGTCGACATCGAGCTGGGCAATTTGCGTGCTGATCGACGACTGCAAGCGCGCTGCGGCTTTGCCGGTGGGCGCCGCCAGGCGAATGCGCAACGATCGCGCGGTTTCCTTGCGATGCAACGTCTGCAGCAGGCCCAGCAGGCGCACCACGGTGGTGGTCTTGCCGGTACCGGGACCGCCGGTGATCACGGTGAAGGCGCCACGGGCGGCGAGTGCGCAAGCCACGCGTTGCCAATCGGGAGAGTCGGCGGAAGAGGCGGGGAACAGGCGCGCCAGTTGCGCCGACAGCAGCGGCGACACCTCGTGCGTGCGTGCCAGCCGTTGTCCGATCGCCTGCGCCACGCGCTGTTCGTGGTTCCAGTAGCGGCGCAGATAGAGGCGGCTGCCGTCGAGCACCAAGGGCGATCCCGACGAGGATGCATCGTCCGACGATGCGACCAGTGCCGATGGCAGCAACGATGACGATGCGCCTGCTGCTTCCGCAAGCATGGCGCGCCAACCGGCCGGCCAGCCCGCATCGTCGGCCAGCGATTCCCAGGCCGCCAGATCCAGGCACAGATGGCCATCGGCCTGTTGTCGGCTCACCAGTGCGCCAAGCAAGGGCAGTGCCGGCGATGCGGCAGGATCCTGGGCCACGAGGAATTGCGCAAAGGCCGCATCCAGCGGTCGCAGCCAGCCGCGTTCGATGGCCAGTTCCATGGACGTGGCCTGAGCATCATGCGACACGGGCATGCTCCCCGGTGGCGAACAAGCGATCCATGGCGTCGATCAACCCCTTGGGCAGCCGCTCGACATGCACGCCGTGGCCCGCGCCATCGACACCGCGCAGATACAGATAGGCGACGCCGCCCATATGGCGTTCGTAATCGTAGCCGGGCAATCGTGCGCGCAGCTGTCGATGCAAGGCCAGCGTGTACAGCGCGTACTGCAGGTCGTAGCGTTCGCGCAGGATCGAATCGCGCATCGCTTCCGCGGTATACGCGCTCGCATCGTTGCCCAGCTTGTTCGATTTGTAGTCGATCACGTAATAGCGGCCTTGCTGTTCCACCACCAGGTCGATAAAGCCCTTGAGCAGGCCATGGATGCGCTCGGCCAGCAACGCGATGCGCGGGCGGGCCTCCAGCGTATGCGCGGTGACCAGGCGATCGAGCACCAGCGTATCGACGTGTTGCGCCTCGAACCAGAACTCCAGTTCGGCGTAGTGGCTGGACATCTGAGACAGCGCTGCGCTGCTGCCGTCGGGCAGGTCCAGCGGCGTGCGCAGCAGGCCGGCCATCCATGCCGTGAGCATGGGGATGTGCGCTTGCCAACCGCAGCGCTGGCAGCGGCGGGCGATCTCCTTTTCCAACGCCGCAGTATTTTCCGCAGCCGTGGCGAATCCTTCGTCGGCGGCCCATTCGAGCAGGTCGTGCAGGAAGGTGCCGGCTTCCGCGCCGGCATGGAACGCGTGGATGCCTTGCGCGGGTGCACTCGGAACATCGGACGGTGCGGGCTGCTCGGCGCTGGCCTCGATCAGGATGTCCTGCGTGGCCGTTTCCGGTGCCGGAACACGGGTCTCTTCCACCTCGGCATATTTCAGGCCGCTGTAACTGGATACGCGCCAGCGCTCCGCCGCCGGTCCCTGGTAGAGACGTGCTTCCCATAGCGGGGCGACCTCGTCCTGCGTCGCCGGAAGAGGATGCATGCCGGGCATGTCGAGCGTGCGGATCGCCATGCCGGGCTCGGCATCGCGCAGCGCCTGCAGGCGCGGCATCAGCTCGGCAGGCTCGATCCGCGCACCACCCGACAACACATAACCGAATGCCGACTTGTGCAGCGTCGATGCCTTGCCATTGCCCGAACGCGTGCACGCCACGCCCATCCAGCAGGCGTATTGGGCACGCGTCAGAGCGACATACAGCAGGCGCAAGTCTTCCTGCAGGCGTTCGCGATCGGCCTGGGCGAGGGCGGCGTCGTTGGCGCGAAGATCCATGCGACGTTCGCCATCCTCGTCGTGCCAGGTGAAGCTATCGTCCGCCTTCAGTTCGCGCGCCGAGCAGAGGAAGGGCAGCAACACCAGCGGGTATTCCAGTCCCTTGGACTTGTGGATCGTCACGACCTTGATCAACGCCGCTTCGCTTTCCAGGCGCACGATCTGTTCGTCGGCGGTTTCCGCCTGTGGATCGTGCGCGGTGGCCATCTGCGCGGCGAGATAACGGATCAGCGCATGCTCGCCATCCAGCGTCGCCGCCGCATGCTGCAGCAGTTCCGCCAGATGCAGCAGATTGGTCAGCGCACGCTCGCCGTCGGCATGGACGAGCAGGCGCGCCGGCAGATCGAAGGCATGCAACAGGTCGTGCAGCATCGCCAGGACGCCGTGGCGCTGCCAGGTGAAGTGCAACTGGCGGAAGCGGTCGCCGCAGGCTTCCCAGTGGTGTTCGTCGAGATTGAGGCGATCGAGTTCCTGGTCGCTCTGTCCCAGCGTCGGCGTGGCCAGCGCGGCGCGCATGGCGCGGTCGGAGCCCGGTTCCGCGCAGGCGCGCAACCAGCGCAGCAGATCGGCCGCCTCCGGCGAGGCGTAGACCGAATCGCGATCGGAGAGATAGACGCTCTTCAGTCCGCGGCGCTGCATCTCCTCGCGCACCTTGGCCGCCTCGGCGCCACGGCGAACGAGGATGGCGATGTCGCCGGGTCTAAGCGGGCGCAGTGCGCCGTTGGCGCTGCGAAATCCGCAGCGGCCGTCCTGCGCGGCGGCCAGCAGTTCCACCAGATAGCTGGCCGCGTGGCGTGCCATCAGCTCGGTATAGGCCGTGCTGCTGATGGCTTCGTCGCTTTGCTGTACGGCCAGTTGCAGGGGCGGCAGCGGCTGGTCGTCCAGCACCAGTTGATCGTTGCGCCCGCGTGCATCCACGGCAAAGAACGGCAGGGCATCGCGGCCGCGTCCGAACGCAAACGCGCCGTCCTCATGCGTGTCGGCGAACGCGAATACGCGGTTCACTGCCGCCACCAGCGGCTGGGTGGAGCGATAGTTGGTGCCCAGCGTCCACATCGGTTGCTGCGCGCTGGTGCGGGCGCGAAGATAAGTGTGGATGTCCGCGCCGCGAAAGCCGTAGATCGCCTGCTTGGGATCGCCGATCAACAACAGTCCAGTGGTGTCGCGACGTGCATACACCCGATGGAAGATGCGCCACTGCAGCGTATCGGTGTCCTGGAATTCGTCGATCAACGCCATCGGATATTGCGCAGCGATGGTATCGGCCAGGCGCTTGCCGGTATGGCCGTGCAAGGCGCCATCGAGGCGCTTGAGCATGTCGTCGAAGCCCAGCTGCGAGCGGCGCAGCTTGGTTTCTTCCAGCTTGGCCGCCACCCAGCGTGTGGCATGCGCCAGTACCGGGGCACGCCACGGCGCGATCAAGCCTTGCGCTTCCACACAGGCTTCGATGGCGCTGAAGGCGGCGTGCTGCAGTGCTTGCGCGTTCTTGTTCTTGGCCGCCGCGAGCGCCGACTGGGTGTAGCGGGGCAGGGTGGCCGACGCATCCGCGCCGTCGTTCGCCCAGGCGCGAAGCACGGCCAGTTCGTCGAGCACTTTTTCGCGGCGCATCTTGTTGCCGTTCAACGCACCGGCCTCGAGCGCCTGCAGGAACATCGCGTCGATAGCGTCGATATCCTCCAGCCAGCGCTGCCGGGCCTGCGCTTCGGCGACGGCAACCGTGCCGACGTGATCGCGAAATCGATCGAGCACATGCGCCGGGTCGGGCAGCGGCTTGCCGTCCAGCCGCAGGCTCTCGGGCGGTTGGCGCAACAGGGGGCGCAGGTCGGTCTGCAGGTCGGCGGGGCTTTTCCACCAGCGCGTCACCAGGGCGGCGCCATCGCGATCCAGCGGAAAGAAATGGCAGCGCCAGTAATCGCGCACGATGTCCGCGAGCAGCGCGCTTTCATCCGTATCGGTGTCCTGCACGAACGGGTGCCCGCTGTCGAACGCATGCTGGCTCAGCATGCGCTGGCACCACGCATGGATGGTGTGGATCGCCGATTCGTCCATCCACTGCGCGGCCAGATCCAGCTGGCGCGCGGCACGAGCCCGGGCATCGTCGTCGGCATAGGCGGCGATCAGGTCGCGCAGGAAATCGTCCGCTTCGCGACGCCCGCGAAACGCGTCGGCCGCTTCGCTCAATCGCTCGCGGATGCGTTCGCGCAACTCCGCCGTGGCGGCCTTGGTGAAGGTGAGCACGAGGATCTGCGAAGGCAGCAGCGTTTTGCCGCCCGGCGTGCCGTGACCCAGCACCAGTCGCAGGTAAAGCGCGGCGATGGTCCAGGTCTTGCCGGTGCCGGCACTGGCTTCGATCAGCTGGATGCCGTGCAAGGGCAGTTGCAAAGGTTGCAGCGGCGCCGTGGTGCTCATGCATCCGCCTCGTGGGAAAGCGCGGTGAGTATCGGTTGGTAAAGCGCCAGCCAGTGATGAAAGCCGCCCGCCTCCAGCGCCTCGAATCGTGGCCATGAACGAGCGAGGTAAGCGTCCTCCTGCAATTCGCCCACGGCGCCGAAACCGCTGCCTTCATAGGCGAGCTGCGCCTGCTTGCGTGCCTTGTCCGGGTCGTCGAGGTTCTGCAGCCACGCGAAAGCCGTCTTGCGGGCGATCGGCAGCGGCATGCGCATGCCTTCGCGCAGGCTGGAGAGCAGCGCGTTGAGGCACATGACGGCGTCGTCGGTGCTGATCGGCGGCAGCAGGAGCGTGCCGTCCACGCCGATGATGCGGGTCTGCATGTGCAGCCCCACGGCGTGTGCCACCACATGGATGACCCACGCGTTGATGGCCTTGTCGTAGCGAAGGTCGCCTTTCTGCAGCAGCTTGCCGGTGGCCAGCTCGAGCCTCACCAGCGTCGTGTCGTCGCCTTGGCGCAGATCGGTGAGCCAGTCTTCCAGCCGCACGCCGTGCGCTTCGTGCAGCACTTCGATCTTCTCGGCGGCCAGCGGCCAGCGCGCGCAGGCGGCCAGCCAGCGCGTGGCGAGATCGCCGCCTTCGCGAGCCAGCGCGTCGCGCGCCAGTTCGCCAAAACCACCGGGCGGCAGGCTGCCCTGGTCGGACAACTGCCGGGTGGCGACGTCGACGGCCGCCCGCGCATCCGTGGCGGCCACCGCCGCCCGCAGCACGCCGGTGGTGGCGATATGGCGTTCGAGCGCGTTGAGGCCGAACGGTTCGTCGTCCATGGTTTCTTCATCGCGCTCGCCAAAGTGCACCTTCAGGCGATGGTTGAAGAAGTGACGGACGGGGCGTGCCAGAAAACTTTGCAGCAAGCCGATGCCGACGGCGGCATCCGGTTCCCACGCGGCGAGCGGTGCATGGGCCGACGCATCCTCGTGACCGCGATGCGCCTGACGCCATTCGCGCGCATAGGTGAACAGGCGGGCATCGGCATCCGCGCTGAAATAGCGCCGTGAAAAAGGCTGCAGCGGATGCACCGTGGTCATGGCATCGAGCAAGTGCTCGCCGGCACGGGGCTCACTCGCGTCGTCGCCCTGGCGGACCCAGCCGGCCGCCACGTAACCGCGCAGCTGGCCCACCAGCACCGAGGGCGGCAGCACGCTGTTGTCGCGCACGTTGCGGCCCACCCAGCTGATGTAGAGCGCGTCGCGCGCGGAGGCCAGGGCTTCGAGGAACAGGTAGCGATCGTCTTCGCGGCGCGAACGGTCGCCGGGACGGGCATGGCCCGGCTGGGCCATCAGATCGAAATCGGCGGGTGCCTGGCGGCGCGGGTAGTCGCCATCGTTCATGCCGAGCAGGCAGACCACGCGGAACGGGATCGCGCGCATCGGCATCAAGGTGCAGAAGCTCACCGCGCCGCCCATGAATCGCTGCGACAGGCGGCTTTCGTCCATGGATTTCAGCCAGTGCTCGCGCACGATGTTAAGCGGCAGCGGTGCGGTGAAATCCGCTTCGATGCACGCCTGCTGCCATTCGTCCAGCGCATCGTTCAAACGCGTAAGGCGGTCGCTGTCCGACGGATCGTCCGCATCGAAGAAGTCGATCAGCAGTTGCTGCAGGCGCTGGTGCCATGCATTTGGCGCAGCTGGCTCGCGCATGCGTGACCACCACTGTTCCAGCCGGCCGAGCAGTTGGATGAGCGGACCGATCAGCGCGGCATCGAGTCCGCCGACTTCGCCATACGGAGCGATGCCGTGCCAGGTCTCGCCATCGCCCACGGCGTAACCGAGCAGCATGCGGCGCAAGCCGAAACGCCAGGTGTTCTGTTCGATGCCCGGCAGTTCGAGGCTTTGCTTCTGCTGGCGGTCGAGCCCCCAGCGGATGCCGGCGCCTTCGATCCAGCGGCGCAGCGTGGGCAGGCCGTTGTCGTCGATGCCGAAGCGGGCGCGCAGCGCGGGCACGTCGAGCAGGTCGAGCAGGTCGCTCACGGCGAAACGCGATTCGGGCAGCGAGAGCAGGTGTTCCAGCGCCACCATCAACGGCACGGCGCCACGCGAGGGTTGGTCCGCCACCGAGAAGGGCAGGTGGCGCGCGTCGTCCGGTGGCAGGCGACCGAACACGGCTTGCACGTGCGGCGCGTAGCCCTGGATGTCGGGCACCATCACGATGATGTCGCGCGGGGAAAGTGGCTCGCCACGTTGCGCGGCATCTTCGAACATGGCCAGCAACTGGTCGTGCAGGACTTCCACTTCGCGCTGCGGATTGTGCGCGACATGGAAACGCAACGAGGTATCACCGTGCTGCCACGCCTTGCGTTGCGAGGGGTCGGGCGGCAACGGTTCGAGATCCAGGATCGCTTGCTGCATCTGTCGCAGCAGGGTGCTGGCGTCGGTATCGGCAAACAGGTCGATGCTGCGATTCCATGCGCTGAACTGCTTGCGATAGCCCTCGGGTTTGTCGAACGCATCCAGCAGTCGGATGTAGTCGCGGCCCTGTCGTCCCCACGCGGCCAGCAGCGGATTGGCGTGCAGGTGCAGGTCTTCGTAGCGCGGTTCGCTCGGCAGGCCCGGCTTCAGTCCATGCCGACGCTGGCTGGCCTTGAGCAGTTCGCGATCCTCGATGATGTCGGCCCAGTAGTGCCGGCAGGGATTGGCCACCAGCAACATCACCTGGCTGAAGCGCGACAGCGCGGTAAGCGCTTCCAGCGTCTGCTGCGGCAAGGAGGAGATGCCGAACACTACGATGCGTCGCGGCAGGCTCGCCGGGCGCGTGGCGAGGCTGGCGATGCGTTCCAGGAAGGCCTGGTGCACGGCGGCGCGATGGTTGTGGCGTTGCTCGCCCACGTCGTCGAGCAGGAGTTGCCAGAGCCGCGCCTGCCAGCGCTGGTCGGCCGGCAAGTCGGTGTGCGTGCCGCGCAGGTCGTCGCGCAAGACGTAGCGGTCGCGCTCCCAGTCGATCAGCCAGTCCGCGCGGTAGACCTGGTACTGGTCGAACAGGTCGGCCACGCGTTCGGCCAGTTGGAAGCGCTTGCGCTCGTCCGGATCGTCGCGGAGAAAATCGCGCAGCGGCGCGAAATCGGCTTCGTGCAGATGGGCCGGCAACAGGCGCAGCAGACGCCAGCTGAGGCGGGATTTGTCGAACGGCGAGGTGGTGGCCACGGCCTCGCGACCCAGCACGCTGCGATAGGCCGCCCACAGGAAACGGCCGGGCAACTGCACGTCGATGGCCGCGCTGATGCCCAGGCCGCCTTCGCCGGCCGGCCGCGCCAGCGCCCATTTCAGCCACTGGGCGATGCCGTTGCTCTGCACCAGCATCAGTTCGTCTTCCAGCGGGCGCAGGGGCGCGCGCGCCAGCCATGCGGTCAGCAGGTCGCGCAGGTCTTCCATGCGATTGCCATGGATGACCATCAGGCCCGGCTGGATCGGGCTTTCCAGTGGCAGATCGAGGCTATGGCTCACGTCGGGCAAAAGGGCGACTCGCTCATGGGCACATTCTCGCCGAGCGGGCGGGAGATGTCCCGCATCATCGTGCGGTCCTGTCGCAGGCGGCGAGAACGGGGCTAAGCGCTCGCGGCGTCGTTTCGGGGCGGTTCCACTGAGCGCTCCGTCACGCGGGGCGGATGCCGCCCCACGCAGCATGCGAATTTGCGATTGGACGCAAGGAAGCGGCGCGTCGCGATCGACACAATCCGCGCGCCTCGTCGTGATGGTGCGCGGATGCGTGCCTAGGAACACCTGTCTGACATCACGCGACGGGGCGCCGCTGGTGTAACTCCTTGCGGCGCAAGAAAATGCTTTGTTTTCCAGGTGCGCCAAGCGCGTTCTGCGACGTTAGGATAAGCCGTCAGATCGGCACGATGTATCCACCGCAGAGGGCAAGACAATGCACGGATGGCAGAACAGGGCGTGGGCTGTGGCGCTGGCCACGCTGATGGTTTTGGTTGCGCCGCTGGCCGGTGCGCAGACAAGCAACGCGGCGCCTGATGCCGACACGCCGCCCACCGATGCCGATCTCGCCAACACGCGTTGCGTGTCCGGCGAGGAGAAATTCCTTCCCGGTGACTACTACTACTGCCTGGGCTCGCAGTCGTACGGCCTGGGTCGCTATGAGAACTCGCAGCGCTTCTTCAAGACGGCGGCCAGCTGGGCGAGCAAGCCGGCCCAATACGTGTTGGGCGTGATGGCGCTCAACGGCGACCACCAGCCGGTGAATCGTCCGCTGGGACTGGCCTGGCTTGCGTTGGCGTCCGAGCGAGCGAATTCCGACTTCAAGCAGGCCCACGACACGGCCTGGAAGAAGGCGACCGATGCGGAACGCAAGGCCGCCGAACAACAGCTGGCCGCACTGCGTCCGGTCTATGCCGACGCCACCGCGGCGCCGCGCGCCGAACGCCGCTATGCCGATGGCATGGCCATGCTCAATCGCTTGAGCAATCAGGGCGCGAAGTACTGCATGGCCGGCATGAACGATCCGTCCAAGCCGCCGGCCGATCCGATGAGTTGCCCGCCGGTGCAGATGGTGATGAAGACGGTGGATGCCGCTGCCGTGAATGTCTTCGACGGCTGGGCCGGTCACGTCACGGTGGGACCGTTGCAGCAGGCCTCGCCGCCGGAAGCCGCCGCCAAGCCGTAAGTCCGGCTCGATGCGGGGAAGGCGAGGGCGCGCGCCTCAGTTGTGCGCGTCCATCGCCCAGCTGTTGGTCAGGCTGGTGATGTCGGCCAGGTTCATCGATTGCTCCGCGCGCTCCAGCGCGCTGCACGCGGACTCCGCGGCATAACGCATCAGGTACGCCAGGTGGGCACGGTACTGCGTGCCGATACCGTGCGCGCGGATCATGCCAGCCGCTTCGGCAAGGCATTCCAGGTCGCTATAGGCGCGGTCCAGGTCGGTGCTGCTGGAGCACTGCACGAAGGCCGATGCGCCATCGGGGTCGCGCGAACGAAGGCTCACCACGTCTTCCACCAGGCGTGCCGCCTGGCGAGCCGCGAACACCAGCACATCGGCGGCCGCGTGCGACAACTCACTGTCGGATACAGCCCGATCGGTCAGCTCCACGAGGCTGCGAGTGACGACCAGCAGTTGGGCCACGGGGCGGCCCGCGGTATCGCTATGAGTCATGGTTCCGGCTCCCCCTTCCGGAGTGGTAATCCCGCCATTGTCCACGGTGTCGTGACATTTGTGTACACACGGTCACTAGGAATTTGTGACCCCCTGCGCAGACACCATGGCGATTTGCCCCCGCTATCGGCTTGCCGCTGCGCTATGCCACTGAAAGCGCAGGAGCTTATAGTGGCCGCGCGGATGGCGTGGCGGGCGCCGCAAGCGTCGGTACCCTGGCAACGGCCGCATATAGACCGATTCAAACGCTGTCGTGTGGAAGGCCAACCAAGGAGAGAGACCTCATGAAAGCACTCGTCACCCTGATGCTGATCGCCGGTTTGGCGCAGAGCGTGCCGCTTACCGCGCGAGCCGCAGGGAGTGCTTCCTTGCTCGGCAGTTGGGCCCTCGATACATCGCGCATGTCATTGGCGCCCGAGGCGCGGCCGAAGAGCGTGACGATCAGTTTCAGCGATGCGGGCGGCAAGTGGACGACGCACGTCGATATCGTCAGTGCCGACGGCGCGGAAAGCCATGCGCTCGGAACCGGCGCACTCGACGGCGCGCCAGTCGCCGTGCAGGGCAGCCCGGAGGCAGATGTCGCCGCGTTCAAGATGCCCGCACCCAATGTGCTGATCATGAGTTTGAGCAAGGGCGGCATTCCCGGCTCCACGCGCATCTACAGCGTGGAGCCGGACGGCAAGCATCTCGTCGAGACGTCCGCGTATTTCGGCGACCAGGGCGTGCCGGTCTTGAAGACCTATTACTTTTCGCGCGTTCGATAGGACTCCCTCCGGGAACCCGTCGCTCAGTTCTGCACCATGCCAATGGTGCGCAGCCACACCTCGACCAGATGCGGCCAGTCGGAAATCGGCTGTGCCGTCTTGCGCAGGCCGAACGCGTGGCCGCCGTGCGTGTACAGATGCATCTCCACCGGAACGTCGGCCTTCTTCAGCGCGGCGTAGTAGACCAGCGACTGGTTCACGCCATCGACGTCGTCGTCTTCGGCCTGGGCCAGAAAGGTGGGCGGCGTGTCGTGGGAGACGGTGACGTTCTTGTTGAACTTGTCGTCCTCCGTGGCCAGGTGGCCCGGATAGATGGCGACGGCGAAGTCCGGGCGGCTGCTTTGCCGGTCCGCCGCGTCCACCGGTTTATACAGATCCTTCTTGAAGCGCGTACTCACTTCCGCCACCAGATAGCCGCCCGCCGAGAATCCGAGCACGCCGATCCTGTGCGGATCGATGTGCCATTCGGCGGCACGGGCGCGCACCAGTCGAAGCGCCCGCTGGCTGTCCTGCAGCGAGGGCACCGACGTAGTGAAGTTGTGCGGACGGCAATCGCATTGCCATACATAGGGCACGCTGGGAACGCGGTATTTCAGCAGGATGCAGGTGATGCCCTTGGCGGTGAGCCAGTCGCAGATCTCGGTACCTTCCAGGTCGATGGCCAGGATCTGGAAACCGCCGCCCGGAATCACCATCACCGCAGCACCGGTATTCACTCCGGTGGGCGAGTACACCGTCATGGTGGGACGCGTGACATTGGTGATTGCCCCCTTGGTGAGGGTTTCCGGTCCGGGGACAGGCTGCACATCGGGCGCTGCGCCCGGCCAGAGCGGTATTTGCGTGTGGCCGGCGGCGGGCTGCCAGACCATGGGGTCCGCGCAAGCGCTTCCGCCGGCGAACAGCAGGCACACCATCAACATCCATCGCTTCATGCGCAGCTTCCTTGGGTTATTCGAGTTGGTTGTACGACCCAGCCAGGACGTTGGCGTGGGCGCTCGATTTTTCCGAGTGTGGACGGCGCATCGGGCGTGCAACGGCTGTTCCTGTGGAATTTTTCGGGCAAGCTTGGGTTGCCCGCCCGGGTGAATGCCCGATCCCCCAGGAGACCTGATGAGCAACGCTACTCCCGCGTTTTGCGCGCTTTACCGTTGGCGGCTGCATGCCGGTTCCGAACCGGCATTTGTCGAAGCGTGGTCGCGTGTGACTCAACTGCTGCGGGCCGAGCGAGGCTCGTTGGGTTCGCGCTTGCATCGGGGGCCGGACGATATCTGGTACAGCTACACGCAATGGCCATCGGCCGCGGCAAAAGCCGAGGGGCTGGCACGCCCGTCGGTCGACCCGGAGGCCTGGCAACGGATGCGCGATTGCATTGCCGAGAGCCTGCCGGAACTGGTGCTCGAACCAGTTGCGGATTTCCTGGCTCCGCTGCCTTAGTTTTCAGGCCACGTTGGCAACGTCATCGAGCTGCAGCGGCGGCCCAAGGAACTCCACGCCCCATTGGCGGCCGAATGCATCCAGTGCGGTTCGGGCTGGTGGCCCGCCCGCCATCAGGGCACTCAGCTCGCGGAAGAACACGTCCGCATGCATGCCGGGCGTGATCAACACGAGCTGACGCGATGGCCGATCGCTTAGATTGACGAAGGCGTGCGGCGTGCCGCCCGGCACCGTGACGACTTCGCCCTCAGTGATCTCGAAACAGCGGTCGTCCAGGCGCATGAGATAGCGGCCCTGGAGCACGCGGAAGACTTCCGTCTCGGCGTGACGGTGGAGCGGAGGGCCGAAGCCCGGCGCATGCAGGGTTTCGATCACCGACGCAGCACCGCCGAAGGTGTCGGGCGAGAGACGAACCCATAGCGTCAAGCCCAGAGCAGGAATGGCGATCGGCGCGTCGGTCGACGCGGCCATGGCGGTACCCCGTTCGCGCAGCGGGCCGGGATAGCCGTGCGGCAAGGCGATCGATTCCACGGGTGATGCGTGACGCATGGGTGTTCCTGCAGCGCGAGGACTTTAGCCGTCCGGACGGTTTCCAAGCCTGGGGCGGCACGTCGATTCGCGTTGTCGATAACGAAAGACGCTTTGCCAATTCGCACGGTGCGAAGACGATTCGAACCAGTCGCAAGCTGCCTCAGTGACGGGAGGGCGCGAGTACCTTCTCGATTCGCGACGCCACTTCATGAGCATCGCCGGCCGGTTGGTCGGGATAGTGTTGCGTGCCGTGGTTCCAGGCATCGCCCATGGCGAACCAGTCGATCGGTTTGGCGGTGGCGCCGGTGCGCAGTGCTTCGTCCAGCCCGTTGAAGTAGGTGGCCCAGCGCAGTCGGTAGTAGTCGCGGGTCAGGCCCGCCCAATCCTTGTTGCCGTAGTCGTGCAGACTGGCGCCTTCGCTCGCTTTGCGATCACCCCAGGTAGTCAGCAGGGAGCGGCCGTCGTAGCTGAGCCGCTCGCGCTCTTCCGGCGTCGACGCCCACGGCTCGATGGCGGCGAGCCAACGGCCCACCAGGAAGAAGCGGTTGGTGGACAGCAACTCGTCCTGCAGATCCATCAGTTGCAGCCAGCGTTGCGTGAGGGTGTGGAAACGCGGGCGATCCTTGCCGTCGTATGCAGCCTTGATCTGCGGCAGCAGCAGGCGGCTTTCGTTGGCGAGGGTCTGGCGGGCGATGTCCACCAGATCGTATCGATAGGTTTCGCTGCCACGCAGCGCGGGCGACACCTTCAGCATCTCGGGCAGCGCTTGCTTGAACGCCTCGGCGCTGTAGCGCATGGCCTCGGGCGACCAGTTCGAAGCGCGGTTGACCGTCAGGCTGGGCTGCGCGTCGAACAGCGATTCCTGCGCTGCGTCGCGCTCGCTGTTGAACACCACTTCGTCGATACGGATGTCGTACGCCGTGGCGAGCAGCACGTTCCAGGCAGCGATGGCGTGCGCGTCGTCCGCGCCATAGCGGCGGCGCACATAGTTCGCCGTCCACTGCTTCGTGTCGACGGGGTCGATGCGCCAGGCCATTTCCGTGAACAGATCGAAAGCGAAGGGATTGGTGTCCATGCCTTCGGTAAAGAGTGCGGTGCCGGCCATGTTGCGTTGGGTTCGTCCCAGCCGCTGCAGCCGCTCGGTGATGTTGCGGATATTGGCGCCCAGCGTGGTGCGGCCGCCGAATTCCCAGATGCCGCCGAACAGGAAGGACGCATCCTGGAAGTCTTTCTCGCGGTTGTCGCGCGGCACGCGGTCGTGATCGATATCGACGATCAGCAGATGCTGGCGGTCGACGCCGGCGAGCAAGTCCTGGCGGGGGTTGCCTTGCCAGGCGAGCATCATCCACTTGGCGCCCGGATGCGCGGACAGCAAGGCGTTCTGCACGTCGCGCGCCGCTTCAGGCACGGGAACGTCACCGGCATCGCCGCCTTCCTGGAACACTTCCATATCGTAAATGCTGCTGTCGCCGAAGATATCGTGTTGGTGCCGGTAGAACGACGCCGCCAGCTTGGCGAACAGCGGATCGCGCGGATCGAGCCAGCCCGGTCGAGTGAAACCGGCCCACTCGCCCTGCGGCACCACATGGGCCTGTGGAAATTTTTTCTGGAAGTCGGCGGGCACGATGCCGTAGAAACCGGGCAGCACCGGCGTGATGCCCAGTTCGCGCAGCCGCGCCACGATCTGCCTGGCCGACGCGGCGCGTTGTTGCATCAGTGTCGTGCTGATGGGGCCGTTGAAGCAGCACAGGTTGCCCATCAATTGCCAGTTCTGGTGCGCGGGCTGGGTGATCCATTGGCGGATCTCGGCGTCCGCATAGCCCACGTCGCGGAACGTCTGGTACAGCACGCTGTCCATGCCGCGCTCGACCAGCACGGCGTTGACGCCCGAAAGCGCGAGCACGTCGATTTCCCGTTGCCAGCGCGGCCAGTCCCAATAGGGTGCGGTGTAGCCGTCGACGTTCTCGTTCAGCGCATAACGATGGGCATAGTGGGCTTGCCCCTCGATGGTGTGGTCCGGCAGGGGAAACGGAGCGGAACCGACGCGGTCGCCGTTGGGAGAGATCTGTACCTGAGCCGCGTACTTCAGATACCAGTTCACGCCAAACAGCAACGCGCTCGGGGTGCTGCCTTCCACTTTGATGTGCTGATTGGCGCGGCTGATGCGAAAGCGTTCGCTGCCATCGTTCGCGGGCAACGCAGCGAGTTCGAACTGCGTGGCCTGCTGCGGCAACAGGCGGGCGATGACGGCCTGTTCCGGGCGGGTATCGAAGCCTGGCGCATCGGCAGCATTCGCTGCCGTGATCCATCCGAGACATGCAAGCCAGAACCAGGAAGCCGCGATGCGCATGGGGTATCCAGACGAAGGTCGCCTGCTCATGCGAGGCGAGAAAGTGCGGAAGGGGCACTATAGCGCAGCCCAGGCTTGCCGCATCTCGATGGGCATTACAACGTGCGTATCGCGTCAAGCCGTAGCCGATGCCGGAAACGCCGGCTCACACGCAGCTCGGTGCCATCCTTGAGCGTGATGATGGCATCCCTGCTGGGTAGCAGGCTGAAACCCTGCATGCGGTCGAGCGCAACGATGCTGGAGCGGTGGATGCGCGTGAAGCGCGAAGGGTCGAGCCGTTGTTCGATGCTGTCGAGGCTGGCGTGGATCATGTGGATGCGCGAACCCACATGCAAGGTCACGTAGTCGCCGCTGGCTTCGATCCAGTCGATGTCGCCGGCCTCGACCCAGCGCATTTTTCCACCATGGCGTATTTCAAAGCGGGTCTGCCAGCGTTCGCCTTGCGCCGGCTCCCACGCCGCGGCTGTTTCCCGCTGGTGCGCCAGCTGCCTTTCGGCGGAGCGTTCGCGCAGGCGTTGGCGTGCCAGGCGAAGCGCTTCATCGAAGCGGTCATCGTCGATGGGCTTCATCACATAGTCGATGGCCCGCACGTCAAAGGCCTTGAGCGCATAGGCCTCGTGGGCGGTGAGAAAGACGACCAGCGGCGGCGCGTCGCTGTGCATCTGCGCGAGCATGCCGAAGCCGTCCACGCCCGGCATCTGCACGTCCAGGAAAACGAGGTCGGGGCGAAGCCGGTCGATCATCGCCAGGGCATCGTCGCTGCACTCGGCTTCGCCCACCACGGTGACATCCGCCGCACGGCGAAGGCAGACGCGAACACCGCGCCGTGCCAGCGGTTCGTCATCGACGATCAGCACGCGGATCATGTCGAGCGTCCCGTGCTGCCGTGGCGCGGGATCTCGATGATGGTGTTCCATCCGTGCCGCGCATCGCCAGCGGCGGAGAAGCGATAGTCTTCCTGGTAGCGCGCGGCCAGGCGTGCCGAGGTATTGGTCAGGCCAAGGCCGTTGGCCTGGCAGCGCGCATGCTCGGTCCCGGCGCTGTTGTAGATGGAGATGCGCACCTTGTCGCCCTTGGCCGTCACGGCCACCGACAGCATGCCGGCATCGTGGCAGGGCGCGATGCCGTGGCGGATGGCGTTCTCCACCAGCGGCTGCAGCAGCAGGTGGGGAATCTGCGTCTCCCTGGCCTCGGGATCGCAGTGCACCGACACCGTCAGCCGCGTGCCCAGCCGCACCTGTTCGATCTCCACGTATTGCATGAGCTGGGTGAGTTCCTGCGCGATGGTCACATCGCCTTGCCGCGCCGGCTCCAGGGTGGAGCGCAGGAAGTCCGCCAGCAGGGAGATCATGCGTCGCGCGGACTGCGTCTCGCCTTCGCCCACCAGCGTGGAAATGCCGTTGAGCGTGTTGAACAGGAAGTGCGGAGTGATCTGGTAACGCAGTGCCTTGAGCTGCGCGTCGCGCATCAGGGATTCGGCCAGCAGCAGTTGCCGTTCGCGATCGCGGATTTCACGCCAGTGCCAGGCGCCGCGATACAACGCACTCCATGCCAGCAGCACGATGGCAGGCCCGAACGCGTTCGCAAAACCGACCAGCGCGATGGAACCCCAATGCGGGCCGCCGGGGCGGGCATGGCCCACGGTCGCTTCGAGTGCGGTGCCGATGATCGAACAGACGATGCCCAGCAGGTAAGCGCACAGCACGACCAGCAGCACCGTCTTGAACCACGGTGTCTGCCGCGAGATCAGTCGGCGGCAGAGCAGCAGCATCAGCAGGCTGGCGAAGAACGCCGATACGGAGGTGCCGAGGAAGTACAGCAGGACCGGATAGGTGTCCTTGTACGGCAATGCACCCAGCGCGCTGACCAGCCCATAGGCGAGCCAGCCAACGGTCTGGAACAGCCAGAACTGGCGACGTCCGAAGGGTTCTTTGCTGTGCGTCATAGGCAACACAGTGTGCGCCAGCCCCTCTCGGCAGAAAAGCATGCGCCGTACCGTTCAGCGGTTTCGAACGGTCCGCTGGTCGAAATCACGTTTCGGTTGTGTCGGAGGCGCCCTAGTTTTGGCCTGCTGTCCTTGAAGGCGCAGCCCTTTCCCTTCGCATCGGATACGACATGAAACCGACCGTCCACATTCCCATGAGTGTCATTCTCCAGGCGACCGCGATCGCCGGTGTGCTGGATCTGCTTTCCGCCTTCGTCTACGCCTTGCTCGAAGGACGCAACGCGTTGATCGTGCCGATCGGCATCGCCTCGGCCATCTGGCCGGGTGCGAAGAGTTCGCCCGGTGCAGCCATCGTGGTCGGCGTGCTGCTGCACTTCGCCATCATGCTGGTGATGGTGTACGTGTTCGCGCTGGCCGTCCGCTTCTGGTCGAAGCTCGCGTCGCAGCCCGTGCTTGCCGGCGCCGCCTATGGGCTGCTGCTGTGGGCGACGATGTACCTGGTGGTGCTACCGCTGCGCTGGCCCACGGTGTTTCCGCACTTCACCGGCACCGGCGTGATGGAACAGATGTTCAGTCATGTGGTGCTGGTCGGCATGCCGGTGGCGTGGCTGATCGGCAACTCGGCGAAGGCCGCTTGCCTGGGCGTACCGGCTCATGAGTGAGCCGGTGTTTATCCAGACCAGCGACCGTTACTCGATGACCTGCTGCGTGCGCATGGCCATTTTTGCGCCGCAGGAGGTGATCTGGTGGGTGCTCACCGATGCGCAGGGGTTCTCGCAGTGGAACTCGACGGTGGAACGCATCGACGGCGATATCCGCGAAGGCGAGCGTCTTGGGCTGCGTGTGCCTGGCGTCGAGCGGGTGTTCACGCCAAGGGTGTCGCAGGTGCAGGCGCCGCGGCGCATGGTGTGGAGCGATGGCCTGCGTTTCGTCTTCCGGGGCGTGCGCCGTTTCGAGCTGCGCCCGCTGGACGACGGCGCGATCGAGTTCAGCATGCAGGAGCGTTTTTCCGGCCTGGTGTTTGCGCTGCTGAGAAAGACCATGCCGGATTTCCAGCCGATCTTCGAGGCCTATGCGCGGGACCTGTGCCGGGAGAGCGAACGCGTCAACGAGCGCATGGCCTCGCGCTCCTCGCGAACCGCTTGAGCACCTCGCCGCCAAATGGGAGAGCGCACTCGTGCGCGACCGCGGAGTCGCGCCGCTGCCTCTGTACCGGCTTGTCGCGGCTAAGGCCGCTCCCACAAAAGCCCATGGCATGAGCAGCCGGCTCACCGCCTTTGTGGGAGCGCGCTTGCGCGCGACCGCGGAGTCGCGCCGCTGCCTCTGTACCGGCTTGTCGCGGCCAAGGCCGCTCCCACAGAAGGCCGCTCCCACGGGAGGCTGCTGTCGTGGAAGCTTGCTCTACGCGAGCCGTTCGATCACCAGATCGAGCAGGGCGCGCAGGCGCGCGAGTCGGCGCAGGTCGCGGTGATAGCCGATCCAGGTGTCGCGCGGCGGCGGATCTTCTTTCATCGGCAGGCGCTCGATGCCCTGGGTGGCGTCGCCCAGCGGTCGCGGCAATACGGCCAGCCCCACGCCCTGGGCGCACAGGCGCGCGTGCACGTCGCGCGCGTTGCTGCGAAACGCCACCGTGGCGTGGGGAAACTGGGCCTGCAGCCAGGCGACGTCCGGCATGTCGCCGAAGGCCTGGTCCATGGTGATCAGCGATGCGCCCTTGCCATCGCCCGGCTTCGGCCGGCGCGCGCCTTTCTTCAGATAGACCGCATAAGGCATGCGCAGCAGTTTGCGCGAGACCACGTCGGGCTCTTCGAAAGGCTTGATGCGGAAGGCGAGGTCGGCCTCGCGGCGGGCCAGGCTGAGGAAGCGCGTATCGGTGAGCAGTTCCAGCGTGACGCGCGGATGCTCGCGCGAAAACTCCGCCAGCACCGGGGTCAGCACATGGCTGCCGAACCAGTCCGACGAAGTGATGCGCAGCAGGCCGTCGAGTTCCTGTTGCTGGCCGGCCAGTGTGCGCTCGAAGGCGAGCACTTCCTGCTCCATGCGCTCGGCGTGCTGGCACACCACCGCGCCTTCCTCGGTCAGCACGAAGCCGTCGCTGGTGCGCTGGAACAGGGTCTGGCCCAGCGAAGCCTCCAGGGCCCGCAGTCGCCGGCCCATGGTGGGCTGGGTTTGCCCGAGCGTGCGGGCCGCTGCGCCCAGCGTGCCTTCGCGGGCGATGGCGAGAAAGATGCGCAGGTCGCTCCATTCCATCGTGGATGCCTTGGATTTGCCGGTCGGCCATGTCATGCATTTATGCATGGAAAGAATGCATTTTATTTAGTTTTCATGCAATTGGTACTGGCGTACCTTGTGTGCATTCCAAAACGAGGAAGTCGCCGTGAACGCTCAAGCTTCGATGCAAGCCGCCGTGCTCGAACAGCATGGCAAGGTCTTTCGCCGCACCGCCGTGGCGCGGCCGCTGGCCGGCCCGGGGCAGGTGCTGGTGCGTGTGATGGCCAGCGGGGTGAATCCGCTCGATCTGAAGATCCGCGAAGGCAAGGCCGACCATGCGCGGCATCCGCTGCCGGCCATTCTCGGCATCGATCTGGCCGGCGTGGTGGAGAGCGTCGGGCCGGGCGTCAGCACGTTCCGCGTCGGCGACGAGGTGTACGGCATGACCGGTGGCGTGGGCGGCATCCAGGGTTCGCTGGCCGAGTACGCCGCCGTGGACGCGCGCCTGCTGGCGCCCAAACCTGCCCACTTCAGCATGCGCGAGGCGGCCTCATTGCCGCTGGCGTTCATCACCGCGTGGGAAGGGCTGGTGGATCGCGCCCAGGTAAGGGCGGGCCAGACCGTACTGGTGCAGGGCGCCGGTGGCGTCGGTAATGCCGTCATCCAGCTGGCGGCGGCGTTTGGCGCCAGGGTGTTCGCCGTGGATGGCGCAGCCAAGGCGCAGGATATCGGCCGCTGGGGCGCGACGCCGATCGATCGCACGACTTCGGTTGAACGCTACGTTGACGAACACACCGGCGGCCTGGGCTTCGAGCTGGTCTACGACAGCGTGGGCGGCGCGGGACTGGATGCATCGTTCCAGGCGGTCAGGCGCTTCGGCCATGTGGTGAGTGCGTTGGGCTGGGGCACGCACGCGCTGGCACCGCTGTCGTTTCGCGCAGGCACTTATTCGGGCGTGTTCACGCTGTTGCCGCTGTTGACGGGCGAGGGGCGCGAACACCATGGCGAGATCCTGCGCGAGGTCACGCGCTTGGCCGAGGCGGGCAAGATCACCCCGTTCGTGGATGCCCACCGCTTCGATCTCGACAGCGTGGCCGACGCTCACGCCTTGATCGAACAGCGCGAAGCACGCGGCAAGGTGGTGATCGAGATCGCGAAATAAAGAAGGCCGGCGCACCGGCGCCGGCCTTCGAGTGAAGCCCGCAGCGAGGGATTACTCCTCGCCGTCTTCTTCCTCTTCTTCCTCGCCTTCGTCTTCGAAGGTTTCCAGTTCTTCGACGCGCAGGAAATTCGGCGCCGAGTCGGCAAAGCTGATCTGCTTGCCGTTCACCAGCATCGGGCGCACGTCGCGGCGCGTGCCGCCGCCCTGGGTGGATTCCACCAGCGCGAAGCAGACCAGCGCTTCCGCGCTTTCGTCGCCACTCTCGTCGAACACGGCAACCCAGCCGGTGGCGGGCATGATCTGGATGATGATTTCTTGTGAGGACATGGCACTTCCAGTTTGGCGAAACGGAGAAGCTTGCCGGGTGCCCCACGGGACTGCAAGCAATGCTGTCCGGACGCAATGCCGTTGCGGTTCCGGCGGGATGGGCGCCTGCCGGGCCGGGCGGCCGGATCGCGGTGCAGACGCAAAATCATCGCGCTTTCGATAGTCCGGCCGTTGTAGGCCGCGCGAGGGCGCACCCTTGGACGAATATCGAGCAAACGTTGTAAACGCTTTCTGTCCGCCCCGCCTTGTGTGACGCCACGCAGGAAGGTCAGGCGCTTACGTACTGAGGCTGCCGCATCCGCTTGCAGGCATGCCTGACCTTCTGTTTGTCATATGTCTCTTGACGTGCGCAGACCCCTGAAATTGCCCTACTATCAAGCGATGACAAATCCTGAGACTCAGCCCACAAAAGCCACGCCGCGCGGAAGCCTGGCCTGCGTCGGCCTGGGCATGACCCTGGGCTCGCACCTCACCCCGCTGGCGCGCAGTCATATCGCGCAGGCGGACGTGGTGTTTGCGGGTCTTTCCGACGGCATCGTGGAGATGTGGCTGCAGCGCATGCATCCGGACGTGCGCAGCCTCCAGTCCTACTACCAGGAAGGCAAGTCGCGGCTCACCACCTATCGCCAGTGGGTCGAGCTGATGATGGCCGAGGTGCGTGCCGGCAAGCGCGTCTGCGGCGTGTTCTACGGGCATCCGGGCATCTTCGCCTGGGCGCCGCACAAGGTGATCGAGGCGGCCCGCGCCGAAGGTTACGCCGCGCACATGGAGCCGGGCATTTCCGCCGAGGACTGCCTCTACGCCGATCTGGGGATCGACCCCGGCCGTTTCGGCTGCCAGCATTTCGAGGCGAGCCAGCTCCTGCTGTTCGAGCGCCGCATCGATCCCACCGGCTACCTGGTGCTATGGCAGGTCGGGCTGGTCGGCGATCGTTCGCTGGCGCGCTTCCAGACCGGGCCGGCCTATCGCCAGGTGCTGGTGGAACTGCTGAGCGAACACTATCCGCTGGACCACGAGGTGATCGTCTACCGCGCGGCCACGCTGCCGATCCAGCAGCCCGGCATCCGGCGCGTCGCCTTGCGGGATCTGCCCAACATCGAGTTGCCGGCCGAGGAAACCGTGATCCTGCCTCCGGCCGAAACGCTCAAACCCAACCTCGCCATCCAGGCAAGGCTGGCTGCGCTGGACGCGCAGGAAAAAGCCGGCATGCCGGCGTAAGGCGGTACAGTTGAAGCACGCCGCGGGGGAGAGGCCCGCAGCGTTCACGGCAACGGTCGAACAGCGATGGCGAACGTCATCATGTTTCAGCAAGCTGGTGCCGCAAGACAAGGTTGGCAAGTACCGAACACGATGGCGGAACATCACCGGAACACACTTGGGGGAAATGTATGACTGACACGATGGATTGGCTCGAAGCCATTGGCCAGGACGCCACGCTGCGTCACGCACCGGCCGACGAATTGAACAGCACGCTCGAGGCCGCGGAAGCGTCCGAAGCGTTGATGGCCGCGGTGGCCTCGGGCGACAGCTCGTGGCTGGCGCAGGAGTTCGGCAAGCGGGTCATGCACGTGACCCAGAGCTCGCAGACGTTCCCCGAGGGCGACGAGCCCGAGCGCGAGGACGAAGGGGAGCCGCTGGATCCCGCCGAGCCCCAGAAGGGCGCGGCTTCGCCGAAAGGCTAGGCAGCCGACATGCCGCAACGGTGGCGTCGTTACTGGCCATGGCTCGCCTCGGCGGGCCTGGCCTTGTGCGTACTGGCCGAGGCGGTTCATGCAGCGCCGGAGATCGCCGATCCCGGCGCGTTCCTCGAACAGACCGAGCGTGTGCGCACCAGCGACCACCCGCGGTTCGTGCTCATGCTGGAGCAGATGCGCAGCGAGGCGCCGCAGCTGACCTCCGGTCAGCGCTGGTATCTGCGCTATCTGGAAGCCTGGCAGACGGCCTTCGAGGGCGATGCCCCCAAGGCCAACAGCATGCTGCGCGATGTCATCGATCATTCCGGCGACATCACGCTGAAGGCCAAGGCCTCCGCCTTGCTCATGCACAACCTGGGCATCAGCAATCACTACGAAGAAGCCTTCACCCTCGCCAATCAACTGGCCTCGGAGCTGCCGGAGGTCACCGACAAGCTGACCCGCTTCACGGTGCTGGCCAATCTCTCGCAGCTGATGGTCTACGCCGGGCAGACCGATCTGGCGATCAAGTACGCCAGGATGATGGAGGACACGCTGCCGCCGGGCGAAACCCTGTGCAACCCGTTGTCGATGGAGCTCAGCGCGCTCGACAAGAGCAACCGGCTCACCTCGTCCAGCCCGATGCTGCAGGAAGGCATCGACACCTGCCTGGCCGCCGGGCAGCCGGTGTTCGCCAACACCTTGCGGCTGATCAAGAGCAGCCTCTACTTGAACGAAGGGCAGCCGACCAAGGCGCTGGATCTGCTCAAGCGCATTCTTCCCAGCATCACCGCCAGCCGCTACTACTCGCACATGCGCGGCGTGCAGGAGCAACTCGCGCTCACCTACGAAAAGCTCGGCGAAGACAACAACGCGCGCAAGGCGGCCCTCGCCGTGCTGGCCATGAGCGAGCCGGACGAAATCAGCGAATGGCTGCGCGAAACCTACGACCTGCTTTACCGGATCGAGAAGAAGCGCGGCAACCTCAACGCCACGCTGACCTACTACGAACTCTACGCGGCGCAGGACAAGGGCTACCTCGACGACATCAGCGCAAGGTCGCTGGCCTATGCCGCCGTGCAGCAGCACGTGCTGGCGCAAAAGCTGGAAACCGAGGGACTGAGCAAGCAGAACAGCATCCTGCGCCTGCAGCAGGCACTGGATACCAAGGCCGTCGAAACCAGCCGCCTGTACATCATCTTGCTGTTGCTGGTGCTGGTCTCGATCTTCTTCTGGCTGCTGAGGATCAAGCGCTCGCAGCTGCGCTTCAAGATGCTTTCCCACCACGACGGCCTCACCGGCATCTTCAATCACCAGCATTTCGTGAGCGAAGCCGAACGCACGCTGCGTGGGCTGGAAAAGCGCCAGGGCAGCGCCTGCCTGATCTCCATCGACCTGGATCACTTCAAGCAGATCAACGACACGCACGGCCACGCCACCGGCGACGTCGTGCTCAAGCACACCGTGGCGTTGTGCCAGCGCCAGCTGCGTCCCACCGATCTGTTTGGACGTCTGGGTGGCGAGGAGTTTGGCATCCTGTTGCCCGAGTGCACGCTCGACCAGGGCATGGCCATCGCCGACCGCATCCGCACGGCCATCGAGGCGACGCCGGTCAATGGCGAGGGCGGCCTGGTCGCGTTCTCCGCCAGCATCGGGCTGGCGTCCACCGACACCTCCGGCTACGAACTGCAACACCTGCGCAAGGAGGCCGACGCCGCGCTCTATCGCGCCAAGCGTACCGGGCGCAATCGCGTCATGTCCGACACCGAAAGCGAGGGCCTGGTGAAGGCCTGAGCTGGTTGCTAAGCCGTTGAACCCTGGGCCGGGACCGGTACGTTCTCGAGGAAGCTCGCCGATGGCACGAAGAACAGCGAACCGGTGACGGCGGTGCTGAAGTCGAGCAGGCGATCGTAATTGCCGGGCGGCTGTCCCACGAACATGTTGGTGAGCATCTGCTCGATGCGTGCAGGAGACCGTGCGTAGCCGATGAAATAGGTGCCGAACTCGCCTTTGCCCACCTCGCCGAACGGCATGTTGTCGCGCACGATTTCCAGCGCCTGGCCGTTTTCCTCGATGCTGGTGAGCACGTTGTGCGCATAGGGCGCCTTGGCATCGTCGTCCAGTTCGATATCCGAGAGCTTTCTGCGGCCGATGATGGTTTCCTGCCGCTCGACCGGCAGCGCGTTCCAGGCCGTCAGGTCGTGCAGGTACTTCTGCACGATCACGTAGCTGCCGCCGGTGAACGCCGGGTCTTCGTCGCCGATGATGGTGGCATCCATGGCGTCCTGATCCACCGGGTTTTCGGTACCGTCGACGAAGCCCAGCAGATCGCGTTCGTCGAAATACTTGAAGCCATGCACTTCGTCGACCGCGGTCGCCACCTCGCCGATGCGGCACATGATCTGCGTGGCCAGTTCAAAGCACAGGTCCATGTGCGTGGCGCGGATATGGAAAAGGATGTCGCCCGGCGTGGAGACCGCGTGGTGCACGCCCTTGATCTCGCGAAATGGATGCAGTTCGGCCGGCCGCGGTTGGCCAAACAGCGAATCCCACGCCGCCGATCCGAAGCCCATCACGCAGGAAAGCCGCCGGTCGGGATTGCGAAAGCCGATCGCCCGCAACAGCGACGGCAAGTCGCCGCAGAGCGCACGCACCGCATCGCCGCAGCGCGGATCGGGCTTCAGCGTCACCACCAGGAAGATGGCTGCATGGGTCAGCCGGGCAGCCACGGGTTGCGTCACGATGGAAGGCACGGATCGCTCCTGGTGGTTGAAGAGGGCAGGCCGAGGGTACACAGCCTATGTCGCCTGCGGCCTTCCTGTCGATCCACGCGGCACTCGTTCGTCATGCTCATGAACACCGGGCTGAAACACCGACGAAGGCATGCTTCCCTGAAACGCGTGCTGATCCCCCACTCGCAGGAGTAGCTCCCATGCAATTCATTCCCTATCTCGATTTCGACGGCCAGGCGCGGGAGGCGTTCGATTTCTACGCCAAGGCGTTCCAGGGCAAGATCACCGCGCGCATGACCTACGGCGAATCGCCGATGGCCGCGCAGATGCCGCCGGAGACCCATGGCCGGGTGATGCATTCGAAGCTGGAGACACCCGGCAGCGGCATCCTGATGGGCGCCGACGGCCCGCCCCATAGCGCCAGCACCAAGGGCTGCGTGAACGTGACCGTCGACGATCCGGCCGAAGCCGAGCGCGTGTTCAAGGCCTTGTCCGAAGGCGGCAAGGTCGACATGCCGATCGACGAAACCTTCTGGGCCCACCGCTTCGGCATGCTCACCGATCGCTACGGCAAGTCCTGGATGGTCAATTGCCTGAAGACGCCCGGCGCGTGAGCCGGGCCATGCGACGGGCCACCATCAGGCGGCCCGTCGCATCGGTCGTCAGGTGCCGTAATCGAGCTTCGGATACCAGTTGCCGCCGCGGCCTTCGGGCACGCAGTCGAGAATGGTCCAGATCGGCATCAGGTCGGGCGCGCCACGCGGGTCCTGGCCGGGATCGGCGGTTTCCGTGCCCATTTCACCCGCCCAGAACAGGCGGATGTGGCCATCGCGACGGGTGAACACGCAGAACGCGGGATCGTCGCCGCCATCGGGGGCGATGGCGTGGTAGTCGCGGCTGAATTCGCCGTTGAGGTCCGAATACAGCGGCAGGTCGCGCCAACCGCGCTCCCGCTTGAAGGCGAGCAGGCGTTCGATCGGCGAGCGGGCAATCACGGCCAGTGCCACGCGCTGCTGGATATCGGCCGCTTCGCCGTTCCAGGCGCTCAGCAGCGAGGTGCACATGGGGCAGGGGCGTTCGCGCTGCGGACCGAACATGTAGTTGTAGGTGACCAGGGTCTGCTTGTCGCCGAACAGCCCGGCGAGATCGAGCGGGCCGTGTTCGCCCGCGAAGCGGTAGTCGCCTTTCGCTTCCGGCCCGGGCGGCAGGTCGCGCCGCTGTTCGGCGACGCGTTCGATGTGTCGGCGCAGTTCGATTTCTTCGGCCAGCAATTCGTCGCGGGCGCGACGGTAGGCCTGGCTTTCGCCGGCGAACCGTACGCCGTTGCGCTTGACCAGTTCGGCCACGGGGACCAGGGCGGGGGCTTGCGTCATGGTGGACAACCTCAGCGTCATGGGGGAGGGACGCGCGCTCCGCCGCGAGAGGCGAATGCCGCGTCTACTCTCTCGACGAACGGGCACCTGGCATATCGACATCCCGCAAGTGGCCACTTTCACCCTGTTGTCACATCCGCCCATTGCCGTAGTCTTGGGGCTCGTTCAACGTTTCCGCCAGGACGAAAGCCATGGATCACCGGATCGTGTCGCTGCCTGCCTTTACCGTCGTCGGACTGGAATACATTGCCCGTAGCCCGAACGGTATCGGCCCGTTGTGGGAGCGCTTCCTGCCACGGGAGCAGGAAGTGGCGCCGAACGTGGAACCCGGCGTGGCCTATGGCGTGTGCGCAGCGCTGCCGGACGGCATGCTGCGTTATGTGGCGGGCTTGTCGGTGGCGGACGATGCGGCGCTGCCCGAGGGGATGGTGAAGTTCCAGGTGCCCGCCCAGAAGTACGGCGTGTTCACCCACCGCGGCGTGGCCAGGCAAATCGGCGAGACCATCCAGACCATCCACACGCGCCTGCTGCCCAAGCTGGGTTTGCGCGCGCAGGCGGGCGTGGGCTTCGAACGTTACGACGAACGCTTCGTGGCGCCGGACGATCCGTCCTCGGAAACCGATCTGTACATTCCGGTGGAATAGACGTTCAGGCGGCCAATTGGGCGCGCGGCAACGCGGCGAACGCGTCGTTGAGGGTGCTGCTTATCTGCGCGGCCAGTCCGGCATAGTCGGAGGCGCGGGGCATGCGGGCACGCTTGGCGGCGCCGTCCAGCAGGTCGACCTGGCCGCTCGCATCGGCGGCGCAGGCGTACACACAGGCGCGGGGCGCGTCGAGGAATACGCGCATTTCCACGCGCACCGCCGCATCCAGCGGGATGCTGCCATCGGGCTCGATCAGGATGGACAACGAGCGGTTGCCGCGGCGGCGCAGCAGACGCAGGCACTCCTCCAGTTCGATCACCAGATGATGGCCTTCGGGCAGCTCCAGGTCGCGGTAGAACACCGCATCCATTTCGAACGCCGCCTTGCGCACCTCGTTCTCGATGCGGCCCAGAAAGCCCACACGCAAGTCGTGCCGCGTGTAGTGAATGGGCATGGTGGACACCTGCACGTCGTTCTTGCGCACCAGGGTGGAGTGATTGATGCGCGTGAAGCTCAGGCCTGCCGCCTCGTAGCTCTGCTTGGCGTTGGCACCGCTGATGCCGGCGAACGCGGCCCATGCGGCTTTGAGATACGCGATGTTCGGCGCCGTTTGCAGCATACGTGTCCCGCCTTGGAGGGGTTGGTGGTGGCGCGGTCTTGCGGCGCCATGGGGGTTATCGGCGCCGGGCGGTCGAACTTCAGTGGTTTTTCCCGCCATGCATGACCTTTGTCCTAGACGGTCGCCACCGGGCACAGGGTATAAGTGCCACGACAGCCTTGAATGTCGTCGCGGCGAGAGATCGCGACATGCCTCTACGCACCACCGCTGGGGAGAGAATGCATGACCCGTTTGACGATACGGCCGCTGCTGGCGGCCTGCCTGCTGGCTTCCATGGGCAGCGCACTGGCCGCTGATGAACACGCCCCCGAGCAGGGCATGCTCGGCTTCAGTGCCAGCGGTGCCGCCGCGCAGAAGAGCCTGGAGCAGCGCTTCGATGCCTTGCTCGATCCGGCCGACCAGCGCGAATGGCTCAAGCAGATGTCCGCCGCACCCAACCAGGTCGGCTCGCCGCACGACAAGGCGAACGCAGAGTTCATGCTGGCCAAGTTCAAGGAGTGGGGCTGGGATGCCCATATCGAAACCTTCAACGTGCTCTATCCCACGCCGAAGAAAGTCGCGCTGGAGCTGAAGGGGCCGCACCCGTATACCGCCAAGCTGCATGAGCCCGCGGTGGCAGGCGATGCCAGCTCGGCGATCAAGACCGACGTGCTGCCGCCGTACAACGTCTACGGAGGCGATGGCGACGTCAGTGCGCCGCTGGTCTACGTGAACTACGGTATGCCGGACGACTACAAGGATCTGGCCCGCCGCGGCATCGACGTGCGCGGCAAGATCGTCATCGCGCGCTACGGCGGCGGCTGGCGCGGCCTCAAGCCCAAGCTGGCGCAGCAGCACGGCGCCGTGGGTTGCCTGATCTATTCCGATCCGCACGACGACGGCTACGCCCAGGGCGACACCTATGCGCAGGGCGGCTGGCGTCCGGAAGATGGCGTGCAGCGCGGCTCGGTGGCCGACATGCAGCAGTATCCCGGCGATCCGCTCACGCCCGGCTACGGTTCCACCGCCGATGCGAAGCGTCTCGATCTGAAGGACGCCAAGACCATCCTGAAGATTCCGGTCTTGCCGATCTCCTATGCCGATGCCACGCCGCTGCTGAAATCGCTCACCGGTCCGGTGGCGCCGGGTGGCTGGCGCGGTTCGCTGCCAATCACTTATCACATCGGACCCAGCGCAGCGCCGGTGCATTTGACCGTGCTGTCGGACTGGGGCCAGAAGCCGGTGTACGACGTGATCGCCACGCTCAAGGGTGCCACCGAACCCGATCGTTGGATCGTGCGCGGCAACCATCACGACGGTTGGGTCTTCGGCGCGTGGGATCCGCTGGCCGGCAACGTGGCCCTGCTGGCCGAAGCCAAGGCCATCGGCACGCTGTACAAGCAGGGCTGGCGCCCGCAGCGCACGTTGGTCTACGCGAGCTGGGATGGCGAAGAGGCCGGCCTGCTCGGTTCCACCGAATGGGCCGAAACGCATGGCGACGAGTTGAAGCAGAAGGCCGTGCTTTATCTCAACTCCGATACCAACGGCCGCGGTTTCCTCGAAGCCGGTGGCAGCCACTCCTACCAGCACCTGGTGAACCAGGTGGCCGAGGGCGTGACCGATCCGGAAACCAAGGGCAGCGTGCTGGAACGCCGGCGTGCGCATGTGATGGTTGCCGGCAATGCCAAGGACGCCAAGCCCGAAGCCAAGGAATTCGCCAAGCTCGCCGCTGCCGGTGGCGACGTGCCGATCGAGGCGCTGGGTTCGGGCTCCGACTACAGCACGTTCCTCGAACATCTGGGCATCGCCTCGCTCGACCTCGGCTTCAGCGGCGAGGACGACCAGGACGGCATCTATCACTCGGCCTACGATACGTTCGAGCACTACGTGCGCTTCGGCGATCCGGACTTCCAGTACGGCGTGGCGTTGTCGAAAGTGGCCGGCCACATCGTGTTGCGCACGGCCGGCGCCAGCGTGTTGCCGATGCGCTTCAACGACTTCAGCGATACCTTCGATCGCTACGTCGAGGAGTTGCACAAGCTGGTGGGCGATACGCGCAAGGACACCGAGCAACAGCATCAATTGCTCGACAAACACGCGTACGCACTCACCTCCGATCCCACCCGGCCCTTGCTGCCGCCCGAGCGCGATTCGGACGTGCCGGACATCAAGCTCGCGCCGCTCGACGATGCCGCCAGGAAACTGAAGAAGAGCGCGCAGGCGTTCGAGGCGGCCTACAGCCAGCGTGCCGCCAGCGATTTCAATCTGCCGGCCGCGCAGCTGCAGCAGATCAACGCGCTGATGGGGCAGATGGAACAATCGCTCACCAGCGCGGCCGGCCTGCCGGAGCGGCCCTGGTTCAAGCACATGGTGTATGCGCCGGGCATGCTCACCGGCTATGGCGTGAAGACCGTGCCGGGCGTGCGCGAGGCGATCGAAGGACGCCGCTGGGACGAGGCGAACCAGTACGCACAGGTCACCGCGAAGACGCTCGACGGCTACCGCGAACAGCTGGACAAGCTCACCGCGCTGCTGAAGAAATCCTCGTAGCGCGGCTGGTTTGGGATGCCGTCATTCCGCTTGCGGGGTGACGGCTTCCGCCGCTGACGCGCGGCTCAGGTAGCCGAGCTTCCGATGCTTGGGCAATTGCTTGATCTCCCATTCCGCCCGCGATGCCGCTGCGCGGTTGTCGTAGGCACGCGAACCCAGCAGGCGCAGCGGCGGATGCGAACGCGTATAGCGCGCGCCCTTGCCGCTGACGTGCGCCTGGTAGCGCGCATCGAGGTCGTTGGTGATGCCGGCGTAGTAGGTGCCGTCGCGGCATTCGATCAGGTACAGGCACCAGCCACTGGCGGCGGATTCGGTCGTGTGAGTCATTGCACCTAGTGTGCCGCAACGGCCTGGTTTACGCGGCCCGATTGGACAACTTGGTGCGCGCGAAAAACGCGATGATCCAGCCGAACAGCAGCATCGCAGCCAGGTTGGCGATGAAGCTGAAGACGCTGAAATGCGGCACCTTGCTCAGTGCCGAGAGCGGTACCACCACGTAGTTCATCACCGCGAACACCACCACGCCGTAGGCCACGCCCCAGACCGGCCAGCGTGGCGTGGCGGCCACGCGCCGCCCTACGATGAGCACGAAGATCGCGGCGATCAGCAGCGACATGGCCCACTGCAGTACCAGGCCGAGTGCGGCTTCCGTGGCGCCTCCGGCCAGCGCGGCTTTGCCGAGCAGTCCGGCGGCGATGTATCGGAGGATCACCAGCGGACCGTAACCGCTGATCAGGCTGGCGGCGCCGATGTCCAGCGTGCCGGCGACGAATCCGCCCCAGAGGATGGCGGCGAGCAGGGGATGACGCGAGCGAGGCATGCGGTTCTCCGTGGCGTCTGGCGTGGCCACTCTAAACCAACCGGGCCGGCCCGCAACATGCCGGGCCGCGCCGCCCCCATGTCGGCTGCCGTTACTATCGGCGTCATGCTGTTTTCCGATCCCATCGGCGGCCCTGCCGAAACCCTGGTCGCCGACCTGCGCGATTACCCCGAGTGGCATCGGGGGCGCCGCCGCTACGGCATCTGGATGCTGCCGGTCGACGATCCCGCGTTGCTCCAATACATCGATGCGGCGCGTGCACAACTGGCGGACCTGATTCATCCCAGTCCGCGTCGTCAGGCGCATGTCACGGTCTACGTCTGCGGCTTTCATGGCGCCGGCGACCGCGATGACGATTTCCCGCTGCATCGTCTCGACCATCAGGTAGCTTTGCTGGAAGCGCACGCGGGCACCGAATGCGCGTTGCCGCTGGCGGCACTGGACAGCTTTGCCAGTGCAGCCTTCATTCCGGTGGGCGATCCCATGGGCCGCTTGGCGCGCTGGCGCGAGGCGTTGGCTGTGGGCAGCCCTGAGATCAGGCAAGCGCCTTATATCGCCCACATCACGCTGGGTTTGTATCGTCGATGCGTGCCGGCCGAGGTGATTCGTCGTCGGCTGGGTGCGGTGGTGCCGCCGCCTTCATGGCTGAAGGTGAGCGAGCTTCGATATGCCACCTACGAGGCGCAGGACCATTTCGGGCCGCTCGGCGGCGTTCGCCGTGTCGCGCTGGCATCGGCGCTGGTAACAGCGGCGGGCGCGCCATAAAAAAGCGCGGCACGATGATCGTGCCGCGCTTGATGGCCGTGCAGCGTGGATCAGCTATGCGCCGATGACGACGCGCCGGCAGGTGCGGCCTTGCTGGCCTTGCCACCCTTGTGCGGACTGGCGCCCTTGCCGCCGCCGGGATTGCGGTACATCGCATCGGCAATCTGTTTCTGCGCGGGCGAGAGCGCGTCATATAGGTCGCTGAAGGCCGACGAGAGTTTCTTCATGTTGTCCGCGTGCGTCTCGGTGAGATCGGCATAGGACTTCATGGCGTCTTCCGCCGTCATCGTGGACAACTTCTGCGCCCGCTCGCGGAAAGCCTGGTCGGCCTTGCGCGCGTTGTCGCGCATGGTCTGCGCGAAGGTATCCCATGGCTTGGCCTGTTGATCGGTGATCTTCAGCTGGGCATGCAGGTCGGCAATGCGTTGTTCGACCGCATCCGCATGTTTCTGTCCGTGATCCTGCGCGCCCGGCGGCGTGGTGGTGGGCAATTTCTGGGCGGCAGGGGGTGTGGCCGGCGTGGCCTGCTGGGCCCATGCCGGAGCCGCCACCAGCGCCAAGGAGACCAGCGCCGGCAGGGTCAGACTACGAAGCGAATTTTTCATCGTCGGTACTCCCTATGCAGTGAATGGCGGCAGCCATCTAGTAGCCGTCGTTGTAGTAAACGACGCCCGGCGGTGGCGGGGGCGGCGGCGAGGTATAGACCACCGTCGGCGGCGGTTGCGGCGTGTTCGCATTGGAAATGGCCACGCCCGCGGCGACGCCCAGCAGCGCACCGGCGACGATCGCACCGCTGTTGTCGTGGTGATCGTAGTGGTCGTAATGGCTGTAGTGATTGTCGTAATGACCGTGATAGTCGTGATGTTCGTAGTGCGCCGGCGGCGGGCCATGGTGGTATTGCGCGAGCACCGGCAGCGGCAGCGCCATGCATGCCACGGCCATCGCGGCGGCGGCGAGTGTGTTACGTCCTGCGATAGACGGGTTGTGTTTCATCAACATTCCCTCCAGCAGTGCGGCGAGATCGCACGAAGGGAAGCGTAGGTCTGCCGATGTGCACGCCAGCACAACACCGGGCCGCATTTTCCTGCGACTTTCGGCGCGGTTTGCTTATGTCGGTGCGGTGTGACGTTTGCGTTGTCTTGGCACCGACGAGGACGCGGTGCGTCCTCGTCGGCGATCGGGCTCACGCTTAGCGGGGATCCATGAAATCGATCTTCTGCAGGCCTTGTCGCTTGGCGTCGGAAATCACGCTGGCCACGGTCTGATACGAGACGCCGTCGGCTGGGTCGATGACCAAATGGGGTCGCACTGGCAGGTGCGAAGCGATGGCCAGCTGCGAGGACAGCATCGCAGCGTCGATGGGTGCATCGTTCCAGTACATCGAGCCATCGGCATGGATGGACAACTGCACCATGCTCGGCTCGATCGGTGGGTCGAAGGTGGCACCGGGCTGCGGCAGGTCGAGTTTCAATTTGTGCGTCAGCACGGGCGAGGTGATCATGGTGATCACCAGCAGCACCAGCAGGACATCCACCAGCGGCGTGATGTTGATCTGGGCGAGCGGAGCATGCGAAACACGTGCAGAGAAAGCCATGTTCTTCCTCCTGACGGCAGCGTTTGTCGATGTGGATGCCGGGCCTGGGGATGCGCCGGCGGCACCAGATTACTCCCGAAGGGGACGCTCCGCGCAAGCGTGCCTGCGCCTTCGCGCTGCGTCCGTTTGCGTACAGGAATCCTCGTTGCTGCACGGCATCATCCGCAGCGCTGGCCAGTGACTTCGTACCAGGCCGGCGCTGGCGCCTCAAGACAGCGGGGATGGGGCGTCCGCAGTGTTCCGTCGGCGGCGAACCAGACATACTCACGACTCCCTCCGACGCCGGTGAGATGCCCATGTTCCGACCCTTGCTCGCTACGCTGCTGACCTGTTCCGTCGCACTTCCCGCCGTCGCGGCGACGCCGGACGCCAACCAGGCGCAGGCGCGTGACATCTTCAGTCACCTCATCGCCTTCAAGACGGAGATCGGGCAGGGCCAGGTGCCGGTGATGGCGAAGTATCTGGCGGACCAGTTCCGCGCCGCAGGCTTCCCCGATGCGGACATCCATATCATCCCGCACGGCGAGACCGCGGCGATGGTCGTGCGCTACCGCGGCAACGGCACGGGCGGCAAGCCGATCGCGCTGATGGCGCACATGGACGTGGTCACCGCCAAGCCGGAAGACTGGCAGCGCGACCCGTTCAAGCTGATCGAGGAGAACGGTTACTTCTACGGTCGCGGCACCGAAGACATCAAGAGCGGCGTCACTGTGCTGGCGGCCAACTTCATCCAGTTGAAGAAGGCCGGCTTCGTGCCCACGCGCGACCTGATCATCGTCTACACCGGCGACGAGGAAACCACCCAGGAGACCATGGACGACCTGGTGAAAAACCATCGCGACCTGGTCGATGCCGAGTTCGCGCTCAATACGGATGCGGGTGGCGGCGAGCTGAGCGAAGACGGCAAGCCGCTGGTGTTCGGTCTGCAAACGGCGGAAAAGGCCTATGCGGATTTCGAACTGACCACGCGCAACGCCGGCGGCCACAGTTCGCTGCCGCGTGCGGACAACGCCATCTACGAGCTGGCCGATGCGCTGAAGAAAGTGCAGGGCTACGCGTTCCCGGTGATGTCCAACGACACCACTATCGCTTCGTTCAAGGCCTTGGGCGCGACCACGCAGGGCAAGCTGGGTCAGGCGATGCGCGACTTCGCCAAGAATCCGCACGACGCGAATGCTGCCGCCGTGCTGGCGGCGGAACCGTCGGAAGTGGGCAAGACGCGCACCACCTGCGTCGCCACCATGCTGCGCGGCGGCCATGCGGACAATGCGTTGCCGCAGTCGGCGACGGCGAACATCAATTGCCGCATCTTCCCGGGCGTGGCGATCGAGACCGTGCGCAAGACGCTGGCCGATCTGGTCGGCCCGAAGGTGGAGGTCGTGCTGATCGGCAAGGCGATCTCCAGCGATGCCTCGCCGTTGCGCCCCGACGTGGTCGCGGCCGTGACCAAGGCGGTGCATGCCATTCGCCCGGGCGTGGCGATTACGCCGGAGCAGGAATCGGGCGCCACCGACGGCATCTATTTCCGCGCGGCGGGCATTCCCGCCTATGGCGTCAACGGCATGTTCATGAAGAACAGCGATTCGTTCGCGCATGGTCTCAACGAGCGCGTGCCGGTGAAGTCGTTCTATGACGATGTGACCTATTGGCACGTGCTGTTGACCGCGCTGGCCGGACCGGGCACGGGCAAATAACGCGACGGAGCACTGTGTCGAGACACCTGCTGCGCTTTATCCTGTGGGGGCGCACAATGCGCCCCACACCCGCCACACCACGGAGTTCGTCATGCGACCGACCGTACTTGCAGTGCTGGTAGCCCTCGCTTTTCCCGTCACCGCTGCGCTGGCCGCTGCGCCGGCGTCAACGGAAGTCCCTTCCTACGTCACCGCGGCGGTCAACGATCCGGCCCGCAAGGACGACACCGCCAACGACGATCGCCGGAAAATCGCCGACCTGATGGCGTTTGCCGAAGTGAAGCCGGGCCAGTCCGTGGTGGACCTGATCCCGGGCAGCGGCTATTTCACCCGCGTGTTCAGCGGCGTGGTGGGTCCGAAGGGCAAGGTTTTCGCGGTATGGCCGAACGAATACGGCAAGGAGGCCCAGTCCGACGTGCAGGCCTCCAAGGCGCTCGTGGCGCAGCCGCATTACGCCAACGTCGGCGTGCTGATGGTGCCGGCCAAGGAGTTCAAGACGCCGGTGAAGGTTGACCTCGTCTTCACGTCGCAGAACTACCACGACTATCCGGACAAGTTCATGGGCAGCGTCGATCCGGTGACGTTCGACAAGCAGGTGTTCGATTCGCTCAAGCCCGGCGGCCTGTTCGTGGTGATCGACCACGTGGCCGAAGCCGGTTCGGGCATGCGCGACACCGACACGCTGCATCGCATCGATCCGGCCATCGTGAAGAAGCAGGTCGAGTCGGTGGGCTTCGTCTTCGACGGCGAGAGCGACGTGCTGCGCAATCCTGCAGACCCGCACAACATCAAGGTATTCGACAAGTCGATCCGCGGTCATACCGACCAGTTCGTCTATCGTTTCCGCAAGCCGGGTTGATCTTCTGAGCGGAATATTCTGTTGAACGATTCACCGAAAGCCCCGCCGGAGGGCGTACCCGCGCCCTCCGACGATCCACCGCCCATCCCACCGCAACGCCCCGACGACGAAGACTGCTGCGGCCAGGGCTGCGTGCCCTGCATCTTCGATTTCTACGATGAAGCGATGGGCAAGTATCGCGAGGCGCTCGCCGCGTGGAAAGAGCGGCATCCGTTGCAGCCGCCGGACTGATCGCCGCAACGAATGGTGTGGGAACGGACTTGTCCGCGACTGCCACCTCTCATGATCTCCGCTGTCTTTGTTGTTCGCGAACAGCCATGGCTGAGGGCGCCGATGCGTCAGCGTCGCGCACAAGTGCGCTCCCACAACGGGGCGAGGTACGCATCGCTGCGGCCACGGCGGTGAGATCGTGGCAAAAAGCGCGGTAGTTGCCGGTCTCCCGACTCCCCTGTGCGCGACACGTCAACGGAGCCAGCCGCCCGCATGTGGCAGTCGCGCATAGGGTGCGCTCTCACAGGAGGGCGTTCTACACTGGGTGTCTGCTTTTCAGGACGATGCCATGCCTTCCTTGTCGCTCCGCGCGCTTGCCTGCGGACTTTTGCTATTGGGCGCCTCGACCGCCTTCGCCCAGACGCCGCACACCGTGCAGCTGCAAGACCTCACCTGGACTGAAATCCGCGACCAGGTGCAGGCCGGCAAGACCACCATCATCATTCCGATCGGCGGCACCGAGCAGAGCGGCCCATACATCGCGGTGGGCAAGCACAATGCACGCGCGGCCTTTCTCGCGCAGAAGATCGCCGAGCGACTGGGCAACGCGCTGGTGGCGCCGGTGGTGACTTACGTGCCCGAAGGCGGCACCGCGCCGCCGAGTTCGCACATGCGTTTTCCCGGCACCATCACGATTCCCGATGCGGTGTTCGAGCAGCTGCTGGAATCGGCGGCGCAAAGCTTCGCCGTGCATGGCTTCCGCAACATCGTCCTGCTGGGCGACCACGGCGGCTATCAGAAAGATCTGGATCGCGTGGCCGCCAAGTTGAACAAGGGCTGGGGCGGCAAGGCGCGTGCCCTCGTGCCGCCGGAGTACTACGCCACCTCGTCCGACGGCTTCAACCAGATCCTGCGCCAGCACGGCGTCAAGGACAACGAGATCGGCACGCATGCCGGCCTAGCCGATACCTCGCTGCAGCTCGCCGCCGATCCGAAGATGGTGCGCCTGGGCCAATTGCAGGACGGCCCCAAGCTGGGCGCGGCCGATGGCGTCTATGGCGGCGATCCGCGCCGCTCCTCGGCTGAGCTCGGTCAGCTGGGCGTGGATGCTATTGTGGTAAATACGGTCAATGCCTTGCGTCGCGACACGCAGGCACGTTGACCTTCCCCATATCACCCAAACCAAGTTGTGACTCATGGCCATCGTTAAATCCCTGCGTTCCTCCCGTTTGTTCCGCCTCGCACCGTTGGCGCTTGCCGCTGCGTGCCTGGGCGGCAATGCCCTGGCAGCCTCGTCCGTGAACACCGTGCCCGGCATGCCGCCGGTGGTGAATCCCGCCAACATGTACAGCGAGTCGGGCCTGGGCCACCTCAGCTCGGTGGTGAAGAACGATCCGGCACGCATCTACGTGCCCAACCTGCGTTCGAACGACGTCTACGTGATCGATCCGGCCACCTACAAGGTGGTGGACAAGTTCAAGGTGGGCGAGGGTCCGCAGCACGTGGTGCCGTCGTGGGACCTGCGCACGCTATGGGTCACCAACAACGCCGAGCGCAAGAAGACCGGCAGCCTCACGCCGATCGATGCCGCCACCGGCAAGCCGGGCACGGCGGTGCCGGTGGATGACCCGTACAACATGTACTTCACGCCGGACGGCAAGGAAGCCATCGTCGTCGCCGAAGCGTTCGCGCGCCTGGATTTCCGCGATGCGCACAGCATGAAGGAGCACTCCAGCCTCAGCGCGCCGGAGTGCAAGGGCATCAACCATGCCGACTTCGCCATCGACGGCAGCTATGCGATTTTCACCTGCGAGTTCACCGGCAAGCTGGTGAAGATCGACATGGTCAACCGCAAGGTGCTCGGTTACCTGGATCTGTCCAAGAAGGGCATGCCGCAGGACATTCGTGCGTCTCCTGACGGCAAGACGTTCTACGTGGCCGACATGATGGCCGACGGCGTGTACCTGATCGACGGCGCCAGCTTCAAGCAGGTGGGCTTCATCAAGACCGGCGTGGGCACGCACGGCCTGTACCCCAGCCGCGACGGCAGCAAGTTGTACGTGGCCAACCGCGGCTCCAACAAGGTGCACGGTCCGCGCGGCGGCAAGGGCAGCGTGTCGGTGATCGACTTCGCCTCGCAGAAGGAGGTGGCGAACTGGCCGATCCCCGGCGGCGGCAGCCCGGACATGGGCAACGTGAGCGCCGACGGCAAGACGCTGTGGCTCTCGGGCCGCTTCGATGACGAGGTCTATGCGATCGACACCAGCACCGGCCAGGTGCGCAAGATCAAGGTAGGCCAGGAGCCGCACGGTCTGGCCGTGTGGCCGCAGCCGGGCCGCTATTCGCTGGGCCATACCGGCATCATGCGCTAAGCGCAGGCGGCGGGGCTGGCATTTGCCGGCCCCGTCCCCAGATACAAGGGCTTCCCCGTCGAGGAAGCTCCATGATTCCTTTTTCCGTACTTGATCTGGCGCCCGTTACCGAGGGCAGCGATACCACCCAGGCGTTCGCCAACACGCTGGATCTGGCGCGCCGCGCCGAAACGCTGGGCTACAACCGCTACTGGCTGGCCGAACACCACAACATGCCGGGCATCGCCAGCGCTGCCACCGCCGTGCTGATCGGCCATGTGGCGGGCGGTACCTCGACCATTCGGGTGGGTGCCGGCGGCATCATGTTGCCGAACCACGCGCCGCTGCAGGTGGCCGAGCAGTTCGGCACGCTGGCTTCGCTGTATCCGGGGCGTATCGATCTGGGCCTGGGCCGTGCGCCGGGCACCGATCACGCCACGGCGCGCGCCTTGCGCCGCTATTTCGACAGCGCCGAGCAGTTCCCCCAGGACGTGGCCGAGCTGCTGTCCTATTTCGAACCCGCCACGCCCAACCAGCCGGTGCGCGCCGTCCCTGGCGCCGGCATCGAGGTGCCGGTGTGGCTGCTGGGTTCCAGCCTGTTCAGTGCCCGGCTGGCGGCGGCGATGGGGCTGCCGTTTGCCTTCGCCTCGCACTTTGCGCCCGATGCGATGGATGAGGCCCTGGCCCTCTACCGTCGCGATTTCCGGCCGTCGCAACGCCTGCAGGCGCCCCACGCCATGTTGGGGATAAACATCGTGGCCGCGGCCAGCGATGCGGAAGCCCGGCGCCTGTTCACCACCCAGCAGCAGAGTTTCGTCAATCTGCGCCGCGGGCGACCCGGACTGATTCCGCCGCCGATCGACAACATCGAAAACTACTGGACGCCCACCGAGAAGTTCGGCGTGCAACAGGCGCTCGCCTGCGCCGTGGTGGGCAGTGCCGACACGGTGAAGGACGGGATCGAGGCCTTCGTCGAGCGCCATCGGCCTGACGAGTTGATGATCACCGCCAACGTGTTCGAGCACGAGGCGCGTTGTCGTTCGTTCGCCGTCGTGGCCGAGGTGAGAGAGCGTCTCCTCGCGGCAAAGTGAGGTCGATCAGGTCGCGGCGAAACTCCGGCGCAGGTCCTGCTGGCAACGTGCCAGCAGTTGCGGCGGGAAGGTGGCGACCGGATCCTCGCTGTAACCGGAGTCCAGATCGAGCATGCCCTGCTCGGCCAGCAGCTGGTTCATCGCCAGCCGCTGCGATACGTAGAGCACGCGGCTCATCGGCAGCATCAGCGCGGCATGGCCGTGCTCCAGGTGCTCCACCAGCGCGTCCTGCACGGGCGGCGGCAGCTCCCAGTGCTGGCCCGCCTGCACGGTGAGCTGCGCGGCGAGCTGCACGCAGCTGTCGATGAAGGCGGTGGAACTGGCGGGCAGCTCGGTGTTCTGCAACTCGCGATCGAGCAGGCGCGCCACCGCACCGAGGCCGCTGTAGCCGACCAGGGCCACCAGGTACGCCTCGAACGCGTCGCACTGTCCCTTGCTCAGGTACACCGCGGCATGCGCGCAACGTTCGGCGTGGTCCCACAGTCGCTGGCCCACGATCTGTCCGTTGGCGCCGGCGCTGGCCATCAGGATGGGCTTCATCACGTACGAGGTCACCACGTGGCGCAGGCCGATCTGGCCGAGCAGCACCACCGCGTGCTGCAGGCTGCCGATCGGATGGGCGGTGCGGTAGGTGACGCTGCCGGTGACGCGCATCACTTCGCCCACCAGTACGGGATCGCGCTTGATCAGGTCGGCCAGCTGGGCGCCGCTGAGCTTGTCGTTCTTCATTGCGCGCATCAGCTGCGGCAGCACGGTGGGCATGCGCGGCAGGCTGCGCACGTCGAAGCGGCCGTTTTCGCACTGATCCTTCAGGCGCTGGAGAATGGCCTGTTCGCGCTGCTTGTCGGGCGCATCGCCCGCGTCCACCGGTTGGTTGAGGATGAAGCGGACGAAGCGCTCGGCGAGTTCGTCGCCCGACACCGTGTCGTGCGGCACGGGCGCGTCGGAGTGTTCCGGTTCGGGCACGGAGGGGCGCGCCGCCATGGGTTCCGCCGCGCGCTCACGTCCGAATACTCGCCACCAGTTCCCCATCATCGTGCTGCCAGCTCCCTCGTGTGGCACCCGCTACGCTCGGTGTATCGGCCGCCGGCGGGAAATATGTAGCGCCACGGATCTGCCTTGCGACGCTCTGCTCAGTTATCGGCCGCCGGCGGCAAATGCTTGATCCAGTCGGCGGCGCCGAGCCCGGCGCGGCGTCCGCTGGCGAAGCAGGCAGTAAGCAGGTAGCCGCCGGTGGGGGCCTCCCAGTCGAGCATTTCGCCGGCGCAGAACACGCCGGGGCAGGCGTCGAGCATCAGCGCCGGGTTCAGCGCCTCCAGCCGCACGCCGCCGCCGCTGCTGATCGCTTCCTCGATGGGACGCGCATGGGCGAGCCGCAGCGGCAGGCGCTTGATGGTGCGCGCCAGACTGTCCGTGTCGTGGAACTGCTCGCGGTCGAGCACTTCGTGCAGCAGCGCGGCCTTCACCCCGGTGAGGCCGGTCTGGCGACGCAGGTGGTCGCTCATGGAATGTTTGCCCCGCGGCTTGGCAAGATCGGCGCGCAGGCGTTCGAGCGTGCGGTCGGGCGAGAGATCGAGTTCGATGGTGAGCGGCCCGTGCGCGGCGATGGCATCGCGGATCAGCGCGGAATACGCGTAGATCAAGCTGCCTTCGATGCCGCCGGCAGTGATCACGCATTCGCCTTGGCGTGCGTGCTCGTGGCCGTGCTGGTCGCGCAGGTGGATCGTCACGGGCTTCAGCGGCGCGCCGGCAAAACGGCCGGCGATGTGTTCGCTCCAGCCGATGTCGAAACCGCAGTTGGACGGCACCAGCGGCGATACATCGACGCCGCGCTCGCGCAAGGGCGCCTGCCATGCACCGTCCGAACCCAGCTCCGGCCAGCTGCCGCCGCCCATCGCGAGCACCACCGCATCGGCGCGAACTGCCTGCTCGCCCTCGGGCGTGGCGAAGCGCAGCGCGCCATCGTCGGTCCAGCCCAGCCAGCGGTGATGCACATGGAAGCGCACGCCGCTTTCGCGCAGGCGGCGCACCCAGCCACGCAACAACGGCGCGGCTTTCAGGTCGCTGGGAAACACGCGTCCCGAGGTGCCGACGAAGGTTTCCACGCCCAGGCCACGGGCCCAGGCGCGCAAGTCCTCTGCGTCGAAATCGTCCAGCCATTCGCCCACTTCGCGCGAACGTGTGCCGTAACGCTGCACGAAATCGGGCTTCGCTTCGCCGTGGGTGAGGTTCATGCCGCCCTTGCCGGCGATGAGGAACTTGCGTCCTACCGAGCCCTTGGCATCGAACACATCCACCGATACCCCGGCCGCATGCGCGGCCTCGGCCGCCATCAGGCCGGCGGGGCCGCCGCCGATGATGGCGACGCTGACATGGGTGGGCGTGCTGGACATGGCGGCGCGGCTGGCGAATGGCCGCTCATTGTACAGACACACGCGTCCTCACCCCCGTAGGAGCGCACCCTGTGCGCGACTCAACCTTGCCCCGAGGCCAGGCCAGTCGCGCACAGGGTGCGCTCCCACAGACGAACCCAGGCGCTCAGCCGCTTGGTCCCAGCAGCGGCTTCAACAGGTCCAGCGGCAGCGGGAACACGATGGTCGACGCCTTGCCGCTGTTGGACATGTCCGACATGGTCTGCATGTAGCGCAGCTGCAACGCCTGCGGTTGCTGCGCGAGCACGGCGGCGGCATCGCGCAATTTTTCCGCGGCCTGCAGTTCGCCTTCCGCATGGATCACCTTGGCGCGGCGCTCGCGTTCGGCTTCGGCTTGGCGGGCGATCGCGCGCACCATGGTTTCGTTGAGGTCGACATCCTTGATTTCGACGTTGCTGACCTTGATGCCCCAGGGATCGGTCGCTTCGTCCAGGATCTGCTGCAGGCTGTGATTGATCGAATCGCGTTGCGAAAGAATATCGTCCAGTTCGTGCTGGCCGAGCACCGAGCGCAGGCGCGTCTGCGCCAGCTGGCTGGTGGCCTGGTAGAAATCGGCCACCTGCAGCATCGCCTTGTCTGGTTCCACCACGCGGAAGTAGACCACCGCGTTGACGCGCACGGAGACGTTGTCGCGCGAGATCACGTCTTGCGGCGGCACGTCCATCACGGTCACGCGCAAATCCACCCGCATCATGCGCTGCACGATCGGCACCAGCAGCACCAGGCCCGGTCCTTTGGTGCCGGTGTAGCGGCCGAGCGTGAGCACCACGCCGCGCTGGTATTCCGGCAGCACCTTGATCGACAGGAACAATAGGGCGATCACCCAGATCACGATCACGCCGACGAAGCCAATCATGTGTTTCTCCTTTGCTGAAGTCAGGCGCGGGTGATGCGCAGCAGCAGGCCGTCGCGTCCCACCACGCGGATACGTGAGCCGGCCGGCAGGCTGGCATCGCCATGCACGCGCCATTGCTCGCCGCCGATGCGCGCCCAGCCGTCGCCGGCTGCATCGAGCGGCTGGATCAGTTCGCCGGTGCTGTGCAACATCTGTTCGTCGCCGTTGAACGTCCGCACGCGGCGCGTGCGCGCCACCAGGCGCAGCAAGACCATCAACACCGCCACGCCGCCCAGGGCGATGCCGGCAATCACCCCCACATTCACTTCGTACCCCGGCACGTCGGCATCGAACAGCATGATCGAGCCGATCACGAACGCCACCACGCCGCCCAGGCCGATGGCACCGACCGACGGCATCATGGCTTCGGCCAGCACCAGCCCCACGCCCAGCAGCATCAAGGCGAGGCCTGCATAGTTCACCGGCAACAGCTGCAGTGCGTACAGGCCGACCAGCAGGCAGATGGCACCGGCGATACCGGGCACCAGCACGCCGGGATGGAACGCTTCCAGCACCAGTCCGTAGATGCCGGCGAGCAGCAGCAGGTAGGCGATGGTGGGATGGGTGATCAGGCTCAGCAGATGGGTGCGCCAGTTGGGCGCGTAATTGCGCACGGGCAGCTGGGACAGATGCAGCACTACGTCTTTGCCGCCAACGTGCACGCGCCGTCCCTCCACGCTCAAGAGCAGCGCGGTGAGATCCGCGGCGACCAGATCCACCACGTGCTTCTGCAGGGCTTCGTCGGCGGTGAGTGTTGCCGCGCCTTGCACCGACTGCGCGGCCCACTCCGCATTGCGGCCATTGAGCTGCGCCAGCGAACGGATCGATGCGACCGCATCGTTGATCGCCTTGTTGGATTCGGCATCGGTTTTCGCGTTGCCCGGTGCCGATGCGGCCGGCGAGGGCAGGGGGCTGCCGCCACCGAGCGCCACCGGCGTGGCCGCACCCAGATGGGTGGCAGGCGCCATCGCCGCAATGTGGCAGGCGTAGAGGATGTAGGTGCCGGCCGAGGCCGCACGTGCACCGCTGGGCGCGACGTAGCCGATCACCGGCTGAGGGGAAGCGAGGATGCTGGCGATGATCTGCCGCATCGAATCGGACAGGCCTCCCGGCGTATCCATCTGCAGCACGACGGCGCGGGCGCCATCGCGTGCGGCGCGTTGCAAGGAGGCATCGACGTATTCGGCGGCGGCCGGTCCGATGGCGCCGGTGAGTTCGATGTGTGCCACGAAGCTGTCGGGACGCGGCGAGCCACCGGTGACATCACCGGCTGCGCTGGTGGCCAGCATCGCGGCGCACAGAACGCTGACCGCTGTCTTGAGCCAGGGTGTCACGCACGGTCTCCCGTTTGGCGATATCACACTGCGCCAGCGGGTGTTGTGTCGACGTGAGATTAGAGCCTGTTCATGATCTCCGCGTAGCCCGCGTTGTTCTTGAGTGGCCGCCAGGCGGTAGTGCGTGGCGCTGCGCCTGCCTGGTGGGCAGGTCAAGCCGCGCGCTACCGCCTGGCGGCCACTCAAGAACAACCCGCCGGGCCGGGTCTGTTTGCCCACAGGCCGGCGTCATCACTCAGTCGTGTACGGACGTACACTCCTTCCCTCTTCCTTGTCCTGCGCGCAAACAGATCCCGGCGCGGGCCACGCGGAGATCATGAACAGGCTCTAAGCAAGGTTTTGCTTGCCCCGAAGCGGTCGCGGTCAGCTGAAAACCGGTCTTCCCTGAGCGTCCAGCAGACCGTGTTCCACCAGCCAAAGCCTGGCATTGGCGGCGTCTTCGCCAAACCATGCCTGGGCGGAGCCGAGCCGGAAGGTGTAGCCCCAGGCGTCCATGTCGGCCATCAGGCGCGCGCGGCCGACGCCGGGCAACTCGTCGGCCAGCACGATCTGCAGATAGCAGGTGGCGTCTTCCTCGGCGATGGAATCGGTGGCATCGGTATGCACCTGGCTGCGCCGCTCGGGCGGCAGCACGATCAGATGGCCGGCCTCGTGCAGCAGCGAATGCACCGGCGTGTCGTCGCGTGCATACACCGTGGTGCCGATGATGCCGGCTTCCTCGTCGCCCCAGAAACTGCCCGGAATGGCTGTGCCGGGCGCCACCCGTTCGAGCGCGAGTCCGTAACGGGCAAGCAGCGTCGCCGGCGCTTCGAAGCCGATCTCGGCCACGCGCATCACGCTTGCTTCGTCAGTGGAGGAGGGAAGGGCAACAGGCATCGGATGAAAGTCGCCGCCGGATCGCAGCGGCGAAGGCGGTGCAATGCGTGGCGCGGAAGATCCGCGCCACGTCGATCACACGGTTTTGGCTGGCGTGTTCTCGGGCAGCGCCACGGAGAGCTCGAGGATCTCGTGTCCGCTGTCGCGCTCGACATTGATGTTGATGGCTTCGAGGTCGACGTGGACGTATTTCTTGATCACTTCGAGCAGCTCGTTGCGCAGCAACGGCAGGTAGTCGGGAGCGCCACGGGTCGAGCGCTCCTGAGCCACGATGATGCGAAGACGCTCCTTGGCGAGTCCAGCGGTGGGTTCCGGCTTGCGCTTCAGGAAATCAAGAATACCCATGCCGATCAGCCTCCGAATACGCGCTGGAAGAAGCCCTTCTTCGGCACTTCGAGGAAGCGCAGGGCACGTTCTTCACCAAGGATGCGGGCAACGGTGTCGCTGTACGCCTGACCCGCGAACGAGTTGTCGTCCAGGATCACCGGCACGCCGGCGTTGGATGCCGCCAGTACGTTTTCCGATTCGGGAATCACGCCCACCACGTTGATGCCGAGGATTTCCTCGACGTCCTTCACGCTGAGCATTTCGCCCACCGCCACGCGGGCCGGGTTGTAGCGCGTCAGCAGCAGGTGCTGCTTGATCGCGCCGTCGCCGCGTTCGGCGCGGCGGGTCTTGCTGGCGAGCAGGCCCAGGATGCGGTCCGAGTCGCGCACCGAGGACACTTCCGGGTTCACCACCACCACGGCGTGGTCGGCGAAATACATCGCCAGGTGCGCACCCTTTTCGATGCCGGCAGGCGAATCACAGACGACGAAATCGAAGCCTTCCTTGCCCAGGTCCTCGAGCACCTTCTCGACGCCTTCCTGGGTCAGCGCGTCCTTGTCGCGCGTCTGGCTGGCCGCCAGCACGTAGAGGGTCTCGTAGCGCTTGTCCTTGATCAGCGCCTGCTTGAGCGTGGCTTCGCCGTGCACGACGTTGACGAAGTCGTACACCACGCGCCGCTCGCAGCCCATGATGAGGTCGAGGTTGCGCAGGCCGACGTCGAAATCGATCACCGCGACTTTCTTGCCGGCCATGGCGAGGCCCGTGGCAAGCGAGGCACTGGTCGTGGTCTTGCCCACGCCACCCTTGCCCGAGGTGACAACGATAATCTCAGCAGTCAAGGCTCATCTCCGCATGGTTCTTTGTAGTTGTAATGACTGATCGTCACAGCTTGGCGATCAGCAATTTTTCCCCTTCGAGCCAGCATCGCACAGACTGGCCTTCGAGGTCCTTTGGAATTTGTTCAAACACGCGGTAGTGCCCGGCGATGGCCACCAACTCCGCGCGGAAGTCTGAAATGTATATGCGCGCTTTCTCATCACCCTGTGCGCCGGCCATCGCGCGGCCGCGCACGGCGCCGTAGACATGGATGCTGCCGTCGGCAATCACTTCGGCGGCGTTGGCGATGGCGCCGGTGACGACCAGGTCGCGATCGCGCGCATACACCTGCTGGCCCGAACGCACGGTGCCTTCGTAGTGCTGCGCGCCGAGCGTGGACACCGGAGCGGCGGGTTCTGCTTCCTGTCGCACCGGTTCCGCGCGGCGCGGCGGTTCCGCGGCAGCGGCGGACGGCGCCGGCGGCGCGATGCTGCCGCCGTCGGCTGGTTCGTAGGCGGCGCGGAACTTGGCGATCAACGGCAGGCCCATGCGCTGCGCCAGCGCATCGACTTCGCTGGTGCCGTAGGCCAGCCCCACCGGCAGCATGCCGGCACTGCGGATGGCTTCGAGCAGGGCGTCGACCGTGCCGTCGTCCGGCAGCTTCAGCAGATGGCTGAGATCCAGCACCACGGCGGCGCGTGAGAACAATTGGGGGGCGGCACGGACGCGGCGTTCCAGCTCTTCGCACAGCGCGGCCGCATCCACGCGCTTGATGCGCACGTTGGCTATGCCGACCTGGCCGAAGCGCAGGTCACAGGCGTCTTGTTGATCCATCTTTGCATTCACGGGCGCTGCTCTCCCGCGAGGCGGCGCTGGGTGGTATCGGGAGGAGGGGACGAATGCTGGCGTTCGGCCAGCCACGGCACATCGGGAAGGCCGTCGTGGTCCAGATAGGTCTCTCGCACAAAGGCGTAGCTGGGCAGGTCCTTGGCCAGCAGGCTCACCTGCGGACCGTCGCTGCCCATGCGTTGCTGGCCCACTTCCTGGAAACCGTAGGTGCCGTGGAACAGCACCACCACGTCGTCGCGCGGCTCCAGGAAAACCTCGCAGGTCAGCAGCGGCACGCGCACTTCCGCATAGCTGGTCACGTCGCAATAGAAGATGCGACCCAGGCCATGACGGCGATAGGCGTTGGCGATGACGATGCGATCGATATAGGCAAACTGCGGGTAGTGCTGGGAGAACCAGTGATAGTTCGGACTGTCGTAATCGCGACCTTCGCGGAGCGCGATGAGAAACCCGGCGAGTTGGCCATCGATCTCGGCCACCCGGAAATAGTCCGCATGGTCGAAGAAGTAGCGCAGCTGTGCCGAGTCCAGGGCGAGGATGGTGCGGCCGGCGGCGTTGTTGAGCGCCAGTACGGCATCCAGGTCGTGCTCACGCACGTCGCGGATGGCAAGGGCCATTCGTTGCTCCGCTTGGTTTGATTCGAGGGTAAGACCGTTGGTTCGGCCTCGCGTGACATCGGCATTATGGCATGTGCCCGGCGGCCGCACATAACACGGCGCACCATGTAAAACCTTTGTAAAGCGCCCTCAGTCATGCCTTCTGGCAGGGGGAGGCTAATGACTTCTCGCGCATTGCACCACGCCTGCAGGTAGCGAATGATGCAGGCATGGCCTGGTCAAACATTAATCACATCCGGCTGCTCCGGTACGCTGGTCTGTTCACGTACCTGTGCGTGGCGTTGCCGTTGCTGTCCGGTCCCGGGGGGCTCGCCGAGGTCAGCGCCTGGTGGAGCAACCCGAACATCACCGGCTGGCTGCTTTCCTACCTCATCTATGGGGTGACCTATCTGCTGCTGACGCGGCGCTCGGGCATGGCGCGCCAGACCAGCTATCCCTCGGTGGTCAAGCTGTTCGGGCTGGTGGTGCTTACCGGTTCGGCGGTGGCGATGGGCTGGTTCAGCCAGAGCGGCCTGTCGGCGATGCTGATGCTGGTGATCGCGGTGGTCCTGCCCTGGCAGCTGCCGGTGGGTGCCGGGCTGGTCTGGATGCTGCTGCAGAACCTGATGCTGATGCCCATCTTCGCCAGCTTTGCCGGCTGGACGGTGGTCACCGCGTTCCTGCAGGTGTGCATGTACCTGGGCATTTCGGCGCTGGTCTTCTTCACCTCGATGATCGCCAGCCTGCAGGCCGAGGAGCGCGAGGTGCAGCGGCGCCTGAATTCCGAGCTGCGCGCCACCCGCGCCCTGCTGGCCGAATCCACCCGCATTGCCGAGCGCATGCGCATCGCCCGCGACCTGCACGACCTGGTGGGCCATCACCTGACCGCGCTCAGCCTCAACCTGGAAGTGGCCAGCCATCTGGTCAATGCCCAGGCGGCCGAGCACGTGCACAAGGCCCAGGTCACCGCCAAGCATCTGCTGTCGGATGTGCGCGAAGTGGTCAGCGAGTTGCGCCAGGACGACGCGATCGACCTCACCGTGGCCCTGCGCAGCCTCACCGAGGGCGTGCCCGGCCTGAACGTGCACATGGAAACGCCGCCCCGGTTCAGCGTGGAGGACCCGCGCCGAGCCCAGGTGCTGTTGCGCTGTGCGCAGGAAATCATCACCAATACCGCTCGCCATGCCGGCGCCCGCAACCTGTGGCTGCGCTTCGACTACGTCAATGCCAACCTGCTGGAGCTGTACGCCCGCGACGATGGCCGTGGCGCGACCAACTTCCGGCCGGGCAACGGCTTGTCCGGCATGCGCGAGCGGCTGGTCGAATTCGAGGGCAGCGTGACGGTGGACGCGGCGCTCCTGCAAGGTTTTGCGTTGACCGTGCGGCTGCCGCTGGGCGAGGTAGCGCAACTCGCCCATACGCCGTCACGGTTCGAGCCCCCGGCCCTGGGCATGCTGTAGCCTTGCCCGGTTGTCGTGTAAAAATGTGTTGCTTGGAAAGCAGCATCGTTCTCTCCGTTGGCCGCGGGCATCGCACGCCGGCCACCTACGTTTCGAGGATCCGCGATGATTTCCGTCTGTCTCGTCGACGACCAGAACCTGGTTCGCCAGGGTGTCCGTTCACTGCTGGACCTGGCGGAGGACATCCGCGTGGTGGCCGAATGCGCCGATGGCGCCCAGGCCGTGCAGGACATTCCACGGATCAAGCCCGATGTGGTGCTGCTGGACCTGCGCATGCCCAACATGAGCGGCCTGGAAGTGCTGCAGGCACTGTCCGCCCGCAACGAATTGCCGCCCACCATCATCCTCACCACCTTCGATGACGATCAGCTGGTGCTGCAGGGCTTGAAGGCCGGCGCCCGCGGCTACCTGCTCAAGGACGTCTCGCTGGAGCAACTGGTGGAGGCGGTTCGCACCGTGGCCGCTGGCGGCTCGCTGGTGGCACCGATGGTGACCCAGCGCCTGCTGGCCGGCTTGGGCCGCATGCAGAACCAGTTCACCAGCCTGGAACAGCCCGATCCCCTGACCGAGCGCGAGACGGAGATCCTCCGCCTGCTGTCGGGCGGCTACAGCAACAAGGAGATCGCCAACTCGCTGAAGGTGGCGGAGGGAACGGTGAAGAACCACGTTTCCAACATTCTCTCCAAGCTGGGCGTGCGCGACCGCACGCGCGCCGTGCTGAAGGCGCTGGAGCTTGGCATCGTCTAAGCGCCGGTAAACAGGCTAAAACCTTGCGGGGCCTTGCCGGACGCCATTCGCAGGCGTCTGGAAGGCACGCGTCAGGCAGTCTTTACGGCTGGACGCCGGAGCAAGTAGTATCGGGCAATTCGGCGCTGGCCGACCCCCCGTTCATGCCGTGATTCTTCGGGAATCTCCCGTGGCGGGCCGGTCTCCGGCGACTGCCTTTGTGCCGTGTACCAGATGAGACGTGCGGAGAATCCTGGAATGATGCGTGTTCTTGAGTTTATTGTTGCCCTGATCATCGTCGCCGTCGTGGCGGTGGTAGTGGGCGTGGTGATGCCTGGCAGCGGCCATGTCGAACGGTCGCTGGTCGTCGGCAAGGACATGCGTCAGGTCTACGACGTGCTCAACAACTTCCGTCGCTTCCCGGAATACTCCGTGCAGCGCGAGTACGACCGCAACATCAAGTTCGACTTCTCGGGCAAGGCTTACGGCCCCGGCGCTGAAATCAGCTGGGCCAGCGACGACGGCAAGGTCGGCAACGGCAAGTTCACCATCGCCTCCGCCGAGCCGAGCTTCGACAAGATCGACTCGACCGCCCGCAAAGCCACCATCGTGTGGAACGTCGACAACGACTGGCGCGGCAACGACAAGCACTTCACGCTCGACCTCGAGCGCAACGGCAGCCGCGGCCAGCTGACCAAGGTGACCTGGTCGTATGACGTCGACTACGGCTTCAACCTGATCAACCGCTACTCCAATCTTTACATTCACGGCGACCCGGATGCCTTCATCCAGTTCAGCCTGAACAACCTGCAGAACGTGGTGGCGTCGGTCCAGAACGTGGACTATACCAAGCTCATTCCGTACATCGAGCAGACCCAGCCCACGCCGGTGCTGATGGTGTCGACCTCGATCGAGCGCAAGGGTGGCCTCGAGGCCCTCAACGACGCGACCGACAAGGCCATTGGCCAGATCCAGGCCGCTGCCAAGAAGCTGGGCGTGACCACCACCGGTCCGCGCATCATCTACACGACCAACTACGGCGATCAGAACTACTCGTTCGACGTGGCCATGCCGATCAGCGCGACCAGCCTGAACGTAGGCGGCCAGAACGTTGAACTGGCGGCAGCCAAGGCTCCCGATCTGACGGCCGCTGCGGCCAGCACCAGCGCCGATGCCGCCAGCACGACCGGCGACACCACGCCGGGTGGCCACGATCGCTTCGGTCGCCTGATCGTCGACAACGACGTGCGCGCCTTCCTTGCCTTCGGTGGCCCGGCCCTCAAGGCCGTGTGGAACGGTACCGCCGCCGGCGTGCCGCAGACCCGCGACCTGATGAAGGCCTATGCGCAGACCCACGGCTACAAGTTCGACGAAGTGGTCGGCCGTTTCTACGACATCGAAGCCAAGCCGGAAGTGAAGCAGGGCGACGAAGTCACCCAGTACGCCGAGTTCGACGTGTACCTGCCGCTGAGCTGGGCTCCGGACCAGACGCCGGAACAGGCTGCGGGCATCAAGCCGCCGACGCTCGACGACAGCAGCAGCGAGCAGGCACCGGCCTCGTCCGGCACCGCCGCGGCTCCGGCCAGCGCTGCCAGCGCCGGCAAGTAAGTCGCCAGCGGCAAGCATCGAAAAGGCCCTTCCTCGCGAAGGGCCTTTTCATTTTCAGGCCTCGCTTCAAGCGGTTCCGGCGAACTTTTCGGTTACAGTGCGGGTCGACATCGCAGCCGCGACACGCGCGCAGCATTGCGCGCCACTGACTGCCCAGGACATGATCGAAACCGAACTGCTCACTCGACGCTACGGCGCCCTCACCGCGGTGGACTCGCTGAGTTTCCGCGCCGAGCCGGGCCAGGTGCTGGGCCTGCTGGGTCCCAACGGGGCCGGCAAGACCACCGCCATGCGCATGATCGCCGGCTTCCTTGAGCCGAGCTCGGGCACGGCGCGGGTATGCGGCTACGACGTGCGCAAGGAGCCGTTGAAGGCCAAGCGTGCGCTGGGCTATCTGCCCGAAGGCGCGCCGAGCTACGGCGAACTGACCGTGCGCGAATTCCTCACCTTCGTGATGCGCATGCGCGGCCTGCAGCGCGAGGAAGGCTATCGCCGCTTCGAACGCGTGGTCGGCGGGCTGCAGCTCGAGGGCGTGCTCGACCAGTGCATCGACACCTTGTCCAAGGGCCTCAAGCGTCGCGTGGGCCTGGCCCAGGCCATCGTGCACAACCCGCAGGTGCTGATGCTCGACGAGCCCACCGACGGTCTCGATCCGAACCAGAAACACACGGTGCGCCAGTTGATCGACCAGATGGCGCGCGATCGCACCATCCTCATCTCCACGCATCTGCTCGAAGAAGTGCACGCGCTGTGCAACCGCGTGGTGATCATCGCCAACGGGCGGCTGATGGTGGACGCCACGCCGGCCGAACTCGAATCGCGCTCGCGCTATCACGGCGCGGTGTCGTTCAGCGCGCCGGGCAGCGGCGTCTCGCAGGAAATGCTCGGGCGCCTGCCGCAGGTCGCGTCGATCGAAGTCGATCCGATGGACGGTCGCATCACGGTGTTCCCGCGGCCGGGCGAACGCATCCTCGAACCGGTGGAGACGCTGCTGCGCCAGCAGGGCCTGGAAGTGTCGGAGATCCAACTGGAGCGCGGACGACTCGACGAAGTGTTCCGCCAGATCACCACCGGCGCGGAGAGCAGGGCATGAGTCCGATCGCCGCGGTGACGCGCCGCGAGCTGCGCAGTTATTTCGTGACGCCGGTGGCGTACGTGTTCCTGGTCATCTTCCTGGTGCTGTCGGGCATCCTCACGTTCTACGCGGGCGATTTCTACGAACGCAACCAGGCCGACCTGCAACCGTTCTTCGTCATGCATCCGTGGCTTTACCTGGTGCTGGTGCCTGCGGTGTCGATGCGCATGTGGGCGGAGGAAGCCAAGGGCGGCACGCTGGAGTTGCTGATGAGCCTGCCGTTGACGCTGGCGCAGGCGATGCTCGGCAAGTTCTTCGCGGCGTGGATTTTCATCGGCCTGGCGCTGGTGCTGACCTTGCCGATCTGGATCACCGTGAACTACCTCGGCTCGCCGGACAACGGCGTGATCCTCGCCGGCTACATCGGCAGCTGGTTGATGGCGGGCGCGTTCCTGGCCATCGGCGCGTGCCTGTCGGCGGTGACGCAGAGCCAGGTGGTGGCTTTCGTGCTGACGCTGGTGGTGTGCTTCCTGCTGATCCTGGTGGGGCAGCCGCAGGTGATGGAATTCTTCCAGGGTGCGTTGCCGCGCAAGCTGGTGAACGGCCTGGCGCACCTGAGCATGGTGCGTCACTTCGAAGCCATCTCGCGCGGCGTGCTCGACCTGCGCGACCTGCTGTACTTCGTGGCGAGCATGGCCGCGTGGCTCACTGCCGGCGTGCTGACGCTCGACCTGAAGCGCACGCCATGAGCAACAAGCGCATCCATTTCAGTCGTCGCGCCGTGCTGTCGGCGGCCCTGGTGCTGCTGGGCATGCTGTTCGTGGTGTTCGTGCTGGCCAGCAGCCGCTGGCGCATGGGCCGCGTGGACCTCACCTCCGACCAGCTCTACACGCTCACGCCGGGCACGCTGCACATCGTGGACGGATTGCATGCGCCGCTGCGCCTGACGCTTTATTTCTCCAGCCATGCCACGCGCGACCTGCCGCAACTGCGCAGCTACGAACAGCGCGTGGCCGAGATGCTGCAGGAAATGGTGGCCCGCTCGCATGGCCACCTGCGCCTGCAGATCGTCGACCCGGTGCCGTATTCCGACGACGAGACCAGCGCCGAGGGTTACGGTTTGTCGCCGATCAATGGCGGCACCAACGGCGAGCGCGTGTTCTTCGGCCTGGTCGGCAGCACGCTGCCGGCCAATCCCGATGCGGACGGCGATGGCGAGGATCATCTGCCCAAGAAGGTGCAGGCGATCCCGTTGTTCGATCCGTCGCGCGAGACCTTCCTCGAGTACGACATCGCCAAGCTGCTCTACGAACTGGACCAGCCGTCCAAGCCGCTGATCGGTGTGATCAGCAGCCTGCCAGTGCAGGGCAACCCGGTGATCGGCGAAGAACCCTGGACGGTCATGCGCCAGCTGGCCCAGCAGTTCGACGTGAAGTCGCTGGATGGGGCCAAGCTCAAGCACATCGACAGCGACCTGAAGGCGCTGCTGGTGATTCATCCCAAGCACCTGCCGGCCGATGCGCTCTACGCGATCGACCAGTACGTGCTGCACGGCGGGCACCTGGTGGTGTTCGTCGATCCCGTCGCCGAGATGGACAACACGCCGTTCATCGACAGCAGCGGCGTCACCGACGATCACAACTCGGATCTGTCGCGCCTGTTCGCCGCGTGGGGCGTGCAGTACGACCCGCAGAAAGTCGTGCTCGACCGGTCGCGCGCCCTGCGCATCGAGCTGGCCGACAACAGTTCGATGAGCCATCCGGCGATGCTGGGCCTGGGCACCCAGGAGCTCAACCACGACGACGTGACCACGGCGAGCCTGCAGCGCATCAACGTCTCCAGCGTGGGCTATTTCGACCTAGCGCCGGGCACCACTTCGCGCCTGACGCCGTTGATGCAGTCGACCACCGATGCCGAAGTGGTGTCCAGCCAGCGCGTGCGCGAATCGATCAACAATCCGGCCGGGCTGCTCGACAACTACAAGCCCGACAACCTGCATTACGTGATCGCCGCCCGCGTGCGCGGCCAGTTTCCCACCGCCTTCCCCGAGCGCTCCAACGAAGCGGGCCACCTCGCAGGTGTCGCGGGCACCGCGGAAGTGATCCTGGTGGCCGATACCGACCTGTTGAGCGACCGGCTGTGGGTGTCCTATGCGCAGAGCCTGCTGGGCCAGCCGCAATTGAGCGCGATCGCCAACAACGGCGACCTGATCACCAACATCGCCGACAACCTCAGCGGTTCCTCGGCGTTGCTTTCCATCCATGGCCGGGTGAGTTCGCAGCGTCCTTTCACGCGCGTTGCCGCGCTGCGCAGCGCCGCCGACCAGAAGTTCCAGGCCAAGATGCAGGAGCTGCAGCGCGAACTGGCGGTGACGCGCTCGCGCCTGAGCGAATTGCAGCCCTCCAAGGGGACGGGTCGCGGCGATACGGCCACGCCGGAGCAGCGAGCGGAGATCGAGCAGTTCCTGCAGCGCCAGCTGGCGATCAACAAGGAATTGCGCGACGTGCAGCACCAGTTCAACGCGGAGATCGACGCGCTCGGCCTGCGCCTGAAGTTCATCAATATCGTGCTGATTCCGTTGCTGGTGACCCTGATCGGCCTGCTCTATGGCTGGCGCCGCTCTCGCCGCAGCAGGCGGCAGGCATGAGCGCGATGGCCGGCGCTGATGTGTCGCAGGCGCGCGCCGTCGATGCCGCGTCGCTCGCGCGTATGATGGGCAGTCGCCAGTGATTCGGTCCGGGTACGTTCGATGATCGCAAGCGTGCTCAAGTGGATCGTGCCCTGGGAGTTCTCCTGGGTTTTCCTGCTGGGCTTCATCGCCTGCAGCGTGCTGTATGTGCGCGGTTGCCGTCGCCTGCAGGTGAGCTTCGGACGCCGCCTGTCGTTCTGGCTCGGCATGGCGATGATCTACGTGTCGCTGCACACCTACCTGGATTATTTCTTCGAGCATGAGTTCTTCATGCACCGCATCCAGCAGATCGTGCTGCACCATCTGGCGCCGCTGCTGATCATCGCCTCCTATCCCGGCACCGTGTTGCACAAGGGCTTGCCGTTCGGCTGGCGGCTGCGCGCGCTGCGCCCGGTGCGCCGTTCGATGCCTTGGCGCATGGCCAGCGCGGTGTGGTGCAACCCCGCCGTGGCTACGGTGCTGTTCGTGGCGTTCATCCTGATCTGGCTGATCCCGTCCATGCAGACGCTGGCGATGCTGGATTGGCGCATCTACCGCTTCATGAACTGGTCGATGCTGGCCAGCGGCTTCACCTACTGGTGGCTGGTGCTCGACCATCGCCCGCGTCCGCCGGGCCGCATGACGCCGGGCATCCGCGTGTTGTCGCCCGGCATCACCATGACGCCGCAGATCCTGGCCGGCGCCATCGTCACGTTCTCCAAGACCGATCTCTACCCGATCTTCGAAATCTGCGGCCGCGCCTTCACCTTCAACGTGCTGACGGCACAGCTGGTGGGCGGTGTGATCATGTGGGTACCGGCGGCACTGATCGAGTCCATCGGCGCGCTGCTGGCGATGCGCCAGTGGCTCCGGCTTTCGCGCAGCGGGCGCATCCGGCGCAAGCCGTGGCCGACGAGAAGGTCGGCTGCTACTTCAGCCCGCTGAATTTCTTTTGTGGGAGCGCACTTGTGCGCGACTGCGAGGCGGCATGAAGGTGACAGTCGCGCACAAGTGCGCTCCCACAAGGGTGCTTTGAGTTACTGCTCGGCGCCGGTCGCGTTCGCCGGCCGCGCAACGAAATCCGCATCCAGCGTGCTGCCGTCGCCGAAGCTCAGCGTCACCTTGACCTTGTCGCCGATCTTCACCGGCGAAGTGGCCTTCATCAGCATCAGGTGATAACCGCCGGGCGAGAGTTCCACCTTGCCGTGCGCGGGAATGGCGAGCTCGTTCACCATCGACATGCGACTGACGCCACCCGCGCTGCTGCTCTGGTGCAGCATGGCGTCGGCGTAGTTCGGGCTGTGCGCGCCGCGCAGGCTGGCGGCCTGGTCGCCGGTGTTTTCCAGCGTGACGTACGCGCCGGCAGGGAGGTCGCCGGGCAGCACGCGGATCCACGCCGCGCTGGCGCGAACATGTTGCGCCTCGGTGGCGTGCACGCCCGCCGTCAGCAGCAGGCCGGCAGCAAGCAGGGGCAGGGTGAAACGCAGGCTCATGAATGGGTTCCCAGGCTCAGTAGCAGATGCAGGTCGTGAACCATCTGGTCCTGCGTGTTGCTTGGCGTCGACAGCAGGCGCGCCTTGCCGTTGCCGTCGAACAGATAGATGGCCGAACTGTGGCTCACTTCATACTGGCCGTCGGCGCGATCGGGTTCGCGCGTGAAAGCCGAACGGTAGCGCTTGCTCAGTGCCTCGATCTCGCGGGCCGGTCCCGACAGGCCCACGGCGCGCGGATCGAACGCGTTGACATAGGCATGCATCACCTCAGGCGTATCGCGCGCCGGATCGACGCTGACGAACAGGATGCGCGCACCGTCGGCCAGTGGCCCCAGCCGCTGCATCACCACGTGCAATTGCGCCAGCGTCAACGGGCACACATCCGGGCAATGCGTGTAGCCGAAATAGAGCAGCACCACTTTGCCGCGATAGTCCTGCGCGGTCACGTTCTTGCCGTGATCGTCGACAAGTTGGAAATCCAGATCGGGCATATGGCCGCTGACGTTATTAAGCTGCCACTCGACGCCGTCGTCGCGATGACAGCCAGCGAGCAGCAGGGTGCCAAGCGCCAGCATCAGCAGCAACAGCCAGCGGCGGGTGCGACAAAGCTTCATGCGAGAATCGATAGGAATCATCGGGTGAGCATACGACACTGGCCGCCCGGCCGGAGCGTGGCGAATCGAGGAGCAACGCAGATGCGACAACCTGCCTTGGCGACCGGCCTGCTGGTCGGGCTGACCGGCGCCACCGCCGTCGTTTTCGGTGCCTTCGGCGCGCACGCCTTGCGCGGCGTTCTCGATGCGCGCGGGACCGAGTTGTGGCACACCGCGGTGAGCTATCACTTCTGGCACGCGCTCGCCCTGGTCCTGGCCGTGATGGCCGGCGCGGGGCGGGCACGACGCGTCGCCCTCGCGGCTTTCGCCATCGGCATCGTGATCTTCAGCGGCAGCCTTTACGCGCTGGCGCTGGGGGCGCCACGCTGGTTCGGCGCGATCACGCCGCTGGGCGGCGTGGCCTTCATCGTTGGCTGGATCGCACTGGGCATCGCGCTGGCCGCCCGGGCCAGCCGCGACACGGACTGATCAGGCGCGGTCGATGCGGGCGGCGTAGCAGCCGGGACGCGCGTTGTGCACATGCAGGTAGGCGATCTGTTTGTTCTCGAACAAGCGGTCGATCAGCGGTTCCAGCTCGGTGCCCTGGGTCACGTCCGCATCGAGCAGGATGCCCCGTTCGTCGAAACCGCGAACCGAGAGCAGGCGACGGCGAAACTGTTCCGGCACCTCGTTGGTGCGGTCGTATTGCTGTTCGTCCTCGCGGATATAGATCGCGTAATTGGAGCGATAGGGCGTGTTCGCCGTTTGATGCTCGTAGTTCACCAGCAGCAGCGTCTGGCCGCGCCTGGCATCGGTCAGGCTGATGCGGCAGGGAAAGCCGCTGTCGCTGTCGGCCACGATGCGCATGGCGCGACGTTCCGCCAGGGCTTCATCGGACAGGGAGAACAGTTCGGCGAACGGTTCGGCGGGCAGGCCGGAAATGCGGAAGGACATGGAAAGCGCTCCGTTGAAGTAACGGTGCCAGCTTCGCGCCTACCGCGCCTGGCGGCCATCCGGATCTTGCGCAAGACGGGTCTGGCCTCTTTTGCCCTGTCGCCGGCGGGTTCCCTGGGGCACATTGCTCGCGGGGTATCCAGGGGAAGGCCATGCGCAAAATCGTCTGTTTGCTTTGCATGCTGGTTGCGACGCCCGCTCTTTGCACGGAGACGGTTGCTTCGATGCAGGAGCGTGCGGAAGCCAGCATGCTGGTCACGGGTTCGATCGACATCGCGCCGGATGGGACGCTCTCGTCCATGGCGATCGATCACCGCCAGGAGCTGCCGGCCGAGGTGGCCTCGCTGATCGATCGCGCCTCGGCGAAGTGGCGTTTTCCCGCCGATCCATCGGGCGATGCGGATACCCGACACGTCACCATGACCTTGCGCATCGTGGCCCGGACCGAGCCGGACGGGGCTTATCGAAGTCGGATCCGTGGCGCGACGTTCGGCGATCGGAAGCTTGACGGCCAGATCCGCTACAAGTCGCGGGTGTCGCCACGATATCCGTTGTTCGCTTATCAGAACCGCATTTCCGGCGACGTCTATCTGCTGATGCGGGTGGACGCCAGCGGCAAGGTCACCGACGTCGCCGCCGAGCAGGTGAACCTCGATACGGTGACGGAAGCATCCATGCAGGCCCAGATCCGCAGGATCTTTGCGGAGACTTGCGTCAACGTCGCGAAGTATTGGACCTTCGATGTCACGGGCGCGGGCAATCTGGCCGATGGTGCCTGGCTGGTGCGTGTACCGGTGCACTTCGGCATGGTGCAAGACCGTGCCACGCAAAACTATGGCAAGTGGCTGGTCTACGTGCCGGGTCCGCACGAACCGGTACGCTGGTTGGGGAAATACAACTATCCGCAACCTGCCAGCAACACCGATGCGCTGCCTGGCGGCAGCTTGCAGCCGGTGCAAAACCAGTTGGCGGTCATCGGCCCGTTGGATGGGGAGTGACTGTCCGCCTCAGTCGACGCGGAACACCTGCACGGATTCGCATTCCGGGCAGCGGTAGCTCTGCAGCTCCGCATCCTGCTTCTCGGACCACGCCACGGCTTCTTCCGGCAGCGAATCGTGCGGCTCCATCTCGATGCTCGAGCCCGTACGCAGACAGGCGTCGCACAACACGGGGCCGTCGGGGAGCGGGCGATAGGTTTGGCTGTTGGCCATGGCGGTTCTCCGGGACATCACGGTGTGTGAAGCGCCGAAGCTAGCCCCGGTGTCGTGCAGGTCGCGTCGAAGCGAGATCAATGCGGGGGCGTTTGCGCCTCAACCGGCGTCGTCGTCCTGTACCGGTTCGGACGTGTCGCGTTTCAACCGCCCCTGCTTGCGCAAAGCCTCGCGCAGAACGAATTCGATCTGCGCATTGACGCTGCGCAGATCGTCGTCGGCCCAGCGCTGCATGGCCTCGAGCACGGCAGCGCTGATGCGTAGGGGATAGGCTTTTTTCTCAACCGCCATAGAGCGTGCCGGCATTGACCACCGGTTGCGTGGAGCGGTCGCCGCACAGCACCACCAGCAGGTTGCTGACCATGGCGGCCTTGCGCTCCTCGTCCAGTTCGACGACGCCTTGCTGCTTGAGCTTGTCCAGCGCCATCGCCACCATGCCCACGGCGCCTTCGACGATGCGCTCGCGCGCTGCCACGATGGCGCTGGCCTGCTGGCGTTGCAGCATGGCCTGGGCGATTTCCTGGGCGTAGGCGAGGTGGCTGATGCGCGCCTCGATGACGCGTACGCCGGCTTTTTCCAGGCGGTTCTGGATTTCATCGCGCAGGTGGTTGTTGATCACTTCGCCGTGGCTGCGCAGGGCCGGCTTGCCATCGTCGTGCGAGTCGTATGGGTAGTTCTGTGCCATCTGGCGCAGCGCCGACTCGCTCTGGATGCTGACGAAATTCTCGTAGTCGTCCACGCAGAAGACGGCTTCGGCGGTGTCGACCACTTCCCATACCACCACGGCGGCGATTTCGATCGGGTTGCCGTCGCTGTCGTTGACCTTGAGCTTGCTGCTTTCGAAGTTGCGCACGCGCAGCGAGACGCGGCGGCGGGTGCAGAACGGGTTGGTCCAGCGCAGGCCTTCCTCGCGCACGGTGCCGTGGTACTTGCCGAACAACTGCAACACCTGGCCTTCGTTCGGAGCCACCTGGAAGAAGCCCTTGGCCATGAACACCGCCACCACGTGCATGAAGATGCCGAGGGCGAGCGCGACGACGACCGGCGCCTGGTGCACCAGCCCGTAGCCTTCGAGCGCCAAACCGACGAAGGCCAGAAGAATCACGAAAAAGACCGTGGGGATGCCGGCGGTCGAAAAACCTTGCTGTTCGTTCATGGGGGGTTCCTCCCTGGGTGCGGCGATTAGATATCAAAATGATATCTACTGCAAGGAGGGGGATTAGTCCCGGGTCGCCACCGCGCCGCCCATGGCGGTCGCCGCCTGCTCAGGCGCCGCGCCGACATGGGCGATCCGCATCTGGCCGAACAGGTTGGCCAGGTTGACGAAGTGCCACGGGTCGCCGTCGCCGCTGTCCAGGGCGAGATGGGCGCTGTCGAAGTGGCCCAGCGCCGCATCGAAACTCTGCCAGCGGCCATGCACCCAGGCCTGGACCCAGGCGTGCGGGACGAACACCTGCCGGCTGCCACCGTAGCGGTCGGCATAGACCATGCCGGTGACCACACGCGCCGGAATGTGCTGCGCCCGCGCCAGCGCCGCCAGCAACACGGCGTGCGCCTTGCAGTCGCCGGCGCGCAGGCGCACCACTTCAAGCGCCGAGGCGTAGCCGATATCGCGGCCATGGGGTTGGATGTAGCCGCTCACGAAGTCACGCAGCTGGAGGATCTTCTGCTGGTCGTCCTCGGCGCTGATGCTGGCCTCCGCCGCCAGCGCTCGAATCGGTGGGGCATCCGATTGCACCCAGGCATTGGCCTGGGTGTCCGCCGGCGTCGGTGGCGCCTGACCGCCGGGCACGGCGTTGCCCACATCCACCAGCCAATCGCCGTTGCCGAGACGACTGACGCGCTGCTCGTCGGTCGAGATCACCGGTTGCGAGTCGCCGTCGGCCACGTGGATGACGTAGCGCAGGCCGCCCTGGCGCATCGAGACCGACAGGCCCTGGGGCGAATCGACCATCGAGGCGCGCAGCATGTCGATGGCCTCCACCGGCGCCAGCGCGCAGGCTTCGCTGCAGGCGAGCAGATCCAATGGGTGGCCCAGCATGTCCAGCGAGCTCTTGCGCGTCTCGCCTCGCTGGTTGACCCACAGGTCCATGCGCTGCACGCCGCGTGGCGTCTGCAGCACTTCGCGCTGGTGGTTCAACACCTCGCTGCCGTCCGGCAGCGACACGCGCTCGTTGCCCAGCACTTCGATGTCCACCGTGGCGACATCCTGGCTGGCGGGATCGAACAGGCTCAGCGTGTAGTGGCCGCTGCGGCTGGCCGCGCCGGCCATGGCCTGCCGCTGGCCGTCGCTCAGCAAGGCGCCGACGGGCCATGCCAGGGTGGACTCGCTGGCCCGTCCCGCCACCGTGGTGGTCACGGCATAGCGGCCGTCGGCCTGGCGCCGGCCGTCGACGATGCTGTCGGAGGTCGACAGCATGCTGCGCGAATAGAACCCCAGCGGCTGGCTATCCAGCGTCTCGACGCTGCGGGTGAGCACGCTCATGGGGATGGTCTTGCCGTTGCGGTTGATCTCGATCCGCAGGTCCTGGGTGGTGGTGACCTGCTTGCCGTCGTTCACCCGGTCGATGCGCAGGTGGCCGATGCGCCTCCCCGCCAACTGCACCGTCATCCAGGTGGTGTCGCTGGATACGCTCTCCACCGTCCCGGCAACGAGGCTGGGTGCGGGACTGAGCGCGAGCGCCATCCATAGCGCGGCAAGCCATTGGCGCATCGGTCGCTCCGTGGGGACGGTGACGACTACAGTCAATGCCGGTCGATGTCGTTCGTCAATGGAATTTGCGTGATGACGACGTGGCGTGGCGCGATTGTCCAAAGGGCCGCTTACAATGGCGCTTTGCCCCTCCGGAGAGACCGATGAAGCCCTTTGGCACGCCTTATTCCGATCGCGCGTTGCGCGTGCTGTTGCTGGGATCGGGCGAACTAGGCAAGGAAGTGGCGATCGAGTTGCAGCGCTACGCGGTGGAGGTGATCGCGGCGGATCGCTATGCCCACGCGCCGGCCATGCAGGTGGCCCATCGCAGTCATGTGATCGACATGCTCGATGGCGCCGCATTGCGCGCACTGATCGAGCAGGAGAAGCCCGATCTGGTGGTGCCGGAGATCGAGGCGATCCACACGCCCACGCTGATCGAGCTGGAGAAGGAAGGCCTGCGCGTCATCCCGACCGCACGTGCTGCCTGGCTCACCATGGATCGCGAAGGCATCCGCCGCCTGGCTGCCGAAGAGCTGCAGCTGCCGACCTCGCGCTACCGGTTCTGCGACACCGAAACCCACTATCGCGAGGCCGTTGCCAACATCGGCCTGCCGTTCGTGATCAAGCCGGTGATGAGCTCCTCCGGCAAGGGCCAGAGCGTGGTGCGCGAAGAGGGCGAGTTGCAGCACGCCTGGGATTACGCGCAGTCCGGCGGCCGCGCCGGCAAGGGGCGGGTGATCGTCGAAGGCTTCGTCGATTTCGACTACGAAATCACCTTGCTCACCGTGCGCCACCAGGACGGCGTCAGCTTCTGCGCGCCGATCGGCCATCGCCAGGAAGACGGCGACTATCGCGAATCCTGGCAGCCGCAACCGATGAGCGAGGTCGCGCTGCAGGAAGCCCAGCGGCAAGCAGCCGCGATTACCGGCGCGCTGGGTGGCTGGGGCGTGTTCGGGGTGGAGTTCTTCGTCAAGGGCGACAGCGTGATCTTCTCGGAAGTCAGTCCGCGCCCGCACGACACCGGCCTGGTGACGCTGATCTCGCAAGACCTTTCGGAATTCGCCCTGCACGCACGCGCGATCCTCGGCCTGCCGATTCCCGTCATTCGCCAGCTCGGCCCGTCGGCGTCGTGCGCGGTGCTGGTGGAGGGCGATGGCGAGGCGCCGCAGTATCACAACGTCGCCGACGCCTTGAAGGAGCCCGACACGCAGCTGCGCATCTTCGGCAAGCCGACGGTGAAGGGGCGTCGCCGCATGGCCGTGACGCTGGCGCGCGACGAGAGCGTGGAGGCGGCGAAGGCCAAGGCCATCCGCGCGGCCAAGAGCATTCGGGTCACGCTGTAACGTCTTAGCGCTGGTGCAATATCTCTCGATAACCACTACTTCTCACCGTCATTCCGGCGCAGGCCGGAATCCAGTAGCGAATACGCCGAGTTATCGCGATAGCCAGCCACGTTCCATGGATAGGTCTCGCGAAAACCCGTGACAGAGGTCACTGGATTCCGGCCTGCGCGGGAATGACGGTGAGAGGGTAAGCAGTCGCTTAGTGCGGGGCGTGAAAGGAAAACGGTTGTATCGTTGATCGAGTGGCGGCTGCCCGGGAGATCGTCCCGCGCGCCGCATGGATGACCTGCAACACGCTGAAGATTGGGGAGACACCGATGCAACCGACAGGCTTCGCACATTGGCTGGTCGTGATGATTGAAACCTTCGCGGCCTTGTTCCTGCTGCTGTTGGTGCTGCTGGTCGTGGTGATCGGCGTGGTCTGGCTGGTGGATCGCAACCAGACCAGCAACTCGGTGCTGCGCAACTTCCCGGTGATCGGCCACTTCCGCTACTGGTTCCTGCACCTGGGCGAATTCTTCCGCCAGTACCTGTATTCCAGCGATCGCGAAGAACTGCCGTTCAACCGCGCGCAGCGTACCTGGGTGTACCGCGCGGCGAAGAACGTGGATAACACCAATGCGTTCGGCTCCACCCGCGACCTGCGTGGCGAAGGCGTGCCGTTCTTCGTCAATGCGCCGTTTCCGGCGTTGGGCGAAAAGCATGTCGATCCGTTGCCGGTGACGCTGGGTCCGTATTCGCGCGAACCGTATTCGCACGCCGCGTTCTTCAATATCTCGGCGATGAGTTTCGGTGCATTGTCGGCACCGGCGGTACGCGCGCTGTCGCACGGCGCGAAGAAGGCCGGCATCTGGATGGACACGGGCGAGGGCGGACTGGCGCCGTATCACCTGGAAGGCGGCTGCGACATCATCTTCGAGATCGGCACGGCGAAATACGGCGTGCGCACGCCCGACGGCAAGCTCGATGACAAGAAACTGCTGGATATCTGCGCGCACCCGCAGGTGAAGATGGTCAGCATCAAGCTCGGCCAGGGCGCCAAGCCCGGCATGGGCGGCCTGCTGCCGGCGGCCAAGGTGACGCCGGAAATCGCCGCCATCCGCGGCATTCCGGTGGGCGAGGATTCGCAGAGTCCCAATCGCCACCTCGACATCGGCAACGTGCAGGAGCTGATGGATTCGATCCAGCACATCCGCGAACTCACCGGCAAACCGGTGGGCTTCAAGGCGGTATTCGGCGGCGTGGACTGGATCGCCGACCTATGCGACGAAGTGAGCAGGCGCGGCATCGAAAGCGCGCCGGATTTCATCATCGTCGACGGTTCGGAAGGCGGTACCGGCGCCGCGCCGCAAACCTTGATGGAAGGCGTGGGCCTGCCGTTGCACGAAGCCTTGCCGGCACTGGTCGACCTGCTGGTGGTGAAGGGATTGCGCGAGCGCGTGAAGGTGATCTGCTCGGGCAAGTGCATCACGGCATACGACGTGGCGTGGGCGCTGTCGATGGGCGCGGACTTCGTCAATTCGGCGCGCGGCTTCATGTTGGCGCTGGGCTGCATCCAGTCGCTGCAGTGCAATCGCAACACCTGTCCCACCGGCATCACTACGCAAAACCCCAAGTTGCAGCGCGGGCTGGTAGTGGCCGACAAGCGCGAGCGCGTGGCGAACTACGCCACCAACGTGATGCATGAGGTGGGCATCATTGCGCACAGCTGCGGCGTGGACGAACCGCGACAGCTCAATCGAAACCATTGCCGCATCGTGGGCGACGATGGCATTTCGGTGCCGCTGGTGAAGTTGTATCCGTATCCGGTGGTGCCACGCGCGGCGACGCAGGCGTAAACAGCGCAAACACCGCAAACTCCACCTGTGGGAGCGCACTTGTGCGCGACTGGCACGCTGCGGTGTACCGCTCCGTCGTTTGCCGCGCGCAAGCGCGCTCCCACAAGGTGTTGGCGGAATGATTGCTGTCGCGCACCACGGGGGACTCAACCTTCCGCCATCTCCACCCAGCCCTCGCTGGTGCGGATCTGCATCGGGCGGAACTTGCGCTTGTAGTCCATCTTCGGATGGCCGGCGATCCAGAAGCCCAGGTAGATCCAGGGCAGGCCGCGGCGCTTGGCCAGCGCGACCTGCTGCAGGATCGAGAACGTGCCCAGGCTGCGCGCGGTTTCTTCCGGCTCGTAGAACGTATAGACGGCCGAAAGCCCCTGCTGGCAGACGTCCGTCACGGCCACGCCGAGCAGGCGCGGGCCCTGGCGGAACTCCAGGAACATGGTCGGGCTCCACGGCGCGGTGAGGAAGCGGCGGAAGTCGCTGGCGTCGGCTTCGTCCATGCCGCCGCCGGGGTGGCGCTGGCGCAGGTAGCGCTCGTACAGCGCGTGGCGTTCGGCGTTGTAGCCGGCCATCGACTCGATCACCTGCAGGTCCTCGTTGCGCTTGAGGCAACGGCGCTGGCTGCGGTCGGGCGTGAAGCGCTCGACGTCGATGCGGCAGGGCGTGCAGGCCCGGCAGCTGGTGCAGTACGGGTAGTACAGATGCCCACCCGCGCGTCGGAAGCCACGCTCCAGCGCCGGACCGTACAACTGGTCCAGTTGCGGGGCGGCCGGATCGATCACCAGGTTCTGTGCCGTGCGCTCGGCAAAGTAGCCGCAGGCGTGCGGCAGGGTTTGGAAGAGGCGGACACGGTCAGAGCGCATGGCCTGATTCTATGTCCGGTCTGCATCACTGTGTCAGTAGGACAAATCTGATACAGCGCTCAGGGGACCCTGAACAGGTCAGATGACACCCATATAGCGCAGCATCAGCACCACAAAGGCGCCGGCCACGGCCAACATGACAATACGGCGTACCCGGTTGGCCATGCCCTGGCGCTTCATGTCCGGGGTGGCGTTGCGGGCCAGCGCCAGCTCCTCGCCGTGGCGGATCACCGGCTCGATGCCCAGCTCTTTCAGCAGGGCGCGGGCGCGGGTGTAGTCGTCCGCCCGGGTCACCCAGACCTGGGCCCAGTTGTCCCGGTTCTCCTGGCGCTGCGTGTAGCTGAAGCGCTGGTAGGTCCCGCGGTTGTAGTTCGAGCGGTTCTCGATGGTGCACTCGATGCCTTGCTCCTTGAGGAGTTTGGCAACCCGATCGATGTTTTCCTGGCGGGGCGATGTGTAGAGCTGACGCATAAGGAAACCTTGGTTCGCCGGGCGGGCAGGTGCGGGAATGACTGGCCGCGGGGATCGGCCAGACCGATATTACTACGCTGGTCCAGCGCCTCAGCCGCGCAGGCGGATCAGGCCCTCCTGGGCCGTCGAGGCGACCAGGCGGCCGTCGCGGCTGAAGATCTGGCCGCGCGCGAGGCCTCGGGAACCCTGGGCAGTCGGGCTGTCGAACGAGTACAGCAGCCATTCGTCGACCCGGAACGGGCGGTGGAACCACAGCGCGTGGTCCAGGCTCGCCATCTGCACGTTGTGCGTGTAGTACGAGATGCCGTGCGGCAGGGTGGCGGTGCCGATCAGGTTGAAGTCCGAGGCGTAGGCAAGCAGCGAGCGCTGCAGCGCCGGCGAATCGCCGACGCGCGCGCTCAGGCGGAACCAGATGTGCTGGATCGGCGGCCGCTTGGTGGGGTGCAGTTTGTCCTGCGGCCACACATGGCGGAATTCGAACGGCGCATCGACGCCCAGCCAGCGCTGCAGCTTCTCCGGCAGCTTGGCCAGCTGTTCCGGCGGCACTGCCTGCATCGGTTCGATGTCTTCGGGCATCGGCACTTCAGGCATCGAGGACTGATGCTCGAAGCCGGTTTCCGGCACCTGGAAAGAGATCGAGCCGTTGAGGATCGGCTGGCCGTGCTGGATCGCCACCACGCGGCGCGACGAGAACGTACCGCCGTCGCGCGTGCGCTCGACGTTGTAGACGATCGGCGCCTTGATGTCGCCCGCGCGCAGGAAATAGGCGTGCAGCGAGTGGGCTTCGCGGTCCGGATCCACCGTGCGCTGGGCGGCGGACAGCGCCTGGCCCAGCACCTGGCCGCCGAACACGAAATGCGTGCCGATGTCCCGGCTCTGGCCGCGGAACAGGTTGTCCTCCAGACGCTCCAGTTCGAGCAGGTCGACGAGTTCGCGGACGTGGTTTTCCGTCATGGAGGGCAGGCTCAAGTGGGTGGCCGCCGATTATAGCGATTGTCTCCGACTGTCTCGGTCGGATTTGTCCGGCAGACGAGTCGCTGGCCGCGACGGTATTCATCGCCTAAACCATCAGGGGCGGCCGTCATGGAACAGTTTTCAGACTGGGAACGGCAGCGTTTGCTGGACCCGCCGGGCGTTGGGCTCTCGGTGATCTCCCGCCTGGAGCAGATCGGCATCTGCTCGCTGGAGCAATTGGCGGGTGCTGAAGTGGACGATTTGCTGCTGCAGATCAGCACTTTGCTGGGCGCCACCTGCTGGCGCAGCAGCCCGCAGGCGCGCGTCGCGGTGATGCTGGCGGTCGCACTGGCGCGCCAATCCGCGCCCGTGGCGGCTAGCCGCTAGCCGGGGTCCAACGGGTCAGGCCGCTGCCTTCCAACACCTCTGGCCAGGGGAACATCGGGCCGGGGTCGAGCTTGCGCGGTACATCCCGGGTTGGATCGTCGCTGGCCGGCATGCGGTCGGTGTCCAGCTGCTCATGGCCGGCGATCAACCGCAAACGGGGAAACTCCTGCCTCAGCTGCTCCAGCAGGGCTCGCAGCGCGGCGAGCTGGGCCGGCGGGTAGGGCTCGGTCATGGTCTGGCGGCGCGAGTCCCACCAGTCCGGGTAGCGTCCCAGGTTGACCAGCTCGATCCCGATGGAATGGGGGTTGTGGCCGCGCACATGGTGGGCCACGCGCGTTGCCGGCACGTACTGGTAGGTGCTGCCGTCCCGGTCGATGTAGTAATGCCCGCTGGCGCCCGCACCGCTTTCGTAGAGCACCCGCTCGCCGTACTCGCGGGCGATGGCGAGATCCGGCAGCTCGGTGCAGTGGATCACCACCATGTCCACCGCCTCGACGGGGCGCTCGGGCAACAGGGAGACGTACGGAAGCGGGTGTTCAATGATGGTCAGCGGCATGGGCGGGAGTCTATGCGACGGTGGCCCAGGACGTCGCCTGTTACCATGCGCGGCCTGATGGACGCAGTTAGTGGAGACCGCGATGCGCGGCCAGATCATTCTTTCGCATGGCTCGGACTCCGGTCCGGATGCCACCAAGGTCAGCGTGCTGGCCGCCTTTGCCGAGGCCCTGGGTTGGAAAACCCAGCGCCCGGACTATCGCAGCGATGATCTGGCGGGCCACGCCGGCTCGGTCGATCCGCGTCTGCAGCGCCTGCTCGCCGCCATCGATGCGGTAGACGCGCCGCCGGTGCTGGTCGGTTCCAGCATGGGCGCCTTCGTATCCGGCCTGGCTTCGCTGCAGCGCCCGGTGGCGGGCCTGTTCCTGCTGGCCACGCCCAGCGAGATCCCCGGCTACCGCCAGGCATTCGGCTCGGCCGAGGGCGTGCCCACGCTGCTCTACCACGGCTGGCGCGACGACGTATGTCCGCCCGAAGGCGTGATTGCATTCTCCGCCCGCCGCCGCCTGCCGCTGATCATGGTCGATGACGACCATCGCCTGAGCGACAGCGTCGATCGTATCGTCGAGCAGTTCGGCTTGTTCCTCACCGCAGTGGCAGCCGCATGAGCGCCTTCTTCGCCAGCTGTCCCAAGGGCCTGGAATACCTGCTGCGCGACGAACTGGTCGCGCTCGGTGCGGGCGACGTGCGCGAGGCGCTGGCCGGCGTGCATTTCTCCGGCACGCTGGAAACCGCCTATCGCGCCTGCCTGTGGTCGCGCCTGGCCAGCCGCGTGCTGATGCCGCTGGCCGAGTTCGACGCGGCCACCGACGATGCGCTGTATGCAGGCGTGCAGTCCATCGACTGGTCGCAGCATCTGGCCTCGCATGCCACCCTGGCGGTCGACGCCAACTCGGCGCAGAGCAAACTCACGCATAGCCAGTTCCTCGCGCAGCGCGTGAAGGATGCGGTGGTCGACCAGTTCCGCCAGCGCGACGGCTCGCGCCCCGGCGTGGATACCGACGAACCGGACGTACGCATCAACCTGCGCCTGCGCCGCGACCGCGCCACGCTCTCGCTCGACCTGGCCGGTGCGCCGCTGCATCGCCGCGGCTGGCGCGAAGTGCAGGGCGAAGCGCCGCTGAAGGAAAACCTCGCGGCCGCGATGCTGTTGCGCGCGCGTTGGCCGGAGATCTATGCCGAAGGCGGCGCGCTGCTCGATCCCATGTGCGGTTCGGGCACGCTATTGGTGGAGGGCGCCTGGATGGCGGCCGACGTCGCCCCGGGCCTGCATCGCGAGTACTACGGTTTTCTGGGTTGGGCCCAGCACGACATCGCTGTGTGGCGTGGCCTGTTGGAAGAGGCGCGCCAGCGCGCCGAAACCGGCCTGCGCGCGCTGCGCAGCTGCTTCTTCGGCAGCGACGCGGATTCGCGCATGGTGCAGACGGCCAAGCGCAATGCGCAGGAAGCGGGCGTCGCCGGTTTCCTTACGCTGGACAAGCACGATGCCACCCATGTGTCGCCGCCGCCGGGCTATACGCGCGGGCTGGTGATCACCAATCCGCCCTATGGCGAGCGCCTGGGCGACCGGGTGGAAATGCCACGGCTCTACCGTGCCCTCGGTGAAACCTTGCGCGAGCGTTTTGCCGGCTGGCGTGCCGCCGTGCTGGCGGGAGACGAGGAGTTGGGGCACGCCATTCCGCTGCGCGCCGAAAAGAAATACGCGCTCTACAACGGCGCACTGGAAACGCAGCTGCTGGTGTTCGAACTGCATGCGCGCAGCGAAACGCCGCGCGAGGTGAAGCCGCTTTCCGAAGGCGCGCAGATGCTGCGCAACCGGCTGGAGAAAACCGTGCGCCACCAGCGCAAGCGCCTCGATCGCGAGGGCATCCACTGCTGGCGCGCCTATGACCAGGACCTGCCCGAATATGCGGCCGCCATCGACGTCTACGGCCGCGAGGGCGCCGAACCGTGGCTGCATATCCAGGAATACAGGGCGCCGGTGGAGATCCCCGTCGAGACCGCCCGCCATCGCCTGCGCGAGATCGTGCGCGTGGCTGGCGAAGTGCTCGGCGTGCCGCGCGAACGCATTGCGCTGAAGACGCGTGAGCGCGGCAAGGGCGGCTCCAAGTACGGCCAGTTCGACCAGCGCGGCGAGTTCATCGAGGTGGCCGAAGGCGGCCTGCGTTTCCTGGCGAACCTCACCGACTACCTGGACACCGGGCTGTTCATCGATCACCGCCTGGTGCGCGCCAAGCTGCGCGAGCTCGCCTCGGGCCGTCGCTTCCTCAACCTGTTTGCCTATACCGCCACGGCGAGCGTCTATGCGGCCGCGGGCGAGGCGCGGGACACCACCAGCGTGGATCTCTCGGCCACCTACCTGGATTGGGCCTCGCGCAATCTGGCGCTCAATGGCTTCACCGGCGGCAAGCATCGCCTGATGCAGGCGGATGCGATGACCTTCCTCAAGCAGGACAAGGAACGCTACGGATTGATCTACGTCGATCCGCCGACGTTCTCCAACTCCAAGCGGGCGGAAGACTTCGACGTCCAGCGCGACCACGTGCCGTTGTTGCTGGCCTGTGCCGAGCGTCTTTCCAGCGACGGCGTGCTGGTGTTCTCGAACAACTTCCGGCGCTTCAAGTTGAACCAGGAAGCGTTGGCTGAACGGTTCCTCATCGAGGACTGGAGTGCGCCCAGCATCCCGTTCGACTTCACCCGCCGCTCGGACATCCACGGCTGCTGGCTGCTGCGCCTGCATCCGCAGGAATCGCCCTGGGGCGAGAGTGTGAACCACGTCCGGAACAAGAGCAGGCGTTAAGCATTTTCACGGTTTCTACTCAGTCCGGATTCAGCGCAAAAGTCACAGCATTGATCCCGGCAAAGAGCGATAGAAGGCAAGGTCGAGTCCTTCTGTCGGAATCAAGCCTCCCTTGGGAGACAATTTCATGAACAAGACGAAGATTTCCACCCTCAAGCGCGTTGCAGTGGCCACGGCCTTGGTCGTTGGCTGTGCCGCCGTTGCCCCGGCGTTCGCGGGCCATGTCAGCTTGAACGTGGGTATCGGTCTGCCGGCCGTGGGCGTGGGTTACTACGCACCGGCCCCGGTGGTGTACGCACCGCCTCCGCCGGTGTATTACGCGCCGGCTCCGGCCCCCGTGGTCTACGGCGGTCCCGTGTACGGCGGTCCGGTGGTGTACCCGGCAGTCGGCGCGGCGGTCGTGGTCGGTGGCCACCCGGGCTACTACCATCGCGGCGGTTACTACTATCGCGGTGGCTACCGTTACTACGGTCACGGTCACTGATCGCGTAGCAGCATGTCGATACGAAGAAGCCCGGCCTTGTGCCGGGTTTCTTTTTTTTGCAGCGCGGAAACCCCAGGCGGAGCGCGCCGTCGTCAGCAATCCGCCATCCTCCTATCACAACTTTTGAACGTTCCCTGCGGCATCGTGCGCGCATGTCACGGCGCACTGGCCACGGTATGAGTGTTCAACAAACGACTGGCTCGGCCGGCCACGGCGTCACCCTATCCCGGAGGTCGCGATGACGTTGGCGCATTCGGCCGCGCAAGCCGAGGCGTTGACGCTGCGATTCCGGAGAATCCGCTCCCGCAGCATGGCCTTGTGTGCTGCGCTGACGCCTGAAGACATGATGGTGCAATCGATGCCGGACGCCAGTCCGGCGAAGTGGCATCTTGCGCATACCACCTGGTTCTTCGAACGCTTCGTGCTCGAGCGCGATGCCGCCTATCGCTCGCCGCATCCGGAGTGGAACTACCTGTTCAACTCCTACTACCAGTCGGTCGGGCCGATGCATGCGCGCCCTCAGCGGGGCCTGCTGTCGCGTCCCGGCGTGGCGCAGATACGCGACTACCGCGAACGCGTCGACGAGGCGATCGGCGACTGGCTGTCGCGCGGCGTCGATGCCACCACCCAAGGCATCATCGAACTGGGCCTGGAGCACGAACAGCAGCATCAGGAGCTGCTGATCACCGACATCAAGCACGCGTTCTCGATCAATCCGTTGTTGCCCGCGTATACCGCGCCGCTGGCCTCGTCGTCGGCCACCACGTCGGTGCCGATGACCTTCATCCCGGGCCGGGAAGGCATCGTGGAAATGGGGCATCGGGGCAACGGCTTCGCCTTCGACAACGAGTCGCCTCGCCATCGCACGCTGCTGCAGCCGCACGCGCTGGCCAACCGGCCGGTGACCAATGCCGAATACGCCGCCTTCGTGCGCGACGGCGGCTATAGCGAGCCTTCGCTGTGGTTGTCCGAAGGGTGGGACACCATTCGTCGTGAGCAATGGCAGCGGCCGTTCTACTGGCAGGAAGACCTGTCCAGCGAATTCACGCTGGCCGGCGTGCAGCCGATCGATCCGGATGCGCCGGTGAGCCACATCAGCTATTTCGAAGCCGACGCCTTCGCGCACTGGGCCGGCGCACGCCTGCCCACCGAAGCGGAATGGGAGAGTGCCGCTTCTTCGGTGCCCGTGCAGGGCAACCTGCTCGATGCGATGGCGTTCCATCCCCAGGCCGCCACGGCCGGCGAGGGGATGCTGCAGATGTTCGGCGACGTGTGGGAGTGGACCGCCTCGCCCTACGTCAGCTATCCCGGCTTCCGTCCGCTGGCCGGCGCGCTGGGCGAATACAACGGCAAGTTCATGAACGGGCAGTGGGTGCTGCGCGGCGGTTCCTGTGCGACGCCACGCGAACACCTGCGCGCGACCTACCGGAATTTCTTTCCTCCTCATGCCCGCTGGCAGTTCATGGGGATACGCTTGGGACAGGACCGATGAGTGTGCAAGCTTCCTTCGATATCCGCGACGACGATCGCCGCCCACCGGTCGACGACCTGCTCGGCATCGTGCAACGCGGGCTGCGTGCGCGGCCCAAGCGCTTGCCGTCCTGGCTGTTCTACGACGAACGCGGTTCGCAATTGTTCGAAGACATCTGCGAGCAGCCCGAGTACTACCTGACGCGCAGCGAGATCGCGTTGATGGACACGCACGCGGGCGACATCGCCGACGTGCTGGGTCCCGACGTGCGCCTGGTGGAATACGGCAGCGGCAATGCGATCAAGACGCGCATGCTGCTGGAGCACCTGCACGCACCGGTGTCGTATGTGCCGGTGGAGATTTCCGCCGAGCCGCTGCGCAACAGCACGCAGGCCTTGAACGAGCGCTTTCCCGGCGTGCCGGTGCAGGCGCTGCATGCCGACTTCACGCGCCCGCTGCGGCTACCGATTCCGCCGCGGGCGCCACGGCGCACGGTGATCTATTTCCCCGGCTCCACCATCGGCAATTTCGAGGCGCGCGATGCGGCAGATCTGCTGCGCAAGATGCGTGGCGAGATGGGCGACAACGGCGGCATCCTGATCGGCGCCGACCTGAAGAAGGACACGGCGACGATCGAGGCCGCGTACAACGACAAGGCCGGCGTGACCAGCGAGTTCACGCTCAACATGCTGGTGCGCCTGAATCGCGAGATCGGCAGCGACTTCGACCTGTCGAGCTTCCGCCATCGCTCGCACTACAACGTGATGGCCGGGCGCATCGAAACCTTCATCGTCAGCACGCGCGACCAGAAGGTACGCGTGGGCAAGCAGCAGGTGGGTTTCACGGCTGAAGAGGCGATGCAGGTGGAATACAGCTGCAAGTATTCGCCGGAAGACTTCGCCGCGCTCGCCGGCAAGGCAGGCCTTGCGGTGGCTCACGAGTGGACCGATCCGCAAGGGATGTTCGCCGTGTACTACCTCGTGCGAGCCGGGGCACGCGGCGCCTGAGGCGGGCAGGGCGCGCTCTTGCGAGTGCGCTCCGCTAGGGGCTGAACACCAGCACCAGGAACACCGCGAACATCGACAGGTGCACGGCGCCTTCGAGCATCGTGGTGCGCCATCCCGAGAAGGTCAGCGTGCTCAACACCAGCGTCGAGGCGAGCAGCACGATGCTGGCCGGCGGCAGGCCCAGCACGACCGGCTTGCCGGTGAACAGGCCAATCGCCAGCACCGCGGGCACGGTGAGCCCCACCGTCGACGCTGCGCCGCCCAGGCACAGGTTGATCGCGCGTGTGAGCTGATCGCGGCGAATGGCGATCAGTGCCGAGATGCCTTCGGGCGTGAATACCAGCATGGCGATGATGACGCCGCCCAGCGCATGCGGCGCGCCGGTCGCCGCGATGCCGTAGTCCAGCACCTTGGCGAGGCTCTTGGACAGGATCACGATCGGCAGGATGTTGACCAGCAGCAACACCAGATGGAGTGCCATCTCGCCCTTGCGTGCACGGCGCGGTGGCGGCGGCGGTTCTTCCGGCACGATCTGGTCGGTATCGGAACGTGGCGCCACGAAATAGCCCTGGTGGCGGCCCGTCTGCAACCACAGGAACATGCCGTACAACCCGATGGTGAGAATCGAGAAGCTCACCGCCTGCAGGGTGGTCAGCGAGCCGTCGGGCGTGGATGCGGTGAAACTGGGCAGGACCAGTGCAATGGTGGCAAGCGGAATGATCACCGCCAGGAACGCGGACGCGCCGTGCAGGTTGTAGGCCTGCTCATGGTGGCGCATGCCGCCGATCAACAAGCCCAGTCCCACCACGCCGTTCAACACGATCATCAACACCGCGAACATGGTGTCGCGCGCCAGCGTGGCGGTGTCGCCGGCACCCAGCATCACCGCCGAGATCAGCACCACTTCGATCAGCACGATCGACAAGGTGAGCACCAGCGTGCCCACCGGTTCGCCCAGCAGGCCGGCGAGTTCCTCGGCTTCGTGCACCACGCCGAACGATCCCCACACGATCACCAGGAACAGCCAGGCAAACAGCGAGATGCCGATCGCGTGGCTGCTCAGGTGTTGCATCCAGTCCGAACCGAAGACCAGGAACAGCACCACCGTGCCCCAGGCAACGGCGGGGCGTATCAGCATCTTCGGCTGGAACATCGGTTGCGCTTCGAGGGTCGTTGAGTCGAGGCTCATGGGTTCTCCGGCTCAGGTGCATCGCTTGGGGCGCCGCCCATCGGCGGGGTCGAGATCGGCAATGGATGGCAAAACGTCCAGCGTCGGCCGCCGATGTCCTCAAGGGAAGACAGGCGGCATGGTGCGACGGTTGATCATGCAACATTCCCGGCCGATGTGCTCAGCCGGCGATCTCGATGCCGCGCACCAGCCGCTTGGCCAGTCGCGGCTGGCGCAACTGCTCCAGCCACCACGACAGCGCGCGTCCTTCCTGGTCGCCCCGCCAGGCCACGTACAGCACGTTCGGTTCGCGTGGATCGGCCATGCGCTTTTCGATCAGTTCGCCCCGTTTGAGCAAGCCGGCGACGCGGTGGCGCGGCAACCATCCCACGCCGAGGTTTTCCACCTGCGCATGGATCTTCGCGGCCATGCTCGGCACCGCCAGCGTCGCCTGTCCGCCCAGCAGGCCATAGGCGCGCCCTGCGGAACTGCGCGACGAATCGGCCACCACCACGCTGCGATGACGCAGCACGGTTTCGCGCTCCAGCGGTTCGGCCGCCTTGGCCAGCGGATGCCGCGGCGACACGGCGAAGACCCACTCCATCACGCCCAGCTCGAGCCAGCGCAGTTTGGGGATGACCGGTGGTTCGTTGGTGGCGCCGATGATGAGATCGGCGCGGCCATCGCGCAGCGCTTCCCAGGTGCCGCCAAGCACTTCGTGCGTCATGCGCAGGGCCACGCCCGATTGCAGCGCATCGAAGCTGCGAATGACCGGCGCGAGGATTTCGAATTCGAGGATTTCGTCGGTGACGATCCACAGCCGGTCTTCCCAGCCGCTGGCAATCTGCTTCACGCGCTTGCTGAGCCGCGACACATCCTGCATCAGCCGGGCGGCTTCGAGCGCCAACAACTGACCGGCGGGCGTGAGCTGCAGGCGATAGCGGCGACGGTCGAACAGCAGCGCGTCGAAGCGCGCTTCCAGTTGGCGGGCGGCGTGCGAAATGGTCGAGGGCGCCTTGCCTAGACGCGCAGCAGCGCGCGAGAGACTGCCGCTTTCCCGGATCGCTTCCAGCAGTGCCAGTTCGTCCTCGGACAACATGTTCGGGCCTTTCGAACGAGTGTGGCGGGATGGTACGACAGGTGGAAGGCCGGCGCGCCATTGTGGGAGCGCACTTGTGCGCGACGTTGGCGCTCGGGCGTAACGCTCCGTTAGGCTGTCGCGCACAAGTGCGCTCCCACAGTGGTTTACCGTGTGCTTGATTGCCGAAGCGGCGGCGCTTTAGCCCGGCCGACGCGCCCCCAGTTGCACCAACACCTCCTGCGCCGAACGCATGCGTTCGGTGGCACCCGGCAACTCCAGGTTCACCTTCAGCTTGTCCTGGCCATCGAGCTTGTAGACGCGCGGCTGTCCCTGGATCAGTCGGATGATCGCCATCGGGTCCAGTTCCGGCTTGTCGCGGAAGGTGATGCGTCCGCCGTTGGCGCCGAAGTCCAGTTTGCGGATGCCCAGCGGCGTGGCCATCAGCTTGAGCTGGGCGATGGCGAACAACTGCTTGGCCGGATCGGGCAGCAGGCCGAAGCGGTCGATCATTTCCACCTGCAGGTCGCGCAGGTGTTCGTCGTTGCGGGCGCTGGCGATGCGCTTGTACAACGTCAGGCGCGTGTGGACGTCCGGCAGGTAGTCGTCGGGAATCAGCGCGGGCAGATGCAGTTCGACTTCGGTTTCGTGTTCGCTGCTGAGGTCGAAGTCGGGCACCTTGCCGGACTTCAGCGCACGCACGGCGCGTTCGAGCAGTTCCGTGTAGAGGCCGAAGCCGATTTCCTGGATCTGGCCCGACTGCTCGTCGCCGAGCAACTCGCCCGCGCCGCGGATTTCCAGGTCGTGCGTGGCGAGGGTGAAGCCCGCGCCCAGTTCTTCCAGCGAGGCAATCGCTTCCAGGCGCTTCTCCGCATCGGCGGTCATCGCCTTGCGGTCGGGCACCACCAGATAGGCGTACGCACGGTGATGCGAGCGGCCCACGCGTCCGCGCAGCTGGTGCAGCTGGGCGAGGCCGAAGCGGTCGGCGCGGTTGATGATGATGGTGTTGGCGGTGGGGATATCGATGCCGGTTTCAATGATGGTGGTGCACACCAGCACGTTGAAGCGCTGGCGGTGGAAATCCGCCATCACCCGTTCGAGATCGCGTTCGGGCATCTGTCCATGGGCCACGCCGATGCGCGCTTCGGGAATCAGTTCCTGCACTTCGCGCGCGGCGCGCTCGATGGTGTCGACCTCGTTGTGCAGGAAGTACACCTGGCCGCCGCGCTGTAGCTCGCGTTGGAACGCTTCGCGGGCCAGCGCCGGCTCCCATTGCGCGACGAACGTGCGCACGGCCATGCGGTGGGCGGGTGGCGTGGCGATCAGCGACAGATCGCGCAGGCCGCTCATCGCCATGTTGAGCGTGCGTGGGATCGGCGTGGCGGTCATGGTGAGCAGGTCCACTTCCGCGCGCAGCTTCTTCAGCTGTTCCTTCTGGCGCACGCCAAAGCGCTGTTCCTCGTCGACGATCACCAGGCCCAGGTTCTTGAACTTGATCTCCGGCGCCAGCAGCTTGTGCGTGCCCACGATCACGTCGATCTGGCCGTCGGCGAGGCGCTTCAGCGCGTCGTTCACTTCCTTGGTCGACTTGAAGCGCGACAGCACATCGACCTTTACCGGCCAGTCGGCGAAACGGTCGGCGAAGTTGCGGTAGTGCTGTTGTGCCAGCAGGGTGGTGGGCACCAGCACGGCCACCTGGCGACCCGCCGTAGCGGCCGCGAAGGCGGCGCGCAGTGCCACTTCGGTCTTGCCGAAACCCACGTCGCCACAGATCACGCGATCCATCGCGCGCGGCGCGGCCAGATCGTGCAAGACCGAATCGATCGCCTGCAGCTGGTCGGGCGTTTCCTCGAACGGGAAGGTGGCGCCGAATTCCTCCACCATCTGGCGGTCGATCGGCATCGATTCGCCGCCGCGTGCTTCGCGCTGCGCATAGATGCCGAGCAGTTCGGCCGCCACGTCGCGCACTTTTTCCGCGGCCTTCTTGCGCGCGCGCTCCCAGGCGTCGCCGCCCAGCGAATGCAGCGGTGCCAGTTCCGGCGCGGTGCCGGTGTAGCGGCTGACCAGGCCCAACTGCGCCACCGGCACGTAAAGCTTGTCGCCCTTGGCGTATTCGATGGTGAGGAACTCGCCCTCCATGCCGCCCAGTTCCATCGACACCAGGCCCTGGTAGCGACCCACGCCGTGATCGACGTGGACAATGGGCGCGCCGATGGTCAGCTCGGTGAGATCGCGGATGATGCTTTCCGGATCGCGCGCTGCACCGCGCCGACGCTTGCGCTCGGTGCGCACACGCTCGCCGAACAATTCGCGTTCAGTGAGTACGGTGAAGGCGGGCTTGGTGAGTGCGAAGCCTTGTTCGAGCCCAGCGGTGGTGATGGCGAGGCGCAGCTTGTCGCCGCCCGTGAGGAAGGCTTGCCAGCCGTCGACGGTATCGGGCTTCAGCCCCGCGCCCGCCAGCTGTTCGATCAGCGCTTCGCGCCGGCCGGCCGAGTCGGCGGTGATCAACACCCGTCCCGGATAGCTGGACAGGAAGTGGCGTAGCGACGTGCCCGGTTCCTCGCCCTTGCGGTTGAGCGGCAGTTCCGGTGCCGGCTGTGTGCCGCTGGGCAGCGCGTGTTCGTGACCGCTTTCCACCACTTCGATGCGCAAGCGCTTGTTGAGTTGTTCGCGCAGCAGTTCGGGCGGCAGGTAGAGCTCGGCCGGCGGCAGCACCGGGCGTTCGATATCGTGCGCGCGCTGGTCGTAGCGTTCGCCGCTCTGGGTCCAGAACTGTTCGGCCGATTCCAGCGCGCCCTCGCCGAGCAGGAACACGGCGTTGTCGGCGAGGTAGTCGAACAAGGTGGCCGTCTGTTCGAAGAACATCGGCAGGTAATACTCGATACCGCCCGGCGTCACGCCTTCCTTCATGTCCTGGTAGAGCGGGCAGCGGCGCACGTCGATGGGAAAGCGTTCGCGCAGGCGCGTGCGGAAATCCTTGGCGGCGTTTTCGGTGAGCGGGAATTCGCGTGCCGGCAACAGCTCGATGGTTTCCACTTGCTGCTGCGAGCGCTGCGTTTCCGGATCGAAGCTGCGGATGGATTCCACTTCGTCGTCGAACAGTTCGATGCGGTAAGGCTCGGCCGCGCCCATCGGGAAGATGTCGATCAGCGCGCCGCGCACGGCGAAGTCGCCCGGTTCGCCGACCTGCGGCACGTTGCGGTAACCGGCGGCCTCGAGCCGGCGCTGTTCGGCGGCGAGATCCAGTTTCTGCGCCTTTCTCATCACCAGGCCGGCGCCGGTGATGTGGCTGCGCGGGGCGATGCGCTGCATCAGCGTGGCGATCGGCACCACCAAGACGCCGCGTTGCACGTTCGGCAATTGGTACAGCGTGGCGATGCGCTGCGAGACGATGTCCGGATGTGGACTGAAGACGTCGTAGGGCAGGGTTTCCCAGTCGGGAAAATGCAGCACGGGAAGATTGCCCGCGAACACGCGCAGCTCGTCCTCCAGCGCGCTTGCCCGCTGCGTGTCGCGCGTGACGGCGACCAGCAGCCCCTGATGCGTGCGCGCAGCCTCGGCCACCAGCAGGGCGCGCGAGGAACCGTGCGGCGGCGTCCAGAAGCGGCGCTGCTTGGGGGTGGTGGGCAGGGAGGGGTGGGGAATCGTATCGGCCATGCGAACCCAACAATCAGTGGCGTGACACCAGGCCGCGCCGGAAAGCGGGCAAGTTTAACGCGACCGCCCCGGACAGGCCGGGGCGGATGGAGTTCCCTATATGGGAGCGCGCTCGCTGCGCGACAAGCCCTGGATGCTGCAGAGCCTGTTCAGAGCTGCAGCGAGATCTGCGTGGTGCCGGGCTCGTCGGGCGTCAGCCGGCGCACGAAGCCCAGCTCTTTGCACAGCTGCAGCATGGGGCGGTTTTCCAGCAGCACGTAACCCCAGATCTCGCTCAGGCCGCGCCGGCGGCAGTCGTCCACCAGGCGCTGCATGAGCAGGGCGCCCAGGCCCTGGCGCGCCCAATCGTGCTCGACCAGCACGGAGAACTCGGCGCTGTTGGCGGCCTGGTCCACGAAGATGCGGCCGACGCCGCGCAACTCGGCCGGCTGCACGGTTTCGTCCATCAGCACGAAGGCGGTTTCCAGCTCGGGATCGATGTGGGTCAGGCGTTGCGCCATCGAATCGGGCAGTTCGCCCATCGAATGCAGGAAGCGGCGCCGGATGTCTTCCGGCGACAGGCGCGAGAACTGGCGCTTCAGCGCGGCCACGTCGGCGGGTTCGATGCTGCGCAGGGACAGCTCGCGGCCGTCGTGGGTGTGGACTCGCTCGCCCTTGGGAGGCTTGGGCACCTCCACCAGCTGAGGGCGCGCAAAGCGCTCAGGGCTGCGCACGGGAACCAGCGCGTGGCTGTTGGAGTAGTAGTCGAGAGCCGGAGTCATGACCATACTTTAGCGTACTGTGTGCAGTGCAACATGAACAAAAGCCCATGGCGGACTGGATATCGCATGACTTCATGTCGCACCGCATTGCCGTGAACCGCGGGATTCCTGCGAGAGCCATCCCGACCCGGGCAGAATGCCCCAGCCCACGCACGCCTGCGTTGAGGGAGAGTGAAATCGATGGCTACTGCGTCCAAAGGCATCACCCCGGCACAGCTGGAAAAGCTCTGTGGGAGCTGGCCCGGCGTCACCCGGGACATCAAATGGGGCGCCGACCTGGTCATGAGCGTGGGCGGCAAGATGTTCGCGGTCATGCCCACCGAGGGCGGGCGGATCTCGTTCAAGGTGGAGGACGAGCGTTTTCTGGAACTCAGCGACCAGCCGGGTATGATCGCCGCCCCCTATCTTGCCCGGGCCCGCTGGATTTCGGTGGTGGAGCCCAAGCGCTTCAGCACCGCGGAACTGTCGGATCTGATCCGCACGGCCTACGGGCTGATCCGCGCCAAGCTGACCAAGAAACTGCAGGCCGAGTTGGGCGAGTGGCCGCCATCGAAGGAGCGCAAGAAGTGAAGCAATACATCGGCAGCATCGCGCTGGTCGTGGCCGACTACGACGAGGCCATCGACTGGTACACCCGCGTGCTTGGTTTCACGCTGGTCGAAGACACCGACATGGGCGGCGGCAAGCGCTGGGTGGTGGTGGCGCCGCCGGGCGCTACCGAAACGCGGGTGTTGCTGGCGAAGGCATCCACGCCGGAACAGTCCGCGCGCGTGGGCGACCAGACCGGCGGCCGCGTCTTCCTGTTGTTGCATACCGACGACTTCTGGCGCGATTACCGGCGCATGGAGGCCGCGGGCGCCACGTTCTGCGAAACGCCGCGCGAAGAGGCCTATGGCACCGTGGTGGTGTTTCAGGACCTGTATGGCAACAAGTGGGATTTGTTGCAGCTCAACCTGGGGTGATTCCGGGTGCTCTTCTGTGGGAGCGCACTTGGGCGCGACAAGCCTGCCCAGTGGAGCCATGCAGGTGGCCGTCGCGCACAAGTGCGCTCCCACATTTCAGGGGTCTTTACACGGCGATCTAGCGCTCAGTCCGCAATATCCGGCTCGAAGAAACTCCAGCGGACATCCGGGAACTGCGTCTTCATGGCGCGTTCCACGCGGTTGATCGCTTCGACCAGTGCGGTCTGGTCCGGTGCGGGGGACATGCGCGCTTTCACCGCCACCATCACGTCCGGGCCCATCTGCAAGGTGATCAGGTTGAGCAGCACGTCGACTTCCGGCTGGGCGTTGATGAAAGCGACCAGCTCTTCGCGACGCTTCGGCTCCACCCCCTGGCCGATCAGCAGGTCTTTCACTTCGCTCGCCACGACGACCGCCACGACCACCAGCAGCACGCCGATGGCGATGGTGCCCCCGGCGTCGTAGAGCAGGTTGCCGGTGAGCATGGTGGCCAGCACGGCGATCAGTGCGATGGTGAGGCCGAGCAGGGCGGCGAGGTCTTCGCCGAAGATCACCAGCAATTCGCTGGAGCGCGTTTCGCGGAACCAGCGCCACAGGCTGCGGCCATCGCGCGCCTTGTTCACTTCCTTGAGGCAACCGTGCATGGAAATGGATTCGGCGACCACGCCGAACGCCAGCACGCCCACTGCCAGCCACGGCCATTTCAGGGGCTCGGGATGGCTGAACTTGTGGATGCCTTCGTAGATGGAAAACATGCCGCCCACGCTGAAAAGCAGGATGGCGACGAGAAACGACCAGAAGTACAGCGCGCGGCCCCAGCCCAACGGGTATTCATCCGACGGCGGGCGATCGGCCTGGCGCATGCCCAGCAACAACAGGCCCTGGTTGCCGCAGTCGGCCAGCGAATGCACGGCCTCGGCGAGCATGGCGCCGGAGCCGGTGATCAATGCGGCGACCAGCTTGCTGACGAAGATGGCGAAATTGGCGCCGAGGGCGAGCAGGATCGCCCTCAGTGAATTAGCTTGGCCTGACATCGTGCCTTCCTTTGGACGAAGGCAGGCAGTTTAAAGGGCTGTTCGTCGTCAGTGTATGACGCCACCCACACCGATCCCGAAGCTCACGTTCGACTTGCCCGCTTCCATCTCCGCCGGCGTCCACACGTGCGACTGGGCCACGCTCACCGTGGGGAACACGTAGGTGGCCTGGCCCACGTTGCCGGGGCGGGTGCCGGTGATCCGTCCGCTCAGGGTGATCAGCGCGCCGGTCGGGTAGTTGAAGGGTTCCACGAAGCCGGGCATCACCGCGACGAAGCGGCCCCAGCCGCCGTTGTTGTCCAGCTTGGGCCGCTGCGAGCTGTCCAGCGGATAGCCGACGATTTCCACTTCACTGCGGTCGGGGAAATTGCTCACCTGCACCACGGTGCCGCCCCAGATCACATCGGCGTTGGCGTAGCGGTCGGGCGATTGCGCCACGATGTTGGGCGCGGTGGCTACGGTGGCCGGCGAGGGCTTGTAGATGGGCGCGGGCGCGCATGCGGCCAGCGCCAGCATGCCGAGAGCGATGGTACTGCGCAGTAGGGTGCTGGTGAGCTGGGTCATGGCCGTCTTCCGGGTGGCGTTGGATTGAGCTTAACGGGCTCACCGCGCGGAAGGTATACAGCGGGTGGAAGTCCCGTTGAGCGTTCAGCTGGCGCTGTCTTCCACCAGCCAGTCGAGCCGCCACTGGGCAGGACGTTCCTGCGACAGCATGGGTGCCATCACCCGCAGGGAGTCGCGCAGCGCCTCGTCCAGTTTCCATGGGGCATTGAGGATCACCATGCCCGAACCGTTGAGACGCAACGGCGAGTCGTCCGGGTGCACCAGCAGCTCCGCGCGCAGTACGCGTCGTGCGCTGCAGTGCTGCAACCAGCGATGGAACGGCTGCACCTGGCTGCGCAACTTGATCGGATACCACACGGCATAGACGCCGGTAGGCCAGCGTTCCAGTGCGGCTTTCAAGGCTTTTTCGATCACGCGGTATTCGGCTTCCTGGGCCTCGTACGGCGGGTCGATCAGCACCAGCCCGCGCTTTTCCTTGGGCGGCAGCAGGGCCTTGAGCGCTTCGTAGCCGTTGCGCTGGTGCACGTGCACGCGGTGATCGTGATGGAACAGGTCGCGCAGGCGCGTGGCTTCTTCCGGATGCAATTCGCACAGCTGCGCGCTGTCGATCTCGCGCATCGCGTTCGCCACCTGCAGCGGCGAGCCCGGGTAGAGCTTCAGCCCATGATCGTTGCCCGGCAGGCGCAGGATGGCGTCGAGCCAGCGGCGCAGCAGCGGCGGCAGTGCCTGGCCCTTGCCGCTGTTGGGATGCAGGTCGGGGAACAGCAGGCGCGAGATGCCGTCCTTGTATTCGCCGGTCTTGCCCGCCTCGACACCGTCCAGGGCGTAGCAGCCGCTGCCGGCGTGGGTGTCGATGAAGGCGAACTGCGTGGCCTTCGCCTGCATCGCTTCGATCAGCGCGAACAGCACGCTGTGCTTGAGGACATCGGCGAAGTTGCCGGCGTGGTAGGCGTGGCGATAGTTCATGAAGGGGGGAGGGGCAGGCGGTTGGACAGTATAGGGGGTGGGGTGTGCTCGCGCTTTTGTTCGGCATCCCGGAGGAGGCCGGGCCCAGTGCCTTTGCGCTCGGTTGTCGCGTGATCGCGACCTGGCTCGCCTGCCGCGGGCTTCCGTCCTCCTGCCGGAGGCCGGGTCACTTTCTCTTGCTTGCCCAAGAGAAAGTAACCAAAGAGAAGGGCCCCCCGGATGACGCGCCTTAGGGGCCTAGCGGCCCTCCAGGTGCGCGGGTGGGTTGCGGGGTTTTTCGACAGGGCATCCTGCCCTGGCGAAAAACTGGCCCGCATCCATGCGGGCCACCCTTCGGGCTTTCCTCCACCCACCCGCCGCGTCATACGGGGACCCCAAGAGCCAAGAGCCGGAGCAAGAGCTGCAGGTCTACTGTAGGAGCGCACCCTGTGCGCGACCATCCTACGGAGCGGTACATCCCAGCGTGACGGTCGCGCACAGGGTGCGCTCCTACAGAAAAGCGCATACGTTTCCGCGAGCACCCGCCCCTCACCCCGTCCCTCTCCCCGGCGGGGAGAGGGACAAGTGGGGTGCATCGCGAAGACAAGCCAAGGGCGATGCGAAGCGAGGCTCCGCCTTAAGTCCTCAGCGAGTCGGGCGCGTTGCGCAGTGCTTGGAAGTACCCCTGGGGTACCCTCCCATGGAGATCCGGCAGGACGCGCCTCGGGCGTTCGTGCTTGGATTCAACACGATGCTGCCAGCTCTAAAGGCCATTTCTTTGGGTTACTTTTCTTTACTCCGGGCATCCTGCCCTCCGCCCTTCGGGCCGGCTTCGCCGTTCGCATGCGCTCCTGCGCATGCGTGGGCCAGCAAAGAAAAGTGACTCGAGCGGCGGCAGCCGATCGAAACGCCCGCTGCGTCCCACGGGACTAGCTTCGCGTCGTAAGCGGCCAGATCGCGGAATCGCGACAAATAAAGGCCGAGGCGTGTCTCCGGAAACCAGCAAGACCCAACTCCAGAGTTGAGCCTCCGCCCACCCCATCGCTATGCTTGCCCCCATGCCCCGCCATTTGTTCCGTCACCTGCGCCGCTGCCGCACCTTAATGGTGCTGGCGTTATGCGCCTGGCTGGCGCTGTCCAGCGTGGCGTGGGCGATGCCGCAGCACGACGATTGTTGCCCGCCGACGAAGGCCGCGCAGCACGATCACGCGGCTACGCACCCATCCACCGTGATGTCCGATAGCTGCTGCACCCACGCACCGGCGAGCGTGCCGGAGTCGATCGTGCCGCACGTGCTGCACGTGCAGGCGGACATCGCGGTGTGGCAGTCGCATCGCCAAGTTGCGCCGCAACCTGCCTACGATCCGCCGCTGCGGCCACCGCTCGCCTGATTCTCCGTTGAAGGTCACGGGCCGGCGCCTGCCGGTCGATGCGATGCGCCTGCATGCGGGCGTGCGACACGGAGCAATGGGATGAACAAGCAGGAACCACGTGGATTTCAGTTGCCGCGTCGGCGTTTCGTACAGGGACTCGCGCTGGGTGGCGTCGCTGCCGGGCTGGGGCTTTGGCGCGGCAATGCGATGGCGCAGGCCAGCACACCGCGAGCGGAGTTGCGCGGCAACCATTTCGAACTGGAGATCGGCGAGTTGCCGGTCGATTTCACCGGGCGCAAGCGCATCGCCACCGTGGTGAACGGCCAGCTGCCGGCGCCGCTGCTGCGCTGGCGGCAGGGCGATACGGTGAGCCTGCGCGTACGCAATCGACTCAAGGTCACGAGTTCCATCCATTGGCACGGCATCGTGTTGCCAGCGGATATGGACGGCGTGCCGGGCCTGAGTTTCGAGGGCATTCCCGCGGGCGGCGAATACACCTACCGGTTCACCGTGAACCAGAGCGGCACGTACTGGTACCACAGCCATTCGCGCTTCCAGGAACAGACCGGCCTGCTCGGTCCCATCGTGGTCGAGCCGCGCGACGGCGAGCGCTATCCGGCCGATCGCGACTACGTGGTGATGCTCAACGACTGGACCGATCTCGATCCGGAAACGATCTACGCGAACCTGAAAAAGCAGAGCGATTACTACAACGTCGGCAAGCGCACCGTGGGCGATTTCATGCACGACACCCACCGCGCAGGCATCGCCAAGGCGCTGGACGATCGCCGCATGTGGAACCAGATGCGCATGGATCCCACCGACCTGGCGGATGTCTCCTCGGTGGCCTATACCTATCTGACCAACGGTTGCACGCCGGCCGGCAATTGGACTGGCCTGTTCAATGCGGGCGAGAAAGTGCAGCTCCGCTTCATCAACGGCTCGTCGATGACGTTCTTCGACGTGCGCATTCCCGGCTTGAAGATGACCGTGGTCGCCGCCGACGGCCAGGCCATCGAACCGGTGAGCGTGGATGAATTCCGCATCGGCACCGCCGAGACCTACGACGTGATCGTGCAGCCATCGGCCGATCGCGCGTGGACCATCTTTGCGCAAAGCATGGACCGCACCGGCTACGCGCGTGCCACGCTGGCGCCGCGCGCCGGCATGACGGCCGACGTGCCGCCGCTTGACCCGCGTCCGCTGCTCAGCATGGGCGACATGATGGGCGCGATGGACCACGGCAGCATGGATCACCACGCCATGGGCCACGACATGTCCGGCATGGACATGATGGCCATGCCCGGCATGGCGATGCCGCACGCGAATGCGCCGGCCGAGCCGCTGAAGACCGGCCCCGAAGTGGACATGCGCGTGGCGACGCCGCGCGGCAATCTCGACGACCCGGGCGTGGGCCTGCGCGACAACGGTCGCCGTGTGCTCACCTATGCCGACCTGCACGCCGTCGATGCGCCCATTTCGCCGCAGGTGGATCGCGAGATGACCTTGCGCCTTACCGGCAACATGGAGCGCTATCTCTGGTCGTTCGACGGCACGCGCTACTCGGGCGCTGAGCCGCTGCGCCTGCGTTACGGCGAACACGTGCGGATCGTGCTGGTGAACGACACCATGATGACCCATCCCATCCATCTGCACGGGATGTGGAGCGAGCTTGAATCGCCGGATGGCACGTTCCAGGTGCGCAAGCACACGGTGATGGTGCAGCCCGCGCAGCGCGTCGCCTATCGCGTGAGCGCGGACGCGATGGGGCGCTGGGCCTATCACTGCCATCTGCTCTACCACATGGAAGCGGGCATGTTCCGCGAAGTGGTGGTGGCATGAGCAGGGTGCTTTCATGCTGGATCGCCGCCTGTCTCGGCGCGCTGCCGGTGGCCGCGCTGGCGCAAAGCATGTCGATGCAGGACATGCCGGGCATGTCGATGCCCGCCCCGCACGACGATCATGGCAGCACGACGCCACCGGACGATGCGCAGCATGCGGGCCATGACATGGCTGTCAGTGCGTTGCCGCCGAACGATCACGTACCGCCGTCGCCGCCGCAAACCGTGCTGCACGCGATGTCGCCATCGCAGATGAACGCCATGATGCAGATGGACGACAACGAATCGATCGGCATGTTGCTGGTCGATCGCCTCGAACGCAGCCGCAGTACGTCCGGCGACATGGCGACGAGTTGGGAAGCGGAAGGCTGGTACGGCAACGCCATCGATCGCCTGTGGCTGAAGACCGAGGGCGAGCGAGGCAATGAGGGCACGCAGGACGCCCGCCTGGAAGCCCTGTGGAGCCATGCCTGGACCAGCTTCTGGGATTGGCAGCTGGGTGCGCGCCAGGACTTCGGCCAGGGGCCGAACCGCCAGTGGCTTGCCGTGGGTGTGGAAGGACTCGCGCCGTACTGGTTCGAAACGCAGACCACGTTCTATCTGGGCGAGCAGGGCCGGACTGCGCTGCGACTGGAAACCAGCTACGACCTGCGCTTCACCCAGAAGTTGATCCTCACTCCGAAGGTGGACCTCAACGTCTACGGCAAGGATGATCCGCAGCGAGGCATTTCATCGGGTCTTTCGAACGTGGAAGCGGGTCTGCGCTTGCGCTACGAGTTCAGTCGCAAATTCGCGCCTTACCTCGGCGTGGACTGGACGCGGCGATTTGGCGATATCGACAGCATGCCTGGCATGCCTTTGGTGCATGCGAACGAGACGACATGGGTGGCCGGTGTTCGGATCTGGCTTTGAAGCGCCAGAGGGCGCTGGAAATACAGCTCCCTCGGTGCAGCCTCAATAAGCCACGGTGATCCGCTGCCGGCGCGCATCGTTCTTCTCGACGCGATCCAATAGCGCCACCGCATAGTCCGCCACGCTGATCCGGCTCTTGCCATCGGCATCGACCAGCAACTGATCGCTGCCCACGCGATACTTGCCGGTGCGCGGGCCGTCCTCGAGCAAGGCCGCCGGACTCATATACGTCCATTCCACCTCGCTCTTGCCGTGGCGGAAGACTTCCAGCGCCTTGATCTGGCCCTGGGCTTCCGCTTTCCATGCCTCGGGAAAATGCGGGTCGTCGATCACGCGCACGCCGGGCGAGGTTTCCAGCGAGGCGGCGCCGCCCACCCATACGAGTCGACGCACGCCGGCCTTGGGCAGGTAGTCCAGGACCGTGGCCGCCAGCGCAGGCACCGCGTCGTTGGAGCCGTCGCGGCGGGCGGAGATGCTCACCACGAGCACGTCGCAGCCCCGCACGGCGTCCAGCCAGCTTTCCGGATGGGCGATATCGCCGGTCGCCACCGCGATACGCGGGTCCGTCGTGTCGAGGCGTGCCGGGTCGCGCACGATGGCCGTGACCTCGTCGCCACGTGCAAGGGCTTCGTCGAGAATGGCGCGGCCCACATGGCCTGTTGCACCGAACAAGGCGATCTTCATGAAAGTTGCTCTCCAGCGGGGATGAGGGGAGGTGGGCGGACGATGACGCGGGAAACGTGAAGGAAAAGCCGAGCGCGCTCAGCCCTGGAACATGTAGAACAGGTAGGCCACGAACAGGATCAGGTGCACGGCGCCTTGCAGCACGTTGGTGTGTCCGCTGGAAAACGTCACCAGGCTCACCGTGAGGGTGAGCAGGAACAACACCAGGTCGGTGTGCTGCAGTCCCAGTTCGATCGGATGGGCCGTGAGATGGCTGATGATCAGGATGGCCGGAATGGTGAGGCCGATGGTGGACAGCACCGAGCCGAGGAAAATATTCACCGAGCGCTGCATGTGGTTGCCGCGGGCGGCGCGCACGGCGCCGATGCCTTCGGGCGTGGCCACCAGCACCGCCATCACCAGTCCTGCCAGCGCGGCCGGCTTGCCCAGCGTTTCCACGACGTAATCCACCGGGTGCGCGAGTTTCTCGGCGAGATACACCACCGGAATCATATAGGCCAGCAGGAACAGTGCGTGGAAGGTGGTGCGCGCCGCGCCGCCGTGCATCACCGACGCGGTTTCGTCGTCATCTTCCGTGGCGGCGAAATAGGCGCGATGCCGGCGTGTCTGCAGGGCGAGAAAGGCGATGTACAAGCCCGCGCAGATCACGGCCAGAAAGGCCTCCTGCGCGAAGGTGAGCGTCTTCTGCGGATAGGCCGTGTAGTTGGGCATCACCAGCGCCAGGATGCCCAGCGGAATCACCACGCCGAGGTACGCATTCGCGCCTTGCAGGTTGTACTGCTGCTCGCGATGCCGCCAGCCGCCGGCCAGCAGCGACAGGCCGACCATGCCGTTGAGCACGATCATGGTGACGGCGAACAAGGTGTCGCGCGCCAGCGTGGGGTTGTTGTCACCGTGCAGCATGATCGCGGTGATGCTGATCACCTCGATGGCGGTGATCGACAGGGTCAGCACCAGGGTGCCGTACGGCTCGCCCAGCCGGTGGCCCAGATGTTCCGCATGGCGCACCACGGCGAGCGCGGAACCCAGGATCACCGCGAACAGCCACAGGAAGATCACCGTGAGCCACAGCGGACCGTCGAGTCCGTCCAGCAGGCGCGTGCCGTAGCAAACAAACGCGATGGACGTGGCGACGCTGACGGCCAGGAACCACTCGCGCCGCAGAAGCCTTGGGAAACCACCCAACCTCATCGCAAGCACTCCCGACTGCCGTGAGGCGATGCATGGCATCGCGCCGGTTACCCGCTGTCGCAGGAAATAGCGGACCTCACCGCTGCGACGGCGGCTTATTCAACCACACTGTGGCTTTCGGCTGTGCCCAACAGCTCGGGCTGCGAAGGCGTCGCCTGCGTGCGCGTCAGCAGCGGATGCATGAACACGGCGGCCAGGATCACCGCCACGCCCGCGTAGAACCAGCCGTCCAGTTCGCGTTGCTCGCCCAGCAGGACGATCGCCAGCACGATCGCATAGACCGGTTCCAGATTGGTCACCATCTGCGTGCCGAAGGCGGTCATGTGGCGCAACGCCACCAGCGCCAGCGCGAACGGCAGCAGCGTGCAGCCGAAGGAAAGCAGCACCAGCAGGGTGGCGTCGTGCAGGCTGGGCAGCACGAAGGCCGGACCCGCATGCGGCAGCAAGGGGGCCAGCAGGGTGAGGAACAGCGTGCCCGTGCCCAGTTCCAGGCAGGTCACGGTGAGCGGGTCGCCATGTTCCACCAGCCGCTTGTTGAACGCGCCGAACAGCGCCACCAGCAGAGCCGACAGCGCGCCCACCACGATGCCCAGACGCATATCGGTCGGCACGCCGCCCACCACCATCGCCACGCCAGGCACCACGGCCACGCCGATCAGCAGCTCGCGCGGGTCGAACTTGCGGCGCGCGATCCACGGTTCCACCAGCGACAGGAATACCGGTCCCAGCGCGATGCAGGTGGCGCCCACCGATGCATTGGCCAGCTTGATGGCGGCATAGAAGGTCAGCCAGTGCAGCGATACGAGCACGCCGATGCCCGCGTAACCCCAGCGCAGCTTTGCCGGCATCGCCTTCAGGCCGCGCCATACCCGGGGAATCAGCAGCAGTGCGGCGGAGACCAGCAGCATGCGCCACCACACCAGCTGCATTGCCGGCAGCGTGATCGTTTTGCCCAGGATGGCGGTGAAGCCCCACAGCAGGACGCAGAAATGGATCTGCCAGCGGGCCTTGTTGACCGGTTGCATGCGCGAATGTCGGCGAGGGGAGACTCGGCATTCTAGCGTTGCCGCGCATGCTCAGTGAGTGGTGGCTGCCTTGTTCTTGCTGGGCAGCGGTGCGGGGCGTGACTTGGAGGCGCCGCGCATCTGTTCCAGCACGGTGGCGCAGGTGTTGTCCTGCTCGCCCTTGCTGGTGGCCACCAGCGGCAGCAGCGCAGCGATCGGCGTGGCCAGTACGCCCAGCGCCACCGCACCGCCGCCGCGCAGGATCAGCGGCCCCGGCTGCACGCCCACGTCGGGATCCTTCAAGGTGCCCTTCACGTACAGCGGCGAGCGCAGCGAGAAGATGCGCAGCCCTTTCGACTCCGGTCGCACGTCCAGGTCGAGCTTCTCGTTGGCGAAGTTCACCGTGCCGTTCACGCGGATGGTGGCGTCCTCGGTGTCGAACACGAACAGCTGCGTCTGGTACAGGCCGTTGGTGGCGGTCAGATCGGAGGCGGCGCAGTTGATCTTCACCGTCTTGTCGCCGAACAGCTTGACGATCACGATGTTCGCCACGTTCAGGCCGGCCGTTTCCAGCAGTGCCTTGCTGATCGCGCCATCGTTCATCAGCAGCTTCAGCTCGCCGGTGGAGGTGCCCATCAGCTCGCTCACCGAATTGCCGCGGGCGTTGAGCGCGGCGTCGCCGTTGATCTCGCCGAAACTGGTCTGCATCGGCGCGAATTTGGGAAACAGTTCCTTGAGCTTGAGGTGGCGCGCCTTGAGCTTGATGTCGCCCTTCATCGGCGTGGTGCTGCCGTCGAGGCGCAGGTTGCTGTCGATCTTTCCGCTGGCGAAATCGAATCCCAGCGGATTGAGCGTGAGCACGCCGTTGTCCATCACCAGGTGCGTCGAGAGCGCATTGATCGGCAGCGCGGTGTCGCGCACGATCCGGGCTGCGCTGAAGTTGACGTCGGCATCCATGGCGCGCCAGCGATCGGTGCGGAAGGGCTCGACCGGCAGCACCTTGTCGCTGGGTGTGGGCGTCGCATCGCCGCGCTGCTCCTTTTCGGCATTCGAGTCGGCACCGATCAAGGGCGCCAGATCGGAGAAGCGCAGCAGCTGCGATTTCACCGTGCCGCTGAGTTTGGGCCGCGCGCCGCCGGTATCGAAGGCCAGATCGCCTTGCAGGTCGCTGCCGCCCACGCGGCCACGGAAATGGTCGTACTCGAAGTGGCTGGCGCCGCGCTTCAGGTTCGCGCGCAGATGGCCTTCGGTCGCATACTGCGGCGTGTCGGGCAGGGTCACGCCGATCAGCGGATAGAGCTTGGCCATGCTGCTGCCGGAGAACCACAGGCGGATGTCCAGCGCGGCGAGATGCAGCGGATCGGTGAGCGTGCCCACCAGCGCGATGTGCGTATCGCCGATGTGCACGTCGCCTTGAATCGGGAAGGGCTGGTCGGTCTGCTGCAGGGCCAGCACGCCACCGGTCTTGCCATGACCATCGACGGGGGCACCCTGGTACTTGCCCAGCGCCTGCCAGGCAAACTGGTAGGCGGCGTTGGTGTGGCCGGGTTCGTTTTCCTGCGTGCCCGCATCCTTGGCCAGTGCGGTCTTGGCGCTGGCGCCGACGGTCTTGCTGGCCTGTTCGCGTGCGTCGGCGGACTGTTGCGAAACGATGTCGCCATACGGGATCGCCCGCTGCAGCGCTTCCATGGTGATCTGCAGGTCTGCCTTGCTGATGGCGTCGTTGAGCGCGATATGGCCGCGGTCGAAGCCGATCGCGTGCAGGTCCAGCGTCCACGCCGACGGCTTGCCATCGTTGGCGAAGGCGAAATCCCAGTTGGCCTGGCCTTGTGCATTGCGCTCCAGGTCGATGCTGGGCTGGGTGAGATACAGCACGGGGATTTCCACCCGATGCACGATCAACGGCAGCGGCGAGATGCGGAAACGCAGCGCATCCAGCTGGGCGAAATGCGGCTGGTCGGTCCACTCTGGATTGCCGATGCTGATGTTCTGCGCGACGAACTCCGGCCACGGCACCCAGCTCTCGATGCCGCTGGCGCGCTCTTCGCGCCGCCAGCGAACGCTCAAGTCGCCATTGATGGCAAACGGCCGTCCAATCGATTCACTGACGCGGGCATTGACGGTGGGCTTGAGGCGATTCCAGTCGAACGTGGCGATGACGATCAACAGCACCACGATCAGCGCCAGGCAGACGCCGATGATCCATATCAGTATTTTCCAGCCCCGCCGCATGCATGACTCCCACCGCGATATCGCCACGACATCCTGCCGACTCGCCCGGTGAAGGGCGTGTCGTCATGCGGTGATGGGCGCGGGCGGGGGTTCATCCAGATCAATGCAACGTCTTGGCGTCACGAACCGGGATGCTCACGCTGCACAGGTCCACCTTGTGCACCGGGAAACGATAGAAATCGTCCAGGCGATTGCGCTTCGCATCGACCAGCGCGGCAAAGGTGGCGCTATCGGTGCGCAGCACCTGGATGGCCGGGCGCTGGTCGGCGGGAAGATCGGCGGCCAGGCGCACCGAGCCGATCGCGATGCGCTGATCGGGCTGCTCGTAGAAGCCCAGCGGACCGGTGCCGCGGGGCAGGCCGGAGAGGTATTCCACGCCTTGCAGCACGCGGCCCACCACGGCGATGTTGCGGTCCAGCGCGCGCGGCGCCTGGCCGATCACCGCGTAGAGCTCGCTGCCGCTGCCAGTTTCCGGATCGATATCGCGGCCCACGCCCACCATGCCGTAGCAATGGGTGAGCCATTCCTGATGGTTGGCCTGGTCGCGTGCGACCGGGAAGCCTTCGGAGAAGCCGACTTCCGGTGCGTAGAAATCGCCGTCCTTCAAGGCGGTGAAGGGAAGCTTGGCGTCGTAGGGGCGGGTGTATTCCGGCGGCAGCTTGTCCTTGGCCGAGCCCAGCGATTTGAGCTTGCTCTTGTCGCCGTTGTCGTCGCTGGCCGGGTCGCCCCATTGGGTGACGAAGTTGTCGTGCACGCGCACGATGGCGAGCCCGTCGTAATAGTGCTCGTGCGCCATGGTCCGGATATTGGCCACGTGCAGCGGGGCGAAGTCCGGCGCCAGTTCGATCAGCACGCGCCCTTGCGGCAGCTGCATCACCAGCAGGTTCTGCGGATCGGGCGTGCGCCATTCCTGCGGCTGCGACTTGGCCAGCAGTTCCTTGGGCGAAGGCGTGTGTGCGGGCTTCGCCTCGTCGGCTGCCACGGTGGCGGACAGCGAAACGGCAAGCGCAAGAGCAAGGCAGTGGCGCAGCAGCATGGGAACCCCCGGGTCGGAAAGCCTGCAAGGTAGCAGAGCAGGGCCCGGGATGGTGGTGCACGTTCCCGCCCTCAATACAAGCCGCGAAACGCGGGCCAGGGTTCTCTACAATGCCGCCCCTTTGCCCGCTCTTGCCCGACCCATGGATATCGTTGTCAACGAAGAACTCAAGGCCTATATCGACCCGCTCACGCCGGACGAATACGAGGCGCTCGAACGCAGCCTGCTCGCGGAAGGTTGCCGCGATTCGCTGGTGCTCTGGGGCAATGTCCTGGTGGACGGACACAATCGCTACGGCATCTGCCGCAAGCACGACCTGCCGTTCAACACGGTGCAGAACACCCGCTTCCAGTCGATGGACGACGTGCATCTGTGGATGATCGAGCAACATCTGGGGCGGCGCAGCGTGTCCGACTTCCAGCGCGGCGTGCTGGCGCTGCGCAAGCGGGAGATTCTGCAGGAGCGCCGCTCGCGCGCCAGGCCGGTGGAAGAAGAGGCGGGTGCCGTGCCCGAAGCGACGCCATCGGTCACCGTAGCGGAGCCGCCCGCCAAGCCCGAGCCGTTGCCGAGCCGGCAAGCGATCGCGCGCGAGGCGCGTCTCAGCAACAGCCAGGTGGTGATGATCGAGAAGATCCAGAAGCAGGCCGCGCCGGAAGTGGTGGCGGCGGTGAAGTCGGGCGTGTTGTCGATCAACGCCGCCGCCGCTGTGGCAACGCTGCCGGAAGACGAGCAGCGCGCCGCGGCCGTGGCGGGCGATGACGAACTCAAGCAGGCGGCCAAGCGCGTGCGCGAAGCCAAGCGCAAGCCGCGCAAGGAGCCTGAGGCGGGCGATGAAGACATGCCGACCTTGCGTCGCCGCGTCGCCGAGCTGAGCGCCGAAGTGATCGAGCTGAAGGCCGACAACGAGGCCTTGCGCGAACAACTGGCCCGCTGGGAGCGTTCCGCCAACCCGTAATGCTTTTTGCGGACGCTGTTCGCAATGAATACGTATGCAGCCGCTGGTTGCTGCATTGCGATGCTTTCTACGATGCGCAGCACTGCCGCCCGAATGGCTGCTGCGCAAGGAAATGCGCGGCAACCCTCTTCTTGCGAACGACAGTGATGTTGCTTGTCCGCCAGCCGCGGCAGGGATGCACTCCGTGGCGCCGATGCTGTTTGACCTGATCGTCAACGAAGCAGAATGGAGGCTTACCCATGAAGTGCTCGAAGATTCTCGCCGCGCTGCTGGCCTGCGCGGCGCTCAGCGGCGTGCCCGCGACACCGGCCCAGGCGGCCATCAACAGCATGAGTCTGGGCGCGAGCTACAACGCGGCGCAGACCAGCATCACCTTCCGCGTCTATTCCTCCACCGCCACGCGCCTCGTGCTGTATTTGTATTCGGCCGGCTACGGCGTGCAGGAGTCGGCTACGTATCCGCTCAGCTCGGTGGGGAGCGGCGTATGGGCGGTGACTGTGCCGGTGTCGTCGATCCAGGCGGCAGGCATCACCGGTTCGGTCTATTACGGCTATCGCGCCTGGGGACCGAACTGGCCGTACAACAGCAGCTGGGGCAAGGGTTCGCAGGCCGGTTTTGTGTCGGACGTCGATACCAGCGGCAATCGTTTCAATCCGAACAAGCTGCTGCTCGATCCGTATGCGCAGGAAGTGAGCCAGGACCCGCAGAACCCGTCGAACCAGAACGGCAACGTGTTCGCCTCCGGCGCCAGTTACCGCACCACCGACAGCGGCATCTATGCGCCCAAGGGGGTGGTGCTGGCACCCATCACACAGAGCACCGGCAGCAAGCCCACGCGGGCGCAGAAAGACGACGTGATCTACGAAGTCCATGTGCGCGGCTTCACAGAGCAGGATACCTCGATCGCCGCGCAGTATCGCGGCACGTACTACGGCGCTGGCCTCAAGGCGAGTTACCTGGCCAGCCTGGGCGTGACGGCGGTGGAATTCCTGCCCGTGCAGGAAACGCAGAACGACGCGAACGACGTCGTGCCCAACTCGGATGCCAACCAGAACTACTGGGGCTACATGACCGAGAACTATTTTTCGCCGGATCGCCGCTACGCCTATAACAAGGCACCCGGCGGCCCCACGGCGGAATTCCGGGCGATGGTGCAGGCGTTCCACAATGCCGGCATCAAGGTCTATATGGACGTGGTCTACAACCACACCGCCGAAGGGGGCACCTGGACGGGCAGCGATCCGACCACGGCAACCATCTACTCGTGGCGCGGCCTGGACAACGGCACCTATTACGAGCTCACCGCCGACCATCAATACTTCTACGACAACACCGGCACCGGCGCGAACTTCAACACGTACAACACGGTGGCGCAGAACCTGATCGTGGATTCGCTGGCCTATTGGGCGAACACGATGGGCGTGGACGGCTTCCGCTTCGATCTCGCCTCGGTGCTGGGCAACAGCTGTCTCAACGGTGCGTACAACGCCTCGGCGCCGAACTGCCCCAACGGCGGCTACAACTTCGATGCGGCGGACAGCAACGTGGCGATCAACCGCATCCTGCGCGAATTCACCGTGCGTCCCGCCGGCGGCGGCAGCGGTCTGGATCTGTTCGCCGAACCGTGGGCGATCAACGGCAACTCCTACCAGCTCGGCGGATTTCCGCAGGGATGGTCGGAGTGGAACGGCTTGTTCCGCGACAGCCTGCGTCAGGCGCAGAACGAACTGGGCAGCATGACCATCCACATCACCCAGGATGCGAACGACTTCTCGGGTTCCTCCAACCTGTTTCAGGCCAACGGACGCGCGCCGTGGAACTCGGTGAACTTCATCGACGTACACGACGGTCTGACCTTGAAGGACGTCTATTCGTGCAACGGCGCTAGCAACAGCCAGGCGTGGCCGTACGGGCCGTCGGATGGCGGCACCAGTACGAACTACAGCTGGGACCAGGGCATGTCCGCAGGCACCGGCACGGCGTTGGACCAGCGTCGCGCTGCCCGCACGGGCATGGCCTTCGAGATGCTCTCGGCGGGCACGCCGCTGATGCAGGGAGGCGATGAACACCTGCGCACGCTCCAGTGCAACAACAATGCGTACAACCTCGACTCCAGCGCGAACTGGCTGAGCAGCAGCTGGACCACTGATCAGTCGAACTTCTACACCTTTGCCCAGCGTCTGATCGCCTTCCGCAAGGCGCATCCCGCGCTGCGTCCAGCCACCTGGTATACCGGCAGCCAACTGGTGTGGTATCAGCCCAGCGGCGCCACGGCGGACACCAACTACTGGAACAACACCAGCAACTACGCGCTGGCCTACACCATCAACGGCCCGTCGCTGGGCGACAGCAACTCGATCTACGTCGCCTACAACGGCTGGTCGGGCAGCGTCACCTTCACGCTGCCGGCGCCGCCCACCGGCACGCAGTGGTATCGCGTCACCGACACCTGTAATTGGAACGATGGTGCCAATACATTCGCCGCTCCTGGCAGCGAGACGCTGATCGGCGGGGCTGGGACCACCTATGGCCAGTGCGGCCAGTCGCTGTTGCTGCTGATCTCCAAATAAGCCGTACCGCGCATCCGCACGGCTCAGCCGAGTCGTGCGGACGCGAATCTGGCCAGTACCGGCTGACATGGTTGTCACATCGGCGAGGCGATACTCGTTGGAATCGCGTGCGGCGCATGTCTTCCATCGAAGGGGCCTGGGTTATGGCACATACGAAAGTGGCTGATGTCGTTACGGAAACGCTGCATGTGGCGGGCGTGCGCCGGATCTACGGCGTGGTGGGGGACAGCCTCAATGGCATCACCGAGTCGTTGCGCGAGCGTGGCGACATCGACTGGATTCATATGCGCCACGAGGAGGCTGCGGCGTTCGCTGCCGGGGCCGAGGCGCATCTGACGGGGGAGCTGGCGGTGTGCGCAGGAAGCTGCGGTCCCGGCAACCTGCATCTCATCAATGGACTGTTCGATTGCCACCGCTCGCGCGTGCCGGTGCTGGCGATTGCGGCGCAGATTCCCAGCGCGGAAATCGGTCGCGGTTATTTCCAGGAGACGCATCCGGAATCGCTGTTCCGCGAGTGCAGCCATTACTGCGAACTGGTCTCCACGCCCGAACAATTGCCGGCCGTGCTCGAAAGCGCCATGCGCGCGGCGATCGGCCTGCGCGGGGTGGCGGTGGTGGTCATCCCCGGCGATGTGGCTCTGCTCGAGTTGGAGGCTAAGCCGTCGGCCGGTGGTTCGATCGCACTTCGCGCGCCGGTGGTGCGTCCTGCGGACGAGGACATCGTGGCGCTGGCGCAACTGCTCAACGATGGCAGGAAGGTCACCTTGTTATGCGGCCGTGGCTGCGCCGGTGCGCACGATGCGGTGGTGAAGCTGGCCGGGACGTTGCAGGCGCCGATCGTGCACGCCTTCGGCGGCAAGGAATACCTGGAATACGACAACCCGTACGACGTCGGCATGACCGGCCTGATCGGTTTCAGTTCCGGCTATCACGCGATGTTGAACTGCGACACCCTGCTGATGCTCGGCACCGGCTTTCCGTATCGGCAGTTCTATCCCACCGAGGCGAAGATCGCGCAGGTGGATCTGCGCGCCGACAGCCTGGGCCGCCACGCGCGCCTGGACCTGGGCATGGTGGGCGATGTGGCCGCCACCATCGAGGCGTTGCTGCCGTCATTGAAGCCGAAGCAGGACACGAGCTATCTCGATACCTGCGTTGCGCATTACCGCAAGGCACGCGAGGGACTGGACGAACTGGCGACCGGACAGCCGGGCCGCAAGCCGATCCATCCCCAGTACCTGGCCAGGCTGGTGAGCGAAGCGGCGTCGGACGATGCCGTCTTCACCTTCGATGTGGGCACGCCGTCGATATGGGCCGCGCGCTACCTGCGCATGAACGGCAAACGCCGGCTGGTCGGTTCGCTGGTGCATGGCTCGATGGCGAACGCGATGCCGCAGGCGATCGGTGCGCAGGCCGCCTATCCGAATCGGCAGATCATCAGTCTCTCCGGCGACGGCGGCTTCACCATGTTGATGGGTGACTTCCTCACCCTGGTGCAGCACAAGCTGCCGGTGAAGGTGGTGGTGTTCAACAACCACACGCTGGGTTTCGTGGCGCTGGAAATGAAGGCGGGCGGTTTTCTGGAAACCGGCACCTCGCTGGTGAATCCGGATTTCGCCGCCATGGCGCGTGCGGTGGGGGTGCATGCGATTCGGGTGGAAGATCCGGCGGATCTCGCTGCCGCCATCAAGGACATCCTCGCTCATGACGGCCCGGCCTTGCTCGACGTGGTGACCAATACGCAGGAACTGGCGGTGCCGCCCAATATCACGCTGGAACAGGTCAAGGGTTTCGGATTGTGGGCATTGCGCACCGTCATCAACGGACGCGGCGACGAACTGATCGAGTTGGCCAAGACCAATCTGTTTCGCTGAGCGAAAGGCGAGGGCGCTGCCGCGATTCAGCGCCCCTGGTAGCCGCGCTCCCGCCGCACGCGGTAGAGCTGGTTGTCCGCGCTGGCCAATGCGGCATCGAGCGGCGTGTCGCGCAAGCGGATGGCGTGGCCCATGGTGAAGCGGATGGGGGCGCTTGCACGCGCAGCCTCCAGACGGCGGATGATCGCCGCGGTTTCCTGTTCGCCCGCGTTGGGCAGCAGGATCACGAACTCGTCGCCGCCGGAGCGGATCACGATGTCGTTCGGGCGCACATGCATGGTGAGGAAGTGGCCCATCGCCACCAGTACTTCGTCGCCCCGCTGATGACCATGGGTATCGTTGACCGACTTGAAGTTTTCCAGGTCGATCATGATGCAACCCCAGCGTTCGTCGCGCTCGAGCTTGTCGGCGATCTGGCTCAGGTAGCGGCGATTGAACAGGCCGGTGAGCGAATCGCGCACGCTCCATTCGCGCAGCTGGCTTTCGTGGCGCATGCGCTCGGTGACGTCGAGTGCGTGGCCAAGCACGTAGGGTTCGTCGTTCTCGATGTCCAGCGAGTTGTGGTACTGCCAGGCCAGGCTGCGTCCGTCCTTGGCCTTGATCTGCAACAGGCCGTGCGCCACGCCCCGTGTGGTGACGCGATGGAGATACTCGTCGAACATGCCATGCAGCGCCGGTTCCATCAGCTCCTTGAATGGGCGGCCGAGCAGCTCGCCCATCGAATAGCCCAGCGATTGCGCCGCCGCGGGATTGACCGAAAGGATGGTGCCGTTGAGATCGTGGGTGCAGATCAATCCCAGGCTTTCCTCGAATAGCTTGCGGAAGCGATGCTCGCTGCGCTGCACCGATTCCACCGCCTGCTTGCGCGCGGTGATGTCCTGGATCGCGCCGATCAGCAGGCAGGGTTTGCCGTGATCGAATTCGACCGCGCCGGCGGCGCGCACCCAGATGTGGCGACCCTTGGCGGTGATCATCGGCAGTTCGAGATCCCAGCCCTTGCCGTCCTCGATGCCCTTGGTCACCGCTTGCTGGATCTGCTCGCGCGCTTCGGGGGCGTAGTAGTGCACCGCTTCGCTCAGCGTGGGGTGGTGGCCTGCCGGCAGATCGTGGATGGCGCAGGTCTGGTCGGACCAGGTGAGCTGGTTGGTGACCAAGTCCAACTGCCAGCCGCCCACGCCGGCCACGCGGCCGGAGCGATCGAGGAAGGCCTCGCTTTCGTGCAGGCGGCGCTCCATCCGCTTGCGCTCGGACACGTCCACCATGGTGCCGTAGATCCACAGCGGCTGGCCGTCGTCGGTGCGGCTGATCACACGGCCGCGCAGCAGGCCCCACAGCCAGTGCCCGTCCTTGTGCCGCAGACGCGCCTCGCTCTCGAACAGCGGGCGTTCGCCGCGCAGGTGTTCCTGCAGGCGTTCGTCCATCTGCGGCAGGTCGTCGGGATGGGTCAGGCGGCGCTGGGCGCCCTGGATGATGCCGCCTTCGTCTTCGCGGATGTCGCGCCATACGCTCGATGAAAGCAGGTCGAGATCTTCCAGCGCGTAGCCGAGGATGCTGGCCCATTGTTCGTTGAAACGCATTTCGCCGGTCTGCACGTTCCATTCCCAGGTGCCGGCCTGCGAGGCGTCGAGGATCGCGGCGAGGCGCGTGCGGTCGTCCATCAGCAGGCGGTGCAGCAAGGCTTCGCGGTGCAGCGATTCGCCGCGTTCCAGCGCCGCCTTGCGCTGTTCCAGGGCCTCGGCGGCGGCGCGCGCCAGCTGGCGGAGAATGGCGGCGTGTTCGTCCGGCAGCTGCCGGGGCTGGCGATCGATGACGCACAGCGCACCCATGCGCAGGCCGTCGCTGAGCGTGATCGGTGCACCGGCGTAGAAGCGGATACGCGGGGCGTCGGTGACCAGCGGGTTGTTGGCGAAGCGCGGGTCCATCAATGCGTCCGGCACCACGAAGGGGCGGTCGTCGAGAATGGTGTACGAGCAGAACGCCACGTCGCGCGAGGTTTCCGTGGGGCCATCCAGGCCCACGTTGGACTTGAACCATTGGCGCCGATCGTCGACCAGGGTCATCAGCGCGATCGGCGCACCGGTGAGCAACGAGGCGGCCTTGGTAAGTGCGTCGAACAACGGTTCGGCCTCGGTGTCGAGCACGCCGAGCGAGAGCAGGCGTTCGAGCCGTCGTTCTTCATCGTGTGAGCGTGGAGCCGGCACTGCCATCTGTCTCCCGGGAATCGTGCGCCAGACTATCGGACGATCCTTGTCGAGTCACCGTGGCTCCGGTCACAGGCCGTGCAGAGGGCGCGCTGGCAGCGGGGGCGGTCGACCAGCGCGGTGGAAAGCACGCACCACGGCAACGCCATCGGTATATCGATGGCGATGTGAACGGCGTGAGGAGGGCGTGTGGCCGAAGCATCGGACACCGGCACCGGCAGGCTGCCGGTGCGCCCGGGAAGCAGCCCCCGGAGCGAGCGCAGGGGCTGCCCGGAGGATCAGCTCTTGAAGAACGCCAGCATGTCCTGGTTGATCGCCTCGTGGTGCGTGGTCGGGGCGCCATGAGGGAAACCGGGATAGATCTTCAGCGTCGCGTTCTTCAGCAGTTTCGCCGACAGCACGCCGGCATCCTTGTACGGCACCACCTGGTCGTCGTCGCCATGCAACACCAGGGCGGGCTTGTCGATCTTCTTCAGGTCGTCGGTGAAATCCGTTTCGGAGAACGCCTTGATGCAGTCGTAATGGGCCTTGGTGCCGCCCATCATGCCCTGGCGCCACCAATTGTCGATGATGCCCTGGGAGGGCTTGGCGCCAGGCCGGTTGTATCCGTAGAACGGACCCGAGGCGACGTCGATGTAGAACTGCGCACGGTTGGCCGCGAGCGCGGCACGGAAGCCGTCGAAGACTTCCAGCGGCGTTCCCTCGGGGTTCTGCTTGCTCTTCACCATGACCGGCGGTACCGCGCTGATCAGCACGATCCTGGCCGTGCGCTTCAAGCCGTGCTTGGCCACGTAGCGCACCACTTCGCCGCCGCCGGTGGAATGGCCGACGTGGATGGCATCGTGCAGGTCGAGTTTCTCGGTGAGCGCGGCCAGGTCGTCGGCATAGTGTTCCATGTCGTTGCCGTCTTCGGTCTGGGTGGAGCGGCCATGGCCACGACGATCATGCGCGATCACGCGATAGCCCTGGGCGAGGAAGAACAGCATCTGCACATCCCAGTCGTCGGCGGACAGCGGCCAGCCATGGCTGAACACGATGGGCTGGCCCTTGCCCCAGTCCTTGTAGTAGATCTCGACGCCATCTTTGGTGGTGATCATGCTGCTGCCCATGTGCTTTCACCTGTTGGTTGTGTTGCGCGGGACGGGAGCCTGGCGCCGGTGACGCCAGCGTGTGGGTTGAAGCGTTCGAGCGGGAACCAGCAAAGCAGACGCGCACGACAACGCGAAGACACGTTGATCTCCCCTGCGCGAATGTCCCTGTGGCTGGTGTTCCGTTTGGATGGCGTGCGTCGCACAGCCAACGCCGGGCGGGTTGTCGGCTGCAAAAAATTCGACGCGGCTGGCACGTGTTTTTGTGGGAGCGCACTGGTGCGCGACAGAAAGTTGGCAGCTCGCGCCGCGATCCGGCTGTCGCGCACCAGTGCGCTCCCACAGAGGGCAAAAGAGTCCTCTTTCACGGGTGAAATCAGCGTCAAGCGCGAAGGCTGCAGGGCGACGCCTGCCACATGAAATGAAGGAGAAAGGCGACGGTGCCACGGTGCGCGAATCGAAGCAGCGGTGCAACGATCGTGCGTTACTCCAGAGAACAACTGGCGAGCAGGTTTGCCGAACTCGATGCGGAGTTGATCCGCCTGGCCATGCTCGATGCCCCCGAGGAAAACCTCTGGGCGGCGTTCGAACAACTGGCCCATGTTCCATCCTCGACCATCGAGCCGGCGGATCGCCGCTGGTGGTGGGAGCAGGTCTACACCTTGATGGAACGCCACGGACTGACCGAGCTCACTCGCCGCGCGTCCGGCGGACGCTGAAGTCAGGCGAGAGGGAGTTTCATCGAGCCCCGGGAGATCCCGGGGCTAGTCTTGTGAGGGCGGCCGGGTGAGCGGGCCGTCATCTGTTGCGGCAACAGATGCTGCGACGATCAAGAGCGCGTGCAAGCTTCTTTTCCTCAGCCGGCCGGCTGGGCCGTTGCGGCGGCGGGCGCTGCGCTCGCCACGGAGGCGTTGGTGTAAACGGCGGGGGCAGCGATCATGGCGCCCAGGGTCAGCACGCAAACCAGCAGGCAGGCGGCGAACAGGCTGTGCAGCATCAGGTTCTCGAATTTCATGGTCGTACTCCTTGACGGGGTTGGGTGGCTTTCACTGGGTATATGGCAAGGCCCGTGCCAACCTCGAATTTCGCTGAAAAGCCGCGCCGTTGAGCCATTTCGGGAAAGTGCTGCGTCGTGCATGCAGTGTCCGCGGACGATGTCCGGACAAGCATCGCGGACTGCGGACACAGCACGCGGACGTTTTCGTGCAGACGGTGTGAATGCGTAACGCGCGAATTCCTCCGGGGCGTGCGCGTAATCCGTTGTGCTAGCGTCGCCATCTTTCCGATGCATGGAATACGCGCAGTGCCGCCCGTTGCCACTCCCCTGTTGTCTCCCGATCTGTTCGACCTGCCGCCGGAAGTGCTGTGGCTCTCGCACTGCAAGGATGGCCTGCTGCCGCGCGCTTCCGCCGAAGCGTTGCGCGCGCTGCTGGGCACCGAGCTGCGGCCGTGGGAGCTGCAGTGGAACGAGGATTTCCTGGACGTGCAGCGCGCATTGCGCGAGGTCGGTGCCACCTTGCTTGGCGTCGATGCGCGGGACATCAGTCTGGTGACGTGCACGTCGAGTGGGCTGGAAGCCGTGGCGCTGGGTTATCCCTGGCAGCACGGCGACGAGGTGCTTATTCCCGTGGGCGAATTCCCCAGCAACCGGCTGCCGTGGCTGGCGCTGGCGAGCAAGGGCGTGAGTTGCACGGAAGTGGCCTTGTGGGACGGCCATGCCGCGCAGCCTGCCGCTGTGCCCGATGCCTCGATCGAACCCGAACAACGTCTGCTGGCGGCGATCACGCCGAGCACGCGGGTGATCGCGGTGTCGTGGGTGCGCTACCAGGATGGCATTCGTCTCGATCTGGAAAAGCTCGGGCGTGGCTGTCGCGAGCGAGGCGTGCATCTCGTCGTCGACGGCATCCAGGGTGCGGGCACGATGGCGACCTCGTTCGATGGCGTGAGTGCGTTCGCCACCGGTGGACACAAAGGCTTGCTTGGCTTGCAGGGTCAGGGCCTGCTGTGGACCGATCACGCGTTTCGCCAGCAGCTGATTCCGCTGGGCACGTGGTTGTCGGCACCCGATCACTTCTCGCAGGGCGGCACGCAGACCGTCAGCGATGCGTTGTGGGCCGACGACGGACGGCGACTGGAAGCAGGCAGTCCGTCGATTCTCTCGTGCGCGGCATTGGCGTCGTCCATCCGCCTGCTGGTGGAAAGCGGCGGCGCGGCGGCGCTGCAATCGCACATCACCGGTTTGCAACGCGCATTGCTGGCGGCGCTGGCCAAGCATCCGGCGTGGGCGGCCGAAGCGCGTCGACTCGATGCGCTGGTGCAGGCGGGCCGGGTCGGTTCGACGTTGTCGTTCGCGCTGCCGGCGGAACGTTGCGCGGAACTTCTGCGCAACGCCGAAGCCCGCGGCATCAGCACCAGCACGCGCGAAGGCTATCTGCGCATCGCGCTGCACGGCTGGCACGCGGCCGGCGATATCGATCGCTGCGTCGCGTGGCTGTTGTCCTGACGCCAGGCGCTGCCGCGCCGCTCAGGCGATCGAACGCACCACGCCGCCATCCACGCGCATGGCCGCGCCGTTGGTGGCCGAGGCTTGTTCGGAAGCGAGATAGACCGACAGGTTGGCCACTTCCTCCACCGTGGCAAGACGCTTGAGCAGTGACGAGGGGCGATGCGTCTGGATGAAATCGCGCTCGACCTGGTCCTGCGAAATGCCCTGGTCCTTGGCGATCTTGGCGAAGAAGTCGCCGACGCCTTCGGAGCGCGTCGGCCCCGGCAGGATGGCATTCACGGTGACGCCGGTGCCGGCAAGCGCTTCGGCCAGGCCGCGCGAGACCGCCAGCTGCGCCGTCTTGGTGGTGCCGTAGTGGATCATTTCGGCGGGAATCTGCAGGCCCGACTCGCTCGACACGAACTGGATGCGACCCCAGCCACGCCTGGCCATGCCCTGGGCGTAATGCCGCGACAGGCGCACGCCGCTCAACACATTCACTTCGAAGAAGCGCATCCAGTCGTCGTCGGGAATCTCGAAGAACGGCTTGGGCTCGAAGATGCCGAGGTTGTTGATCAGGATGTCCGTGTCCGGCACCTGGGCAATCAGCTGGCGTGCGCCTTCCGCGCTGCCCAGGTCGCTTGCCACGCCGGTGAGCCTGGCTTTCGGCACGGCGCTCTTGATCGAGGCGATGGCCTCGTCCACGCGCGCCTGGGTGCGGCCCGTGACGACCACCTGTGCGCCGGTGCCGGCAAGGCCGCTGGCGATGGCCAGGCCGATGCCCGCGGTGGAGCCGGTGACGATGGCCGTGCGGCCGCTGAGATCGATATGCATGCAATGACTCCAGCAGGAAAGTTCGCATCGTGGCACAGCGCGACATGCCTGCTCGCGATGAGCAGGCGCATCGCACAACGATCCACGAGAGGGTTATTCGAGGGTGAAGCCGACTTTCAGCGTCACCTGCCAGTACTCGACTTTGCCGTTATCCACATGACCGCGCGTTTCGATGACGTGGAACCAGCGGATATTGCGCACGGTCTTGGACGCGTGGGCGATGGCGGTGCGGATGGCGTCGTCGCAGCTGGTCTTGGAGGAGCCGGTGAGTTCGATGGACTTGTAGACGTGCTCGGACATGCGAGGGGTCTCCACAGGGGCCATGCCGGGTCGCAGGGCGTCCGCTCAAGTCGATACCCAGGCTCGCCAACAAGGTGTGAAGGCGGTCGTGGAAAGTGTTGCTGCTAGCGCCCCTGCTTGCTCGCAAACGCCACCGCATCGTGCGCATGCAGGCTTTCCTGGTGCTCCAGGCGCACGTGGAAATCGGCGAGGCGGTCGTCGGCATCGAGCGCGCGCTGGATGCGGCGTGCGGCGTCCTCGCAGAACATCAGGTTGCTGCCATTGGCGAGCGCGAAGGCCTGCTCGTCCTCGCGTTTCACCGCCGTCTGCACCGGCGTGCCCAGCGCGGCTTCCACCCGGTCGATCAGGTCGATCACATCCAGCGGTGCATCGTGGGCGAGCCGGGCCGAGACGTGGGCGATGCTGCGCTGCGCGTGCGGCGTGGCCACGATGCCTTGTTCGCTGCCCAGCCAGGCCAGCACCTCGGCGTGCGGCACGCTCGCTGCCGGCGGGAAATCCTCGGCGAAGCGCTGCTGGATCAGCTGGCGCGCGAGCGCGGCGGAGGCGGGGCAGGTGGAGGAATAGACGATGTCGGTCGCCAGTGTCACTGCGAAGCCGTCGTGGCCCAGCGTGGCCTCGATGTTCACCGGATAGTTGCGCCAGCCATGGTGATCGCTGCGCAGCGCCTTGCGCCGCACCAGCTGATCGAAGCGCAGCTGGATGCGCGCGCGGTCGGCCAGCTCGTGATGCGACTGCAGGAAGGCGCGCAGCAGACGCTCCAGCGTGAACGGGCTGAGCGGCGTGGCGCCGAGGTATTCGTCGATCAGCAGGTACAGGCGCGACATGTGGATGCCGCGCCGGTCCGTGCGCACCAGGTTGACGAAGGCATCGATGCGCGCATGCACGGCTTGCGTCGTCCCGTCCCCTGCATCGATGCGCACGGGGGCGACGATACCCGCCATGCCGACCCAATCCAGGGCACCGCCAAGATGGGGCTGGACGGCGACGTCGGGGAGGCGGGAGGGAGCTTCGGCGTTTTGCTTCACGGTGGGGATCCGCGATGGTGGGGAAGGGAGCCGGCCCGTCAACGCCGGGTCGAGGCGAGGTTCTTGCGCAGCGCGGTGACCGCCGCAGCGGCATCCACCTGGCGCATGCCGCCCACCGTCTTGCTGGTGCTCAGCAGCAGCTCGCGGATGCTGTGCGCATCGAGTTCCGGCGACAGCGCAAGCAACAACGCAACGATGCCGCTCACGTGAGCGGCAGCCATGGACGAGCCGGAGGTGAAGTCGTAGCCCCCGCCGGGTTGGGTGGTGAGGATGTCGTTGCCCGGCGCGCTGAGCACATCGGGCGGCGCAGGCTTGGCCCCGCTCACCCGCACCACCAGTACGCCGGGCGCACTATCGGGGAATCCTCGCGTGCTGCCGTCGGGCGGCAGCGCGGCCACCACGATGCGCCGCTGCTCGAGCAACTGCATCAGCAGTTTGTTGAGCAACGGATCGGCGGGGCCGCCGAGACTTAGATTGATCACCCGCGCATCGGTATCGAGGATCGCCGCCATCGCCTTGGCCAGCGTGAAAGAGTTGCAGCGCGCGCCGGCTTCCACCGTGGTGGGATACCAGCACGCCTTGTAGATGCTGAGGATGGATTTGGGCGCGATGCCCACGATGCCCACGTGGTTGTCGCCGATGGCGCCGATGATGCCGGCCACTTCGGTGCCGTGCGGATCGCGGTTGAAGGCGGGTGGGTCGTCGTCGACTTCGTTGCTGACGTCGTGGATGCGGCCCTGCAGGTCCGGGTGCGCGGTGTCCACGCCGGTGTCGACGATGGCGATGTGCACCGCGTCGCCCTGGCTGGTGTTGTGCGCCAGCGCGGCATCGGTTTCCACGAAGCCGCGCTGCAGGTCGGCGTACGGATCGTTGTACTTGTGTGGGCCGTCGGCGTTCTGCGCGGAATACACGGTGTAATCCTGCAGCGGCTGGGCGAGCGCCACGCGTTCGTCCTTGGCCAGGGCGGCGAGCAGATCCTCGCGGCTCATGCCGGCCGGCGGTTCGAGCACGATGCAGTAGAGGCTCAGCGCCTTGATCGGCCAGCCGGTGACTTCACGCCAGCCGTAGTGCTCGCGCATGTTGGCGAGCATGGAGATGGCGCGCTGTCCCGCGCCGTAGTTGGTCGGCGGCGCATAGCCGAGCATGCTGGAACCGGCATGCGTGGGCGGCGGCTCCTGCGGGTTGGCGACGGCAAGCACGATGTCGCGGGCGCTGTTCATGGCGGCCACGTGGTCGCTCGACGTTGCCGACGGCGTGACGGTGGTGCCTTGCTGCGATGCCGGCCGCGAAGGAGCGCACGCACTCAGCACCGTCACGGCCAGCAGTAGCAACAACAGACCCGGTTTCATGGACACGTGTTCACGGGCTGGTGGTGGCCGGTTCGGCGAGGCGGATGCCGTGCGTCGCACGCAGCTGCTGCAGCGTGTCCTGCGTGGCCGGCGCATGCGCCGGCACCACCGTATAGGCACCCACGTCGTTCGGCCCGCCGACCACCTGCAACTGCAGCGAATGCAGCAGCGTGTTCCAGTCGGCCAGTTTCATGTTCGCATCCGGCACCACGTGGATGGCGCCGGGCATGGCCGCCTGGGCCGGATCGCTGAGCGTGCGGTAGGTCTGCGCCGCATCTTCGGACCACAGCTTCACGCCGAGCACGCCGATGCCGAGCGCCTGCACCAGTACCGCGGCGACCAGCGCGCGGGTGAACCAGGTGCCGCTGCGCACGCTGCGCGCATGGCTGGTGGTCTGTTCCGTTTCCGCCGCATCAATGCGACCCAGCAGGCGCTTGAGGCCGACCTCGGGATCGAGCTCGATCTCGGTGGGCAGGGCGAGTGCAAGCCGCAGCTGGCTCTGCTGCGCGAACTCTTCGCGGCAGGCTTCGCAGCGGGCAAGGTGATCGGTAAGCCAGGCGCTCTGCTCCTGCGAGGCGCTGTCCTGCAGCACCCACGGCATCGCTTCCCAGGCTTGGGCACAATCCCTGTCGGTATCCTTCGTCAACTTCATGGCACGCTCTCTTTCTGCGTGAGCTGGTCACCAGCCAAGGCTGGAAGTACGTTTCGTAATTTCACTCGCGCGTGGAACAGCCGCGCCTTCACCGTGCCCACCGGGCATTGCATGATGGCGGCCACGTCGTCCAGCGTGTGGCCCACGCCGTAGACCAGTTCCACCACCACGCGCTGGTCGGCCGACAGCCGTTCCATGCCCTTGCTCAGCCAGTCGCGCAGTTCGCGGTCCTCGCCGGGGTCGTGGGACGGCAGGCGGTCTTCCGGCAGTCCTTCGTCGTCCACCGGCTCGTCGCCACGCTGGCGCAGCGCCTTGAGGCCGCAGCGGTAGGCGATGCCGATGATCCAGGTCGACACGCGCGACTCGCCCTTGAAGCTCTCGGCCTTCTGCCACACCACCCAGAAGCAGTCGTTGATGACTTCCTCGATCAGGTCGGCCCGTCGCGTCAGCCGCGACAGGAACCGGCACAATCGTCCGTGGTAGCTGCGGTACAGCGTCGTCAGCGCGGCGCGGTCGCCCGCCGCCATGCGTTGGAGCAGCAGGCGGTCCGTCTCGTCAGCGTCGATATCGGCATCTTTCATGGGTAGGACGCACGCATCAGGTATTGCTACGTAAGTGCCCGATCAGGCCGAAATGGTTGCCGTGGCTTAGAAATCGAACGAAATCGTGGCCACCCAGGGGGAAGCGGCCAGATTTTCCGCCCGCATGGCGTGGTCGACGATCATCCGGTCCAGCTCCACGTGCCACGGTCCGTGGGCCCAGATCAGGCCCAGGTGGCCGTAGCCATAGGAGTTTACGCGGTCGCCGCCGTGATAGCCGTAACTGCCGCCCTGGCCGTTGGCGTAGCTGCGGTAGTAGGGCACCTGGGTCTGGGCATAGCCGGCGCCGGCGGAAAACGAAAGATTCCACGGCAGCGGCCAGTGGAAGGCCACGTCGGCGGCCCCCCGCAGCCGGTTGCTGGAGCTGCCCGTGGGGTAGATGGCCGATACGCCGAGAGTGAGCACGTCGCGGTAGATCCAGTTGACGCTGCCTTCCGTACGATTGAACGCGCCGCCGCCGCGTCCGGGGTAGTCGTAGTAGACGAGCCCGGCCTGGAATTGCCAGTCCGGCGCGATCCGCCAGTAGCGGGAGGCCTGCACGAAGGCCTCGGCCGGCGGCGAGACGTCGCGCAGCTCGGCGCTGGCCGAGGCGCCGAACGACCAGCCCGAGGGCAGCGCAATCGAGACGGCGCCTTGCAACACGGCGGTGTCCTGGGTGATCGCCAGGCCGCGATCGACCAGCTGCGAACTGAGCGCCACCGTGCCGTTGACCGTGCTCGATTGCGCCTGTGCCGCCCATGGCAGCCCGGCGCCCGCGGCGATGACCACGAGCGCGATGCGACGACGAAGCTGTCGCGTGAAGGCCATGTCAGTCGTCCACGGCCCTGCGCCGCGGCTTCTGTATCGCCGCGGGCAGAAGAGCCCGGCAACCGCTGGCTAAGAAATCGACCTGCAACATCCGTCCTTTGCGTAAGCCGCGTTGGCGCCGTCCAAGGTTAGTAGCAGGCAAGGGATGGTGTACACGCGAACATGCAACAGGGCGTCAATGGTTCGATTGCAGGTAGCTGATCAGGTCGTCGAGCTGTTTGGCATTGTCCAGGCCCGGATACTTCATCTTGGTGCCCGGGTTGGCCTGTTTTGCAGGCTGCGACAGGTACCAGTGCAGCTTGTCTTCGGTCCACACCCATTTGGCGTTCTTGAGCGCGTCGGAATAGTTGTAGTCGCCGATGCTGCCCGCATTGCGCCCGACGATGCCGAACAGGCTCGGTCCCTTCTTGTTCTTGCCTTCACGGGGACTGTGGCACTCCGAGCATTCCTGCTTGAAGACATCCTTGCCGGCGTCCGCATCGCCGGCCAGCGCGGGCAACGTGCCGGCGCCGTAGAACAACAGTCCTGTCATCAAGGCGCAGTGCGCCGCTCTCCCAAATCGTGTCTTGCTCACTTCGGGGCTCCTGGTTCGGTCAGAACGCAACACTCGCGCTCAAGGTGAATGCATCGAGGTCTTTCGCATTGGTGATCAGCGCACCCACCGGGGCGCCGAAGATGTTCATGCTGGCGCCGTTGAAGCGGGTGTAGCGGTACCAGGTGCCGGCGATCTTCAAGTTCGCCAGCGAGGTGAACGAGTCGTCCTTGCCGAACGGCGTCCAGTACAGGCTGATCATGTTGGCCGTGCTGTCGGGCTTGCCGAATGGCGGATAGCGCACGGGGTCCTGGCTTCCGGTGCTGATCAGGTGCGCTACCTGCAACGCGTAGCTCTGCTTGAAGGTGTACGTCACGCTGAGTGTCTGGTCACGCGCATTGCCCTGCGATTTGGCCGCGATGCCGCCGACCACCGGCGTGCTGCCGTAATCGCGCTGCTCCAGGATGTTGACGTAGCTCACCTGCACGATGTGTTCGCGATTGCCCAGGAATTGGTAGGTGAGGTCGTAACCGAGATCCGTGATGTCGTCGCTGGGCGCATTGCGCGGCAACTGCCGCTTGGTGGTGAGCGCCACCACGCCGGCGGAGAAGAACTGCCGCTTCAGGTCCTTCATGTACGCAAAGCGGAAATAACCGGTGTCGCTGAGACGGCCCGGATCGCTGGCCGGGTTGTAGCCGAGATGGTCGATCATCGAGGTCGGCATGGTGTTGTAGGTGCCGATCTCGCCGTACCAGTCGTTGTCGTAGAGCGCGTACACGCTGCCGCCGATCACGCGGTTGTACAACGTGTGGGCACTGGACAGGTTCAACAACGTGCCAGAAACGGCCGGCGGCCCCAGGGACGATGCATACGGCAGGGCGGCGATGGGGTCATCGAAGCCCGGACTGTTGTTGATGGCAACGCCGACGGTGGTTTCCTTGCCGGCGATCTTCAGGTCCTTCGCCACGAAACGCAGGTCCAGGTTGCTCAGCTTGGTGTTGTAGTGATCGTCGCCGATGTTCTCCGTCACCACCTTGACGAAGCCGCCCAGGTGATCGCTGATGCGGCCGGCCAGATAGACGTCCGCTTCGCTGAGCTGGGTGGTGCTCTCGCCGCGCTCGGGCACGTTGCGCGAACCGGTGATCTGCGCGGCCAGCGGGATCTTGGTGCCCTGGCCATCGGTATCGGTATAACCGTTGAGCTTGAAGCGCATGCCGTAGGGCGTGAGCGCCGGACCATAGGCGCCGGCATGGCAATCCGCGCAGGCCGAACCGGTCTGGCGCGCATACGCGGGGATGGCATGCGCGCTGTTGCTGGCGAACATCAACAGCGCAACGAGCAGCAACCAAGGTGCATAGGCGGCGCGCCGCAGGCGCAGGGGCAGAGAGGACGACATAAGAACTCCTTGTCTCGATAGGGTGCGGCTGGCGAAAACTCCGGCACTCATCGGCGGCGACGTCCCGGCAACATCATGCGAAGCGTGCGGTCGCGCAGCACGAAGTGATGCCATAGCGCGGCGCCGATATGCAGCGTGATCAAGGCGAGCAGCACCCAGGCCACGTCCTGGTGCCACACGGTGAGGCTGTCGGCGAGGTCGTCGTCGCTGGCCACCAGGGCGGGCAGCGTGATGCCGAAGAAATGCACCGGCTTGCCCTCGGCGTTGCTGAGCGCCCAGCCCAGCAGTGGCTGCGCCAGCAGCAGGACATACAGCGCCATATGCGTCGTGCCCGCCGCAAGCCGGATCAAGGCCGAGGCGTTGCCTTCGCTGGGCAGCTTGCCCACGCGGAAGCGGAACGCGACGCGGGCAAGAAAAAGCAGCAGCACGAACAGGCCGAAGTGGCGGTGCCCTTCCAGCAGCCACATGCGCAGGCTGCGGCCATCCACTTCATCGCGGGTCAGGATCAGGGCGGCGGCGATGGCCAGGAACAGCGCGGTCAGCCAGTGCATCCACACGAGCGCGCGAGGGCGCGTCGGCGCTTCGTCAGCGGTGTCTGCGGCGACGCCGGGGGGCGGCGTCGTGTCGGCAGTCGTCGTTGGCGGAGTCTCTTTCTGCCATTCCATGTCGGGGCCTCTGAACCTCACCGCGGGTCGTTCACATCACGCGCTTTCCCGCCGCCTGGACATGCGGGGGCAAGTGACGCACGCGGAATGAAACGAGCTTTGTGGCGGTAAGTGCCCCATGGGCACGGAAAGGTTGTCGCGGGCGGAGACGCAACCTTTAACGATCGGTCAGGCACTCAGTGACAAGAGCCGTCGTCGACACTCTTGAGACCGGATGACCCCATGGAAATCGAACGAGTTCAACTGCAACCACATGGCGATCACGGCGGCATGCTCATCGCATTGGAGCAGGACCGCAACGTACCTTTCGAGATTCGTCGCGTTTATTACATTTTCGCGACGCAGCGCGACGTGCACCGCGGCAAGCATGCGCACCGCCACCTGCACCAGCTGGCGGTGGCCGTGCGCGGCTCGGTCACCTTCCTGCTCGACGATGGCAGCGGCCCGTTCGAGGTGGTGCTGAACGATCCCTCGCAGGGCCTGCTGATGGGCCGCATGGTATGGCGTGAGCTGTACGACTTCAGCGACGACTGCGTGCTGATGGTGCTGGCCGATCACCTCTACGATCCCGCCGATTACATCACCGACTACGATGAATTCCTGCGCGAAACGCGCGGCATCGCCTATGCCACGGAACTGGTCGCATGCCAAAGCGCCTAGTCCTGATCGGCGCGGGGGAGATGGCGCAGATCGCCTGCGAATACTTCGAGCACGACAGTGATTACGAAGTGGCGGGCTTCAGTGTCGAGCAGCAATACCTGACGGATACCACGCTGGCCGACCGGCCGGTGGTGCCGTACGAGGCGCTGGAAACGCATTTTCCGCCCACGGAGTACGAGGCCTTCGTGGCCATTCCGGCCAGCCAGCTCAATCGTCTGCGCACGCGCTTCTACCTGGATGCCAAGCGGCGCGGCTATCGCTTCGCCACCTACGTCAGTTCGCGCGCGTTCGTCTGGCGCAACGCGCGCATCGGCGAGAACAGCTTCATCTTCGAGAACAACGTGATCCAGCCGTTCGTCAGCATCGGCAACAATTGCATCCTGTGGAGCGGCAACCACGTCGGCCACCGCACGGTGGTGCACGACCATGTGTTCGTCGCCTCGCACGCGGTCATCTCGGGTTTCTGCGAAATCGGCGAGAGCAGTTTCGTCGGCGTCAACACCACCTTCAACGACCACGTGAAAGTGGCCGCCGACAACGTGATCGGTTCCGGTGCGCTGGTGCATCGCGATACAGAGCAAGGCCGCATCTATGTCGGCTCGCCGGCCAAGGCGGTACCGGACCGTTCCAGTTTCGACGTGAGGCTCTGAGCGCCGTGACGGCATGGCGCAAACAAGGCCTGGTATTCGATACCGCGAAGCAGGGCGTGGGCGGATGGATGCGCCATTCCGCCCTGACCCCCACGCCATGGCGACTCGACCGGGACACCATCCGCGTCTATGCCGGTTTTCGCGACGACGACGGGGTAAGCCGCATCGGTTACGTGGATGTGCGGGCGGACGATCCGTCGCAGGTCGTTCGGGTCAGCGAGCAACCCGTGCTCGATGTCGGCCGGGGCGGTTGTTTCGACGACAACGGCATGATCCTCGGCGACGTGGTGCAGGCGCCGGGTGGCTTGCATATGTTCTACGTCGGCTTTCAGCGCGTGGCGCGGGCCAAGTTCCTGGCCTTCACGGGTCTGGCGGTGTCCACCGATGGCGGCGAGCGGTTCGAACGCGTGCAGGAAACACCCATCCTCGACCGGGCGCCGGGCCGCAGCACCATCGCGGCGGTGCACTCGGCGATGTTCCATGGCGGGGAATGGCGCCTGTGGTATGCCGTGGGCGACGACTGGGAAGTCATCGACGGGCGTCCCTTTCCCCGCTACCACATTCGCTGCGTGAGCACGCGCGACCTGTCGGACATACCGCGCGACGATCACGTCTGCCTGCTGCCCCGCGGCAGCGAGTACCGCATCGGCCGGCCGCGGGTGTATCGCGTCGACGAGCGCTATGCGATGTATTTCACCCGCGGCAACGTGACCGGCGAATATTTTCCGGGCGTTGCCTTCAGTGACGACGGCGTCGGCTGGGAGCGCCGCGACGATGCACTGGGGCTGGCCCTGTCCGAAAGCGGCTGGGATTCGCGCACCCTTTGCTATCCCGCGCTGATCCGGCGCGGCGACGACGTGCTGATGTTCTACAACGGCAACGACATGGGCCTGGATGGCTTTGGCGTGGCGCTGACGCACGACCCCGTGCTGGGTGGCATGCATGATTAAGCTGCGGCCCTATCACGCCTCGGATGCCGCCGCCTGGGATGCCGTGGTGGGACGGTCGAGGAACGGCAATTTCCTGCACCGGCGCGGTTACATGGACTATCACGCCGACCGGTTCACCGACCGCTCGTTGATCGTGGAGCGCGGATCGGAAATCGTCGCGGTCTTTCCGGCGAGCGTCCGCGACGCCGTGGTGACCAGCCATGGCGGACTCACCTATGCCGGCCTGATCGCCACGCACGACCTGCGTGCCGATAACACCCTGGCGGTATTCGAGCTGATGGGCGAGCACTACCGGCAGGCGGGTATCTCGCAAGTGATCTACAAGCCGGTGCCACATGTGTTTCATGCCTATCCCGCGGAGGAGGATCTGTACGCCTTGCAGCGCGTGGGTGCGCGGCTGCTGCGCCGGGATATTTCGTCCGTGGTGCCCTTGCGGGAGCGCGTGAGTTTCTCGGATGCGCGCCGCCGGGCCGTCCGCCGGGCGGCTGCTGCAGGTGTGCAGGTGCGTCGCGGCCACGATCTGGCCGACTACCACGCCTTGCTGGGCGAGGTGCTGCGGCGGCACGAGGCCGTGCCCACGCATAGTCTTGCCGAACTGCAGCTGCTGCAGTCGCGCTTTCCCGGACAAATCATTTTGCACGAGGCACGGCAGGGCGGCACGCTGCTGGCCGGCGTGCTGGTCTACGACTTCGGGCGCACTGTGCATTCGCAATACATCGCCGCCTCGGAAGAGGGCAGGCGCATCGATGCGCTGAGCCTGCTGCTCGGTGAACTGGTCAGCGAAACCTATGCCGATCGCACGTATTTCAGTTTTGGCATCTCCACCGAACAGCAGGGCTCGGTGCTCAACAGCGGGTTGATCGCGCAGAAGGAATCGTTCGGTGCGCGCGCCGTGGTGCACGACTTCTACGAGTGGGTGTTGTGATGGACGTGCCATTCCTCTCGCTCAGGGATGTCAACGCCCGTTACGCCGACGAGCTCAGGGCGGCCGCGTCGCGCGTGATCGATTCCGGCTGGTACGTGATGGGCGAGGAGCTGCGTGCGTTCGAACGCGAGTTCGCCGCCTACTGCGGTGTTGCCCATGCCGTGGGCGTGGGCAACGGCCTGGATGCGCTGTCGCTGATCCTGCGCGGCTACAAGGAGCTGGGCGCGCTGCGCGACGGCGACGAGGTGATCGTTCCCGCCAATACATTCATTGCCACGTTGCTGGCCATCACCGCCAACCAGCTGGTGCCCGTGCTGGTGGAGCCCGATGCTGCCACCTTCAATCTCGACCCGGCACGCGTCGAGGCGGCCATCAGCCCGCGTACGCGGGCGATCATGCCGGTGCACTTGTACGGCCAGTTGGCCGATATGGCCTCACTTTCCACCATCGCCAGGCAGCACCGTCTTCTGGTGATCGAGGATGCAGCGCAGGCGCACGGTGCGGTGGCGGACAGGCGCCGCGCGGGTGCGCTGGGCGATGCGGCCGGTTTCAGTTTCTTTCCGACCAAGAACCTGGGCGCGCTCGGCGACGGCGGTGCCATCGTCACCGACAACGACGAGCTGGCGGCGCGCGTGCTGGCGCTGCGCAACTACGGTTCGGAAGTGAAATACCAGCACCTGTACCAGGGCTGCAATTCGCGCCTGGACGAGATCCAGGCCGCCATGTTGCGGGTGAAGCTGGCGCATCTGGATGACGAAGTGGCCATGCGCCAGGACGTGGCGCGCCGCTATCGCGACGGTATCCGGAATGCCCAGATCCTGCTGCCGCAGGTGGCCGGCGAAGCACGCCACGCCTGGCATCTGTTCGTGGTCCGGTGCGGCGAGCGCGATCGACTCCAGCAGCATCTGCATGCGCACGGCGTGCAGAGCCAGGTGCATTATCCGGTGCCGCCGCATCGCCAGCCGGCGTATTCGTCGCTGCATGAGCTGCGCCTGCCGATCACCGAGCAGTTGCACGACGAAGTACTGAGCTTGCCGATCGGTCCGGCGATGAGCACGGCGGCCATCGACCAGGTGATCAATGCCTGCAATGCGTTCGGGCGTGCGCCATGAACATCGTGCGCGCCGGCTTCTATGCCTCCATCGCCACCGCGGCCAAACTGCTCGCGGGTCTGGTGATACTCAAGCTGGTCGCTTGGATGGCGGGGCCGGAAGGTGTCGGCCGTCTCGGCCAGTTCATGAGCCTGATGTCGGTGCTGGCGGTGTTGGCCGGCGGCGGCATCAGCGCCGGTGTGGTCAAGTACGTGGCCGAATATCGGCACGATCCCCAGCGCCTGTCGCGGCTGCTCTCCGCCGCGCTGTGGTACGCGCTGTGCGCGTCCTGTCTGATCGGCTGCATCGGTTTGTTGCTCAGCGGGCAGATTGCCGGATGGTTGCTGGGCGACGTGCGCTACCAGGGTCTGATCGCCGTGCTTGCCGCCGTGCAGCTGGGCATCGCGCTGGTGAACTACATCCTTTCCGTGATCAACGGCTTCATGGACGTGAAGCGCCTGGCCTTCATCCAGGTGCTCGGTTCGCTGCTCAGTATCGCGCTGGCGCTGGTGCTGGCGCGGTGGCTGAATCTCTATGGTGCTTTGCTTGCGCTGGTGATCGGCCAGTTGCTGGTGCTCGCCGTTGGCCTGCCGGCGTGGTGGCGCAGCCCGTACTTCCAGCGCGGCATGTTGCGCATGCGCTTCGACCGCGAGATGACGCTGCGGCTGGCCGCCTTCTCGGTGATGACGCTGACCTCGGCGCTGCTGCCGCCGCTGGTGAACATCGCGGTGCGCGATCACCTCGCCGCGCAGTTCGGCTGGGAACAGGTGGGTTACTGGCAGGCGGTGAGCAAGGTATCGGATGCCTATCTGTTGTTCCTCACCACGGCGATCAACGTGTATTACCTGCCCAAGCTCGCCTCGACGCATGCACGTGCGCCGTTGGTGCTGGAGCTGCGGCAGGCCTATCGCTACATCATGCCGGCGGTGGTGCTGCTGGCGGTGGGCGTGTACGTGTGCAGGGATTGGGTGACGATGCTGCTGTTCAGTGCGGACTTCGCCACCGCCAACAGCCTCTATGCGCCGCAGCTGATCGGCGACGTGGTGAAGATCGCCTCGTTCGTCCTGTCCTACGTGATGCTCGCCAAAGCCATGACGCGCCTGTTCGTCGCCTCCGAAGTGGCCTTCGCGATCAGTTACCTCGTGCTGGTCTACCTGTTTACCGCGCGCTTCGGCCTGGTCGGGACGATGTACGCGTTCTGCGTGAACTACGTGCTCTACCTCGTCTTCAACGTGATCGTGGTACGACGTTACCTGGGGGAGCTATGAGAATGCACGATGCGCTACCGCCGGGTAGCCCGATGCCGCTGGTGTCCGTGCTGGTGCCTGCGTACAACCATGAGCGCTTCGTGGAGCGCTGCCTGGACAGCGTGTTGGAAGATCCCTATCCGGCGAAAGAAATCGTCATCATCGACGATGGCTCGACCGACGGTACCGGTCGCCGGATCGCCGCGTGGACCGCGCGCCACGGCAACGATATTCCGGTCGAATACGTGCGCCGCGCCAACAAGGGCGTGGCCGCCACGCTCAACGAGCTGGCGGCGCGGGCCCGTGGCGACTTCCTGCGGCTGGGCGCCAGCGACGACTATCTGCTGCCCGGCGGCCTCGATGCGCAGGTGGACTATCTGCTGGGCCACCCGGACAAATGGGCGGTGGTCGGCGATTCGGAAGTGGTGGACCAGGATGGGCGCCGCCTCTACGACAGCGGCATGCGCGACCTGCACCACGCCGACAAGAGCCTCTACGCGACCGACGACGGCATCCGCCGTGCGGTGATCTCGCAGTGGGCGATTGGCGGTCCGGTGACCCTGGTGCGCCGCCGCGCGCTGGAAACCGTGGCGGGCTGGAGCGAAAGCCTGCGCATCGACGACTGGGATTTCTTCCTGCGGCTGGCGGCGCACGACGCCATCGGTTTCATCGATCAAAACGTGTGCGCGTATCGCATCCACACCAGCAACCTCAGCCGGACGCGCGACCCGCGCCTGCGCGTGCATCACCTGATGGAGGCTCGCGATGTGGCGATCCGCCGTTCGGCGATGTTCGAGGAACCGTATCGCACGCTGCTGCTGGCCCAGTCGCATTACATCGGGGCCAAGATCGGTTTCCTGGAGCGGCGCGTGTGTGCGGTGACGGTGCACATGGCGGCTTATGCGCTGATGTTGCTGATGTCCAGGACGCGCCGCCGGGTGGCCCATCACGTGCTGGAGCGGGCATGAAAAAGCTGCTGCGCCTGCCATCGTTCTATCTCAGCCTGCCGCTGCTGTTGACCTGCGGGCTGACCGTGCTGACCTACGACCTGCCGCCGGATTATCTCGAAGGACTCCTGCTGCTGGTGACGATGGCGCTGGCCATCTTCGCGTTCGACCTGGTGGCCGGCACCCGGCTGCCGGCCAGCGCGCTGTTCCGTCGGCGCGACTATGCCGGCACGCGCGATGGCTTCGTGGCGCTGCTGTTGGCCGCGCTCATCATCGTGTTCTGCCTGCTCGACCTCACCTTGTTTCCCATCCCGTTGTTCGCCACGCCGTCGGCCTACGCGAACATGGAGGGCGGTCGCGATCATATTCGCCATGTGTCGGACATGTGCTGGGTGCTGCCGCCCATCGGCATGCTGTGCACGCGCCACAAGGGGCTGCGGGCTGCGCTGATCGCGGTCGGTTTCCTGTTCCCCGTGCTGGTGATCGATCGCAACCGCATTTTCGCCGCGTTGTTCTCCGTGGTGCTGGTGATCCTGTTGCGTCGCGACGATGCCCGCCCGCTGCCGTGGAAGAGCGTGACGCTGCTGGTGCTCGGTGGGGCGACGTTGTTCTCCGTGCTGGGCATCCTGCGTTCGGGCACGCTCGACTATGTGACGCTGCCCTTCAGCGACATGTACAAGGCCGCGCCGCAAGGCGTGAAGTGGCTGCTGCTGTACGCCAGCGCCGGTCCGTACAACTTCGGCTCCATCCTCGCCAAGCAGTACACGGACAGCCACTTCCTGTTCAACCAGCTGGTGCCGATGTCCGGTTCCATTGCCACGGCTGGCACCGGCATTCCGCTGGATGCCGCGAACATCAATGTGGGCACGGAGTTCTTTCCGTTCCTGATGGCGTGGGGCCCGATGGGCGCGGCGGGTTCGATCGTCGCGCTGTATGCGCTGCTGCTGTGGAGCGTGCGGCGACTGCAGCCCACGGTGCCGCTGTTCGGCCTGCTGATCTTTCTGCGCGTGTCCTACACCTGCCTGATGGCGCCGTTCGCGCCGCAGGCGTTCACCTGGACCAATGCCGGTTTCATCCTGCTGTGTCTGCTGTTGCAGCTGATCGCGGCGCTGCTGCCGAACCACCGGCAGTCCGATGCACCCGGCCTCATCGATTCGGCCTTGCCGGCAAGCCGCGGCATGGTCCCGCCCCGCCTTTCATGAGTGAACCCATCATGCAACGAGACGAAGTTTACGTAGTGGACCTGTGGCATATCCTGCTGCGCGAATGGGCGTGGTTCCTGGCCGGCCTGCTGGCGGTATTGATCGCCGTATTCGCGTTCTCGCATTCGGCGCGACGCCAGTGGGAGGCCACCGCGTATATCCAGATCGGCCAGGTGCCGGCGCTGTCGGGCACCGATCCCAAGGTCGAGCCATTGGCACGCGTGCTCGAGCGCCTGCAGCTGGTGCCGTTCCAGAATCACGTGCTGGCCAATATCGGCATCAAGGAAGACGCCCCGGAGGCCCGGCTGTATCGCAAGAGCGTGAAACTGGACCCGCTGCCGTACGCCGGTCCGCTGGTGAAATTCAGCGTGCGGGGCTGGTCGCCGGCACAGGCACGCCAGTTCGCCGAGGCCACCGTGGCGGAACTGCAGATCGTGCATCAAGCATTGATGGCCAAGCCGCTGGAGCTGACCCAGGCGCGATTGAACGATGTCGATGCCGACCTGAAGGCCGCCGAAGCGACGCGCAACCAGCTCGAGCAGACGGCAAAACCAGGCACCGCCAAGGACGCCCAGGAGCAGGGCGTGGCGTCCATGTTGCTCACCGCCACCGATGCGCAGATCCGCGACCTGCGGCAAACACGCGGCGATCTGAGCATCCGCCTGACCCACAACTACACCTACCAGACCTCGCTGATGTGGCCGGTGTACGTGCCGCAGGGCCCGGTGTTTCCCAATCTCACGCTGATCTGGGGCATCGGCATCCTGTTTGGCCTCTCGCTGGGTGCGTTCGCCGCGATCGCGCGCAATGCCTTGCGCCGTCGTCAGGTGGCGACGGTGTCGTTCAACCAAACGACGGTCTGAGGGCACCTACCGGGAGACGGCGCGCGTGGCGCCGCATCGATCAATCTGCAAGCGAGTGTTGGAGTCAGTCATGGGTTATGCGAACCGGCGCTCGATGGAGGCCTCCTTGAACGAAGCGCAATTGCTGGACACGCAGCGCGCGTTCGACAGCGTGGCCGCCGATTACGACGGTCCGCGTGGCAACAACGAACTGATCCAGCGCATGCGGGTGACGCTGTGGGACACGGTGGCCAGGGAAGTGCCGGCCGGTTCGCAGCTGCTGGACATCGGCTGCGGCACCGGCATCGACGCGCTGGAGTTTGCAAGTCGCGGCTACCAGGTGGTGGCCAGCGACTGGTCGCCCGCGATGGTCGGGCGCACGCGCTCGCGCGCTGCCGTAGCCGGGCTGGAATCCAACGTGATGGCCGTGCACCTGGGTGTGCAGGAGCTGGATCAGCTGAAGGACGAGTTCGACGGCATCTATTCCAATTTCGGACCGCTCAATTGCGCGCCGGACCTGCATGCCGTGGCCGAGCAGTGCGCACGCCTGATCAAGCCCGGCGGCAAGCTGGTGTTCTCGGTGATCGGCCGCATCTGTCCGTGGGAAATGGGCCACTACGCCATGCGCGGACGCTTTCGCCGCGCCAGCGTGCGCGGCACGCGCGGCCCTGCCGCGGTCGGCATGAACAAGCACACCATCTGGACGTACTACTACCTGCCACGCGAGTTCTATCGTGCCTTCGACAGCCTGTTCTCGCTGGAGAGCTATCGCGCGCTGAGCCTGTTCATGCCGCCGCCGTACCTGGTGGATACCTACCGCCGCCGCCGCTCCTGGTACGAGCGGATGGGCCGGCTCGACGATCGCCTGGGCGCGCTGCCGCTGCTGCGCGACATGGGCGATCACTTCCTGATCGTGATGCGCAAGCGTTGATGCCATGGACACCTGGTTCGCCCGAACCCATGCCAGTCTCCGCGGCGCGGCATGCGTCACGCCGGAGGGCGTCTCCCGGGCACCGCTGCTGCTGTGCGGCGGGCGCATCCACGCGTCGCTGCCGGCGTGGGCGCCGCAGATCGACCTGCGCGATCACCTGATCTTTCCCGCGCTGATCAACGCGCACGAGCATCTGCAGATCAACGCGGTGCCGCCGCTGGCCACGGCGGAGGTGTTTCCCAATAGCTATGCCTGGATCGAAGCGTTCCAGGCCCACTTCAACGACGCAGCGGTGATGGCTGCGTTGCGCGTGCCCAAGGCCTTGCGCTTGCGCCATGGCGCGCTGAAGAACCTGCTGGCCGGCACCACGTTCGTTGCGCATCACGATCCGTGGCATGAAGCGCTCGATGCGCCCGATTTTCCGGTGGCCTTGCTGCGCGAGTACGGCTGGAGCTATGCGCTCGGCTGGAATTCGTACGGCCCGCCGGTGCAGCAGAGCTTTGCGCAGACGCCGGTCGACCGCCCCTGGATCATTCATCTCGCCGAAGGCACCGACGCCGTCGCGCAGGCCGAACTGGCGCATCTGGACGAGCTCGGCTGCCTCGCCGCCCGCAGCGTGCTGGTGCACGGTGTGGGCCTGCGCGCGCAGGACATCGATCGGATCCTCGAGGTCGGTGCAGGCGTGGTGTGGTGCCCAAGCAGCAACGAACGGCTGCTGGGACGCACGCTCGATCCGCGCCGGTTGGCCGATGCCGGGCGCCTGGCGTTGGGTACGGATTCGCGCCTGAGCGGCTCGCGCGATCTTCTGGAAGAGCTGCGCCATGTCGCCGTCCACGATGAACTGACGCCACGGCAGATGCTCGCACTGGTGTCCACCGACGCGGCGCGCATGCTGCGCCTGCCATGGCGCGGCCATCTGCAAGTCGGCGCGCATGCGGATCTGCTGATCGTGGAAGATCGCGGCGGCTATGAGGCAAGCAGCCTGATCGGCCTCGAGCGCAGCCGGATTCGCGCCGTGGTACGCGAGGGCCTGCCGTGCATGGCCGACCCCGACTTTGCCGACTGGTTCGCGCTGGCCGAGGTCGACACCGTGCCGGTGATGCTCGACGGCCGACCCAAGCTGCTGGCGAAATCGCTGGCCGATCCGGCGCTGTTGGCGCTGGAACCCGGCCTCGAATTCGCCGACGCGCGCGACCGTGCGCTGGCGTCGGCCATCACCATCGAGGCCCGCTGCTGATGCTGCACCACACCCCCATACTCGATCCGGCCGAAGCGTACGCCTTGTGGGCACCCAGCTATCCCGCGCGCGCCCACAACCCGGTGATGCTGGCCGAGGAGCGGGCGATGCTCGGCCTGCTGCCGCAGGATCTCAGCGGACGCAACGTGCTCGACGCGGGCTGCGGCACCGGTCGCTATATGCGCTATGCCATGCAGCGTGGCGCGGCGCGGATTGCCGGCGTGGATCTTTCGCCGGAGATGCTGCTGCGTGCCGAAGCCGAGCTTGGCGCGGGCCATCGGCGCGTATCGACCGAACTGATGCAGGGCAGCCTGGACGATTTACCCGTCACCGATGCCTGGGCCGATCTCACTGTCTGCGGCCTGGCCGTCGGCCACGTCGAGCAACTGGAACCGGTGCTGGCGGAACTGTGCCGCGTCACCCAGCCCGGCGGCATGGTGTTGTGCAGCGACGTGCACCCCATTGGCCACGCGCTTGGCTGGCTGCGCGACTTCAAGGCCGAAGGGCAACGTTATGCCGTGCGCCACACGGCGCACCTGTATAGCGATTGGCACGCTGCCTGCGCCAGGGTGGGACTGGAGATCGGCAGCGTGCTCGAACCGATGCTCGATCCGATCGACATTCCACCCGGCGCGAACTTCGACCGCGCTGCGCTGGAAGTGCCGGTGGCGCTCGTTTTCCAACTGTGGCGCAAGCCATGACGATGCCTATCTGATGAACCACACACCGCATACGCTGCTGATCAATCCGACCATCACGTCGCGTTCCAGCGCGCGCTTTCCGTTGGCGTTGCTGCATCTGTCGACCACGCTGGATCGCGACGGCAGCAGCCGCATCATCGACGGCAACATGGATCGCGACTTCGTCGACAAGACGCTGCACGCGCTGGACGAACGCAGCTGCACGGCGGTCGGCATCAGCGTGATGGGCGGACCGCAGATCGAGCCGGCCATTGCGGTATCGCAGGCCATCCGCGCGCATCGGCCGGATGTACCCATCGTGTGGGGCGGCTATTTCCCCACGCTGTACACCGAGACGGCGCTGCGGGCGCCCTACGTGGATTACGCGATTCGGGGGCAGGGCGAAGACAGCATGCCCGAACTGATCGCCGCGCTGCATGCGGGCGATACGGCGAAACTTCCCACCATCAACGGGCTTTCATGGCTGCGCGATGGAGAACTGGTGCACAACGCGAGCCGGCCGTTCTCGCGCAACGGACCGCCGGTAGTGCTGCCCTACGACAAACTCGGCGACCCGCGTCGTTATTTGGCGCGCACGTTCCTGGGCCGCCGCACGGCGGCGCACCAGGCCTCGGTGGGTTGCCGTTTCCGCTGCACCTTCTGCGGCGTGGCCGCGATGTTCGGCGGCGCCACCGCGCTGCCGCCGATGGCCCGCCTGGAGCGCGACCTTCAATACCTGAAGTACGAACTGGGCGCCGATTCCATCCAGTACTTCGACCACAATTTCTTCGACCGCGAGCAGGACATGATTCCGCTGCTGGAAATCATGGCGCGCTACGAATTGCCGTGGTGGTGCTACGCACGCGCGGATGCGTTGCTCAATCTGTCGGAAAGCACCTGGAAACTGGTGCGCAAGAGCAAGCTGCGCATGGCCTATATCGGCGCGGAATCGGCCAGCCCAAGCATGCTCAAGGAAATCCGCAAGGGCACGCGCCCCGACCAGACGCTGGCCGTGGCCGAACTGTGCCGGCGCCAGGGCGTGATCCCGGAGCTGTCGTTCATGGTGGCGCCGCCGGAGAACACGGAAGAGGAAACCGAGCACACCTTCGAGTTCATTCGCGAACTCAAGCGTGTCAATCCGCAGTCGGAGATCATCGTCTACGTCTACACGCCGCTGCCGGAAAGCAGCAAGCATGAGAAGGACCGCGGCAAGCGCGCCTCGACGCCGCTGCGCGATCAGCAGGGCGAGCCGCTGGTGTTTCCCTCGACGCCCGAGGAGTGGACGCAGAAGCAGTGGGTGGACTATGCCTGCCATGCGGATGCGCCCTGGCTCAACGACAAGCTGCGCCGACGCATCCACGATTTCGTCACCGTGTTGCGTTGCCGCTATCCCACCGTACAGGACTTGCGCTCGCCGACCTGGGCCAAGCGCACGCTGGCGGCGGCGGCATCGTGGCGCTATCGGCTGCGGCGCTACGACAGTCCGTGGGAATTGAATCTCGCCAATCGCATCGTCCGCCTTCGCATGCCCCAGGTATCGGGACTCTGAGCCGTGCCGCCATTGCATGTCGCGCAGCTCAACTACTTCCCCGCACCGGATGGCCTGGGTCTGGCCGAAGCGCTGGAGGCATGGCCGTCGCTGGTGGACATCGCCGAATCGGCCGCCAGTGCAGGTACGCGCGTCACGGTGATCCAGCTGGCCGCACAGGCCGAACAACTCCATCGCAACGGGGTGACCTATCACTTCGTGCCGGCGTATGACACCAGCGTCACCGAGCGGGCGCGCCGGGTGGCACGGCTGCTCGATGCGATCAACGCGGATGTCGCGCATGTGCACAGTCTGGGTGCGGCGGGCGATGCGTACGCGCTGTCGCGCGAGTTGCCGAATCTCCCGATCCTGCTGCAGGACCATGCCGACCGCGTGCCATCACGCTGGCGCCGTTCGCGCTGGCGGCGCTGGTACGCCGCCGTGCATGGCATGGCGTTCACAGCCGCCGAGCTGGCGCGTCCCTTCGTGACGGCCGATCTGGTGAACCCGTCCACGCGCGTGTTCGTGATCCCCGAATCCACCAGCCGCTTCACTCCGGGGAGCCGTGCGCAGGCGCGCGAGCAGACCGGCCTGCACGGCGACCCTGGCGTGCTCTGGGTGGGTCATCTGCAATCGGGCAAGGACCCGTTGACGGTACTGGACGGCATCGCCGAAGCGTCCATGCGGCTGCCGCAGCTGCAGTTGTGGTGCGCCTTCGGCAGTGCGCCCTTGCTGGACCAGGTGCAACGGCGCATCGACGGCGACGACCGCCTGGCGGGGCGCGTGCATCTGCTGGGCAAGGTGTCGCACGAACACGTGCAGTCGCTGATGCGCGCCGCCGACCTGTTCGTCTCGGGCAGTCATGCGGAGAGCTGCGGTTATGCCGTGCTGGAAGCCATGGCCTGCGGCGTGACGCCGGTGGTGACCGATATTCCTTCGTTTCGCGCGCTGGTCGGCGAGGTCGGCCGGCTCTGGCCGCGCGGCGACGCCAAGGCGCTGGCCGATGCGCTGTTGCGAAGCGCTGCTCAGCGGCCGTCGCCTGCAGAAGTACGTGCGCATTTCGATGATGCCTTGTCGCCGCAGGCGCTGGGACGGCGCTGGGGCGAAGCCTACGCGCAGCTGTTGTACGTGCGACGGGAGGTCACGCCATGAAGCTGGCACTGGTCGTGCCGGGCGGCGTCGATCGCACCGGCGAATTTCGCGTCATTCCCGTGCTGCTGGCGTTGATCCGGCGGCTGGCCCGCGAGCACGAAGTACACGTATTCGCCCTGCGCCAGGAAGCCTCGGCCGATTGCTGGTCCCTGGCTGGCGCGCGCATCCATAACATTGGCGACGGCTGGTCGCGGCTGCGCGCGATCCGCGCCATCCGCGACGAACACAAGCGGGCGCCGTTCGACCTGGTGCATGCGATCTTCTCGGGCTCGTGCAGCATGGTGGCCGTCGCGGCGGCGATCCTGCTTGGACTGCCGAGCTTCGTGCATATCGCCGGCGGTGAACTGGTGGCCCTGGACGAGATCGACTACGGTGGCCGCCGTCGCTGGAAAGGACGATTGCGCGAAGCACTCGTGTTGCGCGCCGCCGATGCCGTGACCGCGGCCAGCGTGCCGATCATCGAATCCCTGCAGGCGCTCGGACTGAAAGCGCGCCGCGTGCCGCTGGGCGTGGATCTGCGCGCCTGGTCGCCACTGCCGCCGCGCTGCCGGCGTACGGGCCGCGCACGGCTGATCCATGTCGCCAGCCTCAACCGCGTCAAGGACCAGGCCACGCTGTTGCGCGCGCTGACCGTGCTGGTGGAAGCGGGCGTGGATTTCCAGATGGATATCGTCGGCGTGGATACGCTGGACGGCGAGATCCAGCGGCTCGCGCACGACCTCGGCCTCGATCGGCACGTGCATTTCCACGGCTTCAAGACGCAGCGTGAGCTGCGGCCGATGATGGAGGCCGCCGACGTGCTGGTGATGTCGTCGCGTCACGAAGCCGGACCGCTGGTGTTGCTCGAGGCGGCGGTGATGGGCCTGCCCACCGTGGGCACGGCCGTGGGCCATATCGCGGAATGGTCGCCGACCGCTGCGCTGGCGGTGCCGGTGGGCGACTGGGCGGCACTGGCCGAGGCGATCGGCCGCGTGCTGGAAGACGATGAGCTGCGCCTGCGTCTGGCCGTTGCCGCGCAGCGGCGTGCGGTGACGGAAGACGCCGACTACACCGCCCGCACGTTCGAGGCGCTCTATCTGCAGGTGCTGACGGCGGATTCGGCGCGTTAAGTACGAGCGGCGGGGGCTTGGGCCAGCGCGGCACGCACCACGTACATGGTGTCCATGCGCGGCACCGAGCGGGTCAGCAGGGTGAAGATGCGCAGCCACTGCCGCGACTTCAGCCAGGGCGTGGCCTGCAGCCACAGCTGGGTGCGCAGCATGTCCTCGCGCTCCTGCCGCGCTTCCTTCGAAGGCCGCAGGCGATGGGCGACATAGGAGCCCACTTCACGCGCCGAACGTACCCATTCGAAGCCTGCCCACGCGTGAATCCAAAGCTCCGAACACGACGCCTGGGTCAGCGTCTGGTGCCGCGACACGCTGCGCAACAGGGCATGGCAGTCGAGTTCCAGTTCGTACAGCAACGCAGCCGGCACGGCGTGCTGGTAATAGCGCGCGACCAGCCGCAGCGGCGGCAGCGCCCACCACGGGGTCTCGCCGGTGTCGCGGTTCCGCAGTACATGCCAGTCGCTGCGAAGCATGCGCGAGGCGAGCAGCGAAATATCGTTGAGATGGATCAGCCGCAGCGAACGGCCGCAGACATTGCCGGCGGCATGCAGCAACAGATGGCTCATCAACGCGCCCAACGACGGATAGGCATTGATGCCCGGCTGCGGATCGCGCGGATAGACGCGCTCGGTGATGTCGACCACCGACACCGGCAGCCGTTCCTGGATGCGCGTATGCAGTTCGATGTTGACCGGCGTATCGCGATGCTCGCCCAGGCTCATCACCGGCTTGCCCGATGCAGGCTTGTACACGCGATGCTTCCAGGACGCGAACGATGGGACGTAGCCGAGTGCTTCCAGCAGGTGTCCGGCGCGCTCCGCCTCGGCGTCGCTGACCAGCAGGTCGATGTCCGCCATCGGCCGTTCGCCGGGCGTATAGATGCCCAGCGCATGCAGCGCCGAACCCTTCAACGCGACCAGCGCGATGCCGGCGTCGCGGGCATCGGCATCGATGCGGTCGAGCAGGGCGGCGATGCGTTGATGACGTTGCGCCACATGTTCGTACTGGCTGTCGATGAAGCGGTTCCAGGCCGGGTTCTGCCAGCGCGGGCAGACCGACAGCAGCGGCGCGACGCCGTGCGCCGCGGCCACCGCGGTGGCCAGCCGCCATTCGAGTTCCGTCCAGTCCGGCGTTTCGCCGCTGGGATGGGCCAGTTCGGCCGCCAACGTTTCCGTGGTGCGCTCCAGCGCCGACTTGATCACGCCCAGCGGCGGCAATGTGGCAGCCACCTGCGAGGCATCACACATGACACGAGGTCCTGGGCCGCAGCGTCACCTGCTCGGCGCCCGTGCGATGAACGGCCTCGGTCGCGATCAGGGCATCCCAGCGCGCGTCGAGTGCGTGCGAAGCCGTGCGGTGGCGATCGGCATGGCCGACCACTTTCCACTGCTGCACGATCACCTGTTCGTGCAGCAGGTCGCGTACGTGGCGGTAGAACTCCGAATCGTAGGCACCCTGGAACATCATCGCCAGGTCGCCGCTGTCCTGCCAATGCGTCTTCTCGCCGAGCTGCGCCTTTACCTGCTCGTAGAAACGCGTGCCGGGCAGGGGATAGGACACGCTGACGCCGATGTCGTCGGGTGCGGCGCGGGTGATCAGGTCGCGCGTGGCCATCAGGTCTTCGAGATGCTCGCCGAGGTAGCCGAGCTGGATGAAGTAGCCGACCCGGATGCGCGCCGCGCCCAGGCGTTCGCGCGCGATGATCAGGTCTTCGACCGTGGTGCCCTTGTTCATGTGGTCGAGCACGCGCTGGCTGCCGCTCTCGGCGCCGATCCACGCCTCGGCGCAACCGGCGTGGCTCAATGCGGTGGCCATGCGCTCGCTGATCAGGTCGGCGCGGGTCTGGATGGTGAAGGGAATCGAGCCGTTCGATGCGTTGACATGGGCTGCGAACGCTTCGACCCAATCCACGTGGAAACCGAAGATGTCATCGGCGAGCCAGATGTGATCCGCCTGGAAGGTTTGCTTGAGATAGGTCATCTCCGCCGCCACGTCTTCGGCGGTACGGCGGTTGTAGTGGTTGCCCCAGATCGGCTTGGCGCACCAGTTGCAGCGGAACGGACAGCCGCGCGATGCCGCCATGTTGAGGCTGAAGTAACCGTGACGTTCGCGCCACAGCGTGCGGTAGCGCTCGATATCGACCAGATCCCAGGCCGGCTGGCCGACGATGCGCGGATCGGGCGGCACCGCGCCCACGCGCGTCAGTTGCATCTGTCCGCCCACCATCGCGGCGACGCCGGAGAGATTGGCCACCCATTCGCGCGTGCGGATCGCCGGGTTCTCTTCGATGCGGCGGATCAATTCCACCAGCGGCGCGATGCCTTCGCCGATCAACACCGCATCGGCGCCGGCGGCAAGGAAGGCATCGGGTTGATCGGAGGCATCGGAGCCCGCCACGATCACCCGCGCGCCTTTCGCGTGCGCCAGGGCGATCATCTCGCAGGCGGCGTCGCGCATGCGCCCAAGACACATCTTGGTGAGATAGTTGAAGTTGTCTTCGTAGATGACCACCACGTCGGGCGAGGACGCGTTCAACGAGGCCTCGTACTCTTCCACGCCCTCGGCGAGCATGGCGTCGAACAGGGAAACCTGGTGGCCCATGCGCCGCAGCAGCGCAGCCACCTGCATGGTGGCCAGCGGCGGGTAGGGCTTGCCACGTTCCCATTGCTTGCGGTCGAACCTCAGGAAGTAGGAGTGGCCCACCTGAATCGTTAGCATCTTCGACGTGCCTCAATCGTTCAGCGTTCAACGCTTGTCCGAGGTGAGTGCCGGGGAAACTGAGCGCGGTTGCGGCCTGTGGCGAAAATATTTCGATGTCGCGGCGCGAAACCTTGTGTTATCACAGCGCCGCATCCTGCTGAACGACGTCCATGGCCCACAGCGCAGACCTACCGACGGGCGAACTGAGCCCCGACCCCTTTCTCGAGCGGACGCCTGAACGGTGTTCGATGGACGTCCATGTGCTGGGCGTCCACGTCCGTTTCCATAGCGACAGCGCCGCCTTGCTGAACGTGGCGGCGATGGCCTATGCGGGCCTGCCCCCGCATGTACTGCCGGTCACGCCACCGGACTTGCTGGTGGAGCTGCGGCTGGGGCCTGCACGGGTGCTGCCGCCGGGGCATGAACCACCGCCGGTCAACCTGCAATCGGGTGCGGGCTTCCTGTGCGGCGTGATGGACGCGTGCAACTACGCGGTGCTGTTCCCCGAGCAGCATCGCGCGCTCGTGGTCGCCTCGCCGGACATGCTGGAACGGCCGTATCACCTGCGTTACGAGCTGATCGAGTTCAGCGTGTTCACGCTGGCCACGCGCGCACTGGGGCTGGCGCCGCTGCATGGCGCCTGCGTCGGCTGGCAGGGCCGCGGCGCGCTGGTGATGGGCGACAGCGGCGCGGGCAAGTCGACGCTGGCCTTGCACAGCCTGCTGCGCGGCATGGATTTCCTGTCCGAGGATGCGGTGTTCGTGCATCCCGAAAGCGGCCTGGCCACCGGCGTGGCCAATTATCTGCACGTGCAGCGCGATGCGCTGCATTTCATCGACGACGCCGGGCAACGCCGATGGATCGAACAGTCGCCCACGATTCATCGCCGCAGCGGCGTGGAGAAATACGAAGTGGATCTGCGCGACGGGCGTGGCCGCCTCGCGCAGGAGCCCCTGGAACTGGCCTGCGTGGTGTTCGTATCCCGCCAGCCCGCTGAAAATCCGCAGGATCTGGTCCGGCCGGTTCCCGCCGGTGAACTGCTGCCCAGATTGCTCGCCGAACAGCCTTACGCCGCGTCGCAGCTTGGCTGGGATGCCTTCGTGCAGACCGTGGAGCGCCGTGGCGCCTATGAGCTGCGGCGCGGACGCCACCCCTCGGACTCGGTGGACGCGCTGCTGCAACTGCTTGGCTGAGCCGGGCAACCTTCCGCTTCCCGCCTGGCACCTACGGGCATGGGAGCTGAAGCGGATCGAGGTGTTTTTCTGCACTGTCATCAGGTGCCAACTGTGCCGCGACGGGCGCGTGTAAGACACCGCGTGGTTGCCTAGTCATGCAAAGCGCAAGCACGCGGTCGCAAGAGCAGTTGCGTGGCCTGTCGCGGCCTTTTTTTGAGACGCTGGCGAAGCTGGGCTTCGGCGGCATGGCGTGGTACGTCGCCTTGTCGTTGGGCAGCGCGCTGAGCGGGAATCTCGCTGCCATCTGCCTCGTTCCCCTGGTGGCACCGAACCAGTCGATGCCATCGGGTCTGGGCTGGTTGCTGCGCGGCGAGCCCGACATGCAGGCGCTCGCCTTCGTCATCGCCTCGGCGATATTTGCCTTGCTGCGCTGGCAGGCGGCCCGCGTGGGCACGCGATTGGCCAGCCGCTACGGTATGTACCTGCGCCAGACCGTGCATGCGCGGCGCATCGATGCGCCGTTGTCCTCGTTGTCGGATGCCACCTCGGCTGAAATCGCCCACGTGCTCACCTACAACGTCGAGATCGTCACGCAGGGCTTCAATGCGCTGCTGCAATTGCTGGTGGCTGCCATGACCACCATGGTCTGCCTTGCCATGGCCTTGTGGCTGTCGCCAGCGCTGTTGCTGGCGATGCCGCTGGTGGTGGGTTTCGCGCTGGTCGCTTCGCGCATCAACGGGCGCGAGCAGGCCACGGTCAGCAGGCAGTACGTGGCCGACCTGACCCGTTTGTTCTGGATGAGCGAAGACTTTCCCCGCCGCTGGCGGCATATCCGCTCGTTCGGCCGCGAGGATGCCGAGAAGGCGCATTACGCCGACATCTCGCAGCGCCTTGGCAACGGCTATCGTCACCAGCTGGATCTGATCGCCACGGGCCGGCTGGTACTGGAGATGCTGGCCGCGCTGGGCATTGCCGCGATCTTCTTCATCGCCAACCGGTGGCACGGCGTGGATCGCGCCGCGCTGATCGCCGTGTGCCTGCTGTTGGCGCGCCTGCTGCCTTACCTGGTGTCCACGCGGCAGAACTTTCAGCAGCTGCGGACTTCCATTCCGGCGTTCCAGTTGTGGTTGCGCCATGTCGGCGTGGCGGCGGCCGTGCCGGCCGCGGCGATCCCGCCGATGGCCCTGCGCGAAGCGCTGCATATCCGCCAGCTTCGGCTCGATGCGCCCACGCCGCTCGACCTGCGCGAACTCACCCTGGTACCCGGCGAACTGACCCTGGTCTGCGGCGACTCGGGCATCGGCAAGAGCAGCCTGATCGACGTGCTGGCCGGCATGACGGCACCGGCGCAGTTTCACGCGCGCATGGGCGAGCGTGCCGTCGATTTTTCTACCTACGCGGCCTTGGTGAGCAAGGGTGCCTATGTCAGCCAGAGCGTGCGCCCATGGCAGACCACGGTGCGCGAATGCCTGCGCTGGGCTGCGCCCGAGGCGGCGGATGCCGCGATGCTGCAAGCGCTCGCCGATGTCGGCCTGGACAAGCGGCTGGCCGATACATCCAGCGCACTCGACACCACCTTGAGCAGTTCGTCCAGCCGCCTGTCCGGCGGCGAATTGCAGCGGCTGCTGCTGGCGCAGGTGCTGCTGCATCGTCCGGCGATTGCCCTGCTGGACGAGGCGACCAGTGCGCTGGATCCCGACGCGGAACTGGCCGTGCTGGCCGCCTTGAAACGCCGGTTGCCACAGACCATTGTGATCGTGGTGTCGCACCGCGCCGGCGTGGCCTCGGTGGCGGATCAATGCCTGGCGATCAGCGCAGGCAGCGCCACGGTGACCGCGACCGACGCGCGGGCCACGAGCGCGGCGGCCGCTCTCTAGGCGCCCGACATCGCATCCGGTTTCGCCGGCATCGGCCCGAGGAACATCGCGCGGAGCCGTTCCACGCCGATCACGCGCGCCAGCTCGGCAAACACGCAGTAGTTGAAGATGAGCACCAGCAGCAGGATCTGGATGGCCCAGAAATGCGGCCAGTTCATCGTGGCGAGCAACTGGTGATGTGCCGCGCCCCAGTCGTGCGTGTCCTTCCAGGCTTCGTGCAGCCGCTCCAGATAGTGGATGAAGGTGGCGATCAAGTTGTAGATCACCGTCTTCCACAGCACATTCCACAGCAACGGCTTTTCCGGAAACCGGTTGATGAAGGGCAGCATGTTGGCCAGCAGCACCGCCTTGCCCAGGATCAGCGCGGAGATCGCCACGGTGGCGAAGGTGGGCAGCGAGAGGCCGGTGCCGCGGGTCAACAGTCCGCGAACCAGCACGACCAGATTGAGCATGACGAAGAAGAAGATGGTCGGCGGCAGCATCTTCAACATTTCGTGTTTGATCTTTGCCAGCGCGCCCATGGGCTACTCCCGCGGATGTCGGTCGCCAGGCGGTGCGGAACGGGTTTGAGCTGCGCCTGGCGGAGGGCGCCCCGTGGCGAAGCGGCCCGTCCTACATAGGGCGCTTCGCGCACGTATTTCATCCGCTTGGGCCGCGCCGGGCTAGCGAACATCTACGGGCCGCGGCTTAGGTAATTTCGCCTAAGTAGGCGACCTGTGGGAGCGCACCCTGTGCGCGACGGGTGCGCTGGGATGTATCGCTCCGTAGGTTTGTCGCGTACAGGGTGCGCTCCCACAGGAGGTTTTGAGGCTAGTGCAGGCGGTGTTTCCCATGCTGCGAGGCGCGGATGGCACGCTCCACATCCGTGCGGTCGCCCATGCCCTGTTCGGGCCAGAGCGATGCATCGTCTTCCTTCAGCGATTCGCCGGCGAGGATATGCACAGCGATCGCCTCCAGCTCGCGCATCACGGCGATCACTTCTTCGAGCGAACCGTCGTCGTCGATCTCCACGGTAAGCACGGCGAAACCGATCTCCACCGGCGGCGGCAGCACGTCGGGTGCGCGCAGATGGTGTTGCTCGCCCTCGCGCTCGCCGCGGTGACTGACGCGCGACACCACGGTGGTCGGCGCACTGGCGCTGGCGGCCGAGCGGCCCACGCTTTCGTCGCATTGCACGACGCCTTTGCGCCGGGGCAGGCCGCGGGACATCAGCTTGTCGAAGGCCGAGGCGGCGGCGAACTGGTTGTCGAATTTGGCCACGATCAGATTGCTCACGGCGTGTCCTCCCGGACCGGCTAGGTCAATGCGGTGGCGCGATGAAAGTCCAGGTGACGCGCACCCAGGGCCATCAGGGCGTGATGTGCGCGATGCAGCGTGTCGACATCGCCATCGATCACGATAAGAATCTTTCCTTCGCGAATCTCCTGCTCGAACTCCCGGTGCACCACATCGGGTACCGACGAGCCCACCAATGCGCTCACCCAGGCGCCTGTCGCCACGCCAATCAGCGCCATGGCGCCCACACCGGCAATGGTCAGGCCGATGGGCGTGACCAGGGCCAGCATGCCCGCAATCAGTCCGGAAGCGCCGCCGGTGACGGCGCCGCGAAGTGCGGCCGGATAGAAGTCGTTCATCACCAGTTTGCGATCGTCCGGGATGCGATCCATCGAAATATCGTCGCGCGCGACCAGCGAAATGTCGCGATCGGCGATGCCGGCTTCGCGCGCGGCCTGGATGGCGCGGTTCGCGGCGCCGATGCCGACGGTGCTGTAGACATGCCGGATTTTCATGCCCGCAGGCTTGCATGGCCGGCGTGAACGCCGTGGTGTCGGCATGTGACCGACGTGGGCAGGAGCATGAGTCTTCACTGAACGTGGTCGAATGTTGTGCGAAAGGATGACGTGCGCTGCACATCCGGTGGCTTAGATCATTAGGCACACTCGATCAGGAGTCCGCTATGCCCGAAGCAAAGACGCGCAAAGCCGTGACGCGCGACAAACGGCAAGGCAAATCGGCCAGTACGCAGGCCGGTGAGTTCGTGCGCGAGGAAATCGAACACGTACGCGAAGGCAAACACGGTGCGCGTTCCACCAAGCAGGCGATTGCCATCGGCCTGTCCAAGGCCAGGCGCGCTGGCGTCAAGGCGCCGGTGAGCAAGACGGCGAGCACATCGACGCGCAAGAAAGCCGCGCAGGACGAGACCGCCGCCAAGCATCGCCGCAAACCCTCGACTACCCGTTCGCGGGCCACCACCCGCGCATTGAAGAAGGAAGGGCACACGGCCGCCACGCATTCGGCGGTGTCCAAGCAGGCGAAGGCGAGCGCGAAAAAGCGCACCAGCGCATCGCGCTCGACCGCTGCCAAGAAGGCCGCGCGCACCAAGGGTGCCGCTGGCCGTCCCGCCGCTGCCAAGAAGGCAGCCCGTACCCGCAAGGCGCGTGCATGACCGCAACATAGGACGACTCGGTTCCGCTCCACTCGCGCACTATCGACCCATGTTCTATGGGTTCACGGTTTCATTGGTTCACGCCCACGGAGGTAACCCATGGTTTTTTCGACACGCAAGATGTGTGCACCGCTGGTGCTGGCTTTGGTAGCCGTTGCCGGTTGCAGTCACCAGGGTGACGACAGCGCCAGTACGCCGCCGCCCGCACCGGCCAGCACCGCGGCCGCGCCGGCTCCGGTATCGCCGGCCACGCCCGCCACGGCGCCGACGCCCGCTTATCCACAGAGCTCGCCGGCTCCGGCAACCACCACGCATTAATGGTTGCGGGTGGCATGAGCCACGCGATCCCTTGACGGGGATCGCGTGGCTTTGGCGTGTTCACCGTTCGGCGATCAGGGCGTGCCCATCGGCGGATGGGTGGACAGCGCTTCGGCCATTTCCAGGTGGTGCTTGAGCGTCGGCAAGGTCGCGCTGGCAAACGCCTTCACGTCCGGGTCGCTGCTGTGCGAGGCGGCGTCGAACAGCGCAATGGCTTTCTGGTGGCCGCCCACCATCGCCGATGCATAGGCCTTGTCGAAATCGCTGCCGCTCAGGGATTGCAGCTTGTCCATCACGTCCGACGGCGGTGGCTGCAGCACCACGTTGGCATGTTTGCGGCTGGCCAGCGCGGCCAGCTGCTTGTTGGCGGCGGTATGGTCCTTCACCAGTTGCTGCGCAAGCGCCTTGGTTTGCGGCGAAGAGGCCTTCTGCATGGCCAGCTGGCCCATCTGCACTTCACCGGCGCCATCGCTGGAAGCCTTGGTGAAGAACTCCTGGTCCGATACGGGACTCTGCGCCGATGGCGATTCGCCTGACGTGGCGGCCTGGGCCCAGAGTTCGCTGCTCAACGGCACCGAGATGAACAATGCCGTGGCGATAATGAGGGATGATCGATGCATGACGGCCACCTTGTTCCACTGGAAGAGGTGACAAAACCGTAGTGGGCGCGCGATCCCGGGCGTGTGACACCGGTGTGTGCATCGCGTCGTGACCAATCCTGTGTTGCCAAAACGACAGCTTTGCGCGTGGCACACGCCGAACGGCCGGATCGCGATCTGCATCGCGATCCGGCGTGCAGCCTCAGGCCGCCTTGGGGAAGTCGAGCACCGTGTCGTTGACGCGGTTGACCATATTGGTGAACAGGATCGCGCTGATGGCCAGGATCGCTTCCAGGATCTGGCGATCGCTGTAACCGACGGCCTTCACCTTGGCGACTTCGTCGGCGGACACGGTGTTGCTGGTGGTCACCAGCGTCAGTGCGAACTTGATCAGCGCGTCGACCTTGGCGTTGCCTTCGAGGCCGCCCTTGCGGATCTGCTGGATCTGCTCGGCGGTGTAGCCGGCCATCTTGCCGGTCATGCTGTGGGCGGCGAGACAGTAGTCACACTGCGACGCTTCGCTCACCGCGAGATTGATCGCTTCGAGCTCCAGCGGCGAGAGCTCGCCCTGCTTCAGCACGGCGCCGGTGTGCAGCACATGGGCCAGCACGTTCGGGGCACTGCTGCCGATGGTGGCGTAGGCGTTGGGCACCTTGCCGACCGCCTTCTTGATGGCGGCAAACAGGGCGGCGGACTCTTCCGGTGCTTCGGCAACATTGATGGTGGCAAGACGGCTCATGACATGTACTCCTGGTATTGGGTTGAAGAGTTGGTGTGTGGTGAAACCTTGACCGTGTGAAAATGATAGGAACGGAGCCCCCTTCGTTCCGCACACGCGCGTCTCAATCCTTTGCCCGGGAGTCTCAACCGATGGATGGCCTCGATCGACTGGTGCACGCCGTCGCACCCACCGGTTCCGTGGAGCTGCAATGCCATTTCGCCGGGGATTGGACGCTCGACCATCCGTCGACACCGCCCAACCATCTGCCGTACCACATCATCCTGGCCGGCCACGCCGAGCTGGAGCTGGACGGCAAGACCAGCGCGCTGGTCCCGGGCGACGTGCTGCTGTTTCCCTACGGCGACGCGCACATCCTGCGCAGCACCACGGCTGGCATCGATGGTCAACGCCCGATGCTGGAAAACCGGCGCCGGCCGCATGGCCGCGTCACGCTGATCGAACATGGCGGCGACGGTCCGGCGCTGGACATGCTGTGCGGTGCGTTCCAGCTATCGGGCGCTACCGATGCCTTATGGACCGGCTTGCCCAAGGTGCTGCACGTGAGGACGGAGCATCGCGATGCGCTGCTCGGACTCATCCAGGTCCTGCGTGACGAAGCGGCGCGCCCCTTGCCGGGCGGGGGCACCGTGGTCGAAAGCGTCACCGGCGCGATGTTCACGCTGATCCTTCGCAGCATGACGGCGAGCGGACAGCTGCAGCTGGGTATCCTGGGCATGCTGGCGCACCCGAAGATGGCCCTGGTGGTGGATGCGGTGCTGAAAGATCCTGCGCACGCCTGGACGCTGCAAAGCATGGCGGAGGTGGCGCATACCTCGCGCGCCAGCTTCGCGCGGCACTTCAGCGAGATCAGCGGGATGACGCCGATGGACTGGGTCAACGGCGTGCGCCTGGGCGTGGCGGCGCAGTCGCTGCGCGCGGGGCGCTTGTCGGCGGGCAGGGCGGCGGAGTTGGCCGGCTATGCCTCGGAAGCGGCGTTTGCCCGCGCATTCAAGACACGCTACGGCACGCCGCCTGCTGCGTACGGTCGTTTGCACGCAGCGCGCTGAGCGCCATCAGGCCGTGGCCAGATCGTCCGGCTCGTAGACGGGCGACTGCCGCCGGATCGCCTGTGGCGGTTGGCCGAACGCGCGAACGAACGCTCGGCGCATGCGTTCGCGATCGGCGAATCCCACCTCGCGCGCCACCACTTCGACCGGATGGCGCGTCTGCTCCATCATCAGGCGCGCCGCCTCGATGCGCAGGTGCTCCACCGCTTTGGCTGGCGACTGGCCGGTTTCCGCGCGGAACGCACGGCTGAACTGGCGCGCGCTGAGGTTGGCGGCAGCGGCGAGTTCTTCCACCGACAGCGTCGAGCGCAGGTGGCTCTTCGCGTAGGTCAGCGCGCTCTGGATGCGGTCGGATTTGGGTTCCAGTTCCAGCAACGTGGAGAACTGCGACTGGCCGCCCGCGCGGCGGTGATAGAGCACGAGCTTGCGCGCCACCTTGCGCGCCACCTCGATGCCCAAGTCCTTCTCCACCATCGCCAAGGCCAGATCCACGCCGGCGCTCATGCCGGCCGAGGTCCAGATGTCGCCGTCGATGATGAAGATGCGGTCCTCTTCCACATCCACGTTCGGATGGCGCTCGGCCAGCTCGCGCGCCAGCAGCCAGTGGGTGGTGGCACGGCGTCCGTCGAGCAGGCCGGTTTCGGCCAGCAGGAAGGTGCCGGTGCAGATCGCGGCCACCCGCCGCGCCCGCGACGGCGCCTCGCGGACGAAATCGAGCAGTGCGGGCGTGCTCTCGGGGATGCCCACGCCGCCGCAGATCAGCAGGGTGTCGAACGGCTCGGCGGAGAACGCTTCGCTCTGCGTCGTCATGCCGAACGAACTGCGCACGGCCGCACCCGTCTCGGACAGGTAATGGACGTCGTAGACGCTCTCCTCCAGCTCGATATTGGCGAATTCGAACACCGAGGCAGCCGCCAGGCTCATCATCTGGAAGCCGTGAAAGATAACAAAACCAATACGTTGCATGGGGTGGCCTCGCCGTGTCCTAAAAGGTGGCATATGCGACATTTAAGTCTTGATGGGGTCGACTTACAACTATCCCCATACCCCGGCACCCCGCCGGCACCTGTGGAGCAACGACATGACGACCCAACCCAAGGGCACGGCCCTGATCACCGGCGCCTCATCCGGCATCGGCGCCATCTATGCGGACCGCCTGGCCCGCCGCGGCTACGACCTGATCCTGGTGGCGCGCAACCGCGAACGCCTGAGCGACCTGGCCCGCCGCCTGACCGATGCCACCGGCCGCTCGGTGCAGGTGTTCCCGGCCGACCTCGGCGACGCGACCGAACTGGCCAAGGTGGAAGCGCTGCTGCGCAACGACCGCAGCATTACCCTGCTGGTCAACAACGCAGGCTTCGGTGCCGCGACGCCGCTGCTGCAATCGGACGTGGCACGCATGTCCGAGATGATCTCGCTCAACGTGAACGCGCTGACGCGCCTCGCTTATGCGGCGGTGCCCGGCTTCGTCGAGCGCGGCCATGGCACGGTGGTCAACATCGCCTCCATCGTGGCGGTGGCACCGGAAATGCTCAACGGCGTGTACGGCGGCTCCAAGGCCTACGTGCTGGCGTTCTCCCAGTCACTGCATCACGAACTGGCCGACAAGGGCGTGAAGGTGCAGGCCGTATTGCCGGGTGCAACTGCCACCGAGTTCTGGGACGTGCTGGGCCATCCGGTCAGCAACCTGCCGCCGGCCTGGGTGATGACGGCCGACAACATGGTGGACGCGGCGCTGGCGGGCCTCGACCAGGGCGAGCTGGTCACCATTCCCGCCTTGCCCGATGCGGCCGACTGGGGTAGCTACGAAGCAGCGCGCCAGAAGCTGATGCCGAACCTGTCGCACACCAAGCCCGCCGCTCGCTATGGCCTCGCGTCGGCTTGATACGAAAGTCGCAGCATTCTTTCGCGCCGCGGAAGACTGACTGCCGGCTCGGGTGGTTTCGATGGGGCATGGCGGACGGTACAGTCCGCGGTGTCCCCATCGAGCCAGGAGCCAGCCGCCATGGCCAGCGTCGCATCGTCGTCATTGCTCAGCGCCATCGGCATGAGCGTGCCCATCATCCAGGCGCCGATGGCCGGCATTTCATCGCCGGCAATGGCGGCGGCGGTCAGCAACAACGGCGGGCTGGGTTCGCTGGGCGTGGGAGCGATGAACGCAGGCAAGGCGCGCGAGGCCACTCACGCGTTTCGCCAATCAAGCAGCGGCCCGCTCAACATCAACCTGTTCGTGCACCGGCGCGCGCATGCGGACGCGGTGAAAGAAGCTGCCTGGATCGCGCGGCTCGCGCCGGAATTCAAGCGCTTCGGCGCCACGCCGCCGTCGGCGCTGAAAGAAATCTACACCTCGTTTCTCGCCGATGACGACATGCTTGCCATGCTGGTGGCTGAAAAGCCCCGCGTGGTGAGTTTTCATTTCGGCCTGCCTCGGCCCGACCAGCTGAAGGCCTTGCACGATGCCGGTGTATTCCTGATGGCATCGGCCACCAACCTGCACGAGGCCAAGGCCATCGAAGCCGCCGGCATCGACGCGGTGGTGGCGCAGGGTTACGAAGCAGGCGGCCATCGCGGCATGTTCGATCCCGATCTCGACGACACCCGGCTGGGTACGTTCGCGTTGACGCGCCTGCTGGTGAAGAACGTGGGCATCCCGGTGATTGCCGCAGGCGGCATCATGGACGGCGCCGGCATCGCGGCGGCGCTGGAACTGGGCGCCGCAGCGGCACAGCTGGGCACGGCGTTCGTGGTGACCGACGAATCGCTGGCCGATGCCGGTTATCGCCAGGCGATGGCCAGCGACGCCGCCAACGCCACCGCGATGACGCGGGCAGTATCCGGTCGCCCCGCGCGCAGCTTGGCCAGCCTGTTCACGCGCCTCGGTGCCAGCGTGGCGGATGCTGAAATTCCCGACTATCCCACCGCCTACGATGCCGGCAAAGCGTTGAACGCGGCAGGACGTGCCGCTGGCGAAGCCGGCTATGGCGCGCACTGGGCCGGGCAGGGTGCACCGCTGGCGCGGCCCATGTCCTCGGCTGCTTTGATGCAGACCCTCATCGGCGAGTGGCGGCAGGCGACGAGCTGATCTGATCATCACGTTCTGCAGCTAGTCGCCATCGGAACAGTTGTAGGACACTTTCCCGACCCGGTTTCAACACCGACAGGCAAGGCATTCCCATGGATCGCATCGACGCCATGAAGGTGTTCGTCGCTGCGCTGGACGAGGGCAGCCTCGCCGGCGCCAGCCGCAAGACCGGGCGTTCCGCCGCGGCGGTGAGCCGCGCCATCGCTTTTCTCGAAGCGCATGTCGGGGTGCCGCTGCTGCATCGGACCACGCGCTCGATCAAGTTGAGCGAAGCGGGCGAACGCTACGCCGTCGCCTGCCGCAAGATGCTGCTGGAACTGGAAGAAGCGGACCGCAACGCAGCAGGCGAGCGTTCGGTGCCGCGCGGCACGCTGACCATTTCCGCGACGGTGTTCGCGGGCGTGGAAATCCTGCGGCCGATCGTCGATGCCTTCATCGATGAATTCCCCACCGTCAACGTGCGCATGCACCTGCTCGAACGCCCGGTCAACCTGGTGGAAGAGGGCATGGACCTGGCGCTGCGCATCACCCATCTGGCCGATTCCACGCTGGTGGCGCATCCCGTTGGCGAAGTGCGCCGGGTGATCGTGGCCTCGCCGCGCTACCTGGCCACGCATCCACGCATTGCCGAGCCGGCGGACCTGGCCAAGCAGCAGATCGTCGCGATGGCCCACATGGGCATGGATTCGTGGAGCTTCCCGCCCCTGGACGGCTCGTCGGTATCGCGCTCCGTGTCGTTCACGCCGCGGCTGATGGTCAACAATATCCGCGCCGCGATCGAATCGGCGGTAGACGGCCACGGCGTGACGCGCCTGTTGTCCTACCACGTGGCACCGGAAATCAGGGCCGGCAAGTTGCAGGTGCTGCTGGCCGAGGCCGAGCCCCCGCCGCTGCCGGTGAACATCGTGTCGCCGTATGGACGTCTGTCCGTGCCCAAGGTGAGGGCTTTCGTCGACTTTGCCTTGCCGCGCCTGCGCTCGCGTTTCGCCTGCCTGGCGAAGGACGCTTCGTTCGTGTCCGAGGCGCCGATTCAACCGCCGCGCGGAAGAGTGTCTGCCGGATAGCAGGAATTCTCTAACGCTGGGTACGCGCCTAGATTGTGGGTGTCGGCAACGCAGAGCCGATCAGCATCGAGCTGAAGCTCTTATCCCCATCCTGGAGTGAACCCTCTCATGAACAGTCAGCAGAAAGTCGCCATCATCACGGGTGCCTCGCAAGGCATTGGCGCAGGCCTGGTCAAGGCCTTCCGCGACCGCAACTATCGCGTGATCGCCAACTCGCGTTCGATCAAGCCGTCGAGCGATCCGGACGTGATCGCCGTCGCCGGCGACATCGGCGACCGTGCCGTGGCCCAGCGCGTGGTGGCGGAAGCGATCGCCCGCTTCGGCCGCATCGACACGTTGGTGAACAACGCCGGCATCTTCACCGCCAAGCCGTTCACCGCGTTCACCGAACAGGACTATGCCGACAATATTTCGGTCAACCTCAACGGCTTCTTCCACATTACCCAGCTGGCCATCGCTGAAATGGAGAAGCAGGGCAGCGGCCACATCGTCAACATCACCACCAGCCTGGTCGACCATGCGATCGACGGCGTGCCTTCGGTACTCGCCTCGCTGACCAAGGGCGGTCTCAACGCCGCCACCAAGTCGCTGGCGATCGAATACGCCAAGCGCGGCATCCGCGTGAATGCGGTGGCGCCGGGCGTGATCAAGACGCCGATGCATGCGCCGGAAAGCCATGGTGCACTGGCCGGCCTGCACCCGGTAGGCCGCATGGGCGAGATCTCCGATGTCACCGATGCAGTGATCTATCTCGACACCGCGGGCTTCGTGACGGGCGAGATCCTGCACGTCGATGGCGGCCAGAGCGCCGGTCACTGATCCATCACGAGGGGTGGGCGAGCGTCCACCCCTCATCACTGGAGGATAGAGCCATGCCTATCGTGAACATCAAGGTCACCCGCGAAGGTTCCGCACCCGGACGCAGCGCGGTGACGGCGGAAGAGAAGGCGCTGCTGATCAAGGGCGTCAGCCAGCTGTTGCTCGACGTGCTGCACAAGCCGCTGGACTCCACCTTCGTGGTGATCGACGAAGTGGAGATGGAGAACTGGGGCTGGGGCGGTTTGCCCGCGGAAGCGTTCCGCGCACAACGGGCCGCGGAAAAGAAATAGCGCGGGCGACGATGCGGCCGACGCGCCGCATCGCTCCCAAGGACAAGCGAAATCTCCATGCACACAGATACCATTGAGTCGCCCGGCGTGGCGACGAACGCGGCTGCCGGTTATTCCGAGCGCAACGCCGCCTATTGGAAACGCAATCTGGCGATTGCCGTGTTCGGCTCCTTCAGCACGCTGGTGAGCCTGAGCATGCTGTTGCCGTTCCTGCCGCTGTATGTCGAGCAACTGGGCGTCAGCTCGCCGGCGTCGATCGTGCAGTGGTCCGGCATTGCCTTTGGCGCGACCTTTCTCGGCACCGCGCTCACCGCGCCGCTATGGGGCCATCTGGCCGACCGCTACGGCCGCAAGCCGATGCTGGTGCGTGCAGCGATCGGCATGGCGGTGATGATGTCGCTGATCGGCATGGCGCACAGCGTGATGGAGCTGGTGCTGCTGCGCCTGCTGGCAGGCCTGGTGGGCGGCTATGCCTCGGCGGCGACGGTGATGGTCGGCACACAGGCGCCGCGCCACCGGTCTGGCTGGGCGCTGGGCGTGCTTTCCATCGGTGCGCTTTCGGGCAGCCTGGTAGGGCCGCTGGTTGGCGGTTTCCTGCCGGACCTGGTGGGCATTCGCGGCACCTTCTTCGTGGGCGGCGGGGTGATTGCGCTGGCTGCGTTGATCACGCTGTTCTTTGTGCGCGAAGATTTCGATCGAGCGCTGGACACGCGGGCGCCGTCGCACGAACACGCGCCTGCCGGCATGGCGCACAAGCCGTTGATGTTGACCTTGCTGGCCACCGCCATGATGGTGCTGCTGGCGAACATGTCGATCGAGCCGATCATCACCGTGTATATCGGCCAACTCGGCGTGCCGCACGATCGTCTGGCGCGCTTCGCGGGCATCGTGATGGCGACCTCGGCCTTCGGCAGCATGCTCACCTCGGCGCGCCTGGGCGCGTTCGCCGATCGCGTCGGCAGCGACCGGGTGATCATCGGCTGCCTGCTCGTCACCGCCCTGGTGATGCTGCCGCAGGCCTTCGTCACGCAATGGTGGCAGCTGGCGGTGCTGCGCGGACTGATGGGCATGTCGATGGCCGGGCTGCTGCCCGCGGTTGCCAAAGGCGTGCGTGCGCTGGTGGAGGATCACAAGACCGGCAAGACGCTGGGCTATCTGCAGTCTTCGCAATTTGCCGGCCAGGTCGCAGGGCCGCTGATGGGCGGGCAGATCGGCGCGTGGGTGGGTTTGCGCGAGGTCTTTTTCGTCACGGCCGCGTTGCTGCTGCTCTGCGCGGCGTTGAACCGCTGGGCGAACCGGCGGGACACGCGTCTGGTCGCGCTGCACCGGACTGCCTAGGCGGGTGATCAGTGCTTGCTGGTGCGAGTGTCGGCGAGCAGGCGTAGCGTCGCGTCGCGGTCGGTGTTCGGGCCCGGTTCGATTTCGGTCAGCAAGGCCCTGGCTTCGGTACGCAGGGGTTCGGCGGCGGTGTCGTTGCCCAGGGCCGCATCGGCACGCGCAAGCTCCGCATCCGCACGGGCGACGATGGCCGGTGCGCTGGGCGTGATGGTGCTGGCGGTGGCGAGCGCGTCGGCAAGTTCGTTGGCGGCATCGCGGTGGCGTCCCAGCGACTGCAGGATGTCGCCATACAGAAGACGCGTACGGATGGCCCGGTCCGAACGTTCGTCCGCCAGTGCGGTGTACATCGCGACCGCATCGTGCGCCAGGATCGCCGCGCGGTCATCGGCACCGTTGGCGGCGGCGAGTTCGGCTTGCACGGCCAGCGCAAAGGCGGTGTCCGGATGCGCATCGCGGTGGCGCCGCTGCGCTTCGGACAGCGCGCCGTCGGCAAACGTGCGCGCTTCATCCAGATGGCCGCGTGCGATCAGCACCTGGGCCAGCGACGCGCGGTCGTTGCTGCGGCCGTTGTCCGCGTAGTCCGCACCCAGCAGGCGCTGCTTGCGGTTCAGCGCGTCGCGTAGATCGGCTTCCGCATCGGCATACGCGCCCTGCGAAAAGCGCAGCCGCCCACGATTGCCGATGCTGATCGCCTGGTTGAGGCCACCGGCGGGCGCCAGATCCTCGTCGATGGCGATCGACTTGGCGTAGAACACCGCGGCTTCGTCGAACTTGCCTTCGAGCACGAACACATTGGCCAGATCGTTCAAATGCCATGCGGTGTGCGCATTGGGATGCGTATAGGCGCTGGCATCGATGTCGATCGCATCGCGCATGGTCTGTTCGCTCTCGCCGTAGCGCCCGAGCTTGATCAGGTCCGAGGTCAGGATCGCCAGCGTATCGGCGATCTCGGCATGCCGCGTGCCCAGGTGGATGCGCTTGCGCGCCAGCGCCTCGCGCAGCAGTGGCGCCGCGCGCTCGGGATGGCCGGCATCCATCAGGATCCATCCCAGGTTCATCACGGCCTCGGTCAAGGCCTCGCTATCGTCGGGCAGGATGCGGCGCGCCAATGCCAGCGCCTGGTTGCCCACCTCGATTGCCCTGGCCGATTCGCCGATCCGTTCGTCGAGGCCGGCGAGCCAGGCGAGCGCCACCACTTCTTCCGGCGAATCATGGTTGGGGCCGGCTTCGAAGGCCGCTATGGCGGTTTGCAGGCGCGAGGTCGCATCGCGCACGCGGCCCAGTTCGTCGGCTTCCCTGGCCAGCAGGTATTCGACGTGCAGGGTGCGGCGGTCGGTGGCGCCGAACTCCATCTTCGCCAGCGTGGCCGCTTCTTCGAGCGGCAACCAGGCGCGCTCGGGATGTCCGCTGCGGCGCTCCAGATCGCCCACCAGCGCGATGATCTCGGCGCGTAGCGCGGGCTGCATGGCGAAGTCGCGGTCGGCGCGTTCGCGTCCGCGCGCCAGCAGTTCCTGCGCGGTTTCGTTCGCTTCCGTGCCATGCGACGAGGTATCGAACAAGCCTTCGAGAAACGACTTGAGCGCGCCGGCGCGACGCGCTTCGCTCTCGGCAGCCTGCGCCTGCGCGCGGGCCTCTTGCGCGGAGCGGCTGGCCTGACGCGCTTCGTACAGGCCGGCGGCGGTGGCGCTGGCCAGCGCCATCGCAATCATGGCACCGACCGAAACGCCCAGCGCATGCCTGCGGGTGAACATCGCGACGCGGTAGGCCAGCGTATCGGCACGCGCCTGCAGCGGCTTGCCCTCCAGATAGCGCTGGATGTCGGCACCGAGCGCGCCCACGCTTGCATAGCGACGGTTCGGTTCCGCGCGCGTGGCCTGCTGCACGATCGCGTGCAGGTCGATGCCGAGTTTCTTGCGCAGGGCTTCATCGTCGAACGCAGGCGTCCGCGCCAGCTCGCGATCATCCGCGCGTCGCGGCAGTTCGCCCTGCAGCAGTTCGGCCAGCAGCACGCCCAGCGCGTAGACGTCGATGGCTGTGGTGGCCGCATCGCCGCCGAATTGCTCCGGTGCGGCATAGGCACGGGTGAGGCGGCGCACTTCCGTGCGCGTGCGGTCGTTGTCGCCGGTGAGCAGCTTGGCGATGCCGAAGTCGAGCAGCTTGACGCTGCCTTGCGCGCTCACCAGCACGTTGCTGGGTTTGAGGTCGCGGTGCACGATCAGGCTGCGATGCGCATGCTCCACCGCCGCGCACACGTCGATGAAAAGCGACAGGCGTTCGCGCACCGGCAGGCGCCGGCGTTCGCAGTGCACCACCAGGTTGTCGCCGGCCACGTACTCCAGCGCCAGGAACGGCGTGCCGCTGGGCGAGAAACCCGCGTCGAGCAGTTGCGCGATATGCGGGTGTTGCAGACGCGCCAGGATGCGTTGCTCGCGCAGGAAGCGGCGCCGCTCGTCGGCATCGTGCACGTCGATGCGCAACAGCTTGAGCGCCACCGTCTGCGGGCCGCCGGGAAGTTCGCGCTCCGCCTCGAACACGCTGGCCATGCCGCCCGCACCCACGAAGCGGAGTACGCGATAGCCTGCAATGACCGGCAACGACTCGGTGGCATCGTCCACCAGCACCGGCAACCACTGCGCCATGCCGCGTTCCAGTGCGTCGATGCCGGGCGCGTTGTCCAGCGCCTGCACCACCAGCACGCGCAGCGTGGCGTCGGCGCAATGCTGGCGCAGCCACTCGGCGCGCTCGGCCGGCGCGACGTCGAACAGGCGATCGATCAGCGGTTCGATCTCATGCCAGCGTTGGGCAAAGGCGGAAATCATCGGCAGTGCGTATTCCCGTGCGGATATACCCCAATAGCGTATTTACCCTGCCAACACCGACATGGATTCACGAATCAGGCATCAGGCAGGCCGACAGGAAGGTGCGCGCCTTCAGCCAGTCGCGCTCCACCGTGCGTGCGTTGACGCCCATCACCTCGGCGATGTCCGGGCTGGAAAGATCGGCGAACAGCCGCAGCTCGGCCACGCGCGCCAGTCGCTCGTCGGTGGCCGCTAGCCGGGTCAGCGCCTCGTCGATGGCCAGCACGTCGATGATCTCGGAGTGGTCCGCGGGCGCCGTGATCTCAGGCGCCTGGCGCTTCTGTGCCTTCCTGCGCCGCGCATGGTCGATCAGGATATGGCGCATCACCTGGCTCATGTACGCGTACAGGTGGGCGCGATCGGTGAACGTCACGGCGTCCTGCGAGACCAGTTTCAGGTAGGCCTCGTGCACCAGCGCGGTGGTTTCCAGCGTGTGCGCCGACTCGCGCGCACGCTGATGGCGCGCCAGGCGATGCAGCGTGGCGTAGATCTTCGGGATCAGCGCATCGATGGCGGCCGCGTCGCCGTGGGCGGCGCGCGAGAGCACTTCGGTGATGTGGAGATCGGCGGTCATGCCTGCCACGACCCCGCCGGCCATTCCCTCTGCATGAGGCGTGTCGGTGATGGCGCCTGTTTTGCGCTGTAAGGAGAGATGGCGCCGTTTGGAACGGCCGCAGACCCAGGGAATGCCATCGCCCGACGCACCCACAAGAGGATTGAAGTCATGTTGAATCATCGCTCTACGTACGGCCGCCTCACAAGGGCCGCCAGTGTGCTGGCCTTTGCACTCGCCGGTTTTGCCGGCAACGCCATGGCAGGGGATGCCGCCACCGCCGCCTCGGCCAGCCATGCCGTGACCTACAGCTACCAGACGCTGGACTATCCCGGTTCCTCGCTCACCATCTTCTGGGGCATCAACGATTTCGGCGAGCTGGCCGGGCAATACGCCGTCAATGGCGGCACCTCGCATGCCATGGCCTATCGCCACGGCCGCTTCGAGGCGCTCGATCCGGCGCTGATGGGCACCTATTTCAGCGCAGCGGGCGGCCCCAACGACCTGGGCCAGACCTTCGGCGGCTATACCGATGCGGGCGGCGTGCAACACGGCTTCGTAATCAGCGGAAAGCATGTGGCCACGGTGGACTTCCCCGGCCATCTCAATGCCAATGTCGACGGCCTCAACGATTTCGGCGCCATTGCCGCCGTGTACTGGGATGCCGATGGTGTGTTTCACGGCATCCTGCGCCGCGGTTTCGGCTGGGATACGCCGATCGACGTGGCCGGTGCGCGCGATACCTATCCGCTGGGCATCAACGACAGCGGCGAGATCGTGGGTTACTGGGATGTCGATCCGGCTGCCACGCACGGCTTCTATCGCAGCGCGAACGGCAAGGTCTCGAATATCGATGTGCCCGGTGCCGCCGCCACGGTAGCGTTCGGCGTCACCGATCACGGCCAGATCGCCGGCTACTACACCGAACCCAGCGGAGCGATCCATGGTTTCGTCGAGTCGCAGGGCAAATTCCAGACGCTCGACCTGCCGGGTGCCGCGGCCACCATCGTCACCGCGATCAACAACTTCGGCGTGGTTGCCGGCGAGTACTTCGACAGCAACGGCAAGCGGCACGGCTTCGTCGCCACGCCCAAACCCGAGCATCATTGAGCGGGACGGCAAGGCTCCGCGGACATGCGGAGCCTTGCCTCGGCATCAATCGGCGCGCTGGATCGATGGCGTTTTCCACTGACCGTCGAGCAGCGCGGGCTTGGGCCAGTAGTAGCGCATGAAGGTGACGAACGGCCCCTTGGGCGCGGGCAGCCAGTTCGATTCCTTGTCCTTGCCGGGCGAATCGGCCTGGATATACAGGGTCAATCCGCCGTCCGGATCGGTCTTCATCTGGCCGAGCATGGGCGAATTGATCAGGTAGCGATCGATCGGGTTCTTCACCAGCAACTGCTGCGGCAGGTCGTACATGGTGATCGACCAGAACGCATTCACCGGCGGTTGCTGGCCCTTGGCGAAGCGCAGCGTGTACTTGTGCTTGCTGCCATCGAGCGCTTCGCCCTGCGCGTCGTGGTCGAGAATGGGGTAGAGCGCTTCGTCGCGCGAGTTGGCGCCAATGCCTACCTGGGTGCCGGTAGCGCGCGCCACGTAGTCGTTCTTGAGGAAGGCGCGATCGCCGAACAACTGGTCGGTGCGGCCGTGCAGTGACGCACGCTTCGCGTCGATTTCCTTCTGTCCGTCGAGCATGCCTTGCTTGAGCGCTTCCTGCAGTGCCGGCGACAGCGCGGACGCATCGAACGGCTTGCCCGGTTCGATGCCGATCTCGGCGAAGCGCTTGCGCAAGGCCACTTCGCTGGGATGTGGAGGCAGCGTGAACTGCAGCAGGAAGGCAAGTTCGTTGAAGAAGGCCAGCGAGGTGCGCTCTTCGGTGGGCGCGATGGGCTTGAGCCAGTTCACCGGCGGCGCTGGCGGCGGAGCGGCCGTGCCCTCGAAGGCCGACAACGGCTGAACCTTGTAGCCCGCCTGGATCGTCTTCACGTTGTCGAGGTCGGCGGGATCGAACAGCTGCGTGCGCCCGATGACGCTGATCAGGCTGGTTTCCGAATGGATGACCTGCTTGATGCCTTTGGGTGTGCTTCCTTTCCAGCCGGGACCGGCGATCAGATAGTTGCCGCCGTCGTTGCCGGTGGTGCGCGAGCCGATATAGGCAAAGTTGAAGGTGTACAGATCCATCAGCTGGAAGACGAAGTAGCGGTTCTTCTCCATCTTCGGCACGCTGACCACGATCGGCTCGCTGCGCAGGTCCAGTCCCACGAACGTATAAGGCGTGTCGGAGTTGGGCGTCACGAAGGCCGTGTCGTCGGGCGTGAATACACGTGCGATGTTGAGTACCGAATTGAACGGTCCCTTGTACTGCGGATTGTCCTTGTCGACGCTATAGGCGTACATCACGCGATACGTATCGACCATCGGGATGCCGAACACATACGCATCGCGCGCGATGCTGCGCGCCTCCGCCGTGGAGACGGCCGCCTGCGCGGCGGGATCCAGCCATGCCGCGAGAGCGATGACGACGACACTGCGGCCGAGCGGGGGGCTCAACATGGCATTCTCCTGGACGTGATGGCGGACGTGGGCGAACGATGTTCGCCCAGCTTCCATGCCGGCCAGCCGCGTCACAAGCGATGAACTACGCAGGGATTTTTAGGTAGTTCTACGTACCTACCGAAGGGAGCCGCTCAGGCGTCCTGCAGGACCTTCATGCCCTTGATCACGGCCGGTCGCTTGGCGAGCGTGGTCATCCAGCGGTCCATCGACGGGCGCGTGTTGCGCGCGTCGGCCAGCAGCGTTGGATTGACGTCCATTACGCCAACCACCCAGGGATAGATGGCGATGTCGGCGATGCTGTACTCGTCGTTGCCGACATAGGCGGAGCGCGAAAGACGCTGTTCGAGCACATCGAGAAGACGCTTGGATTCGGTGAGGTAGCGATCGATCGCCAGCGGCAGTTTCTCCTTCGCGCGATTGGCGAAGAAGCCGAGTTGCCCGAACATCGGCCCCACGCCGCCGACCTGCCAGTTCAACCATTGCAAGGTGCTGTAGCGCGCAGCGCCGCTGGCAGGGAGCAGTTGTCCGGTCTTGTCGGCCAGGTACTGCAGGATCGCGCCGCTCTCGAACAACGTCACCGAGGTGTCGTGGTCGACCATGCCTGGAATCTTGCTGTTGGGCGATATCGCCACGAACGCAGGCTGAAACTGTTCGTCACGGCCGATATCGACCGGCTTGATGGTGTAGTCGAGCTGCAGTTCTTCCAGCGCTATGACAGGCTTGCGGCCGTTGGGTGTCTTCCAGGTGTACAGATCGATCATGGCATCCTCGCTGGGCGGTCATCACGCCGGCGCATGCTAGGCAATATGTCGTGACGTAACCATGCAGCCTGCGCCTTGTGCGCGTGTACACAACCGGCGGATTCAAGCGACGACGAGTCGAGCCATGAGCCTGGCTTTCACCTCGGGCCATTCCTCGCGCACGATGCTGTAGAAGGCGGTGTCACGAGGGCGACCGTTGGCTTCGATCTTGTCCTTGCGCATGACGCCCTCGAACACCGCGCCGATCTTCTCCAGCGCGCGGCGCGAGCGGGCGTTGTCGGCCTTGGCGCGGAACTGCACCCGGTTGACGCCGAGCACGTCGAAACAATACGCCAGCAGGATCTGCTTGCACTCGGTGTTGACGCCGCTGCCCCAGAACTCGCTGGCGATCCAGGTCACGCCGATTTCGATCTTCTTGTCCTGCGGGTGGATCTCCAGCAGGCGGGTGGTGCCGATCACGCGACCGCCATCGCGAAGGCAGACCAGGAACGGATAGGCCTTGCCGAGCGCCCGGTCGTTCAAGGCCGTCCTGAAGTTGGGATAGAAGATCGCGGGATCGGAGTAATCCACCGAGGTCAGGCGCCAGATCTCGCGATCACGACCGACCTCGAACAATTCGTCCAGGGTTTCCTCTTCCACCGGACGAAGTTCGATCATGTGACCCTTGAGCAGCAAGGGGTGTTGCAGCGTTGGCGTAGTCAAGATGCACCTAACAGTGGCGGTTCGCTCACGGGGCCAGCGGACGCACGTATTGCAGCAGCGCGCCCAGCATATGACCCGGTTCCTCGATCATCATCATATGCCCGGAGTTCTCGAACCAGACGAAGTGCTTGTCCGGCGCCTGCAGGCGCTCGAACCACGACCAGGCCACGGGCGAGGGAATCAGCTCGTCGTGGCGGCCTTCGAACAGGATGATGGGGCAGTCGAGATGGTCGAGCGAACGGAAGCTCGCCTTCGCCATCAGCGGCGCCACCAACTTGATGGTGAAGTCGCTGCCTTCGCCCCAGGCCTTGATGTCGGCGGACGAATAATCGGGCGACAGGTGCGGCAGGCGGTAGTAGAAATCGCCGTCCTGGCGGCCCGCGAACAACGCGCCGTAATGCACGGCCCACTTGCGCTCGCCGTCGATGCGATCGCCGGCAAAGTCGCCGGGATAGGGTTCGAGCGCCTTCAGTTCCTTCACCGCCGCGGTGTTGTTGTCCTTCAGCGCCTGCTGCAGCGTCCACTCGAACCCGTTGCGCTCGCCTTCGACGGGGTCGATGAACTGGCCCATGCCGATGTACGCGTAAAGCAGGTCCGGCCGCTTGGCCGCCACCGCCATGCCCACCACCGAACCCCAGCTGTGGCCCAGCAGGAACACCTTCTTCTTGCCGTACTTCTGGCGCAGCTGTTCGATCAGCTCGATGGTGTCGTCGCGGTAGCGATCCACCGTCATCGTCGGTGCGAGGGTCTTGGGATCGTTCAGCGGGTAGGAGCGTCCGGCACCGCGCTGATCCCATTGCACCACGGTGAAGTAGTCCTCCCACGGGCGCTGGAAAGCCCATGCAAAAGGCATCTCCACCGCACCCGGGCCGCCGTGGACATAGATCAGGATTGGATTGCCGCGATCCGCGCCGCGAACGTTGACGACCTGGCGTGCGCCACCCAGGGTCACCTCGAAGGTTTCCTGCACGCCGTGCGGCGTCTCGATCTTGTCGAGCCCTGCAATGACGTTGCGTCCGTCGGCGTAGCGATCGGTGGTGTCGTCGCCAGCGGGCGCAGCGAACACGGGCAGGGCAACGACCAGCGCCATCATGGCGGCCAGCAAACGGTGGATCATGGTTTTCTCCAACAACGAGGATCGATGATGCGAGCGACCGCGCGTCGATCGCACGGCCGCCGATAAGGCGCCAGGGTAGGTGCGCAAAGGGTTACGGCTTGTCGACGTGTACCGGCGTCGCCGCATCGGGCACGTCCGGCAGCTGCTCGCTGGTGTACTTGTAGACGTCCGAACCGATCGCGTAGGCGGTGAAGTGCTTGCCATCGGGCAGGATGCGGAACTTGTTGATCACGCGGCCCATCGCCACAGGGTTCCAGTGCGCGCCGCCATCCGTCGTTTCGAAGCCGCCCTTGTTGGTGCCGACCCAGCCCAGCTCGGCATTGGCGAAGCCCACGCCGAACTCGGTGACTTCCTTGTTGTCGACCAGGGCGATCTCGTTCCAGCTCTTGCCGCCGTTGGTGGTCTTGGCCAGCCAGCGCTGGGTGACCTTGGTATCCGTGTCGTAGTTCTGGATGGTGGCGTAGCCCACGCTGCGCGACGGGAAGTAGCCCTTCCAGATCAGCTCGCTCTTGCGCTGGGATTCGTACGCACGCTTCCAGTGCGCGCCGCCGTCGTCGGTAGTCACGATGACGGCGTGCGATTTTTCCAGATCCGCGTCGGTGCCGCCGAAGATCACGCCATGCTTCGCATCGAAGAATTTCACATCGACGATCATGGCCAGCCACGGTGTCATGTCGATGTTGCTCCAGCTCTTGCCGCCGTCCACCGAACGCAACAAGCGGGCCGGGCCGCCGACGCGACCGGCGGCATCGATGATGGTGCTGGCCGGGTTGTGCGCATCGGGATGAAGCACGTCGATGGCGCAGATGCCCTGCATGGGCGGGCCGGGGATGGTGGTCACCGGGCTCCAGTGGTCGCCGCCGTCGGTGGTTTCGTACAGCGGCGTGCTATCGGTGACGCCCGGGAAATAGCCGGTGCCGATGTTGCCGGCAAACCCATGCCGGGCGTCGACCATGCCGATGGCGCGGAAATAAGTGCCCGGTTGCTTGAGCACGTTCTGCCAGCTGCGTCCGCCATCCGTGCTGCGCCAGATGTTGCCCTTGCCGTTGACGTAGAAGCCCAAATCCTGGTTGACGAAGTAGATGTCGTCCTGCTTGCCCTTGTACGGCTCGGTGGGAAGCTTTTGCCAATGGCTGCCTTCCTGCGGCGTCAGCGGCGCGTCGTTGACGGCAGCAAAGCTTTGGCTGCAGGCCGTGGCTAGCAGGGCGAGCGCGAGAGGGCGAGCGAAATGGGCGAAGACCGCGTTGTTCGGCATGAAGTGCACCTGGCTTGAATGAAATCCCTGTCCGGGGCGGTACCTACCAGGCGTCGCGCCTTGCCACCTTCCGGTCCTGATCGATCGTTTCATCGACGAAGCCAGCGTCCTTCGTGATCAAGCGCGATAGCGGCGTGGGCTGGTTGAATGTCGATGTCTGTCTCGGTTGCGAATCGAGCGCGTGGCAGCTTAGCCAGCCCGACTCGCTTCATCCCGTGCCCATCGACACATGACTGATGGCATGACTGTGTTTGCGCGGTGCACGATGATCGCGACCGTGATTTGTTCTCGCAGCGCGCGGGACGCTGGCAGGAGCCGCGCCCACGCTTCGTCAGCGCGCCAACGACATGCTCGATCCATCACGATGCGTCGCAACATCCAGCGATGGTCGACACACACGCCACTGCTGTTTTAAGTTTCTCGATGTCGTGCATAACGATCGAAAACTTCGCGCAAGCTAACGCTCGCCAGCCCGCAGTTTCACTAAGGCGAAGCGTATGGATGGCCATTTGATCGAGCGAGAACGCAGGCTAGAACACCGTTTCGCAAGGTCTTGCGCTCAAGGCTTTGTACGTGCGGCCGAACAACAGACGGGAACGTGGTGAAGTCGCCACGCGCAGGGCATCCATGGCAGATCTACTAGATTCAAACAAAGGGCGCGCGCTGCATGCAGCGGACAGCATCGTCGAGCGCCTGGGCAAAGCGGTCCGCAACTCGGATCAACTCAAAGGAGCGGGGGCATTCATGGTGCGTCATCGCGTTCGGATCATGGATGGTTTTTCGATCATCCTGCTCACTTGCCTGCTCATCTACTACTGTTTCGAGTACGAGGTGTTCGAAGCGTTCTCGCGGGACGACGCGCGCGGCAAGTCGATCGACCTCAACGAGATGCTGCTGATCTCGTCCTTCGTGCTCGGCTGCATGGTGATCTTCACCATCCGCCGGCTGCGCGAGCAGAAGAAGGAGACGCGCCGGCGCGTGGCCGCGGAGCAGGAAGTGCGCGCATTGGCTTATCACGATGCGCTGACCGGGCTGCCCAATCGCCGCAGCTTCGACGATGCATTGCTCGCCGCCGTGAATTCGCCGCCGCGCGCGGGCGGCAGCCATGCGGTGCTGTTGCTCGACCTCAACGGCTTCAAGCGCGTCAACGACGTCTTCGGACATGCGGTAGGCGACGAAGTACTGATCCGTGTCGCGGGGTATCTCAATGCCTGCCTGCGCGAGGACGATCTGGTTGCGCGCCTCGGCGGCGACGAGTTCGCCATTCTTTCCAAGCATCTGTCGGGCCCGGAAGCCGCCACCAGCATTGCCTTGCGCGTGATCGAATGCCTGGCATCCCCCGTTACCACCGGCGACGCCCGGCACCTGATTGGCGTGGGCATCGGCATCGCGCTGGCGCCGCAGGACGGCACGACGCCGGCGGAAGTGTTGCGCAAGGCGGATATCGCCTTGTATCGCGCCAAATCGCGCGGCTATTCCGATCTGTGCTTTTTTGAAGAAGATATGGACGTCCACGTGCGCGAACGCCACCGCGTGGAGCAGGAGCTGCTGGCGGCCCTCGACGAAGGGCGGCTGCAGGCGTTCTACCAGCCGCTGGTGGAACTGAAGTCGCGGCAGATTCGCGGCTTCGAGGCACTGGCTCGCTGGAATCATCCGTTCCTGGAAGACCTCTCACCCGATCGCTTCATCCCCATCGCCGAGGAGAGCGGCCTGATCGGGCGCCTGACCGACCAGCTGCTCGAACAGGCATGCACGGACGTTGCCGGCTGGCCGGGCGACGTGGTGCTTGCGTTCAACGTCTCGCCCACGCTGTTGCACGACTCGGAGTTCCCGACGCGCGTGCTGGCGATCCTGGCGCGGTCCGGCCTGCCGTCGTGGCGTCTCGAACTGGAAATCACCGAGAGCGCGATGGTGAAGGACCTGAAGGCCGCGCAGGAATGCCTGGGCTTGTTGCGCGCGGCCGGCGTGAAGATTGCGCTGGACGATTTCGGCACTGGCTACTCCAGCCTCTATCACCTGCGCAACTTCAAGGTGGATCGCCTGAAGATCGACCGCAGCTTTATCGAAAGCATGTCGACCGACAAGGACAGTGCCGCCATCGTGCGCGCGCTGGTCGGTCTCGGCGCGGGACTTGGCCTGGAAGTGACCGCGGAAGGCGTGGAAACGGGCGAGCAGGCCCGGCTGCTGGAAGAGCAGGGTTGCGCCCAGGTGCAGGGCTTTCTGTTCAGTGAAGCGGTGTCATCGCACGAAGCGAGCCAGCTGGTGTTTTCGCGCTGGGCGAAGGAAGGCGAGGGCGACGCGCTGGCGAGCGCTCCGTAAACCGGATCGCTAATACTGCTTGAACCAGGCACGCAACTGATCGAGCCGATCCGTGCGTGCCAGGCCCAGCGCGAGCAGGATGCGCGCTTTTTGCGGGCTGAAGTCCTCGCCGGGAATGACGCCGTGCTCGAGCAGATAGCGCCGTCCCGCCACCCGGCCCGACGGCGCGCGCGAGCACTGCACCACCGCGATGCCCGATCGCACGGCTGCTTCCAGCGCGACTTTCTCGGCGCCCGTGGGAATGCCGGGAGCCAGTCCGGCAGAGACGATGCCGCGTGCGCCTTTGGCGATGGCGGCTTCGATGAAGGTCTCATCGGCACCCGCATAGGAGTAGACGATGTCGACGCGTGGCAACGCCGGTGCATCCGGCATGTCGGCAAAGTCGGTGGCCGGCGCGTGCGGTCGATCAACTCGCCGGTAGAAATGGATGCCGTCGGCATCGATCACTCCCAGCGCGCCCGATTCGGCCGAACGGAACGTGTTCAGTCGCAGGGTGGAGGTTTTCACCACATCGCGGCTGGCGTGGATTTCGTCGTTGAGCACGACCAGTACGCCGCGTCCGCGCGACTGCCGCGCTTTCGCCACCTGCAGCGCACCGAGCAGATTCATCGGCGCATCGGAACTGACGGCGCTGAACGGACGCTGCGCGCCCACCAGCACCACGGTCTGCGCGATGTCCAGGGTCAGGTTGAGGAAGAACGCGGTCTCCTCCAGCGTGGCCGTGCCATGGACGATCACGAAGCCCTTGAGCTGCGGCTGTTCGCGCGCGAGCCGGTGCAATGTTGCCCGCAGTTCGAACCAGTCGGCCGGCGTGATGTTGGTGCTGCCCACTGAGCGGAACGGCACCGCCATGACGGAGGCTACGGTCGCCACCTCGGGAATGCGCGCCAGCAGCTCGCCGATGCTCAGCTTGCTGCCGTGCTCGGGATAATCCATCAAGTCGAGCGACGAGGTACCCAGCGAGGAGAGCGTGCCACCGCACCCGATCACGGCGACTTCTGGCGATTGCGTTTCCTGCATGGCGGCTTCCCATGTCGTGTTCAGTGCGGCGAGGCGGCGTCCGGCTTGTGAACCGTGCGTGCCAGCCAATCGGCCAAGGTGAGGAAGTAGGTGGGATTGGCGGGCGCTTCGGTCTTCATCGTCTTGGAATCATAGGCCATGGGGTTGCTCGCGGGCGGCGGCATCATCATGTGGTCCGCGCCGGGTATCACATGGAACTCGACATTCGGATGCGCGGGGGCGAGTTGGGCCAGGCGTTCCATCGACTCATGCACCGATACCCAGGGATCGTCGGAACCGAACAGTAGCAGCACGGGAATCTTCAACGACACCAGCGGCGCGGTCGGGTCGTAATCCATCTCCGTGCGCCAGCGGGACCGCTCCGGGTGTCCGCTCACCGTCGGTTCCATGAAGAGGTCGTCGAACCACGGCTTCGTTTTCGCCTTGTCCAGCGCCGCTTGTGCATCGGCAGTGCTGACTGTTCCGCGCAGATAGTTCTCCACCGCGTGGCGGGTATCGACCGCTTGCTGGATATCCTTGGCGCCATAGCCCTTGGTGAAGAGGATATTGGAGACCGCCCCGGCCATCTGCTGCGCGGGTGTCTGCAGCGGCGCCGAAATGGAGACGACGAAGGCGGCATCGGGGCTGCGCGTGGCCGCCAGCACGGCGAGCCAGCCGCCCTGGCTCAGGCCCCAGAAGCCGATGGCGTGGCGGTCCACGTGAGCGTCGCCGGCGATGGCCTGTTGCGCTGCCACGGCATCGTCGGCCAGCAGCTGGTAGTCGGTATCCTCGATGTTGCCTTTGGATGCACCGCTGCCACGACGGTCGTAGACGAAGGTGGCGTAACCAAGGCGCGGCAGATCCTGTTCGAGATGGCGATAGAGGCCGAAGTCCCGCGTGGATGCCATCGCGGCATGCGTCACCACCAACGCAGGCAGATGGTTGGCATGCTCGGGATAACTCAGCGTGCCCACCAGCTCGACGCCATGACTGTTGAAGTGGATGTCGCGCGTCGCGATCCTGATGGAATCATCCTGGTGCCACGGCGATTCGGCGGCGACCTTGCCGGCGGACATCAGGCTGATCGCTGCAAGGCATAGCGTTATCGGGAAGCGGCGCAATCTTGAAGGCAACATAAGTACTCACACGGGGCGTGGGGACATCGCTGGTCCGTTCGTTACGGCGGCCGATGGTGCCGGCATGCGGCAACAGGCATGCCGCGCCGAGGCTCGGAGGCGGCGGCAGGCAGCTTATCGAAGGGACATTTGCCTGGCCTGTGTCGATGGACACATGACCGATGACCTGCATGTATCGACACGTCCGCCGCTTGCGGCGTCTCATGCGCCGCTCGTCACGGCGGTGGCACCAGTCGACACAGAAGCTTGGACCACGCGTTGACCGCGGCCTAGCCTCGGCGCGACTTTCCGAGGGATCTGCCCGATGCGCTCTCTATCCCTGTTGGTTCTTTTGCTCGCTGCGGGCACCGCGCATGCTGCCGAACCCTGGCAGCAACCCAATGACGCGTCGCTCGCGTTCTCGCCCGATGGACACACCGTCGTGTTCTCACGCGGAGAGGGCGCGACCCGTCACCTCTATACGACCGAGCGCAGCAACGCGGACTGGTCGGCGGCCGCCTTGCTGCCCTTTTCCAGCGACTGGATGGATCTTGAACCGGCGATGGCGCCCGACGGCAGCTATCTGGTATTCGCCTCCAATCGACCGGCGCACGCGGGTGGCAGCGCCATCGACGGCTATTTCAACGGCAAGCCACGACCGCGACGTGGCGGCAACCTGTGGCGTGTGAATCGCACCACGCAGGGCTGGGGTACGCCACAGCGCTTGCCGGATGCGATCAACGACGGCACGTCGATCTTCTCGCCGGCTCTGGCCGCCGACGGCAGCCTCTATTTCATGAAGCCCGATCCGCTAGGCGGCAAGTTCCGCCTCTATCTCAGCCGCAGGAAGGGCGGCCAATACCAGGCGCCGACGCCGTTGGGTTTCAGCGATGGCATCACCGGCGATTTCGATCCCGCGGTGGCACCCGACCAGTCGTTCATGGTGTTCAGTTCGTCGCGACCCCCATCGACCAGCAGCGGCAGCGCACTGTTCATTACCTTTGCCACTGGGCAGGGCTGGAGCCCGCCGCAACCCTTGGGACCGACGGGCATCGAGGCGCGGCTGTCGCCGGATCTCTCCACGCTCTATTACAGCGGCGACGATCAACGCATCCACAGTTTTCCGCTGGCCGACTGGCGTGCCCGTATGGAGGGGCACGGCGCAACTGCGCCGACAGCGAAGTAGCGTTGCGACGGGCCCGCGTGGCCGGCCAGGACGCACGCTGTAGACATTGGTCACAACTTGCCCGGCCGTCCACACCCGCGATCCATTGAGCCGATCATCATGCACGCTGCCTCCTTGTCCCTCGCCACCTTCGCACTGTTCCTGCCGGCCTGCTTTGCGCTCAACATGGCGCTTGGCCCGAACAACGTGCTGTCCCTGTCCAACGGCGCACGAGTGGGCATTCGTACATCGGTGCTGGCCTCGTCGGGGAGATTGCTGGCGTTTGCGGTGATGATCGCCTTGTCCGGCGTTGGTCTCGGTGCACTGCTGCTTGCGTCGGAGCTGTGGTTCACCGCGCTCAAGCTGGGTGGCGCGTGCTATCTGGTATGGATCGGCGTGCGGTTGTTGCGCGCTCATCCCGCATCGCTGCCGGCGGCGATGGCGGAGCGCAACATGCAGGAAGCCCCGGGCCGCACTGGCACCTTGGCACGGCTGGCCAAGCAGGAATTCCTGGTGGCCGCGGGCAACCCCAAGGCGATCCTGATCTTCACCGCGTTCTTTCCGCAGTTCGTCGATCGCGCTCACTACGCCGCCAGCTTCACCTTGCTGGGCACGACGTTCCTGTTGCTGGAACTGGTCGCCATCGGCATCTATGCGGCACTCGGTGCGCGACTTGGCGCAGTTGCCCATCGGACGCAGGCATTTCGCTGGCTCAACCGCGTGAGCGGAAGCATGATGATCGGCTTTGGCGTCACGCTTGCCTTGCTGCGCCGGCCAGCGACCTGAGGCGAGACATCAGCTCGCGGCCCGCGCATGACGAGTCAGCCGCGTTGAGCGGCCGTGCCGGAAACATAGCGACTGCCGGGCACGCTCCAGCGCCACGGATGATCCTTGCCGACGCTGATGCCGATGCGCGGACCGCCCACCACGTTCCTGGGCGGCGCCATGCCATCGTCGACGATGGCGAAGCCGTCCAGCGAGGTCACCAGATCGATGCCGTTCTGCGCGCCATTGATCGCCATCGCCTGGGTGAGACGGGCAGGTCCGCGACACAGGTCGCGGTCGTTCGCGATGCGTGGACGCGCGGCGCGCATCTGCGCAAGCCCCTGCAGCGGCTCCAGTGCGCGGATCAGCACGCCGCAACCGGAACCTTCCGGGCCGGACACGCAATTGGCGCACCAGTGCATGCCGTAGGTGAAGTAGACATACATGTGGCCCGGCGGTCCGAACATCACGGCATTGCGCGGAGTCTTTCCGCGATAGGTATGCGCGGCCGGATCGATCGCGCCGGCATAGGCCTCCACTTCCACGATGCGCCCCGCGCGACCATCCGCCGAAGCCAGCACCTTGTTGAGCAGGCGTGGTGCCAGCGTGGTGGCGGGGCGGTTGAAGAACGCGCGCGACAAGGGTTTTCCCGGCCAGGCCACCGGTATTCTTTCAGCCATCCAAACGCTTCCGTGAGTGCTGTCCGTCTTCGTGGCCATTACCGCACCGTGGCCAGATGCAGCGGCCGGTACGCATCGACCAGGCCGTCAAGCGAGAATGCGCGATTTCTTCCGCTGGGATTGGGCAACACCCAGACGATGGAACCTTCCATGGGCTCGGTTTGCCGGCCCCACGCAATCTCCCGTCGACCGCTCAGCGCGGCATACGCCGGTTTGCCCAGAAAGGCGACGAAGCGTGGCGCATGCCGGGCGATCTTCTGTCTGAATTGCGCCGCGGCAGTGGCGAACTCGTGAGGCGACAATTGATCGGCGCTGGCCGTCGGCCGCTGCACCACCGTCGTCAAGCCGTAACCGTAATCAAGAATGCGGCGATCCTGCTCGGGCGAAATCTCCATCGGGGTGAAACCCGCCCGATGCAGCACACGCCAGAACCGGTTGCTGCGGCTGACGAAATGATGGCCCGACGTGGCCGCTGTCATGCCAGGGTTGATGCCGCAAAACAGCACCGTTAGGCCTTCACCGATCCGGTCGGGAAGTTCGCTGCTCATCGCCGCCTGCACGACATCACCCGCACATCACCGCGATAGCCTTCTGCGCGAGCTTCTTCAGTTCCGTGCGTGAGCTGCCGGCGCGGGCGCGCACGGCCAGGCTGTGCATGGTTGCGGAGGCGAGCAGGGCGAGCGCCTTGGGATCGGCATCGGCGCCTACTTCTCCGCGCGTGCGCGCCAGTTTGAAGCGTGCCTCGAAATCGGCATCGAGCTTGCGGAAGCCGTCCGCGGCAAGCGTCTGGATCTGCTCGTCGAAGGGCGCTTCGGTAATCGCGGTGCCAACCACGAAACATCCGAGCGCCTGCTCGTCGCCGGAGAAGTAGATCGCCAGCGCCGCCTCGTAAACCTTCATCAAGGTCTCGGCCAGGGTTCCGCCGCTCGCGAAGGCCTTGTGCATCGCCTCGAATTTGCGCTCCCAGTAATGGGTGAGCGCCATGACGTAGATGTCGTGCTTGTCGCCGAACGCCGCGCGCAGGCTGGGCCGGTTCATGCCGGTGGCGGCCGAGATGTCGTCCAGCGAGGTGCCTGAATAACCCGTCTTCCAGAACGCCTCCGCGGCCTGGCGCAGGGCGGTTTCGGGCTCGTAGGCGCGAGGGCGGCCGCGCGGACGTTTTTCGGTCTTGGCTAGTTTTGTTCGTGATGGCATAAAAACTTGCCTCCCTTCGATTGTCGGATTATTATCCTACTCAGTACAAAATTCAATGGTGTCGGAGCCGGTCTCCGCGCACCGGCTATTGAGCACTGCCATGAGTTCGACCGAATACCTTCGCCATACCCGTATCCCGCTTGCGCACGGCGGCGGCGCGATGCCAGCCGTCGGATTCGGCACGCTGATCGCCGATCGCTCTGCGGCCAGCCGGTCGGTCACGGCGGCGCTGCAAACCGGCTTTCGCCACCTCGATGCCGCCGAGCGCTACCTCAACGAAGACGTGGTCGGCGATGCAGTGAAGCAAGCCTTCGACGCCGGCACGCTGACGCGCGAAGAGCTCTTCGTGACCAGCAAGCTGTGGAACACCAATCATCGCCCCGAGCGGGTCCGGCCCGCGTTCGAGGCAAGCCTTCGTCGGCTGCAACTCGATTACCTCGATCTGTACCTGGTGCACACGCCGTTTGCGTTCCAGCCCGGCGACGAGATGGATCCGCGTGACGAGCATGATCACCCGATCTACGACACCGGCGTCACCCTGGCCGACACATGGCGTGCGATGGAGCGACTGGTGGATGAAGGGCGCTGCCGGGCGATCGGCCTGTCCGACATCACGCTGCCGGCGCTGAAGGAGATTGTCGCCGTGGCGCGCATCCAGCCGGCCGTGGTGCAGGTGGAAAGCCACCCTTATCTGCCGGAATGGGAACTGCTCGAGTTCTGTCGGCAACACGGCATCGTGCTGCTCGCCTTCGCGCCACTGGGCCATGGCATGGAACCGCGCATCACCGACGATCCCCTGATCCAGGCGATTGCGCGTCGCGTCGACCAGACCCCGGCCCAGGTGGCGCTGTCCTGGGCAGTGCAGCGCGGGACGGCCTTCCTCACCACGTCCACCAACCCGGCGCATATCGAGCAGAACTTCGATATCGCACGGCTGCCCGACGATGCCATGCAGGCGATGCGACAAGGCATCGACACCCGCGTGCGCCTCAACGCGGTGGTGGAGACCGGCGTGCCGGGTTTCGTTCCGCGGCGCGCGTGAGACGTTACAGATCGAGTTCGATATCGTTCTCGGGCCGCGCGCAACAGATCAGCACGTTGCCATTGGCCGGCGCGTCGATGGGGTCGGGATCGTAGCGAACCCGGCCGGCGATCAGCGCGGTTTCGCAGGTATGGCACACGCCCATGCGGCACGACCAGCGCACGGGCACATCGCACGCCTCGGCGAACTCCAGCAGGCTCTCGTAGCTGTCGGACCAGGGTAGCGACAGGCCGCTTCGACTGAAGGAGACGGTTGGCCCGTGTCCTTGCGCGCCGACCGGTGGATGCGGCGGGCGCGTGGGCGCGGCAGCGATACCTGGCGTGATCGATGCCTCGCTGCCGAAGGTCTCGCTGTGAATGTTCGTGCTCGCCACGCCGATGCTGTCGAGACCGGCGATCATTGCCGTCATGAAGGCGGCAGGGCCGCACAGATAGAACTGCGCCGTGACGGGCACGCCCAGCTTCTGGAGGGTGGCTGCGCTGATGCGTTCGGACACATCGAAGTCGCGGCCCTGGCGATCCTCGGCGCGCGGCTGGCTATAGGCCACCAGCGTATGGACATGCGGCAAGGCGCCGAGCAGTCGACGGACTTCCTGGGCAAAGACTTCTTCGGCGCCATTGCGTGCGCCATGGATCCAGTACACCTCGCGATTCGTAGCGCCGCCATCGGCCACCAGCTGATGCAGCATGCCCAGCACCGGCGTGATGCCGATGCCGGCACTCAGGAAAACCATCGGCTGGTCGCCGGCCTGCAGATGAAACGTCCCGCGCGGCGCACTGACCTCGATCAGGTCGCCTGCGTGTACCTTGTCGTGGATGTAGCGACTGCCTTCGCCGCTGCCCCGTTTGACACTGACCCGGTACATGCCCTCTTCGCCCACGTTGGAGAGCGAATAGCTGCGGGTGAGCGGTGTGCCGCCGTCCGCAGGCGCGATGCGCAACACCACGAACGATCCTGCCGCTGGAGGAGCCAACGCTGGCGGCTCGGTGGCGGCCAGCAGCAACGAAGTCACCTCGTCACTCTCCCGCGTCACGCTGGCCACCTTGAGCCGGCGAAAGCCTTGCCACGCGACATCGGGAAGGACGGCGGTCAACCCCGCATTGCCCTGCAGCTTGCCGGTGTTCGCCAGCATCGCGTCGAACGATTGCTTCCAACCCGGACTGAGCGAAGGCTCGCTCGACGCGCGACGGAGGCGATCATCCGGATGGCCGGGCAGGTAGAGCAGGCCGTCGACCTCGGCGACGGTCATTTTTTCCCGGCCTTGCTCGACCAGAACGATCTCGTCGCCCGCGCCGATCTCGCCTTCTTCCAGTACGCGGAAATAGAACCCGGGGCGGCGATGCGAGACCAGCAGCGCCGGCATGCGCGGCTCATCCATGCGTATGCCGACGCGATAGCAGGTGACGCGCGGCTGCGATACCTCGAACAGTGCGCCGCCGATGCGATAGCGATCGCCGATGCACACTTCGTCATCCGGCAGCCCATCGATGGTGAGATTCTCGCCGAACATGCCGTATTCGCTCAGCGATCGGCTCAGCACCTGTTCCCAGTAGCGGTAGGAGGCAAGCTGGTAGACCATCACCGCGCGGTGCACGCCGCCGTGGCCTTCCAGGTCGCCTTGTCCATCGCCATCGAGGTTGAGGCGCCGCGCCATCACGCGCCCGCTGACCGGGCGCTTCCATACGGCCGTCCGAACAATCTTGCCTCGCCATGCCACGTCCGCGGGCAGGCCGACATTGATGGAAACGACGTGACCCATGGCTCGTCTCTCTGCGCTTGCGGGGCAGGTGGGAAGACATGCTACTAGCCTCGACGATGCGGTGCCCGGCACGGAGGAGGGCTGCGTGCCAGCTCATTGCACCGACCACAGCCTTCCTTGCCAAAGCATGCGCAGCGTCGCCACCGTCATCAGCAGAATGATCAGGTTGCCACCCACGAACAGGTACGGTGCAAGCAGGGCCCAAGGCCCGGTTTCGCCGTGTGCGATCAGGCGCAACGGCGCCGTGGCCAGCGCCGTGACACCGAAGGTGAAGCCCCAATAGCTCACCGAGAATGGCTGCGCGCGTATCCATGGCAGCAGGCGCAGGAGTACCACGCCGATCATCAGTCCGTAGGCGAGCATCGCGTGGATGAACAAATCCGGCGGCCCGTGGCTCACGTTGATATACGCAAGCGCACCCACCGTCGGCGGTGCCAGCTGGATGCCCAGGGTGGGGCGCATCATCGGCGGCATCGGCTCGGCGGTGTAAAGGCGGTGAAGCAGTACGGCATCGATCGCCAGCCAGGTAAACGCCCCGGCACCGAACGCCAGCTCGCCCCAGTCGGCGTAGCCAAGGTTCGCCACCACGGCGGCCGCCACGAACGATCCGCCCACCACCGGCAGATAAAGCGCGGCGGTGGTGTGCGTCTTGTCCCGTCCGCCTTCCCACAGCATGCCGGTCAGCCACACGGCGAAAGCGATCGTGTAGAGAAAGCCCAGCACGAACAGCAGCCATGCCAGCGAGTGCGAATAGCGCAGCACGGCGGCCGCGATCACCATGGCGGTGAGGCCGGCCAGGCCGACGAAGCAACATTGCACCGGGTGATTGATCTCGGCGAGCGCGGCAGGTCGCGCATAGATCCACTTGGCCGCGTACAGCACCAACAGGCAGAGCCAGATCAGCGTGGCGGCGGCCAGCAACAACTCGCCCACCAGTGAAGGCAGGCCCCACACGTCGTGCGCGGCCCGCCACGCGTTGCCCAGGCCACCCACGCCAAGCACGATGCCAAAGAAGCTGGCGGGAACGATGGGCAGCTTGCGCAGTGCCACGGTGGAGCGCCTCCATGATGCCAGCGGCCCGCGAAGGCGCAGCCTTCCGCATGCCACCGTAGTCAGCCGGACGGGCTGATGCCATTGCACCTTGGTATGGCCGCTCGCCTGCCGTGGCGGAATGCCACGGCGGGCGCGGCGCGCAGGGAGAGGTCGCGGCAGGCATAACGCGCTAGCATCGGCACAGATGCCGTCACGCCCTGCGTTGCGCGCACTCGCTTTGACACGAGGAGCCAGCCCGATGATTCTCGCCGTATTCCTTCTCGCTCCGCATGACGTGAAAACCGAGCACGTCGACGAAGCTCCCGAACTGCTGGAGCGCGATAGCCGCTGGTTTTCGTTGCGAGGCGGTCCGCGCCAGCCACAGGCCACCGATCGCGTATGGGATCCCGTGGCTGTCTATGCTCCCGACGAACTCAGCGAAGAAGAGTTCCAGGACCTCTACGAACTCAATCGGCCGCAGGTGCCGGAGCTGAACCTGAAGTATTGACCACCACGGCGCTCGCCTGGCCGCTGGGCAGCACGGTTTGCGGAGCGAGCTGCGAGGGGTAATCGATATCCCAGTCCGAGCGCCCGTTGATGCGGCTGCTCGAGACCTCGCTCGCTGGCTCGCGGTGGGGCGCGCTGCGTGCGTTGGATGGGCTTGTGGGCTCCGCGCCGGCGGCGTGGCTGGCGCCCCGTGCAGCCAGCAGTGGGGACGAGGCCAGTGCCAGCAGCAGCGTGCTGGCGAGAATGCGCTTGCGTTTGACGGTCATGACATGAAGTCCGATAGGAGCGGCGACCACGCGCCTGAATGGCTCCCTGCGTGAAGAAGGCACTTTCGTTACGGAGCGCCTAATTTTGTCCAGAATTGGATAATATTAGTCGACCCGCTGCGCGTCAAATATTTTGTTCATGATTGAACAAAAATACAGGATCACAGAAAAAGGGAAGGGCTCGAGAAGTCGCAACCTGTACGAAGCCAAAGCCGGCATTCCGTGCAACCTGTGTTTGACGGGTCGTACACGAACGCAGGGTGAGCATGCTGATTGATTAGCGAAGAGGTGGTTCAACGTGGCTGCGACCGAGAATAACAAGTACGAGCTCCTGGTGAGTTCGGTCGTGGACTACGCAATCTATCTGCTGGACGCCAATGGCATGGTCGATAGCTGGAACCATGGCTGCGAACGCAACACCGGTTATGCCGAGAGCGAAGCGCTCGGGCAACACTTCAGTTGTTTCTACACCGAAGAAGACCAGGCGGCCGGCGTTCCTGAGCAGACGCTGGAAAGCATTCGCCGCCACGGCAGCGTCGAAGTCGAAGGCTGGCGCCGAAAGAAGGATGGTTCCCACTACTGGGCCAACGTGGTGATGGACCTGATCGCCGGCGACGATGCGCACGTCATCGGCTATGCCTGCGTCACGCGCGACCTGACCGAACGCAAGGAAGCCAGGGAGAGCCTGCGGCGCAGCGAGGAGCAGTTTCGCCTGCTGGTGCAGGGCGTGGGCGACTGCGCCATCTACATGCTCGACACCGGCGGCTTCATCACCAGCTGGAATACCGGTGCCGCGCGCATCAAGGGTTACACGCGCGACGAGATCATCGGCAAGCACCTGGCCACCTTCTTCACCCCGGACGATCGCGCCAAAGGCGAGCCGCAGCGCTACCTGGCCATCGCCGCCGAAACCGGCCGCTTCGAGAGCGAGGGCTTGCGCATACGCAAGGATGGCTCCTCCTTCTGGGCCCACGCCATCATCGACCGGATCGACGACGAGTCGGGCCGGCACATCGGCTTTGCCAAGGTGACACGCGACATCACGGCGCGACGCAATGCCGACATCGCACTGGCGGAAGCGCGCGAAGCGCTGTTTCAGTCGCAGAAGCTCGAAGCCATTGGCCAGCTCACCGGCGGCGTGGCCCACGACTTCAACAACCTGCTCATGGCCGTCATCGGCAGCCTGGAATTGCTCGAAGCGAAGGTGGCGCACGACCCTTCGGCGCTCAACCTGGTGGCCAATGCGCTTTCCGGTGCCAGGCGCGGCGCGGCGCTGACCAAACGCATGCTGGCCTTTGCGCGCAAGCAGGAACTTCGCCCGACCCCGGTGGATCCCAAGGCGCTGGTCAACGGCATCGGCTCGCTGCTTCAGCGTTCCGCCGGGCCCACGATCGTCATCGACACGGCATTTCCGATCACGCTGCCGCCGATCATGATGGACAGCAACCAGCTCGAACTGGCCTTGCTCAACCTGGTGACCAACGCGCGGGACGCCATCGACGAAGACGGGCATATCGTGATTGCAGGCAAGAGCGAAGTGATTGCGCAGCCAGTGCATCGCACGGGGCTGGCGCCGGGGAAGTATGTCGCTCTTTCCGTGACCGACAATGGGCACGGCATGGATCAGGAGACGCTCGATCGTGCCATGGAACCGTTCTTCACCACCAAGGGCGTGGGCAAGGGCACGGGGCTGGGCCTGTCCATGGTGCATGGCCTGGCTGAGCAATCCGGCGGAAGGCTCCTGCTGAAGAGTGCCTCAGGGCAAAGCACCACCGCCGAGATCTGGCTGCCTGTCGCCGAAACCCAGATCGAACCCGAAAAGAAGGACGCGCTGCAGGTAGAAGTGGCCATGCGCGAAGACACGCACACCATACTCGTGGTCGACGACGACCCGCTCATTGCCATGACCATGGTCGCCGTACTCGACGACATCGGTCATCGGACGATCGAAGCACATTCCGCGCACGATGCGCTGTGCGCCCTTGAGCATCAATCGGACATCGATCTGATGATCACGGACTACGCCATGCCGAACATGAATGGGCTCGAGCTGGTCGATGAGGTAAGAGCGCGCATGCCGAACTTGCCGGTGATCCTGGCATCGGGCTATGCGGAACTTCCCTCGGGCGCCGCGTTCGATCTGGTGCGTCTGCCCAAGCCGTTCGGACGCGCGGATCTGATGGCGGCCATCCGCAAGGCGAGTCATGCGCACGATGGTAGCCAGGCGTGACCGTCGCAGGCGGTGGCTAAGTAAAAGTACCTGGCGGCAAGCGGTAACTTTGCCGACGAAATGACCGGTCCCGAAGGTGCACGCTGTCGGCTGCGCCATGGGAGATCGATCATGAATGCTCATCCGCGGTCCTTGAGCCTGATCCTGCTGGCATCCGTTGCCGCAACAGCCTACGCGCAGGCGGCGACGCCGTTGCCCACCGACAAGGACGTCAGCGACAGCTATATCTATCTGCTCAGCCGACTGCTGGTGCTCAACCAGGAACAGGCGGATTTCGCCAACGGCTTCCAGTGGAATCAGCTCGTTCACCGCAAGGTAGGCGAGGTGGACTGGCCCAATCCCAATCTCGATGTTGCTTATTCGGAGGCGTGGGTCGCCATCGATGAGAAGAGCTGCGCACTGGTGACGGTGCCCAAGGTGAAGGGCCGGTACTACACCGTGCAGTTCCTCAATGGTTGGGGCGAGACCCTGGCCAACATCAACGAACGCGTGTATCCGCAGCACCCGGATGGCGAGTTCGCGGTTTGCCTGGACGGCGCCCAGGTCCAGCTGCCGGCAGCGACTCAGCGCGTGAATGTGTCCGCCAAGGCGCTGCGTGTGCTTTCTCGCGTGGAACTTGGCGCCAACCCCGACGAAGCCGTCGCGCTGCAGAAGAAGTTCAACATCCGCGCCAGCGGTCACCCGGCTTTGCCCGAGGTACCGAAGACGGTGAGGTTCGACATCGAGAAGTTGCCTGGTGTCGAAGCGTTCGAGTCGGCGACCGCGGCGTTGGATAGCGCGGCGGACACCAATCCGGGCATGGACAAGCTGCAGGCGAGCACGCGCGCCGTGGCCAAGGCAATCGAGGACCCTGCGGCGCGTCAGCATGTCGCCCAGGTGATCCAGCAGCAGGCGATTCCCGCGATCTACAAGGCCTCGCCGACACTCGGCGATGGCACCGTGAAGGATGGTTGGGCACTGCCTACGACGATCGGCGTCTATGGCAACAACTGGCTGCTGCGCACCCTGGTCAATCTTGGCGGCATCTGGGCCAACAGCTATGAAGAGGTGATCTACTACAAGGCCTTTGTGGGTCCTTCCGGCAAGCCGCTCAACGGCGACCATTCGTATGCGCTGCGCTTCGAGAAGGATCAAATGCCAACGTTGTTTGCCACGTACTTCTGGTCGGTGATCGCCGTCGATTCCGTCCATCGCCGGGTCTTGCCCAATCCGCAGAAGCGTTATCTGTTGAGCAACTTCTCGCCGTTGAAGTTCGACAAGGACGGCTCGTTGACCTTGTACTTCGGTGCCACGCCGAACGGCGCGCCCGAGAGCAACTGGATCCCGACGCCGAAGGGAACGGGCTACAGCCTCACCTTCCGCTTTTATCGACCCAAGGGCGCCGTCGCGGACCGCAGTTATTTCCCGCCGGCCTTGAAAGAGCGGTGAGGCCGGTGGCGGTGCGGCCCGCAGCGCAGGCTGCGGGCCGGGAACGGGCTAGCTTCCGGCCTTGACCGGCGGCGGCGTCCACTGTCCGTTGAGCACGCTGGTATCGGGCCAGTAGGTGCGAATGTAGAGGGAGAAGTCCTTGCCCTTGGGCGACGGCAACCAATTGGCGCGCTGGTTGGCATCGGTGGGTTCATCGGCCTGGATATAAAGCGTCAGGCTGCCATCCGCATTGAGCTTCAGATCCTTGTTCTTGGTGCCGAGCGAGAAGCGCTTGATCGGGTTGGGCACGAAGAAGTGCTGCGCGTCGTACAGGGTCAATGACCAGAATCCCTTCACCGGCGGCTCGCCTTCAGCGAACGTGACGGTGTATCGCTTGCTGCCGTTGAGGCGCGTGCCGGCGTCGTCCAGATCCTGGTAGAAGTAGGTAGCCTCGTTCGGCTTGTTCACGAAGATGTTGGATCGCGCCACCGCGGTGCGGGTGTAGTAGTCGGTGCCGAACATGGCGCCGTTTCTCACCGTGGTCCACTCGTGCGGCAGCGGTATGCCGAAGTTGTGGAACTGCAGGAGCGGAGTGATGATCGCTTGCTCCGCCTTGGCGGCTTCGTCGTCGATGGCCGCGCGGATGGCGGGGTCGGCTTTGGCCGCCGCAAGCAGCGCTTCGGCCTGGGCATAGATCGCCTGTTCGCCCGGCAACGGCTGGGCGTCCTTCAAGATCGCCGCCAATTCATCGAAGAACTTTGCCGGAATGACCTTGGGCGATTCGCCGCCACCGGGCTCAGGCGGTGGTGCAGGCAACGACGGCGCCTTGCTCCAGTCCGTTTGCTTCATCTTGCCGTCGAACTGCGACAGCGGGTACATGTCGATCTGGCTCACCAGCGGTTGTACGGCCGCGCGGTCGGCATCGGTATCGTCCATGAAGACACGCGGTATGGCGAAGCCCGTGTTGGAGTTCGCGCGAAACACCTTGGTGATGCCAGCAGGCACCGTGCCATGCCAGTCCGGTCCGACCAACAGGTAGAAGCCCGGCTTGGTGCCATACATCTTGCCCAGATCGACAAAGCTGTCGGTGCGAACGTCGACGATCTGATAGACCCAGAATCGATCGCCGAAGTCGGGAACCTGCACCACCACCGGTTCGACATCGAGCGCGAGAGGGCCCCCGCCGTAGACGACGTCCTGATTGGGACAGGCGACCTCACGCTCGCTGGGCTCGACATAGTTGTTGAGCATGCTCAGGCGATTGGGTGGCGCAGCAGGCAGCACGCCACCGAGACGTCCGGGCTCCTTGAGGTTCGCAAATCCGATGCGCCGGTTGTACACGTTGACCATCGGCCACGCCCACACATACACACTGCGAGCCACCGAGCGGGCATAGGCTTCGGTGAGCCGCGTGCCCGCCACCGGGCCGGGCACGGTTTGCGCCACGGGGGCGGCGGAGCTGGCGGCCGGAGGCGCGGGAGGAGGTGGTGCCGCCGTGGGCTCGGGACGTCCGCAGGCCGCGAGCGTCACCAGCGCAGCAGCCATGGTCGTAGCGTGAATGCGCGGCGTCATGATCCACCCCTCGGCAGCATTGAGGCATGTAGCTTGCGCCAGCAGCGTTTATCGATGCATCGGTAGAACTCGCCAGCCCGCCTCAGTAGTTCTACTGGGATCGCCGGGTGTCCGCGATGTCACGTTTCCGCACCGCCCATCGTCCATGCTTCGGTGGCCTGGATCACGCCGGGCGGGTCGGGTCTGTCCAGACCGCACGGCAAAGGAACGGGACAAGCGATGGCAAGAGACTACCGCTGCACAACTCATCGGAACGCCGGCGTACTGCTGATGATGGGCATGCTGATCGGCATGAGCGCGGCTTGCGCGAGCGATGCCTCGCCCGCGTTTTCGGTCGACCAGCTCAAGCGCGACACACGCATCCTGAGCAGCGATGCCTTCGAAGGCCGTGCACCACTTAGCGCGGGGGAAGACAAAGCGATCGCCTATATCGGCGCTGCCATGCACGCGGCCGGACTCAAACCAGGCGCGCATGGCAGCTTCCTTCAAGCCGTGCCGCTGGTGCAGACGGAGACCTTGGCCGATCCAACCCCGCGGTTTGAGGTCACCGGGAACGCCCGGACCGTAGCGTTCTCTTACGGAAAGGACATCACGCTCAACACGCGAAGAAACCTGTCCCGGGTGGCGCTGCCGGGGACGGACGTCCTGTTCGTGGGCTACGGCATCCATGCGCCGGAGCGTCATTGGGACGACTACGAGGGTGTGGACGTTCGCGGTAAGACCGTGTTGATCCTCGTCAACGATCCCGACTGGCAAAACCCTCTCGGCGTGGGTGCCTTCGGTGGGGCGGCCATGACCTACTACGGCCGCTGGACCTATAAATACGAAGAAGCGGCCCGCCAGGGCGCCGCCGCTGCGATCATCGTGCACAGCGATGCGGCGGCGGGTTATCCGTTTTCGGTGCTCACCTCGAGCTTGAGCGGTCCCCGGGTTTCACTGGATCACAGCAACGAGCCGCTGCTGGTGGAGGCGTGGATCACTCGCGCGGGCGCCGAGAAACTGGTCGCCCTGGCCGGCGAGCGTCTTGACTCGCTGACAAAGGCTGCCGGGACACCGGGCTTCAGGGCGCGTTCGCTGGGGATCGCGGCGAGGTTCGATTTCAAGGTCAACGCGCGGACGGGCATGTCGAACAACGTCGTGGGCGTCCTGCCCGGAAAGACCCATCCCGACGAATACGTCCTTTACACGGCTCATTGGGATCACCTGGGTCGCTGCCGTCCCGACGACAAGGGCGACGACATTTGCAATGGCGCCATCGACAACGCGAGCGGAGTAGCCGGGCTGCTCGAACTGGCGCGCGCATTCCATCGAAAGGGAGGCGCGGGTCGATCCGTGATCTTCATGGCGACGACCGGCGAGGAGTACGGATTGCTGGGCTCGCAGTACTACGCCACGCATCCGCTCTATCCGTTGGCGCATACCGTCGCCGACATCGACATCGATCCGCTCAGTTACATGCTCGGTGCCACCAGGGACATCTCACTCGTTGCCGACCAAACCGAACTGGCCCGCACCGTGCGCGAGGCAGCCGCCGCGCAGGGAAGAACCGTCACCCCCGACACCTTGCCCGAGGCAGGCATGCGCTATCGCTCGGATACGCTGAGTTTTTCGCGTGCCGGCTTGCCGGTGGTCGTGTTGGGAAATGGCATCGACGTCATCGGCAAGCCATCAGGCTGGGGCAGCCGGCAACTGGACGACTATGTCACGCACCGCTACCACCAGCCTTCCGACGCCTACGATCCCCACTGGGACTGGTCAGGCGCCGTGCAAGATCTGGACTTGTATTTCGGCATCGGCCTGCGACTGGCCGAGGGACGGGATTGGCCCAACTGGTTCGCCAATGACGAGTTTCGCGCGGCCCGCGATGCGGTGCTGAAGGCGGCATGCAGCGACGCAACCAGCGCGTCCGGCCCCAGTCGTTGCAGCTCGCCTTGACCCGCCGGGATTGCCTCGACCCTGCCATCCTTGAGCTGGTACATATAGGCGTTTCATGCCACCCCACTCATGACTCCGTCCTGCCGTCACCCACAACCATCAGAGCCTGATGCAATGCAATCAATCGACTTCTACATGGTGGATGCTTTTGCCAACGCCACGTTCGGCGGGAACACGGCGGCAGTCTGCCCACTCAGCGAGTGGTTGCCGGATGAGATCCTGCTGAAGATGGCCAAGCAGCACAAGCAGTCGGAGACGGCCTTCTTCGTTCCCACGGATGAAGGTTTCGAGCTGCGCTGGTTCACCTCGCTGGGAGAGATAAATCTTTGCGGGCATGCAACGCTCGCGACCGCCCACGTCATTTTCGAACACCTCGGCGACCCCCGCCGTACCATTCGATTTTCCACGCGGTTCGTGGGGCCCTTGACGGTTACGCGCGAAGGCGCATGGCTGACGTTGGACTTTCCCGCCTGGGAAACGGAGCCGTCGGCCCCGCTGCCGTTGTTGCTCAAGGCACTCGGTATCGGCGAATGCAAGGAAGTCCGCGTGGCGCGCGACTACATGGTGGTGCTTGAATCGCAGCAGCAGGTCGAGGCCGTCCGGCCAGATATCAACGCGATGCTGCCGCTGGAAAAAATGGTCTGTGTGACTGCGCGAGGGGACGGGGACTATGACTTCGTCAGTCGTTTCTTCAGTCCTGGCGATGCCGTACCCGAAGATCCGGTCACCGGCTCGGCACACAGCATGCTCATCCCCTACTGGGCCGAAAAGCTCGACAAGACCAAGATGCTGGCGCGCCAGGTGTCCGAACGCGGCGGCGACCTGCGCTGCCAGCTGGCGGGCGATCGCGTGCTGATCGGCGGCCAGGCAACCACCTACCTGATCGGCAAAGTGTTGCTGCGTTGATGACGTTGGCGCCGGAAGCTCGCCGGCCCGGAAGGAGCTTCCGGCATCCATCGCTTCGGCAGTTCCCGGGCGCGGCTCGCGCCCCTAGAAGTTGGCTCGCACCGTCACTCCCACCATGCGGGGATCGCTGGGTTGTCCCAGGATCAGGCCGGAATTTCCCGTCTGGATGGTGAGGGCGGTGATGTAATTGCTGTCGAACACGTTGCGCGCGAAAACGTCTGCCTCCCAGTGGTCGTTGAAGCGGAAGCCCACACTGGCATTGGTGACGCCGTAGCCCGCGATTCTCGTGTAGATCGAATTGCTGGTATCGCTGTTGTAGCCGCTGCGCGCACTCGAGTCGAGGTGGAAGAGAAATGCGCCGCTGCGCCATGGCAGTTCGTAATCCACGCCCAGGCTCCCCGCCCATTTGGACAGGCCCGCCAAGGGAAGGCCGGTGAGCACATAGGCGCCCGGAACATTCGGGTTGCCACGAGGATTGGAGGTCTTGTTGGCCAACGAGGCCGGCGCCTTGAACGGCTGGCAGCCGCCGGCGGCGTTCGGGTTCTGCCATTCGAGCGGGCACGGTCCCAGCGGATAGTCCGAGTATTCGCCATCGGCATAGGCGAGCGACGCATGCAGGGTGAATCCGGAGAACACCTGGGCGGCGAAATCCGCCTCCAGGCCTTTGACGGTGACTTCGGGAATATTGGCCGGATAGGTGCGCAGCGCTGCCGTCTCGACGCTGGAGGTGATATTGGCCTGGTAGTTGTCGACCACGGTCCGATAGGCGGCCAGGTTCAAGGTGGCGCGACCGTCCCACCATGCGGATTTCAGGCCGGCTTCCCAGGTCTTGTTGGTTTCGTCCTTGATCACGGCGGTTGCCAGCGCCGGATTGTTCGCCGCATCCAGCGGCAGGCCGGACATGTTGAGGCCGCCGGATTTGTAACCGCGTGCATAACTCACATAAGCCATCAGCGTGTCGGTGAACTGATAGGCCAGGTTGGTGCGACCGGATACGTTGCCGCCGCTATCGGCCGCCGAGTAGCTTTGCGGCCGGAACAGCGAGAGCTTGGCGTTGTCCTGCAACGAGCCCGGCGTGGTCGGCAAGCCGCCCGACACGGTGGTCGAATAGTCGCCGTTCTTGTCTTCGTAGGTGTAGCGCAGACCCAATGTCGCGGTCAGGCGGTCGGTGATGCGGTAATTGGCCTCGCCGAAGGCCGCATAACTCTTCATCTCGAAATGCGAGTTGCCGTATTGGCCGTAGCCGTCCGCGAGATTGTCCGGCATGCGCGGGAAATTCGTCGTGCTCACCAGCCAATAAGTGGCGGCCGGACCATAGACACTGATCGGCTTGCCATTGATCTCCTGCGTATAGAAGTACAGGCCGCCGACGTAGCTGAAAGGTCCGTCGCCGTTCGAGGCCACGCGGAACTCCTGGCTGTACTGATCCTGCCGGGACGGTATGCGCTGCACCGTCTGGATCGGCAGGCCAATGTAGTCGCGATCGTTGGCGACATCCCACTTCCAATAGCGCCAGGCGGTAATCGAGGTCAGCGTCACCGCGCCCACGTTCCAATCCGCGTTGAGCGACACGCCGCCATCCTGCGTATCGATGTGCAAGGGCGCATCGATGTCGGTAAGGCGGTCGTAGACGTTGCGGCTTGGCGGCGCATAGACCGGAAAGCCATGGCTGGGCAGGTTGGCGGAGAGTCCTTCGAATTGTCGCGCCGCACTTTTCAGGCTGGAGCCGACGCGCAGGTAGTTCTGCGTGCAGCAGTCGGAATCCAGGTTGGAGACATCGGCAATCAGCCGCACGTTGACCTCGTCGGCCGGCTTGTACAGCAGCTGCCCGCGCAGGGCGTAGTTGTCCAGTCCGTTGACGTCCTTGCCGGTGGTGACGTTGTGCAATACGCCATCGCGTTCGGTGAACTGTGCGGCGAAACGGCCCGCGACCTGCTCGCTGAGCGGGCCAGAGACATTCGCCTTTGCCTGCACGAATCCGTTCTCGCCGACGGACAGCTCGCCGCTTCCCTCCGGCACGAAGGTGGGTTCGCGACTGGTGATGTTGATCGCTCCCGCGGTGGTGTTCTTGCCGAACAGCGTGCCCTGCGGTCCGCGCAGCACCTCGATGCGTTCGATGTCGGTGAAGTCGAACGCCGCCGTCGCCGGACGGCCGTGATAGACCCCATCCACATAGAACCCCACGCCCGGCTCGATGCCGTCGTTCGCCGCGCTGACCGACAAGGTGTTCGAGCCCAGCCCGCGAATCGTGTAAGCGGTATTGCGTGGATTCGCGGAGTTGTAATAGAGCGAGGGGACCAGCAGGCTGAGTTGTTGGATATTGACCGTGTAGGAGCGGTCGAGCCATTCGCCGCTCACCACCGACACGGCCACGGGAACCTTCTGCAGTTCCTCTTCGCGCTGGCGGGCGGTGACGGTGACTTTGTCGAGCGTGGTGGCGTCGCTCGTGTCGGCGGCGGGTGTTGGCGCATCCGAAGCCTGCGCGTTGACGGACAACAGGGTAGAACCCGCCAGGATGGCGGCAAACAGGGGTGCACGACGCATGGGTGTTGAGTCCTTTGGTCGACACTGCAGTGGGTTTGGCAATAGCGAGGGAGGCCTGGCCTTGCCGCTATGTAGCGCACTATATAGCGAGGACTTGGCGGGCAGCAGCTTCTTGCGGCATCTTTTTGCGGCCGCTGGACGCGCCCATGTGCTTGTCGTGACAGCTATCTGGGGCGAAGCTCTAGGCGGCTCGCGGGATGTAGGCTAGGGCGATGTGTCCCGGTGCAGCGAGCGCAGGGAGCACATGTCCGGTATGACGAAGGAGCCAAGCCCGAAATGCTAGCGATCAAGGGGACGCTCGGACTGGAATCCGACGGACGCAACTTCGGCGGCCGCGAACGCATTGCCTTGCTGCTGAAGATCGGCGAGCTGGGCTCCATCTCGGCCGCCGCACGTGACGTGGGCATGAGCTACAAAGGGGCCTGGGAAGCCGTCGACGCGATGAACAATCTGGCGGGCGAACCGCTGGTGCTGCGGGCGGTGGGTGGCCGCAGCGGCGGAAGCGCCACGTTGACCCCGCGCGCACAGCGTCTTATCGATGTGTTCCAGCGCATGGAAGCCATCCACAAACGTTTCCTCAAACACCTGACGGCGGTGGCCGACGATCCGCTTTCCGACATCGACCTGGTGAGGCGCTTCACGATGAAGACAAGTGCGCGAAATCAACTGGCGGGTACCGTTTCTGCGGTGGAAACCGGCGCCGTCAACGACGTCATCCAGCTCGATATCCAGGGCGGGCAGCGCCTGGTCGCCACGGTGACGCACGAGAGTGCGCAGAGCCTGGGGCTCGCACCCGGCAAGAACGCCTTCGTGCTGATCAAGGCATCCTCCGTGATCATCGGCCTGCCCGACGACTCGATGCGCTTGTCGGCGCGCAATCAGCTGAAAGGGAAGGTGTCGTCGGTGAAGCGCGGCACCGTCAACGCGGAGGTCGGCATCGAGTTGGATGGCGGCAATGCCATCGTTTCCATCATCACCATCGCGAGCCTCGATTCCCTTGCGTTGCGCGAAGGAACATCCGTTGTCGCGATCGTCAAGGCATCCAGCATCATCGTGGGCACGTTCGATAACTAGGATCGCAGGAGCGGGAGCGCGTCGACGCTGCGCGATGCGATGACCTCGGCAAAGGGGTCATGCGCAGCTTCATTGCGATAGCTGCGCCCACCAGCGGGCCGCTATCATGACGGGCGATGATCCCGTATCCCGCACACATACCGTCGCGCCCGTTCCAGTACCGGGTGCTGGTTTACGCCGTGGCAGCCTGCGCCTTCACCACCGGCATCGCCGCCTTGCTGTTGCGGGTGTTCGATCTGTCGAACGTGGTGATGGTGTTCCTGCTCACCGTGATGCTGGTGGCGCTGCGCTGGGGGCGGGCTGCAGGCGCTCTGGCTGCCGTCGTCGCCGTGGCCAGTTTCGATTTCTTCTTCGTGCCGCCGGTGTGGTCGTTCCACGTCTCCGACACGCAATATCTCTTCACGTTTCTTCTGATGCTGGTCGTCGCGCTGATCACCGGCCAGCTCGCTGCCCGCCTGCGCGCCGAGGCGGTAGGAGCGGCGGCGGGCGAACGACGGGCGAACGCCCTGGCGACGGTGGCCACGGATCTCTCCGTGGCCGTGCAGGACGAGGACATTGCACGCATCTGCGACACGCGCATCGGGCCCTTGCTCGACGGCAAGGTCACCCTGCTGCTTCCCGGCAGGGACGAACGCATGCCGTCGTCTGGCCATGGCGATACGGGCATCGCGCAGTGGGTGCTCGAAGAAGGACTGCCGGCGGGGCGTGGCACCGAGACGTTGCCCGCGAACAGCGCCACCTACCTGCCATTGACGACGCCTCTGCGCACGCGCGGTGTGCTCATGCTCGAACGCGGCGCGGCGCAGCCGCTGGATGCCGAGCAGCTAGGCCTGTTGCGCGCCTTCCAGTCGTTGCTTGCGCTTGCCATCGAGCGCGTGCACTTCGTCGAGGTTGCGCACGAAACCCAGTTGCACGTGGAAGGCGAGCGTCTGCGCAACGCGCTGCTTTCGGCCGTATCGCACGACATGCGCACGCCGTTGACGGCCATCCGTGGCATGGCCGGCATGTTGGGCGAAAGCGAGGTGGCGCAAGCCATCGTCAATCAGGCCGATCGCATGCAACGGCAAGTGACGAACCTGCTGGATGCTGTACGCCTGCAAAGCGAAGGTGTGCGTCTGGATCTGCAATGGCATGCACTGGACGAACTGGTCGGCTCCGCGCTGGCGGCAACGCCGCTGGGTGCACGGCAGGTGGTGGTCGACATCCCGGCCGAGCTTCCCTTGGTGGAACTGGACGCCACCTTGTTCGAACACGTGCTGGTCAACCTGTTCGACAACGCGACAAAGTACACGCCCGGCGATGCCACGCTCTATATCCGGGCCGGCCACACCGGCTCGAAGCTGCGCCTGCGTGTGGAAGACGACGGCCCGGGCTTTCCGCCTGGCATCGACATCCAGGCGCTGTTTGCCGAATTCGCGCGGGGGACGCGCGAATCGGCCGTACCCGGCGTGGGGTTGGGGCTGTCGCTGTCGCGCCGCATCGTCGAGGCACACGGTGGCAGCATTTCGGCCTCGCGCCGTGAGCCGCACGGCGCCTGCTTCGACATCCTCCTGGCTACTGGCGAGCCGCCGGCCGTCGATCTGGAAGATCCCGCATGAACAAGCCACGCATCCTGGTGGTGGAAGACGAAACCGACATCCGCCGCTTTCTGCGCCTTGCGCTGGAACGCGAGGACATGACGGTATTCGAAGCCGGCGATGCGCTGCAGGCGCGCATCGATGCCGCCAGTCGCCAGCCCGACCTGATCGTGCTCGACCTCGGCCTCCCCGATGACGATGGCAAGGCGGTGATTCGCGATGTGCGTGGCTGGTCGTCGGCGCCGATCATCGTGTTGTCTGCGCGCGAGAGCGAGGCGGAGAAAGTGGCCGCACTGGAATCGGGTGCCGACGACTACCTGGTCAAACCCTTTGGCGTGCCGGAGCTGGTGGCGCGGGTTCGAGCCCAGCTGCGCCGCGCCAGCCTCGCCGGTGCGCGCGGGCAGGCGAGCGCGATCGTGCGCTTTGGCGATATCGAGGTGAATCTCGCCACCCACGAAGTGGCGCGCGGTAGCGAAGCGGTGCACCTGACGCCGATCGAGTTTCGCCTGTTGGCGACGCTGGTGCGCGGGCAGGGCAAAGTGCTGACGCATCGGCAGTTGTTGATCGATGTGTGGGGCCCCGGCCATGCCTCGCGTTCGCACTATGTGCGCGTGTACATGGCGAACCTGCGGCAGAAACTGGAGGAACAGCCTGCGCGCCCCCGCCACCTGGTGACCGAGTTGCAGGTGGGCTATCGCCTCGCCGGCATCGTCGAGTCGTCTTGATGGCGTCTTGATATCGCGTCGGAGAATGCTGCACCGTCCTTAGATGCATGTGCCTAGCATGGGTGGTCATCCTTGATCCAAAGGCGTGACCATGACTCCCCGCTCCATCCTGCTTTTCCCGCTTGCTTTGGCTATCGCTCTACCGGCTTTCACGGCGCGAGCGGACGACGCTTCTCCCATCTGTACGGACCGCCCCACCAAGGCCAATGCCACCTGCACCGTGCCCGAAGGCATGTGGCAGCTGGAAACGGACGTCGGCAACTACACCCGCGATGCGCACGGCGGCAGCAGCACCGAGACCCTGTACTTCCTCAATCCGTATCTCAAGTACGGCATCGGCAGCCATACCGACATCGAAGTGAACTGGGCGCCGGACATTCGCATTCGCACCAGCACCGATGGCGAACACCACACCGCGAACGGTGCGGGCGACCTGTACGTGCGCGTCAAGACGAACCTGTATACCGGCGACTGGTTCGGCGCCTCGATCATTCCCTTCGTCAAGGCGCCGACGGCATCGCACAGCATGGGCAACGGCCAATGGGAGGGCGGCGTGGCGATGCCGATGAGCGCCGCCGTGGGCGGCGGTTTCACCGTGACGATCGGCCCCGAACTCGATACCTTGGCCGACGTGGACGGACATGGCCGCCACCTTTCGGTGACGAACCTCGTCAACGTTTTCCATTCGCTGACCAGCAAGCTTTCCGTGGCCGTTGAATACTGGCGCCAGGACAACCGCGACCCATCCGGCCACGTGAAGCAGGAGTCGGGCGACATCGCGTTCGTCTACGTGGTGAATCCGAACCTGCAGTTGGACCTGGGCGCCAACATGGGCTTGAACACCGCGACGCCGGACACGCAGGGGTATCTCGGCCTGTCCTACCGCTGGTAGGGCAGTGCGCCGGCCGCTCGATGGCGTCCTTCATCGAGCATGGCGACAAATCACAGGCAGTGGCCTCCCTGACCGGCAACCATCGGATGGCCGGCCAGGGAGGCCATCGCCGAATGTCGAGCTCGAATCGCCTGCCGATCCATGGCCGAATACAACTGGCCCCACCACCACATGCGATCTCTCGGCCCCACCGTACGTGTCGAGGCGCCAACCATGCGCTCAAACACCAACTGGATCGCTTCCTGTGGCGCGCCCTTTGCCTCAAGACTCAGCAATTCTGCATCCAGAGAGCGGAGTTCCTCGGCAAGCTGCGACCGGGTAAGAGCCATGGGCCTATCGCCCCGCGATCTCTCGGATGGTGCGAACGAGTCCACGACATAAACCGCTTACCCGGGATCTCAAGCTTTGTCGCATCACATAGAGCTCTTCAATCGATGGCGCATGCCGATAAGCGCCTCGTCGGAAAGGCCGGAAGAAATACGAGAATCTCGCGACGGCATTGGGGATCATCGACTGCCGCCTCGCCTGAGTCTTCGTGCCGCTTCCACCGCTGCGGCAAGCTGCTGTTTCCGGGACGTGACGGGCAAGGGCTGCGAGTACCGTTCGCCAAACATGTGGTCGAACAGATCCTCCATGTATCGGACGAATCGCGCCAGCCTGGGCGGTCGCGAGGGAGAGCGAAAATGGGCGGCCATGCGTGTCACCTTGAGTTGCAACGCCGCGCCTGGGAGGGCGGCGAAGTAGAGTCTCGGGCGGCCAGAAGGAAGTCTGTTCTGATCTGCCTGGGATAGTGATCGGGCCCGCCATGGCATTCGAAGCGCGCAACAGCGCGAAAGCGAATCCCCGTGGATCTTGGTGCAGGTTTGTGGTGGGGAGAACCCCACCACAAAGCTTTCCTGGTTACTGCTTGGTTGGCACGTTCACCGTGTCAATGGCATGGATGATGCCGTTGCTCGACGTGATGTCGGACTTCGTGATGGTGGCGCCGCCGATGCGGACCTTGTCGCCATCCTTGGTGATCGCCGCCGTCTGGCCCTGCATCATCTTCGGTGCAGTGAGTTTCTCGACCTCGACGGCGGACGCGCGACCCGGCATGACGTGATACTTCAGCACCGAGATCAACTCCGCCTTGTTTTCCGGCTTGAGCCAGTTGTTGAGCGTGTCCTTGGGCAGTTTCTCGAACGCCGCATCCGTCGGCGCAAAAACGGTATAGGGACCGGTGCCCTTCAGGACGTTGGTGAGATCTGCCGCTTCAAGCGCTTTGCCGAGCGTGTGGAAGCTGCCATTGGCGGCCGCGGTATCGACGATGTTCTTGCTGCTGACGCTTGAAACGTTGGAATCGTTGTTATTGGACATGAGTATTTGCCTTCAGTGAGGATCCGCAGGGCGAATCCAGAGCGGACGAAGCCGCAACTCCGATACAGATCGGAGAAATACTCAGATAGCGTTGGAGAGAGGACCGCGTGGCTGAGACGCCTGCCAAGGAGGAGACTTTCTATCCTGGCGCTCCATCAGCATGCACGGGTGGTTGTTACGTGAGGGTGATTCGCTGAGATTCGCGCCAAGGCGAGATAGGCTCCAGGCATCGGCAGCACTGCCTGGTGCCATGCCGTATCTCGCTTTTCCTTCCCTGAACGCTTCGTGCGGCGGGTAATACACGCGCCGCCGGTTTTGTGCAATGTTGGGGCTGGTGGACACGGCGGCACGGCGAATGCCATCGAACCTCGCGATGTCCATCATTCCTTTCAACCGCCCGCGGAGCCCATATGAAACGTCCTCTCGCTTTTGCCCTGGCAGCCGTTCTTCTGGTCGGCAGTGCATCGGCCCTTGCTTTCCCGCAGGACGATCATGGCCACGGTAACGACAAACACTGGGACGACCATGGCCACAATCCCAAGGACGATGGTCGTCACGACAACGGCAAGCACAAGGGCTGGTACAAGAAGGGCGAGCGCCTGCCGGCCAACTATTACGCACACGACTACTACGTGACGGACTATGCGCGGTATCACCTGCGCCGTCCCGATCCCGGCTATCGCTGGGTGCGCGCGGATGGTGGGCAGTTCTACCTGACCCTGATTTCAAGCGGCGTGATTATCGATGTCTCTGCCGGACTCTGATCGGTCGAGGGAGCGCTCCTGCCTCGAACGTCGGCATCGCCATCGGGTCTTGTGACTTTGCCAAAAAAAGGGCCCTGCTTTGGGGCCCTTTTTGCGTTCCAACATGCGCAGACTAAAGATGGCTGACGAGATGCGGCGCGATGGTGAAGCCGTAACGGCGCAAGGACGAAGAGCAGCGGAGAGGGGTGGCGCTCTCTTGCCGTTCGCCGCCCCTCATCAGCGTGCCGCTTCCCCGGTTTGAGCTGCGGAATCCCCAGCAACTGCAAGCACCTTGTCAATGAAGCCAACGAAGTCTTCGCCTTCTTCCTCGCTGTCGTCGCTGGCCTTGATCTGCCGGACGGCGACGATCCTTGCAGAAGGCACGACCACCAAGTACTGGCCGCCATCACCTTCGCCGTAATATGCCGCCGTTTGGCCGCTGGTGACATGGAAGAGGCGTTGCGGACCAATGCCACGACTCATCAGATCGTCGAACAACACGGTACGAGCATTCGGACCCAGCGCCTGCTGGATGCCCGCCAACATCGATTCCTTGTCATCGAATTGTGCGCCTTGCAGGCCCTTCTCCAGCGCGGCAACGGTCGGCTCCGGCACGCCGCGCTTTCGTAACATCGCAAAGATCTCCGGGTTGGTGGTGAAATGCCGGTACTGCGGTGCCATCCACCACAGCAGGCCCATACTGGCTTCCGACTGCGGCTGCGTAAGCCCATCGATGTAGCGGGCAGGAATCAACTGCTTGCCGTGCCAATTGCCCTTGTTCAACACAAGCTCGCCGAGCTTGCCAAGATCCGCAGCGGTAAGAGGCAGCCCGGACATCGCGTACGGATGCCCGGCCTTGTCCTTGTCCCACGGACCCGGATGGATATCCATCTGCTTGAAGAGACCGTCGTGCAGGAACGCATCCAGCGGCTTTCCCGCCGCCTTCTCGATGATGCCGCTGAGCAGGTTCACCGCCTTGTTGTTATAGGCGGGTTTCTCGCCTGGCGCGTTCGAAAGTTCCGCCGCCAGCGCCAACTGGATGGCATCCGGCGCAGGCTGGATTTCCACGTCGGTGCGGAGAAAGTTCTGCATGCCCGAGGTGTGGTTCATGATCATTCGGATCGTGATTTTGGCCTTTTGCCCCTGCCGCCACTCCGGATAGAAATCGGCGACGGGTTGGTCGAGCGATTTGATTCGGCCATCTGCCAGCAGTGGGCCGATGGCCAGCGCCACGACCGACTTGGTTACCGACATTAGCTCGATGGGACCTGGCGCCCTGTCGTTGGCGTAGTAATGACCGAGTTCGTGGCCGTCCTGCCAGATCACGACGGCGTCGCTTTTCGTCGCGGCACTGCGCTCAAGCAGTTCCTTGAGCGCGCTGTCGCGCGAGGATGACAGCGGTGCGGCCATGATGGGCGAAGCAGCGAGAAGGCCTAACAGCGTCGTGGCTAAAAGGTTCCTGGTAGAACGAACTGTCGCCAGCGCGGTGGGTCGTGGCTTGAGATCCTTCATGACTTCTCCTTGGTGCACGGCAGATGGACGACGCTGGGTTTGCCAGCAACGTGTGGATGATTTCAAAGCTTTCAGTGGTCCTTGCACGACGACCGAACCTTGGGGTGTCGACGTCTCCGGCAGCACCTGCAAGCGCCACCGATGCAAATGTATTTTCCCGGCTAAGGATGCGGCCGGCGTCAGATCAAGTCCCGCAACACCAGCGTGACCTCGCGCGGATGGCCGTTGCGCTCGACGGTCAACGCCACTTTCGTACCGGGTGGTTCATCGCGCAGGCGTCGCCGCAGGTCGTAGAGATGGATGGACGACACCGCTTTGCCATCCACTGTTTCGATCACATCTCCCGCTGCGAGCCCCGCTTGCGCCGCGGGCGAGCCGCTGCTCACGCTGACGATGCCAAAGCCCTCGTCGGCAACGTTCAGCCACATGCCGGATCGGTCGAACGTATCGAGATCGTCTACCTTGCCTGCAATGGGCTTGAGGTACATCAGCTGGTGGTCGTAATCGAGAGTGACCACGAAACGTTTGAGCAGGCCGCCCCCGACATTGTTGGGGAAGGCTTCGACGCCGCCGGCACCGCCCTTGTCCAGGCTGAGTTCGGCCAGAAAGGATTTCACCGTGACGTCGCCGAGCTGCAGATCCTTGCCGTGGAACACATAGGCGTACTCTGACCCACCCACGCCCCATCCGGTCAATGCTTCGGTTCCGTTCTTCTCGTGCTCGCGAAGATGATGGCGCTCGGAGAACGGGCGCGTAAGCGACAGCACCGTGCGTGCGCCGGTATCGATGCCGAAGCGTCCGGGCACGCCGTCGTAGCTGCCCAGCACTTCGGGAAACTGATGATAGAGCCGGAAGGGCACGGGGGTGCCCGCATCGCTGGGATCGAAATGCTTCTTGTCGATGAAGGTCAGCTCATGGCTGCCGTAATCGAAGCGCGTAATGAAACGCGCGAGAAACTCGTAACCGATCATGCCTTGCTCATCGAGGCCTTCGGCGGCGTTGGAGAACTGCAGCACGCTGATCGTCTGGTTCTTCAGCGTGGCGCCACCCACGCGGATGGACTGCACCTGCGCCAACCCGCTTTGTTGCACCGAGTCGCCGCCGCCGCTGGCGGTTTGCGCGCCTTGCACCTTGATGCCCAGGGCCGATGCGGAATCCGGCACCAGGATGTTGTGGCCGCCCGTATCCACGATGACCGTGAGCGGTTTGCCGCCATTGAACGATGCCTGCACATAGACATGGTTGTTGGCCAGCAGGAACGGCACCTTCGCTTGCGTCGTGCCGGGCGCAAGTTCGAAATCGTGCAGGTCGGTCTTGGGCAGTGCAAAGGCTGCATCGTCGCCACCCGTCGAGAAGGTGGCCGATGACAGTGTCATCCTCTGCAGGTTGGCCTGGCCACCGCCATCATCGATGACCACGGAGTGCGCCAGCTGCACGCCGTCGGTCGGCGCAAAGTCGGCATAGTCGGTGCGGATCGTAAGCGTGGAATTCGCCTCTATCGTGCGCGCCATGAGATGGGTGGTCGCGTCGAACCACACCTCGAACGGTTTGCCTTCTTTGGGCGCAACGATGAGCACGTCGTATGGCTTGCCGCCGTCGCTCTTGCATCCCGCATCGGTGATCGTGGCACCGCCCCGGTCGCTTCGCCACCAGAGGTTCTGCAGACGGTATGCCTCGTTGACCGCGAGTTGGCGAACATCGCCACCCTCCTGCGGCGTTGCCGTGCCGGAGGACTCCACTTCCCACGCTTTCTTGCCGTCGAAGCCCGTGGTGGTGTGGCTTGGGCCGACCTCCCAGCGATCGACGAAGCGACCGCGTTGGAGATCCTGCGTAAAGGCGGTGCGGCCGGTGAGCCCTTGGCCGGAGTAGGCATAGTGAAGCTCAAGCCTGTCCTTTGCCTCCCAATGATTGCCCGCGGTTGCTGCTTGGTTGGCCGCAAGCACCTGGGCCACGTGATCGGCGGGCATCGCCGTGAGCGGCGATACGAAGAACGCAACGGCGAGGGCGAGCAGGGTCTTGCGCATGATCGATCCGTAAGAGAGTGTTGGCAGCGACGATAGGGGGCCGCCGTGTATATCGTCTTGAATCCAGTTGACGCGGGCCGCCCTTGATTCAGGCGTCGGCCGCCATGCGCCAGGCCTGCGGCCGATGTCCGGTGAGGCTCTTCACGGCACGGGTCATGTGCGCCTGATCGGCGAATCCGAGTTCCGTCGCCAGTCGGCCCAGGGCGAGCGACGACCCGCAGATGGCTTCCCAGGCGGCTCGCGCACGCACCTGTGCGCGGTAGGCCTTCGGAGAGATGCCATAGGCCCGGCAAAAGCCGCGGCTGATCGATTCGGCGCGCAAGCCCGTTGCTTCCGCCCATTCGCCCAAATGCGTATCCGGCTGCTCGCGAAGTTTCCGTGCCAGCAGATCCGGCCAATCGTCGTGGCCTGAACCATCGGCCTCGAACGCTTCGGCGAATGCGGTCCAGGCGCAGGCGGGCGAACGTTCGGCCATGCGCGCCAGGGCATCGACGTCGCGTACACGCCCACGCACCGGCAATCGGGCCGCGAAAGGCATGGGAATGATCAGGACGTCGGCACCGCGTGCGGAAAAGAAATCCAGGTGCGACTCGAACGCACGATGCACCAGTGCATCACCTGCCTGCACGGTATGCCTTCCCTCGTCGCCGGCCTCCAGGTAGGAGCCGCCCAGGATCACCGTAGCGTAGGCGGTATAGTGGCAGTGGCGATCCAGGCTATGACTCGGGGCGTAGCACTGCCGGCTGGCTGGCGCCAAGGCGGGAGGAGGAGGGAAAGCATGCATCGGGTTATCCATCCGCCGTTGGCGAAGGGCTCGGGGTCCATGGATCGACTGTTGTGCCGATGATCGGCCTATTGGCACGGCACGTCCATGTGACTACTGGGATAGTGCAGTGAGGTGATTGCGCAGCTTGTATCGCTGCTCGATGTGCGGCGCGATGTGCCGTTTGTCATGGGACATGAATGGATCACTCGATGAGCCAAGATATCCTCAAGCAAATCGGTCGCACACCCTTGGTGCGTCTCAGGCGGGTCGGCAGCCATTTGCCCTGCGAGATCTGGGTGAAGTGCGAGCATCTGAATCCGGGCGGGTCGATCAAGGACCGTATTGCGCTGGCCATTGTCGATGACGCCGAAGCGCGCGGGATGTTGCACCCGGGCATGACACTGATCGAGGCCACGGCCGGCAATACCGGCGTCGGCCTCGCACTGGTGGCAGCGGCGCGTGATTACAGGCTTGTTTGCGTCATGCCTGAAAAAATGTCCTCGGACAAACGCAGCGCCCTGACGGCGCTCGGCGCAAAGGTCATCATCACGCCAAACGCGCCACCATCGAGCGACGATAATTTCCGCAATGTGGCCCAACGCCTTTCGCGCGAAAACGGCTGGTTTCTCGCGGACCAATTCAGCAATCCCGCGAATGTTCGTGTTCACGAGGCGACGACCGCGCGAGAGATCATCGAGCAGACTGGCGGACGATTCGGTGCCTTCGTAGCAGGCGCGGGCACCGGCGGCACGATTTCCGGCGTAGGCAGGCGACTGAAGGGGCACCACAAAGACACCTTGGTGGTTCTGGCCGACCCCGTGGGGTCGGCTCTGGCCCATTGGGTTGAGACGGGCATCCCCGGACCCGATGGATCGTACGCCGTAGAAGGCATCGGCGCAGCCGAGCCACCTGCCAACTTGCATCGCGATGTCATCGATAGCGTCGAACGCATTTCCGATGACGAGAGCTTTGAGGTGACCCGGCGCTTGATTCGCGAAGAGGGCCTTCTTGTGGGCGGATCCTCAGGCACAAACGTAGCAGCGGCGATGCGCGTTGCGGCCCGGGGCCAAGTGAACGGCCCGATTGTCACCATCCTTCCGGACGGCTGGGATCGGTACCGTTCGAAGCCATGGATGCAAGCTCTATCGTCCAGCCCGCAGGGTTGACGATGTTCCCGTAAAAAAATCCACGAAGGGTGCGCGATCTTGGCCATTCGAAAATCTGGGGAAGCACGAGTCGTCGGACAGACACAGCTTGCGTCGCGCGCGGTGAGCTGCGGGATCGCGTCGAGCCGAGCATAGTGGTGGGCTCACGGCAAATTGTCTCGAACCCATTTCACCGCATGACCATCGGCGATGGGGTGGCAGAGACCGTCAGCGCGGCACGGTCTCGAACCATCTTCTCCGCGATGGGATGCCTTCTCTAAGACTTTTGCACTGCCGCGGCGGCTTTGCGGATCACGTCGATGACAACGTCAGGCTTTGAGAGCATCGGAACATGGCTGCTCTCCACTTCGACTACGGTTGCCCCCATGCGCTTGGCGAGGAAATGTTGGAGGTCGGGGTGAACGGTACGGTCGTTCTTGGCCACAATGAACCAGCTTGGCTTCGACTTCCATGCAACGTTTTCGAGCTTCTGTTGCTCAAACAGATCGGCAACGGGCGCGTAGTGCGTGGCCCAGACCAGCTTCTGTTCCTCTTGCGGAAGGTCGCCCGCGAAAAACTCAACGCCATTCGGCCGCAGCCAGACCCGCCCATCGGCGACTTCGATACGGGTAAAGATGTCCGTCGGATATTTGTTGAGCTGGCTCTGCACCGTTTCGCCGGTATCTGGCGCGACCGCCGCGATATAAACCAGGCCGACGACTCGCTCATCCAGGCCCGCGCCAGTGATCGTGGCGCCCCCATAAGAGTGACCCACGAGGAGGACGGGGCTACCAACACGGTTGAGCGTGCGCTTTACCGTCGCCAAATCCTCCACATACGAATCCAGGCCGTATTGAACGGAAATGACTTCGTGACCGTCTGCCTGCAAGGCAGGGATCACCTTGCTGAAGCATGAGCCATCGGCCCAGATGCCGTGACAGAATACGATGGTGGGCTTCTTGGACACTGACCTTCTCCTTCTCTAATCGATCGGTTGAGAGGCTGATGTTCCGCAAGGCATAGGGCTGTTCCCTGCGGCTTCTTTCGAAGTCTTTGTCTGCTGCGCTCATGAGGCGGGGCAAGCGCTCCTTCCGTTACGTAGGCCGGCAATCCTTGCCGAGCCTTTGGCTCGAACGCACGGATCTCAGTAATCGGTCAATGATTGCGCATTCGGATCGGACAGCCATGCAAGTGAGAATTCGTCCTGGGCACTGGGCTCGTCGATGGCTAGACAGACCACGCCTGGAGAGTTCACTTCAGACCGGCTGCAGGGCGATCCTTTCCACGTGCCACCGACACGCAGATTGCTTTCGATGAGAAGGCATAGCAAACACTCGGGAGAGTGGATTTCGCGTGCAGATGAGGCGAAATTTACCAAGTTCGCCTGTAAACTTCGTGCGCGCCGCGCTACCGGCTGAGCCTTCCTCGGAAATCGCGAGAAAGCGCGCAAGTCACTTCATCGCGATCCGAGTTCTGATCAGTCGAGTCGATGGTCTGCGGCTTCGCTACGTGTCCACCGCGCGCAGCTCGAATTAAGCTGACGGCTTTTCCGCCGTGAACAGGGCGACCTTTCCGACCTTCCACACGGCAACCTTGGCAAAGTGCTCGTTGAGAGCCGACTGCAAGCCTTCCTGCGTGTCGTGCTGGTTTCCAAAAATGCCCTTGCGGTTGTAAAGCTTCATGAGCCGGCGACCGATCCAGTTGTGGTTGGCTTCGTCGCCGAGGATCGTCGCGCCATACAGCACGCCGCCAGGGGCCAGGTGGGCACCAAGCGTGGAAAACACCCGGCGTCCTTTCTCGGCCATGTTTCCCGGCAGGCAGTGCAAGAGGTAGAACAGGGAAATGGAATCGAACTTCCTGTCCCCGAGTGCACCGCTGGGCTGCAGTACGTCATCGCGAACCAGCGACGGCTGCAAGTGCGCAATGCGCGAACCGGCGGCCTTCAGGCTGTTGTCATTGAGGTCCAGCAGGGTGACTTTCTGCTCCGGCCTGTCTGAGCTGTGTGCCAGGTAGTAGCCCGAACCCACGCCTACATCCAGATGGTTGGCGCTTAGGTGCTCCTGAAAGAAGGGCAGCAATACGGTGTTCGTCGGACACTTCCATGCGTAGCGGTTGGAAAAGCCGAGGACCCAGCGGTCGTAGATCTTCAGTACTCGGTCGGAATAGACGGCTGCGCCGAGTTCGGAGTCGATGGGAGAGGAGGGCTTGTTCATAAGTCACATTGCTGGGGATAACGGTGGGTATCGTGAGATACCAAGATTGCAAAAGCGTACACGGCGACCGCTTGCGATGTTCGGACTTGAGTCTCACGCCGCCCACGATCGACGGCCTGGCGAATCAATTTTGAAGGTGTACGCATGGCGTCGCAGTGACCGATCTTCCGTCGCTACGGCTTAGCCAAGGTCGAGCAAGCCGAGGGCCTGCTTTTGCACGGATTTAAGCGTGTCTTCGGCGACGCTGGCTTTGCGAAAGACGGCGCTGCCCATGGTCAATGTCATGAGTGTGGCCGCCAGGGATCGCGCCAAGGGCCGCCGGGTACCGCGTCGTGTGATGAGTTCTTCGAGCAGCGCGCACATGCGCTGGATGTGCGCACGTCCGAGTTCAGCCAGCTCCGGGTCGCAGGGGGCCAGCTCCACGATGGCATTCACACAAAAGCAGCCGCGGTTGTCGGGCCGGGCGTCCACCATGGCCTTGACCACGGCCCTTAGGGCGGCGTTTGCATCGTCGTGCTCTTCGGCCAGTGCCTTCATATCGGCATGGAACGCATCGGCATAGCGCCGATAGGCATGCAGGAGAAGCTCACGCTTCGAGCCAAATGCGGCGTAGAAGCTCGAGCGGCTGAGTTGGGTCGCTTCGGTGAGGTCATCCAGCGACGTGGCTTCGTAGCCTTTGCGCCAGAACACGTCCAGGGCATCGCCCAGAGCCACCTGTTGATCGAACGATCGAGGTCGGCCGGCGCGGGACACAGATTTCGTCATGACGTCCTCACCTTGACAGTGCGTGGCTCCATTGTGGACCATTTAGTCCAGAATGTGAAATCTTGCTTCCCTCCATGCCTCGACGGTGCAACGTCGCGAGGTACCCCGTTGTCTTACTGCAAAAAATAAGGTCATCGATAATGAAATCCTCGGGTGTGTTGATGCGTGCCGGCCTTGCAATGGCCGTGATCCTCGGTTTGGGTGCTGTGGCAGCGCCGGTGCAGCAGGCCCATGCGTCGGCACCGCAGATCAAGAAGTCGGGTGCTGCGTATTACCGATTCATGCTTGGCAAGTTCGAAGTCACCGCGCTCTCCGATGGCACGACGGCGCTGCCGGTCGACCAACTGCTGACGCAGACCACGCCTGAGCAGGTGAAGAAGGCGCTTGCGGCGAACTACATCAGCATGCCTTACGAGATGAACTTCAATGCTTTCGTGATCAACACCGGCGACAAGCTCGTGCTGATCGATACCGGAGCAGGCGCCCTGTTCGGTCCCAACCTGGGCAAGATGATCGATGCGCTGAAGGCTTCCGGCTACACCCCTGAGCAGGTGGACGAGATCTACATCACGCACATGCATCCGGATCACATTGGCGGCCTGGTGGCCAACGGCAAGGCCGTGTTTCCCAACGCGATCGTGCGCGCCGACCAGCGCGAAGGCGACTTCTGGTTGAGCCAGGCCAACCTGGACAAGGCCGGAAAGGATGAAAAGGGCTTCTTCCAGGGCGCCCAGGCTGCGCTCAAGCCCTATGTGGACTCCGGCAGATACAAGCCGTTCGACGGCACCGCGGAGTTGGTGCCCGGCATCAAGCCCGTGCTTCTACCCGGTCACACCCCCGGACACGCTGGCTACATGATCGAAAGCGAAGGTCAGAAGCTGCTGGCCTGGGGTGATGTGATCCACGTGGGCGCGGTGCAATTTGCTCATCCCACGATCACCATTCATTTCGATGCCGATAGCAAGTCGGCCGAAGCAGCCCGACTGGCACTGTTGGCCGATGCTGCCAAGCAGGGTTACTGGATCGCCGGCGCCCACTTGTCGTTCCCCGGCGTGGGCCACGTCAGCGCTTCCGGCAAGAACAGCTATACCTGGATTCCGGCCAGCTATACCGCTATCCACTAAGCGCGAACAGCACGAGGAGCCCGGGGCGGAAAGCTGCTGCCCCGGGCTTCGGCAGTGGCTTCGGCTGGACTATGTCGGCTCGCTGCGAAGCGCCCGCCCGGCAGGCATCGAGCCGGTGCTCCTTTCTCGAGGATCGCCCATATGGCCATCCCGAGGAGGGCATGGCAGCACACCATTGCCTGACCGGTTCGGCCACGCTAGTTTTTGTGCCAGAGCGGTATTCGCCGCAAATTCGCAGGAAAAATCGTTACAGGGAGGAAGGACGTTGAGCTTGAACTGGAAGCGGGGACTTACCCGGTCATATCTGGTCCTCTGGGCCGCTTGGATGGTATTCATCGTTGCTCGCGCTGTTTCTATCTTCCATGCCAACTATGCAGCTGCGGAATTGACCGCAATTTTTCTCACTGGAGTCTTGGCGCCGGCCGTGCTTTTCCTGGCTCTGCGGTGGGTGTTCCACGGGTTCCATGCGCCCGGCAGGGACTGACTCCACGTCACGAAGCGACGCGTCTGCAGTGTCCGCCTTTGACTGCGTATTCAGCCGGTCGTTGCAACACTCCTGCTGCTCGCGGAGTCTTTAGTGCGTTGCAACGACCGGCTGAATACGTGACCCATAGCGCACGGACTGGGAGGGGCGTCGCGCTCGATCAAGCCGGCCGATAAATCTGCGCCACCGAGCCCAGCGGAAACGCCTTGGAGCTGACCAGTTCGAGTGGCCTCGGCTCGGGCAGGTCGGAGAAGATCGGTACGCCTTTCCCCAAGGCAATGGGATGGATCATCAGGGCGTATTCGTCGACCAGGTTTTGAGCGATCAGGCTGCGTGCGAAAGCGGCGCCTCCCAAAGCGATGATGGGTTTGCCGTCCTGGGCCTTCAACCTAGCGATGTCGTCGGCCAGGTTGCCCGTGCAGAGGTGGGGCGTCGACCAGCTCTCGGCGCCGGCTTGAAGCTCTCCGGACTTGGCGTTCTTGATCGCCGCGATGGCGGGTTCAAGTACCGCTGGCCCTTGCCTGGAAAAGACAGCCTTGGGAATCTGGTTCATTGGCGGCGCGAAGACCGAGCTCGATGTTGGCCAAAAAGGGGACATGTCCCGGAACGAGCGGCTGCCCATGATGATCAGCCCGGCCTCTCCCAGCTTCTGCACCTTCCAGGCGATCGCTTCCTGGTCGCCGCTGAATATCCATTGGACGTCGCCTTTGGGGTCGCTGACGAAGCCGTCGAGCGTCATGGACATGGTCAGGATCAACTTTCTCATTGCTCTCTCCTTGGGCCAGTTCGACCGAGGGTCGGCCTGGATTGATCTCAGCAATTTGCCACTCCGGACGGCGAAGATCGCTGGTTTGGCTCCCGGCCGCCGTTGGTTCTTACTATCACGTCGAACGGCGACGGAAGAATTCGACAGGTCGTCCGGAAAATTTACATGGAGCATCCTTCGAACCATTCGGGATGGCGGGCAGGGGGAGCTGATGGCTTCCGGGCCTTGTCTTGCGCGCCAAGCAGGGCACGATCTGCACACGGGCGATCGGGCACCTTTAGGGGGCGGCATCTCATGCCCAAGGCAGGCACCAACGCGGAGTTCGGGTGGCATGATCGAGAATCAACGTAGCGTCGTGGTCGTGGATTACGATCTTTCATGGCCCGCGACGTTCGAAGCCTTGCGAGCGCCCGTATGGGCGGCGGTCCGCGACATTGCCGTCGCCGTGGAGCACGTCGGCAGTACGGCGGTCCCGGGACTTGCCGCCAAGCCCATCATTGATATGGATGTGGTTGTGGCCTCAGCGGACAGAATGCCGGAAGCCATCCAGCGATTGGCGACCCTGGGCTACGGCCATCGCGGCAATCTTGGGATCGAGGATCGGGAGGCATTCAAGTCTCCGCCAGAGTTACCCGCCCACCATCTCTACGTCTGCCTGCAGGGCAGCACCGCACTCGCGAACCACTTGGCCCTTCGAGATTTCCTGCGCAGCGAACCCGCCTCTGTCCTGCAGTACAGTCGGATCAAGCAGCTACTCGCCGCGCGCTTCCCGGAAGATATCGACAGCTATATCGCGGGAAAAACGGATTTCATCCTGTCGGTGCTTCGCAGAATGGGTTTGGGCGACTCCGAATTGAAGACTATTGGAGACGCGAATACTCTTCCGCCAAGGCTGTAAGGGAATGGCGTCATGCCCGCTTTCGATCCATGTCGGGCATATCCATCGATCCCAATCGAGTCGCCGCTTTGCTTCATACCCTGGAGTCACTTGGTGCAAGTTCTTCGACCCGATGAATCGGCGATCTGGCAAGGTCAGCCTTTCGACGCAGAGAGAGAAACGGCGGCAAACAGCCTCGATTCAGACGAGTCATGCTGACACGCCTCCAGGAAACTTCATGATCACAGCGATTCAAGGCAAGCAATCCGCGTTTAGGTTTGTATGTCCATCGGCTGCGGACCTCGCCAAGTCTCGATACATGGGGTACGCGATTCCGGAAGCCGGCACCACTCTGGCGTCGCTTCGAATCACCTGGGTATGTCTGCTTATCGCCTTGATCGCCATGTCCACGTCGACGCGTGGCCTGCCGGTTCTGTATGTCGTCCTTCTCACTCAGCTGGCCCATGGTATTTGGAAGGTTTTTCGCTTGCGCAAAGTCGTTCGAGACAGCCAGGGAGCTTTCGAGATAAAGCCCATCCATAGAAACCTGCTTCAAGAACACCGACTCTACGTCTCGTCGATTCTGGCGGTATCTACATTCCTGCTGAAGCTTGATGATCAGCACGCCACAATTTGGGCAGCACTCTCGCTTGGCGGGGTTGTCCTTGTCACTCTTTCCTGGGGTGTAGACAGGATCAATCGAGGGAAACTAGGGCTGCCGGCTTCGGAGTGACGAACATCTGTTTCCGGCCTGATGTAGGCCGATTTCGATAGCGCTTGCGCCAACTGGTCGAAGCTCATGCCAGTACGTTACGCTTGGCTTTGTCGCATCGATCGTGCGCTCGGGGGAGCGCTGCGTGCGGCATCCAAGGAGGCGCTGTGAATCGCAGGGACAATGCGGCAACGATGGCCGCGGATATCCGTGGCCTGGCGGCAAAGGCAACAGGGGCTGACGCCTGGCGAAGGGTTGTGGGCTTTGGGCATGTTCTGGTCGCGGCGCTCTGCATGGCAGCCAGCGCGAGATGCCGGGCGGACGCTATGCCCGTCGCCGTCGAAGACTTGCGTACACCGGCACACGCGATCGCGCTGGTGTCGGAGCGGCAGCAGGATGCGTACAAGCAGGTGCTATCCGCATACGCCAAAGAGGAAACAGCTCTTCCTGGCGACGTATCGCTGGTTCTGGCGCGGTGTCGTTTCACGGAAGGCTTTGCCCTCGATGACGATGAGGGGCCGACCTGGGGCGAGGCTGCGCAGGCAGATCTCCAGGGCTGCCTGAACGATCTCGATACACGCTTCCATGGCGATGCCGAAGCGGGTCTCTTCACCGCCGAGCATCGCTACGGAAAGGCCGCGCTTGCCTATGCGCGCACGCTGCTGCCGCTCAGCGGCAACTGGACGACCCAACAGCGTTCGCGATTGCATGCGGTCTTTGCTCGCGCGTATCTCGCCACCAAGGACACTCGCCTGGCCGGGCAGGAGGCCTTGGCGGCCGTCCAACTGGATCCCGGCAGCAACCAGCTTATTCCCGCGCTTCGCTTTCTTTGTGACGACGGCCGACGCCTGCTGGCGGAGTCCATGCTGGCCAAGGCGCCCGCGCCGTCTCCCGCATGGATGGGCGGGCAACGGCTCCGCTTTGCGGCCGACAATCTCAGTGCATCTGCCGCACTGACTGAACTGCAGCGCGTCCAGGACAGCAAGACACCCGTCGATCCATGGCTTTCGGCCCGCATCTATCAGCGGGCGGGCAGGTACGCGGACGCGGCGAAGATGCTGGCCATGATGAAGACGCAGCCAAGTTTCCAGAGCGTGGAGCAATACCAGCTGCGCGTGAACATCTCGGTAGGCCAGAGCGATCCAAAGGCTGCATCGGCGGCGCTTCGCGACTGGTTCGGCAAGACAGGCATCACGGGGCCGCTGCTGTTTGCGTATGGATCCGTGCTTGCGCGTGCACCCGGCGAGCTGTTCACGCCATCACTGGCGCCCTTGGCGCTATCGATGTTGGCCCTGTTGGCGGCGTTGCTCTGCTTGCCTGGCCTGGTTGCGTTTCCCGCGCACTATCGCGGAACGGTGAGGGCGCGCGAGCAAAAGCCGGCGCAGCCTCTGTTCGAACCGCTGGGTTTGCGACACATGTGGATCGGCCTGGCCACTTTTCTGGTCATATCGATCATGGTCCCCTTGCTGAGCCCTGCAGGCAGCGTGCAGGCCTTGGTGGCGCATCGCCCGATGACGTCATCCGAAGAACGAGCGGTGATCCTCTCGCAATTGGCGATGCTGTTCATGGGTGCGCTGTGCCTGCTCCCCGCACTGCGGCATCTTTCATGGCGGCGATGGCTGGGCGAGCGAGGCATGGACGCGGCGCTCATCACGGTGATCTCCTGGACCTTGTTCAAGGGATTTCTGCTGATGGCGGCAGCGCATGCGCCGCACGCCGCGGGGGTGTTCAACAGCACACCGCATGACCGGTCGGTGTCCGCGCTTGCCTCGGCGGCGACCCACGTCGGCGGCGTTGGGCTGGCTTTGCTTATCGTTGCGGTGCTGGTGCCCGTTTACGAAGAGCTGGTCTTTCGCGGTTTCATCCTGGGTGGTCTTAGCCGCCACATCGCCTTTGGCTGGGCCAATCTCTGGCAGGCGCTCCTTTTCGCGCTCCTGCACTTCGACATGACTCACTTCGCCTTCTATTTCGCGCTGGGGCTGATGGGCGGGTGGCTGGTGAAGCGTACGGGTGGACTGGCCGCCTCCGTGGCATTGCATGCAGCCAACAATGCGTTGGCATGCGTGGCGATCTTGCTGACGGCGTAAATCAAGCAAGGGGAGGCGGTGCGGCGTGCACGGCCTGCCGTCCCGCCGCCATCTGCGCCGAGCCGCGAACTCAGTAGCGGCTCGGCGGCGGATATGACCAATACGGGCCGATTTTCAGCCTTACAGGTCATTGCGCCGCCGACGTTCTCCACTACCTTGGCGCGAATACAACGGCCAAGGAGAGAGAGCCATGCGGTTATCGCACTGGAGTTGGATCATTCTGGCGGCGTCGATCGCGACGCAGGCTCACGCGGGACAGGAAGTGGGCGACTACCGGGGCCTGCCCCAGGACCTCGCTGCCGCAGCGACTGCCTATGATCTGGCGCAGTTCAAATCCGATCGTGCCGAACTCGAACGGCTACTGGCCGACGATTACACCCTGGCGGGCAGCAACGGCCGCAATCAGACTAAAGCGGAGTTCATCGCCGACTCGACGGCGCCAGGGAGCAAGACCACCTATGTCGCCATCACCCAGCAAGTGAGCAAAGTGTGGCCGAACGGTGCCGTGCTCGGCGGCATGGTCGATGCCAAGGGATCGGATCGCGGCAAGCCTTTCACGATGCGCGCCCGCTTTGTCGATGTATGGGCCAAGCGCGACGGCCGCTGGCAAGTGATCTTCACGCAGGCTCATATCGCTCCGTAGGTAGCATAGGGTTTCACCGCGTCACTGCATGAACTCGATCGGAGGTCAGCATGTTCCGCACCAAATCGATCCCGCTGAAGTTCGCTGCTGCATGCATCGTTGGAATGACCGCTTTCACGGGTTCAATAGTCGCCAAGGAGGCAGCTGACGAACCCGCGAATCCGACGGCGGTATTCGCCGCTCCGCAACGCGATGGATCACACGATTTCGATTTCCTTATCGGCGAATGGAAGGCCCATGTCCGCCGCTTGCCCGACCGCCTGAACAACTCCGATAAATGGGACGTCTACGACGGCATTTCGAATCACCACAAGGTATTCGATACCAATGCCAATCTCGAACAGTTCGAGGTGACCAGTCCGGACAAGAAACTGCACATCAAGGCGCAAACCTTGAGGATGTACAACCCGCAGACGCATCAGTGGAGCATCTACGGCCTTGACCTGGACAAAGGCGAACTCGATTTCCCGGTGCCCGTGGTGGGCGAGTTCCACGGTGACCGCGGCGAGTTCTACAACCAGCAGCCCTGGAAAGGGCGCGTGATCCTGGTGCGCTACATGTGGTTGAACATTTCGCCGAAATCGGCACGCATGGAGCAATCATTCTCCCCGGATGGCGGAAAACATTGGGAAGTGAACTGGATTTGCGAGTTGTCGCGGTAGGTGGCTGGGAAAAATATTGCTGAGTGGGCTCTTTGGAGATCGAACATGGGGCGCAGGTAACGGTCCACTCGGCACCCTACAATGAGTGACTCTCGATACCAACGAGGTAGCGAGATGCCGTTTGCATGGGCCGCGACGACCCGACGCCATTGAGTGGGGCAGGTACCTCGGTGCAGGAGGTTAGGACTGTCTTTTCTTCTTGCCGATGACGATGAGTAGTCGCGCGAGGCAAGGAACAGTCCGCCCCGCGAGATACCCATAACGTCCCAAGTGCCATGCGACTGGAACCGCTTCCGGGCAGCTGCGTCCGTTTCCGACCCCAGACCCAGGCGACCCTTCCCCAGATGGGCCTGGATCGGGCTCAGTGTCGATTCTGCTAGTGCTCCTTCGTCGCGCACATGAAGGCGGCCGCGCCGGCCACCTTTTCCGCCAAGGAGACAGTCGTGCCCCATATCGATGGTTTCGTGTTCGCCGCATCCGATGTTCGAACGCTTGCACACCTCACCGTGCTCGATCCCGGCTCTCGATAGACAAGGACGGCACGATGAAACTTCTCCTCACCTCAGGCGGCGTCAGCAATCAGAGCATCCGCGATGCCCTCGTCGACATGTTGGGCAAACCCATCGCCGAGTCCACCGCCCTGTGCACTCCCACCGCGATGTACGGCATGCTGCCCGACACTGCGGTCATGACGTGGCGGCAGATAGCCGGGCAGACACCCACGCCCCTGGTCGAGCTGGGATGGAAGTCTGTTGGGATGCTTGAGCTGACTGCGCTGCCCAGCATTGACGAAAGGAATTGGGTCCCCTTGGTCCGGGAGACGGATGCACTGTTGGTGTGCGGCGGCGACACTCTGTACTTGCATCACTGGATGCGTGAATCCGGCTTGGCGGATCTGTTTCCGTCGCTCACCGAGACGGTTTACGTGGGGCTGAGCGCCGGCAGTATGGTGATGGCTCCCTGCGTCGGCGAGAGGTTCGTCGGCTGGAAGCCGGCCGCTGGCGGCGACAGCGCATTGGGCATGGTCGGTTTCTCGATCTTTCCGCATCTGGACAACGCCATGTGTCCGGAGAACACCATGGCCGATGCCGTGAAGTGGGCCGCACGCCTGCCCGTGCCGGGCTACGCGGTCGATGACGAGACGGCGATCAAGGTCGTGGACGGCATCGTCGAGATCGTCTCCGAGGGGCACTGGAAGCTCTTCGAACGCTAGAATGCGCAGTCATAGCCGGTCGTCGATGGCGGTGTGCACGCGGCCTCGTAGAGGATGGCGGGTGTGTCGACGCGCAGCACCGCCGCGCAGTCATCCTGGTCAACGACAGGCAGCGGCGCCAAGGCATGGATTGCGATTTCTACGTATGGCAGACATGCCTCTAACAGAGGTGACAAGACCAGGCACCAGTGCATCCCGCGAGAGCCACCCCTGTCCGGAGTAGATGTATGACCATTCCCTCTACCGTCGGTGCATTCGCCATCGTTCCCAGCAATGATCTGCACGCCGCGATTCCCTTCTGGGAGCGCATGGGCTTTGCCCGCACGGGCGGTGACGCCAACTACTTCATCATGACCGGCTGGGGCTGCGAGGTGCACCTCACCCAGGCAGGAACTGGCCCCCGGGCCGTCCCGGAAGAGCACAACCCCTTCGGCGTCTTCATCCGTACGCCGGACGTGGACGCTATCGCCGCACGCGTGGATGACCTCATTATTCGCCCTGGAGGCGTCCTGCGGCACCGCGAGTGGGGTCTCTATGAAGTCGGGATAGCCGGTCCAGATGGGCTTCTCGTCCGCATCGGCTGGCCCTCCCGCCTCATGCAAGATGGCGAAACTGAAAAGGCAGGCTGAAGAGTCCGATCTGGTTGCGTCCGCTTCCGGCTCGGAACGGATACTCAGACCAGGCAGCTTATCGGGGATGCAAATGCAATCCGGCAGTCCGAACGACACCATTGCACTGGCGCTATTGCGGTGGAACCATCTCAATCCGCCCTCCCGGGTGGAGACCTGGATAACCTTGGGAATTCTCGTCGTGGGTGCGATCTGGGCGTTCTGGCCGGTGGTGGCCAAGTGGTGGCGAGAGCGAGGATAGGCGGACAGTTCTTCAAAAGCGGGTGAGTTCGTGGCACTGAATCTCCTTATTCAGAAGATACATACTGGTTTCCCATATGCCGCGCATTGACGAACAAATCGACGATTATTTCGCTGCTCAGCCGGAGCCCAAGCGTACGGATATGAGGGAGTTGCATCGCGCCATCCTGGGTCTCATGCCGAAGTGCAAATTGTGGTTCATGGATGGCAAGGACGGTTCGGGAAAAACCGTTTCCAACCCAAACGTAGGGTACGGAACTCAGGCGCTGAAGTATGCCAACGGAGACACCCGGGAGTTCTACCAGATTGGCATCAGTGCAAACACCACCGGTATTTCCGTCTACATTCTTGGCCTCGAAGACAGAAAATACCTGGCCCAGGCCTTTGGAAGGGATCTTGGCAAGGCCAAGGTCACCGGGTACTGCATCAAGTTCAGAACGCTGAGCGACATCAGCGTAGAGACGCTGAAAGCGGCGATGAGATATGGCATTGATCAGACGGCCAACTAGCATGGGCTTCGTAAAGTGACGGCGCATGTGAGTCGCCGGAGCTGATATGTCCATGACCCTACAGAGCGGCGGGGCAGGGGAGAGACACCGACTCATTCAGCGCGTGAGCGGTCAATGAGTCACGGCCGCATGTAGTGGATCCATTCGATACTTGCAGGGTCTTGTTCTTGTGTCCGCACTTCAACATGTTTGGGCGAGCGAGGGTATGCATGCGTTTTTTGTTGGATCCTCTTAGAAAGGCCGGATGGTTTTTTGGATTCGCCGCAATGGTCGTGCTGCCCATGAGGGGCGCATGTGCGGCCGATATCCAGAACACCGTCACCGTCGACGCAGGAGAAACCGTCGACATCGGCGGCGTGACGAGTATTTTGGTTCGCGCGAAGCATCCCAACGGGAGCATCCTCTTGCTCACGGGAGGCGACGGCCGATTGAATGTGATGGCGAGTGCTCGCTTTACGGAGGGCGCAGACAATGTCCTCATTCGCAATCGCGATGCGCTGGTAAACGGGGGCTACGACGTATTGCTGCTCGAACTGGGGACGAATCTTGCCGCCGCCACCGACTACATGGCCAAGCTGAAGCGTCCCGTAGTGATTGTCGCAACCAGCAAGGGAACGCAGCGGGCGGCGGAAGGTCTGGCACAAGGTGCCAGACCGGATAAGCTGGTGCTCTCTTCCGGCTTTTTGAGTGAAGCATCGGGACCGGCCGATAGCGTCGCCTCGCTGTTGAAGTCGCCGGCGCTGCTGCCTTCAACCTTGGTGATCCACCATCGCGACGACCGCTGCCGATGGACGAATCCCGCCGGTGTAGCGCCATTCCAGGCATGGGGCGGCAAACGAGTCGAAGTCATCTGGATGAGCGGTGGAAACGACGATCCTGAGAATCCTTGCCGATTCAGCGCGCATCATGGCTTCGCTGGTCAGGACAAAACCTTTGTGTCGCATATCCTGCAGTTCATCGAGAAATAGCAATGGCGCGGTGTTGACCCTTGACGTCGCCGTAGTGGTGTCGGACTGAGTTTCACCATATGGATTGCGTCGTTAGGTCGTGTCTAAAGTCCGCTTCCGACCCATAGCCGACTTTTCGAAGGGGGACTTAAGTGACCGGAAAGTACATGTATGGAGATCCAATTTCTCCGGCCATCGCGGGCGGGCTTGTGCGGATAATGCAAAGGAGAAGGTTTGCCATCGGCGCCATGCTCTGCGCCCCTCTAATCTTTGCCCTGGCGTCAGCGATCTCGCCCAAACTGTTTCCGTACATCGCGCTTGTAACCCTGGGTTTGATGATCGTTCCTGTGGTTGCTTGGTCGTTTAGTACGTGCCCGCGGTGCAAGCAGTTGTTCTACTGCTCGTGGTACTGGAGCGGCCTCTCTCCCAAATGCGTCAACTGCGATGTTCCGCTTGATGGACGAAGCTCAGAGGGCGACAGTGATTGAGGGGGCCGCTTCCGGCCCATAGCGGACGTTACCAATAGCTCCCTTGCTCTAAGGGAGCGCATATGTCATCGCAACCGAGTGTCCGAATGAACCCTAAGCAACATGCCGTGCGTCATCTCGCTGCGTTCCTGCTGATTTTGCTGGCCGCAATCGCCGGCAGCGCCAATGCAAAGGAAAGTACGCTCTGCACTTCCAATCAGCCGGACGGTGACACGGTGGCCGGGCGCATCGCGGACGTTTCCGCGGGAACGGTCACCGGAGGACGCCCCATTGGCCTGCGTCAGGTGCTGGACAACCCGGCATCGACCTGCAATGAGGGTTCGTGTGCCGCGAATGCGGGAGCCAATGGCTTGAAGCTTGGGCAGTCAGGTCCGTGGGTCTGTATCAGCGTGCCCGGTAAAGGAAAGCTTGGCACCCAATACGGCTGGATACCCGCCGAGCGCTGGCACGCTTCCAAAAGCAATGCCCAGTCACCGGGCCAATGGGTTGGCGTCTGGCAGAACGAATGGGCAAGGATCACGATTGAATCAACCGACGCCAACCAACTGCACCTTCAAGGTAACGCCATCTGGGGACCTGAAGCCAATCCTCACTTCGGAGGCTTCGACGTAACCGCGGTTCCAGAAAATGACCTAGTTGTGAATGAGTCGGATGGTTGCCAGATAGCCGTTCGCGTGGTCGGTGACTTCCTTATCGCTGCGGATAACCATGCTTGTGGAGGATTGAACGTTACCTTCAACGGCATGTATCGACTGCGACATCACTGATGATGAGTGGGGTCCGCTTCCAACCCGAAGTGGACGCAGATTGGTGACTAATGGCCCCGGAGATCGACGACTCATGAGTCGAACCAAATGGATTGCAGTGGTGGTCCTGTTGCCTTTGACCTTTGGATCCTGGGTCGTCTCTGCGACACAAGGCTCTGACGCATGGACTGTTGTTGAAGGGGTTAACCTCAAGGCGGGCGTGACTCAGGATCAAGCTGGTGCCATGGCTCAGATCTATTTCGGGCGCTATATCGCCGGTTGCGGAAGCGCTGACACCCTGGTCGATCGGGGAGAGAGCTGGCAGGTCACGCCGAGAATAGGTATTGCCGGCGCAAAGAGTGGCGAGCCAATCATCATTGATAAGCACACTGGGCGGGTATCGCATCCTGGTGGCCCTACATTCCGCAATCCGGCCGATCTTCTGAGTGGCTACAAGGTCCCTTGAGCGGATTGTCTTGCTTGTAAGGTCCGCTTTCGACGCGAAGCAGACGCTTCAGAAACTGCATGGATGAGGACCGTAAACCAGCCATATGCCAAGTTCGCGTGTGCTAAAGAGCATTGCCAGCGGTCTCGTCGGTACCTTCGTGAGCCGAAACAATGACGTTTCAGGCTACTGGGGTATTGGGCAGATTCAGCGAGAGATCGAAGGTCTCCCGGACACGGTTGTCGAGCTTGATTTGCTGCATGGCAAGGCGACGCCGGAGGGACCAATAGCCAGGGAGCTCATCGCGCACTACTCGGCGTATCTGTTCGCGTCTTTGGCTCGGGAGGGTTTTGCTTCCTCAGAGGTCACCGCTGCCAAAGTTCTGGTTGAGTTTGGCACCTTCGGGGAAGCCCAAGCCCCGGACCTCTTCAGCACAATCGGGCAACCATTCAACTGCAAGGCAGTCCTCGCAAGTCGGAGCGGAAAAGTATTTTCGGCAATTTGCGGGGGTCTTAGCCGGCCTCACAATCCAGTTGTTGAGTGCCGCAGCATGCGCGCTCAGTAATGTCCACTTCCGACCCAGAGCGGACCTTCCTGAAACGGCTAGCCACCTGTATTCCCCCAGTCATAAGCATGAAATGTGAGGAAATAAATGGATAAGCCTTCGCTACATGGGCAGGAGTACCGAACCGCGTCCACGCTTTACAGCGTGGATGGAAAGCGAGCTGCGGCGGTGCTGGAATTCCACAGTGGTGAGACATATCTCGACGAGCAGGAATGGGTTGAAGGAACCACATTCAAGAACAGGCATTCTGGTGATTTGGTTGGCCCGTTCGCTTCGCCAGAAGACGCGGAAAAATTCATAGCAGCGACGTCCCGGTTTCGCGGTGATTTGAAGTAGCGTCCGCTTCCGACCCGTAGCAAACATTTTCACATCAATAGATTTGGCCAAACGGATGCCAGATGATTGACCGAAAGCTTCGGCCGCTTGAATGGTCCGACGTCATGTATGAGCTGACTGACGCCCTTGAGCATCTCGACAAGCTAGTGAAGGACATCGACCAAACTCCGGACTATGACCAGGACACTTTTCGAATAGATCTTGGCCATGTCTACGCGCATCTCAATCGTGCTTGGAGCTCAAGCAAGGGCGATACAGAAGAAGCCGTCGGGCGGGACGCCGCATCCGCGTTTCCGGCCGCCTTAAGGCCTATCGGGTAATGTCCGCTTCCGATCCAGTGCGGCCCCCTCTGAGGGATCGATCTGGATCCAACCGTCGTGAAACAGACATGCGCGCTCGATTCACAAGCGAAGCGCGAACGACGTTCTCTTCACCAGACGAAGCTTGTCACCACGGTGTCCAGGGTAAGCATCCTGAAGCAGACTGTGAAAGAGCGGCCTTTGGGCAGGGCAGGGGCGAGGTCCTCCTCCAGCGTTAGCGTCAAGCGGCCGGAATTCACGTGCAGGGATGTCACTCTCGCAGCGCTGAAATCAAAATAGCGGCCTACGGTGCCAAAGGTGCCCTTGAAGAAGCTCTCCTTGGCCGAAAAGGCGATCGTGAGAATGGCATCCACGGAAAGATGCTCCCGTCGCGCCTCCAGCAGCGCCCGCTCCTCCGCGGTGATCGCCAATGCTTCCAGCGCACGACGAGCGTCCGCGTCGACGACGTTCTCGATGTCGATGCCAATGCCGTGCACGGTCGATGAATCGACGGCAATAGCGCCGGCCATGTCCTTGGTATGCGTGATGCTGCCGGTCACACCGGTCTGCCACAGTGGTTCCCTCGAGGTGCCGATACCCGGCGCTGCTGCAGCCACGCCAAGGTGTTCGATGGCGTGGCGCGCGGCCAACCGGCCCATGAGGAACTCGGCCTGTCGTTTTGGAACGGCTTTTTGAAGCGTCGCAGGGAACGGCACGCCGTGCTGTTCGAACGCGGACGTGGTGAATGCCGCAACGGAAAATGCAATCACGAAAGCCGGCGGCATTCGCGGATCGTCGTGCCCCAGGTCGAGCCATTGCGTGGTGCGAAGCATCACGGCTTGTCCGTCTTTTGGAGCTGCTGACGGGATGTTCGATCGAATTTCTTCAGCATCGTCAAAAGGATCGTCGTGCATGTTGCGGGCCTGGGTTCAAGAAAATCACAAGCGCGCGGTGCGCGGCAGCGCAACAAAAGTCAGGTTGCTTCGTGATTTTTCCGGACGATACATGGTGTGAGTAGCCTCTCGACAGAATTGAAACATGTCATCGCAGCATCGGTTGCGGAAGTGCGCGCACGCAAACTATGCTCGTCAGTTATGTGAAGGACACGATTCATTTTTCCACAAGGAGCGGGAATTGAGCAGTGGCAATGGATGGAATGATCAATCGCCCCAGAAGCAGGAAGCCTTCTGGAAAACCACGCTCTTCGGTGCGCCGGAACGCCTGACGATACACACGGATTTCCCGCGCCCCGCGATAGGGGACGGTGCCGAAGGTGTCGTGACTTTCACGTTCGGCAGGGCGGTAAGGGACGGCCTTGAAAGGCTTGAACACGATCGCGGGATAGCACCATGCATATCGCTGCTGGCTGCGTGGGCAGCGCTCATTGCACGCCTTTCATGTCAGGATGATGTCGTTGTCGGGACGACATGCGATCCGTTGGATGAAACAGCGCCGAATGAATCTTCCGCGCCCACGCTTCCACTAAGGCTAAATCTTTCGGGTCAACCGACCGTGGCCGAGTTCCTGGATCGCTGCAGGAGCGAAGCGCGCAATGCACGAGAGAACAGCGGCCTATCTCTTGATCAGATCATCGATCTAACGGGCCTGGTTCGAAATCCTTCGTATCATCCCTTGTTTCAGACGATGTTTGCGCTCGATCAGGGCGGCAACGAGACAGGGAAATCGCCTCGCTCGACTCGTGCACCGGTTGGCCATGAGCGTGATGCTGCCGCTTTCCACCTCGCCCTGTTGATCCAACATCATGACGGAGAGATGTCGGCCCGTCTTTCTTACGCTTCCTCCCTGTTCAAACGAGAAACCGCGGAGCGGATCGCTGAGAACTATGGCGTCCTACTGGAGGGAATGCTGGCCGATGAGACGGCGTGCATCACGCGTCTGCCGATGATTTCCGATGCCGAGCGTTGCCTGGTCATCGACACGTGGAATGCGACCGAGGCGCCGTATCCTAGCGACCGATGCATTCACATGCTTTTCGAGGAGCAAGCCACCCGGAATCCCCTTGCACAAGCGGTGGTGTTCGGCGACAGGCAGCTCTCCTACGGCGAGTTGAACTCCCGGGCCAATCGTCTCGCCCATCGGCTGCAATGGCTGGGCGTGAAACCAGATACGCGCGTGGCGATCTGCGTGGAACGCAGTGTCGAGATGATGGTCGGGATTCTCGCCATTCTGAAAGCAGGGGGCTGCTACGTACCGCTTGATCCCGACTACCCGGAAGACCGCCTGCGCTTCATGCTCGAGGACAGCGGTTCAACGGTGCTGCTTAAAAAGGGTGAAGGCGCTCACGTTTGGGCGCATGGCATCCCAGAACTCGATTTGCAGGATGATTTTGACGATCAACCCAATACAAATCCTGTTCCTGCCAGCGGAGATTCGACGTCCGGCTCATTGGCCTATGTGATCTATACCTCGGGCTCGACAGGCACGCCGAAAGCGGTTGCCGTCGAGCACAAGAGTCTGGTGAACCTGATCTTCGACTGGACGGATCGATGTAAAGGCTTTGGAGAAAGCCATCCGTTCCAGGCATCCCTGTGGGCCAGCTTTTGTTTTGACGTATCCGTATTCGAGATCTTCGCCACCCTCTCGGCGGGCGGAACCCTCCATATCGTTCCCGATGCCATTCGAGCTGATCCGTCCGCGCTCCTGGACTGGTTCATTCGCAGAAAGATCAGCTTCGGTTTCCTGCCTCCTTTCTTTGTGCGCCATCTGAAGGGGCTGTTGGAGAACTCCGGACGGCAGCTTCCCTTCAAACACGTTCTCGTCGGCGTGGAGTCGCTCTCCGAAGCTGATCTGCACTGGATTCAAAGCGTCACGCCGGGGCTGGCGATCGTCAATGGTTACGGGCCGACCGAGGCGACCGTGTTTTGTACGGCGTACCAGGAGATCGCCGAACGACATCGGCATGCGCCCATTGGCCGCCCGATCGCCAATACGCGCATCTATATGCTCGATGAACATCGGCAGCCCGTGCCGGTGGGCGTGCCCGGGGAAATTCACATCGCTGGAGCCGGTGTGGCACGAGGCTATCTCAACAATCCCGACCTGACGGCCGAGCGGTTCCTGGCGGATCCCTTCAGCCGTGTTGCCGGGGCGCGGATGTACAGGACTGGCGACCTTGGGCGGTGGCTTTCCGATGGAACCATCGAATTCCTGGGGCGCAACGATTCCCAGGTGAAGGTGCGTGGTTTTCGCGTCGAGCTGGGCGAGATCGAGGCGAAGCTGGCCGAGTATCCCGGGGTCACGGAAACGGCCGTGCTTGCACGGGAGGACTCGCCGGGAAACCAGCGCCTCGTAGCGTATGTCTCGGGCGCCGAGCGCCTGGAGATCGATGCGCTCAGGAAGCACCTGTCCGACCATCTTCCCGACTACATGGTGCCCGCGGCGTTCGTCCAACTGGACAGGCTGCCGCTGACGTCCAACGGCAAGCTGGATGCGAAGCGCTTGCCCGCGCCGTCCCACGAGGCCTTCACCAGTCGCGCGTTCGAGCCGCCGCGCAACGGTATCGAAATCACCATTGCTGCGATCTGGTCCGAGCTGCTCAAGCTGGAACGCGTCGGCAGAAACGATAATTTCCTCGAACTCGGCGGGCACTCGCTGTTGACGATGCAGGTCATCTCGCGACTGCGCGATGCGCTGCATGTGGACGTGCCGTTCCGGGCGCTTTTCACCAGCGATACGCTGTGGGAATTCGCCGAGCGGGTGGCTGGCGCCGTTCCCGTGCAGATTCCTCCGGTGATTCGCCAGGAGCGGAAGGCGTGCGAGGTCTTGTCCTTTGCGCAGCAGCGCCTCTGGTTTCTGGCCCAGATCAAGGGAGCGAGCGAGGCCTATCATCTTTCTTTTGGATGGAAGATGCGGGGCGCGCTCGATGTCATCGCCCTTCGGCGCGCCCTGAATGGCATCGTGGAACGCCACGAAGCGCTGCGAACGACGTTCGTCGTAGTCGACGGAGCGCCCATGCAGCGCGTCGCCGCGCAGGCAGGCGGCATGCATCTGCTTGAGCAGGAGGCGCGATCGCCCGAGGAACTGGCGCAGCTGGCGAACGACGAGGCGGCGCAGCCCTTCGATCTGGAAAACGGTCCTCTGATCCGCGGCCGGCTGATTCGCGAGGGCGCGGACCGCCACGCGCTGTTGATCACGATGCACCACATCGTGTCCGACGGATGGTCGATGCGGCTCTTCATGCATGAGCTGAACGCCCTCTACGCCGCTTTCCTGAAGGGCGCGGACGATCCACTGCTGCCATTGGACATCCAGTACGCGGATTACGCGACCTGGCAAAAGGAATGGATCTCGGGGGATCTTCTTCGAACCAAGGGCGACTACTGGAAAAACGCGTTGTCAGGCGCGCCGGAACTGCTCACCTTGCCGCTGGATCATGCGCGCCCGGACGAACAAAGTTTTGCGGGTGCGAAGATCGATTTCGCGCTCGAGGCATCGCAAGCGCGGGCACTCGGCGCGTTGAGCCTGCGGCAAGGCACAACCCGGTTCGTCACGCTTCTCGCGGGTTGGGCTGCGTTGCTGTCCCGGCTCTCGGGGCAGGACGACGTCGTCATCGGCACGCCGATGGCAAACCGCGGGCGGGCCGAGATCGAGCAGCTCATCGGGTTCTTCGTGAACACGCTGGCGTTGAGGGTGGATCTATCGAATGCCCCCACCGTCGCCGAATTCCTTCGACACGTGAGCGATCGGGCGCTCGAGGCGCAGGAGCATCAGGACGTTCCGTTCGAACACGTGGTGGAATTGGTTAATCCGGTCCGCAGCCTTGCCTACAGCCCGCTGTTCCAGGTGATGTTCGTATGGGAGAACGACGACGGCCTGCGCCTCGAGTTCCCCGGATTGATCGAGCAATCGCCGGTCGACGTCGATCATCGGACCACGCAGTTCGACCTGATTCTCACCATGCGGGAAACGCGTGCAGGGATCCACGGCGAACTGGAATATTCGACGGCGCTGTTCGAACGGGACACCGTGGAGCGGATGATCGGGTATTACCAGGCTCTGCTTGCAGGCATGGCGTCGAACGATGCCGCGCGAATTGCCGAACTCCCGATTCTCTCCGACGCCGAGCATGCCCTGGTGCTGCAGGCCCGGAATCCCCTGGGCCTTCCGGATGCTAGCGAGCTTTGCATCCACGAACTGTTCGAGCAGCAAGTACGCAAGACGCCTGACGCCGTTGCCGTGGTCTACAGGGATCAGGTGCTCACCTATGCGGCGTTGAATGCGCGAGCCAACCGGTTGGCACATCGACTCCGTGCACTTGGGGTGGGGCCGGACAGCCTGGTGGCGATCTGCGCGGAGCGGAGCCTGGAGATGATCGTGGGGCCGCTGGCCGTGCTTAAAGCCGGCGGTGCGTATGTGCCCTTGGATCCTTCGCTCCCGGTGGAACGCCTGCACCACTTGCTGTCCGACAGTGCACCTGTCGCGCTATTGACGATGGGCGAGCTGCCTGAGGGCCTCGTGGCCGGTCTGCCCGAAGACCTTCGCGTGGTGGATCTGGCGCTCTCGTTCGAGAGCTATACCGAGACGAACCTCGATGCGGCCGAGACCGGGTTGAAGCCGCAGCATCTGGCGTACGTGATCTACACATCCGGTTCGACGGGCAAGCCCAAGGGCGTGATGGTCGAACATCGCAACCTCGTCGCGTCGACACGTGCGCGGCATGCCGCCTATGGGGAGACGGGGCGGTTCCTGCTGCTCTCTCCCATCTACTTCGACAGCTCCGTCGCGGGCATCTTCGGAACGCTCACCAACGCAGGCACGCTGGTGGTGGCGGAACAGTCCGTGATCCGGGATGCCTCGCAGCTCGACGATATGCTGCGCGAGCAAAGGATCGACACGCTACTGTGCGTTCCTTCGCTTTACGGAAATTACCTTGATTTCAGCGATTCGCAGCATCGTGACAGACGCCTGACCAAGGTGATCGTCGCCGGCGAGGCCTGTCCACCCACGCTCCTGGCGAAGTCGGCCCTGCGCGAACCACAGGCCACCGTGTTCAACGAATACGGACCGACCGAAGGTACCGTCTGGGCCACGATGCATCCCTGCACAACGGACGCCGTGGGCACCAGCGTGCCGATCGGTCGCCCGATCGCAAGCGCGCGCATCTACATCCTGGATGCGCATGACACGCCCGTGCCAGTGGGCGTGGTGGGGCAAATTCATATCGGCGGCGCGGGAGTGGCGCGAGGCTATCTGCATCGCCCTGAACTGACCGCGCAGCAGTTCGTCGCCGATCCGTTCGGCGACGATCCCGCGGGGCGGATGTACAAAACCGGCGACATGGGACGCTGGTTGCCGGACGGAACCATCGAGTTCATGGGCCGCAACGATTTCCAGGTGAAGATTCGCGGCTTTCGCATCGAGCTTGGGGAAATCGAGGCGGCACTGCTGGAGCTTCCCGCCGTTCGAGAGGCCGCGGTCGTCTCGCGCGAAGGCAGAGTAGGCGAACCGCAGTTGGTCGCTTATCTCGTGACGAGCGGAACCATCGCTGCCGAGGATTTCAGAAGTCAGCTCTCACGCCGATTGCCCGCCTACATGGTGCCGGCGGCCTATGTGCCGATGCAGGCGCTGCCTTTGACGTCCAATGGAAAACTCAACCTGAGGGCGCTTCCTGCTCCTGACGCGGATGCCTATGCGACGAGTGAGTACGAAGCCCCCGCTGACGAGACCGAGACGCTCATTGCCTCGATCTGGTCGGCACTGCTCAAGGTGGATCGGATCGGGCGCCGCGACAGCTTCTTCGCGCTGGGTGGACACTCCCTGCTGATCGTGCAGGTGATCTCGCGCTTGCGAACGGCGCTCCGTGTCGACGTTCCATTGAACGCGCTTTTCGCCTCGCCCGTACTCGCCGACTTCGCGCGCCTGGTGTCGGGCGCCGCTGCCGACCGGCTCCCGCCGGTGACCAAGGTACAGCGTCACGAAAAACTTCCGCTGTCGTTTGCCCAGCGGCGCCTGTGGTTCCTGGCGCAGATGCAGGGCGGCAGCGAGGCCTATTACATCCCTTATGCGTTGCGCTTGCAGGGGCGGCTCGACAGGCAAGCGCTGCGCCGCGCGCTGGACCGGATCATCGAGCGCCACGAGGCCTTGCGCACGACCTTCGTGCGGGTCGATGGCGAGCCGGTGCAGCGCATCGGCTCGGCGCTAGAACATGGCTTTCCCTTGCTCGAGATGGAAGCGAGGACGCCCGAGGACCTGGTCACGCTGGCCAGGGAAGAAGAGTTGGCGCCCTTCGATCTGGAGCGGGCGCTGCCGGTTCGCGGCCGGCTGCTGCGCGAGTCGGACGATCTGCATACGCTGCTGATCACGATGCATCACATCGTCTCGGACGGTTGGTCGATGGGCGTGTTCGCCAAGGAGCTGAGCGCGCTCTACAACGCCTATGCCAAGGGCGCGTCCGATCCACTGCCGCCATTGACCGTGCAGTACGCCGACTATGCCGTCTGGCAGGAAGCCTGTGTCTCGGGACGTCTGCTGGAAGCGCAGGCGGATTATTGGCGATCCGCGCTGGCTGGCGCGCCGGAGCTTCTTTCGCTTCCGACGGATCGTCCAAGGCCACCGGAGCAAAGCTACGCGGGCCGGCGCATGTCGTTCGTCCTGGACGAAGCACTGGCGCGTTCCCTGCGGGCGCTGAGTGCGCGCCACGGCGCCACCATGTACATGACGCTGCTTGCGGGCTGGACGATCCTGCTATCCCGCTTCGCCGGCCAGGACGATATCGTCGTGGGCACGGCGGCCGCCAACCGGGGACGGGCGGAAATCGAAGGGCTCATCGGTTTCTTCGTCAACACATTGGCGTTGCGGTTGGATCTCTCCGGCGATCCTTCGGTGGCTAAGCTCCTGCAGCGCGTGAAGACGCAAGCGTTGCAAGCGCAGGAGCATCAGGATCTTCCGTTCGAACAAGTCGTTGAGCTGGTGAATCCCACCCGGTCCCTGGCGTACAACCCGCTGTTCCAGGTGATGTTCACCTGGGAGAAGGATGACCAGGAGGCTCTGGCATTGTCGGGCCTGCAAGTAACGCCACGCAGGCCGACGGATTACCTGATCTCCAAATTCGACCTGACCTTGTCGATGAAGGAATCCCCATCCGCCGTCGAAGCCACCCTCGAGTACGCCACATCCTTGTTCGATCCGGCGACGATGGAACGAATCGCCAGCTGCTATCGAACGCTGATGGAAGGCATGGTTGCGGACGATGGGTTGAGCGTCAGCCGCTTGCCGATGCTCTCCGTGGAGGCTCGCGGTCAAGTCGTGGAAACGTTCAACACGACCGAGGCGCCTTATCGCCGGGATCGCTGCATCCATGAGTTCTTTGAGGAACAAGCCAGGCTTGCTCCAGCGGCCGTGGCCCTGGAGTTTGGCCAAGCTTCGCTGAGCTACGAGGCACTGAACGTCGCGGCAAACAAAGTGGCGCACAGGTTGCGCGCCCTTGGCCTGAAACCGGACGACCGCGTGGCGATCTGCATCGACCGCGGATTCGAGCGGGTGATCGGCGTTCTCGGCATCCTCAAGGCGGGCGGCGCGTACGTGCCGCTCGACCCGAACTATCCAATGGAGCGCCTGCGGTACATCGTCGACGACAGCGCGCCCGTCATGTTGCTGGTCAAGGGGAACTGTCCCGACATTGCAGGCGACGTACCGATCCTGGATCTCGACGCGCTGCCGGAGTGCGCCACGACGGATCTTCCGCCGGCAGAGGTTGGGCTCTCGCCGGCGAATCTGGCCTACGTGATCTACACCTCGGGTTCCACGGGAAAGCCCAAGGGTGTGATGGTCGAGCACCAAAGCGCCTGCCATCTGATCGCAGCCCAAGCCGCGCATTTCGAGACAGGGCAGGGCAGCCGCGTGCTGCAGTTTGCCTCCTACAGCTTCGATGCCTGCGTCTTCGAGATGCTCTTGGCATTCAGTAGCGGTGCGACGCTCGTCATCCCTGCATCGAACATTCCCCTGGCCGGGGAAAGCCTGGTCGAGTGCATCCGCTCGGCCGCCATCACCCACGCGCTGCTCCCGCCTGCCGTGCTGGCCGGCATTCCCGCGGAGGAAGCTCTCGAAACGCTCACCTTGCTTGTTGTGGGCGGCGACGTGCTGACGCAAGACATTGTGCGGCGATGGGCGAACGGGCGACGCCTGGTCAACGCGTACGGCCCGACCGAAATAACGGTGGTGGCCTCGCTGTACGACTGCCCGTCGGACTTTGCCGGTACGCCGCCGATCGGCCGGCCGATGTCGAACACCCGTATCTACATCCTCGACGCTCACGGCGAGCCGGTGCCTGTCGGCGTCGCTGGCGAGCTGTACATCGGTGGCGCAGGCGTGGCGCGCGGCTATCTGAATCGGCCCGAGCTGACCGCCGAGCGTTTCCTCGACGATCCTTTCAGCACGGATGCGAGTGCCCGGATGTACAAGACGGGTGACCTGGGCCGCTGGCGTCCGGACGGCACCATCGATTTCCTGGGGCGCAACGATTTCCAGGTGAAGATTCGCGGGTTCCGCATCGAGCTCGGCGAGATCGAAGCCCGGTTGCGCGAATATGCCGGGCTGCAAGAAGCGGTTGTGCTCGCACGCGAGGACGTCCCTGGCGACAAGCGTCTCGTCGCGTATTACGTCGGTGGAACCGACTTGAAGGTCGAGGCACTCCGCGGTCATCTGTCCGATCGTCTGCCCGGCCACATGATTCCTGCGGCTTTCATTCGAATGGAAGCCTTCCCGCTCGACCCGAATGGCAAGTTGGCGCGAAAGGCGTTGCCCGCTCCCGAGGGAACGGCTTACGCCTCACGCGATTACGAAGCGCCTGTCGGCGAGTTCGAAACGGTGCTCGCGGCCATCTGGTCGGAGCTGCTGAAGGTCGAGCGGATCGGAAGACAGGACGGCTTCTTCGAACTCGGCGGACATTCGCTGCTGACCACCAAAGTGGTCTCGCGGCTGCGTGTGAAGTTGAATGTCGACGTGCCGATCAGCGCCATGTTCAGCCACCCGACGCTGGCTGAGTTGGCCGGCCTGGTGGCCGAGGCGGCGCCTGCCCAGCTTCCTCCGATGACCAGGGCGGATCGCGGGGAACTGCTGCCCACGTCCTTTGCCCAGCGTCGGCAGTGGTTCCTGGCGCAGATCGACGGTGCGGCCGCCGCGTACCACGTGCCCTACGGGCTGAAACTAGAGGGGCCGCTCGATGTCGCGGCGCTGCGTCGGGCGCTCGATCGTATCGTCGCGCGTCACGAATCGCTTCGCACCGCTTTCATTGCCATCGATGGCGAGCCAAGGCAGCGGATCGCATCGCCGACAGAAGGTGGCTTCGCGTTGACGGAAAAGACAGCCGCCAACGCCGAAGAGATGGTACGCCTGGCGAACGTCGACATCGCGGCCCGTTTCGACCTCGAACACGGCCCGCTGATTCGCGGTCTGCTCGTACGCGAGGCGGAAGACCGTCACGCGCTGCTCATCACCATGCACCACATTGTCTCGGACGGCTGGTCGATGGGGGTGTTCGTCGGTGAACTGGGCCGACTCTACGAGGCCTACGCGAAGGGCGAAGAAGATCCGCTGCCGCCCTTGGATCTGCACTACGCCGACTATGCGGTGTGGCAGAGAACATGGCTGTCCGGGGAGTTGCTCAGGAAGCAGGAGGCGTACTGGAAAACCTCCCTGCTTGGCGGGCCGGAACTGCTGACCTTGCCGATCGATTACCCACGCCCTCCCGAGCAAAGCTATGCGGGCGACTCCGTGCCGCTGGTGGTAAGCGGCACGGTCACAAAGGCGTTGAAGTCCATGGGCCTGCGTCATGGAGCGACGCCATTCATGGTTCTGCTGGCGGGATGGGCGGCGCTCCTGTCCAGGCTTTCGGGGCAGGACGACGTGGTCGTCGGCACGCCAGCAGCGAACCGCGGCCGTGCAGAGATCGAAGGCCTGATCGGTTTCTTCGTGAACACCCTGGCGCTGCGACTGGATCTGTCGGGTGACCCCACGGTCGCCGGTTTTCTGGATCGGGTGAGGGCCTGTTCGCTGGGCGCGCAAGAGAACCAGGACCTGCCTTTCGAGCAGGTGGTTGAGCTGGTCAATCCTGCTCGCAATGTCGCGCACAGCCCGTTGTTCCAGGTGGCGTTCTCCTGGGAAGAAGACGGCGGACTTCGTCCGCAGTTGCCGGGCGTGACGTCCGAGCCGTTGGATGGCACGAGCTACAAGGTGGCGAAGTTCGATCTGTCGATATCGCTGCGCGAATCGAACGGGCAGTTCGAAGGCGCGCTGGAGTACTCGACGGCACTGTTCAAGCGGGAGACCGTCGAACGGATAGCCGGCTACTACCAGGCGTTGCTCGCCGGCATGGCCGAGAACGACGCTCGTCCGCTCGCATCGATTCCGATCCTCGGCCAGGCGGAGCACGCGCTCGTCACGCAAGCATGGAACGCCACGGCATCGCCGTATCCGAGTCACCGCTGCGTGCACGAGATCTTCGAGGATCAGGTATCGCGCACGCCGGATGCAACTGCTATCGCCTTCAAGGGTGAGCGCCTTGCCTATGCGGAGCTCAACCGACGCGCGAATCGACTGGCCCATCGACTGAGAGCCATCGGCGTAAAGCCGGACGACCGCGTGGCCATCTGCCTGGAGCGGGGCCTCGACATGCTGGTCGGGCTACTGGGAACGCTCAAGGCAGGCGCTGCCTACGTGGCGATGGACCCCACCTATCCGCAGCAGCAACTCAAGCACATCCTCGCCGACAGCGCTCCGAAGGCGCTGCTGACGCTGGGCGATCTGCCCGAGGGCGTCGCGGACGCGCTCGACGGCAACATGCCCGTGCTGGACCTGGCGCAGTCCTTCGCCGATCAGCCGGACACGAATCCAGCAACGCATGCGATCGGGCTCCATGCTTCCAACCTCGCCTATGTGATCTACACATCGGGATCCACCGGAACGCCCAAGGGCGTCATGGTCGAGCACCGCAACGTCATCAACCTGATGACCGATTGCCTGCATCGTTTCGAGGATCTGGAAAGGACCACGCCTTTGCAGGCGTCGCTGTGGACGAGTTTCAGCTTCGACGTCTCCGTGTTCGAGCTGTTCGTTCCGCTGTCCGTGGGCGCGACGGTAAATATCGTGCCCGACGATATCCGCGGTGAGCCGACGCTGCTGTTCGAATGGTTTGCGCAGCATCGAATCAACTTCGCCTATCTGCCGCCGTTCTTCGTTCGCCAGATGGATGAACTGATGGCGGGCTCCGGGCTGGAACTTCCCTTCGACTACCTGCTGGTTGGCGTCGAGCCGCTGCTGGAATCGACGTTGCATCGCATCCAGTCGTCCAAGCCGGGACGTGGGGTGAAGATCGTCAATGGCTATGGACCCACCGAGACCACGGTGTTCTCCAGCGCGTACGCGCCGATGAAGGATCTTCATCGCAACGCACCAATCGGTCAGCCCATCGGCAATACGCAGACCTATATCCTCGATGCGCACCTGCACCCGGTGCCGGTGGGCGTGGCGGGCGAGCTTTATATCGGCGGGGCGGGCGTGGCGCGCGGCTATGTGAATCGACCCGAGCTGACGGCGGAACGCTTCGTGCGCGATCCGTTCTGCGGCAGCACCGGCGCGCGCATGTACCGCACCGGCGATCTGGTCCGCTGGATGCCCGATGGCAACATCGAGTTTCTCGGCCGCAACGATCACCAGGTGAAGTTCCGCGGCTTCCGCATCGAACTCGGCGAGATCGAGACCAAACTGACCGAGCACCCGGACATTCGCGAGGCGCTAGTGCTCGCGCGTGAGGACGTGCCCGGCGACAAAGCCCTCGTCGCCTACTATGTGGCGCCGCAGGCCTTCAAAGCCGAAGTGCTCAGGACACACCTCTCCGCGCAATTGCCCAAGCACATGGTTCCCCAGGCCTTCGTCTGGATGGAATCCATGCCATTGCTGCCCAACGGCAAGCTCGATCGCAAGGCGTTGCCGGCACCCGACCTAGCGCCCATCCGTGCCGAGTCGGATTTCCAGGCGCCGCGCAACGAGCAAGAGACCCGTATTGCCCAGATCTGGACCGAGGTTCTCGGCATCGAGAACATCGGCATCAACGACAATTTCTTCGACCTCGGTGGCGAATCGTTCAAGGCCTTCCGTGTGGTTGGCCGGATCGGCAGCGGCATCGGCGTCACGGAACTGTTCAAGTATCCGACCGTGCGACAACTTGCCGAGCGCATCTCCGGTGGCAGGTCGACATCGGATGGGATGCTGCACGAACTCACCAAGCCCATTCCCGCCGAACGGAAGACGTTGACGCTCATCTGCATACCGTTCCCCGGTGGCGGGCCGATCTCGTATCAGCCGCTGGCCCGGGTCATGCCGCCGGGCTGCAAGGTGTTGGGTCTGGAGATACCGGGGCACGATTTCGGTCGACGCGACGAGCAGACGCTGCCTCTCGAGGAAATCGCCCGTCGCTGTGCCGCAGAAATACGCCGCGACGTGACCGGACCTATCGCGTTCTACGGCCACTGCGCCGGCGGCGCTCTGACGATTGCCATTGCGGCCGAACTCGAGCAGGCAGGCGTGGAGATCTCGAGGCTTTTCATCGGCGGACATTTCCCGACGCCGCACCTGTCCGGAAAGGTGTTCGAGTTTTTCCGCAGGGTCTTCCCGATCCACAAGTGGGCGTCCGATCGCTCCGCCTTCGACCTGCTCAAATCCTTCGGTTTCTTCGACGAGATCACCGACAAGGCACAGCAGGACTTCGTGATGGGGCACTTCGTGCGCGAGCACCAGGAGATCGAAGACTTCTACACCCAGCTCTACAGCGCGCCGTTCCAGAAGCTCAAGACGCCCTTGACCAGCGTGATCGGCGAAATGGATCGCGCCACCACGCTGTATCAGGAACGTTACCGCGAGTGGGAATACTTCAGCGACTTCGTCGATTATGCGGTGATCCCGAAGGCCGGCCACTATTTCATCAAGCACCAACCGGGCGATCTCGGCGAGATCATCGAGGCCGGCATTGCGCAGTCCCGGGAAGAGCCGGTAGCGCTGCCGGAACCGATGGCGAAACCGCACCTCGATGAGGCGCCCGCGAAAACTGAAAAGACGGTCGCCAAGCCGAGCCTGAGGACGTTCTTCACCGTCGCCATCGGCGAGATCATCTCGGTGATCGGAAGCACCTTGACCTCCTTCGCCCTGGGTGTCTGGGTCTATCAGAAGACCGCCCTCGTCTCGAGCTATGCCTTGATGATGGTTTTCATCATCCTGCCGGCAATCGCGCTTGCTCCCATCGCGGGCACGCTCGCCGACCGCATCGATCGAAAGAAGATCATGGTCGTCAACAACTGCCTCGCCGGACTATCCACGGCGACCACGGCAGCCCTGATCTGGACCAACCATCTGCAGATATGGCACGTCTATGTCATCGCTGCGGTGATCGCGGTGGCCAATGCGTTCCGGTTGCCGGCGTACATGTCCGTGGTGACGCAGATCGTGCCCAAGCGGTATTACGGCAAGGCCAACGGGTTCGTGCAGCTCGGTACCGGCCTGGGCGCTTTCCTCGGTCCGGCGTTGGCGGGTGCGTTGATGGGCCTGATCGGTCTCGGCGGCATCGTGATGACCGACTTCGTGACCTTCCTGATTGCCGTATCGGCGCTTCTTTCCGTGCGACTCCCCGACAGCCTGTTCGAGCGGCGGGAGGAACCCTTCTTCAAGGAAATGATCGGAGGCTGGCGCTACATCATCAAGCGTCACAGCCTGGTTGCGATGATCCTGATGACCACCATCGCCAACTTCGTTGCCGGACTCATCGAATCCCTGGTCACGCCACTCGTATTGGCTTCCGGCAATCCGGCGTCGCTGGGCGTCGTCATGGCGGCGAACGGCGCGGGCATACTCGCCGGCAGCACCGTGATGAGCATCTGGGGCGGCACCCGTCGTCGCATCGACGGCGCCTTGGGCAGCGTGCTCCTGTCCGGATTGTGCATCGCCATCGCGGGCTCCAACCCCGCCGTGTTGATCCAGGCATTGGGCATGTTCGGTTTTGGTTTTGCCCTGGCCTTGGCGAACGCCCATTGGATCTCCACCATCCAGGCGAAGGTCGGCCAGGAACTGCAGGGGCGCGTGATCGCCACCAACTTCATGTTGATGGAGGCCACGGTACCGCTCGGCTATCTGGCCGCCGGCCCGCTCGCCGACCGGGTCTTCGAGCCCCTGATGGCGAAGGGAGGGGAGTGGGCGTCGACGTTTGCCTGGCTGACCGGCATGGGCCCCGGCCGTGGCATTGGGCTCATCCTGATGCTGTCAGGCGCGTTCGTGGTGTTGTGGAGCGTGGCCGCGTACTCGTATCGCCCGATCCGATGCCTGGAGGACATCCTGCCCGACGCGATTGCCGACGACGTCATCGAAGCCGACAAGGACAAGATCCAGGCGAAGGCGGATAGGAGTCTCCAAGCCGCGCGTTGAACCTGCGCGGCTTCGGCCTTGCGGCACGACGTCAGCATGCTGCCGAGATGGATCTTCGTTGCCAGGGGTAAGTGGAGCAGAGTCCACAAACGAGGGAATGTTCGCTTCAACAGCTTGATGCAACACGCCGCTGTTCGCGCAGTCTTCGGTGTGTTGCATCGAACGGAAGAATCCGCAACCGGAAGAAGTCGTTCCTGCACGGATTGACGCCACCGGGAAACGCCTGAACACTGGCGTGGCTTTCAACTGGATGGGGGATCCATGTCAAAGCTACTGAGTTTTCTACTTCTGAGCTTGCTGTGCTTCCCAGCGTTTTGCCAGGACGGGTGGAGAGACGAGCACGGGCATCCGGCACGTGACACTGACTCCCGGCGGTCGGTCAACGGATTCGGCGGTTCATTGGTGGTCACGCCAGATGCGGATTGGCAGGCCAAATGGCAAACGCCATCCGACACCGTTCCCCATTTCTCCGTGGCGAAAATTGTTCCCAGAGGGCAACAGGTTTTTTTCCTGATCTTCTTTGCCAACCCCCTCTTAAAGGAGGACGGCACCGCAGATATAACATGCGATATCGATGTGCTTCGGCCCGACGGGAAGTCATCGTTTCATCAGCTGGACGTACCCTGTTTCAAGGGTGCCATCCACGAACCCGTTACCCATACTTTCCTGGCCCCCTCGGTTATCGGATGGACTGGCGATTCCAGCGATTCTTCGGGCACGTGGGTGTTGCGCGTCTTGCTGAAGGACAATGTCCGGAAGGCCAGTGTGCCGCTTCGCACGTCGTTTGAGCTCAAGTGAAGATATCTGAACTCCGGCGATGGCTTGCCCCATAGGATCAGTGTGCGCCGACCTTCGACCCAAGTGAGGGGTAGAGGCGCCTTTTCTCAGTTCTTTGAAAGGTCGACGAAAAGCGCACGTTGACCCCGCAGTCGCTGTACCTATTGCCTTAGCGATCCCGCGAAACATCAACATGCATGATCGAGGCGTGCCGGTGGGAGGCCTGGGTCACGATGGCCTTCGTACCCGCCGTAGCGAACTTTCCAGCGCCGGTTGAGTCGATATGTGCACTGAGCCGGCGGCTCGGTGAGTTGCCACACATCGGAGGGATAGCCTTGAACGGAACGTTTCGTAAGGCAGGACACGTAACCTTGTGGATGGCTTTGGCGGGCTGCGCACATGCTGGCAGCGCCGAGCTTGCAGCGGTTCCCGAGCGCATTCCGGACAGCTATGCCAAGGCGGGAACCCTCGTCGCGATCGCGCCGGGCCGAAGTTTGAATCTACGCTGCGAAGGCAACGGTCCCCAGACCGTGATTCTCGAAGCCGGCTCGCATGCCGACACCACGACCTGGTTCAAGTTGCAGCCGCTGCTGGCAGCGTCGGCCAAGGTGTGTTCGTACGATCGGGCCGGTTATGGCTTCAGCGACGGCGGTCCATTGCCGCGAGACCTGGCCGCCGAGGTTGCGGACTTGCATGCTTTGATCCAACACGCAAAGTTACATACGCCATTGCTGCTGGTCGGGCACTCAAGGGGAAGCAATATCGCTCGACTGTACGCGCAGCGATATCCAGCCGATTTGAATGGGCTGGTCCTGATTGACCCGCCAGCTCAGGATGTAGCGTCAGTTGCGCCGGAGTGGGCCAAGCAAGAGGCCCAGATGAGCGAGCAACGCTTTAGCTTTATCCACCAGTGCGAAGCCGGTGCCGAAAAACATCAGCTGGCTTCGCCACCGTCCGCATTGGCGGCGTGCGTGGCCGGCGGCAATCCAGCCGCAAGCGCCAAGGTGAATGCAAGCATTGCTGCATATAAATTCAAGCCGGTGTTCTGGCGCACCTTGGAATCGGAACTTCGGGACAACGCTGTCATCTATGGTCAGCCCGTATCGCCCAGGGAAACCTTGGGCGCATTGCCCGTGACCGTACTGACTGCCTCCGACACTTATGCGGATGCTCCTGGCGACATTCGCGGGACGCTGGAAGCAGCGAGAGACGCCACCCAGGCGAAGATTCTAGCCACGACAACCCACGGCCGACGCATCCTGGTCGACCATGCGTCGCACGATATCCAACTGGACCAGCCAGTGGCCGTGGCCAACGCCGTGGATGCCCTGCTGACGCAAACGGCGACACAGGCACACTGACGCGCGGCCGCCTCCGGAAGAAGGTCGCCGAATGGCTGTGTACAGCGTACGCTTATGAGCGTACGATGTACACATGAGCAAAGACCGCATCTTCGACGCCGCCAGGGCCATTCTCGACCACGAGGGGATCGAAGGGCTTTCGGTGCGCAAAGTGGCGGCACGCGCCGGCGTCTCGACCATGGCGATGTATCGGCATTTCGCCGACAAGGATGCCCTCTTGAACGCGCTGATGGATGACGGCCTCGCCGCCTGGGAGAAGGTCGTCCGCGCCATCCGGGCCGAAGATCCGATGGAGTGGCTGGAGGCGGTGATCGAGGCGTTCCTCAAATTCGCGCTCACCCAACCACACAGGTTCGACGCCGCCTTCTTCCTTCCGGCCCCCGAGGCCCGGCGCTATCCCGATGACTTCGTAGCGGGCCGTTCGCCGGTCATCGCGATGATCATGGTCAGGATCGACCAGGCCAAAGCGGACGGACGTCTCGGCGGCACGCCAGCGGTGGATGTCGCATTGGCGCTCGCAGGCATGGCGCAGGGGCTGGTCTCCATGCAGCGCGCCAAGCGCTTTTCCAGCGACAAACAGTTCCGGACGCTGTTTCGCGCCCAGCTCCGCCATTGTCTTCAATCCTTTTCCTGAAGGAGAACTCAGTGAGTGCCATCGCAAAAATCGCGGCCGCAGTGCTGGCCGTCGCCTGCGCTTTATCGGGGCAGGCCATGGCCAAGCCGCTCGCCATCGTGAATACCGAGATCTATCCGTCGCCCAACGCTCCCCAGATACGTGACGGTGTCGTCCTCGTGCAGGACGGCAAGATCGTCAAAGTAGGCACCCGTTCAGAGGTTTCCGTTCCCAAGGGCGCTCGCGTCATTGACGCGCACGGCGCGGTTCTCACTGCCGGCTTCTGGAACAGTCACGTCCATATCATGCCGTCCGACCTCATGGGCGCGAAGACAGCCAAGGCGGCGGCGCTCGAAGGCGGCCTGCAGGCGATGCTGACGCGCTGGGGCTTCACCACCGTCTTCGATCTGGGGTCCTCTACCGACAACACGCTGGCATTGCGTGAGCGCATCGCATCCGGAGAGCTTGCCGGGCCCATGATTCTTACGTGCGGCGATCCGTTCTTTCCCGAAGGCGGTACGCCGATCTACGTGCGGCAATACCTGGCTGATCACGGCTGGGCCAACGAGGAAGTCACGACGCCGAAAGAGGCCGCCGACCGCGCGGTGCGGCAGCTCAACCGTGGCACGGATGCGGTGAAGATATTCGCTGGCGCCATCGTGGGCGGTGACATTGGCGTGCTGCCCATGCGCCTGGACATCGCCAAGGTCGTGGTGGCCGAAGCGCATAAGCGTGGCAAACCTGCTTTCGCGCATCCTTCCAACTATGCCGGCATCAACGTGGCGATCGACTCCGGCGTGGACATCCTGGCGCACACCACGGCGACGGAAGACGGCAGCCACGATCCTTATGGCTGGACGCCCGCACTGATCGCACGCATACGCGCGCACCACATGGCGCTGACTCCCACCATGACGCTGTTCGAGTGGGAGTCGCAGAAAATCCACCAGAATCCGGAGATCCTGGCGCAGACGATCAAACTGATCACCTCCGAAGTGAAGGATTTCTCCGCCGCTGGCGGCGAAATCCTGTTCGGCACCGACGTCGGTTACACCGACGCCTACGACACCACCGAGGAATACCGCCTCATGTCCGGCGCTCTCGATTGGCGCCAGATATTGGTCGCGTTGACCACCGCGCCAGCGTCTCGCTTTGGCTATGCCGCGCACAAGGGACGCATCGCTCCGGGCATGGACGCCGATCTCGTGCTCCTCGATGGCGATCCAGCTAGCGATCCCACCGCCTTCGCTCGCGTGCGCGACACCATCCGTGGCGGACAGGTGATCTGGGGGACTGACCGGTGATCTTTCGATGCCAGGCATGACCCGAAGTGACTACTTCCGGGGCGCAGTGCAACGGGTTGGTTTGCTCGTAGGGAGGATTCGTTACTCAGTCGCCCGGAAACCATAGCGTGAAGCGGGTCATGCCGTGCGGCTGGCTGTCCACGCTGACCCGGCCGCCATGGAGTTCCATGATGCTTTTCACGATGGATAGGCCAAGGCCGGTGGAGTTCGCCGAGTCGTTGCGGGAGCGATCCACCCGGTAGAAACGGTCGAACAGCTGCGCCAGATGCTCGGGCGGAATGCCCTCGCCGGGGTTCTCCACGGCAATCATGACGGCGCCGTCGGATCGCTCGGCAAGCAGCGTAATCGTCTCCCCGGGCGGGGTATAGCGCAGGGCGTTGGACAGAAGATTTCCCACCGCCCTTCGGAAGAGGTCGCGATCCGCATGAACGGTCGCGCGCCCCTGCACCTTGATATGGACCCCGGCTTCCGAGGCCAACCCTTCGAAGTACTCGGTGATGCGCTCCAGTTCCGTGCCGACGTCGAGTGGCGCGCGCTGAAGTGCAAACTGAGGATTGTCCGCGCGGGCCAGGAACAGCACGCTTTCGATGGTGCGGCTGACGCGGTCGCACTCTTCGATGTTGGAGCCGAGCAGGGCCTGGTATTCGGCCGGTGTGCGCGGATGCGCGAGCGCCACTTCGTTGGTGCCGCGTAGGTTCCCGATGGGCGTGCGCAGGTCATGGGCGAGATCCACCGTGAATTGCCAGACGCGAGCGAAGCCGCCCTCGAGGCGATCGAGCATGTCATTCAAGGCGCCCGACAGCGCATGCAACTCGGCCGGCGCGTTGCCTGCCGTCAAGCGCTTGTGGAGGCTCTGCGCATGGATGGTGGCGGCATCGATGGCCATGGAGCGCAACGGTCGCAGTGCGCGGCGCACCAGCAGGTGGCTGAGCACGATCGCTGCGATCAGGCCGGCCAGCAGGCGCAGCGCCATGTCGCGCCGATAGTGCCGCAGCAGTGCTTCACGATCGGCAAGCGAGCGTGCCACGGCAATGGTCACGTGTGTACCGTCGCGCAGTTGCCCGGTCACCGCCACGCCCCGTATGGACAAGCCATGATCGTCACGCCACGTGCGCAGCATGCTGGTGAGGATTCGCTGCCCCGTGGGCACCGCGGGTTGCAGATCGACGGGGAAGCCCGTCGGGTTGTGGTCGGCAATGATCTGCCCTGTGTCATCGACGATGCGCAGTGCATTGCTGGGATCGCCCAGGACGCTGACCACCATGCGATCCTGATGGGCCTTCAGGTCGGCTATGGAGTCCAGCTCGGCGACAAACCGCCGTAGATGGCGAGCAGAGAGCACGAGGTTCGTCTCGTCCTGCGCATAGATGCGTTGCTCGGCCGCCCGGTACAGAAGCCATCCCACCAGAATGAAGCACACCGCCGTGATCACCGTGAAGGTGGCGGTGAGGCGCGTACTGAGGGAAAGGCTGCGCATCAGCCGGCCTCGCGGTCTTCGTCGAGCACGTAGCCCATGCCGCGAACGGTATGGATGAGTTTGAGGTCGTGGCCATCATCGATCTTCGCGCGCAAGCGGCGGATGGCGACCTCGACCACGTTGGTGTCGCTGTCGAAATTCATGTCCCACACGTAGGACGCGATCTGCGTGCGACTCAACACTTCGCCACGCCGTCTGGCCAGGAGCTGCAGCAATGCGAACTCCTTGGGCGTCAGATCGATGCGCTGGCCGCTTCGGCGCACGCGGCGGCGAACGGCGTCGATTTCCAGGTCGCCGATATGGACGTGCTCGATATCGCGCGGCGGGCCGCGGCGGAGCAGGGTGCGGATACGCGCCAGCAGTTCCACGAAGGCGAACGGCTTCACCAGATAATCGTCGCCGCCGAGTTCCAGCCCGCGCACGCGCTCTTCCAACTCATCGATGGCGGTGAGCAACAGCACCGGCGTGTCCTTCTTTGCACGAATACGGCGCAGCACCTCCCAGCCATCGATGCCTGGAAGCATGACGTCCAGTACGACCAGGTCATAAGCCTCTTCGAGCGCATGGTGCAAGCCGTCGATGCCGTTGGCCGCCACATCCACGGTGAAGCCGGATTCCTCGAGTCCCTTCTTCAGGTACTCGCCGGCCTTCTTCTCGTCTTCGATAACCAGCAGGCGCATGGGAACTCTCGCGTGGTGCCTGAACCGATCATACGCGGGGTGCCCCGGGAGCGTGATTACAGATTTGTCAGGAAGCCGTCAGGGGTGGGCAAGCACCGGAAATCTAGCCTTGGCATGACCTGATCTGTCCAAGGCGGAGCCCGTTATGTGGATCGTCCAACTGGCGCTACGGCGGCCATACACCTTCATTGTGCTGGCCTTGCTGCTGGCCATCATCGGTCCGCTCATGGTGCTGCGCACGCCGACCGACATCTTTCCCAACATCAATATCCCCGTGTTGAGCATCGTGTGGTCGTTCAACGGATTCTCCGCGGACGACATGGCCAACCGCATCACCACGCCCTACGAGCGCGCGTTGACCTCCGACGTGGACAATATCGAGCACGTGGAGTCGCAGACGGTCAACGGCGTGGCCGTGATCAAGGTGTATTTCCACGAAGGCGCGGACATCAATCGCGCCATTGCGGAAGCCTCGGCCAATGCGCAGTCGATTCTCCGGGTACTTCCGTCGGGCACGCTGCCGCCGCTGGTGATCTCGTACAACGCGTCCACCGTGCCGATCCTGCAGCTGGCGCTGTCCAGTCATTCGCTGCCGGAACAGCAGCTGTATGACCTTGGCAACAACTTCATCCGCACCCAGCTGGCCACCGTACAAGGCGCCGCCATCCCGTTGCCGTTCGGCGGCAAGGTGCGCCAGATCATGGTGGACATCGATCCGAAAGCCTTGCAGGCACATGGCCTTTCGCCGCTGGATGTGGTCAACGCGGTGAATGCGCAGAACCTGATCCTTCCAGGCGGCACCGCCAAGATCGGCGCGCTCGAGTACAACGTGAACCTCAACGGCAGCCCGACCTCGGTCGACGCACTGAACCTCATGCCGGTCAAGGCGACGAACGGCGGTGTCACCTATCTGCGCGACGTGGCGACGGTCCGCGATGGCTTCGCGCCGCAAACGAATATCGTGCGTGTGGACGGCACCCGGTCCGCCTTGCTGCAGGTGGAGAAGTCGGGCGATGCGTCGACGCTCGACATCATCGCTGCCGTCAAGGGTCTGCTGCCGAAGATTGCCGCGGGCCTTCCGAAAGCGCTCGACATCAAGCCGGTGTCGGATCAGTCGGTCTTCGTCAGCTCGGCCGTGGCGGGCGTCGTTCGCGAGGGCGTGGTGGCCGCGGGGCTCACGGCCATCATGATCCTGCTGTTCCTTGGCAGCTGGCGTTCGACGCTGATCATTGCGATCACCATTCCCTTGTCCGTGCTGACGTCGCTCATTGCGCTCTCCGTGCTCGGTCAGACCATCAACATCATGACGCTGGGTGGCCTGGCACTGGCCGTGGGCATCCTGGTGGACGATGCCACCGTGGCCATCGAGGCGATCAGTCACCATCGCGACATGGGCAAGTCGCTGCACGACGCGATCATCGACGCCTCGGCGCAGATCGCCTTGCCCACCCTGGTCTCGACGCTTTCCATCTGCATCGTGTTCCTGCCCATGTTCCTGCTCTCCGGTGTGGCGCGCTATCTGTTCGTGCCGCTGGCCGAAGCGGTGGTGTTCGCGATGCTGGCGTCGTACTTCTTCTCGCGCGCCCTCATCCCCACCCTGGCCATGTACATGCTCCGCAACGAGCGTGCTGCCCAGGGCGCAAAGAAGGAGCCGGGTGCACTCGGGAGGTTCCAGCAACGCTTCGAGCGCCGCTTCGAGAGCTTCCACGCCCGTTATGAAGGCGCGTTGCGGACGGTGCTTGCCCATCCTGGCCGCCTGGCCGTGACGTTCGCCATCGTGTGCGGTGGATCGTTGTTGCTGATTCCGTTCCTTGGGCGCGATTTCTTCCCGACATCCGATACCGGTGAGATCCGGTTGCACATGCGGGCCCACACGGGTACGCGCATCGAACAGACCGCTCGCCTGGTCGATCTGGTGGAGCAACGCATTCGCGTAGTCATCCCCCAGCGCGAGCTTGGCAGCGTGCTGGACAACATCGGTTTGCCGGTGAGCGGCATCAACATGACCTACGATTCGTCGCTGCCCGTGGGCTCGGCGGATGCGGACATCCTGATTTCCCTCAAGGCCGGTCACCGTCCCACCGAGGAATACGTCAGCGCGTTGCGCGATCATCTCAACAGCGAGTTCCCCGGGGTGACGTTCTCCTTCCTTCCGGCGGACATCATCAGCCAGACGCTGGATTTTGGCCTGCCTTCGCCCATCGATGTGCAAGTGGTCGGCAACGACAAGGCCGGCAACCGCAAGGTCGCCGAGGAATTGCTGGCCCAGTTGCGCCACGTTGACGGCCTGGTGGACCCGCGTATCCAGCAGCCGAACGACGCGCCGTCGATCAACGTGGATGTGGACCGTGTCAAGGCGATTGAAGCAGGCTTCCAGCAACGCACGATTGCGCAAAACCTGCTCATCGCCCTTTCCGGAAGCTCGCAGACGTCGCCCAACTTCTGGTTGAATCCGAAGAATGGCGTGAGTTATCCGTTGATGACGGAAGCGCCGCAGTACACCATCGATTCGCTGCAGGCCCTGGGCAATATTCCGCTGACGGCCGGCAACGCCAACACGCAAACGGCGCCGCCCATTCTCGCGTCCTTGAGTACGCTTAGCCGCACCGCGCAGGACGCTGTTGTGTCGCACTACAACGTGCAACCCGTCATCGACATTTTTGCGGGCGTGCAGGGGCGCGACCTGGGTTCCGTGGCGGGCGACATTGATCGTCTCGTGGCCGGCGTGAAGGGACATCTTCCCGCCGGCTCCAGTATCGCCGTGCGCGGCGAAGTGCAGACCATGCAATCGTCATTCAAGGGGCTGCTGCTTGGGCTCGCGTTCGCGGTGCTGCTGGTGTACGCGTTGATGGTGGTGAACTTCCAGTCGTGGACCGATCCCCTGATCATCATCAGCGGCCTTCCGGGTGCACTGGCCGGCATGGCCTGGATGCTGTTCGTGACGCGTACCACCATCAGCGTGCCGGCGCTCACCGGCGCGATCATGTGCATCGGCATCGCGACGGCCAACAGCATCCTGGTGATCAGCTTTGCGCGTGATCGCATCCGCGATGGTGCCACGCCGCTCCAGGCCGCTTTCGATGCAGGCAGCACGCGCTTCCGGCCGGTTCTCATGACGGCGCTGGCGATGCTCATTGGCATGCTCCCGATGGCGCTTGGCCTCGGTGACGGCGGTGAGCAGAACGCGCCGCTGGGGCGTGCGGTCATCGGCGGCCTGATGTTCGGCACCGTGGCTACGCTGGTGTTCGTGCCGGTGGTGTTCGCCGCCGTGCACGCATGGCTTGGCCGTCGCCAGAACAGCTTGCCAGTCCTTCCTTCCCCTAATCCGATGCCCTGACGGGAGAGTCACCATGAACGCGCTCACCCCATTTCAACCCTCTTCGCGGTCGCGTCTCCTGGTCGTGCTGCCGGTGGCCGCGGTATGTCTCGCGCTCGCTGTCGGCGGACTGCCGCGACTATCCGCGCACGCCGCCGTGGTGCGCCAGACAGCCACGCTCAGCACGCCTACCGTGGCTGTCGTCGCCCCCGGCCACGAGCCGCTGCAGCAGTCACTCGTGCTGCCGGGTGACGTGGAGGCATTACAGGAGGCCAGCATCTACGCACGCACCAGTGGCTATCTCGGTCACTGGCTGACCGACATCGGCACGCATGTCCACACCGGTCAGTTGCTGGCCCAGATCGAATCGCCGGAAGTCGATGCGCAGCTTGCACAGGCCCGCGCCGATGCGGCGACCGCGTCGGCCAACTACCAGATCGCCCGGGTCACCGCGTCTCGCTGGGAGGAAATGCTCAAGAGCAATGCCGTATCCCAGCAATCGAGCCAGGAAAACGTGAGCACCATGAGGGCCAAGCAGGCCATGCTCGCCGCCGCACAGGCGAACGTGGACCGGTTGCAGCAGCTGCAGTCGTTCGAGAAGGTTTATGCGCCCTTCGATGGCGTCATCACCATGCGCAATGTCGATGTGGGTGCGCTTATCGACGCCGGCAACGGCGGCACGCCTGCGGCGCTCTTCAAACTGGCTGAAACGGACAAGCTGCGCGTCTTCGTCAACGTGCCGCAGGACAATGCTGCCGATGTGGCGATCGGTGCCCGCGCAACGCTGACCTTGCCGCAGTATCCGGGAAGGTCATTCGTGGGAAGCGTGGCGCGAACCGCCGGCGCGATCGATCCGGTCAGCCGAACGCTGCGCGTGGAAGTGGACATGGACAACACCGATGGTGCCGTGCCGCCGGGCGCCTATGCGCAGGTCACGCTCGTGCTTACGTCCGCCAAGGCCATGCAGTCGCTGCCGGCGAATACGCTGTTGTTTCGACCGGCGGGCGTGCAGGTAGCCACGGTCGATGCCAAGGGTCTGGTGCGATTGGTGACCGTGACGCTGGGCCGGGACTTCGGAACGCGTGTGGAAATTCGCGCGGGCTTGAACGGCAATGAACGTGTGATCGTCAATCCGGGCGACGCAGTCAGCGACGGACAGTCGGTGCGCATCAACGCACACCCTGCCGATGCAACCTGAGCGAAGAGGACACAGCCATGCGTAACTCATTTCTTCCTCGCACCACTTGCGCGCTCGCCATCGCCGTCGGAACCACACTGATGGTGGGTTGCACGCCGGGACCGGCCTATGTGCGTCCGTCCATCCAGGTGCCCGATCAATTCAAGGAAAAGGCCACGGCAGCGACTGAAACGCAGCGCGCAGCGCCGGGCTGGGTTCCGGCCGACCCGGGCGATACGGCGATGCGCGGTGACTGGTGGACGCTGTTCGGCGACGACACGCTCAACGCACTGGAGGGGCGTGTCGATGGGGGCAATCAGTCCATTGCCAAGGGCCTGGCCAACCTGCAGGCCGCGAAGGCCGCGGCAAAGGAGGCGCGCGCCGCGTATTACCCGACTATCACGGCGGGTGTCGACGCCAATCGCAACCGTACCTCGCAAAATGTCGTGGGACGTTCATTGGCAGGGAAAACCGTCTCCGACTATGCCGCTGGACTGGATGTGTCGTGGGAGCCCGATCTGTTCGATCGCATCGGTCATCAGGTCGATGCCGCCACGGCCCGCTACCAGGCCGATCAAGCCGATCTTGCGTCGATTCGGCTGGCGATGCATGCGGAACTGGCCATCGATTATGTGGACCTCCGTGGCGTCGACGCGGAGACGGCATTGCTTCAACAAACCGTGGCCGACTACACGAAGGCACACGATCTCGTGCAGGTGCGCTTCAACGGCGGTATTGCATCGGAATCGGATCTGGCCGAGGCGGAAACGCAGCTGCAGGTAGCCAGCGCACAGCTGGTGGATCTCGGTGAGAGCCGCGCACGGTACGAACATGCCATCGCCATGCTGATGGGCGTGGCGCCGGCCGAGCTGTCGATTCCCGTATCTACGGCCGCCATCGCCATGCCGGCGGTTCCTGCGGGCCTGCCTTCGACCCTGCTGCAGCGGCGCCCCGACATCGCCGCTGCCGAGCGACGGGTAGCCGCCGCCAATGCCGATGTCGGTGAAGCCACATCCGCGTTCTTTCCCGACTTGTTGCTGTCTGCATCGGGCGGCGTGGAGGCGTCGCGGTTCACCCAATTGGCAACCTTGCCCAGCCGGTTCTGGGCGATTGGACCGGCACTCGTGAGCACGCTGTTCGACGGTGGCCGCCGCAAGCAGGAGTTGCACCAGGCCGAAGCCCGTGAAGAGGGCGCCGCCGCGGATTATCGGCAGACGGTGCTCTCGGCTTTCCAGGATGTCGAGGACAACTTGTCTTCGGTGCGGGTACTGAGCGACGAAGCCGGCACACAGCAACGCGCTGTAGCTGCCTCAGGTCTCGCCGAGAAGCTGGCACTTGCACGCTACAAGGCGGGAGCCACCGACTACCTTGAAGTGGTGACCACGCAAAGCGTGAGCCTCGATCAGCGACGCGTCTACGTCGAGCTGTCGCGGCGCGAACTGGAGTCGGACATCCGCCTGATCAAGGCCGTTGGAGGCAATTGGAGCGCCGATACACTCTCGAATGTCTCCACGAATGACGCGCCGCCTACAAGCTCCTCCGTAGATCGCCGTGAGCAAAAAAGAGTCGCTCCTTAGATCTGGCGGTCGCGCGATGGGGATGCGCTATCGCGGGTATCCAGATGACCCGAGGTGCGGAGCGCTGGTAACGCCCCGCACTTCGGGTGGGCGTCAAGGTGTTTGGGCGGGCGAAACAGGCAACTGCAGTGCCGCCCGAAGTTCGGCGCGCGCCGCCTGGTAGTCCGCCTGCCAGTCGGCCTGCTGCAGCAACTGCGCACCGATCACGGTGCCGGCAAGACGGCCGGCCTCCACGTCGCTCGGAAAATGCACGCCCATCACCACGCGATGCTGCGCGTACAAGTCGGCGCGGGCAAAAATCGCCGCGCGCTTTTCCGGCACCATGTTGGCCAGCAAGACGGCCGCGGTATAGCCGAAGGTGGCGTGTCCGCTCGGATAGCTCCAGTCGTCCGGCTTTTCCTGGGACAACGGATGCACCTGATCGGACGTCACCGGAGGACGGGCGCGTCGCCAATAAAGCTTGGCGTCCTTCACCTCGGCCTTGTCGAAGTCAGCGACGCGTCCAAAGAATAGGGCCGTCTTAGGCAAGGTCGCCGCTTGCATGGATAGACCGAGCGCATCCGCAAAGCGGAACACGGAACGTTCCATATCCGCTTTGGCCGCCGACTGTTCGGCGGACGTTCGCGATCGCTGTGCGGCGAGCACGGCCTGCAGATCCTGCGTGGCCGCCGCCGTCCCTGCTGCCGGGGGAGGCGGCAGCAGGGTCGATAGCGCGATAGACGTACGATCCGGAACGGTGCCGTCGGCCAGCGCGGGCTGGCCGATCAGCAACATCAACGACAACAGCGCAATACGTTTCATCAGAACAGATCAGCCGAAATGGTGAAGTTGAAGTTGCGCGCCGGAATGGTCCAGTACAGCGGCGTACTATCCGCCGCCGTGACGCCGGCCAGGGCGTTGATGTGGGTGTTGTTGAACAGATTGTTGAGCTGCACGCCGATCTTGATGTCCTTCACATCGCTGATGTGGGGATCGAACTTGTAGCTGGCGGCAAAGTTGGTGATCGCATAGCCGCCGATCGGCGTGTCATCTTCCGCGTTGGCCGTGTAGTAGGTCTTGCCGACGAACTTGTCGAACAGCGAGGCGTAGAAGGGACCGTCGCTGTAGATGAAGCCCAGTGCGGCGGTCTTGTGCGGCGTGTTCGCATTCCACTGGTTGTCGGTGGTCTGGATCGCACGATTGAGCGAGCCGTTGGCGTAGACGCTGAAGCCGGCGCCCAACAGATAGGTGCCCTCCAGCTCGAGGCCTTTGTAGTGCACGCCGCCACCGTTGTAGAACTCGGTGACGCCGCCGACCTTCTGGCTCTGGACGAAGTTGTTGAAGTCGATCTTGTACACATCACCCGACACCGTCAGGCGATCGTCGGTCCAGGTCGTGCCGAGCTGGATATTGGTGGTCTTCTCCGGCGCCACGGCGCTATCGGAAACCGCCGGATTGGGCACGTACAGCAGGTTGAGGTTGGGCGCCAGGTAACCCTTGGCCCACTGCGCATAAGCCGTCCAGTTCGAGCTGAAGTTGTAGTGGAAAGAGGCCGAAGGCAGGGTGGCATTCCACTTCTTGGAATAGTCCAGCGGCGTTTCGGTCTTCTGGTTGACCGTTGCGTTCAGATCGCGCTCGAAGTTGTTGTACTTCACGCCGCCGATGACATACGCATTGTCGGTGATGTTCCACTGGTACTCGACGAACGGCTGGATCGTCACCAGCGTGTCGGTCATGCGCCGATCCGCTGAAGCAAGCGCCAGCGAGGACGCGCCGGGCGCGATCACCGGATTGAGCTGGTTGATCGTATCGTCGAACTCATACAGCCAGCGGATGTCGTCCTGGTGGTCGTACCACACGCCGGCGCGCAATTCGCCCGGGCCCAGTTCCTTGCCCACGCGGAAGATGTCGCCCCACGAGCGGTTCGTGTTGCGCATGTGCTGGCCGGGAACGTCGGTGGCGCTATAGAACGTACCGTTCGGCGTTTCGCCATTCGGATCCAGGCCGTTGAAGCCGAAATGGTTGTAGCCGTACGTGTAGACCTTGTTGTCGATGGTCCAGCCGTCGAACGCCGAATGCAGGCCGATGTAACCGAAATTGGTGTTGATCTCGTCCTTGTTGTAGCGGTAGTAGGCCTGGCTGGCCGGATCGTCGTTCAGACCATAGTTGACGCCGTGCTGTGCAATCTGCGCCTTGGTGGCGCCGAACGGCACATACTGGTTCAGCTCGTTGTCCATGGCCACGAAGGTCAGCGTGGTGTTCTCGCCCAGGGGCTGCACCAGCTTGGCGAACACGGTCTGGCGACGCTGGCCGGCATAGGTGAGGTAGCCGTCCGACGAGCTGTTCTGCAGGTTGATCACCGCGCTGGTGCCGCTGCTGGTGAATGCACCCGTATTGATCGTTGCGCCTTCGATCGCCGTTTCCCAGCTGCCCAGGCTGATGTACGGGTTGATGCCGAACTGCTTCTGCGGATTGAGCGAATCCACCGAAATGGTGCCGCCGAAGGTGGCGTTGCCGAGCGTGCCGGCGGTGCCCGGACCGCGATCCACCGTCACCGAGTTGGTCTGCTGGTTGGTGAAGTACGAGGTGGAGTGGTGCGTGAAGTCGTTGGAATCCATCCACGGAATGCCGTCGAACGTCACGTTGTACTGGCCGTCCTGGAAGCCGCGGATGGAGACGACCGGCGCTTCCATCAGGCCCGAACCGTTCGGCGTCACGGTGTACACGCTCGGCGAGATCTGCGCGATGTCGGTGTAGTCGCCGGTCGGCGGAACGTTCTCCTGGATGTAGACGCGGCCGATGGTCGATTGCGGCTCGGTGGACACCATGGAGGCTTGCGATGGGGCGATCGTGGTCACCGTGTCGGTGCCGGTCACCTGTACGGCATCCAGACTCTTGGCCTGTTGGGGCGTGGCACTCGTGTCGGCGGTGGCGTTGTCGCCAGCCCATGCAGGGGAAGCGATGGCGGCGGCCAGGCAAAGAGCAAGCGTAGTGCGGGAGCGCCCGAATAGCGCCGAAATATGCCGTGTCATGGTGTGCCCGTTGTCGATTTTGGGGAGAGGCGACGTGGAGCGACACCGTAGTCACGGTAAATGACAATATGGCAACAAAATGATTATTCGATAATTAGAAAATAATCGTATTTTATTTCGCTAAGATAATCGTAAGATTTGTGAAATTGATTTTATAAGGTAAATCTAAGGATTATTAATTTTCTTTTATAAGCTCGTTATAAGGGATGGCGTGCAAAGGGGGGGGGCGCCTCGGGCGCGGCACTTTGTGGTGATGTCCTACGGGTTGTGGGCATAACACCGACAGCCCTGAGCCTCACGTTCGCCTGCGGCCACGCGGACGTCCATCTCGCTCAACCCTGACAGACGATGACAACCCGGCTTGCTACGGTCAGCCAGTCACTCGCGCTGTCGTATTGCACGGTCTCGCGAATGACCATGACTACCAAGTCATGAGGCGCGGGCCGTGAGTGGGCAAACACCCACGACCCGCTAACCATCACCAACTCATACGGAAGTTGATCATGGCTACCCGCGATCATACGGTACGCATTCGCTCGTCCGTTCCCCCTGACGACACCCTCACTCCTCCGCTTGGCGGCCCGTCATCCACGGCTGCGGCATGGCCCGAAACCCTGCGTCATGGCACTCGCAGTGCTCGCGGTGACATCGCCCTGGCGGTGCTCGCCCTCACGCGCTTGCGTATCGACAGCGGGCAGTGCCGCGTTGCGCAGGCGCGTGGATTCCCCGGCAGACCGCTGCCATGGCCGCTTCCCGCGGCCGTAACGGCCAGCCTGGGCACGGCCATCCACTGCCTCCAGCAGTACGCCCGCCTGCTCGGCGACGAGCCTCGAGTGACCACCACACGCCTCCGATGATCGCCGTTACGGCGCATCGGCCAGCATGGCGATGCGCCGCATTCGGACGATCACCGACGAAGCTGCCAAGCATTCACTGACACGGAGCGCTGTAAGCGCCTATCCGCTGCCCGGCCGTGTCCGACAGGGAGGAACCACCATGGAACTGATCCAACTCACCCCGCACTCGGAAGTAGACCCCTCGCAACCCCTGCGAGCCCCCGGCGACATCCTGCTGCACGCCTACCTAATCCCAAGCGCACTCAACCCCGCGCAACTCGCCCGCCGCACCGGCATACCCGCCCACCACATCAAAGCCTTCATCGCCGACACCCACCCCATCACCCCCCAGATCGCCATTCGGCTATCTCTGGCCTTCGACACGACCGCCTTCTACTGGCTGGCACTGCAGGCGCGGTACGATCTGGAAAGAGCGAAGCCGGTGGTCCGCGCTTACCGTCCCCTCGTTGATTAAAGACGATCGCACGACAAACGGAACGGAGATGGTTAAGTCCTACCGCCATTGCTCGAATTAACTACCTCCGTCCCGTTTGCTCTGTCTCATACGTTTCTGTCGAGAAAATGTTGAGGCGGCTCCAGAGAATTCCGGATGGAAAGGCTCGCTGATGGTTCTGCTAGCCTGCTTTGCAGGGGAAGGCATCTGATTGCCAATGTCTGCTTCCGACCCGTAGCAGGCGCTGGGTTCCATTGGGATGGCAGCGTCGTGAGGAGAGAACATGAAACTGATCAAGGAGATCAAGAGCTGCTTGGTTTTTAGCTGCGCTCTGTGGCTGCTTTCTGCGCAGGTTACTTATGCGCAAGTCCAGTCCGGCCAGATCGCGAGCACTCCAGAGCAAGCGTCGAAAGCTGACAAAGCCAAAGAGCTCGAGCAGCTCCGTCAGGAGGTTAAGAGCCGAATGGCCAACTTCCACCCCCGTCGAGGTGACCCTGGGCAGTCAAAGGCAATGGGGGCCTATGCGAAAGCTTGGATCGGTCGGGTGCAGGCCGTGGGCAATCGCAAATTCCTCGCCATGGCAGCAGGCGATAGGCAATATGGAAGTGTGTTGATTACGGCTGTGGTCAAGCGAGACGGAACGTTGTCATCCGCCAGCGTTGTGCGATCTTCCGGATTTCAGACGCTAGATGATGAAGCTTTAAAAGCTGTGTATGAGGCTTCGCCATTTGATCCTTTTCCATCGCAAGTTCAGGACATCGACGAGCTCTACATCACAAGAAGTTTTGACTTTGAGCATGGACATGGTGGGTGATCCGCAAAAGCGGGGTCAGGTTCATTTACGCCTTGGCTTTGGGCTCGAGAAGTGAACCTGGCCCCGTTTCCGCTTGGAAACCGGACAACGGTTTCTGAGGGGCATAATGTGCGCTTTCGACCCGAAGCGAACTTCACAGAACACCGAACGAACGTCTTTTTGACGAGTACGAAGGAGTATGCAATGCCCTCAAATCTCCGGTTGCCCATAAGGTGGCTGTTTGCTGTCGTTGCACTGATGCTGATCAGTGAAGCCGCAACTGCTGAGGAGGGAGATTTCAGTGCAGACTGCTCGGACGGTATCAGTGCCACTCGCAGCATCTATCCCGCAATGAAGGATGCACGTACGTTTCTTAGCGTTGAGAACATCAAGGCGTACCGGGCTACGATTTCAAAGAGGGCAGGGAAAATTTCGATTACTTTGGCGGGCGCTGATTTTGAGACGACGCTTGGTGGCGATGGCTGGAAGCAGGTCACACTATGGGATGACACTAAGCAGCTAGCTATCTCGGTAGAGAGGCCAGGACCTCACCCATCGATATCCGTCTATCGTTTAGATATTTCTGGCAGAGCAGGCCTGCTAACGACAACCATCGCGCGATTTGGACAGTCGCAGCCTGACATTGCGGAAGTAAGCGCTGTGAAGTGCGATATCACATACTAGGCTGCAAAGAAGAAGCGTCAGCTTTCGACCCAAAGCAGGCGTAAATTACGGGGGCTTATGTGCGTCCAAAACTGGGGTCAGAGTGGACTTTTCCGTCTGCTTGCATGGAAAGTCTACTCTGACCCCAGTTTTGATCGGTCCATTTACATCGCACCCGTTCGGCCAGGAGATGTGCTTACGGTATGGCGACACTGACATACAGAAGCATGAGTTCTTGGCGCTCGGCACAGCGAAGACCATCGCGATGTTAGTAGAAAGCTCATTAAATTGAGTAGAGCGAGATGAACGTCTCCAACCCTTAGCCGAAACGCCCTTGCTTGGCCATGAGCACGGCTGCCTATGTAGTTCTACTGGCTTTCAGCGCAGTATCATTTCCCTTTTCCCGTTCATATGCCGATGCGCGTGCCTCGGGCACCGCATCGAAGTCGGGATCGGTAGAACAATATGTGTCGAGCCTTCTCACCCCGTTCTTTGGCACGCTGATGCAATACGGCTTCGATGCCAACCGTACCTAGGCCAGGCCCCGGCCGCCGACCAATCAGACGCGATTTGTGGCTACAGCCGGCTCCAGATGTCGTCGTCGTGCATCGCGCGATGAAACCTTCGTGAAGGCGATGCTGCGCGGCGTGGAAGAGTAGAATCAGGCTTCGCTCGCAGGTAGGAGGTCCCTGATGTCCGACCAGTCCGATGACGCGGGTACGATCCAGGTACTGCTCGAACGGCTCGTGAAGTTCCGGCTACCCAGGACGCTCGCGATAAAACAGCGAATCGACAGCGGCGAGCGCCTAAGTGACACCGAACTCGAATTTCTGAAAGATGCGCTCAAAGATGCCAAGGACGCGGAGAAGTTCGTTGTGCGGAATCCGGAGTTCCATACATTGGGTGCGCGGATCGCCCAGCTCTATGGCGAAATCATCAATAAAGCCGTCGAAAATGAGAAAGGCGTGCGATGAAGCGCGCGCATCTTGTAGCCGACTGTGCGGCGATGCCGACACGGAGGTTGAGGCGCAGGTGAGGGCGATGTTCGTCCCACTTTGGTTGACGTCATCTTGGACCTCGATCATTGGTCGCAGCAGAGCGTGGTCGAGACGGTACATCGCGGCTGCGGGGAGAGATGTCCGCTGCTCGCGCGTCCGAACTCGGTAGTGGACTTTTGCGGACGCAATTGGAAATACCCTCGGCGAAGAGCGTGTACTTCGATCTGGAGGTGGCGGGTGAACGGTTGAGATCACTGCAGGCGAGCACGACCCACAGTGGAGCAAACGACATGAAACGCGACGAACAAGACGACTCTGCCGGCGCAGAGCCGCAAAAGATGAAGCGGAAGGAATACGAGGCAGAGCTGGAGAGGCTGCACGTCGAGCTGGTCAAGCTGCAGCTGTGGGTTGTCGCCAAAGGCCTCAAGGTTTGCGTGGTATTTGAAGGGCGCGATACGGCCGGGAAAGGCGGGACGATCAAGGCCCTGACGGAGCGGGTAAGTCCTCGGGTGTTCCGCGTCGTGGCGTTGCCCGCGCCGACGGATCGCGAGAAGAGCCAGATGTATGTGCAACGCTATATGGAGCACATGCCGGCAGCCGGGGAGATCGTGATCTTCGACCGTAGCTGGTACAACCGCGCGGGTGTTGAACGTGTCATGGAGTTCACGCCGGAAGCAAAGGTGCGCAGGTTTTTGCAGGTTGCGCCGCTCATGGAGAAGGCGATCGTTGAGTCGGGCGTTGTCCTTTTGAAGTATTGGCTGGAAGTCAGCGAAGCGGAGCAAACCCGGCGACTGAAGGAGCGGGCGAATGATGGACGCAAGCTCTGGAAGCTCTCGCCGATGGACCTGAAGTCGTATGGCCGGTGGTACGACTACTCGCGAGCCCGGGATGAGATGTTCGCCGCGACCGATACCCCGTATGCGCCGTGGTACGTGGCGCGGACTGACGACAAGCGTCGTGGACGTCTCAACATTATCCGGCACGTGCTCGACAAAGTGCCCTATAAGGAAGTGCCGCGCGAGAAGATTACATTCCCGAAGCGGCAGAAGCGCGGCGACTACGTCGAACCGGACTATCCATTCAAGTACGTAAAGGAACAGTACTGAGCGCAGGTGGCGACCGCGCATGTCTGAGCTTGCGCTCCACTCTATAAAGGACAAAGCATGAACGGCTGGTCGCGTTGGCTACCCGGACTGCAAATCGCCCGCCAATACCAAGCGGCCTGGCTGGCGAACGATTTGATGGCCGGCCTCGTGCTGACCACCATGCTTGTCCCGGTCGGCATTGCCTACGCCGTGGCTTCGGGTGTCCCGGGCATCCATGGCCTGTATGCCACGATCGTCCCGTTGCTAGCCTATGCTGTGTTCGGCCCGAGCCGCATTCTCGTGTTGGGGCCGGATTCTTCACTCGCCGCGGTGATTCTGGCGGTCGTGCTCCCCCTGTCTGCAGGCGATCCGATACGCGCCGTGGCCGTCGCCAGCTTGATGGCGATAGTGTCTGGCCTGGTGTGTACCTTGATTGGAGTCATGCGCCTGGGATTTGTCACCGAGTTGCTCTCGAAGCCGATTCGCTATGGCTATATGAACGGCATTGCGCTCACGGTGCTCATCAGTCAGCTACCCAAATTGTTTGGCTTTTCCATCGATAGTGCCGGGCCGCTGCGCAACCTAATACGGATTATCCAAGCGATTGTGGGAGGTCAGGTCAATTGGTCTGCGTTCCTGGTTGGCATCGGCACTCTCACGCTGATCTTGTTTCTCAAGCGTTGGAAGCGCGTTCCCGGACTTCTGATTGCCGTTGTAGCCGCCACGATCGTGGTCGGTTCGTTCGGCCTGGCCGACAGCGCCGGAATCAAGGTGCTTGGTCCACTCCCACAAGGCCTGCCATCATTTGCAATGCCATGGATCGGTGTGGCTGATCTTGGCCAGGTGGTGATCGGCGGCTGCGCCGTGGCCATGGTAGCGTTCGCCGATACCAGTGTCCTGTCGCGCACGTATGCGGCCAAGACCCGCGCTGTAGTCGATCCAAATCAAGAAATGATCGGCCTGGGCGTCGCGAACCTGGCGGCTGGTCTTTTCCAGGGATTTCCGATCAGCAGCAGCTCGTCGCGCACACCAGTCGCCGAAGCCGCGGGCGCGAAGACTCAGCTTGCAGGTGTGGTCGGTGCCTTGGCGGTAGCGCTCTTGCTGCTACTGGCACCGGACCTGCTGGAGGACTTGCCCAGCAGCGCGCTGGCGGCGATTGTGATCGCCGCGGCGATCGGCTTGTTCGAGTTCAATGATCTGCGCCGCATCTTCCGCATCCAGCCGTGGGAATTCTGGCTTTCGATTGCTTGCTTCGTCGGCGTAGCGGCCCTCGGAGTGATTCCCGGCATTGGCATTGCGATCGCCATCGCGATTATCGAATTTCTCTGGGACGGATGGCGCCCGCACTATGCCGTGATGGGCCGAGTCGACGGCATCAGGGGCTATCACGATATCAAGCGTTATCCTTCGGCTCGCCTTATTCCAGGTCTGATCCTGTTCCGCTGGGACGCGCCGCTCTTCTTCGCCAATGCCGAGTTGTTCCATCAGCGCATACTCGAGGCGGTGGCGCAATCGCCAACACCGGTGCGACGAATTGTCGTTGCCGCAGAGCCGGTCACCAGCATTGATGTGACCTCAGCGGACATGCTCGCCGAGCTGGAAGGGGCTTTGCGCGAATCTGCCATCGAACTTCGATTCGCCGAGATAAAAGATCCCGTCAAGGAAAAGCTGAAACGCTTCGCGCTACTAGAGCGGTTCGGCACGCTCCATCCCACCATCGGTTCCGCCGTAGACGCCTACCTTGAGGAATATAAGGTGGACTGGAAGCCGTAAAGAGAAGCCGTCACTGTCCGTTGAGCAGCTGCCTACAGTGGGCACCTGTCGTATTGGCACTGTGTCGCGAGGGCGCGCTTACCCGGGCAGATTCAGCGTATTGGAGGGCGATTGAATGTCGCCGGTAGAGGCGTTTGCCGACGCAGGAAGCGACGCTTATTCCGCGGCTGCTCCGGACTGATGCCAGGCAACTTGGGATGTTCCATAAGCTGGCTTCAGGTCTGCTTCCGATCCATAGCAGACCTTTCGTGAGCCACTAAGGCGAGGCCAAGCTTAGCCTTTGGCCTGCCGCAATCGATCCCTCAATTGCCCAAGCTCCTGTGTGTCTCTTGGCCAGCTGAGGCCGCTGACACCAATGTTTGTAGAACCGGCACGTACATTGGTGTCATGCCCACACGGACCGAGATGCCCCCATGACTTCATACCCATGCACTACTGTGAACTTCACACTATTGTTCACTCCAAGATGAGTGGCAGTGCGGGTGGGCCGTGGAAGACAACAGCAGCCATCTGAAGAAATTCCAGAAGGAGCTGTCGGCGGGCACCGTGTCGTTGGTGCTGCTGGCGGTGCTGGGGCAGACGCGGCAGCCGATGTATGGCTACCAGATCGCCAAGCGCCTGGAAGAAGTGGGCGAGGGCGTGCTTGCGGGCAAGCAGAGTGCGCTATACCCCGTGCTGCGCAACCTCGAAGGGGCAGGTTTGTTGGCGAGCGAGGTGGAGCCCTCCGTCAGTGGGCCGCCGCGGCGCTATTACCGCATCACGAAGCAAGGGCGCGAGGTGTTGCGCGACTGGGTGAACGCCTGGTCGGCCACGCGCGATTCCGTCGATGGCGTTTTGCAAGGAGGGGTGTAATGAACGCACCACGCACGATTGCCGAATATCTGAATCAACTGCGCGCTGCGCTCAAGGGCGCGGACCGTGCGTTGATCCAGGACGCACTGTACGACGCGGAAGAACATTTGCGGGCCGAACTGGCCGACAACCCGCAGCGCAGCGAAGCCGACATGCTGGCGCATGTGGTCAGCACGTACGGCGCACCGGAAGAAGTGGCTGACATCTACCGCGACCAGGAGATCAAGATCCAGCGCGCGTTGCGTCCGCCGCCGATGCCGCGGCGCCGCTCGGTGCTCGGACGCTTCTTTGGCGTGGCCGCCGACTCCCATACCTGGGGTGCGCTGTTCTACATGATCCTGGCGCTGGCCACCGGCATCTTCTATTTCACCTGGGCGGTGACGGGCATTTCGTTGTCGCTGGGTCTGTCGGTGTTGATCATCGGCGTGCCGTTCGCCATTCTTTTCCTGGGCACCGTGCGTGCGTTGTCGCTGATTGAAGGGCGCATCGTCGAAACCATGCTCGGCGTACGCATGCCGCGCCGGCCGCCGTATCCGTCCAATGGAGGCAAGTCGTTCTGGCAGCGCGTGGGTGCGATCTTCACTGATGGACGCACCTGGACCACGATCTTCTACATGATGTTGATGCTGCCCCTGGGCATCATCTATTTCACGCTGACCATCACGTTCCTGAGCATCTCGCTGGCCTTCATCGGCACGCCGATCCTCAAGGCGCTGAGCGCGTACGACGTGATCTATCTGCAATGCGGCATCCCGCACTGGCTATGCGACAACAACTATTGGCCGTTGGCCGTGCTGACCTGTATCGCTGGCGTGTTCCTGTTGTTTGCCACGCTGCACATGGTGCGCGGCCTGGGCAAGCTGCATGGCGCCATCGCCAAGGGCTTGTTGGTGCGCAGTGTGAGCGAGGCGGCCTGAGGCTCAGACCAGTTGGAGATCCTTGGGGTGCGCGCCGGGAAATACCAACTGTGATTGGCTATTGGACAAGCCCCACATGCGTCCCATCAGTCCGGCCAGCACGTCGCGGTAGTTGTTGAGCACCGGATAGTCGCGGTTCTGCAGCAGGCTTTGCGCGTTCACGGCAAGCTGCTGACCCGCGATGCGTCCGCCATTCACCTTGCCGCCCAGCACCCAATACACGGTGCCGTGACCGTGATCGGTGCCCTTGTTTCCGTTCTCGCGGAACGTGCGGCCGAATTCGGAAACGACCACCACCACCGTGTTGTTCCACTCGTCGCCCAGGGCATCGGCGTACGCGGCGAGACCTTTGCCCAGATTGGCGAGGTTGTTGGCCAGCTGGCCGGTGGTATTGCCTTGATTGACGTGCGTATCCCAGCCGCCCACATCCACGAAGCCGAGGCGATACTGGTCGCGCATCATGGTGGCGATGCGCTGGGTTTCATCGGCAAAGTTCTTCGCGTTCGGGGCGCCGCGATTGGCCTTCACCATCTCGTCCTGCAGTTCCTTGGAAACGGTCTGGCGCAGCTCCAGGCCGTCGGCCGCTGCGGAAGCCAGCGTGGTATTGCGATACATGCCGGCGAGAATGCCCGCCTGCCGATCGTCGTACACCGGCTTGGGATTGCCGCGCAGTGAGATATTGGGAATGTCGCGGCCGCTGCCCTGGAACGACAGTGGCAGCGCGTCGGTAAAGGCGATGGAGGGCACGCTGGCCATCTGCCCCGACAGTCGCGCCATGAAACCCGAGCGATAGTTGCTGCGCTGCTCCGACGGTTCGCCCGATTCGATATTGTCCTGCGTTTCGAAATGGCTGCGCGACATGTCGTCGGTGCCGGCAAACGGGATGAAGGCTAGCTGGCGTTTCTGCCACAACGGATAGATGGAATCGCGCAACACGGGGTTGAGTCCCCAGTTGCTGTCCAGCGCGATGGCGCTGTTGGCGTTGCCCGGATCAGGCTTGGCAATGGCCAGCGTGGGACGCGATTCGTAGTAGAAATCGCTGCTGTAGGGCACCAGCAGGTTGTTGCAGTCGTATCCGCCGCGCAGGAAGACCAGCAGGAAGCGCGGGCTATTCGCCGGTTGGGCAAACAACTTGCCCGAGAACGACAGGGCCGGAGCAGCGACGGCGGCGGTGGCGGCAGCGAGCAGGAATTCGCGGCGTTTCATGGCTACCTCAGCGGTAATTGAAGTCGGGTGAGGAGAGCAGGAAGGTGTTCCATTCCTGCTGCGTCGTGGCCTTGGCGAGTGCGTCGCGCGTGGGCGCGCTGAGCTTGGGCTCGAACGTGTCGTAGTAAAGGCGCGTGGTGAGCAGGGGGAAGTCGCCGCCGCTCTTGGGCTGGCCTTCGGGCGTCAGCAAGCGGTTGTTGCCGGAGCCGATCGCGCCGGCGATCTCGAAGCGTTTGGCCATCTGCCCGGAACTCGACCAACCGGTACTGTCTAGCGGCCAGCCATCGGGCGTCAGGCGGCCGAACACCGGCTCGCCCAGCTGGTTGAGCCAGTTGAGCAGCGGCTTGGCATTGGCGATGGGCTTGCCGTCGTAAGCCATGCGCACCGAGGACACCACGAACTGCATGGGGTCCTTGAACTTCTTGCCGTAGCTGGCGGCCAGCTCCTTCGAATCGAACATCGTGCGCAGCACTTCGGCGATATCGCCGTCGGTGCGCTGGAACGTGCGCGCCATCTTCGCCACCAGTTCGGGCGATGGATTGTCGGAGACGAAGTATTCGGCGATCTTCTTCGAGACGAACTGTGCGCAAGCCGGTTGCTTGGTGATCAAGTCCACCGCTTGGGTGATCTCATCGAAACCGCTGCCCTTGATGGTATGACCCAACAACACCTTGTCGCTGAAGTCGTGCCGCTTGGGATTGAACTCGAACATGCCGTTGCGCACGACCATCTCGGCCACGCGCGGACGCATGGCGCCGGGATCGCGCAGCGGCGCCACACCGGCACCGGTGAGAACCAGCGCCAACTGCTGCACATCCTGCTGCGTATAACCCGAGCCCACGCCCAGCGTGTGCAGTTCCATCAGCTCGCGGGCATAGTTTTCGTTGATGTGGCCCTTGGCGTTCTGCGCGTTGTCGAGGAACTCCATCATGGCCGGGCTTTGCAGCGTGGCCATCACCAGGTCGCGGAACTTGCCCAGCGCGTGCGGACGAATCGTGTTCTGCACGTAGTCTGCGGCCACCCAGCGCACGCGTCCCTTGGCGCCGTAGACGCTGAAGTGGTTGAGCCAGAACCACACCATCTGTTCCTTCAGCTGGTTGGGCCCGTAGATGGCGTGCAGCATCTCGATCTGTTGCGCCTGCTGCAGCAGGTCGTTGGCGTGTTGCTGCTGGGCTTTTTTGGCGGCGGTCTTGTCGTCGCCATCGGGCATGTTCTTGATCTTTTCCTGCTCGTCGCGCAGGTTGGTCAGCAGTTGCTCCGTGGGCGTATTGCCCGCCTCGTAGGAGTTGACCAGGGCCGTGATGGGCGGGGGCAGGTCATCGTTGATGCGCCCGTCCAATTGGCGATCGAGCAGGTGCGAGCGGCCCAGGTCGCGATACAGGGCGACGGTGGCGCTGTCGAGTTCGAAGCTGTCCCGGCGCAGCCAATCCACGTCGTCCGGCGAGAGCGTGCGGGCATCGCGCGCTGCTGCGGAGCCGGAGGCCAGCACCAGCAACATGCTGCATGCCGCCATCCAGGGACGAAGACCGAGGTACGAGGTATCACGCATGCGTCAGGGTTCCTGATGACGAAGGTGTCGACGGTAGGCATGGGAACGCGGTGCAGGGTGCGAGGGATTACGAACAGGCGACCGGTAACGCGATTTTGTTCGGCGCGGATTCATGCGCTGCGGCCGTTTGTTGGATTTTCGTCATGCTCACGAAAGCCCGGCATCGACCGTCGCCGTCGGCCGCATGGTCGATGCTTCACTCCTGCGGTGCTGTGATGCGCTGCGGATTTCGTCCCGCAGGTCTTTGGCGGCAGGCGTTCGGGAGGCGTCGACGCGTGTTTCAGAACTCGTCGACGAACTCGACGACGGCGCCGAGCAGGGAAGCTTCCACTTCGGTGACGGCTCGCACGGCATCGCCATGCAATCGATCGGAGGCAAGCACCTCGATCATGAAGAGTTCGCTGCCATTGTCATCGGTCAGTTCGTTGGAACTGGAATCGTCACGCGCGTACGCGGTTTCATCGTCGAGCTCTTCGACGCGCTCGATGCCGTCGATGCCATGAAGGACGGTGAGCAAGGTGTCGGCATCTTCACGGCTGCCGGTCATGCGGATGCGGATAGTGGTCATGGGGGCGGCTCCTGCTTCCTGCGCCCCTATGCTGCGAGAATCGATGTACAGGCCAGGTGAGAGCCAGGGCTACGTTACTATTCATGCCTACGCCGGAGACCCGCCTGTGCCCAAGATTTACGACCGCGCTTATTTCGACAAGTGGTATCGCCATCCGGACCATACGGTGGCCTCGCCCGCCGAGTTGCGCCGCAAGATCGCCATGGTCATCGCCCAGGCGGAGTACTACCTCGGGCGACCCGTGCGCTCGGTGCTCGACGTCGGCTGTGGCGAGGGCGTGTGGCGCGCACCCTTGCTCAAGTTGCGGCCCGGCTTGCTGTACCAGGGCATCGATGCGAGCGAGTACGCGGTGGCGCGTTACGGCCGCGCACGGAACATCGGCCTGGCCAGCTTCGGACAGCTGGAATACCTGCGCTTCGACCAGCGTTTCGACGTGATCGTTTGCACCGACGTCTTGCACTACCTCAAGCCCGCCGAGATCCGCGCCGGCCTCGGCGGCATCAGCGACATGCTGGAAGGCGTGGCCTTCCTTGAAGTGTTCACCAGCAAGGATGGCGTGGATGGCGACATGGACGGGTTCCATTCGCGTGCGCCGTCCTGGTATCTGAAGGCGTTCAACGAAGCGGGGCTGATGCCGTGCGGGTCGCATTGCTATCTGGGGCCGCGGTTGGAGCGGCGCGTGGCGGCGTTGGAGCGGGCGCAGTCCGCCGTTTGAAAACACCCCTCCCGTGTGGGAGCGCACCCTGTGCGCGACAAACCTACGGAGCGATACATCCAGGCGTGGCGGTCGCGCACAGGGTGCGCTCCCACAGTGATTGCAGCCATGAGTTGCTGCAGTCCGCTCATAAAAAAAGGCCGCCTTTGGGCGGCCTTTTCGCAACCCGTTTCTAGTTACCTTGTGGGAGCGCACTTGTGCGCGACAAGCCTACGTAGCGATAACGCTGCAGTTCACCCGTCGCGCAACTGCACTCCCACAGGGTTGCCGGGTTCGGCCATGAGTCACCGCACCTCACGACGCAAAAAGGCCGCCTTTCGGCGGCCTTTTCATTACCCAACGCGATCCGAAGATCAAGCCACGCCGCGCGAAGCCTTCTTGCGGTCGTTTTCCGTCAGGTGCTTCTTGCGCATGCGGATTTCCTTCGGGGTGACTTCGACCAGCTCGTCGTCGTCGATGAAGTCCAGCGCCTGTTCCAGCGAGAACTTGGTCGCCGGGGTGAGCTGGATCGCATCGTCCTTGCCGGAGGCGCGCATGTTGGTCAGCGGCTTGGGCTTGATGGCGTTGACGGTGAGGTCGTTGTCCTTGGCGTGGATGCCGATCAGCTGGCCTTCGTACACCGAGTCGCCTTCGGCGGCGAACAGCTTGCCGCGATCCTGCAGCGGTCCAAGCGAGTAGGCCGGGGTGGTGCCGCCGGCGTTGGCGATCATCACGCCGTTGAGGCGCTTGGCGATCGCCACCGGGGTGTACGGACCGTAATGGTCGAACACGTGGAACAGCAGGCCCGAACCCTGAGTCAGGGTCTTGAACTGGTTCTGGAAGCCGATCAGGCCACGGGCCGGGATCAGGTACTCGAGGCGCACGCGGCCCTTGCCGTCCGACACCATGTTCTTCAGGTCACCCTTGCGGATGCCCAGGCGCTCCATCACGCCGCCCTGGTGCTGCTCTTCGATGTCGACCACCAGCTGTTCGATCGGCTCCATCTTCTGGCCGTCGATGTCCTTGATGATCACTTCCGGACGCGACACGGCCAGCTCGTAGCCTTCGCGACGCATGTTTTCGATCAGCACCGACAGATGCAGTTCGCCACGGCCCGAGACCAGGAACTTGTCGGCGTCGGAGCCGTCTTCCACGCGCAGGGCCACGTTGTGCACCTTCTCGCGGTCCAGGCGCTCACGCAGCTGGCGGCTGGTGAGGAACTTGCCGCCCGACAGATCCTTGTTGCCGACGAACGGCGAGTTGTTGACCTGGAAGGTCATGCTGATCATCGGCTCGTCGACGCTCAGCGCCGGCAGCGCTTCGGGCACTTCGAGCGAGGTGACGGTATCGGAAATGGTCAGCTCGGAAATGCCCGAGATGGCGACGATATCGCCGGCTTCGGCCGAATCCTGCTCGATGCGCTCAAGGCCGAGGAAGCCGAGCACCTGGCCGATCTTGCCCTGGCGCTTCTTGCCTTCACGGTCGATCACGGCGACCGACATGCCCTTCTTCAGGGTGCCGCGCTGGATGCGGCCGATGCCGATGACGCCGACGAAGTTGTTGTAGTCGAGCTGGCTGATGCGCATCTGGAAGGCGCCGTCCGGATCGACGTCCGGCTTGGGCGCGTGCTGCATGATCGCTTCGTACAGCGGGGTCATGTCGCCTTCGCGGGCGTTCTCGTCCAGCGAGGCATAACCGTTCAGCGCCGAGGCGTAGACGATCGGGAATTCCATCTGCTCGTCGGTGGCGCCGAGCTTCTCGAACAGATCCCATACCTGTTCAACGACCCACTCTGGACGGGCGCCGGGGCGGTCGACCTTGTTGACCACCACGATCGGCTTGAAGCCCATGGCGAACGCCTTCTGGGTCACGAAGCGCGTCTGCGGCATCGGGCCGTCCATCGCGTCGACCAGGATCAGCACGGTGTCCACCATCGACAGCACGCGCTCCACCTCGCCGCCGAAGTCGGCATGGCCTGGGGTGTCGACGATGTTGATGCGGTTCTTGGCGCCGGTCTTCTTGTTTTCCCAGGTGATGGCCGTGTTCTTGGCCAGGATCGTGATGCCACGCTCCTTTTCCTGGTCGTTGCTGTCCATCACGCGCTCGGCGAGCACGGTGCGCTCATTGAGCGTGCCGGACTGCTTGAGCAGCTGGTCGACGAGCGTGGTCTTGCCATGGTCGACGTGGGCGACGATGGCGATATTGCGCAGATTTTCGATGGACATGAGGTCGGCTCGGGCGGGATGAAGCCGCCGCGTGAGGTTTCGGTAGGGATAACCCGCCAATTATACGGGGTTATGTGACCGCTTGCTTGAAAAGTCTTAGTAAATTCGTTCAGGCAAAGAAAGCGGCCCGCCGAGGCAGGCTGGCGGGCCGAAGGGGAGAGGCTTTGGAGGGAGGGGCCGGTGGGGCTTGGCGTCGGTTCAAAATCCCGGCGGGACGCCCATTCCCCTCACCGTCATTCCGGCGCAGGCCGGAATCCAGTGGCGTCGGTTAGTGGTTTTCGCCGTCCCTTCCAGAGCGCGGGGGCATCGCGACAACTCCCTGTGGCCGCCACTGGATTCCGGCCTGCGCCGGAATGACGGTGAGGGGTAGATGGTTCGGGGAGACATCGGGGCCGCTAGACCAGACCGGTCAGCGAGTAGATCAGAATCACCACGAACACGGCCGCCGTCTTGATCAGGGTGATGGCGAAAATGTCCCGGTAGGACTGGCGATGGGTGAGCCCCGTCACGGCCAGCAGGGTGATCACGGCGCCGTTGTGGGGCAGGGTGTCCATGCCGCCGGAGGCCATGGCGGCTACGCGATGGAGCACTTCCATCGGGATGCCGGCCGCCTGGGCGTTATGGATGAAGGTCTCGGCCATGGCGGCCAGGGCGATGCTCATGCCGCCCGAGGCCGAGCCGGTGATGCCGGCCAGCGCGGTGACGGTCACGGCCTCGTTCACCAGCGGTTGCGGAATGGCATGCAGCGCGTTGGCGATCAGCCGGAAGCCGGGCAGGGCGGCGATGACCGCGCCGAAGCCGTATTCGGAGGCCGTGTTCATCGACGCCAGCAACGCCCCGCCCACGGCGGCCTTGCTGCCCTCGGCAAAGCGCCGGGTCACCGGGCGCCAGGCGCAGGCGAGCACGCAGAGGATGCCCACCAGCAGCGCGCCTTCCACCGCCCAGATGGCGGCGATCTTCGCAATTTCCTGCACTACCGGCTTGGCCTCGCCGATCACCGCGGGCACGAAGCTGTGGTTGCTGCCATAGAGGCGTGGAATCGCATCGCCCAGCAGCTTGTTCAACACGCCAACCAACACCAGCGGCAGCAGCGCGATCAGCGGATGGGTGAGCTTGCCGCCCTCGAAAGCCACCGGCTCGTTGACCAGCTCGGTGCCGTAGCCCTCACCCGATGCCAGCGCCTTGCGCCGGCGCGATTCCAGGTAAAGCAGCCCCACGATCAGGATGAACACCGCGCCCAGCGTGCCCAGCCACGGTGCCGCCCAGGTAGTGGTGCCGAAGAACGAGGTGGGAATGATGTTCTGGATCTGCGGCGTGCCCGGCAACGAATCCATGGTGAAAGTAAACGCGCCCAGCGCGATGGTGCCGGGAATGAGCCGCTTGGGGATATTCGACTGGCGGAACAACTCGGCCGCGAACGGATACACCGCAAACACCACCACGAACAGCGACACGCCGCCGTAGGTGAGCAAGGCGCAGACGATCACGATGGACAGCATCGCGCGGCTGCGCCCGACCAAGCCGATGGTGGCGGCAACGATGGACTGGGAGAACCCCGAGAGTTCGATCACCTTGCCAAACAGCGCGCCCAGCATGAACACCGGGAAATAGAGCTTGAGGAAGCCGACCATCTTGTCCATGAACAGGCCGGTGAAGATCGGTGCCACCAGCGACGGATCGGTCAGCAGCACCGCGCCCAGTGCCGCCACCGGTGCAAACAGGATCACGCTGTAGCCGCGATACGCCGCCAACATCAGAAAACCCAGCGCGGCCAGCACGATCAGAAATGCCATCGTCGATTCCCCGGACGCTCGCGATGAGCATCGTCGTGGCACGAGTATCCGGAGCCTTGCCGGCCGGCGGCACTGTACGAAGGTACAAGTGTGAGGCGGGTGGGTGCTGCCTAAGCTCCATCGCATTCGGCATCCTGGTGTCCATGGGATGCGTCAAAGCGAGGGGAGCTGGGGAGCTTATGAAACGCACGCATCTGAGTCTGGCGATCGGTCTGGTGGTGGGGCTGTCCTGTGTTGCCATGGCGCATGCCGAGGACGCGCCGCAAGACAACGCAGCGCCGGCGACCACGGCTAAAACCTCCGACGCCAAACAGCTCGAAGGCATCAAGGTCACCGCGCGCAAACGCGAGGAAACACTGCAGGACGTGCCCATCGCCGTCAGTGCGTTCACCGCGCAGACCCTGTTCAACCAGAACGTGCAGAACCTGGCCGACCTGCAAGGCAAGGTGCCGTCGCTGCAGATCTACGCGGCGCGCGGCTCCAACACCACGCTGACCGCGTATATCCGCGGCGTCGGCCAGGCCGATCCCACCTGGGGCTTCGATCCGGCGGTCGGCATCTATCTCGACGACGTCTACATGGCGCGCCCGCAGGGCACTGTGCTCGACGTGTTCGACACCAACCGCATCGAAGTGCTGCGCGGTCCGCAGGGCAGCCTGTATGGCAAGAACACCATCGGTGGCGCGATCAAGTACGTCTCCAATCCGCTGCCCACGCAGACCACCGGCTCGGTGGAAGGCACCGTGGGCACGCACGGCGAGAAGGACATCAAGGCCAGCCTGGGCGGCGCAACGTCCGATGGCGTGTGGCGCGGACGCATTGCCTATGCCAGCGAGCACAACGACGGCTACGGCACGAACCTGCTCACCGACAGCCGCAACGGCAACAAGAACAGCAACGCGGCGCGTGCGTCGCTGGGCTTCTTCCCGTCGTCCGACTTCAATGCGCAGCTGTCGGTGGATGGCCTGCGCGACAACTCCAATCCGCGTGGCGCCAAGATGCTCACGCCCAACTCGTTCGACCCGGGCTATGCGCCGTTGTCGAGCGACTACGATACGCGCAGCGGCATGGCCCAGCTCAACAACACCACGCTGTGGGGCACGGCGCTGACGCTGAACTGGATCGTGAGCCAGGACTGGACGCTCAAATCCATCACCGCGTATCGCGGCTCGTCCACCGACACCAATATCGATTTCGACACGCTGCCGGAAAAGATCGCCGACGTGAACGCGGTCTACAAGGACCACCAGTTCACCCAGGAGCTGCAGGCCAACTACGACAACGGCGGCTCGATCCACGGCGTGTTCGGCCTGTTCTATTTCGACGGCACGGCCAAGGGCTACATCCACAACATCTTCCTGGGCTCGCCGCCGTATTACCCGCTGTTCTCGCAGTACGGCGGCACCGGTGGCGACATCGGCACCAAGAGTTATGCCGGTTACGGCGACTTCACCTGGGACATCAGCCCGCAGTGGAGCCTGGATCTGGGCCTGCGCTATACCAGCGAGAAGAAGTCGGCAGTCATCCAGAACTACGGCTATTCGGATGCCACGTTTACCACGCCAACCTCCACGCTGGCCGACTTCACCGGTGCGCACACCTCGCACAACGTGTCGCCCAAGCTCTCGCTCGATTACAGCCTGACCGATCAGGTGAAGCTGTACGCCAGCTACAGCCAGGGCTTCCACTCGGGCGGCTACAATATCCGCGCGAACTGCTCGGCGATTCCCACCTCGTGCCGCCCGATCGCTGACGAGAAGGTCACCTCGTACGAGCTGGGCAGCAAGATGTCGTTCTTCGACGACACGCTGATGATGAACACGGCGTTCTTCCACAATATCTACTCGGATATCCAGCTGTCCGTATTCACCTCGTACACGCTGCCCAACGGCACGCAAGGCTTCTTCGGCGACTTCACCAATGCCGGCAAGGGCCATATCGACGGCTGGGAAGAGGAGTTCGCCTGGACGCCGGTGGAAAACTGGACGCTGAGCGGCAACTGGGCCTATCTGCATACCAAATACACCGACTTCGAAAGCGGCGGCGTCAACATCGCCGACACGCAGCGCTTCACCAATGCGCCGAAATGGTCGGGCGGCCTGAACCTGGAGCACACCATTCCGCTGAGCAATGGCGGCAGCGTCAGCGGGCGCATCAACTACACCTATCAAACGAGCGTGTATCCGGAGACCACGCTGTCGCCGCTGATCATGCAGCCGTCCTACGGCCTGTGGAACGCAGGCATCGTGTGGCGCATCGATCAGCCGTGGACATTGAGCCTGCAGGGCAGCAACCTGGCCAACAAGTCGTATCGCACTACCGGCTACAACATTGCCGCGCTGGGCATCGTCACGGGCTACTACGGCGCGCCGCGCATGGTTACGCTCACGGCCAAGTACACGTTCTGATTCCCAGGAGATGCGCATGCGACGCTTGACCGGCTTGATCTGTGGGGTGTTTCTGCTGTCCGGCGTTGCCTGCGCGGGCGATGCGCCGCCGTTGCCGACGCTGAAGATCAACCCGGCGAAAGTGGCGGTGGCCGGCCTGTCGTCCGGTGCATACATGGCCGCGCAGCTGCAGATGGCGTATCCCGAGTGGTTTGCATCGGCTGCGCTGGTGGCAGGCGGTCCATTCGGCTGTGCAGCGGGGCGCTTGGATCTGGCGCTCAGCACCTGCATGAAGGGCGTGCCGGCACCCGATCCGGCCGCGCTGGCGGCGAAGGCGGAGCAGCGTGCTGCCGCCGGTGAGATCGGTGCGCTGAAGGATCTCGCGCACGGACGCGTCTATCTGCTGCACGGCAAGGACGACGCCTTGGTCGCTCCCGCCGTGGCCGAAGCCGGTGCACGCTTCTACGAGCAATTGCGCGATGGCGTGCCCGCGCTGAAGTCGTTGCAGGTCAAGGACGATGGACAGCGCGCCTTTGCACACAACCTGCCGGTGGTGGCAACCGGCGACGATTGCGACAAGTCGGTGTCGCCGTATCTGGGTCATTGCGGTTTCGACGCGGCCGGGGAAATCTTCCAGCAGATGTTCGGCAAGCCGGCCGCAGCTGCATCGGCCGCCAAGGGTGAGCTGCGCCAATTCGATCAAGACGCCTACCGTCCTGGCGCAGCCGATGCGTTCCTCGCTTCGACCGGCTACGTGTACCTGCCGCCCGATTGCATCGCCGGCAAACGCTGCGGCCTGCTGGTGGCGTTCCACGGCTGCAAGCAGAACGCCGACGCCGTGGGCGAGGCATTCGTGAAGGATGCCGGCTTCAATCGATGGGCCGACGTGTACGACGTGGTCGTCCTGTATCCTCAAACCCGCGCGAGCACCGCGCCCATGAATCCGCAGGCATGCTGGGACTGGTGGGGATACTCCGGGGACAACTACGACAGCCGCCAGGGCGTGCAATTGCGCTGGCTGGTCGATGCCGTCAAAGCGTTGGGACTGCCCGCGCCCTGACGCCCTCTCCCCTTTGGGGAGAGGGCTGGGGTGAGGGGCGGGTGCTCGCGGGAACGGTTCACCGGGCGAGCTTCTCATTGAAGAAAAAAATCGCGCGCATGGTCAACACCTTGAGGCTAGATTGCCCCCTCACCCCAGCCCTCTCCCCGGAGGGGAGAGGGAGTGAACGGCGCGCATGCTGACTGCCAGCACCATCGCTGTCGCCGCGCTCGTATGGCTAGGCCTGCTGTTCGGCGTAGCCCTCATCGGCGAGCGCCGCCCCAACCTGTTCGCACGGCGCTGGTCGGTGGTCTACGCGCTGTCGCTGGCCATCCACTGCACCTCATGGACGTTCTACGGCACCGTCACCCAGGCCAGTCGTTCCGGCTGGTGGCTGCCGCCCACGTTCGTGGGCGCGATCCTCATGTATGTCTTCGCGGTGGTCGTCTTGCGGCGGCTGGTGCAACTGGCGCGCGATTACAACGCCGGTTCGCTGGCCGACCTCATTGCGGTGCGGCTGGGACGGCATACGGGGCTGGCTGCGCTGGTGACGGTGGTGGTGCTGATCGGCATCGTTCCCTACATCGCGCTGCAGCTGAAAGCGGTGGCGATGAGCTATGGCATGTTGAGCCGCGGCCAGTTGTCCGAAACCGATCCCTGGCAGGACAGCGCGCTCTATGTGGCCTTGCTGATGGCGCTGTTCGCGATGCTGTTCGGCACGCGGCGCGCCTCGGCGATGGCGCACAATCGCGGGTTGGTGCTGGCGATGGCATTCGAGTCGTTGTTCAAGCTGGGCGCGATGCTGGCGCTGGGCACCTTGCTGTTGTCGCCCACCAGCCGCCACTTGATCGCCAGTGCGCCCACGCAACACGACAGCACCGGTTTTCCCGCGCTGATCCTGCTCGGTGCGCTGGCGATGTTCACCTTGCCGCATCAGTTCCACGCCGGCGTAGTGGAATGCCGCGACAGCTCGCATCTGCGCACGGCGCGGTGGCTGTTTCCCCTGTACATGTTGCTGATCTCGCTGCCGATCCTGCCGCTCGCGCGCTTGGGCGATGCGTGGCTGGGGCCCGGCGGTGTGCCTTCCGATCTCTACGTGCTGGCGCTGCCGTTGGCGCGCGGACAGCATGGGCTCGCGTTGCTGGCGTTTCTCGGCGGCCTCAGCGCGGCGACCAGCATGGTGGTGGTGGCGACGCTGGCGCTAAGCCTGATGATCGTGAACCACTTCATCGCGCCGCTGCGGGTACGTGCGGGTTGGGGACGCGATGAACGGGGCGATCTACGCGGTGAAGTGATCAACCAGCGACGCGTGGTGATTGTCGCGGTCATCCTGCTGGCGTGGTGCTACAGCCGCGTGCTGGCGCGCAACGATGCGCTGGCCGACATCGGCGCGATCTCGTTCTCGGCACTGGCAGGGCTTGCGCCGGCGTTGCTGGCCGCGGTCTATCGTCCCCAACTCGGGCCGCGCGCCGTGGCTGCCGGTCTCGCGGTGGGCACGCTGGTGTGGCTGTACGTGCTGCTGCCGACGATGGAGCCGCACGGCCCCGCGTGGTGGCACGACGGGCCGTTCGGCATCGCCTGGCTGGGCCCCGATGGCTTGCTGGGGCTCAGTGACTGGAGTCGGCTGGGGCGCGCCGTGATGGCCAACCTTATGGCCAATGTGGCCGTGATGGCCGCCGTGTCCGGTTCGCGCTTTGGCCATGCACCGCGTGCGGTCAACGTCGGCGACATCGGCCTGGCCGAACTGCGCGCGCTGGCTTTGCGTTTCCTGCCGGGCGAGCGCGTTGCCCATCTGTTCGACGATGCCGCGATGCAGGGCATGGCCGGCAATGCGCGCGTGGCGGCCGTGGAACATGATCTCGCTGCAGTGATCGGCGCGGCATCCGCGCGTCTGTTGCTCGAAGTCGTGCGGCAACATCGCCGCGAGGAACTCGACACGGTCGCCGCGATCGTGGGCGAGGCAGCGCAGGATCTTCGCTTCAACCAGCGCGTGCTCGAGGCCGCGCTGGAGAACATGAGCCAGGGCATCTGCGTGGTGGACGCGGAACTGCGCCTGGTCGCCTGGAATCGGCGCTACGCGAGCCTGTTCGATTACCCCGCCGAGCTGCTGCAGGTAGGACGGCCGGTGGCCGACCTGACGCGCTACAACATCGCGCGAGGCATGATCGGCGCGGTGGCCACGGACGAAGGCGTGCAACGTCGCCTCACGCATATGCGTGCGGGCACGCGGCAGCTGTCCGAGCGGCGTTTTCCCGATGGCACGATGGTGGAAATCCGTGGCAATCCCATGCCGGGCGGTGGCTTCGTGGCGACGTTCACCGATGTCACCGCATTCCGTCAGGCTGAGCAGGCGCTCAAGGCTTCCAACGAAACGCTGGAGCAGCGCGTGGACGAACGCACCCGCGCACTCGTCGAAGCGACAGCCGAAGCGCAACGCGCGAATCAGGCGAAGAGTCGCTTCCTCGCCGCGGTAAGCCATGACCTGATGCAGCCGCTGCACGCCGCGCAGTTGTTTGCGCACACGTTGGCCGAGCGCGGTACCGATGCACCGACCGTGCGTCATCTGCACGGTGCCTTGTCGGCGACCGAAGGTTTACTGGCCGGCCTGCTCGACATGGCGCGGCTGGAGGCCGGGCGCCTGCAACCGCAGATTCGCGCGTTCGCGCTGGCCGAGGTGTTCGATCCGTTGGCCGCCGAATTCCACGCCATGGCGAGCGACAAGGGCATCCGCCTGGATGTGATCGCGTCGCATCACTGGGTGCAATCGGACCCGCAACTGTTGCGCCGCGTGCTGCAGAATTTCCTCTCCAACGCGTTGCGTTATGCCGAGCGCGGACGCGTGCTGCTCGGTGTGCGTCGCCGCGGCGACCGGCTGTTGCTGCAGGTGTGGGACAACGGCCCGGGCATCGAGCCGAGCGAACAGCCGTGGATCTTCGACGAGTTCCGTCGCGGCAGCGCCGTGGGCGGGCAGGGGCTGGGACTGGGCTTGTCGATTGCCCAGCGTATGGCGGCGTTGCTCGATCATCCCATCAGCCTGCATTCGTGGCCCGGGCGCGGCAGCGTGTTCGCCCTGTCGGTACCGCTGGCACAAGCGGCGTCGCAGCCGTTGCCTTCCGTCGACGCGCCGCAACCGCTACCCGCCGGGCGCGCACTGGTGCTCGACAATGAGCCCGCGGCGTTGTCGGCGCTGAGCGTGCTGCTGGCAAACTGGGGCTGGCAGGTGCATGCGGCACGCACGCTGGAGCAGGCGCGCACGGCGCCGTGGATGCCGGACCTGCATATCTTCGACTATCACCTCGATGCCGGGCGAACCGGACTCGATGTGTTGCACGAACTCGGCGACGGCGGACGCGACGTGCCCACGGTGATCCTCACTGCCGACCGCGACGGCGAATTGCGTCAGCGTTTGCTCGATCGTGGCATCCATGTGTTGTACAAGCCGCTCAAGCCGTTGGCGTTGCGGCAGGTGCTGCAGCGGGTGGCGGTGGCGCGGCAGTAGGCCGCTTGTCGGTGGTGGCTCAGCTTCGTGCGGGCCTGTCGCGCACAAGTGCGCTCCCACAAGAGACCTGCCATTGCCCCTGTGGGAGCGCACTTGTGCGCGACTGCCACAACCTCCGGCGAAATCCGTCCCCGCGATGCCTAGATCCGCGCCGAGTCGCTCAAATCCAGCGAGTGCAGCAACACACCCGCCTGCGTACGATTGCGCACGCCCAGCTTTTCGAAAATGGCGGTGACGTGCGCCTTCACGGTGCGCTCCTGAATGGTCAGGCGATCCGCGATTTGCTTATTGAGCAGACCTTCGCCCAACAGCGCGAGCACGCGGTACTGCTGCTCGGTGAGGCGCGCGAGGCGTGAAGCGAGGTCGAGGTCGGAAGGATCGGCAGGCAGCGCCTTGATGGCCTGCGCCAGGGCAGGCGGCAGCCAGCTGCCGCAATCGAGCACGCTGCGGATGGCGTCGCCGATCTCGACAGGGCTGGCGCTCTTGGGAATGAAACCCGCAGCGCCGTGATCCAGCGCACGACGCACGGTGCGCACTTCGTCGTGAGCCGATACCACCAGCACGGCCACGCCGGGAAACTGGCCGCGCAGCGTGGCCAGGCCCGACAGCCCCTGGCTGCCGGGCATGTGCAGATCCAGCAGCACCAGGTCGATGTCCGGATCGCCGGCAAGCGCATCGAGCACGCTTTCGAGGTCGTCGGCCTCGACCACGGCGCAATTGTCCACGCTGTCGTTGGCGGCTTGCCGCAGTGCAGCGCGAAACAGGGGATGGTCGTCGGCGATCAGCAGGCGTGTCATGACGCTGAAGTTAGCCAAGGTCACGGCTGACGTCGAGATCATAAAGTCACGTCATCACTTAAGGGCGACTGCCTCTATGCTGGACTTTCGTACGATGGCGGGCCGGTGCCTGCTTGTTATGGTGGTGGGCATGACCAATCGCCTTTCCCGATGGATGCTGCTGATCGCACCGCTGCTGGTGTCGTGCGCAGCACCGACCGTGACCAAGGAGTCCGGCATGCAGGCCCCCGATTTTGTGCGCGGCGACGTGCGCGAGACCGAACATCGCCAGGGCGACGATCTGCTGAGTGCAGGCCTGGGACTGGAAGGGCTGGCCGGTGCGCCGGCGCCGATCGCCCATCCGTTGCAGCCCACGCCGGCTGAATTGCGGCGTCGCGCGATCCAGGCCAGCTGGAAGGGCATTGCCGATCTGGGTCCGCTCGGCGGCTATGGACGCGTCTACGGCGGCGTGCCCGATGTACCCGGTCGCGAGTACCAGGCGTTTGCATGGATCCCCGATGCACATGCGCCGCATCGCGTACTGCTGCAGGTGCCGGACAATTTCGACCGTTCGCGCCGTTGCCTGGTGGTGACCGCATCGTCGGGCTCGCGCGGCATCTACGGCGCCATTGCGCTGGCGGGTGCCTGGGGATTGCCGCGTGGCTGCGCGGTGGCCTATACCGACAAGGGCACCAGCGGCGGCTACTTCGATCTCGCCGACAACAGCGGCGTCGCCCTCGATGGCACGCGCGCCAAACGCGGTTCGGCCATGCTGGAGTTCGAACCGGTCGCCGACACCGCGCACACCGGCGTCGCGGTGAAGCATGCGCACTCGGGCGACAACCCGGAAGCCGACTGGGGTCGCCACGTACTTCAGGCCGCGCGGTTCGGGCTGGCCATGCTCGATCGCGCGTTTCCCGATCAGGCGCCTTTCACGGCGCAGAACACCCGCATCATCGCGACGGGCCTTTCCAACGGCGGTGGCGCCGTGCTGCAGGCAGCGGGCCTGGACGATGACCGTCTGTTCGCGGGCGTGGTCGCACTGGAACCGAATGTGCGCGTGCCGGAGCAGGGCCGCGCCTTGTTCGACTACGCCACCGACGCGTCGATCTGGTTGCCCTGCGCACTCGCCGATGCACGCTTCGACAAAACACCGATGGCGCGCACGCCGGAAGGCGAAGTGCCACCGGCGTGGGCGCAGCGTTGTCACCAACTGCACGAACGCGAATTGGTGAGCGGCACACGCGTAGCCGCACAAGCTGCACAGGCTTACGAACATCTGCGTGCCGGCGGCTGGACGGACCAGGCGATGGCCACCGCCGCTTCCACCACGTCGCTGGATCTGTGGCGAGCGATCACGGCCGCCTATGCGTCCGCCTATATGCGCCGCGGTCCGGACGATATGCCCTGCGGTTTCCGCTACGGCGGTGTCGGCGCCAAGGGGGCGGCGGCCGCGGTGGATCCCGCGCTGCGCGCGAGCTGGTGGGCCGATGCATCGGGCATTCCGCCCGGCAACGGCGTGGGCCTGTTCGGCGGCACGGATCACTCGCCCGATCCGACCTTGCCGGGCGCGCTCTGCCTGCGTGCGCTGTGGGAAGACACCGATGCGAGCACGCAGCCCCTGCGCGATGGCGTGGCCGCTACCACAGTAAAAGCGCCGCGCCCCAGTCTGCCGTTGTGGATCGTGCACGGCGCCTCCGATGGCCTGCTGCCCACGGCATTCACTTCCGAACCTTATGTGGCATGGCTGCGCAGCAACGGTGGGCATCCGTTGTACTGGAAGGTGCCGTACGCCCAGCATTTCGACGCGTTCCTGGCCATTCCCGGTTTTGGCGAGCAGCACGTGCCGCTGCTGCCGTATGGCTACGCGGCGCTGGATCGCCTGTGGGCGCACATTTATGCGGGTGCCCCCTGGCCGGCGATCGTGCCTACGCCGTCGCCCACACCGCGAGGTGCGTTGCCGCTGGCCCGTTTCAGGCTGGATCTGCCGCCTGCCTGGACTCAGGCGCCTCGCTGAATGTCGGCCCGGCCGGGGGCGGCGTCCGCCACACCGGCTGCGGTATCCTTGCGCGCTTGCAGGGCGCCTGTGGTTGCGCGCTGCCTTTTAAAACAAGGATTTCCGATGACCATCAACGTCACCATGACCACCAACCGCGGTCCCATCCACCTGCGCCTGCATGAGGACAAGACCCCGGTGACCGTCGCCAGCTTCGTCAATCTGGCCCGTCGCGGCTACTACGATGGCCTGGCTTTCCACCGCGTGATCGCCGATTTCATGGTCCAGGGCGGCTGCCCGGAAGGCAGCGGCCGCGGTGGCCCGGGCTACCGTTTCGAGGACGAGTTCGACGCCTCGCTGCGTCATGACAAGCCGGGCGTGCTGTCGATGGCCAATGCCGGTCCGCGCACCAACGGCAGCCAGTTCTTCATCACCCATGGCGCCACCCCGTGGCTCGACGGCAAGCACAGCGTGTTCGGCGAAATCGTCGGCGCGGAAGACCAGGCCGTGGTCGACGCCATCCGCCAGGGCGACGTGATCGAAAAGGTCACCGTGGAAGGCGACGTCGATGCGCTGCTGGCGGCCCAGGCCGACCGCGTGAAGGAATGGAACGCGGTGCTCGACGAGCGCGGCTGATCGCCTTCGTGTTGATTGCGTGAAGAAACGCCGCCCACCCGGGCGGCGTTTTTTTTGCGCGATTTCGCGATAGCGGGGCGTAATTCAGGAGCCTAGAATCGAACGGCTCCATGCGTCAGATGATGTGTGTCATTCCCCCTTCCCAAGGAGATGCAGTCATGTCCTTTCTCAATGATCTGCTCGGCGGTGCCCAAGGCAACCCGGCTGGCGGTTCCTCTCTCGTCGCGATCGCGGGCCAGCTGATCGAAAAGGCTGGCGGCGTGCAGGGCCTGGTCGCCATGTTGCAGCAACACGGCATGGGCGAAGCGGTGCAATCGTGGGTCGGCACCGGTGGCAACCAGCAGGTATCGGGCGACCAGCTCGGCCAGGCGTTGCAGAACGGCGGCCTCGGTTCGGTATTGCAGGAAGCCGCGGGCAAGCTGGGCGTCGATCAAGGCCAGCTGCTCGGGCAGCTTTCGCAGGTGTTGCCGCATGCGGTCGACCATCTCACCCCCGACGGCCAGGTGCCGGCGCAGGGGCAGGGTGGTTTCGACCTGGGTTCGCTCGCCTCGCTGGCGGGCAAGCTGTTTGGCGGGGCCAGCGCGGCCTGAGGCCAAAAAATGCCGGCGGCGCGCAAAGGCGCCGCCGGTTTCGCTTCCCTGCGTCAGGTGGTGCTGCGCCTGGTCAGCAGGTGATAGATCAACAGCAGGACGATGGCGCCGGCAATCGAGCCGAGGAAGTGCACCAGTCCGGTTTCGCCCCACCAGCCCAGCTTTTCGCCGACATAGGTGGAAAGAAAGGAGCCGGCGATGCCGAGCGAAATGGTGATGATGAAACCACCCGGGTCCTTGCCCGGCTTGAGCATCTTGGCGATCACGCCAACCACCAGACCTACAATGATTACCCAAAGCCAGTGCATGGACGTTCCTTTGGCTGTCAGTCGTGGCTGGAATGTAGAGCGGCGTTGCGGCCTTATCTATAGGCGGATCAGCCAGTTGACGACACGCTTTGGCAAGTGACGAACGTCATTGACGCCGCCCTGCGGCCGCTCGGGCGAACCGGGTTTTAGACCATCGGGTAGCCCCTGGGCGTCGGATGCCGCGCCGCCACATGCTAAAATTGCCGGGTTTGCTGCCTTCGTCCCCCCTTACGAGGAAGTCATGCCCCAGCTCGCCCAGCGTGTCGGTCGCGCCAAGCCCAGCGCGATCATGGTCATCGCCGAAAAGGCCAAGCAGCTCAAGGCTGCCGGTCGCGACATCATCAGCTTCTCCATCGGCGTTCCCAATTTTCTTCCCGGCGAGCATGTCTACGCCGCCGCACGCGAAGCGCTGCAGCACGACTCCGGCCAGTACGGCAGCAACCGCGGTGCGGATGCGCTGCTCGATGCGTTCCTGGTGCATATCGAAAAGCTGGGCTTCAAGGGCTACGGCCGCGCGAATCTGTCGATCGGCATCGGTGCCAAGCAGCTGCTCTACAACCTGGGCGAAGCGCTGTTGAACGAAGGCGAGGAAATCTGCTTCGCCGCACCGTTCTGGACCACCTACCGCGACATCGCCGACATCCTCGGCGCCAAGGCGAACATCCTGCATTGCGGTCCCGAGCAGAACTACAAGCTCACGCCCGCGCAGCTTGAGGCGGCCCTCGCGCGCAAGCCCAAGGTGTTCCTGTTCAACAATCCGTCCAACCCCACCGGCATGGTCTATACGCGCGATGAAATCGCCGCGCTGGCCGCCGTGCTGATGAAGTATCCCGACACCTGGATCATCACCGACGACATCTACAACTCGATGGTGTTCGACGGCATCGGCTATCACAACTTCGTGCATGCGCAGCCGGAACTGAAAGAGCGGCTGATCTTCGTCGACTCGGTGTCCAAGACCTATGGCATGCCGGGCTGGCGCGTGGGTTTGATCGCGGCGCCGGAAAACGTGGCCAAGGCCATCACCACGCTCAATTCCAACCACATCACCAGCCTGCCGGAAGTGATCACGGCGGCCGCGGTTGCCGCGTTCTCGGGCCCGCAGGCCATTCCCGAGGCCAAGTGCAAGGAATTCGCCGAGAAGCGCGACGTGGTCGTCAATGCGCTGCGTGCGATTCCCGGCGTGGTGTGCCCGTATCCGCAGGGTGCGTTCTACGCCTTCCCCGATATCTCGGTCGCCTTCGGCAAGAGTCACCAGGGCGTGAAGATCAACGACGACGTGGAACTGTGCGCCGTGTTGCTCGAAGCCGCGGGCGTGGCCTGCGTGCCGGGTTCGGCCTTTGGCGAACCGCGCGCCATGCGCATTTCCTATACCTGCCCAACTGCACAATTGCAGCCCGGGTTGGAACGCATCCAGGCGTTCTTTGCTGAACTGACCTGATGGTCTTGGGCTCGCGCCGACCGGCGTGGGCCTTTGTCTTTTGTACAAGCCCAAGTTGAAGGAGTTTCTCCGATGAAAGCCCCCGTTCGTGTTGCCGTTACCGGCGCTGCCGGCCAGATCGGTTACGCCCTGCTGTTCCGCATTGCCGCGGGCGACATGCTGGGTCCGGATCAGCCGGTGATCCTGCACCTGCTGGAAATCACCCCGGCGCTGCCCGCGCTGCAGGGCGTGGTGATGGAACTCAACGATTGCGCGTTCCCGACGCTGGCCGGTGTCGTCGCCACCGACGACCTCAACGTCGCCTTCAAGGACGTCGATTACGCGCTGCTCGTCGGTGCGCGTCCGCGCGGCCCGGGCATGGAGCGCAAGGATCTGCTCGAAGCGAACGGCGCCATCTTCGGCCCGCAGGGCAAGGCGCTGAACGATCACGCCAAGCGCGACGTGCGCGTGCTGGTGGTCGGCAACCCGGCCAACACCAATGCGCTGATCGCCCAGCAGAACGCACCGGATCTGGATCCGAAGTGCTTCACCGCAATGGTGCGCCTGGACCACAACCGCGCGCTGTCGCAGCTGGCCGAGAAGACCGGCAAGCACAGCACCGACATCAAGAAGATGACCATCTGGGGCAACCACAGCTCCACCCAGTACCCGGACCTGCACCACGCCACCGTGGGCGGCAAGCCGGCGCTGTCGCTGGTCGACCAGGCCTGGTACGAGAGCGATTTCATCCCGACCGTGCAGCAGCGCGGCGCGGCGATCATCAAGGCGCGCGGCGCTTCCTCGGCTGCTTCGGCTGCTTCGGCTGCCGTCGACCACATGCGCACCTGGGCGATGGGCACCGCGGAAGGCGACTGGGCCTCGATGGGCATTCCGTCCGATGGTTCGTACGGCATCGAGCCGGGCGTGATCTACGGTTACCCGGTGACCGTGAAGGACGGCAAGTACGCCATCGTGCAGGGCCTGGAAATCAACGATTTCTCGCGCGCCCGCATGGACGCCACCAACAAGGAACTGCGCGAAGAGCGCGCCGGCGTCGAGCACTTGTTCGCCAAGAAGTAAGTCGCGCGAGCAAGCCTCGCGATGTGTGAAATGGGCGGCTTCGGCCGCCCATTTCTTTTGAGCCAGCCGCCGATTTTCGCCGGATGACTGGCGATGTGGCCGAGTATCGGTAGAATCGACAGAGCACCGACCGGAACCGAAGACATGAAGCGACTTCTTGCGACCCTTTCCCTCTGCGCCTTGCTTACCGCCTGCGGCGGCACGCACGGTCTGCGCGACACCACGCCGAAGATGAGCAGCCGTACCAACAAGGACATTCCGACCTATCTGGAGTGCGTGCGCGCGAAGTGGGCCGAGACCGCCGAAGTGAGCGCCTCGCACAAGGACCAGTCGGGCGAGCTGTCGGGCAACGACAAGCAGGGCGCGCATGAGCTGATCAGCGTGACTGCCGACGGTACCGGCGCACAGGTGATGATGTACGAGACCCAGGCCCTCAAGAAGGATTACAACCCCGCTTATCGCGACGCGGCGGTGTCCTGCTTGTGAGCTGACTGCACGGGCGACGGCCCGTGCAGCCGACTCGACCAAGGTCGCAAAGCCCGTTCGACGCGGCTGATCTAGGCTAGACCGATCAGCCGCTGCAACGAGGATGTTGTGATGCGTTACGAGGAGTTCTATCAGCGTTCGATAGAGCAGCCCGAAGCCTTCTGGGCCGAGCAGGCGCAGCGCATCCACTGGCATACGCCGCCCGAACGCATCCTCGATGTTTCCCGGCCACCGTTTCGCCGCTGGTTCGTCGGCGGCACCACCAATCTCTGCTACAACGCCGTCGACCGGCATCTTCCAGCGCGCGGCGGCCAGCTGGCGCTGGTGGCGATTTCCTCCGAAACGGGCATCACGCGCGAACTGAGCTATCGCGATCTGTATCGCGAAGTGAATACGTTTGCCGCCGTGCTGACGTCGCTGGGCGTGGTCAGCGGCGATCGCGTGGTGATCTACCTGCCCAACATCGCCGAAGCGGTCTTCGCCATGCTGGCGTGCGCGCGCATCGGTGCCATCCACTCGGTGGTATTCGGCGGTTTCGCGGCGCACAACCTCGCCTTGCGCATCGACGATGCCGAGCCGGCGCTGCTGATTGCCGCCGACGCGGGCATGCGCGGCGGCAAGGTGATCCCGTACAAACCGCTGGTGGATGCGGCGCTGGAAGAAGCGAAGCGTCCGCCTCCGCGGGTGCTCATGATCGATCGCGGGCTCGATCCGCAAATGACCCGCGTGGCCGGACGCGATCTCGACTACGCGAGCTTGCGCGCTTCCTATGAGGGCGCCGAAGTTCCGGTGGAATGGCTCGAATCCAACGAACCGAGCTATCTGCTCTACACCTCGGGCACTACCGGCAAGCCCAAAGGCATCCAACGCGACGTGGGCGGCTATGCGGTGGCCATGGCGATGTCGATCGAGACGATCTTCGACATCAAGCCGGGGCAGGTGATGTTTTCCACCTCGGACGTGGGCTGGGCCGTCGGCCATTCGTACAACGTGTACGCACCGCTGATCGGCGGTGCCACCTCATTGTTGTACGAAGGCCTGCCAGCCCACCCCGATCCGGGCATCTGGTGGCGCCTGTGCGAGCGTTACGGCGTGCGCAGTATGTTCTCCTCGCCTACCGCCATTCGCGTACTGAAAAAGCAGGACGCCAGCTGGCTGAAAAAGTACGACCTGTCCCGGCTCAAATGGCTGTTCCTCGCCGGCGAACCGCTCGACGAACCGACCGCGCATTGGGCCACCGACGGACTCGGCGTGCCGGTGATCGACAACTACTGGCAGACCGAAACCGGATGGCCTGCGATCACCTTGATGCCCGGCCTCGACTTGAAGCAGGTGAAGTTCGGCTCCCCGGGATTTCCAAGTCCCGGCTATCGCATGAAAGTGATCGACGAAGTCACCGGCGAGGAGCTTCCGCCGAACCAGAAAGGCGTGCTGGTGTTCGTGCCGCCGTTGCCACCGGGCTGCCTCACCACCGTATGGCGCAACGACGAACGCTACGTGGCGAGCTATTTCAGCCACTTCAAGGAACTGCTGTATAGCTCGCTGGACTGGGCCATCCGCGACGAGAACGGCTACACGACCATTCTCGGCCGCACCGATGACGTGATCAACGTAGCAGGGCACCGCTTGGGCACGCGGGAGATCGAAGAGTCCGTGGCGATGCATCCCGCATGTGCCGAGGCCGCGGTAATCGGCATGCAGGACGAAGTGAAGTGGCAGGTGCCGGTGGTGTTTGCCACGCTACGCCAAGGTGTGACGGAAGGTTCGGTGGATGTGGCCAAAGGCATGCAGCAATGTGTGGTGGACCAGCTTGGGAAGATCGCGCGGCCGGCGCGTATCTACGTGGTCAATGCGTTGCCCAAGACGCGTTCGGGAAAACTGTTGAGACGTTCGTTGCAGGCGCTGGTGCATCACGCCGATCCGGGTGATCTTTCGACGCTGGATGATCCGGGGGCGTTGGAAGAGGTGCGGCGGGCGTTGGAGCGCGGACCCGATCAAGGCGGATAAGTCGGGCGCTAGCCTTCTCCCTCTCCCCTCCGGGGAAAGGGTTGGGTGAGGGGCGGGTGCTCTCGGGAGCGCTCCTAGCTCGTCATCCCGGCGCAGGCCGGAGGCGTTTTTCAACAGCCGAAGGCTGGTCATCCAGTTTCGTCAGTCTTCGGTTGTCGCGATACGGCGACCTGGCTCGCCTGCCGCGGGCTTCCGTCCTCCTGCCGGAGGCCGGGTCACTTTCTCTTGCTTGCCCAAGAGAAAGTAACCAAAGAGAAGGGCCCCCCGGATGACGCGCCTTCCGGGCCTGCGGCCCTCCAGGTGCGCGAGTGGGTTGCGGGGTTTTTCGACAGGGCATCCTGCCCTGGCGAAAAACTGGCCCGCATCCCTGCGGGCCACCCTTCGGGCTGATCCTCCACCCACCCGCCGCGTCATACGGGGACCCCCGAGAGCCAAGAGCCAAGAGCCAAGAGCCAAGAGCCAAGAGCCAGGAGCCAGGAGCTGCGGATCTACTGTGGGAGCGCACTTGTGCGTGACAAGCCTACGGAGCGGTACATCCCCGCGTGGCGGTCGTGCACAAGTGCGCTCCCACAAAAGAAGACACACACGTTCCCCCGAGCACCGCCCCTCTCCCAGGCGGGGAGAGGGAGAAGTGGGTGCATCGCGTTGACGGGCTACTGTGGGAGCGCACCCTGTGCGCGACAAGCCTACGGAGCGATACATCCCAACGTGGCGGTCGCGCACAGGGTGCGCTCCCACAGGCGAGCGCGCAGGCAGTTCAAGCCCAGCGCTTTAGCCCCACGAAAACCCAAGGAAAACACCGCCGCACCATACGATGCAGCCACCAACTAACTACACGCTCCCTTCGAAACCATTCATGCTGCCGCGCAACAGCCCCCTTACAAACGGTGCGCTAAAATCTCCTCTTTAAGCGGAGGTTTCATGGCCCACATCGCATCCCCCGGCGCGAAATTCCGCGCCGCCCTCGCGGCAGAACACCCCTTGCAGGTGATCGGTGCCATCAACGCGAACCATGCGTTGCTCGCCAAGCGAGCCGGTTATCGCGCCATCTATCTCTCGGGCGGCGGTGTCGCGGCGGGTTCGCTGGGGCTGCCGGATCTGGGTATCAATACGCTGGACGACGTGCTGACTGACGTGCGCCGCATCACCGATGTGTGCGACCTGCCGCTGATGGTGGACATCGACACCGGCTTCGGTCCGAGCGCGTTCAATATCGCCCGCACCGTGAAGAGCCTGATCAAGTTCGGCGCCGCGGCCTGCCATATCGAGGACCAGGTGGGCGCCAAGCGCTGCGGTCATCGTCCCGGCAAGGAGATCGTGTCGACCAGCGAGATGGCCGATCGCGTCAAGGCAGCCGCAGATGCGAAAACCGATGCCGATTTTTTCCTGATTGCGCGCACCGACGCGATTGCCGTGGACGGTGTGGATGCAGCGATCGAGCGCGCCATTGCCTGCGTCGAAGCGGGCGCCGACGGCATCTTTGCCGAGGCTGCCTACGACCTGCCGACCTATCGCCGCTTTGTCGATGCCGTGAAGGTGCCGGTGCTGGCCAATATCACCGAGTTCGGCCAGACGCCGCTGTTCAGCGTGGAAGAGCTCGCCAGCGCAGGCGTGGGCATCGTGCTGTATCCGCTTTCGGCGTTCCGCGCCATGAACAAGGCGGCGGAGAACGTCTACCAGGCCATCCGCCGTGATGGCCACCAGCGCAACGTGATCGACACCATGCAGACGCGCGAAGAGCTTTACGACCGCATCGGCTACCACGACTACGAGCGCCGACTGGATGAGCTCTTTTCCAAGAAGAGCTGATCGACCCCATCGAGATAACCGGCATCACGGTGCCGTCCACGTTTGACGCAAGCATGTCTTCAGGAGATGTACCGAATGACTGAGCAAACTCTTCCCAAGCCCAAGAAATCCGTCGCGCTGTCGGGCGTGGCTGCCGGCAACACCGCGCTGTGCACGGTGGGCCGCAGCGGCAACGACTTGCATTACCGCGGTTACGACATCCATGACCTGGCGGCCAAGGGTTGTTTCGAGGAAGTGGCCTACCTGCTGGTGCACGGCGTGCTGCCGAACTGGGCGGAGTTGAATGCCTATCGCGCCAAGCTCAAGCGCCTGCGCGGCCTGCCGGCGCCGGTGAAGAGCGCGCTGGAACTGCTGCCTGCCGCCACTCATCCGATGGACGTGATGCGCACCGGTTGCTCGGTGTTGGGCACGGTGTTGCCGGAGAAGGATGACCACAACGTCACCGGCGCGCGCGACATCGCCGACCGCCTGATGGCGAGCTTCGGTTCGATCCTGCTGTACTGGTTCCACTTCAGCCACAACGGCAAGCGCATCGAAACGGTGACCGAAGACGAATCCATCGCCGGTCACTTCCTGCACCTGCTGCACGGCAAGAAGCCCAGCGAGCTGTGCACGCATTCGTTGGACAAGTCGCTGATCCTGTACGCCGAGCACGAGTTCAACGCGTCCACCTTCACCGCACGCGTGATCGCCGGCACGGGCTCGGACATGTACTCGGCGATCACCGGTGCGATTGGTGCGCTGCGTGGTCCCAAGCACGGCGGCGCGAACGAAGTGGCGATGGAGATCATCGCCCGCTACCGCAACGCGGCCGAGGCGGAAGCGGACATCCGCGCCCGCGTGGAGCGCAAGGAAATCATCATCGGCTTTGGCCACCCGGTGTACACGGTGTCCGATCCGCGCAACGAGATCATCAAGGAAGTCTCCCGCAAGCTGTGCACGGAAGGCGGCAACCCGACCCTGTTCGACGTGTCGGAGAAGATCGAGAAGCTGATGTGGGAGCAGAAGAAGATGTTCCCCAACCTCGACTGGTTCTCGGCCAGCGCGTATCACATGATGGGCGTGCCGACGGCCATGTTCACCCCGCTGTTCGTGATCGCCCGCACCTCCGGCTGGAGCGCCCACGTGATCGAGCAGCGCGAGGACGGCAAGATCATCCGCCCGAGCGCGAACTACACCGGCCCGGAAGATCTGGCCTACGTTCCGATCGAAAAGCGCTGATCGCCCTAGGTCTATGTCGAATGAAGGGGCCGAAAGGCCCCTTCGTTCTTTCCAAGTTTCGTTATGGTTCAGGACCCTGTACGACATTGCTAGGGTTTCGTATGCATGGGTGTAAATCTGCTGATACAGGTGTTCCACTTCCTTGTGAGAACGCAGCAATACGCGCTAAATCCCTGAAATAAGGGCTCATGCACGAGTGTTTATGTTCCAGGTGCAAGGCCCGGAACGTGGTGCGCTGTAACAGCCTTGATCCACTCGCGCTTTGTGACTGTCTGACCGCAGTCAAACTCATTGTCCGTGGGTCTCTTCAAGTCGCTGATTTCATGGTCTTCAGCTTTGTGAGCGCAAGTCCACACGGCGTGGCACGCAAGTTGCGACGAGAACGTGCTGGATTCGCAACACCAGCAACACAGGGGGTCACACCGCATCGTTCCAGGAGATAGACCATGCGCAAGACTCTAATAGCGACCGCAATAGTGTTGGGTCTGGGGCTTACGCTCCCGGCATTCGCTGCCGACAACGAAAACACTTCGAAAGGATCGAGCACCTTAACCAACACCGATTCGAGCACTCATACCCGCACCGACACCGACACCAACACCTACAGCACTTATGCGACGGGTGCGGACGGTTCAGCCGCCAGCAGCGGTGGCACGGCGGATTCCTTCAACGTTAGCAAGGCAGTAGCAAACAGCACGCTCAACGGTTCGGTCTCGGACGTGGCCGTGTGGGGTATCGGCAACTCCGCAGTGAACAAGGGCGACGCCAATGGCGGTCGCGGCTCCAGCGGCGGTAAAGGCGGTGGCGGCTACGGCGGCAAGGCCTGGGGCGGCAACGGCGGCGACGGCGGCAACGCCGGTGGCGCACATGCCAGCAGCGGCAAGGCCGGCGGTTCGGGCGCCGACTCGGGCGATGCGGCTGGACTCGGCGCTTCGTTGGCTGGCGGCGGTGACGGCGGCGACGGCGGCAACGCCGGTGGCATCCGTAACCACAATCGTGCGGGCGGCGGTGGCGGCACGGCAGGTGGCGGCGCGAACACCGGTGGTACCGGTGGCGCAGGTGGCGCAGGTGCAGGCGGAACCGCCGGCGCAGCATCGCCGACCGCAACCAGCGGCGCAGCGAGCGCGACGGGCGGCACCAGCGGTGCGGCTACTGCAACGGCAGGAACCGGCGGTGCTGGCGGCGCAGGTGCCGGCAATACCGGTGGCGCAGGCACGGGCGGAGCTGGCGGTGCTGGCGGTGCTGGCGGTGCAGGCGGCACGACCTCGGCCACCACGGGCGCGTTCGATATGTCGAACCAGATGAACGGTTCGGCGGCGGCAGCGGCCGGTGTGTCGATCCTCGCCCAGAACAGTGGCGCGGCGGCATTGGTACAGCAGAGCGTGAACGTTCAAGCAAACCTGAACGTGGGTCGCTGAGTGCGAAAGGGATCATGCACGGTGGAGTCATTCGCTCCACCGTGCGTGATGCTGCGGTGCCGTTGCGCGATGCGACGGTCAGCGCTGTCCGCTTCAATCAGAGGCGTGGGCTCGCCTCATGGAGATGCTGCCGTGCGATCTTTCCAATGGATGCTTCGTATCACCGCCCTCGGTGCGCTCGCCGTTCCCACGGTGCTTTGCGCAGAGAACGCGGCCATCCCGCAGGACTATCTGGGGCAGGGAGTGGACTCGCCCATGGCCGCCTATGTCGCGGCAAGCCATGTCGATCACCAGGGCGTCGCCAGCGACCTGGGCGAGAGCGTGGATAGCGCCACCCTGGCCTCCCAGAGCGGCGGCATGCTGGTGCAGCAGAACACCACGTTGACCGGCACCGTGCAGAACAACAGCGCCGATCACCTCACCACGGGTGAGAACATCATCAGCGGCGGCGCGGCCGCGGGTGCGGTCGGATTCCCGACCTTGATCCAGAACTCGGGCAACAACGTGCTGATCCAGAACGCCACGGTGCTGAGCGTCGAGTTCAAACCATGAACATGCGTGCGGCGCTGCTGATCGTATTGGCGGCGTTGCCGGTGCACAGTCGCGCGTCCACGCCGGTGACGGTGGTCAGCAGTGGCCCGGGTTCGTACACGGTGCGCCTGACCAGCCTCAAGGAGGCGCGTTACAAGAGCACCATCCACCAGAAATACGATTTCAGCTGCGGCTCGGCCGCGGTGGCCACGCTGCTGACCTACCAGTACGGCTATCCGGTGAACGAGCAGGTCGCGTTCGAGCAGATGTATCTGCACGGCGACCAGGCCAAGATCAACAAGGAAGGTTTTTCGATGCTGGATCTCAAGCGTTTCCTCGATGCCAATGGCTTCGATGCGGACGGCTTCAAGGTGCCCATCGAAAAGCTCCAGCAGGAAAACCTGCCGGCCATCGTGCTCATCGACGAAAAGGGCTATCACCATTTCGTAGTGGTCAAGGGTATGCGCAACAACCGCTTGCTGGTGGGCGATCCCGCTCGCGGCACGCGCGTGTTGTCGCAGGCCAAGTTCATGACGCTGTGGAAGAACGGACTGGTCTTCGTGATCCACAACCGCCGCAACCTGGCGGTGTTCAACAGCCCCAATGATTGGAAAGTGGCGCCTGCGGCGCCCATAGGCGATGCCATCGATCGCAACGGCCTCTACAACACCGTGATGCCCAAGAAAGGGCCGGACGATATTTGAGGGACACACTGATGAAAGCGGTTGCATACATCGTTGGCTTTGGCGCTCTCTTTGTCGCATGCGGTAGTTGCGTCGTGGGGGCGCAGGCGCAGGATGGTGCGACCACGGTGACAGCGGCTGCCGTGGCAGCGCATGCGCCTGCGCCGGCTGAAGCGCTGGCGAGCGTGGTGACGGGTATCCCGACCTCCGACAACGGCCTGCCCGGCTGGGCTGCGGTGAGCGAAGACACGCTCGACGAGCAGCGCGGCGGCTTCGACCTGGGCAACGGCCTGGTGGCCTCGTTCGGGATCGACCGCGCCGTCTACGTCAACGGCAATCTGGTCACCTCCACCAGTTTCAACATTCCCGACGTCGCGCACATGACCACCGCGCAGGCGCAAGCCATGCAGACGGCGCTCAACACGGTGCAGGTCACGCAGATCGGTCCGAACAACACCTTCGATCCCTCCGCGCTCGCCTCGAAGATGGGCGGCACGGTGATCCAGAACACCTTGAACAACCAGAACATCCAGAACATCACCACCATCAACGCATCGACCAATTCGCTCAACGCATTCCGCGAGGGGAGTCTGCAGGAGGCTTTGCAGCAGGCGCAGTTGCAATCCCTGGGTCACTGACAGGGCAGACGCAGCAGGGGCTGGGCTGTTACCGCAAACACGCCGTGCTTGCTCAAGCGCGGCGTGTTGATAAGTACGACATCGAACCATGAGTCATGAGGAAGCATGATGCGACACTCAGCGTGGCGATACGTTTGGTCGGCGGGATGTGCCGGATTGGTGGCGCTGGGCTTGCCTGTCTCGGCGCAGCAGGAGTCACCGTCGCCGCCGGGGGCATCACCCGCGACGGCCAACAACACCATTTCAGCGGCGCCCTCCGGGAGTTCCGCAGCGGTCGATCCGGACGAGTTGCGCAAGCGGGTGGCCGAGCAGGGCGACCGCATCGATGCCATGCGCAGCCAGATCAGTGCGCAGATCGCCCAGCTCGATGCGATGAAGCGCGCCCTGGCCGAACAGGAGGCCGACTACAAGTCGTTGCGCCATGCCGTGGGCATCGACGTGCTGGACAAGCAGCGCGCCGGCAGCATCGCGACAGGCGGTCCTGGAGCGTCTGCGCTGCCCATGCCGGCCGGCGATGCGGTGGCCGCCAACGCGCCACAACAGCAACCGGTGGGCGAAGCGCCCAAGGCCGATACGCGTCCGCCCGAGGTGGCGCCGATCTTCCAGCAGCCCGGCGTGCTGACGCCCAAGGGCAAGTTCATCATGGAGCCGGCCTACCAGTTTGGTTATTCGTCGGTCGATCGCGTGGCGCTGGTGGGCTACACGGTGATCCCCGCCATCCTGATCGGCCTGATCGATGCGCGGCAGGTGCGCACGACCACGCAGGTCGGCTGGCTGACCACGCGTTACGGCCTCAGCAACCGGCTCGAAGTGGAAGTCCGCGTGCCTTACGTCTATGCGCACGAGGACGTGACCAGCCGTGAGATCTTCACCGGCAGCGCCACCGACAAGGCGTTCGGCAACAGCGGCCACGGCCTGGGCGATATCGAAGCGACCGCGCGCTATCAGTTGAATGTCGGCGGCCCGGACAAGGCCTATTACGTCGGCTGGCTGCGCGTGAAGTCGAACACCGGCAAGGATCCGTTCCAGGTCACCACGGACTGCGTGCAACGTTGCGTGGAGAACGTGATCGGCCAGGTCGATCTCGCGGCTACCGGCACCGGCCTGCCGCTGACGCAGCCGGTGGGTACCGGCTTCTGGGCCATCCAGCCGGGCGTGACCTGGCTGTATCCCACCGACCCGGTGGTGTTCTTCGGCAACTTCAGCTACCTCTACAACGTGCCGCGCGACGACGTGACGCGCAAGATCCTGCTCGGTGGCACCGAGAATCTGGGCAAGGTGAAGCTGGGCGACATCGTCGACGTCAGCGTGGGCATGGGCCTTTCGCTCAACGAGAAAGCGTCGATCAGTATCGGCTACGACCAGAGCTTCGTCGGCGCCACCAAGCAGAACAACCACAACGTGCCCGGCTCGACCAAGATCGTGCTCGGCACGCTCCTGATCGGCGGCTCATGGCGCTTCAGCGACAAGCGCACGCTCAACTTCACCCTGGGCGTCGGCGTGACGCGCGATACACCGGACGCGACGGTGACCGTGCGCGTGCCGATGATGTTCTAGAGCCAGGAATGCGAGCACGCCAACGACGCCGTTGGCGTGCTCAGAGACCTTCCTGCTGCAGCGCCGACTTCACGCCGGCATCGTCCTGCATGCGCTGATGGAAGCGGGCGAGGTTGTGCAGTTCGGACAAGTCCACGCCCCTGCCCATGGCCCAGCGCAGCACCACGTACAGGTACGGATCGGCGAACGAGCGCGTGCCGGTAAGCCAGTCGCGGCCTTCGAGCTGGGCATCGAGACGCTGATAGTAGCCGCGCAAGCGTTCGATGGCGCGGCAGCGCAAGGCATCCTGCGCTTCTTCGCCATCGATGAAGCGCTCCGGGCGGAACACCGGCCGGTACATCGGATGCAGGTCGGAGTTGATGTAAGCCAGCCAGCGATTCACTTCCGCACGGCCCCGCGCACCTTCGCCGCCCAGGCCGGCCAGCGGAAACTTGTCCGCCAGATAGTTGAGGATGGCCGCGTTCTCGGTCAGCACCCAGCCGTCCGGTTCCTGCAGGGCAGGCACCACGCCCGACGGATTGATTTTCAGGTAGTCGGCCGAGCCAAGCTCTTCGCGCGCGACGCGATGCGTCGTGTACGGCTGGCCGATCCATTCGAGCACGATGTGGTCGGCGAGCGAGCAGGCGCCCGGCAGGTAGTACAACTTCATGGGGATCGTCCTGGTGTGGTCTTATCCATGAAGTGTCGCCTGCCGGGCTTGCCACGCTCAAGCCGATTCTTGCGCTCGCAGGCGGTGGCGTTGCATCAACCAGCCGCCGCCGCACACGCCGATCACCAGCACGGCGTCGAGCAGATAGCTGGCCCAGCCATGCGTTTCGAACCACGGCGACAACCAATGGTCGTGCGCGATCATGCGGGCCGCCGTCCACGCGATGGCGCCTGCGCCGATGTAGACGATCACCGGGAAACGTTCGATCAGCCGCAGGATCAGCGACGAACCCCACACCACCAGCGGCACGCTGATCGCCAGTCCGATGACCACCAGCACCATGTGCCCCTTGGCCGCGCCGGCGATGGCCAGCACGTTGTCCATGCCCATCAGCGCATCGGCGACGATGATCGTGCGCATGGCTGCCCAGAAACTGCCCGCGGCACCGACCTCGTGCGCAGGATGACTGTCCGGTTGCAGCAGCTTCCATGCGATCGGCAACAGCAACGCGCCGCCCACCAGCATCAGACCCGGCAGCTTGAGCAGATACACCACCACGCCGGTCAGCAGCAGGCGCACCGCGATCGCGCCCACGGTGCCCCACAGCACGGCTTTTTTCTGGATATGCCGGGGCAGCCGGCGCGCGGCCAGCGCGATCACGATGGCGTTGTCGCCCGCGAGCACGAGGTCGAGCAGCACGATGGCCAGCAGGCCGGAGAGGAATTCGGTGACGACAAGGTCCATGTACGGGTCTCTGCGCGTCGGGACAAATGCAACCACGACGGACGCGCGCGGCCCGTCATGACTGCAAAAGTCTCGTTCGCGGAAGAACCGCCGCAGCGACCGGAGCGTGGTGACGCTCGTGATGACGACCGCTGCACGAACACCGACGAAGCCGGCGTTCGGAACTACTCCCTTTTGGGATCAGTATCTGCGCATTGTCGAGGTCCGCGTGCGCGGGCGTCAAGCTGCACAAAGCGGGCAAAACCACTACTGTCGCTCCCACCGCCGCGAGGTCTCCCATGAGTGCGCCCGATATCCGCTCCGCAAAGCGCCCCGATCCCGACCAACCGATGGTCGACGTGGCCGACTACGTCGTCGACTACCCGATCGAGTCCACCGAGGCGTACGACACCGCGCGCTACATGTTGCTGGACTCGCTCGCCACGGCCTTGATGGCAATGAAGTTTCCCGAGTGCGTGAAGCACCTGGGCCCGGTCGTCCCGGGCGCGAACCTGCCGGGCGGCGCCCGCGTGCCGGGCACCAGCCACGAGCTGGATCCGATGCAGGCGGCCTTCGCCATCGGCACCCAGATCCGCTGGCTGGACTTCAACGACACCTGGCTGGCGGCCGAGTGGGGTCATCCGTCGGACAACCTGGGCAGCATCCTGGCCGTCGCCGATTACCTCAGCCGCAAGGCCGAGCGCGAGGGCGGCCGGCCGATGACCGTGCGCGACGTGCTCACCTACGCCATCAAGGCCCACGAGATCCAGGGCTGCTACGCGCTCAAGAACAGCTTCAACCGCGTCGGCCAGGACCATGTGATCCTGGTGCGCCTGGCTTCCACGGCGGTGGCCACGGCCATGCTGGGCGGCTCCAGGGAGCAGATCGTCACGGCCATCTCCCATAGCTGGATCGACAACGGCGCGCTGCGCACCTATCGCCACGCCCCGAACACTGGCCCACGCAAGAGCTGGGCGGCCGGCGACGCCTGCCGCCGCGCCGTGACCCATGCCATCAATGCGGTGTACCGGGGCGTGGTCGGCTACCCGTCGGCGCTCAGCGCCAAGACCTGGGGCTATTACGACGTGGCTTTCAAGGGCAACGAGTTCCAGTTCGAGCGCCCGTTCGGCAGCTATGTGATGGAAAACGTGCTGTTCAAGATCAGCTTTCCGGCCGAATTCCACGCCCAGACGGCCGTCGAGTGCGCCATGCAGCTGCACGGCGCCGTGGCCGGCCGGATCGACCAGATCGAGCAGGTGGTGATCGAGACCCAGCAAGCGGGCCTGCGCATCATCGACAAGACCGGCCCGCTGGCCAACTACGCCGACCGCGATCACTGCATTCAATATATGGTGGCGGTGCCGTTGATCTTCGGCCGCCTGACGGCCGACGACTATAACGATGAGGTGGCCGCCGACCCCCGCATCGACGCCTTGCGCGCCAAGACAGTGGTCAGCGAGAACCCCCGGTTCACCCAGGACTACTTCGATCCCGAGAAACGTTACATCGGCAACTCAGTTCAGGTGTTCTTTAAGGACGGCTCGAGCACCGAAAAGGTCTCCATCGACTTCCCGATCGGTCATCGCAGGCGCCGGGGGGAGGGTATCCCCGTGTTGTTAAAGAAGTTCGAGGCTGCCATGCGAAGCCAGCTGCCGTCCCATCGGGTCAAAACGATCCTGAACGCCACGGCAGACCCCGTTAAGCTAGATGCCATGCCGATCCACGAGTTCCTTGGTTTCTTCACGCTGTAAAGACGGCGTGAGCTGAAAATGAACGGGCGTTTGGGGTCGATTTGCAATTGCTTAACTTTTGCTAAGCTACTCCGCGCCCGTTTCGGGTAAAACAAGCACTAGGTTCGAAGTCAGGTTCGCGGTTCACTAGGAGTGGAATCACGGCTTGATCGCTTTTCCCGTCTGGGGTGAACGGACGCGTACACCAATAAACGAGGAGACACCTGATGAAACGTAAGGGCTTGTACATCCTGATTGCCCTAGCCCTGGGCGGCGCAGGCGCCGCTCACGCACAGGACAACACTGGCAGTGCGGCACCGACCACCACCGAAACGTCCATGTACGACGATCGCTGGTACATCGCACCCACGGTGGGTGGCTACTACAACGACACCGACCGCAACACCAATAGCCGCCAGTTCTACTACGGCATTGGCTTTGGTCGCTATTTCTCGCCCAACTTCTCGCTGGATTTCTTCGGTGACCGCACCAAGCGCACCGTGGACACCGATGCCGGCGGCGGTCGTTGGTCGAACAACACGTATGGCGTGGCGGCGCGCTATTACTTCCTCGACTGGAACGCATGGCGTCCGTACCTGTTGGGCGGCGTGATGGGCAGCCAGCACATCAGCAACTTCGAGCACGGCTGGTCGCCGGCTGCCGAAGTGGGCGTGGGTGTGTCCAAGACCATCACCGACAGCTCCGACATCCGTGTCGAGGGTGGCTACCGTTACGACTGGGACGACAAGACCCAGCCCGACAAGGACGGTTACGGCGACTGGTTCCTGGGCTTCAGCATCGTCTCGCGCATCGGCGCACCGCCGGCCCCGCCGGCTCCGCCGCCGCCGCCGCCGGCTGCTCCGGACTGCTCCAAGCAGTTCCGCAACGGCGTGAACCTGTGCGACAACAAGTGCCCGGATCTGCCGGAAGGCACGATCGTCGGTCCGGATGGTTGCCCGCAGAAGGTCGTGATCGACCTGCGCGGCGTCAACTTCAAGTTCGATCGTCCGAAGAAGGGCGAGAAGGACATCGCCAAGTCGCTGGCCGAACCGACCAAGGATTCCTTGGCCGTGCTCGACCAGGCCGTCGACACCTTGCAGCGTTATCCGCAGGTGCACGTCACCGTTGCCGGCTACACCGACAGCGTGGGTACGGCGGAGTACAACCAGGGTCTGTCGGAACGTCGCGCGAAGATCGTGTACGACTACCTGACCTCGCACGGTATCGATGCAAGTCGTCTGGAAGGTCCGATCGGTCACGGCAAGAACGATCCGATCGACACCAACGACACGGATGCCGGTCGTGCCCGAAATCGTCGTACGGAATTGCAGGTTCAGCAGTAATCGAACCTCGTACGCAGAAGTAGGAAAAGCCCGGCAAATGCCGGGCTTTTTCTTTTTGCAATAACGCGATTCGGTCTAACGCGTTGTTTGCTGGTGACAGGTTGTCGCAGGCAAGAAGTTTCGTCGTAGCGTTTGTCTCATCTGCCTGAACAGTGGCTCACCAACAGCGTCTTGCTGTGCGTGCGATGCTCTTAACGATTTTGCTACACTCCGCCGCGCTTGAAGTCTTGTGACATTTCCCCCGATCGGGACGCAAAGCGCGGGACAGGAAAAGTCCCGGAGTAGAAGTCAGTTATGACGCGCGTTTTCCGTCTGGGGTGGAACGGACGCGAATACCAATAATATGAGGAGACACCTGATGAATCGTAAGGGCCTGTATTTCCTGATTGCCCTGGCTCTGGGCGGCGTAGGTGCCGCTCACGCGCAAGACAGCACCACCACCACCACGACGTCGAGCTACGACGGTCGTTGGTACATCGCTCCGACCGTGGGCGGCTACTACAACGATACCGATCGCAACACCAACAGCCGCCAGGTGTACTACGGCCTGGGCTTTGGTCGCTTCATTGCGCCGAACACCTCGATCGACGTGTTCTTCGACCGCACCAAGCGCACCATCGACGGCGGCAGCCGCGATCGTTGGGCCAACAACAACGTCGGCGTTGCTGCTCGCTTCTACTACGGTGACTGGAATGCATGGCGTCCGTACGCCCTCGTGGGCGTGCTGGGCAGCTACCACATGAACCCGGCTGACAACGCCTGGTCGCCGGCTGCTGAAGTGGGCGTGGGCGTCTCCAAGACGATCACCGACAGCACCGACTTCCGCGTCGAAGGTGGCTACCGTTACGATTGGGACGACAAGTCCCAGCCGGAGAAGAACGGTTACGGCGACTGGTTCCTGGGCTTCAGCATCGTGTCGCGCTTCGGCGAGCCGGCTGCTGCTCCGGTCGCAGCAACCCCGCCGCCGCCGGTGGCTCCGGACTGCTCCAAGCAGTTCCGCAACGGTGTGAACCTGTGCGACAACAAGTGCCCGGATCTGCCGGAAGGCACGATCGTCGGTCCGGACGGCTGCCCGCAGAAGGTCGTGATCGACCTGCGCGGCGTCAACTTCAAGTTCGACCGTCCGAAGAAGGGCGAGACGGACATCAAGAAGGCGCTGGCTGAGCCGACCGCTGACTCGGTTGCCATCCTCGACCAGGCTGTCGACACCCTGCAGCGTTACCCGCAGGTCAAGGTCACGGTTGCCGGTTACACCGACTCGAAGGGCACCGACGTGTACAACCAGTCGCTGTCCGAGCGTCGCGCTGCGATCGTGTTCAACTACCTGACGGCCCACGGCATCGCTGCCGATCGCCTGATCGGTCCGTTCGGCCATGGCAAGAACGATCCGATCGGCGACAACGCCACGGATGCCGGTCGCGCCCAGAACCGTCGTACCGAACTGCAGGTCCAGCAGTAATAGGATCTGATCCAAGCTGTACGGAGAAGCCCGGCGCAAGCCGGGCTTTTCTTTTGTGGATACGCGCAGGTATCACCTACCATGCGCGGTATCGCCATCCGGCTGAGAGTTTCTCCCATGCGTCCGTCTCGTCCCGCTTCACGCTACGCCATACCATCGGCACCTCGCCATGGTCTGGCGCGCGTGCTCAGCAAAATGGGCGTGTGCTCGCGCAGCCAGGCGGAGAAGGCGATACGCGAAGGACGGGTCAGCGTCGACGGCAAGGTGGTGCTCGATCCCGAGCGACCCGCCGATGCGGATCGACAACGCATCCTGCTCGACAACGAACCCATTGCCGCCAGCACGCGCGTCTACATCGCGATCAACAAGCCGCGCGGCCTCGTCGTCAGTGCCGCCGACGAGCGCGGTCGCGACACCGTGTACGACCTGCTGAAGGATGCCGGCCTGCCATGGCTGGGTCCGGTCGGACGACTCGACAAGGCCAGCGAAGGCCTGCTGTTGTTGAGCAACGACAGCGTGTGGGCGGCGCGCCTGACCGAACCGAAGCACCACGTGGACAAGACCTATCACGTGCAGGTCAACGATATTCCCGATCAGGCTCTGCTGGACCGGTTGATCGAAGGCATCGTGGAAGAGGGCGAACGGCTCGCTGCACGCCGTGCGGTATTGCTACGACATGGCGAGAAGAATGCGTGGCTGGAGATCGTGCTGGATGAAGGACGCAACCGCCATATCCGGCGATTGCTGGCTGCGCATGGCATCGACGTGCTGCGCTTGATCCGCGTCGCCATCGGCGCGCTGCCGCTTGGCGATTTGCCGAAAGGAAAGTGGCGGCATCTGACCGCCGAAGAAGTACGCGCGCTCGGCGAGAAGTAACACCTGTGGGAGCGCACCCTGTGCGCGACAGCCCACCTGGCCGACCATGCTGCACGTTGCAGTCGCGCACAGGGTGCGCTCCCACAGAAAGCCGGAGACCGCGCCTCTCCCGAAAGGAAAGGCACGGCTCCGAGCGGGCTTAAATAACGCCGAGCTTCTTGCCCACCTTGGTAAACGCCGCAATCGCCTGATCCAGATGCTCGCGCGTATGCGCCGCACTCATCTGCGTGCGGATGCGCGCCTGGCCTTGCGGCACCACCGGGTAGAAGAAACCGGTGACGTAGATGCCCTCGTCGAGCAACTCCGTTGCCATGGCCTGCGCCTTCTTCGCGTCGTAGATCATCACCGGCACGATCGGATGCACGCCCGGCTTGATGTCGAAACCGGCCTTGGTCATCTCTTCGCGGAAGTAGCGCGTGTTCTCCTTCACCTGGTCGCGCAGATCGCCCGCGGCGGCCAGCATCTCGAACACCTTGGTGCCGGCGGCCACCACGTGCGGCGGCAGCGAGTTGGAGAACAGGTAGGGGCGCGAGCGCTGGCGCAACATCTCGATCACTTCGCGCGGGCCGGTGGTGAAGCCGCCCAACGCGCCGCCGAGTGCCTTGCCCAGCGTACCGGTGATGATGTCGATCTTGTCGAGCACGCCATTGACCTCGGCCGAGCCGCGGCCGGTGTCGCCGAGGAAGCCGGTGCAATGGCATTCGTCGATGTGCACCAGTGCGTTGTACTTCTTTGCCAGCGCGGTGATCTGGTCCAGCGGTGCAATGAAGCCGTCCATCGAGAACGCACCGTCGGTGGTGATCAGCTTGGTGCGCGCACCTGCAGCGTCGGCAGCCTGAAGCTGTTTTTCCAGATCGGCCATGTCGCAGTTGGCGTAGCGGAAGCGCTTGGCCTTGCACAGGCGGATGCCGTCGATGATGGAGGCGTGGTTGAGTGCGTCGGAGATGACGGCGTCTTCTTCACCCAGCAGCGGCTCGAACAGACCGCCGTTGGCATCGAAGCAGGCGGCGTAGAGGATGGTGTCCTCCTTGCCGAAGAACTCAGCGATCTTCTTTTCCAGCTGCTTGTGCAGATCCTGCGTGCCGCAGATGAAACGCACCGAGGCCATGCCAAAGCCGTGCGTGTCCAGCGCATCCTTCGCCGCCTGGATCACTTCGGGATGATCGGCGAGGCCAAGGTAATTGTTGGCGCAGAAGTTGAGCACGTCCTTGCCGCTGTCGAGGCGGATCTTCGCCGACTGCGGGGAGACAATGATGCGCTCGGCCTTGAACAGGCCCTGCTCACGGATCGATTCGAGTTCGCTGGCGTAGCGAGACTGGCCGGGGTAGCTCATGGGGGAATTCCAGCTGGGTCAAAAGGCTATTTTGACCCCTTGGGGGCGGGCTGGGAAGGAACCCCGGGTGACTGGCCGCAAGCCACGCTTTTTTTGCCGTCATTCCGGCGCAGGCTGGAATCCAGTAGCGTCAATGTCCGGTGTTAGCGGCAGTACCCGCGGAACGTTTGCGTCAACGCGAGGATCCAGCCGCGACGTCACTGGATTCCGGCCTGCGCCGGAATGACGGCCTGAAGGCTTGAGGCCGGCTGGCGCTCCTCACGCCTGATGCAACCCAAACTCCACCCGCGTCGTCTTGCCCTTGTCGTCGATGTCCTTCGTATCGAGCTTGGGATCCTTGATCGATACCCGCTTGTCGTCGATCTTGCCCTTCAGCCACGCCTGCACCGCGCTGGCGCGACGCTGCGCGAGGTCGCGCATGGCGGCGTCGTCGACGGCGATGTTGGTCTCCATCAGGCTGCGCATCTCGTCCGGCTCCAGCGATTTCTTCAGGCCGATGATGTTCTTGGGTTTGCCCTTGAAGTCATCGTCCTTATAGGCACGCTTGAGGTACTTCTCGTACTCGTCGGGCGTCACGTTGACCGAGGCGAGCGCGGCGTCCGACGTATCGGCACTCTTGCCCTCGGTGTCCAGCGCCTTCGCACGGCGAACCATGTTCTCCACCGTCACCTTGCGCAGGCCGTCCTGATCCTTGGACGGGTCGATGCGGCCGATCAGGTCCAGGTTCAAGGTGTTCTTCTGGTTGAGCATGGCCACGATCTTGCCGAGGCGTTCCTGCGCATTCTTGTCGAGCACGGCGGAGCCTGCATCGAACTCCACGTAACCGAGGTCTTCGTGGTTGCCGCCGCCGAAGGCTGCGCCGAGCAGGCGGAACGGTGCCGTGGCGGCCTTCGCGATCAGGTTGCCGATGGCGCGCCAGATCAGGCCGCCCATGCTGAATTGCGGATCGTCCAGCGAACCGGAGACCGGCACGTTCACATCGATGTTGCCCTGCGTGTCCTTCAGCAAGGCCACCGCGAGCTTGACCGGCATGTGCTTGATGCCGAGGCTTTCGTCGCGATCGCCGAAGGTCAGCTGGGTGATGAAGATATGGTTGTCGGCATCGAGCTTGCGCTGGTCCAGTGTGTAATGGACGTCCATCGTCAGCTTGCCTGCCGTGATGGGATAGCCCGTGTACTTGGTGGAGTAGGCGCTCAGGCCCGTCAGCTCCACCTCGTTGGCCTTGCCCTTGATGTCGAGGAAGGCCACCGGCTGCAACGGGTTGACGGTGCCGTCGATATCCACCGGCGAGTTGTCGTTCAGTGCCGCCTGCACCGACAGCTCCGCTGGCGGATCGCCAGGCGTGGTGGCGATGGTGCCGATCTTGCCGGTCACCTTGGTCAGGTTGGCCGTGTAGTTCGGCTTGATGAAGTTGTCGGTGTAGTTGATCTGGCCATTGACCAGGGTGATGCCGCCAATGCGAATGTCGGCTGGAGGGGCTGCCGGCGCCGCCGTTGCGGGAACGATGGCCGTGGTGGTGGTGCCCTTGGTGTCCTTGGTTGGCGCGGCAGCGACTGCGGGAGCCGGTGCGGATGCAGCGGGGGCCGGTGGCGGTACCGCCGCGCCGGACGGCTGCTCATTCTCTCCACGCGTCACCGATACGGGCGCCGCTGCCGGGTTGGTCACCACTTCGGACAGATTCAAGGTGCCGTTGGCGTTGACGATCATGCGCGCGTAGAAGGAACTCAGCACCAGTCCGGCCACGTGCATGCGCGGCGCACCCGAGCCATAGGCGACATCGAGATTCGATCCGCTGAGCGTGCGCCAACGCAGGAAATCATCGCCGGTGAGCTTGTCCTGGATGCGGACCTGTTCCAGCGCCGCGTTGCCCTTGTAGGTGAGTTTCGGTTCCGCGCTGCGTCCGTCGTAATGCAGCTTGCCGTTACTGGTGACGCGGGCGCTGGAAATGACCACGTTCAACGGCACGCTGATGTACGGCTGGAAGTTGGTGATGTCGAACCGCTTGGTGTCGATCTGCAGATCGGCCAGCGTGGGCAGCGGTTGCAGCTTGCCGTTGGCGGTGAAGCTGCCGCGGCCCATCGTGCCCGACAACTTCATCTCGCGCGGTTCGTTGAGCTTGTCGCTCAGGTTGTCCATGCTGCCGCTGAGCGTATCGATCTTGATCTTCACCGGCTTGTCGCCGGCAGCCAGATCGGTGAACGCGACGGCGGCATTGTCGAAGGCGAGGTGGGCCACGCTCCAATGCCACGGCGGTCCGCTGGCGGCGACTGGCTTCTTCGGCGCATCCTTGGCGGCGAACAGATCCACCAGGCTGATGTACTTCTTGCTATTGCGCTGTACGTCCAGGCTGAGGCCGGTGGCCTTCACCGTGCCCAGTTGCGCCTGTTGCGTGGCCAGGTCGACCTGGATGATTTCCGCTTCCAGGGTGGCCCAGGAAACGGGCGAGCCTTGTCCCTTGAATTGCGGTTCCATCGCAAAATCGGTGGCGGTGGCATGCGCATCGGCCAGATGGATGTTGAACGGCTTGCCCCAGTCCACTTGAAGCTGGCCGGTGGCATCGAGCTTGCCCTTGGTCAGCCGCGCGTTGATGCCCTGGTACGTGGCAGCCTGCAGCGGCGCCATGTCCACCTGCTTGAGCGTCAAGGCGGCGACCAGCTTGTTCTTGGCCAGATCCACCGTGCCCTTCATGCCGATGTCGCCGCCGAAGAACTGCGCGGTCACATCGAGCTTCGCCACCGGCGCAGCCTGCAGGCTCAGCCCCTGCATGTTGCCGCGCAGATTGCCCAGGTCGATCTTGCTGCCCGCGGCGTCCGTGTAATGGATGGCGCTGTTGGTGAGCGCCATCGAAGCGATGCGCAGGTCGGTGGGCTCGGCCTTCTTGTCGGCATCCGCCTGGGTGGGCGTCGAGGTGAGCGCGTCGAAATTGCTGTGGCCGTCGGCACCGGCGGTGTAATAGAGCTGCGCACGGTCGAAGCTGAGTGCGCCCAGCACATAACGCGATTGCAGCGGCTGCACGTCGGTGAGGTCGGCGGTGCCCTTGCCAAGGCTCAGGATCGCCTGGCCGCTGCGGGTGTTGAGCGCGAAATCGTCGATCTGCAGCTTGCCGGTGAGTTGCAGTTGCGACGCCGCCTTGGCCTGCAGGAAATGCAGCACCAGATCGCCGCTGAGCAGGCCCTTGGGTATCGTCACCGGCAGCGTGGTGGGCGCGTAGCCGATGTAGCGCGCCAGATCAAGGCGATCCAGGCGGAAATTGATGGTGGAATCGCGGCTGTCGGCAAACGGCTTGGTGTGGCCTTCGACACGCAGCGGGCTGCCGTCCACGTTCATCGACAGCAGCGGCTGCACGAACACATCGGTATCGCTGGGCAGGTTGGCGATGAACGGAATGCCCAGCTCCAACTGCTCGACGTGGTGATCGGCCTTCATCGCCTCGTCGGCGAACTGGATGTCGCCGTTGTGCACGCTGATGTTGGACAGCGCAAAGCGTGCCGGCGAAGCCTTCGGATCGGACGGCGTGGCGTTGAAGCGATCGATGATGTCGCTGAAGTTGAAGCGCTGGTCGCCCGTGCGCACGATGCGGATGCGCGGATGCTGCACGATGAGCTGATCGAGCACGGGCGCCATGCGGAACAGTGAGGCCCACGAGGCATTGATGACCGCCTGGTCAACATCGACGAAAGCCGACTTGCCATCGCGATCGGCGATATGCAGCTGATCCAGCTCCAGGCGCAACGTATACGGGTTGAGATGCACCGCACCCAGCGTGACGGGACGTTGCAGCGCGGCGGTGGCGCGCTTCTCGATCTGGCTGCGGATGATCGATGGTGCGGCGAGGAAGCCGAGGATGCCGAACACGATTAGCACGATCGCAACGATCAGGGCGATCTTGCGCGTGCGATGCGATTTGTAGACGGCCATGGCGCGGTCGCGTCCTGCGGCCAGATGACGATTGCTGAACAGATCAGCCATGCGGACGATGCTCCCATGCCATCGCGCGCCGACCGTACTCAGCCCTTGGGCCGGGTACCTTCACAATCCCAGCGATTAGTCGGCCGCCTTGCCGCGAGTGTACTAGGCCGACTGTTATCGCAGAACGACTTGGCCGCCCAAAAAGCGGCGGCCAAGTGCATTTATGTGACGGTTTCGTGGATGCTCAAGACCAGGAGCAGACGACCTTGCCGCACTTGCCGGCATCCATCAGGTCGAAGCCCTTCTGGAAATCGTCGATATGAATCTGGTGGGTGAGAACTTTCTGTAGCGGAAAGCCGGTGAGCACCATCTGGGTCATCTTGTACCAGGTCTCATACATGCGGCGGCCGTAGATGCCCTGCATGGTGAGGCCCTTGAAGATCACCTTGTCCCAGTCGATGCCGGCGCCCTTGGGCAGGATGCCGAGCAGCGCGATCTTGCCGCCGTGGTACATGCAATCGAGCATGTCGTTGAAGGCGCGCGGGTTGCCGCTCATTTCCAGGCCCACGTCGAAGCCTTCCATGTGCAGGTCCTTCATCACGTCTTTCAGCGACTGGTTGGCCACGTTCACCACGCGCGTGGCGCCCATGTCCGCCGCCAGCTTCAGGCGGTAATCGTTGACGTCGGTGACCACCACGTTACGGGCGCCCACATGCTTGGCGATGCCCGCGGCGATGATGCCGATCGGGCCGGCGCCGGTGATCAGCACGTCTTCGCCGATCAGGTCGAATTCCAGCGCGCAATGCGCGGCATTGCCGTACGGGTCGAAGAAGGCGGCCAGTTCGGACGGGATCTGGTCCGGGATCGGCCACAGGTTCGAGGCCGGCATGGTCATGTATTCGGCGAAGGCGCCGTTGCGGTTCACGCCGATGCCCACGGTGTTCGGGCACAGGTGCTGGCGGCCGGCGCGGCAGTTGCGGCAGTGGCCGCAGACGATATGGCCCTCGGCCGACACGCGGTCGCCGATCTTGTAGCCGGTGACGCCCGGGCCGACCTCCACCACGCGGCCCACGAATTCGTGGCCGATGGTCAGGCCGGGCTTGATGGTGCGCTGGGACCACTCGTCCCACTTGTAGATGTGCAGGTCGGTGCCGCAGATCGCGGTCTTTTCCAGCTTGATCAGCACCTCGTTGGGGCCGACCTCGGGAACAGGCACTTCTTCCATCCAGATGCCCTGTTCGGGCTTGCGCTTGACCAGGGCTTTCATCATCTGAGGCATGGGGTTTCCGTGGGGGAAGGGCGGGAAAACTGACATTATAGAAGGCGGGGCACGGGCGCCGCTTCGTGCAGTGCAGCGTTGCCCCGAGGGGCGGGCAGGGCTATGGTCGCAATTTTTTGCGCCACCCGGCTCTAGGACAGGCATGAAACGACCGACATTCACGCTGCTGGCGGCAGCATTGGGGCTAGCCATCGCCATTCCAACCCACGCCGACGAAGGCATGTGGATGCCCTCGCAGCTGCCGTCCATCGCCAAGCCGCTGCGCGAGGCGGGGTTCCAGGGCAACCCGGCCGAGCTGGCCGACCTGACCAAGGCGCCGCTCAATGCGGTGGTGAAGGTGGGCGGGGCCACCGGTTCGTTCATCAGCGACGACGGCCTGGTGCTGACCAACCACCATGTCGCTTTCGGCGTGATCCAGTACAACAGCAACGCCCAGCGCGACCTGATCCAGAACGGTTTCGTCTCGCACGAGCGGGCCGAGGAGCTGCCGGCCAACCCCGATTTCCGCCTGCGCGTGACCACCGGCTTCGACCGGATCAGCGACAAGGTGCTGGCCGCCGCCAAGGGCAAGACGGGGCGCGCCTACTTCGATGCCATCGATGCGATCAGCAAAGCGACGGTGGCCGAGTGCGAGCGCGAGTCCGGCATGCGCTGCAGCGTGGTCAACATGTTCTACGGCCGCGATTTCTACCTGGTGAAGCAGCTCGAGCTGCGCGATCTTCGCCTGGTCTACGCGCCGCCCCGCGCCATCGGCAACTACGGCGACGAAGTGGACAACTTCGTGTGGCCGCGGCACGCGGGCGACTTCACCTTGTTGCGCGCCTATGTGGGCCCCGATGGCAAGCCGGCGGACTACGCCAAGGACAACGTTCCCTATCACCCGCCCGCGCATCTGCAGGTGGCACGGGATGGCGTGAAGGAAGGGGATTTCGTCATGCTGGCCGGTTATCCCGGCATCACCTATCGGCATCGCACGGCGGCCGAATTCGCCGATCAGGTGCAATGGCGCCTGCCCACCACGGTTGAAGTGATGCAGCAGTTGGAACACGTCATCGAGGACACGGGACGCGACGACCGGCAAGCGGCCATCCGCTACGCGTCGCAGCTGCAGTCGCTGAAGAACAACATCAAGCGCTTCCAGGGCGAACTGGATGGACTCAAGCGCAGCGACGCGGTCACCGTTCGCCGCAAGGACGAGGACGCCATGCTGGCATGGCTGGCGGCCCAGCCGCAGGCGAGCAAGCTGCGTCCGCAGATCGACCAGGTCGGCCAGCTCATCGCCGCCGGCAATGCCACGCGCGAGCGCGATCTGCTGCTCGGCATGATGCAAACGCAGACGCAATTGCTGCGCTCGGCCATCGTGTTGCAGCGATTGGCGCACGAACGTGGCCGGCCCGACGCGCAGCGCGAGGCAGGCTACCAGTTGCGTGACGAAGAACTGATCGCGGGCACGCTACGGCAAGTGCAGCGTCGCTACGATCCCGCGGTCGAGAGACGTTTGTTGACCGCCTTGCTCACCCGCTACCAGAAGCTGCCCGACACACAGCGCGTGCCGGAGTTCGATGCCGCGTTCGGCCGCACGTCCGAAGCGTTGTCGCACAAGCTCGAGCAGGTCTACGGCGCCACGCAGCTGGGTGACGAAGCCGCGCGTCTGGGATGGCTGAAAGCCGATCCCGCCACGGTGGCCAAATCGGATGACGCGCTGCTGGTGGTCGCCGCGCAGTTGCAGCCGGCGCTGCTGCGCATGGAAGACGAGCGCAAGTCGCACGAGGGCGATCTGCTGCGGCTACGCCCCGGCTACATGGACGCACTGATTGCCTATCGCCAGAAGCAGGGCCGTGCGGTCTACCCCGACGCCAATGCCACGCTGCGCGTGAGCTACGGCAAGGTGACGCCGCTCAAGGCGCGCGATGCAGTCACCTACGAACCGCTCACCACGACCGCGGGCATCGTCGAGAAGAACACCGGTGCGGTTCCGTTCGATGCGCCCAAGCCGTTGCTCGATGCCATCGCCAAGGGCGACTACGAGGGCTACGCCGAGGCCAAAACCCAGCAGATGCCGGTCGATTTCCTCAGCAACCTGGACACCACCGGCGGCAACTCCGGCTCGCCCGTGCTGAACGCGAAGGGCGAGCTGGTGGGACTCAATTTCGACAGCAACTGGGAAGCGGTGAGCGCGAGCTGGATGTTCGACCCGCGTTACAAGCGCGCCATCCATGTCGACCTGCGTTATATGCGTTGGCTGATGGACAAGGTGTATCCGGCGCCGCAGTTGTTGAAGGAGATGGGTGTGCCGGCTCGCTGAGTCCCCAACCTGTGGGAGCGCACCCTGTGCGCGACAAGCGCCTCCACAGGGCGAGGCCGTCGCGCACAGGGTGCGCTCCCACAGTGAATGTAGAGGGAAGGGTTCACGCCGGTTTCATCGCCCCGGGCGTGCAGTAGCAACTTCTTTCGGGGAGTTGGGGGCGTTATGCAAGCTCACGAGCAAGCGTGTTGCGGCAGCGCGACCGACGGTTCGCGCCGCTCGCTGTTGAAGTCAGCCATCGGCGTGGCCGCCTTTGCCGCGGTGGGCGGCGTACCCTGGCTGCTCCCAGGCCTGGCGCAAGCCGCCGCCCTGAGCAAGGAACAGCGCGATGCGATGACGCCGGATCAGGTCATCGCCATGCTCAAGGAAGGCAACGAGCGCTTCCGTGCCGGCAAGATGCAAGGACACGACTATCTGGCACAGAAGCGGGCCAGTGCCGGCGGGCAGTATCCCGCCGCGGTCATCCTCAGTTGCATCGACTCGCGCGCACCGGCGGAGATCATCCTGGATGCCGGTATCGGCGATACCTTCAACGCGCGCATTGCAGGCAACATCGCCAACGACGATCTGTTGGGAAGCCTCGAGTTCGCCTGTGCGTTGGCCGGCTCCAAGCTCGTGCTGGTGATGGGGCACACGGCGTGCGGCGCCATCAAGGGCGCCATCGACAACGCCAAGCTGGGCAACCTCACCGGCCTGCTCGACAAGATCAAGCCCGCCGTCGCCGCCACCCAGTTCAGCGGCGAACGCACGAGCAAGAACGACGCCTTCGTGGATGCGGTGGCCGCCACCAATGTGCGTCAGACGGTGGAGGATATTCGTCGACGCAGCGACGTGCTTGCCGGCATGGAGAAGGACGGCAAGATCAAGATCGTCGGCTCGATGTACCACCTCGCCGGCGGCAAGGTGGAGTTCTACGCCTAGTCGATCCTTCTGTGGGAGCGCACCCTGTGCGCGACGGCCTCGCCCGGTGGAGACGCTTGTCGCGCACAGGGTGCGCTCCCACAGTGAGTAGTGCCTCGGTTCGCCGCTAGAATGCGTCGATGCCGATCGATCAGCGCCCCCTGGCCGTATTCCTGATGGGCCCGACCGCGTCGGGCAAGACGGCGCTCGCCTGCGCCTTGAGCGAGCAGTTCCCGGTTGATCTGGTGAGCGTCGATTCGGCTCTGGTCTATCGCGGTCTCGATATCGGCGCGGCCAAGCCGGACGCGTCGACGCTGGCGCGCTACCCGCATCGACTGATCGACATTCGCGATCCCGCCCAGCCTTACTCGGCGGCGGATTTCCGCGGCGATGCGATGGCTGCGATGCAGGAAATCACGGCACAGGGCCGCGTGCCGCTGCTGGTCGGCGGCACCGGGCTCTATTTCCGCGCGCTGCAGCAAGGTCTTTCGCAGCTGCCCGAAGCCGATCCGATCCTGCGCGAGCGTTTCACGGCGCAGGCGGCGACCGAAGGATGGCCCGCGCTGCATGCGCGCCTGCAACGCCTGGATCCGGCGGCGGCTGAGCGCATCGGGCCGAACGATGCGCAGCGCATCCAGCGTGCGCTGGAGGTGATCGAGCTCACCGGCCGCCCGTTGTCGGAACAGCAGCGTGGCGGCACCGGCGAGCGCTTCCCGTGGCGCGTGCTCAAGCTGGCGCTGGTTCCTGCGGGTCGCGCTCCATTGCACGAACGCATCGCCCGGCGCTTCGACGGCATGCTGCAGGATGGTTTCCTCGATGAAGTTCGCGCCTTGCGTGCACGCGGCGACCTGCATGCCGATCTCCCCGCCATGCGCGCCGTGGGCTATCGACAGGCGTGGGAGCATCTGGACGGCCAAACGAACGAGGCGGAATTTCGCGATCGCGGCATCTTCGCCACGCGCCAGCTCGCCAAACGCCAGATCACCTGGCTACGCGGCGTGCTCGACGCCCGGATGCTCGATCCAGAGCGTGCTGAGACGCGGAATCTTGCTGAAGAAGGCGTGCGAATGTTCTTGGGCGAGCAATAGTGTGCCGCGCAGTTCTCTAAACGTCTTTTTCACACCTGATGAAAGCGTGCATTTACTCTTTCATCAACGATTTAAAAGTGGTTAATATTCCTCGGCCTTGGACCGGGGCGCGTCACGCGTCTTTTATCCCGGTCCGTCCGTTGCGAGGGGAGAACAAGAAATGTCCAAAGGGCAATCGTTGCAAGATCCGTTTCTCAATGCGCTGCGTCGCGAGCGCGTTCCGGTCGCCATCTACCTGGTCAATGGCATCAAGCTGCAGGGCACGATCGAGTCGTTCGATCAGTTCGTGGTGTTGTTGCGCAACCAAGTGAGCCAGATGGTCTACAAGCATGCCATCTCCACCGTGGTGCCCAGCCGTAACGTCCGCATGGGCAATGGCCATGACGGCCCGGGCGACGCGCCGGGCGGTGCGCCCGAAGCGGAAGGTTGATTCCGCAGGGCGGTCGACCCATCTGAGTAGGGTAGGCGTTGCAAACCGGAATCCTCCGGCGGGCAGCGTATCCACATACACTTCCCACTCCGATTCGTGCCGTGGACCCTTGACGGTCCACGGCACCGCGTCTTCATAAAGGTCCTCCCGCCCTCGTGTTTGATCGTCAAAAGAAAGGCGAACGCGCCATCCTCGTGCTCCCGCATTCCCGCGGCGAGGGCGATTCGGCCAGGCGCGCCGAAGAATTCGCCGAGCTCGTGCACTCGGCCGGTGCCGAGATCCTCGGCAGCATTCCGGCACGCATCGACGTGCCCAACCCGCGTTATTACATAGGTACCGGCAAGGCCGACGAGGTGGCCGAGGCCGCCCGGGCGCTCGAAGCCGACCTGGTTCTGGTCGATCACCTGCTGACCCCCGTGCAGGAGCGCAACCTCGAAAAGCTGCTCAACGTGCGCGTGGTCGACCGCGCCGGCCTGATCCTGGACATCTTCGCCCAGCGCGCCCGTTCGCACGAAGGCAAACTCGAAGTGGAGCTGGCCCAGCTCAAGCACCTCGCCACCCGGCTGGTGCGCGGCTGGACCCATCTGGACGCCCAGCGCGGCGGTGCCATCGGCAACCGAGGCCCGGGCGAAACCCAGCTGGAAACCGACCGTCGCCTGCTCGCCGAGCGGGTGAAGATGCTCACCAAGCGGCTGGAAAAGGTGCAGACCCAGCGCGTCCAACAGCGCCGCGCGAGACTGCGCAACACCGTGCCGAGGGTGGCCTTGGTCGGCTATACCAACGCCGGCAAGTCGACCCTGTTCAACGTGTTGACCGAAGGCGAGGTGTTCGCCGCCGACCTGCTGTTCGCCACGCTGGACCCGACCGTGCGCAAGCTCGACGGCCTGTCCTGCGGCCCGGCCGTGCTGGCCGACACGGTGGGCTTCATCCGCGAGCTGCCGCATGACCTGGTCGCGGCGTTCCGCGGCACCCTGGCCGAGGCGCGCGACGCGGATCTGCTGCTGCATGTGAGCGACGCCGCCGACGAGGAGCGCGAGCGCCTTGCCCGCGTGGTGGACAACGTGCTCGAGGAAATCGATGCCGGCGATCTGCCCCAGCTGCGGGTGATGAACAAGATCGACCTGGCCGGCAGCGAACCGCGCATCGACCGCGATGCCGAGGGCAAGCCCACCACCGTATGGTTGTCGGCCGCGACCGGGCAGGGCCTGGACCTGCTCAAGCAGGCCCTGGGCGAGCTGCTTGGCGGCGCGCGCGTGCAGTCCGAGCTGCGCCTGCCGCATTCGGCAGGACGCCTGCATGCACGCCTGAAGGCCGCCGGGGCCATCGTCGGCGAGGAAGTCGACGAGGAGGGTTGGCGCTTGAACATCGATGCGCCGCGCAGCGTCATCGCGCCGCTCAGCGGGGGCAACGCCACCGAGGCGGCCTTGCTGCAACCGATCCTCGGCACGCCGGAAGAAGCCTTTTAAAAACAGGCCCCGGAGTAACCAAGCCCCTGTGGGAGCGCACCCTGTGCGCGACAGGCGCCCGAGCGGCTCGCGGAAACCATTTGTCGAGATGCCCCTGAGGCGCCTGTCGCGCACAGGGTGCGCTCCCACAAGGATACGCAGCCTTGGGGAGGGAATCGCCGGCTGGCTCTGGTAGAATCGACGGTGTTTGTGCGGCCATCCGTGCCCAGGCACACAGCCACATCAAGCAGTCGACCCTATGTCAAAACCCGTGCAACGCGTTTTCCGGCCCATACAGCCGGCCTCCCAGCGGCCTCAAGGAGACTGACCATGGCCTGGAACGAACCCGGTAATGGGCAACGTGATCCTTGGAACAAGAATCGCCAGCCGGGCAACAAGCCGGGGCTGGACGACGTCCTGAGGCAGCTGCGCAACCGCTTCGGCAAGCTGGGTGGCGGTGCCGGCGGCATCTTCACCATCCTGCTGGCGTTCGTGATCGTGTGGATCGCCATGAGCAGCTTCACCATCGTGGATGCGCGCCAGGCCGGCGTGGTGCTGCGCTTCGGCAAGTACTCGCGCACCCTGCAGCCGGGTTTCCACCTCAAGTTCCCCGGTCCGATCGAAACGGTGACCAAGGTTGGCGCCACCGAGATCCGTTCGGTCTCCGACAAGGTGCGCATGTTGACCAGCGACGAGAACATCATCTCGGTCGACTTCAACGTGCAGTACCAGGTGTCCGATTCGTACAAATACCTGTTCTCGCTCAGCGGCCCGCCGGAAGAGACGCTGCGCCAGGCGGCCGAAGCTGCCGTGCGCACGGTGGTGGGCGCCAACGTGATGGACAACATCCTCACCAGCCAGGGCGAAGTCGACGCCGTGGCGCCCGCGCCTGCCAGCAGCGTGGCCGCCGCCTCGTCCACGGCCGCGCCGGCTGTCGTGCCCGCCGCCGTCAAGGCGCAGACGCGCGACACCTTGCAGCAGCAGACCCGTGAAATCCTGCAGGCCACACTGGACGAATACGACGCCGGCCTGGTGGTGACCGACGTGAGCTTCCAGAACGTGGCCCCGCCGCAGGAAGTGAAGGACGCCTTCGACGACGTCAACGCCGCTCGCGAAGACAAGCAGGGCACCGAAAACAATGCGCGCGCCTACGCCAGCCAGGTCGTGCCTGTAGCGCGCGGCGACGCGTCGCGCATTGCTGCCGAGGCCCAGGGTTACGCCGCCGCCCGCGTGGCCACGGCCACCGGCGATGCCTCGCGCTTCAACCTGATCCTCAAGGAATACAAGGCAGCGCCGGACGTCACCCGCCGCCGCTTGTGGCTGGAAACAGTCGAAGACGTGATGTCGAACAATCCCAAGGTGCTCGATGGTTCCGGCGGCCGCAACATGATCTATCTGCCGCTCGACCGTGCCACCGGCAAGGACATCCAGGGCGTGGGCTCGGTGATGCAATCGGCTGCCGGCAGCGACAGCAACCTCGGCGGCAAGGAGAAGCAGCCATGAAGTTCGCCTCCGCCATCATCGCCGTGCTCGTGGTGCTGCTCGGCTTCAACAGCTTGTTCGTCGTGCACGAAGGACAGACCGCGCTCGTGCTGCAGTTCGGCCGCATCGTGCGCACCGGCGACCAGCCTGGCCTGCACGCGAAGTTGCCGTTCATCCAGCAGGTGATGACGTTCGACAACCGCATCCTTACCCTGGAAGCGCCGCCCGAGCGTTACTTCACCTCCGAGAAGAAGAGCGTCAACGTCGACTTCTACGTGAAGTGGCGCATTGCCGACAACGCTGCCTACTACCGCGCCACCGCCGGCGACGAACTGCAGGCAGCCAATCGCCTCACGCCGATCGTGAAGGATGCGCTGCGCTTCGAGTTCAACGGCCGCACCTTGCAGGAGCTGGTTTCCGCCGGCCGCAAGGACGTCACCGAACGCGTGCGCAAGCAGACCGACGCGGCAGCCCGCAAGAACTTCGGCATTGCCGTGGTCGACGTGCGCATCAAGCGCATCGACCTGCCGGACGAAGTGAGCGAGTCGGTGTACAAGCGCATGCGCGCCGAGCGCACCCAGCTCGCCAACGAATTGCGCTACACCGGTCAGCAGGCCGCCGAAACCATCAAGGCCGACGCCGATCGCCAGGCCCAAGTCGTGAAGGCCGAAGCCGAGCGCGATGCGGCCAAGGTGAAGGGCGAGGGCGATGCGCAGGCCGCGGCGATCTACGCGCAGGCTTATGGGCAGGATCCGGAGTTCTTCGCGTTCTATCGAAGCCTGGCCGCGTACCGTACCTCGTTCAAGGACGGCAAGGGCGTGCTGGTGCTGAGGCCCGATTCGGAATTCCTGAAGTATTTCAGCGACGGCGCATCGTCCAAGCATTGAGTGGTAACGGACGATGTCGAGGGAGCTGGCCGGCGCGTTGTGCCTGGTGTTGGTGATCGAGGGGCTGGTGTTGTTTGCCGCGCCGCGCGGGTGGCAAGCCACCATGCGCGAGGCAGCCAACATGAGCCCGCGCGCGCTGCGGCTGTTCGGCGCGGCCGCCATCGGCATCGGCCTGGTGGCGCTGCAGTGGGTGCATTGAATTAACGCGGCGATGGGCCGTTCAACCCATCGAGTTTTTCCAGCGAAGCTTCATCGTCGTTCGCGCAAACGCTTCACCCCGGCGACGTTCACGGCGCTGGACGCCGAACGAAACAATCAGGGCTTCCATCCGTTTCGCGGCCTTTGGCCATCCGCATTCTTCAAATTGACGAGAGCATCATCATCATGGGCAAGTCAGTAGTCATCCTTGGTGCGCAGTGGGGCGACGAAGGCAAGGGCAAGATCGTCGACCTGCTGACCGAACAGGTCAGCGCCGTCGCGCGCTTCCAGGGCGGTCACAACGCCGGCCACACGCTGGTCATCGGCGGCAAGAAGACCGTGCTGCATCTGATTCCGTCGGGCATCCTGCGCGACGACGCGCTGTGCCTGATCGGCAACGGCGTGGTGCTGTCGCCGCAGGCGCTCAAGCAGGAAATCGAAGAGCTGGAAGCGCAGGGCGTGGAAGTGCGTTCGCGCCTCAAGATCAGCCCGGCCACGCCGCTGATCATGCCGTACCACATCGCCGTCGATAAGGCGCGCGAAATCGCCGCCGGCAAGAGCGCCATCGGCACCACCGGCCGCGGCATCGGCCCGGCGTACGAAGACAAGGTGGCTCGCCGCAGCGTGCGCGTGGCCGACCTGATGTACCCGCACGAGCTGCCGGAGAAGATCAAGGCCGCCGTCGAATACCACAACTTCATCCTCACCCAGTGGCTGAAGGCCGAGCCGGTCGACTTCCAGACCGTGCTGGACGATGCGCTGGCCTATGGCGAATTCATTCGCCCGATGGTCGACGACGTCGCCACCATCCTGCACGACGTGCGCAAGGAAGGCGGTCACATCCTGTATGAAGGCGCGCAGGGTGCGCTGCTCGACATCGACCACGGCACCTATCCGTACGTGACCTCGTCCAACACCACCGTGGGCGGCGCACTGGCCGGCACCGGCGTGGGCGCGGGCGACATCGACTACGTGCTGGGCATCTGCAAGGCGTACGCCACGCGCGTGGGCGGCGGTCCGTTCCCGACCGAGCTCAACGACGAGATGGGCGAGCGCCTGCGCAAGGTCGGCAACGAGTTCGGCGCCAGCACCGGCCGTCCGCGCCGCTGCGGCTGGATCGACCTCGTCGCGCTCAAGCGCGCCGTGCAGATCAACGGCATCAACGGCCTGGCCATCACCAAGCTCGACGTGCTCGACGGCCTGCCGTCCATCAAGGTCTGCATCGCCTACGAATACCGCGGCAAGCGCCGCGAACTGGCTCCGCTCGACGCGGACGGCTGGGACGAGTGCAAGCCGGTCTACCTGGAATTCCCGGGCTGGGACGAATCCACTGCCGGTATCCGCGAGTGGGACAAGCTGCCCGCTGCGGCTCGTGCTTATCTGCGTGCGGTGGAGGAGCTGTCGGGCTGCAAGCTGTCGCTGGTTGCCACGGGTGCGGATCGTGATGACACGATCGTGTTGGACGACCCGTTCGCCTGATTGATTGGCACGTAGGTAATACAAACAAAAAGGCCTCGCGGAAGCGGGGCCTTTTTTGTTTGTCCTGCGAGCCATACCGATCGCCGACCGTATCGCGATAACTCAGGCGCACTCAGTTGCGAGGGCAGCCAGCGTCCTCTTGCTCGCCGTCTTCGCCTTCCGCATCGTCTGCGGCTTGCAGCGCAAACATCCGGCCGTCCGTCATCTTCAACTCGCCCTCGTCGATCTGCTCGTTGTCGGCATCGACCGTGGTGAATACGGCGGTGACCAGTCCGGAGCCGGCAGGTCCTCGGATGCGGAAAGCGAATGAATCCTCGCGAGGATCGCTATTGGTGCGTGTGAAGTCGAGCGAAGCGCTTTCTATAGGGCCGATACAGCGCTGGATGATCGGCTGTTCGTTCATCGCTGCGACCGCCTGATCGGAGAACTCGCCCCAGCCGAACTTGAAGAACAGAAACGTCGCTACGCCTATCAGCAGCCCGAATCCGCATAGCACGCCAATAAGAATTCCTGCCCATAAGGGAAGGCGGCGCTTGCTCGCTGGCGGCGTGCGTTGGGGAATGGGCGGAGGTTCGGGAAAGGGTGCGGGTCCGAGCATGGCTAGGCTGTCCTTGCAGGCATTGAAATGGGACTGGCATATCGCGCCGGCTGTCGACAGCGATCGGCAAGTTGCAGCCTAGCAATGCATGCCATGCGTTGGGCAGTGGATTTCTCTTAAAGTGCGCCGGGCACGACCATGACGATCGATCCGTCGGATATTTGCTAATCGAAGCGCATTCGAGGGTACGGATGTCGAGGTGAGATCGGCCGGCCTGTGCGGCCCGCCACAGGCGACCGTTATCGCCCCAAAGCCCTCAAGAATTGCCTGATGTACTGCAGGGGCGTGGCGAGAAATGAGTGAGACGACCAAGTCACTGGGCGGTTAGCGCTTTCCACTGCACCTCCATTGATTGATCCCAGCTATCACCTTTCGATCAAGTTGACTCAACACCTCTGGTGACATGTTTTCTGAGCGAAAGGAATATTCAACGGCATAGTCACTAGCCAGTACTGCGCGACGGCACTTCAGTCCCGCAGGCCATGACCTGTCGCCAGGGAGCGGTTTACTCTCGGCGCGGCAACTTGCGAGTAAGACATCGTCGTTAGAAAGTTGAAGCACGTCCCCTTGCTCGCCCCAGACAGTATGGCTCCAGACATCCCACTGCATGCCGCGATGAACGACGAGTGCGTCGTTCTTGTCGGATTTTTGCATTTCGGTGGAAGGGGAGAGCGTTTCGCTCTTTAGCGTTGACTTGACGCCGAAATCAGACCACTTCTGTGAACGAAACGCGGAACGCTGTTCAACGACACCGCCGCCAATTGATGCGGGAAATGGGCATTGCTCTGCGTGTTGACCTGTCGCATCTTCGCAACCAGCAAATGCGAAGCCCTTCGGTGCCCAGGCGGGGTCATCGGGAACCCATGGCACACTTCGAACCTTCTGGCTCTCTGGCACACAGAAATCGCTGCTGACGCCGTCAAGTCGGTATCGCTCTGAAGACGAGCAGCCACTCGCGAGCATGACTGCGACAACGACGATTAACTTTCGCATTCTTGGCCTCATCAGTGCATGCAGGGACTCGCACCACTCATAGCGATCATCCAATAACCCGGATGATTCTGCCGAAAAAGTGCCAGGGACAATCTCATGGAAAAAGTGCCATGGAAAAAGTGCCAGGGACAATTTCATGAGTCTGCGTGCGCGTTTTTAAGCGCGCACTGCCTTCAGATCCTCTAATGGAATGGTGCTGACATTCGATCGGCTTGGCGCCGTCACGCACCACCTCGCCCAAGTGGACACTCATCTCGCCGATCCCTGACAGACGATGCCAACCCTGCTTGTTAGGGTCAGTCGGTCACTCGCGCTGTCGTGTTGCACGGTTTCGCGGATGACCATGACCACCAGGTCATGAGGCGCGGGCCGTGAGTGCTAGTAACACCCACGACCCGCTAACCATCACCAACTTAACGAGAGTTGATCATGGCTATCCGCGATCATACGGTACGCATTCGCTCGTCCGTTCCCCCTGACGACACCCTCACTCCTCCGCTTGGCGGCCCGTCATCCACTGCTGCGGCGTGGCCCGAAACTCTGCATCAAGGCACTCGCGGTGACATCGCTTTGGCGGTGCTCGCCCTCACGCGCCTGCGTGTCGACAGCGAGCAATGCCGCCACGCGCAAGCGCGGGGATTCCCCGGCAGAGCGCTGCCATGGCCGCTTCCCGTGGCCGTCACCGCCAGCTTGGGCACCGCCATCCACTGCCTCCAGCAGTACGCCCGCCTGCTCGGTGACGAGCCTCGAGTGAACACCACACGCCTCCGATGATCGCCGTTACGGCGCATCGGCCGGCAGGGCGATGCGCCACCCTCAGGCGATCACCGACGAAGCTGCCAAGCATTCACTGACACGGAGCGCTGTAAGCGCCTATCCGCTCTGCGGCCGTGTCCGACAGGGAGGAACCACCATGGAACTGATCCAACTCACCCCGCACTCGGAAGTCGACCCCTCGCAACCCCTGCGAGCCCCTGGCGACATCCTGCTGCACGCCTACCTCATCCCCAACGCACTCAACCCCGCCCAACTCGCCCGTCGCACCGGCATACCCGCCCACCACATCAAAGCCCTCATCGCCGACACCCACCCCATCACCCCCAAGAACGCCCTCCGCCTTTCCCTCACCTTCGACACCACCGCCTTTTACTGGCTGGCACTTCAGGCGCGGTACGATTTGGAAAGGGCGAAGCCCGTGGTCTGCGCCTATCGTCCGCTCGTTGACTAGGCGAGTAGCGAAAAGGGAAAGCAGGGGTGAGGAAACAGGGAGGGGCCGAGTGGACCAGAAATCAGGAATGGTCCAACCTGTTCCCGTTATCCGTGTCCGAGAAATCGGGGGTAGTCCAGAAATCAGGGGTGATCCAACCTGAACCCGTTCTTCCGGACCCCGTTCTTCGTTCTTGGGTTTTCCTAAAGCGCGAGAAGGTTCCGCGCCGTCGGTGAATCCATCAGCAAATCCTCACCGAGGCGCTGAGCAAGCCTAACCACATCATCAGTCCATCCGGGAGCATCACCCTTGGGAAGTTCTAGCTCGGTATAAAGAACTTTCTCTCCATCTGGCATGACGCGAAAAAGGCGCACGCATCGTTTATCTGGATCAATAGTTACTAGGTGGTCGTGAGCTGAGTTCATCGTTAGTTATTCCAAGTATTCAATGGGGGAATTGGCGCACCTCTCAAGCAAGCCGCGTAACGCTCCGATGCTGACGCATGACACGCTGCTCCAGCGGCTGCACCTCGCCTGCGCGATATGCCATTGCACGTCTGCGTATCGGTTGCATAGAGCGCATTGCATTTACTCTCATCGCCGCGTGGGCACTGCCCCGGAGGTGGATTCGGTTCATCCGCACATGAATCTGCCGTACTACGCGGAATGATGCACCCGGCAATTACGCATGCTGCACCAGAGAACGGGTTTGAGCCACAGAAGGTGGCGACCGCCGACATAACTCCAACGGGGCTCGGCACACGCGGCCCTGTAATCGGATCGGTGATTGGCACCGGACGTACACCGGGACTCATTGGCCCAGGCGAAGCAACTGGAACCGCAAACCCACCTTGTTGCGCAGTGGTTGCTTGTTGACCATCGGGATCGAAGTACAGCAACGGGTTGTTCAACCCGTAGACGTACAGTCCCATACCGCCATTGATGCCCGACGGATCAGGCTGCGGAAACTGTCCCGTCGTCGATTCGTAGTAGCGCGCGCCGTTGTAATTGAGGCCCGTCTCCACATCGAAGTACTGGCCGGGGAACCGCAGATTGTAGGAGTAGCCACTCGCACTTGAGGGCTGCTGCTCACCAAAGGCATTCCCTTGGTAGGCGAGCTGCCAGACAGAAGCCCCTGTTGCGTCCGCGACCGCTCTGGGCGTACTGAGTCCGTCAGCATGCACGTAGTTCACCGTGCTGACACCGCTGGTCGTGTCCACCACGGCGACAGGCAGATCACCGAGCCAAATATAGTCACGCGCGGTGCTACCGTACTCGCCAACTAGCTGACTGGCTTCGTCGTACGCAAAACGCTGGCTGCCAGCGGCAGGGAACGTCACCACCTTCGCCGTACGCTGCCCCAGCGCGTTGTACGTATACGTTCCCACCGTGCTGCCATCTCGCTGCACGACTGTCATGCGGTTACGACCGTTGTAGCCGTAACCAAACGTGCTGCCGCCGATCGCGCTGCCCGTGGTATTGCCATCGGCGTCATAAGCGCGCGAGGCGTTGCCGATGCTGGCCAGGTGATGTGTTCCGGTCTGATAGGTGTAGACGCCTGTTGCAAGGCCGCTGGCAGTCTTGCTCAAACGGTCGCCGGACTTTCTGTACGTATAGGCCTCTTCGACATTGCCGCTGCCATCGGTCAAGTCGGTGAGGCGATACAGCGGGTCGTAGCTGTAGGACTCCGTGGCTGGATTGGCCCCAGGGGCATTGCCCAGGGCGGTGATGTTGCCCATCGCGTCGCGGGCGAAATGCAGGTTCAGTGCCGGGCTTACGACGTCGGTGAGGGCGTAGTTGGCGTCGTAGGTGCGGGTGATGGTTTGGCCGTTGCCCAGCGTGTAGCTGGCGATGGGGCCGAAGGGTAGGTAGCTGATGGCGGTGACTACGTTGCCGGCCCCCGCACCGCTGGTGCCTGGGGGCAGGGCGGTGACGCCGCTGATGCGGCCGGCCGCGTCGCGGCTGTACTGGATGGACGTGCCGGCTGGGGTCACCGTGCTGGCGAGGCGGTCGGCCAGGGTGTAGCCGTAGGTAGTGACGTCGGTGACGGTGCCCTGCGTCTGGCTCTTGCGCGTGACGTTGCCGTGCGCGTCGTAGCAGTACACGGTGGTGACGGCCGTTTCGATGATGCGGGTGAGGTGACCGATCGGATACGAGGCCGGACAGCCCGTGACGCTATTGGGCTCGTCGTAGCCATAGGCCACGTTGAGCGTGCCATCGGCATAGGTGGTGGCGGTGCGACGGTTGAGCGCGTCGTAGGTGCTGTTGCTTACCACGCCCTTGGCGTCCGTGCGCTGCGTGACATTGCCCGCTGCATCGTAGACGTAAGCGGTGCCGCCCGTGTCGGGGCTCTGCACGCCGGTCGCGTTGCCCAAGCCGTCGTAGCTGTAGGTGGTGTTGAGCCCATCCGGATCGCCCACGCCTTCCAGGCGATCATTGGCGTCGTAGGCAAACACGCTTTGCGTGTTCTGCGTGGCGGTATCGGTGCCGTTGTAGTTGTCGATGGTGCTGATCAGGCGGTTCAGCCCGTCATAGCCCTGTTTGCGCTGCACGCCCAGCGCGTCGGCGGTGTGCATCAGGTTGCCGTTGGCGTCGTAGCTGTCGCTGTAGCGGGCGTTGAAGACGGCGTGGCTAAGGCCGTCGGTGATCTGAGTGAGCTGGCCAAGCGTGTTGTACGTGCGCGAGAGCGTGCGACGCACCGTGCCGCTGGGATCGAAGGTCTGTTCCTGCGTCTTGTTGCCCGCCGCATCCAACGTGTAGTGGATGCGGTCGCCTAAAGCATCGCTGATGTCGGTGAGGCGATGGGCGGCGTCGTAGGTGTAGTTGACCGCGACACCGTCGGCGTCCGTGATCGAGGCCACCGAACCGTAGGGCGTATAGCCTATGGTGGTCACCGCATCGCCGGAGGAAGGCGTGCCATTGCTGTTGGCGTGCACGGTGCGCGTGAGCAGCCAACCGCGTGGACTATAGGTGCGATCGGTGATCACACCATTGGCATCAGACTGACGCACCACGCGGCCGTTCTTGTCGTAGACGCTGTAGGTGGTGACCTGGCCGAGCGCGTTGGTCACTTGGTAGAGATCACCTGCTCGATGACAGGCGCCGCCCGGCGTGCCGCAGCCGGATTCGTCGGTGGCGAGGTAGTAGCTGTAGCTGGTGGCATCCGAGACGTCGGTGCGCGGGCCATCGACCGAAAGCGGCAGGCCGATGAGGGGGCATTGCGTGGTGTCGACGGCGGTGCAGTAGGTGTAGCGCGATTGGCGCACGCCGGCGGGAGCGTTGGCGCTGCTGCCGCAGGTGTAACTGGTGGCGCCGGTGACTAATGGATCAGCAGAGCAACGCGCGGTGGCTTGGCCGAAGGTGTTGTAGATCCACGCGTCGTAGGCGACGGTGGTGCCATTGTTGTCGAGGACGGTACGGGTCAGCGGAACGCGGAGGGTGGTGTTCCAGGTGAAGTTCGTGGTGCGTTGGTTGCTCGTGCCCTGGGCATCAATCTGCTGCGTCAACAAACCTGCACTGCTGTAACTGGTCGTCGTGATATTGCCGTTGAAATCCGTAGCGCTCGCCGGATAACCGTTCGTATCGAATGTCTGTGCCTGATAGGGCTGACCACAAGCCTGACCACAAAACGCACTTGCCGCACTGACTTTCATCGTGCCGACCGAATTGGAGAAGCTAAGCGTGCTCGTTACGCCGGTCGGATAGGTCACGGTGGCGCTCAGGCCATTGGGGGCGTAGCTGATCGTATTCAGCTCCGCCCCCAAACCATGTTGAGAGGACGTGGCACGCCCATTGGCCTGATACGTAAATGTCGCAAACCGGCCGCTGCCCTCGTCGACGATGCCCGTGAGCTTGCCTTGATTGCTGCCGGCAACGCTGTAAGCGCTCTCGTCGTAGAGATACTGCCTGACACTCCCGTCCGGATAAGTCACCGTGCTCAGGTAGTTATTTGCGTTGTAGGCGTAGCCAACGGTCCGGGCGTCAGGCAACGTAATCGAGACGATGCGGAGTTGATCGTCGTATCCGATGGTCGATACTCGCCCCGTCGTATCCGTGAGTGTCCGAAGCAGCGTGGCCGGCAGCGGATTGCCGGCAGATGATAGTTCCCCGCCGATTGTGTAGCCCAGAGTCACCAGAGTTCGATTGCCATCAGCAATCGAGATCAACGCCCCTGTCGGCGAGTAGTTTTCATAAAGCTGTGTTTCAGCCACGTGAAGCGTCCAGCCCGCCACTGCACCGCTGATGTTGTCAATTTCGGTTAGCGTATCGGCGATATCACTATCGGCTATCCACGCGCCATTGACCTTCTTGAAGGTCAATTCACGGCCGGACTCGCGCGCTACGACCGCACTGCTTCCGTTGCTATTGCTAAGGGCCAAGATGGTACGGTCGTACCCCGAGAGCCACGAAGCTCCAAGGTTGGACGCACGCACTTGATTGTCACTGTTGTAGTAGCGAGTGATTGAGACGTTGCCATAGGCAGCGTCGGATTCAGGCTGATATTTGTTGCCCGTCCCAACATTGATCGGATTGCCAACTTTCACGCGGCTCGCGACGGTATCGCAGCCGCATCCTTCGTTTTTAACGGGAACATAAGGTACGCATGTCGCGCTCATCGGCGTGCACATGCTCACAATAGGAAAATAGAGATATAGGGGCGTCCCCATGAGCCCGTTGCAACCTGTCGTTCCGGGACTCGGATTTCTGACGCAGTACGCCTGCATAGGCGTAACGGTATTAATGTTCCATGGGAAGCATGCCAGCTGGACGAGCTTATAGGTGCTGGGGTTTTTGGAGTAGCTGTTTTGGCTGTTTGACCAAGACATATCACCCCAACAGGCCGCCAATGCGGCGGCGCGGCTGGGATAGGTCATCGTAGGATAGGGTGGGGAGCCTTGAGCCAATGCTTCGTTGTCTCTACTAGCCAACCATACACAGCACAAGATCGCCACTAGCATGGCGATGCGCAGAAACTTCATGCATTTCCCCTGTATGGCTTCCAAACTGTCTTCGCGTTCTTCTGAGCGTAATCACTGGCGTTCTATCAAATTTAGTTGCGCTTCCACTAGCTTGGTTGCGTGAATCAAGTCACATTTTGTGCCGCAATACTCCTTAGAGACGATGGGCATACACCGTAGATCCGGATTGCGTGGTCGCGGATACGATGCTTCCGCCGCCAAGCGTGGGGAGGAACTAGGTGAGTCGCCCGACATGGCTGCCGGCATGGCCGAGGCTGGAAGGCCGAGGCTGGAGCGGGAATCGGGCGGCACGGCGCGCGTGCAGACAGTCGACTCACGGATTGCGAAAGGCCAGGCCAGAGTGCACTTTTCTTTGGATGGATTGAATGGCCGAAACCAACTTCCTCGGGCAGTAGTTGTGCGAGGAACGCGGTCTGATAGGCAATCATTCCAAGCGCAAGCAGATCACCATCAAACACAAAAAAAGGCCCGACAAAAGTCGGGCCTTTTCTTTTAAAACCTGGTACCGGTGATAGGACTCGAACCTACACGACATCGCTGCCAGTGGATTTTGAGTCCACCGCGTCTACCATTCCGCCACACCGGCACTGCAGCGACGCATTATGCCGGGTTCAGTGGACCGGGTCGAGTCCCAGTTGGCGGTCGGTGCGCTGGTACTGGTTGTGGCCCAGGGGCTGGAAGACGGCGCAGTGGGTCATGGCGCCGGAGTAGATGTGCAGGCTCACGGCCACGGCGTCGTCGCTAGGGTTGCGGATGGTGTGGTACTCGTGGGGCGGGATCAGGCTGCCGGCGGAGCCGGGGCCGGCCTGGATGGAGCCCACGGGCTGGAAGCAGTAGTGGCCGTCTTCGTCGGCGAGGCGCTCGTACTGGACTACTTCCAGCGCGCCGCTCCATACGCCTTCCACGCACCACATGCCGCAATGGTCGTGGATGGGGGTGCCCTGGCCGGGTCCCCAGGTCATCGCCACCACGCAGTAGCCGTGGTCCTCGCTGCGGTAGAGCTCGCGGCGGGCGTAGCGGCCTTCGGCGGTTTCGAAGACGCATTCGGGAAGCGTCACGGTCTGGCTGCGGATGAGGCTGCACAGGCTGTTGCGGAGGCTGTCCGTGACGGCTCGGGTGGTGTCCTGAGACACGGCGGCATCGATGGCGTCGATGAGCTTGCGGGAGCCGGGGAAATCCAGGGTAAGCATGGCGTTCTCGAGGGTTCGAACTACGCCCCCATCTTAGCAGCGCCCGCCCGAGGGCGCAGTTAAGGGGGCTCTAATCAGCCCCTAAGGGTGTCACCGGCTCTGTGTGGCCGCAGCTGTGCGTCGCAACGATTCGACAGGCCACCAGCCTGCCTTCATCGTCGCAACACCCAGCTGCACCCACACAGAGCCGGTGACACCCTTAGGGACTGTTCAGAGCCTCCTTAGCCGTTCAGAGAGCGCCGAGAAAGCCGCCGATGGCACGGCTGTAGTTGGGGATGTCGACCAGGAAGGCATCATGTCCCTGCGGCGAATTGAGCGCCACGAAATCCACCGCGGCACCGGCGGCGCGCAGGCCATCGGCGATCTGTTCCTGCTGCTCCAGCGGGAACAGGATGTCGGTGCTCACGCCAATCACCATGGCCTTGGCGAGCTTGATGCGCTTGAGGCCTTCGAGCACGCTGCCGTTGCCGTATTCGGCCATGTCGAACCAGTCGCTGGCGCGCGACAGATACAGATAACTGTTCGGATCGAAGGTGTGCACGAAACGCTGTGCGTGGCCTTCGAGATACGACTCCACTTCGAACTCGAGGCCGAACGGATTGTCGTCGCGCTGCTCGGGGTCTAGGCGGATGCGCGCAAAGCGGCCGTTCCATTCCATCGCGGAGCGGTAGGTGATCACGCCGAGCTTGCGGGCGATGCTCATGCCGTCGACGGGATAGTCATCGTCGGCGTATTGACCGTGCTTCCAGTGCGGATCGAGCCGGATCGCCTCGCGCTGCAGCGAGCGGATGGCGATGGCGAACGGCTGCGCCTGCGGTGCGGTATCCACGCTGATGTGCGCGCGCACGCTGCCCGGATGCAAGACCATGTATGCCAGCGCGCTCATGCCGCCCATGGAGCAGCCGATCAGGCAGGCGAGTTGGTCGATGCCCAGGCTTTTCACGGCCACGTGCGCGGCGTTGGCCACGTCTTCCAGTGACAGTTCGGGGAAGTCGAGGCGATAGGGTTCGCCCGTGGCCGGATTGATCGACGCGGCGCAGGTCGAGCCCTTGTCGCTGCCCAGCGAGTTCACGCAGATGACGAACCAGCGCGACGTATCGATGGCCTTGCCCGGACCGATCATCGCTTCCCACCAGCCCTCGGCAGGATCGTCCGCGTTGGACGCGGCGTGGGCGCTGGGCGAGAGGCCGGTGAGGATAAGCACCGCGTTGTCGCGCGCGGCATTCAACTCACCCCAGGTTTCATAGGCCACGCGTGCCTCGCGCAGTGTGCCGCCCCGTTTCATCGCAAAGGGCGAGGGAAGGGGGCAGTACCGGCGGGCGTCGTGGGTCATCTGTGAACCTTGTCGATAGTGATCTTGATGGGCACGTGCGTATTCACGTCGACCACGCCGGCATCGCCTTCCAGGTCGCCCGGCTGAGCGATGGCCTGGCCGCTCTTGCTGATGCGGGCGCCGACGAACACGCGCGATGCCGAGGATAGTTTGAGTTGCGGTGTCATGCCCATCGCATCGTTGAGCGTCACGGTGGCAGGCAGGGCGGTGGCGTCCATCCGGGCCACGGCCAGCGGCATCGGCGGGCCGTTTTCGGCGCGGGCGTAGACGAACAGTGTATCGCCGGCTGCCAGCTTGCCCGCGAGCGTGGGCGCGAGCGCCACCTGCACCTGCAGCGAAGGCTGCGTGGCTTGGGCGGCGGGCGTTTCGGGCGCAGTCTTGCCAGCGCCGTTGAGTCGCGCATCGGCCACGGCGATCTGTTCGGCCACGGCCTTGGCCACGTTGGAATCGGGATCGAGCTGCGGCTGCAGCTGGCGCCAGGTGGCGGCCGCCTTGGCGTAGTCGTCGTGCTGGAACTGGCTGATGCCGAGCAGCCACAGGCCACGCTGGCTTTGCGGGTCAAGCTTCACGGCGCGTTCGAGCAGCTCCTGCGCGCGACCCTCGATGCGATGGTCTTCGCGCAGCAGCGAGTCGGCTTCGGCCCAGCCCACCATGGCGACGCCGTTGTCCGGATCGAGGCGCAGGGCCTCATCGTACGCATGCCGTGCATCGGCGGCGCGATGCATCACGCTGTAGGTCTGGCCCAGCAGCATCCAGCCTTGCAGATCGTCGGGCTTCTGCACGAGATGTGCGTTCAATTCATCGACCGCCTGATCGATGTTCATGGCGGTGCTGGCCTTGGGCACGCCATCGAGCACCGTCGGCGTACCTACGGCGAGGTACAGGCCGATGGCTGCCAGCGGCAGGCAGAACGCCACGGTCATCGCCAGCGCGAACACGCCGCGCGGTTTGCCTTGTTGGCGTCCGTGGCGAATCAGCGGCAGCAACACCAGCAGCAACGCCGCCACGATCATCGCAGCGGCGATCAGATAAAAAGCCAGCCTCACCAGTCATCCCCTTCATCGGTCGGCTTGTCGTTGGCGACTGCGGCCGCGGCGCGACCGCGCCGGCGCACCGTCACCACCACCACGGCCGCGCCGGCCAGCAGAATCAAGAACGGCCCGAACCAAAGCAGCATCGTACTGGCTTTCATCGGCGGGTCGTATAAAACGAAATCGGAATAGCGGTCGACCAGGTACTGCTTGATCTCGTCGTCGCTCTTGCCCTGCTGCATCAGGTCGAACACTTCGTGCCGCAGGTCGCGCGCCAGATCGGCGTTGGAATCAGCGAGGTTTTCGTTCTGGCAGACCAGGCAGCGTAGCTCGCGCGTGAGGCTTTGGAAGCGTACTTCCTGGGCGTGGTCTTTGAAGGGCAGAGGGTCGATGGCCTGGGCGAAGGCGAGGCTCGTGAACAGCAGCAAGCACAGCACTTGTAGGAGCGCACCCTGTGCGCGACCCCAGGTTTGCCGCTTCGTAGGGTTGTCGCGCACAGGGTGCGCTCCCACAGAAGAACTACGGGGGCTCATGGCGCTTCCTTCGACAAGGCAGCGATGGCCGGCTTCAATTCCTTCTCGATGACTTCCGGCGTGAGCGGACCGATGCGCTTGTAGCGGATCACGCCCTTGCCGTCGACGAGGAAGCTTTCCGGTGCGCCATACACGCCGAAGTCGATGGCGGTGCGACCTTCGCGATCCACGATGACCATGTCATAGGGATTGCCGTGCTTCGAAAGCCAGTCCTTGGCATCGTCGGTGGCATCCTTGTAGTTGTAACCGACCAGCGGCACGCCGATGGATTTGCCTTGCGTCATCAGCACCGGGTGTTCCTCGCCGCAGGCAATGCACCAGCTGGCGAACACGTTGATGAGGTAGGGCTTGCCCAGCAGCGCGTCGCGGCTCACGGTTTGCGCGGGGTCGTCCAGCTTCGGCAGTACGAACGCAGGCGCCGGTTTGTTGATCAGCGGCGAGGGCACTTCGCGCTGGTCGTGCTGCGTGTTCCACCAGATGCCGAAACCGAACAGCAGCACCAGCAGAAGGAAGCCGAAAAACGGCAACAGGCGGCTCATGCACGCGACTCCTGCAGCACGGTGGCCGGCGGCATTTCCGTGGCAGCCACGCGCTTGGTGCGGAAACGGCGATCAGCGGCGGCAAAGAACCCGCCCAGCATCATGAAGAGGCCGCCCACCCAGACCCAGCGGATGAATGGCTTGTCGTAGAGGCGCAACGCCCATGCGCCTTCGGGCTGCTTCGCATCCATCGGCTCGCCCAGCGCCACGTAGAGATCGCGGAACAGGCCGGGGTCGATCGCCGATTCCGTCTGCACCTGGCCGCGCAGGTAGGTGCGCTTCTGCGGATGCATCACCGCCACTTCGCTGCCATGGCGCAGCACCGTCACGGTGCCTTGGTCGCCTTGCCAGTTCGGACCCTGCGTGTGATGCACGCCGTCGAAGCGGAAGTCGTAGCCGCCGATGCTCTGCGTTTCGCCCGGCGCCACGCGCACATCGCGCTCGACACTGAGCGCATTGGTCAGCAGCACGCCGGCCAGGAATACGCCCACGCCGAAATGCGCCAACAACATGCCGGCCATTTCGGCGGGATAACGGCGGCCGGCCGGCATTTCGCGCCAACGCTTGACCACGTAGAGCAGGGTGCCGAAGCCACACCACACGGCCGCTGCGGTGCCCGCAATGGCCTTGCTTTCGCCGCTGGTGACGAATGCCGCGACAATGGCGCAGGCGATGGCTGCGAGGCCCGCACGCCACATCACCTTCTTCAGCACCGGTACGTCGCTCTTGCCCCAGCGCAGGTACGGGCCGAAGGGCAGCAACACCACGATGGGCAGCATCAGCAGCGTGAACAGGAAACCGAAGTAGGGCGGACCCACCGAGATCTTGCCGAGGTTCAACGCATCGCCCAGCAGCGGGAACAGCGTGCCCAGCAGCACCATGGCCGCGGCGACGGTGAGCATCAGGTTGCCGATCAGGATCGCTGTTTCACGCGACACCACGGCGAACGGTTTGCCGCCCGCCACCTTCGGCGCACGCAGCGCGTACAGCAGCAACGAGCCGCCGACCACCACGGCCAGGAAGCAGAGAATGAACAGGCCGCGGCGCGGATCGGATGCAAAGGCATGCACCGACGTGAGCACGCCCGAGCGCACCAGGAAGGTGCCCAGCAGCGACAGCGAGAACGCGAAGATGGACAGCAGAATGGTCCACGCGCGCAGACCGCCGCGTTTTTCCGTCACGGCCTGTGCGTGGATCAGAGCCGCGCCCACCAGCCACGGCATGAAGCTGGCGTTCTCCACCGGGTCCCAGAACCACCAGCCGCCCCAGCCGAGTTCCGCATAGGCCCACCAGCTGCCCGCGACGATGCCGGCGGTGAGAAAGCCCCACGCCACGTTTGTCCACGGACGCGCCCAGCGCACCCAGGCCTGTTCCAGTTCGCCGCCCAGCAATGCGGCGATGGAGAACGCGAACGCCACCGAGAAGCCAACGTAGCCCATGTACAGCACGGGCGGATGGAACGTCATGCCCGGATCCTGCAGCACCGGGTTGAGATCGCCGCCGTCGGGCGGCATCGGCAACAAACGCGCAAAAGGATTGGAGGTGAACACAATGAAGGCGAGAAAGCCCACCGCCACCAGGCCGAGCACACCGAGCACGCGCGCCACGAACAGCTCAGGCAGGTTGCGGCTGAGCGTGGCCAGCGCGAGCGTCCACAGATTGAGGATGAAGATCCACAACAGCAGCGAACCTTCGTGCGCGCCCCATACCGCGGCGACGCGGTAATACCAGGGCAGCGCGAGATTCGAATTGTCGGCCACGTATTGCACCGAGAAATCGAACGACAGGAACGCCCAGGTCAGCAGGCCAAAGGCCAGCGCCACGAACACGGCCTGTCCGGCCGCGGCTGGGCGGGCCACGGACATCAGTGCGTGACTGCCGTTCCACGCGCCGATCAAGGGCAACACGCCCTGCGCAAGCGCCAGCAGCAGGGCGAGGATCAGCGCGAGTTGGCCGAGTTCGGGAGTCATTGCGGTTTGTCCTGTCCGGCTTCTTCGTTCACCTGCTTGCCTTCGTGGGCCTTGGCCATGGCGTCCTTCAGCTCCTTGGGCATGTAGGTTTCGTCATGCTTGGCCAGCACTTCGGTGGCGATGAAGCGGGCGTTGTCCATGTGGCCGGTGGCGATCACGGATTGGTTGTCGCGAAACAGGTCCGGCAGGATGCCGGTGTATTCCACGGGCATCGAGCCGCTGGCGTCGACCACGGTGAAGGTCACCTTCAACGACTCGTTGCTGCGCTGGATCGAACCGGCTCTGACCATGCCGCCAAGGCGGAAGGTCTTGTAGTGCGCGGCCTGTCCCGTCTGCACCTGGCTCGGCGTGAACAGGTAATTCATGTTCTGCTGCAGGGCGAACACGATCAGGCCCACCGCAACCACGGCCGCGGCGACGACGAGAAGGACGATGGTGAGCCTGCGCTTGCGGGTGGGGTTCATGCTCATTCGCGTAAGTGCGCTTTACGGCGCTGAAGGGTTGCGTTGCTGGCGTGCCGCCTGGCGCGCCAGGCGTCCGCGCAGTTCGCGCAGGTTGCGGCGGCGACGCAGCCACGGATTGATGTAGTCGGCGATCAGCACGATGAAGAACAGCGCATACGCCGGCCACACGTAGATGGCATAGCCGCCCATGGCGAAGAACGCGCTCATGCGTGGCCCTCGCGTTCGGCGATCTGTTTCACCCAGTCCTTGCCGCTTTCCATCGACAACAGGTCGGTGCGCACGCGGCCGAACAGGCTGGCGATGTAATAGAACTTGGTGGCGGCCATCATGGTGAGCAGCGGCCACAGCATGGCCGTGCTGATCTTCGACGGACCGAGGATGCGGATGGTCGATCCCTGGTGCAGCGTGTTCCACCAGTTCACGGAGAAATGCACGATCGGCACGTTGATGATGCCGATGATGGCGAGGAACGCCGCGGCGCGCGCGCCCTGGCGACGGTCTTCGAACGAGTGATAGAGACCGATCACGCCCAGATACAGGAACAGCAGCACCAACTCGGAGGTGAGGCGCGCGTCCCAGGTCCACCAGGTACCCCACATCGGCTTGCCCCACAGGGATCCGGTGACCAGCGTGATGAAGGTGAAGGCGGCGCCGATCGGCGCCGATTCCATCGCCACCACTTCGGCCAGCTTGATGCGCCATACCAGCGAGATGAACGACGCGATGGCCATCATGCCGTAGCAAAACAGGCTCATCCACGCGCAGGGCACATGGATGAAGATGATGCGATACGCATCGCCCTGCTGATAATCGGCCGGCGCCAACACCAGGCCGCCATACAGCGCGATGGCGCCAAGCACGAGCGCCAGCACCAGGGCCCAAGGGCGAACCACACCTGCGAAACGGTAGAAGTTCGGCGGCGAGCTGAGCTTGTGAACCCAGAGCGGGATCCAGTTGGCCATCGTCTTTATGCGTCCAAGGCTATGCGGAGGGCGGTGGCGCAAGCCAGCGGAGCCAGCACCAGCGCCATGACCAGCGCGGCACCGAGCCAGGCGATGGGCGCGAGCCACGGCAGCCCTTGTTGAGCCGCGGCGACAGCGCCTGCGGCAAAGATCACCACGGGTACGCACAACGGCAGCAGCATCAGCGCCAGCAGCATACCAGAGCGTCGCGTACCGGCCGTCAGCGCCACCAGCACGGCGCCGAGCAGGCTCAGCAGCGGGGTGGACAGCAGCAGCGCGTAGACCAGCACCGGCATCACCGCCGTCGGCAGATGCAGCATGCCCGCCAGCAGCGGGGCGATGACGATGAGCGGCAAAGCCGTGGTGATCCAGTGCGCAAGAATTTTCATACCCAGCATGAGTGCCAGCGGCTGGGGTGAAAGGATGAGTTGTTCCAGCGATCCGTCTTCGATATCGCTGCGGAACATCGCATCGAGCGCCAGCAACATGGCCAGCAGCATGGTCACCAGCACGGCGCCGCCGGCAATGCGCTGGAGCAGCGCTTCCTCCGGCCCCAGCGCGAACGGGAACAGGGTGATCACGATCAGCGCATACAGCACGGGCATGACGATGTCGCCGCGGCGACGCCAGGCCAGGGTGAGGTCGCGTCGCAGCACGGCGGCGCAGGCGGAACCGAGCGGCGCGTGATTCATGCGTGCATGCGCACCCGTTTCGGCTCGCCGTTGAGAAAGCTCACCGCGCCGTGGCTGGTGACCAGCGCGGCGCCGCCGGCCGCGGCGTGCCGGGCGAGCAGGCGATTGACCAGTTCGATGCCGGTGCGATCGAGGTTGGCGTAGGGCTCGTCGAGCAGCCACAAGGTGGCCGGCAACAGCAGCAGGCGCGCCAGCGCGGCGCGTTTTTTCTGGCCGGCGGAGAGCCGTCGCACGGGTTCGTCTTCGTAGCCGGCGAGACCCACGTCGAGCAGCACGCCATCCACCGTGCAGCCGTCGCGCGCGCCGTAAAGGCCGGCGGCCACGGCCAGGTTCTCCCGCGCACTGAGATCGGCCTTGAGGCCCAGGTGATGCCCCAGGAACAGCGTATCGCCCAGGTGCTCGTCGCGCCGCCAGGGCTGGCCCCGCCAATCGAGCGAACCTTCATCGATATGCAGCAAACCGGCGAGGATGCGCAGCAACGTCGTCTTGCCGCTGCCGTTGTCGCCCTCCACCAGCGCCACTTCGCCCTCGAGGAGGCAGAAGTCGAGCGGACCGAACACCGGTTCGTCCTGGCGATAAAACGAGAGCGCCCGGGCCTCCAGCAGGGGCGGGGCGACGGCGGTGGAGGCAGTCATTCCCCGATTGTCCGCAATGCCCGGCGGACTTGTCCATGCGGCGCTGTGCCGCCCGTTTCAGGCCTGCCCGGCGACGGGGAGCAGGCGCAGCTGCGCCGGTGACGCGCCATCGCCATGCACATAGCCGAATTGATCGAAGCGCTGGGCCAGTGCATCGAGGGTTGCCGGGGTAGGGCCAATCACCCAAAGGCTCGGTTCCCGCCATCGTCCATCGGCGGCCACGCCCACGCCCGGCCGGATGGCCACGGTTTCCGGCAACGCGCGCAACTGGGCAAGCAGCGCCCGCTGGGCCAGCCGGTTGTTTGCGCGCGAGGTGGATTCGGAGCGCGGGTTCCAGGCCGTGACGAAGCCCCAGGGACATGCCTGCGCCAGGGCGTGAAGCTCCAGCGGCAGCGGTTGATCGATGCGGATCGCGGCATGGCCGCCGCGCGCCAGGCGCACCCGATACGCGGTGGCCCGGTACGCGGCGAGCAGCGCCTCATCCATGCCGCAGGTCGGGCAGGGGAGGCAAGGTGGCGCGGAGTGCGTCGACGGCTGCGTTCAGGTCGACGGCGTTGGCGTCGGTCGATCCGCGCAGCAACTGCTCCAGCAGCACGTCCTGCGCGCGGCCGCGCTCGAACGCATAGGCGTAGGGCAGATGCGAAAAGGTGACCATGCGATAGCGCGCCATGAAATGCTCGGGCGCCCGTTCGGCCAGCAAGGCGCCCAGCGCGCGCTTGGCCAGGTAGTGCGGATCGGCCACCGAATCGCGCATTTCCACGTAGTTTTCCAGCGCCATCGCCGCAATGGCGTCGCTGTTCGGCTGGCGGATGCGCTGGAATTCGGCGAATACGTCGGCGGTGTCGTCCGGCGCCGCGGCCAGCAGCGAGGCCAGCACCACCGTGTCTTCGAAGCCGCAGTTCATGCCCTGGCCGTGGAACGGCACGATGGCGTGTGCCGCGTCGCCGATCAGCAGCGCGCGTCCCTCCAGATGCCAGCGCTGCAGGTACAGCGTCGACAGCGTGCCGACCGGATGCCCGTCGTAGTCGTTGGCGAAATCGGGAATCAGCGGCAGCAGGTCGGGGAAGTCTTCCTCGAAGAAGGCGCGTGCATGGCTGGCGTCGCCCAACGTGGCGAAGCTCGGATGCGGCCCCTGCGCCGGCAGGAACAAGGTGACGGTGAAGCTGCCCTCGGTGTTGGGCAGCGCAATGCACATGTAGCCGCCGCGCGGCCAGATATGCAGCGCGTGGGGTTCGAGTGCGAACTGGTCGTGTCCGCCGCTGCGGCTGATCAGTTCGGCAGCGAGTCCGCCCGCGGAAGGGATTTCCAGTTCCTTGTATGCGTGGCCCAGCGATTCGACCCGCTCGCCCAGCGGCGAGTAGGCGTTCATCGCGGCGCGCAACGACGAACCGGCGCCATCGGCGCCAATCACCACGGGCGCGTCGAGTTCGCGCGACGTGCCGTGTTCGTCGACCAGATGAATGCGCTGGCGATCGAAATCCGCGCTGGCCAGCGACTGTCCGAAATGGAAGTTCACGCCGGCCGCTTCGGCGGCATCCAGCAGCAACATATTCAGTGCGCCGCGCGAGACCGACCAGATCACTTCGCTGTCGTCCACGCCATAACGCTGCAGTCCGGAGCGGCCGTCGCGCGTGTGCACCATGCGGCCGCGCATCATCACCGCGCGCTGCAGCACGTCGTCGGCGAGGCCGGCCTCGCGCAGCGCCTGCAGTCCGCGTTCGGCCAGCGCGAGATTGATCGAGCGGCCGCCCATGAAGCCGGCGACGCGCGGGTCAGCGCGTTTTTCGAAGACGTCGACGGCGAAACCGCGTCCCGCCAATTGCTGGGCCAGCAAGGCGCCGACCAGGCCGCCGCCGATAAGAGTGAGCTGCTTCGCCATGGAGTCCCGCTGTGAGTGGCAACCGCGTGAAACGCCAAGAGTAGCGGGTCGCAACAGGGCAGGCGATGCGCAGTGCGGCAAGAGACCTTTCGGAGTCGGGTCGCAATCTCGTCTATGCGCTCATCTCCCTCACGTCATTCCGGCGTAGGCCGGAATCCAGTAGACGCGGTCGGGGATTTCGCGAGGCCAAATGCACGGTGCCTATCGCGAAAATCCAACGTGCTCGCTACTGGATTCCGGCCTGCGCCGGAATGACGAGCGAGGGGGCCTTTGGCGGCCTCAGAAACTCATGAAATAACCGCCGTTGACCGGCAGGTTTGCGCCCGTGATGTAACCGGCATCGTCCGCCGTGAGGAAGGTCACCGCACGGGCGATGTCGTCGGGCGAGCCCAGCCGGCCGACGGGAATGTCGGAGATGATCTGCTCGCGAATGTCCTGCGGCACGGCAGCCACCAACGCCGTATCGCAATAGCCCGGCGACACGGTATTCACGGTCACGCCCTTGCGCGCCGTCTCGCGTGCCAGCGCCATGCCGAAGCCGTGCACACCGGCCTTGGCGGCGGAATAGTTGGTCTGGCCGAACTGGCCGGTCTGCCCGTTGACCGAACTCAGGTTCACGATGCGGCCGAAGCCGCGCGCGCTCATGCCTTCGACCACGTTGCGGCACATGTTGAAGACGCCGTCCAGGTTCACGCGCATCAGCTCGTGCCACTGCTGCGGCGTCATCTTGCGCAGGCTGGTGTCGCGGGTGATGCCGGCGGCGTTCACCAGGATGTCCACGCCGCCGTGTTGCTGCTCGACGCGTCCCATCAGCTCGGCGCAGCTGTCGAACTGGCTGACGTCGGCGTGCTCGAATTTCACCGCGCCATCGAGATCGGCCAGCTCCTGCCGGAAGGCATGCAACCTTTCCTCGCGTCCTGCCAGGTCGACGGCGATGACCTGCCGTCCGGCTTCAGCGAGCTGCCGGCAGATCGCGGTACCGAGACCGCCGATACCGCCCGTGACGATGGCAACGCGTGGAGTGCGACTTTGCGAATTCATGTGAAGGACTCGTGCACATGCGGCAGGGCAGCACGTGTTGTGCTGCAGCGGCGGATGAGACGGAAGCGCTGGCCGGCAGAAGCCGGCCGGTGCGGGTCAGCCCTACTTCTTGGGGCCGTTGGAGCCGCCGCGCGGCGGCTGCCCCTGCGTGGCCGCATCGATCAGGCCGCGCTGCATGTTGCGCCAGGCATCCATGTTGCGCTCGGTCAGATCGTTGAGCATCGACCAGGGTGTCTGGCCCAGCAGGCTGTTGAGCTGGGTACGGAACTGCTGCTGCTGGTCGAGGAAGACCTGCAGGCTGCGTTCCAGGTAGGGACCCATGAAACCCTGCAGCGAGTCGCCGTAGAAGCGGATGATCTGGCTGAGCAGCTGGGGAGACAGCATCGGCTGCCCCTTTTCCTCATGCTCAGAGATGATCTGCAACAGGACCGAGCGGGTGAGATCCTCGCCGCTCTTGGCGTCGCGGACCTCGAAGGTTTCGTTGTCGAGCACCAACTGACGGACTTCCTCCAGCGTGATGTAGCTGGAGATTTCCGTGTCGTAGAGTCGACGGTTCGGGTACTTCTTAATGGTGCGCATCGTTTGTGCCATGCACACAAACTAGCAGAAGGTATTGCGGCGCACCAGTCGCCCAAGTGGTATTAATTGCTGCACTGGCCAGTTGCAGCAATTGCTGTTAGATCAATCACCTGCTGGTTGTTGCCGGTTTGTGCCGGATTAGGAACGTTCCGGCACGGGGACCTAATGCCCGGGGCCTCCCGCGGAGCCAAACGGGGGCTTGGCCAGCCAGATCACCGGGATCAGCACGATGAACAGCACCGCGCAGAGCAGGAAGATGTCGTTCACGGCCAGCGTGAGCGCCTCGCGGTTCACCAACTGATTGACGATGCCCAGCGCCTGGGGCTGGCTGTTGCCGGCATGGGTCAGCTGGGAAAGGATCTGCGTGGCCGGCAGGCTGGCGCTGGTCACGTTCTCGGTCAGCGTAGCGTGATGCAGGATGCCGCGGTGCTCCCACAGCGTCACCGTCACCGCCGTGGACACGCTCGAGCCCAGCGTGCGGAAGAAGTTGGCCAGGCCGCTGGCGCTGGCAATTTCATTCGCAGGCAGTCCCGCCAGGTAGATCTGGTTGAGCGGGATGAAGAAGCAGGGGATGGCGATGCCCATCACGAATCGCGGCAACACCAGCGACGAGAACGATGCCGAGCTGTCGAACGTGGAGAACCAGTACGAGGTGCCGGCGAACACCACGAAGGCGAACGTCACCACTCCGCGCAATTCCAGCCGGTGCATGTTGCGCCCGAGTATCGGCGAGAGCAGGAAGGCCAGAATGCCCACCGGCGCCGTGGCCAGTCCGGCCCAGGTCGCGGTGTAGCCCAGCGTGGTCTGCAGCCACAGCGGGAACACCACGTTGATGCCGAAGAACGCGAACATGCCCAGCGACAGCGCCACCACGCCCGCGGTGAAGTTGCGTTGCTTGAACAGGCCCAGTTCCACCACCGGGTGCTTGGCGTGCAGTTCCCACACCACCAGGAAGACCAGGCACACCAGCGCGACGATGCCCAGCGTGGCGATCATCGGCGAGGAGAACCAGTCGTGGTCGTTGCCGTTGTCGAGCATGAACTGCAGGCAGCCCACGCCGGCCACCAGCAGCACCAGGCCGATCACGTCGATGGGCGACTGATAGGTCTTGGTCTCGCGCTTGCGCAGCAGCGACCAGGTGATCACGCCCGCCAGAATGCCGACCGGCAGGTTGATGTAGAAAATCCACGGCCAGGAGAAGTTGTCGGTCAGCCAGCCTCCGAGGATGGGGCCGAAGATCGGCGCCACCACCACGGTCATCGCCCATAGCGCGAGTGCGACACCCTGTTTGGTTTTCGGATAACTCGCCAGCAGCAGGGTGAGCGACAACGCCACCATCGGACCGGAGCCGGCGCCCTGCATCAGGCGTGCGAACACCAGCATCGGCATTGAGGTGGCGAGGCCGCACATCATGGAAAACACCACGAACAGGGCGACGGACACGACGAAGGTCTTCACTTCGCCAAAGCGCCGCGCGATCCAGCCGGTAAGCGGCTGCATGATCGCGCTGGCCAGCGAGTACGAACTGATCGTCCAGGTGCCTTCGCTGGAACTCACGCCAAGGCTGCCGGCGATGTGCGGCACGGCGACGTTGACGATGGTCATGTCCAGCACTTCCATGAAAGTGCTGAACGCGACCGCGATGGTCAGCAGGACCAGCGCGGTACCGTGCAAAGGCGGTAGCGGCTTGTCTTCGGTGGGATTGGCGGCCATGGGTGTCTAGGTCAGTTGGCGTCGCGCTGGCTGAGGTTGGCCTGGATGATCTTCTCGGCTTCCTCGTCGGCCTTGCTGGCCATCTGGTCGTACACCGTGGTCTGCGCAATCGGCCGGCCGTTGCCCGGCGCGGCGTTCATGGCGCCCTTGTCATCGGTGATGTCGACGGTGACATCGGCGGAGAGGCCCACGCGCAGCGGATGCTGGTCGAGCTCCTTGTCGTCGAGCGCAATGCGCACCGGCACGCGCTGCACCACCTTGATCCAGTTGCCGGTAGCGTTTTGCGCCGGCAGCAGCGAGAACACGCTGCCGGTGCCGGCGCCCAGGCCGATCACCTTGCCGTGGAATTCGGCGCTGCCGCCGTAGAGGTCGGCTTCGACCTTGGCCGGCTGGCCCACGCGGATGTGGCGCAGCTGGTTTTCCTTGAAGTTCGCATCCACCCACAGGTTGTGCAGCGGCACCACGGCCATCAGCTGCTGACCCGGCTGCACGCTGTTGCCCACCTGCACGCTGCGCTGAGCCACATAGCCGGTGACCGGTGCGTAGATGTTGTTGCGCTGTGCGGCGATCCAGGCCGAACGGTAGTTGGCGCGTGCCTGTTCCACCGCCGGGTTAGTGGCGACCTGCGTGCCTTCGATGGCAGCGTGCGAGGCTGCGGCCTGAGCTTGCGCTGCGTCGAGCGAAGCCTGTGCCTGGTCGACCGCATCGCGCAGGTGCTGCACCGTTTCCGGCGCTTCGGCCTGGGCTGCGACCAGCGGTGCGCGACGGGCGAGATCGGCTTGCGCCTTCTTCAGGTCGACACGGGCCTTGGTCACCTGCGCATCGGCGCTGGTGGCGGACTCGGTCTGCTGGCGCACCTGGCGCACGGCCTGCGCGAGCGCGCTGCTCATCTGCTGCAGGCGCACCTCGGCGTCGGTGTTGTCGAGTTTCACCAGCACTTGGCCGGCTTCGACGCGCTGCGTGTCGTCGGCAAGAATCGAGGTGACGATGCCTGGCACCTGCGCCGAAATCGCCACCTGGTTGCCACCCACATAGGCGTTGTCAGTCTTCTCGCGAGTGGAGAACACGAATAGCCACAGCAGCACCCACGCAACGGCAGCGAGCACGAACACGGCCGCGACGATGATCAGCGCGCGACGGCGCTTGGCGGGATCCTTCGCCGCCATGCCGCTGTCGTTGTCGCCGTTGTTGTTCTTCTTGACGTCGGAATCAGTGGCGCTCATTCGGGGCGTCTCCGGAAAGGTTCAAAGGGGAAGAGGGGCGGTCGCTGGAGGCCTGTTCCGGCAGGCTGGCGCGGTAACCGCCGCCCAGGGCCTTGATCAGCGAGATATCGGTGGACAGCGCCTGCGCCTGCAGGCTCACGTCGTTGTCCTGTTGCTGCAGCAGCTGCGCCTGTGCGCTCAGCGTTTCGCGGCGATCGCTCACGCCACGCTGCGCGCGCGATTGCGCGTTGGCGAGCAGTTGCTGGTTGGCGGCGATTTCGCGCGCCTGTTCCTTGCGCCGGTTCTGGATCTGGTCGGCGGTGAGGCTCTGCGTGGAGACGTCGCGCGCGGCACTGAGGATGGTGCTGTTGTATTGCGCCACGGCGGCGCCGAGCTGTGCCTTGCTCACGCCGTAGTTCGCTTCGAGCAGGCCACCGGTGAAGATCGGCAAGTGGATCGCCGGGGTCAGTCCGAACACGCGGCTGCCTGCGCTGAACATCTTGTCGAGGTCGATACTCGACAAGCCTGCCATCGCGCTGATGCTCACATCGGGGAAGAACTCGGCGCGCGCCACATCGGTCTGGCGCAGCGCGGACTCGACCTGCCAGAGGCTGGCGGCGATATCGGGGCGGCGCGCGATCAGGTCGACGCCGGCGTTGTCCGGCAGGCCTGTGGTGACCTCGGGCAGCGGGCGCGGTTGCAGCGGCGGCAGCTGCGACGGTGCCACGCCGCACAGGCTGGCGAGCACTGCCTGGCGGATGCGCGCGGAGCTTTCGATGCTCACCAGCATCTGCCGTGCGGATGCGGTCTGCGCCTTGGCCGATTGCACCGTGTCCGGACGATCGACGCCTTGCTTCACGCGCAACTGCGCGATCTGCTCGAGCTGTTCAGCCGTCTGGACGCCCTGCTTGGCCAGGGCGATGCGGGACTGGTCCGCCAGCCAACCGAAATAGGTGTCGGCCACGTTGCTCTGGATGGCCAGCGCCGCAGCGCTGTGCTGAGCCTCTGCCGCATGCGCCTGATCGACGGCCGCTTCGATGGTGTTGCGCTTCTTGCCCCACCAGTCGAAGTCGTACTGCGCCTGCACGCCGATGTCGCCCTGGTTGTACCAGGTGAAACCGAGGAATTTCGGCGGAATCAGGCCGGTTTCGCTCAGCCGCTGGCGCTCGACCTGCGCACTGCCGTTGACGCTGAGGCCGGCCTGCGCGGTGGCGGCGCGGATGTTCTGCTGGGCCGAGTCGACGCGCGACTTGGCCTGGGCGATATCCGGCGAATCCTTGGTCGCCAGTTCGATCAGCTGGTCGAGCTGCGGATCGTTGTACTGCTTCCACCACGCGGCATCGGGCCAGCCGGCACGGTGGCCGGTGTCGAGGCCAGCCAGCGGAACGTCGTCGCGAACCGGCGGGCGATTCAACTTGGCGGGGATCGAGCAACCCGCCACGGCGATGGCAACGGCGCAGGCAAGCAAGGCGCGACGGCCAAGTCCGTGTCGGAAGGGAAGGTGTGAGGTCATGGACGAGTGTCCGGCTGGGTGAGCGAATCGATGTTGACCGCGATCTGGCGGAGCAGGCGCTCGAGCGTGCGCTTGTCGGCGGCACTGATCGATGCGAACGCGCCATGCACGCTGGGAAACAGCGGGGGGAGAATCTTTCGTACCAGGCGCCTGCCGGCTGCCGTAATGCTGAGCACGATGCGGCGGCGGTCTTCCGCGCTCGGTGCGCGCGTGATCAAACCGGCCTTGACCAGGACGTTGGCGATGCGCGTCATATTGGTGGCCCCTTGCTGCGCGTATCCGCACAATTCGCTGGGCGTGGCGCTGCCCGTAGGCCTGCTGTACAGCATCATCAGCGTGCGGAAATCGCTGTCGTTCAGGCCATGCGGCTTGAGATTGCGTTCGAGCTCGCCCAGCAGGTTGCCGCCCACCATCAATAGCAGGCGAGTGAGTACAACCTCCTGGAGCGGCAACTCCGGGAAAATTTCTCTAACGCGGCCAATTCCCTCAACCATATGGTCGAGGCATTCATGCATGGACTTCATTTCACCAAAGGATAGTTCGCCAGTGAAGTAATTAGGCTAGCACCGGTTTCGGACAGGTCGCAAGGGTCGATCGACCCGGCGTCAGTCGAACCGGAACAGCTGCCGGGCGTTGCCAGTGGTGGCTGCGGCGATGGCTTCGGGACTTTCGCCGCGAAGTTCGGCGATCACGTGGAGCACCTCGATGATGTTCGAGGGCTCATTGCGTTCACCGCGATGGCAGGCACCGGGTTGATCCGGTGCGTCCGTCTCCAGCAGCAGTCGTTCGATGGGCATTGTCGCGACCATGGAACGAAGACGATTGGCGCGCGGATATGTGACAGGGCCGCCGATCCCCAGGTAAAAACCCAGTTCCCACAGGCGTTCGGCCTGCTGGAGACTGCCCGAGAAGCTGTGCACGACGCCGCGCAGGCCACCGATGCGGCGCATGGTGGAGGTCACTTCGTCCATGGCTCGTCGTGCATGAACGATCACCGGAAGGTCGACCTCGCGTGCCAGTTGCAATTGCTTCTGGAAATACTCGCGCTGCGTTTCGACATCCAGTTCGGGCAGGAAATAGTCCAGACCGATTTCGCCCACGGCCACGGCACGATGCGTTTTCAGCCATGCGGCCAGCTCATCCAGGTGTTGCGGACGATGCTGGTCGAGATAGATCGGATGCAGCCCATAGGCGGGGAGGGCTTGTGGATGATCGGCACACAGCGAATCAATGCGCGCCCAGGACGCCTGGTCGACGGCAGGCACCACGATATGCCGGATGCCGACTGCTTGAGCGCGCTGGAACATGGCCTCCCGATCGGATGCAAAACTCGCATCATCGATGTGCGCATGGCTGTCGGTGAGTTCGAGCACAGTCAAGGGATCCTGAATTGGGAAAAATAGCGAGCTTCGGTCTAAGCGAACATTCAGTGATCCAGAGGTTCAATGAATGCGCTGGATCGAATTCAAGCAGGAGCGGGGGCGCTCCGCTGGTCCAGACAGGAGAGCATTATGAACAGGTTGGTCGTTTCGGCGCTGCATGTTGGTTTCGCCGGTGTATTGATGGTGGGTCTTTCGGCGTGTAATCGGGATGCGAATGCTGACGGTGGCGTGGGTGCCGCTGCGCAGCAACAAGGGGCTGCCGATGGCGCCAAGTACGCGCGCGTGGTGAGCGTGACGCCGGTCCGCGAGGCAGCCAGCGCCCCGCAGCAGGTGTGCCACGACGAAGTGGTGACCACGCACAAGCCGGTGCAGGATACGCATCAGATTGCTGGCACGGCCATTGGTGCCGTGGCGGGCGGTCTGTTGGGCAACCAGGTCGGCGGCGGCAAGGGTCGCACGCTCGCTACCGTGGCCGGTGCCGTTGGCGGCGGTTACGCAGGCCACGAAATCCAGGCCAATCATCAGGCCAATGCCACGCAGCAAACGACGCAACGTCGGTGCACCACGGTGGCCGGCAGTGCCGGCGACAAGGTGGTGGCATACGATGTGAGTTACGAGTACAACGGAGTGACCCGCACTGTACGCATGGATCACGATCCGGGTGACAGGCTGCAGGTACAGGAAGGTGTGGTAGCCGTTTCCGACGCTCACTGAGGATTCACGCCATGCAAACACTGCTTAGACATTTGGCTGTCGTGGGATTCGTTTCCGCTTTTGCGCTAGTTTCCGGTTGCACTCCGCCGCCGCAGCGACAAGTGGTTTACAGCGGCTCGACCAGCCGTTGCGAGCAGTGTGGTGTGGTCAGCGATATTCGTCAGATCGAGACGCAGAAGGGTTCATCGCCGCTGGGCATGGTGATCGGCGGCATCGCCGGTGGCGTGATCGGCAACCAGTTCGGCGGGGGCAGCGGCAAGGCCCTCACCACGGTGGCGGGTGCAGTGGCTGGCGGTGCCATCGGCAACCAGGTGGGCAAGAACTCCGGCGGCCCGGATGTCGCATGGCAGGTCACCGTCAAGCTCGACGACGGCCGCTATGCCACGGTGACCCAGGCGGCCGATCCGCAGGTACGTCCGGGTGACTACGTGCAGATCCGCAACAATCTCGTCTATCGACTCTGACGTAAAGACGTCTGGACGTCCAAATAAAAAGGCCCTCTTTCGAGGGCCTTTTTTTATGGGGATGGGTTTGCTCAGTTGCTGACGGCGTAGAACGCGTGCTCGCCGATGGTCTTGACGCGCTTCGTGGACCAGGTGGTGGTTACGGCGAGCGTGGCGAAATGATCTGCTTGCGGCACGTACACGGTGCGCTCTCCCTTCGGCAGGCTCCAATTGCTGATCGAATCGCCAGCAATCTTCCACGCCTTGGTCCAGGAGTTGAGATCGGTCACTTCGAAAGTGCTCGCGGTGGTGGTCAACGCAAATTGGCGCGGTGACGTAACCACTTCGCAAACGCTGTCGCCCCAGGTGCCGCGGTCGCGGCGACGAAGAGCAACTTCGGCCACGGCGTACTGCCCGATGGTCGACTCACTGCGTGCCTCGAGATACACCGTCGTGGCCAGGCAGGTCTGGTCCGCGAGGGGCTGCGGTAGCACGGACGCTAACCACAACAGCATGGAAAGTTTCATTAAGTCTGCCTCCAACGTGCTGTACGCGCGAGGTCGGTACTGCTGACTTCGCGCGCCGTTGCGGTGGACGGGCGGGCAGGCCGTTCCACCTGGATTGATCGCCGCGACCGAAACTTGTGGTCAGGCGGTTTGCCACGGGATTGTGGCCAGTCGAGTGGCTGATCCGGTGCCACTCAAAACTTGTGGTGCTGCAAGGGCATAGATCGGGTACTAAGGACCGCGTTGCCTGCAACGTCATCCGCGCCAAGGGCGGAGTAGATACACCGACATCTCTGTCGGGTCGCGCTGATCCGGACCCCTCCGGTTCGTCGCGTATGTCGACACCCAGGGCAGTGGGTGTCTATCGAATTGGTTGGCGAGACTAGTGGCCGGTTTCTGATCTGGCAAGTGCCTGGCAGTTCAGGTTCACGTCACACTCACATTGTCATATCAGTTCGTGAATCTTTGCGTTTGCGTATTTCGTCATGCAGTCCAACTCTGCACGACGCGCAACGCAATGTTTTCATCCGTGTCGATGTTCGATGCGTTTTGCAGCGAATCGACTAGACCATCGTCTATGACCGCTAGCGCCTCAAAGGTTGCATCGTCGCCAGCGACATCGAGCAATTGAATGTTGCTGTTGCCCTTATGGTGCAGCACGGTGCCCCCGCGGATAGGTTGCGACAATACGACGCAATGCATATGTCGCTTGTGGCCGCCGCGATAGTGCAGGCGCGCCACGATTTCCTGCCCGGGATAGCAGCCTTTGTCGAACGCAACGGCCTGCAGTCGCTCCAGCGATAGCGCGGGCGGAAGCAGGTTGCCCAATGCGTCGTTCGGCAGCCATGGCCAGCCCGCGCGAACTTGCGGCAATCGCCACGCATCATCGGCTTCTGTGGCTCCGACGATCATGCTGTGCCCGCCGCAACCGAACACGTACGCGTCACCTTCACGATGTACGGCGTACGTCTCGTGTGCGGGGCCGGTGGCCAGCGCGCACGGTTCGGGGACGCGCAGTTTGACCTTGGAGCGAAACACGAAGCGCTGCAGCGATTGCGCCATCGACGATGCATCGCCACCGCGCAACAGCAGCAGCAACGCGTCGTCGGTAATGCGCGCGAGCTGGAACAAGGCGAGCACGCGGCCCTGGGCGTCGAGCCATGCGCCGAACTGCCAGCGGCCTACGTCGAGCGACTGGACATCGCTGGTGAACTGAGCTTGTGCAAATGCAATGGCATCAGTGCCTTCGAGCAGCAGGGTTTGGGCGGTAAGGTCTGTCGGCATAAGGGGGAGATGTAAGGGCGGGGCGGCCGGGTCACAAGGGCGGGAGCCCTACTGGCAGACGAGCGCACCGTCGTCAAGGTTGTACTGCATTAACGCAGGTATTACGCTTTTACGGCTTTCATACACCATGTCCGATACCTCCTCCCAAACTGAGTCCAAGCCCGCGTCCGCTCCGGTGGAGCAGGTTCCCGTGCCCGCGGTTCCGGCCACGGACAAGACTTCGACGGAGCGAGCGGCCCCCGATCCCACCCGCTACGGCGATTGGGAAAAGAACGGGCGCTGTATCGACTTCTGATTCGCCGCGCCGGCTCGGGTCGGCGTCGTCGGAGCGGGAAGGGCGGTAAAGGGCATCAGCGATTCCACCCAGGATAGCCGCCATGGCAGACACGCAACGACCGCTCTCTCCCCACATGGGCATATATAAGTGGCAAGTGCAGATGGTGACCTCCATCGTGCACCGCGCTACCGGTATCGCCCTCTCCGTCGGCACCTTGCTCGTGTTGTGGGGTGTGTTCTCCCTCGCCAGCGGCGAAGACAGCTACAACCAGTTCAAGACCTGCCTGGGCAGCCCCATCGGCATGATCCTGTTGATCGGCTGGAGCTGGGCGCTGTTCTTCCACCTGTGCAACGGCATCCGTCATCTGATCCAGGACGGCGGCATGGGCTACGGCATCCCGCAGTTCGTCCGTTCCAGCTGGCTCGCGATCATCGGCAGCGTGGTGCTGACCATCATCGTGTGGGCTTACGTGCTGACCGCCGGAGGTGCCGCATGAGCGCCAACGGTCCGCAGTACGACGTGCGCAAGCAGTTGCGCAACCCCCTGAAGCGCGCCCGCGGCCTTGGCTCGGCGCAGTCCGGTGTCGGTCACTGGTGGACGCAGCGCGTCACCGCCGCGGCGCTGGTGTTTCTCGGCATCTGGTTCGTGGTGACGGTGCTGGGCGCCTTGCACGCCGACTACGCCACTGCGCGCGCCATGATTGCCAAGCCGTGGAACGCCCTGCTGCTGGTCGCCTTCGTGCTGGCCATGTGCTGGCACGCGGTGCTCGGCCTGCAGGTGGTGATCGAAGATTACGTCCATACCCGCTGGCTGGAGGTTTCCCTCCTGGTGCTGGTGAAGTTCATTGCAGTGCTCGGCACGTTGGCCACCTTGATGGCCGTGCTGCGCGTGGCGCTGGGAGCCTGATTCGATGGAAAGCTACAAGATCCAACAGCACAAGTACGACGTGATCGTGGTCGGCGCCGGCGGCGCGGGCCTGCGCGCCACCTTCGGCCTGGCCGAGAAGGGCCTCAAGGCCGCGTGCATCACCAAGGTGTTCCCGACCCGTTCGCACACCGTGGCGGCGCAGGGTGGCATCTCGGCAGCGCTCGGCAACATGGGCGAGGACGACTGGCGCTTCCACTTCTACGACACGATCAAGGGTTCGGACTGGCTCGGCGACCAGGACGCGATCGAATACATGTGCCGCGAGGCGATCCCGGCCATCATCGAGCTGGAACACTACGGCGTGCCGTTCTCGCGTACCGAGGAAGGCAAGATCTACCAGCGTCCGTTCGGCGGCATGACCACCCACTACGGCAAGGGCACCGCGCAGCGCACCTGCGCCGCGGCCGACCGTACCGGTCACGCCATCCTGCACACGCTGTACCAGCAGGCGCTGGCGCATGACGCCACGTTCTTCATCGAGTACTTCGCCATCGACCTCATCTTCGACGAAGAAGGTGTATGCCGCGGCGTGCTCGCGCTGGACATGAACGAAGGCACCTTGCACTTCTTCCGCGGCCACGCGGTGGTGCTGGCGACCGGCGGTTACGGCCGCGCCTACTTCAGCGCGACTTCGGCGCATACCTGCACCGGCGACGGTGGCGGCATGGTGCTGCGCGCGGGCCTCGCGCTGCAGGACATGGAGTTTGTGCAGTTCCATCCCACCGGCATCTACGGTTCGGGCTGCCTGATCACCGAAGGCGTGCGTGGCGAAGGTGGTTACCTCACCAACTCCAACGGCGAGCGTTTCATGGAGCGCTATGCGCCCAATGCCAAGGATCTCGCTTCGCGTGACGTGGTCAGCCGCGCCATGACGATGGAAATCCGCGAAGGCCGCGGCGTGGGCGAGCATAAGGACCACATCCACATCAATCTGATGCACCTGGGCGCGAACGTGATCCACGAACGCCTGCCGGGTATCGCCGAATCGGCGCGCATCTTTGCCGGTGTGGACGTGACCAAGGAGCCGATCCCGGTGATCCCGACCGTGCACTACAACATGGGCGGTATCCCCACCAACTATCACGGCGAAGTGGTGCAGAAGCGCGGCGACGACGTCGATGCCGTGGTGCCGGGCCTGTTCGCCATCGGTGAAGCGGCTTGCGTGTCGGTGCATGGCGCCAACCGCCTGGGCTCGAATTCGCTGCTCGATCTGGTGGTGTTCGGTCGCGCGGTGTCGCATCGCTGCGCCGAGCTCATCAAGCCGGACACGGCGCACAAGGACCTGCCGGCCAGCGTGCTGGACAAGGCGTTGGCCCGCTTCGACGGCCTGCGCAACGCCAAGGGCAGCCTGCCGACCGCCAAGATCCGCGCCGAAATGCAGCGCACCATGCAGTCCGATGCGGCCGTGTTCCGCACCGGCGAGTCGCTCAAGGAAGGCTGCGAGAAGATCTCCAAGGTGCGCGAGTCGTTCAAGGATGTGGGCGTCAGCGATCGTTCGCTGGTGTGGAACTCCGACCTGATCGAAACGCTGGAGCTGGCCAACCTGCTCGACCAGGCCGTGGCTACGATGTACTCCGCCGAGCAGCGTCACGAAAGCCGCGGCGCGCATGCCCGCGAAGACTTCCCGGACCGCGACGACCACGTGTGGCAGAAGCACACCATGGTGTCGGTCGATGAAGCCGGCAAGGCCGAGTTCGATTTCCGTCCGGTGCACATGTACACCATGACGAAAGACGTCGACGTCGTGCCGCCCAAGAAGCGCACTTACTGATCCCCGGACTGGAGAGCCACTGTGGCTGAGTTTTCGCTACCCAAGAATTCCAAGGTCCAGCCGGGCAAGCATTTCCCGGCCAAGGACGCCAAGAAGCCGCGCACGTTCCGCATCTATCGCTGGAGCCCGGACGACGGCCAGAACCCGCGCATCGATACGTATGAAGTCGACATGGCTTCGTGCGGCCCGATGGTTCTGGACGCGCTGCTGAAGATCAAGAACGAGATCGACTCGACGCTCACCCTGCGCCGTTCGTGCCGCGAAGGCATCTGCGGTTCGTGCGCGATGAACATCGACGGCACCAATACGCTGGCCTGCACCAAGGCGATCGAGGATTGCGCTTCGGGCGACGTGAAGATCTATCCGCTGCCGCATATGCCGGTGGTGAAGGATCTGGTGCCCGACCTCACGCACTTCTACGCCCAGTTCGCCTCGATCAAGCCGTGGCTGCGCACGCAGAGCCCGGCGCCAGCCGACAAGGAGCGCCTGCAGTCGCCGGAAGACCGCAAGAAGCTCGACGGTCTCTACGAGTGCATCCTGTGCGCCTGCTGCTCGACCAGCTGCCCGAGCTACTGGTGGAACGGCGACCGCTACCTCGGTCCCGCCATCCTGTTGCAGGCCTATCGCTGGATCATCGACAGCCGCGATGAGGACACCGGTGCCCGCCTGGACGATCTGGAAGATCCGTTCAAGTTGTATCGCTGCCACACGATCATGAACTGCGCCCGCACCTGTCCGAAGGGTCTGAACCCGGCGAAGGCGATTGCGGAGATCAAGAAGTTGATCGTGGAGCGTCGGACCTGACGCTCGCTTTTCCCTCTCCCCAGCGGGGAGAGGGCAGGGTGAGGGGCGGGTGCTCGCGGAAGAACCTCCAATCTGGCCCTGGATAAACTGAGGCAAGATTGATCCCTCACCTCATTCCTCTCGCCGGAGGGGAGGGGAAGTTAGCCAGGAGGCGTGTAGCAATGGACGAAGCCCGCATCAAACGCCTCCGCTGGCGTACTCGCCGCGGCACCCGCGAGCTCGACGCCCTGTTCGGCGGCTGGCTCGACGAGCGCTTTGCCGATGCCGATGAAGCCCAGCGCCAGGCCTTCGATGAACTGCTCGATGTGCAGGACCCAGACCTGTGGGACTGGGTGATGGGCCACGCGCAGGCGACGCGCCCGGATTGGCAGGCGATCATCGATGACATCCGCACCCGCCATCGGCTTTGAATATCGGCCGTCGCGCTGGTTGAGGCGTCTGCTGTTCCTCGTTTCCGTCCTCGCCACGCTCGCCGTGTGGATGAGCGCTGTCCCGTGGCTGGCCAAGCTCGCCATCAGCGTTGCGATAGGTCTGACTCTGTGGCGGACGCTGCTGCGGTGGTCTGGCGTAGCCGTGCAGGCCGCCGGCTGGGCACGTGACGGGGGCTGGAGCTTGAGATGGCGGGGCGACCAGGACACGGCGGCAACACTGGCTTCGTATCGGGTGATCGGCGAGCAGGTCGTATGGCTGCGGCTGTCGCTGGCCGGCCGGGGCCAGGTAGCGCTGCTGCTGGCGCCCGACAACAGTGACGCCGATATCCGCCGCCGCCTGCGCATGCGTCTGGCCCAGGTCGAGGCATCGGGCACTTACGCCTCGGGCCGCGGTCCTACGGTTTAGCCGCGTTACAGGCGATAATCGTCAGCATTCGGGCGGCCAGCCCCTTCGAACCCCATAAGCGACCGCCCTAATGTTCCGACCGCTAGAGCTTTTCATCGGCCTGCGATACACCCGCGCCAAGCGTCGCAATCAATTCATCTCCTTCATTTCGACCGTCTCCATCGTCTGCATCGCCATCAGCGTGACCGCGCTGATCACGGTGATGTCGGTGATGAACGGCTTCGATGACGAGTTGCGCTCGCGCATCCTCGGTGCGATCTCGCACGCCACGGTATCCGGCATGCCGGGAGAAGCGGTGCAGGATTGGCCGCGCGCAGTGAAGATCGCCGGCGACAACAAGCATGTGCTGGGCGCCGCCCCCTACGTGGAAAGCGAGGCCTTCCTGCAGGCCCGTCGCTCCACGGGCGGCATGTTGCGCGGCATCGAGCCGGCGCAGGAACCCAAGGTTTCCGACATCGACCAGCACATGGTCGAAGGCAAGCTCGGCGAGTTGACGCCGGGCAGCTGGCATATCGTGCTGGGCCGCGAACTGGCCATGCAGCTGGGCGTGTCGGTAGGCGACAAGGTGATCGTGGCGGTGCCCGCGTTCCAGTCCTCGCCGATCACCGGCAGCGTGCCGAACCTGCGCACCTTCACGGTGACCGGCGTGTTCGAAATGGGCATGCAGGAATTCGATTCGGGCCTGGCCCTGGTCAGCATGACCGACGCCGAGCGGCTCAATCGCCTGGGCGGTCCCACCGGCATTCGCCTGAAACTCGACGACATGTTCAACGCGCGCGGGGTGGCGCGCGAGCTGGCCGATCAGCTGGGCCAGGTCTACCGCGTGGACACCTGGATGGACAGCCACGCCAACTTCTTCTCCGCCATTTCGATGGAGAAGAAAGTAATGTTCATCATCCTCTCGCTGATCATTCTGGTGGCGGTGATCAACCTCATCTCGATGCTGATGATGCTGGTGACCGACAAGCAGGCCGACATCGCGATCCTGCGCACGCTCGGTTCCACCCCGCGCAGCATCATGGGCATGTTCATGGTGCAGGGTGTGCTGGTGGGCTTCGTCGGCATCGGCTTCGGCGTGGGCCTGGGTTCGCTGCTGTCCTGGAAGCTGCCTGCCATCGTGAAGTGGATCGAGCATGTCACCGGCGTCACCTTCCTCTCGCCGGACGTCTATTACATCAGCGAGCTGCCAAGCAAACTGCTGGCGAGCGACGTGGGCTGGGTGGCGCTGGTCACCTTCCTGTTCTCCTTGCTGGCCACCCTCTATCCCGCTTGGCGTGCGTCGCGCACCCAGCCCGCGCAGGCGCTGCGTTATGAATAAGCCGAACCATCCCGCCAATGACGTGGTGATGCGCGCAAGCCACATCGCCAAGACATACGAAGAAGGCGACCTGAAAACCGACGTGCTGTCCGACGTGAGTTTCACGTTGAAGCGCAGCGAGACGCTGGCCATCGTGGGTGCGTCGGGTTCGGGCAAGAGCACGCTGCTGCATATCCTCGGCGGCCTCGACACGCTGACGCGTGGCGAAGTGGAAGTGGACGGGCGCAACCTGTCCAGCCTTTCCGATGCCGAGCGCGGCCGCGTGCGCAACCGCTCGATGGGCTTCATCTACCAGTTCCATCACCTGCTGCCGGAATTCACCGCGCTGGAAAATGTGAGCATGCCGTTGCTGATCCGCGGCGTGTCCATCAGCGAGGCCGAGCGCGAGGCGGCGGCGCTGTTGGGTCGGGTGGGACTGGGCCAGCGCTTGCATCACAAGCCGTCCGAACTCTCGGGCGGCGAACGCCAGCGCAGCGCCGTAGCGCGCGCTCTGGTGACGCGTCCGGCCGTGGTGCTGGGCGATGAGCCCACCGGCAATCTCGACGAGACCAATGCGGCGCAGGTCTACGACTTGATGATCGAACTCAATCGCGAGATCGGCACCAGCTTCATCCTGGTCACGCACGACAACCGCCTCGCCAAGCGCATGGATCGCACGCTCGAACTGCACAACGGCAGCCTGGTGGAAAAGATCCACGCCTGAAGATCGAGGCCGCCGCAAGGCGGCCTCTGTGCTTGAGGCCTACACGTTTTTCGGCGTCATCGTTGTTTCGCACGCACTAACCTGAGGCCTTCCGCAGGGAAGGGGACGGAAGTGCGCAAGGACGGTGCGCTCGTACCGGCGATCATGCTGCTGCTCGGCGTCCTCGCCGTACAGTGGCTGGTGGTGCTGCCGCCTGCCTGGGTATGCGGCGTCCTCGCCGCGATGGCATGCATGCTGCTTCGCTTTGGCGCATACGGCCGTGCGTTGGCCTGGTGCCTTCTTGGTATCGCCTGGGCGTGCTGGCGCGGCAGCACGGCGATGGACGCGCGGCTGCCGCGCGATCGGGAAGGGCAGGACATGACGGTCGTGGGCCGTGTGGCCGATCTCCCGCTGGTGGGCAACGATGCCACGGGTTTCCTGCTCAACGTCGAACATGCTGCGTTTGGCGACACCTCGTTGCCGTTGCATGGACGCGTGCGAGTGAGCTGGTATCGCGACGCCGCCGACATACGGCCCTGCAGCCGCTGGCAACTCAGCTTGCGCCTCAGGCGTCCCCGTGGACTGCTCAATCCCGGCGGCACCGACAGCGAACGCAGTGCACTCGAACGCAACATCGTAGCGGTGGGCTACGTGCGCGACGGTGCGGAGAATGTGCCGCTGGGACCCACGCCGTTCTGTATCAATGCCGTTCGCGCAGCAATCAGTCGCGCCATCGCCGAACGTGTGAGCGATGCCCACGACGCCGCGCTGCTGCAGGCTTTTTCCGTAGGTGACACGCGGGGACTGAGCCAGCACGATTGGGAGGTGGCGAGGGCAAACGGCATTCCGCACCTCATCGCCATCTCCGGCTTCCATGTGGGTGTGGCGGCTTTGTTCGGCGTGTGGTTGGCGAGATTCGTCTATCTGCTGTTTCCACGGTGCGGGTGGCGGCTGCCCAGGGTCCAGGCACAAGCCATGGCGGCCATGGGCGTGGCCGGGGTGTACAGCGCCTTGGCCGGCTTTGGCCTGCCGACCGTGCGCACCTTGCTGATGATCGGCATCGTGGCGCTGGCGCGTTGTTCGCGGCGCCACCCGACGGGCGCGCAGACGCTCTCGCTGGCGCTGTTGGCCGTGTTGTTGGTCGATCCGCTGTCGGTGTTGTCCGCAGGCTTCTGGTTGTCCTTCATCGGCGTGGCCTTCCTGATGCTCTGCATGTCGATGCGAGGCACGGGGCTGCACGGTTTTTTGCATGAGCTGTCCGTCGGCCAGTTGGTGATGACGCTGTCGCTGATGCCGCTGACGATCTGGTTCTTCGGCGAATCGTCCCTGGTCGGCGCGCTCTCGAACCTGATCGCGGTGCCGTTCGTCAGCTTCGTCATCGTGCCCGTCACGCTGGTCGGCATGATCCTGCTGGGCATCTGCCCGCCGCTGGCGAAACCTGTGTTCGTGGGTGCGGCGTGGCTGTCCCATGCGCAATGGTGGCTGCTCGAGAAGATGGCCACCTGGCCGGGCGCGCACTGGTATCTGCCCGAAGTCGGCGGATGGGCGCTGGTGTTGGCGACCCTGGGCGCGCTCTGGCTATTCGCGCCGCGCGGCATGCCGATGCGATGGCTGGGTGGCGTGTTGTTCCTGCCGCTGCTCTTTCCCCCGCGAACGCTGCCCGCACCAGGCGGCTTCCAGCTATGGATGCTGGACGTGGGGCAGGGTTTGTCGGTGGTGGTTCGCACCGAACACCACGCGCTCGTCTACGACGCGGGTGCGCGCTACCCATCCGAGTTCGACCTGGGCGAAGCGGCCGTGCTTCCTTCGCTGCATGCGCTGGGCATCGAGCATCTCGACCTGCTCGTCGCCAGCCATGCCGACAACGATCATGCCGGCGGCATCCCCGCGGTCGCTGCCCAGTTTCCCGCTGCCGAGCGCATGTCGGGCGAGCCCGAGCGTCTGCCCATCGCGATGGCATCGTGCGATGCCGGCAAGACGTGGCGATGGGACGGCGTGAGCGTGCGCGTACTTTCGTCGGGAAGGACGGACGGCCCGGCCAACGACCGCTCCTGCGTCCTGCTGGTGGAAGGGGCGGGCGGCCGCGCGCTGCTGACCGGCGACATCACGGCAGCCATCGAACCGGCGGTGGCGGCCGCCGTGGCAGAGGGGCCGCCGCTGGTGCTGTCGGTTCCCCACCACGGCAGCAAGACCTCATCCAGCGCGGCCTTCATCCAGTCGGTTTCACCTGCGCTGGCCCTGGTATCGGCCGGCTGGCGCAACCGCTTCCATCATCCCAGCCCGGTGGTGATGAAGCGCTACGACGAAGCCGGCGTGCCATGGCTGAACACGGCGACATCGGGTGCCATCCAGGTCAACGCGCCGCCGGACAGGCCGCCCTATGTCGCGGACACCTGGCGGCAACGCCAGTCTCGCTACTGGCGCGAATGAGCCCCGGCGCCTTGCCGGACGCCATCGGCGGCCCCAAGAAGCGCCTTCCGCAACTGCCACCGGTGCCGCGGAACGGCCGGGCCAGACTGTTATGATGCGGCCTTCCTGACGATCGAAGTGGCTCGGAGTCGTTGTGCTGGATATCTTGATGGCGGGTGGTTGGGCGATGCTGCCCATCCTGATTTGTTCGGCGGTCGCCCTGGCGATCGTGTTGGAGCGTTGCTTTACCCTGCGCCGCAAATCGGTGCTGCCGCCCGGCCTGGGCGAGGAAGTACGCAACTGGGCGCGTTCGGGCCAGCTCGATCCGAATCATCTGAGCACGCTGGCGAACGGTTCGCCGCTGGGCGAGCTGCTGGCCTCCGCGCTGGCCGTGCGCAACCGTCCGCGCGAGCTCATCAAGGAGCGCATCGAGGACACCGGCCGCCATGTCGTGCATCGCATGGAGCGCTACCTCAACACGCTCGGCACCATCGCGCTGATCGGTCCGTTGCTGGGCCTGCTCGGCACCGTGATCGGCCTGATCCGCATGTTCATGGAAGTGATGCGCGGCGGCGTGGGCGATCCCATGAAGATGGCCGGCGGCATCGGCGAAGCGCTGATCTGTACCGCCACCGGCCTGATCGTGGCCATTCCGGCTTACGTGCTGCATCGCTATTTCCGTTCCAAAGTGGCCGGTTATTGCGTTGAGATGGAAAAGCAGGCCACCGCGCTGCTCGACGAGCTGACCGTGAACCAGCCTGCACCGGCTCCGCGCACGCGTGCGCCGCGCGCCGCCGCCACCACCGAGACGAGCGCGAGCTGACGCATGCGTATCGGCAACGACCGTCGGCAAGACGACTTCGAGATCAACGTGATCTCGCTGATCGACGTGCTGCTTACCCTGCTGATGTTTTTCGTTTTGACCACCACCTTCATCCAGCACTCGCGGATGCAGGTGACCTTGCCCAAGGCCAGCGCGGAAGAACGCGACATGCAGGCGCCCGCGCTCACCGTGGTGGTGGATCGCGACGGGCACTTCTTCGTGGGCAGCGATGAAGTGCACGGCGAAGGCGTCGAGCCGCTGAAGCAGGCGATCGCCAATGTCACCGGCGACGACCGCGAACGTCAGGTCACCATTCGGGCCGATGCGATGACGCCGCACCAGAACGTGGTCACGGCGATGGATGCGCTTGGGCAGCTGGGCTTTACCAAGCTGTCGATTGCGACGACTCCCAGCCAGGCGGATAGCGGCCAGTGAGCGAAGGCAAGGTCAGGATCTGGGACGCACAGACGATCCGGGTCTACAAACGGTTGCTGGGTTACACCAAGCGCTTTTGGGTCGTCGGCGTCATTGCCGTTATCGGCATGATCATCGATGGCGGTGGACTGGCAGTGTTTACCAAGCTGCTGCCGCCGATGATCGACAGATTGTTCGCCGAGAAGGATCCGGTGCTTATTTTCTGGATGCCGATCTGGATCATCCTGATTTTCGTCGTAAGGGGCATCGGCACGTTCGCGAGCAGCTACGGTATCGCCTATATCGGCCGCAATGTCGTCAATGAAATGCAGCGCGACGTGTTCGCCGCTTATCTACGGCTGCCCGCAACATTCTTTGGCCGTGAGCATTCGGGGCATCAGGTTTCGCGCATTACCTACACCAGCGAACAGGTCGCGGTCGCGTCGACGGATGCGATCAAGGTAGTGATTACCGAAGGTGTGACCGTGGTGGGCATGCTTTATGTGATGCTCAGCACCAGCGCATACCTCACGCTTGCATTGTTCGTGATGGTCCCGCTCATTGCGCTTATCGCCAATGTTGTCAGCCGTCGCTACCGCGCGATCAGCCGCCGCATCCAGGGCATGATGGGCTCCGTCACCGGCACCGTGGAAGAGTCCGTCGAGGCGCATCGGGAAATTCGCGTTTATGGTGGCCAGGATCATGCCGCCGCGCGATTCAAGGACGTCACCGACAACACGCGCCGTCTCAATCTGAAAATTGCTTCGACGAACGCCCAGTCGAGTACCGCCATCCAAACGGTCGCTGCGCTCGCCTTGGCGGTCATGCTGTTCCTTGCGACTCGCCCGTTCGAAATCCAGCGGATGTCTGGTGGTGTATTCATCGCCGTGCTTTTGGCGATGGGCGGCATGATGCCGTCGCTGCGGCGCCTGGCGAACATCCAGTCGAATATCCAGAGCGGCATCTCGGCCTCGGAGAGTCTGTTCGAGATCATCGACATGGCGCCCGAGATCGATGCCGGTACGCGCACGCTGGAGCGGGCGCAGGGCGACATCCGTTTCGAGGATGTGGGTCTGATCTATCCGCGCGGCGAATTCGAGGCCTTGCGTCATATCAGCCTGCATTGCGCACCGGGCACGGTGACTGCGCTCGTTGGTCGCTCCGGCAGCGGCAAGAGCAGCCTGGTCAGCCTGCTGCCACGCTTCAATGCGCCGAGCAGCGGACGCATCCTGATCGACGGCCTGAACTACGAAGAATTCACGCTCGCCTCCTTGCGCCGCCAGATCGCCTGGGTTGGGCAAAGCGTGGTGCTGTTCGACGGCACGGTGGCCGAAAACATTGCCTACGGCGAGCTGGCCGGTGCCAGCGAGGCCGAGATCATCGCGGCGGCGCAGGCGGCCAACGCCTGGGAATTCATCCAGAAGATGCCCGAAGGCATCCATAGTGCGATCGGGCAGGGCGGCAACCGGCTTTCCGGTGGGCAACGCCAGCGTCTGGCGATTGCCCGCGCGATCCTCAAGAACGCGCCGATCCTGGTATTGGACGAGGCGACCAGCGCGCTGGATACCGAATCCGAGCGACTGATCCAGCAGGCCCTGCAGGGCTTGATGAAGGACCGCACCACGCTGGTGATCGCCCATCGCCTGTCGACCATCGAACATGCCGACCAGATCGCCGTGATGGATCAAGGCCGCATCGTCGAGCGCGGCACGCATGCCGAACTGCTGGCCGCGAACGGCCATTACGCCGCGCTCCACCGCATGCAGTTCCACAGCCAGGCCAGTGACTGAGGCCGCGGCATGACGCTGGCCGAACGCCTCGAATCGGCTTGGTACGGCACGGCACCTGCGCCGTGGTGGACAGGGCCGCTGTCGTGGCTCTATGGCGGCATCGTCGCGTTGCGGCGCCAGCTGTATCGCCTTGGCGTTCTACGCAGTGAGCGTTTGCCTGCGCCGGTGATCGTCATCGGCAACCTGAGCGTGGGCGGCACCGGCAAGACGCCGTTGACCATCGCACTGGTCGAAGCGCTGCGCACACGTGGCCTCACGCCGGGCGTGGTGAGCCGCGGTTATGGCGGCACGCAGACGCTTCCCGTGTTGCTGGATGCCTCGCCCGATCCCGCGCAGGTCGGCGACGAACCCTGCCTGATTCGCGCCAGTGGCGTGCCCGTTGCCGTCGGGCGCGACCGGCCCGCCGCAGCCAAACTGCTGATCGAAGCAGGTTGCGACGTGGTGATCGCCGACGACGGCCTGCAGCACTACGCACTCGCGCGCGATCTGGAAATCTGCGTGATCGACGGCGTCCGCCGTTTCGGCAATGGCCGCCTGCTTCCGGCCGGCCCGCTGCGCGAACCGATGTCGCGTCTGGAGAAGGTCGACTATCGCGTGTGCAACGGTGGCGTGGTGGCACCGGGCGATATTCCGATGGAGTTGCGGGGCGCGACGGTCAGGGCGTTGTTCGACGATCACGCCAAGCCGCTGTCCGATTTTGCCGGCCAGACCGTGCATGCCGTGGCCGCCATCGGCAACCCGGCCCGCTTCTTCGCCAGCCTGCGCGCGCAGGGGCTGGAAGTGATCGAACATCCTTTTGCCGACCATCACGCATTCACACCGGTCGATCTTTCGTTCGACGATGGCAAGCCGGTGTTGATGACCGAGAAGGATGCCGTGAAATGCCGCGCCCTGGCCCAGGCGCACTGGTGGTCGGTGCCCGTGCGCGCGGTCTTGCCACCGGCTTTCCTCGACGATATCGAGGCGCGTGTCCGCCGGGCCGCACACTGAATCCAGCCACGAAAAAGCCGACCCTCGCAGGTCGGCTTTTCGTTTGAAGCTCAAGCCCGCCCGTTACTGGATGCGGACGATGTTGCCCTGCGGGTCGATCTGCACCAGGTCGCCGGTACGGATGGCGCTGGCATCGGGCACGGTCACGTTGCTGTAGGCACCGTTGCCCATGCGGATGCGCAAGGTGTAGCTGGCGTTCGGACGGCCACTGTTGGCGCCGATGCGGTTGCCCGCGTAGCCGCCACCGACGGCACCGGCCACCGTGGCCAGCGTGTTGCCCTTGCCCTTGCCGACCTGGTTGCCCAGCACGCCGCCGGCGATGCCGCCGATGATGGTGCCGGCCATGCTGTGGTCGTTGCCCTGGGTAATGTTCTGGTCGATCGATTCCACCGTGCCGCACTGGTCACAGCGGAGGTAGATGCCGTCGTTGCGGACCAGCACGCCGTTGCGCGACGCCTGCTGGGCGCTGGCGGCAAGGGGGCTGATGGCCAGCAGGGCTGCCAGGGACAACACGGCGATACGGGGGTTGAACATGGACTTTCTCTCCATTGGGAAATGTTGCGTGACCAGTCTAGCGAGGCAGGCTGAATGGCGGACTGAATGATCCACCCAAAGACCCTCTATCATGTGCACTTTTCCGGCCAGCCGTCGTGACCCTTTCGGCACGATGCGAATGCCATGCCTTTCGGAGTTGTCATGAGCCTTATCCAAGTTCCGGTTTCCTACGGCGAACTGATCGACAAGATCACCATCCTGGAGATCAAGTCCCGGCAGATCACCGACGCCGCCAAGGTGGCCAACGTGCGCACCGAGCTGGACCTGCTCAACGCCACCTGGGCCAATCATCCGGCGTCCAAAACGGATATCGCCGACGAACGCGCACGCCTGCTCACGGTGAACGAGTCGTTGTGGGATATCGAAGACCGCATCCGCCTGAAAGAAAAAGCGCAGGCCTTCGACGCCGAGTTCATCGAACTGGCGCGTGCGGTGTATTTCGAGAACGACGTGCGCGCCGCGGTGAAGCGTGAGATCAATCTGAAGCTTGGCTCGCAGCTGGTGGAAGAGAAGTCGTACCAGGATTACCGCGCCAAGTAATTGCGTCGGGATCAACCCTGTGGGAGCGCACCCTGTGCGCGACAGCCACGCCCCGGTGTATCGCTCCGTAGGTTTGTCGCGCACAGGGTGCGCTCCCACAGTGAAACTTATAGACCAAGGTGCTCGGCGCACGCCTCAAAGCGATCGATCACTTCATCCACGCCGATCAGATCCATCACGCCGGGCCTTTCGATCTTGCTTCCCCAGGGAATCTCGCTCGCCGGCTTGCCCAGATACTTCAACGACGCCTCGTTGTACTTGTCCACGCACCAGCGGCGGTCGGAATAGGGGCCGGAGCGATTCGGATTGCTGGCGGCGTGCAGCCCAAGCACCTTGCAGCCGACGGCGTTGGCCATGTGCATGGGGCCGGAGTCGGGCGTCAGCAGCATCGGGGCGCGCATCAGCATCGCCATCATTTTCTTCAGCGTGTCCTTGCCGGTGAGGTCGATGGGGGCGTGTCGGCAGGCGGCGAGCACGGCATCGGCCATGCTGCGTTCGAAGGCGGAAGGGCCGCCCACCAGCACCACGCGCCAATTTTTCGCGGCGGCATGATCCATCACCGCGGCGTAGCGTTCGGCCTGCCAGTTGCGCAGCGCATGGCTGGAGGTGGGGCTGACCAGCAGGGTCGGCTGCTCGCCCGGCAGCTGCTCGGCGGCCCAGGCATGGGCTTCCTCGGGAATGGGAATATCCCAGCGCACCTCGGTCTGCTTCAGGCCCAGCGGCTCGCAGAAGCTGCCCAGGGCATCGAGCACGTGTTCGCCGGTGCGGGCGGGAATGCGTTCGCCGATCACCAGGCCGTGTCCGTCCTTGGCGCGCGCCTTGTCGTAGCCGATGCGGCGATCGGCCTTGATGAACAGGCTCAGCAGGTTGGAGCGCAAGGCCACCTGCATCTGCAGCAGCGCGTCGAAGCGCTGGCCGTTCAAGGCGTCGCCCACCGCGCGCATGCCGGCAAAACCCGCACCCTTGTCGAAGGTCACGAAGTTCACCCCGGGCAGGTCGCCCACCAGCTTGCGTTCGAGCTTGCCAATGATCCAGGTGAGGCTGGCCTGTGGCCAGGCCGCTTGCAGGGTTCGCACCAGCGGCACGACATGGGTGACGTCGCCGATGGCGGACGTTCGCAGCAGGCAGATCGAGGCGGGCGTGGGCATTAGGCTAGAATCATGGGACTGAGGGCTCGGGGCGGGCATCTGAAGCAACGATGGCGATGCAGGAACGAATTCGCGAGGGCGCCGCTGGTGCGATTCTGTTCGACGCGGCGGTGTCGCCACAAGTCGAGGATGACTGGTTTGAGCCCGAAGCGTGGCGCGAACGCGGTGCCCTGCGCCAGCAATCGGGCGGCCGTGGCGGCGTAGCCATCCTCGACACGCCGGCCGGCGAGTGCGTGTTGCGGCATTATCGACGCGGCGGCATGGTGGCGAAACTGATGGGCGACCGCTATCTCTGGAGTGGAGCCGAGCACACGCGCAGCTTTGCCGAATTCCGCTTGCTGGGCCTCATCGCCTCATTGGGCTTGCCCAGCGCGCAGCCGGTGGCCTGCCGTTATGTTCGCGCGGGACTGTTCTACACGGCCGATCTGATGACCCGTCGCATCGAGCACGCGCAAACGCTGGCCGAATGCCTGGCATCCGGGCAGATGGATGGCGAAATGGCCGAGTTGGTAGGTGCCCTGGTCGCGCGTTTTCATCGCGCGGGCATCTGGCACGCCGACCTCAACGCGCACAATGTGCTGGTGACGGACGACGAGCTCTACCTGATCGACTTCGACCGCGGCCGCCAGCGCGATTCCGCCGATAGCTGGCAGCAGGCCAACCTCGCGCGCCTGCGCCGTTCGCTGGTGAAGCTGGGCGCGGCGGCGCAAGGCGAGGCGGCCTTCGAGGAACAGTTGTGGAAACCCCTGATCTATCGCTACGAGCGTACCCTGAGAGCATGAACTGGTCTCTGCATTTCCTGGGCGTAGGTGCGGCGCATGCCGTGGAACTGGGTTCCTCGGCGGTGGTGCTCGAGCGCGACGGCAAGCCCGTGCTGCTGATCGACTGCGGCCCCGATACGCTGGACCGCTATCTCGCCGCGTACGGCGAACCGCCACGTGCGTTGTACATCACGCATACGCACATGGATCACATCGGCGGCATGGAGCGTCTGTTCTTCCGCCTGTGGTTCGACGAGCAGTGGCGCGGACGCACACAGGTGTTCGTGCATGCCGGCCTGCTGCCCTGGCTGCAGGCACGCGTGGCGGATTATCCGAACGTGCTGGCCGAGGGCGGCGTCAATTTCTGGGAAGCGTTCCGGCTGGTGCCGTGCACGCGCGGCTTCTGGCTGGATGGCCAGTGGTTCGACGTCTTTGGCACGCGCCACCACATGGCCGGGACCTCCTATGGCGTGGCCTTGGCGGGCAGCTTCGCCTATACCGGCGACACCCGGCCGATCCCCGAAGTGCTGGCCCGCGTGGCCGACGGGGCGGAACTCATTGCCCACGATTGCGGCCTGATAGGTAACCCTTCGCACACTGGCATCGAAGATATAGAGCGCGAATACCCGCAGGCCTGGCGTTCGCGCCTGCGGCTGTACCACTACGGCAGCGAGGCGGATGGACAGGCATTGGCAGCGCGGGGCTACACCATCGCGCGTACGGGCGAGCGCATCGCGCTGCCGTCGCCTATGCCGCCGCGCCCCGAAGCCGGTTAACCACTCCCTCTGGAATCCCCATTCCCATGTCCACACTCCATGTTCGCAAGCTGCTGCGCTACCGCGCCTGGGCCGACCAGCTGACCTATCGCGCCGTCGCCGCCCTGCCGGAAGGCGCCTCGACTGCGCCACGCGCCACCATCTTCGGAAACATGCTGCGCACGCTCACTCACAGCTGGGTGGTCGACGACATCTTCCAGGCGCACCTGCAGGGACGCGCGCACGGTTATACGAGTCGCAACACGCCCGAGCCGTTGAGCTTCGATGACCTGTGGGCACGCCAGCAGGCCATGAATGCCTGGTACCTGGACTACGCCACCTCGTTGACGCCCGAGCAGGCCGCCGAAGTGGTCGACTTCCAGTTCATCGGCGGCGGGGAAGGGCGCATGAGCCGCGAGGACATCGTGCTGCACGTGGTCAATCACGCCACCTATCACCGTGGTTTCGTGGCGGACATGTTCTACCAGGTGCCGGTCAAGCCGCCCGCGACGGATTTCCCGGTTTTCCTTCGGGACGTGCCGCAGGAATGAGACGCGGACAGGGCGGCTATCTTGTGTGAAGGGCGCCGTCCCGTTATCCTTTCGCCTCTTTGCCGGGGCCTTTAGGCTCTGGCGAGCGGTTTCACCATTGCGGAGAGGTGTCCGAGTGGTTGAAGGAGCACGCCTGGAAAGTGTGTATACGGCTTATCCCCGTATCGCGGGTTCGAATCCCGCCCTCTCCGCCAGTGAGTGAAACCGGGCACCGACCCTGAGTCGGCGCACAATGTACGTCTCTATGGTGGCCCTGTCGGTCCCCCCGCGACGATAGTTCGTAAATTCCGCCAGGCCCGGAAGGGAGCAACGGTAGCGAATGATTCGGGTGCCGGGGTGTGGCTGGCAGGGCCGCCGCCTTTTCAGGCACCGCCAAGCTGAGTCAGTCGCTACTGACTTACTACGCCCCGCTTGGCACAATCGGACCTTGCCCCAAGGTATAGCCGAATGTCCTATCAGGTCCTCGCACGCAAGTGGCGCCCCCGCAAGTTCGCTGAACTGGTCGGGCAGGAGCACGTCGTGCGCGCGCTCACCAATGCGCTCGACACCGGCCGCATGCACCACGCCTACCTGTTCACCGGCACCCGTGGCGTGGGCAAGACCACCATTGCCCGCATCTTTGCCAAGTCGCTGAACTGCGAGCGCGGCGAATCGGCCGATCCGTGCGGCGAGTGCGCCGTGTGCACGGCGGTGGACCAGGGTCGCTTCGTCGACCTGCTGGAGATCGACGCGGCCAGCAACACCGGCGTGGACGATGTGCGCGAGGTGATCGAGAACGCGCAATACGCTCCCGCCCGCGGCCGCTTCAAGGTGTACCTGGTCGACGAGGTGCACATGCTCTCCAAGCCGGCCTTCAACGCCTTGCTGAAGACGCTGGAAGAGCCGCCGCCGCACGTGAAGTTCCTGCTCGCCACCACCGATCCGCAGAAGCTGCCGGTGACGGTGCTGTCGCGCTGCCTGAAGTTCAATCTCAAGCGCCTGCTGCCGGAGCAGATCTCCGGGCAGATGCGCCACATCCTGGGCGCGGAAAACATTTCCTACGAAGACGCCGCCATCGCCGAACTGGCGCGCGGCGCGGACGGTTCGTTGCGCGACGGCCTGTCCCTGCTCGACCAGGCCATCGCCTATGGCGGCGGTTCGCTGCGCGTCGATGACGTGCGCGCCATGCTGGGCAGCGTCGCACGCGGTCAGGTGCTGGGCCTGCTGCAGGCGCTGGCCGAAGGCAACGGCGAATCGCTGATGGCCGAGTGCACGCGCATTGCCTCGTACTCGCCGGATTTCGGCGGCGTGCTGGACGATCTTGCCAGCGTGTTGCACCGGATCCAGCTGATACAGTTGGTGCCGGGCTATCGCCCGGAAGAGAACGGCAGCGACGACAGTGCGCTGATCGAACTGGCGCAACAGCTGGCTCCGGAAGACGTGCAGCTGTACTACCAGATCGCCACCACCGGCCGCCGTGATCTCGCGCTGGCGCCCGATGCGCGCACGGGTTTCGAAATGGCCATGCTGCGCATGCTGGCGTTTCGTCCGGCCGACGGCGGTGGTTCTTCGCAGGCCGAACGTCCGGCAGCGAGCGCCGCACCCCGCGCGCCGGCCCCCGCGCCGCGTACGGCTGCGCCCGTGGCCAGCGAACGCATGCACGTGGCCAGCGTCGCGGCGCCGTCACCGGCGCGCGCGGCTCCCATCCCCGAACCCGTGGCAGCACCCGTGGCGGCTGCCCCTGCGCCCCGGGTGACGGTGGCGGTGGATGCCCGCGGCCTGCCGCACTGGGACAGCCTGATCGAGCACGCCAACTTCCGCGGTCCGCTGGGACAGCTTGCACAGAACGCCGTCCTGCGCGATCGCGAAGGCCATACGCTGGTGCTCGCATTGCAGCCCATGCACATGCATCTGGCGGTCGAACCGATGGTCGGCCAGATGGAAGACCGGGTCAGCCAGGCGCTGGGCGAACGCGTGAAGCTGCGCTTCGTCGAAGAGCACGGCGCGGCCGGCGAAACCGTTGCGGCACGCGCCGCGAGTGCCCGCGTGGCTGCCCAGTCGGCGGCCGAGCAGGCCATCGAAGAAGATCCTCTGGTGCAGTCGCTCAAGCGCGAATTCGGCGCGCGAGTGGTGCCGCAGTCGATCAAGCCGTTTGAAAACTGAAAGCGATAGCGGAGTTATCCCATGAGAGGACAGATCGGTCAGCTGATGCAGCAGGCCCAGCGCATGCAGGAAGAGATGAAGCGTGCGCAGGAAGAGATCGCCAAGCTCGAAGTCACCGGCAGCGCCGGCGGCGGACTGGTCACCGTGCTGATGACGGGCGTGCATGAAGTGCGCCGCGTGCAGATCGACCGCAAGCTGTTTGCCGACGATCCGGAAATGGCCGAAGACCTAGTGGCCGCCGCGATCAACGATGCGGTGAACAAGGTGGCGGACGTCAGCAAGAACAAGCTCGGTGGCGTGACCTCGGGCATGAACCTGCCGCCCGGTTTCAAGATGCCGTTCTAAGCTTGTCTGTCTGTGGGAGCGCACCCTGTGCGCGACAACCTACGGAGCGGGGATGCGGCTGCGAAAACCGGTAACCGGGTCGATGCTTCAACGCCGCGGTCGCGCACAGGGTGCGCTCCTACAGTGATCTTGTTGGATTCATGAGCAAACTCCTCACCGATCTCATCGAAGCGTTGCGTTGCCTGCCCGGCGTGGGCGGCAAGAGTGCGCAGCGCATGGCGTTCCACCTGCTGGAGCGCGACCGCGAGCGTGGCCAGCGCCTGGCGCAGGTGCTGGAGCAGGCCATGCGCGAGATCGGCAACTGCTCGCGCTGCCGCAACTTCAGCGAAACGCCGGTATGCCATCTGTGCTCCAGCAGCAGCCGCGATCGCCAGGTGTTGTGCGTGGTGGAATCGCCCACCGAATTGGCGGCCATCGAACAGGCGACGGGCTATCGCGGCCAGTACTTCGTGCTGCTGGGGCGTCTGTCGCCGCTGGATGGGCTGGGCCCGGAAGAGCTTGGCCTCGATCTCCTGACGGAGCGGCTGGGCGAAGGCGAGATCGAGGAAATGATCATCGCCACCAATCCCACCGTGGAAGGCGAAGCCACCGCGCACTATCTGGCACAGCTGGCGCGCGCCGCGAACGTGCGCCCCACGCGCCTGGCCCACGGCGTGCCGCTGGGCGGCGAGCTTGAATACGTCGACCGCGGCACGCTGGCGCACGCCTTCGGCAGCCGCCAGTCGCTGGACTGAAGGCGATGACGCCAACGCTCACCTTGGAGATCCCTGGCAACCAGGAATACCGCACGCTGCGCAGCGCGGCCGGCCTGAGCATGATGACGGAAGAGGGCGCCGCACTTGGCTTGCCGGCCAGCTGGTGCTCGGTGTGCGTGCGCCACGAGGGCGAGCTGATCGGCATGGGGCGCGTGGTGGGCGATGGCGGCCTGTTCCTGTTCGTGGTCGATATCGCGGTGGCGCCGGCATGGCAGGGCCAGGGCCTGGGACGCCGCATCATGCAGGCGCTGATGGACGAGGTTCATGCACGCGCACCCGTTCGCACCATGGTGGCATTGATCGCGGACGGCACCGCGCATGCACTCTACGCAAAATTCGGTTTCAAGCTGGTGGCGCCGGGCGCACACGGTATGCTGCTGCGGTTGTCATAAGAGCCTGTTCAATGCCTTCACGTAGCCCGCGTTGTTTCACCCCAAGGGCCGGGTCTGTTTGCCCGCAGCCCGGCGTCATCACTCAGTCGTGTACGGACGTACACTCCATCGTTCTTCCTTGGTCTGAGCGCAAACAGATCCCGCCGCGGGCCACGTGAAGGCATTGAACAGGCTCCAGGAGCTAAGACATGGGCGATACCATCTTCGGCAAGATCATCCGCCGTGAAATCCCCGCCGATATCGTCTACGAGGACGATGACGTGCTGGCCTTTCGCGACCTCAATGCGCAAGCGCCGGTGCACGTCCTGTTCGTGCCCAAGAAGCCGATCGCGACGCTGGACAGCGCCACCGCTGCCGACGCGGAATTGCTGGGCAAGCTGCTGTTGGCCGCTGCGGCGTACGCGCGCAACGAAGGTTTGGCCGAGCAGGGCTATCGCACGGTGATCAACTGCAACGAGCATGGCGGCCAGACCGTGTTTCATCTGCATGTGCACCTGCTGGCCGGTCGCCAGATGCATTGGCCGCCAGGTTAAAACCAGCCTGTTACTGCGCACAAAAAAACGCCGGCGGAAGCCGGCGTTTTTTGTTGGATCGATCAGCGGTGCGGCGGCGGGGGCGGGCGCACGATCACGCGCGTGCCGTAGTAGCCGCCATAGCCACCCCAGCCACCCCATCCGCCCCACGGACCCCAACCCGGACCCCAATAGGGACCCCAGAACGGGTCGTAGTAGCCGGGGCCGTAATAATTCACTGCCACACGCTTGGGCCACAGGTAGACCACGTTGGCCTGGACGCGCGGGTAGGCGTAGTTGTACTCGCCGATCTTCTCCGACGTCGTGCCCTGGATGACGCCCGTGACGGTGATGTCGCGGCCGCGGGTGAACACTTCCGGATCATAGAAGCCGGCGCGGCAGGCCACGAAGCGGCCCTGCGTTTCGCTGTCCGAGCTTGCCGCCACGGGGCGCGCCTGATCGTCCAGCGGGCGTTGCAGCACGTAGAAGCAGGTTTCCTGCGGACCGGGCTTGGTATCGATGATCTGGCCGCCCCAGCGAACCTGGGCGCCGCTGGCGCCATTGCCTTCCTGCTGGGCCGAAACGGAGTTGACCTGGGTGAACGTGCCCTGCAGCGGTTGCGGCACCGTTGCGCAGGCCGCGAGCGTGGCCACTGCGGTCGCGAGAATCAACGGCTTGTACATGGACATGACGCTTCTCCATCGTGTGGTGGATGCGGCGCATCCACGGTTCAATATCATTTGACCACGCGACGCGGCTGAAAGTCCCGCGCCGCCTGTCGAAAGTTTCTCAGCAAGTCAGCTGGCGGTTCGTCATGTGCATAACGCAGGTCCAGGTAAGTCCTCATCAGCTGTTCCAGCTCGACGCGCTGGCTGGGGAGGGCCCGTGCGGCGCGGCTGAAATAGTGCTGCGGTCCTTCGCTGTGCCGGCGGGTGACGCCTGCCGAAGCCAATCGCTTTTCCAACAGCTTCATAGCAGTACGTGCCTGATCCGCTTCCGGGCGTTGCCATACGGCCCATAGCAAACCACCCACGGCGAACAGCGAACCGCCGATGGCGAGCAGCAACCCCAGCAAACCCACACCGGTGTCGTGCACGCCAAACGGCGTCAGCAGTCCACGCTGCCGAAGCGTGTCAAAGCCGATAACGCCTTGGTTCCACCACTGGTTGACGATGTCCCAGCGGTTGCGCCATGCCAGCCACCATTGATTGCCTGCCCAGCCAGCTGCCGTGGCATTGGCTGCCGCGGAGCCCTGGCTGACGCGTTCAGGTCGAACCGCCGCGGTGGGATCCATGCGCACCCAGCCCCGGCCTGGCAGCCATATTTCGCTCCATGCGTGGGCATCGGCCTGACGCACCAGCAGGTAATTGCCGATGCGATTCCAGTAGCCGCCCTGATAGCCGGTGACCACCCGCGCAGGAATGCCGGCGGCGCGCATCAGCACCACGAACGACGATGCGTAGTGCTCGCAGAATCCTTCGTGCGTGCTGAACAGGAAATCGTCGACGGTATTGCGGCCCAGCGGAGGCGGTCCCAGCGTGTAACTGAAGCCGCCGTCGTGGAACAGCGTCATGGCGGCCTGCACGATGGCCGCGTCGTTGTCGCCGTATTGCGCACGCCACCGCTGGCCCAGCGCGTGCGCCTGCGGATCGAACCCGGCCGGCAACTGCAGGGCGCGCCGGCGCTCGCGTTCGCTCAGCTGTCCCTGCAGGCGATAGCTGGGCGCCGAGCGCAGCGAATACACCAGCGGATCGTTCACTGGCCGTTCGGCGCGCATCTCGCGGTCGGGGCCCATGTGCGCCGCCTGGGGAGCATCGAGCGGAACGTCGAGCACGGGCAGCACGCGCTGGCCGGTCGCTTCCAGGGCAATCGTGTACTGAATGGCGGGGCCATGCTCGACGGGGGCCGGTGCGCCATCGAGCTCCCGGCGATTCCAGGTGCGTCCGTCGTAGTTCCACAACACGTAGGCACGGAAATAGCGCTGTGCATTCGGCGGCGGCGTACCGACGAAGGTCACGCGCATCGCCGGCCGATCGTCCATCAGCAGTTCGGAGAAGTCGCCGGGCGACATGTCCTCGCTCAAGCCCGTACGGCCTTGCGTGCTATTGGGCGCCCCCCACAGCGGAGAGCTCAGCCGCGGCACGAACACGAAGGCCAGCAGCGCCAGCGGCAGCGAAGCGCCTAGCAGGCGCAGCGCGGGCAGGAGTTCGCGGGGAAGCGAAGTTTCCGGTCGTGCGGGCTGTAGCGCGCGCAAAGTAGCCAGCGCCGGCAGCAGTCCCAGCCCGACCAGCGCCGTCGCCACCATGCCTTGGTCGAACAGCAGCGCCGTCATCAGGGCAAAGCAGGAAAACGCGGCGCCCACGCGCGCGTCGCGGGGTGTTTCGGTCTCGAACAACTTGAGCACCAGCAGGCCCGCCACCAGCGCGGCGCCCGGCTCGCGGCCGAACAGCGTGTCGTAGTGGTAAATCACCGCGGCCGTGAGCAAGGCCAGCAGCGCCAGTTTCAGATAGCCGGGCGCCCGGCCGCCGCGATGACGGCGTTGCCACCAGCGCAGGCCCAGCATGGCGGCCAGCACCACGGTCAGCCAGGCCGGCAGATGCGGCGCATGCACGCCCAGCACCACCGCCACGGTGATGCAAAGCAGATCGAAGGGGCGCCGTTCGAGCGGCGCCTGATGCTTGTGGCGGAACAGGCGCAGGCCGATCACGGCAGTTGTGCCAGCGCATTCATGCAATGCGCGTAGTGGCTGCGGCCGTGGCCCAGCGCGATATCCTCCGTCGGCAACCACAGGCTGGTGGGGCGTCCCACCGTTTCGGCTTCACCCAGCCAGCGGGCCAAGCGCGCGATGCGCGCCTCGGGCGTGAGCTGGGCCAGCTGGCGCCAGTCCAAGTGCCACTCCTCCTGCGCCTCGGGCTGCTCGAAGTCCTTGACCAGCAGGTTTTCGTGTCGCGCGCTGTGCTTCCACGCGATATGCCGCTGCGGATCGCCTGCGCGATAGGCCCGCAGCGCGGCGATGTCTTCGCCCTGGTGCAAGCGCTGCTGCCGACCTGCCTCGCCGGGAACCACCGGCGGCGGACCGCCGCTTTCAGGGCGCGGCCACACCAGCACCGACTGTTCCGGATGGAGCCAGCTCCAGGCATGGAACAGCCCCAGCGGCCAGTTGCTCCAGAGCTTGATGCGCGGCATCGGGCGCCATCCGCGACGATGCGTATCCAGTTGCAGGTTCAGCACGGTTTCGCCATGCGGGCCAATGGAGAACGCTTCGGTCTGCTCGTTCATGTCCGCATGCACCGACGCATGCGCGTGCTCGCTGCCGGCGAACACCAGGTGGACGGCCATGGGCTCGCCGGCAATCGCCTGGCCCTGGCGGATGGCGGTCAGCTTCAGGCCGTTGAGGCTGCGAAAGGCGATCAGCATGCTCGCCGAGCTGGCCGAGCCGAGCAGGCAGGTGAGCATCAGTGCCGCGTTGTTGGTGTAGTTCAACGCGCCCAGCAGCATGATCAGCAGAAGCACGGTAAACGCCGCGCCGAATGCGGTGGGCACGATGTAGACGCGCCGCCGATGCAGCACGATGGGCAGGCTTTCCGGGCGCTTGTGTCGCGTGAGCGCGGGCAGGCGCCGTTCCGCCCAGGTCTGCGCGCGACGAATCGCGGCGAGCATTAATCCACCGCGACGTCGGCGAGCAGGCTGCGGGCGAGGCTGTCGCCGCTGGCGCCGCGCGTGGTAACCAGGCGATGGGCCGCCAACGGCACGAACAGCGCCTGGATATCTTCCGGCAACACGTGCTGGCGGCCGCTCAGCATCGCCCAGGCGCGCGCCGCACTGAGCAGGGCGAGCCCCGCGCGTGGCGACAGGCCCACGCGCACATCCGCGTGACGTCGGCTGGCGGCGAGCAAGGCCTGCAGGTAGTCGAGCAGGGCGGAGCTGGCAGTCACCGCCTGCGCCTGCCGCGCCAATGCGGAGAGACCCGCCACATCCAGTTGCGGCGTGAGCTGGGCCAGCAGGTCGCGGCGATCGCTGCCCGTGAGCAGCGCCCGTTCGGCGGCCGCGTCCGGATAGTCCAGCGAGACGCGGAGCATGAAGCGGTCCAGCTGCGAATCGGGCAGCGGGAAGGTGCCCGCGAGATCGAGCGGATTCTGCGTGGCAACCACGAAGAACGGCTGCGGAAGGATATGCGTCTGGCCGTCCACCGTGACCTGGCCTTCCGCCATCGACTCGAGCAGGGCGCTTTGTGTCTTGGGCGTGGCACGGTTGATTTCATCGGCGAGCAGCAGGCCGGTGAAGATCGGGCCGGGATGGAAGCGGAACTGGCCCGTCTCGCGCTCGTACACGCTCACGCCGATAATGTCCGACGGCAGCAGGTCGCTGGTGAACTGCACGCGCTGGAAATCCAGCTCGAAGCTGGCAGCCAACGCGTGGGCCAGCGTGGTCTTGCCTACGCCGGGCACGTCTTCCAGCAGAAGATGGCCGCCCGCGAGCAGGCAGGTGAAGGCCAGCTTGACCTGGCGCGGCTTGCCCAGCAGCACGCGGTTGACCTGGGCCATGCTGGCTTCCAGGCGCGTGCGTAGCGATTCATCGTGGAGCGGAGTAATGGCGGACATGGGTTTCTGGCAGCGGGGAAGGGCAATGCAGGGCAGAGCGCATGCGTGACAGCCGCAGTGTAGCGGCGGGTCTCGCACGCTGGCGAGCCGTCTTCGTGATCGCCTTCGCGCTGTTGTGCATGGTCAAGCTGATGCTTGCCGCCTCGCTGTCACCGTTTGGTGACGAGGCGTTCTACTGGCAGGAAAGCCGTCACCTCGCCTGGGGCTACAGCGACCTGCCGCCGCTCACGGCGTTGCTGATCCGCCTGGGCGAAAGCGTCGCCGGCCACAGCGTGTTCGGCATGCGCTGGCCCTTCCTGCTGATCGGCGGCGCCTTGCCGTGGCTGGTGCGCGCGTTTGCGCGCGAGGCCTTCGACGAACGGACCGGCTGGCAGGCCGCGCTGCTTTGTCTGGCCCTGCCGCTGGCCGGCAGCCTGGGCGTGCTGGCACTGCCGGACGTGCCGCTGACAGTGGCGATCATGCTGGCCCTGGTGGCGCTGGCGCGGGCCATGGATCGGGACCGCTTGCGCGACTGGTTGCTGCTTGGCGCCGCGCTGGGCGTGTGTTGGCTGACCCACTACCGCGCCGCCATGCCGATGCTCGCGGGCCTGTTGTTTTGCCTGATGAGCCGTCGCGGCCGCGCGTTGTGGCGCCGAGCAGGGCTATGGCTGGCGCTGCTGGTTGCCGCGCTCGGGCTGGTCCCGTTGCTGGTGTCCAACTGGCAACAGCATGGCGCCGGCGTGGCCTTCCAGCTGATGGAGCGCAACCCGTGGCAGTTCCATGCCGATGCGCTGGTGCAGCCGGTGGAGCAGGCACTCGCCTGCACGCCGTTGTTGTACGCGCTGCTGTTGTGGGCCGCATGGACGAGCTGGCGCCGTCGTGGCGACGGACGTCCGTGGGACCTCATCGCCATCGTGTCCTGCAGCTTCATCGCGATTTATTTCGTGCTCGGACTGTTTGCGGACGACGTGCGCTTCCGCGCGCACTGGCCGTTGCCCGGGTATCTGCCGTTGCTGGCGGCGTTGCCGCTCTTGCTGCGCGAACGTTTGCCGTGGCGACGCGGCTGGCTGGTGGCTGCCTTTGCGCTGGCGGCTGCCGGCCAACTTGGCGGTCTCGCTTATCTGGGACTCGCCGCCAGCGACAACGGTGCGCGCGTGCTGGCAGGCGTCAAGGCGTTTCCTGCGCGTTTCGTCGGCTGGCGTGAAAGCGGCGAGATGGCGCGCGAGCTGCTGGTTTCGCACCCGGGCGTGCTGGTGGCGGACAATTTCATGCTTGCCGCGGAAATCGATTTCCAGCTCGGCGGCAGCGTGCCCGTCTATGCGCTCGACAATCCGCTCAATGTGAAACACGGCCGCGCACCGCAACTGGCGATCTGGCAGCGCGATGAAGCGTCGCTGCGACGAACGCATGGCGGCGAACCGATGTTGCTTGCCGTCGATGAAAAGGCCTTGCGCGTGCGCGAACGCGAGGATTGGCTGCGCACGCTGTGCGGGCGCATCAGCCAGCCGATGGCGCTGCCCCGGCTGGATCTGTTCGATGGACGGCGGCGCATGGCGTTCTATGTGGGCAGCGTGCCGGCGACGCTGCCGGTGACGTCAACGAGCGACGATGCCTGCTTGATCTGGCGTCGCGCGGCGCAGGCCGAACAGCCGCGCTGACATCGGTCAGGGCAGGGCAATGCCCGCTTCGCGCAGCAGCCGGCTCAGCGCAATTAGAGGCAAGCCGATCAGGGCCGAAGGATCTTCGTTGTCGATGCGCTCGAACAGGCTGATGCCCAGCCCTTCGCACTTGAAACTGCCGGCGCAATCGAGCGGCTGTTCGCGTTCGATGTAGCGATCGATCTCGTCCGTGCCCAGGCTGCGGAACTTCACCACGGTGTGATCGACATGCACCCGGTCTTCGCCCGAGCGGGTGTCGTGCAGGCATAGCGCGGTGTGGAAGTGCACCTCGTGCCCCGAGCTGGCGCTCAGCTGCTCGCGCGCACGCTGCGCGGTGCCGGGTTTGTCCAGGACGGCGCCGCTCAATTCGGCGACCTGATCCGAACCGATGACGAGCGCATCGTCCAGCCCCTCCGCCGCGGCGCGGGCCTTGGCGATGGCCAGACGGAGTGCGCGATCGCGTGGCGTTTCATCGGCGAGCGGCGTCTCGTCGGTGCCGGGCGCACGCTGTTCGAAATCGGCGACGACGCGGCGGAGCAGTTCGGCCCGGTAGCGGGAAGTCGAGCCCAGCACGAGCGTGGGCTGACTCACGCGTCGTGTTCCCGGCGCAGGTGCTCGCGCATCGCGCTGTCCAGCTCGTGCTGGGCGCGATCCAGCGCTGCCAGCAGCGGACGCAGGCGATCGCGGGTATCATTCATGGATGCGACGGCCTTATCCAGCTCCTCTTGCGAGGCGGTCGGGGCGGTGTCGCGGATCCAGATGCGTTGGGCAAGCAGCGAGCGCAGGCCGGCATCGATCGCATGGCGTGCCTCCTGTTCGCTGCTGGCGGGCAGGTCGGGATTCAACGACATTACCGCGTGGGCCTGCTGCAGGCCGGCTCGGCAGGTCTTGAGATCGCCTTCCAGCCGGTCGGCCAGTTCCAGCAGCCGATGCAGGCTCAGGGCGCGGCGATCGGCCCGACGCCGGTAGGCCAGGGTCATACCGACCAGGGCCGCGGCAATGATGATCAGGGCAGCGATGCCGAGGATCAGGTAGGGATTCACGGGGCGGCCGGCTCGCAGACTGGGGTGTCCAAAGTCTGCCGTACCAGCGCCGTTCAGGCAAAACCCGCGTTGTTGCTGTCTCCAGGCGGCCGGCGTGTTGACTTCAACGTGTTGTAATTCTAAGATTTCGGGTCTATGTCCGTGACACTGCCAGAGTCCGTGGACGCTTGGCGCATGGTCTCGGCGCGGCGTTCGTTCGAAGGGGAAGTACCCGTGGTCGCCATGAAGCGATTGGGTGGCGCCCTGGCCGAAACGGACGGAACGGCGCGATACGAGCTGGATTTTGGCCGGGATGAGTTTGGTACGGCGTACCTCGATGTCCGCGTCCAGGTTCCGCTCACGCTGACCTGCCAGCGCAGCTTGGAAACGTTCGTCTTGCCCGTGACGGTCGATAGCCGGCTGGGCCTGATCCGTTCCGAGCGCGACGAAGCGGCCCTGCCGCCCAACGTCGAACCGCTGCTGGTGGCTGACGACAGCAAGCTGAGCTTGCTGGATGTCATCGAGGACGAATTGTTGTTGGCATTGCCGCTGGTCCCGGTGAACCCGGACAGCACGCTGCCTGAAGAAGTAACAGGGCCGACGCCGGAAGAAATTTCCAGCGAAAGGCGTACCGATAACCCGTTCGCGGTTTTGCGCGAACTCAAGAAAAACTGATTTAGCTGGAGATTCGCCATGGCCGTTGCCAAGAGCCGCAAGACCCCGTCCACCCGCGGCATGCGTCGTTCGCACGATGCGCTGAAGACCGTGCAGCTGTCGACCGATCCGACCAGTGGCGAAGTGCATCTGCGCCATCACGTCACCAAGGACGGCTACTACCGCGGCAAGAAGGTCATCCAGACCGCCGGCGCGGTGGTCGAAGAGGATTGATCGTTCCCGCAAGGGATACGGTTCCGCATGGCGGCGCGATTTCGCGCCGCTTTGCGTTTATGCGATCACCCACGTAACGTTCACGGTTTGGAAGCGGCTCAAGACCGCTTCATCCCAACCCGTCGCATGGAAAGTTAATGGCCCAGATTTACGCCCGCATCACCGGCACCGGCAGCGCGCTGCCCGAGCGAGTGGTGACCAACGCCGATCTAGAGAAGATCGTCGAGACCAGTGACGAATGGATTGTCAGCCGTACCGGCATTCAACGCCGCCATATCGCCGCTGAGGGCCAGACCACCGGTGACCTTGCCACCGAGGCCGCGGAACGCGCCCTGGAGGCTGCCGGCGTCAAGGCGTCGGAGCTCGATCTGATCGTGCTCGGCACGACGACGCCGGACATCATTTTCCCGTCCACCGCCTGTCTTGTGCAGCATCGTCTGGGCGCCAACGGTTGCGCGGCGTTCGACGTCAATGCGGCCTGTTCGGGCTTCGTCTACGCGCTGGGCATTGCCGACAAGTTCATCCGCAGCGGCCAGTCCAAGAAAGTGCTGGTGATCGGCGCGGAAACACTGACCCGCATGGTCGACTGGACCGAGCGCGAAACCTGCGTGCTGTTCGGCGACGGCGCTGGCGCCGTGGTGCTGGAAGCCTCGGAAGAGCCGGGCATCTACGCCACGCTGCTGCATGCCGACGGCGGCTTCAAGCATCTGCTGTACAACCCCGTGGGCGTTTCGGTCGGCTTCAAGGACGAGCCCAACCACGGCGTGCGCATCAACATGGCTGGCCGCGAAGTGTTCAAGGTCGCCGTGAAGACGCTCGACTCGCTGGTCGACGAAACGTTGCAGGCCGCTGGCATGGACGAGTCGCAGATCGACTGGCTGATTCCGCACCAGGCCAACCTGCGCATCATCGAGGCAACGGCCAAGCGCCTGAAGATGCCGATGGAGCAGGTGATCGTCACCGTGCAGGAACACGCCAACACCTCGTCGGGCTCGGTGCCGCTGGCGCTGGATTACGCGGTGCGTTCGGGCAAGGTCAAGCGTGGGCAGAATCTGCTGCTGGAAGCGTTTGGTGGCGGGTTTACGTGGGCGTCGGCGCTGCTGCGTTATTGATTGCCTCAAGTTCGATGAAAGGCCGCCTGCGGGCGGCTTTTTTTTGCCCGTCGTTCCGGCGCGGGCCGGAAACCCGTAGCGGTGAGCTGCGTTTATCGCGAGCGCCTCCACAGGCTCCTGCGACAACCAAGCCATGCGGCCACTGGATTCCGGCCTGCGCCGGAATGACGGGAAAGTGAGGCGATCGGGCCCTCTGTGACCAAATACAGCTGCGTATGGCGCTGATTACTGGCACCATTCCGTTTTTCGATTTCAGAAAACCCCTATCCATGACCGATACCGCCGCCACGCTCGCTTTCGTTTTCCCTGGCCAGGGTTCGCAATCCATGGGCATGCTGGCTGAGCTGGCCGCTGCGCATGCGGAAGTGAAGGCCACGTTCGACGAGGCATCGCAGGGCGCGGGCATCGACCTGTGGGCGCTCAGCCAGCACGGTCCGGAAGAAGACCTCAACCGCACCGAGAACACGCAGCCGGCGCTGCTCGCCGCCAGCGTGGCGGTGTGGCGCGTGTGGCAGAAGCTCGGTGGCGCGATGCCGGCGCAGATGTCCGGCCACAGCCTGGGCGAGTACAGCGCGCTGGTGTGTGCGGGCGCGCTGTCGCTGCACGACGCCGCTGCGCTGGTCGCCGAGCGCGGCCGCCTGATGCAGGCCGCGGTGCCGCCGGGCGTCGGTGCGATGGCCGCCATCCTCGGTGGCGACGATGCGCAGATCGCGGCAGTGTGCGAGGAAGTCGCGCAGGGCCAGGTGGTATCGCCGGCCAACTTCAACTCGCCCGGCCAGCTCGTCATCGCGGGCAATGCCGAGGCGGTGGATCGCGCGCTGGCCAAGCTGGCGGAGCAGGGCGTGAAGAAGGCCATCAAGCTCGCTGTGTCGGTACCTTCGCATTGCGCACTGATGCGCGATGCGGCCGATCGCCTGGGTGAGCGCATGGCGTCGATCGACTGGACGTTGCCGTCGGTGCCGGTGGTGCAGAACGCCGAAGCGCGCAGCTACGACAACCTGGAAGACATTCGCGGTGCCTTGCAGCGCCAGCTGTACCTGCCGGTGCGCTGGACCCAATGCGTGCAGGCGCTGGTCGCGGGCGGTGCGACGCGCATCGTTGAAGCTGGCCCGGGCAAGGTGCTGGCCGGCCTTATCAAGCGCATCGACAAGAGCGTGGAAGCGCGCGCCATCGGCACGCCGGCCGAGCTGGACGCCGCTCGCGCCGAGTGGGCCTGATTTCCCGCATCTTCCAACGATTCATGCGACTGGACGGCTCGACGTCCAGCCATCCAAAGGAAACGACAGATGAGCAAGACACTGCAAGGTGAGATCGCCCTCGTCACGGGTGCCAGCCGCGGCATCGGTGCCGCCATTGCCGATGAACTGGCCGCGCAGGGCGCCACCGTCATCGGTACCGCGACCAGCGACAGCGGCGCCGCCGCGATCGGCGAACGCCTTGCCGCGCACGGCGGCCATGGCCGCATGCTCAACGTGACCGACGGTGCTTCCATCGATGCGCTCATCGATGGCATCGCAAAGGAATTCGGCCCGGTCTCGATCCTGGTGAACAACGCCGGCATCACCCGCGACCAGCTGCTGATGCGCATGCGCGACGACGACTGGCAGGCGATTCTCGATACCAATCTCACCTCGGTGTACCGCGCCTCCAAGGCGGTGATGCGCGGCATGATGAAGGCGCGCAAGGGCCGCATCATTTCGATTGCCTCGGTGGTCGGCGTCACCGGCAATCCGGGCCAGTCCAACTATGCGGCGGCCAAGGCCGGCATCATTGCGTTCTCCAAGTCGCTGGCGCGCGAGATCGGTTCGCGCGGCATCACCGTGAACGTGGTGGCGCCGGGCTTCATCGACACCGACATGACGCGTTCGCTGCCCGAGGACGCCCGTCAGGCGCTGCTGGGCCAGATCGCGCTGGGTCACCTGGGCGAAGCGACGGATATTGCGAAGGCCGTGGGCTTCCTGGCCTCCCCGTCGGCGGCCTACATCACCGGCGAGACGCTGCATGTGAACGGCGGCATGTACATGCCCTAAGTCGTGAAGAAAGGGCCGCAAGCCCTTCTCGCGTCCTTCATTGTCTGAAATGGCCGGATGGCCTGCCAGCCCTGCTGGCAGGCGGTTTGGCGCGCCGGCGCGGGCCGGCTTAACACGGAGTTGTCGCAAGCTACATCGTTTTAGGCGACAATTGCTTCTTTCGCGCCGGTCCCGTGGCCTGCGTATCACCATTGCTGGCGGATCATGGCGGCCTTGCGGCTTAACCACTACAATCCGCCGGCCATATGTCGGCCTTATGTCCGGCGTTGATCAGGTAACTACTCCTTGGGAGGTATTGGCAACATGAGCACCATCGAAGAGCGCGTCAAGAAAATCGTCATCGAGCAGCTGGGCGTGAAGGAAGAGGAAGTCACGGCGAACGCTTCGTTCGTGGACGATCTGGGCGCTGATTCGCTGGACACCGTCGAGCTGGTCATGGCCCTCGAGGAAGAGTTCGAGACCGAGATTCCGGACGAAGAGGCCGAGAAGATCACCACGGTGCAGCAGGCTGTTGACTACATCAAGGCCCACACCAAGGAGTGATCGCTCTGCTGCGACGACGCCATGCGTCTGTCCACTAGCGATACCGGAAGCTGCGCCACATTGGCGCAGTTTTCGTTTCTGCATTTTGCAACGTCCTGTCCCGTATGGTGCGCACGGCGCACTGCACGGCCCGGATGACGTGGCCACGAATGACGCAGATTGCCTGCCGCCATCGATAGAGCCACGGATACACAAGGGAACATCAGCATGAGCAAACGACGTGTGGTTGTAACCGGGCTGGGCATCATTTCCCCGGTCGGCAACGATGTCACGACGGCCTGGGACAACATCCTCAAGGGCGTCAGCGGCATCGGTGAGGTTACCCATTTCGACGCCACCGCCTATGCCACGCGCATCGCCGGTCAGGTACGTGATTTCGATCCGGCGCAGTGGATTGCCCCGAAAGAGATCAAGAAGATGGATCCGTTCATCCATTACGGCATCGCCGCGGGCACGCAAGCCCTGCGCGATTCCGGCCTGGAAGTGACGGAAGCGAACGCGCCGCGCATCGGCGTGGCCGTGGCGGCCGGCATCGGCGGCCTGCATACCATCGAACATACGTCGATCGAACTGCACGACAAGGGACCGCGTCGCGTGTCGCCGTTCTTCGTGCCGTCCTCGATCATCAACATGGTGTCCGGTCACCTGTCGATCATGTACGGCCTCAAGGGCCCGAACATCGCCTGCGTCACCGCCTGCACCACCGGTACGCACAACATCGGCCTGGCCGCGCGCATGATCCAGTACGGCGATGCCGACGTGATGATCGCCGGCGGCGCCGAGTTCGCCACCACTGGCACGGCGATGGCGGGCTTCTGCTCGGCCAAGGCCATGTCCACCCGCAACGATGAGCCGACCAAGGCCAGCCGTCCGTGGGACAAGGATCGCGACGGTTTCGTGCTGTCCGACGGCGCCGGCGTGCTGGTGCTGGAAGAGTACGAACACGCCAAGGCACGCGGCGCGAAGATCTACGCGGAGCTGGTCGGTTTCGGCATGAGCGGCGACGCGTTCCACATCACCGCCCCGAGCGAAGGTGGCGAAGGTGCGGCGCGCAGCATGGATACGGCGCTGAAGGACGGCCATCTGAACCCGACCGACGTGCAGTACGTCAACGCGCACGGCACCTCCACGCCGCTGGGCGACCTGGGTGAAGTGCTGGCCGCCAAGCGCGTGTTCGGCGATCACGCCTACAAGCTGGCGATGAGCTCGACCAAGTCGGCCACCGGTCACCTGCTGGGTGCGGCTGGCGGCGTGGAAGCGATCTTCACCATCCTGGCCCTGCGCGACCAGGTGCTGCCGCCGACGATCAACCTGGACGAGCCGGGCGAAGGCTGCGACCTGGATTTCGTGCCGCACACCGCGCGCGAAGCGAAGTTCGACGTGGCCATCTCCAACTCGTTCGGCTTCGGCGGCACCAACGGCACGTTGGCATTCCGTCGCATTTGAGCGACGTGACAACGTTTGTTCGGCGTACCTTGCACGGCCGGCGCGATCTCCTCGCGCCGGCCGCTGCATTTCCGGCGCGCTATCCGGGCCTGCTGCAGAGTGTGACCCACGGTACGCCACAGGCGCGCTACGACATCCTGTTTGCGTTCCCGCAGGAGACGCTGTCGTTGCTGGCCGATGGCCGGCTAATCGATGGTCGCGGGCTCGCGCAGGAAGGCCGTTTTCTCGACGCGCTCGACCATGCGTGGCGCGACGCGCGTGCACCGCGCGATGCCTCAAGCGACCTGCCGTTCCATGGCGGCTGGCTGCTGCTGATGAATTACGAGCTGGTCGGCGAGATCGAGGCGCGGTTGCGCCTGCGACCATCGGAAGCATTGCCGACGGCGATGGCATTGCGTTGTCCTGCCGCGGTGATCGTCGACCACGCCCGCGGTTGCACCGTGCTGGTGGCGGAGGAGGGACATCCGTCCCTGCTCGATGCGATGGAAGCCGATCTTCAAGTTAACCTCGACCTTGCAGCGCTTCCCGCACCGACCCGTTGTGGCGAAGACGATCCGTCGTTGTTCCTCGATGGCGTGGCGCGCATCCACGAACACCTGCATGCCGGCGACATCTTCCAGGTGAATCTCTCACGGGCATGGCATGCGCATTACGCGACGCCACCGGCGCCCGCGCAGTTGTACCAATCGTTGCGACAAGCCAATCCTGCACCGTTCGCCGGTTTGTTCCAGCAGCCGGCATGGGCGGTGGTGAGTTCGTCGCCGGAGCGGCTGGTGGAAGTGCGCGATGGCCTGGCGCAGACGCGTCCGATTGCCGGCACGCGTCCGCGTACGCCGGGCGACGACGACGTGGCGCGTATCCGCGAACTCAGCACGCATCCCAAGGAGCGCGCCGAGCACGTGATGCTGATCGACCTGGAGCGCAACGACCTGGGCCGCGTATGCGTGCCAGGCACGGTCGAGGTCGACGAGCTGATGGTGGTGGAAAGCTACGCGCACGTGCATCACATCGTGTCCAACGTGCGTGGACGTTTGCGCGCTGAAGTGACACCGGGCGAAGTGATTGCCGCGACGTTTCCGGGCGGCACCATCACCGGTTGCCCCAAGGTGCGCTGCATGGAAATCATCGCCGCGTTGGAAGACGCGCCGCGTGGTGCCTATACCGGCGCGCTTGGCTATCTGGATCGGAACGGCGACCTGGATCTCAATATCCTTATCCGCACGTTCACGCTGGTTGGCCAGGACGTTACTTTCCGCGCCGGCGCCGGCATCGTGGCCGATTCGGTGGCGGAGAAGGAACTGGACGAGACGCGCGCCAAGGCACGCGGCCTGTTGCGCGCCCTGGGAGTGCAGGGCTGATGTCCGCCCGCCTGCTGGTCAACGGCGAGCCGTCGACCACTGTGTCGGCCTTCGATCGCGGCTTGTCCTACGGCGACGGGCTGTTTGAAACGATTCGTTTCGTGCGTGGCGTGGCGCCGCTCTGGGAGCGGCACATGGCGCGCTTGCACGAGGGTTGCCTACGCTTGCGTCAACCGTTGCCCGATGAGGAAACGCTGCTGCGCGAAGCGGGCAGGGTGATCGACGGAACCGAACACGCCGTCGTGCGCATCACCTTGACGCGCGGCGTAGGGGAGCGGGGCTATGCGCCGCCTCCGGCGCGCGCGCCAACCCGCATCGTGGCTGGCTTCGACGCGCCTGTCATGAGTGGCGATGCGTATGCGGCGGGTCTGCGTGTGCGCTGGTGTGAGACGCAGCTGGCCGCGCAGCCGCTGCTGGCTGGCCTCAAGCACCTCAATCGGCTGGAGCAGGTGTTGGCGCGTGCTGAGTGGTCCGATCCGGCCATCGGCGAAGGCCTGCTCCGCGACCTGGATGGGCGGCTGATCTCAGGCACCATGACCAATCTGTTCGCCGTGCTTGGGGGCGTGCTGGTGACGCCGGCGCTGGATCGCTGCGGCGTGGCAGGCGTGGCGCGTGCGGAAGTTCTCACCCACCAGCCCGAGGCGCAGGTGCGCGACATGCATCCGGCCGAACTGGCCAACGCCAGCGAGCTTTTTCTCAGCTCCAGCGTGCGAGGCATTTTGCCTGTTCAGGCCGTGGGCGATACCGTGTATGTTCCGGGGCCGGTCACCCGTGCTTTGCAACGGCATTGGTGCGGCCTGGGTTTTCCGATGGAGCAGGCATGAGTCGACACAAGATGCAGGGACGGGCGCTATGGCGCGGCTTGATCGTGCTGGTGTTGCTGGCGATCGCCGGCGGCCTCGTCTACGGCTGGATGGACTATCAACGTTTCGTCGGCACGCCGCTGACGGTGTCGGCCGAGGCGCCCAGCGTCGATGTGGCCAAGGGCAGCAGCCTGCGCGATGTGGTCGGCCAATTGCATGAGCAGCATGCGACGAATACACACCCGCTGTACTGGCGCGTGCTGGCCGAACAGTTGCGCGTCGCCGGCCGCCTGCATGCGGGCGAATACGCGCTGACGGCCGGCATTACGCCGCGCGACCTGCTGCTGAACATGGCGGCGGGCAGGGTGGTGCAACGCAACTTCACCATCGTGGACGGCTGGAATTTCCACGAACTGCGCCAGGCCCTGGCCAAGGCCGACAAGCTGAAGCAGGACGCCGCCAGCCTGGACGACGAAGCGCTGATGGCGAAGATCGGCGCGCCGGGCGAAATGCCCGAGGGGCGTTTTCTGCCCGAAACCTATGCCTATGTGAAAGGCGACAGCGATCTGGACGTCCTGCGCCGCGCGCATGCCGCAATGACCAAGCTGCTCGATGCGCAGTGGTCGAAGCGCGACACCCAAGTGCCGCTGGCAACGCCGTACGACGCGCTGATCCTTGCCTCCATCGTGGAGAAGGAAACCGGCCGCGCCGACGAGCGGCCGCGCATCGCCGGCGTGTTCATCCGCCGCCTGCAGAGCCACATGCTGCTGCAGACCGATCCCTCCGTGATCTACGGCATGGGCGACACGTATACGGGCAACATCCACAAGTCCGATCTCACCACCGACACGCCGTACAACACCTATACGCGCGCCGGCCTGCCGCCGACGCCCATCGCCATGCCGGGCAAGCCGGCCATCGAAGCGGCGCTGCATCCCGCCTCCGGCAACGAGCTTTACTTCGTGGCGCGCGGCGACGGCACGCATGTGTTCTCCAGTACGCTGGACGAACACAATCGGAACGTGGCCTGTTTTCAGCTGAAGCGATGCCAATGACGCGCGGAAAACTCATCACGCTCGAAGGCGGCGAAGGCGCCGGCAAGAGCACGCTGCTGGCGGGCCTGCAGAAGCATCTGCTGGCGCAGGGCGTCGCGCTGGTGCAGACGCGCGAACCCGGCGGCACGCCGCTGGGCGAGGCAGTGCGCGCCATCGTGCTCGATCCCGTGCATCGCGAGATGTGCGCGGAATCGGAATTGCTGCTGATGTTCGCCTCGCGCGCGCAGCTGGTGCGCGAATGCGTCGAGCCCGCGCTCGCTGCCGGGCAGTGGGTGTTGTGCGATCGCTTCACCGACGCGAGCTATGCCTATCAGGGCGGTGGCCGTGGCGTGCCGAACGAGCGCATCGCCACGCTGGAGCAATGGGCTACCGGCGGCCTGACGCCCGATCTCACCTTGCTGCTCGATCTTCCCGTGGCCACTGGCCGTGCTCGCGCCGCGGGCCGTGGCGAAGCCGATCGCATCGAAGTGGAAGGCGACACGTTCTTCGAGCGCGTGCGTGCCGCTTATCGTGCGCGCGCCGCCGCCGAGCCGCAGCGCTTCCGCCTCATCGATGCGACGCTGACACCGCCGGAAGTGCTGGCTGCGGCCATCGATGCCACGCGTCATTTGTTCGGAGCGCCGGCATGAGCGCGATGCCCTGGCATGCCGAACACTGGGCACGGCTGCAGGCGCGCCGTGCGCGCGATGCCATGCCGCATGCGCTGCTCTTGTGCGGGCCCAAGGGCCTGGGCAAGCGCGACTTCATGCGACGCTTCGCCGAAGGTCTGCTGTGCCAGCAGACGCAGGACGGCGAGCCCTGTGGGCGGTGCCGCAGTTGCCTGTTGTTTGCCGCCGGCACCCATCCGGATTTTGCGACGCTGAGCTTCGGCTTGCGCAAGGACGGCGTGCAGCGCAGCGAGATCGTGGTCGACCAGATTCGCGATCTCTCCGCACGCCTGGCCATGTCCAGTCAGTTCGGTGGCTGGCAGGTCGTCTGCATCGACCCCGCCGACGCCATGAACGCCGCGGCGGCCAATGCGCTGCTCAAGACGCTGGAAGAGCCCTCGCAACAGACCTTGCTGTTGCTGGTGGCCGACGCGCCATGGCGGTTGCCGCAGACGATACGCAGTCGCTGCCAGCGCATCGAATTTCATCTGCCGCCGCGCGAGGACGCGCTGGCCTGGTTGCAGCAGCAAGGCGTGAAGGATGCGGCTGTTGCGCTCGATGCGGCAGGCGGCAATCCCGGCCTGGCGTGTGCGTGGGCACAGGAAGGCGCGTTGGCGCGCCGGCAGGAGGTGCGCAAGGATCTTGGCGCCTTGGCGGCCGGCCGCGGCGAAGCGATGGAAGTGGCGCGCCGCTGGCTCGACAACGAACCCGAACAACGCCTGTGGTTTGCCGCGCAGGCGGCGGCCGAAGAGATCAAGGCGCGCGCCATCACGGCGTCCGGCCCGCTGGCCAGCCAGCTCGATGCCGAAGGTCTCGACCAGTGGTACATGGCGGCCAACCGCACGCGCGAATCGTTGCGCGGTCCGCTGCGTGGCGATCTGTTGTTGCTGGAGTTGCTGGCGCGCTGGCACTGAGAAAACTCTGACAACGAAAGCCACGGCATGGCGTTTTACTTGGCGGAAAGCCCACTGACAGGCCCTCTGCCTACGCTGCCCCGATGAAGTTTGCTTCCCAACGCCATCTCTCCATTTGGCCGTGGATATCGCTTCTGTTCCTGCTGGTCCTGCGACTGGCATGGCTCAATGCGTACACGCTCAATTCGGACGAAGCCCAACACGCGCACGTTGCCTGGGCGTGGACGCAGGGGCTGCTGCCTTATCGCGATGTGTTCGACAACCACGGCCCGCTGTTCAGTTGGCTGCATTCGCCGTTGCTGAAGTGGCTGGACAACCGTCCCGATGTGCTGACCTGGCTGCGCCTGGCGATGCAGTTCTGGTACGTCATCGCCCTGGGTTCGGCGGGCTGGATGGCGCAGCGCCTCTACGGATGGCGAGTGGCCGCGGTGGTGGTGCTGGTGGCCGGTTTGTTCCCGCGTTTCTTCGTGGTCAGCGGACAGTTCCGCACCGACGACATGTGGATGGCGATGTGGCTGCTGGGTCTGGCCTTCGTGGCGGGAACGCCGCCGCGCCTTTGGCGCTACTTCGTGGCCGGCCTAGCCATGGGCTGCGCGCTGGCCGTATCGCAAAAGACGCTGGTGTTGCTGGTCACCACGGTGGTCGCTGCCGGGGTGGTTCGCTTGTTGCGTCCATCCGATGCACCGCGTGCCGGTGTGCACTGCTGGATGGCTGCATTGCTGGGCGTGCTGGTGGTGCCCGGCATTTTCCTCGTCTGGCTGGGCGCGCATGGTCTGCTGCAGGACGCCTGGTACGCACTGGCGCAGTACAACGTCGGCGGCGCCAACAAGCGTCATGCGGCGCAGCAGGGCCTGTGGTTTCTGATTCTTGCGGCCGTGCTGATCGTCATCTGCATACGCGAGGCGCGCCAGCGTTCGGAAGGCGGCTTCGACTGGACCGTGTTCTTCGCCCTGCAGGGCGGCTTGTACCTGCTGCTGATCTGGTTCATCTGGCCGCTCATCACGCGGCAGGATTTTCTTCCGGTAGTGCCCACGCTGGTGATTGCCGCGGCGGGTTGGGCGGCGACCTGGCAATGGTTGGGTTCGCGCCCGCGACTGCGCGGCGTCTTGCTGATCGCGTTTCTGGTGGCGGAGCTGGCGGCGGTCTTCGCCGAATCGCCGCCGTGGCAGGATGCCCTTGCCGAACAGCGCAATGAACTGTCGAGCGTGCTGCGTTATACGAACGAAACCGACACGGTGATGGACCCCAAGGGCGACACGATTTTCCGCAACCGCCCGTACTATCCGGTGCTGGAAAGCCTGGCCATGCGACGCCTGCGTCGCGGGCAGATGGCCGACACCATCGTCGACGACCTGGTCAACCATCGGACCATGCTGGTGGTCCTGCGTCGCCTGCCGCCGTCGAGCGCCCGCTTCGTGATGCTCAATTATGTGCAGGCCGGGGGAGACATCTGGATCGCGGGACGTATGCTTCCCGATCACCAGCTCAGCCAGACGATGGAAGTGAATGTACCCGGAGACTATGTCGTGACCGATGGACACCAGCGCCTCAGCGGCAGCCTCGACGGCGCGCCGGCGGCGGATCACTGGTTGCTGACCCGTGGCACGCACCACCTGGTGCTGAGCGGGGGCACACCGGTGGCCCTGGTGTGGTCGCAGGCCTTCGATCGTGGCTGGCGTCCGGCGCCTCCTGTCACGGGAGGCTGAGATGTCGCTGAGTCTGAACGCCGGCACGCGCCTGCTGGTGGTCGCGCCGCACCCGGATGACGAATCGATCGCCACCGGCGAGCTGATCCAGCAGGTGCGCCAAGCCGGCGGCGAGGTGCGGATCCTGCTGCTCACCAACGGCGACAACAATCCCTGGCCGCAGCGCTGGGTCGAGCGGCGGATACGGATCGGCGAGGACGATCGCCGCCGCTGGGGCGAACGGCGCCGCAGCGAGGTGGCCCGCGCCCTGGCCCAACTCGGGGTGGATGCCCAGGCGCTGCAGCCGCAGGGCTGGCCCGACATGGGCATCACCAGCCGGGTGTGCGATGCGCTGGGCGCCAGCGTGGCCGTCATCACCGAGTGCCTGGAGGCGTTTCGCCCCACCCTGGTGGCCTTGCCCTCGCTGGGCGACCGTCATCCCGATCACGGTGCCGCCCACGTGCTGACCCGGTTGGGCGTGGCCCGCTGGCAGGGCGAGGCGCCGCGCATGCTGGCCTATCTCGTCCATGGTCGCGAGCCGGCGGCGACCGGCCGCGTGAAGCTCGACTCCTCGGTGGGGCTGCATATGAACAAGATGGCGGCACTGGCCTGCCATCAGAGCCAGATGGCCTTGAGCGGCAAGCGCATGCGCCGCCTGGCCGATCGGGGCGAACGCTACCAATGGGTGCGGCGAACGCCGAGCGGGGCCGACTCGGCCGTGCTGCCCTGGCAACCGCCGCCGTATCTCCAGCGCTGGCTGCGGCTGACCCTGGTCGATCAGCAGGGCGTCCGCGAATGGCCCTGGCGCCAGGCGCCGCTGGCGATGGACGGGCAGGGGCGTCACGTGCTGCATGGGCTGGACCCGGCGGCCACCGGTCCGCGCTTCCTCAAGCTGCACATGAACCTGCCGTCGCCGTGGATCTTCGATCGCTGGGGTTGGTGCGAGCTTTAAGGGCCTGGGTCGCCTGGGTAATTGTTTCCCCTCAGCGTCATTCCGGCGCAGGCCGGAATCCAGTGGCCTCGGTGCCAGGCTTTCGCAAAACCTCACCAGAGCAGGTTCTGCCAACGCGACCACCTGACGTGTTCGCCACTGGATTCCGGCCTGCGCCGGAATGACGCTGAGGGGTTGGGTGGCGCCAGGCAAGAATTGGACTCCAGGCGCCATACCCCGTCACATTCCCTCGACATCTCGCTTGTGACAAAGCCCGGCCGCTCGCTACGATGCGGCCAAGGGGCGCTGCATCAGTGGCGTACAGGAGCACGCATGAATCCGGCCATTGCCGCCCGCCAGGGCATCATTTCGTTGAAGATCAAGGACACGGCGTCGCTCTACAACGCCTATATGCCTTATCTGAAGAACGGTGGCCTGTTCGCGCCCACGGCCCAGAAGTACGCGCTGGGCGACGAAGTGGTGCTGCTGATCAACCTGACCGACGAAGGCGAGCGCCTGTCCGTGGCCGGCAAGGTGGTCTGGGTGACGCCGATCGGCGCGCAGGGCAATCGCACGGCCGGTATCGGCGTGCAGTTCAACGAGTCGACCGACGGCGAAGTGGCCCGCACCCGCATCGAGAACATTCTGGCTGGCCTGACCGGATCAGAGCGTCCTACCCACACCATGTAAGACCTTGGTCGCAATGCCTTGCGGCCTAGCCCACGCGGGTTCACTGAAGCCCTGCAAATCGCCTACCAAATAGCCGTCAAGGCTTGTTGTTGTTAAGCGCACTGATACAATGTCGCGATCCCTCGATTCAGATCGAGGGAAGTCGGACGCTCGCTGCCCCCAATGCACGTGATCGTGGCGCCTAGCCCTTGGCCCTCGCGGGTCATGCCGAACCCAAGTTCCGCGGACCGTTTCCCCGACGGTCACTGATGCGCCAATGAAGGCGCGGAGGTACGTTTCATCGTGCTTGCCCAATACTGGCCCATTCTGCTCTTCATCGGCGTAGCAGCCGGCTTAGGCGTGGTGCTTCTGGTCATCGGCCTGCTGGCCGGCCCGCGTCGCCCCGAGTCCGAGAAGCTCTCGCCGTACGAGTGCGGCTTCGAGGCCTTCGAAGACGCGCGCATGCGTTTCGACGTGCGCTATTACCTGTTGGCGATCCTGTTCATCATCTTCGACCTGGAAATTGCGTTTCTGTTTCCGTGGGCCGTGGTGTTCACCAAGATCGGCCTGATTGCCCTGGTCGAGATGGCGCTGTTCCTGCTGCTGCTGGTCATCGGCTTTGCTTACGTGTGGAAGAAGGGAGCACTGGAATGGGAGTGATCTCGTCGCTCGACCGGGTGATGCACAACCCGCAGCCGTTGAACCTGGTGGACGACATCCTGCGTCCGGCCGAGGACAACCCCGTCATGCAGCGCGGCTTCGCCACCACCAGCGTCGATGCGCTGATGAACTGGGCGCGCACCGGTTCGATGTGGCCGATGACCTTTGGTCTGGCCTGCTGCGCCGTGGAAATGATGCATGCCGGCGCCGCGCGCCTGGACCTGGACCGCTACGGCGTGGTGTTCCGCCCCAGTCCGCGCCAGTCCGACGTGATGATCGTGGCCGGTACGCTGGTCAACAAGATGGCCCCGGCGTTGCGCAAGGTCTACGACCAGATGCCCGACCCGAAGTGGGTGATCTCGATGGGTAGCTGCGCCAACGGCGGCGGCTACTACCACTACTCGTATTCGGTGGTGCGTGGCTGCGATCGCATCGTGCCGGTGGACATCTACGTGCCGGGCTGCCCGCCCACGGCCGAAGCGCTGATCCACGGCATTCTGCAGTTGCAGAAGAAGATCCGCCGCACCAACACCATCGCGCGTTCCTGACAAAGGCGCAGCAGAGCATGACTGATACCTCTTTCAACTCGCTGGCCGAGCGTCTGGCCGCGCGATTCGGCGAGATGCTGACGATCAGCGTCGTCCGCAACGAAGTCACGGCCGAAGTGGCCGCCGCCGACCTGCTCGCGGTGGCCGCCGCGCTGCGTGACGAAGCACCGTTCCGATTCGGTGTGCCGATCGACATCTGCGGCATTGACTACCTCGGCTACGGCCAGACCGAGTGGGACACCGAAACCGTCTCCGGGACCGGCTTCTCGCGTGGCGTGGAAGGCGAGGCGATGGGTCGCTTCAACTGGGCTGACCGTCCGCACGCCGATGCGTCGCCGCGCCGCTTCGCTTCGATCGTTCACCTGCTGTCGCTGGAGCACAACCAGCGCCTGCGCCTGCGCGTGTTCTGCGACGACGACACGCTGCCGATCGTGCCTTCGCTGACCGGCATCTGGCCGGGCGTGAACTGGTTCGAGCGCGAGGCGTTCGACTTGTACGGCATCATCTACGACGGTCACCCGGACCTGCGCCGCATCCTCACCGACTACGGCTTCGTGGGTCATCCGTTCCGCAAGGACTTCCCGCTGATCGGCAACGTCGAAGTGCGCTACGACCCCGAGCAGAAGCGCGTGGTGTACGAACCCGTGTCGATCGAGCCGCGCGTGCTGGTGCCGCGCGTCATCCGCGACGACGCCGACCTGCTGCAGGCGAAGGCCGAAGCGGCCGATAACTGGCGGAATAACTGATCATGCAAGAGATCCGCAATTACACGATGAACTTCGGCCCGCAGCATCCCGCTGCGCACGGCGTGCTGCGCCTGGTGCTGGAGATGGACGGCGAGACCATCGTCCGCGCCGATCCGCATATCGGCCTGCTTCATCGCGGTACCGAAAAGCTGGCCGAGTCCAAGCCGTTCAATCAGTCGATCGGCTACATGGACCGTCTCGACTACGTGTCGATGATGTGCAACGAGCACGCCTACGTGCGTTCCATCGAGACCCTGCTGGGGATCGAGGTGCCGGAGCGTGCGCAGTACATCCGCACCATGTTCGACGAGATCACCCGCATCCTCAATCACCTGATGTGGATCGGCTCCAACGCGCTCGACCTGGGCGCGATGGCGGTGTTCCTGTACGCGTTCCGCGAGCGCGAGGAACTGATGGACGTCTACGAGGCGGTATCGGGCGCGCGCATGCACGCCACGTATTACCGTCCGGGCGGCGTCTACCGTGACCTCCCGGATCACATGTCGCAGTACCGCGAGTCGCCCTGGCACAAGGGCAAGGACCTCAAGCGCCTGAATTCCTGGCGCGAAGGTTCCATGCTCGACTACCTGGAAGCGTTCAGCAGCGACTTCCCGACCAAGGTCGACGAGTACGAAGAACTGCTCACCAACAACCGTATCTGGAAGCAGCGCACCGTCGGCATCGGCGTGATTCCGCCGGAAAAGGCCCAGGCCTGGGGCATGACCGGCGTGATGCTGCGCGGCTCGGGCGTCGAGTGGGACCTGCGCAAGAAGCAGCCGTACGCCAAGTACGCCGAGGTGGATTTCGACATCCCGGTGGGCGTGGGCGGCGACTGCTACGACCGTTACCTGGTGCGCGTGGAAGAAATGCGCCAGTCCAACCGCATCATCCAGCAATGCGTGAAATGGCTGAAGGCCAACCCCGGCCCGGTCATCGTGCAGAACTACAAGGTCGCTCCGCCTCATCGCGAAACGATGAAAGAGGACATGGAAGCGCTGATCCACCACTTCAAGCTGTTCACCGAAGGCTACGGCGTGCCGGCAGGCGAGACGTACGCAGCGGTGGAAGCGCCGAAGGGCGAGTTCGGCTGCTACCTGGTCTCCGACGGCGCCAACAAGCCGTTCCGCGTGCATTTGCGCGCACCGGGTTTTGCCCACCTGTCCTCGATGGATGCCATCGTGCGCGGCCACATGCTGGCTGACGTGGTGGCGATGATCGGTACTTATGACCTCGTGTTCGGCGAAGTCGATCGCTGAGCCCACGGGAGCCACTACATGAAAGCCACCGGAAATTACGAGCAGGTCAAGAACGTCGACCCGCTCGTCGTACTCAACGAACACACTCGTCATCACATCGAGGAGTGGGTTGCCCGTTTTCCGCCGGACCGCAAGCGGTCGGCGCTGATCCAGGCGCTGTTTGCCGCGCAGGAGCAGAACCAGGGCTTCCTCACCGATGAGCTGATCACCGCCGTTGCCAAGTACCTCGACCTGCCCGCGGTGTGGGCGTACGAGGTGGCCAGCTTCTATTCGATGCTCGAGACGAAGCCGGTCGGCCGCAACAACGTCGCGATCTGCACCAACGTCTCGTGTTGGCTCAATGGCGCGGACGACCTGGTGAAGCATTGCGAGCAGAAACTCGGCATCAAGCTGGGCGAAAGCACCGCCGATGGCCGCGTGTATCTGAAGCGCGAAGAAGAATGCATCGCCGCCTGCGCCAGCGCGCCGGCGATGACCGTCAATGGTCACTACCACGAGCGACTCTCGATCCAGAAGATCGATGAAATCCTCGATGGTTTGAAATAAGGGCTGGGCGCAATGGCTTACGGACCCGCACCCCAAGAACATCAGGTCGTCTACACCACGCTGCATTTCGACAAGCCGTGGGCGATGGACAGCTACACCCAGGTGGGTGGCTATGAAGCGTGGAAGAAGATCCTCGCCGAGAAGCCCGACCCGACCACCCTGATCGACGAGATCAAGAAGAGCAACCTGCGCGGCCGTGGCGGCGCAGGCTTCCCGACCGGCCTGAAGTGGTCCTTCATGCCCAAGGGCACCATGCAGAAGTACATCCTCTGCAACTCCGACGAATCGGAGCCGGGCACCTGCAAGGACCGCGACATCCTGCGCTTCAACCCGCATGCGGTGATCGAAGGCATGGCGATCGCGTGCTATTGCACCGGTTCCACCGTGGCCTACAACTACCTGCGTGGCGAGTTCCATCACGAGCCGTTCGAGCATTTCGAAGAGGCGCTGAAGGAAGCGTACGCGGCAGGCCTGCTGGGCAAGAACATCCAGGGCACCGGCCTCGATGTGGACATCTATGGCGCACTCGGCGCCGGTGCCTACATCTGCGGCGAAGAAACCGCGCTGATGGAATCGCTGGAAGGCAAGAAGGGCCAGCCGCGCTTCAAGCCGCCGTTCCCGGCCAACTTCGGCCTGTACGGCAAGCCCAGCACGATCAACAACACCGAAACCTATGCCTCGGTGCCGGCGATCCTGCGCAAGGGCGCCGATTGGTTCCTGGCGCAGAGCAAGACCAAGAACGGCGGTCCGAAGATCTTCTCGGTCTCCGGTTGCGTGCAGAAGGGCGGCAACTTCGAAGTGCCGCTCGGCACCACGTTTGACGAACTGCTGGAAATGGCCGGCGGCCTGCGTCCGGGCCGCACGCTGAAGGGTGCGATTCCCGGCGGCGTGTCGATGCCGGTGCTGCGTGCCGAGCAGCTGAAGGGCCTGCCGTTCGACTACGACACGCTGCGCGACCTCAAGACGGGTCTCGGCTCGGGCGCCATCGTGGTGCTCGACGACACCGTCTGCACGGTGCGCTTCACCCGCCGCATCTCGCAGTTCTTCCACAAGGAAAGCTGCGGCCAGTGCACGCCGTGCCGCGAAGGCACCGGCTGGATGCACCGCGTGCTGGATCGCATCGTGGAAGGCAAGGGCACGATGGAAGATCTGCATCGCCTGAAGGCCATTGCCGGCCAGATCGAAGGCCACACCATCTGCGCATTCGGCGAAGCCGCGGCGTGGCCGGTGCAGGGCTTCCTGCGCCAGTTCTGGGATGAATTCGAGTACTACATCGTCAATGGCCGCTCCATTGTCGACGACAAGCTTGGAGCCGCCGCATGAGTGCGCAGCCCGCAGCACCCAATCTCGACCTCGTGAACATCGAGGTCGATGGCAAGCCCACGCAGATCCGCAAGGGCGCCATGATCATCGAAGCGGCGGATGCCATCGGCATCAACATTCCGCGCTTCTGCTATCACCGCAAGCTCCCCATCGCCGCCAACTGCCGCATGTGCCTGGTGGAAGTGGAAATGGGCGGCAAGCCCATGCCCAAGCCCCAGCCGGCCTGCGCCACCCCGGTGGCCGAAGGCATGAAGGTCACCACGCGCTCCGACTCCGCCCTGAAGTTCCAGAAGGACGTGATGGAGTTCCTGCTGATCAACCACCCGCTGGATTGCCCGATCTGCGATCAGGGCGGCGAGTGTGAACTGCAGGACGTCGCGCTGGGCTACGGCCGCAGCGTGTCGCGTTACACCGAACGCAAGCGCACCATCGCCGATGAAAACCTCGGCCCCTTGGTCGCCACCGAGATGACCCGCTGCATCCAGTGCACGCGCTGCGTGCGCTTCACCAGCGAAATCGCCGGTACGTACGAGCTCGGCGGCATGAGCCGCGGCGACAACCTGCAGATCGGTACCTACATCGGCAAGACCATCGAGACGGAGCTGTCGGGCAACATCATCGACGTCTGCCCGGTGGGCGCGCTCACCAACAAGCCGTTCCAGTTCCAGGCGCGCGCCTGGGAACTGATCGCGAAGCCTTCCGTCGCCTATCACGATGCGCTGGGCTCCAACCTGTGGCTGCATACGCGCCGCGGTGAGGTGCTGCGCACGGTGCCGCGCGACAACGAATCGATCAACGAGTGCTGGCTCTCCGACCGCGACCGCTACAGCCACCAGGGCCTGTATGCCGCCGATCGCGTGGGCGCACCGCAGGTCAAGCGCAACGGCCAGTGGGTCACCACCAGCTGGGACGACGCCCTCGGTGCCGCCGCCGAAGCATTGAAGACCGTGCCGGGCAGCGAGCTGGGTGTGCTGGTTCATCCGGCCACCACCAACGAAGAAGGCGACCTGCTGGTGCGCCTCGCGCGTGGTCTGGGCAGCGCGCATATCGATCACCGCGTGCGCCAGCTGGACTTCGCCGACAACGCGATTGCCACGCCGTTCGCCAAGCCGGTGGCCGAGCTGGACAAGGTCAAGGCCGCGCTGCTGGTCGGCTCGGATCTGCGCCACGAAATGCCGCTCCTCAACCACCGCATCCATCAGGCGGTGAAGAAGGGCGCCAAGGTTTACGCGGTCAATCCGGCCAGCTTCAATTTCAACTATCGCCTCGCCGGCGAAGCCATCGTGGCGCCGCAGGCGCTGGTCGATGCGCTGCTGTCGCTGGCCAAGGGCGTGGTCGAAGCGGGCGCTACCGCACCGGCCGCATTGGCCGATGCGATCCATGCTGCTTCGTGCGACGAGGGCGACAAGGACGCGATTGCCGATCTCAAGAGCGGCAGCGCGGTGGTCATCCTCGGCGAAGCCGCCGTCACCCATCCGCAGGCCTCGTGGCTGCGTGCCGTGGCGCAGTTCATCGCGCAGGCAACGGGTGCGGCTTACAACGAACTGCCGGTCGGTGCGAACGCCGTGGGCCTGGGCCGCGTTGGTGTGCTGCCGGGCAACGGTGGCCTGGATGCGCAGGCGATGCTGGCGCAGCCGCGCAAGGCTTATGTGTTGTACGGCGTCGAAGCGCAGGACGTGGCCAACGGTGCCGCTTTCCTGAAGGCGCTCAAGGGCGCGCAGAAGGTGGTCGCGTTTACCGCTTACGCCAGCGATGCGCTGCGCGAAGCGGCCGATGTGATCCTGCCGATCGCCTTGCTGCCGGAAAACGACGGCACCCTGGTGAACGTCGACGGTCTTTCGCAGAGCGTGGCGGCCGGTGCGAAGGCACCGGGCGAAGCGCGTCCGGGTTGGAAGGTGCTGCGTGCACTCGGCGGCGCGATGAAGGTCGCGGGCTTCGAGTTCGACGATCTCGCCGGCCTGCGCGAAGGCATCAACGAGCGTGCGCCTCAGCCGCGTGCCGAGCTGGCCTCGCGTGCTGCGGCCGGTGGCGTCACTCGTCTGGCCACCTGGCCGATCTATCGCACCGACGCCGTGCTCCGTCGCGCCACCGCGCTCAGCAAGCATCCGCTCAACCGTGCGCCGGCCGTTCGCGTGAATGCGGACGAAGCCAAGCGTCTGGGCCTGGAGCAGGGCAGTGCGGTGCGCGTGGCCGATGCCGTGCTGCCGCTGGTGATCGACGTGACCGTGCCCGATGGCGCGGCATGGATCGAAGCCGCACACGAAGACACCGTCTCGCTGCCGCCTTACGGCGCAGCCCTCACCCTGAGCAAGGCATAAGCACATGGGCGAACAGATTTTCAACCAGGTGGTGATGCCGGTCATCTACATCCTGTGCATCGTCCTGCCGTTGGTGATCACGGTGGCGCTGTACGTGTGGTGGGAGCGCAAGGTGCTCGGCTGGATGCACGTGCGCATGGGACCCAACAAGATCGGCCCGTTCGGTCTGTTGCAGGCCTTTGCGGACGTGACCAAGCTGCTGATCAAGGAAGTGATTCTTCCGACCAGCGCGAACAAGGCGCTGTACTACATGGCGCCGCTGATCGCCCTGGTGCCGGCTCTCGCGGCCTGGGCGGTGATCCCGTTCAACGACAAGATGGTGCTGGCCAACGTCAACGCCGGCCTGTTGTACCTGCTGGCGATGACCTCGCTGGGCGTGTACGGCATCATCCTGGCCGGCTGGGCCTCCAACTCGCGCTACGCGCTGCTGGGTGCGATGCGTTCGGCCGCGCAGGTGATCTCGTACGAACTGGCCATGGGCTTGTGCCTGGTCTGCGTGCTGGTGCTGGCCGGTTCCCTGAACCTCACCGACATCGTGCATGCGCAGGCCGGCAGCAAGGGCATCTTCGACTGGTTCATGTGGCCGCTGCTGCCGGTGTTCATCATCTACTTCATCTCGGGCGTGGCCGAAACCAACCGCGCACCGTTCGACGTGGCGGAAGGCGAGTCGGAAATCGTCGCCGGCTTCCACGTGGAGTATTCGGGTTCGGCGTTCGCGCTGTTCTTCCTGGCCGAATACGCCAACATGATCCTGATCAGCTTCCTCGCACCGATCCTGTTCATGGGCGGCTGGCTGTCGCCGCTGCCGGCCTCGTGGGGCTTGCTTGGCCAGGCCAGCATCCTCTGGCTGTTCGTCAAAGTATTCGTGTTCGCCTTCATGTTCCTGTGGTTCCGCGCGAGCTTCCCGCGTTACCGCTATGACCAGATCATGCGTCTGGGCTGGAAGGTGTTCATTCCCATCACCATCGTCTGGGTCCTCGTCGCCGGCTGCATGAAGTTTTTCGGCTGGGTCACGGTCGGCACGGGAGGCTGAAGAAACATGTCCCGCGTAACTCACTATTTCAAAAGCCTGCTGCTGATCGAGCTGCTGAAGGGCTTGGGCCTGACCATGCGTTACATGTTCAGCCCCAAGTACACGATGCGCTATCCGATGGAGCACATCCCCAAGTCCAACCGCTTCCGCGGCCTGCATGCGCTGCGCCGCTATGCCAACGGCGAAGAGCGCTGCATCGCGTGCAAGCTGTGCGAGGCCGTGTGCCCGGCGCTCGCCATCACCATCGACTCCGCTCCGCGCGAGAGCGACGGCCAGCGCCGCACCACGCGTTACGACATCGACCTGTTCAAGTGCATCTTCTGCGGTTTCTGCGAAGAGAGCTGCCCGGTCGACTCGATCGTCGAAACGCATATCCACGAGTACCACTTCGAGCAGCGTGGCGAGAACGTGGTGACCAAGCCGCAGCTGCTCGCCATCGGCGACCGCTTCGAGCAGGACATCGCGGCTGCCCGCGCTCAAGACGCCGCGTATCGCTGAGGACGGGACATCATGATTGATACCAACATGTTCCAACTCGTGTGTTTCTATGCCTTCGCGGCCGTCACCGTGGTGGCGGCGCTGGGTGTGATCACGCTGCGCAACTCGGTGCATGCCGTGCTGTCGCTGGTGCTGACCTTCTTCAGCACCGCCTGCATCTGGCTGCTGGCCGAAGCGGAATTCCTGGCCATTGCCCTGATCGTCGTCTACGTGGGCGCGGTGATGGTGCTGTTCCTGTTCGTGGTGATGATGCTCGACATCAAGCAGGAGCAGGTGCGGGAAGGCTTCATCAAATACCTGCCGGTGGGCATCATCGTGGCCCTGATCATGCTGGGCGAAATGCTTGCGCTGATCGGCGTGCGCGCGATGCACCAGGCGGTGATGGGCGCCGATCCGGCCGCTGCAGCGGGCATGTCCAACACGGCATGGCTGGGCACGGCGCTCTACACCCAGTTCCTGCTGCCGTTCGAAGTCGCTGCGCTGATCCTGACGGTGGGCGTGGTGGCGGCGGTGGTGCTGACCCTGCGTCAACGCACCGGCGTGCGTCACCAGCAGGCTTCGCAACAGGTTCGCGTCAATGCACGTGACCGCGTGCGCGTGGTGAAGATGGCGGCGGAAGTTCCCGCCGCGCCGCAGCCGGCACCGGGCAAGGAGACCACCCCATGATCACGCTTTCGCACTTCATCGTGCTTGGCGCCGTGCTGTTCTGCATCGCGCTGGCCAGCCTCTTCATCAACCGCAAGAACGTCATCGTGTTGCTGATGTCGATCGAGCTGATGCTGCTGGCGGTGAACATCAACTTCGTCGCGTTCTCCCGTTTCCTGGGCGACGTGGCGGGGCAGGTGTTCGTGTTCTTCATCCTCACCGTGGCCGCGGCGGAAACCGCCATCGGCCTGGCGATCCTGGTCCTGCTGATGCGCAATCGCAGCACCATCAACGTCGCCGAAATCGACAGCATGAAGGGCTGACCCGATGGAATTGTCCACTTCCATTCTGCTGACCATCGCCCTGGCCCCGCTCGTCGGCTGCCTTCTGGCGGGTTTCCTTGGTCGTTTCCTCGGTCGCGCCGGTTCGCACAGCGTGACCATCCTGGGCGTGGCGATCGCCTGCGGCCTGTCGTTCTACGTGCTCTACCAGCTCACCGCGGGCGGTGCGCCGGTCTACAACCAGAACATCTACACCTGGTTCGAGATCGGCAACTACAGCGCCCACGTCGGCTTCATGATCGATCGCCTGACCGCCATGATGATGGTGGTGGTGACCTTCGTGTCGCTGCTGGTGCACATCTACACCATCGGCTACATGGCCGACGATCCGGGTTACCAGCGCTTCTTCAGCTACATCTCGCTGTTCACCTTCTCGATGTTGATGCTCGTGATGAGCAACAACTTCATGCAGCTGTTCTTCGGCTGGGAAGCGGTGGGCCTGGTGTCGTACCTGCTGATCGGCTTCTGGTACAAGCGCCCGACGGCGATCTTCGCCAACCTCAAGGCGTTCCTGGTCAACCGCGTGGGCGACTTCGGCTTCCTGCTCGGTATTGCCGGCGTGCTGTATTTCCTGGGCACGCTCGACTACAGCACCGCGTTCGCCGCGGCGCCGACGTTGGTGGGCCGGTCCCTGCAGATCACCCAGAGCACGCATTGGGATGCCGCGACCGTCATCTGCATCTGCCTGTTCATCGGCGCGATGGGCAAGTCGGCCCAGGTGCCGCTGCACGTGTGGCTGCCCGATTCGATGGAAGGCCCCACCCCGATCTCGGCACTGATCCACGCCGCGACCATGGTGACCGCCGGCATCTTCATGGTGGCGCGCATGTCGCCGCTGTTCGAACTGTCGGAAACCGCGCTCAGCTTCGTGATGATCATCGGCGCCACCGGCGCGTTGTTCACCGGCCTGATCGGCATCGTGCAGAACGACATCAAGCGCGTCGTCGCGTACTCCACGCTGTCGCAGCTGGGCTACATGACGGTGGCGCTGGGCGTGTCGGCCTATGCCGGCGCCGTGTTCCACCTGATGACGCATGCCTTCTTCAAGGCGCTGCTGTTCCTCGGTGCGGGCTCGGTGATCATCGCCATGCACCACGAGCAGGACATGCGCTACATGGGCGGCCTGCGCAAGTACATGCCGATCACCTGGATCACCATGTGGATCGGTTCGCTGGCGCTGTGCGGCGTGCCGTTCTTCGCGGGCTTCTACTCGAAGGACGCGATCATCGAAGCGGTGGGCGAGTCCCATCGCGCCGGTGCCACCTACGCCTATTTCTGCGTGATGGCCGGTGCCTTCGTGACGGCGCTGTACACCTTCCGCCAGATGTACCTGACCTTCCACGGCAAGGAGCGTTTCGTGGTGGTGCACGATCATGGCCACGGCCATGCACACGGCCACGACGACCATGCCCACGACGATCATGCGCATGCCGGGCACGATGAACACCATCACGTCTCGCACAAGGATGACCACGGCCATCACGAGCCGGGCATCATGCACGAGACGCCGAAGGAGTCGCCGTGGGTGGTGACGCTGCCGCTGATCCTGCTGGCGATCCCGTCGCTGCTGATCGGTTTCTTCACCGTGGGGCCGGCGCTGTTCGGCGACTGGTTCGGTTCGGCCATCCACGTGAACGAGGTGAACAACGTCCTGGGCGAAGTCGGCAAGGAGTTCCACGGCGCGCTGCCGATGGCGCTGCATGGCTTCCTCCAGCTGCCGTTCCTGCTGGTGCTGACCGCGTTCGCGATCCAGACCTACATCTACCTGTTCAACCCGGCGCTGGCCGAGCGCATCAAGAACGCGCTCAAGCCGATCTACAACCTGTTGAACCACAAGTACTGGTTCGACGCGGTGTATTTCATCGTCTTCGCCCGCGGCAGCATGGCCTTGGGCCGTGGCCTGTGGAAGGGCGGCGACGCAGCGATCATCGACGGCGTGATGGTCGATGGTTCGGCGAAACTGGTGGACCGTATCGCCGGTGGCGTGCGTCGCCTGCAGTCCGGTTATCTCTATCACTACGCCTTCGCGATGATCCTTGGCCTAATCCTGCTGCTTGGCGGGTATTGGCTGGTCGGGCAATAAGGGAACCTGCTCCATGTTCAATCATTTGCTCAGCCTGCTGATCTGGCTCCCCGTGGTGGGCGCCATCCCCGTGCTGCTCGCCGGTGCCGGCCGTCCCAACGCCGCGCGCTGGATCGCGCTGGCGGTGGCCGTGCTCACCTTCGTGCTCAGCCTCTACATGCTGCCGCTGTACAACGCGGCGGACGCGACCAAGCAGCTGGCCGAAAGCCATGTATGGATCGCCTCGCTCGGCGTCCACTACAACCTGGCGGTCGACGGCATTTCCATCGCCCTGATCCTGCTCACCTCGTTCGTGGGCATCCTGGTGATCGTGGGCGCGTGGGAGGTCATCCAGACCAACCCGCACCAGTACATGGCTGCCATGCTGGTGCTCGAAGGCTTGATGATCGGCGTGTTCTGCGCCACCGACGCGTTGCTGTTCTACGTGTTCTTCGAAGCCATGCTGATCCCGATGTTCATCCTCATCGGTGTCTGGGGCGGTCCGCGCCGCGTGTATGCGACGCTGAAGTTCTTCATCTACACGTTCTTCGGCTCCATCTTCATGCTGGTGGGCCTGATCTACCTGTACCTGAAGGCTGGTTCGTTCGACCTGGCCACGCTGGCGGCGCTGCCGCTGAGCATGAAGGAACAGACCTGGCTGTTCTTCGCCTTCCTCATCGCGTTTGCGGTGAAGGTGCCGATGGTGCCGGTGCACACCTGGTTGCCGGACGCCCACGTGGAAGCGCCCACCGGCGGTTCGGTGGTGCTGGCCGCGGTGATGCTGAAGATCGGCGGCTACGGTTTCCTGCGCTTCTCGCTGCCGATCACGCCTGACGCTGCCGACGCCTATGCGTGGGTGGTGATCACCCTGAGCCTGATTGCCGTGGTGTACATCGGCTACGTGGCGCTGGTGCAGGAGGACATGAAGAAGCTGGTGGCGTACTCGTCCGTGGCGCACATGGGCTTCGTCACCCTGGGCATCTTCATCACCTTCATGCTGGTGCGCGGTTCCAACAACCTGGATGCCGCCAAGCTGGGCATGCAGGGCGCGATGGTGCAGATGATTTCGCACGGCTTCATTTCGGGCGCGATGTTCTCGTGCATCGGCGTGCTGTACGACCGTCTGCATACGCGGCAGATCAAGGACTACGGCGGCGTCATCAACGTGATGCCGTGGTTCGGTTTCTTCTACGTGTTGTTTGCCATGGCCAACACCGGCATGCCGGGCACCAGCGGTTTCGTGGGCGAGTTCCAGGTCGTGCTGGCCGCGTTCCAGGCCAACCCGTGGATCGCGCTGTTCGCCGCCTTCACCCTGATCATCAGCGCGGCCTACACGCTGTTCATGGTCAAGCGCGTGATGTGGGGCGACATCACCAATCCGCATGTGGCCGAGATGAAGGACATCAACGGCCGCGAGTGGTTCGTGCTGACCGCGTTCGCCGCCGCCACGCTGGTGCTGGGCATCTGGCCGCAACCGCTGATCCATTTGATGGATTCGTCGGTGACGCAGCTGGTGACCCAGCTCGCCAACCACAAGATCTAAGCAGGACCGATCATGCCGACTTTCAATGACATTTTGATCCTGTTGCCGGAGTTCTATCTGGTGGCGGCGGCGTGTTTGCTGCTGCTGCTCGATGCCTTCATGAAGCCCGAGCAGCGCCCGCTGCTGCACTGGCTGTCGATTGCCGTGCTGCTGGTGGGCATCTACCTGGTCGTTGTCGGCCAGCCGAGCCAGACGGTCACCGCCTTCAATGGCATGTTCATCCGCGACGGGGTGTCGGAGATCCTCAAGGTCTTCGCGCTGCTGTCCACGGTGCTGGTGTTCTTCTACGCCAAGCCCTACCTGCAGGACCGCAAGCTGTTCGTCGGCGAGTTCTACACGCTGACCATTTTCGCGGTGATCGGCATCATGCTGCTGGTTTCGGCCGGCAACCTGATCATGGTGTACCTGGGCCTGGAGCTGCTGACGCTGTCGTCGTATGCGCTGGTCGCGCTCAACCGCGATTCGCGCCTGTCGTCGGAAGCGGCGATCAAGTACTTCGTGCTGGGTGCGCTGGCCTCGGGCATGCTGCTGTACGGCATGTCGATGGTCTACGGCGCCACCGGCACGCTGGACCTGGCGCGCCTGCACATGGCGGCCACGCAGACCGGCATGCCGCATCTGCTGGTGTTCGGCCTGATCTTCATGATCGTGGGCATCGGCTTCAAGCTGGGTGCCGCGCCGTTCCACATGTGGATCCCGGACGTCTACCAGGGCTCGCCGACGGCAGTGACGATCTTCATCGGTTCGGCGCCGAAACTGGCGGCGTTCGGCATGGCCTATCGCCTGCTGGCCTCGGGTCTGGGCGACCTGTCCCAGCATTGGCAGATCATGCTGGCCTGCCTGGCTGTGCTGTCGCTGGCGATCGGTAACCTGGTGGCCATCGTGCAGAGCAACCTCAAGCGCCTGCTGGCCTATTCGACCATCTCGCACATGGGTTATCTGCTGGTCGGCCTGGTCAATGCCGGTCCGGAAGGCTATGCCTCCTCGCTGTTCTATGCGATCAGCTACGCGATCACCAGCGCCGCGGCGTTCGGCGTGATCCTGGCGCTGGCGCGTGCCGGTTTCGAGTGCGAAGAGATCGACGATCTGAAGGGCCTCAACCAGCGCTCGCCGTGGGCTGCATTCCTGATGATGCTGGTGATGTTCTCGCTGGCCGGCGTGCCGCCGCTGTTCGGTTTCTTCGGCAAGCTGCTGGTGTTCCAGGCCGCGATCCACGCCGGCTTCCTGTGGCTGGCCATCGTCGGCGCGGTGTTCGCCATCATCGGCCTGTACTACTACCTGCGCGTGGTGAAGGTGATGTACTTCGACAAGCCGGTGGAGGGCACCGAGGTCTACCTGCAGAAGGACGTCTCGGTGCGCCTGGTACTGTCGTTGAACGTGCTGGCGCTGCTGGTCCTGGGCTTCGTCTGGGGTCCGCTGTTCGGTTGGTGCCAGAGCGTTTTCATCGGCTGACGAGCGGTTGATTTCTGCGCGTGACGGCCGCATTTCCGTCACGCTTTCTTTTCAGTCATGTGAAATTAGTTAGCGAAAAGGCTTGCAAGAATTCGGCCATCTCGCTAATCTTTGCGGACTCTGATGCGGGGTGGAGCAGTCTGGCAGCTCGTCGGGCTCATAACCCGAAGGTCGTAGGTTCGAATCCTACCCCCGCTACCAGATCTTTCTTAGAACAAGAAAGCCTCCTCGTGAGGCTTTTTTGTTGGGCGCAAGGAAGCGTCGCACGTGCGTCACAAGCCGCTTAGATGCTGGCTGCGCCCCAGGTGCCCCGAAAGAGTCTGGATGGGTCGGGACATCGGCGAGACGCTCTTTTTGGAGAGCATGGAATGGGCCGCTTGAGCCCATTTTTTGTTTCTGGCGATCGGTAACGGTAAAAAAATCATGGATACGCAGGCACTGGCTCAACGCTTTACCGAAGTTCTGGCCGATCTCGGCCTGGAATGCATCGGCGTGGAGTTCACCCCGTCGCAGGGGCAGAGTACCCTGCGTGTCTTCCTCGACATCGAAGGCCGCGAGATCAACGTCGAGGATTGCGAGGCGGCGAGCCGCGAAATCTCGGCGATGCTCGACGTGGAAGATCCGATCCCGGGTCATTACGTGTTGGAAGTGTCTTCGCCCGGCATCGATCGTCCGCTGTTCAGCGCGGCGCAGTTCGCCAAGGTGGCGGGTACGGAAGTGAAGATTTTGCTCAAGGCGCCCCTGGATGGGCGTCGCCGTTTGCGCGGCAAGGTAGTGTCGGTGGAGGGCGAGCGGATCTCGCTGGAAGCCGAAGGCAAGACCTTCGAGTTCGACCATGACGCCGTGGAAAGCGCGCGTGTGGTGCCCGACTGGGTAGCGCTCGGTTACGTGCCGCAGCCCAAGCCGGGAAAGAGCCCGGGCAAGAAGGCCACGAAGTAAATCCATTTCAAACCGATGGGGCGCCGGCGGCGTCTACGGAGTTGCTGCAATGAGCAAAGAACTTTTGCTGGTGGTTGACGCGGTTGCCAATGAAAAAGGCGTGCCGCGCGAAGTGATTTTCCAGGCGATGGAAGCCGCGCTCGCGTCCGCCGCCAAGAAGCGCTACCCGGATGAGGATCCGGATATCCGCGTGGTCATCGACCGCCACACCGGCGATTACGAGACCTTCCGTCGTTGGGAAATCATCGCCGACGACGGCGAGATGGAATCGCCGTATCACCAGGTGCGCCTGATGGACGCCGTCGACGAGCGCGAAGGCGCCGAAGTGGGCGAGTACATCGAGACGCAGATCGAGAACGCCGAATTCGGCCGCATCGCCGCGCAGGCCGCCAAGCAGGTGATCGTGCAGCGCGTGCGCGAAGCCGAGCGCATGCAAGTGGTCGACGCCTTCCGCGAGCGCGTGGGCGAGCTGGTCACCGGCATCGTCAAGCGCGTCGAGCGCGGCAACGTGTACCTGGACCTGGGCAGCAATGCCGAGGCCTTCATCCCGCGCGACCGCACCATTCCGCGCGAATCGGCCCGTGTCGGCGACCGCGTGCGCGGCTACCTCTACGAGGTGCGCTCGGAAGCCCGCGGTCCGCAGCTGTTCGTGTCGCGCGCCGCACCGGAATTCATGATCGAGCTGTTCAAGCTCGAAGTGCCGGAAGTGGGCCAGGGCCTGGTCGAGATCAAGGGTTGCGCCCGCGATCCGGGCGACCGCGCCAAGATCGCCGTGGTCGCGCACGACACCCGCACCGATCCCATCGGTGCCTGCATCGGCATGCGCGGTTCGCGCGTGCAGGCGGTGTCCAACGAGCTCAACGGTGAGCGCGTCGACATCATCCTGTGGCACGAGAACCAGGCCCAGTACGTCATCAATGCGATGGCGCCGGCCGAAGTGCAGTCGATCATCATGGACGAAGAGAAGCACTCCATGGACATCGCCGTGGCCGAGGACAAGCTGTCCCAGGCGATCGGTCGCGGTGGCCAGAACGTGCGCCTCGCCAGCAAGCTCACCGGCTGGCAGCTCAACGTGATGACGCAGGACCAGGTCGCCGCCAAGAGCGAGGCCGAGCAGGAATCCGCCCGCCAGCTGTTCATGGACAAGCTGGAAGTGGACCAGGAGATCGCCAACATCCTCGTGCAGGAAGGCTTCTCCAGCGTCGAAGAAATCGCCTACGTGCCGAGCGCCGAGCTGCTGGCCGTGGAAGGCTTCGACGAAGACATTGTTGAAGAGCTCCGCGCCCGCGCCCGCGACGCGCTGCTCACCGAAGCACTGGCGGTGGAAGAGGGCATCGACGAGCACCAGCCGTCCGATGAACTGCTGCACCTGCCGGGCATGGACGAGGCCACCGCGTTTGCGCTGGCGTCGCGTGAAGTGGTCTCGGTGGACGATCTGGCCGACCTCGCGGTTGATGACCTGATCGATATCGACGGCATGGACGAGGAACGCGCTGCGGCGCTGATCATGGCAGCGCGTGCGCCGATGATCGCTCGTCTGGAGAAAGGTGGCTAACCGCGGGCGGCAGCGCTCGGGATGAGCGCGCCGAGGAGGGCTGAGATGCCTTCCACCAGGGATGGGTTGGCTGTGCAGGCGAAGCCGCACGGACGTTAAGCGCGGGAACGGCGGAGAAAGAACACGATGTCGGACGTAACGATCAAACAACTTGCCAAGGTACTTGGCATGCCGGTGGACAGGCTGCTTGGGCAGCTGGCCGAAGCTGGCATGAAATTCTCCGATCCGGAGCAGATCATCAGCAGCACCGAGAAGGTGAAGCTGCTGGGCTTTCTGCGCCGTACCCATGGCAAGAGCGAAATCAGCCCCGCCGAGGCGGAGGACAGTTCGCCGCGCCAGATCACCCTCAAGCGCCGCAAGGTCAGCGAGCTGAAGGTCGCCACGCCCGGCGGCCGCGGTGCCGCGGCCAGCGCCAAGACGGTGAACGTCGAAGTGCGCGCCAAGCGGACCTATGTCAAGCGCAGCGTCATCGCCGAAGAGGCGGGCAACGACGTCGAGCGTGAAGACGCCGTGCGCAAGCTGCAGGAATCGCAGACCCAGCGCGACCACGAAGAAACCGAGCGCCTGGAGGCGGATCGCCGCCGCCAGGAAGAAGCTCAGCTGCGTGCCGAAGAGGCCCAGCGCCAGCGCGAGGCGGAAGAAGAACAGCGTCGCCAGCAGGCCGAGGCTGAAGCGGCCGCACGCGCCCAGGAACACCAGGCGCAGCAGGAGGCCGTGGAGGCCCCTGCCGCCGCCGAACCCGCATCGGCCGAGCCGGTCAGCGCCGCTGCTGCCGACAAGCAGGTGCCGGTCGAACAGCCGGTGCAGCGCATCGACCACAGCTCGCTCGGCATGATCGTGCCGACCATCCACGAGCCGCGTCGCCGCGAGAAGAAGGTGGTCGTGGTGGCCGCTCCGGCCCCCGCGCCGGCTCCTGCGGCCGCGCCCGCCGCTGCTGCCCCGCGCGCCCCTGGTGCCGCTCGACCCGTCGGCGCCCCAGGCGCTGGCGCGCCGGGCGCCGCTGGTGCCGCCGCGGCACCGGCAGGCAGCAACAACAAGACCCGTTATGCCCGCGAGCGCGAGGAAGGCCCCGGTGGCAAGCGCTTCGCGGCTGGCGAGATGCACCTGAGCGACGCCGATCGCGCGCGCCGCTCCAACAACAAGCGTGGCAAGCCGGGCCGTGGCCCGAGCCGCGATTCGTCGCGTTCCAGCTCGCCGGCCTCCAGCGGTCCGCACGGCTTCACCCGTCCCACCGCTGCGGTGGTGCGTGAAGTCGTCATCGGCGACAACAACGTGGTGGCCGATCTCGCAAACAAGATGGCGGTCAAGGGTTCGGAAGTGGTCAAGGCCCTCTTCAAGATGGGCGTGATGGCCACCATCAACCAGACCATCGACCACGACACCGCCGTGCTGGTGGTCGAGGAACTCGGCCACACGCCGGTGGCGGCGAGCGACAACAACGCCGAGGCCGCGCTGGCTGCGCACACGCAGAACGCCGAGCTCGAGGGCGAGAAGAAGCCGCGTCCGCCGGTGGTCACCATCATGGGCCACGTCGACCACGGCAAGACCTCCACGCTCGACTACATCCGTCGCACCAAGGTCGCCTCGGGCGAAGCCGGCGGCATCACCCAGCACATCGGTGCGTACCACGTGGAAACGCCCAAGGGCGTCATCACGTTCCTGGATACGCCAGGCCACGCCGCGTTCACCTCGATGCGTGCCCGCGGTGCCCAGTCCACCGATATCGTGGTGCTGGTGGTCGCGGCCGACGACGGCGTCATGCCGCAGACGGCCGAAGCCGTGCAGCATGCGCGCGCCGCCAAGGTGCCGCTGATCGTGGCGCTCAACAAGATGGATAAGTCCGACGCCAATCCGGACCACGTCAAGCAGGGTCTCGGCAATCTGGAAGTGATTCCGGAAGAGTGGGGCGGCGACACCCCGTTCGTGCCGATCTCGGCCAAGACCGGCATGGGCATCGACGACCTGCTCGACGCCATTTCGGTACAGGCCGAAGTGATGGAATTGACCGCCGTGGAAGATGGCCCCGCCTCGGGCGTGGTGATCGAATCGAGCCTCGACCGCGGTCGCGGTCCGGTGGCCACGGTGTTGGTGCAGCAGGGCACGCTCAAGCGCGGCGACTTCGTCGTCTGCGGCATCGAGTACGGCCGCATGCGTGCGCTGATCGACGAGAACGGCAAGACCGTGCAGGAAGCCGGTCCGTCGATTCCGGTGCAGGTGCTGGGTCTGTCCGGCGTGCCGGAAGCCGGTGACGACTTCGTGGTGGTGGCGGACGAACGCCTCGCCCGCGAAGTGGCCGCCGAGCGCCAGCTCAAGCGTCGCGAAACGCGCATGGTCAGCAAGGCCAACCGCCTTGAAGACATAATGGCGCAGATGGCCCAGGGCGCCGAGCAGCAGACGCTCAACATCCTGGTCAAGGCCGACGTGCAGGGTTCGGTGCAGGCACTGCGCGAATCGCTCAGCCAGATCGGTAACGAGAACGTGAAGGTCAACGTGATCGCGGCCGGCGTCGGCGGCATCACCGAGTCCGACGCGACGCTCGCCGCCGCCTCCAAGGCGCTGGTGATCGGCTTCAACGTCCGTGCGGATGCCTCGGCCCGCAAGGTGATCGACACCTCCGGTCTGGATGTCCGCTACTTCTCGATCATCTATGACGTGATCGACCAGGTGAAGCAGGCCGCTTCGGGTCTGCTGGGCAAGGAAGTGCGCGAGGAGATCATCGGCGTGGCGCAGGTCCGCGAGGTCTTCCGCAGCTCCAAGTTCGGCGCGGTGGCCGGTTGCATGGTCATCGAAGGCACGGTCAAGCGCAGCAAGCCGATCCGTGTGTTGCGCGACAACACCGTGGTCTTCCAGGGCGAACTGGAATCGCTGCGCCGCTTCAAGGATCTCGTCGACGAAGTGCGCAACGGCATGGAATGCGGTATCGCCGTGAAGCAGTACAACGACGTCAAGGTCGGCGACCAGATCGAATGCTTCGAGCGTATCGAGGTGGCCCGCACGCTGTAACGGTGGCCGGCCCGTGAATCGGGCCGTCACCCCAGTGGTGGTTTTATCGGCGGGCGGTGTGGACAACCACATCGCTCGCTTTGTTTTTCGGGTCTCGCCATGCCGGCGCGGCAATGCTCTTATTTGAAAAGCGCGTCCATGGATGGGCGCTTCTTGACTCTCGCGTTCATGGATGAGCGCAAAACTGAACAGTGCGGCCATGGGTGGCCGCTTTTTGATCCTCGCGTTCAAGGATGAACGCAAAAACTTAGGAGTGCGTCATGCCCTCACGCGATTTCAAACGTACCGACCGCGTCGGCGCTGAACTGCGCCGCGAACTGGCCCTGCTGGTCCACGCCGCCGTGCGCGATCACGGGCTGCCGTCCGTCAGCGTGTCCGACGTGGAAGTGACCCGCGATCTGGACTGGGCCACGGTATGGGTGACGGCCTTGCAGCCGGAGCGTTCCACCGAGGCGATGAAGGCGCTCAAGGAGCTGGCGGTGGAATTCCGCCGCGAGCTTTCGCGCTCGATGCGCCTGCGCCGCGTGCCGGAACTGCGCTTCAAGTACGACGATTCGGTCGACAAGGGCGAGCGCATCGAGACCCTGTTGCGCCAGGACGCTGCACGCGCGCCGGCAGCGGATGAGAAGGGCGACGGCGAGCAGGATTGAACGTTGTTCGAGTCCCGCCTCAACCTCAGCTGCCCCTCACCGTCATTCCGGCGCAGGCCGGAATCCAGTAGCGATGCGCAGGCTTGTCGCCACAGCCTGCACGCTCTGAAGCCTTGCGCAACAGCCCTTTGCCCGGGCTACTGGATTCCGGCCTGCGCCGGAACGACGGTGAGGGTGTAGGGAGCGCGTATGCCAGATCTTGAACAGGCTCCATGAACAAAACTCCCATGAAGCGGAAGATTCGTTTTCGCGACCTGCACGGCATCGTGTTGCTGGACAAGCCGCTGGGGTTGAGCTCCAACGCGGCGCTGCAGGCCGTTCGCAAAGGCATTTTCCAGGCGGAGAAGGGCGGCCACACCGGCGCGCTCGACCCGCTCGCCACCGGCCTGCTGCCGCTGTGCTTCGGCGAGGCGACCAAGATCGCCGGCATGCTGCTGGGCTCGCGCAAGGCCTATCTGGCCGAGTGCCGCCTGGGCGCCACCACCTCGACCGCGGATCTCGAGGGCGAGGTCGTGCTGGAGCGGCCGGTACCCCGGCTATCCGACGCCGATATCGAGGCCTCGCTGGCCAAGCTGCGCGGGCGCATCACCCAGGTCCCGCCGATCTATTCGGCCATCAAGATCGATGGCGAACCGCTCTACGTGAAAGCACGGCGCGGCGAGGCGGTGGATGTGCCGTCGCGCGAGGTGGAGGTCTACCGGCTGGAGGTGGTGTCCCGCACCGACGACACCCTCACGCTCTACGTGGAATGCGGCTCGGGCACCTATGTGCGCAGCCTGGCCGTCGACCTGGGCGAGGACCTGGGCTGCGGCGCGCACCTGACGGCGCTGCGGCGCCTCTGGGTCGAACCGTTCCGCGAGCCTGCCATGGTCACGCTGGAGCAACTGCAGGCGGCGCTGGAGCAGGGCGACGAGGCCTTGCTGCCGTTGCTGCTGCCGGTTTCGGCGGGCCTGGCCGACCTGCCGGCGATCCACCTGACCGCCGAACTCAGCCTGGCCGTCTCACAGGGGCAGCAGATTCCGCTGGATGCGTCGATGACCGGGCGGCTGTCGTTGTTCGCCGACGACGGCCGTCTGCTTGCCCTGGGCGAGGCCGTGGACGGAAAACTGTGCATCGTGCGGGGTTTTAACCTCGCGCCGGATGCCCGGGACAAACGCCCACTATGACGGTCTTGTTGTCACGGGCCTCCGGTCGTTACAATACGGAGCTTGTTTCAGAGTTTTCATTCATCTAGGCGAAGCTTGCGCAACGTCATGGCGTGACGTTGCGCAAGCTTCGCACCCGTTTTTTTAGGAAGATCTAACATGTCCCTTACCGCAGAACAGACCGGCAAAATCATCGCTGACTTCGGCCGCGTGCCGAACGACACGGGTTCGCCGGAAGTGCAGGTCGCCCTGCTGTCGGCCCGCATCGACCACCTCACCGACCATTTCAAGGCGCACAAGCAGGATCACCATTCCCGCCGCGGCCTGCTGAAGCTGGTCAACCAGCGCAAGCGCCTGCTTGCCTACCTGAAGGATCGTGACCTGGCTCGTTACCAGGGCCTGATCGAGCGCCTCGGCCTCCGTAGGTAATTTTTGCGTTCCTCCGTGAACGCAAAGATCAAAGCGGCCATCCATGGCCGCACTCTTCAAATATGGAAAACCAATGGCGAAAGTAACCAAGTCATTCCAGTTCGGTAATCACGAAGTCACACTGGAGACGGGCGAAATCGCCCGCCAGGCTTCCGGTGCCGTCATGGTCAGCATGGGCGGCACCGTGGTGCTGGTCACCGTGGTGGCCAACGCCAAGGCGAAGGAAGGTCAAGACTTCTTCCCGCTCACCGTCGACTACGTCGAGAAGTTCTACTCCGCGGGCCGTATCCCGGGTGGTTTCTTCAAGCGCGAAGGTCGCCCGACCGAGAAGGAGACGCTGACCTCGCGTCTGATCGATCGTCCGGTCCGCCCGCTGTTCCCGGAAGAGTTCAAGAACGAAGTGCAGGTCATCGCACAGGTCGTGTCGCTGAACCCGGAAATCGACGGCGACATCCCGGCCATGCTGGGCGCCTCCGCGGCGCTGAGCCTCGCCGGCATCCCGTTCAAGGGCCCGATCGGCGCTGCCCGCGTCGGTTACGCCAACGGCAAGTACCTGCTCAACCCGACCGCCACCGAGCTGAAGACCTCCGAGCTCGACCTGGTCGTCGCCGGTACGGCCAACGCCGTGCTGATGGTGGAATCGGAAGCCAAGCTGCTGTCCGAGGAAGTGATGCTCGGCGCCGTGGTGTTCGGTCACCAGCAGCTGCAGGTGGCCGTCCGCGCCATCGCTGAGCTGGCCACCGAGGCGGCTCGTCCGTCCATGGCATGGCAGGCTCCGGCCCGCAACGAAGCGCTCGTCGCCGCCCTCACGGGTGCCGTGGGCAACCAGCTCGAGGCCGCCTTCCAGGTGCGCGACAAGCTGCAGCGCCGCGATGCCATCTCCGCCATCAAGAGCGACGTGCTCGCCTCGCTGGCAAGCGACGCCGAAGCCAAGGGTTGGGACAAGGCCGAGCTCTCCAAGGAGTTCGCCGAGCTCGAATACCGCACCATGCGCGACGGCGTGCTGAAGACCAAGATCCGCATCGACGGCCGCAACCTGGACGACGTCCGCCCGATCACCGTCCGCGTCGGCGTGCTGCCGCGTACCCACGGCTCGGCGCTGTTCACCCGCGGCGAAACCCAGGCGCTGGTCGTGACCACGCTGGGCACTACCCGCGATGCGCAGATCATCGATGCGCCGGAAGGCGAGTCGAAGGATCCGTTCCTGTTCCACTACAACTTCCCCCCGTTCTCGGTCGGTGAAGCCGGTCGCTTCGGCGCGCCGAAGCGTCGCGAAATCGGCCACGGCCGTCTCGCCAAGCGCGGCGTGCAGGCGGTCAAGCCGAGCATCGAAGAATTCCCGTACGTGGTGCGCGTGGTCTCGGAAATCACCGAGTCCAACGGTTCCTCGTCGATGGCTTCGGTGTGCGGTTCGTCGCTGGCCATGATGGACGCGGGCGTCCCGCTGAAGTCGCCGGTCGCCGGTATTGCCATGGGTCTGGTCAAGGAAGGCAGCGACTTCGTCGTGCTGTCGGACATCCTGGGTGACGAAGATCACCTCGGCGACATGGACTTCAAGGTGGCCGGTAGCGCCGATGGCATCTCCGCGCTGCAGATGGACATCAAGATCGACGGCATCACCGAAGAGATCATGAAGGTGGCGCTGGAACAGGCCAAGCGTGGCCGTCTGCACATCCTCGGCGAAATGGCCAAGGTGATCAGCACCGCCCGCACCGAGATGAGCGAGTTCGCCCCGCGCCTGCTCACCATCAAGATCCATCCGGACAAGATCCGCGAAGTGATCGGCAAGGGTGGCGCGACCATCCGTTCGATCACCGAAGAGACCGGCACCACCATCGACATCAGCGATGACGGCACCGTGATCATCGCCTCGGTCAACCGCGAAGCGGCCAACGCCGCCAAGGCGCGCATCGAGCAGATCGTCTCCGACGTCGAGCCGGGCCGCATCTACGAAGGCAAGGTCGCCAAGTTGATGGACTTCGGCGCGTTCGTGACCATCATGCCGGGCAAGGACGGCCTGGTGCACGTCTCGCAGATCTCCAGCGAGCGCGTGGAAAAGGTCTCCGACAAGCTGAAGGAAGGCGATATCGTCAAGGTCAAGGTGCTCGAAGTGGACAAGCAGGGCCGTATCCGCCTGTCCATGAAGGCCGTGACGGAAGACGAAGGCGCCAGCGTCTAAGTCCTCGCTCCAGCGTTCAAGCAAAAGCCCGGCGAAAGCCGGGCTTTTGTTTTTTCAGAGGCGGGAATGATCGGGAGAGGTAAGGCCACTCTTAGCTCGTCATTCCGACCTGCGCCGGAATGACGAAACCGCCAGCATGACTGCCCGCTGATGCTGCGCTGCGACTTCGTCCGAATTCCTGCCGGACTAATGCGCTTTTTGCGTCTGGCGCAACAGGCTTTTGCTACGATGCCCTGAGTATGAAGAGGATGCAGGCATGGCCGATCAGGCAACTGACTTTCTGAAGGATTACCAGTCGATGGCGCAGCAATCCTGGGACGCCTGGACCCGTTACCTGCAGCAGCATTCGGCCTCCTCGACGCCCTTCGGCGCAACCGCCTCGCCATTCGGCCCGGCCGCCACCGGCGACGACCTGATGGCGCGCAGCATGGCCGCCCTCAAGGGTTATGGCGACTGGCTGCAGGGCGCCGTCGGCAGCGGTCTCGGCCAGGGGCCGGCCGACTGGCAGCAGTCGTTGCAGCAGCTTTTTTCGAACCTGGGCGGCCAGCCGTTCGGGCATGCGTTCGCCAGCATCGACAGCGAGGCGGCGAAGAGCTTCGCGCAGATGTGGCAGGGCTGGATGCAGTCCAATCCGCCGAACTTCGGCGGCATGAAGTTCGATGTCGAGCACATGGCCGCGTTCGGCTACACGCGCGAACGCCAGCGTTTGCAGCAGGCGCTGGCGGCCGCCATGCAGAATTACTCCGAGTGGGCCGGCAAGTACCAGTCGCTGATCCAGCGCGCCAACAGCGAAGGCTTCGAGCGCCTGCAGGCCAAGCTGGCCGGCTTCGCCGATTCATCCAAGCAGATCGAATCGCTCAAGGCGCTCTACGACCTGTGGGTGGACGCGGCGGAAGAGGCCTATGCGCAGATCGCGCTGTCGGAAGAATTCCGCCAGGCCTATGGCGAAATGGTCAACGCGCAGGGCCGCGTGCGCCAGTTGCAGCAGCAACAGCTCGAAGCGTTGTGCCGCGACATGGGTGTGCCCACGCGCAGCGAAGTGAGTGCGCTCGGCAAGCGCATGCATGAGTTGCGCCGCGAAGTGCGTGAAGGCCATGCGCCGCAGGGCAACGACGAAGTGGCGGCCTTGCGCGCCGAAGTGGCCGCGCTCAAGCGCCAGCTCGCGGGCAAGCCCGAGGCCGTCAAACCGGTCGAGAAGAAACCGGCGCCGCGCAAGCGCGCGACCGAAAGCATCGACGTCAGCGGCTCGAAGAAGACCTCTGCCGTGGCCGCGCGCAAGACGGTAGCGCGCAACGTCAAGCGCACGCGCAAGTAAGGAGTTTCCATGCATCCCCCGCTACGCCTCGATCCGGCGGCCCTGATGGGCGAAATCACCGCCTTCCAGCGCAAGCTGGCCGCCGGCATGGACAACCTCAAGCATCAGCTCGAGCCCGAATACGCCAATACGCCGCGCGAGCTGGTGTACCGAGAGGACAAACTCTCGGTGTGGCGCATGAAGGGGCAGGGCAAGCCGACGGCGAAGACGCCGACGCTGATCGTCTATGCGTTGGTCAACACCGTCTGGATGACCGACCTGCAGGAAGATCGCTCGATGGTGCGCAACCTGCTCGAGCAGGGCGAGGACATCTACCTGCTCGATTGGGGTTATCCCGATGCGGCCGATCGCTGGCTCGGGCTCGACGACTACATCAACGGTTATCTCGATCGTTGCGTGGATGCCGTGTGCAAGCAGGCCGGCGTGGATGCGATCAACCTGCTCGGCATCTGCCAGGGCGGCACGTTCTCGCTCTGCTACACGGCGACGCACGGCGAGAAGGTGAAGAACCTGATCACCATGGTGACGCCGGTCGATTTCCAGACGCCCGACAACATGCTCTCGAGCTGGTCGCAGCATATGGACGTCGATTTGTTCGTCGACACCATGGGCAATATTCCCGCCGAGCTGCTCAACTGGGTCTATCTCACGCTGAAGCCGGTGCGCTTGAACCAGCAGAAGTACGTGGGCCTGGTCGACATCCTGGACAACCCGAAAGAGCTGCAGAATTTCCTGCGCATGGAACGCTGGATCTTCGACTCGCCCGATCAGGCGGGCGAAGCGTTCCGCGAGTTCATCAAGGAGTTCTATCAGCAGAACAAGCTGATCAAGGGCGACCTGATCATCGGCGGCAAGCCGGTGGACCTGGGCATGATCAGCCATCCCGTGCTGAATATTTTCGCCGAGCAGGATCACCTGGTGCCGCCGGATGCCTCGCGTGCGCTGGAGCGCCATGTGGGCAGTGCCGACTACACGCAGATCGCGTTCAAGGGCGGCCATATCGGCATCTACGTTTCGGGCCGCGCGCAACGCGAAGTGCCGCCGGCCATCCATCAATGGCTCAGTACGAGAGACTGAATTTTCCACCGGCACTCAAACAGGGAATGAGCATGCAAAGACGTCTGCATCGATCGTTGACGGACCGGAAACTGGCCGGCGTCTGTGGTGGTATCGCCGAGTACCTCGGCTGGGATCCGACGCTGGTGCGTGTGCTCTGGATCGTGCTCACCTTCCTCGGTGGCTCGGGCATCCTGGCCTATCTGATTCTCTGGCTGGTCATGCCCGACGGCCCCTGATCTCGCGGCAGGCGCGTTGGTGCGCCGCCGACCTTCCTCTTTATCGCTTGGCGTTTTGTTCTATGGACTACGACCGTTACGACCGCATCCGTGCCGTGCAATGGCAGGGTGATCATCTCCGTTTGCTCGATCAGCGCCTGCTGCCGCAGGAAGAACGCTGGATCGACTGCGCCAACGCCGCCGACGTGACGCAGGCTATCAAGGATCTCGCCGTGCGCGGTGCGCCGGCCATCGGCATCGCCGCTGCCTGGGGCGTGGTATTGGCCGCCAAGCAAGGCCAGCCGCTGGAACCGGCGCTGGCGATGCTGCGCGCCGCGCGTCCCACCGCGGTCAATTTGATGTGGGCGCTGGATCGCATGAAGGCGCGCATCGCCGCGGGCGCCGATGCCGCTCCGCTCGAACGCGAAGCGCAGGCGATCCAGGACGAAGACCTCGCTGCCAATCGCCATATGGGCGAACTGGGCGCCGCGCTGATCGCTCCGCACTCCGGCGTGCTGACTCACTGCAACACGGGTTCGCTGGCGACGGCCGGTTTCGGCACGGCGCTCGGCGTGATTCGCGCCGGTGTGGCCGGTGGCCGCATCCAGCAGGTGTTTGCGGGCGAAACGCGACCGTGGCAGCAGGGTGCACGCCTGACCATGTGGGAACTGGTGCGCGACGGCATTCCCGCCAAGCTGATCGCCGACTCCGCCGCGTCGCATCTGATGCGCTCGGGTGCGGTGCAGTGGGTGATCGTGGGTGCCGATCGCATCGCCGCCAATGGCGATACGGCCAACAAGATCGGCACGTATCAGCTCGCCATTGCCGCGCGCCATCACGGCGTGAAGTTCATGGTGGTGGCACCGTCGTCGACGGTCGACATGGCCACGGCGTCGGGCGAAGACATCGAGATCGAACTGCGCGATTCGGCCGAGCTGCTTGCAGTGGCGGGTCGTCGCACGGTGGTGGAAGGCGCGGATGCGTGGAATCCGGTGTTCGACGTGACGCCGGCCGACCTCATCGATGCCATCGTCACCGAGCGCGGCGTGATCGAGCGCCCGACCGCCAAGGCCATGCAGGCGCTTTTTGGTCGATGAAGCTGTCCCGGCAATTCTTCCTGTTCACCATCGGCGGCGTCATCGGCTTCGTCGTTGACGCCGGCCTCGCCCAGGCCCTGGTGAGCTGGTGCGAGTGGAACGCCTACTACGCACGCCTGGTTTCCATCCCGGTGGCGGCCACCGCCACCTGGCTGTGGAATCGCCAGCAGACCTTCAAGAACAACGGCAGCGGGCGCGGCCTGTTCTCCGAATGGCTGCACTGGATGGCGCTGATGGGCGTGGGTGCGCTGGTCAATTACGGCACCTATGCGGCGCTTTTGGTGGCCTTTCCGATGCTCCACCACTGGCCTGCGATCGCCACTGCCGGCGGCTCGTTCGTGGCGGCCGTGTTCAATTTTTCGACGGCGCGCCTGATGCTTTTCAAAGGCGCCAAAACGTCCGTATAACTTATTGATTTTTCTAGTGAAAATACTGTGAATCCCACGCCAAACGTGGTACACTTCACAGGTTATCTCAAGGTTGCCCGCGCCTGGTTCCAGGGGGAGCGCGCAGGGGCCCTCACTTCATCATGGAAGCCGATTGATGGCAGAACTCGCCAAAGAAGTCATTCGCGTCAACATCGAAGACGAAATGCGTCAGAGCTACCTCGATTACGCCATGAGCGTGATCGTGGGACGCGCTCTTCCGGATGTCCGCGATGGCTTGAAGCCGGTACATCGTCGCGTTCTGTTCGCCATGAACGAACTGGGCAATGCATGGAACAAGCCCTATAAGAAATCGGCCCGCGTGGTCGGTGACGTCATCGGTAAATACCATCCGCACGGCGATTCGTCGGTGTACGACGCGATCGTCCGCATGGCCCAGCCGTTCTCGCTGCGCTACATGCTGGTCGATGGTCAGGGTAACTTCGGTTCGGTCGACGGCGACAACGCGGCAGCGATGCGATACACCGAGGTGCGCATGTCGCGCCTCACGCAGGAACTGCTCGCCGACATCGACAAGGACACCGTCGACTTCGGCCCCAACTATGACGAAAGCGAACACGAACCGCTGGTGTTGCCCACTCGCGTACCGAACCTGCTGATCAACGGTTCGGCCGGTATTGCCGTGGGCATGGCCACCAACGTGCCGCCGCACAATCTCACCGAAGTGGTCTCGGCCACCATCGCGCTGATCGACGAGCCGACGCTGTCGATCGACGACCTGATGCATTACATCCCCGGTCCGGATTTCCCGACCGCGGGCATCATCAACGGTTCGTCGGGCATCATCGAGGCGTATCGTACCGGTCGCGGCCGCATCCTGGTGCGCGCGCGCACCGAGATCGAAACCGAGCCGAACGGCCGTGAGACGATCCTCATCCACGAGCTGCCGTACCAGGTCAACAAGGCCCGCCTGATCGAGAAGATCGCCGAGCTGGTCAAGGAAAAGAAGCTCGAAGGCATCAGCGAACTGCGTGATGAGTCCGACAAGGACGGCATGCGCGTGGTCATCGAGATCCGTCGCGATTCGATGGCCGACGTGGTGCTCAACAACCTGTTCCAGCAGACCCAACTGCAGGTCACGTTCGGCATCAACATGGTCGCGCTGTTGGACGGCCAACCGCGTCTGTTGAACCTCAAGGACATCCTCGAGGCGTTCATCCGCCACCGCCGTGAAGTGGTGACGCGCCGTACCATCTTCGATCTGCGCAAGGCTCGTGCCCGCGCGCATATCCTCGAAGGCTTGACGGTTGCGCTGGCCAACATCGACGAGATGATCGAGTTGATCCGCACGTCCGCGTCGCCGGCCGAAGCGCGCGAGCGCATGCTGGCGCGCAAGTGGCAGCCGGGTATGGTCGCCACGCTGCTGGAAGCGGCAGGTGCGGAATCCTCGCGCCCGGAAGACATGGATCCGCGCGAAGGCCTCAAGGCCGAGGGCTACCAGTTGTCCGAAGTGCAGGCGCAGGAAATCCTCGCCATGCGCCTGCATCGCCTCACCGGCCTGGAGCAGGAAAAGCTGTCCGACGAGTACCGCCAGGTGCTGGAGACCATTCGTGGTCTGATCGAGATCCTGGAAGACCCGGCGCGCCTGCTCACCGTGATCCGCGATGAGCTGGAAGCCGTGAAGGAAGAGTTCGGCGACAAGCGTCGCACCGAAATCCAGCATTCGCAGGAAGACCTCAACGTCCTCGACCTGATCGCGCCGGAAGACGTGGTGGTCACGCTGTCGCACACCGGTTACGTGAAGCGCCAGCCGGCCAGCACGTATCGTGCGCAGCGTCGTGGCGGCAAGGGCCGTTCGGCCTCCGCGCTGAAGGACGAGGATTTCGTCGAGCAGCTGTGGGTGGTCAACACCCATGACACGTTGCTGACTTTTACCAGCACCGGTCGCGTGTACTGGCTCAACGTGTACCAGATGCCGGAATCCGGCCCGAACGCACGTGGCAAGCCAATGGTGAACCTGCTGCCGCTGGGTCCGGGCGAGAAGGTGCAGGCGGTACTGCCGGTACGCGAGTACACCGAGGACCAGTTCGTGTTCTTCGCCACCAAGCAGGGCACGGTGAAGAAGACGCCGCTTACCGAGTTCGCGTTCCAGCTGCAGAAGGGCAAGATCGCCATCAACCTCGACGAGGGCGATGCGCTGGTCAACGTCGCGCTCACTGGCGGCAACAGCGATGTGCTGCTGTTCGCGTCGAACGGCAAGACGGTGCGCTTCGACGAATCCGAAGTGCGCTCGATGGGCCGTACGGCCACCGGCGTGCGCGGCATCAAGCTGGGCGAAGGCGCTGAAGTGGTCTCGCTGATCGTGGCGGCCGAGGGCGACATCCTCACCGCAACCCAGCGCGGCTACGGCAAGCGCACCACGCTCGACGAGTTCCCGAAGAAGGGACGCGGTACGCAGGGTGTCATCGGCATCCAGTGTTCCGAGCGCAACGGCAATCTGGTCGCTGCCATCCAGGCCAGCGAAGCGCATGAGCTGATGCTGATCTCCGACCAGGGCACGCTGGTGCGTACCCGTGTGGCGGAAGTCTCGCAGCTGGGTCGCAACACCCAGGGCGTGACGCTGATTCGCCTGCCGGCCGACGAGAAGCTGGTGAGCGTGGTGCGTCTCGATGCGGAAGTGGAAAACGGCGAAGGCGAGGGTGAAGAAGGCCCGGTCGATGCCGCTCCGGAGGCACCTGCCGACGGCGAGTGATCCTTGCTTGCTTCGTAAAGAAGAAACCCGGCTACGGCCGGGTTTCTTTTTGCATCCGATTAGCCCGGCGTGACTTCGACCGAATCCACGCGCGTACCGTAGAACGCCAGGTAATCCTTGATCGGCGTCACCGGGTCGTACGGATGTTCATACGTCCATACCGCATTCGTGCCGCGGTCCCCCGCGGAGGGAATGCTGTAGTAGGACGCGTCGCCCTTGTACGGGCAATAGGTGTGATGCTCCGTGCGTTCCAGCAGCGACATATCCACGTCGTCGCGCGGGATGTAGTGCACGACGGGATAGCTCGCTTCCTGCAGGCTCAGCGAACGCCGGGTGTCGGCCACCACACGGTCCGCGACCCGCACCACCACATGATCGTTGCTCGGTTTCACCTCGATCGGATGATCGGGTCCGGGAATGCGCTGAACTCGGCTGGACATGGCATGGCTCCGCTTGCATGGGAAGGCGATGCGCCACGTTACTCGCCGCCGTGACAAGAAAGGGTGCAGCGGATGTTGCGACCTGGCTTACCAGCCGAACGTGGAGTACGCCGTGCCCTGCAGGCCGAGCTGCAATCCCTGCCGGGTATAGCCGATCAGCGTCTCCGGCAGCGCGTGCAGCGGGAACCAGCCAAGACCATCGTGCTTGCCGGATTCGACGATGGCCGGGTCGCCTCGCCATGGCGTGGCCAGAAAAAACATGCCCAGCCATTCGCCGCCGTGGTCGCCAGCCCGCGCGTGCAGCAGGTGGATCAGGCGCATGTCATGCGCATGCGCCTCGATGCCGGTTTCCTCGCGAAGTTCACGTGCCGCGGCCTGTTCCAGCGTTTCGCCGCCATCGTGACCACCGGCCGGCAGGCTCCACTGTCCGTCGTTCCAGCCGGTGTTCGCGCGTCGCAACAGCAAGATGTCGTCGCCGCGACGCACCACTACGAAGACGCTGGCGTTCAACGCATAGCGTTGCCGGACCAGCGTCGAATTCATCAGCCGAGCGCTTCCAGCATGGCTTCCGCTGTGGAAACGCGGAATTCGCCAGGCGCTTCCAGCTCCAGCTGCTTCACCACGCCGTTCTCGGCATACAGCGCGAAACGGCGTGCGCGCAGGCCCATGCCGTAGCCGCTGCCATCCAGTTCCAACCCGAGCGCCTTGGTGAACGCGCCGTTGCCGTCGGCCAGCATCCACAGGCCTGCCGGCACGTGCTGCGAGGCGGCCCAGGCCTGCATCACGTAGGCGTCGTTCACGGCCAGGCACATCACTTCCACGCCGCGCTGCTGGAACTCGGCGAAATGCTGCACATAGCCGGGCAGGTGCTTGTTGGAACAGGTGGGCGTGAAGGCGCCCGGCACGGCGAACAGCACGACCTTGCGGTCGGCGAACAGGGCGCCCGTCTGGGCCGGTTCGATGCCGTCGTGGACGACGCGGATTTCGACGTCGGGCAAGGTGTCGCCGACCTGGATGCTCATGGGAGGTTGCCTGAGGTGGTGGGAGGACGCGATGCTAGCGCTACGGGGCGGGCTTGTCGCCTTGAATCACGCCATTTTCGCACCCATGTGGTCGACCATAGAGAGGGTGGCGAGGCATCGCCATGCATCACCCATACGAGTCGGGCGAAGCTCGCCGGCTGCGGGGCGGAAAACATGCTTTCCGCGCCGCCGGTCCAGGCGGGCGGATTGCCGGGGAGTGGCAGTGGAATTCAAAGATTATTACGACATCTTGGGCGTGAAGCCGGATGCCAGCGAGGCGGACATCAAGGCCGCCTATCGCAAGCTGGCCAGGAAATATCACCCCGACAAGAACAAAGACGCAGGCGCCGAAGAGAAATTCAAATCGATCAACGAAGCCAACGAAGTGCTTCGCGATGCCGAAAAGCGCCGTGCCTACGATGAGCTGCGCGCCGGCGGTTACCGCGGCGGCGAGCAGTTCCGGCCGCCGCCGGGCTGGGGCCAGAGCCATGGTTTCGGCGGCGACGGCGGCGGCGATTTCAGCGACTTTTTCGAAAGTCTGTTTGGCGGTCGCGGCGGTGCCGGTCCCGGCCCGCGCGGTGCGCCGCGCGCACGCCGCGGTGGCGACGTGCATGCGCATGTGCAGATCGATCTGCAGACCGCGTTCGACGGCGGCCGCACGCGCCTGTCGCTGCAGGACGGCAGCGGCGGCGAGCGCGTGCTGGAAGTGAAGATTCCGGCCGGCATCCAGCCGGGCCAGGTGATTCGCCTGGCGGGGCAGGGCCACAGCGGTTCGGGCGGTGCCTCCAACGGCGACCTGCTGCTGGAAGTGGGCATACGCGATGACGGTCGTTTCCGTCTGGACGGCCGAAACGTGCTGCACGTGCTGCCCATCGCGCCATGGGAGGCGGCGCTGGGCACGACCGTGCCGGTGCCGACGCTGGCCGGTACGGTGGACCTGCGCATCCCCGCCGGCTCGCAGTCGGGACGCAAGTTGCGCCTGAAAGGGCGCGGGCTGCCGGGCGCGCATCCGGGCGATCAGCTGGTGGAGTTGTCGATCCGCGCACCGCTGGCCGATACCGATGCGCAGAAGAAGGCGTACGAGGCGTTGCGCGAGGAGTTTGGGGATTACGATCCGCGGCGTTGAGTAACGAAAAACGGCGCCGGAAGGCGCCGTTTTTTTAGTCCGCTGGAATTTTGTCCGCTGGCTTATTTTTTCCTCACCGTCATTCCGGCGTGCGCCGGAATGACGGTGAGGGGGAGGCGGGTTGCGGAGACTTCGAACTGGCTCTTGCACGGCGCACTGCAGCGCTTACGCCGGCAGCAGATCCTTCAGCGTGCTCACCAGTTCTTCTTCGCGGATCGGCTTGGTCACATAGGCCTTCGCGCCCTGGCGCAGGCCCCAGACCTTGTCCGTTTCCTGATCCTTGGTGGTCACCAGCACGACGGGGATGTGCTGGGTATCGGGGTCTTTGCTGATGGTGCGCGTGGCCTGGAACCCGTTGAGGTTCGGCATCACCACGTCCATCAGAATCAGGTCGGGGCGTTCGCGCCTGGCCGCTTCGACACCCGCGGCGCCATCTTCGGCAGTCAGCGCTTCATGCCCGAGCTTTTCGACGATGCGCTTGATGCCCAACAGCTGCGACGGCGAATCGTCGACGATCAGGATGCGTGCCATAAGGTGGAGTTCCCCTTGTTGTTTCGTTGGATTCTATGACGCTGCCGCGACGCTTCCAAGCCGAGCGAAAGCTCAGCTTGCGTTACCCACGCTTACTACGGTACGGCCAAACGAATCGCCTGCCAGCATGCGCGGGAACACCTCGGGCAGTTGCTCCAGCGTCACTTCACGCGTGGCGATGCGCTCAAGATGTTGCGGTTTCCAGTCGCTGGACAGCCGCTCCCACACGCGATCGCGGATGTCGCGCGCGGTGCCGGCGGAGGCAATGCCGAGCAGGCTGGCGCCGCGGATGATGAAAGGCATCACGGTACTTTCGAAATCGATGCCGCCTGCGTTGCCGCAGATGGCGACGTTGCCGTAGGGCGCGATCAGCGGCAGCAGGCCGGCCAGCATGCTGCCGCCGACGTTGTCGAGCGCGCCGCCGAAGCGGGCCGAATCCATCGGTTTGCCGCTGAAAACCAGCTGGTGGCGATCGATGCACTCGGCTGCGCCCAGATCGCGCAGGAAATCGAAATGCGCGGCCTTGCCACTGATCGCATGCACGGCATAGCCGGCACGCGTAAAGATGTCGATGGCCAGCATGCCCACGCCGCCGCTGGCGCCGGTGACGGCGAGCGGGCCGAGCGCCGGTGTCTGGCGGTTGTCTTCCATGCGCAGCAGGGCGAGTGCGGCCGTAAAGCCGGCCGTACCGATGATCATGCTGTCGCGCAGGCTCAAGCCCTTGGGCAGGCGAATCGTCCACGCGGAAGGTAGCCGGACGTATTCGCCATAGCCGCCGTCGCGTGTCTCGGACAGGCCGCTACCGGTGCACAGCACCGCATCGCCTTCCTTGAAGGCCGGATCGGTGGAGGCGACCACCGTGCCGGACACGTCGATGCCACCGTTGAGCGGATACTGGCGAAGTATCTTGCCTTTGCCGGTTCCCGCCAGCGCGTCCTTGAAATTGATCGACGAATACGCGACCTGCACCAGCACTTCGCCGGGACTCAACGCATCGGCAGCAAGCGTCTCGATGCCGCCGCGATAGCCGGCACCGTCGTTGTGGATGCGAAAGGCGCGAAAGGCGCCGGGTGTACTCATGGCCAATCCTTAACTCTCTGCGTGCCGTGCCGGGTCAGGCTTTGACGCTGCTGCGGTCGATCCACTTGGGCGTATAAACGCCCTGATAACTGTCCAGCCAGTCGAACAGCTGCGACATGTCCTGACCGAACCATACACTTTCGCGCTGCTCGGGGCGCACGAAACGTTCGGCCACCATGTGATCCATCATGGCGCGCAGCTGGCCGTAATAGCCGCGTACGTCGAAAAAGGCGCAGGGATAGCGGTGCAGGCCCAACTGGGCCCAGGTCAGCATTTCGAACATCTCGTCCATGGTGCCGTAGCCGCCGGGCAAGGCGACGAAGGCATCGGACAGCTCGAACATGCGCGTCTTGCGCTGGTGCATGGTGTCCACCACCTCCAGCTCGGTGAGGCCGGCATGCGCCACTTCCAGGTCCACCAGCTGGCGCGGAATGACGCCGATCACCTTGCCGCCCGCGGCCAGCACGGCATCGGCCACGGTGCCCATCAGGCCGACCTTGCCGCCGCCATAGACCAGCGCGATGCCGCGGCGGGCCATTTCGGTACCGAAGGCACGGGCCTGTTCGATGTATTCAGGGTGATTGCCGCTGCTGGAGCCGCAGTAGACGCAAAGGGCGGTAGGCATGAACGAAGACCGGAAAGGATGGTTGGAAAGTTAGTGGGAGCGGGCGAAACGAGGTGTTTCTCGTTTCTCACTTCTATTCATTCGCCCCAGAAAAGGCAACGGCCCGCTCGTGTTTCCACGAGCGAGCCGTACTGGCCTGGTGTGGCCAACGGGCTTAGTTGCCCTTGTGAATCGCGCGCTTGTCGACCGACAGGGCGGCTTCGTGCACGGCTTCGGACAGCGTCGGATGCGCGTGGACGATGCGCGCCAGGTCTTCGGAGGAGCCCTTGAACTCCATCGCGACCACGCACTCGGCGATCAGCTCGGACACACCCGGGCCGACCATGTGCACGCCCAGGATGCGATCCGTCTCGGCGTGAGCCAGCATCTTCACCTGGCCGATGGCCTCGTTCATGGCCACGGCGCGGCCGATGGCGGCGAACGGGAAGGTGCCCACCTTGTACGGGATGCCTTCGTCCTTCAGCTGCTTCTCGGTCTTGCCGGCCCAGGCGATTTCCGGCTCGGTGTAGATCACCCACGGCACGGTGTCGAGGTTGATGTGGCCGGCCTTGCCGGCAATCCACTCGGCCACGGCCACGCCTTCCTCGGAACCCTTGTGCGCCAGCATCGGGCCGCGCACGGCGTCGCCGATGGCCCACACGCCGTTCACGCCGGTGTGGTTGTGCTCGTCGACCACGATGCGGCCGCGCTCGTCCAGCTTCACGCCGGTATCGGCGGCCAGCAGGCCGTCGGTGTAGGCGCGGCGGCCCACGGCGACCAGCAGCTTGTCGACGGTCACCTCGTGCGCGCCGTCCTTGTCTTCATAGGTCAACGCAACTTCGTTGCCCTTGATCTCGGCCTTGGTGAGCTTGGCGCCGAGCTTGATGTTCAGGCCGAGCTTGCCGAATTCCTTGAAGGCGATCTTGGCGATGTCCGCGTCGGCCACGCTGAGGAAGTCCGGAAGCGCTTCGAGCACGGTCACGTCCGAACCCAGGCGCTTCCACACGCTGCCCAGCTCCAGGCCGATCACGCCAGCGCCGATCACGCCCAGGCGCTTCGGCACGTCGGTGAAGTCCAGCGCGCCGGCATTGTCGACGATGAACTTGTTGTCGAACTTGGCGAACGGCAGCTCGATCGGCACCGAGCCCGAAGCGAGGATCACGTTGGTGGCGCTGATGGTCTGCTTGGCGCCATCGTTGCCGGTGATTTCCACTTCGTTGTTCTTGAGCAGCTTGCCCTTTCCGAAGAACGGCGTGACCTTGTTGGCCTTGAACAGCTGGCCGATGCCGCCGGTGAACTGCTTGACGATCTTGTCCTTGCGGCCGATGAAGGTGCCCAGGTCGACCTTGGCGCCTTCCACCGTGATGCCGTGCACCGGCAGGTTATGCGCGATGTTGTAGAACTGCTTGGACGAATCGAGCAGCGCCTTGGACGGGATGCAGCCCACGTTGAGGCAGGTGCCACCGAGGGCCTGCTTGCCATCCTTGCCCACGAAGGCGTCCACGCAGGCGGTCTTCAGGCCCAGCTGCGCGGCGCGGATCGCGGCCACATAGCCGGCCGGGCCGGCGCCGATGACGATGACGTCGAATTTTTCGCTCATGATGTTTCCTAGCTGTGTGACGCGCCGGGGAGCGCGGCACTTATGAAGCGGGAGATATGTGCGGCGAGCGTGGATTCAATGCCACTGCTCGCCGCCAGAGCTTCGTTACCTGGTTGCACGGATCGCCGAGACGATCCGTGCGCGCGATCAGATGCCGAGCAACATGCGCTGCGGATTCTCGAGCTGGTTCTTGATATCGACCAGGAACAGCACTGCGTCCTTGCCATCGATGATGCGATGGTCGTAGGAGAGCGCCAGGTACATCATCGGGGCGGCGATCACCTGGCCGTTCTCGACGATGGCGCGCTCCTTGATGGCATGCATGCCCAGGATGGCGCTCTGCGGCGGGTTCACGATTGGGGTCGACAGCAGCGAACCGAAGGTGCCGCCGTTGGTGATGGTGAAGGTGCCGCCCTGCAGGTCGTCCAGGCCCAGCTTGCCGTCACGCGCCTTCTTGGCGTAATCGACGATGCCGCGCTCGACGTCGGCAAAGCTCATGTCCTGCACGTCGCGCAGTACCGGCGTCACCAGGCCCTTGTCGGTGGACACGGCGATGGAGATGTCCTGGTAGCCGTGATAGACGATGTCGTTGCCGTCGACCGAGGCGTTGACCAGCGGATGACGCTTCAGCGCTTCGGCGGCGGCCTTGACGAAGAAGCTCATGAAGCCGAGCTTGACGCCGTTGGCCTTCTCGAACGACTCGCCCAGCGCCTTGCGCATCTTCACCACCTCGGCCAGGTTCACTTCGTTGAACGAGGTGAGCATGGCGATGGAGTTCTTCGACTGCATCAGGCGTTCGGCGATGCGGGCGCGCATGCGGGTCATCGGCACGCGCTCTTCCGGACGCGAACCCGGGGTCGGCTTGGCGGCCGGTGCGGCAGCGGCCGGGGCGGAGCCACCCTTGCCGACGTTGAGCAGGTCTTCCTTGGTAACGCGACCGTCGCGGCCGGTGCCGGCGACCTTGGAGGCGTCGATGTTCTGTTCGGTGGCCACGCGCAGGCCGGCCGGGGAGAGGTCGGCGTTGCCGGCGGCAGCAGCCTTCGGAGCGGCCGGCGCGGCGGCAGGGGCCGAGGCGGCGGGGGCGGCAGCGGCCGGAGCCGGCGCAGCAGCGGCAGCGCCTTCCTCGATCACCGCGATCACCTGCTGGCTGGTCACGGTGTCACCGGACTGGAACTTGATTTCCTTCAGCACGCCATCGACCGGCGAGGGCACTTCGAGCACCACCTTGTCGGTTTCGAGGTCGACCAGGTTTTCGTCGCGCTTGACCGCTTCGCCGGCCTTCTTGTGCCAGGTCGCGATGGTGGCGTCGGAGACGGACTCGGGCAGGACGGGAACCTTGACTTCGATAGACATAAATATCCTTTGATTAGTGCGTTCATCCCTGAACGCGAAGGTCAAAAAGCGGCTATCCCTAGCCGCACTTCTCAAATTTTAGTGCGCTCATCCCTGAACGCTGAAAGTCAAAAAGCGGCCATCCATGGCCGCACTTTTCAGGATTTTATTCCGCGGAATGGTCGGTGCCGACCGGCGTAACCAAGGCCTGCTCAACCAGCGCGGCCTGCTCGGCAACGTGCGTGCTGAGATGGCCGGCTGCCGGCGCCGGCGAACGAGCGCGACCCGCATACGACAGGCTCTGCTTGCTGTTGACGCAAGCCTGCAGGTGATGGCGGATCTGGAACCAGGCGCCCTGGTTCATCGGCTCTTCCTGGCACCACACCACTTCCTTGGCGGACGCGTACTTCTCCAGCTCGGCGGTGACCTGCGGACGCGGGAACGGATAGAGCTGTTCCACGCGCACGATGGCGACGTCGGTCTGGCCGCGCTTCTCGGCGTCTTCCAGCAGGTCGTAGTAGACCTTGCCCGAGCACAGCACCACGCGCTTGACCTTCTTGGCGGCCAGCTCGCGATGCTCCGGGATCACCAGCTGGAAGCTGCCGGTAGCCAGCTCGTCCAGCGAGGACACGGCCAGCTTGTGGCGCAGCAGCGACTTGGGCGTCATCACGATCAGCGGCTTGCGCACCGGGCGCACCATCTGGCGGCGGATCATGTGGAACGCCTGGGCCGGCGTGGTGGGCACGCAGACCTGCATGTTCTCCATCGCGCACAGCTGCAGGAAGCGCTCGAGGCGAGCGGAGGAGTGCTCCGGACCCTGGCCTTCGTAGCCGTGCGGGAGGAACAGCGCCAGGCCGCACAGGCGATTCCACTTCGATTCGCCCGAGCTGATGAACTGGTCGATGACGACCTGCGCACCGTTGGCGAAGTCGCCGAACTGGCCTTCCCAGATGTGCAGGGTGTACGGATCGGTGGTGGCGCTGCCGTACTCGAACGCCATCACTGCTTCTTCGCTGAGCAGCGAGTCGATCACTTCGACGTCGGCGCCCGAACGCACATCGGCCAGCGGCAGGTAGGTGTAGCCGGTCTGCTGGTCGTGCAGCACCGCATGGCGATGGAAGAAGGTGCCGCGGCCCACGTCCTGGCCGACCAGGCGCAGGTTGTAGTTTTCGTCGATGAGCGTGGCGTACGCCAGGTTCTCGGCAAAGCCCCAGTCGCCAGGCTGTTCGCCCGCGGCCATCTTGGCGCGGTCGTCGTAGATCTTGGCGACGCGGGACTGCAGCGTCAGGTCCTTGGGCAACTTGAGGATCTGGTTGGCCAGTTCGACCAGACGCTGCTTCGGCACGCCGGTGGGCGTCTCGGTGGACAGCTTGCCGCCGATGAACTTGTCCCAGTCGACTTCGATGTCCTTGACCAGCGAGGTGGTCAGTTCGGTCATCGGTTCGCCGGCCTCGAGGCGGGCGCGATAGTCCTCGAACATCTTCTGGCCGTCGCCATCGGCGATCACGCCCTGCTTGACCAGATCCTGCGCATACAGGTCGCGGGTGGTGGGGCGCTTGCGGATGATCTGGTACATCACCGGCTGGGTAGCTGCCGGTTCGTCGGCTTCGTTATGGCCGTGGCGGCGGTAGCACACCAGGTCGATCACCACGTCCTTGCGGAACTGCTTGCGGAAGTCGTAGGCGAGGCGGGTGGCCTGGATCACCGCTTCCGGGTCGTCGCCGTTCACGTGGAACACCGGCGCGTTGACCATCTTGGCCAGGTCGGTGCAGTACAGCGTGGAACGGGCGTCCTGCGGATTGGAGGTGGTGAAGCCCACCTGGTTGTTCACCACGATGTGCAGGCTGCCGCCGATCTTGAAGCCGCGGGCCTGGGACATGTTGAACAATTCCATGTTCACGCCCTGGCCGGCCAGCGCCGCATCGCCGTGCACCAGCACGGCCAGCGACTGCTTGCGCTCGGTGTCGCGGCGACGGACCTGGCGCGAGTGCACCGAGCCTGCCACCACCGGGTTGACGATTTCCAGGTGCGACGGGTTGAACGCCAGCGCCACGTGGGTGCCGCCGTTCGGCGTCTTGACGTCGGCGGAGAAGCCCATGTGGTACTTCACGTCGCCCGAGTGGGCCGGATCGTCCGGGTGATCCCACTTGCCTTCGAATTCGTTGAACAGCGTGCGCGGCGGCTTGCCCAGGATGTTGACCAGCATGTTGAGGCGGCCGCGATGGGCCATGCCGATCACCACTTCCTTGATACCGTTGTCGCCCGCGGCGCGGACCACGTCGTCGACCATCGGGATCAGGCTGTCGCCGCCTTCCAGCGAGAAGCGCTTCTGGCCGACGTACTTGGTGTGCAGGTAACGCTCGAGGCCTTCGGCCGCGGTGAGCCCGGCCAGCACGCGCTTCTTGCCTGTGGCGTCAAGGCCGGCGGTGCCGCTGGCCTGCTCCAGGCGGGTGTAGAGCCAGTTGCGCTGCTCATGGTTGCTGATGTGCATGAACTCGACGCCGAGGGTGTTGGTGTACACCTTCTTCAGCCGGGCAATCAGCTCGCGCAGCTTCAGGCGCTGGCCGCCGCCGGCAAAGTTGCCGCAGTCGAACTCGGTATCCAGGTCGGCGTCGGACAGGCCGTGGAACGAGGGTTCCAGGTCCGGCGCCGGCAGCTTCTCGGCCAGGCCGAGCGGGTCGAGGTTGGAGGCCAGGTGGCCGCGCGAACGGTAGGCGGTGAGGATGCGCAGAACGCCGGCCTGCTTGCGGGCGTGGGCGTCGTCGACGGGGCCGGCGGCTGCCGCAACGCCGTTGCGGCGCTGCTTTTGCGCGGCCTCTATACGCGCAATGGCCGCAGAGTGGGGAACGTCCCCTGACTCGCGGCCTTTGAAAGTCTCGAAGTATTTGCTCCAGGTAGCGTCGACCGACGAGGGGTCTGCCAACCACGATTCATAGAGCTGTTCAACATAATCGGCGTTACCGCCGGCGAGTTGGGAGGATTCGAAAAACTCGCGGATCAGATTAGTGCTCACGTCACCACCGGTGAGAAGGGAAGCATGCAGCCGCTCCGGCCGGGGTTGGCCGGATGGCTGGGAAAAATCCCGTTAATTATAGCCTTGGGGTGCTGCGACGCGGCAACCCAAAACACCGACCTTAGATGGGGTCGATGGACGATATTTCGAGTTTGCGGGTACCGACCATCGTCGTAGAGCGCGGATTTGTGAGGGAACGAGGCGTTTTGCGTCGGTGCGACGGAGGCGCTCGCTTCCTGGGGCGCTGTTCAGGTAACGGCTAAAGATCGAGCGGCAACCAGGTGCTGGCGCGAGCCGACCGCTCCCACACCTCGTTGAAGTGCTGCATCAGCGGCGCCTGGGCGGCGCGATCGGCCAGCGCCGCCCGGCCGTCGGCGCGGCGCGCGTCGGGCTGGAACAGGTAGCCGCCCTGATCGGTGAGCAGATAGGACGAGGCATAGGCCAGGTCCACCTCTTCCAGCGGCGTGCGCACCAGCACCACGCTGGACAGGCGCTGCGCCAGGGCGACCAGCCGGTGCTGGTCGCGCAGCGCATCGTCGGCCGCGTGCACGATCAGGCGGATTTCGGCGCCGCGCCCCGAGGTGGCGAGTCGCCGGAGCTCAGCCTGTTCCGCGATGCCGCCGTAGACATCGGCGGGCAGCGACGGCTGGTAGATGGCGATGCGTCGCCGTGCCTCGGTCAGCAGGCGGAGACGGGCGGCGGCCACTTCGCTGCGATCGCCCGCAGGCAGGCCCGGCGTGGCCGGATCCTCGCCTGCGTTCGGTGCACCGTCGTGGACCTCCCGTTCGCTCATCGGCGGCGCGGCTTGCGGGCGACCAGGTGGCCGTCGTTGACCAGCGCCAGCAGCAAGCCGAGTTCGGCGGCCGGCACCGACTTGCCTGGAATGATCTCGCGCGTGGCGCAGAGGCGTTCGGCCAGCTCCACTGTCGTGGGATAGGGCTGTCCGTTGACGAACAGGGTGGCGCCTCGCTTGGCGCGGGCCCAGGCCATGCGCGCCCAGGGATGGCGAAGCAGGGCAGCGCCCCCGTCGAGTTGTTTGCCCAGCGCGGCTTCGGTCAGTTCCTTTTCCGGTGGCACCGGTTGCTGGGCGCTGCGGTAGCGGGTGATGAAGCGGCCGAACCAGTCGGTGAGCGTGGCTTCGTCCAGTGCCGCGGCAAAGGGCAGGGCCTGTTTCAGGCGTGCCAGCGCCGCGCGGTCGATTTCGCCGGCCGACTTGGCCGGGGCGAGGTCGGGATCGGTATAGCGCAGCTCGTCGGGCAGGCGTTCGGCCAGGTAATCGGCGAGGTCACCGGTCAGCTCGGCCTGCGACGGCGCCCGCATGCCGACCGAGATGGTCAGGCACGGCCCCCCGAACGCGACGCCGTCGTGCGGCACGCCGGGCGGCAGATACAACATGTCGCCTGGTTCGAGCAGCCACTCGTGGTCCGGCTCGAAGACCTGGAGCTGCTTGAGCTCCACGTCCGGGCGGAAATTCTTGGGGGCGTCGGGGTTGGTGTCGATGGCCCAATGACGCTGGCCCAGGCCCTGTAACAGGAACACGTCGTACTGATCCACGTGCGCACCCACGCCGCCGCCGGGTTCGGCATAGGAAATCATGATGTCGTCCAGGCGCCAGCTGGGCAGGAAGCGGAAGTCTTCCAGCAGCGCGGCGACGTCGGCATCCCACTTGTCCACGTCCTGCACCAGCAGGGTCCAGTTCTTGTCGGGGGTGCTGGCGAAGTCCTTTTCGGTCAGCGGACCGGTCTTCACCTTCCAGCGGTCGCGGGCTTCGTCATGGATGATCAGGCGCGACAGCGCGGTTTCCTCCATCGCCAGGCCGGCCAGGTCGTTCGGCTCGATCGGCGAGACGAAGTCCGGGAAGGCCTGGCGGATCAGCAGCGGCCGCTTCTGCCAGTAATCGCGCAGGAACTGGGCGGGACTCATGCCCAGCGGCTGCTTGGCGCTGCCACGGACTTCGATGGGGAGGGAAGAGGTCTTGGTCATCCGCCCATTCTAAGCGAAGCCGATGACGGCGCCGTTGATCGCCGTCAGTAGGGCGCCGGGGTCACCGGCGGCGCACCCAGGCTCTCGGGGGGGCGTCCATCCCGATGTCCGAGGCGGCGCCGTCGCAAGGAGAAATAAGCCCGTGGACATATGGTTATGCCAACACATCCTTTCCCATGACCTGAGCGGATGACTACTTTGGCTATCCAGATGTCTGGACGTCCAAAGGTGGACAGTGAACGCGGTCGTGGCAACGCAAACCGGACTGGCTTCCCTCGAGGGCGACAAGCTCTCCTCGCTGGAGCGGCTGGCCGACGGACTCGGCCCCGCCGAGCTCTACTGGATCGCCGCCTGGAGCGCGGCACGTGCCGACCAGCTGCAGCGCGGCACCGTTCCCGCGGCGCCCGCCAAAGCGATCGGCGACCGGCTCACCATCCTCTACGGCAGCCAGACGGGACAGGCCAAGCGCATCGCCACGCAACTGAGCGCGCGTGCCGAAGCTGCCGGACTCGCCGTTCGACTGGTACGCGCCGACAGCTATCCCCAGCGGGATCTGGCCAAGGAAACCCACCTGGTGGTGGTGATCAGCACCCAGGGCGATGCCGAGCCGCCCGATGACGCACGCGGCCTGGTGGAGTTCATCCTGGGCAAGCGCGCGCCCCGTTTGCCAGGCCTGCGTTATGCGGTGCTGGGACTGGGCGATTCCAGCTATCCGGAGTTCTGTGCGATCGGCCGCCAGCTCGATGCACGCTTCGCCGAGCTCGGCGGCTCGCGGCTCGCCCCGTTGGGCGAGGCGGACGTGGATGTCGACGCCGTGGCGACGCCATGGACGGAACGCGCGTTCGAGCAGGCCAGACAGGCGCTGGGCACCACCCAGCCCGCGCCCCGCGTAACCACGCTGCAGCCGGTGCCCTCGCGCGTCACGCATCAACGGGACCGTCCGTTTGCGGCAGCGGTGCTGGACAACCAATCGATCGTGGCGCGCGATGCCGGTCGCGACGTGCGCCACCTGGAGCTGTCGCTGGAAGGTTCCGGCCTGCGCTATGAACCGGGTGATGCCGTGGGCGTGTGGCCACAGAACCCGGCCGCGCTGGTCGATCAATGGCTGGGCCTGCTCAAGCTCGACGGCGAACAGGTCGTGTATCACGACGGCAAGGAATGGCCGTTGCGTCGCTGGCTGACGCACGAGCGTGAACTCACCCGGCTGAGCCGGCCGTTGATCGCCGCCGTGGCGGACGCGAGCGGCGACCAGGAACTCGCTGGTGTACTTCGTCCGGATCAATCCTCGCGCCTGACAGCACTGCTGGCGGACCTGCAACCCATCGATCTGTGGCGCCGTCATCCCGCCGCGTGGTCGGCGGACGAACTGGTCGCCGCACTGCGGCCGCAGACGCCACGGCTGTATTCGATCGCCTCCAGCCAGAAAGCGGTGGGCGACGAAGTGCACCTGACGGTGGCCGTGATCGATTATCTCGCGCACGGCCAACGTCACTGGGGAGCGGCCTCGTCGTTCCTTGGCGCATCGACGGACGAGCATCGCCTGCCGGTCTTCATCGAAGAGAACGAACGCTTCCGCTTGCCCAAGGACGACAGCCGCGACGTGATCATGATCGGGCCGGGCACGGGCGTGGCGCCGTTCCGCGCGTTCGTGCAGGAACGCCGCGAAACAGCGGCGCGCGGACGCCACTGGCTGTTCTTCGGCAACCGTCATTTCAGCAGCGACTTCCTTTATCAGATCGAATGGCAGGCCGCGTTGCGCGACGGTTCGCTGGATCGGCTGGAGCTGGCCTTCTCGCGCGACGGCGAGGCCAAGGTCTACGTGCAGCAACGCATCCGCGAGCAGGCGCGCGATCTCTACGCGTGGCTGCAGGAAGGTGCGCATCTGTATGTATGCGGCGACGCCAACCATATGGCCAAGGACGTGCATGCCGCCCTGATCGAGGTGGCCGTGAGCCAGGGTGGCCAGTCGCACGAACAGGCCAGGGAATGGCTGTCCGGTCTTCTCCAGCAGGGCCGCTACGCCCGCGACGTGTACTGACATGAGCCCACCACTTTCCGATTTCGAGCGCATCAAGGCCGCCAGCCGGCAACTGCGCGGCTCCATCGCCGAGGGCCTGCGCGACCCGGTGACCAACGCGATCAGCGACGACGACAACAAGCTGTTGAAATTCCATGGCAGCTACCAGCAGGACGATCGCGACCTGCGCGAAGAACGGCGCCGGCAGAAACTGGAGCCGGCGTACTCCTTCATGTTGCGCGCACGCCTGCCTTCCGGCGTGGTGACGCCAACGCAGTGGCTGGTGTTCGACAGCATCGCGCGCGACCATGCCAACGGCAGCTTGCGCATTACCACCCGCCAGACCTTTCAGTGGCACGGCATCATCAAGCGCAGGCTCAAGCCCACCATTGCCGCCATCCACGACGCGCTCGCCACCACCATCGCCTCGTGTGGCGATGTGGTGCGCAACGTGGTGAGCACGGCCAATCCGGTCGAATCGAGCGGGCATGCACTGGCCTACGAGTGGGCCACGCGGCTTTCGGAAGAACTGGCGCCGCGCACGCGCGCCTATCACGAGATCTGGCTCGACGGCGACGCGCTGGTCGGCGAACCCAAGGACGAGGAACCGCTGTACGGCCGCACCTATCTGCCGCGCAAGTTCAAGATCGGCCTGGCCATCCCTCCGCTCAACGATGTGGATGTGTTCGCGCAGGACCTCGGCTTGATCGCCATCATCGAACAGGGCGAGCTGAAAGGCTTCAACATCGCCATTGGCGGTGGCATGGGCGCGACGCACGGCGACCCCAGCACGTATCCGCGACTGGCGAGCGTGATCGGCTTCGTGACACCGGAGCGGCTGCTTGCCGTGTCCGAAACCATCGTGGCGGTGCAGCGCGACTGGGGCAATCGCAGTGAGCGCAAACACGCGCGCCTGAAGTACACCATCGACCATCGCGGGCTGGATGCTTTCAAGGCCGAGCTGGAGCAACGCCTGGGTTTCGCGCTGGAGGGCGAGCGCGCCTATCGCTTCGAGCACAACGGCGATCGCTACGGTTGGATCGAAGGCGAGGACGGGCGCTGGCACCTCACGCTGCAGATCGAATCGGGCCGTCTGGCCGATGTGGGCGAGCGGCGCTGGCTTACTGGTCTGCGCGAGCTGGCCAGGATCCACGAGGGCGACTTCCGCCTCACCTGCAACCAGAACGTGATCGTCGCCAACGTGGGTGCTGGCCAGCGCGCGCGCATCGATGCCATCGTGACCGCGCATGGGCTGGATGGCTATCGCACCGATAGCGGTATCCGGCGTCACGCCGTGGCCTGCGTGGCTTTGCCCACGTGCGGCCTGGCGATGGCGGAAAGCGAACGCTATCTGCCGGATCTGTTGCCTCGCCTGGAGACGCTGCTCGATGTGCATGGATTGCGCGAGGCGCCGATTCTGCTGCGCCTTTCCGGTTGCCCCAACGGTTGCTCGCGCCCGTACCTGGGTGAGATCGCGCTGGTCGGCCGTGGCCCCGGCCGTTACGACTTGCGCCTGGGTGCGGATTTCCGCGGCCAGCGGCTCAATCAGCTGTATCGGGAGAACGTGGACGAGCCGGCGATCCTCGATGCGCTGTCGCCGCTGTTTGCCCGTTATGCAGCGGAGCGCGTGATCGACGAAGGCTTCGGCGATTTCCTCCTGCGCACCGGCGTGATCGAAGCAGACACGCGGCGGATTCCCGTCGAGGTCGTGGCATGAAGCTGGCGCTGCTCGAGGATGCGCAGCACGACCCTCGGGCGCGGGATGAGTTGAACCGATGGCTGGGTCAGCTGGACGCGGAGCAACGCGTGATATGGGGGCTCGCCTATGCGCCGGGCACACACGTGCTGTCTTCCAGCTTCGGTGCGCAGGCGGCGGTGTCGCTGCATCTGATGACGCGGCAACGGCCGGATCTTCCGGTGGTGCTGGTCGACACCGGCTATCTGTTCCCAGAGACCTATCGCTTCGTCGAGGAACTGCGTGACCGCCTCGCGTTGAATGTGCGCATCTACAGCGCGCACGAAAGCGCCGCCTGGCTGGAAGCAAGGGAAGGCCGCTTGTGGGAGCAGGGCGTGGCGGGCATCGATCGCTACAACCAGCTGCGCAAGGTCGAGCCGATGCGGCGCGCGTTGGCGGAGCTTGGCGCGGGCTCCTGGTTTGCCGGCTTGCGCCGCAGCCAGGCGCGCACGCGCGCGGCCATTGAGTTTGCCGAGCGTCGCGATGGTCGCTGGAAATTCCATCCGATCGCGGACTGGACCGACCGCGACGTCGGCTTGTATCTGCACAAGCACGGCCTGCCGTACCACCCGTTGTGGGACCAGGGTTACATCTCCATCGGCGACGTGCACACCACGCATCGCTGGGAACCCGGCACGGATGCCGATGCCACCCGATTCTTTGGCTTGAAGCGCGAATGCGGGCTTCACGGCCTGGCTTGACCGAACACTCCAAGAACCATCCCGGCTCACGCCGGCCACCGCCCCGAAAAGAAGAATCACGCCATGAGCCCCAGTGCCCTTGCGCAGACTGCTGCTGCGCTTTCCGACGATGCATCGCCGTCGCTGATTCCACCGCACGGCGGCGTGCTGAAAGAGTTGTACCTGCCGGCCGGTGAGGCCGCCCTTCTCAAGCAACGCAGCGCGGGCCTGCCCGGTATCGACCTGGACACCCGTCAGTTGTGCGATCTGGAACTGCTGCTCAATGGCGCGTTCTCTCCGCTGGAAGGGTTCCTGTCGCAGCGCGACTACGATCGCGTGGTCGCCGAATACCGACTGGCGGACGGCACGCTATGGCCGATACCGATCACGCTGGATGTCAGCGAGGCCTTCGCCGAACGGCTGGTGGTCGGCAGCGAGGTCGCACTGCGCGACGTGCAGGGCGTGCCGATCGCGGTGCTGGAAGTGGACGACATCTACCGCCCGGATCGTGAGCACGAAGCACAACAGGTCTTCGGCACGACGGACCGCGCGCATCCCGGTGTGGCCGAGCTGCTGGATCGCTATCGGCCGGTCAACCTCGGCGGGCGCGTGCGTGGCATCCAGCCGCCGTCGCACTACGACTTCACCACGCTGCGCGATACGCCGCGTGGCCTGCGCGAGTGGTTCGTGTCGCAGGGCTGGCATCGGATCGTCGCGTTCCAGACGCGCAATCCGATGCATCGCGCGCATCGCGAGTTGACCTTGCGCGCCGCGCAGCAGGTGGGCGCGAAATTGCTGCTGCAACCGTCGGTGGGTCGTACCAAGCCGGGCGACATCGACCACTACACTCGCGTGCGTTGCTATCAGGCATTGTTGCCGCAGTACCCGGCCAACAGTGCGCGTTTGTCGCTGCTGCCGCTGGCCATGCGCATGGGTGGACCGCGCGAGGCACTGTGGCACGCGATCATCCGCAAGAACTTCGGCGCGAGTCACTTCATCGTGGGGCGCGATCATGCCGGCCCCGGCAACGACTCCAGCGGCAAGCCGTTCTACGGTCCGTTCGATGCGCAGCATCTGCTGGAGCGCCATCAGGACGAACTGGGCATCCGCATCGTGCCGTTCCCGGCCATGGTGTATGCGGCCAACCGCGACGCTTATCTTCCCTCGAACGAGATAGAGCCCAGCGACGAAGTGCGCGACATTTCGGGAACGCAGTTGCGTCGCCACCTGCAGGAAGGCAGCGAGATTCCCTCGTGGTTCTCCTTTCCCGAGGTGGAGAAGATCCTGCGTGAGAGGCATCCAGCGCAGGCTGCACGCGGTTTCGCCTTGTTCTTCACCGGTCTCTCCGGGGCGGGAAAGTCGACCATCGCGCAGGCTGTGGTCGCGCAGTTGCTGGAGCGCAGCAGCCGGGCGGTGACGGTGCTGGATGGCGATGAGGTGCGCAAGCACTTGTCGCGCGGTCTTGGGTTTTCGCGCGAGGATCGCGATGCGAACGTCACTCGTATCGGCTATGTGGCCAGTGAGATCGTGCGCCACGGTGGTGTGGCTGTTTGCGCGCCGATTGCGCCTTATGCGAATGCGCGTGCGGACGCGCGGTCATTGGTGGAGGCGCACGGGGATTTCATCGAGATACATGTGGCGACGGCGCTGGAGGTTTGCGAGGCGCGGGATCGCAAGGGGTTGTATGCGCAGGCGCGCGCGGGGGCGATTGCGCATTTCACGGGGATCAGTGATCCGTATGAGGAGCCGGGGCAGCCGGAGTTGCGGATCGATGGGAATGGAGGGGATCCGTTGGTGTTGGCGCGGCAGGTTGTTTCGTTGCTTGAGCAGCGAGGGTTGTTGCGCGGGTGAGTTTTGCTCGTCATCCCGGCGCAGGCCGGGATCCAGAGCCTCGGTGTTTGGTTGTCGCGTTGACGCCAGCTTGCTCGCCTGCCGCGGGCTTCCGTGCCGCTGCCGCGGGCCGAGTCACTTTTCTTTGCTTGCCCAAGAGAAAGTAAGGCAGTCTCTAATATCAAGTGCAACGCCCTTTGGGAGGTGATGCATGGGTCGGCACTACAACCATCTAAGCGCCGAAGAGCGAGGTGCGATCATGGTGGGCAAGGCACGCGGGGACAGCGCCCGGCAGCTGGCGA
>NZ_JADIKC010000020.1 GCF_016905005.1 Dyella kyungheensis
ATTGTCTAGCCACCTACCCAGGGCATCCGCCTCGGTCTTCGATGCGACGCACACATCTCGGCACGCGTACGAAGTTTCGACACCATCTGCCACAAGAACAGACTCAACGATTAGCCGGCCCGAGAAGTCAGCCGGAGGGCGTTCCACGGCAATTTCGCACAAGTCGATAGTCGCGCCCGGCCCAGCGGGAATGGCGACGTCGATATCGCCACTCGCATGGCCATAGGAACCACCGGCGTAGAAAATGCTGAAATCAACGCGGACCATCCTTACCCCTTTCACTTCTGCGGCGTCCGTTATGGGTCGGAAGCGGACGTTTGCCTAATTCTGATGCTGCTTGCGCCTGGCCAACAAAGCCCGTGCCAGCGCTGCCAATCCGCAGGAGATGCCGGCAGCAAAGCACACCCAGAATAGCCAGAGAAAGACGACAGGTCGCCCGCATCGGGCGAGCTTGGAATCGAGTGCGAATGTGCCATCGCATGCGGCGTATGACAGCGAGAAGCCACTGACCGCGTACACCCAAAAGATGGCGGCGAAAATGAGCATGCCCGCCATAGCGAGGATGAGCCACTTCTGAGTTCGCTTGCGATTCAACATGTCATTCCATCGCTCTGTTTGTAAGGTCCGCTTCGGGTCGGAAGCGGACCTAACGCCAATCAGTCAAACAGTAACATCCAGTAGCGCAGCGGCCGCAGCAAGATGCGATTTGATCAGCCCGGCAAGGCCGTCTGCGCGAACGGCGTCAAAGGCAACCGACTCCTCGTACTTGCTGTCGACCCTCGATATCTGGCCCGGCCTATAGCTCTCGGCGCGACGAAGAACGCAAACCACTGCCGGTTCACCCGGGTCTATCGGTTCCCCGTAGGACAGCGTGATCTGGACCTGTTGAGTAAAGAGATCCCTCTGCCATCGTCGTTCGAAGGCGGCCTCCCATCGAAGGTAGCTTTCTTTGTAGTGATAGGTCCGGGTGGAGTGGTCTGCGTACGCAAGACCCATTGCTTTGAACTCCGGCATTGCGGCAACGATCAAGTCGTCTAGTTCACTTTCTACCTTGCGAAACGCTTGCTCTGCTGGACTGGCGTCCATTGCCGCTCCCCTGATCAGGCTTCGTGTCTGCCGCTGGTAATGCTCTGAACTGTCCGTTATGGGTTGCGGCTTCAGCCGGTCAACGCAACACACTATAGACGCCCAAGCGTGAGGAGTGTTGCCCATGGCTATGCCCCGGAAGCATTTCACAGACGCGGATCGGACCCTGATATGGGACCGATGGCAGCAAGGTGAGT
>NZ_JADIKC010000021.1 GCF_016905005.1 Dyella kyungheensis
CGACTCACCTTGCTGCCATCGGTCCCATATCAGGGTCCGATCCGCGTCTGTGAAATGCTTCCGGGGCATAGCCATGGGCAACACTCCTCACGCTTGGGCGTCTATAGTGTGTTGCGTTGACCGGCTGAAGCCGCAACCCAAAGCGGACATGACCGGCTAAGGTAAAGGGAAGGGAAATGGACGAGGCCGCAATCGCTGACCCGGAGGGCGCTTTGCTCAACTTCATTGGTGAGCTGGGTGAGCTCGAATGGCGAAAATATCAGCGCCGAGCCGTGGTGAAGTTGATCGGTGGCGAGAACCAGATCGAAGACCGATCTGACCTTCCGCCTTTCGTGAGCTTCCGTTTCAAGGATGAGAACGAATCAACGATCCAGAGGCTCTGGGCGGCAGTCGCAAATTTCGAAGGAAACACGCGCTGGGGGCTGTTCGGGCACGAACGTGAGGGTCTAGCCGGAGTTAACTGGACAATTTGCCCAGAAGTCGCGGGGACGGCCCGAGATATCGCGAAGTCCCATGGACGCCCAGTCGGTGATTACATCGCAGAGGTTCAACCAACTCTGGCCGAACTGGCATACGAAGATCTTGCTGGCCTAGAGTCCGCTCTTCGGGTTGAGTTCGGTAGGTAGGCTAAGGTCCGCTTCCGACCCGAAGCAGACAGTTCTCTCTCCGCCAAAAAGGGGTTCTATGCGTTACTGGTTCTTGGTTGTCCTTACCTTGTTGCTGGCCACTTCTCCTGCATTCGCACAGACGAGCGCCCCAAAGATCACTGGGGTCTACAGTAGTCTTCGCTACAACAAGGAAGGCGGTGATTTGCTGGGAATGGAGTTACTAGTGTTCCCCACCAAAGCCGGTGGATATAGTGCTTTTGTGCAGATCGCCGAGGGAGGGGCACCCTTCACGCGAGTCGTTCCCTTCTTCGTGGAAGGATCGCGAATCTCCTTCGTGATACCACTCGAAGGTGCATTTGCCGAGATGCGATTTGAGGGTGAACTGAAGGAAACATCACTAATCATCAGTTTACCTAACAAGGAAAAGCAAACGCTTCGCCGAGGTAAAAGTTACTGGCAGTGATATCCCTCGCTAATGTCCGCTATCGACTGCGGCTTCAGCCGGTCAACGCAACACATTGCTGGAATCGTTCGGCCGGTGTTTCAAAGTTCAACGTTTGGCGCGGTCGCTCATTCAACTCCCGGGCCACGGCGTCGAGTTTAGCCTGCGAGTAGCCCGATAGGT
>NZ_JADIKC010000022.1 GCF_016905005.1 Dyella kyungheensis
TGCGGCTTCAGCCGGTCAACGCAACACATTGCTGGAATCGTTCGGCCGGTGTTTCAAAGTTCAACGTTTGGCGCGGTCGCTCATTCAACTCCCGGGCCACGGCGTCGAGTTTAGCCTGCGAGTAGCCCGATAGGTCGGTGCCTTTGGGGAAGTACTGGCGTAACAGGCCGTTGGTGTTCTCGTTCGAGCCACGTTGCCACGGATGTTGCGGGTCGCAGAAATAGACCTGGATATCCGTCGCCAACGTGAAGCGCCGGTGCTCGCCCATCTCCTTGCCACGGTCCCATGTCAGCGATCGATAGAGTTCCCGAGGCAACTTGTGGGCATGTTTGATCAGCGCATCGATCACGGTCTTGGTGTCTTTACTGGGCACCTTTACCAACATGACGTAGCGGGTATGGCGCTCCACTAACGTGGCGATCTGGCTGTGATGGCTGCCCATCAGCAGATCGCCTTCCCAGTGGCCGGGCACGGCGCGATCCTCGACCTCAGCCGGACGTTCCCGGATCGACACCATGTTGCTGAGTTGGCCGTGGTTGGTTGACTTCTGCGTGTGGTGACGCGATCGACGTAGGCTGCGAGGGCGGCGCAGGTGCGCTAATAGATCCTTTTTCAAGGCACCACGGGCTTGGATGAAGAGACTGCGATAGATGGTCTCGTGCGACACCTGACGCTCCTCATCGCCATGGGATTGCTGCTTTAGCCACCGGGCAATCTGCACCGGCGACCACCGCCGTTGCAACTTGGCGGCCACGAGTTTAGCCAGCACACGATGCGTACGTAGCTTGCAGGGCTTAGGGCGGCGTGCGCGTTCCCAGGCCCATTGGTCTGCCTGGTTGGCTCGGTAGCTATCGCGGTCGCCATTGCGCCGGATCTCGCGGCTGATGGTGGAGGGGGCTCGATGGAGATGCTCCGCGATGCAGCGGAGCGACCGGCCAAGAGCCACCGAGCGGGAGATCTCCTCCCGCTCAGCAAGCGTCAGTGCACGGGTGGACCGATGGCGCGGCGGTGGCCGAATGCCACCAGTGCGCACCAATACCTGGCGTATCGACGAGTGGCGGGTGGCCAACCGCTGCGCGATCCGATGTAGCGACTCACCTTGCTGCCATCGGTCCCATATCAGGGTCCGATCCGCGTCTGTGAAATGCTTCCGGGGCATAGCCATGGGCAACACTCCTCACGCTTGGGCGTCTATAGTGTGTTGCGTTGACCGGCTGAAGCCGCA
>NZ_JADIKC010000023.1 GCF_016905005.1 Dyella kyungheensis
AGCCGAACCGTGTGGACAGGGCGCGAATCGGCGCTGATTACGACGGGCCACAGCTGATCCTTGGGCACACCGCAAGGCCACTCGCAAAGCGGTTTGTAGGCGTTATAGGTTTCTGCCCAACCGAAGTCGCCCATGTCGAATTCACCGCCTTCGACAAACACCATGTTGTCCACCGCAGTGACGACTTGATGCAGTAGATCCTTCCGATCGTTTTCGGAAAGCTTTGGATAACGCATACCGATGCGTTCTTGAATGGAATTGACCTGATCTGCGCCAAGGGATTGACTAGTCACAGCGGGCGCAGCATGACAGCCGATGAGCAACGATATTGCAATCGACATAGCGAATAAGGAACGACGAGCCATGTCAGCGCTTCAGTGGGGTGCTTTGCTGGATGGCGCAGCGGTAGCTATTGGTAGAATAGTAATCCTTGAGAACTGATGTGTCGTGCGAGCGCGCCATAGTAAATGTTAGATCTGGAGAGGCGATAACCACCGCTCCTCTTATCACTTTCTCCGTGCCTGTCGCGGGGCCTCGAGGATCATCCACCGGCGAATGCTGGTAGTACTCCGGGTCGTACCAATCATTGATCCACGAAGTGGCATTGCCACCCATGTCGTACAACCCCAACGGATTGGGCGGGTACTTGTCCACCGCATAGGTTTTGCTTTCACCTTCGCCACGATAGTTGCGACCGCGCTCGATATAACCGTTGTCGGTGGCATACAGCACATGCTTGCCGCGAGAGCGGGCGGCGTACTCGTATTGCGCTTCGGTGGGCAGGTCCACTGGCAAGCCGCTGAGTTCACCAAGCCATACGCAATAGTC
>NZ_JADIKC010000024.1 GCF_016905005.1 Dyella kyungheensis
GTAAGGCAGTCTCTAATATCAAGTGCAACGCCCTTTGGGAGGTGATGCATGGGTCGGCACTACAACCATCTAAGCGCCGAAGAGCGAGGTGCGATCATGGTGGGCAAGGCACGCGGGGACAGCGCCCGGCAGCTGGCGATACTGCTAGGCCGGTCGCCCAGCACGATCTCACGGGAGCTGGCGCGTAACGGGCACCGCGAGCCGTCGGGCAGCCCTCGTCTGGGGCGCCCGACGCTCGGCTATGACGCTTGTCGTGCCGGCCATCGGGCCCGACGCTTGGCCCATCAGGCGCGTCGGCCGCGTAAGTTGCATCGTGAGAGTGCCTTGTGGCGTCTGGTGCGCCATTTGTTGGCCCGGCGCTGGTCACCGCAAGAGGTCAGTCGCACACTGCGCCGACAGCATCCCGACGAGCCGGCCAAGCACGTGTCTCACGAGACGATTTACACCGCGATCTATGCAGCTCCCCGCGGGGAGCTGCGGCGAGGGCTGGTGGCACTGTTGCGCCAGCACAAGTGCGCGCGCCGCCCGCGCGGCCAAGGCGCCAATCGGCGCGGCCGCATGCACGATCTGCCAAGCATTCATGATCGACCGCCGGAGGCCAATGAACGCTTGTTGCCGGGCCACTGGGAAGGCGACTTCCTCAAAGGCGCACGCAATCAGTCGTCGGTAGGCGTGCTGGTGGATCGGCGCACGTTGTTTCTGAAGCTGGTGAAGATGGAAGGGTGCGCGGCCGAGGATGCGCTCAAGGGCTTCAGCCGGGCGTTCGGTCCGTTACCGGCGACGCTGCGTCAAACGCTGACCTATGACCAGGGCAAGGAGATGGCGCTGTACAAGACCCTCTCCAAACGCACGGGCCTGGCGATTTACTTCGCCGATCCACACAGTCCCTGGCAGCGCGGCATCTGCGAGAACACCAACGGTTTACTGCGCCAGTACCTACCCAAAGGCACCGACCTGTCGGTGCATAGCCAACGCAAACTCGATGCGATTGCGCGGGAGATGAATCTGCGACCGCGGGCCACCCTCGACTACCACTGTCGGGCGGAGATGTTCATGCGTGCGCTGGGGCGCGATGACCT
>NZ_JADIKC010000025.1 GCF_016905005.1 Dyella kyungheensis
ACCTATCGGGCTACTCGCAGGCTAAACTCGACGCCGTGGCCCGGGAGTTGAATGAGCGACCGCGCCAAACGTTGAACTTTGAAACACCGGCCGAACGATTCCAGCAATGTGTTGCGTTGACCGGCTGAAGCCGCAACCCATAACGGACGCCGCAGAAGTGAAAGGGGTAAGGATGGTCCGCGTTGATTTCAGCATTTTCTACGCCGGTGGTTCCTATGGCCATGCGAGTGGCGACATCGACGTCGCCATTCCCGCTGGGCCGGGCGCGACTATCGACTTGTGCGAAATTGCCGTGGAACGCCCTCCGGCTGACTTCTCGGGCCGGCTAATCGTTGAGTCTGTTCTTGTGGCAGATGGTGTCGAAACTTCGTACGCGTGCCGAGATGTGTGCGTCGCATCGAAGACCGAGGCGGATGCCCTGGGTAGGTGGCTAGACAATTTGCCTGATCTATCAGTCTGGCCGAACGATCTAGGTGACCACCTGTACGATGGGCCCAAATAGGTGATGTCCGCCTCCGACCCGAAGCGGATGATTTGGCGGCAACCCAAAGGGGCAAGGAGGCGTCATGGCATGGAAGAGAGGTATGGCGGAATCTGGAACCTATCCCTTGGCCAGGGCGATGCCGTGCTTTCCGAGCGCTATCTGCCGGCTCTCGATCTGGTGACAGTGGTCGTGAAGCGGGCGGACGGTCTGTTGTCTGCTTTCGTTCTGAGCAAAGGACACG
>NZ_JADIKC010000026.1 GCF_016905005.1 Dyella kyungheensis
TTCGACATGGGCGACTTCGGTTGGGCAGAAACCTATAACGCCTACAAACCGCTTTGCGAGTGGCCTTGCGGTGTGCCCAAGGATCAGCTGTGGCCCGTCGTAATCAGCGCCGATTCGCGCCCTGTCCACACGGTTCGGCTGACCAGCTTCTACATGGCCAGGTTCCTCACCACGATTGCAGAGGATGATCGGTTCCGTATCGTTACTGGCCGTCCTTTGTATGACACGATGCTGACCGATGAAGACCGCTATTGGGGTGAAAAAGAGCCAGCGAGGGAGCGAGTGCCGAAACTCTATTTACCCAATCTGCCGGCTTACAGCAAATCCTGGCAGGAAGCGAAGGACTATTGCGTATGGCTTGGTGAACTCAGCGGCTTGCCAGTGGACCTGCCCACCGAAGCGCAATACGAGTACGCCGCCCGCTCTCGCGGCAAGCATGTGCTGTATGCCACCGACAACGGTTATATCGAGCGCGGTCGCAA
>NZ_JADIKC010000027.1 GCF_016905005.1 Dyella kyungheensis
TGCACTTCCAGCGGCACGGCCGCTTGCTGCATCGCGGCCACCGGATTGCGATAGATGCTCAAGTCATCCACGAACAGATACGGGGTGCCCTGCTCCAGATCGTGCAGCGTTTCGGCCAGCGGCTGGATATCGCAATGCAGGGTGATGCTCACCGCCACTTTGCGATACGGCTCGTCGGGCGCGGCCGGTGGATTGGTTACCGGCATCTTCTGGGTGACATCGCAGGCGCCACCTTGCGGATGCGCCGCCACCGCATCGACCACGCGCTGCATGAGTCCGGCGGCCGCGGCGTTCGAATCGTCTTCCGGCAGGAAGGCGTGACTGGC
>NZ_JADIKC010000028.1 GCF_016905005.1 Dyella kyungheensis
GCATAGATCGCGGTGTAAATCGTCTCGTGAGACACGTGCTTGGCCGGCTCGTCGGGATGCTGTCGGCGCAGTGTGCGACTGACCTCTTGCGGTGACCAGCGCCGGGCCAACAAATGGCGCACCAGACGCCACAAGGCGCTCTCACGATGCAATTTACGCGGCCGGCGTGCCTGATGGGCCAAGCGACGGGCCCGATGGCCGGCACGACAAGCGTCATAGCCGAGCGTCGGGCGCCCCAGACGAGGGCTGCCTGACGGCTCGCGGTGCCCGTTACGCGCCAGCTCCCGTGAGATCGTACTGGGCGACCGGCCCAGCAGCATCGCCAG
>NZ_JADIKC010000029.1 GCF_016905005.1 Dyella kyungheensis
ATTTCGCCTTGCTGCACTGGTGGTTCGTGGCGCCGCTGCAGTCGATTCGCGCGGAGATGGACGATCTGCGCGACACGCATGCGCGTTACGCCGCCGCCATCGCCGAGAAGCCGCAACTGCAGCAACGCATTGCCGCGATGGGCGCGGGGCAGGCGGCCAGTCACGCCTTCCTGCCGGAAGACGATTCGAACGCCGCGGCCGCCGGACTCATGCAGCGCGTGGTCGATGCGGTGGCGGCGCATCCGCAAGGTGGCGCCTGCGATGTCACCCAGAAGATGCCGGTAACCAATCCACC
>NZ_JADIKC010000002.1 GCF_016905005.1 Dyella kyungheensis
GCGTCATAGCCGAGCGTCGGGCGCCCCAGACGAGGGCTGCCTGACGGCTCGCGGTGCCCGTTACGCGCCAGCTCCCGTGAGATCGTACTGGGCGACCGGCCCAGCAGCATCGCCAGCTGCCGGGCGCTCTCTCCACGTGCCTTGCCCACCATGATCGCGCCCCGCTCTTCGGCGCTTAGATGGTTGTAGTGCCGACCCATGCATCACCTCCCAAAGGGCGTTGCACTTGATATTAGAGACTGCCTTACTTTTCTTTGGGCAAGCAAAGAAAAGTGACTCGGCCCGCGGCAGCGGGACGGAAGCCCGCGGCAGGCGAGCCAGATCGCGTCAAAGCGACAACTCAGCGCAAAGGCACTGGATTCCTGCCTTCGCAGGAATGACGATTAAAAAGTAGCAAGGCACCGCCCCCCCCAAGATGCCCCCCACACCCGCGACCCACCACCCACCAATGGCATACTCGGGATTCCTGCAACTGGAGTTTCCCCGATGCGCCCGTTCCATGCCCTAGCCTTCGGCGCCCTCGCGCTGCCGCTGAGCGCCTTCGCCGCCGACCCGCATTCCTACGCGCAGCCCGACCAGGTTCGCGTGACCCACCTGGATCTGGACCTGAAGGTCGATTTCCCGCACAAGCAGCTCGACGGCAAGGCCACGCTGAAGCTGGACTGGAAGGATCCGAAGGCGCAGTCGCTGGTGCTCGATACGCGCGATCTGAAGATCGCCAGCATCGAAGCCGTCGACGCCGCGGGCAAGACCAGCGCACTGAAGTACGCGCTGGCGCCGAGCGACAAGGAACTGGGCAGCAAGCTCACCATCGCCACGCCGCAGCATCCCGCCCAGGTGCGTATCGTCTATTCGACCGTGCCGACCGCTTCGGGCCTGCAGTGGCTGCCGCCGGAACAGACGGCCGACAAGAAGCTGCCCTTCATGTTCTCGCAGTCCGAATCCATCCACGCGCGCTCCTGGGTGCCGCTGCAGGACTCGCCGGCGATTCGCTTCACCTACGACGCCCACGTCACCGCACCGAAGGACGTGCGAGTGGTGATGAGCGCGCTCAACGAGGCGAACCACCCACTCGATGGCAACTTCGCCTTCAGCCAGCCGCATCCGATTCCGTCGTACTTGCTCGCCATTGCAGCGGGCGACATTGCCGCGAAGGAAACCGGTCCGCGTTCGGCCGTCTATGCCGAGCCCAGCGTGGTCGGCAAGGCCGCCAAGGAATTCGAAGACACCGAGAAGCTGATCAAGACCGCCGAGTCGCTGTACGGCCCGTACGCCTGGGGCCGCTACGACCTGCTGGTGCTGCCGCCCTCGTTCCCGTTCGGCGGCATGGAAAACCCGAACATGACGTTCGCCACGCCGACGCTGCTGGTGGGCGACAAGAGCCTGGTCTCGGTGATTTCGCACGAACTCGCCCACTCGTGGTCGGGCAACCTGGTCACCAGCGCCGCATGGCGCGACATCTGGCTCAATGAAGGTTTCACCACCTACGTGCAGGGCCGTATCACTGAAGCGGTATACGGCAAGACGCTGGCCGACGAAGAAGCGCTGATCTCCGCCCGCGGCCTCGAGAAGTCCATCAGGGACAAGACCATCGCCCCGAATGCGCAGCGCCTCGCGCCCAAGCCCGGCATCGGCGCCGACGATTCGATTTCCGAAGTGCCGTACGACAAGGGCAGCTGGTTCCTGCGCACGCTGGAGCAGCGCTTTGGCCGCGACACCTTCGATGCCTACCTGAAGGGCTATTTCGCGCACTTCGCGTTCCAGAGCATCGACACCGAACAGATGCTCGCTTACCTCAAGGCCAATCTGTTCGACAAGAACCCGGGCAAGATGAGCTGGGACGAAGTGCAGCAGTGGGTGTACGAGCCGGGCATTCCCAAGGATGCGCCGCTGCCGGATTCGCCGCGCTTCAACGCCATCGACAAGGAGCGCGCGTCGTTCCTCGCCGGCTCGCTCGCTGCCGACAAGCTCGACGCGAAGAGCTGGAACACGCAGGAATGGATGTACTTCCTCGACGGCCTGCCGGACGTGGCGCCGCTGGACAAGATCAAGCAGATCGACGCCGCCTGGCACCTCACCGGCACGCCTAACGCGGAGATCGGCATGCGCTGGTACAGCCATGCCATCGCCGCGGGCGACAAGGACGTGTGGCCAGCCGCCGCCGAGCACATGACGCGCATCGGTCGCCTGTACCTCACCATGCCGTTGTATAAGGCCTTCGTGAAATCGCCGGAAGGCCTGGCGTACGCACAGCAGGTTTATGCGAAGGCGAAGAGCGGCTACCACCCGCTCACGCAGCAGGCGGTGGAAGCCGTGTTCGCCAAGGCGAAGAAGGGCACCGGCAAGTAAGCTCTGCGCGCGCCTCCTTGCAAAAGGAGGCGCGCGACGCCATCGATAGCTGCGTTTCCTCCTACTGGTTTCCCCATGGCCACCAAAAAAACGATGCCTTCCACGCCTGCCTCGACGCGCCCGCTATGGCAACGGCTCGCCCTGCGACGCCTCAAGTTCCTCGGCTTCGTCGCCATCCTGCTGGCCGTCGTGCTGGGCGGCTCGTATCTGTTTGCGCCGCAGTGGCTGATGGCCGCCGACGTCAAGCGCCAGGCCATGGCCGCCCACGTCGAGAAGCATTCCGTGCAGGTCGGCGATACCACCTGGGTCTACTACGAAGGTGGCGAAGGCCCCACGCTGGTGCTGCTGCACGGCTTTGCCGCCACCAAGGAAGTGTGGCTCAAGCAGATGGAACTGCTGACCCCGCATTTTCACGTGATCGCACCGGATCTGCCGGGCTGGGGTGAATCCACCCGCGTCGACGGCGCCAGCTACAACATCGATGCGCAGGTCGCACGCCTGCAGGACTTCATGGAAGCGCTGCATCTGCCCAAGGTGGTGCTGATCGGCCACTCGATGGGCGGCGCCATTGCCGGCGTGTTCGCGGCTGAACATCCGGAGCACGTGGCGGAACTCGCCCTGCTCGATTCGTTCGGCCTGAAGGCCAACGAAAACGCATTCTCGCGCGAAGCGATGTCGGGCAAGAACGTGTTCGCATTCGACAACCGCGAGCAGTTCGCCAAGGCCACCGCCTGGGCGTTCGCCAAGCCGCTGAACATTCCCGGCCGTTTTCAGGACGTGTTGATCAAGCGCAACCAGGAAAACCGCGCCTTCATCGATCGCACCTTCAACGAGCTGCGCGACCCCTCGCAGTACCTGTCGCTGCAGAATCGCCTCGACAAGCTCGGCATGCCGGTGCTCGGCCTGTGGTGCCACGACGACAAGATCATCGACATCTCCGCCCTGGACAGCCTGCGCAACGGCCTGAAGAACGCCGCCGCGATCAACACCAGCATGATGACCGGCTGCAATCACATGCCGATCATGGAAAAGCCGGACGAGACCGCGCGCATCCTCACGCAGTTCACCTTGTCGCATTGATCCCGACGCGCCGGATGGCCTCATCGCCATCCGGTGACGTTCGCTAGAGCAGGCCCGGAATCAGCGCCTTCGTGCGCTGCATATAGCTTTCGTAGGCCACACCGAAGTTGTCGCGCATCCAGCGCTCTTCGAGTTTCAGCTTGAACCAGAACGACACGGCGACGATAACGACGCAGATCAGCCCTCGCCACTCGCCGATGGCCATCGCCGTGCCGAGGAAAGCCAGCAGCAGGCCCGTATAGATCGGGTGGCGCACCCAGCGATAGGGGCCGCTCTGGATCAGTTCGTGATCCTGCTTGACCTGCACCACGGAACTCCAGTTGCGTCCCAGTACGTAACGCGCCCAGCAGGCGAACGCGACGCCAAACAGGGTGAGCAGCGCGCCCAGCACGGCGATCGCGGCGCTGGCCGGATACATGCGCGCATGCAGCCAGCTGCTGCCGAACCAGTCGCCGGGGCCGATCAGCGCAATCGCGATGACCAGCGGCAACCAGTACTTCACCAGGCGCGGAAGGATCGCTTCCTTGCGCTGCGCGCCCTTGACGCGCCGCCATCCCCACAGCCAGTACAGCGCGAAGATCAACCACATGGCCTTGATGAAAGGGCCGATCGGCAGTTCCATGACGCTCCCCCTTGTCCCCGGTAGGCGCCAAGGTTCTGCGTATGCGCGGCTTAACGCAAGAGTGCCTCCCCTCACCTTCCCTGGCGCGGGGAGGCGAGACTCACTCGACGAAGCCGAGATTCACCGGCGCGGGCGACAAGGGGTGCGCGCCGCCCGTCAACGGCACATCCTTGCCGACGACTTCGAACTTCAGGCCATCGGCCCACACTTCGCCCTTGTTCTGCAGCAGCACGCCGAAAGCGATGTCGCGCGCGTTGTCGGGCACGTCCAGCACGACATCGAATGACTGCCACGGCTTGTCGCCCTGTTGTGCGCGGTCATCCATGTTGTCGAATGCCACCGACTTCTTGTCGGTATCGTCGACGCGCATCCACAGCGCGCCCTTGCCGGCATCCTTCGTGCGCAGATAGCCCGAAAGGCGCACGCGCTTGCCCTTGTAGGCGGCCGCGTCGATGGTCTGCATCAGGGTGGCGAAGCCGTTGCTTTCGCTCTTGGCACGCAGGTAGGCGCTGGTGCTCTTGGGCACGCGGGTCGACGCTTCCGTGCCGGTCTCGAAATCATTCTGGGCGGATCCGGTGATGAACCAGCCACGCGGCGCCGCCGCGTGCGCACTGGACGCGATGCAGCTGGCGATGAGAACGGCGGTGGCGAAGATCTTCTTCATAGGGCATTCCCTGTCTCGGGTTGGGGGTGAAGGTTGGTGGACAGCAGGAACCGATCCACGTCGTTGCGTGGCGGCGTGACGTCCATCTGCTGGAGCTCGCTGCGGACCCGGCCCGCATCGTGGGCCGCCATGGGATCGGTGGTGAGGGGTGAGCGATGACCGGGTGCCGGCCACATCGTCCACAACAGCAACGAAGCGGCGATGGCTGCCGGCCATGCGATGCGCCGGGACCAGCGGCGCATCGATGCGGCACGGTCCGCGGCGCCGAGAATGCGTGCATCGAGCCGCGCGGCAGGCGCCTCGTTCGAGGCATGCCGGTACAACCGCAGCAGTTCATCCATGTCGTCGTTCATCGCCATGCCTGCAACGCCTCGCGCAGTTTCTGCTGCGCATAGCGCAAGCGGCTCTTCACCGTTTCGCGCGTGGTACCGGTGGCGAAAGCGATGTCTTCCAGGCTGAGTTCGCCCTCGGCTTTCATCAGGAAGGCTTCGCGTTGCGGCAATGGCAATCCGTTCACCGCTTCGACCAGCGCCCTGCCCAGCGCGTCGTTGTCGAGATGCCGGTCGGGTGCATACAGGGGCGACGCCGCGTGATGCTCGATCGCATCGTCTGCGTTCTCATGGGGCTCGATCGCATCGGGCGCATGCCTGCCCAGTACGCGCCAGCGATCGGCGGCGCGGCGATGCGCGATGCCGAACAGCCACGCGGCGAACGGCGCGTTCGGCTGATAGCCGGCCTTGCCGTTCACCACGGCCATCCACACGTCCTGGAAGATTTCCTCCGCCTCGCTGGCCTTGCCGGCCAGGCGCAACGTGTAGCGGTGCAGCTTCTCGCGATAGCGTGCGTAGAGGACGCGAAAGGCATGCACGTCGCCGTTGCGATAGCGCTCCATGCATTGCGCGTCGCTTAGCGCCGACGTTTCGGCTATCTGCTCGAGGTGCGGTTGCGACAGCAGTCGACGCAGAGGCTCAAGCGCTTGCGCGCAGGCATGCGTCCAATCCATGGGTGGGGCGATGACGGCCGACATGGCGTCCTTTCCTTTGGCGATACTTCCATGATCGCCGGGAACGCCCGAATGGGGTTAAAGCGAAGGCTCAATCCGCGACGTCGGCAATCAGCCGGTCGAGTTCGGTCTTCAGCCACGCGCCGTTGAGGCGCAGCCAGTCGCGCTGTTCGCGCCAGTCGGGAAACAGGATTTCCACCTGCGCCCAGAAGCGCGGCGCATGGCTGCGCACCTTCAGATGGCATAGCTCGTGGGCGAGCACGTACTTCAAGGCGTTGGGCGGCGCGAGCGCCAGCGCGAGATCGAGATTGATGCGGTCACGCGTATCGAGGCTGCCCCACAGGCTCTTCATCGGACGCACGCGCAGCGCCGTCGGCGCCAGCCCGAGCTGCGGCACGTAGCCGGCCAGCCAGCGCGACACATCGCGACGGATCTGCGCTTCGAAATACGACGCGAGCAAGCCGCGCGCCACCGGCACTGCACGCGTATGCGGACGAGGAATCACCAAAGTGAGCGTGCCCTCGCCGGCTTCGACGCGCGGGTACGGACCTTCCGCCCAATCGAGCTGAACGGTTTCCCCGCGCAACGGAAATTCCGTGGGCGTGCCGACGCGCAGCGGCGGCAACGGCTTCACGATCAGATGCAACTCGTCGAGCTTGCGCTCGAGCCAGTCGGCGTGATGACGCAGGAATGCACTCACCTGAGCCGGGTGCGTGCCGTGCGGATACGACACGCGCGCACCCTTGGGCGTCACCGTGAGCCGCAACCGGCGCGCACGCGGATGGGCGGCTTTGAGCACACGGATGGTGCTGCCGCTCGCGGTGGCCAGTTCCAGCCAATCGCCTTCAAGATGCTGCGTCATATCCCCGCCTTAACTGCATGGCGTCCAGGCCGACCGATGTCCGAAAGGGACTCAGTGTCCCAAAGGAAATGTGGGGAGAGCATGCAGGCTTCGCAAGGCAGGGCGATGTCCGTCCCGACCATACGGTCAGGACGGCGGAGCCTGAACGGGCCGGCTCAGGCCTCGGCGGGACGCGGCAGGCCGAACCATTCTTCCAGCTTGCCCAGCAGGCGCTCGACCTCGAGCGTGAGCAGGGTGAAGGTGGCGTCGGCCTCGGCGGCGGCGTCCGGATGGCTGTCGCCCAGCTCCTCGGTGACCACGTCGAGGAACTTGAGCTTGCGCACGATCAAGTCCTCGCCGAGCACGAAGCTCATGCGCTCATCGAAGGTGAGACCCAGCTGGAATACCTGCTTGCCATTGCGCAGGTGCTCCTTCACTTCCTCGCCGTCCAGGTCCTGGCGGCGGCACTTGGCGATGGCGCCGGTGGCGGAGGCCGGGTCGCGCAGCTCCACCTCGTCGCCCAGCGCCAGCCCGGCCGGCAGGTTGCCGTTGGCCAGCCAGTCGGTCATGAGCACCCGCGGGCCCTCTTCCGGCGCCAGCGGCACAGCCGGGAAGCTGCCCAGCGCTTCGCGGATCTGCGTCAGCGTGTTCTCGGCGGACTTGCGGCTGGATGTGTCGAGCACCAGCCAGCCGTTCTTCTTGTCCACGTAGGCGCGCTGGCGCGAGCTGCGGATGAAGGCGCGTGGCACCAGCTCGTTGAGCACGTCTTCCTTGATGCGCTTGCGCTCGCGGCCGCCAACCTTGCGGCCCTCTTCTTCGGCGATCTTCTGCACGCGGCGCTGAAGTTCGTCGTTCACCACGGAACCGGGGAGGAGTTTGTCCTCACCACCCACGGTGACCATGGTGCAGGCCTTTACTGCATGGGTGAGCGGGGCCTCATCGCCCCGGCCCACCGGCGGCACGAAACCCTTGGTGCCCATTTCGAGCGGACCGCACGGGCGCAGGCGATGGTCGCCCAGGGCTTCGTCCAGGCGGTCGAGGTCGTTGGAGATGGCGGGAGAAAAGCGGAACAGCGTGAGATTGCGAAAGAACATTCGGTATCCGTGCTTTATGTCGTCATTCCGGCGTAGGCCGGAATCCAGCGCCTCATTTAGCGAGGTCCCAACGGCGTCGCATCGATATGCGCCCCGTTACTGGATTCCGGCCTCCGCCGGAATGACGAGCGTGTAGGGTCTGGCTTGGCTGGTGCTCAGCGGCTGACCGCGGCCACCGCGTTCACCACCGTATCAAGATTCGCGCGGTTCAACGCCGCCACGCAGATACGGCCGGTGCCGATGGCGTAAATGGCGTACTCCTCGCGCAGGCGGTCCACCTGGGCCTTGCTGAGGCCCGAGTAGGAGAACATGCCAGCCTGCTGCTGGATGAAGCCGAAATGCGGCGCACCCGCCGCGGCCAGCTTCTCCACCATGCCGGCACGCATCGCGTGGATGCGCTCGCGCATCTCGCCCAGCTCCTGCTCCCACATGGCCTTCAGCTCGGCGCTGCCGAGCACCGTGGACACCAGCAGGCCGCCGTGGGTGGCCGGGCTGGAGTAGTTGGAGCGGATGGTGCGCTTGACCAGCGACTGCACGCGCAGCGCTTCGTCGCGTGTCTTGCCCACGACGGACAACGCGCCCACGCGCTCGCCGTACAGCGAGAACGACTTGGAATACGAGTTGGCGACCACGAAGGCGTCGATGCCGGAGGCGGCGAACAGGCGCACCGCGGTGGCGTCGGCGTCGATGCCTTCGTCGAAGCCCTGGTAGGCCATGTCGATGAAGGGCAACAGGCCGCGCTCCTTCACCAGGTCCACCACCTGCTGCCACTGCTCGGCGTTGAGATCCACACCGGTCGGGTTATGGCAGCACGCGTGCAGCAACACCACCGTGCCCGGTTCCAGCTTGCCCAGGTCGGCCAGCATGCCGGGGAAATCCAGGCCGTGCGTGGCGGCGTCGTAATAGGCGTAATCGACCACGTCGAAACCGGCCGAGCTGAACACCACGCGATGGTTTTCCCAGCTCGGGCTGCTGATCGCAATCTTGGCGTTCGGCAGCACCTTCTTCAGCAGGTCGGCGCCGATGCGCAGCGCACCGCTGCCGCCCACGGTCTGCGAGGTGGCCACGCGGCCAGCGGCCAGCAGCGGCGAGTCTTCGCCAAACACCAGTTTCTGCGTGGTGAGGTTGTACGCCGGCAGGCCGTCGATGGGGATATAGCCGCGCGGCTTGGCTTCCTGCGCCAGCTTCTGCTCCACCTGCTGCACGGCGCGCAGCAGCGGAATGCGGCCCTGCTCGTCGTAATAGATGCCCACGCCCAGGTTGACCTTGCCCGGACGGGTGTCGGCCACGAAGGCCTCGGTGAGTCCCAGGATCGGATCGCCCGGGGTCATTTCAACGGATGCAAACAAAGAGTCTGACTTCATGTGTTGAGTACTCCGCGCAGGGAGCTGTTTGCGCGCATGGCAAGGAAGAATGAAGGAGTGTATGTCGATACACGACTGAGTGATGACGCCGCCATGCGGGCAAACAGCCCCTGCCCGGAGGGTTGCGTCTGAATTGCCATCAGACAGCCACCCATGGCTCGACTTGACACCCAGTCAAGCGCTTCGCCACGGGTGGCTGTCTGATGGCAATTCAGGCGCAACGCGGAGCACTCAACACATGAAGTCAGACTCTCGAACACGGCGTTACTCGATTGACTGTGGATTCAAGACTCGTCCGGCGCACCGGCAAGCCACTCGTGCGCATCAGCGCGGGCGACACCTTCGCGCGCGCCGAGCGTGGCGAAGTCGAACAGGTTTCGATCGGCGAGCTGGGAGGGCTGCACACTGCCCAGCGCGCGGAAAATATTCTCGGCGCGGCCGGGTTGGGTTTTCTCCCAGTCCTCCATCATGCGCCTAACTGCCTTGCGTTGCAGGTTTTCCTGCGAACCGCAGAGATTGCACGGAATGATGGGGAACTGCCGCTCCTGCGCGTACTCGGCGATATCGCTTTCCCGGCAATACGCCAGCGGACGGATCACCACATGGCGGCCATCGTCCGAGCGCAGCTTGGGCGGCATGGCCTTGAGCTGCGCCTGATAGAACAGGTTCAGGAAAAACGTGCCCAGGATGTCGTCGCGATGGTGACCCAGCGCGATCTTGCTGATCCCGTTGGCGGCCGCCCACTGATACAGCGCGCCGCGCCGCAGGCGCGAGCACAGGCTGCACATGGTCTTGCCTTCGGGGATCACCCGGGTGACCGTGCTGTAGGTGTCCTGCTCGATGATATGGAACGGCACGGCGCGCGCGGTGAGGTATTCCGGGAGCACATGCGCGGGAAAGCCCGGCTGCTTCTGGTCCAGGTTCACCGCGACCAGCTCGAAGCGCACCGGCGCCTTGGCCTGCAGCGACAGCAGCACGTCCAGCAGCGTGTACGAGTCCTTGCCGCCGGACAGGCACACCATCACCTTGTCGCCCTCTTCGATCATGTTGAAGTCGGCAATCGCCTGGCCCACCTGATGGCGCAGGCGCTTGGCCAGCTTGGCGGCCTCGTAGTGCTGCTTGCGGGTGGCGTCGGGCTGGGCGGACATGGTCGGTCGGGAACGGGACGGCCTCCCATTGTAGCGATCTGACCGCCCGGGGTCCGGCGGCGTTACACTGAGAGTGTTTTCCCCAGCCAGTCGCCCGTCATGCAGGTCCAGGACCAAGCCGAGATAGCCCATTTGCTGGCCGAGTTGCGCGTCGAACACCGCGACCTCGATGTGGCCATCGAGCACCTGGCCGTGTCGCTCAGCCGCGACGAACTGCAGATCACCCGCCTGAAGAAGCGCAAGCTGCTGCTGAAGGACCATATCGCGCGGCTGGAAAGCAAGCTCATCCCCGACCTGGACGCCTGAGCGTCCCTTCTCCGGAGTACCGATGTCCGCGCTGACGCCTGTCCTGCTGGAAGACGCCTTCGTCGCCCTCGAACCCCTCACGCCAGACCACGCCCCGGCCCTCGAAGCCGCCGCGGCCGACGGCGAACTGTGGACGCTCTGGTTCACCAGCGCACCCGCGCCCGGCGAAGCGGCGGCGTACATCGCCAAGGCGCTGGACGGTCAAAAGGCCGGCCTGATGCTGCCGTTCGCGGTGCGCGAAAAGAGCAGCGGCCAGATCGTCGGCACCACGCGCTTCTACGACTCCGTGCCCGATCCGCGCCGCATCGCCATCGGCTACACCTGGTATGCCAGGCGCTGGCAGAAGAGCCACCTCAACACCGCCTGCAAGCGGCTGTTGCTCCAGCACGCCTTCGAAACGCTGGGCTGCGTGGCGGTGGAATTCCATACCGATCACCGCAACCTCGACTCCCAGCGCGCCATCGAACGCCTCGGCGCGCGCCGCGAAGGCGTACTGCGCCAACACAAGCGCCGTCCGGACGGCACGCTGCGCGACACCGTGTGCTTCAGCGTGATCGACAGCGAGTGGCCGGATGTGTCGCGCTGGCTGGCGATGCGCCTGGAGCGGCTGGCGAACTAATCGCCATCCCCTTGTGGGAGCGCACTTGTGCGCGACTGCGGCGCCATGCCGTTTCCGCTTCGTCAGGCCGTCGCGCACAAGTGCGCTCCCACAAAAGGGCCCCCACGGCTTCAACATACCCCATGCTTGAATCTGTAGGAGCGCACCCTGTGCGCGACCGCGGCGCCATGCCGCTCCCGCTTCGTCAGGTTGTCGCGCACAGGGTGCGCTCCCACAGAAAATCCGCGGCCGTCAAAGCAGCCGATTGACCAGGCGATCCAACCGCACGCGCCGCAGCCGACGCAGCAACTTGCGCACCTCCGGCGGATAACCGCGCGCACCGGGAAGATCGCGGTAGTGCGCAAGCCGTGTCGCATGGCTTCGCAGCGCCTGCCACTCGGCCTCGTGTTGTGCCACCAGCTTGCGCCACGGGTCACGCAGCAGCAGGCCGTTTTCCAGGTCCAGCGCCCAGGCGCGCGGATTGAGGTTGTTGCCGGTGAGTACGGCCGTCTCCTCGTCCACGAACAGGCCCTTCAGGTGATAGGTGTTGTCGCCGTCGCGCCACAGCCACAGGTTCAACTGTCCGCTGTCGATGGCGCCCTGGTGCGTGCGCGCGAAGCGACGCAGGTTCGCTTCGTACAGGTACGGCAACAAGCCGATGCGGCTGAACGGCTGCTCGGGCGGAATATAGAAATCGTTGGCGGTCTTGTCGCCGACCATGATGTCGAGCTGGCAGCCACGCCGCAGCAGGTGACCGATCACCACGCGCACCTGGCGCGGCAGGTTGAAGTACGGCGTGAGCAGGATCACCCGCTTCTGCGCGCCGCGTAGCAAGCCCAGCAGCGTTTCATTGAGCGCATTGTCGTTGCGCCCGAAGCCGGCGAGCGGAATCACCGTGACGTCGCCCTGCCGCGGCAACTCGTCGGTGCCGGTGTACTGCGCCTGTTGCAGCGACTGGCGCAGGCGGCGGATCGGCTCCTGCAAATCGCGCGAGCGCGGCTGCGGCATGCGATCGAGTCGCGGCACCGCATCGCTATCGCGGAACTGGCCGTCCACGTAGGCGGCCATGCTGTCGGCCAGCGCCTTGTGACGGATCAGGTGATAACGGTCGAGCCGGTAACGGCCATGCCTGGCGAGATAGACATCGTTGATGCTGGCGCCGCTGTAAAGCACGGCATCGTCGATGATGAAACCCTTCAGATGCAGCACGCCGAACAACTCGCGCGTCTGCACCGGCACGCCGCGTACCACTACGCCCTCGCCCAGGCGCTGCGCGTAGTCGCGGTACATCGTCGCATTGCCTTCGCTGTTGCCCTTGCCGATCAGGCCACGGCGGGCGCGATGCCAGTCGACATAGACCTCGATGGAAAGGGCCGGATGCGCGGCGCGGGCCGCATGCAGCGCCTCGATCACTTCGCGGCCTGCATCGTCGTCCTGCAGGTAGAGCGCCACCAGCACGATGCGGCGCTGTGCCTTGGCAATCAGCGCAAGCAGGGTTTCGCGGAACGCCGCCGGACCCGCCAGCGTGGTGATCGCCTCGGCAGGCGCGGCGAAGCTCACATGTCCGGACAGATCGAGCTCAGGGCGACGCCGCAGGGACAGCAATCGGCGGGCAAGGCTTCGTGGCGAGGGCAGCGGTCGATTCATAGTGGGGCATGGTATCAATCCAGCCCCATGATGGAGGAGCATTCGCCTGCGCGGCCGCAGTGTTTCGTGACTTTTATGTCAAACGTCACGCACGTGCGCACCCATGGCACTGCTATCGCGACGTTCGCTCGTCATCGAGCACACGCCGCGGCTGCACATCGATGCTCACCGTCATGCCCGCCGAGAGAATCAAGCCCTTCGGTTCGCTGGCTTCGTCGATATCCACGCGCACCGGCACGCGCTGCGCCAGGCGTACCCAGTTGAAGGTGGGATTGACGTCGGCCAGCAGGTCGCGCCCGGTCGGATTGTCGCGGTCGGTGATGCCGCGCGCCACGCCGGTAATGCGCCCCTTGAGATGGACGCCGCCGCTGAGCATGCGGATGGTCACCGGATCGCCCACGCGCAGATTCGGCAGCTTAGTTTCCTCGAAATAGCCGTAAATGTAGAAGCTGTGGCGATCGATCAGCGCCAGGCGCGGACTGCCGGTCGCCGCATAGTCGCCCACGCGCACGTCGAGGTTGGTGACGTAGCCATCCACCGGCGCGCGCACTTCGGTGCGATCGAGATCGAGCTTGGCGCGATCCAGCGCCACCTGCGCCTGCACCACCGCCGCCTCGGCCTGCTCGCGCGCGGCATTGGCCTGATGGCCGCTGGCCTGCGCCTGCTCCCACACGGCGCGCGCCGTCATCGCGGCGGATTTGGCGTCGGTGCGTTCTTCCTTCGGCACCACCTCGGCCAGTTCCTGGCGTCGCTGCGCCTGTTCCTGGCGCATGTCGTACTCGGCCTTGCGCGCGGCGGCGCTGGCCAGCACGGCATCGATGTTCGCACCGGCGGCGCGCGCGGCGGCCTTGGCGGCGTTGAGATTCGCTTCGGCCTGCTGCTCGGCGATCCGGAAGCGCTGCGGATCGATCTCGAACAGCACGTCGCCCTTCTTCACTTCCTGGTTGTCGATCACCGGCACGCGCGTGACCAGGCCGGAGACGTCCGGGGCGATGCGCACCACCTCGGCGCGCACGCGGCCATCGCGTGTCCATGGCGCATACAGGTAGTGCCGCCACAGCGCATGGCACAGCACCATCGCCACGATGACCACCACGGCCGTAAGGGCGAAACGAAGCACAGCTTGAGGTTCGAGTTTCATAGGTCAGGGATAGAGGAGTAGGCCAGCGGCGCCGAACAGCAGGAAGAACACGGCCACGCGAAACAGGGAGGGATGCCACACGTAGCGATACAGGCCGTAGCGGCCGATGATGGTATCGATGAGCCACAGCACCAGCAGACAGCCCAGGTAGATCAGCAACAGGCCCGGTACCAGGGCATCGGCAAGGGCGATTTCACGGGGCATGGGCGATCTCCGCGGTCTTGACGATGTAGGGAGCGAGCGCGGACTCGTCGTCGCGCAACGCCGTGCGCAACTGCAGCAGGTCCGCCAGCGCCGGCTGGCAGCTGGCCCGCGCTTGCGGCAGTGTCTGCGTGGTGAGCGTGATGGCCTGGTCAACGGCGCTGTCGGCGGCCGTCCAGCGCGCGCTGTCGGGTGCGTCGTAAAGATCGGCCAACGCATTGACCGCGTGTTGCATGGATTCCCTCACCGGCGGTGGCAGTCCTTCATGCAACATGTCCTGGCGCAATTCGATCACCGCGCGACCGCCATCGTGCACGGCGAGCGCCCATGCAAACAGCACGCGCGATTCCTCGCTGCCTGGCCGGGTGAACTGCACGATCTGCTGGTAGAGATCGCGATTCACGCTTTCGAAGCGATAGAGAATGCCGTCCATCGGCGCGGTAGCGGCAAACACCACCTGTCGACGCAACTGCACCAGCTGGCGGCGACGCAACCACTGCGTGCCGATCACGGTGGGGATGATCATGAAGGCCGCGCCACTCATCATCAGGCCGAACAGTGCGGCGATGCTGTCGTTGAGGAAGCGCTCGGGCGCATAGACCATCGGGTTCTTCAACGCGAGGATATAGGCGAAGCCCAGCGAGTAACCCGCGCCCACACCCGGCAAGGTCGCGTTGCGCGTGGTGAGATACGGCCCCAGGGCGAGCAACGGTGCGGTCACCAGGATCAGCATGACGAAGCCGTCGCTGCCCGGCATCAATTCGAACACCACGAAATACGCCGCCACCAATCCCACCGCGTAGGCGACCCAGGTATTGGCGGTGGCCACCAGCGGCGATGGCGACGTGGCCAACAGCCCGCTGAAGACCGTGGCCAGCAGCAGCGCGCTAAGGCCGAAGGTCCAGCCGGTTTCGATCCAGAAGATGCTCAGCGTGGCCATGGTGAAGAACGTGCGCACGATGGCAATCAGCGGTGAGGCGTAGTCGTTGGCGCGCTTGAAATCCACGCGCTCGACCGATCCGCCGGCCACGCCCTGGGTTTCGCGCAGGCTCGCTTCCAGCGAGGTGAAGTCGCGCAGCTCGGCCGCAAAGCGACGCACCAGGGTGGTACCGCTATCGAACTCGAGCAGCAGGTTCGGATCCTGCCGGAGATCCTCGCGCAACTCGGCGGCGAGCGCCGGCAGCTTCGCTTCGCAGGCTTCCAGGCGCGTGGCCAGCAAGCGCGGGATCGGCTTCTCGGTGGGCGCGGGACTGAGCGCTTCGCCAATGGGCGCATACAGTTTGATCAGCGCCGCTGCCGTGCGCGGATGGTTGCTGCGCTGGAGTCGATTGATCAGATGGTGCAGCGACTGGAAGCTGGTCGCGGCCGCCATGTAGCGCAGGTTGAGCAACTGCATGCGGCTGCTGCGCGCGCGCACCTCGGGATCCTCGAAGATCACCGACGAGCGAAGATCCTCGATCTGCACCGCCGCACGCACGAAGCGCAGATGCGCCTTCTCCATGTCCGCCCGCGGAATGGCACCGCCGAGGCTGCCGCGCGCGAAGTCGATGAAGTGCTGGTAGTGCTCGCGCGAAATGCGCCGGAGCAGGTCGCGCAAACGCATCGGCAACACCACATCGCTGACCAGGCCGGAGACGATGATGCCGAGCATCACCTCGCTCACGCGCGCCACCGCCGAATCGAACACCGCCGTGGGATGGTCGATCGCCGGCAGCACCACGATGAAGGCGGTATAGCCGGCCAGCACGAAGCCGTACGAGGTGAAGTTGCGGTACAGCACGGCGCCGCCGGCACACAGCGCGACCCAGATCGACATGCTGAGCAGGAACAGTTCGCGCTGCTGCGGAAACGCCGCCATCAGCAACACGCCGAACAGACTGCCGGTGCAGGTGCCCAGGGCGCGATAGAAACTCTTCGCCAGCACCGTGCCGCTTTGCGGATGCATCACGATGGCGACGGTGATCATCGTGGTCGCCGGCTGTTCGAGCTGGAACACCATGGTCAGCCAGGCGGCGAGATAGAACGCCAGCAGGCTTTTCAGCACGAAGATCCAGGCGTGCCCCTCCTCCACGGCGAACTCGCGCAACCACGGCGGGTGGCTCCATGACGCAAGTTCAGTAGGCACCGCCGACATGGTCAAACGCTCTCCCTTCGGTCCAGTCGATCGAGGAACTTCTTGAGCAGGCGTTCCAGTTGCGCGATGTCGCGCTGAGCGATGCCTTCCACCTGCTCTTCCAGCAGCGCGCATACATCGGGCAGGAAGCTTTCGATCAGCGCCACGCCGTCGTCGGTCAGCGTGAGCGCGACCTTGCGACGATCCTCGTCGCTCGCATTGCGTGCAATCAGACCTTTGTCGGCCAGCTCGTTGGTAAGTCGCGTGATGTTGGCGAGCTTCTCACCGGCGGCGTCGGCCAGTTCGGTGGGATGCATCGTGTTGCCCTCGGTGCCGTAGAGCATCATCAGCAGGTTGTATTCCGGATGATTGATGCCGTACGGCCGCAACATCGCATTGGCGTCGTCGTGCACGCGCTTGTAGATGTGGCGGATCAGGCGAATGAGCACGGCCGGGTCCCGCGGAAAGGCGGGATAGCGCTGGCGGGTCACCGTCAGGCGTTGCTCGGTCGGAAGGAAGCTGCTCACGGCGCACGCCTTAATTAGTACATATATGTAATATATACATGTGAATTTTATGCCGGCCCCGGGCGGCATGCAAGAGCGTCGACCTGCGCACGTGAAAAAGGCGCCACGAGGGCGCCTTTCGGGCTGCTTTAGCCGGGTGGCTCGCCCGTCGCCCCGGTCATCGGCCGGGACGGGAGCGGCACGCGTTGGCGGCGTCCGCTTAGTTGTTCTTCACCGGGTAGGTCTCGAACCCACTCGGCGTGGCACTCCCGGGCGCCGCCGGGTTCGGGTTGGCCGGATTCGCCGGCCGACCCGCCGGTGCCAGCTGGGCATTGCCGCACTGGTAGGCGCCCCACGGCTGCGAGCCGTCGGTGGGTTCGCCCAGCGGCTTGATGGTGTCGGCGTGCATCTTGGCGGCTTCGTTGCGCGCCATCACTTCCAGCTCGTCGCGCACCTTGATGTCGTTGCGATCGATCGGGCCGACATGATCCATCACCGACACCGTGACCTTGCCCAGGTCGCGGCAGGAGGACACATCGCCGCTCCAGGCCGTGCGGACGTTCTTACCGGCATCGTCCAGCGTGATGCCGTAGGTGCAGGCGCCGAGCAAAGCGATGGGAACGAGCAACAGCAGGGTCTTGCGCATGGATAGCTCCGCGATGTGGAAATGAAGAAGCCGGGCGGTCTCCCGCCCGGCCTCCATCCTAACCCGGGGACGTGAACAGCTCCCCACATAATCTCACGTTTACTTCGACGGTTTGGCCGCCACCGGCTTGCCGTCGCCGTCGATCACCTGCACGTCGCCGAGATTCAGCGCGCGCACCGGCTGCTCGATCTTCTTCAGGTCGCCCACGATCACCCAGGTGAGCGCCTTGGGCTGGACGATCTCCTTGATCGCGCTTTCGGCATCGGGCTGGGTCACGGCTTCGGTGCGGGCCTTGAGCGTCTGCACGTAGTCGTCCGGGCGGTTGTACTGGACGATCTCGTTCATCGCGCTGAGCACCTCGGCCGCCGTCTCGAAGCTGCCCGGCAGACCGCGGACATTGGAGTCCTTGATCTTGTTCACTTCCTGCTCGGTGAGCGGACGGGCGGCGATCACTTCGTTCGCTTCCTTGGCCACTTCGTGCGCGGACTCGGCGGTCTTGTCGGTCTGCACCGGGGCGTACATCAGGAACGGACGCTGGCCGATCGCATCGCGCATGAAGCTGAAGGCACCATAGGCCCAGCGCTTGTCCTCGCGCAGGTTCATGTTGAGGCGCGAGGTGAAGCTGCCACCGAACGCGCCGTTCGCCACATCGATGGCCAGTTCGTTCGGCGCCTTGCTGGAAGGCGCCAACAGACCCGCCAGGATCAGCGACTGCGGCGCATCGGGCTTGTCGATCAGGAACACGCGCGGCTTGGCCTGGGCGGCCACGCTGGCGATGTTCTTCTTCGGCACGGCACTGGACGGCGCCTTCCAATCGCCGAAGGCGGCATCGAGTTGCGGGATGATCTGCTGCAGCGTGGTGTCGCCGGCCACCAGGATCTTCACGTTGTCCGGACGCAGCCAGTCACGCTGGAAGTTGGCGAGATCCGACGCCTGCATCGACTTGATCGCCGCTTCCGTACCCGAGCCGGTGAACGGGATGCCGTAGGCGTGGTTGGCGCCGTACAGCAGCGGCGGCAAGGTACGCAGCGCCAGCGCGGTGGGTTGGGTCTTTTCCTGCGCGATGCCGGCCAGCCACTGGCCGCGGATACGTTCGATGTCCTCGGACTTGAACGCCGGGTTGCGCACGATGTCGGCAAACAGCGCCAGCGAGGGCTGCAACTGATCGTTCAAGGCATTGAGCGAGGCCGAGCAGGCGTCCAGGCCGCAACCGATGCGGGTGACCGCGCCCAGGCGCTGCTTGCGCTTGGAGACTTCCACCGAATCGAGCTCCTTGGTGCTCTCGTTCATCAGCGTGGTGGTGAAGCTGGCGGTGCCGAGCTTGCGGCCCTGGTCGGCGGCGTAACCGGCGTCGAACATCAGCTGCACATGCGTCACCGGAATGGTGTGGCGCTGCGCCAGGATCACTTCGATGCCGTTCTTGAGCTTGCCGCGCTCCAGTTCGGGGAATTTCAGGTCGGGGAACTGCGTCACCTTCGGCACGCCGCTGCTGCGGTCCACCGCGCTCTTGGCCACGGTGTACTCATGCTTGGCCGGCAGCTTGGCGGCAGGGCGGCCTTCCTGCGGACCCAGCGCCACCACCTTGGCGTCCTCGGTGTCCGGATTGAAGTCGGCGCCGGCAGGCAGCACGGTCAGCACATAGTCGCCCTTGCTGAGCCACTTGTCGGCAGCGGCCTTGACGCTCGCCGGCGTGGCGGCGTCGGCGCGCTCCAGGTCCTTCTTGTAGGCACCCGGATCGCCGCGATAGACCTGACCTTCGGCCAGGATCACGGCCTTGCCACCGTCCTTTTCCAGGCCGCGCACGAAGCCCGCGCGATTGCCGATCTTGGCGCGTTCCAGCTCATCGGCGGTGGGGCCGTCGGCGAGGAATTTCTTCACCTCTTCGGCAATCACCGCTTCGACCTTGGCCTGATCCACGCCTTCCTTGATGTCGGCCTGGATCTGGAACTGGCTGGCCAGCGCGAACGGCGAAATGCTGGCCGAGACGTCATCGACCAATTTGTCCTGGTAGACCAGGCGCTGGTACAGCCGCGAAGTCTTGCCACCGCCGAGCACGGTGGAGGCGAGGTCGAGCTGGATGGCATCGTCGGTGCCCAGCTGCGGCACCACCCAGGTGCGGTAAACGCGTGGCTGCGCCACGTGATCGTGCTGCACGCCACGCGTGGATTTGCCCAGCGGGGTGATCCACGCCTGCTGACGCGGCACCGGCGGACCGGCCGGGATGTCACCGAAATACTTCTCGGCCTTGGCCCTGGCTTCCGCCACGGTGATGTCGCCGGCCAGCACCAGGGTGGTGTTGGCCGCGCCGTAGTAATCGTGGAACCACTGCTTCACATCGCCGAGCGAGGCGGCGTTGAGGTCTTCCATCGAACCGATGGTGTCGTGCTGGTACGGATGGTTGCTCGGATAGGTGTTGGACAGGATGTTCTGGTCCACCCGGCCGTACGGGCGGTTTTCGCCCTGGCGCTTCTCGTTCTGCACCACGCCGCGCTGGGTGTCGAGTTCCTTCTGGCCGATCGCGCCGAGCAGGTGGCCCATGCGATCCGACTCCATCCACAGTGCCATGTCGAGCGCGGTGGTCGGCACGGTTTCGAAATAGTTGGTGCGGTCGAACCAGGTGGTGCCGTTCATGTCGGTGGCACCGGCCAGCTCGAACGGCTGGAAGTACGTGCCCTTGTGATTCTCCGAGCCGGAGAACATCAGGTGCTCGAACAGGTGCGCGAAGCCGGTCTTGCCCTTGGGCTCATCGCCCGAACCCACGTGGTACCAGATGCTCACGGCTACCACCGGCGCCTTGTGATCCTCATGCACCACCACGGTCAGGCCGTTGGGCAGCGTGAAGCGGGTAAAGGCGATGTCCGGAATGGCCTGGGTGGCTTCGGCAGCGGCAGCCTGGGGCAGCGCGATCGCTGGCAAACCGGCCGACATGCTGAGCACTCCGGCGACGAGTAGGGCGAGGGGCTTTCTTGCCATCACGACACTCCTGTTTTCTTTGACGAATGAACGTTCCGAGGCTAGCCACGGCCCGAAACCTTGGCAAATGACCAATGGCATGGTGGACAACCGCCACGGCGCTTCGTTCGACGCAAGAACATGTAACCGGGACGACACATCGTCCGGACAGGTGTCCGCAGCTGTCCGGCCACGCCCGGCCGCTGTCCGCGGACAGCCAGACCGCGCCAGCCATACCGGATAATTCTCAACAAAGACAGTGATTTGCGGACGATCGAAGGCTTGGCACGGGGCTTGCCAAAGGTATATCGCAGGACTACCCCACCTTCATCGGAGACATGATCATGAAATTCGAAGCCTTGATGCTGCGCAGCCTGTTCGTCGCTTGCCTGCTGGTGTGTGGACTCGTGTTGAGCGCCATGGTGAACGCCTCGCCCGAAGCCATCCGCCTCGCCGCAGCCGGCAGCGCGGGCCAGTTGATCGCCCCGACCGCTTGCGCCCTGCCGCCCGACGGCGTGGTGTGCCCGCGCCTCTCCAACGGTTGAGCACGGACGCTCACCGTTTTACGGGCCTACGGATAGACCCGATAATGGCTGGATGCTGCACGTCATACTCTACCGACCGGAAATACCGCCCAATACGGGCAACGCCATCAGGTTGTGCGCCAACACCGGCGCCTCGCTGCACCTGATCCGCCCCTTGGGCTTCGAGCTGGACGATGCCCGCCTGCGCCGCGCAGGCCTGGACTATCACGAATACGCGCAGCTGGCCGTGCATGACGACCTCGCCAGCTGCCTCGAAAGCATCGGCCAGCCACGCGTGTTTGCGTTTTCCACGCGCGGACGTGTCGCGCATGTGGATGCGCGCTTCGTCGAAGGGGATGCGTTGTTGTTTGGTTGCGAGACGGCGGGACTGCCTTCCGACGTCCTCGACGCGCTACCCAAAGCTCAGCGCCTGCGACTGCCGATGCGCCCCGACAGTCGAAGCCTCAATCTGTCCAATACCGTCGCCATCGCGGTGTATGAGGCGTGGCGGCAAATGGGGTTTGTCGGCGCCGCGCCGTAGCGTGCTTTCTTTAGTCGTCTCGCTTTTTTGCGGTGCACGTCACTTCTCACTCTCCCCACCGGGGAGAGGGCCGGGGTGAGGGGCGGGTGCTCGCGCGAACGCTGCAAATGAAGCAGCTCAACATCAGCCCCACGACCCGACCCGCTACAATCGACGACATGACTGCCCCATCCCTCATGTCCCTGCTGCCCCGCCCGATGCGCACCCTCGCTGGCCGCGCCTTGGAAACCGCGCTCAATCACACGCTGTCGCTCGACCCTGAAACGGCCGCGCGCCTATCCGCGCTCGACGGCCGCAGCGTGCAGCTGCATTTGCGCGGTCCGGAGATTGCCCTGTCGGTGACGGTGGAAGGCGAACGACTGAAAGTCGGTCCGGCGCAGGACGACAACCACCTGCGCGTCGCCGCCACCCCGGGCAGCCTGCTCGCCATGCTGGTGAAGCGCGACGACGAAGGGGTGGCACCGGGCAAGGTGGAGATTGCCGGCGACGCGGATCTCGCCCGCCGCCTGGAGAAACTCGCCAGCAAGTTCGCGCCCGATTTCGAAGAGGCGTTCGCCCGCACGTTCGGCGACGTGCTCGGCGTGCCGCTCGCCAAGGCCGTGCGCAACGGGCTCGCGCATGCCAAGGAAACCGCCAGCCATCTCACCACCGATACGGCCGACTGGTTGCGCGACGAAGCCCGCGTCGCAGCGGCGCCCGGCGAAGTGGAAGGTTTTCTCGATGGCGTCGACGATCTGCGCGAACGCAGCGAACGCCTCGAAGCGCGACTCGCGCGCCTGGAGCAACGCCTGAAGAAGGGACCTGCCGCGTGACGATGCCCCTGAAGGTGGTACCGCGCGTGATGCGCGTCGCTTCGGTGCTGCTCGCCTACCGCCTCGACGAACTGGTCGATGCGGCGCATCTGTTTCGCCCGCTCAAGCTGATCCGTCCGTTCGTGGCGCGCCCACGTACCGACGTCACGCATCTCTCGCGCGGCGCACGCTTGCGCCTCGCGCTGACCGAACTGGGTCCGATCTTCGTCAAGGCCGGCCAGGTGCTGTCCACCCGCCGCGACCTGGTGCCGGCGGATATCGCCGACGAACTGGCGCAGCTGCAGGACCAGGTGCCGCCGTTCCCGGGCAGCGAAGCGCGCGCGATCATCGAGCAGGAACTGAAGGCGCCGATTACCGCGCTCTACACCAGCTTCGACGAAACGCCTTTGGCCTCCGCATCCATCGCACAGGTCCACGCGGCCACCTTGCAGGACGGCAGCGCCGTGGTGGTGAAGGTGCTGCGCCCGGGCATCGACCAGCAGATCGAACGCGACATCAAGCTGCTGCGCTCACTCGGTGAATTGGCGCAACGCTGGCACCCCAATGCCGACAAGATCCGTCCACTCGACGTGGTCGCCGAAGTCGAGAAGATGCTGGAGAACGAGCTGGACCTGCAGCGCGAAGGCGCCAGTGCCAGCCTGCTCCGCCGCAACTTCGAGAGCGGCCAGGATCTCTACGTACCGGCGGTGTTCTGGGATTTCACCAGCGCGCGCGTGCTGACGCTGGAGCGTGTCTACGGGGTGAGCTGCGACGACATCGCCACCATCGACGCCGCCGGCATCGACCGCAAGGCACTCGCCGTGAAAGGCGTGCGGCTGTTCTACGAGCAGGTGTTCCGCGACAACTTCTTCCACGCCGATGCGCATCCGGGCAACATCTGGGTCGACACCTCGCGCGTCAACGATGCGCGTTTCATCGCGCTCGATTTCGGCATCATGGGGTCGTTGCCGGAGCAGGACCAGTACTGGCTGGCGCAGAACTTCATCGCGCTGTTCGAGCGCGACTACGCGCGCATCGCGCAGCTGCACGTGGATGCCGGCTGGATGCCGTCCACCGTGCGCATCGACGAACTCACCGCCGCCGTGCGCACGGTGTGCGAGCCCTACTTCACCCGTCCGCTATCGCAGATCTCGCTGGCCGAACTGGTGGTGAAGCTGTTCCAGACCGCCCGCCGCTACGAACTTACGCTGCAGCCGCAGCTGATCCTGCTGCAGAAGACCCTGCTCAATATCGAAGGCGTCGGCCGCATGCTCGATCCGGAGATCGACATCTGGGCGGTGGCGCATCCGGTGCTCAAGCGCATCCTGCGTGAGCGCTACAGCCCGCGCCGGACCTTGCGGGAAGTGCGCAAGCGCCTGCCCGAATGGTTCCACGCCGCTCCGCAGTTCCCCGAACTGGTCCGCGATGCCTTGCGGCAGGTGGCCAAGGGCGAGCGGCACACGCTAAGCGATCCGGCGGAGCTCTCGCAGCAGCGCGACGAGGCGCAGCGCACGCGGCGGGCTTTGTCGTTCGGACTGTTGGGTTCGAGCTTGTTGGTGGGCAGCGCTGTACTTTGGACGCAGGCGAGCGAGCACAGCCTATGGCAGGCTCCCGTCGCTGCCGTGATCGGTTTGCTCGCCTTTGTGGCAGGCTGGCCTAAGCGCTAATTCCCCCTCACCGTCATTCCGGCGCAGGCCGGAATCCAGTGGCCGCAGTTCGCGGTTGTCGCTTCGGTCTCGACCGGTAGGCGTGATCGCGAGAACCTAAAGTGATCGCCACTGGATTCCGGCCTGCGCCGGAATGACGTCTTTGATGAAAGGCACGGGAATCTCGTGCTGCCTGGATCGTTCATGCTCGACATCCTCTACCAAGACGACGCCCTCATCGCGGTGAACAAGCCTGCCGGCCTCGCCGTGCATCGCTCCAAGATGGTCGGCAACGCCGAGGAGTTCCTGATCGACCTGCTGCGCGAACAGGTGGGCGGTATCACCTATCTCGCCCATCGACTCGACCGCGCCACCAGCGGCGTGCTGCTGGTCGCCCGATCTTCGGAAATCGCCGCTGCGCTCGGCGAGCAGTTCATGGGGCGCGACGTGCACAAGCAGTACCTGGCCGTGGTGCGCGGCTGGCCGGAGCCGGAAGAAGCGTTGATCGACTATGCCCTGCCCGGCTCCCGCGACAATGGGCCGCGGCGCGAGGCCCGCACCGGCTACCGGCGCCTGGCCACGGTGGAAGTGCCGATCGAACTGGGGCGCTATCCCCAGCAGCGGTACGCCATGGTGCTGGCCGAGCCGCAGACGGGGCGGTTCAGACAAATCCGCAAGCACATGGCGCACATCCACCATCCGATCATCGGCGATTGCCAGCACGGCCGCAGCGATCACAACCGCCTCTACAAGCAATATTTCCGCTGCCACCGCATGCTGCTGCATGCCTGGCGCCTGAGTTTCGCGCACCCGCTCAGCGGCGAGCCGATGCGCCTGGAAGCGCCGCTGGACGCCGCTTACCAGGGCCTGCTCGAGCGCTTTGGCTGGGACCTGCCCGCGTTGTGACGCACCGCGTCGTGGCGGTATGTCACGCAGGCCCGCTAAACTTTGCGCATGCTCACGATCAGCCGTTCCATCGTCCTGCCCGAGACCGAGTTGACTGAGCGTTTCCTCCGCGCAGACGGTCCCGGCGGCCAGCACGTCAATCGCACCGAAAGCGCCGTCGAACTGCGCTTCGACGTGGCGCACTCACCCTCGCTGCCCGAACCGCTGCGCGCGCGCCTGCTGGCCCGCCGCGATCGCCGCCTCACCGATGAGGGCGTGCTGGTGATCCAGGCGCGGCGTTTCCGCGATCAGGGCCGCAACCGCGAGGACGCCCGCGACCGCCTGGTGGAGATCATCCGCGCGGCGCTCGTGGTGCCCAAGGCACGCATCGCCACCAAACCCACCCGCGGCTCCAAGGAGCGCCGGCTCGCCGGCAAGCAGCAGCGCGGCCAGATCAAGCAAACACGGTCGCGTGACTGGAGTCGTGAATGAGCACCCCGATGCTCCCCCCTGCCCCGCCCGAAGCTCCCAAACTCAATAGCAGGTTCTGGCCATGGCTGGCGCGCTGCCTGCTGCGCCTGTCCGGCTGGAAGCTGCTCGGCGAGCTGCCGAACGAGCCCAAGCTGATCATCATCGGCGCGCCGCATTCCTCGTATTGGGATGGCTACTACGGCCTGCTGATGAAGATCGGCCTGGGCGTGGACATCAACATCATGATCAAGCGCGAAGTGCTGGACGGCCCACTGGGCATCATCCTGCGCCCGATCGGCATGATCGCGATCAACCGCAGCGCCGCGCTCAACGTGGTGGGCCAAATGGTGCAGCGTTTCCAGGAAAAGGAACGCATGTGGCTGGGCATCACGCCCGAAGGCACGCGCAAAAAGGTCAAGCAGTGGAAGTCGGGCTTCCTGCGCATCGCCCACGACGCCAACGTGCCGATCCAGACGCTGTTTCTCGATTACCCGAGCAAGACTTTCAGGTTCGGCCCGGTGGTGCGCGCCACGGATGATCCGGACGCGGACATGGCGAAGATCCGTGCGCTGTTTACGCCGTATCGGGGCAAGCATCGCAATACTGAGTGAGGAATTTTCATGGCCTGGATGCCACGCCTTTTTAGCGTACTCTTCCTTGTTCCTAGCGTTCTCCTCGCTACGGACATTAGCGATATCACAAACAGCCCCCAGGCCCCGACAGCCGCCCCTTTTACTGCGCTCGCCCGGATCGTTGTCGACGAGGAAGCAAAGTCTTGGACATCCGATGTCCAGATCGATAGCTATGTTTACGTACTCGTCCGCTTAGTCGGAGGCGAGCACGACTGGACTGTCAAAGATCCCCTATGGAGCGAGGTGACCGCTCGAGTACGGACAGACGTGGTTCAGCACCTCGATCAATTTCTTCGGGATCGCCGAGAAGCAGCGATTGACGGCTACGCGCGCAGCTATCAGTTGGGACTTAGCCCCGGGCAGTCAAAGGATATCGCCAGGCTTTATCTGTCTGAGCACGGCCAGAAGTATCTCGCCTTTTCCGCGGATGTTTTCAATCTTTATCTCGACGTTATGACCAGGGCCCGAAATGAAGGTGATCACGGCCCTTTGCGCGAGGCCATGGCCAACGCCTTAAGGCAGCCCTTATCTACGGACCAACGTTTTCTTTTGGCCGCTGGGACACGTTATCTCGTATCAGGAGGGGGCGGCATTCGAACGTCTCCCATGGGGCTCACGAAGCAGCGTATGGCCATAGCAATGGTGGCAGGTGCAGCTCCAGCCGAATGGAATGCGCTCTTTTCCCGGTATGCATCTGATATGGCCGGCATAGTCGAGGTGGCTAACGATCCTCTCACCATTATGGAAATGGAGCGCTCGCAAAGCTACGGTCAGGACGAAAGCAAGATAGCACACTTCCGCTCGGCCATGGCGTCGTGGAAAGCGTTCTATTGGGAGGCGCGGGCAAAGCAGCTTCAATCGGCCGCCACCCCCTAGAATTCGGATAGCACGTTGTTCCCTTAACGCTCCGAGTGCCCCGACTCATCGTAATCGCGATGGGTCAGCAAGCCCGGCTTCACCAGATCGATGAACGCCCTCGCCTCCGCGCTGAGGAACTTGCCCTTGCGCATCACCACGCCGTAGCTGCGCTGCGGGAAATACTGCTTCATGTTTCGGACGGCCAAACGCGTGCGGTCCGCTTCGGTGATGCAGATGCCGGTGACGATGGAGATGCCCAGTCCCATCGCGACGTATTCCTTGATCACGTCCCAACCGCCCACTTCGATCGCGACCCGGAAAGGCACCTGCCGTTGCTGGAACACCAGGTCGACCAGGCGGTAGGTCGATAGTCGTTGCGGCGGCAGGATCAGGCCGTAGGGCGACAAGTCCTGCAACGTCACCGCGGTCTTGGCGGCCAGCGGGTGATCGGGCGGCATGATCAGCATCGGGTCGTAGTGATGCACGGGCGCCCAGGCGATGTCGTTGGGCACGTCGAGCATCGAGCCCACGGCGAAATCCGCCTCATCGGCGCGCAACAGCGCCAGGCCGTCCTTGCCGGTGACATTGGCCAGCTGCAGTTGCACCTCGGGAAAGTGCTCGCGGTAGCGACGCACCAGATCGGGCAGCAGGTATTGGATGGTCGAACTGCCCGCCGCGATGGTCAGGCGGCCGCCCTGCAGGCCTTTTACCTTGGTCTGGAAGTCGCGGTCCAGATTCTCCCAGCCTTCCACCAGCGGACGCGCCAATTCGTACAGCGCCTCTCCCGCGTCGGTGAGGTTGATGCGGCGTCGCCTGCGTTCCAGCAGCCGCACGCCAAGCTCCCGCTCCAGCGCCTGAAGTTGGAGGCTCACTGTGGGTTGAGACAGAAACAGCGCCTCGGCCGCGCGGGTCAGCGTGCCCAGCTTCACCGTGTAGACGAAGGCCCGCATCTGCTTCTGGCGGTTCCCCTTGTAGTAGAAACGCCCCTCTTCGCTGCCACTTCCATACGTATCCGTACGTCGCCGGGACATGCCGGAATGCGTTTTTCTAGGCCCGACCGGGGGCTTCTTGGCCATATTTGCCTCTTACAACTCAGTGAGTTGCATTGATCATTAAGAATGACAATAGCAAAAATTGAAACATTTGCTTTGTCAAACCTAATTTCCGTGACCTAGTGTCATCCCATCGTCATCACGGAGATTCGCCATGGCCGTCCCCAAGGAACGCCTCACCCTTTCCCCGGCCCAGGTCTCTGGCGGAGTCCGCCCGGAACACGCCGCGATCCTCACACCGGAGGCGCTGGCCTTCCTGGCCGAGCTGCACCGCCAGTTCGACGGACGCCGCCTGGAACTGCTGGCGGCCCGTGAAGCCCGCCAGGCCCGCTACGACGCGGGCGAACTGCCGGACTTCCGTACCGATACCGCCGCCATCCGCGAGGGCAACTGGACGGTTGCGCCGATTCCGCTCGCGCTGCGCGACCGCCGGGTGGAGATCACCGGGCCGGTCGAGCGGAAGATGATCATCAACGCGCTCAATTCCGGCGCAAAGGTGTTCATGGCCGACTTCGAGGACTCCTCGGCGCCGACCCTGGCCAACCAGATCGACGGCCAGATCAACCTGCGCGATGCGGTGAACGGCGCGATCGAATACACCTCGCCCGAGGGCAAGCATTACCGCGTCAACGGCAATCCCGCCGTGCTGGTGGTGCGTCCGCGCGGCTGGCACCTGCCGGAGCGCCATATCACCGTCGATGGCGAACCGATGTCCGGCGCCCTGGTGGACTTCGGCCTGTTCGCCTTCCACAACGCACGCACGCTGCAGGCACGCGACCGCGGCCCCTACTTCTACCTGCCCAAGCTGCAGGCGATGGAAGAGGCGGCGTTGTGGGACGAGGTGATGGCCACCGCCGAAGCGGCGCTCGACCTGCCGCCCGATTGCATGAAAGCCACGGTATTGATCGAAACGCTGCCCGCCGTGTTCCAGATGCACGAGATCCTGCACGCCTTGCGCGGGCGTGCAGTCGGCCTCAATTGCGGCCGCTGGGATTACATCTTTTCCTACCTCAAGACGTTCCGGGCGCATCGTGATCGCCTGCTGCCCGATCGCAGTCAGGTGCTGATGACGGTGCCGTTCCTGAAGTCGTATTCGGAACTGCTGATCCAGACCTGCCATCGCCGTGGCGCGTTCGCCATGGGCGGCATGGCCGCGCAGATTCCGATCAAGGGCGACGATGTTGCGAACGACGCCGCGCTCGCCAAGGTGCGCGCGGACAAGCTGCGCGAAGTGCAGGCCGGTCACGACGGCACCTGGGTGGCGCATCCCGCACTGGTGCCGGTGGCGCAGGAAGTGTTCGACAAGTACATGCCCTCGCCCAACCAGCTCAACGTCATGCGCAGCGACGTCAACGTGTGCCGCAACCAGCTGATCGCGCCGTGCAGCGGCACCATCACGCGCGCCGGCTTCGACAACAACGTGGAAGTGGCGCTGCGCTACACCGCCTCGTGGCTGGACGGCCAGGGCTGCGTGCCCATCCATCACCTGATGGAAGATGCGGCCACCGCGGAAATCGCGCGCTCGCAGATCTGGCAATGGCTGCATCGAGGGCCGCTTGAATTCACCGATCACGCGCCGATCGATTTTGCGCTGTTCGACCATGCACTGGCGAAGCACACGCATCGCTTGATCGAGAGCAAGAGTCCCGTCGCACACCGTGCGGAACAAGCGGCGGCGTTGCTCAAGCAACTCACGCACGGCGAAGAACTCGGCGATTTCCTGACGCTGGCTGCTTACGCGCGTCTCGACTGACCGGTAACCCTCGCTGTGGGAGCGCACCCTGTGCGCGACAAACCAACGGAGCGCCATGCCGAAAGGCCGCTGTCGCGCACAGGGTGCGCTCCCACAGTCGAAGACATCCAACGCAACGGAGTCACCTCATGAAAAACACATTGCCCACCGCCGATCAGATCGCCCTCGAATGGAAGAACAACGCTCGCTGGAACGGCATCCAGCGCAACTACGGCGCGGAAGACGTGGCGCGCCTGCGGGGCACCGTGAATGTGGAACACTCGCTCGCCCGTCGCGGCGCCGAGCGCTTGTGGAAGTCGTTGCACAAGGAAGATTTCGTCAACGCGCTCGGCGCGCTCACCGGCAACCAGGCCATGCAACAGGTGAAGGCTGGGCTGCAGGCAATCTATCTGAGCGGCTGGCAGGTGGCCGCGGATGCGAATCTCGCCGGCGAAATGTATCCCGACCAGTCGCTGTATCCCGCCAATTCGGTGCCGTCGGTGGTCAAGCGCATCAACAACACGCTGCTGCGCGCCGATCAGCTGCATCATGCGGAAGGCCAGAACGATATCGACTGGATGGTGCCCATCGTGGCCGACGCGGAAGCGGGCTTCGGCGGCGTGCTCAATGCGTTCGAACTGATGAAGGCAATGATCGAAGCAGGCGCCGCGGGTGTGCATTTCGAGGACCAGCTCGCGTCGGTGAAGAAGTGCGGTCACATGGGCGGCAAGGTACTGGTGCCCACGCGCGAGGCCGTCGACAAACTCAACGCGGCACGTCTCGCCGCCGACGTGCTCGGCGTGCCCACCCTGATCGTGGCACGCACCGATGCCGATGCCGCCGACTTGCTTACCTCCGACATCGACGACAACGACAAGCCGTTCATCACCGGCGAGCGCACCGTGGAGGGTTTCTTCCGCGTGCGTCCCGGCCTGGACCAGGCGATCAGCCGCGGTCTTGCGTATGCGCCGTACGCCGATCTCGTGTGGTGCGAAACGAGCAAGCCGAATCTGGACGAAGCGCGCAAGTTCGCCGAGGCGATCCATGCGAAATACCCGGGCAAGCTGCTGGCCTACAACTGCTCGCCCAGCTTCAATTGGAGGAAGAACCTCGACGACGCCACCATCGCCACCTTCCAGAAGGAACTGGGCGCGATGGGTTACAAGTTCCAGTTCATCACGCTGGCCGGTTTCCACAGCCTTAACTACGGCATGTTCGATCTGGCCTATGGTTATGCCCGTCGCCAGATGAGCGCATTCGTGGAATTGCAGGAAAGGGAATTCGCCGCCGCCGACCGGGGCTTCACCGCCGTGAAGCATCAGCGTGAAGTCGGCACGGGTTACTTCGATGCCGTAACCCAGGCGATCCAGCAAGGACAGTCGTCCACCACCGCGCTCAAGGGTTCTACCGAAGAGGCGCAGTTCCAAGCCTCGCGTCAGGCCAGCGCCGCCTGACCTTGCCTGCCTCGCGTAGGCCGACAAGGACGTCGGCGCGTGCGTGGGGAGCGCGGCCCTGTCCAGCGCCCCCACGCATGCACGCAAGGAGTGCGCTGCGTATCGCCTTCGTCACGATGCGCTCTGCGGCGGCACCAGGGCGATCACCGTCCAGCCCGGACGCGGTTCGAGTTCGCGCTTCGCCGAAGATACGCGCAACGCGCCTTTCTCTTCGACGCCGAATAGCAGCACCGTGGGCGAACCATATTGCTCGATGAAGTTGGGCCAATCGAAGGTGCTGGTGAGACGCGTCGATTTGATCCGCCATCCCTCGGCGAGGCGCTCCAGAAAGCGCTCATGCGTCATGCCGTCGCCAAACAAGGCGGGCGCGGACAAATCGCCGCCCATTTGCAGGCGGCTGCCGGTGGCGTCGCCGTTGTCGTTGCTCAACCGATAGACCTTGCCGCGCCCGAATTCCTGCCGGTAGTACACGCAGGCCAGCGCGTTGCGTTCGCGGTTGGTCGACATGGCCAGCAAGCGGCCGATGCCCGTGAGATCGAGATGGCGTTCCGCGTACGCCGACGCGGGATAGCCGAAGAACGTCGGCAGGCCTTCCATGCGCGCGTGCTTGATGCCGTCCCAATGTTCATCGGCCACGATCACCTGGAAACCCGCATCGGCCAGGGCGCGTGCGACCACGCGCGCGGCCTGATCGGCGCCATAGATCAGCACGCCCGTGGGATCGGGCTCGGCCACCTTCAGCCAGCGCGCGAGCGGACGAGCCGTCGCGCTCTGCAACACTACGGTGCCGATGATCAGGATGAAGACCAGCGGCACCAACGCTTTTGCGCCTTCCATGCCCAGCGCATCGAGCTTCAGCGCAAACAGCGCCGATACCGCCGCCGCCACGATGCCGCGTGGCGCGACCCACGCGATCAGCGCGCGCTCGCGCCAGTTCAGCGTGCTGCCGATGCTGGCGATCGTTGCGGTGACGGGTCGCACGATCAGCTGGGCCACGATGAAGATGGCGATACCCGCCCACAACATGCCGTCCGGCAACGGCCAGCTCAGTCGTGCCGCCAGCAGGATGAACAGGCTCGAGACCAGCAAGGTGGTGAGGTTTTCCTTGAAATCGAGGATGTCGTCGATGTGCACGCCGCGCATGTTGCCCAGCGCGATGCCCATCACCGTGACGGTCAACAGGCCCGACTCGTGCGTGATGGCATTGGACAGCGAGAACGCCAGCAACACGGTGACCAGCGCGCCATAGTTCTGCAGATATTCCGGAATCAATTGCCGGCGCAGCAGGAACGCCAGCGTCCACGCCGCCAACAGGCCGATCACCACGCCGCTGGCGATCACCGCGAGGAAGATGCCCAGCGTGTGGCCCTGCTGGCGCGACACGATGGCCTCGTACACCAGCACGGCGAACAGTGCGCCGAGCGGATCGATCACGATGCCTTCCCAGCGCAAGGTGTTGGCGATGCGCGCATTCGGACGCACCGTGCGCAGCATCGGCGCGATCACCGTCGGCCCGGTCACGCAGGTCAGCGCGCCAAACAACAACGCCACCTCCCAGCTCAGTCCGGCGAAGTAGTGCGCGGCGACGGCAAGCATCAACACCGCGATCACCGCACCATAGGTCACCAGTCCCCGCACCGCGCGACCGATATCCGGCAACTCGCTGAAACGCAGCGTGAGGCTGCCTTCGAAAAGAATCACCGACACGGCCAGCGAGACGATGGGAAACAGCAGCGGGCCGAGCAGTTTGTCGGGCGCCAGCACACCGATCACCGGACCCATCAGGATGCCGGCCAGCAGCAGGAACAGGATCGCTGGCAGCTTCACTCGCCACGCCAGCCATTGAGCGAGAAATCCGACGCCCAGGATGCACACCAGCAGGAGTCCAAGGTCGAGCGTCATGCGCGGTCCTTCGTGCGGTAGCCGTGGAGCTATCGGAGCACGCAAGCGACGCCAGCGTCCATCGTGCGATGACGCATTTCTATCGGAATCGGCGGGGAACTTGGGAGGGAGGGCCAAGCCCCGGTATCGGACGGGGGAGGGGGAGGGAGTACCGATACCGGGGTGGCAGGCATAGTTCAATGCAGAACCAGCGAGTACAGATAATACGCCGACGGCGATCCAAGTCAATACCCGTCAGTTCAAATATTACGGGAGCTGCTAAGGGATGAGCCGGCGTCTCAGAAGCGCCGATACATCAAGGCTTCGGCAAGGTGGGTACGGTCCAGCAAGGCCGCGCCGCCGTCCAGATCGGCAATCGTACGGGCCACCCGCAGCGTGCGGTGGTAGGCGCGCGCCGACAGTCCCAGCCGCTCCAGCGCGCCGTCGAACCAGCGACGCTCTGTGGGGCCGAGCGCACAGTCACGTTCCAGCTCGCGCGTGCTGATCTCGGCATTCGCCCGTCCCGCGCGCATCAGGCCGTGGTGGCGCGCCTTGATCACGCGCGCCCGCACGGTGGAGGAGTCCTCGTCGTTTGGCCCGCGCAACGCACCCAGCTCGTTGAGCGGAACGCGCGGCACCTCGATCCCCAGGTCGATGCGGTCCATCAGCGGACCGGAAATACGACTGCGATAGCGCTGGATCTGGTCAGGCGTGCACTGGCAGCGCTGGCGTGGATCGCCGGCATAGCCACAGGGACAGGGGTTCATCGCCGCCACCAGCTGGAACTGGGCGGGAAAGGTCGACTGGCGTGCCGCCCGTGAGATCACGATGTGGCCCGACTCCATCGGCTCGCGCAGCACGTCCAGCACGTGGCGGCCGAACTCCGGCAGTTCATCCAGGAACAACACGCCGTTATGGGCCAGCGAGATCTCGCCCGGCCGCGGCAACGCGCCACCGCCGACCAGCGCGACGGCCGAACTCGTATGGTGCGGAGCCCGAAAAGGGCGTCGGCGCCAGAACTTCGGATCGACCTCCTGCCCGGCCACGGACAGCACCGCGCAGGTTTCCAGCGCTTCCGATTCGCTCAGCGGGGGCAGGATGCCCGGCAGGCGCTCGGCCAGCATGGTCTTGCCGGTACCCGGCGGTCCCAGCAACAACAGGTGATGGCCGCCGGCTGCCGCGATTTCCAGCGCGCGCCGCGCCTGCAGCTGGCCACGCACGTCGGAAAGATCGGGACCGGTCACTTCGTCGAAGATGCCGGCGGCTTCGCCGGGCGGCGCCAGCTCCTGCGCGCCGCGCAGCCAGCCGCAGACATCGGCCAACGTATCGGCGACCAGCACCTCGGCGTCCGATACCAGCGCCGCCTCGGCCGCGTTCGCCCGCGGCACCACCACACGCCGGCCGCGCGCGCGCGCGCGCAGCAGGGCGGGCAGGACGCCGGACACGCCGCGCAGCGCGCCCGACAGCGCCAGCTCGCCGAGGAATTCGCAATCGTCCAGCTTCTCGCGCGGGACCTGACCGCCAGCGGCCAGGATGCCCAGGGCAATGGCCAGGTCGAAACGGCCGCCATCCTTGGGCAGCTCGGCCGGCGCGAGGTTCACGGTGACCTTGCGGTTGGGATACTCGAACGCCGTGTTCTGGATGGCCACGCGAACCCGGTCACGGGCCTCGCGTACGGCCGCCTCGGGCAGACCCACGATATTGGTGCCCGGCAGGCCTCCGGAGAGGTGGACTTCCACCATGACCTGGGGCGCCGCCACGCCTTCCTGGGCTCGGCTGAGGGTGACGGCAAGACTCATGGCGCTCGCACGATCCGTACGGCGCGGGAGTGGCTGCCAGGTTGAAACACGGAGCAACTCCCTCAAGCGGCCTGCAGAGAAAATAGCCGCCCCCGATCGTTCTCGGGGTGAGGGTGACGGATCGGGGACGGCTCCCGGGACATGGGCCCGTGCCGCACCTTCAGTCAGGTGCCCGCACCAGCCTCGAGATCTGCGATTCGCTTCTCCAGGGCCTCGACCTTGGCGCGGGTGCGCGCCAACAGCTGGCTCTGGACTTCAAACTCCTCGCGCGTGACTAGATCAAGGCGGCGCAATCCCTGCGCCAGAACATCGCCGAAGTTGGTGCGCAAATCCTGTTGCGCCTGAGCCAGTCCAGATGGAACCAACGAAACAAGACGCTGGGCAAGTTGATCGATATCCTGCCTATCCATCATGGATAGCACCTCGAGCTCGTCAGGGTGGAGTTTAGGTTCATGTCTTTAAATGCCACTATCGGCATGCTCCACTTGTGTGTGTAGGGATTTTCCTACAGAGAGCTCCGAGACGACAGCGGCACGCCACTCCAGGCAAAATGCCGCTCCCTGGCCCGCGACGGGCATTCGGTCGATCAAGAGGAAAACCCATGAAGCTGGTGGTTGCGGTCATCAAGCCGTTCAAGCTGGACGATGTGCGCGAAGCCCTGGCGGAAGTGGGCGTGCAGGGCATCACGGTCACCGAGGTGAAGGGCTTTGGCCGCCAGAAGGGCCACACCGAACTCTATCGCGGCGCCGAGTACGTGGTCGACTTCCTGCCCAAGATCAAGCTGGAAGTGGCCGTCAGCGACGAACAGGTGGACCGCGTGGTGGAGGCCATCCAGGCCTCGGCCAAGACCGGCAAGATCGGCGACGGCAAGATTTTCGTCAGCTCGCTCGAGCAGGTCATCCGCATCCGCACCGGCGAGATGGACGGCGACGCACTCTGAGCGTCAGGCCAGCTGCGCCCGCTCGAAGCGGCGATGGTGCACCAGCAGGCCGGCGAAGTAGCTGATGTAGTAACCGAACGTCAGGCCGAGGATGGCCAGGGTCAGCGGGCTGTTGCCCATGGCAGGGCCACTGTGTGCCACGGCCGTCTCCTGCAGCGGCGACAGCACCATGAAGCGCCAGGCCAGGCGGCCGAGCAGCAGCGCGGTGAGCAGCCCGCCGATCCAGGGGTTGGGAATATAGAGATCGTTGCCGGCGGCATCGCGCTCGAAGCGGGTCAGCTTGATCCCCACCGCGCCCAGCGCCGCACCGGCCAGCGCACCGCCCAGCAGCCCTTCCAGCAAGCGCGGGTTGTGCAGGCCGCCCAGGCCGAACAAGCCCATGATCACGGCCAGGAAGACGATGCGCCCGATCATCCGCTTGCGGCGGATCGGTTGCCGCCCGAAGCTGCCGCGCACGCGGCGCCATACGCTGAACGCGATCAGCGGGATCATCAGCGCATAGATCATGTTCTGGGACATCGCAGGCACCTGTGGATGGGATGCGACGCAGCTTATCGGCCCGCGGCCGCCCGCACGACTGACGAGACGCAGTCATCGCGGATGACGCCTGTCACCCGCGATGGCGCCAGGATCTACTTCGCCTTGCCCTGATTGGCCACGGCCGCCATCTTCGCAGCGATGGCGTCGGCATCGCCCAGGTAGTAGTGGCGTATCGGCTTGAGGTCCTGGTCGAACTCGTACACCAGCGGCACGCCGTTGGGGATGTTGAGTTCGACGATCTCCTCTTCGGAGATGTTGTCCAGGTACTTCACCAGCGCGCGCAGCGAATTGCCGTGCGCGGCCACCACCACGTTCTGGCCGGAGGCGATCGCCGGTGCCAGCACGTCGTGCCAGTACGGCACCACGCGGTCGACGGTGTCCTTGAGGCACTCGGTGTCGGGAATCATCGAGGGATCGAGGTTGGCGTAGCGCGGATCGTTCACCGACTCGTTATTTGCGCGGTCCAGCGGCGGCGGCGGAATGTCGTAGCTGCGACGCCACACCTTCACCTGGTCCTCGCCGTACTTGGCCGCGGTTTCGGCTTTGTTGAGGCCGGTGAGACCGCCATAGTGACGCTCGTTGAGACGCCAGTCGGTGACCACCGGCAGGTACATCTGCTCCATCGCATCCAGCACGCCCCACAGCGTCCGCACGGCGCGCTTGAGCACGGAGGTGTGCGCGACATCGAAACGGAATCCGCCGGCCTTCAGCAGGCGACCGGCCTCGGCGGCCTCGGCCATGCCTTGTTCGGTGAGGTCCACATCGGCCCAGCCGCTGAAGCGGTTGTCCAGGTTCCACTGGGATTGGCCGTGACGAATGAGTACGAGCTTGTACATGGCGGGAATTCGTGGCGGGAAACGCACGATGGTGAGGCCCCGCCCCGGTCTCGTCAAATCACGGCGCCCCTGTCGAAGGTCATGCTAAACCCTGGGTCCAGGCGGTGCATCCTAGGGTGGTCATCACATTTACGGAGTTCATCATGCGTCGTCATCTGCTAGCACTCGCCCTGGCCCTGGCCCTGCCCGTCGTGGCCCAGGCCAGCGACAACGATATCGACAAGGTCAACGGCACCGCCCAGGTGGAAGCAGGCCAGCACGCCGGCAACATCAGCACGGTCAACGGCGCGGTGCGCGTGGGCGACAACGCGGTGGTGCAGAAGGCCAGTACGGTCAACGGTTCGGTCGATCTCGGCGATCGTGCGCAGGCCACCACGGTCGATACCGTGAACGGCGGCGTCAACCTCGGCTCGGGCTCGCGCGTGACCGGCACGGTGAGCACCACCAACGGCGGCATCCATCTGGAGAAGGGCGCCGACGTCGCCGGCAAGGTGGGCAACGTCAACGGCAGCATCAAGCTCGACGCCGCGCACGTGGGCGGCGGCCTGCAGACCACCAACGGCGATGTCACCGTGGGCGCCAATTCGCGCATCGAAGGCGGCATCCTGGTCGAGAAGCCGGGCGGCTGGAGCTGGAGCAGCAGCAACCGTCTGCCGCACGTGGTGATCGGTCCGCATGCGGTGGTGCAGGGCACGCTGGAATTTCGCCGCGACGTGGTGCTTCAGGTGAGCGACAGCGCGCAGATCGGCCCGGTGAAGGGCGCCACGCCGGTGAAGTTCAGCGGCGAGATGCCGACGGAATAAACCGGCAATCGGCGCGCGTTACACCCAGTCGCGCGGCTTGAGGTAATCCGCAAGCCGCGCTTCCGGCGACTCCGCCTCGGGCTGGAAGTTGTATTCGAAACGCACGCGCGGCGGCAGGCTCATCAGGATCGATTCGGTGCGTCCGCCCGATTGCAGGCCGAACAGCGTGCCGCGGTCGTAGACGAGGTTGAACTCCACGTAGCGGCCGCGCCGATACAGCTGGAATTCGCGCTCGCGCTCGCCGTAGGCATCGTTCTTGCGGCGCTCGACGATGGGCAGGTAGGCGTCGAGGAAACCCTGGCCCACGTCACGGGTGAAGGCGAAACAGCGCTCGAAGCCGCCTTCGTTGAGATCGTCGTAGAACAGCCCGCCGACGCCGCGCGTTTCGCCGCGGTGCTTGAGATAGAAATATTCGTCGCACCATTGCTTGTAGCGCGCATACACGTCGTCGCCATACGGCGCGCACAGATCGCGCGCCACCGTATGCCAATGGCGCACGTCTTCATCGCGCGGATAGAACGGCGTGAGATCGAAGCCGCCGCCGAACCACCAGACCGGATCCACGCCCTCTTTGCTCGCTTCGAAATAGCGCACATTGGCGTGCGTGGTCGGCACGTGCGGATTGCGCGGATGCAGTACCAGCGACACGCCCGTGGCCACGAAACCGCCGCCCGCCAGATCCGGACGATGCGCCGTGGCGCTGGGCGGCAGCTGGTTGCCGTACACGCGGGAGAAATTCACGCCGGCCTGCTCGAACAGGGCGCCATCGCGCAGCACGCGCGTGCGGCCACCGCCGCCGGCAGGGCGCGTCCATGCGTCTTCTTCGAAACGCGCCTTGCCATCGAGCTGTTCGATCGCCGCGCAAATGCGATCCTGCAGCTCGCGCAGGAACAATTCGGCTTGGTCGGCTTGCTGGCTCATCGGGCGGTCCGTCGTCGTTCGAAGATCCCAAGCTTAGCAAGCGCTGCGCATGCGCCGCTGCGGCGGCGCACCGGGTCTTCAGCTAAGGCGTGCACTGATGCGCTGGTGCCCGATCAGGCGCGCCCAGCGCACGCCGATATCGATCCACATCAGATAACCCGACTCGGCCAGCAATCGCACCACATAGCGGCGGCTGAGCACGAGCCTGGCTTCGGCCGCGACCGGCACGCTGGGAAAACCCAGCCGCCGTGCCAGCAATTGGCAGCGCGCCAGGTGATAACGGCTGGTCACCAGCGCCACCGGCGGCAGCACGCGCATCACCGGCCCGTCTTCCTGCAGCAGGCTGCGGGCATGGCGCAGGTTCTCCAGCGAGTCGACCGAGGCCTGTTCCAGCTGCATCACCACGCCCGGCGGCAGCTCGTGCTGTTCCAGCCAGCGGCGGCCGGCCGCCGCCTCGCTGATGGCGCCTCCGCTGCGACCGCCCAGCAGCAGGACATGCTCGGTGTCGTGCGAGCGCATCAGCGCCAGCGCGCGCAGCAGGCGTGCCTGGTAGTCCTTCTCGGGGGCGTCCTGTACCAGTCGGCGACCGAATACCAGCACGGTCATGGGCCGGGCCGGCACCACCGGACTGCGTGCCGCCACCCGCCATACATGAACGAGATAGCCCACCCACACCAGGCCCAGGCTCAAGCTGACCGCGGCCACCATCACCGCGGCGGCGTGCAATACATCCCGGTCGCTCAGATAGCGCCAGGGGCCACGCTTGAGGGGGGCGGTGATAGGCGGCACGGCGGGTCGGGGCAGGGTGGAAGCGAAGGCGCAGTTTCCCACGGGGCCCGCTTCGCGTCGCGCGCAGCCGTCACGCCAGGCGCAAGCGGGAGTCAAAGCGTTGCTGACAAACATGAACGCCGTAAAGCGTACGGCCTGTCCAGACTAGGAAATGTTTCAGTCGCTCGTTAGGCTCGCGCGATGTCAGGACCGATCCAACCCCTTGCCGTCAGCGCCTATACGGTTACTTCAGCGCTGGGCCAAGGTCTCGAAAGCCATCTCGCCGCCTTGTCTTCCAGCCACGGCGGCCTACGTGAAAATGACTTCAGCAGCGCACCGTTGGCGTGCTGGATCGGCCGTGTCGAAGGCGTCGAAGATGCCGCGCTGCCCGCCGCCCATGCAGCCTGGGAAAGCCGCAACAACCGCCTTGCCTGGCTGGGACTGCAGCAGGACGGTTTCCTCGAGCGCGCACTGGATGCACGCCAGCGCTACGGCGCGGCGCGTGTGGCGCTGGTGTTGGGCACGTCCACCGCGAGCATTGGCGCGACCGAGGAAGGCTACCGCCACCTCGACAGCGACGGCCGCATGCCGGCCGAGCTGCGTCGCCCGCCGATCCACGCGCCGCACTCGCTGGCCGGTTTCGTGGCCGAGGCGCTGGGGCTGGAAGGCCCTTGCCTGACCGTTTCCACCGCCTGCTCCTCCAGCGCCAAGGTGTTTGCCAGCGCCGAGCGTCTGATTCGCCTCGGCCTGGCGGATGCGGCCGTGGTCGGTGGCGTGGACACGCTGTGCGACAGCGTGCTGTTCGGCTTCAACGCGCTGGAGCTGGTATCGCCCCAACCATGCCGGCCGTTCGACCAGGCCCGTTGCGGCATTTCCATCGGCGAAGCGGCGGGTTTTGCCTTGCTCGAGCGCGTGGATAGCGCGCCGGGCGCGCCCCGCCTGCTCGGCTATGGCGAATCCAGCGATGCCCACCATATGTCCACGCCCCATCCCGAAGGGCTCGGCGCCGAGCTGGCGCTGCGCGACGCGCTGGCACGGGCCGGACTGCACGCCGAACAGGTGGACTACATCAACCTGCACGGCACCGCGAGCCAGAAGAACGATGAAGTGGAGGCCGCCTTGATCGCCCGCGCCTTCCCTGTCACCACGCGGGCCAGTTCCACCAAGGGTTTCACCGGCCACACCCTGGGTGCCGCCGGCATCCTCGAAGCGGCGATTGCCTTGCTGGCGATTCGCCACAACCTCGTTCCCGGCAACCTGGGCTGCACCCATCCCGATGAAGCCTGCGGCCCGCAACTGGCGCTGCAGAGCGAGCAGCGCGTGGTCAACGTGGCCTTGAGCAATTCGTTCGGCTTCGGTGGCAACAACGCCTGTCTTGCCTTCGGGAGGGCACCGGCATGAGCAGGTTGCAGATCCACGTCGAAGGCATCGGCCTGTGGTCGCCCGCACTGGCCGATTTCGGCGCGCTGCAGGCGCAACTCGATGGCGCGCCTCCGGCCGCTGCGACCGCGCGTCCGCCGGCCGCCAGCCTGCCGGCGAACGAACGGCGCCGCGCGCCGGAAAGCGTGCTGCTGGCGGTGGAGATCGCGGGCCAGGCGGTGGCCATGAGCGGCCACGCGGCGAGCGACTTGCCCTGCGTGTTCGGCTCCTCCTTTGGCGATCAGCTGATTTCCGACTACATGTGCGCCACGCTGGCGAGCGCACCCGCCGAACTCTCGCCCACGCGCTTCCACAATTCCGTGCACAACGCGCCCGCCGGCTACTGGACCATCGCCATCGGCTGCCATGCGACCTCGAGCGCCATCTCGGCCGGTGCCGCCACGGTGGGCGCCGGCCTGCTGGAAGCGGCCACGCTGAGCATGACCGAGCAGCGGCCGGTGCTGCTGGTGTGCAGCGATATCGCGGGCACCGGCCCGGTCGGGGAAATGAGCGGCACGCGCAGCTCGTTCGGCTTTGCGCTGGTGCTTTCGCCAATGCGGACGCCGCGAACGCTGGTCAGCCTCGGCATCGAACTGACGCCGCACGCCCGCCATGATCTACGTCCGGCGCCTGCGGTCGGCGCATGGTACGAAAGCAATCCGATCGCCGCATCGGCATGGCCGCTGATGCAGAATCTCGCTAAGGGCGAAGGGGCCTGCACCCTTGCCGCTGCCGAAACCCTGGCCTTGAGGGTTGCGTTGGAGACCGCTGTTTGAATACGTCCGATGTCCGCTGGTGCGTGCTGATTCCCTGCCTCAATGAAGAGGCGGCGATCGGCGAAGTGGTGCAGTCCGTCCTGTCGCTGGGCGTGCCGGTCATCGTGGTCGACGACGGTTCGGACGACCGCACGCCCGAGATCGTGGCCCAGATGCCGGTGACGCTGCTGCGCCACCCGCAACGCATGGGCAAGGGCGAAGGCTTGCGCACGGGGTTTCGCGAGGCATTGCGCCAGGGCTTCGATGCCGTGCTCACCATGGATGGCGACGGCCAGCATCTGGCCAGCGACATTCCGCGCATCGCCGCAGCGGCGCAGCGCTATCCCAAGCACATCGTGATCGGCGCGCGCCTGCTCGAACGCGAACAGCAACCCAAGGGACGCCGCCGTGCCAACGCGGTGGCCGACTGGGGCATCTCGTGGGCTTGCGCGCAGCCGGTGGCCGACACGCAGAGCGGGCAGCGCTGGTATCCGCGCGCCGCGCTCGACCTGGTCGACCTGCCGGCGGAGAACTTCGTGTTCGAGGCGGCCATCCTGATTGCGGCGTCACGCGAGAAGGGCCTGGGCGTGGTATCGGTGCCGATCGCCTCGCGTTACCAGGGCGAATTCCGCATCAGCCATTTCAGCCCGGTGCGCGACGTGACACGCATCACCGTGTACACCATCGGACAGGTGGTTCGCCACGGCGACGTGCTGGCAAGTTACCGCCGCTCGCGTGCTTCGCGTCCGATCGTGTTCGACGCTGCAGTGACCTGAGCGTCATCCGGCATCAAACCATGCCGCCGTTGACGCCGATCACCTGGCCGTTGATGTAGCCCGCCGCGTCGGAACAAAGAAACGCCACCAGCGCCGCCACTTCTTCGGGTTTGCCTGCGCGTTGCGCGGGCACGATCTCGCGGATGCGTTCGGGCGGGAATTCCTCGCCGATCATGCGCCCTTCGATCACGCCGGGCGCCACCACGTTCGCGGTAATGCCACGCGAGGCCATCTCGCGCGCCAGCGAGCGCGTGGCGCCATGCAGCGCGGATTTGGCCGCCGCGTAGTTCGCCTGGCCGCGATTGCCCAGCTGCGCCGCCACCGAACTGACCGACACGATGCGCCCGAAGCGCGCGCGCGCCATCGGCAACAGCAAGGGCTGCGTGACGTGGAAGAAGCCGTGCAGCGACACGTCGATCACACGCCGCCACGCTTCCTCGGACATGCCTGCCATCGGGCTGTCCTCGTGCACGCCGGCGTTGTTGATCACGGCGTGGATCGGGCCGTCGGCCAGCAGGGACTCCAGTGCATGTCGTGTCGCGGCTGCATCGGTCACGTCGAACGTCACCGACTGCGCCGTACCGCCGGCATCGCGAATGCCTGCGGCAACATCGTCGGCACGCGCCAGGCCGGCGTTCGCATGCACGATCACGTGATAGCCGCCCAGGGCCAGTGCCTGTGCGATGGCGCCGCCGAGATCACCGCTGCCGCCGGTCACCAGCGCGCGGCGAGGAGTGTGGGCCTGTGACATGGCAACCTCGGTGTCAGGAAAGGGGATGGATCACGGCAGCACGGCCGCTTGCCAGCACGCGGCCGCCCTGTTCGACACGAAACGCATACTGCGCGCCGGCATCATCGGCGTAAAGGCTTTCCGCATGGACGTCCAAACGTCCTTGCGATGGGTCCACATATTCGACGGCCAGCGCGATGTCGCGCAGGCTCACCAGGCGGCCGGGGCGCGCGTGTTCGACGCCACGCGACCGCGCCAGCAAGGCGCCGTGCACTGCCATGGCCTGCGCACCGTATTCGGCAAGATGGACCGCATGCAATCCCGATGCGCCGCGCAGGGGATGCTCAGCCAGGGTGTGGCTTTCGCTGATGGCGTGAATGCGCGTGTCGTCCCACGACAGCACCGCATCCAGCAGCGACATCGCATCCTGGTGAGGAATCAGATGAGCCCAGTCAGTCTTGGCGAGCATGCGGTGCCATCAGGATCGAAAGACAGAAATGGAACGCCACGCCAAGGCCGACCGTGAGGCCGATCGCGCGCAAGACCGGAATGGTGCTCCAGGCCAGCATGCCGAACACCAGCAGGGCGGACAGCACACACACCAGCGTAGCGTGCAGCGTGCGCCGTTGTTCGGCCGCATCGCCCGTATCGCGCTCGAAGAACAGCGCGTAATGCAGGCCCAGGCCCGCGGCCAGGATCAGCGCGACCAGATGAAAGAGCGATATTTCCACGCCCGATACACGCTCGACGGCGAGCACCAGGAACGTGGCCAGGGTCATCGGCGCCAGCACGTGCCATGCGCGCCGCACGCTGCGCAGCGCCACCACGATGGCGATGACCAGCAGCGCGGTGGCGCCGAGCAAGGCATGGAGAATGCGCGCCCGGTAGTCCACCACCAGCGATTCGGCGGCGCCCTTGAGGTCCAACAGGCGCACATCGCCACCGCTGTCGCGGGCCAGTGCCTGCAGCGCGTCCACATCGTGCACGCCGCTGAGTGTGCCAAGGCCAAGCCAATGGCCGTCTCGCTGCATCAGCATCGCCGAGACCCGCTGTCCCAGCGGTGACGACCCGAATTGCTGTGGCGTCAGCAACGGCAGGCTGCGCGCCTTCTCCACGTCGTCGAGGAAAGGCGAGAACAGGCCGGACTGAAATGGCATGCCCTGCTCCGCTTCGGCCAATGCGCGGGTCAGCGCAGCGCGGTCGGGCAAGGCCTGCTGCCGCGCACGCTGCACGGCTTCACTGGGCAGATAGCGCGACGGCAGCTCCACCGCATCGACGGCGTGGCGCGCGACCAATGCATCGACGGCGGGCTCCAGTTTCTCCGACAGGGCCAGCACGCCTTGCTCGTCCGGCGCCTGCAGCACCAGCAGGTAACGCACGTCGGGAGCGCCCAGCGCTTCGCGCAGTCGCGCATCGCGCAGCAACAGATCGCGCGGCAGTGGCGTCAACGCCGACAGGTCGTTCTGCCAGAACGGGCCTTGCGCGAACACCAGCATGAGCACCGTCGCCACGGCGACCAGCAGGGGAATCCAGCGTGGTCGCGGCAGACGGTCGACGAATCGGCGGGCACGGATCAGCCAGCCCATGTTGGCGACGTCGCGCACACGATCCGGCAACAAGTACGGCAGCAGATAGCGTGTGCTGAAGCCCGCCACCAGCAAGCCCGTCACGGTGAACACCGCCAGTTGCTGCAGGCCGCTCACGCCGGAAGCGAAGAACGCCGCATAGGCAATGCAAGCCGAGGCAATCGCGGTGAGCAGCAGCGGCCACAGGTCGCGCACGCTCTGCACGGCACTTTCGCCCGCGCGACGATGGCTCAGCACGCGGATCGGATACTCCTGCGCCACGCCGAGCAAGGTGAAGCCGAACGCGAGCGTGATCCCATGCACCTGCGGAAACAGCAGCACCAGCGCGCCGATGCCGGCCAGCGCCGCGCTGGCGATGGGCAGGGCGGAGAACAGCAGCGAGCCGATGCTTCGGTACGCCAGCAGCAACAACACGATGAAACCCACGGTCGAGATGCGGCCGATCCATTCCGCCTGCCCGCGCGTCTGCGTGTTTGCCACCACGCTGAAATAGCCTGGACCGCTGACCACCACCGACGCGCCTGCATGCGCCGGCAACGCGTCGAAGTCGCGCTGAATGCCGTCGATGGCCTGCGCCTGGGCGTCCGGATCGAAACCCGCCGCGTGCGTCAGCACCAGCAACAAGGCTTCGTGCTGCGGCGAAAACCACACGCCCTGCACGATCTCCGGCGACTTGGGCGGCGACCAGCGCTCCGCCAGCTTGAGCACTTCCAGGGTCGGATCGCGGGGCAGCAAGCCCTTCAGCATGCTCGCCGCAGGCGACGACAGATCGTCCAGCCGTTGCTCCAGTTCGTCGCGCAGATACGCGGCGTCCAGCGCTTGATGATCCAGCGTGGGCGAGAGCAGATAGCGATAGGGCAACAGGGCATCGTCGAGCGCGCCGATGTCGAAGCTGCCATTGAGCACCTGCGCGTAGCGCTCGTCCTTGCGCAGGGCGGCAGCGAGCTGTTGGCTCAAGGCGGCGGCTTGTTCGTCGGACTTGCCGCTGATCGCCAGCAACAGCAGGCGCGAGCCCGGTCCCTCGCCCACCTGCTCCATCAGCAGACGCTGGTCGGGCGTGGTGGGCGCCGGCATGAAGCTGCGCAGGTCGGTGCTGACGGTGAGGTGCCGCGTCACGAACAGGCCGAGCACGGCCAGCGTCGCCAGCCACAACACCAGCAGCGTCAGGCGGCCACGACGCACCTTCAACCGCCCTGGCAAAGAGCGGCTAGCGCGTCCCGCGTGGGCGTCGCCGGCATCTTGGCGGCATACGCGCCGAGCAGGTCGATGGCGACGTCGCCATCGGCTTCCTGCATGCGCATGCAGTGCGGTTCGTTGCCGCTGCCGTCGATGTCGATGCGGCTCACCGTCTGCGCGAGTTTCGCGTCGCGCGGGGTCAAAGTCAGCGTCCAGTGATCGGCGCCATCGGCGCTGTGCTGCACGGTGAAGGCCTGCTCGAGGCGCGATGCATCGCCGCCCAGCAACGCCACGAAGCTGTCGAGCAGCAGCTGCAACTGCGGCGCGCGCTTGAGCGAAAAGCTTCGCGACGAACGGCCTTCGCGCTGCTGTGTCACTTCGCCGTCGCCGATGGTCGACACTTCGCGCGTGGGATGTTCCACCGTGCGCTCGAGCTTGTCGCCACCCAGCCAGGCAAGCTGTCCGGACACGACCAGCGGCTTGTCCAGCATCTTCATGAAGCGCGCTTCGGCAAAAGGCGTGCGCGCCGGAGCAGGGCGCCCCAGCGAGGCGACCAGGGCGCGCGCGGTCGCCGCGTCTTCAGGCGCCGACGCGTTCGCGCACAGCGACAGCATCAGGCCGCACAGCAGTGTCCACGTCTTGCTGCCAGAAGTCATAGAAGTTGAACCAGTTGTAGGGAGCGACGTGGATATAGTGTTCCACGCGACGGGCGAAGCGGGCGATCACCGCGTCCAGTGCCTGGGCGCGATCCTGGCGCGGAATCTCGATGCGTTCCGCGAACGGCTCGAAGATCAGGCGATAGCGGTTGCCGCCTTCGTACAGACCAAAGCACAACACCACCGGCACGCGCAGGCTGTGCGCGAGCAGCCAGGGGCCGACCGGGAACGGCGCAGGCTCGCCGAGGAAGGCGGTACGGCGCAGCACTTCGTGTTCGCGCCCGCGGTCGGCCAGCAACGCCACCATCGCGCCCTGTTGGCAGGCTTCGGCCATGGCGAGCGTGATCGACGGGCCGCCCTTGGAGGCATCGATGACGCTGTTGCCGACATCCGGCGCCAGCGATTCGAGCAGCTGGGTCATCGCCGGTGTCTTCTGCTTGTCCAGCACCACCCGCAGGCGCGTGTCGGGGCGACGCGAACTGAGCGCGCGCAAGGCCTCGAAACTACCTTGATGCGTGCCCAGCAGGAGCACGCCTTGCCCCTGCGCGAAGCTGGCTTCGAGCTCTTCGAGGCCTTCGACGGTGACATCGAAATCCTTCTCGCCACGCGCGAGCAGGAACACGCGATCGAGCAGCGTCGCCGCAAAGCAGTGGATATGTTTCATCACATGCCAGGGCGTGACCGGCTTGTCGAGCACGCGTTCGAGAAAACGACGCGAGGCTTCGCGCTCGGGTCCGCGGCGCAGATAGAAGTACAGCGTGACGGGATACAGGATCAGGCGGCCCAACGGACGGCCGCCGTACAACGCGATGCTGCGAATCAGCCACAGCGCAAAACGCCCGCCGCCCTCTGGCCGACTCTGCCAGTGCTCAGTCATGTCGTTCCCTCGATGGAACCGCGCGCGAGCAGATCGTCCCCTCGACGAATCTCGAAACGCACGCGGCCGTTTGCTTCGGTCAGCGCGACCTGCGCCTGCTGCTCCGGCAACAGCGGCGCCACGAACTTGGCCTCCAGCACGCGTGCCAGTCGTTCGCCGCGCCAGTCGCGCAGCGCCAGGGCGACTTGTTCGAGCAGGATCACGCCGGGCACCAGCGGCGAGCCGGGAAAGTGTCCGGGCAGGCTCGGGTGATCCGCGCCCACGCGAAATTCTCGCTGGAAAGCCTGGTGATTCATCGCGATGCCGGATCCTCGCCGCGCACCAGCGCCGGCCAGCGTGCCGCCAGGCCCATCGCAAGTTCATGCAGGCGAAGGTGATGCACATGCCGCAGATGCCAACGGCGGAACGCGTTTTCCAGCAGGAAGGCGCTGGCGATCAACACATAGCCGCCCACATGCACGTACGACTGCGCCAGTCCTGCATGCACCGGCCACGGCGAGGCCAGGCCGAGCGAGCTGAGCAGGCCGCCCGGCTCCGCGCACAGCAGCAGCACGGCCAGCACCAGCGCCTGCGCCGCCGTAAGCAGCGCCCAGAACCAGGTGAGGTGGCGTGCATAAGGCGCGATGCCCGGCATGGTCAATCGTTCGGGTCCTTCCAGCGCCTCGATGAAACGGGCGATCAGCGGCGTGCGGCCTGCGCGCAGGGTGCGGCCGAACAACCACGACAGCAACGCGTTGACGGCAATCGGCACGCATTCCAGCAACAGGCCGACCATGCCGTGCAGCCACAGCCACGCCATCCCCGCCAGGGTGCCGGTCCAGACCAGCCACGGCGTGAGGCGACGCGTCGCCAGCGCGGGAATCATCAATACCGTGAGCAGCAACGCGCACGCCGCCAGCGAGAAGCCCTGGCGATGGGTCAGCACACCGGCCATGGCCAGCACCGGGTAGCCGAACATCAGCGGCATCCAGCGCCGCGACGTCGATTTCGGTGAAGCTGGATGGAAGGACGACATGGGTGGCTCAGCCTGCGTGACAACGGGACGGCACGACGTCAAGTCTGCCGCGTGCGCAATGCATCATGCCCGATGTTGGTTAAACGGCACGCTGCCGTTCAATGTGCTCGGAGAGCGTGCGCAGGCTGGTGAAGATCTTGCGATTCTCGGGATTGTCCGAGCGCAGCTGGAAGCCGTAGCGCTTGGACACCGCCAAGGCAATTTCCAGGGCGTCGATGGAGTCCAGGCCCAGATCGCCGCCGAAAAGCGGTGCATCAGGGTCAATCTGGTCCGCCGTGACGGTTTCCAGGTTGAGGCTGTCCACGATCAACGTGGCCAGTTCATGTTGTGCGGTGCTCTGCTCGGCCATGCCGTTTCCGTACCTGAATTCTTGCGTCTCTCCCCCAGAGCCGCAGGCCGGCCAGTGTAACATAGCGTCCCAGTTTCTCCGGTTGGATGCCCATGGTTCAGGGTTGTGAAAACGTAAGGCCTGCGCTGCACCGCGCGCCGCAGGTGTCCTACCGGTGGGTCGACCCGGAGACGGTGTTGCAGGAAGCAGGCACGCTGGCCGTGTTCGGCTTCGGTACGGGTGCCGCGCGCCATGCCGATCCGCGCTGGCTCAACGTCGACCTGGAAGATTTCGACGCGCCCACGCCGCTGGAGATCTGGCAGGTCGATGGCCCGGTGACGCACGGGCGCCTGGGCGAACTGCAATGGGCGAGCGGCGATGGCTGGCTGTTCGCGGCGATCACCGTTGACGAGCACACCCACGGCGGCCCGCGCGCAACGGCGGCGACGGCTTACGACCAGCTCTGCGCGTTCGTGGCCGCGCGCCGCGAATGCCACGTACAGCGCATCTGGAACTACCTGGCGGACATCAACCAGGGCGAAGGCGATACGGAACGCTACAAGCAGTTCTGCGAAGGCCGCGCCGAAGGCATGGGCAACTTCTTCGCGGAAGGCTTTCCTGCCGCGACCGCCATCGGACATCACGCCAGCACGCCACGCCTGCAGGTTTACCTGCTGGCCTGCGACGAACCCGGCGGGCGGGTGGAGAATCCCCGCCAGGTCAGCGCCTGGCGCTATCCGCGGCAATACGGCCGTACGCCGCCCAGCTTTGCCCGGGCGATGACGCTGCCGGGTCAGGACGCGCTGGCGATTTCCGGTACCGCTGCCGTGGTCGGCCATGCCTCCGCCCACCAGGACGATCTGCTCGCGCAGCTGGACGAAACGCTGGTGAACCTCGAGACCTTGCTGGCCAGCGCCAACATGCCGGCCGGTTTCGACACGCAGTCGCCGCTCAAGGCCTACGTACGGCATCCGACCGATGCGCCACTTGTGCGCGACTTCCTGCAAAGCCGCCTGCCCGGCGTGCCGGTACTGCTGCTGCACGGCGACATCTGCCGCAGCGAACTGTTGGTGGAAATCGACGGCTGGCGTTACGCCTGATCAGCCCGACCAGCCTTGCGGCGACTGGCAGGCATGAAACGTCTGCCGGAAGCCGTTCACCATGAAGTCGGCCAGCGCGGACTTCGACGCTGGCAGCGCGGCGTAGACATCGGCCAGCGCAAGGTCGCCCTTGCCTGTTTCCAGCGCAGAAACGGGCACACTGCTGAGCACCGCGGCGTGCACGGTCAAGCCGTTGGCGCGATAACGGAACAACGCGGTGCAATCGTCCGGACGCGACTGCCAGCTCATCACCGGATTGGTCTGTCCTAGCAGTACCGGCGAGGCATCATGCCGCGAGGCCAGTTGCTCGCCCGCGTTCGGCAGCAGGCCGTCCGCCTCCTGCAGCAGGCATTCTTCGCAGGCCGGTATCACCGAGTAGGTTACCCACCCAGATGCCGCACCCTCGGGCGCGACAAAGGTGTAGCGCGCATTGGCGTCGGCACCGATGGCTGCCCGCTGCAGGCGCCAACCCGTCGGCACGGCCATCCAGCCGGCCACGCCGCCATAGAACCACTGCACCGCATCCTTGCCGGGTGGCGTGGCGGCGGGCAGAGGCGACAAGTCAGCCAGCTGGGGCCTGGTCCAATCGCCCAGGCCACCGTGCACGTCGACCAGGGTGACGCTGGCGCCGCCAAAGGCGACCGTGCGCAGCGCGTAGTCCGTACCAGCCGCCGACGCTCCCTCTGGCACGGCAGGCAGCTCACGCACTCCTTCACCAGCGCGCGTCCGCGAACCGAACATGCTCAACACGGCCACGAAGGCCACCAAGACAACGCCACGGCATCGAATGCGCATACGCCCGCCCCTGTCTTCTGTGCAAGAACGCAGCTTATACAGGCAGATCGGGCCGATGCGAATCGAACGAAAGTCGTGTGGCGCAGCCCCGTCCCACTGGCCTTTGCACAGGCGGAAATGGCGCGCTAGCGTGAAGCGACCTTCGCGTAGGCACGGTCCACCTGTCCGATAAAACTGCGCACGCCGGCATCGATGTATGGGTTGGCCGATCCCTGCGATGCATCGATGATCTGACGGTCCTTGTATGACCCGCTCTTGAGCAGGCGGCCCGTCACCGCATCGAACACATGGATCGTCGCGGTGTAACTGATCTCCGGCTTCATGCTGCCCCCGCCCAGGGGGTTATCCGGTGCCGAAAGATCCGGTGCGTAGCGCAGCGTCACGCGATAGGGCAGGTTCCGTTCGGCGGCGGGCGAGGGCCTGGCCGCGAATGCTTCGTTCTCCGGCGGCACCGCATCCAGCGTCACATGGCGCGCTTCGGCCCAGCGGTCGAAGGCGTTTTCCACGATGGCGCAATTCACCGTCTTGCTGACGCAGGCAAGGTAGGCATGGAAGCGCGGCGCACCATCGGCATCGAACAACGACACCGTGCCCGCATCGCCGGGGGCGCTGGCGCATCCATGCAACAACAGCGTACCGAGGAAAACGGCCAGGGCTTTTGCTCTGTGCATACGTTTGACGCTCCTGTCGGACGGTCACTGCCATGCGCCGCGTTCCAGCGCAGCTTCTATTTGTTCTTCTGCGGTCGCTTCCACCCGTGCAAGGTCACCTGCTTGGCACGTGCGAGGGTGAGTTCGCCGTCGGGCGCGTCCTTGCCAATCACCGAACCGGCGCCGATCGTCGCATCCATGCCCACCGTCACCGGTGCGACCAGGGCGCTGTTGGAACCGATGAAGGCGCGGTCGCCAATGACGGTGAGGTGTTTGTTGGCACCGTCGTAATTGCAGGTGATGGTGCCGGCGCCGATGTTCACGCCGCTGCCGATCACGGTATCGCCGAGATAGCTCAGGTGATTGGCCTTGCTGCCCTCGCCGAGGCTCGCTTTCTTGGTCTCGACGAAATTGCCGATGTGCACGCCCGCCGCCAGCTCCGTGCCCGGCCGCAGGCGCGCGAACGGACCGATGGTGCACGGACCGTGCGTGACCACGCCTTCCAGGTCGCAATGGGCCTGCACCACGGTGCCGGCCGCCAGCGAGACATCCTTCAAACGCGTGAACGCACCGATCTGCACGTCGTCGCCCAGGGTGACATGGCCTTCGAGGATCACGTCGATGTCGATCTCGACATCCATGCCGGCGCTGACCTTGCCGCGCACGTCGATGCGCAACGGATCGGCGATGCGCACGCCATCGAGCGCCAACGCCTTGGCCGCGCGCGAGCGGTACTGCGCCTCGAGTTCGGCCAGTTGCCATGGATTGTTGGCGCCGGCCGCTTCGTATTCGTCATCGCATTCCACGCAGGCGGCGGCGCGATTTTCTTCCGCGGCCATGGCGAAGATGTCGGTGAGGTAGTACTCGCCCTGGGCGTTGTTGCGATCGAGTTTGGACGTCCATCGCTTCAGCGCGACCGCGTCGGCGGCGACGATTCCCGTGTTGATCAGGTTGATCGCACGCTGCGAGTCGTCGGCGTCCTTCTCCTCCACCACGGCACGCACGAAGCAGTTGCCGTCGCGCAACACGCGGCCATAGCCGGTGGGGTTGGCCACGCGCGTGGCCAGCAGGCTTACCGTGCCTTCGGCCTGCACCAGCTTCTCCAGCGTCTGCGCACGGGTCAGCGGCACGTCGCCATACAGCACCAGCACGGTCACGTTGTCCGGCACGTCCAGCAAGGCTTCGCGCACCGCGTGGCCGGTGCCGAGACGCTGCGATTGCAGTACCCAGCGCAGATCGTCCTGGCCGTCGAACGCCGCGCGCACCTGCTCGCCGCAGTGCCCGTACACCAGATGGATCGCCTGCGGCCGCAAGGCGCGCGCCGCTTCCAGCACATGCGCAAGCAACGGCCGCCCGGCCAGCGGCATCAGCACCTTGGCCTTCTTCGACTTCATGCGCTTGCCCTCGCCGGCGGCGAGAACGATGACGTGCAGTGGCGTGGTCTTGAGCATGGGACGGACCTGTTTTCGACTAGCGGCGGAGCATAACAGCCGGTGCACGCGGCCCCAGGGGCCTGATGATGTAGACCGTATGGCTATGGTGTGGCACGGGGCGACACGCCGGCGTCGGTGACCGGCTTGCCGTCTTTCCAGGCGAAGCGGAACACGTAGTCCAGGCTGAAAGGACGTGCCTCGCTGCTGACTTCGTGCGTGTTGCCGTTGGCGTCGGACGCCCACTGATTGATGCGCAAGGGCTCGAACGTCCACTGCATGGCGGCGGCGCGCACAGCATCATCGAAGAGCCTGGTGTGCGCATCCGCGCGCTCTTCGTCGGCGATGCGCACCTCGGCCACTTTGCCTTCTTCGTTGACCACCAGGCGTGCCTCCACTTCCTCCGGCGGCAATCGCTGGTCGAGCAATGCGTCGGGGTAGACCGGTGCCGGGTGATGCGAGGGAACGGCACCGGTCGAGACCTGGCCCAGGGCAAGCTGGTAGTGCTGCAGATCGTCCTTCTGCGCAGCGCGATAGGAGGTGTCGCCCTCGACGGCCGGCTTGGCCGGAACGGTCGGCGGAACGCTGGCACAGCCAGCCAGCGCGATGCCGAGGCTCGCTGGCAACCATTTCCATCCACCGCGCTGACGCCTCGTACCCATGCTGTTGCCCCCTTGCTGTTTGCCTCAGCATAAACAAAAACGCCGACCCAGGGCCGGCGTTCTGCGGGGTGCTGCCCGGGCAGTTCGCTCAGTGCTTGAGCGTCTTGCGCAGACGCTCCAACGCCTGCAGCTGGGTGATGGCCTCGGCCAGCTTGGCCTGCGCCTCGGCGATCTCGACCGCGTCGGTACGATTGGCCAGGGCGTCTTCCGCTTCCTGCTTGGCGCGCTGGGCGGCCGCTTCGTCCAGGTCGGAGGCGCGTGCGGCGGTATCGGCCAGCACGGTGACGACCTGCGGCTGCACTTCCAGGATGCCGCCGGACACCCAGAACTGCTGACGCTCGCCATTGGCCAGCACCACGTCCACGTGGCCGGGCTTCAGGCGGGTGATCAGCGGCGCATGGCGGGGCGCAATGCCCAGTTCGCCCATCTCGCCGGTGGCGACCACGAGCTGCGCGTCGCCGGAGAAGATCTCGGCTTCGGCGCTGACGATGTCGACACGGAGGGTATGACTCATGGTTTTCTCGCTACGCTCGAGTAAAGGGGGAGTGGTGAATGGTGAATGGGGAGAGCAGGCGCGCTAGCGCACTGTGCAGTTGCTATTCCCTATTCACCCTTCACTCTTCTCTATTTCCCAGAGGCCGCTTAGGCGGCCTTCTTGGCGCCCATTTCCTCGGCCTTCTTGATGGCCTCGTCGATGCCGCCGACCATGTAGAACGCCTGCTCCGGCAGGTGGTCCACGTCGCCGTCCACGATCATCTTGAAGCCGCGGATGGTTTCCTTCAGCGGCACGTACTTGCCCGGCGAGCCGGTGAACACTTCGGCCACGTGGAACGGCTGCGAGAAGAAGCGCTCGATCTTGCGGGCGCGCGACACGGCCTGCTTGTCGTCTTCCGAGAGCTCGTCCATGCCCAGGATCGCGATGATGTCCTTGAGCTCCTTGTAGCGCTGCAGCGTGCCCTGCACGCGGCGGGCCACGTCGTAGTGCTCGGCACCCACGATATCCGGATCGAGCTGGCGGCTGGTCGAGTCCAGCGGATCGACGGCCGGGTAGATACCCAGCGAGGCGATGTTACGACTCAGCACCACGGTCGCATCAAGGTGAGCAAAGGTAGTCGCCGGCGACGGATCGGTAAGGTCATCCGCGGGCACGTACACGGCCTGGATGGAGGTGATCGAACCGGTCTTGGTCGAGGTGATGCGCTCCTGCAGCACGCCCATTTCCGCGGCCAGCGTCGGCTGGTAACCCACGGCGGACGGCATGCGGCCGAGCAATGCGGACACTTCGGTACCGGCCAGCGTGTAGCGGTAGATGTTGTCCACGAACAGCAGCACGTCCTTGCCCTTGCCCGAGGCGTCCTTCTCGTCGCGGAAGTACTCGGCCATGGTCAGGCCGGTCAGCGCCACGCGCAGACGGTTGCCCGGCGGCTCGTTCATCTGGCCGTAGACCATGGCCACCTTGTCGAGCACGTTGGAGTCTTTCATCTCGTGGTAGAAGTCGTTGCCCTCGCGGGTACGCTCGCCCACGCCGGCGAACACGGACAGACCCGAGTGCGCCTTGGCGATGTTATTGATGAGTTCCATCATGTTCACGGTCTTGCCGACGCCGGCGCCGCCGAACAGGCCGACCTTGCCGCCCTTGGCGAACGGGCACACCAGGTCGATCACCTTGATACCGGTTTCCAGCAGGTCGTTCGAGGTGGCCTGGTCGTCGTAGCTCGGCGCTTCGCGATGGATGACCCAACGATCCTGCTCGCCGATCGGGCCGGCTTCGTCGATGGGATTGCCGAGCACGTCCATGATGCGGCCCAGCGTGGCCTTGCCGACCGGCACCTTGATGCCTTCGCCGGTGTTGCGCGCCACGAGGCCGCGCTTGAGGCCGTCGGTGGAACCGAGGGCAATCGTACGGACGATGCCGTCACCCAGCACCTGCTGGACTTCCAGCGTGATGTCGGTGCCGTCGACTTTCAGCGCGTCGTAAACCTGCGGCACCTGATCGCGTGCGAATTCCACGTCGATGACCGCGCCGATGATCTGTACAACTTTGCCCTGACTCATGGATGTGCTCCGGATGGATCTTTTAGGTTCGTTACAAGCGCCGCTAGTGCGTCGCTCTTAGTTTAAAAGTGCTGCCATGGATGGCAGCTTTTTGATCTTCGCGATCATGGATGATCGCTTTAACTACTCGCGGCCATGGATGGCCGCTTTTTGATCTGCTCTTGCAGGCAGGGATGCCTGCACTTATACAGCCGCGGCACCACCAACAATCTCGGAAATTTCCTGCGTGATCGCCGCCTGACGCGCCTTGTTGTAAATCAGCGTCAGTTCGCCGATCACCTTGTTGGCGTTGTCCGATGCGCTCTTCATCGCGACCATGCGCGCGGCATGCTCGCTGGCAAGGTTTTCCAGCACGCCCTGGTACACCACCGACTCGATGTAACGACCCAGCACATGCTCGAGCACGGTGGCGGCATCGGGTTCGTAGATGTAATCCCAGTCGTGCTTCTGCTCGAGCTTGAGGCCGGCCACCGGGAAATCCGGCGAGTTCGGCTTGCCTTCGCCGCTGACCATTTCCTGTGCCACCACCGGCAGCGGAAGCAGCGCGTGGACCGCCGGCTTCTGCGTCATGGTGTTGATGAAATCGTTGTGGGCGAGGAACACGCGATCGAGCTTGCCTTCGGTGTAGGCATCGAGCATGACCTTGATCACGCCGATCAGACTTTCCACCTTCGGCTTCTCACCCAGGTGGGTGACGCTGCCGATCAGGTTCACGCCCTTGATGCGACGGAAGAACTGCGTTGCCTTCTGGCCGACGGCAACGACGTCGATCTCCGCGCCCTTGTCCTGCCACTCGCGAATGATCGGCAGCAGGCGACGGAACAGGTTCGAGTTCAAGCCGCCGCACAGACCGCGGTCGGTGCTGACGACGAGAAAACCGACGCGCTGCACCTTCTCGCGCTCCAGCAGGAACGGATGGCTGAAATCGGTGCTGGCCTGGGCCACGTGCGCGATCACCTTGCGCATGGCACGCGCATAGGGACGCGACGCCTTCATCAGATCCTGCGCCTTGCGGATCTTCGAGGCCGAGACCATCTCGAGCGCGCGCGTCACCTTGCGCATGTTCTGCGTGCTCTTGATCTTGGTTTTGATTTCGCGTCCGCTTGCCACGTTTGCCTCAACCTATCTGGGTTAGTGCGATCCCGGTCGGTCGACCGGAGTGCGGTACGGCCGTCTGGACGGCCGTACACCCTTAACTGCTTACCAGCTGCCGGTCTTCTTGTACTCGTCGAGCGAGGACTTGAAGGTGGCTTCGATGTCGTTGTTCCAGTCACCGGTGGCGACGATCTTCTTCATCAGCTCGCCGTGGTTCTGGTGCATGAAGGCGTGCAGGCCCTTCTCGAACGGCAGCACCTTGTTGACCGGCAGGTCGTCGAGGTAGCCCTTCTCGGCGGCGTACACCGACAGCGCGAGTTCGGCGATCGAGAGCGGCGAGTACTGCGCCTGCTTCATCAGCTCGGTCACGCGCTGGCCGCGATCCAGCTGGGCGCGGGTGGCCGGGTCCAGGTCCGAGGCGAACTGCGCGAACGCAGCCAGCTCGCGGAACTGCGCCAGGGCCAGCTTCACGCCGCCGGACAGCTTCTTGACGATCTTGGTCTGGGCAGCGCCACCGACGCGCGACACCGAAATACCGGCGTTCACGGCCGGGCGGATGCCGGCGTTGAACAGGTCGGTTTCCAGGAAGATCTGGCCGTCGGTGATCGAGATCACGTTGGTCGGCACGAACGCGGACACGTCACCGGCCTGCGTTTCGATGATCGGCAGCGCGGTCAGCGAACCGGTCTTGCCCTTCACTTCGCCGTTGGTGAACTTCTCGACGTACTCCTCGGAGACGCGAGCCGCACGCTCGAGCAGGCGCGAGTGCAAATAGAACACGTCGCCCGGGTAGGCTTCGCGGCCCGGCGGGCGCTTGAGCAGCAGCGAGATCTGGCGGTAGGCCACAGCCTGCTTGGACAGATCGTCATAGATGATCAGCGCGTCTTCGCCGCGGTCGCGGAAGTACTCGCCCATGGCGCAACCCGAATACGGCGCGATGTACTGCAGCGCAGCCGACTCGGAAGCGGAAGCCACCACCACGATGGTGTTGGCCAGCGCGCCGTTCTCTTCGAGCTTGCGCACCACGTTGGCGATCGACGAACGCTTCTGGCCAATGGCCACGTAGATGCACTTAATGCCGGAGTCTTTCTGGTTGATGATCGCGTCGATGGCCAGCGCGGTCTTGCCGGTCTGGCGGTCGCCGATGATCAGCTCGCGCTGGCCACGGCCGATCGGGATCATCGAGTCGACGGACTTGTAGCCGGTCTGCACCGGCTGGTCGACCGACTTGCGCCAGATCACGCCCGGCGCGACCTTTTCGATGGCCGAGCTGGTCTTGGCGTTCAGCGGGCCCTTGCCGTCGATCGGGTTGCCCAGCGAATCGACCACGCGACCCAGCAGCTCCGGACCGGTCGGCACTTCGAGGATGCGGCCGGTGGTCTTGGCGGTGTCGCCTTCGCGCAGGTGCTGGTATTCGCCCAGCACCACGGCGCCCACCGAGTCACGCTCGAGGTTCAGCGCCAGCGCATAGGAGTTGCCCGGCAGTTCGATCATTTCGCCCTGCATCACGTCGGCCAGGCCGTGGATGCGCACGATGCCGTCGGACACGCTGATGATGGTGCCTTCGTTACGTGCTTCCGCGCCGAGCTTGAACTGCTCGATGCGGGTCTTGATCAGTTCGCTGATCTCGGACGGGTTCAAGGTGGAGCTGGACATGGGTCGATATCCTGAGATTTGAGTCTTTTTTGAAGAGCCCGCCGATGCTGGCGTGACACTTCGCGAAACGGACTTCGCTTTAAATTCATTGTCCGGCCATGGATGGCCGGTCTTGCTGTTCGCGACACGAAGTCGCGTGAAACTTAAGCCGTCAGCGCGCGGGTCATGCGCGCCAGACGACCGCGGGCCGAACCGTCGATCACTTCGCTGCCGGTATCGATCACCACGCCACCGAGCAGCGAGGCATCGACCTGGGTTTCCAGTTCGATCTCGCGCTTGAAGCGACGCTTGAGCGATGCCTTCAGCTGGTCAGCCTGGGCGGCATCCAGAGCGAACGCACTGGTCACCTTCACCAACAGCTGCGACTCGGATTCGCGCTTGTACTGCTCGAACAGCGCGGCGATTTCCGGCAGCAGCGCCATGCGACGGTGCTCGGCCAGCTCACCCAGGAAACGGGCAAACGGCGCGTCGGCAGCCATGCCCTGCGGCAGGTGCAACGCGACCAGCTGGTCCGCCGTCACGCGCGGATCGTTGCCGAAACCGGCCACGCGCGGGTCCTTCGCCACTTCCGCGGCAAAGGCCAGCGCCTGCGACCATGCGCCGAGCGAGCCGGCCCCATGGGCCAGCTCGAAGGCAGCACGCGCGTACGGACGGGCGAGGGTGATTGCCTGGGTCATGACTTAGATCTCGGCCACGAGCTGGTCGAGCATCGCCTTGTGGGCGCTGGCATCGACTTCGCGCTGCACGATCTTCTCCGCGCCCTGGACCGCCAGACGGCCGACCCAGCCACGCAGTTCTTCGCGCGCACGCTGCTGCATGCTGACGATTTCCTCGGCAGCGGCGGCCTTCAGGCGCGTGGCCTCGGTCACGGCTTCGGCGCGAGCCTTGTCCACGATCTGGTTGGCCTGGCTCTGGGCACGCTCGATGATCTCGTTGGCCTGCGCACGAGCCTGCTTGATTTCGACGGCCACCTTGGCGTCGGCGTCCTTCAGTTCGGCGCGCGCCTTTTCAGCGGCGGCCAGACCATCGGCAACCTTCTTCTGGCGCTCCTCAATCGCGTGATTGAGCTGCGGCCAGATGAACTTGGTGGTGAACCAGACCAGGATGGCGAAAGAAACCATCTGGCCCAGGAAAGTCAGATTGATATCCATGAGCTTTCCAAATACTCCCGAACACGTTGAAGTTGACGTGAAGCCGCGGCGTTAAATCGCCGCGGCGCCACATAACCCGCTCCGATTGGCCTCGCGGCCTAACGAAGGCTTAGTGCGGCAGGGCGCTGATCAGCGGATTCGAGAAGGCGAACAGCAGTGCCACGGCCAGGCCGATGATGAACGCAGCGTCGATCAGGCCGGCGAGCAGGAACATGCGGCCCTGCAGCAGCGGCACCAGCTCCGGCTGACGGGCAGCGGACTCGAGGAACTTGGAACCCATGATGGCGATACCCAAGCAAGCGCCCAGAGCGCCGAGGCCGATGATGATGCCGATGGCAATGGCGGTCAGGCCCTGCACGTGTGCGATGAGTTCCATGGTGTTCTCCTGTGAATCGATAACGGGTTGGTTAGAACAAGCAAGATGAAGCGAAACTTGAAACGAAGCGAAACTTAGTGATGCTCACGCGCGGTCGCGATGTACACGATCGTCAGCATCATGAAGATGAACGCCTGCAGCAGGATGATCAGGATGTGGAAGATCGCCCACACCGAGTTGAACAGCACGCCTGGCAGGAAGCTGATCCAGCCCGCGAACAGGCCCGCGATCAGCATGAAGACCAACTCACCGCCATACATGTTGCCGAACAGTCGCATGGCGAGCGACACCGGCTTAGACAGGTATTCGATCACGTTGAGCGCGAGGTTGAACGGCATCAGGATGATCTTGACCGCCACGTTGTCCGCATGGAACGGCGCCGTGATCAGTTCCCAGCCGAAACCGCCCACGCCCTTGGCCTTCATGCCGTGCGCCAGCACGATGAAGAACACGGCCAGGGCCAGGCCCATGGTGGTGTTGATGTCGGCGGTGGGCACCCAGCGGAAGAAGGTGTGATGCGCGACTTCGGCGCCAGCGACGGCCTTCACGCCCCAGCCGGGCGCATCCAGCGGCAACAAGTCCATCGTGTTCAGGAACACGACCCACATGAAGATCGACAGCGCCAGCGGGGTCACCGTGCGGCGGTCGCCGTGGAAGGTGTCCTTCACCTGGGTGTCGACGAACTCCACGATGATCTCGACGAAGGCCTGGCCCTTGGACGGCACGCCCGAGGTCGCCTTGCGGGCCTTCAGCCAGAACCACAGGCAGAACAGGGCACCCAGCACGAAGGACACGACGAGCGAGTCGACGTGGATCTTCATGAAGTCGCCGTCACCCAGACTCACCGTGTAGTGGTGAAGGTGATGCTGGATGTACTCAGTTAGTCCGCCCTGCGGCTCGCTTGCCATGTGTTAGCCCTTGAATCTGAACGCCAGCAGATTTATTGCGTAAGCAGCCACCAGCCCCGTGATGGCAGCTAGTGGCGGTAATTTCCATTGACCCAGGATCGCGATCAGCCCTCCGAAGATCACGATCCACTTCAGGATCAAACCTGACAACACGTGCCACATGGCCGTGCCTCCGCCACCCAATCCCTTGAAGGAGCGCCACGCCAGCAGCGCGGAACCCAGCGCCACCAGGGCGGCGCCTGCAGTGGCCGCCAGCGCTTCGCGGGGCCCCTGCATCAGGAAGGTGAGACCGACGGCCACCGCCACGGCCAGCTGCAGCAAAATAATGCGCAGTGCCAGACGACGACCGGAAGCAAGACTGTTGATCACGTGATGTTCCCGCGCGGCTTCGCTCAAGGCGGCACCGAACCAGCTGCGGGCCACGGTCCAATCCCAAAAAGTATATCAGCGAGGCATTTACAGCGACAAGTCGCGCCCGGCGCGACATCTTGTCCAGAGGCCGATCCGTTCACATAAAACGACGGAGTCGCGAGAAATTGCGCATAGAAAAAGGGCCGGACAACCGTCCGGCCCTTTGACGCAACTGGGGGGAAGAAACGCTGCGCCGATAAGCGGTCTTACTTGATTACTTGCTCGAAGCGGCAGCAGCGGCCTTCTTGACGGCAGCGACCGGAGCGGCCACGGCGTCATTGGCAGCAAGCTGCTGTTCCTGCACGAGCGCGCTGAGCGACTCGGCGGTCTTCTGCGTCACGGCGATGATTTCCTGGGTCACGGAGACGGCGCGCTCGGCGTTTTCACGACCGGCGGCAGCCGCCTTTTCCCACAGCACGCGAAAACCATCGATATCGCGGGTTTCGAGGGCGCCGCTGAAGAAATCGGCCGCAGCTTCGGACTGCTTTTCCAGTGCGCGGATCTGCAGTTCGGCGACCTGCTCCAGGCCCTTGAAAGCCACGGACTGTGCCTTGAAAGCGCTGTCGGCCAGCTGCTTGGCGTAGGCAAAAACCTGGGAATTCAGTTGCTGCGTCATGACTTGGTCCCTCGACGGGATGGGGGTAGTGAGACGTACCTTACCAAGTCGTTTTGTGCAATGCAATATATTTTCGCTGAACGGAATCGCATGTCATCAAAAATTCAAGATTACCAAGCGATTACGCGAGCACGATGACTTATTGCGACGCGTCAAAAACTGTCACGGCTACAACTTGCCCCGGAGGTGCAAGTTTCATGCACGACCACTTTGTCCAGTCCGGGCAACGACGGCGCCAAGCGCTGGAAGATCCAGCGCGACAGCATCTCGCTGGTGGGATTCTCCAAGCCCTCGATATCGTTGAGGTAATGGTGATCCAGCTGATCGAACAGCGGCGCGAAGGCCGTTTTGACGTCGGCGAAGTCCATCACCCAGCCCAGGGTAGGGTCGGGCTCTCCCTCCACATGGATCTCGATGCGGAAGGAATGACCGTGCAGGCGCGCGCACTTGTGGCCCGGCGGCACGTTCGGAAGGCGGTGGGCCGCTTCGATATGGAATTCTTTGAAGATATGCATCCGCGTATTCTAGCGCGTCGCCCTTGCGGCCTCCTCCACGTCGTTTTTTGAGGCGTCACCAAGCGAGCTTGAATTCGCGCCCGAGCGCTCACTTTTCCTCACCGTCGACGACGTGATGCGCATGCCCATGGAACAGAAGCGATCCGCCAATGGAGAGAACTCGTCCTGGCAGGTCAATCGACGAAGGCGTCGGCCACGCGACGAATGAAGTCGGCCGTGCTCTGCGCGCCGAACTTGCGCATGGCGTTCTGTCGATGCTTGCGCACCGTGAGCGGACTGATGCGCAGGCGAGTGGCGATGTCGTCGTTCGACAGGCCCTTGCCCACCAGCTGGCAGATTTCCCGCTCGCGCGAACTGAGCAGGTCGTGGCGGCAACCTTGCGGATCGTCCGCGCGCCGCTCGCCGAGATGGAGAATCGCGTAGCGGACCAGCGCACTGGGATGGCGCATGTCCATCTTCCTGCGCATGTTGGTGCGGTGCTGCCGCACGGTGTGGATGGAAATGCCCAGCGCCGTGGCAATGGCGAGCGAGCTCATGCCACGAGCGATCAGGCGCAGGATCTCCTGCTCGCGCTTGGTCAGCATGGACAGGGGAAAATTGGCTCTGGGCAACATCATGGAATGACGCCGACGACTTCATGGTGGGACTGCCGCCGAACGGCATCGGGCTGGCGATGGATCCCGCGACATGCAAGCGACGATGCGGGAACACGCTCGATGACACCTCATCGCGACGCAGTGTCCGGTCGGTGATCCGACCTCGATATCCATGGTGCTCCGCAGGCTCCCAACGAATTTGTCGGTCCGCATCCGTCTTTTCAAAATCAAACGATGGCTCGAGCGCCGGCAGCCGAGCAGGTGGACGAACGTCCACGCGTTGAAACTAGCAACGATCTGGAGACCGTCATCCGCGCCGGGTAGTAGCCACTGCGCTAGCCACGATGCATTGGAGACACTCGACGCCCGCCTATCGCCCGGGGCGTAGCAAGCCCGTCCGCAGCCGGGTGGTCTGTTTCGCGTGGATCGGGCAGCGATCGAGCACTGGAAACGCGCAGCGTTCGCGTGCCGATGAGGCCAGGAAAAGTATGGAAGCTTGGAGGTGTCCCAGAGACCTGGAGACACATGGTGGTTATGGGTGGAGAGGAAGCATAGCCACCACAGATCACGCCAACCCAGCCTGCGCGGTCGTGAAATCATCGGTGGCCGGGGAAAGTTGAGTCAGAAATTTTCGCTCGGGTAGAGCAGTCCGCCAACCGCTCGCAATCACCGGCATGCCTTTCAACGCTCTCCGGAATCACTATTCCGCCCGCCCTGAATCCGGGCAAGATCAAACATAACCAACTGTCGTTGCCAGAAGCACGCGGCTAGCGCAAGCTGCTCATTGCCTGTTTGGCAGACACGTACCGCTTAAGGATGGCGATCGTTCGATGATATGGGAAAGATTTCTAAGCGGTGGCAGCGACCCCTCCTATCTGGAGACCCTTCTCAACGACTGCTTCCAAACGTTTGCCCTGCCGGTCGATGACTCTGGATTCCGCCAACGGGCCAGTGACTACCTCGCCAGCATGCACGCGTCAAAGCTGATCGATGTGGACGAGCGGCTTAGGAGCTACTACGGATCGCCATATCGACGCTGGCCGGAAGACGCCGTGCCACGAACAACGAGGGCGAAGATCAGCCCTGAGCTGCGCCAGCCACTTTTGTTCTTGGTAGCAGGCCACACCGATGGCCGGATTCGCCAGAAGGTGCTGTGGCTGCTCCCCCAGTTCCCTGGTCGCTTGACCCTTGCCGCTGCACTCATCCGCTGCGCGGACTGGGTGCCTCAGGTCCAGTTTGCTGCTCAAGATGCCGTCGTAAGGCTGCTGGAGCTTTGTTCTGATGACGACATACTCGAAGTCTGGCCGCTGGTAATACGGCTGCGATCCCGCACACGCGTCCCAGGGGAGTGGCTTCATGAGCATGTAGAAAACTGGGTGCTCAAAGAAGCCAAGTGGCCTTTGCTACTTAGGATGCTGGGTAGCGAGAACTCAACGGTCCGCTTGTGGGCTTACGACGCTGCCCTCAATGCCGAGACCCCTCCACCCATCGACGTTCTCGATGCGGCCATCCGTGATCCAAACCCGACGATTGCTCTACATGCGCTCCGCCATGCACAGGCCCATTGCAGCGCCTCTCGCGCCCTCGACCTCGCTAGGCAGGGTTTAAGTGCCGCGCACCCAGTAACTCGGAGGGAGTCCTTGCATGCGATGGCCAAGTCGACCGAGCCGCTATCTTACGACTTGCTCTGTCAGGCCTTGTGTGACCGCTCCGCTGGCGTTCGGTCTCTCTCGGCCTTTCTTCTTCGCGAGAGATTCGCGGAGGACGCTGCCGAGCGTTGGCGCGATGTGCTCGATCACGATGGCGATAGCCCCACTCTTGGCGCTTTGATATCGCTGGCAGATGTCGCCCACGAGCAGGATCTGGTGGCGATGCGCCGGTGGCTGGCGCACCCGAGAAGCGTTGCGCGCATGCACTGCCTCAGAGGCATCCTTAAAGCCAACGGTGAAATCTCAGACCAAGAGTTGGTCCAGCTGATCACGAGCGGTGGCACCCGGGTGCTTAGCCTGCTCACCATCTCAGTGAGACGCGGCTCAATTCGATTTGGGTTGGACCGGGCGACCTACGTCATCCAATCCCTACCAGCGAAGCCGGAGGCTCGGGAGAGTCTTCGGGAGTTCTTTGCCGCACTCGGCCACTGGGATCGGTTGTCGCTAATTTTAAGATTGCAACCCAACAGCGATGATCAACGCTCGCTGTGGCACGACTTCGTGACTGACTGGGTCAAAGTTAGTAATGCTTATGCCCCCCTCGGCCCGACCCGACGATCCGAATTGCTTGCGCTTCTAAAATCCCGCAAAACCGAGTTCAATCCAGAACACTTCAAGGCTGTCGAAGGCGCTGTAGGCCACCATTAGCTGCGGAAATGCTAGGAAGGCTTGCCTCTTCAAGAACATGAAAAGGCATGGTGGTATGGGTGGACTCGCATTATGACTGCTATTGGCCGTTTTATGCGGATCAAAGCAACGCAGTCTTTGATGTTACCCCCAAAGTTACCCCCAACGTAGGTTTGCTTGGTCCTCAAACCAGACATCTCTCAAAACAAAACTCCTACGCCACAACGTGTCATCACGTTGTCCACCCGAGTAACGCATTGCGTTTCGGCCTACCACGCGGAAACCGACCGGATCACGCTTAAAGAACGTCCGTACATCACTGCACAGGGGGATAAAGAGAGAAGACGCAATGCTTTCTTAGCGGCTCACGCTCCTCTTATTTTTGTCGCAAAAATCATATAAGTTATTGATTGATATACACAAAATAAACGCGCATCATGTGCGGCATCCGGCATTTGCGCCGGCAATAAGAGGGCCGCAATGACAATCCAAGACGTAAGCAAAGCCAAACACACAAACAAAGAAGTAATTCGCTTCATTCGTATGCCCGAGCTCAGACATCTGATCGGCCTGTCTCGCTCACAGATTTATAAGATGATCAAAGAAGGGCACTTCCCTTCGCCGATCCACCTGTCCGAAGGAACCGTTGCTTGGTGCCTGCCTGACGTAACGGACTGGATGCACGCAAAGATTACCCGCGCCAATCCAACAGTCCATCGCTGCTAGCGTGCGACCTTCGCATGAATGTCGACGCTGCCTAGCTAGCACCCGAAGCATCAAAATTCTCTGACTCCCGCATCCAAGCCGTGCGGGGAGCAATATTCAGTGAGCAAAATTTTGAAAGTTCGATACATAGTTCATAGGTAGCAACAAAATTGGCTGCCTATGGATATTGAAATGGAAATAGCTACAAGCTCCCGAATCGATACGGATCTACAACGCTCGGCGATCAACTGGCTTCGCGAAGCGAAGGTGAATGCCTTCATCACTTACAGCTTCAGGAAGGAGGTCAGCTTCACCGCAGCGGAAAAGATCTTTGGTACGTACGCCTACGGCCTCAAAAGCGCCTTCTTCGGCAGGAATTCGACTAAGCGCTTCCCCATGGTCCCTATCGTCGAAAAGTACCATCAAGGCGACTCCTACGCTGCCTTGCTTACTCCGGAAGAAGGTATCCACATCCATTGCTTCATGCAGCTACCTGACTACCCATGTAACCACAAGGAGACCATTCGCGAGCTATGGACAAAGTCAGATCAACGCTGTGGAGATCCAGCCGTTTATTGCCCGAAGGATGACGGTTGGTTCGTAGAAATCAAGACAAGTGATGACCAAGATAGATTGATCAACTATGCGCTCAAGACTTGCCAACAAAATACCGACGCTGTTCTTTGGAAGTTTGTGTCGTTCGGACGGTGATTTAAGGGCTAGATCCACTTCACCTGTGACACAGAGGCAGACCAGTTAGCACTGGGGGTGACGCTCCCTCTTGATCTTCTATTGCCAAAAAGTATTGATGCAGTCGATGGATACCATGGGAATCTATGTAGCACAGATCATCATGATGACCATCTTTTATACATGAGATGCGAGCAATGGTTGATCATTGTGTATACACATCTGCAGAAATTGCAGAGTCTCGGAGACCTTAGGCCCGATCAAGTCTGCCGCGAATAGTGCTCTGTATTATGTAATCTATTTCAAGCGCCCACGACCTACCTTTGCAAGCATCATTGCATCGAGATTTTTCGTGCCGATTTGACGCGCTTCTGAGCGTTTTTGCGCTCGATGATGAACTGATCGAGCCAAGCCTTAGGGTCCACTTCTAACGCCTCCAAGACCTCGATCAGTTCAATCGCATCTAGCCTTCTTCCACCTCGCTCCATCTTCGACACAAAGGTCTGGGTATTTCCCAGCCTTGCCGCGAGCTCAATCTGCGTCACGCCTTTGCTCTGGCGAGTCACCTTCAACATGGCTAGCAACAGCTGGTAATGGTTGTGGTGAGTAGACGCAGACATGGATCTTGCCCATAGAGGTCAAGCCACGCTAAAGTCTGCTCTAGAATAGTCCCAATTTGACTAGTCGCTTATAGAATATTGCCTGCAAAGCAGAAGTACCGCCTCAACTGGGGCGATCTTCCCAAGGGTCTATGGGCACATCCGGTCGCTTAGACAGGGGGAGGATGGACGACAAAATCGGTCGACGCTCGCGCTTTATGCCCAGCTCCTGCAAACCGCACATTGAGTGATTTCAATGAATTCAGTAGCAGACGAAATCCTGAAGCTTTCCGACCTCAAGGATCGAGGGCTCCTCACTGAGGATGAATTCCATCAGCAGAAGGCACACCTGCTAAACGGAGGGAGCGGAACAACGGCTCCTGTGGGTAGCCAGCCTTCCAGCGCTTCCAGCGGCGAAAGGGCAACAAGCGAGCCCGAGATCCCCGAACAGATACGGTACAACCTGAAGGGCTACGACAAGTACAGGACAGTCACCTGTCTTGAATGCGGGTACACGGGGCGTATGGGGGTAATGGACACGATCGTGCCTTGGTATCTGACTTACCGAGCGTGTGCGGTCGTGATGATTCTGGCGGCGCTCGTGTGCCTCGTTGTTCCCATGGGATTCTGGGGAGGCTTCATCGTGTTCTCTGTACTCAGCGTACTCAGATGGGAAGCTAAGAAGTACCGGCTTCGCTGCCCGAGCTGCGCCAATACTCTGGTCACCGGAAGCTAGGCCGTTTAGACAGCTCAGAGAGGCATCGGCGCAGCCTGAGGGGAGCCTCGCCGCGGTTCTCGAATTCGAGAACGGACAAAGCAAGTTTGGGTTTCTTTGGGACCGCTATTTTTTCGTCGCACAGGCAAGCCTAAACAGCGATTTCTAGCGTGTGCGCATTCTGAAGGAGTGAGGATGAAGGACCGGACATTGATGTTTGCGCTAGCTGGCACGCTGGTAGCCCTTTCGGGTTGCAGCGGCTCAAGTACATCCACGAGCGATAGCGGCGGAGTAGCCGGGCTACTTCAGAGTAAGGACGAATCCGCCTTCCCTGACGCAAAGACATTTGCTCATCGCTACAACGCCCTTGCCAACGACGACTATAAGATTTCCGAAGTGCAGGAAGTACGGTTCCGTGGCAACCACTATTTCTCGATGCCACTAGCCTTTGATCGCTGGGAAACATTTTCCTACGGCGATTACGACGCTCAAGTGGTTTCGTATGGCCCGACCAAAGGACGGGCGATGGGGGTGGCCTTTCTGACTCAGATTTGCAGCCAGCTCGTTCGTGCGGCCGTTCCTACCGTGTCGAAGCTAGATGCAGACGCGATGGCATCAGCCGCTGTTGTTCGAGGTGATTCAATGACTGTCGGCACAGTGATCATCTCGCCATTTCCTGCCGCCATGATGGTTGGTCACGGCTGCAAGATACGACTTTCTGGTCTCTAGGATTGCCCGCATTGAGCCGAAGGCTAACATTGCGCAGCTGCACTCCCTCCAAGGGAATCGGCTTGGACTACTCACTCCCCCTGAGTTTTTTCAGCGTTTCCTCCCGTGTTTGTGCATCACGGTACTCGCGAATTGCTCTCATGCGGAATTTCGAGTAGTCCATGTGAAGCATGGGTAGGTAGATCATCTCAACGATGGTCACGGCGATCATGATGGCTAGACAGGAGATGGATGCATAGGAGACCCAGAAGTGCGCAGCTGCGTAATTGGCATCTACAGAGGCAACGATCCAGCCACCGACTGTGGCCATTGCGATTAGTGCAATCAACATCCACAGCCTGATGTGGATTGCTCTCACTTTTGGCGTAACTCTGTCGATGATATGCACGGGCATGCCGGATATTTCTGTAAGATCGTGCACCTTGCCGAGAAGGGTCGCGGCGAAGCCGCCCAGAAATACAGCTGGGGCGGTCGCAAACCGAAGGGCCGAGCGAACATTCTCCAAGCCAAGATATCGCACCGATAGCCAAGCAAGCGCAGCGGAAGCGAAGCCGCAAAAAAGCAACGCCAGAATGTTTACGGCTTTTCTCATGCCGGTATTTGCTTGCGCTCGATCAGCTCGCAGAGCCACTCGTGAAGTTTTTGCCAAAGGTCGTCTTCTTTAACCAAGCCACCCTCCGCAAGCACATCTACTATGACGGTTTTATGTATCTTTATCTCATCACCTTTTACGGTGCCCACGCCCTGAACTTCCATGGCAATGTCGTCAGGTGACATATGCCTTGCGGCTGTTGCTAGTGCGTCGAGCATCTTGTGAGTGTCGTCACTCACGGTGCGCTTGCCCTTTACGCGGATCGTGACTTGGACAAAGACATTATCTGAGTCCAGTGCTTCGGTAAGGTTGATCTTGTCAAAAATGTCGGCGCCAAAAAGACCACGGAGGGTATCGAAGCCCTCGCCGCTGGCTTCATACTGCAAGACATGATCCTTGCCGCTTTTCTCAGCGACTGCGACTGGCTTCAACGGTGTCCCAACGGTCACGCCTCGAAGCTTCTTCTGAGCGACTTTTCGCATGACTGCTGTGCTTGGCTGATCCGCCACAGTCACAATGACGTCGTTAGCTAGCACTTGGGACGTCTCGATGAGGAGCCAGTTCAAATATGCCTCAAACTCGCGCGATCCCAGAGACTTCGATTGGGCGAGGAGAACATGATTTCCATGAATGGCAAAAAAACCCATCCCATCAACGAACTCCTTCCTTACGGCAGATGACTGGGTCGCCACTATCGAAGTCAGGTCAAATTCCTTCACCCCTTTACTTATAGTGACAACGGGTTGCTGTTGACCCGCTGTAAAGCTAATGAATTGACCTACCAGCATGTTCAATCGCTTTGCGTAGCGATTGATAACCATACTTTGCCCGCCATCGGTGGTTGGTGCCCGCAGCCTGTCTGTCGGGTCAGCGATCTTCGCTAAAGCGGTCGCCAAAACTGATTGAAGATCTTGCTGTCCAGCGCCCTTGCCATCACTTCCGAACCGAGCGCGTTTGTACCAAACGGTCTTTGTTGTGCGTGCCATTCAACATCCTCGTTCCATTAGATACGTGAGGGAGCACGCGCGATTTTGTCCTGCACTCCCCCCGGAGATTCTGGCCGAACATATCCCAATAGCCGCTCTGAATCACGTTAACCGCATCTTTCCCGCGCCACGCCTGCGCTCATGAGCTAGTACTGGTATCTGGTCCATGAACTCCTAGCGCCCTGTAGATCGTTGCAGGCCCGACGTTGAAGCGCTCAGCCAGCTGCGGAACAGAGAATTTCTCTTCTTCCCGTAGCGTCCTGATCCGGCTGCATTGCTCAGGCGTCAGCGCTCGCTTCCGTCCAAAGGCCACGCCCTTCTGTTTGGCCTTGGCGATTCCGTCTGCCTGCCGCTCCGCTCGGATGTCATTCTCGAACTGGGCAAAGGCACCCAAGAGACTAAACATCAACCGACCTTCGGACGTCTTTGTATCGATGGCCTGATCCAAAACCTTTAGTGCCACCCCTTTCTTGTTAAGGAGCTCGGCAATCTTGGCTAGATCGAGCACCGATCGGGCCATACGGTCTAATTTCGTGATGACTAGGGTGTCCCCCTCGCGAAGAAACACGAGGCATGCTTGAAGCTCTGGCCGGCTATCAGCCTGCTTTCCTGACCGCTTTTCGGCAAAGATCTTCGTGCAGCCGAATGCTTTCAGTTTGTCCTGTTGGATATCTAAGCTTTGCCCAAAGCTGCTGACTCGCGCGTACCCCACAACCTCGCTCATTTATCAAATCTCCTTAGATGATTTGATGTTATCATTATGATATGAGTTTTGATAGGTCGTTGGTCGGCTCTCGGAAGGTATACATTTAGCAACGCCCGGCGCAGCTGGAGCGCCGGATCTCAAGGACAAGGACAGGGGAGATTGCTAATGGTTACTAAAAAGATTTTGTGTCTAGCCAACTCGAAGAAGATGGCCGGACGCTGCATCGCTGGTAGACAGATTGTGAACGGCACGGCGGGGCCATGGATTCGCCCTATCAGCGACCGTCCCACACAAGAAGTCTCAGAGTACGAACGGCAGTACGCCGATGGTACCGACCCTCGGGTACTGGACATCATTAATGTGCCGTTAGTTGAGCATCAACCACACGCATGCCAGACCGAAAATTGGCTTCTAGAGCCGCACGAGTACTGGGAAAAAGTCGGGCAAGCGAGCTGGCTTGAGGCTGAAAATTTCGCTGAGAGCCCGAGGACTCTGTGGCACAACGGCGACCATACAGTTCATGGACTCAACGATAGGGTGGCTACAGCGCTTGCAGATGCGCTACCTCAATCGCTACATCTCATCCGCGTACCGGCTGTTGAGCTAAGGATTTTTGCGCCGGGTGCAAATCGCGGAGTTCCTAAGCGCAAGGTTCAGGCGAAGTTCGCTTACAACGGGGTCAACTACTGGATTTCGGTGACGGACCCGCATCTGGAAAGGCAGTACTTGGCACGAGAGAATGGTACTTACCCGCTTGGTGAGAGCTTGGTCTGCGTAAGTCTGGGAGAACCTTTCGAGGGACATCGCTACAAGCTAGCCGCCGCGATCATTCAAAGAGCACAGGTGCAGTGATAAGTCACGACTCAGGTCTAACGGTTTTAACCGTCGGCCACTCGAATCATCCAATAGAGCGATTCATCGCTCTGTTGAAGCGCAGCAGCGTCACCGCTATTGCAGATGTACGCTCAAGCCCCTTTAGTAGACACAATCCTCAGTTCAATAAGGAACTTTTGTCTGCCGAGCTAGCTCGTGCCGGCATCGTCTACGTGTTCATGGGGAAAGAATTGGGCGCCCGATCGAACGATCCGTCATGTTACGAAGACGGCCGAGTTCAGTACTCGCGGCTAGCAAAGACCTCTCTTTTCAAATCCGGCATCGATCGCGTAGTAGTCGGCGCAAAGAAGTATCGCATCGCGCTCATGTGCGCCGAAAAAGAGCCGCTGGATTGCCATCGCACATTGCTCGTGAGTCGAGCCCTTGAGGCACAATCGGTGTCGATCGTGCACATTTTGTCAAATGGGGGACTAGAAGCTCAAGATGCCACGACGTCTAGACTGCTGGATATGGTTGGATTACCGCAGGAAGATATGTTTAGAACTCGGACTCAATTGCTCGATGAGGCTTACAAATTGCGAGAACAGAAGGTGGCCTACGTCGATGCATCCCTAGCTGAGCAGGTGAACCCTTGAATCTCTTTACAATCGGTTTCACCAAGAAAACCGCAGAATCATTCTTCGGCAAACTCAAGCGATCTGGTGCAAAGCGCGTTGTTGATGTGAGACTAAACAACGTGTCTCAACTGGCCGGCTTCGCGAAACGAAATGACTTGGAGTTCTTCCTCCGGGAAGTCTGTGATATTGGGTACGTACATCTCCCTGAGCTCGCGCCAACGCAGGACATCCTTGACGAGTACAAGAAGAATAAAGGCGACTGGATGGTATACGAGCGAAAATTTCTCGATCTCATGCGCAAGCGTGAGATCGAGAAGCGCATACCTCCAGAGACTCTAGCCGATGGTTGTCTTCTCTGCAGCGAAGATAAGCCACATCACTGCCATCGGAGGCTTGTTGCCGAGTACCTAAAGGAGCACTGGGGAACCATTGATATCAAACATCTTGTTTGACAGTCAGCTCGGACGCACCTGAATTTTAATCAGCCCGAGCGTGAAGCCTAACGACATTGTTCGCAGGCATGGGTTCTTCAGTCATCAGAAGGTTGCCAAGCAATGCCGGAAACACCCGCATTTCACGAGCTACCGCAGAGACCGGAATCCCGTAGTGTTCCTTCATCACTTTCAGACCTTCCGACACAATTTCAGGATCATCTGGCGGTACCAGATGATCTTCTAATTCCTGCAGTGCTTCACCATGACGCTTGAGCCCAATGTAACCTGCTCTTGCCTGATCTTCTGACAAGATGCCCAACTGCCGCCCCCGATAGATGATCGCGGCTTTCGAAACCCCCCAACGCAACTTAAGCGTGGAAAGGCCTTGCCAATTGAGCCTACTGCCGCGAGTAGCGAGTTTGCACTCATTCGCAAACGTCGTGCGCGGCATCAAGAGTGCGCTCGCAAATCGGTTCGCTTGCGTCTCGGTAAGCCGATCTCCAGTCAGGAGACCAACGTGCAAAGCAAAGTGCCCAAGCTCGTGTGCTATGCCAAATCGCTGACGACAACCAGAACGCCCACAGTCGTTCAATGCAATTAGTGGGCGCTTAGTAGCAAACGATATTGCATCAATTTCTGAAGCTAGGCCTTGGACTCGCATTACTACCGCACCCGCATTTTCTGCTATGCGGGTAAGGCTACTTAGAGGGCCACGCCCTAGACCAAGCGAGTCTCGAAAACTCTCTGCCGCACGTTCAATCGCCTCTACAGAGTCCGGCTCATACGAACCCACCGAATAGCTCGGAAGGTCCAAGTGCGCGTCAAGCACACCAACGAGACGTTTCAGCATCTCACCGCGCGCGCGAGCGCTCTGCCGCAGCGCAGCCTTTGTGGTCAACTGGCTTCGAAAGTGGCACTGCTCTTCAGTAATAGGGTTTGCGTCAATCTGACCAAAGAAGTCAGGTAGCACCTGCAAGCGATCTGAGAGGCCGCTCAGTAAGCTGTCGGATACAGCCTCCCCTCCGGTCTCTAACCGGCTCAAAAACTGTTTCGATACTCCGACGTCCTCGCCGAGATCCGAAAGAGATAAATTGTGATACAGGCGAATGAGACGAAGGTTGCTGCCGATAAACTGTGTCATTGCTCTGGATTTGTATCGCCACTAGCTGCTTCTGGCGTCTCTGTGACGGCGGGCGTATCGGGACGCTTTGGTGTCACCTGCGGCTTGCCAACTTCGACGGAGTCGGATTCCGGCACACCTGTCGCGTACAGCACGCGAGTAGAGTCGGAAACCCATTTACACACTAGATCACCAGTGACACTGAAACCGAGAAACTCGACACGTGGCTCACCGATCCCATCAAAGCCCCGGTCAACCACGAAACAAAAACGTCCGGGAGTTCCTTCTTCGACAAACTCTAGAAAGCTGCTCTGATACGGATTGGTCAGCAGAACTGCACCTTTGCTCGGATTCGCCGGATCATCGTTACTGAAACGACACGGCACGCCTCCAATGGTGAACACCAAAGCAAAGGTTGAATTTTCGAGGCCCAACCAAGGGTGATCGCCCGAGACAGCCTCTTGAATGATCCTATTACGCTGACGATCGAAGGTCGTGCATCCACGGCCATAACTGCTGTCGGTAGCACGCGTTAAGTCGTCTTGCGTGTTGTAGAGCTCCTCGAGTAGCCAATTCGCTATCATTTGCAGGCGATCTGAAGAAAGCTTGACGTTGAACGAAGACGGCAGCGGGAAGCTCATACTGTGCAATTCCTTTGATTCGTCAACCCAATGTTCGTGCATTTCTTTCAGATCGTCAACTAGCCACCTTGGCCCAACTGTGAGGGGCGGATACGGCAATGGCAGCTCACAATCACGAGCGCGCCTACTGGGCACTAACCAGCGCTGCTCTTGAGCGCAACCGCTTGGCCTCCAACACGCAATGCATCTAGGTAGTCTGCCCATGCCTGCATGATCTGACGGCGCTCGGCGAGATGCTGTGCCTTGTTGTAGACACCGACTACACCCTGCTCCTTGTGGGACAACTGTCGCTCCAAGGCCTCGGCGCCCCACCCCTGTTCGGCCAGTAGCGTGCGCGCCATATGGCGAAAACCATGGCCTGTAATGATGCCTTTGTAACCTATCCGTGACAGTGCAGCGTTGATGGCACCGTCAGACATGTGGCGTCGCGGATCGCGTGCGCCCGGAAACAGGTAGCGTCCATGCCCGGTAAGCAGCCGCAACTCGTGCAGAATGGCGATGGCCTGCGCAGATAGCGGAATGATGTGGGGCGGAGTGGCCGGGTTTTCCTTTGCTGCCTTTTTCAATTTCCGGATTGCTGGAGGCACCTTATAGGTCGGATGCTCGCCATCCAGATCGAAATGCGACCACTCGGCCATACGTATCTCGCCCGGACGGCAAAACCAAAGCGGTGCTAGCTTGAAAGCGCACCTTACCGAAAAGGTCCCAGTAAAGCCCTCCATCGCACGCATCAGCTCCCCTACCTCTGACGGGTCGGTAATCGTAGGGTGGTTCTTAGGGTTACGCGCGGGCAGCGTGTCGCGCAGGTCAGCTGCGGGATCGCGCTCAGCTCGTTCAGTTGCGACGGCAAATCGAAATACACGACTGAGCTGGTGGCGTAGACGATGCGCCTGCTCGATATGGCCTTGGCTAACCTGATGCGTGAGCAGTGGTCGGATGTCGCTCACCCCCAGCTGAGCAATAGGCTTACCCCCAATCCGCGGAAAGGCATGATTCTGCAGCCGGTCACGCTCCTTCTCGAACTGTTTACTCGTCCACTCAGGCTGCTTCACCGCAAGCCACTCGCGGGCGATGACCTCAAAACTGTTCGCTGCCCGGTCCGCTCCAGCAGCCTTGGATGCCTTTCGTTGCTCACCGGGGTCAGCACCCGCAGCCAGCAGCTTGCGCGCCTCGTCACGCTTCCCTCGCGCGTCCGTCAAGCTGGTATCGGGATAGGTACCCAATGACAACAGCTTTTCTTTACCTTGGATGCGGTACTTAAGTCGCCACCATTTCGAGCCGCTCGGATTGATCAGTACAAACAATCCGCCACCATCCGCCAACTTGTATGGCTTCTCTTTCGGCTTGGCTTTACGTATGGCTACATCGGTGAGCGGCATTGGGGGTAACACCCTATGGGGGTAGGTCAGTTACCCCCGAAGTTACCCCCACCCACACCCGGATTTCCATAGATCTTGCTGGACTTGAATGGACGCAGAAATGCCCAGACCCCTTATAAGCACTGGGCTCACTGGACTTCACTGGACAGGGATGGACGGGAACATGGTGGCTATGGGTGGACTCGAACCACCGACCCCAGCATTATGAGTGCTGTGCTCTAACCGGCTGAGCTACATAGCCTTGGGTGCCGCCTGCCAAGTGCGTCGACGTGATGTCGATCAGGCAGGGCCCGGTAGTTTAGTGGGCGCCGCCCTTCGGTTCAAGGCCCCCGGTTGCCCCGCCTTCCTGCGCTGTGCTTGAATCGACCACGAGCCGCGGTGGTTCTTCGTTGTCCGCCGTACCCGCCCGGCTTCAGGAGGCAACATGATCGATATCGATGGCTATCGTCCGAATGTAGGCATCGTTCTGCTCAATGCAGACGGCCGCCTGTTCTGGGCGCGCCGCGTCAATCGTGATGGCTGGCAGTTCCCCCAGGGCGGCATGCGCAGCGACGAGACACCGCTGGAAGCGATGTACCGCGAGCTGGAAGAGGAAACCGGCCTGGCCGCCCACCATGTGGAAGTGATCGGGGTGACCCGTGGCTGGCTGCGCTACCGCCTGCCCAGCCGTTATGTACGCCACCACCAGCACCCGACCTGCATCGGCCAGAAACAGGTGTGGTTCCTGCTGCGCCTGGTGGGAAGCGAGGAAGCGCTCCGGCTGGATGCCTGCGAGAAGCCGGAATTCGACCACTGGCGCTGGGTGGACTTCTGGTACCCGGCCGCCCATGTGGTCAACTTCAAGCGACAGGTCTACGAGCGCGCCCTGCGCCATTTCGCGCCGCTGGTGGAGGCGTTGCTGAGCGTGCAGCTGGGCGATCTGCCGCACCGCGAGGGCCCTGGCACAGGCGACACCCCGCGCAAGGGCGCGGCCACGGCCTGACAAGCGCCGGACGATCGCCGACATCGGCTCCGCTGCTTAGTCGACGTCGGAGCCGCATTTCGCCCGCTGGCGTCCTTCACCAACCCTGACGCCACCTGAATCACCTGGCCCGCTTGGGCCTGCGCACTGAGTTGACAATCATTCGCATTTGCGTTCCCATATGTGTCATGTATATCTGCATGTGCAACGCCGTCACGGACGGCGACATCCGCCGGGCCGCCAGCGAGGGCGTCCAACAGTTCGCCGAGCTGCAGGCTCGCACCGGCTGTTCGGATTGCTGCGGCTGCTGCGAGCAGGAAGCGCGCGCCACACTCGACAAGGCCGTGCAGCACGTCCTCTCGACATTGCCGGTCGTTGCCATCGCCTGACCCGGCGAAACTCCGGATTCCCCCCGAAACGCGCGGCCTTGGTCGCGCGTTTTTGCATCCGCAACTCTTAGTCATTCTCGTTCCGGCATGGCTGAAAAACTCGCCGTATAGTCGCCTCCTGCGCTGAAGGAGACTTCCCATGAAGGGCGACGCCAAAGTCATCGAATTCCTCAACAAGGTCCTCTACAACGAGCTGACCGCGATCAACCAGTATTGGCTGCATTACCGCATGTACAAGGACTGGGGCTACGACGAGCTGGCCGAGCACGAGAGGAAGGAATCGATCGAGGAAATGAAGCACGCCGACAACCTGGTCGAGCGCATTCTTTTTCTCGACGGTCTGCCGAACCTGCAGCACCTGGGCAAGCTGCGCATCGGCGAAAACCCGGTGGAATGCCTGCAGGGCGACCTGGACCTGGAAATGGCCGCAGTGAAGGATTTGCGCGAAGCCATCGTCCATAGCGAAAGCATTGCCGACTTCGTCAGCCGCGACCTGTTCAAGAACATCCTGCATGACGAGGAAGAACATATCGACTGGCTGGAAACCCAGTTCAGCCTCATCAAGGACCTTAGCGCCGAGCGCTACCTGCAGTCCAAGATCGACAGCTGATCGGCCATTCGGCACCCCCGGACGGCCGCCTAAAGCGTGCCGCCGTTCCTTGACGCTTTCTACACAGCGGGGCTATACCTTGGCTTTTCCCCGGGATAGCCAAGCATGGCTTCACGTCCACCACCGCGCTTCGTGGTACGTCCGCACGACGCATCCGTCGGGCGGCGGCGCGCGTTGTGGCTGGGCGCGGCGTGGCTGGTCAGCCTGGTGCTGGTCGGCCTCGTGGTCGGCGGGATCACCCGCCATACCGCGCCGGCCGCCAATGGCGAACGCCAGCTCAAGGCACTGACCCGCCAGAACGACGAGCTCCAGCAGCAGGTGACGAACCTGCAGCGCGCCGGCCAGGTCACCGACATCGCCACCCGCTCGCTGCGCAAGACGCTGTCCGAGCGCGAAGAGGAAATCAGCGGCCTGCGCGCCGATCTGGGCTTCTACTCCCGCCTGACCGGCGGCGATGCCCAACGCGAGGGGCTCAAGGTGCAGGAAGTACGCCTGCAACCGGTGGACAACTCGCGCGCCTGGAACCTCACCCTCAGCCTGACCCAGAACGCCAAGCGCGGCGACGACGTGACCGGCAATGCCACGGTGAGCGTCGAAGGCCTGCGCGGCGAGAAAGTGGTGCAGTTGGAGTGGGCATCGCTGGGCGACTCCGCCCAGCACGACGGCATGCCGTTCCGCTTCAAATACTTTCAACAATTGCAGGGCACCATCGTGCTGCCCGCCGACTTCCGGCCCACCCGCCTGATCGTCAAGGCCCAGCCCGCCGGGGACGACCCGGTAACCCGCACGGTCGCCTGGGGTGAGGCGCTGTCCGGCCATCTCACACCGTCCCAAGGGGAACAAGATGCTCAACCGTAAGCGCAGCGAGCGCGCGCCCAACAGCCACAGCCATGACACCAGCCTGATTGCCCGCGGCACCCTCATCGAGGGCCACGTGCGCTTCAGCGGCGCACTGCACCTGGATGGTCAGATCGTGGGATCGGTGCTCGCCGAGGAAGCTGGGGCCGTGTTCACGCTCAGCGAGAGCGGCCATGTGCAGGGCGAGATCCGCGTCCCCCACGCCATCATCAACGGCCAGGTGCGCGGCGACATCCACGCCACCGAACGCCTGGAACTGGCGGCGGAAGCACGCGTGGTCGGCGACGTTCACTACCAGACGCTGGAAATGGCCGCCGGCGCCCAGGTCAACGGCCGCATGAGCCACCCGACCGCCGAGCTGCCCCGCGAACTGCCGGCGCCGGCCTTGGGCAACGCAGAAGCCGTACCGGCCTGATCGCGGTATCCTTGCGTACGCGTTGTCGCATCCCCACTTGAGCATCATGGATACCGTCGTTTCCCTCCCCATCGTTCCCGACTACCGCAGCGCCGGCAGCCCACTGGTGTTTACCGAGGCCGCGGCCCGCAAGGTGCACGAGCTGATCCAGGAAGAGGGCAACCCTGAGCTGAAGCTGCGCGTGTACATCACCGGCGGTGGCTGCTCGGGCTTCCAGTACGGCTTCACCTTCGACGAAGCGCGCGCCGAGGACGATTTCGCGATCGACCGCGAGGGCGTCACGCTGCTGGTCGACCCGCTGTCGCTGCAATACCTCACCGGCGCCGAGATCGACTATTCGGAAAGCCTCAGCGGCTCGCAGTTCGTCATCCGCAACCCCAACGCCAAGACCACCTGCGGCTGCGGCTCCTCTTTCTCGACCTGAGATTCGTCACCGCATGGATCGCATCACCTCGTCGCGACCCAATACCTTCGCGGGACTCAGCCTGATCCTCGATCGCGTCGCCGAGCGGCGCGACGAGTCGATGTGGGTGAACGAGCAGGCGGTGTCCGACCGCGCGCGTTACCTGCTGATCGATCCGCTGGGCCAGACCTACCTGCGGGCAGACGACACCGCGTTGCGCTGGCTCGATAGCGCCGAACGCGAACGGCTGCTGGGCGAGGTGAAGGCGAGTTTCCTGGGTTTGCACGACGAACGTCCCACCTTTCTGCTCGCGGTAGACGACGAGCACCACGCCGCCGCGCTGGAACTGGCACTGGGCGCGCGCCGCGCCGGCTTGCGCGACGTGGGCCTGCTGTTGCCCACCGACGAGGCCGGTCTGTTCGCCTATGCCAAGGGCCTGGTGCACTGGCAGCGCGAAACGCGCCACTGCCCGTATTGCGGCTCGCCGCTGGTGCTGGTGGCCTCCGGCCATCGCGCGCAATGCACCAATGCCGAGTGTGGCCGCATGCATTTCCCGCGCACCGACGCCGCCGTCATCGTCATCGTGGAACACGAAGGTGCCTGCCTGCTCGGTCGCCAGGCCGGCTGGCCGAAGGGCCGCTACTCCACGCTGGCGGGCTTCGTGGAGCCGGGCGAAGCGCTGGAAGATGCCGTGCGCCGCGAGGTGGCGGAAGAATCGGGCGTCGCCGTGGGCGAGGTGCATTACCACTCGTCCCAGCCGTGGCCGCTGCCGCAATCGTTGATGGTCGGATTCACGGCGAAGGCCCTCTCGCGCACCATCCGCCTGCGCGACCAGGAACTGGAAGAAGCGCGCTGGTTCACGCCGCAGGACATCGTCGACGGCATCGCCGACGGCAGCTTTCTGCCGTCGCCGCCGCTGTCGGTGTCCTATCGACTGCTCGAACACTGGCTGCGCCAGCAGGCGGGGTTGGAGCTGGACGAGTTGGCGGCGCAGCGCAAGGGCTGAGGTTTTCGCAACCTTTCCTATTTGTCATTCCGGCGCAGGCCGGAATCCAGTAGCGATCATTTTGGGTTTTCGCGAAACATATCGACCACCAGCCAGCGACCGAGGCGAAAATCAGGTCTTGTTGCCACTGGATTCCGGCCTGCGCCGGCATGACGAGCCAGGCCCCCGCTGACCCGTCATCACGTTGTCCTACAATGCGCCCGTCAACCGGGAGAAACGCGTTCATGGCTGTCAGCTTGCTATCCGCACTCATCGCACTGGGTCTGGTGCATGTCATGCCGCAACTCGTGCATTGGCGCGGCGATGGTGGATTCCGGCGCTGGGTAGCGCAGCTGGGCGATACCAGCGGTCCCGCGCGCGTCGCTGTGACGCTGGGCGTACCGGTGGTGCTGTGCCTGGTGGCGATCTGGCTGATCAGCCTGTTGCCGGGCAGCGAATTGTTCCGCCTCGCGTTCTCGCTGCTGGTACTGCTGTACTGCTTCGGTCCGCACGCTTACGAAGCGGACCTCGAAGCCATCATCAAGGCGCCCGACCAACCCTCGCGCGAAGCAGCCGCACAGGCGCTTTCCGACGATGGCGATCCGGTGAGCTGGAATGCCATCGCGCTCGGCGAAGCCACCGTCTATGCCGCGTTGCGCCGGCGCTTCGGCGTGCTGTTGTGGTTCTTCCTGCTGGGGCCCGCCGGCGCGCTGCTCTATCGGCTTGCGCAGACGCTGGGCCGTGATCAGTCCCTCCATCTGGATGGCGCCGCCCGCCAGGCTGCGCGCTCCTTCGCCAACGTCGCCGACTGGCTGCCCTCGCAGCTGATGGTGTTCACGCTGGCGCTGGTCGGTCACTGGGATGCCGTGATCGGCGCGTGGAAGCGCTGGCATCAGCAGCAGTCGCCGAACAGCTGGTACGTCGAGGGCCCCGGTTTTCTCGGCGCGGCCGCGCGTGCGGATGTGCAGGTGGATATCGAGGCAGGCGACGGTTACGCCGAGGAACGCATCGACACCCTGGGCGAATTGATTCGCCTGCGCGGCACGCTGCTGCGTGCGCTACTGGCGTGGCTCAGCGTGGTCGCCTTGATCGTGCTGGCAGGCTGGATGGGCTGAGCAACTCAGGCCAGATCGCCGCGTAGCTCGCGCACGCGCGCTTCCAGCGTTTCCAACTGTGCGTCGGCCGGCGAGTACGGCGCACCCGCCACCAGTTCCACCCGTGCGCGGAAGCGACGCGGCAAACGCGCGCGATGCATCATCGAATCGCGTCGGCTCCACACGCTGCCCCACAGGCCGCGCAAGGCCAGCGGTACCACCGGCACCGGGCGACGCTCGAGAATGCGCGCCACGCCAGGTCGGAACGGCGCGATGTCGCCATCCTTGGTCAGGCCGCCCTCGGGGAAGATGCACACGATTTCGCCATCGGCGAGCGCTGCATCCACGTCATCGTAGGCACGCTGCAACACCGCGGGATCTTCCTTCTGCCCGGCGATGGGAATCGCCTTGGCGGTACGGAACACGAACTTCAGCAGCGGGATGTTGAAGATCTTGTAGTACATGACGAAACGCGCAGGCCGACGCAGGTTCGCCATCAGCAGCAGCGGATCCATGAAGCTCACGTGGTTGCACACGAGCAGCGCCGGACCTTCCTCCGGGATGTTCTGCAAACCGTGCACGCGCACGCGGTACAGCGTGTTCACCAGCACCCAGGTGATGAAGCGCATCAGGAATTCGGGAACGATGGTGAAGATGTACGCCGCCACCGCCACGTTGAGCACGGCGGCCGCGAGGAAGATCTGCACCGCGGAGAGACCGAGCGCTCCCAGCGCCAGGCCAAAACCCGACGCCACGCAGATGAACAACGCATTGAGAATATTGTTGCCCGCGATCACACGCGACAGCCGGTCGCGCGGCGAGCGCGCCTGCACGAAGGCGAACAGCGGTACCACGTAGAAACCGCTGAACACACCGATCAGCGTGAGATCCATTGCCACGCGCCAGCTGCCGGGGCTGCGCAGGAAGCCCAGCCAATCCAGGCCGTGCACCGTGGCCAGATGCGGGTGCGCCAGATAGAGATCCACGCCGAACGCGGTCAGGCCGAACGCACCCAGCGGCACCAGGCCCACTTCCACGCGACGTCCCGACATGCGCTCGCACAACAGCGCACCTGCGCCCGTGCCCAGCGAAAACAAGGTGAGCACCAGCGTGTTGACCGAGCCGTCGCCGCCCAGGTTGAGGCGCGTGTAGTTCGGCAGCTGGGCGATCAATACCGTGCCGAAGAACCAGAACCACGAGATGCCCAGCACCGCGTTGAACACGCGACGGTCTTGCTTGGTGATGCCGAGCACGCGCGCGGTTTCGGTGATCGGATTCCAGTTGAACACCAGCTCGGGCGCCGTGGCTGGCGCGGGCGGAATGCGGCGGCTGGCCAGGTAGCCAAGCACGGCGATGAAGATGGTGGTGGCCGACGCGGCGATCGGGCCGAAGCCGGCGATCAGCATCAGCGAATTGCCGGCGATCATGCCGATCAGCATGGCCAGTTGCGTGCCCATTTCCACCAGGCCGTTGCCGCCGACGAGTTCCTCCGGCTTCAGCGCTTGAGGCAGGATGGCGTACTTGATCGGCCCGAAGGTGGTGGAATGCAGGCCCATCAGGAACAACACCACCAGCAGCAAGGTGGTGTGGTGCGTGTAGAAGCCGATGGCGGCAATCGCCATGGCGGCGATCTCGAACAGCTTCACGTAGCGGATGATGCGCGACTTCTCGTACTTCTCCGCCAGCTGTCCCGCCGTGGCGGAGAACAGGAAGTAGGGCAGGATGAACAGCGCGGGCGCCAGATTGGTGTACAGCGACACCGTCTTGTCATCCAGCCCCATCTGGAATGCCACCAGCATGACCATCGCGTTGCGGAACGCGTTGTCGTTGAACGCACCCAGCGCCTGCGTCCAGAAGAATGGCGCGAAACGTCGGCTTCCCAGCAGGTTGAATTGGCTCATGCGCGGTCTTGGCGTGGCGGCTCGGTGAGCCTGGCGTGGATGTCCCCGTGTCGCGGGCAGCATAGCAGCCGCCATGCCGGGAACGAGGAGGCGTCACGCGTTGCTAAGCCTGTTCTTACGCCGCCGTGACTGCGCTCGCGTTACAGCTCACCCAACCCATCGTCACGGCGATCCATCATGGCCAAGGCTTCCACCACCCAGCATCGCTCCGCGCGCGGCAAACGTCGCTGGTCGCAGCGTGTGACCGAAAGCAGCGATGCGCTCGATCTCAAGGAAGGTATTTTTGCCAAGGACGATCCCGCCGCCATCGCCCGTTCGTTGAAGCATTCGGCCGAGGCGAGCAAGCGACGCAAGGCATCGCCGTTTCAGTCGGCCATGTCGATGCTCAATTTCTACATCAATCGCGGCGGCAAACAGCTGCCTGCGCGCCAGCGCTCGCATCTGGAGGCCGCCAAGGACGAACTGCGCGTGTTGTTCGGGCGACCGCGGCGGCGCAAACCGCGGCGGTCGCGCCGCTGACACCCGTTCTGTCATGCTGCGGTCCGTGATCGATCGCAGCCCGGCGCCGTGTCGAAATCCTCCCGGGTCATGCGTCGACTAATCGACCGCTCGCTACGGACCGCAGAACATGTCGAAACTTCGCGTGCAAAGCTTTGCCCTCTCGCTCGACGGCTACGGCTCAGGCCCCGATCAAAGCCTGGATAACCCGCTTGGGGTGGGCGGCGTCGGATTGATGGAGTGGTTTTTTCCGACACAGGCATGGCAGCGCATGCACGGCGGCAGCGAGGGCGAAACCGGCGTGGATAACCGCATGGCCGAGCAGGGCTTCAACGGCATCGGCGCATGGATCCTCGGCCGCAACATGTTCGGCCCGGTGCGCGGCCCATGGCCTGACGAGAGTTGGAAAGGCTGGTGGGGCGACGAGCCGCCGTATCACGTGCCCGTCTTCGTGCTGACCCAACATGCGCGCAAACCGCTCACCATGGCCGGCGGCACCACGTTCCATTTCGTCACCGACGGCATCCACGCGGCACTGGAACAGGCTCGCGCAGCGGCAGCCGGGTTGGATGTGCGCGTGGGCGGCGGCGTGGCCACGGTGCGCCAGTATCTGCAGGCACGGCTGCTCGACGAACTTCATCTCGCGGTGCGCCCGGTGCTGCTGGGACGTGGCGAAGCCTTGTTCGAGGGCCTGGACCTGCCGGCGCTGGGCTATGCATGCGTGGAAAGCGTATCCGGTGAGCGCGCGACTCATGTCACGCTGCGCCGACGCGATTGAGAGTGGATGTCGAAACGCGTTGCCGTCGTTCGTCGAATCGATGACGGGCCACTCACAGGCCCGCTCTTCCCTTCACAGGAGCGCTGCTCATGACCACCGGAACCGTCAAGCTTCACCGCGTGCTTCGCACCACGCCCGAGAAGATCTACCGCGCCTTTCTCGACGCCGACGCCTTCGCGCGCTGGCTGCCGCCGAACGGCTTCACCGGCAAGGTGCAGCATCTCGATGGCAAGGTCGGCGGCACCTATCAGATGTCGTTCACCAACTTCACCAGCGGCCACACGCATTCATTCGGCGGCACCTATCGTGAACTCGTGCCCGGCGAACGCATTCGCTACACCGCGCGCTTCGACGATGCGAACCTGCCGGGCGAGATGCAGAGCACGATCACCCTTAAGCAGGTTTCCTGCGGCACGGAGATGAGCGTGGTGCAGGAGGGCATTCCGGAGATGATTCCCACCGACGCCTGCTATCTGGGTTGGCAGGAGTCGCTGCTGCACCTGGCCAACCTGGTCGAGCCGGAAATCCCGGGCTGAGGAAGCCGACTTTCGCACCGCCAAGGAGCTGCGATGTGGACGCATGAGCAAAGCATCGAGATCGACGCCGCGCCCGCGCAGGTATGGGCGGTATGGGCCGACGTGCACGGCTGGGTACGCTGGAACGCGGGCATCGAACGCATCGCGCTGCACGGGCCGTTTGTCACCGGCAGCACCTTCACCATGCAGCCACCGGGAACCGATGCGTTCGTCAGCACCTTGATTGCGGTCGACGAGCTGCGCGGCTTCACCGACGAAACGGTGATCGACGAAACACGCGTGGTGGTCGATCACCGTCTCGAAGCGCTCACGCCGCATCGCGTGAAAGTGACTTATGCCACGCAGATCACCGGCCCGCAGGCGGAAGCCATCGGGCCGGAGGTGACGGGTGATTTCGGCGACGTGCTGCGAGGGCTGAAGGCGATCTGCGAACGGGATTGAAAACGCAGGTCGCCCCGGCCAAAGACGTCAGCTGCGGTGCAGCGCGCGATGCGCGATGTCTCGACGGCAGAAGCCGCCTTCGTAATGGATTTTCGCCACGGCGGCATAGGCGTTGGCGCGGGCCGCGGCGATATCCTTGCCGAGCGCGCACACGGTAAGCACACGACCGCCGGCCGTGACCACGTTGCCCTTCGCATCGAGCTGGGTACCCGCGTGGAACACCTTTGCGTCGGGACCAAAATCGCTGTCCAGGCCGGTGATGGCGTCGCCGCTGCGCACCTTGCCCGGATAGCCGCCGGCTGCCATCACCACACCCAGCGAGGGACGCGGGTCCCACTGCACGTGGGTGTGATGCAGCTCGCCGTCGAGCGCGGCTTCGATCAGGTCCACCAGGTCGGACTTCAGCCGCAGCATGATCGGCTGCGTTTCCGGATCGCCGAAGCGCACGTTGTATTCGATGACCTTGGGCGCGCCGCTCTTGTCGATCATCAGGCCGGCGTAGAGGAAGCCGATGAAGGGCGCGCCTTCCATCGCCATGCCGCGCAGCGTGGGCTCGATCACTTCCTTGAGGATGCGCTTCTCGACTTCGGCGGTGACCACCGGCGCGGGCGAATACGCGCCCATGCCGCCGGTGTTCGGGCCCAGGTCGCCTTCATCGCGACGCTTGTGGTCCTGGCTGCTGGCCATCGGCAGGGCGTGCTGGCCATCGCTCATCACGATGTAGCTGGCTTCTTCGCCGTCGAGGAATTCCTCGATCACCACGCGTGCGGAGGCATCGCCGAACTGGTGCGCGCCCAGCATGTCGTGCAGCGCCTGCTCGGCATCCGCCAGCGTCAGCGCCACCACCACGCCCTTGCCCGCCGCCAGGCCGTCGGCCTTGATCACGATGGGCGCACCGTGCTGGCGCACATGGGCGAGCGCGGGATTGAGTTCGGTGAAGACCGCGTAGCGCGCGGTGGGAATGTTGTGGCGAAGCAGGAAGTCCTTGGCGAACGCCTTGGAACCCTCCAGCTGCGCCGCCACGGCGCGCGGACCAAAGCAGCGCAAACCCGCCGCGCGAAACTTGTCCACCACGCCCGCCACCAGCGGCACTTCGGGACCGACCACGGTAAGCCCGATCTTTTCGTCCTTGGCGAGCTTGAACAGGCCGTCCAGATCCGTCACCGCGATATCGGCATTGCGCACGCCCTTCTCGCGCGCCGTACCCGCATTGCCGGGCGCCACGATCACCTCGCTCACGCGTGCCGACTGCTTGAGCTTCCACGCCAGCGCGTGTTCACGCCCGCCGCTGCCGATGACCAGGACTTTCATGGGAACTCCAACTGCCGAAGGGGAGCGCCGGGGGTGGCGCAGCGCGTCATTGTAAGCGGCGAGGGGGAGATTTCGCAGCGCAGCATGAGAGGGAGCTTCAGCGGGAGGATGGGGTGGGGTGGGGCAAAGCCCTTCCCTATCACCGCTTTCGCGAGCAGCCGCCCCTTACCCCGGGCCTCTCCCAGAGGGGAGAGGGAGAAGTGGGATGCATCGCGGGTCAGGGCCTCAAAGCAATGCCAACAATGCCGCTCTCGGCAACTTCCCGGTTTCATTCCGAGGCAATGCCTCCACCAACCTCAGCGGCCGCGGCAGAAACACCGGATCGACCGACTGGCGGAACGCGTCGAGGATGGTCTGTTCGTCCATGCCCGGCGCCACCGCCAGCGCCGCGATGCGCTGCACACCCAGCGCATCGCCATTCTCCAGTTGGAACACCACGCCATCCTGCACGCCAGGAATGGCCTGCAGACGGCGCGTCAGATCGCCCAGCGAAGCACGCTTGCCCGCAATATCGAGCAGATCCGAATGGCGCCCGCACAGACGGAAACGGCGGCCACCATCGTGCAGCGTGACGATATCGGCCAGCGTCATCGGCTGCTCGAGCTGCGGCGCGCGCACCTGCGTGCCGTCCGGCTGCGGGTGCAGTTGCACGTCGTCGTACAGCAGCCAGGGTTCGTCGTGCGCGGAGCGGCGACTGGCGAACACGCAGGTTTCGGTGGAACCGAACACTTCCAGCAGCGGTGCGCCGAAGCGCGCCTCGGCCGCCTGCGCCAGCTCCAACGGCATCGGCGCGGTGGCCGACACCATCGCGTCGATCGGCGGCAAGGCGACGCCCGATTCGAGCAGGGCGCGCAGGTGGATCGGCGTGGTCACCAGGACGCGCGGCGAGGGTATCTCGGCCAGCGCGGCCGCCACGTCGGCCGGCAACAAGGGACGTCCGGCGTGCACCGCGACATCATCGAGCAAGGGCAGCAGCACCGACATCTCCATGCCGTACATGTGCTGCGGGGGCACCGTGGCGACCACGTGGAAATGCCTGCCGACCGAGGCGTGCAGCATGCGCAGGTTGCCCGCATTGCTGGCGTTGAAGCTGCCCCAGGTCTTGGGATTGGCCTTGGGCGTGCCGGTGGAGCCGGAGGTGTAGCCGATGGCCACCACCTGGTCGGCCGGCAGCGCGGGAATGGCCAGCGTGCCGCCTTCGGCGGGCGGATCCATCAGGCCAGGCAGATGGCGGAAATGGGCCGGCGGCGCATCCAGCGCCAGCTCACCCAGCGCGTAGCTGCCGGGGTGGGCGGCCATCGCCTCGGCGACGGCCTGCGGCGCGCGGGACGACGGCAACAGGTTGGTCTGGCCGCGCAGTGCAATGGCGCAGAACGCCACCAGGAAGGCGTAGCGGTCTTCGCACAGGTTCACGGCGGCAGGGGCCACGGGAAGCTGTTCGGCGACCGCCTGCACATGCGCCATGAAGCGCGCGGCACTTACCGGCTGTGCCTGGCGCCAGACCACCGGACGATCGGCCGCGCCGGCTGCCAGCAGGGGCAGCTCGAGCTCGGAACGTTCAAGTTGGACGTTTTCGAAAACGATGGACAAGCTGTTCTCCAACGACGGCCGTCAGCCCTCCGGTCCAGCTTGCGCTGACCCGACTGCGGACGGAAAAGAGAGCCCGCGACGATCCCCATCCTCGCGGTAGCCACTGAATCACTCCCTACTGAGAGCTCATGGCGTGCGGAAGCCGTTCATCCTCGCCGAACGCCCGGCAAGTCCTTACGGCCCCGATCAGGAACGGATCATAGCGCCCGAGAGCGCGTCGCGTATCTGTGTCGGTCGTAAGTGTTCACCGAGCGGCGCGTCCAGAACCCCATCCAGCGCGGGACCGAAGTAGTCGGCCGCGATGTCGGCGCTGCGGGCAGGCGGCTCGCCATGCGGATTGGCGCTGGTGGAAACCAGGGCGCCGCCGAAGGCCCGGCACAGCGCGGCAGCAGGTTCATGCGCCGTCACGCGCAGGGCAATGCCGGCGTGGGATCCGGCCACCCAGTCAGGCACGGCCGGCGAGCGGGGGAAGATCCAGGTGTAGGGACCGGGCCAGCTCTCGCGCACCTGCGCCAGCACCTGGGCCGGAACGGCGGCCAGGTCGATATAGCGCTCGACCTGGGCAAACGCCGCCGCGATCAGCAGCACGCCCTGGGTGGGCGGCCGCTGCTTGAGCGCGAACAGCCGCTCGAAGGCCACCGGGTTATGCGGATCGCAACCGAGGCCGAACACCGCCTCGGTCGGATAGGCCAGCACCCCGCCGCTGCGCAACAGCGTAGCGGCGGCATCAAGCTGGGTGAGGGCGAAGCGTGCCGTCACTCAGGCGCCCGCCGTGGTCTTCTTCTTGGTGGCGGCCTTCTTGGTGGCGGTCTTGGCCGTGGCCTTCTTGGCGGCGGTCTTCTTCGCGGCGGTTTTCTTGGTCGCCGCTTTCTTCACCGCCGTTTTCTTGGTGGCCGTCTTCGCAGCTGCCTTCTTGGCCGCCGGCTCCTTCTTGGCCGCAGCCTTCTTGGCGGCGGTCTTCTTGAACGCACCGCGGCCCTTCTTGACCGGTGCCGCCGCCAACAGCTCGGCGCATTGCGCTTCGGTCAGGTCCTTCGGTTCCTGGTCCTTGGGAATGCGCGCGTTCTTCTCGCCGTCGGTGATGTACGCGCCGTAGCGGCCGTTGAGCACCTGCACGCCGTTGCCGAAATCCTTGATGATCCGGTTGGCCAGCATCTCCAGCTTTTCCTGCACGATCTGCAGGGCGCGCGGCAGCTCGATGGTGTACGGATCGTCCTCCGGCTTGAGCGAGGCATAGGTGTTGCCCTGCTTCACGAACGGACCGAAGCGGCCCACGCCCACCGACACTTCGTCGCCGTTCTCGGCCTGGCCGAGCTTGCGCGGCAGCTTGAACAGTTCCAGCGACTCTTCCAGCGTGATGGTGTGCATGCTCTGGCCCGGACGCAGGGACGCGAACTGCAGCTTCTCGTCCGTGTCCTTGTCGCCAATCTGCGCATACGGCCCGTAGCGCCCCAGGCGCACCGACACCGGCTTGCCGCTCTTGGGATCGGTGCCCAGCTCACGCGCGCCGGTGGCCTCGCTGCGGTCGACCGATTCGGTCTTCTCGTCCACCTGCTGCTTGAACGGCTGCCAGAAGCGCTCCATCAGCGGCACCCAGGCTTCTTCGCCACGGCTGACCGCGTCCAGCTCATCCTCGAGCTTGGCGGTGAAGTCGTAGTCGACGTAGCGGGTGAAGTGCGCGGTGAGGAATTTGCTCACCGCACGGCCCACGTCGGTGGGCTTGAAGCGGCGGCTGTCGAGGAACACGTATTCGCGGTTGAGCAGCACCTGGATGATGCTGGCATAGGTCGACGGACGGCCGATGCCGTGTTCTTCCAGGGTCTTCACCAGGCTCGCTTCGGAGTAGCGCGGCGGCGGCTCGGTGAAGTGCTGGTCGGCCGAGATGTCCTGCAGCGCCACTTTCTCGCCCACGTCGAGCTTGGGCAGGCGGCGGCCTTCGTCGTCGTCCTCGGCGGTCTTCTGGTCGCGGCCTTCCTCGTACACGGCGAGGAAGCCCGGATCGATCACGGTGGTACCGGTGGAACGGAACGAGGCATCGCCACCGGCCACATGCGGCACGGCGAATTCCACCGACACGGTATTGAGCGTGGCGTGGGTCATCTGGCAGGCGACGGTGCGCTTCCACACCAGCTCGTACAGCTTGCGCTGTTCGTCGTTGAGGTACGAAGCGACTTCGCGCGGCGTGCGCATGGCCGAGGTCGGGCGGATCGCCTCATGCGCTTCCTGCGCATTCTTGGATTTGGATTTGTACACCTGCGCATGATCCGGCAGCGCCTTGGCGCCAAAATCGCGTGTGATCAGCTGGCGCAGCTCGCCGACCGCATCTTCCGACAGCGCTACCGAGTCGGTACGCATGTAGGTGATCAGGCCGACGTTGCCTTCGGTGCCAATCGAGACGCCTTCGTACAGGCCCTGGGCGATCTTCATCGTGCGGCTGGTGGAAAAGCCGAGCTTGCGCGCCGCTTCCTGCTGCAGCGTGGAGGTGGTGAACGGCGGCGCCGGCCGGCGCTTGCGTTCCTTGCTGCCCACCTCGCTGACGGTGAGGTGGCCGTGCGCGGCCTGCTTCAACGCGTGGCGCGCGGCCAGCGCGTCGTGTTCGTTGGTGAGGTCGAACTGCTCGAACTTCTTGCCGTTGAGCTTGGTCAGGCGCGCGCTGAAGTCGCCTTCCGGATGGCGCAGCGCCGCCTCGATGGTCCAGTACTCGCGGGCGACGAAGGCTTCGATCTCTTCCTCGCGCTCGACGATCATGCGCAGCGCGGGCGACTGCACGCGGCCGGCGGACAGACCGCGCTGCACCTTGCGCCACAGCACCGGCGACAGGTTGAAGCCCACCAGGTAATCCAGCGCGCGGCGGGCCTGCTGCGCATCGACCATGTCCAGCGACAGCTGGCGCGGCGAGGCCACGGCGGCCTTGATCGCCTTGGGCGTGATCTCGGAGAACACCACGCGATGCAGCGTCTTGCCCTTGGTCAGGCCGCGCTCCTTGAGGATCTCGCTGATGTGCCAGGAGATCGCCTCGCCTTCGCGATCCAAGTCGGTCGCCAGATAGATGTCGTCGGCCAGCTTGGCGGCCTTGGCGATGGCGTCGACGTGTTTCTCGTTGCGGTCGATGACCTCGTAGGCCATGGCGAAGTTGTTGTCCGGGTCGACCGCGCCCTCCTTCGGGCGCAGGTCACGGACGTGGCCGTAGGAAGCGAGGACCTGGAAGTCCTTGCCGAGGTATTTGTTGATCGTCTTCGCCTTAGCCGGCGACTCGACGATAAGCAGGTTTTTTGCCATGAAGCTTGCTATCCGCCATCTATAGCCGACCTGTCCGGGCCGGCTTCCTATATTTAGTTAAAGGCATGGCGGCATCACGCCGTCAAGCTGAACGATGTGAAAGCGCGCTGCACGTCGGCTTTCTAATAGCCCGGCAAGCGTTGGTAGCGATTGCCTGGCAGCGCTTCGACCTTGCCTTCCAACTCCAGCATCAGCAGCTCGGATGTAAGGTCCGAGACAGCTTTGCCGGTCGAGCCTGCCAAATCCTCGAACGCCACCGGCCCGTAACCGAGCGCATCGAATAACGCCTGACGGGATGGATCGGCTTCGAATGCCGTCGCTCCGGGTGCCGGGAGAGCGGACCGATCCAGCCGGCCAGCCAACTCACGACCCATTGCGACAGCAGCAGGAGCAAGCGCTTCCACGATTTCGGCCGCTGTTTCCACCAGCCGCGCGCCATCGCGAATCAGCCGATGGCAACCGAGAGCCAGCGGATTATGGATGCAACCGGGCAAAGCGAACACCTCGCGGCCCTGTTCCGCGGCAAGCCGTGCCGTGATCAGGGAACCGGACTGCAGCCCGGCCTCGACCACCAGGGTTCCCAGCGACAGGCCCGAGATCAGGCGATTCCGGCGCGGGAAGTGATCCACGCGGGCCGGCGTACCGGGCGGAAACTCGCTCACCAGCGCGCCCTCGGCCGCTAGCCGCCGTGCCAGCGCATGGTGCTGGCGTGGGTATACCCGGTCCGGTCCGGTGCCCACCACGGCCACGCTGGGCAGCCCGGCATCGAGTGCCGCCAGGTGGGCGGCGCCGTCGATGCCTTCGGCCATGCCGCTGGTGATCACGAAGCCGGCATGCCCCAGGTCCTCGGCGAAGGCACCCGCATACGTACGCCCGGCCAGCGTGGCCGCCCGCGCACCGACGATGGCCAGCTGCGGACGCAGCAGCAGGCTGGCGTCGCCGGCCACGAACAGGGCGATCGGCGGCTGCGCAATGGTCTCGAGCTGCGGCGGGAAATCCTCGTCGGTGCAGAGCAGCAGGCGGTGGCAGGGGTGTTCGAGCCAAGCCAGGTCGGCGTCCAGGCGCCGCTGGTCAGGCCGTTCCAGCCAGCCGCGGGTGTCCGGGGGCAACTCGGCCAGGCGCTGCAGCAGGGCGGCGTGCACGGCGTCGATTCCGCCATGGATCGCCAGCTGCTCGCGAAGACTTACCGAGGCGAAGCGCGGCGTGCGCAGAAGGGTGAGCCAGGTACGAAGGTGTGGCGTGGCGTTCATGGCCATCCAGCCTAAGGACGGCGCAAAAAGAAACGGCGCGGTGATGACCGCGCCGTTCTGTCGTCCCCGACCGCCGGAGGTTTATTCCGGCAGTTCGAGCTTGTCGTGCTTATGCACCGGACGCAGGCCGTCCATGATCAGGCCGTAGCTCACCCGGTCGAAGGTGCGGAACACCATCACGTGCCCGACGAACTCCTGCGGCAGCGTCACGTCCACACCGGTGCCGCGGTTCCAGCTGTTGTGGGCCACGTCGTCGTTGATGGTTTCGCCCGGCTGGTAGATCGAGTAGGTCTGGCCGTTGTCCACGCCGTCGTGCGAGCCGATGTTCAGCGCCACCACTTGGTGCGGACCCACCGCATCGTAGGCATCGGCGAAGGCGATCACGCGCGCATTGCCCGGTACCGACTTCGGCGCATGCGGGTAGTAGTAGGCGTCATACGGCTTGTCGTCGATCGGCAGCAGGCGGTCGCCCTTGTTGATCTCCATGGTGGAGTTCAACAGCAGCAGGCTGGTCGGGTCGCCGGTGCGCAGCACTTCGGCGGTGCCGATCACGCTGACTTCGGTGCCGATGTCCTCGCCGTGGCCGTAGTGGCCGTCGTCGCGGAAGTCTTCCTTCCACGGCGTGCGGACCAGCGACACATTGCTGTCCAGCGGATGCGCAACCAGGTCCGAGCCGCCATCGCGGCCCTTCTTGCTGTCGAAGTCGCGGAAGGTCTGGGTCGGCCGCACGATGGCGAAACGCTGGCCCGGTGTCGAAGTCAGGTTGCGAACGTAGACGTTCTTGCCCACGGTGCCGCGCAGATCCGCTTCCTCGAAGCCCACCACATAGGGCAGGTTCTCCACGTCCTCGCTGTTGAGGACGCGCATTTCCTTGAGGAAGGTCTGCAGCTGATCCAGCGGAATGGCCGGAATGGCGTCGCCTTCGGCACGCACGCGAGGCTGCAAGCCCAGGCGCGGACCATTGGCGAACGACAGGTTCAGCACGTCACCCGGATAGATCAGATGCGGATTTTGCACCTGCGGGTTGGCTTGCCAGATTTCCGGCCACAACCAGGGTTTGGACAGGAAGCGTGCGGAAATCGCCCAAAGGGTGTCGCCCTTTCGAACCGTGTAGGTATCGGGGTGATCGGCGCGCAATTGCGCACCCGCAGCGTAAACAGCAACCGTGACCAGCATGCCGGCCAGCAGTCCGATGGACTTTCTGATCATAAACGGGAATCCCCCATCCCCCAACGCTCGGGCGAGTGTAACCGAACAACTTGTTCACGCAACCGTGTCCAGTTGGCAAAACGGCATGCCAGACACGGGCTTGGCGGCGTACAATAAGGGCCATTCTAGATGCGCTCCGGGCTTGGTTTTCACCGATTCGCCCGCAGTTTCGGCGCTGAGGTAAAAACCATGTCCGTCCTGACCATCATTGAATTCCCCGATCCCCGCCTGCGCACCAAGGCCGAACCGGTGAGCGTGTTCGACGCCGAACTCAAGCAGTTCGTGGCCGACATGTTCGAGACCATGTATGACGCCAATGGTGTCGGTCTCGCCGCCACCCAGGTCAATGTGCACAAGCAGGTGCTGGTTGCCGACATGAGCGACGAGCGCAACCAGCCGCTGGCCCTGATCAACCCGCGCCTGGTCCAGAAGGACGGCGCGCAGGTCTATCAGGAAGGATGCCTCTCGTTCCCCGGCATCTATGCCGATGTCACCCGCGCCCTGAAGGTCACGGTGAAGGCCAACGACGTCGACGGCAACGAGATCGAGCGCGAATTCGAAGGCCCGCTGGCCGTGTGCATCCAGCACGAGATGGACCATCTCGCCGGCAAGGTGTTCGTGGACTACCTGTCGCCGCTCAAGCGCTCCATGCTGCTCAAGCGGCTGGAAAAGCAGCGCAAGCAGGCGGCCACCGCTTGAAGCTCCGCGTCGTTTTCGCGGGCACTCCCGAATTTTCCGTTCCCTGCCTCGAAGCGTGCCGCGCCAGCGGTGCGGAGGTGGTGGCGGTCTATACCCAGCCCGATCGTCCCGCCGGCCGCGGCCGCAAGCTGACGCCCAGCCCGGTCAAGCAGGCCGCGTTGGCCGCCGGCATTGCGGTCGAACAGCCCGAATCGCTGAAATCGGAAGAGGCCCGCGCCACGCTGGCTGCTTACGCGCCCGACCTGATGGTGGTGGTGGCCTACGGACTGATTCTTCCACGCAAAGTGCTGGCCATCCCGCGCCTGGGCTGCTGGAACGTGCATGCCAGCCTGCTGCCGCGCTGGCGCGGCGCAGCGCCGATCCAGCGCGCCATCCTGGCCGGCGATGACGAAAGCGGCGTCGACCTGATGCAGATGGAAGCGGGGCTGGACACCGGTCCGGTGCTGCTGGAGCGGCGTACGCCGATCAGCGGTGAGGACACCGGTGGTTCGCTGCATGATCGGTTGTCCGCGCTGGGCGCGGATGCGCTCGCCGAAGGCCTGTCACGCGTACTGTCTGGCGAGACCTTGCTGCCACGGGCGCAACCGGAAGATGGCGTGATCTACGCGCACAAGCTGGACAAGGCTGAGGCACGGCTCGATTTCAGGCGACCGGCGATCGAGCTGGAGCGCCAGGTTCGCGCGTTCGATCCGTGGCCGGTGGCCGAGGGCGATGTTGCTGGCGAAATGCTGCGTATATGGGCCGCCCGAGCCATTGAAGGCAACGGCGCACCCGGTTCGGTGCTCGGCATGAGCCGCGAGGGCATCGACATTGCCTGCGGCGAAGGTGCGCTGCGCGTGACCGCACTGCAGCGGTCGGGCGGCAAGCGCATTACGGCGGCCGACTACTTCAACGCCATAAAGACACGCGGCGCCTAACAAGCTCGTCATTCCGGCGCAGGCCGGAATCCAGTGGCGGGGCGATAGATTCTCGCTGAGCATCCATCAAAGCCTTTCAAAGCCACGCAGAAACCGATTGTGGCCGCTACTGGATTCCGGCCTACGCCGGAATGACGAGCAAAAAGCTTGGGCCTCGTTCATCCCCGCTTCTCACCCCCATCCACTACCTTCCCCCTCCATGACCGACACCCGTGCTCTAGCCGCCCAAGCCCTTGCCGACGTCGCCCTGCGCGGCACCTCGCTGCGTGAGGCGATGGAGCGCCATGCACCGAAGCTGGCGGACGGTCGCGATCGCGCGCTGCTGATGGCCCTGCTGAGCGATGGCGCACGCTGGTGGCTGCGCTTCGATCCGGTGCTCGATCGCCTGCTGGAAAAATCGCTGCGACAGAAGGAGCCGGTGGTGCACGCGCTGCTGGTGCTAGGGCTGGTGCAGCTGGAAATTCTTGAAATGCCTGCGTACGCCGCTGTGGCCGCCACCGTGCAAGCCACGCGCGCGCTGCAGCGTCCGCGCATGGCAGGGCTGGTGAACGCGGTGCTGCGTCGCTGGCAACGCGAACGCGAGACACTGCTGGCCGAACTCGACGCCAAACCGCAAACACGACACGCGCATCCCCTGTGGCTGGCCAGGACGCTGGAGCGCGACTGGCCGCAGCAGGCCGATGCCGTGATGGCGGCGGACAACGTCGAGCCGCCGCTGATGCTGCGCGTCAACCATCGCCGCACCGAGCGCGACTCGCTGATCGAGCGCCTGCGTTTGGACGGCCATATGGCTGAGGCACATGCGTGGCTGGACGACGGCATCGTGCTGCCGCACAGCACCGACGTCACGCGGCTTCCTGGTTTCGCCGCGGGCGAGTTCGCGGTGCAGGACGGCGCCGCGCAGATCGCCGCCGACCTCGCCGATGTGCGCGATGGCCAGCGCGTGCTGGATGCCTGTGCCGCCCCGGGCGGCAAGGCCTGCCATCTGCTGGAGCGTGCCAGCGTCGCGCTGACCGCGTTGGAATTCGATACCAAGCGCACGCAACGCATCAGCCAGAACCTGGAGCGCCTCGGGCTCGAAGCCCGCATCGTCGTCGGCGATGCCGGCGAGCCGGAAGGTTGGTGGGACGGCAAGCCCTACGATCGCATCCTGATCGACGCACCGTGCTCGGCGGCCGGCGTGCTGCGTCGCCGCCCCGACGTGCGCCTGCATCGTCGTGAGAGCGACCTGGCACCGCTCGCCGCACAACAACGACGCATCCTCGCCGCCCTGTGGCCCCTGCTGGCGCCGGGCGGGCGGCTGGTCTACATCACCTGCTCGATGTTGCGCGCGGAGAACGATGCCGTCGTCGGCGAGTGGCTGAAGGAGCGGCCCGATGCCCGCGCCGTGGAGTTCACCCTGCCGGTGGGCCAGGCCGCCAGCGTGGGCTGGCAGGTGCTGCCGGGCGATGGCGACCTCGACGGCATGTACTATGCCGTGCTTGAGAAGGCCTGAAACTTGCGGGCCGTGCGCCGCGCCTAAGCCAGGGACAAGGCAGCGCCGTTAGGCTATTCGATCAGCGACGCGGCCCTGCCGCATCTCCGGAAATACAAGCATGTCCGTTTTTTCTGAAGCCACTCCCCTGGAACGCCGCCGCTTCTGGCTGTTGCTGCTGATCGCGCTGGTGGTGATCGGTGCCGGCATGGGGCTGCGCGATCCCTGGCCTTCCGACGAACCGCGCTTTGCGCTGGCCGCCAAGCACATGGTGGAGAGCGGCGACTGGCTGTTCCCGCATCGCGGCAGCGAGCTTTATTCGGACAAGCCGCCGATGCTGTTCTGGCTGGAGGCGGCCAGTTACACGGTGCTGCGCAACTGGCGCTTCGCCTTCCTGCTGCCTTCGTTGCTGGCGGCGCTGGGTTGCCTGGCGCTGGTGTATGACCTCGGTCGTCGCCTGTGGAATCGCCAGGTCGGTATTTACGCGGCGTCGGCCCTTCTGATTACTTTCCAGTTCGTCTTTCAGACCAAACGCGCGCAGATCGATCCGCTGGTGATGTTCTACATCACGGCGGCGAACTGGGGCCTGCTGCTGCACATGCTCAAGGGCCCGAACTGGCGGGCGTTCTGGTTCGGCTGTTTCTGCGCGGGCCTTGGCGTGATTACCAAGGGCGTGGGCGTGCTCGCACTCCTGATGATCGTGCCGTATCTGGTGGCCGCGTTCGGCCAGTGGCATGGCGTGGCGCGCATGGGCAAGGGCGCGTGGTGGCGCTGGGCGCTGGGACTGGTCGCGCTGCTGTTGGCAATGGCGCTGTGGCTGGTGCCGATGCTGTTGGGCGCCAAGGCGCATGCGGGCGATCCGGCCTATGCCGCCTACGTCAACGACATCCTGTTCCATCAGACGGCCGGCCGTTACAGCAAGTCGTGGGATCACCACCACAACGCGCTGTATTACGTGCCGATCGTGCTGTTCACCTGGCTGCCGCTGTCGCTGACCTATCCCGGCATGCTGCCGCGCTGGTGGCGCTCGTTGAAGGCCAAGGACGCGCGCATCCTGCTGCCGTTGGGCTGGATCGTGCTGCTGCTGGTGTTCTTCTCGATTCCCAAGGGCAAGCGCGACGTCTACATCATGCCGGCGCTGCCGATGCTGGCGCTGGTCAGTGCGCCGTATCTCGACGAGCTGCTGCAGAAGCGCTGGTTGCGCGTGGCGGGGCTCGTCTTTATCGGCATCATGGGTGCGGCCGTGCTCGGTATTGGAGCAGCAGCGCTCATCGCACACCCCAAGTTCACCACCGAGTTCGCCATCGCGCGCGGTTTCGACGACGGCGGTCAGGCGCTTTGGTGGATGGGCGTGACTCTTGGCGCCGTTCTGTTTGCACTGATCGCCACACTACGGGTTCGCCGCGCAGTCCTCGCCGTCTCCTGCGGCATGGCCGCGATATGGCTGACGCTGAGTTTCTGGGCGTATCCAGTTCTCAACGACTCCAGTTCGGCGGCCGGCGTGATGCGCGACGTGCGCGAACGCCTGCCGGCGGGCGACCAGATCGGCATGGTGGCGTGGAAGGAGCAGAACCTGCTGATGTTCGACCATCCGGCAACGGACTTTGGTTTCACTCGCCCTTGGCATGAGCAATACGCTGCAGCGATGAAGTGGCAGGCCGCCGATCCCGAGCATCGCTGGTTGTTTGCGCTGGATGGGGTGATGGCGAACTGCGTGGATCGCAGCAAGGCGGTGAGCCTGGGGCACGCGAATCGGCGTGAGTGGTGGATGTTCAAGGCCGACGCCGTGGTGCCGGGATGCCTGCCTAGCGAAGACGTGGATCGGGTGCCGGCGGCGGCGTTGGAGGAGTAACGCTCGCGGCACATTGCACTTTCCCCTTCCCCCATCGGGGAAAGGGGGCGGTCTTGCCTCAGTGCCGAACACAGCGCTAAATGCGCAGCGCAGATCTACCCCAGTCACCTGCCTTTCTGTGGGAGCGCACTTGTGCGCGACATGGGCGCCCGGACGTACTGCTCCGTAGGCTTGTCGCGCACAAGTGCGCTCCCACAAGGTGACCCGGTGTTGGCTAGAGCCGCTTAAGCACGCAGCAGCTTCTCGTACGCCTCTTCCGTCCTGCCCACGAACAAGGGCAAACCGAACTCCCGCTCTGCATGCTCACGTGCAGCCGCACCCATCGCAGGCAGCACGCTGCGCTGTTCGACCAATGTTCTCACCGCTTCAGCCATGGCCTGGCGATCACGCACCGGCACGATCCAGCCATCGCTCCCCTCGTGGATGTTCTCGGGCAGCCCCGCATAGCGCGTGACCAGTACCGGCTTGCCCATCGACATCATTTCGCGGCAGGCGAAGGAAATCGTCTCCACGCCATAGGACAGGACGAAGCCCGCATCAAGCGAAGCGACCAGGCCGCGCGAGTCGCTCAGCACGCCAGGAAAAACCACCTGGTCGGACAACCCCAGCGCCGCGACACGTTCAAGCTCGGCGGCCTGCGGCGGTACGCCGGCAATCAGTACGCGCACACGCTGCCGAATATCGGGAGGAAGCAAGGGCAACGCTTCCATCAGATCCATCCAGCCTTTGTAGCTGGCGGTTCCTGCATTGCTACCGAGCAAGAAGACACCGTCGTCGCCGCCGTTCCAGCTGACGCGTTCGGCCTTCGCTTCGTCGGCCGGCCACGGCGACCAGCGTTCGATATCGACGCCGTTGTAGACCGTTTCCAGGCGGCAGCGGCGATAGGCGGTCTGCAACAATTCGCGGCGCGTGTAGTCGCAAACGGCGATCACCATGTCCGTGCGGCGCGCGCGCAGCGCCGCGCCAATGCCACGCACAGGCTTGGAGTTGTGCTTGGTCCACACCAGGGCGGGACGCCTGGCCGGCATGGCCGAAAGCACCAGGCGGTGGTCGGCCGAACCATTGACGTGGACGAGATCGAACGCCTGCTCGCGCAAATACGCAGCGAGCTGTACGCGCGCACGACGCCGCGCCTTCCACTTGTTGATGCCGTTGGGAAACGGCTGGTCCAGCACGAACACCCCGGGCAAGGCTCTCGCCTCGCGATTCAGCCGGCTGCCGGGAGGGGCGGCCACGTGCACTTCATGGCGCGAGGCAAGTGCAGCCGCCAACTCGCGGACATAGGTGGTGTGACCGCCGCCGTCGCCGCCGTGGAAGTTGGTGTAAAGCAGTTTCATGCTGCGCGGTCGTTGTCGCCGAGCAGATCGACATGCTGGCTGATGCCGGCATCGCACCAGGTGATGCCTTGCGTGCGCGTGGCATGGAACAGGCGGTTGTTGGGCAGGTCCATGTCGTCGACTTCCGGCGGGGAACGCGAGTTGTGCCACAAATGCACCGCAAGCGCGACCCACTTGAGCGCGCGTCGCTTCAATCCCGTGTTTTCCAGGCGTGCCGCCAGCTCGCGGTCTTCCGCACCGTAGCCTTCCATCCGCTCGTCGAAGCCGTTCACGCGCAGCAGATCGTCGCGCCAGAAGCTCATGTTGCAGCTCATCACCCGGCCGCCGTTGCGCGAGCGCGACTTCCACCGCCCCAACGCCGGTGCGTGAAATGCGTAAAGTCTCTTGGCGCCATCGAATTCGCCGAAGTCGGCCTTGGACCACGGCGCGAACACGGGCGCACCGCCCGCCAGCAAGCGCTTCGATTCTTCCGGCGTCGCCTTGATGCGACCGCCCTGCAGGAAGAATCCGCGTTCGGCCAGCATCAGGTGATCGGCGATGAAATGCGGATGGACCAGCATGTCGCCGTCGAGCAGGATCACGTAATCGCCGCGGCTCGCGGCGATCCCACGATTGCGTGCACGCGCCGCGCGGAAACCGTGATCTTCCTGCCATACATGACGCAACGGCACCGGGAAGCTCGCGGCCATGCGCTGCACCAGCGCCGCCGTTTCTTCGGTCGAACCGTCGTCGGCGACGATCACTTCGTAAGGCAGCTGGGACTGGCGCGCCAGCCCTTCCAGCATGCGTTCGAGTGCCTGCGGCCAGTTGTAGGTCAGCAGCACCACGCTGACCTTGAGCTCGAGGCCGTCGCTCATGGATGACGAGCCCCGGCAGACATCACGCGCCCGCCTTGCCGCGACTCTTGCGACCGTGCCGCAGGATGGACACGGTGCGCTCGAGCCGCTTGAGCCAACCGGACGTGCCACGACGGAACGCGATGCCGGCATAGCGCCAGGCTTCGTCCATGCCCGGTTCCGGCTTGCTGCGGAATTCCGCCTTGGCCAGGTCCAGCGTATGGACGTCCATATGCATGCGCTCGGCGTAGTGGTTGATCAGCGTGCGCGAGCGGAACAGGTTGACGAACTGGTTCTCCCGTTCGCGTGCATGCCACCAGCCGTTGGCGCCGTGCACGCGGTAGTGCACCAGGCCGGTGGGCAGGTAGTACTTGCGCGCGCCGAGCACGCTGGTGCCGAACACCAGGCAGTTGTCGGCCGAGATGCGCCATGTGCTCAGGAACGCGTGCGGCAGGTCGAGTGCGCGTTGCGCCCACGGCCGGCGCATCGACAGTGCCGAGGTCGCCGCGCCGTACCAATAGGCGGTCACCCAGGTGCTGATGGCGGTGAAGCCCAGATCGGTGGCGCGATCGGCGTAACCGACGAGACCCTGCTCGTTGCCGAACAGATTGACGTCGGTGAACACGAAATCGATGTCGCGCCGGCTGTCGTAGACCTCGCCGATGCGCGCGAGATAGTCCTTGTCCCAGCGGTCGTCGGCATCGAGGAAACACACGACGTCGCCGGTGACGCCTTCCATGCCTTTCACGAAGGCCGAGAGCTGGCCGCCGTTGCTCACGCAGCGCAAGGTGATGCGCTCGTCGCTTCCGTAGCGTTCGGCCAGCCACGCGGCGGAGCCATCGGTGGAACCGTCGTCCATCACGATGAGCTGAGCGGCGGCACGCGTCTGCGCCAGCACGCTGTCGATCGCCTCGCCGACGTAGTCCCGGTAGTTGTAGTTGGTGATGACGACGCTGAAGGTCACCGCCTTCATGCAGCCACCTCTCCCTTCAGCAGCTTGCGGAAGTAGGCGATCGTTTCGCGCAAGCCATCGTCCAGGCTCACGCGCGGCTCCCAGCCGAGCTTCTCCTTGGCCAGCGAGATGTCCGGCTGGCGCTGGCGCGGATCATCCGAGGGCAACGGGCGGAACACCAGCTTGGAATGGCCGCCCACCAGCTGGATCACCCGCTCGGCGAGCTGCAGCATGGTGTGCTCGACCGGGTTGCCGATGTTCACCGGACCGGTGAAACCGGCCTCGCTGTCCATCATGCGCACGATCACTTCGATCAGGTCGTCCACATAGCAGAAGCTGCGCGTCTGGCTGCCATCGCCGTAGATGGTGATGTCCTCGCCGCGCAGCGCCTGCACGATGAAGTTGCTGACCACGCGCCCGTCGTTGGGGTGCATGCGCGGACCATACGTATTGAAGATGCGCACCACCTTGATGTCGAGGTTGTGCTGGCGGTGGTAGTCGAAGAACAGCGTTTCGGCGCAGCGCTTGCCTTCGTCGTAGCAGCTGCGGAAGCCGATCGGATTGACGCGGCCCCAGTATTCCTCGCGCTGCGGATGCACTTCCGGATCGCCGTACACCTCGCTGGTCGATGCCTGCAGGATGCGCGCGTGGGTACGCTTGGCCAGGCCCAGCATGTTGATCGCGCCATGCACGCTGGTCTTGGTGGTCTGCACCGGGTCGTGCTGGTAATGCACCGGCGAGGCGGGGCAGGCGAAGTTGAAGATGCGGTTCACTTCCACGTAGAGCGGGAAGGTCACGTCGTGGCGCATCAACTCGAAGTACGGGTGGTTGAGCAAGTGGGCGATGTTCTGCTTGCTGCCGGTAAAGAAGTTGTCCGCACACAGCACGTCATGGCCGTCGCGCAGCAGCCGGTCGCACAGATGCGAACCGAGAAAGCCCGCGCCACCGGTTACCAGTACCTTGTTCATCGATAGTCCCGAGTCCCCAAACACATCGGGGTACTTTAGTTTTATTGGATGGAATTTGCCGGCTTCGACCGATCACCCGCCATCAGGCCCAGCACCAGGCCCATCGGCAGCCAGATCAGCAGCCAGGCCGGACGGGGACTATCGAGCATCTGCGGCATGTCGAACTGCAGCACGACCGACGCATAGACCCAGATGGCCAGCACCAGGCGACCCGAGAGGGTCCCCCGGTGGAGCCAACCCTGCCAGCCGATCATCAGCCACATCGCCACGGTCAGCAGCAGGCCGGGCAGGCCCAGCTCCACCGTCACCTGGGTCAACAGGTTGTGGGTATGCGTATACGCCGCGCCGTTCACGATCAGACTGATGGGGGCGCCCTGGCCCAGGCCGATCAGTGGATGCTGCACGATCAGGTGCAGTGCCTGCATTGCCAGCTCCGGACGCAACGAGGTGCCGCGCTCGGTCAACATGGAGGCCGGCCACAGCAGCATCACCGCCGCCAGCACGACCACGGTCCCCGCCAGCCAGCGGTGGGCGCGGCCGGGCTGCCACAACGGCATCAGCACGACGGCAAGGGCCAGGCCCAGCCATACGCTGCGCGTCTCGGTGAGCCCCACGAACAGCAGCAGCACAGCCATCGCCGCATAACGTGCGACCGACCAGCGACGGTCGGTGAGATCGAGCTGGCTGAGCCACAGCGCCACCACGCCCATCAGGGCCGCGGCGTAGTTGGCGGTGCCGATGGTGCCTTCGCCGACGATGCGGCCGTCCTGCACCGGGGTGATCACGAAGGCGATGCAGTAATAGATGGCGCATGCCCCGATCCCGAGCCCGGCAGCCAGCAGCAGCTGGCGAATGCGCGCGACGTCACCCGCCGTATAGGCGTGCCAACCCATGACGAAGGCGAAGACGCTGAGCAGCCTTCCCACTTCGTTCGACGGATGGGGCAGATGCCCCCAGCTCAGCGACACCAGCGCCCAGGCCAGCAGCGCGAGAAAAACCCGGAACACCGGCAATGGCCACAACTGGCGCCACACCCGCGCGCCCTGGGTGAAGGACAGCACCAGCGCGGGCAGATACAAGAACAGGACCAGGCTGTTCTGGTATGCCTTACCCGGATTGAACGACACACCCGCGGGCATGATGACCATGCCCAGCATCATCCAGACGATGCCTATACCAAGAATCGTGCGCCCGATGGCCCGGCTCTTTGGCTGAATGTCTGTCGTCAATGGAGTCGTCCTGCTTCTCATACTGCCTGCTTGCCTGATCGTTACTGCTGTCCCGGGCCGGCCCGAAACCGTTCTATTTTCAGGGTTATCTGACCCGAAGTCAGCAGGATAGTGCAGGGCTCCAGCTGAAACCGAGCCGACCATCGCCTCTCGGCCAACGCGCAAGCGCACCGCCCGGGGGACACGAGCCTCGTTTCGAATGCGGCTAGAATTCGCCGTATGCCTACCTTTCCCCTCACCCTCGTCGTGATGACCTACAACGAGGCGAAGAGCATTGCGCGCTGCCTGGACAGCGTGCCCTTCGCCGGCGAAAAGCTGGTGATCGACAGCGGCAGCACCGACGACACGGTTGCCGTGGCGCAGGCGCACGGGGCACGGGTGGTGCACCAGGATTGGCTGGGTTTCGGGCCGCAGCGCAATTTCGCTACGACGCAGTGCAGCAATGAGTGGATCCTCGCGCTCGATGCCGATGAATATCTCTCGCCCGAGCTGGCGGCGGAACTCGAGCAGCGGCTGCCCGAGCTGATGGCCAGCGGGATTAGTGCCGCCTTCCTGCGCCGCTCGACCATTTTCATGGGCGCACGCATGCGCTGGTACCTGCCTTCGATGGGCGAGAAGATGGCCCGCCTCTACCATCGCGACCGCGCCCGCTGGACCGATGCCCGCGTGCACGAATCGCTGCGCTTCGACGGCGCCTCGGTGACGCTGAACGCCGCCTTCAACCACGAGAACAACCCCAGCCTGCCCGAGAAGCAGATCAAGGTGCTGCGCTACGCCGAGCTGAAATGCCGCGACTGGCTGCAGAAGAACAAGCCGGTGCGCATGTGGCAGACGCCGTTTGTGTACCTGCTGGCCTTCATCAAGGATTATTTTTTCCGGCTGGCCTTCCTCGACGGTTGGCGCGGCTTCGTGATCGCGCAGACCGCCGCCTCGTACGCCGCCTATAAACGCATGCGTTACTACGAAATGCGCCGCAACCCCGCGTCGCTGCAGACCGCAGCCGACGCCCTGATTCGCCACGGCATCGATCGATGAGACAACCCGAGCACTACCTCCTGTATGGCTCCGAGCGCTATGCGCTGGCCATCCTGCGTCCGATCCAGGACGCCATCCGCGCCCGCGGCGACGAGGCGGCTTGGTTCTTCGACGGCCCCGGCGCCGAGGATCTGGTGGCAGGCGAACGGCTGCTCAGCGTGCAGGAAGTGCGGGCGTGGAAACCGCGCGCGGTGATCACCTCCAGCAACGCGGTGCCGCATTTCTTTCCCGGCGTGAAGGTGGAGACCTTTCACGGCTTCGATGCCGGCAAGCCGCGACACATCTATGTGCGCGGCTTCTTCGACCTTTACTGCACCACCGGCCCACGCGATACCGCGCAGTTCCAGGCCATCGCCGATCGGGTGGGCCATTTCAGCGTGGTGGAAACGGGCTTTCCCAAGCTCGATCCGTTCATGCGGGAAATCAGCGGTCCGCTGCCGGCCGTGCGCCAGCCGCCGGTGATCCTCTACCACTCCACCTTCTCGCCGTCCTGGAGCGCGGCCGAAACGCTGTACGAGGAAGTGAAGCGCCTCTCGCGCGATGGCCGCTGGCGCTGGATCGTCACCTTCCATCCGAAGATGAATCCGGACACCACCGCCAAGTACAAGGCGCTGCAGAACGAGTACCTGACGTTCGCGGAGAACGACAACATCCTGGAGTTGTTCCCGCAGGTGGACATGATGTGCTCGGACACCTCTTCCGCGCTCAACGAATTCCTGCTCACCGGCAAGCCCGTGGTGACCTTCAAGAATCGCCGCCCCGGGCCGCAGCTGATCGACATCGACGAGGCCTCCCAGTTCGAACCGGCGATCGAGCGCGCGCTGACGCGGCCGCCCGAACTGATGCAGGCGATTCGCGAGTACGGCGATGCCATCCATCCGTATCGCGATGGCCACTCCGCCGAGCGCATCCTCAAGGCCATCGATGGTTTCATCGCTGCGGGCGGCCGCAACCGGCGCCGTAAGCCTTGGAATCTCTGGCGAAAACTGAAGATCCGCCGACGCATCGGCTACTGGGGTCCCGCGGGCTACTGAGGGTCCCCTCGGCCGCGCTCGCGGCCGGGTCAGCGTGGAGCAGGGTCGGCTCGGGATAGAATTGTTTCATTCCCATAAAGAAGACTGCCCGTGGCATCCAGCAGCTATAGCCGCTCCGAACACCTGCGCTCCCTCTGGCCCTGGCTGCCGTTGTGGGCGCTGGCTGCCCTGCTGGCGATCTTCTCGCACGGTCCGATGCCGCTGTATTCCACCCGCACGCTGGCGGTGGCGTGGGAGATGTGGATCCACCACGACTGGCTGGTGCCGCACATCAACGGTGCCCCTTACAGCGAAAAGGTGCCGCTGCTGTTCTGGATGATCCACGCCGGCTGGCTGGTATTCGGCGTCAATGACATCTGGCCGCGCGTGCTGGAAGTGATCTTCGGCGGCACCCAGCTGGTGCTGGTCTCGTTGTTGGCGCAGCGGCTGTTTCCCAACCGCTCCTGGGTGGCCAAGGGAGCGCCGTGGATTCTGCTGGCGCTGGGCTACGCGTTCCTGTTCGGCCAGCAGATCATGTACGAGGTGCTGCTGGCGGTGTGGGTGCTGGCGGCGCTGCTCTGCCTGACACCCAAGCCGCAGCGGGCGGAACCGCGCTGGCTGCTGTTCGGCCTGTGCGTGGGCGCCGGCCTGCTTACCAAGGGCCCGGTGATGCTGCTGCACGTGGCGTTCCCGTTCTTGCTCGGCCCGCTGTGGAACGACTGGGCGCGCGACAACCGCGTGCGCTGGTACTCGCGCGGCGTGCTCGCCTTGCTGCTCGGCGGCGCGATGTTGCTGGCCTGGGCGCTGCCCGCCGGTTTCGCCGGCGGCGAGGCGTATCGCCAGCGCCTGTTCTTCACCCAGACGGCCGGCCGCGTGGTCAACGCGTTCGATCATGCGCGCCCGTTCTGGTGGTACGTGCCGATGATTCCGGCGCTGCTGTTCCCCTTCAGCGGTTGGCCGCGCGCCTGGGTGGCGCTCGCCACCCTGCGCCGCCCGTTCGACAGCGGCATGCGTTTCGCGCTGTGCTGGCTGGTGCCGGTGATCGTGGTGTTCTCCTTCATCAGCGGCAAGCAGCTGTATTACCCGTTACCGGAATTTGCCGGTGCGGCACTGCTCATTGCCGGCGCCATCGCGGCGCTGCGCGACCAGCGCCCGGCGTTGGCCAACAATCCGTGGCTGGGTACCTGGCCGTTGGGCGTGGGCGGCATCCTGTTCGGCATCTTCCTGTTCGTGCTGCCGGTGCTGGTGTCGCACAACGACCTGCATGGCGAATGGTTCGACAGCACGCAGCGCTACAGCCGCTTCTTCAGCGTGGTGTTCGTGCTGCTGGGCATCCTGCTGTTGCTGCGCGGTCGCGGCGAAATGCGCCGCCTGGCCGTCGCCGGCCTGGTCGGCACGCTGGCGCTCAATACGCTGTTCACCCTGACCATGTGGCAGAACTTCGACCTGCGGCCGTCGGCCCTGATGCTGGGCTCGGTCGATGCGGAGCAGCGCCCGATCGGCCTGCTGGGCAACTACGAAGGCCAGTTCCATTTCGCCGGCCGGCTCACCCATCCGATCGAGCGGCTGTACGAAGGCAAGTCGTTGCAGACGTTCGCGCAGGAGCACCCCGATGGCGTGATCGTGGAGCATCCGGAAAAGCTCTCCAACGAGGCGCTGCGTTATGCCTTGCTGGTGCAGCCGTTCCGCTCGGGCTGGGTGGTGATCTGGCCGGCCAAATCGCTGGCCGACCTGCGCGCCGGCCGTGTACCGGCCGAGCCGGCGCATCCGACCCGGGTCTATCAGGTCGACGAGTGGCGCGTGCGCGCCCTGCAATGAACGAGCTGCTGATCGCCAACCTGCGTGCGCAGTGCGGCGGTCCGCGTGACGGCGCGTTGCTGCGTTTCTCGCTGGGCAATGCCTTGTTGGCGGCAGGCGACGCCGCCGGCTCGATTGTCGAATTCCGCCAGGCCCTGGCGTTCGATGCCGGCTATTCCGCCGCGTGGAAGCTCCTGGGCAAGGCCTGCCTCGCCATCGATGACAGCGCCGGCGCCGCGGACGCGTGGCGCCAGGGCATCAGCGTCGCCCAGACGCGCGGCGACAAGCAGGCCGAGAAGGAAATGACGGTGTTTCTGCGGCGGGTGGAAAACCAGCCCTGACCTTTCCCCTGTGGGAGCGCACCCTGTGCGCGACAAGCCTACGGAGCGGTAACGACCAGGCGCCCATGTCGCGCACACGTGCACGGATGGCCTGTGATTCAGTCGTACGGGCTTTTCCAGGTATCGGCCGAGAAGCGCTTGTACTGCCACTGGTACTGCGAGAAGGCCAGCTCCACGCACTGTTCCACGCCCTGATTGAGCGCACGGCAGCCGACGGCGAGATCCGCGTCGGCCAATCCCGGGGGTGCCGGCAGCAGGTGGATGCGATAGCCCTCGCCCTTGGGCAGGCGCTCGGCAAACGCGAACAGCACGGTAGCGCCGGTGCGCGCGGCCAGTCGTGGCAGCAGCACCATGGTCAGCGCGTTCTGGCCGAAGAATGGCGCCACCTCGCCTTCGCCGGCGCGCGGCTTCTGGTCGGGCAGGATGCCCACCGTGCCGCCGGCCGCGAGCCGCTTGTACAAGGTGCGCACGCCCGCACCCTCGGCCCGTACCTGTTCCGGCGCCAGCGCGCCGCGCACTTTGCGCAGCAGGCCCTCGATCGCGGCGATGCGCGGCGGGCGGTAGAGGATCGCCATCGCCGTCTTGCGGCACAGCCAGTAGTTGAGCAACTCCCAGCAGCCCAGGTGCGGCGCGGCGATGATCACGCCCTTGCCGGCGGCCAGCGCGGCATCGAACAGCGCCTCGCCGCGCACTTCGCGCACCATGTCGAGCGCGCGCTCGGCATCGTTGCCCCAGATCTTGGTGATCTCGGTGGCGGAACGGCCGGCGTCCTCCATCACCTCGCGCAGCAAGGCGGCATGGGCGCGTTCGTCCAGCGAAGGACGGGTCAGCCGCAGGTTCACCGAGGTGTTGTGCGCGGTGCGCGTGCGCAAGGCCAGCGAGAGCCGGCCGATGCCCGCGCCGATCGCGTGCAGCGTGCGCAACGGCAGCTTTCCGAACAGGCGCAGGAGCAGATAGAGAAGGGTGATGTCGAATCGCATGGGCGACGCAGTGTAACCGCCCGCGCTGCCCGTTCACGGGTCAACCACGGGTCGCCTGCTTACGTTCTGTGCAACGAGGCTACCGTCGGCGACGGTCAGGCCCTAAGCTTCCGCCGTCTCCGGCCGTTACCCATTCGATGATCGCCCTGATCCAGCGTGTCCTGTCAGCCCGTGTCGATGTCGAAAACACCACTGTCGGGGCCATCGGTCCTGGCCTGCTCGCGCTCGTGGCCGTGCAGCCGGGCGACGACGAACCGCGTACCCGCCGCATGCTCGAACGCCTGCTCGGCTACCGCGTGTTTGCCGACGAGCAGGGCCGCATGAACCGCAGCCTCGCCGACACCGGCGGCCAGTTGCTGCTGGTCAGCCAGTTCACCCTGGCCGCCGACACCCGCTCGGGCATGCGCCCCAGCTTCACCAGCGCCGCCACGCCCGAGGAAGGGCGCCGCTGGTTCGACCGCCTGGTCGAACTGGCCCGCGCCGCCCACCCGGGGGTGGAAATCGGCCAGTTCGGTGCCCATATGCAGGTACATCTGGTCAACGATGGCCCGGTCACCTTCTGGCTGGAGACGCCATGATCGCGATCACCCCGGCGCGCCTCGACCAACTGCGACAAAATCCCCGGAAGATGCCGATTTGGCGCGATTTTTGCGTGTCGGCACTGCCGAGTCTCTTCCTTGAAAACTGGTCAAAAAAGCATCACATAGGTATACTGATCGGTTCCTGCATACGCGGCGGTAGGTATGAATAGCAAAGCTCCTGAGCAACAGTCTGAAATCAAGGCGCTCATCTCCAAGGGTCTGGAGCAGGGCTACCTGACCTACGCCGAGATCAACGACCACCTGCCCGACGACATCGTCGATCCGGAGCAGATCGAAGACATCATGGCGGTGCTCAAGGGCGTCGGCATTGAAGTGCACGACGCCGCGCCGGATTCCGATCCGCTGTCGGACAACGCGCCTGGCGCATCCACCGACGATGAAGCTGCCGCCGAAGAAGCGGTCGCGTTGTTGTCGGCTGTCGATTCCGAAGTGGGCCGCACCACCGACCCGGTGCGCATGTACATGCGCGAGATGGGTACGGTCGAGCTGCTGACGCGCGAAGGCGAAATCGCCATCGCCAAGCGCATCGAGGAAGGCCTGGGCCAGGTGCAGACCGCGCTTGCCAGCTTCCCGCTGACCATCGAGCTGCTGCTCGAGGAATACGACCAGCATCTGGACGGCAAGCGCCGCCTGAGCGAAATCCTGGCCGGCTTCGCCGATCTGGAAGAAGCCGCCGACGCCGCCCAGGCTGCTGCGGCCGATGCCGAAGTGGACGAGTCCGAAGTCGAGGAAGACGACGACGTCGAAGGCGCCGAGGAAGAAGAGGCTGGCCCGACCGGTCCGGATCCGGAAGAGGTCAAGCGCCGCATGGAACTGCTGCGCGACTACTACGGCAAGTTCCAGAAGGCGGCCCCCAAGGCCACCGACATCAATGACAAGAAGGTCACCAAGCTGCGCGACCAGATGGCTGAGGAATTCCTCAAGCTCAAGCTGCCGTCCGCGCTGATCGACAGCTTCGTGCGCAAGCTGCGCGAAGTGGTGAACGACATCCGTCACCACGAGCGCGTGTTGATGGACATCTTCGTCAAGCACGTGAAGATGCCCAAGGCCGAGTTCCTCAAGGCGTTCCCCAGCAACGAGGGCAACCTCGAGTGGGCCAACGAGCTGGGCCGCAAGCGCCAGAAGTGGTCGCCGAACATCAAGGGTTACAAGGAAGCGATCGACGGCGAACAGGAAAAGCTCGCCTCCATCGAGCGCAAGCTGTTCCTGCCGCTGACCGACATCAAGGAAATCAACCGCACGATGTCGATCGGCGAGGCCAAGGCCCGCCGTGCCAAGAAGGAAATGGTCGAGGCGAACCTGCGCCTGGTCATCTCCATCGCCAAGAAGTACACCAACCGCGGCCTGCAGTTCCTCGACCTGATCCAGGAAGGCAACATCGGCCTGATGAAGGCGGTGGACAAGTTCGAATACCGCCGCGGCTACAAGTTCTCCACGTACGCCACGTGGTGGATTCGCCAGGCCATCACCCGCTCGATCGCCGACCAGGCGCGCACCATCCGTATCCCGGTGCACATGATCGAGACGATCAACAAGTTGAACCGCATTTCCCGCCAGATGCTGCAGCAGTTCGGCCGCGAGCCGACGCCCGAAGAGCTGGCCAAGGAAATGGACATGCCTGAGGACAAGATCCGCAAGGTGCTGAAGATCGCGAAGGAACCGATCTCGATGGAAACCCCGATCGGCGACGACGAGGATTCCCATCTGGGCGATTTCATCGAGGACACCAACGCGTCCTCGCCGATCGAGTCGGCCACCGAAACGGGCCTGATGGAAACCGTGCGCGACGTGCTCGCCGGCCTCACGCCGCGCGAAGCGAAGGTGCTGCGCATGCGCTTCGGCATCGACATGAACACGGATCACACGCTGGAAGAAGTCGGCAAGCAGTTCGACGTGACGCGTGAGCGCATCCGCCAGATCGAGGCCAAGGCGCTGCGCAAGCTGCGTCACCCGAGCCGCTCGGAGCAGCTGCGCTCGTTCCTCGACATCGACTGAGCACACGCTGGTGCAAGTTGCGAAGAGCCCCGCGAAAGCGGGGCTTTTTGTTTGGGGCGTGTGTCGGCCGCGAAGAAACCTTGTGGGAGCGCACTTGTGCGCGACGGGAGCGAAGCGGCGACGCGCTACGGCATGACCATGCGACGCGGTACATCGCCGCTCACCCGTCGCGCACAAGTGCGCTCCCACAGGGTTACCGCAGCCGGAGCGCGACCTCACCTACTCGCATCTTTAAAAAACTGCTCCCGCACGATTTTGTCGTCCTTGACGTGGTACATGCAGATCTCCTCAAGGCGCGTGTCGCTCGCGAAAACCTTGTGGGAGCGCACTGGTGCGCGACAGGAGCGAAGCGGCGACGCGCCGCGGCATGACCATGCGACCCGGTACATCGCCGCTCACCCGTCGCGCACCAGTGCGCTCCCACAAGTGATCGGATGCTGTTGCCGGTCGGGCGGCCTCACCCGCCCGCATCGTAGAAAAACTGCTCCTGCACGATCTTGTCGTCCTTGACGTGATACACGCAGATCTCCTGCATGTTCACGCGGCCGTATTCCTTCATGGTCACATCCAGCGTCATCACCACGCTGAACCAGTTGCCGGCGATCAGCGGTTCGCTGACTTCGACGCCGTGCATCTCCGTCACGCCCGCCTGGAAGCGCTTGCCCTTCTCGAGGATGGCGTCCAGGCCTTTGACGTTGCCGAGCGGACCTTGGGCCATGCCTTCCGGCTCGATGCTTACGGCGTCCTTGGCGTACAACTCGTGCTGCGCTTCCTCGAACTGGCCGTGGCGGCACATGGCCACCAGGCGCTTGGCGACGGATTCGGTACTCATGACGAAATCTCCGGCTGGCGAGGCCCGCGAGCGTAACGCCGGCTGCGGCAGCCGGATGTGAAGGTGCGCCGTTGCGGCGCACCTTCACGCTACCATCAATGCTTGCTGACGTTGTCGGTTTCGGAGATGAAGTTCGCCACGTTGTCGTGCAGCTTCTTCAACGAATCCTCGTGTGCGTAGACCATGTGGCCCGACGGGTACCACGCATAGGAGATGTTCTTCTCCAGGTTCGCGGGGATCGGCATGTGGTGCATCTCGTAATCGGCCGCGAAGTAGGGCGTGGCCAGATCGTAGTAGCCGCCGTTGAGCGAGACGCGCAAGTTCGGATTGGTCTTCATCGCGGTGGCGAGATCGGGCATCACGTTAGTCGACTGCTGCAGCGACTCGGTGGCACCGGGCGCCTTGTGCGAGAAGTCCCAGTGATCGATATCCGCGAACAGGCGATAGGTCTGGTTTTCGCCGAACTTCAGCTGGCGGCGTACGTAGTCGTTGAACGCGGCCACATAGGCCGAGCTGATCGCCGAGGACTGCGGATCGTAGTCGGACGACTTGCTCAGCGGATCGATCGACGGGCCGGAGAAGCGGCTGTCCAGGCGGCCGGTGGTGAGATCGCCGTCGGCCTGCAGCTCGTGCTCGAACATGCCGCCGTCGACACGCAGGTTGGCCTTCAGCAGATAGGCCACCGGCAGGCCGGTGTACTGGTGCAGCTTCTGCGCCACCGCCTGCTTGCGCGCATCGTCCAGGCGCGAGCCGGCCATCAATGCCGAGGCGTAGTCGGTCAGGGCGTACTGTTCCACTTCATGCAGGAACGGCTCGAGCGCGGCGGGCTGCTGCGGCAGCTTGTGGTGATAGTAGGCCGTGGCTGCGAACGTCGGCAGCCCGACCACGTACGGCAGATCCACGCCCGGATTGTTGGCCGGACCATCGATGCTGCTGTCGAAATTGAGGATCTGCGACAGCAGGATCACGCCGTTGAGGTCGACGCTGTTCTCGTTCTCCAGGATGTTCGCCACCACCGCCGAACGTGTGGTGCCGTAGCTCTCGCCGAACAGGTATTTGGGCGAGTTCCAACGGTTGTACTGCGAGAGGAACTGGGTGATGAACTGCGCGAACGCGTGACCGTCGCCATCGACGCTGTAGACGGTCTTCTTGCGATCCTTCATCTGCTCGTCGCGCTTGCCCTTGTCAGCATCGTCGGCAAGCAGGCGGCTAAAACCTGCGCCCGGCGCGTCGATGAACACCAGGTCGGTGGCGTCGAGCAGGCTGTAATCGTTGTTCACCAGGCCATACGGTGCGGCGGGCGTGTGCGCATCGTCGCTGGTCACCACGCGCTTGGGCCCGAACGCGCCCATGTGCAACCACACCGTGGCCGAGCCCGGCCCGCCGTTGTAGACGAAGGTGATCGGCCGCTTGCCCGGCTCCACGCCCTTCTTGAAGTACGCCGCATAGAACATGCTCACCTGCGGCTCGTTCTCCTTGTCGCCACTGCCGTGCAGCACCAGCGTGCCTGCCACCGCCTTGTAGTCGATGCTCTTGCCTTCCACCTTCACCGTGCCCGACGTCTCCGACGACTGCGGCTTCAACATCGCGGCATCCGGCTTGTCGTCCGGCTTGTCCTTGTCCTTCTTGTCGGCCGCATGGACCGCCGTACCGAGCAACAGCGTGGCGAGCGCCACAGCGAGGGGAAGCTTGCGCATAAAGGTGAACCTCTGAACGAGCGCGACAGCGCGACGCTCCAGCTTAGGTGCCAGGGCAGGTCGGTTTCATACGCCAGAAGTCATTGGCGGAGGGGTTCGGAGCGAGCCACCCCTTCCCGCAAGTCCCTTCGGTGGCTTCACAGAGGAACCCTCTCCCTGGCGGGGAGAGTGAGAAGTGAAGTACATCGGGCCGGGCTGGCTGTTGTGGGAGCGCACTTGTGCGCGACAAGCCACGCTTGGGTGTATCGCTCCGTCGGCTTGTCGCGCACAAGTGCGCTCCCACAGAAAAGCAGACACGTTCCGGTGGACCCGCCCCTCACCCCGACAGGGGGAGGGAGCAAGAGCGCGTCACCCCCAGGCGATCACGCCAATCGCCCCCAACGCCAACGCCACACCCACCCCATTGATCCAACTCAAGCGCTCGCGGAACGCCATGGTGCCGACCACCGCACCCAGCGCCACCACGCCGAGATTCATGCTCGCGAACACCAGCGACGGATGATCCGGCAACGCCTGGTGCCCGCGCACGTAGAACACGATATTGCCGAAGTTCGCCAGGCCGAGCAGCAGGCCCGCCATCGCATCGCGCAACGTGAAGAACGTGCGGTCGTGCCAGCGGCGCCACAGCAAAATCAGCAGCGACACCACCAGCGCCAGTGCGAACATCGCCTGCAGCGACGCCGCGAACGGCGTACCAGCCGCGGCCACCCGCTTGAACAGGATATCGATGGCACCAAAGCCGGCGAACACCACCAGCGGCCACAACCAGCCCGGTTCGCCATGTCGCTCGCTCGCGGGCCCAACGCGCCACACCATGCAGGCCAGCGCGACCAGGCCAAGCGCAATGCCGGCACCCTTGCCGACGCTCAGCGTTTCGCCAAACAACAGGAACGCCGCCACCAGCGAAATGAGCAGCGACAGGCGCTGCGCCGCATCGGTGCGCACGATGCCCGCGCTGCTCACCGAGGCGGCGAGCGCAAGAAAGATCAGCGGCAACAACAGACCCAGACCGATGAAGCCAAGCCACGGTGCCTGGCTGCTCGACAGCACCGATAGCGACGGGCGGAACACCAACGCGGTCAGCGCGCTGGTCGCCACATAGTTCCAGGCAATGGCCTGCCCCACGTCGATCGACAACCGGCGGGACAGCTTCAGCAGCACCGACACCAGCACGCTGCAGACCACGCTCAGCAACACGTAAATCATGGGTAATCCTTGTGGGTGGCCGTGCTGCGAGTACTTATCGCTGGAGAGCGAATCGCTCGCGGTAGCGCGCCGGGCTCAGCTGCAGATGCTGCCGGAAATGGTGCCGTAGCGTATCCGTACTGCCGAATCCGCACACCTCCGCCACGCGCTCCACGCCCATGTCGCTGCCTTCCAGCAGTTCGCGCGCGCGGCCAAGGCGTTCGTGGGTCAGCCATTGCTTGGGCGAACAGCCGGTGGCTTCTTCGAAGCGTCGCAACAACGTGCGTTCGCTCATGCGGGCGCGCTCGGCCAGCACGGACACCGGCAGCGGCTGGTCCAGGTGGCGGCGCATCCAGTCCAGCAGCTTGCCCAGGCCATCGCCTTGCGCGGGCATCGGCGACTGGATGAACTGCGCCTGCCCGCCATCGCGATGCGCCGGCACCACGGCGCGGCGCGCCACGCTGTTGGCCACTTCCGGGCCGAAGTCGCGGCGGATCAGGTGCAGCGAGAGATCCAGCGCCGCGGCACTGCCGGCCGAGGTAAGCAACTGGCCTTCGTCGACGTAGAGCACATCCGGTTCGATCCGGATGCGCGGATAGCGTTGCGCCAGCGCCTCCGCATAGCGCCAATGCGTGGTGGCGCGACGGCCATCCAGCAATCCGGTGGCAGCGAGCACGAACACGCCCGAGCAGTACGAGAGCAGCCGCGCGCCGCGTTCATGCGCCGCGCGCAGTGCCTGCAGCAGCGCTGCGAGCGGTGCCGCATCGATGCCGCGCCAACCGGGCACGATGATGGTGCCGGCGGCAGCGAGCTGCTCGAGGCCGCCCTCCGCCATCACCCGCATGCCGCCCGCCGCCCGCATCGGGCCGCGATCCACGGCGCACAGCCCGAACTCGTACCACTGGGCCAGCTCGGGCCGTGGCAAGCCGAACATTTCGACAGCGATGCCGAACTCGAACGTGCACAAGCCGTCGTAGACCAGGGCTGCCACCCGACGGTTGGGCGGCCCGGATGGACGTCCGGATCGTTTTGGCGGTTTCTTCATGGTGACTGTCATTCTTGCCAATGTCGGCGAACCGCGCCAGTGCCGATACTGGCGCCGTGTTTCCACCGGAGTGAACCCATGAGCAGTGTGGTGCAACGTGTTTCCGCCGCGACCAGCGATGACGCGCTGGCGCATTTCCAGGCCCGGCTCGGCTTCGAAACCGACTGTGCGGACGTCTATTACGCGACCAACCATGAAACCAAGGATTTCGTGCTGCTCGACGTGCGCACGCCCACGATGTATGCGGCAGGCCATGTACCGGGCGCGCTCAACATGCCCACGCGCACGATCAGCGAACAGCGTCTGCTGGACTATCCGGCCGACACGCTGTTCGTGGTGTATTGCGCCGGTCCGCATTGCAACGGCGCCAACAAGGCGGCGGTGAAGCTCGCCCAGCTGGGGCGGCCGGTGAAGGAGATGATCGGCGGCCTCACCGGCTGGATCGACGAAGGTTTCGGCCTCGATCGCTGACATGCCGCACGACGTCGCGATTGTCTGCGCCACGCGCAGCCACGTGCCCGCGCTGATGTCGATCTGCGCGGAGCATGCGGCGTTCGAACGACTGCCGCATGCTCCCGCTGTCCGCGCCGAGGTGCTGGCGGATGCGCTGCACGGCTCGCCGCCGCAGCTTTACGCCTGGCTCGCCTGCATCGGCGAGGCGCTGGTGGGCTATGCCAGCGCCACGCAGGACTTCTCCACGCTCGATCGCAACACGTATCTGCACATGGATTGCCTCTATGTGCGCGCCGCTTGGCGCAACCGGGCCATCGGCCAGCAGCTGTGGAACGCCGTGCTGGACCAGGCGACCTCGCTGGGCTGCGCTGCCGTCCAGTGGCAGACACCGTCCTGGAACGACGGCGCCGCCCGGTTCTATCGAAGGCTTGGCGCAAGCGAATCTGCCAAGCTGCGTTACGTGTTGCCGCTGAGCGGCGCATGACGCCGCATGATGGCGGCGTGTCATGCTTTCCCACAACCACCGCGGGGAGACCCCATGCTGGAACTTCGACCAAGCTGCGAGCATTGCAACAAGCCGCTGCCGCCGGCATCCACGGATGCCATGATCTGTTCCTTCGAATGCACCTTCTGCCGCGATTGCGTCGCCTTGCTGCAGGACGTGTGCCCCAATTGCGGCGGCGGTTTCACGCCTCGGCCGGTGCGGCCCGCGCGGGACTGGAAGAACCGGAACACCGTATCGCAGCATCCTGCGACCACGCAGGTGACCCATCGGCCCGTGGACCTGGCCGCCCACGCAGCGCTGGTGGCGCGAGTGAACGGGCGGGTCCCCGCCGAACGCTGAGGCAGGCGATTCGCGCCGGCACGACAGATCGTTGACGTGGCCCCGCTTAAAGATGGCACGGGGCGTGCTTACCGCTTGCACGTTTCCTTCCGTCATGGTCATGCCCGAAGCACAGCCGCGCCGCCACGCCCTGCTGGCCCTCTTCGCCGAGGCGGCCGGTCTTTTTGCTGCGGTGCTGGTCACCGTCAGCTATTCGTTGCTGCTCGCCCGGCATACCGGCAGCGTATTGACCCTGTGGATCCCCAACGGCATCGTGCTCGGCGCACTGCTCAGCGTACCGCGGCAGAAATGGCCGGCGTACCTGATCGCCGCGTTCCTCGGTTTCATGGCAGGACAGGCCATCGGCCACGGCGGCGTGCTCGGCAGCGGCTTTGCCTTGCCATTGGCGCTCGGCCTGAGCAATGGCGTGGAAATCCTGATCGTGGCGGCGGTGGTGCGCCATGTCTTCCCGCGCATCGCCAAGGACACGCGCTTCCTCTTGCTCGGTCGCATCGCGCTGGGCTCGGGTCTGGTGGCATGCATGGCCTCTGCGCTGCTGGCCGCCACGGTGCTGCGCGCCGCCAACGGGCAGCCGTTCTGGACCACGGCGGACTGGTGGTTCCGCGGGCATCTGCTGGGCCTGGTCATCGCGGCCACGCTGACCCTGGTGGCGCTGCTGCAGCGCCGCCGCATGCTGGGACTGCCAGGGCAGCGCCTGTTGCTGTTGCGCGATATCGTCGGGCTGGCGCTCGTCACCGTCGCGGTGTTCTTCCAGGCGCGCTACCCGTTGTTGTTCGTGGTGTTCGCGCCCTTGTTGTATGTCGTGTTCCATCACCGCTTTCCAGGGCTGGTCCTGGGCATCGCCATCATTGCGCTGGTGACGAGCATCGCCACCGCACTGGGCACCGGTCCGTTCCAGTTGATCGTGCCCGCCACGCCGGAACGGCAGGCCATGCTGGCGCAGATCTTCCTTGGCGTGCTCTGCATCACGGCGCTGCCGGTGGCGCTGGCCTTGGCCGATCGTCGGCGACTGGGCCGTCGCGTGACCGAAAGCGAGAGCCGTTACCGCCTGCTGGCCGACTATGCGAGCGACCTGGTGATGCGCATCGCGCGCGACGGTACACGGCGCTATGTGTCGCCCTCGGTGAAGGACCTGCTGGGCTGGGAAGTGGGCGATTTCATGGACTATCGCTCCGAGCTGATCCATCCCGACGACCGTGAACGGGTCGCCGCCGCTGCGGAAGAGCTGTGGAACAGCGGCAAGCCGTCGCTGACGCAATACCGCCTGCAACGCCGCTCCGGCGATTACATCTGGATCGAGGCGCTGGTGCGCATCGCGCCCAGCCCCGATCGTCCGGGCGAGATGGAATTGATCTATACCGGGCGCGACATCACCGAAGCCATGCAGGCCGAGCGTGCGCTCGCGGACAGCGAGAAGCGCCTGCGCACCATCACCGACAACGTGCCCGCGGTGATCGCCCACATCGATGCCAACGAGCGCTATACCTTCGTCAACGGTTACGTGCGCGAAGTGGCCGGCCAAACGCCCGAGGAGATGGTCGGCAAGACCGTCGCGGAGATTCGCGGCCCCGTGCTCTACGCCTCGCTCAAGCCGCATATCGAACGGGTGCTGCGTGGAGAAACCGAGATCTTCGAATACGAAGCGGAGTACGGCGGCCGTCACCATTATTTCCAGACGACCTATCTTCCCGCGACGACCGGCACCGGACAGCAGAGCGGCTTCTACGCACTGACCACCGAGATAACGCGCATCAAGCAGGCCGAGCAGCAGCTGAGCTATCTCGCCCATTACGACGTGCTTACCGGCATCGCCAATCGCCGCTTCTTCAGCGAAGGCATCAACGCGGCCGTGCGGCATGCCTCGATGGCAAACTCGCCGCTGCTGGTGATGCTGATCGACATCGACCACTTCAAGCAGATCAACGACAGCTACGGCCACGCCACCGGCGATGCCGTGCTGGCGGAAATCGCCACGCGGCTCAAGAGCTCGATCCGCAAGACCGATCTGCTCGCGCGCCTGGGCGGCGATGAATTCGTGGTGCTGTGCGACGACATCGCCAGCCACGAGATCGCCGAAACACTGGCACAGAAGATCACCCGCGCCATGGAAATGCCCATCGCCGTCGGTGCGCATACGCTCACGGTCACCTTGAGCGTGGGCGCGGCGCTGTGCCGCAACGCGGGCTCGGTCGACGCCTTGATGCAGCGCGCCGACGAAGCGCTCTACCGCGCCAAGGAACGCGGCAGGGCCTGCTACGAACTCTCGGTCACGGGCGTCTGAGCGCTATTCGCGTGTTGCCAGTGCGCGATTCACGCGCAGCGCGAGCAAGGTGCACACCACGCCGGAGAGCAGATAGGCACTCACGGCGCCCAGGCCAAAACGCATCGACAAGCCCAGTGCCACCAGCGGCGCAAAGGCCGCGCCGATCAGCCAGGCGAAGTCGGTAGTCAAGGCGGCGCCCGCGTAGCGCAGGCGCACCTCGAAATTGGAGGTCACGCTGCCGGCCGCCTGTCCGTACGAAAAACCAAGCAACAGGAAGCCCACGATGATGAAGGCATCCTGCAATTCCTTGCCGCCATCCAGCATCCAGGGCGCAGCCAGCGCGAACAGGCCGATCAGCCCTGCCGCCACGCCCAGCGTGGTGCGCCGGCCGATGTGGTCCGCGACATAGCCCGACATCACGATGCCGAAGATGCCCGCCACGCCGCCGAAGATCTGGATCAACAGCACGGAATCCACCGCCTGCGTCGACTTCAGCACGATCCACGACAGCGGGAAGATCGTCACCAGGTGGAACAGCGCATAGCTCGCCAATGCGGCGAACGCGCCAATGAAGATGTTGTAGCCCTGCGTGCGCAGGATCTCGGTGATGCCGATCGGTTCCAGTTCGCGTTCTTCCATGGCGACGGTGTATTCCTCGGTCACCACCAGGCGCAGCCGCGCGAACAACGCCACCACGTTGATGGCGAATGCCACGAAGAACGGATAACGCCAACCCCAGTCGATGAAGTCTTTTTCATCCAGGCTGGAGTGCAGGAACAGGAACAGCGCACTGGCCACGATGAAGCCGATCGGCGCACTCAACTGGCCCAGCATGGCGTACCAACCGCGGCGCTCCGGCGGCGTGTTGAGCGCCAGCAGCGAGGGCAGACCGTCCCACGAGCCGCCCTGGGCGATGCCTTGCAACAGGCGAAACAGGATCAGCAGTCCGATCGCCCAATTGCCGATCTGCCGGTAGCTCGGCAGAAACGCGATGCCTGCGGTAGCGCTGCCCAGCAGGAACAGCGCGATGGTGAGCTTGGTGCCGCGACTCCAGCGTCGCTGGAAGCCCATGAACAAGGCGGTGCCGAACGGGCGCGCGATGAAGGCCAGTGAAAAGACCGTGAAAGCGTAAAGAATGCCATCCAGCGCACTGGCGAACGGAAACAGCACCGCGGGAAACACCAGCACGCAAGAAATACCGAACACGAAGAAGTCGAACTGTTCGGAGGTGCGGCCAATGATCACACCGATGGCGATCTCGCCGGGCGCCACCTTGGCGCGCGCATGCAGGCGTCCAATGTCTTCCGCCGTGGTGCCCGGAGTGCTGCCGTGATCAGGGAAGGTGCTTGACATAGTCATTACTCATAAAGAAGGAGTATGTCGCGGCCGTACTATGGCACCGCCACGCCTCTCGCGTCACGGGGAACATTTTCCTGTTTCCGTTTCGCGCCGAAGGGCGTACCGTTTTCCACATTGGTTGCGCCGTCGGTCATGCCTATGAAGCTGCTGCGTGGACTGCTCGTCTGTGTCGTCTTCCTGCTCGCGGGTTGCCAGACCGTATTGATGGCGCCATCCGGCGACCTCGCGGTGCAGCAACGCGACCTGATCATCACTTCGACGCTGTTGATGCTGTTGATCATCGTGCCGGTCATCGTGCTGACGTTGTTCTTCGCCTGGCATTTCCGCGCATCCAACAAGAAGGCTCACTACGATCCCGAATGGGATCACTCCACCATTCTCGAACTGCTGATCTGGGCTGCACCGCTGCTCATCATCATTGCACTGGGCGCGATCACCTGGGTCAGCACGCACAAGCTCGATCCCTATCGCCAACTCGAACGCATCGCCGCCAACCGGCCGGTACCGGCCGATGTGCGGCCCTTGCAGATCAACGTGGTCGCGCTCGACTGGAAGTGGCTGTTCATATACCCGGAACAAGGCATTGCCACCGTGAACGAACTGGCCGCGCCGGTGGACCGGCCGATCCAGTTCAAGATCACGGCGTCCACGGTCATGAACTCGTTCTTCATACCCGCGCTGGCCGGCCAGATCTACGCCATGCCGGGGATGGAGACGCAACTGCAGGCGGTGATCAACGCACCCGGCGAATTCCAGGGGTTCTCGGCCAACTACAGCGGGCAAGGCTTCTCGGGCATGCACTTCCTCTTCCACGGCGTCACCGAGCAAGGCTTTGCGCAATGGGTGCAGAAGGCCAAGGCCAGCGGCGGCGATCTCAATCGTGATGCCTATGTGAAGTTGGCTGCGCCCAGCGAGAACGATCCGGTGACGTACTACGCCACGGTGGCGCCAGGGCTTTATCGCGCCATCCTTACGCGCTGCCTGGATCCGGAGAACCCATCGTGCATGACGCGCATGGACCTGAGTCCGCACGACAGCGGCGATTCCGGCGCCATGCTCCGATCCGGTCAGGCCAACGGCATGGCGGCCTCGGCAACCCATCCTCACTCCGACTGATCCGGTGGTGTCCACGATGCTTTCCCATCCCGACCTTGCCAAGCTGATCTTCGGTCGACTGACGCTGGAAGCGTTGCCGCTGCACGTGCCGATCGTGATGTGGACATTCGTGGTGGTGGCGCTGGGCGCGATCGCGCTGCTGGGTGCCGTCACCTACTACAAGCTGTGGGGTTACCTGTGGCACGAATGGTTCACCAGCATCGATCACAAGAAGATCGGCATCATGTACATGATCCTGGGCTTCGTGATGCTGCTGCGCGGCTTCTCCGACGCGATCATGATGCGCGGCCAGCAGGCGGTGTCGTTCGGTGCCTCGCAGGGCTATCTGCCACCTGAGCACTACGACCAGATCTTTACCGCGCACGGCGTGATCATGATCTTCTTCGTCGCCATGCCGATGGTGACGGGGCTGATGAACTTCGTGATGCCGTTGCAGATCGGCGCTCGCGACGTGGCGTTTCCCTTCCTCAACAATTTCAGTTTCTGGATGACCGTGGCCGGCGCGATGCTGGTGATGACCTCGCTGTTCGTGGGCGAGTTCGCCCGTACCGGCTGGCTGGCCTATCCGCCGCTGTCGGACATCATGTCGAGCCCCGATGCGGGCGTCGACTACTATATCTGGGCACTGCAGATCGCCGGCGTGGGAACCCTGTTATCGGGCATCAACCTGCTGGTGACCATCGTGAAGATGCGTGCGCCGGGCATGACGCTGATGAAGATGCCGGTGTTCACCTGGACCGCGCTGTGCACCAACGTGCTGATCGTGGCCGCGTTCCCGGTACTCACCGCCGTACTGGCCATGCTGGCGCTGGACCGTTACGCCGGCACCAACTTCTTCACCACCGAGCTTGGCGGCAACGCCATGATGTACGTGAACCTGATCTGGATCTGGGGCCACCCGGAGGTCTACATCCTGATCCTGCCGGCGTTCGGCATCTTCTCGGAAGTGACCGCCACCTTCAGCCGCAAGCCGCTGTTCGGTTATGCCTCGATGGTCTACGCCACGGTGGTGATCACGGTGCTGTCGTACCTGGTGTGGCTGCACCACTTCTTCACCATGGGTTCGGGCGCCAGCGTCAATTCGTTCTTCGGCATCACCACCATGATCATCTCGATCCCCACGGGGGCGAAGATCTTCAACTGGTTGTTCACGATGTATCGCGGCCGGGTCGAGTTCGAGCTGCCGATGATGTGGACGGTGGCGTTCATGGTCACCTTCGTGATCGGCGGCATGACCGGCGTGCTGCTGGCGGTGCCGCCGGCGGACTTCTCGCTGCACAACAGCCTGTTCCTGATCGCGCATTTCCATAACGTGATCATCGGCGGCGTGCTATTCGGGCTATTTGCCGGCATCACCTACTGGTTTCCGAAAGCGTTCGGTTTCCGGCTCGATCCGTTCTGGGGCAAGTGTTCGTTCTGGCTGTGGGTGTCGGGCTTCTATTTCGCCTTCATGCCGCTCTACATGCTGGGCCTGATGGGCGTGACGCGCCGCCTCAGCCACTTCGAGGATTCCTCACTGCAGATCTGGTTCCTGATCGCGGCATTCGGCGCCTTCCTGATCGCGCTGGGCATCGCCTGCAACATCATCCAGTTCGTGGTGAGCTTCAAGAACCGCGAGGCACTGCGCGACGTCACCGGCGATCCGTGGGGTGGACGCACGCTGGAATGGTCCACCTCGTCGCCGCCGCCGAAGTACAACTTCGCCTTTACGCCACGCATCCACGACCACGATGCCTGGTGGATGATGAAGAAGTATCACTGGCAGCGGCCGCTGAGCGGCTACCTGCCGATCCACATGCCGCACAACACCGGCGCCGGCTTCTTCATGGCCGTGCTGAGCTTCGTGCTCGGTTTCGCCATGATCTGGTACATGTGGCTGCTGGCGATCGTGGCGTTCGTCGCGCTGCTGGTGGTGGCGATCGGACACACGTTCAACTACGACCGCGAGTACTACATCCCGGCCGATGAAGTCGGCCGCATCGAACAGTCCCGCACGGATCTACTGGCCAGCCATGTCTGATATGACCACCTCCATGACACCGGGCAGCGGCGGCCGTACGGAGCAGCTGCTGTTCCACGAGTCCACCGATCACCACCCGGCCAACGGCACGCTGTTGGGTTTCTGGGTCTACCTGATGAGCGACTGCCTCATCTTCGCCTGCCTGTTTGCCGCCTACGGTGTGCTCGGACGCGAATACGCCGGCGGACCCACCGCGCAGGAAGTGCTGGAGTTGCCGGCGGTCGCGGTGAACACGACGTTGCTGCTGCTTTCGTCGATCACCTACGGTTTTGCCGTGCTGGCGATGCAGCGCAACCGGCAGAACCCGATGCTGGTCTGGCTGGTGATCACCGGCTTGCTGGGCGCGGGCTTCATCACGCTGGAACTGCGCGAGTTTGCGCACCTCATCTCGATCGGCGCGGGGCCGCAGCGCAGCGCCTTCCTTTCCTCGTTCTTCACCCTGGTGGGTACGCACGGCCTGCACGTGACCTGCGGCCTGATCTGGATGGTGGTGTTGATCACCCAGGTGCTGAAGAAAGGCCTGATTACCGCCAACAAGCGGCGCCTGTTGTGCCTGTCGATGTTCTGGCACTTCCTGGACGTGGTGTGGGTGGGCGTCTTCAGCTTCGTCTATCTGATGGGAGTGCTGCCATGAGCGCGCATGACGAACTGCACGCCCACGACGACGGTCACGGTCACGACGACGATCTGGGCATCCACGCCACCCTCAGTGGCTACATGACGGGCTTCGTATTGTCGGTGATCCTCACCGTCATTCCGTTCTGGCTGGTGATGGGCCATGTGATCACCAAGTCGAGCACCGCGGCCGTGATCATCCTGGCGCTGGCCGCCGTGCAGATCGTGGTGCACATGATCTACTTCCTGCACATGAACGCGAAATCGGAAGGCGGCTGGAACATGTTGGCGCTGGTGTTTACCATCGTGCTGGTCGTCATCACGCTGAGCGGGTCGATCTGGATCATGTATCACCTCAACAGCAACATGATGCCGTCGATGATGGATCCGTCGAACCTGCCCTGACGATCCGCGTTCAACCTTCGCCGTGTGAATCCCGATGAGTGTTGCTGAAGAACCGGGCCGCCCGCCGCGCGGCCCCGTGGCGCTGGCCTTGCTGACCCTGCTTGGCGTGGTGTTGTTCGCCGGTTTTGTCGCATTGGGTACCTGGCAGGTCTATCGCCTCGGCTGGAAGCGCGAGCTGATCGCGCGGGTGGACGCGCGCGCGCATGCGCTGCCGTCGCCGGCGCCAGCCCGGGCGCAATGGCGAGATCTCACGGCACAGTCGTCGGAATACAGCCACGTCGCACTGCGCGGCACGTTCGCGCACGACCAGCAGACGCTGGTGTGGGCGTCCACGGATCTCGGCAGCGGCTATTGGGTCGTCACACCGCTACGCCAGGCCGACGGTTCCGTCGTGCTGGTCAATCGCGGCTTCGTGCTCACCGATTGGTGCGGCATCAGCGGCCGCTGCGAGCGTGGCCCCCAAGGTGAGGTCGACCTGACTGGCCTGCTGCGCATGAGCGAGCAGGGCAACTTCATTCGGCACAACGATCCCGCGCGCGACAGCTGGTATACGCGCGACGTTTCGGGGATCGCCGCGAAGCGCGGGCTCCGTGACGTCGCACCGTATTTCGTCGACGAGGACGCCGCACCCGGAAGTCTGGCCGCCGGCCAACGCACATGGCCGCAGGGCGGGCTCACGGTGATCGCCTTTCCCAACAACCATCTCAGCTATCTGATCACCTGGTATGTGCTGGCTTTGATGGTGTTGGCGGCGGGCGTGTATGTGGCGCGGGACGAGCTGCGCTTGCGTCGCCACAACCCATAATCTGTGGGAGCGCACCCTGTGCGCGACAGCCGTGCCTCTCTATGCAACGCAGCGCCTGTCGCGCACAGGGTGCGCTCCCACAGTGATTGCATGCACTTACATCTTCAGGAACGACTTGCCCTGCTTGAGCACGGTATCGCACACCTTGGTGGTGATCTGCGACTTCAAGTCGCTGGAGCCGCCGCCCACGCTGTTCAAATCCACGCTCTGGCCGCTGCTGCCCTGCAGGATGCCCTTGGCGCCGCTCAGATAGCCCGGATCGTTGGTCCCGCTGCCCGTGCTGGCCATGCTGCTCGACGACTTCTTCTTGCTGCCGGTGAGCTGGCCGAGCATGTCGCTGGTACTGGAGCCGCTGCTATTGCTGGACGAGTTGGAGGCCGAACCGCCGCCCAGCTTGCCCATCAGCTGGTTCTGGATGCCCGAGGCGCCGGAGTCGCCACCGAGATAATTGTTCTTCACGCAGTACTGGAGCAGGCCCGCCACGTTGCCCATGCTGCCGGATGTCATGGAGCCGCCGCCGGGAATCATGCCGCCGAGCTTGCCCAGGTCCTGTGCGCCCGCCGTGCTGCAAGCCAGGCCCAGGGCGATGGCCATGCAGGCCGTACCGATGCTGCCGATGCGCTTGTTCATGTGTATCCCTCCGTCAGGTGCGGGCATTCAACACCTCGCGCCGTTACGACCGCGTAAGCGGAGTGCAGGGATGGTACGTTTCCTACAAGGACTTGCACCAAAGCCTTGCCCACCTACCATGGGCACGACAGCTCCCATCCCACCCACGGAAGACGCTCGATGAAACGATATGTGGTTCTTGCCATGACGGTAACGCTGCTGGCCGGTTGCGCCAGCGCCGGCAGCCTGCGCAATTCCAAGCCCACCGCCTCGTATGCGGGGCCGGGTAGCGCGGCCGACATCGCCTCGTGCATTTCCGGCGCCTGGGGCAGCAAGCCGGTGCACCTGGAGTCGTACGTGCTCTACACCGGCACCACCATCGAGATCCATCAGACCGAGAACGGCCCTGCCGTGGCGCTGGTGGACATCAAACCGGTGAGCGACCACACGGTGGCCACGTACTACTCGAACTTCGACGAAGACGACACCTGGTATTTCCAGCAGGTGCAGGAATGCGTCGACAAGACGCCGGCTCCCGCGCCGTAACGGGTAAACCGTGGCCCGGCTTGCACGGGCCACGGCGCATCAGAGGTTGCTGAAAACCGCCGACAGCGACGGCCCCAGGCTGTCATGCGGAGCGCGAAGCACCGCTACGGAGTAACCCGCACCGCCGGTCAGCGCACGCTCGAACTTGAAGCCGGTGTCGGTTGGAATGACGGTCTGAGCCCCCTGCAGCGCGGCATCGACCCGCGAGAACTGACTCGTCGTAAGCACCACCTGCGCGATCGTACGCGCACGCGCCATCCATCCCTGATCGGTGCGGCCTTCATCGTTCACCACCCAGAGGCGCGCAGCGATCATCGGCGTCATGCATCCGATGGTGCCCACCCGGAGCACATCACCGTTGCGGTACAACACGGTCGCCCGCAGCCCAGCCGGATCGAGCATCACGGATTGCACATCCGCTTCGGACTTCAAGCGCTCGATGTCCATCTCAAGCTTGCGCACGGGACATGCCGTGATGGCGTCGTCGGGCTCCGCGGCGTGCGCGTCTGCGACGAAAGACATCAGTGAGCCGCACAACAACCAGCCAACTGCCTTGCCGATGCGCATTCCGCCCCTCCGGAATATGGGATGGGCGCACTGTGCCATGGGCATCTGGGCCACGCCAGATACCCTGCAGGCACTCAGCGTAGTGCGGCCGCTTCGCGCGCCAGCAACTCGATACCAGCCCAATCGCCGGCATGCAGTTTGTCGGCGGGGGTAAGCCATGAACCGCCGACGCAGACAACATTGGATAACGAAAGAAAGTCGGGTGCACTGCTCAGGCTGATGCCGCCGGTGGGGCAGAATTTCACCTGCGGCAGCGGGCTGGCCCAGGCGCCGAGCAGCTTGTGCCCGCCGACCGGCACGGCGGGGAAGAGTTTGAGGAAGCGATAACCGCGCTCGAGCAGGGTCATCACTTCGCTGGCGGTAGCAGCGCCGGGTAGCAGCGGCAGTTCGCTGTCGTCAGCCGCATCCAGCAAGCCCGGCGACACGCCGGGCGATACGGCGAACTTCGCGCCAGCCTTGTGCGCGGCGCGCAGGTCCTTGGCGCTGAGCACGGTGCCCACGCCGACCACCGCGCCTTCCACTTCCTCGGCGATCGCCTTGATCGCATCCAGCGCAGCCGGCGTGCGCAGCGTGACTTCGATCGCGGGAATGCCGCCGGCCACCAGGGCGCGCGCCATCGGCACCGCCTGGCGGGCGTCGTCGATGATCACCACGGGGACCACCGGCGCGAGGCGCAGCGTGGATTCGACCTGCTTCTGCTTGTTTTCGATGCTCATGGCTTTCCGTACGTATCGAGGTGGATAAGGCGCGGCGTCAAAAAACGCCGGCGCCGAGATCGGCGGTGGTGGCGTTGCGGCGGAACATGCCGAACAGTTCGCGGCCCAAGCCGAACTGGTGCGCGGACAAGTCCGCCGTGGCCGGCACGCGCGCTTCGAAATCGGCAGCCTCCACCAGCACGTCCAGGCGACCGTGCACGGCATCCAGGCGCACGATGTCGCCGTCGCGAATGCGCGAGATCGGTCCGTTCGCCTGCGCTTCCGGCGTCACATGGATGGCCGCCGGCACGCGTCCCGACGCGCCCGACATGCGGCCGTCGGTGAGCAGGGCGATGCGATGGCCGCGGTCCTGCAGCACCGAGAGCGTGGGCGTGAGCTTGTGCAGCTCGGGCATGCCGTTGGCCTGCGGACCCTGGAAGCGCACCACCGCGACGAAATCGCGATTGAGCTCGCCGCGCTCGAAGGCCTTGCGCACGTCGTCCTGGTCGTGGAACACGATAGCCGGCGCTTCGATCACGAGGCGGTCGTCCGGCACCGAAGAAACCTTGATCACCGCGCGGCCGAGATTGCCGTCCAGCATGCGCAGGCCGCCGTCGGCGCGGAACGGTTCCGCCGCGCCGCGCAGCACGCCGCGGTTGCCGCTTTCCTTGGACACCGGGGTCCATGCCAGCGCGCCGTGTTCGTCGATATGCGGCACCGCCGTATAGCCGTCCATGCCCGTGCCGAACACGGTGTGCACGTCGGCATGCAGCAGGCCATGGCTCAGCAGCTGGTCGATCAGGAAGGCCATGCCGCCGGCCTCGTGGAACTGGTTCACGTCGGCATAGCCGTTCGGATAGACGCGTGCCAGCAGCGGAACCACCGAGGACAGCGCATCGAAATCGTCCCAGCGCAGTTCGATGCCCGCGGCGCGTGCGATCGCCACCAGATGCAACAGGTGATTGGTGGAACCGCCGGTGGCATGCAGCCCGATCACGCCGTTGATGATGGCGCGTTCGTCGATGATGTGTCCGACCGGCAGATACGACGAACCCGGTGCGCCCAACTCGGCCACGCGATGCACGGCTTCGCGCGTGAGCGCATCGCGCAGCGGCGTTTCCGGCGCCACGAAGCTGGAGCCGGGCAGGTGCAGGCCCATGATCTCCATCAGCATCTGGTTGGAGTTGGCGGTGCCGTAGAAGGTGCAGGTGCCCGCCGTGTGATACGACGCAGCTTCCGCCTCCAGCAATTCGGCCTTGGTCGCCTTGCCTTCGGCATAGGCCTGGCGCACCTTCGATTTCTGTTCGTTGCTGATACCGCTGGGCATCGGGCCGCTGGGCACGAAGATGCCGGGCAGGTGGCCAAAGCTCAGCGCGCCGATCAACAGGCCCGGCACGATCTTGTCGCAGATGCCCAGGTACAAGGCGCCGTCGAACATGTCGTGCGACAGCGAGACGGCCGTGGCCATGGCGATGAGATCGCGCGAAAACAGCGACATCTCCATGCCGGCCCGGCCCTGGGTGATGCCGTCGCACATCGCCGGCACGCCACCGGCCATCTGCGCGGTGATGCCCGCTTCGCGCGCCACGTTGCGGATCAGCTCCGGATAACGCTCGTACGGCTGATGCGCCGAAAGCATGTCGTTATAGGCGTTGATGATGGCGAGGTTGGGCGTGTGGCCTTCGCGCAGGCGTTCCTTGTCGGTCGGGCCGCAGGCCGCAAAACCGTGCGCGAGATTGCCGCAGGAAAGGCGCTCGCGATGGACGCCGTTGCCTTTGGCGGCGTCGATGCGTCGCAGATAGTCGACACGCGAGTCGCGGCTGCGCTCACGCAGGCGTTCGGTGACTTCGACGAGGACGGGGTGCAGCACAGTCATGTTCGAACTCCGGAAGCATCAGGCGATGCGCCGGTCAGCGCATCGATTCATCGGTGAAGCCGCGGATGCCTCAAGGGCACCAGTACACGGCAACCGGCACGCGCTGCTGGGTCAGCACCGAGCGCACGGGAAAGTTCGCGGCCTCGCCCAGGGCCAGCCGCGCGTCGGCCAGCAGCTGTCGCTTGGCCTCGCCTTCGATGTGCAGATACAACGCACGCGTGTCGAGCAGCGCCGACAAGGTGAAGGTGATGCGCGGTTCGCCGGCACCGGCCGCACGCATCGGCAGGACGCGCGCGGTGTTGTTGAGGTCGAGCGCTTCGGGCAGACGATCGCCTTCGGGAAAGAACGATGCGGTGTGCCCGTCGTTGCCCATGCCCAGGATCACCGCGTCGAACGGCAGCTCGAGCGAGGCCACGCGTGCACGCACCGCGGCAAGACCCGCCTCGGGCGTGGGCGCATCGCTGTAGAGCGGCACGAACTGCGCCTGGCTCGCCTCGTGCTGCAGCAACATGGCCTTGACCATCGCGGCATTGGAACGCTCGTTGCTCTCGGGCACCCAGCGCTCGTCCACCAGCGTCACCTGCACCTTCGACCAGTCCAGCGTCTGGCGCGACAACGCCTCGAAGAAGTGTTTCGGCGTGCTGCCGCCGGAAACGGCGAGCAGTGCATGGCCGCGCTCGGTGACGGCGTTGCGCAGGCGACCGGCGATGCGTTCGGCCAATGCACGGGCAAGCGCATGGCAGTCGGTGAAACTGTGGCTGGTGACGTCGAGGGTGTCAGGCATGATGGATAGGCAGCGGCGGCTTCGCGGAAACACACGCGTCGCGAAAAGATGAGACGGGCGGGCAGTCTAGGAACCGTTCCGCGATGCACAGGTGAAGCACCCGTGCATCGCTTTCGACCAAACCGAACGACGGCTTATTCACTGTCCTCGTTCCAGGTGCGGCCATCGCGCTCGATCAGCGCCACGGCAGCACTCGGACCCCAGGTACCCGAGGTATACGGACGCGGCGCTTCGCCGCTGTCCGCCCACGCACCGAGGATGGGATCGGCCCAGCGCCATGCCGCTTCCACTTCATCGCGGCGCATGAACAGCGTGGGATTGCCGCGCACCACGTCGAGCAGCAGGCGCTCGTACGCATCGGGCTGCTGCACGCCGAACGCTTCGGCAAAACTCATGTCCAGCGGCACATGGCGCAGGCGCAGGCCGCCGGGACCCGGATGCTTGATGGTGAGCCACAGCTTGATGTCTTCGTCCGGCTGCAGACGCAGCACCAGGCGGTTTTGCGCGAGCGGGCCGGCCGACGGATCGAAGATGGAGTGCGGCACGGCCTTGAACACCACCGTGATCTCCGACACGCGCTCGGGCAGACGCTTGCCGGTGCGCAGATAGAACGGCACGCCGGCCCAGCGCCAGTTGGCGATCTCGGCCTTCACCGCCACGAAGGTCTCGGTGTTGGACTTGTGGTCCTTCAGCTCGTCGAGATAACCCGGCACGGCCTGGCCTTCGGCGGAGCCGGCGCGATACTGGCCGCGCACGGTGAGCTGGGCGGCATTGCTTTCATTGATCGGCTTGAGCGAACGCAGCACCTTGAGCTTCTCGTCGCGCACCGCGTCGGGCGCGAGCGAGGATGGCGGCTCCATCGCCAGCATGCACAGCAGCTGCAGGATATGGTTCTGCACCATGTCGCGCAGCGCGCCGGCATGGTCGTAATAGCCCGCGCGCTGGCCCACGCCCAGCGTTTCGGCCACGGTGATCTGCACGTGGTCGATGTGCTCGGCATTCCACAGCGGTTCGAACAGCGCATTGCCGAAGCGCAACGCGAGCAGGTTCTGCACCGTTTCCTTGCCGAGGTAATGATCGATGCGGAACGTCTGCGACTCCTCGAAGAAGCGGCCGACGTCGTCGTTGATCTGGTTGGCGCTCTTGAGGTCGTGGCCGATGGGCTTTTCCAGCACCACGCGCGACTTGCCCTTGTTGAGGTCGTACTTGCCCAGGCGGTTGCAGATGTCGACGAACAGGTCGGGCGAGGTGGACAGGTAGAACACGCGGATACGCTCCGCGTCCTTGCCCATCAGCTGGGCGAAATCGTCCCAGCCGTCGTCCTTGCGGGCATCGAGCGAGCGGTAGCCGACCAGCTTGAGAAAGTCTTCGACCTTGCCGTTGCCGTCCTTCTTCAGGACGCTGCGCAGGTTGTCCCGGTAGCCTTCGTCGTCGAGGCCTTCGCGGGCGATGCCGATGATGCGGCTGCCGGCGGGGATCTGGCCGTCCGCGTAACGGTGGTACAGCGCTGGCAGCAGCTTGCGCAGGGCAAGGTCGCCGGTGCCGCCGAAAATCACCAGGTCGAAGATCTCGACCGGCTGGGAAGAAGCAGTCACTTCAGTCACCTCGAGGCGATGCGGGGAACGGGTGTGTGGCATGCATACCACGCACCTGGCCCGCAGATCGTACCAGTGACATACCAGACAACACCAGTTCCCCGGCGACACCCGGTGAACCCGCGCTGGGCAAGGATTCGCCAGCAAAATTGGTACCACGCGCAAGGCCGCGAAAAAACACCTGATTGCCACATTGGTATGGTCATTGGTATCGTTCCGGTATGGAAACCGCCCTCGTCAACGAATACCGCCGGCTCAGCCGCGACCCCGCCACCAGCCAGCCGCTGGCGTATCTGCGCCTGCGCCGGGCCATCCGCAACGTGGTCGAACACCGCGATATCGAGCCGGGTCAGGCGTTGCCCAGCGAGCGCGATCTCTCACGCCTGTTGCAGCTTTCACGCGTCACCGTGCGCAAGGCCATCTCGGGCCTGGTCGAGGAAGGCCTGCTCAACCAGCGCCATGGCGCCGGCACCTTCGTGGCGGAACGCATCATCAAGCCGATGTCGCGCCTCACCAGCTTCACCGAGGACTTGCGTGCGCGTGGCCTCAATCCGCGCTCCGAGTTTTCCGAACGCATCATTGGCGAAGTGACGCCGGAAGAATCGATGGCGCTCAACCTCTCGCCGGGCGTGCTGGTGGCGCGCCTGCACCGCGTGCGTTACGCCAAGGAAGAGCCGCTGGCGATCGAACGCAGCGTGGTGCCCGCCAGCATCCTGCCCGATCCGACCATCGTGCAGGACTCGCTGTACGAAGTGCTCGAAGCGCTGGGCGCCCGTCCGCGCCGCGCATTGCAACGCCTGCGCGCGGTCTCGCTGGGCGCGCAGCAGGCACGCCTGCTGCACGTGCCAGCGGGCAGTGCCGGCCTCAATATCGAACGCCGCAGCTTCCTCGACGACGGCCGCGTGGTGGAGTTCACCACCTCGTGGTATCGCGGCGACATCTACGACTTCGTGGCGGAATTGCAGACCGACTGAGGTTGCCTGTCGCACGAGCTACGGCGTTACCGTGACGATGCGGTGAAACGCTTTGCCAGTGTCGCTCCGCCGGCGCAGGACATGGCTTTCGGCACACCACTAACGGCACATTCGGTCGCTCGTGTTTGCGGGCATAAAGGCGTCCGGGATGGCTGGTATGGGTAGCATCCCGTGTCACGAGGCGCGGATGGGGCGCGCCGTCTCAACGGTCGCTTGCCGTGAACCTGTTCGCACCATTCATACGTCGCCCCATCGGCACTTCGTTGCTGGCCATCGGACTCGCTTTGGCCGGTTTCTGTGCCTACCTGTTGCTGGGTGTGGCCGCGCTGCCGTCGCTCGAATTTCCGGGCATGGTGGTCTATACCGAGTTGCCGGGCGCGAACGCGCAGACCATGGCATCCACCGTGGCCGCGCCGTTGGAACGCCATCTGGGTCGCATCCCCGGCATCAAGGAGATGCACTCGGAAAGCAACGATGGTTCCACCTCGGTGCGCATCATCTTCAACTTCGGCAACAACACCGACAAGCTTGCGCGTGACGTGCAGGCGGCCATCAACGCAGCGCAGGCCGACCTGCCGGCGAACATCCCGATACCGCCGCGCTACTTCAAGTTCAACACCGCCAATATCCCGGTGCTGCTGCTGTCGCTGACCTCTAAGACGCTGCCGCCGGACAAGCTGTACGACCTTGCCGATACATTGATCAATCCCGCGCTGTCGCAGATCCCGGGCGTGGCGCAGGTGCGTGTGATCGGCGGTCGTCCGCGCGCCGTGCGCGTGGAAATGGATACGGCCGCATTGGCCGCCAAGGGCCTGACCGCCAACGACGTGGCCAACGCCTTGCGCGCCGCCAATGTCACTTCACCCGAAGGGGCGTTGAGCGACGGCCGTACGCAGATGACGGTGGCGGCCACCGACGCGCTGAGCACGCCGCAGGAATTCGGCAAGCTGCTCATCGCCGTGCAGAAAGACTCGCAGGTGCGCCTGTCCGACGTGGCGAAGGTCAAGACCGGCCAGCAGGACGAATACCAGGCGGCGTGGTTCAACAACCAGCGCGCCGTCGCCGTGCGCATCAGCAAGCGACCGGAAGCGAACGCCGTCGCCACCGCCGACGCCATCCGCGCGAAGCTGCCGCAGATGCGCGCGTGGTTGCCGGCGGATCTGCAGATCACGCCGATCTTCGATCTGACCCAGACCACCAAGTCGGCGTTGCACGAAGTGGAAGTGGCGCTGTTGATCAGCGTGGCGCTGGTGGCGCTGGTGATGCTGGTGTTCCTGCGCCGCGTCGGTCCCACCCTGATCGCCATGCTGAGCGTGCCGCTGTCGCTGGCGGGCGCGTTCACCGTGATGTGGGCACTGGATTTCACCCTCAACACGTTGTCGCTGGTGGCCCTGGTGTTGTGCATCGGCTTCGTGGTGGACGATGCGATCGTGGTGATCGAAAACATCGTGCGCCATATGGAGCACGGTTCACCACCATTGCAGGCGTCGATGGATGGCGTCAAGGAAATCGGCTTCACGGTGGTGTCGATCACCTTGTCGTTGATCGCCGTGTTCGCGCCGCTGCTGTTCGGCAACAACCAGTTCACCATGCTGCTGCGCGAGTTCTCGGTGACGTTGACCGCGGCCGTGGTGATCTCCGCGGTGATTTCGCTGACGCTGACGCCGGCGCTGTGCGGCCGCTACCTCACCCTGGAAAGTGCCGGCGGGCGCGAGCCCAACCGCATGGAGAAGGTGCTCGAGCGCTTCGACCGCTGGTTGCACCGCATCTACGCGCGCGGCCTGGACTGGGCGATGCATCATCGTCGCCTGATGCGCTGGCAGCCGTTGATCCTGCTGGTGCTCACCATCGGCATGGCGATGAGCGTGGTCAAGCTGTACGGCTTCAATTTCATGCCGCAGGAAGACATCGGCATGATTCAGGGCGACGTGCGCGCGGACACCAACATCTCGCCCACGCTGATGGCCGAACGAGCCAAGAAGGCCGCGGCGATCATGCTGGCCGACCCGGCCGTGCTCGATGTCACCACCTTCCTGGGCAGCGACAACGCGGGCGGTGCGGTGGGCAACCAGGCCACCATGTTCGTCGATCTCAAACCGCGCGGCCACGGACCGGGTACGCGGCAGGAGTCGATCAAGGAGACCATGGCGCGGCTCAACAAGGCCTATGAAAAGCTGCCCGAGCTGCACGTGGCGCTCAATCCGATCGGCTTCTTCAACGACAACGACAACAGCAATCGGGGCAGCCAGAGTTTCCAGCTGGTCAGCAGCGACAATGCGGACCTGCAGCCGTGGGCGTACAAAGTCACCCAGCTGATGCGCAAGCACAAGGAATTCCGCGACGTCAGCAGCGACTACGACGACATCGACAAACAGCAGATGCTCACCGTGGACCGTCTCGCGGCGGGACGCCTGCACCTGAGCATGGGCAACATCGATTCCGCGCTGTACAACGCGTTCGGCCAGCGGCAGGTGTCGATCATCTATTCCAACATCAACCAGTACTGGGTGGTGCTGACGTCGGCCTCGGAGCGCTCGCTGAGTCCGGAGACCTTGCTCAATACCTATGTTCGCAGCGACACCGGCGCGATGGTGCCGCTTTCCGCGGTGGCACGCATCGAGCCCACCGTGATACCCACGTTCGTCATCCATACCAACCAGATGGAAGCGACGCAGATCTACTACAACGTCGAGCAAGGCATGCCGCAGGACAAGGCGATGGCCTTGATCGAACAGATCGTGGCCGAGGCGCGCCTGCCGGCGGGCATCCAGCTGGGCTATTCGGGCGATGCGCAGAGCCTGCAGGAGACCAAGTCCAATGCGAACGTGCTGCTGCTGGGTTCGATCCTGGCGATGTACATCGTGCTGGGCATCCTCTATGAAAGCCTCGGTCATCCGCTGACCATCCTGTCCACGCTGCCGGCGGCCGGCGCGGGTGCGTTCCTGGCGATGCTGGTCACCGGCACGCCGATGTCGCTGATGGCGATCATCGCGATCCTGATGTTGATCGGCATCGTGAAGAAGAACGCGATCCTGATGGTCGACTTCGCCCTGGTGGCGCAACGCGAACACGGCCTGTCGCCTCCGGACGCGATCCGCGAAGCCGCCTTGGTCCGCTTCCGCCCCATCACCATGACCACCCTGGTCGCCATGGGCGCGGCGCTGCCGCTGGCCATCGGTTTCGGCATCGGCTCGGAACTGCGCCAGCCACTGGGCGTAGCCATCGTGGGCGGTTTGCTGGTCTCACAGCTGCTGACGCTGTTGAGCACGCCGGCGATCTATCTGTGGAATTACGACCGCAAGGTGCGGAAGGAAGCGCGGCGGGCGAAGCGAGCGGCCAAGCGGGGGTTGAAGGTGCAGACGGCGGCAGGATGAGAGCAACGCTCGAGTAGCAAGTCCGCCGCGAGCACCCGCCCCTCACCCCAGCCCTCTCCCCGCAGGGGAGAGGGAGCCAAAAGGCGCGCGGTGCTTCGCCTTACGCACTGCGTAACCCATAACCCATCCCACCCCCTGCCTTCCGGCACGGACCGACTTCAGGCACATTCGCCCGAACCGCCCCCGCAGGCATAAATGGCACTATAGGCGGGCTTCTCGCCTCGCTTACGTGAACGCGTACCCTCGCTGATGGTCTGCCTGGGTGACGGGCACGCGCCCTAACCGGTATGGAAACCCCGTGAATATCTTCGCCCCCCTGATTCGTCGACCCGTGGGCACCTCGCTGCTGGCGCTTGGCCTGCTGCTGGCGGGCGCCTTCGCGTATCGCCTGCTGGGCGTGGCCGCGCTGCCGTCGCTGGAATTTCCCGGCGTGTACATCGTGGCGCAGATGCCGGGCGCGAGCGCGCAGACCATGGCGTCCACCGTGCTGGCGCCGCTGGAACGGCATATCGGGCGCATTCCCGGCATCGACGACATGTACGGCAACGCGTCGGAGGGTTCGGCTTCGATCCAGGTGCGCTTCACCTTCGACCGCACCGCCGACAAGGCCGCACGCGACGTCCAGGCGGCGATCAATGCGGCGCAGGCCGACCTGCCGCAGTTGCCCAGCCCGCCGCAGTACTTCAAGTTCGACACCTCGCAGATACCGATCCTGCTGGTCTCGCTCACCTCCACCGGCCTGCCGCAGGACAAGCTGTACGACCTCACCGATACCCTGCTCAAGCCCGCCGTGGCGCAGATTCCCGGCGTGGCACAGGTGCAGGTGTTCGGCGGTACGCCGCATGCGGTTCGCGTGGAGTTGGACATCAACGCGCTGGCCAGCAAGAAGCTCACCGCCAACGACGTGCGCAACGCGCTGATCGCGGCGAACGTGACGTCACCCCAAGGCATCCTCACCGACGGCAACACGCAGATGACGGTGACGGCGAACGACGGCCTGAGCGAAGCGGCCGATTTCGCCAACGTGCTGATCGCCTCCAAGAACGGCGCGCCCGTGCGCCTGTCGGACGTGGCGAAGGTGACCAGCGGCCAGCAGGACATCTACCAGGGCGCATGGTTCAACGGCCAGTCGACCGTGGCGATGCAGATCAGCAAGCGTCCCGAGGCGAACGCGGTGGAGACGGTGGACGAAATCCGCCGGCGCCTGCCGGAGTTCCGCCAGTGGATGCCGGCGGACGTTCAGATCACGCCGATCTTCGATCTCACCACCACCACCAAGTCGGCGCTGCACGAAGTGCAGGTCGCCCTGATGATCAGTATCGTGATGGTGGTGCTGGTGATGCTGGTGTTCCTGCGCCGCATGCGCCCCACGCTGATTGCCTCGCTCAGCGTGCCGCTGTCGCTGGCCGGCGCGTTCGTGGTGATGCTGGCGCTGGGCTATACGCTCAATACCTTGTCGCTGGTGGCGCTGGTGTTGTGCATCGGCTTCGTGGTGGACGATGCGATCGTGGTGATCGAGAACATCGTGCGCCATATGGAGCGCGGCGAACCGCCGCTGCAGGCATCCTTGATCGGCGTGCGCGAGATCGGTTTCACGGTGGTGTCGATCACGCTGTCGCTGGTGGCCGTGTTCGCGCCGCTGCTGTTCGGCAACAACATGTTGATCATGTTGCTGCGCGAATTCTCGGTCACGCTGACGGCGGCGGTGGTGATCTCCGCCATCGTCTCGCTCACGCTCACGCCCGCGCTGTGCGGCAAGCTGCTGAAGCACGAAGAGCCGGGCGAACGTACGCCGGGCCGCATCGAGGCAGCGCTGGAACGCTTTGACAAGGGCTTCCACCGGGCCTACGAGCGCGCGCTGGACTGGGCCATGCACCATCGCCGCGTGATGCGCTGGCAGCCCTTGTTCCTGCTGATCGCGACGTTCGTGCTCGGCTGGGCGGTGGTGGCCACGGCCGGCGGCAACTTCATGCCGGAAGAAGACATCGGCATGCTTCAGGGCGACATCCGCGCCGACGCCAATATCTCGCCCACGCTGATGGCGACGCAGGCGCAGCACGCGGCCGACATCATGAAAGCCGACCCCGCCGTGCTCGACGTGCTCACCACCCTGGGCGGCAACGACGGCTCCGGCGCCGTGGGCAATGCGGGCACCATGTTCGTCGACCTGAAGCCCAAGGGCAGCGGGCCGAACGATCGCCACGACAGCGCCAAGGTGGTGATGGAGCGTCTGTCCAAGAAGTACGACACGCTGCCGGGCATCCGTGTCTCGCTGAGCCTGGTGCAGTTCCTCGGCGGCGGCGGCAGCGGTGACAAGGGCGGCGCCTACGAATTCCAGCTGATCGGCAGCAACGGCGAAGACCTGCAGCCGTGGACGCTGAAGATGGTGCAGCAGATGCGCAAGATGAAGGAGTTCCGCGACGTCGGCAGCAACTTCGACCTGGTCGGCAAGCAGCAGCAATTGAAAGTGGACCGCAATGCGGCCGGACGCCTGAGCGTGACCATGGGCGACGTGGACACCGCGCTGCTGAACTCCTTCGGCCAGCGGCAGGTGTCGGTGATCTATTCGGACATCAACCAGTACTGGGTAGTGCTGACCTCCAGTTCCGCGACGTCGCTGAGCCCCGAGGCGCTGCTCAACGTGCGCGTACGCAATGCGCAGGGCGAGATGATTCCGCTCTCGGCCATCGCGCGCATCGAGCCCAACATGAGCCCCACGCGCGTCCGTCACCACAACCAGCTCGAAGCCTCGACCATCAACTACAACCTGGCCAAGGATGTGACGCAGGACGTCGGCACCCGGCTGGTGGAGAATGCGGGCATCATCGTGGGCCTGCCCGAAGGCGTGCGCATCGAATGGACCGGCCAGAACCAGCGCCTGCAGCAGGCCAAGAGCAACGGCATGGTGCTGTTGTTCGGCGCCATCATTGCGATGTACATCGTGCTGGGCATTCTCTACGAAAGCCTCGGCCATCCGCTGACCATCCTCTCCACCTTGCCCGCCGCCGGCATGGGTGCGTTCCTGGCGATGCTGGTGACGCAGACACAGCTCACCCTGATGGCGATCATCGCGATCCTGATGTTGATCGGCATCGTGAAGAAGAACGCCATCCTGATGGTGGACTTCGCCCTGGTGGCGCAGCGAGAACGCGGACTCTCGCCACCGGACGCGATCCGCGAAGCCGCCCTGGTGCGCTTCCGTCCGATCACCATGACCACCCTGGTGGCGATGGGCGCCGCACTGCCGCTGGCCATCGGCTTCGGCATCGGTTCGGAAATGCGCCAACCGTTGGGCGTGGCCATCGTGGGCGGGCTGCTGGTTTCGCAGCTGCTGACGCTGCTCAGCACGCCGGCGATCTACCTGTGGAATTACGACCGCAAGATCCGCAAGGAAGCGCGGCGCGTGAAGCGGGCGGCGAAGCGGGCGTTGAAGGCGCAGACGGCGGCGGGATGAGTAAGCGGTTTTGCTCACAGCCCCACTAGCCAAAGCCCGAACTAGCAACGCTCCGCGAGCACCCGCCCCTAACCCCAGCCCTCTCCCCGCAGGGGAGAGGGCGCAAAGGCGCGTAGCGCTCTGCTTTAAGTCTTCAGCACCGCCTTACTCGCGATGTAGCCATACCGTGGATTAGGGAGATCGTGACGATCCGGGCTCCGAATCCTGCAGGCTCGTATACCGCAGTCGGTGTGAGCTTCTGAGGCCATTTCTTTGGGTTACTTTTCTTTACTCCGGGCATCCTGCCCTCCGCCCTTCGGGCCGGCTTCGCCGTTCGCATGCGCTCCTGCGCATGCGTGGGCCAGCAAAGAAAAGTGGCTCGAGCGGCGGCAGCCGATCGAAACGCCCGCTGCGTAAGCGGCACCCTGGCCTCAACGCGACAATCGCAGCGCAAAAAACGGCTCATTTAGTCCTTTGGACTCGTACAAGCCGCATACCTCGTCCCCTCCACCTGCACCACCGCGTTCCCCCCGACTTCGACGGTCGCCGTGTAATGCTCCGCCGAGTCGAACCTCACTCGCCCACGCGCCGCCTCCATCAGTCCCCCACACTGCAACGTCCAACTCAACGCCGTACTGCTGCGTCGCTGTTCCGAGCGCTCGCATTGCGCATGACCCGGCACAGGCAACTGCGCAAACTCCGCCCACGGATCCGGGCCCTCGTCCACGCAATGCCAGGCCAGCTGCGGCTCACCCGGCTTGCCGTGATCGAGCACGCGCGTGACGATCTTCCATAGACCCGGCATCGCCTGAAAATCGCCCGGGTCGGCGCGCCCTGGCTCACCGATAAACGCGGCAACCAGCAACACCACGAGCGCGATGCGGCGCGCGATCACGCAGCCGCGGGCAGATGAACTTGAAGAACTCATGGCCGGCAGTACTCCAAACGCAAGAAAGGCCCCGCCCGCTTCCGCGGGCAGGGCCAGGCATGTGTCAGAACATCAGTCCTGCGTATCGGCGGCCGCCACATTGCCATGGCCGTGGCCATGACCATCGCTGCTGCCGAACTCGAACATGTTCATCAGGTTGCCGATGGCCGGTGCATTGAGCGGCACATACGGGTTGTTCGGCAACGACACCGGGTTGGGGAGATTGTCGCGACTGCGATGGGAGATCGTTTCGCGCAGGCCCCAGTTCGCTTCGACGAATTTGTCGAACGACACGTGGTCGTAGTACGTGTGTACCACGCGGCCGCCCTCGGAGTAGCGCGAGATCACCAGCAGCGGGATGCGCGTGCCGTCGCCGAAGAAGTCGATCGGCTGCACGTAGCCCGAGTCGTAGTAGCCGCCGCCTTCGTCGAAGGTCACCATGATCACGGTGTCGTTCCACACCTTCGGGTTGGCCTTGGCCAGGTCGACGATCTTCCTCACGTAGCCTTCGAACAGGTCCAGCTTGGACGAGGCCGGGTGGCCGTCCAGGATGCCGTCCGGCTTGGCGATGGAAACCGCCGGCAGCGTGTCGTTCTGGATGTCGTTGTAGAGGTCGGTGATGTCCTGGTTGTTCGCGCGCAGCTTCGGATTGGTCATCACCTGCGTGGAGTACAGGAACGGATCGCAGATGTTGCAGAACGTACCTGCCTCGCCGTTCTCCTTGCCGCCGGCGTAGCCTTCGCCGTAGTACTTCCACGACACATGATGGCGGTTCAGCAGCAGCGCGAGGTTGTCCTGGCGCGTCGGCGGGATGGTGAACTGCTGCGCGCCCAGCGGTGCCGGCGTGCCGTCACCGAGATAGCCCGGGTTGTAGTTGTTCACCAGGTAGTAGGCGTTCTTCTTGCAATCGGTGCCGTGGAAGGTGCGATACGGCAGCGACTTCAGATAGTCCTTCACGGCGGCCACGCCGGGCTGCGAATCGTCCGCGCAGTTCACGTAGGAACCGCCGCTGTAGCCGTCCTGCACGTACCAGTTGTTGGTGCCGGACTGCGCGTCCGGATTCTCGATCTGGTTCGCCGGTGGCGTGGCCGGTTCGCCGTTCGCATCGGCGTAGTACACCAGGTCGCCGAAGCCCAGCATGATGTGGTTGGCGCCCGTGCCGCCCATCACCGACTGGTGGAAGTTGTCGCTGAGCGTGTAGGTGCGGGCGAGTTCGGCGAAGTAGGGCGCATCACCCTTGGCCATGTTGAGGAACTGCATCGCCGTCGAACCTTCGCTGGTGGTCTGGTCGTCGAAACCGGCCGGCTGCGCCTTGCCGTTGGTGCCGGCGCCCACGGTGGTTTCCACCCACGGGAACAGGTCCATGCGGCAACCGCTGGGATTCTTGGCGCTGGCGGCGCGCGTGTCGCAGTCCATCTGCTGCCACATCTGGAAGAAGCGGTGTACCGGGCTGTTGGCGTAGTCGTCGTAGCTGATCGACGCGTGCATATCGACCGGCGCGTTGGCCAGCTGCGACGGGAAGCGTGTATCGACCACAGAGCTCGGCAATCCGGTACCACCCGCCGCCAGCTCGCCGTACGCGTCGGCAGGCAGTGCCGGCTCGATGGCCTGCGCCTGTGCCGCGGACGCGAACGGAGCCTGCGTGGGAGCGCCGCCCGTGTTCATCGGCGGCAACGTGGCGAAGGCCGTCGTGTGCTTGGGTGCCAGCGCGAACTTGCCGGTGCTGCTGGCCTGCCACTGTTTGGCAGCACCCACATTCGGGCCCGGCGTACCGTCGGCATTGACGATGCCTTCGGACAGCAGGTTCTGCACGCTCTGGCCGCGTGGCGGCGTGTACGTGGCATAGACGTGATCGAAGGTGCGGTTCTCGCCGATCAGCAGGATCACGTGCTTGATCGGAGTGTTGGTGCGATCGTCGTTGCTGTCGTCGCCGCCCGGCCGGTGCAGCACGGCGACGCCAGAGGCGGGCACCTGGCTGGTCGGGACGGCATTCTGTTCGGTGGAATTGCTCTGGGCACTCACTACGCCGGCAAGGCCGACGGAAAGCGTTCCAAGGACAAACGGCAACAGCCGCTTGCGAACGTGCGCCATAGACATGACTTCGATCTCCCAGCAGCTTCCGAAGGAAGGCTGCGCGAATGAACCCCCTGATTGGCTGGCGCCTGTTCGCAACGTTTGGCGGCTCAGCCGGGGGCGAGTCTCGTCCGGGCAGATGACCGACCCTTGGCGTTTTTACGACAAGTATTTCTGCTTTCGTGACAGCGGGGTTGCGTCGCAAGTGCTTGCGTTTCGGAACAGCGTGCGAATGACCGTGCCAGCTGGGATAGCGGCGCCCCGGCCGGCGTTCAAGGATGCGGATCGGCAAGAAATTGCTCTTGCGACGGGTGTCTAGGTTCGTGCGGTGGCGCACGTTTGGACGTCTAAACGTTGGGTGAGCAGCGCGTCCGCGCGGCGGCCTTGAAGCGGAGCTCGTCCTGGCGTCACTGCTTCGCGATACATCCCACTTCTCCCTCTCCCTGCGGGGAGAGGGCCGGGGTGAGGGGCGGGTGCTCGCGGGAAGGTTTCAACGAAGCGGGAGATTGTGGAAACAGACTCGCGAGATGTTCGCTACTACCGGCGTGTCACGCCGGCAACAACTGAAACGGCCTCATCATCTCGTTGTCCTCATGCTCCAGCAGATGGCAATGCCACACATATCGACCGGGCTCGCCCTCGAAGCGCGCGATGATGCGCGTGACCATGCCCGGGTCGGCGCGCACCGTATCCTTCCAGCCCATCTCTTCGGGCGTGGGTGGTATCGCCGGGCCGGTGTATTTGAGCGTCTTGCTCTCGTTCCATGCGAACAGGTCGAACGGGCGGCGCTCCAGCACCTGGAAGCGCACCAGATGCAGATGCATGGGATGCGCGTCGCCGGTGAGATTGACCATGCTCCAGATTTCGGTGGTGTCCTGGCGCGGGTCTTCGGTGACCGGTGCCGACCAGTGCTTGCCGCCGAGCATCATCATCATGGCGCTGCCGCCGGCATCGTCCTGTTCGCCCAGCGAGAGCACGCGATCACGCACTGCACTGGCCGGCGCCAGGCGTTCGATGGTGCGCAGCGTGGCTGGCATCGTGCCGGTATCGCGGCGGCCCCGGTCGCGCACGCGAAATTCCATGATGGCTTCCGCCTGCTGGCGCAGTTGCACGTGCTTTCCATCCATGCCGGAGAAATCGATCACCACATCGGCGCGTTCGGCGGGATACAGCGTGACGCGCTGACGCGATACGGGTGCAGCCAGCAGGCCTTGATCGCTGGCGATCTGCGTCAACGACAACCCGCCGGACAGCGACATCTCATAGAAGCGCGTATTGGCCGCATTGATCAGACGCAGGCGATAACGGCGAGGCTCGACCTCCAGGAAGGGAAACAGCTTGCCGTTGCACAGGATGGCGTTGCCGTTGCATTCGGAAACCCACGGCGCCTGCGGATCGTCCGACACGGGGTAGTAAAGCTGGCCATCCTTCGCAATCAGGCGATCGCACAGGATCAGCGGCAGGTCGCAATCGCCGCTCGGGAGACCGAGCGACTGTTCCGCGTCGTCATGAATGAGATACGCGCCAAGCAACCCCGCATAGATGTTCAAACGGGTGATGCCCATGGCGTGATCGTGATACCAGAGCGTCGCCGCGTCCTGCGCGTTCGGGTAGTGCGATAGCGTGGCATGCCCAGGCGCGAACCATTCCTCAGGGTAACCATCGCTCGACGGCGACACGCGCGCGCCATGCACATGCGCCACCGTGCGCACTTGCGGCTTGTCGCGCTCGGCACCGTGGATGGTGTGATCGATCGGCAGGAAATGTTTCTCGGGCAACGCGTTGGCCCATTCGATCAACAGCGGATGGTTGCGTTGGGCGAGCAGGGTCGGGCCGGGAAATGTTCCGCCGTAGCCCCACAGTGGCGTCGCCGGCAAGTCGCGATGCAGTTGCGTCTTGAACGCGCGCATCTCCATCCGGTACAGCGGCAGTTGCTTGCCGGGGTAGGCCGGATGCGCGCGCTGTCCCACCGGCTTGGCCAGCGCGGGCAACGGTAGCGGATCGACGAAACGCGCCAACGTCACCGGATTCACCAGTGGCACCTTGGGCGCGGCGAGCTGGGGCATCGCCATGCGCGGCATCGTTTCGTCGCCGATGGCGGGCGATGACCAGGCAAGCAACCCGAGCTCCGCGGCCGTGGCAGCGCCCACCATGTCGACGAAGCCGCGCAGGAACTGCCGGCGCGTGAGATTGATGCGAGTCATCGAGCCACCCTAGGCAGCCCTTGTGACAGTCACGTGGCAGCGCGCGAAATCCAGGTCACCGTTCGCGCATCCATGCGCGTCGGTCAATCCGCCGAAGCAGGCACTCCCTGCCCGGTCGTCGGCGCCTGTTGGCCGGCAACGGTGGCGTCTTCGGCGGCCTTGTCCAACCCGGCCTTCTCGATGGGTGTAGCCAGCATCCGCGCGCGACGCCAGCCACCCCACTTGTAGTAACCCATCGCCATCAGCATCGAGGCGAGCGAACCCAGCGGGAAACTCCACCAGATCGAATCGGCGCCCAGCGTCGGTTCCAGCAACAGGGCAAACGGCGGACGAAACAGCCACATCGAAATGAACAGGATCACCAGCGGCGGTATCACCGCACCGGTGGAACGCACGACGCCGAACAACACGAAGGTGACGCCGAAGAACATGAACGACCACACCGCGATACTGTTGAGATGCTGCGCCAGCGACAACGCTTCAGCATCGCTGGGCAGGAACAGGCCCAGCGCCGCGTGGTTGAACAGGTAGATCAGCGCGATCAGCATGCCGCTCAACAGGAAGTTGTAGACCACGCCCACCTTGGTGATGCGGCTTACGCGATCCCACAACCCGGCGCCCACGTTCTGCGCCGCCATCGACGATACCGCCGCACCGATCGCCATGGCCGGCATCTGCACATAGGTCCACAGCTGCGTGGCGGCACCGTAGGCGGCGGTGGTCTTAGAGCCGTAGTCGTTGACCATGTGGATCATGATGATCGCGGAGGTCGAGATCACGATCATCTGCAGGCCCATCGGCAGCCCCTTGAAGACCAGCGAACGCAGGATTTCCGGATCGGGCTTGAGGAATTTCAGTTCATGGCGGGTCAGCCGCAGGAAATGCTTGCGCCTGTACAGCGTGAAGATCAACGCAAACAGCGCGATGGTCTGCGCGATCAGGGTCGACGTGGCCGAACCGGCAATGCCCATGCGCGGAAACGGTCCCACGCCAAAGATCAGCAGCGGGTTGAGCACGATATCCATCACCACCGAGAACGCCATGAAGAAGAACGGCGTGCGCGAATCGCCCGCGCCGCGCAGCGTCATCATCAGGAAGTTGTAGAAATACATCGATGGCACGGCAATGAAGATGATGCGCAGGTACGGCACGGCAAACGCCTGCGCATCCAGCGGCGTATTCATCGCGCGCAGCATCCACGGCGTGCCGAAGTAGCCGCCGATGGCGACGAGAACGGATACCGACACGAAGAAGGTCACGCCCGTGCCGACCACGCGCTTGGCTTCGAGCATGTTGCGCGCGCCCAGGCTCTGGCCGATCAGAATGGTGCAGGCCATGCTGAGTCCGAATACCGCGCCCAGCAGCAGGAACAGGATCAGGTTGGCATTGCTTACCGCCGAGAGCGCGGCCTCGCCCAGGAAGTGGCCGATCCACATCGCGTTGACCGAGCCGTTGAGCGACTGCAGCACCGTGCTGCCCAGGATCGGCAACGCGAACATCAGCAGCGTCTTGGCGATCGGACCTTCGGTAAGCAGGGGCTGCCGTGCGGCAAGAGAGGACATCGAATCGTTCCGCCAGGGGAAGGGGATCAGTCGGCGTGAGGAGCTTGCCATGCGCGCGCTGCCAGCGCTCGCACATGCTCGCGCACATCGGCCGGCCATGCATCCGTCACGTGGATGAAACGCTCGCGCTCGTTGCGCCAGAACGCGCGCGATGCTTCTTCATAACCAGGGAGATTGCCCGCCATCGCGCTCATGAAACGATCCACCGCTTCACCGGCCAGGCGCACCGAATCGCGTTCGCGATGGCTGCGGCGGGCCTCTTCGACCAGGCGGCGCAAAGTAGCGGATGCGCCGCCCGGCTGGCCGGCCAGCCAATCCCAGTGACGCGGCAACAAGGTGACCTCACGCGCGATCACGCCCAGCTTCGGGCGGCCGGGGCCGCGCGGTGCCGATTCGTCGTTCGGCGTAGGGGCGGGAAGACGGGCGAGCACGTCGCCGGGGGTGCCACGCAGGTCCAGCTCCACCGGGCGGCCGTTGAAGTCGTCGAACACCAGCACCGGCCCGTCGACACCGGCATCCACGGCTTGTTTGGTCGCCAGCGCGACTTCCGCCAGCGTGCCGGCGGCAATGCGGCGATGGCCGTCGAAGGCCACGCAGGAGACGATATCGGATGCCGACATGATTTTGCCCGGGTAGAAAGAAGGAGTGAATATTGCCCGGGTAATAAATAAAGGTCAACACCATGAGAGCGGGCGGGTGGCGCGGGGTAAAATTTCCCAACCCCGCAGGTCGCGTGCTTCCCATGGTCATCCACCCTCCGCATCGCTCGCTCCGGTTGATGCTGTTCACCCTGCGCGGCTCGATCATCCCGGTGATCTGGAAGCGGGTGACCGCCATGGTGTTGCTGGCCGTGGCGGTGGTGGTGCTGGAACGCTACCTGCCGCGCACCGGCGTGGAGCTTGGTGCGGTGCCGCTCACCTTGATGGGACTGACGCTGGCGATCTTCCTGGGCTTTCGCAACACCGTCGCCTACGAGCGCTGGTGGGAAGCGCGAACGCTGTGGGGCGAGTTGCTGATCGTGGTGCGCAACCTGGCGCGGCAGACGGTAAGCCTGCCCGAAGGCGTATCCGGGCAGGAGCAGGCGCGCATGGTGCATCGGCTGATCGCCTTTGCCCACGCCCTCCGTCACCAGCTACGCGGTACGGCAGCCGGCGACGAGGTATCGCGCTGGCTGACGCCCGAGGAGGCGGCCGCGCTCGCCGGCCGTCCCAATCCGCCGAATGTCCTGCTCGGCCTGATCGGCCAGGGCTATGCCCAATGGCAGCGGGCGGGCCGTCTCGACCCCATCCTCCTGGCCACTATCGACGCACAGGTGACGCGGCTGTCCTATGTGCTGGGCGGGTGCGAGCGCCTCCAGGGCACGCCGATTCCCTTCGCCTACATCCTGCTCCTGCACCGCACCGTCTACGTGTATTGCCTGCTGCTGCCGTTCTGCCTGATCGGCAGCGTGGGCTGGGTGACGCCGCTGATGGTAGGCGTGCTGTCGTATACCTTCTTCGGACTCGATGCGCTGGGCGACCAGATCGAGAACCCGTTCGACCGCCTGCCCAACGACCTGCCCCTGGACGCCATGTGCCGCACCATCGAGATCGGCCTGGGCGAACTGCTCGGCGAGCGCGAACTGCCGCCACCGCTGCAGCCCGTGGACGGCATCCTGCTGTAGCAAGCACGATCCCCTGCTGACCCGAAAGCGGCTTCCGTCGCCACTCCTTGCCGTAGTTTTACGGTGCTTTACGCGTGTGCTTCACGCCCCCTGAGACAGACTGAACGCGTGGTCGGGAAGGCAGCCGGCCATTCGTACCGCCCAGGCAACGCAGTGTTGTCTCGATTCGACCTATTTCCAGTACCGGTCGGTCCATTAAGTTATTAAACTTGGCGGTGCACAAACCCCTCCCCACTCTGTCAAAAAGAAGAAAGACCCATGCAATCTCCCCTCCTGCGCAGTGCCGTTGCGCTGGCCCTGATGGGCATTTCCGCAACAACCCTGGCCGACCCCCGTATCGAGATCAATGGCGGCCGAAGCTACTCGGACAGTTACTGGAGCAACACCGCCTGGATCGAAGGCATCTGGAGCGAGCACGCCTTCGGCAATAGTCAGTACACCTGGTCGCCGGCGGTCTCGCTCGGCTTCATCAACGGACGCAACGTGAGCAAGTACGGCAATGCCGTCTCCGACGACGTGTGGTTGCTCGGCGGTGGCGTACGCATGCGCTACGGCACCAGCGGCGACTGGTACCACCACCTGTTCTGGACCTCCGAAATCGCCGCCCAGAGCGACCGCACGCTGGCCCTGAGCAGCGGCGGCGAATTCGTCAACTCCATCGGCTGGACCGACGACCACTGGACCTTCCAGATCCGCCACGTCTCCAACGCCGGCATCAAGGGCTCCAACCGGGGCGAAACGATGGCGCTGGTCGGCGTTGCGTTCAATCCTTGATAGGTAGGCCCGCGTTAGACATGCAACGGCCCTGAGGGGCCGTTGTTGTTTGGATGGCTAAAAGCCAGCCAGTGGAAGCGACAAGGCAAGATTGGCCCCTCACCCCAACCCTCTCCCCGGAGGGGAGAGGGAGCGAGGGCGCGCAGCACTGCGCACAAAAAAGGCCGCATTGCTGCGGCCTTTTTCGTACCGAATCCGGATCAATGATCCGCTGCTGGCCCCGACTTCGCCCCGAACGGCGGCCGCGCCAGCCACACCACCACGATCAAGCTGAAGAACACCCAGCCCAGCAAATGGAACACCTCGTTGAACGAGATCTGGAACGCCTGCTGCGTGATCATCTGTTCCAGGAAACCGTTGCTCGCCTGCGCGCTCACACCCGCCGCCTGCAGCGTCGTCTGCGCCGAATTGTCATAAGGCGTGAAGTGCTCGGTGAGATGCGCGTGATGCACGATCGCACGGTGGTCCCACAGGAACGTGGTGAGCGATGCGGAGAAACTCGCGCCCAGCGTACGCAGGAACGTCGCCAGACCGCCGCCCGCGGCAATCTCGTTCGGCTGCAGATCCGACAGCAGGATCGTCGTCACCGGCATGAAGAACAACGCCACGCCGAGACCCTGGAACAACTGCACGCCGGCCACATGCCAGAAATCGATCTGCAGGAAGAATTCCGAGCGCATGAAGCAGGTCGCGCCCATCACCAGGAACGCACAGGATGCGAGCAGCCGCATGTCGGTGCGCGAAGCGTATTTGCCCACGATGAAGGTGAGCATCACCGGCAGGATGCCCAACGGCGCCGCCGCAAAACCCGCCCAGGTCGAGGTGTAGCCCATGTTCCGCTGCAACCACTGCGGCACCAGCAGGCCAATGGCGAAGAACGCGGCATACGCCAGCACCAGCGCGATCGTGCCGATGCGGAAGTTGTGATGGCGCAGCAGGCGCAGGTTGACGATAGGTTCCTTGTCGGTCAGTTCCCAGATCAGGAAGACCGCCAGCGCGATGGCCGACACGATCGCCGTGATCACGATGAACTGCGAGTTGAACCAGTCCTCGTCGTTGCCCTTGTCCAGCACGATCTGCAGCGCGCCAACGCCGACGATCAGCGTGATCAGGCCCACGTAGTCCATCTTCGGACGCATGATCACGTCCTTGCGGCCCTTCATCTGGTTGGCGACCACCATGCTGGCAAAGATGCCGATGGGGACGTTGATGAAGAAGATCCATGGCCACGAGTAGTTGTCGGTGATCCAGCCACCCAGGATCGGGCCGGCGATGGGCGCCACCACCGTCACCATCGCCAAGAGCGCCAACGCCATGCCGCGTTTGGCGGGTGGATAGATGGAGATCAGCAGGCTCTGCGTGACCGGATACATCGGTCCCGCCACCGCGCCCTGGATCGCGCGAAAGAGGATCAGCATCGGCATGCTCTGCGCGATGCCGCACAGGAATGAGGCGATCGAGAACAGCAGCGTTGAAAGAATGAACATCCGCACTTCGCCGAAACGGCGGGTGAGGAAGCCGGTGAGCGGCAACGAGATGGCCATGCTCACCGCGAAGGAGGTGATGACCCAGGTGCTCTGGTTCACGCTCACGCCGAGGTTGCCGGCGATGGTCGGCAACGACACGTTCGCGATGGTGGTGTCCAGCACCTGCATGAAGGTCGCCAACGAGAGGCCGACGGTGGTCAGCGCCAGGTTGGGTGGACGGAATTCTTGGTTCATCGCACGGGTGACCTGCGGTAGAAAGTTTCAGCGCTCTGCGCGGATGCGGAGCGGCCGCTGCTTTTTTTGCTCGTCATTCCGGCGCAGGCCGGAATCCAGTGACGTCAGGGCTGACACGTGCCGTAGTCTTCATGCCGTGTCGCTACTGGATTCCGGCCTGCGCCGGAATGACGGTGTAGTACTGAGGAAGACGTGGAGACGCGTAGGCTTCCACGCACTCCGAATTACTGCTTCTGACTCTCACCCGCCATGTTCGCGTGAATGATGTCCGCGATCATGCCGTCGGCCTTGGCCAGCTGCGTCTTGTACACATCGGTGTTGAACGCCGGTTGCGACGGCGACTGCTTGGCCAGCAGCGGGCCGCTGGTGTCGTGCAGGTTCACCGAGACCTTGGTCGACAGGCCGATGCGCAGCGGATGCGCTTCCAGCTGCTTGGGGTCGTTGAAGAACACACGCACCGGCACGCGCTGCACGATCTTGATCCAGTTGCCGGTGGCGTTCTGCGCCGGCAGCAGCGAGAACGCGCTGCCGGTGCCCACGCCCAGGCTCTCGACCTTGCCCTGGTAGCTCACCGAACCGCCGTACACGTCGGCGCGGATTTCCACCGGCTGGCCGATGCGCATGTTGTTGAGCTGCGTTTCCTTAAAGTTGGCGTCGACCCACACGCCATGCAACGGCACCACCGCCATCAACGGCGCGCCCGGTGCCACGCGCTGGCCCAGCTGCACCGAACGCTTGGCGATATAGCCGTCCACCGGCGCGACCAGCGCCGTGCGCACGTCGTCGAGATAGGCGGCACGCAGATGGGCAGCGGCGACCTGGACGTCCGGATGCGAGGCGACGACGGTATCGTCCACCAGCACCTTGTTGGTCTGGAACTGCTGCTGCGCGGTGGTCAAGGCGCTCTGCGCGGTGGTCAGTGCATCGAGTGCGTGCGACAGCTCTTCGGCCGAGATGGCGCCCGACTTGGCCAGGTCGCGACGGCGGCTGTAGTCGGCCTGGGCCTTGTCCACCGCCACCTTGCGCACTGCCACTTCGGCCTGCGCGCCACTCACGTTGCTGTAGAGGCCGCGCACCTTGCGCACGGTGTTGGCGAGATTGGCACGCGCCTGCTGCAGCGCGACGTCGGCATCGGCCGGGTCGAGCTTCACCAGCACGTCGCCCGCGTGCACCAGGTCGCCGTCGTCGGCGCCGATGGTGATCACCGTGCCCGACACCTGCGGGGTGATCTGCACGATGTTGCCGTTGACGTAGGCGTCGTCGGTATCTTCATACCAGCGACCGTCGAAGAAGTACCACAGGCCCCAGCCGATGGCGGCGATCACCAGCACGGCGACGAGCGTCTTCAGCAGGAAACCGCGACGGCTCTTGGGGGGTTGCACTGCGGCGGTCTCGGCCGCAAGCGGATTCTGGCTAGACATGGGGATAGCCCTTAGAGCGAATGATCAGAAGAGTTTTGGACGGCCACATCGGCCGCGGCCGCCTGCGGACGGAAACCGCCGCCGAGGGCCTGGATGAGTTGCACGGAGAAGTCGACCTGCTGCGACTGCAGCGCGGCGAGACGCTCCTGCGCACCCAGCAATTGCTGGCGCACGATCAGCGATTCGAGATAGCTGCCCACGCCGGCCTTGTAACGCTGCTCGGAGAGCTGCCAGGCCTGCGAAGCCGCATCGACGGCACGCTGCTGGGCGGCGACCTGTTCCTGCGCCGACTGCACGGCGTCGTAATCGTCGGCCACTTCGTTCACCGCGCGCACCAGCGTCTGGTTGTACTGGGCCACGGCTTCGTCGTACTGCGCGTCCTTCGCGGACAGATTGGAACGCAGTCGGCCGCCGTCGAAGATCGGCAAGCTCAGCGACGGACCAAAGGTGTAGAAGCGCGCCGGCAACTGCAGCGGATTGATGCTGCCGAACGCGGCCACGCCGGCCATCGCGCTGAGGCTGACGTTGGGCATGAACTGCGTCTTGGCGACCTTGATTTCCTTGCCCGCCGATTCCACGCGCCAGCGTGCGGCGACCAGGTCGGCGCGGTGGCCGATCAGTTCGGTCGGCACATCGGCCGGCACGGTCAGCGCGCCGGGATTGAGCGCCTGCGGACGGCCGATGTCGAGGCCGCGATCCGGACCCTTGCCCAGCAATACCGACAACGACGAACGCGCCGCATCGATGGCGCGGTTGGTGGCAGCCAGTTGCTGGTCGGCGTTGGCCACTTCGGTGTCGCTCTGCTTGAGCTGCAGCTGGTTGTCGAGACCGGCCGAGACGCGCTGCTGGGTGAGCTGACGCGCGGTGGCGGCGCGATCATGCTCGGCCTTCGCCACATCCTGCTGCGCGTACGCATAGGAAAGCTGCACATAGGCGCGCGCCACGTTGGTGGAAAGCTCGATGCGTGCGGCCTGCTGCTCGATCTCGGCCGCATGCTGCTGGCCGACGGCCGCTTCCCAGGCGGCGCGCTTGCCGCCCCACAGGTCCAGGTCCCAGCTGAGGCTGGCGCGGGCGTCCTTGAACCAGGTGAACTTGCCGCCGCCCAGATCCGGCGGCGCGGCGGTGAGCGGCAGGCGCTGGCCGATCACGTTGGCGCCAGCCGTCACGCTGGGGCCGCGCTCGGCATCGGCCGCACCGGCTTGCGCCTGCGCCTGGCGGGAGCGTGCGTCGGCGACGCTGAGGCTGGGGTTGTCCTTCAATGCTTCGGCGATCAACGCGCTCAGCTGAGGATCGCCCAGGCCGGTCCACCAGTCATTGGACGGCCAGGCGGCGGGGGAGAGCGTGGCGCCGGACAGGCTGCGATCGGCCTTCAGTGACGAGGCATCGGTCAGCGTGCCTTCCGGATGCAGGCCACCGCTGCTGACGCATCCCGCCAGCGCGAAAGTAAGGCCGGTGGCTGCCGCAAGGAGTTGCAGACGCATGGGCTTGATTCCAGGAAAGTGAAACGGGTCAGTTCTTGTCGCGGAGCGCGTGCAGCACACGCTCCAGGTAATCGCGCAGTTGTTCGCGTTCGGTGGGGTCCAGCGCTTTTTGCGCGGCTTCCAGTACGCGGTCGTTGCAGGGCGTCATCTGCCGCCACATCGCGTCGCCTGCCGGCGTCAGTTCGATGCGCAGCGCGCGGCGATCCTGCTCATGGGGGTGGCGGCGCAGCAGTCCCTTGCCTTCGAGCTGGTCGAGCTGGCGCGTCATGGCACCGCCGTCGAGCTCCACCGAGCGGGCCAGTTCGCTGGCCGACATCGGGCCGACCAGGGCGAGCCGCTTGAGGATCAGGAACTGGGTGAAGCGCAGTTCCACACCGGAGGCCTGCAATTCGGCTTCCATCTTGCGGACCAGTTCGCTGCGAACCAGTCCGATCAGGACGCCGATGCTGTCTTTCTGGACGGAAAGGGGGGTTGAGGGGCTCATGGGAAGGCAATTCTATTGCCGGAAATATATTTGTCAAGGCAAATATGTTCTGAATAGGCTTTGCCCGGACAAATTTTGCAATCCCCTCAATGAGCACCCTCCTGCATCTCGTCCTGCAGCCACTCCCGCAGCGCCGGATGACGTACTTCGAACAGTTCGAACACGCCCAGCGCGCGCAGCGTCGGCAGCAAGGCGACCAGCCGGGGTTCCAGCGCGCGGCGGGCCGCCTCCGGCGTGTTGGGGTCCAGCATCTGGTGGGCGCAGGCCACGAACGCTTCGAGCGGCGCGCTCTCGGCGGTGGGCATGCGTACGGCAGTCATCGACATGGATCAGCTCCCTTCGACGCCGGATGTCGACGCCACTGGCTTCAAACAGGACGAGCGTCGGGGTGCGGGCGTGACGGCGCCGGATCAAGCCGGCGCCTGTGCACGCACCATCAAACCGCGACCGACGGCACGTTCAGGGGACCGCGAGCGGCGGCAGCGGTGGGGATCGGGTCAGCATGATTGGGCAGAAGGGTGAAATACTGTTAGCGTTATTTGGTCAAACTTTATCGAGAACCGGCCATGGGACATGTCTCCCATACAGACGAGCAAGCCTTCCACGCCCTGATCGAACGCCTCGATGGGCCCCCGGTGATCGCCTACTGGACGGAAGGCGAAGTCGCCAGCGAGTACACCGAAAGCACGCGCGAATACGGCTGGCACTCGCACGCGCGCGGGCAGTTGTACTGCGTGGAAAGCGGCCTGGTGCATGTGCGCACGGCCCAGGGCTCGTGGTTGCTGCCGCCGCACCGGGCCGGCTGGATGCCGCCGGGCGTGCAGCACACCGTCACGCTCAGCGGCCCCATGACCGGCTGGGGCGTGTTCGTCACGCCCCCCGAATGCGGCTGCCTGCCCATCGAGCCCTGCGTCATCGGCGTCACCGAACTGATGCGCGCACTGGTACGCCGCGCCAGTTCGTGGATCGGAGAGCCCCAGCTGGACGAAAGCCAGGAGCGGCTGACCACGGTGCTGCTGGACGAAATCTGCCGCGCCCGGCGCGAACCGCTGCATCTGCCGATGCCGGTGGACCGGCGCGCGCTGCGTATTGCGGTGGCGCTGCTGGAGAACCCCAACGACAACCGCGGCCTCGATGAGTGGGCCGCCTGGGCCGGCCTTTCGCCGCGCAGCCTGAGCCGGCTGTTCCGCGGCGAAACGGCGTTGAGTTTTGCGCAGTGGCGGCAGTTGGCGCGGCTCACGCATGGGCTGGAACGCCTGGCCGATGGCGAGCCCGTCTCCGCGGTGGCGGATGCGCTGGGCTATGCCAGCGTGAGCGCATTCGTGGCGATGTTTCGACGCAGCTTCGGGCAGCCGCCGGCCAGGTATTTCGCCGCGCAGGCAGCGCAGTAACGCCATCCTGTCGCTGTCCGCCGGGAACCAGCCACCCGCTGGCCCTGACGACAAGCCTTCCACCCTTTAGAATGGCGCGCTGGCGCCATGCGCCCCCTGCTAAAAACCAAGGTCTTCCCCATGCCACAACTGTCCGTCGTCGTGCCGGTGTTCAACGAGCGCGACAACATCCCGCCGCTGCTCGCCGAAATCGCCGCCGCCCTGCGTGGCAAGGCGGATTTCGAAGTCATCTACGTGGACGACGACTCCAGCGATGACAGCGTGGCCGTGCTGGCGGCGGAGAAGGCGAAGTACCCGGAGCTGCGCATCGTGCGCCACCTGACCCGCAGCGGCCAGAGCACGGCGGTGTGGAACGGCGTGCGCGCGGCGCGCTCGCCGTGGATCGCCACGCTGGACGGCGATGGCCAGAACGATCCGGCCGACATTCCCAAGCTGCTCGCCCAGCGCGACCAGAGCGGTCCCGATGTGCGCTTGTTCGCCGGCTGGCGCACCACGCGCCGGGACAGCTTCAACAAGCGCATTTCTTCCAAGATCGCCAATGCGGTGCGTTCGCGCATGCTCAGGGATTCCACGCCCGACACCGGTTGCGGCCTGAAGCTGTTCGACCGCGAGGTGTTCATGCGCCTGCCCTATTTCGACCACATGCACCGCTATCTGCCGGCGCTGGTCAAGCGCGCGGGCTTCCAGAGCACCAGCGTGCCGGTGGGTCATCGTCCGCGCACGGCGGGCACCTCCAAGTACGGCATGCTCGATCGCCTGTGGGTAGGCATCGCCGACCTGCGCGGCGTGGCGTGGCTGATGCGTCGCGGCAAGGTGACCCAGGTCGAAGAGATCTGATCCACACGTCGGAAGCCTGGCTTTCTGTGGGAGCGCGCTTGTGCGCGACAAACCTCGCAGAAAGCCGTGACCATTCGACGGGGTGCTGTCGCGCACAAGTACGCTCCCACAAAAGGCTTGCCACAAGGACTTGGCTTCAACGCGCCCTTCATCAGCGTATGCTGATCATTCGTGCTTCGGGAGGCCGCCCGTCCATGAGCATTGCCGTCAAGCGCATCTACGAATCGCCCGCCAGGAGCGACGGTTATCGCGTCCTGGTGGATCGCGTATGGCCACGCGGCATGAAGAAGGAAGATGCCGCGCTCGACGCGTGGAGCAAGGAGCTGGCGCCTTCCACCGCCCTGCGCAAATGGTTCGGCCACGATCCCGCACGCTGGGAAGGTTTCCGCCATCGCTACGCGTCCGAACTCGATGCCGCCGCCGAGCATTGGCGGCCGCTGCTGACGCAGGCGTCGCGCCATCGGGTGACCCTGCTGTTCGGCGCGCGCGATGAAGAGCACAACAACGCGGTGGCATTGAAGGGTTATCTGGATGCGCTGCTAAAGGCCCACGGCCAACCCTGATGCATCAGGGACGTGTGGCGTATACGCCGGCACGCGTCGGTTGCCAGTTGGCCAGCGCCAGGCGTGCCTGCTTGCGACCCATCTCGATCAATTCGCCCGCGCGATAGAACTCGTACACAGTGGCGACGTTGCGCGGCATGCGGATCAACAGGTCGGGCTCGTAGGCGGCCAGACGCAGGCGCGACAGGTTGGCCTGCATCAGGTCCATCGATTGCATCAGCAGTTCCAGCATGCCCGGTTCGCGCGGCTTGTCGGCGCCGTGCGGCACCAGCTTGCTGATGAAATCGCCGATCCGCGAGCGATGGCCTTCGCTGCCTTCGGTGGGCGTGGCCCGCACTTCGTCCGGCGTGCCCGCATCGGGCGGGCCGTCCATGCTCACGGCGAACAGATAGTCCGCCGGCTCGCGGATCAGCGGCGTCACCGGCACGGGGTTGAGCAGGCCGCCGTCGATCAGGCGTCGCTCCGACAGCGTGTGCGGGCGGAAAATGCTGGGAATGGCGATGGATGCGCGAATCGCATCGAACAGCGGGCCGCGCGTGAGCCAGACTTCGCGCTCGCGGTCCAGGTCCGTCGCCACGGCGGTGAACGCGATGGGCAAGTCTTCGATGGCCGCGTCGCCGATCAGGCCGCGCATGGTCTCGATGATGCGCTCGCCCTTGATCAGGCCGCCGCCGGAAAAGGTCCAGTCGACCAGCTTGAGCACGTCGATCTTGGCCAGCGAGCAGACCCAGTCGCTATAGACGTCCAATTTGCCGGTCGCATAGATGCCGCCGATCAGCGCGCCCATCGAGGTGCCCGCAATGGCCACGATCTCGTAGCCCTGCGCCTCGATCTCCTGGATGGCGCCGATGTGCGCCAGACCCTTTGCGCCTCCGGAACCAAGTGCGAGTGCGACGGTCGGTTTCTTGGTGACGACGGCTTCGGCGGGAAGCGTCGAGGGATCGGCGATATCAGTGGCGCTCATGGCTCAAACGACAAGAAGTGAGTGGAGAGTATCGGCAGGTGGGCGAGTGCCTCGGGGCGCTTCCTCGCTGCTTACTCCTGTTTACTCACTTCCGTCACTGATAGCCACCCAGCGCCAACTGCAGCTGGATCTTCATTTCCTCGCGCAGCGACAAGGGCGCCACCACTTCCGCATCCGGACCGTACTTGAGCACGTCCATCAGCAGTTCCTTGGAATTGGAGTAGGGCACCTGCAACTCGTAGCGGCCATCGGACAGCCACTCGCCCTTCTGCTGCGAGTGCCAGTGCTCGTCGGCGACCCAGCGCGCGGCATGCTGCGAGAAACGCAGCGTGGCCCAGGCCTTGGGTTTGCCGGCGAAGATGCCGTAGCTGGAGGCGAGCGCGTCGTTGAGTTCCTGCTCGGCCACGTCGCGCGCGGGTTCTTCCAGCGATTGCGGCTCGGCGATGCGATCCACGGCGAAACTGCGCAGCGCTTCGCGATCGTGGTCCCATACGTCGAGGTACCAGTTGTCGCGATAGTGGGTGAGGCGTTGCGGCGACACGCGGCGGTGGCTGTCGGCATTGGTGGTGCGCGCGCGATAACGGAAGCGCAGCTGCTTGCGTTCCAGCACCGAGCCGGCCACCACGCGAAACACTTGCTGGTCGAGCTTGCGTTCGCCCCAGGCGATCACGCGGATGCGTTCGATCGGCAGCGTCTTGCCGGTGCCCTGGTCGGACAGCAGGTGTTCGATGCGCGCCTTGAACGGTGCGAGCGCACCGGCAAGCACGCCCGGTCCGCTGCGGCCGATCAGTTCGTTGAGGGCAAGCAACGCCGCCAGTTCGTCGGAGGTGAGCCACAGGCCCGGCAACTCGAAGCGTTCGCCTTCGCCCACCGCATAGCGGAACGCGGCATGTTCGCCGCCCGCGCTTTCGATCGGCGCGCCCAGCGCATCGCGCAGAAACGCCACGTCGCGATACAGCGTCGCACGCGAGCACTCCAGCTCGTCCATCAGACGAGGCAGAGGGACCGGATAGTGCGCCGACTTCAGCAATCGGTGCAGGGTGAGGATGCGCTCGTAACGGTCCATGAAATGTTTTTCGACGGCTGCGTCTGCGTAGCATGCGCACCGTTTGCGATAGCCGCAAGTCCACCAGATGGTCGGATTCAGCAAGACCACGCCAAGGTCACGCGCACGTGATCCCTCCTTCACGCATAAAAGACGCCAAAATCATGAAGCCACGCCGCAGGGCCCCACCGCACGCCGATGACGAACAAGCCAGCAGCCCGCGCGCGCGACCGCGGCCGCTGGCGGCCGCGCTGCTGCATGTGAGCGGTTACGACGGCTTCGGTTTGTGGATGACGCTCGGACTCGCCCTGGCCGTGGGCGTCTATCCCGCCGGACGCGGCGATGTGTTGGTGCCGATCAGCCTGGGCGCCGCGCTGGTGGCGATAGGGCTGCTCGCCGCCTGCCTGCACTCGCGCTGGACACCGCACTGGCATGGCTGGGTCATCGGCAAGGGTTCGCGACCCACGCGGGCGGCGCTGGTGGCGCTCGCGTGCATTTTGCCGGTGCTGGCGGTCGCCGGCCTGGCGCGCGGCGACAACGCCTTCTGGGCAACACGCTTGTCGGGCGCCGCCATGTCGCTGTGTGGGTTATGCAGCCTGATCGTTACCTCCTATGCCGATGCCCGGCGTCAGGCCCCGGACATGGACTCCCGCCTGGCGACCCAGTTGCCGTTGAGCCGCGTGGTTTCGGCCACCTATGGCGGCGGGCTCTGGCTATGGCTTTGCAGCGCGGGCCAGGACATCGACGACGCTGCGCTGCATCCGCGCGCCTGGATCATCGGACTGTTGGCGCTGGCGCTGCTGCGCGGCCTGGTGGAAAGCCTGCGCTGGCAGGCCGCGTTGCAGCGGGTCGGCAGGCCGCGCGGTCGGCTGGAATTGCAACCCGGGCGTTATCTGGCGGCACTGCTGGTCTATGCGTTGCCGTGCCTGGCCTTGCTGCTGATGAACTTCAGCGACGGCTGGCTGGCCCTGGCCGCTTTGGCAGCAGTGAGCTGCACGGTGGGTATGGCGACCGAGCTTAGTTTGTATGATGAAGCCCTGGCAGCGTTGCCAGGCGGCCCGTGACAGGCCCGCCGCGCGTCAGCGCTGAACCAACCCCTCCCCGGTTCACAGGCAGTTCAATCCGCCCCATTAAGGTGGCGGCCTCCATCTTTTAACGAAAAAGGAACAATCAGACATGAAAAGCACCCTGATGACAGGCGCCCTGCTCGCAGCGCTGGCCAGTTTTGGCGCTCAGGCCGACGACGCGTCATCCAATCCGGCCAACAACGGCGGATGGACGGGTTCGGGCGAATTCGGTTTCGCGTCTTCCTATGGCAATTCCCGTTCGGAAAACATCAACGCCAAGCTCGGCGTCAGCCAGGAGAACGACCTGTGGAAGAACAACTTCTTCCTCAATGGCCTGCGTTCCAAGGGCGAGGTCGAGGTGCAGGACCAGCAAGGCAACACCATCGATCGCCTCACCACCACGGCGAATCGCTATGACAGTGGCGCTTCGGTGGGCTACAAGCTCGACCCGCGCAGCTACATCGTGACGGCGGCCCGCTACGAGCACGACGATTTCGGCGCCAACCTGTGGCAGGGCATCGTGTCGGTGGGCTACGGCTACATCGCGCTGAAGACCGAGCGCACCGAGCTGTCGTTCGAAGCCGGCCCCGGTTACAAGCGTTACCGCCCCGCCGATGTCGACCAGGCGGTGGTCCAGCCCGACGGCACCACCGAGACGGTGCGCGTCCGCCAGAACACCATCGGCGAAGCGGTCGGCCGCGGTCTGGTCAACTACAAGTACCGCCTTACCGACAACACCGCGTTCGAAGACACCCTGCTGATCGAAGCGGGCTCGGACAACAAGTACTACCAGAACGATATCGGCCTGTCGGTCAGCATGACCAAGAAGGTGGCGCTCAAGCTCGGCTACCAGCTGCGCTACAACAGCGACGTACAGCCCGGTACGCAGAGCACCGATTCGCTGGTCACGACCAACCTGCTGTACAACTTCTAAGCGTTCGCGCGCTTCGCCAAAAACCGCCCTGGTGCGACCGTCGACGACGGCTCCGCCGGGCGGTTTTTTCTTTCTCAGTGACCGAGCAGCGCGCCGGCTCCCTGCTCGAACAGCGCGGCGGCCACCTGCTTGCCGAGTGCCTCGGCCTGGTCGCCCTCGGCTTGCGCCTGGGCATGCAGCAAGCGGCCGCTGCTCGCGTCGCCCACCATGCCGCGCAAATGCAGGCCACGCTCGGTGACCGTGCACCAGGCGCCCACCGGCACCGTGCAGCTGCCGCCCAGCGCATGGTTCATGGCGCGCTCGGCGGTGACGGCGAGCCGGGTCTGGGCGTCGTCCAGCGCGCTGAGCAGTGCGAGCACCTCCGGCCGATCCGAGCGTGCCTCGATGGCGATGGCCGCCTGTCCCGGTGCCGGCAGCCAATCCGGGGCGGCAAGGCGGCCGCGGATGCGCGAGGCGAGACCGAGCCGCTCGAGGCCGGCGCAGGCCAGCAGGATCGCGTCGTAGTGGCCCGCATCGAGCTTGGACAGTCGCGTGCCGACATTGCCGCGCAGATCCAGCAGGCTCAGATCGGGGCGTGCGGCACGCAGTTGCGCCTGCCGGCGCAGCGACGAGGTGCCCACGCGTGCGCCCAGCGGCAACGCGGCGAGGTTGGCGTAGTCGTTGCTGACGAAGGCGTCGGCGGCATCGGCCCGGGGCAAAATCGCCGGCAGGGTGAAGCCGGGCTCCAGTTCCGACGGCACGTCTTTCAACGAGTGCACGGCCAGGTCGGCGCGGCCCTCCAGCATCGCCACTTCGAGTTCTTTCAGGAACAGGCCCTTGCCGCCAATGGTGGCGAGCGGCTTGTCCAGGATCTCGTCGCCGCGCGTGGACATCGGCACCAGGTCCACGAACAGGCCCGGATGGACCGCGCGCAACTCCGCCACGACGTGTTCGGCCTGCCAAAGGGCGAGCGCGCTCTTGCGGGTGGCGATGCGCAGCGTGGTTGGCGTCATGGTGGTCTCGTTGGGGGCGCAGCGCGAAGCTTCGTCGGGGGCCTCATTGTCGCGTAATTAGGGTCGCGGCTGCATGCACGGCGGCCCCACGCCTCAGCCCATGCGCAGCAGCTTGCGTAGCGCCGGCAGGTTGCGGCGGCTCACTTCGGGCATCAGTTCCGTGCCGCCGAGCCGCGCGAGCACGCGCCCATCCGTGAGTGTCTTAAGGCCGATCAAGCGTTGTGCCGGCACCAGGCAGTTGCGATGCAGGCGGATCAGCGTGTCGGGATAGGCGTCTTCCAGCTGGCGCAGCGATTCCTCCAGCAGCAGCTGGCCGCCGCGGTGCTGCACCACCACGTACTTCTCTTCGGCCAGCAGGCAGATCACGTCGGCCAGCGCGACGCGCACCTGTTCCCCGCGCAAGCGTCCGTGCAGGTAACCGGCCGATTCGCGCGGCGCGTTCTGCAGGCGCAGGCGCGCGCGCTGCAAGGCTTCGTTGAGCCGCTCCAGGCGCACCGGTTTCAACAGGTAATCCACCGCACCCAGCTCGAACGCATGCAGCGCGTGGCTTTCGTAGGCGGTGCAGAACACCACCAGCGGACGTTTGCTGCCGGCCAGCCGCTGCGCCAGCGCGGTGCCGCTGATGCCCGGCATGTTGATGTCCAGCAACAGCACGTCCGGCTGCAGTTCGCCCAGCGCGGCCAGCGCCGCTTCGCCGTCGGCGACGCTGCCGGCGACTTCCACGTCCTTGCATTCGCCGAGCAGCGCGGCAAGCCGCGCACGGGCCAGGGGTTCGTCGTCAACGATGAGTACGCGCATGGACATTCGATTTATGTTGCAGGCAACTGGAGACGCACCACGAAGCGATCGCCTTCGGGTCCGGCGACGACGCGTGCGCGCGGACCGTAGCGATAGGCCACACGCCGACGCACATTGTCCAGGCCGTGGCCATGGCCGCCGAGCGCGGGCTCGCCAGCCAGCGGGTTGTCGATTTCGATCAGAATGTCGCCGCGCTCGCGCCGTCCGCGCAGGATCACTTCGCCGCCTTCGCGCAACGGCTGGATGCCGTGGCGCACCGCATTCTCCACCAGCGGCTGCAGCAGCAGGCGCGGCAGCGGGAAGGCGTCGGGCAGGTCGTCCAGCTCGCGCCGCACGCGCAGGCGTTCGCCCAGGCGCAACTGCTCGATGTCGAGGTAGCGATCGACCAGGCCCAGTTCTTCGCCGAGCGTGCCGTCGCGCGTGCTGTGCTCGCCCAGTGCGGCGCGAAAGAGTTCGGAGAGGTCTTCCACCGTTCGTTCGGCCGCGGCCGGATCCACGCGCACCAGCGCGGCCACCGTGTTCATGCTGTTGAACAGGAAGTGCGGACGGATGCGCGCCTGCAGCGCCGATACCTGCGCCTGCGTCACCGCCTCCAGCCGCGTCTGCCACTGCGCCAGCAGGTAGAAATAACGCAGCATCGCGGCGCCCAGCAGGGCGGCGATCAAGGTGTTGTTGAGCACGAAGTCGTCGGTGCTGTCACTCAGCAGGGCCATCTGCATGGCGGCATCCATCCAGTGCACCAGGGCGCTGCCGACCGCCACGATCAGCACCATCGCCAGCCACACGCCGGCATAGCCCGCGCGGCCCGGCAGGCGCATCAAGAGCGGGCGCAATTTGCATAGCGCCACACCGATCACCACGGCCAGCCAGTCGGCGAACAGCATGCCCACGCTGAAACCGCGCCAGCCGTGGCTGTTGTTGGGCGCCAGCCACATCACGGTGACCGTGATCGAGGCCATGATCAGCAGGGCGTAGATCACCGGCCCGCTGCAGAAGTCAGGCAGCGGGCGAAGCTCCGCGCGACCAGGCGTCGGTGTATCGGTGGTGGATTCCCTCATGCGCCGAAGTATGCCGCATGCGTGCGCGCGCTACTTTGCGCGCCGTCCCGGCACGTGCAGCGATCAGGCGCCCAGCCGCACGGTCATCCACTGGCGCAGGTCGGCCACTTCCTCGGCACAGACCGAGTGCGGCATCGGATAGGTGTGCCAGCTGACCGGATAACCCAGCGACTGCAGCAGGTCGCGCGAATTGACGCCACGGGTAAGCGGAACGATCGGGTCGGCGGTGCCGTGGCCCCAGAACACCGGCGTGTGCCCGTTGGCGGGGTTGCGCTCGGCGGCGAAGACGTCCTGCAGCGGCAGGTAGGTGGACAGCGCGATGATGCCCGCCAGCTCCGCGCCGTGGCGCAGCCCCGCCGACAGCGCAATGGCGCCACCCTGCGAAAAGCCGGCCAGCAGGATGCGCGAGCTCGGCACGCCGCGTTCGTTCTCGCGGGCGATCAGCGCTTCCACGCTGGCAATGGACGCGCGCATGCCGGTTTCGTCCTGGCGGGAAATCAGGTCGACGCCCACGATGTCGTACCAGGCGCGCATGGGCATGCCCCCGTTGACCGTCACCGGCCGCACCGGCGCGTGCGGAAAGACGAAGCGCAGCGCCGGCCACGAAGGCGAGACCAGCTCCGGCACGATGGGCGCGAAGTCGTTGCCGTCGGCGCCCAGCCCGTGCAGCCAGATCACGCTGTGGCCCGGATTCGGGGCGGTTTCGATCTCAACGGAGGGAAGGAGCATAGGGATTCGCCGTGCTGGGTCTTTCAGGGGAAATAGCATGCCTTGAAGACACGCAGGGGAACCTCACGGAACGCATGGCCCGCAGGTTGGCCGACAAGGTGCCGGGCGGTAGCCCTTCATGGACTCGGGGGGGAACCGCCAAGATTACCTGCCTAGGCGATCAGTTTGAACGGGACCAACGGCGCTTGTGCGGTTTGGAGGCTTGGCTATGCTGCGACGTTTTGACTGTGGAGCCATCCATGCGCCGAATGCTGTTCGCCGGCCTTGCCGCCCTTGCCACGCTGCCCGCGGCGGCCTTGTCGCCCCCCGCGTCCGGAGGCCAGCTGGATCTGGAAACCATCATGGCCAATCCCGACTGGATCGGCGCCGCGGTGGAACAGCCTTACTGGAGCGTGGACGGCCGTAGCCTGTACTACTCGCTCAAGCGCGACGGCAGCAAGGTGCGCGACCTGTATCGGGTCGACGCCGCCAGCGGCCAGAGCAGCAAGCTCGACCCCGCCGCCATGGCGCAGGCCGAAGGCCCGGCCGTTTACGACCGCGCGCACCGCCATGCCGCCTATGTGATGCACGGCGACATCTTCATGGTCGACCTCTCCACGGGTCGCCATGTGCAGGTCACCCGTTCGACCGAGGCGGAATCCGCGCCGCGCTTTTCCAGCGATGGCCGCAGCCTGCAGTATCGCCAGGGCCATAACTGGTTCGTCTACGACCTCGCCGGCGGCGTGAGTGCGCCGGCCGCCGTGCTGCGCTTCGTCGACGATCCGCAGGTGAAGAAGCCCGACCAGCTCAAGGACATGCAGCTGGAGCTGTTCCGCTCGCTGCGTGAGAACAAGTCCGACAAGGACGCCTCGCGCGACAACGACGACGCGCTGATCGCCGCCGATCCCAGCCGCGCGCCCAAGCCGATCTACCTGGGCGAAGGCGGCGAGCCGGCCGACACCGAACTGTCGCCCGACGGCCGCTGGATGGTCGTGGTGACCAAGCCCAAGGGAGCGAAGGAAGGCAAGCGTCCCGAAGTCACCCACTACGTGACCGATTCGGGCTACGCCGAGCAGCAGGAAACGCGTGTCTACGTGGGCCGCAACGATCCCGCGCCGCAGTCGCTGGTACTGGTGGATCTGAAGACCGCCAAGTTCTATCCGCTGAAGACCGACACGCTGCCGGGCATCAAGGACGACCCGCTCAAGGACATCCGCGCCAAGACCGTCGCCGCGCTGGAAAAAGACGGCAAGGCCGATGAAGCCAAGGCGCTGAAGGCACCCGAAGTTCGCCCGGTGCGCATCGTCTCCGGCGCCGAAGACGGCGGTGGCGGCGGCATCGTGTGGAGCGACGACGGCCAGAACGTGGCCATCCAGCTGCGCGCGATCGACAACAAGGACCGCTGGATCGCCAACGTCGATTTCGACAAGCACGCCCTGGTCACCCAGCACCGCCTCACCGACAACGCCTGGATCAACTGGAACTTCAACGATTTCGGCTGGCTCAAGGACGGTCGCACGCTGTGGTATCTCAGCGAAGAAACCGGCTACTCGCAGCTCTACACCAAGACGCTGGGCGGCAAGGCGAAGGCGCTCACCAGCGGCAAGTTCGAAGTGAGCCATCCGGCGCTGAGCGAAGACGGCCAGTGGTTCTACGTGCGCACCAACCAGGTGGCGCCGTACAGCTACGACGTCTATCGCGTGCCCAGCACCGGCGGCGAACTTGCCCGCCTCACGCAAGTACAGGGCATGGACGATTTCGCGCTGTCGCCCGACGGCCGCCAGCTCGCCGTGCTGCATTCGTCGCCGTACACGCTGGCGCAGCTGGCGGTGCAGGGCGTCGACGGTGGCGCGACGCGCGAACTCACCAACACCATGAAGCCGGCGTTCACTGCGCACGCATGGATCCAGCCGAAGATCATCAGCGTGCCGTCGTCGCATGGCGCCGGTGCGATCTGGGCGAAGTACTACGGTCCGGCCGATGAGGCTGCCGGCGCTTCGCGTCCGGCGGTGATCTTCGTGCATGGCGCGGGCTACCTGCAGAACGTCACGCTGTCGTATTCCAACTACTTCCGCGAGCAGATGTTCCACAACCTGCTGGTGCAGCAGGGTTACGTGGTGCTCGACATGGACTACCGCGCTTCCGACGGCTACGGCCGCGCCTGGCGCACGGCGATCTATCGCCAGATGGGCCATCCGGAACTGGAAGACCTGCTCGACGGCAAGGCCTGGCTGGTGAAGAACCACGGCGTCGATCCCAAGCGCATCGGCATGTACGGCGGCAGCTACGGCGGCTTCATGACGCTGATGTCGCTGCTGCGCGCACCGGGCGAATTCGCTGCCGGTTCCGCACTGCGCCCGGTCACCGACTGGACCAGCTACAACCACGAGTACACCTCCAACATCCTCAACGATCCCCAGCTCGATCCGGAGTCGTACCAGGTCAGCTCGCCGATCAACTTCGCCGACAAGCTGCAGGATCCGCTGTTGATGGAGCACGGCCTGATCGACGACAACGTGCTGACCAGCGACACCATTCGCCTGTACCAGCGCTTCATCGAGCTGCACAAGAACAATTTCTGGATGTCGCTGTATCCGATGGAGCGCCACGGCTTCGTGCATCCGGACTCGTGGTACGACGAGTACCGTCGCATCGACGAGTTGTTCAATACGTATGTGAAGCCGGTGAAGCAGTAAGGCTTCTCGATCTCACGAAAAAGCCGCCCGATGGGGCGGCTTTTTTTTGCGCGGCAATCGCACATTTACTGTGGGAGCGCCGTTGGGCGCGACGCGCGCGCCTGAGTGCATCGCTCCGTCAGGTTGTCGCGCCCAAGGGCGCTCCCACAGAAAGGCCTTTCGCTCAGCGAATCTTGCCCAGGATCCCGTCCAGCTCGTCATTGCTGTGATAGTGGATCACCAGCTTGCCCTTGCCGCCTCGACCCTGCGCCAGCTCGACCCGGGTGGCAAAGCGCTCGCCCAGTTCGCGTTCGAGCGCATCGACGTTCGGATCGCGCGACGGCGTGTGCTTGGCCTTGCCCTTGGGTGCGGTCTGCGCACGACGGGCGGCTTCTTCCAGTTCGCGCACGCTCCAGCCATGGCGGGAAGCTTCCAGCGCGAGGCCTTCGGCCATGCTTTCGGGCAGCGTGATCAGGCAGCGGGCGTGGCCCATTTCCAGCTTGCTTTCATCGAGCAGGCGCTTGATGGAAGCCGGCAGTTCGGTAAGGCGCAGCAGGTTGGAGACGGCGGCGCGCGAGCGCCCGACCGCGTCCGCCGCTTGCTGGTGGGTGAGCGAGAAATCGTCGATCAGGCGCTTGAGCGCATCGGCTTCTTCCAGCGGCGTGAGGTCCTGGCGCTGGATGTTCTCGATCAGCGCCATCGCCGGCACGGCCACTTCCGGCACGTCCTTCACCAACGCCGGCAGTTCCGACAGCTGCGCGCGCTGCGCGGCACGCCAGCGGCGTTCGCCGGCGATCAGTTCGTACTGGTTCTTGCCGATGGCGCGAACCACCACCGGCTGGATCAGTCCCTGCGCGCGGATGGAGGCCGCCAGTTCGTCCAGCGCCTCGTCGTTCCAATGGCGGCGCGGCTGGTACTTGCCCGGCTGGATCTGCTGGATCGGCAGCGTACGCAGCTCGCCTTCCTGTTCGAGCACCGAGGGCTTGCCGGGTTCGTCGTTGCCACCCAGCAGCACATCGAGCCCACGACCCAGGCCCCGTTTTTTCGCAGCGGACATGCTTACTCCTGATGGATGTCGACGATATCGTCGAGCGTCTCGTCGGTGTCGTGCAGCGTCGGCGTGATCACCTCGTTGGCCAGATCCTGCGCCGCGGACTGCTGATTGCGATCGCGGCGGATCATCTCGCCGGCCAGCCCGATATAGGCGATGGCACCGCGCGAACTGCGGTCGTACAGATGGATCGGTTGGCCGTGGCTCGGCGCTTCGGCCAGGCGCACGTTGCGCGGGATGATCGAGCGCAGCACCTTGTCGCCGAAATGCGTGGTCAACTGCGCCGACACCTCGTTGCCGAGGTTGTTGCGCACGTCGTACATGGTGCGCAGCAGGCCTTCGATTTCCAGCGCGGGATTGAGGCGCTGGCGTACGGCCTTGACCGTGTCGAGCAGGCTGGAGAGACCTTCCAGCGCGAAGTATTCGCACTGCACCGGAATCAACAAACCGGTGGCCGCGGTCAGCGCATTGAGCGTCAGCAGGTGCAGCGACGGCGGGCAATCGATCAGCACGATGTCGTAGCGGTCGGCGATCTTGCTCAGCGCATCCTTGAGGCGGCTTTCGCGCGCGATCGCATCCATCAACTTCAGTTCGGCGGCGGTGAGGTCGCCATTGCCGGGCAGCAGGTCGTAATGCGCCTCGGTCTTGACGATGGCCTGCTCGATCGGCGCCTCGTCCAGCAGCACCTCGCAGCCGTTCGGCTTGGCCACGCGCTTGTCCACGCCCGACGCCATGGTCGCGTTGCCCTGCGGGTCGAGATCGACCAGCAGCACCTTGCGCTTGGCGGCAGCCAGCGCGGCGGCGAGGTTGACGGCGGTGGTGGTCTTGCCGACACCACCTTTCTGGTTGGCGACAGCGATGATGCGGGCCATGGTGTCGTCGATACCGTGAACGAGTGAAAAGGGGGCTAGATTAGCAGCCTGCTTAACTTGCTGTACGGCCCAGCACCACCAGGTGCCGCTCGCCGCCCACGTCGGGCACATCGAGCGTATGGATCGCTCTTACCTCGAAGCCAGCGGGCACGCCGGGCAATTCCTCGTCCGGGTGCCTGCCCTTCATGGCGAGCCAGATGCCGTCCTTGGTCAAAAGGTGACCACCCCAGGCCAGCATGTCTTCCAGGCTGGCGAAGGCGCGGGCGGTGATGCAATCGAACTGGCCTTCCACCTCTTCCACGCGCGACTGCACGGCACGCACGTTCTCAAGCTTGAGCGAGCGAATGGCCTCGCGCAGGAAGCGGACCTTCTTGCCGTTGGAGTCCACCAGCAGCACCTGCAGCTCCGGCCGCGCCAGCGCCAGCGGAATACCGGGCAGGCCGGGACCGGTGCCCAGGTCGGCCAGCGACTGGCCCTGCACATACGGCAGGATCGCCAGCGAATCGACCAGATGGCGGCTGACCATCTCCAGCGGATCGCGGATCGCGGTGAGGTTGTAGGTGGCGTTCCAGCGCGTCAGCAGCGCCTGATAGTCGAGCAGACGCTCCACCGCGCCCGCCGGCAACTGCACGCCAAGCACGGCGATGCCGTGTTCCAACCGGGTTTGCAGGTCTTGGCGGGAGCTCATGGAGGGGCCTTGCTGAAACGGGACACGCAAGTATCCGGGTGTGCAACGCGAGATGCCAGTTTGAGGCACCCCTCCTGTGGGAGCACCCACAGACAAACTCACTCGCGAGGCAAAAGAAAAAGCCCGCCGAAGCGGGCTTCAAGGATCTCCCCTGTGGCGGGTGCTCTGAGGTCACCTTCGCCAGGGCCTGTCCGGCAGCACACCGGATCAGGCGAATTCCAGCTCCACCCGCGTCACCATCATGCCGCGCTCGCGCAGGGCGCCATTCATGCTCTGCTTGAGGCGCGACCCCAGGTCGCGACGATCGGCCTCGAAGGCTTCCGGCTCGTCGCGCAGGGCGGCGAGGGCGCCGCCACGGATCAGCTGGTCGGCCTGGTCGATCACCGCATCGGCACGTTCCGGCTCGAGCACCTGCCAGTAGACCGTGCCGCGCACGTCGTGGGCATTGGGCAGCGGCTCCTCGAAGCGCAGCACCTGGCCGCCGAGGTTGATGCGGTGCTCCACCCGGTCGATCAACGGCAGCGCCATATGGGTGCCCGACTGCAGTAGGCGATACGGCTTGCCCCGGCGATAGAGGCTATGCACCTGGTCGGCCGGCACGCGCTTGATCGCGGTGACGAACATCGCGATCAGGGCCAGGACAACGAGAGTAATCAGGGCATTCATGGCAATAGATACAACAGGTTATATGTGATTTCTTCACAAGGACTGTAAGTACATAGTACAGCCGCTTGCACCGACTTAGATTAATCCTTATTTAACGACATTCTGCCATCCGCTTACAACCCGACTTTTGGGCTAACTTGCTGATTTTGAGAACTTGCTGGCAGGCACGAAGGTCATGCATCGATCTTGCCAAGCAGGCCCTCGCCGCCGAATTTCCCCTTACGAGTTGTTAACGGCGATCCTTTGGGTGACTTGAGGCTGGGCATAAAAAAGCCACCTCGGCGGACCGAGGTGGCTTGCTAGGTAAGCAGTGGAACCGCTGCGCTTAGAACTTGCCGGCGCGGAAGTCCGCAATCGCCTGATGAATTTCCTCAGGCGTGTTCATCACGAACGGCCCGTAACGCGTCACCGCCTCATTGAGCGGCTGACCGGCCACCAGCAGCACGCGTGCCGCCGTGTCGCGACCGGCGATGCGCAGGTCGCCGCTGCGCGAGAGCACCGCCATCTCGCTGCGGGCGAGCGGTTCGCCAGCCACCTCGGCATCCTTGCCCTCGAACACATAGGCAAAGCCTGCATGGCCTTCGGGCAACGGGATGGTGATCGATGCGCCCGGTTGCACGGAGATATCGAGATAGATCGGCTGCGTGACGATCTCCGCCACCGGTCCGGTGACACCGCCAAACTCACCGGCGATCACCTTCACTTCGACGCCTTCGGCCGGACGCGCGACCGGAATGCGTTCCGGGCCGATGTCCTGGTAGCGCGGCGCGATCATCTTGTCCTTCGCGGGCAGGTTCACCCACAGCTGGAAGCCCCACATCAGGCCGTCTTCCTGTTCGGGCATTTCCGAATGCAGGATGCCGCGGCCCGCGGTCATCCATTGCACGCTGCCCGGCACCAGGTCGCCGCTGTTGCCGTGGTTGTCGTGGTGCTTCATGTGGCCGGCGAGCATGTAGGTCACGGTTTCGAAACCGCGATGCGGATGCTCGGGGAAGCCCGCGATGTAATCGCCGGCCTGGTCGGAACGGAATTCGTCCAACAACAGGAACGGATCGAGCATGTCCAGGCCCGGCTGCCCGATGACGCGCTTGAGCTTCACACCCGCACCATCGGAGGTGTCGACGCCGCGAATGCGGCGGAGAATGCTGCGCTCAGTCATGGTTGTCTCCAGAAAAGTGGACTGACACCATCATGATCCCGCGCAGGCGCTTCCCCAAGCCGGGTAAACCGAAACGGATTGTTCGCGCGGAACGACACCGCCGCGTGGCGATGTTTCACCGCTTCAGTGCACCCAATGTCCGCTGCGCTGGCGCGGCGGTGCCGACGACGGCTCCTTTTCCTCGGCAGGACGCACGGCGGCTTCGATTTCCGCCTCGCTCACCGGATGCTCGTTCCAGTAGTGGTTCACCGCGCCCAGCACGGTGGGCACCTGCGTCAGGCACTCGTCGTACTCGTCGTCGCTGAGCTTTTCGAATTCCGCGTCGGCGTTGAGGATGCCTTCGTCCACTGCCAGCGCCATCACCGGCCCCAGCATTTCCATCAGCTGCGGATCGTCGGCGAGACGCTTCTCCCACAGGCCCGCGCGCAGGTCGATGCCGCGGCTGAAGCCTTCGCACCAGCCGGCCGCGGAAAGCACCGGGCCGGTTTCCGTATCCACTTCGCCGAGGATCGGCTCGTAGGCTTCGACCTCGAGTTCGGCGGTGATCGAATCGTTGAGCTTGGCCAGCAGCGCCAGCACGCGATTGCCTTCGTCCTCATCGGTGAAGGGCTCGTGCAACACCTCGGGCAGCCATTCTTCCGGCAAGACCTGCACCGGGCCCACCGCGAGCGCGGAGAGCAGGCCGTGCACGCCGTCGAGCAGCAGGTCGCCCTCGCCGACGTGGCCGCGCAGATAGGTATCCAGTTCGTCGAGTTCTTCGTCGCCTAGCGAACTGGGCCACTCGGTCTTGGGTGTATTCATCGGTCGCCTGTTTGCGGTGTTGCTTAGATATCCAGATCAACCGTTACCGGCGTGTGATCGGAAGGGCGTTCCCAGGTTCGCGGCGTGCGGTCGATGGAGGCCGTTTTTGCCGCGGATTTGAGGGCGTCGCCGATCAGGATCAGGTCGATGCGCAGGCCCATGTTGCGCCGGAAGGCGGCCTGACGGTAGTCCCACCAGCTGAAGTGTTCACCCGCCGGTTCGAACAGGCGGAAGCTGTCATGCAGGCCCAGATCGGTGATGCGCTTGAGCGCCTCGCGCTCGGGCGGCGAACACAGGATGTCCTCGCCCCAGGCCACCGGGTCGTACACGTCGCGATCGTCCGGCGCGATGTTGAAATCGCCCAGCACCACCAGGTTCGGATGGCGTTCGATTTCGCGCGCCAGGAACTCGCGCATCTTGGCCAGCCAGTCGAGCTTGTACGCGTATTTCTCGTCGCCCACGGCCTTGCCGTTGACCACGTACAGATCCACTACGCGCACGCCGCCAATGGTGGCCGCGAGAATGCGCCGCTGCGGGTCGTCCAGGTTCGGGATGTCGGTGAGGACATCCTCAAATTCGCCTTTGAGATCGGCTCGTGCCAGCAAGGCCACGCCGTTGTAGGTCTTCTGGCCGGAGAACACGGCGCGATAACCGGCGGCCGCCAGTTCATCCACCGGGAACTTGTGGTCCTCCAGCTTGGTTTCCTGCAACGCCACCACGTCCGGTTGTGCGTCGGCCAGCCACTGCGTGAGGTGCGGAATACGCACCTTCAGCGAGTTCACGTTCCATGAGGCGATTTTCATGAGGGCATTGTAAGCGATGACCGGCGAGACGCCGCCGCCCTCGCGGACGGCGGCAGGGTTCAGGCCAGGCCGTGGCTCTTCAGCAAGGCCTCGGGCTCCGGTGCGCGGCCGCGGAAGGCGATGAAACTTTCGATGGCGGGGCGGCTGGCGCCCACCGCGAGAATTTCCCGGCGAAAGCGGTCGCCGGTCGCCCGATCGATCACGCCGTGCTGCTCGAATTCGCCGAAGGCATCGGCGCTGAGCAACTCGGCCCACAGGTAGCTGTAATAGCCGGCCGCGTAACCACCCGCAAAGATGTGCGAGAACGCATGCGGGAAACGCTGCCATGCGGGCGGATGCAGCACGGCCACTTCATGGCGCACTTCCTCCAGCACTGCCATGGTGCGGGCGCCCTGGCTGGGGTCGTACTCCAGGTGCAGGCGGAAATCGAACATGGCGAATTCGAGCTGGCGCACCAGGAACAGGCCGGCGTGGAAATGACGGGCCGCCAGCATGCGCTGGAACAGTTCGTCCGGCAGGCGTTCGCCGGTTTCGTAGTGGCGGGCGAACAGGTCGAGCGCCTCGCGATTCCAACCGAAGTTCTCCATGAACTGGCTGGGCAGTTCCACCGCATCCCACTCCACACCGTCGATGCCGCCGATCGAAGGCAGCGCGATCTCGGTCAGCAGATGGTGCAGGCCATGGCCGAATTCGTGGAACAGGGTGAGCACGTCGTCGTGCGTGAGCAGCGCGGCGCGGCCTTCAGTGGGCGGCGCGAAATTGCAGGTGAGGAAGGCCACCGGCAGTTGTTCATTGTCGCCGTCGCGGAAGCGCGCTCGGCACACGTCCATCCATGCACCGCCTCGCTTGCCGGTACGCGCATACAGATCGACGTAGGCACCCGCGAATACGCGGCCATCGGCATCGCGCACGTCGTAATAGCGCACGTCCGGATGCCACACATCGACGTCGTTGCGCACGCTCAGCGTGATGCCGTACAGGCGCTGGGTGAGGCCGAACAGGCCATCGATCACCGACGGCAGCGGGAAATACGGCTTGAGCTGTTCTTCGTCCAGGTCGTATTGCTGCTGGCGCAGTTTTTCCGAGGCGTAGCCGACGTCCCAGGATTCGAGATTGTCGAGCTTCAGTTCGGTGGTGGCGAATTCGCGCAGGCGGTTGAGTTCGTTGCGCGCCACCGGCCGCGCGCGCTGGGCGAGGTCGTGCAGGAATTCCATCACCTCGGTGGGCGAGCCGGCCATCTTGGTGGCCAGCGATTCCTCGGCCGCGTTGGCGAAGCCGAGCAGGCGCGCCGCTTCATGACGCAAGGCCATGATGCGCTCGATGCGCTGGCTGTTGTCGTGCTTGCCCGCCTGCGGACCCTGGTCGGAAGCGCGCGTCTGATACGCCCAGTAGACGCGTTCGCGCAGGCCGCGATTGTCGGCATAGGTGAGCACGGCCTGCACGCTGGGTTGCTTGAGCGTGACGAGGTAGCCGTCGAGGTCCTGTTCCTTGGCGTACTGGCGCAGCACCGCCCGGCCGGATTCGGGAATGCCGGCCAGGTCGCGCTCGTCGGTGATGTGTTCGTGCCACGCGTCGGTGGCGTCGAGCACGGCGTTGGAAAATTCGGTGGAGAGGCGGCTAAGTTCCACGCCGATCTCGCGATAGCGCGAACGCGCGGGCTCTTCCAGCGCCACGCCGGACAGGCGGAAATCGCGCAGCGCATGTTCCACCAGCGCGCGCTGTGGGCGCGACAGGCTGGCGAAGTCCGGTGCATCGGCCAGGGCCTGCACGGCCTGGTAGAGCGCGCGGTTCTGGCCCACCTCGATCGCGTGATCGGTGAGTTTTTCCTCTGCCGGGCCGTAGACCTCGCGCAACGCTTCGCTGTCCGCCACCGAATGCAGGTGGCCCACCGGCGCCCAGGCGCGGGCGAGGCGCTGCTCCAGGCGTTCCTGGGTGAGCATCACGCTGTCGAAATCGTGCGGCGCGTTAGGGCCGGTCAAGGCCTCGATGCCGGTGCGATAGTCCGCCAGCAGGCGATCGATGGCCGGGGTGACGTGCTCGGGGCGGATCTGCGAAAACGCCGGCAGGGTATCGTCGGCCAGCAGCGGATTGGTGGTTTCCATGGTGTCTCCTGAACGCCCGGCCTGCCGATGGCTGGCCCGCGGGCTGCCCTCAGCGTGGCGACCCCGCAGGGTGAAATCAAGCGGCCCCACGTCACGATTTGTCACACGCCTGCCCGTACCATCCCGCGCCATGTCCAAGCCCGATTTTTCCGCCCTGCTGCGTCGAAGCGATGTGTTCGGCCACCTGGGCGACGAGGCGCTGGCCGCGCTGGTCCCCGAACTCCAGTGGTTTTCGCTGCCGGGCGGGCGGACGCTGTTCAAGCAGGGCGATCCGGCGGACGCGCTCTACTTCGTCGTGAGCGGCAGCCTGGGCGTATTTGCCGGGCCTACTGAACGGGTGCGCCTGGTGGCGGCGGGCGACAGCATCGGCGAGATCGGGTTGATCAGCGGGGAAGGCCGGCATTACACCGCACGCGCATTGCGCGACAGCGAATTGCTGCGGCTGGACCTGGCCAGCTACGAAGCGCTGATCCAGCGCCATCCCCAGGCCATGATGGGAGTGGCGCGCGTCGCCATTGCCCGCCTGCAGGAACGTATGCGCGGCGACGAAAGTCCGGGCATCGCGCGCACCTTCGCACTGTTGCCGGCGAGCGCGGACGTCCCTGCCCGCTCGCTGGCCATGCAACTGGCGATGGAGCTGGAGCGCTGGGGCAGTTGCGCCGTGATCGACGCCGAACATGGCGCCGGCCGCGGCAGCGACTGGTTCGCCGAGCGCGAGGCGCAAGCGCGCTTCGTGATCTATCTGGACAGCATCGGCGACGACCTGTGGCGCCAGCGGTGCCTGCGCCAGGCCGATGTGCTGCTGCTGCCGACACTCGCCGCCCAGCCTGCCCGCGCATGGCCCGAAGCCACGCCGATGCATCCCGCGCGCGCGGGGCATCGACCGCGCCACCTGATCCTGCTGCATCCGGGCCGCCAGCCGGCGCTCGGTGCGGCGCAACGCTGGCGCGCCGAATTCAGCGGCGAGCTGCAGCATCATCACGTGGGCGGTCACGCGGATATTGCGCGACTGGCCCGCGTCATCAGCGGCAACGCGCGCGGCCTGGTGCTGGCCGGCGGCGGCGCACGCGGCGTGGCGCATCTGGGGGCACTGCGTGCATTGCATGAGGCCGGGCACCGCTTCGATGCCGTGGGCGGCACCAGCATCGGCGCAATCATCGGCGCCAGCGTCGCCGCCGGATGGGAACTCGACGTCACCATCGACACCCTGCGCCGCGCCTTCGTGCAGGGGCGTCCGCTATCGGACTGGACGTTGCCGATCGTCGCGCTCACCCGCGGGCGCCGCGCCGCCCTGATGCTGCGCCGCGCGTTCGGCGCGCTCGACATCGAAGACCTGGTGCTGCCGTTCTTCTGCGTGTCCACCTGTTTGTCGGGCGACGGCATGATGGTGCACCGCGAAGGGCCGCTGTGGCTGTGGCTGCGCGCCTCCAGCGCCATTCCCGGCGTGCTGCCGCCAGTGCTGCACCACGGCCGAGTGTTTGTCGATGGCGCGCTGGTCGACAACCTGCCCACCGACGTGATGGCCGACGACGGCCTCGCCCATATCACCGCGATCGACATCCGCGCCGAGATTTCGCTGCTCACCACTGCCGAAGAATTCGCCACGCCGCCATGGTGGCAGCTGCTACTCGGGCGACAGGACATCCAGCGGCCGGGACTGGTTTCCACGCTGGTGCGCGCCGCCATGGTCAATAGCGAAGGCCCCAGCGAGCACCGCCGCGAACGCGCCGACCTGCTGTTGACGCCGCCGCTGGAACACATCGGCATGCTCGACTGGAAGGACTGGGAGAGGGCGATGGAGGCGGGTTATCGATATACCGCGGAAGTGCTGGAAAAGCAGTCGTAACCCCCGTGGGAGCGCACTTGTGCGCGACGACATTGCCTCAGGGCACGGCTCCGCCCAGTCACACACAAGTGCGCTCCCACAAAAAGCGGTGCCCACCGTGGCGGAGTAATATGTCGCCATGGATCCTCTACGCAAATACAAAGGCATCTGGCCCACGCTGCACCAGCGCGTGTATGTCGATCCCGCCGCCACCGTGATCGGTGCGGTGGAGTTGTTCGACGATGTGTCCGTCTGGCCCGGCGCGGTGCTGCGCGGCGACGTGAACTTCATCCGCATCGGCGCGCGCACCAATGTGCAGGACGGTGCGGTGGTCCATGTGACTCACGATGGCCCGTATTCGCCGGGCGGCATGCCCACGATCATCGGCGAAGGCGTCACCGTCGGTCATGGCGCGGTGATCCATGCCTGCACCATCGAGGACTACTGCCTGATCGGCATGCACGCCACCATCCTGGACGGCGCCGTGGTGAGAAAGCATGGCTTCGTCGGCGCCGGTAGCGTGATTCCGCCGGGCAAGGTGGTGGGCGAGGGTGAGCTGTGGCTGGGCAATCCGGCCAAGAGAGTTCGCGTGCTGAGCGACCAGCAGATCGAACAGCTGCATTACTCGGCCGATCATTACGTGCGCATGAAAGACGATTACCTCGCAACGCAATGACCACACCGCGGCGCGTGCTGTTCCTGTGCAGCCGGCATCGGCTGCGCAGTCCCACCGCGGCTGCGGTGTTCGCCACTTGGCCGCATCTTGAAGTCGATTCGGCGGGACTGGCCGACGACGCGGAAACGCCGCTGTCGTCCGATCAACTCGAATGGGCGCAACTCATCGTGGTGATGGAATCGTCGCACCGGCGCCGGCTGCAGGCACGTCACGCCTCCCGCCTGCGCGGCAAGCGCGTAGTGTGTCTGGACATTCCCGACCGTTACGACTTCATGCAGCCCGAACTGGTTGCGTTGCTGCTCGAGAAGGCGGGGCCGCTGTTGCGCTGAAGCGCTTTACAGCATCGAACCGTTGCCTGCCGACTGCTGCTGCGCCTGCATGGCGGCAGCGCGCGCTTCGTCCTGGCGGATCTGGAGCTGGCGCTGCGCGTCCAGCTTGCCGCCGAGCAGGGAAAGAATGTAGTTGGTGCTGTCGAATTCGCGCAGCAGCGACAGTTCGCGCTGGGCTTCGTCGAGATTGTCGTCGTTGATCGCCCGTTCCACGTCTGCCGAAGCGACGGGGAAGGACTCGTGCAACTCTTCGAGCGCCACCTTGTTCTGCGGATCGAGCTGCAACACGCTGAGGTAGAACTCATAGGCGTTGCTGCCGGCCGGCGCGACCAGGCGCTTTTCGGAGACGGCCGTCTTGGCCAGGTCGAGCAGGATGCCGACGCCGCTATCTTCGCCGCCGGACGTCGAGGGGTTGCCGGAAGCGGCCGTCGTAGAGCCGGAGGCGGAGCCGCCCTTCGACCAGAAGTAGACGCCGCAGCCAACGGCAACGAGCGCGATCAGGGACACGGTGACGAGCACGCGCTGGCGTGGCGCGAGGGAAGCGAGACGAGACATGGCACCGTTGCATCGATGTGACCCGCGCACAGGCGCGCCTGCCTTCAGGCGTCCCGGCGGAACTGTGTCACATTATCGATCCATCATGTCAGCGATGTGACTTGCCCCACTCACCCGCGTATGGACGTCCGGCTCAGCTGAAATGGCCGCCGGTGATGCGTCCATCCTTGTCCAGCTCAGGATAGTAACGGCTGTTGTTGGAACGAAGTTCCATCGTGGTGATGGTGCCCGGCATCACCAGCTGCACATCCGGATAGCTGGTGCGGAATTGCTCGGGTGTGGGATGCGTGGCAATGAACGCGTCGAACGCCTTCATGTCGGTGACGAAGCCATGCACGGGCACGGGCACGACCGGCGCGGTGGCCTGGCAACCGCCCAACACGATGGCGGCGGCGAGAACGGCAGGTGCGATGAAGCGCTGCATGATCTGACTCCGTGGTGGGCCGCGATCGATTATGCGCTTGCGCGCCCTCATTCCGGCCTTACAGGCGGAACTCGATGCGTTGGCGCAGCTGCAGCGCCACCGGCTTGCCATCCTGTGTGCCCGGTGTGAACTGCCAGCGCGACACTGCGCTGATGGCCGCTCGATCGAAGACGTACTTGGGATCGGCATCGGCCACGGTGGCGCCGATCACCGAGCCATCGGGCTCCACGGTGAACGTCACGTCCACCCAACCCTGTCGCCGGGTGCGCTTGGCATCCGGCGGATAAGCCGGCTCCACGCGATGCGTAAGCACCGGTGTGGTTGCGCCATTGGCATCGGCCACCGCGGCGGCAGGTGCCGGTGTTCGAGCGCGCATGGTTGCCTTTGGCGCCGCCTCGACCTGGGTCGATTCGACATGCAGCTGGGCGATGGCCAACTCGGATGGCGTCATCGTATTGGCCGGCTTGGCCGGAGCGGTCGGCACGGATGGTGGTGCCGCGGGCGGCGGAACCGGTGCGGTGACGACCGCCGGCGTCACCGGGGTGGAGGGCGGCGCCTTGGCGGTCGACGAGGGCGGCGGCTCGTGGCGATTCGCTTGCTGTTCCTGCTGTGCAGCCGCCGTGCGCTGCGCCTGCAGCTTGGCCTGCAGCAGGGTGAGCGTGTAGTTCTGCGGATCGGCGCGGGTCAGCAGGTCGATCTGCCGCTGCGCTTCGGCATCGTCGCCGCTGTCGATGGTCTGCTCCGCTGCGTGCGCCGCGAACGGAAAGATTTCGCGCAACGCATCCTGTGCCACACGGTTGCCGGGTTCGCGCTTGAGCACGGCAAGATAGAGTTCGAAGGCGTTATTGCCTGCGGGTGCCAGCAGGCGCTGCGCTGCCATCGCATCGCGCGCATGTTGCAGCAGCTCATCAGTGCCGATGCCGGCACGCATCACCGGGCCGGCGGCGGCAACGACGGCTTGCGCGGGTTGCTCCACCTCCTGCCCATGCTCGATCTGCCAGAAGATCAAACCGCCCGCCACCGCAATGAGCACGATGAGGATCAGCAGGCTGTAACGGACGACACCTTGGGCACGACGACGCGACGAAGCGGGGGACATGGGCCACACATGGACGATGGATGCCGGCGCGCCGGCAGGGCGCGCAAGCTTAGACGTGTCATGTTGCGGTGATGTTGCCCCGCGTCGGCAGACGTGACGCAGTTCACACGTCCGACCCGTCGGTCATGACGTGTGAACCACGCGATCGATCGTCAGCGCCCCGGCAGCAGGCTGCTGTCCGGCGAACCATCGGGGTGGGCGAACCACGACACGCGGTTGCTTCCATCCGGGCAGCCCTTGCCCGCGTTGTAACTCGCTACCGCACCCGCCTGCGTGGTGAGCGAGGCGCGATAGCAGCCGCCCAGCGTGTCGTGGAAGGCAAATGCCTGCGCGCTCTGCTGCCCGCTGTGGCTGCTCAGGTTGCCGCTGGCATCGAACACCAGGGTGTCCTGCGAATCGACCGTGTTGTCGACGTCGGCTCCATAGAGGGTGAGGCCGAGCAGGCGCAGCTCGTCGTGCTGCCGATAGCCCTGGTGCACGGTGGAGGCCGCATTGGTACTGCCATCGCTTGCCAGTTGCTGGTTGTAGTCGAGCGAGAACGGATAGTTGAAGTGTTGGTGACGCTCGACCGTGAGGAAATTGCCCAGGCGGCTCTGGCTGGTGCTGTCCGACCAGGTGCGCTGCCCGGTCTGCTGGCGATAGGTGCTGCTGTTGATGGTGAAGGTCTGCGTGTCGTCGAAGCCCGTCTCCTGCGTCACCGTGCTGGTGACGCGACCGTGCGACGTGTTCGCATAGCCTTCGATCACGAAGCGGCGATCGAGCTTAGTGGTGATGTCGCCGGCGAGGTCGCCGTTGCTCGCCGTGGCAAGCGTGCTGCCGATGATTGGTGTGGCGGCCTGGCCGACCAGCGTGTTGCGCGTGATCTTGCCGGTCACCTGCTTCGCATGCGCGTCGCGATACACCAGCAAGGCTGCGGTGGCGGCGAAGTTGTTGTTGGCACCGGCCACCTGCACGGCCACTTCATGCGGAGCGCCATCGCTCAACTGACCGGCGAACGGCGTGAGGTCCACGCGGTAGGGCAGGAAGTTCAAGGTCTGCACGCCAGGCGTGGGGCGCCACAGGTACGGATCGATGCCGCCGGTATAGACCCACGGATACACCGGCGCCACGCCAGCCGGTTGGCCGTCGATGCTGATCTCCGCCTCGCGGAAATTGCCGCCGCCGCATTCGTTGACTTGCGCCGCATACGCGTCGGGCACGCAGGTGTACCAGAACTCATCGCCGCCCTGGCTCTGCGTGAACACGTCCAGGTAGGCGCGCTCCACGTTGGTCGGCAAGGTCAGTGTGCGCGCCAGCTTGTCGGTCGGTGTATTGAGCGTGGCCGTGCTGCCTACCGGATCGCTGCCCAACGCATACACCGCATCGGGCACGTCCGCCGCGCGCGCACGCGCCGATGCGGGATAGAACAGCAGGCGGGCGGTGCCGTGGATCACGCCGGTGTAGGTGTCGTTCACCAGGTTGCCGATGATCGCCTGGCCCTGTCCCGCATTGCGCAGCAGGGCGGCGTAATCGGTGAGGTCGCGCTCGACGTGCCAGGCGGGCGATACCGTGGCCGACGGTTCCTGCGTGGTGCCGAAGTAGAGGTTCACGCCGCCCAGCCACAGCGTGGCCGTGCGGTCGTACTGGCGTCCCGCAGTGACGGAGAAATCCGCTTCCAGCACCACTTTCGACCAGGCGCCCGTGCATGAGCCAGGCGGCGCATAGCTGTAGGGGCGAGCGTTGAAATCGTCGAAGGCGACGTTGGTGAACAGCGTCACCACGCAGGGCTGGCCAGGTGGCCGGGGCACGGTGGGATCGGCGGTAGCCACGTTGTTCGAACCCACCACCGGATCGGCAGCGGCTTGCGCAGCGAAACCAAGCGCCAGCGTCGCCGCCAGCGCTGTTGCCGCTCCAAAGCGGACGAAACTCTCAGGCACCATGACGTTCTCCCCGTGATGTGCCCCCTGTGCCGGGCACGCTAACACGGTGATACGTGCGTCAGACGTCGATGCGTCCTCACTCTGCGCCAGCAGATTCTTGCGATGCGTCGGCGGATGCCGGGCAGCGCGCGATATCGCTCAGCCGTACTGCTGGTGCAGTTCGGCGTAGACCGGATCGGTGTCCGGCCGCTTGTCATGCCACAGCTCAAAAGTATCGGCAGCCGTTTCGATCAGCATGCCCAAGCCGTCGAACGCATAGCGCGCACCAGCAGTGCGGGCCCAGGCAAGAAAGCCGGTGGCGGCGGCACCGTAGGAGAGGTCGTAGCAGAGCGCGCGGTTGCCCACGACGGCGAACGGCAGATCCAGCGACTTGCCCAGTACGCCTGCGGACGTGGCGTTGACGATCAGATCGAACGCGCCCAGATCGGCCAGGTCTTCCCAGTAGCGGGTATGCGCGCGCGCCGGGTCGCCGATGGCGTCGGCGAGGGCGTCTGCCGTTTCCGGCGTGCGGTTGACGATGGTCAGCGTATGCACGCCGGCATCGAGCAGCGACCACGCCACGCCGCGCGCCGCGCCACCCGCACCCAGCAGCAGCGCGGTGTGGCCACGCAGGTCCACGCTATGGCGTTCGGTGATGTCGCGCACCAGGCCGGCACCGTCGGTGTTGTGCGCGGCAATGCGGCCGCCAGGCAGTGGTGTCAGCACGTTGGCGGTGCCGGCGCGCACGGCTGCTTCGCTGCGAACATCGGCCATCTCGAAAGCCGCCGTCTTGTGCGGCAAGGTGACGTTGGCGCCGGCGCCGCCCTGGGCGAAGAACTCGCGCACCGCCGAGGCGAATGCAGCCGGCGCGGCATCGATGGTCTGGTAACTCAACTCGAGCCCGAACTGGCGCGCAAACGCCTGGTGGATCCGCGGCGACAGCGAATGGCTGATGGGGTGACCGAATACCGCGAACTGTCCTGCACTCATGCGCGCTCCTGATGAAAGTCGATGCCGCCAACGGCGGTTTCCGGCTCGGCCGGGACCGCCATTTTACTCGCCGCAGGCCGCGCCCGGTGAGGCATCGCAGGTTTTGAGATCGACGCCGGGCACGCTGGCTTCCACATCGACGACGGAACACTTCCATGCGCCCGACCACCCGACTCGCCCATCACGAACGCCTGCTTGGCGCCGCCCTGCTGTGGCTGCTGGCCGGGGCGGCGCTGCTGCTGACCACGCTGGTGCCGGTACATACCGACGCGCTTGGCTGGACGCCTGCGTTCTGGCTGGTCGGCGCGCCGCTGGTGGTGTTGCTGGCGCTGGAGCCGTCGCTGCCGCGCCAGCTGCTCGGCCTGCTGTTTCGCTCGCGCCGTCGCACGGCGTCGGCGCTGATCTGGAACTGATCGACAACGAATTCACTTGGCAGTGGATGCCGCGGCAGGAACGCCGTGGCGTGGGGCTCCGTGCGACGGCAAGGACCTGCGGGCAGCAGGATGGCTGGGCACCTCGCTGGAGCGGCGCGACGGATCGCGCCCGCGTGACGGCAGTTCAGGGACGAACTGCCGGAATCACCCCGCTCCAAAGGCGATCTGGAGATTTCTGTGGGAGCGCGCTCGCCCGCGACAGGCGCCGCTATCGCGACAACCGGTTTCTGCGATGCGCCCCGCCGCCCGTCGCGCGTGAGCGCGCTCCCACAAGGGTTGGGTTGCGCCTAGTTGGTCTCGCCGGCGCGCTTGCGCTCCATGCGCCGCAGGAACTCCTGCATGATGCGAAGGTAGAGCGCTTCGCCCAGGTGCTCGTCTTCCACGCCGTGATCGATCGACGGGTTGTCGTTCACCTCGATCACCACCGGCTTGTCGCCGACGCGCTTGATGTCGACGCCGTAAAGTCCGTCGCCCACCGCCTGGGTGGACTTGAGCGCCAGCTTCACCACGTCGGCCGGTGCGCGTTCGATCGGAATGGTTTCCGAATCGCCGGTCTTGGAGGCGCCCTTGGCGCCGTGGTTGTAGATCTGCCAGTGGCCGCGCGACATGAAGTATTTGCACGCGTAGAGCGGCTCGTTGTTGAGCACGCCGATGCGCCAGTCGAATTCGGTGAAAACGAATTCCTGCGCCAGCAACAGCGCGCTGTGCTGGAACAGCTCGGCGCTGGCCTTGTTGAGCGCCTCCTCGTTTTCCACCTTCACCACACCGCGCGAGAACGAACCGTCGGGAATCTTCAGCACCAGCGGGTAGCCGAGTTTCTCCGAGAGTTCCTTCAGGCCCTTGGTATCGTCGCGATAGAGAATTTCGGTGCGCGGCACGGCCAGCTTGCGCGACACCATCAGGTCGTTGAGGAAGATCTTGTTCGTGCAGCGCAGGATCGAGGTGGGGTCGTCCATCACCACCATGCCTTCCTTCTCGGCGCGATGCGCGAAGCGGTAGGTGTGGTTGTTGCTGGCGGTGGTTTCGCGGATGAACAGGCCGTCGTACTCGGCCAGGCGCTGGTAATCGTTCTTGCCGATGGGATCGACTTCGATGCCCAGTTCCTTGCCGGCGGCAATGAACGACTTCAGCGCCTTCTTGTTCGACGGCGGCATCGCCTCGTGCGGATCGATCAGCATGGCGATGTCGTAGCGGAACTGCTTGCGCGCCTTGGGCTTGCGCCACAACTTCTTGCTGAAGCGATCGAGTTCCTCGGCGAAGGCGTCTTCCTGCGCATCGTCCAGGGTCTGCAGGCCCACCGGCTTGATCGCGCTGATCTGCCACACGCGGTCGCGCTCGAACTCGATGCGCAGCAGCGGGCACGGGAACATTTCGAACACCTGGCGCGCAAGATCCTGCAGCGCGGGGTGAGCGGTCTGTCCGAAGTACACCAGGATGCCGAAGTCGGTGGTGTCACGGCCACCCGCCGGCAGGAAATGGGTGAGCTTGGCGCTCAGATCCTCGATCTCCAGGCCGTACAGCGAGCGGCGGCGCAGATCGTTCACCGTGCGCACGGAAGGCATCACGCGGTGTCCGCGCGCTTCGGCCAGCAGCGAGACGTAGTAGCCGGTGCCCAGGTACTTGTAGCTGCGGCACAGGTTGATGACATGCGTGCGCTCGTCGTCGACGCCGACGGGTTCGCGCAGGTAGTCCATCGCCGTGACCACGTCTGCGGAGGGGTAGTAGACACTCCAGTCGGAGGCCTTCTCGACAACCAGAACGAGACGAGTCATGACACCTCTGTCAAAGGGAACCGAGGAGTGTCGTCGCGCGGGAAACGAGGCGGCACAGCGCAAGGGGCGCAGTTTCGCACATGCATGGCGCGGCACAAGGCGGGTCGTCGGGCTGGCTCATAGGCGGTTCAACCTTCGCGCGTGTGGTCCGGTTCCTCTGCAGCGCACTGAGCGCCCGCGCCGATCACTTCAGCACGGCAAAGCCTGCACCTTTTGCTTACATTCGCTCCTCGCAAGGTGCCGAGATTGAACGAGTTCTGAAAACCGCCACAAGTCATCGTTGCCCCCGGGGGATGCGGGGACTACAGTGCCCCGCTTGTTTCATCCCGCCCGCGGAACCGCCCCTGATGACACCCATGCCCGCGACCGCCGCCGTACGCGTGCGTCGTGCCGAACTCTCCGATCTCGATGACCTCGCTGCCCTGGAAGAGAGCAGCTTCGCCACCGATCGCCTGAGCCGGGCCCAGTACCGCCGCCATCTCGACAGCGAAAGCGCCCAGGTATTGGTCGCCAGCGCCAATCATCGACACTTCCTCGGCACCGCGGTGGTGTTCTTCCGAAAAGGCACGCAGGTGGCGCGCCTGTATTCCATCGCCACCAAGAAGGAAGCCCGCGGCAAGGGCGTGGGTTCGGCGCTGCTCGAAGCGGCGGAAAAACTTGCCGCCCGCCGCCGCTGCGTATCGCTTCGACTCGAAGTGCGCACCGACAACGAGGACGCGATGCGTCTGTACGAGCGGCTGGGGTACAGGCGCATCGGGCATTACGCGCGTTATTACGGCGATGGGGCGGATGCGTGGCGGTATGAGAAGGTGCTTGATTGAGTCGGGTGGGGCGCTAAAAGTACTTGGGCGCTTTTCGAAGCGCGCTTCGAGGAAATCTTTCTGCGGGCACCCGCCCCTCACCCCGGCCCTCTCGCCGGAGGGGAGAGGAGAAGTGGTGTGCACCGCCAAGGCTAGAACGGTTGCGCGATCCGCTGCACCGTCGCTTCATCCGGCCGCGCCACCAGCGCCCCCGTGCGCATCAGGCTCACCGTGTAGTGACCCTGGTCCACCAACGGCAGAAACACGCCGCTGCCGAACAACACATCCACATCCGGCACCCATTGCGGGTATTGCTTGTGCAGGTCGAGCAAGTCGAAGCCACCCGCTTCGCGAAAATCGATCACCGTCCGCGCACCGTGCATTTCATCGTTGGGATCGTCATAGCGACCCGACAGCCGGTCGAGGCGATACAGCGGCGGCAGGCCCGCCAGCATCGCCGGCAGTTTCCACTTCAGCACCACGGCCTCGACGCGCCATGCGTCGCCGGCCACTTCCACGCGTCGGGTAGCACCGTCCGGCCAGTGCAGCACCAGCGACCAGCGCTGAGGGGACAAAATGCGCGCGTCGATCTCCACCACCGGCGTTTCCTCGCTGAGCAGGCGATAGCCGCGCAGCGCCACGCCCATGCCGGCCAGCAACAGCGTGATGGCAAAACCCGCGATCAGCAGCACGGCGCGGCCCACCGCTGCCAGCCGTTGCTGGTCATCCAGACGCTGGCGCAAGGCCACCAGCTGAAACAGGGTGAACATCAGGGCGACCACCGCCAGGATCAGCAGGATCGTCGAAGGGAGGCGCAGCAGCGCGGTCCAGTCCATCGTGTACTTCTTGGGCATTCAAACCGCGCGGGGCGGCGACGGCGGCATCATAACGGCTGGCGCGGCGGCGACGGCCGCTGAACGCCCAAAATCCTTTGCTCGCCACGTTTTCGGGGCTTGCCTATACTGCCGGGGTTCCCGCCGGATACCCCGACATGCGCCGATCACTCCTGCTGCTTCCGCTGTGCACCGTTTTTGCCTTGCTCGCCGGATGCGGCAACAAGGGCCCGCTCTATATGCCCAAGGCCACACCGGCGGCCACCGTGCACCCGGCGCCGGCGAAGCCGGCCGTTGCGGCACCCGCCGTCGCCGCGCCTGCGCCGGTGCACGGCTTCGTCACCGAGATGACGGCGTTCGATGCATTCATCGCCACGCATCCCACGCCCGAGCAGTTCAAGGCGGCGTATCCGGATGTGCTGCTGGTGCTGCCCGGCACCATTGCCACGCGTGAGATGCGCAGCGACAACAGCCGTTATTTCGCCGAACTGGACGCCAACGGCCGGATCACCGGCGGCAAGTTCATGTAATGAAGCTTTCGTTCTCCAAGATGCACGGCATCGGCAACGACTTCGTGATGGTCGATTGCCGCCAGCGCGCGTTTCCGCTCAATGAAGAGCAGATCCGCGCGATTGCCGATCGCCGCACCGGCGTCGGCTTCGACCAGCTGATCAGCATCGAGCGGCCGCGCGACACCTCGTGTGCCTTCTACTACGGCATCTGGAACGCCGATGGCACGCCGTCGGGCCAATGCGGCAACGGCGTGCGCTGCGTGGCGGCATGGCTGCATCGCGCCGGCGAGCTCTCGATCGGCGACACCGTGCGGCTGGAGAGCCCGTCCGGCCCGGTGACGGTCCGGCTCAGCGGCCCCGGCGAAGTGACGGTCGACATGGGCGTGCCGACGCTGGAGCCCGAGCGCATTCCGTTCCGCGCGGACGCGCAGGCGGAGCGTTACTCCATCGACGTGGGCGGCGACGTGCTGGAGATCGGCGCGGTGTCGATGGGCAATCCGCACGCCGTGATGGTGGTGGCGGATCTGCAGGCACCCTTGCTGTATCGCATCGGCCCCCTGCTCACCAGCCACAGCCGGTTCCCCAAGGGCGCCAACAGCGGCTTCGTACAGCCGATCGACCGCGGCCAGGTGCGCCTGCGCGTGCATGAACGCGGCAGCGGCTGGACGCTGGCCTGCGGCACCGGCGCCTGCGCCGCGATGGCGGTGCTGCGCCTGCGCGGCGAGGTCGACGAGAAAGTACAGGTGACGCTGCCCGGGGGCACCTTGACCATCGAGTGGGTGGGGCCGGGCCACACCCTGTGGATGACCGGACCGGCCACCTTCGTTTTCGAAGGGGAATGGCTGGGCTGACGCGGTTTCCTGTCCGCGTCGGTTGAAGCCGGTTGCCGAACACCGCACACTCGGGCCGCAACGCATCACTCCTCCGAGGTAGTCATGTCCGAAACCGCCATTGTCGACACGCTTTCCGCCAGCGACGTCGCGGCTTTCCTGCGGCACCATCCGGAGTTCCTGACCGACTATCCCGACATCGCCGCCCAGCTCACGCTGCCGCGCGAGCAGGGACGGGTGGCCTCGCTGGCCGTCTATCAGCTGCAAAGCCTGCGCGAGAAGAACGCGGAGCTGGAAAAGCAGCTCGCCGGACTCATCGACATTGCCGCCGACAACGAGCGGTTGATGCAGCGCGTGCACGAACTCAATCTCGCCGTGCTGCGCGCCGGCACGCCCGCCGTGGCCGCGCGCAGCGTGGTGGCGCGACTGTCCGAGGATTTCCAGACCGACCAGGTCCGGCTGATGCTGTTCGGCCCGATTGGCCTGCCGCCGGCCGATTGGCTGGTGCATATTCCGGGCGGGCGCTCGCAGGTGCCGGAGTTTTCGGATTTCCTGGCCCATCACGAGCCGGTGGCTGGCCGTCTCTCGGCCGAGCGGCTGTACCGCCTGTTCGGCGATCACGCGCCGGAGATCCGCTCCGCCGCGATGATGCCGCTGGGCGAGTTCGGCATCCTGGCCATCGGCAGCGGCGATGCCGACCATTTCCAGCCGGGCATGGGCACGGTGTTCCTGAAGATGATCGCGGGCACCGTCACTGCTGCGCTGCGCCGCGCCCAAGAAGTCATGTAACAGCATGTCCAACCCGCAGGCCCAGGTCGATGCCTGGCTTTCGCGACTCGCGGGAGAACGGCAGGCGTCGGCGCATACGGTGGACGGTTACCGCCGCGATCTGGCCAAATTGCTGCGTTGGATGGAGGCGCAGGGCATCGCCGGCTTCAGTGCACTCGAATCCAACCGCATGCGCGGCTTCGTCGCTGCCGAGCATCGTGCAGGTCTATCGCCGAAGAGCCTGCAGCGCCTGTTGTCGTCCTGTCGCAGCCTGTTCCGCCAGCTCACCCGCGAAGGCCTGCTCGATCACGATCCGCTGGCCGGCGTGCGCGGTCCGAAGGTGCACCGCAAGCTGCCGCAGGTGCTCGACGTCGATGAAGCCACCGCGCTGGTGGAAACGCAAAGCGAAGGCGCGCTGAACCTGCGCGACCGCGCGATGCTGGAACTGTTCTATTCCTCGGGCCTGCGCCTGTCCGAGCTGACCTGCCTGCGCTGGATCGATCTGGATGTGCATGCCGGCGAAGTACGCGTACTCGGCAAGGGCAACAAGACACGCATCGTGCCGGTGGGTCGCCACGCGATAGCCGCGCTGCGCGCGCTGGGCGAAGCGGAAGGCGTGGTGCCCGAACAGCCCGTATTCAAAGGCCGGGGCGGGGCGCCGATCAATCCGCGCACCGTGCAGTTGCGGCTGAAGACGCTGGCCATGCAGCAGGGCATGGCCAAGCGCATCCATCCGCACTTGCTGCGGCATACCTTTGCCAGCCACATGCTGGAATCCTCCGGCGACCTGCGTGCGGTGCAGGAATTGCTGGGCCACGCCGACATCGCTACCACCCAGATCTACACGCACCTGGATTTCCAGTACCTGGCCAAGGTCTACGACGCGGCACACCCGCGCGCCAAGCGGAAGTGACGAACCGGGCCCCGCGGCTTGGTTTCCGCTGCCCCGGCCCCACCTCTGGCGAATTCACTCTTTACGGAGTCCCCATGGAATCCTTTCACGCCACCACCATCGTCTCGGTGCGCCGCAACGGACAGGTCGTGATCGGCGGCGACGGCCAGGTCACCCTCGGCAACACGGTGATGAAGGCCAACGCCCGCAAGATCCGCCGCCTCGGCAAAGGCAATGTCATCGCCGGTTTCGCCGGCGCCACCGCCGACGCCTTCACCCTGTTCGAGCTGTTCGAGCAGAAGCTGGACAAGCACGGCGGCAACCTCACCCGCGCCGCGGTGGAACTGGCCAAGGAGTGGCGCACCGACCGCCGCCTGGGCCGCCTGGAAGCCATGCTCGCCGTGGCCGACAAGGAAGCCTCGCTGCTGATCTCCGGCAACGGTGACGTGCTGGAACCCGAACATGGCCTGATCGCCATCGGTTCGGGCGGCCCGTATGCGCAATCCGCTGCACTGGCGCTGCTGGAAAACACCGAGATGGATTCGCGCGCCATCGTCGAGCGTGCGCTGAAGATCGCCGGCGACATCTGCATCTATACCAACCACAACACCACGATCGAGGAGCTGTAAGCGCACGGCGCGACGGCTCTTGGTCCGGTCGTTCCCGCCGATGCGGAACGACGGCGAAAACTCATCTTTCCGGTGAACTCATGTCCGAACTTACTCCCCGCGAAATCGTCAACGAACTCGACCGCTACATCATCGGCCAGCACGACGCCAAGCGCGCCGTGGCCATTGCCCTGCGCAACCGCTGGCGCCGCATGCAGCTGGAACCGGGCCTGCGCGACGAAGTGACGCCCAAGAACATCCTGATGATCGGTCCCACCGGCGTGGGCAAGACCGAAATCGCCCGCCGCCTCGCCACGCTGGCCAATGCGCCGTTCGTGAAGGTGGAAGCCACCAAGTTCACCGAGGTGGGCTATGTGGGCAAGGATGTCGAATCGATCGTGCGCGACCTCGCCGACGTGGCCTACAAGCTCACCCGCGAGCAGGCCATGAAGCGCGTGCGCACCCAGGCCGAAGACCGCGCCGAAGATCGCATCCTCGACGCACTGCTGCCGCGCCGCCAGTCGCCCTCCGACTGGTCGCACGATGCCGCGCCCAACAACGAACAGAGCGATACGCGGCAGAAACTGCGCAAGCAGCTGCGCGAGGGAGCCCTGGACGACCGCGAGATCGAGCTGGATTTCGCCACCAACGTCGGTGTGGAAATCATGTCGCCGCCGGGCATGGAGGAAATGGGTCAGCAGCTGCGCCAGATGTTCCAGAACATGGGCGGCGCCAAGACCCAGCAGCGCAAGGTCGCGATCAAGGCCGCGCGCCCCATGCTGGTGGAAGAAGAAGCCGCCAAGCTGCTCAACGAGGAAGAAGTGCGCGCCCAGGCCATGCAGTCGGCCGAGCAGAACGGCATCGTCTTCATCGACGAGATCGACAAGATCGCCCAGCGCTCCGAGTGGGGCGGTGCCGGCGTCAGCCGCGAAGGCGTGCAGCGCGACCTGCTGCCGCTGGTGGAAGGCTCGACCGTGTCGACCAAGTACGGCCCGATCAAGACCGACCACATGCTGTTCATCGCCTCCGGCGCGTTCTCGCTGGCCAAGCCCTCGGACCTGATTCCGGAGCTGCAGGGCCGCCTGCCGATCCGCGTGGAGCTATCGGCGCTGTCGGTCGGCGACTTCAAGCGCATCCTGCGCGAGCCGCATAACGCCTTGACCAAGCAGTACATCGCGCTGCTGGGCACGGAGGGCGTGACGATCCATTTCACCGAGGAGGGCATCGACCGACTGGCCGAGGTCGCTTTCCAGGTCAATGAGCGGACCGAGAACATCGGCGCCCGCCGCCTGCACACGGTGATCGAGCGCCTTTTGGAGAAGATCTCCTACGAAGCTGCTGACAAATCCGGCGAAAACTACACGATCGACGCCGAATATGTAGATAAAAACCTCGGCGTGCTGGTCCAGGACGAAGATTTGTCGCGTTACATCCTGTAAACAAGGGGAAAGCCCCGGGCTGGTAAAATTTTGACCATGGGAAATGTGATTGAACTGAAGACCACCGGCCAGCGAGCCCAGCTGCGTGAAGCGCAGCAACAGCATCAGCTGATCCGGTTATGGCGCGGCGAACTCGAACACGGCAGCTTCTGTGGTTACGTGGGCGGGGTTGGCCGTGAATTCTTTCTGCTGTGGGTCGTCGGCGACGGCATCACTTATGACGGCATGTATGTGATGCGTCACCGCGATGTTTCCGAATTGGAAGCACCGGACAAACACGCGCCCTTCATGGAAAAGGCCCTGGTGCTCAAGCACCTGATGCCGCGCACGCCGCGGGGCTTCCCGCTGGACGACATCCGCAGCGTCATCCAGGCCGCTGCCGCGCAGGCGCCGGTGATCGGCGTGCACGTGGACAGCGAGGATGAGGCCGAGGTTTGTTACATCGGCCGGCTGATCAGCGTGGAAGAAGACGGCTTCAACATGCAGGAGATTTCGCCCGACGCGGAATGGCTGCGCGAGGCGTCGTTCTTCTCGTGGGATGAGGTATCCACGGTGAGCATCGAGGACGGCTACGCGACGTCGCTGCTGGCTGTAGCCGGTACGCCGCCGCCGCTGGAGCAGGGCGACTCGGGTGTGGAGCACGCGCAGTAAGGTTTTTGCTGATTCGGATATGAAAAGGCCGCCTAGAGGGCGGCCTTTTTTTGCTCGTCATTCCGGCGCAGGCCGGAATCCAGTAGCGAGCAGGAAGGGTTGTCGCGAAAGCCTGCTGCACCGTCACTGGATTCCGGCGTACGCCGGAATGACGAGCGGAGTTATCGAACCGTCGAGGCCGCAGCCGGCTGCACCACTGGCTTTGCCACCACTGCCGCCGCCCCCTTCACCTGCTGCTGAAAGAAATTATCGATCAGGTGATACACATGGCTGCGCTGGCCCGGCAGATTGAGCCCGTGTTTCGCCCCGGGATACGCCATGAACTGGAATTGCGTGCCGCGCTTCTGCAACTCGGCCATCAGTTCGGTCGAGTTGAGGAACAGCACGTTGTCGTCGGCCATGCCGTGCACCAGATACAGCTTCGAGGTGAGGCCATCGAGCCATGCCATCGGCGAGCTGCGCGTATAGCCCGAGTCGTTGTCCTGCGGACGACCGAGATAACGCTCCGTGTAAAAGGTGTCGTAGAGACGCCAGTTGGTCACCGGCGCCACGGCCACGCCGCCGGCCAGTTCGTCGGAAGCCTTCGCCAGCAGCATGGTGGTCATGTAGCCGCCGTAGCTCCAGCCGAACACGCCGATATGCTTGCCGTCGATCCATGGCTGCGATTTCAGCCAATGGATGCCGACCAGCTGGTCGTCCACTTCGGCGGCGCCCAGCTGCTGGTAGATCGCATTCTCGAACTGGCGACCCCGGCGGGCCATGCCGCGATTGTCGAGCGTGAACACCACGAAGCCCTGGTTGGCCATGTACTGGTTGAAGTAATCGCCCCACACATTGCTGACCATCTGCGCGTGCGGGCCACCGTAGTACGTGTCGAACACCGGGTATTTCTTGGTTGGATCGAACCCGGCCGGCTTGTACAGGCGGTAATACAACGTCTGACCATCGGCAGCCTTCAGCGTGCCGAATTCCGGCTTGATCAGGCTGTCGCGGTAATTCCAGAACGGATGCTTTTCATCGAACTTGTTCGGCTCGATCCAGCTGACGAGGCTACCGTCGGCCCTGTGCAGGCTGACCTGTGGCGGCGTGTCCACGCTGGAAAAATTGTCGAGATAGAAGCTGCCGTCCGGCGCGAACGTGGCGGCATGCGTGCCCGCCCCCTGGCTGACGCGCGCGGGGGCTTTCGCGGTGCTGCCATCGAGCTTCAGCGAGTAGATCTGCTTTTCCGGCACCGCATCTTTATTGGAGGCGACGAACACGGTGCCCGTGTGCTCATTCACCGCCAGCAGTCCGTCGATCGGCCAGTCGCCTTCGCTCACCGCATGTTTGAGCGTGCCGTCCAGCGCGTAGAGATAGAGATGGTGGTAGCCGCTGCGCTCGCTGCCCCACAGGAAGCTCTTGCCGTCCTTGAGGAAGGTGAGATCGTTGTTGAGGTTGATCCAGGTATCGCTGATCTCGGTGAGCAACGTGCGCTGCGCCAGCGTCTTCGCATCGACCAGGCGCAACTCCACTTTCTGCTGGCTGCGCGGCATGCGCTGATAGCTGAGGCGCTTGCCGTCCGGCAGCCAGTTCACGCGGGTGAGATAGATGTCCGCGTCCTTGCCCAGGTCGATCCAGCGCGATGGCCCGCCGGCAGGCGACACCAGACCCAGCTTCACCGCCACATTGGGCGCACCGGCCGCGGGATAGCGCTGGTCGATCACGTCGGTGTGGTCGGCAAACAGCTCGGTGCGCTTGGTCACCGGCACCTTGGCTTCGTCGTAGCGCTCGAACGCGATGGCCGAATCGTCGGGCGCCCACCAGTAGCCGGCGCTGCGATCCATTTCCTCCTGCGCCACGAATTCGGCTTCGCCGTTGTGCACGGTGCCGCCGCCATCGTGGGTGAGCTGCTTCGCCTCACCCGTGGTCAGGTCGATCACCCACAGGTTCTGGTCGCGCACATAGGACACGTAGCGGCCTTTGGGCGAGATCCTGGGATCGATCACGTTGTCGCCGGTGTCGAGCGGGATCGGCGTCGCGTCCGGCGTGGCCAGCGAATAGACGTAGAGCTTGCCGTTGATCGGGAACAGCAACTGCTTGCCGTCGGGCGACCACTGATAGCTCACGATGCCGTGCAGGCCGGCGGTGCGTTCGCGCTCGCGGCGCGCCTTTTCCGCGTCCGACAGCTGCTCGCCATTGGGTTCGAGTTTCTTCGAATCCACCAGCAGGCGCGTCTTATTGTCCTTGAGCTGGTATTCCCACAGGTCCAGCTGGAACTGGTCGTCCGCGCGGGCACGCAGGAAGGTGACGCGGCTGCCGTCAGGGGAAATTTCCAGCCCGCGCGGCGCGGCACCAGCGAGGTTTCCACCGTCGAAGATGCGTTCGATCGTGAGTTTTTCGGCCATGGTCGGCAAGGCCACCATCGTCAGGGCGGCAAAAAGGAGGGCGCGCATGAATACTTCCTTGGGCGACGCGTCGTACGTAAGAACAAGCGGCGATTAGACCGCGTAGCGCGCATGGAAGCCAGCGATTTCCCGTGAAATGCGCGACATTCGTTGCCGAATGCCGCGCGATGGATCAGTTCTTCGCCCCTTGTCCGAACAGGACCTTGCGCGCTTCCTCGTCCGTGCTGAGGTCGAACCTGCCCTTGATCTGCTCGCCCAGGGCATAGGCCCGCTGGGTGGCGGGGCGTTCGCGGATCGATTCGAACCAGGCCTTCAGATGCGGGAAATCGTCCAGCGTCATGCCCTGGTTCTCGTGCGGCACGATCCACGGATACGCCGCCATGTCGGCAATGCTGTAGTCGTTGCCGGCGATGAAGGCACGACCGTGCAGGCGCTTGTCCAGCACGCCGTACAGGCGGCGCGTCTCGTTGACGTAGCGGTCGATGGCGTAGGGAATCTTTTCCGGCGCATAGCGGTTGAAATGATGGTTCTGGCCGAGCATCGGGCCGAGCCCGCCCATCTGCCAGAACAACCATTCCAGCACCGTGTATTTGCCGCGCAGATCGGTGGGCAGGAAACGGCCGGTCTTCTCAGCGAGGTACTGCAGGATCGCGCCCGACTCGAACACGCTGACCGGCTCGCCGCCGTCCACGGGGGCGGTATCCACGATGGCCGGCATGCGGTTGTTGGGCGCGATGGCCAGGAACGCGGGCTGGAACTGCTCGCCCTTGCCGATGTTCACCGGCTTGATGGTGTAGGGGACCCCCGTTTCTTCGAGAAACAGCGTGATTTTGTGGCCGTTGGGGGTGGGCCAGTAGTGCAGCTCGATCATGACGTAACCTCGGGCGGACGATCTGTTGATGTTCGGGGCGCTAGGCTGGGATTCAAGCCAGCACCGTCAACCGCCGTGGCGTGCTCGCGTTCCCGCTGGTACGCCCCAGGAGAACCGCCCATGCATCGTCTTCCCACCTTCGTCGCGTTCGCGCTCGCCGCCACGCTGTGCGGCCACGCCTTCGCCCAGCAGAACGCACCCACCGGCGACAGCGACCATCCGCCGGCTGCGGGCAGCCACAACATGCACGCCTTCGATGCGCAGACCCAGCTGCAGCGTCTGAGCAAGCAGTTGCAGTTGACGCCGGATCAGCAGGCCAAGATCGGCCCCATGCTGCAGCAGCGCGAGCAACAGCTGCAGTCGCTGCACGGCGACAGCAGCCTCAAGCCGGCCGATCGGCGCGCCAAGGCCATGTCGATCATGCAGGACAGCGAAAGCCAGATCGGCGGCGTGCTGACCCAGGACCAGCGCGACAAATGGAAGGCCATGCGCGAAAAGGCGATGGAACGCATGCAGGAGAAACGCGGCCAGAACGTGCCGTCGACGGCGGGCAGCAGCGGCGGCTGATGTCCGGCGCTTCGCGCAGCAGGGTGTTGTGACGCTCGCTGCGGCCATCGCTTATCCTTTCCCTCCCGCATGAGGGTCGGAAGGAACAGCTATGGCACGCGTCGTCGTGGTCGGCAGCATCAACATGGACCTGGTGACGCTGGCCTCGCGCTTTGCCAAGCCCGGCGAAACCATTCTTGGCGAACGCTTCCTGACCGTGCATGGCGGCAAGGGCGCCAACCAGGCCGTGGCTGCCGCGCGCCTGGGTGCCGAGGTCGCGCTGGTGGGCGCCGTCGGTGACGACGCCTTCGGCGCGCAACTGCACGAAGGCCTCGTGCGCGAAGGCGTCTCGCTCGATCACGTCGCGCGCATTGCCGACTGCGGCAGCGGCACCGCCTCGATCACCGTCGCCGAAGGCGAGAACCACATCATCGTGGTGCCCGCCGCCAATGCGCGCGTCACTCCCGCGCAGATCGAGGGAGCGCAATCCACGCTGGCCAGTGCGGACGCCATCCTGGTGCAGATGGAAATTCCACTCGAATCCGTTGAAGCCACGCTTCGCCTTGGCCACAAGCTCGGCAAGCCGGTGATTCTCAATCCGGCGCCGGCGCAAAAGCTTCCCACGGAATGGCTGAAGCTCGCGCGCTATCTCACGCCCAACCAGCATGAGCTGGCGATACTGCTGGGTGCGGATAGCGATGAGGATTTCGTTGCGTTGATGCAGCGCGCGCCCGCACCGGTAGTGCTGACGCGTGGCGGGGATGGCGCCTGGTTTCGCGATGGCGGGGAGCCGCAGCATCAGCCGGGCTTCAAGGTCGACGCGGTCGATACCACCGGCGCTGGCGACACCTTCAACGCTGCGCTGGCGGTATTCCTGCATGAAGGAATCGCGCCTGCCGTGCGCAAAGCCTGCGCAGCGGCGGCGCTATCGGTGACCAAGCTGGGTGCGCAAGGCGGCATGCCGACCCGGGCGGAGCTCGAAGCGTTCCTCTAAGTGCTGCGCCTTCACCATGGTGGGAGCGCACCCTGTGCGCGACAGCACGCTGGCCAATGACTGCAATGAGGCGAATGCCATGCATCGCTTCGGACGTGTCGCGCACAGGGTGCGCTCCCACAGTGGTGGTTACTCTTAGTCTGACGGTCCCGGCGCCAACACATCGCGCTGCCCGTTGATGCCCATCGACGAGACGAGCCCCGCGGCCTCCATCGCTTCGACCAAACGCGCCGCGCGGTTGTAGCCGATACGGAACTGGCGTTGCACGAACGAGATCGATGCGCGGCGCGAGCGCAACACGAACGCGGCGGCTTCGTCGTACAGCGGATCGAGTTCGGCGTCGGCACCTTCTTCGCCGAACAGTTCGCCGGAGCCTTCGCTTGGCGGGCCGGCCAGGATTTCATCCTTGTAATCGGGCTCGCCGTAAAGCTTGAGGTGGGCCACGATGCGGTGCACTTCCTCGTCGGCCACGAAGGCGCCGTGGATGCGTTGCGGATAGCCGGAACCCGGCGGCAGGAACAGCATGTCGCCCTGGCCGAGCAGGCTTTCCGCACCCATCTGGTCGAGGATGGTGCGCGAGTCGATCTTGGACGAGACCTGGAAAGCGACGCGCGTGGGAATGTTCGCCTTGATCAGGCCGGTGATCACATCCACCGACGGACGCTGCGTGGCAAGAATCAAATGAATGCCGGCGGCGCGTGCCTTCTGTGCAAGCCTGGCGATCAGCTCTTCGATCTTCTTGCCGGCCACCATCATCAGGTCGGCCAGCTCGTCGATCACCACCACGATCATCGGCAAGGTGTCCAGCAACTCGGGCACTTCGGGATGCGCGGGGAACGGATTCATCAATGGCCGGCCAACCGCACGCGCCTCGCGCACTTTTTGGTTGAAGCTGGCCAGATTTCGCACTCGCAGATCCGACATCACGCGATAGCGGTTTTCCATCTCCGCCACGCACCACGCGAGCGCGTTCGCAGCAAGCTTCATGTCGGTGACGACCGGTGCCAGCAGATGTGGGATGCCTTCGTAGACGGAAAGCTCCAGCATCTTCGGATCGATCATGATCATGCGCACGTCGTCGGGCGTGGCCTTGTACAACATCGACAGGATCATCGCGTTCACCGCCACGGACTTGCCCGAGCCGGTGGTGCCGGCCACCAGCATGTGCGGGGCCTTGGCCAGATCGGCCACTACCGGTTCGCCCGTGATGCCCTTGCCCATCGCCAGCGTCAACAACGAATCGGCATCGCGGTAGGCGGGCGAGTCGAGAATTTCGGACAACGCGATCATCTGGCGCTGCTCGTTCGGCAACTCCAGGCCCATGCAGGTCTTGCCGGGGATGGTTTCGACCACACGAATGGACGAGCGGCCGAGTCCGCGCGCCAGATCCTTCATCAGCGCGACGATCTGGTTGCCGCGCACACCGACCGCGGGTTCCACCTCGAAGCGAGTGATGACGGGACCGGCGGACGCACCGACGACCGTGACCGGCACCTTGAACTCGCGCAGTCGCTGCTCGATCAACTCGCCCGTGTCAGCGAGCTGCTGCTCGTCGATGGAGGCGATCTCCTGTCGCGGAGCGGCCAGCAGCGACAGCGGCGGCAACATGGCGGAGCTGCGCTGGCGCGTCGACGCGCCGGTTTGCACCGGGGTGACGTGCACGGGAGCCTGAGTCGCCACTTCGTCATTGGCTGCCGACCAGCGCGACGATACGGCCGGTGTGTGCATGGGCGGCGGGCTGACGGTCGCCAGATCGATCTCGGCTTCGACCGGAGGTTCGACGGTTATCGGTTCGGCCGGCAGCGGTGCAGGCTGTACTTCGGGCACGGCGAGCACCGCTTCGATCGGCGATTCGGCGGCGGGCAACGACGGCGCCGAACTGGTGGCGACATTGGCTGGTTGATGATTCGCGGCATCGGCGGACTCGCGCGTGCTCGCTGCGGTCGCCCTTGTCCCCAGCGGCACGACCGTCGCGGAACGCCCCGTGCCCAGTCTCGGCCCAGTTGAAGCAGGCTGGCCATGTTTGGGCACCAGCCACGGCTCGCGTATCACCTTCTCGTGCTGGGCGGCCTGGCGAACGCGCGACATGGACACGGATGCGGGCCGCACTTCGGTCGGGGGCGCAGGCGTAAGCGTCGGCGGAGGAGCTGTCGAGGCCTCGGCCGGTGTTCGGCGGGTCGCTCCCGCTTTCGCGCGTCGAGCAGTGGTGGTCGCTTGTTTGGGACGACGCACGGCACCGCCAGCTCGATGGCCCGTCGATGAACCGCGACGCGCGGCAACCGCTTCGATCACGCGCTGAATCAGCGCGGCAAGGACATCCACGCCAGCCGCCACATGTTTGAACATCGAGCGCCAACCGATACCCAGATACCACGGCAGCGCGACAGCCAGGGCAACCAGCATCACCAGCGTGGTCAGCCATCCGCCAAGCAGGCCGCCGATGGCATGCGACAGTGCACGGCACACGGTGCCACCAGCGTTTGCATCGTCGGTGTACTGGTCGATCAGCAGGCCTTCGAGCGTGGCGCTCGCCAGCAGCACAAGCAGGGCACCCAAGCCGAACCGAATCGAGCCTTCACCGCCGGCAACACGCCGCTGCCGCTTCAGCAGACGGCTGCCGGCGCGCCAGAACAGGGGAATCAACCAGAAAGTGGAGAGCCCGAAGGCGCCGAAGAAGAAAGAGAGCATGCCTGAGTGTTCGGTACGACCGCGCGCAAACTCAGCATGTTAGCGCCACCCGTCGGCCCCGTCAGCAAAGCGCGCCCTTAACCCACTGGACTGGAACGCCTTACCGCCGTCGCTGCGGAAGCCGGCTGCGATCCGCCTTCCGCATCCTGGACTAAGCCTTCGGGTTGGCGCCGTAAGCGTTGCTACCCGCTTCGCTGTCTTGCACCAGCAGATAAATCAGGTAAAGGCCAACGATCGGAACAAAAGCGAGCAGCATGAACCAGCCGGATTTGCCGACGTCGTGCAGGCGGCGAGCCGTCACGCCAAGACCCGGCAGCAGCACGGCCAGTCCGTAAATACCACCAACGATAGCCAGCGCGGGCACCATGTGAGCGAGGATCTGCAGCGCCACAATGACGATGATGTTCACCAAGGTGTACATCCAGTACTCCTTGCGGCGTGCGCGGCCATTGAAATCAAAATAGTGCTGCTTGAGGACCTTCAAATACCATTCCATGGCGAGCACTCCACTGTGCGCTGACGTTGAAGCGCGGAGCCATCGGGGCTCCGGGCAGGTCCTTGCATGCTGCCAGCAGCGTGCCGAAGCAATCTATCGGACGACTCCGAAAGCACTGCGAACGGACGGTCGGCGGCTACTTGCCGATGCAGAACGAGCTGAAGATCGCACCCAGCAGGTCATCGCTGGTATAGGTGCCGGTGATCTCGCCCAAGGCGTGTTGTGCTTGCCGCAACTCCTCGGCCGCCAGTTCACCGGCACGGGTCGCGTGCAGCACGTCGTCGGCGCGCGCCAGGTGCGTGGCTACTTGTTCCAGCGCCAACACATGGCGCCGACGAGCGCTGAAGGCACCTTCGCCGCCGCCTGCGCCGGCAAGCTGTTTGAGATGGCTGCGCAGCGTTTCCAGGCCGGCTCCGGTCTTTGCGGAAGCCCACATCCAGATCGCATTGGAGCGAACCTCGACTCCCGCCGCATGCTCGCCCAGGTCGATCTTGTTGATGAAAACGATCCGTTCGACGCGGGCCGGGAGGTCGGCCAGCAAAGCCAGATCGTGCTCGGCCTGCGCCGCATCGGTGACCAGCAATGCGACATCCGCGCGCGCCAGCTCGCCATGCGCGCGCCGCACGCCTTCGCGTTCGACCGGATCGTCGGTTTCACGCAGTCCCGCCGTGTCAGCCAGTTCCAGCGAGATGCCGTCGAGATTGAGCTGTTCACGCAGCACGTCGCGGGTGGTACCGGCGATGTCGGTGACAATGGCGCGGTCGCTGCCGGCCAGTGCATTGAGCAAGCTGGACTTGCCGGCGTTTGGACGTCCGATGATGGCCACGCGCAGGCCATCGTTCAGACGCACGCCTCGTTGCGCTTCGCGCAAGAGATCATCGAGTTCGGCGCGCAACGCATGCAACTGGCGCGCAATCGCCGGGTCGGCGAGGAAATCGATTTCCTCTTCGGGAAAATCGATCGCCGCTTCGATATGCACACGCAGCGCAATCAGCGATTGCAGCAGATCGTGCACCTTGCGCGAAAACACGCCTTCCATCGACTGCAACGCTGCCCGCGCGCCGGCCTGCGAACGCGCCGCAATCAGATCGGCGACGGCTTCTGCCTGGGCCAGATCGAGCTTGCCGTTGAGAAATGCGCGCTCGGTGAATTCGCCCGGTCGCGCCAGTCGCGCACCCATCGCGCACACGCGTCGCAACAAGGCATCGAGCAACACGGGACTGCCGTGGCCCTGCAGTTCCAGCACGTGCTCGCCGGTGTAGGAAGCGGGCGCGGGAAAGTAGAGCAGCAGACCGCGATCGATCAGTTCGCCGTCGCGCTCACGGAACGCGGTGAAGTGCGCGCGCCGCGGCTCGGGCTCGCGACCGAACAGTTCCGCGGCGATGCCGGGAACGGCAGGCCCCGACACGCGCAACACACCGACGCCGGCGGCACCCGGAGCGCTGGCAATGGCGGCAATGGTGCCGGTGTGAGTCATGGTGGGAATTATGCGGTTTGCGAAGGGGAATGCGATAACGATATAGCCATCCTCTCCGTCATCCCGGCGCAGGCCGGGATCCAGTGGCGACAGCATCTGGTTGTCGCGAAGACCAGCCATCGACGCTACTGGATCCCGGCCTGCGCCGGGATGACGAGCGGGAGGTTTGTCGTGCAAGAAAAAGGCCGCTCGCGCGGCCTTTTCTTTGAACGTTTCAGGTTGATCAGGCCGTCGCCTTGGCCTTTTCATCCGCGCGGTCGACACTGCGCGTGATCAGCCACTGCTGGGTAAGGCTGGTGAGACCGTTGATCACCCAGTACAGCACCAGGCCCGCCGGGAAGAACAGGAACATGAAGCCGAACACCACCGGCATCACCTTCATCATCTTCTGCTGCGCCGGGTCCATGCCCGCCGCCGCCGGCGTGAGCCATTGCGTGGCCAGCATCACCAGGATGTAGATCACCGGCAGCACGAAGAACGGATCGGGCGCGGAAAGGTCGTGCACCCAGCCGAAGAACGGCGCGTGGCGCAGCTCCACGCTCTCCATCAGCACGCGATACAGGCCGAAGAACACCGGCATGGTGATCAGCACCGGCAGGCAGCCCGACATCGGGTTGACCTTTTCCTTCTTGTACAGCTCCATCATGGCCTGCTGCATCTTCATCTTGTCGTCGCCGTAACGCTCCTTGAGAGCGTTCACGCGCGGCTGCAGCTTGCGCATGCGGGCGCCGGAGCGGAACTGCGCGGCCGTGAGCTTCCACAGCGCGCCCTTCAGCAGCAGCACCAGCAGGATGATCGCCACGCCCCAGTTGCCGGCGATCGCGTGCAGCTGCGAGAGCAACCAGTGCAGCGGCTGCGCAACCACCGTGAGCCAACCGTAGTTGGTGGTGAGGTCCAGACCCGGCGCCACCTGGTCGAGCGTGCCCTGCAGCTTCGGACCGATATACAGGCGCGCCGCACTGGTCGCGCTCTGGCCCGGCGCCACGCTGATGGACGGGCCCACCGCGCGGATCAGGTACACCGGCTGGGCGGTGTCCGGATTGATCACGCTGGTGCTGTAGCTGCTGGCGTCCTGCGCGGACGGAATCCACGCCACGAAGAAGTAATGCTGCAGCATCGATGCCCAGCCGCCGGTGATGGCGTGGTTCAGCGGCTTCTTGGCGAAGTCGGTGAACGGCAGGGTGGTCATCTTGTCTTCCGGGCTGTACCAGGCAGCGCCATAGAAGCTGTGCGAAGCCGGGTCGCTGAAGTTCTGCCACCAGCTCTTCTGCTGCGCCGGCGCCACGCGCTGCAGCTGTTCATAGGTGTTGCCGGCCCAGGCGGTGCTGCCGCCGTTGTCGATCTTCTGGTCGACCGTGACCACGTAGCTACCGCGCTTGAGCGCGAAGGTCTTGGTGACCTTGAGGCCGGCGGCGTTCTGCCAGGTGAGGTCGACCTTCAGATCGTCCTGGCCCTGGGTGAGCGCATAGCTGGTCTGCGCGGCCGAGAACACGGCGCGATGGTCGGGCGCGTCGCCCTGGTTGCTGACGATGCCGCTCTGCGCCACGAAGTACTGCGCGCGATCGTCGTCGAGCATGCGCACCGGCGCCGGATCGGGATCCTTCTTGGTACGCGGCACCGCCGGATAGTTGAGCAGCTCAGAGCGCACCACGCTGCCGCCGCGCGTATCGATGGTCAGGCGCAGCACATCGGTGCTGACCGTGATCAATTGCGCGGATGCCTCGCTGACGGTGCCGGGCACGGCGGCCGGCGCGGTGGACGAGCTGGCGCCCGGCACGCTGTTGTCAGTGCTGGTGCTGGCACCGGCCGCGGTCGCAGCCGCCACCGGCGGTTGCGGGCCGTAATCCTTCTCCCAGGCCTGGAACAAGAGGTAGGCCACAGCCAGCAGGGCAAAGATGAGGAACGTGCGCGTTTGATTCATCGCGGAGCAGATCCGGTGCATGCCCGCGGCGCCGTGCCGCGGAAAGGAATGGAGAAGGTCAACGCTCGATTGTGCCGGTCGGTTCGCCCGGCTTCAATGTGGCCTCGACTTTCGCGGAACGCAGTTTCTTCCACAGCTGCTGCAATTCGGCGAGCAACTCCGGGCCGGGCAGGCCACAGGCCTGCTCGCGTGCCATCACCATGAGGTCGACCGCTGGAAGGTCAAGGCGGGCACGTCGGAAAGATTCGCGGACCAGGCGCTTGATGCGGTTGCGATCGACCGCGCGCTTGGAGACGCGTTTGGAAATGGCCAGGCCCATGCGCGGGTGGCCGAGTTCGTTGACCCGATAGCGCACAGAAAAACAGCGGCCGCCGAGGCGGCCGCTGGTATGTCGCAACGCTGCAAAGTCACCGGCGCTTCGAAGCCGCGCTTCGCGCGGCAGGCCGGCGGCACGCATCGTGGCGAGCCGCTTACGGGATCAGGCGCTTGCGACCCTTCGCGCGACGTGCGTTCAGGATCTTGCGGCCATCGGCCGTTGCCATACGAGCACGGAAGCCGTGGGTGCGGGCACGCTTGAGCTTGCTGGGCTGGAAGGTCCGCTTGGACATGGCTTCCTCCGGTTAAGGTGGTAAAAAGGTTGGAAATTATGCGAGGGAATCTTGGCCCTTGTCAAATAGGGGTATTTTGCGGGTTGACAAAAGGCTGTTTACTTCCTGTGGATATCCATGTGGATATCCGCGCCATGAAGGAGGGTTCGTGCTGCTAGACTTGCCGGTCCACCCCGCGCGTAAGCGCTCCTTCCAGTGGTTGAAGACTTCCCATGAGTGACCTGTGGCGGCGCTGTCTCGAGCGCCTCGAGGGCGAATTGAACGCCGAAGACCTGCATACGTGGCTGATGCCCCTGCAGGCACGCGACGACACCCATGGTTTGCAGTTGTTTGCGCCCAATCCGTACACACTGGAAACCGTGCGCGAGCGCTACCTGGCGCGCATCGAAACGGTGATCAGCCAGCTGACCGGCCATGAGCTGACGGTCCGCCTCGAGGTGGGCTCCAGTTCGCCGCGCGCCACGGCGAGCGGCAAGGTGGCCGCGCCGGCGCCGGTAAAGGTGGCTCCCACGGTGATCGAAGCGCCGGCGCCGACCTTCAACCACAACCTGGACCCGCACTACACCTTCGAAACCTTTGTCGAAGGCAAGTCGAACCAGCTCGGCAAGGCGGCCGCCATGCAGGTGGCCATGAACCCGGGCCGCGCCTACAACCCGCTGCTGCTGTACGGCGGCACCGGTCTCGGCAAAACGCACTTGATGCACGCCTCGGGCAACCTGATGCGCGAGCGCAACCCCGATTTCAAGGTGCTGTATCTGCGTTCGGAGCAGTTCGTCGGCTCCATGATCGAAGCGCTGCGCACCAAGAGCATGGACGAGTTCAAGCGCCGCTTCCGTTCGGTGGACGCGCTGCTGATCGACGACATCCAGTTCTTCGCCGGCAAGGACACCACGCAGGAGGAGTTCTTCCACACCTTCAACGCGTTGTTCGAGTCCAAGCAGCAGATCATCCTCACCTGCGACCGCTATCCGAAGGAAGTGGACAAGCTCGAGCCGCGGCTGAAGTCGCGCCTGGGCTGGGGTCTTTCGGTGGCGATCGAGCCGCCGGACTTCGAGACGCGCGCGGCGATCTTGCTGTCCAAGGCCCACGACAAGGGCGTGGCGGTGAGCGAGAACGTGGCGATGTTGCTGGCCAAGCGCATCCGCTCCAACGTGCGCGACCTCGAAGGCGCGCTCAACACGTTGGCGGCGCGGGCGAACTTCTACGGCAAGCCGATCACCATCGACTTTGCCGAAGAGACCCTGCGCGACCTGCTCGCCACGCATGCGCAGGCGGTGACGGTGCCGAACATCCAGAAGATCGTGGCCGATTACTACCAGGTGCGCCTGCAGGACCTGCTGTCCAAGCGTCGCGTGCGTTCGCTGGCCCGCCCGCGCCAGATCGCGATGGCGCTGTCCAAGGAACTCACCGAGCACAGCCTGCCGGAGATCGGCGAGGCGTTCGGCGGCCGCGACCACACTACGGTGCTGCACGCCTGCCGGACCATCAAGAAGCATTGCGAGACCGACACACGCATGCGGCAGGATTGGGAACAGCTCATCCGCATCCTCACCGGCTGATCGATCGGGGCGGCTGTGCACGGATCGCTTGAAAAGTACGGTGGCAACCTGTGGATAATAGGTGGACGATTTGGACTGGAAAGTTATCCACAATTGGCCCACAGTCTTCCGGCACTTGGGAACACAATGTGATAATCAGCTAAATCACTGATTATTTTGGGTAATTTCAGATTTTTGAGTTATCCACGGCCCCTACCACCACTACAGAACTTCTTTTAAAAACAGAAAAGCAGGATTGGGGAAGCGCATACATGCAATTCAGCATTCAACGAGAAGCTCTGCTCAAACCGTTGCAGCAGGTCGTTGGCGTCGTCGAACGCCGACAGACACTGCCGGTTTTGGCCAACCTGCTGGTAAAGGTCGCCGACGGCAAAGTGTCGATGACCGGCACGGATCTCGAAGTGGAAATGATCGCCACCACGGCAGCCGACAAGCTGGTCGACGGTGAGATCACCATTCCTGCGCGCAAGCTGTTCGACATCGTTCGTGCGCTGCCCGACGGCGCCCAGATCGAGTTGAAGCTCAATGGCGATCGCGTGGCCATGAATGCAGGACGGAGCCGGTTCACCCTGGCTACGCTGCCCGCGACCGAATTCCCGACCATCGATGAAATAGAGCTGGTTGAGCGGGTAGCGCTACCGGAAGAAGTTCTGCGCGACCTGATGGAGCGCACGGCTTTCGCCATGGCCAATCAGGACGTGCGCTACTACTTGAACGGCATGTTGCTGGACCTGCAGGAGCACACGCTGCGCTGCGTGGCTACCGACGGCCACCGCCTGGCTCTCAAGGAAACCAAGCTGGAAAGCAAGGTTTCCGTGCGTCGCCAGATCATCATTCCGCGCAAGGGCGTGAACGAGTTGATCGGTTTGTTCGAAACAGGTGATGGCGAGGTCGAGCTTGAGTTCGGTCGCAATCACCTGCGCGTTCGCCGTGGCGACGTGGTGTTCACGTCCAAGCTGATCGACGGCCGTTTCCCGGATTACGAAGCAGTGATCCCGCTGGGCGCCGACAAGCACGCCACGCTCGATCGCGAAGTGCTTCGTGGAGCCCTGCAGCGTGCGGCGATTCTTTCCAACGAAAAGTACCGCGGCGTGAAGCTGGAACTGTCGCCGGGCAAGCTGCGCATCGTGGCCCACAACCCGGAGCAGGAAGAGGCCGTGGAAGAGCTGGAAGCGGAGACCGTGGTTTCCGATCTGGCTGTCGGCTTCAACGTCGGCTACCTGCTCGATGCGTTGGCGGCCTTGCGCGGCGAGCGTGCCCGCTTGAACCTGCGCGACGCGCAGTCGAGCTGCCTGGTGCAGGAAGACGACAACGACCAGGCGCGCCACGTGATCATGCCACTTCGTCTCTGATGGCCATCATTCGTTTGCCTGAAACGGGCAAGCAGAACGCGAACGCCGGAGCCGTCGAAAGACGCTCCGGCGTTCTTGCTTCGGAGATTTGCTGAGATGCGGCTGGAAAGCCTGCGCATCCGGGGTTTGCGCTGCCTGGAAGACGTGGTGGTGCCTTTGCAACCCGGCGTCAGTGTATTCGCCGGCGCCAACGGGGCAGGGAAGACCAGCATTCTCGAGGCTGCCTTCCTGCTGTCGCACGCCCGTTCCTTCCGTTCCGGGGCCAAGGACGCCCTGTTGCAGCGTGGTGCCGACGCTTTGTCTGTGTTTGCCGAGCTGAGGCATGAGGACGGTCAGGTTCGCCGCCTTGGCCTGGGTCGCCAGGGCGCTCGTTGGGAAGCCCGCATGGATGGCGAATCCGTCAGCCTGAGTGAGCTGGTGGGGGAGTGCGCTGTCGTTTGCTTCGAGCCCGGGTCCCATGCCTTGATCGCGGGAGGCGCGGAGGAACGACGCCGCTACCTGGATTGGGGCGTGTTCCACGTGGAACATGAGTTCATCGGGGCATGGCGGCGCTACCAGCGCGCCCTGAAGCAGCGAAACTCGCTCCTGAGGGCGACATCCACCGTTCCCGAGGCGCTCTTCTTGCCCTGGGAGGCTGAACTGGATACGACGGCAGCCGTCATCGATCATCTCCGCGCCCTGTACTTGGCAACCCTTCGACCCCATATAGAACAGGCGATGGCGGGTTTGCTGCCCGAGCTGGGGGCCGTGGAGATGAAGTACCGCCGGGGTTGGGCGGATGACGCCGACTTGGGGGAGCTTCTGGCCAGTCAGCGCCCCAGAGACCTGGCTCGGGGCCACACGACGATGGGTTCGCACCGGGCGGATTGGCAGATCGCCTTCGAACACGCGCCACAACGCGAACATTTGTCGCGAGGGCAGGAAAAGTTGACGGCTCTGGGGTGTGTACTGGCGCAAGCCGCCCTTTACGCCGAGAGGCGGGGCGAATGGCCGATTGTCTGCCTGGACGATTTGGCTTCCGAGCTCGACAGGCCTCACCAGGCCGCCGTGGTCGAGCAGCTGAGGTCAGCCGGTGCCCAGGTCTTTGTCACCGGAACCGAGGTTCCTGAAGCGCTCCAGGCCGGTCCAGCGCAAGTGTTCCACGTGGAACAGGGAAGTATCAGCCCCCTGCTATAATCACCCGATTGTGTCCCCAGCCCGGCCTCTAGGCGCCGTCCGGGCGGGAATAGGCGCCCAGGAAACGGTCGACGAATGAACGCATCCTACGATTCGAGCAACATCAAGGTTCTGAAAGGTCTGGAAGCGGTGCGCAAGCGCCCCGGCATGTACATCGGCGATACCGATGACGGCACCGGCCTGCATCACATGGTGTTCGAAGTCGTCGACAACTCGATCGACGAAGCCCTCGCCGGCTACTGCGACCATGTGACGGTCACGATCCTCGATGATGGCTCGGTCAGCGTTACCGACAACGGCCGTGGCATCCCCGTCGATACCCACCCGGAAGAAGGCCGGTCCACCGCGGAAGTGGTGATGACCGTGCTGCACGCGGGCGGCAAGTTCGACGCCAATTCCTACAAGGTTTCCGGCGGCCTGCACGGCGTGGGCGTGTCCGTGGTGAATGCGCTCAGCTCGCACCTGTGGCTGACCATCTACCGCGAGGGCAAGGAGTACCAGCAGGAATACGCCCATGGCGAGCCGCTGTACCCGATCAAGCCGGTCGGCGATTCCAGCAAGACCGGCACCACCGTGCGCTTCCTGCCCAGCACCGGCACGTTCACCAATGTCGAGTTCCATTACGACATCCTGGCCAAGCGCCTGCGTGAGCTGGCGTTCCTCAATTCGGGCGTCACCATCGACCTGAAGGATGAGCGTGGCGAAGGGCGCAGCGATCGTTTCGCCTATGAGGGGGGTATCCGTTCGTTCGTGCAGCACCTGGCCCAGCTCAAGACCGCGCTGCACCCGAACGTGATCAGCCTCAGCGCCCAGCAGGACGGGATCTCGGTGGAATTGGCGATGCAGTGGACCGACTCCTACCAGGAGACGATGTTCTGCTTCACCAACAACATCCCGCAGCGCGACGGCGGCACCCACCTTACGGGCTTCCGCGCCGCGCTGACGCGCTCGCTGCAGGGTTACATCGAGAAGGAAGGACTGGCCAAGAACGCCAAGGTCGCGCTGTCCGGCGACGACATGCGCGAAGGCCTGATCGCCGTGCTCTCGGTGAAGGTGCCTGACCCGAAGTTCTCCTCGCAGACCAAGGACAAGCTGGTTTCCTCCGAGGTGAAGACCGCGGTGGAGCAGGCCGTCAACGAAAAGCTGGGCGAATTCCTGCTGGAACACCCGAGCGAAGCCAAGGCCATCGCGTCCAAGGTGGTCGATGCCGCGCGTGCCCGCGAGGCCGCCCGCAAGGCGCGCGAGATGACTCGCCGCAAGGGCGCCCTGGATATCGCCGGCCTGCCGGGCAAGCTGGCCGACTGCCAGGAGAAGGATCCGGCGTTGTGCGAACTGTTCCTGGTCGAGGGTGACTCCGCAGGCGGTTCCGCCAAGCAGGGCCGCAACCGCAAGACCCAGGCCGTGCTGCCGTTGAAGGGCAAGATCCTCAACGTGGAGAAGGCCCGCTTCGACAAGATGCTGGCCTCGGCCGAAGTCGGCACGCTGATCACCGCGCTCGGCACGGGCATCGGCAAGGAGGAGTACAACCCGGACAAGCTGCGCTACCACCGCATCGTCATCATGACCGACGCGGACGTGGACGGCTCGCACATCCGCACACTGCTGCTCACGTTCTTCTATCGCCAGATGCCGGAGCTGATCGAGCGCGGTCACATCTACATCGGCCTGCCGCCGCTCTACAAGATCAAGCAGGGCAAGCAGGAGCTGTATCTGAAGGACGACGCGGCCCTCAACGCCTACCTGGTTTCCAGCGCCCTGGATGGCGCCGAGCTGCAGTATTCGGCCGATGCGCCGGGCGTCTCCGGCGAAGCCCTGGAGAAGCTGCTGCGCGACTACCAGGCGGCGCTCGACCAGATCGAACGCCTCGGCCACCGCTTCGATGTCGCCATGTTCCGGGCGATGCTCGAGCACACCCCGATGGAACCGGCGCTGTGGAACGATGCCAGCGCCATGCAGGCCTGGCTGGCCGGCGTGGAATTGCGCCTCGCTGCCAGCGGCCTGGGCAAGCCCCGCTACCGCCTGGCCCTGCGCCCGGCGGTGGGTGAGCAGCCCGCCGCGATCGAAGTGGTGCGCGACCAGCATGGCCTCAGCCACACCTGGCTGTTGCCGCAGCCGTTCTTCAGCGGCGCGGAATTCCGCCCGATCCTGCAGGCCAGCCAGCAGCTCGCCGGTCTGGTGCAGGCCGACGCGGTGGTTCGCCGAGGCAACGGTTCGCGTGGCGTACTGAGCTTCGCCGATGCGCGCCACTGGCTGCTGGAAGAGGGCAAGAAGGGCCGCATGATCCAGCGCTTCAAGGGCCTGGGCGAAATGAATCCGGAACAGCTGTGGGAAACCACCGTGAACCCGGAAACCCGCCGCATGCTGCAGGTGGGCATCGAGGATGCCTTCGCCGCGGACCAGATGTTCTCCATGCTGATGGGCGAGGCGGTGGAACCGCGTCGCGACTTCATCGAAGCCAATGCACTGAAGGTCGCCAACCTCGACGTCTGACGACCCGGGCCGGGGCGATGCGAGCCGTCTTCGCATCGCCTCGGCCTTTTCTTTTCACAGCGTGTACTAATGCATTAGTACATTGGCTAAAGTCGGCGAAGGCTGATGCCGATAGCGTGTTTCCAGGCCTAAAAGTCATAGGCGAGAGCGAGCTTGCGCCCCGAAATCATGTCCAGTCGTCGGCGTATGGTTCAACTTATTGATTTTTAACAATCTTTGTTGTCGCGCTGCGACTTGTTATCTGGCGCCTAGTCAGGGTACGCTCAGCGATCCCCCGCGTCCTAGTTACGTGAAACCTACATTGAGGACTGCCATGAAGCGTGTTCCCCTGATCAAGTTGCTTGTCGGATCGGCGCTGGCCCTGGCCGTGGTGAGCACCCCGGTCATCGCGAGCGATAGCTCTTCCAAAGACAAGAAGGAAGTGCAGTACCCGAATGCGACGCGCAAGGAACCGAAGCTCGACCTGACCAGCGAGAAGGATCAGAAGGCCATCAACGAAGGCCTCGACGCGGTCAACAACCAGGACAAGGAAAAGGCGGTCCAGCTGCTTCAGCCGATCGTCGACAACAGCAAGAGCAAGTACGCACAGGCGCTGGCCCTGCAGGGCCTGGCAAGCGTGCATTACAACGACGGCGACGTGAAGGGCGGCATCGACCTGCTCAAGAAGGCGCTCGACAACGGCGTGATGCCGAACGACACCTTCTTCTCGCTGGAATACATGCTCGCCCAGTTCTACCTGGCCGACGAGCAGTACCAGCAGAGCATCGACACCATCGAGAAGTGGCGTGCGGAAGGCAAGAAGGAAACCGCCGAATCGTACGGTCTCGAAGGCAACGCCTATTACCGTCTCCAGAAGTACCCGGAAGCGATTGCCGCGATCAAGAAGGCGCAGTCGATGACCGACAAGCCGAACGACGGCTGGAACCAGATCCTGATGGCCAGCTACTCCGAGTCCGGCCAGGGCGACCAGGCCGCCCAGGTGGCGCAGCAGCAGCTTGCCGCCAACCCGAACGATCCGAATGCGCTGAACAACGCCGTGTCCGTGCTGATGCAGGCGCAGAAGTATCCGGAAGCGATTGCCCTGATGGAGAAGGCGCGTGCCGGCGGTCAGCTCAAGACCGAGAAGGACTACATCCTCCTCGCCAAGCTGTACCTGATCTCGGGCCAGCAGAGCAGCGAGCAGAAGGAACCGGCGACCAAGGCGCTCGCGGTGCTTCAGGAAGGTTTCGGCAAGAACGTGATCACCGCGACGGCTGAGAACTACCAGCTGCTCGGTGCGGCCAACATCATGTCCGAGAACATGTCGGGCGCGCTGGCGGCCTACCAGAAAGCCATCCCGCTCGCGAAGGACGGCGAAGCCAACATCCGCGCTGGTCAGTTGCTCATTCAGGACAACAAGTACAGCGAGGCCAAGGGCGTCATCCAGCAGGGCATCGACAAGGGCGTGCAGAAGAAGGGCACAGCCTATCTGTTGCTCGCCCAGGCGTGCATCGGCCTGAAAGACCAAAAGGGCGCGACTGCGGCCATGGAGAAAGCGGCGCAGGACCCTGAAACTGCAGCAAAAGCCAAGGCTTGGCTGAAGTCGCCGACCGTAAGCAAGTAAGTGGTGATGTGTAGCATTTGCGAAGCAGATAGACGTCCATTTGCATGCTTCACAAGTGCTATACAAATGCCATGTGCTGTTGTACCGTTGAAACCCTTCCGTGTTCCCGTCCAGTGGCAAATGTCATCCGTTTGGATCGATTTGCCGCAGGGTTTCGTGACCACGTCTCACCGATCAATTAGCTCCAGATAGTGACAGATGGCCTCAAGTAACGATGCAACCGGCCAAGGGCCGTTCAATTGGAGGCGTACCTGGGCGCTGGCCGTAGCCATTGCGCTTCATGCGTTCGCGTTCCTGTTGCTGGTGGCGCCCATGGCACCGCCGAAGCAGGTACAGAAAGAAAAAGAACGCACGGTCCAGGTCAACTTTATCGAGCCTCCGCCGCCGCCACCGCCACCGCCGCCGCCGCCGCCGGAGCCGCCGAAGCAGCCGCCGCCGAAGATCATTCAGCAGGTTAAGCCGCCGCCGACACCGCCGCCGCCGGCTCCGCCGCCGGCTGTGGAAGAGCGTTCGGCAAACGCCGTAGCTGCGCAACCGCCTGCTCCGCCTGCTCCTCCGGCTCCGCCAGCGGATATCACTGCAAGTCAGGACGTCAGCTATAACAGCCGTATCCAGCCCAAGTATCCGCCGCAGGCTATCCGTCAGCGTCACGAGGGCACGGTCACGCTGATGATTCTGGTCGCGGTGGATGGAACGCCGAAGGACATCAAGGTCGAAGCGAGCAGCGGGTATCGCGAGCTGGATCAGGCTGCGATTGAAACGGCACGCAAGTGGCGCTTCAATCCGCAGACGAAGAACGGACAAAAGGTGGAAGCTTTCGTCCGCGTGCCTGTCAATTTCAATCTCAATCAGCTGTAACTTCGGTTACGGTCAATCAGTTCACGCTTGACTTTCCAAGGGTAGCGTTATGTTCCTGCAAACTTCTCCGGCCCCCGCGGGCGGTACCACCAACGCCGAAGCCATGAAGTCGATGGGCTTCGATCACCTTATCCACAACTTCGATCCGCTTGGCTGGATCGTGTTCGTGGTGCTGGTGGTGATGTCCTTCTCTTCCTGGTACTTCATTGTCGCCAACGCCATCCGCAACTCCATGGTTCGCGGCCGCGCTGACAAAGTCATCAACGGCTTCTGGGCCAATGGCTCCACTCAGGACGCCATTCGCGAACTCGAAGCCCAGCCCAAGGGCGAACCGTTCTCGAAGATCGCTCTCGACGCCGCTTCGGCCGTCGCGCATCACCAGCAGGCTTCGGCCGGTGGTGGTCGCCTCGCCGAGTCGCTGAGCCGCTCCGAGTTCATCGATCGCGCCCTGCGCCAGGCCGTGGCTCGCGAGAGCCTGCGTCTGGAAGGCGGCCTGACCCTGCTCGCCACGGTCGGTTCGTCGGCACCGTTCATCGGTCTGCTTGGTACCGTGTGGGGCATCTACCACGCGCTGATCAAGATCTCCGCGTCGGGCAATGCTTCGATGGAAGCCGTGGCCGGTCCGGTGGGTGAAGCTCTGATCATGACCGCCTTCGGTCTGTTCACCGCTATCCCGGCCGTGCTCGCCTACAACTTCTTCAACCGCTCCAACCGTCTGACGTACGCCCAGTTCGACGAGTTTGCGCACGATCTGCACGACTTCTTCGCCACCGGCGCTCGCGTCGAAGGCAAGTGAGGATCTGACCCATGGCAATGAGTACCGGAGGCGATTCCGGCGGCCCGATGTCGGAGATCAACGTTACGCCGCTCGTCGACGTAATGCTGGTGCTGCTGATCATCTTCATGATCACCGCGCCGCTGATGTCCCATCGAATCACCGTCGATCTGCCGACTGCTAATCCGAAAGTTCCGGATACCGAGCAGGTGACGCCGATGGACTTGGCCGTGAAGCCTGATGGCACGCTGTATCTCGATGACGTCGAAGTTACCGAGGCGGAACTGAAAGCCCAGTTTGCGGTGAAGGCGACGCTGACGCCGCAGCCTGAGCTTCAGATCCGCGCGGACAAGACCACGGAATACAAGATCGTGAAGAAGGTCCTCGCGGACGCCAAGGAAGCAGGCATGGTGCATGTCGGCTTCATGACGACCGGCAAGGAGTAAGGGTCATGGCATTCAGTTCTGGAAGTGGTAAGGGGCCGATGGCTGACATCAACGTCACGCCGCTGGTCGACGTGATGCTGGTGCTGCTGATCATCTTCATGATCACGGCGCCGATGCTTACCCATAAAGTGAAGATCGACCTGCCGCAGCCCAATCCGAACGTGGTTCAGCCGGAAAATCCGCCGGAACCCGTCCGCCTGAAGATCGACCAGTCCGGTGCGCTGTACTGGAACGATACGCCGGTGGATGAGCTGGGCCTCAAGGCGCAGCTCGCGGTGATCGGTGGTCTGGGCGATCCGGCCAAGCAGCCGGAAGTGCAGATCAACGCGGATGACGGCGTGGCTTACGAGCATGTCGCTCGTGTGCTGTCCGATGCGAAGAGCTACGGGCTCACCAAGATCGGCTTTACCGAAGGTCAGTAATTTCAGTAGTACCGCAAGGCATTACCGTAACACTACCCTTTGAGCCCCCGCCTTGTGCGGGGGTTCTTTTTTTGGGCTTCGGAAAAGTGCCCGCCAGAAGTGCAGGCGTCTTGCGCGGCAAAGGCGCTTAGCCGTATGGACGGCTAAACGCGCGATGCGCAAAGCGAAGGCCTCGCCGAGGCCTCAGCGCAGGATCTGCAGGTAGTTTCGCACCGTGGTGGCCATGCCTTCGTACAAGGCCTCACCGATGAGTGCGTGCCCGATGGACACTTCCGCCAGTCCCGGGATGGCGGCCTTGAACGTACCCAGGTTCGCCTGGCTCAGATCGTGCCCCGCATTGACCGCCAGGCCGGCGTATTGCGCGCGCCGCGCCGTATCGGCGCAACGCTCGAGTTCTTCCTGCACGCGCCCTTCTTCAAACGCCTGGGCATAGGGACCGGTATAGATCTCGATGCGCTGGACGCCGATGGCGACCGCCGCTTCAAAGCCGGTCGCACCGGAATCCACGAACAGGCTGACCCGGCAACCGATGTCGCGCAGCGCAGCCACCAGTGGCTTCAGCGTGTCGATGTCGCGCGTCAGGTCAAAGCCGTGGTCGGAGGTGATCTGGCCATCGCCATCCGGTACCAGCGTCACCTGCGTGGGTTTCGTCTCACGCGCCAGTTCGATCAGGCCGGGATAACTGCCGCGCGCACCGGCAAACGGGTTGCCTTCGATGTTGTATTCGACGCGGCCGCGCGTGATGGCGGCCAATGCACGCACATCGTCGGGACGGATATGCCGCTGATCGGGGCGCGGATGGACGGTGATGCCACCGCAACCGGCATCGATGCAGGTATGCGCGGCGCGAAGAATGTCCGGTTCGCTGCCGCCGCGCGAATTGCGCAGCACGGCGATCTTGTTGACGTTGACGCTAAGCAGGGTCATAGGTTGGCTAATACGCGCTGACAAGGCGTAGCAAAGCGCCGCGATGACGGCGGGTTGAACACATTGCCCCGTTCAATCCGTACCGGCAAGTGTCCACTGACGTATGCGACGCGGCAGGCCCTGCCATGCCAGCGTGCCGACGTGGGCGTCGTCCAGGATCAGGCGGTGCAGCTGCCATTGCTCGGCTTCGTAGCCCTCCAGCCGGTGCAGCACGGGAAGATCGGACGGCCCGGCAATCGTCAGGCGATGCAGACCGAACGCCAGGCCGCGGCCCAGCGCCTTGAGCACGGCTTCCTTGGCGGTCCACAGCTCGAGGAATGCGCGATCGCGCTGGTCGGCGGGGAGCGCCTCCAGTGCGGCCGTCTCGTCCGGATTGAAATATCGGCGCGCAATGGGTATCGCTTTCGGATGCGGGCGCAGCCGTTCGAGGTCGATCCCCGGCAACGCCCCGCGCGCAATCGCTATCAATGCCTGGTCATGGCTGTGCGACCAATTGAACGAGAACGCTCCGGTCTGGCTGCCCGCCAGGGCGGGACGGCCGAACTCGGACACCTCCAAGTGCACCTCAACCGCCGGCACGCCCAGATAGGCACCTAGCATGGCGAGCAGTGGCGCACGCCCCTGGTGATGGTCGTAGGCGAGCCGCCAGACGTGGATGTCCTCGCCCAGCTCCGCCGCCAAAGCCGCCGGCGTCTGGCCGTCAGTCGTGATCATCCGCGCATGTTGCCGCCCAAGAGGCGATACTTACAAGCATGGCGGATGCAGTGGACTGGCGCGCACCGCCGATCGCGGCCACCGTAGGCATGCCTACACGTCGGAGAGCACCGCTTGATTGCCGGATGGCTACTGCTGCTGGTTTCGCTGCTATACGTCGGACTGCTGTTCGTCGTCGCTTATGCGGGCGATCGCCGGCCGCTCTATCCGCGCCAGCCGCGGCTGCGCCCGCTGGTCTATAGCCTTGCGCTTGCCGTGTACTGCTCGTCGTGGACGTTCTACGGTGCGGTAGGTACGGCCGCACGCGAAGGCCTGAGCTATCTGCCGATCTATCTCGGCCCGATCCTTCTGTTCGTGTTCGGCTTCGGCCTGCTGCGCCGGTTGGTGCTGCTTGCGCGCCAGCGCAACATCACTTCGATCGCCGACTTCATCGGTGCCCGCTTCGGCAAATCGCACGGACTGGCTGCGCTGGTGGCGGTGATCGCGGTGATCGCCGTGGTGCCGTACCTCGCCCTGCAGTTCAAGGCCGTGGCGATGTCGTATGCCGTGCTCGGCAGCCCGTCGCCGCCAGGCACCTCGCAGTTCAGCGATAGCGCATTGTGGTGCGCCATCCTGCTGGCGACGTTCTCGATCCTGTTCGGCACGCGCACCATCGATGCGACCGAGCATCATCACGGCATGATGCTCGCCATCGCGGTGGAGTCGCTGATCAAGCTCGTGGTATTCATCGTGTTGGCGGGTTACGCGCTGTGGCGCGGCCCGGGCCTTGCCGTGACCGCGCAATTGCCGGTCAATGAACTGACCGAAGGCGTCTCGCCCGGTTTCCTCGCGCAGACCCTGCTCGCGTTCTGCGCGATGTTCTGCCTGCCGCGCCAATTCCAGATCGGCGTGGTTGAATGCGAAGACCCGGCCGATGTGTCGCGTGCGCGCTGGTTGTTCCCGATCTACATGGTGATCGTGAGCCTCGCCGTGCTGCCCATCGTGGCCGCGGGCTTGCACCTGCCGCAACTGCAGGGCGGCAACAAGGACGCTTGGGTACTTACGCTGCCGATGGCATACGGCGATCGCGGTATGGCCTTGCTCGCCTTCATCGGCGGCTTTTCCGCCGCGACCGGTATGGTGATCGTGGCCTGCGTGGCGTTGTCCACCATGATCAGCAACGACATCGTGATGCCGATGCTGTTGCGTATCCACGCATTCAAGCTCGAACAGCGCGCCGATCTCTCGCAGCTGGTGCTGCTGGTTCGACGCATCGCGATCATCGCGCTCGCCGCGATGGCCTACGTCTACTATCGCGTGGCGGCAGACAGCACCAACCTGGCAGCCACGGGTTTGCTGGCTTTCGCCGCGGTGGCGCAATTTGCGCCGGGTATCGTCGCCGCGCTGTATTGGCGAGGTGCGAGCCGCAAGGGCGTTGCCACGGGTCTTGCCGCGGGCTTCCTGGTGTGGGCCTATACCATGCTGCTGCCTGGGATGAACCGCACGGCCGACTGGCTGGATACCGGCCCGATGCAGCTGAGCTGGCTGCAGCCGCAAGCGCTGTTCCATCTGAGCGGCTGGGACCCGGTGATGCACGGCACGTTCTGGTCGCTGCTGGTGAATGTGTCGTGCCTCATCTTCGTCTCGTTGCGCTTCCGGCCCAATCTGGAAGAGCGTCTGCACGCGGCGATGTTCATCGATCCCTATGCGATCGACAGCCGCGGTGCAGGCGACTGGCGCGGTCGCGTTGCAGTGGCGGACCTTCGCACCATTGCCGAACGCATCGTGGGCGAACGCAGCAGCCAGCGCGCGTTCGAGGACTATGCCGAGCGTCGCGGCAAACCGCTGCAACCGACCGAAGCGGCCGATCGCGCGCTGATCCAGTACACCGAACGCTTGCTCGCCTCGGCTGTGGGCGCCGCCAGTGCGCGCCGCATCCTGATGGGTGCGCTGTCCGGCTCGGGCCTGGACATCGCCGAAGCCATGGCGTTGATGGACGAGGCCTCGCAGGAGCTGCGCTTCAATCGCGAACTGCTGTCGACGACGCTGGAGAACGTGTCGCAAGGCATCAGCGTGGTCGATGCCAACATGCGCCTGGTGGCGTGGAATCGCCGCTACCTGGAGTTGTTCGATTATCCGGACGGCATGGTCTATGTCGGCGTGCCCGTGGCGGACCTGATCCGCTGGAATGCGGATCATGGCGAACTCGGGCCCGGTGAAGTCGAGGCACACGTGGCCAAGCGCATCGCGCACATGCATGCCGGTTCGCCGCATGTATTCCAACGCATCCGCCCCGACGGCTCGGTGATCGAAATGCGTGGCCGCGCGCTGCCGGGTGGCGGCTACGTGACCACCTATACCGACGTGACCGCGTACAAGAATGCCGAGCAGGCACTGATCGAAGCGAACGAGAACCTGGAGCAGCGCGTCGACCAGCGCACGTCGGAGTTGAGCGAGGCGCTCAACTCCGCGGCGCATGCACGCCGCGAAGCGGAAATGGCCAACGCATCGAAGACACGCTTCCTTGCTGCAGCAAGCCATGACCTGCTGCAGCCCTTGAACGCGGCGCGCCTGTTCACGGCAGCCTTGCGTCAACATCCGGGGCTCGACGGCGAAGCGAGCTTGCTGGCGGAACGTATCGACGCATCGTTCCGTGCGGCGGAAGACCTGCTGGATGCATTGCTGGATACGTCGCGCCTCGACGCCGGCAGCTATCGGGCCGATATCAGCAATGTCGCACTGTCGGACCTGTTCGAATCGCTGAAGGCGCAGTTTGCCGTGATTGCGCAACAGCGCGGATTGCGGCTATGCGTGGTGCCTACGAAACTCGCCGTGCGAAGCGATCCCCAGTTGCTGCGCCGCGTGCTGCAGAACTTCATCTCCAACGCGCTTCGCTATACCCGCGAGGGTGGCGTCCTGCTCGGTGCGCGCCGCATGGGCGACGAGGTTCGCCTCGAGGTGTGGGATACCGGGCCCGGCATCGCCGCGGAGCAACGGGCGCGCATCTTCGGCGAATTCCAGCGGCTGGACCGCCCGTCGCCCTGGGGCGAGAAGGGACTGGGTCTCGGCCTCTCGATTTGCGAGCGCATTGCCGGCATTCTCAACCACAAGCTGGAGCTGGTTTCGCGCGAGGCCAAGGGAAGCCGTTTCGCGATCCGCGTGCCGCGCGCGGAGAGTGCCGTACCGAGGCGCCGGACCAATGTTCATCCGGTGTCGAACGAACAACTGCCGCTCACGGTGCTGTGCCTGGACAACGACACGGCGATTCTCGACGGCATGTGCGCGTTGTTGCAGCGCTGGGGCGTGGATTGCCGCACGGCCATCGATGTGGCGCAGGCGGAGCAGGAGTTGCGACGCGGCGGCGTGGACTTGATCCTTGCCGACTACCATCTCACCGACGACATGGATGGCCTGCAGGCGCTTGAAGCGTTGCGCAGTGTGCTGGGCGAACTGCCGCCGATTGCGATGATTACCGCGGACGGCAGCAGTGAGTTGAAGCAGCGGGCGCGCGTGTTGGGGTATCCGATTTTGCATAAGCCGGTCAGGCCGGCGGCGCTGAGGGCATTGTTGAGTGCGCTTGTGCGCAGGCAGACAACGGCCTGAAAACGTCGCCTGCTGCGCATCGCTTGTTGTCAGCGCGGTGAATTCACCCTTGCGTTTTCCTTGTGGGAGCGCCCTTGGGCGCGACAGTCACGCTGGGATGTGTCGCTTCGTCGGCTTGTCGCGCACAAGTGCGCTCCCACAGTAGTTTCTCACCCCGATGCGGCCCATCCGCTGTTCGAAGCACGCCGTCGCTGCCGGAGGCGTTTTAGCTCTCTTCATCCGCAGGCAACGACGGCATCGCTTCCTGATCGATGGCCAGATGACTGGCGGCGAGCGCAACTTGCGTGCGGTTGTTCACCCCGAGCTTGCGCATGATGGCCGTCATGTGCGCCTTGACGGTGGCTTCCGAGACGCCCAGGTCATAGGCAATCTGCTTGTTGAGCAGGCCTTCGGCAATCATGGTGAGCACGCGGAATTGCTGCGGAGTCAGGGTGGCGATGCGATGGGCCACGGCTGCCTCGTCGGGCTTAAGGGACACGCCGCCACCGACCAGTTGGTGCGGCAGCCACACATCGCCATCGAGCACTTTGCGGATGGCGGTGATGATGTCTTCGCCGGGCGTCGACTTGGGAATATAAGCCGAGGCGCCGTGCGCGAGCGCGCGGCGCGCCACCTGCACGTCTTCGTGGCCCGAGACAACGATGGTCGGCAAGCCCGGGAACTGACCGCGGATATGCGCCAGCGCCGAATAGCCGCGCGCACCCGGCATGTGCAGGTCGAGCAGCAACAGTTCGGCATCGGGGTACTGCTCGATCAGGCCCAGCAGGGAATACACGCTGTCCGCGCTGTGCACGCTGGCATCGGGAATGGCGGCGACCACGGCGCGTTGCAGCGCGTCGCGGAACAGCGGGTGATCGTCAGCGATCAATACATCGGGCATTGGAGAGTCAGTTAGTAGTGAATGGTGAATAGAGAGGGCCGCGCGAGGTAAGACGTGATGCCGTGTCCCTGCCGGCGATCCGTCCAACAAAGCAGGAGATCCGAGAAATGGAGAACATCCAACAAAGCGATCTATTCACCATTCACCCTTTTCCATTTACTGCTATTTGATCAGTCGCTCGTCCACCAGGTTCTTCACCACGCCTGGATCGGCCAGCGTGGAAATATCACCGAGCTGGTCGGGTTGGTTCTCGCCGATCTTGCGCAGGATGCGCCGCATGATCTTGCCCGAACGGGTCTTGGGCAGGCCCGGCGCCCACTGCAGGAAATCCGGTGTGGCGATGGGGCCGATCTCCTTGCGCACCCAGGCCACCAGCTCCTTGCGCAGTTCGTCGCTGCCTTGTTCGCCGGCAATCAGCGTGACAAAGGCGTAGATGCCCTGGCCCTTGATGTCGTGCGGCGCGCCCACGACGGCAGCTTCCGCCACCTTGGGATGCGCCACCAGCGCGCTCTCCACTTCAGCGGTGCCGATGCGGTGGCCGCTGACGTTGATCACGTCGTCGACGCGGCCGGTGATCCAGTAGTAACCGTCCTCGTCGCGACGCACGCCGTCGCCGGTGAAGTAGTTGCCGGGATAGGCGCTGAAGTAGGTGTCGATGAAACGTTGGTGATCGCCGTACACCGTGCGCATCTGGCCGGGCCACGAATCGGTGATGACCAGGTTGCCTTCGGTGGCGCCTTCCAGCACGCCGCCGCCCGCATCGACGATGGCGGGCTTGATGCCGAAGAACGGCAGCGTGGCCGAACCGGGTTTCTCGTCGATGGCGCCGGCCAGCGGCGTGATCAGGATGCCGCCGGTTTCGGTCTGCCACCAGGTGTCCACGATCGGGCAGCGCTCGTCGCCCACCACGCGGTAGTACCACTCCCACGCTTCCGGATTGATCGGCTCGCCCACCGAGCCGAGCAAACGCAGCGAGGCGCGCGAGGCCTTCTTCACCGGGCCTTCGCCTTCGCGCATCAATGCGCGGATGGCCGTGGGCGCGGTGTAGAACAGCGTGACCTTGTGCTTGTCCACCACGTTCCAGAAGCGGCTGGTGTCCGGGTAGTTCGGCACGCCGTCGAACATCACCGTGGTGGCGCCGTTGGCGAGCGGACCGTACACCACATAGCTGTGGCCGGTGACCCAGCCCACGTCGGCGGTGCACCAGTAGACGTCGTCTTCGCGCAGGTCGAACACCAGCTCATGCGTGTAGCTCGCATACACCAGGTAACCGCCCGAGGTGTGCAGCACACCCTTCGGCTTGCCGGTGGAGCCGGAGGTGTAAAGGATGAACAGCGGATGCTCCGCTTCCACCGGCGTCGGCGGGCAGTCGGCGGACTGGCCTTCCATCAGCGTGTGGTAGTAGCGGTCGCGCGGCGACTGCATCGGCACGGCGCTGCCGGTACGACGCACCACGATCACCGTCTCCACGCTGTTGGTGCCAGGACGTTCCAGCGCGGCATCCACGTTGGTCTTCAGGGGGATCTTCTTGCCGCCGCGCACGCCTTCGTCGGCAGTGACCACGACCTTGCAGGTGGAGTCGGCGATGCGGCCGGCCAGCGAATCGGGCGAGAAGCCGCCGAACACCACCGAATGCACGGCGCCGATACGTGCGCACGCCAGCATGGCCACCGCCGCCTCGGGGATCATCGGCATATAGATGGCCACGCGATCGCCCTTGGCCACGCCAAGATGCTTGAGCGTGTTGGCGAACTTGCACACTTCGGCGTGCAGTTGCTTATAGGAGATGTGGCGGGACTCGTTCGGGTCGTCGCCCTCGAAGATGATCGCGGTCTTGTCGCCACGCTCGGCCAGGTGCCGATCCAGGCAGTTGGCCGACACGTTCAATTGGCCGTCTTCATACCATTGGATGTGCAGGTCCTTGGGATCGAACGACACGTTCTTGATCTTCGTGGGCGTCTTGATCCACTGCAGGCGCTGGCCGACCTTGCCCCAGAAAGCCTCCGGATCCTTCACCGACTCGGCGTAGAGCCGCTGGTAGTCGTCCTTGCGGATGCGTGCCTTGGCGGCGAAATCGGGCTTGACGGGGTAGAGCTTGGTCATCGTGGGGCTCCTGCGGCCGGCCCAGCCGGCCTCCTCATGCGTTGAATGTCGCCGACCCTCGGCGATAACGTGTGAGTGTAGCGGCTGGTCGGTGATCGAACCGTTTCGCCCGACTTTCGACTTTGGTCGAGGTTCGACCAATGGTGAATAGGCGTCCGCATTGCAGCATGGACATGCTCAGGCAGTCATCGACCTGGGGAGGCCTGCTATGACATTGCCCACCACCGCCCGCCGCCGCGGCCTGTTGGCTCTCAGCATTGCCTGTGCGCTGAGCCTGCCGCTGGCTGCCCACGCGCAGACCACGAGCAAGAGTTCCAAAGGCACGAGCCGGGAACAACAGCTCGAGCAGCGAGTGAATCAGCTGGAACAGCAACTGGCCGAACTGAAGGCCATGATCCAGGAACAGAAGGCCGCCACCACGCAGGCCACCCAGACGGCCCAGCAGGCTCAGGTCGCCGCAACGCAGGCGCAGACCACGGCGCAGGCGACCTCCACCAAGGTGGAAGCGACGCCCAAGCCGCAGTTCACCACGGCGCCCGGTTTGTCGGTGGCGTTGCACGGCTTCGTTAGTGCCACGGTGTTCGGCCAGGACCGCACCTTTATCAACTACGGCAATGGCCAGAACGCGGAAATCCCCGCGCCGCCCACCGCAGCGAACAAGGCGAACGGCTACACCGGATCGCTCAGCGGCGCCGACGTACGCAACACGCGCTTCTGGCTCGACTTCACCGGCGCCAAGTTGACCGAGAACTGGATTGGCAGCGGCCGCATCGAGATGGATTTCTTCGGCGGCAACAACGGCACCGGCGCCTACGCGCAGCAGCAGCCGGTTCCGCGCCTGCGCCAGGCCTATATGGACATCATCAATCCCACCTCCGGCACCACGGTACGCATCGGCCAGATGTGGGATCTGATGTTCCCGCTGGAAAACACGCCTACTTCGCTCTCGCACATCGCTTTTCCGTTGAGCTATGGCTCAGGCATCGTGGGCTGGCGCTATCCCGGCGTGATCGTGATGCAGGACCTCAACCACGGCAGCGACGGCGTGAAATGGCGCTTCGATGTGGCCGTGCTCGAAGGCAACTGGAGCGGCCCGCAGAACACGGCCGGCACCGCAACCCTCAACTATCTCAACGGCGGTGCCGCTCACTTCAACCCGCAGGTGGAAGCGCGGTTGCACGCCCAGGGCAAGGACTGGCTGGGCTACCTGACCGCGCACTACTCCGAAATCGACCTGCACGGTGTCGGCGACATCGCGCCCAAGCCGCCGCGCGACAAGCTGCAGAGCATCGGCTACGACCTGGGCGGCCAGTGGAAACCCGGACCGTGGACCTTCAAGGGCCTGGTCTACACCGGCAAGGCGCTGGGCGAGATCTTCGGTGCGATGTCGCAGTTCGGCAACATCAAGGAGGCGGGCGGGTTCGTGCAGGCCGGCTACAACTTCACGCCGAAGTGGAGCGTCAACGCGTTCTACGCGGCGGCGCGCCCCAACCGTGAGGATGTGATGGCCTGGACCGCACCGGGCACCGCGACGGCGCCGGGCGTGGGCCTGCTACGCAACAACATGTCTGCCTTGAGCCTGCAATACGCGTCGGGCAACTACGAGCTGGGCGTGGAGTGGATCTACGACAACCTGCGTTATCAGGCGAAAAACTCGCTGTCGAGCCAGACCGTCAGCGGCAACCAGGTCAGTTTCAGCGGCATGTACAAGTTCTGAGCAAGCGCCGGCTGCAACGCGAAGGCGTTGCCACCGGCTGCACCATGCGGCACGCGCCGCTGCAGCGGATTGCACCTGAAACCACATCCATCGATTCGATGGGGCGTCACAACTGAGGGCTACAGCATGGCTACGACCGCCGTCGACACGCGGGGATCGCTCGACACCGGCCACCGCCGCGTCATCCTGGCTTCCAGCCTGGGCACCGTGTTCGAGTGGTATGACTTCTACCTCTACGGTTCGCTCGCCGCGCTCATCGGCAAGCATTTCTTCAGCGGGCTCAACGAAACCAGCCAATTCATCTTCGCCTTGCTCGCCTTCGCGGCCGGCTTCGCGGTGCGTCCGTTCGGTGCCATCGTGTTCGGTCGCCTGGGCGACATGATCGGCCGCAAATACACCTTCCTCATCACCATCATCATCATGGGCCTGTCGACCTTCCTGGTCGGCGTGCTGCCCAATTACTCGACCATCGGCGTGGCCGCGCCGGTGATCCTCATCACGCTGCGACTGTTGCAGGGCCTGGCGCTCGGCGGCGAATACGGCGGTGCGGCGACCTATGTGGCCGAGCATGCACCGCAAGGCAAGCGCGGCCTGTACACCAGCTTCATCCAGATCACCGCGACGTTCGGCCTGTTCCTCTCGCTGCTGGTCATCCTCGGCCTGCGCCTGTGGCTGGGCACCGAGGCGTTCGACGAATGGGGCTGGCGCATTCCGTTCGGCATCTCGCTGCTGCTGCTGATCGTGTCGGTGTACATCCGCCTGCAGCTGAGCGAGTCGCCGGTGTTCCAGCAGATGAAGGCCGAGGGCAAGCAGTCCAAGGCGCCGCTGACCGAAGCCTTCGGCCAATGGAAAAACCTCAAGCTGGTGATCCTCGCCCTGCTCGGCGCCACGGCCGGCCAGGCGGTGGTGTGGTACACGGGCCAGTTCTATGCGCTGTACTTCCTCACCCAGAGCCTGAAGATCGACGGCACCACGGCGAACCTGCTGATTGCCGCGGGCCTGGCCATCGGTACGCCGTTCTTCGTCTTGTTTGGATGGCTATCCGACCGCATTGGCCGTAAGACCATCGTGCTCGCCGGTTGCCTGCTGGCCGCGCTCACCTATTTCCCGATCTTCAAGGGACTCACCCACTTCGGCAATCCCGCCATCGAGGCCGCCGCGGCCACCTCGCCGGTGAAGGTGATCGCCGATCCCAACGGCTGCAGCTTCCAGTTCGATCCGGTGGGCAAGGCGAAATTCACCAGCTCGTGCGACGTGGCCAAGAGCGCGTTGGCGAAGAAGGGCATTCCGTATACCAACGTGGCGGCCGAGCCTGGCAGCATCGCCGAGATCAAGATCGGCGACCGCAGCATTTCCTCGTTCGAGGGAAGCTCGCTCGATGGCAAGGCGTTCGCCGACCAGAACAAGGCCTTCGGCGCGCAACTCACCGGAGCGCTCAAGGAGGCGGGCTATCCGGAGAAGGCCGATCCCGCGAAAAGCAACTATCCGATGCTGATCGTGCTGCTGGCCATCCTCGTGCTGTATGTGACCATGGTGTACGGACCCATCGCGGCGTGGCTGGTGGAAATGTTCCCCACCCGCATCCGCTACACCTCGATGAGCTTGCCGTATCACATCGGCAACGGCTGGTTCGGTGGTTTCGTGCCGACCATCGGCTTCATGCTGGTGGCGTGGAAGGGCGATATCTACTACGGCCTGTGGTATCCGATCATCGTGGCCGTGGCGACGTTCTTCATCGGCCTGTTGTTCCTGCGCGAAACCAAGGACGTCGATATCCGTTATTGATCCCGCGGCTCGCGAACAACAAAAAGGCGCGACGGGCAACCGCCGCGCCTTTTTTCATGGTGCATGACTCACACGCTGCGGATGACGCCAACGATGGCCAGCAGCACGACCGCGCCGATGAATGCGTGCAGCACGCTGTTGACGAATGGGCTGACCACGGCGAAATGCACGCCCAGCCGCGGCAACAGCCATCCCGCGAAGAACGCGCCGACGATGCCCACCACGATGTTGCCGATCAGTCCGAAGCCGAAGCCGCGCACGATCAAGCCGGCGAGCCAGCCGGCAATGGCGCCGATCAACAGGAAAACGAGCAGGCCTTCGACGGTCATCGCACTCTCCTTGCCGTGAAACGGTGGGCGAAGTATCCACAGGCCCGCGTCGCACGAACGTGACGTAAGAACCTTCCTTCAGCGCAGGGTCGGCGACGTCGCCAAAACGTGCATGCGGTGGCGGGTGACAGCGGCCCGTCGCGCTACTATCGTCGCGGCCAGGGGAACGCACGGCACCTGGAGGGAGCCGCATGCCCGAAAGCGAACGCGCAAGCAGCAACCGTCGACCGGGCATCCGTCGCCGTTGGCGACGCATGTTGGGCTGGAGTGCGCTGGTGCTCGATCACCTCAAGCCGGTGCGCGTGTCGTTGCTTATCCTCGCCATCGCCGTGGTGGTGGCCATCGCCGTGGATCAAGCGGCCGAACTCTTCCTCATCGCATTGTGGACCGATCCCAGCGGAGCGCGTTACCTCGCTTTGCTGATGACCAGTGCCCTGGCCGGATTGGCGATGTGGCATGCCGCGCGCAACGCGTACCGCTTGCGCTATCCCCGTTGGCCCGCGCTGCAGGACGAACGCGCCGCCTTCCTGCGCGACTGGCTGCCACGCGTGCTTGGCGCCCTGATACCGCTGCTGGTCTGCCTCGGCTACGTGCTCGCCCTCGCCAAGTTGCCGCATGGTCCATGCGGCATCACCGATCACTGCGCACAACGCAGTTGGCGTGCGCTCGGCCTGCTGGTGGAGTCGGCCCTCCTGATCGCCTTCTTCGTTTCCCGTCGGCGCCTGTGGAGTGCGCTGTCCCATCGCGTTCCGCGGATCGGCACGCCGCGTGCCCGGCCCCGGGACGAGAAGCGCGTATGGCGTGTGCGCGACCTCGGCAGGTTCGCCGTGATCACCTACGTGACCGTGGTGACGCTGAACGTACTGACCACCGTGCTGATTGCCTTCGTGCCCGAGCTGCTCGATGGCATGGGGCCGCTGGCCATCCTGCTGATATCCGCCGCCTTTCTTTGCTACAGCGGCAGCCTGCTGTGCATGGCGGGCGACCGGCGCGGCATCCCGCTGCTGACCATCATGCTGCTACTCAGCGCGTCGCTGCACTGGCTGCACCTCAACGACAACCACAAGGTGCGGCAGTACGCGGGCATGAGCACGCACGAGCAACCCGCGCTGCAGCCCGCAGACACGCGGCCCAGTTTCGATGCTTATGCGGACGCGTGGCTCAAGGATCGTTGCGTCGGCCACGACCCATGCCCGGTCATCCTGGTGGCCGCGGAAGGCGGCGGCATTCGTGGTGCAGCGTGGACGGCGCAGGTACTCAGCCGTCTCACTGCCATCACGCAGCAGGGGCAGCCCTCGAACGGCGAACCGCTGTTCGCGCGCTACCTGTTCGCGGGAAGCGGCGTGTCGGGCGGAAGCCTGGGCTTGGCAGTTTACGTAAGCGCGCTGGCGCTGCCGCCATCGGTGGACACCACCACGCTCGAAGCGCGCGCGCAACGCATGCTGAGCCACGACTTCCTCGCGCCCACGCTGGCCAATACCTTCTTCGTCGATTTCACCCAACGCTGGCTCCCCGGCGCCTGGCTCGACGATCGTGCACGCGCATTGACGCGTGCCTGGGAATCGGCGGCGCGCAGGGAAGGCATGCCGGCATTCGATCAGCCGTTCTCCGCACTCTATGCGCAGCCAGGTGCTCCGTTACCCGCCTTGTTCCTCAACAGCACCACCGTGGCCGAAGGCAAGCGCTTCATCCAGCATCCCTTCCAGCCGGTCGCCACGCCGCAACGCCAACCGTGGACGGCGGGACTGGATGGGTCGAGCTGGCTCGATCCCCGCGTGCCGCTCAGCGAGGTGGTGCTCAACAGCGCACGCTTCACCTACGTCAGCCCGGCCGGCACGCTGGAAACGTATCTGGCCAATCCGCCGGTGCCCAACCGCATGCAGCTGGTCGATGGCGGCTACTTCGAGAACTCCGGCAGCACGACGCTGCTCGAGCTGATGCGGTTGTTGCGCGGCAAGGCGAAACAACAAGGGCTGTCGCTGCGCTTCATCGTGATCCATATCAGCAACGATCCGCTGATGAGCGACTTCATCGAACAACACGACGCGGCGCATCCGATGCCGTTCTACTCCGCTGCCTGTCCATCGGTACCGGGTGTCGTGCATGAACCGGTGAGTGGCGAGGCTATCGCACCGTTGAACGCGTTGCTCGATACCCGCAGCGCACGCGGCGAATACGCTCGCGTGCAATTGCTGGATGCGCTTCGGCCGGATGCTGCCGATCCCGCGCGCGGCGACATGCTGTGGCACTTCCGGCTGTGTCCGGGCAACTATCCCATCCCGCTGGGCTGGACGATCTCCACGCCGGTATTCGGTGAACTCGGGCGGCAGCTGGATCTGTATCCACTGCAGGCCATGGGCGATGCCCTGCGCATGCAGTTGCTGCCCACCCGCTAACTTTCACCTGTAGGAGCGCACCCTGTGCGCGACCGTCACGCATGGATGTATTGCTCCGCCGGGCCGTCGCGCACAGGGGCGCTCCTACAGCAAGTCGAGGTGTCGCGTCGACTGAGACATCGCCGGCGCACACTAGCGACATGTCCGAATCCTTTCTTCCACCGCAGGCCCTGAAAGGCCGGGGCGCGGCTTCCAATCCGGAAGGGCGCTTCGAGTCGATCCGTCGTCACGCCGAAGACGACGGCTGGCAGAGCCTGCTGCTGGACGAACAGGCGCCGCGTCCGCGCACCGAAGTGACCGAAGAACGCGCGCGCAGCGTGATCACCCGCAACGATTCGCCGGACATCCATTTCAACCAGGCGCTCAACCCGTATCGCGGTTGCGAACACGGCTGCATTTATTGCTTTGCACGCCCATCGCACAGCTACATCAATCTCTCGCCCGGTCTCGATTTCGAAACCAAGCTGCGCGCCAAGAGCAATCTCGCCGAGGTGCTCCGTCACGAGCTGGCGCGGCCGTCGTATACGGTGAGCCCGATCAATATCGGCAGCAACACCGACCCCTACCAGCCCATCGAGCGCCGCTGGAAACTCACCCGCGCCGCGCTCGAGGTGCTGGCGGAGTGCAGGCATCCCTGCACCATCGTGACCAAGAACGCGATGGTGGAACGCGACATCGACATTCTAGCCCCGATGGCACGCGAGAACCTGGTGCAGGTGTTCGTGTCGATCAACTCGCTCGACAATCATCTTGCCGCCAAGCTCGAACCGCGTGCCAGTGCACCGCATCGGCGCATCAAGGCGGTGCGCACGCTGCGCGAAGCGGGCATACCGGTAGGCGTGCTGGTGGCGCCGATCATCCCGGCGCTCAACGATCGCGATATGGAAGCCGTGCTGGAACAGGCTGCCGATGCCGGTGCCACTTGTGCGGGCTACACCACATTGCGCCTGCCGTACGAGTTGAAGGCGCTGTTTCGCGAATGGCTTGCCCTGCACGTGCCACAGCGCGCTGCGCACGTGATGAGCCTGATACAACAGATGCACGGCGGCCGCGACTACGACAGCGATTTCACCACGCGCATGAGCGGGCAGGGCGTGTTCGCCGAACTCATTCGTCGACGCTTCGATGTGGCCTGTCGCAAGCACGGCTTTGGGCGTGCACGTGAATTGAAGTTGGATACGAGTAGGTTCGTACCGCCGCGCAAACCGTCACCACAAGGGCAGTTGTTCTAAGCGCGACTTTCAGCCGTTAGGCATGAAGGCGTGCGGCCGCGCTTTCCACGCAAGCCATCCACGATGGCCCACCCAGGCCAGCACCACGCTAACGACGAGCCAGACCGCAAGCACGGTAAGGGCGTACGGCATCGGAGGTGTCCACGGCTGCGCGCCCAGCATGCTGTTGGGCAACAGTGAGTTGCTTCCTATCAGCAGGCTGATCGCAATCATCAGCGCAAAGGTACCCGATGTCGACAGTGGACGACCGCCGATCACCCTGATCACACCGGCGACCAATGCGAGCGCGCAGCTAAGCTGTCCCGTGACAAGCATCAGCACGCTGATGGTCGATGGATGCGAAGGCAACGTCAGCGCGAGGAGCGCGATCAGTGCGCCCATCTGCAGCATCAGGGGGCGACGCAGGGCGACGATCAACGTGCGCTGCTTGGCTGTGTGGACATCGCCTAATCCCGGAAGGAGGGCGAGCAGCGGCAGTTCGGCGTTGTTCTTCTTCCAGCGTTGCTGGATGAGCGTGAGCGTGGTGAACATCAGGCCCATGCTGCCGAACATGGTGATCCAGCCGATAAGCAGCGTGGCTAACGGCCACCAGGCATGAAACGAAATCGCATGATTTCCCAAGAAAGTGAGAAACAGGATCGAGCCTGGCACGAGCATGGCGAGGAGTCCCGGCGCCAGGCCCTGCAGATGACCGCGCAGGGTTCGGGGCAAATACCAGCCGCCCAGTGCGACGCGCAGGGTGTTGTCGGGTTGGTTGGGGCCGACGTGACGAAGATCGGGTTGCGGCTGCATCCAGTCAGGCCGTTGGCGCACCTGGGTGGTGGCGTCCAGGCTGTTGATGGCGCTGCCGCCGGCCCAGTGGCCGCGCCGATACTGCAGCACCATGGGGCCTGAAAACCCCATCTGGCCTTGTGCCGGCTTGGCGGTCACGGCGCGCCAGCGCAGCACGCATACGACGAGCAATGCCATGGCCAGCGTGCTACCCCAGGCAACGAAACGCGTATCGCCGATAAGGGGAAAGTTGTAGAGGCGTGACATCGTGTTCACCAGGGCGGGAAAAATACCCAGGAATACGGCGATGTAGCGCGGCACCAGAGCGAAGCACAGACCGCCAAGCACGCAGAGCAGCGAGCCCAGCAGCATGGACATCTGATCGGTGCCATGCACGACGGCGATGATCGCCGTGGGCAGCAGGCTCAGCACCGCATAGAACACGGTGGCCAGCACGGCTGTCCGGTACATGCCGGGAAGGCACAACCAGCGGGCCTCGATGGCCAGAAGCGACATGCCTGAAAGAAAGAACGCCCACAAGTAGATCAGTCCAACGTCATAGGCGCCGACCATCATCCAGGCCGGTTCGCCGCGCTTGGCGAAAAGCAACAAAGCGATCGCTCCCAGCGCACAGAGTGTGAGCACGGCGAGCGACAACCAGCGCAACTGGACGTGGGTTGCGCGCCAAGGAGCGAGCAGCATCGCTTGGGCGTTCATCCGGCGATCTCCACGAACAGGTCCTCCAGCCCCAGCGCATCCACGCGTGCGCCGGGAAGGCGAGCCGCTTCCGGCCATGAGCCGTCCGCTCGACGTTCGATGACCAGGCTAAGGCTGCCGTCGGCATGACGCGTCTTGCCAAGCGTGTTCGATGGCGCGGCGGCGGTCATCGACGCGGGCAACCACAGGCGCGCGAAACGCTCCTTGGTTTCGTCGACCGCACACTGCAGCAATTTGCCCTCGTGAAGAAATGCGATATCGGAGGCCACGCGCTCAAGATCGGACACGATATGCGTGGAGAACAACACCGTGGTGCCCGCCTCGCCAGCGCGCAGCGCGATCTCGCGCAGCAGGTCGCGGCGTGCCACCGGATCGAGCGCTGCGGCCGGCTCGTCGAGTATCAGCAGGGAGGGTTGAGAGGCCAGGGCGCGGATCAGGTCCACGCGCTGGCGCTCGCCAGGTGAAAGTTTGCCCAATACCTTGTTCGGAAGAATGCCCCACTCGCGCAGCTTGGTCTTGGCGAACGATGCGTCCCAGCTGGGATAGAAGCGTCCGACATAGTCGAACATCTGCTGCGCGGTGAGCCAGGCCAGCGCTTCGGGCTGTTGCGGCACATAAGCAAGACGTGCCTTGACGCTATCGGATAGCTTGAGCGCAGGCTCGCCAAATAGGCGCGCCTCGCCCGAATCGGGTTTGAGCAGGCCCACCATGGCGCGAATCAAGGTCGACTTGCCGGCGCCGTTGCGGCCGATAAGGCCGAGCACGCTGCCTTGTAGCAACGTCAGGTCGATACCGGCCAGCACGAGTCCATCCTCGTATCCGTGCGTGAGCTTGTGCACCGCCAGTGGCGCGGCGTCGTGGTCAGTGATCGATCGCAGTACGGCGTTCATCGAACTACCCCTCGCAGTCTGATGCGTGTGGAGACAGGGCGGCCTTCACCGCCGGACGTTCATTCCTCGAGCAAGCGGCCCAGCCGGCGCAGCACCGCGTCGCCCGGCAGTTCCAGCTCACGCGCGTGGCGCGCCAGGTCCTGCAGCTGCGGCTCCAGCAGCGCCATGCGTTGCGCCTGCGTGGCCGTGCTGCGGGTGGTGGCGGCTACAGCCATGCCCTTGCCGCGCAAGCGTTCCAGCAGGCCCTCGGTCTCGGCCATGCCGTAGGCGCGCGATACCGTCATCGGATTGATGGCGTGAAAACCTGCGACATCGCGCACCGACGGCAGCAGTTCGCCTGCTACCAGCTGGCCGCCGGCAATCAGCCGGCGCAGCTGCTCCACGATCTGCCGGTAGATCGGCTCGGCGGAGGTGGGTTGTATGGCGAACATCGAGGCATCCATGTGTATTAATACAACAATACACCTGGTTCCGGTTCAATAGGCCAAATGGCAGGGGCAAAAAAAAACCGCCGATGCGGACATCGGCGGCTTGATTGGGACTACATGCGGTGACGCTTACTTGGAAGCCGGCAGGTATTTCTCGAACCACATCAGCGCGCGCTGCAGCACGTCGCGTTGATGCTCGGGATCCACGAAGTGATGTCCTTCGTTCGGATACACCACCAGCGAGGTAGGCACGCCCTGCGCACGCAACGCGTGCCAATACTCGAACGACTGCGGTGCCGGGCATTCCGCGTCGCGGTCGCCCACCACGATGAGCGTGGGCGATTTGCTCTGCTTGATGAAGTTGATCGGCGAACTCTTCGCATACGCCTGCGGGTCGTCGTACACCGACGCACCGAAGAACGGAATCATCCACTGGTCGATCAGGTTCTGGCCGTAATAGCTCTGCCAGTTGGCAATGCCCGCGCCTGCCACCACTGCGCGGAAGCGCTGCGTCTGGGTGGGGATGAACATGCTCATGAAGCCGCCGTAGCTCCAGCCGGTGAGGCCCAGGCGCTTGTCGTCGACCGGCAGCTTCTTCTCGATGGTGTCGATGCCGGCGAGGATGTCGCGCAGGTCGCCGTGACCGAAATCCTTGCGATTGGCCTGCACGTACGCCTCGCCCTGGCCGAAGCTGCCGCGCGGATTGGGCATGAAGACGAAGTAACCCAGCGCGGAGAACGGCTCGCCGGCAAAGCCCATGCGCGGCCAGCGCGGAATCACCGCGCTCGACGGGCCACCGTGCACGGTGACGATCATCGGATACTTCTTGTTGGCGTCGTAATTGGCCGGATACAGCAGCCAGCCCTGCACGCGGCGGCCTTCGCTATCCCATTCCACCGACTCGGCCTTGCCCCAGCGCGGCTTGAGCGCTGCATTGATGTGCGTGACGGCGGGTGGTGCATCGCCACCCAGCGCGCCTGCATGCACTTCCGGCGCGTCGGTGTAGGAACTCTGGGTGAAGGCGACGCGCGAACGGTCGGAAGAAAGCGAAAGCGCCATCGAAGCCGTGCCATCGCCGATATCGGCGGGCAGCGTGAACAGCACGCGCGTGGGCGACGCCATGTTGTCGTTGATGCTGTAGTCGGCCACCTGGCTCTGGCCATTGGCGACCTGCGACACCAGCAATTTCTGTGCACCGTTCCAGGCAAACCAGGCCGGCGTCACATGCGTACCCGGGGTGAGGTTGACCGGTTCGCCGCCCGTCGCCGCCACGGCGTACAAGTCGCCGCCAGTCGAGCCCTGGTCGCTCATCAAGCCACCGATGAAGACGATGCGCTTGCCATCGGGCGACCAACGCGGCAACGCCATCTGCAAACCGTGCAGCGAGCCCTTCACGATCGACGGATCGACCACCACCGAGGCGATCGCATCGGGTTGCGCGTTCTGCACGTAAAGCTTGGCCACCCACCAGTTGTTGTCGCCCGGCGGCGGCGCGCCGGTAAAGGCGATGCGCGTGCCATCGGGCGACCAGGAAAATTCGTAGGCATACGTCGCCGCCGAGGTGAGCAGGCGCACCGCGCCGCCTTCGGCTGCGACGCTGGCCACACGCTGCACTTCCAGTCCGTCCACGCCGATCTCGCCGGATGCTGGTTTGGCCGCGTACACCGCGCTGGCGCGGCGGGTGCCGTTGGGCACGTAGAGGAAGCCCAGCGACTTGCCATCGGGCGACCAGCTCAACCCTTGCGCCACGCCGGGCAGCGACGCCATGTGATGCGGCGTATCGTGCGCCTGCGTGCCGACGATCAGCAGGTCTTTCTGCTTGCCGCCGTTGGCGCAACTGGAAAGGAAGGCCAGGTGCTGCGAATCGGGCGCCCAGGTCGGATCGCTCTCGTTGCAGTCGCCCGTCTTGGCGCCGCCGATGCGATGCACATCGCTGCCATCGGCCTTGGCCAGTTCGATCGCATCCTTGCCATCGGTGCGCACCACCCAGGCGAGCTGGCTGCCGTCGGGCGAAAGCTGTGCGGCGGAGATGGCGCGCACCTTGCCCAGCTCGGACAGCAGCTGGTCGATGCGCGGGTCGATGCCGGCAGCCTGGACGGAAGCAGCGAAGGTCGCCGCCAACAGGGGCAGCAGCAGACGGGCAGGGTGTTGCATGACGAAACCTGTAACGCGGGGAAAGCGACACGCTAGCAGGCAGGGCCAGCCCTGTGTAGAAGCTTGGGCATGACCAATGGCCTAGTGCGCGGCCATCGCTTGCTGCTGGCGCGCCACCTGCACGGCCGCGATCCTGGCCTTGATCGCCGGCATCGCGGCCAGCGCGGCGCGCTCGCCTTCCATGATGGCCTGGTCCTTCTGCTCGAAGTCCGCGGCGCCGATCTGGTTGACCTTGGGCCGGATCACGATGTCCGCACGCGCCAGCTCCTGCTCGCCCAGCTTCTGTCCCATGATGCTGATGGACTGGCCCACGATGTTGAGCATGCCCTGCGGATTGGCGCCGCTGGCCTTGCTGGAGATATCCACCGCGATCACCACGTCGGCGCCCAGCTGGCGCGCGGCATCGACCGGCACCGGGCTCACCACGCCGCCGTCCACGTAATGCTTGCCGCTGATTTCCACCGGTTCGAACACGCCGGGCACGCTGCTCGACGCACGCACGGCCTGCCCGGTGTTGCCACGCACGAACACCGTGCGCTGCCCGGTTTCCAATTGCGTGGCGACCACGGCGAAGGGCACGTTGAGCTTGTCCAGCGGACGGTTCTTCACCTGCTGGTTCACGTAGTCCTGCAGCTTCTGCCCCTGCACCACACCGCCGGAAAACAACCGCACGTCGCGAAGGCTGGCCTGGTCGAGCGCGATCGCGGTTTCCTGCAGCTGGAACGCATCCATGCCGCTGGCGTAAAGCGCACCCACCACGCTGCCCGCGCTGGTGCCGGCCACCACGTCGGGGCGAATGCCGTTGGCCTCGAGCATCTTGATCACACCGATATGCGCAAAACCCTTCGCCGCACCGCCACCCAGCGCCAGCCCGATGCGCAGCTTCACCACCGGCGGCGGCGCGATGGGCGCAGGTGGCGGCGTGGGCTTGGTGCCGCCGAAACAGGCACACAGCGCCAGGCTGGCGAGCAAGGGCAGCACAGGGCGAATCGCCCAGGAGAACGAGGAGCTACGGGTGGACGTCATGTCGATGGGCGCGGGCGGCTCGAAGAGGAATGGCCAGCCCACCGATCCCTCGGCAGGCTGGTAACTGGCGAGCGAGTGTAAGACCGCCGGAGGGCGTCACGATGGCGTGCCGCTCTGGCCGTTGGGTGCCGGTCAGGTGTGGGGCCAACCGGTGGCAGCACCATGGCCACGAACTGACGTATGCGCTTCAGAGGGAGGGCGTCTGCCTGCCGGCGCTAAAGGCCGATTTGAAGCGAGGCCAAAAGTCGTCGCCCCAACGTTTGAGCTTTGCGATGTAAGCGACCTTTTCGGGATAGCGGTCGATCATCCCAGGCTGCCAGTCGCTATCTGCGTATGTGGCGACGTTGTTCGAGGTGATGTGATCCTCCTCGGGACTGAACACATAGCGCACTTCCAGCAGTCCCCAGGTCTCCGCGCGCGTGAGGCGCAGTGAGATCATCTCCTGTGGATAGCTGACGCCTTTGGCCGCCAGATCACCGGCAGCCGCGCGTTCCAGCGCTGGCAGCTTGTTGGAGCGATCCGCCCACGCTTGCAACGGCACCAGAAAATAATGGTCCATCACCCAGCAGGCCTGGTGCCCGAACGGCTCCTGACCCTCGTTGACGAGGATGTTGGTGTTCTGGTTCTGGCGGTCGCATCCGGGGGTGCCGGGGAACCCTGCGGGGGGATTGGCCACGCTGCGACCGGCGGTAATACGAATGTATCCCACCAGGCGCCTGTCCTTCACCCGTCCCAGCGTCAGTAGCTCGCCGGCTGCCGTTGGCTGCTTGAAGTGCCCGCTTGACAGCTGCAGCCAATCACCCGGCGGCAGCGGCACATCGAAGCCGTCCACGCGCAGCGAACCGCTGATGCGGCGTCCCGCGATTGCGCCGTCCAGCCCGTCAACGGTGGGCCCGTGGTTGTCGGGCGTTGCCAACGAAAGCTTGGCGGTCTGTACAGGCGCCTGGTTGACTGGAGCAGGCGTTACCGCTGCGCTGAGAGCAGGTGGCGTTGCATGCGCGGATGCCGAAGGGGGCACGACTGCGGGACTGGGGTGCGGCGCGTAGGTCGCCTGGGCCGTGGCAGTTGCCGGCGCAGCGACCGGCGGGCGCCATGGAAACAGCAGGCATAACAGCGTCAACAACCCCGCCAACAGGCCCGTCAGGCGCCAAAGGGGCGCGCGTTGCCACAGCTGGCGAAACGTACGCAGTGGCGATTCCCTGGGACGCAGAGTCACGCCGCGGGCCTCGCCACGACGCGACCGTCGACAGCCACCAGCGACACCTTGCTATGCCCCATCTGTTTGGCCTCGATGAGCGTGTCGGCAATCGACTCTTCCGCCAGGCGCACGATGTCGCGCGCGGACGCGCCGGAACCCAATCGGCCCTGGCGCCGCATCATATCCAGCAACAACTCGGGATCGATGCCGCCGCGCGCGACGTCGAGGCCATAACCCTTGATCATCGCCTCGATCTCCAGCGCGGTGACACGCGCGATGTCCAGTCCCGACAGCGGACGGAAGATGAAGATGCGATCGAGTCGATTGATGATCTCGGCCGCGAAGCCCGACTCGCGCAACGCGTTGGTGGACGTGCGACGCAATTCGTCCGCGTCGTTGTGGTGCTGTTCGGTCAGCGACTGCAGCGAATCGGTGGCCGCATTGGTGGTGAGAATGAAGATTGCCTGGGTGGTGGAGATCTGCTTGCCGTCGGATGCCTCGGTGATGAAGCCGTCGTTCCAGGCCGTGAGGAAATTCTTCTGGACGTCCGAATGAGCTTTCTCTATCTCATCCAGCAACACCACGGCGTCTGGCGCGTCGCGTAGACCGGCGGTGAGCTTGCCGTAGTTGTCCGAGCCCACGTACCCCTTGGACGAACCGAACAGCTGCGTGGCGCCGTGTCCGCCGCTGGCGAACTGGGTCATGTCGAAATGCAGCAGCCTGCGCTGCAGACACGTGCTCAGGCATTTGGCCAGATAGGTCTTGCCGGTACCGGGCGGTCCCGCCAGCAGGAAGACCCCCACCGGCTTGCCGCGTTGCTTGAGCGCAAGACGACGACGTATCTGCGCGGCCATGTCGTCGCACACCGCGTCCTGGCCGATCACCTTGCTCTTTAGCGTGGTCGCCAGCTGTTCGGCGTCGATGAACACCGCATCAGGCTGCTGGGCGAGGCGCGTTTCCAGCGCGGCACGGTTGGTCAGGCGATCGAGAATGTCCATCAGGTAACCCCCATCAACAGCATCGGGTCGAACGAGCCGCTGGCGCTCGCGGAAATAGCCCAGGAAGAACAGCAACCAAAGTGGTATCGACAAGCCCAACACCCACCCGACCTTTGCGCGCAGAAAGGCAGTGGTCTGGTCCACGTAGCCATCCAGCGCATGGCCACTGGGCGCGTGCTGCAACCAGAACTGCGCTACGGCGATGGTCGCGACGACTAGGAAAGCCACCGGCATCAAGCGTGTGGCGAACGAACTAAGCCAGCGCATTACTCCACCCTCACGCGTAGGCCGAGTACCTGACCTTCGCTCATGATCGGAAACACCGCCTGCGACGAACCGGATGCCAGCCCCACCGTGATGCCGCCGCCATCGCCGTCCTTGATGCCGGTGACGCGCACCATGCCGTCGGACGAAACGGGTACGGCGAATGTGTCACCATGTTTGGTCAGGCGAACCGTGCGGCTATAGCCGGCGCTGTCGATGCGCACGACATCGCCATCTTCCGCATCGGTGTCCCACAAGCGTATCCATACCAATTGCAAGCGCTGCGCTTGCGCTTGAGGTTGTGCGGCAGGTGTCGTGCGTGAAGCCGCGACAGATTCGGGCGCCGCCGTCGTTTCTGGACGCAAGTCTGCGCGCAACGATTGCATGGCGGCGGGGCTCAGTTGCATGCCTTGTAGTGCGCGCTCGATGTCGGTCGATGCGACGATTGATGCCATCACCGAATCTAGTGAGTGGAACGCTTCCAGACGCATCTGCGCCTGGGCTGGCGATACGTCATCGCTCGCCTTCGCCCATCCCTGGGACAGTGCGAAACTGCCGGCCGCCACCATACCTGCCAGCAACGCCGTTGGCAGCAGCGCCTTGCCGAATAGCGACAGTGCTCCCTCCGGTCGGCCGCGCGCCTCCGCCGTGACGGGCGCGTTGCGGCGCGGAATGGCCTTGTTGTTTCCCATATAGCCCCTGTTCTGCTTGGTGGCGTGTGGCCACGCAGTGCTGCTTGGCGCCGATCAGTTCACGCGGCGGCGCGATCCCGTCGTCGTGGTCAGCTGCGGATTGACCTGCGCTGCATCGACGGTAAGCCCGGGGATACTTTCAGTCACGCGCATCAGGCTCACGTTGCTCAACGAGCCCACGAAGCCAGGCCGCAACGGCTTTCCCTCGACGTTGATGTTCTTACCGTTGAACTGAAAGTTGACGCTGGTCGTCCACAGGCCATCGCTGACGCCCAGCTGCCTAACCAATGCCGTGGCGATCTCTTCCCAGTTGAATTCGTAGCGCGATGCATTTGCCATATGCAGGATCCGATTGAAGGCGCCGCGAGTCCATGGACGGCTTGTCGGCGTGATCTTGCTTGGTTGCTCAACGCAGGGCAAATAAAAAACCCACTTCGAACAAGGCTTCGAAGTGGGCGTATTTTCTTGCTTCGATGGCTGCCGATCCGGTCTCGCTGGAGCGCGATTTTTGCGCCGTTCGCGGCTGGCGATCGAAAGGGTTTGCGAGCGTCAGACCTGCGCGCCATCCGCCTCGACGTGATAGTGCGTCGCCACATCCACTTCCTTCTTCGAACCGAGGAATACCGGCACGCGCTGGTGCAGGCCGGTGGGTTGCAGGTCGAGGATGCGCGAGCGGCCGGTGGTGGCGGCGCCGCCGGCCTGTTCGACGATGAAGGCCATCGGGTTGGCTTCATACATCAGGCGCAGCTTGCCGCCCTTGGATTTGATCTTGGCGTCGAGCGGATAGAAGAACACCCCGCCGCGCGTGATGATGCGATGCACGTCGGCCACCATCGAGGCGACCCAGCGCATGTTGAAATCCTTGCCGCGCGGGCCTTCCGTGCCGGCCAGCAGCTCGCCGATGTAACGCTGCATCGGTGCTTCCCAATGCCGCTGGTTCGACATGTTGATGGCGAACTCGGCGGTTTCTTCCGGGATGCGGATGTTGCGGCGGCTCAGCACGAAGCTGCCCACTTCGCGATCGAGGGTGAACTCGTGCGTGCCGTGGCCAAAGGTCAACACCAGCACCGTGGCCGGGCCATACACCACATAACCGGCGGCCAGCTGGGTGGTGCCTTCCTGCAGGAAGTGCTCGGCCTTGGGTTCGGTGATGCCGTCGGGGCAGCGCAGCACCGAGAAGATGGTGCCGACGGAAATGTTCACGTCGATGTTGGAGCTGCCATCGAGCGGATCGAACAGCAGCAGGTGGTGGCCCTTCGGATACATGTCGGGAATGGGCTGCGGGTGTTCCATTTCTTCCGAAGCGCATGCGGCGAGCTGACCGCCCCAGGCATTGGCTTCGAGCAGGATCTCGTTGGAGATCACGTCCAGCTTCTTCTGCGCCTCGCCCTGGATGTTGCCGGTGCCCGCCTCGCCCAGCACGCCCCCCAGGGCGCCCTTGTTGGTGGCCACCGCGATGCGCTTGCAGGCACGGGCGACGACTTCGATCAGCAGGGACAGCTCGGCATTCATGCGGCCGGCGCGGCGTTCCTCGATCAGGAACTGGATGAGCGAGATGGACTTCATGGCGAACCCGCAGGAAAAGGTGCGCCTATTGTCCCGGTTGATGCCGACACTTGTCAGCTCAAAGTGTGACCAGTCGGTTCATCTATGCGATCTGGAAACCTTTTCGGACAAACCACCTCGGGGGCCGCGGCTGCCTCCTGTGGGAGCGCACCCTGTGCGCGACAGGCGTCCGGGTGCCTCGCGTCAACCGGTTGTCGATATGGCGCCCGGGCGTCAGTCGCGCCCAGGGTGCGCTCCCACAAAAGGGGATCGTGGCCCGGCCCCTACTGACAACACGTTGGCAGCAGGGGGTACCCACACTGGCCTCGGTCAGAAGGAGGGATTCTCATGCGCGATACGGTGTATTTCCTGGCATTCGACGGCTACGCGGACTGGCATGCGGCGCATGCCCTGTGTGAGATCCGTCGGCCGGGCGATTGGCAATTGAAGACGGTGGGGTTCTCCCTGCAGCCGGTGCTCTCCATGGCCGGGCTGCGGGTGGTGCCGGAGCTCACCCTGGACCAGCTGGAGGTGAAGCGCGCGGCCTTGCTGGTCGTTCCCGGTGGGTACCTGTGGGAACACGGCCACGGCGAGGAAGCGGTGGAAGCCGCACGGCGTGTCCACGACGCCGGTGCGACCGTGGCCGCCGTCGACAGCGGTGTGCTGGTGCTGGCCCGGGCCGGGCTGTTGGATGCCTGCCGTCATACCAGCAGCTGGCCGGGCCACATCGGCACCCATGTGCCCGGCTATGCGGGCGCCGATCAGTACGACGCCCAGGCGCTCGCCGTGAGCGACAGTGGCGTGATCACCGCCAGCCAGCTGGGCAGCGTGGAGTTCGCCCGCGAGGTGATCCGCACGCTCGATCTGTACAACCCCAGCGATCGCGAGCACTGGTTTCGCCTGTTCAAGCACGCCCTGCCGCCGCCGTGGTGCGCGGGCGACGCCGCCGCGGCAGTGGCGGCCTAACGAACGCAACGAGGAGTACGTCATGGCTATTTCGATGGGCAAGATCCTGATGGCGTATCGGCCGCTCTACCTGCGCGGGTTGCTGATGGACGGGCAGTACCGCCTGCCGGTGAGCGATCCGGAGCCGCCGAAGGGAAAGAAGGTGAAGGCGAGCAAGCAGATCGACGCCGAGCGCATGCCGGCCTCGCCGGCAACACTACGAGGAGCACGTGCATGAGCCGCACTTATCACGGCAGTTGCCACTGCGGCGCTGTCCGTTACGAAGCGAACCTGGATCTGTCCAACGGCACGGGGCGCTGCAATTGTTCGATCTGCCGCAAGCTGCGGTTCTGGAGTGCGCGGGCCGACCTGAAAACGTTTCGGATGGTCAGCGGCGAGGACGCGCTGGTCGATTACACGTTTGGCACCGACAGCACGCACAACCTGTTCTGTCGCCATTGCGGCGTGCACTCGTTCCATCGCGGCTACGTCGAACAGATCGGCGGCGAGTTCGTCGCCGTCAACGTCGCCTGTCTGGACGATGTGAGCGACGAGGAATGGTCGACGGCGCCGGTGCGCTATTCCGACGGGCGCGACAACAACTGGTGGAACGCCCCCGCCATCACCAACTACCTCTGAACCGGAACGACGGCCGTCACGGCCGCCGTCCCCCTGCTGCGAGAGCTACGCCATGACCTCGTCACGCGTCACCTTCTATCACGCACCCAACAGTCGCTCCGGCGGCACCCGCGCCTTGCTCGAAGAGCTGGGCGTGGAGTACGACCTGCACGTGCTCAATCTGCGCAAGAACGAGCAGCGCGAATCGCCGTACACGTCGGTGAATCCGATGGGCAAGGTGCCGGCCATCTGGCATCGCGGCGAACTGGTGACGGAACAGCCGGCGGTCTATCTCTACCTGGCCGATCTCTACGCCGGGAAGGGGCTGGCGCCGGGTCTGGATGATCCTCTGCGCGGGCCGTATCTGCGTTGGATGGTGTTCTACGGTTCGTGCTTCGAGCCTGCCGCGGTGGACCGCGCCATGAAGCGCGATGCGGTACCGCCGTCGACCTGTCCGTATGGCGACTGGGACACCATGTTCAACACGCTGGTGGCGCAGCTGGAACGTGGCCCCTACATGCTGGGCGAGCGCTTCAGCGCGCTCGACGTGCTGTGGGGCAGCGCCCTGCACTGGATGACGGAGTTCAAGCTGGTGCCGGCGTTGCCGGTGGTCCGCGCGTATGTGGACCGCGTGATGTCCCGTCCGGCCGTGCAGCGCGCGGCGGCGCTGGATGCGGCGCTGGCGGAAGCGCAGGCGGCGTGAGTGAATGGTTTCGCGCGTAACGGTGATGCCCGTCGCCTCCGCACCAGCGGAGATGACGGGCGTGCGGTGTGCGCTACGTCATGACCCCTGTCATGCATGACTCACGGCGCTGGCTCCGCGCCGGCTGCTCCGCCATCATCTGCGGATGCGTCGCGCCGACCGGCTTTTCCTCATCATCCACGCCCTGCGGGGGCGCCGCACGGCGTTGCAGGCGCGCCAGCTGGCGGGCACGCTCGGCGTGTCGTTGCGCACCGTCTATCGCGATGTGGCCGATCTGCAGCTCTCCGGCGTGCCCATCGAAGGCGAGGCCGGCGTCGGCTATCTGCTGCGCAAGGGTTCGGACATCCCGCCCCTGATGTTCACCGCCGACGAGCTCGAATCGCTGGTGGTGGGCACGCGCTTCGTGCGGGCCTTCGCTGGTCAGAAACTGGCGCAGAGCGCGCAGGCCGCCTTGCTGAAGATCGAGGCCGTGCTGCCCGCCGAACTGCGCGAACGCGCCACCCGCACGCGCATCTATGCGCCGATCTGGCGCGACCAGACCAAGACCGATTTCGCTGCCCTGATCGACCGCCTCAACGCTGCCATCACCGACAACCAGGTGCTGCGCCTGGAGTACAGCGACGAAGCCGGGCGCACCAGTACCCGCGATGTGGAGCCCTTGTGCCTGGCGTTCTGGGGTGGTGCGTGGACTTTGGGCACGTGGTGCCGTTTGCGCGTGGGCTTCCGCAATTTCCGGCCGGATCGCATCGCTGGTTGCACCATCACGGGTGAGCGATTCGAGGAAATGGACGGCCGCAATCTGGACGCCTATTTGCAGGCGATGCGCGGGTACTACGAGGGAATGGAAGGCTGAGCGTTCGACTCTCTTTCCCCTCCGGCCCACCCGCCACGTCGTGCGGGGACTCCAAAGAGCCAAGGGCCGAAGCCAAGAGCTGAGAGCTGCAGATCCAATGCGGGAGCGCACTTGTGCGCGACAAACCTACGGAGCGATACACCCAAGCGTGGCAGTCGCGCACAAGTGCGCTCCCACAGGAGGCCTGCTCCTTGAGCGGCCCGGTCGCGGGAACGCGACGATCGCAGCGGATTCAAGCCACTCAACCCGTCAGTCATGGCACGATGCGAAGGCGACGCCCCGTTGCCCATGGCCTCACCCAGCTTCCGCCACAGGCGCTGGCCGACGGGAGCGTAGAGGATGCCGTGTCGGCATCGCCGCTTACGACCTCTTGGTAAAGGGAAACCCGCAGTGAAGAAAGCTCTACGCACGACCTGGCTGGCCGCGGCCACCACGCTCGCACTGGCCGCACCGGCCTGGGCCGATACCAACGCCGATGCGCGCTTCAAGCAGATCTACGAGCAGGAATGGGCCTGGCGCAATGGCCAATCGGGCATCGCCAGCTCGGGCGAGGCGCAGGCGAACGGCTCGCACCTGGACAACGTGGATGCGGCCAACCAGCAGAAGCGTCTCGATTACTGGCAGAAGGTGTCCAACGATCTGGACGGCATCGACCTCAAGCAGCTGTCGCCGGAAGCACAGGTGAATTACGCCGTGTACCGGGCGCAGATCCAGAACCTGCTTGCCGCGCAGAAGTTCAAGCAGTGGCAGATGCCGTTCAACAGCGACTCGGCGTTCTGGAGCGAGCTCGGCTACTTGCTCGACGGCGACAAGCTGCGCACCACCCAGGACTACCAGCGCTACGTCGATCGCCTCAATGAAGTGCCCGCGTACTTCCAGCAGCAGATCGACAACATGCGCGACGGCCTGGCACGCGGCTTCACCGTACCGCGCGAAGTACTCAAGGGGCGCGATGCCTCGATCAGCTCGGTATCGGAACTGAAGGACCCGACGCAGAGCAGCTTCTACAAGCCCTTCGAGAACATGCCCTCCAGCGTGCCGGCAGCCGACGCGGCCAAGCTGCGCGACGCAGCGAAGAAGGCGATCAGCGGCAAGGTGATTCCCGCCTACGCCAACCTGCTCACGTTCTTCCACAACGAATACGAAGCCAAGGCGCGCACCACGCTGGCCGCCGAAGCGATGCCCGATGGCAAGGCGTTCTACCGCCAGCAGATCATCGAATACACCACGCTGGATCTCGATCCCGACACCATCCACAAGATGGGCCAGGAGCAGGTGGCGAAGATCCACGCCGAGATGGTCAAGACCATGCAGGACACGGGCTTCAAGGGAAGCTTCGCCGACTTCCTGCATTTCCTGCGCACCGATCCGCAGTTCTATGCCAAGACGCCCGACGAACTCCTGATGCGCACGGCCTGGGTCGCCAAGCAGGTGGATGCGCAGCTCGGCAAGGAGTTCGGCCGCCTGCCGCGCCAACGCTTCGCCATCGTGCCGGTGCCGGCCGATATCGCCCCGTACTACACCTCCGGTCGCGGCGGCGCGGGCACCTATCTGGTCAATACCTACGATCTGCCGTCCCGCCCGCTCTACAACATGCCGGCGCTGACGTTGCACGAATCGGCGCCAGGCCACTCGCTGCAACTGGCGCTGGCGGCCGAACAGCGCGGCCAGCCGGAATTCCGTCGACAGGGCTATATCTCCGCGTACGGCGAGGGCTGGGGCCTGTATTCGGAATACCTCGGCAACGAGATGGGCATCTACAAGACGCCGTACGATCGCTTCGGTTACCTCACCTACCAGATGTGGCGCGCCTGCCGCCTGGTGGTCGATACCGGCATCCATCACCTCGGCTGGACGCGCCAGCAGGCGATCGATTTCATGACCCAGAACACCGCTTTGTCCGATCGCGAGATCGCCAACGAAGTAGACCGCTACATCAGCTGGCCGGGCCAGGCGCTGTCGTATGAACTCGGTTACCTGAAGATCCTGGAACTGCGCCAGAAGGCCGAGCAGGCGCTCGGTACCAAGTTCGACATCCGCCACTTCCACGACACCGTGCTGCAGATCGGCTCGGTGCCGTTGCCGGTGCTGGAAAAGCGCATCGAACGCTTCATCGCCGACGGCGGCCCGGAGCCGGACTTCGGCTGCGACTGTGCCAAGGACAAGGACACGAAGAAGTAATGCACCCCGCGACCCCGGCCTGGCCGGGGTCGTTGCCTTGGGCGTCGGTCAGGGTTTGGCTGGCGCGCCCTTGCCGCCGTCCGCATAGCGCTGCAAGCGGTCGAGCTGTTCCATCAGCACGCCGTTCACCGCGGGGGCGATCTTGTCGAGGCCGCTGGCGCTCGAGCCGTTGACGCGATAGTCCAGTTGCAGCGCGGTGCCTTCGGGCGAGGGCTTGAGCGTGAACGTCAGCACGCCTTGTACGGCCATGGCCTGCAGCGGTCCCAGCGCGGTATCCAGGCGCAGCAGATGACCGGGAGCAGCCCAGATGACGCGGCCGTGTTCGACGCTCTGGTTGTCCCAGCGCTCGCAGAAGCAACCGCCGGCCTCGGCCTTGAGGCTCACATGCGAGGCGTCGCCGGAGTAGCTGTGTTCGCCGTTCCACCACTTGGCCACGTCGATCAAGGCCGCGTAGAGCTTGTCCGGTGGCGCGTGGACCACGCGGCTGTCCTGGATCAGCAGGTGATCGGCGGCGGCTTCCTTCACTTCCGCCTGCGCCCCGAGGGCATGAAGCGACAGCAAAACAGCGGCAACAGCGGCTTGCGTGCGCATGGCGCGTCCTCCGGCAGGGCGGGGCGAGTATGCGACGGCGGGTGGGGCGCCTGTATTGGCCGAACGGCAGATGACCGGCCACTGGCGAAAAATGCATCAGTGGAGTAAATTCACTTTCAACTTCACTGGGAGAGTTGAACCATGGCGGCTCATCTCCAGCCTGAAACCCATCCCGTCGCCGATCTCGGCGGCCCCGCGCTGCGCGCCTTCTTCCATATCGCCGAGCGCTGGAACCTGCGCATCACCGACCAGCGCCGCCTGCTGGGCGATCCGCCGGAATCGACGTTCTACAAGTGGAAGCGGCTGCAGAGCGGCACGCTGGGGCGCGACACGCTGGAGCGCATCAGCTACCTGTTGGGCATTTTCAAGGATCTGCAGATCCTGTTTCCCGATCCCGGCCAGGCCGACGGCTGGGTCCATCGCGCGAACCGCGCCACCCTGTTCGGCGGGCAGTCGGCGCTGGAACGCATGCTTTCGGGGAACGTCGCCGATCTCTACGTGGTGCGCCAGTATCTGGACGCGCAGCGCGGCTGACCGGACACGCCGTCGTTGCGGGAATGCGCCCATGCGCGGCCGTAGCGTTGCGCTCTGGCGATCACCCGGGTCAAATCCTACGCAGCAGGTCGCAATCGGCGATACATGCCGACGTCATACTTTCTTCTTCTGGCGACACGCGTGAGAGATCCACGTCATGGCCGACATTCCACCGCTCAAACGCGTCCGCTGGAGTCATGCTTATCGCATCGTGCCCAGCCGGTTTCCGCCCATCGGCGTATTCGACCGCATTGCCGAACCCGGCGACCTGGACGCGCTGTACGCCATCGAGGCGATGACCAATCCGCGCCTGCGCGATGAGATCGGCGAGCTGCACCTGGTGCCGCCGGATCGACGCGTCAGCGGTCCCGGTACCACGCCGGTGATGGCGGCGTTCACCCATCTCAATCCGGAGGGCAGCCGTTTTTCCGATGGCAGCTGGGGCGTGTTCTATGCGGCGCACAGCGTGGCCACCGCCGTGGAAGAGACGGTGTATCACCGCGAACTGTTCCTTGCCGCCACCGCCGAGCCGGCGTGCGATATCGAGATGCGCTGCTACAGCACCAGCATCCAGGCGAAGTTGCACGACCTGCGCGGCGGCTGGAAGCCCCAGCACGATCCGGACAACTACGCCGCAGGCGTGGCGCTGGCGCGCAGGCTGCGCCGTGAAGGTTCCGACGGCCTGGTCTACGACAGCGTGCGCCATGCCGGCGGCGAGTGCGTGGCGGTGTTCTATCCCGACCGGGTGGCGCCCTGCGTGCAGGCGCAACACCTGATGTATCGCTGGGACGGCAAGCGCATCGCGCAGGTGCTCACCGTCGACGAATGGAAGCGCGGCTAGCGGCGCGCATAAAAAAAGGGCCCTTCCTGCGAAGGGCCCCAGCGGCGTCCTTGCCGATGGACCTCCCCTTTAGAAGCGGTAACCCACGCTGGCGCCGAACACCACCGGATCGATCTTGGCCTTGCCGACGCGGTCGCCATTGACCTTCACGTCGCTCTCGATGTTGGCCCAGCGCACGTCGACGGTGGCCAGCCACTTCTCGCTGATCTTCAGGTCGAAGCCGGCGCGCACCGCGCCGCCCCAGCTGTTGGCGATGCTCACGCTGTTGCCGTACAGCGCGCCGGTGGCATGGGTGCCGAAGAAGTTGGTGTAGTTGACGCCCAGGCCCAGGAACGGCGACCACGCGGCATCGGGCATGAAGTGGTAGTTGATGCCGAAGGTCGGCGGCAATTGCTTGGTGCGTGCCACCGTGCCGAGGCCGGCGAGCTTGACGTCATGCATGAACGGCCAGGCACCCAGCGCGTCGACGCCCCAGTTCGGCGTGAACATGTATTCGAGGTCGATGCTGGGCCGCGTGCTGCTGCTCACGTCGGCGCGTGCGCCGGCGAGCGTGCCGTTGTTGCCCTTGGGGGCGACCACCGCACCACCGACACGCACCACCCATGAATCGTCGGCATGGACGTTGGAAACGGCGAGTGCACCGAAGGTGGCGGCGAGGGCGAGGGGAAGCAGCGCTTTCATGATGTCGTTCCGTTTGTTGCGGTGGGGATGACGTCATGGTCGTTAGGAAGTCGTTGCTTGCTTTTGATCCAGATCATTCGCCCTTGGGGCATTCGGACGCAGGCGCGCGCACGAAAAAGCCCGCGCAAGGCGGGCTTTTTCGGTGTTTGGCGAAGGGCCGTCGATCAGGTGTCGGCGTTGGTCGCCCAGCCTTCGCGATTGCCGCGCGTGAACACGCGGTCGCCATCGAGCACGTCGCCCGCGGCGTGTGCGGGCACTTCGCGCAGCTGCGCGTAGATCGGGGTGAAGTCCGGCCGCGTGGCCTCGAACAACTGCTCGAAGCTGTCGATCACGAAGTAGGTCTGCTGGAAGGTGTCGATGCGGTAGCGCGTGCTCATCACGCGTTCCAGGCCGAAGCCGATGCGGTTGGGCGAGGCCGAGTCCAGCGAGTAGATCGACTCGCCTTTGGAACTGACGATGCCGGCGCCGTAGATGCGCATGCCGTCCTTCGAGTTGATCAGGCCGAACTCCACCGTGTACCAGTACAGGCGCGTGAGGTTCATCAACGCCTCGGGCCCGATCGCGAAGGCCTTCATGCCGCCCCTGCCGTAGGCCTGCATGTAATCGGCGAACACGGGGTTGAGCAGCAGCGGCACGTGGCCGAACAGGTCGTGGAACAGGTCGGGCTCGCTGAGGTAGTCGAGCTGGTCGGGCTTGCGGATCCACCAGCTCACCGGGAAGCGCCGGTGCGCGAGGTGATCGAAGAACACTTCGTCCGGCAACAGACCTTCCACCGCCACCACTTCCCAGCCGGTCGCCGCGCCCAACACCTTGTTGAGCTCAGCGAACTTCGGGATGCCGCCGTCGCCCAGGCCGAAACGCGCCACGCCGTCCATGAACTCCTGGCAGGCGCGGCCGGGCAGCAGCTCGCGCTGGCGCTGGAACAGGGTGTCCCATACCTGATGGTCGGTGGCGGAATAGTTCGCCCACGGCTGCTCCACCACGCCCGTGGCATAGACCGGGACGTAGCCTCGGTCGGTCTGCTGATGCTCGACCCGGCGGGGAGGGGTGTTCATGGCGTGCTCCTGGCAACAAGGCCGGCTTGCGTGGGTGCCTCAGCATAGGGCGATTGCCGCGCACGATGCTTGTTTTATTGCATTGATTCAGTTTGTTTGCGCAATAATCGTGTTTCCCTATTCGTATCTATGGAGATTTATTGCCATGGCTACCCTGGACCGCACCGACCTGCGGATTCTGGCCGTCCTCCAGTCCGATGGCCGCATCACCAATGCCGACCTGGCGGAGAAGGTCAGCCTCTCGCCGTCCGCATGCCTGCGCCGCCTGCAGAAGCTCGAGGCCGACGGCGTGCTCACCGGCTACACCGCGCAAGTCGATCCCCAGGCTGTCGGCCTGGGCCTGCAGGCGCTGGTGCGCGTGCAGCTGACCAAGCATGAGAGCGCCGCGGTGGAGCGCTTCGTGGAGCTGGTGAACGGCTGGCCCGAAGTGGTGTCCTGCTATGCGCTGACCGGCGACATGGACTACCTGTTGCATGTCTATGTGGCCGACCTGCAGGATTTCTCCCGCTTCCTGCTCGATCGGCTGCTGAACGCTTCGGGCGTCGCCGATGTCAATTCCAGCTTCGTATTGCGCACGGTGAAGCGCTCGTCGGCGCTTCCCCTGACCCAGCTGGACCATTAAAAGCATGGTGCGACGCGGGGACGCAGGGGCTGACTAACGCTAAACTAACCGGACTGATGAATAGCCAATCCCTTTCCGCCCCCGCCCGCCGAGATTCCATGCGACCCCTGCGCTACCTCTGGCGCGTGCCGCTGCTGCTGCTGCATGTGGTGCTCGGGGTGCTGCTTTGCTCGCTGGTGATTACCTGGCGCCGCAACGCGGTGATGAAAGACGGCCGCGAGCCCTTTGCGCATCGCACCATCCGCTGGTGGTCCACCGCCTTGCTGCGCATCTTCGGCCTGCGTTCCGTACGCGTCGGCCAGCCGCTGGCCGATCCGGTGCTGTTCGTGGCCAACCACACCTCGTGGATCGATATCGAACTGCTGCACAGCCAGCGCGCGGCCTGCTTCGTGGCCAAGGCGGAAATCGCCAGCTGGCCGCTGGTGGGCTGGCTGGCCTCGGCGGGCGGCACCATCTTCCATCGCCGCGGCAGCAACCATTCGCTGGCGGCGGTGATGCAGGTGATGGTGGATCGCCTGCGCGGCGGTCGTTCGGTGGCGGTGTTTCCGGAAGGCGGCACGGGCCACAACGGCGTGTTGCGCGTGTTCCATGCGCGCATCTTCCAGGCCGCGCTCGATGCCGAAGTGCCGGTGCAGCCGGTGGCGCTGCGCTTCGCGCGCGACGGTCGCCGCGTGGTGGATGCCGGCTTCCGCGAGCACGAGAACTTCATGCAGAACTTCCTGCGTCTGCTGGGCGAAGCGCCGCTCGATGCCGAAGTGCATTTCCTCGCGCCCGTGGCGGCGATGCCGGATGCGCGCCGCCGCATGGCGGAAACGGCACGCGAGCGTATTGCGCAGGCGCTGGAAGACAAGCCGGGCCACGAAAACCACGCATGACGCTGCCCAGGGGAAAGGATTTTCTGCCGCCGTGGCCGCTACGCAGCGGGCATATCCAGACCATGCTGTCCTCCAGCGGCGTGCGGCGCCTATTGCTGCCCAAGGCGGCGCAGACGGTGTTGCAGAATTCCCAGCCGATGGTGGTCAACGGCGGTGACGGCGTGCGCCTCACCGGCGCCTACACCATGCAGACGGCGCAGCCGCAGTCGCGCGGCCTGGCCGTGTTGTTCCACGGCTGGGAAGGCAGCGTCGATTCCACCTATGTGCTGCAGACCGGCAGCCGCCTGCTGGCCGACGGCTGGGACGTGTTCCGGCTGAATTTCCGCGATCACGGCGACAGCCACAACCTCAACGAAGCGCTGTTCCATTCCTGCCGCATCGACGAGGTGGTGCACGCGTTGAACGACATCGCGCAGCGCTTTCCTTCCCGCCCGATGGTGCTGGCGGGCTTCTCGCTGGGCGGCAATTTCGCGCTGCGTGCAGCCATGCAGGCGCCCGCGGCGAAGCTGCCGTTGAGCTACGCGCTGGCGGTCTGCCCGATCATCGATCCGGGCGAAGGCCTGTTCTCGCTGGAAGCGCAGGCGCCGTGGTTCTACCAGGCCTACTTCATGCACAAGTGGCGGCGTTCGCTGCAGGCCAAGCAGGCGGCGTTTCCGCAGCACCAGTATTTCGAGCTCGCCGAGCTCAAGCAGAACCTGCGCGGACTGACCGCCTCGCTGGTGGCGCGGCACACCGATTTCGGTTCGCTGGAAGCGTATCTGGACGGCTATTCGGTGGCCGGCCGCGCGCTGGAAGGCATGCACGTGCCATGCACCATCCTCACCGCGCGCGACGACCCGGTCATTCCGGTCGCCGCCTTCGAGCGGCTGGACCTGCCCGCCAACGTGGAGCTGGATATTTCGCCCTACGGCGGCCATTGCGGCTATATCCGCGGCTGGGACATGACCAGTTTCACCGACGACTACATCGCCGCGCGCTTCAACGCGATCGCCTCCGCCTGAGCTTCTCGTTGACAGCGCCGCGGCCGGCGCCGAGCATGCGCTGGTTGTCACAACGTCGCCGCATCATCCGCGCCAGCATCGACTAAAGACGGAGCAACCGGACATGGCACACGCCAAGGGCACGTTCGAAGTAAAGATCACGCCGCAAGCGCCCGAAGAAGGCGTGGGCGATCCCGGCGTGGGCCGCCTGGCGCTCGACAAGCAGTTTCATGGCGACATGCAGGCGCGCGGCCTGGGACAAATGCTCGCCATGGGCACCGCCGTCGACGGTTCCGCCGGCTACGTGGCGATGGAGCGGGTGCAGGGCAGCGTGCATGGGCGCCAGGGCAGTTTCGCCTTGCAGCACAGCGGCACCATGCATCGCGGCACGCCGCAGTTGTCGGTCACCATCGTGCCGGACTCGGGCACCGATGAGCTGGCGGGCATCGCGGGCCAGTTGACCATCATCATCGCCAACGGCACGCATTCGTACGATCTTCAGTACACGCTGCCCGATCTGCCGTGATGCTTTCCCGCGCCGCCGCGATGGCGTTAGGCTCTGGAACTCCCCACTCGGAGTGCCGTTCATGCGCAAGTTGATACTTGGTCTGTTCGGAATTCTCGCTGCCCACGCCGCGCTGGCGGCGCCGCAGTTGGACAAGCTCACGCTGCCGAAGGGATTCCATGTCGCCGTCTATTCCGACCAGGTGCCGAACGCGCGGGAAATCGCCCTGGGCGCCAAGGGCACCGTGTTCGTCGGCTCCAACAGCGCCGGCAAGGTCTACGCGCTCGCCGACAGCAAGGGCGACGGCCGCGCCGACAAGGTGCGCGTGATCGCCAGCGGCTTGAAGCTGCCGGTGGGCGTGGCGTTCAAGAACGGCGACCTGTACATCTCCGCCGTGAGCAAGATCCTGGTGCTGCGCGACATCGAGAACCATCTCGACGACCCGCCGAAGCCCGATGTGATCTACGACAAGTTTCCCACCGAAACGCACCACGGTTGGAAATTCATCGCATTCGGACCCGACGGCAAGCTCTACGTGCCGATCGGCGCACCGTGCAACATCTGCGACAAAGACCAGGACTACGCCAAGATCACGCGCATGAACGCCGATGGCAGCGGCCTGGAAGATGTCGCCTTCGGCGTTCGCAACACCGTCGGCTTCGACTGGCAGCCCAAGAGCAAGCAGCTGTGGTTCACCGACAACGGCCGCGACCTGATGGGCGACGACATGCCCAGCGACGAGTTGAATCGTCTCACGCGCGTGGGCGAGCACTTCGGTTATCCCTATTGCCATCAGGGCGACACGCTCGATCCGGAATTCGGCCAGGGCAAGAATTGCAAAGACTACACGCCGCCGGTGTACAAGCTGGGCAACCACGTCGCCGCGCTGGGTCTGCGCTTCTACGAAGGTTCGCAGTTCCCGGCCAACTACCATGGTGCGATCATCCTTGCCGAACACGGTTCGTGGAATCGCAGCAAGAAATCCGGCTATCGCGTGATGAGCGTGCATCTCAACGGCGACAAGGTCGTCGCCTACGAACCGCTGCTGGAGGGATTCCAGCAGGACGAGAAGGCCTGGGGCCGTCCCGCCGACGTGCAGCCGCTGCCCGATGGCAGCCTGCTGGTGAGCGACGACCTGGCCGGCGCGGTCTACCGCGTGACCTATCAAAAACCCTGAGGCGGCGCCATTGCGGCGACGCCATGCTGATCGGAGAACGACCTTGCAACTGCGCAGCGATAGTTTCGAACACGGCCAGGCGATGCCTGTGCGACTGGCCTTCGGCAAGAAGGGCGAGCCTTTCGCGTTGTCGGACAACCTCAGTCCGCATCTGGCGTGGAAAGACGCGCCGCACGCCACGCGCTCGTTCGTGCTCGCCGTTTTCGATTTCGACGTGCCCAGCAAGCCGGACGACGTGAACAAGGAAGGCCGCACCGTGCCCGCCGATCTGCCGCGCGTGGAATTCGTGCATTGGCTGATGGCCAATATCCCGGTGGAATGCGGCGAACTGGCCGAAGGCGCGTGCAGCGACGGCATCGTGGCGCGCGGCAAGCGTGCACCGTACGGCCCGCCGGGCAGCGTGCAGGGCTTGAACGATTACACCGGCTGGTTCGCCGGCGATGCCGACATGCGTGGCGAATACCTCGGCTATGACGGTCCGTGCCCGCCGTGGAACGATTCCATCGTGCACCACTACCACTTCCGCCTCTACGCGCTGGACGTGGAAAGCCTGAAGCTTGCCGATGGTTTCACCGTGAGCGCATTGCGCGCCGCGATGGACGGCCATGTGCTGGCCGAGGCGGAGATCATGGGCACCTATACGATCAATCCCGCAGCGACCTGAACGCCGCAATCGCGAGCGTGAACGGTGACCAAAGACCGACCGGGGCTGAGGTCATTTTCACACCCGCAAGGCATGGGCTGTGGGTGAATGGCGGTCAGGACGATGTCATGTCCGCTGAGAGGATCGACCCATGCTTCACTACGCCCTGGTATTTCTGGTCATCGCCATCATTGCTGCCGTGTTCGGTTTCACTGGCATCGCCGGTACCGCTGCCAGTATTGCGAAGATCTTGTTTATCGTGTTCCTGATCCTGGCCGTCATCGCCTTCTTCAGGCGCGCGAGCTGAAAGCAACGGCGCATCGGGGCGTGTTCGCCCCGATGCGTTTTGCGGGACCGGTCACGACCATTGCATGTCCGCTTCAACGGAGAACGTCATGAACAAGCAAGTCCAGGCGCATGAAGAAAACACGGCTGCCGAGCGCATCGAAGAACGTGCCGAGCGCATCAAGCAGGCCACCACCAGCGCCGTGACGAATACCAAGGAAGCCGTCGATCGCGCGGCCGACAAGGTCGAGGAAGGCCTGCACCGTGCCACCGACAAGGCGGCCGACACCGCCACGCGAGCCACCGAAAAAGCCGGCGAATACCGCCAGCGCGGCCGCGAGGCCTATGACGAAGCCGTGGACCGGGCCGACGAATGGCTGGAAGTCGCACGTGACTACGTGCGCGAGAAGCCCGTGCAGTCCGTGGCCATCGCCCTTGGCGCCGGCTGGCTGCTTGGCCGCATACTCCGCCGATAATCGATAACCCGAGGACAGGGGATGGACCAGACCGGACGCGACGACGCGCCCGCCTCGCCCGACGAGACGCCACCTCCTGCGCCGCCGGGCCTGCTGGATGACATCGGCCGTCTCGGCCGCGCTTTCCGCAAACTGTTCGGCGCACAACTGACGCTGCTGACCGCCGAACTGGGACTGGCGCGCGCCGCCGTCCACTGGCTGTTGATTGCCGGCCTGACCGCTACCGTGGCGGCCGTCGGGCTGGGTTTGACCCTGCTGGGTTTGACGGGCTGGCTGCTGGCGCAGTGGTTCGGCTCGTGGGCCTGGGCGCTGGCGGCGCTGTCGCTGGTGGAACTGCTGTTCCTGGCCGGTGCCATGCTGCTGTTCCGCCGCTGCATGCACTGGATGACGTTGCCGGCGACGCGGGGCGAATGGAATGCGATGATGCATGAGGTCATGCATCGCCCCGATCCGCCGGGCGACATCCGCCGGGAGGACGTGCCGTGAGCCTCATCAAGCAAATGCATGCGGTGCGCGACGCGAAAGACCGCGCAAAGGATGCTCGCGCGGCCGTGGCCGAACCGGCCCAGGCGCTGCTGCTGCGCGGACAGCGTCATCCGCTCACCACCGTGGGCATGGCGGCGGGCGCCGGCTTCGTGCTGGGCAAGCTCAACGTGCATCCGCTGCGCGTGCCGGGGCTGGGCGCCTTGCTCAGCGGCACCGCCGCGGAAGTGGTGGGCCAGGCGATGCGGCTGGTTGCCGAGTTCTCGCAGCACGGCGACGGTTACGCACCGGACACCAGCGACTTCACATGAACACGCCGACGTCACCACCCCCGTCTGTTGCCGAAGGTGACGCGGCGCAGACAGCGGTACCCATCGAAGCGATGGTGCCCAGCCGCGAACCGCGTGTGGCCCTGATGCATGTGCAGCGCACGCAGAGCGCGCGGCGTCACCTGCGCGGCATTCGCGTCGTGCTCAACATCTTCCTGGCGTTGGCGTTGGCGTACACGCTGACCATCACCAAGCAGCTGCTGATACCGCTGGTGCTCGCTTCGTTCATTGGCCTGGCGCTCAATCCCATCGTGGCGCGCTGCTCGCGCATCGGCATTCCGCGTTGGCTGGCGGCCAGCGTGCTGATGATCGGCCTGATGACGGCCATTGGCGCCGGCGTCGGGGCGCTGACCCAGCCGGCGCTGGGATGGGTGCATGAAGCGCCCACGGCCATCCGCAGCTTCATTCCGAAGTTGCGCAACATCACCCAGCCGCTGGAAGCGGCCAACCGGGCCACGCAGGGCCTCACCGGACCGACCCGGGTGCAGGGATCGGCACAGTCGCCGCTGTCGATCACCGTGTGGGACGTGGTGTCCACCACGCCCAAGGTGCTGGCGGGCGTGCTTACCGTGGTGCTGCTGGTGTTCTTCTTCCTCGTCTATGGCGACTTGATGCTGCGGCGACTGGTCGAGGCCTCGCCCAGCTTCGGCTACAAACGGCATGCCGTGCATGTGGTGCGCGGCATCCAGTACGAGGTTTCGCGCTACATCCTCACCGCCTCGCTGATCAACGTCGGCCTCGGCGGCGTCACCGCCGGCATGTTGTGGCTTTACCACATGCCCGATCCGCTGCTGTGGGGCACGGTGGCCATGCTGGCCAACTTCATTCCCTACGTGGGCGCCATCAGCACCACCGCCGTGCTGGCGGTGGTGGGCCTGCTCAACTTCGACCAGCCCAGCGCGGCCTTGCTGCCGGCGCTCACCTTTGCGGGCATCACGGCGTTCGAAGGCAATGTGGTCACGCCGTTGATCCAGGGCCATCGCATGCGCCTGAGCCCCATCGCGATCCTGCTGTGGCTGCTGGTATGGGGCTGGTTGTGGGGCATTCCTGGCGCCCTGCTCGCCGTGCCGATGCTCACCAGCGCCAAGCTGGTGGCCGAACGCGTGCGCGGATGGCGCTGGTTTGCGCGCATGGTGCAGCGTTGAGTCGATCGCCGTTGGTCATCCGCGAGGTGACCGAGCACGATTTCCTTGCGTGGAAGCCCTTATGGGACGGCTACAACGCGTTCTATGGCCGCAGCGGCGCAACCGCGCTGCCGGATGAGGTCATTCTTTCCGCGTGGTCGCGCTTTCTCGATCCCGCCGAACCGATGCATGCGCTGGTCGCCGAAAGCGACGGCCAACTGCTTGGCCTGACCCATTATCTGTTTCACCGCAGCACCATCAGCATCGCCAACAGCTGCTACCTGCAGGATCTCTTCACCGTGGCGCAGGCGCGCGGCCTGGGTGTGGGCCGCGCATTGATCGAAGCGGTGTATGCGAAGGCGCGCCAGGCCGGCGCGTCGCGCGTGTATTGGCAGACCCATGAAACCAATACCACCGCGATGAAGCTTTACGACCACCTAGCCGAGAAGTCAGGGTTTATTGTCTATCGCAAGCCGTTGTAGCGTCGCCTCAACGACATTTCCCGATGGGTGAGCTCATGCGGCCTGCATGGACGGTGCGGATCGGCGCCATGGCGCTGCTGCTTGCGAGTGGTTGTACCGCTGCATGTGCGGCTGGCGCGTCGCCGCTTTGTGCAGTCGGCACGCGCGACCATCCCACCATCACGCGAACGACGCTGGCCGGCGTGCCAGCCATCCTGCGCATACCGCCGCATATCGGAAAGCCGCCGGTCATCCTTTGGCACGGCTTCGGTCCACCGGCCAGCGAGGGCGCGATGATGGAAGCGCTGCCGCTCGACGACGTCGACGCGGTGAAAGTCTACCTCGGCCTGCCGCTGTTCGGCGCCCGCGCGCCGGCGGGCGGCAACAAGGAACTGGCGCGGCGCCAGAGCGAAGACGTGGGACTGGAGCTGTTCAAGCCGGTCGTGGCGGGCGCGGCCGATGAGCTGCCGGCCGTGGTGGAAGCGCTGCGCACGAACGCCTGCATGCAACGGGACGGCGCCATCGAGCTGGTGGGATTCTCGGCGGGCGGTGCGGCGGCGCTTTACGCGTTGTCGCAAGACAAGGTGAAGATCGATGCGGCCGTGCTGATCAATGCATCCACCGGCTTGAGCGCCTCGGTGCAAGCCTACGAGCAGGCGACCAAGCAGACGTATGCGTGGTCGCCTGCTTCGCGCGAACTGGCGCGGCGGACGGATGCCATCGCGCACACCGCCGATATCGCCAGGCACCATCCGGCACTGTTGTTCCTGCAGGGCAGCAACGATTCGGTGATCGACTCGCATGTCGCATCCGAGCTGTACGAAGGCCTGCGACCGCTCTACCGCAAGCAGGCCTCGCGCTTGCAGCTTCGGCAACTGCCCGACATGTCCCACCAGTGGGCGGCGGACGCCTCATCGCTTGCGGGCGTGCGTCGTGCCGTTGGCGCGTGGCTCGGAGCGGCATCGACTCAATGATCGATGCCGTGTGCCTTCAGCACATCGCCGATATCGAACAGCCAGAGGTTGCGCGAGCCATTGAGCGGTTCTTCCAGCCGGTGCTGCAGTGAGGCGATGTCATCCTGCGGCTTGGGAAACTGCACCGTGTTCTCGCGGCCGCTGGACACGTAAAGCTCGCCAAAGCGGCGACCCAGCGACGGCGCATTCTCCAGCGCGCTGCTGTTGATGTCGCCGGGCAAGTGGATCGGCTTGCTCCATTGACCGCCGGCCTCGCGGAACGCGATGTAGAGATCGGCACTGCCCAGCGAATCGCCTTCGTTGCCGGCATAGATCAGGAAGCGCTGGTCCGGGTCGACGCAGGGGTCCATGCGGTTGTGATCGAGATCGCCCAGCGCCAACCGCTCCGGTTTCGCATAACCTTTGGCCGTGTGGTGCGCCACATAGATCTGGTACGCCTTGCCCGAATCGTCGCGATGCGCGGAGAAATAGATGTCGCCGTTGGACGCTACCGACGGGTTGTAGATCATCGCGCCATCATTGAGCGCACCGTCGACGTGCACTGGCTTGCCCCAGTGGCCGTCGCGCTGCTGCTCGACGTACCACAGGTTGGTGCCGGCGAAGGTCTGTCCGCCCATCTCTGCCATCACGGGCACATCGCCATCGCGCAACGGACGGTTGGAGACGAAGTACAGCCGCTTTCCATCCGGCGAGAGGGCGGGCTCGGAATCGTGCCACTGGCCGGAGAACGAGACGACCTGCGGCAGACTCCAGCGATCGCCCTGCCTGTGCGAGACCAGGATGGTGTCGTCTTTCTCGGCGAAATCCGAACGCATGAAGTACAGCGTGTTGCCGTCCGGCGTCACAGCCGCGGAGGTTTCCTGCAAGGCGGTGGAGATGACGCCCGGGCCTACCAGTTCGCCAGCGTTGACGCGGGCAGAGATCAACGCAAGCACCACGGATGCGGCCAGCACGAACGACTTCGACGACATGCACGAGGCTCCTTCAGGAGGGGGGACGGTAAGTCCCCCCTAACCTGGAGCATCGATGACCACCGCGCAGCCGGTTTGTGATCGGCGGTGCCCGCGCGGTGACGAGCGGTCGTCACCGCAGCGCCGACGGTCAGGCCATGCCCAGCGCGCGGCGAGCATGCATGCGGAAGCGGCGGCTGAGGTTCAACCGCGTGCCATCGTGAAGCACTACTTCGGCGCTGCCCTGGAACAGCGGATGCACTTCGCGGATGCGTTCGACGTTCACCACGATGCCGCGATGGATGCGCAGGAAACCGCCGGGATCGAGCGCCGCCAGCAGATGACGCAGCGATTCGCGATGCAGATAGGTCGCGCTGCCTGCGTGGATGTGCACGTAGTTGCCATCCGCACGGATCCAGTCGATGTCGCTGGCGGCAATCACCCGGATGTGCTCGCCCTGTTGCACGCTCAGGCGTTGCAGGTAAGGCGAGGGCGGACTTGCCGGCGCGCTGCCTGCAGGAGAGGCGACGGGCGCGGCGTGCAGGCCTTGCCAGTGGCGCCTGACGCGCGCCATGGCCTGGTCGAAGCGTTCCTGGTCGATCGGCTTGAGCACGTAGTCGATCGCATTGGCGTCGAATGCGCGCAACGCGTGCTGGCCGAACGCGGTGGCGAACACCACCATGGGCGAGGTATCGCGCTTGAGCCCGTGCAGCAGCTTGAAGCCATCGATGCCGGGCATGCGGATGTCCAGGAACATCAGATCCGGCTCCAGTGCCTCGATGGCCAGCCGCGCTTCGCTCGCATTGCCGCATTCGCCGACGATCGCCACGTCGCTGTGCGAGGCCAACGCCTGGCGGATCGCCAGCCGCGCCAGCACTTCGTCGTCGACCAGCAAGGTACGGATCGGTGGCGTGTTCATGCGGCGCGCTCCCGGAATGGAAAGCGAAGTTCCACCCGCGTGCCGCCTTCTTCCTTGCGATGCAGCTCCAGTGAAGCGTTGGCGCCGAACAGCATGTCCAGGCGCGTGCGCGTGTTGCCCAGGCCCAGACCGTCCTTGGCGCCATCGGCGGGCAGGCCGATGCCGTCGTCGTCCACGCGCAGCAGCAGATCGTCGCCATCGCGGCGCGTCACCACGCGCAGCGTGCCGCGTTCGGTCTTGTCCAGCAGGCCGTGGCGCAGCGCATTCTCCACCAGCGGTTGCAGGATCATGTTCGGCACCAGGGCGCGCATGGTGTCGGGAGATACGTCCAGGTGCGTGGTGAGGCGGTCCTGGAAGCGAACCTGCTGGATGCCGAGATAGCAGGTGAGAAATTCCACTTCGCGCGACAACGGCACTTGTTGTGCGTGTCGTTCTTCCAGCGTGAGGCGCAGGAAGTCGCTGAGCCGCGCAATCATCTGGCGCGCCTGCACCGGATCGGCCAAGGCCAGCGCGGAAATCGCGTTGAGCGTGTTGAACAGGAAATGCGGTTGCAGTTGCACGCGCAAGGTCTGCAGCTGCGACTGTACCAGCTGCGTTTCCAGCTGCGAATTGCGCAGGCGCTCGTCGCGCAGGCGTCGCTGCGAATCGATCGCGCGCAGCACCACCAGCATCACGCCGTAGGTGATCCAGCTGAGATGGAAGTTATAGGCGAACTGCATGCGCGCGAACGCGCCGAAGGTGATGTCAGGCCGGGAGGCGGGCGGTCCGACCAACGTCCAGTAGATGCACAGCACCACCATCACTTCGAGCGCGGCAAGCAGGATGCTGCTGGGCGCGTGCACGGCCCAGAAGCGGCTCCAGCCGCCACCGCCGCCTTGCGTACCGAGCCACGCCACCAGTGGCGTGAGCAACATCCACAGATAGGCGTTGGTGAGGTTCCAGGTCAGCGGGCGAATCCAGGTGTAGACCTCGCCCTCGCTGATCATCGAGATCACCGAGCTGGCCGTATAGGAGAGCGCCAGCAGCGTCCAGAAGGCGAAAACCAGCCCCCAGATCTTCCAACGTGGCGCGGTCATAAGGTCGGACACCGGAACCTCGCAGGCATGCGTTGCCGCCATGAACTTGCATAGTCTGGGTGTCCGCCGGCGGCGGCGACAGTGCCTGAAGGCATCAATGGCGCAGCCTTGCCCAAGCCAGCATCAACCGGCGGAACAGGCCGCTGCCGCAGTCACGAGTCGGTCGCCCAGGCGGGCGAGCCAGGGTGCCAATGACACTTTCCACATGCGGTTGCTGTTCGCGTTGGCGGCCGCCGCCAGCGGCGCAGGCAAGGCCCGGTCGCTGGTGAAATACAGCGTGCGATGGTCGCAGCCCAGCTGGGAACCCATATTGGCCGTGCCGCCGTTCACCGTGTCGCCCAGGTCCTGCGGCGTGCTCCAGTTGTCGGCCGTATGGAAGGCAATCGCCAGGCGATAGGGCTGCTTGGGATCGTGCTTGATGCTGAAGACCATGAACGAGCGATCGGGCGCGATGGCGACATCGCGAATCTGGGCATCCTTGTCGCCCACCGCCACCACGTAAGGCGCCTGGTACTGACCGTTCTGATAGACCGTGCGCAACGGGCGCAATACGCCGTCGGGCGCACAGCCGATGTAGTAGACGCTGCGGTCCGCGGCGATGCTCGGCGCGAAAGTGCTGGTGCAGGTGTTGACGGCATCGGGCAGACGCATCGGCTCGCTCCAGCCATCGCCCTGGCGCTCGACGCGCCATAGATTCATGCCCTGGCCAACCAGCCGCTGGCCTTTGCGCACGGCGTCGAGAGCCGCACCGTTCTTCTCGACGGGGCGGTTGGAGGCGAACACCAGGAAGGAACCGTCGGGTGCCATCGCCGGATCGCCATCGCGCCAGCGACCCGAGAACGGCGCCACTACGGGCGACGACCAGTGGCCGTCGACACGATGCGATGCCATCACCACGGCGCCGCCTTCGGTGCCGCGCATGAAATACACCGTGTTGCCATCGGGGGTGAAGGCGGGCGAGGCATCGTCGGCGGCAGCGATGTCGCCGCCGGGAATGAATACCGTGGGTACGAGCGCCGGCCGATCGATCGCCGGCGATGCCACCAGCGCCGATATCGCGATCAAGGCCACGCCCATCATCTGCTGCCACATGCTGCTCACTCCGACATCCGCACGATTGGGGACACCGTGCAAACGTAGGGCGGAAGTCATGTGCCGTCGCCACTTTTGTGACTACCGGTAGCAGCGCTGCCACGAGCGGCAAGCTGCCACGTACGGCCGGTTGCAGGCGCTACCAGTCGATGCGTTGCCGGTCGCGGAAGAAGCTGCCGTTGAGCGCGGGGCGCGACGGCAGCATGGCAGCCCAGACGATGCCGGCCGCGCCTTCGGCCACCGGGCGTCCGCCGTGGCCGCCCATGTCGGTGGCGACCCAGCCGGGGCACACCGCGTTGACGAGGATGCCGCTGCCCGCCAGTTCCGCCGCCAGCATGCGCGTGTGGCTGTTGAGCGCGGCCTTGGACACGCGATAGGCAGGGCAGCTGGAACCGTCGCTGTCGATGGCGCCACAGCCGCTGGAGACGTTCACGATGCGGCCGTAGCCATGCCGCTGCATCAGCGGAAGCATCGCCTCGGTGAGCTGCCAGGCACCGAGCAGGTTGGTTTCCAGCGCCTGCCGCACCAGGCCAAGATCGACCGACGATGCCTGGTTGTCGACATCGAAGTACGCGCCGGCGTTGTTGATCAGGATATCCAGCCGACCGTATTCGCCGTCGATGCGTGCCGCGAGTTCTCCGACACATTGCGTCGAGGTGACATCCAAGGGCACCGCGATGACGTTGCCGCCTTCGCGGCGCAATTGCCGCGCGGCCTTCTCGCCGGCCAGTGGGCGGCGCGCGCCCAGCAGCACGGTCACGCCTTCGGCGGCGAGCTGGCGCGAGATTTCGAAACCCAGCCCGCGATTGCCGCCGCTGACCAGGGCAATGCGCTGTGACGGCTCCGGGTCGGCCGCCGCCGCGCGACGTCGTGAAGGCCTCCCCGGAAACGCCACCGCGTTCATGGCGTCGCGGCCAACTGGTCGCAACGCTCGGTGGCGCAAGCCTGCCAGCCACCGCCCAGCGCCTTGTACACCGACACGGCACGCAGGTTGATCGCAGCCTGCGCATCGGCCAGCGCATCCTCGGCTTCCAGCTGCGTGCGCTCGGCATCGAGCAACAGCAGAAAGTCGGCGGCGCCTTCGTTGTAACGGATGCGCGCAAGATCGGCGGCGTGACGGCTGTTGGTCACCTGATCCTGCAGCTTGAGCACGCGCTCGCGTTGCAGGTTGTAGCCGACGATGGCGTTGTCCACGTCTTCCACCGCCTGCAGCACGGTGCGCTGGTAGCTCGCCAGGGCGGCATCGGAACGCGCCTCGCTGGCCTTCACGTTGGAACGCACGCGCTGCACGTTGAGGCCCGACCAGGTGATGCTCGGTGCGATCGACCAGGCGCGCGATTGCGCCCCGCCGAAGTCGTTGCTGCGACCGGCGAGGAAGCCGAGGAATCCACCGAGCTGGATGTGCGGGTAGTAATCCGCCTTGGCCACGCCGATGCGCGCATTGGCGGCGGCCAGTTCGCGCTCGGCGATACGGATGTCCGGGCGGCGTTGCAGCATGTCACCCGCGTTGCCGATATCCAGCGCCACATCGATCGGCTTGAAGCCCTTCGGCGAGACATCGATGTCCAGTTCACCCGGACGCTCGCCCAGCAGCACGGCCAGGCGCGAGGTGTCGTTCTGGGCCATCGTCTGCAGCGTGGGCAGCTGTGCTTCGACGAAGTTCAGCCGGGCGGTAGCGCTTGCGACGTCCTGCTCCGAGCCCGTGCCGATATCCGAACGTGCGTGGATAAGACGCAGCGACTCGCGCTGGTTCTCGATGTCGCGATTGGCCACATCGATGCGCAGCTGCACGCCACGCAGGTCGAAGTAGTAACGCGCGACTTCCGCGAACAACGTGACCTGCGCATCCTGCAACGACGCTTCGCTGGCGCCGGCATCGGCACGCGCGGCTTCCACCGAGCGACGCACGCCGCCGAACAGATCGATCTCCCAGCTGGCATCGAATCCGGCCTGGTAGCTGGTGATGGTGGTGCGCTGGTCGGTGAAGCCGGGCTGCTGCTCGCGGGCACGCGAGTAGTTCACGCCGGTTTCCACATCGGGGATCTGCTGCGACTTCGCCACGCCGAGTAGGGCGCGGGATTCACGCAGGCGTGCATAGGCGATCTTCAGGTCGGGGCTGTTCGCCGCCGCGCGCTGGATCAATGCTTCCAGCGTGGGATCGTTGAACTGCTTCCACCATTGCGCCTGGAACGTCTGCGTGGACTCCTGCGCATTGACGCCTTGCAGCGCCACCGGCTTCTCCTGCGGCGCGTGGTAGTCGGGACCGACACTGACGCAGCCGGACAGCATGATGGCGGCGGCAATGGCGGTGACTTTCTTGGCGGTGTTGCGGCGGGACACGGGCTCGCAGGCGCAGTCGTCGGCCAGGGCGAAATCCATGTGGCCAACGCCCGAACCGAGGGTGTCGCTGGAGCGGCCCCTCACCCCGGCCCTCTCCCCGGCGGGGAGAGGGAGAAGTGCGGTTTTGAGGTTCTTGAAGAACGGCATATCAATGCTCCTCGATAAGGTTGCTGTCCTGCGCAAGGCGGGCAGCCTTGCGGGCGCGGCGGCGTTCGCTCACGCGTTCGCCCCAGCCGCGGACCAGCACATAGAACAGCGGCGTAAAGATCAGGCCGAAGAAGGTGACGCCCAGCATGCCGGCAAACACCGCCACACCCATCGCATGACGCATCTCCGCACCCGCACCGTGCGAGGTCACCAGCGGCACCACGCCCATGATGAAAGCGAACGAGGTCATCAGGATCGGGCGCAGTCGCAGGCGAGCCGCTTCCAACACCGCCTGGGTGCGGTCCATGCCTTCGAGGATCTGCGCTTCGCGGGCAAACTCGACGATCAGGATCGCGTTCTTGCACGCCAGGCCCACCAGCACGATCAAACCGATCTGGGTGAAGATGTTGTTGTCGCCACCGGTCATCCACACGCCCGAGATGGCAGACAACAGCACCATCGGCACGATCAGGATCACCGCCAGCGGCAGCAGCAGGCTTTCGTACAGCGAGGCGAGCACCAGGAACACCAGCAGCACGCACAACGGGAACACCAGTACCGCGGTATTGCCGGCGAGGATCTGCTGATAGGTCAGCTCGGTCCATTCGAACGTCATGCCGTTGGGCAGGTTGTCCTTGGCCAGCTTTTCAATCGCCGCCTGCGCCTGACCGCTGCTGAAGCCCGGTGCCGGTCCGCCGTTGATCTCGGCAGTCGGATAACCGTTGTAGTGCTGCACGCGATCCGGACCCACGGTCTGGTTCACCGTGAGGAAGGAACCCAACGGAATCATCTCGCCCGTCGAGCTGCGCGTCTTCAGGCCCAGGATGTCCTGCGGCTCGTGACGGAAGCCCGGCTCGGCTGAAACGTTCACTTGGTACGTGCGACCGAAACGGTTGAAGTCGTTGACGTAAAGCGAACCGAGGTACGCCTGCATGGTCTGGTAGACATCGGCCAGATCCACGCCTTCGGCCTTGGCCTTCTCGCGGTCCACGTCCGCATCGATCTGCGGCACGCTCACCTGGTAGCTGGAGAACAGGCCCGCCAGCGTGGGCACCTGGGTGCTTGCCTGGACCAGGTTCTGCGTCTGCTTGTACAGCTCCTCGAAGCCCGCATCCGAACGGTCTTCCACCTGCAGGCGGAAGCCACCGATGGTGCCAAGGCCGTTCACCGGCGGCGGCGGGAAGATCGCGATATACGCGTCCTGGATACCGGCGTACTTCTGCTGCAGGGCCGCGGTGATCGCACCGGCCGACAGCGACGCATCGCGGCGTTCCTCGAACGGCTTGAGCGTCACGAACACGATGCCGGAGTTGGTGCTGTTGGTGAAACCGTTGATCGACAGACCCGGGAACGCCACCGCGCTTTCCACGCCCGGCTGCTTGAGCGCAATGTCGCTCATGCGGCGGATCACGTCTTCCGAACGATCAAGCGAGGCGGCATCCGGCAGCTGCGCGAACGACACCAGGTATTGCTTGTCCTGCGGCGGCACGAAACCGGTCGGCACGTGGGCGAAGCCGAACAGGCCAAGCAACACCAGACCGCCATAGATGATCAGCGCGATCGAACCCGAGCGAAGGATGCGCTTCACGCCACCGACGTAACGGTTCGCACTGCTGATGAACAAGCGGTTGAACGGACGGAACACCCAGCCGAAGGCGCGATCGATCAGCAGGCTCAACTTGTCCTTCGGCGCATCGCGATCCTTGAGCAGCAGGGCAGCCAGTGCCGGGCTGAGGGTGAGCGAGTTGAACGCAGAGATCACGGTGGAGATGGCGATGGTCAGCGCGAACTGGCGATAGAACTGACCGGTCAGGCCGCTGATGAACGCTGCCGGCACGAACACCGCGCACAGCACCAGCGCCGTAGCCACGATGGGTCCGGTCACTTCGTTCATCGCCTTGCGTGTGGCCTCCTTGGGAGAGAGTCCGTGCTCGATATGTCGCTCGACGTTCTCCACCACCACGATGGCGTCGTCGACCACGATGCCGATCGCCAGCACCAGTCCGAACAACGACAGCGCGTTGAGCGAAAAGCCCGCCATCAGCATCACGGCGAACGTACCGATCAAGGACACCGGCACGGCGACCAGCGGGATGATCGAGGCGCGCCACGTCTGCAGGAACAGGATCACCACCAGCACGACCAGCGCGATGGCTTCGAACAGCGTATGCACCACCGCTTCGATCGAACCGCGCACGAACACGGTCGGGTCGTAGACGATCTTGTAATCCACACCCTGCGGGAAATCCTTCTTCAGATCCGCCATCAGGCCGCGGACTTCATCGGAGATCTGGATCGCGTTGGAACCCGGACGCTGGAAGATCGGCAACGCCACCGCCGGCTGGTTGTTGAGCAGGCTGCGCAACGCGTAGTTGTTCGAACCCAGTTCCACGCGGGCCACATCACGCAGATGCGTGAACGAACCGTCGGCATCCTTGCGCACGATGATATTGAGGAAGTCTTCCTCGGTGATCAGTCGGCCCTGCGTATTGATGTTGAGCTGGAAAGCGGAGTTGGTCGGACCCGGCGGTGCATTCAGTGCACCAGCCGCGACGGTGATGTTCTGCTCCTGGATCGCATGCACCACATCGCCCGTGGTGAGCTGGCGCGACGCCAGTCGCTGCGGATCGAGCCACACGCGCATGGAGTACTCGCCGGCACCGAAGATCTGCACGTCGCCGACGCCATCGAGGCGGGCCAGCTGATCCTTGATGTGCAGGCGCGCATAGTTCGACAGATACAGCATGTCGTAGCGCTGATCCGGCGAGATCAGATGCACCACCATGGTGAGGTCGGGCGAGCTCTTCTGCGTGGTCACGCCAAGACGCTGCACTTCCTCGGGCAGGCGCGGCTGTGCTTGCGCGACGCGGTTCTGCACCTGGACCTGGGCGTTGTCCAGGTCCGTGCCCAGCGCGAACGTGACGGTGAGCGTCATCGCGCCGTCGCTGGTGGACTGTGAGCTGGTGTAGAGCATGCCTTCCACGCCGTTGATCTGTTCTTCGAGCGGCGTGGCAACGGTTTCGGCGATCACCTTGGGGTTGGCGCCGGGATAGGAAGCACGCACCACCACGGTAGGCGGTACGACTTCGGGGTATTCGCTGATCGGCAGCTTGAACAGCGAAATGCTGCCCGCGATGAGGATCAGCACGGAGAGGACGCCGGCCAGAATCGGCCTGTCCACGAAGAATTGTGCGATTTTCATTGCATTCGTCCTGGTTGCTCGCTGGCACCAATGCCCGCGCGAGGCGGGGACTTCCGGCGCTTTGCTTGCGTGATGCGGAGACAAAGCGTCCCTGGCCCTCGACTCCAAAGAGCGAGGGCGTTCATTTCATTTCTTGCCGATTGCTTTCCTATTCGTCATCCCGGCGTACGCCGGAATGACGAACTAAGGCTTCTGCGCGGCCTTGTTTCCGCTAGCGCCACCCGCCATCGCAATCTGCTTGCTCGGATCCAGACTGCGCGTCTCCATCGCCACCTTGGTCGGATTCACTTCCACACCCGGACGCACGTGCTGGATGCCGGCGACGATCACGGTGTCCTTGGCGTCCAGACCTTCGGTAACCACGCGCAGGCCGTCCAGTAGCGGACCGGTGACCACGCGGCGGTATTCGACCTTGCGATCCTTGTCGACCACGTACACGTACTTGTTGCCCAGGTCGGCACCGACGGCGCGGTCGTCGACCAGTGCACGCGGCTGGCGGCTGTCGCTGCGAAGCTGGATGCGGACGTAGAGGCCCGGCGTGTAGCTGGCGTCGGCGTTGTCGAAGACGGCGCGCAGGCGGATCGTGCCGCTGCCGGCGCGAAGCTGGTTGTCGACGAAATCGACGCGGCCGCTGTGCGGAAACCCTTTTTCGTCAGCCAGTGCCATCGAGATCTGCGGCGAAGCGCCATGTTCGCGACGCTGCCGGTCGAACTTCAGGTAGCTGTGCTCGTCGACGTCGAAGTACGCATAGATCGGAGTGACACTCACCATGCTGGTCAGCACATCGTTGCTGGTCACCAGGTTGCCCGGCGTCACCAGCGCGTTGCTTACGCGGCCATCGATCGGAGCGCGTACTTCGGTGAAGCTCAGGTTGAGCTTGGCGGCATCGAGTGCAGCGGTGGTGGAGGCCACCTGAGCCTTGGCGCTTTGTGCCGTGGTCTGCTGACGATCCGCCTCTTCCTTGGAAATGGCGTGCTGATCGAGCAGGCGCTGGGCGCGCTCGGCATTGGACTGGGCCAGCACCTGTTCGGCCTTGGCCTGGCCGAGATTGGCGTTCAGGCGGTCCGCCTCGGCCTGGTAGGGCCGCGGGTCGATGCGGAACAGAAGATCGCCTTTTCGCACGATCGCCCCTTCCTTGAAGTGCACCGAGTCCACATATCCGCTCACGCGAGGACGCAGCTGGATGGTGTCCACGGCCTGCAGGCGGCCGGTGAATTCGTCGGCATCGTCCACCGGGCGCACCAGCACCTGGGCGACCGTGACCGCGGGTGCCGGCGGCGGCCCGGCCTGGGCGTGGGTGTCGGCGCTATGGCCCAGCAAGGCCCAGCTGCCGCCCACCACGGCGAGGGCAAGAATGGCGAGGATCCATCGGTTTTTCATGTTGCGCTCCCGGAATGAACTCGTCGACGTGGGGGTACCCCGACGATCAGGAGCGGAAGATTAGGTGTACTATCTGGTTCAATAAATGCCTTTTGATGCAACGCAATAGTGACTGCGAGTCACGAATGGGGTGAAAATCCAGCCTATGGAAGACTTTGCCGCAATCTCAGCGTTTGTCCGCGTGGTCGAAGCCAAGAGCTTTGCCGCGGCCGCCGCCCAACTGGGTATGACCCCCTCCGGCGTCAGCCGCGCCGTCTCCCGACTGGAAGAACAGCTGGGTGCCCGGCTCTTGTTCCGGTCCACGCGTTCGCTGCGTTTGACCGACGATGGGGCCTCGTTCCATGCACGGTGCAAGGAGATCCTTGCCGACCTGACCGAGGCCACCGAGGCCCTGGGCTATGCCCAGCGCAAGCCGACCGGCAAGCTGCGGATCGGCGTGCCGGCCGCCGTCGGGCGTACCGTGATCATCCCCAGGCTGGCGGAATTCGAGCAGCGCTACCCGGACATTCGTCTGGAGCTGTCGATGTGCGATTACCCCTACGACCTCAATGAGGAAGGCATCGATTGCGCCGTCCGGGTCGGGCCGCTGGAAGATTCCAGCCTGATCGCCCGCAAGATCGGCTACCTGCGCAACGTAATGATCGCCTCGCCGGACTACCTGGTGAAGCATGGGGCACCCCAGAGCATCGAAGATCTGAAGGATCACCGCTGCATCAATTACATCCTGCCCAACGGCCGTCCGCGGCAGTGGCAGTTCGAGACGCCGAGCGGCCAGGTCGCCGTGGATATCGATGCACACCTGCTGATCAATGATGCCGAGTCGGTGATCCAGGCCGTGGTCGCGGGGCTGGGCATTACCCAGGCGCCGCACGTGATCGCCGCCTGCATGCTCGACTTCGGCAAGCTCGAGCTGGTGATGACCGACACCACCTCCACCGGCAAGCCGGTGTGGATCGTCTACCCGCAGAAGAAGCATCTCTCGGCGCGCGTGCAGGCCTTCATCGAATGGGTGCGCGAAGTGTTCGAGCAGACCAGCGAGCCGGGCAAGCACAAGAAGCCGGTGATGGCGGCAGTGCCGGAGCGGCTCAGCGCCTGACCGCGCCACGATGGGAAAGCGCACGCCTGTGCGCTTTCAGAATTCTTCATACGCATTTCAGGCGTTTCATTCGGTGACCTGTTGGGCTGTGCTCCGTCTTCCCACGGAGCTCACCCATGTCCAAACGTTCCCACCGGTGGTTGCTGGCGCTGACGCTGGCCGTTCCTTCGCTTGCCTGCGCCGACTATCAGCCGCCCGCTCCCCGCGACGATGGCTGGGCGGTTGCCGATGCCCGCACTGCCCATTGGGACCTGGCGACCCTCGCTGCGATGGAGGCGAAGCTCTCCGACGGCAGCGTCAAAGGCATCACCAGCGTCGTCGTCGCCCAGCATGGCAAGCTGGTCTACGAGGGTTACTTCAACGGCAGCGACGCCTCGCGGCTCAACGACGTGCGTTCCGCCAGCAAGAGTGTGACGGCCCTGCTGGTCGGTGCCGCCATCGATCGCGGCCTGATCGCCAACGTGCAGGCGCGCGTGTACGACTTCTTTCCCGACAAGCGGCCCGTGCAGCAGCCTGACCCGCGCAAGCTGGCCATCACGCTCGAAGACCTGCTCACGATGAGTTCGTTGTGGGAGTGCAATGACGACAACGAGTTCTCGAGCGGCAACGAGGAGCGCATGTACGTCACCGAGGACTGGCTGCAGTTTGCGCTCGACCTGCCGATCAAAGGCTTTGCGCCGTGGATGCCGAAACCGAAGGACAGTCCATACGGCCGCGCGTTTTCCTACTGCACGCCCGGCGCATTCACAGCGGGTGCCGTGGTGGAACGCGCCACACGCCAAGGCCTCGCCGTCTTTGCTGCGGACGTACTGGAGAAGCCCTTGGGCATCACTGCCGTGCAGTGGAACCAGTCGCCGCTAGGCATCGGCATGGGTGGTGGTGGCACGCGCTACCGCAGCCGTGATCTGGCCAAACTTGGTGAACTGGCGCTCGACGAGGGGCGCTGGCACGGGCGCCAGGTGATCTCTGCTGCCTGGATCAAGCAGATGCTCACCCCCCACGCGCAGGCACGCGAGGATGCCGACTACGGTTACCTGTGGTGGTGCTTCCGCTTTCCCGTGCACGGTAGTGAGCAGGTGGCGTGGGCCATGTCCGGCAACGGCGGCAACTATGTGTTGGTGATGCCGTCGCAGCAATTGGTCGCCGTGATCACCAGCACCGCCTACAACCAGCGCAATGCGCACCAGCAATCGCAGCAGATCTTTCGCGATTACGTGTTGAAGGCCTTGCCCTAGCGCGACGCGCTCTTCAATTCGGGCGGACACCACGCCGCTGCCAGCACACGCTGGCGTTGTCCGGCTACGCGGCGGTTGATCGCGCCGATCGCCGCCGCGTAGCGCGGATCGGACGACAGCGGCTTGAGCAACGGCGAGACCTGCAGATACGCCGCGTCGCTGTAGCCCTGCTTCACGGCGGTCTGCACGGCTTCGAGGGCGGCATCGCGTTGGTCCTGCGCCTGCAGCAGCATCGCCAGTTCGAGCCATTCGCCGGGATACAGCGTATGGCGTGTCGCTTCGTCACGCACCGCGGCGACGCGAGCGGCGAGCCAGTCGACGCTGGGCGCTTCCTTGCCATAAAGCCCTTCCAGCGTACCCGGCAGGCCCATCTGCGGGCGAAGTTGCCGGGCATGCACGAAGGCGGCAAGCGCGGCGTCGCGATCGTTGCGCAGCAGCGCGAGTTCGCCCTGCAGCACGTACAGCTCCACGTGCGGTGTGTTGCGCGTCAGCGCTTCATCCAGCGCCTGTTGCGCTTCCACCAGGCGGCCGTGCAGAAACAAATGACGCGGCCAGGCGATATTGGAGAACACGTTGTCGGGATAAAGCTGGAAGCTGCGCGCCAGACGTGCTTCAGCCTCGTCGTCGAAACCCAGCAGAGCCATTTCGCGGGCGATCTGCACCTCGCGGAAGCGCACGTGCGAAGCATCGCCGCGCATGTCCAGGTTGGCGTGCAGCGCCTCGTCGATTCGCCCGCGTTCCTGATAGAGATAGGCGGCGGAAGCACGCGTGGCGTCGTCGCCAGCGTCGAGCGCCAGGGCTTTTTCGTAGGCTCCGATGGCGGCATCGATATCGCCCAGGCAGTCCTGTGCATAGCCGAGTGCCGACCAGGCGGAAGCGCGGGAGGGCTCGCCAGCAACGGCGTCGTTGGCCAGCTTCTGCGCCTGCTTCGCCCACTGATAGGGAAAATTGTAGAGACAGACGCGCGCACTGTACGCACGACTCAAGCCGATCCGCGCATCAGCATTCTGGGGCGTCGAGGCGAGCGCTTGCTGATACAGCGCGATGGCGCGTTCGTTGTTGTCGCGCTGGCCGATGCCGGCGTAATAGCTCGCCCGCTGCGCCAGCTCCTGCGTGGCGGAAGGCTTGTGGAAGCGTTGGGGCATGAGCCACCAGGCGATGCCAGCCATCACGAGCAGGAACAAGCCGATGGCGAGTGCAATCCATCGACGCGGCATGCGGGTCGCGGTGGGCGCTGCGGTTTCTTCGGCCACCGGCATGTCGCACAACTGGTAGCCGCGCCCGCGCACGGAACGGATGTAACGCGGTGCGCGGCCGTCGTCGCCCAGCGCCTGGCGCAGCAACTTCACCCGCTGCGTGACGGTTTCCTCGTTCACCACGGCGGGCGCCCAGACTTCGGCAATCAGCGTATCGAAATCCACCACATCCACGCCGTGCCGTAGCAGACATGCAAGGAGTTGGAACGAGAGCCCCTGGACATCGAGCGTCGCGCCATCGCGCGCCACGCGTTGGCGCGTGACGTCGATGGAAAGATCCAGCAGTCGGTAACGCGTGGCGTTCATGCGATGAGGAGGTCAGTGTGCCGGCATCATCCTCGCACGGTTTGCTCAGGCACCCGCGGGGATCAACAACAGCAGGGCGATGCCCAGCACGATGCGGTAGATCGCGAACGGCGTGAAACGATGGCTGCGGATATAGCCGAGCAGCCACTTCACCGCCACGAAGGCGACGATGGCCGACACCACGAAGCCGATGCCGAAGGCCGTCCAGTCCTCGTGGTGCGCGCCGCCATCCTTGAGCACTTTCAGCAGCTCGTAGCCAGTCGCGGCATACATGGTGGGGATGCCGACGAGGAACGCGAACTCCGTCGCCGCGGCGCGGTTGCTGGTACCAAAGAGCATCGCCGTAAAAATGGTGGCGGCCGAACGCGAGGTGCCCGGGAAGATGCCTGCGATCATCTGCGCGATGCCGACCAGGATCGCGACGCGCCACGTTACCTGCGTGCGATCGGGCTGGCGGGCGGCGAGGCGCTCGGCCGCAAGCATCCAGATGCCACCGATCACCAACGCCCACGCCACCGGCGTCACCGCTTCGGGCAGCTTGAAGCCGAGCTTCACCGCGATGAAGCCGAGCACCGCCGTGATCATGAAGGCGACGAACAGTTTGGCGAGATAGTCGCGGTTGGCCGGGTCACGCCACTGCGTGAACAACTGCCAGATGCGACCCCAGTAGATGAAGGTCACCGCCAGGATCGCGCCCGCCTGGATGCCCACGTTGAACAGGTCCGAGCGCTGACCCAGGCCGAACTTCTCAGCGATCAGCAGGTGGCCCGTGCTGGAAATCGGGAGAAACTCGGTGATGCCTTCGATGATGCCAAGCAGGATGACGTTGATGATGTCGCTCACGGAGACTCCGGCGGTGAGGTCGGCCCCGGTTCCATACCGAAGCAAAGCGGCATAGCTTAAGGGACTGCCGTGGCGTTTTTGGGGCGCGTTGTATCCGGTGTGGCTGATTCCGATGCACGGCAAATCCTACAAAAGCGGGTAGCCCACGGCGGTCAGACTTGCACCACAATGGTGCTTCTAGATGTTTCATCATTGTGCAATCAAGTGGCGTCACCATCGATTTGCAGTAATTAAGCCATTGATATAAAAAGATCATTCCCCTTGGCACGCGGCTTGCTCAGACGCCTGTCGATTACTCACCTTTTCGCCCGTCGAGGTTGTCCATGTCGTCCCCCGTCCAGAAAGTGCTCGATCTGATCCAGGAACACGAGGTCGAGTTCGTCGACTTCCGCTTCGCCGACATGCTCGGCAAGCACCACCACGTGACGTTCCCGGCCCATGCCATCGACGAGGGCACGTTCGAGGACGGCAAGATGTTCGACGGCTCGTCGATCGCCGGCTGGAAGGGCATCAACGAATCGGACATGGTGCTGATGCCCGATCCGGACACCGCCTACCTCGACCCGTTCAGCCAGCACACCCAGATGATCCTGCACTGCGACGTGCTCGAGCCGTCGACCATGCAGGCCTACGGCCGCGACCCGCGTTCCATCGCCAAGCGCGGTGAGGCGTTCCTCAAGTCCACCGGCATCGCCGACACGGCGTTCTTCGGTCCGGAGCCGGAATTCTTCATCTTCGATTCCGTGCGCTGGCAGAACGACATGGGCCGCGTGTTCTACGAAATCGGCTCCGAAGAAGCCGCCTGGAGCTCGCGCTACAAGTACGACGACAACAACACCGGTCACCGTCCGGGCGTGAAGGGCGGCTACTTCCCGGTCAGCCCGGTCGACTCGCTGGGCGACCTGCGCGCCGACATGTGCAAGGTGCTCGAGTCGCTCGGCCAGGTCGTTGAAGTGCATCACCACGAAGTGGCGAATGCCGGCCAGTGCGAGATCGGCGTGAAGTTCAACACGCTGGTGAAGAAGGCCGACGAACTGATGACCATGAAGTACGTCATCAAGAACGTCGCCCACCAGAACGGCAAGACCGTCACCTTCATGCCCAAGCCGATCGTCGGCGACAACGGCAGCGGCATGCACGTGCACCAGTCGCTGGCGAAGGACGGCAACAACATGTTCGCGGGCGACCTGTATGGCGGCCTGTCGCAGACGGCGCTGTGGTACATCGGCGGCATCTTCAAGCACGCCAAGGCCATCAACGCGTTCGCCAACTCCACCACCAACAGCTACAAGCGCCTGGTGCCGGGCTTCGAAGCGCCGGTGATGCTGGCCTATTCGGCCCGCAACCGTTCGGCCAGCTGCCGCATTCCGTACGTGTCGAGCCCGAAGGGCCGTCGCATCGAAGTGCGCTTCCCCGATCCGATGAACTCCGGCTACCTGGTGTTCACCGCGCTGATGATGGCCGGCCTCGACGGCATCATCAACAAGATCGACCCGGGCGCACCGGCCGACAAGGATCTGTACGACCTGCCGCCGGAAGAAGAAAAGAACATCCCGCAGGTCTGCTCCAGCCTGGACGAAGCACTCAATGCGCTCGACAAGGACCGCGACTTCCTCAAGGCCGGCGGCGTGTTCACCGACGACTTCATCGATGCGTACATCGCGCTGAAGATGCAGGAAGTGACCCGCTACCGCGCCAGCACGCATCCGCTGGAGTTCCAGATGTACTACGCGCTCTGATCGCAAGTTTCCGCGACACACAGAGAGACGATGGGCGCTTCGGCGCCCTTCGTTTTTTCTGTGGCTAGAATGCGTGCAGGGACAAAAGGGGAACATGCATGCATCGCGCGCTGAAGGGAGTGCTGTGGGCGGTCGTTGGATTGGTGGTCGCCGTGGCCGCTGCGTTTGCGTGGGGACGGCTGCGTCCGCCGACGCAGGAGCAGGAAAAGGCGCTGGCCGCGCTGCAGGCGGATAGCCAGCCGCCGCAGGGGCGCAACGCGTATCCATGGCTGTGGTTCGTGGACTTCGATGTGCCGGCCGATCAGCTCGATGCGGCGTATGCGAAGGATCACCAGCGTGTACTGGCGTGGGAGTCGAACTTCAAACCGGGAGCCAACAGTGCCGATCCCATACCCACGCCGAAAGCCGATTTTCCCGCGCTCCCCAAAATGTCCCAGGCGGATCGCGACGCACTGTGCAATTGGCGCGAAGCCGATTGCCTGGACAAAGTTCGAGCACATCGCGATGTTGTGAACGAGGTGCTGGCGCGCCATCGGCAACGGCTCGTGCGCGACGAAGCGTTGAGTGGTTTCGATCACGTGTGGACCGAGATGCCGTTGAATCCCGTGGCATCGATCCCAGCCTTCAGTGCGTCCAGGGGACTATGGCAAACCGCGATCGCCGCAACCTTCCTCGATGGACATCCAGCACAAGCCATGGAGGCCGCCTGCACGCAGGTGGCGACCATGCGTCGACTGCACGCGCACAGCAACACGCTGGTCAGCACGTTGATTTTCGCTGCGCGGTTGCGTGGCGCCGTACAGCTGTTCGTGCAGCTGTTGGCGGCGTCTCCGGCCGATGAACCTCTGCCCGCATCCTGTGCGGCTGCATTTGTGCCGGTGACGGACGCGGATGTCGATCTTTGCCCGAGCATTCGCGCGGAATTTACCCTGGTCGGATCGCCCGAGATCTTCGGAAAGCAGGAACACTGGTACGACGGCCTGAGCCTCAATACAAAAGCGACACGACGCATGTTGGCACCACGTTACGGCGCCCTATGCAACACGTCGCTGCTACAGAGATTGCTTTCGGATGAACGCGTGGCGATGCCGACTGCTGCGCCAGGCTTCGACATCTTCGACCTGATATCCAATAGCGCAGGCACTATCCTGTCCCGTATTCCCGGGCCCGCCTTCGATCCGTACCTCGCACGCCAACAGGATGCCGCGGCTAGCCTTCGCATGGGTGCCTTGATGATCTGGTTGCGGGAGACGCGCGACCACGGCGTGTCCTTGCAGCAACGCTTGGCTGCACGTCCCGCGTGGATGCATTTTGCAACCAGCCGGCACGTCGAGGTCACGGCAGACGGCAAGAGTATTCACATGGATGTGTGGAACAACGATACGTCTAACCCATGGCCCACGGCCTGGCCGCTCCCTGCGGGGCTCTAGGACAAACCTTCAACGGCTGTTGCCGAAGTCCACCACGGAAAGCGGTGCGGGAAAGCCCTCGCCGCTGGTGGCTGGTGTTGTGGGCGTCCACGGCTTGCCCTGGGCGAAGTCCTCGATCGATGCATAGGCGCCAAGCACGCGGAACGATTTCAGCGCATACGGCAACCCTTCCGCAGCCAGCGGCGCGTTGGCATCGCTGACATGCAAATGCAGATGCGGGCCGGTGGATTCGCCGGTGAAACCCAGTTGCCCGATCACCTCACCGCGATGCACGTGCTGACCTGTCTTGACGCGGATGCTGCCGGGCTTGAGGTGTTCGTAGAATGCGTAGCGTCCATCGCCCAGATCCAGAGCCACATAGTTGCCGGCGGCATTTTCCAGCGGCACTTTGTGGGTGGCACCTTCCGCAAGCGTTGCCGGTTCGGCGATGCCTTCACCCGTCGATGCCACCGTGGCATCGGCGACCGCCATCACGTCGGCGGCATAGCCGAACCACTGTTTGGGCAACTCGCCCTTGTCCTTGGCGAAGCCGCCGTGCGGTCCGAGCAGAATCCAGTCGATGGCAAAGCGGCCAGGCACTTTGACGCTGCCGTCGGTGGTGTAGAGCACACGGCGATGGCCGCGCTCCCACCGCGCATCGTAGATCGCGACCCAGGGACCGCCACGCAGCGGTGGTCCGAGTTGCAGCAGGGAGCGGCTGGAGGGCGTGACAAGGCCGCCTTCGGCGATCAGATCCGAATCCGCATGGCCGGCGTAAACCACCCGATGGCGCAGACGCACGCGGCTGGCATCAGCGAGAGGCACGGAGAGATAGGCCACCGCCGTCATGCCCGGCGCCATGCGCAGGCGCTCGTCGCCCTTGGCGCGGTCGGCCCTGCCGATGGCTGCGGTGAGGGCGGCGCCGGACAAACCGGCAAGCACGTGCTGCTGCTCGTCGATCACCTCGATGCGCTGGATCGTCAGCGTTTCCTGCGCCTCATTGGTGAGATGCAGTTCGTACACCAGCGACGTCTTGCCCGCGACGGTCACCGGCTCCGGCATCCACGGCACCCGCAGGTCGAAGGACTGGTGCACCGGCGCACGCTGCGCCAGGGCCGCCAGGGCGGCCAGCATCGAAAGCAGTATGAGAAAGACGCCGCGCCAGAAACGCATGGGAGGAATCCATGGTGGATAGCAGCGCGAGCTTTGATCTGCGGAAGATGGGGCGCCAATGCCAGAGGTCACTGCGCCCGGTGAAGCGGAGAAAAGCAGCGTGCGACGCCACCACGAGGGGATGGCGACGTCACACGCTCGTTGGCGGTCAGTGCAGTTCCACCACCACCAGACCCTGCGGCGGGATATCGATGCTCAGGCGGCCGTTCTGCAGCGTGGCCTGTTCCGGAGCGGCGAGTTTGCCCGCCTCACGTAGCTGAGTGATCTGTTCGCGGCTCGGGGTTGCCGGGCGGCCCATCTTGTCGAAGGCGGCCACGGCGTTACCGTGATCCTGGTCCAGGCGCCACACCATGGCCTGGGTGGCCTTGCCCAGATGCTTCAGGTCCACATCGAAGTGCTTGGCGTCGCCCGTCGGCACGCCCGGCGTGTAATCGGCGGTATCGCCCAGCGGCTTGGTGTAGTTCCACAGCGCCAGCACCACGGTGCCGTCGGCGCGGCGGGTGGCCAGCGCGCTCTCGGTCTTCAGCGGCAGCTGCGTATCGCCCAGCTTGTGCAGCATGGCGAACGCGTTGAACGCCGGCTTCTCGATGCGATCGGCGGCGATCAGGCCAAAGCCGCCGTAGAACGGGGTCTTCACCACGCCCTGTTCGTCGAACACATCGGAGAACGACCAGTAGCTCATCATGTCCACCTTGCCCGCGCATTCGCGGATGGTGTTGGCCATCCACGGGCCCATGTAGACCGTGTCGGTGACATTGGGCAGGTTGGCGTACGAGGCGTTGTATTCGCTGTAGATCAGCGGCAGCTTCGGGAACGGCGAGGCGCCGATCTCCTTGTGCGACCGGTCCACGGCGCGGCAGACCATGTCGCGGCGCGGGATGTTCTCGTTGGTCTTGAACACGTTGTCCGCGGTGTCGTCGCCGTACACGTGCGTGCTGACGAAATCGATCGGCGCGCCGCTCTGCTTCACGTGCTTGAGGAAGTCCGGCAGCCAGGCCGCCTGGGCGGTGGCGGGGCCACCGATGCGGAACTGCTTGTCGACCGACTTCACCGTGCGCGCGGTGCGGTCATACAGCTCGTAATAGGTGTCTTTCTCGGGCTTGCCGCCCCAGAACGCGAGATTGGGTTCGTTCCACACTTCGAAGTACCAGCTGCGCACTTCCTCGACGCCGTAGCGCTCGATCTCGTGCTGCAGGAAGGCGCGCACCAGCGCATCCCATTCGGCCGGATCCTTCGGCGGCATCACGTTGGGGTGATACCAGAAGTCGTGATGGCTGTCCGGCTGGGTGCTCATTTCCGGCGGCATGAAGCCCAGCTCCACGAACGGCTTGACGCCACGCGCGAGCAGGCCGTCGTACACCTGGTCCACATAGCTGAAATTGAATTGCAGCTTGCCCTGCGCATCGCGATAAGCCACGCCCATGTCGCGGTCGAAGATGCCGTGGAAGCGGACGTAGGTGAAACCGGTGGCGCCCTTTACCGCTTCGAGATCCTTGCGGTAATCGTCGCGCAGCGCGAGCACGGCGCGGCCGGAGCCAAACATGTTTTCCCAGAAGTGCGGCAGCGGCGTGCCCTTGGCAGCGGCATCCACCTGCAGTTGCACCGAGTCGTTGCCGGCGGGCGCCGCATGCACCGAGCCAAGGAGGGCGAGGCAAGCCGCTGCGCAGGTGCGCAGGGCAAGGCGGCGGAGCGGCAACGGGCTAGTCATGACGATTCCTTCGAGCAACGGGGAAGTGGGTTGGCCGGCCGTGTTTGGGCGGCTACGATGTAAACGTTTACGCGACTGGTCACGGAGTCTCTTACAGACCGGCCCACGTGATCAATAAGGGAAGTTCACAGAATCCGGAGCTGCTGCGCCGCAGCATGGTAAGCGAGCCTATGTCACGTCCTATTCGTACGGCCTTTGTTCCCCTCCAGCGTGCCGCTCTTTGCTGCATGGCACTGCTGGCCGCCACCACCGCTACGGGCGCCATGGCGGCGCCGCAGACGTGGACCAACCCGCTCGACATCGACTACCGCTACAACTTCGAGCAGATGAACGAGGGCATTTCCTACCGTACCGGCGCCGACCCGGCGATGGTCCGCTACGGCGACGCCTACTACCTGTTCATGACCATGGCCGACGGCTACTGGCACTCCAGCGACCTGGTGCACTGGGACTTCGTCAAGCCCGACCACTGGCCGTTCGACAGCGAAGTGGCGCCGGCGACGCTGGTCGCGGACGGCAAGCTGTTCCTGATGCAATCGGCCACCGATCCGCGCCCGCTGATGGTCTCCACCGATCCGGCGCACGGCCGCTGGCAGTTCTGGACGCGATTGCTGCCGCCGGTTCCCGGCGCGGTATCCAGTGCAGGCGAGTGGGCGATCAAGCCCGGCGAACTGCCGCCGGGTCCGTGGGATCCCGCGCTGTTCCAGGACGACGACGGCAAGGTCTATCTCTACTGGGACTCGTCGAACGTGTATCCGCTGTACGGCGCGCAGCTCGACATGAAGTTTGCCGAGGCGCCGGAAGGCGACGGCAAGCGGCTGGCCTTCCTCACGCGTCCGCAACCGCTGCTTCAGCTCGATCCCGCCGAGCACGGCTGGGAACGCTTCGGCCAGGACCACACCGACAATGTCACGAAGCCCTTCCTCGAAGGCGCCTGGATGAACCGCCACGGCAACCGCTACTACCTGCAGTACGCGGCGCCGGGTACCGAATACAACGTCTACGGTACCGGCGTCGTGGTGGGCGACGCGCCGCTCGGCCCGTTCCACTACGCACCGTACAACCCCATCGGCGAGAAGCCGGGCGGCTTCGTCACCGGCGTAGGCCACGGTTCCACGTTCGAAGATGCGCACGGCAACGTGTGGAACACCGGCACCTCATGGATAGGCGCCAACTGGACCTTCGAACGGCGCATCGGGCTCTATCCGTCGGGTTTCCATACGGACGGCCAAATGTGGATCGACACGCGCTTCGGCGACTTCCCGCACCGCATGCCCGACCATGCATTGAAGGAAGGCGAGGACACCTTCACCGGCTGGATGCTGCTGTCGTATCACAAGAAAGCCACGGCCTCGTCGTCGCTGCCCGATCATCCCGCCTCGACCACCACGGACGAAAACCCGCGTACGTTCTGGGTCGCCGCCAGCAACACGGCCGGCCAGACACTCACGGTCGACCTGGGCGGCGAACGCACGGTGCGCGCCGTGCAGGTGAACTTCGCGGACTATCGATCCGGCCGCTTCGGCGATGCGCCCGACATCGTGACCCAATTCGTGCTGGAAGGATCGCGAGACGGCGCGCACTGGAGCACGCTGGCCGATCTGTCGCACGAAACACGCGATCGCGCCAATGCCTACGTCGAACTCGATCAGGCGGCACGCGTGCGCTACGTGCGCTATGTCCACAAGCACGTGGGTGCACGCACGCTGGCCATTTCGGATCTGCGCGTGTTCGGCAATGCCGATGGTGCGCTACCCGCCGCGCCGACCCTGGTGTCGGCCAAGCGAATGAGCGACACGCGCGACGCCGAGATCGTGTGGACGCCGGTGCCCGGTGCCGTGGGCTACAACGTGCGTTGGGGCCTGGCCGCCGATCGCCTGCACTCCACCTATCAACGCTTCGCCGATCAGCCGACGCGCCTGCTGCTGCACTCGTTGAACAAGGGCGTGGATTACGTTGTGGCGGTGGAAGCGTTCGATGAGCACGGCGTATCGGTTCTTTCGGCCGTGAAGAGCCTGCCCGCGGGCGAGTGATCAGCCTTCCAGCGTCTGGCGCAGCTGCTGCAAGGCCGGCAGCAGCGCCTCGGGCTGGCGCAGCGACTTGCGCGCGGCGCCAATGGCCTGGCGCACGCGTCCTGGCGTTTCTCCGCGCACGATCACATCGATCACCGGGGTACGGCAGGCCAGCAGCGTGTCCACCCAGTCGGCCGGTTGCAACGTCCGGAAACGGTGCGTGAACCGACGCGCGGCGCGGAACGGCGCGGCCATGTCTTCCAGTTCGTCCAGCGTCCTGGCCACGCGTGCGGGCAGGCGCTCGGCGGTGGCCGGGTCGGTCGCTTCCGCCATGGCGGCCAGCGCGTCGGCCAGCCGTCGACGCAGCACATCGCTGGAACGCACCGGCACCACCCACCATGCCGAGGCCAGGCCAATCGCGGCGCCAATCACGATCTCTTCGAGCCGCAACCACAACAGCGTGCCCGGCGGCTGCGGCTCAAAGCCTTGCAGCAGTGCCAGTGCCAGCGTGACGAACAGCGCCCACCACGCATAACCCAGCGGACGCAGCCACACGCCGAAGAACAGTGCCACGAGAATCAGCACGCCCGTCGTCGATGGATTGGCACCGGTGTGGATCGTCAACGACATCGCCAGCACCGTGCCCACTGCGGCACCCGCGACGCGCAGTCCGCTCTTGTAGGCCACATCCAGTCGCCCTCGATTGCCGCTGTTGACGATGAAGGCCGTCAACACGATCCACGCCCAGCGCTCCTTGAAGAACAGGTAACCGACCACGAACGACAGCGCCAGCGCCACGGCCATCTGGATGGCCATACGCGTGCTGGCGACAGGCCGCATGCCGCCCTCCTGCGCCGGTGTGGCCGGTGCATGCTCCAGCGCCCGTATCGGCGGCAACCAACGCAGTCGACGCGCAAGCAGATGAAACACCGTCACCCACAGCAACGACAGCAAGGCCACCACGATCGGTACGAGCACAGGGGCGAGCAGGCCATTCGAAGGCGCGTGTATATGCGGCAGCGTCAGCAACGTCACGAACGGCAGGGCAATCAGGCGTCCCGCGCGCCGCGCCATCGAACCGAACCGGCGCAACCAGATTGCCAGGAACATCCCGGCCACGAACGCCAGCGCACCTACCCATGGCGTGTGACGCAGCAATAAACCCACACCCATCGCCACGAAGCCGACCAGTGGCAATGCGACAACCGCCTCCAGCCGTCCGCGCAGATCGTGATCCATATGGCTGCGCGACAACGACAGACTCAACACCACCGCCAACACCGCCGGCCCGCCGCCCGGCGCAATCTCAAGCGTACAAAGCAGGGTAGCCAGCACCGCCAGCATCGTCACCACCGCTTCCACCAGCGGCTGCAACAGGATCGACCCGCGCGACCGGGCCATGCGAATCCATGCGGGCAGGGTGTCGGCCATAAGGGTTGGGTGGGCGGAGTGAAGGCGCCACTATAGATCGACAGGTGAAGGTTAAGAAGGCGAGCGCAACCCGCGGCAAAGATTCTCGGTCATCTGGTCCACCGGAAAGCACGACTCGATGTGCAGATCGTCCACGGTGACGTCCCAAGGGGTTCCGAACGTCGTAATGGTCGAGAAGAAACGATACGTTCCGGCACTCCCTCGAAGGACGGTCGTCATCATGGATGCAGGTGGATTGCTGGCAACACGCCGCCGCCAGGCTGCGGGCACATCCGGGTACTGCAGGACTTCGCTTAGCAGATGTTTTGCAACAGCATCCGTCGGATGGGTGGCGACCAACTCCTGCAGATGACGAAGCAGGTTCTGTGCGATCTCATGCCAGTTCTCCACGGCTCCTCGCAGGTCGCCCGGATCGAAAAACTGCCGGATCATGTTGGCATGCCTGGGCTTGCGTCCCTGCATCACATCCGCGTTGACGCGGGCCGCCGCTTCGTTGGCCCACAGGATGTCCCAGTGCCTGTTCATCACGAAGGCGGGATAGGGCTCCTGCTGGTTGAGGATGCAGTCGATCGCATGACGGACCTGCGCCAGCTCGGGTCCGTCGATGTGCGATTCACCGTACGCAGCGGCGTACCCTGCCGCTTTAAGCAGCTGATTGCGATCACGCAGCGGCATGTTCATGGCACCCGCCAGACGATCGAGCACCTCCCTGCTGGGCTGCGACTTTCCGCATTCGATGAAGCTCAGATGCCGTGGGGATATCTCTGCATCCGCAGCGAGTGCGGCCTGGCTCAGGCGATGCGCATCGCGCCATCCCCGCAATAGCGAACCGACATCGCCGGTGGGTAATGATTCAAGGAGTCGCTGCTGCATATATCACACTCTTTGTCCGACGCCATGACGTCCGAGGTAATCACGTCATGATCCATGAGGTTATTCGTGCGGTGGCCTGTTGCTGAAACTATGCATGCATCCATCCACCGGAGCATTTGAATGAATCGCCGCACGTTCCTCAATATCAGTGTTGCAAGCGGCGTCGCCCTGCTGGCGGGCAGTATATGGGCGCGCACCGCCAGGCACGCGAGTGCAGCGGGAGTTATTGCCACCAGCGCTTCCGCATTCGTAAAGCGGCGCAAATATCTTGTAACGGCTTACGGAGACATCGCCTATGTCGATGTCGGCAGCGGTCCGGCGGCGCTCTTCCTGCACGGCTTCCCGCTCAACTCGTTCCAATGGCGTGACGCCATCCAGAGCCTTGCTCCCTACCGTCGCTGCCTGGCGCCCGATTTCCTGGGCCTGGGCTACACCCGGGTGGGCGAGGGAGTGAGCATGAAGCCTGTCAACCAAGTCGCCATGCTCATTGCGTTTCTCGACAAACTCGGCATCGACAAGGTGGACGTCGTAGGCAACGACAGTGGCGGCGCGGTGGCCCAGCTTCTGGCCGTCCACCATCCGGAGCGCATCCGCAGTGTGCTTCTGACCAATTGCGACACCGAGATCGAATGCCCACCGAAGGCGATGAATCCGGTGATCGAACTGGCCGGACAGAACAGATTCGCCGAGGAATGGCTGCTGCCCTGGTGGAAGGATCCGAATGTTGCCCGAACGCCGGAAGGTTTTGGCGGCATGTGCTACGCCGATCCGTCGAATCCGACGAACGAGGCCGTAGCGACCTACTTCACACCCTTGGTGCAGAGCGCCGAGCTGCGCCACCGAACCAACCAGTTCGCTTCGGCCCTGGCCAGGAATTCGCTCGAAGGCATCGGGCCTGCGCTCAAAGCCAGCTGCATTCCGATGGGCGTGGTCTGGGGCACCGCCGATAGCATCTTCAGTATCGACGGCCTCCACTATCTGACCGAGAACATCGGCAACCTCAGATTCGCCGAGCGTCTGGACGGCTATAAATTGTTCTGGCCCGAAGAGCGCCCCGATGTGATCCGCGACCAGGCGCTCAGGCTATGGAAGGCGCGATGCCAATGATGCCGAAGCGATCTGCGAGGCCATGAGCCGCTCAAGTATGTCCGGAGTCAGAACTGAACATTGCGGTGGCGCGTGCTTGCAGGGCGTCAGTCATGATGTGACGCAGGGTGTCGATGATCTGCAACTGAGCGTGCGGCACCCGACTCAAGACATATGGATTGCCAATACGCCAAATGTCCTAATGGCATGACGCTTGTTCACGCAGTTACATACTGGTTATCGACGAAGCAACGGTCCTGGCGCGGGGAAGGCGCACAGGATCCTCTGGGGGGAGGCTCCGCTGTTGGATTTGGTTGGTTGCATCAGGGGAGGCCTGTGCCTTTCCCTTGATTCTGTTTGCTTGTCGAGCTCACCTCTTGTGTGTCTGTCGTCGGTTGTCTTGCGAACGCAAGTTTTTGCGTTGGCGATGTCTCCTGGATGTTGTCTCGTTGGCATGGATGCCAGGGTATGTGCATGACCGGGATCCTGGCGTTCGACAGCGCGGGTTTGCCGGAGACCGACGCGTTCGAGCGCTATCGTCGGCTCCATGCGCCAGACGTCGAAGTGGAGAAGGCGCCATCGCCGTTCTTTGCGCGCATGCGGAGCTGGTGGCTGGATCGTTCGAAGCTGTCAGTATGCGAATACGGCGGCGTTCGCCATGTGCGAAACGAGTATGACGCCCGTGACGGTCTTGACCATTTCGTCTTGCATCACGTGGTGAGCGGTGAACTACGGGCTGGCGCCCTGGGTCGGCCAGTTCGGATCGATCCCGGCCAAACAGTGGTCCTGGATGCAAGAGTTCCCATGGAAGCAAGCTCGGCGAGCGTCCGGGTGATCACCATGAATGTGACGCGCGAGGCGATGCTCGCGGCGGCCGGGTCAGCGCTTGGCCTCCACGGATATTGCATCGACCACCGCCAGGGCGCGTTGCTGTCTTCGCTGTTGCGCGAACTGGTGGAACAGATCCCGCATTTGGCTGTCGGCGCACATGGCGCGGTATTACGCACGCTGGTGGATCTGCTCTCGGTTGCATTGCATCCGACAGGTGCGACGGTGCGCCCGGATGCTTTCCGGTTTGAGCATGCGCGGCACGAAGCGGCGCGCCAGGTCATTGAGGCAAATGCCGGCTCGCCGGATTTCTCCGTGCAGGACGTGATGAATGCCACCGGCTTGTCGCGGACCGGTCTTTATCGTTTGTTCGAGCATTCGGGTGGCGTGGTCCGCTACATCCAGCAATGTCGACTGCAGCGCTTGCGCGTGCAACTGGATGACCGTGCTTTCGACGCACAACCGCTTGCGGAGCTGGCGCCGCTGCTCGGATTTTCCAGCGAGAGCCATGCGGGGCGGTTGTTCAAGCAGATGTTCGGCGTGTCGCCCGGTGCTTACCGCGCTGCGAGCATTCGCGCGCAGGAGCACGCCTCGATCGACACGAAGGCCGTCCACGGGACGGGGAGGTTGTGCCAGGTGGCCTGAAGCCGGACCGGCCGGCTGGTACGTGCGTCGCACTGCTGGGACGCACAGACATGTTGCTGGTCGGCGGGGTCGCACTAGCATTCTTCGGTTTCGAGTGACAAGTCATTCACAAAGAACGCGAGAACGATGGGGTTCGTGGAACGCGTTGATCGACGCAAGTCCGTACAGGGGTAACGATGAATCGCCAGTTTCATTTCATCTCGGGCCTGCCAAGGTCCGGGTCCACATTGCTTTCGGCCATCCTGGGCCAGAACCCGCGTTTCCATGCGGGTATGAGTGGCCCCGTCGGCGGCGCCTTCAATACGCTTCTGGGCGAGTTGAGTGGCCGCAATGAGTATTCGGTGTTCATCAGCGACGAGCAGCGCAAACGCATGCTCAAGGGTCTGTTCGATAACTATTACGGCCCCGAATTCGAGGCGCCGGTGATCTTCGACACCAACCGCATCTGGTGCAGCAAGATGCGCCACCTGCGCCCGTTGTTTCCGCAGGGCAAGGTCATTGCCTGTGTGCGCAACATGTCGTGGATCATCGACAGCATCGAGCAGCTCATCCGCAGGAATGCGTTCCAGCCGTCGTCCATCTTCAACTACCAGCCGGGCGGCACGGTCTACACCCGCGCCGAAGGGCTGGCCAATGGCGAGGGCATGGTGGGTGCGTCTTACAACGCGTTGAAAGAAGCGTTTTACGGCGACGAAACCGCCAACCTCATGCTGCTGCAATACGAGACGCTGGTGAGCAACCCGGCGAGTGCAATCGCGGCCGTCTACGACTTCATCGGCGAGCCGGCGTACGCGCATGACTTTGACAACATCAGCTACCAGGCCGACGAGTTCGACCTGCGCGCCGGCACGCCGGGGTTGCATGCGGTGCGCAGCAAGATCTCCGTGCGTGAACGCATGAGCGTGTTGCCGCCGGATGTGTTCCGCCGTTTCGAGAACGATGCCTTCTGGCTCGATCCCACGCTCAATCCTCGCAACGTGCGCGTCGCCTGACCCGGTGCCGCGCGACATTTTTTCTGTTTCGGAAGAACGCCACGCGTCGCGGGCACATGGTTGTGTCCAGCGTGGAAAACAGCAATTGAATGCATCCAGGCCAACAGGGGGCCTCACCTCATGAATCGAATCTATCGTCTTGTATGGAACCGGGCTCTGTGCGTCATGCAGGTGGCATCGGAGTTCGCGCGCAGCCCCAGTGGTGGCGCGGTCGCGAGTCCGCATGATCGCGTGCCGGAGCTTTCCGTGCGCCCGTTGGCCGGTGCGCTTGCCGTACTGCTTGGCACGGGGTTGTTGCTTGCTTCGCCGGCCGCATTCGCAACGCCGGCGCCCAGCACGTTTACGGTGACGCAGACGACCGATGACGGCACGGGCACCGTGGTTGGCACACTGAGCTGGGCCATCACGCAGACCAACCAGACGCCCGGCGACACCATCAGCATCCAGCTCCCGGCCGGCAGCACCATCACCGTCACCGGCACGCTGCCGACGATGTCGGCCGCGACCACCATTGCCAGCCAGAACGACGTTGTCATCGATGGCGGCCTCCGCACCGCGATCAATGGCCCCATCGTCATCGCTACCGGCGGGTCGGTGACGCTGGCGGGGAGCGGCAACGTGATTGCGAGCGGCATCGTGTCGGCGGGCACCGTGACGATCGAAGCGGGTACGGCAGTGTCCGGGCAGGTTGGTGCGGCGGGCGTCTCAGGCAGCAGCGATCCGGCAGGTCCAGGAGGCTATGGATTCTCGGGCACCGATTTCTCGCTGACCAACGCAGGCACCATCATCGGTGGTACAGGCGGCAACAGTGGCGCCCCCATCGATGGCGCGGCTGGTGCAGGTCCGGGTGCGCCCGGTGGCGCCGCCACTGGCCCCAGCAACGCAGGTGAGGGCGGCGATGGCGTAAATGGCAACGGCTTCACGCTCGTCAATACCGGCGTGATCACCGGCGGGACCGGTGGCCTAAGCAATAGCGGCGGCAATGGCGGCGCGGGTGCCATCGGCAGCGGTGCGGTGGATGGCGGCGCTGGTGCTGGCGGGACGGCGGGCAGCTGGGGCCCGCAAGGTGCCGCGGGTGTGTACGGTGCTTCCTTCACCCTGACAAACGCTGGTTCGATCACTGGCAGCGCAGGTGCCAGCGCAGGTAACGGTGGCAATGGTGGCAGTGGCGGTGATGGTTATGCCTCTACCAACGGTGGCAGCGGGGCCAGCGCGGGGGCCGGTGGTAACGGTGGCCATGGTGGAGTCGGTGTATTCGGCACGGGTTTCATCGTCACCAACACCGGCTCCATCACCGGTGGTGCGGGAGGAAACGGTGGTAATGGCGGCAATGGTGGTAACGGCGGCAACGCCACGATTGGCTATGGTGGAGCCGGCGGTAACGCCGGCAATGGCGGCAATGGCGACGACGGTGGCGCGGGTGTTGCGGGATCGGGATTCACGCTGGTCAACAGCGGCACCATCACCGGCGGCAACGCGGGCTTGGGTGGAGCCGCCGGCAACGCTGGTAACGGTGGAGTCGGCGCGCTCGCCGGGATCAATGGTGCGGCTGGTATCGATGGTGCAGATGGTTTCGGCGGCGCCGGTGTCCAGGCCGCGGGCGGCTCTACCATTATCAATCGAGGCACCATCGCCGGCGGCCTGAATGCCGATGGCACGCGCTCGGTGGCCGTGGTTCTCTATGGCGGCATGAACAATCTGGTCCTGGAAGCGGGTTACCAGTTCATCGGCGAGGTGGTGAGCGTCAACAGCAACAACACGCTGACGCTCGGTGGCGACATCGATTCGACGTTCGACGCGATCACGCTGGGCGGCCAGTTCCAGGGTTTCGACCAGTTCGGCAAGTCGGGCAACAGCACCTGGACAGTGACGGGTGACAACGTCAACGTGGATGGCGCCTGGACGCTGAGCGGCGGCAAGCTTGATCTGACTGGGAACAACAGTCAGTACGTCGGTGGCCTGGCCGCCAGTACGGGTACGACGCTGGTGGTGGATGCCGGCACGTCGCTGCTGGGCACGTCTGGCGATCAAGGCATGAATGGCGTCACGCTGCCTGGCGGTTCGGGCTTTCCCGGCAATGGCTCAAGCGGCATGAGCGGTGGCCTCGGCTCCGCGGCCGTCTCTGGTGCAGGCTTCACCCTGACGAACCGCGGCAACGTGATCGGCGGGTTCGGTGGCGCTGGCGGTGCGGGCGGTGCAGGCGCCACGGGCTTTTACAGCAGCAGCGGTTATCACGGTGGCGCTGCGGGCAACGGCGGCAATGGTGGCTACGGCGGCGCGGGCGTCACCGGTTCGGGCTTCACGGTGACCAATACCGGCACGCTTGCCGGCGGCGCCGGTGGCGCGGGCGGGAGTGGCGGCAACAGCGGCGCGGGTGGCGCCACCGCCCTGGCTAACGGTGGCGATGCATTCGCCGGTGCGAATGGTGGATGGGGTGGCGCAGGCGGTGCTGGCGTCATTGGGTCCAGCTTCACGCTGACCAACACCGGCACCCTGAGGGGCGGCAACGGCGGCCAGGGTGGCGACGGCGGCACGGGAGGCAACGGCGGCCTGTCGGCCTACTTGGGCAGCGGCAATGGCGGCAACGGTGGCAATGGCGGTAACGGTGGTTTCGGCGGTGCCGGTGGCGCAGGCGTCACGGGTGGCTCGTTCACGCTCACCAACACCGGCACGATTACGGGAGGCAATGGTGGTGCCGGCGGCAACGCCGGTCAGGGCGGTATGGGCGGCGGCGCAGTCGTGGGCCAGATCGGATCGAGCGGGATGCCCGGTACCGGAGGTGCGGGTGGCAGCGGCGGCGATGGCGTATGGGGCTATGCCGTGCAGATCATCAACAGCGGCACCATCAGCGGCGGCAACGCCGGTGCCGGTGGCTCAGGCAACGGTCCTTCGCTTTCGAACGTGGGCGGCGTCGGTGTGGAGTTGCAGGGCGACTCCGTGCTGGTCAATAGCGGCACCATCAGCGGCGGCATGAGCGGTGATGGCACCCAGCAACAGGCGGCCATTGACCTCACTGGCGGCAACAATCGGTTGGTGCTGGAAGCCGGCTCGACCATCAACGGCAATGTGTACAGCTTTGGCGCTGGCCTCCCCAACGGTGGCGATACGCTGGAGCTGGGCGGCGATGCAGATGCCACGCTCACCGGCAGCGTCGGCGGTTATGCCAGCGGCGCGCAGTACCAAGGTTTCTCCACCTACCTGAAGACAGGCGCGAGCACCTGGACGCTGACGGCCACGTCCCAGTTTGCCGCCAACTGGTCCGTGCTGGGTGGCGAGCTGGCACTGGATGGCATCTACAGTATCTTCACCGGCAACTTCAGCATGGCCGCCGGCACGACCTTGTCGGTGGGCGATGGTCAGACCTCGCTACGCGTGCAGGGTGCGCTGGGTTCAAATGGCAGCGACGGCGGCGCAGGCGGTTCGGGTGACGGCATCTCCATCGCGCCAAGCGCGGGTGGCAACGGCAGCCATGGCGCCGACGGTGGCGTGGCGGTGAGCGGGGCGAGCTACACGCTCAACAACCAGAATCAAGGCTGGATCAGTGGCGGCAGCGCTGGCAACGGCGGTAACGGTGGTGCCGGCGGCAGCGCGAGCGTTTCCAGCACCGGCGGATTCGACGGCGCGGACGGCGGCATGGGTGGCAACTCCGGTAACGGCGGAGTCGCTGTCACCGGCAGCGACTTCGTGCTGACCAACGCAGGTACCGTCGATGGCGGGCCGGGTGACGAGGCTGGCATGGGTGGCAATGGCGGCTTAGCCGAAAGCAATCTGGGCCCTGATGGCACGGTCCTGGCGGGCCGAGGTGGCAAGGGCGGGGCTGGCGGCTCGGGTGGCACCGGTGGCGATGCCGTCACGGGCACGGGATTCACCGTATCCAACCTTGCCAGCGGCTACATCAACGGCGGTGTCGGCGGTTTCGGCGGTTTCGGTGGCAGTGGCGCTGAAGGCGGCTTTGGAAGCTACGTCAGCGGCGGCGCGGGCGGAGCCGGTGGTGTGGGCGGCACGGGTAGTGTTGGCGGCAACGCTGTCTCCGGCACGGGCTTCACGCTGACCAGCGCCGGCTACATACAGGGTGGCATGGGTGGTTGGGGTGGCTGGGGTGGCAATGGTGGCACCGGTGGTTTCGGCAATATCAGTGTGACCGGTGCTGGCGTCACCACGGGCTATGTGTCCATCGCCAATTCGGGTGCCGGTGGTGCGGGTGGCGCGGGCGCCACAGGCGGCGCCGGCGTCACGGGCAGCCAGTTCACCCTTACCAATACCAATTCCTTGAGTGGTGGTATGGGTGGTACCGGCGGCAACGGCGGTACGGGCGGTAGCGGCTACGCTGCTCAGTCACTGGCGACCGCGCTCACTGCCGGGTCCATGCTCTCCATCGATGGTGGCAACGCCGGTAACGGCGGTGCGGGCGGCGCGGGTAGCTCGGGCGGCGCGGGCGTGAGTGGCTCGGCGTTCTCCGTGACCAACTCCGGCGGGATCTGGGGTGGCCAGGGCGGTTACGGCGGCAATGGCGGCGCGGGTGGTCGTGCCACGGGCGTGCATCAGGTCAGCGCCACCAGTGGCGGCACGGGCGGCAATGCGGGCAACGGCGGTGCAGGCAGCGTAGGTGGCAACGGTGGCGTAGGCATCGGCGGCAGCAATTTCTCAGTGACCAACACCCGGATGGTGCAGGGCGGCCTGGGCGGTAGCGGTGGCTACGGCGGTTATGCCTACGGCGGCGGCAGCGCGCCTGGGGGTACCGCGGGCAACGCCGGTAACGGTGGCGCCGGCGGTGCGGGTGGCGTGGGTGGCGCAGCGATTGCCGGCAACCACTTCACCGTGACCAACAGTGGCTATGTGTACGGTGGTGCCGGCGGTCTCGGTGGGAAGGGTGGCAATGTCTACGGTTCTGGTGGTGCCACCGTTACCGGCACGGGCGGCACAGGCGGCAACGGCGGCGCGGGTGCCGCGGGCGGTGCCGGTGGGGCTGGCATCAGCGGCAGCCAGTTCATCCTGAGCAATACCGGCTACATCGGCGGTGGCCAGGGCGGCCGTGGCGGCGCCGGCGGTATGAGCAGCGCGGGCGGCGGCTCGGCCGCCTCCGGAACCAGCGGCGCGGGTGGTGCGGGCGGCGATGGTGGTGCGGGCGTTAGCGGCACTGATTTCGTCGTGACCAACACCGGCATCATCGTGGGCGGCAAAGGCGGCAGGGGCGGCAACGGTGGCAGCTACAACGGCATCAGCGCGCCGGGAGGCGTGGGAGGCGCCGGTGGAGCGGGTGTCAGCGGCTCGGGCTTCATGCTGACCAACACTGGCAGTGGTTCCATCACCGGTGGCAACGGCGCAAGCGATGGCGGTGCGGGCACCACCCCGGCGACGCCGGTCGGCAACGCGGTGGGCGGCGTGGGTGTGGTGGCGACGGGAAATGCCACCATCGACAACGCCGGCATCATCGCTGGCGGCGTGAGTGTTTCGGGCGTACAGGCTGATGCGGTCGAGTTCAGCGGCGGCGGCAACAACCTGATCGTCGAATCGGGCGCAGCGTTCACCGGTAACGTCGTCAGCAGCAGCGCCAGCACCAACGGCGGTGACACGCTGACGCTGGGCGGCGGCACCAATGCCAGCTTCGATCTGGGAACTAGCGGCGCGGCGGGCAGCAACGCGAAGTACCAGGGCTTTGCACATTTCGCCAAGGCCGGCACGAGTACGTGGACGCTGACGGGTACCGGCAATGCGAACCAGTCGTGGACGATCAGCGGTGGCACGCTGGTGGGCAATAGCACCAGCATCGTGGGCAACGTGACGTTCGCGCCGGCGTCCGGCAACAGCGCCAACCTCACCTTCGATCAGGCGAGCAACGGCGTGTACAACGGCGCGATCAGCGGCGACGGTTCGCTGACCAAGTCCGGCGATGGCACGCTGACCCTCACCGGCAACAACACCTACACAGGCACCACCACCGTCAGCGGCGGCGCGCTGCTGGTGGCCGGCGGCGGCATGATGGGCGGCAATGTCATCAGTAGCGGCACGGTGGTCTTCAATCGCACGGACAATGCCAGCTATAACGCAGTGATCAGCGGCACGGGCGGTGTTTCGCAAACCGGCACGGGCACGCTGGTGCTCAATGGTGCCAACACCTACACCGGCGCCACGAGCATTCAAGCCGGCACGCTGGAAATTGGCGACGCATCGCACGCATCGGCCTCGGTGACCAGCGACGTGGCGGTGAGCGGCGACGGCACGCTGCGTGGTCACGGCACCGTCGATGGCAATGTCGTGAGCGACGGCACGGTGTGGCCGGGCGGCTCCGTGGGCGTGTTGACCATCAATGGCAACTACACGCAGAACACTGATGCTACGTTGCAGATCGACGTGACGCCCACCGAGGCTTCCAAGCTGTTGGTGAACGGCAACGCGACACTGGGTGGCAAGCTGAGCCTGATCTACGCGCCGGGCACGTACACCAGTGCCACGTTTACGCTGGTGCAGGCCAATGCGCTGACGGGCACGTTCGCCAGCACGACTGCCAGTGGCTCGGTACCGACGGCGCTGGCGCCGACGGTGGCATACACCTCGACGCAGGCCAATCTGGTGCTGGGCACGGGCGTATCCACCGGGCCGACGACGCCAAACGATCCGACCGGCCCCACCGTTGTCGCACCCAGCGACGGCCAGCTCTATGCCAACTTCATGCGCGCGGCCAACCTGATCGGGCAGCAGTCCGCGACCACGGTGCTTGATGCCACCTTGCGTCCGGGTGAAGCGAACTGCGGCAGTGACGAGGCAGCGCACGCCAACACTGTCACCTCGTCGTGCAGCCATGGCGTGTGGGTGCAGTACAGCGGCACCAGCAACGAACTCACCGGCAGCAACGGCCTCGACAGCACGGCCTTCGGCTTGCAGGCCGGTGGCGACATGGCCATGGGCGACATGATGCACCTGGGTGTCGAGGCGGGTGTGGATCGCATCAACGGCAACGACCGTGATGGCGGCTACGGGCACGTCGACAACATCCATGGCGGCATCTACGCCTTCGCCAACGCGGGTCCCATGGTGTTGTCGGGCATGGTCGACGAAGCGCATGGCAGCTATCGCCTGACGCGCGCAAACGACATCGGCAAGGCCAACGCGAGCCCCGATGGCAATACCACGGCGGCGGCAGTGCAGGTGGCGTGGCCGGTGTCCGCTGCCAAGTGGCAGGTCACGCCGGCGGTGGGTGTGCTCTATCAGCACCAGACGCTGGATGGCTTCAACGAAACCATCAACAGCACCAGCCCGCTGGCGTCCTCGTTCGCACTGCAAGGCACGCGCAGCACGTATACCAGCATGCAGCCGTATGCGTCCGTGTCGTTCACGCATCCGTTCACGGCAGGTGGCGTGATGTATGTGCCGCAGTTCAATGTGGGCTATCGCTACGAGGCGCGCAGCGGCGGCGGACCGGTGGTGAACGTGTTGAGCCAGGACGGCACCGCATTTGCGCTCAAGGGCGATGCGCTGGGACGTGGCATGAGCACGGTGGGCGCGCGCATCACCGCTCACGAAGGGGCGTCGTGGAGTCTCTACCTGGATTACCAGGGCCAGTTCGCCAGCCATCTCAACGACAACGCGCTGAGCGTGGGTTTCACCAAGCACTTCTAAACAGCGATGTAGCGATCGCCGGGTGCGCCGACTACATGGCTCACCCGGCTTCTCTACCGCAACGATCGGAGACTTCAGCCTAGAAACTTGCTCATGTGCTTCCCTACGTTGCGTGTTGGCTGCTTGGAACGCGGCGCGCGCGGCAGCAACTTCCGGGCGGTTCGGCCTTTGGCATTGCACCAACCGGGCGCAAAGTCCATCATGGTGCAATGAACGATACGGCAACCCGGGAGTGGGCGGAGCCGTTGGCGACCGGGGTGGCGCTGGCGAATGAGGGGTTGCGCCTGTTGTGGGTGAATCCGGCGCTGGCGGAGTTGCTGGACATCGGTCCGCGGAGCGCGGTGGGCCAGTCGCTCGCGGTGTTGTTGCATCGGCCGGCGTGGATGGCTTTGGCGGAACGGGCGTTGCGGGAGCCGTCGCCGCATCAGTTGCGCGGCATCGATATTCCTTCGGTGCGGGGCGAGACGGTGCGGGTGGATGTGTCGATGCAGCGACTGGCCAGTGGCGAGTTGCTGCTGGAAGTGCATGCGTTGGCACCGCCGGCCGCATCGGATACACCGCTGTCGGCCACGCTGCGCGGCTTTGCGCATGAGGTGAAGAATCCGCTGGCCGGTTTGCGTGGCGCGGCGCAGTTGTTGCAGCGGCGCGTGGAAGACGAACATCTACGCAATCTTGCCGGGCTGGTGATCGCCGAAGCCGATCGTCTGGCCGCGCTGGCCAATCGCCTGCTGCGTCATGACGGTGCTGCCGCGCAACTAGGCGAGGTAAATATCCATCAGCAGCTCGAACGCCTGGGTGACCTGCTGCTGGCCGAACCCTCGCCGCCAACGCTGCGCCACGACTACGACCCCAGCCTGCCGGATATCTATGGCGATGCCGATCGCTTGTTGCAGTTGCTGCTCAACCTCGCGCGCAATGCGATCGAGGCCGGCGCAACGACGCTGACATTTCGTACGCGCGCCGAGCCGGCCGTACGTCTGGGCGAACGCATGGCACGCATGGCGCTACGTGTGGACGTGATCGACGACGGTCCGGGTGTGCCCGAGCCGTTGCGCGACACCTTGTTCGAACCGCTGGTGTCGGGACGCGCCGATGGCAGCGGCCTGGGCCTGGCGCTGGCGCGCGAGATCGCCCGCGAACACGGTGGCGAGCTGCGCCACGTGGGGCGCGCGGGTGAAACCACTTTCTCACTGTACTTGCCGATGGGGCACGCGCATGACTGAGCCACGCTCCGAGATCTGGATCGCCGACGACGATCGCGGCGTACGTTTCGTATTGGCCGAGGCGCTACGCGATGCGGGTCTGCAGGTGCGCGAATTCGGCGATGCCGAAGAAGTGCGCGAGGCATTGCGTTCCGCCTCGCCCGCCTTATTGGTCACCGACGTGCGCATGCCGGGCGAAGGTGGGCTGGCGCTCATTGCCGCGCTGAAGGCGCAAGGCGTGGGACCGGTGATCGTGATGAGCGCGTTTACCGATGTCGCCACCACGGCGGCGGCGTATCGCGCCGGCGCGGTGGATTATCTCGCCAAGCCGTTCGATCTCGATCAGGCGGTGGCTGCCGTTCAACGCGCGCTGGCTGATGTACCGTCAACGACTGCGGCGCCGGCCGCAGCTCCTGCGCCGACGCACGCCTTGCTCGGCGAAAGTCCGGCGATGCGCGAAGTGTTCCGCCTGATTGGTCGCGTAGCGGCGAGCGATCTCAATGTGTTGATCACCGGCGAAACCGGTACCGGCAAGGAACTGGTGGCGCGTGCGTTGCATGATGAAAGTGCGCGACGCGGCAAGCCGTTCGTCGCACTCAACACGGCTGCCATCCCCAGTGAACTGCTGGAAAGCGAATTGTTCGGCCATGAGGCCGGCGCTTTCACCGGCGCCAGCCGTCGTCACGCCGGTCGCTTCGAGCAGGCGGAAGGCGGCACCTTGTTCCTCGACGAAATCGGCGACATGCCGCTGGCCTTGCAGACGCGTCTGTTGCGCGTGCTGGCGGGCGGCGAGTTCTATCGCGTTGGCGGACGCGAACTCATTCGCGGCAACGTGCGCATCATTGCCGCCACCCATCAGGATCTGGATGTGCGCGTGGCGGCGGGACAGTTTCGTGCAGACCTCAAGCATCGCCTGGACGTGGTGCGCATCGAACTACCGCCGTTGCGCCAGCGTCGCAGCGACGTCCCTCTACTGGCACAGCATTTCTTGGCCAGCGCGGCGCAGGAACTTCGCCTGCCGCCCAAGCGTTTCTCCAAGGCGGCATTGAAGGCGGTGGGACAACGCGATTTTCCCGGCAACGTGCGCGAGCTGGAGAACCTGTGCCGTCGCCTGGCGGTGATTGCGCCCGGCAACGAGATTCTTCCTTCGGATCTCGGTGCGAGCACGTCCGCCAGCAGCTCCGGCGGTTGGACCGATGCGTTGCGCGAATGGGTCTCGCAGGCCTTGTCCGACGGCGAAGTGGATATCCACACGCGGGCACGCGAAGCACTCGACCAGACTTTGTTGCAGGTGGCATTGGAAGCCCATGAAGGTCATCGCCAGCACGCCGCGGCGGCGCTGGGCGTCGGCCGCAACACCCTCACACGCAAGCTTGGCGCGTCGCGCACGCGTCGCCCGTCCAAATCCTGAGAGACCCGTCATGAGCATCACCATTCGCATCGCCACTCGCGACGACATCACGCACATCGCGCAGTGGAATAGTGCGATGGCGTGGGAAACTGAGCGTAAAGTTCTTGAGCCCGCTGTGATCACGCGCGGCGTCACCGCCGTGTTCGACGAACCACGCCGAGGTTTCTACCTCGTAGCCGAGCGTGCCGGTGAACCCGCTGGCTGCCTGTTGATAACCTACGAATGGAGCGACTGGCGTGCTGGCGACTTCTGGTGGATCCAGAGCGTGTACGTGGTGGAGTCGGCGCGTCGCGAAGGCGTGTTTCGGCAACTCTATGAAGACGCCAAGCAGCGTGCGAAGCAATCCGGTGCGGTGGGTTTACGGCTGTACGTGGAAACGGAGAACGAGCGCGCGCAGCGTACGTATACCGGGCTGGGCATGAAGCGGTGTCATTACTTCATGTACGAAGCGGAGTTTTGAGGGGCCCACGTCGCGCACAAGTGCGCTCCCACAGAAGGCGCGCCTTGCTTAAGCAGGCAGCAATTGCTGGCTGAATTGTTCCGGCGGTATCGCGGTGCCGAACAGGAAGCCCTGCAGCAGTGAGCAGCCGGCGCGGCGCAGGTGCTCCGCCTGGGCAAGCGTTTCCACGCCTTCGGCGACCACGCTCATGTCCAGTCCGCGCGCCATGGTGATGATGGCGTCGGTGATGGCGGCGTTGTCGGCGTCGGTGGCGATGTCGCGCACGAAGGTGCGGTCGATCTTCAGCGCATCGATGGGGAAGTACTTTAGGTACGACAGGCTGCAATAGCCGGTGCCGAAATCGTCCAGCGCCAGACTCACGCCCAGGTCCTTGATGCCCTGCATGAGCGCGCGACTCTGGTCGCCCGCGGACATCACCATGCGTTCGGTCAGTTCGAGTTCGATCAGGGAGGGCGGCAGTTGCGCTTCTTCCAGCGCGGTTTTCAGGGTGGCGTGGAAGCCGGGGTGCTGGAACTGCGGCGCCGCCACGTTCACCGCCACCACGATGGATTTGCCGGCGCGATGCCAGGCACCTGCCTGGCGACACGCTTCGCGGATCACCCATTCGCCGATAGGCACGATCAGGCCGCTCTCTTCCGCCACCGGGATGAACTGATCGGGCATGTAGACGTCGCGGCCGTCCACCTGCCAGCGCAGCAACGCTTCGGCACCGACGATGATGCCGGTGCGCGCATCGACCTTGGGCTGGTAGTGCAGGTGCAGGTCGCCTCGCTTGAGCGCCTTGCGCAGATCCTGCTCGATGCGCAGACGTGCCGCGGGCAGTTCGCTCATCTGCGAAGTGAAGAAGCGATAGTCGTTGCGACCCTTCATCTTCACTTCGTACATGGCGACGTCGGCGTTGCGCAGCATCGCTTCGGCATCGAGCGCATCGTCGGGATAGACGCTGATGCCCACGCTGTAAGTGATGTTGAACTCGCCCATCTTGCTCGCGGGCGAGGCCTGCCACAGCCGCATCAGCTTTTCGCACAGCTGGCTGGCGCCGGAGCGGCCGTCCACGTGCGACAGCAGCACCACGAACTCGTCTCCGCCGATGCGGCTCACGGTGTCTTCGTTGCGCAGATGATGGCGCAGGTGCGCAGCGAACGAACGCAGCAGGTCGTCGCCGGCCGTATGGCCGAGCGCATCGTTGATCTGCTTGAAGTGATCGATGTCGATATGCAGCAGCGCCGCTTCGTCGTGGCGGCGTACCGCGGCGGCCAGCACCTGTTCCAGTCGCGATTGCAGCAGGCTGCGGTTGGGCAGCCCCGTGAGCGTGTCGTGCTGCGCCAGGTGCGCCATCTTCAGCGCCAACGCGCGCGTTTCGCTCACGTCGTGGAACACCAGCACCCCGCCAATGACGCTGCCTGCATGGTCGTGGATGGAGGCGGCCGAATCCTCGATCGGCGTTTCGAAGCCGTTGCGATGGAGCAATACCGCGTTGCCCTTCAGTTCGACGATGGCGTCGCGCGTGATGGCATCCAGCAGGGGGCTGTGCAGCGGCTCGCGGGTGCGGCTGTCGATCAGCCGGAACACTTCGCTCATCGGCTGGCCGACTGCTTCGGCCTGGCTCCAGCCCGTCATCGCCTCGGCGATGGGGTTGAGCGAGGTCACGCGGTGCTGCAGGTCGGTGGTGATGACCGCATCGCCGATGGAGCGGAGCGTCACTTCGGCCAGCTCGCGTTCGCGGAACAGCGCTTCCTCGTAGGCCTTGCGCTGGCTGATGTCGAGAATCTGCGCGATCGCGTGATACGGCTCGCCGCTCATCGAACGCACCAGCGAAACGCTGAGCAGCACGTAGACCACATGGCCGTCGCGATGGATGTAGCGCTTCTCCAGTTGATACGTTTCGCGCCGGCCCTCCCTCAGTGAACGCGACAGCTCGCGCGATGCGGGCAGGTCGTCGATATGGGTCAGGTCGGGCAGGGCGCGGGCGAGCAGTTCCTGCTCGTCGTAGCCCAGCATTTCGCAGAGCGCGGCATTCACCCGCAACATATGGCCTTCGGTGGTGACCAGGGCCATGCCGATGGGCGCATGCTGGAACGCGCCGAAGAAACGCTGCTCGCTTTCGCGCAGCTGCAGTTCCAGCGCGTGACGCGCGGTGATGTCGATGATCACGGTGAACACGCCACGCACGTTGCCGTGTTCGTCCAGGTCCGGCTGGAAATTGCCATGCACATAGCAGCGTGCCGTACCGGCGAAGAGTTCGCCCTCGTACACCGCCGCTTCGCCGGCCAGGGCTTGCGCAAGACACGCACCGGCGCGTTCGAGGTTCCACATGCCGATGACTTCGTCGACGGTGCGACCGATCATCCGTTCCGGTTCGATGCCCAGCCAGGTGCGATGGGTGGCGTTGACGAAGCGAAAGCGCCGGTCGCGGTCGACGTAGGTGATCAGTGCGGGCGTGCCTTCCAGGACGTGGCTGGGCCACTGGCCCTCGCCTCCTGCAGGGACAAACTCGTGATCGGTTTGGCGCATCGTAAGTTCGGCCCGCTGGCGCACCCCCCGCGCCTTATCAGCGCATCATGCGCCAAGTAGGGCCGGCTGTGCAGATGGTCCCGGGTCCTTTGTGGACCCGGCCGCGTCAACGGTCAGTGCAGGGCCTGGGCCGGCGCGCCCAACTGGCCTTCTGCATCGAGCAGGATGCAGCCAAGCGCATGCAGATCCGGCGAGACGCCATGGCGTTCAGCCAGTTCGGTCACCAGCGGACCCAGCGCCTTGGGATGCAACGGGTAGCCGTGCGCCAGCACGCGGGCGCGACCGCCGTCGCCGCGCTGGGCCAGCGTCACCGCCACCACGCCGAGGCCAGGCGCTTCATGCGCGTAGAGCGCGGGCGCGTCGTAAGCGGGTTCGGCGGTGCCGAAGGTTTCGAGCAAGTAGCCCGAGGCGGGTTCGCTGTCGGCGAGCACCAGAGGTATGTGGTGCGCATCGAGCAGGGCAGCGTACTGGCGCAGCTCGAACACCACGCCGGCGAAATCGTGGGCGCGCTGGTTGAGCTCGCCCGGCTGGCTGCGCAACCACTCGGCGGGCGATTGCGCCTCGACCTTGCCGTCGTGGTAGCGCAGCGCGAGACCGCGCGCGCTCATCGTGCTCTCCGGGCGATACGGCGTGAGCAGCGCGGCTTCGAGCAGGCTCCACAGCGGCGCGAGGTTCACGTGTTCGTACTGCACACAGGTGAGCGCGAGCAGATCGTTGCGGCTCAGATAGCGCGCATGCTCCAGGCGAACGCCCAGCGTGCGCATCAGCCAGTCGGCGGTGCGGGCGCCCGCTTCGCCGCGGCCGACCAGTTCCACTTCCAGTTTTTCCGACAGGCTTTCGGCCAGCGCCTCGGGGGCGAGCAGCGAGATCGGCAGCAGACGCATCGGGCCATCGGCGAACGCGGCTTCCGGCTCCAGCGGCTGGGCGGGCATATGGCCCTCGTGAGTGCCGAAGGCCACCACGTTCTCCAGATGGCCGCGTGGCACGCGTCGGGCCAGTTCATCCAGCGTGGCCCAGACGGGGAAGCCGGGCCGCAGCAGTTCCACCGCGTCGAACCATGCGCCGGCCAGCGCCAGTCGCGCCTCGGCCACCTGGGGAACCAGCGCGTGCAAATCCTCGGCGATCAATGCGGCCAGCTCGGCGGCCTCATCGCGGCTCAGCGTGCGCCGCGAGGGGATGTCACCGGCGGAGAGCTCCAGCGCGAGGACCACGGGGAGTGCGACGAGCGTTTGTGCTTCCACGGATCACGAACCCGAACAGCAAAGAACTAGAGTCTAACATTTGCGGGGTTTTGGGCTTTCACAGGGTGGCAGGGCGGGTTAGCCTTGAGGACTCGGTTCTTCGGACTGTTCCAGCCATGGAAAACACGCTCAAGCGCGTCGGTGTGATCGGCGGTGTACGAATCCCGTTCTGCCGCAACAACACTGCCTACGCCGACGTCGGCAACTTCGGCATGTCGGTGAAAGTGCTTGGGTCCCTGGTGGAACGCTACGGCCTGCACGGCGTGGAGCTGGGCGAAGTGGCCATGGGTGCGGTGATCAAGCACTCCTCAGAGTGGAACCTGGCCCGCGAGGCGGTGCTGTCCTCGGGCTTGAAGCCCACCACCCCGGCGATCACCACCGCGCGTGCCTGCGGCACCTCGCTGGACAACGCCATCATCATCGCCAACAAGATCGCCACCGGGCAGATCGAAGCGGGCATCGCCGGCGGTTCGGACACCACCAGCGACGTGCCGATCGTGCTGGGCGAGCGCCTGCGCAAGCGTCTGCTCGCGGTCAACCGCGCCAAGACCTGGCAGGAAAAGCTGCGCACCGCCACGCAGGGTTTTTCGCTGAAGGAACTCAAGCCCGCGTTCCCGGGCGTGGCCGAGCCGCGCACCGGCATGTCGATGGGCGACCACTGCGAGAAGATGGCCAAGGAGTGGCATATCGCCCGCCAGGCGCAGGATCAACTGGCACTGGACAGCCACCGCAAGCTCGCCGCTGCCTACGACGCCGGTTTCTTCGAGAACCTGGTGGTGCCGTTCCGCGGTTTGAAACGCGACGGCTTCCTGCGTCCGGACAGCAGCATGGAAAAGCTCGCCTCGCTCAAGCCCGCGTTCGACCGCAGCTCGGGCCACGGCACGCTCACGGCCGGCAATTCCACCGGTCTCTCCGATGGCGCGGCCGCGGTGCTGCTGGGCACGGAAGAATGGGCCAGCAAGCGCGGCCTGACCGTGCAGGCGTGGTTCCGCGATGCGGAAGTGGCGGCGGTGGATTTCGTGCATGGCGAAGGCCTGCTGATGGCACCCACCGTGGCGGTGCCGCGCATGCTGGCGCGCCACGGGCTCAGCCTGCAGGATTTCGATTTCTACGAGATCCACGAAGCCTTCGCGGCGCAGGTGCTGTGCACGCTGCGTGCGTGGGAAAGCGCGGACTACTGCAAGCACCGGCTTGGCCTCGAGCAGCCGCTGGGCGCGATCGATCCGGCCAAGCTCAACGTCAACGGCTCCAGTCTCGCCGTGGGTCATCCGTTTGCGGCCACCGGCGCGCGCATTGTCGCCACGCTGGCCAGGATGCTCGAGCAGAAGGGTTCCGGTCGCGGCCTGATCTCGATCTGCACCGCCGGTGGCATGGGCGTCACCGCCATCCTCGAACGCTGAGCGCATTCGCTCGGAGTTGTTCTCACGATGTTTCGCCTACGCACCACGATCAGCCTGAGCTTGCTTGCGCTGGCCGTGGGCGTGGCGGGAACCGCCTGGTTGAGCTCGCTCACGGGCGACTGGCAGGGACCCGCGGGCAAGGTTTCCGCACGCCGTGACACGGTGCGGACGGTGCTGCGCCGGCACGCTCGAACCCCGCCACCCGGGCAGCCGGCTGTTGTTGTGGCCACCGTACGTACCTCGGCAGCACCCACTCATGTGGCGCCAGAGCTGCCCACGCTGACCCCCATCGAGATGCCTGCGCTGCCCACGTCGTGGCTGCAGCGCACCGCCTTCGTCGACGGTCGTGTGGTGCTGCGGCTCGGTATCGATGGGGAAGGCCGCGTGGATCAGGCCGCCGTGGCCGAATCCAGCGGCAACGCTGCACTCGACGAGCGCGCCCTGCGCACCGTTGCACGTTGGCGTTTCGCGGTGCCCGGCGACCATCCCGGGGGCCTGACCGGTGCGCTGGTCATGCGCTTCGACGCAACGCCGCCGAACGCTTCGCTGTAAACGCCCCGCTCTTGTGGGAGCGCACTTGTGCGCGACAGCCTTACCTCGCGGCGGGAATGACACGCCTGTCGCGCACAAGTGCGCTTCCACAGGAGTGACTTGGTTACAGCACGCCTTGCACGCCCGCGCCAAACGCGGTGATCAACCGCGTATAGATCAGCTTGGGCGAGACATCGACATCGGGGAAGTCGCCGACCGGCGTGTAGCAGCTGAGGAAGGCCGGATCGCTGGGCCGCATCGGCGTGCAGCCGGCCTTGAGGTCGTAGCTGGTGGCGTAGCGGTACGGCCACAGGTCGAAGATCGGCAGGCTGGCCGAGATGTCGCCGATGGTCGAACTCAAGCTGCTCTGCTGGCGCGGCGCGATCACCCAGGCGTTTTCCGGCTGGGTCTCGCGCAGGATGCTGTCGCGCAACTCGCTGGCGAAGCGCGGGTCGTACACGATCACGCCGGCCTCGGTGTTGTAGTGGTCCGAGCGTGGATCGAAGTTGTGCGAGCCGACCATGGCGAAGTCGTCATCCACCACGATCGATTTGGCGTGCAACCCGAACCGGCGGCCGGCCGTGGTCAGCGGTGCGGGACGGTTGCGGCGTGCGCCGCTGCGACTGCCGAGCAGGCCACGCTCCGTACCCACGCGGCGACGCACCTGCTTGCCGCCCTGGTCGGATGGCGCGGGACCTTCGTCCGCCGCCGCATCCGCGTTGTCTTCGGCGGGACCGGCCGCGTGCGGCTTCATTTCGTAGATCTCGAAACCGTAGTCCTGCAGATAGCGCCTGCGGTGCTTGTAGGAGAGCGCATACACCGCAAATGCATCGGTGGACGCCAGCGAATTGGTCGACACCACGATGCGCGGAGGCGATGCGCCTTGGTGCAGGCGTTCGAAGATCGCCTTGGCGCGGTCGCTCAACACCAGATACGGTGTCTGCAACACCACCTCGTGCTGGGCGGCGCCGACCATGCGCATCAGGTGCGAGGTGAACTCGCGGGCGCTGCGCTTGCCGGGGTCATCGGTTTTCGCGGGCAGGTCGCTGAAATAGTCCACGCGGCCGGTGCGCAGCGTGTCGGACACCAGCACATCGTCGATCCAGGCGTCGTCGCTGGCTTCCTCCATCACGCGGGCCACGCGTTGGGGATGGGCGTAGTTTGGTTCGGGGATCGGTCCGGGCGCATCGTTATCGAGCAGCGCGCGGTTGATGTCGCGCAGATGGGTAAGCGGCGCGGAGCGCTTGTGCTTCCAGAAGATCTCGAAGCTCGCCGCCATTTCGTGCGCCGCCGGGCCACCCACCATCACGTCGCGATCGACGTAATCGAAATCGTTGTCCCAGTCGAAATAGCGGTCCTGATAGTTGCGGCCGCCGGTGATGCCGATGGCCTCGTCCACCAGCAGCAACTTGTTGTGCATGCGCTGGTTGAACTTCATGAAACAGCACACGATGCTCGCGCTGAAATCGAGCGCTGAGGTGCGCGCCTGATGGAACGTCGGGTTGTACAGGCGTATCTCGAGGTTCGGACTGGTCATCGCCAGCCGTTCGAGCTGCAGGCGATCGCCAAACGAGAACAATTGGTCGGCGAGGATACGCACCCTCACGCCACGACGCGCGGCCTTGATCAGTTCGTCCAGCACCAGCTGGCCGGCGTCGTCCTGGTCCCAGATATAGGTCTGCACGTCGATGCTGCGCTGCGCGGCGCGGATCAGGTTGAGCCGCGCCACCATCGCCGCTTCGCTGTCGTTGAGCAGGGTGACCACGTGCACGGGCTGATCGGGGGTGGAATCGTGCAGCGCCTGCTGCGCGGCGTCGAGCAGGGGCGAGTCGATCGCGCAGCGGTCGTCGCGGTCGCAATCGAGCCGGTGCTGCATGCCCGCCGCCACGGCGGCATCCGCTCGCCGGATGCGCGAAGGCGACACGCTGCATCCCGACAGGATCAGGATCGCTACAAACACAAAGGAGACGGCGATCCCGCGTTGGCGCATGCCGCGAATGATAAGGGAGAAGGCGCCCGTCTCAGTCAGCGGTGGCTGAACGTATGGGGTAATCCAGGCTGATCATCATGCCCAGCTGCACCTGGTCGGAAATGGCCGTGCGGTGGTTGCTCATGCCGAAATCGCTGCGCTGGATGGTGCCGCGCACCGAGATCACGCACTGCTGCGGCGTGTCCAGCGGGCAGTGCGAGGGAAGCACCTCGAAACGCGCCGGCTTGGTGACGCCGCGCAGGGTCAGCGTGCCATCGAGGTTGCCGCCTTTCTCAAGCATCGCCAGCGAGATGGGATCGGAGATGAAGTGGATCGAAGGAAAACGCGATGCATCGAAGAAGTCCGGCGCCAGTACCCAGCGGCGGATGCGCTCCGAACCCATGTGGATGCTTTCCACCGCGATATGGGCGTCGACGACGGCGGTGTCATGCAGGCTGCTCAGCGTGACATCGCCGTCGATCTCCTCGAAGCGGCCGTTGATCTGGCTCAGCCAGAACAGGCGGACGCCGAAATCGGCGTGCGAACGTGCGGGATCGATCCGGTAATCCGCTGCCTGGGCCGGCAGCATGGTGAGCAGCAACAGCGCGAGGCAGCAGCTGGCAAGCGGCAAACTCATGGGGACCAGAATGCATCCAGGCGGGCATTGCCCGGTTCGAGCGCACCATCGAGATGCAGTACGGCGAGGCCGGCGGGCGGCATGCCACGGAATTCGTCGGAACGGCCTTCCACCAACAGTGCCACCAGCCGTTCGATACCCGGGTTGTGGCCCACCAGTACCACCGTGCCGGCATCGCCGTGCTGATCCAGCAAGGCCAGCAGTTCGCCCGGCGTGGCGTCGTAGATATCGTCGGCGAATTCGGTGACCGGCACGTGACTGTAGGCCGCGAGTGCGAGCGCCGCGGTGGCGCGGGTGCGCTCGGACGGCGAGCACAGCACGCGATCCGGCTTCACCCCGTGCGACACCAGCCATTTGCCGGCGGCCTTGGCTTCCTGCTCGCCGCGTCCGCTGAGGCGGCGATGATGGTCGTCGGCACCCGCGGAGGCCGGCTGGGCTTCCGCGTGACGCAACAGGATGAGTTCGTGCATGTTTGGCTCCTGGGGATGCTCTGTTCTACGCGGTGACGGTGTCACCGCTTCCGTTGGCCCGCAGGCCGCGACGTGTGACGGACCCAGGCCATCGGCCTGCGCCACGCCGCGCTTCGCGCCTCGCCCACTTGCTGGACATCATGCCACCCTCACCGGACAGAACAGAGCACTCCTTGGTATTCCCCGACGTGTCGTACGCCCTCACTGCTGGCGTTTGATCCAGCGCAAGAGATGCTTCCAGTCTTCCTGGTGGCTGCGCACGTTTTCCGAGCCGTAATCGAAGATGCCCTTGCCCAGTGCGGTCAGCAGCACATAGGCCTGGCTGTCGCGCAACTGCGCCACCACTGGAAACGGCGCCTGTTCGGACAGCTGGTTCATGGCGTCCTGGCTGGCATTCGTCCACGGCTTGAGGCGGTTGCCGACCAAACCAACCGGCAACTTCCCCCGTTTGATGCGATTGATGCGTTTCAGTTCCTCGAGGAAGCCAAACGTGGCGTCGAGGTCGAAGGTTGACGGCAGCACCGGCACCAGCACGATGTCGGCCTTTTCCAGGTAAGGCTCCAGGTCTTTTTCCTGCGAACCGGCGGGCGTGTCGATGAGCACGCGCTGGGTGTCGGGAGGGAGTTTTTCCAGTGAGCGTCGGCCGCCTTCGATACCCAGTACGCCGGGCACCGTATCGGGACGGTTGGCCGCCCAGCGGAAGCCGGACTGCTGCCGGTCGGCGTCGACGATGGCCGTGTGCTTGCCATCCTGCGCCCAATGCGAGGCCAATTGCGTGACCAGCGTGCTCTTGCCGCAACCGCCTTTGCTGCTTGCTACCAGTACCGTCAGCATGATGCCGCCCCAGTGTCCAAGCCGGGACCAAGCCTACACGATGGCCCGGGCGTCGACGCAAGCATGAGTGTCGTTTCGCTGCTCATGCGTTGCGTCCGGCCAGTCCGCCGGATCAGCCGGCTTTGCCCGGTTCCCAGTCGGCCGGCGCATCCACCGGCATGTTGTAGTCGTGCAGCGCGGTGAGCACCAGGCTCATCTGGGTGCCACCCGAGCGGGCCAGCACCAGCAGATGCTGGGCCACGGCGGTATCGCCCTTGGCGCGCACCGACAGCTGCGAGAAGCTCTGCACCTGCCAGACCAGGTTGCGGCGCAGTCGCTTGGCGTCTTCCTGTTGCGCGGGATCCTCGGCCAGTACTTCACGCAGATGCAGGCCCAGCGAGCGGGCCAGCGGGCTGGAACCCCATTCCAGGAGCTTGCCCAGTTTCAGGCAATCGGCCTTGACCGCGGGCTTGTCGGCATTCTCTTCGCAGAGGCGCGAGGTGGCCTGCAAGGCCGGCTGTGGCTGGCCCTCCGCCAGGCCGAAGACCAGGGTCAGCTGCACGTCGGCGCCATTGGTGGCCGACAGCGGGCCCACCACGTTGGTGGGTGGCGGCAGTACCGTCACGGTGGTGGCCAGGGCCTTGAGGGTGGCCCCGGTGTAGTCGTCGTAAACCTTGGCCGAGGCCGCCTTGGCCAGATCCTGGCGGGCGTCGTCGTTCTTGCCGTCGCGCAGGTCCTGGCCCAGCTTGAGCAACCATACCGCCGCATTGTCCGGCGCCTGTTGCACCAATTTGGACACCGCGTCGCTATTGGGGCAGTCCGAGGCCTTGGCGTCGCAGTCGGTCAGCCGGGCCCAGCTGATCTCCGGTCCCGCGCCCTGGGCGGCGGCGGCGCGGTCGATCAGGCTATGAAAACTGTTGAAGTCGGGCTGGTCCTGCAGCGGGCGGGCGAGCAGGGCGGCGCCCATCAGCGGGATGGGGTCGGCCTGGGGAGCGATCACGCTGACCAGGTCCTTCTGGTATTGCAGCAGCGCCTGGCGGCGGGCGCCCTGCTGGGCATCGGTGGCTCCGGCGGGAGCCTTGGCGGGCGTTTTGGCCGCCAAAACAGGGCCGGAAGCGGCCATCAGCAGCAGGGCGAAAAAGAGGGGGCGCCGTCCAAGCATCGAGTGGTCCTTACACAAAGCCAACAACCAGAATAACGTCCAAGCATTAAGCTCGCCTGATCCGCAGGACGCCAGGGGCGGGAGAATGCGTCCCGCCTTGCTAGCATGGCCGCTTCGCGACGCCCCGGGGTGACACCTCATCCTGCGCAGCACAGGAGAAGACCACGTGAACGACATTTCTTTTTTGGCCGACGGCCGTGCGGCCCCCTGGTTCGTGGGCTGGGGCACGCTGGCTTTGATCAACGCGGGCCTTGCCCAGGGCAAGAACCGCAGCGGCTTGCTGTGGTTCCTGGTTTCCCTGGTGTTCGGGCCACTGGCCACTTTGGTGCTGGTGTTGATGCCGAAGGCGCGCCAGACGCTGTTCTGAGCGGACCCAGAAACGGAAAAACCCGGTGCGTCACCGCACCGGGCTCGGGGAACAGGTAGAACTTACTCGCCCAGTGCTTCGCGCATGAACTCCGGCTGGGCCAGCGCCGCCTTGTGGATATCGGCGTTGTAGTAGCGGGTCGGGAAGTTCTTGCTGAGCGCGCCGCGCTCGCGGAAACCGGTCAGGTCGCCGCCCTTGCGCACCATCGTGCAGCTCCACCAGCCGGTGGGGTAGCAGGGCTGCGGGAACGGCAGCGTCTTCACCGCGCTGAAGCCGGCGGTGCGCATGGCCGAACGCATGGACTTGATCAGCTCCAGGTGGGCGATCGGCGATTCGGACTGCTGCACCAGGATGCCGCCGTGGCGCAGGGCCTTGTAGCAGCTGGCGTAGAAGGCTGCATTGAACAGGCCCTCGGCCGGGCCGACCGGATCGGTGGAATCCACGATGATCAGGTCGAGCGACTCGGGCTCGGCTTCGGCCATGTACTTGATGCCGTCGATGAACAGCAGCTCGGCGCGCGGGTCGTTGTTGGATTCGCACAGCTCGGGGAAATACTGCTCGGCCAGGCGCGTCACGCGTTCGTCGATTTCCACCTGCACCGCGTGCTCCACTTCCTCGTGCTTGAGCACTTCACGCAGCGTGCCGCAGTCGCCGCCGCCGATGATCACCACGCGCTTGGCGCGCGCATGGGTGAACAGCGCCGGGTGCGTCATCATCTCGTGATAGAGGAAGTTGTCGCGGCTGGTCAGCATCACGCAGCCGTCGATCACCATCAGGTTGCCCCAGTCGGTGGTCTGGTAGATCTCGATGGTCTGGAACGGCGTTTTCTCGGCGTGCAGCAGCTTCTCCACGCGGTAGCCAATGGAGGAGCCGGAGGCCTGGTGGGCTTCGGTGAACCAGCTGGGGTGCTGCGACATGGGGATGTTCCTGACCAAAAGATGGATACAAAGAAACCGCAATTGTAGCCGAACGGGGTCTCCGGGACCGCCTCAACCGGGGCCGGTCTCCGGCACATTGTCACAAGAGCCCGTTACAATAGCCGTCCGTACCGCCGTGCCCTCCTGCCCGCGGTTCGTCAGGTCAGCCGCGGCCCCGCGGCGTGCGAGGCTTCCGGCCCGGCTGACTGGTGTTTCGTCAAGGCTCGCCGCTGCGACGACATGTTCAGGGTGTGATACGCCCGTTGCACAAGGAACCCTCCATGTCGAAGCACTGGAACATCGATGCTGCCCGTCATACCTACGCCGTCCCGCACTGGGGCGACGGCTATGTCGACATCGACGACGCCGGCCATATCGTGATGCGTCCCAAGGGCGCCACCGGCCCGGCGCTGTCGCTGCCGGCGATCGTGGATCGCGCCCGCGCCGAAGGCCTGCGCCTGCCGCTGCTCGTGCGCTTCCCCGATATCCTCGCCGATCGTTTGAAGCGTTTGCAGGACGCCTTCGCCAAGGCGATCGGCGAATGGAATTACGCGGGCGGCTATACGGCCGTCTATCCGATCAAGGTGAACCAGCAGCGCGGCGTGGCCGGCGAGCTGGTCGCCGCCGGCGAGCACGGCTTCGGCCTGGAAGCCGGCTCCAAGCCCGAGCTGATGGCCGTGCTGGCAATGGCGCGTCCCGGCAGCATCGTGATCTGCAACGGCTACAAGGATCGCGAATACATCCGCCTCGCGCTGATCGGCCGCAAGCTGGGCCTGCGCGTGCACATCGTGATCGAGAAGCTGTCCGAGCTCGATCATGTGTTCACCGAAGCCAAGGCGTTGAACGTCGAGCCGTTGCTCGGCGTGCGCGTGCGCCTGGCCTCCATCGGCGCGGGCAAGTGGCAGAACACCGGCGGCGACAAGGGCAAGTTCGGCCTCTCGCCCAGCCAGGTGCTCACCCTGGTGGAACGCCTGGATCAGGCCGGCCTCAAGCACACGCTGAAGCTGCAGCACTTCCACATGGGCTCGCAGATTTCCAATGTGCGCGACATCGCCAACGGCATGCGCGAAGCCACCCGTTACTTCGTGGAGCTGAAGCGCATGGGCGTGCCGCTGGACATCGTCGATGTCGGCGGCGGCCTGGGCGTGGACTACGAAGGCTCGCGTTCTCGCAGCCATAACTCGATCAACTATTCGATCGAGCAGTACGCAGCCACCATCGTGCAGTCGCTGGCCGAGGCGGTGGCGGAAGAGAACCTGCCCGCGCCGCACATCATCACCGAAGCCGGCCGCGCGATGACCGCGCATCACGCCGTGATGGTGGTGAACATCACCGAAGTGGAGCCGGTGCCCGAGGGTCGCATCCCCGAGGCGCACGAGCATGAGCCGGCGGTGCTGCGTCGCCTGCGCGAAACCTGGGCCGAGATGGATGCGCGTCCCGCGCTCGAACTCTTCCACGAAGCACAGCACCATCTTGCCGAAGGCCAGACGCTGTACGCGCTGGGTCAGCTCAATCTCGAAGATCGCGCGCACCTGGACGACATGTACTACGCCATCGCCAACGCCGTGCGCACGCGCCTGCTGCCGGCCGAGCGTTCGCACCGCCAGGCGATGGACGAACTCGACGAGAAGCTGGTGGACAAGTACTTCGCCAATTTCTCGGTGTTCGAATCGGTGCCGGACATCTGGGCGATCGACCAGATCTTCCCGATCGCGCCGATCGCACGCCTCGATGAAGAACCCACGCGCCGCGGCGTGATCGTGGACCTCACCTGCGATTCCGACGGCCGCATCGATGACTACGTCGACGCCGAAGGCGTGGACGTCAGTCTGCCGCTGCATGCCCTGAAAGAAGATGAGAGCTACCGCCTCGGCATCTTCATGGTCGGCGCCTATCAGGAAACGCTGGGCGACATCCACAACCTGTTCGGCGACACCGATGCGGTGAACGTACGCGTCGACGGCGATTCGTATGTTTTCGCGCATCGGCGCCGCGGCGACACCACCGACCTGATGCTCGACTACGTGGGCTACGACCTGGAAGCGCTGCGTCGCAGCTATCGCGAACGTATTGCGGCGGCGGGTGTCGAAGGCACCGCAGCAGAACAGTTGTTTGTCACCTTGAATGAAGGTCTCACCGGATATACCTACCTGTCGGAAGGTGTGCGCTGAGGCGATAGATGCTCGTCATTCCGGCGCAGGCCGGAATCCAGTTGCAGGCGTGCTTGGTTTTCGCGGAGAGCTTCATCAGCTTTTCCGCGACAGCCGAGCCATGACGCCACTGGATTCCGGCCGCCGCAGGAATGGCGGAATGGGAGTCTCGGTCCATTCGTCTTATGGATGCGCACCCCAGGCTGTGACAGCCTGACAACCGTTTTTTTGCTTTCCCCGTTCCCCATCGATAGGAGTGGTTATGGCAAGTCTCGACGGCAAGGTGGCACTCATCACTGGCGCGGCCAGTGGGCTGGGCAAGGCGATCGCCGAGCTTTACGCGAAAAACGGTGCGGCAGTAGCCATCGCCGACATCAACCAGCAGGCGGCCGATGCAGCCGCCAACGAGATCAACGCGGCCGGCGGCAAGGCCATCGGCATCGCCATGGACGTGACCAACGAAGACGCCGTCAACGCGGGCACCGACAAGGTGGTCGCGCAGTTCGGTCACCTCGACATCCTCATTTCCAATGCGGGCGTGCAGATCATCAATCCGATCGAGCAGTTCGCCTTCGCCGACTGGAAGAAGATGCTGGCCATCCATCTCGATGGCGGCTTTCTCACCACCAAGGCCGCGCTCAAGCACATGTACAAGGACGACCGCGGCGGCACCGTGATCTACATGGGCTCGGTGCATTCGCATGAAGCGTCCAAGCTGAAATCCGCCTACGTCACCGCCAAGCACGGCCTGCTGGGCCTGGCGCGCACGCTGGCGAAGGAAGGCGCCGCGCACAACGTGCGTTCGCACGTGATCTGCCCGGGCTTCGTACGCACGCCGCTGGTGGAAAAGCAGATTCCCGAGCAGGCCAAGGAGCTGGGCATCAGCGAGGACGAAGTGATCAAGAACGTGATGCTCAAGGACACCGTGGATGGCGTATTCACCACCGTCGAGGACATCGCGCAGACGGCCCTGTATCTGGCCACGTTCCCGTCCGCCGCGCTCACCGGTCAGTCGATCGTGGTGAGCCACGGCTGGTACATGCAGTAATCGACGTGTCCCGCCCGGCTCGCCCGGGCGGGACTGCCGCGCCACGCGCGCTTGGACGCGACGCGTGCCGCCACTGCCCGGAGCGCTGCCATGAAGATCGCCGACGTGAAGGCCAACGCCTTTGCCATGCCCCTGACCAGTCCCGCGTTTCCCGTGGGTCCTTATCGCTTCGTCAATCGCGAATTCCTGGTCATCACCTATCGCACCGATACGGACGCCTTGCGCGAAGTCGTGCCGGAGCCACTGGAGATCGGCGAGCCGCTGGTGAAGTACGAGTTCATCCGCATGCCCGATTCCACCGGCTTCGGCGACTACACCGAATCGGGCCAGGTGATTCCGGTCAGCTTCCAGGGCCAGCATGGCGGCTATGTGCATTCGATGTACTTGAACGATCATCCGCCGATTGCCGGCGGGCGCGAGCTTTGGGGCTTTCCCAAGAAGCTGGCCACCCCGCAGCTGGATACCGAGATCGACACGCTGGTCGGCACGCTCGATTACGGCAAGGTGCGGGTGGCCAAAGCCACCATGGGTTTCAAGCATCGCCCGGCGGACCACCAGGCCGTGCTGGACTCGCTGGCGGCGCCCAATTTCCTGCTCAAGATCATCCCGCACGTGGATGGCACGCCGCGCATCTGCGAGCTGGTTCGTTACTACACCACCAACGTGACGCTCAAGGGCGCCTGGACCGGGCCCGCTTCGCTGGAACTGCATCCGCATGCGCTTGCACCGGTGGCCGAATTGCCCGTGCTCAAGGTGGTATCGGCGCTGCATTTCATCACGGACCTGACGCTCGACCTGGGCACCGTGGTGCACGACTATCTGGCCGAGTAAGGCGAGGCTGATTCGTATGGACGTCCGCAAGAAAACCAAAGCACCCGACGCTGCGGCACTCGATTCGCTGAAGCAGCACCATCAGCAATACAAGACCATCGCCCTGGTATTGCAGGGCGGCGGCGCGCTGGGCGCGTACCAGGCGGGTGTGTACGAAGCCCTGGTCGAGGCCGGCATGCAGCCGAACTGGGTGGCTGGCATCTCCATTGGCGCACTGAACGCGGCGATCATCGCGGGCAACGCGCCCGAGCAACGCGTGGCGCGACTGCACGAGTTCTGGCAGGCGATCACCCGTCCGCAGCTGATACCGACATGGTTCACCCCGCCGCTGGACCCGGGTGCCTGGGAGCTGCCGTGGCAGAACGGCCTGAGCGGCCTGGCCGCGTTGCGCGCGCTGAGCGAAGGACAACCCGGCTTCTTCACGCCGCGTCCCTTCCCGCTGATGCCGTGGCGTGCGTCGCCCACCACGGCCAGCTGGTACGACACCTCGCCGCTGAAGGCCACGCTGGAACGGCTGGTCGATTTCGACCGCATCAATCACAAGACGGCGATGCGCGTGTCGGTAGGCGCAGTGAACATCCGCACCGGCAACTTCGCCTATTTCGACAACACCGAGGGTGACCTGCGCGTCGAGCACTTCATGGCATCGGGCGCGTTGCCACCGGGTTTTCCGGCCATCGAGATCGACGGTGAGTTCTACTGGGACGGCGGCATGGTCTCCAACACGCCGCTCTACAAGGTGCTGTCCGATGCCTCGTGTCGCGACTCGCTGGTTTTCCAGGTGGACCTGTGGAGCGCACGCGGCGACCTGCCGCGCGATCTGGCCGAAGTCACCACGCGTTCGAAGGACATCCAGTATTCCAGCCGCACGCGCCTGATCACCGAATACATGGCCAACCGCCAGCGCCAGCAGCGCGTGCTGCATGATCTGATGGCCCTGGTGCCGGAAGACCAGCGTCATCATCATGCGTATCGCCAGGCGGAAATCTATGCCAGCGGCGCGCTGATCAACCTGTTCCATCTGATCTACCGCAACAAACCCTACGAAGGGCACTACAAGGACTATGAGTTCAGTGCCGACAGCATGCGCCAGCACTGGACCAGCGGCAGGGACGACATGCAATCCACGCTCGATCAGCCGGAGTGGTTCGCGAAGCCCTCGGCAGAGCATCCCTTCGTGACCCACGACGTACACTGCGACGATTGAAAACCCAGGAACACACATGAGTCTCAAAGCTGCATTCATCGGACTCGGCGCCATGGGCACGCCGATGGCCGGACATTTGAAGGATCGCGGTCTGCTCCACGCCGTGGCCAGCCGTACCCAGGCCAACGCCGACGCGGTGGCCAAGGAACTTGGCGTCATCGCGCCGTCGCTGGCGGAGATTGCCGCACAGTGCGACGTGATCGCGCTCTGCGTCACCGCCGATGCCGACGTGCTCGCCACCGTCGACGCACTGCTGCCGCATCTCAAGAAGGGCGCCATCGTGGTGGATCACTCCACCGTGGCACCCGACACGGCCAAGCAGGCCGCCGCCAAACTCGCCGCGGTCGGCGCGCATTTCCTCGATGCGCCGGTCTCGGGCGGCGTGGAAGGGGCGAAGAACGGCAAGCTCTCGGTGATGGTGGGAGGCGATGCCGACGTGCTTGAACGCGCCCGGCCGGTGCTGGAAGCGTACGCCTTGCGCGTCACCCATCTGGGCGACGTGGGTGCCGGCCAGGCCACCAAGGCAGTGAACCAGGTACTCGTCGCCGGTATCGCCCAAGGCGTGTGCGAAGGCCTCGCGTTGGCCGAAGCACTGGGCCTCGATCCGGAACGCCTGCTACCCACGCTCGGTGCCGGCGCCGCCGGCAACTGGTTCCTCGAAAAGCGCGGCGCCACCATGCTGCGCAACGAGTTCAGCGTCGGCTTCAAGCTCGGCTTGTTGCACAAGGATCTGGGCATCGTGCGTGGCATCGCCGAAAAAGCCGGCACCAACCGCAGCGTGATCGAGCGCTCACTGGCCGACTACGCCGAGCTGATGAAGCAGGGTCACGGCGATGACGACATTTCCGGTTTGATCAGGCTCAAGCGCAAGGGCTGACGCCGATCACTGTGGGAGCTCACTTGTGCGCGACGCGCCACCTCTCAGGGTGCCGCTCCGTGAGGTTGTCGCGCACAAGTGCGCTCCCACAAGAGAAGTTCCGCCCAAAGAAAAAGCCGCGCATGGCGCGGCTTTTTTTGTCGCTGCGTTGCGCGATCAGCCTTACCGGCCTTCCTTCAACGCAATCGCATTGATACCAGCAGAAGACAAACGCTGCTTGGCCGATTCCAGTTCGGTAGCCGAATGGAACGGGCCCAGGCGCACGCGGCTGTAGGTCTGGCCATTGACGTTCACCGGCGACACGTTGGCGACGAAACCTTGCATCGCAAGTTTGGCCTTCAACGTTTCGGCATCGGACGGGCTGGGGAAGGCGCCGACCTGCAGCAGATAACCGCTGGCGGCGGGCGCAGCGGCAGCCGCTGACGGCGCGGGCGACGGTGCGCGCACCGCCGATTCCGGTGCTGGCGTGATCGCTTCGGCGACAGCGGCCGGACCGGGCGCCGGCTTCTGCGCCGCGGCCTGAGCCTGTTGCTGCGCGGCAGCCTGCTGGGCGGCCTGCTGCTTCTGCTGCTGCTCGGCCTTGGCCTGTGCGCTGATCACCGCGTCGGGGATGCGTACTTCCTTCTCCGACAGCACCGAGTAGAAGTCGTACTGGGGCTTCTTGGCCGCGGCCGGTGCGCTGTCGTTGGCGGAGGTGGATTCCGTACCCGCGGCGCCGGCATCGCTGCCGCGCTGCGCGGTGGCCTGGGCATTGGGTTGCGGGCCATCGCTGGCGCGCGGCGCCATCGGCAGATGGCCGCGCATGGCGAACATCAGCACGGCACCGATCAGGATGCCGATAACGGCCCAACCCCAGCCCGGCATGCCACCGCTGTTATTGCGGACGGCCTGTCGACCCTTGCCCTTGCGTGCTGCCATTTACATCTTCTCCGGGGCACTGAGTCCCAGCAAATCCAAACCGTTGCGTATGACCTGGCGCGTGGCGAGCGCCAGCGTGATGCGCGCGTTGCGCAACTCGGCGTCATCCACGATCCATTTGTGCTCGTGATAGTAACTGTGAAGCGCGCCGGCGAGCTCGCGCAGATATTGCGCGATCAGGTGCGGTTCCAGATTGGCGGCCGCCGCCTCCACCACTTCCGGATAGCGCGACAGCTCGGTGAACAGCACCTGTTCGTGCTCGCTGTCCAGGCGGCCCAGCTGGGCGATGCTGGCCTTGGCGTCCACCGGCGGCAGGCCGCGCTCGGCCAGTTCTTCCAGCACGCGGCTGACGCGGGCGTGGGCGTACTGGATGTAATAGACCGGGTTGTCGTTGCTCTGCGAGCGGGCCAGGTCGATGTCGAACACCAGCTGCGAATCGGCCTTGCGGGCGATCAGGAAAAAGCGGGTCGCGTCGCGGCCGGCTTCCTCGATCAGGTCGCGCAGGGTGAGGTAGCTGCCGGCGCGCTTGGAGAGCTTCACCTCTTCGCCGCCGCGCATCACCGTCACCATCTGGTACAGCACGTAGTTCGGGTAACCCTTCGGGATACCGTCATCCAGCGCCTGCAGGCCAGCCTTCACGCGGGCCAGCGAGCCGTGGTGATCCGAGCCCAGCACGGTCACCGCGTTCACGTAGCCGCGCTGCCACTTGGTCATGTGGTACGCCACGTCCGGCACGAAATACGTGTAGGTGCCGTCGGACTTGCGCATCACGCGGTCCTTGTCGTCGCCGTAGTCGGTGGAGCGCAGCCACAGCGCGCCGCCTTCCTCGTACGTATGACCATGGGCGACCAGCTCGCGCACGGTCTCTTCCACCTTGCCCTGGGAGTAGAGGGACGACTCGAGGTAATAGACATCGAAGCCGACGCCGAACGCGGCCAGATCGAGATTCTGCTCGCGGCGCAAATAGGCCACGGCGAAATGGCGGATGGCTTCCAGGTCCTCGGCGTCCTTTGCGCCCGTGACCACGTGGCCTTCCACTTCGACGCTGTCGCCGTTGAGATAGGCCTGCGCCACGTCGGCAATGTAGTCGCCGCGGTAACCGTCTTCCGGCCAGCCGGCATCGTTCGGGGTCAGGCCGCGCGCACGCGCCTGGGTCGACACGGCCAGATTCTGGATCTGCACGCCAGCGTCGTTGTAGTAGAACTCGCGCTTCACCTTCCAGCCGGTGGCGTCGAGCACGCGGGCGATGCAATCGCCGAGCACGGCGTTGCGGCCGTGGCCCACATGCAGGGGGCCGGTCGGGTTGGCGGAGACGAATTCCACGCCCGCCGTCACGCCCTTGCCGCTGTTGCTGCGGCCGTAGGCGTTGCCGTCGGCGAGCACGCGCTCGACCTCCGCGTGGTAGGCGCCCGGCGCGAGAAAGAAGTTGATGAAACCGGGGCCGGCAATCTCGACCTTGCCCACCAGGGCATTGGCCGGCAGCGCGGCCACCAGCTTCTCGGCCAGTTCGCGCGGCTTGGCGCGGGCCGGCTTGGCCAGCAGCATCGCCGCATTGGCCGCGAAGTCACCGTGGTCTCGGCTGCGCGTGCGTTCGATCACGAAGTTCGGTACTTCGAGGTCGGCGGGCAGGGTGGCGTCTTGCTGCAGGGTACGAATGGCCTGCAGCAGCAGTTCGCGCAGCTGTTCTTTCACGGCTCTGGGATCTGACGGCGATGGAACCCTCAATCCTATCAGACGAAGGCCCATTCAGCCGGGCTCCGATGTGTGTGGGCGTGTGCTGCGTTGCGGTGGGGAAGTCTGTGGATAACTCTGTGGGGAAGCTCCAACGTCCTGCAGGTCAGCAGGCGTATTTTCCCACGGAAATCGCAGTGTCACAAAAATTAACTAGATAAATCAGCAATATGCATTGCACATGTAAAGCCCTCGGGAGATTGTGAACGGAAAGTGCCGTCTCAGGCCAAATGTGCATAAGTCACAGAAGCCACGCCGCGGGAAGGCCTTAGGCATTTGTCTCGATCCACGTCACGAGCCTGTCATGCGGCACGGCCACACTATCTCTCGTCCCCCAGGCTCCTCCCCGCCGACGGGGTCAGGAGCACGCCGTTACTCTCCTTTCTCCCCACAAGACGGCCATACGGCGCGGATCTCCCCCCGCGCCGTTGTTTTTTTGGGCGTCAAGACTGGAGGCCGCCCGCGGGCTGCTAGATCAGCCCCAGCATCGCCATCGACACGGGCTCGCCGCTGCCGATCACCAGGTGATCGAGCACGCGCACGCCGATCAGTTGCAGCGCATCCTGCAAATCCCGCGTGATGGCGCGGTCGGAGGCACTGGGCTCGGCCACGCCCGAGGGGTGGTTATGGGCAAAGATCACGGCCGATGCATTGCGGCGGAGGCAGGCGCGGACGACTTCTCGCGGGTGGACGCTGGCGCTGTCGATCGTGCCGCGAAAAAGTTCTTCGAACGCCAGCACGCGGTGACGATTGTCCAGAAACAGGCAGCCAAATACCTCGTATGGCAGGTGCCTTAGCTGGGCACGCAGATAGCTGCCGCTTTCATGAGGATTGGCCAGGGCGGGGCGGTCCGCGAGTTCTTCTGCCAGGCTGCGGCGGGCCAGTTCGAGTGCAGCGATGAGGCGGGCCCGTTTGGCCGGGCCGATCCCGCGCAAGCGAATGCTGCCGCCGGGATCGGCGAGCAGCGAACCGAGGCCACCAGCGCTGCCGAGCAATTCCCGCCCCAAGGTGATGGCGTCCTTGCCGGGCACTCCGCTGCCCAGCAGCACGGCGATCAATTCCGCCTCCGACAGCGCGGCGCAGCCGCGGGCCAGCAGTTTTTCGCGGGGCCGTTCGCTTTCGGGCCATTCACGGATGCTCATGGCGGTAAGCCTGCCGCTGACTGGTGGGCGTGCCCATCGGCCGGCATCGGCGGCCCTGTGAGCGTTCGGGCCGCAGGCGGGTCAGGTCACGGTGGGTAGCCGTGCGGCAAACTCGGCGCTCAGCCAGTCGATGAAGACACGCACCCTCGGTGACAACTGGCGGTTTTGTGGATAGAGCACGTAGACCGGCGAAGGCGTGGGCGGAAAACGCGACAACACTTCGACCAGCGTGCCGCGGGCCAGATCCTCCTGCACGCGATAGCTGGGTACCTGCACCAAGCCCAGGCCCAGTCGTGCCGTGGCGACGTACATTTCGGCGCCGGCCACGGTTACGGCGTGGGGCAACAGATGTTCGCGCACACCGCCGGCCATCTGGAATTCCAGCGGCAGCACGCTGCCGGCGGCCGACGACACGAAGGCCACCATCCGGTGCCCGTCCAGATCGTCCGGCGTGGCCGGCACGCCATGGCGTTCCAGATAGGCAGGACTGGCGTAGGTGCCTTCGGCGAGGCTGGCGATCTGGCGCCCGATCATGCTGCTGTCGGTGGGTTTGCCCACGCGAAGCACGCAATCGACGCCCTCGCGCACGAGATCGACGTAACGGTCGCCTTCGCCGATGCGCAGCTGGATATCCGGATAACGTGCGAGGAAATCGGGCAACCCCGGCAGCATGAAGTGGCGCGCGAGCACGCCGTGTACGTCCACGCGCAGCTGGCCGCTGGGACGAGCGCCGGTGAAGGCGGCCTCGGCTTCCTCGATCTCGGCCAGGATGCACAGGCAGCGCTGGTAATAGGCCTCGCCATCCAGCGTCGGGCGCACTTGCCGGGTGGTGCGTTCGAACAGGCGCACGCCCAGCCGGGCCTCCAGCCGCTTGACCACGTCGGTAACGGTGGAACGCGGCAATTCCAGGTCCTGCGCGGCCAGGGTGAAGCTGCGGCGCTCCACGATGCGGGCGAACAGGCGCATGGCGTCGACCTTGTCCATTGTTCGCTCAGTCCGAATGATGATGACGGATTCAAGCAGATTATCCGCCAATAAGAAAAGACCATCCTTTGCTCACGCCGACAACGGTCGGCCCCTTCAGAGGATTTTCCCCATGTCTGCCAAGCACGAATCCAAGGTCGCCATCGTCACCGGCGCTTCCCGCGGCATCGGTGCCGCCGTGGCCGAACGACTGGCCCGCGACGGCTTTACCGTCGTCATCAACTATGCCGGCGATGCCGCCTCGGCTGAGGACCTCGCCCGCAAGATCGAAGGCGAGGGCGGTCGTGCATTGACCGCCCAGGCCGACGTGGCCGACCCGGCCGCCGTACGCCGCATGTTCGATGCGGCCGAAACCGCCTTCGGCGGCGTCGATGTGCTGGTGAACAACGCGGGCGTCATGCAGCTGGCGCCGATCAGCGACAGCGACGATGCACTGTTCGACCGCACCATCGCGATCAACCTCAAGGGCACCTTCAACACGCTGCGTGAGGCGGGCAAGCGCCTGCGCCAGGGTGGCCGCATTGTCAATTTCTCCACCAGCGTGGTGGGCCTGAATTTTCCGGGCTACGGCGTGTACGTGGCCACCAAGGCCGCCGTGGAATCGATGACGCACGTGCTGTCGAAGGAACTGCGCGGCCGCGCCATCACGGTCAATGCCGTGGCACCGGGCCCGACGGCGACGGATCTGTTCCTCAAGGGCAAGACGCCCGAGCAGATCGATCAGCTCGCCAAGGCCGCGCCACTGGAGCGCCTGGGCACGCCCGATGACATCGCCAGCGTCGTGTCCTTCCTCGCCGGTCCCGACGGCGCCTGGGTGAATGGCCAGGTGTTGCGCGCCAACGGCGGCCTGGTCTGAGTTCCCTTCCACACATCGCCACGCGATGTTCTTCCCGGAGTACGCATCATGAAGTACGTCATCGTCATTACGGGCGCCTCGAGCGGCTTCGGCCTGATGAGCGCGCGCGCGTTGGCCCACGCCGGTCATACGGTCTATGCAGGCATGCGCGAAACCCACGGACGCAACGCGGCCCGCGTGGAGGAGCTGAAGCAGTATGCGAAGGAGCACGGCGTGGACCTGCGCGCCGTCGAGATGGATGTGGCTTCGCAAGCGTCGGTGGATGCCGCCATCGCACACATCATCGGCGAACAGCAGCGTCTCGACGTGGTGATCCACAACGCCGGCCACATGTCCTACGGCCCGGCCGAAGCGTTCACGCCGGAGCAGTTCGCCCAGCTCTACGACACCAATGTGCTGAGCACGCAGCGCGTCAACCGCGCCGCGCTGCCGCAGTTGCGCAAGCAGGGACGCGGACTGGTGGTGTGGGTCTCCTCCAGCAGCGTCCGCGGCGGCACGCCGCCCTATCTGGCGCCGTATTTCGCGGCGAAGGCGGGCATGGATTCACTGGCAGTGAGTTATGCCGGCGAGTTGGCGCGATGGGGGATCGAGACGTCCATCGTGGTGCCGGGCGCCTTCACCAAGGGCACCGAGCATTTTGCCCATGCCGGCGCGCCGGCGGATGAAGCCGTTGCCAAGACGTATGCCGAGGGCCCCACCGCCGACTTTGGCGAGGTCGCCTTCAAGGGGCTGGCCTCGCTGGAACCGGCGGATGCCGATCCGGAAGCCGTGGCGCGGGCCATCGTCGAGGTGGTGGACAAGCCCTTCGGCAAGCGCCCGTTCCGTGTACATATCGATCCGTCCGAGGACGGCGCCGAGATCGTCAACGGCGTGGCCGATCGCGTGCGTGCGGAGCTGCTGCGCCGCATCGGTCTGGAGGACATCCTGCATCCACGCGTCACGGCCTGAGCATCGGGCGGCCATGCGCCGCCCGCCATCGTTTCACCGAGACGCAGGAATGATTCCGGTAAGCTACGGCACCAAACGGTAGTCAGGCCCTATCACATGAGTCTTGCCCAACGCCGCATCCTGCTGGGCGTATCCGGCGGTATCGCAGCCTACAAATCGTGCGAACTGGTTCGCCGCCTGGGCGACCTCGATGCCGAGGTCCGCGTGGTGATGACCGAGAACGCCGCGCACTTCGTGAGCGCGACGACATTCCAGGCCCTGTCCGGCCAGCCGGTGCGCAGCAGCCTGTGGGATGCCGAGGCCGAAGCGGCCATGGGCCATATCGAACTGGCGCGTTGGGCCGAGCGCATCGTCATCGCACCGGCCAGCGCCGACCTGATTGCCCGCCTCGCCCACGGCATGGCGAACGACTTGCTCACCACCGTCTGCCTCGCCAGCGCCGCGCCGCTGTACGTGGCGCCTGCCATGAACCAGCAGATGTGGGCGCATCCGGCCGTGCAGGCCAATGTGGACACCTTGCGCCAGCGCGGCGTGCACATCCTCGGCCCCGCGTCGGGCGACCAGGCCTGCGGCGACATCGGCTCGGGCCGCATGCTCGAACCGTTGGAGCTGCGTGCAGCCATCGTCGGCTCGTTCGGCAACGAAGTGCTGCGCGGACTGAAGGTGGTGGTCAGTGCCGGACCGACCTACGAAGACATCGATCCGGTGCGCTTCATCGGCAACCGCAGCTCCGGTCGCATGGGTTTCGCCGTGGCCGAGGCTGCAGCACAGGCCGGTGCCGAGGTCACCCTGGTCACCGGTCCCGTGAGCATGGCGACGCCGCCGGGCATTGCCCGGCGCATCGACGTGCGCAGCGCCGAACAGATGCGCGACGCGGTGGTAGGGGCATCGAACGGCGCGCACATCTATATCGCCGCGGCCGCGGTGGGCGATTACCGCCCCGCCGAAGTGGCCGAGCAGAAGCTCAAGAAGCACGACGGCCAGCCGCTGGAGCTGCGTCTTGCCGAGAACCCGGACATCCTAGCCACGCTGGCTGCGCAAACCGTGCGCCCCTTCTTGGTCGGATTCGCCGCGGAAACGCATGATGTGGAGCGCTACGCGCAAGACAAACTCAAGCGCAAAGGATTGGACATGATTGCCGCCAACCAGGTGGGCGGTGGCCTCGGCTTCGAGGCCGCCGACAACGCTCTTACGCTGTACGGTCCCGAGGGGGCCATCGAACTGCCGCGCGCTTCGAAGACGGAGCTGGCGCGCCAGCTGGTGGCCAAGGTGGCCGAGCGTTACCGGGCGGTGCGCCCATGACGGCTGGCGTCGGCATCGACGTCGAGCTGAAGATTCTCGATCCGCGCCTGGGTGATTCGATTCCGCTGCCGCAGGCGGCCACCCTCGGTAGCGCCGGCATGGACCTGCGCGCCGCCATCGAGGCGCCGTTGACGCTGCAGCCGGGTGAAAGCGTGCTGGTGCCCAGCGGCATGGCCATCCATATTGGTGACCCGGGTTGGTGCGCCCTGATCGTGCCGCGTTCGGGCCTGGGCCATAAGCACGGCCTGGTGATGGGCAACCTGGTGGGTGTGATCGATGCGGATTACCAGGGCCCGCTGATGATTTCATGCTGGAACCGCGGCGCGCAGCCGTACACCATTGCGGTGGGCGATCGCATCGCCCAGCTGCTGCTGGTGCCGGTGGCGCAGGCGCGGCTGAAGGTGGTGAAAGAGTTCGCGCCATCGCAGAGGGGCGAGGGCGGCTTCGGTTCGACCGGCGTCAACTGAATGGTGCGGGCGTTCGCGTCCGTGCTCGAAGCGACCAGATAGCCTGTGCGGGGACAGGACATGGCCAAGATCTTCAATACCGGCGCTGCCGGATCGATCGACGGGCGCCGCCTGCTGCCGCTGGCGGCGGGCACGTTGCTGGTGCTCGCCGGCTTCTTCTGCCTTTGGCAGACCTGGCAGATCTTTGACGAGGGCAGCGCCGTCGAACGCGTGCACGCGGCACAGAAGCAGGCAGTCGATGCGGTGGCGGCGGAGATCGCCAGCGAACGCGGCCGCGTGGAGGCCGCCGTTCACACGATGGATCCGGCCCACATCATTGCCGACCCGGCCCAGGCTGCCACCGAACTTCGCCAACTCGTCCCGCAAGCGCAGGCGGTCGAGGTCTACAGCGGCAGTCTCGACGAAGTGCTGCACGCCAACTATCGCGTGTTCGGTTACGGCAAGGCGGCCCAGCTGATGGCGGCGCAGAGCGCCGACGGCAAACCGCTGGCGCAAAGCGTGCCCGATACCAAGGGCTCGCGCGTGCTGTCCATCGTGGTGCCAGTGGGTCCTGCCGCGCATCCGCAGGCGTGGGTGTGGACCGCGTTGCCGTTCACTCCCGTGCAGCAGCGCTTTGAATCCATCGCCACCGCGGGCGGCCGACTGGAACTACGCCAGGGCGACGATCGCGGCGATATGCGCCTGCTTGCGTCGGGCAGCCCCTCGGCAGAGCGCGAAGCCAACGGCATCGCCGTCGATGGCAGCACCTTCAGCATTCTCGCGGCCCTGCCGACCGCCTTCATCGTGCTGCCCCATGTGTGGCCCCTGACCGCCGTATTGGGTCTGCTGTGCCTGGCCGCCGGCATCTACCTGATCTGGATGCGCAATCGTCCGCGGAGTCGCCGCGTTCGCGAGGAACTGGCGGAGCCCGTGCTGGCCGATCTGCTCGATACGCCAGTGGAAGAAGAAGCGCCCGTTCGGCCGGTGCGTCTTGCTCCGCCCAAACCGGCCCCTGCAGCGCCCGCTACCATCGATCCGGCCATCTTCCGCGCCTACGATGTGCGCGGCGTGGTGGGCAAATCGCTGACCAAGGAAGTCGCGCGCCTGCTGGGTCTGGCCATCGGCACGGTGATGCGCGAGAAGGGCCTGCCGGAAATCGTGGTGGGGCGTGACGGCCGGCTTTCCGGCCCGGAGTTGGCGGGGGCGTTGTCCGATGGATTGCGCGAAGCCGGCATCGACGTGATCGATCTTGGCGCCGTGCCCACGCCGGTCGTCTATTACGCGGCGTACCGATTCAATACCGGTTGCGGCGTGGCGGTGACCGGCAGCCACAATCCGCCGGACTACAACGGCTTCAAGATCGTGGTGGGCGGCGAGACCCTGGCCGAAGGCGCCATCCAGGACCTTTACCAGCGCATCGCGGGCAACCGCCTCGAGCGCGGCGGCAAGGGCAATCTGCGCCATGTCGACGTATTGCCCGACTATGTCGATCGCATCACTTCCGATGTGCAGGCGGAGCGTCGCCTCAAGGTCGTCATCGACAGCGGCAATGGCATTGCCGGCGCGGTAGCCCCGCAGGTGCTGGAAGGTATCGGCTGCGAGGTCATTCCGCTGTACTGCGATGTCGATGGCACGTTCCCGAACCATCACCCCGATCCGTCCGATCCGCACAACCTGGAAGACCTGATCTTCGCGGTGAAGCAGACCGGCGCCGACCTTGGCCTCGCTTTCGACGGCGATGGCGACCGCCTCGGTGTAGTGACCAAGGATGGCGAGATCATCTTCCCCGATCGCCAGCTGATGCTGTTCGCGCGCGATGTGCTGTCGCGCCAGCCAGGCGCCACGGTCATCTACGACGTGAAGTGCACGGGGCACCTCAAGGGCGTGATCCTCGATGCCGGCGGCAGTCCGATGATGTGGCGCACCGGCCATTCGCTGATCAAGGCCAAGATGCGCGAGACGGGTGCGGAACTGGCCGGCGAGATGAGCGGCCACTTCTTCTTCAAGGAACGCTGGTACGGTTTCGACGACGGCATCTATGCCGCGGCGCGCCTGATGGAAATCCTCGCCGGCGACCTGGAAGAGCGCACGCCCGAAGAGATCTTCGCCACCTGCCCCAAGGGCGTCTCCACGCCTGAACTGAAGGTGGAGATGGCCGAGGGCGAGCACTACCGCTTCATCGAGGCGTTCCGCCAGAAGGCGAGTTTCGGCGACGCCACGCTCACCACCATCGATGGCGTTCGTGCGGACTGGTCCGATGGCTGGGGCCTGGTGCGCGCGTCCAATACCACGCCGATCCTGGTGCTGCGCTTCGACGCGAACAACGAGGCGGCGCTCGCGCGCATCAAGAAGGTCTTCCGCGAGCAACTGCTGGCGACCGACCCTTCGCTGAAGCTGCCGTTCTGAAAAAAAGCCCCGGACATACCGGGGCTTTTTTCGTTGCAAGGAACGCCGCTTACTGGCCCTGTTCTTCCTTGGCCTGGGCGGCCTTCAAGTCGCGATAGTGGATCAGGTCCTGCGTGTTCTTCTGCACCTGGGCGTCCCGCGCAGTCTGTTCGCGCTCCAGCGCCTCGCGCTGACGGGCCACCACGTCGCGCTGCTTGGCGATGCCTTGGGTCAGATAGGGCGGCACCGGCTGCTTGGCGCGTTCGATATCGCCCGCCCGGGTCAGCAGATCCGTCAGCGCCTTCTCCTGGCTGCGCAGGTTCGAACGCGTGGTGTTGATCTGCTGATCGAGGCTGTCGAGATTTTCCTGCTGCAAGGTCTTGAACGACGCCTCGGTGGGATAGGCCGCGAGCATCTGCGCGTCGCTGCGCTTGCGCTGTTCGGCCGCACGGTCCAATACGGCCTGCTGTTCGGCCGCCTTCTGCGCGGCGGCGCGTTCTTCCGGATTGAGCTGGCGGTCGACATGCTGGACGACGATGCCGCGATCGTTCACCAGTTCGTAGCCGTACTTCATGGCATCGGAAGTGAGGCTGTCGCTGTAGTGCGGCAGGCCAGCCGCATCCTTCCAGCGATACCGATAGGTCGGCGCCTTGTTCTGGGCGTGCACGAAAGTGGTCAGCGCGAGCAACGCGATGACGAAAGCTGTTTTACGCATGAATTCCCCCTTAGAGCCTGTTCAAGACCTCCTCGTGGCCCGCGCCGGGAGCTGTTTGCGCGCAGGACAAGGAAGAATGAAGGAGTGTACGTCCGTACACGACTGAATGATGACGCCGGCCTGTGGGCAAACAGCCCCGGCCCGGAGGGTTGTTCTTGAGTGGCCGCCAGGCGGCAGCGCGCGGCTTGACCTGCCCACCAGGCAGGCGCTGCGCCACGCACTGCCGCCTGGCGGCCACTCAAGAACAACGCGGGCTACGAGGAGGTCTTGAACAGGCTCTTATGGGCGGAAGTATAGCGGCCGGAACCGTGACAGCTTGAGGTTGGCATGATGCCAGGCATGGCGATGTGATCGGTTTCGCCAACGCCCGGGCGTTCAGGCATTCACGCCGTACTGTTGCCGGTACGACACCAGTCGCGCGTGTTCGGTGGCGAGCTCCGGCCGTTCCCCCGCATAGGCGAGCACGTCGCCCAGGCTGGTGATGGCGATCACCGGGATGCCGAACTCGGCGGTGACTTCCTGGGCGGCGGATAGGTCGGTCTGGCCGCGCTCCTGGCGGTCCAGCGCGATCAGCACGCCGGCCGGCGTGGCGCCCTGCGCACGGATCAGCGCCAGCGATTCGCGCACGGCGGTGCCTGCGGTCATCACGTCGTCCACGATCAGCACGCGGCCCTTCAGCGGGGCTCCCACCAGCACGCCGCCTTCGCCGTGATCCTTCGCTTCCTTGCGGTTGTAGGCCCAGGGCAGATCGCGGTCATGCTGGTCGGCCAGCGCAATCGCCGTGGCGGCGGCCAGGGCGATGCCCTTGTAGGCCGGGCCGAACAGCATGTCGACCTCGATCCCCGAGTTCACCACGGCGGCGGCATAGGCGCGACCCAGCTGGCCGAGCGCGGCGCCGGAATCGATGCGGCCCATATTGAAGAAGTAGGGGCTCTGGCGGCCGGACTTCAGCGTGAAGTCGCCAAAACGCAGCACGTCGCGCTGCAGGGTGAGTTCGATGAAATCGCGCTGGTAGTCGTGCACGGCAGGTTCTCTGGTGGGGATCAGGTAGGCAGGGCACCCAGCATCACGTGCTGCGGCCCGGAACGCCCGCCATGGTACAGCCCGCCGGTCTCCTGGAAGCCGGCGCGCCGATACAGTGCGAGCGCGGGCGTGTTGCGGACGTTCACGGTCAGCACCACGTCGCACGCATCGGGATGGCGCTGCTTCAGATCGTGCATCACCGCGACCAGCGCGAGCGTACCCAGGCCCCGGCCTTGCCAGCGCGCGTCGATGAAGAACGAGCGCAAGCCCAGCGTGGCGCGCTCGAAATCACGGTCCGCGATGCTGCGCGGCTGCCGCTCGATGCGGTAGAACCCGATCGGTTCGTCATCGCACAGAATGGCCATGGCCTGGCTGCCGCCGCATTGCGCGGCATCGGCCAGCGAGACAGCGACGGGCCCGACGAAATCGCGCTGCGGTTCATGCACCTGCAACTGCAATAGCGTGGGATAGCGGGTAGCGTCGGCCGGCACGACGCGGATATCGGGGTGATCGGACATGATTGCTATGATGGCCCATCCCCGGGATCCAGAGCACCTGACATGCGCATCATCAGTCTCAACGCCAACGGCATCCGCTCCGCCGGTACCAAGGGCGTATTCGAGTGGCTTCGCAAGCAGAAGGCCGACGTGGTCTGCCTGCAGGAGACCAAGGCGCAGGAAGACCAGCTGTCCGATGCCATGTTCCGCCCCGATGGGCACCACTGTTTCTATCGCGATGCCAGCAGCAAGAAGGGCTATAGCGGCGTGGCGATCTACGCCAAGCGCGAGCCCGACGAAGTGCGCACGGCGCTGGGCTGGGAACCGTTCGACTGCGAAGGCCGCTATATCGAGGCACGTTTCGGCAAGTTGAGCGTGGTGTCGTTGTACGTGCCGTCGGGTTCATCGGGCGATGAGCGGCAGCAATTCAAGTTCAAGGTGATGGACTGGATCGCGCCGATCTTTGCCGAATGGATGAACAGCGGCCGCGACTACGTGCTGTGCGGCGACTGGAACATCGTGCGCAGCGAGCTGGACATCAAGAACTGGAAATCCAACCAGAAGAATTCCGGCTGCCTGCCCGAAGAGCGCGCGTGGCTCAACGACCTGGTCGACAAGCACGGCTGGGTCGACAGCTACCGCACGCTGCACCCCAAGGGCGAGGACTACACCTGGTGGTCGAACCGCGGCAACGCGCGCGCCAACAACGTGGGTTGGCGCATCGACTACCAGATGGTCACGCCCGGCCTGCGCGATCGCCTGAAGCGCTGCTCGGTCTATCGCGATTCGTGGTTCTCCGACCACGCGCCATATACGGTCGACTATGCCGACTGAGGCCAGCGCGCCGGCAGCACGCAAGCCGTCGGTCTGGCGCTCGTTCACCGAACCGGCGGCGTGGACCATGTGCCTGCTGGGCTTTTCCTCCGGGCTGCCCTTCCTGCTCGTATCCGTCACGTTGTCCCTGTGGTTGAAGGAAAACGGCATTGCGCTGAAGAGCGTGACGATGATCGCCAGCGCAGGCATGACCTATGCGCTCAAGTTTCTATGGGCGCCGTTGCTCGATCACTGGCGGCTTCCGCTGTTCACGCGTTTAGGCTTGCGTCGCGGCTGGCTGTTGTTTGCGCAGCTGGGTGTGCTTTGCGGCCTGTTGTTGATGGCCGCCTTCACCCCGCTTCAGTTGCAGCCCTTTGTGTTGGCGACCCTGCTGGTGGCGTTCATGGGGGCGACCCAGGACATCGCCATCGATGCCTATCGCATCGAGATCGCGCCGCCTTCGGCCCAGGGCGCGCTGGTGGCGACCTATGCGCTGGGTTACCGGTTGGGTCTGCTGCTGGGTGGCGCCGTCGCGCTGATCCTGGCCGACCACATTCCGTGGTCGTGGATTTACGTGGCCATGGCGGTGGCGATGGTGTTGCCGATCGTCACCACACTCTTCATGCGTGAACCGACCGTCGCCCGATCGACGCCGCTCGGTTGGCGCATGGCGATGCGCGAAAGCATCATCGACCCGTTCACGGATTTCTTCCGCCGATACAGCTGGGTTGTCGCCGGGCTCACGCTGTTGTTCATCCTGCTCTTCAAGCTGCCCGAGCAGTCCATCGGTACGATCTTCAACCCGTTCATGCGCGACATGGGTTTCAGCAAGACCGAAATCGGCGCTGTCACCAAGATCTATGGAGTCTGGATCGGCATCGCTGGCGCGTTCGTCGGTGGTGCGTGCGTGGCCCGCTGGGGAGCCTGGCAGACCTTGGGCGCGTGCATCGTACTGGGTGCCTGCAGCAACCTGCTTTACCTTCTGCTGCTGGGCAACCAGGGGAGTCTCGCGGTACTGACCTTGGCGATCTCCGGGCAGAACTTCGCCGAAGGCATGCTTGGGCCGCCAACCGTCGCCTTTCTCTCGCTGTTGGTGAACCGCCAGCACACGGCCACGCAATATGCGCTGCTGAGCTCGCTGGTCAACCTCCCCGGCAAGGTCCTGGGCTTCTTTGCCGGCGGCCTGGTTGCCGTCATCGGGTATGGCGGGTACTTCGCCATTACCGTGATTTCGATGCTGCCGGCGATGCTGTTGTTCGCCATCCTGTGGCCGCGCTTCAGCAAGGAGCGCCCCGGGGACATCGCCGAAGCGAAAGAACCTTCTACGTGAATCAGCCAAGCGGTCGATAGTCTCGCCCTTGACCCTGTGACAAGATGAAGTCACAGGGGGCTTATGACCGTCGGAGGAAGCGTCCGTGCCGGACCTCGTCATACGCCATATCGACAACCTCATGGCCGAACGCATCAAGACGTTGGCCAAGGAAAGGCAGTGGTCGATCAATGATGTGGTGCTGCATGCACTGCGTCACGGCCTGGGCATGGCCTCGTCGAATGTGTTTGCGGAAACCATGCTCGATCCGGGCGACCTGACCACCCTGGGCGGTCAATGGGACGCCAAGGAAAAGGCCGCCTTCCAGGAGGCCGTGCAGGCGCTTTCCCGCGCTCCGACGGCGGCGCTGGCGCAGGCCCATGGCATGTTGGGCGACGACAGCTTCTGATCAGCGTGGTGCGGGATACACCGCACCCAGCACGCGCGGACCCCGGGCCCCCGTGACCGCGGGAAGATTGCCGGGCAGCCCCAGCAGGCGTTGCCGAGCGAGCCACGCAAAGGCGGTGGCTTCCAGATAATCCGGATCGACGCCATGCACCGCGGTGCTTGCCAGCGTGCGTGTTCCCAGCAGTTCACCCAGTCGCCGCATCAGCACCGCGTTGTGCACGCCACCGCCGCATGCCAGCACGTCGAGGGCGTCCGGTGCATGGCGCCCGATGGCATCGGCGATGCTTCGTGCCGAAAGCTCCAGCAGGGTGGTCTGCACGTCGGCGGGCGCCCCCGATGCCACAGCCGTATGGCTTTCCAGCCACGCCAGATGGAAATGCTCGCGCCCGGTGCTCTTGGGCGGCGGCAACGCAAAGTACGCATCCGCCAGCAAGGCGGCGAGCAGCGCTTCATCCACGCGGCCCGATGCCGCAAAGGCACCATTCGCATCGTAGGCGCCGCCGCGGTGGCGCCGATGCCACGCATCCATCAGGCCATTGGCTGGCCCGGTGTCGAATCCAAAGACCTTTCCGGCCGGATCGAGCACGGTGATGTTGGCAATGCCGCCGAGATTGAGCACGACGCGCGTCCCGTCCGGACGACCCAGCAACATCGCGTGCACGGCAGGCAGCAACGGCGCTCCCTGGCCGCCGGCCGCGACATCGGCCCGGCGGAAATCGGCCACCACGTCGATGCCGCAGCGTTCGGCGATTACCGAGGCATCGCCCACCTGCAGCGTGAAAGGAAACTCGCCGGCGGGACGATGGCGCAAGGTCTGTCCATGCGAGCCGATCGCCCGCACCCGCGGCGTGTGAGCGGCATTTCGTTCGAGCAGCTTGGCCGCAGCCTCGGCGAAACACTGGCCGATGGCGACATCGAGACGTCCGTAGGCATCCAGATCGAGCCGTTCCTCGTCCTGCGCCACCGCGAGGATGCGCGCGCGCAGGTCGTCCGGCCACGGATGCGTCAGCGCATCCACCAGTTGGGGCGTGTTGTCGTCGAAACGCACCAGGGCGGCATCGATGCCGTCGGCGCTGGTGCCCGAGATCAGGCCAAGGTAAAGCGCCGAAGCGTTGTCCACGGGAATCAGTCGTCGTTGCGCTTGGTGCCGCTGGCCTTGGCCAGCTTGATGTTGGCGTCCAGCGTCTTCAGGCGGGCCAGTTGCGGCTGCACCACCTGTGCCTTGAACTTGGCCAGCTGTACGCCCGGCAGCGGTTCCGGCTTGGGCAGGGTCACCTTCTGCGGATCGCGCTGCACGTTGTTGACGCGGAATTCGTAGTGAAGATGCGGGCCAGTGGCCAGGCCGGTCATGCCCACATAGCCGATCACTTCACCCTGGCTCACGTGCTGGCCGACCTTTTCATTGGCGAACTTCGACATGTGCCCATAGGCCGTGCTGATCGAGCCGTTGTGCTGCACGATCACGAAATTGCCGTAACCGTTCATCCAGCCCTTGAACTTGATCACGCCATCGCCGGCCGCGTGGATCGGCGTGCCGGTGGGCGCGGCATAGTCGACGCCCTGGTGGGCGCGCATCAGGCCGAGGATCGGATGCATGCGCGCCGCGCTGAACTGCGAGGAGATACGGGTGAAGTCCACCGGAATGCGCAGGAACGACTTCTGGATCGGGCGGCCGTCTTCGCTGAACCAGCCGAAGCTTCCGTCGTCCTTCTTGAAGCGGTAGGCGGTATAGCGCTCGCCCTGGTTCACGAACTCCGCCGCCACGATGTCGCCTTCATGCAGATAGGCGCCGTCGCGGTACACGTCGTCGTAGATCACGGTGAAGCTGTCGCCTTCGCGCAGGTCCTGCACGAAGTCGATGTCGTACTTGAACAACTCGGCCAGCTTGAGCACCATCGCGTTGCTCATGCCGGCCTTGGAACCGGCGGCGAACAGCGAGCTGTCGATGGTGCCGTGGGCAACGTGTTCGCGATGGTCCACTTCGCGCGCCTGCGCGGTGACCGTGGCCTTGTCGCCTTCGAAGCGCATGGTGGTGCGGTTGGACTCGTCCTTGTCGAAGCGGATGCCCTTGAGGCTGCCGTCGCTGTCGAGCAGGAAATCGAACTCCTGGCCGGGGCTGATGTGGTGCAGGGACTTGGCATCGCCCGACTGCTCGACCACGTGCTGCACGTCGGTGAGGCTCAAGCCCTGGCTCTGGAACAGATCGGACAAGGTCTGGCCGGGCTGCACCTGCACGATGTGCCAGTCTTCCACGGTGGGAGCCTGGGCCACGGTCGGTGCGACCTTGGGCAGCTCCAGCGGCAACACGGCATGCGCCGTCGAGATGGTGTCCGGGCGCATGGCGCTGGCCCAGGCGGGAATCAGGAAGCCGGAAACGGCTGTAATAAGCAGTGCGGTACCGGCGAGAATCCAACGTTCGCGGTGCCAGTGGATCGGCTCCGCCTCACCATGACAACCGAAGGACCAATGGGCGCAACGTTCATAAAAATGAGAGTGACGCTTCTGCGCCTTGCGACGCATAGCCTGTTTGCGCGCCACGCGCGCCGTCTCGTTTCTCTCACCCATGCCCGGTGTTCCCCAGGTACTACATTTCTAATTGCCGCGTACCATAGCGGCCCTGTGTAAAGGGCGTCAACGCCTTTTCCATCAATGGGTTGCGATAACTTTTCGGTTAACGCACACTTAACGGAACCGGCCGGGAAGCTAGGCTTTCCGGTGACGTCCAGACAACGAAAATTTGAGGAATGCATGAACGAGCTTGAGCAGGCGCTGGCCACCATCGCGCGCGGCGCCGACGAAATCATCAAGCAGGAAGAGTTGGCTGCTCGGCTGAAGCTCGGCCGCCCGCTGCGCATCAAGGCCGGTTTCGACCCGACCGCGCCGGATCTTCACCTGGGCCATACCGTGCTGCTCAACAAGATGCGCCAGTTCCAGGATCTGGGGCACCAGGTGATTTTCCTCATCGGCGACTTCACCGGCATGATCGGGGACCCGACCGGCAAGAACGTCACCCGCAAGCCGCTCACCCGCGAGGACGTGCTGGCCAACGCGGAGACCTATGCCGAGCAGGTCTATAAGGTGCTGGACAAGGAGCGCACCGAGCTGCGCTTCAATTCCGAGTGGTTCGGCCAGATGACCGCGGCCGACATGATCAAGCTGGCCGCCCAGCACACGGTGGCCCGCATGCTCGAGCGCGACGACTTCTCCAAGCGCTTCGCCGGCCAGCAGCCGATCGCCATCCACGAATTCCTCTATCCGCTGGTGCAGGGCTACGACTCGGTGGCGCTCAAGTGCGACGTCGAGCTGGGCGGCACCGACCAGAAGTTCAACCTGCTGATGGGGCGCGCGCTGCAGGAACACCACGGCCAGCCGCCCCAGATCGTGCTCACCATGCCGCTGCTGGAGGGCCTGGACGGCATCAACAAGATGTCCAAGTCGCTGGGCAACTACATCGGCATCAACGAGCCGGCCATCGATATCGTCACCAAGACGCTGAAGATCGGCGACGAGCTGATGTGGCGCTGGTTCGAACTGCTCAGTTTCGAGACCTCGCTGGCCGACATTGCACGCATGAAAGAGGAGGTCGCCAGCGGCGCCCTGAATCCGCGCGATGCCAAGCTGAAACTGGCCCGCGAATTGGCCGCCCGTTTCCACGATGCCGCCGCCGCCGAGCAGGCGATTGCCGGCTGGCATGCCGTGGTGCGCGGAGAGGGCGATACCAGCCTGTTGCCGCTCACTGAAATTGCCGTGCCTGCGGAAGGCCTGCGCTTGTCTGCACTGCTTACCGCGGCAGGCCTCACGCCAAGCAACGGCGAAGCGAATCGCAAACTCAAGGAACGCGCCGTGCGCATCAATGCCGAAGTGGTTGAAGACGCGCAACGCGTGTTTTTGCCGGGTTTCGAAGGGGTTTTGCAGATCGGCAAGCGCAACTTCGCACGCGTGTTGTTGACGCAGGCATGAGTGAAGCGCGATGACGCATCGTCATCGCGCCGCTTCGTAGCAACGAGTTTCGCGTGAGAACAACGCCTTACGCGAAACATCAAAAATTTCTGAAAAATAATTTCAGAAATCGCTTGTCAAAGCAGGGGTGCCTGCCTATTATTCGCCTCCCCGCCGCTGGCAGCGTCTTCCACGGCAACAACGACAGCAAAAATTCTTCGCTGAAGGTGTTGACGGACCGGAAAGATGATGTAAGATGAGCGGCTCACTCGGGACGAAATGTTCCAGCGCTGAAACGGCAACGTTCGGCAAGTGATTGAGATCTTTGACAGTGTGCGCAGGTGACTTGTGTGGGCGTC
>NZ_JADIKC010000030.1 GCF_016905005.1 Dyella kyungheensis
CGGTCCAGACTCCTACGGGAGGCAGCAGTGGGGAATATTGGACAATGGGCGCAAGCCTGATCCAGCAATGCCGCGTGTGTGAAGAAGGCCTTCGGGTTGTAAAGCACTTTTATCAGGAGCGAAATACTACTGGCTAATAATCGGTGGGGCTGACGGTACCTGAGGAATAAGCACCGGCTAACTTCGTGCCAGCAGCCGCGGTAATACGAAGGGTGCAAGCGTTAATCGGAATTACTGGGCGTAAAGCGTGCGTAGGCGGTGAGTTAAGTCTGTCGTGAAAT
>NZ_JADIKC010000031.1 GCF_016905005.1 Dyella kyungheensis
GGTGGATTGGTTACCGGCATCTTCTGGGTGACATCGCAGGCGCCACCTTGCGGATGCGCCGCCACCGCATCGACCACGCGCTGCATGAGTCCGGCGGCCGCGGCGTTCGAATCGTCTTCCGGCAGGAAGGCGTGACTGGCGGCCTGCCCCGCGCCCATCGCGGCAATGCGTTGCTGCAGTTGCGGCTTCTCGGCGATGGCGGCGGCGTAACGCGCATGCGTGTCGCGCAGATCGTCCATCTCCGCGCGAATCGACTGCAGCGGCGCCACGAACCACCAGTG
>NZ_JADIKC010000032.1 GCF_016905005.1 Dyella kyungheensis
ACCAGGATCGCGCCGTCCATCTGCGCGGCACCCGTGATCATGTTCTTCACGTAGTCAGCATGGCCCGGGCAATCCACGTGGGCGTAGTGACGGTTCGGCGATTCGTATTCGACGTGAGCCGTCGAAATCGTGATGCCGCGCGCCTTCTCTTCCGGCGCCGCGTCGATCGCGTCATACGCCTTGAATTCGCCACCGAAGCGCTCTGCGCCGACCTTGGTCAGTGCAGCCGTCAGCGTCGTCTTGCCGTGGTCCACGTGACCAATCGTGCCGACGTTGACGTG
>NZ_JADIKC010000033.1 GCF_016905005.1 Dyella kyungheensis
TGGAGCTGCCCGCCGGCGCGCCGATCGACATGCCCAAGGGCGACGGCAGTGCGCCACCCAGCCCGCCCGCACCGAACGGCATGGCGGTGGGTCCGGCGGCCCCACCGCAGAACGGCCCGATGATCAATGCCGCTCATCCCGTCATTCCGCCGAACCCGGCCCTGCAATCGCCCAACGGGGTGGACTCGCAGGCCGATCGCATCCGCTTGTTGAAAGAAGCCATCCAGAAGCGCCGCGCCCAACAGCAGGCGGCGACCCCCGAGGGAGCCCATTAACGTCAT
>NZ_JADIKC010000034.1 GCF_016905005.1 Dyella kyungheensis
CCGTCGAACGATGCCTTGCCCCAGCTCAACTGGGCTTGCGGCACCATCGACCATGCATCGCTCAGGCGGAAGCGTTGGCCGACTTCCACGCCGGCGGCGTAGCCGGTGGCCTTGTTGTCGTCCTCGGCCTTGCCCAGCGTATTGGAGTGCAGATCCGAATCCAGATGCGTCCAGCGCGCCTGGCCGTCCACGTACAGGCCGTTGTCGGCGTACCAGGTCAACGCCGCGCCCACGCCGTAGGCACGCGTGTTGATGCGGCCGTCGCCATAGGCCGAACTCAC
>NZ_JADIKC010000035.1 GCF_016905005.1 Dyella kyungheensis
ATTTCACGACAGACTTAACTCACCGCCTACGCACGCTTTACGCCCAGTAATTCCGATTAACGCTTGCACCCTTCGTATTACCGCGGCTGCTGGCACGAAGTTAGCCGGTGCTTATTCCTCAGGTACCGTCAGCCCCACCGGTTATTAGCCAGTAGTATTTCGCTCCTGATAAAAGTGCTTTACAACCCGAAGGCCTTCTTCACACACGCGGCATTGCTGGATCAGGCTTGCGCCCATTGTCCAATATTCCCCACTGCTGCCTCCCGTAGGAGTCTGGACCG
>NZ_JADIKC010000003.1 GCF_016905005.1 Dyella kyungheensis
CCCAAAGGCACCGACCTGTCGGTGCATAGCCAACGCAAACTCGATGCGATTGCGCGGGAGATGAATCTGCGACCGCGGGCCACCCTCGACTACCACTGTCCGGCGGAGATGTTCATGCGTGCGCTGGGGCGCGATGACCTCGCCCAAGCGATCGATGATGCACTTCTAGATTGACACCGCCTAACCAAAAGAAAGGGCCCCCCGGATGACGCGCCTTCCGGGCCTGCGGCCCTCCAGGTGCGCGGGTGGGTTACGGGGTTTTTCGACAGGGCATCCTGCCCTGGCGAAAAACTGGCCCGCATCCATGCGGGCCACCCTGCGGGCTTTCCTCCACCCACCCGCCGCGTCATACGGGGACCCCTGAGAGCCAAGAGCTGAAGCCAAGAGCTGAAGCCAAGAGCTAGAGCCGGAGCCAAGAGCTGCGGATCTACTGTGGGAGCGCACCCTGTGCGCGACAAACCTACGGAGCGTTACATCCCAGTGTGCCTGTCGCGCACAAGGTGCGCTCCCACAGGTAGGCGCTTCGCCTAAACTGGTCCTATTGCACCGCGAAGCGACCCCGCATGGCCTCCCCCTTTACCGCCATCGATCATCTCCACATGGCGCACGCGCTGCGCCTGGCCGAACGTGGCCTCTATACCACCCACCCCAACCCTCGCGTGGGCTGCGTGATTGCCCATGGCGAACAGGTGGTGGGTGCGGGTTATCACCTTCGTGCTGGCGAACCCCATGCGGAGGTTCATGCGCTGCGCGAGGCCGGCGACAAAGCGCGCGGTGCCACTGCCTACGTCACGCTTGAGCCTTGTGCGCATCACGGCCGCACGCCGCCGTGTGCGGACGCCTTGGTCGCGGCGGGCGTGTCGCGCGTGGTGATCGCAGCGGAAGATCCGTTCCCGCAAGTCGCCGGCCGTGGCATCGGCAAGCTCCGTGAGGCCGGCATCACGGTGGATGCCGGCCTGATGCGCGAAGCGGCGCGTGAGCTCAACATCGGTTTCTTCAGCCGTATCGAGCGCGGCCGCCCGTGGGTGCGCGTCAAGCTCGCGATGAGCCTGGATGGCCGCACGGGTCTGGCCAATGGCGAATCGAAATGGATCACCGGCGAAGCGGCGCGTGCGGATGTGCAGCGCTGGCGCGCACGCAGTTCGGCGATTCTCACGGGGTCGGGCACCGTGCTGGCCGACAATCCACAACTCACCGTGCGCTTGCCCGACGGCGAATCCTTTACGCCACCGTGGCGCGTCGTGCTCGACCATCGACTGCGAACGCCGCTCGGGCATCATGTGCTCGACGGTGCGATGCCGACGCTGGTGCTGCACAACGAGCAATACACGCCGCACGATGCACGCTACCAGGCCGTGGAGCTGGCTGTGGTGAAGGAGAAGGGTGGCGCGATGGATCTGCACGCCGTGATGGATCTGCTCGCGCGCCGCCATATCAGCGAGGTGCATGTGGAGGCCGGTCCCAGCCTGTGCGGTTCGCTGTTCGCCGCAGGGCTGGTGGACGAACTGCTGCTGTACGTGGCGCCGGTATTGCTGGGCGACAGCGCGCGACCATTGCTGGGATTGCCGTCACTGACCGATATGGCGTCGCGCTGGAAACTGCGCACCATCGATCGGCGTGTGCTGGACGAGGACATGCGGCTGCTGCTGCGTCCCGTCACCTGAGCACCGCTTTTCACACGTAAGGGATGGCCAGGAACGAAGACATGACGCAACTCACCCCGCAGCACACCCTTCTGAGCGACGCTGAGCGCGCCTCTTTTCGCGAGCACGGTTACCTGATCCGCAAGCTCCTCGACGACGCCAGCATTGGCCGCTACGTGGCCGCGGTGGAAGAGGCGCGCCGCGAACGAGGCGACGTGCAGCGCATGAGCAACCTGCAGTTCCTGCAGCCGGGCAAGGCGATACGCGGCATCCAGGACATCATCTGCAACGAGGAGATCCTCGCTGTCTGCCGCGACCTGCTGGGCGACAACATCATTGTCGACGGCGCCTCGTTGTTCTACGGCGAGGCGGGCGTCGACTATCGGCAAGGCTGGCACCGCGACGTGCTGCAGGTGCCGGACGAACAGATCGACCTCAGCTGGTTCAGCGAGGACTATCACTACAACTACGTGCAGATGAACATGCCGCTGACCACGGACGGTTGCCTGTGGATCGTGCCGGGCAGCCATCGTCGTCAACTCGATGCGCAAGAGCGCGCGGTCTTCGGGAACACCGAGAAGATGGCGCCCGTCGACGCACCGGAACTCTCCAACGGCAAGCAGATCCTGCTGCAGCCCGGCGAGGCGGTGTTCTACAACAACTACGCCGTGCACCGCGGCTGGGGCGGCGTGCTGAAGGACAAGCGCATCACCATCCACATGGGATTCCATTCGGCGCAATATCCGCCGACGCTGCATTTCGGCGTGCTCGACCACACGGAATACAGCCTGGACTATCTCTCTTCGCTAGCGCCGTGCGTACGTGAAGCGCTGCGCGCGCACCTGGTCGAGCGAGCGCGGCATCCCGAAGTGAACGTGTTCCACGCCTATCATCAGCAGTTCCTCAAGCAGGAGTTCAAGACCACATGACGACGGCAGCGGTACGCTGGGGCATCATCGGTTGCGGCAACGTCACCGAGGTGAAGAGTGGTCCGGGTTTCAGCAAGACGCCCAACTCCGCGCTGGTGGCGGTGATGCGGCGCGACGGCGACAAGGCGCGCGACTATGCCGAGCGCCACGGCGTGCCGCGCTGGTACGACGACGCGGCCACGCTGATCGCCGATCCCGAGGTCAACGCCGTCTACGTGGCCACGCCGCCGTCGACGCACAAAGCGTATGCGCTGATGAGCATCGCCGCAGGCAAGCCCGTCTACGTGGAGAAGCCGATGGCGATGGATTTCGCCGAGTGCGAGGCGATCATCCACGCCGGGCAACAAGCCAAGGTGCCGGTGTTCGTCGCGTACTACCGCCGCAGCCTGCCGCGCTTCCAGAAGGTGCGCGAGCTGATCTTCGGTCAGCAGGCCATCGGCAAGCCGCGCATCGTCAATACGGTGCTGTACGAACCGCATCATCCGCGCTATCACGACGCGGCGAATCTGCCCTGGCATGTGCAACCGGAGATCTCCGGCGGTGGCGTGTTCATGGATATCGGCTGCCACACGCTCGACATCCTCGACTGGCTGTTCGGACCGATCGTCTCGGCGAGCGGGCAGGCGAGCAACCAGCGCGGCGCCTATTCGGTGGAAGACGGCGTGGCGATGTCCTTCGCGTTCGGCAACGGCATGCTCGGCACCGGTCTGTGGAATTTCGACGGCTTCAAGCGCCACGACCAGATCGAAGTGATCGGCGACCAGGGACGCATCACGTTCGCCACATTTGGCGACGGGCCGATCCATGTCGAAGGCGCCAACGGCTCGCACGACTATCGGGTGGAGAATCCGCTGCACATCCAGCAGCCGTTGATCGAAACCATCGTGGCCGAGCTGACCGGCCAGAAGGGTGCCTGTCCCTCCACCGCCGTAAGCGGCGCGCGTACCAGCTGGGTGATGGACCAGGTGTTGCGCGAATACCGGCGGGATACCGGGCAGGCGATCGGCTTGTAACCTGGCGAGGCCCGGCGGGCACTCACCGAAGGCAACACATTGTTCCCGGGTGAGGACGATGCGCCCCGGGCCATCGGGCGAGGGCGTGTTAAACTCTCCCGGCCGGTTTGCCGGCAAAACCACAAAACGACGTCTTCAGGGCGGGGTGCGATTCCCCACCGGCGGTAGGTCCCTCGGGACGAGCCCGCGAGCGCTTCCAGGTCATCGGAAGGTCAGCAGATCCGGTCCAATGCCGGAGCCGACGGTTGGCAGCCAGCGATGGCTTCCAGAAAGTCCGGATGAGAGAAGACGGTATGGCGCATGCCTTCGCGGGCGTGCGCCTGCCTGACGCCTTGGGGCGTTTTTCGCACTTTTTTTCGCGGGAAACGTTTCATGTCCAAGCATCGTTGCCATTCCTTCGCCACCTCCGTTCGGGAGGTGCGCTGATGTTCACCGGCATCATCCAGAGCGTGGGCCGCATCGCGCGGCTCGAACCACGCGGCGGCGACGTGCGCCTGCATGTCGACACCGCCGACCTCGATCTTGCCGACGTGCAACTGGGCGACAGCATTGCCGTGTCCGGCGTGTGCCTGACCGCGGTGACGCTGGGTGCGCGCGGCTTCAGCGCGGACGTCTCCAACGAAACGCTGTCGCTCACCACGCTGGGCAAGCACAAGGCCGGCGATCCGGTGAACCTGGAAAAGGCGCTGCGCCTGGCCGATCGCCTGGGCGGTCACCTGGTGTCCGGCCACGTCGACGGCGTGGGCAAGGTGGTGTCGATCACGCCGGATGGCCGCTCGCTGCGCTGGGTGTTCGAAGTGCCGGCCGCGCTGTCGCGCTACATCGCCGCCAAGGGCTCGATCTGCATCGACGGCACCAGCCTCACGGTGAACGAGGTCAACGGCCATCGCTTCGGCGTCAACCTTATTCCCCATACGGTGGAACACACGGCGTTCCAGGCACGCAAGGCGGGCGACACGGTGAACATCGAGGTGGACGTGGTGGCGCGCTACATCGAGCGGCTGATCGCCAGTGGCGATGCGCCGAAACTGGACGAGGCGTTCCTCAAGCAACACGGTTTCGCTTGATCTTGCGCTCGTCATTCCGGCGCGGGCCGGAATCCAGGCGCGGTGTGCACGAAGTCCGACAGCCTCAAACATTTTTTCGGATGGCTGCGTAATGGCGATAACCAAACCATGACGCTACTGGATTCCGGCCTGCGCCGGAATGACGAGCAGAACAGCAACAGCATTGAACTGGACAACCCATGAGCTTCAACACCATCCCCGAAATCCTCGAAGACATCCGCGCTGGCCGCATGGTCGTGATTCTCGATGACGAAGATCGCGAGAACGAAGGCGACCTCATCATGGCCGCGCAGATGGTGCGCCCCGAGGACATCAACTTCATGGTGCGCGAGGCGCGTGGCCTGGTCTGCCTCACGCTGACCGAGCAGCGCACGCGCCAGCTGGGCCTCAAGCCGATGGTGGTGGACAACACTTCGCCGTACCAGACCAACTTCACCGTCTCCATCGAGGCGGCCGAGGGCGTCACCACCGGCATTTCCGCGCATGATCGCGCCCGCACCATCCAGGTGGCGGTGAAGTCCGATGCGAAGCCGCAGGATCTCTCGCAGCCGGGCCATATCTTCCCGCTCACGGCGCAACCGGGCGGCGTGCTGACGCGTGCCGGTCATACCGAAGCGGGTTGCGATCTCGCCGCGCTGGCGGGGCTGGAACCTTCGGCGGTGTTGATCGAGATCCTGCACGAGGACGGCTCGATGGCGCGCCGTCCCGAACTGGAGATCTTCGCCAGGAAGCATGGCTTGAAGATTGGTTCGATCGCCGATCTGATCCGCTATCGCCTGGAAACCGAGAAGACCGTGCAGCGCGTCTATGAGGGCGACGTCGACACGGAGTTCGGCGCGTTCCGCCTGGTGGCCTATCGCGATGCGATTCGCCACGGCCTGCATTTCGCGCTGGTGCGCGGCCCGGTGGATGACGGCGAGCCGGTGCTTACGCGCGTGCACGTGCGCAACACGCTGTCCGATGTGTTGCATCTGCATCGCGACGATCTTGGCCTGACGGTCACATCCGCGTTGCGCCGCATCGCCGACGAAGGCCGTGGCGCCTTGCTGGTGCTGTCTGGCGAAGACACCGCGGACGCGCTGTTGCGCCGCCTCAATCGCCAGCCCTCGGCGCAGGCGCCCGAAGAAGCGCAGCAGCAGGAATGGAGGCAGTTGGGCCTGGGCGCGCAGATCCTCGCGGATCTCGGCATCCGCCAGCTGCGCGTGCTGGGCACGCCGCGCAAGATGGTCGGCCTGGGCGGTTTCGGGCTGGAAGTGACCGAATACGTTTGAAGAACCACGCCACCTTGTGGGAGCGCACTTGTGCGCGACTGCGGCGCCTGATCATTACCGCTCCGTAGGTTTGTCGCGCACAAGTGCGCTCCCACAGTAGGTTTGCTCGATCTTGCCACTTCCACGCCATCCCATCGTCGGCATACTCCAGGCTTTGAGCCAAGAACCCGCGCCATGACCTTTCCCACCGTCCGCCTGATCGCCCCCTCGGGCTACCCGCACGATCGCGATGCCATGTCTCGCGGCGTGGCTCGCTTGCGTGCGGCCGGATGCACGGTGGACGGACTGGGGGTGCTCGATCGGGTCGAACATCGCTTTGCCGGTCCGGACGAAGCGCGCGCAGCCGACCTCAATGCGCTGGCCACCGCCCCGGCGCTGCCGGATCTCGCGCTGGCCGTCCGCGGCGGCTACGGCGCCACGCGCCTGCTCGAACACCTGCACTACGGCGCGCTGAAGGAGCGGCTGGCCGGTTCGAACACGCTGCTGGTGGGCCATAGCGACTTCACGGCGATCCAGCTGGCGCTGTACGCGAAGAGCGGGCTGGTGACGTTCGGCGGCCCCATGCTCGGCCCGGATTTCGGTGCGCCGGAACTCAACGGGCTGATGTGGGAGCACTTCTGGCGCGCGGTGGGCGATGCCGAAGCCACCGCGAACTGGACCACGCCCACCGCGACCGAGCTGGATGTCGAAGGCCCGCTTTGGGGCGGCAACCTCGCCATGCTGTGCAGCCTGCTGGGCACGCCGTATTTTCCGGTCATCGAAGGCGGCATCCTGTTCGTCGAAGACATCGGCGAGCCGCCGTTCCGCATCGAGCGCCTGCTGTACCAGCTGCACCTGGCGGGCGTGCTGGATCGGCAGCGGGCGCTGGTGCTCGGCCATTTCACCCATTGCCGCCCGCACAGCTACGACAACGGCTACGACACCGAGGCCGCGTTCGAGCAGATCGCCCGCGTGGCGCGCATTCCGATCATCCGCGGCCTGCCCTTTGGGCACGAGGCGGACAAGTTCACCCTGCCGTTCGGCGTGCCCGCACGGCTGCGCGTGGCGGCAGGGCAGGCCAGCCTGAGTTTTTCAGGCCATCCGCGCCTGTCCGAGGCGGTTTCCCGGCCCGATCCGGGCACGCTGCCGCAAATCCCGTAAAATAGACGGCCCTCCGGGCCCCGACCCCAGGAAATTGGAATCCATGAAGATCATCGAAGGCGATTTCGCCACGCCCAAAGGCCGTTTTGCCATCGTCGCCGGCCGTTTCAACGGTTTCGTGGTCGAGCCCCTGGTGGCCGGCGCCCGCGACGTGCTGGTCCGCCACGGCGTGAAGGACGATGCCATCGAGCTGATCCGCGTGCCGGGCGCCTGGGAAATCGCGCTGGCCGCGCACAAGCTGGCCAACTCCGGCAAGTACGCCGCGGTGATCGCGCTGGGCGCGGTGATCCGCGGTTCCACCCCGCACTTCGACTACGTGGCCGGCGAATGCGCCAAGGGCCTGGCCCAGGCCGCCTATGCGTCCGGCGTGCCGGTGGCGTTCGGAGTGCTGACCACCGACAACATCGAACAGGCCATCGAGCGTTCCGGCACCAAGGCCGGCAACAAGGGCGCGGATGCCGCGCTGGCGGCGCTCGAGATGGTCAATCTGTACGGAAAGCTGTGATGAACCCACGTCCGGAAGGTATCGATCTCGCTGCACGTTCGCGTGCCCGCCGCCGTGCCCTGCAGGCGCTGTACGCATGGCAGATCGGCGGTAGCCGCATGCACGCCGTGATCGAACAGTTCCGCCACGAGCAGGACATGGAAGTGGCCGACCTCGAGTACTTCGAGGATCTGCTGAACGGCATCGAGCGTCATGTCGCCGTCATCGACGAGGCCATCAAGCCGTACGTCGATCGCGAGGTCGAGCAGATCGACCCGATCGAGCGCGCCGCCCTGCGCCTGGCCACCTATGAACTGAAATATCGCCCGGACGTGCCGTACCGCGTGATCATCAACGAAGCCATCGAAGTGACCAAGCGCTTCGGCGCCGACCACGGCCACAGCTACGTCAACGGCGTGCTGGACAAGCTGGCCGGCGTGCTGCGCAGCGCGGAAAAGCGTCACTGATGGACGGGGCCGCGGCGCGTTCGTCCGTGGTCCCGGTGGTGGAGACGGCGCGCCTGCGCCTGCGCGCCCACCGTGCCGACGACCTCGCCGCATGCCTGGCCATCTGGTCCGATCCGGAGGTGGTGCGCTACATCGGCGGACGCCCGTTCACTTCCGAGGAAGTGTGGAAGCGCCTGCTGCAGTACCAGGGCCTGTGGAGCCTGCTCGGCTACGGCTATTGGGCCGTGGAAGAGAAGGCGAGCGGCCGCTATATCGGCGACATCGGCTTTGCCGACTTCAAGCGCGAGTTGGAACCCTCGCTGCACGGCATGCTGGAATTCGGCTGGGTGCTCGCGCCCCACGCGCACGGCCAGGGCTATGCGAGCGAAGCCGTGACGGCCGCGACGGCATGGGCCAGCGAACACTTTCCGCACTTGAGCGCCGTGTGCATCATCGCGCCGGAAAACGCGCCATCGATCCGCGTGGCCGAGAAGGCCGGATTCGTCAAATGGACGGATTCGACGTATCACGGCGCGCCGACGGTGGTATTCCGGCGTTGAGCTTGCTTCGCCGCCGTTGATCGGCCGGCATCGCACAGCGCTACGGCGTCACTTCCCCGCGCAACTTGCGTGCTGGTTGTCCGCAATGCCGGCGACCAGCCACTTTCCATCGCGCTTGACCAGATGCGCGATGTCCGTGCCGCAATGATCCGGCTTGCCATCGATCAGGAATTCGTAGGGCGCCCAGATGATGGCGATGTCGTCGTCGACGCGCACCAGCGGATCGTGGATGCGTTCGGCGAACTGCTTGTCGCCACTGGTGGGGATGTGGTCGATGAAGGCGTCGAAGTGCAGCTGGGTGATCTTGTCGCCCCGCTTGAGCGTGATCATGCCGCCGGGCAACAGCGCCGCGCGCATCATCGCGTGATCGCGCTTGCCGATGCCGTCCAGCAAGGCCTGGAACGGGGCGAGCACGGCCTGTTCCTCCGGTGTGGCAGCGTGGGCTACGGAAACGCCCAGCGTGGCGCACGCGGCACCGGCAACCAGGGCTAGGCGCGACAGGCGGGGGAAACGAGCGTACATGGCGGGCTCCGGCAGCAGACAAGGCCTTTCGATTCTAGGGAGCGGCCCGCCAACCCGCAGCCATGACTGATGGCCGGGGCGCGGCGTCGTCGTTCAGCCTCGCGCTTGCGCGCGCGCGCGCCGGGTGGTCTTCTTCCTGAAGTATTTGCTTGCCGAGCTGCCATGGAATTCCGACTGATCGATCGTATCCGCGAGCGCACCGCGCAAGGCCGTGAAGATGTGAAGCTGGGCATCGGCGACGATGCCGCCGTGGTAGCACCGCCAGCGGGGCAGGAACTCGCCATCGCCATCGACACCATGGTCGAGGGCGTGCATTTCCCGCATGGCACGGCGGCGGCCGACATCGGCTGGAAATCGCTCGCGGTGAATCTTTCCGATCTGGCCGCCATGGGCGCCAGCCCCGCCTGGGCGCTGCTGGCCTTGAGTTTGCCGGTGCAGCGCGCGGAACAACTGGGTGCGTTTATCGATGGCTACGCCGACGGCTTCGCCCAGTTGGCCCAGCCGCATCGCCTCGCCTTGATTGGCGGCGATACCACCCGCGGCGCCCTGACTATCAGTGTGGCCGTGCATGGCTTCGTTCCGCCCGGCAAAGCGCTCACGCGTTCCGGCGCACGCGCGGGCGATGTCGTCCTAGTCACCGGCACGCTGGGCGATGCGGCCGCAGGTTTACAGTTGTTACGGCGTGGCGCGCGTGTGGACGAAGGCGACGGGCGCGCGACGTATCTGATCGAACGCTTGCACCGGCCCACGCCGCGGCTGTCGACCGGACTGGCCTTGCGCGATCGCGCCAGCGCCTGCATCGACGTCTCCGACGGACTGCTCGCCGATCTCGGCCATATTTGCGAGGAAAGCGGCCTGGGTGCGGAAATCGAAACGGAACTGCTGCCGCGCTCGTCGATGCTGATGGCGAGCTTCGACGAAGTGAGCGTGCGCGATTTCGCCCTTGCTGGCGGCGACGACTACGAATTGTGCTTCACCGTGCCAGCCGCGCTTGTGGCGGAGGTGCAGAGCGATCTTGCGCGGCTGGGCTGTGGAGCCACGCGCATTGGGCGTATGGTGGAGGGAGCGGGCGTGCGAGTGCGCGACGCGCAGGGACAATGGCTGGAAGCCGCACAGCGTGGCTGGGACCATTTTGCATGAGCGACAAGAAGACCCTCACTGCGGAACAGCGCCGCGCCTTGCTCGCCACGCCGGCCGGCTGGCTGGCCTGCGGTTTCGGCTCGGGCCTGGCGCCGGTGGCGCAAGGCACCTTCGGTTCGCTGGCGGCGTTGCTGCCATGGCTGTTGCTGCGCAGCCTGCCGCTGCAGCTCTACGTCTTCGCCATCACCGTGGGTTTCGTGATGGGGGTGTGGGCTTGCGGTGTGGCGGGGCGGGCAGTGGGGGTGGATGACCACCGCAGCATCGTGTGGGATGAGTTCATTGGATTGTGGATTGCGTTGATCCCGGTGTTGCTGGGCCCCTGGTGGATGGTGGCGGTGGGATTCGGGTTGTTCCGCTTGTTCGATGTCTGGAAGCCTTGGCCGATTCGGTGGCTGGATGGTCATCTGAAGGGCGGGGTGGGGGTGATGGTGGACGATGTGGTGGCAGGGATTTTTGCTGCCATCGTGCTTGTGGTTTTGCTGATGGTGATGCGTTGAGGGGCATGCTCGTCATTCCGGCGTAGGCCGGAATCCACTTCGCATCGCCTTTTGCGATGTACGACACTTCTCCCTCTCCCCGGAGGGGAGAGGGCTGGGGTGAGGGGCGGGTGCTCGCGGGAACGTGTGTGCTTTCTGTGGGAGCGCACTTGTGCGCGACAGCGACGCTGGAATCTACAGCTCCGTCGGCTTGTCGCGCACAAGTGTGCTCCCACACATAGCCCGCCACCGTTTCGCCACGTTGCCGACCTCGCCGCGCCCGAGCCCTGCGATATATTCCCCGGCCGCGACTCCGTCCGACGCACTCGCCTCGGATGCCGCATGGATGCCACTAGAGGGAACTGCGTGAACCGATTGCCGGGTTTGGATCTGCTGCGCGCGATAGCGATCGTGTGGGTGATGATCTTCCACTCGTATTTCATCGGCGGCTGGGGGCACTTCGGGGGTATCGAGCAGAACGGGTGGATGGGGGTGGACCTGTTCTTCGTGCTCAGCGGTTTCCTGATCGGATCGCAGGTGCTCAGGTCGCTGGCCGGACGCGGGACGTTTTCGTTCGCGGAGTTCTATCAGCGTCGAGCGTTCCGCATCCTGCCCGCGTACCTGGTGGTCGTGGCGGCGTATTTCATTTGGCCGTCCATCAGGGAACAGGGCGATGTGCAGCCGCTCTGGCAGTTCCTCACCTTTACGGTGAACCTGTTCATCGATGCGAAGGACCATCTGGCGTTCTCGCACGTATGGTCGCTGTGCGTGGAGGAGCATTTTTACCTGCTTTTCCCGCCACTGGCATGGTGGCTGGCGCGGCGTCCGTCCGTGCATCGGTTCGCACTGGTATGCGGCGGCATCGTGGCGGCGGGGATGCTGGTGCGCGGCCTCGTGTGGTGGCACGAGTTGTCGCCCTGGGCAGGGATTGACCAAAATTCCTATGGAAAAACCTTCCTCGAGCGCATTTACTATCCCACGTGGTCCCGTCTCGACGGCCTTTTGATGGGAGTGATGCTGGCTGCGGCCAGGGTCTACCGGCCCGTCCTATGGTCCCGATGGGGACGCCACGCCAACGGCTTTCTGCTCGCAGGGGTAGCGGTGGTCGGCGGTTCGATCTGGCTGTTCCGTGATCGGACCGGCTTCATTCCCACGGTGCTGGGATATCCGTTGCTTTCCTTCGGCCTGGGGCTGCTGGTGTTGGGCGGTGCCCACGCGTCCGGCGCGCTTGCGCGTGTTCGTGTGCCTGGCGCCGGCTGGCTGGCCGCGGTTTCGTACAGCCTGTATCTCACCCACAAGGCGGTATTCCACCTGCTGGAATCCACCCTGGGAGCCGCCAGCCTGGACGGCCACGGCGTGATGACTTTCGCGGGTTATGCGTCAGCGGTAGTGGGGATGGGCGCGTTGCTTCACTACGGGGTGGAACGGCCATTCCTGAAGTTGCGGGACCGTGTTTTGCATCAGGCGCCGTCTGCGGCGCGGGCATCCGGCGCGATCGCCGGAGCCGGAACGGAGACGGCCTGATGCGGATGTAAGGGGAAGTTCTCTCAAGGGGAGGGGTGTCATGTGCAAATCCATGCGCATTGTGTGTTTCCTGCTGTTGCTGTCCATCGTGCCTTGTTCGGTGTTCGCTGCCACCGCAGCGCCCGCGGGACCGTGTCGCATCATTGATCCATCCACTTGCGCCAATGCCAACCAGCTCGCGCATGCCAATGGCTTCGTGACCGCGCTCGGTCATTTCGCCGGCGACAACAAGGTCAACTATTTCCGGGGCAGCCGTTCGGTGAGCGACCAGGCGCTGTCCGCGCTGGGCGGTTCCTCGGCGTCGGTGCAGCTGCTGGCCGACAACCGCTACCTGTTCACCGCTTGCCCGGCACGCGAGTGCGGCGGCAGCGCGGCGGCGGTCATTGTCAATGAATACGGCCAGATCGAAGCGCTGGGCTTTTCCAGTTACCACTGCGATACCGCCTGCGACGATTTCCGCCATCTGGACTTCTACGTCCGCAAGGACGGCGACAACCAGGCGCTCATCGCCGCATTGAAGGCCTGGGGCACGGGCGATCCGCTCAAGAGCACGGTGTGGCGCCCCGAAGCGGACCACGGCATCGAAAACCGTATGGACGTCCATACGCTGCCGTAATCCGGCGGGCATCATGCATCGACGGCCGCCGGCAACCGGCGGCCGTACTCGGCGTTGTAGCGCACCTTCGGGAAGAACGAGGAGCAGCCGCGTAGCTGCGTTGGCTTCCGCTCATGCTGGCGCGTGGCGAAACGCAAGACTCTAGAGCGCATGGCGTTGGCGCCATGTGTAAAGCGCGATGATGGACGGATGACGCTTGCCCTTGGCATGCTGTTCCATCCCCACTCACCGGAGCGCTTCCATGCAATACCGTCGCCTTGGCACATCCGGCCTGCAGCTTTCGGCACTATCGTTCGGTGCCTGGGTCACCTTTGGCACCCAGGTGGGACGTTCGCTGGCCCGCGACCTGCTGGCGATGGCGCACGATCACGGCATCAATTTCTTCGACAATGCCGAGACCTACAACAACGGTGTCGCCGAAACGCTGATGGGCGACGTGCTCGCCGATCTGCGCTTCCCGCGCGACAGCTACTGCGTGTCGAGCAAGGTCTATTTCGGCGCGGTGGACAACCCGTTGCCTACGCAGCGCGGCCTGTCGCGCAAGCACGTGATCGAAGCCTGCCACCAGGCCTTGCAGCGCCTGCGGGTGGAGCATCTGGACCTGTATTTCTGCCATCGCCCTGACCCGGATACGCCGATTGCCGAAACGGTGGCGGCGATGGACACCCTGGTGCGGCAGGGCAAGGTGCTCTATTGGGGTACCAGCGAATGGCCGGCGGATGCGATTGTCGAGGCGCATCGGGTGGCGCGTGAAAACCATATGTTCGCGCCCGTGATGGAGCAGCCGCAGTACAACCTGCTGCATCGCGAACGGGTGGAGCAGGAGTACGCGCCGCTGTATGACGCCTACGGCATGGGCACCACCATCTGGTCGCCGCTGGCATCGGGCCTGTTGAGCGGCAAGTACAACGACGGTGTGCCGTCGGAGTCGCGTCTGGCGCAGCCGGGTTACGAGTGGTTGCGCGACGCGGTGCTCGAGCACGACGGCTCCCGCCTGGAGAAGGTGCGACGTCTCGCGCCCATCGCGGCGGAGTTGGGCGTATCGATGGCGCAGCTGGCGATCGCCTGGTGCCTGGTCAATCCGCATGTGTCCACGGTGATGCTTGGCGCCAGCAAGCTGGAGCAGCTGGAGCAGAATCTCGCCGCGCTGGATTTGCTGCCGAGGTTGGATGCGGCGGTGTTGAAGCGCATTGCGCAGGCGGTAGCCTGAGCGGCAACGTGTCCCTGTGGGAGCGCACCCTGTGCGCGACAGCCACGCTGCAGTGCAACGCTCGTAGATTTGTCGCGCACAGGGTGCGCTCCCACAGAAAGCTTTGCTATTGAGGCGGAGTTCCATTGCCCGCGTGTTGTCAGACTTCGCCCGCGTGTTGCCCGGGGATGGCCGCATGGAGGCGGCAGTGACTGCCAAGCTGCGCGCACCCTCTCAACAGGAACATCAACGCATGAAGCCTTTCTTTCGCGCCACGCTCGGTGTTTGTCTCGGCTTGTCGATCGCCGCGTCGGCCCACGCGAGCCCGCCCGAATGGACGCAGCCGCAGAAACCGTTCCGGATCTACGGCGACACCTACTACGTCGGCATGCGCGGACTCACGTCCATCCTCATCCAATCGTCCGACGGCCTGGTCCTGATCGACGGTACCTTGCCGCAGAACGCGGCGCAGATCGAAGCGAACATCAAGGCGCTGGGTTTCAAGCTCGGCGATGTGAAGCTGATCCTCAACACGCACGCGCACTCCGATCATGCCGGCGCCATCGCCACGCTGGCGCACGACACCGGCGCGCGCGTGGTCGCCAGCGAGATCGGCGCGAAGGAATTGATGCTGGGCGGCAAGTATCCCGACGATCCGCAATTTGCCGAAGCGCTCGACTATCCGGCGGTGGCGCACGTCGACACAGTCGCGGACGATGGCGTGGTGCGCCTGGGCGACGTGGAGATCACGGCCCATTACACGCCGGGCCATACGCCGGGCAGCACCAGCTGGACCTGGCAGTCGTGCGAAGGCCAGCGCTGCCTGCACATGGTTTATGCGGACAGCGTGAGCGCCCTGACGGCGGGGAGCTATCGCTACAGCGATCCGGCGCATCCGGAGCGTGTGCAGAACTTCCGGCACGGCCTGTCAGTCATCGCGGCCCTGCCTTGCGACATCCTGGTCACCCCGCATCCCGACCAGATCGATTTTCTCGAGCGCGTCGCGCAGCGCGATGCAGGCGCGAAGCCCGATCCGCTGCTCAAACCGGATGCCTGCAAGAGCTATTCGGGCGCTGGCAGCCGAGGCCTGGACGCCAGGTTGGCGAAGGAACAGGCGGCGGGTAAGGGCGGCTCTCCCTGAACAGGGGTGTTGACACTCAAATGAGAATTATTATCATCTAAGTCGTCACCTCTCCTGCGGAGCTCCACCATGACCACGACGGTTTTGTCCCTACCCCAGGGTGCCGACGCCCTGGCGCGCCCGTTCCGTCTGCTGAGCCTCAAGCCATCGGCGCCCCTGGCGCCCGATGCCCCCACGCGCCGTATCTCCAGCCAGCAGCTGCTGAAGGGCGAGCGCGAACTGGTGATCCAGCACCAGGGCAACGAGTACCACCTGCGCCTCACCCGCAACGACAAGCTGATCCTGACCAAGTAGCGTCGCCGTGGTCCGCGCTGCGGCGCGGCCACCGGCGGCCATGCCTCCCCCGAGGGAAGCTTCATGGGCATGGATGCCTCTTTCCCTCCGGCCCCGGGTCGGGGGGCCTTTCCCAAGGCCTAACGCCACGCCGTTCTCGCCGAACGCCAGCCGGGTCGTTTCCTGCCAAGGAGCACTGATGATGTTTGGCTGGCTTGCGCACGCCTTCGGCACGGTCCGGTCCTGCGCCGATACGGCGGCATGGACCATCAGCCGCACCTCCGTCCGGATGTCCGGCCCCGAGCTGGCTTCCCGTCTTCCCCTGCTGGGCGGGGTGCTGTATTTGCCGGCCTGCGCGTCCTCGCGCCCCACCCGCGACGTCGCGCCGGGTTGGCTGGTGACGCGCGAGGACCTGGCGCCGCTGTTGCAGACCGAAGAACTTCGCGCCTCCAGCATGATCGGCGCCGACGGCCCCCGCGAATGGATCGACTGCTTCGCCGCCTCCGGCGCGTTCTGCGCCCGGCTCCACCTGTTGCCCGACACCGACTATCTCGCTTGGGATGCCTTGCTGGCCCGGGGCACCTCGCTGCCGGCGGCACCGGTATGCCCAGGGGAAGTCGCCTGCAAAGCGGCCATCGCCGAGCTGCTGTGCTTCCGTACCCTGCGGATGGCGTCGCTGGACGTGCTCGACACGCTGCCGCTGGGCCAACTTTCCTTGCTGGGTCGCGGGATTGCCCGCGACGTGGCGAGGGCCGCGGCGGTGGCGCTGGAGCCCGCGTTCGACTAACCGTCCGCGGACGTTTGTCCGTCTGTCCGTCGTTGTGTCCGCGGACAGCGGTCCATCGCTGATCGATGTTTTCAAGTCACTGAAAAATATCGAATAAATCGATCATTCCGGCTTGGCACGCAGATTGCTGAGTAGGGTCAGGGGCCGCATTGTCCGCGGCCAGGGACCCATCGATGATTCGCGATACTTCCGCACAAGACCGTCTGGTCGAGGTCAAATCCAATCCCAAGCGCCGGCTGGTGCTGATTGGTGTGGGCGTGGCCGTGGTGGCGCTGCTGGCGCTGTTCGGTCCGCGCATTGGCCGCCTGTTCTCGGCCGACGCCTCGGTCAGCAGCTCCCGCCTCGCTTTCGCTACGGTCGAGCGCGGCCCGTTCGTCCGCGACATCGCGGCCGAGGGCAAGGTGGTGGCGGCGGTCAGCCCCACGCTTTATGCCACCTACGGCGGCGCGGTCACCCTCAAGGTGCACGCGGGCGATGCAGTGAAGAAGGGCCAGGTGCTCGCCGTCATCGACAGCCCCGAGCTGACCAACAAGCTCGCGCAGGAAATGAGCGCCGCCGATGCCATGCAGGTGGACTACCTGCGTGCGCAGATCGATGCGCGCAAGACCCGCGGCGAACTGCAGAAGGCCTACGACAACGCCAACATCGACGACCAGGGCGCGCAGCGCGACCTGGCCCGTTACCAGAAGGCGTTCACCCTCGGCGCCGTGCCCAGCATGGACGTGGACAAGTCCAAGGACGCGCTGCAGAAGGCGAACATCACCCTGGCGCACGCCAAGGCCGATCTGGCCACCAATACCGACAGCCTCAACTTCGACATCCAGTCGAAGAAGCTCGCGCACGATCGCCAGCTGCTGCTGGTGAAGGACCTGCAGCGCCAGGTGGAAGACCTCAACGTGAAGTCGCCGGTGGACGGCCAGGTCGGCCAGCTGTTCATCGCCGAACGCGCCACCGTGGCCAAGGACGCCCAACTGGTCAGCGTGATCGACCTCTCCGCGCTCGAAGTGGAAATGAAGGTGCCGGAAAGTTTCGCGCGCGACCTGGGTATCGGCATGACCGGCGAGATCAGCGGCAACGGCGCCACCTGGAAGGGCCTGGTCAGCGCCATTTCGCCCGAAGTGGTGAATGGCGAAGTCGCCGCCCGCCTGCGCTTCGATGGCCAGACGCCCAAGCAGCTGCGCCAGAACCAGCGCCTCTCCGTGCGTATCCTGCTCGACAAGCGCGACAACGTGCTGACCGTGCAGCGCGGCTCCTTCGTCGACGAATCGGGCGGCAGCTACGCCTACCTCGTGCGCGACGGCGTGGCGGAGAAGCACCCCATCCGCGTCGGCGCCAGCAGCATCGACAAGGTGGAAATCCTCGATGGCCTGAAGGAAGGCGACAACATCGTGATCTCCGGTACCGACAGCTTCAAGGGCGCCCAGCGCGTCGCCATCTCCAACTAACCACCACCGAAGGACGACAACACCATGCTCAAGATGACTCATCTGTCCAAGGTCTACCGCACCGAAGTGGTGGAGACCTATGCGCTGCGCGACTTCAACATCAACGTGAACGAGGGCGAGTTCGTGGCCGTGACCGGTCCGTCCGGTTCGGGCAAGACCACCTTCCTCACCATCGCCGGGCTGCTGGAAACCTTCACGGGCGGCCAGTACCACCTCGACGGCGTGGAAGTCAGCAACCTCAACGACAACGAGCGCTCGCGCATCCGCAACGAGAAGATCGGCTTCATCTTCCAGGCGTTCAACCTGATTCCCGACCTCAACGTGTTCGACAACGTGGAGGTGCCGCTGCGTTATCGCGGCATGAAGGCGGCCGAGCGCAAGGAACGCATCATGAACGCGCTCGAACGCGTGGGCCTGGCCTCGCGCGCCAAGCACTATCCGGCCGAACTCTCCGGTGGCCAGCAGCAGCGCGTGGCCATTGCCCGTGCGCTGGCCGGCTCGCCGCGCCTGCTGCTGGCGGACGAACCGACCGGCAACCTCGACACGCAGATGGCCCGCGGCGTGATGGAACTGCTGGAAGAAATCCATCGCGAAGGCGCCACCATCGTGATGGTGACGCACGATCCGGAGCTGGCTGCCCGCGCGCAGCGCAACGTGCACATCATCGACGGTCAGGTGGTGGATCTGGCGGAAGACCCGCGCTTCCATCACGCCGTGCACGCGGCCCGCGGCAACGCTCCGGCCTGATAACCGGCCACCGAGCCTCCCGCTTCGGCGGGAGGCGGCCATACGCCTTCGTGAAGGACGATCATGTTCGCCTATTACCTCCAGCTTGGCTTGCGCAGCCTCCGAAAAAACCCGCTGTTGACCCTGCTGATGGTGTTGGCGATCGGCTGTGGCGTGGCCGCGTCGATGACCACCTACTCGGTGTTCCGCGCCACCTCCAACAATCCGATTCCGCAGAAGTCCTCGCAGCTGTTCGTGCCGCAGATCGACAACTGGGGTCCTGACGCGTCGCAGGACAACAAGGGCGAGCCGCCCAATGCGATGACTTATACCGACGCCATCAACCTGATGCGCGACAAGCGTGCCACGCGGCAGACGGCCCTGTTTCCCGCGGCGGTGTCGATCGTGCCGGCCGATCCGCAGATGCTGCCGTTCCGCGAAACCAGCTACGCCTGGTATGCGGACGCGTTTGCGATGTTCGACATTCCCTTCCTTTATGGCCACGGCTGGACGGCGGACGAGGATGCCTCACACGCCGCCGTGGCGGTGATCGGCAAGAAGCTCAACGAGAAGCTGTTCAACGGCGCCAACAGCGTGGGCCGCAACATCAACCTCAACGGCCGCGACTATCGCATCATCGGCGTGGCCAACACCTGGAATCCTGAGCCGGTGTTCTACGACGTCATCAACACCAACGGTTTCGATGACCCCATCGAGGTCTTCATGCCGTTCACCCGCGCGGTCGAACTGCAGACGACGACCAACGGCAACAACAATTGCAGCAAGGACCCGGGCAAGGGTTGGGATGCGTGGATCGGCTCCGAGTGCGTCTGGCTCGGCTTCTGGGCGGAACTGCCGTCCAAGGAGAAGGCCGATGCGTACCGCCAGTATCTCAATGGCTACGCCGCTGAACAGCAGCGCTCCGGCCGCTTCCGCTGGGCGCCCAATACACGCCTGCGCAACGTCACCGAGTGGCTGGAGTACCAGAAGGTGGTGCCGCAGGAAGCCAAGGTATCGCTGTTGGTGTCGCTCGGCTTCCTGCTGATCTGCCTGGTCAATACGGTGGGCCTGCTGCTGGCGAAATTCATGAAGCGCTCGTCGGAGATCGGCGTGCGCCGCGCCCTGGGTGCGCCGCGCAAGGAGATCTATCTGCAGTTCCTGATCGAAGCGGCAGCCATCGGGCTGGCCGGCGGCGTCGTGGGTCTGATCCTCACGGGCCTGGGCGTGATGGGCATCTCGCTGGTGTTTGAACCGGACATCGCCAAGCTCGCCACGCTCGATGTGTCGCTGGTGCTGCTCACCATGCTGCTGGCCGTGCTGTCGACCGTGCTGGCGGCGTTCTATCCGACATGGCGTGCTGCGCAGGTGCAGCCGGCATGGCAGCTGAAATCCAACTGAGGCGACGACGATGCTACAGATCAAGCCCATTCTCGCCGCGCTCAAGCGTCACAAGGCAGGCACGATCCTCATCGCGATGCAGATCGCCTTGACCTTGGCGATCGTCTGCAACGCGATCTTCATCATCCACCAGCGGCTGGATCGCGTGCAGCGGCCCACCGGCATGGTGGAAAGCGACCTGATGACCATCCAGAACCGCTTCGTCGGCACCGAGGAAAGCAAGGCCGGGCCGCTGGTCAAGGCCGATCTGCAGGCCCTGCGCCAGCTGCCCGGCGTGCAGGACGCGGTGGCGCTCAATTCCTATCCGCTGCGCGGTGGCGGCTGGTCCACCGGCGTGCGCACCGATCCGGATGCAAAGAATTCCAAGGGGCACACCACCCAGTATTTCGGCGATGAGCACACCTTGCCGACGCTGGCCGTCAAGCTCATTGCCGGCCGCAATTTCCGCGCTGACGAAATCGTGGAAGCCGATCCGCAGGCGATTCCCGATCCGGCCGTGATCATCGTCAGCAAGGCCTTGGCGGAGAAGATGTATCCGGAAGGCAGCGCACTGGGCAAGACCATCTATATCGGCGACTCCAAATCGCCCAGCACCATCGTAGGCATCGTCGAACGCCTGCAGGTGCCGTGGAATGGCACCTGGTCCGATACCTTCTACGAGAACTCGCTGATCCAGCCGGTGCAGTTGACCAGTGCGTTCACCAACTACGTGATCCGCACCAAGCCGGGCCAGTTGGCCGACGTGTTGAAGGCGGCGCCGGCGGCGCTGGTGAAGGCCAACCGCATGCGCGTGATCCCGTCCGAGCGCGGTGTGCGCACGTTCGCCCAGGTGCGCGAGGCTGCCTACAAGGGCGACCGCGGCATGGCCATCCTGATGGGCGTGGTGTGCCTGGTGCTGTTGGGTATCACGGCAGCGGGCATCGTCGGCCTCACCAGCTTCTGGGTCGGGCAGCGTCGCAAGCAGATCGGCGTGCGTCGTGCGCTGGGTGCCACCAAGCACGACATCCTCAGTTACTTCCTCACCGAGAACCTGCTCATCGGCATTGCCGGCGTGTTGATCGGCGCCTTCCTGGCGGTCGGCATGAACCTGTGGCTGGTGACACAGTTCGAGATGGCGCGCCTGTCGGCGGTCTATGTGGTGGTGGGTGTGATCGCGTTGTTGCTGCTGGGGCAGGGCGCCACGCTGGCGCCGGCCATGCGCGCCTCGCGGGTGTCGCCGGTGGAAGCCACGCGTTCGGTCTGATGGGCGCGCGGTGTTGAAGCAGATGGACGGTCGGGAACCATGAGGTAACGATGAGCGGCATGTTTGTCCACAACCTGCGACTGGGCACGGCGAGCCTTCGGCGCAACGTCCTGCTGACGGCATTGATGATCATGTCGATCGGCTTCGGCGTGGCGGCGTCGATGGTGACGTTCGCCGTGTTCCGGGCGGTGTCGGGCGATCCGATTCCGCACAAGTCCTCGCAGCTGTTCGTGCCGCTGATCGATAACCGCGGGCCTCAGTACAACCGCCATGGCGAGCCGCCTTCGGCGCTCAACTACGTCGATGCCGTGGCGCTGATGCGCGCGCACAAGGCCGAGCGCCAGACCATGATCTATCCGGTGGCGCTCTCGGTGATGCCGGACGATCCCCAACGCATGCCGTTCAAGGCGCCCGGTTATGCCACCTACGGCGACTTCTTCAGCATGTTCGACGTGCCGTTCCAGTACGGCAGCGGCTGGGGCAGTGCGGAAGACGAGGCACGCGAGCCGGTGATCGTGATCAGCCGCGCGCTCAACCAGAAGCTCTACGGTGGCAACAACAGCGTCGGCCGGCGGGTGATTCTCGACGACCGCCAGTACCGCATCGTGGGTGTCACCGACAACTGGGATCCCAAGCCGCGCTTCTTCGATACCTTCAGCGGCAACGCCTACGCCGATCCGGCGCAGATCTATCTGCCCTTCAGCTACGCGATTGCGCAGCACATCGATACCCGCGGCAACAACAACTGCGGCAGCGACGGCAAGCGCGGCGATACCTGGGAAACCTGGCTGCACGGCGAATGCGTGTGGATCAGCCCGTGGGTCGAGCTGAGCAGCGTCGCGCAGGTGCAGGCGTACCGGCAATTCCTCGACGGTTATGCGCGGGAGCAGCGCGAGGCGGGGCGCTTCAACTGGGCGCCGAACAACCGTCTGCGCAACGTGCGGGAGTGGCTGGACTACCAGCGCGCGGTGCCGCAGGAGAGCCGCATCTCAATGACGCTGGCGTTCGGCTTCCTGGTGATCTGCCTGGTCAACACCATCGGCCTGCTGCTGGCGAAGTTCATGCGCCGTGCGCCGGAAATCGGCGTGCGCCGCGCGCTGGGTGCGTCGCGCGGCGACATCTACCGACAGTTCCTGGCCGAAGCGGCGATGGTCGGACTCGCTGGCGGCGCGCTGGGACTCCTGCTCACGACCATCGGCATGTTCGGCCTCGACCTGGTGTTCGAACCGCAGATCGCGCGACTGGCGCATCTGGATGCATCGCTGGTGCTGCTGACCCTGCTGGTGGCCATCACGGCCACGGTGATCGCGGCGTTCTATCCCACCTGGCGGGCGGCGCAAGTGCAGCCTGCCTGGCAGCTCAAGTCCAACTGAGGGGGCGCGAACCATGCAGATCAAGCCGATTCTTTCCGCATTGCGCCGGCACAAGGCGGGCACCTTCCTGATCGCCGCGCAGATTGCCTTGACGCTGGCCATCGTGTGCAACGCCTTGTTCATCATCCAGCAGCGCGTGGCGCACTTGTCCGAGCCGACCGGCATCGACGAGCCGAATATCTTCGTGATCAAGAGCGAGTGGGTGGGCGCACCGGCGCCCGATCAGGCCGACGCGCAGATGCGCGCGGACCTGCAGGCGCTGCGCCAGCTGCCCGGCGTGCAGGACGCCACGCCCAGCAATTCGTATCCGTTGCGTGGCGATGGCTGGGACGATGCGGTGCGGCTCAAGCCCGACCAGGCTCAGGACAGTTCCGGCTCGACCATCTACTTCGCCGACGAGCATTTCATCGATACGCTGGGTCTGAAGCTGATCGCCGGACGCAATTTCCGGGCCGAGGAAGTCGGCCACATGGATATGCGCTACAAGCTGGCGCCCCCGCTGGTCATGATCACCAAGGCGCTGGCCGAGAGGCTCTTTCCGGGCGACACCGCGGTGGGCAAGACGATCTACCTGATCGGCGGCCCCGCCACCGTGGTGGGCGTGGTCGAGATGCTGCAGGCGCAAAGCGTGGAGCACTGGGCCTCGGATTTCGCCTATCGCGCGGTGATCATTCCCGAGCGGCTCAATGTCTCGTTGGGCACCTTCTACATCGTGCGCGCCAGGCCCGGGCAGTTGGACGCGGCCATGCAGGCGGCCGCCAAGGCGCTGTTCGCGCAGAACCCGCGGCGGGTGATCAACGACGACGACGGCGTGCTCAGCTTCAGCGAGGTGCGCTCGCGCGCCTATGAGCGCGATCGCGGCATGGCGATCTTGATGGGCGTGATCTGCGTGGTGCTGCTGGCGATCACCGCCGCGGGCATCGTCGGGCTCACCAGCTTCTGGGTGGGCCAGCGCCGCAAGCAGATCGGCGTGCGGCGCGCGCTGGGCGCCACCCAGCTGGACGTGCTGCGCTATTTCATGACCGAGAACCTGTTGATCAGTTGCGGCGGCGTGCTGATGGGCGCGGTACTGGCGATTGCGATCAATCTTTGGATGGTCACCCGCTTCGAGATGCATCGGCTCTCGCTGATGTACCTGATCGTGGGCGTGGTGTTGCTGCTGTTGCTGGGCCAGGGTGCGGTGCTCGCGCCGGCGCTTCGTGCGTCGCGGGTGCCGCCGGTGGAGGCCACGCGATCGGTGTGACCGCGTGGAAGGCGCTAGGAGGGGATACCAATATGCTCGGCTACTACTTTGACCTGGCGCTACGCAGCCTCAGGCGCAACAAGATGCTCACCGCGTTGATGGTGGTGGCCATTGCGCTGGGTATCGGCGCCAGCATGACCACGCTGACCGTGCTGCATGTGCTCTCGGGCGATCCGCTGCCGGGCACCAGCAGCACGCTGTTCTACCCGCAGGTCGATCCGCGCGACATGGACGGCTACGAGGAAGGCAAGCGTCCGCCGGAACAGGTCAGCTGGGTCGATGGCATGAACCTGCTGCGCGCCAAACGCGCGGATCGCCAGGCGCTGATGACCGGCGGCGCGGTGCCGGTGCAGCCGGCGCAGTCGAACATCGATCCGTTCTTCAGCGATGCGCGCTACACCAGCAGCGACTTCTTCCCGATGTTCAAGGTGCCGTTCCTCTACGGCCGTCCCTGGAGCGAATCGGAGGATGGCGCGAAGGCGCGTGTGGTGGTGATCAGCCGCACGCTCAACGAAAAATTGTTTGGCGGCAAGGACAGCGTCGGGCAGACGCTGCGTATGAAGGACACCGCGTTCCAGGTAGTGGGCGTGATCGACCTGTGGCGCCCCAGCCCGCGCTTCTACGACCTGAACATGGACAGCTACGGCTCGCTGGAAGATGTCTTCGTGCCGCTGAGCACCGCGCGCGACGTGCACTTCGAGCACAGTGGTTCCACCGATTGCTGGGGCACCGGCGGCGGCGACGAGGAGCACGCCGAAACCTCGCCCTGCGTGTGGCTGCAGTTCTGGGTGCAGATCAACGACAGCGGCAAGGTGGCCGCGTATCGTGACTATCTGGTGCACTACTCGCAGGAGCAGAAGGCGCTCGGCCGCTTCCAGCGTCCGCCCAATGCGCAACTGCCCGGCCTGATGGAATGGCTGGACATCAACAAGGTGGTGCCGGGCGACGTGCGCCTGCAGACCTGGCTGGCGCTCGGCTTCCTGCTGGTCTGCCTGGTCAATACGGTGGGCCTGATGCTGGCGAAGTTCCTGCGCCGCGCCGGTGAACTCGGCGTGCGGCGTGCCTTGGGCGCCTCCAAACGCGAAGTGTTCGCCCAGTTGCTGGTGGAGTCGGGCGTGATCGGATTGGCTGGCGGGTTCTTCGGACTGCTGCTGGCCTTTGTCGGGCTGTGGCTGGTGCGCAAGCAGCCTTCCAGTTATGCGGCGCTGGCCCACATGAGCTCCGGCATGCTGCTGGTGACGTTCCTGCTGGCGGTAGGCGCGACCTTGCTTGCCGGTCTTCTGCCGGCCTGGCGTGCCTGCCAGATCACTCCTGCGTTGCAACTGAAGAGCCAATGACCATGGACATTCTTCCGATTCTTTCGACGCTGCGCCGGCACAAGACCACCGCCTTCCTGGTGATCGCGGAAATCGCGCTCACCTGCGCCATCGTGTGCAACGCGGTCTTCATCATCAACCAGCGCATCGAGCGCATCCACATGCAGAGCGGGGTGGACGAGCAACGCCTGCTGCACATCGCGCTGGCCAATATCGGCGTGACCAAGGACGACAAGGCGCGCCGTGCCGAAGACCTGGCCGCCCTGCAACAGGTGCCGGGCGTGATCTCGGTGGCTTCGGTCAACCAGGTACCGTTCGGCAACTCTTCGTCCAACGGCAGCATCAAGCTCGATCCGAAGCAGCGCCTGGCCACGCTCAACGCCACCGACTACTTCGGCGAGAACGTGACGCAGACGCTGGGTACGCAGTTGATCGCCGGACGCGAGCTGCACGCCGACGACTACATGGACATGGACCAGGTCGTCAATGCGGCCGCTGCCAAGGACGCCAAGGGCATTCCGCATGTCACGGTGATCACGCAGAAGATGGCCGAGCGCCTGTGGCCCGGACAGCCGGCGCTGGGCAAGCAGATCTACATGTCCGACTACGCGTTCACCGTGGTGGGGGTGGTGAAGGAGTTGATCCGGCCGTCCATCTGGGACGACTCCGCAGCGAGCTACACGATGGTGCTGCCTGTCCGGGTGGCGAACAACGAATACATCCTGCGGGTGGACGATCCGAAGAATCGCGAACGGGTGCTCAAGGCGGCGGTGGCCAAGCTGAAGGAGATCAATCCGCATCGCGTCGTGCTCAAGCAGCATCTGCTGTCGAACATGCGCGAGGACTTCTTCCAGAACGATCGCGCGATGACCGGCCTGCTGGTGGGCGTCTGCGTGGCGCTGCTCGTGGTCACCGCGCTGGGCATCGTCGGGCTGGGCAGTTTCTGGGTGGCGCAACGCCGTCGGCAGATCGGCGTTCGGCGTGCACTGGGGGCCACGCGCAGCAACATCCTGCGCTACTTCCAGACCGAGAACTTCCTGCTCGCCACCATCGGCATCGGCGTGGGCATGGTGCTGGCCTACGGCATCAACCTGCTGCTGATGGTGCACTACGAGTTGCCACGGCTGCCGGCTATCTATTTCCCCGTGGGCGCCTTGCTGCTCTGGACGATAGGACAGCTGGCCGTGCTGGGGCCGGCGATGCGTGCAGCAGCCGTGCCGCCGGTGGTCGCCACGCGTTCGGTCTGAGCCAAGGAGGGAGAAGGGAATGTTCGGTTACTACCTCGATCTGGCGCTGCACAGTCTCGGCCGCAACAAGATACTCACCGCATTGATGGTGTTGGCCATTGCGGTGGGTATCGGCGCCAGCATGACGACGCTCACGGTGGTGCATCTGCTCTCCGGCGATCCCTTGCCGGGGCGCAGCCAGGCGATCTTCTATCCGCAAGTGGACGCGGATCCGAAGAACAAGGACAGCAGCGAACCGCTCGACATGCTGGACTACCGGTCAGCGCTTGACCTGTGGAGCGCCAAGCGCGCCGATCGCCAGGTGATGCTGGTGCAGAGCACGGTGCGGCTGAATACGGACGATGCCGGCAAGCCCGCCGTGATGATGCCGATGCTGTCGGCCACGGCGGATTTCTTCAGCATGTTCAATGTGCCGTTCCGTTATGGCGGGCCCTGGAGCGAGCAGGATGATGCGGCGCGCGCGCGCGTGGTCGTGATCACCGACGATCTCAACCAGAAGCTGTTCGCCGGCGAGAACAGCGTGGGGCGCGTCTTGCGCCTGCGCAGCAGCGATGTGCGTATCGTGGGCGTGCTCAAGCCATGGCGACCTTCGCCACAGTTCTACGCAATCCGGGGCGGCCGCTTTGCCGCGGGCGATACCAGCGACTTCTATGCCAAGCCGGAAGACGTGATCACGCCGTTCTTCACCGGGCTGGATGTCAACGATGGCAATTTCCAGCAGTTCACCTGCTGGCAGATGCCCGCGCATCCGGGACATTTGCAGGATTCTCCCTGTGTTTGGGTCGCGCTATGGGTGCAGATCAACGATGCCACCCACGTTGCCGCTTATCGACGCTTCGTGGCTGACTACGCGGCGCAGCAGCAGGCAATCGGTCGCTTTACGCATTCGGGCAACACGCGTATGCGCAGCCTGATGGGTTGGCTGGATTTCAATGGCGTGTTGCCCAGCAATGTGCGACTGCAGGCTTGGCTGGCGGTGGCTTTTCTGGCCATCTGCCTGGTCAACATGGTGGGTTTGTTGCTGGCGAAATTCCTGCGCCGCAGCGGCGAAATTGGTTTGCGACGCGCTCTGGGCGCCAGTCGCGCCGCGGTATTCGCGCAGTACATGGTGGAGTCGGGCCTGATTGGCCTGATCGGCGGGGTCTGTGGCTGGTTGCTGACCATGGCGGGACTGTGGTTTATCCGGCAGCAACCGGTGGCCTATGCGGATCTGGCACGCCTGGACGTGCCGATGTTCCTGCTTACCTTCGTCGCCGCGATCGGCGCCAGCCTGCTGGCTGGCGCGCTTCCGGCAGTGCGTGCCTGCCGCGTGGTGCCGGCATGGCAACTGAAGTCCTTGTGAGGCCCGCCATGACGCAATTCGCCCCCATCTTTTCCGCTTTGCGCCGTCATCGCCTTGCCACGGCACTTATCGCGCTGGAAATCGCGCTCGCCTGCGCGGTGTTGTGCAACGCCTGCTTTCTTATCGTGGAGCAGCTGCGGGCGCTGCATATCGACAGCGGCGTGGCCGAATCCTCGCTGGCGGTGATCAACCTCGGTTGCGACGGATGCAAGGGCGCCGACCTCAACGCCAGGGTGACCACTGCGTTGCGCGCGGTGCCTGGCGTGCAGTCGGTGGCGGTGGTCAATGCCGTGCCGTTCGCGCAACCCACGGGCTATGCCGGCATCAACCTCGACCACGAACATTTCATCGCCGTGCCGCACTTCTATGCGGGCGGTCCTGGCGCCGTGGAAACGCTGGGGCTGCAACTGGTGGCGGGACGTGCATTCCAGCCGGAGGACTTCCAGACGGCCGAACTGTGGCTGCCACAGAACCCCTCCGTATGGATCACCCGCGCGTTCGCCGAGCGGTTGTGGCCGGGACAGGATCCGCTGGGCAAGGAGTTCTTTTCGGACCAGCACCACTTTCGCGTGATCGGTGTGATGGCGCACCTGACGCCTCCCGATCCAGGCGGTGGTCATGGCGACAGTGCGGGCGAGTGGTCCGTGTTCGTGCCGGTGAATCCAGGCGCATCGCTCAATGGTGTTTATGCATTGCGCGCGAATCCCGGCGATCTTCCTCGCGTGCTGCGCGAAGCCCGCGACGCTGCACAGAAGGCGGCCCCGGAAGCGGTGCTCGACCTGCAGCAGAGCCGTACCGTGCCTGAGCTTCGCTCGGACTTCTTCCGCCAGACGCGCATCATGGTCGGCACGCTGGCCGGCGTCATCGTGGCGTTGCTGCTGGTGACGGCGCTGGGGATCGTTGGGCTGGCCAGCTTCTGGGTGCAGCAACGGCGCAAACAGATCGGAATACGCCGCGCCATCGGCGCCACGCGCGGCGACATCCTGCATTACTTTCAGGCCGAGAATTTCCTTATCGTGACGGTGGGCATCGCCATCGGCATGGTGCTGACCTTCGCACTCAATCTGGTGCTGATGAAATTTTACGAAGTGCCGCGCCTGCCGGTGTATTACCTGCCAGTGGGTGCGCTGGTGCTGTGGGGCCTGGGGCAGCTAGCCGTGTTGGCGCCGGCCCTGCGCGCGTCGCAAGTACCGCCGATGGTGGCGACGCGATCGGTGTGATTTCTTGCGGGGAATGGCATGGCCGGCGCTGCGCCGGTTAATGTCACAGGGGAGCAGCGTGCCACGAACGCTGCGGCAAGATGGTGACTCAAACAACAGGGCAGGGAACGCATGCGTTACAACCTGATGTTGGCGTGGCACGGACTCAAGCGATTTCCACGCAGCACCATACTCGCCGTGCTCACGGTGGCCATGGGACTGGCCGCCACCATGACGACATTGGCCTTGCTGCACCAGCTTACGGCCGATCCGTTGCCAGGGCGCAGTGGTCACCTGTATCTGGCGTGGGTGGATACGGTGCGTGCCAAGTCGGGGCAAAGTACATCGCTCAACGGTGTGGCGATCAACGCGAACCACCGGATCAAACTGGACGATGCGAAGGGGCTCTTGCACGACCACCGGGCCCACTGGCAGGCCCCCATGGCCAGCACCTCGGTGGAGATGACTGGTAGTGGTCCCAATCCGCGCAGCAAACACGACTACGTCATGGCCACCACCAGCGAGGTGATACCGCTGTTTGGCATTGCGCTGCGTAGCGGGCGCGGTTGGACGCCCGGTGAGGACGAGCAGCGCGCACGCGTTGTCGTGATCGACAGCGAGCTTGCGCAATCGATTTACGGGACAGTCGACGTTCTAGGTCGTGAACTGAAGATCGGCAAGGGTGTGTTTCGCATTATCGGTGTAAGCGCAGTGTTCGCACCTCAGCCGCATTTCTACGATCTGTCGGCATTCGCATTCAGTGGCACACGGCGGGATCGCGCTTTCGTTCCCTTATCCGCCTTGCTTGATGCCGGTGGCGAACTGTCCGGTAACGATGGCTGCGACGAAGACGCGCCTGCGAAAAAGACCACGCTCTTTGGCACCGATGTCGCGCATTGCGCCACGCTTAGCTATTGGGTGGATCTCCCTTCGAAAGCACAGGTCGACGAATTTCGCTCTTATCTCCAGCACTACGTGGAAGAGCAGAAATCGCTGGCAGGTTTTGGCAAGCCCGCGCGCTCTGACCTCATAGGTGTGGGGGCATGGTTGAGCAGGCAGAACGTGGTGCCGGACAACGCGCGCTTGAACGCGTGGCTGGCGGGCTCGTTCCTGCTCCTGTGCATGGCCAACGTGGCGGGCCTGCTCGCGGCGCGTTTCCTGCGTCGTGGCGCGGAAATCGGCATTCGTCGTGCACTGGGTGCGCCTCGGGGTGCGATCTTCCAGCAGCACGTTTTCGAGGCTGCATTGATCTGCCTGGTCGGTGGCTTGCTGGCGCTGCCGCTGACTTTGTTCGGGCTGTGGACGTTGCGTCTGCAGGACAGCGGCTTCACTGATCTGGCCCGCCTGGATCCGGCGATGTTCGGCGCACTGTTCCTGCTTGCGCTGGGCGTAGGTGTGCTTACGGGCTGGTTGCCTGCCTGGCGGGCATCGCGCGTTGAGCCTGGCCTGCAGGTCAAGAGCGCATAAGGGGAGCGCGATGTCACTTCGGATCATGCTCAAGATTTTGCAGCGCCATGCGTTGATGCCTGCGCTGGTCTTGCTTCAGGTGGCGTTGGCATGCGCCATTCTGTGCAATGTCCTGTTCCTCGTCTGGCAACGCGTGCAGCCGATGGTCGCACCCAGCGGCCTTGCCGAGGACGAACTGGTGCTGGTGGATCAGATCGCCTCACACGTACGGCCGTGGACCGCTGCCGAGGCACGCGAAGGACAACTTGCACTGAGCCATCTTCCAGGCGTGCGTTCGGCATCAAGTGCGCTGGGCCTGCCCATGATTGGCCAGGTGACCGTCGATTACGCGCTCAAATCGCCTGCAGGCGTGTCGGTAGGCGTGAATGGTTATTTCGGCGATGGCCTGGTCAAGACATTGGGTCTTGAGTTGGTCGAGGGTCGCGATTTCCTGCCAGGCGAGTACGGTGACATTGGTGTGAGCCAAAGCTCCAGCGGCGTGCCCACTGCGAAGTCGGCCCAGTCGATCATCATTACGCAGTCGCTCGAGCGGCAGTTGTTCAAAGGTGAGTCTGCGGTGGGCAAGCTGTTGGCTGTCCCCGATGACCCCAGCGACCCGGGTTACCGGGTGGTGGGTGTCGTGCGCCATCTGTTGCGCAACCAGGTGGATCTTGCGACGGATGGGCGCGCCGACGACACCATACTGGCTGCCCTGCGCGTCGGCGATACGGCCATCCTGAGTTACGCCGTGCGGATCGATCCGGTCATGCGCGAGGTGGCCTTGCGCGGTATCCACGACACCATCAAGCGCGAGTTTGGTCCCCTGATGGGCGGGGAGTCCTTTTTGCGCATCGGCACCTATGCCGAGCGCCGCAACGAAGCATTGAAGAGCGCCCGCGCCGCCCTGTGGCTCTTGGCCGGCGTCACCATCGCCGTGATCGTCGTCACCGCCATCGGCATCATGGGCCTCACCGGCTTCTGGGTGCAGCGCCGCACGCGCCAGATCGGCATCCAGCGGGCGCTGGGCGCGCGACGTTCGCAGGTGCTGCGTTACTTCCTGCTGGAAAACCTGTTGATCGCGGGTTTCGGCGTGTTGCTCGGCATGGCGCTCGCGTTCGTGGCCAATGGTTTGCTGATGCACTTCTACGAGCTGCCGCGCCTGCCGTGGAATTACCTGCCCATCGGCGGGGCCATCGTGCTGGTGCTGGGGCAGCTGGCTGTACTGGGACCGGCCATGCGGGCTGCCGACGTGCCGCCCGTGGTGGCCACGCGGGCGATTTAGCTGAACGGGAAGCGTGCAGTTCGGCACGGGCGGCCCGGCGTGCAGTGTGCAAAATTGGGGGTTATCTCAACCCGAGGGGTGTACCCATGAAGATTGGACCACGAATGCTCCTGGTCGGCCTGGCGCTGTCTGCCGCCTGTGCCGCCTCGACGCAGGCCGCCACGGCGGATGTTGCCACGCGCGAGAAGGCGCTGAACGACCTGCTGGCGGAGCAGTGGCAGCACACCCTGGAGAACTCGCCGGAGTTCGCCACCATTCTGGGCGACCTGCGCTACAACAACCGCTGGTCGGATGTTTCGCTGGCCCACCTGAACGCCGAAGTCGCCAAGAACCAGGAGTTCCTCAAGCGCTTCCAGGCCATCGACACCACCGGCTTTTCCGACGACGACAAGCTCAATCAGCAGCTGATGGTTCGCCAGCTGCAGGACGCGCTGAAGTCGCATCAGCTGAAGCTCGATGAGATGCCGCTGGATCAGATGAGCGGCGCGCATCTGCAGCTGGCCGGCTTCATCAGCTCCATTCCGTTCGACAACACCAAGGAATACGACGACTACCTGGCCCGCCTGAAGGCCGTGCCGACGCTGTTCGACCAGGTCACGGGCGTGGCGCAGCAGGGCCTGAAGGACGGCATGATGCCGCCCAAGTACCTGCTGGAGAAGGTGGTCACGCAGATCGACAGCATCGGCAAGGCGGCCGGCATGGACAGCGTGTTCGCCGAACCGCTGAAGCATTTCCCCAAGTCGGTGTCCGCGGCCGACCAGAAGCGCCTGCATGACGCCATCCTCGCGGCGATCGACCAGCAGGTGCGCCCGGCGTACCAGAAGCTCGGCGCGTTCGTGAAGAACGATTACGCCCCGCATGGCCGCAGCGAGCCGGGCGTGTGGCAGCTGCCCAATGGTGCGGCGATCTACGCGTTCCAGGTGGAGCAGATGACCACCACCAAGGAAAGCCCGCAGCGCATCCACGAGATCGGCCTGTCCGAAGTGAAGCGCATCGAAGGCGAGATGACCGAGATCGCCAAGCAGCAGGGCTTCAAGGACCTGGCCAGCTTCCGCGAATCGCTCAAGACCAACCCGAAGGTGCACGCCGCTTCGCGTGAGGACATCCTCAACCGTTACCGCAATTACCTGGCCGGCATGCAGCCGGAGCTGCCCAAGCTGTTCGGCCTGCTGCCCAAGACCAAGGTGGAAGTGGTGCCGGTGGAAGCGTTCCGCGAGAAGGAAGCTGCCGCAGCCGAGTATCACCAGGGCACGCCGGATGGTTCGCGTCCGGGCCAGATCTTCGTCAACACCGGCGATTACCAGAACCGCAGCGTGCTGAGCATCGAGTCCACGGCCTATCACGAAGGCATCCCGGGCCATCACATGCAGATCTCGATCGCACAGACCCTGCCCAAGCTGCCGCCGTTCCGCCAGCAGGCGGGCTACACGGCTTACATCGAAGGCTGGGCGCTGTATGCGGAGCAGTTGGGCAAGGAAGTGGGCTTCTACAAGGATCCGCTCTCCTACTACGGCCATCTCTCCGATGAGCTGCTGCGCGCCGACCGCCTCGTGCTGGACACCGGCGTGCACTACAAGCACTGGTCGCGCCAGCAGATGATCGACTTCTTCCACGCCCATTCCAGCGAGGACGAGCCGGATGTGCAGGCCGAAACCGACCGCTACATCACCTGGGGCGGCCAGGCGCTGGCGTACAAGATGGGTCAGTTGAAGATCCTCGAGCTGCGTGCGCGTGCCAAGCAGCAGCTGGGCGACCAGTTCGACATCCGCGCCTTCCACGACGAAATCCTGGGCGGCGGCGCACTGCCGCTGGACGTGCTCGAAGCACGCACCGACGCCTGGATCGCCGCGGTGAAGGCAGGCAAGGCACCGGCGCATCCCGTGGCCGGTTGATCCCGTTGCGCGCGCCGTCCCCGGGCGGCGCGCGCATCCTGGATCGGTGTCGGACGGGTGGCTGAACGATGAATCGCCACGAATCGTCCGATTGATGGCAACCTTTTGGCGTGGAGATGCATCCACGTCTACATGTGCAAGCGACGAATGCGAACCGTACTGATCATCGACGACAACCCGGCCGTGGGCGAGGCGCTGTCCCTGGCGCTCTCGCTGCATGAGATCCGCCCGCTGACCGCGCTCACGCAGGAGCAAGGCCTGGCCATGCTTGAGACCGAGCGGGTGGACGTGGTGATCCAGGACATGAATTTCACCGCCGATACCACCTCGGGCGAGGAGGGCATCGCGCTGTTCCGCGAGCTGCGCCAGCGCCATCCCGACATGCCGGTGATCCTGCTCACCGCCTGGACGCATCTGGAAACCGCGGTGGAGCTGGTCAAGGCCGGCGCCGCCGACTATCTCGCCAAGCCGTGGGACGACGCCAAGCTGCTCGCCACGGTGGAAAACCTGCTGGAGCTTTCCGAATCCACCCGCGAAGTGACGCGCGCCCGCAACGAGCGCCGCAAGCGCCGTGAGGACCTGCAGCGCCGCTACGACCTCGACGGCATCGTGTTCGCCTCCGAAGCGATGGCGCGCACGCTAGACCTGGCCTGCCAGGTGGCGCGTTCGGACGTCCCGGTGCTGATCACCGGCCCCAACGGCGCCGGCAAGGAGCGCATCGCCGCCATCGTGCATGCCAATTCGGCGGTCAAGCGCGGCCAGTTCATTGCGGTGAACTGCGGCGCGCTGCCGGGCGAGCTGATCGAAGCCGAGCTGTTCGGTGCCGAAGCAGGCGCCTATACCGGTGCCAACAAGGCGCGCGAAGGGCGCTTCGAATTGGCCGACGGCGGCACGCTGTTCCTCGACGAGATCGGCAACCTGCCGTTGTCGGGCCAGGTGAAGCTGCTGCGCGTGCTGGAAACCGGCCAGTTCGAGCGCCTGGGCTCGGGCCGCACGCGCCAGGTGAAGGTGCGCGTGCTCAGCGCCACCAATGCCGATCTCAAGGCGATGATCCGCGCGGGCACCTTCCGCGAGGATCTGTACTACCGGCTCAACGTGATCGAAGTGAACCTGCCGCCGCTGGCCGATCGCGTCGACGATATCCTGCCGCTGGCCGAGTTCTTCCTCGATGGCCGTGCCGAACTGACCGACGCCGCGCGCGATTCGATGCTGGGCTATCCGTGGCCGGGCAACGTGCGCGAGTTGAAGAACTCGATCGAGCGCGCTGCGCTGCTGAGCAGCGACGGGCGCATCACGCCTGAACAGCTCAACCTGCCGCAGGTCGCCACGGCCGCGGCGCGCAATCTGGACGAGCCCAGCCGCGAGACGGTGGAAGCCGCACTGGGCAAGGCAGGCGGCGTGGTCAGCCGGGCCGCCCAGTCGCTGGGCCTGTCGCGGCAGGCGTTGTACCGCCGGATGGAGCGCTACGGTTTGGCCCAGGCGTGAGGGTAGAAGACCCCTGTGGGAGCGCACTTGTGCGCGACATAGGCCTCGCGAAAAGCCGTCGCGCACAAGTGCGCCCCAAAGACAGCCAAACCGCGGCACGATTGCCCACGCCCCCAAGCCCGAGCATGATATCGACCGTGCCGAAGGAGTCCGCCATGCGACACCGCGCCCTGCTGCTCGTCATCGGCTTGTGCTGCCTGAGCGCCGCGGCCTGGGCCCAGGTCGGCGCGCCATCCAAAGCGCCCAATCTCACCTTGCCCACCATGCCGCCCGCGGCGGCGAGCACGGTGGCGGAGGGGTATCGCGATACCCTGAGCAGCGCGGCCAGCAACGCGCAGCGCTTCAACTTCAACGACGGCAGCGGGAAGGACAGGGCGCCGCCGGACCAGTCGCCGATCCGCGTGATCATCAACAATGGCCGCGGGCCGAACGTGAACTGCGTGCCGATGGGGCCGGGTGCCGCGTGTCACTGACGGCGGCGTTGCCACAAGGAGAGGCTTGATGCGGCTGGGCCTGCGTACGCTCGAGTCGCGCATGATGCTGCTGCTGGGCTTTGCCGGCCTGTCCGGCGCCCTCATCTATGCCGGCGTCACCCAGTGGCCGTTGCCGCAAGTGCTGGTGTGGATGCGCCACGACCTGGGCATCGATCTGGGCACGCCGGCGCATTTCGGTTTCTATGGCGGCCTGATCGTATCGCTGGCGTTCCTGCTGCCGCTGTCGCTGTGGCTGGGGCATCGCGTGATGTCGCCGATCACCAAGCTGCTGCGCGCGCTGGAAGGTGCCGTGGCGAGTTATCGCGACGGCGACTTCAGCTTTTCCATCGCGGCCACGCGTCGCGATGAGTTGGGCGAGCTGATCCGCATGCACAACGCGCTGGGCCAGACCCTGCGCGAGCAGCGCCAGAACCTGGCGCAACGCGAACTGCTGCTCGATACGGTGGTGCAGAACACGCCCGTGGCGCTGGTGCTCACCGACGCCAGCGGTCGCGTCACCTATGCCAACATCGCCGCGCGCCATCTGTTCAACGAGGGACGCACGCTGCACGGCCTGAGCTTTGCCGAACTCATCAGCGACAGCCCCGAGGCGTTGCGCCGCGCGGTGGAGAGCGGCGAAGACGCGCTGCTTACGGTCGAAATGGACGGCGGCGAGGAAACCTTCCATCTTTCGCAGCGCAGTTTCCGCCTGCACGGTCGTCCGCACCGGCTGCAACTGTTCCGCCGCATGACGCGCGAGCTGTCGCGGCAGGAAGTGGCGACCTGGAAGCGCGTGATCCGCGTGATCAGCCACGAGCTCAACAATTCGCTGGCACCCATCTCCTCGCTGGCGCATTCGGGCGCGGAGCTGGCCCGTCGCGGCGATACGACGCGCCTGCCGGGCGTGTTCGCCACCATCGGCGAGCGGGCGCGGCATCTGCACGGCTTCATCGCAGGTTACGCGAGTTTCGCCAAGCTGCCCGCGCCGCAACCCACCTCGATCGAATGGAAGCCGTTCATCGAGGCCTTGTCGTTGCACTGCACGTTCCAGGTGCGCGGCTCCTTGCCGGAGCAGCCCGGCTGGTTCGACGCCGCGCAGATCGAGCAGGTGCTGATCAACCTGGTGAAGAACGCGCACGAATCGGGCAGCGCGGAAGACGGCGTGTCGCTGTCGCTGGCGGTGATCGGCCGCGACGTGCGCATCGAAGTGGCCGACCGCGGCCCCGGCATGAGCGAAACCGTGCTGGCGCAGGCCTTGCTGCCGTTCTATTCGACCAAGCGTTCGGGCACCGGCCTGGGCCTGGCGCTGGCGCGCGAGATCACCGAAGCCCATGGCGGCCGCATTGCGTTGGGCAACCGGGAAGAGGGCGGCCTGCGGGTCAGCCTGTTGCTCCCGCTGGGGCCGCGCTAGCCGATTATCCGCTGCCTGCCGGCTCGCCTATACTCGAGCCATCCTTCATGGAACGGAGATCAGGCAATGGGACAGCTTTTCGCTTTGGTAGTGATCGTGGTCGCGGTCATCGTGCTCGCCAAACTGGTGCGCATCGTGCCGCAGGGTTACGAATGGACGGTGGAGCGTTTTGGCCGTTACACGCGCACGCTGTCGCCCGGCCTGCATTTCCTGGTGCCCTTCATCTACACCATCGGGCGCAAGATGAACATGATGGAACAGGTGCTCGATGTTCCTTCGCAGGACGTGATCACCAAGGACAACGCCGTGGTGCGCGTGGACGGCGTGGTGTTCTACCAGGTGCTGGATGCGTCCAAGGCCGCCTATGAGGTGGCCAACCTGGAACAGGCCGCGCTGGCCTTGATCATGACCAATATCCGCACCGTGCTCGGTTCGATGGATCTGGACGAATCGCTCAGCCAGCGCGACGCCATCAATGCCAAGCTGCTGAAGGTGGTCGACGAAGCCACCCACCCGTGGGGCGTCAAGGTCAACCGCATCGAGATCAAGGACATCGCGCCACCGCGCGACCTGGTCGACTCGATGGCCCGCCAGATGAAGGCCGAGCGCGAGAAGCGCGCCAACATCCTCGATGCCGAGGGCTTCCGCCAGGCAGCCATCCTCAAGGCCGAAGGCGAGAAGCAGTCGGTGATCCTGGCTGCCGAAGGCGAGAAGGAAGCCGCTTTCCGCGCCGCCGAAGCGCGCGAACGCTCCGCCGAAGCGGAGGCCAAGGCGACGGCGATGGTGTCCGAGGCGATCGCCAACGGCAACGTCAACGCGCTGAACTACTTCGTCGCCACCAAGTACGTCGAAGCGCTGAAGGAAATGGCCAACTCGCCCAACCAGAAGATGCTGCTGCTGCCGATGGAATCGACCGGCATCCTCGGCTCGCTGGCGGGCATCGCCGAACTGGCCAAGGATTCGCTCAGCCAGCAGCAGGCGAGCACCACGGTTCGCCGTACACCGCCGTCGATAAGCTGAGATCGGGACGCGACCACGATGGAACAGATCGCACTTCACTATCTCTGGTGGATTCTTGCGCTGGTGCTGATCGCCATCGAAGTGATCCTGCCCGGCTATTTCATGTTGTGGATCGGCATTGCCGCCGGCATCACCGGCGTGGTGGTGCTGGTGCTGCCGGAGCTGTCGATCCTGGGACAGGCACTGGCCTTCGTGGTGCTCGCCTTCCTCTCCTGCGCGGTGTACTGGTACGGCTTGCGGCCGCGCCTGATGCGCGATGAGCCGGGCGATGCGCTGCTCAACCGCCGTGGCGAACAGAAGATCGGCCAGCGCTATGTGTTGGCGGAGGCGATCGTGCATGGGCGGGGGAAGGCGAAGGTCGGCGATGGCTTGTGGCTGGTGAGTGGGCCGGATTTGCCGGTGGGGGCGATGGTGGAGGTGGTGGGGGTTGATGGGACGACGCTGGTGGTGAAGGTGGCTGACTGAGTCGTTTTTGCTCGTCGCTCTGGTTTGCATCACTGGTTTTCGCGGTGCACCCCACGGCGCCCTCTCCCCTTCGGAGAGAGGGCTGGGGTGAGGGGCGGGTGCTCGCGATAGCGTCGTTAATCCGAGCGTTGGCTCGCTCGTACAGATACCCAATCGCCCAAGCAACACCCCTCCCGCTGACATAGCCATCCAAATCAGTTTTACTACAGGCATGTCTTTGGCCATGCCCATCATTCCCAGTCCCTCATCCGCGGCCACTGTCGCGCAGACGATCACGCGATGACTCCCCCCGCCGTCCTCAAGCCGTTGGCCCTTGCGCCCCTCAACACACGCATTGCGTTCCTGCTCGAGCTGGCGCGGCGGCTGCATCAGTACGGTACGGCGGCGCCTCGCCTGGAGGGTGCGATCTGGGGGGCGGCGCAGCGATTGGGGTTGGTGGCGGATGTATGGTCCAGTCCCACGGCCATCATCATCTCGTTCACCGACCTGACCCAGGGTGAGGACGAAGTGGCGCAGGTGACGCAGGTGATGCGTCTGGCCCCAGGGGACGTCAACCTTGGACGCCTCAGCGAGGCCGATGCCATCGCCGACAAGGTGATCGCGGGCGACATCGAATTGCGCGAAGGTTTTCGCCTGTTGCGCGAGCTGGGGCGGCCCGATACGCGGCGCGCGCAGGCGGGAGTGATCGCCAGTTACGGTCTTGCCGCCGCCAGCGTGGTGGCGCTGTTGCTGCACAGTTCTTGGGCGGACCTGGTCACGGCGGCGCTGATCGGGTTGATCATCGGCACCATCACCGTGCTGTCGGCCACGCGTCCGCGCCTGGCGGTGGCGAGCGAAGCGATCAGTGCGCTGGTCGCCACCACGATTGCCATCGTGGTGAGCCAGTTCGTGGTGCCGCTGGCGATCAAATCGGTGATCCTCGCCGGCTTGATCGTGCTCATGCCCGGCATGGCGCTCACCACGGCGGTGCGGGAAATTTCCAGTCAGCATCTGGTGGCGGGCGTGGCGCGCATGGGCGGCGCCATCGCCACGCTGATCAAACTCACCTTCGGTACCGTTGCCGCCACGCAGCTATGCAGCGCGTTCGGCATCGAAGGGCGCGATTACGCGCTGCCTCCGTTGCCGGCGTGGACGGATTATCCGGCACTGCTGGTCGGCGCCTTCGCCTTCGCCATCTCCTTCCGCGCGGCGCGCCGCGATTGGCTGGTGGTGATGGCGGCGGTGGTGCTGGGTTATCTCTCCACGCGCTGGGGTGGCGCCCTGGCCGGCAAATTGCCGGCGGCACCGTTCGGCGTGTTTCTTGGCGGATTGATCCTCAGCAGCGTGGCCAATCTCTATGCGCGCTTCGTGCATCGGCCCGGCGCCATGATTCGCGAGCCGGGCATTATCCTGCTGGTGCCGGGTAGCGTGGGGTTTCGCAGCGTGTCGTATATGTTGGAACGCGATACGACCCTGGGCATGGACAGCACCATGCTGCTGATCACCTTGCTCATTGCGTTGGTGGCAGGTTTGCTGTTTGGCGACTTGTTGATCGCGCCGCGCCGCTCGCTTTGAACAATGCCCGCCGAGTGGCGGCGCTCGCTGACAGGACGGCGCGAAAACAACGGGTACGCCGTGGCGTAATCTGTTTCAGACGAAGCGCAAACTGGTTCTTACTTGGGCTGCAACGACCACTCTGTCGAATGGAGCATGACCTTGCAGCCGGAATCGGTGGCGGAAGGGCGGCCGCGTAGCGTTCTGATCGCCGATGATCATCCGATGTTCCGGCTGGCCTTGCGCTATGCGCTGTCCGCACGCGACGGGCAGGTGGAAATCGTCGAGGCGGCGAGCCAGGCGGCGCTGGAGGCGGCCGTCATGGCGGATGCGTTCGACCTCGCCCTGCTCGATCTTGCCATGCCCGGCGTCAACGGGTTCTCCTCCCTGGTGTATCTGCGCTGCGAGCGCCCGCATATGCCGGTGATCGTCATTTCTTCCTACGAGGATCCCGGCACCGTGCACCGCGCCCGGCAGCTCGGTGCCGCCGCCTTCGTACCGAAGTCCGCCATGGTGAAGGACATCTGCCATGCGATCGAGGTGGTGCTCGTCGGCGGCACCTGGTTCCCGGCCGGCAAAGCCGATGGAGGCGGTGCGGATGCCCGGGTCCGTCGGCGCCTCACCTCCCTGACCACGCAGCAACTGCGAGTGTTGTTGTGCGTTGGCGAGGGCCTGCTCAACAAGCAGATCGCCGACGAACTGCATGTGTCGGAAAACACTGTCAAAGTCCATATCACCGCGATCCTTAAAAAACTCCAGTGCAGCACACGCACGCAGGCGGCGTTACTGACGCGCAGCCTTCTGCTGGACCCGTCGCTTGCGCCCTTGCAGATTCGCGGTGAAGGGATCGCCTGACGACGCTTTGCCTGGGGGCACGCCCCGAGCGGGTGGATCGATCATCGGTGGGCGGTCCTCGATGATCGCGCCTTGCGCGTCAAAGGGCTCGATAAAGCGCCGAACGTACGCCAAATCGTGGGGATCGTCGTGCCTGGAACGGCGACTTCGATCGTTCTTGAGGAAGGTGTATGGACGTCCAAATGGAATGCGCTTGCGGACGCGACGTCATCTGGCCGCCATGTATGTTGCAGCGCATTAGTACCAATTAATTATATGTCGTTCCGGCGTGCCATCCCTAGGATGGATGAACGCCGCGCGATTGCCTGGGGTGGGTCGCATCGCGCGTAACGCGTGATCAAGCAAGGGGGAGAAGCAATGAGTGGCAGGGAAGAGGAATGTCCGGGCATCGATGCCGTGCAGCCGTTGTCGTCCATGCAACGCCTGAAGTCGATCGTGGGTGGCTCGATTGGCAACCTGGTCGAGTACTACGACTGGTACGTCTACACGTCGTTCTCGCTGTATTTCGCCAAGGCGTTCTTTCCGCAGGGTGATGCCGTCTCGCAGGCGCTCAACGCCGCGGCCATCTTCGCGGTCGGTTTTCTCATGCGGCCCATCGGCGGCTGGTATTTCGGCCGGTACGCCGACCGGCACGGACGCCGCGCGGCGCTCATGCGCTCGATCGTATTGATGTGCGCAGGTTCGTTGCTGATTGCGCTGTGTCCGACCTACGGGACCATCGGCATCGCTGCACCCGTGCTGCTGGTCTTTGCGCGCTTGATGCAAGGCTTGAGTCTTGGCGGCGAGTACGGCAGTTCGGCGACGTATCTGTCCGAAATGGCCAGCGGAAAACGACGGGGTTTCTGGTCCAGCTTTCTCTACGTCACGCTGATCGCCGGCCAGTTGCTGGCGCTTGGTGTGCTGATCGTTCTGCAGCAATGGGTGTTCACCGAGGCCCAGCTCAAGGCCTGGGGATGGCGCATTCCCTTCGCGATTGGCGCCGTCGTGGCGGTCGTTGCGCTGTTCCTGCGCCGTAACATGTGCGAAACCGCGGCGTTCGTGAGCAACCAGGCCAAGGCGGCGCCCGTCCGCCGGCAGAGTTCGCTGGGCCTGTTGGTCAAGCATTGGCGTCCGGCACTGATCGTGGTCGGCTTGACCATGGGTGGCACGCTGGCCTTCTACACCTACACCACCTACATGTCGAAGTTCCTGGTGCTCAGTGTCGGGCTGAGCAAGGAGACGGCCACCCTGATAAACGCCGCCACGCTGTTGGTCTACATGGTGTTGCAGCCCCTGGTGGGCGGTCTCTCCGATGTCATCGGCAGGCGTCCGATCCTGATCTCGTTCGGAGTGCTCGGTGTGCTGTTGACGGTGCCGGTGCTCAGCACGCTGCGAGGCGTCACCAGTCCCTACGAGGCCTTTGCACTGATCATGCTGATGCTGGTGGTCGTGTCGGGTTACACGTCGATCAACGCGGTCGTGAAGGCTGAGCTGTTTCCCGTCGAGATACGCGCCCTCGGCGTGGGTCTCCCGTATGCATTGGCGGTCGCGATTTTCGGCGGCAGCGCGGAGACGGTCGCGCTGTGGTTCAAGCAGAGCGGCCATGAGAGCGGGTTCTACTGGTACGTCACGGCGTGCATCGGTTGCTCGCTGCTGGTTTACCTCTTCCTCCCCGATACCAAGAAGACCTCGTTGATCGAGGACTAAGCGGCACTTTTCCTTCTGCCTCTCCCGGTCCGCGCAAGCGGGCCGTGGGGAAGTGCGGCCTTTTTTTCCCCAAGTAGAGTCGAGGAGCCGGTTGATGACGAGACGAATGCGCAATGCTTTATCCCTGGCCGCGCTGCTCGGTGCGGCCGGTTCCGTCGCTGCGGCGCATGCCGCCGACGAATTGACCTGGCATGGCATCACCCTGTACGGCACGTACGACATCGGCCTCGTGCACCTGACCCATGGCGCACCGCCAAGCAAGGACTGGGGCGTTGGCACGGCTTATCTGATTGCAAAGAACAGCGACAAGCCGCAGACGACGATCGCGCCGAACGGGCTTTCGCAATCCCGCATCGGCCTTAAAGGCAAGGAGGATCTGGGCGGCGACGTCGCCTTCGTCTTCAATCTCGAAGTCGGCTTCAATCCGCAGTCGGGCCGACTTTCCGACGGCCCTGCCTCGCTCGCCTACAACAACGGTCGTCCGCTGGACAAGCAGAGGTCGGCTGGCGATGCGTCGCGTGCGGGCCAGGTCTTCAACGGCCCGGCATTCGTCGGTCTGAGTTCGAAGGAGCTCGGAACGCTGACGGCAGGACGGAACAACACGGTGTTGCTCGACAATATCGGTCGCTACGACCCAATGAACGGTTCGTATGCGTTCTCGCTGATCGGTCTTCAGGGCACCTCGGGTGGTGGCTATACACAGGATGCGAGGGCCGACAATTCGCTCAAGTACAACGGGAAATGGGACAGCCTGCGCCTGGCCGCGTTGTACCAGCTCGACCGCGGGCATGGCAGCCAGGGTACGGGCTGGCAACTCAACGCAGGCTTCGATGGGCAGGATTTCTCGGTGGATGCGGTCTACGCGAGCAAGAAGGATGGCGTGTCCGCCGCGCCGCTCAATGCCGCGCAAGCGAGGATCATGCCGCACGATTCGCTTGCCGCCGTCGTTTCGGACAACACGTCGTGGACGATCGACGGAAGCTATACAAACGGCCCTTTCAAACTGTATGCGGGCTTGGAGCGCATCGAGTATGAAAATCCCTCGCGACCGCTGCGGCCGGGCTTCACCGGTCTCGGGGGCTACACCTTCAGCGTGGTGAACAACGAGGCATTCGTGCATGCCAAACGCCTCGACGTAACCTGGTTGGGAGTGAAATACGCCATCAACAAGGATTTCGACCTTACAGGCGCCTACTATCACTACAACCAGAATGCGTACGGCAGAACGATTTGCCATGAACGCAGCGCGGGCAATTGCAGCGGTCAACTCGATGCTTATTCGGTGCGGGTGGTCTGGCACAACTTCGCCAAACGTTTCGACGCTTATACGGGCGTCATGTTCTCGCGTGTTTCCGGCGGTCTCGCCGCGGGTTATCTACACACGTCGACGATGGATCCCATGGTGGGCGTGCGTTTTCAGTTCTAAGGTTTCGCTGGGCGAGAGCCAAGGGTTTGATTTTGTCTGCCGGCGTGACGCGCAGCCCATGGCTTTCGATGAGGTGGATCGCAAGGCGTATCCGTTTTCGATCCGCTTGTTAATCCTGTAAAAAAAATCGCCCCGGCGTGGTGGCCGGGGCGATGATCTTTACTCGGTGATGGCCCGGAGGCCGATGGCGAACGCGGATTTTCGCAATTCGCCGGCAGCGATCAAATCGCCAGATCCTTTTCCTTCTTGCCTGCCTTCAGCGCATCGTTGAACCAGCGCGGGCGCTTGCCGCGGCCGGACCACACCTGCTCGGGGTCTGCCGGGTTGCGGTACTTCGGTGCCACCGTGCCGCCGCTGCGACGGGTCTTGCCGCCCTTGGCGCCGCCGAAGATATCGTCGAAGGAATAACCCTCGGCCTTGATCAGTGCGTGGATTTTCTCACGCAGTTTGACGACCTTTTCCTTGCGCAATTCCTGCTGGCGAACCTGTGCCTTGCTAATCAGCTCATTGAGCTGGTTATGGTTGAGACTCTTTAGATCAACTGCCATGCGTAACTCCCGGGATGAGTGTGACTGCCTGACTTGGGTCCTGCGACATAAGCAGTACCTCTTTTGGTTTATTGATTTTTACCGATCATTCGTTGTGTTGCAAAGCAAAAATGTTGCAAACGGTGGAAATTATGGAGATTTGATCCGCCGATAATGGGTAGTAGGGCCCAAAGCCGGTAGCGCAAGCGATCGGCGCGCCCGGTCCAGCCCAATGTCAGCGCTAGACAAAAGAACGGCCGCTCGTGCGGCCGTCTTTGTCAGGGAGTTGCCTGGCCGCTCAGCCCAGCAGCGAAAACAGCTCATCCAGCGTCACGGCGCGGGCTTCGGCTTCGTGACGGGCGCGATATTCCAGCGTGCCGGCGGCGAGGCCGCGTTCGCTCACCACCACGCGATGCGGGATGCCGATCAGTTCCATGTCCGCGAACATGGCGCCGGGGCGCAGGCCGCGATCGTCCAGCACGGTATCGATGCCGCGCGCGGCCAGCTGCTGGTAGAGCGATTCGGCGGCCTCGGCGATTTCCGGTGCGTTCTTGGGATTGATCACGCACACGGCCACGCGCCACGGTGCCATGGGCTCGGGCCAGAGGATGCCGGCGTCGTCGTGGCGCTGTTCGATGGCGGCCGCCACGATGCGGCTGACGCCAATGCCGTAGCAGCCCATCATCATCACCTGGGCCTTGCCGTTCTCGTCGAGAACGGTGGCTTTCAGCGCCTCGGCGTACTTCTTGCCCAGCTGGAAGACGTGGCCAACCTCGATGCCGCGGGCCATATGCAGCGTGCCCTTGCCGTCCGGCGAGAGATCGCCCGCGACGACCTTGCGGATGTCCTCCACGCGCGTCACGCGTGCATCGCGATCCCAGTTGGCTCCGGTGTAGTGGCTGCCGTCCTGGTTGCCGCCGCAGACGAAATCGGCGAGCACCGCCGCGTCGCGGTCGACGATCACGGGGATTTCCGCCGGCAGGCCCACCGGGCCGATAAAGCCGGGGCGGGTGCCGGTGAGGGCGAGGATCTCTTCTTCGGTGGCGAGCACCGATTCGCCGGGCATGCCTTCCAGCTTGCCGGCCTTCACTTCATTGACCTCGTGGTCGCCGCGCACGCACAGCGCGACCAGGCCGTCGCTGCCGCGAACCAGGATGGTCTTCACGCACTGCTGCGGCGTGACCTTGAGAAAGGCCGCCACCTCGTCGATGGTCTTCTGCGTGGGCGTGTCCACGCGCTTGAGCTCGGCCGAAGGGGCAGGGCGGGCGGTGGCGGGTGCCAGGGCCTCGGCCTTCTCGACGTTGGCGGCATAGTCGGACGCATCGGAGAAGACGATGGCGTCTTCGCCCGAATCGGCCAGCACCTGGAATTCATGACTGGCATTGCCGCCAATGGCGCCCGTGTCGGCCTGCACGGCGCGGAACTTCAGGCCCAGGCGCGTGAAGATGCGCTGGTAGGCCTGGTACATCGCGTCGTAGGTCTGCTGCAGCGATTCCTGCGAGAGATGGAAGGAGTACGAGTCCTTCATCAGGAACTCGCGCGCACGCATCACGCCGAAGCGCGGGCGAATCTCGTCGCGGAACTTGGTCTGGATCTGATAGAAGTTGACCGGCAGCTGCTTGTAGCTCTTGAGCTCGTTGCGCGCGAAGTCGGTGATCACTTCCTCGGCGGTCGGCGCATAGCAGAATTCCTGCTCCTTGCGATCCTTGACCTTGAGCAATTGCGGGCCGAACTTCGCCCAGCGGCCGCTTTCTTCCCACAGCTCCTGGGGCTGGATGGTGGGCATCAGCAGCTCGACAGCGCCGGCGCGGTCCATTTCCTCACGCACCACCGCTTCCACCTTGCGCAGCACGCGCAGGCCCAGCGGCGACCAGGTGTACAGGCCGGCGGCGAGCTTGCGGATCATGCCGGTGCGCAGCATCAGGCGATGGCTGGCGATTTCGGCGTCGGCAGGGACTTCCTTGACGGTGGCCAGGTGGAATTGGCTGAGGCGCATGCGAGCGGATCCGGCGAAATAAAACATCGATTATAGGGCCGGACGCACGAATCTCTGCAGTGTCCGCCCGCGGAAGCTAATCGGGCGGTCAGGCGTGTCGCGTGGTTCAGCCGTTGGGGCAGTACTGTTTGTACTGGGCTTCGGTGGCGGATTGTTGCTGTTGGCGCGCGTCACCCGTCAGTACCTGCTGTTGGCCATTCTGGCCTCCGATGACCACCGGCCCGCTGCTCTTTAGCGCATCCAGGTTGGCCTTCAGTGCCACACAGAACTTGGCGCGATTTTCCGGCGTATCGGCCATCGGCTGGTTGGAGGGCGGCGGATTGCCGTTGCTGGAAGAGTCGCCGCTGTCGCTGCTGCTGGACGGGGCTGCCGTCGCCAACGGCTCCACCGAACCCGACGTGGTGACCTTGTTGTACTTGGTGCCCTGCGGCGGAGGCGCATCGGAGTAGTGCACGGTGCCGCTGGCATCCGTCCACTTATAGGCCTGGGCGGCGACCAGGGGCGCAGCGAGCAATAGCGCGGTGGCAATCAACAGTCGACGCATGGTGGGCTCCGGGGCGCAAGGCGGCGCGTTTGTTAAGGAAAGCGAACCTGTGAGGGGGCTTTCCGGGCAACGCCCGAGGCGCCGACGGAGCCGGCCCATGCCCCCCTGTGAGGCCGTAGCATCCTTGCACCCCGTCCAGCCGGACTCAAGCGGGGGATGGTTTACACTGCGCGTATTCCGTCACGGATTGATTCATGAGCGACAGTATGCCCGTCCGCCCCCCGCGTCACCGGGGCATTTATCTGCTGCCGAACCTGTTTACGACCGGCGCGATGTTTGCGGGGTTCTACGCGATCGTGACGAGCATGGCTGGCGATTTCAGCTCCGCGGCCATTGCGGTGTTCGTGGCGGCGCTGCTGGACGGCATGGACGGTCGCGTGGCTCGCCTCACCAACACCCAGAGCGAGTTCGGCATGCAGTACGACTCGCTGTCGGACCTGGTGAGCTTTGGCCTCGCCCCGTCGCTGGTGATGTACACCTGGTCGCTGTCCACGCTGAAGGACTATGGCCCCACCTGGGGCAAGATCGGCTGGGCCGCCGCCTTCATCTACGCCGCCTGCGCGGCGTTGCGCCTGGCGCGCTTCAATACCCAGGTGGGCGTGATCGACAAGCGCTATTTCCAGGGCCTGGCCAGCCCGGCCGCCGCCGCCGTCTGCATGTCCTTCGTGTGGAGCATGGACAAGTTCGGCGTGCTGGGTGCGGAGGTCGCGTTCATCACCGTGGTGATGGCGGTCATCGTGGGTCTGCTGATGGTCAGCAATTTTCGTTATTACAGCTTCAAGTCGCTGCCGATGGGCGACCGCGTGCCGTTCCTGTGGGTGCTGATCGGCGTGCTGGTGCTGGTGCCGTTCTTCATCGATCCGCCCCGCGTGTTGTTCGTGGTATTCACGCTGTACCTGCTGTCCGGTCCGGTGATGACGCTGTGGGGACGCGCCACCCGTCGCCGGCGCCGGGGAGTGGCCTGATGGCCGCGCTCGCCCCTGCCGTTGCGCATCGCGAACGCCTGCTGCGGGCATTGGGCGTCACGCCGTGGGTGCGTCGCACCACCGTGGCCGAGCCCGTGGGTGGCGAGTCTCCCGTGGTCGATGCGATGGCGACGCTGGTGTCCGGCGAATGCATCGTCGTGCTCCCCGCCGGCTGCTCGCCGCGTGAACTCGATCTGGTCGGCCGTGCCCTGATGGCCTGCGGCGCCGCCCTGGCGCGCGCACCGCGCATCGAGGTAAGCAACGGTCAGCTGCCGGCCGCACCGGAAGCACGTGCCTACCTGGTCTTTGGCGAGGCGCAAGCGCATGCCCTGGGTCGGGAATTGCCGGCTGCGGCACTGAGTCGTGCGCATATCGTGTTGGCCGACGAACCGGCGAGCGTGCTCGCCTCGGGCGCGGGCAAACGTCGTTTATGGAATGCGCTGCGCAGCCTGCGTCGCGCGCTGGCCTCTCCCGCGGAGTAGCGCTCGCATGGTCGCCGTGGCCCGCCCTCACGCCGAAATCCGCGCCATGCGTCGCGACGACGTGCCCATGGTGGCCGCGATGGAAGCTGCCTCCTACGATTTCCCCTGGACCGCCGGCATCTTCAGCGACTGCCTGAAGGCGGGGCACCCGTGCTGGGTGATGTGGGTGGAAGGCGCAGTCGCCGGTTACGGCGTGCTCTCGGTGGCGGCCGGTGAGGCGCATGTGCTCAACGTCTGCGTCGGCCCGGATCATCGTGGGCTGGGGCTGGGCCGCTTCCTGCTCCGGCGCCTGCTCGACATCGCGCGCTGGAATGGCGCGGGGCGTGTATTCCTCGAGGTACGGCCGACCAATCCGGTGGCGCAGAGTCTTTATCGGTCGATGGGATTCGAGGAGATCGGCCGGCGGCCGAAGTATTACCCGGCAAAGGATGGTCGGGAGGATGCCATCGTGATGGCGCTGGATTTGTTGCCCTCGCCGTGAGCCTCACCCGCCCCTGAGTCGCGGTTCCAGTGCCCGCTGGCCGGCCCTTGCCGGTGCAGTTTGCGGCACACGAGGTCCTGCCGGGTGGATCACCCGCTTTCGGACAACTCTGCTATGTTTGGCCCAGGGGTGAGATTACGCTGTGGGGCGGGTGCAGCTGGTATGGACGGCTGCCTCACGACCTCCAGTTCCGTATCTCATAGGGGCTGTTTCCGGGAAGACTGAAACGAGTAGACGCGGTGGCGCCTGGCGCACCTGCACGTTCGTCGCGTGCGTGTGCTGTTCGCGCTCATCCGATCCGGGCGCAGGACATCGTGCGGAGGGGTGTCTTGCTGACAGAAGAGGGCCTCCGTCATCCAAGGATCAATGCCAATGGAAAATACAGGTACACATAATCCGTACGAGGCTCCTGCCGCGCCGTCGATGCCGCCGAGCTCTTCCGATTCGGATGCCGGTTTCGTCAAGGCAGAACGTGGCACGCGTTTCCTCGCCGTACTGCTGGACGGCCTGGTTTACGTCGGTGTGATGATTCCCTTTTTCATCGCGGTCGCGGTCAGCGGCGGTTTCAAGCGTTCGACAGGCAATGGCGGCATGTTCGCCGCGATCATGGGTATCGGCGCATTGGCCTTCCTTTGCCTGTTCATCTACAACCTGGTGCTGCTCAACCGCGAAGGGCAGACCCTGGGCAAACGCTGGATGAAGGTGCGGATCGTGCGTTCCAACGGCGAGCGCGCCGGCCTGGGGCGCATCTTCTGGTTGCGCATGTTCGCGCCGGGGATCATCACCCGCATTCCGCTGGTAGGCGTGATCTTCGCCATTGCGGACCCGCTTTTCATCTTCGGCGAAGAACGTCGCTGCGTGCATGACCTTATGGCCGATACCATCGTCGTCAACGCCTGATGCTCGATACCTTTCGCGAAGTCGTTACTCCTGAAGGGGTGGTCCTGCAATTGCGGGCTGCCGGGCCCGTGCCACGCGCGCTGGCCTGGCTGATCGACGTGGCGATACGCATGGGCGTGCTGGTGGCGGCGGGTTCGGTGTTTGCGGTGCTGGGCAGGGCGGGCGCGGGCTTCTACCTGATCGCCCTGTTCCTGGTCTGGTGGTTTTACCCCGTTGTGTTCGAAGTCCTGTGGAAGGGCTGTACGCCGGGCAAGCGCGCGCTGAATTTGCGGGTGATTTCCGGCAACGGCGGACCGCTGGGATGGCAGGCGGCCTTTACCCGCGACCTGCTGCGAGTGGTCGACATGCTGCCGCTTTTCTATGCCACGGGATTGGTGTCGTGCCTGCTCGATCCCTGGGGACGCCGGCTCGGCGACATGGTCGCCAATACGCTGGTGGTGCACGATGCTCCGCCGCGTGCACTGGTGGAGGCAACTGCCGCTCCCCCGATTGCCTCGACGGTGGTTCTGCGCCAGCACGAGCAGGCCGCCCTGATCGCTTTTGCCGAGCGGGGACCGCGGCAAAGCCTGGCGCGGCAGATCGAATTGGCCAATCTGGCCGAACCGTTGACGGGTTTGCGCGGCGAAGCCGGCGTGCATCAACTCTACGGCCTCGCCAACGGCCTGTTGGGCCGGAACGAATAGGGCGAACGCAGGGACGCGGCCAGATGAAGCAGGAGCTTTTTGTCCAACGCTACCGGCACGAATGGGATGCTTTCGAGCACTGGTTGAACGTGCGCGGCGAAAGCGCCAAGGACGCCCGATCGACGCGACGCCAATGGCACGGCCTGGGCGACACGGAAATACCCGCGCGTTTTCGCCGCTTGTGCCAGCAACTCGCCTTGGCCCGGCGCCGCGGTTACAGCCCGGTGCTGGTCGAGCGCCTGCAGCTGCTGATGCAGCGAGGCCACACGTTGTTGTATCGCACGCCGGCGCCCCGCTGGCGGCGGCTGGCCATGTTCCTGCTGGCCGGATTCCCGCGGCTGGTGCGCGAGGAACGGTTTTGCATGACGCTGTCGGCGCTGTTGTTCTGGCTGCCGCTGGCGGCGATTTTCATCGCCACGCAGTACCGGCCGGAACTTTCCTCGGCCTTGTTCGATGCCTCCACGCTGCATAAATTCGAAGCCATGTACGACCCGCACGACGCGGCGCATGCGCTGGGGCGCGGCAGCGAAACCGATCTGGCGATGTTCGGGTTCTATATCTGGAACAACATCAGCATCGGCTTCAAGACCTTCGCCAGCGGACTGGTGGCCGGCATTGGCGCCGTCATCGTGCTGCTCACCAATGGCGTGATGATCGGTGGCGTCGCCGGGCATCTGCAGGCGATCGGTTCCGGGGATCCGTTCTGGCGCTTCGTGGCCGGACATTCCCCTTTCGAGCTGACCGCCATCGTGATTGCCGGCGGTGCGGGGCTGCGCCTGGGCCTGAACCTGATGGCTCCGGGTCAGCGCCGCCGCGTGGATGCATTGATCGATGGTGGACGCCGCGGCGCTTTGCTTTGCGCAGGCGTGCTGGTCATGTTGCTCATTGCAGCCTTCATCGAAGCGTTCTGGTCGTCGATCGGATGGATGCCGGCCGGGGTCAAATACAGCGTGTCGGCGCTGTTGTGGCTATCGGTGGGATGGTGGTTGTGGCGCGGTGGGCGCAACGCTGCCTTTGATGGCACGGCTGGCGAAGGTGCGACACGGTGAAGATTGACACGCTCACCGTCACCCTGCGTCCGCGCACGTCGTGGGAGGCGATCGAACTCGGCATGGCGCTGACACGGCACCACGCCAGGCTCATTTACGGCGCCTGGCTGCTCCTTACGCTGCCTGCCCTGCTGCTGGCCAACGCGATCGGCTGGGCGTTGCATAGCCTGTGGGCGGCAGGGTTGCTGTTGTGGTGGTTGAAGCCGCTGTTCGATCGGGTGCCCCTGTACGTGCTTTCGCGCGCCGCCTTCGGCGACATCCCGTCGCTTGGGCAAACCCTGCGGGCGCAGCGCCAGTGGGGCGGCAAATGGATGTGGTCGTACCTGATCTGGCGGCGCCTGGGTCCGGTGCGTGCCTTGTATCTCCCGGTCGACCTGCTGGAGGGCAGCACCGCCGAGCGGGCCCGCGCCCGACGGCAGGTGGTGAGTTCGTCCATCTATGGCGTGAGCCTGATGCTCACCCTGATGTGCAGCGTGTTCGGTCTCGTGTTGCAGTTGGGGTTGTTGGGACTGGTGCTGATCTTCATCCCCAACATCTACCTGCCTGGCGTGTTCGAGCACGTCAGCGCCGCGGTGAAAGCCTCGCCCTGGTGGTTCTCGCTGATCGCCAACGTGGCCTCCTGGTTGGTCATGACCGCCGTCGAGCCGTTCTATATCGGGGCGGGATTCGGGCTGTACATCAACCGGCGCACGCAGCTCGAAGCGTGGGACATTGAGCTTAACTTCCGACGTCTGCGCGCGCGCCTGACGCAGGCTGCTTCCGCGCTGGCGTGTTTGCTCGCACTCGGTCTCGCCGTCGTGCCGCAGGCAGGTCACGCCGCGGCTGCACGCACCTGCGCCGCGCAGATGGCGCAGCAGGCCGCCCACGACGAGGATGCACCCGCCGAAACGAAGCCGTTGGTCGCCGAGCCAGAGAGCGTGCAGCACATCTTTGGCGATCAACCAGTCGGTGGAACCTCGTTCCGTCGTGCCGTCGAACAAGCGTATGCCGACCCTTCGCTCAGCCCCAAGCACAAGCTCGTCAGCTGGAAACAGCGTCATCCGGTGCCTGAGAAAGAACTCGACCCAACCTATCGTGGACTCGATCTGTCGGGACTCGGCAACCTGATCGCCGTGATCGGCAAATTCGCCTTGTGGGGCCTGCTGGCTGCGCTGGTGATCACGCTGGCGCTTACTGCCAGGCGCTGGCTGCCATGGTTCTCCGAAGTCGCGGCGCGCGCCAAGGCGACCGATGATGAAAATGTGCAGCGCAGCGAAGTGACCGAGCAGGCTTCGTTGCCCGACGATGTGCCCGAGGCGATTCGTCAGCTCTGGTACGCCGGGCGTCAACGCGAGGCGCTCGCCATGCTCTATCGCGCCGCGGTCGAAGCCATGGTGACGCAGACGCGCACCATGCTCGTGCCTGGCGCAACGGAGGCCCAGTGTCTGCGCGCGTCACGCCAACTGGCGGAGCGTGAGGATCGCGACGCCTTCGCTCGCGTCGTGCGCGTATGGCAGTACGCCGCCTACGCGCAGGTCTTTCCTTCCACCGATGCGTTCGAATCGCTGCTGAGCGGGTTGAAGCAGCGCTTCGTATGGCGCTCCATCACCAGCGCCGCGCACGGAGTGGCCGTCCGATGATGCGTGTTCGCATACCTTGGTGGGGCTGGGCCGGTGCGTTGCTGGCGGTGGTGTTGGCATTCGGATTCGTCGCCTGGTGGCGAGCGAACTATGAGCGGGTCGAAACCGTCGTCGACAAGCCGCGTTCGGGCGAGGCGCTTAGCAATCCGCTGTATGCGTTGAAGTTGTCCTTGCGCGCCGATCACGTGCAGGTGGTGGATGGCTCAGCGCCGGTATGGGACGAGCGTCACGCCTTGGGCGACAAGGACACCGTGCTCGTGTTCAATGATTCGAGCAGCCTGTCCGATGCCCAGCTGCGGCGTCTGCTGGACTGGGTGGAACGCGGCGGGCATCTGCTGCTGGTCGCCCCCGCCTTTTCGCTAACCCAGTCGCCGCTGACCGCCAGCCTGCACATCTTTCCCGGCAGCGCCGGTACCTGCATGATCCTGCGCGGGGAAGGCAAGGAATCCTCGCGGCTGTTCTGCGGCGGCCGACGCTTCACGTTGAAGCACGCACAGGCTGCTCCCGTGTTGAACTGGCAGGATGTTCCCAAGCGCAATGAAGCGTACCGCAGCGTATATATGCGCCTGGCCCGCGGCAAGGGCGTGGTGGATGTGGTGTCGGATTTCGAGTTTCTGAATACCTATTCGCTCAACCAGCCGTTGAATGCGGAGTTCGTTCGCCAGCTGTTGGCACCGAACTATGGTGCGGGCACCACCTATCTGGTTCGCGATCTGGCGATGCCCTCGTTCTGGGGCGAGCTGTGGCGTGAGTACTGGATGGCGTGGGTGCCGTTGCTGCTCGCACTGCTGGGCTGGCTGTGGCAACGCATGCAGCGGTTCGGGCCGCTCTTGCCGGCACTGAACACAGAGCGCCGTTCCCTGCTCGAGCATATCGAGGCCAGCGGCCAGCACACCTATCGCTATGGCTATGCGAACCGTCTGTACGACGCGGTACGCCACGCTTTTCTCAGCCGCCTGCGTGCACGCGATCCGCAGACGGCGGCCCTCCCCGTGCCGCTGCAGGCGCAATGGCTGGCCGAGCGCTGCGGCGAGTCCGCCGACCAGATCCACGATGCGCTGGAGGCGGCGCGCATACACGAGCCCGCACAATTCCGCAGCAGCGTGGCGCTACTGATCCGTCTGCGCAATCAATTGCGTTGAATCCAGCCGATTTCATCCGAGCATTGACCTATGAATCTCGACATCCAACAGCCTCTCATCCCCTTCACCGGCGCCGACCTGACCGAGCGCGTGGCCGCCGTGCGCGACGAGGTTGGCAAGGTTTTCATCGGGCAGCCCGAGGTGCTCGAGCAGATCCTGATCGCGTTGCTGGCGGGCGGCCACGTGCTGATCGAAGGCGTTCCCGGCCTCGGCAAGACCCTGCTGGTGCGTGCCTTGTCGCGCGCGCTCGACTGCGGCTATGCGCGTGTGCAGTTCACGCCCGACCTGATGCCCAGCGACATCAGCGGCCATGCCGTGTGGGATCCGAAGACCGAAGCCTTCAACATACGGCGCGGTCCGGTCTTCACCAACCTGCTGCTGGCCGACGAGATCAATCGCGCGCCGGCCAAAACCCAGTCGGCATTGCTGGAAGCGATGGCCGAGCTGCAGGTGACCATCGAGGGAGAGAGCGTGTCGCTGCCGCCCCCGTTCCTGACCCTGGCCACCCAGAATCCGGTCGAACAGGAAGGCACCTATCCGCTGCCCGAAGCGCAGCTTGATCGCTTCCTGCTCAAGGTGCTGATCGGCTATCCCTCGCACAAAGACGAGAAGCGCATGGTGACAATGGTCAGCCAGGGCAGCGCGTCCGAATTCGATCTCTCGCAGATCCGGCAAGTGGCGCGGCCGGAGGAGATCGTGGCCATGCAGCTGGGCACGGCGCAGACCGCGATGGACGACGCGGTGATCGATTACGCCGTGCGCATCGTCGCGGCCACGCGCAAGCATCCGGGCATCGCCATGGGCGCCGGTCCGCGCGGCAGCCTCGCACTGGTGCGCGCCGCACGCGCCCAGGCGGTCCTGGCCGGCCGCGACTTCGTCACCCCGGACGACGTGCGCGAAATCGCCAAGCCCGCCTTGCGCCATCGCATCGCGCTGGCACCGGAGCTGCAGATCGAGGGACAGACGACCGACGCCGTGCTGCATGCGCTGCTGGCGAAGGTGGAAGCGCCCCGCAAGTGATGCAGCCGAGGATCGACCGATGAATGCCGCCACCCCTCGGGCCTCGATGCGCCGGCGGAGCCTGCCGCGTCCTTCGCCCTGGGCGTTGGCGTGGCTGGCGTTGTGGGCGGTGCTCGGTGTCGCGGTGGGCCTGGATCTGTCCGCGGCAGAGCTCTGGCTCTTCGCGGGCGGTTCCCTGCTGCTGGTACTTGTGCTGGATGCGGTGCGCCTGATGCGAAGCGCCGGGCCGGAGATCCGGCGCGAGCTGGCCGACACCTGGCCGATGGGCGTGGAACGGCCGGTGCGATTGAGCCTGCAGAGCGGCACGCGCCGGCAACGGCTGGACGTATTCGATCTGCATCCGGGCAGTTGGAACGTGCGCGGGCTGCCACGGCATTTGCAGCTCGAGCGTGGCGAGCTGGCGTCATTCGATTACCACCTGCGTGCGAATGCGCGCGGAGATTTTTCTTTCGATGGCATGCACGTGCGCCTGCATTCGCCGTGGCGGCTGTGGCGGCAGCTTCGAACGGTCGGTGCGTCACAGGTCGTGCGCGTCTTTCCCAACTTCGCGCCCCTGGCCAAGTTCGCCATGTTCAGCGCGGACCAGGCCTCTCGCATGGTGGGAGCGCACGTCAAACGCCGGCGCGGCGAAGGCACCGATTTCCATCAGATGCGCGAGTATCGCGTGGGCGACAGTCTGCGCCAGATCGACTGGAAAGCGTCGTCGCGCGTGCGCCGCCTCATCTCGCGCGAGTACCAGGATGAAAAGAACCAGCAGCTGATCCTGCTGCTCGACACCGGGCGACGGCTGATGGCGCGCGAAGAAGGGCGTGCGCATTTCGACCATGTGCTCGATGCGGCCCTGGTCGTCGCCTATCTCGCCTTGCGGCAGGGCGATGCGGTGGGCCTGCTGGCCAGCGGCGGCGCCACCTCGTGGGTCCCTCCGCGGCGTGGCGTTGCAGCCATCGACGAATTGCTGCGCGCCAGCTATGCGCTGCAGCCGCAGCCTGTCGCGACGGACTTTCTTGCCTCGGCGACCGAGCTGTTCCTGCGCCAGCGCAGGCGCTCGCTGGTCATGCTGGTGACCAACCTGCGCGATGAAGACATGGACGACCTGCTGGCCGCCGTGGACATGCTGCGTGGGCGCCACCTGGTATGCGTGGCAAGCCTGCGCGAATCGGCGCTGGACAGCGCATTGGCCCAGCCGGTGAACGATCTGGACGCCGCCATCCGCGCCGGTTCGATCGCGCAATACCTGGAGCAACGCCGTGTGGCGCATGACGCGCTGCGCAGCCACGGAGTGATGGTCCTGGACGTGACGTGCGACCAGCTGGCGGGGTCGCTGGTTGAGAAATACCTGTCCGTGAAGCGCGACGGGTTGTTGTGAAATCTGGAGGTCGCTCCGGATGACGCGACTTAGGGCGCCTCACTAACCAAAAGCTATTGTGGGAGCGCACTTGTGCGCGACAAGCCGACGGAGCGATAAGCCCTGGCGTGGCGTGTCGCGCACAAGTGCGCTCCCACAGAAAGCAAGCGTGCGATCAGCCCAGCTTCTGCGCCTGCTCGCGCAACGCCGTCAGCTGCACGCCCCAGTCCGTGATGCGCTGACGCTCCTGCGCCACCACCTCCGCCGGTGCATTGGCCACGAAGTTCGCGTTGCCCAACTTGCCTTCGCACTTCTTGATCTCGCCCTCGATGCGCGAAATCTCCTTGGACAAACGCGTCTTCTCCGCAGCAAGGTCGATCAGGCCGGCCAGCGGAATCAGCACGCGCATCGAACCGACCACGGCCACGGCAGCGGCAGGTTCGTTCGCATCCGACTCGATCCACTGCGGCGCATCCACGCGAGCGAGGAAGCTGATCTGCGCGGCGAACTTGGCCGCGCGGGCGCGATCGCCCGCATCGCCGTCGGCGAGCAGCAGCGGGATGGTCTTGCCCGGTGCGATGTTCATTTCCGCGCGGATGCGGCGGATGCCGCTCAGCACGTTCTTGAACCATTCGATTTCCGCGGTGGCCGCGTCGTCGGCAACGATGGCGTCGGCCTTCGGCCACGGGCGCTCCATCAGGAACTTCTCAGGCAAGGCCAGCTTCAGCGACACCGAATGCCAGATCTCTTCGCTGATGAACGGCACGATCGGATGCAGCGCGCGCAGGATGGTTTCCAACACCACCACCAGAGTGTGACGGGTGGAGGCCGCCGCTGCCGCGTCGTCGCCGTTCAAGGCCGGCTTGGACAGTTCCAGGAACCAGTCGCAGAACTCGTTCCAGGTGAATTCGTACAGCTCCTGCGCGAGCAGGTCGAAGCGGTAGCTGGCGAAGTGCTGTTCGACGTCCGTTAGCGTCTGCTTGAGGCGCGTGAGAATCCAGCGTTCGGCTTCCGTCACCGGACCATTCGCAGGCGCGGACAGCTCGCCTTCCGGCAGGTTCATCAGTACGAAGCGGGCGGCATTCCACAGCTTGTTGCAGAACGCCTTGTAGCCTTCGGCGCGCTTGATGTCGAAGTTGATGGTGCGGCTATAGCTGGCGAGCGCGGCGAAAGTGAAGCGCAGCGCATCGGTGCCGATGGCGGGAATGCCGGTCGGGTAATCCTTGCGGATGCGTTTTTCCACCTTCTCGCGCACCTGAGGAATCAGCAGTGACTTGGTGGATTTGGCCACCAACGGCTCCAGCTCGATGCCGTCGATCAGGTCCAGCGGATCGAGCGTGTTGCCCTTGGACTTGGACATCTTCTGGCCTTCCGCATCACGCACGATGGCGTTGATGTAGACATGGCGGAACGGCACACGTCCGGTGAAGTACTTGGTCGCCATCACCATGCGCGCGACCCAGAAGAAGATGATGTCGAAACCGGTGACCAGCACGGCGCTGGGCAAAAACACGTTGTCGGTTTCCCAGTTCGCCACCAGCTCGCCGTGCTCGTTCTTCTGCGGGCCCTGCATCGGCCAGCCGAGCGTGGAGAACGGCCACAGCGCGGAGCTGAACCACGTGTCGAGCACGTCGTCGTCCTGATGCAGGGCGCCAACCGGCGTGGTGCTGGCATGCGCACGCGCGTCGGCTTCGTCTTCGCCCACGAAGATGTTGCCCGCTTCGTCGTACCACGCCGGGATGCGATGACCCCACCACAGCTGGCGGCTGATGCACCAGTCCTGGATGTTGTCGAGCCACTGCGTGTAGGTGGTGCTCCAGTTTTCCGGCACGAACTTCACTTCGCCCGAACGCACGGCGTCGAGCGCGGGCTCGGTGATTTCCTTGCGGCCCTTCTCGCTGGTGAGGTCGAGGAACCACTGGTCGGTGAGCATCGGCTCGATCACCGCATCCGAACGCTGGCTCACCGGCACCTGCAGCTTATGCGGCTTGGTTTCCACCAGCAGGCCTTCGGCTTCCAGATCGGCGAGCACGGCCTTGCGCGCTTCGTAGCGATCCAGGCCGCGGTATTTTTCCGGGGCGTTCTCGTTGACCTTCGCGTCGAGCGTGAAGATGTTGATCGGTGCGAGGTTGTGACGCTGGCCGATGGCGTAGTCGTTGAAATCGTGCGCCGGGGTGATCTTCACGAAGCCGGTGCCGAATTCGCGATCGACGTAGTCGTCGGCGATCACCGGGATCTCGCGGCCGCTCAGCGGCAGGCGCAGCGTCTTGCCGATCAGGTGCGTGTAGCGCTCGTCTTCCGGATTCACGGCGACGGCGACGTCGCCCAGCATGGTTTCCGGACGCGTGGTGGCCACCACCACGCTGTCCTTGCCGTCGACCGTGTTGTAGCGGATCGACCACAGGTGGCCGTCGCGCTCCACGTTGTTCACTTCAAGATCGGACACCGCCGTGCCCAGTGCCGGGTCCCAGTTCACCAGGCGGTTGCCGCGGTAGATCAAGCCCGCGCGGAACCAGTCGACGAACACCTTGCGCACCGCGGCCGACAGGCCCGGGTCCATGGTGAAGCGTTCGCGCGACCAGTCGGCCGCCACGCCGAGGCGGCGCATCTGGTTGGTGATGGTGGAACCGGACTCTTCCTTCCACTGCCACACGCGCTCGACGAACGCTTCGCGGCCAAGGTCGTGGCGCGTTTTGCTTTCGACAGCGAGCTGGTTCTCGACGATCTTCTGTGTGGCGATGCCCGCGTGGTCGGTACCCACCTGCCACAGCGTGTTCATGCCGCGCATGCGCTGGTAGCGGATCAGCATGTCCATCACGGTCTGCTGGAACGCATGACCCATGTGCAGGGTGCCGGTGACGTTCGGCGGCGGCAGCAGGATGCAGTAGGGCTCGCCCTGGCCGGACGGCTTGAAGTCCCCGCTGGCTTCCCAGGCGGTATACCACTTCGATTCGATCTGGCCGGGTTCGAAACTCTTGTCCATCGGGGGCTCGCGATTGCGCGCCGGGGCCGGCGCGTGGGGATTGGCGTGAAAGGGTCGATTGTACGGGCGGGGGCGCCGGGGTGCCAAAGACCGCGCTCTTGCTCCCTCTCCCCTGCGGGGAGAGGGTTGGGGTGAGGGGTCGGGGCTTGCCCGAACGCTTGAGTGGAATATGGGGTTTTTCTAGAAAAATTTGAGGGGTAGCAGCCCTTTCCGCCCCTCACCCCAGCCCTCTCCCCGCCGGGGAGAGGGAGCAAAGCATCAGCCGCGCAGCTGGCGGCCGTATGCGTGCACCTCATCCACCAGCACCTTCACATGCTCCGGATTCACTTCCGGGGTGATGCCATGGCCCAGGTTGAACACATGGCCGGGGTGGTTGCCGTAGCTGTCCAGTACGCGGCGTACCTCGCGGCGGATCACTTCGGGATCGGCCAGCAGGATGGCCGGGTCCAGGTTGCCCTGCAGCGCGACGCGGCCCTCAACGGCCTGGCGGGCATCGGTCAGGTCGATGGTCCAGTCCACGCCCAGCGCGGTGCAGCCGGTATCGGCCATGCGGGACAGGTGCTGGCCGGCGCCCTTGGAGAACAGGATCACCGGCAATTCGCGGCTGGCCGGATGGGCCTTGAGCGCATCCACCACCTGCGCCATATAGCGCAGCGAGAACTCGCGGAACGGCGCCGGACCGAGCAGGCCGCCCCAAGTGTCGAAAATCATCAACGCCTGCGCGCCAGCGGCGGCCTGGGCAATCAGATAGGCCGCCACGGACTGGGCCAGGGTATCGAGCAATCGGTGGGCGAGGGCGGGCTCGCTCCAGCACATGGCCTTCAGGCGGGCGAAATCGCGCGAACCCTGGCCCTCCACCATGTAGCAGGCCAGCGTCCACGGGCTGCCGGAGAAGCCGATCAGCGGCACGCGGCCGCGCAGTTCCTTGCGGATCACGCGCACGGCGTCCATCACATAGCGCAGCTCGCTTTCCATGTCGGGCACGCCGAGTTTCTCGATATCGGCCTTGGTGCGCACCGGGTGTGCGAACTGCGGACCTTCGCCGGTGGCGAAGCTCAGCCCCAGTCCCATCGCATCGGGAATGGTGAGGATGTCGGAGAACAGGATGGCCGCGTCCAGCTCGAAGCGTTCGAGCGGCTGCAGCGTCACTTCGCAAGCCAGTTCGGGGTTCTGCGCAAGCGCCATGAAACTGCCGGCGCGCGCGCGGGTGGCGCGGTATTCCGGCAGATAACGGCCGGCCTGGCGCATCACCCACACGGGCGTGGTGTCGGTGGCCTCCCGGCGCAGCGCGCGCAGGAAGCGGTCGTTCTTCAGTACATCGGTCATTTCAAGGTCCGTAGGGCCCATCCAGGCCCTGGCTGAACATCACGCGGAAGCCGCGCTTGATTTGCGCATCGCGCGCTTTTTCGAAGGCGGCGAGTGCATCGTCGCGTTCCAGGAATTGGTCGCGCTTGAGCGTGGCCTTGCCGCCTTGCACGCCCGATTCGCGATACAGCGTCCAGCCGCCCAGCAAGTCCTGCTCCAGCGTGATCTGGACATAGCGCGGCGCCTCGGCGGTGGCGGTCATGGCTTGCAGGTAAAGGCGCATGGATTCCGGTTCGAAATGGGTCGGCGGGCCGTAGACCCCGCATTCTAGAAGGCTTGGCACCCAAGGGGCGAGTGCGACGATGCGCGGCTCTCTGTGGGAGCGCACTTGTGCGCGACGACCAACGGAGCGTGACCCGTCAGCGAGTCGCCGCCCTCAGTACTGCCATCACGTCTGTTTCATTCACGCCGCTGATGATTTCCGCGCGACCCACGCCCCGCCACAAAATCAAGCGCAACGTGCCCGCAAGATTCTTCTTGTCCAGCCGCATCAGCGCCAGCAACTGCTCGGGATCCATGCCGGCGGGAATCGATGTCGGCAGGCCCACGGCATCGAGCAGGCGATGCAGGCGCTGGGTATCGGCCGCTGCGCTCATGCCCAGTCGTTCGGACAGCCGTGCCGCCAGCAGCATGCCCACGGCCACCCCTTCGCCGTGCAACAACACCTGGTATTTGCCCGCCGTTTCCAGTGCGTGGCCAAAGGTGTGACCGAGATTGAGCAGGGCGCGCTCGCCCTGTTCGGTTTCATCACGCGCCACCACGCCGGCCTTGTACTGCACCTTGCGCGCAATGGCTTCGATCAACGGAGCGGCCTCGCGTGCATTCAGGGCCGCGGCGTTTGCTTCCAGCCACGCAAAGAAGGCCGGATCGCCGATGGCCGCGCCTTTCACCACTTCCGCCAGGCCCGCGCGGTATTCGCGCTCGGGTAGCGTGGCCAGCGTGTCGGTATCGGCGACGACGGCGCGGGGCTGGTGGAAAGCGCCCACCAGGTTCTTGCCGGCGGGCAGGTTCACGCCGGTCTTGCCGCCCACGGAGGAATCGACCATCGACAGCAGCGTGGTCGGCATCTGGATGAAATCGATCCCGCGCATCCAGCAGGCGGCACTGAAGCCGGCAAGATCGCCCACCACGCCACCGCCGAGCGCTACCACGCAGGCATCGCGAGTGGCGCCCAACTGCGCCAGGGCCTCCAGCGCGCGGCCCACGTTGGCGAAGGTCTTGTGCGACTCGCCATCGTCGATCAGGAACGAGGACCACTGCAGGCCGTCCAGGCCTTCCGCCACACGGTCCAGGTACAACGGCGCCACCGTCGTATTGCTGATCACCAGGGCATGGCGGCCACGCAAGGCGGCGCGCCAGCGGGCGCGATCACGAAGCAGGCCGGGGCCGATCCATACCGGATAGCTGCGCTCGCCAAGGGCGACGTCGATGGTGCGGGGCGGGGCGTGCGAGGGGATGGTCATGCGGCTACCGTTGCCAGTGCTGGTCGATCAGAAGAATGCTGCGCGCGCTGGCAGCATGGACGGTTTCGTGCGCGCCGGGGATGGTGAGGTCGGCGATTTCCTCGTACAGCGAGGTGCGCCGTTGCGCCATGGCAGTGAGGCGTTCCGCGCGATCGGCGCCAGCGAGCAAGGGGCGCTGGCGATCCTGCGCCAGGCGCTCCAGTTGCTGTTCCAGCGTGGCCTGCAGCCACAGCACATAGCCGCGCTCGGCGAGCAGGCGGCGGTTGGCCGGATCGAGCACGGCTCCTGCGCCAGTGGCCAGCAGCACGCCGCTGCGCCGGCTCGATTCCTCCAGCAGGGCGTGCTCGCGCTGCCGGAAGCCTGCCTCGCCCTCGATCTCGAACACCGTGCTCACCGGCACGCCGCAGACCCGCTCGATCTCGTGATCGATATCGATGAAGCTCAGCCCATAATGGTCCGCCAGCCGACGCCCGATGGACGTCTTGCCGGCGCCGGTCGGGCCGACGATGAACAGGTTGCACGATGGATTCATGGGTAAATGCTAACAGGCACGAACGCGCGCGGCGCTGCCGCGGGCCGGAGGACAGGCCATGAGTGCACGTGTATTGATTGCCGGCGCGGGCGACGTGGGACTGCGCGTGGCGCGTCTTCTGCGCATGCGTGGCGAAGAGGTCTGGGCGCTGCGTCGTGGCGTCGTCGCGGACGAGGGCGGCATCCATGGCATACAGGGCGACCTGACCCAGCCCGAGAGCTTGCGCGCGCTGCCGGACCACATCACGCACCTGGTCTATCTGCCGACCCCCGATGCGCGCGACGAGGCGCTGTATCGCGCGGTCTTCGTGGACGGTCTGCGCCATCTGCTGGATGCCGTGGGCTCGCCGGGATTGCAGCGTTTGCTGTTCGTCTCCTCCAGCGCCGTGTACGGCGAACACGGCGATACCTGGGTCGACGAGCAGACGCCACCCGCGCCGCCCGGTTTCAACGGCCGCGTCTTGTTGGAGGCCGAACGCCATGCAAGCGAGAGTACGCCATCCGTGGTGTTGCGGCTCGCCGGTCTTTACGGCCCTGGCCGCATGCAACTGATCGAGCGCCTGCGCAGCGGTGCCGTGCGCGTGCCGCGCAAGCAGGCGCACTGGGCCAACCGCATCCATGTCGACGACGCGGCCGCCGCCATCGTGCATTTGCTGTTCCTGCCCGAGCCATCACCGCTCTACCTGGGTGTGGACAACACGCCGCTGCCGCTCGACGTGCTCTACGACGATCTCGCCCGGCGCGTGCACGCGCCGCTGCCTGCCGACGGCGAAGCGCCGGCGGGCGTGGGCAGCAAGCGCCTGAGCAATGCACGCTTGCGTGCCAGCGGCTTCGTGCCGCAGTGGCCCGATGCGCGCGAAGGCTACGCCGCATTGCTGGACGACGGCGCTTGAGTCACGATCTACGTTCGCTTTGAACCCAGCCTGGAGAGAGCTCATGCCTGGCAATGTATCGCTCCACATGGTCACCACCGGCAACGATTTGCCGGGTCATCGCATCGTCCGCCCGATGGGCATCGTGCGCGGCCTTACCGTGCGTTCGCGCAGCGTGGTCGGCAATCTCGGTGCCGCGCTGCAGACGTTGGTGGGCGGCAACATCACGATCTACACGGAGCTGTGCGAGAAAGCGCGCGAAGAGGCGTTCGAGCTGATGCTGCGCCACGCCGCCGAGCGCGGCGCCAACGCCGTGATCGGCATGCGCTACGACGCCAACGACGTGGCCGAAGGCGTCACCGAGGTGCTGGCCTACGGCACGGCGGTGCTGGTCGAGCCGGCGGCCTGAAAGCCTTCGACAGGCGCTGACGATCAGCTGTGGTTGAGGGCGATGACGTGACGGTCATCGTCGTATTCCACCGAGGTGTCGGCCTGCTCGGCCAGCGTGGCCAGTGCGTGTCGGCTCAGTCGTTCGTAGTGGGCGAGAAAGCGCAGCATGGTGTCGGCATCCATCGCCAATGGCGCATGTCGGGCCAGCAGCTCTTCTTCCTGCTCGCTGCGCCACTTGCGCACGATTTCCCAGTTCGGTGCCTGTAGCACGATCAGTGCATCGAGCTTGCGCCAAAGCGGTTGGTAGGCGCGCAGCTGCTTGTTGACCCAGTGGCGCCAGACGCCTTCCGGGTCTTCGTCGCGTTCCAGCGAATTCACCGGTTGCAGCAGCGCGGCCTGCAACTGCGGTCGCAGACCCAGCGCCCAGCCTTCAAGGATGACCAGCTTGGGCGGCCGGACCACCTTGGGCCATTTCGACGGCGCCACGCGGGTGTCGCGGCCCTTGTCGAAGCGCGGGTAGCTCACCGGCAACTTGTCCGAGGCCTGCGGCAACGCGGCCAGCACCGACAGCAGCAACTCGATTTCATGCGTGCCCGGCACGCCGCGCGTACGCAGCAACGGGTGGATCTGGTGAGCAAGGACTTCACGTTCGCTTCGCGAATAATAGAAGTCGTCCAGCGACAACACCTCGGTCGGCCAGCCACGGGCTTCCGCCTGGGCCTTCATCTCGCGCGCCAGCGTGCTCTTGCCGCTGCCCTGGAGGCCTGACAGCCCAAGCACATAGGGGCGTCGGGCGCGGGCTATGCGGCCGGCGTACTGGTCGAGCAGGTGCCCGGCCAGGGTTGAATTCTGCGTGCTAGCATCTGGAGACATGCCAGCCATGATGGCGCGCGCGAGCCACGATTCAAGACCCCCATGCTGAAAACCGAAATTCTCGACACATTTGTGCAACTGCTGGACGAAGCCGTTGCGGCGGGGGAAGCCGAACCCACGTCCATGAACCTGGCCACCGTCGACGCTGCTGGCCGCGTAAGTTCGCGCATCGTGCTGCTCAAGGGCGCCGACGAGCGCGGCTTCCGTTTCTACACCAACTACGAGAGCGACAAGGGCGGCCAGCTCGAAGCGCATCCGCAAGTGGCGCTCTGCTTCCACTGGAAGCGACTGCGCAATGCGGTGCAAGTGCGCGTCGAAGGCGTGGCGCGCAAGCTGCAGCCGGAAGAGTCCGACGCTTATTTCGCCACCCGTGCGCGCGAGAGCCAGCTCGGTGCGTGGGCGTCGCTGCAGTCGCAGACGTTGCCCGACCGCGACACCTTCGAGCAGCGCTACGCGCGATACGAGCACGAATTCGAAGGTCGCGAAGTGGCACGCCCCCCGCACTGGGGCGGTTACGTGGTCGAACCTGACATGGTGGAGTTCTGGTACGGCGCGGATTTCCGGCTGCACGAACGCGTGCGCTGGAGCCGCCACGGCCAGACCTGGACGAGCCGTCTGCTGTACCCGTAACTCAACGAGGCCATTCGGAGGCTTACCCGCATGCGTGCAGCGCCCGCTGATCATGTCGCCCAGAATGGCTTCGTCGTGCATACGCGTGGCCGTGGTTTCACCGAGATCACCGACAAGGTGGCCGACGTCGTCAGCGCCAGCGGTGTGCATACGGGCATCGCCCATGTCTTCAGCCTGCACACCAGTTGCTCGCTGCTGATCAGCGAGAACGCCGATCCGGCCGTGCGCGAGGACCTCGAACGCTGGTTCGCGCGCGCGGTGCCCGACGGCGACACGATCTTCCGCCACGACGAGGAAGGTCCGGACGACATGCCGTCACATGTGCGTGCCATTCTTACCGGCGTCAGCCTGGTGGTCCCCGTGCATGCGGGAAAGCCGCAGTTGGGCACCTGGCAAGGCATCTATCTGTGGGAACACCGGCTCGATCCGCATCAGCGCAAGATCACGGTGACCGTGTTGGGACATTGAAAGCGTGAGCAAGATTCGCAGCAGCACCGACCACTATCCGCAGCGCATCGTCTGCCTTACCGAAGAACCCACCGAAGTGCTCTACGCACTGGGCGAGGAGCACCGCATCGTCGGCATCTCCGGCTTCACCGTGCGTCCGCCGCGGGCGCGCAAGGAAAAGCCCAAGGTATCGGCCTTCACCAGCGCAAAGATCGAAGAGATCCTCAAGCTCGAACCGGATTTCGTGGTCGGCTTCTCCGATATCCAGGCCGATATCGCGCGTGAGCTGATCAAGGCTGGCGTGGAGGTATGGATCAGCAACCACCGCAGCGTGGACGGCATCCTCGCTTATATCCGTCGCCTGGGTGCGATGGTGGGCGCTGCCGAGAAGGCGGATGCCTATGCGCGAAAAGCCGAGGAGCAGATCGAACGCATCCAGTCGCAGGCGGCCCAGTTCGCGCGGCGTCCGAAGGTGTACTTCGAGGAATGGGACGATCCGTTGATCACCGGCATCCGCTGGGTGGCGGAGCTGGTACGTATCGCCGGCGGCGAAGACGTGTTTCCGCAGATGTCGGGCGAGTCGCTGGCCAAGCACCGCATCCTGGCCGATCCGACCGAGGTGGTGCGTGCGGCGCCGGACATCATCCTGGGCTCATGGTGCGGGAAGCGGTTCCGGCCTGAGCGGGTGGCGGCGCGCGAGGGCTGGGATGCGATTCCGGCGGTGCGTGACGGTGAGCTGTTCGAGATCAAATCGCCGATCATCTTGCAGCCGGGGCCGGCGGCGTTGTTCGATGGGCTTGAGGCAATGCATGGGATCTTTTCGGAGTGGGACCGCAAGCACGGCAGCTGACGTGGTGCGCCGTCGAAAATTTCCGAACCCTTGTGGGAGCGCACCCGGTGCGCGACAAACCTACGGAGCGATACACCGCAACGTGGCTGTCGCGCACAGGGTGCGCTCCCACAATGGGTGGTGGGGATAGAAGCGTTCCCGCGAGCACCCGCCCCTCACCCCAGCCCTCTCCCCGACGGGGAGAGGGAACAAGAGGCAATTACCAGATTTTCACCCGCTGATTCTCCGGCCGCCACATCGGCTGGCCCTGCTTCACATCGAACGCCTCATAAAAATCCGGCACATTCGACAGCGGTCCATTCACGCGCCACTTCGCCGGTGCGTGTACATCCGAGAGCAAGCCGGTGCGCAGCTGCTCTTCGCGCTCCTGCGACAACCAGCCCAGCGCATAACCAAGGAAGAAGCGCTGCATCGGCGTATAGCCGGCGATCTTCTCGCCCTTCTTGTATTGCTCGGTCTTCTTGAACGCATCGATGCCGATCATGATGCCGCCGAAGTCGGCGATGTTCTCGCCCAGGCTGGCCTCGCCGTTGATGTGGATGCCGGGCAGCGGCTCGTACGCATTGAACTGCTTGACCATCACGTCGGCACGCTGCTTGAAGCGGGCGGCGTCTTCCTTGCTCCACCAGTCGACCAGGTTGCCCTTGGCGTCGTACTGGCGGCCTTCGTCGTCGAAGCCGTGGGTGATTTCGTGGCCGATGGTGGAGGCGGCCACGTAGCCGTAGACCACGGCATCGTCGATCTGGTTGTCGGTGAAGCCCGGGATCATGAACTGCGCGGCGGGCAGCACGATTTCGTTGTTGGATGGGTTGTAGTACGCGTTGTACGTCTGCGGCGACATTTCCCATTCGTTGCGGTCCACCGGCTTGCCGAACTTGGAGATCATGTCCTCGGTCTGCCAGCGCGTGGCATTCATCATGTTCTGCGCGTACGAGGTGCGGCCGATGGTGAGCTTGGAATAGTCCTTCCACTTGTCAGGATAGCCCACCTTCTTGGTGACGGCAGCGAGCTTTTCGTGCGCTTTCGCCTTGGTGGCTGCGCTCATCCAGTCCAGCTTGTCGATGCGCTCGCCGTAGGCGGTGCGGATCGCTTCCACCATCGTGTTGTAGCGCTGCTTGGCTGCTTCGGAGAAATAGTCCTTCACATAGATGCGGCCGAGGATCATGCCGAGCGATTTGTTTTCCGCGCGCAAGGCGCGCTTCCAACGCGGCTTCTGCTGGGCCTGGCCATTCAGCGTGTGGCCGTAGAAGTCGAAGTGTTCGTTGTCGAAATCCGCGCTCAGGTAGCTGGCATAGGTGTCCACAAGATGCGCGCGCATGTAGTCGCGAATCACCGGCGTGGGCGTCTTGGCCAGCAGTGCCTGCAGGCCGCTGAAAAATTCCGGCTGGCCGACGATCACCTCGTTGGGCGACAGCTTCCATCCGGCCAGGCGCGTTTTCCACGCGATGGACGGCGTGTATTTCGCCGTGAGATCGGCTGGCGCCATCTTGTTGTAGTTCTTCTGCGGATCACGCAGCTCGGCCAGCGGACGCGATACCTTGGCAAGCGCGGTTTCGAACGCCATCACCTGCTTGGCACTGCTGGCCGCTTCGGCGTCGTTCTTGCCCAGCATGCGGAAGGAGCGATGCAGATGCTCCTCGTACGCGGCGCGTACCTTGGCGACACCCTTTTCCTTGTTGAAGTAGTAGTCGCGTTCCGGCAAGCCCAGGCCGCCCTGCCACAGGTGCACGGCCATCGCGTCGCTCTGTTTCTCATCCTGCTGCACGGAGAAGTCGAAGAACGGACCGACGCCCAGCAGCTGCAGCGCGAACGCTTCGTCGAGCGCGGAATTCACGTCGTGCACCGCGTCGATGCGCGCCAGTTCGTCGTTCAACGGCGTGACGCCGAGCTTGTCGGCCAGCGCCTGGTCCATCGCGGTGGTCCAGAAATCGCCGATTTTCTGTTCGTCGCTGCCGGGCGCCGCGTTCTTGTCGGCGGCGGCGTCCTCACTGATCTTGCGCAGCTTGGCGTACAGCTCGTCCTGCACCACCTGGCCGATGCCCCACTGCGATTCCTCGGGCGGAATCGGATGGCTCTTCAGCCACGCGCCGTTGGCAAACTCGAAGAAATCGTCGCCAGGTTTCACCGAAGTATCGATGTGATCGGCCACCACGTCGGGTTTGCTGGCAGGGGTAGTGGTGGCGGCATAAACGCTGCCGACGGAGGCGGCGGCAAGCGCCAGCACGAGCAGGCGGCGGGGCAGGGCAGGCAAGGTCGCTTTCATGCGAAGCATTCTCCAGAAGAGAGGTTGGACATGACGATTGACCGCACAGGGCGCACCGGCCGGCGATGAAGCCGGCACGGCGCGTCGTGAGCGTGGAAGAAGTTCAGACGCCGAGCGCCAGCCGCGCGCCGAGATCGGCCAGCGGCGACACCAGCAGGATGCGCGCGAGGATCAGCGCGATCATCACCGCCCACGGCGCGAAATCCAGGCCGCCCGCGGTGAGCTTGCCGCGCAACGGACGCAGCAGCGGTGCCACCAGGCTGCCGGCCAGGCGGTAGACCGGGTGATAGGTCTCGACCTGGAACAGGCTCATCAGCGACCAGATGAAGATCAGCACCACGTAGAACATGGCGATGAAATCCAGCATGTCCGCGATGGACAGCACGATCAGCCCCAGCACGTGCGGGAACAGGCCCAGCAACGCAAACAGCACGATGCGCTTGATCAGCATCAGCAGCCAGACGATCAGCAGGGCAGCGATATTGATGCGGCGCCAGTTCGGCAGCAGGCGGCGGATCGGCGCCAGTACCGGGTTGGTGGTGCGATAGACGAACTGGCTGAGCGGGTTGTTGAAGTCCACCCGGCTGGCTTCGGCCAGCAGGCGCAGTACGAACAAGGCGGCCGCGGCACCAAAGGCCAGCTCGACGATGAAAGAGAGGGCGTTGAGGAGATAGCTCACGATTGATGATCCAGGGCAGCGGCCAATTCGCCGGCCCGGCGCGAAGCGGCGGCCACGGCGCGGGTAACGATCTGGGCGAGGTGATCGGCGGCAAAGCTTTCCAGGGCGGCCTGCGTGGTGCCGTTGGGCGAGGTCACGCGCTGGCGCAGCACGCCGGGATCTTCGCCGCTTTCGACCAGCATGCGGCCGGCGCCGAGGCAGGTCTGTGCGGCGAGGGCGCGCGCCGTTTCACGCGACATGCCCTGGGCGAACGCGGCATCTTCCAGCGCTTCCACCATGGCGAAGAAATAGGCCGGGCCGGAACCGGAAAGGCCGGTCACCGTATCGATCAACGCTTCGTCCTCGACCCACCGGGTGATACCCACCGCATCCATGATGTGCTGCGCCTTGGCGCGCTGTTCCGGGCTGACGCGGCGATTGGCGAACAGTCCCGTGGCACCCGCACCGATCAGGGCCGGCGTATTGGGCATGCAACGTACGATGGCCAGCGCATGCCCGAACCAGCGCTCGAGCTGGTCGATGCGCACACCGGCGGCAATCGAGATCAGCAGGGGCCGCTGGCGCACCAGCATGTCCTGCAGCTCGGCATGGATGGCCGGCATGATCTGCGGCTTCACCGCCAGCACCAGCACGTCGGCCTCCGCCGCGGCGAGGCGGTTCTCGGCATAGCTGGCGATGCCGAAGTCGCGTCCCAGTTCCTGGCGCGCCTCGGCCCGCGGTTCGGCCACGGTGATCGACGAGGCGGCCACGCCGGTCTTGAGCAAGCCGCCGATCAGGCTGCGTGCCATGTTGCCGCCGCCGATGAAAGCGATACGTGTCATGCAGGGTCCTCGCTGATGGCCACGTACCTTACCGGAGGCCGGGCCTGCCCGTCCTGTGGCGAAAGTGCCTTCCTGCCAGCCTTCGGCAGTGCAACTTCCAACCTGGTCCGCAGTTTGCGGCTTACGGCCAAAGGAAAGACTGGTGGCCCGGCCCGCACGGCTAGTAGTATCGGGCCGCAGCTTGGGAACGGGGAATGGACCTGTCGGACGGCTTGGCGCCAGCGCGCCGCATCGTCGCGTCCGGGGGAACCGCCTTCCGCCCCGGGGCCTGCCATCCAGATGATCGGGTTCAAGGGGAAACCAGATGGATATCGCCGAACTGCTTGCCTTCTCGGTGAAGAACAAGGCCTCGGACTTGCACTTGTCCGCCGGCCTGCCGCCGATGATCCGCGTGGACGGCGACGTTCGCCGCATCAATATTCCCGCGCTCGAGCACAAGCAGGTCCACTCGCTGATCTACGACATCATGTCGGACAAGCAGCGCCGCGACTACGAAGAATTCCTCGAGGTCGACTTCTCGTTCGAGATTCCCGGCCTGGCGCGATTCCGCGTCAACGCGTTCAACCAGAACCGCGGCGCGGGTGCGGTGTTCCGTACCATTCCGTCCGAAGTGCTCACGCTGGAAGACCTGGCTGCGCCGGCCGTGTTCCGCGAACTGATCGAGCAGCCGCAGGGCCTGATCCTGGTGACCGGTCCCACCGGTTCGGGCAAGTCCACCACGCTGGCGGCGATGGTCGACCACATCAACAAGAACGAATACGGCCACATCCTCACCATCGAGGATCCGATCGAATTCGTGCACACCTCGCAGAAGTGCCTGATCAACCAGCGCGAAGTCCATCGCGACACGCATGGCTTCAACGAGGCGCTGCGTTCGGCGCTGCGCGAAGATCCCGACTATGTGCTGGTCGGCGAGTTGCGCGACCTGGAAACCATCCGCCTGGCGCTGACCGCGGCGGAAACCGGCCACCTGGTGTTCGGCACGCTGCACACCAGTTCGGCCGCCAAGACCATCGACCGCATCATCGACGTGTTCCCCGCCGGCGAAAAGCCGATGGTGCGCTCGATGCTGTCCGAGTCGCTGCGCGCGGTGATTTCGCAGTCGCTGCTGAAGAAGGTGGGCGGCGGACGTATCGCGGCGCACGAGATCATGGTCGGCATCCCCGCGATCCGCAACCTGATCCGCGAGGACAAGGTGGCGCAGATGTACTCGTCCATCCAGACCGGCCAGCAGCACGGCATGCAGACGCTCGACCAGAACCTGCAGGACCTGGTGAAGCGCGGTCTGGTGACGCGCCAGCAGGCGATGGGCTACGCGCGCAACAAAGACATTTTCAAGGGGTAAATGGTAAAGGGTGAATGGTAAAGGCTAAGAACGAACTTGCCGTCCTGCTTTCTCCATTCACTATTTACTGTTCACCACTAACCGCCCGGAGGGCTTATGAGCGACTTCGATTTCACCTCCTTCCTCAAGTTGATGGTGCACAAGAAGGCCTCCGACCTGTTCATCACGGCCGGCGTGCCGCCGTCGATGAAGGTGCAGGGACGCGTCGTGCCGATCACCCAGAGCCCGCTGTCCGCGCAGCAGTCGCGCGACATGGTGCTGAACGTGATGACGCCCTCGCAGCGCGAAGAGTTCGAAAAGACCCACGAATGCCAGTTCGCCATCTCGGCGCAGGGCGTGGGCCGTTTCCGCGTGTCGTGCTTCTACCAGCGCAACTGCGTGGGCATGGTGCTGCGTCGCATCGAGTCGAAGATCCCGACCATCGAGGAACTCAGCCTGCCGCCGGTGATCAAGCAGCTGGCGATGACCAAGCGCGGCATCATCATCTTCGTGGGCGGTACCGGTACCGGTAAGTCCACCTCGCTGGCTTCGATGATCGGCTACCGCAACGCCAATTCGACCGGCCACATCATCACCATCGAAGACCCGATCGAATACGTGCACAAGCACGAGGGCTGCATCATCACGCAGCGCGAGCTGGGCATCGATACCGACAGCTGGGACAACGCGCTGAAGAACACGCTGCGCCAGGCGCCCGACGTCATCATGATCGGCGAAGTGCGTACGCGCGAAACGATGGAGCACGCGATCAACTTCTCCGAAACCGGTCACCTGTGCCTGTGCACGCTGCATGCGAACAACGCCAACCAGGCGATGGACCGCATCCTGCACTTCTTCCCGGAAGACCGCCGCTCGCAGCTGTTCATGGACTTGTCGCTGAACCTCAAGGGGGTGGTGGCGCAACAGCTGATCCCCACCCCCGACGGCAAGGCGCGTCGCGTGGCGGTGGAAGTGCTGCTGGGTACGCCGCTGGTGCAGGATTACATCCGCCAGGGCGAGATCCACAAGCTCAAGGAAGTGATGAAGGAATCGACCAATCTCGGTATGAAGACCTTCGACCAGAGCTTGGTCGAGCTCTATCACGCTGGCGAGATTTCCTACGAGGATGCCCTGCGCCACGCGGACAGCTCCAACGAAGTGCGCCTGCGCATCAAGCTTGCCCAGGGCGGCGATGCACACACCTTGTCGCAGGGTCTGGACGGGGTGGAGCTGGAGGAAACCAAGGACTCGCAGAACTTCGGCGGCGGCCTGCTGCACCGCTGATAGCGGGTCCCATCGAGCAAAAAGGAAGGAGCCCCGCGAGGGCTCCTTCGTCGTTTCAGCGGCCGCATCGCGGCGGGCGTGCTTACTTCGCCGTGTCGGCGACGGTCAGGCCGCTCGCATCGACGCTCTTGACGCCCTTCACCTTCTTGGCGACGGCCTCGACCTTGGTCTTCTCCGCCGCGCTGGCGGTCGTACCGGTGAGCGTGACGACGCCGTCCATGGTGGTCACCGAGATATCGCTGCTCTTCACGTTCTTGGTGGTCGCCAGCTCCGACTTCACCTTGGTGGTGATCCACGTATCGGCAGTCTTGTCCGGAACCGTCTGGTTGTCCGACGACTTCTGCATGGCGTCCTGGGCGGCAACCTGCGCGATAGGCATGGCCGAGAAGGCAACCACCAGACCAGCGGCGATCAGCGACTTGCGAAACAGGTTGTTCGTGCGCATGGGGAATCTCCTGTGATGAGAAAGCGCTGTCCATGAGACAGACGGTCGCCGCGTGCTGCGGCATCCGTGGGGCTATCCAAACAGTTTCGAGATGAATCGAACATGGCTCGCAAATAAATCCGTTCAGCACGCAATTACGCATGCCAAAACGGTGTTACGAAGACGTTGGAACTGCGCTCATGCGGCCAAAGCTGGGCAATGGTGGCAAGCGGCACGATGAATCCACGCGTTAGCTTTCTGTGTGCTGACGCCATGGATGTGAAGGTTTGATGAGTCTGTGAACTGCGTCTTGAAATGGAATATGTGCCTTTGTGAAACGGACGGCTATACGGCAGATTTGCGAGGCGTAGCACATTCCGTGCTGGCTTGATTTCGGGGGGAATCATGGCCGAGTTGGAAGTTCGGGTGGTTTCCGAGCGTAGGGAAGGACTCCTGGTGGAGTTGGGTCGCGTGGTGACGGAGTACGGGCACGTACTCGTGCGCCAGCGATTGGTTCCGGATGCGCAAGGCGCGTGTCTCACGCTGCTTCTGCGCGGACCGGACGAGCGGCAACTGGCGCTGCAAGAAGCGCTGGGCACGCATCCCCGGGTGCTCAGCTTCGAATCCTCGCGGCCCGCATTCGCGGAGGGCGTTGCTGCGGCGACGGCCAGTGCCCCGATGGCCCAGGCGGCGCCTCTGGTCGAAGCCGCCCGGCCCGCGCCTGCGTCGTTGCCCGCGCAGGACGCGACGCCACTCGCCGCGGGCGCCGATGTGGCGCGCGTCGAGCGGATGCTGCCGAATCTGGCCAAGGACTATCCGCGAATCTTTCCCTGGTTGATCAATCTCGAATACGCCGTCGCCGACGAAGCGCGCGACGCCTCGCTTTATCTCGCGGGCCGGCGCACGGGCGCCTGGGTCTACAAGCGCGACTTCGCGCTCGGCGCCAAGCTGGGGATGACCGACGCGCTGCGACGCATCGCCGTACCGGCATTGCGCGGGCTGGTGACGGTCGAGCAGCACGATCATCAGCTGCATCTGCGCGGCTGTCCGCTTTGTCAGCCGGGCGGTGCCTCAGGCGGTCGGTTTTTCTGCGGTTTCATCGAGGGTCTGCTGACCGATTCGGTGGAAACGCCAACGGTGTTCGTACGCGAAACCAGCTGCCATAGCAGCGGCGCTGCCATGTGCGTGTTCGACATATCCCATTGATGGCCGCGGGGAGCAGTGCGGCAAACATCGCTGGGCGTCCGTAACCAACGAAGGGGAAGCTTCATGCAAGACATGCATCAGCATTACAACGGGGTGCTGGTCGGGTTGTCCTATGCGGTATCCGTATTGGGATCGTTTACCGCGCTGCAGTTTGCGTTGGGCATTCCGCTCGCGCAGAACGCGCGCCAGCGCTGGGGCGCGATCCTCGCCGCGGGCACCGCGATGGGCGGCGGCGCGATCTGGGCCATGCATTTCATCGCCATGCTCGCCTGCAACATGGGCACGCAGGTGACCTTCGACATGTGGTTGACCACGGTGTCGGCGCTGATTGCCATCGTCGCCTGTTCGCTGGGCCTGGCGATCGTGGGCAGCGGCAGGTTCCGCTTCATCAACCTGCTGTTCGCGGGCGTGCTGATGGGGCTGGGCGTCGCCGGCATGCACTACCTGGGCATGGCCGCGATGCTGACCTCGGCGCTGGTGTCCTATGACGGCAGCCTGGTGGCGTTGTCGGTGGGCATTGCCATCGTGGCATCCATGGCCGCGCTGTGGCTGGCCTTCAACCTGCGCGGAAAACTGCAGATGCTGGGCAGTGCGCTGGTGATGGGCGTGGCGGTATGCGGCATGCACTACACCGGCATGTCGGCAATGGAGCTGACCCAGGGCGATACCTTGCCGGCCGGTTTCGAGCAGGGCATGCACGGCGACCATCTCGGCCTGGTGATCTTCGTGGTGGTGGTGCTGCTGCTGGCGCTCGCGCTGGGACTGAGCTTCGTGCGGCAGCAACGCCGGGCGGCACTGTCGATCTAGCGGCTTGCCGCGCGGCAAAAAAAACGGGGCGCCTTGGCGCCCCGTTTTCGTTTCCACGCAGGGTGGAAGATTTACTTCAGTTCGGTCTGGCTGGTGATCACCAGGCCGGCGCTTTCCATGTGCATCTCGCCGTTGAGCGACTTGATGCGTGCGGCCTGCGCTTCCATCGATTCGAACTGGGCCTTGGAGCGGGCTGCCGTGGCTTTGGCTGCAGCCTGGGCTTCCGGGTCGTCGGCCGAGCCGGCGGTAAGCTCAGCGATGTGCTCGGCCTTGTCCGCCATGGCCTTCACCCAGGCCTGGTACATCTCGCCGCTCAGGCTGAGGCGACCCATGCGACCGGCGTCGCCGCCAGCCGCATTGAGCAGTTCACCCAGCTTCACGTCCTCGCCCTGGCCGACGGCCAGGGCCAGCGCCTTCGGACCCATCGCGGCCCACACCGGCGCACCCAGCGGTGCGGTCAGTTCGGGCGGCAGCGGTGCCGGTTTGCCGTCCGGCGTCAGCTTCAGCTGCTGCAGGCCCGAGGCGGCCATCTGCGCCATGGCGAGCAGGCCCGCCGGGTTGGAGGTGCCGATCAGGATGCGGCCGCTGAACTTCGGCATGGCGTTGTTGCTGCCGGGCTCGAAGCTGTCCAGCGCCACGCGCAGGCCGAGCAGGTCGCCGACCGGCGGCACCGCGGCCTGCTGCGTCATCAGGCCGATCTTGGCGAAGCCTTCGTTGAGATCGGTGAGCGACGGGCAGGTAAAGGGCTTGGCAGCCACCGCTTCGGCCTGGGCGCCCCAGAAGGTACGCAACTGGGCGATCGGCACGGCGATGCTGACGTCGAACGGCGCGGTGCCCGCGGCACCCAGGCCCGGCAGCTCCACCTTCATGCCGCTGAAGGCCTTGGTGACGTCGTCGGCCAGCGCCACATCCCAGCGGATGTTCTGGTGCTTCTCGTCGAGCTTGGTGTAGCCGAAGCTCATCGACGGCACGCGCGAGGCGATGCGCGTGGCCTCGCTTTCGCAAGCCGGCGACACCTTCAGCTGATTGGACACCGGCTCGCCGGTCTTGGCCGACTCGGCTTCGGCGTGGGCCTTGAGCAGTACGTTGAACAGCGGATCCTTGCCGCTCGCTGCCAGCGGCAGCAGGCGGGCGAAATCGACCTGGCCGATCGCCCACGGCTGGTAATCCTTCGCCTTGGCGAGCTTTTCCAGGCGACCGTCGTCCTGCAGGTTCTTCTCCGGGCGATCCAGGCCGAAGGCGAGGCGCAGCGTGGCCTCGGGTGCATCGGCGGGCAGGATGGCGGCGACCGCCTGCTTGCCGACTTCGGCCATCACGATCTGCAGGCCACCGTCGGTGGTGACGTGCTTGCGGTAGTTCTGGCCACCCACGGTGGCGGTGTCGAACGGCTTGCCGTAGGCCGCTTCCAGGCGGCCGACGAAGGCGTCGAAGGCCTTCGGATCGACCAGCTCGAAGCGCGCCACCGGCGCCAGGCCCAGGCCGTAGACGGCCGAGCGGCCCTTGATGTTGAGGCCGGCATTCTGCGCGAACGTCTCGATGGTCTTGCCATCCAGCTCGGCGATCATGGCCTTCAACAGGCGCGACAGGTCCGGATCCTTTTCCGCCATCTCGTCGGCGGCGGAGCGCAGCTGGACCAGCTCCGACGGCAGCTGGGCGTTGGCCTGGGCCAACAGCGCCTTGCGGGTGTCGTCGTCGAGCACGTCGAGGTTGGCCACCACGTACGGCGTATCGGCCGGTACGAAGGCGAGGGGAGCGTCCTTGTCCTTGTGATGGCATGCAGCCAGCAGGACACCGGCGAGGCCCAGCGCGGCAATGCGCGTCGTCGATCGCATGTCTAATCCCTTGAGTGAGGTGGTGTTGCGCCGCGCATTATGCCTGTATTCGCAGCATTCCGCGGTGAGCCACGGCCTTATCAGGCTGTGGCCGAAAGCCTTAGGTGGCAAGCTTTTAGCGGCCCAGAACCTCAGCCAGCACGGCCATGCGCACGAACACGCCGTTGCCGACCTGCTCCAGGATCCGCGACTGCGGGCCGTCGGCCACCTCGGGGGCGATTTCGATGCCGCGGTTGAGCGGTCCCGGATGCATCACCAGGGCCGCCTTGGCGGCGCGGGCGAGGCGGCGGTTGTCCAGGCCGTAGCGCTGGAAGTAGGCCGCTTCGTCGGGAAGATCGGTCACTGCCATGCGCTCTTTCTGCAGGCGCAGCATGATCACCACGTCGGCGCCTTCGACGGCGGCGTCAAAGTCGTCGGTGATCACGCAGCCCGGGAATTCCGATTCCTGCGGCATCAGCGCCTTGGGCGAGCACAGGCGGATTTCCTTCACGCCCATCGCCTTGAGCGCGTGCACGTCCGAACGCGCTACGCGCGAATGCTTCACGTCGCCGCAGATCACCACGGTGAGCTGGCTGAAGTCCGGCCGGTGCTGGCGGATGGTCAGCACGTCGAGCAGGCCCTGGGTGGGATGCGCGCGATTGCCGTCACCGGCGTTGATCACCGAGACCCCGCTCATGGCGTGGCGCACCAGTTCTTCGGGCGTGCCCGAGATCTTGTGGCGAACCACGATGGCGTCCAGATGCATCGCCTCCAGCGTGTGCAGCGTGTCGAACAGCGCCTCGCCCTTGCTGGTGGAGGAGAAGCCGATGTCGAAATTGATCACGTCGGCACTGAGCCGGCGCGCAGCCAGTTCGAACGAGGTGCGCGTGCGCGTGGACGGCTCGAAGAACAGGTTGAGGATGGTGCGGCCCGAGAGCAGCTCCAGTTTGCGCGTGCCATGCGCGCAACCCTCACGCATCGACTCGGCACGATCGAGCAGGCGCTCGATGGTCTCGCGGGGCAGGTGTTCCAGGGTGGTGAGGTGGCGCAGGCGAGGGCTCATGGCGGGCGGAAGTCCGTACTTAGGGTCCGGTGGTATCGGCTGAGGCCAGCCAGCGTTCGAGAATGACCGCGGCGGCTTCGGCATCGATCGTGGCTGCATCGCGCTTTTTCTTCAGGCCGGCAGCGCGCGCACTGGCGAAGCGTTGCGCGGCTTCCTGCGAACTGTAGCGCTCATCGGTGAGCTGCACCGGCAGGTTGTAGCGCTGGCCGAGCTTGTCGGCGAAGCGGCGGGCCCCTTTGCTGGCCGGCTGCTCTTCGCCGTCGAGCGTGAGCGGCAGGCCGACCACCAGGGTCTCGGGCAGCCATTCCTTGCGCAGCGCGTCGAGCGCCGGCCAGTCGGGATCGCCATCGCGCACCGCAATGGCGGCAAGTCCGCGCGCGCTTCCGGTAAACCGATTGCCGACGGCCACGCCGATCAGGCGACTGCCGTAGTCGAACCCGAACACACAGCTCATGCGTGCCCTGCGTAACCTGGCAACTGCAGCGGGTCGACCCCGACCAGGCCCGCGGCGGCGCTCCAGCGCTCTTCCAGCGGGGTATGGAAGACGACGCGCTCGCTCGCTTCGACGGTCAGCCAGGTGTTGTCCTTCAGTTCCTGCTCCAGCTGACCGGCGCTCCAGCCGGCATAACCTAGCGCCATCATGGCCAGGCGCGGGCCTTCGCCATGCGCCATGGCAACCAGGATGTCGCGTGAGGTCGTCACCGACCATTCGTTGTTGATGCGGTAGCTCGACTCCCAATGCCCCGGCTCGCGATGGAGCACGAAGCCGCGCTCCTGCTGCACCGGTCCACCGATCAGCACGGGCGCATCGGCAAGCTCCAGGTCATTGCACTCCAGCTTCATCTGGGTGAGCACATCGCCCAGGCGGTATTCGGAGAGCTGGTTCACTAGCAGACCGACCGCACCGTCTTCGTCGTGCTGGCAGATGAAAGCGACGCCGCGCGAAAACGGCGGCTCGGCCAGGCTGGGCATGGCGATCAGGAACTGACCGGCGAGAGACTGCGGGCTGGAGAGGGAGGAAGCCATGGCCGCATTGTATGCCCTGAACGCGCCGGCCGCCCACGGTCATGTGCGCTGGGTTAAGCGAGGTGAGCAAACAGCGAAAGCAGCGCGCTGTGCGTCGCTGCGTTCACCCGCTCCTCACTCAACGGCTGTGCAGCGTGTCGTTGGGCATGAACTGCCAGGTGCGCGTGATGTTCAGCTCGTCGATGCGCTCCTTGTCCGCCGGCAGCGAGGGGAACGGCGCGGCCAGGCGCACGATGCGCTGCGCGGCGGCGTCCAATAGCGGCTGGCCGGAGCTGTCCACGATGGTGATGTCCTTCACCGAGCCATCCCGGTTCAGCGTCACGGTCAACAGCACGTCGCCATGCAGGCCGCGGCGGCGCGCCTCGTTCGGGTAGTTGAGATTGCCCACGCGCTCGACGCGGTCGACCCAGCCGCGCATATAGGCGGCATAGGCGTATTCCTTGGTGTTGGACGAGATGAACTTCTTCTTCGGCCGCTTGGCGTACTGCTCGCTCTTGTCACGCACTTCGGCGGCGAGCTGCGCCATTTCCTGGTGGCGCTTCACGTCGGCGGGCGATTCGGGCAGGTCCTGCGTTGTCTGCTCGAGCTTGGCGCTCTCGGTGTTGACGCTGTAGTGGCTGTTGCCCGTGGTGGTGAGCAGCTTGTCGTTGGTCGCTTCCTGCGGGCGCGGCGCGCTGGCCTCGATGGGCTGGGGCGCCACGCCGTTGGTGGGCCGGGGCAGGGCGCCGGAAACCAGCTGCGACGGGCGCGCGGCCTTGTCGCTCTCGCCGCCGCCGCTGTTGTTGGCCTGGGCCAGGAAGTCGGCCTTGTCCGGCGCTTCGCGGTTGGCCACGTCGACCAGGGTCACGTCCAGCGTGGGCAGGCTGGGCTTGGCCTTCACATAGGTGAAAGTGATCCCCAGGATCACCACGCCGTGCAGCAACAGCGAGAAAAGCATCGTGGCGCCGAACATGTCGGCGCCGGTGCGGACAGCAGGTTGGCTCACGCGGCGCGGGTTCCGAGTCGGTTTTGCTCAATCACATCGAAGAGCTGACCCGCGATATTAAGCCCGAATTGCGCATCCAGTTCGCGCACACACGTCGGCGATGTGACGTTGATCTCGGTGAGGTAGTCGCCGATCACGTCCAGGCCCACGAACAGCAGGCCCCGGCGGCGCAGTTCCGGCGCCACCTGGGAGACGATCCAGCGGTCGCGCTCGCTCAACGGCACCCCTTCGCCGCGGCCGCCGGCGGCCAGGTTGCCGCGGAAGTCGCTGCCCTGGGGGATGCGCGCCAGTGCGTACGGCACCGGTTCGCCGTCCACGACCAGGATCCGCTTGTCGCCCGAGCTGATCTCGGGGATGAACTTCTGCACCATGGTGAATTGCTTGTGCTCGCCCTTGGGGCCGGCGGCGATCAAGGTTTCCAGCATGGAGTTGAGATTGCTGTCGCCCGCCTTCACGCGGAAGATGCCGCGCCCGCCCATGCCGTCCAGCGGCTTGAGCACCACTTCGCCGTGGGTCGCCACGAAGGCGCGGATGTCGGCCGCGTCGCGGCTCACCAGGGTGGGGGACATGCACTGCGGGAAATGCATGGCGAACAGCTTCTCGTTGCAATCGCGCAGCGCCTGCGGGCGGTTCACCACCATCACGCCGGCCCGCTCGGCCAGTTCGGCCACCATGGTGTCGTAGATGAACTGCGGGTCGACCGGCGGGTCCTTGCGCATCAGCACCACGTCCATCTCGCGCAGGTCGCGCCAGGCGGGCTCGCCCAGCATGTACCAGCCCGAGGCGTCGTCGCGCACGGAAAGCGGCGCCAGGCGCGCCCAGGGCTCGCCGCTGCGGGCGGCCAGGTCGCCCTGTTCCATGTAGAACAGGCTGTGGCCGCGCCGCTGGGCCTCCAGCAGCATGGCGAAGGTGGTGTCCTTGGCGATCTTGATCGAGCCGATCGGGTCCATCAGCACGGCGACCTTCAGGGTCATCGTCATTCTCCGGTAGTGGTGCATGTTCACCATGCGCGTCCGGCCTGGGGCGGGCGGATGGCGTGGCAGTGTATGTCGTCCGAAGCCTAAGAGCCTGGTCAACATCTCCTCGTGGCCCGCGTTGTTCTTGATTGGCCGCCAGGTGGTAGTGCGTGGCGCAGCGCCTGCCTGGCTGGCAGGTCAAGCCGCGCGCTGCCGCCTGGCGGCCAATCAAGAACAACCCTCCGGGTCGGGTCTGTTTGCCCGCAGGCCGGCGTCATCACTCGGTCATGTACGGACGTACACTCCCTCGTTCTTCCTTGTCCTGCGCGCAAACAGCTCCGGCGCGGGTCACGAGGAGATGTCGACCAGGCTCTGAGAGATTGCGTTGAATGCTCCAACGATCAAGAGAGACTCCCATACGCGTGGATGAGATGGGATGATCGCCCCAGGGAAGCATGCCCGTCCGCCCCACGGTCGGTACCCCATGGCGACAAACCGTGCAATTCAATGACGTAGGACGCTTAACTTAAGAATTCTCCTTGACGTCACGCCGGGCAGGCGGTAAACAGCACGAACGAGTGCCTGCCGGCTGAACGTTTGCCGTACGTCTTCACAGGCGTGCGGTTGGTATTTACACAGGGCATCGCCGGTCCACCGGTTGGCGGTTGCACGATTTACCTGAGCCAGGGGCGGGTCGCAGGGGGGTGTTGTGAACTTGAACATAAGTGGAAATGGCTTGGCCGGCCTGAAGGTCATGGTTATCGACGACTCGAAAACCATCCGTCGTACCGCCGAAACCTTGTTGAAGAAAGAAGGTTGCGACGTGCTTACGGCGGTGGACGGTTTCGAGGCGCTAGCCAAAATCTCCGATCAGAAGCCCGCGATCATCTTCGTCGACATCATGATGCCGCGACTTGACGGCTATCAGACGTGCGCGCTGATCAAGAACAACCCGCAGTTCCGCGGGACGCCCGTGATCATGCTCAGCTCGAAGGACGGCCTGTTCGACAAGGCACGCGGGCGCATCGTGGGTGCGGAACAATATCTGACCAAGCCGTTCACGCGCGACGAACTGCTGGGTGCAATCCATCGACATGTCGTTACGGTTTAAGTCGGACGACTACAGGGTCTGAGGGGGGCCTGTGGCCAATATTCTTATCATTGACGATTCGCCGACCGACGTGCGCGTGTTCACCACGCTGCTCGAGCGCGCGGGTTACCAGGTCGATTCGATCGGCAACGCCGAAGAAGGCATTGAGCGCGTGCGCGAACTGAAGCCCGATCTGGTCATCATGGACGTCATCATGCCCGGCATGAACGGCTTCCAGGCCACGCGCACGCTGACGCGCGACCCGATGACGTCGAGCATTCCCATCGTCATGATCACCACCAAGTCCATGGAGACCGACCGTGTGTGGGGGCTGCGCCAGGGTGCGCGGGCCTTCATCACCAAGCCGGTCAACGAGAAGGATTTGCTGGCCTGCATCAACGATCTGCTGCCCAGCGCTGCGTGAGGCGACCATGAGTCAGACCGCCTCGCTCACGCCCTTCGAAATCCTCGCCCGGTACGAGCGCCTTTCGCTGGCGCACGCCTCCGGCACGCCGGAAAGCCTCGAGGCCCCGGGTCTGTGGCGCGGCATTGGTTACCGTGCGGGCAGCCGCCTGTTCGTCAGCGGCATCGACGAGATCAGCGAACTGCTGGCGGTACCCTCGTTGACGCCGGTGCCGGGCACCCAGCCCTGGCTGCTGGGCGTGGCGAACGTGCGCGGCAATCTGGTGCCGGTGATCGACCTGGCACGTTTCCTGTTTGGCGAACGCACGTTGTCCACCGAACGCACCCGCCTGCTGGTGGTGCGCCAGGGTGCGGGCAGCGTGGCGCTGATGGTGGATGAAGTCTTCGGGCAGCGCACGGTCGACGCGGAGCAGCGTCGCCAGGCCGAGCAGGAAGACGACCCGCGTTTGGCACGTTTCGTGGATGATCGTGTAGGCGATTCGCGACTGGCTGTGTTCAGTATGGGCAAGCTGGTTCGTGCGCCGGACTTCCGTCAGGCTGCGGCCTGACGCGCAACGTTGAACCATAAGTAGGACCGGCGCTGCTCAAGGCCGGAATCAGGGCGATGATCCGACGCCTTCGCCGGCATGGGCGGCGAGGCGTAGAAGGGCGAGGTGAACGAAATGAGCACTACAGGGGGCGTGGGCAAAGAGCGAGGTTATACAGGCCTCATCATTGCGCTGGTCATTGCGTTCGGTTTCACGGGTGTCGACTTTGCCATGCTGACCTTGCGTGGCCGCGAGGACACCCAGGCGACGGGTCTGACGACCCAGATCCAGGTGTTGTCGCAGCAGACGGCAAAGCTGGCACTGGAAGCGGCCACGGACGGTAACGCGGATTCCTTCAAGGAACTCGAGACCAACCGCAACACCATCGATGCGGCCGTTCAGCGCCTGAACAAGGGCGATGAAAAGAGCGGCATGAAACCGTATGCCGACAACAACGCCACGCCCGCCGGGCGCGCCGTCAGCGCGCTCAGCAACGCGTGGGGCCAGCTCGACGCGGACATCGGCAAGATCCTGTCGAACAAGGCACTGGTGGTGGATTCCGCGCAGCGCGCGGCCACCCTGGGCCGCGAATTGCCGGTGCTCAACTCCAACATGGAGCAGGTGGTGAACATCCTGCAGCAGCGCGGTGGCAGCGCGGAGCAGACCTACACCTCCGCCCGCCAGATGCTGCTGGCCGACCGTATGATCCGCCGCGTGCAGGAAGTGCTGCAGGGTGGCGAAGCCTCGCAGCCCGCCGCCGACGGCCTCGCCCGCGACGGCCAGCTGTACGGCTCGGTGCTCAAGGGTCTGCTCGAAGGCAACGCCGAAGTGGGCGTGCGTTCGATGACGGATGCCAACGCGCGCAAGATCCTCACCGACATGCAGGCCCAGTGGGACAACCTGCAGGATCCGGTGGGCAAGCTGGTCAGCGCCGCAGGCAACCTGGGCGATGTGAAGCGCGCCGGCAACCAGGCCTCGCTCGACTCGCAAAACGTGCTGCTGCGCGCGAACGAACTGGCCGACCAGATCGGCAAGCTGCCGACCCGCCGCCTGTTCCCGAACCTGTGGTGGGGCGTGCTCGGCGCGATCGGTGCGGCCGCCTTCCTGGCCGTGCTTATCGTGCAGTTGGTGTCCGACCAACGCCGCCGCTTCCAGGAATCGACCGAACTCAACCAGCGTAACCAGGAGGCCATCATGCGCCTGCTGGACGAAATGGGTTCGCTTGCCGAAGGTGACCTGACCGTCAAGACCACCGTGACCGAAGACATCACGGGCGCCATCGCCGACTCGGTGAACTACGCCATCGACGAATTGCGCACCCTGGTGACGACGATCAACGAGACGTCCGAGCAGGTGTCCTCCTCGGCCCAGGAAACGCAGACCACCGCGCGCCACCTGGCCGAATCGGCACAGAACCAGGCCCAGCGCATCAGTACGGCGACCACCGCGATCAACCAGATCGCAAGCTTGATGGATACCGTGTCGAAGGACTCCGCCGAATCGGCCGACGTGGCCGAACGCTCGGTGAAGATCGCTTCGCGCGGCGCCGAAGTGGTGCGCGAGACGATCTCGGGCATGGACTCGATCCGCGACCAGATCCAGGAAACCTCCAAGCGCATCAAGCGCCTGGGCGAATCCTCGCAAGAGATCGGCTCGATCGTGGAACTAATCAACGACATTGCCGAGCAGACCAACATCCTCGCCTTGAACGCCGCCATCCAGGCAGCGTCCGCCGGTGAAGCGGGCCGCGGTTTCGCGGTGGTGGCGGACGAAGTGCAGCGCCTCGCGGAACGCTCCGCGAGCGCGACGAAGCGAATCGAAACGCTGGTGCAGACGATTCAGTCCGATACCAACGAAGCGGTGAACTCGATGGAACAGACCACCGCCGAAGTGGTGGCTGGTGCCCGACTCGCCGAGGACGCGGGTAGCGCGCTGGGCGACATCGAGCGCGTCTCGCACGATTTGTCCGCGCTGATTCAGAACATCTCCACGCAGGCACGCCAGCAGTCCACGGCGGCAACCGATATTTCCGTGTCGATGAATGCGATTCAGGAAATCACTTCGCAGACCTCGCAGGGCGCGAGCCAGACGGCCGATTCGATCGGTTACCTGGCCCAGCTGGCGAGCGACCTGCGTCGTTCGGTGGCCCACTTCAAGCTGCCGGGTTAAGTGAGCAGTTGGCGGATAACGATTTTCACAGGGGGCAACCTCGCCGGTTGCGTGACAACGCGTTACGTGGCGGCTGAGAGGGGCGCATGAGACTTCAAGACCATATCGATTTCACCACCCTGCAGTGGGTCAAGCCCGAGCTCGACGAGACGCTCGCCGTGGCCCGCGAGGCGTTGGAGTCCTACGTCGACAACCCGGGCAACCGGGATGCGATGCGCTCCTGTGCGGACAGCCTGCACCAGGTGCACGGCACGCTGCGCATGGTCGAGCTATACGGCGCCGCCATGGTCACCGAGGAGATGGAGACACTCGCCATCTCGCTGCTCGAAGACCATGTGGCCCAACGCGAGGAAGCCTACGCCGCGCTGATGCGCGGCCTGATGCAGCTGCCCGATTACCTCGAGCGCCTGTCCGGCGGTCATCGCGACGTGCCGGTGGTGTTGCTGCCGCTGTTGAACGACCTGCGCGCCAGCCGCGGCCAGCAGGCGCTGCACGAGTCGGCGCTGTTCACGCCCAACCTGGAAATTGCGCTGCCGGCCCAGGCGCCGCAGCCGCCGCACGAGCTGGTGCTGGAGCGCCAGCGCAACGAAGTGACCACGCTGCGCCTGCGCTTCCAGCAGCAGCTGCTGTCGTGGTTCCGCGGCCAGGGCAACGACCAGCAGCTGGGCGGCATGATCCAGACGCTGGACGCCATCACCGCGCGTTGCCACACCATCCCGGGCCGTCGCCTGTGGTGGATTGCGGCCGGCGTGCTGGAAGGCGTGCAGCAGGGTGCGCTGAAGAGCCAGACGGGCGAAGTGCGCCAGCTGATCGGCAAGGTCGATCGCAGCATCCGCCAGCTGGTCGAACACGGCGAGGCGAACCTGCGCGGCGGCGACGCCGACGAGCTCGCACGCAAGCTGCTGTACGTCGTGGGTCAGGTCCGTCAGGGCAGCCCGCGCATGGAACTGCTGCGCCAGACCTATTCACTCGATGCGCTGCTGCCTGAAGCGAGCGAGATCGAACACGCACGCGGTTCGATGGCGGGCCATAACCGCGCGTTGCTGGACTCCGTGGCCAAGGCGTTGAAGGACGACCTGCTGCGGGTGAAGGAATCGCTCGACCTGTTCCTGCGCCAGACCGACGCCGATCCCGCGCAGCTGTCCGGCCAGACCGAAGTGCTCGAACGCGTGGGCGACACGCTGGGCATGCTCGCCCTGGGCGTGCCGCGCCGCGTGGTCAACGAACAGCGTCGCGTGCTGGAAGAAATCGCCAGCCGCGTGCGCGCACCGGACGAAGAGCTGCTGCTCGATGTCGCCGGGGCGCTGTTGTACGTGGAAGCATCGCTCGACGATCACATCGAAAGCCTCGGTGCCGACGGCGAAACCGCCGCCGAGATGCCGACCGCGATGCTGCCGCGCAGCGAAGCGCGCCACATCCTTGCCACGCTGATGCACGAGGCGACCGCCAACACCGGCAAGGTGAAGGACGCCATCGTCGCCTACGTGGAATCGGGCTGGCAGTCGACGCAGCTGGCCGAAGTCGGCGCGCTGATGGACGAAGTCGCCGGCGCCATGCGCATGCTGTCGGCGCCGCGCCCGGCCGAACTGGCCGAGGGCATCGGCCGTTTTGTCGGCAACGAATTGCTGGCCGACCGCCGCGTGCCCAGCACCGCGCAGATGGATCATCTCGCCGACGCGTTGGCTGCACTCGAGTACTACCTGGAAGCCGCACGCGAACATCGCGGTGGTCTCGAACATATCCTGGACGTCGCCGAGCACAGCCTCAGCAGCCTCGGTTACTGGCCGCCGCCGGCTGCGCGTGTGGCCTCCGACGACGAGCTGGACGAAGCGCCCGAGCATGTGGCGCGTGCTGCCGATGCCGCGCTTGCCGCGACGCTCGCCAACCAGCCGGCGCTCTCCGAGAGCGTCAGCCTGGGCCATGGCGATGACCTCAGCGATTTGATCGTCGGCCACAGCGAGACGCCCGAACCGGTTGCACAGGAAATCACCGGCCTGCGCCTGGCCGACACCGTGCACGTCACGCCGCAGGAACCGGTACAGGACAACGAAGACGACTGGATCGAGATCGAGGAAGAAATCGTCGAGGAAATGCCCGTCTCCAGCGGCGCATCGGCGATCGACGCCCGCTTCCAGTCCAGCACCGCCGGCATCGACGACGACATCCGCGACATCTTCCTGGAAGAAATGCAGGAAGAGATCGACAACCTGCACGCCACCCGCAAGACCTGGCTGGCCGATCCGCTGCAGTTCGACGCGCTCACCTCCATCCGCCGTTCTTTCCACACGCTCAAGGGTTCGGGCCGCCTGGTCGGCGCCACCGTGCTCGGCGAGTTCGCGTGGAAGGTGGAGAACATGCTCAACCGCGTGCTGGATCAGTCGATCCCGCCGAACGAGGGCGTGCAGGAAGTGGTCAGCGCCGCCATCGACGCGCTGCCGCAGCTGCGTGTTGCGCTGATGGGCGAGGGCGCTGTCACGGCGCCGCTGCTGGCCATCATGGAAATCTCCGAGCGTCTGTCGGCCGGCCAGGCCGATGCACGCCTTGCCGACATCGCCACCACCAGCGGTACCGAAACGGTGCGCCGCATTGTTCGCCGCCGCGTGCCGCGCGTGGATACCTCGGCCGAGGCGATTCCTGCCGCCAGCCTCGCCGGCATCGAAAGCTCGCCCGCGGAACCGGTGCTGCCGGTGCCGACGCACGACTTCATCGACGCGCCGGTGATGCCGCCGATCGATCCGGTGCTGCTGGAAATCCTGCGCAGCGAAGTGGCGCAGTACCTGGCCACCATCCGCACGGCGATCAACCGCGTCGACGGCGAACTGCGCGTCGAAGACAGCCTGCTGCGCGCCGTGCATACGCTGCACGGTGCCATCGCGATGGTCGACATTCCGCTGCTCACGCAGCTGCTGTCGCCGCTGGAAAGCCTGCTCAAGCGCCTGCGCGCCGCCGGCCTGCCGCTCTCGCCCGAAGGCGTGATGCTGCTCAGCCAGAGCGCCGATGCCGTCGATCACGTGATGGGCCAGTTCGACGTGGCCACGCCGCATCTGCCGGACCTGGACAGCCTGATCCATCGCCTGACCGAGCTGCGCGACAGCCAGCCCGAACCGCAGGTGGCGCACGTGCTGTTCGAGACGCCGGCCGACCTGGCGGACGAGGCGCCGGCGCAGGTTGCCGACAACTCGCATGAAGAAGCGCTGGGTGCGTCGCTCGACGATGCACTGTCCGATGCAGCATTGCCGGTGGAGCACATCGAGCTGGCGTCGCCGCCAGCGGTGTCCGACACCGACAAGTACACCGACGAACTGCTCGCTGCGCTGGGCGAATTCGATCTGGACGCCCATCTGCCGGCGTCGGAGCAGGCCCCGCATCACGCGCCGGCCTCGGCGGAGGACGAGTTCAGCAAGGCCTACGCCGATCTGCTGGACGACGCCGAGACGCTGGAAGTCGGCCCGGTCACCGACGATGCCGACGCCACCGTCGAACACGTCGTCGCGCACGAGCTGGATGTCGAGCAAGCGGAGCCGCCGGTCGAGTCTGAAGCGACCACGCCGCTCCACGTCGAGCCGATTTCCGAACCCGTCATCGAACACGTCGAGCCAGTCGAAGCGCTGGATGCCAGCGACGAGACGCCGATCGAAGAGATCGTGCTGGAAGCGCCGGTGCTCGACGAAGCGGAACCGCTGATCGAGGAGCCTGTGGTCGAGGAGCCGGCCGTCGAAGAGCCGATCGTCGAAGAAGCGGTGGCCGAAGCACCGGCAACGCCCGCCGCAGCGGAAGAACCGATCGACGAAAGCGCATTGCTGCCCAACCAGATCGATCCCGACCTGCTGGAAATCTTCATCGAGGAAGCGCGCGAGATTCTCGATCACTCCGACGGTGTGCTCGCCCAGTGGCGTGCCGAGCCGAGTGCGATCGAACATCTGGCCGAGATCCAGCGCGACCTGCACACCCTCAAGGGCGGCGCGCGCATTGCCGGCATGGTGCCGGTGGGCGACCTTACCCACGCCATCGAAACGGCGCTGGAGAAGCCGCTGCACGCGGAGTCGGCGCATATCGGCGAATTGATCGCTGCACTGGAAGTGGGCTTCGACAAGCTGCACGGCCTGGTGCAGATGGTCTCGCAGGGGCGGCCGGTGCCGTATCCGCAGGCGATCATCGATCGCTTCCTGGCCATGTCTGGCGAAGGCGCGACGAGCGTATCCGCGGATGCCGGCGAAGCGATCAATGTGGTCGAAGCCGCCAACGTGGTGCCGTTCCCGGCCCGCCTGGCGCCGCTGCCCGAACTGTTGCCGGAACTGCTGCCCGAAGAGCGCGAAGACGCACCGAGCACGCCGCAGGAACAGATCCGCGTTCGCGCAGAACTGCTCGATACGCTGGTGAACCACGCCGGCGAGGTGGCGATCTATCGTTCGCGCCTTGAGCAGCAGGTCGCCGGCTACCGCTTCAACCTGGTCGAACTCGACCAGACCGTGCAACGTCTGCGCAGCCAGCTGCGCATGATGGAAATCGAAACGGAAGCGCAGATCATCGCGCGCTTCCAGCGCGAGCACCGCGAAGCGGGTATTGCGGTATTCGATCCGCTCGAACTCGACCGCTTCTCGCAGCTGCAGCAGTACTCGCGTGCGCTGGCCGAGTCGGTATCCGACCTTGTGTCCATCCAGGGCATGCTGGACGAACTGACCCGCCAGGCCGAAACGCTGCTGATCCAGCAGTCGCGCGTGAGCTCGGAACTGCAGGAAGGTCTGCTGCGCACGCGCATGCTGCCGTTCGACACGATGGTGCCGAACCTGCGCCGCACGCTGCGCCAGGCCGCGCAGGAAGAAGGCAAGGGCGCCCAGCTGTACGTGGAAGGCGCCCACGGCGAAATGGATCGCAACCTGCTCGAGCGCATCAAGGCGCCGTTCGAGCACATGCTGCGCAACGCGGTGGCCCACGGCATCGAGTCGCCCAAGGATCGCCGCAAGGCCGGCAAGCCGGAAGAAGGCGCCGTGCGCATCCGCGTGGCACGCGAAGCCACCGAGGTGGTGGTGCGCGTGACCGACGACGGCCGCGGCCTCGATCGCGATGCCATCCGCAAGCGCGGCGTGGAGCGCGGTCTGATCCGCAACGACACCCGCCTGAGCGACGACCAGGTGCTCGCCCTCATCACCCAGCCTGGCTTCTCCACCGCCAGCACCGTGACCCAGCTCGCCGGCCGCGGCGTGGGCATGGACGTGGTGGCGAACGAAATCAAGCAGCTGGGCGGTGCGCTGTCGATCGAATCGAACGAAGGCCAGGGCACCACGTTCGTGCTGCGGCTGCCGTTTACGCTCGCGGTAACGCAGGCCATCCTGGTTCGCATCGGCGAATCCAACTACGCCATCCCGATGACCTCGGTGCAGGGCGTGGCGCGCATCAGCCCGGCCGAACTGGCCGAGCGCATGGCCGAGCCGGAGCCGACTTTCCCGTACGGCGGCGAGAGCTACGAGATCCACAATCTCTCCGAGCTGCTGGGCGCCGTGCCGGTGAATGCGATCGACGACGAGCAGATTCCGCTGCTGCTGACGCGTTCAGGCGACCTGCGCGCGGCGATCCGCATCGATGCCGTGATCGGCTCGCGCGAAATCGTGGTGAAGTCGGTCGGTCCGCAGATCAGTTCGGTGCCGGGCATCCTCGGCGCGACCATCATGGGCGACGGTTCGGTGCTGATCATTCTCGATCTCGCCCCGCTGGTGCGCCATGGCATCGCCCGCCGACTGCAGCGCCTGGACGAAGGCCTCACCGCCATCGCCACGCCCGTGGTGGAAGAGCAGCGCGTGCGTCCGCTGGTGATGGTGGTCGACGACTCCATCACCATGCGCAAGGTCACCGGCCGCGTGCTGGAACGCCACGAGTACGAAGTGGCCACCGCGAAGGACGGCGTCGACGCCCTCGAGAAGCTGCACGAGCGCGTGCCTGACCTGATGCTGCTCGATATCGAGATGCCGCGCATGGACGGCTACGAGCTGGCCACGCAGATGAAGTCCGATCCGCGACTGCGCGACGTGCCGATCATCATGATCACCTCGCGTACCGGCGATAAGCATCGCCAGCGCGCGTTCGACATCGGCGTGGACCGCTACCTCGGCAAGCCGTACCAGGAAGCCGAGCTGCTGGCGCAGATCGGTGAGGTGCTCGAACAGCGCACCACGGAGTCGCTCAATGGCTGAAACGGCGACCGCGGTAGCGTTGTTGTTCGATGACGTGGAACTCGGCGGTCAGCTGCGTGAAGCGTTGCGCGAACGCGGGGCCCGGATCGTGCACGAAGGTGCGCTGTCCACCCTCGACAAGCAGATGCTCAGCAACACCGGCGCGGAAGTGCTGGTGGTCAACCTGGACGAAGACGCCGACGACGACCTCGATCGTCTCTACGACGTGATCGACGGCGACCGCCCGCGCGTGGTGTTCAACGATGCTGCCGCCAGTCGCTCCCTCGACGGTTGGGACCGTGCCCGCTGGGCGCGCCACCTCGCGGTGAAAGTGATGGCGCAGGGCGACCTCGATCCGCCGCGCCCGCAGGACGCACCGGTCGTGCCCGAAGTGGCCGAGCCAGTGCTGGTGGAAAACGCCGAGGTGCCGCCGGTCGTGATCGCCGAGGAACCCTCGCCGAGTTTCGTCGCTACGCTGGAGCCGATAGCGCCCACCGACATCGCCCCGGCCGAGATCACGCCGCAAGCGGTCGAAGCTACCGAAGTGCAGTCGGAAACTCTGGCGGCGGAACTGGAAGCGTTCATTGCTGCCGACGAGCCGGCGCTGGCCGAGGACGAGTTCGGTTCGGAACTGTCCTTCAGCGCGGTGGAAGAACCGCTGCACCTGGACGATTTCGCCGCATTGAAGGACCTGCCGCTGGAGACGGAAGACGAATTCGGCTCAGGTCTGAAGTTCACCGCCGACGACGAACTGCCCGCCTTGCACGACGGCAATTTCGGCGCGCCCGAAGGCGAAGCGTCGGCCGATCACGACTTCGGCTCGGGGCTGAAATTCAGCGCCGATGACGACCTGCCGGCGCTGCACGACGGCAGCTTCGGCCTGGATACGCTGAGCACGCAGGGCCATGCGCCGCTGGACGAGCCGGCGGCCGATGCAGCCGCGCGGCAGATGCCTTCGTTCCAGCTCGATCACCTGGCTTTGGCGCCGCTGGACGAATCGTTCATGCCGTCGCCCGCGCTGGCAGAGAGCCCGGAAAAATCACCTTCGACGCTGCTGGGTTCGGCATCTGCCTGGGCGTTGGTGGACGAAGGCGAGGCGGCCGCACCGGCGGCTTCCGCGCCCGCGCCTGCCGCCAGCTTCGGTATCGAGAAGTTGAGCGCTGCGGATTTCCTCGCGCCGGAAGGCGGCGAGGAAGCATCCTCCATCATCGAGCCCGGCATGAAGCTTGAGCTGGTATCGATGGAAGAAGCGCTGGCACCGAAGGAATACGACGCCGCCGCCACTGAAATGATGCTGGACGATCTGGACAGCGCGATCAGCCGCCTGCTGGTGCTTGGTGCGGCGGCGGACAGTCTCGAAGCGGTGTGTTCGTTCCTCTCGATGCTGCCCGCGGATCTGCGCGCTGCCGTGCTGCACGTCCAGCATCTGGGCGGCAAGTCGGTCGAAGCGCTGTCCGATACCTTGACCCGTTACAGCGAGCTGCCCGTGCGCATTGCCACGAACGGCGCGCGCGCCCGCGTCGGCGAAGTGCTGGTGGTGCCCGATGGGCAGCAGGCGCGCGTGCATCGCGATGGCCGGGTGGAGTTGCAGTCGCTGGACAACAGCGACGTGCGCAGCTCGCCGATCGATGCCTGCTTCACCCTGGCGGCCAATGTGTTTGGCCGCAACGCACAGGCCATCGTGTTCGCGGGCCAGGCCAACGATGCGCTCGGTGGCTGCCAGGCGATCCACGATCGCGGCGGCCAGGTGTGGATCGAATCGTCGGATGGTCAGTTCGCCGATATGGTGCACGGCATCGAAGCCGAGCGCCTGCACAGTTATTCAGGCACGCCTGCGGAACTCGCGGCGCGCCTGGTGGAAGAGATGTCGATGGAGGGCCGGCGATGAGCGATTTGCCACTACCGCGTGAAATTCGTTGCGTCCTGGTGCCGGTCGGCAACCTGCGCTTGTTGCTGCCCAATGCCACCGTGGCCGAAGTGATCACGATGCCCGCGGCGCCCGAACCGGTGGAAAGCGCGCCGGAATGGTTGCTGGGGCGCATCGCCTGGCGCGGCTGGCGTGTGCCGCTGGTGTCGTTCAACAAGCTCGCCGGTGCGGGCGAGGGCGACAGCGAGCAGGCCGTTCGCGTGGCCGTGTTGAAGGCGCTGGGCGGCCACAACGACCTGCCGTTCATCGCCGTGGTCACGCAAGGCTTCCCGCGCCTGACCACACTCAACGCCGAGCTGATCATTCCCACCCACGACGGCGCACCGTTGCCGCCGGGCGTGCGTGCGCAGGTGCTGGTGCGCGACGACATCGCGGTGATTCCGGATCTGGAAGGCATCGAAGCGGAGCTGCTCGAATTGCTCGAGCTGGCCAGCTGATCTTCCACCTGGCTTTCCCTGGAACACGCCCCTCGCGGGCGTGTTTTTTTTGGGGACCCAGCGCCGACGAAATCTCGCTTGAGCGCTCATCCCCCTCACCGTCATTCCGGCGCAGGCCGGAATCCAGTAGCCGCGTGCGCGGTCTTCGCGGGGCGCAACTGGATCGTCTTATGCGACAACTCAGCGCATTCGCTACTGGATTACCAGCCATTCGGCTGTTAAAGCACCTCCGGCCTGCGCCGCAATGACGAGCCGTGAGCGGGGGCTACTAAACGTCGCCGTGCAGCGCCTGCAACGCCGCCAGGGCAGCCAGGCCGGCCGTCTCCGTGCGCAGGATGCGCGGACCCAGGCGCAGGCCTTCGAAGCCCGCCTCCGCCAATGCAGCGGTATCGCGATGGCCCAGGCCGCCCTCCGGCCCGACCACCAGCACGCCACCGGCAGGGCTGAAGCGCAACTCGCTGGCGCGTCGCGTGCCCTCCGGCAACAGGGCGAGGCGCAAGACTTCATCCCGCGGCAACTCGCGCAGCCAGTGTTCCAGCGAAACGGCCGGCAGTACGGCCGGCACGCGGGCGCGACCGCTCTGCTCGCAGGCGCTGGCCACCACCGCCTGCCAATGGGCCAGGCGCTTCTCGGCGCGGCCGGCGTCGAGCTTGACCTCAGAACGCTCGGTGAGCAGCGGCACGATGCGCGCCACGCCCAGTTCGGTGGCCTTCTGCACGATCAGGTCCATCTTCTCGCCGCGGGCCACGCCTTGCGCCAGGGTCAACGGCAGCGGCGACTCGTTGTCGATGGGCTGGGCCGTTTCCACCCGGACCGTCACCTCTCGCTTGCCGACGGTCTGGATCACGGCGGGGTAGTCCGTGCCATCGCCGTTGAAGAGGGTGACCGGCGCACCGGCCGTCAGTCGCAGCACGCGCGCGACGTGCTCGCCCGCCTGGGCCGGGAGGGTCAGTTCCTGACCCACGGCCAGCGGCAGTTCGACATGTATGCGGATGGTGCGCATGGGACGTTATGACGGTTACGAAACGAAAAGCATAGCGGAGCGCCGATGCCCCGTCCCATGCGGCGTGCGGCGGACTAGCTGAACGCCCGGGAGATGCCGGTCGACCGGCATTTGCCCGCAAGCCGGAGCAGGCGCAGCATGTAGTACATCCCTCATTCCCCGGAGGTGGATCATGATCAGCAAATCCCTTCTAGTCCTGGCGATGGCGTTGGGCGCCGTGCCGGTCGCGATGGCGCAGGATTCCGCCACTGCGGGCGCCACCGGACAGACTAGCCAGCAGGACATGGCCAACCAGGCGGCATCGAAGAAGCCGCCGCAACCGGGCGACCGGAACTGCCTGCAGAGCACCGGCAGCCTGATTCCCGCCAAGCCCGGCACCTGCCTGCCGGTGGCCGGTCGCAGCTACAGCAACCAGGACATCCGCAACACTGGATCGCCCACCATCGGGCCCGCCTTGCAGCAGCTCGATCCCAGCGTCACCGTGAGCGGCGGCCGCTAAGCGGCGGCCAGCTCGATGCCCGCGATGGCGGTGTCGACCAGGTGGTCGATCTCGTCGGTGCTCACCACATAGGGCGGCATGAAGTAGATGATGTCGCCCAGTGGCCGCAGCAGCGCCTCGTGCTCGAGTCCATGCAGGTACACGCGCAGTCCACGCCGTTCCGTCGAAGGGAACGGCGTGCGATGGGTTTTGTCCGCCACCAGTTCCACCGCGGCGATCATGCCGGTCTGGCGCACATCCGCCACGTGTGGATGATCGCGTAGCGGCGCCAGCCGCTTGCCCAGGTGGGCGGCGAGCACGCGGTTGCGTTCCAGCACCGGCTCGTCGTTGAAGATCCGCAGCGTTTCCAGTGCCACGCGGCAGGCCAGCGGGTTGCCGGTATAGCTGTGCGAGTGCAGGAAGGCCTTGCCTGCGCTGTATTCGGCGTAGAACGCCTCGTACACCTTGGTCGTCGTGAGCACCGCGGACAACGGCAGGAAGCCGCCGGTGAGTCCCTTGGAAAGGCACATGAAGTCCGGCGAGACACGGGCTTGTTCGCAAGCGAACAGGGTGCCGGTGCGACCGAATCCCACCGCGATTTCATCGGCGATGAAATGCACGTCGTATTCGTCGCAAAGACGACGCAACCCCGCTAGGTAATCCGGGTGGTACATGCGCATGCCGCCGGCACATTGCACCAGCGGTTCCACGATCACCGCACACACTTCGTGCGCGTGCCGTTCCAATAACTGACGCAATTCACCGAGACGGCGCTTGGCGACCTCGCTGGGGCTTTCGCCGGGCAACGCTTCGTACGTATCGGCCGAGGGTGCCAGGATGGGCGTGAGCAGCAAGGGTGCGTAGGTCTTGCGATACAGCGCCACGTCGCTGACCGAAAGCGCGCCCAGCGTCTCGCCGTGATAGCTGCCGGTAAGCGCGATGAAGCGCGTCTTCTCGCCGTGTCCCTGGTTGAGCCAGTAGTGGAAGCTCATCTTGAGCGCCACTTCGATCGCGGCCGAACCGTTGTCGGCATAGAACACGCGATCCAGGCCCGGCGGCGTGACGCGCACCAGTTCTTCGGCCAGCGCCACTGCCGGCTCGTGCGTGAAACCCGCAAAAATCACGTGCTCCAGCGTCTTGGCCTGCTCGGCGAGCGCTGCTGCCAGACGCGGATTGGCGTGGCCGAACAGATTGGTCCACCACGAACTGATGCCGTCCAGGTAACGGCGTCCGCTGGTATCGATCAGCCAGGCGCCTTCGCCGCGGGCAATGGGCACCATCGGAACGGTCTGATGATCGTGCATCTGCGTGCAGGGATGCCACAGCAGGCTCAGGTCGCGACGCACCAGCGCGTCGGCAGCAGGGAATGAGGTGTTCATCCGGCTATGATCGGGGTTTCGAGCGTGCCCGCTCAAGTCTTGCATCCAGCCAGGGAGCCGATTTGAAGGTTTGGCGTAGTGCATTTATGGGCCTGCTGGGCCTTTTCATCATTGCTTCTGCGCTGCTGTGGTTCCTGCCGGCGCAATGGGCCCTGCCATGGCTGCATGCGCGCTTGAATGGCGTGCACCTGCAGGACGTCAGTGGTCTGGTGTGGGACGGCAGAGCTGGCCAGGTGCTGTCCGCCCGTGGCGAGAACCTGGGTGCGCTGCAATGGCAGCTGTCGCGCAGGGCCCTGCTCGGCGACAACCGCCTGCAGGTGGCGCTGCACGGGCCGCGTATCGATTTCACCGGCCACATGGCCGGCAAGCAGGCTACCGAGGCTACCTGGACGGACGTCCAAATGCGTATCGACCTGGATGTGCTCGGTGCCGGTCCTCTGCTGCTGGGCGGCGTGCCACGCGGCACATTGCACGTCACGGCCGGCAGCATCGAACTGCGCGGCGGCTGGCCGTGGACGCTCGATACGCAGGTGCAGTGGCAGGGTGCGGTGTTGCTCACGCGGCAGGCCCATCTGCCGTTGGGCAACCTGCAGGCCGATCTGCGCGCTGGGAACGGCGTCATCGAAGGGCATCTGCAGGACGATGGCCACGGTCCGCTGCGCATCGATGGCCATCTGCAACTCAGCCCGTTGGCGCGTCGTTTCACCGCCGTGGCGGCACCGCGAGGCCGGCAGCCGGCGCTGCAAACATGGCTCGCCGGCTTTGGCGCGGTCGATGCCGACGGTGTCACGCACATCGATTACAGTGGCGGTCTTGCCGCCGCCATCCGTGGGAAGCAACCATGAGCGAACTGGATCTGCCCAAGGCTCTTGCAGCCGCGCGCGAAGCGGCCGAGGCCGCCGGTGTGGTGTTGCGGCACTACTGGCGCAAGGGCGTGGCGGTGGAGCTGAAGAGCGACGACACGCCGGTCACCGCGGCGGATCGCGAAGCGGAGCTCGCGATCCGCGAGATCCTGCACAAGGCGCTGCCGCAGGCATCCATCTACGGCGAGGAATTCGGCCGTGACGACAGCAATCACGACCTGATGTGGCTGGTCGATCCGCTCGACGGCACCAAGAGCTTCGTTCGCCGCACGCCGTTCTTTTCCACCCAGATCGCGCTGATGCATCGGGGCGAACTGGTGCTGGGCGTATCGAGCGCTCCCATCTATGGCGAAACCATGTGGGCGAGCGCGGGCGGTGGCAGCTGGTTCGACGGCGAGCGCGTTCACGTGGCCGCGACCGCCGAGATGTCCAAGGCATCGATATCCACCGGCAACATCAAGACCCTGACGCGCGACGCGCGCTGGCATGCGCTGGGCACGATGATCCAGGACAGCAACCGCATCCGTGGCTACGGCGATTTCTGCCATTACCACCTGCTGGCACGCGGCGGGCTCGATCTGGTGATCGAGTCGGACCTGAACATTCTCGACGTGGCCGCGCTGGCGGTGATCGTTCGCGAGGCGGGCGGGGTGTTCACCGATATCCACGGCGCCGCGCTGACGCTCGACACCGCCAGCGTGCTCGCCGGCACCCCAGCCATCCACGCGCAGGCGCTGGACCGACTCTCGACATCGCACTGAGGAGCAAGCCATGGAAGACGTCGCGATGCTCTACAGCATCCTGGTGGCCAACGGGCCGGTGTTCGCCGCTGCCCTGATCGGTATCGTGGTGGCCCTCGTCTGGTGGCCGAAAGCGCCGCTGCCGGCCAAGCTGGTGCTGGTCGCCTGCGTGCTGGAAATGCTGCTGACCGGCATGTCGGCCTGGATGTCGGGCTGGTATGTGCCGCACATGGTGCGCGAGGGCAACACCATGCAAGGCATACGTACCATCGTCACGGCCATATCCGTGTGCGCGAGCGTGCTGCGCGCGGTGCTGTTCGGCCTGCTGATCTGGGCCGCCTTTGCCGGCCGCGATGCCACCCATCCCACGCTAAGGTGAAGCGCGAGCTACAATCGTCCGATGCACAAGCCACCGATCATCCATGCCACCCGGGACGTGCACGACAGCAGCTTTCTTCGCGTCGAGCAGCTCGATCTAGAATTTTCCAACGGCGAACGCCGCACCTATGAGCGGTTGAAGGGCAGCGGGCTGGGTGCCGTGATCATCGTGCCGATGATCGACGACGAGACCGTGCTGCTGATCCGCGAATACGGGGCCGGCGTCGGCCGCTACGAACTGGGCCTGCCCAAGGGACGCCTGGACCGCGACGAAACGGTGGAGCAGGGCGCCGATCGCGAACTCAAGGAAGAGATCGGCTACGGCGCGCGCCACCTCAAGATCCTGCACAACCTGTCCCTGTCGCCCTCGTACATGACGCATATGGCGCACGTGGTGCTGGCGCAGGATCTGTATCCGGAACGGCTCGAAGGCGACGAGCCCGAAGAACTCGAAGTGGTGCCGTGGAAACTCGCCGACCTGCACACGCTGGTCGCGCGCGAGGATGTCACCGAAGGCCGTTCCATCGCCGCCCTCTTCATGGCCCGCGAATACCTCGCCGGCCGATTCCAGCCGACATGACCGACGCGCCTTTCTCCCGCTTGCTGCAGCAGATCGCAGCGATTGCCCGCGATGCCGCCGAAGCGATCCTGGTCGTCTACGGCCAGGATTTCGAAGTCGAGCGCAAGCAGGATCATTCGCCGGTGACCGCCGCCGACCTCGCTGCCCAGCGCGTGATCACGGCCGGCCTCGCCGCGCTGGATGGCGTGCTGCCGGTGATTTCCGAAGAAGCCCGCGCCGCGCCGTGGGCGCAGCGACGCGAATGGCAGCGTTACTGGCTGGTCGATCCGTTGGACGGCACGCGCGAATTCATCAAGCGCAATGGCGAGTTCACCGTGAACATCGCGCTTATCGAAAACCATGAGCCGGTGCTCGGCGTGGTACTGGCGCCGGTCACGGGCGAACTCTACGCCGCCGCGCGTGGCGAGGGTGCGTGGCTGCAGCGCAGTGCCGATGCCGGCTGGCAGCGCATCGGCACGCGCGACCTACCCGAACTGGCCACCGTGGCGGGCAGCCGCTCGCATGGCGGCTCGGGCGTGGCCTTGCTGCAGCAGCTGATCGGTGACGACTACCAATCGCTGCCGATGGGCTCGTCATTGAAGTTCTGCCTGGTGGCGCGAGGCGATGCGGACGTCTATCTGCGTCGCGGAGCCACCAGCGAATGGGATACGGCGGCGGCACAAAGCGTGCTGGAAGAGGCCGGCGGTGCCGTGCTCGATCTGGCCGGCGCACCGTTGCGCTACAACCGCGGCGACTCGCTGATCAATCCCGAATTCATCGCCGTGGGCGATGCCTCCATCGACTGGAAAGCCCGCCTGGAAGCGGCCGACCTGGAAGCCTCATGAGCGACACCAGGCAGCACGACATGGCCGACCTGCTGGCCATCATGGCGCGCCTGCGCGACCCGCAGAACGGCTGTCCCTGGGATGTGCAGCAAGATTTCTCGACCATTGCGCCGTACACCATCGAAGAGGCGTACGAGGTGGCCGATGCCATCGACCGCCAGGACTGGCCCGACCTGCGCGACGAACTCGGCGACCTGCTGCTGCAGGTGGTCTTTCATGCGCAGATGGCCAAGGAAGCAGGCCTGTTCGAATTTGCCGACGTGGCGCATGCGATCAGCGACAAGATGATACGTCGCCATCCGCATGTGTTCGGCAATGAAAGTTACGACGATCTCGACGCGCAGAAGCAGGCCTGGGAAGACATCAAGGCCGCCGAGCGCGCCGCCAAGGGCGAGCAGCATGACGACAGTGCGCTGGCTGGCGTGTCGCGCGGGCTGCCCGAATGGAAGCGCGCACTGAAGCTGCAGGAGCGGGCGGCCAAGGTAGGTTTCGATTGGCCGGACGAACAACCCGTGCTCGACAAGCTGCTCGAGGAAGTGGAAGAAGTACGAGCCGAGTTCGCCAACGGCCGCGACAAACAGCGCCTGCAGGACGAAATCGGCGATGTGCTGTTCGTGATGGTGAACCTGGCGCGCCACGCCGGCGTGGATTTCTCGCAGGCCTTGCGCCACGCGAACAGCAAGTTCGAACGCCGCTTCCGCCACATGGAACGGATCGCGCATACCGACGGCAAGCCGCTGCCTGAGCAGGACCTCGCTTCGCAGGAAGCCCTTTGGCAGCGCGCCAAGCGGCTGGACGACACGGCGGCCTGAGAGAAAAAAGGAGGCACGGGTTCTGGGGTCCCGTGCCTCAGGGCAAGGCGCTGCCTACCGACAGTGCCGCTTTTCTTCTTATGGGTTTATGACGCCGCCGCCGAGGGTGCCTCCTGGGCCATGACCGGCCAGCTCGCGCCAGCGATGATCAAGACGGGTGCGGAGGCGGGCAGTGTCCTGCGTGGCATGGCCGTGGGTCTCCACGTGGGTTCGTGAAGCCTCAAACGCCGCGGGCGGTGACAGGTTGACGGCCAAGGCTCTAAACCTTTTTCCGCGGCACGCCATCCAAGCTTCGTCCCGTTCACAAGGAGCCATTCATGCGCCGTCTATTCCTCGCCGTACTGTTGCTGTCCCCTCTGGCGTCCTATGCCGCCGACCAATGCCAGTACTCGGCCCCGCGAGATCTCACGCTCGACCTGGCCGGCGTGCGCGAAGTGCAGGTGGAATTGCACAGCCACGATCTCCATCTCAGCGGCGGCGAAGGCGGCAAAGGTGCGCTGACCGGCAAGGCCTGCGCCTCCGATCCCAAGCTGCTGGATGCGCTCACCGTGACACAACACCGCGAAGGCGATCGACTGGTGGTGGACATCGGTGGCAATGAGCACAACCATTTTTCCATCGGTTACAGCTATACCGACCTGAAGGTCGACATGCAGATACCGGCACAACTGCCGGTGGTCCTCAACGTCGGTTCCGGCGATGCCTGGGTGAGCAACCTGCAGCGCCTGAGCACCAAGGTGGGTTCCGGCGACGTGCATATCAGCAAGATTTCCGGCCCCGTCGCGCTCAGCGTCGGCTCTGGCGACATCGACGTGAATGACGTGGCCAGCCTCGACGTCGGTTCGGTCGGCTCCGGCGACCTGAAGATCAACGGCGTGCGCAGCGATGCACGCATCGGCAGCATCGGCTCCGGCGACATCGGCATCCGCAACGTAGGCGGCAGCGTGCGCGTGGATACGCTCGGCTCCGGCGACCTGGTGGTGCACGACGTGCAGGGCGACTTCACCCTCGGCGCCAAGGGCAGCGGCGACGTCAGCCACTCGGGCATCAAGGGCAAGGTGAACGTGCCGCACGATCGCGACGACGACTGACGCTAGGCTCGAGACATAGGCGCGTCATTCCCAAACAGCGGGAATGGCGCGCCACGCTTCGAGTGTCAGCCCAGCCAGCGCATCACCAGATAGACCAGCGGCGCGCACACCAGCAGAAACGGTATCGACACCAGGTGCAGCAGTCGCGCGCCCTTGGGCTGTTTGGCCAGGCGCAACGCGATCAGGTTGGCCAGCGAACCGATGGCCACACCGAAGCCGCCCACATTCACCGCCACGGCCAGCGCCATGGGATCGGGGGCGTGACGCAGCAGCAACACCGTGGCCGGTACGTTGCTGATGACCTGCGATGCAAGAATGCCGCTCGCGTAGAGGGTGAGCGGATTTTCCAGATTGATGCTCGCCAGGGCGCGCTGCACCCAGCCCAGTTCGGCGAAATGCCCCAGCCCCAGGAAGATCGCGGCGAACGTCGCCAGCAGCAGCCAGTCGATGCGGCGCAGCGTGCCCGATTCCAGCAATGCAAACGGCACCAGCAAGAGCAGCGCGCCGAGCACGGCGTGGTTGTGTTCCATCATCACGACCATGCTGACCAGGGCGAGTACTGACAGGATGGCCTGTGAGTTCGAGACCGGATGGCCATCGATATCCTCCGCGTGAAGGATCACTCGTCCGCGCGGCATCCACACCAGCGTCAGCAGCAGCACGAGTACGAACATCACGCCGAACGCCGGCAGCATCGTGCGCATGAACTCCAGGAAGGGCAGGTGGGTGTACTGCCACAGCAACAGGTTTTGCGGATTGCCGATGGGGCTGAGCGTGGAGCCCGCATTCACCGCCAGCGCTTCCAGCACCACCGTTCGCATCACCGGCAGGTTCGAGATGCTGCCGATGGCCAGCGTCAACGGCACCAGCAAGAACAGGCTTACGTCGTTCGTCAGCACCATCGACAGCAATGCTGTGGCACTCACCAGCAACACACCCAGCCCGCGCAGCGAATGCACGCGCTCGATCAAAGCCGCCGCCGCGTGCTGCACCAGCCCGCTGTCGCGAATACCCTGGATACAGATCATCAGGCCCAGCAAGCCGGCCAGCGTGGGCAGTTGCAGCCAGCGCTGATAGCTGGTCAAGGGACGCGGATCGACGATGGCGAGCACGATCGCCAGCAACGCGAAGAGGATGAGCAACCGTTCGTGCCCGAGACGTTTGATCCAGCTTGGCACTCAGCTTTCCCTTAGCAAACGCATCGGCGAGGTGCGGCTGACGCGTGCCGTACCGGCCAGGCCCAGCAGCATCACCACGATGGCGGCAGCCAGCGCAGCCAACAGTAGCGCGCCCAGCGGCGGCACGAAATGCTCGATGTGGAAGATCGCATGACCGAGCCACATGCCGGTGCCTGCTGCGCCGAACGCCGCCGTCAGTCCGGCGACCAGGCCAAGCAGGGCGAACTCGCAGGCAGCCGCCATGCGCAATTGCGTGCGGCGCGCGCCGAGCGTGCGCAACAGCGCCGCTTCGTGGCGGCGCTCCTGTGCGCTGGAAGCCAGCGCCGCGGCAAGTACCAGGGCGCCGGCCAGCAGACTGAAGCCAAGCACCCAGCGCACTGCACCGCTTACCTGATTCACGATCTCGCGGACACGGTCGAGCATGGCATCCACATCGATCAGGCTGAGGTTGCTGTACTCGCGCGACAGCTGCGCCAGCGACTCGGTATGACCGCGCGGCAGGTAGAAACTCGCGATCCATGTATGCGGCAGCGAGGCGGCGTGCGCGGGGTCGAAGACCAGGAAGAAATTCACCCGGAACGAGGTCCAGTCCACCTTGCGGATGCTGCCCACGCGGGCGTCGATGCTGCCTTCGCCCACATTGAAGCGCATCATGTCGCCCACCTTCAGGCCGTACATGTCGCGCCACATGGTGTCGATGGATACCTCGGCCTGCGCGGGATGATCGCCATGCCACTGGCCGGCGATCACTTCGTTGCTCGGCGGCAGCTCGGCGGCCCAGGACAGGCGCAGCTGGCGGTCGGACCAGTCCTTCGCGCGCTCGTCCTTGAAGTGCATCTGATCGATCGGCTGATCATTGATAGCCGTGAGTTTGCCTACCGCGAGCGGCAGCATGTTGAGTTTTTCGCCGCCGCTGCGGGCCAGCGCTTGCTGGAAGCCGTCACGCTGGTCGTCCTGCAGGTTGAGCACGAACCAGTTCGGCGTGTCGGCCGGCAATTCGCTGCGCCAGCCCTGGAGCAGGGCCGGTGCCACGATGGCCAGCAGCAATAACGCGACCAGGCCCAGGCTCAACGCGGTGGCCTGCAGCAGGCTCATGCCGCGGCGCCGTGCAAGCGCCGCCAGGCCCAAGCGCAATGCCGGATGGGCGCCGGGCGCCACGCGCCGGGCGATCCACAGCATCAAGGCCGAAAGCAGCGCCGCCACCACCGCGACGCCGACCAGGCTCACCGCCAGAATGCCAGCCAGCTTGGCCGAGCCGCTCTGGCTCCAGATCAACACCAAGGCCACCAGCGCCGGCACCAGATACAGCGCATCGAAGCGCCTCACCCGCCGCGCCGCACTTTCGCGAAACACCGCGACCGGAGGCACCTCGGCCAGTCGCGCCAGCGGCGGCAAGGCGAAACCGGCGAGTACCGCCAGGCCCATCACCGCGGCGGCCACCGCCGGTCCCAGCGGCATCGTGGTGGGAATGGCGGCGAACAACTGGCTGGCGAAACTCCAGGTGAGCTGCGCAAGACCCAGCGCGATCAGGCCGCCCGCGAGCACCGAAGGCACGGCAAGCAGGCCCAGCGTGCCCACCAGCAAGCCCAGCACTTGCCGGCGTGGGGTGCCCAGCGCGCGGAGCAGGGCCACTTCATTCGTCTTGCGGCGTGCGTAACGCTGTGCGGCAAGCGCAATGGCCACGCCAGCCAGCAACGCGGACAGCAGGGCGGTGAGGCGCAGGAAGGCGCTGGCGCGGTCGAAGGCGCTGCGCATGCGTTCCTGGGTCTGCTCCGGGGTAATCAGCTCGGCCCCTTGCGGCAGCGTCTGCGCCTCCACCCATGCACGCCAGCTCTGCACCGGCGAAGGCTGCCCGGCCACCAGCAGGCGGTGGCGCGCGCGGCTGCCCACGCCCAGCAGGCCGGCCTGTTCGGCGTCGCCAATGTTCATCAATGCGCGCGGCGCCATCGCGACCAGTTCGCCGCCATCGGGCAGGCGTACCAGCTCGGCGCCAATGCGCAGGTCGCGTCCGCCCAGCTGCACGCTGTCGCCGACTTTCAAGTTGAGCGCCACCAGCGCGCGATGATCGAGATAGACCGTTCCCGGCGCCGGCCCGTGGCCGACCACGGTGCCGGATCCCCGCGCCAATTCCATGCTGCCGCGCAGTGGGTAGGCGTTGTCGGTGGCGAGTACATCGAGCAGCTGACTCTGCTCGTGCGCGAACGCCACACTTGGAAAACTCGCGCCGTCGGTGACCTGCAAGCCGCGATCGCGCGCTTGCGCCGCGAAGTTTGCCGGCAGCGTTTGCGGCGAACTGATGCCGATGTCGCCGCCGATCAGTTCCGCGGCGCTGGCGAGCACGCCGCGCTCCATCCGCGCCGCCAGCGTGGCGACCACGCCCAGCGCGACCACGGCGAGCACCAGCGATGCGCCCAGTGTGCGCAATTCGGGCAGGTGCCATTCGCGGCGCAGGCTGCGCAGGGAAAGCGTGAGCAGCCTCATGCGAGACACTCCCGGAACGATGCCATGCTCATGGCGCCACCGCAGGCGCGCGCGGTGCGAGCACTACACGGCCGCTATCCAGCGTGATCTGGCGCGCACAGCGCGCGGCCAGCTTGGGATCGTGCGTGACCAGTATCAGGGTGGTGCGGTGATCGTGGTTGAGCGAGAACAGCAGATCGCTCACATGCTGTCCGGTGCGTTGGTCGAGGTTGCCGGTCGGTTCGTCGGCGAACAGCAGGCGCGGGCTGTGCACGAAGGCGCGCGCAATGGCCACACGCTGTTGCTCGCCGCCGGAGAGCTGCGCCGGATAGTGGCGCCGGCGCGCGCTCAGTTCGACCGCCTCCAATGCTTCGCGCGCCCGGGCGCGTGCATCGTCGCGGCCTTCCAATTCCAGCGGCAGCATCACGTTTTCCTCGGCGGTGAGCGCGGGCAGCAGATGGAACGACTGGAACACGAAGCCGACCAGGCGACGGCGCAGGTCGGCGCGCGCTTCCTCGTCGATGCGCTCCAGCGCGTTGCCGTCGAGCGCGATATGGCCGCTCGATGGTGTGTCCAACCCGGCCAGCAGGCCGAGCAGGGTGGTCTTGCCCGAGCCCGAGGCGCCGACGATGGCGAAGCTCTCGCCTTCGCGCACTTGCAGTGACACCGCAGTAAGGATGTCGAGCTGCCCCTCGGGCCCCTGCACCGACTTGCTAACATCGACCGCGTCCAGCAGGACACCCTTGGCACCCGATGACGGGTTGCCGGATAAAGCGGAGGCATTGCCACTCATGCGTCGTTTCCTATGTTGCCTGGTCGTGCTGTGGGGTGCCGTCGCCGGCACCGCCCAGGCGGCTCCGCCGAAAACCGTACTCGTGCTGGGCGACTCGTTGTCCGCCGCCCACAACATCCCGGTCGAGGCCGGCTGGGTGCATTTGCTCGGCGACCGTCTCACCAAGATGGAGCCGCCTTGGACGGTGGTCAATGCCAGCATCAGCGGCGAAACGTCATTGAGCGGTCGAAATCGTCTTCCGGCTTTGCTGGAGAAGACCAAGCCGGCGGTGCTGGTGATCGAACTGGGCGCCAACGACGGCCTGCGCGGCCTGCCGCTGGCCCAGCTGAAGGACAACCTTGCGGCGATGATCGATGCCGGCCAGCAGGCGCACGCGCGGGTGCTGCTGCTGGGCATCGAGCTGCCGGTGAACTACGGCCCGCAGTACCGCGACGGCCTGCGCGCCATCTACGCGGACCTGGCCAAGAGCAGGAATGCCGCCGTGGTGCCGTTCCTGCTCGATGGCGTGGCGCTCAAGCCGGAGCTGATGCAGGACGACGGTCTCCACCCGGTCGCCGCAGGCGAGCCGATGGTGCTGGACAACGTGTGGAAAGGGCTGGCGCCGCTGTTGCGTTAGCGTGAGGATAATCACAACCGTCCGTGAACTGGGACCAGGCGCTTTCACGTGCCCCTCACGACGGCGGTCGTTAGCTGTTCACCTTTGTGAAGTCAGCTTCAGGAGGTACGGATGAGCTCGCGCGACGAACAGGCAGGACTGATCCTTCTGGTCGAAGACAACCGCCAGATCGCAGAAATGGTCGGCGAATTTCTGGAGCGGCGGGGGTATTCGGTCGACTATGCGGCCGACGGCGTCAGTGGCCTGCATCTGGCCGTTTCAAACAGTTATGACGTGGTGGTGCTGGACTTGATGTTGCCGGGCATGGATGGCCTGGACGTGTGCCGCAAGCTGCGCCGCGATGCCAAGAAATCCACCCCGGTACTCATGTTGACCGCCCGCGACACGCTCGAAGACAAGCTGGTGGGCCTGGAAGCCGGCGCCGACGACTACCTGGTGAAACCCTTCGAAGTGCGCGAACTGGAAGCACGCCTGCGCGCGCTGATCCGTCGCGACCGCCGGCAGGTATCCACCGAAATCCTCACCGTGGGCGACATGACGCTCGATACCGCCACCTTGCGCCTGGTGCGCGGCGGGCAGGAACTCACCGTGTCGCCGATTGGCCTGAAGCTGCTGGCCATCCTGATGCGCGAATCGCCTCGCGTGGTCAGTCGCCGCGACATCGAACGTGAAATCTGGGGCGATACGCTGCCGGACTCCGACACCCTGCGTTCACACCTCTACAACCTGCGTCGCGTTATCGATAAGCCTTTCGACCGCCCGCTGCTGCACACCATCCACTCCGCTGGATATCGCCTCGCCGATCTCGAGTCGGAGGTGGCTACTGCCTCGCAGCCGGCATGATCGCGTACGCATGAGTTGATTATGACGAGCAGGGGTAGTGCACGGCCCGCGCAGGTGTTCCGGCGCGGGCTGTACCATCGACGCATGGCGATCATCTTTGGCTTGCAGCTGCTGGCCATCGTGATCGTTTGCCTGATGGGCTTCTATGACGTCGCGCCGTTGAGCGCCGTGTTGGCGGTCATCGTGATCGTCAGCGTGCTCTCGTGGCTCGCCGCGCGTCGCCAATGGGCACCGGTGAGCCGGCTGGCGCAAGCGGTGAGCGACTGGAACGAGCAGTCCAGCGATTTCGATGGCTGGCGCCCCGACCAGTTGCCACGGCGTACCGATGCCGATGTCGCCACGCTGGCCGGCAGCCTCTACGGATTCGCCAACCGCATCGCCGGCTACAACCAGCGCGAGCGCAATTTCACCCGCGACGCCAGCCACGAACTGCGCAGCCCGCTGACCGTGATCAAGATGTCGGCCGACATGCTGGCGGATGACGCGTCGCTGGGCGATTTCGGCCAGCGTTCCGTGCAGCGCATCAAGCGCTCCACGCGTGAAATGGAAGCCCTGGTCGAAGCCTTGCTGATCCTCGCGCGCGAATCGGACAACGGCCTCACCGAGGAAGACTTCGTCGTCAACGACGTGATCCGCCACGAACTGCCCGACGTGATGGAGATGCTGGAGGGCCGCCCGATCAAGCTGGAACTCGAGGAGCCCGCACGTTTCGTGCTGCACGGCTCGCCGCGCGTATTCGCGGTGTTGTGCTGGCAACTTATCCGCAACGCGTGCCAGCAGGCCGAAGGCGGTACCGTGGTGATCACGGTGATGCCGGGCGTGGTGACGGTGTCCCATCGGGGCGAACCCGTGCCGTCGAACGGTGCGAACCGGCATGGCTTCGAACTGGCCATCGCCCAGCGCATCAGCGAGCGCTTCCACTGGCCGCTGGAATTGCAGACGCGCGAAGGCCGACGGCACATCGCGCGGATCCGTTTTCCGGAATCCACGCCGGTCACGGCGTAACCGAGGCATCCCGGACGCGCCGGGATGCCAACCGCAAGACTTACTGCTTGAGCGACGGGCTGACCGTAAACGCGCAGCCCGTCTTCGCCTTCACATCGTCCAGCGTCACGCCATCGTGCAGCTCGATCAAGGTGATGCCTTTGCCCTTCTCGACCGAGAACACGCAAAGATCGGTGATGATCAGGTCCACGCATTCCTTGCCGGTGATGGGCAGGTCGCACTGGTTCTTGATCTTCGGTGAACCATCCTTTGCGGTGTGCTCCATCAGCACCACCACGCGCTTCACGCCGCTGACCAGGTCCATCGCACCGCCGGGACCTTTCACCATCTTGCCGGGCACCATCCAGTTCGCGATGTCGCCGGTGCATGACACTTCCAGGCCGCCAAGGATCGACAGATCCACATGGCCGCCGCGGATCATCGCGAACGACTCGGCGCTGGAGAAGAAACTCGAGCCGGGCAGGGCGGTGATGGTCTGCTTGCCGGCGTTGATCAGGTCCGGATCGACGTGCGCTTCATCCGGGAACGGGCCGATGCCGAGCAGGCCGTTTTCCGACTGCAGCGTGACGTCCATGCCGGGCGGAATGTAATTGGCCACCAGGGTCGGGATGCCGATGCCGAGATTCACGTAGAAGCCGTCCTGCAGCTCCTTGGCGGCGCGCTGCGCCATGGCCGTGCGGATCGGGCTTTCCTTGCCGGTGTTGGCGCCGGCGATGGTGCGGAACTCGATGCGCTTCTCGTACGACGGCCCCTGGATCACACGGTCGACGTAGATGCCCGGCACGTGCACGTTGTTCGGGTCGAGCGAACCCACTTCCACCAGTTCTTCCACCTCGGCCACGCACACCTTGCCGCAGGTGGCGATCATCGGATTGAAGTTGCGCGCGGTTTCGCGGAACACCAGGTTGCCCAGGCGATCGCCCTTCCAGGCCTTCACGATGGAGACGTCGGCGTGGATGGCTTCTTCGAGCACGTACTCCTTGCCGTCGAAGACCTTGGTTTCCTTGCCCTCGGCCAGCTTGGTGCCGAACGCGGTGCGGGTGTAGAAGCCCGGAATGCCGGCGCCGCCGGCGCGCAGCTTCTCGGCCAGCGTGCCCTGCGGCACCAGGTGCAGTTCCAGTTCGCCGGCCAGCACCTGGCGCTCGAATTCCTTGTTCTCGCCCACGTAGGAGGCATACACGCGCTTGACCTGGCGGGTCTTGAGCAGCGGACCCATGCCAAAATCGTCCACGCCGGCGTTGTTGCCCACGATGGTGAGTCCCTTGGTGCCGGCAGCCAGCAGCGCGCCGATCAGGTTTTCGGGAATGCCGCACAAGCCGAAGCCGCCAGCGGCGATCGTCATGTCGTCGAACAGCAGGCCGTCGAGGGCTTTTGCCGCGCTTGCATAAACCTTGTCCATTGCGATGCCTTCTTGCAGGGGAGAACCAGCTGCCAAGCATACGACGGATTGGTGACCGCTCATGCTGTACCAAGGTCGCAAGGGCCGGGAATGGCGATGTGATGCGGTTTTCACTTCGCCGGGCTGTTATCCGCATGGGGTCGCCAGCGGCTTGACGGTCATCGTTTACGCATGTAAACATGAACATCAATTACACGCGTAAACGGTGGCCTCATGGCAGTCAGCGAAGCGGAAGCGATCATCATGGAGGTGCTGTGGCGCTCGTCGCCGCGCAGTGCTGAGGACATCCTGGCGGAGGTCGGCCCGCAACAAGGCTGGCAGGAAGGCACCGTCAAGTCCTTGCTCAATCGCCTGCTGAAGAAGAAGGCAGTGAAGGCCGAACGGGACGGCCGGCGTTATCTCTACGCACCGCGCCTCACGCGCGAGCAATACGTGTCGCAGGAGAGCAAGGGCCTGCTCGATCGCCTCTTTGGCGGTCGCGTGGCGCCGCTGGTCGCGCACTTCTCCGAGCAGCGCAAGTTGTCCAGGAAAGACATCGTCGAGCTGAAGAAACTGCTGCAGGAGCTCGACGATGAGCAGTCCTGACTGGCTGTCCGATGGTTGGCTGGCGACGCTGGCATTGACCTTGGTCCTGGGCGCGGTGGCATTGCTTCGACACGCGTGCCGTCGCGTATTCGGGGCGCAGCTGGCGGTGTTGCTTTGGGTGGTGCCGCCGCTGGCGTTCGTCGTTGCCTGCCTACCGCATGCAGCGGCGGCATCGTTGACGGGTCTTCCGCCCGTGGTGCTGCAGATCAGGAGCGCACCCGCACCACTGATCGAGGTGGCGCACGCATCCGCTCACGAGCGCGGCCTTTCGTGGCTGGTGGTCGCGGCATGGCTCGCTGGCGCCGTGGTCGCGTCAGTGGCCGCAGCCGTGGCGCAGCGGCGATATCGCCTTCGTCTGCAGGGTGCTCGGCCAATCCCTGCCGCGAACTTGCCGTGGCCCGTGTTGCAGGCAACGCATGCGGACATGGGGCCGGCCCTGGTGGGTGCATGGCGCCCGCGCATCGTGCTGCCAGCGGATTTCGAGCAGCGCTACGAACCTGCCGAACGTGCGTTGATTCTCGCGCACGAAGCGATGCATGCGCGCCGACGCGACGGTTGGTGGTGCCTTGTCGGGCAGGCGATGGCGTCGCTGTTCTGGTTCCATCCCATGGCGTGGTGGGCGCTGCGTGCGTTGCGGCAGGATCTGGAGCTGGCCTGCGATGCGGCCGTGCTCAGCGCGAACGATGCGCCGCGTGCCCTCTATGCCCGCGCCATGCTCAAGACACACGCCACTGGCGCGCTGTTGCCGGTGGGTTGCAGTTGGTCGTCACGACATCCCATCACGGAGAGAATCGTCATGTTGAAGCGGGTTCAACCGGGCCATGCCCGGCGTTTGACGGGTCGCACGAGCGTGGGTTTGCTGGCCACGACGCTGTCTGCCGCGGTGTATGCGGCCACGGGGCTGGACGCTGGCAGCTATCACCCGGGCAAGGACATCGTGGCCAAGGCGCTGCAGGACGCGCGTCCGGCGCAGGATGCGCTGGCGGCATCGACCCGTCGTCCGTCGGGCAATCCGGCGAGCAACGCGGCGCTGGGTTTGCCGGCACCCGACAGCGGTGCATTCGGCGCGGCGATCAAGCGGCTCGAGATCGGCGAAGGCGGGCATGTGCTGATCGCGCTCGCCGATGCGCACGGCTCGGTGGCGGGACATCTGGATCTCGAAATGCATCCGGCTGAGCAGGTCGGCAGCGTCGGCTGGTCGTGCTACAGCACCGACATTCCCGACGTGCGGCAGTTTGCCCCCACCTGCACCTATCTTCCGGGCTTTGCTGGAAGGAACACAGTGGACCTGATCGCGGTGGACCGCTTCACCTTCGACATGGCGCTTTCGATCAACGGCCAGCAGGTCGACAAGGCCAGCAAGGTCTGCCTGCGAAAGAACGAGGCTTACCGTTTCAGCCATGCCCAGGATGCCGTGCATCCGCCCGTCCAGGGCGCGGTGAGCGTGCAAGCCATCGACGGCGGGCAGTTGGAGATCCAGAGTGACCTGGCGGGCGGCATCATCAGGGAGCCGATCCATCCGAAGCTGCACTCGTTCCCCGGCCAGACCGCCACCATCCAGGTGGGCGAGAAGATCGGCGGCGACCATCCGCAGGACCACACGGTGAAGCTGGATATCACCGCAACGCCCGGTTGCGCGTAGGCGCGGACGCCGCCATACGGCAGCGTTTCGTCAGGAGCGCTGGCTATACTCCCCCCAACGTTGTGGGGAGTACCGTCCGTGAAGTTGAGCCGTCTTGTCGCCGCCGTCGCGGCGCTGGGGATCGTGTCCTTGAGCCATGCGGCGTCGCCGGTGCTCGTGGTCCACGGCGGCGCGGGCGTGATCAAGCGCGAGATGAGTCCCGCCAGGGAAAAGGCCATACGCGCGGCGCTGACCCAGGCCCTGCAGAATGGCTACGCACAACTGAAGGCCGGCAAGACCGCGGTGGACGCCGTTTCGGCGGCGATCACCGTGCTGGAGGACGACCCCAACTTCAACGCGGGCAAGGGCTCGGTCTTCACCCATGACGGCAAGAACGAAATGGATGCCGCGATCATGGATGGCGCCACGCTGGGGGCCGGTTCCATCGCCGGCGTGCATCGTGTGAAGAATCCGATCCTGCTGGCGCGTGCCGTGATGGAGAAATCGCAGCACGTGATGATGGTGGGCGATGGCGCCGAGGCGTTCGCCAGGCAAGAGGGCATCGTGCTGGTCGATCCGGCCTATTTCCGCACGGAAGAGCGCTGGCAGCAGTTGCAGAAGGCGCTCAAGGAAGACGCCAACGACGAGAAGCATTCGGACGTGGAGACGGCCAAACATTTCGGCACGGTGGGTGCGGTGGCGCTCGATGCGCAGGGGCACCTGGCGGCCGGCACCTCGACCGGTGGCATGACGGACAAGCGCTGGGGCCGCGTCGGCGATTCGCCGATCATCGGCGCCGGCACCTATGCCAACTCCGGTTGCGCCGTGTCGGGCACGGGCTGGGGCGAGTACTACATCCGTACCGTGGCCGCGCACGAAATCTGCATGCGGGTGACGCAGATGCGCGTGCCGCTGCGCCGGGCGGCGGCCGAAGTGATCAATCAGGAAATCCCGTCGATGGGCGGCAACGGCGGTGCTATCGCGTTGGATGCGAATGGCACGGTATCCATGCCGTTCAATACCGATGGCATGTATCGCGGCTGGATCGGCGCCGATGGGGTGCCGCATGTGGCGATCTACGGCGATGAGGACGACGGTGCGGCGGAGCCGTTGCCGGCGGATGCGGGTTCGTCGTCTCCGCCGTAAATCGCGCTTTGCGCGGCAGGCTCGTCGCCTGCCTTGGTCTTGCTGCTTATTCTTCGTTTTCCGGGCGCTCACGCACCGGATGCTTGCTGAGCTTGCGCTGCAGCGTGCGGCGATGCATGCCGAGCCGGCGAGCGGTCTCGGAAATGTTGCCGTCGCATTCGGTGAGCACCCGTTGGATGTGTTCCCACTCCAGGCGACGCAGCGCCAGCGGTGCTTCCGGCGCGTCGATGACATCGTCTTCGCCGACGTTGGTGTCGCCGTCGAGCAGGGCGCGAACCACCGCGTCGGCATCGACCGGCTTGGCCAGATAGTCGTGCGCGCCGCGCTTGATCGCTTCCACTGCGGTGGCGATGGAAGCGTAGCCGGTCAACAGCAGCACCCGGATCTCGGGCACCAGGGCCTGCAATTCGGGAATCAGCCGCAGGCCGTTCTCTTCGCCGAGCTTGAGGTCGAGCACGCAGTATCGCGGCTGATGGCGGCGGGTCAGGGCGCGGGCCTCGTCGGCATTGCTGGCGGTGATCACTTCGAAGCCGCGCGAGCTGAGCGCGCGGGCGAGCACGCGGGCAAAGGTGGCGTCGTCGTCGATGATGAGTAGTTGCTGGTCGCTCATGGTGTTTCTCCTCGGCGCAATGCCGATAGGTGCATTTTCGCCGCTGCGACAACGCATTCCCATGTGGCCATGTGCCACTGTGGCTATCCGCCGCACGGGATTATGGCGCGGCGATCACCGCCAACGGCAACCGCAGCCGCATCTGGGCGCCATGGCCGGTGTTGAGGGCAATCAGCTCGCCGGCCAGGCGCTCGGCGGTCGCCTCGGCCAGGGCCAGGCCAATGCCCAGGCCGGTCTGCTTGTGCGAGCGGCCGAGTTCGGAAAGCTCGCCCGTGGGATCGGAAAAGCCCGGGCCGTGGTCGGCCACGATCAGTTCCAGCCAGCCGCCATCGCGGCGCACGGTGAGCGCCACGGCCTGCGATTGGTTGAGCGCGGAAGCGTCGGCAGCGTTGTTGAGCAGGTTGAGCAAGGCATGGCGCAGGCCGGGCGGCGTGCGCAGCACGGTGCGAGCGGCTTCCTGGTCCAGTGCCAGCGCCAGGTCGGCTTCGGGACGCAGCAACTGGAAGCGTTCCAGGCAGCCGTGGATGAAGGAGTCCACCGTCAGCTGCTCGGGTTCCTGCGACAGCTGCGCCTTGCCGAACGCCACCATCTCGCGAAGGATGGTGCGGCAGCGATCCACTTGCCCTTCGAGCAATTCGAGGTCTTCGGCCAGCGCCGTGTCGCCCGCGTGTTCGCGGCGAAGTTCGGGCAGCAGGGTGCGCATGGTCGACAGCGGGGTATTGAGTTCATGCGCGGCGCCGGCCGCCTGCGTGGCGATGGCGAGGATGCCCTCGTCGCGCAGCGCACGTTCGCGCACGCGCTGCATCTCCAGCTGCTGCAGGCGGGCGGAGCGCGACAGCCGGTTGATGAAGAAACCCAGCAGCACGGCCATGATCACGAAGTTCACGCCCATGCCGAGCACATGCAGCGAGAAGTCGCCGGTGGAATACATCGACACCGGCAACGGCACGTACCAGAACAGCAGGATCGCGTAGGCCGCGCCCACCAGGGCCGCCACCACCAGCACGGCGTCGACGGTCAGCGCCGCCGCGCTCAGCGCAATGGGAATCAGCAGCAGCGTGATGAAGGGATTGCTCGCGCCGCCGGTGAAATACAGCAGGTAGCCGAGCACCGAGGTGTCCACGCCCACGTGCAGGATGGTTTCCCACTGGCGGATGGGCCAGGGCTGGGTGAGGCGCCACGCGGCGAACATGGCGAATACGGCCAGCAGGCCGATGCCCACCATCAGCGGCAGCAGCGGAATGTCCATGCGCATCCACAGCGCACAGACCAGGACGGCGGTGCTCTGGCCCGCGATGGCGCAGATGCGCAGCCAGGCGAGGCTGCGGAACAAGGTGCGGGGGCCGATGCGTTGCTGGGTGGAAGGGCGTTTCATGCCGGCGATGTTAGCCGGTTTGCGCGGCCGGCCCGTTGTCAGGGCACGCCGCTGCGTCACTTTGCGCCGTGCCGATGGCCCTGAAAAACTCGCCCCGACGAGCGGGGCGAGGGGTTCGATCAGACTTCTTCGCTATGCACGGCCGGCAACGGCGTATGCGCTTCGGAGTGGCTGCGCGAAAGCTTGTTCATCAGCGGCAGCATGACCACGGCGATCACCGTGCAGGCGATGCCGACGAAGCCCAGCTTGTTGAACAGGCCGACGTAGATGTTCAGCGACTCGACGGGGCTGCTGATGTTCTCGGGCATCGCGGCAATATTGGCCACCACGCTGCCCAGGTACTGCGAGATACCCACGGCCACGTAGTAGGCGCCCATCATGAAGCCGCCCATGCGCGCCGGCACATAGCGGGCAATCATGGCCAGGCCCAGGCCGCTCACCAGCAGCTCGCCCAGCGAGTAGAAGCCGTAGCCCCAGACCATCGTCCACGAGGATACCTGGCCGTCCACGGCACTCATGGCGCCGAGGCCGTACATGAAGAAACCCACTGCCACGGCGGCGAAACCGAGCGCGAACTTGAACGCGACCGACGGATCCTTGCCGACGCGGCCGAGGCCGTTGTACATCAGCACCAGCACCGGGCTGAGCACGACGATCCAGATCGCGTTGAGGTTCTGGTACTGCTCGGGAATCCAGTTGAAGAGGTGGGTGCCGAACACGTCGAACGAGAGGTTCACGTTCTTCTGCGCGAACAGGTTCAGCGAGGTCGCCATCTGCGCGTAGAAGATGAAGAAGAAGATCGTCTGCACGGTGAGCACGAGGGCGGCGATCAAGCCGGCACGTTCACCCTTTTCAGCGTTGCGGATCAGGTGCACGAAGATGCCGAGAATCACGAGGCCGGCGAGGTACACGCAGATCTTCGCGGCCAGCAGGCTCTGCAGGATGAAAGCCGCCACCACCACCAGCACCAGCGAGGCGCCGACCAGCGCAAGCGCGCGCTTCATCGACACCGGCTGCTCATCCGAGGGTGAGCCGATGTGCGCCAGCGTGCGACGCATCAGCGTGTAGTTGACCAGGCCAAGCACCAGGCCCACGGCGCAGGAGCCGAAGGCAGTGTGCCAACCCATCGCATCGCCGTAATGCTCGCCGACGTAATCGCGGATCCACGGCGTGGCCGTCATCGAGACCATCGAGCCGATGTTCACCGCCATGTAGTAGATGGTGAACGCGCTGTCGATGCGGACGTCGTCGCCCTCGTAGATCTTGCGCACCAGGTTGCCGGCGTTGGGTTTGAAGAAACCGTTGCCGACGATGATCACGCCCAGCGACACATAGGTGAGGGTGGGATCGTTGGAGGGAATCCACAACATCGCGTAGCCCAGCGCGAGCACCACCGCGCCGGTGACCATGGTGCGACGCGTGCCGATCAGCTTGTCGCCGACCCAGCCGCCGATGGCCGGCGTGGCGTAGATCAACGCGGCGGCCGCGCCCCAGACGAGGTTGGCCTTGGTATCGATGAAGCCGAGCTTCTTCATCATGTAGGTGACCATCAACACCTGCATGCCGTAGAAACCGAAGCGTTCCCACATCTCGATCAGGAAGACCGTGTAAAACGATTTGGTCTGTGAGACCGGCGGATTCTGGATTGCCATTCAATAGTCCGTACTGCGGTTCAAACAAAAGCCGCGCAAGGCGGCTGACTCGTGTAACCCCTAACGGGTCACAAAGGGGCCAAGCCTACCCGATCATTCATTCAGGTGCCGTTGCGACGCCGCAAGCAGGAACCTGCGACCTGCCGGGGGCGCCGGGGATGTGGCAAAATTTCGGCTTTACGCCTGCCGTCCGCAGGCGCGGCCTGTCCGCACGACCAAGAGGAAGACACCATGGCCGCCAGCGGTTTCCGAGGGCCCCGGCAAATCTGGAACGCTTTCAAGTGGTCCATGAAGGGGCTGCGCGCCGGCTGGCGCCACGAGGCCTCCTTCCGGCTGGAGGTCTGCCTTGCCCTGGTGCTGGTGCCGCTGGGACTGTGGTTGGGCCTCGGTCCGCTGGAAAAGATCGCCCTGGTGCTCCCGCCGGTGCTGGTGCTGTCGGCCGAACTGCTCAATTCGGCGGTGGAGGCGGTGGTGGACAAGGTCAGCCCCGAGTTTCACGAGCTGGCGGGCCGGGCCAAGGACATGGGGTCGGCCGCGGTGTTCCTGCTGCTGGCCATGACCGCCCTGAGCTGGGGCCTGATCCTGTGGCCGCGCTGGGTCGGCTGAGCTCGTCATTCCGGCGCAGGCCGGAGTCCAGAGCCTCTGTAGCCGGCTTTCGCGAAGTCCCTCAAAGCTTGGTTGCTATCGCGACAACCTGGCTTATTCGCTACTGGATTCCGGCCTGCGCCGGAATGACGGAGAGGGAAATGAACGCCCAGGCGAGATTTTGAACGGCTCTAAGACTTCGTAAGATTGCGCCGTCACATGCGGGATGCTGCAATGGCCACTCCACCGGATTGGAGCACCCCCATGAAACTTCTTCGTGTCCTCGTCTTGCTGTTGGTCGCCGTGGTCCTGTCGGGCTGCGGATACAACGCCATCCAGCGCCAGGACGAATCGGTGAAGGCGGCCTGGTCCGAAGTGCTCAACCAATACCAGCGCCGCGCCGACCTGGTGCCCAACCTGGTCAATACGGTGAAGGGCTATGCCCAGCACGAGGAACGCGTGCTCACCGAGGTCACCAACGCGCGCGCCAAGGTGGGCAGCACGCAGCTGACCACCGACGATCTGAACAATCCCGAGAAGCTCAAGCAGTTCCAGGCGGCGCAGGGCGAGCTGTCCAGCGCGTTGTCGCGCCTGATGGTGGTGACCGAGAACTACCCGAACCTCAAGGCCGACGGCCTGTTCCAGAACCTGCAGGCGCAGCTGGAAGGCACCGAGAACCGCATCACCGTGGCGCGCAACCGCTACGTGAAAGAGGTGCAGGAATACAACTCGATGATCCGCACCTTCCCGAACAATCTCACCGCGAAGATCTTCGGTTACCAGGTGAAGCCGAACTTCTCGGTCGAGAACGAGAAGGCCATTTCCACCGCTCCGACGGTCGATTTCAACAGCACGCCGGCACCCGCTGCCTCGGCGCACTGACGTGATCCGGCGCGTGACGCGCCTGCTGCTCGTGCTAGCGGTGGCCCTGCTGCCGCTGGCGCTGCTGCACGCGGACGAACCCGTTCCGACGCTCACGCGTCATGTCACCGATCTCACCGGCACGCTGACGCCGCAACAGGTCGACCAGCTCGACACGCAGCTGGTCTCGCTGGAAAAAGCCAAGGGCGCGCAGCTGGTGGTGTTGATCGTGCCGACCACACAGCCGCAGGACATCGCGGAGTATTCGCTGGCCGTGGCGGAGGCGAACAAGATCGGCCGCAAGGGCACCGATGACGGCCTGCTGCTGCTGATCGCCAAGAACGATCGGCGTGTGCGCATGGAAGTCGGCTACGGGCTGGAGGGCGCGGTGCCCGACGCAGCCACGGCGCGCATCACGCGCGAGTACATCGCGCCGAAATTCCGCACCAACGATTACTACGGTGGCATCCATGACGCCGTTGGCGCGCTTACCCAACTCATCAACGGCGAAGCGCTGCCACCGCCGGTGGAGAGCGGCAACCGCGAGCGCCGTCGCGGCATCGACTTCGGCCACGTGCTGCTGATCGGCGTGTTCGCCGCGATCTTCCTGCGCAGCGTGCTGGGCCGCACCACGGTCTGGCTGCGTACGTCGGTCGGGGCGGCGATCACCGGCGCGCTGGTGTGGCTGCTGGCGGCCTCGCTGGGGGCGGGCATCTTCGGCGCGCTTATCGGCGGTGTCCTGATGCTGCTACCGGGCGGCGGCGGGCGATCGGTCGGAGGCGGCGGCTGGGGTGGTTTCGGTGGCGGCGGGTTTGGCGGCTTTGGCGGCGGCGGAGGTTTCGGCGGCGGCAGTGGCGGCGGCTTCGGAGGAGGCGGCGGCTTCAGCGGCGGTGGCGGCAGTTTCGGTGGTGGTGGTTCATCGGGGAGCTGGTGATATGTCGCGCACCCAACGTCTGCTGATGAATCTGTTCGACGGCTGGTTCCAGTTGCGCCGTCGCTTTCCCAAGAGCCTGCTGGACGAGATGGCCGCGGCGATCGCCCACGGCGAGCGCGATCATCGCGGCGAGGTGTGCTTTGCCGTCGAGTCGCGGCTTGCACCGGGCGCGGTGTTCGCCGGCTTGAATGCCGAGCACCGTGCGAAGCAGGTGTTCGCGCAACTGCACGTGTGGGACACGCAACACAACAGTGGTGTGCTGTTCTACGTGCTGATGGCCGAGCACCGCGTAGTGATCCTGGCGGACCGTGGCGTGGCGGCGGTGGTCACGCAGGCGGAGTGGGATGCCGTGCGCGACCACATGCTGACCCGCTTTGCGCGTGGCGAATGGCGGCAGGGTTGCCTCGACGGCATCGCCGAGGCGCACGCGCTGTTGCTGCGGCATTTTCCGGGCAACGACAAGGGTGCGCCGGACGAGTTGCCGGATCGGCCTGTCTTGCTCTGATCCTTGGTTTCGCAAGGTTGTGTCGCGCACAAGTGCGCTCCCACAAAGGCTCAGTGACCTTGGGGGAGCGCACTTGTGCGCGACGCAGCGTTCCGTTGTATCGCCGCTTTCCTGACAGGCATAAAAAAAGCGGGCCCGAAGGCCCGCCTTTTCGAAGCGTTCGGCTCTTTCGAGCTTAGAACTTCTGGTTGTACGACACGTACCAGTAACGGTCGATGTCGAACGCCGGGTTGTACGGCGCGCTGCCGGTACCCGAGGTGGTCACCGAGTAGTAGTACGGACCCTTCTTGTTGAAGATGTTGTTCACACCCACCGAGAAGGTGCCCTTCCACGGAGCCGTGTAACGGAACTGTGCGTCGTTGAACGCAACCGAACCCTTCTGGCTCATGCCATAGGTGCCCCACCACGGATTGGTGTAATCCGGCGAGGAGCACTCGATGGTCGCGGTGTAGCAGCTGTCCTTCAGGCCTGCGTAGTAGCGGACCGTCCAGCTGGCGCCGAACTGCTTGTAGTCCCAGTCCACCTGCAGGTTCGAACGCAGACGGTACATGCCGTCTTCGCCGGTACCGCCGGAGGTGCCGCCGGACATGAAGCCGACCAGGTCCTGCGGGGTGGCGCCCGGACCGGTCACCACCTGGTACTTGGTCAGGTAGGTGCTGTCCGAAGCGATGCGGAAGCGGCCGAACGAGGTTTCCGGCAGACGGTAGTGAATACCGACGTCGTAGCCTTCGGTCTTCAGCGTGCCCAGGTTGGCCAGGCCTTCGTTGAGCGAAGAGATCGAGCCTGCGACCAGGTTCGAGGTCGCCGTCGGGCTGCGCTGGAAGCCGTTGCAGAAGTTCTGGTCGTTGTTGATGTAGCAGTAGTCGACGATCTGCTGTGCCACCACCGACGAGATGATGTTCTTCACGTAGATGTTGTAGTAGTCGACCGAGAAGTCCAGGCCTTCCACGTAGTGCGGGCTGTAGACCAGGCCCAGCGTACGGGTGATCGAGGTTTCCGGCTTCAGGTTCGGGTTCGAACCGGAGAGGAACGCCACCGGCGTCTGGCCACCGTTGGTGCTGGAGACCTGCGCACCGGTCTGGTCGATCTGGCGATAGTTCGCCGGCACGCCAGCGGCCGTGCAGCGAGCCTTGACCTGCGAGTTGGTCGCGGCAGCGCCGTAGACCGAGTCGCACGGATCGAGGAACGTTTCGAAGCTCTGGCCAATGCCGCCATCCAGATCGCTGATGGTCGGTGCACGGAAGCCCTGGGCCCAGGTACCGCGAACCAGCAGGTCCGCGAACGGACGGTAGCGGAAGCTGTACTTGTTGTTGGTGGTGCTGCCGAAGTTGCTGTAGTGCGAGTAGCGGCTGGCGATGTTGATGCCCAGCTCCTGCGCACCCGGCAGATCACGCAGAAGCGGCACGTCGAGCTCGGCGTACGCTTCGTTGGTGTTGTACGCACCGTTGGTCGGGGCGCTGGCCAGGTTGGTGGTCAGACCGGCGGCATCGGCAGCGTCGGGACGGAACACGCCCTTCTCGCCGCGGTGCTCCACGCCCACGGCCAGGTTGACCGTGCCGGCCGGCAGGTCGAACAGACCGCCGGACACGTTGGCGGTCCAGTCGGAGGTGTAGCTGGCCTGGCGATCGGTGCTGACCGAGTTCAGGTAGTTCCACACCGACTGCGGGGTGGCACCCGGACCGGCGAGGATGTTCCACGGCACGCAACCGGCGGCGCGATCGGCGGCGCTGGCGCAAGCGACCTGGCCGTCGATCATGGTCGTCGGGCCCAGGGCCGCGCGAGCATTCGGCAGGTTGATGTTGCCGGTGGTCTGGATCTTGATCTGGTTGGCGTCGTAGGTGAAGCCAGCGTCCCACGACCAGTCGTGGTTGAGGAACTGGAAGTAACCTTCGGCGCCCACGTCGATGTGCGCGAGCTTGGACTGGGTGTCCGTGATGCGCGGCATTTCCACCGTGCGGCGGAAGAACTCGAGGTCCTGGCCCGGGTACGGGTTGTAGTAGTTCTGACCGCTGATCAGCACCGGATCGTCAGCCACGCCCGACTGGAACGGGTAGCCGGCGAGCTGGCTCGAGGTATCGCGCGTGCTGTAGCTGGCGGCAGCGTGCAGCGTGATGTTGTCGGTGAGCTTGTAGCGATCCTGCAGGTACAGGTTCTTCAGCTTGGTGCCGGCGCGGAAGGTCATGTCCGACTGGGTGTTGTACTTGTCGACATTGCTGTTGGGGTCGTACAAGTGGTAACCCGCCGGCGCACCAGCCGTCTGCGTGGCCGAGCCGTGGTTGTACACGTACTGGTCGCCGGTGTTCGGATCGACGATGCGGCCGTACGGACCCAGGCCGAGGCCGGCCGTCGGGTGACGCGGACCCTGCGCGTACGAGGTCTCGGGACGCTCGCTGTTCCACATCGGATCGACGTTCTGGTACGAGGCGCCGAGGATGATCGAGTTCTTCTCGGTCGAGTGGCCCCAGGTGAAGTCGTAGTTCTGCGTCTCGCCGTCGCCCTTGCCGTTCTGGCCGTAGTAGACGTTGGCTTCGGCGCCGTCGAACTTCTCCTTGGTGATGATGTTCACCACGCCGCCGATGGCGTCGGAGCCGTAGATGGAGGAGGCGCCATCCTTGAGGATGTCGATGCGCTCGATCATCGAGACGGGGATGGTCGACAGGTCGGTCAGGCCCGAGAGGCTGGTGCTCCAGCGACGGCCGTTGACCAGCACCAGGGTACGCTGCGAACCCAGGTTGCGAATATTGACGTAGCGACCGCCGACGTCAGCGCCCGAGGACAGCGTGTCCTGCGGGGTGATGTCCGGAGTACCGGCCGACGGCATGCGGGCCAGGATGTCGTTCACGTTGGTCAGGCCGGTGGCCTGGATCGCCGCGCGGTCCATGGTGAACACAGGCTGCGAGGTTTCCACGTCCACGCTGCGAATGCGCGAACCGGTCACGGTGACGGTCTCGAGGCTCTTGGCCGAGGACTGTTCAGCCGGGGCAGGAGCGGCATCCTGTGCGGCCACCGACCATGTCTGCAGCACGAGCGCTGCGGCGATGGCAGTAGCCAGCAGGGTCTTTTGCTTCATTGTTGGAACTCCGAACAAAAAATAGCCATCAGCCAGCTCGCGAGGGCTGGGCATCCGGGTATGGGGATGGCGCGTACTACCCTGGGGAAGGGGTGCGTGCCGTGGCATCGCCGGGCTTGGGGGACAGGCGATGTAATCCCGAAGTTAAAACAAAGTGACGTGTGGGTGCAACCCTATTGCAACAGTCAGGAACTGGATGGTTTTGTTGAGGGCACTAATGTTTTGACCTATCGAGCAGCTGACGAAGGTGCTGAGATGTGCCATCAGTCATGCTCCGTCACCCGGTTCTCGTGGCGCTGCTCTAGGCCGCCGCCGCCCGCTACACTGGCGCTTTATTGCCACCCGTTTGCCCATGACGCATCCATTCATCGTCGCCTTCGACCCCGTCGCCTTCAAGCTGGGACCACTACAGATCCACTGGTACGGCTTGATGTATCTGGGCGGGTTCCTGGGCGCCTGGCTGCTTGCCGAATACCGCCGCCAGCGCGGCCGCCTGCCGGTCTCGCGCGATGCGCTGGGCGACCTGGCGTTCTACGCGATGATGGGTGTGATCGTCGGTGGGCGCATCTGGTACATGCTGTTCTACGCCGACATCCACTGGATCTGGACCGATCCGCTGGCGTTGTTCCGGGTGTGGGACGGCGGCATGAGTTTCCACGGCGGCCTGCTCGGCGTGCTCGCGGCCGGCCTGTGGTGGTCGCGTCGCAACAACATGCATTTCTTCGACACCGTCGATTTCGTGGCGCCGATCGTGCCGGTGGGCCTGGGTCTGGGCCGCCTGGGCAACTTCATCAACGGCGAGTTGTGGGGCAAGCCGAGCGATGTGTCGTGGGCGATGATTTTCCCCAATGCGCACAGCGCCGACGTGGATTGGGCGGCCACGCATCCGCAATGGCAGGCGGTGCTGGCGCAGTTCGGCGGCTTGCCGCGCCACCCGTCGCAGCTCTATGAAATGCTGCTCGAAGGCGTGGCGATGTTCACCGTGCTGTTCCTGGTGTCGCTGAAGCCGCGGCCGCGCTATCTCGTTTCCGGATTGTTCGCGCTGCTGTACGGCTGCTTCCGCTTCGGCGTGGAGTTCGTGCGCGTGCCCGACCCGCAGCTGGGCTACCTGGCCTGGGGCTGGTTGACCATGGGACAGATCCAGTCGTTGCCGCTGATCATCATCGGCCTGGTGTTGGTGTGGATGTCGCGTAACGCGCCCACCATGCGGCTGTACCACGTTTCGCTGCCGAACAAGGAGTAAGCCGTGCGCGCCTATCTCGACCTGCTGCAGCATGTGCTCGACCACGGCACGGAGAAGGCCGATCGCACCGGCACCGGTACGCGCAGCGTGTTCGGCTGGCAGATGCGTTTCGATCTGGCGCAGGGATTTCCGCTGGTCACCACCAAGAAGTTGCACCTCAAGTCGATCATCCACGAGCTGATCTGGTTCCTGCAGGGCGACACCAATATCGCCTACCTGAAGGACAACGGCGTCAGCATCTGGGACGAATGGGCCGACGAGGACGGCAACCTGGGCCCGGTCTACGGCCAACAGTGGCGCGCCTGGCCCACGGCCGATGGCGGCGTGGTGGACCAGATCCGCTGGGTGGTGGAGGAGATCAAGCGCAACCCGGACTCGCGCCGCCTGCTGGTGAGCGCCTGGAACGTGGGCGAGCTGCCGAAAATGGCGCTGATGCCGTGCCACGCGCTGTTCCAGTTCTACGTGGCGGACGGCAAGCTCAGCTGCCAGCTGTACCAGCGTTCGGGCGACATCTTCCTGGGCGTGCCGTTCAACATCGCCAGCTACGCGCTGCTGACCCACATGATCGCCCAGGTATGCAACCTGGGCGTGGGTGATTTCGTACATACGCTGGGCGATGCCCATCTGTACAACAACCACGTGGAGCAGGCCCGCCTGCAACTGACCCGAGAACCGAGAGCACTGCCCAGGCTCCAGCTCAACCCGGACGTGCGTTCGATCCTCGACTTCCGTTACGAGGACATCGCGATCGTGGGTTACGAACCCCACGGGGCGATCAAGGCGCCGGTGGCGGTGTAGTCATTTGCCGGGTTCGGCGTCCGGTCCTGCTAAGATCGGCGCCGCGCCAGGCCGCCCCAAGGGCGGTGCGGTGGTCAACACTGTCGATGAATGCAAGGATTTCCATGGCTATTTCGCTGATTGCCGCGCTGGATGAGAACTTCGCTATTGGCCGCAAGGGCCAGTTGCCCTGGCATCTGCCGGACGACTTGCGCTGGTTCAAGGAACTTACGCTCGGCAAGTATGTGCTGATGGGCTACAACACCGCGGTGGCGATTGGCCGGCCGCTGCCGGACCGCACCAACCTGGTGATGAGCCGCAAGCACGAAGCGCCGTTCCCGGGCCAGATCACCGTGCGTTCGCTGGCCGACGGCACCGCGCGTGCGGGCGGCACCGGCCTGATGGTGATCGGCGGCGGCGAGATCTATCGGGAAGCCCTGCCGGCGGCCAAACGCCTGTACCTCACCTGGGTCAATGGTGCGGTGGACGGTGCGGATACGTTCTTCCCGGGCGTGCACTTCAGCGACTGGACCGAGGTGTCCCGCGTGCACCACAAGAAAGACAGCACCCACGCGTACGACTTCGACATGGTCGAGTACATCCGCAACGACTGAGCGGATCGCCCATGCCCGCCCCGATGGCCGGCCCCATGCATGTGATGGCCGGTGTCATGCTCGATGCGCAAGGGCGCGTGCTGCTGGCCCAGCGGCCGCCCGGCAAGCACTTGGCCGGCTTGTGGGAATTTCCCGGTGGGAAACTCGAGGCAGGTGAATTGCCTGCCGACGGTCTGGTGCGCGAGCTGCGCGAAGAGCTGGGCGTGGAGGCGGTGGTCGGCGCGCCGCTGATCCGCGTCCCCTGGCACTATAGCGAACGTTTCCTGTTGCTCGATGCGCGCCTGGTGCACCAGTGGCGGGGCGAGCCGGCTTCGTTGGACGGGCAGGCGCTGCGCTGGTGCGAGCCCGCCGCAGTCGAGCTGGATCTGCTGGCGCCGGCCGATCGGCACATCCTGCGCGCACTTCAACTACCCACGCGTTATGCGATCACCTCGGATGTGCCGCCGACGGCATTCGACGAATGGCAGCAACGCATTCGTCGTGCCATCGCGGTGGGGCAGTCGATGGTGCTGCTGCGGTTTCCGCAATGGTCGACGACCGAAGTACGGAAACTTGCGGCGAGCCTGTTGGACGAGGCGCGCGCGAAGGGTACCCCTCTGCTGCTCAGCGGCGACGTGGAAGGCGCGCTGGCGCTGGGGCAGGGCGTAGGTGTCCAGCTGAAATCGGCGCAGTTGGCGAGCTGGCAGGAGCGTCCCTTGCCGGCCGCGCAATGGGTGGGAGCCAGTTGCCACCAGGCAGATGATCTTGAGCGAGCGGTGCAGATAGCCGATTTCGCTACCTTATCGCCGGTGGCTTCGACGGCGTCGCATCCTGATGCTACGCCGCTGGGTTGGAATGCGTTCGCACGGCTGGTCGATAGGGCCGCCGTACCGGTCTATGCGCTCGGCGGCATGACGTTGGAGCAACTCGATGCCGCGCGGCAAGCCGGCGGGCAGGGCGTGGCCGGTATCCGCGGATTCTGGTGAAGATGGCTTAGCCCTTCGCCTGTGCGAGCGACAGATAGCGCGCGTGCAGCTCCACCACGGCCTTGTCGAGCGCCGATTCGTCGCCGCTGTTCTCGATGACGTCATGTGCCAACGCGAGACGTTGTTCGCGACGCGCCTGGCGTTCGATCATGCGCCGTGCCAGCGATTCGTCGATGCCGTCTCGCTGCAGCAGGCGCTGCAGCTGCACCGATTCGGGCACATCCACGACCAGCACGCGGTCCACCCAGCGGTAGTGGTCGTGGTTCTCCGCGAGCAGGGGAATGGCCAGCATGCAGTACGGGCCGCGATCGGCCTGCACACGCTCGCGCAGCCACCCGCGAATGCGCGGATGCGTGATGGCTTCCAACGCACGCCGTTCCGACTCGTTGGCGAATACGCGCTGGCGCATCGCTGCGCGGTTCAGCTGCCCCGTCGCGTCGAGCACTTCCGCACCGAAGTGCGCGGCGATGGCGGCCAGGCCTTCCGAACCCGGCGCGATGACTTCGCGCGCCGCGACGTCAGCGTCGTAGACATGGATGCCCAGTGCTTCGAACCGTCGCGATACCGCGCTCTTGCCGGCAGCGATGCCGCCGGTGAGGGCAACCACATAGGCGGTACGCGGCGCGGTCAACGCAGTCCCGTCAGCTGCATGTACTGCTGAAGCAGCCATTCGCCAGCAACGAACCACACCCATCCCGCCGCGGCAATGAAGGGGCCGAAGGGCATCGGAATATCACGGCCGTGCTTGCGCAACGCAATCATGCTCCCGCCCACGATCGCGCCAATGAACGAGGACAGCAGGATCACCGGCAGCAACGCCGTCGGCCCCATCCACGCACCGAGCGCGGCGAGCAGCTTGAAGTCGCCGTAGCCCATGCCTTCCTTGCCGGTCAGCAGCTTGAACAGCCAGTACACGCTCCACAAGCTGAGGTAGCCGATAGCGGCACCGAGAATCGCGGTGTTCGGCGACACGAACAGCGGCACCAGGCTGAGCAGCAGGCCGAGCCAAAGCAACGGATAGTTCAACTGATCGGGCAGGTACTGCGTGCGGAAATCGATGCCGGCCAGCGCCAGCAGCATCCAGGTGAATACCAGTCCGGCCACCGCCGTCCAGCTGGCGCCGAACTTCCACACGATCACCGCACTGGCCAGGCCGCTGAGCAGTTCGACCAGCGGGTACTGGATGGAAATGGCGGCCTTGCAGTAACGGCAGCGCCCGCCCAGCAGCAGCCATCCGAACAGCGGGATATTGTCCCGGACTGCGAGCGGATGCTTGCAGTGAGGACAATGCGACGGCTCGCGCACGATGCCGGGTGGCAGCGGTTGGCCGTCGGGCTCGATGGCCAGCGTGTCGAACGCATCGAGTCGCCATTGCGCCATCAGACGTTCGGGCAAGCGCAGGATCACCACATTGAGGAAGCTGCCGACCAACAGGCCGAGCACGCCGGCGGCGATCGTCCAGCCCCATAGAGGAAGTTCAAGCATGCGCGATTCCGAAGCCTTGATATGAAAAAGGCCCCCCTCCCGGCGGGAGAGGGGCCTGGACTACGAGAGCTTACACGGTGGCCGCGAGCTTGAAGATCGGTAGATAGAGCGAAATAACCATGCCACCCACAAGCACGCCCAGGATCACCATGATCAGGGGCTCGAGCAGCGTGGAAAGTGTATCGACAGCGTTGTTCACCTCTTCCTCGTAGAACTCCGCGACCTTGAACAGCATGTGGTCGAGCGCACCGGATTCCTCACCGATGGCCGTCATCTGCACCACCATGTTCGGGAACACGCCGGTCTGTCGCATCGACAGCTGCAATTGGTGACCCACTGCCACGTCTTCACGCATCTGCTTGACGGCGTCGCCGTAAACAACGCTGCCAGTGGCGCCAGCCACGGCATCCAGTGCCTCGACCAGCGGCACGCCGGCGCGGAAGGTCACGCCGAGCGTGCGGGCAAAACGGGCAATGGCCGACTGGCGAAGAATATTACCGATGACCGGAAGCTTTAACATCACGCGATCAAGAAAGTGGGCGAACTTCACCGATCGTTTGTTCGCCATCACCAGCGCAACGACTCCACCGATAATGCCGAAAACGACCACCCACCAATAAGCCTTCATGAACTCGGAGGCATTGATGACGATCTGGGTCGGGGCCGGCAGTTCCGCGCCCGCGTCCTTGAAGGTCTGCGCGAACACCGGCACCACGAACAGCAGCATGATCATGCTGACCAGCAACGCCACGGCCAGCACCATCACGGGATAGAACAACGCCTTCTTGATCTTGGCCTTGATGGCCTCCGTGCGCTCCTTGTACGTCGCCACCGTATCCAGAACGGTGTCGAGCACACCGGAGGCTTCGCCTGCGTGAACCAGGTTTCGATAGAGCTCATCGAACTGCACCGGATACTTGGCCAGCGCTTCATGCAGGGCCGAGCCGCCCTCGATGGTCTGCTTCACATCCACCAGCATGTTCTTGAAGCGGATGTTCTTCTGGCCGTCGGCAATGATCTCGAACGACTGCACCATGGGTACGCCGGAAGCCATCATGGTGGCGATCTGGCGACTGAAAATGGCTACGTCGCGCGGCTTGACCGCGCTGCCGGTGGCGCCGAACAGCGGCTTGCCGCGTTCCTTCACCGTCTGGGGATTCATGCCCTGGCGGCGCAGCTCGGCCTTGACCAGCGAGGCGTTCTTGGCCGCCATATCGCCCTTCATGCGCTTGCCGCGCTTGTCCAGGGCGATCCAATCGTAGGTTGTCAGCTGGCTGACCTCAGCGCGCTGGGCGCCGAGCGACTTCACGTTCTTAGCGGTGGCCACGGCCATAGCATTTCCCCCTGCTGTTACGGTCGGGCCGCCTCAGGATGGCGGCCGTCTTATCGGTGCAGCTTAAGACATTCCCTAGGCCCAATACGTGGCACCTGACGCAACTTCGGTGCGACGGGCTGCCCACCCGGACACCCTCTCTGGCCAGAACCGGGATCAGTCCTTCGTTACGCGGTCGATCTCGGCCAGGCTGGTCATGCCCTTCTTGACCTTCAACAACGCGGAGGCACGCAGATCGTTCACCCCTGCGTTCTTGGCTGCCTCGGCGATCTGCAAGGTGTTGCCGCCCTGCAGGATGATCTTCTGGATCTCCTCGAGCATCGGCATGACCTGGTAGATACCCACGCGCCCTTTGTAGCCCTCATTGCAGCTATCGCAGCCGACGGCTTCATAGACAGTCAGCCCGGCGTCGATATCCTCTTGGGTGAACCCGGCGTCCAACAGCGTCTTCGGCGGGAGTTCGATAGGCCGCTTGCAGTCGTGCAGTCGGCGCGCCAGGCGCTGCGCAATGACCAGGGTGACCGACGAAGTGATGTTATAGGGCGCAATGCCCATGTTCATCATGCGCGAGATGGTCTGCGGCGCGTCGTTCGTATGCAGGGTGGAGAGCACCATATGGCCGGTCTGCGCTGCCTTCACAGCGATCTCGGCCGTTTCCAGATCGCGGATTTCGCCCACCATGATCACGTCCGGATCCTGTCGCAGGAACGAGCGCAACGCAGCCGCGAAGGTCATGCCGCGTTTGACGTTCTGCTGGACCTGGTTGATGCCCTCGACACGGATTTCGACCGGGTCTTCGACCGTCGAGATATTGCGCTCTGCCGTATTGAGGATATTCAGCGCCGTGTAGAGCGACACCGTCTTGCCGGAGCCGGTGGGACCGGTGACCAGCACCATGCCGTAGGGCTTGTGGATCGCGTCGATATAAAGCTGCTTTTGCGCTTCCTCATAGCCCAAGGCGTCGATGCCGAGTTTGGCCGCAGAACCGTCCAGGATACGCAGCACGATCTTCTCGCCGAACAGCGTGGGCAGGGTGCTGACGCGGAAGTCGACCGAGCGGCTCTTGGACAGATTGAGCTTGATGCGCCCGTCCTGCGGCACGCGGCGCTCGGCGATGTCCAGGCCCGACATGACCTTGATGCGCGAGGAAATGCGCGAGGCGAGTTTCATCGGCGGGCTGGCGACGGCACGCAGCATGCCATCCATGCGCAGGCGCACGCGGTATTGCGTTTCAAACGGTTCGAAATGGACGTCGGAGGCGCCACGCTTGATGGCGTCTACCAGGATCTTGTTGACGAACTTGACCACCGGGGCGTCGTCGTTCGAGGTAGCGTCGATGCCGGTGCTCTCGGCTTCGTCGTCACCGCCTTCCAGCGTCAGTTCATCGAAATCACCACCGCCCATTTCGGGCATGGCGTTGCTCATGGTGTTGAGCGTGGTTTCGATGACGCGGAAGAGCTGCCCGCGCTCCACCAGGATCGGCTCCACCATGCAGTTGGAGTGGAACTTGATCTCGTCCAGCGCATGCGACTGCATCGGGTCGGCAATGCCGACGAACAGCCGCTTGCCGCGTTTGAACAGCGGCAACGCCTTGTGCTTGTTGATCAGCGCCTCGCTGATCAGGTTCGTCGGCAAATTGGCCGGAACCAGGGCGCTCACGTCCATCATCGGCATGCCGAATTCATCGGAGGCGATGCGGGTCAGGCGGGCGCTGTCGACCAGGTTGTTGTCCAGCAGCCAGGCTGTCAGCGAGGCCTTGCCCTGGGTCGACTCGGCCACGGCCCGCCGGACGTCGGTCTCCGGCAGCACATCTTCCGATACCAGCCTGCGCGCCAGGCCGGTAAGGCCCGCGAGCGACGGTTGCATTAGCGTTGACATAGCGAAACGGTCCAGCCCCCTGATACGAAGGGAATTTACCCCAGTTGACGGGGTTGGTCATCCCAGCAGCTCAGGGTTTGGAAGCCCCGGGGTGACCGGGCGCACAGAACCAGCCTTAAACGAGCGCACCGAACCCGCATGCAACAGCCGTGCCTCGCGGGTTCTGGCCGTAGACCGCGCCCTGGCGTTGGGATAGAAAGGCCCGCCAGTTCCCAAGAAGTGCCATCAGTGACCCATCCCGACACCCAACCGCCCTTTCTCGTCTTTGGCGCTCCTTGTATCGAGGAGGCTGAGATCGCCGAGGTCGAGGCCTGCCTTCGTTCCGGCTGGCTCGGAACAGGGCCCAGGGTTGCGCAGTTCGAGCGGGATTTCGCCCACTGGCGGGGCGTGCTCCCCTCGCAGGTGGCTGCCGTCAACTCCTGCACCGCGGCACTCCACGTGAGCATGGTAGCGGCCAACCTGGAGCCGGGCAGCGAGGTTATCACCACGCCGCTCACCTTCTGCGCCACGGTCAACGCCATTCTCCATGCAGGGCTTACGCCCGTGCTCGCCGATGTCGATCCGGTCACGCAGAACATCGACCCGGACGCCATCGAGGCGGCGATCACCCCGCGAACCCGGGCGATTGTGCCCGTGCATTTCGCCGGACGCCCCTGCGCCATGGATCGGATCATGGCGATCGCCAACAAGCACGGCCTGACCGTGATCGAGGACTGCGCCCATGCCATCGAAAGCGAGTTCCAGGGCCAGCCGGTGGGTACCTTCGGCGATTTCGGCTGCTTCAGCTTCTATGTCACCAAGAACGTGGTGACAGGGGAGGGCGGCATGATCCTGGGGCGCGACGAAGAGCGCATCGCCCGGGCCCGCATCCTGGCCCTGCACGGCATGAGCAAGGACGCCTGGCACCGCTTCGGCGACCAGGGTTATCGCCACTATCAGGTGGTCGAATGCGGTTTCAAGTACAACATGATGGACTTGCAGGCCGCCATCGGTATCCACCAGTTGGCCCGCGTGGAGAGCAACTGGCAACGCCGCCGGCAGCTGTGGCAGCGCTATGACGAAGCGCTTGCGGACCTTCCGATCGGGCTTCCGGCCCATCCCGCGGAAGGGACGCGTCATGGCTACCACCTGTACACGGTGATGATCGACGCCGCGCGCTGTGGCGTGGACCGGGACAGCTTTCTCGATGCCACGAATGCAATGGGAATCGGCACAGGCGTCCATTATCTGTCGGTGCCTGAGCATCCGTATTACCAGCAACGCTTCGGCTGGCGGCCCGAACAATGGCCGGTGGCGATGCGCCTGGGGCGCCAGACCGTCAGTCTGCCGCTGTCGCCGGCCATGTCCGATGAAGACGCGGAGCGCGTCATTGATGCGCTCCCCTCCGTGCTTCGGGCCTAAGGACGGTCAGCTGCGCTGCGTGCCCCTCGGGGCGATGTGACGAAGCGCCCGCAATTCAGTATCGATCTGCGCCAGGCAAGGATCACCGTGGCGCTCAGGTTATGATGCCGCCTTACTTCCGGGGACATGCTCTTGAACCGTCTAAGCATCATTCTGCCCGCCAAAAACGAAGGGGCGGCGCTCAAGGAGCTGCTCCCCCGTCTGCGTCTGGCGCAACCAGAAGCGGAAATCATCGTGGTAGACGACGGTTCGACCGACGATACGCGCGGCATCTGCGCCAGCGCCGGCGTGAGTTGCCTTTCCTCGCCCTATTCCATGGGCAACGGTGCTGCCATCAAGCGCGGTGCGCGCGCAGCCACGGGCGATGTACTGGTGTTCATGGACGGCGATGGACAGCATGACCCTGCCGATATCGCGCGCTTGCTGGAAAAGCTTGAACAGGGTTTCGACATGGTCGTGGGCGCCCGTGACTGGGGCAGCCAGGCAGGCGTGGGGCGTGGCATCGCCAACACGATCTACAACTGGCTGGCCACGCGCATGACTGGCCACCCGGTTGCCGATCTGACCTCAGGTTTTCGGGCTGTCCGCGCCGACAAATTCCGTGAGTTTCTGCACCTGTTGCCCAACGGCTTCTCTTACCCCACCACCAGCACCATGGCATTTTTCCGCAGTGCCTATCCGGTGGCTTACGTGCCGATCAAGGCAGCGCAGCGCGTTGGGAAAAGCCATATCAAGCCGCTGAAAGATGGCGTGCGGTTCTTGTTGATCATTTTCAAGATCGCGACCTTGTACTCGCCGTTGAAGTTGTTTGCGCCGACGAGTGCATTGTTTTTCCTGCTGGGTTGCATCAACTACGCGCGGACGTTCTTCATCGACGGACGGCTGACGAACATGAGCACCCTGATGTGGAGCGCGGCGGTGATTGTTTTTCTGATCGGATTGATTTCCGAGCAGATTACGTCGCTCATCTATCGGCGCGATGCGTAGACCGATCTGCGTGATGCGGTCATGAAAAGAATGCGCTTGCTCGCACTGACAACGTCCTATCCGTTGCGCACGGGTAGTTCCGCTGGCGTATTCGTGCAAAGCCTTTATCGGCATTTGTCGGTCGGATACGCGATCGATGTGATCTGTCCGGCCGATTCGAAGCCTGCGACGGCGACTGTTGACGACGGCGCGGCATCGGGCATTCGCATCCATGCGGTGCGTTACGCTCCGCGTGCCTGGCGTACCTTGGCCCAAGGGTCGGGTGGAGTCGTGACAGGTCTGCGTCGCTCGCCATGGCATGCGTTGCTGCTGCCGGGATTGTTGATCGCGCTGTTTTGGCGCTGCTTGATGAGCGCAGGCGATGCGGACTTGATTCATGCCAACTGGTCGATATGTGGGGTCATGGCGGGCATCGTCGGGCGTCTACGAAGAAAACCCGTAATCACCACGCTACGCGGCAGTGATGTGGCGCGCGCGACACGTTCCCGGTTGGATCGAAGCATCCTCAATCTGGCCGTGCGCCATAGTCGGATCGTGATCTGCGTTTCGGTGGCCATGGCCGAGCAGCTTCGCACGCGATTTCCGCACCGTGTCGCTGACATCCATGCGTGCCTCAATGGCGCCGATGAAGCCTTCTTCCAGATCGACAGGGCAGTTTCCGGTGGCACCGACTTGCGGGTGTTGGCAGTGGGCAACCTGATCCGCCTGAAGGGCTTCGACGTCTTGATCGAGGCTGTTGCTCGTGCGCGTCAGCGCGAGCGCTTGCATGTATGCATCGTCGGTGGCGGCCCTGAGCGCGAGCCGTTGCTTGCTCAAGCGGCATCCCTGGGCGTGTCTTCGTGTATCACGTTGGTCGGCTCGGTGCCCGCAACCGAGATACCGAAACAAGTTTCCGAAGCGGATGTGTTCGTTCTTTCCAGTCGTTCGGAAGGTCGACCCAATGTTGTCGTGGAGGCGCTGGCTGGCGGTCTACCCGTCATTTCCACTGATCTGGAGGGTGTGCAGGGAATGGTCAGGAATGGTGACACCGGCTGGCTGGTCGCAGTCGATGACGCAGATGCAATGGCCGCAGCGTTGGATGAGGCGGTCACCGATCGCGTTGAACTTCAGCGACGCGGTGAACGCGCACGTGCGGTGGCTCGCACCCAGATCGGGACATGGGCGGATACCGCGCGCTGTTATACGACGTTGTTTCAGACAGCCCTGGCGGCAGGCGGAGCGGGGCATCCCTCATGTGCGGAATAGCTTTTCTGCGGGCTCCCGCGCTCTCGAGCGGAGAGCGCAGCGAACGCATGGCGGAGGCCTTGCAGCGGCTCAAGCATCGCGGTCCCGATGAATCCGGGCACTTCCTCGGTGGTGATTTCGTGGCGGCCCAGACGCGACTGGCGATCATCGATCTCAAGGGTGGCCACCAGCCCATGCGCGATCACAGCGGGCGCTGGGTCCTGGTGTTCAACGGCGAGATCTACAACTACCGGGAATTGCGAAAGCAATTGGCGGGACGTTGGACCTTCCGGGATGACAGCGACACCGAAGTGCTGCTAGCCGGCTTGGTCACCGAAGGTGCGGGCTTCGTGGAGCGCCTGGATGGTATGTGGGCGTTCGTATTGCACGACACCGCTTCCGGTGACCTGCTGCTTTCAAGGGATCGCTTCGGGAAAAAGCCGCTGTACTACCGCCGCCATGGCGAGCTTTTTGCCTGCGCCTCCGAATTGCCGGCACTGGCCGCACTGACTCCGGATGTGGCCGTCACGGAAGATGCTGCGGGCATCGCCGATTACTTCCGTTACGGCTATGCGCTGCCCGGCAGGACTTGCGTAGCAGGCGTCAGTGAGGTCTTGCCGGCGCACATGTTGCGCTTGCGCTCGGATGGCCACATCGTCCAGCAGCGCTATTGGACGCCCTCGGTTGAACCTTGGAAGGGCGGCTTCGAAGAGGCTGCCGAGCATGTTCGCGAGCTATTGACGCAGAGCGTGCACCGACGCCAGCTGGCATCCGACGTTGAAGTCGGTGCGTTCCTTTCCGGCGGAGTCGATTCAACGACCGTGTGTGCGCTTGCGCAGAAATCCGGATTCGGGAAGCTGCGGACGTTCACGGCGGGCTTTCACGAACCGACCTACGATGAGCGAGCGCCTGCGGCGCGTGCGGCTGCCGAGTTGGGGACGCTGCACACGGCAGAAGAGATCAGTCCGGATATGGCGGCGGCCCTTGCAACGGAGCTTCCCCGCCGTATGGGTCAGCCGTTTGGTGACTCCTCGCTGGTTCCCAGCGCATTGGTCGCTTCGGTGGCTGCCCGGCACGTCAAGGTGGTCCTGACGGGTGATGGCAGCGACGAGATCTTCGGTGGATACGCCAGATACATGGGCCGATTGCTGCGCCAGCGCTATCACCGGTTGCCCGCGCCGCTACGGTCGATCGTCGAGCGCGGCGTGTTGGCGATGCCCGAACCCTATGCACATCACAGCGGCAGTCTCTTGAAGCGCGCGCATCTTTTCGTTCGACTGGCGCGCGAGGACAGAGATGCTTATATCGGGCCGCCCGCCATCCGCAAGGAAACGCTCGCGCAACTGGTGCCCGGGCTCGGCACGGGAAATTCGATGCCCGATCTGCCCTGGCCCAATGACCCGGACGAGCTAAGGCAGATGCTGTTGATGGATAGCCTGGTGTATTTGCCCCAGGACATTCTGCAGAAAGTCGATCGCGCGACGATGATGTTCTCGGTGGAAGCCCGCAGCCCATTCCTGGACAAAGAGCTCTTCGAGTTCGTAGTTCGTCTACCATGGCAATGGCACTTCTCGGGCATGCGCGGAAAGCGCCTCCTGCACGCAGCGATGCGCGGCCGCGTGCCCGACTTCATCTGGAATCGACGCAAGCAGGGCTTTGCTTCGCCGGTCAGTCATTGGCTGCGCGGCTGGCTGGGAGACGACCTGATGGCGATCGCGGATTCAGGGGACACCGGTGTTGTGGATGTTGCGGGGCTGCGCGCGCTGCTGCATGAGCACCGTGCAGGGCGGGCCGATCACTCCCAGCCCCTGTGGTTGGCCTATGCCTACCTGCGCTGGCGCGCCGGTTGACCGTGTGACCACGCAGGCCGATCGCATCCTTCTCGTCTTACCGAGCCTCGAACGAGGCGGCGGTGAACGTGTAATGCTGCAACTGGCTGGATCGTTCCTGTCTGCAGGGCGGGAAGTGCATGTCGCTGCGCTGCTCGGCGGTGGTCCGCTGCGAGCTGCCGTTCCAGAAGCGGTAGTGCTGCATGAGTTGCTCGATGCTGGTGATGTGTCCAAGGGTCTTGCGCTGGCATGGAAAGCGCTCCCCAGGTTGACGTCGCTCATCCGCACGATCAAGCCACATGCCGTGCTGAGCACGATGACCGGCACCAATCTGCTGGCGGTGTTGGCATGCATGCGGGCGCGTAGCGGAACGCGCCTTGTTTTGCGTGAAGCATCCAGCCTCGTCAACACCAAAAGTGCCATCAAACGACGGGCTATGCGTTGGCTTTATCGCCGCGCTGACGCGCTGGTCGCAGTTTCCGTAGGGGTAGCGCAGGATCTGCGTGGACTGGGCCTTGCCGAGAACCGCATCCATGCCATACGCAATCCAGTTGATGTCGAACGACTGCGTCAGCTCGCTGCTGTCGGCTTGCCGCTATCGTTGCAGGGGAAGGTCCCTTATGTGGTCTCGCTGGGACGTTTGACCGAAGCGAAGGATTTCCCCACCTTGTTGCGTGCATACGCGATGAGCACGTTGCGCCGTACTCATCGCCTCATCATCGTCGGGGAGGGCGAACAACGCGCGAATCTGGAAAATCTGATACGCGATCTCGAGCTGGCGGATCATGTCGTTCTAACGGGAGCGATGGACAATCCGCATCCTGTGATGGTGAGCGCGGCATTGCACGTTCTCTCTTCCCGCTGGGAAGGCTATCCGAATGTCTTGTTGGAGGCTCTGGCACTGGGGGTTCCGATAGTTTCCACCGATTGTCCGCATGGTCCGCGCGAGATACTGGAAGGCGGGCGCTACGGTCGTCTCGTGCCGATCGGCGATGCGGTTGCATTGGCAAGTGCAATGGACGCGGAACTTAGGCGGCCATCGGTCGGGGTTGATGCTGTGCTGGCTACCCATGGCCATAGGACTATTGCATCGGGCTACTTGGCCTTGCTCGACGGCTTAGCCGAGGTGTCGCAACGATGAATCGACCCTGGCGAATTTGGCGCAACGTGGCGTATCTGCTGCTGGTGGGCGTGGCGATTGGGCTGGTCGTGTATTGGTGGCCGGTGCTCGCTGGGATCTGGCGCGAACAAGCGCTGACCTTCGTGGGCGCCGTCGCAATTATGGTTTGCGGCACGCTGGTGCAGGCGCGCAATTTTCTCGTGTTCCTGGACTCCCCGGTTCGTTTGCGAGTCCGGCGTTTCGTGACCGTGTGGGCGTGGGGTGCGTTGGCTAACTACGTGGCACCGTTTCAATCCGGTGGCATTGCCATCCGCGTGGCATGGCTGGGGCGTCACAAGGTGAGTGTTACGGACAGCTTGCTGGCAACCTGGCGTCAGCTGGCGTTGAGTCTATGGGTGGCGCTTGCAGGGCTGACCATCGGGCTGCTGCTTATCGACGATCCACGGGCCCGTTGGCCTGCATTCGTGTTATTTCTGCTATGGCTGGCCACTTTCTTCATGCGCCAACTCTGGTTGAAGTGGCTGGAGAGCATGAAGCGTCCCGCATGGCTGGCCGATCGGAAGCAACTTATGCATCGCGCCGTCACCGGCCTTACCCTGGGTGGCATGCTGGGAGTCATTGCCCAGTACGTTCTGGGCACGCTATTGCTTTATTGGGTGTACGCGGGGTTTGGCGCCTCCATAGGCTTCGGACAGGCGCTTATTCTGGCGTGCTTGGTTTATGCGTCGTCCCTGATCTCCGTCTTGCCAGGCAATCTAGGCGTGACGGAGGCGATCTACATGCTGGGTGGTCATGGTTTTGGCCTGGACTTGGCGCAGGCGGGGGCATTGGCGTTACTGATACGCGCGGCGCATATAGCTACCAACTTGCTGGTTGCACTGGTGGGTATGCGACATGGCGAAAGTGGATTTGGGACGAGGCATGATTAGTTCTTGGCAAAGCCGGCTTTGCGAGCTTCCCGTTGAAACGGTGCGAGATTGTTTGTTGTGCGAAGGCGTTGCTGGAGCGCCTGATCGGCGGTGGCGCAAGTATCTCCGTCTCATGCCTCCCTTCGACGTGGTGCGTTGCCCGGCCTGCGCTCTGCGCTGGCTAAGCCCTCGTCCTACCGCTAAAGGTTATGAGTCGCTCTATACGGACGGCATGTATTTCGGCGGTGCCGGCGCCTCACCCGCCGACTACGAGTCCGCGTCGAGAGCCCGAGTTGAATACATGCGTGCCAGGGTCGCGCGTCTTGAGCGGATGTCCAACAAAAAAGGGGCGTTGTCGATTCTCGATTACGGCGCAGCGACTGGTGACTTCGTTCGTGCGGGTCGCGATGCTGGACATGATTGCATGGGCATCGAGCTATCCGCAGATGCGCGAGCTGTTGCGCAGCAAAAGAACGGCGTGACCCTGCTGTCGATTGATTCCGTCGAGGAGATGATGAATGCCCGATTCGACGCCGTTCACATGAATCATGTGCTCGAGCACATGCCCGATCCACTTGCACATGCTCGCTGGTGCGCGCAGGTTATCAAGCCGGGCGGACTATTTGTTCTGGAAGTGCCGCAACAATTTGACAACGACCTTGATAGGCTTCGTCGCGGCTTGCGCGTCGGCGGAAAGCAGTCGCGGTTCGATGCCTATTCGCTGCATCACACGTATTTCTTTACTCCATCGACGATGGAGGCTTTGCTCGTCAAGGCGGGCTTCAAGGTGTTGAAATTGTCTACTTTCAACAGCGACAAAACGCCCCTTTGGCCGTTCTCGCCCAAGAATTACGTGCTCAGGTCGTTGCTTGGTATGGCCGATCTTCTGCATGCGGGCGGCAACATCATCGAAGTATTCGCGCAACGGATCGAGTGAAGGGGCCGTTGTTGCTGGTGGCCTGCACCATGGGGTGCGATTCTGCCGTGGTTCGCGCGCTGTAGCAGTACGTCGTCGCGCGCTGCACGGAATCAGCGCTTCATAATGACGCCTTGGCCGGTGGCAAGGTGCAGGACCTCTAAGCCTTCCGATGCGGCCAGTTCATCTGCGGCGCGTGTTGCACCGGGACAGGTCTTGAATCCGTAGTCGTCCATGACGATAACTCCGCCATTTACGAGTCGAGGATAGAAAAAATTGAGGCTGTCGCGTGTCGGCTGATAGAGGTCGACATCGATATGAACGAGTCGGAATTGTCGATCCGCGACTTCAGCAAAACGTTCGGGGATCCAGCCTGGTAATACTACGACTGAGTCGTAACGAGCGAGGTTGTGCCGTACCGTTGCCTCACTCGCGGTCAGGTCACCGCCGCCTTCAGACCAAGGCATCACGGACTCCGCGACGTTCAGGTCCGTCGCATCCGGAGCGGAAAGTCCTTGGAACGAATCAAATAAGTACAGTTTCCCGTGAGTGGATGCCTGCGCGATAAAAAACGCAGATGTACCGACGTAGCAGCCGCATTCGGCCAAGTCTCCGGGCAATGCATTGTTTAGTTTTACGTATTCGCGCAACGTCCACTTGCGGTCTTGCGAGTACGGATTCTCTGGCGACATGCGATTGAAGTCATCCAAGAATGCTTTGTCGTCGCGCCAAAGCTTGTGATCTTCGCTGATCGGAAAGTCGCCGAAAGCAGCCGCGGCCGCGCGAGCCAACTCCTGACGTACTCGTCTGCGTTGCGCAGGGTTGCCTGCGATAAGCCATTTCACTGCTCTGCCCAAGCGGGTTGGTGTGATCATCATCGTTGGCGATTCCGGTGCTTGCGGTAATGTTTGCGGGCAGAGACTAGGTCTTGATAGCGGATGGGCAGAGCATCGGCGGCGTTAGGGTAGACGCTCAAACACGAATTCATTGCAACCCAGTCCACGGGTAAGTATTTGGCGTCGTAACTCGAATCCTTGGGCTGACAGTCTGCTCACCACGTCTTCCGGTTTCGCGACTTCGAATGGATATCCACCCAGCCAGTCGCGCCAGTCGTGTGTGATGGACATGCCGCGCTTGAGCGCATAGTTACGGATATGGCTACCCGGAATCTCGCGACGTTGGCAGTCCAAAGCCAGGCTATAAAGCCAGAACAGCGGAAAGAACACTGCGCTGATGAGCCAACGTCCAAGAGTGCCGCTGCAGTAGCACCGTTTGATGCCGTGCCAGATTCGGGAGCGCACGCCTTGGTCGTTGTATAGGGCGATAAGCAGGGTTCCGCCGGGGCCAACGCACTGTTGCGCAAGATCCAGAGCCGGCCACATGGCTCCCGTGTGATGGAGCACACCCCACGAGTAGACAAGATCGAACTTTCCGAGCGACTGCATGAAGGCCGCATCGAGCACGGAGCCCTGTGACACGGCCCAATGTTTATTGCGGCCGCCGTACAGCCGACGCAATTCTTCGGTGCAGGCTACGGAGTCGGCGTCATAGTCGAATGAAACCACTTCGGCACCAAGCTGCTCCATGGCCAGGCTGGATAAACCACTGCCTGAGCCGATATCCAGTACGCGCCAGCCCTGCAGATCCTCTCGGCCCAGCAGGTCGCAAATGGCACGGCGCGATTGATCGACTCGATGTTCGTCCAGCAAGGACAGGAACGAGCGCCAGTTTTTTCCGAAGGCAAAGCGCATGAATCGTAGGTCGTCCTGATTGGCAATGCGAATGTCGAGATTGTCAGTATGTGTTCTTGGTGCGACGGCGAATTTATTGCAGTTGGTCGTTTGGTGCAGCTGCCGTGCGTTTGTCAAGCAACTCTTGCAGGGAGTGGATGGCGCTGTCCAACCGCCCGCCAAAATTCATGGTTTGTAACTGTACTAAAGCTTGGCGTGCCTTGGCTTCATATCCCAGGGATGCGAGCATACGCACCATGGTGATGCGATAAGCGGGCTCGCTGGGGGCGGAATTCACGGCTCCCTCAATCATGCTGAGCCCTAGCGGGCGATCGCCCAGCACGTTCCAGGCATAGTCACTATAAGTGGCCTGCAACCGGGCGCTGGGGCCCGGATGCGAAAGCGCTGCCTCGAATGCCTGCACCATGCGATCCGAGGGCAGGGAGCAAGCGCTGTCCTTGGCACATTGCGCCAGAGCGGCTAGAGAACTTTCGTCCTGTACTCCGGATTTTCGAGCCTTGAGCTTGGCAATCATGCTATCCCACCACGGTGCCTTCAGGGGCAGCCCCATGCGCGAATTCATGAAGATCAGGGCTTGCTGGGGCAATATCGACGATTCAGGAAGGCTCGCAGCTCTTTCCAACGGGGCGTAGGCAAGTTTGGTATAGGGCGAGGCAGGGTCGTAGTGCGAATAGATGATGTACGTGCGGCCCAGTTCGTATTGGGCCCGTGGCGAGTCGGGCGCACGTTCGGCAAGCTCCCGCGCTAGGCTCAGCGGGTCGCCCCAGGCATAGGCGGTGAGTGAGGTGAGGCCGGTCCACCATAGCATCAGACCGATAAGCACGACGCGGCGCAGCCACGGCCATATCGTCGAATCGCTTGCTACCTTTGCCAACCACGGCACGATCGCCAACAGCACGCCGAAACTGGCGAAATAGTTGCGGTGTTCGTACACCAGCTCCAACTGCAGGATGGTGCCAGTCAACAACTGGCAGCCTAAGAACAAGGCAATGCCAAGAGCGATCAATGGTTGCCGTTGGCGCAGTCGAAATATCAAGACGACCAGCGCGGCTAGAACGAACAGGCTAAACAATGTGGTCCAGGGCGAAAGCAGTCCGGTCGAGATGTGAAAGTCGTCGTGGTAGAACGACAAGGCATGCAACGTGGGCAGCACCGTCCATACGAGGTAGTCACAAACGACACGAGCTTCGGTGAGCAATCGTTGGCCGAGCGAGAAATCGCGCGTTGCCCAGTTGGCTGGATTCAAGACATGTGGAATCTGCCAGGCAAGCCCAGCGACCATTGGTATAAACAGCACGCATACGAACAAGCCGATTAGACGGCCATTTCGCTTCGCTACCCCGCCAGCACTTACTTCGGAATGGCGTCGGAAACCGAAGATGATCCATTCGATCAAGAATGCATACAGGGGGAGCATCACTGCCGTTTCCTTGGCGAGCAGGCCAATGGCAGTAGGGATTGTCAGGCTTGCAGTGCAAAGCCAGAAGCCATTCGATGGCGAGTCGCTATTGCCGGCTATGGTGGAGCAGGCCAGCATTCGCTGTCGCCCCGCTACGTAACCGATCAGTCCAGCAAGTACAAATAGGTTGGCCAGACTTTCTTCACGTTGAACTACATACAACACGGCTGTGAGGTTGATCGGGAGCAGCATCCAGCCTGCGGCGGTCAGCGCTGCAACCAGCGAATCAGTAGTAGTTTTAGATGCGATCCTCGTCGGAGTGCTGGCGGTTGCGAGCAGAAGTCGCACCAGCACGAACACCAGCACGCCGTTCAAAAGGTGGATGACGAGGTTAACCAGCTTCCAACCGAACGGATCCAGACCGCCAATCAGATAGTTCGTAGCGAAGCTGAGCGAAGCCAGGGGACGCTTGAAATCGCTGGCCGGTGAGGACAGCGCGGCCCGCACCAAGGCCGGCAAGCTAACCTCATGAGGCTGCACGCCGGTGTTATCCACGATGTTGGGATAGTCGTCGAATAGCCAGTAGCCTCCGAGGCCGGGCCAATAGACGATCATGACAATGAGCAGCGAGATGGGTAGAAGCCAGCGCGTTGCGTGCGTTTTCCAGAATGGGCTCATGTCACCGGAGTTGGAGGCTGGGGGGCTATTGTGGCGCATCGCGCGCCACAACCAGACTACCCGGCTTTCTCGGAGGCGTTTCGGCCATTTTTCCGCATTTTCTCGATTTCGAGGATCTCAGCTTCATTGATTGCGCGATCGTCCACTAATAAGCGACGTAGCAGTGGCAGGCGGGTGTAGTCGGTGCCACGCAGCACGCCGATAGCCCGGTCGTAGAGATGGGCGCTGACCAGGTACTTCGCCTGCAAACGCGGAACGTTGGCGTCCGGATCGTTCTGATAAGTCAGGTCGAGTTCGTGGATAGCCATACCGAGGTTCCCCTGGCTGACCGCCCAGTAGTGCTTCTGGTAGTGGATGAACCCAGCAGCCATGCCGTTATTGCGGTATTCCGGATTGGACAGCAATGCGTCGGCGATACCCAGCCAGGCATCGGAAGTAAGCACGGGGCATGTCCCCTGGGCTCCGATCGTACGCAGAGTTTCCAGATTCTCCAGTTGAGCCTGCCTGAAACTTGCAGTGCGTAGCAGCGAGTTGAGCCTCTCTATATCCGCTTGAACCAAGTCGTTTTGTACGCATTTGAGCAAGATGCGGTCTATGGCGAGCGAGATATCGTTTCGATGTCCTTGAGCGACCTTTTCGAGTACTTGCAGGGCTGTGGCCGGCTGGCCGTGCTTGTAAAGCCGATCAGTAAGATAAGTCTGTGCGCGCACCGAGTCCGGCTGGGTATTGGCCCAGACCAGCGCCAGGCGGTCTTCCGACGCGTACACGCGAGCGCTCAATGCCGTGGTGATGCAGCAGGCCAATAGCCAAAGGCCAGTGCCCAGGTACAACAAGCGGCGCTGTTGCCCTCCGGGTTGCCGAACCACAAACAGCGCCAGCGCCATGAGGGGGCCGATCAGCGGCATATAGTTGCGATGCTCGAAATACAGTTCCAGCATCACAGTGGAGCTTTCGATCAACTGGCCGCCGAGATACCAGAGCACTGCCAGCGCAAAAAGTGGCCATCGGCGCAGCCATGCCAAGGCGGCAGCCAGTGCTCCGATCAGTACCAGCAGGGCAGGCAGTGTGGTCCAGGGCGAAAGCAGATTGCGCGACACGATGTAGCCATCGTGATAAAGGCCGTACAGGCCAAAGCGCGGCAGGAAAATCTTGCCGAGGTAGTCGAACAGGATGCGCGGCTCAGTCAACAGACGCTGACCGACCGTGAAATCCCGCGTGCTGGCGTGTCCCCATTCGGCGGGAAGCGTCCATATCAGGTAGGCCGCCACAAACAGTGTGACGGGCCAAATCAACAGGCGTCGCACCCAGGCCAGTGCGGGAGGCAGGCGTTGCACGTCCGAACGCAGTAGCGTGGCATCTAGTGCCAACGCGTATATAGGTAACAGAATGCCGTTTTCCTTGCTTAAGAACGCCAGGCCCATGCAAACGCCCAAACCCAGCGCCATCAACGTGCCGCGTCGCCAAGTTGGACGCTCCGTCGCAAGCAGCCCTTGTACGTAAGCCAGCAACCCTAGCAGCATAAACATCGCCATCAGCAACGTCATACGCTGAACCACGAGAAGCACGCCCGAGAGTTGGATCGGGTTGAGCAGCCACGCTGCCGCGGTCAACCACGCAACTAGCCATGCACGGGCGTTCAACGAATCAGGTGTGCTCGGGCCGGACAGCCAGCGACGTGAGACACGTTCGACGAGCGCGAACACCAGGATGCCATTGAATAAGTGGATGCCGAGGTTGATCAGGCGGAACGGGAACGGATGATCTGGCCAAGAAGCTTTTTGCAACAAAAAGCTCAACATAGCCAATGGCCTGCCGGGGAAGTTGCGTGGCTGGGAGAGATACACCCCCAGGTCGCGCCAACTGGATGGGTGCTCGATGCTGTCCAGCGCAGCTAGGTTGGGAAAGTCGTCAAACAGGAAGGGGCCATGCATGGCTGGCCAGTAGAGCAGTGCACAGACGAGTAGCGTGAGCGTCAGCCCGAGCAGGGCGCGTGTTCGGGCGGACATCAAAAGTTCCGAGTAATCAAAGGATGCAGCGACAAGCGCTGCAACGAACAAAGGCTATTTGCAGGTCTGGGGCAGGTATATCGGATCTGCATCGCTGCTGCATTGCCAGCTTATGGCGCCGCCCATGCCCCCGGCCATAGTAAGCGTGACCTGTTTGCCCTGCAGCCTGGGCGCGACTGTGTGGCTTCGCATCAGCGCAGTGATCGCGCAGCCTGCGCCTCCAGGGGCGATGTTCACGCTGGCCACGTAATTGCCGCTATAGCTGGCTCCTGCTGGCAATCCGTTTGCTCCGGGCGTTGGGCAGCTCCCGGTTTGGGTGTAGTACTCGCCGACATTGGTTTTTAGGCCATCTGCAAGTGAGAACGCCTCGCTGAGTTGCGCCTTGCCAGTGGAATTGGTGTACACGGTGATCGCGATGCTGGAAAGAATGGCGATAATGGCCACCACAATCATCAATTCGATCAACGTAAAACCGCGCGTATGTTTCATGTTGGTGGCCCCTGGAGATGCCGCATAGCAAAGCAATTGGCAGGCCAGCGTTCGTCATCGAGCGTGCGCAACATCACATTAAAAAAGAAAGCCCCTCATTGGAGGGGCTTTCGAGTAGGGCATAGAACGACCGTACGCAATTAGTTGCCCACGCAGACCTGCGGCTCGTACTGCGTCGGGATGGTGCTGGCGTTGCCTGCGTCGCAAATCCAGCTGAAGGATCCGCCGTTGTTCTTGCCCGAAATGAGGACCTTCTTGGTGCTCAGCGGTGACGAAACCGACGGCGTGGCCTTGAACGTGACTTCGATATTGCAACCGGTGGGAGCATTGTCGACTACCGTTGCTGTTGAAACGTACTTGCCGCCGTAGCTGGCTCCAGTGGTAGCCAGGCTGCCACCCGTGCCATTGGGACCGCCGACCACGGGGCATGAGCCGGTCTGGTTGAAGTACTCCACGACCGGCGTCTTCAGGCCGTCGGCCACGGTCTGCGACTCGGAGAACTGCGCCTTGGTGATGTAGCTCTGGTACTGCGGGATGGCGATGGCGGCCAGGATCGCGATGATCGCCACGACGATCATCAATTCGATCAGGGTGAAGCCCTTCTGCACGTTCTTCATGGTGGATCCTCTGTTTTTGGTTAGCTAACCGGTAATGCCCCCTGAGCCCCGGTCCCGATTCCCCCTAGGCGGGAACGGACCCCCTTACTGCGGCCTGGAACGACCAGGAAGCTCGCGGCAATTGCAGCACGTTGTGTGCCACTCATGCCGTTTGGCAGGTCCCCGCTTTGGAGCGGGTGTGTGGATTGTGCATAGGGTCACGAGACGCGGCAACCTGATTGGCCCGGTGTTTTTGCAGGATTGTCGAGCCCGTCTCGGTGCGGCGAAGGCCTATGCTTAGACGGGGCACAAAGTGACGCAGCGCGTCAGTGAAATAGTGAGACGGCTGTCTCAAAGTGCTCGGGATGGTCACATCCATTGGGGTTTGACCGCTGATGCGGCGCCTGTTTTCGGGGTTCTCCGACATCTGCAGGCTGACATCGACATCCCTGGCGGCATTCGTGGCTAGCACATCCACGCCTGATAGCCATGCGGCACCAAGCCTTGCCTCAGACCCCCGCCGACTCTTAACGTCAGCGCTTTCGCAACACCCAGGAACCCCACCCATGAAACCCTTGTTTGTCGCGCTGGCGCTCGCGCTGGCCGGTACCTCCGCCATGGCGGCTGAGGTCGAAAACCACGGCACCCACCCCTTCAACATCCGCGATCTGGTGATGATGGATCGCGTTGGCGATCCGCAGCTGTCCCCGGATGGCCGCCAGGCGCTGTACACCGTGCGCGCCACCGACTACGCCGCGAACAAGGGCGTGACCTCGATTTATGTGCTCGATGTAGCCAAGGGCGGTGCGCCGGTCAAGCTGGTGGAGAAGGCTTCCTCGCCGCGTTGGGCGCCCGACGGTTCGGCCATCTATTACGTTGCCGAAAAGGATGGCGTCTCGCAGTTGTGGCGTCGCCCGCTGGGCGCAGCGGCCACCGCATCGCAGGTGACGCATGCGCCGATCGATGTCGATGGCTATAAGCTTTCACCCGATGGCAAGAAAGTGTTGCTGACTTTTGGTGTGTTCACCGATTGCGTCGATCTGGCCTGCACCAAGGAGCGTCTGGACGGCCGCGCCAAGGACAAGGCCTCCGGCACGGTCTACGACAAGCTCTTCGTGCGTCATTGGGATACGTGGGCCGACGGTCGCCGCGCGCAGCTTTACATCGCGGACCTCGATCAGCCTGCAGCGCAACCCGTGCTTCTGACGCGCGGCATCGATGGCGACGTCCCGAGCAAGCCGTTCGGCGACGACGGCGAGTTCAACTTCTCGCCCGATGGCAAGACCGTGTATTTCGACGTGCGCATCGCGGGCAAGAGCGAGCCGTGGTCGACCAATTTCCACGTCTACAGCGTGCCGGCCGACGGTTCGGCGGCACCGCTCAACCTGACCGCCGAAAACCAGGCGTGGGATGCCTTCCCGGTGCCTTCGCCGGATGGCAAGACGCTGTACTACCTTGCCATGAAGACGCCGGCGTCCGAGTCGGATCGCTTCCGCATCATGGCGTTGGACCTGGCCAGCGGTCAGAAGCGTGAAGTGGCGCCGAACTGGGACCATTCGGCGGGCGGCATGCAGGTATCGGCCGATGGCAAGACGCTCTACGTCACCGCAGACGACAACGGACAGCACCCGCTGTTTGCCGTCGACGTGGCCAGCGGCAAAGCCACCACGCTCGTCACCAACGGCGAAGTGGGCGGCTATTCGCTGGGCAAATCGTCGCTACTCGTACAGCGCGATGACCTGAAGCGTTCGGCGGATCTCTATACCGCCGACCTGCAGGGCAAGGGCCTCAAGCAGGTCACGCATTACAACGCCGAGCAGCTCAAGAAGGCGCAGATGGGCGAGCCGGAGTTCTTTACCTTCAAGGGTTGGAACAACGAAACGGTGCAGGGCTATGTGGTGAAGCCGGTGGGCTACAAGGCCGGCAAGAAATATCCGGTGGCCTTCATTATCCACGGCGGCCCGCAGGGTGCGATGAACAACAGCTGGAGCTATCGCTGGAACCCGCAGACGTACGCAGGCCAGGGCTTCGCGGTGGTCACCATCAACTTCCACGGTTCCACCGGCTACGGTCAGGCATTCACCGATTCGATCTCGGGAGACTGGGGTGGCAAGCCGCTGGAAGACCTCAAGGCGGGCTGGAGCGCTGCACTGTCCAAGTACAGCTTCCTCGACGGCGATCGCGCTTGCGCGCTGGGCGCCAGCTACGGCGGCTACATGATCTACTGGATCGCCGGTGTGTGGAACCAGCCCTGGAAGTGCCTGGTGGATCACGACGGCGTGTTCGACGCCCGCGCCATGTACTACGACACCGAAGAGCTCTGGTTCGAAGAGCGCGAGAACGGTGGCACGCAGTACGAGCACCCGGAAAACTACGAGAAGTTCAACCCGGTCAACCACGTCAAGGATTGGCGCGTGCCGATGCTGGTCGTGCATTCGGCCAAGGACTTCCGCATTCCGGACACGCAGGGCCTGGGTGCCTTCACGGCGCTGCAGCGTCGCGGCATCCCGAGCAAGCTGCTGCACTTCCCGGACGAGAACCATTGGGTGCTCAAGCCGCAGAACAGCGTGCAGTGGCATGAAACGGTCAATGCGTGGCTGAAGCGGTGGACGGCCACGGATGCGTCCGCACCTGCCAGCAAGTGATGGCTGAGTTTCAGATGTAAAAACGGCGGCCTCCGGGCCGCCGTTTTCTTTTGCGCGTGAGCGGAAGTAAACCGCCGATCAGAGCCAGCGGTTGCGCTTGAGGATGAAGTAGATCGTGGTCACGATGGCAAGCACCAGACCGATGATCATGGGGTACGCCCAGGGCTTATTAAGCTCGGGCATATGCGCGAAGTTCATGCCGTACCAGCTGGTGATCAGCGTGGGGGCGGCGAGCATGGCGGCGTAACCGGCGAGGCGCTTCATCACTTCGTTCTGGCCGAAGGTCACCAGCGACAAGTTCACGTTGATGGCTGCCGCGAGCATTTCGCGCATGGCGCTGATCGATTCGTTGACGCGGAACACGTGGTCGTAGACGTCGCGGAAGTAGGCGCGCAGTTCGTCGGGGATGAGCTGCGGATGCTGGCGCACAAGCTGGCTGATGATGTCCTGCATCGGCGCCACCGCGAGGCGCAGGGTCATCAGGTCACGCTGCATGTCGTACAGGCGACGGATCGTGCTGCGCCTGAAGGTGTCGGAGAAGATGTCCTTTTCCAGCTCCTGCAGCTCTTCACGGAAGTCGCGCACGATCGGCAGCAGGTTGTCGACGATGAAGTCGAGGACGCCGTACAGGCCGTATGCCGGGCCGAGCGCGAGCAGGTCCGGCGTGTGCTCGCAGTTGCGGCGAGCCGGCGCGTAGGAAAGCGAGGCGCCGTGGCGAACGGTGACCAGGTAACGCGGGCCCAGGAACACGTGCGTTTCGCCGAAGGCGATATGCCCGTTGACCACCTGCGCGGTTTGCACCACCACGAACAGCGAATCGCCGTAGGTTTCGATCTTGGTGCGCTGGTGGGCCGCCTGGGCGTCCTCGATCGCAAGATCGTGCAGGTCGAACTCTTCCTGCAGTTTGTGCAGCAGTGACTCATCGGGCTCGTGCAGTCCCACCCAGACAAACGTGTCGGGCTGCTTGAGCACTTCACTGATCTCATCGACGCTGATGTCGCCTATACGCTGTCCATCGAAGCGATAGGCGACGCAGTTGACGACCATGGAGGTCGGAGGCACGAGGTCGGTGGGCTTGGTGGCGGTCATATCCATGCGTAAATCATGCGCCGCCATCGAAGACAGGGCAACGACAATGGCTCAAGCCGCGGAGGCGTTCACCGATTGTGGGCGCCGCATGCACCACGCCATCACGAGCCACACCGGCAGCGCCAACAGCAACCACGGCTGATTCTGCTGCACCACGCCGGGCAGCAAATGCAGCAAGCAGGCGACGAGGACGGCGAGCAGTTGCAGTGCGATCAGGCCGGTGGCGAAGCGAGATACGGACAAGCGCTTGCGTGACCGCCACAGCGCGGGCAGCAGGAAGAAGGCGAGTGGATTGAACAGCAGCAGGTTGACGTTGCCCCACGCCGAGTGATGCGTGGTGAGTGTCCACAGGATCAGCAGGGTGACGCCAACAAGGCCTGCGAGCACCAGATACAGCGAGCCCAGCAGCGCGTAAAGCAGGGGCGCAAAGCGATACGTGGCGAGCAAGAGAACGGCGAAGAGCAGGGCGGCCAACGCCAGGGGCAGACGAAGATCCGGTGCCGTCGCAGGCGGCGCATCGAGGCGATTGGGCGACAGCAGCTGTTCGTCCAGCACCAGCGGTTGCGCGCGGCCTTCCGCGTTGTTCACCGTGACATGGTTGATTTCCCGCTGCAGCTCCATCGGCAGGAACGCTTCCTGCCATGCGTTCATCGGCTGGTCGGCGTAGGGGCCAAGGCCAAGGTCGAGAATCAGCATCAGCCATGCCTGTTGACTCATCAGGCGAGCCGTTTGCTGGCGATACGTCATGCCGCCGGGGCGCGCTTCGAGCTGCGGCTTAAGGGTGCCGCCGAGTGCCTTGTCGAGTGCGTCGCGCACGCGGGTGGCGCAGTTGCGTACGTAGTAGTCGTAGTCGTAGCGCGCGTTTTCGGGCTGCAGGTTCCACAGCAGGTAGTCGCGCATGTCCGCGGCCTGGGCCGCGGTGAAGGCGAGGCGCTGGCGCGTTACCGAGCGGCCGACTTCGGTGTAGTAGTGCTGGTCGACGTCGGACGGCGCGGCGTCCATCAGGTAGTGCATCTGGCCGCGGGCGAAATTCAGCAGGAAGCCGCTTTCGTCGAAGTCGAACACGCCGTAGTTGAAGGTGACGGCTTCGCCGCTCACGGTGTCGCGCAGCTCGATGGCGTCGTGACCGAAGCGCTCCCAGTAGGTGTCGCCGGGGCCATAGGTGATCAGCGACACTTCGAGGTTGCTGCCCGGTGCATTGGCTACGCCGGCGCTCGCCAGCGCAGGCCAGAACAGCGCGCAGCACAGCAACAGGCTGGCGACGCTGGCGATAAAGCGACCAAGGCGCGTTGGCGCCGGCGTCCTGCCTGGAGAATGCACGCTCAGTTTTCCTGGCGGGTCACGCGGAACGCCTGCACGCGGCGATCGTCCGCTTCGGTGACGTGGAACAGGTAGTCGCCGATCACGATTTCCTCGCCCACTTCCGGCAGATGGCCGAACTCGGAGGTGCACATGCCGCCCACCGTATCGAATTCCTCGTCGGAGAAGTTGGCGCCGGTCTGCTCGTTGAAATCGGCGATCGGGGTAAGCGCGCTGACCACCCAGTCGCCGCCCGATTGCTCGTGCATCAGCGTGGGTTCTTCTTCATCGTCGTGTTCGTCGTCGATCTCGCCGACGATCTGTTCGAGCACGTCCTCGATGGTGATCAGGCCGGCGACGCCGCCGTACTCGTCCACCACCAGCGCCATGTGGTTGCGCGTGTGGCGGAACTCCGCCAGCAGCACATTCAGGCGCATGGATTCGGGAATGAGCACCGCCGGGCGCAGCACGCTGGCGATGTCGAAATGATCGCCATTGCCCACGAAGCGCAGCAGGTCCTTGGCGAGCAGGATGCCGAGGATGTCGTCCTTGTCTTCGCCGTGCACGGGGAAGCGCGAGTGGCCCGATTCGACCACGGTCTCGAGGATATCTTTCAGGGGGGCTTCGGCCGAGAGCATCACGATCTGCGCGCGCGGGATCATGACGTCGTCCACGCTCAGCTCGGTCACCTTGATCGCACCCTCGACCATGGTCAGGGTGTCGATGGACATCAGGCCGTTGGCCTGGGCGGTGCGCAGCTCGTCGATGAGCTCCTTGCGGTTGCGCGGCTCGCCAGAAAACATGTGGCCCAGTCGATCCCACCAACTGCGGTGAGCCGGGCCGCTGGTACTGCCAGGGTCCTCGTTCATTACTCGTGCGGATGCTGCCCAAGGTCGGGCGGAATGGCCAGTCTAGCGGAAAATTCGTGACGATTCAGGAACAAGGCGAGGGAGGGGAGGGGCGCCGATACAGCAGGGGCGGCCCAGCCCGCACCATGCGAAGCCCTTGAGTTCAGCGGGCGCTGGCCGTGGCCGGCGGCTGCGACGGCGCTCTGGCGACCCCGGCCGTCTGGCCGCGGCCGCCATTCCAGCCGCCGCCCAGGGCCTTGTAGAGGTTGACCTGGTTCACTGCCTGGTCGAGTTGCAGGCCGACCAGCTTTTGCTGAGCCGCATAGAGGGAGCGTTGGGCGTCCTGGGTGGCGATGTAGTCGTCCATGCCTTCCTTGAAGCGGACCTGCGAGATGCCGTAGACGCGTTGCGACTGGTCCACGAGTTCCTGTTGGGCCTTGAGTTCGGGCACGATGTGGTCGCGCACGGCCAGCGCATCGGCCACTTCGCGGAAGGCCTGCTGCACGGTGCCCTCGTAGGCGGCCGTGGCGCCGGTATAGCGGGCCTTGCTGGCGGAGAGCTCGTTCTTGTTCTTGCCCCAGTCCAGCAGCGGCATGGTGGCCGAAGCGCCGGCGTTCCAGGCCAGCGAGCCGGCCGAGAACAGGTTGGAGAGGCCGCCGCTCAACGCGCCGAGCGCGGCGGTGAGCGCGATGTTCGGGAAGAAGGCGGCACGGGCGCGGCCGATGTCGGCGTTGGCCGCACGCAGGCGGTCCTCGGCAGCGACGACGTCGGGACGGCGATCCAGCAGGGACGAGGGGAGTCCCGCCGGCACATCGGTCAACAGCGGTGCCTGCCACTGGCTCGGGGTGCCGTAGCCCGCCGGCAACGGCTGGCCGATCAACACCGTTATGCCGTTGATGTCCTTGGCGATGCGGGTCTGCACGTCTTCGACGTCCACCTGGGCGGCGTTTACTTGGGTTTGTGATCGGCGCATGTCGAACTCCGACACGCCGCCGTCCCTGAAAGCGTTCTGCATCACCTGCGCGTGTTGCTGCTGCGCGGCGAGCGTCTGCTGGGCCAGCTGCAGCAGGGCGCGATCGGCATTGAGCGCCAGATAGGCGTTGGCCACTTCGCCGATCACGGCGATGCGGGCGGCCTGGTAATCGGCGGCGCTGGCCTCGGCCAGCTTGCCCGACTCGTGCGCAATGGCGCGCTGGTGGCCGAAGAAATCGAGTTCGTAATTGGTCATGCCGGCCTGCGCCTGGAAGGTATTGAACGAGGCGGCGGTGGTTCGGTTGTTCTGGATCGGGCCCAGCAGTCCGTTGCTCGGTTGTTGGGTCATTCCCGGCAAACGCTGGCGTCCGGCGTAGCCCTGCAGATCGATTTCGGGAAACAGATTCGCTCGCGCCACACCATAGCCCGCACGCGCCTCGGCCATGTTGGCGGCAGCGATGCGCAGGTCGCGGTTGTTGTCCAGCGCAATCTCGATCAGGCGTTGCAGCGCCGGGTCCTTGAAGAAGTCACGCCATTCCAGTTCGGGCATTGCAGGCGCCGGCGCGGGTGCGGCCGTGGTCGAGGCCTGGGTGACTCTCGCCTGTTCGGGATAACGGTTGGGTACCGGCATGCTCGGGCGCTGATAGGTCGGTTCCATCGTGCAGGCGGCAAGCAGGCAGGTGGTAAGAGACGCAGCGACAATCAAGGGCTTCATGGCTAGCTCCGGAATCAGCGCGAAGAAAAAGGCAGGCCGGCGAGACGGGCCAGGCGAAGGAAGGCACGCAGCGGCCGCGCCTTGGTGGCAACGTTGTGCGGCGTGTGGCTGAAGATCAGTTCGATGAGTCGATGCCGCAATGTTTCATTGGTTTCGAAGTGCACGCACAGGCGGCGCCTGCTGTGGCGGGCGACCCGCGCCGGCACCCAACCCACCTCGGGAACCAGCACGCGCAGCCGTTCACCACGTGCGGGCATGCCTGGGCCGCGGCGCAGGGCGGCACCACTGAGTGAGATATCGATGAATTGACTGGTTTCCTCCCGCGCACCCACCCGCCAGCGTGTGCCGCGGTGGAACGGAAAGCGCTCTTCCTGGCGCAGTCGCGGAAGATCCACGCAGGCCATGATGGCGGCCAGGTTGAGCACCAGGGCAATCAGCGTCCAGCCGAGGTTGAACATGGTGCCGGCGCTCATGTCGGCATTCATGATGGTGTTCGCCGCACCGGCCTGGAGCAGCAGCATCAGCGCGATGAAGAAGCCGGCGAGCCGCCAGTGCACCACGACCTTGCTGCGATCCAGCCCTTTGGCGGTGACCTTGAACGGACGGCCAAACGGACGGATGCAGGCCGAGATGATGGTCCGGGTTACGGCATAGGCCGCTACCAGCTGCGTCACCTCGGTGAAGATCGGCAACGTCTTGCGTTCGGTGATCCACGGGCCGTAGAACCAGAAGCCGATCAGTGCCGGCAGGCCGTAGTACAGGAATCGCTCCGGCGAGGTGTAGAACGCGGCGATGCCGAAGTACCAGTACAGCACCGGCGCCACCAGCATCATCAGCAGGAACGGCTTGCCGATCCAGTGCAGCATGCCGTGGATGTAGTGCAGGCGGTCGATCAGTTTGTAGCCCGCGCCACGCAGGGGGCCGTCCTTGAGCAACGCCACCTGCATGGTGCCGAGGCACCAGCGGCCGCGCTGGTTGATGTATTCCACCAGCCCTTCGGCGGAAAGCCCCACGGAAAGGCGCTCGTTGAGCCATCGCGTGATGTGGCCGCCTTTGCGCAACAGGTAGGTGGTGTGGATGTCTTCGCACACGCTGTCGGTGGGAAAACCGCCGGCGTCGGTGATCGCCTTGCGGGAAATCACGAACGATGTGCCGACGCAGAATGCCGAGTCCCAGGCGTCGCGCGAGGGCTGGAACACGTCGAAGAACACGCGTTGCTCATCCACCCAGCTGTCGGTCGCCCCCAGATTGTGCTGGATCGGATCGGCGTTGTAGTAGAACTGCGGCGTCTGCACCAGCGCCACCTTCGGATCGGCGAACAGGCCGAGTACGCGATAGAGGATGTTTTTCTGCGCCGCGAAATCGGCGTCCAGCACCAGGATGTAGGGCGCATTGGTGTGGCCGGCGGAGAGCCGCAGGCCGTTGTTGAGGTTGCCCGCCTTGGCATGGCGGTTGTCGGGTCGGCGGGTGTAGTTCACGCCCAGCTCGGCGCAGCGGTCGCGCAGCCAGTCGCGGCGCGTATCGTCCAGCACCCATACGGCGACATGCGGATAGTCGATCGCCTTGGCGGCAACGATGGTCTTCTCCAGGATCTGCCAGTCCTCGTTGTAGGTGGCGATGAAGACGTCCACGGCGGGCACGTGGGTGCCGGCCGCGCGCAGTCGGGCTTCGCCGGCATCGGCCTGCGGGCGGTTGTCACGTCGACGCACCATCACCGCGATGGCCGCCAGGGTGTACACGATGGAGACCATCTCGAAGGCATAGAACACGTACGACCACACGCTGGCGAGGCCGTGGGTGGGATCGGGCAGCGTGTCGGCCGTACGCCAGAGCGCGTAACGCAGCAGCAATCCGCCGGACAACAGGCCGAACAGCAAGCGGTCAAACTGGCGATGCGGATTGGCAAAGCGCGCCATCCCCGCGCCGAGGAGCAAGGTAAGCCCGATCACTTCGAGCATGGACATGTCGTCGAAGGGAAAGCTCATGGCGTCTGCTCCGCGTGGGCAATCGCGTGACCCACGAAGGGATTCCAGCCTTTGGCGGCCAAGGCGGCCCAGGCGGTCGCGCCAAGGTGAGGCTGGTGGTAGTAGAAAAAGTCGGCGTAGGTGGAGGTTGGACCGATCGCAAAGTCGGTGGCGATGCGCGGCTGCGGCGTGGCGTAGAGCATGCCGCTGCTGCTACGCTGCGCAGCGAGCACCTGCCACAGCGCATCAGGCACGGTCTTTCCGCTCGCCTGCAGTGTCGTGGCGACCTGCGCCGTTCCCTCGGTCCACACGCCGTCCGGCTGGCGGCGATAGCCGTAGCCGTCGCCGCTTCGATGTTGCGAGTCGACCCAGGACCACACCTGGTCCCAGTCGGAGGGGTGCGGATCGAAAGCGAGCAGCGGCCATACCTGTGCGTCGAGCCCGGATTTGTCCCGGGAAAGCGTCTTGCCGTCGTCCAGCGTGCCCACGAAAAAGCGGTGCTGGGCCGGGTCCCACATCGACCTCACGAAGTCTCCCGCCAGCTTGGCCTGTTGCGTCAACGCGGCGTCGCCGGCCTCGCGTCCGGCCCATGTCGCGGCCGCATAGACGTCCAGATTGTGTTCCGTGGCCTTCCAGTGCTGTGGGCGTTGGGCGTTGTCGTAACCGAACACGCCACCCTCGTAAGCGGCGGGCGCCTTGCCCAATGTGTGAGCCTGTATCCAGCGCAGCTGGGCCACGGCGGCATCCAGGTATCGCCGGTCGTGGCTGCTGTCATGGACGGTGAGCAACAACAGGGCTGCCCATGCGGCGTTACCGGTGGCCGTGCCGACCTGATAAGGATCCTGGCTCCAGTAGTTGCCCTTGCTCTCCCAATAGCCAGGCAATTCAACTTTGTCGTCTGCGATCGCGCCGCTGCGATAGGCGTTGCGAAGACGGCCATCGTTGAAGCTGGGGTCGTGCGACGCAGCGATCAGCAGCGCATCGGCGATGCGCCTGGCTTGCGCGGCGTCGCCGCAAGCCGTGAGCGCGATGCCGGCCAGTGCGTTGTCGTAGACGAACGCCACGTTCTCCAGCGCTCTCACCGATCCGGGCTGCAGATTCGGATAGCTGGACAACACCATGGGACCTTGCCCGGGAATGGCCGTGGCGGCCGAGCGCAGCGCGGAGCAGGTGCCATCGGCAAGCTGCTGCCGGGTCGTGTCGGTGGACAGCGCGGACCCGGAAGCCATCATGGCCAGAAGCAGTGCGATGCTGGGGAAGTAACGTCGTCGTACGAACATGCCGACCTCCATCATGCGATCAGCGCAAGCTCGCCGTGACGCTTCGGCCCGGAGTGCACGGCGGCATGCCGGCGTTGGCGCCGTCTTGCGTATCCCACTGCGCGAGCGCATAGACCGAGCCGTCTTCGGCATAGGGGAAGGGAGCGCTGTAGCCGTTCTGCAGCGCTTCGTTCGCGGTGGGCAGAATTTGCGAGATATGCGCGTCGTGCGACCGACCCGAGGGTTCGATCTGCACGCGCAACCTCGTGCCCACGTTCAGTCGTCCAGCCATCCTGGCCGGGAATACGGCAACCACGTCGGTCTTGCTGCAATCGGAGGCGCGTACCAAGGTTGCTCCCGCCGTCACCTGGGTGCCGACGGGCGCCACGATGTCCTGCGCCGCGCCGTTGCCGAACGCCTTCACCGCGTAATCGGAGAGCGTCTGCACGCGATCCTGTTCGTGGGTGACCAGGTTGTTGAGATCGCTCATTTGCTTGTTCAGCGCATCCAGCTGGGCCTGCTCGCCGGTAATGCTGCTTTGCAGGTCGGCGCGCCGCTGCGAAAGCTGGCTCAGCTGGTCGTTGCTGCTCTGTCCCGAGGCCACATAGATGCCCCGCTGGGCGGCGGCGATGCTGGCGCCCATGCCGTCGGCGCTCTTGTCCAGCGCATCGGCTTCGTTGCGGGCGGCGTCCGCCTCGGCACGCGCTGCCGATACGGTAGCTGCACTCACCGCGCCATCGCGCTGCAAGGTCATGGCGCGCTGGTACTTGGTGTCCAGCTCCTCCAGCTTGGCCGAGGCCGCGTCCTGCTGGGCCTGCAGCGACGCATAGGTGTTCTTTAGCTGAGACACATTGGCGTTCTGGTACTGATCGTACTGATGGTTGACGTATTCGAGCATGCGCCGATCCGCCTGGATGCGATGATCGAGGTCATCCAGACGGCTCTGCAGATCGAGTCGCTGCGTCAGCAAGGTGGTCAGCGAATCGCGCGCCACGGTGTTGTTCTTGATGACGGCAATCGTCTGGCCCGGCTCGATGGACTGTCCGATCTGCGCATGCAGTTCGCTGACGGTGCCGCTGATGGGCGTGGTGATCAGCATGGCGGGAGCATTGAGCACGGCACGCGTGGCGCGGTTGGACAGCCAGGGCTCGAGCAGCGTGGAAAGCAGGAGCCACGCGATGAATCCCAACAACCCATAGCCAGCCAGGCGAGGCACGATCGCGAGCGGCGACTTGCGTGCGGGGGCCAGTTCCCGGGATGGCGCAGCAGCGGTGTGGGGAAAGCGTTCGGTGGGCAGAAGGTCGGTCTTCAAAACAATCGCCTTTAGAAAATAGACGTCGCGCAGACGCCTGCGCCCGTGCGCCGAAGCGGGGCGGAAATAGGCACATCTCGTGGAGATGGCGGCCAGTGAATTGAAGTCCGGAGGATGGGTGGCTTACGTGCCGCGACGTCGAATGACGTTCCTCGTTGATGCGATGCGTCAGTTACCGGACCCGCCAAGGAATAGTGCGTTGGCGATGAACCTCGCCTGTCTTCGGCCCGGAAAACGCTCAGGAACAGTTAGATATCAGTTCAAAAAATGAATAGGCGTCACTCGCGCAGAACACGCGATTGACATCAAGCTGTCGCATTGCAGCAGCGTGTGAGATGAAGGGATGACAGTGATCAACACGTTGCGCGCTGTTTTTCGCGTGCTGGCTTCGATGGGCGCGAGTTTTCGCGCAAAAGCCTGCGAAGCGGATGGCGTCATCAGTCGTCGTTATCGTCGACAGCGTAGGGATCGTCGATGCCGAGGCCAGCCAGGATGCGCGTTTCGAGCGCCTCCATCTGTTCGGCCTCCTTGTCATCGATATGGTCGTATCCGATGAGATGAAGCACGCCATGTACCGTCATGTGCGCCCAGTGGTGGCGCGATGGCTTGCCTTGCTCCAATGCTTCGCGTGCCACGACCGGTGCGCAGATCACGAGGTCGCCGATCAGCGGCAGGTTGATGCCGGGTGGAAGCTCGACCGGAAAGGACAGCACGTTGGTCGCGTAGTCCTTGCCGCGGTAGTCGCGGTTGAGCGTACGACCTTCTTTCGCATCGACGATGCGAATGGAGAGTTCGGCAGCCTTGCGGCGCTTTGCGCCACGGAGGGCGGCCTCGACCCATTGGTGGAAGCTGCCCGAGGCAGGAACGCCCTTGCGCGAGGCGCCGTAGCCTACCGAAAGCGTCACGGGTGCACTCATCGCGGCGGCTCGTCGGATGCCTGCTCGAACGCTTCGTACGCGCGCACGATCTTCGCCACCAGCGGATGGCGCACCACGTCGCGCGAGGTGAAGAAGGTGAAGCTGATGCCGTCCACGCCGCGCAGCACTTCCACGGCATGGCGCAGACCCGAGCGCACGTGGCGGGGCAGGTCGACCTGGCTGACGTCGCCGGTGATCACCGCCACCGAACCGAAGCCGATGCGGGTCAGGAACATCTTCATCTGCTCGACCGTGGTGTTCTGCGCTTCATCGAGAATCACGTACGAGTCGTTGAGCGTGCGTCCGCGCATGTAGGCCAGCGGCGCGATCTCGATCACGTTGCGCTCGATCAGCTTGGCTACCTTTTCGAAGCCCAGCATTTCGTAGAGCGCGTCATACAGCGGGCGCAGATAGGGATCGACCTTCTGCGACAGATCGCCCGGCAGAAAGCCCAGCTTTTCGCCGGCTTCCACCGCGGGACGCACCAGCAGCAGGCGCTGCACGCGATTGGCTTCCAGCGCTTCGACCGCGCTGGCCACCGCGAGGTAAGTCTTGCCGGTACCGGCCGGACCCACGCCGAAGCTGATGTCATGCGTGGTGATGGCGTGCAGGTAGCGCGCCTGATTAGGGCCGCGTCCCTTGATCACGCCGCGCTTCACCCGGATGGTGACCTCCTGCGTGCCGTCGGCATCGGCGACGATCGCCTCGATGCCCGATTCGGCCAGGTGCAGGTTGATCTTAGCGCCGTTGAGCGACTCGCTTTCGGTGACGCCGTAAAGCGCGCGCAGCACTTTTTCCGCCGCACGCGACGCGGTTTCCTCGCCGATCACCTGGAACAGCGCACCGCGATGGTTGATCTCCACGCCCAGGCGCAGTTCGATCTGGCGCAGATGTTCATCGAAGGGACCGCAGAGATTGGAGAGCCGTGCGTTGTCTTCCGGCTCGAGGGAAAAGTCGCGTTGATGGAGGCCGTTGGTCATCGGTATGGGTCAGAGAGGGCGGTGCATCACGTAGACATCGGTCGGGCCATGGGCGGCGTGGCGGAATGCGCCCGGCACCTGACCGACGATGCGGAAACCGTGGCGCTGCCATAGGCGCACCGCGGAGGTATTGGTCGAGACCACAAAGTTGAACTGCATCGCAGTGAAGCCTGCGTCGCGGGCCCATGCCATCGAATGTTCGCACATGGCCGAAGCCACGCCCTGTCCGCGCACGGCATGGGAAACCATATAGCCGGCATTGGCCACATGGTCGCCCAGGCCCGGTTGGTTCGGGCGGAGCATGTAGCAACCCAGCACCAGTTTCTCGCGTTCGGCGATGAAGCAGCGCGTGGGCGGCGAAGTCCACCAATCGCGTGCCTGTTCGAACGTCAGGTCGGGCGGATAACTGTAGGTGTCGCCCGCGGCCACCACGCTGCGGAACAGCGGCCAGACCAGGCCGAACTCGTCGGCGCCGATTTCGCGGATCGAGAGGGCTGCCGTCACGAGGCCAGCGCGACGTCTTCGTCAGCCAGCTTCACGCGGCCACGCAGCGAGTTGCTCATCGCTTCGGTGATCACCACGTCCACGAACTGGCCGATCATGCGGGTGCTGCCGGGGAAGTTCACGAAACGCATGTTCTCGGTGCGGCCGGTGACTTCGTTCGCGCTCTTGCGGCTGATCTTTTCCACCAGCACGCGCTGTACCGTGCCGACCATCGCCTCGTTGATCCGGCGCGCGTTGTCGTTGAGCTTGGCCTGCAGGCGCGTGAGGCGTGCATGCTTCTCTTCCTGCGAGGTGTCGTCGGCCAGATTGGCGGCCGGCGTGCCGGGGCGCGAGGAGAAGATGAAGGAGAAGCTCTGGTCGAAGCCCACATCGTCGATCAGCTTCATGGTCTTCTCGAAGTCTTCGTCGGTCTCGCCGGGGAAGCCAACGATGAAGTCCGAGGAGATGCAGATGTCCGGACGCACCGCGCGCAGCTTGCGGATCTTCTGCTTGAACTCCAGCGCCGTGTAGCCGCGCTTCATCGCAGTGAGGATGCGATCCGAGCCGGCCTGCACGGGCAGGTGCAGGAAGTTGCACAGCTGCGGCACGTTGGCGTACGCCTCGATCAGCGAATCGGAGAACTCCAGCGGATGCGAGGTGGTGAAGCGGATGCGGCCGATGCCTTCGATCTGCGCCAGCGCGTGGATCAGCACGGCGAGATCGGCGGTGCCGCCGTCGTGCGTGGGGCCGCGATAGGCGTTGACGTTCTGTCCCAGCAGGTTCACTTCGCGCACGCCCTGTGCGGCCAGCTGGGCGACTTCCACCAGCACGTCGTCGAACGGACGGCTGATTTCCTCGCCGCGGGTGTAGGGCACCACGCAATACGAGCAGTACTTGGAGCAGCCTTCCATGATCGACACGAACGCGGTCGGGCCTTCGGCGCGCGGTTCGGGCAGCCGATCGAACTTTTCGATTTCGGGGAAGCTGATGTCCACCTGCGGCTTGCCGCTGGCACGCTGCGCCTCGATCAGTTGAGGCAGGCGATGCAGCGTCTGCGGACCGAACACCAGGTCCACATAGGGCGCGCGCTTGATGATGTCCTGGCCTTCCTGCGACGCCACGCAACCGCCCACGCCGATCAGCACGGGCTTGCCGCCGGCCTTGTGTTCCTTCCAGCGGCCGAGCTGGCTGAAGACCTTTTCCTGAGCCTTTTCGCGGATCGAGCAGGTATTGATCAGGATGACGTCCGCCTCGGCTTCGTCCTGGGTCAGTTCCAGCCCGTGCGAGGCCTTGAGCACGTCGGCCATCTTGGCCGAATCGTACTCATTCATCTGGCAGCCGTGGGTCTTGATGAAAAGCTTGCCGGTCATGGGCTTGGGTACCGTGGTTCCGAAGGCGGCGCGAGGTTTGCCGAACCGCGCAGTTTACGCTCCCGGCGGCGCTGTCGCCACTGGAACCCGCGTGCCGGATCAATCACTTGCGCGCAGGCGGGGCCGGAAACAGGCACTGCCGCACGAATCGACCCGCGAGCGCTTGGCGGAAGGCCCGCGCAGAGGCACACTGCCGCCTGGCCCGGCGCTTGCAAAGCATTGACCGGGAAGAAAGAACGAGGGGGAACGATGTCGCTGCTTGACCGTGATGAGGCCGCCGCCAAGGCTGGGCGGCCCGAGGGGAGTCCGTGAGTGGGCTGCCTTCATCGCGGCTGGGCGCGACGGCGATCCGGCGGCTGCTTGCCGTGGCTGCCGTGCTGGCCGGTGCGCTGTCGCTGCCGGTGCATGCCGGCGCGCTCTACCGCTGCTCCGGTTCGTCGGGTGAGGTGGTTTTCAGCAGCAGCACGGCGGGCTATCAGGGGTGCAGCCGGATTGCCGGCGCGCCCGAACCGGTTCGCAGAAAGCCCGCGCCCACCGCGCCTTCGCTGGCCACGGTGAAGGGTTCGGCGGAAACCTCGGCCAACAAGGTCGCGCCCGCGCCCGTGCCGCAGCCGCCTTCGGTGGCCTGGGTCGAGGATTCGGTGGTCACCAGTGCCCGAGTCGTTCCGCCCAAGCCGGCGGGCAAGCCGGGGCAATGGAGTTACAGCGAAGCAAGCCCAGCGCGTAGTGCCTCCGTTCCGGACAAGCCCGTCGCGGACGCCGACGGTGACGGCAGCCGCGTCTTGCGCGGCGCGGTCTATCGCGTGGTGCGCAAGGACGGCAGCGTGGAATACACCAACTTGCGTCCGGCGGGCGAGCAGGGCCACGCGGTGACCATGCTCTTCAGCTACATCGCCACCTGCGTCGCGTGCAACCTGCATTCGAACATCCGCTGGGATGCGGTGGCGCTCAATCTCGGCGCCTATACCGACGTGATCCAGCTGGCGAGCCAGGAGTCGGGTGTCGACGAGGCGTTCCTGCGCGCCATCATCCATGCGGAAAGCGCGTTCAACCCGCGTGCGCTTTCCATCAAGGGCGCCCAGGGCCTGATGCAGCTGATGCCGGGTACGGCCAGCGACATGGGCGTGCGCGATGCGTTCGATTCCGCGCAGAACATCCGTGGCGGTGCGCGTTATCTCGGCCTGTTGCTGCGCACGTTCAACGGCAACGAGCGGCTGGCGGCGGCTGCCTACAACGCGGGCCCCGGTTCGGTGCAGCGCTACAACGGCGTGCCGCCGTTCGCCGAAACGCAAGTTTATGTGGAACGCGTCGGCACGCTGCGCAAGCGCTACGGTTTGGCCATCCATCCGGGCGGCGGCCGCTCGCCGGTGGCGGCGGCGGGGCTGTCAGCTATCCAGTGAGGCCGTGGGCGTGGTCGGCGGACGCTGCGCGAGAATGATTTCGGTGTGGAACGGCGCGCCGTTGCGCAGGCCCGACACTTCCACCTTGCTGCCCGGCTTGAGCGCGGCCTCGTGCTTGCGCAGATCGGCGGGATCGACAATGTCCTGCGAGCCGATGCGCAGCAGGATGTCGTGCGGCTGGATGCCGGCCGTCGCCGCCGGACCGCCGGGATAGATATCGGTGACCTGCGCCCCGCGTGCGGCGGCGGGCAGGCCGCTGTCGGCGGCGACGGGCACGAAGGTGTAATCGGCGCCCATCCAGCCGCGCACCACATGGCCGGTATCGATGATCTGATCGAGCACGCGCTTGGCGCTGGCCACCGGAATGGCGAAGCTGATGCCTTCGGCATTGGCGGCCTTGCCGATCAGCAAGGTGTTGATGCCCACCAGCTCACCGTCGGTGTTGACCAGTGCGCCACCGGAGTTGCCGAGATTGATCGCCGCATCGGTCTGCACGAAATCTTCCGGGCTCGAGCTGCTCAACTGGCGGCCGATCGCGCTGACGATGCCCATGGTCACCGTCTGGTTCAGGCCCAGCGGATTGCCGATGGCCAGCACCACGTCGCCGGTGCGGGTGGGGCGATGGTCGGCGATGTGGATCACCGGCAGGTTGCCGGCGTCGATCTTCAGCACGGCCAGATCGGTCTCCACATCCGCGCCGACCAGGGTGGCCTTGGCCACGCGCCCATCGTAGAGCAGCACCTGGATATCGTCAGCGTTGGCGATCACATGATTGTTGGTGAGCACGTAACCCTGCAGCACGATCACGCCCGACCCCAGGCTTTGCTCGCGCCGCTTGTATGCCGGGCCGGCAGGGCGCCCGCCGAACAGGCGCTGCAGCACCGGGTCGGTGTACATCTGCACGGCCTGCTCGGTGACCATCTTGTTGGCGTAGATGTTTACGACCGAGGGTGCAGCCTTGGCCACAGCGTCTGCGTAAGAAATTGGGCCGCTCGTGCGTGCCGGCGCGGAAGCGCTGCTGACCGACTCGGTGTTGGCGGTCGGCGCAACCCCGAAACGTTCCCTGAGCCGATGGCCGACATCGGGCCATGCGAGGCTGATGACGAAGGCAGCCGCCAGCCCGAGCACCACGAAGCGGGCGATGAATGCGAGCGTGCCAGCGGCATGTTTCATGTCGTAATGCGTTTCACGGCAAGGCGTTAGAGAGGGGTGTGCGCATGTGTCGCAGGCACGGCGGTTTTATTGTACGAGTCATGCCCTGACGCTACACTAACGCGATTTTGCGGGAGCCTGATTCTACTGGCGCTTGCGAAGCGGGTCGTCCCGGGGTTGCCCCGGTGCGCTGAGGTCCCGACAACGGAAGCCTGTAGCTCTCGCTGCATGCTCATCGTGCTGGTGCCGCGCGTGCCTGCTGTTCTCTAAGGGGGAGTCTTAGGGGGAATTTTGGTTCGCAGCATGTAGTCTCTTGCTGCCGAATTTGATCGATGCGCTTGGCAAGCACCTGTGGAACTCATTAAGTTCCGCGTCTCAATGGCATGTAAGTACCGGAGAGCCTGATGGCGAACGAAGTCGTCGATCACGGCCGCCGCCGCTTCCTCACAGCGACCACGGCAGTGGTTGGTGGTGTGGGAGTCGTAACGGCAGTCGTGCCCTTCATCAAATCGTGGGAACCCAGTGCGCGGGCCAAATCCGCTGGTGCGCCGGTCACGATCGACATCAGCAAGATCGAAGAGGGCCAGCGGGTAACCTACCCGTGGCGCGGTCTACCGGTGTTTGTAGTCAACCGCACCAAGGCGCAGCTCGACGCGTTGCCCAGCCAGGATGCCCGCCTTGTCGACGCCAAGTCCGACAGCGGTTCGGCCGAGCAGCAGCCCAAGTACGCGCAGAACGAAACCCGCTCCATCAAGCCCGAGTGGCTGGTGCTGGTGGGCCTGTGCACGCACCTGGGTTGCGTCCCCGACTTCGTGCCGGTGATGAAGCCCGAGCCGTTCGATCCGGATTGGAAGGGTGGCTTCTACTGCCCCTGCCATAAGTCACGCTATGACATGTCCGGTCGCGTCTACCAGGGCGTGCCGGCACCGAAGAACCTGCTCGTGCCGCCGTACCATTTCATGGACGACACGCACATCCAGATTGGCGTGGATCCGAAGGAGGCCGGCTGATGGCCAACGTATTCACGCGTATCGGCGATTGGGTCAATGAGCGTGCGCCGGGCCTGATGCCCACGTACCGCAAGCACATGACCGAGTACTACGCGCCGAAGAATTTCAATCTTTGGTACTACTTCGGTTCGCTCGCGCTGGTGGTGCTGGTCAACCAGATCGTCACCGGCATCTTCCTCACCATGAACTACAAGACGAGTGCGGCGGAAGCCTTCAACTCGGTCGAGTACATCATGCGTGACGTGGAGTGGGGCTGGCTGATCCGCTACATGCACTCCACCGGCGCCTCGCTGTTCTTCGTGGTGGTGTTCCTGCACATGTTCCGCGGCCTGATGTACGGCTCGTACCAGAAGCCGCGCGAACTGGTCTGGCTGCTGGGCATGCTGATCTTCCTGGCGCTGATGGCCGAAGCCTTCATGGGCTACGTGTTGCCGTGGGGCAACATGTCGTTCTGGGGCGCCAAGGTGATCATCTCGCTGTTCGGCACGATTCCGGTGATCGGCGGTGCGCTGGTCGAATGGATCATGGGCGACTACCTGCCGGCGGATGCCACGCTCAACCGCTTCTTCGCGCTGCACGTCATCGCCTTGCCGCTGGTGCTGTTGCTGCTGGTGGTGCTGCATCTGGCCGCGCTGCACGAAGTGGGTTCGAACAACCCCGATGGCGTCGACACCAAGCACGGTCCCAAGGGCAACCGCTGGGATCCGACCAAGCCGGCCGATGGCATTCCGTTCCATCCGTACTACACGGTGAAGGACTTGTTCGGCGTCGGCTTCTTCCTGGTCATCGCGGCGTTCATCATCTTCTTCGCGCCGACCTTCGGTGGCTGGTTCCTGGAGCATGACAACTTCATTGCCGCCAACAACCTGGTCACGCCGTCGCACATCAAGCCGTCGTGGTACTTCACCCCGTTCTACGCGATCCTGCGCATGATCCCGTCGTTCTTCGGCACGGCGTTCTGGGGTGTGCTCGGCATGTTCGGCGCGATCGCACTGCTGTTCGTGCTGCCGTGGATCGATGGCGGCAAGGTGCGTTCCATCCGTTATCGCGGCACCGGTTTCAAGGTGGCGCTGATGACCTTCGCTGCCTCCTTCATCGGCCTGGCCCTGGTGGGCGCGGGCGTGGTGGGCGAGTTGACCACGGAGTGGGTGCCGGCGGATGCGACCTTCTGGGAAAACGCGTTCGGTCGTGTGATGACCTTGCTCTACTTCGGTTACTTCGTGTTCCTGTGGTGCTACACGCACCTCGGCTGGGAAAAGACCAAGCCGGTTCCGGAGCGGGTGGTGTTTGACCATGAATAAGCGGCAGCCCTCGATGAAGAAAATCATTTCCACGGTTGCGCTCACCGTTGGCTTGCTGGTCGGCACGAATGCGGCCATCGCGCAGGAAGAGGGCAAGTTGCCCGCGGCCGGCACCAACGTGCACGACCAGGCGTCGCTGCAGCGTGGTGCCAAGCTGTACTTCAACTACTGCGTGGGTTGCCACTCGCTGAAGTACGTGCGCTATTCGCGCATCGCCGAAGACCTGGGCCTGTCTGAAGACGAGGTGATGAAGAACCTCAACTTCACCGGCGCCAAGTTCGGCGACGTGGTGATCTCGCACATGCCGGAAGATTCGGCCCAGCAGTTCTTCGGCAAGGCACCGCCGGATCTCTCGCTGGAAGTGCGCGCCAAGACCGCCGACTGGGTCTACGGCTACCTGAACTCCTTCTATGTCGATCCGACTCGTCCGGTGGGCTGGAACAACACGGTGTTCCCGAATGCCTCCATGCCGTTCCCGCTGTGGGAGCTGCAGGGCATCCAGACCGCCGTGAAGAAGGAAGGCAGCGACGACGTCGAGAAGCTCGAGCTCTCCCAGCCGGGCAAGCTCACGCCGGCCCAGTACCAGCAGGCCACGCGGGACCTGACCAACTTCCTGGAGTACGCCGCCGAACCGGCCGCCCTCCAGCGCCAGCGCTACGGCATCTGGGTGTTGCTGTTCCTGGCGGGCTTCACTTTCCTGGCATATCTGCTAAAGAAGGAGTACTGGAAGGACGTCCACTAAGACGTCACCTTTCAGAGCCTACGGTACGGCGGCACGAGCCTTCAGAAGCTCGGCCGCCGTACATGGATAAGCCGATGGGGAGATCGCGCATGGTCCAAAGCGCTCGTTCGCGTACCGCACTCGCCCTTTACACCACCGCAGATGGCATCCAATGCCACCGGACGCGCCTCGTGCTCGCCGCCAAGGGCGTGAGCTACGACAGGGTGGTCGTCGACCCCGCCAAGCCGCCGGAAGACCTGCTCGACCTCAATCCTTACGGCAGCACGCCGACCCTGGTCGATCGCGACCTGACCCTCTACAACACGGCGGTCGTCTGCGAATACCTCGACGAACGCTATCCCCACCCGCCGCTGATGCCGATCGACCCGCTGTCCCGGGCACGCCTGCGCCTGGCCACGGTGCGGATCGAGCTGGACTGGCTGCCCGAGGTGGACACCATCAAGGCGGGCGGCCGCCCGGCCGACGCGGCCCGCAAGCGGTTGCGCGAGCATCTGCTGGGGGCGTTGCCGCTGTTCAAGGCGTCCCGGTTCTTCCTGAATCCGGAAATGAGCCTGACCGACTGCCTGGTGGCCCCGGTCGTCTGGCGCCTGCCCTGGCTGGGCGTGGACCTCGGCCGCGAGGGCAAACCCATCCTGGACTACGGCGAACGCCTGTTTGCCAGCCAGGGCTATGCGCGCAGCATGACACCCGAAGAAAAGGCCATGCGGCCCTGAGGGCGGTTGGATACGGTCCGGCCAGGCCCGCCGGCCGGCCTGGCCCGGCCATGCCTTATGGCGCGGTTGCGACAACTCGCCCCGCCTTGGCATTAAACTGACACGATCCATCTGGCGCGCCCCGGGTCTCCCGAAGGGCGTGCTCTCCATAGGTTTTTGCATGACCGACGACAATCACCCGCCGATGTCCTCCAATCGCCCCTATTTGCTGAGGGCGATTTACGACTGGATCACCGACAACAATCTGACCCCCTACATCCTCGTGGACGCTTCGCGGGAAGGGGTGCGGGTGCCTCCCCAGGTCATCAAGAACGGCCAGGTGGTGTTGAACCTGGCCATGCGCGCCGTGGCCAGCCTTGATCTGGGCAACGACTGGATCAGTTTCCAGGCGCGCTTCTCCGGCGTCAGCCACAACATCCATATCCCGGTGCAGGCCGTGCTGGCGCTGTACGCGCAAGAGAATGGGCAGGGCATGATGTTTCCGGCGGAAGAGGGGGGCGATCAGCCGCCGCCGTCGTCGCCCGATCCCAACGACACGCCGCCGCCGCCCGAAGGCGAGGCTGGCGAGAAACCCAAGCGCAGCGCGCCGTTCCTGCGCGTGGTGAAGTAAGCCCCAGCCATCGCGCCGACGCGGTCGGCGCGATCAGGAATGTAGGGCCTCAGTGCAGCGTGTTGTCCTTGCGCAGACGCGGGCGCAACGGCACCACGTTGTCGTGCGCCGGCGGCGGCACATGTTCGGAAAGCAGGCCGGGCAGGTGGCTCTGGATGGTAGGCAGGCTCAGGCCGCTCAGCGAAGAGCCGATCAGCCACAGCTTGCCGGGTTCGCGGTCGTTGCCATCGATGCTCACTTCGAAGGTGTAGCAGCGCTCCAGCAGCAGCTGGCCGTGCTGGCGCAGCAGGCGCAGGCCGCGCAGGCCGACGCTTTCATCCAGCAATTGCAGGCCATGCTGGCGGCATTGCAGGCGCGCCTCCTGCGTGGCCTGCTCGCGGCCACGGGCAAGCTTCAGCCACGAGCCGACAATGCCCAGCAGCAGTACCAACAGGATCAGATCAGAAAGCTCGCTCATGGGGCGAGAGTGTAGGCGTCGCGTGTGGCTTGCAAGGGGCGCGGTGTGAAAGTCGCTACCGGCGCCCTCGGTCTCTCCAGCCCGTCATTCCGGCCTGCGCCGGAATGACGAGCCAAAAAGCCTCGACGCTTAGTCGAGCTTCAAGCGCAGCGACAAATCCACCGCCCGCACGTGCTTGGTCAGCGCACCTACGGAGATGAAATCCACGCCCGTGCTGGCGTATTCGCCGATGGTGGACAAGTCCACGTTGCCGGAAATCTCCAGCTCCGCGCGCCCCTTGGCGATGCTTACGGCTTCGCGCATCAGCGGCAGGGTGAAGTTGTCGAGCATGATGCGATCGGCGCCGGCATCGAGCGCCTGCTGCAGCTCATCGAGGTTTTCCACTTCGATTTCCAGCAACAGCTTCGGATGCAGTCGTCGCGCGGCTTCGGCGGCTGCCTTGATGCTGCCCGCCGCGATGATGTGGTTTTCCTTCACCAGGATGGCGTCGTACAGACCCACGCGATGGTTATGGCCACCACCGCAGCGCACCGCATATTTCTGGGCAAGCCGCAGGCCGGGAACGGTCTTGCGCGTATCGAGCACGCGTACCTCGGTGCCCGCGACAGCGGCAACATGGGCCGCGGTCGCGGTGGCCGTGCCGGAAAGCAGCTGCAGGAAATTCAGCGCCGAGCGCTCAGCCGTCACCAGGGCACGTGCCTTGCCGCGCAGGCGGCAGATCACCGAGCCGGCGGCGACGCGGTCGCCATCGCGCACGGTCCACTCGATCTGCACCTGCGGATCGAGCCGGCGGAAACAGGCGTTGAACCAGTCGATGCCGGCCATCACCGCCTCTTCGCGGCAGGTCAGCGCCGCGCTCGCGGTGGCGTTCGCCGGCAACAGCTCGGCGGTGGCATCGCCGGCGCCGATGTCTTCGGCGAAGGCGCGTTCGACATCCGCCTGGATCAGCTCGGACGGCGGTGAAACAAGTTGTACTGAAGTCATTCGCTCGTTGCTTGGGACGTGGCCGGTTGGCTGAGGCGACCGACGATGGCATCCAGCGCACGGTCGAACAGTGCGGTGGATTCAAGCACGCGCGCGGTGCCGCTGGCGAGTGCCTGGGCGAGTTCGTGCGGCGCGTAGTCGGCCACCTTGAGGCCGCGACGGTTCACGAACAGGTAGCGGCCGCTCATCGGGCTGATCCACGAGAGCTTGGCGCGCTCGATGGTTTCCGGGCCCGTCACGAACTCCAGCCAGGTGCCGGGTTTGAGTTCGGCAACGAGCAGCGCCTCGGGCGTATCGAGCACCGGTTCCTGCTCGGGCTCGGAGCGGTCCAGTTCGGCCTCGGATTCGGCGATCGGCTGGATGCTCTCGGGAATCGGCAGGCTGGTGGATTCTTCCGCCGCCTGTACTTCGGCCTCCGGCACGGCTTCGCCGAGCTGGTGGCGGTAGTAGGTGTGCAGCTGGGCCAGCAGGCGATCGATGTCGCTTTCCTGGAAGGCCACGTTGCCCAGGCCGCGGCGCAGCGCGCGCTCGATGCCCGGCAGCATCTGGCGCAGCGCGCGTCGCTCGTCGAGCGTGCGGGCCGGCTTGGTGCTGTCGATGAAATCGTTGGCGAAGCGCAGCGCGTCGCGGAACTCGCTCGATTCCTCGCCCTGGCGAAGAATGGTGAGCACCAGGTAATTCGCCCACGCACGCGACAGGATGCCGTGGATCAGCGGCGGAAGGTTATGGCCTTCTATACGGCTGAGGATCTCGCGCGCGGCGCGGCGGCGCGCCTGTTCGAGCTTCTCGCGGCCACGGGTGGACTCGGCCACGCGCTGCTCGGCCAGTTCGGCACGGCGGCGGCTGATGTCCTGGAATTCCTGCAGCTCGGCGCACAGGCGCTCGAAAATGGTCATGTCATCGTCGAAGTCCTGCAGCAGGCGGTCGACGATGGATTTGATCTTGTCGTGCAGGCGATGGTCGCGATCCGATTCCGCCGACCAGCCCTTGGCGGCGTCCGCCAGGCTGTCGAGCAGCCGGCGTGCCGGATGCTGGCGATGCGCGAACAGCTTGCGGTCGAGGATGGCGGCCTTGAGATACGGAATCTGCAGGCGTGCCAGCAACACCTGCATCTCGGTCGGCAGGTTGCGGTCTTCGAGGATGAACTCGAACAGCATGCCGACCAGGTCGATGGTGTCCTCGTCGATGGTCGACACCTGGCTGGGCTTTTCGCCGCGCAGGGAGCCGATCTGGGCGAGCAGGTGCTCCTTGAGCTGCTGTACCTCGTTGGCCAGCTCGACCGCATTGCCGGTATTCACCGCCATGTGCTGGTTGATGGCCGCCTGGCTCTGCAACACGCTCAAGGCGCCGATCAGTTCGTTGGCGCTCGGCAACTGCACCGCGCCGGCCGGCAGGTGCTGTCCGACACCGACGGCGCCCGTGGGCACCGCGCGGCGCGCGCTGAACAGCGTGCGCAGGGTCTGGATCAGTTCGCTCGATGCATTGCCGCTGTCGTCGTCGCCAAGGAAGCTGCCTTCCCCCTGTTCCACGGCAGCTGCAGCGTCCGCTGCGGGCGCGGCCTGGCCGCCCGTACGTGGAGCGCCGCCGCCACGCTGGATCTCGTGGCGCAGCTGCGGCAGCACGCCGGCACGCACCAGTTCGGCGTTGATCTCCTGGTAAAGCTCGTCCAGCGAGGCCAGCACATAGCGATCGAACAACTTGTAGATGATCAGCTTGACGCGCATTTCCGCGCTGAGCTCGCGCATCGCCTGGCGGAATGCCTGCGACAGCGCGGCCGGACCCACCGGATTGGTGGCGTCGTCGATCTTGATGCCCCCGTAGATGACCGACAGGCGCTGGTTCACGGCGAACAGGTCGCGCGTGAGGCGCGTTTCGTTCTTGCCGATCATGCTGGTGATGGCCAGCGATTCTTCCAGTTCGTTGTCGGCGACCAGCGACAGCTCCACCGAGCCGACCGGCAGCGACACGCCGCCGGTGTTGCCGGTGTTGTTGCGGTAGCTCGAGGCGAAATCCGTGAGTTCGCGGGAGATCTGCGCGAGGAAGCTGCGTTCCACCATCGGACGGCGCTTTCGCACTTCGCGCATGCCATCGAAGTAGTGCATCTGGGCGGCGTTGTTCTCCGCCTTCTCGGCCAGGTCGAACAGGGCATCGTCGACATGCTCGAACATGCCGTTGATCAAGATCTGCAGGCGACGGCCCGCAATGTCCCGGACGGTGTTCAAGAGGGCGCCTCCGCGCTCGCTGGATGGGTCCAGGCGCTGGGTCAGGCTGACGATATTGGATGATTCGCTGGCGTCTTTCATCGCCTTTCACCCCCTGAAAGAGCTGCCGATGTGCCTACAGACACATACGACAATACGCCAGCCTACGATAAGGGAAGTCATGGGCCGCTGTCATTCGCCGTATCGATATATGTCGACACGTTCACAAGAAGCAGGTCCTTGCGGCCATTTGGGCTGTAAAGGCCGTCAGGCGGCCGCCGGAAAGTCAGTGAGCTGCAAGGTACCGATGCCTTCCTCGGGCAGCATCACGGGGATGCCGTCCTCGACCCGATAGATGACCTTCCGGTCGGTGGTAATGAGGGCTTCGGTGACCGGGGCGCTCACGGGGGCACCAGCGACGTTCTGCACCTGGCCGGCCCCGATGGCCTGGTTCAGTGCTTCCAGCTCCTGGCGCTGGAGCGGGCGGACGGGAACCTTGCTGACCGGGCAGCAGAGGATTTCGAGCAGGCGTTTGTCCATGGGGAGTGGGTCGTGCCGAGACGCGGAAAGTCCGTACAATAACCCTTTTGGATGGCTTGGGTCATGACCTCGACTTCCCTCCCGCCGCGCGTGGGCGTTGTGATGGGCTCCCGTTCGGACTGGGAAACCATGGAGCACGCCTCCAGCGTGCTGGCCGAGCTAGGCGTTGCGCACGAGGTGCGCGTGGTGTCGGCGCATCGGACGCCGGATCTGCTGTTCCAGTACGCCGAGGAAGCGGTGGGTCGCGGAATCCAGGTCATCGTGGCCGGTGCCGGCGGCGCCGCCCACCTGCCGGGCATGCTGGCGGCCAAGACGCGGCTTCCCGTGTTTGGCGTGCCGGTGCAGTCCAAGGCGCTCAATGGCATGGATTCGCTGCTCTCCATCGCGCAGATGCCGGCCGGTATTCCGGTGGGTACCCTGGCCATTGGTCGTGCCGGTGCCGTGAATGCCGGCATCCTGGCCGCTTCGGTGCTGGCGCTGCACGATCCGGCCATTGCGGCCGCACTCGATGCCTACCGCAGCCGACAGACGCAGACCGTCCTGGACAACCCGGACCCGCGTTCGTGACGGCGCGTCGCCAACCGGTACTGGGCATCCTCGGCGGGGGTCAGCTCGCTCGCATGCTGGCGCTGGCCGCCGCACCGCTGGGTGTGAAGACGTTGGTGGTCGATAGCGCTGCCGACGCCTGCGCCGGCCAGATCGCACCGCTGGTCGTCGCCGACTGGACCGACTACGACGCGCTGGAGCACTTCGCCCGCGAAGTGGATGTGGTCACCTTCGATTTCGAGAACGTGCCGGCCGAAACCGCGCACTGGCTCGCCCAGCGCGTGGACGTATTCCCCGCGCCGCGCGCGCTCGCCGTGGCGCAGGATCGTCTGGCCGAGAAGACGCTGTTCCGCGAATGCGGCCTGCAGACGCCGGAATTCAAGACCGTCGACACGCGCGAAGACCTCGATCACGCGCTTGCCGTGGTCGGCTCGCCGGCGATCCTCAAGACGCGTCGTCTCGGTTACGACGGCAAGGGCCAGTTCCGCATCAAGACCCTGGCCGATGCCGATGCTGCGTGGGCGGCGCTGGGTTCGCAGGCGCAGGCGCACGGCTTGATCCTCGAAGCGTTCGTGCCGTTCGATCGCGAGTTGTCGGTGATCGCCGTGCGCGGTCGCGATGGCGATTTCCGCACCTGGCCGCTCACCCAGAACTGGCATACCGACGGCGTGCTCTCGCTCAGCCTGGCACCCGCTTCGGACATCGCCGCGCTGCAGGCGCGCGCCACCGGGCTGGCGCGCACGCTGGCGGAGAAGCTGTCCTACGTCGGTGTGTTCGCGCTGGAACTGTTCGTGAAGGACGGCGAGTTGCTCGGCAACGAGATGGCGCCGCGCGTGCACAACTCCGGTCACTGGACCATCGAAGGCGCGCTCACCAGCCAGTTCGAAAACCACGTGCGCGCGGTGCTTGGACTGCCGCTGGGCGATACCTCGGCGCGAGGCCTGTCGGCGATGTTCAACTGGATCGGCGAGCTGCCCGATGCCGCGCCGGTGCTTGAAGCCATCGATGCGCACTGGCATGACTACGGCAAACAGCCGCGTCTCGGTCGCAAGGTGGGGCATGCCACGGTGTGCGCGCCAGGTGCCTCTCAATTGATAGAACGATTGGCCGGTATCGCCCATGCGCTGGGTCGTGACCCGCAGGCGAAGCCAGCGGTCGACAAGCTGCTGGAAGGTAAATAAGGACCGGGCCATTGTGGGAGCGCACTTGTGCGCGACGGCGGCGCGTGGGTGCTCCGCTCCGCAGGTTTGTCGCGCACAAGTGCGCTCCCACAGAAGAGCCAACAAAAAACGGGGCCGCGAGGCCCCGTTTTTCTTACCACATCCAGCAAAGGAATCAGGCCAGATTCTTGGCCGCGAATTCCCAGTTCGCCAGGTTCCAGAACGCCTCGATGTACTTCGGGCGGGCGTTGCGGTAGTCGATGTAGTACGCGTGTTCCCACACGTCGCAGGTCAGCAGCGGCTTGTCGCTACCGGTGATCGGGGTGGCCGCGTTGGAGGTGTTGACGATGCCCAGCGAACCGTCCGGACGCTGCACCAGCCAGGTCCAGCCCGAACCGAAGTTGCCCACGGCCGACTTGGTGAACTCTTCCTTGAACTTCTCGAACGAACCGAATGCCTTGTTGATGGCGTCGGCCAGCTTGCCGGTCGGCTCGTTGCCGCCCTTGGGGCTCAAGGAGTTCCAGTAGAAGGTGTGGTTCCAGACCTGGGCGGAATTGTTGAACACGCCGCCGGACGACTTCTTGATGATGTCCTCGAGCGAGGCGTTCTCGAACTCGGTGCCCTTGATCAGGTTGTTGAGGTTGGTCACATAGGCCTGGTGGTGCTTGCCGTAGTGATACTCGAGCGTCTCCGCGGAGATGTGCGGCTCGAGTGCGTTCTTTTCATAGGGCAAAGGGGGGAGTTCGATCGCCATGTGGTGGCTCCTGGGCGTTGGCTGAGGAAAGAGGCGTCGGGCTGGATTGGCCGAGGACCGGCGACCCGCGCACGACTGATACACTATCGATCTCATTGCATTGTAACGATGAAGCACTCGAATTATGGACGTTAACGAGCGAATCAAGGCGGTCCTGGCCGAACATGCGATCGTGCTCTTCATGAAGGGCACGCCGCAGTTCCCCATGTGCGGCTTCTCCGGCCGCGCCGCGCAGGCGTTGACGGAGGCGGGCGCACAATTTCACGCCGTCAACGTGCTGGCCGATCCGGAAGTCCGTGCGGCGCTGCCGCATTACGCGAACTGGCCGACATTCCCGCAGCTCTTCATCCAGGGCGAGCTGATCGGCGGTTGCGACATCATCGAAGACCTCAAGGCGGCTGGCGAACTCGCGCGCATGGCGGCCGATGTGGCGGGAGCCGATTCCTGATGGCGCTTCCCCTGGTTCGTTTGCCGGAAGGCTGGGTGCTTGAGCCCGGTTCGCTGGCCGGCCGCGTCGTGCTGGTCACCGGTGCCTACGGTGGCCTGGGCGCTGCCGTAGCGCGTGCCGCATCGCGCGCCGGCGCGACGGTGGTGATCACCGGTCGCCGCAAGCGCCAGCTCGAACAACTTTACGATGCGATGGTCGGCGAGGGTCTGCCCGAGCCGGTGATCCATCCGCTCGACATGGAAGTGGCCACGCCGCGCGATTACGAAGCGCTGGCCGATGGCCTCGAACGCGACTTCGGCCGGCTCGACGGCATCGTGCATGCCGCCGCCAGCTTCAAGGAGCTGACCCCCTTGGCCGTGCACAAGCCCGACGACTGGCTGCGTGCGATGCACGTCAACGTGTCGGCGCCGTTCGCACTCACCCAGGCCTGCATGTCGCTGCTCACGCGCGCTTCGGACAGTGCCGTGGTGTTCGTGCTGGACAATCCGGAGCTGGTGCAGCGCGCGCATTGGGGCGCCTACGGCGTGTCGAAGGCTGCGTTGGAACGGCTGGTCGAAATCCTGCATCAGGAAACCGAGCAATCACCGCTGCGCGCGCATGCCCTGTTGCCTGCGCCGATGCGCACCACGCTGCGGCGTGCGGCGTATTTCGGCGAAGACACCATGCTCCAGCCGCCGCCGGACGCGGCGGCCGAGGCGGCCATCTATCTGTTGAGCGAGAAGGGCCAGCACGCGCGCGGCGCGGCGCTCGATCTGCGCGCACCGGCATGACCATGAAGCAGGAACAGCGCTGACATGGAAACGCAGATGACCACGCTGTCGGCGGCGATCTTGTTGTTCCTGATCATGGACCCGCTCGGCAACATCCCGATCTTCCTGAGCCTGCTCAAGGACGTGGCGCCCAAGCGGCGCCGCAAGGTGATGATCCGCGAGCTGCTGATCGCGCTGGGCGTATTGCTCGGCTTCCTGATCGGCGGCCAGCATCTGCTCAGGCTGCTGCAACTGCGGCAGGAGTCGATCAGCATCGCCGGCGGCATTGTGCTGTTCCTGATCGGTATCCGCATGGTGTTTCCGCCGGCCGACGGCGGCGGCATCTTCGGCAAGCAGGGCGAGGGCGAGCCGTTCATCGTGCCGATGGCCATCCCTGGCGTGGCCGGGCCATCGGCCATGGCCGCTCTGTTACTGCTGACCAATACCCAGCCTGGCCGCACGGCGGACTGGGCCATTGCCTTGCTGGGCGCGTGGCTGGCGACCTCGGTGATCCTGCTGTGTTCCACCTATCTGTTCCGCTGGCTGGGCGAGAGCGTGCTCACGGCGCTTGAGCGGGTGATGGGCATGCTGCTGATCGCGCTGTCGGTGCAGATGTTCATGGGCGGCGTGACCGCGTATCTGCATCTTGTCGTTTGAAACAGCACTAACGTCACACACCGTGACCTTTCGGACCAATCCGCATAACCTTGCTGTCATAATCCGCTACCAGCATTTGGGGTAAATCCCAGGAGGCGGTCATGCTCAGTGTCGAACAGACCCTCACCGAACGTCTGCCATGGTTGGCACAACATCCCCTGATCCGCCGGCCGATGGCTGGCATGCTGGGCCGGCTGGCCGATGAGGATGGTTTCAACCGCACACTGGTAGCCGCCGGAGAGGCCGAAGGCTTCGATTTCGTCGAGCGCGTGCTCGACGTGCTTGGCGTCAGCTACTTCGTCAATCCTCGCGAGCGCGAGAACATCCCGGTGGAAGGGGGCGTGCTGATCGTCGCCAACCATCCGCTGGGCATGATCGATGCGCTGACCTTGCTGCAGATGGTGGGCTCGGTGCGCAGCGACGTGCGCATCCTTGCCAACGACTGGCTGATGTCGATCGAGCCGCTGCACAAGTTGCTGCTGCCGGTGGATGTCTTCGGCAAAGGCGCGGCCTCGAAGATGCGCGACATCTATCGCGCACTCGACAACGGCGAAGCGCTGATCGTGTTCCCGGCCGGCGAAGTCTCGCGCGTACGCCCCTCGGGCGTGAGCGATGGACGCTGGGCCGATGGTTTTGCGCGCCTGGCGCAGCGCAGCCGCGTGCCGGTGCTGCCGATCCACGTGGCTGCCCGCAATTCCGCCATGTTCTACGGCCTGTCGATGCTGGCCAAACCGCTGAGCACGGCCATGCTGCCGCGCGAAGCCATCTCGCCGTCCAGCCGCCGCGTGGGTTTCAGCGTGGGCCAGCTGGTCTCGGCCGACGAACTCGAGCAGCACAGCGGCGGTTCGACCAAGCGTGCGGCGAAGCTGATGCGTCGCCATGTCTATCGTGTGGGTCGTCATCGCGGCCTGATCTTCGGCGGGCAGGCGCCGCTGGCGCATCCCGAGCCGACCGAACGCGTGGTGGCCGAGCTGCAGTCGCAGGCGGAGAAACTCGCCGATCTCAATGACGGCAAGCAGATCCTGCTGTTCAAGGGCGCTTCGGACAGCGCCGTGCTGCGTGAAATCGGCCGCCTGCGCGAACTGACCTTCCGCAAGGTGGGCGAGGGCACCGGCGCGCGTCGCGACCTCGATGCCTACGATCCGCACTACGAGCATCTGGTGCTGTGGGATCCGAAAGCACTGCGCATCGTCGGTTCCTATCGCTTCGGTCACGGCGGCCGCCTGATTGCCGAACGCGGCATGCAGGCGCTCTACACCTCCAGCTTGTTCCAGTACTCGCCGGCGCTGGAATCGCGCCTGGCGCAGGGCCTGGAATTGGGCCGCAGTTTCATCGCGCCGGCCTACTGGCGTTCGCGTGCGCTCGATCAGCTGTGGCAGGGCATCGGCCTGTATCTGCAGCGCCATGCCGATCTGCGTTATCTGTTCGGTCCGGTGAGCATGTCGGTCAGCCTGCCGCGCGAGGCGCGCGAGTGGATCGCGGCGGCGCACCAGCATTATTTCGGTGCACCGGGCCTGGCCTCGGCGCGTCAGCCGTTCGTGGTGTCGCCCGCGGTGATCGAACTGGTCCGCGATGCCCTGGAAGGCCTCGATCCGGCCGCCGGCCTGGGCAAGCTCAAGCATCATCTGGATGCGTTGGGCGTGAGCCTGCCGGTGCTGTATCGCCAGTACGTCGACCTGGTGGAACCGGAGGGCGTGCAGTTCCTCGACTTCGGCGAAGACCCGGGTTTCTCGGGCTGTGTCGATGGCCTGGTGATGCTGGATCTGGCCACGCTCAAGCCGGCCAAGCGCGCCCGCTATCTGGGGAAATGAGGGCGCCGTCAAAACTCTGGGGCGCTTCGGCGTCCATAGGACGATTGGCCATTGCCTGACAGGGGTTTTCGGTGGTTCCTTATTGACCACCGGGGGCAGGTAAATACGTGTTCGTGATCCACCGCGTGATCCTGCGGTAAATTTCTTGTAAAATAGTTATGCCAAGCTGACGGCGTTGGTCGAGGCAGAAGGGAGCGTGTTGCTGCCCCTGACCAACCGTCGTAACTGAATTCGTAATTTCGCCCGATTTTTACCGATCGGGCTTTTTTACGCCCGGAGAAAACGTTTAAATTTACGTTAAATGGCATGAAATTGCGTTTTTAGGCAATGGGTTGCGGAATATTTTTCGATAAATCGCGAGTTCTTTCTGTCGGGCGACGTCCTTCTTTACTTCTTGTTTGCTGACGACCTCCGGGCGGCAGCTGACTTCAAACTTTTGTCCATTCTGGAATGATGATGATGAAACGAAACCACCTTTCCATGGCCATCGCTGTCGTGTTTTGCATGGCTGCCGGTGTTGCCTCGGCCCAGGACAGCACGGGCCAGACCAGCAACCCGCAGACCAAGGAACCGGTACAGCGTTCGGGTCCGTCGAGCACGTCCAACACCACCACCTCCAACGACACCAAGCGTGCCCAGCAGCTGGACACCGTGACGGTGCAGGCGCAGAGCCTGTCGCTGGGTGACGGCCTGATGTCGGTGCAGACGGCTCCGAAGGCGGTTTCGACCATCAGCCGCGACGCCATCGTCAAGGCAGCCCCGGGCGGCACCTTCGTGCAGATGATCGACTCGATCCCGGGCGTGAACGCCTCGACCGACGACGTCAGCGGCCTGGCCAACGGCAACTACCAGATCCGCGGCTTCACCAGCGACGAAATCGGTACCACCGTGAACGGCGCGCCGATCAACGACAGCGGCAACTACAAGGTCTATTCGACCGAGTACGGCGACACCGAGAACATGGGTGACATCACCGTGCTGCAGGGTTACCCGGACGTCGACACGCCGATCTCCGGCGCGGCCGGCGGCGCCATTTCCTGGGTCACCATCGACCCGTCGCACACGGCCGGCCTGGACTTTGCCCAGAGCCTGGGCAACCACGACTATCGCCGCACCTATCTGCGCTTCAACACCGGCGACCTCGGTCCGGTGCGCGCGTGGCTGTCCTACTCGAACAACACCGGCGACTTCTGGCGCGGCCCGGGTGACCTGAACGTCACCAAGGTCGACGGCAAGGCGCTGTGGACGATCGACGACAACAACTACATCTCCGGTTCGGTCCAGTACAACCGCGAGCGCAACTACAGCTACGACAGCCTGACCAAGGCCCAGGTGCGTACGGGGGGCTATTTCCAGAGCTACGACGAGCCGTACAGCCCGACCGATACGTATTACTGGAAGCTCCACACCAACCCGTTCACCAGCTGGCTGGCCAGCCTCGATGGCGAGTTCAAGCTGGCTGACAGCCTGCGCCTGTCGGTGGTGCCGTACTTCTGGTACGGCAACGGCGGCGGCGGTGGCGGCTACAAGTTCACCGAATCGACCGTGCCGCAGAACGTGATCGGCGTGGCCGACCAGGACCTCAACGGCGACGGCAAGATCGGCGGCACCGCCGTGGCTTACGACGTCAGCCAGACCTTCACCTACCGTCCGGGTGTCATCGCCAAGTTGAACCAGGACTTCGGCATGGACGACAGCCTGGAATACGGCTTCTGGTACGAGCGTGCCCGCCAGCAGCAGCAGGAAGTCTTCAACCCCGCCGTTGGCGGCGAGCCGTCCGATTTCTGGGGCGACTCCAACTACATTCGCTACTCCAATGGCGTGATCCAGCGCTTGTACCGCGAGTACACCAACTCCGAGATCAAGAAGTTCTTCGCCACCAACACCTGGACCCCGAACGACAAGTGGACCATCACGGTCGGCGCGGCGTACCTGTGGGAAGACCGTGCCGGTTACGACTACGAGAACTGGGGCAGCTACAGCACTCCCACTGCCAAGACCAACCAGTTCGGCGGCACGGCCGAAGCGACCTATCACAAGGTCAGCCCGACCGCTGGCGTGAAGTACCAGCTCAATGACGAGAACCAGTTCTACATCGGCGCCGGCCGCACCTACCGCGCACCGATCAACGGCTCGCTGCTGCAGAACGTTGCCGTGGCGGACAACCCGAAGAACCTCGCCAACGCGGCAGCCGGCACCTATCAGTCCAAGCCGGAAGAGGCCACCACGGTCGACCTGGGCTGGCGCTTCTATGCCGATCGCTTCTCGGCCAACGTCGACGCGTACGAGTCGCACCTGGTCAACAAGCAGATCTCGGGCTACGACGTGAACTCCGGCCAGACGGTGTACCTGAACCTGCCGAAGATGCACATGCGCGGCGTCACCGCTGAAGGCAGCTACAAGTTCGCCCAGGACTGGACCCTGTACGGCAACTACTCGTACCAGAAGGCCATCCTCGACGGCAACGTGGCCACCTTTGGCGACGGTACCTACCCGACCGAAGGCAAGACCTTCCTCAACACGCCGAAGAACTCCGGCTATGTGCGCCTGGGTTACGACCATGGTCCGTTCTGGGCCAGCCTGGACGCCAAGTACCGCGGTCCAATCTGGGGCGACTGGTCGAACACCGAGCAGGTGGGCGGCTACACGGTGTTCAACTTGAACGCCGGCTGGAAGTTCGACGACTTCGCCACCTGGCTGCGCAGCCCGTACATCAAGCTCAACGTGTTCAACCTGACCAACAAGCGTGCGCTGACCAACGCCAACAACATCGGCGCGTTCCTGGCCAGCAATCCGGGCAACACCATCAAGGACGTCAACACGGGCGGTACGCTGTTCACCTCGGCGCCGTACTACTCGCTGCTGGAAGACCGCACCTACATGGTCACCTTCGGCATCTCGTTCTTCTAAGTCGAACGGCTTAAGCAGTACCCGAAACCGGCGCCGCAAGGCGCCGGTTTTTTGTGCCCGAAGAAATGTTTTCGGCCATCAATAACTTACGCGAAGCGTAAGAATGGCCCGCAAGAACTGTGAGTATTTCGTCAAAAAGTTACGAAATTGTAATATAATGCGGATACATTCGTCGTGATGAGTCGCGGTCGACGGCCCCTGCGGGGCTGGTCCCGGACGAATCAAATAATTTAGGGAATCAGTCACTTAAGACGGTGGCGAGGGGGCATGGGACTCCTTCGGTCTGGTCCCATGCCTTTTTTGCGACTTTCTTAAGGGGTTGAATCTCGATGAACCATTCGTTGCGTACGAAATTGCTGCCGCTGGCGATTGCGGGCTTGCTCGCCACGGCTCCGGTACTTGCCCAGGACACCTCGTCTTCCATCAGCGGCCGCATCGTCGACGCCAGCGGCCAGCCGATCGCCGGCGCCACCGTGCAGATCGTGCATGAGCCCTCGGGCACCACCAAGACCACCACCACCGACGCGGCCGGCCGTTATTCGGCACAGGGTCTGCGCGTGGGCGGTCCGTTCGACGTGAAGGTGTCCAAGGACGGCACGCAATCCGAACAGGACAACGTCTACCTGCAGCTGGCGCAGGACACCGCCGTCAACCTGACCATGGGTGTGACTGCACAGACCGCCGATGCGCAGAACCTCAGCGGCGTGACTGTCTCGGCGAACACGCTGTCGCAGACGTTTACCCCGGAAAACAAGGGTCTGTCGACCAATGTGTCGCGTCGCGAACTCGATGCCACGCCGACCCCGGGTCGCTCCATCCAGAACGTGGTTCGTCTTGATCCCCGCGTGGTGATCACCGACCGCGCGCGCGGCGAGATCTCGGCCGTCGGCCAGAACAGCCGCTACAACAACATCACCGTCGACTCGGTCAGCGCGAACGATCCGTTCGGCCTGAATGCGAACGGCCTGCCGACGCTGGGCACGCCGATCTCGCAGGACACCATCGAGGAATACAACATCTCGACGGCCAACTACGACACCGCCACCCGTCGCGGCATCGGCGCGAACGTCAACGCCGTGACCAAGAGCGGCACCAACGATTTCCACGGTTCGGTCTACTACGCGTTCCAGAACACCGACATGATCGGTGACAACGAACTGGACAAGCCGTACGCCGGTTTCAACCGCCAGTGGACGGCAGGCGGCACCGTCGGCGGTCCGATCATCAAGGACAAGCTGTTCTTCTTCGCCTCGTATGAAAAGAGCGAGCAGGTCGGTTCGGGCAGCCCGTACGGTCCGCAGGATTCGGGCGCCGCGACGCCGATCAAGGGCCTGACCAGCCAGCAGGTGCAGCAGGTGCGCGACATCGCCGCCAAGTACGGCCTGACCGATATCGGTTCGGTGGGCGGCGGCAACTCGAACCTGCAGGACAAGCGTTACCTCGCCAAGGTCGACTGGAACATCGCCAACAACCATCGCGCCAGCTTCACCTATAGCCAGACCAAGGAACAGAAGCCGATCATCACCGGCAGCACCACCAAGCTCGTGCTGTCCAGCGGCTGGTACAACACCAACGTCGACAACAAGAGCTACGCGCTGCACTTCTACGACGATTGGTCGGACATCTTCTCCACCGACACCACCTTGTCGTATGCGAACTTCAACCAGAACCGCGGCCCGTACAACGGCGTGGCGATGCCAGACATCACGGTTTATCCGACCCAGTTTGGCGGTCCGGCGATCGAGTTCGGCACCGAGTACTCCAGCCAGGCCAACGTGCTGAAGGTGAAGACGCTCGATGCCGCCTGGGCGGGCACCCTGTACCTCGGCGATCACACCCTGAAGGGTGGCTTCGACTACGAAAAGGGCAAGTACTACAACCTTTTCCTGCAGAACTACTACGGCAGCTACACCTTCGAAGAAATCCCGGGCCCCAAGGGCACCACGGGTCTGGATAACTTCGCCAACGGCCTGTACTACCAGTACCGCTACAACCGTCCGGCCGGCACCCTGGGCCTGGGCGATGTCGCCGCCAACTACAACCTGACCCAGTGGGGCATCTTCCTGCAGGACACCTGGCAGGTGACCAACAACCTGTCGCTGCAGTACGGCGTGCGCGTCGACGTGCCGCTGATGGATGACAAGCCGCTGTACAACGCTGCCTACGCTGCAGCGCCGGGCCCGATCGTCAAAGGACAGGCGACCGGCGGCTACGGCCAGACCAACCAGTACACCATCAACGGCCATCGCGTGGTGCAGCCGCGCATGTCGTTCAACTATGCGTTCAACACCGAGCGCATGACCCAGTTGCGTGGTGGTGCAGGCCTGTTCGTGACCAACCAGCCGGCGGTGTGGCTGGGCAATATCTTCTCCAACTCGGGTGTGACGCAGACGCAGTACAACTGCGGTCCGACCCAGTCGCCGCCGTGCAACGTCAACCTGCCGGCGTTCAGCCCCGATCCGCACAACCAGAACAACGGCCCGAACGGTGCGGGTCAGATGACGGTCAACACGATTTCCAAGGACTGGAACATCCCGACCGCGTGGAAGTTCAGCCTCGGCGTCGACCGCGAGCTGCCCTGGTATGGCCTGATCGCTACCGCCGATTGGGAGCACATCAAGCAGCGTGATGCGATCTGGTTCCAGAACGTGAACCTGGGCACGCCGACCGGCCAGCTGCCGGATGGTCGCAACAGCTACTACGCGGCCTTGACCGACCCCGCTGCGACCAAGCCTGGTCCGCGCGCGCATGCCAACCCGGCCTTCTCGGGTCAGATGATCAACCTGGCCAACACCAGCAAGGGCAGCGCCGACAGCATCGCGTTGTCGCTGAAGAAGCCGTTCTCGGAAGAGTGGTCGGGCATGGTCGGCTTCACCTGGAGCCGTTCGACCGAAGTGAATCCGGGCACGTCCTCGGTCGCCAACTCGAACTACAGCAACAACTACGTCTACAACTCCAACGAAAACGTCGCCAGCACCTCGAACTACTCGGTGCCGCGTCGCGTCATCGCCTCGCTCAACTGGCAGCATCGCTTCTGGGGCGACTACGCCACCAGCGCGAGCATCTTCTACGATGGTCACTCCGCGTCCCCGTACAGCTGGACGTTCGGCAATGACGCCAATGGCGACGGCTACATCAACGACCTGGTCTACATTCCGCGTCCGGGTGAAGTCGAGTTCCGTCCGAACACCGATCCGAAGCTGATCCAGCAGTTCTGGGACAACATCCAGAAGAACGATTACCTGAAGGATCACCAGGGCGAAGTGGCCAAGCGCAACGGCGACCGCGCCGGCTGGCTCAACCAGATCGACCTGAGCTTCAGCCAGGAAATCCCGGGCATCTTCAAGGGCAACAAGGGCATCATCCGCTTCGACGTGTACAACTTCACCAATCTGCTGAACAAGCATTGGGGCATCGAGAAGCGCGTGACCTTCCCGGGCGGCCGTGCACTGGCCGACTACGCCGGTGTCGATCCGAAGACCGGCAAGTACATCTACAACATCGATTGCGGTGGCAAGTCCTCGTGCACCACCTACAACCAGGGTGGTGGTTACACCCCGCTGCCGATCCCGACCTACATCAACAACAACGACGACCTCGCCCAGCGCTGGTCGGTGCTTTTGACGGTGAAGTACGCGTTCTGACGCAATTGCTTGCGTAGCTCGACCTCTGGCCGGCGCCCTCGGGCGCCGGCTTTTTTATTAATGGAAGAAACGCGTGAAACTTGACCCTGCCATGCCCGGCGCGGGAAGCTACGCGGTCCGCCGCGTTTTGCACGGACGAGCGAGCCGCGAGGGCGCGGCGAGGAGATTGGTTGAATGAATGACATGCATGCCGGCAAATCCGGCCGACTTGCCACCGTGAGCGCGCGCATTTCGCCCGCCGGTGGCCTGGATATCCTGTCCCGCAACGAAGTGGCGCGCCTGCGCGACGCCAGCGGTTCGGGCCTGCACGCCTTGCTGCGCCGCTGCGCGCTGGCGGTGCTCACCTCGGGCAACATGAGCGACGATCCGCGCTCGATCCTGGAACAGTTCCCCGATTTCGACATCCAGGTGCTGCAGCAGGACCGCGGCATCAAGATCGAGCTGACCCATGCGCCGGCCCAGGCCTTCGTCGACGGCCAGATCATCCGCGGCATCAACGAGCTGCTGGTGGCCGTGGTGCGCGACATCGTCTACGTCTCCACGCAGATGGAGCAAGGCAATTTCGATCTGGACGACAGCGTCGGTCTTACCCACGCGGTGTTCGAGATCCTGCGCAACGCGCGCATCCTCAAGGCGCAGATCGATCCGAACCTGGTGGTGTGCTGGGGCGGCCATTCGATTTCGCGCGACGAGTACGAATACACCAAGCAGGTGGGCTACCAGCTTGGCCTGCGCAGCATGGACATCTGCACGGGTTGCGGCCCGGGCGCCATGAAGGGCCCGATGAAGGGCGCGACGATTGCGCACGCCAAGCAGCGCCGCCGCAACAATCGCTACATCGGCATCACCGAGCCGGGCATTATCGCGGCCGAGTCGCCGAACCCGATCGTCAATCACCTGGTGATCATGCCGGACATCGAGAAGCGTCTCGAAGCGTTCGTGCGCATGGGCCACGGCATCATCGTGTTCCCGGGCGGCGTGGGCACGGCGGAAGAGATCCTCTATCTGCTCGGCATCCTGCTGCATCCGGACAACGCCGGCGTGCCGTTCCCGCTGATCCTCACCGGCCCGAGGCAGTCGGCTGCGTATTTCGAGCAGATCGATCGCTTCCTTCGCCTGACCCTGGGCGAGAGCGTGACGCAGCATTACCAGATCATCGTGGACGACCCGGCCGCCGTGGCGCGCGCGATGGTTCGCGGCATCGAGAAGGTGCGCAACTATCGCCTGGACACCAAGGATGCGTTCTTCTTCAACTGGTCGCTGAACATTCCGTACGCGTTCCAGCTGCCGTTCCGTCCCACGCACGAGGCTATGCGCTCGCTGGCGATCCATCGCGATCGTCCGCGCCACGAGCTGGCGGCCGACCTGCGCCGTGCGTTCTCGGGCATCGTGGCGGGCAATGTGAAGGAAGAGGGCCTGCGTGCCATCGAGAAGTTCGGCCCGTTCGAAATCGACGGCGATGCTGACGTGATGCATTCGCTGGACGATCTGCTGAAGGCCTTCGTGGCCCAGGACCGCATGAAGCTCCCCGGCGGCACGGCCTATGTGCCTTGCTATCGGGTGCTCACCAGCAAGGCCGCCTGAACGTCATTGATTGGTCAAAACGGCTTGACAGCCCGGAGCTGAATATTCAAACTATTCAGCTCACCCCGCCCGAATAGCTCAGCCGGTTAGAGCACTTGACTGTTAATCAGGGGGTCGTTGGTTCGAGTCCAACTTCGGGCGCCATATTCGAGAAAACCCTGCCTTCGGGCGGGGTTTTTTTATGCCTGCGTTCCGGGGTGGTCTCAATGACCTCTGATTGTGGCGTTCAGACTATTCCGGTGAACTGCGCCCTGCGATCCAGCGCACAATCATGCCCAATGCCCGGGCCGTGGAGGCCGCGATGCGTGCTGGATGGCTGATCGCAGGAATGCTGGGGCTCGCGGGATGCGCGAGCAGCGGGGACCTCACGCACCGCAAGCCCACCTTCCGGGCGAGTACGGCCAAGCTCGACTCGGTCTATGCGGCCTGCGTGCAGGCGCGCTGGGCAGCGATCTCGCCCGGTGCGCGCATCGTCGAAACGCCGACGACGCTTCAGGTGGTGGTGGTCAATGCCACCACGAGCGCGGAGGAGTTGTTGGTCATCCACAGCAGGGCCGCCGGGGCCGAGGTGGCGTTGTACGAGCGCATCGAAGTGTTGGCGTTGCGTGCGTATCGGGATTCGGCCAAGGCATGCCTCTAGTGGCTCGCCGCACAGAGCCTGGCCTCGTTCGGGGCGGCCGTGCCCGCGGCAATGCGTCCCGCGAGGCTGAGCCTCAGCGCCAGTGCGTCCTCCGCATGGCCCGCGCGGCACAGCGTAAAAGTCGCGTTGCTGCCGCCCGCCGTGCCGCTGGGCTGGAAACGGATGCGCGTGCGGCCGTCGCTGCTCATGATGATCAATCGGGCGTAACCGGCATGCACCAGCGCGGGCGGGCCATCCAACTGGCTGGCCTGAGTGCTGCGATAGCGGCCCGCCGCCCAGCCGCGATCCCAACGCACGCTGTCCACGCATTGCCGGCCGTTCATCGAGGGGCAGAGCAGGGTGCGCCGCCCGCTGGTGATGGCCAGGCTGCGGGCATGCTGGAGCGAGGCGATCAGCTCGATCTGGGCGGTGATCAGCTGGTAGTGCGCCAGCATCCGCCCCATGGTGGGCATCGCGATGCCAAGCAATATCGCCGCAATAGCCAGCACGATGGCGGCTTCGATCAGCGTGAATCCGCCGTGGCGGCGCGAATGATAGGCTTCCCGTCCTGTTCTCACCGGCCGCCTCCAGCGCCACGGAAGCGTTCAGCCTAGCGATGGACTAGCGCCGCCCCAGTCATCGGGCACCAGGGCCGCGTGTCGTAGCCTGCTGACAGGCCCTGTCAGCAGGGCAATTTAAAATGCACCGTCGCGACCGCATGTAGAGAGCCATGACTGACCGCTTCGAACTCGTCTCCCCCTACCAACCCTCCGGCGATCAGCCCGAGGCCATTCGCAAACTCGCCGAGGGCTTCGAGGCCGGTCTCGCGGCGCAGACGTTGCTGGGCGTGACGGGCTCGGGCAAGACCTACACCATCGCCAACGTGATCCAGCAGGTGCAGCGGCCGACCATCGTGATGGCGCCGAACAAGACGCTGGCGGCGCAGTTGTACGGGGAGTTCAAGGAATTCTTTCCGCACAACGCGGTGGAGTACTTCGTCAGCTACTACGACTACTACCAGCCCGAAGCGTACGTGGTGGCGTCGGACACGTTCATCGAGAAAGACGCGTCGATCAACGATCACATCGAACAGATGCGACTGGCGGCCACCAAGGCACTGTTGTCGCGCAAGGACGCGATCATCGTGGCCACGGTGTCGGCGATCTACGGCCTGGGCGATCCGGAAGACTATCTCTCGCTGCGGCTGATCCTCGCCAAGGGCGAGCATATCGATCAGCGTCAGCTGATTCGCCAGTTGACCGAGCTGCAGTACACGCGCAACGAGATGGAGTTGCGTCGCGGCACGTACCGCGTGCGCGGCGAAGTGATCGACGTCTTTCCGGCCGAATCGGAAAGCGAAGCGCTGCGCATCGAACTGTTCGATGGTGACGTCGAAAGCATGGCGCTGTTCGATCCGCTCACCGGCGAGACCATCCGCAAGGTGCCGCGCTACACCATCTATCCGCGCACGCATTACGCCAGCACGCGCGAAAGCGTGTTGAACGCGATCGAGACGGTCAAGGTCGAATTGAAGGACCGCCTCGAGCAGCTCTACAAGGACAACAAGCTGGTGGAAGCGCAGCGCCTCGATCAGCGCACGCGTTTCGACATCGAGATGATGGCCGAGGTCGGTTACTGCCAGGGCATCGAGAACTATTCGCGCCACCTCACGCGCCGCGGTCCGGGCGAGCCGCCGCCGACGCTGTTCGACTACCTGCCGGCCGATGCGTTGCTGGTGGTGGACGAATCGCACGTCACCATTCCGCAGCTGGGCGCGATGTACAAAGGCGACCGCTCGCGCAAGGAGACGCTGGTGGAGTTCGGTTTCCGCCTGCCGTCGGCGATGGACAACCGTCCGCTGCGTTTCGAGGAATGGGAGGCGCGCGCGCCGCGTTCCATCTACGTGTCGGCCACGCCGCGCGACTATGAGTTGCAGAAGTCCGGCGATGCCGTGGTCGAGCTGGTGGTACGCCCCACGGGCCTGATCGATCCGGAAGTGGAAGTGCGCCCGGTGCGTACGCAGGTCGACGATTTGCTGGGCGAAGTGCACAAGCGCGTGGCGATGGGCGACCGCGTGCTGGTCACCACGCTGACCAAGCGCATGGCCGAGAACCTCACCGAATACCTCGGCGAGCATGGCGTGAAAGTGCGTTATCTCCATTCGGATATCGAAACGGTCGAGCGCGTGGAGATCATTCGCGACTTGCGACTGGGCGAGTTCGACGTGCTGGTGGGCATCAACCTGCTGCGCGAAGGTCTGGACATGCCCGAGGTCTCGCTGGTGGCGATCCTGGATGCCGACAAGGAAGGTTTCCTGCGCTCCACCGGCTCGCTTATCCAGACAATCGGCCGTGCCGCGCGCAACCTGCGCGGCAAGGCGATTCTCTACGCCGACAACATCACCCGCTCGATGCAGGCGGCGATGGATGAAACCGCTCGCCGCCGCGAAAAGCAGCAGGCATACAACGAAGCCAACGGAATCACCCCGCAATCGGTGGTGCGCCGGATTGCCGACATCATGGAAGGCGCGCGCAGCGAGTCCCCCTCGCGCGGGCGCGGCCGCCGCGGTGAGCGTCAGGGTGCCGTGGCGGAGAAGGGTGCCGACTACGCCACGCTGAACCCCGATCAGGCGTCGGCCATGGTCAAGAAGCTCGAGGCGCAGATGTACAAGCACGCCGAGAACCTGGAATTCGAGGAAGCCGCACGGCTTCGCGACCAGATCCACAAGCTGCGCGAGCGAACCGGCTAGGCGCCGTTGAAGGCGGGGTGGTTGTCCCCGGCAGGCCGAGCACGTATACTGCGCGGCTCGCACGGTACGCCGGGCGAGCTCCGGGCGGTTAGCTCAGCGGTAGAGCACTACCTTGACATGGTAGGGGTCACAAGTTCGATCCTTGTACCGCCCACCAATACCGACGAAACGGCGTGGCCTTAGGTCACGCCGTTTCTTTTTGCGCTGAAGGAGCTGGTCGATGACGTACCTCTGGGTCAAGAGCTTCCATGTCGTGTTCGTCATTGCCTGGATGGCCACGGTGTTCTACCTGCCGCGCATCCTGGTGAACATCGCCGAGGCGGGCGAGGAGCCGGTCGTGAAGGCGCGGCTGCTGCTGATGGGGCGTCGGCTGTACCGGTTCGGGCACAACATGTTCGGCGTGGCTTTCCTGTTCGGGCTCGCCTTGTGGGAGGGCTGGCGCCTGTTCCCGCAAACGCTGCCGGATGTGGTCGCGTCGAGGCACTGGATCGACGCCAAGCTGACCCTGGTCGTGCTGATGCTGGTCTATTTCATCTGGTCCGGGCGCCTGCTCAAGCGCAGTGAGAAGGGCGGGGCGCTGCCATCGCCGAAGACGCTGCGCATCATGAACGAGCTGCCCGTGCTGGTGCTGCTGGGCATTGTGTTCCTGGTGATCGCCAAGCCGTTCTGAGACCCGTCCGCTAGACGATCCCTTGTGGGAGCGCACCCTGTGCGCGACAGCGTATGGCGAAGCGGACTATTCCTATGCTGCCGGTCACGCACAGGGTGCGCTCCTACTGAGGCTTGCTGTTGGCGGCTGATTTGACACCGCGCAATAGGCTAAACTAGCGTTCTATCTCCACCACCCCGAGACAAGGTGGCCCGCGCCCAGAGCGCCGGTCGAGCGTGTGACATGGCAACTACGAGCTTCCAACGCTGATCTGAGCCACGCCTTGTTTGACACAAAGGGCGCATGGCGTCTTTTTTTATGCCCGCCGTCCAGGCAGGCAAGAGCAAGACCGGCCATCCATGGCCGGATCATGAATTAAGTGCCAGCCATCCGGGCTGGCAAAGCAACACCGGCCATCCATGGCCGGACTCTTCAAATAGAGCATTTCCTTTGGACGTCTTTTCTAGGTGTCAACATGATTGAAATCACGCTACCCGACGGCAGCAAGCGGCCGTTTGATCATCCGGTGACGGTGCAGGACGTGGCAGCCTCGATTGGCGCCGGTCTGGCCAAGGCCACCCTGGCGGGCAAGGTGGACGGCAAGCTGGTGGATGCCAGTTTCCCGATCGACCACAACGCCAGCCTCGAGATCGTCACCGAGAAGAGCCCGGAGGCGCTGGACATCCTGCGTCACTCCACCGCGCATCTGCTGGCGCAGGCCGTGCAGCGCCTGTATCCGGGCGCGCAGGTGACCATCGGGCCGGTGATCGACAACGGCTTCTACTACGACTTCGCCTATGAGCGCCCGTTCACGCCCGACGATCTGGTGAAGATCGAGGCGGAGATGGAAAAGATCGTCAAGGAAGCGCTGCCGGTGACGCGCAGCGTGAAGTCGCGCGACGAAGCGGTGAGCTTCTTCCGCGGCATGGGCGAGGAATACAAAGCCGAGATCATCCAGAGCATTCCGGCCAACGAAGAACTCTCGCTGTATTCGCAGGGCGATTTCACCGACCTGTGCCGCGGCCCGCATGTGCCCAACACGGGCAAGCTGCGCGCGTTCAAGCTGATGAAGGTGGCTGGCGCGTATTGGCGCGGCGATTCCAACAACGCGATGCTGACGCGCATCTACGGCACGGCGTGGTTGAACGACAAGGACCTGAAGGCTTACCTGCATCAGCTGGAAGAAGCCGAGAAGCGCGACCACCGCAAGATCGGCAAGGCGCTGGATCTCTTCCATCAGCAGGAAGAAGGTCCGGGCATGGTGTTCTGGCACCCCAAGGGTTGGGCGATCTGGCAGCAGGTGGAGCAGTACATGCGCCGCGTGTACCGCCAGAGCGGCTACCAGGAAGTGCGCTGCCCGCAGGTGCTGGACGTGTCGCTGTGGAAGAAGTCCGGCCACTGGGACAACTACCAGGAAAACATGTTCTTCACCGAGTCGGAGAAGCACACGTACGCGCTGAAACCGATGAACTGCCCGGGTCACGTGCAGATATTCAACACGTCGCTGCACAGCTATCGCGACCTGCCGGTGCGTTACGGTGAGTTCGGTGCCTGCCATCGCAACGAGCCCTCGGGCGCGCTGCACGGCATCATGCGCGTGCGCGCCTTCACGCAGGACGACGGCCACGTGTTCTGCACGGAAGCGCAGATCGAATCCGAAGTGACGGCGTTCCATCAGCAGGCCATGAAGGTCTACGGTGACTTCGGCTTCGAGGACATCGCGTTGAAGATCGCCCTGCGTCCCGACAAGCGCATCGGCAGCGACGAGGTGTGGGATCGTGCTGAAGACGCGCTTCGCGCAGCGCTGGGTGCGGCCGGCGTACAGTGGGAAGAGCTGCCGGGCGAGGGCGCGTTCTACGGTCCGAAAATCGAGTACCACATGAAGGACTCCATCGGCCGTGCCTGGCAGGTGGGTACCATGCAGGTGGACTTCATGATGCCCGAGCGCCTGGGCGCCGAGTATGTGGATGAGAATTCACAGCGTCGTCACCCGGTGATGCTGCATCGTGCCATCGTGGGTTCGATGGAGCGTTTCATCGGCATCCTGATCGAGCATCATGCCGGTCTGCTGCCGACCTGGCTGGCCCCGGTGCAGGCCGCCGTGTTCAGTATTACCGACGCCCAGGCCGACTATGTCCGCGAAGTGACGCAAACCCTTGTCGATAAAGGTTTCCGCGTACACGCCGATTTGCGCAATGAGAAGGTCGGCTATAAAATCCGCGAACATACGATGCAGAAAGTCCCTTACCTGCTGGTGGTCGGAGATCGCGAGAAGGAATCGGGGGCAGTATCCGTGCGTACGCGTTCGGGCGAGGACCTAGGCAGCATGCCGCTGGTCGCATTGATCGAACGCCTGGAAGCCGAGACCCGTCGCTAAGCGCACGGGCCGGCACTTTTAAGAACTCTTCTGGAGGATTGTGGTATCGCTACCACCGACACAAAGGGCAACCGCCGTAACCTTGAGATCCGCGTCCCGCGCGTACGCGTGATCGGCGCAGATTCGGAACAGCTGGGCATCCTGACCCGTGACGAGGCACTGGCCTTGGCACAAGAAGCGGGCATGGACCTGGTCGAGATCCAGCCGAACGGTGATCCACCGGTCTGCCGCATCATGGACTACGGCAAGTTCAAGTTCGAAGCCCAGAAGAAGGCCCAGGCCGCCAAGAAGAAGCAGAAGCAGGTCGAGATCAAGGAAGTGAAGTTCCGTCCGGTCACGGACGTGGGCGACTACCAGATCAAGCTGCGCAACATGCTTCGCTTCCTTGAGGAAGGCGACAAGGTCAAGGTCACCATCCGCTTCCGCGGCCGCGAAATGTCCCACCAGGACCTGGGCCAGAACCTGGCCCGCAAGATCCAGGAAGACGTGGGCGAGAACGGCGTGGTGGAGTCCTTCCCCCGTTTGGAAGGGCGCCAGATGGTCATGATGATCGGGCCCAAGAAGAAGTAAGTCTTGAGGAAAAAGCGGCCTGAGGGTCGCTTTTTTCTTGGTGACAGCCTCCAGCCGAAGCGCGCTTTTCCCTCTCCCCGCAGGGGAGAGGGCAGGGTGAGGGGCGGGTGCTCGCGGTAACCGCACCTACATTCGTCATTCCGGCGCAGGCCGGAATCCAGTGGCGTCAAGGCCTGGTTGTCGTCGCATGGCTCAAGCCTGAGGCTCTGGATGACCAGCTTCGCTGTTGTAAAGCGCCTCCGGCCTGCGCCGGAATGAGGGTGAGGGGTATTTGGCCACTGAGGCCAGCCCGGGCCCTCACCCCAACCCTGTCCCCGGCGGGGAGAGGGAGTCAGACTGCGGCGAGACCAGTTTCTGCTGGCAAATCGCCCCATCCCTCCGTATAATCGCCGGTTCGACCCACCAGGACGGGTCGTGAACCGATCGTGGCAGGACGGAAAGAGTGACCTTCGGGGTCGCCGCCAGATCAGTCAGAAACCGGGGTTCAACCCCATCAAGGAGCATTCCCATGCCCAAGATCAAGACCAACCGGGCGGCTGCGAAGCGTTTTCGCAAGACCGCGTCGGGCAAGTTCAAGGCCGGTCACGCCTTCAAGTCGCACATCCTGACCAAGAAGTCGACCAAGCGTAAGCGCGGTCTCCGTGCCACCAACCACGTCAAAGCTTGCGACACCAAGGGTGTAGCACGCATGTTGCCGTACTTGTAAGGCGAGGAGATAAACCATGGCTCGTGTAAAGCGTGGCGTTACCGCCCGTCGTCGTCACAAGAAGATCATTGGCCGCGCGAAGGGCTACTACAACGCCCGTCGCAAAGTCTTCCGCGTTGCCAACCAGGCCGTCATCAAGGCTGGTCAGTACGCCTATATCGGCCGTAAGCAGCGCAAGCGTCAGTTCCGCGCGCTGTGGATCGTTCGTATCAATGCCGCCGCTCGTCAGTTCGGTCTGTCCTACAGCCGCCTGATCAACGGTCTGGCCAAGGCCGGCATCACCGTCGACCGCAAGGTGCTGGCAGACATCGCCGTGCACGACATCAAGGCGTTTGGCGCGATCGCTGAAAAGGCGAAGGCCAGTCTGGCGGCGTAATTTGTGCGCTCATCCTTGATCGCTAAGATCAAGAAGCGGCCATCCATGGCCGCACTCTTCAAGGGATGCGCGTGACGTTCGCGGGGAGGAGGCCAGAAGCCTCCTCCCCGTTTTCGTTTCTGACTTTCAACCCGGAATCGCATCGATGGACGATCTGGATAGCCGCGCCGTGCAGGCGCTGGCCGATATTGGCAACGCCGACACGCTCGAAGCACTCGACGCGCTGCGCGTGGGCCTGCTGGGCAAGAGCGGTATCGTCACCGCCGCACTGAAAGCGCTGGGCGCGCTCTCGCCCGACGAGCGCAAGGCGCGCGGCGCCGAGGTCAACCGCATCAAGGATCGTCTTGCCGACGCGCTCGCCGCGCGCAAGCAGGTGCTTGAGCAGGCGGAACTCGATCATCGCCTCGCCTCCGAAACCATCGACATCACGTTGCCTGGCCGCAACGGCGAGCGTGGCGGCATTCATCCGATCACGCGTGCGCTCGAACGCATTTCCGCGATCTTCTCGCGCCTGGGTTACCAGCGCGCCGATGGTCCGGAAATCGAAGACGACTGGCACAACTTCGAGGCGCTGAATTTCCCGCCGCATCATCCGGCGCGCGCCATGCACGACACCTTCTACTTTGGCGATGGCCGCCTGCTGCGCACGCATACCTCGCCGGTGCAGGTGCGTTCGATGCAGGGCCGCCAGCCGCCGATCCGCATCATTGCGCCGGGCAAGGTCTATCGCAGCGATTCGGATCAGACGCACTCGCCGATGTTCCATCAAATCGAAGGCCTGCTGGTCGATGAGACCTCGAGCTTCGCGGATCTGAAGGGCACGTTGGCCGAATTCATCCGCGCATTCTTCGAGCGCGATTTCGAGATGCGTTTCCGCCCCAGCTACTTCCCCTTCACCGAGCCCTCGGCCGAAGTGGACATCCGCTGGGATGCCGAAGATGGCAGCACGCGCTGGCTCGAAGTGCTGGGCTGCGGCATGGTGCATCCGAACGTGCTGAAGAATTGCGGCATCGATCCGGAGCGCTATACCGGTTTTGCCTTCGGCCTGGGCGTGGAGCGCTTTGCGATGTTGCGCTATGGCGTCTCCGATCTGCGCGCGTTCTTCGAGAACGATCTGCGCTTCCTCAAGCAGTTCGCGTAAACGCAGCAGGAACCGATACGCATGAAATTCTCCGAGAACTGGTTGCGCGAACTGGTCGAGATCCAGGCAGACCGCGCGACGCTATCCCATGCCCTGACCATGGCCGGTCTGGAAGTGGAAGAACTTACCCCGCTGGGCGACAGCCTGGACGGCGTGGTGGTGGCCGAGATCATCGGCGCCGAAAAGCATCCCGAAGCCGACCGCCTGCAGGTATGCAAGGTGGACGCGGGGCAGGGCGAGCCGCTGCAGATCGTCTGCGGCGCGCCGAATGCACGCGTGGGCATCAAGGTGCCGCTGGCGATGGTCGGCGCGACCCTGCCCGGCGGCATCAACATCAAGGCGGCCAAGCTGCGTGGCGTGGAATCGTTCGGCATGCTGTGCTCGGCCAAGGAGCTTGGCATCGACGCCGATGCATCGGGCCTGCTCGAGTTGCCGGCCGATGCGCCGGTGGGCAAGCCGCTGGCTGCCTATCTGGGCCTGCCCGATGCGAGTTTCGAACTGAAGCTCACGCCGAACCGCCCGGATTGCCTTGGCCTCTACGGCCTCGCGTATGACGTGGCTGCCTTGTTCGGCAGCCGCGTGAAGACGGGCGAACAGGCGGCTGCGCCGGTGACCAGCGAAGCGCGTCGCGGCATCCGCCTCGAAGCGGGCGCCGATGCGCCGCGTTATCTTGGCCGCATCATCGAGGGCATCGACGCGAAGGCGCGCACGCCGCTGTGGCTGGCTGAGCGCCTGCGTCGCGCGGGCCTGCGTCCGATCAGCGCCGTGGTCGACGTCACCAACTACGTGATGCTCGAACTCGGCCAGCCGCTGCATGCGTTCGACAACGACACGCTGCACGGCGACATCGTGGTGCGCCACGCGCGCGATGGTGAAACGCTCAAGCTGCTCGACGGTTCCGAGGCCAAGCTCGACCAGGGTTTCGTGCTGATTGCCGACGCCACCAGCGGCCTCGCCGTGGCCGGCGTGATGGGTGGCTTCGATTCGCGCGTCACCGACGACACGCGCAACGTGTTCCTGGAATCCGCGCACTTCGCACCGGCTGCCATCATGGGCCGCGCGCGCAAGCTGGGCATGCATACGGATGCTTCGCATCGCTTCGAGCGCGGCGTCGATCCCGCGCTGCCGCAGCGTGCGCTGGAACGCGCCACGGAGTTGCTGCTCGCCATCGCCGGCGGCAACGCTGGCCCCGTGCTGGTTGCCGAGAACCTTGCCGATCTGCCGAAGCCGGCCACCGTGGTGCTGCGCCGCGCGCGCCTCAAGCGCGTGCTGGGTATCGAGGTGGCTGATGCCGAAGTGGCGCGCATCTTCACCGCACTGGGCATGAAGGTGGTGCCGCAGGCGGATGGCTGGCAGGTCACCGCACCGAGCAGCCGATTCGATATCGAGCGCGAAGAAGACCTGATCGAAGAGGTCGCGCGCATCCATGGCTACGACAATATCCCGACCCATACGCCTGCAGGCGCGCTGACCCTGGCGGCCGAACCGGAAGCGCGCCTCAACGAGCTCGCCGTGCGCGAGCAGCTGGCCGCCCGCGGTTACTACGAGGCGGTGAACCTGGCCTTCATCGGCAACGATGTGTTGCAGCGCTGGGGCATGACCGAGCAGCTGGTGCCGCTGGCCAACCCGCTGTCGGCGGAGCTGGCGATCATGCGTCCGTCCCTGCTGCCGGGGCTGATCGTGGCACTCTCGCACAACCGCGCCCGCCAGCAGGAGCGCGTGCGGCTGTTCGAACTGGGGCGCACGTTCCGCATCAGCGCCGAGGCCGCCGCCCGCAAGGACGCGCCGACCGAGACGCCGACCCTGTCCATCGTCGCCAGTGGCATCGCGCATGCCGAGCAGTGGGGCGAAGCCTCGCGCACGCTCGACTTCCACGACCTCAAGGGCGACCTCGATGCGCTGATCGCCTGGGGCGGCGAACCCGACCGCTGGGCCTTCCATGCCGACGGCTTGCCGGGCTGGCTGCACCCTGGCCGCGGCGCCCGCGTGACCCGCGACGGTCAGACCGTCGGGTACCTGGGTGCACTGCATCCGCAGCTGGCTAAAGCCCTGGACCTCGGTGCCGATGTCCATGTGCTCGAACTGGAGCTGGAACCGGTGCTGGCCCGCCGCCTGCCCAAGGCCGTGGCCGTGCCGCGCTTCCCGTCCGTACGCCGCGACATCGCCGTGGACGTGCCGGAAGAGGTGAGCTGGTCACAGATTGAGCAGGTGGTTCGCTCGACCCTGGGCAGCCAGCTCAAGGAGCTGCGCCTGTTCGACCGCTATAGCGGAAAGGGGGTCGAACTAGGCCGAAAGAGTCTCGCTATGGGCTTGATTTTGCAGGACGCTTCACGCACGCTTACTGACGACGACGCTGACCGTAACATTCGTGAAGCAGTCGCAGCGTTGGAGATGGCATGCAAGGCGAAGTTGCGAGGATAAGATGGCGCTGACCAAAGCAGAGATGGCCGAGCGCCTCTTTCTCGAGGTGGGCCTCAACAAGCGTGAGGCAAAAGAGTTCGTGGACGCCTATTTCGAGGTGGTCCGCGAGGCGTTGGAAAAGGGCGAGCAGGTGAAGCTGTCGGGTTTCGGCAACTTCGATCTGCGTCAGAAGAACCAGCGACCGGGACGCAATCCCAAGACGGGCGAAGAGATTCCGATTTCCGCCCGCCGTGTGGTGACGTTCCGACCGGGTCAGAAACTCAAGGTGCGAGTCGAGGGCTATGCTGGATCAAGGGAATAACACCGAGCTGCCGGTCATCCCGGCGAAGCGCTACTTCACCATCGGTGAGGTGAGCGAGCTGTGTGGCGTCAAGCCGCACGTGCTGCGGTATTGGGAACAGGAATTTCCCGCACTCAATCCGGTCAAGCGCCGCGGCAACCGCCGCTATTACCAGCGTCACGACGTGCTGATGATCCGTCAGATCCGTGGCCTGCTGTATGACGAGGGCTTCACCATCACCGGCGCCCGCGCCCGGCTGGAAGGTCCGCAGGCGCGCATGGAGTCGAGCATTTCCCACCAGATCGTGCGCCAGGTGCGCATGGAACTGGAAGAAGTGCTGGTGCTGCTGCGTCGCTAAGCTTTCAAGACGACTTCCGGTACTACCGGCTTAGCTGGTAGACTTGTCGTCTTGCCGATCATCGGGGCGTAGCGCAGCCTGGTAGCGCATCTGCCTGGGGGGCAGAGGGTCGTGGGTTCGAATCCCGCCGTCCCGACCAATTCGGCAACTGATATGAAAACGGCGCCCTTGGGCGCCGTTTTTGTTTGCAGGCCTACGGATATCTCAATAGAGAACGCGACTGCGCAACGTCCCCGGGATGGCCGCAAGCCGGTCGCGCAGCTCGCCCGACTGCTTCTCGTCGGCCGCCACGTCGATCACCACGTAGCCCACTTCGCTGTCCGTTTGCAGGAACTGCGCATCGATGTTGATGTTGCCCGCGGAGAACAGTTCGTTGATGCGCGAGAGCACACCCGGCACATTGCGATGGATGTGCAGCAGGCGGCGGCTGCGCGGATGCTCCGGCAGCGAGACCTCGGGGAAGTTGACTGCCGAGAGGGTGGAACCGTTGTCGCTGTAGCGCACCAGCTTGGCGGCGACTTCGATGCCGATGTTGTCCTGTGCCTCCAGCGTGCTGCCGCCGATGTGCGGGGTGAGGATCACGTTGTCCATGCCCAGCAGCGGCGACACGAACGCATCGTCGTTGCCCTTGGGCTCCACCGGGAACACGTCCACGGCGGCGCCGGCTAGGTGCTCCGAGCGCAGCGAGGCGGCCAGTGCATCGATATCCACCACGGTGCCGCGCGAGGCATTGATCAGCAGCGAGCCCTTGCGCATGCGGGCGAGTTCGCGGGTGCCGATCATCATTTGCGTCGCGGGCGTCTCGGGTACGTGCAGGGTCACCACGTCGGCGCGTTCCAGCAGGTCTTCCAGGCTGTTGGCGGCGCGGGCATTGCCCAGCGACAGCTTGGATTCGATGTCGTGGAAGATCACCCGCATGCCCAGGCTCTCTGCCAGCACGCCGACCTGGGTGCCGATATGGCCGTAGCCGACGATGCCGAGCACCTTGTCACGCGCCTCGAAACTGCCGGCAGCGGATTTGGTCCAGCCGCCGCGATGGCACAACGCATTCTTCTGGGGCACGCCGCGCAGCAGCATGATGGTTTCAGCGATGACCAATTCCGCCACGCTGCGCGTGTTGGAGTAGGGCGCGTTGAAGACGGGAACGCCGAGCCGGCGGGCGCTGCCCAGGTCCACCTGGTTGGTGCCGATACAGAAGCAGCCGACCGCAATTAGCCGTTTAGCCTGCTGAAGCACCTCGTCGGTGAGCTGGGTGCGCGAGCGGATGCCGACGATGTGCGCCTCGGCGATGCGGGCCTTCAACTCGGCTTCCGGCAGGGCTTTTTCGTGGTATTCCAGCTGGCTGTAACCCGCCCGCTGGAAGCTTTCCACGGCGCTGCGGCTGACGCCTTCGAGCAGGAGTACCTTGATGTCTTGTTTCGGGAACGAGGTCTTCATGGGCCGTTGCGCGATGGAGAACGCCTGCACTATGCCAGACCTTGAGGCCGTTTTGCGGCGTCGCAACACTGGACGATGCCGCGCCACGCTGGCAGGCTTGCGGAGCACCCGGGGAACGCGACATGACTGATGCTCGACTGGCTGAGCTCGCCGCTCGGTTACCCAATCTTCGCCTGCTGACCGATCCGGCCGACCTGGAGCACTACGGCCGCGACTGGACCCGTCGCTGGACACCGGCGCCGCTGGCGATCGCGCTGCCCGGCAGCGTGGAAGAAGTGCAGGCGATCGTGCGCTGGGCCAACGAGCGGAACGTCGCGGTCGTCCCGTCGGGTGGCCGCACCGGCCTCTCGGGCGGCGCAGTGGCGGCCAATGGGGAGCTGGTGCTGAGCCTGGAGCGCATGAAGAGCGTGCTCGGATTCGACGCGGTGGATCGCACGCTCACGGTGCAGGCCGGCATGACGCTGCACGCGGTGCACGAAGCGGCCAGGGAGCAGGGGCTGCTCTATCCGGTCGATTTCGCGGCGCGCGGCTCTTGCTTGATCGGCGGCAATATCGCCACCAATGCCGGCGGCATCCGGGTGATCCGCTACGGCAACACGCGCGAATGGATTGCCGGGCTGACCGTGGTGGCCGGCAATGGCGAGCTGCTGCAGCTCAACCGTGGGCTGATCAAGAATTCCAGTGGCTACGACCTACGCCAGCTGCTGATCGGCTCGGAAGGAACGCTGGGCATCGTGGTGGAAGCGACCTTGAGGCTCACCGACCCCGCGCCGCCCTCGCAGGTGATGCTGCTGGCCGTGCCCAGCATGGCCGCCTTGATGGAGGTGTTCGCGCTGTTCCGTTCGCGGCTCACCCTGCAGGCGTTCGAGTTCTTCACCGGTGCAGCGCTGCGCCACGTGCTGGTGCATGGGGCCCAGCGGGCCATCGATGGCGATCATCCGTATTACGTGGTGACCGAATTCGATGCGGGCGAAGCCGCCCAGGACGCCGCGCTGGCGGCTTTCGAATATGGCCTGGACCAGGGCTGGATCAGCGATGGCGTGATCGCGCAAAGCGAAGCCCAGGCCGCGGCCCTGTGGCGGTTGCGCGAAGGCATCACCGAAAGCCTGGCGCCGCATCGCCCCTACAAGAACGACATCTCGCTGCGCATCAGCGCCTTGCCGGGCTTCCTGCAGGAAATCCAGGCCTTGCTTGGGCGTGAGTACCCGCATTTCGAGGTGGTGTGGTTTGGCCACATCGGCGACGGCAACCTGCATATCAACGTGCTGCGGCCGGACGATCTGTCGGACAGCGATTTCATCGCCCAGTGCGAGCACGTCACCAAGTTGTTGGCCGAAACGCTGCAGCGACATGGCGGCAGCATTTCCGCCGAGCACGGCATCGGGCTGGTGAAGCGCGCCTACCTGGGCAGCACGCGTGGCGAGGCAGAGATTGCGCTGATGCGCGGAGTGAAGCAGGTGTTCGATCCCAAGGGATTGCTCAATCCGGGCAAGCTGTTTGCCTGAGAGACGTTCGATGTCTTATCCGGCGCTATCCATTTCCCTCACGTCATTCCGGCGCAGGCCGGAATCCAGTAGCGAGTACGTAGAGTTGTCGCGATAGCCGAGCATGCCCTGAGAGGTTTTCGCGAGAACCTGGGACTGAAGCTCCTGGATTCCGGCCTGCGCCGGAATGACGTGAGGAAGGGTAGGGCCAGGCGGTACCGGCTAAGCAGGGACTAAGTCGGAGCGGCGATGCTGTGCAGACCTCATTGCTGCCGGATTCCCCATGCGTGCATTGCCCACTTTGCTGTTCTTTGCCGTGGCGGCGTTCGCCGGTCCCGCGGCCGCCGACCCGGCACCCGCGAACTTCCGCGTGCTTGCCCATTTACCGCTCGGTGGTGCCGGAGGCTGGGATTACCTCAGTTTCGATGCGCAGCGACGCCATCTGTTCGTGACGCGGGGCGATCACATCGACGTGGTGGACGTGGATCAACACAAGCGCATCGGCGCGATCTCCGGGACCAAGGGCGTGCACGGCGTGGCGTTGGATCAGTCCGCGCATCGCGGCTTTGCCAGCAACGGGCAGGCCGCCTCGGTGACGGTGTTTGACCTCGACACGTTCCGTGTCGTCGCCACCATCAGCGGAACCGGCGAGAAGCCCGATGCCATCGTCTACGACGGTGCGTCGAAGCATGTGTTCACGTTCAATGGCAAAGGCCATTCCTTCAGCGTGATCGATCCCTCCACGAATACGCTGACGAGCACCGTGGCGCTGCCTGGCAAACCGGAGTTCGCGGTAAGCGATGAGGCCGGTTCGATCTACGTGAATATCGAAGACACGGCACAGCTGGTGAAGATCGACACCACCCACAACACCGTGGTCGCGACGTGGTCTCTCGGCGCCTGCGAAGCGCCGACCGGTCTGGCCATCGACCGCAAACGACATCGCCTGTTCTCGGTTTGCGACAACAAGCAGATGGCCGTGACCAACGCCGAGAATGGCCAGGCCGTGGCGCGGGTACCGATCGGCGAAGGCCCGGATGCGGTGGTGTTCGATGAAGACGCTTCGGTGGTGTACAGCTCCAATGGCGAGAGCGGCGATATCACGGCCGTCCGCCAAAAGGACGCCGATCACTACAGCGTCGTCGCTTCGATTCCCACCCAGCCCAGCGCGCGCACGCTGGCGCTCGATCCCAAGCTGCACCGGCTCTACCTCTCGGCCGCCACGTGGGCATCGGCACCGAAGGAGGGCGCTCGCCCGGACATCGTGCCGGACAGTTTTACGGTGTTGACGGTCGGAGCGCCCTGAAGCTGTCTCCGGCGCACTGAGTGAAAAGGGGGCCTGGGGACGGCGTGATAGCCTTATAAGCCGTCCCCGTTCGCTTCAGGAGCATCGAGCATGTCGCAGGAACTTCGCACCCTGTATCCCGAGATCGAGCCGTATGACAGCGGCATGCTCAAGGTCTCTGACCTGCACACGCTGTACTACGAACAGAGCGGCAACCCCAATGGCAAGCCGGTGGTGTTTCTGCATGGCGGTCCGGGCGGCGGCACCAATCCGAAATGCCGGCGCTTCTTCGATCCGGCGGTGTACCGCATCGTGCTGTTCGACCAGCGCGGTTGCGGCAAGTCCACGCCGCATGCGGAGCTGCACGAAAACACCACCTGGAATCTGGTCAACGACATCGAGCGCATCCGCACGCACCTGGGCATCGATCGCTGGCAGGTGTTCGGCGGTTCATGGGGTTCCACGCTGGCGCTGGCCTATGCGCAAACCCATCCGGAGCGAGTGACCGAACTGGTGCTGCGCGGCATCTTCATGCTGCGGCGCTGGGAGCTGGAGTGGTTCTACCAGAAGGGTTGCGACGCGCTGTATCCCGATGCGTGGGAGACCTATCTGAAGGCCATTCCCGCGGTGGAGCACGGCGACCTGATGAGCGCGTACTACCGCCGCCTCACCAGCAGCGACCCGATCGAGCGCGTGGAAGCGGCGCGCGCCTGGTCGGTATGGGAGGGTGCCACCAGCTATCTGTGGCAGGACGAAGGCCATATCCAGTCCAGCGGCGAGGACGAATTCGCGCTGGCCTTCGCGCGCATCGAATGCCACTACTTCGTGCATGGCGGCTTCTTCGAGCACGACGACCAGCTGCTGCGCAACGTGGAGCGCATCCGCAAGATTCCCGCGGTGATCGTGCAGGGACGCTACGACGTGGTGTGCCCGATGCGCAGCGCCTGGGATCTGCATCGCGCGTGGCCGGAAGCGGATCTGCGCATCGTGCAGGATGCCGGCCACTCGGCCTTCGAGCCGGGCAATATCTCGGAACTGGTCAAGGCGACGGACCGTTTCCGCGGCTGATTGAATCTTTACTGCAGAACCCCGGTCGGTGACGGCCGGGGTTTTTCATGGGAAAGATCAACCGGCGGGCAATTGCTTGGTGCCGAAAATCTTGTCGCCGGCATCGCCAAGCCCCGGCAGGATGTAGCCGTGTTCGTTGAGGCGTTCATCGATGGAGGCGGTATAGATCTCCACGTCCGGATGCGCCGCTTCGATGCGCTTGAGGCCTTCGGGTGCAGCGACCAGAAACAGTCCCTTGATGCGCTTGCAGCCGGCGGCCTTGAGCATGTCGACCGTGGCAACCAGCGTACCGGCCGTGGCGAGCATCGGATCGACGATCAGCGCGATGCGCTCGTCCATGCGGCCGGTGAGCTTCTCGTAATAGGTGATGGGCTCGAGCGTTTCCTCGTTGCGCTGCAGGCCGACCACGCTGACCTTGGCGGCGGGGATCATGTCGAGCACGCCGGGTAGCATGCCCAGGCCCGCCCGCAGGATCGGCACGATGGTGACCTTCTTACCCTTGATCTGATGCACGGTAAGCGGACCGGCCCAGCCTTCGATGCGTTGCTCGACCGTTTCCAGATCCTTGGTGGCTTCGTAGGTCAGCAACGAAGCCACTTCCGAGGCCAGCTCGCGAAATTCCTTGGTGCTGATGCCGGCCCGGCGCATCAGGCCGAGTTTGTGCTGGATCAGAGGATGGTGGACTTCGACGATCTTCATGGGGAAACCTGGCGGCAAGGTCGGGGCATTGTCACTCACGGCGCGCGATGAGGGCGAGGGGTTTGTCCAGCCGAAGCTCCCGATCCATGGCCGCCTGCGCCACCAGTTCGACATCATGGCTGACCAGGATCAGCGAGCCGCGATAGGCCGCGAGCGCCTGCTCGAGTAGCTGGCGGCTGTCGAGATCCAGATGGCTGTCAGGCTCGTCGAGCAACAACAGGTCGTAGGGTTCCCGCGCGCTGTCGAGCACGAGCAGGGCCAGCTTGACGCGCTCGCCGCCGCTCAGAAGACCCGCGGCCAGCTCGGCCCGCTCGCCCCGCAGGCCGATGCCGGCGAGGTACTCCCGATAGCGCGTCGGCGAATGGCCGGGTGATAGCGCACGCAGGTTCTCCAGTGCGCTCTGCTCATCGCGCAGCAGGCCGTAGTGCTGGTCGAGCAACAGCACTCGCTCGCCTCCGCGAATCCGGCCGTCGCGCGGGGCCAGCCGTCCCATGATGGCGGCCAGCAGACTGGATTTGCCGCTGCCATTGTCGCCATGCAGATACAGGCGCTCGCCGGGAGCGAGGTACAGATCGATCGGCTGATCATGTCCGTGCGGCGGTATGACACCTTCCAGTTGAAGCGGCGCGTGCGTCGCCGCAAGCGCACCGAGATCGAATCGTTGTGCACGATGAACATCGATGCGCGAACGCGCCTGAGCGAGTTGTTCGCGCTGCCTCGCCTGCTGCAGCTGTTGTGAGGTGTGCAGCCGCGCACCGGTGTCTTCCGAACGCTGCTTGCGACGGTCCAGCAGGATGGTCGGCAGGTTGGCGTTCGCGCGTTCGCGGTTGGCCTTCTGCTGCCGGTGGACGAGACGTTGCTGCTCGTCGTGGTGCTGCCGTTCCAACGCTTTCTGTTCGCGGCGTGCCTGATTCCATTGCCGTTCGGCGGCCTGCCGTTCCGTATCGCGAAGCATCGAGTAAGCCGCGACATTGCCGCCGTAGCGGCGCAAACCGCGCGGCGAAAGTTCGTCGACGCTTTCCACCTCGGCGAGCAGGGCGCGGTCGTGGCTGATCAGCAAATAGCCGCCGGCATGCGTGATCAGCCGTTCGCGCAGCCACTGGCGGCCACGGCGATCCAGGTGATTGCCTGGCTCATCCAATATCAGGAAATGCCGCTCGAGTTCGAACAAATGGTTCAGTCGGAGGCGCACGCGTTCGCCGCCGCTGAGGCTTTCCCAGGGGCGTGAAAGGTCGTGGGGGAGCCCGGCCTGTTCAAGCCATTGGCTGGCGCGTTCGTGCACGTTCCAGTCGTCGGCGAGTGTGTGGAAATCCGCCGGGTCCGCGCTGCCTGCTTCGATGCGCTGCAGGGCGTCGAGTTTGCGGTCCACGCCAAGGGCCGCGGCGATCGTGCCGCCGAACGCAGGCCACCGTTGTGGCAGATGGGCAAGCTCGACGTGACGCACTACCTGGCCGTGGGTGGGTTCGATCAGGCCAGCCAGCACCCGGCCAAGCAGCGACTTGCCGCTGCCGTTGCGGCCGACCAGCGCATGGCGCCCGGTAGAAAAGGACGTTTCGAGATTCTCGAAAACGGGATCGCGGCCCGGCGGTGCAAAGCCGAGTTGGTGAATAAGTAGGGATAGTGCCGTCATAAACCCTCCGGAATGGGAGTGGCATACGACAGGGCGCCGAGCGCGAAACGCGCCAAGGGATGTCGACCGCCCTGTCACTCGTGGCCAGACGCAACGCACCCGTGAAGGCTGCGATCGGTTGGCAGGCGAGCGGCTTAGAGGCGCATGTCGGCGGTGAATCCCTGGAGGAAAAGAGTGCGCAGCATAACAGCAGGCACTTAAAGGCAAACAAAAAGGGCGCCGATACGCATCGGCGCCCTGGTGGCTTGTGCCAATACGATCAGTGGCCCGCGTTGGGCGTGTTGCTCAGGCAGGTGCTCATGAACTGCTTGCGGGCATCGCCCTTGAGCGACTTGGCCTGCGGATCGGCGTTGCAGGACTTCATCTTTTCCTGCTGGGTCATCTTGGCCGGTGCGGCGCTTTCACCCTTCAGGCAGCTGCTCATGAAGGTCTTGCGGTCGTCGCCGGTCTTGCCCGTGGCCTGCTTGTTGCAGTCGGCCATGCGCTGCTGCTGCGAATTCTTGGCGGGCGCGCTGGTGGGGGCCGTCTGCGGCGCGGCAAAGGCGGTAGAGGCGGCAAAGGCCAGCGCAACGCCGGCGACCATCAGACTCAAACGCGAAGACATGCGGGTACCCTCCTTGAGAACATGACCGGCGAGTGCCGGCGCGGCAAGTCTATGCCTGCAGACAGGCCGCGTGGGAGGGCATATAGGGTCGCCTACGGACCCCGTTCAGCAAGCTTGAGGGCGACAAGCAAATCGGACTTTTCCCGGCCTGCCGGGGGGCTAAAAGAAAGGCCACGCCCGTCACCGGGCGTGGCCTCCTTAGGGATGTGAAGCTACCGATCAGTGACCGTGGCCGTGCCCTTCGTCCTGGTCATCGTCGTCGTGGTGGCCGTGCCCGTGGTCGCCGTCATCGTGATGGCCGTGCCCATGATCGTCGTCATCGTGATGACCATGCCCTTGTTCGCCGGACAATCCCGGCACGAACAGGTCGACCACGAAGCCATCGTGATCGGACACGCCGATCGCCTTGCGCACGTCGGTGGCGGTGGCGGCATCGGCTTCCGTTTGTACTGGCGCGTCGAGGTCGGCGCGACCGTACTGCATCTTCAGGAAACGCAGCCGGGCGACGTCGTTCATCAGCGCATGATCGAGCACCTGCACCGTGGGCACTTCGCGGCCGGAGTTGCCGGAGCCTGCCGCGGTATAACCCTGGATCGGGCCGAATTCCTCGGTGTAGAGGAACGAGTAGCGATCATTCTCAGGTACCGATTCCACCGCATCCCACAGGGCCGGACGCACGATGTTCTTGCCCAGCTTCAGTTGGTTTTCGCTGTCCTTGTACTTGCCCGATGCCAGTCCCACCACGTCCACCCAGCCATCGCTGAACTGGTAGGCATTGAAGTCGCCCACCACCATCAACGGCAGCCACGGATTGGCGCCCTGCAGGTTCTGCACTTGGCGCGCCAGCGAACTGGCCTGCAGGAAGCGCTTCTGGCGGTCGCGCACGGCGCTGTCGTCGTTGTCGTCGACATTGGTGCGTGCCTTCATGTGCACCGAGATCACCTGGAAGCGCACGCCGCGCGCTTCGGCGGTGAGCAGCAGCGGCGGATGGTCGTGCACGAACGCGGTCTGGCCGTTGTCGTTCCAGGTTTCGTCGGCGGCCAGTTGCTGCACGGAGACCACGCGAACGCGGTCGCTACGTACCAGGAAGCCTACGTTGATGCCGCTGGGATCGTGTCCAGGCACCAGATAGGCCTGGTACTTGGCGCGATAGTCGTCGCCCAGCTGCGTGGCCAGGCCTTGCAGCAGCGGCAGGCTCTTCACTTCCTCCACCGACAGCACGTCGGGCAGCTGCAGCACGCTGCCGATATAGGCGGACAGGCGTTGCGTCTTCAATGCCACTTCGTCGGCCGTCGGCTCCTTGCTGTCGCCGCTGCAGGTGAAGACGGTGTTGAAGTCGGTATCGCAGAAGCGCTCGGTGTTGAACGCACCGATGCGCAGGGCATACGGCGCGGTCGGAGAAACGGAACGCGGCATTTCCGCAACGTGCTTCAGGGTGATCTTGGTCGGGATGAAGGTGTAGGCACCGAAGTCGTAGGAGATGATGCCTTCAGCACGGAACGTGGTGCCCGCCACAAACGGCGTGTTGAGCGGCACGGCGCCGAAGTCCGCCGTGTTCATCTTGAACACTTCCGGGTTGCCGCTCCAATTGGGGAGCTGCACGCCGTCAGGCACCGGCACGCCATAGCGCACGCCGGGGAGACGCAACGAGCGCTTGCCATTCGCGGTGATGCTCACTTCCGCATAGGGCTCGCCGCTGAAACGCTTGTTGCCTGTGTTGATCATGCCGTTCTCGATCACCACGCGCATGCCCACGAAGCACTGGAAGTTGGTCGCGCCGCACGACAGCTTGGCCGGATCGGACGAAGGCATCGCCTCGCCAAATACCACCGCCTTGGGCAGGCGTGCGCCGTGCGAGGTCACTGTCACCACGGGGCTGGTGAGCTCGGGCAACTGGTAGTAGTTGGCGACCCTGGCGTCCACGTTCACCACATCGCCCACCACCACCGTCGGCGTGCTGGAGGTGAACACATAGATGCCGTTGGACGTAAGCGGATCGGCATCGGCGCGTGCGTCCGGTGTCTGCATGGTGAAGCCCGCCGGGCCCACCGCGGTGACGATGTTGCCGGTGGTCTTCACCGGCTTGCCCAGCAGCGGCGAGATCTGATCGCGCCCCTGGATCTGCCAGATCTCGGCGGCAACCGGGATGTCGTAGAGGATCGCGCCGATCGCCGTATCGCGCGACAGCGGGAGATTGCCGCTGGGCTGGCTCAGCTTGACCTCGAAGGCTTTGTCATCGCTCGGCGTGGTGCGGCCGTGCACCACTACGTTGAAGTTCGCCTGCATCTGCCCTTCGGCGATGCTCAGGTTGGTATCGAGCGCGTCGTAATCGTGATTGGCGACGGTCGCCGTGCCATCGAGCGTTGCCACGTGCACCGATACGCCACCGGTGGGAGCAGGCTGGGTGAGCGAGACCGTGAACGGCATTTGGACGTCCGCCGCACCACGCACCGTGGCGCTGGCATCGGCGACGGACAAGGCCTGGCCCAGCACGACGCACGAGCTCGCACTGTTGTGCGGCGTCGTGGGAGAAACCACGTTGAAATCGGCCTGGTTGTCTCCGGTGTTTTGCGGCAGGCCCGCAGCCGTGGGCTTGCGGCCATAGCCCTTATCGGCATTGGTGGTGCCGAGCGACGCCAGTGGCGTGCCGGCCTTGTACACAGAACCGGTGGAAAGGCCGACTTGATCGACCAACTGGCCCGAGCCGTCGAGAATGGCGAGGCCACCATCGTCGGTGACGCCCGTGCTGTACTTGAGATCGCCCGCCACGCTGCCGGAATAACCGCTGCTCGCGCTGTTGGTGAGCAACAGATAGCAGCCCGGCGCAATCGACGTGCCGCTCGGCAGCGTCAGGCGCGTGCCGGTGGTGCCGCTGACGTTGGAGGCGTTGAATTTGTAGCCCGACAGATCCAGCGACTTGCTGCCGCTGTTGAACAGCTCGACGAATTCGTCGTTGCCGCCGGCCGGGCCACGGACGCGAAACTGGCTGATGCTGAGGTCTGCCGCTTGCGCAGCGGTTGCCGACAGGGCGAGCAACAGTGCGGCTAAAAGGGCACGTCGAATGTGCGCTGGTTTCATTGACCACTCCCTTCCTGGGTCCAGGGCGGACCCCAACAGGGAGAGGCTAAGCAGCTATTGCGACAGTTTTGCGAAGGAAGTTGCGGCAGCGCTTCATTTTGCGAAGCGCTTTGCGTTCCGATGTGTGACCGGCATCGTCGACGTTGCGTGAACGATGCCGGTCACCTTGCGACTTCAGGCGGCTTCGGCCTTCGTGTCGGCTTTGAGTTTGCGCGGCCCCTGCAGCAGGGCCTGGCGCACGTGCGAGACGACCAGGTCCACTTCGTCGCTGGTGACCAGGAAGTGCGGCGTGAAGCGCAGCGAGTTGGTGCCGCCGTGGATCACGCCAACGCCGCGCTCGCGCATGAATTCCTCGATCGAACCGGCGCCGTAGCATTTGAACTCCGGTGCCAGCTCGCAGGAGAACAGCAGACCGGTGCCTTGCACCTTGGTGATCAGGCCGCCCAGCTCGTTCTTCAGCGCGTTGAGCTTGTCGACGAATTCCTTGCCGCGCTCGCGGATGTTGTCGCGCACCTCGTCGGTGAGCAGGTCGAGCGTGGCGAGCGCCACGTCGAGCGCACGCGGGTTGGCCGTCATGGTGTTGCCGTAGATGCCCTTGCGGTACAGCTCGGCGGTGCGCTGGGTAACAGCCAACACGGACAGCGGATACTGGCCGGCGTTGAGCGCCTTGGAGAAGGTTTCCATATCCGGCGGCGCGAGTTTCTCGAAGCCCGGATAATCGGTGACCGACAGCACGCCGTGCGCACGCAGGCCCGCCTGGATGGAGTCGACCAGCAACAGCGCACCGTGCGCTTCGGTGAGCGCGCGCGCCTTCTGGTAGAACTCCGGCGTCACCGCGCGGCCCGGATCGCCTTCGCCCATCACCGGTTCCAGGAACATCGCCTCGATGAACCAGCCGTTCTTGTCCGCATCGGCAAACACGGCTTCGAGCTGGGCGATGTCGTAAGGCTGCACGGTGAGCAGCGTGTCCTCGTGGCGATAGCTGGCCAGATGCTGCAGGTAGGTCTTGCGCGTGGAATCGGAATACAGCGCCGGCTTGTCGGTGCGGCCGTGGAAGGCACCCTTCACCACCACGCGCTTGATCGCGCGACCGGCATAGCGCGCGCCAGGGTCGGTCAGCAGCTTGGCATTGACGTCGGCAATGCGGCAGGCGAGGCCCACCGATTCCGAACCGGAATTGAGGGCGAGGTAACGCGCATACGGATTGCTGTCGCGGTTGCGGCCCAGTTCGCGATCCATCGCCTTGGCAAAACGCATCTGCGAGATGCTCGGCGTCATCACATTGGCCATCACCTGCGGACGCGCGAGCGCGGCATCGATGGAGGCGTTGTTGTGGCCAAAGCCGAGCATGCCGTAGCCGCCGTTGTCGTGGATCACGGCGCCCTTGAAGCTCACCACCCACGGACCGCGCGCCGCGGCGGGCAGGTACGGGTTGATGGCATCGTCCGGATAGAAGTTGACGAACTCCGTCTGCACCTGCGCCATCTGTTCGGCTTCGTCGAGCTTGAGGAAATCGCCCAACTCGCCGCGCAGTTCGCGGTGACGCGCGACCGCATCGCTGATGGCCTGCGCCAGGTCAGGGTGGCTCGCTGCGAGGCGTTCGACGGTGGCATCGTCAAGGCCGCTGGTCTGCGGTGCGCCGCCGAATTCGCGCAGTTCGCGCAGCTGATCAATCACACCCATGGGCTTCTCCTTCAAGGTCGACTTGCCTGCCGTCCCGATGGCATGCGCGCCGATGTGTCAACGAATGCAAAGGCGGAAGCGCGTGATCATTCAGCGTTTCCGCGGGCTCCAGAGCCTGTTTCCAATCTCTGCGAACCATGTCGCACTGCGATCCGTCACGGATGTGGCAATGCAACGACTGCCCGAGCATAGCGCGGCGTTGTCGCCGCCGGTACCCCGGGTGACGCTTGTCATGTATAGCGGTTGACGTGGACAACTGCCGGCAAACCCTTATGCCGCCTAGCATGGCGGCCAAGGAGGAGGACCCATGATCCAGTCTGTCGCAGTGGTGGCCAGCTTGTCTGGCGCCGTCAAACGTTACGGCGCTTTAAAGGCGCTGGATGGTCTCGATCTCATGCTGCACCGCGGCGAATTGCTTGCCTTGCTGGGCCCCAATGGCGCCGGCAAAAGCACCGCCATCAGCCTGCTGCTGGGGTTGGCGCGTGCGGATGCGGGCAAGGTGGAATTGTTCGGTCGCGATCCGCAGGACATCGAGGCGCGCCGCCGTATCGGCGTCATGCTGCAGTCGTCGTTTCTGCCGCCGACGCTCACCGTGGGCGAACTGCTGCGCCTCACCGCCAGTTATTACCCGGCGTCCCGCTCGATCGACGAAAGCGCCGACATGGCCGGCGTCGCCGACCTGTTGTCGCGTCGCTACGCGGCGCTGTCGGGCGGACAGCAGCGGCGCGTGCAGTTTGCGCTGGCGCTGTGCGGCCGGCCCGAATTGCTGTTCCTGGACGAGCCCACCGTCGGCATGGATATCGAGGCGCGCCAGAAGTTGTGGGCCGCCATTCGCCGTCTCACCGCCGAAGGCTGCGCAATCGTGCTTACCACGCATTACCTGGAAGAGGCCGAGGCGCTTGCACAGCGCGTGGTCGTGCTCGGCAAGGGCCGCGTGTTGAGCGAAGGCAGCGTGGATGCGTTGCGCTCGCATGTGGCGACGACCCGCATCCGCTGCATCAGCGATCTGGACGTGGCGGCGCTGTCGCAATGGTCCGACATCTCGCTGGCGGAGCGCGACGGCACGCATATCCTTCTGCACAGCGATGCACCGGAGAAGGTGCTGCGGCGTCTGCTCGACGCCGATCCGGCGCTATCGGAACTGGAAGTGCGCCGCGCCGGCCTGGCCGAAGTGTTCACCGAACTCACCCGCGAATCGGGCATCGAAAAGGAGGCTGCGTAATGTCCGTCATCACGATCCATCGGGTGCCGCCACTGCCCATGCCGCCGCGCCGCCTGCTGGGCGCCTACCTGATGGAAGCGCGCAGCGAATGCCTGCGTTACTTCCGCATGCCGGGGTTCCTGCTGCCGGTGACGCTGTTTCCCACCATGTTCTACCTGCTGTTCGGCATCGTGATGAATCGCCAGTCCGGCGCCGAAACCGCGCGCTATCTGCTGGCCAGTTACGGCGTGTTCGGCGTGATGAGTCCCGGCCTGTTCGGTTTCGGCGTGTCGCTGGCAATGGAACGCGAAAACGGCCTGCTGACGCTCAAGCGGGCGCTGCCGGCACCACCGGGTGCCTATCTGCTGGGCAAGATGGCGATGGCCATGCTGGCGTCGGGTACGGTGATGGCGTTGTTGCTGGCGCTGGCGGTCGGCGTGGCGCATGTGCAGCTGGGCGTGCTGCAGATGCTGCTGTTCCTGCTCATGGGCATGCTGGGCGTGCTGCCGTTCTGCGCGCTGGGCATGCTGGTCGGCACCCTGGTGAAGGGGCAGGGGGCACCGGGCGTGATCAATATCATCTACCTGCCGATGTCGTTCCTGTCCGGCTTGTGGATGCCGCTGTCGACGCTGCCCTCGGTGCTGCAGCAGATCGCCCCGATCTGGCCGAGCACGCACCTGCGCGAGCTGGCCTTGAAGACGGTGGGCATGGGGCAGTCGCCGGCATGGCCGCACCTGCTGGTGCTGGCCGCCTATGGCGTGGGTTTCTTCCTGCTGGCGTCCCGCCGGCTGCACCGCGTCGGTTGAAGTAGCATGGACACGAGGCGGATCGATCACGGGGAGCGGGGCACGGTGCGTCAGTGGCTGAAAAACTGGTTTACCCCCGCGCCGGATTCGCTGGTGGCGATCAGCCTGCAAAAGGGCAAGTCGCCGTGGGTGGATGCGATCCATCTGCTGTGGTCGGTCTGGGTGTTCGTCATTCCCGCGTTCGACCACTACACCTGGTCGTGGGCATTCTTCACGCTGCTGACCTATCCGCTGTTCCTGCTGCTGTACGCGAAGTGTTGCTTGGCCTCGCGGCGTCAGGCGCGCTATTTCGCGCTGACGCTGGTGGCCATGTCGATGCTGTTGCTGCCCTGGTATTCCGCCGCGCTGACCTATTTCGTGTACGGCACCATCATGTTGCGCAGCTGTCGCATGGCGCTGCGCAATTACATGGGGATGCTGGTGATGCTCAACGTCATCCTCATCGCCGAAGTGTCGTTGTTGCACTACGCATGGCAGGCGGTGATCTGGATCCCGGTCACCTCGATCATCGTGGGCCTGGTGGTGCACGCCGAACGACTGAGCGAAGAAAAGGAAGCGGAGCTGCGCCTGTCGCACGACGAAGTGCGCCGCCTCGCCGCGCTGGCCGAGCGTGAGCGCATCGGCCGCGACCTGCACGATCTGCTGGGGCATACGCTGTCATTGATCACCTTGAAGCTCGAGCTGTCACGCAAGCTGTTCGATCGCGACAGCGAGGCGGCCAAGCGGGAAATGGCCGAGGCGGAACGCGTGGCGCGGCATGCGCTGTCGGAAGTGCGCACGGCGGTGTCGGGTATCCGCGCGACCGATCTGGCGGCTGAACTCGCGGCTGCCCGGCTCATGCTGGAAGCCTCGATGGTGTCCCTCGAATGCACGCCCTTGCCACCGTCGCTGCCGATCGAGGTGGAGCGGGGCCTGGCCCTGGTATTGCGCGAAGCCGTGACCAATATCGCCCGGCATGCGCGCGCCAATCGTGCACGGGTGTCCACTGCTGTGGCCGGCCAGGCCTTGAAATTGAGCATCGAGGACGACGGGCGCGGCGGCGTCGGTATCCATGGCAACGGCCTCAAGGGCATGCATGAGCGTGTGCGTGCCCTGGGCGGCACGCTTGAAGTGATCTCGCCGGTAGGCAAGGGCACGCGGCTGCACATTACGGTGCCGCTTCGTTCGCGGCCACCGCAGCGGGAGCTGGCCCAGGATGAGGAAACGCCGAATCCGGCGGCTGCAGGTTGAACCACAGGAGCATTGCATGATTCGTGTATTGCTGGCCGAAGACCAGGCGATGGTGCGCGGCGCTTTGACCGCGCTGCTCAACCTCGAAAGCGACATCGAGGTGCTTGGTTCGGCGGCGGATGGCGAGGCCGCATGGCGCGAAGTGCAGCGCGTGAAGCCCGATGTGCTCGTCACCGATATCGAAATGCCGGGACTGACCGGCTTGGAACTGGCCCAGCGCATCCAGCGCCATGAGCTGCCGATCAAGGTGATCATTGTGACCACCTTCGCGCGTCCGGGTTTTCTGCGTCGCGCGCTGGATGCCGGCGTTTCCGGCTACCTGTTGAAGGATGCACCGGCGGAGAATCTTGCTGAAGCGTTGCGCATGGTCCATCGCGGCGGGCGCGCCATCGATCCGCAGCTGGCGCTGGAAGCCTGGTCGGAGGCCGATCCGCTGAACGATCGCGAGCGCCAGGTGCTGCGCCTGGCGGGCGAGGGCCAGTCCGCCAACGACATTGCCACGCAACTCAACCTCTCGCATGGCACCGTACGCAACTACCTGTCCGAAGCCATTGGCAAGCTCGGCGCGGCCAATCGCATCGAGGCGTATCGTCTCGCTCGCCAGAAAGGTTGGCTGTAGCCTTGGGGCACGTCATGGGCTGCCATGGCGCTTGATCCTGATCGGGTGCGCGCTTAGTGGCCGAAGTGTTTCGACGTTTCGTTGGTCTTGCCGGCCTGGCCGTGGCGTTCGTCATCGCCGGCTGCGCGTCGCGACAGCCGCCGCTCGCCAACGACGCCTACGTGTGGCAGCACCAATGGACGCCAGCGTTGGCGCGTTCGATATCGGACAGCGGCCAAGAGCTGCGCGCGTGGCGCGTGCTGGCCGCGGAGATGGATGGACGAGGCCAGTGGCGTACGTTCTCACCGGCATGGCCGGTGTTGGCGGCCAGCGGCAAGCCGGTGATTGCGGTGGTCCGCCTGGAAGGCGCACTGCAGCAGTGGGACGAAACGGTGTTGCTCGAACGCACCCGCGCGTTGCTGTCGCAGTGGCGCCTGCAAGGTATTCGCTTCGCCGGCATCGAGATCGACCACGATTGCGCCACTTCGCGGCTGCCGGCCTACACGCATTTCCTGGCATCGCTGCGCCCGCTGCTGGCGCCGGGCGAACGCTTGTCGATCACCGCGTTGCCCACCTGGCTGGAGAGTCCCGGGCTTGACGCTTTACTGGCGCAGGCCGATGAGACGGTGTTGCAGGTGCACGCCGTGCAGTCGCCGCGCGCGGGTTTGTTCCAACCGGAGCGTGCGCGTGCATGGTTGCGCGAGTTCGCCCGTCACACGGGTAAGCCCTGGCGCGTGGCGCTGCCGGCATACGGCACGCGGGTCAGTTGGGACGATCAGGGGCGGGTGGTCGCGATCGAAAGCGAGCGGCCCACCCTGGTGGACAGCACCGAGTCGCGTGAGCTGTTTGCCGAGCCGGCCGCCATGCAGCGTTTTGTGGCGGGGTTGGAGGCCGATGTGCCGCACGGGCTCGCAGGCATCGTGTGGTTTCGCCTGCCGACCGAAGGCGATGAGCGCGCCTGGAGCATGGCCAGCTGGCATGCGGTACTGCGGCGCACGCCACTGACCTCATCGATCACGGTGAACACGGTGCCCAGCGGCGATCCGTCGCGCCTCGACGTGCAAATCGTCAACTCGGGCACGAGCGACATGGCGTTGCCGGCACTGGTTCGCATCGACAGCGCCTGCGAGGCAGCCGACGGCATCAACGGCTATGCGCTGCAGCGCACGCCGCAGGGGCTTTATCTGCAACGGACTCGGGTCGGGCTGTTGCGTGCAGGTCGTCAATTGGCGATCGGCTGGCTTCGCTGTAGTCGCTCGCCCGGCACCGTGCGGATCGACCGCTGAAGCCTGGCGTCGCGCGGGGCGCAGGCCATAATGGCGCCATCGGGGCGAAGGACGCCCTTCCACAGGTGAAAACATGTTCAAGCGCTCATGGATAGTCGCTGCGGTGGTAGCCGGTCTCGCCGGTGCCGTGGCCTGGGCCTGCGGTCCCATGTTTCCCAATCAATTGCTCGATCATCGCGGCGACACCTTGAAGGCCGTGCCGCAGAACAGCTTTGCGTTCGAGGCGACGCATCTGCTCGTTGCCACCGACAAGCTGGCGGTCGAGGAGCCCTCCCTGTACGACGATGGCGGCCAGCACAAGGACGACGCCGCGCAGGCCAAGTCGCTGGGTATTTCCATCGCGCAGCTGGGGCGCGTCGACACGCTGCGTGCGCTGGACGATGGCGATGCGGCCTACGCCCAGGGCAGCGATCTGCCGGAAGACCTGCGTGCCTATACCGCGGGCGCGGTGGATTACGCCAAGGGACATGAGGACAAGGCCAGCTTGCGTTTCGAGCAGGTGTTGGCCCTGCCGCCCGCGCAGGCGACGCTGCGTGGCGTATGGGCGGCCTATATGCTCGGCCGCATCCATGCAGCGAACGCGGCCAGCGCCAGCAACGACGCGACGGCCTTTTCGCGCGAACGCGCGGCGGCCGCCAAGGCGTTCCAGCTGACGCGAACCCGGGCGGTCGAGGGCGCGCTCGATTCGCAGGGCCTGGCGGTGTCCAGCTTTGGCGAGGAGGCGCGCCTGTACCTCTACGGTCACGGCACGCAATGCAGCTGGAACGACCTCTACGGCGTAGCCGACGCGAACAACAGCGAAGATGGCGACGCCACCCACACCCAGGGCGCGAACGCGGCCTGTGGCGACGGCGTGCCGGCTGCGGATCTCAAGCGTGCCATCACCTTGTACGCCGCCCAGGCTGGACATGGATCGAATGTCGGTGTGCAGTCGCTGGTGGCCATCGCTGACTATGCGATGCGTCATCCGCAGCGCATGGCTGAGCTGATCGACAATCCCGTGTCCCAGCGGCTGCTGGTGGCCTACGCGTTGGCGCGCATGGGCGGCTCGTCGGAAGAAACGCCCGCTGGCTCGGCGCCCAAGCCGGACCAGCCGCTGCTGGCGCTGGTGCAGGCGATCGAGCAGCGCGGGATGGACAAGTTGGAAGGCGCCGATCGTCTGGCCGCGCTGGCCTACCAGACCGGACGCTACGAACTCGCGGCCAAGCTGGTGGACAAATCATCCGGCCCACTCGCGGAATGGGTACGTGCCAAGCTCGCGTTGCAGAAGGGCGACCTGGCTGCGGCCAGCGCCTCCTATGCGGCTGCGGTCAAGGCATTTCCCAAGGCGGGCGATGCGCAGGCGGCGATCGAGCCCTCCAACGCGAATCTGATCACCGGCGAGCAAGGCGTGCTTGCACTGGCGCGTGGCGAATACGTCGAGGCCATGGGGCATCTCTACGATGCCGCGGTGGCCGTGGGCGGCGACGGCAATGTCTACGACTGGGACTTGGAAACCACCTCTTACGGTTACGGCAATGACGCCATGTATATCGCCGAGCGTGTGCTTACGGTCGATGAACTGAAGTCTTTCGTCGACGCCCGCGCGCCGGCCACGCCGCTGACATCCAAAAGCCCAAGCAGTGATGATGCCTACCGTTATCGCTCGCCGATTGCGGACAGCCTGCGCTGGGTGCTGGCTCGCCGCTTGATGCGCTTGGGTCGCTATGGGGATGCCTTGCCCTACTTCCCCGCGGACAACGACTGGCGTTTCGGCACCTACGGCGACGACGGAAAGCTGCAGGTGCAGAGCTTTCGCACGCCGGCGCTCAGCTATGCCAAGGCACTGCACGATAGCGAGCACGCCTGGACCGACATCGGCAAGGCCCAGGCCCTGTATGCCGCGGCCGTCATTGCGCGCGAGCACGGCATGCAGATCCTGGGTTACGAGCAGGGTCCCGACTACACCGACAGCGAGGGCAGTTATCAGGGGGGCAGTGGGCAGACACCGCAATCGCTGCAGCAGGCTTATGTGACCGAAGGCGAGCGGCAGCGCTACGCCGCCAGCGAAGCCAAGCCGAACTATCGCTTTCACTATCGCTACATAGCCGCGGACCAGGCCAACCGTGCTGCCGACCTGCTGCCGCCGCGCTCGCAGGCATTCGCAGCCGTGCTCTGCCAGGCGACCGGTTGGATGATGGAAGGTCCGCCGGACTACGAGGATCACTACCAGGGATACGGCGAGCCCGCGCCCAGCGAGCCGTCGGAGCGCCTGCGCCGCGTCAAGGCCTACTACCAGCGTTATGTGAAGCAGGGCGCTTACGTGGAATGGGCCGGCGGCTTCGGCACGGGGTGCGAAGTGCCCGATTTCGACCGCGCACGTGCACTCAAGCGCAGTGAGCAGGTGGCGGCGATCAAGCACGCCGTGCGTCACGGCTGGCCATTGGAGCTTGGCGCGGTGCTGGTGCTGATGGGGGGCCTGGTCGCCTGGATCGCGCGGCGTCGGCGGCGCAAAACCCCGGCCTGAGGGCCGGCCAGGGGTTTTGCGCGATAATGGCCTATTCGACGCCAGTATCCCGCCGTGAAGAAGACCGATTTCGATTTTGAGTTGCCGCCTGAACTGATCGCCCAGGCGCCGCTGGCTGAGCGTTCGGCCAGCCGCCTGCTGCTGCTCGATGTGGAGGCGCAGGCGCGCCAGGACCGCATGTTCCGCGAGCTGCCGGATTTCCTGCGCGAAGGCGACCTGCTGGTGTTCAACGACACCCGCGTGCTGCCGGCACGCCTGTACGGCCGCAAGGACACCGGTGGCCAGGTGGAAATCCTGATCGAGCGCGTCACCGGCGCGCACGAAGCCACCGTGCAGTTGGGCGTGAGCAAGAAGCCGAAAGAGGGCGGCCGCATCGAGCTGGCCGACGGCAGCCATGCGGTGGTGTTGGGGCGCGACGACGCATTCTTCCGGCTGCGTTTCGAATCTCCCGAGCCGTTGGAGCGGCTGCTGCTGAAACTCGGCGAAATGCCGCTGCCGCCGTACATCGAGCGTCACGCCGATGCCAGTGACATGGAGCGCTATCAGACCGTGTTCGCCCGCGAGCCGGGCGCGGTCGCTGCGCCCACGGCGGGTCTGCATTTCGACGAAGCGATGCTGGCGACGCTGCGCGAACGCGGTGTCCAGTTCGGCTACGTGACCTTGCACGTCGGTGCGGGAACCTTCCAGCCGATCCGCGCGGATGACATCAAGGACCACCAGATGCATCGCGAATGGCTCAACGTGGGCGCGAGCCTGGTCGAGCAGATTCGCCGCACGCGTGCGGCCGGTGGCCGGGTGATCGCCGTGGGCACCACGGTGGTGCGCGCGCTGGAAAGCGCCGTGCGCGATGGCGAGTTGCAGCCGTTTGCCGGCGAGACGCAGATCTTCATCTTTCCCGGCTACCAGTTCAGCAGCATCGACGGCCTGCTGACCAACTTCCACCTGCCGCAATCGACCCTGCTGATGCTGGTGTCGGCACTGGCGGGGCGCGACTTCATGCTGGGGTCGTATCGGCACGCCGTGGAGCAGAAGTACCGGTTCTTCTCCTATGGCGACGCGATGCTGATCCTGCCGCGAGGCTGAGCTTCTTTGTTCGTCATTCCGGCGCAGGCAGGAATCCAGTGCCCCAGGGACCGGCTATCGCGAAGAGCTGAACATGCTCTACCGCGACAACCGCTCGTCATCGCACTGGATTCCGGCCTGCGCCGGAATGACGGGTAGGAAGTGGGCGCGAGTCCAACGGCCTGGAGAAGCGCCAACCTCCGAAACAAGCGATAATTCACCGATGACTTCCATGACTTTCGAACTCCAGGCCACCGATGGCGCGGCCCGCCGCGGCCGTCTCACGTTTGACCGCGGCACGGTGGAAACACCGGCCTTCATGCCGGTGGGCACCTATGGCTCGGTGAAGGCGATGACGCCGCGGGATATCCGCGAGGTCGGCGCCGAGATCATCCTGGGCAACACCTTCCATTTGTTCCTGCGCCCCGGCCTCGAGGTGGTGGAACAGTTCGGCGGACTGCACAAGTTCATCGGCTGGGACAAGCCGATCCTCACCGATTCGGGCGGTTTCCAGGTGTTCTCGCTGGCGCACAAGCGCAAGATCACCGAGGAAGGCGTAGCATTCGCTTCCCCGGTGGACGGCTCAAAGGTGTTCCTGTCGCCGGAAGAATCGATGCGCATCCAGAAGGTGCTCGATTCGGACATCGCGATGATCTTCGACGAGTGCACGCCGTATCCCGCGACGGAGAAGGTAGCCTCCACTTCGATGGAGTTGAGCCTGCGCTGGGCGGAGCGTTCGCGCCGCGCGTTCGACGACCTGAAGAACCCCAATGCGCTGTTCGGCATCGTGCAGGGCAGCGTGTACGAAGACCTGCGCCGCCGTTCGGCCGAAGGCCTGGTCAACATCGGCTTCGACGGCTATGCCGTGGGTGGCCTTGCCGTGGGCGAGCCCGAGGCCGAGCGCAACCACACGCTGGATTTCACCGTGCCGCTGCTGCCGGCCGACAAGCCGCGCTACCTGATGGGCGTGGGCCGTCCGGAAGACATCGTCGAAGCGGTGCGCCGCGGCATCGACATGTTCGATTGCGTGATGCCCACGCGCAACGCGCGCAACGGTTTCCTGTTCACCGAGCAAGGCACGCTGCGCATCCGCAACGCCAAGTTCGCGCTGGACACCCGCGTGATCGAAGAGGGCTGCGACTGCTACGCCTGCAGCAACGGCTTCAGCCGCGCCTACCTGCGTCACCTGGACCGCTGCAACGAGATCCTCGGCAGCCAGCTCGCCACCATGCACAACCTGCGTCATTACCAGCGCCTGATGGCCGGACTGCGCGCAGCCATCGCCGAAGGCAGGCTGGACGATTTCGTGGCGGAGTTCTATGCGCGCAGGGCGGGCGGGTTGTCGGACTGAGATTTCGAGGCTCAAGCGCCGGACCTATTTTCAGCCGAATCACTACCTAGCCGTCATTCCGGCGCAGGCCGGAATCCAGTAGCGAAGCAACAGGCTTCCGCGAGAGCGCCAAGCGGTTTGTGCCGGATCGCCAACACTGAGCCTTCCGGATTCCGGCCTGCGCCGGAATGACGGCTAGGAGGCGTGTCGGGGAGCGCTATCCAGGGAACCTTCACCCTCCCGGCCGGGTCCAGACCTTGCAAACCGCCCCTGCCGACGCCAGAACCCCTCACGGGCGGGCCTTGCGACGCATGCAGGGGCCGGGGGCGCGTGGCATAATCCACGATCTTTTATCAGGTGTTGGCAGAAAACGCTGCCGATACCGCTACTTGCGAGACGAGCAATGACCTTTCCGATGTCCTATGTGATGGCCCAGGCCGCTCCCGCAGCCGCTCCGGGGAATCCCCTGCTGGGCCTGGCCCTGCCGATCCTGCTGCTGGTGGTCATGTTCTTCGTGATGATCCGCCCGCAGATGAAGCGCCAGAAAGAACATCGCGCGATGCTTTCCGCGCTCTCCAAGGGCGACGAAGTCGTCACCAACGGCGGCATTGCCGGCCGCGTGGAAGAGATCGGCGAGAGCTTCGTCACGGTCGAGATCGCGCCGAACGTGAAGATCAAGGTGCAGAAGGGCGCCGTGCAGCAGGTCCTGCCCAAGGGTTCGCTGAAGTCGTCCTGACGACTTGCCGGAGCGGAGGGGCTCCGGTCCACACGATGCATTGCTCGCCGCGGCTGCCTCTGCCGCGGCTTTTGACGGATTCAAGGCATGAGTGATTTTCCACGCTGGAAATATGCGCTGGTCGCCATCGTATTGGTGCTCGGTATTGTCTATGCGTTGCCCAATGTGTTCCTGCCGGTGCCTGCCGTGCAGATCACGGCCAACCGCAACGGTACGGTCGACCAGGCACTCGAACAAAAGGTCACCGACGCGCTGAAGAAGGCCAACGTCGTCAGCACCGGCGTCGAGCTCAATGGCGATCATCTGCTCGCCAGCTTCGCCAATGCCGACCTGCAGAAGACCGCGGGCGATGCCATCAAGGCCTCGCTGGGCGACGACTACACGGTGGCCTTCAACCTGAAGTCCACGGTGCCGCACTGGCTCGGCGCCATCGGCGCGAAGTCGATGCCGCTGGGTCTGGATCTTCAGGGCGGCGTGCACTTCCTCATGGAGGTCGATCAGAACGATGTGATCGACAAGCAGGAAACGCGCTACGCGGACGATATCCGCAGCCTGCTGCGCGAAAAGAACATCCGTTACGAGTCGGTGGTGCGCAATACGCAGCGCGGCCAGGGCGTGTCGGTGGTGCTGAAGTCCGCCGAGGATCGCGTCGCCGCCGGCAACGCCATCACCGCGGACTATCCCGATCTCACCGTGACGGACGCGAATGCCACCGGCGATCGCTTCCCGCTCAACGCGGTGGTGCGTCCGGACAAGGCGCGCGAGCTGTCGCTCAACACCATTCGCCAGAACCTTGGCACGCTGCGCAACCGCATCAATGCGCTGGGCGTATCCGAGCCGATCATCCAGCAGCAGGGCGACAGCCGCATCGTGGTGGAGCTGGCCGGCGTGCAGGACACGGCCGAAGCCAAGAAGCTGATCGGTGCCGTCGCCACGCTGGAATATCGCGCCGGTTACGGCTCGCCGCAGCAGGCCGTGGACGCGGCCCGCACCGGCATCGTTCCGCCCGACGCCCGCCTCTACAAGGGCCGTGACGGACGTCCGTACCTGCTGAGCAAGAACATCATCGTCACCGGCGACCAGCTGGTGGACGCATCGTCCAGCTTCGACCAGCAGACCGGCAGCGCTGCCGTGTCGGTGACGCTGAACGCGGCCGGCGCCAAGAAGATGCTCGACTTCACCACCGGCAACGTCGGCAAGCCGATGGGCGTGGTGTACGTCGAGCGCGTGGTCGACACCAAGATCGTCGACGGCAAGGAAGTGCGCACGCCGAAGGTCACGGAAGAAGTGATCAACTACGCCACTATCAACGGCGTGTTCGGCAAGAACTTCCAGACCACCGGCCTGGGCAGCCAGAAGGAAGCATCCGACCTCGCGCTGCTGCTGAAGGGCGGTTCGCTGGCGGCGCCGGTCGATATCGTCGAAGAACGCGTGATCGGTCCCAGCCTGGGCCAGGACAACATCCAGAAGGGTCTGCGCGCCGTGACGCTCGGCCTCGCGCTGGTGCTGCTGGCGGCTGCGCTGTACTACAAGCTGTTTGGCCTCGTGGCCGACGTGGCGCTGTTCTTCAACCTGGTGATCCTGATTGCGGTGATGTCGGCGGTGGGCGTGACCCTGACCATGCCGGGCATTGCCGGTATCGTGCTGACGCTGGGTATGGCGATCGACGCGAACGTGCTGATCTGCGAACGCATCCGCGAAGAACTGCGCAACGGCTCCTCGCCGCACGCCGCGATCCGCGCCGGTTACGACAAGGCGTGGGCCACCATTCTCGACGCGAACGTCACCCACCTTATCGCCGCACTGGCGCTGACCACGATGGGCTCGGGCCCGATCAAGGGCTTCGGCGTGACGCTGCTGATCGGTATCCTGACCTCGATGTTCACCTCGGTCACCGTGACGCATGCCATCACCGCGCTGATCCACGGTCATCGCAAGCTCAAGACGTTGTCGGTCTGAGGAACAAATACACATGGAAATCTTCAACCACAACGCTAACGTGAACTTCCTCGGCATGAGGAAGTTCAGCGTGGGCCTCGCGATCCTGCTGATGGTCGCGTCCATCGTGCTCATCTCGGTAAAGCACCTGAACTACGGTCTGGACTTCACCGGCGGTGTGTCGCTGGTGGTGGATTACGACAACACGGTCCAGGTCGGCGAAGTCCGCGACGCGCTCGAGAAGGGCGGCATCGAGCATGCGCTCGTGCAGAGCCTGGGCGGCACCAAGGAAGTGTCCATCCGCCTGCAGCCGAAGGACGACCCGAACTCGGGTATCGGCAGCACCGGCAAGGTGAACCTGGACAAGATCGCCGACGACGTCACCAAGACGCTGCAGGCGGTACGTCCCGACGCCAAGCTCAAGAGCCGCGACTATGTCGGCTCCGCCGTGGGCGATGAGCTGCGCAGCGACGGCATCCTGGCCGCCATCGTGGTGATCGTGGGCATCGGCCTGTACCTCGGCATCCGCTTCGAATGGCGTTTCGCCGTGGCGGCCATCGCCACCGAAGCGCACGACGCGCTGATCACCGTGGGCATCTTCGCGCTGATGCAACGCGAATTCGACTTGACGGTGCTCGCCTCGGTGCTGGCGGTGATCGGTTACTCGATCAACGACAAGGTGGTGGTGTTCGACCGCGTGCGCGAACTGTTCCGCTTGGCCCGCAAGGCCGAGCCGGAGGAGATCCTCAACCGTTCGATCAACAACACGCTGTCGCGTACCATCATCACCGCGCTGTTCACCGGCATCACCATGGCCGCCCTGTACTTCTTCGGCGGCCCAGCCGTGCACGGCTTCGCCATCACCATGTTGATCGGTATCGTGGTCGGCACGCTCTCCTCGATCTTCGTGGCGAGCCCGATCCTGCTGTGGCTGGGCGTGTCCAAGCAGGACCTGATGCCCAAGACCAAGGACAACCCGGAGCTGGCGCGTCGTCCATAAGCGGATTGCGTTGCTTCGTTGGAAAAGAAAAGGCCCGGGATTTCTCGGGCCTTTTTCTTGCAGCGGATACCCGTCCGTTTCGACGCACCGGCTGCTTTACTAGGCGATGCTGCGTTCTGCTTTGCGTGCTGAAGCAGGCGAAGCGTTTTGCCATGGGGCGAGCAAGCACACGCCCGCAACCATCACCGAGACCGCGAGGGTGATGATGGCGTCCAGTCCGAACAGATGGCGAAGCGCCAGCGGCACACCGGGCCGCGAAAACGTAAAGAGCGAATAGGCGGTGACGATCGCATAAAGGGCCGACAGAGCGACGGCCGGCTTGGTCTTTACTTTCGCAGGACAAACCCAAAGACCTACCGCGATGGCGCACAAAGGAGTCAAAAATCCTGCCGCACCGAAAGCCAGTAGATGGTTACTGTCGGCAGTCAGCTCGTTGACCTGGCCTGAGCCGAACATTCTGAGGATCCAGATATGGACATGGGATGCTTGCCATGTGGCTGGGATGAAGGCCAGCCATCTTGCAATCGTGACGGCTTGCCCATAGCCGGCGGTGGCATTGCGCGGTCGCTCATTCCATCGTGGTGCTAGGACTTCGTGCGCAAGAGGCGAGCTCGGCGTCGGCGCGCGTTCGGTCTTCTCGATCAGCTCCGTCCACATCGGCTCCTCGTCGTTCTCGCGCGCTCGCAGTTCCTGCGTCAATGCACGTCGAGCTTCAACAGTCAGTTCGTGGGGGTTGAGCGAGGCTATAGCGACCAATGCGTCGACACTAAGCCTTTTATAGTGGCTGCGAAATTTTTCGAGCGCTTGATCGTCGATTTCCGGCGTCGAGTCCGACATGGCATTTCCCTTCCTTGGTTGCGCGTGTGCCTTGCCTGGGAACGCGGGTGTCAGGCTGTCTCGATGGACTGATTAGAGATCGGCCGTTGGGTCGTGGGCAATGGCTCATCTTGCGGCGGTTGCATCACGTGATGCGCCAGACCATGCAGGTCGAGCTGATCCACCGGAATCGGCCGGTAACCCGGACCGAACGCGACCTCGCCGAACTTCCAGCCTTCCCGCCGACGCACCGAACCCCAGAAACGCTTGGCCGCATTCCAGTGCAAGCCGACCAGGCCGTGGTTGTTGTCGTCGTCGACCATCGGATCGCCCACGCCGGTGGGGCGCAGCGGTTCGTTGTAGAGCGCTGTGCCGAATACCACGTCCCAGATCGAGAACACCTGGCCGAAGTTGCAGTTGTGCAGGTTGGGGCGGGTGGGGTCGACCAGCATGTGGTGCAGGCGGTGGAACTTCGGCGACACGAACACGCGGTTGAATAGCGGGCCGAACGCGATGCGCACGTTGGCGTGCGAGAAGTTCTGCACCAGTTCGCCCACCAGCACCAACCACGCGAATTGCTCGGGTTCCACGCCCATCACGATGCCCACCGTGGCGAGGATCATCGACTGGATGAAGCCGTCGATCAGGCTGCCGCGATCGTTGGTCCAGCAGCTCATCTGGCGCGTGCTGTGATGCATGCTGTGCAGCGCCCACCACCACGGCAGCGCGTGCTGCAGGCGATGCATCCAGTAGTACACCAGGTCGTAGACCACGTAGTAGCAACCGAACAGCAGCCACGGATGCTGCTTCAGCCACGGCACCCAGTGCGTGATGGCGAGCGGCGAGGCGCTGGCATCGCCGGGGCCGGTGTCCGGACCGCCGAAATAGTTGGCGATGGGCGTGAGGATGAGGAAACTGAAGATCGGGAAGATGCCGACCAGCATCATCACCGTGTATTGGAAATCGACCTTGGTGAGCTTGCGGTGCTCCCACTTTTCCGCCGGCACGATGCTCTCGAGCGGACGGAAGATCAGGCCGATCACGCACAACTGGAAGGTGGCGATAAGCAGCGAGGCCGAGATGTCGCGCGGGTCGCCGGCCAGGCCTTGCAGATGCAGCAGCTGCAGTACCGGCAGCACGCCATGGTTGGCAAACCCGTTGACCAGTTGGGACCACAGTTCGGACATCGTCGACACCTTGCGCTGAAACGTGTCGGTCCTGCAGGCGGGGAAAGGAGCGGGGCGCTACAGAACCGGGTAGTTCAGGATACCGCCGGCTCCCGGCCGCATCCAATCCGCAGGATTTTGACCGCCGTAACCTTTCGTGCAGCTAACTCAGCGGCGTAGACGTTGGTCGAGTTCGTGCAATCGTTCGGGTGTGCCGACGTCGGTCCATGCCCCCCGATAGTGGTTGCCGGTGAGCTGCTGGCGCGCGATGGCGCGTTCAAACAGCGGCCGGAGCTTGAATCGTGGCGGGTTCTGCCCGGCACCCGCATCGTGGATCACCTGGCGCCAGTCATCGAGCAGCTCGCGACGAAAGACCCCGATGCCGCTGTAGGTGAGGCGTGGCGCATTGCCTTCCTGGTGGATCAGGCCCTGGTCGTCCAGCCCGAAATCGCCCGAGGGATGGTGAGCGGGGTTGTCCACCATCAGCAGATGTCCCGTGCCGCGAGGTTCGGCGGGCAGCGCGGCGAGGTCCGCATCGGTCCAGACGTCGGCGCTGACGGTGATGAAGGGTTCGGGGCCGAGCAGGCTCAGTGCATTGAGCATGCCGCCGCCGGTCTCCAGCGGCGTTGGACCTTCGTAGGCGTAGCGGATGCGCAGCCCCCAGCGCGAACCGTCGCCCAACGCCTCGGGAAACTGTTCGGCCAGATGCGATGTGTTGATTACCACGTAATGCACATCGATGGCGGCGAGCTTTTCCAGGTGCCATTCGATCAGGCGTTTGCCGCCCGCTTCCAGCAGCGGCTTGGCCGTGTGATTGGTGAGCGGCCGCATGCGCTCGCCCAGGCCAGCGGCGAAGATCAGCGCATGTCTCATGCGGCGGCCACCTGGGTGAGGTCGCGGCCCTCCGCGTGTCGCTTCAGCAATGCAACGAAGTCCGCGAGTTCGGGGTAGCGCTCCGCCACCGAGACCACGTAGTGGTACACGCGCGGCACGTCCGCGAGATAGCCCGGCTTTCCATCGCGATACCACAGGCGATAGAACTGGCCGAGTACGCGAATGTGGCGATGCAGGCCGGTGAGGTCGAACCAGCGCAGGAAACGCTCGCGGCTGATTTTTTCATCGATCACGTTCGCCTTGAGCAGGCGCTGGCGATACGACTCGACCCAGCCTTCCACGCGCTCGCGCGGCCACACGATGTAGGCATCGCGCAGCAGTGAGGCGAGGTCGTAGGTGATGGGGCCGGAGAGTGCCCCCTGGAAATCGATGATGCCCGGATTGTTGTCTTCGACGATAAGCAGGTTGCGGCTGTGATAGTCGCGATGCACGAACCGGCGCGGCTGTTCGAGCGCATTGCGGATGATCACGCTGAAGGCGGCCTCCAGCACGTCCCACTCGTGGCACGTGGGAGTGCGGCCGAGGTGCTTGCCCAGGAACCATTCGGGCATCACTTCCAAACCGCTCACCAGGCGCGCGTGATCGAACAGCGGCAGATCGGCGTGCTCCATGCGCGTCTGCATCAACAGCAGTGCATCCATGGCGTCGGCGTAGAGGCGATCGGCGCTGTCGTCGTTCAAGGCGGGCAGATAGAGCTGCGTGCCAAGGTCCTCGATCAGCAGGAAACCTTGCTCGAGATCTGTCGCATGCACGGCCGGCACGTGGATACCGGCCGCGGCTAGCCGTGTGCCCATGGACAACCAGGGACGCGGATCTTCCAGCGCGGGCGGCGAATCCATCACCACCCAGCTCTTGCCGTCGTGATGAGTGCGCCAGTAGCTGCGAAAGCTGGCATCCGACGAGGCGGATGCGAGCTCGAGCGAATCATCGCCAAGGGCGGAACGGGTCCAGGCGAGGCGGGCGGCGGCGCGGTCGGGAACGGTGCTCATGGCGGGCTGGGAGTGGCGATGAGAGAAGCTTAGCGGGTATTCGCCTCGTCATGCCGGGATCCAGGGTAGGCCTGAAATCTACTATGGGAAACCTACTGTGGGAGCGCACCCTGTGCGCGACAAACCTACGGAGCGGTACCTCCAAGCACCGCGTCGCGCACAGGGTGCGCTCCCACAAACTAGCGAACCCGCTCTCGCCAAAAAAGAAAGAAGGAGTAAGAACGCACGCTCACGACAAGTTGTACGCCTTCTCCTCATGCAACGAGAGATCCAGGCCAACCTGCTCCTGTTCTTCGTCCACCCGCAGCCCCAGCGTCCAGTCAATCACCTTCAAAATCACCAGGCTCAAGACAGCGCTCCACACCACCGTGAAACCCACACCCTTCGCCTGTATCCACAACTGCCCGAACAGCGATTCCACCGTGCCGAAGCCACCCAGCTTGGGCGAGGCTAGCGGCCCGGTGAGCAGGGCGCCGAGGATGCCGGCGATGGCGTGCACGCCGAACACGTCGAGCGAGTCGTCATAGCCAAACCTGTGCTTCAGGCGCGTGGCGCTGAAGAAGCAGACGACGCCGGCAATCAGGCCGAGCATCAGCGCGCCGCCTGGCCCGGCGGTGCCGGCTGCCGGTGTCACCGCGACCAACCCGGCGACCGCACCGGAGACGATGCCCAGCACGCTCGGCCGTCCATGCACGATCCATTCGGTCGCCAGCCAGCCCAATGCCGCAGCGGCCGTGGCGATCTGCGTCACCAGCATCGCCATGCCGGCGCTGCCATTCGCTGCCACCGCGGAGCCCGCATTGAAGCCGAACCAGCCCAGCCACAGCAGGCTGGCGCCCATCACGGTGTAGCCGAGATTGTGCGGCGGCATCGGCACGTTCGGATAACCGCGCCGCTTGCCGATCACCAAGCATGCCACCAGACCCGCGATACCCGCGTTGATGTGCACCACCGTGCCGCCGGCGAAATCCAGCACGCCCAGATCGCCGAGGAACGAGCCCGGTCCGCTCCACACCATGTGCGCCACCGGCAGGTACACGATGGTGAGCCACAGCCCGCTGAACCACAGCAGCGCGCTGAACTTCATGCGTTCGGCGAACGCGCCGATGATCAGCGCGGGGGTGATGATGGCGAAGGTCAGCTGGAACATCACGAACACGCTTTCCGGCACCGTCTGGTAACGCGAATCGGGTTTGAGGCCCGCGAGAAATGCGCGATCGAATCCGCCAATGAACGAATGCAGGTTGGTCACGCCGGCCTGCATGCCTTCCGTGCTGAAGGCCAGCGAGTAGCCATAGACCATCCACAGCACCGACACCATCGCGGTGATGGCGAAGCACTGCATCAGCACCGACAGCAGGTTCTTCGCGCGCACCATGCCGCCGTAGAACAGCGCCAGGCCGGGAAGCGTCATCAGCAGCACCAGCGCGGTGGCGGTGAGCATCCAGGCGGTGTCGCCGCTGTCGATGTGCGTGGGTGCGATGGCGGCCTGCGCCCAGGCGGGCGAGGTGGCCAGCAGGCCGATGAAGGCGAGCGAGGTCTTCAGCTCAAAGCGCATCGACGTCGACCTCCTGCGTGCGAATGCGGATGGCCTGTTCCAACTCGCTCACGAACACCTTGCCGTCGCCGATCTTGCCGGTGCGTGCGGCCCCGATGATCGCCTCCACCGCGCGGTCGAGCAGTTCGTCCGCCACGGCCACCTCAAGCTTCAGCTTGGGCAGGAAATCCACCACGTATTCGGCCCCCCGGTAGAGCTCGGTGTGGCCGTGCTGGCGGCCGAAGCCCTTCACCTCAGTGACGGTCATGCCCGTTACTCCCACCTCGGTCAGCGCCTGGCGCACATCGTCCAGCGTGAACGGTTTGATGACGGCCGTAATCCACTTCATCCCCAGCGCTCCCCGTGCGGTAGATATGTCGCGGTGCAGCAGGATGCGTGCCACGGGGGCGAGTCTGTGAAGTCTGCATTCAAGCCAAAGCGTGAATGGACCAGTTTTCAATGGGTTAGGGGCAGGGCGGCACCCGGCTTCGCGGGGATGACCGTGGGGGAAGACCAATCTTTTGGGTGGGCGGTGGTGCGACGTTGCGCGGAAAAGGGGCGTTTACCACAGCCAAATCCCGCTTTTGGTGCATTGCCGCGGTTTGACCCCAAGGGCATTAATCAGTACCATTTTGGTACCGATTCCCCGCAGTCTCCCTGGCCGATTCCCCCATGCTCCGCGTCAGCCGACTCACCGACTACGCCACCGTGGTGATGACCTGCATCGCCGCCCATCCTGACGACGTGCTCAGCACGGCGCAGATCGCCGATGAGGCGCGCCTGGAGCTGCCCACCGTGAGCAAGCTGCTGAAGTCGCTGAGCCATGCGGGTCTGGTCGAGTCCTTCCGCGGCGTCAACGGCGGCTATCGCCTCGCGCGGCCGGCTGGGGACATCACCCTGGCCCAGATCGTGGAAGCGCTGGAAGGCCCCATCGGCATGACCGAATGCAGTCTCGCTGAAGGCCAGTGCGAGCGTGAGTCGCTTTGCGGCGTCCGCTCCAACTGGCAACACGTCAACAGCGTGGTGGATAGCGCGCTGCGTGCCGTCAGCCTGTCCGACATGCTCAAACCACCCAGTCGTCGTATCGACGCCAACCTGATCGGATGACCGCCAGGCCATCCATGACGACCGCCCACGACGACACGAAGAACACCATGACCACCGAAACCACTGTACGCAGCGACCTCTCCGCCACGACCCTGCGCGACAACGTCGAAGTCGCCGAGGCGCTGGGCCGTCGCTACGAAGCCGGCTTCGTCACGGACATCGAGACGGAGTATCTGCCGGCCGGTTTGTCCGAAGACATCGTGCGTCAGCTTTCCGCCCTGAAGAAAGAGCCGGAGTGGATGACCGAGTGGCGCCTCAAGGCGTATCGCCACTGGCTCACCATGCCGACGCCGGACTGGGCCAAGTTGAAGCTCACGCCGATCGACTACCAGTCGATCAGCTACTACGCCGCGCCCAAGTCGGGCCCGAAGTCACTGGATGAAGTCGACCCGAAACTGCTCGAAACCTACGACAAGCTCGGCGTGCCGCTGCATGAGCGCGCCAAGCTCGCCGGCGTGGCGGTGGATGCGGTGTTCGACTCGGTCTCCGTGGGCACCACCTTCCGCAAGGAACTGGCCGAAGCGGGCGTGATCTTCTGCTCGATGAGCGAAGCGATCCGCGAGCATGCCGAACTGGTGCAGAAGTACCTGGGCAGCGTGGTGCCGGTGGGCGACAACTTCTTCGCGGCGCTCAATTCGGCCGTGTTTTCCGATGGCTCGTTCGTATTCATCCCCAAGGGCGTGCGTTGCCCGATGGAGCTGTCCACCTATTTCCGCATCAACGCCATCAACACGGGGCAGTTCGAGCGCACGCTGATCGTGTGTGAAGACGACGCCTACGTCTCCTACCTCGAAGGCTGTACCGCGCCGATGCGCGACGAGAACCAGCTGCATGCGGCGGTGGTGGAGCTGGTGGCGCTGGAGCGCGCGCAGATCAAGTATTCCACGGTTCAGAACTGGTACCCCGGCGACGAGAACGGCGTCGGCGGCATCTACAACTTCGTCACCAAGCGTGGCGACTGCCGCGGCAACGATTCGAAGATTTCCTGGACGCAGGTGGAAACCGGTTCGGCGATCACCTGGAAATACCCCAGCTGCGTGTTGCGCGGCGATCGTTCGGTGGGCGAGTTCTACTCCGTCGCGCTCACCCATCATCGCCAGCAGGCCGACACCGGCACCAAGATGATCCATATCGGCAAGGGCACCAAGTCGAAGATCGTCTCCAAGGGCATCAGCGCCGGCCGCAGCAGCAACAGCTATCGCGGCCTAGTGAAGGTGGAGAAGGGTGCCGAAGGCGCGCGCAACTACACGCAGTGCGATTCCCTGCTGATCGGCAAGAAGTGCGGCGCGCACACCTTCCCGTACATGGAAGTGAAGAATCCCACCGCCATCGTCGAACACGAAGCGACCACCTCGAAGATTTCCGACGACCAGCTGTTCTATTGCCGCAGCCGCGGCATCGGCGAGGAAGACGCCGTGTCGATGATCGTCGACGGCTTCTGCAAGCAGGTCTTCCGCGAATTGCCGATGGAGTTCGCGGTGGAAGCGAAGAAGCTGCTGGAAGTGTCGCTGGAAGGCGCGGTCGGCTGATCGCCTTCATCGCTGCATCCGAACCCTATTTTGAACACGCGGCGCTCCGGCGTTGCCCACTGAAGAAACCGTCATGCTGAAGATCGAAAATCTGCACGCCCGCGTCGAGGGCAAGGACATCCTCAAGGGACTCACGCTCAGCGTGGGGGCCGGCGAAGTGCACGCGATCATGGGGCCCAATGGTGCGGGCAAGTCCACGCTCGGCAACGTGCTCTCGGGTCGTGACGGCTACGAAGTGACCGAAGGCTCGGTCACGTTCAACGGCGTCGATCTGCTGTCGCTGGAACCGGAAGAGCGCGCTGCTGCCGGCATGTTCCTGGCGTTCCAGTACCCGGTGGAAATCCCCGGCGTGAACAACACCTACTTCCTGCGTGCCGCGCTCAATGCGCAGCGCAAGCAGCGCGGTGAGAAGGAACTGGACTCCATGCAGTTCCTCAAGCTGGTGCGCGAGAAGCTGAAGATCATGCAGATCTCCGATGAGCTGCTGCATCGCGCCGTCAACGAAGGTTTTTCGGGCGGCGAGAAGAAGCGTAACGAGATCTTCCAGATGGCCGTGCTGGAACCGAAGCTGGCGATCCTCGACGAAACCGATTCGGGCCTGGACATCGATGCGCTCAAGCAGGTCGCGCAGGGCGTGAACGCGCTGCGCTCGGCCGAGCGCGGCTTCCTGGTCATTACCCATTACCAGCGCCTGCTCGATTACATCGAACCCGATTTCGTGCACGTGCTGGCCGATGGCCGCATTGTCGAAAGCGGCGACAAGACGCTCGCACTGAAGCTGGAGGCCCAGGGCTACGCCTGGGTGAACGACAAGGATCCGGCGCTCACGGGAGCCTCGGCATGAGCGAGGCCCAGCGCACGCCGTTCGTCGAATCATTGCTGGAGGCTGCCGCGCAGGCGCAGCTGCCGGGCAGCGGCATCGGCTGGCTGGATGCCGCGCGCCGCGAGAATCTCGATGCGTTCGAGGCGGGCGGCCTGCCGGATAGCCGGATGGAAGCGTGGAAGTACACGGCCCTGCGCGCGCTCGGTCAGCGGCGCTTTGCTGCTGGCGATGCCCAGGCGTCCGCGCGTGCGGTGGAGATGGATGGCTTTGCCTTGCCGGGCATCGAGGGTCCGTCGCTGGTCTTCGTCAACGGCGTGTTCCGCAGCGAACTCTGCCGCCTGGACAACCTGCCTGCTGGCCTGAGTCTTCAGCCGCTCTCGCAGGCACTCCAGGGCAATGCCGAACCGCTGCGTTTTGCGCTCTCGCGCCACTATCGCGAAGGCGGCGACGTGTTCGCCCGTCTCAATGCCGCACTCGCCGGTGACGGCGTGGTGCTGCGCGTAGCCGCGGGCGCCAAGGTCGCACAGCCTGTGCGCTTGCTCTTCATCGGCGCGCCAGCCGGCGAAGCCATGGCTTCGCACGTGCGCCAGATCATCGAACTGGGCGAGGGCGCGGAGCTCGCGCTGATCGAGCAGCACGTGGCCGCTGGCGTACACCAGAATCTCGCGACCCAGGTTACCGATATCGTGCTGCGCCAGGGCGCCGTGCTGCGCCACGTGACGCTGCAGGACGCTTCCGAAGGGAGCACGCTGGTGCGCCATGACAGCGTCCAGTTGGATGGCGAAGCCCACGCGGCAATGTACGCGCTGGAGCTTGGCGGCTCGCTGGTGCGCCACGATCTGCATGTCGTGCTGGCGGGCGACAAGTCGCGTCTCGACACGCGCGGCGTATTCGCGTTGCGTGGCCGCCAGCATGTGGATACGCAGATGTCGATTCGCCACGAGGCGCTCAATACGGCGTCCGAGTCCGTCTGGCGCGGCGTTGCCGATGAGCGTTCGCGCGGCGTGTTCCGCGGCGCCATCGTGGTGGCCGAAGGCGCCGATGGCAGCGACGCCAGCTTGAGCAGCAAGAATCTCCTGCTTTCGGGCCAGGCCGAGATCGACACCAAGCCCGAGCTGGAAATCTACGCCGACGAAGTGAAGGCCGCGCACGGCGCCACCGTCGGCCAGCTCGACGAGCGCTCGTTGTTCTACCTGCGCTCGCGCGGCATTCCCCTGGCCGAAGCACGCGCCATGCTCACGGCCGCGTTCTGCCGCGCTGTGTTCGAAGCGTTGCCCGAAGATGGCTTGCGCGACTACATCAACGAACGACTGATGGCGCAATTGCCCTCCGCCTAAGAACGGCCCGACAGCAATCAGGCGAAACGAATACGATGAACGCACAGACCCAGACTAGCCCCACCGTTTTCGATGTGCAGCGCATCCGTGCGGATTTCCCGCTGCTGTCGCGCACGGTGCACGACAAGCCGCTCATCTACTTCGACAACGCCAACACCAGCCAGAAGCCGGCGAGCGTGATCGAGGCGGTGGACCAGCATTACCGCCTGCGCAATGCCAACGTGTCCCGTGCGGTGCATCTGCTCGGCGAGGAAGCCACGGCAGCGTATGAAGGCGCGCGCGACAAGCTGGCGCGCTTCATCAACGCCACTTCGCGCAACGAGCTGATTCTCACCTCGGGTACCACCCAGGCGATGAACATGATCGCCTACAGTTTTGCGATGCCGCGCCTGAAAGAGGGCGACAGCATCCTCACCACGGTGATGGAGCATCACGCCAACATCGTGCCGTGGCAGATCGTGGCGTCGCGCACCGGCGCCACGGTGAAGGCGGCGCCGATCGACGATCGGGGCGAGCTGATCGTCGAGAAGTACATCGAGATGCTCACGCCCGACGTGAAGCTGGCTTGCGTCACCCATGTGTCCAATGTGCTGGGCACGGTGAATCCGGTGCGCGAGATCGCCCGCGAATGCCGCAAGCGCGGCATTCCGCTGGTGGTGGACGGCTCCCAGGCCGTGCCGCATCGCCCGGTGGACGTGCAGGCGCTGGGCTGCGATTTCTACGCCTTCACCGGCCACAAGATGCTCTCGCCCACGGGCACGGGCGGACTATGGGCGCGCAAGGAACATCTCGAGGCGATGCCGCCGTTCTTCGGCGGCGGCGAGATGATTCGCGAAGTGAGTTTCTCCGGCACCACCTTCGCCGCGCCGCCGCACAAGTTCGAAGCAGGCACGCCGAACATTGCCGGCTTCGCTGGCGTCGGCGCCGCCATCGACTATTACGATTCGATCGGCTTCGACGCCATCCACTCGTGGGAGCAGCAGCTGCTGAGCTATGCCACCGAGCGCCTGCGCGACATTCCCGGCCTGCGCCTGTTTGGCGAGGCGAAGGAAAAGGAGCCGGTCATTTCCTTCCTGATCGAAGGCGCCCAGGCCACCGATCTCGCCACGCTGCTCGACCTGCAGGGCGTTGCCGTACGCTCGGGCCATCACTGCGCGCACCCCTTGATGCAGTTCTTCAAGGTGCCCGCCACGCTGCGTGCCTCGCTCGCGTTCTACAACACGCGCGAAGAGGTCGATGCGTTCATTACCGCACTGCTGAAGGTTCGCAAGTTGCTGATGTGATCCAAGGCTGCAGTCTTTGGCACAAACGAAAACGCCGCGGCATGACCGCGGCGTTTTCGTTTTTCTACCTGGCGTGAAGCGTTACCAGATCTTCACCTGCTTGTCCGCCGATCGCACCATCACGTCACCAGCCTTGCACTGGAACGCCTGAGCAAAGGCCGGCATGTTCGACGGTGCGCCGATGGCGCGGAACTGGGCGGGTGCATGCGGGTCGGTGTTGAGCAGGGTGAGCTGCGCTTCCGGGCGGATGCTGCCGCGCCACACGCGGCCCCAGTTGAGGAAGAAGCGCTGGTCCTGGGTGTAGCCGTCGATCTTCTTGTTCGCTTCGGCCGGGTTGCGCTTCAAGGCCATCTGCAGCGCATCGTAGGCGGCATTGAGGCCGCCGAGATCGCCGATGTTCTCGCCCATGGTCAGCTTGCCGTTGACGAACTTGCCCGGCAGCGCTTCGTAGTGGTTGAACTGGTCGGCCAGCCGGTCGGTGCGGGCTTCGAACGCCTTGCGGTCCTCGTCGGTCCACCAGTTGACGTTGTTGCCCTTCGCATCGAACTTGCTGCCCTGGTCGTCGTAACCGTGGCCCATTTCGTGGCCGATCACGGCGCCGATGCCGCCGTAGTTGAGCGCGTCATCGGCGGTGGCGCTGAAGAACGGCGGCTGCAGGATGGCGGCGGGGAACACGATCTCGTTCTTCAGCGAGTTGTAGTACGCGTTCACCGTCTGCGGCGTCATGCCCCATTCGGTGCGGTCCACCGGCTTGCCGATCTTGGCGACCATGTAGTCGTAGTTGAACTTGTCGGCGGCCTGCACGTTCTGGAAATAGCTGTTGCCGGCCGGGATGGTGAGGCCGGCCCAGTCGCGCCACTTGTCCGGATAGCCGATCTTCGGCGTGAACGTGGCCCACTTCTCCAGCGCCTTCTTCTTGGTCGCATCGCTCATCCACGGCAGGTTCTCGATGCGGTTCTTGTAGGCCGCGCGCAGGTCGCCGACCAACTGCTCGGCGCGTGCCTTGGACTGCGGCGAGAAAGTCTGCGCGACGTAGAGCTGGCCAAGCGCCATGCCCATGCCGTCTTCCACGCTGTCGAGCGTGCGCTTCCAGCGCGACTTCATTTCCTTCTGGCCGTTGAGCGTCTTTGCGCTGAACGCGAAGTCTTCCTGCTGGAACGGGGTGGAGAGATAGGGCGAGGCCGCATCGATGGCGTGGAAACGCAGGTAGGCCTGCCAGTCGCTCACCGGCACATCGGCCAGCATCTTGTCGAACTCGCCGAAGAACTTCGGCTGCGACAGCGAGAAGCCGTCCTTGACGTCTGCACCCTGTGCCTTGAAGAACGCGGCCCATTCGAAATGCGGCGTCACCTTGTCGGCGTCGGCGATGCTCACGAAGTGGTAGCGGTTCTCCGGCTGGCGCAGTTCGGTGGGCACCAGCGAGGCGGCCGCCAGGCGCGTTTCGAATGCCATCACGGCCTTGGCCTGTTTCTGTGCATCGGCTTCGCTCACGCCCACCAGCTGCAGCGTGCGGGCGATGTGCGCGACGTATTCGGTGCGGATCTTTTCGAAGTCCGGCTTGCTGTAGTAGTCCGCCGTGGGCAGGCCCAGGCCACCCTGGTTGGCGTAGGCGATCTGGCGGCTGGAATCCTTGAAGTCCGCGTTGCCGCCGAAGCGGAAGCCGACCGGATTGCCGCGGGCATAGCTTTCGGCGATGTGGGCGACGACGTCCTTGTTGTTCTTCAGCGCATCGATGCGCGCGAGTTCCGGCTTGATCGGCTCGTAGCCGGCCTTCTCGATGGCCGCTTCATCCATGCCCGAGGCGTAGAAGTAGCCGATCTTCTGTTCGATCGAGCCGGCCTTGGCGCTCGCGGCGTCCTTGGCGGCCTTGTCCACGATGCCGTGCTGTATGTTGAGGCTGTCTTCGCGCAGCGCGTCGAACGAACCCCAGCGGGTGCGGTCGGCGGGGATGGGGTTCGCGGCCAGCCATTTCGCGTTGACGAAGCCGTTGAAGTCGGTGCAGACGCCCTTGCTGGCGTCCAGTTCCTTGACGTCGAATGCGCCGCTGGGAGCGGCCAGCGCGCCGGTGCACAGACCCAGGCCCACGGCCAGCGCGAGCGGTTTCACAATACGGTTCTTCATGGAGTCTCCCCTGAAATGGGATGCGGCGCGCGCATCAAGTCGTGTTCGCGGGGCGCTCGGCCCCAATCCACAGGCTAGGCAGGGGCGTCGGGCAGGGGATAGTGTCGAAGGTCATTGTGCGGTGCGATCCATGCCGGGGCGTTATCATGACGAGATGTTCCCGCACACTCTTCCCGTCTTCAGGCCGGCAACCGCCGCCGACGTAGCAGCCATCGTGGCCTTGGTCGAATCCGCTTATCGCGGCGAATCCGGCCTGCGCGGCTGGACCACCGAAAGCCATCTGCTGGATGGCCAGCGCACGGATGCCGAGAGCGTCGCCGAGTTGATCGCCCGCGACCGCAGCATCGTGCTGCTGGGTGAGCGCGATGCTGCGCTGGTGGCTTGTTGCCATATCGAGCATCAAGGCGACGCAGGATATTTCGGCATGTTCGCCGTGAACCCGGAGTTGCAGGCGTCTGGCCTTGGCCGCGCCCTGCTGGCCGAAGCGGAGCGCGTGGCGCGCGACAACTGGCAGGTACCCGCCATGCACATGACGGTGATCGAACAGCGCGGCGATCTGATCGCCTGGTACGAACGGCGCGGTTATCGCCTTACCGGCAAAACTGCGCCGTTTCCTTATGGCAACGAGCGTTTTGGCCTGCCGCGGCGCGACGACCTGCGTTTCGTCTATCTGAGCAAGACGCTGGTCGAGGAGACGGCATGAATCTCGCCGACTGGATTTTCGTGGGCACGCGCAGCGAGATGCTGCCGGGCGAATACAAAGTGGTGTGGGATGGCGACACCGCCATCGCCGTCTACAACATCGACGGCGACCTCTATGCCATCGAAGACGTCTGCAGCCACGACGGCGGCGAACTGGCCGGCGGCGAGGTGCACGGTTTCGAAGTGGAGTGCCCGCGTCACGGCGCGCGCTTCGACGTGCGCAACGGCGCGGTGATGTGTCCGCCAGCGTACGAGCCGATTGCCAGCTTTCCGGTGCACGAAGTGGACGGGCAGATCTGGACGCGCGACGACCGTTGAAATCGCGCACGCGTTCGCTCAGAAGCGGTAGACGAATGCCAGCGTGGTGGTGAGCTGGTTGGCCGAGCCAAAGCGACGCACCAGCGTGCTGTCCGCAGAATCGCCCAGCAGTCGCGCGTAATTGATGGCGACGGCGACGCCGGTGTGCTCGCTGGTGGGCATGTAGGCGTCGTATTCGAATGAGATCTGCTGGCTGCCCGCACCGGGCGACCACGGCGTGATGCCCAGCTGTGTTGCCTGTTCCGGTGTCACGCCGAAGAAGCGGCGCATCGCCGGGCCGTTCATGGCCTGCCATTGCAACTGCACGCTGTGATTGAAGTAGCCGATGGCAGGCAGGTCGCAGTCTGCGTACAGATTCAGGTACGCGCCGGCGCCCTGCGTGTCGTGCGCCAGGTTGCCGCCCACGCTGAACGCCTTGGTGGCCTGGTATTCCAGATAACCACCGGCGTTGAGCCGTGGTGACAATGAGTCGACGATGCCGCCCAACCTGGGTCCAAGGTCGCTGCGTTCGCGGCCCCACAGATAATTGCCGTAGAAGCCGCCGCGCCATGGTCCACTGTGGATGACATCCACCGTCAGGCCATCGAGCGTGGAGAGCGTGATGTGCCAGGGCAACTCGGCGTCGATGTATGGCACTGGCTGATTGCGATGGTCCTTCGATCCTATCCACCCCGGCATGCGCTGTACGCCGGCACCAAGGATGATGTTGCGCTCGTCGGTGGAAGCGTCATCCGCCCGTGCGATGGAGGAAAGCACGCAGGCGCAGAGCAGCGCAGCGGTGCGCAGCATCGCGGGAGCGGTGAAGCGCAGCGGCATGCCGAGCGTCATCACGCGCCGGGTTTGGCGCGCGCACCCGTGTTGTCGCCAAATTGCACGATCACGCGCTGGCCGATGCGCAGCGACGGCGGCGGCGTTTCGTCGAACACCAGCACGCATTCGACCGTGCGCGTGTTGGCGCGGATCAGCGGATCTTCTTCCAGCGCGCTGGGACCGAACACGGTGCCGATGCGTTGCACGTGCGCGCTGAGCGTGGGCACGCCGCTGCCGCTGTCGTCCACGACTTGCGCATGCATGCCGTCGTGCACGGCGCTGACGAACGATTCGTTGAGTTCGGCACGCACGATGCGGGCGCCTTCCGGCAGCAGCACGAAGGCCACGCCGCCTTGCGGCGACACCGTGGCGCCGGGCTGGATGTCGCGCTCGACGATCTGCGCATCCACCGGCGCGAGCAGGCTGCGCTGCGCCAGTTCGTAGCGCGCGGCTTCCAGCTTCTGTCCCGCCATGGCGTCGGCAGCGCGCGCATTGTCGAGTTCGCCTTGCAGTTGGGTGGCGGCGTCCTTGGCGTCGTCGGCGCTCTGGCCATCGCCGGCACCAGCGGCTGCGGCCGCCTGCAGTCGGGTGGCGCGCTGCTGTGCCGCTTTCAATCGTGCTTCGAGCAGATTGCCCTGGGCCCGGGCCTGCTTTTGCTCGGCCTCGGCCGCGCTCACGGCGAGCTGTGCCGGTTTGGTATCCAGTACGGCCAGGACCTGGCCCTTCTTCACGTGATCGCCTTCGCGCACCTTGATCTCGGCCACCACGCCTTCGCGCGGCATGCTCAGCTTGAGCAGGCCGCCTTCGATATCGACGCGCCCGCGTGCCACCGCCGCGTACGTGGCGGTAGGCGCAGAGGATGCGCTCGACTTGCCGCTGTCGTCATGCGAACAGGCGACCAGCACGGGCGCCAGCAGCACCAGAGCGAGCAGGGAATGAAGCGGGCGCAAGGTCATGCAGCAGGTTCCTGGTGGCCTGACGTCGAGGTCGGAGAGGGCACACGGTCGCTAAGGATACGGCCATCTTCCATGGCGAGCACGCGATCGGCGTGGCCCACCAGTCGCGGATCGTGGCTGACGCACAGCACCGTGGTGCCGTGGTCGCGGGCAATGCGGTGCAGGATGTCGATGATGATCTGGCCGTTGGCCGCATCGAGCGCGCTGGTGGGCTCGTCGGCAAACAACAGGCCTGGTTCCTTGGCGAGTGCGCGGGCGATGGCCACGCGCTGCTTTTCGCCGCCGGAAAGTTCGGACGGGCGCAGGCCCATGCGCGGGCCCAGCCCCACTTCTTCCAGCGATGCCACGGCGCGGCGTCGCGCTTCGCCGGGCGCAAGGCCGAGGTAGCTCAGCGGCAGTTCCACCTGTTCCACCGCATTCAACGCGGGAAACAGGTTGAAACCCTGGAAGACGAAACCGGTGTGCAGGAGACGGAAGCGTTCCAGCTCGCGCATGCCGAGCACGCCCAGGTCCTCGCCCAGCGCCATCACCTGACCGCTGTCGGCAGCCTGCAGGCCGCTCAGGATTGCGAGCAGGGTGCTCTTGCCGCAGCCGGACGGACCGGAAATGAGGGTGAGTTCGCCGGCGTGCACGTCCAGGGTGAGGTCGTGCAGCACGGTGTGGTGAATCGGTCCGGAGGAGAACGACTTGGTGACGTTGCGGGCCTGCAACGACACGGTAGGCATGGCATGGGGCTGAGCGCTCATCCTTACCTCAGCAACGTGGCGGGATCGGCGCGGCGCAGACTGCGCATGGCGGCCAGGCCGGAGACGATGGCCAGGCCCATGCCCAGCGCGAGGCAGGCCAGCGTGGTCCACGGATCGAGCGCCACCGGCACGCTGCGGCTGCGCGCAATGGCCAACGCGACGGCGCCGAGCAGGGTGCTGCCGACCAGGCCCAGCGCGCCCACCCAGAACGCCTGTTCCATCACCACGCGGCGCAGCGCACCGACGCCGACACCCAACGCGTTGAGCGTGGCGTATTCGCGCACGGAGCCGATCACCGCGGCGACCAGGGTCTGGCTGGTGATCACGGCGCCGACCAGGAACACGATGCCGGCGAGGAACAACACGCCGGCGCCGGCGCCGGTATCGAACATCCAGTAGAGCTGCGAGCGGCGGGCGAAATCCTGTGCGGTCCACACGTCGTACTTGCCGAACGCGCCATTGCCGCGCAGGCGCGCAGCGATGTCGTCGGCAGTCGCCGGGTCGCGCAGCTTCGCCACGAAATACGTCATGCGGTTGGCGTTGGACGGATCGGTGTCGAGTTCGGCCGCGGTAGCCAACGAGGCCACCACGTTCACGCCACCCAGCGCGCGCAGCCCGTTGCTCACGCCCACCACGCGCACGCGATGGCCATTGATGACGGCGCTGTCGCCCACCTTCACGCCGAGGCTGTCGAGGTCGGCACGGTCGACGATCACCGCATCGGGTTCGTTCAAGCGCGCGCGCAGCGCAGGCGGCAGCGCGTGGGCGAACAGCATGCCGTCGGGACGTGCATTGATGCCGGAGACGAACACCGATACACCGCCGGTATCACTGGGTCCGCGCCAGTCGGCATCGACCCAGTGGAACGGTTCCACCGCGGTGACGGCCGGGTCCATGCGCAGTCGCATTTCCACGCCCGAGTCGATCGAGCGGCCGAGGTTCACGCTCTGCGTGCCGGGATAGCCGGCCCACAAATCCGCCGACGATCCGGTGATGTAGACGCTGGCGCTGCCAAAGATGCCCAGCACCAGAGCCGCCTGCAGCAACTGCAGCAGGCCGGCGAACCCCACCGCGAGGATCGCGGGCAGGAAGCGGCGCCATTCGTAGACGAGTGTCTTGCGTGCCAGCGCGACCATCAGTCCGCGCCCCCCGCGGCTTGCGCGGTGGTGGGTGCGGGCGGGGTGGGCATGGGCGCACCGCCCAGGGCCTTGTAGAGCGAGACATAGGCGAGATCGCGTGCGGCGATGGCACTCACGCGTTCGAGCTGCGCACGCTGGTTTTCGATCAGGCCTTCCTGCACGTCGAGGTTGCTGCCCAGGGTAAGTTCCGCGCGCTTGCGCAAGGCGGCAGTGCTGCTGTCCAGCGCCTCGGTGGCGCGTTGCATGGCGTCCTCGCGCAGGCGCGATTGCTCCAGGTCGCCCATCGCGGTTTCCGCTTCCGCCACGCCCTGCAGCACGGCCTGGCGATACGCAAACACGGCGGCCTTGAGTTCGTGATCCTTGGCATGCGCCGCAGCCACGCGCTGGCCCCAGTCAAACAGTGGCACGTCGATGATCGGGCCGACCGAGGAGATCGCTTCGCCGGTGTGCACGCGATAGTTCGACAGAATATTGGTCGACCACTGCAGCGATGCGCCCAAACCGATATGCGGATAGATGTCCGCCCGGCTCAGGCCGAGCTCGCCGGCCGCGCGCAGCACGTCGGCTTCCGCGCTGGCGATCTCGGGACGTGCGCGCAGCATGTCGGCCGGTGCGGTGGTCAGTTGCCACTCGCCCAGCTGCGGTTGCGGGCCGGGCGTAAGCCAGGCCGGATCGGGTTCGGGCTGTCCCATCAGTACGGCCAGCTGCTGCAGGCAGGCGTTGATGGCCTGCTGCGGCTCGGTCAGCGCGGCTTCGGCGCGGGCCAGTTCGGCCTGGCTCTTGGCCACTTCGACGGGCGGCGCCAGCTTCAACTGTTCGCGCACTTGCACCAGCCGCAACTTTTCCTGCTGCGCATCGCGGATGGCGGTGAGCAGCCGGGCCTGTTCCTGGGCCGAGCGCAGTTCGATCCAGCGACGGCTGACCTCGGCCACCAGCGACACCTGGGCGCCGCGCAACGCGGCCGCCGCTCCGTTCTCCTGCCCTTGTGCCGCACGCTTGCTGCTCTGCCAGGCACCGAACAACGGCAGCTCCCACAGGGCGTCGAAGCCGACCACGAAATAAGAGGCGGTGGCGTCCGGATCGATCACGTCATTGGTGCGCCCGTGAACATTGGGCAGATAGGGATCGTAGGCGTGGTGGTTCTGCGTGCGTGCGGCGCGCAGGCGCTCGGCTGCCTCCGCCACGTTCAAGTTGTTCTGCAGGGCACGATCGATCAGGGCATCCAGCTCAGGATCGCCCAGCGCCTGCCACCAGCCGCGCAGGTCGGCGGAGGGCGGCGCGACGCCGGTCGGCGCGTTGCGCCAGGTCTCGGGGACGGGCGGTTTGAGCTCGGGCAGGGGAGCCACCGAGCAACCGGCCAGCAGCGCAAGTCCACACGCCAGCAGGCCGCTGGCGAGCAGAGAACGATCCCGGCGAGATACAGCTTCCATTTTCGGCAGATCCGGGTTGTTTCGACGATGAAGCACGAAATTCCTGGGGGTTCGATCGACGCGGCGATCCGGGACTGGGTAAAGGATACCGGACCTTCCCTACAACTGGCTTATGGCGGGGCCGAGAAAGTCTGTTTGGATGAAGACATTTGCGCAGCTTCTTTCGGCAAGAAAGGGGGCCGAAAGGGGTGTCTTTCTAGTCTTGTCATCACACTGCATTAGCGGAGCTGCACCGAGTGACAGGCTGGACCATCCTCTGCGATTTCGACGGCACCATTTCCGTCGAGGACGTGATCGACTCCCTGCTCGACCGTTTCGGCCGTCCCGGCTGGGAAACGCTGGAGCAGGACTGGCGTGCCGGCCGCATCGGCTCGCGCGAATGCATGACCGGGCAGGTGGGTCTGCTGGACATGACCCAGGAAGCGCTGGACAAGCATCTCTCCTCGCTGTGGATCGACCACGCGTTCCCGGCCTTCGTGGCCAAGACACGCGAATTGTCGACCCCGCTGCGGGTGGTGAGCGACGGCCTCGACTACGCCATCCACAAGATCCTGGGCCGTTACGGCCTGGACGATCTGCCGCTGGCGGCCAACCACCTGGCCCCGGCCACGCCGCCGCGCCAGTGGCAGCTGACCTCGCCGTTCCAGGCCGACGGTTGCCGCAGCGGCACCTGCAAGTGCGCCGTGGCGGCCCAGGCCGCCAAGACGGGTACCAAGACGTTGCTGATCGGCGACGGCGCCTCGGATTTCTGCGCCGCCGACCGCGTCGATTTCGTGTTCGCCAAGCATCGCCTGATCGAGCATTGCCGCGCCGCCGGCATCCCCTACGTGCCGATCACCGGCTTCGAGGATGCGCTGGAGCTGCTGCCCCGTCTGCTCGATGGCAGCCTGCTGGCCGAACACACGCCGGGCGAACCCGCCCTGGCCGTCACGATCCCCTGAACGGGCCTGGCCCGTTCATCCCCACTCTGATCGATTCCGGATTTCCTGATGAACGCTTACGACAAGAACGCCGCTGGCGTGGTGATTCCCGACGCCCAGCTGCTCGCCGATGAGGCGCAGTGGAGCTCCTTTGGCGACACCGTGCACTACGTCGATCCGCCGAAGATCTTCCGCCACGGCGAAGGCAGCTGGATGATCGATACCGCGGGCACGCGCTTCCTCGATCTGCAGATGTGGTACTCGGCGGTGAACTTCGGTTACGGCAACAAGCGCCTGAACGACACGCTGAAGAACCAGATCGACGTGCTGCCGCAGGTCGCTTCGCAGTATCTGCATCAGACCCGCATCGAACTGGCCAAGACCATCGCGGTCGACGCGCAGAACAAGTTCGGCCTGAAGGGCCGCGTGCACTTCAACGTCGGCGGTGCGCAGGCGGTGGAAGACTCGCTCAAGCTGGTGCGCAACTACACCGGTGGCAAGAGCCTGATGTTCGCGTTCGAGGGCGGTTACCACGGCCGCACGCTGGGCGCTTCGTCGATCACCTCGAGCTACCGCTACCGTCGTCGCTTCGGCCACTTCGGCGAGCGGGCGATGTTCGTGCCGTTCCCGTATCCGTTCCGTCGCCCGAAGGGCATGACGCCGGAAGAATATTCCGATGCCTGCGTGCGCCAGTTCGCCCGCCTGTTCGAAACCGAATACAACGGCGTGTGGGACCCCAAGGTCAATCAGGCTGAGTACGCCGCGTTCTACGTCGAGCCGATCCAGGGCACCGGCGGTTACGTGTTGCCGCCGATGAACTTCTTCAAGGACCTGAAGAAGGTGCTCGACCAGTACGGCATCCTGATGGTGGTCGACGAAATCCAGATGGGTTTCTGGCGCACCGGCAAGCTGTGGTCGATCGAGCACTTCGGCGTGACGCCGGACATCATCGTGTTCGGCAAGGCGCTCACCAACGGCCTCAATCCGCTGTCGGGCCTGTGGGCGCGCGAAGAGCTGATCAACCCGACCATCTTCCCGCCGGGCTCCACCCACTCGACGTTCAACTCCAACCCGCTGGGCACCGCGCTGGGTCTGGAAGTGATCAAGATGGGTTACGAGCTGGACTACGAGACCAGCGTGCCGAAGAAGGGCGCGCACTTCCTCGAAGGCCTGCGCGACCTGCAGAAGCGCCACAAGGAAATCGGCGACGTCGACGGCCTCGGTCTGGCCATGCGCGCCGAGATCTGCACCGACGATGGCTTCACGCCGAACAAGGCGCTGCTGGACAAGATGGTCGACATCGGCCTCGCCGGCGACCTCGAGCACAACGGCAAGAAGATCGGCCTCGTGCTCGACGTGGGCGGCTGGTACAAGAACGTGATCACCTTCGCGCCGTCGCTGGACATCACGCACGAAGAAATCGACCTGGCCATCGCGCTGCTCGATCAGCTGCTGACCAAGGCAAAGAAGGCGATGTAATCAACACGACGCCGCGAATCACAACTCGCGGCGTCTGTTTATGGTTTGTCTCAAGTTGTTCCCATGCAGGGGAAGTGTGACGAACGGCGATGCGCATGCATCGCCGTATTTTTTTGTGCGGTGCCTGCAGGTTGTCCTGGCTGGCGATGTCGAGTCAGCACGCGTCATGCCAATGCAGTCATCGGGATGACAGTGATTCGCTCGTCAAAGCGACGGCATTCGCACGATTGCTTGTAGGCATTTGCTGATGCGCCGTCCAACGCCATGAAACGTCGGAGATTTTTCGCGCACGCTTTGCCGATGCAAAAATAATTTTTCAGACAGTGGCGTATATGCGCTACTTAAAGTGATTTCTAGTATGGCGCCGGTTTCTTACGTTGCCGCTGGAAGGACTTGTCGTGAACAAAATCTATCATGTCGTTTGGGATGACGAGAAAGAATGTTTCGTTGTCGTCTCTGAGTTGGCCGCGGGTCACCAGAAGTCGGGCTCGGCCAAGCTGACTCTCGCCATCGCGGGCGCCTTGCTGGTCGGCGGTCTCTCCGCGCCCGCCATGTCCGCTGGCGTCTCCGCACTCAAGAGTGGCCTGGATACCATCGCGAGCTATTACAGCGTCAACGATGGCGGAGTACAGGGCGGCAACTACAACAACGATGGTGCGACGGGTGCGAACGCGCTGGCGGCTGGTGTGGATGCCAGCGCATCGGGCAGGTCGGCGCTGGCCGTCGGAACCGATGCAACCGCATCCGGGGATTCCTCGATTGCCATGGGTGACGGTTCCGTGGCGACGGGACTGATGGCGACGGGTATCGGTTCTGGCGCGCAAGCCATTGGAGACATGTCGACCGCTGTGGGATCGACCAGCAGCGCCACCGGAACCGGTGCCACTTCGTTCGGCTATGGCGCCAATGCGGCCGGAGTCAGGGCGTTGGCCTCCGGTTACAGCGCCAGTGCCAGCGGCGACAATTCCACCGCGCTCGGCAACAGTGCCAAGGCGCTCGCCGCTGATGGCGTGGCCATCGGCAGCAAGTCGCTGGCCAATACCGCTGCAGGCATCGCAGGCTATGTACCTGCCGCAGCGACAGCAGCGCAGGCGGCCGCGATCAACGCCACCAGGAGCACACTTGGCGCGGTCAGCGTGGGCGATGCCGCGACCAACAAGTTTCGCCAGATCACCGGCGTCGCTGCAGGTACCGCTGACAGCGATGCCGTGAACGTGGCGCAGCTCAAGGGCGCCACCGCCGACGCGGTGCTCTATGACAACAGCACGCACGACAGCGTCACGCTGGGTGGCTCCACTTACAATCCGGTCACCAGGACCGGCGGCACCAAGATCACCAACGTCGCCAACGGCGTGGCGCCCAGCGATGCCGTGAACAAGTCCCAGCTCGATGATCTCGCCGACACGCCGCTGACCTTCGCCGGCAACACCGGCACGGTGCAGAAGAAGCTCGGCGATACCGTGTCGATCCAGGGCAAGGGCACGTCGGCGGGCACGTATACCGGCGACAACCTCAGGACCGAGGTGGACGCCAATGGCGTGCTGCAGGTGCAGATGACCGACAAGCCGGTGTTCACCAGTGTGACCACGGGCAACACCACGGTGGACACCAACGGTCTGACCATCGCTGGCGGCCCCAGCATCACCATCAACGGCATCGATGCAGGTGGCAGCAAGATCACCAACCTGGCGGCCGGCGAGGTCAGCGACACGTCGACTGATGCCATCAACGGCTCGCAGCTGAAGCAGGTGCAGGACGCCGCCAACGCCGGCTGGAACGTGACCGATGCGAACGGCAACACCGCCAAAGTCGGCCCGAACGGCAAGGTGACTTTCACCGGCGACAACAACGTCACCGTCACCCAGACCGGTACCGACAACAACGGCCAGGTCGAGATGACCCTCAACAAGAACCTCGATCTTGGCGATACCGGCAGCGTCACCATGGGCAACACGGTGGTGAACAACAACGGCCTGACCATCGCCGGTGGCCCCAGCGTCACCATCAACGGCATCGATGCGGGCGGCAAGAAGATTACCAACGTCGCCGATGGCGAGGACCCCGCCGATGCGGTGAACGTCAGCCAGCTCAACACGACGGTGGAGGGCGCGAAGACGCACTATTTCAGCGTCAACGATGGCGGTACACAAGGCAGCAACTACAACAACGATGGCGCCACCGGTACGAATGCCATCGCGGCTGGTGTGGGTGCCAAAGCCGCCGGTGCCTCGTCCGTGGCGTTGGGCCAGAACGCCAGCGCCAGCACCGGCAACAGCGTGGCGCTGGGTACGAACTCGACCACGGGAGCGGTGAAGGGCACCGCGGGCGCGACCATCGCCGGCGACAACTATACGTTTGCCGGCAGCAGTCCGACGGGCACGGTGAGCGTTGGGGCTGCGGGGCAGGAACGCACCATCACCAACGTGGCTGCGGGCGTGCTCTCTTCCGACAGCACCGATGCCGTGAACGGCTCCCAGCTCTATGCCACCAACCAGGCCGTCGACAAGCTGGATGGTCGCGTAAGCAAGGTCGAAACCACGGTCAACAACATCGCCGGCGACATCAGCAACATCAGCACCGGACAGGCGGGCATGTTCCAGACCAGCGCCGACCAGAAGACGCCGGCCCCTACGCCTACCGGAAAAAACTCTGCTGCAGGCGGTGCAGGCGCGACGGCTTCGGGCGAGAACAGTCTTGCCTTGGGCAACGGTTCGCAGGCGACCGCGAGCAACAGCGTGGCCATTGGCAACAACTCGGTTGCCGATCGCGCCAACGCCGTGTCGATGGGTTCGACGGGCAACGAGCGTCAGATCACCAACGTGGCTGCCGGTACCCAGGGCACGGATGCGGTCAACGTGAGTCAGCTGAAATCGGCTCAGGCTGGCGGCGTGCAGTACGACACCAACAGCGATGGCTCGACCAACTACAACTCGGTCACGCTCAATCCGAGCGGTGGCAACGCCACCATCCACAACGTGCAAGCGGGTACGGCCACTTCGGATGCGGTGAACGTGGGTCAGCTCAACGATGCGATGGGCAACACGAAGAACTGGGCGAAGAGCTACACCGACCAGCAGGTCAACCAGATGGGCAAGCGCGCCTATGCCGGCACGGCCTCCGCGTTGGCATCGGCGGGCATTCCCCAGGCCTATCAGCCCAATCGGAGCGTCGCGGGCGTCGGTATCGGCACCTATCGCGGGCAGAGCGCCATCTCGGTGGGCGTTTCCACCATCACTGAAAGCGGCCGCTACATCTTCAAGGCCAGTGCGACGGGTTCGCAGCAGGACGGTCTCGGCGCAAACATCGGCGCGGGCGTGGCCTGGTAAGAGCCAACCATGGACATCCCTCTGCCGACGCGGCAGAGGGATCAACGGCTTTTGTATTCAACGGTATCAAGGTCTGCAAACAAACATGCGCATCCATATCAAGTTCTTCAAAGTCGCGCTGCTGGCGGCGGCATTCGCGCTGACCGCCTGCGGCAACGTCAGTCGCAACGTCCACAAGGACGGCCAGTCCGCGGATTCGATCAACTGGCCGGCCATTCGCGACACCACCCCGATGCACAAGGATGGAACGTTCCCCAACCTCGACAACCTCGCCCGTATGCATGCGGGCCTCAACAAGCAACAGGTCAGCGATCTGATCGGCTATCCGCATTTCAGCGAGGGTGTGTGGGGCGTGCGTGAGTGGAACTACGTCTTCCATTTCCGCGAGCCGGTGGAAAGCGATCATGTGGTGACGTGCCAGTTCAAGATTCTGTTCGACACCGACAAGCTGGCGCAGCGCTTCTACTGGCTGCCCGACGAGTGTTCGCGCTTCCAGCAGCCTGCACGGGCTCCGGCGCCATTGCCGGCGGTGGTGGCGCCAGCCGTCAGCACCGAGCGATTTACGCTTGGTTCGGATGCGTTGTTCGCATTCGATCGCGCGGGACCGTCGGACATGTCGGCTGAGGGCCGCGCCAAACTCGACAGGCTCGCCGAGGGTATCCAGCAGCACGCAGGCCAGGTGCAGGGTGTTCGCGTGGTCGGCTACACCGATCGCTTGGGCAGCGACGCCTATAACGATGATCTTTCGCAGCGGCGCGCCGACACGGTGAAGAACTACCTTGTCTCTCGCGGTGTGGAGAGCAGCCTGATTCAGGCCGAAGGCAGCGGCAAGCGCAATCCGGTGGCGGAATGCGCCCAGGCCGAGCGCAGCGCGTTGATCGCCTGTCTCGCCGCGAACCGCCGCGTCGAAGTGCTGGTCTCTGCGCTGAAGGCCGAGACTCGCGTCAACTGAGGATCGGACAAGTCCGCATGCGTCGAAACGTTGCCCCGCCATTGTGCGGGGCAACGTCGATCAGGGACTGTCCCAGCTCAGCGCATCCTTCCGCGCTTGCGCGGCCGAACGACCAGCAGGGGTTCGGCTGCAACGGCGGTTTGCTTGAGCGCATCCACCGACGCGTCGTTCGTCGGCTCGAACGTCTTCGCGGCGGACAAGGCTTCGGTGGTCTCCTCGGAAGAGGTCGCTACCTCTTCCGAGCGAATCTCCGCCGAAACGACGACTTCGGCGAAGTCGTCCGACGGCATGGCCGATGCCGAGCTTGCTTCGCCTTCCGGCGAACGGTGATGCATTCGTCCGTTGATCTGCGCGCCGGCCACTACCAGGATGGAGCGATAGTGGAGATCGCCGGCGATCCTTGCCGAGCTGGCCAGTTCGAGTCTTTCCGTGGTGTAGACGTCGCCAGATACGTGGCCATGAACGACGGCGGCGGGCACGTCGATATTTCCTCGCACCACGCCTTGCTCACCGATCGTCAGCAACGCTCCCGGCTCGGTGGCAATGACCTGGCCGTCGATGCGCCCATCGAGGAACAGGGAGCCGGTGAAGCTGATGTCACCGGTCATGCAGGTGCCTTGAGCGATCAGGCTGGTGGCGACATTGGCATGGTCTGACGTGGGGCGTTTGCGATTGAACATGCTGCTTCGGGTTGTCATGTCTTGTGGGCGGTCCCGGGCGGGAGATTGAATGTCGGGGACGCGAAGCTAAGGTCCTTGCGCCTGGGCGGCGCAAGCGGCGGCTTGGGCGCGCTGAACAGTGCGATCTGCAGAAGCCGGCTCGCCCGCGCGACGTAATGAGGCAGCGGCCAGCGGGCCGGCCAGTCGCCGACGAAGCGTTCCATCGCGTCGGCCCACTTCAGTGCCGCGTTCTCGTCGGCGACGCCCAACGAGCGTTCAATTTCGCAGGCGACGGTTACGATCGCACGGCGGAGCATGACGCGAGAGCGGACCTTGTTGAAGATCGGATCGGAGAAGCCGAGATCCGGCGTTACCTCTCGCGTTCCCTCGTGGCGGTCGCGCTCCAGGCTCTGCTGCGCCACGGCGCGCAGACTCTTGTTCGGGCTATAGATCGAAACATGCAGGATCAACGCGCGGTCGCTCTGTACCTTCATCAGCCGCAAGCGTGTGGAGAGCGGCGGGGCTTGTTCGTGGGTGCCGGCCATCAGCGAAAAATACAGGGCACGGGCAAACACGCGATTTTCGGCATCGCCGTCGGTATAAGAGGCTTCTTGCGCTGCCGCAAGGTCGGCGCAACGCGACAGCGCCGCGCGCCGTACCGAGGGATCGGGATCGGAGAGGGCTAGTCGGGGAAGCGCGGCAAGCAGTTTCTCGTCACGGCCGAATTCGGCGGCGACGCGGCGGAAGAGCGACGTTCTGTGGTGCCAAATGGAGCGTTCTTTGGTCTTGGCCATGGCATGGAGTCGTGGTGGACACACATGCCAACGTTCCGGCGGCGCGTGGCTTGTTCATCCGCAACGGTGCAGGTGATTGCCGCGTCCAATGGCGCGATGGGCGATCAGATGCCGCACCCGATGCCCTCATGTGAGGCTAGGCATGTTCCACGACTTGCCCGGACAAATACATCGGATTGCTCTGAAAGGACGCGGCGGCGTGCCGGGCTGCGTCAGCTGACCGACCGCGTCGTACGCGCCGGCGGAAACACCACTTCCACGCGCAAGCCACCCATGCTGCCATTGAGGAAGCGCACGGCGGCGCGATGGCGCTGCGCGATGCGCTGCACGATGGCCAGTCCCAGGCCGGTGCCTTCTTCGGTCATGCCCGGCACGCGGAAAAAACGTTCGCCCAGGCGTTCAAGGAAGGCCGCGGGTACGCCGGGGCCGTTGTCTTCCACGCTCACGCAGGGACCTTCGCTCAGCACTGACACGCCGATGGTGAGGATGCTGCCGCGGCCGGCGTAGCGCAGGCTGTTGTCGATCATGTTGTCGAGCATCTCCTGCAGCGACAGGCGATCGGCGTCGATCCACACGGGGCCGGCCGGCCCTTCGTAGCCCAGATCGACGCCAGCGGCGATGGCGTCGTGCACGCGCACGCCCAGCAGTTCGGGAATCACCTGCGCCAGGTCCAGCAGCACGCACGGCGCGGTTTCGTTGAGATCCGGCGACTGCGCGCGCGTCAACGCGAGCAACTGGCTGGAGGTGCGGCTGGCCCGTTGGGTGAGGCGCAGGATGTGTTGCAGGGCGTCGGTGACCGTTTCCTTGCTGGGATCGGCCTGCGCGCGCTCCACGTGCACGCGCAGCCCGGCCAGCGGCGTCTTGAGCTGATGCGCGGCGTCGGCGATGAAACGATCCTGCAACGCCAGCATGCCGCGCTGGCGCGCGAACAAACCGTCGATGGTGCGCGTGAGCGGAAGGATTTCAACCGGCACATCGGCATCGCCGATCGGGGCCAGATCGTGTTCGCGCGAAGCCAGCCGCGCCGTGAGCGGATCGAGCTGGCGCAAACCCACGCGCACGCCGTAGAGCACCAGGAAAAACACGCTGGCGATCAGCAAGGCCTGCGCCGGAATGCTGAGCAGCAGGATTTCGCGGGCGCGCTGGTGGCGATCGTGGAAGGTCTCGGCCATGGTGACCGTGAGCTGGTCGCTGGGATCCTGCAGGTTCGGTATGCGCACCGTGGCGGCGCGCAGTTCGCGGAACTTCTGCGTCGGCGTGACCAGCGTGGTGGTGAAGAGCGCAGGCTCGCCATCGGAACTGGCCCCGCTCAACGGCGCGGGCTGCAATTCGGCCGAGCCGGCCAGCAGGCCGTGCTTCTGGCTGCTGACGTTGAAGTAGTTGTGCCCTTCGGGCGCGTATTCCAGCAGGAAGCGCGCCTGCGGCGAGATCTGTCCGCCGAGGTCTTCCTGGCTGAGCATCTGGGCGAGCGTCATCGCATCGTCGCCCAGGTCGCGGTCATGCACGTGGTTGGAATAGATCAGCGCGCCGCCGTAGGTGATCAGGCTTTCCACCGCCAGCAACATCATCAACGGCACCAGCAAGGAGGACAGCAGGCGATGGCGCAAGCTGGGGCGGCCATCGGGTTCGATCATGCGATAGAGCCACGATGCGTCCTGCGTGCGCGCCCGTTCGCTCATGGCTTGGTTTCCTTGCCTTCCTTCACTTCTTCCAGCAGGTAACCGAGGCCGCGGATGGTGCGTACCTGCGTGCCCGAGTCAGCGAGCTTGCGGCGCAGGCGATAGATGGCGATGTCCAGGCCGTTGTCGGTGAGTTCTTCGTCCCAACTGCACAACGCTTCGACCAATTGGGCGCGACTGGTCACGCGGTCGGGGCGTGCGGCCAGTGCTTCGAGCAGGCCGAATTCGCGGGCGGTGAGCTCGAGCGGCTGGTCGTCGATCCAGGCGCGGTGGCCGGGAAGATCCAGGCGCAGCCGTCCCATGGTGAGTTCAGGGGCGCCCTGCGAGGTGTAGCGGCGCAACAGCGCGCGCACGCGTGCTTCGAATTCGGCGAGCGCGAACGGCTTCACCAGGTAGTCGTCGGCGCCCAGATCGAGCACCCGCACGCGTTCGCGCAAACCTTCGCGGGCGGTGATCACCAGCACCGGCAGGCCGGTGCCGCGCTTGCGCAGCCGCTGCAGCACATCGGCGCCGTCCAGGTTGGGCAGGCCCAGGTCGAGAATAAGCAGGTCGTACGGAGTGTCGCGCAGGGCAGCATCGGCCTTGGCGCCATCGGTCACGCAGTCCACCGCGTGGCCGCCCTGGCGCAGCGAGGCGCTGACACCGGCGGCAATCGAGGGATCGTCCTCGGCAATCAAAATGCGCATAAAGTCTTCCGGCTGAGGTGGCAGTTCGGCGCGTGAATGGGTGCGCGAGCCATCATTATTGAATTGCGAGTGATTCTCATTTGTGGCAACATTCCGACCCTATGTCAGGAGCAGGCTGCCCAGATGGTGGGAAGCTTAGCGCCCTGGTGCAGGTTTGAGACAACGGGCGGGCGACTCGGTTGCATGCGCGTCATGCGGTTTGGCGTTGATTCGAAAGAGACCATCAACAGGCTCTGAAAGGCAGGCATGGAATCAGCGGCGCGGTCGCACAACAACCGGATGGGAGCGAGCCGCGCGTTCTGGCTCAAGCAACTCCATCAATGGCACTGGATCAGCTCCGCGCTGTGCCTGGTGGGCATGCTGCTGTTCGCCATTACCGGTTTCACGCTCAACCACGCCGGCCAGATCGAGGCGCAGGCGAGTACGGTCCATCGCAACGCGCAATTGCCCGCCGCCTTGCTCAAGGCCGTGAGTGGCGACGAGGAGCGCAAGGGCGTGGCCTTGCCGGCCGCCGTGGCGGACTGGGTTGGCGCCACGCTCGACGTTGACGTGGCCGGCCGCACCGGCGATTGGTCGTCCGATGAAATCTATCTCTCGATGCCGCGGCCGGGCGGCGATGCGTGGCTGAGCATCGACCGCGAAACCGGCAAGGTGGAAACCGAGCGCAGCTCGCGCGGCGTCATTGCCTACCTCAACGATTTGCACAAAGGCCGCCATGCCGGACCGGCGTGGGGCTGGTTCATCGATGTATTTGCGCTGGCCTGCGTGATCTTTTCGGTCACCGGCCTGCTCTTGCTGAAGATGCATGCCGCGCAGCGCGGCGCGACCTGGCCGCTGGTTGCCTTCGGACTGGTGCTGCCGCTGCTGCTTGCGCTGATCTTCATCCACTGACATGAAAAGTGAGCGGACGAGCATGAAGATGTCCGGGTCCAGCGGTACACCATTCCCGTCTTCCATCGTTTTCGATTCTTCTTCTCGCGCCTAACCGAGGACATCATGCGCCGCCTTTCCCTGACCCTCCCCGCGATGCTGCTGGCCGCTCCGGTCGCCGCGGCCGACCTCAACGTCACAGTGCAGATTCCCCAGCTCAACGTGGCGGAATACCACCGTCCGTATACCGCCGTGTGGGTGGAGCGCGAAGATCATTCCGTCGCTGCGCAGCTGGCCGTGTGGTATGCGCAAAAAGAATCGAAGGAAGGCGCTGGTACCAAGTGGCTGCCCGAGTTGCGCCAGTGGTGGCGTCGCGGCGGCCGCGAGCTGCAGATGCCGGTGGACGGCGTGTCCGGTGCAACGCGTCCGGCCGGCGACCAGAAGCTGAGCTTCCACGAGGGCAAGGCGCCGCTGGCCGAGCTGGCGCCGGGCAAGTACGAACTGGTGGTGGAGGCCGCGCGCGAAGTTGGCGGCCGCGAAGTGGTGCGCGTGCCGTTCACCTGGCCCGCCACGGCGCCGCAGCAGCTCGCCGCCCAGGGCAGCAGCGAACTCGGTGCCGTCAAAGTCGATCTCGCCCCCTAAATGAAGGAGCACAACCGCATGAGCAAGCATTCGTTGAAGTGGGGCGCATTGGCGCTGGCGCTGGCACTGCCGTTCACCGCGCAGGCGCACAAGATGTGGATGGTGCCGTCGGCCACCAACGTCTCCGGGGCCGACCCGTGGGTGACGGTGGATGCGGCCGTCTCCAATGACCTGTTCTATCCCGACCATATGCCGGTGCAGCTGGACCGCGTGACCATCACGCTGCCGGACGGCCAGACGGCCAAGCCGGAGAATGCGCTCACCGGCCAGTACCGCAGCGTGTTCGACGTGCACCTGACCGAAGCCGGCACCTACAAGATCGCCGCCGTGAATGGCGGCCTGTTCGCCAGTTACGAAGTGGACGGCCAGAAGAAGCGCTGGCGCGGCGATGCGGCCGAGCTGGCCAAGTCGATTCCGTCCAACGCGAAGAACGTGGAGGTCTCCGAATCGATCAACCGCGTGGAAACCTTCGTCACCAACGGCAAGCCGAGCGATGGCGCGCTCAAGCCCAGCGGCAAGGGCCTGGAGCTGGTGCCGGTGACGCGCGTCACCGATCTCGCCTCGGGCGAGGCGGCGACGTTCCAGCTGCTGCTCGACGGCAAGCCGGCATCGAACCTCAAGGTGATGGCCATCGCCGGCGAGACGCGTTATCGCAATGCGCCGGAAGAAATCGACGTCACCACCGACAAGGATGGCAAGTTCAGCATCACCTGGCCGCACGCCGGCATGTACTGGGTGAACGCCAGCACGCAGGACAACAAGTCCAGCATCAAGCAGGCCAAGGTGCGTCGCCTCTCCTACGCCGCCACGCTGGAAGTGCTGCCGCAGTAATGCCCCACGCAAGCGATGCCATCGATCGGAACGGTGCGCTGTCCATGAAGCCTCTCGACATCGTGCAATCCGCGCAAGGCGAGACCATGGGCACGTTCTGGTCGGTGCGTGCGGTGATGCAGGCGGAGCGGTCGCTGGCATCGCAGGTGGCGGGCATCCAGGCGGTGCTCGATCTGGTCGATGGCCAGATGAGCACGTACAAGTCCAGCTCGTCGCTATCGCGTTTCAATGCGGCGCCGGCCGGTACGTGGCACGTGTTGCCGGCCGAGTGTTTCGAAGTGGTGAAGCACGCGTTGCAGGTGGCGCGCGACAGCGATGGCGCGTACGACCCCACGGTAGGCCCGCTGGTGAATCTGTGGGGTTTCGGTCCCGATGGCGCGCGACGCGAACCGCCGTCGCGCGCATCGATCGAGGCTGCGCGTGAGCGCATCGGCTGGTGGCGCCTGAAGTTGGATGCCAGCACGCACAGCTTGTATCAGCCCGGTGGCGTCTATCTGGACCTTTCGTCGGTGGCCAAAGGCTACAGCGTCGATCTGGTCGGCCGTTTCCTCGATGCTGCCGGCATCGATGCGTGGCTCGTCGAAGTCGGCGGCGAGATGAAAGGCAAGGGCAGCAAGCCGGATGGCTCGCCGTGGCGCATCGGCATCGAGCGCCCCGGTGCGGCGAGCGGCGCCGTGCAGTACGCCGACCAGCTCAGCCAGGTGGTTTGCCTCACGGGACGCGCCATCGCCACCTCCGGCGACTATCGTCGCCAGTTCGCTGCCGAGGGTGTGACCTATTCGCACCACATCGATCCGCGCACAGGTCGGCCGGTGCCGCAAACGGTGGCTTCGGTCAGCGTGCTGGCGGGTGAGGCGATGCAGGCTGATCCGATGGGCACCCTGATGACCGTGCTGGGGCCGGAGCAGGGCATGGCGTATGCAAAAGACCGCGGCCTCGCAGTGATGTTCATCGTGCACGGCGCAAACGGGTTGGAAGAATATCTTTCGCCGGCGTTCGAGGCAGCGCTGGCGTCATGAGCCCGCCGTCCGCCACATCGAAGCGCCCCGCCTGGGGCAATCTGCTGCTTGGTGGATTGCTCGCCGCGCTGATCGCGGCGTTGATGACGCTACACGCGCACGAATGGGAATGGCACGACCCGGGCGCATTGCGCTGGTTCAGTGCAGCCATCGTGTTGCTGCTGTGGGTGGGATTTACCGTGTGGCTGGCCTGGTATCGTCGTCGCGCAACGCAGCGGCAGTCCCAGCGTATGCCGGCCACCCATGCCCATGCGTCGCGCAGCATCCTCGTCGTATTCGCAAGCCAGACCGGCAACGCCGAGCAATGGGCGCGGCAGACGGCGGACAGCCTGCAGGCAGCCGGCGAGTCGGTGCGATTGAGCGAGCTCGGACAATTGGATCCGGAAACACTGGTCGGCGCGGAGCGCGTGCTGTTCGTGGTGAGCACTACCGGCGAAGGCGATGCGCCCGACAGCGCCGCCCGCTTTGTTACGCAGTTCATGCGCTCGCCCCAGTCGCTCGCCACGCTGCGCTACGGCCTGCTCGCACTGGGCGACCGCGACTACGACGATTTCTGCGGCTTTGGCCGCGCGCTGCAGCACTGGTTGCAGCAAAGCGGCGCGACCCCGCTGTTCGATGCGGTGGAAGTGGATAACGGCGACGCGGCGGCGCTGCGCCATTGGCAACATCATCTCGCGTTGCTTTCTGGTGCGAGCGATTTGCCGGATTGGCAGTCGCCGGACTATCAGCGGTGGCAGCTGGTCGAGCGCAGCCTGCTCAATCCCGGCAGCGCAGGCGGTCCATGCTTCCATCTGGCGCTGCGTCCGTTGGATGGCGGGGCGAGCTGGCAAGCGGGCGATCTGGTGGAGATCGGGCCACGCCATGCGCCTTCCGATGTCGAAACATGGTTGACGACGCATGCGCTCGACGGCGACGTCATGATCGAGCACGCAGGTCGCCGGGCGAGCTTGCGCGAGTGGGTGTCAGCGAGTCATTGGCCGGATGGCGATGCCCGGCACGAAACGCCTGAAGCGCTGGTGGCGGCCTTGCAGGCGCTGCCGCACCGCGAATACTCGATTGCTTCCGTGCCGACCGACGGTGCCGTGCACCTGCTCGTGCGTCGCATGCAGCGGGACGACGGTTCGGCAGGCATCGGCTCGGGCTGGCTCACCCAGCATGCGCAAGCCGGTGGCGAGATCGCGTTGCGTATTCGCGCCAATCCCGGCTTTCACGCGCCAACCGATGATCGACCGTTGGTGCTGATCGGCAACGGCACCGGTCTGGCAGGCTTGCGCGCCCTGTTGAAGGCTCGTGTGGAAAAGGGCCGCGGACGCAACTGGTTGCTGTTCGGCGAACGCGAATCCGCCCACGATTTCTATCACCGCGACGAGATCCTGCAATGGCAGCGCCAGGGCATGCTCGAGCGGCTCGACTTGACCTGGTCGCGCGAGGGCGAATCACGCCTCTACGTACAGGACCGCTTGCGAGCCTCCGCCGATGTGTTGCGTCAGTGGATTGAGCAGGGAGCCGCCATCTATGTGTGCGGCAGCCTTGCGGGAATGGCCCCGGGCGTCGACGCGGTCCTGCGCGAAACCCTGGGCGACGCCAAGGTCGAACAACTGCGCGAAGCGGGTCGCTACCGTCGCGACGTCTATTGAGTTGCCGTGACCTTTAGCCTATAGGATGGCGATGCGCCGATGCCGCAGTCTGGACGGCGTTCCTTGGGGGGAGGGGTACATGCGAATGTGTTTGCAAGGCGCGCCGCGTCTCTGGCTGGCGCTGGCCTGTTTGGCGCTGTCAGCGGCGGTGACCGCGCAGGATGCACCGGCACCGGCAAGCAGCACCGCCACGCCGCCGCTGGCGATTCCACTGGCCAAGGCCCGCGCTGCCGCACCGCATGAAGCGAGCGCGCCCGATGCATGGGGCGGCGTCCGCACAGGCAACGAACCCACGCTCTCCGATCGCGTCGCAAGTTATCGCATCGACGCCGAGTTGGACGCCGCCAGGCACAGCGTCAAGGGCAGCGAACAACTCAGCTGGCGCAATCGCAGCCAGCATCCGGTCAATCGCATCTACCTTCATCTCTATCTCAATGCCTTCCAGAACGAAGGCAGCACCTTCTTCACCGAACGCAGCTTGTTCGCGGCGCATGGGCATTCGCGCGCAGAAACCACGCCAGCAAAAGGCGAGTGGGGTTGGATTGACCTGACCGGCGTGCAGCAGGGCAACGCGGCGCTGAAGTGGAGCTTCGTACATCCCGACGACGGACCGGCCACCGACCAGACCGTGGTCGCCATCGATCTCGCCGAGCCGGTGCCTCCCGGCGGCACGCTCACCTTGGATATCGACTTCGTCAGTCAGCTGCCTCGCGTGATCGAGCGCACCGGCTGGTGGGGCAACTTCAATCTGGTGGCGCAGTGGTTCCCCAAGATCGGCGTGCTCGAGCTGCCCGGCGAGCGTGGCGCCACCCAGGCGCAATGGAACGTGCACGAGTTCCATTTCAACAGCGAGTTCTACGCGGACTTCGGCAGCTACGATGTGCGGCTCACGGTGCCCTCCGACTACACCGTCGGCGCGGTCGGCGCGCAGCAGGGGGAGCCCTCCGAACAGAACGGCAAGACCACCTATCACTTCCTGCAGCACGACGTGCACGATTTCGCCTGGGTCGCCGCCAAGGGATTCCGTACGCTGGAAGGCAGCTGGCAGGGGCCGGGCAGTCCGAGCGTGGCGGTACGCGTGATCTATCCGCCGGAATACATCGCCACCGCGCAGCCGGTGCTCAAGGCCACGCTGGACTCGCTGACGTATTTTTCCGACACGCTGGGGCCGTATCCATATCGCACCGTGACCGCTGTGGTGCCGCCGTTCAATGCGGATGAAGCGGGCGGCATGGAGTATCCGACCTTCTTCACCGTCGAGGGCGACAAGGCGATCGACAAGGGCACCATGGATCAGTGGAACATCGACTTCGTAACCATCCACGAATTCGGCCACGGCTATTTCTACGGCCTGCTCGCCTCGAACGAATTCGAGGAGCCGATGCTCGATGAAGGCATCAACGAATACTGGGACGATCGCATGTTGCGCGAACGCGGCCAGCGCGTGCTCGCGCCCGGCAGCTGGTTGCGGCGCGCCGGCATCACGCCGTCGATGGAGGCGTTCGCCTTCGAACGCCTAGATGCCGGCCTGGCGCATCCGTTCGATCCGTTGGGACAGAACAGTTGGGATCGCTATTCCACCTCCAGCTACGGCACCGTGTATTCGCGCACGGCCACGGCCATGCACGATCTGGAGGAACGGTTGGGCAAGGACACGATGGCGCAGGCGATGCGCGAATACTATCTGCGCTGGCATTTCCGCCATCCCTCCGCCGCGGATCTGCGCGCGACGCTGATCGATGTTTCCGGCAATGCGCGCGCGGTGGACGAGGTATTCGACCAATTCGTCTATGGGACGGTGCGCATCGACGATCGTGTGGTGACGATCGACACCAGCAGGGTGCTGCCCGAAGCCGGCAGCTGGGTGAAGAACGGCCAGCGCACGGAGCTGACGGACGATGACCGCTACGAACAGGTGGCGAAGGCGGAAGACGCGTGGAAGAAATCCCATCCCGACACGGGAAGAACCAAGCCGGGCGCGTTTCCCATCCGCAGCACGGTCACCGTCGTGCGCGAAGGTGCGGCCGTGCCGCAGATCCTGCGCGTGACGTTTGCCGGTGGATCGCACGTCGACGTGCGCTGGGACGATGACCGCCGCTGGGCTCGTTTTGTCTTCACGGGCGATACCGCGGCAGTTTCCGCCGAACTCGACCCCGAACAAAAAGTCCTGCTCGACGACGACAAGCTCAACGACAGCCGCACCACGAAAGCCTATCCCTCGGCCTCGCGCCGCTGGACGGCCGATCTCGCGGCGCTGTTGCAGTCGCTGTACGCATGCCTGGTGACGCTGTGATGGCCTACAAGAGTTCTCGTCGTGTCGATCTGGGTGCCGTCGCATTGGCGCCGTTCGCGGCCTTGCAGTGGCGGTTGCTGCTGTTGTGGATAGTGGCCACGCTCATCGCCACGTCGGTGGCGGCGCTGCCGTTGCTGCAGTCGCTCGGCGCCTTGCTCGATCACTCCACGCATGCGCAGGTATGGGCGAAGCAGTTCGACGGCCTGATGTTCGGCGATGTCGCGGTGGCGTTGTCGAAACAGCATGCGACGCTCCATGGCGCCGGACTGGCCAGCGTGCTGCTGATGCTGCTTTGGCTGCCATGGCTCAACGGCATGGTGGTGGCGAGCGGCCGGGCAGGGCGCTCGCTCGGCTTCGGCCCGTTGTTGCAGGGTGGCCTGGCCGAATACGGCCGCATGTTTCGACTCACGCTCTGGTCGATCCTGCCGTATGCGCTCGCTGGCCTGCTGGCGCAGTGGGGGCTCGATTGGGCCGACGACCGCAGCGATGCCGCCACGCTGCAGTCGCAAGCCGACAGCGCGCAGCACATGGCGTGGTGGGCCGCCGGCATCGTGATCGTGTTGACCCAGGCCTGGGTGGAAGCCGCGCGCGCGTCGTTCATTGCAGATGTGGGATTGCGTTCGGCCACCGTCGCCATGCTCCGCGGCCTGCTGCAGCTGTTGCGGCGCCCCGTGTCGAGCTTGCTCGCCTACGTGTTGATCACCGCGTTGGGCTTCGCTTTGGCGCTTGCGTTCGGGCTCCTTCGCGCGCACACGGTGTCGGTAGGCGCGCATGGTTTGCTGTGGGGCTTCCTGCTCACCCAACTGGTGGTGGTTGCCCTGGGCTGGATGCGTATCGCCCGCTTGTTCGGGCTGGCGGAAATCGGTCGCTCGCTTGGGCTGGGCCGGCGATCCAGCCTGTAAGAGCCCGGGTCAGGCGGTGGGAAGGCGAACCAGCACCAGTTCGCCGCCGCCTTCGATGCGGACCGGATGGCTGGGGATCGGGTCGATCCACAGCATGTCGTTTGCTTCCAGCGGTTGCGAACGATGGTCGGCGATGACTTTCGCGCGGCCTGACAACAACAGCAGGAACCAGCGCCAGCCCGACGGCGCCAGCAGCACCATGGCACCGTTGAGCGGACGCACGATCAGCTCGCCCTGCACGTCGCCGCGCAACTTGAGGTTGAACGTGCGCGTGGGAGCGCTGGGCAGGCAGGTCTGCGGATCGTGGCTCAGGTCGAACTGCGCGACCTGGAGGCGAGCCAGATGTTGCGTGTGGCCATCGGCGAAGGCGAGCTCCACCGGGGCGTCCAGCGGCACGAAGTGCCGGCGCAGGTCAGTATGTGATGGAAAGACGGCTTCCTGGTCCACGTCCACGAGCGTCATCTGCCATTGCCAGTTTTCTTCATCCGGACCGCTGGCGACGGTGGTGATGTAAACCGGTCCCTCGGCCCAGGGTGAGCCGTGCAGGCTGTCGATGGGCAGGCGGCTGAGCTGGCTCATGCCCAGGCGCGACGCTTCTCGGTGCAGGGCGGGTAGTAGGCGAAGACGTGGTTGTGGGCGCCGAAGAAATCCATGTCTTCGATGTGCTCGCCGCCCAGGCGTTCGGCGACGCGGTCGGAGGCCTCGTTGCCGATCTTCACCAGGCTGATCACGCGCGGTGCGCCCAGCGCATGCCAGGCGAAGTCGAGGATGGCGCCGCCCGCCTCGGTGGCATAGCCGTGGTGGCGGAACTCGGGCTTGAGCATCCAGCCGAGTTCCAGATCCGGCCAGCCTTCGGGGCGCATCAGCCCGGCGCGGCCGATGAATTCGCCGGTGTCCTTCAGTTCCAACGCCCACATGCCGTAGCCACGCAGTTGCCAGTGACCGATCAGCATGGCCAGCGAGCGCCAGGCGTTGGTGCGGTCCAGCGGCTGGCCGTCGCCGATCCAGCGGGTGCTGGCCGGGTCGGCCAGCATCGCGGCGTAGTCGTCGAAATGACGTTCGGCCAGGGCGGTAAGGCGCAGTCGCGCGGTTTCAATAACAGGTATGTCGATCATGATCTTCAGCAAGCAAGTCGGGTGCCATCGAGCAGGGACGCCAAAGCGTGAGTGCTCGTCCGAAGGCTTTCGATCCATGGCATGCCTACGATCTTCTGCCCGGTGGCAGCGTCAACGAAGGCTTCTTCCTCTCCCGGGGGCAGCAGATGGCGGTAGTCCACCGTCATCTCCGTTCCAGCCGCGAGGTCCTGCGCGGCAAACACGAAACCCAGATGCCACAGCCCCGTGGGTTCGAAGCTGTGGTTGATATAGCACTCATCCGGCCAGTCCGGGGACACGGTGTAACGGTCCTCGAACCAGCGCGCACTGGCGTACAGCTGCGCCGACAGCTCCGGCGAGCTCACCAGCTCGTCGTGGCGGTAGGTGCGGTCGATAGCGTCCGGCGCCGTGACGATCTGTCCGGCGCGCACGTCATCCAGCAAGAACAACCCCTGACCCGCACCGGCGATGTTCGACGCGGCTATGCGGTAACGCGGAACAATCATGGCAGCCCTACGCCAATGGCAGGCGGGCGAGTGTAGGCGCATCCGGCCGGGGTTTCCATACCCGGCCGGCACCATTTGTGTACGCAAGTAATTGACGCGGTTTGTTTATTGCCCGCCGGCTTTGCCCCCTTTGGGCGCGGGCTTGGCCGGAGCGGCCACCTTGGCCGGTGCTGCCGATCCCTTGGCGGCGGGTTTTGCCGCGGCGTCTCCGCCGCTCAACAGGATGGCGCTACGGTTGCGTTCCATCGTGGCTGGGCCGAAGCCTTTCACGTGCGACAGGTCGTCGACGGTCTTGAATGGCCCGTGCTCTTCCCGGTACGCCACGATGGCCGCTGCCTTGGCCGGTCCGATCCCGTCCAACGAGTTGGCCAGGGTGGCGGCATCGGCCGTGTTGACGTTGACCGGCGTGCTTGCGAAGGCCGGCCACGCCAGCGCAAACGCCAACAGTGCTGTTGCGATCTGCTTGATCATGATGATTCCCCGTGGTTGATGCGACCTCCTCCCGGCCGCCCGATGACTGTGCCGAGCCGCCACCAGCAGGGCTGTCGGCTGTCGGCAATCGCTGCGGGGGAAATGCGCCTGATGGCGCGTGGGCCTTGGCGCCGGGGCAGGGCGCCTAGCCTGGGCTGATACAATGGCGGTCTTTTCCCACGCTGTCAGGAGTCGTCCATGGATACCGCCCGCCTCAATCGATTCATCAGCGGACTGTGGGATGACGAGATCGTGCCGCAGCTGATCGAGTACATCCGCATTCCCAACAAGTCGCCCATGTTCGACCCCAAGTGGGTGGAGCACGGCTACATGGATGCCGCGGTGAAGCTGATGGAAACCTGGGCGCGCAGCAAGCTGTCCTCGCTGCCGGGCGCCACGCTCGAGGTGGTGCGCCTGGAAGGCCGCACGCCGCTCATCTATATCGAAGTGCCGGGCACGGGCGACGACACCGTGGTGCTCTACGGCCATCTGGACAAGCAGCCGGAAATGACCGGTTGGGCCGAAGGCCTCGGTCCGTGGACGCCGGTGCTGAAGGGCGACAAGTTGTATGGCCGCGGCGGCGCCGACGACGGCTACGCCATCTTCGGTTCGCTGGCCGCGCTGCTGGCGCTGCATGAGCAGGGCGTGCCGCACGCGCGTTGCGTGGTGCTGATCGAAGCCTGCGAAGAGTCGGGCAGCTACGATCTGCCGTACTACGTGGATCATCTGGCCGAACGCATCGGCAACCCGTCGCTGGTGGTGTGCCTGGATTCGGGTTGCGGCAACTACGAGCAGCTGTGGCTCACCACCTCGCTGCGCGGCATGACCGGCGGCGAGCTGACCGTGCAGGTGCTGGAAGAGGGCGTGCATTCCGGCGACGCCTCCGGCGTGGTGCCCTCCAGCTTCCGCATCCTGCGCGAGCTGCTGAGCCGCCTGGAAGACCAGGAAACCGGCACGATCAAGCCGAAGGAACTGTACGTCGACATTCCGCAGCAGCGCATCGACCAGGCCAAGAAGTCGGCCGAGGTGCTGGGCACGGCGATCTACGACAAGTTCCCGTTCGTGGCCGGCATGCATCCGGTCACCGAAGACCTGACCGAACTGGTGCTCAACCGCACCTGGCGTCCGCAGCTCGCGGTGACCGGCGTCGACGGCATGCCGCCGCTGGAGAGCGCGGGCAACGTGCTGCGTCCGAAGACCTCGGTGAAGCTCAGCCTGCGCGTGCCGCCGACCTTGTCGGGCGCCAAGGCAGGCCAGTTGGTCAAGCAGCTGCTGGAAAAGGATCCGCCGTACGGCGCCAAGGTCACCTTCAAGCTCGAGAAGGATGGCAGCGGCTGGAATGCGCCGCAGCTGTCGTCGTGGTTGGAAGAAGCCGTGGCCAAGGCCTCGGAAACCTATTTCGGCGCACCCGCTGCATATATGGGCGAGGGCGGCAGCATTCCCTTCATGGGCATGCTGGGCGAGAAGTTCCCGAAAGCACAGTTCCTGATCACTGGCGTGCTCGGCCCGCATTCGAATGCGCATGGCCCGAACGAATTCCTGCATATCCCCACCGGTAAGAAGGTGTCGATGGTGGTGGCCGATGTGGTCGCCCATCACTACGCGCAGGGCGCCAAGGCCTGAACGTGATCGTCGCCTCGGCTGCTGGCCGAGGCGACGCGTTTTCTGCCCGTGCTGGATGCCGGTAGCGACCGGATCGGTCCGTTCGGGCTCAGCCAGGGGCAGCCATGTCCGATCCAACCAACGATTACGCCTATCTCGCCCATAACTGGGCGGCCGTGCGCGAGCGTGTCGACGCGGCGTGCCGTGCGGCGGGGCGTGAGCCGGGCGAGGTGTCGATTCTTCCGGTGAGCAAGACGTTCGGTCCGGAGGTGGTACGCGCCGCGATGGCATTGGGCCTGCATCGCTTTGGCGAGAACAAGGTGCAGGAGATCCGCAGCAAGTCCGAGGCGCTGGCCGGCGAGTCGATCGAGTGGGTGGTCATCGGCCACCTGCAGACCAACAAGGCCAAGGAGGTGGCGCGGCTGGCCAGCGAAGTGCAGTCGCTGGACCGGCTGGAGCTGGCCGATGCGCTGCAGCGGCGGCTGGAGATCGAGGATCGCTCGCTGGACGTGCTGATCGAGGTGAAAACCTCGCCGGAGGACAGCAAGCACGGCCTGCCTGCCGATCAGCTGTCGTCTTTCCTTCACGCGCTGCGCGGCTACGACCGACTTCGTGTGCGCGGCCTGATGACACTGGCGGTGCAGTCGGATGACGCCGAAGCGGTGCGGGCCTGCTTCCGCCAGTTGCGTCATCTGCGCGATGCCGGACAGGATCAGGGCCATGATTTGGCACGACTTTCCATGGGCATGAGCGGCGATTTCCCGCTCGCCATCGCCGAGGGCGCGACCGAAATCCGTGTCGGCACAGCCATTTTCGGTGTGAGACAGATCCCAAAAACGTACGGTACCGGATTGAATAATTAGTTCACTAATTGATCAATATGTAACCAATTTGACACAGCTTTCATTTAGAAATCAGTCATTTATCACTCGGGAGATACCAAGCATAGGCCGTGCCAGATTTCGAAACGACGGGGTACAGTTAACCGCGTCCGAACAAACGATCTAGATCTCTTTGCTAAGTTCACGACTCCATCACGGCCCGTCCACCTCTGGCTGACGGTCTAACTCACGAACTGCAAAGGGATTTGTCCCACATGCCAACGAAGCGAATTTTCGCCGCTGCTGCGCTTGCTGGTGCACTGCTTACGTCCCTTCCGCTTTTCGCTGAACCGCTTACCGCCACTCCGGCCACCGCGCCGTCCTCGGCCACCGTCACACCGAATCTGATGGGCCAGCTGTCGCTGTTCTCGCCGGCCGCCATGCTCGCCCAGTCCGCCGCTCCCGCCCAGCTCGCCGCCAAGGCTGCCGCCGCCGACAAGTCGGCCGGCGCGGTCGACGAAGACGACGCCGATGGCGACGGCATGCCCGATAGCGGCGTCAGCGCCGTTGCCGCCCTCGCCAACGACACCTCCGATCTGCGCAAGACCCTGATCGGCATGGCCATGCAGCTGCGTGACATCCGTTACGTGCGCGGCGGCCACGATCCGTCGACGGGTTTCGATTGCAGTGGCTTTGTCCGCTACGTGTTCGCCCATGCGGTCGGCCTCGAGTTGCCGACCAACTCCGCGTCGCAGTTCGTGGCTGGCCTCAACGTCAACCGCGGCGACATGAAGCCGGGCGACCTGGTGTTCTTCCGCACCGCCGGCAAGCGCGGCCAGGGCCGCGTCTCGCACGTGGGCATCTACATCGCCAACGGCCAGTTCATCCATTCGCCCTCGCGCGGCAAGACCGTGCGCGTGGACAGCCTGGACCAGTCCTATTGGGCGCAGCGTTTCGCCGGCGCCAAGCGCCCGGGTGCGCTGGCTCGCAGCTGATTTCGACGTCACCGTCAGTCAAAGGCCGCCCAATGGGCGGCCTTTTTTTATGCCTGCGCATGAGGCCTGGCCGTTAACTGCCGAGTTGCTGAAGCTCGTCCGACGGGACGATGCGGAGACCGCTTCCTGGGGCCTTGGCCAGACGCCACATGGCGGTGGCCACGGTGCCGGCCTCGATGCCGCGCCAGCGGCCGGGCAGGACGCGTGAGAACGGTGCGGCGAAGATCTCGCCCATGCGCGGCTTGTGGCGAGAACCGAGCAGCAACGAAGGCCGCACGATGGTGAGCCGTGGCCATTCCTGCTTCTGCAGCGCGAGTTCGAGCTCGCCCTTGGTGCGGTTGTAGAACAGCCGCGAAGAAGGCTCCGCGCCCAGTGCGCTGATCACCAGATAGTGGCTGGCGCCCAGGGCGCGCGCATGTTTGCCCAGCGACAGCGGCAGGTCGTAGTCCACCATGCGAAACGCTTCGCGCGACCCGGCCTGCCGAATGGTGGTGCCCAGGCAGCAGAACACGGTGTCCGCCTGCCCATGCAACTGCGCGACCAGGTGGCTGACCATGCCCACCGGGTTCTCCAGCTTGGGATGGGGTGGCAATGGACGGCGCGTCGGTGCGTATACGTGCGCCACGCTGTCGTCCGCCAGCAGCAGCGCGAGCAGCTTCTGCCCGGTGAGCCCGGTGGCACCGGCAAGCAGGACATGGCGGGGCGCAGTGGTCATGGCGACATTCTATGGCGATGATCGTTATTGCAGCGGAAGGGCTGCCTGTCTGGGCATGAACCCCGTGTTCGGAAATCGTTTTTACCCCAGGCAAAGCGACGCCGCTCGCCACCTTGGCTTCCGGTTCGACCGGCTCTAGGCCGGACGGCCGTGGCGGTGCTGGGCGGCTACGGTTACGCTTGGGCAGATCACCTCGCGGATTTTCCCCGATATGCCGTTTGACCTTCCTCCCGTCACCCGCAACCTGCTGATCGCCAACGTGGCGGTGTACCTCTTGCAACAGGTGATGGGCGAAACGCTGCTGACCTACTTCGCGCTTTGGCCGTGGGGCCCGGATCAGGTCGCCGAGGGCGCGCAGGGGCTGGTGTCGGTGGGTTTTCGTCCCTGGCAGCTGGTCAGCTATGCCTTCATGCACGGCAGCCTGACCCATCTGTTCTCGAACATGCTGGCGCTCTTCATGTTTGGCGGCCAGATCGAGCGGGTGTTCGGCGCGCGCAATTTCATCGTCTACTACTCCGTTTGCCTGTTGATCGCTGCGCTCGCCCAGTTGATGGTAGTGCAATGGTTTACCGGTGGTTTCTATCCGACGCTGGGTGCGTCGGGCGCCATCTTCGGCATCCTGCTGGCGTTCGGCATGCTGTTCCCGCACGAGAAGATGATGCTGATCTTCCTGCCGATTCCGATTTCGGCATGGGTATTCGTCACGCTTTACGGCCTGGCCGAGCTTTTCATGGGCGTCACCGGCACGCAGGCGGGCGTCGCGCACTTCGCGCATCTGGGCGGCATGCTCGGTGGCTTCGTGCTGATCCAGTACTGGCGGGGCAAGCTCCCCATCAAGCCGCAGCGTCGTCTCTACCGTTGATCGCTGCAGTCCTCGTCTTTCGGCCGTCTCCATGACCCAGCATCTTCAGCGTCGACTGACGTCGCGTCACATTACGTTCATGGCGCTCGGCATGGCCATCGGCGCGGGCCTGTTCCTCGGCTCGGCCGATGCGATCAAGCTGGCTGGACCGTCGGTGTTGTTCGCTTATCTGTTCGGTGGCGTGATGATCTTCATCATCATGCGCGCGCTGGGCGAGATGACCGTGCGCGATCCGGTCGCCGGTTCCTTCAGTGTCTACGCACAGCGCTATCTCGGTCCGTTTGCAGGCTTCGTCACCGGCTGGAATTACTGGCTGCTGATGGTGGGCGTGGGCATGGCCGAAGCCACCGCCGTTGGCGCGTACATGCACGAGTGGTTTCCCGATTGGCCGCGCTGGATCTGGGTGCTTGGCAGCGTGGTGATGATCGGCGGCCTGAACCTGCTCACCGTGAAGATCTACGGCGAGATGGAGTTCTGGTTCACCCTGGTGAAGGTGCTCACCGTGCTGGCGATGATCGCCGGCGGCCTGGCCATCATTTTCGTCGGCTGGGGCAACGGCGGGAAGCCGACGGGACTGTCGAACCTGTGGTCGAACGGCGGCTGGTTTCCGCACGGTCTGCTCGGCATGGTGCTGGCATTACCCGTGGTGGTGTTCTCCTTCGGCGGCGTGGAAACCGTGGGCATTGCCGCGGGCGAAGCAGCGCAGCCCGAGCGCACCATTCCGCGTGCGGTCAATTCGGTGTTGTGGCGCATCCTGATCTTCTACGTGGGCGCGCTGTTCGTGATCATGGCCATCTATCCGTGGAACGGCCTGGGCGAGCATGGCAGTCCGTTCGTCACCACCTTCGCCAAGCTGGGCATTCCGCAGGCGGCCGGGTTGATCAACTTCGTGGTGATCACGGCGGCACTCTCAGGCTTCAACTGCACCACCTTCAGCGGCAGCCGCATGTTGTACAGCCTGGCGTGCAAGGGGCAGGCGCCGGCGGCGCTGAGCAAGGTGAACGAGCAGGGCGTGCCGGTGCGCGCGATCCTGGTGACGCTGGCCGTGCTGTTGTTGGCCGTGCTGCTCAACTACCTGGTGCCGGCCAAGGTGTTCGGCATGATGATGTCGATCCTCTCGTTCAACACGGTGTGGACCTGGACGATGGTGCTGCTGGCGCACTACAGCTTCCGTCGCCAGCTGCGCGCCCGCGGCGAGGCGCCCGCGGGTTTCCGCCTGCGCTGGTGGCCGCTCAGCGGCATTGTCTGCCTGGCCTTCCTCGGCTTCGTGGTAGTGATGCTGGGGGTGAGTCCGGATACGCGCGTGGCGCTCTATATCGGCGCCAGCTGGGTTACCGTGTTGGCGATCACCTACCGTCTATTCCAGGTGGAAGGACGTATGGAGCTTGCAGCGCAAAGTTAGACTTGGGCGCGGTTTTCGCCGCACATCAAGGAGTCTTCATGTGCGTACCATCGGGCTGATCGGCGGCATGAGCTGGGAATCCAGCGTGCTTTATTACCAGTGGATCAACCGCGGTATTCGCGATCGATGCGGCCCACTGCATTCAGCCAGGCTGCTGCTCGACAGCCTCGATTTCAGTGAAGTGGTGGCCTGGCAGCGCGAGGGCAACTGGGACGCGGCAGGCGAAGCGCTGGCAGCATCGGCGCGTCGGTTGGAAGCAGGCGGCGCCGACTGCATCATGTTGGCCACCAACACCATGCACAAAGTGGCCGATGCGATTACCGAGGTCACCACGCTGCCGTTCATCCATATCGCCGATCCCACCGGCGCGGCTATTGCGCAGCGAGGCATGAAGTCGGTGCTGCTGCTGGGCACCGCGTTCACCATGAACGACAGCTTTTATCGCTCGCGCCTGCAGGAACGACACGGCGTGCATTGCCTGCTGCCTTCGGAGCCGCAGCGCGCGCAAGTGCATCGGATCATCTACGAAGAACTTTGCGCCGGCGTGATCACCGACGCGTCGCGCGATACCTATCGCACCATCGTCAACGAGGCGATGGCCGCTGGCGCGCAGGGCGTCATTCTAGGCTGCACCGAAATCGGCTTGCTGCTGGGTCAGCAGGATGTGTCATTGCCGTTGTTCGACACGGCCGCCTTGCATGCCGACGCAGCCGTAGCGTTTGCGCTGGATCAAGCCACGCCCTAGTTCATCCAGGGCGTGGCTGTGCAGCTTATCGCAGTGCGAGGAAATCCGGACTCACCACGAAGCGCACCGCGTCGAGACGCAAACGGGCTCCCGGCAAGGCCTTGAGCAGCGCCGTGCGCTCGTCGGTGATGGCCACCACTTCCGCTTCGCTGATGGCCGGATTGACCGCACGCAGGGCGAGCAAGCGCGACAGTTCGGCATCGAGCGTGTCGGTGGCCAGCGCCACCGCTTCATCGACATTCGCCTTGGCGCGTTCGCTGGCAATGGCTTCCGCCTTCTCCAGCATGGGCGGCACCAGCTTGGCGAGGAACTTGCGGTAGCGCGCCACTTCGATGGTGCGATCCGCGGCCTTGCGCAGGCCGACGTCGCTGGGGCGGAAATCCGCGCGTTCGGTCAGTCGCGTATCGATGGTGACGACGATCGGCTGCGGCGGCAGGAAACGTTCGGCATCGAGCTTTCGGTCGGCCACGCATTCGATCAGGAACACGCTTTGCAACAGCGCGCTGCGCGGCGGCAAGGCGTCGTCGACGAGGAAGGCCGCGTTGCCCTGTTCGTTGGATAGCGTGAGGTCGAGCGCGCCCAGCACCATCGGGTGATCCAGGCGCAACAGCGGCAACTCTTCGCGCGCCAGCGCCACCTCGCGGGCGAACGTAACGGCTTGCGGACCTTCGGCGAAGCCGGGCAGGGCATCGGTGGACAGATACTGCGGATCGAGCAGCAGCACCTTGCCGCCCAACTCTTCGGCGTGAATGCCGAAGCGCTCCAGCAAACCCTGGATGAAGGCGTCGCGGCTCGGATCGTTGTCCTCGCGCGTGAATGCCTGCGCCAGTTCGTCAGCGTGCAGGTCGCGGCTGGCCGCGAGTTCCAGCAAGTGGTCGCGGCCATCGCGGATCAGCTCGGCCATTTCCTCGTGCGCACCGCGCGTTTCCGCGAGCAGTACGTCGAGTTCCTGGTCGCGATTGTCGTCGCCGCGCGCGTGCTCGCTGGCCAGACGCGACAGCGCATCGCCAAAGCGGCGCAGCAGTTCGCGGCCGTCGGCCGGACTGGAGCGGAATGCATCGACGCCTTCGTCGTACCAACGGGCGAGCACATGTTGTGCGCTATCGGCCACGGCGAGCACGTGAATACTGATGTCGTGCTTCTGGCCAATGCGGTCGAGGCGACCGATGCGCTGTTCCAGCAGATCCGGATCCAGCGGCAAGTCCCACAGCACCAGGCGATGGGCGAACTGGAAGTTGCGTCCTTCCGAGCCGATCTCCGAACACAGCAGCAAGCGCGCACCATCGGGCTGCGCGAAGTACGCCGCGTTGCGATCGCGCTGCACGATGCCCAGGCCTTCGTGGAAACGTGCCACGCCCACGCCGCTCTTGGTGCGCAGCGCTTCTTCCAGCGCCAGCACCTTGGCCTGGCTGCGGCAGATCAGCAGGAACTTGTCCTGCGGATGTGCATCTAGCAGGGACACCAACGCGTCGATGCGCGGGTCGTTGCCGTAATCGATCTCGATGGTCGGCGAAGGCTGCTGGATATCGGCGTGGAACTCGCCGAGCAGCGCCTGACGTGCCTCGTCGCTCAGCATGTCCTTGTCGATCAGGTGCCAGACGGGCGCGCGCTTGGGAAAGCCGCCGATGCTGGCGCGGCGATTGCGGAACATCGCGCGACCGGTGCCGTGGCGATCGATCAGCGCGGCGAGAATCTCGCGTGCGTGCTCCGGCTTGGTGGTGTCGACCAGATGTGCCTGCAGCGCATCGTCGCCGGCGAAGGCCTCGCGCAGCGTGGCCAGTTGTGCGTCGTCGAGTGCCTTTCCATCCAGCAGCCGATCGGCAACTTTCGACAGACTGTGGAAGCGGTCCGATTCGGCCAGATAGACGTCCAAATCGTGATAGCGCTGCGGATCGAGCAGGCGCAGGCGGGCGAAGTGGCCGCTGCGGCCGAGCTGTTCCGGCGTGGCGGTAAGCAGGATCACGCCCGGCGTGGCCGCGGCGAGCTGATCCACCAGCGTGTAGCGCGGACTGGCCGCGTCGGGTGCCCAGGCGAGATGGTGGGCTTCATCGACCACCAGCAAGTCCCAATGGGCGTCGAGCAGCTGCTGCGCGCGCTTGGGCGATTGCTCCAGGAAGGTGAAGTCGGCGATGACGAGCTGCTCGTCCTCGAACGGATTGGAGGTGTCGCCGCCTTGTTCCAGCGACTCGCAGCGTTCTTCGTCGTAAATCGAGAAGCTCAGGTTGAAGCGGCGCAGCAGTTCCACGAACCACTGGTAGACCAGCGTATCGGGCAGCAGCACCAGCACGCGCCCGGCGCGGCCAGTGGTGAGCTGGCGGGCAATGATCATGCCGGCCTCGATGGTCTTGCCCAGGCCCACTTCATCGGCGAGCAACACGCGGGGAGGGCGGCGCGATGAAGCAATGCCTGCCACGCGCAACTGATGCGGCACCAGCCCGATGCGCGATGCACCCAGGCCCCACGCCGGCGAGCGGCGCGCCTCGGCACGGCGCTTGAGACCTTCCAGACGCAATTCGAAGTGGGAGACGGGGTCGGTGCGGCCGCCGATCAGGCGGTCATCGGCCTGGCTGACGCTCTGTTCGTCGTCGAGCTGGCCTTCTTCCAGCTCACGGCCCTCGCCGCGATAGACCAGCAGGTCTTCCCGTACTTCCACCCGCTCGACCAGAAACGCCAGGCCCTTGCCCGCCACGCGCTGGCCAGGACGGAATTCCGCGCGCACCAGCGGCGCCGAGTCCACCGCGTAAGGCCGCAGCACCCCCGCCTTGGCAAAAAGAACTTGCACCCCGCGTCCCTCGACGCGCAGCACGGTGCCAAGGCCAAGCTCAGGCTCGGCGGTGGAGATCCAACGTTGACCGGGTACGAACATGCGTCACTTATGCGGGGCACAGAAGGGGAAATTATCCGCTGCTTGGCCCTGGATGACCATGCCCAAGAAAAAGGGCTCCAGAAAGGGGCCCTTTTCTTCGCACTTGCCGTTGTGTTCAACGTGAAGAGGCCGTCATGAGCTACCAGCAATTGCTGTCTGTTCCAGTGACGGTCTGTACGCCAAGGTTGGTGATGGCGTAATCCCCGCACGTATCTTTCTGCTGATCGCCCTGTGCCGCCGCCGTGGCTGTAAAGCCGTTGGTCGGCGTGCCCAGGGTGAGGGTGACGTTGTAATAGTCCTGCGTGGCGCTCGGAGCCTGAATGGTCGCGCCGGTGTAGCCCAGATCGGTCAGAGCACCGTACTTGTTCTGCGTCGCGTAGTACTTCTCCTGACGACTTGCTACGTCCAACAGCGTGGTCTTTGCCGCCGTACGGCGCGACTTGCGCACTTCGCGCATGTACTGCGGCATGGCGATGGCGCCCAGGATGGCGATCACGGCCACCACGATCATCAACTCGATCAGGGTGAAGCCACGCTTGCACTGACCGGAGGCGGACTCCGGTCGGGCAAGGCCAAAGCGGGTGTGGTTTGTCGTTGCTGTTTTCATAGGTTCACTGGTTCTGGACATGTCCAACTCCCCTTAGTGGACTTGCAGCCACGTCAGGCGCTTGTTGTACATCGAGCCCGGCGGATTGATCTGGTTGACGGCGCCCGCACCGTTCACGGTCTGGCTGACCAGATAGGGCAGCTTGTTCGCCGTGACCACCGACGGGCTACCCGTGGCATTCAATGCGATGCCGCTGACCGGCGCGCCGCTGATGTTGACGAAGTTGCCGCTGGCATCGGAGAAGAATGAGTTCTGGAACGCGCCGCCGTTGGCCGGGTTGATCGCCATGGTCCAGCCCTGCGCACTCTGCACCGTACACGTCAGCGGCGAATTGTTGGCCGGTACCGTCGTGTTGACGATAAACGAACCGTCCGTCTCGATCGGGCTATAGATGACTTGCTCGGTCTGGTTCTTGCCGCCCACGCCGCTCACGCCGTTGGCGCCGGGCAGGCTGAGGTACCAGCCGAACTGCGTGCCCGGCGAGGTGCTGAGCTTGCCCTGCGCATCGATGCTGGCGCAGGTATTGCCCACGAAGCAGATCGAGTTATTGCTCAGCGTGCGCGCACCCTGGCCAATACCCGACTGCGCGGCGCTGAACGTGCCTGTGACGGTTTGCGCCTGCAACTGGCCGATGCTGATGCCCGAAGTCGGCTGAGAACTGGCTGGCAAGCTGGCGTAGCCAGCGCCAGCGGTGCCGCTCTGGCCATAATCCCAGTCCCAGATGCCGTAGAGCCCTTGTTGACCCGAGGAATACTGGATGTCCGCGGTAGTCGTCTGCGGAATCACCGAGCCGGTGCCGAACTCGATCATCACACGCGGCTGGCCTGTCGCCGAAGGCGCCACCGACAGCACCATCAATTGAGTGGCGATGGGCTGGTTGGTGATGGTTGTCGCGGTCACAGTGCCGGTACCCGAATCCGTCACCGAACTCGAACCCATGAGCGTGCCCGGCTGCGCCGATACCGAGAGCGTGGTCGTGACCGGCGTGACCGTAGCGGCGCCACTGGTGGGCGTTACGGTGGTGGTCGTGGTCGTGGTCGTGGTGAACAACGGCGTGGCGCTGGAATTGCCGTAGTTGAACACGGCCCAATCCGTCGCGGTTTCGCTGCTAAGGTCAAAGCGCCAGACATTGCCGTAGTTGTCGCCGGCATAGACCACGTCGGTGATGTGGTCGCCATCCAGATCCACTGGCGTCACATAGGCGATGCCATTGGGGTTGGCAGCGGAGCCCACGCCGGTGCTCAGGTAATACACCTTGTCGAGGGCGCCGGTGCTGCCGATGGTCATCACGAAAATGCCGGCATCGCCCGTGCTGCTCTTGAAGCCGTTGCCGAAAATGATGCCCCACTCGCCGTTATGCAGACGGCGGATCTGCGGCGTGCCATAGGTCTGGCCCAGGTTGCTGCCACAATTGGTGGTGCCTGTGCACGACAGCGTGCTGCCGTTCCATTCGCCCTTGACGATGCTTGCCGCGTTGGCATTGGTGAATTGCGTGGGATCGGTGATGTCCAGCGCGAAGATCGCCCTGCCGCCCGGCCCCAGGCCGCTCACCAGCCAGGTGTGCCAACTGTTGTTGTAGAACAGGTCGCCGGTGCCCGGTGTGGCATCGACATAGTAAGCGTGCGAGTACTTGGGATTGGCGTAGTCGAGCGTGTTCTGAGCGTTGTGGATTTTCTTCAGCACGGCCTGCGGCATGTATGCCATGACTTCGAGGCCGTCGTTCGGCGTCGTACTGTTGTCTATGTAGTTGCCGTTCTTATCGTACGAGCCGGTGCGGAAGCCGTGCAGAAAACCGTCGTTGGCACCGTCGTACACCACGTTCAAGCGCGTGGCCGAGCTGGCGAGGAAGGCGGAGTACAGCGCGCCTGAGTTTTCCGCCGGTGTCTGATCAGGATGGAGCTTGTCCGACCAGCTGTCAGCATAGGGGGCGGATGCCGGACCCACCCACGTGGGGCCGGAGTCGATGATATCGGCGAGCACGCTGTTGCGGTCGCGGAAGATCTGCGACGTCGTAGCATTCTTTGCCGGTTGTTCGTTGGAGCGATCGCCCATCAGGTAGGCAAGTCGATCCTGACCATGGGTATCGTCGTTCAGCCAGCCTTGCTGCGTTGCAGTGAGATTGTTCCAGGTCAACTGGATGCCCGTATTGCTGGTGGCGCCGCCGACGGTGGTGTCCTGATAGCTGTAGATCACGCGGTTGCTGGCAGACTGCGCGGTATTGGAACCGTTGGTGGACTGGCAGGCTCCGCCGGTCAGTACGCACGATGCATCCCAGTTGGCCACCGGGCTGATCGAGACGGCGCTGCCGGTCACCACCAGGTTCTGCGCGGTTAGCTGACCCCACCAATTATTGGTGTGATAAGCGGCCAGATAGACCTGAGTACCTGTTCTTACCTCACCCGACTGGATGTTCAGTCCGGCCGAGCTAGCCGAGGTTTCGGCTGGCGTCACCTGGAAACAGGTGATTTCATGCACGTTACTGCTGCCGCCGGTCGAACCGCCGAAGCCGAACAGAAAGGAGGAAGGAATCGGCGCATTCGATTGCGTGATGTCCTGTCCGGTCAATACTGGGTTATAGGTGCCGCCGTTGTAGCTGTACCAGAGGCTGAGCAGGCCCGCCTGAGTGATCTGCAGTTTGTACGAAATCGGCACGGCATCGGTGCGCTTCTTGGCCGATTCGAGCGCGATCGGCGTCGAGGAATCCAGGTTCACGAACGCACCGGGAATGGCGGCGTAGTCGGGGAACTGCTGACTGAAATTATTGGTGATCTGTTGCGAGGTCGCCTTGAACGTGATGGCGTAGTAGTTGCCATCTGAGCCCAGGCCATACATGGTGCCGGTGCCGGTGTAGCCGCTGGCATTGGCCGAGGAAGGCGTTGTGACGGTAGCGCCAGTCTGGGTGAAGGGATAGTCGGTCTCGGTGGCGGTTACGACGGTTTCCGTGTTTTGCGAACCCACGCAGGTAACGCCATTATTTGTCTTCGTGAAATTGCTATTGGTCGTTGTCTTGTCGGAGCCCAGATCGGAGCGAGACTTTTGCACGCCGGCGCCGAGTTGATAGAGCCCGCCGGTGTAACTGAGCGTGCTGCTGCTGCCGTTCTGCTGACCGCCAGTCGTAACGGTGCTGGGAGTGCCGGTCGACGCACTGACCGTGGGGCAGTTGCTGAGACCGGTGCTCTTGTTGTTCTTGGTGGCGCTGGCCCAGGTCACGGCGGATGTCTTTACCGTGGTGGTGGTGGCGATGGCCGTCGGGATGAACGGCTTGCCCGAGTTGTACGTGTACGCCAGGTTGTACAGCGTGGTCTTGGTTGACCATGAATACGTGCCGCCGTTCTTGCAAGTGGCCTGCACGTCGGACTTGGTCGCGTTCTTGTTATACGCCTGCAGAGCAGCGAGATTGACGTTGCCGTACGCGCGCAGACCGATGCGCCCTGGCTGATACTGATTGCCGTCGCCGCCGTTGCTGGTGCCCGCCTGGCTGCCGGTACCGGTGTTGTCAGGCGAGTTGAGGAAGTTGCCGAACTCATCCATGCCCAGCCCCATGTACGCGCCGGCCATGCCTTCGTACGGGCTATTGGTATTGGAACAGCTGTAACCGAGACTGCCGCCCCAGGAACCGATGCTAGGCACAGCGGTCAGCTGATTGCCCGAAGAGTCGTTCAAGGTATTGGCCAGACCATTGGTGCTCGCAGCACCCAGCAGGTAGAAGCCGATACCGTCGGCGCCGTCCTTGGCAGTGCCGCCCGAGTTGCCGCCGTAGGTATAGGTAGTAAAAGTAACTTGAATACCCAGGTTCGATGCGTACGGCTGCGTGTCGATGATCGCGCCGTTCTCGCTGAAGCTGTTGGTGAGTCGAAGCGCGCCGCTGCCTGCCGCATCGGCATTGGTTGAGCCCAGGCCGACCAGGGCCGTGCTGTTGGCGGTGTCGGCGCTGTAGTAGGTGCTGGCGAGCGATGCACATGACGGAATCAAGCCGCCGTTCGAAGCGGCCTGTCCGTTACCCGCGGTAAGACATGCTCCGTTGAACGCCTGCCACGGCAATTGCGCCGTCGTGCCGGTGAAACCGTCCTGGATAACGTTGGATGCGGTCTGCGCCTGCGCGGACGAACCCATGACCAGGCCGCCTGCAAACATCAGGCTCGCCGCCAGGGCAATCCTGCAGCCCTTCATACGAATGTTTTTCATCAGAGTCCCCCGAGATTCTTGATGCCGCTGGACGTTTCGTACGTGCTCTGCACCACGGCCACGGCGTTGGAATTGCCGCCGTAGGCCAGCGCGGTGACCTGATACAGCTGGCCCGCGCCGTCCGGCGAAATGCCCAGATACTGAATGTAGAACTGCGGATTGCCGTAGTACTTGCCCGCTCCGCCGGTGGGGTCAACAGGCAACACGATGTTCATGGTGGAGTAGGGGAGGCCATTGCCCAGCGACATCGGCACTGCCGATGTCGCCGGAACGATATTCACGCCGTTCTGGCAGATGGTCGCTGTGGACAGCGGAGTCGCCGTGGCGCAGGTGCCGCCCTGGACGAGTGAGGACTGCGTGGTGGCGAGCAGATACTCGCCGTATTGCAGCGTGCTCTGTGCCACCTGGAACGCACGCGCCTTCTCCTTGGAGTTGGCCGCCATGTTTTCCTGTGAGGTGAAGCTCCGATACATGCTGACGCCCAGAAAAGTCAGCACCAGCAGCATCACCATGGCTGCGATCAGGATATAGCCGTCTTGACGGCCCTTGCTTGGTTGGATTGCCGGTTTCATGGGCATGCCTTGCGACGGTCCGTGAGGTCCGCGATGAGGTTTGAGATCAGGAATGAGTAATGGCGATGACGCGAGTGATCGGCGGCAGCGTGGCCGGCTGATTGATCGCATTGGGCTGCACGGCCAACGGGTTGTTGAAGGTCAACTGGATCTTCACCGAGCGCACGCGATCCCAGAAGCCGTCGTTCTGTACGATGTCGGCGGTCAGGTACTGCAGAGCCGTGCCATCGTTGAGCGTGTCGACCCCGTACCAGACTTTCATCGCGTTGACCGTGCCCTGCGCGATCGGCAGAAAGGTCGTGCCATCGGTGGAGCAGCTCAGAAAATTGGTGGTGGTGTCAATCCGGTACGTATTGGTCACTACCGTGCCGGTACCCTGGCTCTGGCCCTGGCAATCGAGCGTGGTGCTATCGGCCGAGGTCTTGTCGGCGATATAGCGCACCGTCAGCGTGTCGGCGCCGGTGCCCGTGTCGTGCGTGCCGTAGATGTACTGGGCCTGCTTGATGCTGCCCGACTGCGGTAGCAGATCCGCCGAATAAGTGGTGCCTGCATGCGCGGGATAGTTGAGGTACACCGGAAAATAGCCGCCGGTCTGTACCGTATTCGCCATCGTGGTCAGAACCATGCGCTGGTTGTCTTCCAGCTGCGCCAGCTGGCCTTGCGCGCTGAAAGTCATGCGCGTCTGGTACCAGATCTGGAACAGACCGGCCAACAGGAACACACCGATGGCGAGCGCCACCATCAGCGAAATTAGACTCATGCCGCGTTGGTAGGTGGGCTTATGCATGGCGATCACAACTGGTTGGTGAGGGAGTACGACACCGTCGAGGCACTGGCGGGCGCGCCTTGCGTGCCCCCGTTGATTGCGATGGTGGCGTTGGGTTTCCAACTGATTTGCACCGTGCAAATGACCGGGGCGCCGGCCTGGCAGGTGATCGCTCCTTGCGCGCCTGGAACCTGCCCCTGCAGATCGGCAGCCCATCGCTTGAGGTCGTAGCTGGCCAGTTGAGGGGCGCTGCAAGTAGTGGCTGAGCAGTCGTTGCTGAAGCCTTGCAGAGTGCCATCGCTCAGCGCGGTGGAACTAGACACGGCAAGCGTGGCGGGTGCGTTGCCGGCACCCCAATAGCCCGAATTGGCAATCATCGCATCGGACATGCTGCGCGCTTCCAGCGCAATAACCGATTCTTGCTGCGAAGAATGCGTGCCCGAAATTGCTGTCGCCTGCATGGCAGCAATGCCCAGCGCGCCAAGCGAAATAACCACCACAGCAATCAGCACTTCAAGCAGGCTGAAGCCGCGAGTGTGGGAAGAGAACGAGTGCTTCATGGGCACACTCCCGCGTTGAGCAATTGGGACTTGAGATAGGTCATGCCTACGTTGGAAAGCACCACGCAACGGCGGTAAGCCAGCGTGTTGCCCGAGTCGTGCACGCTCAGCGCGCCGAATTTGGAATTGGTGCCAATGGACGCACCACCCATGCGGTTGAATCCGAGGAAGTTCAGACTGCCGCCAAAGGGCCCCGTTTCCGCCGTGCCAACCGTTCCCGATACCGTGTCGCCTGCCTGCAGCCCTGCATGCACGCGAATCAGCGTATCGCCCGACGCAGTGGCAAACGTCTGGTTGTTGGCGATGTCGGTAAAGATGATCCAGCCGGTTTCCCAATTGGCTGCGCCACTGCAGGTCGGTGTCGTGGCCGTGACATTCGTCGATGGGCAGATCACCACCGGTACGCCCTGTTTGATGGCCGCTGAGCGAGCCATCTGCAGGTCGGTGTTGATATCGTTGATCTCGCTGCCGATCCTGTTCTGGACCAAGGTGGCCTTGTAGGACGGAATGGCATAGGCAAGAAAGATCGCGATGATGGCGATCACTACCGCCAACTCGACGAGTGTGTATCCGGCAGCCGGCTCGCGATGCGTTCGCATCGTGTCCCCCGTTGGGCGTGTCGTACTGATGATGTTTCGCCGGGTGATACCCAGCGCCCCTTACTTCCCCTTGGCCTCGCAAGCAGGTCTGTGCAGGTTCATTACCTGCGGACATCCCGGCGAACGGTAGGCGCATGAATATTCTGAGGTAGGAGCTATCTCAATCAAACGGCCGCTCGTCGGCTATTTGACGCCTTCCATCGCCGCTAAGTGATTGAGTTCAAAGAATGAATCGAAAGTTCTTGCGGCGACAGGCATCAGCGCCTGCTCAGCTCTCCGCCCACTGCCTGAGCAGGTTGTGATACACGCCCGTCAACTGCAGCAGTGCCTGCGGATCGGCCTGCGTTTGCGTGAGCGTCTGGATGGAAGCATCGAGTTCGAACAACAAACGGCGTTGGCTGTCGTCGCGGACCAGGCTTTGCACCCAGAAGAACGAGGCGATGCGGGCGCCGCGCGTGACTGGCACTACGCGGTGCAGGCTGCTGGAGGGATAGATGATGGCGTCGCCGGCGGGGAGCTTCACGTCGTGCTCGCCGTAGGTGTCGCTGATGATCAGTTCGCCGCCGTCGTATTCCTCCGGTTCGGCGAGGAACAGCGTGCAGGAGATGTCGCTGCGCAGCTGTTCGCCATGCGGCATGGACATCACGGCGCCGTCGACATGGAAGCCGTAGTGTCCGCCGCCTTCATAGCGGTTGAAGCGCGGGGCCAGCGTGCGCAGCGGCAACGTGGCAGCGTGATAGAGCGGATGCTTGGCCAGTGCATCGAGCACGATGCGGCCCAGTTCGGCGCGCAGCGGCGAGGCGTCGGGCAACTGCAGGTTGCGTTTGACCTTGGCGCCTTGGGGACCGACGGTCTCGCGCCCGTCGGTCCACGTGGCCTGATCGAGTGCCTGCCGGATGGCACGCACCTGGGTCGGGTCGAGGATGTCCGGAATATGCAGCAGCATGTCGTGCCTCGACGTGGGAGTGTGGCGTCGCCGTGCCGACTGCCATCGGAACGGCGACGTTGCGCTCGATCAGCAATGCTTCATCAGAATCGGACGTTCGCCGTGATCATCGCCGAGCGCGGGGTACCTGGGGTGTAACGGTAGCCGCTCTTGTTGATCGCCGCGACATAGTCCTTGTCGAACAGGTTGTACACGTTGAGGCGCAGGTCGAAGTTCTTGCTGACCGGGTACGAGGCCATTGCATCGAACACCCAGTACGCCTCGGTGTACGCCGGCGTGCCGATGGCGCCATCGGTGCCGCGCAGCATCTCGCCGTTGTAGCGGGCGCCGCCGCCGATGGTCAGGCCAAACGGCAGCTGGTAGCTGGTCCAGCTGGTGAAGGCCTTCTTCGGCGTATAGGCGAGGTCGGAGGAACCGTCCTGCGCCACCGCGCTGCCGCTCAACACGCTGGCATTCATGGTGGTGAAGCCGGCGCTGACGGCCCAGTTTTCGGTGATCTTGCCGACCGCGCTCAACTCCACGCCCTGCACGCGTTTCTTGCCGATCTGGTAGTAGAGCAGGGTGACCGGATCCTGCACGAGATCGTTGCTCACCGTGGTCTGGTAGAGCGCGCCAGTCAGCAGGATGCGCTGGTCGAGCAGCTCCCACTTGGTGCCGATTTCATAAGTGCGTGCACGTTCCGGCTCGAGGTTCGGATTGTCCAGGCTGTTGGTCGAGCTGGACAGCGTAAGCGTGTTGCCGCCCGGCGGTTCGGCCGACACCGCGTAGTTGACGTAGAACGAGCCGTACGGGACCGGCTTGTACAGCACACCGAGCTTCCAGTTCCACAGGTTGTCGCCGGTGGTGGTGGTGAGACCCTGCACGACGGTGCCGGTGGGCAGCGTGCCGCAGACCGGGCCGTTCCTGGCGCCGCACGCCACGGTGCTGGAGTAATCGGTGGTGTAGTGATCCATGCGCGTGCCGGCGTTCACCTGCCAGTGCTCGCCGAACTTCAGCGTGTCGAACACATAGGCGGAGGCGGTATCCGTCTGGCCGTCCGTATAAGCGCCGTTCTGGCCGTAGACCAGGCCCTTCACATCCCAGTTCGGGTCGTACAGGTTGGCCGCCGGCCAGGTCGTGCCATTCATCGCGACGTAGCCGATGGTGGTGGCTTTTTCCTGCGTCAGCTCGATGCCGGTGCTGAGGTTGTGCGTGATCGCGCCGGTCTCGAAGTTCCAGGTGAGGTTGGCCTGGTCGGTGAGGATGCGGTTGGACTGGTGCTTGAAGGTCGGGTTGCTGCGCGCGATGGTCCAGGTCGACGGATCGTTCGGGTTCGGCGTCAGCAGGTTGGCGGCGCTACCCATGAACGAGGTGAGCAGGTAGTCCTCGAACGTGCGGCCCCAGCGCAGCGTGTTGTGGAACGCCATCTGCTCGTTGAAGTCGTGTTCGAGGCGCACGGTGAACATGTCGGCGGTGACATGGTCATGATCGGCCGTGGTGCCGTAGAAGTTGGACGAATCCACCTCCGGCGCATCGGCCAGGAACGGGCGCTTCGGATCGGGGCTGCTATAGCCGGGCAGGCCGATGGTCGGCACGCCGCCGTCCGGTACGTTGTTCTGCTTGATGTGCAGGTAGTCGATGTAGACGCGGGTGGCGGTGCCCAGGCCGAAGGCGAATTCCGGCGCGACGCCCCAGCGGTTGTTCTCCACCTTGTCGCGACCGGGCACCCCGAAATCCTGGCCCATCACGTTGAGGCGGAAGGCGCTGGTGTTGCTCACCACCTGGTTCCAGTCGGCGGTGACGCGGCGCTGGTCGGCGCTGCCGTAGGAGAGCGAGGCGCTTACGCCGTTGCCCAGTTCCGGCTGCTTGCTCACCATGTTCACGGCGCCGGTGGGCGCGGTGCGGCCGTTGTCGGTGCTGGCCGGACCCTTGATCACTTCCACCGACTCGGTGTTGAACACGTCGCGCGAAATGGTGCCCAGGTCGCGCACGCCGTCGACGAAGATGCTGCCCGAGGTATCGAAGCCACGCATGTAGATCGCATCACCGGTGGAGGTGGTGCCGTTCTCGCCGACGTAGAAGGTGCCCACGCCCGGGCTGTTGCGCAGCGCTTCGGTCAGCGTGGTGGCGCCCTGCTGCAGGAACAGGTCCTTGCTGATCACGTTGATGGTCTGGGTGGTATCCAGGATCGGCTGGGTGTACTTGGACGACTGCAGGTTGTCGATCTTGTAGTCGCTCACGGCCGAGGCTTCCACGGACACGCCGGGCAGGTTCTTCGTCGTGGCGGCGGGATTGGTGGTGGCGCTGTCGGCCGGCGCATTGGCGGCCAGTGCCGGCTGCGCCATGGCCAGGCCGGTCATGAGGGTCGCCGTGGCGACGCTCAAGGCGTTGCGGGTGATGGGGTGCTTGCGGCTCGTGATATGGGCCATGGGGGACTCGTCTAAGAGAAATCAGCAAGTTGACCGGTCAGCCGGGGCTGACCAGGGCAGTCGACGAGTGGCGGCGGCGGGCGTCGATTGCGGCATGAATCCTGAAAAAACCAGGGTGGGGATGCGTTTGTTGCTCGATCGGGTGGTCCTTCACCTGCAAGAACCCGCCGGCAGACATTTCGTAAATGTTATTGGTAATGAGAATGAGTTGCAATTGGTTGCAAGATCCTGAGACTCGAGGAACGGGTCGCCGAACACCGAAAGGGCCGGGTGCAGCCGCTTGGCGTACCCTCTCCAGCCTGTTCTGAGGAGAGTCGAACGATGCGGATTCTGGTGATTGGTGCGGGCGCCACGGGCGGATATTTCGGCGGACGCCTATTGGAGAGCGGGCAGGACGTGAGCTTTCTGGTGCGCGAGCGGCGCGCCGCCCAACTGGCCGAGCACGGCCTGGTCATTCGCAGCAGTTTTGGCGATGCCACGCTGCCGCATCCCCCGACGGTGCAGGCCGGCGAGCTGCGAGAGGCGTTCGACTTGATCCTGCTGAGCTGCAAGGCCTATCACCTGCCACAGGTGATCGAGGACATGGCGCCCGCGGTGGGACCGCACACGGCGATCCTCCCGGTGCTCAACGGCATGCGCCATCTTGATCTGCTGGATGCGCGCTTTGGCGCGGCGCGCGTGCTCGGTGGCCAATGCGTGATCGCGGCGACGCTCGATGCCCAAGGCAACGTGCGCCATCTCAACCAGTCGCACAGCGTGACCTTCGGCGAGCGCGATGGGTCACGTTCGGAGCGCGCCGAACGCGTGCTCGAATCGATGTCCAAGGCGAAATTCGAGCCGCGCCTGAGCACCACCATCCTGCAGGACATGTGGGACAAATGGGTGTTCCTCGCCTCGCTCGCCGGCATCACCTGCCTGATGCGCGCGCCGGTGGGCGACATCGTGGCGGCACCCGGTGGTGAGCAGGCCACGCTGCAATTGCTCGACGATTGCCGCCGCGTTGCGGCGCATAACGGGCATGAGCCCGGCGAGGCTGTCCTGGCCCGTGCGCGTGGCGTGCTTACGGAAAAGGGTTCGGCGCTGAGCGCGTCGATGATGCGCGACCTGGAGCAGGGCGGTCCGATCGAAGCCAATCACGTGGTGGGCGATTTGCTGGAACGCTCGGGTGCGTCGGCGGGCGAACTGGGGATGCTGCGTACCGCGTATGCGCACCTGAAGGCGTATGAGGTGCGGCGCTCGCGCGGCAGCTAGGTCCTCGGCGAGGCTCCTGTGGGAGCGCACCCTGTGCGCGACACCCGCATGCTGCGATATCGCCGTGGCCGTCGCGCACAGGGTGCGCTCCCACAAGTGCTTTCGGATGTTGAAATGGACGTCCAAAAGAAAAAGGGCGCTGCACGAAGCAGCGCCCTTTCTTGTTGCCGATGCCGAAGCGTCAGCGGTGAAGGCTTACCAGATCTTCACCTGCTTCTCGCCCGAACGCACCATGGTGTCGCCCGGCTTGCACTGGTAAGCGGTAGCGAAGGCTTCCATGTTCGACGGAGCGCCCATCGCGCGCAGCGAGGCCGGTGCATGCGGATCGGTGTTGAGACGGAGCAGGGCTTCCTTCTCACGCACGCTGCCGCGCCACACGCGAGCCCAGTTCAGGAAGAAGCGCTGGTCTTCGGTGTAACCGTCGATCTTCGCGGCGGCTTCCTGCGGGTTCTTCTTCAGAGCTTCCTGCAAGGCGTCGTACGCCACGTTCAGGCCGCCCAGGTCGGCGATGTTCTCGCCCAGGGTCAGCTGGCCGTTGACGTGCACATCCGGCTTGTCCTTGATCGGCGCGTAGTCGTTGAACTGCGCGACGAGCTTGGCGGTGCGGGCCTCGAACTTGTCCTTGTCTTCCTTGGTCCACCAGTTGGCGTTGTTGCCTTCGCCGTCGAACTGGCTGCCTTCGTCGTCGAAGCCGTGGCTGGCTTCATGGCCGATCACCGCACCGATGCCGCCGTAGTTGATCGCGTCGTCGCCGTTGGCATAGAAGAACGGGGGCTGCAGGATCGCGGCCGGGAAGTTGATGGTGTTGTCGGTCGGGTTGTAATAGGCGTTGACCGTCTGCGGCGTCATGCCCCAGTCCTTGCGGTCGGTCGGCTTGCCGATCTTGTTGAGGTCGTACTGGTAGTTGAACTTGGCGGCGGCCATCACGTTGCCGTAGTAGTCGCCCTGCTTGATGTCCAGGCCCGACCAGTCACGCCACTTGTCCGGGTAACCGATCTTCGGCAGGAAGGTGTTCCACTTGGCGACGGCCTTTTCCTTGGTCTCGGCGCTCATCCAGTCGAGGTTCTCGATGCGGGCCTTCAGCGCGTTGCGCACGTTGGTGACCAGCTCTTCGGCACGCTGCTTGGCTTCCGGCGTGAATACCTTGGCTACGTACAGCTGGCCCAGGGCTTCGCCCATCGACTCGTTCACGCCGCCGAGCACGCGCTTCCAGCGCGGCTTCTGCTCCGGCTGGCCGGACAGGGTCTTGCCGTAGAAGTCGAAGCGGGCGTCCTGGAAGGCCTTGCTGAGCAGCGGCGAGGCGTCGTCGATGGTGTGGAAGCGCAGGTAGGCCTGCCACTGGTCGGCCGGCGTGCTGGCCAGCATCTTGTCGAACTGGGCGAAGAACTTCGGCTGCGACAGCGAGAAGCCCTTGTCGACGGTCACGCCCTGGGCCTTGAAGAAGTCTTCCCAGTTGAAGTGCGGGGTGATCTTGTCCGCTTCCTTCAGGGTCACGAAGTGGTACTGGTTCTCCGGGGTGCGCAGTTCTACCGGCGCCAGCGAGGCGGCGGCCAGCTGCGTTTCGAACGCCAGCACCTGGGCGGCCTGCTTCTTCGCATCGGCCTCGGCCACGCCGGTCAATTCCAGCATCTTGACGATGTGGTCGACGTAGGCGTCGCGGATGTCTTTGTACTTCGCGTCGGTGTAATAGTCCTTGGTCGGCAGCCCCAGGCCAGCCTGCTGGGTGAAGCCGATCTGCATCTTGGCGTCCTTGAAGTCCGCGCCGGAGCCGAACTGGAACACCTGCATGTCACCCGTGGTGAAGTTCTGGGTGAGATAGTTGGCCACGTCCTTGCCGGTCTTCAGCGCGGCGATGGCGTCGAGCTTGGGCTTGATCGGGTCGAAGCCGGCCTTTTCGATGGCGGCGTCGTCCATGCCCGAGGCGTACAGGTAGCCGATCTTCTGCTCGATCGAGCCGGCCTGGGCGCTGGCGGCGCCCTTGGAGGCGTCGTCGACGATCTGGTGCTGGGTGTTGAGGCTGTCCTCGGCCAGCTTGTCGAACGCGCCCCAACGGCTGCGGTCGTTCGGGATCGGGTTGGCGGCCACCCACTTGCTGTTGACGAAACCGTTGAAGTCCTGGCAGGCCTGGATGTTGGTGTCCAGGTCGGCGATGTCGAACACGCTCTTGGGTGCGGCAGCTGCCATGGCAGCGGTGCTGGCGGCGGCAGGCGCGGTGCTGCTGGCGGCCGGGGCCTTGTCGGCATCCTCATGCTTGCCGCAGGCGCTGAGCGACAGGGCGAGGCTCACGGCGAGCGCGATGGGCTTCATATACGGTTTGGTCATGGATTTCCCTCTGTGGTTCGTTGGCCGAGCGGACGGCCGATGGTGGCTGCGATCGCGCGAGTCTTGGGCCTTGGCCCGTATCACACGCGTGACTTTTGAGGCTAGGCCGTAAGTCACGGTCCAAACAGTGTCAAAGGTCAGGGGGTTTGGGCGCAACCGGGGCCTGGCCTGGGGCTTGGACGTCATTCCGGCGTAAGCCGGGGTCCAGGTGCGATGCGCTGCGATTGTTGTGATCCCGCCAGGGTGCCGCCTACGACGCAAAGCTAGTCCCCTTTTTGGGACGCTCGAGTCACTTTTCTTTGCGGGCCCGCGCATGCGCAGGAGCGCAAGTGAACGGCGCAGCCGGCCCGAAGGGCGGGGGGCAGGATGCCCGGAGTAAAAGAAAAGTAACCCAAAGATTTGGCCTCAGAAGCTCACACCGACTGCGATATACGAGCCTGCAGGATTTGGAGCCCGGATCGTCACGATCTCCCTGATCGACGGTATGGCTACATCGCGAGTAAGGCGGTGCTGAAGACTTAAAGCGATGCACCGCACTTCTCCCTCTCCCCTCCGGGGAGAGGGCCGGGGTGAGGGCCGGGTGCTTGCGGGAGCGTTGCTTGGTGCGCGCTTGTTCATCAGCTCCGCGGCGCCCATCACAGCACGCAAATCGCATGAAAATACGACGCCTTCTGTTACTCGCCTGTCACCTGGCGAACCTATCGTCGCGAGAATTAGCGCTTGAGGGGAAGCGCATCACCGCGACCGTAGGGAGACTTCCATGCGAAACAACCTCGCAGTATGCATTGCCGCGTGCGTTCTGAGCTTTTCCGCAGTATCTCTCGCTCAACTTCCCGTCTATGCCGAATCACTCGACCAGGCTAGCCTGCATCATGGTGGCGATGGGCATGGAGACGTCCATACGTCTACACCGATCAAGCATCTGGTGGTGATCTTCCAGGAGAACGTGTCCTACGATCATTACTTCGGCACCTATCCGTATGCGGCCAACGGCAAGGGCGAGCCGACGTTCTATGCGCGTCCGTTCACGCCGCGCGCGAACGGTTACGACGCCAGGCTGCTCACGCACAATCCGAATCAGGCCAACAGCGACAACGGCACCGGTGCGATCAATCCGTTCCGCCTGTCGCGCGCGCAGGCCGCCACGGCCGATCAGGATCATGCCTACGGTCCGGAACAGAAGGCCTTCCATGGCGGCGCGATGGATCTGTTCCCGAAGTACACCGGTACCGGCGAAACGTTGCCGGGCGCTACGCCGGACGAGGAAGGCACGGGCCAGGTGATGGGTTATTACGACGGCAACACCGTCACCGCGCTGTGGAACTACGCCCAGTGGTTCGCCCTGAACGACAACAGCTACGGCACGACGTTCGGCCCGTCCACGCCGGGTGCCATCAACCTGGTGTCCGGCCAGACCAATGGCGTGACGCAGACGCTCAACGGCACCGGCAACGAAGTGGCTGACGGGCAGGGCGGTCTCACGCTGATCGGCGATGCCGACCCGATCGGCGACGTGTGTTCCTCGCCTACCGGCAATCAAGTGCAGTTCGGCGGCAAGAACGTGGGCGACCTGCTCAACAAGGCGGGCGTGACGTGGGGCTTCTTCGAAGGCGGCTTCGACCTCACCCACGTCAATGCCAACGGCAGCACCGGCTGCGTGCGCAAGACCACCTCGGCCGTCACGCAGGCCAACGAGAGCGACTACATCCCGCATCATCAGCCGTTCCAGTATTACCCGAGCACGGCCAACCCCACGCATGCGCGTCCCACCTCGATCAAGACCATCGGTCACCAGGGCGATGCAGGCAATCACCAGTACGACATCAACGATTTCTACGCGGCCGTGCAGGCGGGCAACTTCCCGTCGGTGAGTTTCCTCAAGGCGCCGGGTTACCAGGATGGCCACGCCGGTTATTCCGATCCGCTGGACGAGCAGCAGTTCATCGTGCACGTGATCAATTTCCTGCAGCAGCAGCCCGACTGGCGCGACACGGCGGTGGTCATCGCCTATGACGACTCCGATGGCTGGTACGACCACCAGGCGGCGCCGCGTATCAATGCGTCGAGCACCAGCTCCGATGCACTCGACGGCGCCGGCCTGTGCAAGGCACGCGACACGCTGCCGGGCACCAACAGCAAGGGCCAGCCGGTGCAGGGGCGTTGCGGTTTCGGTCCGCGCCTGCCGCTGCTGGTGATCTCGCCGTGGGCGCGCAGCAACCATGTCGATCACACGCTGACCGACCAGTCGTCCGTGACGCGCTTCATCGAGGACAACTGGCTGCGCAGCGAGCGCCTCGGCGGTGGTTCGTTCGACGGCGTGGCCGGTTCGCTGGTGCCGATGTTCGACTTCTACCAGCCTTTCGTCGAACAGCATCGACTGATACTGGATGAGCAGACCGGCCAGCCGGTGAAGCAGCCCAAGCCGTGGCCGTGGTCCGGTCTGACGCACGGGCACGGGCACGGTTGAGATCGACGCGATGAGATGGCGCGCCCCGGACATCGGTCCGGGGCGTTTCGCTTTTTTCAAACAGAGGTGGTGAACCTTGCATCCCTCGCGCCGACGTTTTCTGCAGGGCATGGGCCTGATCGCCGGAACGGGGGCGTTGCGCGTGTTTGGCGCGCCCATGCACATGGCCATGCAACACGCCGCCAAGGGCAGCGGCCTTTGCAAGCACGCCGTGGCCGATCAAGCGACGGTGCCGCGCTTGCTCGATCCCACGCGCCTGACGCCGTTCGTCGATCCCTTGCCGCGGCCGCAAGTACTGCGTCCGAAAGCCGGCGAAACGCTGCATATCGCCATGCGCGAGAGCGAGCAGCGGCTGCATCGCGAGTTGGCTCCTACGCGTCTGTGGACGTATGGCAACAGCATGCCCGGTCCCACCATCGAGGCGCGCAGCGGCGAAGCGGTGCAGGTGGAATGGAGCAACCAGCTTCCGCACAAACACTTCCTGCCCATCGATCATCACGTTTGCGGGGCCGAACCCGATCAGCCGGAAGTGCGTGGCGTGGTGCATGTACACGGCGCACGCGTTCCTCCTGCGGATGACGGCTACCCCACCGACTGGTTCGTACCCGGCCAGTCGCGCAAGCAGGCTTACCCCAATCGGCAGGACGCCGCGACGCTGTGGTATCACGATCACACCATGGGCATCGAGCGGTTGAATCTCTATGCCGGCCTGTTCGGCATGTACCTGTTGCGCGACGAACACGAGTTGTCGCTGGGTCTGCCCGATGGCGACTTCGAGCTGCCGCTCGTGTTGACCGATCGCCTGCTCACTGAGCACGGCCAGCTCCATTACCCCACCTCAGGCGTCAGCGATGCGCCGTGGGTGCCGGAAGTGTTTGGCAACGCCATGCTGGTAAACGGTGCACTGATGCCGCGTCTCGATGTGCAGGCGCAACGCTATCGTTTCCGCGTATTGAATGCGGCCAATGGGCGCTTTTTCCGATTGAGCCTGCGTGGCCTGCGCCCGTTCGTGCAGATTGGCAGCGATCAGGGCCTGCTCGCCGCCCCCGTCCAACAAACCAGCCTGGTCCTTGCACCCGGCGAGCGTGCCGACTTGATCGTCGATTTCGCCGCCATGGGTGGCAGCGCCATTGAGCTGATGAACGACTCGCTGCCGTTGATGCAGTTCAAGGTGGCATCGGGCAAGGTCGCTGACGCGAGCCGCGTGCCTTCCACGTTGCGCGAGGTGCCGCGAGTCGCCGAGGCGCATGCCACGACTACACGCGTGCTGACCATCGATGAGTACGCCGACTGCGTCTCCACGCCGATGCTGATGCTGCTGGATGGCAAGCATTGGCACGAGCCGGTGAGCGAGAAGCCGAAACTCGGCAGCACCGAAATCTGGAGCCTGGTGAATCTCACCGAGGATACGCATCCGATCCACCTGCATCTGGTGCGCTTCCAGATCCTCGACCGGCAGCCGTTCGACGTGGACGAATATCTCGAATCGAAGACCTTGCGTTACACGGGTCCGGCGCAGCCGCCGCCAGCGCACGAAGCCGGCTGGAAGGACACCGCGCAGGTCTATCCGGGCATGGTGACGCGCTACATCATCACGTTCGAGGGCTATACCGGGCGTTATGTGTGGCATTGCCACCTGCTGGAGCATGCATCGAACGAAATGATGCGGCCGTTTGAGGTGGTGGCCTGAGGGCAGCCCGTCGCGCCCAAGGGCGCTCCCACAAATACAAGGCAGACTGTGGGAGCGCCCTTGGGCGCGACAAGCCTCACACGTGGTTTCAGCGATGAGATCTATTCGCTGTCCCGTGCAAGCTCGCGAGAAACCACCGGCGAAGCCGGCAACGTATCCGGTGCCACCGCGCCACCGGAAATGATGAAAGCCATGGCCTGATCCATGGTCCAGTCGGTTGGCGTGAGTTCGTCTACCGCCACCACTTCCAGGTAACCGCCCGTCGGGTTGGGCGTGGTGGGGATATACACGGCCGCCATTTCCCGTCCGGTGCCTTCTTCGGTCATGACGCGGGTGACGAAGCCCACCACCTTCATGCCCTTGCGCGGGAAGTCGACCAGTACCACGCGCTGCACGCCCGAAGGTTTCTGCTGCAGCACCGCCATCAGTTTCTTGGTGCCGCCATAGATCGTCTGCACCAGTGGGATGCGTGCGAGCAGCGCATCGAAGCCGTCGATCAGGCGCTGGCCGATCACGCGATTGGCGAGCGCGCCCAGGATGTACAGCACGCCCAGGGTCAGCAGCAGCGCAATCACGAAGGTGATCCAGGCGTTGTTGAGCACCACGCCCGCAAGCGGCGAGCCGGACGACAGCGTGGCCAGCAACGCCGACGCCAGCGGCGTGCCAATGCCGGCGAGCATGCTCAGCACGAACTTGAATACCACCCAGGTCACCCACAGCGGAATGAACGTGAGCAGGCCGGTGAACAGGTAACGCTTGATGCGCAGACGCTTCATGGAATCGATGCCGGGGAAGGGACGCGGCATTCTCCCACGGGACTAGCTTCGCGTCGTTGGCGAGATGCCCGCTGTCGCGGCCTGCCCGGCGGGTTCGGTGCGCGCCTTGGGCTTGAGCCGCACGTACAACTGCTTGCGCACGCGGGCCACCACCTCGCCGCTGCGCGTGGTGACATCCACCTCGAACCAACGCAGCACCTTGTCGCCGCCGGCGGCCGCAGCGCGGAGTTCGTCGAGCACGGATGTTTCCAGCTTGAAGTGCGCGTAGACGTCCTCGCGCCCGGGCGAGACGAAGTCGATGGCGCCGGCCTTGTCCCACACGAAGTAATCGTTGCCGAGTCGATGCATGGTCAACAGCATCCAGAACGGATCGGTCATGGCGAACAAATTGCCGCCGAACTGGGTGCGCACGTAATTGCGGTTCCAGGGGCGCAGCCGCAGCACCACCCGCAGTTCCGTCCAGTCTTCGGACACGTATTGGACGCGGATGCTGTTGAACAGGAACGGCGGCCACAGGTTCATCAGGTGGCGAAAGGTGGAGGCGCGCATATCGGGCGGGTCAGATGAGGGGGGCTTAGGATACCTCCTAAACATACGGATGCGTATGTTGCGTTTGCCAGCCTTGCGCTAGCCGCTGGAACGGCCCCGGAAAGCGCGCGCTGCTGCGCCTGGGTCGGCCATGGCGCCTGCGTTAGAATGAGCGGTTGACGGCGCACGCTTGACGGCGCCTCGGTGTGGATAACGCCACAGAACAATGCAGCAAAGGGTTCTCACCGCATGAATACCGCCTACCGCACCTCCCTGGCCGGCACGTCGCTGGACTATTTCGATGCACGTGCCGCCGTGGAGGCGATCCAGCCCGGCGCCTACGGCGCGCTGCCGTACACCTCGCGCGTACTGGCCGAGAATCTGGTGCGCCGATGCGATCCGGCCATCCTCACCGAGTCGCTCAAGCAGCTCATCGAGCGCAAGCGCGAGCGCGATTTTCCGTGGTTCCCGGCGCGCGTGGTGTGCCATGACATTCTTGGCCAGACCGCGCTGGTGGACCTGGCCGGCCTGCGCGATGCGATCGCCGAGCGCGGTGGCGATCCGGCCAAGGTGAACCCGGTGGTGCCGGTGCAGTTGATCGTCGATCACTCGCTGGCGGTGGAATGCGGCGGTTTCGATCCGAATGCGTTTGCCCGGAACCGCGCGATCGAAGATCGCCGCAATGAAGATCGCTTCCACTTCATCAACTGGACCAAGAAGGCGTTCGAGAACGTCGACGTGATCCCGCCGGGCAACGGCATCATGCACCAGATCAATCTGGAAAAGATGTCGCCGGTGATCCAGGTGCAGGATGGCGTGGCCTATCCGGATACCTGTGTGGGCACCGACAGCCACACGCCGCATGTGGATGCGCTCGGCGTGATCGCCATCGGCGTGGGCGGCCTGGAAGCGGAAAACGTGATGCTCGGCCGCGCCTCGTGGATGCGACTGCCCGACATCATCGGCGTGGAGCTCACCGGCAAGCGTCAACCTGGCATCACCGCGACCGATATCGTGCTGGCGCTCACTGAATTCCTTCGCAAGGAGAAGGTGGTCGGCGCGTATCTCGAATTCCGCGGCGAAGGCGCGGCCAGCCTCACGCTGGGCGATCGCGCGACCATCTCGAACATGGCACCCGAATACGGTGCCACCGCCGCGATGTTCTTCATCGACGGTCAGACCATCGACTACCTGCGCCTCACCGGCCGCAGCGACGAGCAGGTCAAGCTGGTGGAAACCTATGCCAAGGTCGCGGGCCTCTGGGCCGACACGCTCATCGCTGCGCAGTACGAGCGCACGCTGACGTTCGATCTGTCGTCGGTGACGCGCAACATGGCCGGCCCGTCGAACCCGCACAAGCGCTTGCCGACGTCCGATCTCGCCGCGCGCGGCATCGCCGGCGAGTGGACCGAACAGCCAGGCCAGATGCCCGATGGCGCCGTGATCATCGCTGCCATCACCAGCTGCACCAACACCAGCAATCCGCGCAACGTGATTGCCGCCGCCCTGCTGGCGCGCAACGCGAATGCGCGCGGCCTGACGCGCAAGCCGTGGGTGAAGAGTTCGCTGGCGCCCGGTTCCAAGGCCGTGGAGCTGTACCTGAAGGAAGCGAACCTGCTGCCGGACCTGGAGAAGCTCGGCTTCGGCATCGTGGCGTTTGCCTGCACCACCTGCAACGGCATGTCCGGCGCGCTCGATCCCACCATCCAGCAGGAAATCATCGAGCGCGATCTTTACGCCACGGCGGTGCTTTCCGGCAATCGCAATTTCGACGGGCGTATCCATCCGTATGCGAAGCAGGCGTTCCTCGCCTCGCCGCCGCTGGTGGTCGCGTATGCCATTGCCGGCACCATCCGCTTCGACATCGAGAAGGACGTGCTCGGCATCGATGCGAACGGCCAGTCGGTCACGCTGAAGGACATCTGGCCATCGGACGAAGAGATCGACGCCATCGTTTCCTCCAGCGTGAAGCCGGAACAGTTCCGCCAGGTCTACGAGCCGATGTTCGCGCGCAGCGGCAGCGCCGGCACCCGCGCCGCACCGCTGTACGACTGGCGCGCGCAGAGCACCTACATCCGCCGGCCGCCGTATTGGGAAGGCGCCCTGGCGGGCGAGCGCACGCTCACCGGCATGCGTCCGCTGGCGGTGCTCGGCGACAACATCACCACCGACCACCTGTCGCCGTCCAACGCGATCATGCTCGACAGCGCGGCGGGCGAATACCTCGCCAAGATGGGCCTGCCCGAAGAAGACTTCAATTCGTACGCGACCCACCGTGGCGATCACCTCACCGCGCAACGCGCCACCTTTGCCAACCCCACGCTGATCAATGAAATGGCAGTCGTCGATGGCGAAGTGAAGAAGGGCTCGCTGGCCCGTGTGGAGCCGGAAGGCCAGGTGATGCGCATGTGGGAGGCGATCGAAACCTATATGCAGCGCAAGCAGCCGCTGATCATCATCGCCGGTGCCGACTACGGCCAGGGCTCGTCGCGAGACTGGGCCGCGAAGGGCGTGCGTCTGGCGGGCGTGGAAGCGATCGCGGCCGAAGGCTTCGAACGCATCCACCGCACCAACCTGATCGGCATGGGCGTCTTGCCGCTGGAGTTCAAGCCCGGCACGGATCGCAAGACGCTGCGCATCGACGGCAGCGAATCCTTCGACGTGGTCGGCCAGCGCACGCCGCGGGCGGAACTCACCCTGGTGATCCATCGCAAGAACGGCGAGCGCGTCGAAGTGCCGGTGACCTGCCGCCTGGACACCGCCGAAGAAGTATCGATCTACGAAGCGGGCGGCGTGCTGCAGCGCTTCGCGCAGGACTTCCTCGAAGCATCGCAGGCCGCCTGAGCACTGTTTTAGCCCTCTCCCCTCGCGGGAGAGGGTTGGGAGAGGGGCAGGATTATGGAGCAACGACAATTCGCCAAAGCCTTGCGCAAGAACATGACCGACGCGGAGCAACTGCTATGGCGGCATCTGCGTGCGCATCGGCTTGGCGATCAAAAGTTCCGGCGGCAGCAACCCATCGGGCTCTATATTGTGGATTTCGTGCATTTCGGTGCCCGGTTGGTCATCGAGGCCGATGGTGGGCAACACAACGATAGCCCGGATGACGCGGTGCGCGATGCCTGGTTGCGCAACCAGGGCTTTACGGTGTTGCGCTTCTGGAATAGCGACATATTGCAGAATATCGAAGAAGTGCTTTAGGCGATTTTGAAGGAACTCGCCAAAAGCGACCCCCTCTCCCCCAGCCCCTCTCCCGCAAGGGGAGAGGGGAGTGGCGACGATGTAACGACACGAGATTTCCATGAGTCATAAACCTCAGATCCGCATACCCGCCACCTACCTGCGCGGCGGCACCAGCAAGGGTGTGTTCTTCCGGCTGGACGATTTGCCGGAATCGGCGCAGCAAGCGGGCGCAGCGCGCGATGCGCTGCTGTTGCGCGTGATCGGCAGTCCCGATCCCTACGGCAAGCAGATCGACGGCATGGGCGGCGCCACGTCCAGCACCAGCAAGACGGTGATCGTGTCCAAGAGCAGTCGCGCGGATCACGACGTGGATTATCTGTTCGGCCAGGTCTCGATCGACCAGGCCTTCGTCGACTGGAGCGGCAACTGCGGCAACCTCTCGGCAGCGGTGGGGCCGTTCGCCATTGCGGGCGGGCTGGTCGATCCCGCACGCGTGCCGCGCGACGGCATCGCCATCGTGCGCATCTGGCAGGCGAACATCGGCAAGACCATCATCGCCCATGTGCCGATGACCGACGGCACCGTGCAGGAAACCGGCGATTTTGAGCTGGACGGCGTGACCTTCCCCGCCGCCGAAGTGCAGCTGGAATTCATGGATCCGGCGGCCGAGGAAGAGGGCGCCGGTGGCGCGATGTTCCCGACCGGCAAGCTGGTCGACGAGCTGGACGTGCCGGGCGTCGGTACGCTCAAGGCGACCATGATCAACGCCGGCATTCCCACCATCTTCGTCGAGGCTTCCGCGATCGGCTACACCGGCACCGAGCTGCAGGACGCCATCAACGGCGATGCAAAAGCGCTAGCCAGGTTCGAGACCATCCGCGCGCACGGCGCATTGCGCATGGGCCTGATCAAGTCGCTCGATGAAATCGTCACGCGCCAGCACACGCCCAAGGTCGCTTTCGTCGCCCCGCCGGCTGATTACGTCGCATCGAGCGGCAAGGCGGTGGCAGCGGGCGATATCGATTTGCTGGTGCGCGCGATGTCGATGGGCAAATTGCATCACGCGATGATGGGTACGGCAGCCGTGGCCATCGGCACTGCCGCGGCGATTCCGGGCACGCTGGTGAACCTGGCGGCGGGCGGCGGCGAACGTCAGGCGGTGCGCTTCGGCCACCCGTCGGGCACGTTGCGCGTCGGCGCCGAGGCGGTGCTTGTGGACGGCAACTGGGCCGTCACCAAGGCGATCATGAGCCGCAGTGCGCGCGTGCTGATGGAAGGCTGGGTACGAGTGCCGGGCGGCTCCTTCTGAGTTGATCAGGATGCCCCGCACATGACGGGGCGTCTTTGAATTGCCCCAGAATCGGCGCATGCCGAGTTTATGGTTGCGCCGTGACATGCCTATACTGCGGTCCGGCGGTGGCACGGGGGTGCCGCGCCTCAGGGGAGATTGCATGGAAAAGCGAATCCGGCGCGCCGCCTTCGGCGTGCTTTGTCTTCTGTCGTTTCAATTGTTTGCCGCCACGGTGTCGTTCGAAGACCTGGCGCGCCATGCGCAGTACAGCCAGGTCAAGATCTCGGCCGACGGTCATTACCTCGCCGCCACCACGGTGGTGAAGGGCAAGCCGATGCTCGCCCTGATCGATCTGGTCAATCACAAAGGCACCATGCTGAAGCCGCGCGAAGGCAATCAGGTGGTGGACTTCTGGTGGGTCAACGACCATCGCGTGCTCTATACCGAAGGCACCCAGGTGAGCGGCTGGGATCAGCCGTTCGCGACGGGCGAACTCTTTGCCGTGAACGGGGATGGCTCAAGCTCAGGCCTGTTGTTCGGTTACCGCGCGGGCACCAGCATGGGCAGCACGCGTACCCAAAAGGTGCAATCCGAGCGTGCCTCCGGCGAGCTGGTGAGCATCTTGCGCAACGGCGACCGCAATCACGTGATGATCGCCTCCAATTCGTGGGAGAGCGGCGCCGATGGTGCGTACACGCAGCTCTTCATCATGGATGTGAACAGCGGCATCAAGCGGCCGGTGGGCACGGCACCGCTGCGCAACGCCTCGTTCGTGGTCGACAACCATGGCGTGGCCCGTTTCGCCATGGGCTCGGATAGCCACGCTTATCCGGTGGTGTATTACCGCGAAGGCGAGGGCCAGCCATGGCAGTTGCTGTTCCAGGGCTCGGCCACGCGCGACGTGCCGTGGCCGGAAACCTTCAATCGCGATGACACCGTGGTCTACATGTCGTGCCCCAGCACTACTGCCGTAGGCGCGCTGTGTCCGTGGGACGTGGCGAGCAAGACCATGAAAGCGCCGGTATGGACGAACGACGTGACCGTTGGCGAACAGCTCATCCTCTCGCTGGACGGGCGTGATGTCGTGGGTATGTACGCCATGCCCGGGACGCCTTCGGCATCCGCGTTCGTCCCCGGCTCGGACACCATGAAGGCAATCGCCGCACTCAGCAAGGCGCTGCCCGGCGAAAGCGTGCGCATCGTTTCCAGCACGGAGGACGGCAGCAAGGCGGTGGCGCTGGCTTCCTCGGACATGGATCCGGGCACCTACTACCTGTGGGATGCCGCCACGGAAAAAGCCGAGCAACTGCTGCAGCGCGCGGACTGGATCAAGCCCAATCAGATGGCTTCCAAGCAGCCGATCGAATTCAAGGCGCGCGACGGCATGACCATCCACGGTTACCTGAGCATGCCGCCGGGTCGCGAAGAGGCCAAGCACGTGCCGCTGGTGGTGATGGTGCACGGCGGTCCGTTCGGCATCCGCGACGACTGGGAGTACGACCCCCTCGTGCAGGTGATGGCCACGCGCGGCTATGCGGTGTTGCAGGTGAACTTCCGCGGCTCGGGTGGTTACGGCGAGGGCTTCGAGCATGCCGGCTACCAGCAGTGGGGCGGCACCATGCAGGACGACGTGACCGATGCGACCCATTGGGCCATCGATCAGCGCATCGCCACGGCAGGACACATCTGCATCTTCGGCGCCAGCTATGGCGGCTACGCGGCACTGGAAGGCGCGGTGAAGGAGCCGGATCTCTATCGTTGTGCCGTCGGCTACGTGGGCGTCTACGACCTGGCCAAGATGTACACCGACGGCGACGTCTCCGATCGCATCTCCGGCAGGAACTTCCTGCGCAGCACGCTGGGCACCGATCCGGCGGTCTTGGCCGCCCACTCGCCGATCAACCAGCTGGACAAGCTCAAGGCCAGCGTGCTGCTCGTGGTAGGCGGGCAGGACCAGCGTGTGCCGCCCGTGCAGGGCGAGTCGCTGCACCGGGCGCTCGACAGCCGCGGCGTTGCACACGAGTGGCTGTACAAGGCTGGCGAAGCCCACGGTTTCTACGACGAGAAGAACAACGTGGAACTGTTTGAGCGCCTCACCCAGTTCCTCGATCGCAACATCGGTGGCAACGCTGCCGTGGCCGGCGCGCCCTGAAAAAGCACAAAGCCCACTCCCGTGAGGGAATGGGCTTTGTGTGCAAGGTCGTTCGAGGCGGCGGGCAGGCCCGCCGCCTCGAAATTCTCAGAACAACAACGACGCCATCCGACGGCGATAACGTCCGACCAGCTCCGCATCGTCGAGCGTGGTGAAGGCGGCCAGCAGGCGCTTTTTCGCCCCGCCCTCGTTCCAGTCGCGGGCCTTTTCCAGGATGGCCAGGAATTGATCCAGGCCGGCCGAAGCATCGCCCTCCAGCAACAGGCGCACGCCGAGCAGATCGCGTGCCGCCCAATCGCCGGCATCGGCCTGCACACGCTGCTGCAACTCCTGCAGCGACGGCGCGCCCTTCAGCGCGCGGGCCAGGTCCAACTGGCTGCGCAGGCGTACGGCACGCGCATCGGTGGCGAGGTTGGCGGGCAGCGAACTCAGCTCGGCCTCGGCGGCGTCCGCATTGCCCGCGCGCATCAGGGCCAGGGCGAGGTCGAGTTTCAGTTCCGCGCGCTCGGGCTCGGCCGCAATGGCTTGCTGGATGCGGTTGATCGCTTCCTCCGGCGACTCCGGCGCGGCTTCCACCTCGTCCGCGGCGCCATCGAGCGGCTGCACATGGCGTTGCAGGAACTCGCGCAACTGGCCTAGGGGCAGGGCGCCCTGGAAGCCATCGACGATCTGGCCGTCCTTCACCAGCATCACGGTGGGAATGCTGCGGATGCCGAACATGGCGGCGAGCTGTTGCGACTTGTCCACGTCGACCTTGGCCAGCCGGAACGCGCCATTGAACTCGCCGGCCAGTTTCTCCAGCATCGGGCCCAGCGTCTTGCAGGGTTCGCACCAGGTCGCCCAGAAATCGACCAGAATGGGCGTGGTCAGCGAGGCTTGCAGTACCTCGGCTTCGAAGTTGTCCTCGCGCACGTCGAACACGTGCGTATCGGCGGTCGTAGCACTCACTGGGAACTCCCGTAGACGAATGCCCTTCACATCAGGGCGTCAGCCAGCATATCAAGGTGGCCGGGCCCAGCGTGAACGCCGGGTTCGGCTCCCTGCGCCTATCGACACGGATATTTGCGAAAATCCCCCCCATGACCATGCCATCGCAAGGCCTCAAACCGGCGCTCGCTCCCCCCACGCTGTGGATTTGCGAGCATTGCGACACGGTCTACCGCCGCCGCAAGCTGGCGCGTGGCGAAGTGGCACGCTGTGTCCGCTGCGACGCCTTGCTCGCCCGGCACCACAGCATCGGCGTGCGCGGCATGTTCGTCCTGGTCATCACCGCGATGATCGCCTTCGTGCAGGCCAACATCTGGCCGATCGTGACGCTGGGCCTCAACGGCCATCAAATCAGCGCCACGCTGTGGGGCTGCATCATGATCATGTGGCGCGAGCATGCCCAGGTGGTGGCCGTGATCGCCGCGCTCACCTTGTTCTTCCTGCCCATCGTGAAGATGGGTTTCCTGTTCTGGATCTTGGCATACGCGCGCCAGCGCCGCCGTGCGCCGGGATTCCGCTGGATCATGGTCACGCTTTATCGGGTGGGGCCCTGGACGATGAGCGAGGTGTTCGTGCTCGGCGCGCTGGTGGCCATCGTCAAGGCGCACATGTATTTCGAGGTGCAGGCCAATCCGGGCATCTTCGCCTACGGCGTGCTGATGCTGATCATCACGGCGTTCTCCAGCATCGACGTGCGCCGCTTCTGGGATCTCACCGAGGAAACGCCGGCATGAGCGAACTGCCTCGCGCCAGCGATCTGGGCCTGATCGGTTGTCACGTCTGCCGCATGGTATGCCGCGACGTGAAGGCGCCGGATGCGGCCTGCCCGCGTTGCGGTTCGCCGCTGCACAAGCGCAAGTCGGGCAGCTATACCCGCACCTGGGCCTTGCTGATCGCCGCATTCATGTTCTACTTGCCCGCCAACATCCTGCCCATCATGCGCACGGTGAGCCTGGGCGACGTGGACGACAACACCATCCTCAGCGGCATCATCGAGCTGTGGGTCAAGGGTTCGCCCGATCTTGCCGTTATCGTCTTCACGGCCAGCATCGTGGTGCCGGTGTTGAAGTTCTTCGCGCTGGGCCTGTTGCTGATCAGCTCGCAACGCGGCAGCCAATGGGCGCAGCGCCAGCGGGGCAAGTTGTACCGGCTGGTGGAGTTCATCGGTTACTGGTCGATGCTGGACGTGTTCGTGGTGGCGCTGTTGACCGCGCTGGTGCAGTTTGGCTTCTTCAGCCAGGTGGAACCCCTGCCTGGTGTGGTGTTCTTCGGGCTCACCGTGGTGATTACCATGATCGCCTCGATGACGTTCGATCCACGATTGATCTGGGATGGCAGGGATTCCGATGACTAAGAGTCTGTATTCATATGCCAAGTACTTCGCGTTGCGCTTGAGCGGTCGCCTGGTGGTGGCGCGTGGCGCAGCGCCTGCCTGGCTGGCAGGTCAAGCCGCGCGCCACCGCCAGGCGACCGCTCAAGCGCAACCCTTCGGGCCGGGTCTGTTTGCCCACAGGGCCGCGTCATCACCCGGTCGTGTATCGACATACACTCCCTCGTTCTTTCTTGCCCTGCGTGCAAACAGCTTCCGGCGCGAGGCACTTGGCATATGAATACAGACTCTGACATCAAGCCGTTGAACGAGGACCTGCCCGAACCCGTGGTCAGCAAGCCGCGGGTGAACGCCTCGCTGGTCTGGCTGGTGCCGGTGATCGCCGCGCTGGTCGGCCTCTCGCTGGTGATCCACGCGTGGTACGAAGCGGGCCCCAGCATCAACATCAGCTTCCAGACCGCCGAAGGCCTCGATCCGGGCAAGACGCCGGTGAAGTACAAGAGCGTGATCATCGGCAAGGTGACCGCGGTGCGCCTCAGCGAAGACCGCACCCACGTGGTGGCCAAGGTCGGCCTGGAGAAGAGCGCCAAGGGTTTTGCCACGGCCGATTCGCGCTTCTGGGTGGTGCGTCCGCGCATCGGCCTGGGCGGCGTGTCCGGTATCGATACGCTGCTCTCCGGTGCGTTCATCGGCGCCGACGCGGGCCAGTCGCAGGAGCCCAAGGACGACTTCGTCGGCCTGGAGTCGCCACCGACGGTCACCCATGGCGCGCCGGGCAAGACCTTCGACCTGCACTCCGACGACCTCGGCTCGCTGGATATCGGCTCGCCCGTTTACTACCGCCGCATCCAGGTGGGACGCGTGTCGTCGTATCACCTCAACAAGGACGGCAAGGGCGTGACGCTGCAGATCTTCGTCGACGCGCCCAACGATCAGTTCGTCACCACCTCCTCGCGCTTCTGGAACGCCAGCGGCATCGACGTGTCGCTGGGTGCCGACGGCCTGAAGGTCAATACGCAGTCGCTCGCCACCGTGCTGGCGGGCGGCGTCGCCTTCCAGGATCCGCCGGGACCGCACGACGCCACGCATGCGCAGGAAAACGACGCTTTCACCCTGTTCAACGATCAGGCCACGGCGATGGCGCCGCCCGATGGCGAGCCGCGCTATATCCGCATGCGCTTCGACCAGTCGCTGCGCGGCCTGGCGGTGAACGCGCCGGTGGAATTCCTCGGCGTGCCGTTTGGCCGCGTGGTCTCCATCAACCTCGATTACGACGAGAAGACGCAGAGTTTCCCGACCATCGTGGGCGCGGTGGTGTATCCGGCGCGCCTGGGCAAGGCGTACAACAAGCTGGTGGAGATCGCCAAGTCGCAGGGCGACGACGAGCAGATGTCGATGATGATGGGCCGGCTGGTCGCCCGCGGCCTGCGCGCGCAGGCCCGCACCGGCAACCTGCTGACCGGCCAGCTGTACATCGCCATGGACTTCCTGCCCAAGGCAACCGCGGTGACCTTCGACGGGCGCGCCAAGCCGCTGGAAATACCCACGGCACCGGGCGACTTCGACAAGATCCAGCAGCAGATCTCCGACATCGTCAACAAGATCCAGAAGATTCCGTTCGACAGCATCGGCAACAACCTCGACCAGTCGCTGGCCGAACTTAACCGCACGCTCAAGCAGGTCAACAGCGGCGTGTTGCCGGAAGTCAGCAACACCCTCAAGGGCGCGCAGAAGACGCTGGGCAACGCGGACAACATGTTCTCGCCCGACTCGCAGCTGCAGCAGAACCTGGGCGGCACCTTGCAGGAATTGCAGCGCGCGGCGCGTTCGCTGCGCGTCATGACCGACTATCTGGGCGCGCATCCGGATGCGCTGCTGCGCGGCCGTCGTGCCGACGACAAACTGGCACCGACACCGCCGCCCGCACCGCCGCCGGGCGAACCGTCACAAGGGAGCAAGCCATGAAGCGCTGGGGAACGTTGAACCTGGCCGTCGCCACGCTGGCACTGGTCCTGGGTGCGTGCGGTTCGGCGCCGCCGCTGCGTTACTACACCCTGGTGCCGCCCGCGGGTGGCGACGCCACGGTGGCGCCCACGGCACAGTCGTTCCTGTTCGAGTTGCTGCCGGTGACGGTGCCGGCGCAGGTCGACCAGCCGCAGATGGTGGTGCGCGAGGGCGGCCAGGGTGTGGCCGTGCTGCAGGGCCAGCGCTGGATCGCACCGCTCGGCGACGAGGTGCGCGGTGCGCTTAGCGCCGACCTCTCGCGCGATTTCCGCGCCCAGGATGTGACCGGCCTGCCCAGCCAGGGCAAGGCGACCGTGCGGATCAAGCTGGACGTTCGCCGCTTCGATTCCGTACCGGGCAGCTATGCCTACATCGACGCAGCCTGGAGCGTGCGTCCGCTGAAGGGCGGCGACGGCGTGGCCTGCACCAGCCGCATCAGCCAGACCGTGGGCCAGGGCTACGACGCCCTGGTGCAGGGCCACCAGCAAGCGATCGATCGCCTGGCGGGGCAGATCGGTGCGGTGGCCGGTGCAGTGGCGGCCGGGCAGGGCGTGAGCTGTCCGGCGGGTTGACCTCAGGCCCATGTGGGAGCGCACTTGTGCGCGACGGCGACCTGCATGCCGCCGTTTCATCGGCTTGTCGCGCGCAAGCGCGGCTCCTACAGAAAAATCGTAGCCTTGACGCCGTTTTGCCACTGTTTGGCGCAGCCCCGACCCCAGTTCTGCTAGTCTGCCCAGTTCCCAGCTGACCATCGGAAAGGCCGGTGGCAGCCCGCAAAACTCACGGCGCCGGACACATGCAGGACATTCAGGATCAAGGGTCGCAGGACCAGGCAAACGAGCAGGGCTACCAGCCGCAGGCGCTGGAAATCGCCGCTCAGACCTATTGGCGCGAGCAGCGCGCCTACGAGGTGAAGGAAGACACCTCGCGGCCGAAGTTCTACTGCCTTTCCATGCTTCCGTATCCCTCCGGCGCCTTGCACATGGGCCATGTGCGCAACTACACCATTGGCGACGTGATCAGCCGCTACCAGCGCATGCAGGGCAAGAACGTGCTGCAGCCGATGGCCTGGGATGCGTTCGGCCTGCCGGCCGAGAACGCCGCGATCAAGAACAAGACCGCGCCGGCCAAGTGGACCTACCAGAACATCGAGCAGATGCGCGTGCAGATGCAGCGCATGGGCTTCGCCTATGACTGGTCCCGCGAATTCGCCACCTGCCGTCCCGACTATTACCGCTGGGAACAGTTGATGTTCACGCGGTTGATGAAGAAGGGCATGGCCTACCGCAAGAACGCGGTGGTGAACTGGGACCCGGTGGACCAGACCGTGCTGGCCAACGAGCAGGTGATCGACGGCCGCGGCTGGCGCTCCGGCGCGCTGGTCGAAAAGCGCGAGATCCCGCAGTGGTTCCTGAAGATCACCGACTACGCGCAGGAACTGCTCGACGGGCTGGACGCGCTGCCGGGCTGGCCCGATGCGGTCAAGACCATGCAGCGCAACTGGATCGGCCGTTCCGAAGGCCTGGAGATCCATTTCGAGGTGGATGGCGAGAGCGAACCGCTCACCGTCTTCACCACGCGTCCCGACACGCTGATGGGCGTCACCTTCGTTTCCATCGCGGGCGAACATCCGCTGGCGCTCAAGGCCGCACAGAACAATCCCAAGCTCGCCGCGTTCCTTGACGAACTCAAGCACGGCGGCGTCTCCGAAGCGGAGCTGGAGACGCAGGAAAAGCGCGGCATGGATACCGGCATCGAAGCCGTCCATCCGCTCACCGGCGAGAAGATCCCGGTGTTCGTGGCGAACTTCGTGTTGATGGGCTACGGCACCGGCGCCGTGATGGCCGTGCCGGGCCACGACCAGCGCGACTGGGAATTCGCCAAGAAATACAGCCTGCCGATCAAGATGGTGGTGGTCGACCGCGCCGTGCTCGACGCCGTGGCGGAAATCAAGCACGACCTCGGCAAGGGCGTCGGCGCCGATCCGATGCGCGCGGCGCTGGGCGGTGGCGGCAACATCGATGCGTACGAAACCTCGGCGGCCGTGCAGCTGATCGAAGCGTTCGAGCAGAGCATCCAGGAAGACAGCGCCTTTACCGAACGCGGCTACCTGGTCAATTCCGGCGAGTTCGACGGCATGGATTACGGCCAGGCGTTCGAGGCCATGGCCGCGCGCTTCGAGCGCGAGGACAAGGGCGTGCGCCGGGTGAACTGGCGCCTGCGCGACTGGGGCGTGAGCCGCCAGCGTTATTGGGGTTGCCCGATCCCGGTGATCTACTGCGCCAACTGCGACGCCGTGCCGGTGCCGGAAGACCAGTTGCCGGTGGTGCTGCCGGAAGACGTCGCGTTCTCCGGCGTGCAGTCGCCGATCAAGGCCGACCCCGAGTGGCGCAAGACCACCTGCCCGCAGTGCGGCGGTCCGGCCGAGCGCGAAACCGACACCTTCGACACCTTCATGGAGTCGAGCTGGTACTACGCGCGCTACACCAGTCCGGGCGCAAGCGACCAGGTCGACGCGCGCGCCAACTACTGGCTGCCGGTGGACCAGTACATCGGCGGCATCGAGCACGCCATCCTGCATCTGCTGTACTTCCGCTTCTATCACAAGCTGATGCGCGACGCGGGCCTGGTGCATTCGGACGAGCCCGCCACCAACCTGCTGTGCCAGGGCATGGTGATCGCCGAAACGTTCTATCGCGACAACGCCGACGGTTCGAAGGACTGGATCAACCCGGCCGACGTCGAGATCGAGCGCGACGACAAGGCGCGCATGATCGGTGCGCGTTCGAAGAAGGACGGTGAGCCGGTGAAGATCGGCGGCACCGAGAAGATGTCCAAGTCCAAGAACAATGGTGTCGACCCGCAGTCCATGGTGGAAAAGTACGGCGCCGATACGGTGCGCCTGTTCTCCATGTTCGCCGCGCCGCCGGAGCAGTCGCTGGAATGGAACGAGGCCGGCGTGGAAGGCATGGCGCGCTTCCTGCGCCGCTTCTGGCGCGACGTGACCACGCATGCGGCGAACCCGGATCATCCGGTGGTCGATCCGTCGGCGCTGGACGCCGGCCAGAAGACGCTGCGCCGCCAGGTGCACGAAACCATCCAGAAGGTGAGCGACGATTTCGGCCGCCGCCATTCCTTCAACACGGCGATTGCCGCGCTGATGGAACTGCTCAACGCGCTGAACAAGTTCAACGACCAGACCGATCAGGGCCGTGCCGTGCGCCACGAGGCGCTGGAGGCGATGGTCCTGCTGCTCAATCCGGTGGTGCCGCACGTGAGCCATGCGCTGTGGCAGGTGCTTGGCCATGCGCAGTCGGTGCTGGAAGATCAGCCCTGGCCGCAGGTGGACAGCGCCGCGCTGGTGCGCGACTCGCTCACGCTAGCGGTTCAGGTCAACGGCAAGTTGCGCGGTACCATCGAGGTGGCCGCCAATGCATCGAAAGAAGAATCCGAGGCGCTGGCCCGCGCGCATCCGCAAGTGGCCGCCTTCCTGGAAGGGCAGGCCGTGCGCAAGGTGATCGTGGTGCCCGGCAAGATCGTCAACATCGTCGCAGGATGAAATCCATGAGCCGTGTGTTCAAAGCTTCGCTGCTGTTGATGTCCGTCTCCGTGTTGGCAGCGTGCGGATTCCATCTGCGCCAGAGCGTCGCCTTGCCGCCTGCCATGCAGCGTGTGCATGTGACGGCCGGCAACCCCAACCTGCAGCGAGGCCTGGCTCGCGCGCTGTCGAGCTCCGGCGTGACGGTGGAAGAACATGCCGGCACGGGTATCGCGGAACTCAATGCACCGCTGGCCCAGTTCAGCACCGACACGCTGACGGTAAGCGGCCAGGCGCGCGTCACCGAGTACACCGTTCGCTACCACGTCGAGTTCGATGTGAAGGACGGCGTCGGCCAACCGCTGGTGCCGCATCAGCGCGTCGATCTGCAGCGCGAATTCAGTTACGACGCCACCAATACCGTCGGTACCCAGGCCCAGGTCGATGCGATCCAGGGCAGCCTCAACGACGACATGGTGCAGGCCATCCTGTTCCGACTGCAGGCCGCCGGCCGGCATCCGGGCCAGACGGCCGCCGCGGCGGCTGCGCAGGAAGCGCAGCCGGCTTCGGCCAGCAGCACCCACTAAGACGCCGAACCGTCATGCCGCTCAACGCCATGCAATGGCAGAAATCGCTGGCCGCCGAGCAACTGCGGCCGGTGTATCTGCTGGCGGGCGAAGAACTGCTGGTGCTGGAAGCGGCCGACGCGTTGCGTGCGCAGGCGCGCAAGCTCGGCTATGCCGAGCGCGAAGTGCTCGATGTCGGCAATCATTTCGACTGGGATGATCTGGCGCGAGCGGCCGCAGGCATGTCGCTGTTCGCCACGCGCCGCCTGCTCGACCTGCGTCTTCCCACCGGCCGTCCCGGCACCGAGGGCGCTAAGGCGATCAACGAGTTCTGCGCCAATCCGCCGCCCGACGTGACCCTGCTGATCACGGCCATGGACTGGAGCAACAAGCACGAGGGTGCCTGGACCCGGAACCTCGATGCGGCCGGTGCGCTGGTGGTGTTCAATGCGCCGCGCCCGAACGAATGGGCGTCGTGGATTGGTGCACGCCTGTCCTCTCGCGGGTTGTCCGCCACGCCGGATGCCGCGGCCCTGCTGGCCGAGCGCGTCGAGGGCAATCTGCTCGCCGCCGCGCAGGAAATCGACAAGCTGGTGGTGCTGCATGGCCAGGGCAAGATCGACGCGCAGGAGATGGAAAACCTCGTCGCCGACAGCGCTCGCTACGACGCCTTCAAACTCACCGACGCCGCCTTTGCCGGCGAAGGCGGCCGCGCGCTGCGTATCCTGGCGGGCCTGCATGCCGAGGGCGAGGAACTGATCGGCCTGATGGGCTGGCTGGTCAATCAGCTGCAACTCGCGCTGCGACTCGCCAATGCCCACGACTTCGCCGCGCAGGCACGCAGCGAACGCCTGTGGCCGGCGCGCGAACAACTGTTCCGCAAGGCACTGCGGCGTGCGCCGCGCGAACACTGGCTGCAATGCCTGGCACGCGCCGCGCGCATCGATCGCATGGCGAAGGGGCGTGAGCAAGGCGATGCCTGGCTGGAAGCCGAACGCCTGATCGCCGCCATCGCCGAACCGCGGGCTGCCGGCGCGCTCGCATGAAGCCGCTGGCCCTGTTCGGCGGCACCTTCGATCCCGTGCATCTGGGCCACCTCAGCGTGGCGTGGGAAGCATCCGAGCTGCTGGATGCCGAAGTGCGCCTGATGCCGACCCACGTGCCACCGCATCGCCATGCGCCCACGGCATCGCCCGCGCAGCGTGTGGCCATGTTGAAGGCGGCGCTGCAAGGCCAGGACCGGCTCACCCTCGACACGCGCGAACTGCGTCGCGAAGGTCCGTCCTACACCATCCACACGTTGCGCGAGTTGCGCGAAGAACAGGGCGATCGCCCGCTGGTATTGCTGCTGGGCGCCGACGCATTCGCCAACCTGCCCAGCTGGCACAGCTGGCGCGAACTGTTCGAGCATGCCCATATCGGCGTACTCAACCGGCCCGGCATCGACGCGGCATGGTCGGTGGAACTGGCCGTGGAAATCCTCCCGCGGCGCGTGACCGATCCTGATGTGCTGCGGGAATTGCCCGCAGGCAAGGTGATCGAGCTGGCCGTGACGCCGCTGGAGATTTCCGCGACTCGGGTGCGTGAGCTGCTGGCGGAAGGACGCGATCCCCGTTATCTGCTTCCTTGCGGGCTGTTCGACGATCCCACGGTGCTCGCGCCGTATCGCGCTTAGCGAAAGCAGCTTTGCAATGAAAGCCCGATTGGGCTGGGCTGTTGTGGGAGCGCACTTGCGCGCGACAACCTAACGGAGCGATACCTTGACGCGCACGCGTCGCGCACAAGTGCGCTCCCACAGGCAGGCGCACACGTTCCCGCGTGCACCCGACCCTCTCCCCGACGGGGAGAGGGAGAAGTGATGTGCACCGCTACGACGTCCTCGGCACAAACCGCAACGCCACCGAGTTCATGCAATAACGCAGTCCCGTCGGCCGCGGGCCATCATCGAACACATGTCCCAGATGGCTGTCGCATCCCGCGCAACTCACCGCAATGCGTTCCCAGCCAAACGTCGTGTCGCGTATCTCGATCACATTCTGCTTCGCGATCGGCTGCCAGAAACTCGGCCAGCCGGTGCCCGAATCGAACTGCGTGGCCGCGTCGAACAACGCCGTATCGCACGCCGGGCAACGGTAAAGGCCGGGACCCGTTTTTTCATGCCGACCGCTGAAGGCGCGTTCGGTGCCGGCGCGGCGCATCACATAGTACGCATCGTCGCTGAGGCGCTCATGCCATTGCGCATCGTTGAGCACCAGCTTGGGCACATGGCATTGCCCCAGCTTGCGGCCGTCGTCGGCGAAGCAGATCAGCAAGACGTCGCCGCCCGTGGCGGGCGGCGTGGCCGCCATCGCGGTGCCGCTGAGCGGGCCGTTCTTCAACAGCGTGGGTAGTGCAAAGCCTCCGATGGCAGCCAAAGCTCCTCCTGTCAGCGCTGCGCGCAGAAAGCGGCGACGCTCCAGTTTCACGATGTCCTGCGTGCGGGACATGGGAACCTCCATGAGGTTGGGAAATCAGCCGAACGTGAAGGCGTACGCCTGCACGCCGGGGTCGAGGAAGGTGATCTCGAACGTCCGCTCGCCGGTGCCGTTGGCCTGGCGAACCAGTTGATAGAGACGTTGCGAAGTCACCGTGCCGTTGCCGTCGGCATCGGTATCCATGCCGTGATCGTTGCCTGGCGCCTTGCCGTCGATGGTGACGCGGAAGCGCGCCGGCTTGTCGTCATGCAACGGTCCCAGCACCAGATGCAGGTCGCGTCCACGGAAGCGGTAGACGATGCTGCCGTTGGCGGCGTCGAGGCGCGCGCTCTCGTCGCGCACGGTCCAGCGGCCGTTCAACGCCCACTGGTTGGTCATCAAAGACGCGGGTGCGTGGTAGTTCCATGCATCGTCGTGCGCCACCTGGCCGCCCGCGAAATTCTCGGCACGTGCGTAACCGACATACGTCTCCGGCGAGCGCATGGCATCGCCCGAACCTGCTGCCTCGGCGCCTTGTGCGCCAGGCTGCACGTAGCCGCCCGGCAGGTTTTTCTGGCCGGCTTCGGTGAGCAACTGGCGGATCACGTCCTCGCTCTGCGCATACTCGCCTTCGCCGAAATGATGGTGACGGATCCGGCCCTGCGGATCGATGAAGTAATGCGCCGGCCAGTACTCGTTGTTGAAGCCTTTCCAGATCGCGTAGTTGTTGTCGAGCGCGACCGGATAATCGACGCCCAGATCCTTGATCGCCTTGCCGACGTTCTGCGGATCCTTCTCGAAGGCGAACTCGGGTGCGTGCACGCCGATCACCACCAGGCCGTGATCCTTGTACTTGTCGGCCCATGCATGCACATATGGCAAAGCACGAATGCAGTTGATGCAGGAGTACGTCCAGAAATCGACCAGCACCACCTTGCCGCGCAACGATTGCACCGACAGCGGCGGGCTGTTGAACCATTGCGTGGCGCCTTCCAGCGAAGGCAGCTCGCCCTCCACCGGCAACGGTTCGCCTTGCTTGACGACGGGTGCCGGCGGTGGCGCGGGACGGGCGGCGTCGATCAATTTCTGCTCGAGGCCACCGGTACTGGCCAGGGAGACGCGTGTCAGCAAGCCGGTATCCAGGCCCAACGCAATCGCCGCGACACCGGCCAGCACCAACACGCCCAAGGCGCGGCGCACCCATTCGCCGGCGCCCAGAGAGCGCTTCATCAGCGAAAACACGCGGCCGCCGATGATCAGCGCCAACGCCAAGGACGTGGCGGCACCGGCAGCGTAGGTAAGCAGCAGCAACGAGGTTTGCAGGCTGGCGCCGTTCAAGGCCGCGCCGGTCAGCAGGAGTCCAAGGATCGGGCCGGCACACGGCGCCCAGAGCAAGCCGGTGGCCACGCCCAGGCCGGCGGCGGACCAGACCGAATCGTGTTCGTCGGAGTGCTGCGAGAGTGTGTTGCCCAGCGCCACGAATGGGCGGCTGATCCACTCGGCCAGTCGCGTCGACAACAGCGTCAAACCCAGCACCGCCAACACCACCATGGCGATGACGCGCCCGTACTGGTTGGCCTGAATTGCCCAGCTACCGCCCACCGCTGCCAGCGTGGCGACCAACGCGAAAGTGAGCGCCATGCCCAGCAGCATCGGCAGGCCGTTGCGGGCAAACGGGCGATCGGCCCTGGCGAACACGAACGGCAGCACCGGCAGGATGCACGGGCTGAGGATGGTCAGTACGCCGCCAAGATAGGCGAGGATCAACACGAGCATGGTGCGGAGGTCCGTGGGGTGTCACCGGATCATTCGTCCCGGCTACGTCTCAGGTTACATGCGCCCCAACGGAAAAGGCCCGGCACAGGGCCGGGCCTCGTGGCTTGCGGTGAGGCGACGATCAGAAGCTGGCGCGGACGCCCACGCTATAGGTCTGGGTGCTGTCGTTGTTCACGCGCACACCGCCGTGCAGCGCCCAGGTCTTGTCGAAGCTGTAGACCAGGCCGAAGGTGCCGTACACGTTGCCCATCACGCCTTCATCGCCGTTGCTGTAGCCGATATAGGCGTTGGCGGTGAGGTTGTCGGTGACGCGGCCCATCACGCCGGTATTGACCGACCAGATGTTGGCGGCGTCGCGGTAGCGCTCGCAGCCCCAGCCATCGAAGCAGCCGCGCAGGCTATAGCGATCATGCGTGTAGGCAACCTGCGTCACCCAGTCGGCGCGGCTGCCGATGCTGGCGGCGTAACCGAAGCCCAGCGACCAGGGACGGTCCTTGCCGCTGACGTGAAGGCCATCGTGGTCGCCGAGCTGGCGGTCGATGTAGCCCTTGTCGAGGCTGGTGTCGGTATAGCTGCCGAATACATGGAAATTATTGGCAAACTGATACGAACCGCTCAGCGACGCGCCATCGGCGTAAGCGCCATGTCCCGACTGGCTCACATTGACGTAATCCAGCTGCACATAGGTGTAGCAGATGCCGTTGCTGTCGGTGGCCTGGGCAGCGATAGGAGCGATGAAAGCGGCAAGCGCCATCGCCAGCAAGGTCTTCTTCATGCGGGTCTTCCTTGGGATTGAAAAGCGAACGGTCTGTGGGGTGCGGACTCGGCGCGCATTAGGCCAGCAGCGGGCAGGCGCGCACCATCGGAAGCCTCTGAAAAGGCTGGTGACCGTGCAATTCAGGGAACCTCTACGTCGTATCGGGGAAGGGGCGGATAGCGCCCCGGAGGTAACCGGGGTCGGCTTCGGGTCGAATAGGTCAAGAGGATCTGCGACGCCCGGATATGACTGCCACCTTGACCGCACCCCGCACGATAGGTCTAGATATCGTCCTTTCCCGCTGGGCTAGGACCGATTCCATCGTGAGCGATGCTGCAGCCCCCGACGGCGACACGCAGGAGCGCCAGCGCGCCGCGTGGATGGCTGCGGCGCAAGGCGGCGATCGTCGGGCCTATGAACGGGTGCTGGCCGCTTCCGTGCCGCTGATCCGCGCTGCCGCGCGACGTCAGGGCGTGGTGGTGGACCAACTGGACGACGTGGTGCAGGAAACCCTGCTCACCGTGCACCGGGTACGCCATACCTACGATCCGTCGCGCTCGTATGACGCATGGTTGTCGGCGCTGGCATCGCGGCGCGCCATCGACGCGCTGCGCAGCCAGGGGCGCCGCGGCAGCCGCGAGGTCCACGACGAGCTGGCCTATGACACGCATGCGGACGCGGACGACGCCACGGCGGCCGCGGAGCGCGAGCAAGAGGCGGGCCGCCTGCGCGAGGCCATCGCCTCGCTGCCGCCGGGCCAGCGCGAAGCCATCGAACAGCTCGGCCTGAAAGAGCGTTCGCTGGCCGAGGTATCCGCCGAAACAGGGCGCCAGACCGGTGCGCTGAAGGTCAACCTGCATCGCGCACTAAAGGCACTGCGCGCGCGTTTTCACGGAGAACCCTGAGCATCATGGCCGAACCCCGACTCCCCGAGTCACTGATCCAGTCGCTGGGCGAACAGCTCACGCCGGTGCGGCGACTGCCGCCCGCGTGGTTGCGCACGCTCGGCTGGCTGCTGGCAGTGGCGGTGATCGCGGCCGGCCTGCTGATGCACTACGGCGCCGGCCCGATGATGCATCGCTGGAGCGCGGCCCCCGATATCGCCATCGCCGGCGTGGGTGCGGTGATCACGGCGGTCAGTGCCGCCTGGGCAGCCTTCACCCTGGGTGTGCCGGGACGTTCCTGGCGCTGGGTCTGGCTGCCGTTGCCCAGCCTGTTGCTATGGGTAGGTGCCAGCGGGCTGGGTTGCATGCGCGACTGGCTGGGGCCGACCGCCCACATCGCCAAATTCAACGAGGCCAGCGATTGCCTGATCTTCATCATCAGCCTCTCGGTGCCCTTGTCGGCGCTGTTGATCTGGCTGCTGCGCCGCGCCTGTCCGCTGCGTCCGGTGCTGGCGGCGATCATGATCGGCCTGGCGTCGGCGGCGGCTTCCGCGGCCTTGCTCGAGATCTGCCACGCCTTTGCCGTAGCGGCCACCGATCTGCTCACCCACGCGATGGCCGTCGCCATCGTGGTGCTGGTCAATGCCGTCATGGGCGGCCGCCTGCTGCAGCCTGCATTGAAATAAAAGCAGCGTTTGCGGCATCCGCTCCAAGGTGCGTGATCCCCTGAAAACAGGCTGCTGCGTCGCAGCAGCCGTGTGTTGCGTCAAGGCGCTGGCGGGTGCCGCGCAGGCAGGCGATCGACGACTGCCACAGCGAGAAGCAGGCGGATGCATCGCGCCGCCTCGCACCATCGCATGCACCGCAACAATCGCAATTTATTGCTGCCGCGCAGCCCGTATTGCAACTGAATGGCCGTCATTGCGTGAGACAACCAAGGGCCATGCATGGGTATAGGCTGCGCAGCGGAAGGACCGGCAATGATTATCTTCGCCGCCGGTTTGCCGTCGTCGTTCGGCAAGGACGATCACGGTTGTTGCATGGAAGTGCGGCCCCACCGCACGGTTACCTCACCGCTTCTGGAGACACCTACCCATGAAAGTTTCCCGTTACGCCGTACTCGCCTTCGCGACCGCCACCGTGTTCGGCCTGGCCATGTCGCCGGTCATGGCACAGAACAGCGCGCCGCAGTCGACCCCGCCGCAGTCGAGCCAGGATGCGATGAAGTCCAGCTCGGACGCGATGAAGTCCAGCAGCGACTCGATGAAGAGCGATTCGATGAAGAGCGACTCGATGAGCAGCGACGCCATGAAGAGCGATCCCAGCCAGACGCATCACAAGAAGCAGCACAACAAGAAGAGCGGCGCGCCCGCCTCGTCGTCCAGCGCCGGTCACTGATACCGACGCGCGGAGAAGTGAGGCTCTTCCCGCGAGGGGAGAGCCTCTTTTTTTCCATGGACCGGGCCGCAGCGATTGCTGTCACGGAAGGCATTTGTTGCCGTTCAGGGCGAGGCGAGCGGGCGTTCTTAAAAGCGACGCTGGCCGTCGCCAGCCCCGCCAGGGAGGCGCCCGCGGTCCAGGCGGTTCGACCGGTTGACATGGGCTTCAAACTGGTCCGGTATACTGCGGGTGCGCCATCCCGCGCGTCGATCCCGCATCGAGGCAAAAGCACTTGAGTCAGACTGCCAAGCGCAGCACCAAATCCGCCACCACGGCGGTCGTTCGTCAGCAAGTCATCAACGCGCTGGACGAATTGAAGGCCAAGGACATTCGTGAAATCGACGTCCGCGGCAAGACCTCCATCGCCGATCTGCTGGTCATCGCTTCCGGCACCTCCGCGCGCCACGTCAAATCCATTGCCGACGAAGTCGTCAAGTTCGCCAAGCAGGCGGGCGTGATGCCGCTCGGCGTGGAAGGCGAGCGCGAAGCCGAATGGGTACTGGTGGACCTGGGTGACGTGATCGTTCACGTCATGCTGCCGCGCATTCGCGAGTTCTATGGCCTGGAAAGGCTGTGGACCGTGGGTGATCGCGAAGTAGACACCGAAGTCGCCAACGCGGGCTGATGGCCTGCGCGCTGGCGGCGAATGCCGCGCTCCGTTCCACGGGCGCGGCTTCCCCCTTGTTTCCCCGATTTTTGGATCGTGATTCATGCGCGCCCGCCTGATCGCCGTCGGTGAACGCATGCCTGCGTGGGTAGCCGAAGGCTTTGCCGAATACCGCAAGCGGCTATCGCACGACCTCCCGCTGGAATTGATCGAGCTCAAGCCCGGCACTCGCGGCAAGGGGCGCGATGATGCGCGCGCGATCCAGGATGAAGGCGCTGCGATGCTGGCAGCCTTGCCGCGCGACATCCACGTGGTTGCGCTCGATGGGCGCGGCAAGACCTGGTCCAGCGAAGAGCTAGCCGCGCAGCTGGCCAAATGGCGCATGTCCGGACGCGATATCGCGTTTCTCATCGGCGGTCCCGACGGCCACGCGCCTGAGGTGTTGCAGCGGGCCGATCAATCGTGGTCGCTGGGGCCGCTGACGCTGCCGCACATGCTGGTGCGGCTGGTGCTGGCCGAACAGCTCTATCGCGCCACCACCTTGCTGGCGGGACACCCGTACCACCGCGCTTAGGCCGTGGCTTCATCCGCCAACGGCGAGGGCGTCGTCCGATGTGCCGCCCGAGCGTTTTTTCCCTCGAAAGTGGTCATAGGCGCGCCTGGGACGCCCACGCATACTGGCTTCAACACCGCCATTGCGAGGATCCGCGCATGTCCGTCCCGGTACGCCAGGCCACCATTCACGACCTCGATCGGATCGCGCCGCTGTTCGACGCGTACCGGGTGTTCTATGGCCAGCCGACGGATATCCCGCGCGCCACGCAATTCCTGCGCGAACGCTTTGCGCATCACGACTCGGTGGTGCTGCTGGCGACGGATGAGGAGGGCGCGGGGGCGGGATTCGTGCAGCTGTATCCGATCTTTTCCTCGGTGCGCACGGCACGCATCTACCTGCTCAATGATCTTTTTGTCGCAGCGGGCATGCGCCGACGCGGTGTGGCTGCGACCTTGATGCGCGAAGCGGTGGACTTCGCGCGTGCGGTGGGCGCATCGGGCATGACCCTCGCCACGGCGCACACCAACGCGCCCGCGCAGCGTTTGTACGAGTCGTTGGGGTGGACGCGCGATGACGAATTTCGCGAGTACACCATTCGGTTCTGAATTGCTCCGATTCTGAAAACATCGACCATCGTCGGGCTTGCCAGGAGTTCGAGGTTTCCGCGCGCTACCATCTGATGCTTGCCGTGCAGGAGATATCACATGGACAAGCGCATTCGTCATGCAGGACTGGCCGCCAAGGTGACCACGGCGGCCCACGCCGCCGAGCGGATCGATCACGGCATGACCATCGGCATGAGCGGTTTCACCGGCGCGGGTTATCCGAAGGCCGTGCCGCGCTGGCCGCGCGCATGGTGGCGACGCACGAGCGTGGCGAGCCGTTTCGCGTGCGCATGCTGACGGGCGCTTCCACGGCGCCGGAACTCGATGGCGCGCTGGCGCGTGCCGACGGCATCGATCTGCGCCTGCCGTACCAATCCGATCCGGAACTGCGTGCGCGCATCAATCGCGGCGAGATGGATTATCTGGACGTCCATCTCAGCCATGTCGCCCAGTACGCGTGGTTCGGCTTCTTCGGCAAGATCGATCTGGCGGTGATCGAGGCGGCGGCGATCATGCCCGACGGCAGCCTGCTGGCCTCGTCATCGGTGGGCAACAACAAGACCTGGCTCGATCTGGCGGACAAGGTGATCGTCGAGGTCAACCACTGGCAGCCGCTCGAACTGGACGGCATGCACGACATCTACTACGGCACTGCCTTGCCGCCGAATCGCCGGCCGATTCCGTTGCTCAAGCCGGACGACCGCATCGGCGAAAAATATCTTCGACTCGACCCCGACAAGGTCATCGCGGTGGTGGAGACGAACGCGCCCGACCGCAACAGCGCGTTCGCGCCGCTGGACGATTGCTCGCGCCAGATCGCCGGTCACCTGATCGATTTCTTCCGCCACGAAATCGCCAAGGGGCGTCTGCTGCCGCAATTGCTGCCGCTGCAATCGGGCGTTGGCAATATCGCCAATGCCGTGCTGGCGGGTTTGCGCGACGGCGGCTTCCGCGGACTGAGCGCATACACCGAAGTGATCCAGGACGGCATGCTCGATCTGCTGCAGGACGAGGTGCTGTCGGTGGCATCCGCCACGTCGTTCTCGCTGAGCCCTGCCGGCATCGAGCGCTTCCTCGCCAACATCGACTTCTTCCGCCAACGCATCATCCTGCGCACGCAGGAGATCTCCAATCATCCGGAACTGGTGCGACGCCTGGGCTGCATCGCGATGAACGGCATGGTGGAGGCGGATCTCTACGGCAACATCAATTCCACCCACGTGGCCGGCACCAGCATCATCAACGGCGTCGGCGGTTCGGGTGATTTCGCGCGCAACGGCTTCCTGTCGTGCTTCCTCACCCCGAGCACGGCCAAGAACGGTGCGGTGTCGTGCATCGTGCCGATGGTGAGCCATGTCGACCACACTGAGCATGATGTTTCCGTGATCGTCACCGAGCAGGGGCTGGCCGATCTGCGCGGCCTGTCGCCGCGGCAGCGTGCCAAGGTGGTGATCGAACGCTGCGCGCATCCGGGCTACCGCCCGATGTTGCAGGATTATTTCGACCGCGCCATGCAGCACAGCCGCGGCAAGCACACGCCGCATCTGTTGCAGGAGGCACTTTCCTGGCACCAGCGTTTCCTCGACGGCGGCGATATGAGACCTTAGGCGTTCTTGTCGCCACCGGAGCTGCTTCAATGCTCTATCTCGCTTCCCAATCGCCGCGCCGTCGTCAGTTGCTCGAGCAGATCGGCGTCACCTTCCGCATTGTCGACGTCGACGTTCCCGAACACCGCACGCTGGGCGAGTCGCCGCGCGACTACGTGAGCCGTGTGGCGCGCGAAAAGGCCCGCGCCGGCCTGGCCGTTTTGGAAGAACACGGCGCGGCCGTACTGGGTGCCGACACCGAAGTGGTGCTCGATGACGAAGTCTTCGGCAAGCCCGACGATGCCGAGGACGCTGCCGTGATGCTGCGTCGCTTGTCGGGGCGCGTGCATGAGGTGATTTCCACCGTGTGGCTGGTGACGCGTTCGGGCGAATGGTCCGATACCAGCCTGTCGCGCGTGACCATGCCGACCCTGGACAACGCCACCATCACCGCCTACATCGCCACCGGCGAGCCCTTCGGCAAGGCCGGTGCCTACGGCATCCAGGGTCATGGCGCCAAGCTGATCGAACATCTGGATGGCAGCCATTCCGGCGTCATGGGCATGCCGATTTACGAGACGGCGCGCCTGCTGCGTTCGCACGGGTTGATCGGCGCCTGATCGACGCCAGCGACCGCTACTGGCTCATCACGAACCACGACACCACCGCCAGCAGGTTGTTCATGCCGTGCGCCACCACGGCCGGCCAGATCGAGCCCGATTGCACGCGCAGCCAACCCAGGATGAGGCCGAGCAGCGCAAGATTGGGCAAGGCGTACCAGAGGAACGACAAGTCGGGCAGGTGCACGCAGGCGAACAGCAGGGCGGACAGCACGATGGCCACGCCATTGCCGGTGTAGCGCGCCACGGCCGACAACAACACGCCGCGAAACAGCAGTTCTTCCACCACCGGCCCGATGCTGACCACCAGCAGTGCCAACGGCAGGCGCAACGCCAGCGAGGTATGGGCACCCAGCTGCTTGATGTCCTGGCTTACCTCATGGCCTTGCGCCAGCCACTGCGTAAGCACTCCGCCGACGATCGGCATCATCACGCCCGCGGCGAGCGCCGCTACGTAAAAAGTGGGATGTGGAGAAGAAGTGAAGCCCAGTCCGGGCGGATCGCCGACGGCCCATTGCTGCGGCCACCAGCGGCGGCCCAGATGCACGACCACCGCGGCTGAAATCAGCAACGTGATCATCACGGCCGCAGCCGTCATGTCCGATTGGCCCAGCCAATGGCGGCCCAGCGGGATGATGTCGCCCGGTGCGCCGCCCTCGCGCAGCGCGACGATGACCCCGGCGCCCAGCGCGAGCGCGCTGCCCACGGCAAGCTGCAGGGCGAAATACAGGGCGATCAGGGCGATGGCATGGCCCAGGGCCGGCGCGCGCGATGCGGGGTGTGGCGGCGAAACGGGTGGATCGGTCAGGCGGTTCGCATCCATCGAAGACATTCCAGGGCGCACGCGCGCAGTAGTTGCGTCAGCAGGTTTCGCGCTCACCGGCTGACAGGGTCACGCTAGACCCTGCTGCGGCGTGTGCCAATCCTGTCCTTTGGCACGGTTCGCCGGCCGCCTGTCATCGTCTTCGCCACGCTGCCTTGTATAGTGGCGGGACGTTCCAAGGAGGAAATCGGCGCTCAGGCGCCAGCCCATGTTTGCATTCGACTGGCTGTCCGACCCGACTGCCTGGGCAGGTCTACTCACCCTCGTGGTGCTGGAGATCGTGCTCGGCATCGACAATCTCGTCTTCATCGCGATCCTCGCCGACAAGCTGCAGTCGAAGGAGCGCGACAAGGCCCGCGTGCTTGGCCTCCTGCTGGCCCTGATCATGCGACTCGCGCTGCTGGGCGCGATGTCGTGGCTGGTCAAACTCACCACGCCCATCCTTCAACTCGGCGCGATCTCGCTCTCGTGGCGCGACATCATCCTGCTGCTGGGCGGCGCGTTCCTGCTGTTCAAGGCCACCATCGAGCTGCATGAGCGGCTGGAGGCCAGCGACCACGACGAAGCGGCCAAGCGGACGCACGCGCGGTTCTGGCTGGTGGTGGCGCAGATCGTGGCACTCGATGCGGTGTTCTCGCTCGATTCGGTGATCACCGCCGTGGGCATGGTCGATCACCTGTCGGTGATGATGATCGCTGTGGTGGCGGCGATGATCCTGATGATCAGCGCCAGCAAGCCGCTCACCAGTTTCGTCAATTCGCGACCGACGGTGGTGATCCTGTGCCTGTCGTTCCTGTTGATGATCGGTTTCAGCCTGGTCGCGGAAGGCTTCGGTTTTCATATTCCGAAGGGCTATCTGTACGCGGCGATCGGCTTCTCCATCCTGATCGAAGTGTTCAACCAGACCATGCGCCGCAACCGCCAGCGCAGCCTGCTGGGCAGCGCGCGCACGATGCGCGACCGCACCGCCCTGGCCGTGCTGAATCTGCTGGGCGCAGGCGGCGACGATGAAGACGCCACGCCCAAAACTACGGCGGCCAACCCCGAGGGCAGCGTCGCCGTGTTCGGCAAGGACGAACTGGCGATGGTGCAGGGCGTGCTGGATCTGGCGCACCGGCCGGTGCGTTCGATCATGACGCCGCGCCCGGAAATCAACTGGATCGATCCGCGCGAGAACGCCGAGCAGCTTCGCGCCGAAGTCACCGCGTCCAGCCATGCGTGGCTGCCCGTGGCAGGCGACGACCTCGATCAACTGGTCGGCGTGGCGTCTTCGCGCGACTTGTTGGCGAGCCTGCTGGAACACGGCCAGATCGACGTGGAACAGGTCGTGCGCAAGCCGCTCACGGTGCTCGAATCGCTGAGCGTGTTGCGCCTGATCGAGGAATTCCGCCGCTCGCCGTTGCAGGTCGCACTCGTGGTGGACGAGTACGGCAGCGTGCTCGGCCTGGTCACACCCACCGACGTGCTCGAAGTGATCGCCGGCGAATTTCCCGACGACAGCAGCGGCGATCCCGCCGCCGTGCAGGAAACCGACGGCACCTGGGTGCTAGATGCCAGCCTGGATCTGCGCCGCGTCGAACACCTGCTGGGTTTGAAGCTCACCGGCGACGACAGTTTCTCCACGCTCGCCGGTTACGTGCTGCAACAGCTGGGACGTCTGCCCAGCGTGGGCGATACGTTCAGCAGCGAAGGCCTGCATTTCGAAGTGGTGGGCATGGATGGCGCGCGCATCGAGCGCCTCAAGGTGGCTTCGGTGGAATGAGGCGAGGCCAGTCGCGCACAGGGGGCGCTCCCACAGGCACGGCAGTTGTGGGAGCGCACCCTGTACGCGACTGGATTTGCCTCAACCTATCATCATCGCGCGCACCAGGCCGATCACGCCCAATACCAGCATCACCGCCCAGGCCGCCGACGAAAGCAGAAAGCCGCCACTGCGTTTGGCGGCCTCTTTCAGATAAGCCACCGCGTACCACACCCGGCCGACCACCCAGACCAGGCCAGCCACGCTGGCCCATAGCGGGTAGCCATACTGGACGGCCAGCCACAGCGTGGGCAGGAAGATCACCGTAGCTTCGAGGGTGTTCATCTGCACCCGCCACGCGCGCTCGAACGCCGCATGGCCGCTGATCGCCGGCGCCTGGATGCCGTATTTTCCGCGCGCATGGCCGGTCGCCCAGAGGGTGCCGACTTGCAGCAGGACGGTGAGCAGTACGACGACGGCAGGCAGGTGCTGGATCATGAGGGGCGTCTCGGAGAAAGGTCGCCCACTGTAGCCATCGCGTGCCAATGGCGGGAGAGGGCGCGAGGCGCTATCGTCATGCGACCCCAAGGACTTGCGAGGGCCCTCCTATGGATTGGCAGAAAGGCGAACGCAGCCAGAACGTCGAAGTCGATTCCGGCGGTGGCGGTGGCGGACCCCGCTTCGGCGGCGGTCGCGGCATGGGCATTGGCGGCATCGTGGTGCTGGCCATCCTGGGCCTGGTGTTCTTCAAGGATCCCACCGCGTTGCTGGGCCAGGCCGATAGCGGCGGCCAGCAGGTGGCCGCGCCCAGCGGCCAGCCGGCGCAGGTCGATCCGCAGACCAAGGACTTCGTCAGCGCGATCCTCGGTTCCACCGAGAAGACCTGGGGCGACATCTTTGCGGCGCATGGCCGGCAGTACGTCGATCCCAAGCTGGACCTGTTCAGCGGCGGTGTGAATACAGCCTGCGGCGCGGCATCGACCGCGGTGGGTCCGTTCTATTGTCCCGGCGACCAGCGGGTCTACCTGGATGTGTCGTTCTTCCGTGAGTTGGAAAGCCGTTTCCATGCTTCCGGCGATTTCGCCCGGGCGTACGTGATCGCCCATGAAGTGGGTCACCACGTGCAGAACCTGCTGGGCGTGTTCGACCAGGTCGAGCAGGCACGTCGACGCGGCGCGCGCATGGAAGGGGCCGACGGCCTGTCCGTGCGGCAGGAATTGCAGGCCGACTGCTTCGCCGGTGTGTGGGCCAACCACAGCCAGCAGCGCCTGCAATGGCTGCAGCCGGGCGACATCGAATCGGCGCTCAACGCGGCCAGCAAGATCGGCGACGATGCGCTCCAGCAGCAGGCGCAGGGCAGGGTGGTGCCGGACTCGTTCACGCATGGCACCTCGGCGCAGCGCGTGAAGTGGTTCCGCGCGGGCTTCGACAGCGGCGATATCGGCAGCTGCAATACTTTCGCGGGTACGCCGTAAAAGCGAGGCTGCCAGGTTCACCTCAAAGTTTCCTATCCCTCACCGTCATTCCGGCCTGTGCCGGAATGACGAGCAAAGCATCGAAGGCCCGCCATGCGGGCCTTCGGCGTTCTAGAATGCACGTCTGACGCCTCGGGGGGCGTACGTCGAACGAACTGCATGCTGCATCCCTGCCTGAGTTGCGGTGCCTGTTGCGCCTTTTTCCGCGTGGCCTTTCATTGGTCAGAGGCGGATGCGTCGCTGGGCGGAGTAGTGCCGCCCGAACTCACCGACACGCTCGATCCGCATCGCCTGGTGATGCGCGGCACGCAGGCCTCGCGGCCGCGCTGTGTCGCCTTGCAGGGCGTGGTGGGCGAAGCGGCGCATTGCGGCATCTACGAGCAGCGGCCGTCGGTGTGCCGCGAAGTGGAGCCGTCATGGGAGTTCGGCCGTCCCAGTGCGCAGTGCGACAAGGCGCGGCTGGGACACGGCTTGCCTGCACTGACCCCGGCGGACTGGCCGGCGGCGGATCAGCGCGACATCAGCGGATTGGCCTCGTTCTGAAAGGCCAGCGCGAACTGCTTGAGGTCCGCTTCGTTGACGTCGGAAATGACCACGTAATGCATGCCGTCGCCGGTCCAGCGGATCACCGTGTAGCCGTGTTCCTGCGTCGTCGCCTGGGGCACTGAGCCGCCTTCCGCGGGCCATTGGAACAGGTTGATCACGTGCAGGCGGCGCTTGTAGACCAGCGCGGCCACGCTGTGTCCTTCCAGCGCATCCAGGCGGCCGCCCACCAGCGGGAATCCTTCGCCGGCCAGGTCCTTGACGCGCGGCGAGAAATCGAGCTTGCCCTCGAACCACGGCTTCACCGTGTGCTGGTCGGTCGAGACCACATCCATCAGGTGCTCGCCCTGCAGCGAACGGACATGGCCGGAAATCGCCTGGGCCACGATCGCGTCGCCAGTCCCGCGCGTCGGCATCCAGTGCAGCCACGCAGGCACGGAAAGCAGCACCGCGGCGGCGAAGCCGGCCGCCGCCGCCCAAGCCACCGGCGCGCGGCGTCGCGCCGGCAGCGGCACCACCGTGGATGCCGCCGGCGGCGTGGTCCACTGGGCGCGCAACGCATCGGGCGCGCGGCGATAAAGCGTGGGTTCGGACAAGGCCTTCTGCATGATGGCGTAGGTCTCGTAGCGCGCCTTGCAGGCGCTGCATTCGCTGAGATGGCGAGCCATGGCGGCGCTGTCGGCGGCATCCAGCTCGTCGTCGAGATAGGCATGCAAAAGCAGCCCGGCGTCATCGCACATCATGACGACGTACCTCCTTGGGCCGGCAGGTGAGTTCGTCCCGCAAGCGTTCGCGGGCACGTGCAAGACGGGACATCACCGTGCCGATCTTCTGTTCGGTGATGGCCGCGATTTCCTTGTATGAGCATTCTTCGAGTTCGCGCAATACCAGCACTTCGCGCAGCGGCGGCGGCAATTTTTCCAGCGCCGCCTGCAGGGCGCCCACGTCGACGGCGAGCAGGGTGAGGGTTTCGGGCGACGGGCCGTCGTCCACCAGCGGATGCTTTACGTCGTCCAGTTCGTCGTGCAGGGCGTCGTGCGGTGCGCGGCTGCGCAGCGTGTAGAACGTGTTGCGCACGATCGCCAGCAGCCACACGCGTACGTCGCCGCCATGGAAGCTGTCGAAGTAACGCAGCGCGCGCAGCATGGCTTCCTGCACCACGTCCTGCGCATCGGCCGGGTTGCGTGCAAGCCAATGCGCAAGGTTGTGGGCCGCATCGAGATACGGCACCACCTGCGCCTCGAAGCGGACGCTTCGGGCGGCATCGGTTCCTCTTGGACTGGCGTTCGGCTCGGTCGGCATGAGAGGGAATACCCGGGTTGCAGCGACTTTATTCCATCGGGATTTTTGGCGCGCGTGCCGGGAATAGACCCGGTCATGGCCGGGTATTGGGGTAAGGGCCGTGGGCAAGGTGCCTGCCGCCATTACCGGAGATTCGACCATGCAAGACATCGAAGACCGCGATACCGAAGGCCGCCGCCATTTCCTCAAATGCATGGCCTGGGCGGGCACCGGCACGTTGTGGCTGATGCACGGCGGCGTGCTGAAAGCCCAGCCGTTGACGACCAAGGGGGCCACCGCTGTCACCGACGCCACCTTCAGCTTCGTGCAGATCAGCGATTCACACATCGGCTTCCACAAGGCGCCGAACATGGACGTGGCCGGCACGCTGCGCCAGTCGCTGGCGATGATCAACGCGCAGAAGAAGGAGCCCGATTTCGTCCTGCATACGGGCGACCTTACGCATCTGTCGCGACCGGAGGAATTCGACGCGCTGTCCGGCATCATGCAGGACGCGCGCATGGCCAAGGTGTTCTACGTGCCCGGCGAACACGACGTGATCGGCGACAACGGCGCCGAATTCTTCCGCCGTTTCGGCGAACGCCAACAGAGTGGCGGCTGGTACAGCTTCGACCACCATGGCGTGCATTTCGTTGGACTCGTCAATGTGCTGAATCTGAAAGCCGGTGGCCTGGGTTCGCTCGGCGCCGATCAACTGGCGTGGCTGAAGAAGGATCTCGCCGGACTTTCAGCGGACACGCCGCTGGTGGTGTTCGCGCACATGCCGCTGTGGCCGCTGTATCCCGATTGGGGCTGGGGCACGGACGACAGCAACGAAGCGGTGAGTTATCTGCGCCGCTTCGGTTCGGTGAGCGTGCTCAACGGGCACATCCATCAGATCCAGCAGAAAGTGGAGGGCAACATCACCTTCTACACCGCGCGCTCCACCGCCTATCCGCAACCTGCACCCGGTGCGGCGTCGGCGCCGGGACCGCTGAAGGACGTGGCGCCGAACGACCTGCATCGTTATCTGGGCATCCGCGACATACGCCACGTGCAGGGCAGCCACGCACTCGCCGTGACCGAAGAGGTGATGGCATGAACGTGATGAGCTGGATGCTGGTGGTGATCTCCGCGCTGGTGCTGTCCACTGCAGCGCTTTCGCCAGTGATGGCGGCGAATGCCGCGATGACGACGCCGGCCAAACCGATCGCAGTGGATATCCGGGACTTCACCTTCGCCCCGAAGACCTTGACCGTGTCTGCCGGCACCCGCGTGGTATGGACCAATCGCGACGAGGAACCGCACGTCGTGGTCAGTGCAGGCAATCAGTTTTCGCCATCACGCGCGCTCGATACCAGCGACAGCTACGCGGTGACATTCGATCACGCCGGCACCTACACGTACTACTGCGCGATGCATCCGATGATGGTGGGCACCGTCATCGTGAAGTGAGCGCGTTGTCGAAGCGGTAGATATCCATCGCGAGCAAGCCGTATTCGATGCCGGCATCGATGCGCTGGGCGTGCGCGCTTTCACCGGCCGCACCCAGCGCCACGAACAGCGGGAGCAGGTGTTCGTCGGTGGGATGCGCACGCTCGGCAAACGGTGCCTGTCGACGATAGTCGAGCAGGGCGGCGACATCGCCTTCGGAGAGTTTCTGCTCGATCCACTCGATGAACGGACGCACGTACGGCGCTTCGCGTTCCTCGCTGTAACCCGCGCGGAAATCGTGCAGATTGTGGGTGATGCTGCCCGAGCCGATCACCAGCACGCCGTCGTCACGCAGCGGCGCCAACGCACGGCCCACGGCGTACTGATGAGCCGGCCCCAGTTGCGGCTGGATGGACAAGGGAACGACAGGGATGTCGGCCTCGGGATAGAGCAGCCGCAGCGGCACCCAGGCACCGTGGTCCAGGCCCTGGGTCGGATCGAGCGCAGTGGGCAGTCCAGCCTTGTCCAACAGTTCGGTCACCCGCGCGGCCAGTGCAGGCTCGCCCTTCGCCGGATACTGGATATCGAACAGCGCCTGCGGAAAACCGTAGAAATCGTGGATGGTCTCGGGACGCGTTGCGCCGCCCACGTGCGGCTGGCGCGCGAGCCAATGGGCGGTAGCAATCACGATGGCCCTGGGGCGCGGCAGTTCACGCGCGAGCTCGGACAGCCGTTCGCCCACGAGGCGAGGCTGGATCGCGGTCATGGGCGAACCGTGGGAGATGTATAGGCTGGGAAGGGGACTCATGGTGGCGTACCTCTGGGGACCACCTTAGGGTAGGGATTTCGCGGGCGATTGCAGCGGGTGCCGGGTGAACGATGCGTCGCTGGGATGGAACGATGGCTGGGGATGGTCATTCCGGCGCGAGCCGGAGGCGCTTTTCAACAGCCGAATGACTGGTCACCGGTAGCGGTGCGCTGCGATTGCCGCGTTCCCGCGACCGGGCCGCTTACGACGCGAAGCTAGTCCCGTGGGACGCAGCGGGCGTTTCGATCGGCTGCCGCCGCTCGAGTTACTTTTCTTTGCTGGCCCACGCATGCGCAGGAGCGCATGCGAACGGCGAAGCCGGCCCGAAGGGCGGAGGGCAGGATGCCCGGAGTAAAGAAAAGTAACCCAAAGAAATGGCCCCTAAAGCTGGCAGCATCGTGTTGAATCCAAGCGCGAACGCGCGAGGGGCGTCCCACCGGATCTCCATGGGAGGGTACCCCAGGGGTACTTCCAAGCGCTGCGCAACGCGCCCGAATCGCTGAGGACTTAAAGCGGAGGCTCGCTTCGCATCACCCTTGGCTTCTCTTCGCGATGCACATCACTTCTCCCTCTGCCCGCCGGGGAGAGGGCCGGGTGAGGGGCGGGTGCTCGCGGGAATCTGTGTCCTTTTCTGTGGGAGCGCACTCTGTGCGCGACAGTCACGCTGGGATGTATCGCTCCGTAGGTTTGTCGCGCACAGGGTGCGCTCCCACAGTAAATCTGCAGATCTTGGCTCTTGGCTCTCGGCTTGGCTCCTGGCTCTCAGGGGACCCCGTATGACGCGGCGGGTGGGTGGAGGAAAGCCCGCAGGGTGGCCCGCATGGATGCGGGCCAGTTTTTCGCCAGGGCAGGATGCCCTGTCGAAAAACCCCGGAGCCCACCCGCGCACCTGGAGGGCGCAGCCCGGAAGGCGCGTCATCCGGGGGGCCCTTCTCTTTGGTTACTTTCTCTTGGGCAAGCAAGAGAAAGTAACCCGGCCTCCGGCAGGAGGACGGAAGCCCGCGGCAGGCGAGCCAGGTCGCGATCACGCGACAACCGAAGACTGACGAAACTGGATGACCAGCCTTCGGCTGTTGAAAAGCGCCTCCGGCCCTCGCCCCCTTTTCGGGGTGCGCCGGGATGACGAGCAATAAACCCGTCGCGCTTACTTCGCGCGACGCGGCCCCTTATTCCCACCCGCACCATGCCCCTGCGGCCGCGGCTTCCCGCCGCCCGGCTTCTTGTTGAAGCCGCCACCCGGACGGAATCCACCACCCGCGCGACGCGGAGCGGCATCGCCGGCGCCGCTGTCGTCGCCGTCCCACGGCTTGATGCGCAGCTGCTGCTGGCTCACCCACACCTTCTGCAGGTGCTGGAACACTTCGGCCGGCATGCCATCGGGCAGGTCGATCAGGCTGTATTCGCCGCGGATGCTCAGGCGGCCGATGTGGCCGCTTTCCAGGCCCGCTTCGTTGGCAATGGCGCCGATGATGTTGCCCGGCTTGACGCCGTGCTCATGGCCCACTTCCACGCGATAGGTGCGCTTGCCTTCTTCCGTGTTGTGCGCGCGCACCGGGCGCGGCGTGAAATCGCGCTGACCGCCGTCGCGATCATGCGGACGGTGCTCGCGTTCGCCGCGATGTTCGCGGTGCTCGCGATCGCCACGGTCACGGCCATGCTCGCGACCCTGCGGTTCGCGCGGGGTGAATTCGCGCTTGGGCGGCGGCGTGAGCAGCAGCGGCTGGTTGCCCTGGGCGATGCGCGCCAGTGCGGCAGCGATCTCGATCGCGGGAATGTTGTGTTCCTGCTCGTACTGCTCGATCAGCTGCTGGAACAGCTGCAGTTCGCCCACCGCGATGGTGTCGCTGATGCGCTGCTTGAACTTGGCGATGCGCACGTCGTTGACCGCTTCCACGGTCGGCAACTTCATCTCTTCGATCGGCTGGCGCGTGGCACGCTCGATCGCGCGCAGCATGCCCTTCTCGCGTGGCGTCACGAACAGGATCGCTTCGCCGCTGCGGCCGGCACGGCCGGTGCGGCCGATGCGGTGCACGTAGCTTTCGGTGTCGTACGGGATGTCGTAGTTCATCACGTGGCTGATGCGTTCCACGTCCAGGCCGCGCGCGGCCACGTCGGTCGCCACCAGGATGTCGAGCTTGCCTTCCTTCAGCTGCTGGATCACCCGCTCGCGCTGGGCCTGCGCGATGTCGCCGTTGATGGCGGCAGCGGCGAGGCCGCGCGCCTGCAGCTTCTCGGCCAGTTCTTCGGTGGCCGACTTGGTGCGCGCGAAGATGATCATCGCGTCGAACGGTTCGGCCTCGAGGATGCGGGTCATCGCATCGAGCTTGTGCATGCCGCTGACGAACCAGTAGCGCTGGCGAATGTTCGCCGCGGTGGTGGTGGACGACTTGATCGTCACCTCGCGCGGGTCTTTCAGATGCTGCTGGGCGATCTTGCGGATCGGCGCCGGCATGGTGGCGGAGAACAACGCGACCTGGCGCTGCGGCGGCGTCGCCTGCAGCACTTTTTCCACGTCGTCGATGAAGCCCATGCGCAGCATTTCGTCGGCTTCATCGAGCACGAGGAACTTCAATTCGGACAGATCGAGCGTGCCGCGATCGAGATGGTCGATCACGCGGCCGGGCGTACCCACCACGATCTGCACGCCGCGCTTGAGCGAGTGCAGCTGCGGCCCGTAGCTCTGGCCGCCGTAGATCGGCAGCACCTGCAGGCCCGGCATGTGCGTGGCGTAACGCTGGAATGCTTCGGCCACCTGGATGGCCAGTTCGCGCGTCGGCGCCAGCACCAGCGCCTGCGGCTTGCCGGGCTTCAAATCGATGCGCGAAAGAATCGGCAACGCGAACGCGGCGGTTTTGCCGGTGCCGGTCTGCGCCTGGCCGAGCACGTCGCGGCCTTCCAGCAGCGGCGGAATGGTGGCGGCCTGGATCGGCGAGGGCGATTCGTAGCCGACGTCGGTGAGCGCGCGCAGCAGCTCCGGATGAAGGCCAAGCGCAGCAAAGCCGACGGCTGCCGGCTGGGAATCGGAAGACGGGGAGGACATGGGGAACCTCGACATGGCATGCACGAGGGCATGCGGGAGAATGCCGCTATTGTAGCAGGCTGACCCGGCCCGGCCGGGATTTTTGTGTCGCCTGAAGGCTAAATCGTGAGGATTATTCATGTCTGGACGTCTTGATGGTCGTGTCGCGCTGGTCACCGGCGCGTCTTCGGGGATTGGCGAGGCCACCGCATTGGGCCTGGCCGAGGCGGGCGCCAAGGTCGCCATTGCCGCGCGTCGGCGCGACCGGCTCGAAGCATTGGCGGCGAAGCTGCAGGCGCTGGGCGCCGACCCCATCGTGCTGGTGGCCGATCTGGCCGACGAGCACGAAGCCAAGCGCATCGTGGCCGAGACGGAGGCGCATTACGGCCGCCTGGACATTCTCGTGAACAATGCCGGCGTGATGTATCTGGAGCCGGTGGAAGAGGCCGATCTCGGCCGCTGGCGCCGGATGCTGGAACTCAACGTGCTCGGCCTCATCGCCTCGACGCAGGCCGCGTTGCCCGGCATGCGGCTGCGTCGCGACGGCCACATCGTGAACATCTCGTCGACGGCGGGGCGCGTGGCCAATCCGAATGCGGCGGCGTATTCGGCCACCAAGTTCGGCGTGGTGGCGTTTTCCGAGGCGCTGCGGCGCGAGGTTTACCAGCACAACATCCGCGTCACGGTGATCGAGCCCGGCGTGGTGGAAACCGAACTGCGCGATCACATCGGCCACGCCACCACCAAGGACAACCTCAACGCCTGGGCCGACAGCATGCGCCAGCTGCAATCGGTGGACGTGGCCGAGGCCATCGTGTTCTGCGTGTCGCGTCCGGCGCACGTCAACATCAACGAATTGCTGATGCGCCCGACCGACCAGGAGCGTTGAGCCAGGCGCATTATGATGGGCGGGTTCCGCCCATCCGAAGGATTCACCATGACAGGGATCGAAACGATCTCCGAGCAGCGCTGCCACGGCGGCGTGCAGGGGTTCTACCGCCATCATTCGGATCGCTGCGGCGGTCCGATGCGCTTTGCGCTGTTCCAGCCGCCGCAAGCGGCGCAGGAAGCGTGCCCGGTGCTGTACTTTCTTGCGGGCCTCACCTGCACCGAAGAGACCGCCACCATCAAGGCCGGCGCGCAGCGCGTTGCGGCGGAGCTGGGCTTGATCCTGGTGATGCCCGATACCAGTCCGCGCCAGACCGGGCTGGAGGGCGCCACGGGCGATTGGGAATTTGGCGAGGGCGCGGGCTTCTATGTCGACGCCACGCAGTCGCCGTGGTCGTCGCGCTTTCGCATGCACAGCTACGTGGTGGATGAGTTGCCCGCACTCATCGCGCAGCACTTTCCGGCGGACATCGCGCGCAGCGGCATCACCGGTCATTCGATGGGCGGCCATGGCGCGCTCACCATCGCCTTGCGCCATCGCGACAAGTACCGTTCCGTCTCCGCCTTCGCCCCGATCGTCGCGCCCAGCCAGGTGCCGTGGGGACAGAAGGCTTTCCCGCGCTACCTGGGCGACGACGCTGCGACATGGGCGCAATACGACGCCTGCGAACTCGTGCGCAAGCAGCGTTTCGACGGCACCATCCTGATCGACCAGGGCGAAGCGGATGGTTTCCTCGCGACGCAGCTCAAGCCTGAGCTGTTCGACCAGGCCTGCGCGGAAGGCGGCCAGGCGCTGCTGTTGCGACGACACGCCGGTTACGACCACAGCTACTACTTCATCACCAGCTTCATCGACGATCATCTGCGTCATCACGCCTCGGCGCTGGGCCGCTCGTGAACGTGCTGCATCCGATCACCACGCAACGTACCGTGTTGCGGCTGGTGGAAGTGGCCGATGCGTGGAAACTGCTGCGCTATCGCGAGCAGAACCGCGAACACCTGGCGCCGTGGGAGCCGTTGCGTGATGACGCGTACTACACGCTCGATCACTGCGTGCAGACGCTGGCCGAATCGCGCGAAGCGGTGCGGCTCGATCGAGCCTATCCTTTCTTCGCGATGGATCTGTCAGGCCAGGAAGTGCTCGCCTGCGTCACCTTTGCCAATGTCGTGCGCGGCGCCTTCCAGGCCTGTCACCTGGGCTACAGCGTCGCGTTGCGGCGGCAGGGCCAGGGGCTGATGCAGGAAGTGCTGGAAACAGCGCTGCCGTGGGCGTTCCACCAGTTGGACATGCATCGGGTGATGGCCAACTACATGCCGCGCAACGAACGCAGTGGGCGCCTGCTGAAACGTCTTGGTTTCGAGCGCGAAGGCTACGCCAAGCGCTATCTGCAGATCGCCGGCGTGTGGGAGGACCATGTGCTCACGGCGCGCGTTCGCGAGCCGTGACCTGAGCAACGCGACGTCGCTCAGCCTTTGGTCGACGTAGCCGGCGCGGGCAACGCGGGGCGTACGCAGCGTGGCGGCATCCATTCGGTGGCGCCGGCAATGATGTCGCAACTCCACACCAGCGGGGCGTTGCCGCCGGTCGCCGAGTTGTCGAGAGGGGTGAGCAGAAAGACCGGGTCGGGTTCCGCGCCGGTGTTTTGCGTCGCGATGGTGATGCGCCCGGTTTCGGAGACATCGATCTTCGACGTATACGCATTGAGCGACGATGCGGCGTTGAAGCTGAGGTCGCCGGGCTTGAGCTGGCTCAGTCCGCCTCGCACGGTAGCGGCTTCCATCACCACCAGTTTCGCCGCTTCACCGGACTGCAGCGCTTCGTCTAGGTGCTGCGCGACGCGATGATTGCGCCAGGTGGGAATCGCTATGGTCGCGACCACCGCCACGATGGCGAGCAGTGCAAGGCCGATCATGATGGGCTTGGAACGTTCGCCGGGCATCTCGGTGCTCCTTTGCCGTGAGGGCGTGCGTACACCTTCGCATAGTTCGCCGACACGATGGCCAACGTCACGCGTCACGGTTCAGGAAATAGTGCGGGTCACGTGCGCAGCCCGACGGGCCGCTTGCAACTCTCGTGAAGCCTCGACGCCTGAGCGCGAGGCCTCACGATGCGGTCGTGCTTACGCCTTGGCGGCAGGACGGCCGCCGCGACGCTGACGCTTGCGGTTGCCTTCGGCCGGACGCTCGCCGCCGCCGAAGCCATGGCCCGAGGCATGACCATGCGGACGATGTGAGCCCTGCGGACGGCCGCCCTGGGGACGGGCCGGACGCGCCTGGCGCTGGCCCTGCACCGGACGCGGCGCAGCGGCATCGGTACGCAACGGATGCGACGGTTCGAAGCCCGGCACGTCGCTGAAGGCGATGTCCTGCTTGAGCAGCTTGCGGATGTCGCGCAGCAGGCCCGACTCGTCATGGCTCACCAGCGACACGGCCATGCCTTCGGCACCGGCGCGGCCGGTGCGGCCAATGCGGTGCACGTAGTCTTCCGCGACCATCGGCAGGTCGAAGTTGATCACGATGGGGAGCTGGTCGATGTCGATGCCGCGAGCCGCGATATCGGTGGCCACCAGCACGGTGACACGGCCGGTCTTGAAGTCGCTCAGTGCACGCGTGCGGGCATTCTGGCTCTTGTTGCCATGGATGGCGGCGGCACGCATGCCGGCGGCGCCCAGGAACGTCACCAGCTTGTCGGCGCCGTGCTTGGTGCGGCTGAACACCAGGGTCTGGCGGCGGCTGTCCTGCGACAGCACGTGCAGCAGCAGGTCGCGCTTCTTGCCCGCATCCACCGGATGCACGTGATGGGTGACGGTGGTGGCCACGCTGTTGGCCGGGGTCACCGACACTTCGCGCGGCTGATGCATGAACTGCATCGCCAGCGCCTTGATCGGGCCGGCAAAGGTGGCCGAGAACAGCAGCGTCTGGCGCTGCTTGGGCACGGCGGACAGGATGCGCTTCAACGCGGGCAGGAAGCCCATGTCGAGCATGCGGTCGGCTTCGTCGAGGATCAGCACTTCCACGCCGGACAGGTCCAGCGAGCGCTGCTGCATGTGATCGATCAGGCGGCCCGGCGTGGCGATGACCACGTCCACGCCGCGACGCAGCGCCTGCATCTGCGGGCCCATGCTGACGCCGCCGAAGATGGTGGTGCTGCTGACGCGCAGGTACTTGCCGTAGTCGCGCAGGTTGTCGTGCACCTGGGCCGCCAGTTCACGCGTCGGCGTGAGCACGAGGGCACGGGGGCGACGGGTCTGGGTGGCGCCGGCATTGGACAGGTGCTGCAACAGCGGCAGCGCGAAGGCGGCCGTCTTGCCGGTGCCGGTCTGGGCAGCAGCGAGCAGGTCGCCGCCTTCCAGTACAACCGGAATGGCCGCAGCCTGGATGGGGGTAGGGACGGCGTAGCCTTGGTCGGCAAGCGCGCGCAACAACGCGGGCGCTAGGCCCAGCGATTCGAAATTCATGGAAGCTCCAGAGCAACCCGGAGCGTTCGAATCGAACCGCGTTGCAAGTATCAAGTGGGGGAATAGGCACGACGGAAGGGTCGTGACAGCGAAGTATAGCGCAAATAAGAATTACCTGCCGGGTTTGCCAATTTGGCCTTGGAAAGCCCGGCCTGGCGCCGTTTCCCCAGGCCTAGGCCGGGCGTTCCGCCACCAGCAGGTAGCTGTCGAACGGCATCTTTCCATGCAGGGGCCGGATGTTCACCGCGAGACCGGCCGCTTCGAGCTGGCCGCGCAGTTCCTCGGCGCTGGGGTAGTGCTGGGCACCCACGCGCATCCAGCCACTGACGCTGAGGAAGAACTCCGAGACGCGGGTGAGGGCGTAACGCCAGCTGCGCTCGCGCAGCACGTTGCGGATCACCAGCAAACCGCCCGGGGCGAGATGGACGATGGCGTTCTCCAGCAGCGCGTGCTGGCCCTCGCGAGGCAGGTAGTGCAGCACGTCGAGCAGGGCCACATGGCCGCGGATCGGCTGCTGCGCGGTGCCATCGGTCTGGCGAAGGTGCAGCAGGCCGTCCAGACCCGACTGGCGCAGCGCACGGTTGCCCGCCTCGATCTTGCGCGGATCGCTGTCCACGCCCAGATAGCGCATCACCACGCCGCGCGCATGCAGGTACTGGCCGAGCAACCCGATGCCGCAGCCAATGTCCAGCAGCGGCATCGGCCGGTTCTTGATCAGCGCCTCGGTGGCTGCATAGGCAGGGTCCGCCGCCAGCTTGCCCTTTACGTAGCGGCGCTGGAGCCAGTGGTCGTAGGAGTTGGCGATGCGGTACATGGCGGCGTCCATGGTCGACATGTGAGCCCACTCCATGGCTGCGTGATGTGAAGGCGAGCATGCATTCAAACATCGGCGAGCGCCACTCCCGGCGATGGTCGCTCTTGCGCTGCGGCGATGGGGATGGTTCGCTTGGCGCCCTGCGTGCCGCGCGGGCGGTTCCCCTTTGGTCTGGATGGAGTTGTACATGTCGCCGTTCGCGCCCTTCCGAGAGCTCACCACCACCCAGCGGCACACCGTGCTGGCCAGTTTCTTGGGCTGGACGCTGGACGCGTTCGACTACTTCCTGCTGACTTTCGTGATCGTGGGCGTGGCGCAGGAATTCCACGTCGGCAATCAGGAAGTGGCGTTCGGTTTGCTGCTCACGCTGGCGGCGCGTCCGCTGGGTGCGCTGTTGTTTGGACGGCTGGCCGATCGCTATGGCCGGCGGCCGATCCTGATGCTCGACGTGATCCTGTTTTCCGTGTTCGAGCTGGCCACGGCGTTCTCCACCTCGCTCACCATGCTGCTGGTGTTGCGCTTCCTGTTCGGCGTGGCGATGGGCGGCGAATGGGGCATCGGCGCTTCGCTGGCGATGGAATCGATTCCGCCCAAGGCCCGCGGCGTGGTGTCCGGCCTGTTGCAGAGCGGCTATCCGGTCGGCTTCTTCCTGGGCGCGCTGGTGAACTGGCTGCTGGTCGATCACATCGGCTGGCGCGGCCTGTTCGTGGTCGGCGCCTTGCCGGCCTTGCTGGTGCTGTACATCCGCCGCAGCGTGCCGGAGTCGGAAGTGTGGAAGCAGGAGCGCGCGGCCAAGGACAAGAAGGGACTGCTCGAATCCATGCGTGGCCACTGGAAACTCGCCATCTATCTCATGCTGTTGATGATGGCGTTCAACATGTTCAGTCACGGCTCGCAAGACCTGTACCACACGTTCGAGGAAGAAGGCCTGCACCTGCCCACCGGCTCGGGCGCAGCCTTCATGCTGGTGGCGATGCTCAATCTCGGTGCGCTGGTGGGCGGGCTGTTCTTCGGCGCGTTGTCCGAGCGCATCGGCCGGCGCAAGGCCATCATCCTGGCCGCCTTGCTCTCCATCCCGGTGATCCCGTTGTGGATGTACGGCAGCACGCTGCCATTGCTGGCGCTGGGCGCGTTCCTGATCCAGGTGATGGTGCAGGGCGCCTGGGGCGTGGTGCCCACCCATCTCAACGAACTGGCGCCCGAAGGCATGCGCGGCACGCTGCCGGGCTTTGCCTACCAGACCGGCAACCTGCTGGCGGCGGTCACGGCGAACGCCCAGCTGTGGATCGCCAAGCAGCATGGCGGCAGCCTGGCCTTCGCCATGGCGGCCTGGATCGCCGCCGTGGCGGTCCTGCTGGCCCAGTTGGCCTGGGTTGGCCCGGAGGCGCGTGGCGTCCGCTTCGGCAGGGCGCACCCCGGCACGGGCGAGTAGCCGGCCGGACTGCTAGAATTCACGGTTTGATCCATCACGAGACACGCAATGAAGGCTGGCAAGGACAAGGTCATCTCGCTCCACTACACGCTGACGGTGGACGGTGAAAAGGTCGAGAGCTCCCTCGACCGCAACGAACCGCTGTGGGTTCTGCTCGGCCACGGCCAGCTGATCCCGGGTCTGGAAAAGGCACTGGAAGAGCACGAAGCGGGCGAAAACCTGCAGGTCGAAGTGGCCGCCGCCGAGGGCTACGGCGAGCGCCAGCCAGGCATGACCCAGCGCGTGCCGAAGAAGTACTTCCAGCAGGCTGCCAAGCTGAAGCCTGGCATGACCACGGTGCTGGCGCTGAAGGAAGGCGGCCACCGCGTGGTGGTGGTGGAGAAGGTGGGCATGACCACGGTCGACGTGGATCTGAATCATCCGATGGCCGGCAAGACGCTGAATTTCGACGTGACCATCAATGAAGTTCGCGATGGCACCGAGGAAGAGATTTCGCACGGGCATGCGCATCCGCCGGGTGCGGAAGCGCACTAAGGCGGTGAGCTTCCTTTTTCAGGAAGCGAACGGGCCTTTGAAAAAAGCCGCTCCCCACGGAGCGGCTTTTTCTTTGCTCGTCATTCCGGCGCACGCCGGAATCCAGTAGCGACCACACCCGGTTTTCGCGGGTGGCGGCAGAGCAATCTGTTCATCGCGAAAACCGCACCTCGCGTCTCCTGGATTCCGGCGTGCGCCGGAATGACCAGCAAAGGTGGCCGGCACCGGAATGACGAGCTGAAAACAACAACGGCACCTCGCGGTGCCGTTGTTGTCTGCGGAAGGGACGGCCAAATCAAACCAGCACAATCTCCACATCCACATTGCCACGCGTCGCATGCGAATACGGGCAGATATCACGATGGGCGGTGTCGACCAGTTCCTGCGCCACCGCGCGGTCGATGCCCGGCAGGTTCACTTCCAGCTTCACCGCGATGCCGAAGCCGGTCGGTTCGCGCGGACCGATGCCCACCTGCGCAGTCACCGAAGCATCCTTCAAAGCCACGTTCTGCTGGCGCGCGACGAAGCGCACGGCGCCTTCGAAGCAGGCCGCATAACCCGCGGCAAACAGCTGTTCCGGATTGCTGCCGTTGCCGCCCGGGCCACCGAGGCCCTTGGGCACGACCAGCTGCAGGTCGAGCACGCCGTCGTCGCTCTTGGCGTGGCCTTCGCGGCCGCCGTGAACGGTAGCGGTGGCGGTGTAGAGAATCTTGCTGATGTTCATGCTTCAGTCCTCGTTTGGGGAGAGTTGGATCTGTCGGGTGAGTCGCTTCAGTTCATCGCGCAGCGATTGCATCTGCTCGAACGGCAGCTGCATGCACTGGGCGAGACATTCGGGAATGCCGCTGGCCTTGTCGCGAAGGGCGAGGCCGGCGTCGGTAAGGCGGATGTCCACTTCGCGTTCGTCCTGCTGGCGGCGCTGACGGGTGATCAGGCCAGCGCTCTGCAGGCGCTTGAGCAGCGGGGTGAGCGTTCCGGAATCGAGTTGCAGGCGTTGGCCCAGTTCCCGCACGGTGAGCCCGTCCTGTTCCCACAGCACCAGCATCACCAGGTATTGCGGATAGGTCAGGCCCAGCGGTTCCAGCAGCGGCCGGTACAGCCCGGTTACCGAGCGGGACGCGGCATACAGTGCGAAGCACAGTTGCTGGTCGAGCAGGAGCTGGTCGGGGGTGGGTTGCCGTTTCATGAGATATATCCTAATTGCAAAATTAAATTGTGTACAATTTAATTTTCTGATCGCAGCGATAGGCGGCGCCTAAGACGGGTATCCGTGCAGGCTCTGGAGCGCCGGGGATGCCCCCGCCAGTTAATCGAGCAGGCGCTTGCCGAACTCGAAATGATCGCGCCAGTACGGGCCGTCGATATCGTCCAGCCGCACCGTGCCGCCGCTGTTCGGGGCATGCACGAACCGACCTTTGCCCACGTACACGCCGACGTGGCTGATGCCGCCCGATCCGCCGAAGAAGACCAGGTCGCCGCTGATCAGGTCGGTCATGGCGCGCACGCGCGAGCCGCTCATCTGGGACATTTCACGCGAGCTGTGGGGCAGGGCCAGGCCGGCCGCGTTGCGATAGATGTAGTCGACCAGCCCGCTGCAATCGAAGCCGCCATCCGGCGTATTGCCACCCCAGCGGTAAGGCGTGCCGACCAGCGCAATGGCCCGGAACAGCACGTCGTTGGCCGTGCCGGTGGCTCCGGCGGGAGCACGCGCCGGCAAGTTGGCCAGCGACGAGCGGGAATCCTTGTAGGTGGGCTCGGGGCGCCGGCTGTTGCTGGCGCAGGCCGCCAGCAGAAGCACGCTACCCACCAGCAGCGTGCGGCACGCACAGATCGCTAGCCGGCGATCGGTAGCCTCGGCGAACGTCAGGCGCATCTCGTATCCCTTTTGCTTGAGACGAGCCTGAGGTTATCAAATCAATAAGTTGGAAGAAAGTTCTAAGTGAGTGCTGGAAGTAAGCTCTGCATCGCTCAGGAGTCCGGCTTGCCCACCGTGACGCGACGCTCGCTGAGCTTGCGCCCTTCCCGGTCGCGGCTGGTGAATTTGTATTCGCCGGGCCACAGGTACAGCGAATTCATGATGTTGTCGACCAGCAGCACGTAACGGTCCGCGGGCACGGCGTCATCGCTCTCATTGGCGAAACGCGCCTCCACCACGCAAGGGAACTGGCGTTGGCACAGGTCACTGGAAATCACCCGCGTCTGCCGGGCGCCGCCCAGTTCCAGCCAGTGCGGGCGGCGCTGGTGGCCGGACGGCGGGAGGATCACGTCGATATCGTGGCGATCCGGATCGGACGCCCACACGCTGCCGTTCTGGCGGCTGATCAGCACCGACGGCCGCTCAACCGGGAAGGCGGCAATCAACTGGTTGTACATATCGGTTTTCGGCATCGGCCCGATATCGCGCCAACGCGTCTGATCGATCGACAGCGGGTCGAAGCCGGTCAATTCTTTCAATTGCATCGCCATCGGCTTGATGGTCTTGCCCAGATTGCCCACGGCCTTGTCGATGTGCGCGTATCCCGCATGCACGAACAAGCGCGCCTTGGGATCGTTCTTGAACACTTGCCGGTAGAGCATCTGCGCCTGGCCCGCCTCGCGATCGGCCAGGGCGTCCGCATCCGATTCATAGGCCACCACCTTGAAACCCAGCCGGATCGCTTCGCGGATGATCTGCCCATACAGCGGTTCATGCAGGTACTCGCTGCCGCTGGTCACGATGGGGTAGCCGCGCGACATCAGCTCCGTGTCGTTGTTGACCAGCGCTTCCGCGGCGAAATAGGTGAAGCCTTCGGCGCGCAGTTTCGGCAACAGGCTCAGGGTCAGTTCGCGCGTATGGGCGTCGTGGTGCGCTTCGTTGATCATCACGATGCGCCGGCCCGAGGCCAGTTTGGCGATCTCGGTGGCGGCGTCGGCGGGTGTCCAGTCGATCGGCGCAGGCAAGGTCACCGGTGTCTGCACGCGGTTGTCGAAGGGAAAGTTGTTGATGGCCTCGTCGTACAGGCCCAGCTCGCATTCCACAGTCGCCAGCAACTGCTGGTCGATCAGGCGATCTTCCCGGGTGAGCTGCAACATCACTTCGTGAAGGTACATGTAGCGCGCGAGGTCGTTCTTGATATGCGCGGTTTCCGCGAACAGATCGCGATTGACCGCCGTCGCGGACGAGGCCGTGGCCGGGCGCTCCGGGGTGGGCACCGTTTTTGCCGGCGCGGGAGCGGGCGGTGTGCGAGGTGCCTGCTGGGCCGGCGTGCCTGGCGCGCAAACCGCCAGCAGGGCGGCGAACACCGTCGCCAAACGCCATGGGGCCAACATCCTGCTGGACTGCTCTGACGTTCCCATCGCACTCATCCCTCGAGGTTAGGAGCGGGTCATGGCAACGCTACAATAGCCGGATGGATGCTTCACGCAGTGATGTGCTGATTCTCGGCGGCGGCGTCATCGGCCTGGCCTGTGCCTACTATCTGCTGAAGTCCGGAGCTACCGTGCGCATTTTGGAGCAGGGTACCCCGGGCTGCGGCAGTTCGCACGGCAATTGTGGAACGATCACCCCAAGCCATGCGGCGCCCCTGGCGATGCCGGGCATGCTCGGGGTGGCGTTGCGCTCGATGCTGCGGGCGGACGCGCCGCTGTACCTCAATCCGCGCCTCGACGGCCCGCGCCTGCGCTGGCTGCTGGGCTTTGCCCGGCGCTGCAACTGGCGCGACTTCGAGCGCGCGGCGCAGGCGCGTTCGGCGATCCTGCAGCGTTCGCGCGGACTGCTGGCGAGCCTGGTGCGCGATGAGCGGTTCGACTGCGAATTCGGCGAAGAAGGCGAGCTTTACGTCTACCGCGATCCACGGACACTCCAGGCCGACGAGCGCCATCACGCGCAGGTGCTCGATCGTCTTGGCGTGGCGGTGGAACGCCTGCGCGGCGACGAGGTGGAAGCGCGCGAGCCCGCCCTGAAACCTGGCGTGGCCGGTGGGCTGTTCCATCCGGGCGATGCGCGCCTGCGGCCCGACCGCTTTGCCGCCGAACTCGCCCAGCGCGTGCTGGCTATGGGGGGAGCGATCGAATCGGGCGCCCGTATCGACCGTTTCGGCCTGCAGGGCGATCGCATCGACCATGTGCGGACCACGCGCGGCGTGTTCAGCGGCGAGCGCATCGTGATGGCATTGGGTGCGTGGTCGCCGCTGGTGGCACAGTCGCTGGGCCTGCGTTTGCCCATGCAGCCGGGCAAGGGCTACTCGATCACCTATTCGCGTCCCTCGCTGGCGCCGCGCCATGCGCTGGTGTTGCGCGAAGCGGCGGTATGCGTGACCACCTGGGAAAGCGGTTTCCGGCTGGGCAGCACGATGGAGTTCTCCGGTTATGCCGAAGGCCTCAATCGCACCCGTCTCGATGCGCTGCGTCGCGGCGCAGCGCAGGGGCTGCATGTGCCCGAGGGTCCGGAGCTCAGGGAAGAGTGGTGGGGCTGGCGGCCGATGAGCGTGGACGAGGTGCCGATCATCGGCCCGAGTTCACGCTGGTCCAATCTCACGCTGGCCACGGCGCACGGCATGCTGGGCGTGAGCATGTCGGCGGCCACGGGCGAACTGGTGGCGTCGATGCTGCGTGGCGATGCGCCGTCCATCGATCCCACTCCCTATGCGCCGACGCGTTTCGGTGTGTGATCTTGACGCGGCCTGCTCGCAGGCTCGCTTAAGTTGAATGCAGCAACCTGGAGAGCGGCATGGCGGAAACGTTCGATCTGATCGTGTTGGGCGGCGGTTCGGGGGGATTGGCAACCGCATTCCGCGCCGCACGTCATGGCGCCCGCGTGGCCCTGCTCGAACCGGGTGCGCTGGGCGGTACCTGCGTCAATGTGGGTTGCGTGCCCAAGAAGGCGCTGTGGTTCGCCGGCCAACTGGCGCAGGAGCAACAGCTCGCGGTCGACTATGGTTTTGCGTCCGCGCCCGGCGCGCTCGACTGGGAACATTTCCGCCAGCTGCGCCAGCATTACATCGACGGCATCCGGCACCGATATGCGATGGGCCTGGAGGAAAGCGGCATCCAGGTGTACCCCGAAACGGGACGGTTCGTGTCCGCCAACACGATAGCCACTTCCTGCGGCGAAGAATTGCGCGCTCCGCAGATCGTGATCGCCACCGGCGGTCGACCGCGCCGCCTGGACATACCCGGCTTCGATCTGGGCATGGTGTCCGATGACATCTTCGCGTTGCGCACCTTGCCCAAGCGCATCGCGGTGATCGGCGCCGGCTATATCGCGATCGAATTCGCCGGACTGCTCAACGCGCTGGGCAGCGAGGTGACGCTGCACGTGCGCCATCGCATGCTCACCAGCTTCGATGCGGAACTGGTCGATGCGCTGGAGCAGCACATGTGCGACGCCGGCATCCGCATCACCAACCAGGTGAAAGTGACGGGCCTGCACCGCGATGGCGAAAATCTCATGATCGACGACGACGTCAATGGTCCCTGCGGTCCGTATGACGCCGTGTTGTGGGCGATTGGCCGCGAGCCCAACAGCGACCGGCTGGATCTCGATGCCGCCGGCGTCAATGTGGACGAAGACGGCCATATCGTCACCGACGCCTGGCAGGCCACCAACGTCGAAGGCATCTTCGCGGTCGGCGACGTCACCGAACGCCCCGAACTCACGCCGGTCGCGGTGGCGGCGGGCAGGCGGCTGGCCGACCGGCTGTTCGGCGGCAAACCCGACAGCCGGCTCGACTACGACAATATTCCCAGCGTCGTCTTCGCCGAACCGCCGCTGGCGATCGTCGGCCTCACCGAAGCGCAGGCGCGCGAATTCCATGGCGACCGGGTGCACGTCCACCGCGCGAAATTCACGCCGATGAAATGGGCCGTGGCCGGACGAAAACATCCCACCCTGATGAAGGTCGTCACCGAAGGCGACGACGAACGCGTGGTGGGCATCCACGTGCTCGGCACGGGCGCGGACGAAATGCTGCAGGGCTTTGCGGTCGCGCTGAAAATGGGTCTGCGCAAGCGGGATCTGGAAGACACCATTGCGATCCATCCGAGTTCGGCCGAAGAGCTCGTGTTGATCAACTGAGCGGGCCAACGTCGGCCTTCCCCGCGCCACGGTAAACTTCACGCATGACTGCCACTTACACGCTTTATCGCGGCACTGCGCCGCTGCTCATCAGCCTGCCGCACGACGGCAGCGATATTCCCGATGACATCGCCGCGCGCATGCGGCCCGACGCGCAGCGTTCGGTCGATACCGACTGGCATGTGGGGCGGCTCTACGAACCGCTGGCCAAGGCGCTGGGTGCGAGCGTGCTTCGCCCCGTGGCCTCGCGTTACGTGGTCGACCTCAATCGTCCCGCCGACGGCCATGCGCTGTATCCGGGCAAGCGCGAAACCGGCCTCGTCTCCACCATCGGCTTCAATGGCGAGCCGCTTTACCTCGACGGAGCTGAACCGACGGCGGAAGAAATACAACGTCGGGTAAATGCGTACTGGCGTCCGTACCACGACGCCTTATCGCAAGAACTTGACCGGCTGCGCGCCGAACACGGTCGCGTGGTGCTGTGGGACGGGCATTCCATCCGCAGCCGCGTGCCGATGTTGTTCGAGGGTCAGCTGCCCGACTTCAACCTGGGCACGGCCGAGGGCGCCAGCTGCTCGGCGGCCCTGCAGCAAAAGCTCAAGGACGTGCTGGAAACCCAGTCGCGCTATAGCTTCGTGGTCAATGGCCGCTTCAAGGGCGGCTACATCACGCGGCATTACGGCCAGCCCGCTACGGGCGTCCAGGCCGTGCAACTGGAGCTGTCGCAGATCAATTACATGGACGAAGACAGTTTCGCGTATGCGGAGGAGAGCGCCGCGCAGGTCCAGGAAATCATCGCGCGACTGCTGGCGCAATGCGTGGCGTAAGCGCAAAAAAATGCGACCGTTGTTAGGGTCTTGCATTGTCAAGACGCGAAGCGCGGAAATCGCGGATTCCTGCAGGAAAATGCCAGTTCCGGGCAGCTGGCAAACGTGCGATGTTTTAGCGGTCGCGTTGCCGGCTAACGGCCAGGCAGGCGGCACGAATATAGGCATTTCACGTCGAGGCTCATCATCATGCGCAAGTTCGCGATCGCTTCCCTGCTCGTAGCGGGTATGGCTTTCACCGGTTCCCTCCTGGCTCAGGACGCAGCCCCGCAGCCTGCGCCTGCTGCACCCGCTGCCGCCAAACCTGCGTCGGCCACGCCGGCTCCGGCGGCCAGCTCGTCGCACAAGCACAAGAAGAACAAAGACAACAACGGCCAGCCCAAGCCCAAGGGCAGCAAGTCCGCCAAGCGTACGGCCAAGTCGACGCTGCCGCAGACTGAAGCCAGTCACTAAGCGTTTCTTGAGAAAAAGCCCCGGCAGTCGCTGCCGGGGCTTTTTTTTGTACGCGTTGCGATCTTGTCCGTTTGCCCATCGTCTCCTCACCGTCATTCCGGCGCAGGCCGGAATCCAGTGCCTTCGGTCTCCGGTTTTCGTGAGGTCTACAAGCGGAACATGGTCCGAGGTCGCGACAATCCAACGTGTTCGCTACTGGATTCCGGCCTGCGCCGGAATGACGGCAAATGAGACGGCCGGCGAAGCAAGATTTTCAGCAGGCTTCTAGGCCTTTGGTGCGGCGATGCACTTCAGTTCGATGGCGATCGGCGTGGGCAAAGCGGTAATGCCCAGCGTTGTGCGGCAGGCGTCGACGCCGGCGAAATATTCCGCGTAAAGCTTGTTGTACGCCGAGAAATCGCGCGCCATGTCGGTGAGAAATACCGTCACGTCCACCAGGTCTTCCCAACGTGCACCGCTCGCTTCGAGCACGGCGCGCACGTTGGCGAACACCTGCCGGCATTGTGCCTCGATGTCGTAGCTCAGCAGCGTGCCGTGATCGTCGTACATGTTGCCGGGAATCGCGTTGTTGCCCGGCATGCGTGGCCCGACACCGGACAGGAACAGCAGCTCGCCCACGCGCCGCGCATGCGGATACGCGCCCACCGGCGCCGGTGCCTGCTCGGTGCGGACGACGTCGCTCATCGATTGAACTCGGGAATCGTGCCCAGGCGCTGCATGGCGTGCTCGTAGGCGGGCTTCAGACCTTCGCGCGAACTCACGTGCATGCCCAGGTCGTTCACGTGTCCGTCGAACAGGCTGTAGCACCACGCGTGCACGGAGAGCTTCTGGCCGCGCTCCCAGGCGTCCATCACCATGGTGGTGTGGCAGACGTTGACCACCTGTTCCATTGCATTGAGTTCGCATAGGCGGGCATTGCGAAGATTCATCAGGTCGATCGAGGTGAGCAGCTGCTTGTGCTTTTGCGCGACGTCGCCGACATGGCGCAGCCAGTTGTCGACCAGGCCTAGGCGTCGATCATCGAGCACTGCCTGCACGCCGCCGCAACCGTAGTGTCCCACCACCAGGATGTGCTCGACCTTGAGCACGTCGACCGCGAACTGGATGGTGCTCAGGCAGTTGAGGTCGGTGTGCGACACCACGTTGGCGACATTGCGCTGCACGAAGATGTCGCCCGGCGGCAGATCCACGATCTGGGTGGCCGGCACGCGCGAATCGGAGCAGCCGATCCACAGATACTTCGGCGCCTGCTGCTGGGCAAGACGCTCAAAGAAGCGCGGGTCCTGTTCGACCATGGCAGCGGACCACTGGCGGTTGCTGTCGAGCAGATTCTGCAGGGGACTTTTCACGATGGCGTTCTCACTTCAATAGCGAATGCAGATGTTCTTGGCCTCGGTGAAGAAGCGCAGCGCTTCCGTACCGCCCTCGCGTCCGAGGCCTGATTGTTTGCTGCCGCCGAACGGCGTGCGCAGGTCGCGCAGCAGCCAGCAGTTGGTCCACACGATGCCGAAATCCAGTTGCGCGCCGAAACGGTGCGCGCGCGACAGGTCGCGCGTCCACACCGAGGCGGCGAGGCCGTAGCCGGTGCCGTTGGCGATGGCCAGCGCTTCGGCTTCGTCGTCGAACGGTATCAGCGTGACCACCGGTCCGAAAATTTCCTGCTGGTTGGTGGCGGCGTCGTTGCCCAGTCCTTCGATCACCGTGGGTGCGATGAACCAGCCGTCGGCGCAACGGCCTTCCACCTTCACCGACTCGCCGCCGCAGAGGATGCGGCCGCCTTCGTCGCGCGCGGTGGCGATGCAGCCCATCACCTTGTCGAAGTGTTCGCGCGAAACCAGGGCGCCGAGATCGCTGCCGCGTTCGTTCGGGTCGCCCACGCGCAACGCTTGCACGCGGGTGAGATAACGCTCGCGGAAGCTGTCGTAGATGGATCGCTGGACCAGCAGGCGCGAACCGCACAGGCAGATCTCGCCCTGGTTGGCGAAGCCCGAACGCACGATGGTGTCGAGATTGGCGTCGCTCAGGTCAGCGTCTTCGAACACTACGGCGGGGTTCTTGCCGCCCAGTTCCAGCGACACCTTCTTGAACTGCGGCGCGGCAACGGCGGCGATCTGTGCGCCGGTGCGCGTGCTGCCGGTGAAGGACACGGCCTTGACCACCGTGTGCTCCACGATGGCCTGTCCCACGCTGGGGCCACGCCCCTGCACGATGTTGAACACGCCCGGCGGGAAGCCTGCCTCGATGCTCAGTTCGCCGAGCAGCGCCGCCGTGCAGGGCGTGATCTCCGAAGGCTTGGCCACCACCGTATTGCCCGCGGCCAGCGCCGGCGCGATTTTCCAGGTGAACAGGTACAGCGGCAGGTTCCACGGACTGATGCAACCGACCACGCCGAGCGGCTGGCGCAGCGTGTAGTTGATGGCGCCGGTTTCCATCGCGTGCGACTCGCTGCTCCAGCCCATGATGGCGGACGCGAAGAAACGCAGGTTGGAGACGGCACGGGGAATATCGAGGCTGCGCGCCTGGCTCAGCGGTTTGCCGCTGTCACGCGATTCCAGCGCCACGAACTCGTCCATGCGCGCTTCGACCAGGTTGGCCAGGCGGTGCAACAGGTTGGCTCGCTGCTCGGCTGGCGTGGCGGCCCAGCTTGCGGCGGCGCGGTGCGCGGCGGCGACGGCATCGGCAACGTCATCGGCAGTGGAGTCGGGACAGTGTGCGAAGACCTGGCCCGTGGCCGGCTCGAACACGTCCAGCCAGCGATCAAGACGCGGCGCCTGAAGGCGGCCGTCGATCAGGTTGGCGAGGCGCAAGGTAGGCATCTGCGCAAGCTTAAGGCCTGGGGCCGCCAATTGCACCGGACGCGGGCGTATGCGTGAGTGTCTCGGGGGCGTGGTCTTTCTGTAGGAGCCAACCTTGGAATCAGCTCAACGAACGAGTGCGCCCGCCATCCACCGCGATGCTGACCCCGTTGACGTACGCGGCAGCCGGCGTGCAGAGGAAGGCAATCACGGCAGCGACCTCGGCCGCGTCGCCGAAACGGCGCGCGGGCACGGTGGCGAGCATGCCCTTGGCGATCTCGTCCGCGCTGCGGCCGCTGCTCTCCTGGGCGGCCAGCAGGCTGTCCAGCCGTGCGGTGCGCGTGTAGCCGGGCAACACGTTGTTGACGGTGATGCCGTCGGCCGCCAGTTCGCCGGAAAGCGTCTTGGCCCAGCTGGCCACTGCCCCGCGCACGGTGTTGGATACGCCCAGGCCGGCGATGGGTTCCTTCACCGAGGTGGAAATGACGTTGACGATGCGGCCATAACTGCTGGCGCGCATGCCCGGCAGCAGCGCCTGCACCATTACCTGTCCGGCCAGCAGGTGCTGGCGGAACGCCGTTTCGAACGCTTCCTCGGTCGCCGTGTGGGCGGGGCCGCCCGGCGGTCCGCCGGTGTTGTTGATCAGGATTTCCAGCGGATGGTCCGCCACGATATCCGCCAGCGCCTCGCGCAGGCGGTCGGTCTGCAGCATGTCCACCGCAAACCAGCGATGTTGCTGGCCATGCTTGCGCGGGAGCGCATCCGCCACGGTCTTCAGTACATCGGCCGAGCGGGAGAGCAGGGTGACGCTGGCGCCCAGTTCGGCCAGCTCGATGGCGCTGGCGCGCCCGATGCCCTGCGACGCGCCGCATACCAACGCGTGACGTCCGCTCAAATCCAGCTGCATGACACGCTCCTCGAATGGCGTTGGAACTAGCGGGCGGTGTACTGCACAGCGAGCGCGCCGAACCAGCACAACCAGGCCGCCCACAGACTGTAGCGCCAAGTCAGGCGCCAGCGCGTGACGGCTTTGTCTTCCAGCGCAGGGAGCACCGGCGAACGCAGGGCCAGCTGCAGGCGAATCCAGGTGCGGATCGCGTTGGTCGGCTTGCCGTCGGCCTCGGCGATGATCTTCCACTCGTTCGGATGCCGGCGGCGCAGCAGCGAAGCAATGCGGTACTGCGAGCCGAAATGCAGCAGGAAGCAGGCCACGCCGGCGAGAAGAAGCGAAAGGTAGATTTGCAGCATGCCGTGCCTGTAGTGGGTAACGACCCCGGCGCGAACTCAGCCCTTGGCTGAAGTGTTCGCCGCCGGCGTGGTGTCGTTGTTGCTGGAATTCGTGGGGGTGGGCGTGGGCGTGGCCTTGGTCGCGTCGGACTTGCCGGCATCGTTGCCCAGGCCCGGCAGCGGAATCGCTTCGCGCAGCGTGCTCAACACGCCATTGCCCTGTTCGGGCTTGGCGCAGATGGCGTTGTTCACGGCGTCCTGATAGGTCTTGTCCATCATGCCGATCCACACCGTGCCGTCCGGGCCGTGCGGCACCTTGAACGAACCGGCCGCCGCCATCTTCACCGGGGCCTCGGCCGAGAACGCGGCCGGCGACTGTTCCCAGTAGGTGCTGCTGGACTGCTGCTTGGCCGAGCTGTACAGCACCAGATAGCGCGCGCGCTTGTCGGTGATGTCCACGCTGCCGAACGCGCCGGTGGTGGCATCGGTCCAGCCCATGTGTTCGCACAGGCTCACGTCCTTGCTGGCGATCGGCTGGAAGGCGTCATCCAGCACCACCACCGTGGGCGCGAACAGGTAGCTGGCGCGCAACCAGCGCCCGTTCAATTCCGATTTCACCGCCACGCGATACGGCACCTGCGATTCGCGCGGCAGGCTGAAGCTGAGGAAGTAACTGCGGTCGCCGTTGAGATTGACCACCATGCTGCCGGGGCCCAGGGCGAATTTCTTCGGCTGCCAGGGCAGGGCATCCTGGTAGGAGAAGTCCGCAAAGGTGGTGCAGCAGGGCGTGGCCTGCTGCAAAGCGTCCTTCGCCTGCTTGAGGCCGGCATCGGAGGTCTCCGGCGCGCGAAAATTGGGCGGCACCAGATCTTTCACGCTGTGGCAGCCGCTCACCAGCACGGTGAGCGCGAGCAGGGCAGTGGCAGTGATCAGTCGAGAGCGCATGAGGGAACCGTCGATCAGAATTCGGCCGTCCCCGCCGCACGCGGGAAGGGGATGGCATCGCGGATGTTGGAAAGGCCGCACACGTACACCAGCAGGCGTTCGAAGCCCAGGCCGAAGCCCGCGTGCGGCACGGTGCCGTAACGGCGCAGGTCACGGTACCAGCCGTACGTGGCGGGATCGAGACCGAATTGCTGCATGCGGCGGTCGAGATAGTCCAGGCGCTCTTCGCGCTGCGCACCGCCGATGATCTCGCCGATGCCCGGGGCGAGCACGTCCATTGCGGCGACGGTCTTGCCGTCGTCGTTGAGGCGCATGTAGAACGCCTTGATCTGCTCGGGGTAGTTCATCACCACCACCGGGCGGCCGACGTGCTTCTCGGCGAGATAGCGCTCGTGCTCGGTCTGCAGGTCGATGCCCCAGGCGACCGGGAATTCGAACTTCTGCCCGGACTTCTTCAGGATCTCGACCGCCTCGGTGTAATCGATGCGCTCGAACGGTTCGGCAATAAAGGCTTCCAGACGGCTGATCGCATCGGGCTGCACGCGCTCGGCGAAGAACGCCATGTCGTCCTGACGCTCGTCCAGCACGGCCTTGAAGATCGCCTTGAGGAAACCTTCGGCGCAGTCGGCGTTGGCGTTGAGGTCGGCGAAGGCGATTTCCGGTTCCACCATCCAGAACTCGGCCAGGTGGCGCGGCGTGTTGGAGTTCTCGGCGCGGAAGGTCGGGCCGAAGGTGTAGACCTTGCTCATCGCCAGGCAGTAAGCCTCGACGTTGAGCTGGCCGGACACAGTCAGGAAGGCTTCGCGGCCGAAGAAATCCTTGCGGAAATCGATCTTGCCATCCGGCGTGCGCGGCAGGTTGGCCAGGTCCAGGGTGGACAGACGGAACATGTCGCCGGCGCCTTCCGCATCGGAGGTGGTGATGATCGGCGTATTGATCCAGAAGAAGCCCTGCTCGGTGAGCCAGCGGTGGATCGCCGTCATCATCGTGTGGCGCACGCGGGTCACGGCGCCGAACAGATTGGTGCGCGGGCGCAGGTGGGCCACTTCGCGCAGGAATTCCATCGAGTGCTGCTTGGGCTGGATCGGATAGGTTTCCGGATCGTCGACGAAACCGGTGACGATGACGTCCGTCGCCTGGATCTCGAAGCTCTGGCCCTTGCCCTGCGAAGCGACCAGGGTGCCAGTGACGATCACACCCGCGCCGGCGGTGAGGTGCTTCACCTCGCTCTCGTAGTTGGACACCTCGCTGGTGACCACGGCCTGGATGGGGTCGAAGCAGGAGCCATCGCTCACATTGACGAACGACAGGCCCGCCTTGGAATCGCGCCGGGTGCGGACCCAGCCGCGCACGGTCACGGTGCTGCCGGCAACGATGCTGCCGGAAAGAGCCTGCTTCACGCTCGATAGAATCGGGCTAACCGCCGTCATTGGATTGAAACTCCTGCTGAGTGCCGCATATCGGCACGTAAGACGAACCCTGTATCATAAACGACGGGTCGTTCAGGTTCGACCCTTAACGTCTGATTTCGGACAATCTCTCCTTCCGGTAGTTGCAGCGCCCATGACCATCACCATCACGCCCGCCGCCAGCGAACGCATGCGCTCCTTCCTTGCCGGCACGCCCAGTGCCGCCGGGGTGCGCTTTGGCGTGAAGAAGACCGGCTGCTCCGGTTTCGGCTACGTGGTCGACCTGGCCCAGGTGGTGGGCGAGGGCGATGAGACGGTGGAAGTGGACGGCGTGAAACTGATCGTCGACGGCAAGAGCATGCCGCTGATCGACGGCACCGTGATCGACTTCCAGCGCCAGGGCCTCAACGCCAGCTTCGTCTTCCACAACCCCAACGCCACCGGCGAATGCGGTTGTGGCGAGAGTTTCACCGTCGGCTGAGACGCCTCGCGCGCAGGCAAGTCGTCATCTGCTTGCCCCAAATCCCTGAAATCCCTTACACTTCCGCTTCTGTCCAAGCCGTCAAGGCATGGATGGAACCTTGCCTCACCGCATAGTGCGGGAGGCTGCCAGGCCTGAAAGGGCCGCATCCACAAGGAGTTACCACACGATGTCCCTGCGACATTACGAAGTCGTGTTTCTGGTCCACCCTGACCAGAGCGAGCAGGTTCCGGCGATGATCGAGCGCTACAAGGCGCTGATCGAGACCGACGGCGGCAAGATCCACCGCCTGGAAGACTGGGGCCGCCGCCAGCTGGCGTATCCCATCGTGAACCTGGCCAAGGCTCACTACGTCATGCTCAACATCGAAGTGAGCCAGAACGCGCTGAACGAGCTCGAGTCGGGCTTCCGCTTCAACGACGCCGTGCTGCGCCACCTGGTGGTTCGCCGTGACGAAGCCGATACCGAGCAGTCCTTCATCCTGAAGTCCAAGGAAAAGGATGATGCCAAGTCCTCGCGTCGCCGCGATGACGACAGCGACGGTGATGAGCGTCCGGCACGCCGTGACCGTGAAGACCGCGACAACGATCGCGACAGCGACGACTGATCAGGAGCCAAGACATGTCTAAGTTCTTCCGCCGCCGCAAGTTCTGCCGCTTCACGGCCGAAAAAGTCAAAGAGATCGATTACAAGGATCTCAACACCCTGCGCCAGTACGTGACCGAGAACGGCAAGATCGTTCCGTCGCGCATCACCGGCACCAAGGCTCGCTACCAGCGTCAGCTGGCGACCGCGATCAAGCGCGCTCGCTTCCTGGCTCTGCTGCCGTACACGGATAACCACGACGTCTAAGTCGTGCTCCAGCTTCCTCTCCCCTCCGGGGAGAGGGAGCAAAATGAACCCCTTCGGACAACCGTCCAGGCTGCGCCGGGCCACACCGGTGCTAACGAAAAGGAACCATCATGGAACTGATTCTTCTCGAAAAAGTCCGCAACCTCGGCAACCTTGGCGACAAGGTCAGCGTGAAGCCGGGTTATGGCCGTAACTACCTGCTGCCGCAGGGCAAGGCCGTGCCGGTCAACGCCGCCAACCTCGAAGCTTTCGAGAAGCGCCGCGCCGAGTACGAAGCCAAGGCTGCCTCGCAGCTGTCCGGCGCCGAAGGCCGCAAGGCCAAGCTGGAAGGCGTCACGGTGACCATCGCCGCCAACGCCAGTCCGGAAGGCAAGCTGTACGGCTCGGTCGGTCCGCGCGAAATCTCCGAGGCCCTCGCGGCCGCCGGTCATGAAGTGCACAAGGGCGAAGTGATCCAGGGCGAAGGCCCGATCCGTCACACCGGCGAATTCGACGTGGTGATCGCGCTGCACGCCGACGTGCAGACCCAGATCAAGGTGATCGTGGTCGGCGAAAAGTAAGCCGCTTCGATCCCTTTGGGATGAAACAAACGGGCGCCGCTGGCGCCCGTTTGTTTTGGTGAAGGGTTAATAGTGAAGAGTAAAAGGAGAGAGCCACGCGCCGACGCTCCCGCTCTCTCTTCACTTTTACCATTCACCCTTTGCCGCTCTGCCATCCATCCACAGAAAATCCCGACTTATCCACAGATTTCCACAGGTTAACGTCTCGTCGCCTGAGATGGCGCCGCGTATGCTCTGTAGCCAACGTCCGCCGCCGGCAATGCAGCCTTTCGCTGCGAGGAATCGCGATGTCCTTCGTTTCCGATCGTTCCGACCGCCCTGAGCGCCGCGGTCGTTCCGAGCGCAAACCCCTGTCCAACATCGACGCGCTGCGCGTACCGCCGAATTCGATCGACGCGGAACAAGCGGTGCTGGGCGGCCTCATGCTGTCGCCCGATTCGCTGGACAAGGTGGCCGACCGCCTCGCCGAGCAGGATTTCTACCGCAAGGACCACCGCCTGATCTGGCGCGCCATCACCGAGCTGGCGGGCAAGGGCATGCCGTGCGACGCGGTGACCTTGGGCGACTGGTTCGAGGCCAACGGCCTGGCCGACATGGTCGGTGGCGCTGCCTACCTGATCGAACTGGCCAATACCACGCCGAGCGCCGCGAACATTGCCGCCTATGCGGAGATCGTGCGCGAGAAGTCGGTACTGCGCCAGCTGATCGACGCCGGCACCGGCATCACCGAGGACGGCTACCAGCCCGATGGCATGGGCGTGCAGGAAGTGCTGGAGCGCGCCGAGCAGGCGGTCTTCAAGATCGCCGAGTCCGGTGCGCGCGGCAAGAAGGACACCGTGTCGATGCGCGAGGCGGTGAAGGACGCGTTCCGCATCCTCTCCGAGCGCTTCGAGAACAAGGGCCAGCTCACCGGTATCTCCACCGGCTTCTCCGACCTGGACGAACTCACCTCGGGCCTGCAACCGTCCGACCTGATCATCGTCGCGGCGCGCCCTTCGATGGGCAAGACGGCGTTCTCGGTGAATATCGCCGAAGCAGCGGCGATGCGCGGCAAGAAGGCGGTGGCCATTTTCTCGATGGAAATGTCCGCCTCGCAGTTGGCCTTCCGTATGATTTCCTCGGTCGGCCGCATCCACGCGCAGCATCTGCGCAACGGCGACCTCGCCGAGGAAGACTGGCCGCGCGTCACCAATGCCATCGCCTTGCTGTCCGAGGCGAAGATCTTCATCGATGACACGCCCGGTCTGTCGCCGGTCGAACTGCGTTCGCGTTCGCGCCGCCTGCATCGCGAGCATGGCGGCCTGGGCCTGATCGTGATCGACTACCTGCAGCTGATGCAGGTGCCCGGCATGAAGGAAAACCGCGCGACCGAAATCTCGGAAATCTCGCGCTCGCTCAAGGGTCTCGCCAAGGAACTCAACTGCCCGGTAATTGCCCTGTCGCAGTTGAACCGCTCGCTGGAACAGCGCGCCGACAAGCGTCCGATGATGTCCGACCTGCGCGAATCGGGCGCTATCGAACAGGACGCGGACGTGATCATGTTCATTTACCGCGACGAGTACTACAACAAGGAATCGCCGGACAAAGGCCTGGCCGAAATCATCATCGGCAAGCAGCGTAACGGTCCGACGGATACGGTGAAGCTCACCTTCCTCGGTCACTACACCAAGTTCGAGAACTACGCGCCCGATTCCTTCGTCGGCGCATTCGAGTAACCCTGCACCCAACGCGTACAGGTGCCGTTTCGTTACAGGAACGGCACCTGTACCGCCGTGTCCCTATGCGCGGAGTGCACACGAATCCCGTACGGGATTCACATCATCCAGCGCAACCTCGTTACCGGTTTTCCCGAACGAGGCACAACACATGTCGCTCATTCTTCTACTCATCGTCGTGTTGCTTCTGCTCGGCGCGCTGCCGTCCTGGCCGTATAGCCGCAGCTGGGGTTATGGCCCCAGCGGTGGACTGGGCCTGGTGCTGATCATCCTGATCGTCTTGCTGGTACTGGGTGTTATCTGAGGACGATGCCATGAAACGAACCATCATTCCCGCGTCGCTGATCGTCGTATGCCTGGCCCTGGCCGGTTGCGGCAGTACGACTCGCGTGGTGCAGAACACCGACACCTGCGGCAAGCAGATGACCGACCTGCAGGACGCGCTGGCTTCCGGTGCGATGAGTCAGCACGAATACGACAAGGCGCGTCGCGTGGCCATCGAACGTTGCAATTCGCGCGATACGCACTGAGTTGGGTAGGGCTATCGGTGAGGGTAGCCATTGCCCGGGGAATGCCACGGGAGCGCCCCGGGAGCGCCGGGCTGGAAGGTTAGGTTGGGCGCGTCGGGCCGGATGGCCGCGGCCAAGGCTGGTAAGCTTCCAGCCCTGTCCGAGGCCAACCGGCCCATCTTTTCCACCTTCCTCACCGCGCCTACGCCGGGCGCCAGGCCCGCATGAGCCGCACCACCGTTGCCACCATCCATCTGGGCGCCCTGCGCCACAACCTGGCCCGCATCAAGCAGCTGGCTGCGCCTGCCAAGGTCATGGCGGTGGTCAAGGCCGACGCCTACGGACATGGGCTGGAACGCGTGGCTCGTGCACTTGACGGCGAGGCGGATGCATTTGCGGTGGCCGCCCTGGGCGATGGATTGCGTTTGCGCGCGGCTGGCCATCGGCAGCGCATCGTGGTGTTGTCCGGTCCGGATCGCGCCAGCGACATCGCCGAGATGCAGCGGCTGAATCTCGATGCCGCCATCCATCATGAAGAACAACTGCACTGGTTGAAGGAAGCGTCGCCATCGCGCGGTTCGTTGCGCGTCTGGCTGAAGGTGGACAGCGGCATGCATCGCCTGGGCTTTGCGCCGGAAAGCGTCGCGTTCGTCCACGGACAACTGGCCGCGATGCCCGGTATCGATCCGGAGATCGGACTGCTCACCCACTTCGCCGAATCCGAAGTGTTCGACGGTAGCGAAACGCCCGCGCAGATCCTCCGTTTCAACGAGGCGACACACTCGTTGCAGGGGCCGCGCTCGTTGTCGAACTCGGCGGCGCTGCTGGGCTGGACCGAAGCCCGCGGCGACTGGGTGCGTACGGGCGGCTTGCTGTATGGCCTGTCCGTCGTCGACGGCAAGACCGGCGCCGATTTCGGCTTCCGTCCGGCGATGACGCTGAGCACGCGATTGATCGCCGTCAATCGCATCGGCAAGGGTGAGCGCATCGGTTACAACGGTACCTGGACCTGCCCCGAAGACATGCCTGTCGGTGTGGCTGCCGTGGGCTACGGCGATGGCTATCCGCGCAGCGCGGTGGCCGGCACCCCGGTGCGGGTGGGCGATCGTCAGGTGCCGCTGATTGGCCGCGTGTCGATGGATCTGATCACGCTCGATCTTCGCGACGCACCCCAGGCGAAAGTGGGCGACCGCGTCACGCTGTGGGGACCGGAGTTGCCGGTGGAACGCATCGCCGCCCAGGCGGGCACGATCTCCTACGACCTGACCTGCGGCATGACCAAGCGCGTGCTGTTCGTGGAAGACGAAGACTGAGCGAGCCGAACGCGCTCAACCCACCACGGCTGAATGTCTCGCGGTATGCGATGCCGGCCCGCTAAGCTGGGCCATTCGCTCGCGCACCCGATCAGGAACCCAAGCATGGCCAAAGCCAAGACCGCCTATGTCTGCACCGACTGCGGCGCGGAGCATTCCAAGTGGCAGGGCCAATGCGTGGACTGCGGTGTGTGGAACACGCTGAGCGAAATCGTGGTGCAGCCCGCCGTGAAATCCGCCGGTGCGGCACGCAGCACCACCGGCTACGCAGGCGCCGCGGCCGGTTCGCCCAAGGTGACGCCGCTGACCGCCGTGGCAACCGATGCGGAGACCCGCACGCTCACCGGCATCGGCGAACTGGACCGCGTGCTGGGCGGCGGTCTGGTGGACGGTTCGGTGGTGCTGATCGGCGGCGATCCGGGCATCGGCAAATCGACCCTGCTGCTGCAGATGCTGGGAACGCTGGGCGCGCGGATTCCCAGCGTGTATGTGACAGGCGAGGAATCGCTGGGCCAGGTGGCCTCGCGCGCGCAGCGACTGGATCTGCCGCTGGCGCCGCTGCATGCGCTGGCGGAAACCTGCATCGAACGCATCATCGAACAGGCGCTGAGCACCCGCCCGCGCGTGCTGGTGATCGACTCCATCCAGACCATCTGGACGGAATTGCTTACCGCGGCGCCGGGCTCGGTCAGCCAGGTGCGCGAATCGGCGGCCAAGCTCACGCGCTTCGCCAAGGAAACCGGCACCTCGGTGTTCCTGGTCGGTCATGTGACGAAAGAAGGCGGCATTGCCGGCCCGCGCGTGCTCGAACACATGGTGGATGCGGTGCTTTATTTCGAAGGCGAATCGGGCAGCCGCTTCCGTGTGCTGCGCGCCTTCAAGAATCGCTTCGGCGCGGTGAACGAGCTGGGCGTGTTCGCGATGTCGGAGAAGGGCCTGCGCGAAGTGCCCAATCCTTCGGCGATTTTCCTCTCGGCCCATAGCGGCCCGACCTCGGGCAGTGCAGTGATGGTGACGCGCGAAGGCACGCGGCCCTTGCTGGTGGAAGTGCAGGCGCTGGTGGATCAGTCCTCGCTGGGCAATCCGCGCCGCGTTGCCTTGGGCCTGGAGCAGAATCGCCTCGCCATGCTCCTGGCCGTGCTGCATCGACATGGCGGCGTGGCCGCGTACGACCAGGACGTGTTCGTCAACGTGGTCGGCGGCATTCGCGTGCAGGAGACCGCAGCCGATTTGCCGGTGCTGCTGGCCGTGCTCTCGTCGCTGCGTGATCGTCCGTTGCCGGAGAAGACTGTCGCGTTTGGCGAGGTGGGTTTGTCGGGCGAGATCCGGCCGGTGCCCAATGGTGATGAGCGCTTGAAAGAGGCGGCGCATCACGGGTTTCAGAAGGCGATTGTGCCGAAGGCGAATGCGCCGAAGAAGTCGAAAGTCGGCGACATGGAAATTGTCGCAGTGGAACGCTTGTCGGAAGCGATCGACGCCTGCCGCTGAACCCGCCAGCCGCAGCGCGTTTTTTTGTGGGAGCGCATCCTGTGCGCGACAGCCCCGCTTGGGTGCACGGCTTCGTAGGTTTGTCGCGCACAGGGTGCGCTCCCACAGTAGATCTGTCGCCTTATACGGGCGGCAGCGCCGCAAAATCCGGATGCAGTTCGGCGCGCGCTGAAAACGCCGCCAATTGCGGATAAGCCTTCGCATCGATCACATCGGCCGCCACCAATTGGGTAAAGCCCCAGGCGACGGCGATGGTTACATCGGCCTGGCTCGGCGAGCTTCCAAAAATCCAGCCATCGACTCCACGCAGTTCGCGTTCGAGCAAATCATGGGCCGCATGCAACTGGCCTTTGACGCGTTTCATCCAGCCTTCGTCGCGCTTGTCCGCATCGCGTTTGTCTTCGTAGACGATCTGCACGGCTTTTTCGCTGGCTGCGAGGGCGATGCCGGTGAGTCGAAGTGCGCGTTGTCGGTCCGCTGCATCCGTGGGCATCAGTGCCGCGCGATCACTTTGCGCCTGGGCCCACTCGATGATCAGTCCGGACTCGGTGAGCATGCCGCCATCGTCCAGCACCAGCGTGGGCGCCTTCACCAGCGGGTTGATGCGCTGGAACTCATCGAAATGCCGGAACACCGACATCGAGCGATGCGTGAAAGGGATGCCCAGCAGTCGCAGTGAAATCGCGGTTCGACGCACGTAGGGTGAATCGAGCATGCCGATCAGTTCCACGAGAACCTCCGTCAGGAATGGAAGACGACGGTCTTGCCGCCGTTGAGCAGCACGCGATCGTCGAGGTAGAGGCGCAGGGTGCGCGCAAGTACGCGGCGTTCGATGTCGCGGCCGATGCGGATCAGGTCTTCCGGCGTATCGGCATGGGTGACGCGCTCGATGTCCTGCTCGATGATCGGACCTTCGTCCAGCTCGGCCGTGACGAAATGCGCGGTGGCGCCAATCAGCTTGACGCCGCGGCGGTAGGCCTGGTGATAGGGGCGCGCGCCCTTGAAGCCCGGCAGAAACGAGTGGTGGATGTTGATGCAGCGACCGGCCAGTTTGCGCGTCAGCTCGCTGGAGAGGATCTGCATGTAGCGCGCGAGCACCACCAGGTCCGTGCCGGATTGTTCGATCAGTGCGTCCAGCACGCCTTCCTGCTCGGCCCGGCTGTTCTTGTCGACGGGCAGGTAGTGGAAGGGAACGCCATCCAGGTCGAGATGGCGATAGGTTTCGCGCGGATGGTTGGCGATGACGCCCGCGATATCCATCGGCAGCTCGCCAATGCGCCAGCGGTAGAGGATGTCCGCGAGGCAGTGATCGAACTTCGACACGAGCAGCATCACGCGCCGGCGCTGCGCCCGGTTGCGCAGAGTCCACTGCATGGCCAGCGACTTGGCGAAACCCTCCAGGCCCTGCTCGAGCGCCGCGAAGTCGCGCTCGGCATCTTCGAACACCAGGCGCATGAAGAAGCGGCCGGTTTCGGCATCGCCAAACTGCTGCGCCTCGATGATGTTGCCGCCCTGTGCGGCAAGGTGGTTCGATACCGCCGCCACGATGCCAGCACGGTCGGGACAGGAAAGTGTCAGGACGAACTGGCCGGGAATGATCATGGCATGCGCTTCATGGCGTGCGATGGAGGATGAGTTCGAGCACCGCCTTGGTGCCGAAGAAGGCAAGCAGCAATACGCCCATGCCCACCAGGGTGAGATTGACGGCGCTGCGGCCCCGCCAGCCATGCCGCCAGCGGCCGATGAGCAGGGTGCCGAACACCAGCCACGCGATGATCGACAGCACCGTCTTGTGGATCAGGTGCTGGCCGAACAGGTTGTCCACGAACAGGATACCGGTGAGCAGGGTGAGCGTGAGCAGCAGGAAACCGGCGCCGATCAGCCGGAACATCAGCGTTTCCGTCAGCGTCAGCGGCGGTAGCGCGCGCATCCAGGAGCCCACCTGGCGATGGCGTAGCGCGCGCTCCTGCACCGCGAGCAGGATGGCCAGGGCAGCGGCGATCGAGAGCACGCTGAAGGCCAGCAGCGCCACGGTGACGTGCAGCTTGATCTGCCACTCCAGCGGTAGCGGCGCCGTGGCGGGCGCCGCGAACGTGTCCAGCGCAAGCAGCAGCGCGGTCAGCGGAAACACGATGACGCCCAGTCCCGCCACCGGTCGCCAGATGTTCACCACCAGCGTCAGCGCGGAAACCACGCAGGCCATCAAGGACAGCGCGGAGAAGAAATGCAGGTCCAGCGAGCCGCGATGCGCACTCAGCAGGGTGCCCGCATGAATCAACACGGCAGCGCCCGCCAGCACCAGCGCGGAACGGTTCAGCGGCTGCCCGCCACCGAGCAGCGGGCGGGCCAGAGCCGTCGCGGCGACGAGGTAAAGCACGACGGCGAGCAGGGCAAAGAGGACGATGGCAGCCATAGCGGGCGAGTGTGGCATGGGCGGCTCAATGGGGGGAAGACGGGGTTTGTGGGGGCGTGAAGCCGGCCGCTGGGCGGCCTGTGAAGCCGCTCGCTGCGCTAGCTGTAAATGGTCAATGGAAAGAGCTGGGGAGATGACCGTCGGCTTCGGCGCTGTTCACTATTCACCACTAACAGCGAGCGCCGCGAGCGGCTTCACAGGCCGCCCAGCGGCCGGCGTTACGATCCAGCAGCGACCGCCTTCACCAGCTATAATCGCCGTCTTTCCGCCTACCGGCCTGATCCATGTTCGAGTCCCTCAGCCAACGCCTCTCCGCCACCGTCAACCGCCTGCGCGGCCGTGGTCGCCTGACGGAGGAAAACATCCGCGAATCGCTGCGTGAGGTGCGCATTGCCCTGCTGGAGGCCGACGTGGCCCTGCCGGTGGTGCAGGCGTTGATCGAGCGCGTGAAGGTGCGTGCGGTCGGCCAGGAAGTGATGAAGAGCCTGTCGCCGGGCCAGGCGCTGGTGAAGGTGGTCAGCGACGAGCTGACCGCGTTGATGGGCACCGCCAACACCGAGCTCAATCTTGCCCAGCAGCCGCCGGCCGTGGTGCTGATGGCAGGCCTGCAGGGTGCCGGTAAGACCACCACGGTGGCCAAGCTCGCGCGTTTCCTCACCGAGCGTAAAAAGAAGAAGGTGATGGTGGTGAGCTGTGACGTCTATCGTCCGGCCGCCATCGAGCAGTTGCGCACGCTGGCCGAGCAGGTCGGCGTGAAGTTCTTCCCGTCCGAGGCGGGCCAGAACCCGGTCGACATCGCCAAGGCCGCGATTGCCGCGGCGCGCCGCGAAGTGGTTGACGTGCTGCTGGTCGATACCGCCGGCCGCCTGCACGTGGACGAGGCGATGATGGCCGAGATCAAGGCGCTCCACGCCGCGATCACCCCCGTCGAAACGCTGTTCGTGGTCGACTCCATGACCGGCCAGGACGCAGCCACCACCGCCAAGGCCTTTGCCGAGGCGCTGCCGCTCACCGGCGTGGTGCTCACCAAGACCGACGGCGATGCCCGTGGCGGCGCCGCGCTGTCGGTACGCTATATCACCGGCCGCCCGATCAAGTTCCTCGGCGCCGGCGAGAAGACCGATGCGCTGGAACCGTTCCATCCGGACCGCGTCGCGCAGCGCATCCTCGGCATGGGCGACGTGCTGTCGCTGGTCGAGGAAGTGGAGCGCAAGGTCGACCAGGAGAAGGCGCAGAAGCTCGCCGAGAAGGTCATCAAGGGCAAGCGCTTCGATCTCAACGACATGCGCGACCAGCTCGAGCAGATGTCCAACATGGGCGGCCTGGCCGGCCTGATGGACAAGCTGCCGGGCGTGTCGGGCCTGCCCGATAGCGTCAAATCCAAGGTCAACGACGGTGAGATCAAGCGCATGGTCGCGATCATCCAGTCGATGACCAAGAAAGAACGCCGTCATCCGGATCTGTTGAACGGTTCGCGCCGTGCCCGCGTGGCGCGCGGCTCGGGCACGCAGCCGGCTGACGTGAACCGTCTGCTCAAGCAGTACATGCAGATGGAAAAAATGATGTCCAAGCTATCCAAGGGCGGCAGCAAGGGTCTGCTGCGCCAGATGCGCGGCGCCATGAAGGGGATGGGCGGCATGGGTGGCGGTTTGCCCCCGATGCGCTGAGACTAGGCGGTCCGGTCGATCCATCTGGCCGGATTTGCCTGTCAGCTCTTCCTTTTTCCCCAAATTTCATTAAAATGTCGCGTTCACCGCGCACCGCTGAGTGCGTGCTGCCGGCATCCCGGCAACTCTGGAGCTTTTACTTATGGTCAAGATTCGTCTTTCGCGCGGCGGCGCCAAGGGCCGTCCGTTCTACCACATCGTTGTCACCGATCAGCGCAACAAGCGCGACGGTCGCAGCATTGAGAACGTCGGTTTCTACAACCCCGTTGCTTCGGGCAAGGACAAGCGCCTTGAGCTGAACGTTGCCCGCGTGCAGGAGTGGGTGGGCAAGGGTGCGCAGCTGACCGACAAGGTCGCCGCCCTGGTCAAGGAAGCCGGCAAGCAGCAGGCTGCCTGAGTATGACGGCAGCCGGTCGGCGCGTCCTGGTGGGACGCATCGTCGGGCTGTACGGCGTGCAGGGCTGGCTCAAGATCGAATCCTGGACTGAGCCCCGCACGAAGATCTTCACGTACCAACCTTGGCTGCTGAGTTCGGCGCCGGGTGCGGAAAAGGAGATCGCAGGAATCAAAGGTCGTCCGCAGGGCAAAGGGCTGGTCGCCCAATTCCCTGGAGTCGACGACCGGGATACGGCAGCAGCGTTGGTGGGGCAGGACATTTACGTCTCCCGCGAGCTGTTGCCGCCTCCTGGCAAGGATGAGTACTACTGGGTCGATCTCGAAGGTCTCGAGGTCGTCACCACGGAAGGCGTGGCACTGGGGCGAGTGAGTCATCTCTTCGCAACCGGCGCCAACGACGTCGTGGTGGTGAAGGACGGTACGCGCGAGCGGCTGGTGCCTTTCATCCAGGGATCTTATGTGCGTTCGGTGGACTTGTCCGACGGGCGCATGGTGGTGGACTGGGATCCTGAATTCTGAGCGCGCCACGCGCTGCATCAAGGGTTGAGGATCATGCGCATCGATGTCGTCACGTTGTTTCCCGACTTCATGCGTCAGTGTGCTGCCGTTGGCGTGGTGGGGCGGGCCCAGCAGCGTGAGCTGCTGCAGGTGGAAACCTGGAACCCGCGCGACTTCGCCACCGACAATTACCGCACCGTGGACGGCCGCACCTGTGGCGGCGGACCCGGCATGGTGATGCTGATTCAGCCTTTGCGCGATGCCTTGAAGGCCGTGCGCGAGGCCGCACCGGAACCGGTGCATGTGATCTACCTCAGCCCGCAAGGCGCGAGGTTGACGCAGGGTCGGGTGGAAGCGCTGGCCAAGATGCCGCGCATCGCCTTGCTCTGCGGGCGTTACGAAGGTGTGGACGAGCGTCTGCTGGCGCACGAGGTCGACGAAGAGCTTTCTATCGGCGATTATGTGCTGTCCGGCGGTGAGCTTGGCGCCGCGGTGATCATCGATGCCGTGGGCCGCTTGCAGGACGGTGCGTTGAATGACGCGCAGTCGGCGCAGCAGGATTCGTTTTCGGACGGACTGCTGGATTGCCCGCACTATGCAAAGCCGGTGCATGACGCACTGGGAGACGTGCCGGACGTATTGCTCTCCGGCGACCACGCGGCCATACGTCGCTGGCGCCTGAAGCAATCGCTGGGACGGACCTGGTTGCGGCGTCCCGATCTTTTGGCGCAGCGCGCGCTGGATGCACAATCCCGAGCGCTGTTGGACGAATTCCGCCGCGAGCATGCTCAGCAGACGCGGCACGACGATACGGCCCATTAAGGGCGCAGAAATTAGACAGGTGTTGCCATGAACAAGATCATCGAACAGTTCGAAGCCGAGCAGATCACCCGCCAGCTGCCGGAATTCGGCCCTGGTGACACCGTGGTGGTCAACGTGAAGGTGAAGGAAGGCAACCGCGAGCGCGTTCAGGCGTTCGAGGGTGTGGTCATCGCCAAGCGCAGCCGCGGCCTGCATTCGGCCTTCACCGTGCGCAAGATCTCGCACGGCACCGGCGTGGAGCGCGTGTTCCAGGCGCACAGCCCGGCCATCGACTCGCTGGAAGTGAAGCGCAAGGGCAAGGTGCGTGGCGCCAAGCTTTACTACCTGCGCAACCTGGAAGGCAAGGCTGCCCGCATCAAGGAAGACGTGGCTGCTGTCTCCGCCGCCAAGGCCGCAAAGAAGAAGGCTGCCGCCGAGTAATTCCGGCGCCTCTTTCGAATCGACGAAACCCCGCGGAGCGATCCGCGGGGTTTTTGTTTGTGTGACCGGCTAGCGCCGCGGCCGCCGGCCTCTCACGATGTGCGTCGCAATGACCGCGGGCAGTGTCAATCCGATCATCCAGTGCATCAGCGCCACCTTGTCGTGCCAGGCGTCGTCGACCAGGTAATAGATCAGATAGCCGCTGAGTATCTGCACCAGCAGCATGCCGACACCGGCGCCACCGGACCAGCGCTGACGCAGGGTCTGCCAGCCGCCCACGATATGTGCGCTCCAGGTCATGCCGAACGCCCATAAGGTAGCGAAGGCGAAGGCGCCATGCACGCGCAGCCACCAGATCTCCAGCGGGTGCGGTTGGGGACCAAACGAGCCTTGTTGCTGCAGGCCGTAGTGGAAAAGCAGCCAGCCCGCGCCGCTCAACCATAGACCGAGCCCGACTCCGTAGCAGAAGCGTCGGCGGCGTGCGGACAATCGCAGCGGGCTGCGCGATGGGACGGCGTTCATGCGCTGGCCTGCAGCGGATGCCAGCCGCCAAGCTCGTCGTGGCGATAGGCGACCGCACCGTAGTGGGCCAACAGCGGCAGTGCAGCCGAACCCGAGGCCAGCACGACCTTGGTCAAGGCATCGGCATGCAGGCCTTCCGTTGCAAGCACGCTGACGCTGCAGGAGGAGGACAAGGGCATGCGCTGTTGCCCGTGCCAATGGGCGATGGCGGCGAGTCCGTTGCGGCGGCGCACATCGCCCCGATGACTGCTGGTCGCCACCGCGCCTTCACCGATTTCCACCACGGCTGCCGTGTCCGGCGACCCGGCGCCCGCCCGTAGCACGATGCGGTGTGGCCCGGGCCCTATCGTCACCAGATCGCCGCCGGCATCCACGCGGCCTTCCCATACGCCGTGTAGACGCAGCACTCTCGCGGCGCTATCGGCGGCGAAGCCTTTGGCGATGCCGCCAAGGTCGATCCATAGCGGCTTCAGGAAACGAACCCCATCGTCTTCCACCTGCACGTCGCGATAGCTTGCCGTCGGGTCGGCCGGCGGCGAGCCCGCCGGCGGTGGCAACAGGCCCGCCGCCACCCAGCGTCCAGCCAGCGTCACATCGAAGACACCGTCGCATGCATGCGACAGCATCTGGGCGGCTTGAATCACCGCCATTGTGCGCCGGTCGATGGGCACTGCTCGACGATGAGCCGAGCGGTTCAGACGCGCCACGTCGCTATCGGCGGCCCGAAAGCTCATCAGGTGGTGGATCGTGGCCACCTCGTTGAATGCCTCGGAGACGGCTGCCTGCACGTCGCAACCGGGCCACCAGCGATCCACGCGAATCGCCACGCGGGTACCCAGCCAGGGCTGGGCGCGCTCAAGCGGACCGGGGGCGAAGGACGATGGCATCGGTGGCGAGCAGGCGCTTCACGCCTTCGGTGATGTGTTTGCACGACAGCGTGGCGGCCGAGATGTTCTGGATGTCCTGATCGAGCTTCAGCGGGGCGCCGTCGTGTTTGCCGGTGAACTGCGCCCGCCACGCGGCCAGACGGATTTCGCTGCCATAGCTTTCGTTGTACTGCAGGATTTCGACATCCGTGACGGCGCCGGCGGCATCCAGTCCCAACGCGAAGGTGATGAACTCATGCCGCCCGAGCACTTCGTCGACGATGAAGCGCTCGCCATCGGCGCCACGCCATAGCTGCAGGCGGGTCGACAGGGGTTTGATCCCGGATGCCTGCGTGATCGCACGCACCTGCTCGGGTGTGAGCAGCACTTCCTCGTGGGTGAATTTCCGTCCCGGAAACATCAGTTCGCGCGCCTGGTCGGCAGTGAGATAAGTGGTGGCATGCAGGGACGGCGCCACCGAGATCAGTGCCGTGGCGGGCAACAAAAGGAAACGGTGATCCATGCGTGTATGCCTACTCGAAGGAATAGCCGACTTTGAGGCGCAGCCCATCCCACTGCGTGTGCTCGTCGCCGAACAGCATGCCGCTGTGCATCTGGTCGGCCTGCTGGCGGGTGTAGGTGGTCGCATGCACTTGGCGCAGGGCGCTCAGTGTGAAGAACCAGCGCTTGCCGCCGTAGTGCAGGTTGGGGCCGAGAAAGAACGCGCTGTGGTTCTGATGGCTGTGCGCCAGCGAATAACCGTCGAACTCGTTGTGGTTGCGCAGTTCCAGTCCGGCCGACCAATGGGATGCGAAACGGTAGCTGGCGCCAAGGTCGATCTCCGCATAAGTCGCCTTGTGCCTGCTGCTGTCGGGCATGTCGTCGGGCATGCCTGGATCGACCAGGTTGCTGCCGCGTTCCTTCTCCGCTTCGACCATCAGGTTTGCCGCCAGCACAAGGCGATCGTCCAGCAGGTTCTTCTGCACGATGGTGCGGAATTCCAGGCCTCGTTCGCGCGAGCCGAATGCCGGCTCGAGGTAGAACGCCAGTCCGATCGGATGCTTGAACGGGCTGAGCACGCGCCACACCAGTTCCGCCGAGACGCCATCGAATCGCGCGCCGCGATAGCTTTGGCCGGCGTCGTGGTTCCACGGCACGTCCAGGCCCTCGGTCACGTGGCGCACGCTGTTGCCGCGCGCCCACAGGTAGCTGTAGTTGAGATAGCCGCCCAATTGCAGGTTGTCGGTGATGCCGTATTCGTACTCGGTGCGCAGCTTGAAATCGTCGAAGCGGCTATAGGCCTGGCCGCGGCGATCGGTGATCCACTGCTCCCATTCGCTCTTGCCCTTGGGCAGCAGGTCGGTGGTGTAGATGTAGCCGAACACGGCTTCACCGGCGGTACCGGCTGGCGCGTGCGCCAGCGACACGGCCACGCAGACGGCGAGGACTCCCGTGCGAAGGGGAGTGCGGTACAGGCGCATGGGGACATCCTTGTCAACGAGAGTGATTCTTATTCGAATCATTTTCCCGCAGGCTTGGAGCGGTCAATGCGATGGAGTGGCTTTCAGATTTTGGCTACAACGAATGAGGTGGCCGCCTGGCGCAGGCAGCGTGGCGCGTGGCGATTCCGACAGCACGCGGTCAGTTAGGACGGATGGTTTCTCGGTGGGAGCGCACCCTGTGCGCGACAGCCACGCGTGAGCGTGCCGCTCCGTCAGGTTGTCGCGCACAGGGTGCGCTCCCACAGTGGGCTCGGCTCGGCTCGGCTCGGCTCGGCGGCCTGGCTCAGCCAAGTCGCTGCGGTTCCTGCAGGAAGTTGCCCTGCACGAAGTCCACGCCGCAGGCGAACAGCAGCGATGTGCTGGCGGCGTCTTCCACCCATTCGGCGATGGTGTGCTTCTTCAGTTCGCGCGCCTGGCGGCAGATGTCGGCCACCTTCTTCTGGCTCTCCTGCTGTTGCGGCAGGTCGGCCATGTAGCTGCGGTCGATCTTGAGGTAGTCCGCATTGATGTGGTTGAGCAACTGGAACGAGTTGAGGCCCGAGCCGAACTGTTCGAGCGCAAACTGGCCGCCGATCTTCTGCCACGCCTGGATGAATTCCTGCGCGGGACGCAGCGCAGTCACCACCTTGCTCTCGGTCATTTCCAGCACGAGCTGGCCGTGCTTGAGCGCGGCCTGCTTGAGGCGTTCGTCCAGCCAGGGCAGCAGCTCCTTGTCTTCCAGCGAGCCGGAGGTGAGCTTGACGAAGAAGGTGGTGGGCGAACCCATGCGGTCGCGGCCACGCAGGTGTTCGATCGCCTGGTTCAACACCCAGCGGTCGATCGCCGGGGTGAGGTTGTGCTTTTCGGCGATCGGCATGAAGAAGCCCGGCAGCACTTCGCCTTGCGGGCCGTTGAGGCGCAGCAGGATTTCGGAGAACTCGCCTTCGGCATCCTGCAGGCTGATGGTCTGCTGGTGATACAGCACGAATTCGTTCTGCAGCAGCGCCTGGTTGATCACGCCCAGCCAGTAGCGCTCGCGTTCCTCGTCGGCCTTTTCGCGGGCGGCGGGATCGTGCAGGTCGCTGCGGTTGCCGCCCTGGCTCTGCGCGTTGCGCAGGGCCTGGCTGGCCTGGTTGAGCAGCAGTTCGGTATTGGCGTTGCGCTCGCCCAGCATGCTGCCGCCGATGCTGGAGGTGATGGTGAGCGAGCGCGAGCCCAGGTCGAAGATGCCGCCGGCAATGGCCTGCTGCAGGCCGGCGATCCACTGTTTGATGCCTTCGTCGTTGCGCGTGTGCAGCAACACGCCCACGGTGTGCTCGGCCAGCAGGCCGGCAGTGTCCTGGGCGGTGAGCTGGCTCTCGACGCGGGCGGCGAAGGCCGCCAGCAATTCGTCGGCCTTGGCCAGGCCCACGCCGGCCACGATGGTCTGCCAGTTGTCCGGCTCGATCAGCAGCAGCGATTGGCCCTTGGTGCCCTGGGTGGCCGCGGCCACCGCTTCGTCGATGCATTCGAGCATGCGTGCACGGTTGAACAGTCCGGTCACCGGGTCGCGCTGCAGCTGCTCGATGACATTGGCGTCCACCATCTGGCGGCGGAACACCACCTGCAGGCAGGACTCGCCTTCGAAGGTGGCGTGGGCGAATTCCACGCTGGCCTTGAACGTGCTGGCATCGGCGCGGCGCGCCTGCAGCTCGATGGCGCCACTGGGCTTCTCGCCCTTGGAGAGGCCCTTGAGCGTGTTCTTGAATTCGTCGGCGTCGTTAGCGCCGATCATGTCCAGCACGGGCAGGCCGAGCAGGTCGTCGAATTCGGTATAGCCGAAGGTGTCCAGGTAGGCCTGGTTGGCGCGTACGTGCATGCCTTCGTGCACATAGGCGATGGCGTCGGTGGACGAATCGAGCAGCGCATCGCAGCGGCGCTCCGATTCGCGCAACGCGGCTTCCAGCCGGCGCAGCTGGCGGCGTGCGTTGAGCGCGTCGAACTCGCGCTGGATCACCGCCATCAATTGCTTGGGCTGCGGCCGCAACGCCACGCTGCGGGCGCCGTTGACGAACAACTCGGTGATGGCGGCGTTGTCCACCTGGCTCACCAGCGCGATCAGCGACAGGTCGCGACCGTGCGCATCGAGCATGCGCGCCACTTCGCGCAGTTCGAGCGTGCCCACGGAAGGGTCGAACAGGACGATGTCCGGTCCCAGTTCGTCGAGTGCGGCGGTGATTTGCTCGGTGCTGGTGGCGCGCGCCGGTCGAACGGCGATACCGCTGTTGCGCAGCAGGCTGATGATCTGTTCCGCGTCTTCGACAGACTTCTCGATGAAAAGGATCTTTATGACCTGGTCGGTTTTCATGGGCTCGTCGAGCTATCCGTTGTTCGCCGCTGCTGGTGGTACCTGCCGTGACAGCAGGGCGCATGCCATCCGAGGTTGTAACGGATTCTTCCGATCACTGCCAGCGGAATTGTTCCGATAGTGACGCGGCCCACAACTGTGCCGCCCATCTGTTACAGCGGACGCTTCGACGCTTCGCCACCCACTTCGCGGACCAGCTTGGGAACGAGGTAGCCCGGCAGGCGTTGACGGATGGCCTCGACCAGGGCGAGCGCCTCGGCATCGTCCACCTCGAAATGTGCCGCCCCCTGCACGCGGTCCAGCTGGTGCAGGTAATAGGGCAGTACGTCCGCCGCGAACAGCCGTTCGGAGAGCTGGGTCAGCGTATCGGCGTCGTCGTTGATCCCGCGCAGCAGCACCGACTGGTTGAGCACGGTGGCACCGGCCTCGCGCAGGCGGGCGCAGGCGGCATCCACGGATGCATCGAATTCGTTGGCATGGTTGGCGTGCAATACCACCACCTTCTGCAGCGGCAGCTCGCCCAGCCAGCGTCCGAAGGCTTCGTCGACGCGCTCGGGCAGCACCACCGGCAGGCGCGTGTGGATGCGCAGGCGGGTCACATGGGAAATCTCGGCCAGGCCGCGGCTGAGCTCTTCCAGCTTGGCCGTGGCCAGCGACAGCGGGTCGCCGCCGGAGAGGATCAACTCGCTGATCGAACTGTCCTGGCGCACGTGCTCCAGCGCCTTGCGCCACTGGCCCGCGGCGGCCATCTCGTCGCCGTAGGGGAAATGGCGGCGGAAACAGTAGCGGCAGTTGATGGCGCAGCTGCCGCTGGCAATCAGCAGGGCGCGGCCCTGGTATTTGTGCAGCACGCCCTGGGCGGAACGGGCGGCCATATCGCCCACCGCATCCACGCCATAGCCCGGCACCTGGTCCAGCTCGGCCAGCTGGGGCAGCACCTGCAGCAGCAGGGGGTCGAGCGGGTCGCCCTGGCGCATGCGGGCCACGAAACCGCGCGGCACCCGCACGCTGAAGCCGGCGTCGTCGGCCGGCAACCGGCTGGCCAGCTGTTCCAGCCCCAGCAGGGCTAGCAATTCATGCGGGTCGGTGACGGCCTCGCGCCACAGCGTGCGCCAGTCGGCTGCAGGCGGAGATAGGCGGGCGGCGTGGCTTGCGGTTATCATAATAGGTCTTGAATCGGGCTCAGCGCCCGGGAAACCACCTATTCTAGCTGCCTGTCGGCGGCGTCACATCTGGAGCGCAGCATGGCCACCGCCGGTCTCAACGACGTCAAGAAGGGAATGAAGATCCTTCACAACAATGACCCCTGGGTCATTACCGACGCCGATTTCATCAAGCCCGGCAAGGGTCAGGCGTTCACCCGCATCTTCATCCGCAACCTGAAGAACGGCCGCACCAGCGAATCGACCATGAAGTCCAGCGACAGCTTCGAAGTCGCCGACGTCGTCGATACCGACATGCAGTACCTGTATTCCGACGGCGAGTACTGGCACTTCATGCACCAGGAAAGCTTCGAGCAGCACCAGGCCAGCAAGGCGGGCATGGGCGATGCGGTGAAGTGGCTGAAGGGCGAGGAAGAGTGCGTGGTGACGCTGTTCAACGGCGAAATCATCTCCGTGCAGGCGCCGAACTTCGTTGAACTGAAGATCACCGAGACCGACCCGGGCCTGCGTGGCGATACCTCGGGCGGCGGCGGCAAGCCGGCGACCCTGGAAACCGGCGCCGTGGTTCGCGTGCCGCTGTTCGTCACCACCGACGAAGTGATCAAGGTCGACACCCGCACGGGCGAATACGTCAGCCGCGTCGGCAAGTGACGAACTGGCCCGCGCGCTTGCGCGCGGCTTTGCCAATGCGTCATCCCTGCGAAAGCAGGGATCCAGTGAAGTACGTCGTGCGAAGCACACTTTATTCGCTTTCGCACGAACCAACGCAAAGTCACTGGATTCCGGCTTTCGCCGGAATGACGATCAAAAGAACGTCATTCCCGCGTGTAACCATGGGGCGGCCACCGCAAGGTGATCCGCCCCATGTCGTATCCAACATTGAAGAAGTGAGCCAACGGATGAGCCAGACCGCCCCGCAAACCGTCGACCTGTTGATCGAAGCGCGCTGGGTCGTGCCGGTGGAACCGCATGCCGTCGTGCTCGAACACCACGCCGTGGCCGTCGACCAGGGCGCCATCGTGGCGCTGCTGCCTATCGCCGAGGCCCGCGCCGCCTATGCGCCGCGCGAGCGCGTGGAGCTGGGCGAGCACGTGCTCATTCCGGGGCTGGTCAACACGCACACGCACAACCCGATGACGCTGTTGCGCGGCCTCGCCGACGATCTGCCGCTGATGGTGTGGCTGCAGAAGCACATCTGGCCGGTCGAAGGCCAGGTGATCGGACCGGAGTTCGTGCGCGACGGCGTCGAACTGGCGGTGGCCGAGATGATCCGCGGCGGCACCACCTGCGCCAACGAGAACTATTTTTTCCCCGACGTGATCGGCGCCACCTATCGCCGCATGGGTTTCCGCGCGGTAGTCGGCTTGCCGGTGATCGACTTTCCCACGGCCTGGGCGAAGACGCAGGACGAATACTTCGAGCGCGCCATCGAAGTGCACGACAGTTTCCTCGGCGACGCGCTGGTAAGCACCTCGTTTGCACCGCATGCGCCGTACACCGTGTCCGACGAGAGCTTCGAGCGCATCCGCGTGCTGGCCGACCAGCTCGACATCCAGGTGCACCTGCACACGCACGAAACCGCACATGAAGTGGAAGAGGAGAAGGCCAAGAGCGGCCTGCGCCCGTTCCAGCGCCTGCAGAAGCTCGGCCTGGTCAACGACCGCCTGATCGCGGTGCACATGACCCAGCTCACCGATGCGGAAATCGAAGCCTGCGCCGAAGCGGGCGTGTCGGTGGTGCATTGTCCCGAATCCAACCTCAAGCTCGCCTCGGGCTTCTGCCCGGCGGAGAAGCTGCGCCAGGCCGGCGTGAATGTGGCCATTGGCACGGATGGCTGCGCGTCCAACAACGATCTGGACATGTTCGGCGAGATGCGCACGGCCGCGTTCCTGGCCAAGGCCGTGGCCAACGATGCAGCGGCCTTCGATGCGGCCTATACGTTGCGTGCGGCCACGCTCAACGGTGCTCGCGCGATGGGGCTGGAAGATCGCATCGGTTCCATCGAAGTGGGCAAGCAGGCCGATCTGGCCGCGGTTCGCTTGTCCGATCTGGAAACGCAGCCGCTGTTCCATATCGCCTCGCAGCTGGCCTATGCCGCCGGCCGCCACCAGGTCACCGATGTGTGGATCAACGGCGTGCGCAAGCTGGCCGCGCGCATCCTTACCGACATCGATACCGATGCCGTGCTGGCGAAAACGCATGCCTGGCGCGAACGCATCGCTGCCATCGATGCGGGTTGAGGGGATCGCCGTGAAACGCTATCTCGTGTTGGCCATGCGTCGCCCCGATTTCGATCCAGCCGTCGTGCAGCCGCATCTGGATTTCCTCGAAGGCTTGCGTGGCGGAGGCCGGCTGGAGCTGTCCGGCGGCTTCAGCGATCGCTCCGGCGGGGCGTACCTGATGCGCGCCGCCGACATGGACGAAGCGCTTTCCATCGTCCATCAGGACCCGGCCTACACCAGTGGCGGTTGGGACATCACCGTCCACGAATGGAACGCGCACTAAACTTCGCACCCAGTCTTCAAGGATCTGCCGATGCAAGCCGCAACCAATGTCAGTCCCGAGGAAATCGCCCGCTTCGGCAAGCTCGCCGCGCGCTGGTGGGATCCGGATGGCGAATCGCGCCCGCTGCACGATCTCAATCCCGTGCGTGCGGCCTATGTCGCTGATCGGCTGAACCTGCGAAGCGCTCGCGTCGCCGACGTCGGCTGCGGCGGCGGCCTGCTCAGCGAGGCGCTGGCGAAAGCGGGCGCGCGCGTCACCGGCATCGACCTGGGCGAGAAGGTGATCGAGATCGCGCGCCTGCACATGCACGAGTCGCGGCTGGAAACGCCGAACCTGGAGATCGACTACCGCGTGCAGTCGTCGGCGGATCTCGCTGCTGCCGAACCGGAGAGTTTCGACGCCGTGTGCTGCATGGAGCTGATTGAACACGTACCCGATCCGGCCGCGCTGGTGGGCGATCTGGTACGCATGCTCAAGCCGGGCGGCGTGCTGGTGATGTCCACGCTCAATCGCACGCCGGCCGCGTTCGGCGCCGCCATTCTCGGCGCCGAATACCTCATGCGCATGCTGCCGCGTGGCACCCATCACTACGCGCAATTCCTCAAGCCTTCGGAACTGGGGCGTTTGATGCGCCACGCCGGGCTGGAAGTCGATGATGTTTCCGGACTGGGCTACAACCCGATCAGCCGCAAGGCCTGGTTGAGCCGCTTCACCGCCGTCAATTACCTGATCAGCGCACGAAAGCCCGCATGAAGCCATTCCCCGAAAACATCCAGGGCGTGCTGTTCGATCTCGACGGCACCTTGCTCGACAGCGCCCCCGATCTGTACGCCGCACTGAAGGCGCAATGCGAAGAGATGCAGGTGGCTGCGCCGCCGTATGAGATGGTGCGAGAAGTCGTCTCGCGCGGTTCGCGGGCGATCCTGCGCTGTGCATTTGCCGATGCCGACGACGCGGCGTTGCTGGCCCTGATGCCGCGCTATCTGGAGCTCTACCAGGCGATGATGGCCGAGCACACGCGTCCGTTCGATGGCGTCGACGAGTTGCTGGCCTCGCTGGAATCGCAGGGCATTGTCTGGGGCGTGGTCACCAACAAGCCGGGCTTTCTCACCGACGACCTGCTGGTGCGTATCGGCTGGGCGCCGCGCGCGGCAGCGATCGTGTCCGGCGATACGTTGCCGGTGAAGAAACCCGATCCCGCGCCGGTATTGCTGGCCTGCGAGCGTGCCGGTCTCGATCCGTCGCGCTGCGTCTTCGTGGGCGACGATCGCCGCGATGTGCTGGCGGGCGCTGCGGCCGGCCTGTACACCGTGGCCGTGCGCTGGGGTTATCTCGACGGCGGCGATCCGAGCGAATGGAACGCCGACCTGGTGGTCGATCATCCGTCCGATCTCACCGTTCGCGTGAAGGTCACCGCATGAGCGGCACTGCGCTGCAGAGCTATATCGACAAGTGGCTGGCCGTGCAGCCGCAGCAGCGCATTGCCCTGGCCTTCGTGGATCCGAACCGGTACCCCGGTCATATCGCGCTGGCGGCGTTCGAGCAGGAACTGCTTGCCGCGGCCTATGGCATTCGCGAACCGCAAGTGGCGGCCACCAAGCTCAACTGGTGGGCCGAGGAACTGTCCGGTGCGGCGGCGAGCGGCGGCCGTCATCCGTTGACGCAGGTGCTGTTCGACAGCGACCGCGCGCATGAGATCGCCGCCGAGCGCTGGGTCGCTCCGGTGCTGGCTGCGATGGGCCAATTGGAAGAGGGCACGGCCGCGGATTTCCCCGCCCAGATTGCGGCCGGCTCGTTGTTGCACGGTGCCGTGGCCGATCTGGAAACGGCGTGGTGGTTCGGCGACAAGGCCGACAGCACGCGTGCCAGCCGGGTGGCCACGCTCTCGCATCTGCTGTATTCGCTGCTGCGTCTCGAAGAAGACGTCGATCGCGACCGCCTGGCCTTGCCGATGTCGCGGCTGGCCAAGTTCGGCCTCAGCCGCAGCGAATTGCGCCAAGCGACCGAGGTGCGCAACGACGCCATCCGCGCACAGTTGGACGATCTGCACCACGCCTGGCGCGAGGCCGAGCGCCTGCCGGGACCGTTGAGTGCCTTCCGCGGGCTGGAATCGCGCCAGGGACGTGCGCTGGTGGCCAAGGCGCGCAAGGCCGCCGATCCACTGGATGTATTGCGAAAAGGGCAGGGCAGGCAGGGCCTGGGCGTGACCTGGCAGGCCTGGCAGGCCGCGCGTGCCTGGCAGCGCCAGATCGGTTGAAAATAGCCGTCGGGACGCAGCGTTTCCCGCGCGCCACTATTGCGAGGCGCCGTTGGTGCCCCAAAATCGAGGTCTTCAAGGCGGCCAGACCGCCCGTCGGACCCTAGGATTGACCATGTACACCGAGGAAAACACCGCTCGCCTGCTGCCCGACGTGGCAGTCCACGCCCAGCCGCACCTCGTCGGCGAGCTGGATTGGGTGGGCATGGACGGTATCGAAGTGCCGGTACGTTTCGATGCCGGCGACGGCGACGTGCAGCGCGCCAGTGCGCGCGTCGGCGCCTTCGTCAACCTGCGCCGCCCGGACAAGCGCGGCATCCACATGTCGCGGCTCTACCTGCAGGTCGAAGAAGCGCTGAGCACGAAGACGCTGGGCACCGACACGCTGCGCGATCTGCTGCGCGGCTTCCTGGAGTCGCACAAGGACCTGTCCGACCGCGCCTGCCTCAGCATCCGCTTTGAGCATCTGGTGCGCCGTCCTGCCTTGCGCAGCGCGAACAGCGGCTGGCGCTCGTATCCGGTGACCATCGAAGCGAGCATGATCGGCGACGAATTCCTGCTCGAGTTCGGCACCGAGATCGTCTATTCGTCGACCTGTCCCGCGTCGGCGGCGCTGTCGCGCCAGCTGATCCAGGATCAGTTCGCCAAGGACTTCGATGCCGGCAAGCCGGTCGATCACGCCGCCGTGCTGTCCTGGCTGGGCAGCGAGAAGGGCATCGTCGCCACGCCGCATGCGCAGCGTAGCGTGGCGCGTTTGCGCGTACGTCCGGCGGAAGATGCGGCGTTCAATCTGATCGACCTGATCGACGTCACCGAGCACGCGCTGGGCACGCCGGTGCAGACCGCGGTGAAGCGCGAAGACGAGCAAGCTTTCGCGCTCGCCAATGGCGGCAACCTGATGTTCTGCGAGGATGCGGCGCGCAGGATTCAGAAGGCCTTGGATGTCGACAAGGCGATCAGCGATTTCCACATCCGCGTGGAGCACCAGGAAAGCCTGCATCCCCACGATGCCGTGGCGTATGCCAGCAAGGGTGTCGAAGGCGGCTACGCCGGCAAGGGTTGCGCCTGAGTGTTTTGACGGCGGCCTGATAGCATGGCGGGAGCCCGTCGCAGGGCTTCCCCCATGGAGATTCGCATGTCGTTCCGTCTTCCGTTGCTGGCCGCCGCCGTGTTCGCGCTGTCGGCCTGCTCGATGTTTTCGCACCACCGCCACAAGGAAGACGCGCCCGTCGCGACCGCTGCGCCGGTGCACCAGGCCCTGATGAAGACTCTGATCGGCGACGTGCGCTACGAGCTGCCGCAAGCGGTTCCGGCCGATGCGGTGTTGATCGTCACCCTGGCCGATGTGAGCCGCCAGGACGCGCCCGCCCGCACCGTGGCGGAAGAACGCATCCAGCCGGTGGGCGCATCGCCGGTCGATTTCATGCTGAGCTACGACCCCGCCGAACTGAAGGACGGCGTGGATTTCGCCATTGGCGTGCGCCTGCAACAGGGCGACAAGCTGCTCGCCATCAACGACACGCGTACCAGCGTGCTCGGTCGCTCCGGCGAGAACGGTCCCGTGAGCATCACGCTGAAGGCCGTGCCGTAACCCTAGCTCGTCATTCCGGCGCACGCCGGAATGACGATGAGGGAAAGGGACAGTCGAGCAGATTACCGACTGAAGCCCAATCGCTGCCCGCGCACGCTCTGATCCACGCTGCTGCCATCCCACACGCGCTGGCCGTTCACAAACGTGGCCACGATCGAGCTGTTGAAGGTGTAGCCCTCGAACGGCGTCCAGCCGCACTTGGACAACACTTCTTCGCGGGTCACCGTGTGCGGCTTGTTCGGATCGACCAGCACCAGGTCGGCGGCATAGCCTTCGCGCAGGTAGCCGCGCTCCTTCACGTCGAACAGCGTAGCCGGCGCGTGCGTCACCGCTTCGACCACGCGCTCCAGCGTCAGCTTGCCTTCGAACACGCGCTGCAAGACGGCCTGCAGCGCGTACTGCACCAACGGCAGGCCGCTCGGCGCCTTGTCGTACAGCTGGCCTTTTTCTTCCAGCAGATGCGGTGCGTGGTCGGTGGCCAGCACGTCCAGGCGGCCTTCGCCCAGCGCCTTGATGATGGCTTCGCGATCGGCCGAGGTCTTGATGGCCGGGTTGCACTTGATCAGGAAGCCGAGGCGTTCGTAGTCGCGATCGTCGAAGTGCAGGAAATGCACGCAGGTTTCCGCGGTGATGCGCTTGCCCTTGAGCGGGCCCGGTTCGAACAGCGCCAGCTCGTCGGCGGTGGAGATGTGCAGCACGTGCAGGCGGCTGTTGTGGCGGCGGGCCAGCTCGATGGCCAGGCGGGTGGACTTGATGCAGGCCTCGCGCGAGCGGATCAGCGGGTGTTCCCAGGCCGGGATGGCGTCGCCGTACTTCTCGTGCGCCTTGGCCAGGTTGGCGTCGATCATCGGCGTGTCTTCGCAATGCGTGATGATCGGCGTGGGCGCGTACTTGAAGATGCCGTCCAGCACCTCGGGGTTGTCCACCAGCATGTTGCCGGTGGAGGCGCCCATGAACACCTTGATGCCTGGCGCGGCGAGCGGGTCGAGGCGCTTGATCGCTTCCAGGTTGTCGTTGCTGGCGCCCATGTAGAAGGCGTAGTTCACCGCCGAGTTCTGGGCACCCAGCGCGTATTTGGCTTCCAGCGTCTCGCGGTCGAGCGCGGGCGGCTTGGTATTGGGCATTTCCATGAAGCTGGTGATGCCGCCGGCGGCGCAGGCACGCGATTCGTGGGCGATGTCGGCTTTCTGGGTCAGGCCGGGCTCACGGAAGTGCACCTGGTCGTCGATCATGCCGGGGAACAGCCACAGGCCGCTGGCGTCGATCACTTTTTCGCCGGGGCGCGCGTCAAGATCGCCGGCGATGGCTTCGATGCGGCCTTGTTTTACGCGTACGTCCGCGTGGAAACGGCGGCCTTCGTTGACCAGTTCGGCATGCTTGATCAGCCATTCAGTGGACATGGGGTTCTTCTCCTGGAGTACGGCAACGACGGAAAGTGAAATGCGCCGGAACGGGATCTTCACCGCCCTCGCACATTGGCTGACAGCGCAATAGACGCCAGCCGGTGAGTGCGCCACCCTTGATCGGACCGAAGCGCACAACCGCAATCCGTGCATAATCGGAACAGCTGGGATGGAAGCGGCAGCGCTGACCCAGCAGGGGGCTTAGCCAGCGCTTGTAGAAGCCAAGCATGAAAAGTATCAGTCGGGTCACGACGGTTTGACGCTGCCGAAACAGCTTGCGGCTTGTAGTGTCGCAAGTATTCCAGAAGCACGGTTGCCGGTGTAAGCCGCATGGGCTATAACACCCGGCCGCCAAGGCTAAAATGGTGAAGGGAAATGGCGAAAACGACGCGTAGTGCGACAGCCACCAAGCCGCAGAAAGGAAAGCCTGCTGGTAAGGTGAAAGACGCCAAGGCCGGCAAGAAGGTTGCCGCCGGGCGGACTGCGACACCGGCCAAGGCCGCTGCCGCCAAGAAACCGGCTGCAAAGAAGGCGCCCGCGAAGAAGGTCGTCGCCGCCAGCAAGCCTGCCGCCAAGAAGGTTGTCGCCAAGGCTCCGGCCAAGGCCGTCGCCAAGAAGCCAGCTCCCAAGCCACAAGCCAAGAAGACGACACCGGTGAAGAAGCCGGCGGTGGTCGCCAAGAAAACCGAAAAACCGGCCGCCAAGAAGGTCGCGGCGCCCGCCAAGACGCCGCCCAAGGCAGTCGCCAAGCCGGTGAAGCCGGCCCCCGCGCCCGCCAAGCCGGTGGCCAAGGCAGCACCCGCCAAGGCTGCGCCGCCGGCCAAACCGGCAGCGAGCGCCGCCGCCAAGCAGCCAGCGGTTGCCAAGCAGGCGCCGCCGGTGGCGGCACCCAGCAAGCCGGCCACGTCGCCCTTCACGGGCAAGGTGGCCAGCGCGACCGCTCGCCATACCCCTATCAAAACTCAGAAAGCCCAGCAGTCCTCGATGAATAAAACCGCAACTCTCGACAATGGCATCACCCGCGAAGACGGTCGCTATGCGCTGCCTTCCACGACTCTGATCGACCTGCCCAAGGGTTATCGCCCCTCGAACAACGACAACGAGGAGTACATGAGCCCCAAGCACCTCGCGTACTTCCGCAACAAGTTGCGTGAATGGCGCGAACAGCTGGTGGAAGAGTCGCGTCAGACGATGGAGAACCTGCGTGACGAAGTGCGCGACGTGGGCGACGAAGCCGAGCGCGCCACCCGCGAGACCGAGAACTCGCTGGAACTGCGTACGCGCGACCGCTACCGCAAGCTGATCTCCAAGATCGACAAGGCACTGCGTCGCATCGAAGAGGGTCGTTACGGCTACTGCGAGGAAACCGACGAGGAAATCGGCCTGGAGCGTCTCGACGCCCGCCCGATCGCGACCTTGTCGCTGGATGCGCAGGAACGCCGCGAGCATCTGCAGAAGCAGATGGGCGATTAAGCCCTGGCTTGTGCCGGATAAAGCAAAGCCCCGCCTTGTGCGGGGCTTTGTGCTTTACGGCGGCCTGGTCAGGCCTTCAGGGCCGCCGCGGCGTACGCCTTGATCTTTGCCAGCATTGCGGCGAGACCGTTGGAGCGCGTGGGCGAAAGGTGTTTGGCCAGTCCGATGGCCTCGATGTAGCGGGGTTCGGTGGCGACGATGTCGCGGGCCGAGCGGTCGGAATACACGCGCAGCACCAGCGCGATCAGGCCGGACACGATGGCCGAATCGCTGGTGGCCTGGAAATGCAGGTTGTCCGCATCGCCGCTGGGCACCAGCCAGACCATGGATTGGCAGCCGTGCACGCGGTATTCCTCGATCTTCAGCTCCTCCGGGAATGCCGGAAGCTGCTTGCCGAGGTCGATCAGGTATTGGTAGCGCTCGGTCCAGTCACTGAAGAAGGCAAATTCTTCGACGATCTCTTGTTGCGCCTGGGCGGCGCTGGAGGGGGCGGTGGCATTCATGGACGGGATTATCGCGCGTTTGCGCGGTCCATTGGCCCGTCGTCCCGGCGCAGGCCAGGGGCCGCTCTTTATTTGGTTGCTGCATTGACGTCGCAGTACACCCCACTTCTCCCTCTCCCTTGCGAGGAGAGGGCCGGGGCGAGGGGCGGGTGCTCGCGGGAAGGTGCTTCGAAGCGGATTTGGGCGCGAAGTCCAACCTCACCCCTTCACCACGCTCCAGCGCGTGCCCTGCGCGCCATCCTCAATCGCCACACCCATCGCCGTGAGCTCTTCGCGAATCGCGTCCGCGCGCTTGAAATCCTTCGCGGCGCGGGCGTTGCGGCGTTCTTCCAGCAGGGCTTCGACGCGTTCCGCATCGACCTCGGCAGCGCCGCCGGCCTGCTTGAACCAGGCTTCCGGATCTTGCTGCAGAAGGCCGAGCACGGCGCCTGCGCCCAGCAGTGCGGCTTTGGCTGCGCGGCGTTCCTCTTCGCTGCCGGCCTGCCGTGCGGCATCGGCGAGCTGCGACAGCTCGGCCAGCGCCTGCGGCGTATTGAGATCGTCGCTCAGGGCAGCTTCCACGGTGGGCGGAACGGGCAGCGAGGTGAGGTCCACGTCGACGTCGACCAGGTCGCGCAGCACGCGGTACCAGCCGTCCAGGGTGCTGATGGCCTGGGTGACGGCGCCGTCGGACCAGTCCAGCGGCTGGCGGTAATGGCCGCGCAGCAGCAGCAAGCGCAAGGCTTCGGGCGGATGTTCCTTCAGCAGCTCGTGCACCAGCATCACGTTGCCCAGCGACTTGGACATCTTGCGGCCGCTGAAGGTGAGCATGCCGTTGTGCATCCAGTAGCGCGCGAACGGCTTGCCGCCATGCGCGCAGGTGGATTGGGCGATCTCGTTCTCGTGATGCGGGAACTGCAGGTCCACGCCGCCTGCATGGATGTCGATGGTCTCGCCCAGATGGGCCTCGCTCATGGCCGAGCATTCGATGTGCCAGCCGGGGCGACCGCGGCCCCAGGGGCTGTCCCAGCCGGGCAGTTCGGGCGTGGACGGCTTCCACAGCACGAAGTCGCCCGGATGCTTCTTGTACGGCGCCACTTCGACCCGGGCACCCGCGATCAGTTCTTCCGGATCGCGGCCGGACAGCTCGCCATACGCGGCGAACGAATCCACTTCGAACAGCACGTGGCCTTCGGCGGCATAGGCATGGCCGTTGGCGATCAGTCGCTCGATCATCGCAATGATCTGCGGAATATGGGCCGTGGCGTAGGGCTCCACGTCGGGCGGGGCGATGCCCAGCGCGGCCATGTCCTCGCCGTACGCCTGGGCGTAGCGGGTGGTGATGCTTTCGATGCCCACGCCCAGCTGCTGGGCGGCGGTGTTGATCTTGTCGTCGACGTCGGTGATGTTGCGGGCGTAGACCACGTTCGGATAGTGACGGCGCAACAGCTTCACGAACACGTCGAAGACCACCGGCCCGCGCGCATTGCCGATATGCACGTAGTTGTAGACGGTCGGTCCGCACAGGTAGATGGTGACCCGCTGGGGATCGAGCGGGGTGAACGCTTCTACGCGGCGCGTCAGGCTGTTATGGAGCGAAATCGGCATCGGTCAGGGGGTCCGGACGGTGGGAGCAGGCGCCAGGCGGGCGCAAGCCGGTCGCGCATCTTAACAAGCCGCCATCCGCTCCGCAGGGCGTCCGGGACCGGTCTGGCCGGTTGGCGGCCAGAAGCCTGCCAGATGGATGAATAACGGCTGCCGTTCAAGCGACTTTAGGCAAAGTTCTAAGCGTCGATTCAGTGTGAATTTGTTGCAATGGATGCTATCTGGGGCAGAGATGCGCCGGACTTGTCCCTGCGGAGGTCGTAATGACCAAGTGGTTGTTCGCTGCGCTGGTGCTGTCTGTGATGACCACCGGCGTGTTTGCGCAGGATGCGCGCTACCAAAATCAGAACGACGACAACACCCATTATGGATGGGCGGATGTGCTGCGCGTCGATCCCGTGTATGGCGTGGCACGTACCGAAGTGCCGCGCCAGGAATGCTACGACCAACAGGTGGTGCGCCAGGCGCCCAGCCAGGGCTCGGCGGCCGGCACCATCCTGGGGGCCGTGGTGGGCGGCGTGCTGGGCAGCACCGTGGGTCACGGCAATGGCCGCACCGCGGCCACGGTGGCCGGCGCGGTCGCCGGCGGCGCGGTGGGCAACAGCGCCACCCAGTCGGGCAGCGGCGAATATGAAACCACCGAAACGCATTGCCGCCAGGTGGCGGCGGTGAGCGAGCAGCGCCGCATCATGGGTTACGACGTGGAATACCGTTATCGGGGCGAGGTGTACCTGTCGCGCCTCAACTACGATCCCGGCGAACGCTTGCGCGTGCGGGTGAGTGTTTCTCCCGCCGACTGAGATTGCAGCAGATCGCCGCCTTCGGGCGGCGATCTGCTATCCAGGCCATTGTTTGGATCGTTCCTTGTTGCATGGCAGCGAAAATCCCGTCATGATTGACTTTCAACCTCCCGGAACTTCCATGTCCGCAGCCGTCTATACCGCCAATGTCCTCACTAGCGCCCGCATGGCCGCTGGGATGACGTCGCGTGCTCGCCGACCGCTGTGCCGCTTTCTGGCCGGGTAGGCTGTCGCACGCGTTTCACGTGTATCGACGATAAAACCCGGCTAGCAGCCGGGTTTTTTTGTTTCTGGATTCCGACGATTCGACAAGGGCAACTTCCATCATGACGCTTCGCCACTTTCTGACCACCCAGGATTACAGCCGCGCCGAGATCGACGCGCTGCTCGAGCAGGCCGCCGCTTTCAAGCGCTCCCCGCGCGGACAGCAGCTGGCTGGCAAGTCGGTGGCGCTGATGTTCTTCAACCCCTCGATGCGCACGCGCACCAGCTTCGAGCTGGGCGCCTTCCATATGGGCGGCCACGCCATCGTGCTGGCGCCGGGCAAGGACGCGTGGCCGATCGAGTTCGAGGTGGGCACGGTGATGGACGGCGATACCGAAGAGCACATCGCCGAAGTGGCGCGCGTGCTGTCGCGCTACGTCGACCTGATCGCCGTGCGCGCCTTCCCGAAGTTCCAGGACTGGCAGGTGGATCGCCAGGACAACGTGATCAAGGCCTTCGCCAAGTACGCCACGGTGCCAGTGATCAATATGGAAACCATCACCCATCCCTGCCAGGAGCTGGCGCACGCGATGGCGCTGAAGGAACACCTGGGCAACCTGCAGAACAAGAAGTACGTACTGACCTGGACTTACCATCCCAAGCCGCTCAACACGGCCGTGGCGAACTCCGCGCTGCTGATCGCCACCAAGATGGGCATGGACGTGACCCTGTTGTGCCCGACGCCCGACTATGTGCTGGACGAGCGCTACATGGAGTTTGGCTACCAGAACGCGAAGGAGAACGGCGGTTCGCTCAAGGTGAGCCACGACATCGAGGACGCCTATCGCGGCGCCGACGTGGTCTACGCCAAGAGCTGGGGCGCGCTGCCGTTCTTCGGTCGCTGGGATCAGGAAAAGCCCACTCGCGAGGCTAACAGGCACTTCATCGTGGACGAAGCGAAGATGGCGCTGACCAACAACGGCCTGTTCAGCCATTGCCTGCCGCTTCGCCGCAACGTGAAGGCCACCGACGCGGTGATGGATTCGGCCGCCTGCATCGCCATCGACGAAGCCGAGAACCGCCTGCATGTGCAGAAGGCGGTGATGGCGTCGCTGATCGGCCAGCGCTGATCATGTACCAGCCTGCGCACTTCATGGAAACGGACAGCGAAAAGCTGCACGCGCTGATGCGTGCGTATCCGTTCGCCACCGTGGTGGTGCAGGGCGCGGGAGGGCTGGCTGCCAATCATCTCCCCATCGAACTGGTAGACGGAAAGCTTCACGGCCATGTTGCGCGCGGTAATGAACTGTCGCGCATGGACGGCGCCGAGGTGCTGGTGATCTTTCGCGGTCCGGATGGCTATATCAGTCCCAACTGGTATCCGAGCAAGCAGGAAACGCATCGCGAGGTGCCCACCTGGAACTACGCCGTGGTGCATGTGCACGGCCGCCTGCGTGTGATCGACGACGCTACTTGGCTGCGCCAGTTGCTGGAGCGTCTCACGGATCGCCATGAAGCCGGTCTTCCGGTGCCCTGGCATGTCTCCGATGCGCCGGAAGATCACATCGAGAAGATGCTGCGCGCCATCTCCGGGCTGGAAATTTCCATCGATCGCATCGAAGGCAAGTTCAAGTTGAACCAGAACCATCCTGCCGCGAATCGCGCGGGTGTCGTCGCCGGCCTGGGGAAGCGCGCCGGTCGTGGCGATGCGGAGCTGGCCGATCTCATGTCGAAACAGGAAGAGGGCAGCTCATGAGCCATACGCATCAGCATCACTACAAGGTCGACGTGACCTGGACGGGGAATCAGGGCACCGGCACCAAGACCTATCAGGGTTATGGACGGGGTCACGAGATCCGCATCGAGGGTAAGCCGACCATTGAAGGCTCTTCCGATCCGATGTTTCGCGGCGATGCCAGCAGGTACAACCCGGAAGACATGCTGGTCACGGCGCTGTCCACCTGCCACATGCTGTCGTACCTGCATCAGGCGGTGCTGGCCGGCGTGGTCGTCACCGCCTATACGGACAGCGCCGAAGGCAGCATGGAAACCGATACGCATGGCGGCCACTTCACCGAAGTGGTGCTGCATCCGGTGGTGACCATCACCGCAGACAGCGATCCGGCCAAGGCCGAGGCGGCGCACGACGCGGCGCACCATGGCTGTTTCATTGCCAATTCCGTGAACTTTCCGGTGCGTGTCGAACCGCGCATCGTGGTTGAATCCAAGTAACTATTTATCCGTTTAGCCTTCCATTCCAGGATCCGCAAGTCATGAGCAAAGACATCGTTCTCGCCTTCTCCGGTGGCCTCGACACCAGCTTCTGCGTGCCTTATCTGAAGGAGCGCGGCTGGGCTGTGCATACCGTGTTCGCCGATACCGGCGGCGTGGACGCCGAGGAGCGCGCCTATATCGAACAGCGCGCGAAGGAACTGGGCGTGGCGAGCCATGTCACCGTCGACGGCGGTCCGGCGATCTGGAACGGTTTCGTCAAGCCGTTCGTGCAGGCGGGCGAGGCCTACCAAGGCCAGTATCCGCTGCTGGTGTCCGACCGTTATCTGATCGTGGACGCGGCCATTGCGCGCGCAAAGGAACTGGGTACCAAGGCGATTGCGCACGGTTGCACCGGCATGGGCAATGACCAGGTCCGCTTTGATCTGGCTGTGAAGGCACTGGGCGATTACCAGATCGTGGCGCCGATCCGCGAGATCCAGAAGGAACACACGCAGACGCGTGCCTACGAGCAGGCTTACCTGGAAGAGCGTGGCTTCGACGTGCGCGCCAAGCAGAAGAGCTACACCATCAACGAGAACCTGCTGGGCGTGACGCTGTCCGGCGGCGAGATCGACCATTGGAAGACGCCGGGCGAAGGCGCCCGCGGCTGGTGCAAGCCGCGCGCCGAATGGCCGTCCGAAAAGCTGACCGTCACGCTTGGCTTCGAGAAGGGCGAGGCGGTATCGCTCAATGGCGCGAAGCTGCCAGGCGACAAGCTGCTGGCCAAGCTCAACGAACTGTTCGCGCCGTACGGTGTGGGCCGCGGCATGTATACCGGCGACACCACCATCGGCCTCAAGGGTCGCATCGTGTACGAAGCGCCGGGCCTGATTTCGCTGCTCGCCGCGCACCGCGCGCTGGAAGAGGCGGTGCTGACCAAGCAGCAGAACCGCTTCAAGCCCGAGGTGGCGCGCAAGTGGGTGGAAGTGGTGTACGAGGGGTTCTTCCACGATCCGATCAAGACCGATCTGGAAGCGTTCCTGGCGTCCAGCCAGAGCCAGGTCAATGGCGAGGTGGTGCTGGAAACCTCCGGCGCGCAGGTGACGGCGGTGGAAGTGCGCTCGCCGCACATCCTCAACGCCAAGGGCGCGACCTATGCGCAGTCGGCGGACTGGGGCGTGGAGGAAGCCGAGGGCTTCATCAAGCTGTTCGGCATGAGCAGCACGCTGTGGGCTGAAATCAACCGCAGCTGATCGTGCGACACGTTGCCCCGGCATGCGCCGGGGCGACGGTTTCGTCGTGACATTCCAGACACCACCAGACGGATCGCATGAGCGCACTACTGGACGACACCCTTCGACATCTTCGCGCGCTGATCGGCTACGACACGCGCAATCCGCCGCGCGAGATCGGTACGGGCGGCATTTTCGACTATCTGCGGGACAACCTGCCGGGCTTCGACGTTTCGGTGACCGACTACGGCGCGGGCGCTGTCACCCTGTACGCCGTGCGCGGCAAGCCGAAGGTGCTGTTCAACGTGCACCTCGATACCGTGCCCGATTCGCCACATTGGACGGCGAGCCCGCATGAGCTGCGTGTGACCGAAGACCGGGCGATCGGTCTGGGTGCTTGCGACATCAAGGGTGCTGCCGCTGCGCTCGTTGCCGTGGCGAACGTCACCAGCGGCGATATGGCCTTGCTGTTGTCCACCGACGAAGAAGCGAACGATCCGCGTTGCATCGCCGGCTTCCTCAAGGACAAGCCAGCCTACGACGCCATCATCGTGGCCGAGCCGACCAAGGGCGAAGCCGTGCTGGCGCATCGCGGCATCCATTCGGTGCAGATGCGCTTCAAGGGCAGTGCCGGCCATGCCTCGGGTGAGCAGAAGCCCAGCGACAGCGCGGTACACCAGGCGGTGCGCTGGGGCGCTGCGGCGCTCGATTACGTGGAAAAGCAGGTGCATGAGCGCTTCGGTGGCCTCACCGGATTGCGCTTCAACATCGGTCGGGTCGATGGCGGCATCAAGGCGAACATGATCGCGCCATCCGCCGATGTGCGTTTCGGCTTCCGTCCGTTGCCGACCATGGCGCCCGAGCAGCTGCTGCACACCTTCCGCACGCTGGTGGAACCGCAGCCGGTGGAATTCGAGGAACTGTTCCGTGGCGACTCACTGCCGGCGGGCGACACGGCCACGGCTGAAGCGCGTCGCCTGGCAGCGCGCGATCTGGCCGATGAGTTGAACATCCCGATCGGCAACGCCGTGGACTTCTGGACCGAGGCGGCGCTGTTCTCTGCCGCGGGCTACATCAGCTTTGTCTACGGTCCTGGCGATATCGCGCAGGCGCATACCGCCGACGAGTGGGTCGCGCTCGATCAATTGCAGCATTACGCCGAAACCATCTACCGCATCATCGATAAGAGCTAAGACCTAGTGGAAGCCCACAAGCACACCCGGAAAACCATCGTCCGCCTGCTTTCGAGCATGGGTAGCGCGAAGGAGATCCAGCAGTACCTCAAGCGTTTTTCGCAATTGGACGCCAAGCGCTTCGCCGTGGTGAAGGTCGGTGGCGCGGTGCTGCGCGACGATCTACCTGCGCTTACCTCGTCGCTCACCTTCCTGCAGCAGGTGGGCCTGACGCCGATCGTGCTGCATGGGGCCGGTCCGCAATTGGACGAAGAGCTGTCGGCCGCGGGCATCGAGAAGCACACCGTGAACGGCCTGCGCGTCACGACGCCCAGGGCGTTGTCGATCGTGCGCAAGGTGTTCCAGGAGCAGAACCTGCGCCTGGTGGAAGCGCTGCAGACCATGGATACGCGCGCCACCTCGGTGTCGTCGGGCGTGTTCACGGCCAGCTATATCGATCGCGATACCTACGGCCTGGTCGGCAAGGTCAGCCATATCAACCTGGCACCGATCGAGGCGAGCCTGCGTGCCGGCTCCATCCCGGTGATCGCGAGTCTCGGCGAAACGGAGGAGGGCCAGATCCTCAACGTCAACGCCGACTTCGCTGCCAATGAACTGGTGCGCGTGCTGCAGCCGTACAAGATCGTGTTTCTCACCGGCACGGGAGGGCTGCTGGACGATCAGGGCAACATCATCGACTCGATCAACCTCAGCACCGAGTTCGACCACCTGATGGCGCAGCCGTGGATCAACGGCGGGATGCGCCTGAAGATCGAGCAGATCGCTGATCTGCTGAACGATCTGCCGCTGACCTCGTCGGTGTCCATCACCAAGCCGTCCGAGCTGGCCAAGGAGCTGTTCACGCACAAGGGCTCGGGCACGCTGGTGCGTCGCGGCGAAAAGGTGAAGCGCTTCGATTCGTGGGAGGGCATCGATCTTGCGCGCATGCGCGAGCTGATCGAATCGAGCTTCGGCCGCACGCTGGTGCCCGACTATTTCGAGCGCACGCGGCCGTTCCGCGTCTACGTGAGCGAGAATTATCGCACCGCGATGATCCTCACCATGGAAGAAGGCCTGCCGTACCTGGACAAGTTCGCCGTGCTCGACGATGCACAGGGCGAAGGCCTGGGCCGCGCCGTGTGGCAGGTGATGCGCGATGAGAATCCGCAGCTGTTCTGGCGTTCGCGCCACGGCAACGCGGTGAATCATTTCTATTACGCCGAATCGGATGGTTGCCTCAAGCAGCCGCGCTGGAAAGTGTTCTGGTACGGCCTGGAAGATTTCGACACGATCGCCCGCTGCGTGGCGCATTGCGCGCAGCGCCTGCCGACCCTGGTGGACTGACCTATGAGCACGCCTCAACATCGCATTGGCATCGTGGGCGCACGCGGCCATACCGGCGCCGAACTGATCCGCCTGGTGGCGGCCCATCCGTCGCTCGAGCTGGCGTTCGTGTCCTCGCGCGAGCTGGACGGCCAGCGCGTGGCTGATCACGTCGAGGGCTTCAAGGGCGATCTGCGCTACGCCAATCTCGACCCCGAGGCCGTGGCGGCGCAGGGCGCCGACGTGGTGGTGCTGGCGCTGCCAAACGGCAAGGCCGAGCCTTATGTCGAGGCCATCGACAAGGCCAGGCCCGACACCTTGATTCTCGACCTCTCGGCCGACTATCGCCTCAACGAGAAGTGGTACTACGGCCTGCCGGAGCTGACCCGCCAACGGTGGCGCGGCGAGAAGCGCATCAGCAACCCGGGCTGCTATGCCACGGCCATCCAGCTGTCCGTCGCGCCGCTGAAGGATCTGCTGGCAGCACCGCCGGTGAGTTTCGGTGTATCCGGCTACTCCGGCGCGGGCACCACGCCGTCGGACAAGAACAATCCGGACAAGCTGCGCGACAACCTGATGCCGTATTCGCTCACCGGCCATATGCACGAGAAGGAGGCGAGCCGCCATCTCAACGTGCCGGTGGAATTCATGCCGCACGTGGCACCGCATTTCCGCGGCCTTACCGTCACAACCAATCTTTACCTGGCGCGCCCGATGAAGCGCGAGGAGATCGTCCAGCGTTTCAACGCCGCGTACGAAGGCGAGAAACTGGTGCATGTGGTGGACGAGGCCCCGTGGGTCAGCCAGATCGCCAACAAGCACCACGTGGATATCGGCGGTTTCGCGGTGTCCAACGACGGCAAGCGCGTGGTGGTGGTGGCGACGTTGGACAACCTGTTGAAGGGGGCCGCGACGCAGGCCATGCAGAACATCAACCGCGCGATCGGCGTGGACGAATACACGGCGATTCCGGTTTAAAGGCGAACCTCACATGACCCAGCCCCTCTGGCAGAAATCCAATATCAAGATAGACGCCCGCATCATGGCGTTCCTGGCCGGCGACGATGTGTTGCTGGATCGCGAGTTCTTCTTGCACGACATCACCGCCAGCAAGGCGCACGTGGAAGGACTGGCCAATATCGGCGTGGTCAGCGCCGACGAGGCCGATGCGCTCAAGCGCGAACTCGACGCGCTGGCCGACGATTTCCGCAGTGGCCGTTTCGTGCTGGACGACCGTTACGAAGACGGGCATTCGGCCATCGAGGCACGCCTGACGGAGCGGCTGGGCGACGCGGGCCGCCGCGTACACACGGGTCGCAGCCGCAACGACCAGATCCTGGTGGCCACACGCCTGTGGCTGAAGGAGCAGCTGGCCGCGCTGGAGCAGCACTGCCGCGCCATCGCCCAGGTATGCCTCGATCGTGCGTCGCAGCCCGCGGTGCCACTACCCGGCTATACGCATCTCCAGCGCGCCGTGGTGTCCTCGACCGGCATGTGGTTCGCCGGTTTTGCCGAAGGCTTCATCGACAACGCCCTGCGCGCGCAGCAAACCGCGTTGTTGATCGACGCCAACCCGCTGGGCACGGCAGCGGGCTACGGCGTGAATCTCAAGCTGGATCGTGAGCACACCACGCAGGCGCTGGGTTTTGCCCGCATGCAGGTGTCGCCGATCTATGCCCAGCTCTCGCGCGGCAAGTTCGAAATGGCCGTGCTGGAAGCGATTGCGGGTGCGCTGCTGGATGTCCGCCGCATGGCGTGGGATCTGTCGCTGTTCACCACGGCGGAATTCAACTTCGTGAAGCTGCCGTCGGAATACACCACCGGCAGCTCGATCATGCCGAACAAGCGCAACCCGGACGTGGTCGAGCTGCTGCGCGCCAGCTACGCCAGCGTGGCAGCCGCACGCACCGAGATCGAGCAGTTGCTGTCGCTGCCGTCGGGCTATCAGCGCGACCTGCAGTTCTCCAAGGGTTCGCTGTTCCATGGCTGCCGTCATGGCCTGGCCGCGCTGGAGCTGGTGCCCGACCTGCTGGCGCGGATGGAATGGAACGAGCCGGCCATGCGGGCGGCCATCGAGCCGGCGATGTACGCCACCGACGTGGCCATCGAGCAGGCGGCGGCCGGCGTGCCGTTCCGCGATGCGTACCGCGCGGCGGCAGACGCCGCGGCATCGGCGGGCGAGGGGCGCACTCCCGAGGGCAGTCTGGCAGCGCGCGTCTCGCCGGGTTCGGGCAACGATCTTCGCCTGGATGTATTGCGCGACCGACTCGGCCGTCTGGACGGCTGATCGAATGAGCCATCACTGCGGAGGCGACGCCCGTCCATGACCGAAGCGCAGCGCTCGTACGTGATTCCCGTGCAGGCGCTGCCTTCCTGGCGACGTGCGGTGCTGAAGGTCGGCAGCAATCTGCTGGCGGCCGACGGCGGCGGCCTGACACCGCGGTATGCGACGGCGTTGGCCGAGTTTATCCAGGCCAGTCACGCGGCCGGTCGGGAAGTCGTGCTGGTATCGTCCGGTGCGGTGGCCGCGGGGCGTGCGCAGTTGCGCGCCCATGCGCCCGCCAGTGGCGATCTTGCCGCGCGACAGGCACTGGCTGCGTTGGGTCAGGCGCCGATGATCGCGCTATGGCAGTCGCTGAGTCCTCGCCCCGTGGCGCAGGTGCTGCTGACTCACGACGACCTGCGCCATCGCCGCCGTTACCTCAACGCGCGCGCCACGTTGCGCGAGCTGCTGAGCCTGGGCGTGTTGCCGGTGGTGAACGAGAACGACACCGTGGCGGTCGACGAGTTGAAGCTTGGCGACAACGACAATCTTGCCGCCATCGTGGCCGCCCTGGTCGACGCGGATCTGCTGCTGATCGCTTCCGACATCGATGCCCTCTATACCGCCGATCCGCGCCGCGATCCGAACGCCATTCCGCTGGACCGGGTGGAATCGTTGACCGCCGAGGTGCTGGCCATGGCGGGCGGTAGCGGCAGCGAGGTGGGCACCGGCGGCATGCGCACCAAGCTGGAAGCGGCATCCAAGGCCGCTGCAGCGGGCATTCCCACCGCATTGTTCAGTGGCAGGGACAGCAGCACCGTCGTTGCCCTCGGGCAAGGCCAGCTGCGCGGCACCTTCTTCGCGGCCGGCCGTACGCGCATGCAGGCGCGCAAGTATTGGCTGCGTCACGCTCCGGCAGCAGCGGGACATATCCGGGTGGATGACGGGGCGGTGCGCGCGCTGGCTGGCGGCAAGGCCTCGTTGCTGCCCGGCGGCGTACTGGATGCGAGTGGCGAATTCCATCGGGGCGACCTGGTGGAGATCGTCGAGGCATCGGGCCGTCCCGTGGCGCGCGGACTCACCCAGTACGGCGCCGGCGAAGTGAAGCGGTTGGCCGGACGTCATAGCCGCGACATCGACGCGGTGCTGGGTTACAGCTACGGCGCAGAGATCGTGCATCGCGACGATCTCGCCAGCATGGCGGGCTTCGAGACCGCCGGAGATATCGAGACATGAGCGAGATCCGCACCTTGGCGCTGGCCTGCCGCGATGCGGGGCCGTTGCTGGCCGCGCTCGATACGCCGTCCAAGCGCGCGCTGCTCCATGGCATGGCCGACGCTTTGCACCATCGCGTTCGCGAGGTACTCGCCGCGAATGAACGGGATATGCAGGAAGCCAGGAACAAGGGCCTGCAGGGTGCCATGCTGGATCGCCTGCGGCTGGATGAGGCGCGCATCGCCGGCATTGCCCAGGCAGTGCGCGAGGTGGCGGCGCTGCCCGATCCCGTGGGCATGGTCACGCGGCGCGAGACGCTGGCCAATGGCATCGTGGTGGAGCGTGTGCGGATCCCGCTTGGCGTCGTGGCGATGATCTACGAGGCACGCCCCAACGTGACGGCCGACGCCGCGGCGCTATGCCTGATGGCGGGCAATGCGGTGATGTTGCGCGGCGGCTCGGAGGCCATTCATTCCAACCGGGCGATTGCGGCTGCGCTGCATGAGGCACTGCGCGCGCACGGGCTGCCCGAGGCGGCCGTCACCCTGGTCGAGGATCTGCGCCGCGAGACCATGCTGGCCTTGCTGCAATTGAGCGACATCATCGACCTGGCCATTCCGCGTGGTGGCGAAGGGTTGATCCGGTTCGTGACCGAACACGCGCGCGTGCCGGTGATCAAGCACTACAAGGGCGTGTGTCACCTGTACGTGGATCGTTCTGCCGATCTGGCCGTGGCGCTGAATCTGCTGGTCGATGGCAAGACGTCCCGCCCGGGCGTATGCAATGCGTTGGAAACGCTGCTGGTGCACCGCGATGTCGCATCGGTTTTCCTGCCGCGTGCCGCCGCAGCGTTGATCGAGCGTGGTGTGGTGCTGTGTGGCGACGAGGCAACACGGGCGCTGGTGCCTGAGGCTCGCCTCGCTACGGAAGACGATTACGCCGCCGAGTTCCTGGACCTGGTCATCGCCATCAGCGTGGTCGATAGCGTCGAACAAGCCATTGCGCATATCCGTCGCTATGGCTCGGATCACACCGAAGTGATTGCCACCAACGATCACTCGGCAGCGCAGCGATTCGTGCAGTCGTTGCGGTCGGCGGTGGTGATGGTCAATGCGTCCTCGCGATTTTCCGATGGTGGGCAGCTGGGATTGGGCGCGGAGATCGGTATTTCCACCACCCGCCTGCATGCGTACGGGCCGATGGGAGCGGAGTCGCTCACCATCGAGCGATTCGTGGTGCGGGGGGAAGGCCAGGTGCGCCACCCCGAGAGTCGCTTTACCTGATTACTCTGTGGGAGCACACCCTGTGCGCGACAGGGAGACCGAAAGCGTTTCGGTTCCCCAGTCGCGCACAGGGTGCGCTCCCACAGGGATGTCGGTTTACTTGGGGGGTGGGATGGGCTGATGGTCGTAGCTCATCACGCGCGTCATCTGCCAATGGCCGTTCTGGTAACGCCAGACATGGAAGAACTTGCCCGTGCCTTCGCACTTGCCAGTATCGATCTGGCAGAACTTGTGCGTGCCGATCTCGATGGCGCCGTAATCCTTGATCGGATACACCTCGATGCTGCCCACCAGTTCGCGGCGCACCTTGTGGCAGATGTTGCGGCGCGTGGCGTCCACCACGGCATCGCGTGAAGTCATCAGCCCGCCCTTGTCGTGATAGAACTCGACGTCGGTACTGAAGTATTCGCCAAAGGTCTTCAGGTCGCAGTGGTTGTAGGCGTCGAATACCTTGGTATCCAGCGATGCAATCGTGCGCGCCAGTTCATCGCCGGTGGGGATGGCGGCCGGTGTCTCGGCATGTGCCAGGCAGGTGGCGAACGGGAGGGCAATCAGAAAGCCCAGTCGGACGAGCGTTGCATTGCGCATGGCCATTCCTTGTCGTGGATGGATCCATGATGGGGCATTCGCGACGGCGACGCACTCGTTCGCGGACGAAGGGCCGCCGATGATGCTCAACGCGAGCGTGGCCGCTGCGACATCACCGCCTTGAGTTGCTCCAGGAACATGCCGACCGGTGCTTCCAGGCGCGGCGGCAGGGGGCGATGAACGAGCCAGGCGATCATGTCGAGCTGGAAGTCGGTCACCGTGACGAGCTTGAGCTGATTGCGAAAGCGGCTGGCGGCCAGCAAGTCGGGCGTGATGATGCCGACACCGGCTCCGCGGGCGACCAGAGACAGCTGGAGATCCGCCCCGAACGCTTCCACGCCCACGTTGCAGGGCAGCCCGCGTTCTTCCAGCGCACGCCGCAGCGTGGAGCGCATGCCGCAACCGTTCTGGCTGAGCACCCACGGAAACTCCGCCAGGTCCTTGAGCGTGGCGCGTGCACGCAGGCCCAGCGAAGGTGCGGCCACGATGCGCAACGGTTGGCGGTCGAACGCGTGTGCCGTCATGTGGGCCGGAGGCGGCGAGTGTTCGGACAGCACCACCGCCGCCGCATCCAGCAAGCCTGTTTCGACCTGTTCCAGCAGTCCTGGCGACCAGGTTGACTGGATGCGCAGCGCGAGACCCGGATAGCGCGAGCGCAGCTGGTCGATGGGCGTGGTCAGTCCGCGCTCGGCCAGGAACGGCGGCATGCCCAGGCGCAATTCACCGCTGGGCTCGGCGTCGTTGCGGGCCAGTGCCAGCAGGTCGGCTTCGGCGTGCAGCAGGTCGCGGCCCTTCTGGTAGATCTCGCGTCCCGTGGCGGTGGGGCGCAGCGGCTTCGATTGGCGGTCGAGCAATTCGACGCCCAGCAGCGCTTCCAGGCTTTGCACGCGACGCGTCACGCCGGGCTGGGTGAGGTGCAGCTGCGCGGCGGCCTGCACGATGGAACCCGTGTCCACCACGGCAATGAAAGCCCTGACATCCCGCGTATTCATGATACGGATCTTCCGGTCTGATATGCGAATTACGCATGAAAACTATGATGATTATTCACTTTCATCATGATGCCGGGATATTTAGCATCGCAGGCCTATCGATTGGCAAGGCCCCCTACCCATGCAATATCCCTCCCGTTCGCGCATCGAGGCCGTGGCCCATGAGGTGCAGGCGGAACTCACCACGCCGCTGACACTGCTGTTTGCCTTCGCGGTGGGCGTGATCATCATCAACCTCACCGCGGCGCAGCCGCTGGCCGGACCGGTGGCGCGCGCGATGCACTTGCCGTCGTCGTTGACCGGCCTGGTGGCGATGCTGCCCCAGCTGGGCTACGCCGTGGGCATGCTCTTCCTGGTGCCATTGGCCGACCTGTTCGAGAACCGGCGCCTCACCACCATCACCTTGCTCGCCTGTGCGCTGGCGCTATGCGCGGCGTCGGTGGCCCAGCAGGCGTGGTGGCTGTTGCTCGCCGTCTGCCTGGCCGGGGCGACCTCGTGCGCGATCCAGATCCTGGTGCCGCTGGCGGCGGCCATGGCGAAGCCGGAGCATCGCGGCAGCGCCGTGGGCAATGTGATGAGCGGCGTGATGCTCGGCATCCTGCTGTCGCGTCCGTTCGCCAGCCTGGTCGAAGGTGCCTGGGGATGGCGCGTCTGCTACGGGCTGCTCGGCGCACTCGATGCGCTGCTCGCCATCACCTTGTGGTTTGCGCTGCCGCGCCGGCAGCCGCCGGTGCACACGTCGTATCGCGGATTGATCGCTTCGTTGTGGACGCTATGGCGCGACGAACCCGTGTTGCGTCGCTACGCCATCTCTGCGGCCATTGTGATGTCCGCCTTCAGCGCCTTCTGGACCGGCATCGCCTTGCGCCTGGTGCAGGCGCCGTTTTCGCTGGATAGCCGCAGCCTGGCCTGGTTTGCGCTCGCGGGCGTGGCCGGTACCGTGGTGGCACCGCTGGCGGGCAGGGCAGGCGATCGCGGTTACAGCGCCGTGGGCATGCCCATCGCACACGTGGTGACGACTCTGGGCTTCGTGCTGGCAGGCGTGGCGGGTGCAGGCTGGCTCGGCATGGATATCGCGCGGCACTCGACGGCGGCGCTGGGTTTGCTGGTGGTGGCCGCCATCGTGATCGATGCCGGTGCCATCGGCGATCAGACGCTGGGTCGGCGCGCGATCAACATGCTCGATCCCGCTGCGCGCAGCCGGCTCAATGGCCTGTTCGTGGGCGTGTTCTTCATCGGCGGTGGTGCCGGCGCCGTGGCGGCCGGCAGTGCGTGGGCCGCAGCGGGATGGACGGGCGTATGCGCGGTTGGCCTGGCGCTTTGCGGGCTGGCTTTTGTGGTGGATGCGATGGCGCGGCGCGGGTTGAGCCGCGCCGGCTGATCACCCGCGTTGCGCCCAGCGTCGCGTGGCTTCCACGAAGGCCACGCAATCGGCGTAGCGGTTGTACAGCGGCGTGGGCGAGATGCGAATGACGTCGGGCTCGCGCCAGTCGCCGATGATGCCGCGTTCCACCAGGTCGTCGAACAGCGCGCGCCCGCGCTCGCGACCACCGAGCACGCGGATGGACAGCTGCGAACCGCGGCGCGCAGGATCGCCCGGCGTCACCACTTCCAGCACATCGCCCAGTTGCGATTGTACCAGCCATTCCAGATAGCCGGTCAGGCGCAGCGATTTCTCGCGCAGCTTCGCCATGCCGGCGCGACGGAAGATCTCCAGCGACACACGCAACGGTGCGAGCGCGAGGATCGGCGGATTGCTGAGCTGCCAGCCATCGGCGCCATAAGTGGGCACGAACTGCGGCCCCATCTGGAAGCGGCTGGTCTTGTCGTGGCCCCACCAGCCGGCAAAACGCGGCAGGGTGGTGCGTGCGTGCCGCTCATGCACGAAGGCGCCGCCGACCGCACCGGGACCGCTGTTGAGATATTTGTAGCTGCACCAGATGGCGAAGTCCGCGCCGATGTCGTGCAACTGCAGCGGAAGATTGCCCACCGCATGCGCCAGGTCGAAACCCACCATGCAGCCATGGCGGCTGGCCAGACGCGTTATGGCGGCCAGGTCGAACGCCTGGCCCGTGCGGTATTGCACGCCGGGCAGCATCACCAGCGCGATGCGCGAACCGTGCTCGGCCAGCACGCGTTCGATCGCTTCCATCGAGATCGCGCCGTTCGCTTCGTCGCCCTTCAGCTCGATCAGTGCCGTCGCCGGATCGTAACCATGGAAGCGCACCTGCGATTCCACCGCGTAGCGGTCGGTGGGAAACGAGCCTGCTTCGATCAGGATCGCGTGCCGTTCCGGCGTGGGGCGGTAGAAGCTCACCATCATCAGGTGCAGGTTCACGCCCAGCGTATTCATCGCCACCACTTCGGACGGCTGCGCGCCCACCACGGTGGCCAGATCGTCGCGCACGAACTCGTGGTAATCCATCCACGGCAGATCGCCGCGGAAATGGCCTTCCACTGCCTGGTCCGCCCACGAGTCGAGTTCCGCACTCAAGGCAGGCCGTACGGCCCGCGGCTGCAGGCCCAGCGAATTGCCGCAGAAGTAATGGACGTCGCGACCCTCGTGCCTGGGGATCAGGAATTCATCGCGAAAGCCGCGCAGCGGATCGGCGGCATCCTGGGACTGCGCCCAGGCGAGGGTGGCTTCGAACGGAGCGGACATCGGGGATCTCTTGCGGAAGCGCCGTGCCCGCAGCGGGGCACGACGTGGAGGGCGATTATTTCATGCGTGCGGCAATGGCGTCGCAACCCTTGTCGAACGAGGTGCGCCAGGCGGCGCCCGCCGAACTCTGCGTAGGACGCACGCAGCGCAACTGGATGGCGTGGCCGTCCTTGAACCAGTAGCGCTCGCTGTAGCTGTATGGCGTGCCGTTTTCCTGCGCCGTGTAGACGAAGTTGTCGGCTACGCCACCGCTGGCGGCCTGGTAAGCGGTGAGTGCCTTGGCCTTGCTCATGGCGCCGGTCACGTATTGCTGGAACTCGCCGGCATTGGCCACCTGCTTCACCGTGACGCTGATGCGGGCGAGGCTGCTGTTGCCGTTGGGCGAGGGGTCGGGAACCTGGAACACGCGTGCTTCCGGGTCGCCCTGCGTTTCCATGATGCCAATCCACTGGTCGGGCGTGCTGAAGGTGACGCTGCCACCGGCCATGCTGACGTCGGCGGCGTGTGCGGTACCGATCAGCGCGAGCGCGCCGGCGATCACCACGTTGCGGAAGAAGCTCATGCCTGCTCCTGTGAGAGGGCGTTGGGTTGGAATCGATGCAGCGGCAGCCCCAGCCATTCCAGGGCGGTGCCGTGGAAGAGCCGCGCGCGGGCCACGTCGTCGAGTCCGAGTGACTCGATGCCGCTGCCAGGATGCTGTTCCCCCAGCGGGAAAGGATAGTCGGTCCCCAGCATCACGCGCTCGACCCCGGTCACATCCAGGAGATAGCGCAGGGCCGCCGGGTCGTGCACGCAGGAGTCGAAATACAGGCGTTGCAGGTATTCGCGCGGGTTGCGCGGGTTGTCGGTGGCGACCAGGTCCGGGCGCATGCGGAAGCCGTGCTCGATGCGGCCGATGGTCCAGGGGAAACTGCCGCCGCCGTGGGCCAGCATCACGCGCAGCTTGGGCAGGCGCTCCAGCACGCCGCCGAACACCAGGCAGCAGGCGGCGCGCGATTGCTCGGCCGGCATGCCCACCAGCCAGGGCAGCCAATACTTGGGCATGCTGGGCGTGCCCATCATGTCCCAGGGATGCACCATCACCGCGGCGCCCAGGTCGGCGGCGGCCTCGAAGAACGGGAACAGCTCAGGCGCGTCGAGGTTCCAGTCGTTGCAGTGCGAGCCCACCTGCACGCCTTGCAGGCCCAGTTCGTCGATGCAGCGTTCGAGTTCGCGGATGGCCAGGTCGGGCGACTGCAGCGGCACCGTGCCGATGCCGGCGTAGTGGCGCGGGTAGTCGTTGCAGATGCGCGCCGTCTCGTCGTTCAGATGACGATGCAGTTCCAGCGCCTGGTAACCCGGTGCCCAGTACGAGAACAGCACCGGTACGGTGGATACCACCTGCACACTGACGTCGAAGCGCGCGTAGTCGTCGATGCGCTGTTGCGCATCGAACGCCGAATCCCACACCTCCCTGAAGAACTTGCCGTCCTTGTAGATGCGATGGCGCCCGTCGTTGTGGATCATCACGGGAAACCGCTCGTCGCCGAACTTGGCGGCGAGGTTCGGCCAGTCGCGCGGGAGGATATGGGCGTGCGTGTCGATTTTGAGCATGCGCCGAGTGTATGTCAGGGGCGGGGTGCCGTCTCGGCGCGGTGCAGCGTAAAGCCCCCAGGCTCAGCTGGAGCGAGATTCCGCTAGGCCCGGCGCATGGCCGGCGGGTGAACCGCAGCCGCGCTGGACGTGCATCCGGTAACGTTTTACCGGCATCATGGCGGGTGCAACGGCGTCCGATTGCCATGGGAGGCAACATGAAGTTCCTGGTCATGATCTACAACGACGACAGCCTGCTCGAGGCGCTGCCCGAGGGTGAGTTCGACACCATGATGCACGGCTGCTTCGTCCATGCCGACGAATTGCGCGCCGAAGGGCATCTGCTCGATTCCATGCAGCTCGAAGCGCCGGCGCAGGGCAAGTCGCTGCGCATGCGCGACAACCAGATGAGCGTAATGGATGGCCCCTTCGCTGAAGCCAAGGAATACCTCGGCGGCTTCAACCTGATCGAAGCGGCCGACATGGACGAGGCCGTGCGCATCGCCGCGGAATTCCCCTGGGCCCGCACCGGCCGCATCGAAGTGCGCCCCGTGCGCGACATCGACGCGGTGCGTCGCCGCGTCGGGGCATAGCATCACTGCGGGAACCTTGTGGGACCGCACTTGTGCGCGACTGCAGGGCCGCATCGTCCGCGCTCCGTTGGTTTGTCGCGCACAAGTGCGCTCCCACAAGGGGCGTGATCGTGTATTGGCTGCGGCCAGCGCGAGGTCTCTGTAGGAGCGCACCCTGTGCGCGACCGCGGAGCCGCGCCGCTACCTCTTCGTTGGATCGTCGCGCACAGGGTGCGCTCCCACGGAGGTGAGTGTTACGCCGTCGCCGTGGACTTTGTATGGCTGCGCCCCGTGATATGCGCCAGCGTGTTGACGTTGTCCACCAGGCGGTCGCTGATCCGCGTGAGCAGTTCGGCGGCTTGACGGTCCTCGGCCATGTTGAGCAGCGTCCCCAGGCTGCGTTGCAGGCCGCGCAAGTCCGGTAGCGGGTCGGGTGCGCGTTGCGCGCGCAACGCGGCGGCGATTTCGTGCAGGGCGGTGGCGCTGTGATCGACGAATGCGCACATTTCCGCCGTCTCCGGCAGGTTGTGATGGTCGTCGATGAGGGCTTCCAAAGTCATTGCCGTGCGCGCCAGGCGATTGCCGTTGGCGAACAGCGCATTGGCCAGTTCCAGCAGCACGGCCGGCGTGGCTGGTTCGGCGCGCATGCGATCGAGCGAGGCCTGTGCGTTGCTGCGCGCCGTGCGGGCAGCAGTGCGCGCTTCGCGCCGCCCGTCGCGGCGTTCCGGGTTGGCCAGCGCGCCGAGATAACCGGCATACGCATCGAGCATGTCCGACAACGCGGCGCGTGCCCGCGCGCGTTCCCAGCTTGGCCACAACACATAGGCGATCAGCGCCATGCCGCTGCCCAGCGCGGTGTTGATCACGCGATCGAGCACCGCGTCGCTGGAATTCACTCCTTCGAACGACAGCAGGATCACCACCGTGCCGGTCAGCGCCGCCACGGCGATGCCGTAGTGCGCGGTGGCAAGGTAACGGAAGCCCATGCACAGCACCGCCATCAGCGCGAGATGGGCCCACGCATCGTGCGGCGTGAAGTGCAGCAGGGCGGTGGTGAGCACCAGGCCGAGGATGGTGCCGACCACGCGCAGCAGGCCGAAGTTGAAGGTGGCGGCGAAATCCGGACGCAGCACGATGGCCGCGGTCATCGGCAGCCAGTAGCCGTGGGGCAAGCCGAGCTCGCGCGATACCCACAGGGTGGCGGTCAGCGTGACGGCCGAGCGCACGGCGTGGCGGAAGGTCACCGAATGCGGCGTGAGGTTGGCGCGCAAGGTGGCGCGCGCCGAATTGCTGCGCAGGGCGGTCGGCAGCGGGGTTTCAGCGGCCGCGGCGCGCAATTCGCCACGGCTGCCGGCCCAGTTCGCATTGCGTACCGCTGCTGCCAGCTGACCCGACAACGCATGGATATGCGTGGCCAGACCATCGGCATTGCCGCCATCGCTGAGCAGTGCGTTCTCGCTCGCCTGCAGCGTCTGCAAGGCATGTTCCGCCTGCTGCGGCGACTCGGCGGCTTCCAGTGCGTCGGCGATGGCGGCCAGCACGCGCGCCGCATCGCCGCGGAACATCGCGTGGATGGTGGGGTTGGCGCGCAACTCCGCCATCGCGGTGAGTTCGAGGCGGATGCGCTCGGCCAGTTCCAGCAGCACGCCGAACGCTTCCATCGCGCGGCCGCGCGCGTGGTGCCGTCCCAGCAGCGTGTGTTGCAGCGTGGTCATGGCATCGGTGAGCGCAGGCACGTCGGCGTCGTCGTGTTCCTGCTGGCGCGCCAGCGTCGACAGGCCGCGATACACCGCCGCCAGCGCATGCCGTTCGGGACGATAGCGTTGCAGCGGCCATGCGGCCACCGAGAACAGCGTCAGCAGCAGTCCGCCGGCGAAGATCAGCGCGGAGGCGCCCAGCGCTTCGTGCAGCGGGCGTGGCGTGGCCGCGGTCACCACCAGCAGGATCATGCTGGTCATGCCCACGCGGGCCATGTCGGGGCCGAACACCACCAACATGCCGCCGAAGAAGCCGAACGCCGCCGTGGCGAACAGGATGGGAATCAACTGGTCGCCGATCAGGAAGCCGATCAACGAGGCCAGGCCAGCAGCCAGCGAGGCCAGCAGCAGGCGCGCCATGCGCTGGCGATACGGCCCCGGCTGATCGGAAAACATGGTGTCCAGCGCACCCGCGCCGATACCCAGGCCGATGCCCGGATGACCGGTGGCGATGCCGATGCCCAGCGGCAGGATCACCGCGGCGGTGTTGCGCAAGACGACGCGCACGGGCACGTCGGGCCGCTTGGCGGTAAGCAGGCTGTCGACGACTGTGGCGCGCAGCGAATAACCCGTCGAGGACATGACGCGGCGAAGCTCCTTGGCAATACGGTGATTCTGCCTCAGCCAGCCTGAAGCGGACGCGACGGCATGACGGTCAGCCGGCAGGTGTGCCTGCGTTTCCTCCCGTGGCACCCAGCTGCCGCGACAACGCGAACAGGATACGCAGGTCCTGATCATCCAGCGTATCGCCGTCCATGCCGCGGAAGTGGTGATGGAACGAGCGCACGGTGGAGGCGCGGTCATCCAGCGGATAACCGATCAGGCCCAGCGCCGACCACGGATCGAAGCCCGGCGGCGGATCGACCAGTGCCACGCGCGGCCACAGCCCGAAGCCGGCCTGCGCCAGTTGTTGCCATGGGAAGCGCGGGCCGGGATCATCCTTGCGTCCCGGCGCAAGGTCTTCGTGCCCGATGATCTGCGTGCGGGGAATGCGCAGACGATCGGTAAGGTCGGCCAGCAGGCGCAGCAGGCTGTCGATCTGCACCTGGGTGAAGGGCGAGTCGCCATCGTTGTCCAGTTCGATGCCGATCGAGGCGGAGTTCACATCGGTAATCGTGCCCCAGTGCCCCGCACCTGCGTGCCACGCACGTTGGCTGTCGGCGACGAGCTGGTAGATGCGGCCGTCGTTGCCGACCAGGTAATGCGAACTCACCGGGCCGCCGCTGTTGGCCGTGCGCAACGTGTGCAGCGCCTGTTCGGCGGAATGCTCGTTGGTGAAATGAATCACGATCAGCACCGGGCGGCGCGCATCGAAGTTGGGCGACGGCTCCCACTGCGCGAGGGGGTTGCGCACCGGCGCCGGCGCACAGGCGCTGAGCGCAAGGGCCAGCAGCATCGGCATCAGCAGATGGCGGGTGCGGAAGAAACGAGCATGCGGGGCGTGGGGACGCAACACGGCATTCATTCCTGGGCGGGAAGATGCGAACGTGCCGCAGCGGCGCCACCGCGTCAAGCCGGACAAAAAAACGCCGGGTTTCCCCGGCGCTTTTCTTCGATCAGAGCTGCAGTGGCGATCAGGCGCGGCCGGCGAACTCGCCGGTCAGCGTGTTCACCCACACCTTTTCGTCGTTGGTGATGTATTCCGGCACCTGGATCTCGATGCCGGTGTTGAGCTTGGCCGGCTTGGTGCGCTTGGTGGCGCTGGCGCCCTTCATTTCCGGCGCGGTGTCGACCACGGTCAGCGTGACGCTGGTGGGAACCTGCAGGCCCACTGGCGCATCGTCGATCAGCTGCACGTAGTAGCCCTCGACGCCTTCCACGATGTAGCCGGCATTGTCGCCCACCAGGTCGGACGACAGCAGGTACTGGGTGAAGTCCTCGTTGTCCATGAACACGAAGGTCTCGCCGTCCATGTACGAGAAGTTCGCCTCGCGGCGCACCAGCTCCATTTCCTTGAGATCGTCATCGGCGCGCAGGCTCAGGTCGAACTTGCGGCCGCCGGGGATCGAATACATGGTGAAGCGGAAGGTGACGTTGCCGCCACGCGCGGTCGGCGAGCTGCGCTCAATGTCGCGCACCTGATAAACGGTGCCGTCGTGTTCGACTACGTTGCCTTTCTTGACGTCGGAAGCTTTCATGGGTGTATGACCGGATGGTTGGGTTCTAGACCGTCATTCCGGCGTAGGCCGGAATCCAGTAACGGTATCGCGTGATTATCGCGAAACTTTGATGGGCTCACAGGTGGTCGCCACGCGACAACCGGGTACCACGCAACTGGATTCCGGCCTGCGCCGGAATGACGAGTTGAGAGGTTACTTCGGCTGCAACCGCACCGCGCCATCGAGGCGGATCGTCTCGCCATTGATGTAACGGTTGCCGAGGATGAAGGCCACGGTGCTGGCGAATTCGTCCGGCTTGCCCAGGCGCGACGGGAACGGGATCGAGGCCGACAGCGATTCCTGCACCTGCGGCGGCATGCCGTCGACCATCGGCGTCCAGAAGATGCCCGGGGCAATGGTGGCCACGCGGATGCCGAAGCGCGACAGTTCGCGCGCCATCGGCAGCGTCATGCCGACCACGCCGCCCTTGGAGGCCGAGTACGCGGCCTGGCCGATCTGGCCTTCGAACGCAGCCACCGATGCGGTGTTGATGATCACGCCGCGTTCGCCGTCTTCGCCGGTGTCGTTGTTCTGCATCAGCGAGGCGCCGGCCTTGGCGACGTTGAAGCTGCCCACCAGGTTCACCATCACCGTGGTGGCGAAGGTGTTGAGCGGCATCGGGCCATCCTTGCCGAGCATGCGGCCCGCGCCCAGGATGCCGGCGCAATTCACCACCACGTTCAAGCCGCCCATCGCTTCGCGCGCGGCGGCAACGTTGGCGGACACGCCTTCCTCCGAGGTGACGTCGGTACGGAAGAAATGGCCCTTCAGCGCCTTGGCCGCTTCCTGGCCTTTTTCCTCGTTGACGTCGAACAGTGCCACCGTGCCGCCGTTGGCCACCAGATGCTGGGCCACCGCGTGGCCGAGACCGGAGGCGCCGCCGGTGATGATCGCCTTGACCTGATTGAGCTGCATGGAACGTCCTCGGTAATGCCAAAAAGGGAATGGTAGCCGAGGAGGGGGCCGTGCCGCCCGTGACCCTGTGGGAGCGCACTTGTGCGCGACAGTCCCGAAGCGAGGTACACCGGATCTCCGCGGTCGCGCACAAGTGCGCTCCCACAAGTGTCGGGCCTGCTCAGGAATTGGCGCGCTGCAGCAACGCTGCCCAGCCAGCAGTCTCGCGCAGTTCGGCGAACGGGATAACGCGCTGCGGCGGGTTTTCCGGCTGCTGCAACTCCAGCTGCCACACGCCCACATCCCACCAGGCATCGAGCTTGTAACCCGAGCTGCGCCACACGCCGGCCGGCGTGAAGCCCATCGTCTCGTGCATGGTCACGCTGCTCTGGCCGGGCAGGGTGATCACGCCCACGGCCTGGTTGATGCCCTGCAGACGCATCGCGTCGAGCAGCGTGCCGTAGAGCTTGCGGGCAATGCCGCGACGGCGGGCCTCGGCGTGCACGTAGATGGACGTCTCCGCGATCCAGTCGTAGGCGGCGCGTTCGCGGAAGCGGCTGGCGTAGGCATAGGCCAGCACGCGGCCCTGCTCTTCCCAGACGATCCACGGGTAATGGCGAAGGCGGGTGAGGATGCGCTCGCGCATGGCCTCCGCGCCGGGGAGTTCGGTCTCGAAGGTTTCCACCCCGCGGAGTACCGATGGCGTGTAGATGTCGTGGACGGCTGCCGCGTCATCGGCGTGGGCAATACGGATCATGCGGAGTCTTTCTCTTTGCGGGTGCGGCGTGGGTGGAATCGGTATTTACGGAACGGCGGTTAGCGTGGCGCTTTCAGCATGACTCGTACTTCCAGTTGCGCCGCTTGCCTTCGGCCAGCCACTCCAATGTGCTCGCGATGCGCTTCTGCCGCGTGGCGTCGGTCTTTGCTTCAACGATCCATTCGACGTAGTCGCGTTGCGCGCTGGGCGGAAAACCCTCGTACGTCTTGCGAGCGGCCGCGTGTTTCTTCATGGCCAGCAATGCAGCGAGATCGTCCGGCAGCGTTGGCGCGGGCTTGGGAGTTGCCTTGGCACGGGAAACGCGCACCTCGGATTCGTTCAACGCCTTGGCCTTGCGGATCAGCGCGATCAGCGTCTTCTTCGCCGGCAGGTCTTTCAGCGAAGTGAGCTTGCCGAACTGCCCCATGCCGTCCGCCCGATCGCTGCCCGTCACTTCCTTGTGCCGCCAGAAACCGAACGCGCAATGCTGCTTGAACGCGGCCATCTGGCACATCGGCGAACCGTTGTGGCTGAAGAACGGCATGCTCCATTTGATGCCTTCCTCCACCTCCGGGCAGGCCTCGTGCACCAGGTCGCGCAGGTGTTCGAGGATCGGTTGGGCGAACGGCGCCGCTTCGAGGATATAGGCGTCTACGCGATGATCATGGGCCATGACGTACTCCTACAGGTCGCGCAAATAGAACTGGTCGCAGCTGAAGTGTCCGGTGCCGCCCATTGGTGCGCAGATCGTGCGGAAGCCGTGGCGGCGATACAGCGCCTGGGCCGCATCCATGCCGGTGAGCGTTTCCAGGTAGCAGCGATGGAAGCCGTGTTCGCGGGCTGCATCGAGGCAGCGCAGCATCATCGCGCTGCCGGCACCGATGCCGCGCGCTTCGGGCAGGAAGTACATCTTGCGCAGCTCGCAGACGTCCGCTTCGCCGCCATCGAGCGGTGCGATGCCGCCGCCGCCGATCACCTTGCCGTCGCGTTCCACCACGAAGTACGCGCTGCGCGGGCGGGCATAGGCTTCGTGCATGGCGCCTACTTCGGTGTCGTGAATGGCGAAGCCCGGACCATCGGCGCCGAACTCCGGCATCACGGTGCGGATGATGTTGGCGACGGCGGCGTTGTCGCGCGCTTCGATGGGTCGGATCTGGAAGTCGGTCATGGCGTGGCTTGTGGTGTGCGGTAAACGGTGCCGTCCTTCATGACGAAGACGGGGTGCTGGAGATCGTCGATATGCGTGCTGGGATCGCCGGTGAAAGCGGCAAGATCGGCACGCAGGTTGGGAGCAATGCGTCCAAACTTGTCCTGCTGGCGCAGGATGCGCGCGGCGACATTGGTGGCGGCATGCAATGCCTGCGGCGGCGTCATGCCGTCGCGCACCATGTTGGCGGGTTCGCGCCAGTTGTCGCCATGGGTGAACACGCCCACGTCGCTGCCGTTGCCGATGGTGACGCCGAGTTTCAACGCGGTGCGAAACGCGCGCTCGGCTTCCTTCATGCGCGCCGTAGGTTCGCTTTGTCCTGGCACGTAATGCTCGAAATACTGCGCGGTGGCTTCCACCGCGGTGAGCGTGGGTTCGTACGCCGTGCCGTGTTGCTTGAGCAGGCGGAACGTCGCCTCGCTGGCGCCGTAGCCATGCTCGATGCTGTCCACGCCCGCTTCCACGGCCAGGCGTACGCCTTCGTCGCTGGAGGCGTGTGCAGCGACCGGACGACCCGAGAGATGCGCGGTATCCACGATGGCCTTCATCTCGGCCAGCGACAGCGTGGGCTGCGTGCTGCCATCGGCGCCCACGCGGTAGTCGGCGTAGAGCTTGATCCAGTCGGCGCCGTGGCCGGCCTGTTCGCGGGTGGCGCGGATGGCTTCGTCCACGCCGCTGATTTCCTGCGCGCCGCCGGGCAGGTCGAGGTCGGGGCGAAAGCCGCGCGGGCCAGGGCCGTAACTATCGGTTGCCACGATGGCACGCGTGGCCACGAACATGCGCGGACCTGGAATCATGCCTTCGTCGATGGCGCGCTTGATCGATACATCGGCAAAACCGGCACCTTCGGTACCCAGGTCGCGCAGCGTGGTGAAGCCCGCCATCAGCGTGGCGCGTGCATGGGCGGCGGCTTCGAGCGTGCGGTAGTCCTGCGGCTCCTTCAGCACCTGGTCGTTCCACAACGTCTCGTTGTACGGGTGCAGGAATAGGTGCGAGTGCAGGTCGATCAGTCCGGGCGTGAGCGTAGTGCCGGGCAGGGCGATGCGTTGGGCGTTGGCCGGCGCCTTCACGGTGTCCACCGGGCCTACGGCGGCGATGACGCCGTCATGCACCAGCACCGCCCAGCCCGTGTGCGCGGCATCGCCGTCGGCCGTCCATACGCGATCGGGTACCAGCAGCACATCGCCCTTGGGTGGCGCGGCGGTCGTTGCCATGGCACTGCCCATGGCCATGGCCGTCAGCAGGCCGATCCAACCGTAACGCTGTTTCCACCGCATTGCTCGCTCCCGCCATCGCTCCCGCCGATTCTAGCGAGGCTCGGCCCCGGGCCGCGAGACCGCGGTCAAGGGGCAGGGCGGGCCGTGCCGGCGAGTTGCTGGGCGCAGGCGCCTTCGGCGGTCGGCGCCGAGGTGACGCAGCTGGCGAAATCGTCGGGAAGGCGTGTCAACAACAACGTATCGCCCTGACGCATGGTGAACACCGTGATCGGCGGTTCGCAGCCGACGTGGCTGGTGCTGCACGAGCCCGGCAGCACGGTGAAGTGGCACAGGCCGCTCTGGCTGCGCAGGCAGCGGAACGTGGCCAACTCGCCGGAGATCTGGATCTTGCTGTAGATCAGGTCGATCCCGTGGGCCAGTTCGTGGGTGACGACGGTCCGCGTGGGTTCGAGGCCGGTGACGGATAACAGCAGGTGGAACAAAAGGATCAGCTTGTCCATGGTGACCTCTTGTGACGCTCGCAGGGGAGGGGTTCGACGCTTACATGTTCCGGAACAGCGTCATGAAGGGTTGGCTCACCACCAGCGTTTCGGGCCGTTGCTTGAGTCGCAGCGTGCCCTTGCCGGTATCGTCGCGAACGATCGAGGCCACCGCGCGCAGGTTGACGATAGTGGAACGGTGAATCTGCTTGAACACGTTCGGGTCGAGCATTGCCGCCAGTTCGCGGATCGGTTTGCGCAGCAGCGCTTCGCCGTCGGCCGTCATGGCGACGGTGTATTTGCTGTCGGCGCGGAAATAGGCGACGTCGTCCACCATGATCAGCCGCGTCTCGCGTCCGGTGCTGGCGGTGATCCAGGTCAGCGGTTCGCTGCGCGAGCCGGGCTGCAGCATCACTTCGCGCAGCAACTGGGACAATGCGGCGGCATCGGCGCCACGCGGCGTGGCACGCGTCAGCAGGCGCTGCATGGTGGCGGTGAGGCGCGCTTCGGTGATGGGCTTGAGCAGGTAATCGACCGCGCCCTTCTCGAACGCATCGATGGCGTACTGGTCGTAGGCGGTGGTGAACACCACCTGCGTCTCCGGGCTGGCCTCGGTGGCGGCCTCGGCGACTTCCAGGCCGCTGAGGCCCGGCATGCGGATATCGAGAAAGGCGATGTCGGGACGATGTTCGCCGATCGCTTCGAGTGCGCTCGCACCGTCGTCGCATTCGGCAACGACGTCCAGCTCCGGCCAGACCCGCGCCAGCAGATCGCGCAGCGCCGTGCGCAGCAGGGTTTCGTCTTCGGCGATGATGGCAGTGGTCACGACACGTTTTCCGTGGACTCGCTTCGTAGCGGAATGGTGATGGTGGCGGCGACGCCTTCCGGTGCATTGCTCACCACCGACAGCGAAGCCTCGGCGCCGTAGATCAGGCGCAGCCGTTCGCGCACGTTCTTCAGGCCGATGCCGGTGCCGCCGCTGGCGTCATTGAAGCCGCGGCCGTCGTCGGCCACCGTGATGGACACGGTGTCGCCGTCGCGGCGCGCGAGGATCCACACGGTGCCGCCGCCGGGCTTGGGTTCGAGGCCGTGCTTGATCGCATTCTCCACCAGCGTCTGCAGCATCATCGGCGGCATGGCGATGGCGCGCAATGCGTCGGGCACATCGATCTGCAGCGAGAGGCGCGGCCCCATGCGCAGGCGCATGATCTCCAGATAGGCGCGGGTACGTTCCAGCTCATCACCGAGCAGCGACAGCGCATCGTCGCGTTGCGGCAGCGAATGGCGCAGGTAATGGATCAGATGCCCGAGCATGTGATCGGCCTGCAGCGGATCGGTGCGCGTGAGGTACTGGGCGCTGGCCAGCGTGTTGTAGAGAAAGTGCGGCTCGACCTGCGCATGCAGCAGGTTCAGGCGTGCCACGGTGCGTTCCTTTTCGTTCTCCGTCTGGGCTGCGCGACGCTGTTCCTGCCGGCGCTTCTCGGCGATGCGGCGGGTCACGGCGCGCGTGATGGCCTCGGCGTTCTCCAGATTGGTACCGTCGTCGACGCGGAACCAGTCGGTCCAGGCGCCGGCTTCCGGCTCGCAGATCAAGGTGACGCTGCCCGAACCTTCGCGCGGCGTGACCGTGGCGAAGATCTGGTTGCGCACATGGCCGAACCACAGCGACGGATCGAGACGCTCGAACGGATTGGTTCCATAGGACTTGGGGCGCTGCACCTTGGCGCGGATCTGCAGGCTGTCGCGTGCGCTTTCCACGTCCTCGCTGCGCGGCAGTTCGCGGATGGCGGCATCGAGCAGGTCGAACGCTTCGCCGGCTTCCAGCGGAATCTCGATCTGCCGGCGCTGGCGGTTGCCCATGGTGCTGTCGTCGAGATGCCCGGCGATCAGGCGCACGCGGCGCAGATGGGTCACCGCACTGGTCACCACCATCATCAGGATGAGGAAGATGATCAGCGCGAAGGTCGGGCCGGTTTCCTTGTAGCGCAGCGGCGGGCTGTTGGCGATGAACAGGGCCATGAACAGCAGCATGAAGAACCAGAACACGATCAGGCGGACTACGAAGAACACGCTCTTCATCACGACGTCCTTGAATGGGATGCGTCGGAGAATACCTAGCCGCTTTGCCGCTGGCGCGCGGTTTTCGACGAAACCGGCCGTGGGGCGACGAAACGGCCCCGGCCGAGGACGAAAAGAGCGCGCGCCGGCCCCGTGCGGGCCCTTAGGCCGCGGTGAGCGCCCGGGTGACGCGGCTCGCCGTTTCCTTGTGCAACTGGCCGGCCAGCCAGGCGCCGGTGGCCACCAGCATGTCCAGCGCGATGCCGGTTTCCATGCCCAGGCCGTGCAGCATGTAGACCACGTCTTCGCTGGCCACGTTGCCGGTGGCGCCCTTGGCATACGGGCAGCCGCCGGTGCCGGACACCGCGCTGTCGACCACGCGCACGCCTTCTTCCAGGCAGGCGAGGATATTGGCCAGCGCCTGGCCGTAGGTATCGTGGAAGTGCACGGCGAGCGCCGCGATGGGCACTTCCTGCGCCACCGCCTTCAGCATGGCGCGCGCCTTGGCCGGCGTGCCGACGCCGATGGTGTCGCCCAGCGAGACCTCGTAGCAGCCCACCTCGTGCAGACGGCGCGCCACGCGCACCACGTCGCTGACCGGCACCTCACCCTGATACGGGCAGCCCAGCACGGTGGAGACATAGCCGCGCACCTTCACGCCGTCGGCCTTGGCGCGTTGCATCACCGGCAGGAAGCGTTCGATCGATTCGTCGATCGAGGCGTTGATGTTCTTGCGGTTGAACGCTTCGGATGCGGCCGTGAACACGGCGATCTCGCCGACGCCCACGGCGCGGGCGCGTTCGTAGCCTTGCTCGTTGGGCACCAGCACCGGATAGCTCACGCCGGGCACCTTGCGGATGCCCTGGAACACTTCGGCGGCATCGGCCAGTTGCGGTACCCATTTGGGGCTCACGAAGCTGGTCGCTTCGATGGTCTTCAGGCCGGTGCCGGAGAGGCGATCGATCAAGGCGATCTTCACGTCGGCGGGCAGCAGGGTTTTCTCGTTCTGCAGGCCGTCGCGTGCACCGACTTCGACAATGCGGACATGGTTCGTGCTCATGCCGATCAGCATAGCGCGTTGGCGCCCGGACGGCGCATCACTGCGGCAACCGCTCGGGATGGAACGACTGGATGAAGGGCAGGTACAGCGCCTGCGCCTGCGGCGTGGTCAGGCCGGTCACGGCACTGCCATGCTCGACGGCATGCAGCGTGACGACCTGGCGATCGTTGAACAGCGCCACCGCTTCGGCAGGCCCACGCTCGGTCTGCGCGCTGACGTAGATGACGAACGAAGCCGACGTGGAGGTGGGCACCAGCACGGGTGCATACGCTGGGCCGCCAAGGGTGCCCAGGGATTCGGCATTGGTCCGCATCGGATCGGCCATGCGGGTCAGCATCTCGATCGAAGAGCGCGTCACCGAGCGTTGCATGTCGCGCGTGCGGCGATTGAGGTCTTCCGCGCCTGCGGACGCACCGGTGTCGGCGGGACGGGTATCGGTGATGGAGATTTCGACCTGTTTGCCACCGTCCTGGCCGTAGACCGCGCGAAAGCTGGCAGGCGTGCAATCCCACAAGCGAAAGGGCAGGCCGGCCATGGTGTCCCTGGGAGGCATGGCCTGCGCGAGTGGATGGTCTGCGCACCTGGCCGTGGATGCGGCATCGTCACGGGCCTGTTGCGCGGCATCCGGCGGTGCATGTTCGACGCTCGCGGCCTCGTTGCCTTCGTGCTTGCCGCAGGCAGCCAGCAAGGGGAAGGCGACGAACGCGAGCAGGATCGCCGGTCGTCTTCCACGAAAATGCGTGAGCATGGATTCTCCCCGGACCCGGGCAGCGGCCCGGGTGACGGGGCAAGCGTCGGGATTGCGCTGTCGAGACGGCGTCAATCCAGGCTTTTCAGTCGGCGAAGCGCAACAGCACCGTGTCCGCTTCGACGAAATCGCCCTGGGCCGCATGGATGCTGGCGATGCTGCCGCCGCGTGGCGCCTTCAGGGCCAGCTCCATCTTCATCGCTTCCATCACCAGCAGTTCCTGGCCTTCCTCGACGGTGTCGCCAGCCTGCGCCTTCACCAGCACGATGCGGCCGGGCATGGGTGACACGATCTGGTTGCCGCCCGCGGCCTCTTTCGATGCCCAGGCAAATGCGGGCGCACGTTCGAAGGTATGGCGGAAGCCGTGTGCGTCGTGCACGGTCACTCGCGCCGCATCGATGCGCACCGGCATGCGCACCGCTTCGTCGTCGAATCGCGCGCTCAGTGCATCGTCACCGAGACGTGCACCGCTCACCTGGCACGATGCATCGCCATGGCGAAGCTGGTAGTTGCCGTCGTGGCCGTGCGCTTCCACTTCGTGGCGCTGGCCATGCAGCGACAGCGCCACGATGCGCTTGCCCGCATGGCCTACGCGCCACGCGTCGGCGCGCGCCCAGGGCGAATGCGGGTCGCTGGGGTTCGCGGTGACGTTGCTTTCGTCGTGCATCAGCGAGGCAACGGCAGCGGCAAACAGCACCTGCGTGTCGAGCGCGGCATCGCCCGCGAGAAATTCTTCGAGATGACGATCGAGGTAGCCGGTGTCGATACGGCCTTCGACCACCACCGGGTGGCGCGACAGGCGTTCAAGGAAGGCGATATTGGATTTCGGGCCGACGATCTCGCTGGCCAGCAGCGCATCGCGCAGTCGCTGCAGGGCCTGCGGGCGGTCCACGTCCCACACGATCAGCTTGGCGATCATCGGATCGTAGAAAATCGTCACCGTGTCGCCTTCGATCACGCCGCCATCGAGACGCACGTGGCGCGAAGGGGCGGGCAGGCGCAGCTTCACCAGCTTGCCGGAACCGGGCAGAAAATTCTGGTCCGGATCTTCCGCGTACAGGCGCACTTCGATGGCATGGCCATGTGCCTTGACCTGCTCCTGGGCGAGCGGCAGCGGTTGGCCGGCGGCGATGCGCAGCTGCCATTCGACCAGATCCAGTCCCAGCGTTTCCTCGGTGACCGGATGCTCCACCTGTAGTCGCGTGTTCATCTCCATGAAGAAGAACTCGCCGTCCTGGGCGACGATGAATTCCACCGTGCCCGCGCCGACATAGTTGACCGCCTTGGCGGCCGCGACCGCGGCGGCGCCCATGGCCGAACGGCGCGCGTCGTCGAGGAAGGGCGAGGGCGTTTCCTCCAGCACCTTCTGGTAGCGGCGTTGCGCGGAGCACTCGCGCTCGTTGAGGTGAATGATGTTGCCGTGTGTGTCGCCGAACACCTGGAATTCGATATGGCGCGGATGCTCGACATAGCGTTCGAGGATCACCCGCGTATCGCCGAACGAACTGGCCGCTTCGCGTTGCGCCGACGCCAATGCATCGGCGAACTCCGCTTCGCCGCGCACGATGCGCATGCCTTTGCCGCCACCGCCGGCGGCGGCCTTGATCATCAGCGGGAAACCGGTGCGGCGCGCCTGTTCGGCGAGCACTTCGGCGGCCTGGTCTTCGCCGTGATAGCCAGGCACCAGCGGCACCCGGTGTTGTTCCATCAGCGCCTTGGCGGCCGCCTTGGAACCCATCGCATCGATGCTTTCCGGACGCGGCCCAATGAAAACGATGCCCGCATCGGCGCAGGCGCGAGCGAACGCCGTGTTCTCGGAAAGAAAACCGTAGCCCGGATGAATCGCCTGCGCACCGCTCTTGCGCGCCACTTCGAGGATGGCGTCGCCACGCAGATATGACTCGGTGGGACGCGGGCCGCCGATCGGCCAGGCCTCGTCGGCCAGGCGCACGTGCTGGGCGTTGGCGTCGGCTTGCGAATACACCGCGATGGTGTGGATCCCCAGGCGCCGGCAGCTGCGAATGACACGGCAGGCGATCTCGCCACGGTTGGCAATGAGTACACGCTCGAACATGCGGCTTCCGGGGACGGTGCGAAGCTGCCAAAACTAGCAGATTGGCGCGTTGGAGCCGATGCGCGGCGCAGCATGGTCTCTCGGAAAGCCTGTAGGAGCGCACCCTGTGCGCGACGGCCCGGCGGAGAGGCGACCCTCAGCTCCGCGGTCGCGCACAGGGTGCGCTCCCACAGGTGGGCGAGGGCGCTATTCGCCGTCCCAGTAGCCCACCTGCATATCCGCGCGCGTCACCATCCGGAAGCCCCGCGGCGAACCATCGGCGGCTGGCGGGTAGTCGGCCAGGATGCCGATCTTGCCGGTATCGGGGTATTCGCAGATCTCGGGCGATTCCTTGGTGCTCACCGCGAGGTAACGCAGCTGGGTGGTGCCGGTATTGATGATCTGGTGCGCCTTCTCCGGGCCGCCAGGCGGGCAGGCGATCACGTCGCCTGCGCGGATCGGATAGCGTTCCTCGCCGATGCGCACTTCGCCGCTGCCTTCGATGATGAAGAACATCTCCTCGTTGACCCGATGGCAATGCAGCGGAAACGCACGCTTGCCCGGCGGCACGGCGGTGATGTTGTAGCCCAGCTTCTTCGCGCCGATCTGCGCGGAAAAGCGGCCCATGTGCGCCTCGAAACGATCGGCGGTTTCGCCGCTGGGACCCATGCCGGGCGGAAACGGTTGCAGTTCGACATCGGCAATATTGATGATCGGATGCGTCATGGCGTGATGTCCGTGGGTGGGCGGGTTATTCCGGCGAATGACAGACCGCTTCGATGTTGTGGCCATCCGGATCGAGCACGAAGGCGCCGTAGTAGTGCTCGTGGTAGTGCGGGCGAAGACCCGGTGCGCCGTTGTCGGTGGCACCGGCTTCGAGCGCGAGGCGATGAAACGCCCTCACGGCGTCGCGATCGGGCGCGGTGAACGCCACGTGCACACTGCCGGAGTGGGCGTTGTGCGAGGTGCCGATCCAGAACGTCGGGCGGCCATGCATGCCGAAGCCGCCGTGCGATCCGTCACCGGTCTGCTCCGCCGTCACTTCCATCACCAGTTCGCCGCCCAGCGGGGCAAGCACGCTGCGATAGAACTCGCGGCTGCGTTCGTAGCCGGACACCGCCAATCCAACGTGATCGATCATCGCCTTGCTCCCTCGTGAAGTCGTGCGCGGTCAGCTCGCCACCGACCAGGCTGCCGGACGCTTGGACAGGAACGCGCCCAAGCCTTCCTGGCCTTCTTCCGATACTCGCAGGCGGGCGATCAAGGCCGCGTTTTCGCGATCGATCGCCTCGGCGTGCGCCTCGTCGGCACCGGCCATGCGTAGTGCCAGCTGCTTGGCGTGTGCCTGCGCGATCGGGCCGGCCTTGGAAAGCAGGGCCAGCGCGGTCTCGACGGCATCGTCCAACTGTTCCGCCGGCACGCACTGGTGCAACAGGCCGATCTGCAGCGCGGTGGGCGCGTCGAACAACTCGCCGGTGACGAACAGGCGACGCGCCTGGCGCAGGCCGATCGCATGAATCACGTACGGCGATATCACCGCGGGCACCAGGCCGAGCTTGACCTCGGTGAGGCCGAAGCGGGCGGAGTCCACGCCGATGGCGATATCGCAGCACGCAACCAGTCCTACGCCGCCGCCATAAGCCGCGCCGTTGACGCGGGCGATGGTGGGCTTGGGCAGGTATTGCAGCGTGCGCATGAGCGTGGCGAGGCGCAGCGAATCGGCACGGTTCTCCGCTTCGCTGGCGCTGGCCATGCCACGCATCCAGTTCAGGTCGGCGCCCGCGGAAAAGCTGGCGCCTTCGCCGCTCAGCACCACGGCGCGCACGGCGTCGTCCTTGCCGGCGTCCTGCAGTGCCGCGGTCAGTTCCGCGATCAGGCCGTCATCGAAGGCGTTGTGCACCTGCGGACGATGAAGCGTGATGCGGCGAACGCTGCCGTGGTCGGCCATCTGGATGCTGCGGGTCATGGAAAGCTCCGGCTGGGGAGCGCCATCGTAAACCCAACCATCCCCGGCGGCTCGTGCGCCGGGGACAACCGCCTCAATCCTTGGCCGGCAGCACCAGGAATTCGGCCGCCTGGCGGGCGCATCCCTTCGATCGCTGGGCGCTTATCTCGCGCCACCAGGGTTCCACTGATTCGAACCTCGTGGGTTCGATCACTTCGCCCAGGCGCGGCATCACCAGGCCTTCGGGCACCCTTGCCAGCAGTACTTCCGCCGGCTCCGCCCAGGGATGCATGGCGAGATTGAAGGTGCCCCAGTGCACCGGCAAAAAGCGTCCGCTGCCCAGCTGCCGCCACGCGCTGATGGCGTTGTCCGGTCCCAGGTGCACGCTGCCCCAGGAAGGATGGAACGCGCCCACTTCGATCATCACCAGATCGAACGGCCCCAGCCGCTGGCCGATTTCGCTGAAGTGCGGCGACAGGCCGGTGTCGCCGCTGAAGAACACCGAGTGACGTTCGCCGCGCAACACGAACGACGACCACAAGGTGGCGTTGCGATCATGCAGGCTGCGCCCGGAAAAGTGATGCGACGGCGCGGCGGTGAGGGTGAGTCCGCGTGGCAGCGTGTGGCTTTCCCACCAGTCGAGTTCGACGATGCGCTCGGCGGGCACGCCCCATGCCTCCAGGTGCACGCCCACACCCAGCGAGGTGATGAAGGGCACCTGCAGCTTGGTGAGCTCGCGAATGCTCGGATAGTCCAGATGATCGTAGTGATCGTGCGAGATCAATACGGCATCCAGCGGCGGCAGCGCGGCGATATCCACCGGCACCGGCTGGAAGCGCTTCGGTCCCATGAACGAGAACGGCGAGGCGCGCTCGCCCCACACCGGATCGGTGAGCACGCGCACGCCGTCGATTTCCAGCAATACGGTGGAATGTCCCAGCCAGGTGGTGCGCAAGCCGGTATCGACCGGACGCGTCCAGGCGGCGCGCGGGTCGAGCGAGGGCAGCGGCCGCGAGGGCGTGCGTCCTTCGCCGCGGAAGATGAAATCGACCAGCGACGGTTTGTCGTCCACGGCCCGTCGCGTGCTCGCCGGATAGGTGTTGACGAAGCCTTCGCCCGCATATTGCGCGGACGCTTGCATGCGTTCGAGTCGTAACCCGTTCGCGTGGCGGGCGAATAAAGCCATGTGGACCTCGGTATCGATGGGGTTGGACATCGCAGGGTGTTGCGCGATGGCCTGCCTGATTGCTATCGGGGCAGTGATCGTCACTTCCAAGGCGGCCGTGGCGATGGCGGTTCAGCTCCATGTTCTTGCGGTAACCGGCAGGCAACGGCGGCGTTGAACCGCGCTGCAGTCCCCGGATGCCTCATGTACAATGCGAACCATTCTTATTTAAGTTGGTGACCAGTGCGCCTGTCCGACCTTCCGAAAGGGGCTACTGCCGTGGTGGACCGAGTGGATGATGCTCACGCTTCCGACCCGATCGCGCAGCGTTTGCGCGACCTGGGGTTCGTGGCAGGCGAGCCGGTTCGCGTGGTGGCGCAGGGCCCGCTGGGAGCGGATCCCTTGCTGATCCAGATCGGTTCCACGCGTTTCGCGTTGCGCCGCAAGGAGGCCGAGCGCGTGCGGGTCCAGTCGGAGAACGCTGGATGAGTGCAGGCACGCTGCGCATTGCCCTGGTCGGCAATCCCAACTGCGGCAAGACCGCATTGTTCAACCAGCTCACCGGCGGTCGCCAGAAAGTGGCGAACTATGCGGGCGTCACGGTGGAGCGCAAGGAAGGCCGCTTCACCGCCCCTTCCGGCCGCGTGCTGCAGTTGCTCGATCTGCCCGGCACGTACAGTTTCGACGCCACCAGTCCCGACGAGCAGATCACCCGCGACGTGCTGGAAGGCAACTATCCGGGCGAAGCCGTTCCCGATCTGATCGTGTGCGTGGCCGACGCCACCAACCTGCGCCTGCATCTGCGCTTCGTGCTGGAAGTGAAGCGGCTGGGTCGTCCCGTGGTGCTGGCGCTGAACATGATGGATGCCGCACGCCGTCGCGGCATCGTGATCGATGTGCCGGAACTCTCGCGCCGCCTCGGCCTTCCCGTGGTGGAAACCATCGCGGTGAAACGCGACGGCGTCACCGCGCTGATTGCACAGGTGGACGGCGAGATTCCCCAGGCTTCGCCCGCGCAGTCGGACGATGCCGAAAGCCGCGCCGATCTGCACGCCCAGGTACGCGAGCTGATGGCCGCTGCCGTGACGATGCCGCGTGCGACGGCGGAGATCGACGACGCACTCGATCGCTGGGCCCTGCATCCGGTGTTCGGGCTGGCGATTCTCGCGGTGGTGATGTTCCTGGTGTTCCAGGCGGTGTACGCGGCAGGCAAGCCGATGACCGACCTGATCGGCGACGGCTTCGGCTGGCTCGGCGAGCACGCCACCGCGTGGATGCCGGCCGGACCGCTGCAGAGCCTGCTGGTCGACGGCGTGTTCGGCGGCCTGGGCACGGTGATCGGCTTCCTGCCGGAAATCCTGGTGCTGTTCTTCTTCATCCTGGTCCTGGAAGAGTCGGGCTACCTGCCGCGCGCCGCCTTCCTACTCGATCGCCTGATGGTCTCGGTGGGGCTCACCGGGCGCTCGTTCATCCCGCTGCTTTCCAGTTTCGCCTGCGCCATCCCCGGCATCATGGGCACGCGCAGCATCACCGATCCGCGCGACCGGCTGTCGACCATCCTGGTGGCGCCGTTGATGACGTGCTCGGCGCGGCTGCCGGTGTATGCGTTGTTGATCGGCGCCTTCATTCCCACGCGTCGCGTCTTCGGCATCTTCAACATGCAGGGCCTGGTGCTGTTCGCGCTGTACGCGGCCGGCGTGCTGGGTGCGATGCTGGTCGGCTGGGTGATGAAGAAGATGCGCCGCGATCGCAGCGAGCACGCGCTGCTGATGGAGTTGCCGTCGTATCGCCTGCCCAAGCCGCGCGACGTGGCGCTGGGCCTGTGGGAACGCGGCACGATCTTCCTCAAGCGCCTGACCGGCATCATCCTCGGCCTGACGGTGCTGATGTGGTTTCTCTCCACCTTCCCGTCGCCGCCCGCAGGCGCCACCGGTCCGGCCATCGATTACAGCTTCGCCGGCTACATGGGGCGCGGCCTGCAATTCATCTTTGCGCCGCTGGGCTTCAACTGGCAGATCAGCGTGTCGCTGATTCCCGCCTTCGCCGCGCGCGAAACCGCCGTGGCGGCGCTCGCCACCGTCTATGCAGTGGGTGGTGAGGGTGCCGAGGGCGCTGGCCTGGCGCAGGCACTGGCGGCCAACTTCTCGCTGGCCAGCGCGCTGTCGCTGCTGGTGTGGTTCGCCTTTGCGCCGCAGTGCATGTCCACCCTGGCGGTGATCCGCCGCGAGACCAACTCGTGGCGCAACGTGGGCATCTCGTTCGGCTACATGTTCGTGGTGGCGTACATCGCTTCGTTTCTCACGTACCAGATCACGAGCTGGCTGACATGAGTACCGGCCTGCTGCTGCAGTACGTGATCATCGGCGTGATCGTGCTGGTCAGCGCCTGGATCACCCTGCGCAAGCTGGCGCCGAAACTGACCAGCCGTTGGCTGGCCTCGCTGGCCCTGCGGCTCGACCGCAAGCAAAGCGCCGCGTGGCAGCGTGCGCTGGCGCATCGCCTGCAGCCCAAGCAGGCCACCGGCAATTGCAGCGACGGTTGCGATACCTGCGGTGCCTGCGGCCCCAAACCGCCGGTTGCTGCGCGCGACGTGCAGCCGCTCGAATTCCGTCCGCGCAGCAAGTAGCGGCTTACTGCCGGTTCCCCGGCAGCTCCATCGGCGGATTGATCTTGTGCGTCGCCGGATCGTCCGGTTTGACCGGCGTGAGAATGCCGACCGTCACCGAGCCCGAGAGCAGATACGAGGCGAACTTCGGATCGTACGGATCATCGCTGGCGCGCAATTGTTCGTAGGCGATCACGCCATCCGTCTGATGCACGCCGGTGATTTCGCCTGCGGTAAAGGCTTCCATGCCACCCATGCCGACGTCGTAGCTGATCGGCGATTCGTGACTGTTCTTGCCGGTGGTGCCGCCCACGACGAGGTGCGTTGCCGCCGAACCCACGCGGGAACCAGTCGCCGAGATCAGCACTTCACGCCAGCGTGCTTTCGCACGCACCAGTGCGGTGGCGTCGCCGTAGGTCGGCAGCAATTCGCGCCAGATCACGTTCGCCTGCTCGAACTGTTCCGGGGTCATGTGTGCGTAGAGCAGTTGTTTGGCGTAGACGTACTGCGTTTCGTTGCGCTCGGCAGCCAGCGCGAACCAGGCCATGGCACGCGGCAGATCCACCGGTGAACCGTGGCCGTTGAGATACATCACGCCCAGGTTGTATTCCGCCGGTTTGTACGCCCACGATGCGGCCACTTTGTACATCGCGATGGCATGCTCGTAGTCGTGCTTCTGGTTGGCCAGCGCGCCCAGGTAGAAAAAGTATTCGCCCGGACGGCCATCGTCTTCCGGCCGGTTGAACGGATCGGTGCGGCTGGTGGGAACGTCGGGCGTGGCGTGGTAGCTCACCACCTTCGGCGGCGGCGCCTGCGTGTCGATGGGAATGGTGGGCAGCGTCGTGTCCGTGGCGTGCAGGGTGGGGCAAAGCCACAACCCGGCCAGCAATATCGCGGAGAACGGAGCCTGCATCAGGTGATTTCGCACAGTCATGGCGACACCTCGCGTGGTCTGCCGGGGTGGGCAGCAGCACGAAATTACTCCCAACCAGGGCGCCGTTCAATCGCAGGTTGCCGGCTGGCGCAGCGCAGGAATGCGTGCCGGCAACCTATGCAGGCGCTGGTCTTTTCAGCCTTGGGAGAGCTGTTCGTAGCGCGACAGGAGATGGCTGAAGACCGGCCAGAACGGCTGCGGCAAATGGCCGTCCAGACGATCCGCCAGGATGTTCAGATGGGTGTGCCAGCCGCCGCTGACGCCGGCGACGTCGGTGGGCTTGAGTTTGCAGTGGGTCACCGTGAGCCGCACCTGTTCGCCGGAGCGGGCCAGCTCGAAACTCACTTCCGAAGAATCCGGCTCGTCGCCCCAGCTGATCGCAAGCAGGGTCGGCGGCTGGCAGGCGAGGACGCGGTGATGGGTGGTCTTGCCGGCCGTGATCGAGGCGAATCGCGGCGGGGGCGCGACCGGCGTCTGCGACAGCTGGGCGTGATCGAAGCGCAGCTGGAATTCGCTGCCCACGCGTTGCTCCATCGCGCCGCTGCCCAGCCACTGCGCGCGCTTGTCCGAGTCGGTGAGATACGACCACACGCGCTCGATCGGGCCAGGCAGCAGGCGCTCGAAACGTGCGGTGTCCGCGGCGAGCAATTGGCGCGAGGGATCGCGCTGCAGACGTGTGTCGAGCTTCCCCAGGATGTCGCCCCAGCCTTCCTGCGTGGCGTCGGCCCATTCCGGCAATACGTCTTCGTGCAGCAGGCTCAGCTCGCACCCGTAACCCACGGGCACGATGTCGATGCTGACTTTGGTATAGGCCTCGGAATACTTGGGCACGGCAAAGGTGAAGACGAGCCGCCGCGGCCGGTCGATTTCCAGGTACTCGCCGACGTGCTCGACGTCCTCGCCATCGCGCCGGTCGGTGAAGCAGAAGCGACCGCCGACGCGGGCGTCGATGTCGACTTTCACCATCTCCCCGTTGGGCGCGGAATACAGCCAGCGGCCGGCGGTGGCGGGATCGAGCCAGGCGTCGAAGACGCGCTCGGGGCTGGCGTCGAAATGGCGGGAAATGCGCAGGGTACGTAGCGTGCTCATCGCGGCTTACCTTTGGGTGGGGCGCCGTCCTCGGCCTTGAGCAAGGCCTCCAGCGCATCGAGTTTGAGGTTCCAGAACTGCTCGTAGAAGCGCAGCCATTCGTCGGCGGCGGCGAGCGGTGCCGGTTCCAGGCGGCAGATATGGGTGCGGCCCTTGACCAGGCGGCGGACCAGGCCCGCGCGTTCGAGCACTTTCACATGCTTGGAGGCCGCGGCCAGCGACATCTCGAACGGTGCGGCCAGCTCGCCGATATTGCGGTCGCCGTCGGCCAGGCTGCGCAGCATGGCGCGGCGGGTGGCGTCGGTGAGGGCCTGGAAGACAGTGTCCAGCGAAGGTGTCAGATGATCAACCATAAGGTTGAATATCCTACTGCTTCGGGTGAATGTCAACCGTTTGGTTGAATGAGCGCTTAGTTGGGCTCAAAAGAGCCGAGGGGCGCTCGAGCGAGCGGGTGCAAGCGCAGTCGCCCGCGTTGGCACCACAGGTCTGCGCCCCAGGCGGCCAATGCCGGCAATGCCATCAAGGGCCCCCAGTGCAGCGATATCCAGAGGGCGATCAAGAACACGGCATCGGGCACCGACGACCAGCGCGACCGTTCCTGCTTGGGAGGCAACGGATTGCGCGCGCGAAACCGGCCATAGGCCAGCGACGCCGCCGACAAGAGCAGACATGTCGTCACGACATGGTTGCCACCGGCCCACCCTATGAAAAGCCCGAAGCCGCAAAACGCCGGCACGAACAGCAGGCGGAGCCACGGCCGCGGTCGCATCGGCTCCTCGGGTTGGCGTTGCCAGAACAACAGGGCCAGGAAGGCCAGGTAAGCGGCCCAAGTGGCGGTGATCGCCACTGCAGCGATGAGCAGGCTGGCGGAACCCGGCTCACCGTAGGGCTCTTGAAGAACGACGAACCACAGTGCGTCCAGTACGCCACCGAGCAGCAACAGGATCGCGCAGCGGATGGCCCCGATCAGCACGCGCGGACCGGATACCAGGTGGCGACTCGCTGCCGCAATGCAAAAGCGCACGAGCTTCGGATCGATCGTCAGCGGAAGTCGGGCCGGGTTGCCTTCGGACAGGCGCCACAGGAACAGGCCGAGCGCGGTGGGCAGGCCCGGCACCAGTGAGGCCAGCACGATCCACCAGCCGTGAAAGGGGCGCCGTACCCAGCGAAGGTAGCGCCCGGCTTTCTTCTCTTCGCCGAAGGGCTTCTTGGCGTCGCGTACGCGCACGGCGAGCCTGGGCGCATTCTCGGCGAGCATCAGCCAGCGAATTTCCAACTGGCCGGGCAGGTCTTGTAGGGAAACACCCTGGCTTGCAGCCAGTTCCGGCAGCCGGAAATAGTGAAACAGCGCCAAGGCAGAGCCCGCAGGCAACGGTGGGCGCTCGCGCACCACCAGTTCCAGCAGCTCCCGCGCGAGTGGTTCCCTTGCCCTCCAGGTCCGCAGCGACGGTTGCGCGTGGAGGGCCGCGGCGACGGGTTCAAAAGCATGGTTGCGCGCGAACGCGCAGAACCACCGAAAAACCGTTTCGGCATTCAGCGCCGCGGGGTCGGTGTTCCATGCAGCCACCGCAGGCTCGAAACGTGTTATCAGCGCATGGCACTCGTCGAGATTCTTGCGCAGCTGTTGAAGCTTGAAGGGATCCAGCCCGGACAAGGCGTGGTCGAGACCGAAGAATTGCAGCATCGCGTCGAAACCGTCGGCGTTGACCGGCGGTTGATCGCGGAACAGCATGCGAATCACCGCCTGTCCGGCCTCCTGCTGCACGCTCAGCGACCACAGCTCAGGCTGTTCGCGCAGCCAGCGGGACAGGTTGGCCGCATCAGCCTTCATGGCGAGATCGATACACGCGCTTGCAAAGCCCTCGGCGTCGAATGGTGCAGGCTTCTGCAAGGCCTCTGCTCGTGCATCGTCGAACTGCACGACATGCCATGCGGGGCCGGTGGCCGCGGCAGGCGGAAGCGATAGGTCTTCGTCGGCCAATGTGGGAGGCGACGTCTGCACGCCGTCAGTGGCAGTGGCGGTGCGTTGAACCTCCTGCCGGCAGCATGCCAGTGCCGCCTCGTATCGCTCCCGCAATTGCTGGAAGCCTTCGGGATCGATATCGGGGCGGGTGTCCTTGAGCCGCTTGGCATAGGCGCGTTTCAGCGCACGTTCGTCCGCCTCTTCAGGCAGGCCGAACCATGCCAGCGGCGTGGTCACGCCTGCGCTTCCAGCGTGTCGAGCGCCTCGCTCAATTGGCGGCGATGCTCGCGGATCAGGTGTTCATCCTGTGTGTCGAGCACATGGCGGAACCGGGCGATCCACTGCTGCAGCTGCGCGCGCGCGGCGATGTATTCCTCATAGAGCCGTTCGGCGCGCGCGAGCATGGCGATGTTTTCCTGCTTCTCGCGCGGATGGATCTTGATGCTTGCCAGCGCCTGCAAACGCGAACGGATTTCCGTCGGCGAGAGCAATCCCGGATTCTGTTCCAGGACCAGCTCGTGGCGCTCCTGGGTGGCAAGGATCGTCGCCTCGACCTGCAAGACGCCGTTGACGTCGTAGGTGAAGCGCAGGCTTACGGCATTCTCGTTCGCGCGTCGTTGCGGGGTGAGCGGCACCTGCAATTCACCCAGCTTGATGTTGTGGTCCGCCATGGGGTGTTCGCCCTGGTAGACCTCCAGCGTGAGCTTGGTCTGATTGTCGCGAAAGGGCTGGAACGTTTCCTCGCGGCTTACCGGCACCGTGCTGTTGCGGTGGATGATCGGCGCGAAGAAGCCGGCCTGCTCGCGTCCCTGTTCGTCGGGGTGCGACACTTTCGTGCCGAGCGTGTAGGGGCATACATCGGTGAGAATCACTTCTTCCAGTCGCTTGTCCCGCAACTTCAGGCCCGCCGATACGCATGCCCCCAGCGCGATCGCTTCGTCCGGGTTCACGTGCCGCAGCGGCAGACGCCCGAACATGCGCGAGACCAGTCGCGGTACCAGCGGCATGCGGCTCGCGCCGCCGACCAGCACGATTTCGTCCAGTTGGGCCGGCTGCAGGCGTGCGTCGCGCATGGCGCGTTCCAGCGGGGTGCGGATGCGATGCACCAGCGGTTCGGCCAGGCGCGCAAAGCGCTCCTCGTCGATCTGCCAGTTGAGCGTCCGTTCGCCGTGGCGCCACTCCACCGCCACGCTCGCATTGGCGCCGAGGTCGCGCTTGGCCTGTTCCAGGCGGCGGCGCAGTTGCCCGCGCTCCTGTGGCGTCAGCGCATCCATGGACAACTGGTGTTCGGCGCAGAAGGCGGTCTGCAGCACGTCGAGAAAATCCTCGCCGCCGAGGAAGTTGTCGCCGGCGCTCGCATGCACTTCCACCACGCCGTCGAACATTTCCAGCACCGACACGTCGAACGTGCCACCGCCGAGATCGAACACGAGGAAGCGCGAACCATCGCGGTTTTCCTGCAGGCCGTAGGCGAGGGCGGCGGCGGTGGGTTCGTTGATCAGGCGTTCGACGCGGATGCCGGCCAGTTCGCCGGCCGCGCGGGTGGCCTTGCGCTGCGCATCGGAGAAATAGGCCGGCACGCTGATCACGGCTTCGGTCACTTTCTCGCCGGTGGCCGCTTCGGCGTCGGCAATCAGCGAGCGCAGGATCAGCGCCGAGAGTTCCTCGGGCCGGAACGTGTGGGTGCCCAGACGCGTTTCGCGCGGCGTGCCCATCCAGCGCTTGAAAGTGGCGACGCTGCTGTCCGGATGGCTGACCATGCGATCGCGCGCGGCGCGGCCGACGATCACGTGGCCCTGGTCGTCCACGCTGACCACCGACGGGGTCAGGTAGTCGCCCAGCGCATTGGGAAACAGGTGCGGGCCTTGCTCTCCGTACGTGCCAATCAGCGAATGCGTGGTGCCCAAGTCGATGCCGACGATCATCCCTGCCAAACCCCCTGAAAATCTTGCCGGAGTGTACACGCGGAACCGGCGCGCCCGCCCTGTGCTTGCGCCAGCGCGGCTGAGACGATTCGCGGCTAGAATCCGCCCATTGCCCAGGAGCCACCCATGCAGCACACGCCCAATGCCGAGACGGCCGTGCCCGACGGCGACCTCTCCGACGTCACCATCTCGCCCACGCATGTCCACCATCCCGTTGGCCATAACGTGGCCGATACGCTGGATATCGCCGGACACGACGAAGTGGATCACGAGACCGCCTTGCGCGAGTCCTCGTTGCGCGTTCCGCGCTGAATCCTTCCAGGCTTGCCCTCGTTTCGCCTGTCCCGATGGCCAGGCGAACGGTGACGCTTACATGCGGAACACGCCGTAGCGCTGCGGTTCGATCGGCGCGTTGAGCGAGGCGGAGATCGCCAACCCCAGCACCCGGCGCGTATCGGCCGGATCGATGATGCCGTCGTCCCACAGGCGAGCGCTGGCGTAGTAGGGGTGACCCTGGCGTTCGTACTGGTCGCGGATGGGCGCCTTGAACGCCTCTTCCTCTTCCGCGCTCCACGTCTTGCCGCCGGCCTCGATGCCGTCGCGACGAACGGTGGCCAGCACCGAGGCGGCCTGCTCGCCGCCCATCACGCTGATGCGGGCATTCGGCCACATCCACAGGAAGCGTGCGCCGTACGCGCGGCCGCACATCGCATAGTTGCCGGCGCCGAAGCTGCCGCCGATCACCACGGTGAACTTGGGCACGTGCGAACAGGCCACGGCGGTGACCATCTTGGCGCCGTCCTTGGCGATGCCGGCGTTCTCGTACTTCTTGCCCACCATGAAGCCGGTGATGTTCTGCAGGAACACCAGCGGCACGTTGCGCTGGTTGCACAGCTCGATGAAGTGCGCGCCCTTGAGCGCGGACTCGGAAAACAGGATGCCGTTGTTGGCGATGATGCCCACCGGGTAGCCGTGGATATGCGCGAAGCCGCAGACCAGCGTCTTGCCGTAGCGCGCCTTGAATTCGTGGAACTCCGAGCCGTCGACGATGCGTGCGATCACTTCGCGGATGTCGAACGGGCGGCGATGGTCCTGCGGAATCACCCCGTAGAGTTCGTCGGCTGCATACAGCGGTTCGGACGGCGCGCGCAGCGCCAGCGGCATGTCCTTCTTGCGGTTGAGGCTGGCCACGATGTCGCGCGCGATGGACAGCGCGTGCGTGTCGTTCTCGGCATAGTGGTCCGCCACACCCGACACGGACGTATGGACGTCCGCACCGCCCAGCGCCTCGGCATCCACCACCTCGCCGGTCGCTGCCTTCACCAGCGGCGGGCCGCCCAGGAAGATGGTGCCCTGGTCGCGCACGATGATGGTCTCGTCGCTCATCGCCGGTACGTAGGCGCCGCCCGCGGTGCACGAGCCCATCACCACGGCGATCTGCGGAATGCCCAGGCCGGACATGCGCGCCTGGTTGTAGAAGATGCGGCCGAAGTGCTCCTTGTCGGGAAACACTTCATCCTGCAGCGGCAGGAAGGCGCCGCCGGAATCGACCAGGTAGACGCAGGGCAGGCGATTTTCCAGCGCCACTTCCTGCGCGCGCAGATGCTTCTTCACCGTCATCGGGAAATAGGTGCCGCCCTTGACGGTGGCATCGTTGGCGACCACCACCACCTCGATGCCGTTGACCCGGCCGATGCCGGTGATGATGCCGGCGGCGGGCGCCGCATCGTCGTACATGCCGTGCGCGGCCAGCGGCGACAGCTCGAGGAACGGCGAACCGGGGTCGAGCAGGGCGCGGATGCGTTCGCGCGGCAGCAGCTTGCCGCGGGCGGTGTGCTTCTCGCGGGCCTTCTCGCCACCGCCTTCGGCACCGCGGACCAGTTCGCGCTGCAGATCCTCCACCAGTCCCTTCAGTTGCGCGCTGCTGGCCTGGAAGTCCGGAGCGCGGGGATCGATCTGCGACGCGATGACACTCATGGGCTAAGGCTGCCGTTGGTGGGGAGTGTCGATGATAGCGGCCCAAGGCCAAGGGCTAAATCGGCGTCGCAGCATGGCCAGGCCTGCCAAATCGCAGGCACAAAAAAAACCGGCCGCCAGAGGTGGCCGCGGCTTTTCACAGGCACAAAAAAACCGGCCGCCAGAGGCGGCCGGTTTCCAGAAGTACACGAGTGTACTTAGTGACCAGCGGTCGAAGCAGCAGCCGGAGCAGCAGCGGTCGAAGCCGGGGTCGGCGCCGGCTGTTCGGCCGGAGCAGCAGCGGTCGAAGCCGGAGCAGCGGCCGGAGCCTGGTCTGCCGGAGCAGCAGCAGCCTTCTGAGCCTGGTCAGCAGCCTGCTGAGCCTGGTCAGCCGACTTCTGAGCGTCCTGCGCGGAATCCTGCGCGCCGTTGCTGCAAGCCGCCAGCAGCGCGACGAGCGCAGAGGCGAGAAGGGTACGCGTGAACTTCATGGTGAATCTCCTTTGCCGTGGAATGCCGTTTGGCGGGCGTATTAATAGCGCTTTCGTGGGAAATGCGCCACATCTTTGTCTTAAACAGCCAAAAATCGGTTAACCCCGCTTTCATCGGCGGTCTTGAGCTAGGGAATGTTCTGATCCATGCCGCCAGGGCGGCATGCGTCCAGAACGCCCCCGGCCGCCGCCGAAGGCGTCAGTCGATCAGCTCGACCGCCAAGGCCGTCGCTTCGCCACCGCCGATGCACAGCGAGGCCACGCCGCGCTTGAGGCCACGAGTCTTCAGCGCATTGATCAGCGTCACCACCACGCGCGCACCGCTGGCGCCGATCGGATGACCCAGCGCGCAGGCGCCGCCATTGACGTTGATCTTGTCGCGCGTGATGCCGAGTTCGTGCATGGCCGCCATGGGAACCACGGCGAAGGCTTCATTGACTTCGAACAGGTCGACGTCGCTCACCTTCCAACCGGCCTTCTCAAGCACCTTGTGCAACGCGCCCACCGGTGCCGTGGTGAACCACTCCGGCTCCTGCGAGTGGGTGGCATGCGCCACGATGCGGGCCAGCGGCTTGAGGCCGCGCGTCTTGGCATCGTCGGCCGACAGCAGCACTAGTGCAGCGGCGCCATCGGAAATGCTGGAGGAGCTGGCCGCCGTGATGGTGCCGTTTTCCTTGCGGAAGGCGGGCTTCAGCGACGCGATCTTGCTGGTATCGGAACGACCCGGCTGCTCGTCGGTGTCGACCGTGACATCACCCTTGCGGCTGGATACGGTGACCGGCACGATTTCGCCGGCAAACGCGCCGTTCGCCTGCGCAGCCTTGGCGCGATCGACCGATTCCTTCGAATAGGTGTCCTGCGCCTCGCGGGTGAAGTGGTACTTGTCCGCGCACAGTTCGCCGAACACGCCCATGGCCTTGCCATCGTACGGGTTGGTCAGGCCGTCCCACGCCATGTGGTCGACCAGCGTGCCGTCGCCATAGCGGATGCCCGAACGTGCATTGACCATGTGCGGGGCGTTGGTCATCGATTCCATGCCGCCGGCGACGATCACCGAGGCCGAGCCGGCCTTGATCAGGTCATGGCCCAGCATGATGGCCTTCATGCCCGAACCGCAGACCTTGTTGACCGTGGTGCAGCCCGCGGCCACCGGCAAGCCGGCGGCCAGCGATGCCTGGCGGGCGGGCGCCTGGCCGAGGTTGGCCGGCAGCACGCAGCCCATGATCACTTCGCTCACATCGGTGGCAGCCAGTCCGGACTGCTCCAGCGCGGCACGAATGGCGGTGGCACCCAGCGTGGGGGTGGGAACGCCGGTGAACTGGCCGAGGAAGGAGCCGATGGCAGTGCGCTTGGCACCGACGATGACAACGCTGACGTCCGACATGGAGATCTCCGCAAATACTTATGGGCGAGGCCCGGGTTAGCTTTTCAATTATCGCAGCCCCCCATCGGCCGGGGCAAACCGGGCGGAATTACGATGCTTACGGGGCTTTGGCGGCAATTAGTTGCGATTTCGTTGTGCAAAGATGGTGGCGCGCGGGAGAACTTCCAGGGGCGCGCATCACAACTTAGGGACGATCGTGAGCGAGGGCGGGGGCTTATGAGTATGGGGATGCAACCTTTGCAGCATCGGCGCGGTGCCGTGCTGGTATGGCTGGCTTTGGGTCTGAGCGCATGCGGTGGCGGCGGTGGCGGTGGCAACACCCGGCCGACGCAACCTCCGCCGCCATCGACGCCGCCACCGCCCTCGTCCTCCACGGTGCCGCAGCCGCCCATCGATGCCCAGCTCAATCTCACCAACACCTATGCCGCGCACACCGCCGGCTACACCGGTGCGGGCGTCACCATCGGCATCGTCGATACCGGCGTCACTTCCACTCATCCGGCGCTCACGGGCCGGGTGGTGAAGGAACTGACCTACGTCAATCCGTCCACCAACAATCTCAATGTCGACGACGTCAACGGCCACGGCACCTACGTGGCGGAAATCGCCGCAGGCAAGCCGTTCGGGAAGTTCGCGGGCGGCATCGCCACCGGCGCCAATATCGTGTCGGCGCGCATCATCAGCGACAGCGCGCCCGACGACAACGGCTCCGCGCCGCCGTCCCCGGTGACCGCGTCCGATGCGGTGCCGCTGGGACAGGTCAACGCGGATCTCATCGGCAACAACGTCAAGGTGATGAACAACTCCTGGGGCGGCATCAGCTGGAACAGCAGCGACACCGCCACCACCAAGGGTTTCCACGACGCCTATAGCCCCTTCATCAACGGCTGGGGCGGGCTGGTGGTGTTTGCCGCGGGCAACGATTCGCAGGCCAATCCCAGCACCATCGCCGCACTGCCCAGTCTTGCGCCCGATCTGCAGAAGGGCTGGCTGACCGTGGTGGCCACCAACAGCAACAACCCCAGCCAGTTGGAGAGTTATTCCAACCAGTGCGGCATCGCCATAAATTATTGCCTGGCGGCGCCCGGCGACGTGATCGTGAGCGGCAAGAGCGATACCAGCACCGCCAACGAAACGTACTGGATCGTCGAGGGCACCTCGCTCTCGGCGCCGCAGGTGTCCGGTGCAGCGGCGCTGGTGTGGCAGGCCTATCCGTATTTCAGCAACGATCTGGTGCGCCAGACGCTGCTGGGTACGGCCGACCCGCTGGGCGGTTCGCAGCCCAATCCCACCTTCGGCTATGGCGAACTGGATGTCGGCAAGGCGGTCAATGGACCGCAGCAATTCAACTGGGGCGACGTCACGGTCAGCTTCAGCGGCAGCTCCAACTGGAACAACCCCATTTCCGGCGCCGGCGGCCTGATCAAGCAGGGCACCGGCACGTTGACGCTGACCCAGCCGTCGAGCTTCACCGGCTTGACCCAGGTGCAGGGCGGCATGCTGGTGGCCAAGTCGCTGGCATCGAGCGTGAGCATCGGCGCGCAGGGCGTGTTGAGTGGTACGCCCGCGATCGGCGGCTCGGTGACCAACGCCGGCGTGCTGGCGGTGGGCAGTTCCGATGTCACCATCGGCGGCAATTACACGCAGCAAGGTGCGGGTCGACTCGCCGTGTCGCTGGGATCGGCATTGCGCGTCACCGGCACGGCGGCGCTCAACGGAGGCGACCTCTACGTCACCGGCATCAATCAGGGCTATACGGCCAATGCGCATACCGATGTGCTGACCGCCAATGCCGGACTCTCCGGCACGTTCTCCTCGCTCAACCCGGCCACCGGTGTGCTGCTGAGCGCGACGTTCGGTTACAGCAGTACCGAGGCCTGGTTGAACGTGAGCCAGGTGCAGGCCACGGCCGTGACCGGCATGACCTACACGCCGGCATCGTTCGGCGCGGCCCAGCGCATCGATGGTGCGTTCAACCAGATCAACACGCAGGTCGGTTCCGGCACGACGGTGACAGGCGGCCCGTTGCCTACCTCGTTCATCAACGGCGCGGCGAGCCTGCAGCAGACCGCCACGGTGAGCGCGTTGCAGCAGTCCCTGAGTTCGCTGTCGGGGCAGCTGCACGCCGCCAGCGCCGCCATGACGTTCGATGCGATGGACGCCGGCACGCGTGCGCTGTCCAAGCGCTTCGACCAACTGGGCGACGTCTACAGCACCGGCGGGTGGACGCAGACGCTCGGCAGCTACGGCAGCATGAACCGTAGCGGCTACGACAGCGTGGGCTACGACCTCAACGGCTGGATGGTGGGCCAGGATCGCCGCCTGGGCAGCAACGGCGTGCTTGGTTTCGCGGTCAGCCAGAGCCAGGACCTGGGACGCCTCGACGAATTCGCCGACCAAGGGCACAGCCGCTCGGTGGAAGGCATGCTCTACGGCGGCTTTGTGCAGAATCAGTGGTATGCGATGGGCCGCCTGGGCGTGGGCTCGTACCGCGAGGACATGCGCCGCCACCTGGAACTGGGCAGCGATATGGAAAGCGTGGCCAGCGATACCAACGGCAGCTACAACATCGCCTATGGCGAAAGCGGTTACCGCATGGAGTTCGGTGGCGTGAACGTCACGCCTTATCTGAACCTGCAGTACGCGAACATCCGTACCGATGGATTCGATGAACTGGGTGGCGCCGGTTTTGGATTGAAGGCCGACGGGCAGAACATCGAGCGCTGGCAGGGCGGCGCTGGCTTGCGTGCGGGACGCGACTGGTCGTTCTCGGGAGGCAGCCGCCTGAGCTTGCAGGCGCATCTGCTATGGCAACGCGCCTTCAGCATGCGCGGCGATGTGCTGGATGCCAGCTTCGCGGTACTCAACCAGTGGGCGCCGGTGGGCGGCATCGGCTTGTCGCGCTATGGCGGCGAGGCGGGCGTGAGCCTGGACTGGACGATTTCGCGCCGTTCGAGTCTGTCGTTTGGGATGGATCAGTACGTGGCTGAGCGGGAGCACGGGCAGATGGATACGTTGGCCTATCGGCTGTCGTTCTGAGTGTGCCTTTGCTAGCTCGTCATCCCGGCGTTTAAAGCCGAGGCTCGCTTCGCATGGGAGGTCCTGGCTCGTTACCCGGCGCGCGCTTTTCTGTGGGAGCGCACTTGTGCGCGACTGCGGAGCTGGGATGTATGGCTCGGTCGGCTTGTCGCGCACAAGTGCGTTCCCACAGGAGCCCGTCTGCTCCCATGCACGCCACTTCTCCCTCTCCCCGCCGGGGAGATGGTTGGGGTGAGGGGCCGATCTTGCGAACGGGTTAGAAGTGCGTGGTCGCTTCTTGGAAGGCGCGAGCCATCACGCCTTGCCGTGAAACAACTCACGCCCGATCAGCATGCGCCGGATTTCGTTCGTGCCGGCGCCGATCTCGTACAGCTTCGCATCGCGCAACAGACGGCCCGCGGGAAACTCATTGATATAGCCGTTGCCGCCCAGCGTCTGAATCGCTTCCAGCGCGACCTTCACCGCGTTCTGCGAAGCATTGAGCAGGCACGCGGCAGGGTCGATGCGGGACTTCACGTTGTTGTCGAACTGCTGCGCGACCATATAGGCGAAGCCGCGCGAGCTCTGCAGCGCGGTGTACATGTCGGCGATCTTCGCCTGCATCACGCCGAACGTGCCGATGGGGGCGTTGAACTGCTTGCGTTCGCGCACATAGGGCAGCGAGATGTCCAGCGCGGCCTGCATCAGGCCGATGGGGCCGCCCGACAGCACCAGGCGTTCGGTGTCGAGGCCGCTCATCAGCACGCGCACGCCTTCGTTGACCTCGCCGACGATGTTCTCCTCGGGGATCTCGCAATCCTCGAACACCAGTTCGCAGGTGTTGGAGCCGCGCATGCCGAGCTTGTCCAGCTTCTGCGCCGTGCTGAAACCCTTCATGCCTTTTTCGACGATGAAGGCGGTCATGCAGCGGCTGCCTGCAGGACGTGGCGCGGTGCGCATGTAGACCAGCAGTACGTCGGCATCCGGGCCGTTGGTGATCCACATCTTGGAGCCGTTGGCGACCCATACGTCGCCTTTCTTCTCCGCCTTGCAGGTCATCGAGCCGACCACGTCCGAACCGGCACCCGGCTCGCTCATCGCCAGCGCGCCGACGTATTCGCCCGAACACAGCTTGGGAATGTACTTGCGGCGCTGCGCTTCGTTGCCGTTGTGGAAGATGTTCTGCACGCACAGGTTGGAATGCGCGCCATAGGAAAGGCCGACCGAACCGGAGGCGCGCGAAATCTCCTCCATCGCCACCAGGTGCGCGAGGAAGCCCAGGCTGCTGCCGCCGTATTCCTCGGGGATGGTGATGCCGAGCAGGCCCATCTCGCCGAACTTGCGCCACAGGTCGGCCGGGAAAAGGTTTTCGCGGTCGATGTGGTCAGCGCGAGGAGCGATCTCTTTTTCGGCGAACGCGTGCACGCTGTCGCGCAACAGATCGATCTCTTCACCCAGTGGGAACGGACGCATGCCTTGAAACTCCACCATCACAGAAGGCCTCTATGGTACTGCGCGGGCCTTAACAAGCCGTTGCGCGACGCACAAGGCCTGCAGCAATCACGACGCGCTCAAGGAGTTCGCCAGCTCGGCCAGACGGTGGCGTTGGGCAAGGATCTGTGAAAGCTGGCCCAGTGCCAGTCGGGCGGTGTCGTCGTCGGCGCTGGCGGCGAAGGGTTCCAGCAGCGCGGTGTCCTCGGCGCTGGCCTGCGCGGCGAGGCCATGGGCAAGCGCATCGCCCAGTTGTGCCAGTGCCTCGATGGCCGTGGCGCCCGCACGCGTCACGGCGTCGCGTGCCTGCGGCGATTCGATGACCTTACGGTTGGCGCCGAGCGCAGAGAGTTGCCCCAACAACGCGTGGGCGGCCGAAAGAAAGCGCAACAGCGTTTCGCTGCCGCGCCGATGTTGCCCGGGCTCGCGCAGCATATTGGCGAGTACCGCACTCAGTGCCGCGTTGGCGTTGTGTGCGTTGCGACGAGCAATGCGATAGTCCAGGTCGTCGCGGCGGCCGCTGGCGTACTGGACGATGATGCGTTCCAGGTAACGCGCGTCGCTGCGCACGGTGTCGGCCAGCACGTCGTCGAAGCGACGCCCTTGCCAGTCGGGCAGCACGAAGCGCATGGCGAGCGCGGCAATGGCGGCACCGATCAAGGTGTCGAGCAGACGCGGCAACATCACGGCGTAACCGTTGCTCACCTGGTTGAAACACAGCACCACGAACAGCGTGATGGCCGCGGTGGCGATGCTGTAGCGCCGATGCCGTGCAGCGAAGAACACCACGCCCGCGCAGATCATCAGCGGCATCTGCCACGGACCGAACGGCAGCAGCTTGAGCGTGGCCCAGCCGAGCACGAGTCCGGCCACCGTGCCGGCCACGCGTTGCAGCAGGCGCAGGCGCGTGGCGCCATAACTCGGCTGGCAGACCAGCAGCGTGGTCAGCAGGATCCAGTAACCATGGCCCGGATGCATCGCGTGCACCACCGCATAGCCCACCAGCAGCGCACACGACAGGCGCAACGCATGGCGAAAGCGGAACGAACGCGGCGTCAGCTGGAGGCGGATGCGATCCCAGCCGTCGGCCAGCGACTGCGGGCCGGGGTCCTGCAGCTCGGCTTGGGCGCCACCGCGCCATTCGTGCGGTATCTGGCCCGCCAGTTGCTGCTGGATCGCCGCGATGTTCCGCACCAAGGCATCGACCGCACGCAGCAGCTCGACGGCTGGCGGATGGGGCTGCGCACGCAAGGCGTCGACGGCGTTAAGGAGGTCGGCCACGCTCGCCTCGCTGGCGGCATTCGGCGACGGCGTGCTGCGCATGCGCAGCGCATCGGCACGCTGGCGGCAGCTGCGCGCTTCCATGCGCAGGACATGTTCGCAGCGGAACAGCACGTCGCTGTGGAACAGCGCGTCGGCCAGTGCATCGTAGGGGTAGTGGGCCGAACTGATGCGTTCGTGGATATCCTGCGCGATGAGGTACAGCTGCAGTCGCGTGGCGGTGGCTCCGCGCGGGCGGCGGGCGCCGATCCGGTCGACCAGCACCAGCCGCGTGTCGTTGAGCGCTTCCACCACGCGTTCGTTCTGCATGGCCAGCGACCACTGCATGGCTTCGCGATCCATCCCGTGCACGGGCGTGAACATCGCCGCCTTGCCTTCCAGGTAATCGGCCAGCGCATCGAACAGCCGTGCCAGCGACAGGCGCACGGCTTGTTGCGGCGCCAGCACGCTCCATAGCAGCGAGAGCGCCCCATACCAGGCGGCGCCGGCCAGCAGCAGCGAGGGTTGATACCACCATGGGCCGGCGTGTGCCTGATCCGCGCCGATCATGCTGTAGACCGCGAGCAGCAGCGTGGCGCCGGCCACCGTCGCGTAGCGCTCGCTGGCCGCGCCGAGCATCACCAGCGCGAACGTGGACAGCGGCAGCCCGACGGCGAACAGCAGGGGATAGGGAAACAGCCATTGCACCGAGAACGCCGAGATGGCGAAACAGGCGAGCGTCAGCAGCAAGGTGGCGAGGCGGTTGCGCCAATGGTCTTCGGTCTCCGCCAGCGCGCAGGCAATCACGCCCAGCAGGGCCGAGACCACGGCATCGATATGGCCGGTGGCGAAGCACCATGCCACCACGCCCGTCAGCGCGAGAAAAACCCGTATGCATTCGGCATAACGGTCAGAGCCACGCAGGCGGCGCCATCGGTAGGCAAGGGAAGCAAGCATGGTCGAAGCATACGATGCTGCAGGCCTTTTCTGTGGGAGCGCACTTGTGCGCGACGGGTTTTCGCGAAGCCGTCGCGCACAAGTGCGCTCCCACAAGGGTGCGGTTGCCTGTGGGGCAACGAAAAACGCCGGCACAAGGCCGGCGTTTTCATCGAACGTGCTGCGAGTGCTTACTGACCGCGCATGCGACCGGCGAAGCGCGGGCCGTGGTGGCCCATGCTCGGCAGCTTGATCTTGCCGATCGCTTCGATGCGCTCTTCGGCCAGACGGTCGGCCGCCTTGTAGGTCGGCACGCCTTCGGTCTTGGAGATTTCGAAGATGCGGCCCAGGTTGTAGTAGATGGTGCGCATCATGCGCATCGCACGCTCGCGGTTGTAACCGTCGATTTCCAGCGACACGTTCATCACGCCGCCGGCGTTGACGGCATAGTCGGGCGCGTACAGCACGCCGCGACGCTGCAGTTCGTCGCCGATGGCGTCGGTGGCCAGCTGGTTGTTGGCCGCGCCGCAGATGATCTTGGCCTTGATGCGGTCGATCGTCTGCTCGTTGAGCGTGCCGCCCAGCGCGCAGGGCGAGTACACGTCGGCGTCGACGTCGTAGATCTCGTCCAGGCCCACGGCTTCGCAGCCCAGTTCATCGACGCAGCGCTGCACGGCATCCTTGTTGATGTCGGTGACGAACACCTTGGCGCCCTGTTCGCGCAGCAGCTTGATGAACTCGCTGCCCACGTGGCCGCAGCCCTGCACGGCGTAGCTGTACTTGCCCACGTCTTCGTTGCCGTGCCTGACCTGCAGCGCGGCCATCAGGCCCTGCAGCGTGCCGAACGCGGTGAACGGCGACGGGTCGCCCGAGCCGCCGTGCACCTGGTGCACGCCGGTCACGTATTCGGTTTCACGGAACACGTATTCCATGTCGTTGACGTCGATGCCGACGTCTTCGGCCGTGATGTAGCGGCCATGGAGCGAGTTGACGAACAGGCCGAACGCGCGGAACAGCGCCTCGGACTTGTCCTTGCTCGGATCGCCGATGATCACCGCCTTGCCACCGCCCAGGTTCAGGCCGGCCACGGCGTTCTTGTAGGTCATGCCGCGCGACAGGCGCAGCACGTCGTTCACCGCGTCCTGCTCGGTCTTGTACGGCCACATGCGCAGGCCGCCGAGCGCAGGGCCCAGCACCGTGTTGTGGATCGCGATGATGGCCTTCAGGCCAGCGTCCTTGTTGTGGCAGAAGACGACTTCTTCGTGACCCGTTTTGGCGATGGTTTCAAAAATCATTGGAACGGAAACTCCAAGTTGTGTGCCCGGGGACGGCACGCCGGAATGGAGGCGGGAACGGTCCAGCGCGGCCCCGCCAAGGCTGAAAACGCCTGAAACTCAAACGCCCCAGCAGGGCTGGGGCGATGAATCGAGTTCCCAATTCTAATACGCGGCGGGGGAACACTGGTGCCGCGGCGCATCAAAGCGTGGCCGTACGGCCTTGCGAGCCCACTGGCGACGCCGGCGAAACGGCGTCGCCACGGCGGTTGCGGCTTAGCCCTGCGCCCACACGCCGACACTCAGGTGCCAGCCGTCGCCGCGCTGCACGTAATGCGGGTGCACATAGTGGTAGCCCGGACGTGCCGGCTCCCAATGGCCGTGCATGGCGATGTACTTGCGGCCGTTCCAGTGCCAGTAGCCGCGGGCCCAGATGTAGCCGGGGCGGGGCGCGGGTTCTTCCTCCACCAGCACGGTCGGCGGCGCCTGCGGGGCAATCACTTCGACGTAGCCGGGCGCCGGCTGTTCCACCACCACGGGGCGGCGGCGGGGAGCGGGCTGCTCCACCACGCAGCCGGCGGCAAGCAAGGTGACGGCGGCGAGCGCGGCGAGACGAATCGAGCTGGACATCGACATGGATGAAGTGGCCTCTATGGAATGAAAGGAAGGTGCGGCGCGGGACAATGCCGCGCATCGCTGTGCGTTACCTTTCCTGCGGTTCGCAGTATTTTTCTTTGACAGCAAATACTTGCGAGCGGGAAAGGCGGGCGGCATGGCGCCGCCCGCTGAAAGCCCCCGGATCAGCGGCCCCAGTAACCGTCATGCATGCGCCAGCCGTCACGGGCGTGTTCCCAATGCGCCTGGTGATAGACGTAACCGGGACGGGAACGGACCCAGGTGCCACCGACCCACACGTGGCGGCCGCCATCCCAACGCCAGTAACCGGGCGCCCACACATAGCCGGCGCGCGGCGGCGGCACCACTTCGTAGCGCGGAGCCGGCGGGGCCACGCCGATGCCGACAGAGACCGCCACGCCCGCCGAAGCGGACGGTGCATAGCTCATGGCGCCTGCGCTGACGATGCCGAGGGCGGCGAGCAGGGCGAGTTTGCGGGTAACGCTCAGCATGGTGATCTCTCCTTGGTAAGGGCCGCACCCCGCGGCCTTGAAGCGGGGAACGGCGTATTTCCTTGCCCTGTTGACCGACCGGCGCCGGCTCGTTCAGGTTCGTGCGGGCTTGCGGCGACCATCCGTTCAGTTTTCTGGACGGGAAAAGAACGAACGGTCGTGCTATTTTCCATGCCATGAACGCAACGACCCTAGGCAAGCGCGCCGCCACGCGCGAACTCATCCTCGACCACGCCTACGAGATGGCGCGCCGCGACGGCCTGGAAGGCTTGTCGATCGGCTCGCTGGCGGCGGACGTGGGCATGTCCAAGAGCGGCTTGTTCGCGCACTTCGGTTCGCGCGAAGAGCTGCAGCTGGCCGTACTCGAAACCGGACAGCTGCGTTTCCTGCAGCACGTGAAATGGCCTGCGTTGAAACTGCCGCGTGGCCTTGCGCGTGTGCGCGCCATCGTGACGAACTGGGTCAAGTGGGCGCAGGAATACCAGAGCGGTTGCGTGCTGCTCACCGCGGCCGGCGAATACGACGGTCGCGAAGGCGTCCTGCGCAATGTGGTGATCAAGCAGCAGGCAGGCTGGCGGCAGGAGATGTGCCGCGCCATCGGTCACGCCATGGAGAACGGCGAACTGCGTGGCGACACCGACCCTGCGCAGCTCGCCTTTGAAATCTACGCCCTCATGCTGGGCCTGCATCACGATGCGGCCCTGTTCGGCTTCGACGAAGCGCGCCGGCATACGCTGGCGGGCTTCGCTCGCCTCATCGCCAGCTACAGCCCGCCATCCGAACGGAGTGCCGCGCCATGACCCGCCCGACCACAGCAGCAAAACATCATCGCGGGCCCGGCGCGTTCACGCTGGGCGTGGTGCGCGCCGGTTTCGCGCTGGGTAGCCGCATCGCACCCGCGCGCACGGTGAAGCGTGCCGTGCGCATCTTCGTCACACCCTTTGCGAGCAGCCGCGCGCGTGCGCAGGCCGCCCAGCCCGACCAGGAGATGCGGCGCGGCGAGCTTGAAGTGAGCGGCAAGCGCATCGCCACCTATGTATGGGGCGATCCCGCGCGCCAGCCTTATGTGTTGCTGGTGCACGGCTGGTCGAGCTTCGGCCTGCGTTATCTGCCCTGGATCAAGCCATTGCGCGAGATGGGCTACGCGCTGGTGACATTCGATCAGCCGGGCCATGGCCTCAGCGGCGGCCGTCATTGCACGCTGCCCGATTTCATCGAGACGGTGCGCGAAGTGGGCCGTTACTTCGGCAACGCCGCGCTCACCATTGCCCATTCGCTGGGCGGTACCGCGGCCACGTTGGCGCAGGGCGAAGCGTGGCGCTCGCAGAAGCTGATCCTGATCGCGCCCGCGGCCGATCCGGTGGCGGCCACGCAGCGCTTCTCGCAATTCGTGCGCCTGGGCCAGCATCTGAGCGGCCGCATGCACGACAAGCTGGAGGCCATGACGGGCATCAACATCCACGATCTGCAGGTCCATCGCCATCTGCCGTCGCTGGGCCAGCCCGGGCTGATCGTGCACGACATGGACGATCGCGACGTGCCATGGGCGGAGGGTGAACGCTATGCGCGTCACTGGCATGGCGCCCGGCTGTTCACCACCCAGGGCCTGGGGCATCACAAGGTGCTCGACGCGCCCGAGGTGATCGAGGCGTCGCTGGCGTTCCTGCGCGGCGAAGAAGTGGGCGAACGCGTGGTGTCGTCGCCGAACCTGCCGTTCGGGGTGGGTTGAGAGCGTCGCGGCCAAGGCCGCTCCCACATGGCCGCCAGCACGTTGTGGGAGCGGCCTTGGCCGCGACGGCCACCTCCACGATACCTGTGCGCACGGTCGTCGCCGCGGCCCCTCCCTCCGCGCCGCAACATGTTCCAAACGCAACCATCCATTAAAATGGTCGGTCCGACGCACCCGCAGTCCCGGAGTCCCCATGAGTTCCCCCGCCCAGCACGTTTCCGCCAGCGCCGCCCATGCGGAGACCCGCCCGTTGCGCTTCGTCACCGCCGCCAGCCTGTTCGATGGCCACGACGCCGCCATCAACATCATGCGACGCATCATCCAGGCGCAGGGCGCGGAGGTGATCCACCTGGGCCATAACCGCTCGGTGGAAGACGTGGTGCGCGCCGCGCTGCAGGAAGACGCCGATGCGATCGCGCTGTCGTCCTACCAGGGCGGGCACGTGGAGTACTTCAAGTACATGGTCGACATGCTGAAGGAACAGCATGCCTCGCACATCCGCGTGTTCGGTGGCGGTGGCGGCACCATTACGCCGGAAGAGATCCGCGAGCTGCAGGCATACGGCGTCGAGCGCATCTATCACCCGAACGACGGCATGAAGCTCGGCCTCACCGAGATGATCGAAGACGTGATGCTGCGCACGCGCGCCGCCGCGGTGAAGCGTGCAAAGGAAGAAGAAGCAAGCGTCGTCACGCCGATGGTCGACATCGGCAATGAGATCGCCGTGGGTCACGTGCTGTCGGCCATCGAAGAAGGCGAGCTGGCCGAGACCGAACTGGAACACCTGCGCAAGCAGTGGAAGATGGCCGGCAAGCAGACGCCGGTGCTCGGCGTCACCGGTACCGGCGGCGCGGGCAAGTCGTCGGTGGTGGACGAACTGCTGCTGCGCTTCCTGCATGCGTTCCCCGAGATGCGCATCGCCGTGCTCGCCGTCGATCCGACGCGCCGCCGCAGCGGTGGCGCCTTGCTGGGCGACCGCATCCGCATGAACTCCCTGCGCAGCCATCGCGTCTACATGCGCTCGATGGCCACGCGCCGCCAGCACGCCGCCACCAGCGCCGTGCTGCGCGACTGCATCGATTTCCTCAAGGCGCAGCCTTACGACCTCGTGATCGTCGAAACCGCAGGCATCGGCCAGAGCGATTCGGAGATCGTCGATCTGGTGGATTTCCCGACCTATGTGATGACCAGCGATTATGGCGCGGCGAGCCAGCTCGAGAAGATCGACATGCTCGATTTCGCCGAGCTCATCGTGCTCAACAAGTTCGACAAGCGCGGCGCGGAAGATGCGCTGCGCGACGTGCGCAAGCAGTGGAAGCGCAACCGCACCGCGTTCACGCTGACCGACGAACAGGTGCCGGTGTATCCGTCCATCGCCAGCCAGTTCAACGATCCGGGCGTGACCTGGATGTTCAGCAACCTGTGCCGCCTGATGCGCGAGAAGCTCAGCCTGCCGGCGGAGAAGTGGACGCCCAAGCTCGACACCACGCTGAAGGAGCCGCGCGCCACCGTGCTTATTCCGGGCAGCCGCGTGCGCTACCTCGCCGAGATTGCCGAGCAGGGCCGTGGGATCAACAAGGAAATCGAGCACGAGGCGGAATTCGCCAGCAAGGCGCAGCACTACTACGAATCGCTGAAGGAACTGGGCGATGCGCATCTGCCGCGCGAACTGGCCCGCTATGAATCCGAAGCGCTGCACGAAGAAGGCGCCGATCGTACGCTGCTGACCCTGCGCCAGCGCTACAACGCGGCGATCAAGGAACTCAGCCACGAAGCGATCCACCTGCTGCACGACTGGCCCAAGCGCTACAAGTCGGTGACCGACGAGGTCAACGAATACAAGGTGCGCGACAAGGTGATCCGCGTGGAGAACTACCGCGTGTCGCTGAGCCACCAGAAGATCCCCAAGGTATCGCCACCCAAGACCAAGGACTGGGGCGACCTGCTGCGCTTCCTGATGCGCGAGAACCTGCCTGGCCATTACCCGTATACCGGCGGTGTGTATCCGTATCGCCGCACGGGTGAGGATCCCACCCGCATGTTCGCGGGCGAGGGCACGCCCGAGCGCACCAATCGCCGTTTCCATTACCTGAGCCAGGGCGGTGCGGCCACGCGCCTGTCCACCGCGTTCGACTCGGTAACGCTGTACGGCGAAGATCCGGCGCCGCGTCCGGACATCTACGGCAAGATCGGCAACTCCGGCGTCAACATCGCCACGCTCGATGACATGAAGAAGCTGTATTCGGGCTTCGACCTCAGTGCGCCGAGCAGCTCCGTGTCGATGACCATCAACGGGCCGGCACCGATCATCCTCGCGATGTTCATGAACACCGCGATCGACCAGAACGTCGAGAAGTACCTGAAGGAAGATCCGGCGCGCTGGGCCGCGGCGGAGAAGAAGATCGCTTCGATGTTCCCGAACGGCCGCCCGCAGTATTCGGGCGAGCTGCCCAAGGGCAACGAAGGCCTGGGCCTCGGCCTGCTTGGCATTACCGGCGATCAGCTTGTGGATGCGGAGACGTACGCGCGCATCAAGGAAGACACCCTGCAGAACGTGCGCGGCACGGTGCAGGCGGACATCCTGAAAGAGGACCAGGCGCAGAACACCTGCATCTTCTCCACCGAATTCGCGCTGCGCATGATGGGCGACATCCAGCAGTATTTCGTCGACCACAAGGTGCGCAACTTCTATTCGGTGTCGATCTCCGGCTATCACATCGCCGAGGCTGGCGCGAACCCGATCAGCCAGCTGGCCTTCACGCTGAGCAACGGTTTCACCATCGTCGAGTACTACCTCGCGCGTGGCATGAGCATCGACGATTTCGCGCCGAACCTGTCGTTCTTCTTCTCCAACGGCATGGATCCGGAATACACCGTGATCGGCCGCGTAGCCCGCCGCATCTGGGCACGTGCGATGCGCGAGCGCTACGGCGCCAGCGCGCGCAGCCAGATGATGAAGTATCACATCCAGACCTCGGGCCGTTCGCTGCACGCGCAGGAAATCCAGTTCAACGACATCCGCACCACGCTGCAGGCGCTGTACGCGTTGTTCGACAACTGCAACAGTCTGCACACCAACGCGTACGACGAAGCCATCACTACGCCGACCGAGGAAAGCGTGCGTCGCGCGGTGGCGATCCAGATGATCATCAACAAGGAACTGGGCCTCAACTTCAACGAGAACCCGTGGCAGGGCAGCCACATCGTGGATGCGCTCACCGATATCGTCGAAGAGGCGGTGTACAAGGAGTTCGAGGCGATCAGCGAGCGCGGCGGCGTGCTCGGCGCGATGGACACCATGTACCAGCGCGGCAAGATCCAGGAAGAGTCGATGTACTACGAGCAGAAGAAGCACGACGGCAGCCTCCCGCTGATCGGCGTGAACACCTTCCTGCCGAAGGATCATGGCGGCGAGATCGCCACCGAGATCGAGCTGATCCGTTCCACCGAAGGCGAGAAGGGCCAGCAGATCGACAACGTGCTGGCCTTCGGCAAGGCGCGCAATGCGCTGGCGCCGGAGAGCCTGAAGGTGTTGCAGGAGACGGCGCGCGATCGCCGTAACGTGTTCGAGCAGTTGATCGAGGCGGTGAAGTACAACTCGCTCGGACAGATCAGTCACGCATTGTATGACGTGGGTGGCGAGTACCGGCGCAACATGTAAGCGGGGTCTGCCATGGCCGACGGTGATCTGTTTGGAAGTCCAGCCGGATCCAGCCTCGAGGGGCCGGAGCCGGGCTGCGCCTATTTCTTCGCTTTGCGGCCGAAGGGACGGGTGAGCGAACAGATCGGCCACCTGCGGGAAGCGGCCATCCAGACGCTCGGTGTGCCACAACCCGGCCGGGTCAGCGACGAGCGTCTGCACCTTTCGCTGTGCGCGCCGCGGCGCACGCCGCGCCTTCGCGCACCGTTCGAAACTTCCCTGATACGCGCGGGAGGCGAGGTGTTGGCTTCGGCCTTCCATCTCAGGCTCAAGGGCCTGTCCAGGTTCCATGGTTCCTTCGACAAGGCCTGTGTCGTGCTGCGGGTGGACGAAGAGGTGGCGCATCGGGCGCAGGCGCTCAACCGTGCACTGGCCAAGGCCCTCTTCAACCATGGGTTCAATTGGGATGGCAGTGCTTTTGCGCCCCATGTCACCTTGTTTTACACGGACGATGTCGAGCTGACGGCGGAAGACGGCGTAGCCATCGACTGGCATGTGGACGAGTTCGTGCTGATCCGGAGCTGGGTGGGGCTGCGTCGTCACGACACCTTGGCCAGTTGGCCCCTGCGAGTGTCGGACCGCCCATAATCGGGGCGCGGCCCATGCTAGCCTCCGCTATCCACTGCGCAGGCCTGGCCCCATGTTGACCGTCCACCACCTCAACAATTCCCGATCCCAGCGTGTGCTCTGGTTGCTGGAAGAGTTGGACGTGCCGTACGAGATCCGCAAATACGAGCGCGATCCCAAGACCATGCTGGCGCCGGCGGAATTGCGGGCCATCCATCCGTTGGGGAAGTCGCCGGTGATCGAGGACGACGGACAGATCCTGGCGGAGTCGGGCGCGATCATCGAATACCTGGTCGACCGCTACGACACCGGACGCCTGGCGCCGTTGCCGGACATGCCCGAGCGCCTGCGCTTCACCTACTGGCTGCACTATGCGGAGGGCTCGGCGATGCCGCCCTTGTTGCTCAAGCTGGTGGCGTCGCGCATTGCCACGGCACCCATGCCGTTCTTTGCCAAGCCCATCGCGCGGCAGATCGCCAATAAACTGCAATCGACCTTCGTCGACCCGCAGTTGGCGTTGCATCTGAATTACGTCAACAACGAACTGGCATTCACCGGCTGGTTCGTAGGCAGCGAATTCAGCGCGGCCGACATACAGATGAGTTTTCCGATGGAAGCGGCCATGGCTCGCAGCGGCTTGCAGGGCAAGCTTCCGCATATCGCTGCGTTCGTGAAGCGCGTGCAGCAGCGTCCCGCGTACAAGCGCGCGTTGGAGCGGGGCGGCCCCTATACGCTCGGTTGAGCGGCCACCGTGTGGGAGCGCACTTGTGCGCGACTGCAGCTTCCCGTTCGTGCTGCTTTGCTTGCCTGTCGCGCACAAGTGCGCTCCCACAGGGTTTGTCGCACGGCCATCGCCGGGAAATCAGGAAGGTTTGCAACCGGTGCCGCAGGTGCAAGGTCGCTGCCCGCTCACCCGACCTGCGGCTACCCGGCTGCAAGCCTTCCTGATCTCTTTCATGCGCACCGGCGCCATCGACGTGTCTCGCAAAGAGAACGTCGAACTCGCCGATTCGCTTACAACGTGAGTTCCTACCAGCGGCCGCGCCGGTTGTCGCGCGCTCTTGCGGGAACGAACAGGCGACGCTGGCCAAGGCATATCGTCAGGTAGAGCGACGAGAGCGCGAGGCCTCGCCACAGGGCTGCGTCGTCACCGGGTCGCCAGATCAACGTGGCGACGGAAAGTACGAACAGCAGCGCCGCCAGGATGATGCCAACCGTTCGCCATCCGATAACGAAAGAATGTTTCATGCCGGTCTCCATACCGCCATTTTCCGCAGTGGCCACGTAAAGAAGCGATATCGCGCGGCCGCATGCACCATATAAATCGCGTAAAAGATCACTGGAAGTATTTCGGCTCCGGGCATTCGTGCACGGCGCATCGCGGTGCTTCGACCTTGCCTGTCGGCTGCGATTTCTTGCGAATGGTGATGGCCCGATGGCGCTCAGAACCTGGCCTCCATGAGGTCATGGCGAACCTTCATAACGCCGGCTCGCCCGAGTTGTCATCGAATTGTCACAAACTGGCTAAGATGGCGCCTGGATCACGCCGACACGTGGGGAGAAACGTATGCGATGCAAGCTGGCCGTTGCCCTGGCCTTGGCGGTATGTGCTGCCGGCGCCCATGCCGATAGCGATAGTTTCAGCGACATTTTTACCAACGGCCATGTCGATGGCGAATTGCGCCTGTACGACTTCAACCGGATCTACGACACGCCTGCCACGCCGGATGCGCATGCGCTCTCGCTGGCTGCGTTGATCAACGCGCAGACGGGCGCTTTTCTTGGCGGGTTCAGCCTGGGCGGTTCGTTCGTGACGGCCAACGCGCTGGGCACCAAGGACGACAATCCGGCCAAGATCGACACCTCGCTGATGGGGCCCAACAGTTCGCTGGGTGCCTGGAGTCAGGCCTATCTGCAGTTCAAGCGCGACTGGTTTCTCTTTCGCGGCGGCTACCAGTACCTCAACACGCCATGGATGGGCGGCAACGATTCGCGCGTGATTCCTTCGTCGTACAACGCGGCGCTGGTGGACATCACGCCGGTGAAGGACTGGAACATCTATGCCATCCGCACCTTCAGCTGGAAGAGCCGCACTTCCAATGGCATGTACGACGACAACCTGTATTACCCGTCGAAGTACAACGGCGATTCGATGTACGGCAACAACGGTGCGCTGCCGCTCTCCGCGCCCGAAGCGAACGGAACCTGGGCAGCCGGCACGACCTACGTCAACGGCGGCCTTAAAGCCGAAGGCTGGTATTACGATTTCCTGCGCTTCGCGCGGATGGGTTACGTCAACGGCAGCTACACCTTCAACACGGATACGCCGTTCAATCCGTTCATCGCGGTGCAGGCATTGCGCGAGAACGACAGCGGCGGCGACAACATCCTGGTGCAGACGCAGGCGAAGCTGGTGGGTGTGGCCGGCAATCGCGTCAAGGCCGAAGCCTGGGGTGCGGATGTGGGCACGTCGATCTATGACGGGCGCATCGACTTTGCCTACAACAAGCTCGACGGCGAATCCGGTGCGGTGGGCGGTGGCAGTCTGATCTCGCCCTATACCGTGAACTACGCCACCGATCCGCTGTTCACTACCTCGATGATCCGCGGCCTGGTCGAGATCGGCCCGGGCCACGCGTGGAAGGCACGCGCGCAGTACAACTTCTTCGACAAGAAGCTGCAGCTGGTGGCGGCCTATGCGAAGTACACCTCGCTCGAGCGCGGCGACAGCCACGACGTGTACTTCGACATCATCTACAACCTGGACAGCGTGCTCAAAGGATTGCAATTGCGCGATCGCTGGGAGCGTTCGGTGGGCGGCGTCGCTAATCTCAATCCGGGCAACGAGCCGTTTACCTATAACCGCCTGATGATCTCGTACAAGTTCTAAACCAGCGGCGGTGGCGGCGCCTCGACGCCCGCCACCGCACCGTTCTCCCGCCGGACCGATCGTCGCGTCTTCACAAAGTCGCGATATCCAGGCACTTGACTATCGATTAACCAAGTGGTTAATTGACACTCATGGCACATACCCAAGACATGCTGTCGATCACCTTCGCGGCGCTGGCCGATCCCACGCGTCGCGCCATCCTGACTCGTCTGGCCCGGGGCGAAGCCACCGTCGGCGAGTTGGGCGAACCGTTCGACATTTCCGCGCCCGCGATTTCCAAGCACCTGCGCGTGCTGGAAGGCGCCGGCTTGATCGAACGGGAAGTGGATGCCCGCTGGCGTATTTGCCGTCTCCGCGCCGAACCCATGCATGATGCGCACGACTGGCTGGAAGCCTATCGCCGTCATTGGGAAGACAGCCTGGATCGACTGGTCGAGTTTGTCGAACAGACCCATCGCGCCGAAGCGAAGAAGCCTGGCAGCGGCGCCCCACGTGTACCGAGGAAAAAGCCATGACCACGCAAGCCGCCACATTCGAGTTGGAAATGACCCGCTTCATCCGCGCGCCGCGCGAGAAGGTGTTCGACGCCTTCACCAACGAGGCCGCACTTGCCGCCTGGCATTGTCCACGCGGCCTGCATGTCGGCGAGGTGGCGGTCGATGTGCGCGTGGGCGGCCACTACCGCGTCACCATGGTGACCAGGGACGGTACCGCGCATGGTTCAAGCGGCACTTATCAGGTGATCGAGCGGCCGTCGTTTCTCGCCTATACCTGGGCATGGGATGGCGAGGGCGATCTCGCTGCGCGCACCACGCTGATCGAGGTGACGCTGACCGAGAAGGACGGCGGCACGCAGATGCACATGCGTCATACGGGCTTCCCCGATGCCGCGATCCGCGACGATCACAACCAGGGCTGGACGTCCGTCTTCAATCGCCTGGTGGATTATCTCGATCCCGAAGGTTCGGCCGGCAACGTGGTGCTGGTGGGCAATCCGATCAGCCCCTATGTGCGCGCCGTGCGCATCGCCCTGGCCGAGAAGGGCGTTGCGTACGCGCTCAAGTCGGAGGCGCCGCATTCGCCCGCGGTGGATGCGATCCATCCGTTCGGCCGCATCCCGGCCATGTACGACGGCCCGCTGCAGTTCTATGAGACGCGCGCCATTCTTCGTTATATCGATGAGGCTTTCGACGGTCCCAGCCTGCTGCCGGCCAGCGGCGTCACTTCGCGTGCCAGGGCGGAGCAGTGGTACAGCGTGCTGGACGACTATGGCTACGACGCGATCGTCACGCGCTTCATCCTGCCGTACCTGTTTCCATCGGGCCCGGCGCCGGACCGCGCCGTCATCGATGCCGCCTTGCCCGATATCGATCGCATGCTGGCCACGCTGGATGCGGCCTATGGCAAGCACGACTTCCTCGTCGGCAATGCGCCCTGCTTGGCGGACTATCTCGCTGCGCCGTTGCTGTACTCGCTGGCGCAGATGCCCGAAGGTCCCGGATTGCTGGCGAAGTATCCCAACGTGCAGCGCGCGATGAAGGTGATGCAGGCGCGGCCCAGTTTCATTTCGGCGGAACCCGACCTGGAAGGCAAGGGCGATGCGTCCAACGTCACGCCACTGCGCAAGGCGAATGCCGCGTAAGCAGCGGGCGTCATGAAGAAGCCGGAGCAGGCAGCGCCGCTCCGGCTTCGCGCCACTCAATAAAGCGCCGTGCCCGCGTCATAGGCACTGACGAACGACTGCCAATCCAGCGTGACCTGCGCCGCATAGTTGAACGCAAACGTCGAGATTTCCGACTGCAGTCCACTGGTGCTGCTCACCGCGTCGGTGACCTGCTTGTCGATGCTATACGACACGATGGCGCTGTTGTAATCCTGGTCGGAGATGGCATGGGCGGAGGCCAGTGCTTGTCCCAGATAGGTGGCGGCGGTGTTGAGCTTGCCCGCGCTGCTCAACTGGGTGAAATCGAAGTCTTCCTCGAACGGCGACTTCTCGTGGAAGTAGAACGCCATGCCGTTGATGTTGGCGTAACCGATCAGCACGTCGGCATTGAGCGTTTGCGCTTTCGCCGTCAGCGCGACGCGTTGGGCCTCGTTGTTGCCGTAATCGGCGGCGGACAGCTGGCCGTTGTCGACCTCGGCCACCGCGCTGGCGAGTTCCTGCTTGAGCTCGAGGATCACGTCGTCGGAGGTGGACGAGGAGGCCCCTTCGATCAACACGTAATAGCGCAGCTTGCCCAGGCTGCCCACGCCGGAACCGAGCTTCTGGCGGATATCCTTCACCTGGTAGTAGCTGGCGGCGTAGCGCTTGGACGATGAAATGCTGCCGATGTAGCTGTTCATCGCGGCCGAGATGGCGCTGTACGTGCTGCTGTTCACCGGGACCAGCGTGTTCGCGATGGTCTGGAAGCTGCGCGTGCTGCCGCTCAGCTGGGTGTACTTGCTCAGCAGGCTGGAGCGCGAGTCGCCCTTCGAATCGCCGATGGTGTCTTGCACCACGCCCGACGTATTGCCGTTCTTCAGCTGGAAGCTCAGCTCGTCGCTGCTGCCCTTGAAGTCGCTCATCTCGCTCATGTACGCCGCCACCATGGTCTTGATGGCGGTGGTGATGTCGTTGTCGGCGATGCCGTTGGCGCGGCCGGCCAGCACCATGCTGGTGGCGAGGCGGCGCAGGTCCCACACGTACTGGCCGAGGTAGCCCTCGTCGAAGTCGTCAGCCGAGAACACGTTGTTGCCGCTGCTGTCCTGCCATGCGCCGAAATTGCCGATGTGCGCGTCGCCGCCGATCCAGGTGAAACCCGTCTGTGCGGTCGTATACGCCGAGGCGGGCAGGGTGGCCATGTCCTGGTAGAAGATGTGGTCGGTGCCGCGATAGAAGTCGAACGCGCTGGCCGCCATGGTCGACATCTTGGTGGCGAGATCCGCGCTGTCCGTGGCGGCCAGCGGATGGTTGTAGCCGTAGATCTGCGATACGACCCAGCTCGTGCGCGAGGTGGCGGCCTGGGCCGCGGACGCGAACAGCAGGCCGGCCGTGGCCAGCGCCATCAAAACTTTCTTCATGGGGTCACCCCTTCTGATGTGCGGACGCAGCGCGGACCACCCGCGCCGGACACATAGCCGGAGATTCAAACAATGCACGGTGACAGCGTCGTGACGAAGCTGGCCGGCAAAAGCTTGCGCGTGCGCGGTCTCAGGAGGCGACGCCGACCGCCTCGCTCGCCGCCACCGCCAACCCGGACACCACACCCAGCGACGGATCGCCGTGCACCAGCGGCACCTCGGGGAAACAGGCCTGCACGCGTGCCTTGACCTGCGGCGAACGCGAGGTGCCACCGGTGAGGAAGACGCTCTCCGGCAATGCTGCCAGATCGCCGCGTACGCCCGTGAGGGTGCGTTCCAGCAGCGCGAGGAAGGGTTCCATGGCCGTATCGAGATCCTCGCGCGTGGCGTTCACCGCCAGGCCCGGTTCGATGAAGTCCAGCGGCGCGCGATGGCTGGCTTCGCTGCTCAAGCTGATCTTGGTGCGTTCGGCCGTCTGATTGAGGCGAGTGGTAGCGCCCAACTCCTGCAGGGCGCGCAGGCGCGGACCGTAAGGCGCGGCAATCAGCCGATAGTTCTGTTTGCGGAACTCGCGTTGCTTGGGCAGGTTGTGCACGCTCGCTGCTTCCACGAACTGATGCTGCGGTATGCGCACGATGTCCTTGCCCATCAGCGGCATGAAATGGTGCAGGCTCACGCCCACGTCCAGATCCGTGCCGCCCTTGGGCAGGCCCCAGTTGCGCGCGATCAGCGGCGAGGCGATACCGCCGAGTTCCGCATGCGTGACGTCGGTGGTGCCGCCGCCGATATCCACGATCAGCGCGTGCTGCCGGTCGCTGAGACTCTTGTGATAGTGCATCGCGGCGGCAGCGGGTTCTTCCAGGAAGCTCACCTCGTCGAAGCCGGCCGCCGCGGCCGCTTCGCGCAGGATCTCGATGGCCTGTTCCGAGCCGGCCGCGCCCATCGAACTGCGAAATTCCACCGGACGGCCGATCACCGCGCCGCGCACGGGCTCGCCGAACTGGCGGCTGGCGGTCAAGCGGATGTGCTCGAGGATATGCGTGGCGATATGCACGATCACCTTGCGCACCTGCGGGTCCAGCCGGTAGCCGAACATCGACTTGGGCGACTCGATCAGATTGCCGCCGCCGCTTTCCAGATAGCCTTCCACCGCCTCTTCGCCGAACAACGCGTGCTGGAAGCTGGCGACCGATGCCGTGGCTGCGCGCGCCTGTTCTTCCATCCATTGCCGGCGTACCACGCGCAGGGCGTCGCGACGCAGTTCCTGGTCCGAACGCGACACCTCGCCACCGGCGGTCTGCCGGCGCAAGGCCAGGCGTGCGGAGCGCATGTGCGCTTCCATCTGCGCTTCCAGCTCGGGGGTGAGTTCGAAGTCGTTCGGGTCGGGCACCAGTTCGGGGAAATAGACGGCCGTGCGGAACTGCTCCGCCTCGCCGAAGCGGACGAGGGTGAGCTTGCCGCCGATGATGGCGGCGGCGGCCGAGTAGCTGGTGCCGAAGTCGATGCCGATGTGCATAACGAGCCGTGCGCGTATGGGCAATCGGCCATTATCTCAGGTCTTGCGTTGGCGCGCCTGGGGGCGTCTCAGGCGGGCCGAGCGGCGCAGGGCGCGCACGGTGCCGTTGCCCTCGAAAACGGCCGAAACGTCAGCGTCACGCAGGCGTAGCTAAGGTTGGTTAGGTTCTTCCTGGCACCGGCCCTTGGGAACCGCGTGAACGTTCCGTGGATACCGGCTTGTGTCGTCAGGTCGAAGCGTTTGCTTCGTTGCGCATGGCTACATCACAGGAGACGGCAGCTATGTCTCGTTCCGACGATGGAAAACCCCGCTCCGGCCAGCGGAATTGGTGGCTCGCCGCATGCGTCCTGGTGATACCGCTGGCCTGGGTCGGCACCCAGACCATGGATGACGAACCCTTGTATGCGGTCAATGCTTCGTCCCGGCCGTTGCATGCCGCGATGGCGGCGGCTCAGACGATCAAGCCGATCCCCATGGGTACGCAGGCATCGATGCGTTGGCACGGTGCAGGCGATGTGCGTGCGCTGTTTTCCGCCAAAGGCATCGACCCAGGCGCAGGTTACGGCGCACCGTTGCTGAGCGGTGTGCATCATGGAAAAGGCGCCCATGCGAAGGCGAGGGATGGCAGCCAGTTGTCGCTCGGCCATTTCAGCGCGCAGGAGTATCAACTCGCGGTGACTGACGCGCGTTGAGCGAAAACGGCGTGTGCGGCATGGGCGGTATCCCGGCAGCCCGGCGGCGATCGCACGCGCCCAACCCCCGGGTTATAAGCGTGTGCGATGCCGCTTGGGTTCTCTGCCTCTTGCGAGGCGCGGTGGAGCATGCGCTCCGCACGCCGGATGCGCCATTCCACAGGTGGCACAGGCCGCGTGTCGTAGGAGTGGGACTACGGCGGGCTCACGCTCGTTGAGCGCAGTCGATAGTGGAGCCGCTTGGCCGTCCAAGAAGTAACCTCACAAGCCCTTTGAGCGAAGACATCGGAAGGGTGCCCTGGGTGCGCCCGACGACTTGAGAACGCAGCCGCTCAGCACCACATGGAATGCAGCTGCGGTGGGGGCTTTGGCACGCAGGCGCTCCCGAAACGCGACACTCTTACCGATGGGAAGGACCAAGCGATGAGCACGAAAACCGAAACCGCGATCCTGGCTGGCGGCTGCTTCTGGGGCATGCAGGATCTGCTGCGGCGCTACCCGGGCGTGTTGTCCACGCGCGTGGGCTATTCGGGCGGCGACGTGCCCAATGCCACCTATCGCAACCACGGCACGCATGCCGAAGCGATCGAGATCGTGTTCGATCCCAGCGTGATCAGCTATCGACAAATCCTGGAGTTCTTCTTCCAGATCCACGATCCGTCGACCAGGAACCGCCAGGGCAACGACGTGGGCATGAGCTACCGTTCGGCCATCTTCTATCTCAGCGATGAGCAGAAGAAGGTGGCGGAAGACACCATCGCCGATGTCGATGCATCGCGCCTGTGGCCCGGCAAGGTGGTCACCGAAGTGACCCCCGCTGGCCCGTTCTGGGAGGCCGAGCCGGAGCACCAGGACTATCTGGAGCGCATTCCCAACGGCTACACCTGCCATTTCCCGCGTCCGGGCTGGACGCTGCCGAAGCGCGCGCCGTAAGTCGCCGGAACGCGTCCTAGGGATGGGAAAACTGGATCACCACATCGTTGAGCGGTAGCTGCGATTGGCGGTGTTCGATGGGCAGGGCTTTCCACGGATCGCCCTGTCCAAACAGTTGCCCCTCGGATTCGGGGCCGAGGTAGTCGAAGCGCTCGAACGCATAAGGCACACCTTCCGAGCCTTCGAACGCGACGGCATTGGACAGCTGAAAATGCAGATGCGGTGCGGCGGAATTGCCGGACTGCCCCAGCTGCGCCAGCAGCTGACCGCGACGCACCCGGTCGCCCGGCTTCACCTTGAGGCTGCCACGCTGCAGGTGCGCATAGCTGGCGAACGTGCCCGGTGCGATTTCCAGCACCACGTAGTTGCCGAACAGGCCGTCGCTGGTGAGTGCGCTGGGTTCCGGTTGCGCGCTGAGCGGCGGGTGCTCCGTCTCGCCGTCGCGCGCGCTGCGCACGACGCCGTCAGCCACTGCGAGCACGTCCGCACCGTAGCCGATCCAGTCGGCGTAGCTGGACTTCTGGATGTCCTTCACGCCGGGCCGCATCACGTGCCCCGCGTCGTCGATACCCACGAGGTCCAGGGCGTAGCGTTGCGGAATGGTGAGCTGTCCGTTCACCGCCACCAGGCTGCCCCAATGGTGCGACTGGGCGGCGCCCGGACCTTCGTGGGCCAGCCAGCGACCACCGCGCAATGGTGCGCCGATGATCATGGTCTTGGCTTCGCTGACCTGGACGGTGGCGCCATCGAGCACGCTGTTCGCATGCTTGTCGGCAATGAATTCGATGCGGTGATGCAAGCGGTGCGGCACGGGCGTGCCGGCGGGGAAGGTCAACCAGACGAAGAAGACGGCGCGTTTGCCCGGGAGTATCGCCACGGGTTTTTGGTCCGCCGGCGCGGGCTTCACCACTTGCGATAGCTGCTTCGCATCCAGCGTCAGCAGTGGGGTGGTCGCGTCGTCACCGAACACTTCCAGTCCCTGCGGCTTGAGCGCGCCGGAGTCGCCGTAGAAGTTGGTGACGTGCAGCTCGTACGCCAGATGGGTGAGGCCGTCGCTTCCCGTGAACGCGCTCGGTGCGAACGGTACGCGCGCCTCCACCGGTGCCCATGCTTCCTCGGCGTGGAGCGAGGAAATGCCCAGGATCCCTGCAAACAAAAGCACCCGCGCGGCGTGTCGAATCATGCGATGCACATTCCCCCTGGAAAACACATGGAGCGAAGCGATGACCATTTGCCCCCGGGCCATCGCTGCATGGAAACCGATGATCAAGCTTGCCGGTGACGGAGGCGGGCCGCAATGTGTCTTCGCAAACGGGAGAATGGACGCTTCAGGGCGAGTGTGGCCCCGCCTGCGCGCTGTCGTCAGCCGCAGCCGCCGATACCGTGATGATCGCAGGCGCAATCGGCGTGACCGTGGGGAGCAGGGCCGTCGATGGCTTCTCCTCGGTGCCGCCGCTTTCCTGCGAAAGCGTGCTCGCCTCGGCCTGCCGGTTCATCACGATGATGCTGATGCGGCGATTGACCGGGTCGCCCGGGTTGGCGCGGTCGAACGGCACCGAGGCGGCCAGCCCCACCACGCGTGCGATCTTGTCTTCGGTCAGACCGCCGGAGAGCAGCGCGCGCCGCGCCGCGTTGGCGCGGTCGGCGGACAGCTCCCAATTGCTGTAGTGATGGTCGCTGGTATAGGGCGCGTCGTCGGTGTGGCCGGAGAGGCTGATGCGATTGGGCACGCGGTTGATGAAGCCCGAGAGCTCCTGCAGGATGGTGGTGGTGTAGGGCCGCAGCTGCGCGCTGCCCAGATCGAACATCGGGCGGTTCTGCTTGTCCACGATCTGGATGCGCAGGCCTTCGGAGGTGATGTCCAGCAGCAGCTGATCCTTGAACGGGGCGAGTGCCTGGCTCTTCTCGATCGCGGCCTGCAACTGCTGCATCAGTTCTTCCAGGCGCGCGCGCTCCTGCTTGCGCGCCTCCTTCTCGATTTCCTTGGGATCGGTACTCGCCGCCGCGGCGCCCTGGCGGTCGTGGCCCGGGCCGTGCGGCATATCCATCGCGCCGCCCATCTTGATCATGCTGGTGCTGGCGCCGCCCGGACCCATGCGGCCTGGCGGTGCCATGGTGGCGGTGCCTTGCGTCATGCTCGGATTCTTGAAGTATTCCGAGATCGCCGCGCGTTGCTCGCGGGTCCCCGCGCCGATCAGCCACATGACCAGGAAGAAGGCCATCATGGCGGTGACGAAATCCGCATAGGCCACCTTCCACGCGCCGCCGTGGTGGCCGTGGCCATGCCGCTTGACGCGGCGTACGACGATGATCGGTGGCGTTTCGCCTTGTTCGCTCACGTCGCCGCCTTGGCGCGCGGCGCCTTGAGGTGCTCCTCCAGATCGAGGAAGCCCGGCCGCGCGTTGGCGGACAGCGACTTGCGCGCAAACTCCACGGCTACCTTCGGGTTATAGCCGCGCAGGTTGGCGAGCAGCGCGATCTTCACGCATTCGAATGCCTTGCCGTCTTCCTGCACCCGGTTCTCCATCGCCGCGCCCAGCGGTCCGATGAAGCCGTAGCAGAGCAGGATGCCGAGGAAGGTGCCGACCAGCGCGCCGGCGATGTGCATGCCGATGCGCGAGGTGTCGCCGTCGAGCTGGCCCATGGTGGTGACGATGCCCAGCACCGCCGCCACGATGCCGAAGCCCGGCAGTGCATCGGCCAGCTTGGTCACCGCCAGCGCCGGGGCGACGGCTTCGTGGTGGTGCGTTTCCAGCTCCACTTCCAGCAGCTGTTCCAGCTCCATCGGATTCATGCTGCCGCCCACCATCAGGCGCAGGCAGTCGGTGGTGAACTCGATCAGATGATGTTCGCGCAGCAGGCGCGGATAGGCGGAGAACAGCGAACTCGCCTGCGGGTCCTCGATATGTTCCTCCACGCCGAGCAAGCCCTCCTTGCGGATCAGGCTGAACAGTTCGTAGAGCATCGAGAGCAGATCGACGTAATCCTGCTTGTGGTACTTCGGGCCTTTCAGCAGCCCGAGCACGTCGCGCAGCGCCGCCTTCACCACCTTGACCGGATTGGCCGAAAGAAAGGCACCCAGCGCACCGCCGCCGATGATCAGCAACTCATAGGGCTGCCACAACGCAAGAATCTGTCCATGCGACAGCACGAAGCCGCCTAGCACGCACACCAACACCACCACCGCTCCAACGAGGACCAACATGTTCGCTCCGGGATACGGAGCCCATCACTCCGCGCACGGTTTTTATCGGCGCTGCGGCGGGGAAATTTAGAAAACGTTTTCGTTTGTCGTCGTTCGTCGAAGTGGCATGAATGAAGGACGCTTGCGCCTGGTTCGGCTATCAAGTCCTGATCGATATGGCCGATAGCGTGGCTGCGAGTGCTCGAATGCCGCTACGCCGCCGCACCCAATCGCTCCAGCAGGAAATCGATCACGCTGCGCAGCTTCGCGGTGGGGTGCCGGTCCTGTGCGTAGATGAGGTACATGGGCGAAGGCTTGAGCGACCAGCCGGGAAGTACCGCAACCAACCGGCCCGACGCGAGATCATCGGTAAGCACGACTTCCGGTTGCAGGACGATGCCCATGCCGTTGCGTGCGGCCACGCGCAGGGCATTGCCCTGGTTGGCGGTAAAGCGGCCTTGCACGTTGACGCTGCAAGTAGTGCCGTCGTCGGCCACAAAATGCCAATGGTTGTAACGCCGCCAGTACGAAAGGCCCAGGCACAGGTGCTCACTCAATTGTTCGGGATGCATGGGCTGGCCGTGGCGTTCCAGGTACGCCGGCGACGCCGCCAGCAGGCGTCGATACGGGCGCAGCGGTCGCGCAACGATGCCCGGCTCGTTGACTTCGCCAATGTAGACGCCCAGTTCAAAATCGCCATCGGCGAGATTGGGAAGGCGGTTGTCGAGCGTGAGATCCACGTCGACATCCGGATGGCGTTCCATGTATTCGCCCAGCAAGGGAACCATGCTGTAGCTGCCAAAACTGACGGGGGCGACAAGACGCAGTTTTCCGCGAGGACTTTCGTGCAGTTCCAGCGCGCTGGCTTCGGCCCGCTCCACTTCCGCCAGCGCGGTCTTGCAGCGTTCGTAGTAGAGGCGGCCCACTTCCGATAGCTGTTGCCGTCGCGTGGTGCGATGGAGCAGGCGCGCGCCCAGCCGCTGTTCGATATCGGCGACGTGCTTGGCGACCATGGTGGCGGAGACGCCGCAGATCTCGGCCGCTGCCGCGAAACTGCCGGCCTCCACGACGCGCACGAACATTTCCATGTTGGCCAGCTTGTTCATCACTAACAACCCATGGGTTTGGAATGTCCAAAATATTCCCATGTTTATTGGGCTTTACGCCAACGGCATCATGCCGACCGGGGAAATCGGTCCTTGCGTTCGGAGCCGTTGCGTGCCCAGCTTTCATCTCGACATACCCAGCGCCGCCTGGGCGGCCCGTGCCCGTGCGGCGGCGGCGCCGGACGTGCGCAGCAGCAAAGCAGATCAAGCGGACCCTCAGGGCAGTGCCATGACCACCCATCGCGACCCATCCGGAACGGCCCCGTATCACGCGCACGTCTACTACGACGCGAGCACGCGCCCCATCGCCGAAGTGCTGCGGCAAAACCTGATCGAGAGCATGCAGCGTGCACGCATTCCTCCGCTTCGCTTTGTCGGGCGACTGAGCGACCGCAGCGCCGGGCCCCACCCACTACCGCAGTTCGAAATTCATTTCACGGCCGACGGTTTGGCCGCGATCCGCGACATCATCGCCTCGTCGGGACTCACTGCGTTGGTGCATCCGCTAACCGATGACGACCTCGCCGATCACACCTCACTGGCGCAATGGATAGGCCGGCCGCTGGCGCTCGATCTCAGCACGTTGGATCCGCCGGGACACAATCAAGGTGTGGCGCGGTTCGGAAAATCGGACTTCTAAACAGCCCATCAATGCGTTGAACCGAGTCCGAGGCGTCCCGCCGCCGCGACGGCTTCGCCGCGCGAACGGGCATCGAGTTTTCGCAGTACGGCCGAGACGTGATGTTCCACCGTCTTCTCCGAACGCGCGAGGCGGTCGGCGATTTCGGTGTTGGACAGGCCTTGCGTGAGCAGGGAGAGAATCTGCAGTTCGCGCAGGGTCAATCCGGCGGGATTGGCCACGGTGCTCGCGCGTGGGCTGCGGGCCATGCCGCGCACGCCGTTGCGATGGAGCGATTCGCGGCAGCGCCTGATGGTGGCGGAAGCCTGCAGTGCCGATAGCGTGGCCAGTGCTTCGCCGATGGCGTGTTCGTCGCCTTCCATCAAGGCCAGCGCGCGTTCGTAGGGGCAGCCGATGCTTTGCCACGCCAGCGCGGCGTCCTGCCATTGGCCGTCGCGTTGCAAGGCGTAGGCGTGTTCGATCTCGGCGGTTTCGGACGCCTCCAGGCCCATCCAGCGGCGCCAGAACAACAGTTCTCCGAGAGCGCGTGGATCGTGCAGCTGTTCCGCCAACAGGCAAGTTCGGCTGACTACGGGATCGTCTTCGCCATCCTGACCACGCAGCCATGCCGCCTCGGCGCGCGCCGAGGCCACGGGTGCGAGTCGCTGCAATTCGCCGGTGGCGCAGGCCAGTTCGGTCACTTCATCGAGCAGTTCCGCGCCGCCGGGATCGCCGCGACGCAGGCGAATGCGCGCGAGCACGTTCAAGGCGGGGATGCGCGCGACCGGCGTCACGTCGCCTCGCGTCAGCAGATGGCTGGCGAGCTGGCCCGCGGCATCCCAGCGTCCTTGTTCGAAATCCAGCCGGGTCTGATAGGCCACCACGTATTGCGACCACGAATCCAGGTCGCGCTCGGCGAAATATGCCGCCGCCTGGCTGATGTACCACTGCGCTTCGGGATAGTCGCGCGTGGTCACGGCGCTGCTGGTGAGGTTGGCGTAGGCGCGCGCCACATGCTCGCCGTAGCCGTTGGCGATGGAGATTTCCAGGCTGCGCTTGAGCATGTCCTTGCCATCGGCGTGGTAGCGGACGCAACGCGCGGTGCCGACATTGTTCAATGCATGGGCCAGCACTTCAGTGTTGCCTTGCTTTTCGGCCATCTCGATGGCGCGCGTTCCCCAGGTCACCGCCTCGGTGGTGCGGCCGGCCAGCATGTGCATTTGCGCGCGGTTGCTCAGCGCCCAGGCCAGCTCGTCGTCGGCGTGGATGGATTCGAGCAATTGCACCGCGAGGTTGCCGTACACGTCGGCGTCGCTATTGCGGCCGACAAACCAGTGCAGGCGCGACAACCAGCGGAGCATGTGGCCTTCCTGGCGTTTGTCTCCCAGCTTGCGCCACAGGGCGAGGGCGGTCTGGCTGGAGGCGATTGCGCTGTCGATCTGGCTGGTGAGGTAGCACTGGTAGGCATGACGTTCGAGCAGCTCCGCACGCGCATCGTCGGGCAGCCCGCCGGCATGGGCCAGCGCCCGACCGTAAAGCCAGGCGGAGTCGCAGTGCGCGCCGTGGGCGGCGGCATCGGCGGCGGCCTTGGGCGCGTATTTCATGACGGACGCGCAATCGCCGGCACCTGCCGCGTGGTGTACCAGCCACGCCATCGGCACGTTCTCGCCAAGCGATTCGAGGTGGCACAGCAATCGCGCATGCAAGGCGGCAGCCACTGGCGAGGGCAGCGCCTGTTCCATGGAGATGCGCGCGAGTTCATGGCGATACGCATACGTGCCGCTCTGCGCAAACAGCAACCCCGAGGCGAGCGCCGCGGCGACCACCTCGTCGCTGGGAGCGAGCAGCGCGTGGACCAGCGACACGTCGATGCGTGCCGGCACGATCGCGGCCAGATCGAGCAGCTCGCGCACGGCCGGCGTCTGCCGTCCCGCGCGTGCCAGCACGGCATCGCGCACCGATGCCGGCAAGCCTTCGGCCGACAACGCCTCGGTGACGAAGAACGGATTGCCACCGGTGGCAGCAAACAGTCCTTCCGACGAACGGCCCGTGCGTTGGGCCAGGTCGGCCACGGCGGTTTCCGATAGCGGCAGCAACGGCACGCGCACGGCAGCGTCGCTGGGCAGGTCGCCGCAGAGCAGCCGCAGCGGATGCTTTGCGTCGAGCTCGTCGTCGCGATAGGTCAGCACCAGCAGTGCACGCACCCGTTCGATGCGCCGGGCCAGGTACTTCACCAGGTCCAGCGTGGCGGCATCGGCCCAGTGCAGATCTTCCAGCACCAGCAGGGTGGTGCCGTCGAGTTCCTGCAGGTCCGTGAGCAGGGCGGCGAACAGTTCGGCGCGGCGTCCTTCGCGGCCCAGCAGGCTTCTTGTGCGGCTGGTGAACGCATCGGCGATGTCGTAGAAGGGACCCAACGGGCGGGGCGAGAACAAAGCCTCGCACCCGCCGATCAGGACGCGGCCGCTGTCGTGTCCGGCGGCCAGGCATCGCACGAGCGACGTCTTGCCGATTCCCGCCTCGCCATAGACCAGCGCGGTGCGGCCGGTGCCTTGCTGCGCGAGGTCGCGCGCGTCGCGTAGACGCTGCAAGGCGTAGTCACGCTCAACCAGTTCCAACCTTCCACCCTCAACGCGTGTCCGACAGGTGCCTTGCCCAGGGCAGGGCGGCAAGCTGGCGTCTCAGCGCTCCGTTAGAGGAAGTAGCGGAACGGACGCCACGGTGCTCTATAAACCGTTCGGCTCGCCGATGCACGACTGGCTCCCGCCATACTCAAATAGAAATAGGGATTGAGTACGGAGATCTCGGTGATGTGGTCCACCGGCAACTCATTGCGGCGGGCCACCTGGCGGATCGCTTCGGGGCTCGGTGCATCGTAGACGCAGAACGTCTTGGTCTTGCCTTCACTCACGTACGAGTGCAGCCAGGTTACGCCTTCTTCGGCGTTGGTGTTGACGATGGCAACGCATTTGGCGGCGCCAGTGGCATTGGTGGGAAGGGAAAGCCCGTTGGGGAATTGGCGTTCGACGATGTAGCGCGGCATGACGGTGTCTCCTGATTGGGTGTTGCAACTCGTGTTGAAGCTGCAATCACAGGCTACGCAGGCACATGCGTCGCGACATCGGGAGTTTCCCTCAGTTTGCATCGCGCGTTCCCCTATTTTTTCCGGTCGTTCGTGGAGGGGTGTTTCAGCGATGTAACGGGTAATGTTGGTTGTCAAAGCAGCAATGCACGACGCACGCAAACGGCTTTTTTTAAGGGACCTAAGTAAGAACACGGTGTGCCACCCCGTAGTTCTTCGCATGACTTCTCGCCATCCGCGCAGGACAGTAAGCCTTGGCGTGCCTCGGAGCAGGACATGCATCTGCGCTATCCCGTCGTATTGTTTTTGCCGCTGTTGCTTTCCGTTACCGTTCACGCGCAATCGACATCCGGCGATGCCGCGGGTGGCGATACCGCCGATCTGGCGAAGAAACTATCCAATCCGGTCGCTTCGCTGATCAGCGCGCCGTTCCAGTTCAACTACGACAGCAAGATCGGCCCGGACGAACGTGGCCACCGGCTGACCATGAACGTGCAGCCGGTGGTGCCGATCTCCATCAGCGACGACTGGAACATGATCTCCCGCACCATCCTGCCGGTGACCACGCAGTCGGATATCTCGCCCGGCTCAGGCAGTCAGTCGGGACTGGGCGACATCACCCAAAGCCTGTTCTTTTCGCCCAAGGCACCGGGTGCCGGCGGAATCATCTGGGGCGTGGGTCCGGCATTTCTGCTGCCCACGGCCACCGGCGATCTGCTGGGTGCGAAGAAGTGGGGGCTGGGACCGACCATCGTGGTGCTGAAGCAATCGCATGGCTTCACCTATGGCTTTCTGACCAACCAGATCTGGTCGATTGCCAGCGTGAAGAACAATCGCGACCGTGCGCCGCTGAGCAGCCTGTTCCTGCAACCGTTTCTTTCCTACACCACACCCACGGCATGGACCTATGGCATCAACGCCGAGTCCACCTACGACTGGCATGCGCATCAAGCGGCGGTGCCAGTGAATTTAACCGTGGCCAAGTTGACCAAGGTGGGCAAATTGCCGGTGAGTTTCACCGGCGGCGTGCGCTATTGGGCGGCGACCAGCGCGACCAGTCCGCACGGATGGGGCTATCGCGCCGTGATCACTTTGCTTTTCCCGCAATAGACAGCGCTTCGCCCATCGCGATGTGGCGGCTGGCCGGGGTCAGCGAGCGTATCGCGTGAACACGTAGTCGTGGTTCTTGACGCGCGCCTGATGGCAGGCAAAGCAGGTGCGGTGCTGCGCTTCATCCACGGGTTGGCCATCGACGAAGCGGCCGAAGCCCCAGCCGCCGGTGGTGGCGTACTTCTTCGCGTCCTTCACCATCACTTGCACCGTGGTGGCGGCGCCCGGCACAGTGGCCGCTTCGAACTCGGTCGACGGCGTGCGCTTCCAGGCGAGCTTGACCAGGATGCTGCCATCCGGGAATGGCAGTGTGTTCGTGCGATAGGCCTGTATCGCGGTCGGGTTGCCGACCACGGCGCGCAGTTCGTTGAGCGGCTCGCCCTCCAGCGACGGCGCGATCAGTTCCCATTGGCGATAGCCGTCGGGCAGGGTGACGCCATAGATCGGTGAGGCAGGCTTGGACGTGTGTTCGCTGGCAGCGTGGCAGGCCACCGCGAAGAGGCCTGCCAGCAGCACGACACCGACGCTGGACAACGCGAGCAACGACTTCATGGACCTTCTCCCGGAGGGCATCAGAACTTGTCGACGTCGATGACGGCCTTGGCGAATGCCTCGGGTGCTTCCTGCGGCAGGTTGTGGCCGATGCCGCCGTTCACCTGGCGATGCTCGTACCTGCCGGTGAAGCGCTTGGCGTAGGCACCGGGTTCCGGATGCGGTGCGCCGTTGGCGTCGCCCTCCAGCGTGATGGTGGGCACGCCGATGCCCGGCAGCGCGGCGAGCTGCTTTTCCAGCGCGTCGTACTTCGCTTCGCCTTCGGCCAGGCCCAGCCGCCAACGGTAGTTGTGGATCGCCACGGCAACCTGGTCGGGGTTGTCCAGCGCGGCGGCGGAGCGGGCAAAGGTGGCGTCGTCGAACGCCCACTGCGGCGAGGCGAGTTGCCAGATCAGGCGGGCGAAATCGTGCGTGTACTTCGCATAGCCGGCTTCGCCGCGTTCGGTGGCGAAGTAGAACTGATACCACCACTGCAATTCGGCCTTGGGCGGCAGCGGTGCGCGATTCGCTTCCTGGCTGCCGATCAGGTAACCGCTCACCGAGACCAGCGCCTTGCAGCGCTGCGGCCACAGCGCCGCAAGAATGTCGGCGGTACGTGCGCCCCAGTCGAAACCGGCCACGATGGCCTGGTCGATCTTCAGTGCATCCAGCAGCGCGATGGCATCGGTGGCGAGCGCCGCCTGCTGGCCATTGCGCTTGGTGTCCGCCGAGAGAAAGCGCGTGTCGCCATAGCCGCGCAGGTAGGGAATGATCACACGATAGCCCGCGGCAGCCAGGATCGGCGCCACGTCCACGAAGCTGTAGATGTCGTACGGCCAGCCGTGCAGCAGCAGCACCGGCTTGCCGTTGGCGGGGCCGTCTTCGGCATAGGCCACGTCGAGCACGCCCGCCTTCACATGCTTGAGCGGCTTGAACGAGGTGTGGCTGTTCGCGGCCACGCGCTTCCCGGCCGACGGCGCAGGCGATGACGCCTGGGCGTGGGCAAGCGTGGCCAGACCGAACGGGGCCAGCGCAAGGCCCAGGGCGGTTGCGCCAAGAAGGGAACGGCGCTGCTGATTGATCTGATCGGACATGGAACGTCTCCCGGCTGGTTGCTTGACCCGTTTAGAAGACCATTTCCGTGTGTCTGCTCTGTGTGGAGACCTCGCGGATTTGCAAGCGCGTGTAACCGGAGCGGCGGCGGATACACAGCGATACAAAGCCTACGCCGCTCGCCGTGAGGGTGCCCCTTTTGTTGTCGACGGGACGCCTCCATGGTGGGGCGAGACAGGGGGTGAGCGCCGTCGGGCGACAAGGAGGGAGGGATGGCCTGGCTGGATCCGCAGTGGTTTACGCTCGAGGCGCTGACCGCCGAGTGGCGCCGCAAAGACGTGCGCAAGTGGATGATCGGCGTGATCACCGTGACGGTGGTGCTGATCCTGTTGAGCCAGCCCGAGACCGTGCCCACGGCGCTGACCATCGACTCGGTGGGGATCGACGTCTTCCTGGCCCTGCTGGAAATGCAGATCATGGTGGCCGTGCTGCTTTACCGCGAGCAGTTGATGGGATGGCTGCGCACGGCCTACGTGGCGGACAATGCCCTGGGTACGCTGATGCGCAAGCTGGTGTCGTTGGGCCGTAACATGCGTGAAGCGACGCGCGGGTCTTTCCGCGAATAAGACGAATCGAGGATGCCGATGAGCGCCATCGAAGCCCGCCTGACGGAGATGGGACTGAAGTTGCCGCCGCCGTTCACCGTGCCCCCCGGCGTGAGCCTGCCGTTTCAGTTCGTGCAGGTGCATGGCACGAGGGTCTTCATCGCGGGCCACGGGCCGCAGGGCGAGGACGGTGCGATGGCCGCGCCGTTGGGCAAGCTGGGCGCCGAGCTGTCGGTGAGCGAGGGCTATCAGGCGGCGCGCCTGGTCGCGCTTTCCGTGCTGGCCAGCCTCAAGCGCAGCATCGGCGATCTCGACCGCGTATGCGCCTGGCATCGCGTGTTCGGCATGGTGAATTCCGCGCCCGGTTTCACCCAGCAGCCGCAGGTGATCAACGGCTTCTCCGAGCTGATCCTGGCCTTGTATGGGCCGGAGCGGGGCGCGCATACGCGCAGCGCCGTCGGCATGGCCGAGCTGCCGTTCAACATCCCGGTGGAAATCGAAGGCGAACTTTCGCTGTATCCGTAAGCGTGTCTGTTGCAAGGCAGACACAGTATTTGGCCATCCAAAGCCGATGGCGCCGGATGCTAGTGACTTTGCCCGGACGCCGTAGCATGCTGTGCACCGCAGTCGCATCGCCTGGTTCGAAAATCGTGCCCCTCCGCAGCGCATCCGGCCTGCGGTGATCGGTGGGCAATGTCGTGCCCTGTAGGGCCGTAACGTCCCACGCTGTTCGGAGAGGCTTGCATGCCCGCCGCATCGCAGACGTCGCGCACCGCGCGTTTCCTGGTATTCGTGTTGTTGGCCGTCGCCGGCCTGTTCTACGTGAAGTGGCATCCGTATTACGGCCGCGCGTTCACGGCGGCGGCACAGCATTCCATCGGCCATTCGATCCTGATGGGCGACGCATCCAGCGCACCCGCGCCATCATGGAGCGCCGCGCTCGGCTACGCGCTGGCCTATGGCAAGGCGATCTGGCAGGCGATGGTGCTGGGCCTGCTGTTGGGCTCGGGTGTGCAGGCCTTGTTGCCGGTGCACTGGGTGGCGCGTGTGCTGGGCGGCCGCGGATTCAACAGCGTGCTCGCCGGCGGCCTGCTGGCCGTGCCGGGCATGATGTGCACCTGTTGCGCGGCGCCGGTGGTGGTGGGGCTGCGCCGTCACCAGGCGGCGCCGGGCGCCGCGGTGGCGTTCTGGCTGGGCAATACCATGCTCAATCCGGCCACGCTGATATTCACCGGCTTCGTGTTGGGCTGGCACTGGACCGTGCTGCGCCTGGCGCTTGCCGTGCCGATGGTGTTCGGGCTGGGGCAGCTGGCCAACCGGTTGGCCGAGCCGGGCCGTCCCATCGCGCTGGACCTGCCGCCGGCGGAGCCCGAGCCGCGCACGTTCGTCGAGGTGGTCATGCTGTGGGCGCGCATCTTCGTGCGCATGACCCTCCGCTTGATTCCCGAATACGTGATCATCGTGCTGCTGCTGGGCGCCACGCGCGCCTGGATGTTTCCGCCTATCGGCCCGGACATGGGCGAGGCATGGATCTGGATCGTGGCGCTGTCGGTGGCCGGCATGCTGTTCGTGATCCCCACCGCGGGCGAGGTGCCGATCGTGCAGGCCATGTTGGCCCTGGGGCTTGGCGTGGGACCGGCGGCCGCGCTGTTGATGACGCTGCCGCCGGTAAGCCTACCCTCGCTGACCATGCTCGGCCGTTCGTTTCCGCTGCGCTTGCTGGTGACGATTGCCCTGTCGGTGGTGGGCTTCGGCATACTGGCCGGCGCATTGGCGATGTGGCTCGGCATGCATTGACGCTCGCCGCGGCAGGCCGCAAGAACCCACGAGCGGCCTCACGCCAATCCCATGTTGTCCATGCCTGGATTTAACGCCCGGTAGGTCAGGGTGGAGGACCCGCCCGTGCGAGGCATCGCCAAGGGCCCATGGCAACAGGAGTGGATGCGCAATCATGAGTGGCTCACGATCGGACGCCTTCGTGTTCTTCGGCGCGACCGGCGATCTTGCCTACAAGATGATCTTTCCGGCGTTGCAGGCGCTCATCCAGGCAGGCGAATTGGACATGCCGATCATCGGCGTGGCATATGGCCAGTTCACGCTGGAGCAGTTGCGCGAGCGCGCCCGCAAGAGCCTGACGGAACATGACCTGTGCGACGCCAAGGCGTTCGAGCGGCTTGCCGCGCAGTTGCAGTACATCGATGGGGATTACCACGATCCGTCCACGTATACGCGCCTGAAGCAGGCGCTGGGCGAGGCGCGCAGCCCGATCCACTACATGGCGATACCGCCGACGATGTTCGACACGGTGGTGCAGGGACTGGCCAGCTCCGGCTGCGCCGACAACGCGCGCATCGTCATCGAGAAACCGTTCGGGCGCGACCTGGCGTCGGCCAAACGTTTGAACAAGACGCTGCACGAGGCCTTCCCGGAATCGAACATTTTTCGCATCGATCACTACCTCGGCAAGGAGGCGGTGCAGAACCTGCTGTACTTCCGCTTTGCCAACACCTTCCTCGAACCCGTGTGGAATCGCACTTACGTCGAAAACGTGCAGATCACCATGGCGGAAAGTTTCGGCGTGCAGGGTCGCGGCAGTTTCTACGACGAAGCGGGCGCCTTGCGCGACGTGGTGCAGAACCATCTGCTGCAAGTGACGGCCTTGCTCGCGATGGAGGCGCCAATGGGGCACGAGGCGGCCTCGATGCGTTCGGAAAAACAGCGTTTGTTCCAGGCCATGCGACCGCTGGAGCCGGGCCAGGTGGTGCGTGGCCAGTTCCGTGGCTATCGCGACGAAAAGGGCGTGGCGCCCGACTCGCAGGTGGAAACCTATGCGGCGTTGCGCCTGCATATCGACACCTGGCGTTGGTCGGGCGTGCCGTTCTACATCCGTACCGGCAAATGCCTTCCGGTGACGAGTTGCGAGGTGATGGTCACCTTGAAGCAGCCGCCGCTGGCGGTGTTCGATACCGCGCCCCGGCAGGACTCCAACTATTTTCGCTTCCGGCTCAGTCCCGAGGTGGTGATCTCCACCGGCGCGCGGGTGAAGCAGGCGGGCGAGCAGATGCGCGGCGAGCCGGTCGAGTTGGTGGCCAGGCATCACCCGGTGCACGAACAGCTCGCCTATGAGCGCTTGTTGGGAGACGCGATGCGTGGCGACGCCTCGCAGTTCACCAGCGATGCCTGCGTGGAAGCGGCGTGGGCGGTGGTCGATCCCGTCCTGGACAATGCGGAGCCGGTGCACGAGTACGCCCCAGGAAGCTGGGGCCCCGCCGCCGCCAAGGCGCTGACCGCCGGCGACGGCGGCTGGCATGATCCAAAAGTGGAATGATCCAAACGCTGAGGAAACTTCACTGTGTCGAACACCGCTTCACTTGTCTTCCTGCTCGACGTCGACAACACCTTGCTCGACAACGATGGTTTTGCGGCCGCCCTCACGGCGCGCCTCGACCGCGATTTCGGCGCCATGGAGCGCGAGCGTTACTGGTCCATCTACAACAAGCTGCGCGACACGCAGGGCTACGCCGATTATCTCGGCGCGTTGCAGCAGTTTCGCCTGGGTCACGAATACCACCCGGCGCTGATGCCGCTGGCGTCGTATCTGCTGGAGTATCCGTTCGCCGATCTGCTCTACCCCGGTGCGCTGGAAACGCTGGCCCATTTGCGAACGCTGGGTTCGACGGTGATTCTCTCCGACGGCGACATCGTGTTTCAGCCGAGAAAAATCCTTCGTTCGGGAATCTCGCAGGCGGTGGATGGCCGCGTGCTGGTGTACGTGCACAAGGAGCGCATGACGGAGGCCATCCAGCGCGCGTATCCCGCTGCGCACTACGTGATGGTCGATGACAAGCCGCACTTGCTGGCGGCGATGAAGCGCATTTTCGGCGCGCACCTGACCACGATCTTCGTGCGCCAGGGGCACTATGCGCGCGACGCGGAAAGTCTCGTCATCGATCCCGCGCCCGACCGGACGATCGCGCATATCTCCGAACTGGGCAGCCTGACGCTGTCCGATCTTCCGCTCGCACAGGGCACGGCTCCGATCGGTATCGAACCGGCCTCGGTGGCTGCACCCGATCCGTCATGAAACCCGTCTTCGCCGATCCGTCGGCGAACTGCGGCCAGCCACCATGCACTTCTTCAGGTGATCCGCATGTCCGATGAGCTCGATCTGAAATGCATCAACACCCTTCGCTTCCTCTCGGTCGACATGGTGGAGAAGGCCAACAGCGGGCACCCCGGCTTGCCGCTGGATGCGGCGCCGATGGCCTATGCGCTGTGGACGCGCTGGCTCAGGTACAACCCGCGCAACCCGGACTGGTTCGACCGCGACCGTTTCGTACTTTCCGCCGGCCACGGCTCCGCGCTGCTGTATAGCCTGCTCTATGTCACGGGCTACGACGTCTCGCTCGACGACCTCAAGCAGTTCCGCCAATGGGGCAGCAAGACGCCGGGGCATCCCGAGCGCGGCCACACGCCGGGCGTGGAGACCACCACCGGCCCATTGGGGCAGGGCATGGCCAATGCGGTCGGCATGGCGATGGCGGAAGCGCAACTGGCGGCGCGCTACAACCGTCCGCAGCACACGGTGATCGATCATTACACCTATGCCATCGTCAGCGACGGCGACCTGATGGAAGGCGTGGCATCCGAAGCCGCGTCGCTGGCCGGTCACCTGCGGCTGGGCAAGCTGATCTGCCTGTACGACCAGAACACGGTCACCTTGTCTGCTGGCACCGACATGACGTTCTCCGAGGATGTCCGGCGCCGTTTCGATGCCTATGGCTGGCACACCATCTCGGTGAGCGACGGCAACGATCTCGTCGCGATCGAGGCGGCGCTGGAAACCGCGCGGGCAAAGAGCACGCGGCCCACCCTGATCCTGATCCGCACCGAGCTGGGCTACGGTTCGCCCGAGCAGGGCAGCTTCAAGACGCACGGTTCGCCACTGGGCGCGGACAACGCGCGCAAGACCAAGCAGACACTGGGTTGGCCGACCGAGCCCGATTTTCTCGTGCCGGACGATGCGCTGGCGCATTTTCGCAAGGCACAGACGCGCGGCGCGGAGCTGGAATCGGCGTGGAACGAGCGGATGCAGGCTTACGCCTCGATGTTTCCGGATCTCCACGACGAGCTGCAACGCAGCCTGCGCGGCGAGCTGGCGGAGGGCTGGGATGCCGACATCCCGGTGTTCCCGGCGGACGCCAAAGGCATGGCGACACGCGATGCGTCCAGCAAGGTGATGAATGCGTTTGCCGCCAAGGTGCCCGCGTTTACAGGCGGTTCGGCGGATCTCAATCCTTCCACCAAGACGGCGCTGAACGGGCTGGGCGATTTCAATCCGCTGGCCGCGAAGGGCGAGGACCTGCAGGGTTCCGACTCGGCCGGTTGGGGCTATCAGGGGCGCAACCTGCATTTCGGCGTGCGCGAACACGCGATGGGCGCCATCGTCAACGGCATGGCGGCGCATGGCGGCACGATCCCGTTCGGCGCCACCTTCCTGATCTTCTCCGACTACATGCGTCCGCCCATGCGCTTGGCGGCGCTGATGAAACTGCACGTCATCCACGTCTTCACCCACGACAGCATCGCGCTGGGCGAGGACGGCCCCACCCATCAACCGGTGGAGCAACTGGCGAACCTGCGCGCCGTGCCGAATCTGGTGGTGATACGTCCGGCCGATGCCAACGAAACGGCGGTGGCCTGGCGCGTGGCGTTGCAAACCCGCGATCGCCCGGTACTGCTGGTGCTGACCCGGCAGAACCTGCCGACGCTGGATCGCGAACGCATGGCCCCGGCCGACGGGCTGCGCCGTGGCGCGTACGTGCTGTCCGATTCGTCGGCGCGAACGCCGGAACTGATCCTGATCGCCAGCGGTTCGGAAGTGAGCCTGATCGTGGAGGCCGCGAAACGCCTGCAGGACGAAGGCGTGGCTGTGCGCTGCGTGTCGATGCCGAGCTGGGAATTGTTCGAGGCCCTGTCGCCGGCGGAGCGGGACGAGGTACTGCCACCCTCGGTCAAGGCGCGGCTGGCGGTGGAGCTTGGCGTGTCGCAGGGCTGGGAGCGCTATGTGGGCCAGCACGGCGACATGCTGGGCATCGAAACCTTTGGCGCCTCCGCACCGGCCGAGGTGCTGCTGAAAGCCTACGGTTTCACCGCGGACGCCGTAGTCGCCCGCGCCAAGGCCTTGCTCGCCAGGTAACGATATCCTCTCGCCCGATTGCGTGCCTGTCATCGCTCATGGCATATCCTGCGCGCTGGCGACCGGACCCTTGAGAGTCCGCGACGGGGAGAGAGGCGATGCTTGGGCGGATCGGCGTTGCGGTAGGCATGTTGGCGTTCTCATGGGCGGCGCTGGCTGCGCCATCGACACCGGCTGTGCCGGTGGCCACGGCCGCGCAGGCCGCGCTGGAAAGCGCAGCGAACCCGCTGGGGCCTGGCGTGGCAGCGATCATTTTGCAAGGCGACACGATGTTGTTTCGTGGCGCGGTAGGTCGCGCCAACATCGAGCTGGGTGTACCGCTCTATGCGGAGCAGACCTTCCGCATCGCCTCGATCACCAAGATGTTCACCGCGGCGACCGTGATCAAGCTGGCGGAGCTGGGCAAGCTGTCGCTGGACGATCGATTGTCGACCTATGTTGCCGATGTGCCCAACGGCGGCAACATCACGCTGCGCCAGCTGTTGAACCATACGGCGGGCATTTCGGACAAGACGCCGAACCCCCAGCCGGGTTTCATGAAGCGCGACGTGGACACGGCCACGCTGGTCGACGAGATCCGCAAGCGGCCGCCCGCGTTTGCGCCGGGCACGCAGTGGGCCTATTCCAATGGCGGCTACATCCTGCTGGGCGCGGTGATCGAGAAAGTCACCGGCGAGCGCTGGTACGTAGCGATGACGAAACTGTTGCTCGAGCCGGCGCAGTTGCGGCAGATCCGCTACGGCGACAACGCCGCCGTGATTCCCGGACGCGTCGCCGGCTACAGCACGGATGACGCCACCCATCAGATCAAGAACGCCTCGTTCATCAGCATGAGCATTCCGGCCGCAGCCGGCGGTCTGGTCGCCACGGCGGACGATCTGGTGCGCTGGATGCACGCGTTGGCACGCGGGCAGATCGTCAGCGCCAAGGGCTTCCAGCAGATGATCACGCCGGTGCCGGCCATGCCGGGCGTCTCGCCTGCGCATCAGTACGGCATGGGCATGTATCTGTGGCACGTGCGCGGCAGTGAGATGATCGGGCATACCGGCCAGATCGACGGCTTCGCCTCGGCTCTGGTGTATCTCCCGAAACAGGATGTGATCGTGGCCGTGCTGGCCAACGACGACGGCTTCGATGCCCGCACGATGAGTCGGCGGCTCGCCGCCATCGCGCTGGGGCAGCCGTATGCGACGCCGGTACCGGCGCCCCTGGCCGATGAATTCCTGCAGGCGCTGCAGGGCAGCTATCGCATCGACGGCACGACCGTGCAGACGCTGACCGTCAAGGACCACCAGCTCTTCGCACAGCGCAGCGGCCACCATGCGGTGCCACTGCAGTTCACCGCGGACGGTCGCCTGGTGTTCGTGCCGGACGAACTCAGCTATTTCGTGCCGGTGCGCGATGCCTCGGGCAAGGTCACCCGGCTCGATTATTTCGAGGGTGGCGACGCACCGGCCCTGCCGTTGCCACGGGTGTCCGAAACCGGACATTAGCGGCGCCGGGCCGGGCTATGTGACATCAACGAAATCGTCACGAATCCGCTGCCGCCTTAGCCCAAAGTCGCAAGAACCTGGGCGGCCGCGCGGGCTTATCTGTGCTACCTTTTTCGGCAGGCAACGGGCTCGCTCCCGTTGTCGTCACGGAGAGTTTCGAGCCACGTTCACGCCCATCGATGGGCGCTAGGCCAGCCAGATTTCCCGGGAGCGACATGCGATGTCCATGACACGCCGCGAGTTCATCAAGTTCACCGGCTTGGGGCTAGCCGCATCCAGTATCGGTGCGCTCGGCTTCGGTGCCTCCGGCGAGGCACAAGCCGCCGCCGTACGGCCCTTCAAGCTCACCCACGCCACCGAAACGCGCAACACGTGCACGTACTGCTCGGTGGCCTGCGGCATTCTTATCTACAGCATGGGCGACCGTGCCAAGAATGCGCGCTCCAACATCATCCATATCGAAGGCGATCCGGATCATCCGGTCAATCGCGGCACGCTATGCCCGAAGGGCGCGGCGTTGCTCGACGTGGTGCACGCACCGACGCGATTGAAGACGCCGCGTTATCGGCCGCCGGGCGGCACGGAATTCAAGGAAGTCTCCTGGGATTTCGCGCTCGACCGCATCGCGCGTTTGATGAAGGACGACCGCGACAAGAACTTCATCGCCAGGAATGCCAACGGCGACACCGTCAATCGCTGGACCAGCGTGGGCATGCTGGCGGCGTCGGCATCATCGAGCGAAACGTCCTACCTCACCTGGAAGGCCGTGCGCTCGATGGGCATGGTGGTGTTCGACAACCAGGCGCGCGTCTGACACGGACCGACGGTGGCCAGTCTGGCCCCATCATTCGGTCGCGGTGCGATGACCAACACCTGGCAGGACATCAAGAACGCCAACGTCGTCATCGTGATGGGAGGCAACGCCGCCGAGGCGCACCCGTGCGGTTTCAAATGGGTGATCGAGGCGAAGATCGAGAACGGCGCCAAGCTCGTGGTGGTCGATCCGCGCTTCACGCGCACGGCTTCCGTAGCCGACTACTACGCGCCGATCCGTCCGGGCACCGACATCGCGTTCCTCAATGGCGTGATCCACTACCTGCTGGAGAAAGACGCGATCCAGCACGAGTACGTGCGCTCGTACACCAACGCCAGCCTGATCGTGAAGGACGGTTTCGATTTCCAGGACGGCCTGTTCACCGGCTACAACGAGGAAACCCGCACCTACGACAAGTCGACCTGGGACTATGAGCTCGACAAGGACGGCTTCGCCAAGTCCGACGACAGCTGGCAGGACCCGCGCTGCGTCATCAACCTGCTCAAGCATCACGTGTCCCGCTACACGCCGGAGATGGTCTCGCGCATCTGCGGCACGCCGCAGGACAAGTTCGAGCATGTGTGCGCACTGATCGCCAGCACATCGGCGCCGGACAAGGCCATGACCAGCCTGTTTGCGCTGGGCTGGACGCAGCATTCGGTGGGTGCGCAGAACATCCGCAACATGGCGATGATCCAGCTGCTGCTGGGCAATATCGGCGTGGCGGGCGGCGGCATGAATGCCCTGCGCGGGCATTCGAACATCCAGGGCCTGACCGACGTCGGCCTGTTGTCGAACCAGATGCCGGGCTACATGAACCTGCCCACCGACAAGGAAACCGATTTCGACATCTACATGTCGACGCGGCAGTTCAAGCCCTTGCGACCCGGCCAGATCAGCTACTACCAGAACACCCGCAAGTTGTTCGTGAGCCTGATGAAGGCGCTGTATGGCGATGCCGCCACGCAGGAGAGCAACTGGGCGTTCGACTGGCTGCCCAAGCTCGACATCCCGTTGTACGACATCATCAAGGCGTTCGAGATGATGAACGCCGGACAGATGACCGGCTACATCTGCCAGGGCTTCAATCCGCTGCAGGCGTTCCCGGATCGCGGCAAGATCCGTCGCGGTCTGAGCAAGCTGAAATTCCTGGTCACGATGGATCCGCTGGATACCGAGACATCGCGTTTCTGGCAGGATTTCGGTCCGCAGAATCCGGCCAACTCGGCCGATATCCAGACCGAAGTATTCCAGCTGCCCACGACCTGCTTTGCCGAGGAAAACGGCTCGCTGGTCAATTCGGCGCGCTGGCTGCAATGGCACTGGAAGGCGGCCGATGGGCCGGGCATCGCGATGTCCGACATCTGGATCATGAGCGGCATCTTCCATCGCATTCGCGAGCTCTATCGCAAGGAAGGGGGCGCGTTCCCCGATCCGATCCTCAACCTCACCTGGAAGTACACCGATCCGATCAGTCCCGATCCGGAAGAGCTGGCCAAGGAAATGAACGGCCGCGCGTTGGCCGATCTCACCGATCCGGCCACCAATACGGTGGTGACCAAGGCCGGCACGCTGCTCGACGGCTTTGCGCAATTGCGCGACGACGGCACTACCTCGTCCGGCTGCTGGATCTTCTCCGGGTCGTTCACCGAGAAGGGCAACCAGATGGCGCGTCGCGACGCCACCGATCCGCGCGAGCAGGGCATTGCGCCGAACTGGGCGTGGGCATGGCCAGCCAACCGGCGCATTCTGTACAACCGCGCCAGCGCCGATCCCGCGGGCAAGCCGTGGAATCCGGCCAAGCCGGTGATTTCGTGGAACGGTACGAAGTGGGTGGGCATCGATGTGCCCGATTACACGCCGACGCTGGCGCCTTCGGCCGGCGCCAGCCCCTTCATCATGAACGACGAAGGCCTGGGTCGCCTGTTCGCCCGCAAGCTGATGGCCGAAGGTCCGTTCCCCGAGCACTACGAGCCGATGGAATCGCCGGTGGAGAACGTGCTGCATCCGAAAGTGAAGAACAATCCCGCGGCGCGTGTGTTCGCGGACGACCGTGCGGCGTTTGGAAGTCCAGACAAGTTCCCCTATGTGGCCACCACCTATCGCCTCACCGAGCACTTCCACTTCTGGACCAAGCACGCGTTGATCAACGCGATCCTGCAGCCGGAAGAGTTCGTCGAGGTGGGCGAGGCGCTGGCCAAGGAGAAGGGCATCGAGCAGGGCGGCTGGGTGAAGGTGTCGTCCAAGCGCGGCGAAGTGATCTGCAAGGCGTATGTCACCAAGCGCATCAAGCCGCTCACTGTCGATGGCAAGCCGACCCATGTGATCGGCGTGCCGCTGCACTGGGGCTTCACCGGCCAGGCCAGGAAAGGCTACGGCGCCAACACGCTGACGCCTTCCGTGGGCGATGCCAACACGCAGACGCCGGAATTCAAGGCGTTCCTCGTCAACATCGAAAAGACCAGCGCACCGGTCACCGCCTGAGGAATTCGCCATGTCCGATCTGCAATCGCAAGATTACATCCGGCGCTCTGCCTCGACGATGACGCCGCCCTCGGCACGCAACGCCGAGCAGCAGGTGGCCAAGCTGATCGACGTGAGCCGCTGCATCGGCTGCAAGGCCTGCCAGTCGGCCTGCATGGAGTGGAACGACCTGCGTCAGGAAATCGGCCACTTCGAAGGCTCGTACCAGAACCCGAACGACCTCAGCCCCGATGTGTGGACGCTGATGAAGTTCGCCGAGTACGAGAACGAGCAGGGCAACCTGGAATGGCTGATCCGCAAGGACGGCTGCATGCACTGCGAAGATCCGGGTTGCCTGAAAGCCTGCCCGGCGCCCGGCGCCATCGTGCAATACGCCAACGGCATCGTCGATTTCATCAGCGACAAGTGCATCGGTTGCGGCTACTGCGTGAAGGGTTGTCCGTTCGATGTGCCGCGCATCAGCAAGAAAGACCACAAGTCGTACAAGTGCACGCTCTGTTCCGACCGCGTGTCGGTGGGCCTGGAGCCGGCCTGCGTCAAGGCCTGTCCCACCGGCGCGATCATGTTCGGGACAAAAACCGATATGACCGCATGGGCCGGCGAGCGCATCGTCGATCTGAAATCGCGCGGCTTCGAGAACGCGGGCCTCTACGACCCGCAGGCGGTGGGTGGCACGCATGTGATGTACGTGCTGCATCACGCCGACAAGCCCGAGCTGTATTCGGGGTTGCCTGCGCATCCGCGTATCAGCGCCGCAGTCGAGGCCTGGAAGGGCATCGCCAAGCCGCTGGCCATGGTGGGCATCGCGCTGGCTGCCGTAGTGGGCTTCTTCCATTACATCGTGAAGGGCCCCAACGAAGTCACCGAAGAGGACGAGGCGCAGGGCGAGCGCGTGCTGGAGGAAGAGACGGAGAACACGCCATGATCCGTTCCCGGACTGTCATCGTTCGCTACACCACGTCCCAGCGGGTCAACCACTGGATCAATGCGATCTGCTTCACGCTGATGGTGCTGTCGGGCCTTTCGATGTTCCATCCGATCATGTTCTGGCTGTCCAACCTGTTTGGCGGCGGACAATGGACCAGGGCGGTGCATCCATGGATCGGTTGCGTGCTGATGGTCAGCTATATCGGCATGATCGTGCAGTTCTGGCGCGCCAATCTCTGGCACAGCGAAGACAACACCTGGATGAAATCGGTGGCGGCGGTGGTCGAGGACGACGAGGAACGCATCCCGCCCGTCGGCCACAACAACGCGGGCCAGAAGCTGGTGTTCTGGGCGATGACCCTGCTGATTCCCACCCTGTTCCTGACCGGCCTGGTGATCTGGGAAGTGTATTTCGGCGAAGCCACCCCGATTCCCGTGCAGCGCGCCGCCGTGCTGATCCACAGCACCGCGGCCTTCCTCGCCATCATCATCTGGATCGTGCACGTCTACGCCGGCATCTGGGTACGTCATTCCATGCGCGCGATGACCCAGGGTTACGTGACACCGGGCTGGGCGTGGCGCCATCATCGCAAGTGGCTGCGGGAGCTGGCGGCCGACCCGAACGACAAGACGGCGATCAGGAAGCGTCCATGAGGCAAGGCGAAGCACCACCCGACGCGAAATGGAGCGGGCCGTCGCACGCGGGCGTCAAGGCGCCGGAACCCATCGTGATCGCCGATCCCACCGCGCGGTTTGCAGCCACCGCGCGACGCCTCACGCACCTGGCGGACGGACATCCGATGGAAGCGTGGCTCTGCTTCATGGCAACGCTGGCGCAGGCCCAGCACGCCGTGGCGACCACACTGGCGCCAGCGACGGCACTCAGCCAGGTGGAAGTGGAGCGGGCCGTCGAGGCGCGCCTGCCGCCGTTGGCCGCCGATGGGCACCGCCGCAGTGCTGCATGGCGCGATGGGCTTGCCTTGCTGCTCGACCAGATCGACGGCCGCGAGTGGCCGCTGGCCGTGCAGGAGGCGATGGAGCAGCTGCGCGACAGCGATGCCGCCGCACTGGACCGGCTGGCCGATGCATTCCTGCGCGGCGAGCTGGCCGCCTCCGAGGCAGGCACGGCAGTCTTTGTGGTGGCCGCGCTGCAGGTCTATTTCAGCGGTTCGGCAGCGCGGCTGCAGGCCAGCGATCTGCGCCTGCTGGAGCAGCGTTCGCTTTGCCCGTGCTGCGGTTCGCCTTCCGTATCGGGTCTGATCATCGCCACCGGCATCACGCCCGGCACGCGTTTTCTGTATTGCTCGCTGTGTTCCACCGCGTGGAATCACGTGCGCGCCGTCTGCATCACCTGCGGCGGCACGCGCAAACTCTCCGTGCAAGGCATCGAGGACGACCCCGGTGTGGTCAAGGCCGAGACCTGCGGCGAGTGCCACACCTACGCCAAGCTGCTCTACCAATTGAAGGACACGCAGGTCGACCCGTATGCGGATGACCTGGCCTCGCTGGGGCTGGATATGTTGGTGACCGAGGCAGGCTTCGCGCGCCATGCGCCCAATCCGTTGCTGCTGGTGGGCGATGGAGAGGCGATGGCTGAGTAGCCTTTCTCCAGAGCAAAAATCTCGCGTCCCCCATTTGTTCCCCTCACCGTCATTCCGGCGCAGGCCGGAATCCAGTGGCCCCAGTATTGGGTTTTCACGAGCCACTCCCCCAGAGCCGACAATCGCGACGACCCAACATGGTCGCTACTGGATGACCAGCTTCGCTGTTGCAAAGCGCTTCCGGCCTGCGCCGGAATGACGGTGAACATGCGGGCCTCACGCGCTCTGGCTTGACCGCCTTCTGTCGCCGCCGCAGCATAGGGCCAACCCGCCTCCTTATCGCCTGACACTCGGGTACGAGTGTCGAGCGATGCCACTGGAAAAGCGTCATGGCCAAGCCCGAGCTCGTCTCACTGCGCCAGCTCCCTGCCGTCGCCACCGTGCTGGCGGCGGCCGAAGCCGAACCATGGCTGGAACGCTACGGACGCGTCGCCACCACCGACGCCATTCGCCAGGTGATCGACGAAGCACGCGAAACGCTGCGCGCTGCGCCGGCCGCCGCTCCCAGCGCGGCTGAACTGGCGCAGCGCGCCGGACGCCTGCTCGATACACGCACGCCGGGTTTGCGCCCGCTGTTCAATCTCACTGGCACCGTGCTGCACACCAATCTTGGCCGGGCCGTGCTGGCCGATGCCGCGATCGAAGCGGCGGTGGCAGCGATGCGCCATGCGGTCGCGCTCGAATACGATCTCGACGACGGCGTGCGCGGCGAACGCGACGATCACCTGCGCTCACTGCTGCGCGAACTGACCGGCGCCGAAGACGCCACCGTGGTCAACAACAATGCCGCCGCCGTGCTGCTCTGCCTCAACACGTTTGCGCTCGGACGCGAAGCGGTCGTGTCTCGCGGCGAGCTGATCGAAATCGGCGGCGCCTTCCGCATGCCCGACATCATGGCGCGCGCCGGTGCGCACATGCGGGAAGTGGGCACCACCAACCGCACGCACGCCGCCGACTACCGCAACGCGTTCGGCGAACGCACCGGCATCGTGCTCAAGGTGCATACCTCCAACTACCGCATCCAGGGTTTCACCGCGGAAGTCGATGCACGCGAACTGGCCGCATTGGCCGATGCCGCGGGCGTGCCGCTGTTGAACGATCTGGGTTCGGGGAGCCTCGTCGATCTGTCGCGCTACGGACTGGCCAAGGAACCCACCGTGCGCGAAGCCGTAGCCGACGGCGCGCGGCTGGTCACGTTCTCCGGCGACAAGTTGCTGGGTGGTCCCCAGGCCGGCTTCATCGTGGGCGACCGCGCCCTGATCGAACAGATCAACCGCAATCCATTGAAGCGTGCGCTGCGCGTGGACAAGCTGCGTCTGGCCGCAATTGAGGCCACCTTGAACCTGTACCGCGATCCGGATCGTCTGGTCGAGCGCTTGCCCACCCTGCGTTTCCTCGCACGCCGCAAGGCCGACATCGAAGCGCAGGCGCATCGTCTGCAGGCGTCGGTGGCGACGCAGTTGGGCGACGCCTTCACGGTCGAGACGGGCGATTGCCTCAGTCAGGTCGGCTCGGGCGCCTTGCCGCTGGATACGCTGGCCAGCGCCGCGCTGGTAATACGGGCATGCGGCAGCCAGAGCGCCTTGGAACATCTGGCCACAGCACTGCGCGCCTTGCCTCGCCCGGTGATCGGTCGCGTTGCCGATGGCGCGCTGCGGCTGGACCTGCGTTGCCTGGCGGAAGCCGACGAAGCCCCGTTCCTGGACACGCTGGCGCAGCTCGACCATCACACGCTGGCCGCGCGTATTTCATGATCGTTGGCACCGCAGGGCACATCGACCACGGCAAAACGTCACTGGTAACGGCATTGACCGGCGTGGCCGGCGATCGCCTGAAGGAAGAAAAGCGCCGCGGCATCACCATCGATCTGGGCTTCGCCTTTTTGCCGTTGCCGGACGGCTCCACGCTCGGCTTCATCGACGTACCCGGCCACGAACGTTTCGTGCATACGATGGTGGCGGGTGCCAGCGGCATCGACATCGCGCTGCTGGCGGTGGCCGCCGACGACGGTGTGATGCCGCAGACGCGGGAACATCTGGCGATTCTCGATCTGCTGCAAATCGGGCGCGGCGTGATCGCGATCACCAAGGCCGATCTGGCCACGCCGGAACGTTTGAGCGAGGTCAGCGCGCAGATTCGCGAAGCAACCGCGGGCACCGTGCTCGACGGCGCGGAGATCCTGCCGGTCTCGTCGGTGAGCGGCCAGGGTGTCGACCGGTTGCGCGAATGGCTGGTGGCCGAAGCGAAGGCCTTGGGCGAACGTGCAACGGACGGGCGTTTTCGCCTCGCCGTGGATCGCTCGTTCACCTTGGCCGGCATCGGCGTGGTGGTGACCGGCACCGTCTTGTCCGGCGTGGTGCGGGTGAAGGATCAGGTCTTGGTCAGTCCCTCGGGATTGTCGGCGCGCGTGCGATCGCTGCATGCGCAAAACCGCGAAGTGGAAGCGGGCAGGGCAGGCGATCGCTGCGCGCTCAATCTTGCCGGTGAAGGCATCAGCAAGGAAGCGATCCGTCGTGGCGACATGGTGATCGATCCGTTCCTGCATGCACCGACCGAGCGTATCGACGCGCGGTTGCGGCTCTTGCCTGGCGAACCTAAGCCGGTCGGCCAATGGTTTCCCGCCCGGCTGCATCATGGCGCCACGGAAGTCGGTGCGCGCGTGGTGCTGCTCGATGGCGAGCAACTGCTGCCCGGCCATGCCGCCGACGTGCAACTGGTGCTGGATAAACCCATTGCCGCCGCATCCCTCGATCGCTTTGTGCTGCGCGACGTCTCCGCCCAGCGCACGATAGGCGGCGGGCAGTTCTTCGATCTGCGCGCGCCCACGCGACAACGTCGTACGGCGGCGCGCGAGACTCAGCGCGCGGCGCTGGCGCTCAGCGATCCTCGCGAAGCGTTTGCGGCTTTGCTCGACGCGCCGCCGTTCGCATGGGACCTGGCCGCCTTCGCCCGCGACCGCGCCTTGTCCGCGAGCAAGCGCAACGAGGTCGCCGACGCGCTCTCTCCCATCCTCTTTCACGCCGATGAACAAAGCATCGCAATCGGCCACTCGCACTGGCATTCCTTTGTCGAAGGGTTGGTCGAGCGCCTGGACGCCTTTCACGCGGCCAATCCCGATCTGCAGGGTATGGGCCGGGAGAAGCTGCGGGTGTCGCTGCAGCCCAAACTTCCTCCCGCTGCCTTCTCGTTGGCGCTGCAGCATGCGGATGTAACCGGCCGGGTGGTCCGCGATGGCGCCTTCGTGCGATTGACCAGCCATTCCCTGCACATGAGTCCGGAACGCGAGGCGCTATGGCAGCGTGTGGCGCCGCTGCTGGGCGGTGACGTGCGTTTCCGCCCGCCGCGCGTGCGCGACGTCGCCGGCCTGCTTGCGCGCCCGGAGCAGGACATCCGCCAGTTGATGAAATTCGCGGCGCGGCTGGGCCTGGTGGACGAGGTGGCGCACGATCATTTCTTCCTGCGCCCGACCATGCATGACATGGTGTTGATCGCGGCCGACCTTGCTGCCCATGCAGCCGACGGCAGCTTCACCGCCGCGCAATTTCGCGACCGCATCGACAGCGGCCGGAAAGTGGCCATCCAGATACTGGAATTCTTCGACCGGCAACGCGTGACGCTCAATCGCGGTACGCTGCGCAGGGTCCAGCTGCAGTACATTGACCTGTACGGGCCCGTCCCGTGAAAGCTTTCAGGAAGAGCATCGTCTCCGGTGGGGCGTCCGGACTTCAAATCCGGGTGAGGCAGATAAGACTGTCTCGGGTGGGTTCGACTCCCATGCTCTTCCGCCACCTTGGCGGCGTGAGCCGTGCCCGCCGAAGTCTCGCCTAACCCTTCAATACCCCTCACCGTCATTCCGGCGCAGGCCGGAATCCAGTAGACGGAAGAATAGGATTTCGCCCAAGCCTCCATAGAAGGGTTTGTCGCGACAGCCCGAACTCATCGCCACTGGATTCCGGCCTGCGCCGGAATGACGGTGAGGAAGAATCAGCGTCGATACGAGATTCGGAAAGCGCTCACATCACCTCGATACCCGGCGTACCAGCCACGACCTCGCCGATGATGCTCGCCCGCGCATAGCCGGCAGCCAGCATCATCGCCTTGATCGCTTCCGCCTTCTCCGGCGCACACGCCACCAGCAAGCCGCCCGATGTCTGCGGATCGGTCAGCAGTGCACGGCGCCACGACGGAAGATCGGCGGGCAGGCTTACCGCATCGCCGTAACTGTTCCAGTTTCGCTGCGACGCACCCGTGATGTAACCCGCTTCCGCCAGCGCCTCGGCCTGGCTGAAGAAAGGAATGCGCGATGCCTGCAAACGAATGCGCACGCCGCTGCCGCGTGCCATTTCCAGGCCATGCCCGAGCAGGCCGAAGCCGGTGACGTCGGTGATCGCGTGCACTTCCTCATGCTTGCCAAGCTCGCAGCCGACGCGGTTGAGCAGGGTGGTCGAGGCAAGCATTTCCGCGTACGCATCGACTGGCAACGCCTGCTTCTTGAACGCGGCCGAATAAATGCCCACGCCGATGCCCTTGGTCAGGATCAGCGCATCGCCCACTTTCGCGGTGGTGTTGCGGCGCACGTTCGCAGGCGCGCACAGTCCAATCGCGGCGAGGCCATAGATCGGCTCGGCCGAATCGATCGAATGGCCGCCGGCAATCGGAATGCCCGCTTGCGCGCAGATCGATTCGCCACCGGCCAGGATCGCGCGCACCGTGTCCACATCCAGCTTGCCCAGCGGCATGCCGAGGATGGCCAGTGCCATGATCGGTTTGCCGCCCATGGCGTAGACATCCGATAGCGCGTTGGCGGCGGCGATGCGTCCGAAATCGTAGGGGTCGTCGACCACCGGCATGAAGAAGTCGGTCGTCGCGATCACGCAGGTATGTTCGTCCACCTGCCATACGGCGGCATCGTCGCTGGTCTCGGTGCCCACCAGCAGATGGGCAAAGGGCATGGCCGCCGGCTTGTTGGCCAGCAGTTCCTGCAGCACGGAAGGTGCAAGCTTGCAGCCACAGCCGCCGCCGTGGGCAAGCTCGGTCAAACGGACGGAAGTCACCTGGTGTTCTCCCGATGGCGTAGCGATCCGGTTCGGCGAGGATAACGAAAAGTGCGTGAGGCGGTCGAACTGTCTAGGCCGCTTCGCTGAACCATCGCGAGGCGGCCCGAGCCGCTTCGTCCGCATCGGGCGAAGCGTCAGCGGCCCAGGCCACGATGCCGTCCGGTTGTACCAGCAACGCAGCGAGTCCCAGGTTGTCGTTCGGTGGCTTGGCGAGGTAAGTGACGCGCTCTCCCCAGCGGCTTGCCAGCGCCTGCAGAGGTGCGTCGGCGGCAAAATCCAGCAAGAGGCCGCGGCCTGTCCTGAGATGGTCGCCGAGCCGGGTGCCGTCGGCCCAGGCGAAGTCGGGAGCACTGCGTCCCACCAGCGGATGGCCTTCGCCGAGGTCGTGGCGAAGCGTTACACCCCAGACGCGTTCGGCGAAATACGTGGCGCCGTCGCGCGTGTCGATCAGGTCGCGGATGATCGCTTCCAGAGCGCGCGAACTCTTGCTTGGGCGCATCAGTGCCACTTGCGCGCGCGACCAGTCGAGGACTTTTGCGCCGATGGGATGCCGCTCGCTCGAATACGTGTCGAGCAAACCTTCCGGTGCGTCGCCGTGGACGGTGGCGGCGAGCTTCCAGCCCAGGTTCATCGCATCGCCAAGCCCGAGATTGAGCCCTTGGCCGCCCAGCGGCGAGTGGGTATGCGCGGCGTCGCCGGCGAGCAGCACCCGTCCCCGGCGATACGTGCTCGCCTGATAGGCGCGGTCCGTCCAGGTGGTGGCGAGTGGCAGCGCCGTCACGCTGACGTCGGTACCGGAGACGCGACGCAACACCGCCTGCACCTGTTCGAGCGTGATCGGTTGGCTGCGGTGAAATTTACCCCCGTCGAACTCGACCATGCCGATGGTTCCAGGCGGCGAGTACGTAATCATGCCGGTGGCTGTGTAGTGGCGGCCCGGCAAGAGTTTCTCCGGATCGGCCAGCGTCACTTGCACCGAATAACCGGTGAACTCCGGATCGGTGCCGACGAACTCGAAACCTGCCGCCTTGCGAACAGTGCTGCGTCCGCCATCGCAACCGACGAGCCAGCGCGCGCGAAAGATCTCGCCCGCAGCGCGAACGATGACTTCGTCACCGGAGGGATCGATGCTTTCGACCGCGCAGCCTCGGCGGATCTCCACACCCATCGCACTCGCGCGGGCGGCCAGCACGGATTCCAGCGATTGCATGTCGACTGCCATGCTGGTGCTGGCGGCATCGGGCAGTCGATACGGCCAGCTCGAAGCGTCGATGCGGTCGTGATGGAACTGGATGCCGGCAAAGTGGCCGCCCGGTCGACGGGGCTGATCCATCCAATGTGCGGCGCCCAACGTGCTGCGACCGGCAGGAGCATCCTTCGACAACTGCAACGCCGCCATTTCGTCCAGCAAGCCGCGGCGATGGAAGGCCTCGATGGTGGGCACCGACAGGCCGCGCATGCCGAACGGCAGACACTTCAAAGGAGAGTGCGGGTCATGGGCCTGCTCCAGTACCAACACGGAGACACCGGCGAGACGCAACTCACAGGCGAGAAACAGGCCGACCGGACCGGCGCCGGCAATCAGCACGTCATGCATCAACAACTCCTGAAACGATCGCCTATCCGCAAGGTGGATCATGGTGACTAAATCTTACACTTAGTGTAAGATTTTCCCGTATGACTATCCGCATGTCAAACCAGCCCGGACTCCGCGACCGCAAGAAGGCCGCTACGCGGCAGACGATTTCCGACGTGGCGACACGCTTGTTCGTGGAACGCGGCTTCGAGAACGTGTCGATCGACGAGATCGCGCGCGTGGCGGCCGTCGCCAGGAAAACCGTGTTCAACTACTTCCCGCGCAAGGAAGACCTGCTCTTCGATCGCGAGGAGGAAGGGCGAGAGCTGGTGCGCCAGGCCCTCGTCGCACGCGGCAGGCAGTCGCCCATCCACGCGTTCCAGGCCTTGATGCGCACGCTGCTGGAGACGCGGCATCCGCTTTTCAGGATCACCCAGCGCCCGATCCAGTTCTGGCGCACCGTGGCGGAAAGTCCGGCACTCACGACGCATGCACGCGCACTGCAGACAACGTTCGCCGAGGACCTGGCCGTCATGCTGTGCGATGCGGTAGGCAGGCCGCACGCCGATCCCGAGGCGCGTCTCGCCGCGGCGATGCTGATGGATACCCTGGTGATCGCCTACAGCGAGGCGCTGCGCAGCTTTCGCGAGAAGCGGAAGGGCAAGCCTGCCGCGGCGTTCGCGAGCGTGATGGAGCGTGGTTTCATCGGCGTCAACGCGGCGCTTGCCGGGACGCCGTATGTTTGATCGGAGCGGTGCGGGGCAGGCGGCCCTCAGCATCCATCGCAAGTATTCACGACACTTCTACCCGACTTCGTCTATCTCAGCGTGACCGTCAGGCTTCGCAAGCCCGACCCTGCTGAGTGATGCCGCCATGAAGAACGCCACCGCGTTGATCGCACTGCTCCTGGCCACGCAGGCTGGCATTGCTTTTGCCGAAGACGTCACCTGCGAATCCAAAGGCAGCAAGCGTGTGGAGTGCCCCATGGACACGGCGGGTGCCGTGCGGCTGGTGAAGCAACTAAGCAACTCGCCATGCACCGAGGGCGTGTCGTGGGGTTTGTCCAAACACGCCGTGTGGGTGGAGAACGGTTGTCGAGGCGTGTTCTCCAAAGACGCTCAAGCGAGCGACAGATCGGGCGACGCCGCCAGTGGCGGCATCCCTTTGCTCAATGCGAGCTGCCCGGGAAACATCGATGTCCACGCGGATCAAGGTGGTCCGGTCTACATCAATGGAAAAGAAGGGCAGTTGAAGCGTTTCAACAAGAACTACTTCGAGGCGAAAGACGCCACTTCAGGCGTCGTCATTTCCCTGAGCATCAATCCGGATGGAACGCCGTCGGTGTCGTATACGGGCAAGGGGCGCGCCAACGGCGTCTGCCAGGTACACCCGTGACGCGCGGCCTTGGCTTCGCTAGGCCGCCGTTGCGGGCAGCGTGGCCACGTCGCGTCGCGGTGGGGCGCCGAACATGCGCGAGTACTCGCGACTGAATTGAGTCGGGCTTTCATAGCCCACCTGATAGGCCGCCGACTCGGCGTTGGCCGCACCGCTCACCATCAGGTGACGGGCCTCCAGCAGGCGCAATTGCTTTTGGTACTGGAGCGGCGTCATCGACGTCAGTGCCTTGAACTGGCGATGGAACGCGGAAGGGCTGAGCTGCGCGATGGCGGCCAGATCCTCGATGCGCACCGGTTCGGAAAATTGCTCGCGCAGCGCATGGATCGCCCGGATCACGCGCTCGGCATGCCCGTTCGCCAACACCAGCCCGGCCACTTCGCTGCCGTGCGGCCCGGTGAGCAGCCAATAGCAGAGTTCGCGCATGATCATCGGCGCGATCATCGGGATGGCTTTGGGCGTGTCGATCAGGCGTACCAGGCGTAGTACGCAATCGGCCATGTTGCCCTGGAAGTGGGTGACGAACACGCCGTGCTGCACGCTGCTTACCGGTCGCGGCGGCGCCTCGATGCTTTCCATCACCTCGCGCATCACAGTGAGATCGAATTCCACGATGACGCCCAGATACGGTTCGGTGGGGCTGGCCTTCACCACGCGACTCAGCGCCGGTGTCTCCACGCTCACCACCAGCGCTTGCCCGGCCTTGTAGTCGAAGCGCTGGCCACCGAACGTGCTCCGCTTCGCCCCCTGCGCGACCACGCAGAGCGCAGGCTTGAAGATGAGATGCGACGGATGCTTTCGATGGTCCGAGCGCAGGAAGGTGAGGCCGGGGACAGGTGTTTCGACCGGACTCTGCGCCGGCTGCGCATCCGTATAGCGTGTGACGATATCGACCAGGGTGTTCGGCATGGGCTGCTCCCAACGTACGAGCCGATGCTAGCGCCATTTGAATCGCTGGGATGGGCCTCGAGCAGGATCAGGCAAGAATGCGCCCAGTTCCGGCATGGGGTGTCGAGCGTGGCGCGCCTAAGCTTGTGCCTGCATTCCCCACCCTGGAGACAAGCATGACCGCCGTCGTTACGCGTACACCGAAAAAGAACATCGCCATCGTCACTGGCGGCAGCCGCGGACTGGGACGAAACACCGTACTGAGCCTGGCTGCGCATGGCGTTGATGTCATTTTCACTTACCGCTCGAACGAAGCGGAGGCCAGGCAGGTTGAGAAACTCGTGGCACGGGCCGGACAGCAGGCCATCGCGTTGCCCCTGGATACCGGCAACACCGCCAGCTTCGATGCATTCGTCGATCAGCTGCCAGACGCACTCGCGACGCTCGGCGCCGAGCGATTCGATTACCTGGTCAACAACGCTGGTACCTCGCACCACGCATCGATCGAGGCCACCACCGAGCAGGACATGGACAGCCTCTACCAGGTTCATTTCAAAGGCGTGTTTTTCCTCACCCAGAAGCTGCTTCCGTTGATCAACGACGGCGGCCGCATCGTGAATGTTTCCAGCGGCCTCACCCGCGTGACCATTCCCGGCAGCGCACCGTACGCTTCCATGAAAGGCGCGATAGAAGTTCTCACCCGCTATCTGGCGAAGGAACTCGGGCCGCGCCGCATCGCCGTCAACACCGTGGCGCCGGGCGCCATCGAAACGGATTTCAGCGGCGGCATGGTGCGCGACAACCCGGAACTCAACCAACGCGTGGCCGACATGACAGCGCTTGGCCGAGCCGGCGTGCCCGACGACATCGGCCCGCTCATTGCATCGCTACTGGGTGAGAGCCACCGCTGGGTGAATGGGCAGCGCATCGAAGCGTCGGGTGGCATGGCGCTTTAGGAGGAAGGTCTAGGCCTGGGTATAGCCGCGGTCTTCGATGCGCGAACCTTCGTCGGATACCAGGCCGTGAACTTGAACGTACCCACCAATGAGCCACTATTGCGATGATGCCCAGGCGGTGCGGCATGTTCGGCAAGTAGAGCAGCGCCAGCTCGGCGAGCACGATCAGCGCGAAAGCCACCGCCTAGGCGCCGGCGATGACGTAGTTCGTGTGCAGGAAATCCGGCTTGTTCCAAAGTTCAGCCGGTACCTGCTCTCTCGCGTACTTCAACGTAAAAGGCGAGCGCATTGCCATCGACACCACCACGATCACCAGCAACCCGACATCCACGCATAGTCAGACGCCAATCACGGCGAGCCGTGTACCCATGAACCACGCTATCGCCGATGCTCTCGTCCCCATCCACGAGATAAGGCGACTGTCCACGCGGTGCCTGCTGGGTATCCAGAATATGCCTATGCTCGAACGACAGACCGCACAGCCACATGAAGGCGTAGACCTTCAACCCAAACGGGTTGTTGTCGGTCACGCCGAAAAGATCGGGATTGGCGTAGAACGGAAGCAAGGCCGCGGCGCGAATGCCTCATCGAATACTGAACGGCGGCGGCTTGAGCCTTGCGTGCACGGCTGCAAATGGCTTCATTTTAAGACGAAGATACTCAACGCGGCGTGTGCAAGAAATGCCGGACTGCATTGATACTGAGGGTCGGCTTCTTCCAATGTCTTCAGCCTGACACGTCATCCCATAGAGGCCCGTAAAGGGGGAGGGGAGGTGCGATCCGTGCATATCCTTATCGATGAATCCGGAACGTTCGGACCGGCGAGCCAGTCGGAAACCCTAGGCTGCAGCGCCGATCCAAGGTGTGGTGAGGGCGGCGATCAGGTGCATGAATACCATGGCAAGAGCCGTATTCAATCGGCGCCGGGGATAGCAGCCCCGTCGCGCGAGGCCTACCAAGCGTTCGCCATGTCGATACGCGCCAACTGATTGAATTGAATTAGGTTGTTTCTCCCCTGGCGAATGTCCGGCGTTTCTGGGCCTGGCTTGCTGTCCCCCTCTCCCCGTGGTCGAGTTGTTTCGCCGATTCCCTGCCTAAAAGGGGCGACCCCTAAACTTTTGCCGTGAACCCCGGATTAAGTCTTTAGATACCCGTTGCCCCCAAGGGCGACGAGGCGGACTTACATCACGTAGGGGACTTACGATGGTCGCAGTGGTCGCAGGGAACGGATTGGGCCTGGGCAACACCTCACTGACGCAGCTCGGTCAGTCGATGGGAGGGCAGGCGACCATTGGGCAAGGGCAGGTGGGGCAGTATGTCAACATCGCCACCGGCAACCTGATCCTGCAGAACAGCGACGAAGGGCTGATCTTCGACGGCCTGGCGCTGAACACGTTGCGTACCTACAACAGCCTGGGCCAGCTCAGTGGTAACCAGGGTTGGTTGCTTGGCTTCTCGCGGAACATCAGCGGATTGGTCGGCACGCTGAACACCGCGGGCAGTTCGATCACCCGCACGGACGATGACGGCTCCTCGGTCACCTACGTCTACGACAGCACGCGCGGCGTCTACGTCAGCAGCGGCCAGAGCGGCGCCGAAGACACGCTGTCATGGAATGCCACCTCATCGCAGTGGACCTGGACGGATGGCGCCTCGCGTCAGCAGGAAACCTATGACGCGGACGGCCAACTGCTCACCCTGGCCGACCCCACCACCGGTGCCAGCTTCAGTTTCAATTACGACGGTGGTCGCCTTAGTACGATCACAGCGGCCGATGGCGACACGCTGACGCTCGGCTACGATGGCGAGGGCCGCCTGAGCAGCCTCTCCATCAGCGAGATCCCGCCGGGCCAGAGCACGCCGGTGACGCGCCAGGAGATCGGCTACACCTACGACGCGCAGAACCGCCTCTCCTCGGTCACCACCACGCTGACCTCGGATACCGATGCCAGCGTCGGCAGCTACACCACTACTTATACGTACGACGGCAGCAGCGACCGTATTGCGTCGATGACGCAGAGCGACGGCACCACGGTCAGCTTCACCTACGCCGCAGGCGGCGATGGCGTGTATCGCGTGGCCACCGTCACCACCGGTAGCGGGGACGATGCACAAACCCTCACCTTCAACTACGCGCCCGGCAGCGACATCACCACGGTAACCAACAGCCTGGGTCAGGCGTGGCAGTACGAATACAACGCTGCGGGACAGATCACCCAGGTCATTTCGCCGAACGTCAACGGTACCGGCCTTGCCACGCAGTACGCGTACGACGCCAGCGGCAATGTCACCCAGGTCACCAATCCGGATGGCGGCGTCACGAGCTACACCTATGACGCCAACGGCAATCGCCTGTCCGTGCAGGATGCCGATGGCAACGTCGTTGCGTACACGTACAACGACGACGATCAGGTGTTGAGCAAGACGGTATTCATCGTGCCGGCGCAGGGCGTGCAGGGGCAGGCCGGCTATGTTCCTCCTTCAGGCGCACAGACCACGTACTACGTTTACGATGGCTCTGATCGCCTGAGCTATGAGATCGATGCGCTGGGCAATGTGACCCAGTACACCTACCAGCTCACGACCGGCGGCATCACGGTGCTGGCCAGCGTCCGCCACTACCTGGGCGCGCAATATTCGCTATCCGGCTTTGGCGTGCAGAACCCGCCGACCCTCGCCGATCTGCAGAACTGGGCGTCCAGCGGCGCCGTGCAGGCCACGCTGGGCCAGACCACACGCACCGACTACACCTACGATGTACGCGGGCAGCTCGCCACGCAGACCCAGTGGAATACGGTGGATGCCAACGGCAATGGCGTATCCAACGCCTCCACCAGCATCACCACCACGACCTACGATGCGCAGGGCCGCCTGCTGCAGACGGTGACGCAGCGCAACGGCGTCAACGAGACCACCAGCTATGCCTACGACGGCCTTGGCCGCCTGGTCAGCAGCACCGATCCGAACGGCAACGTCACCACGTACACCTATACCGATAGCAGCAACACGCTGGCCATCACGCAGGCCAACGGATTGGTAACCACCCAGCTGCGCAACAGCGCCGGTGAACTGGTAAGCACCACCCAAACCGCCTCCGGCGCAGCCAGCCGCACGAATACCACGCTGTACAACGCGGCAGGTCAGGCCGTAGCGGCCATCGATGCGTTGGGCAACGTCACCTACACCTTCTACGACGCGCTGGGTCGCATCGCCGGCACGGTGGACGCCAATGGCGCCATTACGTCGTATGTGTACAACGGCGAAGGGCAGCTCGTTTCCAGCACGCGCTCGGCCGCCATGATCAATACCAGCAGCTGGATCGTCGGCGGTGTGCTGTCGTCCAATATGCCAGCCGTGCTGCCGATGCCGGTGGCCACCAGCCAGGACGCCACCACCACCACGATCTATGACGCAGCTGGTCGCGCCGTGGCCAGCATCGATGGCCACAACGACGTGACCGTGATGATGTACGACGGCGCTGGCAACCTGCTTTCCACGACGAGCTACGCCACCGCTATTTCCGCCGGCGACCGCGCGTCGCTGGGTTTCCCGCCGTCGCTGACGGCGTTGGAAAACATCGTGGCGCCGAGCACGGATGATCGCACCACGCGTGCGATCTACGATGCCGACAACCGCACCGTAGCCACCATCGATGCCACTGGCGCGGTGAAGACCTTTGTGTACGACGCCGTGGGCAACATGGTGGCCAGCCGGTCGTATCCCACGACGCTGACCGCCGAGCAACTCAGCCAATTGGGTAGCACGCCCACCATCGACCAGCTGACGTCGATGTTCGAAACGGATGGCTATTCCATTTACGACGCGTCGGGAAATCTTCTCGCTGAAGTGGATGCGATCGGCAATGTCACTACCTTCGACAACGACGCCAACGGATTCACCACGCGCACGATCAGCTACACGCCGCCACTTTCCGCCGAACAGATGGCTGCATTGGGCATGACGCCGACAATGGCGACCTTGCAGGGCTTCCTGGCAAGTGCCACCGGTGAGCAAGTCAGCCTCCATGTCTACGATGCCTCGGAGAGCCTGGTTGCCTCCGTCGACAACAACGGCCATGTCACGGTGAGCACCTACGACGACGATGGCCATGTCACATCCGTAACCACGTATGCGAACGCGCTGAACGCAAGCGCCGTGCTCGCGCTCGGCGCATCGCCGACGCTAGTCCGGTTGCGGGCGGATATCGTGCAGTCGTCGGGCGATCTGACTACGTTGACGGCATACGATGCGTCCGGCCACGTGGTGGCAACCGTCGGCTCCGATGGAACGGCCGCAGTCATGACGTATGACGCGTCCGGCAACCAGATCACCAGCACGGTCTACGCCAACCACCTCTCGTCGACCCAGATGACCGCGCTGGGCACCGCGCCCACGCTTGCCGCGATCAAGGCGGACATCACCGCCTCGTCCAATGATCAGACGTCGCGAACGATCTACGACAACAACGGCAACGCACTGGCGACCATTGGCGCCAACGGTTTCGTCACCTCCTATTATTACGGCGCCAACGGACAAATCCTCACCACCACCACCTCGGCCGTGCCTTTGACGGCTAGCCAGATGGCTTCCCTGGGGAGCTCGCCCACCATTGCAGAGATCCAGGGATACATCGAGATCAACGAAGGCGAGCAGATCGCCCTGTCGATCTACGATAGCCAGAGCCGGCCGGTGGCGACGATCCTGAATGGGCGGGTGACAATCACCAGCTACGACGCCTCGGGAAATCCGAATGTCGTCACGCAGTACGCCACGCCGCTGACGGCCGATCAGGAATTCACACTGATGCAGACGCCGTCGCTGGCGCTGCTGACCAGCGAGCTCACTCCGAGCGCCAACGATGTCATTACGATGACCATTCGCGATGCGAATGGAAGGGTAGTTGCATCCGTAAGCTCGGGCGAGTACGCAACCATCACAGCGTACAACGATGCGGGGTATCCCACGTCGGTGGCGATGTATGCAACACGACTCAACGTTGGTGCATTGAGAAGCCTGGGTTCGTCGCCGACGCTGTCGGAGATCGACGGCATGGTCGTAAAGAACATCAATCCGTACGACCAGATCAGCCTGACGGCCTACGACGCGGAAAACCGGGTCGTCGCATCGATCAATCAATATGGCGGGGCCTACGTCTGTTCGTACGATGCCGCGGGCCATGTCGTCGCTTCAACGATCTACTTCAATGCCGTAGACGTATACACACGGGGTTCGCTGGGTACGGCACCCACGCTGGCGCAGCTGGTGCATGCCATGAGCCCCAGTCCCCAGGATCGGTCGTCTATAAGCATCTATGACGCTGCTGGGCACATCGTTGCCAATGTGCAGCCGGACGAGATGTGGAACTACGGCCAGCAAGAAGAGCAGTACTACGGTGACGTGACGCTTAGCACGTATGACGCCGCGGGAAATCTTGTGGCAACCTACGTGCCGCCCACCAAGTTGACGTGGTATCAGGTAAAGGCTCTTGCGGACGACCCTACGCAGGATAGCCTCACGGCGCTGCTCGCCATCGCCAATGCGCCCAACTATCAGAAGACAATCTACGACGCGCAGGGCCGGCCTGTCGCAGTCATCAATCTGCTGACAACCTACGACTCCAATCTGCCCGGAGGAGTCGCCGCCACCGGAGCCCAGGTCACTACGACGACGTACGACGATGCCGGCAACGTAGTCAGCACAAGGCAGTACTCCTTTGCGCTGCCGCTGTCCGGGCTAATAGAGCTGGGCGATGATCCGACCCTGGGCCAATTGCAGTCCATGCTCGGAACGAGTGTGTATGACGCCGTTACAGTCAATGTCTATGACGCAAGCGAGCGCCTCCTGGCCACCGTGTCCAACAGTGGTGCCGTGCAGCTTTATACCTACGATGCAGCGGGCAACGTCACAAGTACTACGTTCTACGCCAATGCTCTGACAGCTAGCCAGACCGCCTCGTTGGTGTCGTCACCGACGCTGGCTACGCTGCAACCGTTCCTGGTGCCGAGCACCAGTGACCGCACAAGCCTCAATGTCTACGATGCCAGCGAGCGTGTTGTTGCCAAGATCGACAACTATGGTCACGTGACGTACAACACCTACGACAGCACCGGTAACGGTGTATCCGTCGTCACCTGTGGCACGGCACTCACCGAAAGCCAGGTCGCGTCACTTGGAACGAATCCGTCGCTTGCCCAGGTGCAGGCCCTGGTCCAGCCCTCGTCGACGGATGCTCGAAACGTTACCATTACCGATGGCCTGGGCAACCAGGTCGCAACGGTCACCAGCTACGGTTACGTACACATCACAATCTATGATGCCTCTGGCAACGTAACGAGTGATACGTACTATTCCACGTATCTCACCGCTGCTCAATTGTCTTCACTCTGGGCGTCACCATCGCTCGCGCTACTGCAGTCAATGGTCACGCCGTCGGCCAGTGATACGTTGTTCTATACACTGTACAACCCGCAAGGACAGCAGGTCGCCACCGTCAGTCGCATCGGTGGCGTGGAAATCTACGCACGCGATGCCAGTGGTAACGTCATCGCGACTACGTCGTATGCCAATCGCCTGTCCGATGCCCAGCTTCTGGCGTTTCGATCCAATCCCACGGTGGCCGAGTTGGACTCACTGGTATCCCCCAGTTCGAGCGACAGCATCACCGTCAACATCTACGATGGAAGCGACCAAGCCGTCGCTTCCATCATTTACGGAAACACGTTCGATACAGTCAGTGAAAGCTGGGTGTATGCGGGCCAGGCGACGGTGACTGCGTACGACGCCGCAGGCGATGCAACCCAGGTGACGCAATACGCCACCTTGCTCTCGTACGCACAGGTCCAGCAGCTTGAGGCCCAGTCGACGCTCAGCACCCTTCAGGGCATGCTCAACCCCGATGACGGTTATCTGAACGGCGTTACCGTTTACGACGCCAATCATCATGTTGTGGCGACAGTGGATGATGGCGGTCACGTCAAAACGACCACTTATGACGCCGCCGGCAACGTCACCTCCACTCGCACGTACGCGGTACCGCTGACCACGGCGCAAATCGATTCGTTTGGCCTGTTTCCGTCGATGTCGGCCATCCAGGCCGTGCTGACGCCCAGCGACGATGATGTCTCCACGGTAACCATCTACGATGAGAACGAACACATCGTCGGTCAGGTGACAACGTCGTACCTGAGCCAGTGGAATGGGTACACCTATGTCTCGATCTACCAGCCGATCGTGGTCATGTTCACCTACGATGCCGCCGGTAACAATACGAGTGTCGTTCAATACGCAGGCGGGCTGTCGCAGAGTGAGGTGAATACACTGGCGGCATCGCCATCCATGTCGGTGCTCCAGGGTAGCTTGGTTGGCCTCGAGCCCGCTGAGGTGACCTTGACGGTTTATGACTCGTCAAGCCGCGTCATTGCCCAAGCCACCACTGGCTACAACGGCAACTATGGCAACTGCGTTTCGCTTGAAACGTATACCTATGACGCGTCCGGAAACCAGACCAGTTCACGCGAAAACATCGGCGCTGAGTATGGCTATCCGGTCGGCCTGACCAATGCAGCGTTGGCAGGCATGGCGGGCAGCGCGACATTGGAGCAGTTGTCGGCGTTGATCATCGATCCGGTCAGCAGCTTTACTGTCTATGACGCGAGTAATCGACCCATCATCGAGGTCTACGATTACCGCTACGTAACGGCGACGACGTACGATGCGGCTGGCAATGTTATCAGCGAATTCGACTACTCAAATTCGCTTGGTGCCGACGGGGTCGCGGCACTGATGGCCAACCCGACCATGGACGAGCTGCTCTCGCTGATTACCCCGAGCAATGACGACCTGGACACCCTGACGGTTTACGACAGCAATGGAAATGCTGTCGCGACGCTTAACTATGTAAATGGCGAATACAGCAATGGCAACTGGTACGAGGGCTACCAGCTCGTCACCTACACCTACGATGCGTCAGGACATCGCACGACGACGAGGACCTACAGTAATATTCTGAGCCCAGATCAAGTGCAGGGGCTGGGGACCGATCCAACCTTGGCAGATGTGCTTGCACAGGCTGCACCCACCGCCTCCGATGCGGTTACTCTTTCCGTCTACGACGCCAACGGCAACCAAGTTGGTAATGTGGATGCCAATGGGTTGGTGACGGTCACCGTCTACGACGACAACGGCAACCAGACCTCGAGCAAGCAGTTCGCCACGCCGCTCACTGCGGACCAAATAGCGGCGCTCGGAACGTCGCCTACGTTAGCCGAACTGGAAGCTGCATTGACGCCGACCGCGGCTGACACGACCAGTGTTCAGATCTACGACGAGAACGGCAACGTCGTGGCTGACATCGAGAACGGCGTCGTTACCACGACGAGCTACGATACCAACGGACAAGTGGTTTCCAAAATCACCTACGGAATAGCGCTGAATCCTGCGCAGATCATGGCGTTGGGCGATTCGCCGACGTTGGCGGAACTAAACGCCTTGGTGGTTCCGTCGGCATCGGACAGCGTGGCAGTCACCATCAATGATGACAACGGTAATACGGTGGCGCAGATCGCTCCGGATGGTGCGATCACCACGTGGACGTATGACGCCGACGGCTATCAGACGTCGAGTATCAGCTATGCCAATGGTCTGACCGCCGCGGAGGCGGAGGCGGTCGCTGCCGATCCCACGATGGATACATTGCAGGGATATCTGGACGCTTCCGCTATGGATACGCGAACGGTGTCCATCTACGACGCGGACGGGAACGGCATTGTCGTTGCTATCGATCAGACCGGTCAGGTCACCATCACGACTCGCGACGCCAGCGGTCGCATTACGGGCTCAACCATCTATGCCAACGAACTGACCGAGGCGCAAATAGCGGCGCTTGGGTCGGCCCCCACCCTCGCAGAAGTGGAGGCGGTGGTCACCCCGTCTGCTTCCGATGTCATGAGCCGCACGTTGTATGACTCGAATGGTCGGGTGATTGGCACGGTTTACGCCGGCGTCAACTCCGGCAGTTTTGTGACCACGATGGATTACGACGCCAGCGGGAACGTGACCAGCACCCAGACGTATGACGTCCGCTTGAGTCAGGCCCAGATACAGTCACTGGGTACTTCGCCGACGCTAGCGACGGTGCTGCAGGCCGTGGATACGGCTGAGTCGGGCTCCGTCGGAACCACGATCACGGACGCCTCCGGCAACACACTGGCCTACGTCGCGTCGGGCGGGCAGGTGACCGTATGGACCTACGACGCCAACGGAAACACTACGTCGATCACGACGTACGCCAATCTGATTGCCGACTGGCATGGTGGCGTTACCACCATGGCCCAGTTGATGTCGATGCTGCAACCTAGCGCAAACGATCAGACCCAGCGTTGGATCTATGGAGCGGATGGAAATCTGGCCGCAACGGTCCAAAGCGACGGTACGGTCACCTTCATCCATCCCAGCGCCAGCGGTCTGTCCGAGACAGATGGTACGAGCGACATCAAGCTGACGGCACTGCAGCTAGGGCAGCTCGGCAACAACCCCACCTTGGCCAACCTGGAGACGCTGGTCGCCCCGACGACGCGCGCGATCTACGACGCCGCAGGGCGCCAGATTGTGCTGATCGATGCGGACGGCAACGCCAGCTACAGCTATTACGATGCCGACAACCAGCTTGTCGAAACCATCGACCCGATGGGTTACGTCACCGCATACGACTACGACGCGGACGGAAATCTCATTCGCACGACGCAGTTCGCCAATCCGCTCGATACGTCGAGCTGGATGACTGGCGATGCGTTGACCGGCACGTATCCGTCTTCGGCTCCGGTGCCGAGTGCCAGCGCGGACGACCGGGTGACCCAATCGATCTATGACGCCATGGGCAATCCCGTGGCATCGATCGACGCCAGCGGCAATGTCGTCACCAGCACTTACGACGCAATCGGCAACGTGGTGACGTCGACTCGCTACGCGACGCCGCTCACCGCCGCGGCGCGTGGTGCGCTGGGCAATGATCCGGGCCTTAGCGATCTGCTTGGCGCTCTGGTCACCGATGCAGGCGATCGCACGGAAGTGGCGATCTACGACGCAGACAACCAGCTTGTGGGCAAGGTCAACGCCGATGGCGGCGCTACGATCTACGCTTACGACGGCGTCGGCGAGTTGGTATCGACGACTTCGTACGCCAATCCGCTCAGTGCGGCACAGCTTTCTGCGCTGGCCAGCGATCCCACGTTGGCCACGCTCCAGCAGAGCCTGTCATCGAGCTCGCAAGACCAGACCACCACCAGTGTCTATGACAGCCAGGGCCGGGTGATTGCCCAGGTCGACGCCGATGGCTATCTCACCGTCACCTCCTACGACGATGCTGGCAACAGCAGCACCAGCACGCGCTATGACCTGGTACTCACTGCGGCTCAGTTGGCCTCGATCAGCGATGCTGCGTCGATCGGTGCGCTGGTGGCCACATTCAGTGCGAATGTGCAAAGCGAGCAGTCGAGCACAACGTACAACGCCGAGGGCCAGCCGTCGCGCACCGTTGCGCCTGACGGCAGCATCACGCAGTACCAATACGATGGCGACGGTCGACTGACCAGCAAGACCGTCACGCCAACGGCCAATCAGGGCGATGCCCGCACGGTGTCGTATCAGTACGACACCAATGGCAATGTCATCTCGAGCACGGATGCCGACGGCAACGTCACCACCTATAGCTACGACGCTGTCGGAAACCTCGTCAATGTCGCCGACGGTCTGGGTGTCAATAAGTGGTACTACTACGACGGCGACGGACGGCTGGTCTACACGATCCAGGAGACGTCCGATCTGCTCTCCGGTGAGGTGACGTCGTATGCCTATGATGCCTTTGGCGATCTGACGGAAACCGTCGTCCACGCCAGCCTGCTTGCCATCGACGAGAACGGCAGCCAGCCCGGTGCCTTCGACGCAGCCGATGCCTCGACGTCGGCGGTGGCATCCGCCGTCGCACAGCTCGGTAACTTGGGTACGGATCCCGATCAGATCACGCGTGCAACCTATACGAACGACGGACAGGTGGTCAGCAGCACCGACGGCGACGGTTACCAGACCTCAAACGTTTACGACGCGTTCGGCGACCTGGTGTCGACCACCCAGCAGCTCGATGATGCAGGGGCAGCGCTGAGTCCGGCCAACTCGCGGACCACCACCTATTCCTACGACAAGCTCGGCGACCTCACCGGCGAGCAAGACGCTGTGGGAACCAGCGCGGCGGGTGCCACCTCAGCAACGTACGACGTCTTCGGTCGCCTGACCAGCAGTATCGACGCCAACGGCAACGTGGTCAATTTCGCCTATGACAACCTCGGCCGGCAGGTTTCCACCAGCCAGATGGTGCAGGGCGCTGCGCGGACGACGCAGACGAGTTACGACGCGTTTGACCGCGTGCTGACTGAAACGGATGCACTCGGCCGTGTGACGACGTACCAGTACGACCTGGCCACACACACTGTCACGGTCACCACGTCCGACGGCGTGGTGATGACAACCGCAAAGGATGCCTTTGGCGACGTCGTCAGCGTGACTGACGCCGACGGAAATTCCGTCAGCTATAAGTACGATGGCAATGGCAACCTGCTCAGTACCACGGATGCGCTCGGCAACGTCAGCAGCAACACCTACGATGCCGATAACAACCTGATCATGACCGTGGACGCCACGGGAATGGAGGTCGACTACACCTACGATAGCGACAAGCGTGTTCTTTCGCGCACGGTGGACCCGGCCGGCGTCAATGCCACGACTTACTATGCTTACGACGGAGCCGGTCGCCAGATCGAGGTGGACGACCCGATGGGTGGTAGCACCACGTACAGCTACGACGCTGACGGCAACGTGTTGAGCAAGACGCAATATCCGAATGATGACGAGTCGCCGGTGACGACCGTCTATACCTATGACGGTGATGGCAACACGTTGTCCGTGACCCAGGCATCGGGGACCAGCGTGTCGACCATGACTCGCTACGTCTACGACAAGCTGGATCGCCTCACGCAGACCATCGTCGATCCGGATGGTCTTGCCGAAACGACGAACTACGCTTACGACGCCAACGGCAACGTCGTCGAAGTGACCGATGCCAACGGCAACAGCAGCTACACCGTGTACAACCAGGCCAACGAGGCCGTTTACACGATTTCCTCGTCAGGGGCGCAGGGGGCGCATGAGGGCACGCTGCAGCAGAACACCTACGACGCGGATGGCCATGTGATCGCCACGCGTACGTATGCCAATGCGGTGGATACGTCGGATCTTGCATCCATCGCCGGTCAGACGCCGGCCGCCAATCTCGCCGCCGTCGCTGGCCTGGTGGCACCGTCGTCGTCCGATGCGGTGACGTACAAGGTCTACGATACCGATGGTCGCCTGCGCTATGCCATCGATGCGATGGGCAACGTCACGGAGACTCGTTACAACGCGCTCGGTGAAGTGTCGGCAACGCTCGCCTATGCGTCGCCTGTCGCCTTGACTGCACTGGGGCCGGCCATCGAGGCGGGCACCGCCAGTCTCGGCGATCTGCAGCAGGCGCTGATCGATGCCGGCGACACGGATGCCAGCGCCCGGGCTGTCTATAGTTACTACGACGCCAATGGGCGCGTGGCCTACACCGCGACGCTCAGCACGGTGGGCGGCGTGCTCGCTTACGTGATCGAAGAGACTCAGTATGACGAGGCTGGCCGTGTATCGGCGGATACCGTCTACGGCGCGCCGCTGGCGCTCGCCGACGCCGGCGACGGCGCCACGACCGATTCGATCGCTGCTGCTGTAGCGGCAGCGAATTCGACCGCCACGACTCGCACGACGCAGTACCTGTACAACTCGGCGGGCGAGCAAGCTGCCACCATCGATCCCAATGGTAACGCGAGCTACACGTTCTACGATGCGGATGGGAACGTGATTGCTACGGTGGACCCCACCGGGGCGTTGGTGCAGTACGTGCGCGATGGATTCGGTCGCGTGGTCTCGCAGATCGCGTACGCCAACACAGTAGACACCAGCAACTGGATCTCCTCTGGCGCAGTGACCGTCCAGTTTCAAGATGTCGACATTTGGTACGCTCAGGGCAGCGATCGCGAGACCGACACGACCTATGACGCTCTGGGTCGTGTGTCGACAGTGTCGATGTACACCCAGGTCATTCCGCCGGGTTGGAGTTACGATCAGAACGGGGATTGGGTCTACAACGATCAGATTACCTACCAGGGTCAGCAGACTACCTACGTTTACGACGCGGCCTCCAACCTGATCGAGACTCAGGATGCCGACCTTAGTGGCACGGAGCCAACCCGAACCACCTCCTATTTCTACGACGCCGACAACCAGCGGATCGGGCAGCTCGACGCCAATGGCTACCTGACCACGTACGCCTACGACGCCGCAGGCCAGGTCATCGCAAGTACGGCTTACGCCACGGCTACTGACGCGTTGCTCCGTTCAAGCGGCTCCTTGGCGCAGCTGCTGCCGGCGACGAGTAGCGAGGACCGGACGACCGATACGTATTACGACGCCATGGGCCATACCATCGGCGTACTCGATGCCGATGGCTATTTCACCAGCTATAGCTACGACAGCGATGGCGACAACGTCGGTTCGATGCGCTATGCGGTTGCGCTGAGCCATAGCGGCGCTCCGACCTACGACGACTTGATGGCACAGGTGGCCGGCCAGCCCAGCCACCAGACGTCATGCGTCTACGATGCCTTCGGCGACCGCATCAGCGAAACCAATGCCAGTGGCACGGTGACGCAATACACCTATGACGCCAATGGACGCGTCGCGCAAACGACGATGGCAGCGGGCACAGCCGATGCCCGGACGACGAGCCAGACCTATGATGCCTTCGGCAACATGGTAAGCGTGACCGATGGTACAGGTGACGCCACTACGTTTGCCTACGATCTGAACGGTAATCGTGTGTCGTCCACCGACGCGTTAGGCAACACGACGTGGTACGTCTACGACGCAGATAACCGCCTGGTCTACACCGTGGTCGGCATGGCCGATGCTTCCGGGCACCAGAACGCGCTCGGCAATGTCGCCGAAAATGATTACGACACGTTTGGGGACGTTGTCCAGACCTATGCCTATTCGACCCAGATCAGGGCCGGCTTCACGACGCCCCCCAGCATGGCTGACATCAAGCATCCGACGTGGATCGGTTCCTCTTACGACTGGGACGGTTCGAACAACTACGACTACGACTTGATGGGCAATGTCGTCGAAAAGATAGACGGCAATGGCAACCAGTTCGACTACCAGTACGACGGCTTCGGGGAGATGGTCGAATCGGATGCGGACAGCAGTTCGTTGCTGACGACGCTCTATACCTATGACTCCATGGGTCATAAGACGAGCCAGATCGACGAAGTCAACGCTAACGTGGGCAGCGGCAGTTCGTCCGGCGATGGCGAGTTCTTCGCCCGCATGGTGGTCAACAGTGGTTGCGGCGGTTGTGGCGGGTCCAATGAGCTGCAGATCCTCCGTGAGCAGGATTGGACATACGATGCGTTTGGAGATACCGCCAGCTACACCGATGGCGACCGTTCCACCACCACGTACAGCTACGACAACCTGGGGCAGGGCACGGGCCAGAGCCAGGTGGTGCAGGGAGCGACGCGGGAGACGTCGACGAGCTACGACGCCTATGGTCGCGTAGTCAACCAGACCGATGCCATGGGCCTGGTCACCGGTTATGCCTATGACGACGCTGCGCGCAGCATGACGGTGACCAGCCCGGGCGGCTTTGCCACCACGACGTCATTCAATCGCGAGGGACAGGCCATCCAGTTGGTCGATCCTGCCGGTGGCGTCACCAGCTATCAGTACGATTCGGATGGCCGCCTGTTGACGACGACTCAGGCTGATGGAAGCACCACCAGCCAGGTATACGATGCTGACGGTAACATCACCTCCCAGACGGACGCCGATGGTGTGGTAGTGGCCTACACCTATGATGCCGCCGGCAAGGTGTTGACCCAGACCGTCGATCCCGGCGGTCTTGCGCTGTTGACAACGTATACCTACAGCGGCCGAGAGCTGTTGCTCATCGTGACCGATCCGAGCAATGTCGTGACAAGCTACGTCCACGACTTCAACGGCAACGTGATGGAATTGACCGTCAACGGCTTCGGCACGGGTGAGGCCTCGAACTACACGTACAACGACAACAACCAGCTAACGGGGTCGAGTACTAACAATGGAGATGGTTTTAGCGAGACGGACTATGCCTACGATGCGCTGGGTCGTCTGACGGAGACCGATTCGTCCACGAGCAAGAGCTCGACGAATTACGTCTACGACGCTGACGGAAACGTTATCGCCAAGACCGTCGGTGTCGCCACGACGTTCTACTATTACGACGAAGCCGGTGAGCAGATCTATGCAGTCTCTCCCGTAGGCGGAGATGGCAATGACCCTTACGTGGGATCTGGTCTATGGCCATCCGGCGCGGTTACCCAGACCTGGTACAACGCGGACGGCCAAGTGGTTGGCACGTGCCAGTATCAGGATCTGATCGACCCTTCCGATATCCAGAACCTGTACTACGCGGCCGATCCGTCCTCGCCCCAGCCACTGATCCAGACGCCCGATCAGATCGCGGCGCTGGTGGCTCCGAGCGACGACGATCGACTCAGCTACAAGGTCTACAACTCCTCAGGACAACTCGAGTACAGCATCGATCCGTCAGGTGTGGTGACGGAGCTTCGCTACAACGGAGCCGGCCAGGTCGCCGAAACGTTGATCTACGCGAATCCGATCAGCGTGTCGTCGCCGCTGTCTTCGGGATTGCTGGCAGGCACGGCGGGAGCATCAAGTATTCAGGCGGCGCTGTCGACCGCCGGTGACAGCGATGCTACCGCGCGCATCAGCTACACGTACTACGACGCGATGGGACGCGTTTGTTTCCAGGTCGATACGGCAACCCTGGGTGGCGTATCAGGCGGCCTGGCCACTGAAACGACGTACGATGCCGATGGCAATGTGATCGCCAGCACCCGCTATGGGGACCTCATCCCATCCAGCCTGCTTGGCAGCAACGCGACTGCGCAATCGATTGCCAATGCGGTGGCGGGTATCACCCATTTCGAAGCAAGCCATTACGCCTACGACAATGCTGGCCGCATGGTCTACGAAGTGGATCCGGACGGGAACGTTACTACGTACCAATACGGGCCCTACGGCACCGAACCCGACACGCTGCAGTTCGCGAACCCAATCGGACAACTTGCCAGCTGGAGTGCTATATCCATCAACCAGGCCGTGGCGCAAGTCAATAATGACATCTCGGCAGATAGGAGCATTAACAGAAGCTTTGACGCTTTAGGAAATGTTCTTGCGATTTATGACAGCCCGGGCGGTTCGCCGATCGCGACGTATGTCTACGACGCGGCTGGACGCGTGCTCTCCTACACCAACGGAGACGGTCAGACCTGGAACTATGAGTACGACAATGACGGAAACCTCATTGAGGAGGACAGTCCGCCGGTGGCCGTCGCAAGTTATGTCAATGGCGTATACCAGGGCACGGTCACACGTTCGATAGTCAAGTACTATTCCTACGATCTCAACGGCAATTTGCAGACCGAGTACGACGACTCGTCCAGCCAATTGAGCACGGCCTACGTATACGACGACAACGGAAACCTCGTTTCCGTCACCTCGCCGGCTGGCAATACCAGCAGCACGGTCTACGACGCCTTCAACCAGGCTGTAGTCAACCAGGACGCCAACGGCAACTACAGCTACAACGTGTACGACAAGAATGGCCGCCTCGCTTACAGCGTGGATGCCGATGGTTACGTCACGGGCTACCAGTACGATGCCTATGGCGATCAGACGTCCGTCACGCGCTACGCGAACGCCATTGATACTTCCACGCTGGCGGACTGGACGCCGGGCGACGCACTTTCGATGGAACAGATGCAAGCCGTGCTGGTGACCTCGTCGGACGATCGCACCATCACGACCACGTACGACGCGCAAGGCAACAAGTTGTCGGTCACACAGCCGGCGGTGACCTATACCAGGAGCGACGGCACGACGGCAGTCGGATCGCCGATCACCACGTATACCTACGATGCCTACGGCAACGTCACCAGCCAGTCGGTGCTGGTGCAGGGCACGCCGGGTCAGGACGACGCAGTTTGGGCGACCACGCTCAATTACTACGACAGCACCGGCCACAAGACCATGTCGATCGACCCCCTGGGCTACGTCACCACCTGGACGTATGACGCCTTTGGCGAGGTGACCAATGAAACCGACTGGGCCACGGCGATCGGCACCAGCGGTCTGGTCGCCGGTGGGTCGCAGCCGGCCAACCCACCACAGGGCAATGCCGCGACGACAGGCAACGACCGGGTTACCAATACCACCTATAACCAGGACGGCAACAAGGCGTCCGTGTCCGTGTCGTGCACTTATGTCGACGGCACCGGTGCAACAGTGCAAGGCTTTACGACGACGACCTACGGTTACGACGCTGAAGGTAGGCCGACCACGGTTACCCAGAATGGCCAGACCGTCACCACCGCGTACGACGCCCTGGGTCGCGTCATCAGCGTCACCGGTCCCGGCCAGCAGGTGCTGGTCAGCAACTGGCAGCAGTTGCTGGCGGCTAATCCTGCTTTGGATCTCACCAGTGCGTCGCTGTACACGACGGCGCAACAAGTCGTCACCTACACGTACGATGCGTTCGGCAACAAGCTGACGCAGACACAGAGTTCGACTGCCGGCGGCACGCCCATCACTACGTACTACCGGTACGACAACGATGGGCGTCTCATCGCCAGCGTCACGCCGACGGATGGCCAAACGCTCGACTGGAGTTCGAGCCAGGCCGTCTACATGACGTACGACGCCAACGGCAACTTGCTGGAGACGGATTCGTCGCTCGATGGCGACGACGGCACCAGCACGACGGTCTCGGTGGTCAATACCTACGACGCCAGCAACCAGCTCCTGTCCACGGTCACCTGGCGCGCCGGTGTCGTGACGCCGGACAAGTCCACCTACACACAATACGACGCGTTTGGTGAGGTCGTGAGCTCTGGTGACGGAGTGGTGACGTCGCAAACGACCAGCTACGACAACGACGGCAATCGCCTCACTGCGACGGATCCCAAGACCGGCGAGGTGCACACCTACGGCTACAACCTGGCCGGCCAACTGGTCACCGATACGGTGCCGCTTGCGGCCTCCGTCGGTGGCACGGTATCGACCATCAACACGCTCGACCTGGATGGTCGTGTCATCGCCAAGCAGGGTCCGAGTGCCGACAGTGTGTCGGGGATGAATAGCGGAACATTGCACGCGTCCTATGATCGCTGGGGCAACGTTCTCAGTTCGACCGATGCCCTCGGTTACACCACCAGCTACGCCTACAACGAGCGAAACCAGATCACCACGACGACGGAAGCAGCCGTGACCGTGGTGGCGCTTGACGGCACCAGCATCGTGACGACGCCGGTAAAAACGTCCTCGTACGACGTGAACGGCAATCTGGTCGCCAGTACGGACGAGAACGGCAACACCACGCGCACCTACTACAACGGGCTTGGCCAGACCATCGAGACGGTGGATGGTGCGGGTGCAGTGTCCTACGTCGCCTATGACGCGCTCGGCCGCGAAGTGGCTGACGAGAACGGCAACGGCAACATCACCTTCAAGAACCTCGATGCGTTGGGGCGCATCGTGCAGGAAGGTGATTTTGTGCTCTCTAGCTCGGGTACGTCGCGCACCGCGACGTGGCGACAGGCTTATGTGCTCGACCAGAACGGCAACCAGCTAATCAGCTATGACGGCATCGGCGCGGCTTACCTGCAGAGTGGCGACACCACGGATGCCGCGTTGCATGCCAACTACTACGGCTACGACTCGCAGAGCCGTATCTTGTGGAGCCAGGATGCCGCCCAACGCGCCGCCAGTGTCAGTAACGCCCATGGTGGCCTCGGCGACGTGGGAAGCTGGACCCAACAGCCCACCAATGCCGATTTCAGCCAGGGTTCCAGCGGCTGGACCGCGGCTCCAGGCTGGGCCACTGGCGATTACGGCACAGGCAAGTACGGCGCATGGACGGCCGAATTCAGCGGCACCAACAATGCTGGTGGCAGCGGCTCCATGATCAATATGGATCAGGTGCCGGTGATTCCAGGTCAGACCATCACCGCCAGCGCTGGTTTCGAAGTGAACGGCGAGCATGGCGGCGGCGCGGTCATGATCATCTGGTACGACGCCAACGGCAACGCCATCAGCAGTCCGTACAACGACGACATCATCTCCGCCCACCACGGCGCGGGCATTTCCAGCCTCACGGCCACGGCGCCGCCGGGCGCGGCGTGGGCGGCGATCGGCATCAATGCCACCAACTACAACATCCCCGGTGCCGTGGTGCTGTGCTCGGGCGTGTCGTGGAACTATGTGCCACCGGCCGGTGCCGTCGGCACCAGCGCGGATGGTTCCATCGTGGTCTGGCTGCCGAGCGGAGGCTTCACGCAGCAGCCGAGCAACCCTGACTTCGAGGATGGCGACACCGGCTGGGACAAGGACCCGGGCTGGTCGGTGCACACGCAGAGCAATACGTCCAACGGCCAGTGGGTGGCCAGTTACAACGGCGTCGGCCCCGCCACGCTCACCAACCAGAATCGCGTGCCGGTAACGGCGGGGCAGACCATTTCGGCGTCCGCGCAGGTCGGCCTCTACCTGGCACCGCTCGGTGCGACGGCCTCGGCGGGCATCCAGATCCTCTGGTACGACGCCAGCGGAAACCTGCTGGGTTCCAGCGATGGCAATGTGGTCTCGACGGATCACTTCGGCGCATACCACGCCTCGTCGGTCACGGGTACGGCCCCTCCTGGAGCGGCGTTCGCTACCGTGGCCGTAACAGCGGATGCCAACGGCATCGGTGCGGCCGTGGTGGATGCGGTGGTTTGGAACTATCAGTACATCCCGTCGTCGCCGCAGGGTGTGGTGCAGGACAGCTACGTCTACGACATGGACGGCAACCTGATCAGCAAGACCACAGCCGATGGCGATACCGAAACCTGGGAGTACAACGCGTACGGCCAGATGACGCGCCATACTGATCTCAGTGGCGCCGTCTACAGCTACAGCTACGACGCCAATACAGGCGCGCAGACGGGCGAAAGCGACAACTGGTCAGCCGCTTCGCAAGGACAACAGACGCCAAGCTACGTCACAGGCCCGATCTCGACGCCCAACAGCTCGACCAACACCTACTACGCCGACGGGCAACTGGCGACGCAGACGTTCTCCGATGGGTCGACCTACAGCTACAGCTACGACGCCAACGGCAACATGACTCGTCAGGAGATTGTGACGGTCGACGGCAACGGCCAGGCGGTACACACCGTTACCACCACTACCTACGACAGTCACAACCGCATCAGTAACATAGTGCAGACCAATGTCCTCACCGGCGCAACGGTGCTCGACGAAACCTATACTTACGACGCTGCAGGAAATCGTCGGGAGGTGCATGCAACATCCAACGGTACAACGCAGGATGCCTGGTACACCTACGACGGCGACAATCGCGTAGCGGTCTCGGCAGGTACGCTGACCAACGGTCAGATTCTTGTCGCGAACAACAGCAACTCGTTCGAGAACGTCTACGATGCTGACGGCAATATCGTCTACAACATCACCGTCAACGCCTCGGGCCACACTCAGTCGCAGCGCAATTACTACGATGGCCGCGATGAGCTGGTGCGCGCGGACTACGCCATCGACCTGACCACGGGTGGTGCATCGAACGGCGTCGAGGAAACGCGTACTTACGACGCAGATGGTCATGTGTTGATTACCGAGACGTTCTATTCGTTGGGTACCGTGCTCGGTGCACAACCGACCCACCAGGTCGATCCCGATGATCCGGTGGAGGGCGGCAGTAGCGGAACCAATGTCGGCGGCTATCTGGATACGGCCGTCGTGGACTATTACGACAGCGTCGGCCGTCTCGCGGAGGAGCAGAACTTCAGCCGCCCGAGCAACTGGGACGGCACTGGAAGCAACACGCTGCCCACCGCGGCCCCCGGTGTCGACGCCACCACGTTTGGCTCGCTGGGCCTGCAGAACGAAGTGGTGTACCAAGGCCCGAACGGCACCGCAGGCTACGATGCCGACGGCGACGTGATTGCCTACCAGTACCGCGATGCCAGCGGTCGCGTGGATCAGTACGCCATCACGTACCTGCGCAGGGACGGCTACCTGCAGTCCACCACCAGCGGCGTCAACATCTCCGACACGCCGAACGTTCGACCCACCACGGACGAGAGCGTCTACGACACGCGCGGCAATCTCGTCGCACTGGCCGAGCACACGCAGTACGCCGGTGGCACCGTGCAGGACACGGTGCATGTATTCGCCTACGACGGCAACGGCGAGATCATCGAGCGTCGCGACGGCACGGCAGATGGGTCCACCCTCGACCAGGGCAGCACGCCAGGCTTGGAAAACCAGCACTATGTCTACGTCAACGGCCAGCAGGCCGCACACTTCGACGACAACGGCACGCTGGACGTACTGACCGAAGTCACGGCCTTCAGCAGCGGAAGCGGCGGCCCGAACGGCTACGTGGTGCAGGCCGGCGACACACTGGAGAGCATTGCCCAGGCCGAATACGGCGACAGCAGTCTCTGGTACGTCATCGCATCCGCCAATGCGCTCAGCGGCGACAGCCAGTTGTCACTCGGCGAGCGCCTGATCGTTCCGGAAGTCACCACCAACAGCAATACGGCGAAAACGTTCAAGCCGTACGACCCGAGCAGCATCGTTGGAAGCACCACGCCGAACCTGCCGGTGATCGCACCGCCTGCGCCTCCGCCGGCGCAGCACTGCAATGCGTTGGCAGAGATCGTGATTATCGCCGCGGTCGTCGTTGCCAGCATCTTCACCGCGGGTGCCGCCGCCATCGCGCTTGGCGCAGCGGATGCAAGCATAGGCGTATTCGCGGCGGGCACCGCTGCACTCACTGGCGGATTGGGCGTTGGTGTTGGCGCAGCCGCCGCTGCGTTTGCGGGCGGATTCGCTGGCAGCGTGGCAGGGCAAGTCACTGGGGATGCGCTTGGTGTAAGTCACGGGTTCGATCTGGGAGAAGCGCTAACCAGCGGCGTCACATCACTGGTTACGGCAGGTGCTGGTGCAGAACTCGCTGGTTCAAGTGCATTTGGCGAGGCGAGCGACACAGTGATGCAAGGTGGTCGTGCGCTCAACACCGTCGGCAATTATGCCTTTGGTGCAACGAGCTATCTAAGTCAGGTGGGGGTTGGCGACGCTTTGGGCAACCACCAGCCTTTCGCCTGGCAAAACCTCCTGGCCTCATCGCTGGCAGCCGGCGCTACTCCGCAGATTCTTGGGTCAGATGGTCAGCCTTCACTGCCTGGGCGACCCAGTACAGGGAGCTTCGAGGGTGATATAGAGAACGGCATTGTCGGCGGAGTTATTCGGCACGAAACGGAGTCAGTGCTTAGCTCAAGCAATGTGGAAAGTTGGAAGAGCATTGGCGAGGGCGTAGTCGGAAATGCGATTGGAAATTCGGCCGCACGTGGCTTGAGTGACCTGACCCAGCCGTATTTTGAGCATATGCAGAACGCCCGCATCGCTGCTGGTTTGGCTGCACTGCAGGCGAAGAGCGCTGGTATGTCTGCAGCATTGCAAGAGAAGCTGGATGCAAGTTTGACTGCGGATATTGACGCTTCGGGTAACGCGCAGCAGGCGCTTGATCAAGCCTACGGAAGAGTTCAGAACGCGGAAGACTACAAGCTCTTGCGAAATGATCCGCTCTACCAGCAGGCCACTATTGATCAGTTGAACGAGCAACTGAACAATGGACCTATTGTCGGCGTGGGCGCCGCTGGTGTAGCGCGTGATTTACTGAGTAACGCCAATCAACTGCTAAATAGCGGCGGCGATCCCAACGATGTTTATGACAACATCAATAACGCGGTTGGCGCCATTGGGATAGCCACCGGATCGACCGTTCGATTCACCGATGCCAATCCTGCGTCAAAATATTTTGGAACATTGTTGCCAGAAGGCGCTGAGGAGTCGCCCTTATTCGGAGGTCAGGACTATCTAAGGCTTACGGCGCCGGGTGATTCGCAAGGTGAAAGTTCGAATGCCGGCGAGTCGGCGCAGGGTGCGCGTCCCATTCTTGATCGTGTCGTGCCCGGAGAAGAGGCATATCTTGAAGCTTCCCCGCTTGGGGCTACAAGGCCGGCACCGGCAAATGGACAAAGTGCAAGTGATGTAGCGAGTCCAGCCAGCCCGGTCGATGATGGGCTTGCCAGGCCAGCGCTTCTTGATCAACTGCATCAAATCGAACCTGATACGACGGTCTTCGACACTCTTCAGGCCTATACGCCTAATGTTGTCCATCGCATAGGTGGTGGCGTCTACGGCTTAGGACATGTGGTTTATCAGAATGCAGACGGTCTAGTTCAAGCCGCAGTAGTGACAACAGGAGCAGCAGCTGACCGCGTTTTTGGACAGCGCGGCCTTGGTCTGACAAATGCCTTCCAAAATGACACGCGTCATTTCAGTAGTATTGCCAACGGGGTGGGTAGCCTCGTCAGTCACCCCATTGATCACTTGTCGGCTGCCATACACACTGGAATAGATGCATGGAATGTCGCCGCACAATTGAGTCTGAGCGACAACGCTGCAGACCAGGCAAGGGCCGGATCGATTCTTATGCATGTGTTCGAGAACACAGCTTTGACGGTTGATGGCGGGATTGGTGCCGCGAAGCTGGGCGTAGCTGGAGCGACCTGGGCGGCCAGAACCGCCGGCAACCTTGCGGAACGAGCTGGGGACCTTCTTGGAGAAATCGAGTTTGTGGGGTCCGGGGATGGCCCAGCAATGGCCCGGACCCAAATTGGCGCCCTTGGCGACCTGGGTGCAGGAAAAACCGTTCCTGAAGCTGAAGCAGGTGTTGACTCAGCCGTAGCGGCTAGAGTTTCTGATGCCCCTGCAGGTTCTCAAGTGATCGATGTGAGTGTAGGCTTGGAGGGCTCGGAATCCGCCGCGTCACCGGTACTACTGGACGCCGCGCAAGGGATTGTTCTCGTTAGTACCTCAGGCGCTGCGGCGGAGGAGTTAGGGACTGCTATCGACGCTCAGGCGACGCCGATTGTTACCGAGGGTGTCGACGGCGTGATCGATCCGGCGATGTCATCTGTTCCAAACAGCCCCATAACGCGTGAAAGCATCGTGGGTGGCCTTGGTGAGGTTGTCGAGCCCCATCTCGGAACAATATCGAAGCTGGACGCAGATGCGTTGGTTGGCTTCCGTGGGAGCCTTGCTCGCGGATTCAAGGGTGAGCACAAGGGCGGAGCGCCATTTGATCCGACTGACTTCGACGTTGACGCGTTCATCGTCAGCGACAAGTTGGCTGGACAAATTGGCAGTAGGGTTCGCTTCCGTAGCGGCGCGGAAATTGACGGAATTGCAAGCGCTCAAAGCTCAATTGATGCTTCGCTTAGGCAGAATCCCGTATTTGGTGGTTTGCGTCAGGACCCGTTTACGTTCCGCATATACACCCAGCAAGAAATTATGCGCCTTCAGGCCAGGCCTGACGCGCAGATTTTCTTCCTTAAGCCACAGCCTTGAGTAGGGAATTTATGAAGAGGTTTGCACATGTGGGCATCGAGCCTATCGGCGATTTGGGCGCGACGGCAGAAGTTCTCGGCAGTGTTCTAGGCGAGTTGGTTTTCGCCAAGGACACAAGGGGGCGGTATGGGGAATATCCCGCCTATGTTGCCGAGCATGATGGTCTTCGTTACGCATTGCTTGGAGTTCCTGCGCCCGAAGATGATTTACGTGACGAAAGAACGGATGACTTCGAGCTGATGGTTGAGCCCGCATCACCACAAGGCGATGGTGCGAAGATCGATATCTCAAAAGAGCTAATCTTGCGAATAAGCGGGAATGGGCGCTTGAAATGCTGGTCGTTAAAGTGACACGCATTCATTTCTTTAGTCCCTAGAGAAGCCAATCAGCCGCCCGATACCGTCGGGTGGTGGTGTTCCAAACACGACAAGCGGCTCTGGAGATACTCATCGACGAGTCCATTTTTCTTTCGGGATTGGCACTGTTCAGGATGGATATACCGCGTGCCCGTCTTTCTATAGATATCCTGGAACGTCGCAAGGCGGTTACACCTGAAATGTGGGATAGGTACTGCCCGTTGGATAGGAAACTTGACTTGCATGGCCGGGAAGAGGTGTGTGCAGCGGCCAAGCATGCGAATATGCACCCGGCTTAGCTCTCTTTTGAAGTCAAATTTAGTTCTGCGATCTTTCCGGACGTGTCGACGTCTTTGACCTTGCAGAGAGTATCTCCACTGCCCACTCCATCTTTGTGGCGGGTGCAGGCCAAGGGGTGTGCGCATCCGTCCCCTGGGAGTTGTCCGTCGTCGACGATCGGCAAAGATTTGCCGCATGGAACGGATGGCCGAAGTGTTTGGCATGATCGCGCAACAACTCGGGTTGCTTGCCCGCGCACAACGCATCAATCAGCAGAGGGCTCAGGCATGCCACCTGGGTCAGCAGGTACACCGGGTATAACCTGCTTAAATTGGTGAAAAACTCCGTGCCGATGGTCCACGGGTGCATACGCTCCGGCGCGATGTGCGAAAAGAGCTCAAGGGCAGCGTGGTGAAGGAAGTCGAGTAGCGGGTGTCCGCGCTCGAACACCATGACAGCGTTGTTCACACGTGTCTGATGTTGAACCACATCCTTGCTATCGATGTGGGTCCACACCTCATGGCAGAGCATCGCTCCCTTGCCCTCCGGGATGCGGAACTGCTCAGGCCGAAAGACAAGAACGTCGGCGTCGATCCATATCGCGCGGTCGTAGCCCTTTGCCAGTTGCTCCTTCAGAAGGCCCAGCCGCGCCAGATCGGTCAACGGCAGGATCGACGACGGTGGATTCGCCCTGATGTGCGAAGGTACATAGGCAAACAGCCGGTCGTCCACGAACAGATAGTCGTAGCCCTGGCTTTGCGTCCATTGCCGTACGCTTTGCATGCATCGCTGCAGCCACTCGGGCGCATCGTTTCGATAGGATTGGACGACGATATTGCGCACCGGTTAGCTCTCCCTGCTGACTCTGCGTGGTACCTCATCGACGCGCCGCGATCCCCATGATGTACTGAAAGTGCGACGGGGATTGCGACCTCATGAGCGGCTTTGCGACAGTGTATGGCAGGCGGCGTGGGATAGCCGCAATCAACCAGTCTTTCGGGGGAAAGGAAATGGAGCAGGTTGCAGGGATCGACCTCTATGCGGCGATTGCAGACAGGGAAGGCGCTACGCCGGCTTCGATGGCGCTGGACAAATTCATCGAGAGGCTCCGCGCAGTCACTGCCGGCAAGGATCGGTTGACCGGCGCACTCAATGATCTTGGCGCACGGTTATTTCGCGAAAAGGCGTATCCCCTCGCACACCATTGCTACGAACAGGCATCGCGTCATCCGCAGGCCATCGGAGCCAGGGCGAATCTTGGACGCTGCGAAATTCGTCTCGGCCGTCCGGAGAGGGCCAGGGCGATAGCCGCTTCGTTGACCGGGCAGCATCCCGATGAAGTGGCGGGATGGGTATTGCTCGGCGAGGCGAGCATTGTGCTGGAACGTTTTGCGGAAGCCGTGGCGGCGTATGAACGCGCTGCGCAGCTCAAGCCTGACCAGCCCGGCGTGCTCACGCAGCTCGGCCTCGCCCATACCCTGGACAACAACGCCGAAGCGGCCTGTACCACGTGCGAGCGTGGGTTGGCTTTGAATCCCGATGATGTCGACTGCCTGCACCTGTTGACCATCAACAAGCGACGCATCTGCGACTGGCGTGATCTCGACGAGTTGAGCACACGCCTGAAGGCCGCTGTTGCCAACGGGCTCGACACGGTGTGGCCGATCAACTTCATCTCCGAGGGCCCGACCGCCGCCGAGGAGCTGAACTGCTCGCGGCTCCAGGCGCGCCGTGCCCATGCGGCGACGGCAGGCAGGCAGGAGCCGTGGCAACCTTTCAAGGCGGCCGGAGACGGCAAGTTGCGCGTCGGCTTCGTCGGCTATGGGTTTGGCGCGCATCCCACGGCCATACTGACGTCTGCAGTGTTCGAAGCGTTGAAGGACTCACCCATCGAAGCGCATCTCTTCGCCTTGAGCGATGAAGCGTTGACTCAGCAACGGCAACGGCTCATGGAAGCGGCGCATCGCTTTCATCCGGTGGCTGGCATGTCGTCGCTGGAGGTGGCCAGGCGGGTGCGGGAGGAGGGTGTCGAGATCCTGGTCGACATGGATGGCTTCAGTCGTGGCGCCCGACCCGAGATCTTTGCTCATCGAGCGGCACCGGTGCAGATCCTTTGGCTGGGCTATCCGGGAACCAGCGGTGCGGACTTCATCGACTACGTGGTGGCCGATCCGTACGTACTGCCCGCGAGCATGCGGAAACATTTCTCGGAGCAGCCGCTCTATTTGCCGCGCTTCTACATGAGTACCGACCCTACGCGGGTGGTGCCGGCGCCGCCGTCGCGCAGTGCCTGTGGCCTGCCGGACGATCATGTGGTGTACGTGTGTTTCAACGCGACCTATAAGTTGAACCAGCGAAGCATGGAGCGGATGTTCCGTGTGCTGCATGGCGTACCCAAGAGCGTCTTGTGGCTTCAAGCTTCGGGGCGCGTCGCGGAACGGCTGCAGCACGCAGCGCTCGACGCGGGCATCGCGCCGGAGCGACTGGTGTTCATGGACAAACTGCCGCACGAAATCTATCTGGCGCGCTATCGCCTCGCCGATCTGTTCCTTGATACGGAGTATTACAACGCGCACACCACGGCCACGGACGCGCTATGGGCGGGTTGCCCCGTGCTGACACGGCCAGGTGACACGTTCGCCACGCGCGTGGCGGGCAGTCTCAATCACCACCTCGGCATGCCGGAGATGAACGTGGATAGCGACGAGGCCTTCGTGGCCGCGGCCATCCGTTATGGCCTGGATGCCGAATTGCGCAAGGCGACACGCGCCAAGCTGATGCACTTGCGCACGCGTTCCAGCGTGTTCGACAGCAACGGGTTCGCCAGGGATCTCATCAACCTGCTGCAGAAGGTTTCCGCACACCACCGGCGCGGCGGGCGGCCTGCACAATTCCGAACGGGATGAGGCGTCAGCGCGCCTGAAGTGTCGTCACCAGCGCGGCAAAGCGTTGATGGAACTGTGGATCGACATCCAGCAGCTTGCCGATGGCATCCACCATCGGCAGGAACTCGGCGTCTTGGCGAAAGTCGCTGCCAAATTCCCATAACAGGATTTCGCGCAAGACCGGTTCGCGGACCGATATCAGTGACTGCGGGTCATGGGTATCGACGCGCTCGAATATCTGGCGAAGACGGCCGCGAAGGTCTTCGAGCGAGCGTCGTTCAATAGGTGCCGCAGGGCGACCTTGTTCTGCTGTAGAGGTGCTGCTACTCGCACGCGCCGTTCGTTCGCGGGCAAGCGCGCGAATGGTTTCGATCGGTGAAGTGGGGCGTGTAATACGGTCGGTTGGCATCAGTATTCCAATACAGGTTCTCGTCAGCTTCGTTTAGCTTGGTGAACAAGTCTAGGTGGAGTTTTCACGGCATAAAAGAAGGGTCTATGTCGTTCGTTCGATGGCCAAAATGTGACTGCTTAGGCATTTCAGAAAGTGTAACGCGCACAATGACTTATTCGCAATTTATTGCGCCATTTTGATATTGACGCATGCCGATGTCATGCCTACGCTCAGGCCCGTCACAGCTTGAGCGTTTTTTGTTTTAGCTCACTCGTCGGCGTAGGGGCGTCGTACTGGAAAAGCTGTTGGAATGCGTCAGGGGGCATGGACCGGAAGTCCGTGCGCAAGGAGTAGCAGTGCTAGTCAATGCAGTCCATGCGGGTTTGATTCCACGAAGGAATCAAGGCGGCGATTTCGATAGGTCTGTAATGCGTCGAGGTGAGCCATGAGCGATGCCTCTGCACTAAGAAAGTTTCTGGCGCACGATCCGCGCAATATCTCATTGAATTGCGATTATCTCGATGCGGCTTTATCCGAAGGGCGCATTGACGAGGCGAAAGCGTGGCTTCGCGAAGCGCCTGTTGATGTGCGCGAGAACGCCAAAATTCTTATGCGTGAAGCGCGAATCGCGCTGATTACCGGTGATCTCGCTCGCAGTATTTCTATTTTGCGTGGTCTTCTAGAGGCTGGGCAGGCCGATGATGTAGCGGTGCGCCACGACCTCGCCTATGCGCAGTCGTGCCTGGGCGATGATGCCGCCGCGCTGGAGACGCTCGCGTCGATTGCGCCCGAGCATGCGTCTGACGTTGCCTTGGCCATATTGAAGGCACGCATTCTTTATCGCCAGAAGCAGTACGCATCGGCATTGGACGCCCTGGCATCCTTTGTCACGGGCGAGCGCATCGCCGAAGTGCACGGCCTGCGAGCGATGCTGATGCTCGATACCGGGCGTCCGGATGAAGCGGCATCGGAGGTACGCAAAGCTCTGGCGAACGTGCCCGAGCAACAGGATGCGTTGCTGGTCACGGGCACGCTCGCGCTGTGGGCTCGGCAGACTGAGGCCGCGATGGATGCCTTTCGTCGCATTCTTGCCGTTCGCCCCCAGTCCGCACGCGCGCTGTTGGGTCTGGGTGAAAGTCTGATGGTGACCGGCGACATCGCTGCTGCGCGCGAGCGGATCGAACGTGCGGCGGCGGAGATGCCGGACCATATCGGTACCTGGCACGCGCTGGCCTGGTGTCAGCTGATGGAAGGTGATGCAGCGGGCGCGAAACACAGCTTCGAGCGCGCCTTCGCCATTGATCGCACCTTTGGTGAAACTCACGGCGGCTTTGCGCTCATCCATGCATTGCGTGGCGAGCGGAGCGAGGCCGAGGAGTCGATCAAGCGCGCGAAGCGGCTTGCCCCGGAAGGGCAAACGGCACGCTATGCGCAGAGCGTCCTGTTGCTCGACGACGGTCATCCGGAGGAAGCGCGTCGCATGGTCGAAGGCATCGTGGCGCGTACCCCGGGAAACATGCCCGTGATGTCGGCGGATTTCATTTTCCGCCTGCGCGACCTGTTGCGGCCACGAGGGTAGAGCGCCGTGGACAGCGATACCGCCATGCATTTGCTTGCAGAGACGCTGCTGACCGCAGCCAAGGTTGCTGCGCCTATTTTGCTCGTGACCCTGGTGATCGGCGTCGCGGTTTCGATCCTTCAAGTGGTTACCCAGATCCAGGAAATGACGCTCACGTTCATCCCGAAACTGATCGCCGTGGTCGCGGTATTCCTGATGATGGGGGCGTGGATGATGGCGATCGTCGTGGAGTTCTCCAAGCACTTGTTTGGCTTGATCGCAGGGATGTGACGGCAGTGAATGTGACGGGCTCGCAGATCAGTGCATTTCTATTGGCGATGTCGAGGTTTGCGCCGGTGATGCTGGTACCCGCGTTCACCCCGTTCACCTGGGTGCCGGCCCTGGTGCGCGTCATCGTGCTGCTGGCGGTCACGCTGATTGCTGTTGGCGTGCAAGGTGTGCCGTTGCCTGGCGTGGGCCTGGATGAGCCATTGGCCATGATGGAGGCCATCCTCGGCGAAGGTGCCCTCGGGTTGTGTTTTGCCCTGGCTGTAATGCTTCCCACCGCCGCACTCGGCTTCTCGGCGCATGTGATCGACATGCAGTCGGGTGTGGCGGCAGCCAGTCTGTTCAATCCCTCGACCCATGTGACTCAGGCACTCAGCGGCACCGTCGTGCAGTGGGCGGCCACCATCGTGTTCTTTCTCTCCGGCTTGCACCTGTTGCTGCTGGGTGGCATGACGGCGTCGATCCATCTGGTGCCGCTGGGTGAGGGGCGCATGATGCTGATGCCGAGCACGTTCATGGCCATGCTCTCGTCGCAGTTCCTGCTTGGCATGATGATTTGTGCGCCGGTGATGCTGGGGTTGTTTGCCATCGACCTCGCCGTGGCTTACTCCAGCCGTTCCATGCCGCAGGCCAATATCTACTTCGTCTCGCTGCCGCTCAAGGTAGCGGCTACGTTTGCCTTGCTCGCCGCCAGCCTGCGATTCGCGCCGCCGTTGATCGAGCGCTTGTATCGCGGTGCGTTCGAGGCACTACCTGTCATGCGGGGGGCGTGAGCGTGGCCGGCGACGACCAGCAGGACAAGACCGAACTGCCGACCGCCTACCGGTTGCAGGAGGCGCGCGATCGCGGCCAGGTGCCACGCAGCGCCGACCTCGCCAGCGTGCTGGTGCTCGTCGCCTTCAGCGTAGGCATGGCGGCCACGGGTTACCGATTGTCGGCCGCATTCGCGCAGGCGGCGGGTCAGACACTTCGCATGGCCGGTAATGCGCCCGTCGCTTCCATGGGCTTGCTGCACTGGCTTGAGCGTCGGTTTGAACCGGCGTGGCAGGCCGTGCTTCCGTTGTTGCTGGCAATGATCGTGACCGCGGTCGTCGCCAATGTGGTGCAGACCGGTCCCACCTTCAGTGCCGATCCGTTGAAGCCGGACTTCACTCGCCTCAATCCCGCACAGGGTTTCAAGCGCGTGTTTTCACGCCGCATCCTGTGGGATCTGTTCAAGCTTTGTCTCAAGGTAGGGTTGCTCAGTGCGCTCGCATGGGCACTCGTGCATCGCATCGGGCATCGCGTGCAGATGGCCGCCGTGGCACCGCCATCCAGCATGGGCGAGCTGTTGCGCGGCACCTACGTGCAGGTCACCACCTGGGTACTCACGTTGTTGCTGGCGATTGCGTTGCTGGACATGTGGTTCAGTCGCCGCGAATACATCCGCAAGCTGCGCATGAGCCGTCGCGACCTCAAGGACGAGGGCAAGCGGCGCGAAGGCGATCCGGACATCCGCCAGAAGCGGAAACGGCTGATGGGCGAACTGCTGAAGCATTCGCGTTCGATTCGCCGCGTGCCCGAAGCCGACATCGTGCTTACCAATCCGACTCACTTGGCGATCGCGCTGCGCTATCGCCCGCGCACGATGTTGTCGCCCGTGGTGCTGTCAAAGGGCAGCGATGCGGTAGCCGCGCGTATACGTGAAGCCGCGGCACGAGCCGGCGTTCCATGCCTGCGTTCGCCGGAACTGGCTCGTGCGATCTTTCGCGATTGCCGGGTTGACCAGTCCGTACCTGCGAACCTCTATGGACAACTCGCGCCCATCTATCGCTGGCTGATGAAGCGGCCCGGCAACAGGATCCTCTCGTGAACGGTCTCTTCGGCCAGCTCTGGAGCGGCAAGCGCGACGTGATCCTGGTGCTCGGGATGATCATGATCCTGGTCATCCTGTTCACGCCCATTCCACCGGGGCTACTCGACTTCCTGCTCGTGCTGAACTTCACGGGCGCGCTGCTCGTGCTGCTCATTACATTCTTCACCGACAGCCCGTTGAGCTTCTCGACCCTTCCGTCGTTGCTGCTCATCACCACGCTGTTTCGCCTGGCGCTCAATATTTCCGCGACCCGCCTGATCCTGGACAAGGGCAATGCCGGCCACGTGATCAATGCCATCGGCTCGTACGTGGTGGGTGGCAACTACGTCATCGGCCTGGTGGTATTCCTGATCCTGGTGATCGTCCAGTACGTCGTGGTTACCAGCGGTGCGCAGCGCGTGGCAGAGGTGGCCGCACGATTCACGCTCGACAGCATGCCGGGCAAGCAGATGAGCATCGACGCCGACATGAACATGGGGCTGATCGATGAGCGCGAGGCCAAGCGGCGTCGCGCGCTGGTGGAAAAGGAAGCGAACTTCTACGGTGCCATGGATGGCGCCACCAAGTTCGTCAAGGGCGATGCCATCGCCGGCATCATGATCATCCTCATCGACATCATCGGCGGCCTCACCGTCGGCATGGTGCAACGCGGCCTCCCATGGACCGAAGCCGCGCACCGCTACACGCTGCTGACCGTGGGCGACGGCATCGTCACGCAGATTCCATCGCTGGTGATCGCGGTGGCCACGGGCATCATCATCACGCGTGCCGCTTCGGACGATAAGCTGGGTACCGAGATCGCGCGCCAGGTGCTCTCCAACCCGCGCACGCTGTTGATCGTGTCGGTGTCTCTTGCGGCCTTGCTTATGCTGCCCGGCTTGCCGGCGTGGCCGGTGTTGATGGTGTTGGCGGGCATCGCCACGCTGACCTATTACGCCAATCGCACTCGCACGGAAGAGCCGGCGCCGGCGGAAGACGCGGCCGAGCCGGCTGGCAAGGAAGGCGAACAGGATCTCGGCAAGTTGTTGTCGATCGAGGCCATCGAGATCCGCATGGGCGGTGCCATCGCCCAGTCGTACAAGGATCGCGGCCTCGATCTTGGCGATCGCATCGCCACCTTCCGCAAACAGTTCGCGCTGGATGGCGGCTTCATCCTGCCTCGGGTCAAGACCATTCAGGAATCGGCCCTGCCTGCACATGCCTACGAATTGCACGTGCAAGGCAGCAAGGTGGGACGTGGCGAGTTGCACTTCGATTCCTTGCTGGCCATCAACCCGGGCGGGAAACGGCCGGTGCTGGAGGGCAAGGAGACGCGCGATCCCGCTTACGGCCTGCCGGCGCAGTGGATCAGCGCGGAGCAGCGCCAGTACGCGCGGGGTGCCGGCTACACGCTCGTCGACCCTGAAACGGTGCTCATCACCCACCTCGGCGAAGCAGTGAAGCGGCACGCCCCCGAGCTGCTGACGCGAGCGGAGACCGAGCGCCTGGTGGCACGCGTGCGCGAGCAGCAGCCATCGCTGGTGGACGAACTGGTGCCGGCGGTGATGTCGTATACGGACATCCAGCGCGTGCTTCAGCAACTGCTGCGCGAGCAAGTGAGCATTCGCCACGCGGAGGCCATTCTCGAGGTGCTCGTGGATGCCGGTCGAACCGTCAAGCAGACCGACGATCTGGTCGAACGCGTGCGCGAACGGCTAGGGCCGATGATCTGCCAGCGCGTGAGCAACGCGCAGGGCGAGTTGCACGTGCTGACGCTGGCACCCGAGCTGGAACGAGCGATGGTCTCGGCGATGCGCCAGCGCGAAGGTGCCGGCATGCTGGTTACCGAACTCGGTCAGCTCGACGCCTTCCTTGGCAGCCTTGCCCGCCAGGCGGAGTCGATGATGACGCAGAGCCATCTCCCCGTTCTGCTGTGTCCGAGCGTGATCCGTCGGCATGTGCGTGCGCTGATCCAGCGCAGCCTGCCACACGTGACCGTGCTGGGCATCAACGAAGTGCCTTCGACCGTCATGGTGAAGGCGTTCGGCGCCGTCACTACCAACAACGCCGTTGCCACGGCTGCCTGAGGACGACATGGGTCAGATCATTTCAGGGATAGCGCGCTATTTGAGTGACGACGTCGCAGCGCTCGATGTCATCAGCCAGAATGTTGCCAACATGCGCACGGCAGGTTATCGCGCCGAGCGGCTGAAGCCCGATTTTCGTTCCGGCGTGCTCTCGGGAACGCCCACGCTCGATCTCGCGGACGGCACCATGGATCACACGGGTGCATCGTTGGATCTCGCCATCCAGGGCACGGGCTTCTTCGTGGTGAGCGTCGATGGGAAGGAAATGCTCACGCGTAACGGCATGTTCCATATCGACGCGAACCAGCAGCTCGTCGATGCGGCAGGCCATCCCGTGCTGGGCCAGTCCGGCCCCATCACGCTTGCGCACAGCGACGTTCATATCGATGCCACGGGCCAGATCAGAGACGGCAACGATGCCATCGACACGCTGCGTGTGGTGGGGGTCGATGCACCCGACCAGCTTCGCGAAGCCGGCGGCGGCCTTTATACCTACGGCGGCTCACCCGCGGATTGGAACGGCAGCGTCCACCAGGGTGCGCTGGAGCAGTCCAACGTCGATCCAGGCAATGAAATGGTGCGTCTGATGGAACTTACGCGCCATGCGCAATCCGTGCAGCGCGCGATTCTCGCGTACGACCAGGCCATGCAGTCCGGCATCAACCATCTTGGCGACAACAGCTGAGGAACGACATGATCGACGCTCTCTATACCGCTACGGCTGGCCTCAAGAGCCAGCAAACCCAGATCGATACGCTGTCCAACAACGTGTCGAACATGCAGACACCGGGCTTCAAAGCTCAGCGTGTGGCCTTTGGCGACGTGGCCGTGATTTCGCCGGGCCAGGTGCAGGCAGGCTTGTTGCCCGAACGCAGCGGCGCGGGCAGCGAGATCATCGCTACCAACTCGCTGTTCTCCCAGGGTCAGATGGTGCAGACCAACAACACCTGGGACATCGGCATCCAGGGCGATGGCTTCCTTGAAGTCGTCGATGGAGGTGGCAACCACCTCTATACCCGCAGCGGCCAGTTGCATGTGGACAGCGAGGGCTACCTTGTCACTTCGGGCGGCAACCGCCTGGCGCAGGACATCCAGGTCCCGCCGGATGCCACCAACATCCAGATCAACCAGAACGGCCAGATCTACGCCAACGTTGGCGGCGCAAAGGATGCGACGTTGCTCGGCTCGTTCGAACTGGCGACGTTCCCATCGCCCACGGGTCTACAATCGGTGGGCGGCAACAATTACGCCGCGACGCAGGCTTCGGGTGACGCGAGCATCGGCCGGCCCAGTGAGAACGGCGTGGGCTCGATCATGCAGGGATCGCTGGAAGGGTCCAACGTCGACATGGTGTCGGAGATGGCCACGCTGGTGGTCGCGCAGCGCGCCTATCAGTTGAATGCGCGCGTGTTGCAGGCCTCGGATCAGATCCTCGACACCATCAACAACTTGCGCCAATAAGCATGCGGCGATTTCTCCCATTCCTGCTTTTGGCGGTGGCGGCGTTTGGCGCGGATGCGTCGACGCTCGCCATGCAGCGCGTGCCCGCAGACACCGTCACGTCCGCGGCGCAGCACGCGTTGGAGGCAAGGCTGGGGGCCGACGCGCAGGGCGCGGTATTGAACGTGATTGGCGTGCCCGAAGCCATCGAAGCCCCCGAGGGCAAGGTCACTCTCAAGGTGCATCCGGTGAACGGTCGTTGGCCGCGCCCTCGTGTGGGTGTGGCCGTGGATGTCTGCGTAAACGAACGCGTGGTGCGCACGGCCACCGTCTGGTTTGCGCTCTCGTTAAGCCGGCCGGCTCTTGTGTATGCCGCCGACATGGCTGCTGGCACGCCGGCGAAGAACGTGAGGCTTGTATCGCATGACACGGATGTCGCCGCACTCCAGGGTGATGCCATTGCGCAGCCAGAAGACATGGATGGCTATCGTCTGCGCCGTGCCGTAGTCGCCGAGGCCGTGGCGGTGCGCGGCGATTTTGAACGCGTTCCGGAAGTGGACCGACAGGAGCACGTTGACGTGGTGGCGACCGTCGGTTCGGTCAGCCTGCGAACGCGCGGCGTGGCGGGCAAGCAGGGGGCTTCCGGTGAAGTCATCCCTGTGCTGGTCGACGGCGCCGATTCACCGGTACTTGCACGTGTCATCGACAAGGGAGCGGTCGAAGTTGTCCACTAAATCCCATCTTCTTGCCGCATTGGTTTGCGGAAGCCTGTTTGCATCGCCGACGATGGCGCAAACCGCCAGCGGTTCGATGATCGATCCGGACAGCTATCGCGGACTGGCAGCCGATCACCGTGCCCATCAGATCGGCGACACGCTGACCGTCGTGGTGACCGAGACGGCGCGCGCCACCGCCAGCGCCAACACCGACGCGCAAAGCGGCGTGCAACTCAGCGCCAACACACAAAGCCACAGCGCCGCCCACAACTATGGGCTCGGCCTTGCTGGCGAAGATGCAGGGCAGGGGAAGACTTCGCGCGCAGGCAGCCTGCAGGCGCAACTCGCCGTTCGCGTCATCGCCGTCGAAGGTGACGGCATGTTGCGCATCCGTGGCGGACAGACCGTGGTGATCAATGGCGAGAAACAACAGTTCGCATTGACCGGTTTGGTGCGCTCCGAGGACATCTCCACGGGCAACACCATTCTTTCCAATCGAATCAGTGAAGCCAACATCCAGTACACCGGCGATGGCGATGTGTCCGAATCACAGCGCCGCAGCATCCTCTACCGCATCACAAGGTGGTTGCATCTGATATGAAAGCCCGCTGGCTCATCGCCGTACTGTTTGCCGTGTCCAGCAGCCATGCGCTGGCTGCGGGAGATGCTGTCCGGCTCAAGGAAATTGCCCGCGTACAGGGCGTGCGCGACAACGCGCTGGCTGGCTATGGCCTGGTCATTGGCCTGGCAGGGACGGGCGATACGAGCAAGAACCGCCTCACCGTGCAATCGGTGGCCAACACGCTCAGCCATTTCGGCGTGAACATCAGCGCCGACGATCTCAACAGCCGCAACGTGGCTGCCGTGATGGTGACCGCCGTACTGCCGCCCTTCGCCGAATCCGGACAGAAGCTCGACGTGTCGGTGTCCTCGTTGGGCGATGCGCGAAGCCTGACGGGCGGCACGTTGCTGCTGACACCGCTCAATGGTCCCGACGGCAAGTTGTACGCGTTGGCGCAGGGCCCGCTCTCGGTGGGCGGCTATGAGGTGCGTGCCTTCGGAAGTTCGGAGCAGAAGAATCATCCCACCGTGGGCCGAGTGCCCGATGGCGCATCGGTGGAGCGCGCTGCACCCGTTGGATTGGGCGAGGACGGACGCACGCTGGACGTCTTGCTGTATCAGCCGGATTTCACCACGGCGGAACGTGTTGCCGAATCCTTGCGTCGCAATGCAGGAGTGGACGCTGTGGCCGAGCATGCGGGCAAGGTACGCGTGACGTTTTCATCGCCTCCGGGCGACGTCGTCAACGCGATCTCGCGCATCGAGAACGTGCCGGTGATTCCGGACCAGGTCGCGCGCGTGGTGGTAAACGAGCGCACGGGAACCGTGGTGTCCGGCGGCGATGTACGCCTGGGCAGCGTGACGGTCTCCCAGGGCGACCTGCGTATCGTGGTGAAGACCGACTACCTGGTTTCGCAGCCGGAAGGCGCCTATATCGATCCGTCGCGCAACATCTCAACGGTTGTCGTGCCGCAGGCAAACATCAAGGTCGACGATCCGGAAGCCAAGCTGGTGACCATTCCCAATGGAGCCACCGTGGCGGATCTGATCGCTGCACTGCGCGCCATCCACCTGACGACGCGTGACGTCATCACCGTACTGCAATCCATCAAGACCGCCGGCGCATTGCGTGGCGAACTGATCATCCAGTGAGGCAGACATGGACCTGACCACAGAAGCTATCCGCTTGGGTATCCACATGGCGCGAACGCGTGCCGAGGTGGCCAGCACAAACATCGCGAACGTGAATGTCGACGGCTATCGCGCACGCCGGGCGGATTTCGGCGACGCAGTCGGCTTGCTGCACCAGGCGGCCACGGACTCGACCACGTCTCCTGATCGGCTTGCGATTGCGAAGCACGAAACGTTCCGCACGGAGACGTCCAAGGCCGATGCGATCAATGGCTCTTACGTGAACCTCGATGGCGAGGTGGCCGAACTGGAAACGGCGGGCACCGACTTCCAGTCGCTGGCGACCGTGATGTCGCGTCGCTTCGCTTTGATGCAGCTGGCACTGGCGGGGAAGAACTGACATGGTCGTTGACGCTGTTTTTCAGGCAACCCGTTTCGGCCTGCAGTTCGAGCGACTGCGGCTGGAAGCGGCCAGCCACAACATCGCCGTGTCCGATCGCGCCAGTACGCCGGGGAGCGTTCCGCCGCTATTACGCGCTGTTGCCGGCCACGGCGTGTCCCTTCACGGCGCCGGTACAGGAACGCCCAGTCTGGTTCCGATGGGGTCGTCCGAGCGTGACGTGCACGACCCGTCCGATCCCATGGCGAACCAGCAGGGCATGGTCGGCTATCCACGGGTCGACCTCGTCGAGGAGATGAGCACCCTGATGGAGGCGAGCCGTGCCTACGAGGCGAACGTGAGGGCATTCAACACGCTGCGCAGCATGGAGCTGCGTGCACTCGACATGGGAGGTGGCGCATGAGCGTGTCGCCGATCGACGCCATTTCGCTCGGTCGCATGGACGGACCGGAGCACGCGGCCGCCCTCAACCTCGACCAGGGGCCCTCCTTCATGCAGATGGTGGGCAGCGAAGTGCAAGGGCTCAATGCAAGCCTCAACACCGCCGACGCGTCTGCGCGGTCGCTTGCTGCGGGCGATGGCGTTCCCGTGCACGACGTGATGATCGCGATGGAGCAGGCGCATCTCAAGTTGCAATTCGCGGTGGAAGTTCGCAATCGAATGATCGATGCGTACCAGAGCCTGACCAACATGCAGCTGTAGTCGCGGGACGTCCACGGATCTGTGGACATCTCGTGGGTGCCTTGAAGTTCGATTGCAGTGACCGGAGTGGAAATGAAGCAGTTCTTTGCTGCCATGTCGCGACGAGCCCGATGGGCCTTCGCTGTGGGTGTTATCGCGATTGCCTGCATCGCGGGTGCGGCCACATGGTGGGTGACGCATCCGCCGTACGGATTGCTGTTTCGCGATCTCAGGGAGGCCGACGCCGCCGAGATCACCGCAGCGCTCACGCAAATGCAGACGCCTTATCGTCTCGCTGACGATGGCAAGGCCATTCTTGTGCCGTCCGAGCAGGTGTACGACACGCGTATGAAGCTGGTGTCGCAGGGCGTGCCCAAAGGCGGCAGCGTTGGCTTCGAGCTGTTCAAGGATTCGGATTACGGTGTCACCGAGTTCGCCCAGAAGGTGAACTTCCAGCGCGCGCTGCAGGGCGAACTGGAGCGAACCATCGAGTCACTGGACGAGGTATCGGCCGCGCGCGTCCATCTTACGATCCATCGCACCGATCTGTTCGAGCGTGACAAGGATGCTTCCAAGGCGTCGGTGACACTCAGCCTGCGGCCGCAGAAGCACCTCGACGCGCGCGCGGTGGCCGGTGTCCAGCGACTGGTGGCTTCGGCGGTGGACGGGCTCTCTGCCGAATCCGTCGTGGTGCTCGATGACCGCGGCGTCACCTTGTCGGGTTATGCCGCCGATGGAACGGCGGGTGAGGGCCTCGGCGGCCGCATGGATCAGCAGGCTCGGCTCGAGAGCGATCTGCGCGGCAAGATCGGCGCTCTGCTGCATCGTGTGCTGCTTACCGACGATTTCACCGTGTCCGTCGACGTGCGCATGAATTACGACCACGTCAAGCAAGTCAGCGAACGCCTGTTGGGACAGGGCAAGGATGGCAACGGATTGTTGGTCCACGAGCGCGTCAACTCCTCGACACGGACCGAGGACGATCCGGATTCGGATCGGGTGAAGTCCTCGCCAGCCAGCAATGACCGCGATGTGGAATACGCGCATGGCCGCGAGCAGGAAGAAGTGGAGCGGGCGGTAGGCCGCATCGAGCGGATATCGGTGGGTGTGGTCATCCCGTCCACGCTCTCGGCCACCGAGATTGCGCGGCTATCGGAAGTGGTATCGGCAGGCCTTGGCTTGGACGTATCGCGTGGCGATCATGTCGATATCGCTGCTATCGCGCCTTCCAAGCCGGTGGCACGTGACGCTGCGACGGTCCCAGCTGCCAGCCCGCACGCAAGCGTCGTGGATGCAGCTGAGGCGCCCGCGGCGGTGCCGGTGAACCATGGCTTGTCGACTCCGGTGCTGTGGATGCTGGGTGCGTTGCTGGTCGTCGTAGTCGCCCTGGTGGCGCTCATGCTTTACGTCGCGCGGACACGGGTGGTGCCACGGTTGAGCGCGCCCGAACGCGAAGAGGCGTTGTCGCGGCTTCGCCAGTGGATCGACCCGAGCGAGGTGCGTTCGTGAATGCCGTGGGTATGCGCAAGGCGGCGCTTGCGTTGGCCGCGATGCATCCCATGGACCGCCGCTGGATGCTCGAGCGGCTGCCTTCTTCCCAGCGGAATCTGTTGTCCACGCTGATCGGTGAGGCGCGCAGACTGGGCCACGTGGATGCTTCGCTGGTCAAGGATCTGCTTCAGGATCAGTCCCAGCCCGAAGTCGTCGACGTTCCTCCGCCGGATCAACTGATTCAGGCATTGGATAACCTGCCGGTTGCGTGGGCTGCGCGGATGCTGGCCGCGGCAGCGCCGGATCACGTGGAGATCTACCTGGCGTCCTGTGCGCACCCGAGGGCGCGAATGCTCCGGGACGAGCTGAAGCAGTTGCCCTCAGCGATGCCAGTGGCACTGGCCAAGGCGCTTTCGCATCGACTGGCCGATCCGACATGGCCCGCGCAACGAGGACATGCCCTGTGATACGCCGAGTCGAAGCCGAGGGCGTGACGGAGTCGTCCCCGCGACGACTGTACGCTGGCGGTTCATCCACGGTGGTAGCGGATGTCGATACGTCCGTCGTTCCCATGGGTGATGACGAGGCCTATCGAGACGGATACGAAGAAGGCTTCGCTGCCGGCGATGCGGATGCGAGGCGCATGGCGGAACAGCGCATGGTTGAGCTGGAGACGGCTGCTGCGCAACGGTTGGAGGAGGCGCAACAGGCCGTCGAGCGCGAGCAGCAACGGCTTGCAGCGCTGGCGGACACGCTGGAGCAGGGCTTGCGCCAGCATGCATCGGAGATTGAAGCAACGGCCTGCGAGCTTGCCATTGCCGGTTGGCAACATGCCTTCGGAAGCGCGGCGGAGGATCGTGGTCTGCTGCAGAGGATGATCCGGGCGCTTCTCGAGGAGCATCGCGCGAAGGCAATGTCCGTCCATGTGTCGACGGAAGATCGACCGTTGTTGCCTGAGCGCATCGATGGCATGGAGCTGGTCGAGGACAACGCCTTGAAAACGGGCGAATGCCGCGTGCAGACCGCTCACGGCAATGTGGAGAGTTCCCTGCGCATGCGTTTGCGTGGGATATGCGAGGCCATGTTCGCCGCGATGGGAGTGCCGTCCGAATGAGCCCTTCCGCCGTCCTTGAACGCTACGCAGGTGAACTCGCGCGTCGACCCATGTCGGCGGGCGTTGGGCGGCTGCTCAGCTTCAATGGTCTGGTGATCGAGGCCAGTGGACCTGACGTCAGGATCGGCGAGTTGTGCGAAGTGGAAAACGGTGACCCTGCACAGGCCATTCGCGCCGAAGTAGTGGGATTCCGCGAAGGCAACGTGCTGCTGATGCCGTTCGGCCATCCTCGTGGCGTGGCGGCAGGCGCCAGGATCCGCGCGCTGCGACGCGTGCTGCAGGTGCCGGTGGGTCGAGGGTTCATGGGGCGCGTGATTGACGCATTCGGTCAGCCCATCGACGGTGGCGGTCCCATCGCAGCCGAAGCGATGGCAGATATCGCCCGGCCTCCCATCAATCCGTTATTGCGCGCACCGCTCGATACTGCGCTCGAGACCGGGGTGCGCTCGATCGATGTGGCGCTTCCCATGGCGCGCGGTCAACGCATGGGCGTCTTTGCGGGAAGCGGCGTGGGCAAGAGCACCTTGCTCGGCATGATGACCAGGCACGTCAACGCGGATGTCGTGGTGGTGGTCCTGGTGGGCGAGCGTGGGCGCGAGGTAGGTGAGTTCATCGACGAGACGCTGGGCACGGTAGGGCGTTCTCGTGCCGTGATGGTGGTGGCGACGGCCGACGAGCCGGCACTGGTGCGCACCAATGCCGTGCATACCGGACATGCCATCGCCGAGTATTTCCGCGACCTGCGGATGAACGTATTGCTGATCGTCGACTCCATCACGCGCTTCGCCATGGCGCAGCGCGAGGTCGGGCTGGCGGTGGGTGAGCCACCCACGTCACGCGGCTATCCGCCATCGGTGTTCAATCTGCTGCCGCAGATCCTGGAGCGCGGTGGGCGTATGCGTGCCGGCGGTTCCATTTCTGCGATCTACAGCGTGCTGGTGGAGGGCGACGATATGAACGAGCCTATTGCCGATCACATGCGCGCGATCCTCGATGGTCACGTGGTGCTTTCGCGCGATCTCGCGGCGCGCGGGCAACTTCCGGCCATCGACCTGATGTCGAGCGTGAGTCGACTCGCTTCCAAGGTGACCCGTCCCGACGAGCTGGATCTCGCCCGTCGCGTGAAGTCGATTATCACCACCTACGAGTCGTCGCGCGACCTGATCGACATGGGCGCGTACCAGGCGGGTGCCAACAGTGCGATCGACGAGGCCATTGTGTTGTATCCCGCCATCGTCCGGGCGCTTTGCCAAACGCCCGAGCAGCGATCGTCGCGCCAGGAGAGCATCCAACTTCTCGGCCGGATCGTTTCCGGCGAGCGTGCCGCATGAACTCGCGCGACCTGAAGGTTCGCGAGACGATGGCACGTGTCGCGCGCGTTCGTGACCAGCGAGCGGCCTCCCGTTTGTCGGCAGCGATCACAGCCGAGCAGCAAAAGAAAGACGCATGCGACGGGTTGACCCGGTCGCGCGACGATGTACGCGAGGCCAGTGAGCGTTGCCTGGAACAGAGCTCGCGTCTTGACCTTGCGCGCTACGCCTTGCTAGCCGACCTGCAGGGCATTCTTGATACGCAGGTTGCCCATGCCGAGCATTCGCTCGCGTCGGCCGTTGCCGAGCGTGAACTGCGTACCTCGGAGCGCCTCATGACCCGATCGCGACATGAACGGGCCGACGAAGAAGCCGTTCGCTACCGCAGCGCGATGCATCAGGACATAGAGAAGAAGCAGTCGGAACAGTCGGTGGAGTTGTGGTTGCAGCATGGGGACGCCGCATGACAGACATCTCGCAGATCGATGGCGGCCGGATCGGCCAGGCCGCTGTACCGCAACGGCAAGCATCACGCGACTTCAGTGAGGAACTCGCGCGGGATCACCGCTTGCACGAGTTCGACAACAGGTCCGATCATGCGGCGGAGGCGCCGTCCCTGTCTGCGGACACGGTGCAACCCGCGGCCAACACCCAAGGCGAGTCGCCCGCGGCGTTGCAGCTGACATGGATGGGTGGCAGCGAAACGTCGGCAACGATCCGTCTTTTGCAGCAAATGGCCGTTCAACCCATCGGTCAGCTGGGTGCTGTGCGGAATGCGCGCGTGTTCGGCGTGCATTTGCTGGCCGGGGCGTATCTGTCCGAAGTGGACGCGTCCGAACCGAGCGGCACCGCAGGAGACGTCAACGGCGGCGCGCCCAAGACCGTCGACCCGTCAGGGCAGATGGCGTTGACCAGCGCCGAAGCGAAAGCGAGCGCTGCTGCGCTATCGGCTGTACCGAGTATGGATGTCCAGGCACAGGCTTCGCCCGCGATATCGGACACCGTGGCTGTTGCTTTGTCTTCCCATGGCAACGCTGCCTTGGACAACGTCGCTCATGGCGTTGCCGGTGCCGGCACGCTGGCCCATTGGGTAGATCGCCTGTTGCGCTACTCGCGCCAACCCGACGGAAGCTCGGTGGCCTGGTTGCGGGACTTCCGCGTTAGCGAAGACCAGGTGCCAGCGCTGATCTCCGCAGTACTCCAGCATGCAAGCCAGCTCGGGATGACGCCCGGGCGAATCATGTTGAACGGCCGGGAAGTGTGGCCATCGACCCAAAACACGCAGGGAGAACAGGAATGAGCGTCGAGGCTATCGGTAGCCAGTTGGACACGTCCACGCCTTCGACGATGCCGAACTCCGGCATCAACGAGCAGGACTTCATCAAGCTGTTCGTGAGCGAGCTCCAGTTTCAGGATCCTATGCAGCCGCTCGACAACAGTCAGTTCCTCACCCAGCTTGCGCAGTTCGTGAGCATTGAACAGCAGAGCGAGCAGGTCACGGGCATCAACAACCTGCTTTCGGTGGATTCGTCGTACCAGTCGCTGAGTCTGCTGAACCACAGTGTGCAAGTGACCAACCAGGATGGCTCGACGACCACCGGCAAGGTGACGGGCATCCAGTACAGCTCCAGTGGTGTCGAACTGACGGTGACCACTTCCACCAGCCAAGTGCTCACCAGCATCGCCCTTTCCCAGATCCAGCTGGTCACCCCTTAAGGAGAGACCGTCATGCCTTCGATCATGCAGTCGCTGTACAACAGCGTGTCGGGAATGTTCACGTTCTCGCAGACGCTCAATACGATCAGCAACAACATCAGCAACATGAACACGCCCGGCTTTCGCGGGAGTGAATCGTTCCTTGAGAACGTGATGGGCGATGACGGCACCAAGGTGGCCGGTACGGGCGAGAACCTTTCCGAAGGTCAGATCGAGCAGACCAATACCAGCACCGACGTGGCGATCAACGGCGAAGGCCTGTTCATCCTCAAGGATTCGCAGGGCAACACGTACTACACGCGATCAGGGCAGTTTGAGTTCAACAGCGATGGCGTGCTCGTCGACTCGGTCAATAGTTACCAGGTGCAGGGATATGACGCCTCCGGTAACTATGGGTCGATCAACATCTCCGCTCTGAAAACGCTTCCTGCACAGGCGACGTCCAGCGTCAACATCACCGGCAACATCGCACCGGGCGATCCCTCGGAGAAGGTGAGCAACATCACTGTCTACGACGCGCAGGGAACGTCCCACGTACTCACTCTCACGCTGACCAACAACACGTCGAAGACGGCCGGAGACTGGCTTGCTTCGGTCACCGACAGCACGGGTGCAACGATCGGTACGGGCGATGTGCGCTTCAGCACGGCGTTCACCCCGGTGGCAGGTTTCAACACATTCACCATCAATCCCTCGCTGGGTGGCGCGTCTCAGGCGATCACCTTCAACTTCGGCACGCCCGGTGGACAAAGCGGTGCAACAGACATCCAGGGATCACCGACAAGTCTCGCCGCGCAGGTGGCGGACGGCCATGGCGTCATCGGCATTACCTCCTATGCCTTCGACCAGAACGGCGTGGTGCAGCTGACCTATGCCGACAGCGAGGTGAAGGCGGGTCCCCAACTGGCCCTGGCGTCCTTCGAGGACGAGCGATCGCTGCAGGCCATTCAGGGGAACCTGTACACGCCTCCGTCCGACCAGACGGCCCAGATCGGTCGTGCGAATACGGGCATCCTCGGTGGTATCGAGGGAAGCAGCCTCGAGATGTCCAACGTGGACCTCACGCAGGAGCTTGCCGAGATGATCGTCATCCAGCGTGGCTACCAGGCCAGCTCGCGTGTGATGACCGTATCGGGCGACATGCTGCAGCAGCTCTACGACTCCACGCGCGGAAGCTAAGGCATGACAGAGCTCAGGTTTGGATGGTTGAGCGAGTCGCGGCGCGCCGCGTTGCGATCGCTCATTGCGAGCGAAGTGCTGCAATGGTCGCGTGACTGGTGCATTGGGCATTCCGTAGCGCAGGTCGACGTTCGCGCTGCCGACCCGTGGGACGGCGACGTCGCCAAAGAACGTTTGCGCGGCGTCGATGGTGCCGCCGGCACGTTGGCATTTCTGCTCGAAGAGAGCACCGAAAGATCGTGGGGAACCCATTTGTCAGCGTTGCCGCCTGCCGACGAATCAGCGTTGGCGGCGAGTCTTGGCGCGGAATCCCTGCAGGACCTCGCGGCACGATTGCTTCGACGGGCCGGCGTGCGCGATCCACTCGAGCTGAGTGATCTGACACCCGCTCGCGCCTTGTCCGCTGAGTGCTTCGGCGCTTACGCGGCAACCATCGAAGTGGCGGACGTTGCCTGGAACGTGGCGCTGGATCGTCGTCTAGCCGACAGGCTTGCCCCGCCGGAGCCCTCCAAACCGGTGTTGCTCGCTTCGCGCGATGCGGCGGTGGGGAACACGGCTGTTTCGGTAAGCGCGGTCATGACGTTTGGAAGCGTGAGCCTGGCCGCTATCACGGGCCTGCGCGTGGGGGAAATTCTGGTCGGAGACCGCGAACTGCACCAGCCCGTCGAGGTTCGTGTAGGCACTCGCGGGGCGATAGCCATCGGATCACTCAAACAGCAGGCGAAGAAACGCGCCATCACCCTGACCGGACCTCATGCCAAGGAATCACATCCATGAATGATCTAGTTGTAGCACCCATCGAACTCGAGGAAGCGACGGATAGCGTTGCCGGCAGCGGAGCACTCTTTCATCGCGACCTATCCATGCTCGGCCATGTGAACGTGAAGCTGGACGTCCATCTCGGCAACGCCGAGGTGAGCGTTGATCGTCTGTTCTCCATGGCCAAGGGCGAAACCCTGGTGCTGGATGCCTCGCTCGATGCGCCGGTCATCCTGCAACTGGATGGCAAGCCGATCGCACGAGGGCAGCTCCTGGCCGTAGGCGATCATTTCGGCCTGAAGATCACCGAAATCCTGTGACGTCCGGAGCCTGACGCATGCTGTTGTTTTTCGCCGCCACCGCGCTGACGGATCCGGCCATTCCCTATCGAACGACGCCTGCCGTGCCGGCAGGCAGTCTCGCCTCATCCCTGGTCATCGTCGGTGTGGTTCTGGTTGCACTTGTCGTCGCTGCCGCTTACGCGCGGCGTCGAGGCTGGATGGCGAAGCTTGGGGTGAGCGCGAAGACGTCGCCGACCGACGGTATACAAGTGAATGCCTCTTGCCGGTTGAGCATGAGTTCCACCGCCTATGTGCTCCGCTACAAGGGCAAGGAGTTCCTCGTGGTGGAAAGCGCACGTGGGACGAACGCCACCGTCGCCAACATGGATGGCAGTGCATCCCCGGAAGGAGTGATCCAGTGAAGGGAATCCACAAAGGCATGCTTCTGGGCGCCGCCGCCGTCGCCTGCCTCGCTTCCGGCGTCGCGTGGTGCGACCCCGTGCAGGACGCCATGCAACACGCCATGGGCGATGACTATTCGCCCATCCTGCGCTCGTTCCTTGTCTTGTCGGCGCTGTCATTCATCCCGTTGCTGGTGATCTCGCTAACGTCATTCACGCGCATCGTCGTGGTGCTTTCGTTGCTGCGCAGCGCACTCGGCTTGCAGCAGACGCCACCGAACAGCGTCCTTGTCACGCTCGCGATCTTCCTCACGTTGTTCGCGATGAATCCCGTTTTCCAGGCGGCCAAAGAGAAGGGCGTGGACCCGTACGTCAGGCATGAGATCCCCGCGGACGCCGCCATGATGCGCACATTCGAGCCGTTCAAGGTGTTCATGATCAGGCAGACGAGGGAGGAAGATCTCGCCGCGGTCGTGCGCATGACGCGAAAGCCACTTCCGAAGACCATGGATGACGTACAGCCGCTTCAGCTTGTACCCGCATTCATGCTCAGCGAGCTTCGCACTGCATTCCAAATTGGCTTCGTCATCTTCCTTCCATTTCTTCTCATCGACCTGGTTGTTGCGGCCATCCTGATGGCGCTTGGCATGATCATGCTCCCGCCGTCGACGATCAGTCTGCCCCTGAAGATATTGCTGTTCCTGCTCATCAATGGGTGGACCTTGACGGCACAAGCGTTACTCAGCGGATACAACGTCTAAGCAATGGAAGCCATCGCTCTGGAGGCCACGGAACTTTCGTTGTGGCTGAAATTGCGCGAAGCGGGCGACCCCATGGCGCGCGACGCCTTGATCGTTAAGTACGCACCCTGGGCTCGAAATGTCGCGCGCGGCATCTACGTACGTGTGTATCTCCTCAGAGATGCATGGGAAGATTGCGCCCAGAACGCTCTGATCGGCTTGATGGAGTCGATAGACCGCTTTCAACCCGACCGTGGTGTGAGCTTCCAACTCTATGCCCGGCATCGTGTACGGGGAGCCGTGTTCAACGGTCTTCGCCTTATCAAGGAAGATCTGGCGAAGGCCGCGCGACGCACGGATGACGATGTCCGCGACAGGACCGATTCGCTACTGGATTCCGGCAACGACTCGATCGACCCACTGGAGAGCTTCGTGTCGATGACCGTTGGCCTGGGGCTTGGCTATTTGCTGGAGTCCAACTCCGTTCCAGACTCGGCAGAGGCTTCGGACGCTTATTCCTTCCTGGAGCGTGAACAGCTCTCGCGGGCAGTAGTTACGGCACTCGATCAATTGCCGGAGCGCGAGCATCTCATTCTGGTGATGCATTATTTCCACCATGCGCCATTCGTGCAAATTGCCGACGAGCTCAAGGTGACGAAGGGCCGTGTCTCTCAATTGCACAGGCAGGGCTTAAATAGGCTTCGGGAAAGCCTTGGAAAGCAAATGAACGAAAATTTATAAAGTGTGAATGTTTTGGGCTCGGCAGCTGCTGTAGCCGCACGCCCGACTCGTTGAGCTCCGCCAAGGCAGTGATGACTGCTGAGGCAACACCAGAGGGCTATCGTGACGCAGATATGCTGCTCGATGGAAAGCCTCCTACGACAAAGGTTCGCCGCTGAGTTCCGCTAATGCCCCAATGCGGACATCCGATTTGACCAGGAAGGTCTATCTCAGCCTCGAGCGCCTCACAAACCGATAGGACCTTCGCGTCCTCGTGTACGGCAATTAGCCGTCCGTTCTCACTGATCGGATACGCGGTCGACGATCCACTCGATGATCGCGTCGAATCTTTCTTGATCGAGTGCGTGTTCGCGGTCGACGCGGAGCTCGGTGATGAAGTCGTTGGCGATCTTGGCCACGACTTTGTCTGCATCCCGCGAATACTTGTCCTTCGTGCCCGACACAACCATGGTTGGCCGAGGTCCGATGGCTGAAAGAACATCGTGTGTGTCGAGCAGGCGTGTGAGTCCGGGCACAGTCTCGAAGAGGGTGATGCCGGTGCCTTCCCGGCGGCGCGTCTCGAAGCTGCACACGGCACCGCTGATGCACGCCCACCGGCATCGCGGATCCAATGCCGCGTGGTAGAGGGCCGTATAACCGCCGTACGAATGTCCTGCCACGCCCACGAGCCGCTCGTCTACTCCGGCCACTTCGAGCAAAACGCTCAGGGCCCGTTGAGCGTCATCCAGGCACTTCCTCATCAGCAGGTCGCCATCAAGCAATCGGTAGCTCATGGAGTTGTAGTGCTGAAGCCAATCGTAAAGATCCGGTTCTACGCCCCGAACCGCTGCTCGTCGATCCTCGAACGAGATAGAGTCCGGTGCCAACACAACGAGGCCTCTACGGGCGAGTGCCGGCCCGAAGGCTTGAAAAGCGTGGCCCACATCGCCCGCCACCTCGCTCTTGCCAAAGTGGAACTCCCCATTGTGTTGATGAAAGACAACCACTCCGCCGAGAGTGTCTCGGCCCCTCGGCGTGAATAAGAAGGCCGGGATGAGGTCACCTTCGAGTCCCCGGTACTCGATGCGTTCCCTAGCGAATCCGTCAGCCTCAACGACGGGGCCTCGTTCGAACGCCACCGGTACAGGGTCCGCAAGCGCCAGGCGCTCTCGAAGCTTCGTAATGAGATCGGTCATGGTGGGCAATAGTAGCTTGCGATGGGGATGGCACCTAAGCCGGCCCTCGGAACGCTCAACAGTCCGTTCAAAACAAGCAAAACGACGGAACGGCTGCCTGTCCAGGTACCGACGTCTACGAGTCACTTGAAGAATGGGGCTCGAAAGTCATGGCTCCCGGGCAAGATGAGCGACAAACGGGACAGAGGTAGTTAAGTTCCACCACCCTTGGCGAAGTTAACTGCCTCCATCCCGTGTGCTTGTCGCCTCAGGCGAGCCAAGGGCGTTGGAGCATGGGCGTGTCTGCGTTGGACGGGTGTGGCGCGGTGGTCGCGCTCTACTGCGTACCGAACGTGCTGGCCACGCGCCCGAGCGCCTGGTCGAATCGGGCGCGGCTTTCAAACGCGGTCATGTCGGCATCGGACAGCGCGGCGGTTCGCTCCAGGAAGCGACGCATGCTTGCGGCCATGCCAGGTGGCAGGGAAACCGCGCGATCAGGCGTCAGCAGTTCCGAGAGGCGTACGACGTCCTTCAGATGCTTGCGGATATTGGTCGAGTCGATCTGCTCGCCAGCGTCGCGCCGATCGCTCAGCTCCATCCAGGCCTGCGCCTTGAGTGGAATCAGACGGTCCTGGTCGATCAACGGCACGCCACCAATCTCGGTGCGCCCCTCCAGCAAGAAGTGGTAAGCGTCGTCGTCGAGCAGGATGGCCGACAGGCTTTCGACCTCATCTTCGATCGGGATCGGCGTCAGGCCATTCGCCTCGCGCAGTGGATGAAAGAGGTCGGGCTGGCGGGCGAACAGCTCGAGCAGTTTGGGAAAACCTTCCTGCGTCGGCTTGCCGAAGCGATAGAAGCAACGCTTGCCGTCACCCTGGTGGCGCACGGCGTATCCGCCCGCCTCGACGAAACGCCAGAACTCGTGGACGAACTCCGCATCGATCGCCTCGACGACGAGAACGATGTCCAGATCTTTGGTGGCGCGGAACGCGAGACCGGCTTCCTCCATCACGGTGCTGGCCGCGCAGCCGCCGATGAGCACGTACTTATCGCGGTGTGGGGTGAACCACTCGGCGAACCGATCCAATCCGGGAATCACGGCCATAACTTCTCCTCCAGTTCCTTGAGGGCCAGCTCAATGCGTTCGTCCTTGCTGCCCTCCAAGGTGAGGATGAGCGACAAAGGGTCCACCATTTGAGCGTCGGTCCCCAGGGGAGGCGGGTACGCCCAGATCTCGACCGCATCGCGTGCGTCCATCGCATCGTCGGACGCCATGACGTCGCGCGGAAGCGACGTCCATTCCGCCTGGCTAATGGCCCAGTCACGCCGGTGTGGGTGGCCCAACATGGTGGCCTCGGAAAGCGCGCTCAGGCCGGCGACGGTGAGACGATGCTCCACGTCCTGAATCGCTCCGGCGCGCGGATACTCCACGCGCACGATAGGGTTGCGCATGAGCGGTTTCGCTTGTTCCCAGGCCGCCTGTCGATCATGGGCCAGTGCGATGAGATTCGCGCGGTCCTGTTTCTTGGTTTGGATCAGCCCGGTCGCCTCCAACTCGCGAACCGCACGCGTTGCCGTGATGGGCGCATAGCCGAGTTCGCGGGCCACCTGCGACGCCTGTACGAAGTCCTTTCCCGAATGGAGAATCATGGTGATGAGCAGCGCCTGGGCGGACGGCGACAGACCTGCCGTCGGCGCTGGCGCCGATGCAAACTTTTCGCGCAGGATCAGCCCGAGCGACGGAGCGTAGAACTGGCTGTCGGGAACGACGAACTCGATACCGGCATCCATCAGGCGTTGGCGCTGAGGCCCGCTGACGCGATCAATGGCGTAGAGGACACGGGGCCCCAGCGCCAGCAGCCGAAGGATCATCTTCTGGGTATCGACGACGCTGCGGACGGCGGTTGCCGCCGCGACGATGATGTCTTGGTCGGCCACCGGCAGAACGAACAGGTCAAACAGGTCGGTCAGGTAATGCGGCAACCCGCGCTGCCATTCGTCGGGGAGCGGGCGCGGGTACCCGACCAGCCCGGGAAGAACGGTCCGGAGATAGGTTTGGGTACGCCAGGCGAGCTGGGTCGTGGTGGCTGTCTTTACCATATGTCGACGACTTTACCATGGCTAATGGTAGAGTGTGCAATTAGATGGTAAATAGCTGATTTTTGAGTATAAAATTGAGATGTTGCGCGTCGCGTCGACCTCGCCAACGCCAGCCCCGCCAGATGGCCGGCAACATGCGACACGACAAAATGGGGAGGTAGTTGAGTCCCTCCGCCATTATTGGAATTAACTACCTTCGTCCCGTTTGCTATGAGGCACCAGGGGGTGCTCAATGAAGAACGCCATCGGTGTTGCAGTAGTGGCCTGCGTACTGGCCGGTCTGGCACAGGCAAGTCCAGGCGTGTCTGCTCGATCGCCTGTCTCATATCAGGCGCCTGCTTCATGGAAGCGGATAAGCGACGATGGCACGAGCACGCAAAGTGAGAGTGCCATGTTCGAAGTCACGGATGGTGTCAGTTCGAAAGACCCTCCCGTGGTGATGATCCGAACCTACAAGCAGCCCGCAGGGCTCCGAATGGACAACATCGATCTCGTTCAGGCGGCCAAGAAAATCACTCCTGGCGGCGTGCCCATCAGTTGTGCGGACGATGGGTCGAGTTGGCGAACGTGCATCTTTCTTGGCCACGTCGACGGCAGCAAAGTGATCGTGCTCTATCGCATTGGAGTGCAGGACGGCTACGTTGCGGAAGAGGCGTTCCTCTTTCCCTTGGCTGCTGCCGAGTCCGATGAGTTGGCACTGCTGACCGTCAACGGGCAGGAGCAGCAGCAGGGGCGGACAACGGGGGTCTATGCGCCACTCCACAGCACTTACAAGACGATCTCACTCTTCAACGAATTCACGAAGACGCTGAGCATCAACGGGCCGGCTCCGTTCAATGCCAAGGCCGTCATGGGCAGACCGCCAGAAGGAGCGCGCCCGACCGTTTATCGGTGGACGGGTAACCCAGCCAGCTCCAACTCCCCTGGCGGCTGACAATTACGACGACGCGGGCCAATGCATAGCAGTCCGCTTTCGGCCCGGAGCGGACAGAAGCTCCCGCCGCAAACATTCGAGTTTCTCTTCGCGATGCAGACGATCCGACCAATATCACTCGATGAAGTAGCCGTCTTGGAGCGAGCACTCCAAGTCGGCTGTAGCCCTGGACCATCGGAAGCGGTTTTAGCGTCGATCACTGATCTTCGGGTAACGGCTTCTTGCGAGTGCGGTTGCGCAACCGTTTGGTTCGGCCCTAAGGGTGACGCGGCAAAGGGCGTCAGGGCCGCTGACGTATGCGGCACTTGGAGAGACCAAACCATTGAAGTGATCGTTTGGGTGGATGACGATCAAATCGTCGGACTTGAGTTGGTTGGGGCAGGTGCGGTTGGTTTGCCCGATCCTGCCTCCGTGCGCCCGTATGAAGAGTATTTCCGGGCACCTTTGGGCTAGGTGGGAGCGTCCACCTCCGACCCGGCGCGGACATTTGTCAGCCCCAAGCCCTCACGCTCGCCTGCGGTCGCGCGGACATCCATCTCGCCCAACCCTGACAGACGATGACAACCCTGCTTGTTAGGGTCAGTCGGTCACTCGCGCTGTCTGCTTCAAGGCTTGGCGGGTGACCATGACTACCAAGTCATGAGGCGCGGGCCGTGAGTGCTAGAACACCCACGACCCGCTAACCATCACCAACTCTAAGGAAGTTGATCATGGCTACCCACGATCATACGGGACGCATTCGCTCGTCCGTTCCCCCTGACGACACCCTCACTCCTCCGCCTGATGACTCGCCATCCACGGCGGCGGCATGGCCCGAAACCCTGCGTCATAGCACTCGCGGTGACATCGCCCTGGCGGTGCTCACCCTCACGCGTCTGCGTGTCGACAGCGAGCAGTGCCGCGTTGCTCAGGCGCGTGGATTCCCCGGCAGACCGCTGCCATGGCCGCTTCCCGTGGCCGTCACGGCCAGCCTGGGCACGGCGATCCACTGCCTCCAGCAGTACGCCCGCCTGCTCGGTAACGAGCCCAGGGTGAACACCACACGCCTCCGATGATCGCCGTTACGGCGCATCGGCCGGCATGGCGATGCGCCTCTTTCGGGCAATCACCGACGAAGCTGCCAAGCATTCACTGACACGGAGCGCTGTAAGCGCTGAGCCGCTGCGCGGCCGTGTCCGACAGGGAGAACAGTTATGGAACTGATCCAGCTCACCCCGCACTCGGAAGTAGACCCCTCGCAGCCCCTGCGAGCCCCCGGCGACATCTTGCTGCACGCCTACCTCATCCCCAACGCCCTCAACCCCGCCTAACTTGCCCGTCGCTCCGGCATCCCCTCCGATCACATCAAAGCCTTCATCGCCGACACCCACCCCATCACCCCCAAGACCGCGCTACGCTTTTCCCTCATCTTCGACACCACTGCCTTTTATTGGCTGGCACTTCAGGCCCGGTACGATCTGGAAAGGGCGAAGCCTGTGATCCGCGCCTATCGTCCGCTCGTGGAATAAGCGAGTTTGAAAGCAAAACGGGGTTGGTTCATTTCTCGTCGTCCGGAAAGTGAGCCTGACCCCGTTATTGAGTGGGGGGAGTGAAAATGTTCGCTCTCTTCGCGCCTAAATAACGCGCGTGAAGTTTTTTGACGTGTCCGCGCGTTAGAAAAGAAAACTGCATCTAACGTGGGTGGCACTGCTGAGCGAACCAACCACCTGCGCCGAGTGAATATCGATGACGCCCTACACACCGGTTGTGAGGGCGCAACAGCCGACTACGCCGAAGGCTGTTGAGGCTCTACCACTGGTGCCGACGGTGCATCTAGTTCGGGCTGAGGCAAATCCAGCTCGCCTTGCGGAGGCTCTGGCGGCAGGGGAAGGTCCTGCATTCGCACCGTCTTCAAACCATTCGCCGTTGCCCTGCCGATCAACTGCTTGTCGTCGGTATAAAGCGTGTGTGCTCCGATAACCTTGGCGATGGCAAGAATCTGGCGGTCGAATTTCACCTTGGCCTTGGTCTCCTTTGGCCCCTGCTTCTTTTGCAGCGCAGGGTCATTTAGGCAAGCACATTCAATAGCTGCAATCTGGTCGAACGCGACCACAGCGAAGGCAGCAGACTGATTGATCTCACCGAGCAGTTGGACCTTTCCAGATCCCACGCTCACCATGAGCTCTGCGAGCACAGGGGTAGGCACAACAACACGGATGCCCGCGCCACTTAGGTTCTTGAGCAATAGCTCCACACGCTCCCGGCATTTCGGGATTGGCTGACCATCATCTCCAAGCGGGCCCCGCGCGTCGGGCTGGAGGATGAAGAGAAGGGTTGCGGTGTCAACGACGACCATCAGTCTTCATCCCTCTCTTGCTCGATCCGTTGCCATGCGTCAGGCAGCCAGGTCTCAGAAGCTGGGAGGGCCCGAATCCGGCCCAACGCCTCCAATAGCGTCTCCGCGCGAAGTTCTTCAAACTGGTGGGCCTTCAACGCATCGAAGGACCATTCACCATCATCGTTCCGGGTCGCGCGTACGGTACCGGTCAGACGGATTACCCCCTCAAAGAGATGGGGCGCAAGCTCGCGCGCCAGTCCTCGGGACACCTCGAAGTTCCAGGTTTGTCCATCGGCATCTTGGATAGAAGCGTGTGCGGTTTTATCTTTTCCGCCGACACGGACCAACTGTCCGTCACGGGAGAACGCTTGAGTGAACGGTCCCAGTTTCGGGGGGCGCGCCTCCTTGCGTCCAGGAAACGCAAGGACGTTGCTGTTGTTGAGCTTGAGCGTACCTTCAGCGTTATCGCTACGTAGCATCTCATTGAGCTTCCGGTAGCGATCACCTCTCGTGCCTCGGACTCCCATGCGCGCTTCATTAACGTTATCGCGAACTTTGGTAACGGCTGGCCGCTCCACTTTCACAGCCAGCTTGGCGCTACCCTTCGTGATTTTCTCGAAGTGGACGTTGCCCTCTTCGCCCAGCATAGCGGCCAACTCGGCCATATATGCCGCCAACCGAGCCATTGGGATGGTCTCGGGGGTGAATGCATCTATGCGAAAAACGTAGCGATCATCGTCCAGCATAGGCGTCTCTTATGAGGCGGGGCGGGTCCACACGAAAGCACGAAGTCATCGCACCGACCGAGACCTTCGTCTTCATGTTGCCCCCGTGCCCAAAAGTGCTGTTGCGCGATGCTAGGTTAGATCGCAGACGGCGATGGCGCTAGTGGAAAGAAATGGTGTCAGGGACAATTTGACCGGACGCTCCCGGCGAGATGCGACCGGAAATGGCGGAAATGGTGTCAGGGACAATTGTGGCCGGGCATGCTCCCCAGCGAAGTCCAGCCGGCACCCGAAGCGGCTTCATATCCCCGATCGCAGACAACAAAAAAAGGCCCCATCTCTGGAGCCTTTCAAGTCCCGTCTCAACAACGGGTTATTCGATGGTGGGCGATGCAAGGATCGAACTTGCGACACCTGCCGTGTGAAGGCAGTGCTCTACCGCTGAGCTAATCGCCCGCCGAGCGCGCAAATATACGAGGAGCGGCGGGGGAGGTCAAGCGTCGGACCTGAAAAAAGTCCCCCGGATGGCAGGCGATTGAAAGGTGGGCGAGTACAATATCCGGCTTTTCAGCTATCGGCCTGCCGTCCATGGACTTCCTGACCCACGAACTCAGCCACGTCCTCGAAGCCCTGCGCCGCTTCGAACTCACGCCCTGGAAGATGGTGGGTCTGGCGGGCTCGATCATGTTCACCAGCCGCTGGTTCGTGCAGCTGTATTACACCCGCAAGCTGAAGCGGGTGGTGATGCCGCTGTCGTTCTGGTGGTTGTCGGTGGTCGGGAGTGCGCTGCTGCTGTCGTACTTCATTTTTGGCAAGAATGACTCGGTGGGCATTCTGTCCAACTTTTTCCCGGCGTTTGTGTCGATTTACAACCTCGTTGTGCATATGCGCGAGGTGAGGCGGCGGGATTTGGTGGAGAGTGAGGTTTGAGGGGCTGAGGGGATGCCTGGGGGAGCGCTTTTGTGCGCGACGGCCGGGCGGAGCGGGTAGTGCGGTGCGGTGCTGTCGCGCACAAGTGCGCTCCCACAAGGGTGGGGGGAGTTGGTGGGTTGGGTTTTAGCGGATCGTCTGTGGGAGCGCACCTTGTGCGCGACAATCCTGCGGAGCGGTACATCGTGGCGTGGCAGTCGCGCACAGGGTGCGCTCCCACAGGTTGCTTTGCGCGGTGATTAGTCTGGGTCGTAGTCCAGGTTTGGCGCGAGCCAGCGTTCCGCTTCCTCGCGGGTCCAGCCTTTGCGCTTGGCGTAATCGTCGACCTGTTCGCGGGTGAGGCGGCCCACTACGAAGTATTGGCTGTCCGGGTGCGAGAAGTACCAGCCGGAGACGGCGGCGGTGGGGAACATGGCGTAGCTGTCGGTGAGTTCGATGCCGGTGTTGTGGGTGGCGTCGAGCAGTTTGAACAGCATGCCTTTCTCGGTGTGGTCCGGGCACGCCGGATAGCCGGGGGCGGGGCGGATGCCGCTGTATTTCTCGTCGATGAGTGCGCTGTTGTCGAGTGACTCTTCGGGCATGTAGCCCCAGAATTCGCGGCGCACGCGTTCGTGCAGGCGTTCGGCGAATGCTTCGGCCAGGCGGTCGGCCAGGGCCTTCAGCAGGATGGCGGAATAGTCGTCGTGAGCGGCTTCGAAGCGGGCGACGTGCGCGTCGATGCCGATGCCAGAGGTGACGGCGAAGCCACCGAGCCAGTCCTGCTTCTTCGCGGATTTGGGGGCGATGAAGTCGGAGAGGCAGAAGTCGGGGCGTTCGGCGGGTTTTTCGGCTTGTTGGCGGAGGTGGTGGAGGGTGCGGTTGTCGCCATCCTCGCGTCGCAGCACGATGTCGTCACCGTTTGAGTAAGCCGGCCAGAAGCCAATCACGCCGCGCGCGGTCAGCCACTTTTCGGCGATCAATTTATCCAGCATTGCCTGCGCGTCGTTGAACAGTTCCGTCGCCTGCTTGCCCACGATCTCGTCGCTGAGAATGGCGGGATAACGTCCGGCCAGTTCCCAGGCGTTGAAGAACGGCGACCAGTCGATGTACCGGCGCAGTTCGGCCAGGTCGTAGTCGTTGAACACGGTGATGCCGGGCTGTTTGGGCTGCGGCGGTTCGTAGTTGGCCCAATCGGTGGTGTAGCGTTGTCCGCGCGCCTTTTCCAGCGAGACCAGCGACTTTGCGCTGCCGCGATTCTTGTGGCGCTCGCGCACTTCGGCGTATTCGGCCTGCACCTTGGCGATGAAGTTGTCGACCAGTTCCTTGCTCAACAGCGACTGCGCCACGCCCACGGCGCGCGAGGCGTCCTTCACCCACACGGTGGGCGATTTGTAGTGCGGGTCGATCTTCAACGCGGTGTGTGCGCGTGACGTGGTAGCGCCGCCGATCATCAGCGGGATGGTGAAATTCTGGCGCTGCATTTCACGCGCGACCTGGCTCATTTCCTCCAGCGACGGCGTGATCAAGCCGGAGAGGCCGATGATGTCGGCGTTCTCGGCAATGGCGGTTTCCAGGATCTTCTGCGTGGGCACCATCACGCCCAGGTCGATCACGTCGAAGTTGTTGCAGCGGAGCACCACGCCGACGATGTTCTTGCCGATGTCGTGCACGTCGCCTTTGACGGTGGCCATGACGATCTTGCCGTTGGACTTGCCGGCGTCGCCGGTGCGCGCCTTCTCTTCCTCGATGTAGGGAATGAGGTGGGCCACGGCTTTCTTCATCACGCGGGCGGATTTCACCACCTGCGGCAGGAACATCTTGCCGGCGCCGAACAGGTCGCCGACCACGTTCATGCCGTCCATCAGCGGGCCTTCGATGACGTCGAGCGGGCGCGAGGTTTCCAGGCGCGCGGTTTCGGTGTCTTCGACCACGTATTGATCGATGCCGTGCACCAGCGCGTGGCTGAGGCGTTCGCGCACCGGCTTGTCGCGCCAGGCGAGGTTCTCGACGACGACTTCGCCTTTCTTCGCCTTGAACCTGTCGGCGATTTCCAGCAGGCGCTCGGTGGCGTCAGCGCGGCGATTGAGCACCACGTCTTCGACGCGCTCGCGCAGATCCTCGGGCAGGTCGTCGTAGATCATCAACGCGCCGGCGTTGACGATGCCCATGTCCATGCCCGCCTTGATGGCGTGGTAGAGGAACACGGAGTGAATCGCTTCGCGCACCATGTTGTTGCCACGGAACGAGAACGACACGTTCGATACGCCGCCCGACACGTGCGAATGCGGGAAGCGGCGCTTCAACTCGCGCGTGGCTTCGATGAAGTCCACCGCGTAGTTGTTGTGTTCCTCGATGCCGGTGGCGATGGCGAAGATGTTCGGGTCGAAGATGATGTCTTCGGGTGGAAAATCGAGCCTGGTGGTGAGCAGTTCGTACGCGCGCGAGCTGATTTCCACCTTGCGTTCGCAGGTGTCGGCCTGGCCTTGTTCGTCGAACGCCATCACCACCACGGCGGCGCCGTACTGCTGCACCTTGCGCGCGTGTTCGAGGAAGACTTCTTCGCCTTCCTTCATCGAGATGGAGTTGACGATGCCCTTGCCCTGCAGGCAGCGCAGGCCGGCTTCGATCACCGTCCACTTGGAGGAGTCGACCATCACCGGCACGCGGGCGATGTCGGGCTCGGCGGCGATCAGGTTCAGATAGCGCGTCATCGCGGCTTCCGAATCGATCAGGCCTTCGTCCATGTTGACGTCGATGATCTGCGCGCCGTTGGCCACCTGCTGGCGCGCGACGTCCACGGCTTCTTCGTAGCGTTCTTCCTTGATCAGCTTGCGGAACTGCGCCGAGCCGGTGACGTTGGTGCGTTCGCCCACATTGACGAACAGCAGGTCGGGCGTGATGACCAGCGGTTCAAGGCCGGAGAGTCGGGTGTAGCGAGGCATCATGCGTTGTCCTCCTCTCCCTGGCGGGGAGAGGATTGAGGTGAGGGGGTGGGGCTTGAAGCGAGGTGCGAAAGTGCGAGGGTGAGGCTAGGTTGCCCCCTCTCCCCAGCCCTCTCCCGCAAGGGGAGAGGGCGCATTTATGCGGCCTCCTGCGTGGCGGCAGGCAAGGCGCGTGGCGCGATGTTGCTTACCGCTTCCGCAATCGCCTTGATATGCGCAGGCGTGGTGCCGCAGCAGCCACCCACCATGTTGAGCAGGCCATCGCGGGCGAAACCGCCAATCACCGAGGCCATTTGTTCGGGCGTTTCGTCGTATTCGCCAAACGCGTTCGGCAGGCCGGCATTCGGATGGGTGCTGACGAAACAGCTGGCGGTGTTGCTGAGCACTTGCACGTGCGGACGCAAGTCGGCCGCGCCCAGTGCGCAGTTCAAGCCGACGGAGATCGGGCGCGCGTGCTGCACCGAGTAGTAGAACGCTTCAGCGGTCTGGCCCGAGAGCGTGCGGCCGGAGCGGTCGGTGATGGTGCCGGAGATCATCACCGGCAGGCGCGCACCGCGCTGGCGGAACAGCTCGCTGAGTGCGAACAGCGCCGCCTTCGCGTTGAGCGTGTCGAAGATGGTTTCGACCATGATCACGTCGGCGCCACCATCGACCAGGCCACTGGCCGACTCCACGTAGTTGGCCACCAGTTCTTCGAAGGTGACGTTGCGGAAGCCCGGATCATTCACGTCCGGCGACAGCGATGCCGTGCGGCTGGTGGGGCCGAGCACGCCGATCACGAAGCGCGGCTTGTCCGGCGTCTTCGCTTCCACGGTGTCGCAGGCGGCGCGCGCGAGGGCGGCGCCTTCGCGGTTCAACTCGTAGGCAAGATGTTCCAGGTGGTAATCCGCCTGGCTGATGCGGGTGGAGTTGAAGGTGTTGGTTTCGACCAGGTCGGCGCCGGCTTCGAGATAGGCCTCGTGCACGCCGCGGATGATCTCCGGCTTGGTCAACGTGAGCAGGTCGTTGTTGCCTTTCAGGTCGCAGCTGCCGGGATGATCGTGCGTGTGCGTGCTGTCGTGTCCTTCCACGAAGCGCTCGCCGCGGAACGCGGTCTCGTCCAGCGAGTGACCTTGCAGCATGGTGCCCATGCCGCCGTCGATGATCAGGATGCGTTCGCGCAGCAGCCGTTCCAACAGGGCGACGCGCTCGGGGTGTAACCAGGGCAGGGTGCTCATGACGGACTCCTCACTTCAAGGCTTGCGCGCGAGCAGGCTGATCACTTCGAAGTGAGGTGCCTTGCGTTCGCGGCTCAGCCGGGTACAGCTCATGGATTCGAGGCCGGCCTGCTTGGCGAAGCCGGTCAGTTCGTCGGAAGAAAAACCGAGATTGCGGTGATCGAACGGTTCCACCACGGTGCGGTGGTCGTGCTTGCCCAGCGTCACGGCCAGCAATCGCCCGCCGCTGCGCAGCACGCGCGCGGCTTCGGCGACGGCCTTTGCGGGGTGTTCCGCATAAGTGAGGGCGTGCAGCATCAGCACAAGGTCGAAACGGCGATCGCCGAGTTCCAGCGCATGCATGTCGCCCTTGAGCACTTCCACGTTGCCGAAGGACTTGAGGCGTTGCGCGGCGGCTTCGGTCACGCGCTCGCTGCTGTCCACGCAGACGATGGAGTGTGCGTGCGGTGCCAGCAATTCGGCGGTGATGCCGTCGCCCGAGGCGATGTCCAGCACGTCGCCGGTTTCCAGCAGCTGCAGCAGCGAGCGCGCCAGGGTTTCCCAGGTACGGCCGGGGGAGTAGTGGCGTTCCATGTCGCCGGCGACGGTGTCGGCCCAGCCTTCTTCGCGGGCGCGCTCGGCCAGCACGCCCGGAAGGCGGGCGGCGTCTTCGCGCAGCAGGGCATCGTCGATGTTGTCGCGCAGGGACCTCAGCAAGACCTGCAGGTGCTCGTCGGTTTCGGCGTTGGCGCGGTAGTAGGCGGAGACGCCGGCGCGGCGGTCGCGCACCAGCTCGGCTTCCTTGAGCTTGGCCAGATGGGTGGACACGCGGGGCTGCGCCAGATGCAGGACCGCCGCCAGTTCCGCCACGGTCAGCTCCTCGCGTTCGAGCAGGGCGAGCAGGCGTACCCGGGTGGGGTCCGCCAGCAGGCGCAGCACGCTGGAGGCGGTAGCCAAGTCCATGGTTATCCTTATATCGCGATGCAAAGATACATAAGGCTAGAACTGGGGGGCCGGGGCGTCAAGTCGCGCTGTGGGCGACGGCCGCGGGGCGCGCTTTTTGTGGGAGCGCACTTGTGCGCGACGGCCGGGCGCGGAGGCAAGCCTCAGGCTCCGCGGTCGCGCGCAAGCGCAGCTCCCACAGGGGCAGCGCGGAAACTGGGCTTGCTGCACCTGCACAGGAGTCGCACGGCCGGCCGGGTTAAAATGGTGGGCTTCCCTCTCCCCTTGGAGCCTTCCATGGATTTCCGCTTTACCGACGATCAGCTGTCCATCCAGGCCATCGCCCGCGACTTTGCGCAGAAGCGCATCGTGCCGGTCGCCGCCGAACTGGATGCCAAGGGTGAATTCCCGCTCGAGAACATCCGTGAGATGGGCCAGCTGGGCCTGATGGGCATCGAAGTGCCGACCGAGTACGGCGGTGCGGGCATGGACCCGGTGGCCTACGTGCTGGCGATGATCGAAATCGCCGCGGCCGATGCCGCCACTTCGACCATCATGTCGGTGAACAATTCGCTGTTCTGCAACGGCATCCTCAAGCACGGCACCGAGGAGCAGAAGCAGAAGTACGTGCGCGCCATCGCCCAGGGCGAGGCCATCGGCGCTTACGCGCTGACCGAGCCGCAGTCGGGTTCGGATGCTTCGGCCATGCACACCCGCGCCACCAAGAATGCCGACGGCAACTGGGTGATCAACGGCAAGAAGAGCTGGATCACCTCCGGCCCGGTGGCCCGCTACATCATCCTGTTCGCGATCACCACGCCGGGCATCGGCGCCAAGGGCGTTTCAGCTTTCATCGTCGACACACAGCTGCCGGGCTTCCACGCCGGCAAGAGCGAACCGAAGCTCGGCATCCGCGCCTCGGCCACCTGCGAAATCGAATTCACCGATTACGTGCTGCCCAAGGAAAACCTGCTGGGCGACGAAGGCAAGGGCTTCGCCATCGCGATGGGTGTGCTCGACGCCGGCCGCATCGGCATCGCTTCGCAGGCTGTGGGTATCGCCCGCGCTGCTTATGAAGCCACGCTGCAGTGGGTGCGCGATCGCAAGGCGTTTGGCACGCCGATCGGAACGTTCCAGATGACCCAGGCCAAGATCGCCGACATGAAGTGCAAGCTGGACGCGGCCACGCTGCTCACCTTGCGCGCCGCCTGGACCAAGGGCGAGACCGACAAGAACGGCGGCCGCTTCGGCACCGAGGCGTCCGTCGCCAAGCTCACCGCGTCGGAAGCGGCGATGTGGATTTCCCATCAGGCCGTGCAGATCCACGGTGGCATGGGCTACTCCAAGGAAATGCCGCTGGAGCGTTATTTCCGCGATGCCAAGATCACGGAGATCTATGAGGGCACCAGTGAGATTCAGCGCATTGTGATTGCGCGTGCGGAGACGGGGTTGCGTTAAGTCCGGCAGGTAGTCCGCTTGGAAAAGCCCTCGGCCACCGCTGGGGGCTTTTTCTTTTCTGGGGGAGCTTTTCTGGGGGAGCTTTTGTGGGAGAGCTTTTGCGTGGGAGCTTTTGTGTGGGAGCGCACCCCGCGCGCGACGGCGTGGCGTCCGAGGAAACCTCGGGCCGTCGCGCACAGGGTGCGCTCCCCCAGGGTTGGCCTCCACAGGGTTGGCTTGGTTGACGGCGAGCGGGGGGTTTTCTTTTGTGGGAGCTGCACTTGTGCGCGACTGGGCCGTACCGGGGCACCTCAGTCGCGCACAAGTGCGGCTCCCACAAGGGTGAGTCGACCTTGTTGACGGGTGTGGGGGCAATCGCAAATACTTGCGATCTCCAGGAGGTCCCCTCCCGCCAGGGATGGCGACTACTCCTCGCGTCGGTAACTGACTAGGCAGGGCTACCCCGGCCTCAGACGGGCCACCCCATTCGAGGGCGGCAGGCCCGGGAAATGGCGCCAGTGCGCCCATTCCCGAAGTGTCATCGAACCGCGGCACGATGGTTGCTTCACCGCAAGGTCCTAAGCCACCTGCCGCGAGCGCCCCATGTCCGACGTCGTTGAGAAGCTGGAAGAAGAGAGCATGGTCTACAAGACCTTGCTCGAGTCCACCAAGGCCATTCCCTGGCGCATCCAGTGGGACAGCCTCTCGTTCTCCTATATCGGCCCGCAGATCGAGCACCTGCTCGGCTGGGCGCCCGACAGCTGGGTCAGCGTGCAGGACTGGGCCGAACGCATCCATCCGGATGACCGCGACTGGGCGGTGAATTTCTGCGTGGCGCAGTCCAAGGCCGGCGTCGACCATGAAGCCGACTATCGCGCGCTGTGCAAGGACGGCAGCTACGTGTGGATCCGCGACGTGGTGCACGTGGTGCGCAAGGACGACGGCAGCGTGGATGCGCTGGTCGGTTTCATGTTCGACATCAGCGAGCGCAAGCGCACCGAGCAACGCCTGATCGAGTTGCAGCGCGAACTGGAAGCGCTGTCGTTCAAGGACGGCCTCACCGGCATCGCCAACCGCCGACGTTTCGACAGCGTGTTCGAGGAAGACTGGGAGCAGGCGCGCCGCAGCGGCAAGCCGCTGTCGCTGCTGATGCTCGATATCGATTACTTCAAACAGTACAACGACCACTACGGCCACGTGCAGGGCGACTACACGCTCAAGCTGGTGGCCAAGGTGTTGGAGAAGGCGGTGCGCCGCTCGCACGATTTCCTCGCGCGATTCGGCGGCGAGGAGTTCGTACTGGTGCTGCCCGATACCGATGCGGCGGCCGCGCGCGAATTGGCCGAGCGCTGCCATGCCTTGATCGAGCAGGAGTGGATTCCGCACGAGCGCTCGATGGCGCGCAAGGCGCTGACCATGAGCATCGGCGTGGGCACGGTGGTGCCGATGCATGGCGACGAGCGCCTGTCGTTCCTCGAACTGGTGGATCGTCGGCTGTACCAATCCAAGCAGCGCGGTCGCAACATGACGGTGACCAGCGACGATTGATGCTTTACGTGCGCACCGCGGACGACTCCGCGGTGCGCAGCGGCAGGATCAGATGCGCGGCCAGCAGGCCGAGAAAGCCGCCGAGCAGCGTCTGCCAGATGCGCGCGCTCAGGAACATGATCGAGTGTTCGCCCGACGCGGCAAGCGTCACGATCAAGGTGAAGGCGAACGCGGCGCAGGCGATGTCGTAGCGCTCCGGCAACGCCATCGCGTAAACCACCATCGCCACCGCGGCCAGCGCCCAGATCAGCAGCGGCGCGTGTTCGGCCAGCGGAAGGCAGGCGAGGCCCAGCGGCACGCCGATCAGCGTGCCCACGATGCGCCGGCGCACGCGTTGCGCCGTACCCATGGCACTCCCGGCCACCACATAGGTACACGCCGTCACCGCCCATGCCGACTCGGGCAGGTGCAGCTGCGCGTTGAGCGCCACCACGATCAGCGCGGCCACCGCTGCCTGCACGCCCATGATGAAGGGCGCGGACAGATGCCAGCGGCCGGGAATGTCCGCCGGTGAAAGCACCGCCAGTTCGGCAGGCCGCTCGGCGGGACCGGAGAGCAGTCGCGGCACCACCGAGGCCAGCGCCGCGATGCATCCCGCGATCAGGATTGCCGGCCACGCCGAGGCGTCGAGCCGCATGGTGTAGGCGAGCAATTGTCCGATGTAGATCTGCGAACCGACGCCTGCACCGGTGACGCCATAGCGCTTGAGGTAGCTGGCGAGGAACGCGCCGCTGACCAGCGTGAACTCCGCTCCGTTCCCCGGCAGCGGAGAAAACACAGGCACCAGCAGTGCCTGCATCAACGCGCCTAGCGTGGCGGCCAGGCAGAGCAGGGCGAGATCGCGGCTGGATTCGAAACGCGTATGCCGTGCCTCGGAAACGCTTGCCCACAAGGCGATATTGGCCGCCAGCGAACCGACGGCGATGGCGCTGCCGAATGGGTGCGCGACGTCGTGCAAGGTACCGATCGCCGCCGCCAGGCCATAGGCGGTGACCAGCCGCAGCCCCTTGATGCGGCGATGCGTGCCGGGATCGAGTCGTTCAAGCCAGTCGAGGAGAGAGCGCATGCGGTCGGAGCGAAGGAGTGCGGATCGCCGGCATTATGGACGGCCCACGCGGTTGGCTTTTTCGGAAACGCAGGGTGGGGCGATTGGCCCATCGCGGACGATTGAGTGTGCGGCGCCCCGCTTTTTTGCTCGTCATTCCGGCGCAGGCCGGAATCCAGTTGCGATGCATTTGGTTGTCGCCGTAACAGCTAGTCGGCTGACCGTCGCGCTACTGCGAGGCTCACGAAAGAGTGAGTCATCGGTGTCTCGACAATCCCATGCATCGCAACTGGATTCCGGCCTGCGCCGGAATGACGAGGGAAAGAGCGGGGCCGCTTCTTCGGCGTTGCCGACGAACACAAAAAAAGCCCCGGTCTCGCGACCGGGGCTTCTTGTTTGACTGCCGGACGTTCCGGATTACGCGCCGCGGCGCGGATCCGAATCGAACGGCTGCATGGCGCTGCTCGGCGTGCCGCCGGTGCCGCCACCGCCTTGCGGCGGATGGTCATCCGAACCGCCGGTTGCGGAGCCACCATGGCCCGGGCGGATCGTGCGGGACGGCTCGTCCAGCTTGTCGCCCAGTGCACGGCGCACCGTCACGTAGAACACCGGGATCAACAGCAGACCCAGGAACGTGGCGAAGATCATGCCGCCGATCACGCCGGTACCGATGGCGTGACGCGAGTTCGCGCCGGCACCGGTGGAGATGAACAGCGGGAACACGCCGAGGATGAAGGCCATCGAGGTCATCAGGATCGGGCGCAGTCGCTGGCGGGATGCCGTGACGATGGCGTCGAACAGCGAGCGACCGTGCTGCTGTTCTTCCACCGCGAATTCCACGATCAGGATCGCGTTCTTCGCCGCCAGGCCGATCACCGTGATCATGCCGATCTTGAAGTACATGTCGTTCGGCAAGCCGCGCAACATCGAGAACACGACCGTACCCAGCAGGCCCAGCGGCACCACCAGCAGCACGGCGACCGGGATCGACCAGCTCTCGTACAGTGCGGCAAGGCACAGGAACACGATCAGGATCGACAGCGCCAGCAGCAGCGTGGCCGAGTTGCCGGCCAGGATTTCCTGGTACGACTGACCCGTCCAGTCCGCGCCGAAGCCCTTCGGCAGATCCTTGTCGACGATCTCCTGCAGCGCGTTCATCGCCTGGCCGGTGGAATAACCCGGACCTTCGTTACCCACGATTTCCACCGCGGCGTAGCCGTTGTAGCGGGTCAGCGCGGGCGAACCCATGTCCCACTTCGTCTTCACCACCGACGCAATCGGAATCATGTTGTACGGGTTGACCGTGGACGCATACGTCGAGTTCGACGCGTTGCTCGTGCCATTGGTACCAGGCGTGGCCAGCGTGCTGGGCGAGTAGATGTGCTGCAGCGCATCCGGGCCCATGCGGTAGGCCTGGTCGGCCTGCAGGTACACGCGCTTCACGCGGCCGCCGTAGACGAAGTCGTTGACGTAGATCGGCGCCAGCGTCAGCTGGATGGCCGTGTACACATCGGTCACCGACAAGCCCATCGACTGCGCCTGCACGCGGTCCACCGTCATGTCCCACTGCGGGGCGTCGGGCAGCGAGTTCGGGCGTACGCCCGTCAGCGCCTTGTTGCCCTGGGCCTTGCCGACCGTGGTCATCATGGCCTGCATCAGTTCGCCATGCGTCTGGCCGGCGCGAGCCTGCAGGTACATGTCGATGCCGCCGAACTGGCTGAGGCCGCGGATGGTGGGCAGGTTGACCACGAAGATCTGCGCATCGCGAATGCTGTGGAACACGCCATTGAGCTTCATGATCAGCTCGTCGGCGGTGATCGCTCGCTTGTCCCAGTCGGTGAGCTTGATGAAGGCCATGCCGGTGCTTTCGCTCTGGCCGATGAAGCTGAAGCCGCTGATCTGGTACATGCCAATGACGTCGTCATTGAACGGACTCTTCTTCAGCGTGTCGCGCATTTCGGCCATCACCGCCTGCGTGCGTTGCAGGGTGGCACCCGGCGGCAGGTTGACGATGGCCAGCGCGAAGCCCTGGTCTTCGCTCGGCACGAAGCTGGTGGGCAGGCGCGTGTAGAGGAAGCCGGCAAGCACCGCCACCAGCGCGAACACGATCATCCAGCGCGGCGCATGACGCGTGGCGCTGCCGATGTGGCCGCTGTAGGTGTGGGTGACCTTGTCGAACAGCTGGTTGAACTTGCGGTAGATGATGTTCTTCTTGTGCTCGTGCTCCGGCTTGAGCAGCGTTGCGCACAGCGCCGGCGTGAACGAAAGCGCGAGGAACGCGGAGAAGCCCATCGACACCGCGATGGTCAGCGCGAACTGCTTGTAGATCACGCCCGAGGCACCCGGCTGCAGCGCGGACGGCACGAACACCGCCGCCAGCACCACCGTGATCGCTACCACGGCACCGGTGATCTGGCCCATCGCCTTGCGCGTCGCTTCCTTCGGCGACAGATGCTCCTCGGACATGATGCGTTCGACGTTCTCGATCACCACGATCGCGTCGTCCACCACGATGCCGATGGCCAGCACCATGCCGAACAAGGTCAGCTGGTTGATGGTGAAGCCAAGCGCCACCAGGCCGATGAAGGTACCCAGCAGAGCCACCGGGATCACCAGGGTGGGGATCACCGTGGCGCGGAAGTTCTGCAGGAAGATCAGCATCACCAGGAACACCAGGATGATGGCTTCGATCAGCGTGTGCACCACTTCCTTGATCGAGATCTTGACGAAGGGGGTGGTGTCGTACGGGGCAAACCAGGTGACGCCTTCGGGGAAGTCCTTCGAAAGCTCATTCATCTTCGCCTTGACGGCGTCGGCCACGTCCAGCGCGTTGGCGCCGGGCAGCAGCTGCACACCCAAGCCGCCCACTTGCTGGCCGTTCCAGGTGGCACCCAGGCCGTAGGTCTGCGGACCGAAGTCGATGCGGGCCACGTCGCTGAGCTTCACCACCGTGCCGTCGCTGTTGGCGCGCAGGATGATGTTGCCGAACTCCTGTGGCGAGGAGAAACGACCTTCCGCCGAGACCGTGGCGGTGAACGCCTGGTCCTTCGGCGACGGATCGGCACCGAGCGAACCGGCGGCGAACTGCACGTTCTGCGCGGAGATGGCCGAATACACCGAGCTGGCCGACAAGCCATAGCCCTGCAGCTTGTCCGGGTTCAACCAGATGCGCACGCCGTATTCCGAACCGATCAGGCGCGTGTTGCCCACGCCCGGAATACGGCCGACCTGGTCCGCCACCTGCGACGCGATCACGTCGGCCAGGCGGTTGCCGTCGATGTCCGGATTGGTGGACACCAGCGACACGAACATCAGGAAGTCCGGGTTGCTCTTGGCCACCACCACGCCCTGCTGGGTTACGGCGGAAGGCAGGCGCGGCTGGGCCAGCTGCACCTTGTTCTGCACCTGCACCTGGGCGATGTCCGGATCGGTGCCGGTTTCAAAGCTCAGCGTGATCGAGCTGGTGCCGTTGGAGTTGGAGGAGGAGCTGAAGTACAGCAGGTGGTCGATACCGGTGAGCTGCTGCTCGATCACCTGGGTGACGTTCTTCTCCATGGTGTCGGCGTTGGCGCCCGGATACGTCGCGGACACCACCACCTGGGGAGGTGCGATGTTGGGATACGACTCGATACCCATGTTCAACACGGAGATGGTGCCAACCAGGGTAATCAGGATGGCCACCACCCACGCGAAGATGGGACGGTCAATAAAGAAACTCGGCATGTCGGTCGACTCCCTTTATTGCTTGCCGCCAGCAGCGTGACCCGCCGCTGCCGGTGGCCCCTGCTCGCCGGGCTTCTTGTTCGGATCGTACGGCGCTGCCTTGGCCGGCTTGCCGGGCTGCACGGTTTGCAGGCCGGAGACGATCACTTGGTCGCCGTTGGCCAGACCCTGAGTGACGATCCAGTTCGGACCGGCCAGGTTGTCGGCCGAGACGTTCTTGCGGGCGACGTTGCCGTCCTGGCCCACCACCAGTGCGTAGGCACCGACCACGTCGCGCTGGATGGCTGCCTGCGGCACCAGGAACACGTTGTGCAGCTCGCCGAGGTTGGCGGTAATGGTGATGTAGGTGCCCGGCAGCAGGCGGCGCTGCGGGTTGGGCAGCAGGGCGCGCAGGTTGATCGAGCCGGTGGTCGGATCGACGGTGGCGCCGGAGAAGTCCAGCGTGCCGTCCTGGTCGTACTTACTGCCGTCGGGCAGGGTGACCTTCACCGTGGTCTTGCCCTGGTCGCTCAGCGAGACGTTGCCGGCGGCCTGGGCGGCGCGCAGGCGATCGAGGTCGGCCGCGCTGACGGTGAAGTTCACGTACAGCGGATCGAGCTGGTCGACCGTGGTGAGCAGGGTCGAGCTGGAGCCGGTGTCCGCCGTGCTGGCACCGACGATGGCGCCTTCGGTGACCTGCTGCTGGCCGGCGCGACCGTCGATGGGCGACACCACCCGGGTGAAGCCGAGATTGATCTTGGCGTTCTCCACGGCGGCCTGGGCCTGCTTCACCGCGGCGGCGCCGGAGCGCTCGTTGGCTTCGGCGGTGTCCAGGTCGGACTGCGAGATGTAGTTGTCGGGACGCAGCTTGCGGAAGCGCTCGGCGGCGGCGTGATAGTTGAAGTAGGTGGCCTGGGCCGAGGCCAGGTTGGCCTGGCTGGAGTTCAACGAGGCCTGGTACACGGCCGGGTCGATCTCGAACAGCACCTGGCCTTGCTTGACGTCGGTGCCTTCCTGGTAGACGCGCTTGAGCAGCACGCCCGAGACGCGGGCGCGGACATCGGCGCTGCGGAAGGCCGATACGCGGCCCACAAGGTCCTTGGCGAGCGGGGTGCTCTGGGTCTGCGCCTTGACCACGCCGACTTCCGGCGGTGGCATCTGGGGCGGACCTTGTTCCTTGCCTTTGCCACAGGCGGCCAGTGAGAGCAGGCCAAGGCACAGCAGAGGTGTGCGCAGTGACGTGGACTTCATGTGGGCTCCATTCTTCTTAATGTGGTCGGGGGATGCAGCGCGCCGACGCCTCTCCGGGCGCCGACAAATAGGTTCTTGCGACGAATACACGGCGACCCCGCGTATCCGACGGCTCCCGATGAGGGGAACCAGGACAGGCGGGGCCGGAAAGCCGCGGCTCGTTCAGGCAAGCGAGCTTGGACTATACCGTACAGTTTACAATTTGTAGAGTCACCCCTGACACGCCGGTTGAGCCCCCAGAGCCGTTCCCGCGCATTCGTAAGCTCTATCGAGCAGGGTTGCTGTACCCCTCAAGCAGATCGTGGGTACTAATTTTGGCTGAATTCCGTGAAGGTAGGGTGTCGGCCTCTGTAACGCAGGGAAAAGGCCATGAGGGAATGGTGCCAGCGGGCGTTGGGGAGCGCCCGTGCCGATGGTCCGGTTGCACCTCCAGTGCACTTACTTACAACAACCTGGCCGATAACCCTGCAAGCCTCCTATGGTGTGCCTACGCTCCAGCGATCCGTTGCGGCAGCGATTTTATCTGCTGCGCTGCAACGTTTTGAATGCGCCGTTGCGGCCATGTACGGTCAGGTATCGCTGAGCGGGCGCATCCTCGGCGCAGTGCTTGCAACGCAGGCAACACACGAGCCCGACAAGTTTTTCCTCCGCGCATGCACGTGCGCGGATGCTGCCGACGGTCACGCAACCGTCGCGAAAACCACCGAAGCTCCGTTTGCTGCACGGGCGTCATGACCTGCCGCAAGCTGAAGTGCGCCTTTCGCAAAGGTGGATTAGGCATCGTGCGAGGCGTATTCTTTTGAGGCTTTTTTAGCCTCATTCCGTCTCCCCAACACAGTAGATGCCATGAACGCGATTCGTGCGGCTAGCAACAGCTCGTTCCCCACTGTTGTTCTCGAAGAACTGAAGCAAAGCGGATTTCCTACCGGGCGCCTTGAAGAGGCGCAATTTTTTATCGGCGCTTTCTTCGCGCGCATCGCCGATGGCGATCTCGAACTCCATACCGCCCGCGAGTGGGCCGTGCTGATCGCCGACCTGCTCGAGTTCATGCAGCAGCGCCAGCCGGGCCGCGCCTCGGTGCGCGTGGCCAACCCGGCCACCGGCCATGCCGGCCGCAGTTACATCCAGGTCGTCACCGACGACATGCCGTTCCTGGTCGACACCGTCACCATGGTCGCGGCCGAACAGTTGCAGATCCACGCCGTGATCCACCCGGTGGTGGAGGTGGCACGCGATACCTCCGGCAAGCTGCTGAAGATCGGCGCCGCCGACGGCCAGAGCGAATCGGTGATGCACTTCGAAGTGGACCGCGTGGCCGACGACGAAGAGCTGGCCAAGCTCAAGGCGAAACTGGAAGGCGCGCTGGAAGACGTGCGCGTGGTGGTTGCCGACTGGAAGAAGATGCGCGACCAGGCGCTGGCCACGGCCGACGACCTGCCGTCGCGCCAGCTGCCGCTGGACCCCGCCGCCGTGAAGGAGGCATCCGAATTCCTGCGCTGGCTGGCCGACGACAACTTCACCTTCCTCGGTTACCGCGAATACGAAGTGACCGAAGCCGACGGCGAGGAAGTGCTGCGCGCCAACGAAAGCTCGGGCATGGGCATCCTGCACAAGAGCGAGCGCTCGTTGGCGCCGCGCTCGCTGCGTTCGCTGGTGGCGAGCGACCTGCCGCAGTCCGGTTCCACCGACGCCATCATCCTGACCAAGACCAATGCGCGCTCGCACGCGCACCGTCCGGGTTACATGGATTACGTGGGCGTGCTCAAGTTCGACGCCAACGGCAAGCCGGTGGCCGAGCAGCGCTTCCTCGGCCTGTTCTCGTCCAACGCCTATATGGCGCGTCCGCAGGACGTGCCGCTGGTGCGCCAGAAGTTCGAATACGCGATGGAGCATTCGGGCCTCAAGCGCGATTCGCACTCGGGCAAGGCGCTGCGCCACATCCTGGAAACGCTGCCGCGCGACGAGCTGTTCCAGAGCAGCGACGAAGAGCTCTACAACACCGCCATGGGCACGCTGGAGCTGCGCCAGCGCGCACGCACGCGCCTGTTCGTGCGCCGCGACCGCTACGGCCGCTTCGTCACCTGCATCGTCTACGTGCCGCGCGACCGCTTCAACACCACCGTGCGCGAACGCATCGAAGCGCTGCTGAAGGATTCGATGCGCGGCGAAAGCCTCGACTCCTCCGTGCTGATGGGCGAAGCCGCGCTGGTGCGCCTGCACGTGGTGGTGCGTCCGAAGATCGGCGACCAGGTGCATTACGACGTGGCCGAGCTGGAGAAGGGCGTGGCCACCATCGTGCGCAACTGGCACGACGACGTGCGCGACGAACTCGTGCGCACGCTGGGCGACCACGATGGCGTGGTCCTTGCCAACCGCTACGCCAAGGCGCTGCCCGCCGGCTACGTGGAAGACGTTTCGCCGGCCACCGCCGCCGAGGACGTGCACCAGCTGTCGCTGCTCAAGGGCGACGACGCGGTGCGCATGTCGTTCTATCACCCGGCCTCGCGCCCGGAAGAACTGCGCTTCAAGATCTACCGCAGCGGCGGCGACATCGCGCTGTCCGAAGTGCTGCCGCAGCTGGAGAACCTGGGCCTGCGCGTGCTCACCGAGCACCTGTACGACATCCATGTCGGCGACAGCATGCTGTACATCCAGGACTTCGAAGTGCAGACCGCTGGCAGCCTCGCTTTCAGCGTGGAGCAGGTGGACCAGTTGTTCGAAGACGCCTTCGAGCAGATCTGGCGCGGCAACGCCGAGAACGACGGCTTCAACCGCCTCGTGCTGGGCGCCAAGCTGAGCTGGCGTCAGATCGCCATGCTGCGCGGCTACTGCAAGTACCTGTTGCAGACCGGTGTGGCGTTCTCGCAGAGCTACATGGAAGACGCCTTCAACCGCTATCCGGCGATTGCCGGCCTGCTGGTGGAACTGTTCCTGGCCAAGTTCGATCCGCGTCGCGAGTCGCTGTCGACGGATGAACTCAAGCGCGCCGGCGACCTGTTGCGCGGCGAGATGCAGGTGCTGATCCCCGAGGCGCTGCGCCATGCGCATCCGGCGCTCATCGACGGCCTGGTGGCTTCGCTGTCCAAGCCGCGCGGCGAGCAGCTGGCGGTGATCGAAGAGACCATCGGCACGCTGCTGGAAACCGTCTCGAGCCTCGACGACGACCGCATCCTGCGCAGCTTCATGGCGCTGATCCGCGGCACCCTGCGCACCAGTTTCTTCCAGCGCTGGAACGATCAGTACCGCAGCTACATCAGCTTCAAGTTCGACTCGCATCGCGTGCCGGACCTGCCCAAGCCGGTGCCGTACCGCGAAATCTTCGTCAGCGCGCCGCGCGTGGAAGGCATCCACCTGCGCTTCGGCTCGGTGGCGCGCGGTGGCCTGCGCTGGTCGGATCGCCGCGAAGACTTCCGCACCGAAGTGCTGGGCCTGGTGAAGGCGCAGATGGTGAAGAACACCGTGATCGTGCCGGTCGGCTCGAAGGGCGGCTTCTTCGTCAAGCGTCCGCCGGTCAACGGCGACCGCGACGCGCAGCTGGCCGAGGGCATCGCGTGCTACCGCATGTTCATCAGCGGCCTGCTGGACATCACCGACAACCTGATCGAAGGCAAGGTGGTGCCGCCGCACGACGTGGTGCGCCACGACAACGACGATCCCTACCTGGTGGTGGCGGCCGACAAGGGCACGGCGACGTTCTCCGATATCGCCAACGCCATTTCGGTGGAACACGGCTTCTGGCTGGGCGATGCGTTCGCCTCGGGCGGCTCGAACGGTTACGACCACAAGGGCATGGGCATCACCGCCAAGGGCGCGTGGGAGTCGGTCAAGCGCCACTTCCGTGCGCTGGGTCGTGACAGCCAGTCGCAGGACTTCACCTGCGCGGGCGTCGGCGACATGTCGGGCGACGTGTTCGGCAACGGCATGTTGTTGTCGCGCCATATCAAGCTGGTGGCGGCGTTCGATCATCGCCATGTCTTCCTCGATCCGAGCCCGGATGTCGAGCGTTCGTTCGCCGAGCGCGAGCGCATGTTCAAGCTGCCGCGTTCGAGCTGGGACGATTACAACAAGTCGCTGATCTCGGAGGGTGGCGGCGTGTATCCGCGTACGCTCAAGTCGATCCCGATTTCGCCGGAAGTGCGTGCGGTGCTCGGCCTCAAGCCGGACGTGACGCAGCTGGCGCCGAACGATCTGCTCAGCGCCATCCTCAAGGCACCGGTGGACCTGCTGTGGAACGGCGGCATCGGCACCTATGTGAAGTCCAGCGCCGAAACGCATGCCGACGTGGGCGACCGCGCCAACAACGCGCTGCGCGTGAACGGCGTGGAGCTGCGCTGCAAGGTGGTGGGCGAGGGCGGCAACCTGGGCTTCACCCAGAAGGGCCGCATCGAAGCCGCCCAGCACGGCGTGCTGCTCAACACCGACTTCATCGACAACTCGGCCGGCGTGGACACCTCCGACCATGAGGTGAACATCAAGATCCTGCTGGGCGATGCCGTGCAGCGCGGTGAGATGACCACGGAGCAGCGCAATACGCTGTTGGCCAGCATGACCGACGAAGTGGGCCAGCTGGTGCTGTGGGACAACTACCGCCAGAACCAGGCCATCACCTTGATGGAGCATCAGTCGGCGCATCGCATCGGCTCGATGGCGCACTTCATCCGCCAGCTGGAGTCCGAAGGCCTGCTCGATCGCCAGGTGGAGAACCTGCCGAGCGAAGCGGAGCTGGCTGAGCGCAAGACGCGCGGCATGGGCATGACGCGTCCGGAACTGTCGGTGCTGCTGTCGTACGACAAGATCAAGCTGTACCAGCAGCTGCTCGATTCGGACGTGCCGGAAGACGCCTACCTGTCCAAGGAACTGGTGCGCTACTTCCCCGAGCCGCTGCACGCCAAGTACGCCGAGCACATGCAGCGCCATCGCCTGAAGCGCGACATCATCGCCACGGCCGTGACCAACTCGACCATCAACCGCATGGGCGCCACCTTCATGATGCGCATGCAGGAGGACACCGGTCAGGGTCCGGCAGCCATCGCCAAGGCGTATACGGCGGCACGCGAGATTCTCGATGCGCGCGAGCTGTGGGCGCAGATCGAGGCGCTGGACGGCAAGGTGGCGGAGAACACCCAGATCGATGCGATCCTGCAGATCTGGTCGCTGCTGCGTCACACCACGCGCTGGTTGCTGAATCGTCCGGGCGGCACGCTGGACATCAATGCCAACGTGGAGCGCTACCAGACCGGCGTGACCGAACTGCGCGCCGCGCTGCCGATGGCCCTCACCGAAACCGGCAAGCAGGACTTCGCTACCAGCCAGGAGAAGTGGGAAGGCCTCGGCATGCCGGGCGAACTCGCCCTGCGCATGGCGCGACTGCCGGAGATGCGCGCGATGCTCGACATCGTCGAGGTGGCCACGCAGGGCGGTCAGCCGATCGCCAAGGTGGCGGGTGTGTTCTACGAACTGGGCCAGGCGCTGGACCTGGAATGGCTGCGCAGCCAGATCGAGGCGCTGCCGGTGGAAGGTGCATGGCACGCCCAGGCACGCGGTTCGCTGCTGGACGAGCTCAACCACCAGCATCGCGCGCTGGCCCTGCAGGTGCTGTCGATGAACGGCGGCTCCAAGGACGTCTCGCCGGTGCAGGCATGGCTGCAGCGTGACGACGCGACGCTCAAGTACACCCGCAACATGCTGGCGGAAATCCTCACCCAGAACGCGGACTACCCGATCGCCTCGGTCGCGGTGCGCCGCCTGGCACAGCTGGCGCAGGTGCCGGTGAACCAGTAAGGGCTCCAGGGCTGCCCGGTTGGGCCGGGTAGCCTTGAGTGTTCAACGCCTTCTAATCGTTAGTAATCCCTCACCGTCATTCCGGCGCAGGCCGGAATCCAGTAGCCGCTGTTGGCGGTTTTCGCGAAGCGAACAAGAGCGTGTCGGCTGTCGCGACAATCCCATGCTTCGCTACTGGATTCCGGCCTGCGCCGGAATGACGGTGAGGGGCGAGAGGCTGCGAAAGCTGAAAGAGCAGGGCGCAAACCGGCAACGGTCTTGCGCCCTTCGTCCATCTACGCTCAACTGGCAGCCTCGCCAGCCATTGTTGCCCGACCCTATGCGCTTTGCCTTCGTCGCCAGCGAAACCAATGTCGCCCAGCAGGCCCGGCGCAAACTCATCGACCGTTACGGCGATGCGGAGCCGGAGGCGTCGGATGTGATCGTGGCGCTGGGCGGCGACGGCTTCATGCTGCGCACGCTGCATGCCTATCGCGCGCTGCCGGCGCCGGTCTACGGCATGAAGCTGGGCCGCGTCGGCTTCCTGATGAACAAGCATCGCATCGACGAGCTGGAAGAGCGCATTTCACGCGCGCATGCCGCGGTGCTCTATCCGCTGGACATGCGCACCGTCGATATCAACGGCGACGTGCATCACGCGCTGGCGTTCAACGAAGTGTCCCTGTTGCGCCAGAGCAACCAGGCGGCGCATCTCGAAGTGAAGCTCAACGACATCGTGAAGCTGCAGAACCTGGTCTGCGACGGCATCCTGGTGTCGACGCCGGCGGGTTCGACGGCCTACAACCTCTCCGCGCATGGACCGATCCTGCCGCTGGACGCCAATGTGCTGGCGCTCACCCCGATCAGCCCGTTCCGGCCGCGTCGCTGGCGCGGCGCGATCCTGCCGCATCGCACGCTGGTGACGATGCGCGTGCTCGATCCCGGCAAGCGCCCGGTCAGCGCCACCGCCGATTACCACGAGGTACGCGATATCCGCGAGGTGGAAATCCGCCAGTCGGAGGGGCAGGGCGTGCGCCTGTTGTTCGATCCGGAGCACAACCTGGAGCAGCGCATCCTGGATGAGCAGTTCGCGCCGGATTGAAGGCATTCCCGCCACGCGTCTTTTGCTAGATTGAGCACCATGACCCGCCCCACGCCCGATGCTCACGATCCCACCGCCGCAGGCGACAACCGCCTGGTGGTGGCCATTTCCTCGCGCGCCCTGTTCGACCTCGGCGACAGCCACGAGTTGTTCGAGCATCAGGGTCTGGATGCCTATCGCGCGTTCCAGATCGAGCACGAGAACGAGCTGCTCAAGCCCGGCGTGGCGTTTCCGCTGGTGCAGAAGCTGCTGGGCTTGAACAAGCTGGCGGGCGATGTGCCGCCGGTCGAGGTGATCCTGCTGTCGCGCAACTCGGGCGACACGGGTTTGCGCATCTTCAATGCGATCCAGCACTACGGGCTGGAGATCAGCCGCGCCGCCTTTACCAGCGGTGCGCCTACCTCCGACTACATCGCGCCGTTCAAGGCCGACCTGTTCCTCTCCGCCAACGCCGAAGACGTAGGCCGCGCATTGGCTGCAGGCGTCGCGGCGGCGACCATCCTGCCGTCCGTCGCGCCGCCACGCGCCACCGAACAACTGCGCATCGCTTTCGACGGCGACGCGGTGATCTTCGGCGACGAAGGCGAACGGGTGTCGCGCGAAGAAGGGCTGGAAGCGTTCCACCGCAGCGAGCACAAGCTTGCGAACGAACCGCTGTCGGTAGGGCCGTTCCGCGGCTTCCTCACCGCCGTGCACCGCCTGCAGGCTGCGTTCCCGGCGGAAGATTCACCCATTCGCACCGCGTTGGTCACCGCGCGCTCCGCGCCGGCGCACAAGCGGGTGATCCTCACGCTGCGCCGCTGGGGCGTGCGTATCGACGAAGCCTTGTTCCTCGGCGGTCGCGACAAGGGGCCGTTCCTGGATGCGTTCGGCGCGGACATCTTCTTCGACGATTCACCGGCGAACGTGGAATCGGCGCGCAAGCATGTGGCGACAGGGCATGTGCCGCATGGAGTGAGCAACCGCTAGTTGCCGTACCCGCTGGGAATGCTCCCGCAGAGTTCGGTGGCTATCGGTGGCTCGGGTTTACGGAACCGAATGCCCCTTGCTCGCCGTCCATATCGCATACCAGTCTTCGGCATCGAGCTGCACATCCAGTGCCGCAACCGCTTCGCGCAGTCCGTCGATACGGCCGGTGCCGGTGATGACGTGCGGACGTGAGGGATGGCGCAGTGCCCACGCAAACGCCAGCGTGGTGAGGCTGATGCCGTAACGCTCCGCGATGGCCGTCATCTCGGTACGCACGCGTGCGGCCTGTTCGTCGTCGCCGGTAAACAGCCGGCCGCCACCCAGAGGTGACCAGATCATCGGGCGCAGGCCCAGTTGCTGCGCCTGGTCCAGCGTGCCGTCGTCCAGCGCATCCATCTGCAACGGCGACAGTTCGATCTGGTTGGTGATAAGCGGGTGATGCTGGTGCAGCAGGGCGAACTGGCTGGTGGTGTGATTGGAGACGCCCCAGTGCCCCACCTTGCCTTCGCGCGTGAGCGTGGCGAAGGTGTCGGCCAGCGCGGCGGCATCCATCAAATAGTCGGGACGGTGGATCAGCACCAGATCCAGCTGCTCGGTGTGCAGATTGCGCAGGGATTGCTCGACTTGCGTGCGCACGTAAGCGGCCGAGGTGTCGTAGAAGTTGATGCGGTAGGGACGCTGCGCCGAGCGCAGGCGGATGCTGCACTTGGTCACCAACTGCATGCGTTGCCGCAACGCAGGCGCCGCCTTCAGCGCTTCGCCGAATTGCGCTTCCGCCTGGTAATCGCCGTAGATATCGGCGTGGTCGAACGAGGTGATGCCCAGCTCCAGCGCCTGCTCGATCCAGCGCACACGTTCCTGCACGCTGAGCTGCCAGCCGATGATGCGCCAGAGGCCGGCGACGATGGGGGAGAGAGTCGGGTGCGTTGATGTCGGCATGGGCGTGATCATGGGGGGATTCAAAGACAGGCAGTTTGCCAAGCGGCGCACACAATCGCCAGCGAGTTGCCGGGGACCATGACCTGCCGCCGGTTGGGCGGCTCATGGAGGATAGCTATGAAGCTCAGCAATCGCTTCTTCGTGCGGGTGTTTGCACTCGCGGCTATGACGGGCGTGGGTGCCAGCGCATTGGCGGCATCCGCGTCCATCGGTGGATTGTGCACGCCCTGCATCCAGCTCTATCAGTACTGCGTCAGCCACGGCGGTGGCATGGGCGAATGCGAAGACCAGCTCGATCAGTGCCGCGCGACGCAATGCCCGGGCACGGCGGCAGTCACGCCATTCGATCGCAAGACGATAAAAGTCAGCGAGCCTCAGCTGCTGGCGCGCACCACGGTGACGTCGAACCGCTGATGGTCTGACCGGGACACCGCGGTGTCCCGGTCTCTTGCCGGTCCGTCTGCCGACTCACCATGTGGCCTCAGGCGCCAAGAGTTGCAGTAGCACGGTGGGAGCGCACCCTGTGCGCGACAACCCGACGGAGTGGTCGACCCAAACGGGACGGTCGCGCACAGGGTGCGCTCCTACAGGAATGTCGACCGGATTAGTGGGCAGTGGTCGAGGCGCGCTCAGCCGGCGCATGCGCCAACCCATCCGCCGACCAGCCACCGCCCAAATCCCCAAACAACGACACCGCATCCAGCAAGCGCTGCTGCTCTACACTCAACGCATCCTGCTTCGTACTCAATTCCGTGGTCTGCGCCACGGCCGCCGTGGTGTAGTCCACCGTGCCCGCCTGATACTCGTTGAACGCAATCGCCGAACCACGCGTCGCGTCCTTCACCGCGGCATCCAGCACCTGCGCCTGCTGCGCCAGGATGTTGATGCCGGAAAGGTCGTCTTCCACATTCTGGAAAGCACCAAGCACTGTGCCGCGATAATTCGCGACAGCCGCTTCGTAGTTCGCTCGCGCGGCAGCCACTTCGCCATGGCGTGCGCCGGCATCGAAGATCGTCTCGCTCGCATCCGCGCCCAGCGACCACACGTGATTGGCCACGTGCAGCAGTCCGGCTAGAGGCGATTGCGCAAAACCATCCGCCGCGGAAAGCGACAGCGAAGGATAGTAGGCGGCAATGGCGACGCCGATGGCAGCGTTCTGCGCGGCCATCTGACGCTCGGCCACGGCAATGTCGGGACGGCGCTGCAATAGCGTGGAAGGCACGCCAGTAGGCACCTGCGGCAGCGCGGGGAGCGTGGCGTTGTGGGGAATATCGAGCTCTTCGGGATTCTTGCCGACCAGCACCGCGATGGCGTGCACGTATTGCGCACGCGACACGCCGAGGGCAATCAGCTTGGATTGCGCGTTTTCCAGCTGTGTGCGCGCGGTGATCACGTCGGAGGGCGCAATGGTGCCGGCCTTGTCCTGGTTGTCCACCACGCGCAGGTATTCCTTGTACGCGTCCACGGTTTCCTGCAGCAGATCGATATTCGCGTCGGTGACGCGCAGGTCGATCACTGCGGTGGCGAGCGCGGTCTGTTCGGATAGCGTGGCGTTGGCGAGCGTGGCCTGGCTGGCCTGCGCATTCGCCTTGTTTTCTTCGACGGTGCGGCGCACCTTACCCCACAGGTCCGGCGCCCAGCTCACGTTGCCTTCCAGCGATCCGGAGCTGCTCACCGGGCGCAGGTGTTCGACGCCGCTGCCGGCGTTACCGGCGGCGGAGCGCTGCTTGCTGCCCGAACCGGCGATGCCGATGGTGGGGAACAGCGCACTGCGCGCCACCTGCACCTCGGCCATCGCTGCCTGGTAGTTGGCGTAGCTCTGCGCCACCGTCTGGTTGGATACCGCCACCTGCGGTTCCAGTTGGTTGAGCAGCGGGTCGTTGAAGGATGTCCACCAGTCGCCCTTGGGCACGTCGTCGGCCGGTGCGGCGGCGGTCCAGCCGGGCATCTCCTTGTACTGCGTGGGCACGTCGACCTGCGGGCGATGGTAGTCGGGACCCACCATGCAGCCGGTGAGCGCCAGCGCGATCGACAGGGTTAGCAGGTTGCGAAGTTTGATGCTGCTCATGCGCTTGCGTCCGATCGGTTCCACGGCAGGCTCTCCGACCAGCGCGCAAGCCGTGCGCGCAGTCGGTCGAGATAGAGATAGATCACCGGCGTGGTGTAGAGAGTGAAAACCTGGCTAAGGATCAGGCCGCCCATCACCGTGATGCCCAGCGGCTGCCGCAGCGAGGCGCCCTGGCCAATGCCGATGGCCAGCGGCACCGCGCCGAGTACGGCGGCGGCGGTGGTCATCATGATCGGGCGCAAGCGCACGACCGCGGCGTCATGGATGGCCTTGTGCGCTTCCATGCCTTCGTCGCGCTGCAGATGGATGGCCACGTCGATCATCATGATGGCGTTCTTCTTCACGATGCCGATCAGCAGGATGATGCCGATCATCGCGATCACCGAGAACGGCGTGCCGAAGATCAGCAACGCCAGGGTCGCGCCGATGCCGGCGGAGGGCAGGGTGGAGAGGATGGTGACCGGATGCACCGTGTTCTCGTAGAGGATGCCGAGCACGATGTAGACGGCGGCGAGTGCCGCGAGGATCAGCAGCGGCATGGTGGACATCGACTGCGCATACACCTGCGCGGCACCCGCCGTGGCGCCATGGATGGATGCCGGCATGCCCAGCTCCTGCGCCGCTTCGCTGATCGCGGCCAAGCCGTCGCTGAGCGAGCCGCCCGGCGGCAGGTTGAACGAAATGGTGCCGGCCACCAGACCGCCCTGGTGGTTCACCTGCGTGGCGGTGTGGTTGCTCACGTATGAGGCCAGCGCCGGGAACGGCACCATCGTTTCCGCGGCCGTGCTGTCCGCGCTGCCGCTGGAGCTGCCGCCCTTGGCGTTGGCAATGGCGTTGGTGAGCTGGTTGGCCTCGGCATCGCTGTTGCGCGAGTTGGTGTTGGAACTGGCGCTGTTGGTTGCGTTGGTGGACGTCACGCCCGACACCACGGACTTGGACATCTGCGTCTGCTGCGTCCCCGAGGCATTGCCGGCCGCGGTGCTGAAGCGGATGCGATCGATCATCTGCGGGTATTGCCAATACTTCGGCGCCACTTCCATCACCACGAAATACTGGTTCAGCTGGTTGTAGATGGTGGATACGGTGCGCTGGCCGAAGGCGTCGTAGAGCACGCTGTCGATCTGGTTGGGCGCAAAGCCGTAGCGTGCGGCGGCCGTGCGATTGATGTTCACGTACAGCTGCAGGCCGTTCTGCTGCAGGTCGGAGTTCACGTCGGTGATGCGGTCGCGGTACTTGCCCAGGGCAGCCACCAGCCGCGGCACCCAGGTGAACAGCGCTTCCGGATCGTCGCTGGTCAGCGTGTACTGATACTCCGCCGCCGATTGGCGGCCACCGATGTGCAGGTCCTGCGCCGCCTGCAGGAACAGCTTGGCGCCCGACACGGCGTTGAGCTTGGGCCGCAGGCGATCCACCACCTGGGCGGCGGAGATCTTGCGCTCGGCCAGCGGTTTCAGTTCGATGAATACGTTGGCGCTGTTGAGCGCGCGACCGCCGGTAAAGCCGGCCACCGAGGCCACGGCGGGGTCTTTCTGCACGATGTTCTGCAGCTGCGCGAGCTTCTTCTCCATCGCCTGGAAGGAGATGCTCTGGTCGGCGATGATCTGTCCCATCAGGATGCCGTTGTCCTGTTCCGGGAAGAACGTCGAGGGGACCAGGCGAATCAGCACCACGTTGAGCACGATCAGCCCGACCAGGGTCAGGATCACCGCGAACGCATGATCGAGCACGACGGTAAGCGAACGCGAATACGCCTGCTTGAAACGCTCGAACTGCCGCTCGTACCACACCGCCCAGCGTGCCTTGGAGTGCAGCGTCTTGCGCGAGATGACATAGGCCGCCATGGTCGGCGTGACGGTGAGCGAGATCACCAGCGACAGCAGGATGGCGATGGAAAGCGTCACCGCGAACTCGTGGAACAGCAGGCCGACGATGCCCGGCATCAGCAGGATCGGCAGGAACACGGCGATCAGCGAGAGGCTCATCGAGATCACCGTGAAACTGACTTCCGCGCTGCCCTGCATGGCGGCCTCGCGCACGTCCATGCCCGCTTCCACATGGCGAACGATGTTTTCCAGCACCACCACCGCATCGTCCACCACGAAGCCGGTGCCAATGGTCAGCGCCATCAACGACAGGTTGTCGATGCTGTAGCCGAGCAGGTACATCGGGCCGAACGTGCCGACGATGGACAGCGGCAGCGCCACTGCCGGCACGAGAACGGCGCGTGGCGACTGCAGGAACACGAAGACCACGCCGATCACCAGCAGCACGGCGATGAACAGCGTTCGCTCGGTGTCGCCCACGGCCGCGTTGACCGATTGCGAGCGATCCACGGCGACGCCCACATGCACGTTGTGCGGCAGCGTGGCCTCGATCGACGGCAGCGCCTTGCGGATCTGCGCCACCGTCTTGACGATGTTGCTACCCGGCAGCGGATAGACGATCACCAGCACCGCATCATGGCCGTTGTACAGGCCGGCGTTGCGCAGGTTTTCCGCCGAGTCGAGCACTTGCGCCACGTCCCGCAGCTGCACGGCCGAACCGTTGCGATAGGCGACGACCAGGTCGCGATACGGGGCGGCCTTGTTGATCTGGTCGTTGGATTCCACCTCGTAGCGCTGGCCGTTCTCGTCGATATGGCCTTTCACGCTATCGGCATTGGCCGCGCTGATGGCAGCGCGCACGTCTTCCAGGCCGATGCCGTAGCTGTTGAGCTGGTCCGGCTGCAGTTCCACGCGCACCGACGGCAGCGCGCTGCCACCCAGCGTGATCTGGCCCACGCCATCCACTTGCGAGAGCTGCTGCTGGATCACCGAGTCGGCCGAGTCATACAGCTGGGCGCGCGTCAGCGTATCGGAGGTGAGGGCGAGCACCATGATCGGCGAATCAGCCGGATTGAATTCGCGATAGGTCGGGTTGTTGCGCAGCGTGGTCGGCAGATCGGCGCGCGCCGCCTGGATCGCGGCCTGCACATCGCGCGCGGCGCCGTTGATGTCGCGGTTGAGGCCGAACTGGATCACGATGCGCGCGGAGCCCACCGTGCTTTCCGAAGTCAGCTCGGTGACGTCGGCGATGGAACCCAGGCGGCGTTCCAGCGGTTCGGCCACGGTCGAGGCCATGATGCTCGGGCTGGCGCCCGCCATGCTGGCCTGCACCACCACCACCGGGAAAGTGATGTTCGGCAACGGCGCGACCGGCAGGTGGAAATAGGCCAGCACGCCCGACAGCAGGATGGCGACGGCCAGCAGCGTGGTCGCCACCGGCCGTCGGATGAAAGCGCCCGGGATGTTCACGCGCTTTCCCCGGCCGCCTCTTCAGGCTGCCGCTTGCGACCGAAGCGCTGGGCGAGGCGATCGAAATACAGATAGATCACCGGCGTGGTGAACAGCGTGAGCAACTGGCTCAGCAGCAGGCCGCCAATGATCGCCAGGCCCAGCGGACGGCGCAGCTCCGAACCTGTGCCCGTACCCAGCAGCATCGGCATCGCGCCCAGCATCGCCGCCAGCGTGGTCATCAGGATCGGGCGGAAGCGCAGCAGCGAGGCTTCGAAGATCGCCTCTTCCGGCGGCTTGCCGTGTTCGCGTTCGGCTTCGAGGGCGAAGTCCACGATCATGATCGCGTTCTTCTTCACGATGCCGATCAGCAACACGATGCCGATGATGCCGATCACGTCCAGGTCGCTGCCGGCGATCATCAGCGCCACCAGCGCGCCAATACCGGCCGAGGGCAGGGTGGAGAGGATCGTCACCGGATGGATGAAGCTCTCGTACAACACGCCCAGCACGATGTAGACGGCGATCAACGCGGCGATCAGCAGGTAGACCTCGCTGGAGAGCGAATCCTGGAACGCCTGCGCCGCGCCCTGGAAGGTGGACGTGATGGAGGAGGGCAGATGCACCGCCGCTTCCGCATCGTTCACTTCCTTTACCGCCTTGCTGAGCGAGGCATCCTTGGCCAGGTTGAACGACACGGTGACGGCCGGGAACTGCGCCAGATGGCTGATCACCAAGGGCGACTTGGTGATCTTGATGGTGGCGATGCCCTTGAGCGGCACCTGGCCGCTGCTGGCGGTCTGGCTCGGCAGGTAGAGATCGCCCAGCGACTCGACCGTGGGAATGCTTTCCGGCTTGGCCACCAGGATCACGCGATACTGGCTGGCCTGCTCGAAGATGGTGGAGACGATGCGCTGGCCTAGCGCGTCGTACAGCGCGTTGTCGATGGTGGCGGAGGTGATGCCGTAACGCGCCGCGAGCTGGCGGTTCACTTCCACGTTGATCGCCAGGCCGTCGTTGTTGAGGTCGCTGGTGACATCGGTGATCGACTTGATGCCCTTCAGGCGGGTGATCAACTCAGGCACGTATTGCTGGAACGCCTGCTGGTTGGGCCCGCGCAGCACGAACTGGTACTGGTTCGGCGAAATGGTGGTGTCCAGCGTCAAATCCTGCTCGGGCTGCATGTACAGCTTGATGCCCGGGATGCTGGTCACTTCATGCTGGATGCGTCGCGCGACTTCCTCGGCGCTGGACGAGCGGTCGTCGCGTGGCTTGAGGTTGATCAGGAAGCGGCCGTTGTTCAACGTGGTGTTGGTGCCGTCGATGCCCACGTAGGAAGTGAGGCTGGCGACGTCCTGGTCCTTGAGGATGGCATCGGCCAGTTGCTTCTGGCGATCCACCATGACCCCGTTCGAGACCGAGTTGTCGGAGACGCTGATGCCCTGCAGCACACCCACGTCCTGCACCGGGAACAGGCCCTTGGGAATAATGATGTACAGCACCACGGTGAGCGCCAGCGTGGCCAGGAAGGTCAGCAGCGTCGCGGTCTGGTGCGCCATCACGAAATGCAGGCCGCGCTTGTACGCCGCCAGCGTCTTGTCGAACAGACCTTCGCTGATGCGTTCGAAGCGGCTGGGGTGACGATCCGCCTGCGCCTTGAGGATGCGCGCGCACAGCATCGGCACCAGCGTCAGCGAGACCACCGCGGACAGCACGATGGTCACGGCCAACGTGACCGCGAACTCGCTGAACAGGCGGCCGATCACGCCACCCATGAACAGCAGCGGGATCAGCACGGCGATCAGCGATACGGTCAGCGAGAGAATGGTGAAGCCGATCTGCCCGGAGCCTTCGAGCGCGGCCTCCAGCGGCGTCTTGCCTTCCTCCAGGTAGCGCACGATGTTCTCGATCATCACGATCGAGTCGTCCACCACGAAGCCGGTGGCGATGATCAGCGCCATCAGCGACAGGTTGTCGATGGAATAGTTGAGCTCGTACATCAGCGCCAGCGTGCCGATCAGCGAGACCGGCACGGAGATGCTGGGAATCAGGGTGGCCGGCAGGTTGCGCAGGAACACGAAGATCACCAGCACCACCAGGATCACCGCCAGGATCAGCTCGAACGCGGCATCGTTCACCGACGAGCGGATCACGCCGGTGCTGTCCGTCACCACGTCCACCTTCATGCCTGCCGGCAACGTGGATTCCAGCTGCGGCAGCTCCTTCATGATCTGGTTGACGGTGGCGATGACGTTGGCGCCCGGCTGGCGCTGCACGTTCAGCACGATCGACTGGGTCTTGTTGAACCAGGCGCCTTGCTCGGTGTTCTGCGCGGCCTGGGTGACGCGGGCCACGTCGCGCAGGTAGACCGGTGCGCCGTTCTGGTACGAGATGATGGTGTCGAGATAGTCCTGTGGGTTCTGGATCTGGTCGTTGCCGTTGATCGTGTAGTCGAGATCGGGGCCGTCGAAGTTGCCCTTGGGTTGGCTCACGTTGACGTTGGCGATCAGCGAACGCAGGTCGTCGATGTTGAGCCCGTAACCGGCGAGCTTCTTCGGATCGGCTTCAACGCGGATGGCCGGCACGTTGCCACCGGCCGGCGTCACCAGGCCCACGCCCGGCACCTGCGAAATCTTGGCGCCGAGGCGGTTGTTCGCCACGTCCTGCAACTGCGGCAGCGACATCGAGTTGGAGCTGACCGCCAATGTGAGGATCGGGCGATCGGCCGGATTCACCTTGGCGTAGGTCGGCGGCGCGGGCAGGCCGGTGGGCAGCAGGCTGTTGGCTGCATTGATCGCCTCCTGCACGTTCTGCTCGGCCACGTCGAGGTTGAGCGACAGGTCGAATTGCAGCGTGATGATCGATGCGCCCGCCGAGCTGTTCGACGTCATCTGCTGCAGGCCGGGAATCTCACCCAGCTGCACTTCCAGCGGCGCCGTCACCGTGGTGGCCATCACCGAGGGACTGGCGCCGGGATAGAACGTCTGCACCTGGATCGTCGGGTAGTCGACGTTGGGCAAGGACGACACCGGCAGGAACTTCATCGCCACGAGGCCCACCATCACGAGGGCGATCATCAGCAGCGAGGTTGCTACCGGCCTGAGTACGAACAGGCGGGAAATATTCATCGGATCACGCGCCTGCGATTCACGAAGACGTGCTGGCGGCGTGCGCGTGCTTGCCGTGCGGCGCTGCCGGTGCGGCCGCGCTGCTCGCGCCGGCCGGGCGCGGTTGCGAGATGCGGATCTTGGCGCCGTCGCTGAGGCGGTCCATGCCGTCCGTCACCACCTGCTGGCCGGCGGAAAGTCCGGCGAGGATGGCGGTGACCTTGCCGTCGCTGGGGCCGGGCGTCACCTTGTGCACGGACACCGTCTGGTCGGCATTGACGAGGTACACGTAGTCGCCGGGCGCGCCACTCTGCACGGCCGAAGTGGGCACCAGCACGGTCTTCTGCAGCGTGTCGACCAGCATCTGCACGTTGACGAACTCGTTGGGGAACAGCGATTCGTCGTCGTTGGGGAAGGTGGCACGCAAGGTGACGGTGCCGGTGCTCGTGGCCATCTGGTTGCTCAGCGCGTACAGCGTGCCGCTGGCGATCTTCTTGCTGTTGTCGCTGCTGTAGGCGGTGACCGGAAGTTTGGCGCCGCCATTCACGCGCTGTAGCACCTTGCCCAGCGAATTCTGCGGCACGGTGAACTGCACCGTGGTCGGCTTCATCTGCGTGATGGTGACGATGCCCGGCGAGGTGGACTGCGTCACGTAGTTGCCCGGATCGACCAGTCGCAGGCCCACCCGGCCGGCCACCGGCGCGGTGATGTGGCAGTAGGCGAGATCGAGGTCGTCCTGCGCGATGGCAGCCTTGTCGGCCTTCACGGCGGCGTCGCTCTGCGCCACGGTGAACTTCTGGTCGGCGTAGGTCTGCTCGGCAATCGACTTCTGTTCGTGCAACTGGGTGTAGCGGGCCAGGTCGGCGCGGGCCTGATCGAGCGTGGCCTGGTCCTTGGCCAACTGGGCCTGCGCCTGTTGCTTGTTGATCTCGTACTGGCGCTGGTCGATCTGCGCGAGGAACTGGCCTTTCTCCACGTCCTGGCCTTCCTGGTAGCCCACCGCGGTGAGATAGCCGCTCAGTTGCGGCAATACGTTGACGGTGGCGACCGGCGTGACGGTGCCGAGCGCGGTGAGCACTTCGGGCATGTCGCCTATCGTGGCGGTCGCCGCGCTCACCGACTGCGCCGGCTGGCCGGTCTTTTCCTTCTTGCCGGTGAGCAGGTGAACCACGATCAACACCAGCAGCAGGGCGATCACCGCCGCCGCGATCCACGCACCGCGTTTCTTACGAGGACGCCCGGATGTTTGGGCAGTGTCGGCACTCATCCAGCATCTCCCAGCAACTCAATTGCAAAATTCACAAGGCCAGCCATGTCGTTTCGTTTGCAGCAGCGTTTCGCGACGATGCGTCGCCGCGTAAACGGGTTGACTGACTTCTAACGATCCGCTGGCCATGTGGTTGACCCGGGCACAAGCACGCGCACGGCGCGCACCCCGGGAAGCGCGCAGGGACGCTGGGTTGGCAAAACAGCGGAAAAGTGATGGCACAAGCGTCGTCACGGACAAGTGATGCCTCACGGCATGACGTGCATCCGCGTCCGCTTGATTAAGAAATATTCATCTGGCGCGATGGCGAGCCGCGCTCAGACCATGCGCATGCGTTTCCACCAGTTCGTGACCTTTTCCTCGCGCACCAGCGTGAAGAGTCCCGAACCGAGAATGAGCGCGATGCCGATCAGCATCGGCCAATCCAGTTTGTCGCCGAACAGCCAGTAGCCGAAGAAGATCGCCCACAGCATCTGGCTGTATTGCGTGGGTGCGATGCGATTGGCCGGCGCGTGATGGGTGGCCAGCATCAACAGCACGCCGGCAAGACCGGCCAGCAGTCCGTAGCCGGCGAGCAGGAACCATTGATGCAGATCCGGCCACACAAAACTTGGCAGCATCAACAGGCCGCCACTCACCAACGGCCCGATCACACCGGCGCCGTACAGGCTGATGCGTTTTTCGTGCGGACCGGCCATGCGCAACGCCACCACCGACACCGCGCCGGAAAGGCCGCAGGTCATCGCCGCGAGATGGCCCACGCCCAGCGCGCGAAAGCCAGGTCGCAACACCACCAGCACGCCGAGGAAACCCACGATCACCGCGGACCAGCGTCGCCAGCCCACATGTTCCTTGAGGAACACCACCGACAGCAGGGTCACGAAGATCGGCAGCAGGAAGATCAGCGCGAACGCCTCGGCCATCGGCAACGCGGTGAAGGCAATCACCGCGGAGATGTTGCAGATCGCGCCGGTGATCGCGCGTATCCACCACAGGTGCGGCTTGCGCGCGGTGAATACGTCCAGATAGCGATCGCCGGGATTACGGATGAAGGGCAGGGCGCTGAGCATCAGCACCGCGCCGAAGAACACGGCCTCGTAGGCCGGCAAGGTGCCGTGCAGCGATTTCACGAAGGCATCGCTGATCGCGTAGGCCGCGTAGCAGGCAAAGCCGAGGAGGACACCTTTGAACATGGACGATCCGGCGGGGAGCGGAGTGCCCGGCCGCCGTGCCGGCACGGGCCGAACCCGGTGGACCGCGCGCTGCCTGGGCGGCGCGGCGATGGTTCCGGGGCTGGCGGAGGCGGACGACGCCGTCCCAGCCGGGGCTGGGACGGAGGACAGCGCATGGTCCCACAGCCCGTCCCGCGCGCCTACCCTGAGAGTCCCTTGGCGCTCTTCGCATGGCTTGAAACAAGCGCTTAGGCCCTGCTGCACCCCGCCGTGACCCGCCCCCGATGCCCGGTTAGAATGGCGGTTTGCCCCCAACGTCACGGAACTTCAAGCATGTCCGCTCGCCTGAATCCCCTCGATCTTTATGACGTCCGTTCGATGCTCTCCGACGAGGAGCGCATGGTGCAGGACACCGTCGGTCGTTTCGTCGACGAGCGTGTGTTGCCGATCATCGGGGACTGCTTCGACCAGGGCCGTTTTCCCAAGGAACTGGTGCCGGAAATCGCCAGCCTGGGCCTGCTGGGCGCCACGCTTCCCGAGAAATACGGTTGCGCCGGCATGAACGGTGTCAGCTACGGCCTGATCTGCCAGGAACTCGAGCGCGGCGATTCGGGCCTGCGCAGCTTCGCGTCCGTGCAGAGCTCGCTGTGCATGTATCCGATCTACGCCTACGGCACCGAAGAGCAGAAGACGCATTACCTGCCCAAGATGGCGGCGGGCGAGATCATCGGCTGCTTCGGCCTGACCGAACCGCACGGCGGTTCGGACCCGGCCAACATGAAGACCAACGCCAGGAAGGATGGCGGCGACTGGGTCATCAATGGCGCCAAGATGTGGATCACCAACGGCAACGTGGCGCAGATCGCGATCGTGTGGGCGCAGACCGAGGACGGCATCCAGGGCTTCATCGTGCCCACCGACAGCAAGGGTTTCACCGCGCAGGAAGTGCACAAGAAGATGAGCCTGCGCGCGTCGGTGACGTCCGGGCTGTTCTTCGACAACGTGCGCGTGCCGGAGGCGAACCGCCTGCCGAACGTGAAGGGCCTGAAGGGTCCGCTGGGCTGCCTCACGCAGGCCCGCTACGGCATCACCTGGGGTCCCATCGGCGCCGCGCAGGCGTGCCTGCAGGAAGTGCTCAACTACACCCAGGAGCGCATCCTGTTCGGCCGTCCGCTCGCTTCCAACCAGGCCGTGCAGATCAAGATGGCCGAGATGGCCCGCCGCATCACCATGGCGCAGCTGCTCTCGCTGCAGCTCGGTCGCCTGAAGGATGCCGGCAAGATGCAGCCGACGCAGGTATCGCTGGCCAAGTGGAACAACTGCCGCATGGCCATCGACATCGCCCGTGAATGCCGCGACATCCTGGGCGGCGCCGGCATCACCACCGAGCACGTGGCCATCCGTCACGCGCTGAACCTGGAATCGGTGATCACCTATGAAGGCACCGAGACGGTGCATCAGCTGGTGGTGGGCCGCGAGTTGACGGGGATCAATGCGTTTTGAGGCCGCCCGGGCGTCGAGGTGAGAACGTTTCGTGAGTTGGCAAACGATCCGCATCGAAACCGAACGCCTCCTCCTGCGCCCGCCGCAGGCTGAGGATTTCGACGGCTGGGCCGCCAACCTGGCCGATGCCGAGTCCGCGCGTTTCATCGGCGGCCTGCAACCGCGGGCCGTCGCGTGGCGCGGCTTTCTCACCATGGTCGGCGCGTGGGCCATCCAGGGCTTCGGCATGTTCTCGGTGATCGAGAAGAGCACCGGTCGCTGGATCGGCCGCATGGGCCCCTGGTTTCCCGAAGGCTGGCCCGGTCGCGAAGTCGGCTGGGGGCTGGCGCGCCATGCCTGGGGCAACGGTTATGCGCTGGAAGGCGCCACCGCCTGCATGGATTTCGCGTTCGATCAGCTGGGCTGGAACGAGGTGATCCACAGCATCGATCCGGCGAACGAATCGTCGAAAGCATTGGCGGCGAAACTGGGCTCCGCGCTGCGCGGCCCCGGCCGCCTGCCCGAACCGTTCGAGCACGTCGCCATCGAAATCTGGGCACAGACCCGCGAACAATGGCGGCAACGCGCATGAGCCACGTCACGCCCGCGCTGTATGCCACCCTGGCCGAGATCGTGCCGGAGCTGCACGTGCACTGCGTGGAACCGTGGTGCGTGATCGGCAGCGCGGCCGCCTTGCTTGCTGGCGCCGATGTCAGCGTGGCCGATGTGGATCTGCTGGTGTCGCGCGCTGATGCGGATACTTTGATGACGCTGTGGGCTGAGCGACGCGAATCGGTTTACGAACCGGCAGGTGCCGAACGTTTCCGTTCGCATTTCGCACGCTTCCGCTTTCCGGGGCTGCCCGTCGAGGTGATGGGTGGGCTGGAGCTCGATCAAGGCGATGGCTGGAAGCCGGTGAAAGCACGACGGCTGACGCTGGCGGGCCTCAATGGCCTCGCCGTGCCGGTGCCTTCGCTCGACGATCAGATTCGTATTCTTGAAAGCTTCGGACGTGAGAAGGACGTGCAGCGTGCGAAAGCGCTGCGCGCTCTGGCTTCCTCTCCCCTCCGGGGAGAGGACTGAGGTGAGGGGCGGGTGCTCGCGATGATGTTGCTACGAAGCTTGCTCCGAATAAGCCATGTCGCGACCGTGGCCCCTCACCCCAACCCTCTCTCCGGAGGGGAGAGGGAGCAAATCCGCGCGCTTTTCGCGCTGCTTCGCTTCGAATTGACACATCATTTTCCAGCCGTCCAAACGGCCACTCGTTGACGAGACCTCCAGCCATCATGACCGCCATCCCGTACTCCCTCACGGCACGCCACAAGGGCTTCAACCGCGCCGAGATCGTCGACCAGAACTTCATCGAGTTCGTGCAGCTCTGGCAGGGCGACGTGCAGGCACCGCTCGGCGGTCACTCGCCGGTGTTGCCGGGCAGCGCGCTGAACGGCCAGGGCTTCCGCGAGCTGCTGGAATCGCAGCTGATCAGCCGTCACCTCGACCTGATGGCACGCGTGCTGCGCGTGCAGAACAAGGTGTTCTACACCATCGGTTCAAGCGGCCACGAGGGCAACGCGATGGTGGCGCGCCTTACGCGCCATACCGATCCGGCCTTCCTGCATTACCGCTCCGGCGGCTTCATGGCCGAGCGGTTCCGCAAACTGCCGGGCATGGACCCGGTGATGGATTCGGCGTTGTCCTTTGCCGCCAGCATGGAAGACCCAGCCTCCGGCGGCCGTCACAAGGTATGGGGCAGCAAGCCGTTGTGGGTGTTGCCGCAGACGTCCACCATCGCCTCGCACTTGCCCAAGGCCCTGGGTACGGCAGTGGCGATCGAGCAGGCGCGCCGCATCGGCCACAAGCTGCCGATTCCGGAAGACAGCATCGCCATCTGCTCGTTCGGCGACGCCTCGTCCAACCATGCTACGGCGCAGACGGCCTTCAACGCCGCCGCGTGGACGGCTTACCAGAAGCTGCCCGCGCCCGTGCTCTACGTGTGCGAAGACAACGGCATCGGCATTTCGGTGAAGACGCCGAACGGCTGGGTGGCGAACAACTTCCGCCATCGTGCCGACCTCGATTATTTCTACGCCGACGGCCTGGACCTGGCGGAAGGCTATGCGCAGGTGCAGGAGGCGGTGGAACATTGCCGCACCACGCGTCGTCCCACCTTCCTGCATCTGCGCACCACGCGCGTGATGGGCCATGCCGGCACCGATTTCGAGATCGAGTGGCGCAGCGTGGAAGAACTGTTCACCGTCGAGGCGAGCGATCCGCTGCTGCGTTCGGCGGAGATTGCGTTGTCCTCGGGTTTGTATACGAAGGAATCGCTGCTGGCGCTGTACGAAGCCACGCGCAAGCGTTGCTTCGAAGCGGCGGAGGATGCCGATCGCCGTCCGCGCCTGAGTTCGCTGGAGCAGGTGATGAAGCCGCTCGCGCCGTATACGCCGGCAGCGGTGAAAGCCGAGGCCGAGCGCACGGATTACCAGGATCGCCGTCTCGCCACTTTCGGCGGCGAAACGAAGCTGCCGGAAAACCAGCCGCCGCGTCATCTGGCCATCCAGATCGGCCAGGCGTTACACGACATCATGGCCAAGTACCCCGAATCGCTGCTGTTCGGCGAAGACGTGGCCATGAAGGGCGGCGTGTACACCGTCACCAAGGGGCTGCACAAAGCCTTCAAGGGCAGCCGCGTGTTCAACACGCTGCTGGATGAAACCATCATCCTCGGCCTCGCCCAGGGCTATGCCAACATGGGCATGCTGCCGCTGCCGGAAATCCAGTACCTGGCGTATTTCCACAATGCATGCGACCAGATTCGCGGCGAAGCGGCCTCGTTGCAGTTCTTCTCCAACGACCAGTACCGCAATCCGATGGTGATGCGCGTGGCCAGCCTGGGTTACCAGAAGGGTTTCGGCGGCCACTTCCACAACGACAACTCGATTGCCGCGCTGCGCGACATTCCCGGCCTGGTGGTGGGCTGCCCCAGCCGTGGCGACGATGCCGCCACCATGTTGCGCACCATGACGGCGCTGGCCAAGGTCGACGGCCGTGTCTGCGCTTATCTGGAACCGATCGCGCTGTACATGACCAAGGATCTGTACGAAGCCGGCGACGGCCAGTGGCAGTTCGACTATCCGGCGCCGGGCGAGGCCATGACGCTGGGCGAGGGCCGCGTCTACCGCGACGAGGCCAACGACCTGGTGGTGTTCACCTTCGGCAACGGCGTGCCGATGGCCTTGCGCGCGGCCCGTGCCATCGAATCGGAGCTGGGCTGGAAGGTTCGCGTGGTGGACCTGCGCTGGCTGGCGCCTCTCAACAACGCCTTCATCGCGGCGCAGGCAAAGTCCGCCAAACGCATCATCGTGCTGGACGAAGGCCGGCGCAGTGCGGGCGTGGGCGAGGGCATCATCACGGCCATCGTGGAAGGCGGCTCGGGAGCGACACCGCTGGAGCGCGTGGTGGGTGCCGATACCTATACGCCACTCGCCGGTGCCGCCTTGCTGGTGTTGCCGGGCGATGCGGAGGTGGTGGCGGCGGCCCGCAAGTTCGCCTGAGGGCAGCGCGGCGCTTCGGCGCCGCCTTGTCCATCGCGGTCCGGCATCGGCTGTTTCGCCAGGAGACCCGTCATGGACTACCGTTCGATCGTCACGCTGGGTTTGCTGGCCGCTTGCGTGGCTTGCTCGGATCAGCATGAGCCGCAGGCGGCTGCAACGGCCGCGCCGTCTGCCGCGACGTCGGCGCCGACGCTGGCCGTCAGCAGCGGTGCCAGTTCGCCCGGTGGGCTGACCTATCTCTACGACTTGATGCAACGCCCGGATTTCTCCACGGCGTTTGCGGCCTTGTCGGGTGCCGAGCAGTTGCCGGCATGGGCCAGCCAGGGCGGGGTGGCGACGCCGGCGCAGCAAGTGGTGATCGACGGCCATACCCAGATGCTGGCCGAAGCGTGCAAGCCGCACGATTGCCCGTCCGAACGCATCCTCATCCTCTACGACGAAAACACCCACGCCATGTCCGGCCTGTTCGCGCGCCGCAAACCCGCGGCCTTGAACAATGCCGACAGCAACGATCCGGCCAACGATGATTTCATCTGGCTGGGCGCGCCCGACGATGCCTCGAGGCAGCTGCTGCAGCGCAAGCTCTATTCCCCGAATTGACGGTGACCTGTCCCTGTGGGAGCGCACCCTGTGCGTGACGGGCCTCGCGATAACCGATCAAAGAGGCGAGATCAGACGTGGCAGTCGCGCACAGGGTGCGCTCCCACAAGGGTGAGGTGTTATCGCAGCGCCACCCGATGGCTGATGCCTCTCTGTGGGAGCGCACTTGTGCGCGACAGGTCTTGCGATAACCGATCAAAGAGGCGGGATTTGACGTGGCAGTCGCGCACAAGTGCGCTCCCACAAGGGTGAGGTGTCAGGGGGCGTTACGGCGAACGCCGCATCCGCCACCACTCCGCACCGGCAATACACACCACCAGCCATGCCGATCCGCTGATATAACCAGCCACCACATCGCTGAAATAATGCACTTGCAGCACGATGCGGCTCAGGCCGATCACGCCGATCATGGCCACCGCGCCGGCAATCACCCAGCGATGCCAGCGGTGCGGCAGCACGCGCAGCAGCACATAGGCGAGCATGCCGTAGAACACGATGGCGCCGAACGCGTGGCCGCTGGGAAAGCTCCAGCCGTGCTCGACGATGAAGCCATGGTTGTGCAACGGGCGCGGCCGTTCGAACACGGCCTTCAGGCCGCTGTTGATGGGCACCACGCCCGCCATCGCGACGGTCCAGCAGGTGGCGAGCTGCAGGCGGCGCTGGAACAGCAGCACGGCCAGCACCACCACCGTGACAACGGCGACCGAACCGAGGTCGCCCAGGTGCGACACCGCCGCCACCAGCCGCAGCACGCCCGGCTGCAGGCTCGCGCGCAGATCCTCGGCCAGCGTTTCATCGAACGAGGGCAGCCAGCGCAGCGCTTCTTCCTTCAAGGCCAGCGCGATCGCCGCAAACAGCAGGCATAGGCAGACCAGCATGAGCAGCGCCGTGATGCCGCGCAGGGCGGTCGGCTGGCGGCCGGCGGCGAGGGTGGCCTGGCCGTGCTGGCGGTTCCATTGCCATGCCCGGTCGCCCACCAGCAGGGCGGCCACCAACAGCAGCGCCCAGATCGGCAAGGCGTGGGTGGCGATCCATTCGACCAGTTCGTTCATGCAGACTCCTCGATACAGCCGTGCATGATCCGGGTCGCGGCCCGTCGCGTCGAGATAGCGGCCAACATGACTTTCAGTGCTGGATCAGGAAGCCCTTTGCCGCGATAGTGATGCGCTTTGCCGTGGCGGAGTTGCCGAATGTTCCTGCGAACCCTTTCCCCGCGCCTGGTGGGCTGTGTTGCGCTGCTGGCGCTGACGGCACCGGCCTGGGCCCAGACCGCGCCCGCGACGGCCGCAACGCCTGCCGTCGCCACCAGCGCGCCGGCCTTGCCGGCCCAGCTGCAGGACTTCACCGCCTACGTCGATGCCGTGCGCAAGCAGTTCGATGTGCCGGGCATTGCCGTGGCCATCGTGAAGGATGGACAGGTGGTGCTGGAACAGGGCTACGGCGTGCGCGAACTGGGCAAGCCCGAAGCGGTGGATGCGCGCACGCGCTTCGCCATCGCCTCCAACACCAAGGCGTTCACCGCGGCGGCACTGCAGATGCTGGCGGAGGAAGGCAAGCTCAACATGGATGATCGCGTGATCGATCATCTGCCGTGGTTCCAGATGTCCGACCCGTATGTGACGCGCGAAATGCGCGTCCGCGACCTGCTGGCGCATCGCAGTGGCCTGGGCCTGGGCGCGGGCGACCTGTTGTACTGGCCGCCCACCTCGTATTCCACCAAGGAAGTGGTGCAGCACCTGCGCAACGTGCCGCTGGCCACCAGCTTCCGCAGCGCCTATGCCTACGACAACATCCTGTTCGCCGTGGCCACGCTGGTGATCGAGCAGGTGTCCGGCCAGAGCTACGCCGACTTCATCACCCAGCGCATCTTCAAGCCGGTGGGCATGGACGAATCGCTGATCGACATGAGCCAGCTCAAGCCGGGCATGGACGTGGCGATGGGCCACGCCAAGTTCAACTTCACCGAGTTGAAGCCGGTGCCGCCGATGGCCTGGTCGAACAATTCGGGTGCCGGCGGCATCTACGCCAGCGTGCACGATCTGGCCAAGTGGATGAACGTGCAACTCGCCGGCGGCAAACTGCCGGACGGCAAGGCCCTGTTCTCCGAAGACAGCCAGAAGCAGATGTGGTCGATGCTCACGCCGATGAAGATCTCCGAGCCGCCGGTGCCGGAGCTGCAGGCCGCGCGTCCGAATTTCGCCGGCTACGGCGAAGGCTGGTTCCTCTCCGATTACCAGGGCGCGCGCCTGGTATGGCACACCGGCGGTTGGCCCGGCATGGTCTCGCGCATCACGCTGGTGCCGGAACTCAAGCTCGGCGTGGTGGTGTTGACCAGCCAGGAATCGGGCGCTGCATTCAACGCGGTGACCTATCGCGTGCTCGATGCCTATCTGGGCAAGGACAAGAAGGATTGGCTGGCCGCTTACGCCGCCGCGGTGAAGAAGTCCGAAGGCAACGCCGACGACAGCTGGAAGACGCACGAGAAGGCGCGCGACAAGAACGGCAAGCCGTCGCTGCCGCTGTCGGGTTACGCGGGCACCTTCAAGGACCCGTGGTACGGCGACATCGTGGTGAGCCAGCAGAACGGCAAGCTGCGCATGCGCTTCTCCAAGACCGCGCAGCTGGTGGGCACGATGACGCCGTGGCAGCACGACACCTTCATCGTGCGCTGGGACGATCGCGCGCTCAACGCCGATGCGTTCGTGAACTACGCGCTGGATGCCGACGGCAAGGTTCGCGAGGTGCGCATGCAGCCCGTCTCGCCGCTCACCGATTTCAGCTTCGACTTCCAGGATCTGCGCCTGTCGCCGGCCAAGACCACGACCTCCGGCACGCCCTGACCAATAGCAGGGGTGGTGCGTGCGGGACGCCGCCTATAGTGGTGGCGTCCCCGCGATGGAGTTCCTGTTGCATGAAACGTTTCGTTGCAAGCCTGCTGTGCTTTTCGTTTGCAGGCGTCGCGTTCGCCGCGCCGCCTTCGTGCGCATACGGTATGTACGGCGAGCCCGGCAAGCCGCCGGTGGTGATTTCCAATCCCACCTCCAGCGGTGCCGATGCACCGGAACGCTATACGTTTCTTGATGGTCGTCGCGACGACGTCAATGGCAGCGACGGGCTCGTGCACTGCGACAAGGGCGTAGTGAGCGTGCGCCAAGCCGACGGCGGTTATGCGGCGCAGCCCAAAGTGCCCCTGCGCGAAACGCCGACGCGGTTCAAGAGTCATGGAACCGAGCTGGCGGGTGTGCTGATCGAACCGGCGCAGTCCAACGGCAAACCTCCGCTGGTGGTGTTCGTGCACGGTTCGGAGAAGACGCCGGGCATCGGCGGCTACTACCCCTATGTGTTCGCCGCCGAAGGCTTGGCCGTGTTCGCTTACGACAAACGCGGCACCGGTGCTTCCGAAGGCGATTACACGCAGAACTTCGAACTGCTGGCCGACGACGCCGCTGCCGCGCTGGATGAAGCGCGCAGGCTCGACGCAGGCCGGTATTCTCGCGCCGGTTTCTTCGGCGGCAGCCAGGGTGGCTGGGTGGCGCCGCGCGCGGCGGCGCTGGCGCATGCCGACTACGTGGCCGTGGGTTTTGGCCTGGTGATGACACCGCTGGAGGAAGACCAGCAGCAGGTCGTGCTGGAGATGCAGGAGAAGGGCTATGACGCCGCGGCCATCGCCAAGGCACGCGAAGTCACCGATGCCACCGGGGCGGTGATGGCGTCGCACTTCACCGCCGGCTACGACCAGCTGGAGGCGGTGAAGCGCAAGTTTGCCAAGGAACCGTGGCTGCATACCATCGAAGGCGAGTACACCGGCGAACTGTTGGCCGAGGACGAAGCCGACCTGCGCCGCACCGGCGCTCCCCGCCACGACAGCCTCAACATAATCTGGCATTACGATGCGATCAGCGCCATTCGCACACTGGGCGTGCCCCAGCTGTGGGTGTTGGCCGGTGACGATCGCGATGCGCCTGGCAGCGTGACGCGCGAGCGTCTGGTTGCGTTGAAACACGAAGGCAAGCCGATCGATCTCTACGTCTTCCCGCATACCGATCACGGCATGTACGAATTCGTGCAGAAGCCGGATGGCAGTCGCCAGGTCACGCGTATCACCAATGATTATTTCCGCCTGCTGGCGGACTGGATCAGGCAGCAGGACAAGCCGCCGTATGGCACCGGTGAGCGCATCCGCTGATCGAAGCAGGCGGGGACGGGGTGATGGACTTTGTCGGCCGTTCCCCCGAAGGTTCGTTCAAAGGGGAAAACCCCATCGTGGAGTGGATCATGCGGTCACATCGATTGAAGCTTGCCGTCCTGTTGTGCCTGGGACTGGCTGCCACCACTTGCGCCAGCGCCGAACAGGCCGGTGTGGCGCAGCGTTTCCATGTGGACCTGGCGGTTCCCGGCACGGAGGTGGCGTCCGGCCGCCTGCTGGTCTTCGCCGAACCGGCCAAGGACGCCGAGGCTGGCTCGAAGAACGGCAAGGTGGAGCAGGTGGATCTCGATCCGCTCGCGCCCGACAAGGTGAACGTGGCGGCGCGCGAAGTGAACCGCCTGGTGGCGGGGCAGGGCATCGACATCGATGCCGACCAGCAGGCTTATCCCGCCGCATTCAGCCAGCTGCCCGCGGGCGACTACTACGTGCAGGCCGTGCTCGACACCAACCACAGCTACAACTACAGCGCTCGCGGCGAGGGCGATCTGGTCAGCGAGGTGGTCAAGCTGCACCTGCCGGCCACCGGTCTGCCGCCGCTGAAGCTGGCCACGCAGCTGCCTGCGATCGACGCGTGGAGCATGATCAACCCGGCCTTGCGCGATCTGGTGCCCGAGGCACGCAAGCACACCCAGGACATCGATTTCGTCAGTCCCGCACTCACCGCGTTCTGGGGGCGGCCGATCCATATGCGCGCCAGGGTGGTGCTGCCGCCGGGTTACGACGCCAAGGGCAGCGCCACCTATCCGGTGGTGTACTACACGCACGGCTTCGGCGGCGGCATGAATCGCTTTGCGGGTGTCGCCACCAATCTCTGGCAGGCGATGTCCAAGGGGCAGATGCCGCCGATGATCTGGGTGTTGCTGGACGAATCGCTGCCTACCGGCACGCACGAGTTCGTCGATTCGGTCAACAACGGACCCTGGGGCAAGGCGCTGACCGAGGAACTGATCCCGCAGCTGGAATCGAGCTTCCGCATGGACGCCAAGGCCAGCGGCCGTTTCCTCAACGGCCATTCCTCCGGTGGCTGGGCCACGCTGTGGCTGCAGACGCGCTACCCGAAGATGTTCGGCGGCACCTGGTCCACCTCGCCCGACCCGAGCGACTTCCACGACTTCACCGGCGTGGATCTGTATGCGCCGCACGCCAACGTCTATCGCAAGCCCGACGGCACCGCGTACCCGCTGATTCGCGACAACGGCAAGGTGATCGCCACCTATGAGCAGTACGCGAAGCTGGAACGCGTGTTCGGCAGCTACGGCGGGCAGATGGCGTCGTTCGAGTGGGTGTTCTCGCCACGCGGCGTCGATGGCCGTCCGCTGCCGCTGTTCGACCGCGATACCGGCGACGTGGATGCCAGCGTGGTGGCCTACTGGGGCGAGCACTACGACATCGCCCGTCGCCTGCAGGCCCAGTGGCCGCAGCTGAAGCCGGACCTGGACGGCAAGATCCACGTCTACGTCGGCGGTGCGGACACGTTCTATCTCGACGGTCCCGCGCATCGCCTGAAAGCCGTGCTGGACGGCCTGCACGCGCGTTCCGACATCCGCTTCCTGCCCGGCAAGACGCATTTCGATCTGTACGTCGTCGGCACCGATCGCAATGGCCTGCTCAAGCAGATCGCCTGGGACATGTATGCGGTGGCGCGGCCGCAGTCGACGCTCAAACAGGCTGCGGCGCCCTGATCACCGGCAAGCAGCCCATCGGCCATAGGTGATAGGCCGTTGGCGATGGACGAGGCAATGGGCGTGACTTTTTGAGACGTCCGTCACATTGCCTCGATCTATTTTCCAAGGAATCGGCCAGTCTCACGAAGTGCGCGAAAATCACGGAAATTCCACGGCTTTTTAGGCCTAAAGACGATTCTCCCAGCGCCGATACCTCATACGCGGGGGAGTACTGACGAAGGCAGTCCACGATAGCCAGCCAAGGCGCGCTGGACGGTCGACGCATGCCTTCGGATCGTGCGGCAACGGAGTCCGCGGCGCCGCAAGGGGCGCCGCGAACTCGCCACATCCTCTCCCGTCCGTAACCGATGCGTTCTCATTAACGAGGGAGAGGGGCGATGGGAAAAGAGACACCGGAATTGCAGCTCGTGCCGCACGAGCTCAGGGCCGTCAACGAGGCACTCAACCGCGTCCAGGCGGTGATCGAGTTCGACCTCAAGGGCAAGATCCTCCACGCGAACGACAACTTCCTCAACGCGATGGGATACACGCTGGAGGAGATTCGCGGCCAGCACCATCGCATCTTCTGCGAGCCCGCGTATGCGGCCAGCGCGCAGTACAAGAAGTTCTGGGAAAACCTGGCCAAGGGCGTGCTCGACCGCGGCGAATACAAGCGCATCGGCGGCGATGGGCGCGAGGTGTGGATCAACGCGTCCTACAACCCCGTGTTCGACGAGAACGGCAAGCCGTACAAAGTGGTGAAGTTCGCCACCGACGTCACCGCCAGCCGCCAGCAGAAGGCGGAGTTCGAGGGCAAGGTCAACGCCATCGACAAGGCGCAGGCGATGATCGAATTCGACCTCGCCGGCCACGTGCTGCATGCGAACGACAATTTCCTCAAGGCGATGGGCTACCAGCTGGAGGAAATCCAGGGTCGCCACCACCGCTTGTTCTGCGAAGAAAGCTACACGGCCAGCCAGGCGTATGCCGATTTCTGGGCCAAGCTCAATCGCGGCGAATTCGACGCCGGTCGCTACATGCGGCTGGGCAAGGGCGGCCGGCCGATCTGGATCCAGGCCACCTACAACCCGATCTACGACGGCAACGGCCGTTTGCACAAAGTGGTCAAGTTCGCCACCGACGTCACCGCCCAGGTCGAACTGGAAGAAAGCGTGAAGCGTCGCGCCGCCGAAGACCAGCGCAAGGTCGAAGCCCTGCTCAAGACCGTGCGTCTGGCCGCGGAAGGCGACCTCACCGGCGAAGTGCGCGTCGAAGGCAGCGATCCCATCGACCAGCTGGCCGACGGTATCCAGCAGATGATGAGCGACCTGCGCAGCGTCATCGGCAAGGTGGTCGATTCGGCCAGCGGCTTCTCCGGCAGTTCGCAGGAGATCGCCGGTCGCGCCAGCGGCGTGGCCAGCGGCGCGCAACTGCTGGGCGCCACGGTGGAAGAGATGAATGCCTCGATCGAGGAACTCACCGCCTCGATCAACTCCATCGCGAACAACTCGCGCAGCGCCGACCAGCTCGCCAAGGACACGCACCAGGAAGCCGAACGCGGCGCCAAGGCCATCGCGCGTTCGATCGAGGCGATGGACCTGATCAACAAGTCGTCCGAAGACATCAGCGAGATCATCAAGGTGATCGGCGAGATCGCCAGCCAGACCAACCTGCTGGCCTTCAACGCGGCCATCGAGGCGGCGCGTGCGGGCGAGCACGGCCTGGGCTTTTCGGTGGTGGCGGACGAAGTGCGCAAGCTGGCGGAGCGTTCCTCGCAGGCCACCAAGGAGATCTCCAAGCTCATCAACGAATCGACCAAGCGCGTGGCGCAGGGCAGCGACATCTCCAAGCAGGCGGGCGAAGCGTTCGAGAAGATCGTGGCCGGCGTGGGCCGCACCACCCAGGCGATCTCCGAGATCTCCTGCGGTGCGGACGAGCAACTGGTGGCGGCGCGCGAAGTGAGCGCGGCGATCCAGCAGGTGGCCGAAGAGACCGAGAAATCGGCCGCGGCCTGCGACACCATCGCCCGCTCCACCACGGCATTGACGCATGGTGCCGACGAGTTGAACCGGACCGTCCAGCGCTTCGTGGTCTGAGGGCCGTCGACGATGGATATCGAGAACGAGATCGACCTGGCCACCCAGCGTGCCTTGCTGGACAAGGTGCACCGCCATACCGGCATCCATATGGCGGAGCGCAAGTGGACCTTGCTGCAGGGGCGGCTGCGCCGTCGCCTGCAGACGCTGGCACTCAGCCGCTATCGCGATTATCTCGCGGTATTGGAGGCGCAGCCGGACGAAGTGGGCGCCTTCATCAACCTGGTGACCACCAACGAGACCTCGTTCTTCCGCACGCCGCGCATCTGGGACCATCTCTGGCAGCAACTGCTGCCAGAGTGGTTCCGGCAGCACCGGGGCGCCACCTTGCAGCTGTGGTCGGCGGCGGCTTCCACCGGCGAGGAAGCGTATTCCATGGCGATGATGTGCGAGGAATTCCGCGAGCATCATCCGGCGTTCAAGTACCAGATCCTCGCCACCGACATCGCCAGCCAGGTGCTGGCGGTGGGCAAGGCGGGACACTACCAAGGCAAGAGCATCGACGGCCTGAAGCGTTCCAAGCCGGCGTGGCTGGCCAAGTATTTCCAGGCCGGCGAGGACGGCTACACGGTGTCGCCCGCGCTGCGCTCGCACGTGGTGTTCCGCGAACATCACCTGCACAAGCGGCTCGATGGCGCCCTGCGTTTCGACATCACCTTGCTGCGCAACGTGCTGATCTATTTCGATGAGCCAGGGCAGTGCGGCGTGCTGGAGAACGTGCGGCGCGCAATGTCGCCGAACAGCGTGCTGATCATCGGCGAATCGGAATCGCTGACCCGGCTCAACGTGGGTTTCGATTTCGAGCAGCCGCTGATCTACCGCCGCCAGGAACGCATGCATGCCTGACGGCAACGATATCCAGGTGCGCATGTGCGAAGTGAAGCTCGGCAGCGGCAACGACGTGCTGCGCGCGATTCTCGGCTCCTGCGTCGGCATCGGTCTGCTTTGGCGAAAGCGCGGGCTCTATGCGATGGCGCACTGTCTCCTGCCCGAGCCGCCGCAGGCGCCGGCGGGCGAGGGAGCGAAGTACGTGACCGATGCGGTGCCCACGCTGTTCTCGATGATGGGCCTTGAGCGCGCACGACAGGATGAAGTGGAAGCCGTGATCGCTGGCGGCGCCTGCATGGTGCAGCACGCCACGCCACCTCGGCATGGGCTGATCGGCGAGCAGAACGCGCGCATGGCGCAGCAGTTGCTCGCGCAGACCCGGATCAAGCTCGTGCATGTCGACGTAGGCGGCGAGAGCGGCCGCCAGCTGGTGATCGACTGCGCGCAACATCAATTCGTGGTCAAGACGATTGGCCGCAGCACGTGAACCGGAGCAACCTCATGGCATCTCCCATCGCTACGCCGGCCCGCCAGGATGGCGCCGAATTGTTCGGCTCGTTCCACCTGGGCGACACCGAACTCGTGCTGCCGGTGACGGCTGTGCAGGAGGTGGTGAACTATCCCGCCGCGATCACCCAGGTGCCGTTGGCGCCGAGCTATCTGCTGGGCCTGTTCAATCTGCGCGGCCGCCTGATTCCCATCGTGCACCTGGGGCAATTGCTGCAGCTGCCCGACGGCGGCGCGCGCGAGGCGTCCAAGATCGCCATCGTAGAATTCCGCCAGGGGCGTATCGGATTGCTGTTCGACGCCACCGGCGAAATCCTGCGCGTGCAGCCTGAGCAGAAAGTGAGCTTCAGCGAAGGCGACGGCAGCGCGATGATCGGTGGTGCGCTCAAGCTCGACGGCGGCAACCGCATCCTGCAGATACTGAGCGTGGACGCGTTGCAGCACCTGCACGACATGCCGATCCCCAAGGTCGACGCGAACGAATCGGGCCGGCAGCGTGCCGCGCAGGGACAGCGCCGCCAGGGCGTGTCGTTCCGCGTCAGCGACACGCGCCTGGCGCTGCCGATGGGCGCCATCCACGAGATCATCCGCGTGCCCGAGCTGCTCAAGTCGGTGCTCGCCAGTGAGCTTTGCCTGGGCATGCTCAACCTGCGCGGCAACACCGTGCCGGTGCTGGACTTCGCCCGTTTCCTGGGTTTGCCCTGTGAGGCTTCCGCCACCACGGCCGCCGCCGATTTCGAGGATCCACGGCGCATCGTGGTCATCCGCCAGCAGGAGATGGACTTCGGCCTGCTGGTGGACGACGTGGAAAGCATCGTCAGCTATCGGGACGAGGAACTGCTGGCGATCCCATCGTTCCATCCGGACCGGCCACCACTGTTCACCGGCTGCATCAGCCGCGCCGGCATGCCCGACATCATCCTCGTCAACGAAGCGGCCTTGCTCAGCGATGCCATCGTGAGCGAACTCACCCAGGGACATCGCGCGCTGTACACGCTGGAGTCCGAGGCGGATCGCGGACAGCGCCGTCGTGGCGTGCGTGAGACCTATGTCACCTTCAAGCTCGACCAGCTGATGGGCATGCGCATCGACCAGCTGCGCGAAGTGATCGATTTTCCGCACGAGGTGATGCAGCCGCCCGGTGCCCCGGCGCATGTGCGCGGCATCCTCAACCTGCGGCGCAAGCTGATCACCATCATCGACCTGCGCGCGCTCTACGGCATGAAAGGCTATGCCGACCTTCCCGGCGCGAAGGTACTGGTGGTGGAAAACGACGAGGAACAGTTCGGCTTGATCGTCGACGCCATCGAGAACATCGTGACCATCGATGCGGGCGACAAGATCGGCGTGCCCGCGATATTGCGCCATCAGATCGAGCTGCCGCTGCGCAACGACATGCGCGAGGTGGTGGAACTGTCCGATCAGCGCACGCTGCTGCTGCTCGATGCCTCGCCGCTCAAGCAACGCCTGAGTAGCCGGGCGCTGCATTGAGCCAACGCGTTTGGATGAACCCTTGCAACGCAGGAAGTGGAACAGGGGCTGGCCATGGATGGCTTTTACCGGCAGCTGTTGCGTCGCATCAGCCAAACCAAACGCCAATTCAACGCATGAACTTGCGCAGCACAAGCGCATCGTTTTGCGAGCGAATTCACTCATCGTGCATCGTTGCGAATCACATCATGGCGCCGTCGTGGAAACGTGCGCCAGGGGGCGCGCCAGACCACGGCATGACCCCTTGGAGAGTTCGCATGAAGAAGACCTTGTTCGCACTGATGCTCGGCGCCGTGATGGCTTCATCCACCGTTGCCGCCGCACCGTTTCAGTACGACGACCACCACGATCAGGACCGCCACGACCACGACCAGGGCCATCGCGACGATCATCACGATCAGGGCCATGATCGCGACCATCACGACTATGTGATCGTGCATGACCGCGGCAATCACGAGGGCTGGTACCACCGTGGCGGGCGTGTGCCCGAGGAGTACTACCACGATCGTCGCTACTACGTGGACTACCACGCCTATCACCTCGCGCCGCCGCCGCCGGAACACGTTTGGGTGCGCAGCGATACCGGCGATTTCCTGCTGGTAGCCGTGGCCACCGGCGTCATCGCCGATCTGGTGATCAACCACTGACGATCGGGGACCGCATCGCCGGCATGCGCGCGATGCGGTCCTTCGTCGTACGAAATTGCGAAGTCGCATCACGCCAGATAAACGGCTGTTGCGGGAGCGTGATGCGCCGTCATCAGGCAGGCGCATAGTGTGGGCGCATGCGTCGGCGCGTTGCGATCGGCGCAAAGGGAAACGTTCCGCCGCAGCGGACGGTTCCCACGGGGAAGACACACAGCACGGGAGATCGACATGAAATCGTATGGCTTGATCGCAGTCCTGCTTGCAGGCCTGCTGGCCGGACCGGCCGTCTATGCACAGCAGTCCGCCGCACCGGCCGGCTCGACCGGTCAGTGCAAGGACGGCAGCTACACCAATCACGCCACCAAGAAGGGTGCGTGCTCCGGCCATCAAGGCGTCAAGGAGTGGTACACCGCGGCGCCTGCCGCCACACCGGCCGCCGCAGCCGCTCCCGCCGCCGCCGCTGCGCCTGCCGGTAACGCGATGGCCGCGCCCAAGAGCGCCGCCGCCGCACCGGCTGCCAGTGCCAAGGCCGCCGGTCCGCAACCGCCGGCCAATGCCGCACCGGGCGGTGGCCCGGGCATGGTGTGGGTCAACGACACCAGCAAGGTCTATCACTGCCAGGGCGACAAGTGGTACGGCAAGACCAAGGCAGGTGCGTACATGAGCGAGGCCGATGCAAAGGCCAAGGGTTACCACGGCGATCACGGCAAGGCTTGTACGCAGTAAGCGTGTTCTCTTCGCTTGGAAAGGCCCGCACTTTGCGGGCCTTTTTTGCTTATCGCTTATTGCAGGGAAAGAGGCGACGCGGCACCTGGCTCGTCATTCCGGCGCAGGCCGGAATCCAGTCGCGGTGCGCCTGGCTGTCGCGCCACCGCAATTTCGTTCTTCGTGTTGATCGGACAGGCGGCAACCAAACGAATGGGGCGTTATCGCGCCAACCAGGCGCGTCGCAACTGGATTCCGGCCTGCGCCGGAATGACGAGCCAAGAAAGACCGCCGCCGTCCTCAAAAATCCGCCATGGATTTTTTCCGTTCAATCCAACCGCTTGTGGAACAGCCGAATGGCCAGCGTGAGCATGATCGCGATGAACGCCACCAGGGCGAGCGCGTCGTGCCATAGATCGCCCAGGTCGGCGCCGCGCAGCATGATGCCGCGGATCAGGCGCATGAAGTGGGTCAGCGGCAGCGCCTCGGAGATCCACTGCGCCGGCTCGGGCATGCCCGCATACGGAAACATGAAACCCGAGAGCAGGATCGATGGCAGGAACACGAAGAAGGTCATCTGCATCGCCTGGAACTGCGAGCGCGCCCGTGTCGAGATGAGCAGGCCGAGCGAGAGATTGGCCAGGATCAGCAGGCTGGACGCGAGATAGACGTCCCACAGGCTGCCCCGAATGGGCACGCGGAACAGCCACACGCCCAGCAACAACACCACGGTCGTCTGCACCAGGCCGATCGCCGCATACGGCAGCACCTTGCCGACCATCAGTTCGGTACGGCTGAGCGGCGTGGTGATCAGCAATTCCATGTTGCCGCGCTCGGTCTCGCGCACGATGGCCACGGCGGTGAACAGCACCATGGTCATGGTCAGGATGACGCCGATCAGTCCCGGCACGATGTTGACGGGCGAACGCCGTTCGGGATTGTAGAAACTCACCACGCTGATCGGCGTCTGCGCGCGCGCATGGAAATTGTCCGGCTGGTTGAGCGGGTATTGGGCCAGCTGCGCGGCGGCCGACTGCACCACGTTGTCGCTGCCGTCCACCATCACCTGGATCGCTTCGCGCCCATCCAGCTTGCGGCGCTCGAAATCCGGCGGAACGGCGATGCCCACGCTGATACGGCCCTCGCGCAGCAGGTCGACCAGTTGCTGGGGCGATTGGGCGCTGGCCGCGACCTGGATGACGCCGCTGGCCAGCAGGTCCTGTACAGCGGCGCGCGATCCGGCGGTCTGCGCCTGGTCGACCACGGCGGCAGGAAGGTCGCGCAGATTGAGGTTGATGGCGTAGCCGAACAGCACCAGCTGCATGATCGGCATGCCCATGATCATGGCCAGCGTGATGCGGTCGCGACGCAGCTGGCGCAACTCCTTCAGCATGATGGCCCACAGTCGCCGGAAGTTCATGCCGGTTGCTCCTCGCGCTGCGCATGTTTGCGCGTGGCGACCACGAACACGTCTTCGAGGTTCGGGCTGACGCTTTCGATCTCCATGGCATCGTCGGCGTGGCCTGCCGCGTTGCGCAGATCGTCCACGGTGACCTTGTCCTTGCGCATCAGCACGCGCAGTTCGTTGCCGATCTGCGCCACGCTCAACACATCGGGGTGGCCGTCCAGGGCCTGCTTGGCCTGCCGCGGCGACTGCGCGCGGATCACGAAGGTGCGTCCGCGCAGCTTGTCGGTCAGTTCCTTGGGCGTACCGTCGGCGACCAGGTTGCCGCTGTCGAGAAAGGCCAGTCGATGGCAGCGCTCGGCTTCGTCCATGTAGTGGGTGGAGACGAGGATGGTGGTGCCGGCGTCGGCGAGCTCGAACAATTTCTCCCAGAAATCGCGGCGCGATTCGGGATCGACCGCACTGGTCGGCTCGTCCAGGAACAGCAGCTCGGGTTTGTGCACGATGGCGCCAGCCAGCGCCAGGCGCTGCTTCTGGCCGCCGCTCATGGTGCCGGCCAGTTGTTCCTGCCGGTCATCAAGGTGGTAGCGCTTCAGCAGTTCGTCGACGCGCGTGCGTGTGTCCTGGCGCGAGAGGCCCTGCACGGTGGCGAGGAATTCCAGGTTCTGGCGCACCGACAGATCGTCGAACAGCGAGAACTTCTGCGTCATGTAGCCAATGCGCCGCTTCAACGCTTCGGCCTGTTCGGGAACGCGCAAGCCCAGCACTTCGATATCGCCTTCGCTGGGCGTCAGCAAGCCGCACAGCATGCGTATGGTGGTCGATTTGCCCGAGCCATTAGGACCGAGGAAACCGTATACGCAGGCGCGCGGCACCTCCAGATTGACGCCGTTGACGGCGACCAGCGCGCCGAAGCGCTTGGTCAGTCCCCGCACGTGGATGGCCAGCTCAGTCATGGCTGCTCTTGCCCGGGAATGCCACCGCGACGGGGAATCCCTGTGGCAGATCGCGGGCATCGGTGTCGAGCGCGATCTCCGCCAGATAGCTCAGGCGCGTTGCGTCCTCGCCGTTCAACGCGTAGTACGGCGTAAAGGTGGGTTCGCTGCGGACCATCCGCACGGTGCCGTTGAATTGCCGCTTGCCCTCGTGCAGGCGGACCACCGCCTTGTCGCCGACCTTGATCGACGGACGCAGCGCGGCAGGGACGTAGACGCGTGCATACGGCGTGTCGCTGGCGAGCAGGATCACCAGCGGCGTGCCGGGTTGGGCCTGGTCGCCCAACTTGTAGGGAAGGCTGTCGACGCGCACATCGCGCGGTGCCGTCAGATCGAGTTTGTCCAGATCGACGGAGCGCGACGCCGCATTGGCCGTCGCCGCCGCCACGGCGGCGCGTGCTTGCGCGATGTCTTCCACGCGCGATCCGTTCACCAACTGGTCGAGCGCGGCGCGATCGGCGGCTACTGCCGCGTCCGCGTTGCCGGCCGAGGCTTTGGCGCGATCGAGATCGGCGGCGGAGACGAACTGCTGTTTGCCCAGGGCCGAGAGCCGCTGGTAGTAGGCGTTCGCATCGCGCGACTGCGCCTGTGCGCCGACGAGGTTGGCACGCGCCTGGCGGATCTGTTCCTCGCGCGGACCGCGCTGCAGTTCCAGCAAGGCCTGTTGCTGCTGTTGCAGGTCGGCGCGCGCGTTGTCGAGCGCTGCCTGCGTGCGCGTGGTTTCCAGCTGCATGATGCGCATGCCGGCAGGGACGTACTGGCCTTCGCGCACATCGATCTTCACGATGTGCTCCGCGGCCGGGGCGGGCAGGGTGATGCGGTCGAATTCCACCGTGCCGAGCACTTCGGGCGACGAGCGATGGCAGCCGGCCAGCAGCGCGGCGGCGACCACCAGGACAACGAGAAGACGCAGGTCAGTTTTCATGCGCGGGCTCCAAACCATGGCCGAGCAGGGCGAGCGCGTGGCGCACCAGCACGTCCGTGCCCAGCTCGGCCTGGAAAATCTGCCGCCAGATCGGTGCGCTGGCCGCCGGGAACAAGGTCAAACCAATCAACGACACCACCAGCAGGCGCGGATCGAGCGCGGCATTGAGCTGTCCTCGCTGCTGCGCCTGCGCAAAGCGGCCGGCCAGCATCTGCGGCAGTTCGGGCCCGATGCGCGACAGCAGCAGTTCCCGCAGGGCGCCGCCTTCGCACAGCACTTCGCGCACCCACAGCGAGGGAAACCACGGGAACGCATCGACCAGTCCCAACACGCCCTGCACGAACTGCCGCGTCATGGCGATGACGTCGTCGCCCGTGCTGCCCACGCGTTCGCGCAGGCTCATCACGGCAGGCAGCAGGCGTTCCTCGAACACGGCGTCCTGCAAGGCCTGCTTACTGCCGAAGTAGTAGTTGAGCATCGCCGGCGTCACGCCGGCCTCCTTGGCGATGTTGCGCGACGAAGTGGCCGCGATGCCGTCCCGCACGAAGCAGGCGAGCGCCGCCTCGATCAGGGTGGCGCGAAGGTCGGGGCTGTCCGTGGCGGGGCGGCCGGGGGCGCGGCGTTTGACGGTCCGAGGGGGAGTGGCTTGGGTAGTCATGTCTCTTAATTAATCATAGCTTTAATTAATTTGCAAGTGACTGGTATAAAAGGCATTCATGAAAGGTTTGAGCCTGCTTGCTGATAGGGCGCTGCGGAATCTGGCTCGTCATTCCGGCGTAGGCCGGAATCCAGGCGCGGTGCGTTTGGCTGACGCGATAGCGCTGCCGTCGCTCTACGCTGTGCTCCTGGCGGAATCGTCCAAAAAAGCGAATCAACGGCATCGCGACAATCGCGAGGCACCGCACCTGGATTCCGGCCTGCGCCGGAATGACGGGCAAAGAAAAGGCCGGCACAAGGCCGGCCTTTGGAACGAAGCGATGTGCTGCCGCTCAGCCGCCGGGCACCACCGGCAAGCTGATCGAGCTGGCGGTTCCCGGCGTGTGCCAGACGCGCTGGGTGGCCTTCTGGTAATCGCCCGGCTTGGCATCGAAGATGTTCGGCACGTACTTCTGCGGGTTGCGGTCGTACAGCGGGAACAGGCTCGACTGCACCTGCACCATGATCCGGTGACCCGGCTGGAACACGTGGTTGGTGGTGGGCAGGCCGAAGTTGTAGAGCAGGGGCTGGTCCGGCGTGAGCGCCTGCGGATGTTCGAAACTGGTGCGGTAGCGGCCGCGGAAGATGTCCAGCGACACGGCCAGTTCGTAACCGCCCATTTCCGGATTGGAAGGCACGGTGTCCGGGTATACGTCGATCAGCTTCACCACCCAGTCGCTGTCGGTGCCGCTGGTGGAGGCATACAGGTTCACCTGCGGGGCGCCGCCGATGTGCAGCGGCGCGGTCAGCGGTTCGCTGACGTAGGTGAGGACGTCCGGACGTCCATCCACGAAACGCTGATCGTTGACCAGCCAGCGCGTCCAGGCATCGTGATCGGCAAAATGCACCGGTCGCGGCTGGTACGGCACGGGCTTGGACGGATCGGAGACATACTCGTCGTACTTCGCCGCGTCCGCTGCCGGCGCAGTGAACGAGAGCGAGCCGTTGCCGCCGAGGTACAAGGCCTTGGGCTTGTTCGCGCAGCCCTTGTCGCAGCTGAGCGGCCAGGACTTGTAGCGGTCCCAGTGGTTCTCGCCGGTGTTGTAGATCAGCACCGGCGGCGTGTTGGCCTTGGGTGCGCCCGCGACCAGGTATTGATCGAAGAACGGCTTGAGCACGTCGCGGCGGAACTGCAGCGAGGTGTCGCCATCCCATTGCAGCGGACCCAGCGAACGGCCGTCGTAGTTGACCTGGCTATGCCGCCACGGGCCCATCACCAGGTAGTTCTTGTCGTTGCCCTTGTCCTTGCCTTCGGTGGCGGCATAGGTGTGGATGGCGCCCCACATATCTTCCTGGTCCCACAGGCCCTGCAGCCACATGGTGGGCACGGTGAGCGGCTGCTCAGCCATCACCTTGTCCAGTGCCTGTTGCTGCCAGAAGGCGTCGTAGGAGGGATGCTCGTCGAGCTTGCGCCAGAACGGCAACTGCTCGAAGCCGTGGCTGCGCGCGTAATCGCCGGCCGAGCCGGCGTTGAGGAAGTTGGAGTAATCGTCGTAACCCGCGCGGCCCATGCTGCCGCCTTTGCCCTTCTGCGCGGTCTGGCTGTAGATGTAGTCGAAGTTGGTCTGGCGATAGGCGCCGTAGTGGAACCAGTCGTCGCCCATCCAGCCGTCGATCATCGGGCTTTCCGGTGCGGCCACCTTCAGCGCCGGATGCGGATGGACCAACGCCATCACCACCGTGAAGCCTTCATAGGAGGAACCGAGCATGCCCACGCGGCCGTTCGATTCGGGCAGGTTCTTCACCAGCCAGTCGATGGTGTCGTAGGCATCGGTGGAATGATCCACTTCGCTGGAATTGAGCGGTCCGCGCAGCGGACGCGTCATCACGTAGTCGCCCTCGGAACCGTACTTGCCGCGCACGTCCTGGAACACGCGGATGTAGCCGCTGTGCACGAACACCTCGTCGCCCTGCGGCAGCGTGGCGTCCATGTGCGGCGAGACGAAGCGCTCGGCGCGGCCGCTGGCGTCGTACGGCGTGCGCGTCAGCAGGATCGGCGCATTGCGTGCGTTCTTCGGGATCACGATGACCGTGTGCAGTTTCACGCCGTCGCGCATCGGGATCATCACGTCGCGCTTGACGTAGTCGTAGCTCGAGGCGTCGGCAACGAACGCCTTGGATGGCACGTCCGGCGTGAGCGGCGCGGTCTGCGCATGGGCGACGGCGGCGGTGAGGGCGCCGAGGGTGGCGATGGCGAGCAGGGTGCGGCGGATGGGCATGAATCCTCCAGGCGAACGGCCGCGGGGGCCATTCCGGTGAACGAAGCGGGCGGGTGGGTCACCGGCGACTGTAAGCGAGTGGGCCCTGGCCTCCCACCATGACTTCCTGCCTATACGATGCCCAATGGCGCAAGAATGGGAACGCTGCCGCCGATGGCGCCCACCACACTGGGGCCACTTACCAAGGAAGCCCCCACCATGAAAACCCATACGCGTCAGGACTATCTGCAACGCATCGACCGCGTGGTCGCCCTGCTTCAATCGGCGGTGGCCGAGGGAGACGAGCTGCCGGAACTGGCGCAGTTGGCGGCTGCGGCACATCTTTCGCCGTTCCATTTTCATCGTATCTACCGTGCGCTTTCCGGCGAGACGATCGGCCAGACGGTGGCGCGTCTGCGCTGGCTGCGCGCCTTGCAATTGCTGGCCGAACCCGCCGAGCGCGTCACCGAGACGGCGCTGGCCGTGGGCTATGAAACGCCGCAGGCGTTTGCACGTGCTTTCCGGCAAACCTTCGATGCGACGCCGAGCGAATTGCGCGGGCAGCAGGGGCGGCTGCACGAAGCGATGCAGCGTCTTCGCCGTCCCGCCAAGCAAGATGCCGCCGAGCAGGCCTTCGAAGTCGAAGTCGTCTCGGTCGAACCCTTTCGCGTCGTGGCTACCCGCTACGAGGGCGAGTACCGGGAGCTGGATCAGGCCTATGGACGTCTATTTGCCTGGGCCGCCGAGCGTGCGTTGCTGGAACGCCTGGCCGGCATCTACGGGATTGCCCATGATGGCGGTCCGGAGGCGTTGTCCGGCCGCGGGGCCTTCGATTGTGCACTTGCCTTCGAAGGGGACGAGGTACAGGGCGACGCCCAGGCCCAGCCGCTGCAACTGGGCGGTGGCCTGTGGGCGCGCTGGCGCCACGTGGGCTCCTACGATGCGCTGGGCGCACTGAGCGATCGCCTGATCGCCCAATGGCTGCCGGACAGCGGCTACGTGCTGCGCGATGAACATCTGTTCCGGCATTTCCTCGACGATCCCGAGGAAGTGCCGGAAGCGGCCTTGCGTGCGGACGTCTATTTGCCCGTCGCGCGCTGCTGAATCACTTCGCCGGTTCCGCCCACGGGTCGTAGCTGCCGAACCACCACAGGTGACCTTCGGGGTCACGGCAGCTGTAACCCGCGCCGCCGTATTCCTTCTCGGCGTAGTCGTCGATGATGGTGGCACCGGCCGCCTTCGCCTGCTCGTAGTGCGCCTTGCAGTCTTTCACGATCACGCAGGCGCACTGCGTCTCGCGGCCATCGACCTGGTCGGGCTGCACCATGCGCCGGCCGAAGTCGTTGTCGTTGACCGAGCCCAGCATCAGCATGCCGCTGCCATAGGTGAGCTGGGCGTGCGCCACGCCGCCGTTGTCGTCGTCGTACACGGCTTGCTTGTGGAAACCGAAGGCCTTGCACAGCCATTCGATGGCCGCGTGCGCGTCGCGATAGCGCAGGCAGGGAATGATGGTGCTGCCGGAAACCTGGGGTGTGCTCATGGACGTGCTCCGTGACAGGGACGGGTCAAGGCTAGCCGTTCCAGCGGCGTTGTCTTGTGGATTTTCTGAGTGGACCTCCAAACCCCCGCACAACCCCTCACCGTCATTCCGGCGCAGGCCGGAATCCAGTGGCGGCAGCGACAGGTTTTCGCGAGAGCCTTCATCGATCTTTTCGCGATAGCCGTCCGCATCGCCACTGGATTCCGGCCTGCGCCGGAATGACGGTGAGGAAGACCGAGCGTCCGGCCATCATCCCTTGCGATCGTTCTCCACCGCCCTGGGCCAGCTGCGGCGTGGCGGCGTTTCCAGCTTCTCATCGAGCCGGGCACGGTTGCGGCCGGCCAGCTTGGCCCGGTACATGGCCAGGTCCGAGCGCTCGACCAGGGAGTCGACCGTGTCCTCGGGTTCCCGCATGGCGATGCCGATGCTCACGCTGAGCACCAGGCCGGTCTGGTTCACCGGGATATCCAGCCGGTGCACGCGGCGGCACAGCCGCGTGGCCACCTGCATGGCCTGGTTCTGCTGCACGCCGAACAGCATGGCCACGAATTCCTCGCCGCCGTAACGGCCCAGCAGATCGTGCGGGCGCAGCTCGTTGCGCAGGGCTTCGGCCACCGCGACCAGGGCGCGATCGCCGGCGGCGTGGCCTTGCCGGTCGTTGAGCATCTTGAAGTGATCGAGGTCGAGAAACAGCAGCGCGATCGGCTGCGAACCCGCGTTGCCCAGCAGCTTGCGCATGCTTTCGGTCCAGGCGCGACGGTTGAGCACGTTGGTGAGGGCATCGGTATCGGCCAGCTCCTGCACCATGTGGCGGTCGCGCCGCATCATCAGGGCACGATCGGCCAGGCCCAGCGACAGCACGATCGCTTCGAATGCACCGGCGGCCAGGCAGGCATCGCCCAGCCAGGTGACATCCGGCAGGACCCCGGTCATCTGCGAGCTGTACAGCGCGGTGAGGGCGAGCAGGGGCGTCCAGCCGACCAGGAAGAACCCGGCGGGTCGCGAGCCTTGCACTGCGGCGACGATGGCGGCGCCAAGCAGCAACAGCGTGCCGATGACCAGCAGCGGCGTCAGCAGCGCCTGCACCGTCTGCTGCAAAACCGCGACCTGGCTGTTGTCGAGCAGCACCACCAGCGGCATGCCCACGGCCAGCGCCATGATCGGCGTCTGCAGCACGGGCACATAACGCGGCAATTCGCAGAAGCGCGAGACGAACATGGCGGCGAAGGCGAGCGACAACGCCACGGCCGACGAGCCGATCATGCCGGCGTTGCCGGCCAGCCAGGTCAGTTCCAGCGGATGAAACAGATAGCCGGTCTGGACGCCCTGGATCAGGGCGTAGCAGAGCACATAGCCGGCGTACCAGGCGAAGGTGCTGTCGCGCAGCATCATCGCCAGGCACAGCGCCATCAGCGCCATGGCGACCATCACCGCGAAACACGCGCTGGCGAAAGCGAGCCACTGCGAGTCGGTCTGCAGATATTCGTTCCACGGCTGCAGGTGGAAACTGGCCACCGCGTGGTTGACCGTTCCCGGCTCGATCTTCAACAGGATCGGCGCGGACGCGGGCGTATCGGCCGAAATCCGATAGGCGAGCCGGCCGTTGCCGTGGGTGCTGGCAAGCGAATCGTCGAGCGACAGGGTGAGCGAGCTGCCACCCGCATCGAACAGCGTGACCGGGACCAGCGGCGGCGGATAGATCGAGAGCACCCGCTCCTCATTCACCAGCGGCGGCTGTGGCTGCAGCACCACCCAGGTGCCGAGTCCCGGACGGGAGAAGCGCTGCAGCAGATGGGGATCGAAGCTGGCGAACTCGCCACGCCGGTAGGCGTCCAGCACCGACTGCGGGGTGTCGCCGGGCATGACTTTGCGGGCGGCACCGGTCAGCGCCGTGCCGGCGTGCGCCGCGAAGGCAAGCAAAGCCAGGGCGAGGATGCCCAGCATCCGCCCGTAGCCACACCTCGCGATGGTCGCGATAGGCCAAACCATATACCGGTCCCCCTTCTTCGTACGGCTCCAGTCCTGGAGGCGCACGCAGCTTCATGGCCGATCCGGTGGTCCCTGTGAGCGAAAACCCGCGTTACCGGTGGCGCGGGCCGGACGTCGTCCTTGGGTCCAGCGAGGCTGATCTAGGCGGCGAGCCTTGCTGGATTTGTGACGCAGGATATTGACAAGCCGTATGGAAGGCTAGGCGCCTAGCATGCCACAAGGCCAGAGCGGCCGTGTGATAGCCCTGTCACGAGGGGTTCACCGGTCGCGATGCCATCCTGCGGGCCTTCTTCTCGCTTCAGGAGAAAGGGCATGAGCAAGACCCGAGTGGCGCTGCTGGTGGGCAGCCTGCGCAAGGATTCGTTCAATCGCCAGCTGGCGCGCGCGGTGGAAAAGCTGGCGCCGGAGGACTTCGGCTTCGAGCACATCCGCATCGACAACCTGCCGCTGTACAACCAGGATTTCGACGGCGACTACCCGCCGGAATGCCGGCGCCTGAAGGACGAGATCGGCGCCGCCGATGCGCTGCTGTTCGTGACCGCCGAATACAACCGCTCGATCCCGGGCGTGCTCAAGAACGCCATCGATATCGCCTCGCGTCCCTGGGGTACCAATTCGTTCGCCGGCAAGCCGGCCGCCGTGCTGGGCGTTTCGGTAGGGGCGCAAGGCACCGCCATGGCTCAGCAGCACCTGCGCAACGTGCTGGCCTATCTCGATGTTTCCACGCTGGCCCAGCCGGAAGTATTCATCCAGCACAAGGAAGGCCTGTTCGGCCCCGATGGCGCCATCGGCAGCGAGGGCACGCGGAAATTCCTGCAGGATTTCGTCGACCGCTATGTCGCCTGGGTCAGGCGGCACGGCTGATTTCAGCGGCTCAGCCAAAACGTCATGCGCCGCCCCTGCCGGGACAGGGGCGGCGCATACGGCTCAGGTGCACCTCAGGGTAGGGTCGGTCAGGGGCATCCCATTCCGACCGAGGGACCTTGTGCCCGGGTGATTATTTCGTCCCGGTGGTGCCGCTGGTGCCGCCACCGCCGCCGGTGGGGTCATGACGGCCGTCGCCGCCACCATTGATCGCGCTGGCAATCACCGCCGCACCGACCACGCCTGCACCCACGTACAGCGGGGTAAGGTTGCCCACCGAGGCCTCGGTCGCATGTGCGGCGTCCGGCGCGACATACGCCTTGTTGTTATGGCTCTGCTCGACTGCCGGCTGGGTCTGGGCGAACGCGTGCCCGACCAGGCCGGTCAGGACGATGGCTGCGATGAACTTGCGCATGGAAAACTCCAAAGAAGCGGGCCGGAATGGCCGACGAATATCGGAGCTACCATACGAATCTGCGGACTATCGCGAAGTAGGCGAAGCTTAGGCAATGAGGTCGGGAACTGCCGTCATCCTTGCGGGCCTTTTCCTGGACGCGTGACGATTAGGCCTACATGCGCGCACGACGTGGAACAGGTTGACTATCAAACGTCCGCACTGGCCCCGGAGCCGCATATCTTTTCCAGCAACTGCGTCTGCACGTTGCGTGGGGTCTGGTTCGGACCCGACCGGCTACGCGAATAACGTCCGTCGGCATGCAACAGCCAGGTGCTGGCGTTGTCCGAAAGATAAAGCTCCAGCTCCTTCTTCAGGCGGCTTTGCAGCTTCTTGCCCTGCACCGGAAAGCCCGTTTCCACGCGACGATCCAGGTTGCGCTCCATCAGGTCCGCGCTGGCCAGGTAGAACTGTTCGTCGCCGCTGTTGAGGAACCAGTACACGCGGCTGTGTTCTAGGAAACGCCCCACGATGGAACGCACGCGGATATTGCTCGACACGCCCGGCACGCCCGGTCGCAGGCAGCACATGCCGCGCACGATCAGGTCGATCTTCACGCCCGCGATGCTGGCCTTGTAGAGCGCCTTGATCATCTTCGGATCGGTGACCGCGTTGACCTTGATGATGATCTGCGCAGGCTTGCCGGCCGCGGCATGCGCGGTTTCGCGCGCGATCATTTCCAGCAGCGTCTTCTTCAGCGTGAACGGCGCATGCAGCAGCTTCTTCATCTGCAGCAGCTTGCCCATGCCGGTGAGCTGGCTGAAGAGCTTGTGCACGTCCTCGCACAGCGCCTGGTCGGAGGTGAGCAGGCTGTAGTCGGTGTAAAGGCGCGCGTTGCCGGTGTGGTAGTTGCCGGTGCCCAGATGGGCGTAACGCACCAGTTCCTCGCCTTCGCGGCGCTGGATGAGCATCAGCTTGGCATGCGTTTTCACGCCCACCACGCCGTAGATCACCATCGCGCCCGCTTGCTGCAGGCGGGAGGCGAGCGTGAGATTGGATTCCTCGTCGAAGCGCGCGCGCAACTCGATCACCACGGTCACTTCCTTGCCCGAGCGCGCCGCGTCGACCAAGGCATCGACGATTTCGGAATTCGCGCCGCTGCGATACAGGGTCTGCTTGATCGCCAACACGCTCGGATCCTTCGCCGCCTGGTGCAGCAGATCCACCACCGGCGCAAACGACTCGTACGGATGCAGCAGCAGCACATCCTGGCGACCGATCACCTGGAACAGATCCTCGGCCTTCTTCAGCGCCTTGGGGATCGACGGGGTGAACGGCGGGTATTGCAGCTCCGGCCGCTGGATCTTGCTGGCCAGGCCGAACAGGCGCGCGAGATTCACCGGCCCGTTCACTTCGTACATTTCGGCAGCGGTGAGGCCGAATTGCTTCAGCAGGTAATCGGTCAGCTCGGCAGGGCAGTTATCCGCCACTTCCAGGCGCACCGCATCGCCGAATCGGCGCGAATACAATTCGCCGCGCAAGGCGCGTGCGAGATCCTCGACGTCTTCCGGGTCGATGGTGAGGTCGGCGTTGCGGGTCAGGCGGAACTGGTAGCAGCCACGCACCGACATGCCCGGGAACAGTTCCTCGGCATGCGCGTGGATGATCGAGGAGAGCAGCACGAAATTGTCGCCGCCTTCGCACACCTCGTCGGGCAGGCGGATCAAACGCGGCAGCACGCGCGGCGCCGGCACGATGGCCAGGCCCGAATCGCGGCCGAACGCATCGGTGCCTTCCAACTGCACGATGAAGTTGAGGCTCTTGTTGACCAGCAGCGGAAACGGATGGGTGGGATCGAGCCCGATCGGCGTCACCAGCGGCGCCACTTCATGGCGGAAGTAGCGGCGCACCCATAGTTTCTGTTTGTGCGACCACTCGTTGCGACGCACGATGCGGATGCCGTTCTGGGCCAGCACCGGCAGGATCTTGTCGTTGAGGATGGTGTACTGCCGCTCGATCTGCTGGTGCGTGATCTCGCTGATCTCGGCCAGCGCCTTGCGTGGCGACACCCCATCGGAACCGACGATCTCGTGATCGAAGGCGATCTGGCTCTTCAGGCCCGCCACGCGAATCTCGAAGAACTCGTCCATGTTGCTGGAGAAGATCAGCAGGAACTTCAGCCGTTCGAGGATCGGCTTGCTTTCGTCCAGCGCCTGCTCGAGAACGCGGATGTTGAACTGCAATTGCGACAGCTCGCGATTGATATACAGCGATGGATCATTCAAGTCGGGCGCTGCGCTGGCGGCGGGCGCCTCGACCGGCGCGGCAGGCGCCTTGTCGGTGATGGGGGCGTCGCGCTCTGCGCTGGATCTGACCACATCGTTACTCATCGTTTCACCGTTCGATGGGCGGGCGCGAGGGAAGCCGCGCTATCCGCGAATGGAAAGCATGGTAAGCCGCCGATTGCGACCGGGCCATGGCAGGAAAGCGCAGACATGCGCTGTCATATGACCGACATATTGCCCATCGCATCTGACGGCTCTGTGACAGTGCAGACACGAATGTTATGGGGCCGTGATCTTGCGGATGCCTCTGTGGGAGCGCACTTGTGCGCGACTGCGGCGCAATGTCGGTGCCGCTCCGTCGGCTTGTCGCGCACCAGTGCGCTCCCACAGTAGGGGGGGCTGTTACCCAACCGGCGTCGCCAGATAACGACTCGGCGCCATCCCCAACACACGCCGGAACGCCGCCGTAAACGCACTGGGATTGCCATAACCCAGATCCACCGCCACCTGCGTGATAGCCTCGCCATTGCTCAACCGCGTCAGCGCCGAGAGCAGGCAGGCCTGCTGCCGCCAGGCGGTGAAGCTCATGCCGGTTTCCTCGCGGAAGGTACGCGTGAAGTGGCGACGGCTCATGCCGGCACGGCGCGCCATGTCGTCGATCTTCACTTCCTGCGACGGTTGTTCCAGCAAGCTGCGGCAGAGTGCGGCGAGACGCTTCTCGCGCGGCAAGGGTGTGCTGAGCGGCAACACCGGCATGCGTCGGATTTCCTCCAGCAGCAGCGCCATCACGCGTCCATCGCGGCCATCGAGATCGTATTCGGCCGGCAGGTCCACCGCTTCCATCAGCAATTCGTGGAGCAGGGGAGAGACGCTGAGCACCTGGCAGCGCGACGAGAGGCCGGCCTGCTGCACGGCTTCCGGCGTGACGTAGGCACTGCGCGTGGAGACGGGGCCGCCCATGTGCACCTCGTGCAACACGCCCGGGGGAATCCACAGCGCGCGCCGGGGCGGCACCACCCAGCTGCCTTCGCTGGTGATGGTGGTGATCACGCCGGTGGACGCATACAGCAGCTGCCCGCGCCGATGGGAATGCGCGGGGAGCACCTGGTGCGGCGCGTAGTCGTTGCCGGTGGCGATGACGTCGCGGGGCGTGCGGTCGTAGGTTTCGGCACGGGCATTGCGCATGGCTTTGGCCCATTTTCGACAGAAATTGACCCAATGCTGTTTGCGGGCCGGTACGGGGCACTTTAAGGTGTGCTTCCCGGCGGCGCAACCGCGTCGTCTTGCCACACTCTCCCCACGAGTCCCCATGCAAACCCGCGTCGAAGACATGCCGTTGATCGCGCCGTCACCCACCCGCGCCGATAGCAACGCCGAACACAGCACCGATTTCCGTATCCTGGGTGCGATCAGTTTCTCGCACCTGCTCAACGACATGATCCAGTCGTTGATCCTGGCGATCTATCCGATCCTCAAGAGCGGCTTCAACCTCAGCTTTGCGCAGATCGGCCTGATCACGCTGACCTATCAGATCACCGCCTCACTGCTGCAGCCGGCCGTGGGCCTGGTCACCGACAAGAAGCCGATGCCGTATTCGCTGCCGGTGGGCATGGGTTTCACCCTGTGCGGCCTGTTGCTGCTGGCCACCGCGCCCAACTTCGGCATCCTGCTGGTGGCCGCTGCGCTGGTAGGCACCGGTTCGTCGGTGTTCCATCCCGAATCCTCGCGCGTGGCGCGCATGGCCTCTGGCGGGCGCCACGGGTTGGCGCAGTCGCTGTTCCAGGTGGGCGGCAATGCGGGCGCGTCGCTGGGTCCGTTGCTGGCCGCATGGATCATCGTGCCGCACGGGCGCGGCAGCGTGGCGTGGTTCTCGCTGGCGGCGCTGCTGGCCATCGTGGTGTTGCTGCAGGTGAGTCGCTGGTATCGCGATCACCACGCCGAGCGCGGCAAGGCCAAGGCCCGGCGCGCGTCGCACATGGTGCTCAGCAAGGCGCAGGTGTCGTGGTCGCTGCTGATCCTGGGCCTGCTGATCTTCTCCAAGTATTTCTATCTGGCGAGCCTCAGCAGCTATTACACGTTCTACCTGATCCACAAGTTCGGCGTGTCCGTGCAGAACGCGCAGACGCATCTGTTCGTCTTCCTGTTCGCGGTGGCGGCTGGTTCGCTGATCGGCGGACCGGTGGGCGACCGCATCGGCCGCAAGTGGGTGATCTGGGCGTCGATTCTCGGCGTCGCGCCGTTCACGCTGATCCTGCCGCACGCCAGCCTGTTCTGGACCGGCGTGCTCACCGTGATCATCGGCCTGATCCTGGCCTCGGCGTTTTCGGCCATCCTCGTTTACGCGCAGGAGCTGATCCCAGGCCGCGTGGGCATGGTGTCCGGGCTGTTCTTCGGCTTCGCGTTCGGCATGGGCGGCATCGGCGCCGCCGTGCTGGGGCACATCGCCGACGTGCGCGGCATCGAATACGTGTACGGCCTGTGCGCCTACCTGCCGCTGATCGGCATCATCACCGCGTTCCTGCCCAACCTGGAGCGCAAGACCGCCTGAGCGTGATCCTCAGAGGGCGTGCGCTGGCACGCCCTCGCGGGTGATCTGCACCGGCACGATGTGGCCTTGGGCATCGAACGTCATGCGGTCGATGCACACTTCGCGATGGTTCCCGTCGGTATCGCCCAGCGGATGGCGGTGGTAGACGATGAACCAGCTGTCATCGCGCGCGACATGAAAGACGGAGTGGTGCCCCGCACCGGTGCCGATCTTCGGATCCTGCTGGAGGATCTTGCCGATGCGCTTGAACGGCCCCATCGGCGAATCGCCGATGGCGTAGGCCACCGAGTAATCGGGGCCGGTCCAGCCGCCTTCCGACCACATGAAGTAGTACTTGCCGTTGCGCTTGAACATCAGCGGGCCTTCCACGTACTGCGGCGACGGCGTGATCTCGTGATAGGTCTTGCCGTCCGGCGTGGCAACCACTCCGCTGAAATCGGGCTTGAGCTTCACCACGTTGGCGTGCTTCCAGCCGCCGTAGATCAGATACCAGCTGCCGTCGTCGTCGTGGAACACGAACGGATCGATCGGCTGCGCGCCGTTGTGGAACGCGTCGATCAGCGGCCGGCCGAGCAAGTCCTTGAAGGGGCCCTCCGGACGATCGGCCACCGCCACGCCGATGCCGCCCAGCGCTTTGTCGTTCTGGATGTCGTTGGCCGCGAAGAAGAAGTAGTACTTGCCGTCCTTCTCGGCCATGGCCGGCGCCCACATCGCCTTCTTCGCCCACGGCACGTCGGCCATGCGCAGCACGCTTTCGTGCTTCGTCCAATGCACCAGGTCGGTGGAGGAGAACGCATCGAAATACGTCTGCTCGCCGTAACGCGCCGACGTGGTGGGGTAGATCCAGTACTGGTTCTGAAAGATCGCCGCTTCGGGGTCCGCGTACCAGCCGGGGAAGACGGGGTTTTCCGCGTGGGCGGTGGCGGCCAGGGCAAGCGCCGTGGCGAGGATGGTCTGGACTAGTACGTTGCGGATACGCATGCGGACATTCCGGTGCAGGGCAGACCCTATGAGGCTACCGCATCGGAACAGCATTTTTTTTGTGGGAGCGCACTTGTGCGCGACAAGCCAACGGAGCGGAAGCCGGTTACGCTGCTGTCGCGCACAAGTGCGCTCCCACAGGGACAGCAGCCAAGCCATCGGTGGTCAGACGACCACCGGCTCCGGCTCCAGCGTCACGCCGAATCTTGCGCGCACGCCCTCGATCACCTTCTGCGCGAAGGCCCACAGCTCGCCACCCGTAGCCCGCCCATGGTTCACCAACACCAGCGCATGGCGATTGGAGATGCCGGCGTCGCCTTCGCGCTCGCCCTTGAACCCGCTCGTCTCGATCAGCCACGCTGCGGAAAGTTTCCAGCGGCCGTCATTGCCCACCCACGACACCAGCTCCGGGTGTTCGCGCTTGAGCGATTCGCCGACCGACGCATCGACGATGGGATTCTTGAAGAAGCTCCCCGCATTGCCGATCACCGCAGGGTCCGGAAGCTTCTTCGTGCGCAGGTGCACCACCGCCTCGGCGACATGGAACGGCGCCGGCTTCTCGACGCCCATGCGTGCCAGTTCTTCGCGGATGCCGGCGTAGTCGATGCGCAGCTCGCGCGAACGGGGCAACGCGAAGCGCACGGCGGTGACGATGTAACGCCCCGGTTCGTGCTTGAACACCGAGTCGCGATAGGCGAACGCGCAGGCGGCGCGATCGAGCACGGCCACGCGGTGCTCTTTGGTATCCCAGGCCTCCACGCTATCGATGAACTCCGCGACCTCGGTGCCGTACGCCCCGATGTTCTGGATCGGCGCGGCGCCCACGGTGCCGGGAATCAGGATGAGGTTTTCCAGGCCGGCGAAACCCTGGCCCAGCGTCCAGCGCACGAAGTCGTCCCAGCGCTCGCCGGCAGCCACCGCGATGTGGGCGACGTCGCCATCGTGTTCCACCTGCACGCCGCGCGTGGCCATCGCTAGCACGGTGCCGTCGACGTCGCCGGTGAACAGCAGGTTGCTGCCTTCGCCCAGCACCAGCAGCTTGCCCTGGCGCACGGCGGGGAAGTCGAGCAACTCGGCCAGCTTGGAGGCGTCGTGGATTTCCGCCAGCAGCCGCGCACGCGCATTCACGCGCAGCGTGTTGCGCGTGGCCAGCGATGCGTTTTCAATCAGCGTATAGCCGCCCATGTCGATACGTTCAGCCGGCATGGACGGTTTCCTGCCGGCGGCGGATTTCGTTGACGCATTCGGCGATCAGCGCGGGCCCGCGGTAGACCATGCCGGAGTAGAGCTGCACCAGCGACGCGCCGGCCTCGATCTTCTCCGCCGCATCGCTGCCGTCGAGAATGCCGCCCACGCCGATGATGCCGAGCTGCTTGCCCACGCGTTGGTGCATGCCGCGCAGCACCGCCGTCGAGCGGGCGAACAACGGTTTGCCGGAAAGGCCGCCGGTTTCGTTGCCGTGCGGATCGCTCGCCACGGCCGAGTGGTCGATGGTGGTGTTGGTGCAGATCACGCCGTCCACTTTGGCGGCCAGCAGCACGTCGGCGATGGCATCGAGTTCGGTCTCGCTCAGGTCCGGCGCGATCTTCAGCAGCATCGGCTTGCGCGCGCCGCTCTGCGAGCCCAACCGTTCCTGTGCCTCGCGCAGGGTTTCGATGAAGCGGCGCAGCGTGGCTTCTTCCTGCAGGTCGCGCAGGCCTTGCGTGTTGGGCGAGGAGATATTGACCGTGATGTAGCTGGCCAGCGCGTAGACGCGTTCCAGGCAGAACAGGTAGTCGTCCACCGCCTTCTCGTTGGGCGTGTCCTTGTTCTTGCCGATATTGATGCCGAGCACGCCGCGATAGCTGGACTGGCGCACGTTGCGCACCAGCGCGTCGACGCCATCGTTGTTGAAGCCCAGGCGGTTGATCACCGCCTCGTGCTTGGGCAGGCGAAACATGCGCGGCTTGTCGTTGCCGGGCTGCGGGCGCGGCGTGGTGGTGCCCACTTCCACGAAACCGAAGCCCAGCGCGCCGAGCGCATCCAGATGATCGGCGTTCTTGTCCAGGCCGGCCGCGAGACCCACCGGATTGGGAAAGCGGATGCCGAACGCGCTGGTGGGCAGCTCTTCCGGCGGCTTGGCCACGAGATGCAGGAAGTTGCTGCGGTGGGCCACGTCGAGGCCGTAAAGCGTCGCGCGGTGCGCCGTTTCCGCATCGAGCGCGAACAACAGAGGGCGAATGAGGTCGTACATAGTCAGGACAATTGGCCCACGTAGATAACAGTGTCGTAGTCGAAGCCGATGCGTCCACCGACCGCGCAGCGATCGAACAGCTCGCGCAGGGCCTGCATCATCGGTGCATGGTTGGGGTGGCCTTCGCGCGGAGCATACGACGATGAAAGCAGTCGTCCGCTGAGGCTTTCGTAATCGAGGCGTTGGCCGTGGTCGAAGCGACCCATGCCGAGATAGCCCTCGCCGAACCAGGCGCGCAGGGTGGGCTCGTCGCCATAGCGTTCGGCGACGCTGGTGTAATCGGTGCCGTACTGCTTCAGCAGCGCTTCGTAGCCTTCCAGGAACGGCGTGCCGACCAGCCGGCGCGAATTCCAGATGATCGCCGCCAGTCCGCCGGGGCGCAGGATGCGCTGGAATTCCGCACGCGTCGCCTCCTGGTCGAACCAGTGAAAGGCCTGGGCGACCACGATCAGATCGACGCTGGCATCGTCGAGTCCCGTGGCGGTGGCTCGTCCATCGACGGCCTTGAAACGCTCATCGTCGCCCAGCCAGCTCTCAGCCGCCGCGCGCATCGGTGCATTGGGTTCCACCGCGATCACGTGGTAGCCACCATCCAGGAACAGCTTGCTGGAAATGCCGGTGCCGGCGCCGATATCGGCCACCAGCCAGTGCGGCGTGACGCCGAACTCGCTTTGCAGCCACTGCAGCATGGCCTGCGGATAGTCGGGTCGAAAACGGACGTAGTCGGCCACGCGGTCGCTGAAACGTTCGGTGGACTTCAAGTCGGTCATGACATTACCCCGTGAGCAATTGGCCGCCATCGACGCACAGCGTCTGGCCGGTGATCCAACTGGCGAACGGCGAGGCGAGGAAGAGCGCGGTGTGGGCGATTTCTTCGGGCTTGCCGAAACGGCCAAAGGGAATCTTCGCCAGCGTGCGTTGATAAAGCTCGGGCGCTTCGCTCTTGCGGCGATCCCACAATCCATGGGGAAATTCGATCGAGCCGGGCGCAATGGCGTTGACGCGGATGCGATGCTCGGCGAGCTGCAGTGCCTGCGAGGTCGTGTATTGGTTCAGCGCCGCCTTCACCGCCGCATAAGCCGGCCCCCGCACGCCCGGATGAAACGCGGCGATCGACGAGGTGTGCAGGATCGACCCGTGCGACGACTTCCTGAGATGGGGCAGGGCATGACGCGAGGCGCGCACGGCCGCCATCAGGTCGACGTTGAAGCCGGCCAGCCAGCCGTCGTCGTCATCGCTGAAACCGTAGCCGCTGGCGTTGTTCACCAGCACGTCGATGCCACCGAGCGCATCGGCGGCATCGTGGATGTAACTGTCGATGGAAGCCGCGTCGGCGAGGTCGCAGCTCTGGGTGTGCGCGGTCACGCCATGAGCGGCGATCTCGTGGCGAACTTCATCGAGCGCCGCTTGGCCACGGGCACATAGCGATACGGCCGCGCCCGCTTCGGCAAACGCCAGCGCGATGCTGCGACCGATGCCCTTGCTGCCCCCCGCCACGACGACGCGGTAATCGCGAAAATCGAAGGGAGGCTTGAGGGCGTCTGTCGCGTTCGTCATGACGCGTGCCACGGCAAGAAATGCAGGAAGAGCCCGACGCCGAGGGCCGTCAGTACGAAGGCAGCCAGCACGGCCAGTACAAGGAAAGCAAACTGTAGATACCCCAGTACCATCCCGATTACAGCCATTGAATCGCCTTCCACCGAATTCAACGGCGCACTACGGATTTCCTTGCGCGCCAGGTGTCCGCAGACGATAGCGAGGACGGCGCCCACGAGCGGCAAGACGGTCCACGAGGCGATGCCGAAGACTAGGCTGATCACGGCGAGAGTATTGGTCGTGCGACTGGCGGCGGGCTGGTAGCTCATGTCGTGCACTTCCTGCGAGTGGTAGAGGTTGCCTGCGAGCAATGGCCGATCAGGGTCAGTGGATATAGATCTTGTTCGGCCCCATGAACGGCATTTCCAGCGCGACGATGACCAGCCAAAGCGCCAACAGCGCATATTGCCCATAGGCCATGATTCTTGCGGCCTTGGTGAGGCCTTCGCCACGCAACATGCCATCCGAGCGGCGAATTCTCCGCTCGGCAATCCATGCGCAGATCGAGCCGATCACGGAGCCGCTGAGCGGCATGGCAATCATGTTGTAGATGTTGAAACTGGCCGAGGCCAAACCCATCACGGGCAGCACCGTCCAGGCAAAAACCGCGAACATCAAGCTGAAAATCGCCAGCGAACTAAACGTCGGTACAACCTGTGCGGGTCGTGCGTCTTCCATCGTTGCAACTCCTGTTGTCGATGACCGTGCGCCTGCAGGTACTTCCTTCGTCGTGCATCCCGGCGTTCACCGGGATGCACGGTTGCCACATCCTTACAGATCGAACTTGATGCCCTGCGCCAGCGGCAGCGAGTTGGAGTAGTTGATGGTGTTGGTCTGGCGGCGCATGTAGACCTTCCATGCATCCGAACCGGACTCGCGACCGCCGCCCGTTTCCTTCTCGCCACCGAACGCGCCGCCGATTTCCGCACCGGACGTACCGATGTTGACGTTGGCGATGCCGCAGTCGGAACCGGCCGCCGACAGGTACTGCTCAGCCGACTTCAGGTTCTGCGTGAAGATGGCCGAGGACAGGCCCTGCGGCACGGCGTTCTGCAGCTCGATGGCTTCATCCAGCGTCTTGAACGGCATCACGTAGAGGATCGGCGCGAAGGTTTCCGTCTGCACCACGTCGTCGCTGTTCTTCACGCCGCTGACGATGGTCGGCAGCACGAAGTTGCCCTTGCGGTCGGTGAGCGCAGCGCCACCGGCGAGCACCTTGCCGCCCGTGGCCTTGGCCTTTTCGACCGCGGCGAGATAGGCCTTGACGGCCTCCGGGCTGTTGAGCGGACCCATCAGCGTGGTAGCGAGCGTGGGATCGCCGATCTTGCCTTCCACCTGCTTGTAGGCCGCGACCAGCTTGTCGGTGACGTCGCCGATGATCGACTCGTGCACGAACAGGCGGCGCGTGGTGGTGCAGCGCTGGCCGGCCGTGCCGACGGCGCCGAACACGATGGCCGGAATCGCCAGCTTAAGATCGGCCGTCTCGTCCACGATGATGGCGTTGTTGCCGCCCAGTTCGAGCAGCGAACGACCCATGCGCTTGGCCACGCGCTCGCCCACCTGGCGACCCACCTTGGTGGAACCGGTGAAGCTGATCAGCGGGATGCGGTGATCGTCGACGAAGGCCTGCGAAAGCTCGGTGCCCGCATCGTTGAACAGGAAGAAGATGTCCGGGAAGCCGGCTTCCTTCAACGCCTCGTTGCAGATCTTCACGGTCGCGATGGCCGAGAGCGGGGTCTTCGGCGAGGGCTTCCAGATGCAGATGTCGCCGCAGATGGCCGCGAGGAATGCGTTCCACGCCCACACCGCGACCGGGAAGTTGAATGCGCTGATGATGCCGACCAGGCCCAGCGGCTGGTACTGCTCGTACATGCGATGGCCCGGACGCTCCGAGTGCATGGTGTAGCCGTAGAGCATGCGGCTCTGGCCCACCGCGAAGTCGGCGATGTCGATCATCTCCTGCACTTCGCCATCGCCCTCGGGCTTGATCTTGCCCATTTCGAACGCGACCAGCGAACCGAGCGCATCCTTGTGCTTGCGCAGCGCTTCGCCGCACAGGCGAACGGCTTCACCGCGACGCGGCGCTGGCGTGGTACGCCACACCTTGAAGACTTCCTGCGCGCGCTTGACGATGAGGTCGTAATCCGCCGCGCTGGATGCGTGAACCGCGCCAATCACCTCGCCCGTGGCGGGATTGACCGGATTCAGCGTGCCGGCGTCGGTCGTCTTCGACCACTCGCCCTGGCCCAGGTAGGTGCCCGAGTGCGACTGGCCGAGACCGAGGGCGGTGAGGATTTCGTGGGACATGCTTGACTCCAGACCGTGGCGCGGGAAAGGCGCCGGGAAGAAAACGCCTATTCTAGCAGGGGGCCGTTAACGGGTTCGCGCCGCCCCCCGTTCCATGCCAAAATCCGGCCCGCTGCCCCCGTAGCTCAGTTGGATAGAGCGTCCCCCTCCTAAGGGGAAGGTCGTACGTTCGAATCGTATCGGGGGCACCATTGCGCAGATGCACAAAAGCCGGCAGCGATGCCGGCTTTTGCGTTGGTTGGGGATGAGACGGCAGGGCCCGCTGTGTTTTTTTTGTGGGAGGCCATCTTATGGGCGACCGCGGCGCTGGGGTGCGATCGCTCCGTTCGGCCGTCGCGCACAAGTGCGCTCCCACAGGTAGAGCAAGGGCGTGCTGTTGTGGGAGGCCATTTATGGGCGACGGCGGCGCTGGGGTGTGATCGCTCCGTTCGGCCGTCGCGCACAGGGTGCGCTCCCACAGGTAGAGCATGGGGTGTGCTGTTGTGGGAGGCCATTTATGGGCGACCGCGACGCAGGGGTGCGATCGCTCCGTTCGGCCGTCGCGCACAAGTGCGCTCCCACAGGTAGAGCAGGGGTGTGCTGTTGTGGGAGGCCATTTATGGGCGACCGCGACGCAGGGTGCGATCGCTCCGTTCGGCCGTCGCGCACAAGTGCGCTCCCACAGGCAGAGCAGGGGTGTGCTGTTGTGGGAGGCCATTTATGGGCGACCGCAGCGCTGCGGTGCGATCGCTCCGTTCGGCCGTCGCGCACAAGTGCGCTCCCACAGGTAGAGCAAGGGTGTGCTGTTGTGGGAGGCCATTTATGGGCGACCGCAGCGCTGCGGTGTGATCGCTCCGTTTGGCTGTCGCGCACAAGTGCGCTCCCACAGGTAGAGCGCTCAAGACACTTCAATCGCTCGATTCGCCCACGTCACCGCCGTGGCCCGCTCTGAAAACTTGGCGGAGGCGCGTGCACAGCTGGCGGATGTCTTCCATCGACTGGATGGTGCCGGTCTCGTTGCCGAGCAACGCAACGTCGGCACCGGAAAGCTTGCGCAGTTCGGCCTGGGACAATGCCAGCAGACCGTGCGCCGATTGCAGCAGATCCTTCAGCAGTTCGTCCTGGTGAGGTTGCCGGTGGCTTCGCGAGAGCTCTTCGAGCCCTTGCTCCAGGTCCTCCACCCAGGCCAGCACTATGCGTTCTGTCGAAAAAGCCATTACCACACTCATGCAGCAGCCCAAGTCGGTACGCATGCTCCTTATGCGGATGGAACTACCTGATGTCGCTCCTCGTCAGCGCCATGACGCTGTAGGTCAGCTTTTGGCGAAAATGCCCCGATCGAGCACCTCGGCCTGGACGTGTCCGGCCACCGCATCGTGGTCCACCGCTTCGCCGCTGAGTTCCTCCTGGGACGATACAGTGCCATAGATATGGGCGCGCCAGGCAACCCGTCCTGGCAACTGGTCAACTTCACAAAGTACTTGAAGTTCGTGCTCTGTCTCGTCCACGACGCAGAAATTCATGTTCATGCATGAGCGCCCCTGACGCTCGCCAAATGGTCATACGCTGGGTGATCGGGAATGCCGCCAGCAGGGCCTCATCGAGTGATTCTTCTTCTTCGGGGCGTCAGGCTTCAGGGGCTAAGACAATCAAGGAACGTGCCATCAGCAAGGCGCCTGGTGCCGGCGCCGTTGCGGCTGCGCTTACCGCCAGGCGCGCATATCAGGCGAGGATGCCGTGCTCGCGGGCGTAAGCGTATACGTCCAGATCGTTCTTCAGGCCCAGCTTGTTCATCGCATCCATTTTCTGGCGGCTGATGGTCTTGACGCTGCGATTGAGCTGGCCCGCGATCTCGGTGACGGTGAAGCCCGAGGCGAACAGCCGCAGCACTTCCGTCTCGCGCTTGGAGAGGGCGGGTTGATCCTCGGCGTGGCCACCGGTGCCGCTCTCATCCATCAGGTGCGTGATGCCGGAGCTAAGGAACACGCGCCCATGCGACACCGCCTGCACGGCGAGCGTCAGTTCGGACAGCGCATCCGTCTTGCTCATCAAGCCACGCGCTCCGGTTTGCAGGATGGCCTTGAGCACGCCACCGTTGTTGACCATGGTGAGCACCACCACAGGAAGCTCCGGCCGGCGGCGGCGGACCATGCCAAGCATCTGCAGACCGTCGGCCATCTGGCCTCCCGGCATGCTGAAGTCGGTAATCAACAGCTCGCACGGATGCTTGTCGACGGCGTCGAGCAACTCGGCGGGCGAGCCCACTTCGGCAACGACCTTGGCCTGGGTGTTGTTTTCCAGCAGGGCGCGCACGCCGCTGCGGAAAATAGGGTGGTCGTCAGCGAGGATGATACGAAGGGTCACTGTGCCCGTCCCCAATATCGTGTCTGTGTAACCGACCAAGGTTAGCTGCTCGACCAAGCATGCCTTGTAGGTTTGGCCCTACGTGGTGCTTGTAGTCTTCAGAGAGCGCTCATGAAACCTGCTGCGACTGCTATCCGGTCGATGCCACTCCGTGCGCGAAGGTAATTTCTGCTTGCCGCGTGCGCGCCTGTGCTTGGGTGAGCTGCAACAGCGCAGCCATTCTAAGTCGGCTCGCGGTCCTTTCATTGCGAAAATTTACTGAGTCCGCGCGCGTGTCGGTTCAGGCCAGGGCACGCGGGATTACATCTTTGCGGGCTCTCATTTCTTTGGATGGACAGTGGCTTGCAGTATTCGCGGCGCGCCGATGTCGCGTTCGATCGCCAGCTGACTACGGTCGCTGCCAGAGGAACCGTGCCGGACAGGGCGTGACGGGGATGGCTCCGCCTGTCAGCGGCGCGCCGCATCGGCATGACGGCGGCTTTCCGTGCTGTCTTGCAGCATCGTGAGGGCACACGAATGGCGGTCTGCTTTCACGAATTCGCCCTAGCTGTCCTAATCGCTGCGATAAGCCGCCAGCCGAATTGCCGGGAGGGTCGCTGACGCAGCGCAAAAACGACGTAAATTCATACGCTTGGCTACATGACCTTTGCCACGCTCACTGCATGTCAGCTATTCGTAAGCTATTTCCTGCAGAGGGTTCAGCGTTCCATGTAGCCGGTCGGCTTCCCCACCGACGGTTTCCCCCCACATGGCGCAGAGCGAAAGGGAGTTCTTCATGGCGGTACTCGTTGGCATTTACCTGGTGCAGGGCGACGCGTTCGAAGTCGTGCGCGACGGCAAGACCTGCTGGACGGGAACATGGACGCTGTTCCGTTCCCCGTTGATGAACCGCGCCGATTGGGAACCCCTGACCGATGCCGAAGTACCGGCGCTGTTCGCCTCGTCCTCCCTGGCAATACAGGCGGGCGAAGATGCCGGCGTGATCTTCGCTCGCGACTTGCAGGGCGACGATGGCCTGGAGCCCATGATCTGGGCTGCCGTGCCGATGGCATGGCGCATACCGCTCAAGCGCGCTGGCTGAGCGGACCTGGCGCGCGGCCCGGCTTTCGCAAGCGGTGACCGCCACCGCGTCCCTAGCTGCCATGTTGGTGTCGCCACCGTCGTCCGCCGCGCCATAATGCAAGTGCACGGCCATCGGCCGAACCTGAGGAAGGCGACGAGCCAGCCATGGCGCGTACCCTGCTAGCGCTGTTGGTGCCCGAGGCCGAAGCCGTGGTCGGCAGCTTCCGCGATCAATACGACCCCTCGGCGCGTCGCGGGCTGGGCGCGCATATCACGCTCATCTATCCCTTCATCGATAGCGACTTGATAACGCCAGGCATGATGGCGCGCTTGCGCGACGTGGCGGCCGATATTCCCGCGCCGATGTTCCGCCTCGCCCACGTCGGCACGTTTCCTTCCGTCGTGTGGCTGGCGCCCGAACCGGCCAAGCCGATCATCCAGATCGCCTCGGCGCTCGAACGCGCGTTTCCCGATCACCCCAAGGGCGGGGGCGCGTTTCCCGATTTTGTGCCGCATCTGTCAGTGGCGCGCCAGGTGCAACACGAGAAGGCTGCCCTCATCAACGAACTGGAAGCACGACTGGCCGACCACGGTCCGGTCTACGGCTGGTGCGAATCGATGTCGTTACTGGTGAGCGACAATCGCCGCTGGCATGAGCAAGGGCAGTTCCCCTTCCTGCAATGATCGCGGCCGACCCTCCGAAGATCACGCATTCGGAAAGCACGCATGCGCGGTGGTCTATTCCGGTTCGTCCACTTGTTCGAGCGCAAGCGTAGCGTCGTCTCGCCGACTGCCGAGTTGATGCAGACCGTTTCGCCGGCCGCACACCGGACACATGAAATAACCGCCGAAGCTGTCGATGGACGGCAGCGCGTCCTTCGAGGTCAACTCGGATTGACAGCGAATGCACGTCCACATACGGGCAAGGGTGCGCCTGGGTGCAAAAGGGAAGGGTGTCAGCGTATGCCTGAACCGGACCGCAGCGCGGCCGCGATGCAAGCGCCGGCCGTCAATGCTCGTTGACCCAGGTATCCTCGATATCGTCCTGCACCGCCAGTTCAAGTTCCGTCGTCGATAGCGACGACACAGCAAAAACCCGGCCGTGGCGCATGCCACGATAGATACCGTTCAAGCGGAAGGTCGCAGCCCAACAGACACTGTCGTGCACGGCGAGCAGATATTCGGCCGTGTAGTTGAAACCATTGCTGGTCATCCCGGCGACGTCGGCCATGATGGTGCCCTCCGCAGATCGTGCCACTCGACACTACTCCCTTGCGAGCCGCGCCGCGTGAATTTCCCCGGTGGGTCGGCGCATGACGCTTGTCGATCGTGGGCGCGATTTCAAGAACGGTCTCATTTCTTGGCAGTTCCTTGCCCCGTTACCATGGCAACGCCGAACCGGTTGGCCATGCCTTTCGCCGGCCCGGACGTTGATCGGTCGGTTCCTGAGCTTCGTCGTCGCACACAGAGAAGGTCATGAGTGAAACGTCATCGATGAGAGAGTTTTCCTTGGTCTTTCGCGGTGACGACGAAAGCGTGGTCGTTGCCGACGCGGACATCGAGGCCAATGTCCACGGCGATCTGGCCGCCCCGGAAGCCAGCCCCGTCGCCTGGTCGCGACACTACGATCCCAACGACGCCGTCGAAGTGGCCGATATCGAAGAAGTTGAAGCGCTCGCGCAGGACGGCGCATTCACCGAGCTGCGCGAACTGCACAGCTTTGGACACTCGGCGCGTCTTCTTTTCCACGGTGCCGAACTGAAGTTCTACGCGGCCCTCTTCATGGACGACCTGCTGTGGCGCGCCATGAAATCATCCGACGCCGAGGCCGCCGAAAGGGCATTCGACGAATTCGCGCTCCAGGTAAACCAACGGGCGCGCAGCGAAGTGCGCCGCGTCCAACTCGACGCAACCAACATGCAATTGCAGCACGTGATCGCCGAGTCCCAGGCGAAAGCAGAGCGCCTGCGCGCCAACATCCAACGCAACGCCGCGCAAAAGCAGCGCGCCATCGAGCGCGAAGGCGACCTGCGCAATCACATCAAACAACTCGAAGCCACGCGCGTGCAGGCACAACTGAATGCCAATCGCATCGTTCGTCAGATTGGCCAGCTGCACTCCACATGTGCGGCGCAGTTGCCGCGGTATCGTGGTGTGTTGATAGGGCTTCGGAAGAAGTAGGGCGTAGGGAAGGGTGAGTAGAGCACAAAAGAAGCCCCAATCTTGCCCTGCGCGTCGTACTCATAATCGATGACGCAACGCGGGTCCTGGATGCGAATCAGCCGATTGAGCTGATCGTAGGTTGCTACCGATTGCTGGAAAGGCCAGGCACCGTTCTTGCTGGTGTAGCCCTCAAAGGTGCGGTTGCCGTTGGCGTCGTACTCGAAGTAACCCATGTTGCCGTTGCTGGCGTCGGTGGTGCGCTTGAGTGACCGTTGTTGTAGTACTCATCGGCTTAACTACCTCGTCCCGTTTTCCGGTCCCGTGGCCCCAAAGCCGAGAGGCTCGGCCTTGATACCTTGGATGGGACACTAACCAGCCTTGACTATTCGAACGCCTAGGTCCTTCAATCGCCGTATAGCGGCATCTGCTAGTTCGTCATCACTGATTGGCAAGTAAAACTCCTTTCCTCCCGAGTCAACGTAGCAGAGTACTTCCGATACTGGAGTTGCTCGAATGAAGTAATTCTCCAATCGAAATCCTCCATCAAACAAAAATTTATCAATTGTCGTTGTCATAGGTACCTCGGCCCTTGGGCGACTTACCGAAGCCCGGATAGAAGATAGTGTTGTCTGCGTTGCCTGGGCTCCAGAATACGGAAAGGTGCCATACGGAAAGGTGCCCATACGGAAAGGTGCCAGGGAGAAATTCATGAATCTGCGAGCACATTTTTGAGAGCGTGCACCGCCTTCAAGTTCTCTAAGGGAATGCAGCCGACATTCGATAGGTCTGGCGCCGTCACGCACTGCCTTGTCCAGGTGGACACCCATCTCGCCGTTCCCTGACAGACCATGCCAACCCTGCTTGTTAGGGTCAGTCGGTCACTCGCGCTGTCGTGTTGTACGGTCTCGCGAGTCACCATGACCACCAGGTCATGAGGCGCGGGCCGTGAGTGCTGGAAACACCCACGACCCGCTAACCATCTCCAACTCTTAGGAAGTTGATCATGGCTACCTGCGATCATACGGTACGCATTCGCTCGTCCGTTCCCCCTGACGACACCCTCACTTCTCCGCCTGATGACCCGTCATCCAGGGCAGTGGCATGGCCCGAAACCCCGCGTTATGGCACTCGCGGCGACATCGCCCTGGCGGTGCTCGCCCTCACGCGCCTGCGTGTGGACAGCGAGCAGTGCCGCCACGCGCTGGCGCGGGGATTCCCCGGCAGACCACTGCTATGGCCGCTTCCCGTGGCCGTCACGGCCAGCCTGGGCACGGCGATCCACTGTCTGCAGCAGTACGCCCGCCTGCTCGGTGACGAGCCTCGAGTGAACACCACACGCCTCCGATGACCGCCGCTACGGCGCATTGGCCAGCATGGCGATGCGCCGCATTCGGGCGATCACCGACGAAGCTGCCAAGCATTCACTGACACGGAGCGCTGTAAGCGCTTATCCGCTGCGCGGCCGTGTCCGACAGGGAGGAACCACCATGGAACTGATCCAGCTCACCCCGCATTCGGAAGTAGACCCCTCGCAACCCCTGCGAGCCCCCGGCGACATCCTGCTGCACGCCTACCTCATCCCCAACGCCCTCAACCCCGCCCAACTCGCCCGTCGCACTGGCATACCCGCCGACCACATCAAAGCCTTCATCGCTGACACCCACCCGATCACCCCCAAGATCGCCATCCGCCTTTCCCTCGCCCTCGACACCACCGCCTTTTACTGGCTGGCACTTCAGGCGCGGTACGATCTGGAAAGGGCAAAGCCTGTGGTTCGGGCCTATCGCCCTCTTGTTGATTAAGCGAGTTAGAGAAAGGGGAAAAACAGGAGCGAGAAAACAGAGGGCAGAGCGGCTCAGAAATCAGGGGTGATCCACTCTGACCTGGGTTTCATTCTGACCCGGGTTTCTGTTTCTAATGGCGAGGGAAATTGCTGGATAGGTGTGCAATGAATCCTCAAGCAGCGATAACTCAGCCAGCCAGCGGGTGATCGGAGACCGCTCCTGGCAGTATTCGAAACGATAGAGATATTGGAGAGAAAGAATGGAGTTGTTGTCGTCCAGGCTGGAACGAGCGGATCGCTTAGCAGAGATCACGAGTCGTGTGGGCTATGCCCTGTGGCAGCTTCAGATCCTTGAGGGCGCCCTGGCGCAATACTTCGTACTAGTAGCGCAAGCTACCAGAGGAATGGGCGAAGAAGCTGGGAACGCGCTGTTCGAGAAGGCCAGCTCGGCGACGTTCGGCTCTACTATCACAAAGCTGCGTAAGGCCGACAAACTATCGAGTGCGCTGGAGGGCCGTTTTCAGATGTTGCTGGCCGAACGGAATTGGCTTGTCCACAGATCCAGGGCGACTAGTGGGCATGCGGTCATCAACGATGGCGCATTCCACGAACTGCTTGAGCGCCTTGATCGTATCGCCGATGAGGCTTTGCTGCTTCTACGAGAGGTCGGCCAGCTAGCGGAGACCTTCGTCATGTCCAGCGGTGTCTCAAAAGCAACGATAGATCGACTCACGGACGAGCTCTTGGAGAAATGGATCGGAGGGAATTGAATGGCGATAGCTATTCCTGGTTCGGCCTACAGCGACTACATCGTGTTCATCGATGAGAGCGGGGATCACGGACTTAAGAGCATCGATGCCAACTACCCGGTGTTCGTCCTCTGCGCAGCACTTTTTAATCGACGAGAATATATCGAAGCGATCTGTCCTGCCTTAAACACTCTGAAGATGGATTTCTGGGGGCACGACGAGGTCATATTGCACGAGCACGACATTCGGAAGCCGAAGAATCAATTTGCTTTCCTTCAGGATGTCGCGAATCGTGAAGAGTTCCAGGAGAAGCTTTCAGGCTTTTTGGCATGGGCAAGGTTCAAGCTTGTTTTCAGCGTTATCCATAAGGACCGTTATGTGGAGCGTTACCAGGTGCCACGCAATCCCTACGACGTTGCCATGAGCTTCGTACTAGAACGTGTTTTCCTGGATCTGCACTCGAAAGGGCAGACCAACAAGCGCACCAAGGTCATTGTTGAGTGCCGCGGTGCGAATGAAGATGCCCAGCTAGGGGAGGCGTTTGCAAGAATCGGCGGCGGTGAGAATGCTTGCGGGCGTCCTCTGCCGTTCGACCTGCTCATGATTCCAAAGCTGTCGAACTCCATCGGTCTGCAGATTGCCGACCTCTGCGCCCGCCCTATGGGCATTAGATCGCTTCGCCCCAACCAAGCTAATCGAGCATACGAGATCATTGCTGAAAAGATTCGGCGAGATCAGCAGGGTAGGGCAGAGGGATGGGGTGTAAAGGTGTCCCCATAAAAGCGAAAGGCCCCAAACCGAAGTTTGAGGCCTAGCGCCGACCGGAAATTTCCAGTCCGACTTGATGCCAGTGTATACCTGCGTTCTTGCTTTTTCCACTACCGTGGAATGTCCCGTTCAGTCAGCGGGCCTAGACGTCTATTTCGGCCCGTCGATCTTCTCCAGGCACAGTTCCCTTCCTAGTCTTCGCCGAGGCTTCAGATGCGATTCCGGCGGCCACAGGCGGGGCACAAGAACTGTGGGCGAAGCTGTCGATGTTCGCCTCGAGATCGGCTTACTAGCCGACAGGTGCAGCCAAGCACTTTCGCAAGGCATATTGGACATTGCGCGCCTTGCGTATACGGCGGGCACACGGTTGTCAGCTTTTCTTTGGGCTGTTCTCCGCGCGGCGATTCGCTGTCAAGTAACCGGCGATTCGGGCAAGACTTGGCCAGTGGTGAGCTTCGGCATTATCCAGTGACTTCATGAAACTGCGTGTCGGAACGTCTAAGTGCGTGGCTGCAACGATGCAGCCAGGTTCTAGTGAAATCTCATTCATAGGCTCTCTGAGAAGCCGAAACTGAAAACTGGGGTCAGAGTGGAGTTAAATCGCGGTCCTGTTTCTCCCGATGCGAGGCAATCAGCCGCATCGTGGGGACCCGCACACGGCGTAGGAAGCGTACCGATGCGAAGCGAAGGCGGCGGACCTCAGTGGTCCGCCGCACGCTAAGTTAGCGCCCCAGATCGCTCAAGAACCGCTTCGTGTACTGCAACGGCGTGGTGGAGGGCACGGAGTTGCAGGTAGGCGATGCCGTCGTCTGGTTGCACGGCGTGTCGCGGTCGAGTGACCAGAAGTGGATACCGGCGAGGCCGTTGGCGACGGCGTAGGTGGTGATGGCGTCGGCGTTGGCGATGGTGAAGTTTTCGCTGGATGCGTCGTTGATGCCGATCATCGGGGTGATCTCGATCTTGTTCGGCGAGATGCCGTAGGTGTGTTCGAGATTCTTCACTGCCTGGATGGCCGACTGGCCCATGTCGCAGCTGCCGTTCGCTACGACGCACAGGTACGAGGCGGCCGATGAGCCATAGTCCATCGCCATCAGGTTGATGGTGTAGTTGGTCAGCGAGGAGGCCTTGATTGCCTTCACCACCATGTCGCCGAGGCTGTTGACGCCACCGTAGCTGCCGTCCGACGCGCCCAGCGTGGCGAGGGTGAAGGAGAAGCGCAGGTTCGGATACAGCGACTGGCCGTACACCGCGGCAGCGACAAGGTTGTTGATGGTCGTCTGCGATTGGCCGCCTTCGATGTCGAAGTCCACGCCGACCATCTTCGGCGACATGTAGCGCGACAGGAACGTGGCGAAGTTGGCGGTGCTGCCGCAGGTAAAGGTGCCTGCCTGGCCGCCGGTGGAGACGATGTAGGACACGCCGGCATTGGAAAGCGCGGAGATGTTGGCGCTGGCAAAACTGGCGCCGGGGACGCCGCCCCAGTTTTCGCTGCCGCATTCGCCGGTGGCGAAGGCGAGGGTGATGGCGCCGAGGTTGGTCACATAGTTGGACTTCAGGCTGCCGCTGCCGACCACCGGAATCGACGAGCCCGTGGCCGCCGCGGTCTGCATGACGTTGGTGTTCCAGTTGAGGTTGATGGTGATGTCCTTGTAGGGACTGAACACCAGGTTCGCGCCGGTGCCGGGCGGGTTGGTGGGACCCGTGCCGCCACCGCCGGTTCCGCCACCACCCGTTCCACCGCCTCCGGTACCGCCGCCGCCCGTGCCGCCGCCACCGGACGATCCGCCCGTACACGCGCCTTGCGACGTCCACGGTTGGCCGGAGCCAGGACCGCCACTGTTGGTGGCTGGATCATTGCCCTGCGTCCACCAGTTGGCGAGGTAGTTGGTGCCGTTCTCGCTGGCGGTCTGACCGCCGGTGTAAACCGTGCTTGCGCTCCAGGCCGCGGCGCAGGTGGCCTGCGCGTGTACGGCTTGAACGGGAGCGAGCGTCATCAGGCTCATGGCCATGGCGCCGCCTGCAGTGGTGCCGAGCGCGTGGAGTGCCGTGCGTAACCGAACGGCCGATTGCTTCATCTGCATGAAATCGTCTCCTGGTTTGTGCTGCATCGAAAGGCGGATGTGTCCGTGGCGACCAGCCTTAGCCCTTGGGCGGCGAGCGTGAATATCCCCTTGTGTGTCTCTGCGCACCGCGACTTGTCCGGCGTGCGGCAATGTCTGTTCGCGTCCACGGATGACAACGTTGTCCTCAAACTGCAATGCAAACTGTGACGCTAGTTGTGAAACAGTGGACGAGATTGCCCCGCATGGTTGTAGGGGAAATGTGGCTGGAAACAGGGCGATTTTCGTGCATTGCAGCGACGAGTTCTGTTCGATCCCCATTATTGGGGGAACACGTCATATTGCTTTGCAATAAATCTGGCCTGGACGTCTGGACGTCCACACTTCCTTCACGAAAGACTTTTCTGACAACGTTGTCTCTAGGTGGGGTTGGCTACCTTACCTGGCCGAGTGCCGAAACCGCAGATACCGCTTAACATCCCCAAGTCGGCACGGGGGTGTCGTCGCAAGAAATCACAGGGGGAGTTATGGGATCGCGTTACAAGCAGGACCGCTGGTACTGGCCGACCTTCGGAAACATCGCCGATGCCGAGCAGGCATCCAATCAGGGCGTCTGGGCCGCAGCGTTCTGTGCGGTCGTGACGGCCGTCGTCGCCACCATCAGCTTGCTGTCCAGTCACAGCGTGATGGGGATCAATTCGCTCGCCTACGTCGACGCCGTGTTGCTGGTCATCATCGCCTGGCGCATCCGGCGTCGCTCGCGGGTGTTCGCGGTGATCGGTCTGGCGTTGTTTGTCGCGGAGAAGATTTTCCAGTTTGCCACGCAGCCGCAGGCTTACTTTGGAATCTTGATGGCCGTGGCGCTGCTGTTCTGCTTCATCAATGGCGTGCGCGGCACGTTTGCCTACCATCGCATGCTCGCGGCCAAGGCACAGGAGCCTGCTGTCGCAAACGCCTGACGTGCTGCATGGCCTTCAACAAAAAAGGGCTCCGCATGCGGAGCCCTTTTTCCATTCACGCTGCAGGAAAGATCACGCCACGTTCGGCTCGCTGAACGCTTCGATCTCGCCCTTGAACGCTTCCACCGGCACGCAGCTACAGAACACGTTCTTGTCGCCGTAGACGTTGTCCACGCGGGCCACCGGCGACCAGTACTTCTGGAACTTCAGGCTGGGCAGCGGGAAGGCCGCCAGTTCGCGGGTGTAGGCGTGGGTCCACTCGGAAGCGGACACCATCACGGCGGTGTGCGGGGCGTGCTTGAGCGGGTTGTCTTCGCGATCGAGCTTGCCTTCGTCCACGGCGCGGATTTCGTCGCGGATCTGGATCATGGCGTCGATGAAGCGGTCCAGCTCGTACTGCGATTCGCTTTCGGTCGGCTCGACCATCAGCGTGCCAGCGACCGGGAAGCTCAGCGTCGGTGCGTGGAAGCCGAAGTCGATCAGGCGCTTGGCCACGTCTTCCGCACCGATGCCGGTGGCGTCCTTGAGCGGGCGCAGGTCGAGGATGCACTCGTGCGCCACCAGCCCGTTGCGGCCGGTGTAGAGCGTCTCGTAATGCGGCGCAAGACGCTTGGCGACGTAGTTGGCGTTGAGCAGCGCCACCTGGGTCGCACGGCGCAGGCCGGCGTTGCCCATCATGGTGATGTACATCCAGCTGATCGGCAGGATCGAGGCGGAGCCGTAGCTGGCCGCGCTCACCATGCCCACGGTGCTTTCAGCGCCATAGGTTCCCGGCAGGAACGGAGCAAGGTGCGACTTCACCGCGCAGGGGCCCACGCCCGGGCCGCCGCCGCCGTGCGGAATGCAGAAGGTCTTGTGCAGGTTGAGGTGCGAGACGTCCGAACCCCACTTGCCGGGCTTGGCCACGCCGACCAGCGCATTCATGTTGGCGCCGTCGGTGTACACCTGGCCGCCGTGCTCGTGCACGATCTCGCAGATCTTGACGATGTCTTCCTCGAACACGCCGTGCGTGGACGGGTAGGTGATCATCAGCGCGGCGAGGCGGTCGCTGAACTTTTCAGCAGCGCGCTGGATGTCGGCGACGTCGACGTTGCCGTTCGCATCGCACTTGGTCACCACCACCTGCATGCCGCACATCTGGGCGGAGGCCGGGTTGGTGCCGTGCGCGGATTCGGGGATCAGGCAGATGTCGCGATGGCCTTCGCCGCGCGAGCGGTGATAGGCGCGAATGGCGAGCAGGCCGGCGTATTCGCCTTGCGCGCCGGAGTTCGGCTGCAGGCTCACGGCGTCGTAGCCGGTGCATTCCACCAGCATCGCTTCCAGCTCGTCGATCAGCTGCTTGTAGCCCGTGGCCTGGTTGGCCGGGGCCAGCGGATGGATGTTGCCGAACTCCGGCCACGTCACCGGGATCATCTCGGCGGTGGCGTTGAGCTTCATGGTGCAGCTGCCCAGCGGGATCATGGTGCGATCCATCGCCAGGTCCTTGTCGGCCAGCGAACGCATGTAGCGCAGCAGTTCGTGCTCGCTGTGGTGCGTGTTGAAGGCCGGGTGCGTCATGAACTTGCTGGTGCGGGCCAGGCCGGCGGGCAGGGCGTCGTTGGTCTTGGCGTCGAGCGCGTCGATATCGGCGATGGTGGTGCCGAACAGCGCAGCGACGGCGGCGACGTCCGCGCGCGTGGTGGTTTCATCGAGGCTGATGCCAAGGCTCTTGCCATCGATCTGGCGCAGGTTGATGCCGGCGGCCTGTGCCTTCGCGTGGATGGCGGCGGCATCGACATTGACCACGTGCAGCGTGTCGAAGAAATCCGGACCGACGGTGACGCCCTTATCGCGCAATGCACCGGCAAGGATCGCGGCGAGGCGGTGCACGCGACGGGCGATGCGCACCAGGCCTTCCGGACCGTGATAGACGGCGTACATGCTCGCCATCACGGCCAGCAGCACCTGCGCGGTGCAGATGTTGGAGGTGGCCTTCTCGCGGCGGATGTGCTGTTCGCGCGTCTGCAGGGTGAGGCGGTAGGCCGGCTTGCCTTCGGCGTCGATGGAGACGCCGATCAGGCGGCCCGGCATCGAGCGCTTGTAGCTGTCGCGGCAGGCCATGAACGCGGCATGCGGACCGCCGAAGCCGAACGGCACGCCGAAACGCTGGGTGTTGCCGACCACGATGTCGGCGCCCCATTCGCCCGGCGCGGCGATCAGCGTGAGGGCGAGCAGGTCGGTGGCCACGCAGACCACGCCATGGCGCTTGTGCACGGCATCGGCCAGCGCCTTGTAGTCGTTGATCTGGCCGAAGGTGTTGGGGTACTGCAGCAGCACGCCGTAGCTGTCGACGCTGGTGGCTTCGCTGTCGTCGCCGATGTGCAGGTCGATGCCCATCGCTTCGGCGCGGGTCTTGATCACTTCCAGCGTCTGCGGGTGCACGGCGTTGGAGACGAAGAACAGGTTGGACTTGGACTTGGTCGAGCGCTTGGCCAGCGTCATCGCTTCGGCGGCGGCGGTGCCTTCATCGAGCAGGGACGCGTTGGCGATCTCCATGCCGGTGAGGTCGGCGCACATGGTCTGGAAGTTGATCAGCGCTTCCATGCGGCCCTGCGAGATCTCGGCCTGGTACGGCGTATAGGCCGTGTACCACGCCGGGTTTTCCAGGATGTTGCGCAGGATGACGTTCGGGGTCAGCGTGCCGTAGTAGCCCTGGCCGATGAAGCTGCGGAACACCTGGTTCTTGTCGGCGATGGCGCGGATCTTGGCCAGCGCTTCCACTTCGGTGATCGGCGAGGGCAGGGCCAGCGGCGCCGGCGACTTGATCTTGCCCGGCACGATGGCGTCGGTCATCGCTTCCAGCGAGTCGTAGCCGACCACGCCGAGCATGGTGGCGATTTCGGCGTCGTTGGGGCCGATGTGGCGCTCGATGAAGGCGTCGTGGTGCTCGAGGTCGCGCAGGGAAGGATTGGCTTTCTGACTCATGACAGGGGCGTCCGGAAATGGCCCATACAGGCCGGACGTGCAAGCCGCACGTGGAGCGCCCCTCTGTCCTTTTGCCTGAGAGTTTGGAAGCGACGGCTCAGCGAGCTTGGCTTCGTGCCCCTTCGGCGCCGGATTCAACCGGTCTCTCCAGAGTGTTCGTGCGGGTGATGGTCTGGGGCCTGAGCGATTACGGGCGTTACGCCGTCGGCAGCAGCTTGCGCTGCTTCTCCCACCACACGCTAAACGGCGATTATAAGATGCCTTGGCCGGGAATGCCTCCCCAGCCGCCGGCTCATGTGGCGGGAGTCTCAAACGGCATAAGATGGCGGCCTCGCCTTACTGGACCCCACCATGTCCAAGCCCCCGTTCCAACTGGCCCGGATCGATCACGTGGTGCTGCGCGTGCGCGACACCGAGGCCATGCAGCGTTTCTATTGCGAGGTGCTCGGTTGTCGCGAGGAACGTCGCCAGGACGAGATCGGCCTGGTCCAGCTGCGCGCCGGCGATTCGCTGATCGACCTGGTGGCGCTGGACAGCAAGCTCGGCCGGCTGGGCGGCGCGGGGCCGGGCGAACAGGGGCACAACATGGATCACCTGTGCCTGCAGGTGGAAAATTACGACGAGGCGGCCATCGTGGCGCACCTCAAGGCGCATGGCGTGCGCGTGGGGGACATCGGTTCGCGCTATGGGGCGAAGGGCGAGGGGCCGTCGATCTACCTGTATGACCCGCAGGGGAACATGGTGGAGTTGAAGGGGCCCGCCGGGGGCTGAAAGGCGTGAGGGTTTGTTGCTGCTTCGGACGCGTCGCTACTGGATTCCGGCCTGCGCCGGAATGACGAGCAGGAAAGGTGACGCAATGAGCGGCCTTCCTATCCCTCTCGTCATTCCGGCGCAGGCCGGAATCCAGTAGCGATATCCTGCATCCGGGCGATCAGTTCACCGGAAGCAGCCTATCCCTGCGGAACTCCCGTCATATCCGGCAAGTGATGCGCAATGCCCTTGTGGCAATCGATGCAGGTCTTCTCGCCAGAGCCAAGCCAGCGCTTGTGGATCTCCGCCGCACGCGTCGATTGCCGCGTCAAATCCATCGACGTGTAGTTATGGCAATTTCGACACTCCAGCGAATCGTTGGCTTTCAATCGCGCCCATTCGTGCTGGGCCAGTTCCAGCCGGTGATCGAGGAATTTCTCGCGCGTGTCCACGGTGCCGAAAATCTTGCCGTAGACCTCCTTGGAGGCCTGCATCTTGCGCGCGATCTTGTCCGTCCACTGATGCGGCACATGGCAGTCGGGACAGGTCGCCCGCACGCCCGAGCGGTTGGTGTAGTGGATGGTCGTCTTCAATTCCTGGAAGACGTTGTCGCGCATTTCATGGCAGCCGGTGCAGAACGCCTCGGTGTTGGTCAGCTCCAATCCCGTGTTGAATGCGCCCCAGAACAGCACGCCCGCGATGAACCCGCCCAGCGTGAGAAAGCCCAGGCTGTAATGGATGCTGGGGCGGCGGATGGTCCGCCACAACGCGGCGAGCCATCGCTTGATTCGTGGCCACATGGTCAGTTCGCCTTCTTGTCGTGTTCTTCGGACAGGATGCTGTCGATATCCTTGAAGTTGTTGGCGACGAGTGGCTTGGCGTCGGTCTGCACCACGTGGCACTGGTTGCAGAAATATCGGCGCGGCGAAATGGTGGCGAGGAACTGGTCGTTGCGATCCATGTAATGGGTGACGCTGACCGGCGGCGCCTGGAACTTGTCCGCGTTGGCGCGTGCGTGGCACAGCAGGCAGCGGTTGGAATTCTTGTCGATCTGGTAGTTGTCGATGGAATGCGGGATCGTCGGCGGCTGCATCGGATAGGCGCGGACGCGCTTGATGTCCGCGTTCTCCACGCGGGCCATCAACGGTGCGGCGATCTCCTGGTTCACCGGCGCGCCGCGGCGGATGGCGTCGATCTGATCGCCTGCGTGCACGGGTTCGGCGGTGCTGGCGATGGCCGGTGAGGCGGTGGGCGGGGAGGAGACCACGCGTGGCTCCGGCGAGGATTTCCGGCCCACGGCAAATCCAATGGCGGCCGCGACCAGCACGACCAGTGCAAGGATGACGATCAAAGGCTTCTGTCGCATCGTAATCTCCCTAGACCGCCACGACTTTGACCGCGCACTTCTTGTAATCGGTCTGCTTGGAGATCGGGTCGGTGGCATCCAGCGTCACCTTGTTGATCAGCTGGCCGGCATCGAACCACGGTACGAACACCAAGCCCTGCGGTGGCTTGTTGCGGCCGCGCGTCTCAACGCGTGAACGCATTTCGCCACGGCGCGAGATCACCTTCACCTCGTCGCCGCGCTTGAGTCCGCGCGAGCGGGCGTCGTCCGGGTTCATGAACACCACGGCTTCGGGGAACGCGCGATACAACTCGGGCACGCGCATGGTCATCGAACCCGAGTGCCAGTGCTCCAGCACGCGGCCGGTCGCCAGCCACAGGTCGTATTCCTTGTCCGGTATTTCGGGCGGCGCCTCGTACGGCAGGGCCCAGATCACGGCGCGCCCGTCCGGGTTGCCGTAGAACTGGAACTCCGTGCCGGCTTTCACATAAGGGTCGGAGCCTTCGCGATAACGCCAGCGCGTTTCCTTGCCATCGACCACCGGCCAGCGCAGGCCGTGCGCCTTGTGATAATCGTCGAACGGCGCGAGGTCATGGCCGTGACCGCGACCGAAGGTGGCGTATTCCTCGAACAAGCCCTTCTGCACGTAGAAGCCGAACGCGGCGGCCTCGTCGTTGTCGTATCCCGCTTCCATTTCCGTGGTGGGGAACTTGTCGACGTTGCCGTTCTTGAACAGCACGTCGAACAAGGTCTTGCCCTTGAACTGCGGATTGGCGGCGAGGATCTCGGCCGGCCAGCATTCGTCGGTGGTGAAGCGTTTGGAGAATTCCATCAGCTGCCACAGATCCGAACGGGCCTGCCCCGGCGCTTTGACCAACTGGTGCCAGAACTGCGTGCGCCGCTCGGCGTTGCCGTAGGCGCCTTCTTTCTCCACCCACATGGCAGCAGGAAGAATCAGGTCGGCCGACTGCGCGGTGACCGTGGGATAGGCATCGGACACCACCACGAAGTTGCGTGGATCGCGATAGCCCGCGTACGTCTCCTGCATCAGGTTCGCGCCGGCCTGCACGTTGTTGTTGCACAACACCCAATAGGCGTTGAGCTTGCCGTCGCGCAGCATGCGGTTCTGCTGCACGGCGTGGTAGCCCGGTTTCGGCTGGATGATGCCGTGCGGGATCTTCCAGATCTCCTCGGCATGCTTGCGATGCTCCGGATTGGTCACCACCATGTCGGCCGGCAGGCGGTGGCTGAACACGCCCACTTCGCGCGCCGTTCCACAGGCGGACGGCTGGCCGGTCAGCGAGAACGGGCTGTTGCCCGGCGTGGAGATCTTTCCCGTCAGCAGGTGGATGTTGTAGACCATGTTGTTGGCCCACGTGCCGCGCGTGTGCTGGTTGAAGCCCATGGTCCAGAACGACACCACCTTGATGTTCGGATTGGCGTACAGCTCGGCCAGCTGTTCCAGCCAGCCTTTGTCCACGCCGGTCATTTCCACGGTTTTTTCGAGCGTGTAGGGCGCGACGAACGCGGCAAACTGCGCGAAGTCGATCGGCTCGCTGCCAGTCGGGTCCTTCGAATTCTTGGCGTTCTCCTCCAGCGGGTTATCCGGACGCAGTCCGTAGCCGATGTCGGTGACGCCGCGCTTGAAGGTGGTGTGCTTGTCGACGAAATCCTTGTTGACGCGGTTGGTCTTGATGATGTGGTTGGCGATGTAGTTGAGGATCACCAGGTCCGTCTGCGGCGTGAACACGATCGGAATATCGGCCAGCTCGAAGCTGCGATGCTCGAACGTCGACAACACGGCTACCTTGACGTTGGGGTTGGACAATCGCCGGTCGGTCACGCGCGTCCACAGGATCGGGTGCATCTCCGCCATGTTCGAGCCCCACAGCACGAACGCATCGGTGGCTTCGATGTCGTCGTAGCAGCCCATCGGCTCGTCCATGCCGAACGTGCGCATGAAGCCCATCACGGCGGAGGCCATGCAGTGGCGTGCATTGGGGTCGAGCGTGTTGCTGCGGAAGCCGCCCTTGAGCAACTTGTTGGCGGCGTAGCCTTCCCATACCGTCCATTGGCCGGAGCCGAACATGCCCACGGCTTCCGGGCCCTTTTCCTTCAGCACGCGCTTGAATTGCTGCGCCATGACATCAAAGGCTTCGTCCCAGCTGACTTCGGTAAACGTGCCGTCCTTCGCGTAGACGCCGTTCTTCTTGCGCAGCATGGGCGCGGTGAGGCGGTCGGCGCCGTACATGATCTTGGAGAGGAAATAGCCCTTCACGCAATTGATGCCGCGATTGACCTCGGACAGCTGGTCGCCGTGGGTCGCTACCACGCGGCCATCCTTCACCGCCACGTTGACGCCGCAGCCGGTGCCGCAGAATCGACACGGTGCCTTGCTCCATTTGAGCTGGACCATGTCGCCTTCGAGCAGGACGTTGGTCGCGCTCGCCGGCAGGGCCAGCCCGGCCACGTTTGCCGCCACCGCCACGGCGGTGTTGCGGATGAATTCGCGTCGCGTCATGGACAAAGTCATACGCCGGCTCCCTGAAGTGATGCGTCCGAAGACACGAGTTCGTCCATGACGTCGTGAGACTCCACATGGTGGTAGATCAACGACACGTTGATGATGCCGGGCAGCGCTTCCATCGCTTCGATGTGATCCATCACGGCACGCTGGTTGTCGGTTTCGCACACCATCACGCAGCGACATTCGCCCTGGATGGCAATCTCCAGGGTGTCGCGAAGCTCGACAAAGGCGGTGAGAACATCGACCGCATCGGGCCGGTGCAGCACGACCAGGCTGGAGATGTGATGTTCGTCCTTCATGGCATTCCCCTGCAGGATGGCGCGACCTCAGACGTGAGGCGGTCCGCTGACGAACATTTGCCAGAACCACACGGCGAAACCGAACGCTGCGATGAACATCACCGACAGCACGGGAAACAACAGGAGCAGCAACAGGAAGGTCATCCGTTCCTGTTTGCGGGTGTCGACGACCGTGCTGGGTTCCACGCGCACCTCCATCAAGCAGGACGGCGATACTCAAGATCTGCGCGGTAAACTAAAACATTCGTTCCCCTGGGCGGCTGATCTGGATCAGCCAGGTAGTGCCAAGCCATGCCCGGCAAGGCATGCTTTCGCGCGCTTCCCGAGTGTACGCTTCCTGTTTTTCCGCAGCGGTGAAAGCCGTGTGAATTCACAAGAGGATCTGGCATGGCAAGGCAGACGTGGAATCGATTTGCCCTGGGCTTCGTGTTGCTTGGCGCATGCGGGATCCTTGCGGTGCACGCGGCGGAAGCTCCTGTCACGACAGGCACGGCAACGGTGCAGCTGGTCGCGCCGGGCAAGCCCGCTTTGTCGCTGGATGCGAAAACGCTGGCCGGCATGCCACATGAGCAGGTGACCGCCGCGGCGCATGACGAGCCGGCCAGCCAATGGGGCGGCGTTCGTCTCGAAGACATCTTGTCGCGGGCCGGCGTGTCGCTCGACAAGCCCCTGCGAGGCAAGGCGCTGGCCTCGTTCGTGCGCGTCACGGCCGCCGATCAGTACCAAGTGGTGTTTGGATTGGCCGACCTGGATGCCACGCTGGGTCACACGCAGGTGCTGCTGGTGGATACGCGTGACGGCAAGCCGCTGGACAAGGATGGTCCGCTGCGCCTGCTGGTGCCGGGCGACAAGCGGCCGGCGCGATGGGTGCGCAACGTGACGATGATCGAGGTGGTGGACGGCGGGACGACGCAGCGTCCTTGAGGTTTGGGCTGCCGAAACCCCTGTGGGAGCGCACTTGTGCGCGACAACCTGGCGGAGCGGAACCGCCGTGGCGGAATGGTCGCGCACAAGTGCGCTCCCACAAAGGATGCGCTAAGTCGCGTCTACGGGCGGCAGCTGCAGCGCGCTCACTGCTTCCTGCGCGAGCGGGATCAAGCCTTCGCCACCGTCAGCAAGGTAGCTCTTCAGCTGCCGCCGCATGACCGGATCCCAGAATCGCGTCAGGTGATCGCGCACACTCGCCACCGCCGCCGCGTGATCGGGCTCGACGGTGAAATAGGTGGCGATGTCGTTCGCCATGGTGATCAGTCGTTCGATTCTCATGAGTGCTCGCGTGACTCGGCGGCCAGCAGGCGGCCGGGGTGCGTGTAGACGTTGTGGCTGCCGGGTCGGGCAAAGCCGACCAGGGTGATGCCTGCGCTGCGCGCCAGTTCGATGGCCAGTGCGGTGGGCGCGGAAATGGCGGCCAGCAGGGCGATGCCGGCGCTGGCGGCCTTGGTGACCATTTCGTAGCTGGCGCGGCTGGTGACCAGGGCGAAGCCGGTGTTGACGTCGATGCCGGCGCGATGGATCGCGCCGATGAGTTTATCCAGCGCGTTATGGCGGCCCACGTCTTCGCGGACGAGGAGAATGCGTCCCGCCGTATCGGCCCATGCGGCCGCGTGCACGGCACCGGTGGCCAGGTTCATCGGCTGGCGTTCCTTCAGCTCCCGCAGCGCGGCCTCGAGTGCGTCGCGCGAAATCGCCACGCCTTCGCCCACCGCACCGTCGTGGCGCACGGCGTTTTCCAGTTCCCGCGTGCCGCAGATGCCGCAGCCGCTGCGGCCGGGCAGCAGGCGCTGGCGTTCCTGGTCCAGATGGGCGCCGGGTGCGTTGTCGGTGACGCGCATCGACAGTTCGATGCCTTCGATCAGCGCATGCGTTTCCAGCTGCAGCAACTGTGACGGGTCGCCGATCAGCCGCTCGGTCAGCGAGAAACCCAGCGCGAAATCGTCCAGGTCGTGCGGCGAGGCCATCATCACCGCGAAGGTGGCGCCGTTGTAGACCATCGCCACCGGCACTTCCTCGGCAATGCAATCGTCCTCGTGCGAGGAGGCGCCGTTTCGCCAGCGGTCCACCGCACGCACGGCGTAGCCGCGGGAGGTTTCTTCCTGTTCGACGCTGCTCAAGCAGGCTTCGCCGACTGTTCCAGCAGCGCCTCCTGCGCTTCGCTGAACGCGCGATAGCGCTTCTGCCATTCGGATGGCTGGCTTACGCGCGTCACCTGCACGGCGGTCACCTTGTACTCGGGGCAGTTGGTGGCCCAGTCCGAATTCTCGGTGGTGATGACGTTGGCGCCCGAACCGGGAAAGTGGAACGTGGTGTAGACCACGCCCGGTTGCATGCGTTCGGAGACGACGGCGCGCAGCACGGTTTCGCCGGCGCGACTGACGATGCCGACCCAGTCGTCATCGGTGATGCCGCGTTCTTCGGCATCGTGCGGATGGATTTCCAGCCGGTCTTCGTCGTGCCACATCACGTTGGCCGTGCGGCGCGTCTGCGCACCCACGTTGTACTGGCTGAGGATGCGGCCGGTGGTGAGGATCAGCGGGTGCTCGGCGCTCACCTTCTCGGTGGTCGCCACGTACTCGGTCAGCATGAAGCGGCCCTTGCCGCGCACGAACTCGTCGACATGCATCACCGGCGTGCCATCGGGATGCTCGTCGTTGCACGGCCATTGCACGGAACCGAGCGCTTCGATCTTCTCGAAGCTCACGCCGTGGAAGGTGGGCGTCAACCGTGCAATTTCATCGAGGATCTGCGAGGCGTGCGTGTAGTGCATGGGATAGCCCATGGCATTGGCCAGCAGTTGGGTGATCTCCCAGTCGGCGTAGCCACCCTGGGGTTCCATCACCTTGCGCACCAGCGACATGCGCCGCTCGGCGTTGGTGAAGGTGCCGTCCTTTTCCAGGAACGAACTGCCCGGCAGGAAGACGTGGGCGAACTTCGCCGTCTCGTTGAGGAACAGGTCCTGCACCACGATGCATTCCATCGAAGTCAGCGCGGCGGTCACGTGCTGGGTATCGGGATCGGACTGCGCAATGTCCTCGCCCTCGATGTACAGGCCCTTGAAGCTGCCATCGAGCGCAGCCTCGAACATATTGGGAATGCGCAGGCCGGGCTCGCTCAACAGCGGTACGCCCCAGGCCTGCTCGAAGGACTGGCGCACGGCGGCATCGCCGACATGGCGATAGCCGGGGAACTCGTGCGGGAACGAGCCCATGTCGCAGGAGCCCTGCACGTTGTTCTGGCCGCGCAGCGGATTCACGCCGACGCCTTCGCGGCCGATATTGCCGGTGGCCATGGCGAGATTGGCAATCGCCATCACCGAGGTGGAGCCTTGCGCGTGTTCGGTGACGCCCAGGCCGTAATAGATGGCGCCGTTGCCGCCGGTGGCATAGAGGCGGGCAGCGCCGCGCACCAGTTCGGCCGGCACGCCGGTGACGCTTTCCATCGCTTCGGGGCTGTATTTTTCCTGCGCTACGAAAGTGCGCCACTTGGCGAATGCTTCGGGTTCGCAGCGACGCGCCACGAAGTCCTCGTCGACCAGGCCTTCGGTGACGATCACATGGGCCAGCGTGTCGAGCACCGCCACGTTCGTGCCAGGACGCAGGCGCAGGTGGTAGTCGGCCTTGATGTGCGGCGTGCGCACCAGGTCGATGCGGCGCGGGTCGATCACGATGAGCTTGGCACCCGCGCGCAGGCGCTGCTTCATCTGCGAGCCGAAGACCGGGTGCGCGTCGGTGGGGTTGGCACCGATCACCAGCACCACGTCGGTGGCGCGGATGGAATCGAAGTCCTGGGTGCCGGCCGATTCACCCAGGGTGGCCTTGAGGCCGTAGCCGGTGGGCGAATGGCAGACGCGGGCGCAGGTATCCACGTTGTTGTTGCCGAAGCCGGCGCGTACGAGCTTCTGCACGAGGTAGGTTTCCTCGTTCGTGCAACGCGACGAGGTGATGCCGCCGATGGCGTGCTTGCCGTACGTCCCCTGCAGGCGCTTGAACTCGCTGGCGACGTGGCCGATCGCTTCTTCCCAGCTCACCACGCGCCATGGATCGGAGATCTTGGCGCGGATCATGGGCGTGGTAATGCGATCCGGGTGCGTGGCGTAGCCGATCGCGAAGCGGCCCTTCACGCAGGAGTGGCCATGGTTCGCATGGCCGTCCTTGTTCGGCACCATGCGCACGATTTCCTGGCCTTTCATCTCGGCGCGGAAGCTGCAGCCCACGCCGCAATAGGCGCAGGTGGTGACCACGCTGTGCTCGGCCTGGCCTTTGTCGATCAGCGACTTCTCGGAGAGCGTGGCGGTGGGGCAGGCCTGTACGCAGGCGCCGCACGATACGCATTCGGAATCGAGGAAGCGGTTGTCCTGGCTGGCCGCCACTTTGGATTCGAAACCACGGCCTTGGATGGTCAGCGCAAACGTACCCTGCACCTCGTCGCAGGCGCGCACGCAGCGTGAGCAGGCGATGCACTTGGAAGGATCGAAGGTGAAGTAGGGATTGGATTCGTCCTTCGGTGAGAACAGCGGATTGGGCACTGTTTGACGAGTGCGGCCATGGATGGCCGCTTCTTGATCGTCGCGCGCAGGGATGCGCGCATAAACATGATTGGCGCCGTCGTAGCCGTAGCGCACATCGCGCAGGCCCACCACGCCGGCCATGTCCTGCAACTCGCAGTGCCCGTTGGCGGGGCACGTGAGGCAGTCCAGCGGGTGATCGGAGATATACAGCTCCATCACGCCGCGGCGGATCTCGGCGAGCTTGGGCGTCTGCGTGGCCACCTTCATGCCTTCGCTGACCGGGGTGGTGCACGAGGCGGGGTAGCCTTTGCGTCCGTCGATCTCGACCAGGCACAGGCGGCATGAACCGAACGCGTCGAGCATCTCGGTGGCGCACAGTTTGGGAATGCTGATGCCAGCCTGCGCGGCAGCGCGCATGACCGAGGTGCCTTCGGGCACTTCGATGCGCCGGCCGTCGATGTCCAGCGACACCATCGTTTGCGATAGCGATTTAGGAGTGCCGAGATCGATTTCGACGATGGACAGCATAAGGTAACTCCCAGGAACCTAATTCAACGTTTGCCCGAGCATTCATTTCCCTCACCGTCATTCCGGCGCAGGCGGGAATCCAGGAGCGGCACGGATCGATGGTCGCGACAGAGCAGGTCGTGCTCTTTCGCGATAACCGCACACTCCCGCCACTGGATTCCGGCCTGCGCCGGAATGACGGTGAGGAATGCGGCGGCGTTTACGCGAGGCATGGCACGGGCTCTCAGTTCACCGGCTCAGCCGAGCCCGCGAAATCTTCGTGGAAATGATCCAACGCGCTGAGCACGGGGAAGGGCGCCATGCCGCCGAGGGCGCACAGCGAGCCGGCCACCATGGTCTGGCAGAGGTCGCGCAGCAGCACTTCGTCGCGTTGGCGTCCGGCGTTGTCGCTGGCCAGCAGGCGGTCGATCACTTCCACGCCGCGGGTGGAACCGATGCGGCACGGCGTGCATTTGCCGCACGATTCGATCGCGCAGAACTCCATCGCGTAGCGCGCCTGCGCCGCCATGTTCACGGTGTCGTCGAACACCACCACGCCGCCGTGGCCAAGCATGCCGCCAATGGCGGCGAAGCCTTCGTAGTCGATCGGTGCGTCGAGTTGCGAGGCCGGAATATAGGCACCCAACGGACCGCCCACCTGCACGGCGCGTACCGGGCGCCCGCTGGCCGTGCCGCCGCCATAGCCTTCGATCAGTTCGCGCAGGCTCAGCCCGAAGGCACGTTCAATCAGTCCAGGCCGCTTGAGGTTGCCGGCGAGCTGGATCGGCAAGGTGCCCCGCGAGCGGCCGCTGCCGTAGTCGCGATAGAACGCCGCGCCCTGGTCCAGAATGATCGGAACCGATGCAAAGGTGACCACGTTGTTGATCACCGTGGGCTTGCCGAACAGGCCGTGGATGGCCGGCAGCGGCGGCTTCACGCGAACCTGTCCGCGCTTGCCCTCCAGCGATTCCAGCATCGAGGTTTCTTCGCCGCAGATGTACGCGCCGCCGCCAAGCCGCACTTCCAGGTGGAAGGCCTTGCCGCTGCCGCGCACATCGTCGCCGAGGTAGCCGTTCGCTTCGGCGATGGCGATGGCGGCGTTCAGGGCACGATGTGCATGCGGGTATTCGACGCGGAGGTAGATATAGCCGCGCGTCGCGCCCACGGCGATGCCGGCGATGGTCATGCCTTCGATCAGCACGAACGGATCGCCTTCCATGATCATGCGGTCGGCGTAGGTGCCCGAATCGCCTTCGTCAGCGTTGCAGGCCACGTACTTCTGCACGGCCTTGGCGTCGAGGCAGGTCTTCCACTTGATGCCGGTGGGGAAGGCGGCGCCGCCGCGGCCGCGCAGGCCCGAATCGGTCACGGTCTGCACGATTTCCGCATCGCTCATGCGCAAGGCCGCATCGAGTCCGCGATAGCCGCCATGCGCGAGGTAGTCGTCAAGGCTGCGCGGATCGACGATGCCGACGCGCGCGAAGGTGAGGCGTTGCTGGTTCTTCAGATACGCGATGTCTTCGGTGGGGCCGAGCGAGAGTGCGTGGGCACCGCCGTGCAGGAAATCCGCGTCGAAGAGTGCGGTTACGTCGTCGGGTTGTACCGGGCCGTAGGCGACTCGCCCTGCCGGCGTAACCACTTCGACCAGTGGCTCCAGCCAGAACATGCCGCGAGAACCGTTGCGGACAATGGCGATGTCAAGGCCGCGCCGCTCCGCCTGCTCGGCGATGGCCACGGCCACAGCTTCGGCACCCAACGAGAGGGCACTCGCATCGCGCGGCACATACACAGTGAAACTCATGAAGCCTCCGCAGCGAGCCATGCGTCGAACCGCTCAGGCGTGACCCGGCCCTTCAACTCGCCATCCACCATCATGGCCGGCGAACACGCGCAGTTGCCCAGGCAGTAGACCGGCTCCAGCGTGTATTCGCCGTCCTTGGTCGTCTCGTGAAAGTCTACGCCCAGCCGCTGTTTGACGTGTTTTTCCAGCGTGACGGCGCCCATCGCCTGGCACGACTCGGCGCGGCACAGATGAATCACGTGCCTGCCCGCCGGCTGCTGCCGGAAGTAGTGATAGAAGCTGATCACGCCATGCACATCGGCCCGCGAGAGATTCATCTCGCGGGCGATGAGGGGCACGGCGGCCTCAGGGACATATCCCAGCGCATCCTGAATGCCGTGAAGCACCGGGAGCAGGGCGCCCGGAAGATCCTTCAGGCGCCCGGTGACGTCCAGTACCACGAGCCGCACGGACTCGGGAATATCGGGTAGCGATGAGCCAGTAGCCGCGCGTTTCATGTTTCCACCATCGTCAGAACAAGGCCGCGGCCTTGGTGATCGCTATCCATACGCCGATCAGGAAGGGTATGCCAACCAGTGCCCAGGCCACGAGGCCCAGCCCACCGAAACCGCCACGCGCTGCGTCCTGTGCGCTCGCCGAGGTGAACGCGGATTCGCGCTGCAGCGACTTTTCGTGCGCCAGCTCGGCGTCGGTCATCAAGGCGCTTTCCTTCACCGGCTTGATCAGCAGGTTGCAGATCATGCCCACCAGCAGCAGGACCGCAAGGATATACAGCGTGCGATCGTAGACGAGGTTCTTGGCCACGCCCGCATCCAACTGCGCCTGCCGCACTGCGGCGATCAGGAACGGTCCAGCGATGCCCGCCACCGACCACGCCGTGAGCAGGCGGCCATGAATCGCGCCCACCATCTGCGTGCCGAAGATATCCGACAGATACGCCGGCACCGTGGCGAAGCCGCCGCCGTACATCGACAGGATCACGCACACGGCGATCACGAACGCACCGGCCATGCCCATGTGTCCCAGCGTGGGCAGCGTGCAATACAGCACGATGCCCAGGGCGAAGAAGATGAAGTAGGTGGTCTTGCGGCCGATGAAGTCCGAGGTCGAGGCCCAGGCAATGCGTCCCAGGCTGTTGAACAGGCTGATCAGGCCGACCAGTCCCGCCGCCGACGCTGCAATGGCGGCCTTCTGCGCGGTGCTCAATACCGTGCTCGCATCCAGGCCGAGCAGCTTGCCGCCGAACACATCCTGGAACATCGGGCTGGCCATCGACAGCACGCCGATGCCGGCCGTGACGTTCATGCACAAGACCATCCAGATCAGCCAGAACTGGGGCGTCTTCCAGGCGCGGTTGAGGTGCACATGGCGATGGGTGATCAATTTGTTGGTCGAGCCTTCGGGCGGAGTCCAGCCCAGCGGGCGCCAGCCCGACGGCGGCACGCGGAAGCCGAACGCGCCGGCCATCATGGCGGCCAGGTAGATCACGCCCATGCAGATCAACGCGGACGACACGCCCGGCACGTCGCCATGCGAGAACTTCTTCATCAGCGCCACGGCCAGGGGCGCACCGATCATCGCGCCGCCGCCGTAGCCCATGATGGCGAAGCCGGTGGCGAGGCCGCGCCGGTCGGGGAACCATTTGATCAAGGTCGATACGGGTGTGATGTAACCCAGGCCTTGCCCTATGCCGCCGAGCACGCCTGCGCCCAGGTACACCAGCCATAGTTGATGCATCGATACGCCGATGCCGCCCACGACCAGGCCGCCGCCCCAGCACAGCGCCGCGATGAAGCCGGCCTTGCGCGGGCCGGCATGTTCCAGCCACGCCCCCCAGATCGCCGCCGAAATGCCGAGCATGGCGATGAAGGTTTCAAAGATGTGGTTGACCGAGGGCACCGTCCAGTTGCAGGCGGTGGTGAACAGCTGGGCCAGGAAACCCAGCTTGGCGCAGGTCGCCGGATCGGCTTCCGTGACCAGCTTGGTCATTGGCAGCCAGAACACCGAAAAGCCATAGGCCATGCCGATGCTGAGATGGATGGCCAATGCGGCCGGCGGTACCAGCCAGCGATTGAATCGCGGCCCGGCGATGGTGCTTTCTCTGGACAGCACGGAGGCGTTCCCTCCGTCCCCCGTCAGTACATCGGTTTCAGATACACCCACCATGAGCATCTCCCCCGGTTATGGCCCGGCCCCCCGGCCGAGCATCTGCGCGATGTGTAGAGCCCCTCGGTCGGACGCGCCACCCGACGATGGTCGAACACGGTTCTTTAAACCTGCACTATGCCAAGGTGGAACCCACCTTGTTGCTGCGGCGCAACGGATTGTGACAATCAGCGCGCAAGCAACGCTTGCAATGTCACCGTGCTCACACCGAGCATGTGATGACATGACTCCTACGCGCGATAGGCCAGGCCGAGCTTCAGCATGATTGGTTACGATGACGCCCTGTTTGCGCTACTCCAACAGGCCCGACGGCTGGACGCGGTTTCCTGCGCCACCGCCGATGCCCTGGGCAAGGTGCTCGCCGCCGATGTGGTGAGTCCAATGGACCTGCCGTCGTTCGATCACTCCGCGATGGACGGCTACGCGTTGCACGCCGGACAGACGCTGGCGGAGGGTACGGAGCACGCCGTGCACGGATCGCAGGCGGCGGGCGATGCTTCGTGCAACTCCCAAGGCATGGCTTGGGAAATCATGACGGGGGCGCGGTTGCCCGAGGGACTCGACAGCGTCGTCCCGGTCGAGCGCACCGAGCTGCTAGCGCGGCAGGACGATGGTTCACCGGCGCGCATCCGGCTGCTCGACACGCTGAACCCGAAGGCGAACGTACGCTATGCCGGCAGCGATGTGGCCAAGGCTGCGGTGGCGATCCAGGCCGGCACAAGCGTCGAAGCCAACCACGTGATGCTGCTGGCTGCGCTTGGCGTGGCGCAGGTGCAGGTGGTTCGCCCGCCGCGCGTCGCCGTCATCTGCACCGGCAAGGAGTTGCAGGCCGATCTGGCGCAGCCGCTGGCGGACGGCCAGATCTACGGTTCCAACGGCCCGTACCTTGCCGCTGCATTCGCCGCGATGGGCGCACAGGTGTGTTGCTGCGAGACGGTCGACGACACCAGCGCTACCTTCGTGGCTGCCGTGCAGCGTGCACGCGAGGCCGCCGCCGATCTCATCGTCAGCACCGGTGCGGTGTCGATGGGACGCTACGATTTCGTGCCTGATGCGCTGTTGGAACTTGGCGCACAGGTGTTGTTCCACAAGGTCGCCATCCGTCCGGGCAAGCCGCAGCTGGCGGCCATGCTGGGCGATGCGATGGTGTTTGCCTTGCCGGGCACGCCGATGGCGGTCGCCGTGGGGCTGCGCTTCTTCGTTGCCCCGGTGTTGCGAGCCATGCGCGGGCAGGTGCCCGAGCGGACATGGCAGGCGGTGCTCGATGCGCCGCAGCAGGCGAAAGGCGGCTTGCTGCATTTTCTGTGCGCAACGGTGATGCCGGGCAGCGACGGCCGTCTGCACGCCCACGTGCTGGCTCAGCAGCAACCGTTTCGCATCCAGCCGTTTGCGCAGGCGAACGCATGGGTGCTGCTGTCGGGCGACGTGCCGGGCGACGCCCGGGTAGAGGTCGTCGGCCTGCAGCCGGAGACCCTGGTGTTCGGGCAAAACCATCCAGCGGGAGCGCGATAGATGAAACTGCAGATCGAAAACCAGAGCCTTCGCGTGCGAGTCAACGAAGACGAATTGGCCCAGCTGCTGACCGAGCGGCCCTTGCAGGCGAGCACGCGCTTCACCCGCGACATGACGCTTTCCTGCACGCTCAGGGCAGTGCCGGGTGCGGCCGCGCGTTTTGGCGGACAGCCCGATGCATGGACGATCGATCTGCCGCTGGACGACGTGCGCGCGCACGCTGCCCGGCTGCCCACGCGCGAAGGCCTGCTGTTCGAACTGGAAAGCGGCGAGGGCGAGCCGCTGGAATTGCGCTTCGATGTGGACGTGCGTGACAGCGTGCGCCATCGTCGCGCTTGAGACACAAAGGTTGGGCTACGCTCGGCCGCCCCATGAACGGCACGACAGGAGTGACACGATGATGCGTCGGCTATGGCAGGGCTTGCTGCTGGTGAGTTCGGTGTTCGCCTCCGTCGCGCCGGCGGCGCCGGTCGATGCGCACATCACGGTGGCGGCGGCGGCGGATCTGCATCAGGCGCTGGACGAAGTGGTGGCGGCGTATCGCCACGACCATCCCGCCAGCCGCATCGACGTCACCTATGGCTCCTCCGGCAACCTGCTGACGCAGATCGAACAGGGCGCGCCGTTCGAGATCTTTTTCTCGGCCGACAGCAGTTATCCGCAGCAACTGGTGGAGCATGGCAAGGCCAGTGGAACACCCGTGCCTTATGCGCTGGGCCACCTGGTGATGTGGAGCGCGAGCATCGACATGAAGGGCGTGCAGGTGGCCGATCTGGCGCAGGCGAAGTTCGGTCGCATCGCCATCGCCAACCCGCAGCATGCCCCCTACGGCAAGCGCGCCGAACAGGCGCTGCGCGCGGCCGGCATCTGGGACCAGGTGCAATCGCGGCTGGTGTTTGGCGACAACATCGCGCAGACCGCGCAGTTCGCGCAGAGCGGCAACGCGCAGGTCGGCCTGGTGGCCGAATCGCTGGTGTTGGGTTCGCCCGCGAAGGGGAGTTTTGCGTCGGTGCCGCCGTCGCTGTACGAGCCGCTCAAGCAGAGCTTCGTGATCACCCAGCGCGGCGCCGGCAATGCGCTGGCGCAAGACTTTGCGCGTTACGTGCAGAGCGCGCCGGCCAAGGCGATCCTCTCGCGCTACGGCTTCGAGCTGCCGGCGGACGCCGCGCACTGAGCGCCACCATGGCCCTGCTGACGGAAGCGGACATCGAAGCGCTGGGCCTGACGCTGCGATTGGCGGCCACGGTGACGCTGCTGTTGCTGCTGCTGGGCCTGCCGTTGGCCTGGTGGCTGGCGCATACACGTTCGCCCTGGCGGCGCCCCATCGCTGCCGTGGTGGCGTTACCTTTGGTGCTGCCGCCCACCGTGCTGGGTTTCTATCTGCTGATGTTGCTCGGTCCTGACGGCGTGGTGGGGCGCGCGTTGGCCGCGCTGGGGCTGGCGGCGCTGCCATTTACCTTCAAGGGCTTGGTGGTGGCGTCGATGCTCTATTCGCTGCCGTTCGTGGTGCAGCCGCTGCACAACGCGTTCGATGCGGTGGGAAACCGCCCGCTGGAAGTGGCGGCCACCTTGCGTGCCGGCCCGCTGGATCGATTCTTCAGCGTGGCCTTGCCGCTGGCCTGGCCGGGCGTGGTCACGGCCGCGGTGCTCGGTTTTGCGCACACCGTGGGCGAGTTCGGCGTGGTGCTGATGATCGGCGGCAATATTCCCGGACAGACACGCGTGCTTTCGATGCGCATCTACGATCATGTGCAGGCCGGCGAATACCACCAGGCGAATGTGCTTTCGCTGTGCCTGCTGGCGGTCTCCTTCGCGGCATTGCTCGCCATGTCGCTGCTGCGTACCCGCAGGTCGGCGCGTGACTGAGCCGCACGCCGGCACCTCGCACGGCCTGGCTGCCAAGCTCGCCTGGCGCCGTGGCGCGCTCGCCTTCGATATCGATCTGACGCTGCCGCCCAAGGGCGTCACCGCCTTGTTCGGACCGTCCGGCGCCGGCAAGAGCAGTTGCCTGCGCGCACTCGCCGGCATCGAGCGCGACGCCATCGGGCGGGTGAGCTTTGGGCAGACCGCATGGCAGGACAGTGCGCATCGCCTGTTCGTGCCGCCGCATCGGCGCCGCATCGGTTACGTGTTCCAGGAGCCCAGCCTGTTCACCCATCGCAGCGTGGCCGGCAATCTCGATTTCGGCTATCGCCGCGCGGGGCGACCGTCCCATCTGGATCGCGACGGCCTGATCGACCGCTTCGGCGTGCGGCCGCTGCTGCAGCGTCGCGTCGACGCGCTGTCCGGCGGCGAACGGCAGCGGGTGGCGATGGTGCGGGCGTTGCTGTCCGATCCCGCCTTGCTGATGTTAGACGAACCGCTGTCCGCGCTCGACGGTGCCGCGCGCGCCGACCTGCTCGAATGCCTGGAATCCCTGCACGGCACGCTGCAGGTACCGATGATCTATGTGAGCCACAACGTGGACGAGGTGGCCCGGCTGGCCGACCATCTGGTCTTGCTGGAAGCGGGCCATGTGGTGGCCCAGGGCGCGCTGCAGGACACGCTGGCGCGACTGGACCTGCCGCCTGCCTTGGGCGAAGCCCTGGGCGCGGTGATCGAGGGCCGGGTGGTGAGTTACGACGCCCACGACCAGCTGATCGAACTCGATTTCCCGGGCGGTCGCCTGTGGCTGCCTTATCGCCACGAAAGCGTGGGGCAGGGACTGCGATGCCGTATCGGCGCCCGCGACGTGGTGCTGACCAGGCTGCCCCAGACAGGCACCAGCGCGCTCAATCAACTGCCTTGCCGGATCATCGCCGTGGCCGATGCGGACCATCCTGCGCAGGTCCTGGTGCAGCTCGATGCGGGCGGCTGCGTGCTGCTGGCACGGATTACCCGCCGCTCATGGCACGCGCTGGGGCTGGCTCCCGGCAGCGAGGCGTGGGCGCAGGTAAAAGCCGTTGCACTGGGGGTTTGAATGAGGCGCTATGCTCGACCCATGCGGTCGCCACTCTTTGCATGATCAGACCATGAGCGAATTGACCAGCGTCAGCCAGGCCGAAGCCCTGATCGCCGAACATATGCCTCCGTTTGGCAGCGAGCTTGTGCCCCTGGATGAGGCCGTCGGAAGAATATTGCGCCAAGCGGTGCGCGCCGAACACGATCATCCGCCGTTCGACCGGGTGATGATGGACGGCATCGCCACACGCTGGTCCCAGGGCATGCCGCGCCGCCTGGCCGTAGCGGGCGCGCAGATGGCCGGCATGCCCAGACAGTCGCTTCCCTCCGGCGACGCCTGCCTGGAAGTCACCACCGGCGCGATGCTGCCCGCCGGCTGCGATTGCGTGATTCCGATCGAGCAACTGCGGCGCGACGGCGGCGACTACCTGCTGTCCGACGAATGCCAACCTCAGGCCGGCCAGTTCATCCATCGGCAGGCCACCGATTGCGCGCAGGGAAGCCTGCTGCTGTCGCCCGGCATGCGCCTGGGGCCGGCGGAAATGGCCTTGCTGGCGGCCAATGGCGTGGCGAAGGTGGAGGTTGCGGTGATGCCGTCGATCGCCATCGTCTCCACCGGCGACGAACTGGTGAACGTGGACGCGCCGTTGGGCGAAGGACAGATTCGCCGCTCCAACGACACCGCCGTGCGAGCGATGCTGCGCCTGGAAGGTTTTGCGCGAGTGGCGATGGAACATATCGTCGACGATGAAGCGGCCACGCGCGAACGCATCGCCGAGCTGCTGGATCGCCACGACGTGTTGTTGCTCTCCGGCGGCGTGTCGATGGGACAGCGCGACTATGTACCCGCGGCGCTGGCGGCGCAGGGCGTGCGCAAGGTGTTCCATCGCATTGCGCAGAAGCCCGGCAAGCCGATGTGGTTCGGCATCGGGCCACGCGGGCAGGCGGTGTTTGCGTTGCCCGGCAATCCGGTCTCGGCGCTGGTCTGCGCCACCCGCTATGCGCGGCCCGCATTGCTGGCGGCGCAGGGCATACCCGTATCTGCACCGGAACACGTGGTGCTGGACAGTGAGGTCGATATCAATCCGACGCTGGTGAGTTTCGTGCCGGCCCGCGTGCAGACGGATGCGTCAGGGCGGTCGATGGCCTATCCGGTGCCTTCCAGGACCTCGGGGGACTTCTCGTCGCTGCCGCGCACGCATGGTTTCATCGAGTTGCCGTCGGGCCAGGGCAAGGCGCCTGCCGGCACCGTCGCAACGTTTTATCGGTGGTGAGATGAGCGCGATCGACAGTCTCAACGAACGCACCGCACTGCCGGTCGACCAGCTCGGCCGGCCGTTGCACGACCTGCGCATCTCGGTCATGGATCGCTGCAATTTCCGCTGCCCGTATTGCATGCCCGAATCGACCTATGGCGAGCACTTCACCTTCCTGCGCAACGACGAGCGCCTGAGCTTCGACGAGATGGAGCGTTTATGCCGGCTGGCCGCCACCCTGGGCGTCAGCAAGTTGCGCCTCACCGGCGGCGAGCCCTTGCTGCGTCCGCACCTGACCGATCTGGTGGCACGCCTGCGGCGGCTGGAGGGCATCAACGATCTGGCGCTGACCACCAACGGCGTGCTGCTGGCGCGACATGCGAGCGAGTTGCGCGATGCCGGCCTCGATCGCGTCACCGTCAGTCTCGATACGCTCGATCCCGCGCTGTTCCATCGCATGAGCGGCAACCGCGGTGCGCTGGACGATGTGCTGGCCGGCATCGAAGCCGCACAGGCAGCCGGTTTCCCGCATGGCGTGAAACTCAATACGGTGGTGCAGCGGGGCGTGAACGAACACACGGTGATCGATCTGGTCGAGCGGTTCCGCGGCAGCGGGGTCGTGGTGCGCTTCATCGAGTACATGGACGTGGGCAACCGCAACGACTGGCGCCCGGCCGCGGTGGTGCCATCCGCCGAACTGGTGGAGCGGATCCACGCGCAGTGGCCGATGCGGGCGCTGCCGCCGAAATATGCCGGCGAAGTGGCGACGCGTTACCGCTTCGAGGACGGTGCCGGGGAAATCGGCATGATCTCGTCCATCAGCCAGCCGTTCTGCGGGGGCTGCTCGCGGGCGCGGCTTTCCTCCGAAGGCATGCTGTACACCTGCCTGTTCGCCACGCGCGGCACCGACCTGCGCCATTCGCTGCGCGACGGCACCAGTGACCAGGCCTTGACCGAGCTGCTGCGCGACGTGTGGCTGCGCCGCCGCGACCGCTACAGCGAAGAGCGGGCCGAACACCATGGCAAGGCGCCTCGCAAGATCGAGATGCATTACATCGGTGGCTGAGGGCAGGGAACAACACGATTTCTTCATCCTTGCCGTCGCGACTCGACCGATAATCCAGCCACGTCCCCGGAGTTTGCCGTGACCGCGATACCCACCCAGCTTTCCCACGTCGGCGACGACCAGCAGCCGCGCATGGTCGACGTCGGCGCCAAGGCGATCACCCATCGCACCGCGCAGGCGCGGGCACGCGTGACGTTTCCGGCCGAGGTCGCGCAGCGCCTGCATGAGGCCGGCTACGTGACGCCCAAGGGCGCCGTGCTCACGGTGGCGCAGATCGCCGGCGTGATGGGCGCCAAGGCGACGCCGCAACTGATCCCGTTGTGCCATCCGCTGAGCATCGACAAGTGCGACGTGCGCATCCGCATCGAAGGCGTGGACGCGTTGATCGACTGCACCGTGTCGTGCAGCGGCCGTACCGGCGTGGAAATGGAAGCGCTCACCGGTGCCAGCATCGCCGCGCTGACCATTTACGACATGTGCAAGGCGATGTCGCACGACATCGTCATTGCCGACCTGAGACTTATTTCCAAGACCGGCGGCAAGCACGACGTCGGCAGTACGGAGACAGCATGAGCAATACACCGGCTCCGCTTTACGGCCTGTTGTTGAGCGGCGGCGCGAGTCAGCGCATGCGCCAGGATAAGGCCGCGCTCGCCTATCGCGGCGAACCGCAGTTGCTGCGCGCATGGCGCCTGCTCGAAGCGCTGACCGAGCGCGCCTTCGTCTCGGTGCGCGACAGCCAGCGCGAGGATGCCCTGCGCGCCGGCCTGCCGCAGATCGTGGACAGCTACGACGCCATCGGACCCGCCGCGGGCATCCTGTCCGCACAGGATCGCCATCCCGATGCCGCCTGGCTGGTGCTGGCCTGCGACCTGCCGCTGTTGGACCACGACACGCTGCGTCGCCTGATCGATGCACGCGATCCCCTGGTCGATGCCACCGTCTTCGCCAGCAGCCACGACGGCCTGCCCGAACCGCTGTGCGCGATCTGGGAGCCGCGCAGCCACGCGCTGCTGCGGCAGCGCTACGAGGACGGCAGCTACTGCCCGCGCAAGGCGCTGATTCAATCGAGCATCGTCTTGCTGCCCGCGCCGGGCGATGCGCTGGACAACGTCAACACGCCCGAGGAACGGCAAGCCATGCAACAACGTCTGGAGTCCCTGGCATGACGGTGGTGAATCTCCAGTACTACGCGCAACTGCGCGAGCAGGCCGGCACCAGCAGCGAGCAGTTCACCACGGGGGCCAGCTCGCTGCGCGATCTGTACGAGGAACTGCGTGTGGCGCGAGGTTTTTCGCTGGCGGCCGATGCGTTGAAGGTGGCGGTGAACGCCCAGTTCAGCGCGTGGGATCGCCCGCTGCGCGACGGCGACACCATTGTTTTCATTCCACCGGTGGCAGGCGGATGAGCCGGTTCGAACTTTCCGGCGCGGCCGTCGATACCACCGGCCAGCGCGACCGGCTTCGCCATCCGGCGAGCGGCGGTTACTGCGCGTTCGAAGGCTGGGTACGCAACAGCAACGAAGGGCGCGAGGTCGACGGGCTGTCGTATGAAGCCTATGCCGAACTTGCCATCGCCGAAGGCGAGCGCATCGTCGCCGAGGCGATCGAACGCTACGGCGTCACCGACGCACGCTGCGTGCATCGCACCTGCGACCTGAAGATCGGCGACATGGCGGTATGGGTCGGTGCTTCGGCGCCGCACCGCGACGAAGCGTTCCGCGCCTGCCGCTACATCATCGACGAGATCAAGCACCGGCTGCCGATCTGGAAGAAGGAGCACTACGTCACCGGCGAATCGGACTGGGTGGCGTGCACCCATGTGTATCGCGAACACGAGCACGAGGATCATCACGCCCATCACCAGCATGCGCAGACCCAGCCTTTCGTGCCCGACTACTCGCGCCAGACGCGTCTGCGCGACGTGGGCGAAGCAGGACAGGCGAAGCTGGCGGCGTCGCGCGTGCTGGTGATCGGTGCGGGCGGACTCGGTTGCCCGGTGATCAGCTATCTCGCCGGCGCCGGCATCGGCACGCTGGGCATCGTCGATGGCGACCGCCTGGATGCCAGCAACCTGCATAGGCAGACCATGTACAACGCGAGCGACATCGGCCAGTACAAGGCCGAGCTGGCCTCGCGTCGCGTGGCCGCACTCAACCCCACGGTGAACGTGCGGATCTGGAAGGAGCTACTGACTGCTGCCAACGCGGTCGAGGTGTTCGGCCAGTTCGATCTGGTGGTGGAATGCACGGACGACATGCGCAGCCGCTATCTGAGCAGCGACGCCGCCGTCGTCAGCGGGACGCCGCTGATCCTCGCCAGCATCTATCAGTACGAAGGGCAGCTGCAGTTTGTAGCGGCGCAGCCGGGTACGCCGTGCATGCGTTGCCTGTGGCCGCAGGAGCCGGCACCGGAAGCGGTGGGCAGCTGCACGCTGTCGGGCGTGCTGGGTCCGGTGCCCGGCGTGCTCGGTGCCATGCAGGCCACCGAGGCGCTGAAATATCTGCTGGGTTTGCCGCAGCCGAATGCGGGCGCGCTGTCGCTGGTGAACCTGATCGATCTCAGCATCCAGCATTTGCCGATCGATGCGGCGAACGGCTGCGTCGCGCACGGCGGCTGCGTCGCGGTGGCGCGTCGAGCGCTGGCCCGGGCGGTCGACGAGGAAGCCATCGACCTGGCGTTCGATCGACTGGACGATGCCGTCGCCGCGGGCTTCCGCCTGGTCGATGTGCGCAATGCCGAGGAGTGGGCGAGCGATCCCATGCCGGTGGTTGCCGCACTGCAGGTGCCTTCCGCGCAAGTGATGGAGCGAGCCGGCGAATTCGCCGACGGTCGCTATCTGCTGGTCTGTGCCAGCGGCCGGCGCAGCGGTCATGCCGCGCGTCTGTTGCGCGACGAAAGCATGCAGAACGTGTATTCGCTGGCCGGCGGACTCAACGCGCTGCGCGTGGCCGGATGAGCGCGCGCGGCGCACAAGCGTAAACGCCGGAAACGAAAAAGCCCGCATCGCTGCGGGCTTCGTCTACAATTGGTGCCCAGGAGAGGACTCGAACCTCCACGGTTTTACCCGCTAGTACCTGAAACTAGTGCGTCTACCAATTCCGCCACCTGGGCAGGTGTCACGTGAGCTTTTTGGGCTGCGTGAGCCGCGTAGATTAGGCATGTGTCGGTGGGTTGTCAACTATCCTTTCACGGATATTTTTATCGGACCGCGTCTCCTCCGGTTCGCAAGCCCCATAAAACAACTAAAAAGGCATAGGAAGTGACCAGAAAAAAAGAACCGCGCGACAGCAAGCAGGACGGCAAACGGGGCTCCAAGGCGCCGGGTAGCGGCAGTGGCCGCGTTCGCCGTTCGGCCGTCGATCCGGCCAGGCCGCGCGAAGGCGTCGTGGGCGATCCGCACGCGGAGCGGGAGGCGCAGCGCTACGAGCGACCCATCCCCAGCCGCGAGGCGATCCTCGCGCTGCTCGAACAACGCGGCGAACTGCTGACCGAGGCGCGCATCGCCGAAGCGCTGTCGCTGTTCGACGAACAGGAACTCAACGCCCTGCGCAAACGCCTGGGTGCGATGGTGCGCGATGGCCAGCTGCTGCTGGGACGTCGCGGCGGCTATGCGCCGGCCAACAAGCTGGACCTGATTCAAGGCGTGGTGCTCGCCAACGCGGAAGGCTACGGCTTCCTGCGTCCCGATGGCGGCGGCGACGATCTCTATCTCTCGCCCCAGCAGATGCGCACCGTGCTGCATGGCGACCGGGTACTGGCCAGCGTGGTCGGCATCGACCGCCGCGGTCGCAAGCAGGGCGCCATCGTCGAAGTATTGCAGCGCCGTTCGCCGCGACTGGTGGGCCGCGTGGTGATCGAAAACGGCGTCACCCTGGTGGCGCCCGACGACCGCCGCGTGCACCAGGACGTGATGATCGTGCCCGGCCAGGACATGGGCGCCCGTTCCGGGCAAATCGTGGTGGCCGAGATCACCGACCCGCCGACGCCGCATCGCGGCCCGATGGGCGCCATCCGCGCCGTGCTGGGCGAGCGCCTGCAGCCGTCGCTGCTGGTCGAGATGGCGATCGCCAGCCACGACCTGCCACACGACTGGCCCGACGCGGTGATTCGCGATGCCGCCCAGGTCGAGCCGCAGGTGACGGCGGCCGAACGCGAGGGCAGGGTGGATCTGCGCTCGACGCCGCTGGTTACCATCGACGGCGCCGACGCGCGCGACTTCGACGATGCCGTATTCGCCGAGCCCAAGCGTGGCGGCGGCTATCGCCTGGTGGTCGCCATTGCCGACGTGTCGCATTACGTGAAGGTGGGCTCGGCGCTCGACAAGGAAGCCTACGAGCGCAGCACCTCGACCTATTTCCCCGGCTTCGTGGTGCCGATGCTGCCGGAGACGTTGTCCAACGGCATCTGTTCGTTGAACCCCAAGGTCGAACGCCTGTGCATGGTGTGCGACATGGTCATCAACGAGGAAGGCGAGGTCGTCCGCTCGAAGTTCTACAACGCGGTGATGCGTTCGCATGCGCGCCTCACCTATGACCGCGTGTGGCAGGCGATCGGCCTCAACGATGCCGATGCTCGCCACGAATTGGCCGACGTGATGCCGCAGATCGAACATCTGCACGGCCTCTACAAACTGATGGCGGCGCAGCGCAAACGCCGTGGTGCGATCGACTTCGAAACGCCGGAGGTGAAGTTCCGCCTCGACCAGCGCGGCGAAGTGGAAACCATGGGCGCCACCGAGCGCAACGACGCGCACAAGCTGATCGAGGAATGCATGATCGCCGCCAACGTGCAGGCGGCCCTGTTCCTCGAAAAGAAGAAGATCCCCGCGTTATTCCGTGCGCACGAGCCACCGCCGGCCGAGAAGTACGAAGACCTGCAGCAGTTCCTGCGCGAGTTCAAGCTGCGCATGCCGCCGGTCGAAGACGTAACGCCGGGCGACTACGCCGACATCCTGCGCCTGGTGCATGACCGTCCCGAGCGCGAGCTGATCCAGTCCGTGCTGCTGCGGTCGCAGAGCATGGCGGCCTATCAGCCGGACAACCGCGGCCACTTTGGTCTAGCGCTGGAAGCGTACGCACACTTCACTTCGCCGATCCGCCGTTATCCCGATTTGCTGGTGCACCGTGCGATCCGCTACGCGATCTCGGGCGGCAAGCCCACCGCGTACAACTACAGCCCCAGCGAAATGGCCGCCATGGCCGTGCATTGCTCGCAGCGCGAGCGTCGCGCGGAAGAAGCCGAGCGCGACGTGGACGAGCGTTTCAAGTGCGCCTGGATGTCCAAGCACGTGGGCAGCGAATTCGCGGGCACGGTCACCGGCGTGACCTCGTTCGGCTTGTTCGTCGAACTGGACGAGTCGAAGGTGTCGGGTCTGGTGCATATCAGCCAGCTCTCCAACGACTACTACCACTTCGATCCGGTGCGCCACCTGTTGAAGGGCGAGCGCAGCGGTGCGCAGTTCCGCCTCGGCGATCACGTGCGGGTGCAGGTGCTGCGCGCGAGCTTGGAAGACCGCAAGATCGACTTCCGCCTGGTGGCGCCGCGCAAGGAAGGCGCTGCACCGCCGACCGGCGAGCGCCGCTACAACTATGCCGCCGCCGGGGACCGCTACTCGTTGCCCAAGGGCGGCAAGGGGACAGCACGGCCTGCCACACGCGATAATGACGGACCCAAGCCATCGCGCGCGCCCGTTCCGGTCGAAGCGCCCGTGGCCGGGAAGAAACCGGCCGGCGGCAAGAGCATGCTGGCCAAGGCCAAATCGGCCGCCAAGGGCAAGTTCAATGCGGCCAAGGCTGCAGCATCCAAGGCGGTCTCCAAGGCCCGAGGGGCCGGCAAGAGCAAAGGCAAAAAATGAGTGATAGCTGGATCGTCGGGATCAACCCGGTCGAAGGTGCGCTGAGCAACGACGCCACGCGCGTGCGCGAAGTGCTGGTGGAGCAGGGCCAGCGCAATGCGCGCGTGCAGGAGCTGGCGACGCGCGCCAAGGCCCTGAACATTCCCGTGCACCACCGGTCGCGCGAGGAACTCGATCGCGTCTCGGGCGAAGCGCGCCACCAGGGCGTGGTGGCGCGTTACGAAGCGCCGCCGATGGGTTCCGAGAACGATATCGAACGATTGCTGGCGGAGGCCGGGCAGAACGCGCTGGTGCTGGTGCTCGATGGCGTCACCGATCCGCACAACCTCGGTGCCTGCCTGCGTAGCGCGGCGGCGGCGGGCGCGACTATGGTGATCGTGCCGAAGGATCGCGCGGTGGGTCTCACCCCGGTGGTGCGGCGTGCGTCGGCTGGCGGTGCCGATCGCGTGCCGCTGATTGCCGCGACCAATCTGGCCCGTGCACTGCGCACCCTGAAGGATGCCGGCGTGTGGATCACCGGCCTGGCCGGCGATACGCAGACCTCGGTCTACACCATCGACATGCGCGGCCCGGTTGCGCTGGTGCTGGGCAGCGAAGGCGAGGGCATGCGCCGCCTGACCCGCGAGACCTGCGATTTCGTGGCGCAGATCCCGATGCCGGGCGTGATGGAAAGCTTGAACGTGTCCGTGGCGACGGGCGTGGTGTTGTTCGAGGCCTTGCGGCAAAGGAGTGAAAAGCGATGACCTTCCTGTGGCACGACTGGGCCGGTTATATCGGCGTGGTGCTGGTGCTGTTGGCTTTCCTGCTGTTGCAGGCCCGCAAGCTGCACGGCAACGGGCTGCTGTATCAGCTGATGAATGTGCTGGGCGCGCTGGGCGTGGCGTTGTCGCTGGTGTTCGGCGTGGCGATGAACTGGCCGGCGTTCCTGATGCAGGTGGCGTGGATCGTCATCGGCCTGTTCGGCATCGTGCACTCGGCGCGTGCGCGTCGCGAAGCACGCGAACTGGGCGACAAGTTCACCTCGTGACGTGAGGTTCATGCGCGGCCCGTAGAATGCATGGACCGGTCCTGCAATGGGGCCGGTCTGCGGGGACGGCCCCGCACGCAAGTGTCTTCGGCAGGGACGGCCCTGCTCTCATCCAGAGGAGCGCGTCATGCCCTGGATTTATCTGATGCTCGCCGGATTGCTCGAAGTGGTCTGGGCGATTGGATTGAAATACACCGAAGGTTTTACGCGCCCGTTGCCCAGCGTGATCACGGCATCGGCCATGGTTGCCAGCATCGTATTGCTGGGCATGGCGGTGAAGACGCTGCCGATCGGCACGGCTTACGCCATCTGGACCGGCATCGGTGCGGTCGGCGCGGTGATCCTCGGCATCGTGCTGTTCGGCGATTCGGCCTCGCCGTTGCGGCTGGCCTGCGTGGGGCTCGTGGTGCTGGGCATGGTGGGGCTGAAGCTCACCGGCGGCGCGCACTGAGTAATCAAAATGTTGTAGGAGCGCACCCTGTGCGCGACCGGCACGGAGCGGAACACCGCAACGGGACGGTCGCGCACAGGGTGCGCTCCTACAGATGTCGCTTTACTCGGGCTTGTTGCCCAGCTTGGTCAGTTCCGGATTCGAGGTGAAGTCGCGCTTGGCACGCTGCGCCGTCAGCGGCTCGCCATTGACCTGATACCAGATGCTTTCAGCGATGTTGGTGGCGTGGTCGCCGATGCGCTCGATGTTCTTCGCCATGAACAGCAGGTGCGTGCAGGGCGTGATGTTGCGCGGGTCTTCCATCATGTAGGTGAGCAGCTGGCGGAAGTAGCCGGTATAGGCTTCGTCCAGCTCCGCATCGTCCTTCCACACCTGATAGGCGCGTTCGGCATCGCGGTCACGATAGGCCATTAGCACGTCGCGCACTTCCTGCGCGGCCAGTTCGGCCAGGTAGCCCAGGCCGCTGGTCGGTGCGATGGGAGCGACCATCGACAGCGGGATGGAGCGCTTGGCCACGTTGGCGGCGTAGTCGCCGATGCGCTCGATGTCGGCCGCGATGCGCAGCGCCGCGAACACATTGCGCAGGTCGCCGGCAATGGGCGCGCGCAGCGCGAGCAGGCGTACCACGTCGTGGCTGATTTCCTGTTCGAGCAGGTCGATGGCGTCGTCGTTGTTGACCACGTGCTGCGCAGCGCGCTCGTCACGGCGGTCGATCACGTCGATGGCTGCTTCCAGCTGGCTCACCGCAAGCTCGCCCATGCGGACGATTTCGCCGGTGAGGCGGGTCAGCTCGTCGTCGTAGCTCTTGATGATGTGTTCTTTGCTGCTGCCGCTCATGGGGAGTCCCTATCAATGGAGGGTGAGGTTCCGTGACCCCTCACCCCAGCCCTCTCCCCGGAGGGAGAGGGAGTGGCGTATCGGTTAACCGAAGCGACCCGTAATGTAATCCTCGGTCTGCTTCTTGCCCGGCTTGGTGAAGATCTGTTCGGTGCGGTCGAATTCGATCAGCTCGCCCAGGTACATGAACGCGGTGAGGTCCGAACAGCGGGCCGCCTGCTGCATGTTGTGGGTGACGATGACGATGGTGTACTCGCTCTTGAGCTCTTCCACCAGCTGCTCGATGCGGCCGGTGGCGATCGGGTCGAGCGCGGAGGTGGGTTCGTCCAGCAGCAGCACTTCGGGCTTCAACGCGATACCGCGAGCGATGCACAGGCGCTGCTGCTGGCCGCCGGAAAGACCCAGCGCGCTCTGCTTGAGCTTGTCCTTCACCTCGTCCCACAGCGCGGCGCTGCGCAGCGCCTGTTCGACGCGGATGTCCATGTCGGCGCGCGACAGCTTCTCGTGGTGACGGATGCCGTAGGCCACGTTCTCGAAGATGGTCATCGGGAACGGCACCGGCTTCTGGAACACCATGCCGACCTTGCTGCGCAGGCGGTTCATCGAGTAGCGCGAGTCGAGGATGTTCTCCTCGTCCAGGATGATCTCGCCCTTCGCCTCGAGCTTGGGGTAGATCGCATAGATGCGGTTGAAGATGCGCAGCAGCGTGGACTTGCCGCAACCGGACGGGCCGATGATGGCCGTGACCTTCTTCTCCGGGATGTCCATGCTGATGCCTTTCAGCGCATGGAAGCCGTTGTAGTAGAAGTGCAGGTCGCGCACCTTGATCTTGGTCGGCGCAAGCGGCGCGTGCGTGGCCGCGGACTGCGGGTGGATGCCGGCGGCGGCGGACTCAGTCATGGGACACCTTGTTGCGAGAAAGGACCAGACGGGAAGCAAGACTCAGCAAAAGCACGAACATGGTGAGCACGAAGGCACCGGCCCAGGCGATGGCGTGCAGGCCTTCGCCCGGATCGTTGGCGTACTGGTAGATCACCTGCGGCAGGCTGGACATCTTGTCCGACGGGTTGAAGGTCAGGTAGTTGTTGCCGAACGCGGTGAACAGCAGCGGCGCGGTTTCGCCGCTGATGCGGGCCAGCGCCAGCAGCACGCCGGTGATGATGCCCGAGCGCGCGGCGCGGATCAGGATCTGCGTGGTCAGCTTCCACTGCGGGATGCCCAACGACAGTGAAGCCTCGCGCAGCGTGGACGGCACCAGCCGCAGCATTTCATCCGACGTTCGCACGATCACGGGCAGGGCGATCAAGGCCAGGGCCACGCCGCCGGCCCAACCGGAGAACGTGGTGGAACCGTTGGTCAGCGAGGTGCTCGGCAACACCACGATGGTGTAGACGAACAGGCCCAGCACGATCGACGGCGCCGACAGCAGGATGTCGTTGAGGAAGCGGATCGATTCGCCCAGCTTGGTGCCGCTGGCGTATTCGGCCAGCCACGCGCCGGCGAGCACGCCGATCGGCGTGGCGATGACGATGCCGATCATGTTCACCATCAGGCTGCCGACCATGGCGTTGAGCAGGCCGCCGTCCTCGCCGTAGGCGGTGATCTTGGTGAACAGCTGCGGACGCAGCGCACCGATGCCCTGGCGCAGCGTTTCCCACAGGATCCAGGCCAGGAAGATCAGGCCGATCAGCGTGGCCACCACGCTGAGCGACAGCGCGATGATGTTCTTGATGCGGCGCTGGGTATAGAGACTCGAACCGGTAGCCATCAGCGACCCTCCTTATGAGCGAGCTGGCGCAGCATCCAGCGCGCGATCAGCAGCACGATGAAGGTCACCACGAACAGCAGGAAGGCCAGCGCCATCAGGGTGGACTTCTGCAGGCCGGCGGCCTCGCTGAACTGGTTGGCGATGGTGGAAGCGATCGATGCGCCCGGATCGAGGATCGACGGCGACAGCTTCATCGCGTTGCCGAGCACGAAGGTCACCGCCATCGTTTCGCCGAGCGCGCGGCCCAGGCCGAGGAAGATGCCGCCGATCACCGCCGAACGCGTGTACGGCAGCACGATGTCCCACGACACTTCCCAGGTGCTGGAACCCAGCGCATAGGCCGATTCCTTCAGGCGCGTCGGCACGGTCTGGAACACTTCGCGCATCACCGAGGAGATGAACGGGATGATCATCACCGCCAGCACGATGCCTGCGGTGAGGATGCTGGCGCCAAACGGGTAATCGCTGCCGAACAGCTTGCCAACGAAGGGCACGTGCTGCGCCACCCACGACAGCTTGCCGTCGTCCGGCTTGTCGCCGAGGTAGTTGGTCATCCACGGCTTGACGTGATCGGAGAAGAACGGGGCAAAGATGAAAAGGCCCCACATGCCGTAGATGATCGACGGGATGCCGGCCAGCAGTTCGATGGCGGAGGCTACCGGCGTACGCAGCCACGGCGGCGCCACTTCGGAAAGATAGAGCGCGATGCCGAAACTTACCGGCACGGCGAGCAGCAGCGCAATGAACGAGGTGGCGATGGTGCCGTAGACCGGCACGAGGGCGCCGTAGGTATCGGTACTCGGATCCCAGGCATCGCTGACCAGGAAGTGCCAGCCGAACGTACCGAACGCGTGACGGCCGCCCCACAGGGTGGCTCCGGCGGCGCCCAGCAGGCAGGCCAGCACCAGCAGGGCGCAGCCCTTGAGCAGCCAGCCGAATAGGCGGTCGTGCCGGGCGTCGCGACGTGCGCGCTCTTCCTGGGGCACGGAGGAGGCGATGGCGCCTACGGTCGCTTGCATGTGCGGAGGATTCCTCGGCATTCGGGTCAGCACGGCCGTGGCCGTCTGGGGGATGGACGGCGCTTCCAGGCGCCTTTCAGCAACAGGCCGCCCGAGGTTAGTCGGGCGGCCGTTGTCGTGCAGTCAAGCCATCAGGATAGGACTTGCCGGTTGCCGTAGCGTGACCGGCGAGACGCCCGCCTTAGTGCTTGTACTCGGTGCTCCAGTAAGCCTCGATCTTCTTGACCAGGGTGTCCGGCAGCGCGACGTAGTCGAGCGAAGCGGCGTCCTTCTGACCATTCTCGAGCGCCCACTTGAAGAACTCGAACGCCACCTTGGTGTGCTCGGCGTTCTTGGGCTTCTTGTACATCACCACCCAGGTCGTCGCGGTGATCGGCCATGCCTGCGCACCGGAGGCGTTGGTCATGATCACGTTGAAGTCCTTGGCGCTGCCCCAGTCGGCCGTGGCAGCAGCGGCGGCGAACGCATCGGCGCTCGGCGCAACGACCTGGCCGGCGGCGTTCTTCAGGTTCACCCAGCTGATCTTGTTCTTCACCGCATAGGCGTATTCGACGTAGCCGATCGAACCGACGATCTGCTTGACGTACTGCGACACGCCTTCATTGCCCTTGCCGCCCACGCCGGTCGGCCATTCGACGGCGGTGCCGAACTTCACCTTGGCAGCCCAGTCGGTGCTGACCTTGGACAGGTAGTTGGTGAAGTTGAACGAGGTGCCCGAACCATCCGAGCGATGCACCACGGTGATCTTCTTGGTGGGCAGGTTGACGCCGGCGTTCATCGCAGCGATGCGCGGGTCGTTCCACATGGTGATCTTGCCGAGGAAGATGTCGGCGAGGGTGTTGCCGTCCAGCTTCACCTGGCCGGCTTCCACGCCCGGGATGTTGACCACCGGCACGATGCCGCCGACCACGACCGGGAACTGGCCCAGGCCGAACTGGGCGAGGTCTTCAGCCTTCACCGGAGCATCGGTGGCGCCGAAGTCGATGGTGCCTTCCTTGATCTGGGCCACGCCGGCGCCCGAGCCGACGGACTGGTAGTTGAGCTTGTTGCCGGTTTTCTCGGCATACGCCGCCGACCACTTCGAAAGCACCGGATACACGAAGCTCGAGCCTGCGCCGGTGATGTCGGTCGCCTGAGCGCCCATGGCAAACAGCGACGCCGCGGCGAACACAGCGGTCGTGCCGATGCGAGACAGAGATTTGGTTGAGATCAACACGGTTGCTCCAGTAAGGGTCACGGGGGATTCCGCCCGCCGTTATTTCATGCGCGCCGTGTTGCAATGAAATGAGTTCAATGTTTCAGTGATATGACAGCGACGGGGGATTTGTCATAAAGCGTTGATGGGTAGGGGAATCTGGATATGGCCTATGGCGGGATTTTTGGAAGCCCCCGGCCGGAAGGCGCCTCCCGAAGAGCATCCGAAGTCCTGCTTAGCCACCACACCCCTCACGTCATTCCGGCGCAGGCCGGAATCCAGTAGCAGTGCGGACGGTTGTCGCGACAACCGATCACTTGTGGGGCCTGGCGAAAACCTAACGTTGCCGCTACTGGATTCCGGCCTGCGCCGGAATGACGGGTAGGAGAGGTGTCGCCCCCAGCGTTGAATAGGCTGCCAGTGTGATTACAGCGACTCGATGCCGATCTGGTCGCGCTCGAACTCTTCCAGCCGGCGCCAGCGATTGACGATGGTGCAAAACAGTTCGGCGGTGCGCTCGGCATCGTAAATGGCCGAATGCGCCTCGCGCGTATCGAACGGAATGCCCGCCGCCTGCACGGCCTTGCTCAACACGGTCTGGCCAAAGGCCAGGCCGCTCAGCGTGGCGGTGTCGAAGCAGCTGAAGGGGTGGAACGGATTGCGCTTGTGGCCCACCCGGCGCACCGCGGCATTGAGAAAGCCCAGGTCGAACGCGGCGTTGTGGCCCACCAGCACGGCGCGCTGGCAATCCATGTCGCGCATGGCGTCGCGGATCGGCTTGAACACGTGGTCCAGCGCGATGCGCTCGTCCAGCGCGCCGCGCAACGGGTTGTCCGGGTCGATGCCGGTGATCTCCAGCGCGCGCGGGTCGATATTGGCGCCGGGGAAGGGGTGGACATGCGCCGATACGGCCGGCATCGGTTGCAGATAGCCCTCCGGCGTCATCCGCAATATGACAGCGGCGATCTCCAGCAGGGCATCGCGCTCGGCGTCGAAACCGCCGGTTTCCACGTCCACGATGACCGGCAGAAAGCCTCGGAATCGCTCGACCATGCGGCCAGCCATGCTGTTGTTGAGGTTATCCATCCGCCAAGCATATCAGCCGGCGCCGCCGGCCCGGATCGAGGCAGGCCGGGCAGGCCGCGACCGTACGTGCGCGAACGCATGTCTCCGTTCTGTCACATAACGTCCATGTAACGGTAAAGCCCGAAGCCCATTCTCCGCTCCGATCGCGCTTGGACGACCGGAGAGATCGAAGGGGGTCGGTCCAGGTGATTCTTTACCTACATGCGGAGATATTCCATGCGTTCCAAGTTGCTCGCGGTGGCCATTGCTGCCGGTTTGGGCGTTACCAGCTTCCACGTCATGGCCGATCCGGCCGGGGCGAGCTCCAAGACCAGCAGCACGCAGTCGACGCAGAACGCCGAGATCGAGGCGCTGAAGGCCCAGTTGCAGGCCCTGCAGGCCAAGGTCGTCGAACTGGAACAGCGCACCGACGCGCAGTCCGATATCAACGTGTCCACCGGCCAGGCCGTGGAGCAGGTGCAGAAGCAGGTCGCTTCGACCGACGCGACGGTGAAGAAGTCGCAGGACAAGCTGGCCTATAAGGGCGTGAGCATCACGCTGGGTGGCTTCCTCGCCGCCGAAACGATCTACCGTTCCGCCAACGAAGGCGCGGACATCGCCTCGAACTACAGCGCGATTCCGTACAAGAACGTGCAGACCGCGCACATGAACGAGTTCCGCATGACCGCCCGCCAGAGCCGCCTCTCGGCGCTCGTGCAGGGTGACGTGGATCCGAACACGCATCTGGCCGGCTACGTCGAAATGGACTTCCTGGGCGGCGCCCAGACCGCGAACTCGAACGAGTCCAACTCGTTCAACCCGCGCATGCGCAACGTCTACGCCACCGCCGACTGGGACAACTCGGGCCTGCACCTGCTGGCCGGCCAGAACTGGTCGCTGCTGACGCTCAACAGCAAGGGCATCACGCCGCGCGGCGAGCAGATGCCGCCGCAGATCGACGCGCAGTACATCCCGGGCTTCACCTGGGCACGTCAGGCGCAGATCCGCCTGGTCAAGGATTGGGGCAAGGAATACTGGCTGGGTATCTCGCTGGAGAACCCGCAGACCACCTTCTACGCCAGCCCGAACCAGGCCAAGGCGCCGGTGCAGCAGACGGCTTACAACATGACCGCGGGTTCGGGTTTCGACTCGGCCAACACGCTGTCGCTCAACCACATCCCGGACGTGATCGTGAAGTTCGCGGCTGACCCGGGTTACGGTCACTACGAACTGTTCGGTCTCGGCCGCGCCTTCTACAACCGTTATGCCGTCAACGGCAGCTACCAGAACCACAACACCTACGGCGGTGGCTGGGGTCTGGGCGTGATCCTGCCGCTGATCGACAAGACCCTCGACTGGCAGTTCTCCGGCATGTCGGGCAAGGGCATCGGCCGTTACGGCAGCGCCCAGCTCTCCGACGTGACCTTCAGCCCGAACGGCAACATCGCTCCGATCAAGGAGAACATGATGCTGACCGGCCTGACCTGGCACACCAACCCGGATCTGGACATCTATCTGTTCGGTGGCCGCGAAGCTGCCAGCAAGAAGGATTTCAACGCCTACAACGCGGGCAACGTGGCCCTCGGCTACGGCAACCCGGCTTACAACAACAGCGGCTGCGACATCGCCGGCAACAGCAACTGCGTCGGCAACGCTCGCGAAATCTGGCAGGGCACGGCCGGCTTCTGGTGGAAGTTCTACCAGGGCAAGTTCGGCAAGATGCAGTTCGGTGCGCAGTACTCCTACACCCAGAAGGAAGCGTTCCCGGGCCAGGGCTTCATCAACGGCATCAGCGGTCCGGTCGCCAACGGCCTGGCTTCGCCGAAGGCCACCGAGAACATGTTCTTCACCTCGTTCCGCTACTACCCGTTCTAAGCGGATCGACGGCACGTCTATCGCAACGGAGTTCTACCCAGGGATGGAAAAACGGCGGGCGCAGGCCCGCCGTTTTCTTTTTTCCGATGCATGCTTTTGCGCGGCGACAACGCATCGGCATGATGAATGTTTACCGGCGCATGTCAGAAAATGTGACACGGAATTCTCGCAAGGTCTTGCGATGGTCATGTGCTTTCCGATAACTTCACGGCATGACTTCGCGTCTCCACCGCTCCCGTTTCGCCGCGTTCCTGGCGTGTTTGTTCGGCCTGCTTCTGCTGGTCGGCACGCCCATGCGTCCGGTGCAACTGTCGCCCGCATCGCCGGGCGGCAAAGCGATGGCGATGCAGATGGCGGCGGATGATCTCGCTGCCGATGACAGCAGCAACGGTTCGCTGGAAGACAACACCGGCAGCGGCATGGACGACATCCTCCATCCGTTCGACCTGGCGCACCGCTGGGAGCCCATGCCCCATCAGGCGCCGCGCTCGCTCCACGGCGAGCTGAGCCTGCACGACCCCGCGCGGCTGCTACGGCCGCCCGAACTCGCCTGATCCGCGGCCGCTGAAGCGGCGCGCGTTTTCCTTGCGTGCATGCCTTCGGGCCGGCCGCCTCCGATGGTCCCGTCAGTAAATTGATCCGCCGGTGTGGCGCGCTTTGCGTGCCTGCGCGGTGCTGGCCATCCGTTCCTTTTCCCTCGTCACGTCCCTTGCCCGGCGCGCGTTGCGTCGTGGGCGTGATTGCCCCATTTTGTCTGGAGTATTCGCATGAAGCGTTTGATCGAAGGTTTCGAACAGTTCCGCAATGACGTTTTCCCCGCGCAGCGCGAAGTGTTTCGCAAGCTGGCGGCGGGGCAGAACCCCAGCACCATGTTCATCACCTGCGCCGACTCGCGCGTGATGCCCGAGCTGATGTTCTGTGCACAACCGGGCGAGCTGTTCGTGTATCGCAATATCGGCAACATCGTGCCGCCGTATGCGCAACACGTGAGCGGCGTGGTGGCCGCCATCGAATATGCGGTGAAGGTGCTCAAGGTCCGTCACATCGTGATCTGCGGCCATTCCGACTGCGGCGCGATGAAGGCGCTGCAGCATCCCGAGCTGGTGCAGGACATGCCGTCGGTGGCGGCGTGGATGAAGCACGCGGACGTCGCGCGTTGTGTGGTCGATCAGAACGGCCCGGGCCTGTCGGGTCTGGAAGGCTTGCGTCGCCTCACCGAAGAGAACGTGGTGGGCCAGCTGGAGCATCTGCGCACGCTGCCCACCGTCGCCGCTGCATTAGCAAGCGGCCAGCTGCGCATCCACGGTTGGGTCTACGACATCGAGCACGCCGATTTGAAGGCGTTCGATGCACAACACGGTCGCTTCGTGCAGATCGAACCGGGCAATGCGGATTTTCCGGAAGCGACGCCGCATGCGCGCTTCTCGTTGCCTACCCAGTCGGCTGCTTGAGGACACGTCGTGATCAGTCAATATTTCAAACAAGGACTGTTCGGCCGCGACCTGCTCGGTTCGATCGTGGTGTTCCTGGTGGCGCTGCCGTTGTGCATGGGTATCGCCATCGCGTCGGGCATGCCGCCGGCCGCGGGACTCATCACCGGCATCGTCGGCGGCATCATCGTCGGCGCCGTCGCCGGTTCGCCGCTGCAGGTGAGCGGTCCGGCCGCGGGCTTGGCCGTGCTGGTGTTCGAACTGGTGCGCGAGCATGGCGTGATGGCGCTGGGTCCGGTCGTACTGCTGGCGGGACTGATCCAGATCGCGGCGGGCCTTTGCCGTGTCGGCGTGTGGTTCCGCATGTGTTCGCCGGCGGTGGTGGCGGGCATGTTGTCCGGTATCGGCGTGCTGATTGTTGCCTCGCAGTTGCATGTGCTGATGGATGCGTTGCCGAAGGCGCGCGGCCTGGAAAACTTCGCGGCGCTGCCGGGTGCATTGATCGATGCGGTGCAGGGCAATGCGGGCAGCATGACGGCGCTGGGCATCGGCGTGGCCACCATCGCCATCATGCTGGGCTGGGAAAAGCTGCGTCCGGCCACGCTGCGTTTCGTGCCCGGTGCGTTGCTGGCGGTGGTTTCGTTGACGGCGATCGTGCAGTTCGGCGGGCTCCCGGTAAAGACCGTGGACGTGCCATCGAACCTGCTGGCGACGATCTCGATGCCGACCCTGAGCAGTCTTTCGAGCCTGCTGGAGCCTTCGCTGCTGATCGCCGCGCTCACCTTCGCCTTCATTGCGAGTGCCGAGACACTGTTGTCCGCCGCTGCGGTGGATCGCATGCATGACGGCGTGCGTACCAGATACGATCGCGAGCTCACCGCGCAAGGCATCGGCAACACCATCTGCGGCCTGTTCGGAGCGCTGCCGATGACCGGTGTGATCGTGCGCAGCGCCGCCAATGTGCAGGCCGGTTCGGCCACGCGCATGGCCACCATCATGCACGGCAGCTGGCTGCTGGTGTTTGCCTTGCTGCTGCCATGGTTGATGCGCATGACGCCGGTAGCCTGCCTGGCGGGCATCCTGGTCTACACCGGCATCAAGATGGTGAACTTCAAGCAGGTGACGTCGCTGGCGCAGTACGGCAAGGGCACCGCCTGGATCTACGTGGGCACCACCGTGGCCATCGTCGCCACCGACCTGCTGGCTGGCGTGTTGATCGGTTTCGCCTTGTCGCTGTTCCGTCTGGCCTTGCATTCGTCGCGATTGAAGGTGGGCCTGCATCACCACGACGAACCGGGCACGGTGTCGTTGCGCATGGAAGGTTCGGCGACGTTCCTGCGGGTGCCTTCGGTGGCGCGCACGCTGGAAAGCGTGCCGCCGAACACGCGCCTGCAGCTTCAGGTTGACCGCTTGCATCACGTCGACCAGGCCTGTCTGGAATTGCTGCGCGAATGGAGCAGGAACGCTTCGGCACGCGGCTGTGAGCTGATTGTGGACTGGCAGCAGCTCAACTTGCGTGTCGAGGGTGTGCGACGAGCGGCATAGGCTCGCTCGTCATCATAGGAGCCCTCTTGCCTCCCCCTCTCTGTGGGAGGGCTCCTTGGGTCCCCGGGCGGTCGCGGCGGAGTAGGTACCGTTTGCGTCAGCGGGCCTGGGTCGTGCTGTCGGCCATCGCGTTGGCGGTGGTCGACAGCTGGGCGGATTGCCAACCGCCGCCGAGTGCACGGATCAGGTTCACGCTCGCCTCCAGACGTCGCGTGCGCACTTGTTCGGCGCTGCGTTCGGCCTGCAGTTCGGCCGTCTGTGCGCTGACCACATCGAGATAGTTCACCGCGCCTTCGCGATAGCGATTGGTCGCGATGGTCTGCGAATCGCGAGCGGCGCTGGCAGCGTCGTCTTGCTGGTGTGCTTCCTTGCCGAGCTGCTGCAGCAGGGTAAGGTTGTCTTCCACTTGTTGAAACGCATCGAGCACCACGCCGCGATAGAGGCCGGCCGATGCATCCAGGTTCGCCTGCGCCGCCTGCACCTTGGAGCGCCGCAGCCCTCCATCGAACAGCGTCATCGCCAGATCCGGCCCCAGCGCCCAGTAACGGTTGCCGGCGCTGAGCAGATTGCCCATGCCGGTGTCCTGCCAACCCAGCGCCGCGGAAAGGCTGAGCCGCGGAAAGAACGCTGCGCGCGCCACGCCGATCTCGGCATTGGCGGCAAACACGCGTCGCTCGGCAGCTGCGATGTCGGGGCGACGTTCCAGCAGCTGCGAAGGCACACCCAGCGGAATGGCGGGCACGTTCATCGCGGCGTTGTCCACCGGCAACGTGAAGCGCGATGCCGATTCGCCCACCAGCGTGGCGATGGCATGTTCGGTCAGCGCGCGCTGCGCCTCCACTTCGGACACTTGCGCCTGCGCATCGGACAGCTGTGTCTTCGCACGGCTTACGTCCAGGCCGGACGCTACGCCACCCTGGAAGCGACGCTGGGTGAGATCGAGTCCTTGCTGGTACGCATCCAGCGTGTCCTTGAGGATGCGCTCCTGCACGTCGTAGCCGCGCAGGGTGATGTAGAGATCGGCCAGTTGCGCTTCGAGGCTGAGCTTCACCGAGGCGAGATCGGCCTGCGCCGCCGTCGCATTCGCCTGGCCCGCGGCGACTTCATTGCGTACGCGGCCCCAGAGATCCAGTTCGTAGCCGAGGCCGAAGCTGAAGTTCTCCGCGCTGTATTCGTTTGGCTGGCCGCTGCCGCGCAACGGACGGTTGTTCGACTGGCGGTTGCGCGAGTCGCTGGCATCCACACCCAGCGAGGGGTAGAGATTCGAACGTGTTTCACCGAGCAAGGCGCGCGCGGCGTCGTAACGCGCCAGGGACACGGCGAGGCTGGGATTGGAGGCGTCGAGTTGCTGCTCCAGGCGATCAAGCGTGGGGTTGGCGTACACCGACCACCACGGGCCGCGCGTGGCCATGTCGGCCGGATGCGCCGGCGACCATAGGCCGTTGGCCGTTTGCCCGGCGTAGTGTTCCGGCAGCGCACCCACCGCTGGCGTCTTGTAGGCAGGCGCGAGCGAGCATGCCGGCAGCACGCTCACCAGGGCCAGTGGCAGCAATGAACGGAGAACGGCGCGCTTGCGTATCATGGCTTCACTCCGCCCGGCTCGCACCGTCGCCATCCGCGCGTGCGATCTGCACGGTGTCGCCCTGGGCCAGCGAGTCCGATGGATGGTTGACCACGCGGTCGCCGGGTTTCAAGCCCTGGTCGATGCGCAGGCGATCGCCCAGATCCATCGCGATATGCACGTCGCGCAACACGATCCTGCGATCGGCGCCGACCACGGCGACCTGCGGACCTTGCGCGCGAAAGATCAGCGTGGTCGCCGGTACGGTCAGCGTATGCTGGTCGGCGGCCATCGGCAGATGTACCTCGGCATAGGCACCGGGCAGCAGCTCGCCCTTGGGATTGTCCACTTCGAATTGCGCCAGCAGCGAGCCGGATGCCGGGTTCACTGCACCCGAGTTGCCAATGAGATGGCCGGTGAATCGCACGCCCGGGTGATCGGGTACATCCAACTGCACGCTCATGTCCGGACGGATCGCATCGGCGTAGCCTTGCGGCACTTCCACGTACAGGCGCATGCGGGTGGTGTCCGAGACGGTAAAGAGCGCGGCGGAGCCTTCGCCATTCGCGCTGATCAGATCGCCGATATCGGTGTTGCGCGCCGTCAGCGTGCCTGCGAACGGCGCGGCGATGTGCTTGAACGCTTCGAGCGCGGCGATGCGGTCCACTTCCGCCTGTGCGCCAAGCACGTTGGCCTGCGCCACCTCCGCTTCGCCGGCTTTCTCATCGGCCTCCTGCTTGGAGACGGAATTGGAGGCGAGCAGGTTCTTCCAGCGTTTGTCGGTGAGTGCGGCCAGCCGCGCATTCGCCTGGGCGCGCGCCAGGCTGGCCTTGGCCTGTTCGAACTGCTGGTCGAGTTCCGGCGTATCGATTTCCGCCAGCGACTGGCCTGCCGCGACCTGGCTGCCGATATCGCGGCTCCAGCTCTTCAGATAGCCGCTGACGCGGGCATGGATGGGTGCGCTGATCCAGGCGTCCAGATGGCCGGGCAGCGTCATGCTCTGCTGGCCATGAGCTGCCTCGGGCACGATCAACTGCACGCTGGGTGTGACCTGGGCGTCGGTCCATTGGACCACGCGCCGGTAATCGTAAGCGCGCACCGAGATGCCCGCGATGGTGGCGAGCAGCGCCAGCCCCAGGCCGATGCGCACCGCACGGCCGAGGCTCGGCGTTCGCGTGGTGGTGATGGCGTCATGCGACATGGACAGGTTCTCCGGAAGCGGAATCGGATGCGGTGTGTGCGTGCTCGCGACCGTGCACGATGCTGAAGATCACCGGCACGAACAGCAGGGTGGCGAAGGTGGCAAACAGCAGGCCGCCGATCACGGCACGGCCCAGCGGCGAGTTCTGTTCGTGCGCCAGCGCCATCGGCAGCATGCCGATGATCATCGCCAGCGCGGTCATGCAGACCGGGCGGAAACGCGTGAAGCCCGCTTCGAGCGCGGCCTTCACCGCATCGCCATGTTCGGCCAGCCGCTCGCGGCAGAAGCTCACCACCAGGATCGAATTCGCGGTGGCCACGCCCATGCACATGATGGCGCCGGTGAGCGCGGGCACGGACAGCGTGGTGTGCGAGAGGAACAACATCCACACGATGCCGGCGAGCGCGGCGGGCAGGGCGGTGATGATCACGAACGGATCGAGCCACGACTGGAAATTCACCACGATCAACAGATAGATCAATACGATCGCGCCGACCAGGCCGAAGATCAGTCCGCCGAAGGCCTCGTTCATCGTGCCCGCCTGGCCGTGCAGGCTCACCAGCGTGCCCTTGGGGCGCGAGGCGGCGAATTGATCGAGCACCTTCTGCACATCGCTGGAGACCGCGCCAAGGTCGCGATCCTGCACGGCTGCATAGATGTCGAACGACGGTAGGATGTTGTAGTGCGATACCACGGCTGCGCTCGGCACGCGGGTGAACGATGCAATGCCCCCCAGCACCTGGCTGGCGCCCTTGCTGGCCGGCGTCACCGGCAAGCTGGCGATGTCGGCCATGCTGTCCAGCTTGTATTGCGGGGTGGCGGCCACGATGGGGTAGGACACGCCGTTCTTGGGGTTGAGCCAGAACGTGGGCGCCACCTGCGAGCTGCCGGCCAGCGAGGCGACCATGCTGTTGGTGACGTCGCGCTCGGTCACGCCCATGCGGTCGGCGCGCGTGCGATCCACCGTCACGTTGAGCTGCGGATAGCTGGTGCTCTGCTGCAGGCGCACGTCGGCGATGCCGGGTACCTCGCGCAGGCGCTTCATGATCGCGGTGGCGTACGCCTCGTTGGCCTTCAGGTCGCGGCCCGCGATGGAGACGTCCAGGGGCGCCGGCGCGCCGAAATTGAGGATCTGCGAGCTCATGTCCGCGGGCAGGAAAGCGAACTGCGTGCCGGGAAACTCGCGCGGCAGGCGTGCGCGCAACTCTCGCACGAAATCGGCGGTGGGCGCATGGTCTTCCTTCAGCTCGACCTGGATGTCGCCATCCTGCGGGCCGATGGTGCCGCTGGCGCTGTAGACCATGTTCACGCCGGACAAGGGCAGGCCGATGTTGTCGATCACCGTGTCCAGTTGCGAGGGCGGAATGACCCGGCGGATGGCCTGCTCGATGCGATCGAACTCGGCCGCGGTTTCCTCCACGCGGGTGCCCATCGGCGCACGCACATGCAGGGCGATGGCGCCCGCATCCACCTCGGGGAAAAAGTCACGGCCCAGCAGCGGCACCAGCGCGAACGAGGCAAGCACGAAGGCAAGAAAACCGGTGACGAAGCGGCGACGATGCGTGAGTGCTACGACAAGCATGGCGTGGTAGGCATCGCGCACCTGCGCAAAGCGATGCTCGAAGCGCTGCTGGAAGGTCACTGCCGCCGCCACGAGCGCGCTGCGCTTGCGGCGGGCCGGCTGGTCGCCCTCGTGATGGTTGAGGTAGGCGTCCTCCGGATGATCGCCAGGGCCCTTCTCCGTGTGATGCGGCTTGAGCAGGAGCATCGCCATGGTCGGCACCAGCGTGCGCGACAGCAGGAACGAGGACGCCATGGCGAAGATCACCGCCAGGGCCATCGGGCGGAACAGGAAGCCCGCGATACCGTCGAGCAGGAACATCGGCACGAACACGATGCAGATGCACAGCAGGGACACGAAGGCGGGCGTCACGATTTGCCTGGCGCCGTCCATGATCGCCGTGTGCACGTCCTTGCCCTGTTCGAGATGCCAGTTGATGTTCTCGATGGTCACCGTGGCGTCATCGACCAGGATGCCCACGGCCAGGGCCAGGCCGCCCAGCGTCATCACGTTGAGGGTTTGCCCGGTGGCCGAGAGCAGGGCGATGGCCGAGAGGATGGCGAGCGGAATCGATATCGCGATGATCACCGTGGAGCGCCAACTGCCCAGGAAGATCAGGATCATCACCGAGGTCAGCAAGGCCGCGATGATGCCCTCGCGCGCCACCGACGAGATGGCCGACTTCACGAAGGTCGACTGATCGCTGAGCAGCGAGACCTTGAGGCTGGACGGCAGCGATTCCAGCACCCGCGGCATCAGTTGCTTGATGCCGGACACCACGGCCAGCGTCGATGCCTCGCCGACCTTCAGCGCCGGCATCAGCACCGCGCGCTTGCCGTCCACACGCACCACGTTGGTTTGCGGCGCGGCACCGTCACGCACATGCGCCACGTCGCCGATGGTGATGGTGGCACCGCGCACGGTCTTCACCGGCAACTGGTTGAGTTCGTCCACGGCCTCGGGGCTGTTGTTGAGTTGCACGTGATATTCGTAGGTGCCGATCTTCGCCGTGCCCACCGGGATGATCTGGTTCTGCGCCGCCAGTGCATTGCTCACGTCCTGCGCCGACAAACCATTTGCCGCGAGCGCGCGCGGATCGAGATCCAGCGTGACCTGGCGCGCGGCGCCACCGTAGGGCGTGGGCACCGCGACGCCGGGCACCGAGGTGAGCATGGGGCGCATCACATTGAGGCCCTGATCGAGGATCTTCGCCTCGGACATGCTGGTGCTCGACAACGCCATCTGCAGGATCGGCACGGTCGAGGCGTTGTAGTTGAGGATCAGCGGCGGCGTGATGCCGGGTGGCATCTGCTTGAGCACCGTCTGCGAGATCGAGGTGACCTGCGCCGTGGCGGTGCGGATATCCACGCCGGGCTGGAAGAAGATCTTGACGATGCCCATGCCGGGCAGCGACTGCGATTCGATGTGCTCGATATTGTTGACCGAGGTGCTGAGCTGGCGTTCGTAGTAATAGACCACGCGGCCGGACATCTGGTCGGGCGGCAGGCCGTTGTAGCTCCACACCACGCTGATCACCGGAATGCCGATGTTCGGGAAGATGTCGGTGGGCGTGCGAAAGGCCGCCAGGGGACCGGCGATAAGGATAAGCACGGCCAACACGATGAAGGTCAGCGGTCGTGACAGAGCGATTCGGACAAGACCAAGCATTGGCGTCGCAGCATGAGGGCTCGGGACCCGATGCTTGCCATGATGGCAAGGGAGTCTTGTGGGAACCTTTTGGGGCGCCGTATTGGTTTTTGCCCGTCATTCCGGCGCAGGCCGGAATGACGGGCAGAAGCGCGAGCCGCTAGCCGTTTGCCGCCAGCCGGATGCGCACCAGCAGCCCCCGCCCCGACGGCGATTCCAGCAGCTCGATCGACGCCTCATGCAACTCGATCGCCCGCTGCACGATGCTCAAGCCCAGGCCGTACCCTCGCGTCGCGCTCTCCACCTCGCGATGGAAGCGCTGAAACACCGCCTGCCTGCGATCCTCGGGAATGCCCGGGCCGTTGTCGCAGATGTCGACGATGGCGTGCCCACCTTCCCGGCGAACGGAAACATCCACCTGGCCTTCGCTTTCCGTATAGCGCAAGGCGTTCTCGATCAGGTTGCGGAACATCGCCGTGAGCGCCACCTCATGGCCAAGCACGACCATGCTGTCTTCGTCGTGCGACAGGCCGACCGCGATATCCTTTTCCACGATCAGCGGCGCCAGCTCCTCGATCACTTCGGTGGCGATGCGGATCAGGTCCATCGGCGTGCGCTGCTGCGAGGCGGCTCCCGCCTCCAGTCGCGCCATCGCCAGGATTTGTTCGATGCGCCGCCCCAGTCGCGCCATGCTCTGCTGCGCGTGGCGCACGGTGAATTCCACTTCGCCGGGATCGTCCGCGATCATGGCGCTCTCGAGATGGATCATGGTCGCGGCCAGCGGCGTTCGCAGTTCGTGCGCGACATCGGTGGCGAAGCGATGCTCGCGGTCGAGCGCATCTTCCAGGCGCTCCAGTTGCTGGTTCAACGCCACGATCAGCGGCTTGATCTCGCCGGGCGCCACATCGGCAGGCATCGGTTTGCGGCTTCCCGGCGTGCGGCGGTCGAGCATCTCGGTGAGCACGGCCACCGGGCGCAGGCCGCGTTTCACGGCAAGACTCACCAGCAGCGCAAGCAGCGGCAGGCCGATCAGCAGCGGCAGCGTGTGCTCAATGACCAAGCCGCGGGCGATGTCGACGCGATTGTCGGATTGCTCGCCGATGCGGATCACCAGGTTGGCGCGATTCTGCAGCGTGAACGTGCGCCATCGCTTGCCCTCGCGTTCGATGTCGCGAAAGCCGCGCTCTTCGCTGGTCGGCGGAGGCAAGTCGGCAAAATTGGAGGTGGCAGCGATCACCTCGCCCTGGGGATCGTAGGCCTGGAAACCGACCTCGGGCTCATAGTTGTGCGGGTGCACGGAAACCACCACGCCATGATGATGGCGATCCGCGCTTTGCGTGATCGACGGCAGGTCCGCGTCGTGCAGAGGCAGCTGGCCATGCGCGATCAGGGTGCCGAGCGTGCGCCCCGCCTGGGCGAGACGACCGTCGAGCAGCTCGTTCATCTCGCGCAATTCGCGCCGATAGCTGATCCATCCCAACGGAATCAGCACGGCCACCATCACGGCGATGATCAGCCAGGTCAGGCGCGTGCGGAGACTGGCGGGGCGCAGGCCGATGCTCATGCGGGACAGGTCATTGCGGTTCACGGGGAATCATGTAGCCGATGCCGCGTACGGTGTGGATCACCTCGGGACTCAGCTTGCGGCGCAGCCAGTGCACCTGCACTTCGATGGCGTTGCGTTCCACTATCGTGTCCAGGCCGTACACCGAATTTTCCAGCGCCTCGCGGCGCACGATGCGGCCGGCGCGCTCCATCAACACGCGCAGCAGGGCGAATTCGCGGCGCGTGAGGGTGACCCGTTCGCCGCGAAACTCGACCTCGGCCGTGGCCAGGTTGAGACGCAGGCCGCCCACTTCCACGAGATTGTCGGCAAGGCCTTGGGTACGGCGGGTCAGCGAGCGAATACGCGCCGCCAGCTCGCCGAGATGGAACGGCTTCACCAGATAATCGTCGGCGCCCAGGTCCAGTCCACGGATGCGCATCTCGAGCGCATCGCGGGCCGTCATTACCAGGACGGGCGTCTTCACGCCGGAGCGGCGGGCCTCGGCGAGCACTTCGAGGCCGTCCTTGCCGGGCAGGCCCAGGTCGAGCAGCACCAGGTCCACCGGATCGCCGCGCAACGCCTCCATCGCCTCGCGCCCGTCGCGCAGCCAGGTCACGGCATAGGATTGATGCTCGAGCGCGTGCTTGATCGCACCGCCCAGTTCGGCATCGTCTTCGACCAGCAGAATATGCATGCCATGGCACCCGTGTCGGACTCGGCGAAGGCACGGTTCAGGCCGGTGCCCCGGTCCATGATCCGTCATCTACCTTTTGCGGATCTTTTGCCGACCCCTGCGGGCCGGCCGGGTATCACGTTGGCAAGCGAGGCGTGCGACGTCAATCGCCTACGCAAAAAAGAAAGCGGCGGACCTGCTCGCCCGCCGTCTTCCTTCCTGTTTCGGCGCCAGTGGCGTCGTCAAAAACGTGAATGGCGCGTGTTTAAGGCGTCTTGGCAAGCGCAGCCTGCACGATGGCATTGCGCAACTGGGTCTGGTCGAGGGCGACGCCCTGCGACTGGTCGATGGCTACGGCCTTGATCGATTGGGGCTTGAGCATCAGGTGACGCTGCGTTTCCCAACTGTCCGCCTTTTGCTGGGCGCGTGCGAAGTCGGCGGGAGTGTTTCCAACGAAACCAATCACGGCATAACCGTTCATGTCGACGATGTAGCTTTCGACGGCAGCGTGGGCGGAGCCGATGCATGCGAATCCAAATGCAGCCACGGCAGCGGTGAGAATCATGCGCTTCATGGTGAGGTCTCCTAACGGGGAGTGGTCCGGGGGAGGTTCAACGTTAGGTCCGCGGCGTTCGCCAAGCTTGAGGAACTTGCACGAAACGCTGAGGAATTCGTTAGGTTTTGCGAGATTCGCCAGACGGTATAGGCCACTAGTAACAGCTGTTTCGTGCGCAACTCGAGGGGGACTGCAAGAAGCGCCGCTTGTCCGTGACAAGTGGTCGACCGTGATCGAAGTGCTGCATGTCCACGCGATGACACGAATGCATCGTCGCCAGCGCGACCTGATGCAGTGGTTGCGCGAGAAACGAATGGTCGATGCATCGGATGCGTCGATGCGATGGAGAGAACGCAAAGCCGCGACGTGATGATTGCGTCATCGTTGCCGAGCTGCGCTTGCATGGGACTGACGCAAAGTCGTTGCCGCTGTAACCGACGAAACCCGCGCGTGTGGGAGCGCACTTGTGCGCGACGTGCCTCAGGCAATCGATCCGTCGCGCACAACGGTGCTCACACAAGATTGACGTGTTGTCGCACGCGGCATGCGAGCCGCGTTCAGGCCGCCGTCTTGTCCTTGTAGCGACACAGGTCGCGGATCACGCATTGTGGACAATCGGGTTTGCGCGCCTTGCACACATAGCGGCCATGCAGGATCAGCCAGTGGTGAGCGTCCTGCTTGAATTCGGCGGGCACCACTTTTTCCAGCTTGTCTTCCACCGCGCGGACGTCTTTGCCGGGAGCGAGCCCGGTACGGTTGGAGACGCGGAAGATGTGCGTATCCACCGCGATGGTGGGCTGCCCGAAGGCCGTATTGAGCACCACGTTGGCGGTCTTGCGGCCTACCCCGGGCAGCGCCTCCAACGCCTCGCGGGTGCGCGGCACCTCGCCGTCGTACTGCTCCACCAGGATGCGCGACAGTGCGATCACATTCTTCGCCTTGCCGTTGAACAGGCCGATGGTGCTGATGTACTTCTTGAGCTTCTCTTCGCCCAGCTTGAGGATCGCCTGCGGCGTGTTGGCGACGGGATAGAGTTTCTTGGTTGCCTTGTTCACGCCCACGTCGGTGGCCTGCGCCGATAGCACCACGGCGACCAGCAGCTCGAACGGCGTGGTGTAGGTGAGTTCGGTGGTGGGATGCGGATCGAGTTCGCGCAGGCGGGTGAACAGCTCGACGACGTCGGCTTTCTTCACTGGGGCTTTCCTTGCTGTTTGGCCTTGGCCCGGGCGAGTGCCGCCAGCACCGGGTTGGTCGGCGTCGTTGTCGCTGCCACTTCCGCCTTGCGCGCGGCCAGCTCGGCTTCGCGTCGCGCGTGCTCGCGCATCAGCCGCGCCTCGCGACGTTGAAAATGCGTGCGCGCTTCATCGGCATGCATCGGGTCGTCCACCTGCGTCAGCGGCATCGGTTCGAGCGCGATGCAATCGACCGGGCAGGCGGGCACGCACAGTTCGCAACCGGTGCAGTCGTCGCTCATCACCGTATGCATGAGCTTGGATGCGCCCACGATCGCATCCACCGGGCACGCCTGGATGCACTTGGTGCAGCCGATGCAATCGGCCTCGACGATGCGTGCGAGCGTGCGCGGCTTCTCGATGCCGTGTTCCGGATCGAGTGGCAGCAGGGGAACATCCAGCAGTGCAGCGAGCCGGGCGATGCCCGCGGCTCCGCCCGGCGGGCATTGATTGATCTTCGCCTCGCCGCTGGCGATCGCTGCCGCATACGGACGGCAGCCGTGGTAACCGCATTGCTCGCATTGCGTTTGCGGCAACAGTGCGTCGATGCGGTCGACCAGCGACATGGCGGGAAAGATCAGCGAACGGTGGCGCCGGGCTGGGCGCCCTGGTCGGCGTCAAGCAGGAACAGGTCGCTGCCGCCGTCGCCGGCCGAAAGAATCATGCCCTCGGAAAGGCCGAAGCGCATCTTGCGCGGTGCCAGGTTGGCGATGAACACCACGTTGCGGCCGATCAGCTTGTCCGGTTCGCCATAGGCGGCGCGGATGCCGGAGAAGATCTGGCGCTTGCCGAGCGGGCCGCCGTCCAGTTCGAAGCGCAGCAGCTTGTCCGAGCCGTCCACGAATTCGCAGGCGAGGACCTTGCCGACGCGCAGGTCGAGCTTGGCGAAATCGTCGATGCCGATCACGGCGGTTTCGGTGGCGGCGGCGGGCGTGCTGGCTTCAGTCATGGGCTTGGCTTGTTCTTTGGCTTTCTTCGGGGCGGGCTTGGTTTCGGTGGGCGCCAGCGAATCCTTGGACGCTTCCACCATCGCCTCCACCTGCTTGGGATCGATGCGGCCGAGCAGGGGCTCGAACGCGTTGATGGTGTGGTTGTGCAGCTCGGCGCGGGCATCGTCGAAGCCGTTGATGGGCGCGGCGAGGAAGCGCTCGGCCGCTTCCACCGTGGCGGGCACCACCGGCTTCAACAGGCCAGCCAGCAGACGGAACGCGGCCAGTGCGAACGAGCACACCTGGTGCAGTTCCGCGCGATGCGCTTCGTCCTTGGCCATCGCCCAGGGCGCCTTGGCAGCGATGTAACCGTTGACCATATCGGCCATGCTGACGAAACGGCGCGCGACTTCGGCGAATTCGCCGCTGTTGTACAGCGCGGGCACGTCGCCGTAGAGCGACAGCAGCTCGCGCCACAGTTCCTGTTCTTCCGCACTGAAGGCGGGAGCGAGGCGACCGTCGAAATACTTCTGCACGAAGCCTGCCGTGCGGCTGGCGATGTTCACCCACTTGCCGACCAAGTGCGAGTTGACGCGTTCCTCGAACGTCTTCAGATCGAGATCCACGTCCACCGGCGCATCGCTGAGCATGCTGGCGAAGTAGTAGCGCAGGAATTCCGGATGCAGGCCCGAGTCGAGATACGTGCGCGCCTTGATGAAGGTGCCGCGCGACTTGGACATCTTGGCGCCGTTGACGGTGAGGTAACCGTTGACGTGCAGCGCCGTCGGCGTGCGGAAGTCCGCGCCGTGCAGCATCGCCGGCCAGAACAGGCCGTGGAAGTTGATGATGTCCTTGCCGATGAAATGGTGCATTTCGGCGCGGCTGTCGGGTGCGAGGAAATCCTCGAACTTCAGGTCGGTGCGATCGCACAGCGCCTTGAAGCTGGCCAGGTAGCCCACCGGCGCGTCCAGCCACACATAGAAGAACTTGCCCGGCTCGTCGGGAATCGGGAAGCCGAAGTAGGGCGCATCGCGCGAGATGTCCCAATCCTTCAGGCCGCCGTCCAGCCACTCGCGCAGCTTGGCCGTGACGCCGCTGTTCGCTACCGGCTGGCCGCCGGTGAACTTGCCGGCGAACCAGTCGCGCAGCAGCGTTTCGAACTTGCCCAGTTCGAAGAAGAAATGTTCCGAATCGCGCAGCACGGGCGTGGCGCCGGACATCACCGAGTACGGGTTGATCAGATCGGTCGGCGCGTAGGTGGCGCCGCAGTTCTCGCAGTTGTCGCCGTACTGGTCGGGCGTCTTGCAGTTGGGGCAGATGCCCTTGATGTAGCGATCCGGCAGGAACATTTCCTTTTCCGGATCGAACAGCTGCTGGATGCTGCGTCGGGCGATCGTGCCGCTGTCGCGCAGTCGCGTATAGATCAGCGAGGCGAGCGCGCGGTTTTCTTCCGAATGGGTGGAGTGGTAATGGTCGAACGCCACGCCGAACGCGGCGAAGTCGGCTTCATGGCCGACGCGCACGCCTTCGATATAGTTTTCCGGCGACAGTCCGGCCTTTTCGGCCGCCAGCATGATCGGTGTGCCGTGGGCATCGTCCGCACACACATAGATCGCCTCGTTGCCTTGCATCCGCTGCGCACGCACCCACACGTCGGCCTGGATGTAGCCCAGCAGGTGGCCGAGATGGAGCGGGCCATTGGCATAGGGCAGCGCGTTGGTGACGAGGAGGCGTCGGCTCATGGGCGGCGAACTTGGGAAGTGGGTCAGGCATTATGACACGCGGCTCCCCGCGCACCGCATCACGGCCGTTTGGACGCCCGTCGCGATAGCGCAATGCCCGTGGCCAGCACGGCGGTGGGCAGCCATACCCAATAGAACTCCGAGATCAGCACATGCACGCCGCGCTCGCTGAAAAAGCGGGCGCCGATGGGTGAGACCGCAATGGGGTGGAATGGCGCGAACTGGCGGGTGTCGCTGAATGGCCAGGCGAGCGCCACGCCGAGTCCGCCATCGGTGCAGGCATCGAGCAGGGCATGCGACAGCGTCGCCAATCCTACGAACAGAGCCGCCACGCGGGGTGTGCTGGCTAGCCATCGATGGCCCAAGCCCGCCAAAGCCGCGAGCAGGACGGCGAAGCAGATCGAATGCGTAGCGCCGCGGTGGCCGAACGGATCGGCATAGGGGATATGCAGCCGGAAGGCGAGCACGTCCGCATCGGGCAGCATGGCGGCGATGGCGCCGGCAGCGAGCAGGCGCCCGCTGATGGTGCCGCGTCCGAGCGCCGCGCCGAGCATCAGCGGGACGGCGGCGTGGGTGAAGAGGGTGGTCATGGGGCTTTCCTTGCTCCGGGGGGGCTTGGACCCGCCCAAAATCCTGCATCAACGCCAGTCATCCCCTCATCGTCATTCCGGCGCAGGCCGGAATCCAGTAACGCCCGTTTCGGGGTTCAGCCAAGAAGCAGGGGTGTGGCCGGCATTCGCGACAACTCGACCTACTCGCTGCTGGATTCCGGCCTGCGCTGGAATGATGGTGAGGAAACGTTGGGAAGGACCCAAGTGTTCCCTACCGAAAGGGCGGGCAAATGGTCGAACCGTGACATGCTGTGGCTACCTGGCGGGTATTGCACGTTTTTGCACATTCAAATACATTTGTGCCTGTTTTCTCGCCGAGTATGCCCGTGGATGCCGTCACCCATCGCTTGAACGGATCGTCCACGATGGCGTTGCCAGCGGCGCGGCGGGCGACTCGCCTGATCTTCCTCGTCTCCGGCATGGGCATGTCGACCTGGGCGCCGATGGTGCCTTATGCCAAGGCGCGGCTGGGCCTGGACGACGCCCAGCTTGGGCTTGCCTTGCTGGCGTTCGGCGGCGGTTCGATGCTGTCGATGCCGTTCGTCGGTTGGCTGGCGCATCGGCTGGGCAATCGCACGGTCATCGTGGTCTCCGGCTTGCTGATGTGCGCGGCGCTGCCGGCGCTGGCGCTGGTCTCCAGCGTGTCGGCCCTGGTCGCGGCGCTGCTGTATTTCGGCGTGATGCTGGGCGCCGTCGACGTGGCCATGAACGCGCACGCGGTGGACGTGGAGCGGCTCGACGGCGGCCGCCTGATGTCGGGCTTCCACGGACTCTTCAGCGTCGGCGGCCTCACAGGTGCGGCGCTGATCAGCGGGCTGCTGGCCGCGGGTGTATCGCTGCCGCTCGCCGCGTCGCTGATCGCGGTCTGCCTCGCCATGCTGGTGCTATGGCTGCGTACCGACCTGCTCGACGATGCGCCCGTACCCGATGCATCGCCCAAGGCGCCGCTGGGCATGCCGCACGCACTGGCGTGGCTGCTCGGCCTGCTGTGCTTCGCGAGTTTCCTGGCCGAGGGCGCGATGCTCGATTGGAGCGCGGTCTTCCTGCGCGATTTCCGCGGTGTTCCCGCGGTGTCCGCAGGCTTCGGTTACGCGTGCTTCTCGGTGGCGATGGCGCTGGGGCGTTTGTTCGGCGATCGATTCGTCGGCCGTTATGGGCCCGAATGGGCGGTGCGCATCGGGGCGGCCTTCGCGGCGGGCGGTTTCCTGCTGGTGTCGTGCGTCTCCAGCGCGGCGATCTCGCTGCTGGGCTTCGTGCTGATTGGTCTTGGCGCTTCCAACATCGTGCCGGTGATGTTCAGTGCCGCGGGCCGTCTGCCGGGCACGCCACCAGCCATCGCCATTGCGACGGCCACCACGCTGGGCTACGCAGGCCTGCTCAGCGGGCCTGCGTTGATCGGGTTCGTGGCGCACGTCAGCAGCCTGCCGATGGCCTTCGTTGGCGTGGCGGCGCTGTTGGTGCTGGTGGGACTGTCGGCAAGGATCGTGAAGCGATGAGCAAGCCAATCGATACGGTGATCTTCGACCTGGGCAACGTGCTGATCGGGTGGGACCCGCGCCGGCTGTATCGGCAACTGATCGAGGACGAAGCGCAGATGGAATGGTTCCTGCGCGAAGTCTGCAACAGCGAATGGAACGAGCAGCAGGACGCGGGCCGTCCGTGGACGGAGGCGACGGCGTTGCTGCGCGGCCGCTTTCCCGAACACGCCGAGCTGATCGATGCCTACCACCTGCGCTGGGAAGAAACGCTGGTCGGCGCGATGGAGGACAGTGTCGCGCTGCTGGCGGAGCTGCGCGCACGAGGCGTGCGGCTGCTGGCGCTGACCAACTGGTCGCAACAAACCTTTCCCATTGCGCGGCAGCGCTTCGCATTCCTGCAGTGGTTCGAAGGCATCGTGGTGTCCGGCGAGGAGCGCCTGATCAAACCCGATCCGCGGATCTACCAGCGATTGCTGGAGCGCTACGCGGTCGATCCGTCGACAGCGCTCTATATCGACGATTCGGCGCGCAACGTGGCAGCGGCGGAATCGCTGGGCATGCACGGCTGGTGGTTTCGCGGCGCGGATGGCTTGCGCGAGCAACTGATCGAACTGGAACTGCTGCAGCCGCCCACCCGAGAGGCATCGCATGGTTAAGTCACCTGTTTCCAGCCTGGACAGCAACGCGCTCCCGGAAGAACGCCAGCAACGTATCCTCGAGCGCCTGCGCGCCGAAGGCCGGGTAGTTGCAGCGGAACTGGCGCTCGCTTTCGAGGTATCGGAAGACTCGATCCGGCGCGATCTGCGCGAACTGGCGGCGCTGGGCCTGTGCAAGCGCGTCTATGGCGGCGCGCTATTGCCCGCGGTCACCCTGACGCCACTCAAGCAGCGGCGCAACGAACACTCCGTGCGCAAGCAGGTGCTGGCGCGCAAGGCCGCCAGCCTGGTGCAGGCAGGGCAAACGCTGTTGATCGATGCGGGCAGCACCAACGCGGCGATTGCCGCAGCGTTGCCGCGCGACGCGCGACTCACCGTGATCACCAACGCACCGCACATCGCCCAGGTACTGCTCGATCGCGAGGGCTTCGACGTGCTGCTTATCGGCGGGCGTATCGACGTGGCCATCGGCGGTGCGACCGGCGCGCAGGCGGTGGACCAGGTGCGCCGCGTGCGTGCCGACCTGTGCTTTCCCGGTGCCTGCGCCATCGACGCAGCCCATGGCCTGTGGGGATTCGACAGCGAGGAGTCGCTATTCAAGCGGGCGATGATCGAGGCCAGCGACGAAACCGTGGTGGTGGCAACCGACGACAAGCTCGGCGCCGTGGCCGCCCATCAGGTGGCCGAACTAGCCCGCGTGCAGCATCTGGTGGTGGAGCATTCGGCCGACAAGGCGACCCGGGCGGCGTTCACGGCGCGCGGCATGGCGGTGCATCGGGCTGAAGCCACGGCGGATTGACCGAAGGCGCTCTAACTGTGGGAGCGCACTTGTGCGCGACTGCGGCTACCTCACGTGGTGTCGCCAGTCGCGCACAAGTGCGCGCCCACAAAGAGACGCTGGCCGTTTACTCCTGGCGTTCCCACACCTGGGTCTTGCCCAGCAGCGAGAAGCCGATATAGCCGCGCACCGTCATCTTGGTGCCGTCGGCGCTGGGCTGCAGCTTCACCTTGTAGATCTTGCCGTCATGGGGATTGAGGATCTTGCCGCCATCCCAGGTGTCGCCGTCCTTGTGCACGCCCCACATGATGTTCATGCCTTCGACGGGCTTGTCCTTGCGTTCGCCATCGCAGGCCTTGCAGATGGGGTGCGGGCCGTCTTCCGATTGCAGCACCTGGATGACCGTGGCCTTCAGCTCGCCACCCTCGTCGGTGATCTTCACGATCGACTTGGGCTTGCCGGTCTCGTCGTCGATGGTCTTCCAGGTACCCACCGGGGTAACCTCGGCGGCAAAGGCGGCGCTTGAGCCCAGCAGCAGACCGGCGACGACGGCGATGCGAAGCAATGACTTCATGGGTGATCCTCCCGTACGAAAGCGTATGTTCGGAGCCTGACCGACCGGGCGCGAGGGCGTCAAGTTGCACTGCGAAAGCGCCGCAAGTGGCTTATGACCCCGGGCTGGCATAATGGGCCAATCCCCATCACATCCCGTAGATCCCGATATGACGCAGGCGAGTGAAGCGCTGGTCCGCCGCATTCTTGGCGACCTTGTTGATACCCATACCGGCGCGCCCCTCGCCGATGCCGTGCGCGCCGTTGGCGTGGACGGCGATCGCGTGTCGGTGGACATCCAACTGGGTTATCCCGCCAAAAGCGTGACCGATGCGCTAGCGGTCCGCGTGAAACAGGCACTGGAGGCCGATCCGGCCATTGCCACCGCCACCGTGTCGATCGGCACCCGCGTCCACTCCCACAAGGTGCAGGGCACGCTGGCGCCCCAGCCGGGCGTGAAGAACGTCATCGTGGTGGCCTCCGGCAAGGGCGGCGTGGGCAAGTCCACGGTGTCGGCCAACCTGGCGCTGGCGCTGGCCGCAGAGGGTGCCAAGGTCGGCGTGCTCGACGCGGACATCTACGGCCCCAGCCAGCCGCGCATGCTTGGTGCCAGCGGCAAGCCGCAGTCGCCCGATGGCAAGACCATTCTTCCGCTGGAAGCGCACGGCCTGCAGGTGATGTCGATCGGTTTCCTGATCGAAGAGGAAACGCCGATGATCTGGCGCGGCCCGATGGTCACCCAGGCCATGATGCAGATGCTCAACGACAGCCGCTGGGAACAGCTCGATTACCTGATCGTGGATCTGCCGCCCGGCACCGGCGACATCCAGCTCACGCTGTCGCAGAAGGTCCCGGTGTCCGGCGCCGTGATCGTCACCACGCCGCAGGACATCGCGCTGCTCGACGCGCGCAAGGCGCTGAAGATGTTCGAGAAGGTCGAAGTGCCGGTGCTCGGCGTGGTGGAGAACATGGCCACCCACGTTTGCTCGAACTGCGGCCACGAGGAACACATCTTCGGCGAAGGTGGCGGTGCGCGCATGGCCGAGCAGTACAACGTGGCGTATCTGGGTTCGTTGCCGCTGGATATCCGCATTCGCGAACAGGCGGACGGGGGCACCCCCACGGTGGCCGCCATCCCCGATTCGGATCTGGCCGCACGCTATCGCGAGATTGCGCGCAATGCGGCGGGCCGCCTGTCGCGCATGCCGCGCAACAAGTCGCTGGGCCTGGGCAAGATCATGGTGCAAGGCACGCCGTGAGCGGCGATGCGGGGCGCGTGAAACCGCTCAGGGTGCTGTGTCTGTCCGGCAGTTTGCGCAAGCGCTCCGGCAACACGGCGCTGTTGCTCGCGGCTTCGGCTTTGGCGCCCGCGTCGATGGAACTTCGCGTCTATGGTGGGCTGGGCACATTGCCGCTGTTCAATCCCGACGACGAAGCAGTGTCGCTGCCCAGCGTAGTGGCGGCACTGCGCGACGAGGTGGGCGCCAGCGACGCCCTGTTGATCGCCTGTCCCGAATACGCACATGGCGTACCCGGGCCGTTCAAGAACCTGCTCGACTGGCTGGTGGGCAGCCTGGAATTTCCGGACAAGCCCGTGGTGCTGTGGAACGCCTCGGCGCGCGAATCGCACCATGCGCAGGACGCGTTGCGCGAAATCCTCGCCACGATGTCGGCGCGCTTCGTCGAGTCGGCTTGCACCACGGTGCCGTTGCCCGGGGCAGGGTGCGAGGTGGGGGACATCCTGGGCGACGCCGCCCAATGCAGGCGGATCGCCGACTCGCTGTCGGCGTTGGCGGGGGCGCTTGCTGGCCTCCGGGCAGACCAGTGCTCGCGACATCTTTAGCTCGTCATTCCGGCGCAGGCCGGAATCCAGTTTCCATGCGATCGGCGATGCGAAACTCGGCACGCTCCGCTACTGGATTCCGGCCTGCGCCGGAATGACGGTCAAAGGCCAGGCCTTGGCTTGCCGAGGCTTTTGGCGAAATCCGACCCCTTGCAAAGCCGGGCGGGGCCTCGTAAACCCCGCTGTCCAGCCTCTCGACTGGCGCCCATCCCTCACTTTCCGCTATTTTTCCATCCTTTACGCCAACCGGCGCGACACACCACCCCTTCGGGAGCCCGAGTGAGCATCAAATCCGACAAGTGGATCCGCCGCATGGCCGAGTCTCACGGCATGATCGAGCCGTTCGAGCCTGGCCAGGTCAAGACGCGCGACAACACCAGGCTGGTGTCGTACGGCACCTCCAGCTACGGCTACGACGTGCGCTGCGCGCGCGAGTTCAAGATCTTCACCAACATCAACTCCACCATTGTCGACCCGAAGGCGTTCGATCCCACCAGCTTCGTCGACATCGAGGCGGACGTGTGCATCATTCCGCCCAATTCGTTCGCGCTGGCGCGCACGGTCGAATACTTCCGCATTCCGCGCAAGGTGCTCACCATCTGCCTGGGCAAGAGCACGTACGCGCGCTGCGGCATCATCGTCAACGTGACCCCGCTGGAACCTGAGTGGGAGGGTCACGTGACGCTGGAGTTCTCCAATACCACGCCGCTGCCCGCCAAGATCTACGCCAACGAGGGTGTGGCGCAGATGCTGTTTCTCGAATCCGATGAGGAATGTGAGACCAGCTACAAGGATCGCGGCGGCAAATACCAGGGGCAGCAGGGCGTTACGCTACCGCGCACCTGAAAGCGGCGTTCGCAGTCCCTTGCGACCGTCGTCACGTTCACCTGAATGGTTGCCGTCCGGACTCGGTGCATGAGACCGGGGCGGCGCTACACTTCTTTCGTTCACTCGATGCATTGCAGGAGATTCCGCATGACCCGTTTTTCCACGCTGCTGACCCGTGCCGGCGCAGCCATCCTGCTGGGTAGCATGCTGGTGCTGGCCGGTTGTCACCGCGGCAGCGCCAAGGATGAAGTGCGCACCTCGGACATGAAGAGCCAGTTCGACGCGGTGATCCAGGCCTATAAGAGCGGCCAGTTCGTCGTCGACGGCGCCGTGCTCTCGGCGCTCGACACCGGCAGCCACTTTGCCTACCTCAAGGACCAGGGCAAGCTGCCCAAGACGGTGCTGCTCGAACCCAGCGACGATTCGAAGATCCGCAAGCAGCACCTGCAGTACATGGCCCGCCTGCAGATCGACTACGGCTTCACCGTGTACTACGACGACGGTGGCACGCTGAAGAAGATCAGCGTGGTCGATACCAAGGCACGCGACCTGGAAGACTACAAGGCGCCGCCGAAGGCCGCCGACGCACCGCCGCCGACGCAGCAGCACTACTGATCGATCGCCTGCCGAAAAAGCCCGCGCATGTCGCGGGCTTTTTTTATGGGGGAGAACGCAGCCTCAGCATCCCGCGCAGCAAACCCCTCCGCCGCGATCTTGTGGGAGCGCCCTTGGGCGCGACGTGAGCGCATGGGCGCCTCGCTCCGTCAGGTTGTCGCGCCCAAGGGCGCTCCCACAGAAGAGTCCATCGCAAAGCCCGATTTTTTTATGGTCCGGACGCATCGAGCGCCGCGCGCAGGCGCTCGAGCAGGGCGGCGCGCGCCTGCTCGTCGTAGCGCGAGGCCGAACCGCTGCCCCACACGGGACCGGGCCATGCGGCGTCGCCTTCGCGACGTCCCACCACGTGCACATGCAGCTGACGCACGATATTGCCCAGCGCGCCCAGGTTGAGCTTGTCGAATGAGGCCAGCGCGCGCAGTGCCTGCGAGGCCAGCGTCACTTCGCGCCACAGCGCGGCTTGCTCATCCGGCGACAAATCGCAGATCTCGCTCATGCCGGCGCGTCGCGGCACCAGCACCAGCCACGGAAAACGCGTGTCGTCCATCAGCAGCACCTCGCACAGCGCCAGCGAGGCGACGTGCCGGGTGTCGTTCTGCAGCCGTGGGTCGAGTGCGAAGTCGCGGTCTGTCATGCGCCCTGCGCCAGATGCTGTTCGAAGAAGGCCAGCGTGCGCTGATAGGCGAGTTTCGCGCTGGCTTCGTCGTATTGCGGGCCCACGTCGCGGTTGAACGCGTGGCCGGCGGGGTAGGTGAAGACGTCCATTTGCGGCAGCATGTCGCGGTGTTTTTGTACTGCTTCCGGCGGAATGGACTTGTCCTGCTCGCCGAAGTGGAACATCACGGGGGCCCTGGGCTTTTCGCCCAGGAACTGCACGTTGCGCGCGCCGTAGTAGCTGACCGACGGCATGCCCAGGCGCAGCGCCGCCAGCAGCGCCACCGTGCCGCCCCAGCAATAACCCACGGTGCCGATCCGTCCGGCCGAGTTGATCGCCTCCGCCGCGCTGGCCACGTCTTCCACGGCACGATCCAGGCCCAGTTCGGTGATCAGTGCCCGGCCGCGCTGCATGCCTTCGTCGTCGTACTGCAGCTCCAGGCCCGTTTCCAGGTGGTCGAAGAACGCCGGGGCAATGGCCGTGTAGCCGGCCTGGGCAAAGCCGTCGACCACGTGGCGGATATGCTCGGTGACGCCGAAGATCTCCTGGATCACCACGATGCCGCCCTTGGGCTTGCCCTCGGGCTGGGCAAGATAGGCACCGATGCACTGCATCCGCGTGGTGTTGAGATTGATGTGCTGGCCCATGACGCTGCTCCTGAGGCGGCAAAAGCCAATTCTAGCCATTCAGCAAGTCAAGCCGGTGTGGCGGCCGGGTGTGCGATACAATCGCCCGTTTTCCGCATAGTTACGGTTCCCACGCCATGTCGCAGGTCTCGCCCAAAGTCGGTTTCGTCAGTCTTGGTTGCCCCAAGGCGCTGGTGGATTCCGAACGCATCCTCACCCAGCTCAAGGTCGAGGGCTACGAGATCGTGCCCAGTTATGGCGCGGCCGATGCCGTGGTGGTGAATACCTGCGGCTTCATCGATGCGGCTGTGCAGGAGTCGCTGGACGCGATTGGCGAAGCGCTGCACGAGAACGGCAAGGTGATCGTCACCGGTTGCCTGGGCAAGCGCTCGGAACTGATCCGCGAGGCGTATCCCGATGTGCTGGCCATTACCGGTCCGCAGGACTATGCGAGCGTGATGCAGGCCGTGCATGCGGCGCTGCCGCCCAAGCGCAATCCGCTGCTGGACATCATTCCGGACACGGGTGTGAAGCTCACGCCCAAGCACTATGCCTACCTGAAGATTTCCGAAGGCTGCAATCACCGCTGCAGCTTCTGCATCATCCCGTCGATGCGCGGCGACCTGGTGTCGCGTCCGGTCGATGAAGTGCTGCTGGAAGCCGAGCGCCTGGTGAAGGGCGGCGTGAAGGAGCTGCTGGTGATCTCGCAGGACACCAGCGCCTACGGCGTGGACGTGAAGTACGCCGAGCGCCAGTGGCGCGACAAGAGCTACCGCACGCGCATGACCGAGCTGTGCGAAGGCCTGTCGGAACTGGGCGTGTGGACGCGGCTGCACTACGTCTATCCGTATCCGCACGTGGACGAAGTGATGCCGTTGATGGCGGAAGGAAAAATCCTGCCGTACCTCGACATCCCGTTCCAGCACGCCAGCCCGCGCATCCTCAAGCTGATGAAGCGCCCGGGCAATATCGACAAGACGCTGGAGCGCATCCGCAACTGGCGCAAGGTCGTACCCGACCTCACCATCCGCAGCACCTTCATCGTCGGCTTCCCCGGCGAGACCGATGCGGAGTTCGAAGAGCTGCTCGACTTCCTGCGCGAAGCCGAACTCGACCGCGTCGGTGCGTTCGCCTATTCGCCGGTGGACGGCGCCAAGGCCAACGAGCTGCCGGGTGCGGTGTCCGAGGAACTGAAGGAAGATCGCCTGGAGCAGTTCATGGCGGTGCAGGCGGAAATTTCCGCGGCCAAGCTGCAGCGCAAGATCGGCCGCACGATGAAGGTGCTGGTCGACGAGGCGGGCGCGAATGGCGCCGTCGCGCGCTCGGCCGCCGATGCGCCGGAAATCGATGGCGTGGTGCACATCGCCAACGGCCAGCTGCTCAAGGCGGGCCAGTTCGTCGATGTGGTGATCGAAGACGCCGACGAGCACGACCTGCACGCCCGTCTGGCCGGTTGATCGCTGTGGCGTGATGCGTTACGTCGCGCCGCTTCGCGAAGACGTCGATCCAGTGGTTTTCACGCGCTGGCCGCTGCGCGGCTGGCTCGGGCACGCCGCGTGGATACAAGGTGCGAATTGGCCTGGTATCGACGAACTCAACACCGCACGGCCCACCGGTCAGCACGAGCGCTTTGTCGCGCAAACGCCGGCGCTGCTGGACGACGGCCTGCACTACGAACAACGCATTGCCACGCGTGGCGAAATCGCCACGCGTGAAGCGAACTGGCACGACCTGTTCAATGCCATGGCCTGGCTGCGTTATCCAACGCTCAAGCGGGCGCTCAATACGCAGCAGATGACCGAGATCGCGAGCATGGGCACGCGGGAGCGCTCGCGCGCCCAGTACGCCATGACGCATTTCGACGAGGCGGGCGTGGTGGTGACGCTGCGCCATCGTGGCTTGCTCGAGCTGTGGGACGCACACGACTGGTACGGCCTGTTCTGGCGCGAACGAAACGCGTGGCGGGAGGGGCGGGCAACCGTCCAGGTCTTTGGCCATGCCTTGCTCGAGCATGCCCTGACGCCGGCCAAGCTGCTGGTCGGCAAGGCGCTGGTGGTGATGGGCGACCATACGCAGGACGAAGCGATCGCTGCCTGCGCCGATGGCATCGCCTCGGGGCGCTTGCTGCGCGATCCGCTGGATCTGCGCCCGCTGCCGTTGTCCGGCCTGCCGGGATGGCATGCCGAGAGCGACACCGAGCCGTTCCACCGGCATGCCGAGTGCTACCAGCCGCGCCGCGAAGGGCGAGCGTATCCGCCACCGATCGGACTCTGATCTTCACGTCCGGCCCCCGGCAACAAATTGCGACGGCGCGACAATCGCGCTACAAGGAGATGCAGCGGGGCTGGGGAGTTGGCATGGTTATGGCGGGTGGGATGCGCCGTGGATGGGGAGCGGGATGGTGGTGGCGAGCCGTGTGGACGGCCGGGCTGCTGCTGCCCGCCGTTCCGGTGCGCGCCGACGAAGTGGTGAAGGCGGGAGCCGATCCGGCCATCCATTTCGGCATCCTTCCGATCGGCAGCGCGTCCGAATCGCGCGAGCAGTGGCGTCCGCTGCTGGAGGATCTGGAGCGCAAGCTCGGTCATTCGGTCACCACCGTGTCCGTGAGCAGCTATGCGGGTCTTTCCGGCGCCATTGGCGACCAGCGTGTCGACATCGCGTTCCTGTCGGGCCGGCTCGCCATCGAAGCGGTGGAGCATCAGCACATGAGCGTGGTTGCGCAATTCGTGCGCGCGGACGGCGTGAAGGGCAATACGGCGATGCTCATCGTGCGTGCCGACAGTCCGATCCATTCGCTCAAGGACCTGCTGGCCAAACCCGGACGCTGGCGTTATGCGCGGGGCGAACCCCTGTCGGTCACCGGCTATGTGGCACCGGAGGCCGAGGTGTTCGCGCCGAAGGGACTCAATTCCGATACCTTCTTCGCCCACGTGCGCGTGGGCAACCACCAGAACAACGCGCTTGCCGTCGCCAATGGCGAAGTGGACGTGGCGACCTGCAACAACCCGGACTTCGATCTGTTCCGGCGCAATTTCCCCTCCGAAGCCGCGCAACTGCGCGTGATCTGGCGCTCCACGCTGATTCCCTCCGGCGTGCTGGTCGTACGCAATGGCATGAGCGAGCCGTTGCGCAGCCAGCTGATCGCCTTCATGCGCGGCTACGGGCAGGCGCCTGGCGCGGCCGGCGAGCGCGAGCGCGCCAACCTGGCGCGCATTCCCGACCTGGCCGGTTTCGCCAAGGCCGACAACGCCGTGCTGCGTCCCTTCATCGACATGGAATTTCGACTGAAACGCGAGCAGGTCGTGCACGGCCGCTGGGTCAACGAGCAGGCGAAGAGCGCGCGGCTCAAGCAGATCGACGTGGACTATCAGCTCGCCTTGAAGCAACTTCTGCGCGACTGAGCTGTCCTTCAAACACCCCTGGAAGAACACGCTTGCCGGCCCGTCCCGGCAGCTTTGGAGAGAGCACCATGTCCGTTTTTGATCGTGTCCTGTCTGCCTGCCGCCTTGCGGTGATTGCCATGGTGCTGGGCGCCGTGCCGCTGGTGCACGCACAATTGAGCCCTGCTTCATTGCCGGACGCGGACAAGCAGCAGATCAAGAAATACACGCTGACCGACGATGTCTTCGGCCGCCTGGCTGCCGCCACCCGCGAAGCTCGGACCACCGGCATTCCGCCGCAGGCCGCACCCGATCCGAGCAAGGTGCATAGCCTGGACGATCTGGCCAACCAGGCGATGGCGGCCGACCCGCGCATTCCGGCCCTGGTGAAGAAGTACGGCTTTACGCCGCGCGAATTCATGCTGGCCAATATCGCGCTGATGAATGCGGTGATGGCCGTACAGGCACGCAACGATCCTGCCTTGTCCGGCAACCTCAACCAGGTGTGGATCAACGCGGACAACATCCGCTTTGTCGAATCGCATCAGTCCGACGTGCAGGCCCTGCTGCGCGGACAGTGAGATCACTGGCGGTCAGTACTCGACCGCCACGATCGCGAAGCGCGTTCGGCCACTGGGCAACTCCGCTTCGAATTCGTCGTCGAGCCGTTTTTTCAGCACGGCGCGGGCGAGCGGCGAATCGATGCTGATCCAGCCCCGGCGCGCATCCGTCTCGTCCGGACCGACGATGCGATATTGCACGCTCTCGCCGCTGTCGACGTTTTCCAGTTCGATGCTCGCGCCGAAGAACACCATCGTCCGGTCCGCCGGCGCGCCTTCGGCCACCTTCAGCGATGGAATGCGCTTGCTCAGATAGCGGGCACGACGATCGATCTCGCCGAGCTGCTTCTTGCGGTAGGTGTATTCGGCGTTCTCCGAGCGGTCGCCTTCGGCTGCGGCGGCTGCCAACGCCTTGACCACTTCCGGGCGCAGCGTGTGCCACAGGTGATCCAGCTCCGCCTTGAGCCTCTCGAAGCCCTCGCGGGTGATGATGGCAGTGGAAGAAGGCGAGGGTGGGCGCCAGCGGCTCATGCGTGGGTGGTTCCGTTGCGTTGCTTGTAGCGCGGATTTTAGCCGGCTCGCACGCGCACGGGGGGGCGGGAGCGACATCCGTGCGCTCCCGCCGGGCGTGTCACGGCGTGTTGACGGCGCCGGCCAGCTCGCTGGCGCTCATCGGCCCGAACGCAACGGTGTCGGTATGCGAGGCGATGAACTGGCGAAATTCAACCGATGCCTTCGCACCGAAGGTCAGGCCCTTGGCTTTCGCCGCATCGTCTTCCTTCTTCTGCTGCGCGTCAGTGAGCTCGGGCGCGATGGCGACGTAATCCCACGAATCGCCCTGGTAATGCGCGTACCACTGCGCGCGGGGCAGGCCCAACTGCTTGTCGATCGCATCGCGGTCGGCCATCCATTTGAGGAAGGCTTCGTGTTTGCCGGGGGCAACGCGATAAAGCGAAACAATCGCACGCGGCTCCTTGGCGGCCGACGTGCTTTGGGCGAAAGCGACGGGTGTCGCCAGCATCAGGCCAAGCCATACCACCTTGCCGATAACGTGACGCATGGGATTCTCCTTGTGCACCAGGGTGAGCCGGTCGGATCGACGGCCGCAGGGCGCCGGAATCGCTTGCGGACGGGGCGATGCACCAAAAGGAGATGGTTTGCGCACGCTACACCCCGCTACGGGCAAGCCGCAACACGAAAAATGGCTAGTCGACGGCGGGTGTCGGCCTGATTGCGGCGGCCGTTTGCAGTTGCGTCGCCTGCGCCACCAGCATGGGTTGCAGGGGGTGCTCCTGCCACGCAGCGGCGAGCTTGCCCAACAACACGCTGGCTTCGGCGTGTTGCCCCAGCCGTTCGGCCATCTGCCGTGCCGCGAGCAGGCCAAGCCGGGGGCATTCCGGCGAACGGGGCCAGCGCGCGAGAAAGCCGCGGCAGAGTCGCAGCGACAGGCGCGTCATGCCCGAACTGGCGGCCAGTTCGGCCAGCGTGGCGACGTGATCGGGCGAGTCGGGCAGGAACGCGCCATCGAGTTCCATGCACTCCTGGGTCACGCCGAGGGCGCGACGAGCCTCGTCGCCGGCCATCAAGGCGGCGATCCATAGCTGGCCGTGTTCCAGCAGACCGTCGCTCAATCCTTCCCTCTTCAACAGGTCGCGGTAGGCCTGGTGCAGCGATGCCGGCGCACTGCGGCCCTGCATGCGTTCCACCAGCATGCCGATGGCGGCGCGGCGATCCACCAGCGCCATCTCGCGGACGGCGATGAGCAGGCGTTCGTCATCGTCTTCGCCGCTCTCGCGGATCAGGACCTCGGCTTCGGGCTCCAGATCGAAGCGTTCGTGATGCCGATGGATCATCACGCCCATCAGGTGCAGGTTGAAGATGATCAGGTACGTATAGGCGAACGCGAGCGGCGGCTGCCACCAGCCGAACCCCGATCCGGGTGCCAGCAGCCACGGCGACATGATCAGCACGCCGGTGACGAGGTTGATGACGACCGGAATGAAATAGCCCGCGCCGAGCCGGCCGATCACTTTCTGCCATTGCAGCGGATTGAATGCGCTCGCTTCGTCGCCGAACGCCAGCGACATGTCGATGGCGGGAAGCGTGAGCGAGCAGAACAGGATCAGCGGCCAGAACATCGGCGCGTAAAACAGTTTGCATGCCACGCACGCGATGACCACCAGCATGTGCAGCAAGGTGAGCATCCGGCCGGCCGCGGCGTTTTCGTCGTTGCCGACATCGGGCGGGTCCGCGAAGCCGTTGGCCGTATGCACCAGGCAGGCCGCCGCGTAGCGCCAGCGCGCCAGCCAGAGGAAGAAACCAAAACCCATGCCGATGACACCGGGCATGATGGTCAGGCACTGGCCCAGCGCGAGCAGGACGCAGGTGGCCAATGCCGCGCCGCGCAGCGGATAGGTCAGACCCGCGACCAGGCGTTCGGACAACGGCGTATCGGGCGATACCGGTTTATGACGCGACAGGCGCAAGCGTTCGAACCTTGTTTGCGGGGACGGGGTTGCGCGCTACGGCACGCGCTGGCACATGATGTAGCCCTGCTGTTCCAGCCATCCGCCTTTGAAATGCCGGCAGAGAAACCGCCCCGCGGAGCCATTGGCGAACAGCACCAGGAAAACGATCAGGAGGGTCGCCAGGGTCACGGCAATGATGCGTACGTTCGACATGGTTTCAGCGCTTGCCGCCGAAAATGCCGCCCAGCACGCCGCGCACGATCTGCTGGCCCAGGCGCGAACCCGCCGCGCGCACGGCCGACTTGGCCATCGCCTCGACCATGCCCTGACGGCGGTTGGTGCCGAGCAAAATCTCGCGCGCCGCGTCCGTCCAGCCGCCGCTTTGCTGGGGCGCTGCACCGGCCGGCGTCTGCTTGGCCACCACCTGCGGATCGGCGGCTTTGTCGGCGGCGCGTTTGGCGAGCATTTCCGCCGCCGACTCGCGATTGATCGCCGTGTCGTATTTGCCGCCGACTGGCGAGCGTTGGCGCACCGTGGCGCGCTCCGCGTCGGTGATAGCACCAATGCGTGCCGTGGGCGCGGTCACCATCACGCGCTGCACCGGCGAGGGAACGCCGCCGTCGCCCAGGGTCGAGGCCAGCGCTTCGCCCACGGCGAGTTGGGTGATCGCTTCGGTCACGTTGATCTTCGGGTTCGCCACGAAGGTTTCGGCGGCGGCCTTCACGGCCTTCTGGTCGCGCGGCGTGAAGGCCCGGAGCGCATGCTGCACGCGATTGCCCATCTGGCCGAGGATATTGCCCGGCACATCGTCCGGATTCTGCGAGCAGAAATACACGCCTACACCCTTGGAGCGGATCAGCCGCACCACCTGTTCCACGCGCTGCAACAGCGCCGGCGGCGCGTCGTCGAACAACAGGTGTGCCTCGTCGAAGAAGAACACCAGCTTGGGCTGATCGAGGTCGCCCACTTCGGGCAATTGTTCGAACAATTCCGACAACAGCCACAACAGGAAGGTGGAATACAGCCGCGGCTTGAGGATCAGCTGGTCGGCGGCGAGCACGTTGATCACGCCACGGCCGCTCATGTCCTGGCGCATCAGGTCGGCCAGTTCCAGCGCGGGCTCGCCGAAGAACTGGTCGGCGCCATCCTGTTCCAGCTTGAGTACGGCACGCTGGATCGCGGCGATGCTCTGCGTGCTGATCAGGCCGTAGTGGGTGGAGATGTCCTTGGCGTTTTCGCTGGCGAAGCCGAGCAGGGCGCGCAGGTCGGACAGGTCGAGCAGCAGCCAGCCCTGGTCGTCGGCCACCTTGAAGATCACTTCGAGCACGCCTTCCTGGGTGTCGTTGAGTTCCAGGATGCGGCCCAGCAGGGTGGGACCCATCTCGCTGATGGTGGCGCGCACCGGGTGGCCGAGCTTGCCGTAGATGTCCCAGAAGATCACCGGATTCGCCTGCGGCTTCCAGTCGTTCAGATGCAGCTTGGCAAGGCGCGCCTTGAGCTTGTCGCCCGGCTCGCCTGCAGCCAGCGAGAGGCCGGCGAGGTCGCCCTTGGCATCGGCGAGGAAGCAGGGCACGCCGAGCTTCGAGAAGCCCTCGGCCAACACCATCAGCGAGACCGATTTGCCGGTGCCGGTGGCGCCCGCGATCATGCCGTGGCGGTTGCCGTAGCGCGGATCGAGGCTGACGCTCGTCTCCTCGTTGCTGCCGATCAAGATCTCAGTCATGGCGTTCCGTCCGTTGGGAGCAAGGCAATTGTAGCCACGCCGCGGCATCTTGCGGTTTGCGACGCGCGGGGCAAGAGTTTTCCGGTTGAGTGATGGCCCTTCCGCGCAGTAAGGTCGGTCTTTCGGTCTGGCAGTGACGTCTTCATGGTTTTTCCCGCCTTTTTCCGTTCGTTGCGCATGGCGCCCCTGGCCAGCGCGATGGCGCTGCTTGCCGCCTGTTCCAGTGGTGGCGGCAGCAAGCCCGTAGCTCCCTCGCCCCAGGCCAATCAGCTCTACGCGCAGCTCGATCAAGCCAGCAAGGGCTACGAGACGGCGCTGGCCCAGGCGCGCGCCGGCAACACGCAGGCCTCGCAGCAAACGCTCACCGCGGCGCTGGATCAGCTGAAGACCGCTTCCGCGCAGTGCCCGTCGACGCCGGGCTGCGATTCGCAGCGCTTCTTCTCGGTGTTCGATCGCCTGTTGCGCCTGAAGGACGGCAATTTCGATCTCGGTGACGACATGGGCAGCATGGGCGCCGATCTGCCCGAAGGCAGCGACGCCGGCAAGACCGGCGCGGCGAGCCTGCCCGAGGCGCAGCGCAGCGTGACCTTGCTGCGCGGCCAGCAGTTGTCGCAACTGATCGCTATGAACGGTCCGGTCAAGGCGGCGCTGGAGATGTGGCTGACCCAGTGGCGCGGCAACCTGATGGATACCTACGTCAACTATCAGTTCCTGCGTTACCAGATGTGGCCGGCCTACCAGAAGGAAGATCTGCCCGAGGCGCTGCTGTTCGGCATCATGGCGAAGGAATCGGGCGGCAAGGTCCACGCGGTGTCGCGCTCGGGCGCGGCCGGCCCGCTGCAATTCATGTATGCCACCGGCGTGCGCTTCGGCCTCAATACAGAAGACGGTTTCGACTCGCGCTTCGATCCCGCCGAATCGGCGCGTGCCAACGCCGAGTACATGGACGAGCAGCTCAAGGCGTTCAACAACAACCTCGAACTCACCCTGGCCGCGTACAACGGCGGCGAAGGCCGCATGCGCCGCCTGGTGGGTGACAACACCTCGGTGAGCCTGTACGACCCGGTCATCTACAACCAGCTCTCGCAGGAAACGCGCGACTACGTACCCGCCGTGCTGGCAGCGGCCTGGTTGTTCCTGCATCCGGAGAGCTACAACCTGCGCTTCCCTCACGTGGATGGCGCGCAGGGCAGCGTGGTGTTGAAGCGTCCGGCCTCGCTCACTGAGCTGACCGTATGCCTGGGCTCGGCCGCCGGCATGCAGGACGGCTGGTTCCGCACGCTGCGCAACCTTAATCCGCGCCTCGACCCGCAAGTGAGCCAGCCGACCGGCGCACGCATCATGCTGCCGAAGGTGCTGGAGAAGTCGTACGAGGCGCGGTGCACCACGGGTCCATGGCCGATTCTGGCGAACGACCTGCATACCGCAGTGATCCCGGTGGTGCCTTCGTCGCCGTCACCGCCGGCGACCACTTCGTCGCGCAACGGCAGCACGTCGCGCACGCGCAACTACACGGTGAAGCGGGGCGACACGCTCACCGGCATCCTCAACAAGGTGGGTTGCTCCTCGGTGCAGGAGGTGTCGGAGATGAACGACCTCAAGCACCATCAGATCAAGCCGGGACAGGTGCTCAAGCTGCCGACCTGCCGCTGACGATTGATGGAACGAAAACGCCGCCTCGAAAGGCGGCGTTTTTTTGCCCGTCATTCCGGCGCAGGCCGGAATGACGGTGAGGGATAGAGGCGCCTGTGCGAGATATTAAGACTCAGGCGGCAGCCGGCGCCTGCATCCACGACTGCATGGGATCTTCGCGGTGGTCTTCCTTGAGGCCGCGCAACAGGCGCATCAGGTCGCGGTGATGCGGCTGCATGCTCGGGTGCGGGGTGTTCTTGGTCTCGTGGTAGGCCACCGCCAGCCACAGCGCGATGCCGCGCATGGCGATCTCGGCGTTGTCCGAACGGGCGCGGGCGAGGCCGATGTCGGTGCCCTGGCCCCAGGGCAGGTAACGCTCTTCCGGAGGCGTGCCATACAGATGCGGAAAATCGCTGCGCGAGGCCTGGCCGATCTCACGCAAGGCCATGGTGCCGAGACGCGCGCGGCTGCGCTTGGGCAAGGCGTGGATCTGGCGCTCGATCTCGCGAAGCTGCTTGGCGAGCTGGCGGCTGCGGTTCATGGCGATGAGTCGGGTGACGATGCGCATGGGCTGTCCTCGGTCTGGCCTGGGGATGGCGCGCAGGGCGTCGCCGGACGAGGAGCTTAGCTACGCCCGGCGGGACAATGCGCCAAAAAGGTCACAAAACGACGAAACGCGTCACTCGCGACGTCAATAGTTTGACGCCTGGCTTGCTCAGCCCCCGACTTTCACACCCAGGCGCTGACCCACCTGCACGTGCTGTTGCGACGCCAACTGGTCGAGCTCGGCCGCGCCCTCGGGGAACAGCATGATCACCGTGGAACCCATGTTGAAACGGGCCATCTCGGCAAAGCGATCGAGCGTGATGTTCTGGCCCACGAACGACTTGCGGCGGATCGACGAGGCATACGGCGGAATCACCAGCCCATCCCACACGGTGGCCACGCTCGAAACCAGGATGGCGCCGACCATCACCACCACGAACGGGCCGTGCTCGCCCTCGAAGTGGCAGACCAGCCGCTCGTTGCGTGCGAACAGGCGCGGAATGGCCTCCACCGCAAACGGCGCCACGCTGAAGATGCGGCCGGGCACGTGCACGGTTTCCTTCAGCGTTCCCTTCAGCGGCATGTGCACGCGGTGATAGTCGCGCGGCGATAGATAGATGGTGGCGAAGCGGCCGTTGCGGTACGGCACGGCGCTGGCTTCGTCGCCCAGCAGTTCGGCAGCGGTGTATTCCTGGCCCTTGGCCTGGAAGATGCGCCCGTCGACGATCTTGCCCAACTGGCTGATCTTGCCGTCGGCCGGCGAGAGCAGGGCCTTGGCGTCGGCATCCGCGCGGCGGGCGTCCTGCCGCAGCTTGCGCGTGAAGAACGCATTGAAGTGCTGATAGGCCAGCGGATCGGGCTGCGCCGCCTCGGCCATGTTCACCTGATAGTTGCGCACGATGGTGCTGATCAGGAAGTTCTTCCACGGCTTGAAGGTCCAGCGCGTGGCCCAGTACACCACCCGCGACAGCGCGCGGTGGGGCAGGATGTATTGCAGGAGTACGTTGAAGGTCATCCCGCAAGTATGAACGAAGCGCGGGCCGAATACGCCTTGCGTTGCACCGGAAGTCCCGGGTTCCGGCCGGCGAGCGCGGCGGCAGCGGCTATACTGTGCGACCCCTTTTCATGCCCATGAGCCCGCCGTGACTCACGAACTCGCCTCCATCATCGACTTCATCCGCTACGGCGCCAGCCGGTTTTCGGCGGCCGGGCTGACCTTTGGGCACAGTCACGACAACCCCATCGACGAGGCCACCCATCTGGTGCTGGCCAGCCTGCATCTGCCGCCGGATATTCCGCCGGCCTACGGCGCGGGCCGCCTGACCGCCGATGAGCGCGAGCGTGTGCTGGCGCTGATCGAGCGGCGCGTCAGCGAGCGCCTGCCGGTGGCCTACCTGGTCGGCGAAACCTGGTTCGCCGGCCTGAAGTTCAAGAGCGACCGCCGCGCCCTGGTGCCGCGTTCGCCCATCGCCGAGCTGATCGAGTCCGGTTTCCAGCCGTGGCTCGAGCATCGCCAGGTGGAGCGCGCGCTGGACCTGTGCACGGGTTCGGGCTGCATCGGTATCGCCATGGCCGAGTTCAACCCGGACTGGCAGGTCGATATCGTCGACATCAGCGACGACGCGCTGTCGCTGGCGCGCGAGAACATCGTGTTCCAGCACGTGGAAGGCCGCGTCGAGGCGGTGAAGTCGGACCTGTTCGATGGCCTGAAGGGACGCCGCTACGACCTGATCGTGTCGAACCCGCCGTACGTCACCGAAGACGAGTACGCCGCACTGCCGGGCGAATACAGCCATGAGCCGAAGCTCGGCCTGACCTCGGGCGAAGACGGCTTGGACATCTGCGTGCGCATGCTCAACGAAGCGGCCGATTACCTCACCGAGGATGGCCTGCTGATCGTGGAAGTGGGTGAGAGCGAGCGCCAACTCGGCGAGCTGCTGCCGGAAGTGCCGTTCGTGTGGATCGAGTTCAAGGTCGGTCCCATGGGCGTGTTCGCGCTGGAGCGCCGCGACTTGATCGAGCACGCCGATGCGATTCGCGCGGCGGCCGAGGCTCGCAAGCACCGCTGATCATGGAACTGAGCACGGCGCGGCTACGCATCGATGCCCTGCACGAGGGCGACGCTGCCGCGCTGTTCCAGTACCGCGCCGATCCCGAGGTGTCCCGCTACCAGGGCTGGTGTCCGCAGACGCTGGCCGATGCGGATAGTTTCATCCGAACCCAAATGGCACTGGATAAGCCGCCGCAGTGCCGCTGGATGCAGCGCGCCATTCGCGGGCGCGACGACGGTGCGTTGATCGGCGATGTCGGCTTCTGTCTTGCCGACGGCCAGGCCGAGATCGGCATCACCCTCGCACCCTTTGCGCAGGGGCAGGGCTACGCCCGCGAGGCGCTGAAGGCCCTGTTTCACGAGCTGTTCGGCAATCTGGACGTCCATCGCATCCATGCGTCGGTCGACCCGCGCAACGCCCCGAGCGTGGCCTTGCTGAAGGCGCTCGGCATGCGCCAGGAGGCTCATTTCCGCGAGAGCCTGCGCTTTCGCGGCGAATGGGTGGACGACCTGGTGTTTGCCGTGCTGGCCCGCGAATGGCGGGATTTTGCGGGAAACGGCGCAGGATTTGCTGCATCGCGCTAAGCTGTGGCGGTTCTCCCGCAGACGATCGAGCCTCGTGTCCAGCAACTCCTTCGGCAAACTGTTCACTGTCACCACGTTCGGCGAAAGCCATGGTCCGGCCATCGGCTGCGTCATCGACGGATGCCCGCCGGGCCTGTCGATTGCCGAGGAGGAATTCCGCACCGATCTCGACCGTCGCGCGACCGGCAAGAGTCGCCACACTTCGCAGCGCCGTGAGGCGGACGAAGTGGAAATCCTCTCGGGCGTGTACGAGGGCAAGACCACCGGCACGCCGATCGCGTTGCTGATCCGCAACACGGACCAGCGCAGCAAGGACTACGGCGACATCGCCCAGACCTTCCGCCCCGGCCACGCCGATTACACCTATTGGCAGAAGTACGGCATCCGCGACCCGCGTGGCGGCGGCCGTTCTTCCGCGCGCGAAACCACCATGCGCGTGGCAGCGGCGGTGATTGCGAAAAAATGGCTGGCCGAACGCTACGGCGTGCGCGTGCGCGGCTATCTCGCGCAGATCGGCGAGATCACGCCCGGCTCGTTCGACTGGAACGTGGTCGAGCAGAATCCGTTCTTCTGGCCGGATGCGCACGAAGTGTCCACGCTGGAGTCGTACATGGATGCGCTGCGCAAATCCGGCGATTCGGTGGGCGCGCGCGTGAACGTGGTGGCCGACGGCGTGCCGCCAGGCTGGGGCGAGCCGATCTACGGCAAGCTCGATGGCGATCTCGCTGCCGCGCTGATGTCGATCAACGCGGTGAAAGGCGTGGAGATCGGCGATGGCTTCGGCGTGGTGGCGCAACACGGCAGCCAGCATCGCGACGAAATGGCGATCGACGGTTTTGCGTCCAATCATGCCGGCGGCATTCTCGGCGGCATCAGCACGGGGCAGGCGATTCTCGCCTCGATGGCGCTCAAGCCGACCTCGAGCATCCTCATTCCCGGCCACAGCGTGAACCTGGCAGGCGAACCGGTGGACGTGGTGACCAAGGGCCGCCATGACCCCTGCGTCGGCATCCGTGCCACGCCCATCGCCGAGGCGATGATGGCGCTGGTGTTGATGGATCACGCGCTGCGCCACCGCGCGCAGTGCGGCGACGTGGGCGAGATGCTGCCCCGTATCCCCTGAGTCCGGCCGGCCCGTTGACGGGCCAGGCCTTGAACGAACAAGTAGACGTTGATGACCGCCAAACCGAAAGTCTGGGTATCGCGCCCGTTGTTTCCCGATGTGCTGGCCCGCCTGGCCGAGTACTTCGACGTGGACGCGGAAGCAGTGGAGCATCGCCACTCGGCGGAACGGCTCAAGCGCAAGCTGGCCGGCGTCGACGGTGCGGTGGTGGGGCTGGCCGACCGCATCGATGCCGCCGTGCTCGAAGGCAATACGCGCCTGAAGGTCGTCGCCAACCTCGGCGTGGGCTACAACAATCTCGATCTCGAGGCGCTCACCCGCGCCGGCATCGTGGCCAGCAATACGCCGGACGTGCTCAACGAGAGCGTGGCCGATTACGCCTGGGCGTTGATGCTCGCCGCCGCCCGTCGCGTCAGCGCCGCCGAGCGCTGGTTGCGGGCAGGGCAGTGGCCGGGCAGCAACATGCGCTTCGACGACTGGCTGGGCTTGCCCGTGCACGGCCGCACGCTGGGTATCCTCGGCATGGGCCGCATCGGGCAGGGCATTGCGCGGCGCGCGGCCGGTTTCGACATGCGTGTGCTCTATCACAACCGCTCGCGCCTGCCCGAGATGGTCGAGCGCGAATGCCAGGCCACCCTGGTCAGCAAGGACGAGTTGTTGCGCCAGGTCGATTACCTGGTGCTGGTGCTGCCGTTCACGCCGGAGAACCGGCATGCCATCGGCGCGCCGGAGCTGGCCCGGATGAAGCCTTCCGCCGTGCTGGTGAACATCGCCCGTGGCGGCATCGTCGACGACGCGGCGCTGGCCGTAGCCCTTCGCGAAGGTAAGCTGGCCGCGGCCGGACTGGATGTGTTCGAGGGCGAGCCGGCCGTGCATGCGGAGCTGCTGGCGCTCGACAACGCCGTGCTCAGCCCGCATATCGCCAGCGCCAGCGAAGAAACCCGCCGTGCGATGGCCAACCTGGCGGCGGACAATGTGATCGCAGCGCTTGGCTTCGGCGAGGGGGCGGGAAAACCGCCGACCGCGCTCAATCCGGCGGTTTTGGCACGCGGGTCTGCCCATAAAGCGTGATGACATTCACGCCCGCGCGTGTCGCAGGTTGTTTTGCGCGCCGCCCCGGCTAGATTTCCGCTAACGCGGAGATCGGGACGGTTTTCCGATTCCTCCTACCTGATTACGGAACATGAGCAAGAAGAGCAGCTACAAGGTGGCAATGGTCGGCGCCACCGGCGCCGTGGGCGAGACCCTGCTGGCGATCCTGGCCGAGCGCGAATTTCCGATCAGCGAGCTGGTGCCGCTGGCCAGCGAGCGTTCCGCGGGCGAGAAAATCAGCTTCGACGGCAAACAGATCACCGTGCGCAACCTTGCCGACTACGATTTCGACGGCGTCGACATCGCCTTCTTCTCGGCCGGCGGCTCGGTCAGCCGCGAGCATGCGCCGCGTGCTGCCGCCGCTGGCGCCGTGGTGATCGACAACACCTCCGAGTACCGCTACCAGGACGACATCCCGCTGGTGGTGAGCGAGGTGAACCCGCACGCCATCGCTGACTACACCACGCGCGGCATCATCGCCAATCCCAATTGCTCGACCATGCAGATGCTGGTTGCGCTGGCGCCGATCCATCGCGCGGTGGGCATCGAGCGCATCAACGTGGCGACCTACCAGTCGGTCTCCGGCGCCGGTCGCAGCGGCATGGAAGAACTGGGCAAGCAGACCTCGGCGCTGCTCAGCTTCCAGGAAGTGGAAACCAAGAAATTCCCCAAGCAGATCGCCTTCAACGTGATTCCGCACATCGACGACTTCCAGCCCAACGGCTACACCAAGGAAGAAATGAAGATGGTGTGGGAGACGCGCAAGATCCTCGAAGACCGCACCATCCAGGTGAACCCCACCGCGGTGCGCGTGCCGGTGTTCTACGGCCATGCCGAGGCGGTGCACATCGAGACGCGCGAGAAGATCAGCGCCGAGCAGGCGCGTGAGCTGCTGGAACGCGCCGACGGCGTGGTGGTGATGGACGAGCGCAAGGCGGGCGGCTATCCCACGCCGGTGGGCGACGCCGCCGGGCAGGACCCGGTATTCGTGGGCCGCATCCGCGAGGACATCTCGCACGAGCGCGGCCTGGACATGTGGATCGTGGCGGACAACATCCGCAAGGGTGCGGCGCTCAACGCCGTTCAAATCGCAGAACTTCTGATCGAGGACTACCTGTAATGAAGCATGTGCTGACCGGGTTGGTGATGTGTGCTTTGGTGTTCGCTGCTCCTGCCCGGGCGGCACAGCCGTCGACGTCGCCTGCCGCGCAGGCCAACGACCAGAAACAGGTCGACCAGGCCATCGAGAAGCAGCAGGCCACGCTCAAGCAGCTGCAGAGCGAGGTAGCGCGGGAGGAAACCAAGTCCCACGACAACGACGCCAAGCTCAAGCAGCAGGACCAGGCCATCGCCGAGCTGCAGGCCCAGCTGAAGGCCGCCAACGCGGCGCCCAAGGCGACCGGGCATTGAGACAGGCGGCGTCCCCCTGGGGCGCCGTCCAATGAGAACAAACGCCAGCAACATGCTGTAAATACAGATCAACGCTATTGTTGATTGGCTTGTATCTAACTAAAGTGACGCCTCGTTGCAGGCGCTGCCGTTTTTCGGCATGCCCATAAGAAAACGTCACGGGGTCGTTCGGGGGAAACACGATGAATCGTTCGTTGAAGCTGTCGATGCTGCTGGCGCTCGCCCTCGGCAGTAGCCAGGCAGCCGCGCTGGAACTGGGTCAGATCCAGGTGAAATCGGCCCTCGGGCAGCCGCTGCTGGCCGAAATTCCGCTCAATCCCGCCAACGCGGCCGAGCTGGAGAATCTGACCGCCCGGCTCGCTTCCTCCGAGGATGCGGCCCAGGCGGGCGTCGCCGCCGGTCCCACGGTCCCCCTTTCGTTCGCGGTGGTGGATGGCGCCAACGGCAAGAAGGTGATCCGCATCACCAGTGCCGCCCCGGTCAACGACCCCTATCTCGACCTGCTGGTCGAGGTGAACAACGCCTCGGGCAAGAGCCTGCGCGAGTTCACCATCCTGCTCGATCCGCCGGGCAGCGCCGTCAGCAGCGTGCCGGCGACGCGTGCGCCCACGCAGTCCAGCAAGCCGTCCCGTCGTGCCGCGGCCACCCCGCCGGCTGCGACGACTAGCACCGAATCCACGGCCGCCGCGCCTGCTCCCGCTGCCGAAGCCAAGCCGGCCAGGCCCGCGCCGGCACCGCGCGCGGCTGCCGGTGGCACCCTCACGGTGGAGAGCGGCCAGACCCTGTCCGCCATCGCGCATGAGACCGCGCCGGCCGGTGTGGACATGAACCAGATGCTGGTGGCGCTGAAGACCGCCAATCCGGATGCGTTCTACCGCGACAACATCAACGCCCTGAAGAGCGGCGCCGTGTTGCGCGTGCCCTCCAAGGACGACGCGCTGGCGATGACCTCGGCCGCCGCGGTGGCCGAAGTCCGTCGCCAGAACAGCGACTGGCGCTCGGGCGCCGCCCGCACGCCGACCACGGTCGCCGACGCCGGCACGCGCGCCAACGCCAGCTCCGCCCCGAGCACTGGTGGCGCCGCCGGCGATCACCTGGCCCTGGTCCCCGCGAAGGAAGGCTCCGACAACGCAGCCGGCCGCGGTGGCAAGGGCGACAAGGCCGCTGCCGAGAAGGGCATGGCGGCATTGCACCAGGACCTCCTGCGCAGCCAGGAAGCCCTCACTTCGCTGACCAAGCAGGGTGACGAGCTCAAGTCGCGCCTGAAAGACCTGGAAGACATCAACAGCAAGAACGAGCGCCTGTTGTCTCTCAAGGACAACGAGATTGCCGAGCTGCAGCACAAGCTCGCCGATGCCCGCAAGGCCAGCGGCCAGCCGGCTGCAGCGACCTCCGCGCCCGCCAAGGCGGCCTCGGTGAAGTCCGCCGAAGCCGAGACGGTGGTCAAGGCGAACGAGCCGGCCACGCTCGCGGCGCCTGCGACCGCCGCTGCCATGCCGGCAGCAAGCGCCAGTGCGCCGGCCCACGCCAGTTCCACACCGGCCGTCGCAGCCAAGCCCACGCCTGCCAAGCCGGCGGTCAAGGCGGCAGCGAAGCCTGCTCCGGCGACGGAAGACGAGCCGTGGTTCATGCAGACATGGGCCTGGGGTGCCGGCGCAGGCGTGATCGTGCTCGGCCTGCTGGCCGCCCTGCGTGGTCGCAGCCGCAAGACGGCGGAGCCGGCCGCAGCGAGCGCTTCGTCGCTGGCCGACCGCTTCGGCACGATTCCCCATGGCGGCACCGGCAGTCCCGATCCCGACCAGGACGAACTGCTCGACCAGCTGGCCGAACATCCGGACGACATTGGCCTGCATCTGGAGCTGGTGAGCCTGTACTACAGCCGTCGCGACGTCGATCACTTCGAGGCCGCCGCGGAAGCCATGCACGCCCATATCACCGACGAGCAGCAGCCGGAGTGGGTGGACGTACTGCACATGGGCGAAGACCTGGTGCCGGAACACCCGCTGTTTTCCCACGGCTTCGTGGCCACCCGCGACCATGGCGACGAGGGCCATGAGGCGCTGGACCAGTTCGACCTGGGCAGCTACGCCAAGGATCACGACGAGATCCCGCCGATTCCCGCACCCGCGGCGCAGCAAGCGCCGAAGGTCAGCGGCTATCACTTCGACTTCGACCTGACCCCGCGTCCGGTGCCGGCTCCGGCCAGCGCACCGGCGGCGACCGCGAAGGAAGAAGAGATCGATACGCTTGCCTCGAGCTGGCATTTCGACGAGCCGGAAGCCGAGGAAGCAGTGCAAGGGCAGCCCGTGCACAGCTTCGATCACGGCCTCAACCACGACGCCGAACCCGACCTGAGCCACGACCTGGGCGGCCACTTCACCGACGATCCGGTGGACACCAAGCTCGACCTGGCCCGCGCCTACCTCGACATGGGCGATCCGGATGGCGCACAGGCCATGCTGGAAGAAGTGATGCACGAAGGCACGCAGATGCAGAAGGATGTGGCCAAGCGCTTGCTTGAAAGCATTCGGTGATGCACGGTGAAGCTGCTCGCCGTTGGCGGGCGGTGAAGCCGGCGGCTGTGCCGCCTGTAAAGGGTAAATAGAGTAGAGCGGCGCCTTTGGGGCGCCGTTTTGCTTTTTCCATTTACTATTCACTCTTTACCCCTTACTGCTCTCTAATGCGCATCGCTCTAGGCATCGAATACGACGGCACCGAGTTTTCCGGGTGGCAGCGGCTGACCCACGGCGAGACCGTGCAGGGCGCACTGGAACGGGCACTGTCGTTCGTGGCGGCGCACCCGGTGGAAGTGACCTGCGCCGGCCGCACCGATGCCGGCGTGCACGGCCGTTGCCAGGTGGTCCATTTCGACACCGAGGTGGAGCGCGACATGCGTGGCTGGACGCTGGGTGCATCGTCCAACCTGCCGAGCACGGTGGCGGTGTTGTGGGCGCAGCGGGTCGATCCGACCTTCCATGCACGCTTCTCCGCGCGCAGCCGCCGCTATCGCTACCGCATCCTCAATCGCCAGGTACGCGCGGCGCTGGACGCGCGCTACGTCACCTGGGAACGGCTGCCGCTGGATGCCGGGCGCATGCATGAGGCCGCACAGGCGTTGGTCGGCGAGCACGACTTCACCGCATTTCGTGCCATCTCCTGCCAGGCCGCGCACGCGCGCCGCCAGATGCTTGCGCTGAGCGTGCGACGCGAAGACGAGCAGGTCATCGTCGAGATCGAGGCCAATGCGTTCCTGCATCACATGGTGCGCAACATCGTCGGTTCGCTGCTGCCGATCGGGCGCGGCGAACAGCCGGTGCGCTGGATGCGCGAACTGCTCGAGGGATGCAACCGCGAAGTCGCCGGTCCCACCGCGCCCGCATCGGGACTCACCTTTCTCGGTCCGCGCTACGAAGCCCAGTGGGGCTTGCCGGCGGAGGTGACGCAATGACGCGGATTAAATGCTGCGGCATGACCCGCATCGACGATGCCTTGCTCGCGGCGCAGCTTGGCGCCGACGCCATCGGCGTGGTGCTGACGGCGCGCAGCAAGCGGCGCGTCACCATCGAACAGGCCCAGGCCATCGTGCGCGCCTTGCCGCCCTTCGTGACCTCGGTGACGCTGTTCATGGACGACGACGCCGCGTTCGTTCGCGAAGCGATCGAGGCGATCCAGCCAGACCTCGTGCAATTCCACGGCGCCGAGTCCGACGACTGGTGCGCGCAATTCGGTCGTCGTTATCTCAAGGCCATCGCCATGGGCGAGGGCGCTGCGGCGCTGCCCAGCCTGCATCGTTATCCCGGTGCCGCGGGACTGCTGCTGGATGGTCACGGTCTGGGCGAAGCGGGCGGCAGCGGCAAGGCGTTCGACTGGTCGCTGATGCCGCGCGAGCTGAGCCAGCCCCTGATCCTTGCCGGCGGTCTCACGCCTGCCAATGTCGCCGAGGCCATTCGCATCGCCCATCCGTGGGGTGTCGACGTGGCCAGCGGCATCGAGTCGGCGCCCGGCATCAAGGATGCGCACAAGCTGGTGGATTTCATCGCGACCGTTCGTCGGATGGACAATCAGAGCCGGTAACCGCTGCTAGCATGGCTGTTGGACTATCCGCCCAGGTTTCGCATGCCCGCCCCGATGGAAGCATTCCGCTATGAAGGCCAGGCCGATGCGCTGGACAGCATCGTCGGCGGCGATCGACCGGTCGTCATTCGTGGGCTGGTAAAGCACTGGCCGCTGGTCAAGGCAGCCGGCGAATCGGACCAGGCTTTCGCCGCGCAACTGATCGCGGCGGACAACGGAACGCCGGTGGACGCGCTGCTGATGCCGCCGGAAGCGGAAGGGATCGTGGGCTATCGCGGCGATGCGGAGGCCTTCAATTTCACCCATCACCGCGCATCGGTCACGCAAGCACTGCAGCGCCTGCTGCAATTTGCCGATGCCGCGGACGCGCCGGGTATCGCGCTGCAGAGCGCGCCCATCGCCAGTTGTCTGCCGCGCCTGCTCGACCATCACCGCTTGCCGCTGCTCGATCCGGCGGTGACGCCGCGCCTGTGGATCGGCAACCGCGTCACCACGCCTGCGCATTTCGACGAGTACCGCAACATCGCCTGCGTGGTCTGCGGCGTGCGCCGTTTCACGCTGTTTCCGCCGGAGCAGGTGCGCAACCTCTACATCGGTCCACTGGACTTCGCGCCCACCGGTGCGGCCATCAGCATGGCGCGGCTGGATCGACTGGACGATCCGCGGTATCCACGCCTGCGCGAAGCCATGCGGCACGCGCTGGTGGCGGAGCTGGAACCGGGCGATGCCATCTACATCCCGCCGATGTGGTGGCATCACGTCGCCTCGCTCGGCAAGCTCAACGCACTGGTGAATTACTGGTGGATGCCGGCGCATGGCAGCGGACTGGCACCCAACACGCGCCTGGGCGGCCTGTTGCATTGCATCCTGTTGTTCAAGTCGCTGCCGCCTGCGGAACGCGCGGCGTGGCGCGAACTGCTCGACCATTACGTATTCGGCGACGAAGATCCTGCCGCGCACATTCCCGCACATCGTCGCGGCTGGCTGGGGGAACTCGACGAGGAACAGTCGCGCAAGTTGCTGGAGCGCATTCGCCAGTATCTGTGAGCTTGCGGAACGCGGATTTTTGCTCGTCATTCCGGCGCAGGCCGGAATCCAGTAGCGAGCGCTTACGGTTCTCGCGAAGAGCCCTGGAAGATCGCGACAAACGCGCCTCATCGCTACTGGATTCCGGCCTGCGCCGGAATGACGGGTAGGAGAGGTTTGCGCCGAAAGCCCGCCACACTTTTCCACAACCCATGTGGATGCATGTCGGCAAAGCTTGTGGACAAGTGTGCTATCTCGTTGACGACAAAGACGTGGTGACGCGTTGATGCGAGTTTGCGCATCGCTTCCCTCGTCGGCGCGCAGGTTTTCCACAGCGCATGTGGATGCCTGCGGGAAAAGCTTGTGGATAGGTGGGCTATCTCACTGACGCGAAAGAACTCGGCACGCATTGATGCGCAAATGCGCAGCGTGCATCAGTTGCCTTGTTCGGCGAAGGCGGCCTTCAGCCATTCGGCGAGCGGTGCGACCCGCGCATCGGAGACGCGGGCGGAGGTGACCAGCACCCACTGCGCGCGCACTTCGTGGAATCCCCACGGCGCGACCAGACGTCCCGAGGCCAGATCGCCCGCGACCAATTGTGCGGGCGCGATGGCCAGCCCGCGTCCCGCTACGGCGGCTTCGATCATGTGATAGAGGTGCGGATAGCCTTGTCCCAGCGTCAGTTGCCCGGCCGGCAGGCCCACGCTTTGTGCCCAATGGTCCCAGGCCTCCGGACGCGATTGCGTATGCAGCAGCATCTGCTCCTGCACGGCCTGTGGGCGATTGCGTGCGAATCGATGGGCCTTGGCGAAACTCGGGCTCGCCACCGGGCCGATGCGCTCGCTCGCCAGCGGCGTCACCTGCCAGCCGGCCGGCCACGGCGGCTCGCCCGCCATGATCGCCGCATCGAGCCCGCCTAGCGTTTCGTCGAAGCTGGTTTCCTGCGGGCGCAGATGTAGGTCCAGGTCGGGCAGCTCGTCCATCAGGCGTTCGAGGCGGGGAATCATCCAGCGCGCCAGCAGGCTCACCGGACAGCCCAGCACAAAAGGCGCATGGGCCGTGGTGACGCGCAGCTCGTCGCAGGTGTCGCGCAACTGGGCGAATGCCGCGGTGCTGGTGTCGCGCAGGCGCTGTCCCGCGGGCGTCAGCACCAGGCCGCGTCCCTGGCGCTGGAACAGCGAGGTGTGCAGGTCCTCTTCCAGGGCGCGAATGTGCCGGCTCACCGCGCCGTGGGTGACGTGCAGCTCGACTGCCGCACGGCTCACGCTGCCCAGGCGGGCGGCCGCCTCGAAGGCGAGCAGGGCATTCAGCGAGGGCAGGCTGCGGCTCATGGAACCTGTGACTTTTTCTGACAGATGCAGGCCATCATATCGCTTTTTGCCGCTGGCGCTTTCGGGTAGTTTGTGCGGTGTCTTTTGTGACTTTCCCGAGTGCCATCCATGAGCAAGATCGACTTCAGCGCTTACCCCGACGAGCACGGGCGCTTCGGCAATTACGGCGGCAGCTACGTCGCCGAAACCCTGATGGCGCCACTGGCCGAACTCACCGAGGCCTATCTGCGCCTGCGCAAGGATCCGGAGTTCATCGCCGAGCTGGATCGCGACCTGAAGTACTACGTGGGCCGCCCCAGTCCGGTGTATTACGCCGAGCGGCTGAGCCAGCACGTGGGCGGCGCGCGCATCCTGCTCAAGCGCGAGGACCTCAATCACACCGGCGCGCACAAGATCAACAACACCATCGGCCAGGCGCTGGTGGCCAAGCGCATGGGCAAGCCGCGCATCATCGCCGAGACCGGCGCGGGTCAGCACGGTGTGGCCAGCGCCACGGTCGCGGCGCGCTTCGGCCTCAAGTGCGTGGTGTACATGGGCGCGGTGGACATCGAGCGGCAGAAGATCAACGTCTACCGCATGAAGCTGCTCGGCGCTGAAGTCGTGCCGGTGACGTCCGGTTCGAAGACGCTCAAGGACGCGCTCAACGAAGCGATGCGCGACTGGGTCACCAACGTGGCCGACACCTTCTACATCATCGGCACGGTGGCTGGACCGCATCCGTATCCGCTGATGGTGCGCGACTTCAACGCGATCGTGGGTCGCGAGGCGCGCGAGCAGGTGCTGGAGCAGTTCGGCCGATTGCCGGATGTGCTCACGGCCTGCGTCGGCGGCGGTTCGAACGCGATCGGCTTGTTCCACGCGTTTCTCAACGACGAAGGCGTGCGCATCGTCGGCGCGGAAGCGGCGGGCGAGGGCATTGCGACCGGACATCACGCCGCCTCGCTGGCTGCCGGTCGCCCCGGTGTACTGCACGGCAATCGCACCTATGTGCTGTGCGACGACAACGGGCAGATCACCGAGACGCATTCGGTGTCCGCAGGACTCGACTATCCCGGCGTGGGTCCCGAACACGCGTTCCTGAAAGATGCCGGCCGCGCGGAATACGTCGGCGTCACCGACGACGAAGCATTGGAGGCATTCCATCTGCTGGCGCGCACCGAAGGCATTCTCGCGGCGCTGGAATCGAGCCATGCGGTGGCGCAGGCGATCAAGTTGGCGCGTGAATATCCGAAGGATGGCCTGGTGCTGTGCAACCTGTCCGGCCGCGGCGACAAGGACGTACATACGATTGCCGCCCGCGAAGGAGTGCAGGTATGAGCCGCATCGACCGCCGTTTCGCCCAGCTCAAAGCGGATAACCGAACCGGCTTGATTCCGTTCGTCACCGCGGGCGATCCCTCTCCGCCACACGCCGTGGCCTTGATGCACGCGCTGGTGGACGCCGGCGCCGACGTGATCGAACTCGGCGTGCCGTTTTCCGATCCCATGGCCGATGGCCCGGTGATCCAGCACGCCAGCGAGCGCGCCATCGAAAAGGGCGTGGGACTGGCCGATGTGCTGGGCTGGGTCGCCGCGTTCCGCCAGCGAGACGCCGACACGCCGATCGTCCTGATGGGTTATCTCAACCCCATCGAAATCCACGGCTACGAGCGCTTCGCCAGCGAGGCCGTGCAGGCCGGCGTGGATGGCGTGCTGGTGGTGGATTGCCCGCTGGAGGAATCGGCGGTGCTCGAGCCGTTGCGCAAGGCCGGCCTGCAGCAGATCCTGCTGGCGGCGCCGACCACCGCACCCGTGCGTATGGTGCAGTTGTGCGGGTCCGCCCAGGGTTTCCTGTACTATGTCTCGTTCGCCGGCATCACGGGCGCGGCACGATTGAGCACTGGCGACATCGCCGCCCGCGTGGCCGAGATCCGGTCGAAATCCAAAGCGCCGGTGGCCGTGGGCTTCGGCGTACGCGATGCGCAATCGGCCAAGGCCATTGCGGGCTTCGCGGATGCGGTGGTGATCGGCAGCGCGCTGGTGGAACGGCTGGCCGGTGCGGAAAGTGTCGACGACATCACCGCGCGGGCGAAGGAGTTCCTGGCGCCCATCCGCGCCGCGCTGGATGCGCATTGAGGACACGCTGCGTTCGTGACGCGGCGTCGCGTCATGAACGTTTGAGGTGTTGCGATGAACTGGCTCCAGAAAATCATGACTCCGCGTGCTCGCACCGAAGCCACCGGCAACGCCGGCAAGGGCAAGGTGCCGGAAGGCGTGTGGGAGAAGTGCGGTGGCTGCGGCACGGTGCTCTACCGTCCGGAGCTCGAGCGCAACCTGATGGTCTGCCCCAAGTGTGGTCACCACCACACCATCGAGGCGCGCCTGCGCCTTGACGCGTTGCTCGATCCGGGCTCGGCGCAGGAGCACTGGGCCAGCATGGAGCCGAGCGATCCGCTGAAGTTCCGCGACACCAAGAAGTACCGCGACCGCATCATCGCGTCGCAGAAGGCCACCGGCGAGAAAGACGCGCTGATCGCCATGAGTGGTCGCCTCAAGGGCCGTCCGCTGATGGCCGTGGCGTTCGAGTTCAGCTTCATGGGCGGTTCGATGGGCTCGGTGGTGGGCGAGAAGTTCACCCGCGCCGCCGAACGCGCGCTGGCCGAACGCAGTGCCCTCGTGTGCTTCTCCGCCACCGGCGGCGCGCGCATGCAGGAATCGTTGTTCTCGCTGATGCAGATGGCCAAGACCTCGGCCGCGTTGGCACGCATGCGCGATGCCGGCGTGCCGTACATCAGCGTGCTCACGCATCCGACCACGGGCGGCGTGTCGGCGAGCCTGGGCATGCTGGGCGACATCAACGTGGCCGAGCCCAAGGCCCTGATCGGTTTTGCCGGCCCGCGCGTGATCGAGCAGACCGTGCGCGAGACGCTGCCCGAAGGCTTCCAGCGATCGGAATTCCTGCTGGAGCACGGCGCCATCGATCTGATCGTCGACCGCCGCGAAATGCGCGACAAGCTGGCCGACCTGCTCGGCATCCTGATGAAGGCGCCGCGCGTCGCGTAAGCGCTTCACTGCATCGTCGAAAAAAACAGCGCCCTGAGAGGCGCTGTTTTTTTATGTGCGACGCAGCCCCCTGTAGGAGCGCACCCTGTGCGCGACCGTCCAGCGCGCAGAGTCAGCGTTTGCCGCATCGTTCATGCCTGAGGCTGCTTGTGTCGCGCACAGGGTGCGCTCCTACAGGTGCTGATTGCGAAGGTTTTCCACAGCGCACGTGGATAGCTACTGCATAAGCCTGTGGACAACCCTCTTATCCCTCTTTGCCGACAACGGTTTGCGACACCGTGCTGATCTTTTGCTCATCACCACCGATGTTTTCCACAGCAATTGTGGATGTCGCTCGGGCAAACCTGTGGACAAGCACTGCAACTGATTGCTGTGCAAGGCGATCACTACGCGCTGATGAAGAAATGACCAGTGTGTTCGAAGCGTCGCGCGATGGTTTTCCACAGCAAATGTGGATGCAGGCGGGGGAAGCCTGTGGATAGGTTGCCTATCTCACTGATGCCAAAGCGATGGCGACGCACTGATGCGCAAATGCGCAGCGTCACGCCACCAGCATATGCAACGGCAGCAACCACAACGACAAGGCACCGATCGCGCTGCCGATCACCGTGGCCGCAATCACGTCGCTCGGATAGTGCAATCCAAGGATCACGCGCGATGCACCCACCAGGGCGGTGAAGGTCAGCAGCAGCGGTGCGAGCAACGGATACCAGGCCAGCGCGACGATGGTGAAGCTCACTGCCTGCAGCGTGTGGCCGGACGGGAAACTGAACTCGTCCAGCGGCGGCACGTGGGCGATCACTCCCGGGCACGCGCGGAACGGGCGAGGACGACGGGTCCAGCGTTTCAGCAGGCGGTAGAGCAGGAGCGCGGTGAGGCCGGTGATGGCCATCTGTGCAGCGGCGAGCAGGCCGCGGCGTCCGTCGAGCAACGCGAGCACGGCCATCAGCGAATACCAGAACACGCCATCGCCGAGCCGGCTGATGATGCCGAAGAACACGCCGACGGCGCGGCGGGTGCCCCAGCGGTTTGCCGCCACGCACATGCGGCGGTCGATGGCGAATCGCGGGCCTGCAGGCAGCTCAGGCGTGTGCAGCGGTGGCATGGTGCTCATGCGCGTTCTCCTTAGCCAGCTCAGCCAAAAGGTGCTCGAACTCGTTGATGACGGCAGCGGGTGAGAGATTGGCGATGCTCGCGTGCGCGGCGCGTCCCATGTGCCGGATCAGGCTGGCGTTGGAGGCGAGCATCACCGTCGATTCGATGAAGCTGCGCTCGTTGCCGGCATCGATGCGGTAACCGTTCTGGCCGGTGTGCAGGTGCTCGCGTGCAGCGCCTTCCTCATAGGCCACCACCGGCAGTCCGGAAGCGAGGGCTTCGAGAATCACGTTGCCGAAGGTTTCGCTGAGGCTGGGAAACGGGAACAGGTCGGCGCTGGCGTAGTGCCGGGACAAGGCATCGCCGCGTTGCATGCCGGCAAAGATGAAGTCCGGATGGGCTTCCTGCAGCGCGGCACGCGCCGGACCATCGCCCACCCATACGTACTTCGCTTTCGGCACCTGCTGCTGCACGGCGCGGAATGCGCGCACGGCCAGGTCGAGGTTTTTCTCAGGTGCGATGCGCCCCACGTACAGCACCACCGGCGTGTTGCCGTCGACGTTCCAGCTGTCGCGCAACTCGGCGCTGCGATGGCGCGGGTGGAACAGCTGCGTATCCACCGCGCGTCGCAGCAGGCGAGCCGTGTCCACACCCAGCGCGCTCAATTCGTTCGACAGCGCTTCCGTCGGCACCAGGGTGGCGGCGGCGCGGCGATGAAAGTTGCGCAGATAGTTGCGCACGATCGGGGTCAGGAAACCCACGCCGTAGTGGTCGGCATAGGTATCGAAACGCGTGTGGAAGCCGGTGGCGATGGGAATGCCAAGGCGCCTGGCGGCGCGTACCGCGGACCAGCCCAGCGGGCCCTCGGTGGCCACGTAGATCGCGTCGGGGCGCAGGCGCGTCCAGCGCTGGCGCAGCGTGTTGCCGGCCGGCAGGCCGAAGCGCAGGCCGGGATAGCGGGGCAGGGAGGCGCCGCGGACTTCCAGCGCGACGATGCCGGGTTCGTCCTTGAAGGACTGCTGCTGGCGGGGACGAATCAGGTCGACCGTGTGTCCTTGCGACGCCAGTCCGGCGGCGAGGCTGTGCACGGTCAATGCCACGCCGTTGATCTCGGGTGGATAGGTCTCGCTGACAATGCCGATGCGCACTGGGAAATACCGTTGGCTGGCCCGGTGCAGGTTCCTCTTTGGGCGTTGCGGGGGCGTGGCGCGTGGATGACGCCCGCATGACGGCAGCAACGGCGCGCCCGGCGCCGCTGACGCAATCACTACGTTCTTCGCGGGTACACTCGCCGGACTTGTGATTGTGGAGTCATCTCGATGAAACGCTTTTTGCTCGCTGTGATGCTTGCCGGCCTGACCGGTGTCGCCGCTGCCGCCGATGCGCCCGGGTTACCCGTGACGAAGGCGCCGGCCGGTGCCGAGGTCTACATCATTTCGCCCAAGGATGGCGCCATCGTCGGTACCGAAGTGACCGTGCAGTTCGGTCTCAAGGGCATGGGTGTGGCCCCGGCCGGGGTAAAGAAGGAAGGCACCGGCCACCATCACCTGCTGGTGGACGTGAAGAACCTGCCCGCCGCCGGCCAGCCGATTCCCAAGGACGATCAGCACATCCACTTCGGCAACGGCCAGACCGAAACCACCTTGAAGCTGGCACCGGGCAAGCACACGCTGCAGCTGGAACTGGCCGACGAGAACCATGTTCCGTTCGATCCGGCGATCGTGTCCAAGCCGATCACCATCACGGTGAAGTAAGACTCCCCAGGAACACCGACACGCCCAGGCTGGCCATCCACAGCTGGGCGTGTCCGGCCACGCGGGCGCGCACGCCGCCGTCGAGCTGCACGCGCTGGGTCACCATCCACGCCACGCCGGTACCCGCTTCGGTGCCGGCCCGTTCGCCGGCTTCGTGGACCTGGGCCAGCTCCACGTATCCGGTGACCGTCTTGTTGAAGACATGGCTTTCGTTGATCGCGAGGGTGGACTGCTTGTCCTGGCCCTTGGTCTGTTCCGCGTAGCCGCCGACGCCGTCCTGGTCGGAGAGCTGCCAGTTCACGTCCGCGCCCAGCAGATATTGCCGATGGTCGTTGCGCACCGCGCGCGCGCCGTCGGTGAACTCCACGCTGCCCAGCAGGCCCCAGGTCACCGGTGCATCGGACTTGTTCGGCGCGTACTTGAGCGCCAGCACCGTGTCGCCCCAGCCATGCCCCCCATCGCTGGCACCGTTGCCGCTGGTATGGATGGCATTGAACGGCGAAGTGCCCAGCTGCGCTTCGAACGGACCGCCCAGGCCCAGCCTGACCAGGCTGTCGGTGGTGTATTGCGACTGGATCTGGCCGCCGCCGAGGTTGTCCCGTGTCCAGGTGGGCAGGCCTTGCTCGATGGTGACGTCGCCCGCGTTGAGCACCACGGGCGTGAAGCCCAGGCCGGGGCGGTCATAGCCCGGGTTCGTCCCGTCCGCCAGGGCAGGGCGCGCGACAGCGACGGCCGCGAGCGCAAAAAACAGCGTGGTTGGCCAAATATGCATTCGCCACCGGTTCTTGTTTCCGTATCGGTTAAAATTCCGCACTTCTCTCTTGTCCCCGTCCAAGCAGCCCATGACCGTCCGCACCCGTTTTGCCCCCAGTCCCACCGGTTTCCTGCATATCGGCGGGGCCCGCACAGCCCTTTACTGCTGGCTGGAGGCTCGCCGCCGCGGTGGACAGTTCGTGCTGCGCATCGAGGATACCGACCGCGAGCGCTCCACCGAGGAAGCCGTGCAGGCCATTCTCGATGGCATGAACTGGCTCGGGCTGACGCACGATGAAGGTCCGGTTTACCAGACGGCACGCCTCGAGCGCTACAAGCAGGTGGCCGACGAGCTGCTGAAGGCCGGCCTGGCGTACTACGCGTACGAGTCCAAGGACGAGATCGAAGCGATGCGCGAAGCCGCCTATGCCAAGGGCGAGAAGCCCCGCTACAACGGCTATTACCGCGACCGCAACGAGCCCTATCGCGACGATCCGAACCGCGTGATGCGCTTCAAGAATCCGCTGGAAGGCACGGTGGTGTTCGAGGACAAGGTGAAGGGCCGCATCGAGTGGGCGAACGCCGAACTCGACGACCTGGTGATCTTCCGTTCCGACGGTTGGCCGACCTACAACTTCGCCGTGGTGGTCGACGATATCGACATGGGCATCACCGAGGTGATCCGCGGCGACGACCATGTCAACAACACGCCGCGCCAGATCAATATCTACAAGGCGCTCGGCAAGCCGGTGCCGGAGTTCGCGCACCTGCCGATGATCCTCGGCCCGGATGGCCAGAAACTGAGCAAGCGCCACGGCGCCGTGAGCGTGATGCAGTACCGCGACGACGGCTTCCTGCCGCACGCGCTGCTCAACTACCTAGTGCGCCTGGGCTGGTCGCATGGCGACCAGGAAATCTTCTCGGCGGAAGAAATGATCCAGCTGTTCGACGTGTCCGATGTCAACAAGGCCGCCTCGCGTTTCGACGTGACCAAGCTGTCGTGGCTCAACCAGCATTACCTGAAGACGGAAGAGCCTTCGCTGATTGCGCCGGAGTTCGAGTGGCACCTCACCCAGGCCGGCATCGACTTCAGCAAGGGCCCGAACCCGGCCGACGTGATCGTGGCGTTGCGCGATCGCGTGCAGACGCTGAAGGAAATGGCCGAGCGCGCGAAGATCTGGTACGGCCCGATCGTCGAATGGGACGACAAGGCGGTCGCCAAGCATCTGCAGAACGACAGCGCCGTTGCCGTGCTCAGCGAAGCGAAGCAGCTGATCGCGGACGTCGAGTGGAAGCCCGAGCCGATCCACGGCGTGATCGAACAGATTGCCGCGAAGCTGGAGCTGGGCATGGGCAAGATCGCGCAGCCGCTGCGCGTGGCGATGACCGGCACGCAGGTATCGCCGTCGATCGATCACACCATCTACCTGGCCGGCCGCGAGATGGCGCTGCAGCGTATCGACGACGCCATCGCCAAGGCCAAGGGGTGATCGCTCCAGCCATGCGCGGACTGCGCTGAACCGGCATGGACGAACTGCTCGCCAAAGCCACCCAAGGCGTCGACGTGGATTCGCCCGACGCCTTCCTGCAGATCTTCCTGAACCTGATGGGTCTGGTCCCCTGGGCGGCGTTGTTCTGGTGGAGCGTGGTGTTCGTGGTGGTGGGCGCGTTGCTCGGGTGGTGGCGTGGCCGCACGCTGGAGGGCGTGGTGCTGGCTCTGGTGCTGGGGCCGATCGGCTGGATCGTGGTGTGGCTCAGGCCCCGCCCCAAAGCCGTGCCGCCGCCGTTGCCGCCACGGCGCTGAACCGCCACTTGCGGATGCACGCTGCAGGCCTCACGTAAGTGTCGGTGTATGATGGCTTCCGAGGTGAATTCATTGAGTCAGGCTGCCGACAAAGCGCGCACGCATCACCACCATCACCACGACGACGCGCAAAGCTTCGTTCGTGCGGTGGAGCATGCCAGTGAGGAACGTGGCCTGAGGCTCACGCCGCTGCGCAAGGAAGTGCTGGAGCTGGTGGCGGCTGCCGGCAAACCGGCGAAGGCCTACGATTTGCTCGACCAGCTGCGCGAACGCCACGGCAACGCGGCGCCGCCCACGGTGTATCGGGCGCTCGATTTCCTGCTCGAGCACGGCTTCATCCACAAGCTGGAATCGATCAACGCGTTCGTCTCCTGCCATCACCCGGCCGAGGCGCACCAGGTGCCGTTCCTGATCTGCGACAACTGCTCCAGCGCACAAGAAGTGTGCGACGAGCGGGTGGCCGAGTTGATCGAGGCCCAGGCCAAGGCCTTCGGCTTCCGTCCCCAGGCGCAGACGCTGGAAGTGCACGGTCTCTGCAAGAACTGCCGCAAGAGCTGATATCCCGCTCGGGTCTTCCTGAACGGCCCGGCGGAAGGGCTTTGCGTTCGAGACGTTACAATGTAACATACGTGAATCGGGTCACTCGCGACCCCTCTGTGCTCCGCTCCGGTCCCCCCATCCGATGGAAGCTCCCCAGCAGAACAAGAGTCGCTTGTGGTCCCTGGCTGACAGGGTCGGTGCGATTGCATCGTTCCTGTGTGCCATCCATTGCGCGGCTCTCCCGTTCGTCCTCGCCTTGCTCCCGTTCGTCGGCCTCGAATTCCTGGCCGACCATGCGTTCGAGCGCGGCTTCGTGCTGTTCGCCAGCGCGCTGGCGATAGTCAGCCTGGTCATCGGCTATCGACGTCATCACCGCCCGTTGGCGCTGTTGTTGGCATTGCCGGGTCTGGCCCTGCTGATCATGGGCGTCACCTTCGCCGAGCACTACGGCATCGCGCTGCACAGCGTGATGGTGACCTGCGGTGGTTTGCTGGTGGCCGGCGCGCACTTCGTGAACCTGCGCACGCACCGCTCGCTGCACGTGCACAGTGCCCAATGCGCGCACTGAGCATCGCGGCAGATCACGTCGTGATTGTGTAACGGGGCCGCTGATTCCTAGCATTTGCCCATGAGTTCAGCCCACGCGCATACCCACGATGATCACGATCATGACCACGCCCACGGTCATGCGCACGATCACGCGCATGCGCACGGCGGCGTCACCGGTCGTGAAAAGAAACTGATCTTCGCCTTCGTGCTCACCACCCTGATGATGGTGGTGGAGATGGTGGGCGGTGTTTTTTCCGGCTCGCTGGCACTGGTGGCAGATGGCGGCCACATGCTGATCGATGCGCTGGCATTGTTGCTCGCCATTGCAGGTGCGTGGTTTGCCCGCCGACCGGCGGACGCGCGCCGCACTTACGGTTACGGACGCCTGGAAGTCCTGGCCGGCTTCGTCAACGCACTCACCCAGTTCGTGCTGGTCGCGTTCATTGCGTACGAAGCGGTCACGCGACTGTTCGAACCCACGCACATTCTCTCCGGCCTGATGCTGGTGGTGGCCTTGATCGGCCTGGTGGTCAACGTGCTGGTGCTGAGCACGCTGCATGGGCATGCGCATGACGACGTGAATCTTGCCGGCGCCACGCTGCATGTGATCGGCGATCTGCTCGGTTCCCTGGCCGCCGTGGTGGCCGCGCTGCTGGTGCGCTGGTTGGCCTGGAACTGGGCCGATCCGGTGCTTTCCCTGCTGGTGTCGCTGCTGATCCTCAACAGCGCGTGGCGACTGTTGCGTCGTTCCTCGCACATCCTGCTGGAAGGCGTGCCGGAAGGCATGAACACCGAGGAAGTGGAAGCGGCGCTGCGTGGTGCGGATGCGTCCATCCGTGACGTGCACCATCTGCATGTCTGGCAGCTGGCCTCGGGCTCGCGCATGGCCACCCTGCATGCCGAACTGCATGAAGGCACCGGCAGCGCGCAGGCCATCCTGGCGATCAATCGCGTCCTGGCTGAACGTTTCAGCATTCAGCATGTGACCGTGCAGGTCGATTCCGGGGATTGTCCCGACGAAAAGCGCGGCTGCGCCGGCCCGGGTTGCCGCTGACTATTGCGCTTTGGGCTGTCGCTGATACGATGGTCGGCCGTATACATCCCAACGAATCAAGGAGTTCCCCATGGGCAAGGGCGATCGTCGAACCCGTCGTGGCAAGACCTACCGTGGCAGCTACGGCAACAGCCGCGCTCATTCGCTGCAGCCTGCTGTGGCCGGTGCCAAGGCAACCGTGACCAAGCCGGCAGCCGCCAAGAAGGCCGCGCCGAAGAAGAAGTCGGCTTAAACGCCAGGCTTCACGAGAAAAAGCCCCCATGCGGGGGCTTTTTTTATGGGCGCACTTCAGCTTGGGAATGACCGCCGATGAACACGTTCCGCAGCACCTGGCCGCCGATCCAGTAGCAGAGCTCGGCGGGCTGCTTGACGTTCCAGACGTCGAGATCCGCCCGTTGACCGGCCTGGAGCGTGCCACGGTCGCTGAGACCGAGCGCCCGCGCGGCATGCACGGTCACCCCGCGCAGTGCTTCTTCCGGCGTGAGACGGAACAGCGTGCAGGCCATGCCGGCGGCGAGGCGCAGCGAGAGCAGGGGCGAGGTACCGGGGTTGCAGTCGGTGGCGATGGCCATGGCGACGCCGTGCTCGCGTAAACCAGCGATCGGGGGCAGCTCGGTCTCGCGCAGCGCATAGAAGGCGCCAGGCAAGAGCACGGCGACCGTGCCTGCAGCGGCCATGGCGCGGATGCCGCTGTCGCTGAGGTATTCAAGATGATCCGCCGACAAGCCGCGATAGCGTGCCACCAGTGCGGCGCCGTCGAGATCCGACAACTGCTCCGCATGCAGTTTCACCGGCAAGCCCAGTTCCGTGGCGCGGTCGAATACGCGCCGCGTTTCCTCGGGCGTGAACCCAATGTTCTCGCAAAACGCGTCGACGGCATCGACCAGGCCTTCGGCGGCGAGGGCGGGAAGCATCTCGTCGCACACCAGCGATACGTAGGCTGTGCGGTTCTCGCGGTATTCGGGCGGCAACGCATGCAGGCCGAGGAAGCTCGTGCGCACGGTGATGCCCAGCGCATTGCCGATGCGCCGTGCGACGCGCAGCATGCGGCGTTCGGTTTCTTTATCCAGCCCGTAGCCGGATTTGATTTCCAGCGCGGTGACGCCATCGGCCAGCAAGGCGTGGGCGCGCGGCAACGCTTGCACGAACAGTTCGTCTTCGCTCGCTTCGCGGGTGGCTTTCACAGTCGACACGATGCCGCCGCCCGCGCGGGCGATGTCTTCGTAGCTGGCGCCGTTGAGGCGCAGGTCGAATTCGTGCGCACGGTTGCCGCCGAATACCAGATGCGTGTGGCAGTCGATCAGGCCGGGCGTGACCACCGCGCCGCCGAGATCCTCCACGTGCGAAGCGAGTGCCAGCGCATCGCCGGGCAGATCGTCCTGCGCACCCACCCATGCGATATGCCCTTCGTGCATGGCGATGGCGCCGCGTTCAATCAAGCCATACGGCGCGTCGCCCGCGAAAGTCGCCAGCGTGGCGTTGATCAGCAAGTGGTCCCAGCGTTGCGTCATGACGGTCGATGATCGGTGGAAGGGGGATCGGTGGGAAGCGGCGGCGTTGCCGGGTCTTCCATCAGGGCCTGCTCGTCGTCTTGGTGCGCCTCTTCGGCAGCGCGGCGGGCCAGTTCCAATTCGTAGCCATGGATCAGCTTGTCGGCCAGCTCGCGGTAGACCGGCTTGCGCGAGAACAGCGACGAAGCGGCGCGCGCGATCAGGCAGGTGGCCATGATCGGCAGCACCATCTGCTGGTTGTCGGTGAGCTCCATCGAAATCACCGTGGCGGTCAGCGGTGCCTGCGTGACGCCGGCCAGATAGGCGGCCATGGCGAGCAGTGCGACCGCCGAAGGATCGACGCCGGGAAGAATGGTGGAAAGGTTGTTGCCCAGGCCCGCGCCCACCGCGAGTGCAGGCGAGAAGATGCCGCCCGGAATGCCCGCCCAGTACGAGGCGACATTGCCCAGGAACTTCAGCACGCCGAAGCTGGTTACCGTATTGGAATGGCCCTGCAGGATGTCCTTGGCCTGGGCGTAACCGGTGCCGTAGAGGCCGGTGTTGGTCAGCTGGCTGAGCAGCACGAGCGCAAGACCGCAGGCAGCGGCGAACAGCACCGGTTGCCGCGCACGCAGCCGGCCGATGAAGCCGCGAAATCCGGTGTCGCTGGGCAGGATCAGCCGCGCGAACAGGCCGCCCGCAAGACCGCACACGAGGCCGGTGGCAAGCACCGCCCACCACGCGTTGCCCAGTGGCAGGCCGATGTTGAAGTGGCCGAAATAAGCGTAGTTGCCGAGGATGCCCAGTGACACCAGGCCGGCGATGAAAACCGCCGTGAGCAGGATGCCGCTCATGCGATGCTCGAACGAACCGCTCATTTCCTCGATGGCGAACACGATGCCGGCGAGCGGAGTATTGAACGCTGCCGCCAGGCCCGCCGCCGAACCCGCGAGAATGAAGCGCCCCGCGGCGGCCGGCTCGTCGAAGCCGAAGCGTCGGCCCAGGGTGTAGAGCAGGCCGGCTCCCACGTGCACGGTCGGGCCTTCGCGGCCCACCGAGGCGCCACCGAGCAACGCGGCCAGCGTCAACGCCATCTTGCCGATGGCCACGCGCAACGACAGCAGGCTTTGGCGAAAACCTTCGTCCTCGACTTTCAGCGCGGCAATCGCCTGCGGAATGCCCGAGCCGCGCGTGGGCCTGAGTGCGCCTTCGGTCAGCCAGGCGAGCAGGGCGAACGTGACCGGTGTGATCAGGAACGCCCAGAAGCGGTTGTGCGTCACCACGCCGTGGAACACATTGAACGCCCAGTCGGCCGCCTGCGCGAAACCGATGGCAGCCAGGCCGACCAGCACGGCACCGCCCCAGAACAGCACGCGTCGCCGCCATTGCACGGGCGAAAACAGTTCCGATCTGGCGAGGCGATGGAAGCGGCCCGTTACCGACGACGGGGGCTGTGCGTCTTCGTCGAATTCGCTCACGATGAGGGCTCGGACTTGCGGGTCCAGCGCGTTTCGTAAAGATCGAAACGGCGATCCTTGAGGTTCTGCACCGCACCGGCATTGCGCGCGCGGGCCAGGCTCTCCAGGTGGAGGTCGGCGAACAGCACGGTCTCGATGTTCGGCGTGGAATCGGCGGCGATGCCGTCGCGCGCGAACGGGAAATCGCTGGGCGTGAGGATGCAGCTCTGGCCGTACTGGATGTCGAAGTTGTTGACGCCCGGCAGATTGCCCACGTTGCCCGACAACACCACGTAGCACTGGTTCTCGATGGCGCGGGCCTGCGAGCAATAGCGCACGCGCAGATAGCCCTCGCGCACATCGGTGCAGAACGGCACGAACAGGATCAACGCGCCCTGGTCGGTGAGATGGCGCGCGACCTCGGGGAACTCCGAGTCGTAGCAGATCATCACGCCGATCGGACCGCAGTCGGTCTGGATGGTGGCGGCCGTGTCGCCGCCGGTGATGTTCCACACGGTGCGTTCGCTCGGCGTGGGATGGATCTTTTCCTGCTCGTGGATCGAGCCGTCGCGCAGGCACACGTAGCAGACGTTGTGGATGTCGCCGTTGGCCTGCTCGGTGGGATGGGAGCCCGCGATGATGTTGATGTTGTAGTGCACGGCCAGCCGGCTGAAGAGTTCCTTCACCTGCGGGGTGTACTGGCTGAGCATGCGGATCGAATTGACCGGCGACAATTCCTCGTTCTCGATCGACAGCAACTGCAGCGTGATCAGCTCGGGGAAGGTGACGAAATCCGCGTTGTAGTCGGCCGCGATATCGGTGAAGTATTCCACCTGCGTGGCGAATTCCTCGAACGAACGGATGCGCCGCTGCTGGTACTGCACCGAGGCCACGCGCACCATGTCGGGCAGGCGCTGGGTGGAGGGAATGGAAGGGATGTCGGGGTGATCCAGCAGCGCCGGATTGCGCCATACCAGATGGGCGGCGTAGCCCAGCGACTCATAGTCCGACGGCACGTAACCGCGCAGCAGGCCGACCACTTCGAATTCGTTGCTGAGCTGGAAGCTGAGCGTCTGATCGCGCCGCTTGCCTTCGACCACGGCCTGCACGTACGCCTCGGCGCTGCCATAGCGCTGCAGGTTGCGGGCGAGCCCGGGGATGCGTCCGCCGAACACGATGCCGCGCAATTTCAGGTCGGTGCACAGGCGCTTGCGTGCCTGGTACAGGCGCTGGCCGATGCGCATGTTGCGATAGTCTGGATGCACCACCACTTCCATGCCGTACAACCAGTTGCCGTCGCGACGATGACGCGAGGCCATGCCGCCGCCGGTGATCTGCATCCAGGTGTGCGGGGCGAGTGCGGCGGCTTCGTCGATGCGGAAGGTGGCGCAATATCCAACGATCCTGCCTTCGTACTCGACCACGAACTGGCCTTCGGGGAAATGGGTCTGCTGTGAGCGCAGCATTTCCGCCGAGTGCCCCCATTCGGGCGTGTAGACGCGGGCGGTGAGGTCGACCAGTGCGGACACATCGGCGGCCTTGGCCTGCCGCACCAGCAGCTTGGGAGTGTGTTCCTGGGATTTCTTAGCCATTGCCGCATTATGCCGCAGCGATGTGAACGGGGCGGGGTGAGTAACGGGTACACTCGAACTCTGTTCCCGAGGAGCCTGCGCATGGCAGCCACCATCTCGACCCGCTACGCCGCCGACCGACTGTGGACACCGCAGGGCTGGAGGTCGGATGCGCTGCTGGCCGTCGACAGTGGCGGCATGCTCACCGAGATCGGCACGGGCGCGGGCGAGCGGTTGGGTCGTTGGGTATTGCCGGGCATGCCCAACCTGCATTCGCACGCTTTCCAGCGGGCGATGGCGGGCCTGGCCGAGCGTAAGGGTAAGAGCGACGACAGTTTCTGGACCTGGCGCGAAACGATGTATGCGTTCGCGGCCACCATCGGACCGGACGAACTGCAGGCCATCGCTGCGCAGCTGTACATGGAGATGGTGAAGAGCGGTTACACGCAGGTATGCGAGTTCCATTATCTGCATCACCAGCCCGACGGCACGCCGTACGCGCAGCCCGAGGCGATGTCGCTGGCGTTGATCGAAGCCGCGCGCGAAGCGGGCATCGCGCTGACCTTGTTGCCGGTGTTGTACATGAGCGGCGGTTTCGATGGCCGTCCGCTGGCGCCGCGTCAGCGCCGCTTCGGCCACGACGTGCCGTCCTATCTGCGTTTGCTCGACAGCCTGCGCAAGCACGAGAGCGACGGCTTGCGCGTTGGCATCGCGTTGCATTCGCTGCGCGCCGTGCCCGAACAAGCCTTGCGCGAGGTGCTCGCCGATGACGCGGCGAAAGCCTGTCCGATCCATATCCATATCGCCGAACAGATCGGCGAAGTGCAGGATTGCCTGGCCACGCGCGGGGCGCGACCGGTCGAATGGCTGTTCGAGCATGCGCCGGTGGATGCGCGCTGGACGCTGATCCATGCCACGCATCTGAGCGAGCGGGAGAGGGAGCAGATCGCGCGTAGCGGCGCAGTCGCCGGCTTGTGTCCCACCACCGAGGCGAATCTCGGCGATGGCTTGTTTCCGCTGGCCGATTACCTCGATGCGAACGGCACGCTCGGCATCGGTTCGGATTCGCATATCTCGGTGTCGCCGGTGGAAGAACTGCGCTGGCTGGAGTACGGCCAGCGCCTGGCCACGCGCCACCGCAACATTGCCGCGCGTCGCCAGGGCGACAGCGTGGGCGAGACGCTGTGGCGGGCGGCCTTGCGCGGCGGTGCGCTGGCTTCGGGCCTGCCCATCGGCGAGTTGCGCGACAAGCTGCGCGCCGACTTGTTGGTGCTGGAAGACCGTGCTCCCCTGCTTGCGGCGCGCGACGAACATTCCATCATCGACAGCTTCCTGTTCGCCGGCAACACGCCGCTGGTGCGCCATGTCATGGTGGGCGGCGAATGGGTGGTGCGTGGCTTCACCCATCGCGACGAGGACCGCATCGCCGCGCGCTATCGCTCGGTGATGGAACGGCTGGTGCGGCGCTAGTCCGCTGCCAACAATCCATGCACGCGGCGAAGTCGTTTTCGTCGCGTCGACATTGCTATCGATCGGTCATGGCACGGCCATCTCCGACCCCTATCCCCTTTGAGGTCCCCGTTATGCTCGTCATCAAGTTTGCCCATATCGAAGTGCCACTGATCACGGGGCAGTGGGTCACCGTCAACGTATTCGACGCCACGGCCACCGACGGCGAACAAGCCAAGCTGCTGGCCCATCTGGTGGAGGCGGCCAAGCTGCAGACGGGCTTGCAGAGCGAGCTCAGCGCGTTGGGCTACCTGAAGGACGGTGAGCCGGAGTTCTTCGGTGAGGAGAACCTGGTGAAATACCTGCAGAAGCACGGCGTGCCCGAGTGGACGCATCGGATCGAGGTCTAAGGCCGTTCCACGCATGCGCGCAGGTGCTCGATGAAGGCGCGCAGTTTCGGTGGCACCTGCAGTCGGCTGGGGTAGTAGAGATAGAACCCGTCGAAAGGCGGCAACCAGTCGTCGAGCACGCTTTCCAGCCGCCCATCGGCGAGCGCCGCGCGCACCGAGGGTTCGACCATGTGGGTCAACGCGAGGCCGTCGATGGCGGCGCGTATCGCCATGGTGGGGTCGTTGGTGGTGATTGGTCCGTCCACGTCGAGTTCGAACCACTGGCCTTTCGACGCGCCGGATGGATGGGCAAATTCCCAGCGATAGATCGCGTTGCTGCTGAAGCGGAAACGCACGCAGTCATGGCTGGCCAGGTCGCGTGGATGAGCGGGTCGTCCGTGCGCGGCGAAATAGGCCGGCGAACCCACCACCACCGCGCGTTGCCGGCCGCCCAGCGGCAGCGCCACCATGTCGCGTTGCAGGCGTTCGCCCAGGCGGATACCGGCGTCGAAGCCTTCGGCGATCAGATCGGTAAGGCGGTTTTCGACCTGGATATCCAGCTTCACTTGCGGCCATGCGCGCATGAAGCTGGCGACGTTGGGCGCAATGAAATGGTCCAGCACCATTTGGGGCACGGCGATACGCAAGGTGCCTGCCGGACGGTCGCCGTGCTGGCGCAGCGCGTCGATGGCGTCGTCGATTTCGCTCAGGGCGGGGGAGATGCGTTCGAGGAAGGCGTGGCCGGCTTCGGTCAGCCCGACGCGTCGGGTGGTCCGGTGCAGCAGGCGCACGCCAAGGTGATCCTCGAGCTGGCGCAGGGTCTGGCTCAGCGCGGAGGCGGTGACCTCCAACTCGGCGGCGGCGCGGGTGAAGCTCCCGTGCCGGGCGATCAGGCGGAAGGCGCGCAGGGCGGTCGCGTGGTCCAGGGCCATTAATTAGCCTCACTTAATAAAGCATCCACAAGATGCGGATTTTTCCCCGTAATGGCAAGGCGCATGCTGCGCCCATCCGCTCCACCCACCATCACGGGAGTTCGCCATGTCGCTCGATGCCTACTACACCCTCGGCCGTTCCGGCCTGCGTGTCAGCCGCCTTGCCCTGGGCACCATGACCTTCGGAGACAACTGGGGCTGGGGCGCCGCGGAAGACACCGCCCGCGCCATGTTCGACCGTTACCTGGCCGCCGGCGGCAACTTCATCGACACGGCCGATCTGTACACCGATGGCGCCAGCGAGGAGCTGCTGGGCAAGTTCGTCGCCGACAGCGGCACCCGCGACCGCGTGGTGCTGTCGACCAAGTTCAGCTACAACGCCCAGCCCGGCAACCCGATTGCCGGCGGCAATGGCCGGAAGAACATCCTGCGTGCGGTGGAAGGTTCGCTGCGCCGCCTGCGCACCGACTACATCGACCTGTACATCCTGCACACCTGGGATCGCCTGACGCCGGCCGAAGAAGTGGTGCGCACGCTCGACGATCTCGTGCGCGCCGGCAAGATCCGCTACGCCGGCCTGTCGGACGTGCCCGCCTGGTACGCCTCGCGTGCGCAGACCTATGCGGAAGCGCATGCGCTGACGCCGCTGGTGAACCTGCAGCTGGAGTATTCGTTGATCGAGCGTCATATCGAGCACGAGTTCGTGCCGATGGCGGCGGAACTCGGCATGGGCATCACCGCATGGAGTCCGTTGGGCATGGGCCTGCTGTCGGGCAAGTACCCGCCGAGCCAGGCCGGATCGGCGGGCGATGGCCGTCTGTCGAAGATCTCCGGCGCGCCGGGCTTCGATCGTTTCACCGAACGCAACTGGGCCATCGTGGCCGCACTGGAAGAAGTGGCCGGCGAGATCGGCAAGCCGATGGCACAAGTAGCGCTCAACTGGGTGGCGACGCAGCCGGGGATTGCCTCGGTGATCATCGGCGCGACCAAGCTGCAGCAACTGGACGACAACCTCGCTGCACTGTCGTTCGATCTTCCCGCCGCTCTGCGCGCACGCTTGAACGACGCCAGTGCGCTGGAGCCTGCGTTTCCGTATTGGTTCTTTGGCGACGTGCAGCAGTCGCGCATCCATGGTGGCGTGTCGGTGGGCAACAAGCCGGAAAGCTATGCGCACCGGGTTTACGTGCCGGCATTGCAGCAGGCGGGTTTCAAGGCGGACTGATCGTCACCGCACCGTTTTTTTGTGGGAGCGCCCTTGGGCGCGACAACCTGACGGAGCAAGGCGTCGATGCGCACACGTCGCGCCCAAGGGCGCTCCCACAGGTGGGGAACCAAAAAAAACGGCGCCAGCATGCAGGCTGGCGCCGTTGGTGTTGCCGGCGTCGAGGGGACGCCGATGGTTCTTGGGGGCTTACTGGGCCGAGGACGAACCCGTGGTCGGGTGCTGGGACTTGAACTGCTCCCACTGCTGGTGACGGGCTTCACGCTGGGCCTTGAAGGTGGCCAGCTGGGCCTGCTGGGCCGGACTCAGGACGGCGTAGACCTGGGCGCGGATGGCGGCGCGCTGCTGCACGCGAGCCGTGGTGGCGGCGCCTTCGGCCTGGGCCAGGGCGGTAGCGGCGGCCTGGTAACCGGACGCGTTCGGAGCCAGCTGTTCGAACGCTTCACGCTGCTGGCGCAGGGCCTGGCGCTGGGCCTTACCCTGCGAGAAGGAGCTCTGCATGATCTGCTTGATGCTGGCCTTCTGGGCGTCCGTGAGGTTCAGCTTGCTGTACGCCTCGAACCCGCCGTGACCGCGGCCATGGAAGCCGCCATGCGGGCCACCGTCCTGCGCCGAGGCGATGGCGAACGGAGCGAGGGCAACAGCCGAAGCGAGCACCAGAGCGAGCGAGATGTTCTTGCGCATGGGGATTACCTGTGTCGTTGTGGAAGGGTCTTGCGTGGTAGCTATTTGACGACAGCGCTATGTGTATGTTCTTTGCGGGAAGGTAAAGAACGGTAAAGCCGGTGGAGCAAGTTCCTTCGCCCCGCTTGAATGGCGCCAGCCCTGAAGAAGCCATCCCCGATATGCCCAGAATCCTCATAGTCGACGACGACCGCGCACTGGCCGAGCTGCTGGCCGAGTACCTGCGGCGCGAGGGATTCAGCGTGGACGTCGCCCACGACGGCGATACGGGGCTGGCCCAGCTGCACAATCCGTCGCTGCGCCCCGACCTGTTGATCCTCGACGTGATGATGCCGGGCCGCGACGGCCTGGATACCTTGCGCGAGCTGCGCCTGAAACATCGCCTGCCGGTGATCATGCTGTCGGCCAAGGGCGAGCCGGTGGATCGCGTGATCGGATTGGAACTGGGCGCAGACGACTACCTCACCAAGCCCTGCCTGCCGCGCGAACTGCTGGCGCGCGTGCGCGCCCAACTGCGCCGCAACACGCCGGCCACGGCCGGCACCTTGCAGGTCGGTCTGCTGCGACTGGAACCGGGCGAGCGCCGCGCCTATGTCGGTGAGCAGGAACTGTCGCTCACCGGGGCGGAATTCCAGTTGCTGCTGGCGCTGGCGCAACGCACCGGCGAACTGATCGACAAGGCCACGCTCACGCGCATGGCGCTGGGGCGAGAACTGGAACGTTTCGATCGCAGCATCGACGTGCACGTGAGCCGGCTGCGCCACAAGCTGGCCGAGGCGTCGCCGCAGGCGCCGCGGATCGACTCCGTGCGTGGTGCGGGCTACAGCCTCGTGGCGGGTGCGGCGTGAGTCCGTTCAAGAGTTCGCTGTACTGGCGCGTGCTGATCAGCTTCTGCGCGGCGAACCTGCTGGCGCTGGCGCTCGGCATCTTCCTCACGCAGAGCTTCATCGAATACAGCACGGCGGTGGAGATCAACTGGTCCAACCTCGCGCAGGGTGCCGACCAGGCCTACGAGCGCGGCGGTTCGACGGCGTTGACGGAGTGGTCGCTGCAACAGCGGCGCGAAGGCATCGAAGCGACGCTGTTCGAGAACGGCCAGTCGCTGTCACCGATCCGCATGCCGTCGTCGATGCAGGCGTCGCTGCCGAGCTGGCTGGAGGAGAAACGCGACATGGTGCTGCAGCCATGGCCGAATCTCTATCTCGCCATACAGCAGGTGCAGGGCAGCGATGGACACGTGCGCCAACTGGTGGCCTTGAGCCGCACGCATTCGCGCCTGCGCCAGCAGACCCGCCAGACCATTTTCCTTGCCATCCAGGGCGGCCTTTCGCTGCTCTTCATCGGTTTCGTGGGCTGGTGGGTGGCGCGCAGCGTGGCCAAGCCGGTGGAGGCGATCAGCAAGGCCACGCGACGCATGGCCGCGGGTGAATTGTCGGCGCGCGTGGAAGGGCAGGGGCGTCGCGCGCCCGAGGAACTCACCCAGCTCGCCAGCGATTTCGATGCCATGGCCGAACGCATCGAAGCGTTGGTGGCGCACGACCGCAGCGTGCTGCAGGACCTCTCGCACGAATTGCGTTCGCCCCTGGCGCGCCTGCATCTGATCCTCGACCTCGCACAACGAAGCGGCACGCCGGAGGAAGCGTCGCGTTACTTCCTGCAAGCGGAGCAGGAGATCAGTCGTCTCGATGACATGACCGGCGAGATGCTCGCGCTATCGCGGCTGGAGGGCGGCATTCCCGGCGTCAATCGCGAACCGGTGGATGTGACGGCATTGCTGGGTGAAAGCGTGCGGCGTGCCGGCCTGGAAGCAAAGGAACGCAACATCACGCTGGAGTTGATCGAGAGTGCACCAGCGGTGGTGTCCGGCAACGAACTGCTGCTGGAGCGCGCGTTCGACAACCTGATCGCGAACGCGATCAAGTTCAGCCCGCGCGGCGGACGCGTGGAGTTGAAGGCGCAGGCTGTTGGCAGCCGCGTGGATGTATCGGTGCGCGACAACGGACCCGGCGTGCCCGAAACGGAACTCGGCTCGCTGTTCCGCCCGCTGTTTCGCGGCAGCAATGCCGCGCGCGCAGATGGCCACGGCCTCGGCCTGGCCATCGTGCAGCGCGTGGTGAAGGCGCATGGCGGCGATATCCAGGCGGCGAATGTCGAAGGCGGCGGACTGCGGGTGAGCCTACAGCTGCCGTTGGCGCCCGACGAGGGTTGAGTCGCCGGTCTTCGAAAACACCCGCGTGTCTGCGACACTCGGTGTTTTCGACCACGGCCTGCCGATGCGCTCCAACGCTATCGCCGCGGTGGGACTGGCGCTGTGCGCGGCGCTGTTCTTCACCATGACCTATGTACTCAACCGCAGCCTGGTGGCGGGCGGCGGTCATTGGGCGTGGGCGGTGATCCTGCGTTACCTGATCACCTTGCCGTTGCTGGCCATCGCCTTGCCGTGGCAGGGCGGCCTGGGCGAATTGCCAAACGAGTTGAAGCGTTATCCGCGCCAATGGCTGCTATGGAGCACGGTGGGCTTCGTCTTGTTCGGCCTGCCGCTGACGTGGGCGGCCAACAGCGGTCCTTCCTGGCTGGTGGCGGGCAGTTTCCAGACCACCGTGCTGGCGGGTCCGCTGCTGGCGCCGCTGATCTATCGCGACGCCCGCAGGCATCTGGCATGGCGCAGCGTGGCGATCGGTGCATTGATCGTGGTCGGCGTGTTCGCGCTGCAATGGGGACATGCACAAGGCCGCCTGCGCGCCAGCGACTGGCTGGCGATGGCGGCCGTGGTGTTCTCGGCCTTCATGTATCCGTTGGGCAACCGCATGGTGCTGCTGCATCTGGAACGCAGCGGCTCGCACATCGGCGCCACCCAGCGCGTGCTCGGCATGACGCTGTGCAGCTGGCCGCTGTGGTTGGTCCTGGCGGCGGTGACGTGGTTCGCGGTGGGGCCGCCGAGCTGGCGCGAGATAGGGCTGGCGGGTGGCGTGGCGTTGTCGTCGGGCGTGATCGCCACGGTGTTGTTCTTCCGCGCCACCGCGATGGTGCGCAGCGAACCGACCGCGCTTGCGGCCGTGGAGGCGATGCAGGCGGCCGAGTTGCTGTTTGCCACGGTGATCGGCGCCGTCTTCCTGGGCGAAGCCTGGCCGCATGGCTATTCGGCGTTTGGGGCGATCCTGATCGTGGTCGGCATTGCCTTGTTCGGCTGGGTTAGCGGCCGCTCGGCGGCGGGCCACGAGGAAGAGCTGCGCGCGCTGCGCACCGATCGCGGCGCCTGAGGTCGGTCTTCTGGAACTTGCCCGCTCCATCCGCTCGGGTTAAACACTCTGTTTCGGCGATGCATTTGCGTCGCCGCCTTTCTGGGCAAGGGGTGAGCATGGGGCATCGGCGTAGTGCTTGGATCATCGCGGGCGTGTTGCTGGGCGCGTCTGGCCTCGGTCATGCGCAGCGTCCCATCACGCAGCAAGCGCTCCGCTGGAACGCCGACGCGCTCGGCAACCACCGTTATCTGGTGCAGGTGGATAAGCCGGCAAACGCGGTGCGCGTGCTGATTCCCTGGCGCCGCCGCGATGCGCATCCCGAACAAGTCGCGGTGATCGTGACCGCACCGGATGGTTCGGTCGTGCCCAACGTCTTGCGCGGCCGCATCGATCCGGCCAGCGGCGAACTCGTGTTCCAGGCCACGCAGGCGGGCACCTACGCCATCTACTACCAGCCCTATGTCAGCAAGGGGCGCAGCAATTACCCCACGGTGACCTATGCGACGCCGTCGGACACGGCGGACGCCGCGTGGAAAAGCCGGGTGGGCGATGCCTCGCGCTGGTCACGATTGCCGCAGGCCACGGTGCTGCGCTACGAAGCGGTCGACGACTTCGATGCCTATACCTCGATGGAACGCACGGCGACGGCCGATGAGTTGCAGGCCTTGCTGGCGGCGCATCCCACGGAGGGATTGCTGCTGTTTCCCGAGACGCGCGCGAATCCCATCCGCATGTTCGATGCGTTGCCCGAGAGTTGGGCGAAGCGCGGGCCCGGTGGCGCGCTGAGCGACACGGCACAGCGCGGCGAATACCTGAGTTTCCAGTTGGGCGCCTGGGCGCCGCGCGCCGCCGTGAATGATGTGCGGGTCAGTTTCAGCGATCTGCATGCCGACGATGGCGCCAGCCTTCCCGCCAGCGCGTTCACCTGTTTCAACCTCGGCGGCGTCGGCTACGACGGCCATCCATTCACCGCGCGCGTGGACGTGGCGCAAGGGCGCGTGCAGCCGTTGTGGATGGGGCTCGATGTTCCGCTCGGCGCGAAGGCCGGCCTGTACCGCGGTCGGATGACCGTGACTGCCGAAGGTTTGCCTCCGCAATCGATTCCCTTGGCGATCAAGGTGGGCAGCGGTAGCGCGGTCGCGCATGGCGATGACGATCCGTTCAAGTTGACCCGCCTGCGCTGGCTCAATTCGACGCTGGCGCAGGACGACGCCGTAGTGAAGCCGCTGACGCCCATCACCGTGCATGGCGACACGCTGGGCATCCTGGGACGCGAGATCACGCTTGGCGTCAGCGGCCTGCCGGCCAGGATCAGCAGCCGCTTCGACGAGCGCATGACCGGCTTCAGCAAGACGTCCAAGGCGCTGCTGGCGGCGCCGATACAGTTGACCGTCGAGGACGATGCGGGCCGGCACGTCCTCACCAGCGCGCAGCGGGCGCAAGTCCAGATCGACGGGCCGGGCAAGGTGCATTGGCAGGTCGCGGCGAACGCAGGCGCGCTGCAGGGCGAGGTGAAGGGCAGCCTGGAAGCGGACGGCAGCATGGTCTTTGCGATTGCGCTGTCCGCGCGACAGGACGTGTCGCTGCGCGATATCCGCCTGTCGATCCCGATGGAGCATGCAGCGGCGGCTTACCAATTGGGCCTGGGGCGCCAGGGTGACCGCGCTCCCGACGATTTCAGCTGGAAGTGGAACGTCGAAAACAACCAGGACGGTGCCTGGATCGGTTCGGTGAACGCGGGCCTGGAATTCCACCTGCGCGACGAAAACTACCGGCGCCCGCTCAACACCAATTTCTACCATCAACAGCCGTTGCGCATGCCCGTCTCCTGGGACAACAGCGGGCAGGGCGGCATCCACCTGCGCAGCGAAGCCAACGACTATCGCGTCGACGCCTTCAGCGGCCCTCGCCGCATGAAAGCCGGCGAGACTCTGCACTACGACCTGGTCATGCGCGTGACGCCGTTCAAGACCATCGACCCGCCGAAGCACTTCGCCGAGCGTTTCTTCCACAAGTACGGCGACCTCGACGCGATCAAGGCCGATGGCGCGGACGTGGTGAACATCCATCACGCCACGCCGATCAATCCGTGGATCAACTATCCGTTCCTCGAACCGGCGGCGATGCGTGAGTACATCGACGCCGCCCATCAGCGCGGCATGCGCGTGAAGATCTACGACACCGTGCGCGAGCTGTCCGACCGTGCGCCGGAACTGCCGATGCTGGAAAGCCTGGGTCACGAGGTGATCAGCGCGGGCAAGGGCGGCGGATTCTCGTGGCTGCAGGAACATCTGGACGGCGACTACATCGCGGCGTGGCACGTGCCCGAGAATCGCGATGCGGCCGTGATCAACGCAGGGCAGAGCCGCTGGCACAACTTCTACATCGAAGGGCTGGACTGGCTGGCGCGCAACGTGGGCATCGATGGCCTGTACCTGGACGACGTGGCCTACGACCGCACCACCATGAAGCGCGTGCGCAAGGTGCTGCAGGCCCATCGGGCCGACCCGCTGATCGACCTGCATTCGGCCAGCCAGTTCAACCCGCGCGACGGTTACATCAACAGCGCATTGCTATACATGGAACTGTTCCCGTACATCGACCGCTTGTGGTTTGGCGAGGAGTTCGATTACCAGAAGACCTCGCCCACGTACTGGCTCACCGAGATCTCGGGCATTCCGTATGGCCTGATGGGCGAGATGCTGCAGAACGACGGCAATCCATGGCGCGGCATGCTGTTCGGCATGACCAACCGGCTGGGCTGGTCACCGGGCAGCGATCCCCGCGCCTTGTGGAAGCTGTGGGATTCGGTCGGCATCGAGCAGGCCGAGATGATCGGCTGGTGGGTGCACGACACGCCGGTGAAGACCGGCCGCGACGACGTGCTCGCCACCAGCTACGTGCGCAGGGGCAACAAGACGCTGATCGCGATCGCGTCGTGGGCGCCGCAAACGGTGGACGTGCGGCTCGCCGTCGACTGGAAGGCGCTGGGCTTGTCGCCTGGCCGCGTGTCGTTGACCGCACCTGAAATAGCGGGCTTTCAGCCCAGGGCGTCGTTCAAGCCGGGCGACGTGGTTTCCGTGGAGCCCGGCAAGGGCTGGTTGATCGTGGTGGAGTGATGGTGATGCATAAAGGTTGGAAACCGTTCGCTGCATGCCTGTTCGTCGGCGTGCTTGGCCTGTCGTCGCTGGCGTATGCAGCGGATCAAGCGGCTGTGCCACCGGTCAAGCTTGCGCTCGATGCGAAAGCTTTCGCACCTGAGCAGATCAAGGTCAGTGTGTATCTGCCCCCGGATTACGCGACATCCGGTCGACGTTATCCGGTGTTATACGCGAACGACGGACAGGACATGGAGGCCGTGGGCCTGCAGAAGACGTTGGCGACGCTGTATGCGCAGCACGCCATCGAGCCGGTGATCGTGGTCGCGGTCGACATGCTGAAGGATCGCGCATCGGGTTACGGGCTGTTCGATCGCGCGCGCCGGCAAAGCATCGTCGGCGGATCGCGTATCGGACCGATCGGTGCGCGTGCCTACGACTACTCGGCATGGCTGGCGAACGAGCTGGTGCCGTATGTCGATGCGCACTACCGCACGCAGGCCACGGCGCAAGGCCGCAGCATGCTGGGCTGGTCACTCGGCGCGCTCAATGCGTTCTGTCTCGGCTGGGAATATCCGGATGTGTTCGGGCAGGTCGGGGCGTTCTCTCCCTCGTTCTGGCTGGCCGCCGACCGCAGCGATGCGAATGCGGTTCAGAGCACGCGATTGGCGCAGGCGATGGTCGACCGCGCCGGGTCGCGCAAGCCGGTGCGTTTCTGGTTTGCCATCGGCGGACGCGAGGAAACCAACGACCGCAACCACAACGGCACGATCGACGCCGTGGAGGACCTGCAGGACCTGATCAACGGTTTCCGGGCACCCGATGGCACGCACCGTCGCGGACTGCGCGATCTTGGTTACCGCGTCGACATGGACTATGCCAACCACCCATCGCGCGCGGACGAGGTTGCCTACGATCTGTTCGCCGACGGCGAGCACAACCAGGCCACCTGGAAGCGGATGTTGCCGGTGTTCCTGCAGTGGGCGTACGGCAAGGACACCGCCTCGCCGTCCCCCTGATGATTCAGCCCGCCACCGCCGTGAGCGGTGTGTGGGCCACCACGCAATTGCGGCCCTGGGTCTTGGCCCGGTAGAGCGCCGCATCGGCGCGGGCGATCAGGTCGTCGGCGGTGTCGTTGACGCCCATCAGGCTCGCCACGCCCATGCTGATGGTGGTCTGGAACGTATGGCCGCGCGCATGCACCTGCATCGCTTCGATGCGGCGGCGAATGCGTTCGCCCACCGCCATGGCCTGCTCGTGTGCGGTTGCCGGCAGCAAGGCCACGAATTCCTCGCCGCCATAACGGCCGAGGCTGTCGGACGGACGCAGCTCGTCGGCGATCGCGGCAGCCACCGCACGCAGGCAGGCATCGCCGCTCTGGTGGCCAAAGCGGTCGTTCACCGACTTGAAGTGATCCATGTCGAGGAAGATCAGCGCCAGCGGCTGATGCTGCGGCCGCGCCTGTGCCACGGCATCGTGCAGGCGTCCCACCAGGGCGCCCCGATTGAGCAGGCCGGTGAGTGCGTCGTGGTCGGCGAGATGGTGGGCCATGTCGCGTTCGCGCCGCGCCCGCAGCGAGATATCCGCCAGGCCGATGGTGACCACCACGCTGCAGAACGCGGTGGCGAACGGCAGGCTGTATTCCAGCCAGCGGGGCAGGTCCAGCGCCAGCAGGATCTGGCTCAGCCGCACCAGGGTCAGCAGCACCTGCGGCAACCACGCCACCAGGAAGAAGCGCGCCTGCCGCCCGTGCCGCGAGGCGGCAAGGATCACCGCGCTCAGCGCCCACAGCGAGGTGACGATGAACCACAGGTTGTACGCACTGGCCAGCAGATGCATGCGTTCCGCGAACGGGAAACACAGCAGCGTGGTGATCACCAGATACGGCCAGCGCATGTGCCCCAGCACGCGGGCGGGTCCCGGCGTGATCTCGCGCAGCTCGCAGAATTCCAGGATGAAGGAAAGCAGCAGGGGTGCGCTGAGCGCTATGAAAAGCCATGGCGCGTGCGTGCCCAGCGGCACCAGCAACGCGCCGCCGGGAAGCTCGTACATCTCGCCGCTGGTCAGCAGCTGGTTCATCAGCTGGCAACAGGTGTAGCCGATGAAATACAGCAGCACGCGGTCGCGCAGCACCAGCCAGAGGCACAGCGCAGCGAGCACCATGGTGAACTGCACGCTGGAGAACAGCGTGGTGAGGCGCACGTGGGTGAGGTCTTGCGCCTGGTATGTCGCCATGTCCGTGATGTCGGCGCGGATCTGCCGGGTGAAATTGTCCGCGGCGATCCTCACGTAGATCGCTTGTCCGGCGCGCAGGTCGTGCGGCAGTTCCAGCGCCAGATGATGGCGCGAGAAACGCGCCATCTCCTCGGTCTGGGCAAACCACAGTTCATGCGGGCGATAGTCCGGCGGCGCATACACGGTGATGCGTATATAGGTAGCGCCGGTGAAGTTGAGCACGGGCGAACTCGTCTCGTGCCAGTCGCGGTCGATGCTGAGGCGATACCAGCGTTGCGTCTCCACCGCATTGGGCGTGTGCGTCGTGCGGCTGGGCTTGAAGCGGTCATCCATGCCGCCATGGATGACCTGCTCGGCGGAGGGCGCCGGTTTCAGCGGCGCGAGCGCGGCCACCTGCAGGGCCGGGACGTTCGCGTGCGCAGGCACCGCCTCCGCGGCCAGCGCGAAGAACAAGGCGCACATCCACGCCACAACCATCACGATGGATTCGCGAAAACGCATATCGCCCCTGTATCGGCCAGCCCCCGCTAACCGTCCTGCGGGGGCCATCCTTCGGACCTCTCCCCGGCGCCTTTATGTATCACGTTACCCTCGTGACATGGATGGTTGCCAGTTCCGGGCGTGGCAGCCCTGCGGATCTGTGCCTGAGCGGCGGGTCGAACACGATCTCGGCAAGGCTTATGCTTGGAGCCTTCGCAGGTGGCAAGGCAGTGACAGCATGGCAAGGCGGGAAGGCGAGGAACCGGTGTCTCGGCCAGAACATCGGCCAGAAGCGGACGAACTTGAGCCCCAGAGCTTCATCCGCCACGGCACGCCTGCGTTTCGACGAACCAATATGGCGCTGTTTGCGGCCGGCCTGGCCACCTTCGGCCTGTTGTATTGCACCCAGCCCCTGATGCCCGAGTTCAGCAAGGACTACGGGGTGAGCGCGGCCACGGCGGCGCTGTCGCTGTCGCTGACCACCGGCGTGCTCGCGTTCGCGATGCTGTTTGCCGGTGGTCTCTCGGACGCCTGGGGACGCAAGACCGTGATGACCGCCTCGCTGCTGTCGTCGGCGCTGCTGGTTCTGCTCACCGCCCTCGTGCCCGACTGGCACACGCTGCTGTTGTTGCGCGCGCTGCTCGGGCTCACCCTGAGCGGCCTGCCTGCGGTCGCGATGACGTATCTGAGCGAGGAAATGCACAGCGACTCGATCGGCCTGGGCATGGGGCTGTACATCAGCGGCAATGCGATCGGCGGCATGGGCGGCCGGCTGGTGGCCGGCGTGCTCGCCGAGTTCGTGGGCTGGCGCATCGGCGTCGCCACCGTCGGTGCGATCGGCCTGATCTCCGGCATCGTGTTCTGGTACAGCCTGCCGCCATCGCGTCACCACGTGCGCCAGCCGTTCCATCTCGGCGCGCTGATGGGCCGTTTCGCTGCCGCGTTCCGCGATGCGGGCCTGCCCTGGCTGTTCGCTGAAGGTTTTCTGCTGCTCGGCGCGTTCGTCACGCTCTACAACTACATCGGCTACCGTCTGCTGGCGCCACCGTACGGACTGAACCAGGCCGTGGTCGGCGCGATCTTCAGCGTCTACCTGATCGGCACCTTCAGCTCGGCCTGGATGGGACATCTCGCCGGCAAGCTGGGCCGGCGCAAGGTGCTCTGGACGGCATTCGCATTGATGCTGGCGGGATTGGCATTGACGGTCACCCGGCCGCTGGCCCTGATCGTGCTCGGCATCGTGGCGATCACGTTCGGCTTCTTCGGCGGGCATTCCATCGCCAGCAGCTGGGTAGGGCGCCGTGCCGGCAACAACAAGGCGCAGGCGTCTTCGCTGTATCTGTTTGCGTATTACATGGGCTCGAGCCTGGCGGGCGCCAGCGGCGGCCTGTTCTATGCGTCGCACGGTTGGAACGGCGTGGCGGTGTTCGTCGGCGCGCTGATCGTGGCGGGCTTGCTGATCGCGCTGCGTCTGTACCGCCTGCCGCCACTGGTCAGCCCGTCCAAGCCGGAGACGGAGCCGCCGATTCCCCAATGAGGCATGCCATGAAGATCGACGCACTCGACCATCTCGTATTGACCGTTGCCGATGTGGCGGCCAGCGTCGCGTTCTTCACGCGCGTGCTGGGCATGCAGGAAGTGACTTTCGGGGCAGGCCGCAAGGCGCTGTCCTTTGGCGTGCAGAAGATCAACCTGCACGAGCACGGCAAGGAGTTCGAACCCAAGGCGGAGCGGCCCACGCCCGGTTCGGCCGATCTATGTCTGCTTACGTCGTCGAGTACGGCGCAGGTGATCGAACACCTTAGGAAGCAGCAGGTCGAGATCGAAGAAGGACCGGTGCAGCGCACGGGCGCGCGCGGGCCGATCGAGTCGGTCTATTTCCGCGACCCGGACGGCAACCTGATCGAGGTAAGCCACTATCTCGATTGAAGCGCAGGAGCGCATGGCGCGCTCCCGCGAAGGACTGCCGGCCTTACTGCGCGTCCGGCTTCAGCATGCCCTTCACCGCGTCGTAGTTGCCGTCGTTCGCCGCGGGCGGCAGGCCGAGCAGGTGCGTCATCAACGGATACACGTCGACGTTCGGGAACGAAGGTACCAGCGCCGCTTCGCGGAACGCCGGGCCGTGCGCCACGAACAGCGCCTGCATCTGCGGTGCAGCGTTGTCGTAGCCGTGGTCGCCCTGGGTCGGCTTCTTCTTTTTCTTCGCCAGATAGTCGCTGGTCGAGATGCGCCAGCCGACATCGGCAAGGCACAGCAGCTGCGGCACGCGCGGATTGCTGCCATAGGCAAAGCGTGCCGGCACGCGCGACTTGTTCCAGCAGGTCATGTGTTGCTGCGGCTTCTCCAGCTGCGCTTCGATCGGCGCGAAGTCGAAACCCGGCTTCGGGTTGAGGCCGGCGAGCACGCCGACGCTCACCAGGTCCACATGCGTGATCGGGATCAGCTTGTCCAGCACGACGGCGTTGTGCATCGGTGCGGAGGCCATGCCGTGATCGGCGAGCACGATCATGTTGATGCGATCGAGCAGGCCGCGCTGCTGAAGTCCCTGGACCAGGCGGGCGAGTGCGGCGTCGGTCTCCACGAGCGCCTGGTTGACCTGCGGCGAGTCGGGACCGAAGTCGTGGCCGGCGTGGTCCACCGCATCGAAATACAGCGTCATGAACGTGGGGCGCTCGGCAGCCGGTTGATCGAGCCATGCCAGCAGCTGGTCCACGCGCTGATCCGGCGTCACCTTGCCATCGTACGGCTTCCAGAAATCCGGGTGTTCGCCGTGGATATCGGCTTCGGATCCGGGCCAGAACATGGTGGCGGTCTTCATGCCATGCGCCTGTGCGGTTTCCCACAACGGCGTCGCTTCCGCCCACCACTGGCCGTTGCTCACCGCGTCACGATTGCTCAGCGAGAACTTGCCGAGCATCGGGTCGCTCATCGTGTTGTTGATGATGCCGTGGTGATCCGGACGCAGGCCGGTGACGATGGTGTAGTGGTTCGGGAACGTCAGCGACGGAAACGACGGCTGCATGCCGTCGGCGGCGCGGACGCCTTGTTTCGCGAGCGACGCCAGCGTCGGGCTGAGTCCGCGTTCGATGTAGTCGGTGCGATAGCCGTCGATCGAGATCAGCAGCAGCGGCGCGGGTGCCGGTTTCGCGCTCGCTGCGGCCGGCGGTGCGCTGACGGCGGCGGGAGGGGCAGGCTGTGGTTGAGGCGTGGCGCAACCGGCTCCGAATGCCATCAGCGAACAGAGCAGCGGGCGAAACAGGATCTTCATACGCGGTGACTTAATATCGATACAAAGGCCGTATGATCGCCCAGGCGTATGACCATTACACGTGTTTTATTTTACGCAACACTTGCCACTTGCCCGCTATGGGCGGGTGTGGTGACGGCGCATCCCACGCCGGACGGGACGCCTGCTGTCGCGGCGAGCACTGCCGCAGTAGCTGGGTCGACGAAGCCCGCGCCGCACGTTTCGACGAAACCGTCGCAGGTTGATGCGAAAAGCCCGCGCAAGCGCGCGTCGTCGCCCGAGGCATCGGCAGGCGCGCCGTATCATCTTTCGCATACGCCGCATCGACTCGATTCGTACCAGAACGCGGTGACGCCACCGCCGTCGACGAACGAGCGGTGACTGGCTAGCGCCCGGCGCCCTGCAGCACGGCGCCAAACAGGTCGCCGTCGGCCACACGGCTTTCCATCGACAACAGAAACCGCTTCGTCGGCAAGCCGCCACCGAAGCCGGTGAGGCTGCCGTTCGCACCGATCACGCGATGGCACGGCAATATGATCGGCAGCGGATTGCGGCCGTTCGCAGCCCCTACGGCGCGTACCGCCTGCGGATGGTCGATGCGTCGCGCGAGTTCGCCGTAGCTGATCGTGCAGCCGTACGGAATGCGCGCGAGTTCCCACCACACTTCCTGCTGGAACGGCGTACCGAGCGGGTGCAAGGGCAGGTCGAACTGCGTGCGCAAGCCGGCGAAGTATTCCTCGAGCTGCTGCCTGGCCTGCCGTAAAGGTTCGCGCGCATGCACCCAGCCGGGCTGCGGCGACCGCTGGTGACGTCCGGTGGAAAACCACACTTCGCGCAAACCGATCGTGTCGGCCACCAGGCGCAACGTGCCGATCGGAGTTTCCATGCTGTCGAACCAGATCGTCTCGTCGGACATCACGCCACCTTTTTCTTCGGCGGCGGTGCCGCATCGCTCGCGCTGCGCCACAGGTGCATGACCGAATACGCGCGCCATGGGCGCCAGCCTTCGGCAAGCGACGTCAACGCCTTCGTCGACAATTCTGGGCCATCGCCTGCCGCGGCGCGGCGAAGAATGAGATCGGCGGCGGGAAACGCATCCGGATGGCTGAGCGCGCGCATCGCCATGTAATGCGCAGTCCACTCGCCGATACCCGGCAACGCCACCCAGCGCTCGACGAATTCGTCCAGCGGCTGCTCGCTGCGGAAATCGATGCGCCCATCCAGCAGCGCCTGCGCCACCCCACGCACCGTGGCCGCGCGCGCCGTGGTCAGGCCGAGGGCTTTCAGATCCGCCTCCACGAGCAGTTCGGGACCGGGAAACAAACGTTCCAGCCCGGCAACAGGCGATGTCACCGGCGTGCCGAAGCGCTGCACGATGCGCGTGGCGAGCGTGCGCGCTGCCGCCACGCTCACTTGTTGACCGAGGATCGCGCGCACCGCGATCTCGAAGCCGTCCCAGCCACCGGGCAGGCGCAGGCCCGGGCGTTTGCGCAGCAGCGGGCGCAGGACCGGACTTTCCTTCAAGGCATCGCCGATCGATTGCGGGCTCGCATCCAGATCGAACATGCGCCGCAACTTGTTCACCACGCCGAGCATCTGTCCGGGCTGGGGGCAGTGCAGTTCCAGACGCAGCGCGTGATCGCCGCCTGGCCACGCGCTCAGGTGCAGCCAGCCCGGCGCGTCCGGCGTGCCGAACACACGCGCATAGCTGTGTTCGTCCACTTGTTCGACGCCGGGCAACGCGCGCCCGCGCAGGAACGCGAGGATCGCTTCGAAGTCGTACGGTGGCCGATAGCTGAGCCGCAACGTGATCGCGTCGCCCGTCGTCGCGCTTGGATGGCGACGCAAGTCGCGCGGCGCCATCCGGTTCGCCTGCAGGAACGCCGCATTGAAACGGCGCAGGCTGCCAAAGCCGGACGCGAGCGCCACCTCCGTTACCGGCATCGTCGTTTCCGTCAGCAATTGTTTTGCAAACAACAGTCGACGCGTCGTGTGCACGCTGATCGGCGGCGCACCGAGGCGTTCCACGAATACGCGGCGCAATTGTCGCGCACCGACGCCGACGCGCTCCGCCATCGCATCGACCGACAATTCGTCGAACGCGCCGCTGTCCATCAGTTTCAACGTGCGGGCGATCACGTGGTCGCCGCGTTGCCACGCGTCGTTGCCAGGCGCGAGTTCCGGCCGGCAACGCAGGCACGGCCGGAAGCCCGCCGCTTCCGCCGCGGCCGCGCTGCCGTAATAGCGCACGTTCTGCGGTTTCGGCGATGGCGCCGGGCATACCGGTCGGCAGTAGATGCGCGTGCTGGTGACCGCCGTGAAGAACAGGCCGTCGAAGCGGGCGTCGCGGCTGAGGCGTGCCTGTTCGCACGTCTTGCCGTCGGGAATCGGGTGGTCGTGGGAGGGTGCCATGTGCTTAGGCTAGCACCGCTGCCCGGGCGTCACTCGCCGTTTTCGGACATCAATGCTGGGCGGCAGGTTCGCGGTCAAGGGTCGCGAGCGAGACGAGATCGGGGGAGCATTGCGCACGGCGTCCCGTCTCGAAATTCGCGACGTCCTGCGCCGTGGCGGCGCGGCCTTCGTCGCCGCCATCGAACATCACGCGCCACACGCCGTCGCTGCCGCGATGCCACACCGTACTGAACGCGATCAGCGTGTAACGCGGATTCGCATTCGGCGCGAGGTTTTCCAGCAGGGCCGGTCCGCTCGACAATACGACCGAAGGATCGCCCGCCTGCACGACCCAGGCCGGGTACCAGCGTACGCGCACGCTCTTGCCTTCCAGCAGCGACTTCCATTGCTTGACGATCGCAGCGCGACCCCGCTGTGGGCGGGCCGTGTTTGCCGCGAATACCGCGTCGCTTTCGATGTGTTCGGCAAACGCCTTTTCGTCGTGTCGTTCCACTGACGCCGCGAACGACAGTTCTCTTTGCCACACCGCGCAGCGCGACGTTTCCGCCGTCTGCGCATGAGCGACGGTTGCGGTCGTGCCAAGTACGGCCAGGAACAGGAAACGCAGCATGGGCGCAGCCTCCAGGGGACTGCCGCAAGCATGCTTTCTCGCCTCGCGGCGCGACAGTGCCGGATGGCAGAGTTCGCCGGCCTTTTGCCGCAGTGCGGTTTGCGGGCACCGCGACGGCTCGCCACAATGGCACTTTCCCCTGGCTGCGACGCTTCCCATGAACGCTCCCACCCGCATCGACACCACCCGCACCATCCGCGCGCCGCGCGGCAGCGAGCTGAGCTGCAAGAGCTGGCTCACCGAAGCGCCGTACCGCATGCTGCAGAACAACCTGGACCCGGACGTGGCCGAAAACCCGGCCGAACTGGTCGTTTACGGCGGCATCGGCCGGGCAGCGCGCAACTGGGAATGCTTCGACGCGATCCTGCGCGCGTTGCGCGAACTCAACGACAACGAGACGCTGCTGATCCAGTCCGGCAAGCCGGTCGGCGTGTTTCCGACCCATCCGGACGCACCGCGCGTGCTGCTCGCCAATTCGAACCTGGTGCCGGCGTGGGCGAACTGGGAGCACTTCAACGAGCTCGATAAGAAGGGCTTGATGATGTACGGCCAGATGACGGCCGGTTCGTGGATCTACATCGGCTCGCAAGGCATCGTGCAGGGCACCTACGAAACGTTCGTGGAGATGGGGCGCCAGCATTATGGCGGCAGCCTCAAGGGCAAGTGGATACTCACCGCCGGCCTCGGCGGCATGGGCGGCGCGCAGCCGCTCGCCGCGTCGCTGGCCGGTGCGAGCTCGTTGAACATCGAGTGCCAGCAGAGCCGCATCGATTTCCGCCTGAAGACGCGTTACGTCGACGAGCAGGTGACCGATCTGGACGATGCACTCGCCCGCATCGCGAAGTACACCGCCGCCGGCGAAGCAAAATCGATCGCGCTGCTCGGCAACGCCGCAGACGTGCTGCCGGAACTCGTGCGCCGTGGCGTGCGCCCGGACGCCGTGACAGACCAGACCAGCGCGCACGATCCCGTCAACGGCTACCTGCCGCAGGGCTGGACGGTCGACCAATGGTTCGAGCGTCGCAAGAGCGATCCGGCAGGCACCTCCAAGGCCGCCAAGCAGTCGATGAAGCAGCACGTGGAAGCGATGCTCGCGTTCCACGCCCAGGGCATTCCCACGTTCGACTACGGCAACAACATCCGGCAGATGGCGAAGGACGAAGGCTGCTCGGACGCGTTTGCGTTCCCGGGCTTCGTGCCGGCGTTCGTGCGGCCGCTGTTCTGCCGCGGCGTGGGTCCGTTCCGCTGGGTGGCGCTGTCCGGCGATCCGGAGGACATCTACAAGACCGACCAGAAAGTGAAGGAACTGATCCCCGACGATCCGCACCTGCACCGCTGGCTGGACATGGCGAAGGAGCGCATCAACTTCCAGGGCCTGCCGGCGCGCATCTGCTGGGTGGGCCTGGGCGTCCGTCACAAGCTCGGGCTCGCGTTCAACGAGATGGTGCGCAACGGCGAGCTGAAGGCGCCGGTGGTGATCGGTCGCGACCATCTCGATTCCGGTTCGGTCGCCAGCCCCAATCGCGAGACCGAAGCGATGCGCGACGGTTCCGACGCGGTAAGCGACTGGCCGTTGTTGAACGCGATGCTCAACGTGGCCGGCGGCGCGACCTGGGTGTCGTTGCACCACGGCGGTGGCGTGGGCATGGGTTATTCGCAGCACTCCGGCGTGGTGGTCGTGTGCGACGGCAGCGAGGCGGCGGACCAGCGCATTGCGCGCGTGCTGTGGAACGATCCGGGCACCGGCGTGATGCGTCATGCCGATGCCGGTTACGAGATCGCCATCGAATGCGCCAGGGAGCAGGGCCTCAAGCTGCCGATGATCTGATCGCCTGAAGCACGCCAAGCGCTGCGCCCGTCCAAGGACAGAGCAGCGCCACAGGTTTGCCATGACCGGCTGCGAACGTGGCCGGCGACAACTACAACGACATCGGCAAGGATCTTCGATGATGACTTCGACCATGCGGCGGGCTTGCATTGCTGCAGCGCTCGCTTTTGCCTGCGTACCGACTGCCACCCTGGCCAGCGAGCCGGCCTCGCCCACCTCATCCAATCCGGCACTTCAGCAGTCGCTGGATGCGCTGGTGCAGCGCGCGCGTCCGGGCACGCTGGGCATCGCGGTGCTTGATCTGACGTCGGGCCAGTCGACGCGGATCAACGCTGGGCGCGCGTTCCCCATGATGAGCGTGTTCAAGGCGCCCGTGGCGGCAGCGGTGCTTGCACGTGTCGACGACGGTTTGCTGTCGCTGCAGCAGACGGTGACGATCACCCGTGGGCAGGTGCAGGGCGGTTCGGCGATTCCGTCCATTGGCGCGCACTTCCACGGCGAGCAGATGACGTTCACCGTCGAGCAATTGTTGAAGGCCGCGGTCAGCGAGAGCGACAACACGGCCGTGAACGCGTTGATCCGCACGGTCGGTGGACCGGGCGTGGTGATGGCGTACCTGCATTCGCATGGCATTGAAGGCATGCGGGTGGATACCGATGAAGCGGGGATCGCCCAGGTGTTCTACGGCCTGCGGCCGGGGGAAACAGAGTCGGCGCAGGATTCGGACGAAGCCGTGGAGCATCGGCGAAAGCTGGGCTATCAAGCCTTTCTTGCCGACCCGCGCAACGGCACCACGCCTGACGCGGCGATTGTGTTTCTTCGCAAGCTCGCAGGGCGTGAGCTGCTGTCGCCGGCCTCGACGCAGCGACTTCTTGCGCTGATGGACGCGCAGACCATCCCCAACCGGCTGCGTGCCGGTATCCCGAACGACCTGCAGTTTGCCGACAAGACCGGCACGTCGGGCGCGTTCGACGGACGCACCGGGGCCTACAACGACATCGGCATCATCCGCTGGCCGGATGGACGGCAGGTGTTGATCGCGGCGTTTCTGCTCGACTCGCGTGCATCCGATGAGCAGGCGGCTTTGTTCGCCGACATCGCACGCGCCGTGGTGCGGTCAGCGGGACGCTGAGAGCCAGTCCAAGCACGCTTGGTGACCACCTGTCCCCCTCACCGTCATTCCGGCGCAGGCCGGAATCCAGAAGACTCTGTTCCAAGTTTTCGCGAAACCTTTTGCAACCTGGACGACCGTCGCGACAACCGAACCTGCTCGCTACTGGATTCCGGCCTGCGCCGGAATGACGGTGAGGGAAACCTGGGCGCCCAGGCGAGATTCTGAAAAGGCCATTGGTCTCGCAGTGGTGTCCAACGGGTCCCGGGCGCATCATGTGGGCACATCCCAACGAGGAGGTGCGACATGTCGGTCGAACTGCAGATGTTGGCGTGGTCGATCCTGCTGGGCGTGGTGTACGTGCTGTTGGCGGTGACGCTCGCCACCCGGCAGCGCGGCCTGTCCTGGAATGCCGGCAACCGCACCGGTGAGGTTGCGTTGACCGGTGCCGCCGACCGCGCGGGTCGTGCCAGCCGAAATTTCCTCGAGACGTTCCCGTTCTTTGCAGCGGCTGTGCTGGCCGTGCTGGTCGGGCAATGCGCCAACACCACGACCGCGCTGGGTGCGCAACTGTACTTCTGGGCGCGCGTGGTCTATCTGCCGGTGTACGTGGTCGGCATTCCATACCTGCGCACATTGGTGTGGGTGGTGTCGCTCGCGGGACTGCTGATGGTCTTGTCCGGCGTATTCTGTTCGCACTAACGCAATGCGCGCCCTGAGGGGCGCTGCACGTTTCCGGCAATAAATCCTCGGCGCTTCCCAGGGCGGAAGCGTCGCTGTCCGCGTGCCCGTCATAGCGTCGACGGCAGCTTCCCATGCGTGGGTGTAGCGTCAAAAAGTTGGCGTTCGTCGGTAATTCGACGCCATTTTCTGGTCGCGAGATCGCCGGGAATGCGTTTGCGGATTTCCGATTTTTCAATGTTTGTCAAATATTTGCGTGCATTTCGCCGGACGGTGACGAGACCGGCGTTCGCAAGCCATCCATGGCGTGACCACACTGCAGGTCTGGCACGGGGTACGTGCCGGGCCGCCGGCAGGGTCCGGCGGTATTCCCTAGATAGACTGGAGAAACTGCATGAACACCAACACTGTACGCACTGGCACGCTGACCGAACTGTCCAGCTACCCGAAATGGGCGCGCGAGATGATCGAGGCCTGCGAACCCGCCCGCCGGAGCGTCCGCGATCATGTGATGTGGGACATGATGAGCGACGGCAGTATCGACCTGGCCACCGTGCGCAACTTCATGGTCGGTACCTGGTCGCTGATCGAGCGTTTCCCGGGGTTCATGGCGCTGAGCCTGCTCAAGACGCGTTATGGACGAAGCGCCGGCGACAACATGGCACGACGTTGGCTGGTCCGTAACATCCGCGTGGAACAGAACCACGCGGAGTATTGGCTGGATTGGGCCGAGGGATCGGGCGTGTCGCGTGAAGAAGTCCTTGACGGTCTGCCGCCGCGCGGGACCCAGACGGCGGCCGAGTGGTGCCACGACGTTTGCGCCCGCGACACGCTCGCTGCCGGCATCGCCGCCACCAACTACGCCATCGAAGGCGTGACCGGCGAGTGGTCCCAGAAGGTGTTCGACAGCGTGGCGTACGCCAACAGCCTGCCGGCGGCCGGACGAAAGTCCACCCTGCGTTGGCTTCAGCTACACGCGGCTTATGACGATACTCATCCATGGGAAGCGTTGGAGATCGTCTGTACTCTTATGGGTAGCCAGCCTGCCGCCGAAGAAGTGGAGCATCTGCGCGAGTGCATCGAGCGCAGCTACGTGAGTTTGCATTACGGGCTCGAACGTTGCCTGGTGCAGCACACGGTGGGTGAAGTGGAAGAGCAAGCCGCGTAACGGGGGTCTTGTCGTCGACAGCGTGACGGGGCGAGATGTAGCTTTATGAAGTGGTCGTGTAAAAGGACGCCATGGATTTGATCCGTAGCACCTCTCCAAGACCGCTGTCCCGGCGCCTGAGGCCATTGGCCTATGGGCTGGTGGCCGTGATCGGCCTGATTCTCATGCTTACCTGGGGAGCCCTCCAGGTCCAGGTCACTCTCGCCGGTTTCCTCAACGGCGAGAGTGTCTGGAGCAAGGCGCAGAAGCAGGCGGTAGTCGATCTGGCGGCCTATGCGCAGTCGGGCGACCCCGCCCGCCTTGCCGCGTTCCAACAGAACTACGAGCTGCTGTCGTCGGACGGCTGGGCACGCGACGCCATCGCGTCGGGCCACTACGACCGCACCCTGGTTCACCAGGCCTTCCAGCGCGGCAAGATCTTGCCGCAGGCCGAGCCCGGCATGATCTTCATGCTGAGATGCTGCACGGGTGCCCCGCACATGCGCGAGGCAGTCTCGTTGTGGCGCGCCGCGGATGGTCCGCTTGGCCAATTGAATGCCGTATCGAAGGAACTGAGCGAGGGTTATGCGAGCGGCCAGCCGCAGCCCGACTGGCTGCGCTGGCAACTGGACCGCATCAACGGGCTGAACAACCAGCTCGAACCGCTGACCAACGGCTTCTCGCTCGAAGTGGCGCAGGGCGCCATCTGGCTGGGCGGGGTGCTGTTCATCGCGGTGTTCCTCACCGCCTGTATCGCGTCGTTGCTGTGGCTGGTGATGGCGAAGCGCATCCTGACGCGCATCCGCGGCACCGAAGAGCGTTACAGCCTGCTGTTCAACAGCGCGGCCGACGCCATCCTGATGGTCGACGACGACAGCGGCCGCATCCTGGAGGCGAACCGCACGGCGCTGCAATGGACCGGCCGCGACGTGGACAACCTCACCGGCGAGGAACTCTCCACGTTCTTTACCCCGTTGCTGCATCGCGCCGATGGCGCGGTAACGGGCGAGTTGCGCGGCCCGGACGACGAACTGCGCCCGGTCGAGATGCGCAGCAGCGTGACCCACTGGGGCACGCAGAATGTGCGCCAGTCCATTCTTCGCGACATCACCGAGCGGGTGAACCTCGAGCAGCAACGGCGCATCGCCTCCGAAGCACTGGCCAGCATTGCCGAAGGCGTGATCATCGCCGAGGCGGACCGCCGCGTGGCGCGCGTGAATGCCGCGCACATCCGCATGACCGGCTTCACCGTGCAGGCCCTGCAGGGGCTGCGCTTCGACGACCTGCGCTGCCTGCCTGACGGATCGCCGCTGCCGAACTCCGTGTGGGATGTGATCGAAGCCGAAGGCAACTGGGTGGGCGAGGTGCGCAGCCGCCGCATGGACGGCACCAGCTATCCCGAACTGCTCAGCATCAGCGCCATCCGCAACCCGGAAGGCGAGGTGCAGCACTACGTGGCGGTGATCAACAACATCAGCGCGGCAAAGGCGAACGAACAGCGCCTGCAGTACATGGCCGCGCACGACACGCTGACCGGCCTGCCGAACCGCGCCGAGTTCGAACGCCGCTGCGTGCAGGCCGTGGCGGCCGCCGATCGCGAGCGTGGCATGGCTGCCGTGGTCTTCATCGACCTGGACGCGTTCAAGACGGTGAACGACAGCTACACCCACGCCATCGGCGATCACCTGCTGGTCAAGGTGGCCGAGCGCATCGTCTACGAGTTAGGCGACCACGGCGTGGCCGGTCGCATCGGTGGCGACGAGTTCACCGTGCTGCTGTCGGACCTGCATTCGCGTGAGCAGGCCAGCGCGCTGGCGGGGCGATTGCTGAGCGTGCTGTCGACGCCGTTCGCGGTGGGCGACTACGAACTTGCGCTCAGCGCCAGCATCGGCATCGCCTGCTTTCCGCTGGACGGCACCGACGTTCCGACGCTGATCACCAACGCCGATGCCGCGATGTATGCCGCCAAGACGGAGGAGCGCAACGCGTTCCGCTTCTATTCGCCGCGCATGCAGGCCGATGCGCGCCGCCGCATCGCGCTGGCCTCGGAATTGCGCAAGGCGCTTTCGGAAGCCGAGTTCCGCCTGATGTACCAGCCCACGGTGGAAATGCGCACGGGTCGCATCGTGGCGGTCGAAGCCCTGCTGCGCTGGTATCACCCGCAGCGCGGCCTGATCGCGCCGGGCGAGTTCATTCCGATGGCGGAGAAGCTGGGCCTGATTCGCCGCATCGACCAATGGGTGCTGCAGGCAGCCTGCGAGCAGATGTCGGTGTGGGACAAGGCCGGCCTGCCTCCGTTGCGCATGGCGGTGAACGTGTCCGCCAACTGGTTCGGCCAGGCCAATTTCGTCGACGAGATCCGCATGCTGCTGGAGTCGCGCCGGCTGGCGCCCGAGCGCCTGATGCTGGAGATCACCGAAGGCGCCATCCTGCGCCTGGGCGAAGAAATGGAGCGCACGCTGCACGCCTTGCATTCGCTGGGCGTGGGCGTGGCGATCGACGATTTCGGCACCGGTTATTCGTCGATGAGCTATCTGAAGCTGCGCGCCATCGACTATCTGAAGATCGACCAGAGCTTTGTCGCCGGCCTGCCGGACGACGCCAGCGACGGCGCCATCGTCGAATCCATGCTCACGCTATGCCGCCGCCTGGACATCAGCCCGATTGCCGAAGGCATCGAGACCGAAGAGCAACACCGCTTCCTGTTGCGCGCCGGTTGCGTGGAAGGGCAGGGCTTCCTCTATTCGCGCCCGGTCGAACCCGAAGTCATCGTCCAACTGCTGAGCCCCGGGCGACGCCAGGGCAACTCGCATCTGCGCCTGGTGCCGCCTGAGGCGAGCTGAGTGTGTTGACTTGAGGGTCTGCGCTAAATACCGCTCAACGTCACGTATCCCTCTCCGTCATTCCGGCGCACGCCGGAATCCAGTGGCGAATACGCTTAGTTGTCGCGATGGCCGGCCATGCACTGGTGTGCGTTCGCGAAGAGCTGACACCGAGGCCACTGGATTCCGGCGTGCGCCGGAATGACGGTGAGGGGAATGGTGACTGTGAGGGGTAGGCAGGGTTAGAACAGATTCCTGCCCTCGCTGGTCTCAGTGCAGCGTCACGCTCACCACTTCGCGATCGGGCACGTACAGGTCCGGGAACTGTTGTTGCAGATGCACGACTTTCGGTGCGTCGTTGAACACGATGTACCGGTCGTTCGGATGCCGCTTCGCATAGTCCTGGTGATAGGCCTCTGCGTCGTAGAAGCCCTTCAGCGGTGTCACCTGGGTCACGATCGGATCGCCGAACGCGTGTGCCGCCGTCAACTGCGCGATGTACGCCGAGGCGATGCGCTTCTGTTCGTCATTGCCGTAGAAGATCGCCGAGCGGTATTGCGTGCCGACGTCCGGGCCCTGGCGATTGAGCTGGGTTGGATCGGTGGCGACCGAGAAGTACACCTTCAGCAACTGGCCGTAGCTGACCTTGCTGGGGTCGTAGACGATCTTCACGGATTCGGCATGGCCGGTGTCGCCATCGCTGACGCGATCGTAATCGGCGGTATTCGCCTGCCCGCCGGAGTAACCCGCCACCACTTTCTTAACGCCTTTGACGTGTTGGAACACGGCCTGCAGACCCCAGAAGCAACCGCCTGCGAGGACGGCTGTCTGGTCGCCCTGGGCAGTGCTGGCATCGACGGCGGGATCGGGTAACGGGGCATTGTCGCTGCCTGCGGTAGCCAGTGTGCAGGCGCCCAAGCCGCCCATCAGCAACACGCTGGCGAGCACGGGAAACAGCTTGAATCGGCGGATGCTCATGAAGGAACGCTCCATCGAAGAGAGAGGCAGCCCGCAGCGGGAGTGGCGGGCCTTGCTTGCTTATTCGCCGACCGGCTGCCTCCGGTTACCTCCATCCTGCCAGCTCCCCGCGGTGGAGATGCGAAGGCGCCGCCAAGGCGGTGTTATCGTGCGGCTTCCGCCTCCGTGGACTTCGCCCATGCCGCACCTGCTCGATCTGGAGGGTTACCTGCAACGCATCGGCTTCGTCGGTGAGCCGCGCGTCGACGTGACGACCCTGCGCGCGCTCGCCACGGCGCACATCGCGGCCATCCCGTTCGAGAACCTCGATCCTTTGCTGGGCACGCCGGTATCGCTGGAGCTGGCGGCCATCGAAGCGAAGCTGGTGAAGAACCAGCGCGGCGGCTATTGCTTCGAGCAGAACGGCTTGTTCCTGGCGGCGCTGAAGGCGATCGGTTTCGACGCGAGCGGACTGATCGCCCGCGTGCTGTGGAACCAGCCCGAAGATGCCGAGGTTCCGCAGACGCACATGCTGGTGCGGGTGGAAGTGGAAGGCGAGAGCTGGCTGGCCGACGTGGGCTTCGGCAGTATGGCGCTGGGCGGCGCGTTACGACTGGTGGTCGATGAGGCGCAACCCACCTCGCTGGAGCCGTTCCGGTTGATTACGGACGGTACGCAATGGCGCACGCAGGCGTTGGTTCGCGATCAATGGCGCACGCTGTACCGCTTCCGTCTGCAAACGGCGGAAGCGATCGACTATGTGGTGGGCAACCATTTCACGTCGACCTATCCCTCATCGCATTTTCGGCACAGTCTGATCGTGGCGCGCACGCTGGCCGACCGCCGGCTGGGCTTGCGCAACCGCGAGTTCGTGGTGCACAGCCTGGGACACGAATCGGAGCGCCGCACCTTGCAGAGCACGGACGAGATCAAGCGGGTGATCGAGGAACAATTCGGCATCCGCCTGCCGGCATCGCCGCTGCTAGATGCGAAACTCGGCGCGTTGCCGATGCCTGATGCCTAATCGATCGCGTTCACGCGGATGACGAAGTCTTCCAGCTGCACCACCTGGCCCGCGTGGATCTTGCAGGTCTTGCGCAGTTCCTGCGCACCGTCCACGTACACCACGCCGCTCGCCACGATGGCCTTGCCTGCGCCGCCGCTGTCGCACAGGCCGACCAGCTTCAGCAGCTGGTTGAGTTCCACGTAGTCGCGGTCCAGGTCGAATTCGAGTTCTTGCATGGGGATAAGGTGCTCAGGCGTCAGTGTCGTCGAACGCGCTTTCGGGCAGCGCGAAGAACACGAAAAAGGGCGTGTCGGCATCCTGCCAGTAGTCGACCGCTTCCTCGAGGATGTCGAGCAGGGTATCGAAGTCGTCTTCGTTGCGGTTGCGCATCTGTTCGGCGTGATCGAACAGCAGGATGTAGCCGGTGGCTTTCAGCCATGAGAGATCGCGCATGCTGTCGGCCAGCGCATCCCAGTTGCGGCCGAAATCGGCCGGCAAACGCAGCGCCAGGGTCAGGCGATCGAACAGGGCGTCGTGGTCGGTGTAGTCGGCCAGGCTGATACGGCACACGCGCAGGCCCTGCATGCCGGCCGCTTCAGCCAGCGGCTCCAGGTCTTCGCTGGTGACGAAGAAGATGCCGCCATGGTCGGCATCGCCGAAATCGAGATCGAATTGCGCGCTCATCGTGAACCCTCGAACTGGCGGAACGTACGGTAGTGGTCGTCGGTGTAGTAGTAGATCTGCGGCGGCGTGCCGCCGGTGATGATGCGCCGGGCGCCGCGGTAGTCGAGCCCGGGCGTATCCACTGTGTACTCGTGATAGTAGCCCTGGGGCTTGGCAGGCAGTCGTCCTTCGCGGTTCTGGAACACCACGCCGTCCTGCCGATGTTCGAATGGACCGCCGCTGGCGATGCGGCGCAGGGTGTCGCCCGCTTCCGGCGGAAGGAACGAGGGCAGCGAGTCGCTGCGTGCCGGTGTCGTGCGCGGTGCGGCTGCATCTTGCGGCACCACACTGCCGTGCGGCGTCGCCGTGCCTTGCGGAGCAGGCTCCGGGCTATGCCGGCCCCACAGCAGCGCCGCCACGGCCAGCGCGACCAGCAGAAGCAAGGGTTTGAGTGAGCGCATAAGGGGGGCCTGGCGAGGTGGCGCGAGTGTAGAACGTCCGGCGCGCAGAGGCACGCCGGCGTCAGCCCGCCGTGTCCACCCGCTGCTGCAGTGCCATGGCAGCGGCGGGATTGCGTTCCTTTGCGCTGCTGATGAAGTAGATGAACACGTCGCGCGGTGCCTGCTTCTTCAGCGGTGCCGACACGTGCGGCAGTTCCGGCAGATCGTTGCCCTCGGCCCAGGCCTGCGCGCGCGTGGTCCAGTCGTCCAGGTCGCCTGGCGCGTAGCCGGTATCGAGATGCGATTCGCTGAGCATCAGCCGCGCATAGGCGAAATCGCCGGTCAGGTCGGCCAGCGACGGGTACTTCGACGAATCGGTGAACACGGTGGGGATGCGGTACGAGCGCGCCAGTTCCACGTAGCGTTCGTCAAGAAAACTCGGGTGACGCACTTCCAGCACGTGGCGCATCGGCTGGCCATTGAGCTCGCGCGGCAGCAGGTCGAGAAAGGCGGCGAGGTCGTTGCCGTCGAACGGACGCGTGGGCGTGAGCTGCCACAGCACTGGGCCCAGCCGGTTGCCGAATTCGGCAAGGCCGCCGAAGACGAAGCCGTCGATGCCGCGACCGGCATCGGCAAGGCGCTTGCCCTCGGTGACATACCGCGGCGCCTTCAGCGAGAACACGAACCCCTCAGGGGTTTCGGCCGCCCATTTCGCATAGGTGGTGGGTTTCTGCGCGCCGTAGTAGGTGCCGTTGATTTCGATCGCGCGCAGGTGGCGGCTGGCGTACTCCAGCTCGCGGCGCTGCACCAGTCCGCTAGGGTAGAAGTTGTTGCGCCACGGTGCGAAGTTCCAGCCGCCGATGCCGACGCGGATGCGCGATGCAGGACCCTGCGTGGGTGCGGGCGAAAACAGATCGGCAGGCATGGCAGTGGACTCGAAGGGGACGACGAATCATGCCACGGGGAAAGTGAAGAAACGCAGCGTTACGCGTTTGCTACAGCTTAGTGCTCAGTCCAGCGGCAAGTGATTTGGATACGGCCCACGCGCTGCCATGAACGCGGTGGGCGTCATGCCGGCGAATGCGCGGAACTCGTGCACGAGATGTGCCTGGTCGCCGTAGCCGCCGTCGACGGCCACGCCGCTCCAGTCGACCGCTTCCGATCGATACACCGCATCCACCACGCGGCGAAAGCGCATCAGCCGCGCGTAACGCTTCGGTCCCATGCCGACCTGTCGGCGGAACAGACGGCCAAAACGATATTCCGACAAGCCGGTATCCCGCACCAGCGGACCAATGCGCGCCAACTGCGGCCGCGCGCCGATGTCGTTCAGCGCGTGCAGCACTTCGGGTGCCAGCCGCGGCATGCGCATGCGGGCCAGCAGCCATTGCTCGAGAACGACCAGGCGGGCGTGCGGGCAGGGCGTCTCCAGCAGTCGTTCGCGCAGCGCGTGCGCGCTGTGGCCGAAGATGTCTTCCAGGCCGATGTCCCGGTTCGCCAGGGCTTCGTGATCTTCGCCGGTGAAGGCATGTGCACCGCCGGGATGGAACACCACCCCGATCACCCGCACTTGTTCGGCGGTATCGATGATCTGGCTGCTTAGGCAGGGGCCGCCGATCACCGAGGCAGCCGCGCGCGAGCAACGCCGCTCGGTGTCGTCGCTGTAGACGCGCGTTTCGTTCTCGTGAAGATTGATGATCAGCGCGGCGCCAGGCACCGGCAATACGCGTTCGAAATGATGGGCGGCCGGCGGCATGTCCCAGTCCCACAGGCGCGAGACCAGGGCATCGAGCGGCGGTGCAGGTACGACGACGTGGTGTGCCATCGGCTGACTCCGGGCAACGCCTGGAGTCTAGGCCGATACGTTCAAGCTATCAGGTCGACTTGCCCGGGAACACAGTCGCATCCGGATTCGGCGCCGTCCCAGGATCGTGCGGCATGGTGCGCACCACCATGTCCTGCGGCGTGGTCAGCGGCAGATCGGCCTTGCCCAGGCGGTCGAGTATCTCGAACAGCAGGTCGCTCTTCACCGTGCCTGCATCGCGCGGATTGTTCACGTAGGCCGTGCACACGAACATCATCGAGCCCGCATCGATGCTGTCCAATTGCACGCTCGGCGCCGGCGTGTTGAGCGTCACCGAGTGGTTGCGCAGGATGTCGAAGATGATCTGGCGAACCTTGCCCGGGTCGCTGCTCAGCGGCATCGGCAGGCGGATCTGCACGCGCCCCAGCGCATTGGCGAGCGTCACGTTGCGCACGTTCTGGGTGATCAGCTGCGAATTGGGCACGATCACGATGGAACGGTCGCCCTGCTGGATCTCGGTGGCGCGCACGTTGATGCGCTTGATGTCGCCCTCCACGCCGCTGAGGCTGACCCAGTCGCCGACCTTCACCGGCCGTTCGGCCAGCAGGATCAGTCCGGAAATGAAGTTCTGCACGATCGCCTGCAAGCCGAAGCCGATGCCGACCGACAACGCGCTCGCCACCCAGGCGATGCTCTGCACATTCACATTGAGGGCGGCAAGCACCAGCACGAACACCAGGATGCCGCCCACGTAGCCAAGCAGGGTCACGATGGACATCTGCATGCCGATGTCGAGCGAGGTCTTGGGCAGCAGTTGTTTGCTCAGCCAGCGCTTGATCAGGCGCACGATGCCGTAGCCCACCACCAGCACCACGAGCGCATTGAAGATGTCGACGGGTCGGATGGTGAGCGTGCCCAGCGGCAAACCGTCGAGCACGCGGGTGCCGCGGGTGACCAGTTCGTTCGGGCCTGCGGTATAGGGTGCAAGAATCAGCGGGATGGCGAACAGCAGCAGGAACACGCGGCCCACGGCGGAAAGAATCGTCGCCGACTGCTCCAGGCGCGCCGGCGTCACGCCGAAGTTTTGCTGCAGGCGCGTGCCGGTACGCGAATCGGGCGAAAACAGCGATTCGCACAGGTCGTTGATCAGGTGCATCAGCATGTACAGCGCAGCGATCAGGAAACCCGCCCGCAGCGTCTGCCGCGCCACATAGAAGGCCAGCGCGATGTAGCCGGTAAGCACCGCCAGCAGCGTGATGAACATGCCCAGCGTGGCGCACAGAATCAGCACGCCGACCCATAGCGGTCGCGGGGCCGGTGTGCCGCCGCTGGCCAGCAGGGCACGGCGGGCGCGACCCATGATCACCAGCGCATAAGCCATCAAGCCGCCAATCAGCGTGGCCGCCAGCGCATTCGCCGCCATCGCCGTGGCGAGGCTGGCGCTGATGTCGTTGGTGACGCGCTCGATCACGCCCAGCAGCAGCGCGCTGTAGGCCATCAAGGTGGGGAACGGCCACAGGCGCGTGGCCAGGTTGTCGGAGACCGGCGGCAGGCGCCAGGACGGATGTTTCACCATCAGCAGGGCGCGTCCCAGGCCGGCCATGGTGGCGACGTAGAACATCAGTCGAACCAGCGGACGCACCAGCTCGTCCAGCTCCTGATCGAACACGCCGTTCCAGTTCACCGCCAGGTAGATCAGCCATGCGGCGATGCCGTAGGTCAGCGTGGTGCCCACCGTCACCAGCAAGGCCATGGCGCTGCGGCGCAGATGACCGGACGGCAGATAGCGAGCCGCCATGTCCAGCATCTTCGATTCGAGCAGGCGCCGACCGACCGCAACCAGGGCAATGGCCGAAAGCAGGCAGCTGATGAACGGCACGCGGTTGGCCGGCTGCCATGCCTGCGCGATCGCCCCCTTCAGCGACTGCCACAGCTGGACGAAGTTGGCGCTGTCGTCGGGCAGGCTCTGGGCGAAGCGGCTCCAGAACGCCGTGCTCAGCGGCGAGGCGCTGCGCTGGCTTATCTGCGCCTGGAACAGATTGCGGCGCAGTGCGGCGATTTCCGCGAGCAGTTGCTGGCTTTCGCGGCTGAGCAGTTTCGATTGCGTAATCTGGCCGCTGAGGTCCGTCTGGTCCTTGGTCAACTGCTTGCGCTGGCTGGCCACTTCCGGCGTTTCCGCCGGTGCGCCCTTGGCGGGCGCGGGGCCCAGCACGTCGAGCTTGGCCTTCAGTGCATCGGCCTGGGGCGCGAGGCTGGCCGTCAACTGGTCGGCCTGCTGCTGCAAGGCCTGCGCCTTGCTGCGTGCGTCGAACAGGATCTCGTCGGTGAGCGTGGTCTTGTTGGTCAGCGTTTTCTTGATCTGATCGAGCTGCGCACTCAGCTGATCGGGCGTCGCCAGTTGCGGCTGCTGGATTTGCCCGTTGTTCGGGGTGTCCTGGGCCAGCGCAGGAGTGGCGCCGGCGAGGGCGAGCAGGAGGATCAGCAGCAAGCGAGACAGGATAGGCATGCGGGCATGATCCCGACCGGTCCTGAACCGGTCAATGAATAAATCGTCTTGACGGTGCGTTCAGCCCCAGGCATTCACCCTCTGATGATGATTGCCATCGAGATGACGAACGCCATGCCGCCCTGGGATGGCAACGTGGCCAAGGCACGCCGGCTGCAGACGGAACTGGCCGCGCAGGTGCGACTGGTGGACGACTATCCGCCGTTGAAGCATGTGGCCGGCGTGGATGTGGGCTTCGAAGAGAGCGGTGCGGTGACGCGCGCGGCAGCCGTGCTGATCGATGCGCAGACGATGGCACCCGTCGCGGAAGTCGTCGCGCGACAAGCCACGCGCATGCCCTACATTCCCGGTCTGCTCTCGTTCCGTGAATTGCCCGCGCTGCTGCAGGCCTTGTCGGAGCTGCCGCAAGTGCCGGACCTTGTGTTCGTCGACGGCCACGGCGTGGCGCATCCGCGACGTCTCGGCATTGCCGCGCACCTGGGCGTGATCAGTGGCTTGCCGACTATCGGCGTGGGCAAATCCATCCTGGTGGGCGTGCACGAGGAAGTCGGACCGCATCGCGGCGATCGTCAGCCGCTGGAATACAAAGGCGAAGTGATCGGTTGCGTGCTGCGCAGCAAGGATCGCATTCGCCCGTTGATCGTGTCGCCGGGTCACCGCGTGAGCATGGCCACCGCACCGGAACTGGTGCTGGCGTTCGGGCGCAAATACCGCCTGCCCGAGCCGACGCGGCTGGCCGACCGACTGGCATCGCAACGGGGAACCGTGCGGCGCTGACTTTCAGCCCGTGCGAACCAGCCGGTAGCCGAGCGCCGCTGCGAGGCGAGCCATCACGGCAAGGGCCGGGGGCTGTGGCGACATCGATGCGTCGGGCGGCCCCAATCGCCAGCGCGAGCGTTCGTGTGCCACCGGGCGCGGACTGGCCAGCCCGTGCTGTTCCAGTTCGCGCAGGAAGCGATACACCGTGCCCAGGCTGGTGCGTGGCTCGATCAACTGGGCCCGACGCAGCAAAGCGACTGCGTCGAGCTCGTCGTTCGCCTCATGCAGCACCTGCCAGATCGCCAGGCGCGGCGGCGTGGCGCGCAGTCCCACCTGCGCCAGCAGTTGGTGGATGTCCGCTGGCGGCGTGGCGGGCTTCGCCTCAACCATCCTTGCGGCCCTTGGCGATCTCTTCCGCCGCCTTGCGGATGATTTCGCCGATGCGCTTCACTTCTTCCGCATTCCACGGACCGCCATGCATGAACAACGCACGCTTGAGGCTGTGCATGGCCTCGCGCAAGGCCATCGGGGCGGCGGCGCGGGCGAACATCTTGGCGGTCTCCTGCATGCGCGACATCACCGCATCGACGGCTTCCTTGTTTTCCGCCAGGAATGCCTTGCCTTCGGCGGTGATGGTGTAGAGCTTCTTGCCTTCCTCGCTCAGCACGCTGGCGTGACCCAGTTCTTCCAGCAGGGTGAGGGTGGGGTAGACCGCGCCGGGACTGGGCGCGTAGGCGCCGTCGAACATCTCCTCGATGGTGCGGATCAGTTCGTAGCCGTGACGCGGCTGTTCGGCGATCAGGGCCAGCAGGATCAGCTTGAGGTCGCCGTGGCCGAACACCCGGCCCCCGCGGAAACGCCCACCCATGCCGCCCCAGCCGCCTTCACCCTCATCGTCGCCGAAACCCCGGCCGCGCCCGCGTCCGCGGCCCATGCCGATGGCTTCGCGGGCCCAGGCGTCGCGGCCTTCGTGGCAGTGGTGATGGTGGTGACCGTGGTGGCGATCGAACAAATGACGAAATCCCATGACTAACTCCGATATATCGTAAGTAACAGTCTTAAGATATATCTTGAGTTTTCGGGAATGCAAGTGCCTGCACAGAATCGCGTGCCACGCCGTGCGACAAACCCCTCCTGTGGGAGCGCACCCTGTGCGCGACAGGCGCCCGGGCGCTTCGCGACAGCCGGTTGTCGAGGTAGCGCTCGGGCGCCTGTCGCGCACAGGGTGCGCTCCCACCGAGGGACCTCTAACGCAGGCAGGCTGAGGGCTCAGCCGATCACCGACTTGAAACTCCTCCCCTTTGCCTTCACCCACAAGCTATTCGCGCGCGCTTCCAGCGCCGCCGCCCTCCAAGGACGACTCCCCGATGCTCTTGCGCTGGTTCGAATCGCTGATCGACGCGTTCAAGGAGCCCGTCGATGGCATGCCGCCATCGTCGGTGTGGCGCTTCTACGTGTTCTACCTGCGCCAGGTCTGGCCGGTGTTCGCCGCCGCGCTGGTGGTGGGCTTCGGCGTGGCGCTGGTCGAGGTGTCGCTGTTCGGTTTCATCGGCAGCATCGTGGACATGGCCAAGGGCGCGCCGGTTGCCGACTTCTTTACCTTGCACGGCAACGAGCTGCTGTGGATGGGCTTCGTGGCGCTGATCGCGCGCCCGGTGCTGATCGGCCTGCACGATCTGCTGGTGAACCAGGCCATCGTGCCCAACCTCACCAATCGCATCCGTTGGCAGAATCATCGCTACGTGATCCGCCAGAGCCTGGGCTTCTTCCAGAACGACTACGCCGGCCGCATCGCCAACCGCATCATGCAGACCTCCGGCGCGCTGCGCGAATCGGCGGTGCAGATCGTCGATGCGATCTGGTACGTGGCGATCTACACCGGCAGCGCGATCTTCATGTTCGCCAAGGCCGACGTGTGGCTCGCGCTGCCGCTGGTGGTGTGGCTGGTGGCCTATGTGGCCACGCTGCGCTACTTCGTGCCGCGCACCAAGGAGCGTTCGTGGAAGCAGTCCGAGGCGCGTTCGCGCCTGATGGGCCGCATCGTGGACGGCTACAGCAACATCCTCACGCTCAAGCTGTTCGCGCATACGCAGCGCGAGGAAGCCTACGTCGCCGACGCGATGGGCGAGCAGATCAAGCGCATGCGCGCGATGACCCGCCTGACCACCGCGATGGACGCCACCATCACCACCTTGAACGGCTTCCTGATCGTGGGCACCTCGGCGCTGGCGTTGTGGCTGTGGAGCCAGGGCAAGGTCACGGTGGGCGCGATCGCGTTGAGCACCGGCCTGGTGATCCGCATCAACAACATGTCCGGCTGGATCATGTGGGTGATCAACGGCATCTTCGAGAACGTGGGCACCGTGCAGGACGGCATCGAGACCATTTCCAAACCGCGCGCCGTGCAGGATCGGGAGGGCGCGATGCCGCTGGAAGTGACCGAGGGCGGCGTGCACTTCGAGGACATCCATTTCCATTACGGCAAGCAGGGCGGCGTGATCTCCGGCCTCGATCTCAACGTGCGCGGCGGCGAGAAGATCGGCGTGGTCGGCCCGTCCGGCGCCGGCAAATCCACCCTGGTGAACGTGTTGCTGCGCCTGTACGACCTCGAGGGCGGGCGCATTCTCATCGACGGCCAGGACATCGCCCAGGTGGCGCAGGAGAGCCTGCGCGCACAGATCGGTGTGGTCACCCAGGACACCTCGCTGCTGCATCGCTCGATCCGCGACAACCTGCTGTACGGCCGCCCGGACGCCACCGAGGCGCAGGTGATCGAAGCCGTGCGCAAGGCGCGCGCGGAGGAATTCATTCCCCAGCTGGTCGATGGCGAAGGCCGCGTGGGCTACGACGCCCACGTCGGCGAGCGCGGCGTGAAACTCAGCGGCGGCCAGCGCCAGCGCATCGCCATTGCGCGCGTGCTGCTGAAGGATGCGCCGATCCTGATCCTGGACGAAGCCACTTCGGCGCTCGATTCGGAAGCCGAGGCGGCCATCCAGGACAGCCTGGAAGTGCTGATGCGCGGCAAGACGGTGATCGCCATCGCGCACCGCCTGTCCACCATCGCACGGATGGACCGGCTGGTGGTGATGGACAAGGGTGAGATCGTGGAAACCGGCACGCACGCGGAACTGATCGCGCGCAGCGGCCTCTATGCGCGTCTCTGGCAACGTCAGACCGGCGGTTTCGTGGCCGCCGAAGATCCCGCGGAAGACAGCGCGCTGGCCTGATCGCGAGCGTGCGCTGCGCGGCTGTCGCAACAGCTGCTGCTGCGTGCAATCGAATCCGCATCGACGCTTGTCGATCGCTTGAGCTTTATTTGCTGCGCATTTCACGGCGAAAGCGGCAGCATGTTTTCCTACCTGCAGCGGAGTCGCCACATGCCTACCGAACGAGCCCTGGCACGCGCGCGCAAGGACCAGCGCGAAGGCAAGTCGGCCAGCACCCAGGCCGGCGAATTCGTGCGCGAGGAAATCGAGCGCATCCGCGAGGGCGTGCACGGCGCGCGTTCGCCGGAACAGGCCATTGCCATCGGACTCTCGCAGGCGCGGCGTGCCGGTATCGAGGTACCGGAGCAGAAGGGCGGCAAGTCTATACGCAAGAAGCCGGCGGCGAAGAAACGTCCGGCGGGCAAGACGGTATCTGCAAAACGGAGCCGAGCTTCGTTGAATGCGCTCAAGCGCGAGAACACCGCGTCCGCATCGAAGCAGGCTTTGTCGCGGCACGCGCGTAAGGCAGCGGCGGAACGGTCGCCGGCCGAGCGTTCGGCGGCGGCGCAGAAGGCCGTACGCACGAAAGGACCGGCTGTGCGCAAGGCAGCCGCCAAGAAGGCCGCCGCTACGCGCGCGGGTGGCCGTGCCGCGGGTGCAGTGCGTGCGGCACGAACGCGGGCCATGCGCTCACGTTCACGCTAAGCAATCCGATCCCCTTGTAGGAGCGCACCCTGTGCGCGACAGCCACGCCTGGATGTATCGCTGCGCGAGGTTTGTCGCGCACGGGGTGCGCTCCCACACACAGGGCAGCGGCTTTCCAAAGGGGCTTTCTAACGATCGAACACCAGCAACGTTGAAGTGGCGGTTCCATACAGCCGCCCCTCGCCATCGATCAGGCTCGCCTCGGCAAACGCCACGCGCCGGCCGATGCTGCGCACGCGACCCTCGGCGCGAACGCGGCCGGTGTCGCGCGTCATCGCCTTGTGGAAGGCGATCTTCAGTTCCAGCGAGGTATAGGCCTGCTCGGCCGTGAGACGCGAATGCACCGCGCAACCGCAGGCGGAATCGAGCAGGGTGGCGAAGTAGCCGCCATGCACGATGCCCATCGGGTTATAGGCGTGCGCGCCCGGCACGCCTTCGAAGGCGGCGAAACCTTCGCGCACGTCCACCAGGTCGAAGTCCAGGGAGTCGCCGATACCGGGACGCTGGCCCGAAGCGATGAACGCGCGCAACTGCTCCAGTCCGCTCAGGCCCTGGCCGATCTCGGTGATCATGCTCACGAAGCGGACTCCAGGCCCAGGCGCTGCTTCAGCAGCTGGCGCGAATCGGCCAGGATGGCGTCGGAACGCTTCGCATCGGTTTCCGCGCGCGCCAGCGACAGCGCGCCCACCAGTTCCGAGACGGTGGAGCGGGCCAGCATCTGCGGGTTGGCGAAACCGAGCGCGGCGAGTTTCTCTGTCATCGACTCGACCAGATGCTGCGCGCCTTCGGCAAACAGCGCCCGGGTCTGCTCGGGCAGACGCGGCAGATCGGAGGACAGCGCCGCCATCGGGCAACCGGCACCGCGTGCGTCGCGATGCTTCTTCGACAGGTAGAAGTCGATGTAATTGGCCAAACCCTCCGCCGGTGGGTGGCCTTCCATCTCATGGGCCACGCGGGCCCGCGATTCCTCGAACATCTGCTCGATCGCGGCGGCGACCAGTTCGTCCTTCGATTTGAAGTGCGCGTAAAAGCCGCCGTGGGTGAGGCCAGCCTCGGCCATCACACCGGCCACGCCGATACGGTCGGGGCCGTCGCTACGAATGGCCTTGGCGGCCACTTCCAGCACCTTGCTACGGGTTTTCTGCTTGTGTTCGGCGTCGTAACGCATGGCCGCTCCACGTAGTTTGTATGACATAAATCATACTATTGACAGCCTGCGCCGCAAGTGGCGGTGCAGCACGCGATGGGAGCGGTTCATCGGGTGCCGGCACCGCCGCGTCTCACAGCAAGGGAGCCGATGGCGGTTCGGATGTCGGCACTACGACCACCGGTTCCACCGTGACGATTTCGTTCTTGGATGGGAACGTCATGCTCGGCAGCACACCGTCGCGCCGGATCAGGCCGTGGTAAAGCGCGGCGCCCATATGCCCCAGCACCGTGAAGAACAACAGGTAGGCAAGATACCGGTGCGCCTCGCGCAGCCACGCGAAGACTTCGCCGTTGAACGGCAGCAGCGGCGGCAGATGCAGCGAACCGCCGAGCGAAATCGGATAGCCGCCGGCCGACAGCATCGCCCATCCCACCAGCGGCAGCGAGAGCATCAACGCGTAGAGCAACCAGTGCGAGGCATGCGCCGCGAACTTCATGATCGCCGGCATATCGGCCGGCAGCGGCGGCGGCGGATAACGCAGGCGCACGCCAAGACGGATCAGCGCCAAGAGGAAGATCGCCGCGCCCAGCGGCTTGTGCAGGGCGAGCAACCACTCGTGCTTCTCCGACACGGTGGACACCATGCCCACGCCGACGAACAGCATCGTCAGGATCAGCACGGCCATCAGCCAGTGCAGCAGGCGCGCCAGTGGATGGAAAGCACCGGCATAGGAAGCATGGCGAGTATTCATTGCGGATGCTCCGAAGACGGATTCGCGCGCGGGGCGCCGGGGAAATGCGCTTCCTCACGGGTACGGCGCAGATAGGAAACCGCATACGCGGAAGAACGCGCCGGCAGCAGCGGATCGTCGGAAATCTCGATGCCCGCGGGCAGCACGGTCGGGTCGTAGTTGATGTCGCGGCACGGGCCGCTGTCCTGCGCCTGTTCGCTTTCGATCACCAGCGTACCGGCGTCGATGGTGGGACGATCGGCGGGCCATGCCTTGGTCGCGTCGGCGGTCGGGTCGCCCGGTTCGGCCAGCGTGACGCGCAGATGCCAGCGCTGCGGCCCCTGGGCAAGGCGCTGTTGCAGATCCTTGGCGAGATAGTCGGGGTCACCAGCTTGCGGACCGGTACCGGCGTCGTCGTTCGCTTCCGGCGTCACCTCCCAGCGCACGGCGTGGCGTTTGCCTTCGGCGTCGACGAAGTAGAACGCGTTGAGTGCCTCGTAGGTTTCGGTCACATAACTGGCCGACGGTTTGGCCGTCTTTACCCAGGCAAGGAAGGGGCCGGTTTCCGGATGCGCGGCGAAGAAAGCGCCAACGCGTTTCGGATCGGGCTTGCCGGTGGCCGGGTCGGGCTGCGTGGCCACCAACTGATCGTAGAACGCCTGCGGCGTCGCCACCGGAAACACCGGCATGCTGTTCATGCCAGTACGCCACTGCTCACCATGGGGCAGCGTGAAGCGCAGCGCAAAGCTGCGGATCGGCACGCTGCTGTCGGGCGCATACGGGTTGCCACCGGGCAGGGCGAAGCGTCCTATCACCGGCGTGCGACCCGGCGCGAACACGCTGGCCTTGGAATAGGCGGAGGCCGCACCGCTGCTCTCGAAATAGCCGGCCACGCACGCGCCCTTGGCATGGTTTCGCCGGAAACCGGGATGCACGCCACCTTGCTGCAGTTGATTGACGATCTGGCGCGAAGAAAGCCGCTGCGGAGTCAGCCAGCCGCCGACATAGGCAAAGGCCGCCGCAAGTACGCCCACGGCGAGTGCGATCACCGCCCACCTCCAGGGTTGGCGTGACGGCTGGAGAGAGGGGTCGGTCATGCGGGCACTCCTGGTGAGCGGTTGAATGTCCTGATGACTTCGGCGGGCGTCGGCGGAAGGTTACCTCGCGCCGCGCAGGCGTCTCCATGCCGGAGGAAGCATAGGCCCGGCGACAGTGAAAGTGTCGTAGTGACGTGAGTCCTGTTACTGCACGCACATGGATGTTCTGCTGGGGCCGCCACCCCACCGTCAACCACAGTGTTGCAGACTGGTAACGGGGTTGAACCCCTTCGGCTTTCTTAGGCCAGCGATCGGGATCGCGCCGGGATCAGCGATTCCAGGATGCCGGGCAGATCCTCAAACGAGCTGGCGACAGCCGATGGTCGGAACGCAGGCTCGGTATGGCCGTAGCCCCAGCCAGCGAAGACACTCGCCATGCCGGATGCTGATGCCGCTGCGACGTCGACCGCATGATCGCCAATCATCACTGCAGGCAGGTGCCGGAACCCACCGCGCTGCAGTGTTTCGGACAGGTGTCCAGGATGGGGCTTTTGTTGTTCTACGGTGTCGCCGCAGCAGATGACATCGAAATAATCGAAGATCGCCAGGCCATTGAGAATGGCGATCGCGGGTGCTTCGGACTTGTTGGTACAGACGGCCAAACGCCATCCTTTCTGCGCCAGCAGGCTGAGAGTTGCGGGCACGCGGGGATATAGCTTCGTTCCAATCAGCGGGTTGGATAGATAGTCGTGGTGGAAGCGCCAGAGTTCGTCGTCGGTCAACGTGACGCCTCTCGATTCACAGGCCGCTTTGGCGAATGCATCGAGACCGTGACCGAGCAAAGCTGAAGCTTCTTCGCGCTGAAGAGGGAGGGCCTTCTTTGCGCGCAGTAGTCGATTGATCGCCACTGCGATGCCGTCGACCGAATCGACAAGCGTGCCATCGAGGTCAAAGACCGCCACACGATCGGTATCCAGGGTAAAAGCCTTGTTCGCATCGGTTGAACGCCCGGTCATTGCATTGCCTTGGTTTGAGTGCCGCCCCATTGGACTCGCTTCATTGTTTCGTTTCATTCCCTGTGGCGCTGATCTAAATTAGGTTAAAACTAATAAAGAGCGTGCCATGGAACTTCGCCATCTCCGCTATTTCATAGCCGTCGCCGAAGAGCTGCATTTCGCCAAGGCGGCGGAACGGCTGGCCATTTCCGCGCCGACGCTGACGGTGCAGATCCAGGAATTGGAACGCGCCCTGCATGCGCACCTGTTTACCCGCTCCAGACGATCGGTCGCCTTGACCCCGGCGGGCGAGGCTTTTCTCGGGGAGGCACGGCTTGCCGTGGCCCAATTCGAGCGCGCGCAAAGCGTGGGGCAACGCGCCGGACGCGGGGAGATGGGGCATATCGAGGTTGGTTACGTCGGCTCGGCCGCCTATGCGGGCGTCCTGCAGGCGCAGTTGCAGCGCTACCGCCAAGCCTGGCCGGACGTGGTGATCGTCGCCAAAGAACGCCCCATGCATGTCCTTCCGCCATTGCTGGAGGAAGGGCGCATCGACGTTGGCCTGGTTCGCCTTCCGATGCAGCTCCCCGCTGCATTGACGTCACACACGCTCTTGCATGATGTGTTCTGTGCAGCGTTGCCTTCAGCGCACGTGTTGGCTGGCGCGCCCGGCTCTCTGCGGGCAAAAGCATTGGCTGGAGAAACCTTCATTGTTCCGGAGCAATCGCAGGGCACCTATGAGGTGGGAAAACGCGGACGCTTTACGCCACGGATCGGCATGGTGCCCGGTAGCTTGTTCGCGGTGCTTACCCAGGTGTCCGTGGGCGCCGGCGTGGCCATCGTGCCCAGCGTGCTCAAGGATGTGGTGAACATGCCCGGCATCCGGTTCAAACCGCTGGCCGGGGCGCCCATCGATTCCGCCGTCGCGGCGATCTACCGCCGCCAGGAACCGTCCGCTGCGGTCAGCAGATTCATCAAGCAGATCGTTAGCACGCCTGCATTGTCGCTGGTCTACCCGCAACGTCCCTGACAAGCGTGCGGTGGACGTGGCGACTCGGATCGGCATCGCAACGCATTCGGCAATGCCGGGCACTAACAGGGTGGATCGATGAGGCGGACTCGTCGTCGCAAGCAGCGCCGATGGATGGTGTCGTCCAGTAGGCATGCCCACTTGGGAGGACGTTGAATATGCCGGCTCATCCGGGTTCAAAGCTCGCCGTTCGGATCGCGACATGTTGAACGCGACAGGCCAACGGCGACCCGCATGAAAGTCAGGTTTGCCCATCAGCTGCGGGCGATTGCGGCGCTATCGGTGGTCATCAACCACTTCTGGGGGATCTTCTTCTCGCCCGGCGTGCGCGGGTTGATCGGGACGCCTGCCAGTTTTGTGCCGGTTAGGCCGGCCTATACGCAGCACGTATTGTCACCGGCATGGGGCGGATTCCTCTACGGCGCTTTCGGTGTCGCCGTATTTTTTCTGATAAGCGGCTTTGTCATCCCGATCAGCCTGAGAAATATTTCGACCGGTCAGTTCCTGGCGAGGCGGTTCTTTCGCATCTATCCCGTCTACTGGTTCTGTCTGCTGATAAGCATCGCCATGTACTTCATCTGCTCGTGGTACTGGTCGACGCCGTTGTCGGACAGGATTAGCACCTCGTTCCTGGCAAGGAATATCCCGCTCATCCACAGCGCGTCTGGTTTGCCTTCGCTGGATTTCGTGAGCTGGTCACTGGCGGTGGAGCTCAAGTTCTATGTGATCTTTGCGCTGGTAAGCGTGGCCGGAAAAAGTGCTCATCAAGTCATGCGGCTGTCGATTGGATTCATGGCCTTGTGTTGCGTCGTCGCTTTCTTCTCGACCCATGGGATGAATTCAGCATCGCTGGTTTCATATGCGGTATCGGACATGAAGTTCATCTCGTTCATGTTTCTTGGCTGCCTGTTTTATTACGTCCTCTATCGCGAGCTCAGCGCCAAGGTCGCGCTTGGTTATGGGGCCATCGTCTATGCCCTGTTTGTGACGATCAACTCGTTCTATGAAACAGGACTGTTTGGCGCGCTGACGAAGAACTACACCTATGCCTTGATGCTGTTTTCGCTGTGTTACCTGTTCCGAGGCAGGTTCAAACAAAACAGGATGCTCGACTTCCTGGCCGACATCAGCTTTCCGCTCTATCTGGTTCACTCCATGATCGGCTACGTCGCCATGCCCATCCTGATCAGCAAGGGCCTGTCCTTCACGTTCGCATGGATGATCAGCTTGGGCGTGGCCGTCCTAGTCGCATTCCTCGTCCATAGGTATGTCGAAATTCCGGCAAACAACTTCGGCAAGAAGCTGTCCGGTCCCAAGGAAAGCAGAGCAGCCGAGTACGGCCGGGTGGCTTGATTGCCAGGCGCGACAGGGCCGCGAGCGGTGTGGCAGTGCCTGCCGCGAGCAGGGCAGGCGAACGGAAGCGTTTTTATTTGCGGCAGCGCTGTTCCGAGGCGTAAGAAATAGAAACTTGCTTGATCGGTACGTTATAACATAACGTTCACGCGTCGCCACGCCGATCATTGCCATGCCGTCACCTTTCACGCCTTCGCCTTTTCTCGCCGATAAGTCGCCCTCATGGTCGTACCTCGCCGGTGTTGACGCGTGATGAGCCAGAGCACGCGAACCGGACGCGTCGTCGCGCCGTGGGTCTATGCCGGTGCCGCGGCCGGCACCTTTGTTCTTGCGATGATCGCGCTCGCGCTGACTCCGCTCGCATTGCGGATGACCGGGTTGGCTCTGCTCTTCTCGGCAACCGGATTGGCCGGAGAGGCATGGGTGAGTCGCGTGCGTCGACGCACGGAGACATGGACCAGGCCTGTGCGGGCGACGGTCCATCCCAAGCTTCCAGGATTCCCGCCATTGGCCAAAGTGGTGCTGCTGGAACGCCGCCTGCGTGCGCGCTTCGAAAGGATCGACTGGGCGGGTGATTGGGTGCCCGGCGCCGTCACTGTGCTGGGTAACGGATTGGTGCTCGATGCGACGGTGAGCTTCCTGCGAACGCCGGGCTGGGCTGTCGCTCAGCCACCGCTGTGGGGCGCGATCGTGCTTTTGGCGGCTACCATTCCGCTGGTTTTTCTCCAGCGCGTCGCGAACGCACACCCTGTCTCGTCAGGACCCGGCATTGACGTGCTCGTTCGGGTGCCGCTGGTCGCCGCATTGCTGGGCGGTGGCGCCACGCTCTTTGCGGCTCAAGGTTATCTGTGGGCCAACACGCTCATCTATGTCGTTGCAGCCGTGCTGGCGTTGGCGACCATCGAGACGCTGCTGCGCTCCATTGCTCAAGTGTTCCTGCCCTTGGGGCCGTTTGCCACACGCCAGAATCCCGCGTTGCCGTGGTCGCCTTCTCTTCTGCGATGGGGCTGGCCGCGGGCCGGAAGAGCCGCGCTGTGGCTGCGCAACGCCTATGGCATCGACCTCGCGCGAAGCTGGGTGTTGGCCTTCATGGTGCGCGCGGCGCCGCCGGTGGCGCTGTTCGTGCTGCTCCTGGCCTGGTTGTCGACGGCCGTGACGGTGCTGGGCGTGACTGAGCGGGCCGTCATCGAGCGATTGGGTGTGCCTGTTGCGGTCGAGGGGCCAGGCATTCATGTCCACTGGCCGTGGCCGGTCGGGCGCGCTCGACCGGTCGAACTGGGTGTCGTGCATCAACTGCCCATCGTGTTTTCGGCTAAACCGGGCGGCCGGCTGCTGGCGGAGCTTGCCAGCGCGGGCGCCTCGGATGCCGAGGGGGCGATGGGTGCCGAAGCCATTCCAGGTCCCACGGCCGATCGCCTGTGGGATGGCTCCCATCCCGGCGAAGCGAGCTACCTCATCGCCAGCCGTTCGGGCGATCGAGAGGGCTTCCAGATCGTCAACGTCGATCTTCGCGTGGTGTTTCGCGCCTCGGACGATTCGGACGGAGCGATGGCGGCAGTGTACGGGGCGATGGAGCCGGCATCGCTTATCCGCGCCACGGCAGGGCGGTTGCTCGTGTCCCATTTTTCGTCGTCCACGTTGGACGAACTGCTCGGCGAGAATCGTGCGCAATTCGTCGAGCGCTTCCGGCAGGACTTGCAGGCGCGCATTGCGGCGCTGCATGCAGGCATATCGGTCATCAATGTCGTGGTCGAAGCCATCCATCCGCCCAGCGGTGCCGCCGCGGCTTATCACTATGTGCAGGCTGCCGGCGTGATCAGCGACGCCACGCGCTTCAAAAGCCTGGCGCGCGCGTATGCGCTGCGAGGTACGGCAGCTGAAGACGCAACGCACGCGCTGACCCTGGCCCGCGCCGACGCGAGCGAGCAGCTCGCTGCAGCGCAAGCGACGCTGACGACCTTCCAGGCCAGCACGAAGAGCGAGCGTGCCGGGCCGGATGTCTTTGTATTCGAGTCGTGGCTGACCCACGTCGGCAGCGCGCTCGGTCGCGCCCATTTGACCATCATCGACCATCGCCTAGACAGCGAAAAGGCCACACTGGACCTTCGCCCCGTCGCGGCCGGAACCGGGGGAACCCCTTGAGCATCATCGAATCATCCGCGGCTTCCAGGCGATCCCGTGGCGTACGTTGGACGGTCGCCATCGTCATTCTGATCCTTGCTCTGACGTCGGGTTGTCTGGTCATCGTCAGTCCCGGCGAGGGTGTCGTGGTCACTCGGTTCGGACGTCCTGTTCGCGTGCTTCTGGCGCCGGGCGCGTCGCTCAAGTGGCCCATTCCGATCGAATCGACCACGCCCATCGACCTGCGCTTGCGAACCACCTCCAGTGGCTTGCAGGACGTAGGGACGCGCGATGGCCTGCGCGTGCTGGTGCAGGCGTATGTGGTCTGGTCGGTGCCGGCACGCGCCGATGCGGCAGAGCTGTTCTTGCGCTCCGTGCAAAACGACCCCGACGTGGCGGCGTCGCAATTGCGCAGCCTGATGGCTTCTTCGCTTGAAATCACCACGAGCAGTTTTGATCTGGCGCAGCTGGTAAACACGGATCCGTCCAAGGTCCGCATCGATGACCTCGAGTCCCGGCTGCGCCGCCTCATCGGTGATCAGGCCCGGCGCGTGTATGGCACAGAGATCCGTCAAGTGGGCATAGAGCGCCTGACGCTCTCCACCGAGGCCTTGCAGGCCACCATTCAGCGCATGAAGGCCGAGCGAGATACCGTGGCAGCACAGCGCTCGGCGGAAGGCCAGCGCCAGGCATCGCAGATCGTTTCCGAAGCCGAACGCGATGCACGCATCACCTTGGCCAGTGCCAAGGCGGAGGCGGCGTCCATTGAAGCCGACGCACAAACCAAATCGACGGCGATCTACCAGCAAGCCTATGCCACCGACCCCAGGCTCTACACGATCCTTCGATCCTTCGACACGATGGATGCGGCAGTTGGCCCTGGCACGCGAATCGTATTGCGCACCGACGCGGCACCCTTTCGCATGCTGGTCGATGGTCCCACGCCGGGGGCGGGGAAGAAAAATCCATGACGGCGGCGCGCCCTACGATTCTTGCCGAGACCTTGACCTGGTCCTTTCGGCTGCTGTTTGCGCTGGTGGCGGCGTTGGCGGGGATGTGGCTGGTGCGCGGCATCCAGCGCGTACCCCCGGAAAATCGAGCCGTTGTCATGCGGTTTGGGCAAGTCGTTCGGACGGCGGGTCCCGGCCTGCTGCTCACCTGGCCATCGCCCATCGATTCAGTTGTCTTGTTGCCTTCGCAGGGGCGGCAGGTGCAGTTCGCACCTGAAGCGCTGGAAAGCCGATCTCCGTTGGACGAGCGCATTGCCGGCGCTCCAGGGCAGGGATTCATCGCTTCGGATAACGCGCGCGACAACACCTGGTTCTTCCTGACGGGCGATGGCGCCGTGGTGCATCTGCGCACCATGTTGTTCTACCAGATCGATGATCCGGTGGCGTACATCATTGCGGGCGATCACATCGAACCCATGCTTCGGCGCGCGCTGATTGCGGCGGCGGTCCAACTGTGCGCCCGTCGGTCGCTCGACGGCATCCTCGTCGCGCGTCCCGAAGCCGCCGGCGCTCCCCGTCTGGTCGCCCAACGGGAGCGTTTTGCAGCGGAGCTCGTGCAAGCGGTGAACCAGCGGCTCAGTCAAGCGTCGGGCCAAGGCTCAGGCATCGGCATCCAGGTCGCGCGGATCGATGTCGTCCCTTCCATCCCTGGCGGCGCCAAAGAATCCTTCGACACCGTATTGACCGTTGAGCAGCAGGCCGAGCGATCGCTGGCCGACGCGCGCACCACGGCGGAAGCCCGGCGTCAGATCGCCGAGCAAGGACGCCAGACGCTCATCGACGAAGCGCGTGCACGTGCTGAAGAGTCGGTCCGCACCGCTCAGGCGCGCACCGCACTCGTCCTGTCGTTGGGGCGCGATCCGTCGCTCGATCGGCGCACGATCGTTGAACGAACCTATCGCGATCGCATCAAGTCGTTGTTCGACATCGCGGGAAAGATCGAAACCGTGCCGGTCACTTCGCAAGCGCATACCTTCATTTTCGGAGCAAGCCCATGAGCGTCACCTCCGCCGATGCGGGCACGCTGCTGTTGACTGGCACCGAGCGTCACCGTTGGCGACTGCGCATCGTCGCCGTGCTCCTTGCCGCAGGCATCCTGATGTTTTCGTTTGCGCTATCCGCGCTGGCCCCTGCGCGGACGGTGGAGGTCGCGTTGCTTCAAGCCATCGCGGCCTTGCTGGTGGCGGGGCCAGCGTTCGCGGCCGCCATTCGCAGCCTCAACCAGCCCGACCTGCACGGAGTGGTCGACCAACTGGTTGCACTGGCGATCCTGGCATGCCTTGTCTCGGCGAATTTTGTCACTGCAACACTGTTGCCGGTCATCATGCTGGTCGGGCAGATGCTCGAAGACCGCTCCTTGCTGGGCACACGCGAAGCCGTGGAAGCGCTCTCGGCCCTGACAGCGACCACGGCACGGCAGGTCGTTGGCGACGACGTGCGCATCGTATCTGTTGAATCGTTGGTCGCCGGCGACGTCATCGAGGTGCGCCCGGGCGATCGGGTGGCCGCCGACGGTGTGGTGCTGTCGGGCACGGCCAGCATCGATACAGCGTCGCTTACGGGCGAATCCTTGCCGGTCGAAGTGGCGCGCGGCGATACGGTGCTCGGTAGCTCACTGAGCCTCAACGGCTTGCTTCATGTGCAGGTGTCGCGCGTGGGATCGCAGTCGGCGCTGGGGCGTGTGGTGGCGCTCATGCAGGACGCCGAGCGCAGCAAGCCGCCGATTACCCGTCTTCTGGAACGCTATGCCGGACGCTATCTGGTGCTGGTGCTCCTGATCGCGCTGATGCTTTGGTTCACCACGCAGAACACAGGTGCCGTATTGGCGTTGCTCGTCGCCGCGTGTCCCTCGGCGATGGTCTTGGCGGCCCCTTCGACCGCGCTCGCCGCGGTGAGTGTGGCGGCCCGGCACGGCGTACTCGTGAAGAGCAGCGTGGTGTTCGAGCGGTTGGCTGAAGCCGATGCGTTGGTCGTCGACAAGACCGGCACCGTCACCACCGGGCGCCTGCGCGTGGTGCGCTTGCAACCCGCGGAAGGCGTCGATGTCACACGACTGGAAGCGGTAGCGACTGCGCTGGGCGGCGCCAGCAGCCATCCGGTGGGCCGCGCGATTGCCCATCTGGCTGCCGAGCCAGCCATGCTTGATGACGTACAAGAGGAAGCCGGGTTCGGAATGCGCGCCCGGAGCGCCCTCGGAGAGGTACTGATGGGGCGCGAGTCGCTGTTGGCGCGACATGACGTGCCGGTTCACGAGCCCCCGCGTCACGACGGTCCCGTGGCCGCCGTCGCGGAAGCGGGACAATTGTTGGGCTGGGTCTGCCTGGCCGACGAAGTGCGTGATCGCGTCGCCGAGACGCTGACGTCGCTTCACGCACTGGGTTTAGGCCGGCAAGCCTTGTTGACCGGCGACCGTCAGGCGGAAGCAGACCGCGTGGCGGCACTGGTGGGGTTGGACGAAGTCGTAGCGGGTGCGTTGCCTCCCGACAAACTGGCTTTCGTGCAATCGGTCGTGGCCGATGGTGGAAAGCCGCTGGTAGTGGGCGACGGCATCAACGACGCACTGGCTTTGCGAGCGGGGTTGGTCGGTATGGCGATGGGCGGGCAGGGCAGTGATATCGCCCTGGCCTCGGCAGACATCGTGCTGACCGGTGACGATTTTTCGCGCGTCGCCACAGCGCTCAGGCTTGCGCGGCGCACGCGGCGCACGCTTCGGGTGAATCTTGGATTGAGCGCGGCCTGGACCTTGGCCTTGATCATCGTCGCCATCACCGGCGGGTGGTCGGCCAACGGCGCCTTGGCTGCCGCGGTGCTTCAGAACGTGGGGGCCTTCGTGGTGATCGCCAACTCAGGACGCTTGATGAAGTTCACTGAAGCCTGAGGCGCTAACCCCGCGACGTTTGGTTTTCGCCGCGGCTGCGCGCCGGATGCCGGCGAGGTTTCGAGCAGCAGTGTGTGGCTTCTGTCACGACCATGCCTGATGGCACATACCGTTGAAAAAGGCTGGCCGCAACGGACGGGTGTCATGTAAGGTATGTTATAACATAACATATTGAGGCATGATCCATGAAAGCGTCCATGTCGGTTCTCTCCTCGCTCCTGTTGCTGACTTCGATGGCTGCCACGGCAGAAGAGCGGCATCTCGGTCCTCATGTCCACGGCCAAGCCAGCGTCAATGTGTCGATCGACGCCCGCGAGATGGATGTGGCCGCCAGCCTGCCGGGCCACGATGCCGTTGGCTTTGAGCACCCGCCGGGCTCGCCCGCCGAACAGGCTGCCGTGGATAAGGCGATTGCCACGCTCAATCAGCCGACATGGTTCGTCGTGCCTGCGGCGGCGCACTGCACGCTCGCTTCGGCAAAGGTGTCTCCGCACGGATTTGGCGGCGCCGCTGAACCGGGCGGTCATGCGGATTTCGATGCGACCTATCACTACACGTGCAATACGCCAGGCCAGCTTGACCATCTTGATGTCCGCTTGGCATCCGCGTTCCCTTCCGTTCAAAAAGTCGTCGTCAATCTGATCACGGCAGCCGGAAGCAATCAGCAGGCCCTGGACGGCACGACCACGCGGGTCGACATCCAGCAATGAGCACCGCGCAGCCCTTATTGCGAACGCGTGCGCTTCGTCATTTCTGGCCGGACGGGGGCCATGCGCTGGCCTTGGAAGATCTGGCGGCAGCACGTGGCGAATCGCTATTCCTCCACGGGCCCAGCGGCAGCGGCAAGAGCACGCTTTTGGGATTGCTCGCTGGCGTGCTTGCGCCGTCCTCGGGTGATGTCCTGATACTCGATACGTCGTTCAGTTCGATGTCGGCAGCGGCCCGCGATCGCTTCCGCGCGAACCACCTGGGCTACATTTTTCAGCAGTTCAACCTTCTGCCGTTCCTCACGCCGATCGAGAATGTGCTGCTTGGTTGTGCCTGGTCGGCCGAGCGCAGAAAGCGCGCCGGTGGCACCCATGTGCGCATGGCCGCGGAAGCCCAGCGGCTTCTCTCTTCGCTCGGTCTGGGCGCACACGTCTGGTCGCGGACAAAGACCGGCGAACTCAGTGTGGGGCAACAACAGCGCGTGGCCGCGGCGCGGGCGCTTATAGGTGGCCCCGCGCTATTGCTGGCCGACGAGCCGACCTCCGCGCTCGACGCATCGAGCCGCGATGCCTTCCTGAAACTGCTGCTGGAAGAGTGCGCGATCTACGGTACTGGCGTGGTGTTCGTCAGTCATGACCTCGCGTTGGCCCGCCATTTTGACCGCACCGTTGCATTGGCCAGCGCGCCCGTGGAGTCCTGAATCATGAGGTTGCTTTCCTTGACGCTCAAGAGCATGCGCCAGCGAAAAGCCGGCGTGGCGCTCACCGTCTTCACCGTGGCATTGAGCGTGTTTCTGCTGCTCGGCGTCGAACGCGTGCGGACCGACGCCCGGCTTGGATTCGCCAGCACCGTGTCGGGAACTGACCTCCTGGTGGGTGCGCGCAGCGGCCCGGTCACCTTGCTGCTTTACTCGATCTTCCATGTGGGTGAGGCCACCAACAACATCACCTGGAAGAGCTATCAGGACATTCGGGCGATGCCCGAAGTCGCCTGGACCGTGCCGCTCTCTCTCGGCGATTCGCATCGGGGATTTCGCGTTACGGGAACGAACAGCGATTTTTTCGTCCACTACCATTATGGGCGTGGCAACGCATTGGCCTTCGCCAGCGGCCAGCCCTTTTCGGATCTGTACGACGCGGTCATCGGTTCAGAAGTGGCGAGCCAGTTGCGCTACAAGGTGGGTGACCGGATCGTCCTTTCGCACGGCTTGGGCGGAGCCAACCTGGCCACGCATGCGGATAAGCCATTTCGTGTCAGCGGCGTGTTGGCGCCCACCGGTACACCCGTGGACGCATCGATTGCCGTGAGTCTGGAAGCTATCGAAGCCATCCATGTCGATTGGCACTCGGGCATTCGGTTGCCGGGCATGGAGGCATCGGCGGAGCAAGCGCGCCACATGGACCTGACTCCCAAGGCCATCACCGCGACGCTCGTCGGCCTGCATTCGCGGCTCTCCGCCTTCGCGGTTCAAAGCGCCATCAATGACTACCCCGAAGAGCCCTTGTTGGCGGTGCTGCCCGGGGTGGCCTTGGGCGAGTTGTGGCATCTGGTCGGCACGGCCGAAAGTGCTTTGCGCGTGGTCAGTGCGATGGTCCTGCTCGTGGGCATGTCCGGGATGCTTACCGCACTGCTCGGCATGCTTGGTGAGCGGCGCCGGGAAATGGCCGTGTTGCGCGCGGTCGGCGCCTCCACCCGCACCGTGTTTGCCCTGCTGGTGATGGAAAGCACGCTCCTGACGGTCGCCGGCATGATCGCAGGCGTCGTCTTGCTCGATGCCACCACGGCCGTTGCCCACAACTATCTCCTGGCTACTGCGGGCCTGGTCATCGACCAGAACCCGGCGCCGGGTGAATGGCTGCTGCTCGTGGTCGTGCTTGCCTTGGGATCGCTGGCCGGATGCATTCCGGGTTGGATTGCTTATCGCCGTTCGCTCGCCGACGGTCTTCAGGTACGCCTCTGATGAAAGCTCAAGTTCTCTTGATTGCCATAGTGGCCGCTGCGCTCTCAGCGTGTGGCGGAGCCAATGATGCGGGCTCGCCTGCACCAGCCAGTGCTACGACATCGGCGGTCGCCTCGGCGCAAGCCGTAGCCGACGCCGATCGTGCCGCGCGCACCGAAGCGCAAGCCAACGGGATCGAAGCAGCCCGAGCGTTCGATGCCGCGCACGGCTCACCTAAAGCCGTGTCCACGTCGGACTCCCCGCTGCTCGGCCTGCGTGACGAAAACGGCTACGCAGACCTTGACTGGAGCCACATGGTCCCGCCCGAAGACATCAAGACGTTGGAGAACGCACCGCCGGTGTTGCATGTCGGCAACCAGCGCATGAAACAGGTTGGCACCCTGCACACGGTGGAGGCGCTCAACAACCAAAAGGTCAAGCTGTCGGGCTATGTCGTGCCGCTTGAGTCCGACAACGACGGCAAGATGGTGGAGTTTTTCTTCGTGCCGTTCTATGGCGCGTGCATCCATGTGCCGCCACCGCCGCCGAACATGCTCATCCATGTAAAGCTCGCCAAAGGCATCGACACGCCTAGCCTGTATGACCCGCTCACGCTTCGGGGCGTGTTGCACACCGAGGTTACGCAAAACGCGATGGCCGCCTCCGCCTATGGCATGGCCGACGCGTCGCTCGGCGCTTATCACGAAAACGATTCGGACGCTGACCGGCTTCGCCAGGCCTTCGAGTGAACAAGTATCCCGTTCCTCTTCTCTCTGGGTCGACTGGACCGTCCAAGACCACAGGAACCTGACTGTGCTTCCCCTTGAATCGCGGCGCGAGCCGCTACCCGTGACCGTCCTTTCCGGATTCCTCGGCGCCGGAAAGACCACCTTGCTCAACCATGTATTGACGAATCGCGACGGACGGCGTGTGGCCGTCATTGTCAACGACATGAGCGAAGTGAACATCGACGCCTCGCTCATACGCGATGGCGGCGCCAATCTCAGTCGAACGGACGAAAAGCTCGTCGAGTTTTCAAATGGGTGCATCTGCTGCACGCTTCGCGACGACCTGATGAACGAAGTGAAGCGTCTTGCTGGCGAAGGCCGTTTCGATTACTTGTTGATCGAGTCGACCGGTATTGGTGAGCCACTTCCCGTTGCAGCCACGTTCCACGTGCGCGACGAAGCGGGTTTTTCGTTGTCGGATGTGGCTCGTCTTGACACCATGGTCACGGTGGTCGACGGGCGCAACTTCCTTGCAGACTTTTGCTCCGCCGATTCGCTCGCGGCGCGTGGCGAATCCAACGGCGGCGAGGATGGCCGCTCGCTGGTCAACTTGCTCACCGAACAGGTCGAGTTCGCCGACGTTATCGTCATCAACAAGTGCGATCGACTCGATGAACTGGAACATCGCAACGTGCGGAAAGTTCTTCGCGCTCTCAATCGCGACGCAAGGTTGGTGGACGCAACGTACGGCGAAATCGATCTGGCCCAGATACTGAACACGGGTTTGTTCGATTACGACAAGGCCAAGACGGCACCTGGCTGGGTAAAAGAGCTGATGGGCGTGCATACGCCCGAAACGGAAGAATACGGAATCACCAGTTTCGTCTACCGCTCAACGCGACCGTTTCACCCGAAGCGCTTGCATGCACTCCTCAATCGCGGGATCCCGGGAGTGCTTCGCGCGAAGGGCTACTTCTGGCTGGCGTCGCGCATGGATGGCGTCGGCAACCTGGCCGTGGCTGGCGGAGCCACGGAGGTGACCCTGGCGGGGCAGTGGTGGGCGAGCCGCGAGCGCGTGCAGCAGGGCCAGCATCGCCCGTTCGATAACAATGACCTGGCGGTCGATCCGCCAGACGCGAACGAACTGCCGAATGCGGCTCAGCGCCAGGCCCTGCTCAAAATATGGGACCCCCTTTATGGTGATCGCCGCCAGGAGCTGGTCTTGATTGGCGTCGATTTGCCTGAGGCGGAGGTGCGCGCTGAGCTCGATGCTTGCCTGCTCACCGACCAGGAACTCGTTCGCGGCGCCGTGGCCTGGCAAAGCTTGCCTGATCCGTTTCCGAGCTGGTCGCCTGCTACGCGATGAAGCGCTGGGTGCTCGCCGCGGGACTTGTCACTGCAGCGGTTGTTCTCGGGGTATGCATCATCGAGTCGAACGTTCGGAAGGTCGCATCCACCTCGTCGCTTCCCGAGGTGCCGGCAGCGGCTTCCTTGGGACGTTCTGCAGTGCCGGTCGTAACCACCGGTGCTGAGGCTGCTCGGGTGGGCGCACGCATGCAGGAGAACGAGAGCATAGCCAACGATGTGATCTTCCTCATCATGGCTACCCTGCGTGGACGCTGCCAACCTTCCCGTGCCCATGATTTGCCGCGAATGGCGGTTATTGCGCATCTGCCTGTGCTGTCCGCAGGCGGCGGAGCGGATCCGTACCCTGAAAGCCTTCGGCGCGACATCGGTCACATCGTGAATGCGATCGTGGAACGCGCCAACTGTACGCAGCCTTTGGCACTGCGCATTGGCGCTTATAGCAGCGTGCTGGACCCGGAAGCTTACGTGCGCGCGTTCCCGGAAAGTTACTTTACGCCTGCTTTGGTCGGGGGGCCTGAGGAGCGTGGCCCGGACTTGGAGCAGCGAGTGGCCGACAGCTGCATCACCGTTGTCTACGCAAAGCTGCCGTTAGATGACGTACGCGCATGGCAATGCACTGGCCTTCGCCGCAACGCACGGGCAGCGATCCTCCATGTGTGCCATAGCGAAGACGCGATGCCCGAGCAGGCTGCCACCGATATTCAGCATGTGGTCGATGGGCTGCCTCTTACATGCCAGTAACCGGGATGGCTTCACGACACCACGCCTGCTAACCGCAGTTGCGCTGATAAGTGCTGTCGTCAAAGCCAGTGCCAGGATTGAGGGCCCTGGACAAGAAGCCACGCCAACCAAGGCTTGACTCTGGACCTTGATCAAAGGTCTAGACTTGGCGTCATGAACACGTCCAGCACCCCCATGACCATTGGAGCCGTCGCCCGGCGCGTCGGCGTGGCGATCGATACCATTCGTTATTACGAACGCGAGGGCTTGTTGCCCGAGCCGTTGCGGCGGGCGTCGGGCTATCGAAGTTACGACGAAGGGGCGGTGCGGCAGCTTCGCTTTATCCGGCGCGCGAAGGATCTTGGTTTTACGCTGGAGGAGATCCGCGATCTGCTAGCGCTTTCGGCGGATCGCCAGCGGGGCGTGAAAGCGGTGAAGAAGCGTGCGGAGGCGCGGCTGGCTGCCATCGACGAACGCATCGCGGAACTCAGCCGCGTGCGCGACGGTTTGGAGCAGTTGATCGAGGCGTGTCCGGGGCATGGTTCGCCGGATCAGTGTCCCATCCTCAAGGCGCTCACCGGACAGGAGGGCGACGCATGAGCGCGGATGAGCACGCCTGCTGCAGCGCCAAAGTCGAGCCTGTTTCGCCAACGGCATCGTCGTGCTGCGCGGGGCAAGCGGAAACGTCGGCGCATCACCAACATGCCGTCCTTGCCCAGGATCCGGTATGTGGCATGACCGTGGATCCCGCCCACGCCAAGCATCAGGCCGAACACCACGGCGATACATTTTACTTCTGCGCGCAACGTTGCAAGGAGAAATTTCTCGCTGAACCTGCACGTTACCTCCAGCCGTCAGCCGAACCGGCGCCCGTGATCGAAGGCGCCGTCTACACCTGTCCCATGCATCCGGAAGTGCAGCAGATCGGTCCCGGCCATTGCCCGAAGTGCGGCATGGCATTGGAACCGATGATGCCCAGCCTCGACGAGGACGATGGCCACGAATTGCGCGCCATGTCGCGCCGGTTCTGGGCGCTTGCCGCGATGACGCTGCCGGTGTTCCTGCTCGCGATGGGGCCGCATCTGTTCGGCTGGCATCTGCCGTCGCCATGGGATCGCGTGGCGGTGTGGGGCGAAGCCGTGTTGGCCACAGCGGTAGTGCTGTGGGGCGGCGCTCCGTTCTTTGCGCGCGGTTGGCATTCGCTCAGGCCATGGTCGCCGAACATGTACACGCTGATCGCGCTGGGTACGGGTGTGGCGTGGCTTTACAGCGCTGTCGCCTTCATCGCGCCGTCGTTGTTTCCTGCCGGTTTCCGCGATATGCACGGCCGGGTGGGCGTGTACTTCGAGTCAGCGGCGGTGATCGTTACGCTGGTGACGCTGGGCGATTTCCTCGAACTGCGTGCACGCCGTCGTACCGGGGCGGCGCTCAAGGCCTTGCTGGGTCTGGCGCCGAAGACAGCGCATCGCGTCGAAACCGATGGCAGCGAACATGATGTGCCGCTCGATGCCGTGCATGCCGGCCATACGTTGCGCGTGCGTCCCGGCGAAAAGGTACCGGTCGATGGCGTGGTGCTCGACGGCAGCAGCCATGTGGACGAATCCATGCTCACCGGCGAGCCGTTGCCCGTGGGCAAATCCAGTGGCGAGCGCGTGACGGGTGGCACCGTGAACCAGGATGGCGCCTTGCTGATGCGCGCGGATAGGGTGGGCGCGCATACCATGTTGGCGCAGATCGTTGCCCTGGTGGTACAGGCCCAACGCAGCAAGGCGCCGTTGCAACGCCTCGCCGATCGCATGGCCGCGTGGTTCGTTCCGGCCGTGGTCGCTGTGGCGGTGCTGGCCTTCGTGCTGTGGAGCTGGCTCGGACCCGAGCCGCGCTTTTCCTATGCACTGGTCGCGGCGGTGTCGGTGCTGATCATCGCCTGTCCGTGCGCGCTCGGACTGGCCACGCCCATTTCCATCATGGTGGCCAGTGGCCGAGGTGCGCAGGGCGGCGTGCTGTTCCGCGATGCAGCGGCGATCGAGTCGCTGCGTGCGATCGACACCGTGGTGGTCGACAAGACCGGCACACTCACCGAAGGCAAACCGGCGCTGAAAGCCGTGGTGAGTCTTGGCGACGTACCGCGCGCCGAGTTGCTCGCGATGGCAGCGGCATTGGAGCGCCTCAGCGAGCATCCACTGGCACGCGCCATTGTCGGAGGTGCGGAAGCGGAGGGCATCGCGCTGCCACAGGCCTCGCAATTTCGCAGCGTGACCGGCGCCGGCGTGGAAGGCGAGGTCGACGGGCATGCGGTGACGCTGGGCAACCACCGGCTGCTGTCCAATGCCTGCGTACCGCTTGACGACGAAGCGGCGGCACGCGCGGACGCGCTGCGCGGCGAGGGCGCTACCGTGATGTTTCTAACCATCGATGGCGCGCTCGAAGGCCTGATCGCCGTGGCAGACAAGATCAAGCCCAGCACGCCGCAGGCGCTGTTCGACCTGCGAGCGCAGGGATTGCGCATCGTCATGCTCACCGGCGACAACCTGGCCACCGCGGGCGCCGTGGCCAGTGCGCTGGATCTCGACGAAGTGCATGCCGACATGTCACCGGCCGAAAAGGCGGAAGTGATCCAGCGGCTGCAGCGGCAAGGCCATCGGGTGGCCATGGCCGGCGACGGCATCAACGACGCCCCGGCGCTGGCGGCAGCCGATGTCGGCATCGCGATGGGCAACGGCACCGATGTCGCCATGGAGAGCGCGCAGGTGACCCTGGTGAAGGGCGAGTTGAGCGCCATCGTGCGGGCGCTCGCGCTTTCGCGGGCCACGGTTCGCAATATCCGCCAGAACCTGTTCTTTGCCTTTGTCTACAACGCGGTGGGCGTGCCATTGGCGGCGGGCCTGCTGTATCCCTGGCTGGGCCTGATGCTGTCGCCGATGGTGGCGGCCCTGGCCATGAGCCTGTCGTCGGTCTCGGTGGTGGGCAATGCGTTGAGGTTGCGCCGGGTGTGATGCTTGTCACCTGCGATGGCTGACGCCGCTCCCTGCCTTGGCCGCGTGGCAGGACGGATGATTCTCCCCGCACCGATGGGGTGCGGGGAGAACTTCATCATGAGCGTCATCAACGACACGCGCGGCACCCTGGAAAAGCACTTGCCCCTGCTGATGGGCCTGCTGGTCGCCTGGCTCGCCGGCAAGGCGCTGAAGAAAATGTTCTGGACCGCGTTCGGCATGTACTGGGCGCTGCGCGCCACCGGTGTCCACTTCTGAGGAGAGGTAGGGCAACGGGCAGGGAACGATCAAGCGGGCGGCACATGCTTTAAGCTGTGCGCCCCTTGCCCCGCCGGATGCCGCCATGTCCCCCAGCATCGAGTTGATCGCCCGCTACTACGACGCGTTCAATCGCGGCGATTGGGAGGCCATGCTCGACTGCCTGACCGATGACGTGGCGCACGACATCAACCAGGGGCATCGCGAGAGCGGTCGCGACACCTTTCGCAGTTTCCTGCAACGGATGAAGCGCTGCTATCGCGAGCAGCTGCACGACATCGTGCCGATGGTGAGCGCGGACGGAAACCGTGCTGCCGCCGAGTATGTCGTGCACGGACAATACCTTGCCGACGACGAAGGACTGCCGCCTGCCCGTGGCCAGCGCTACGTGCTGCCGGGCGGCGCGTTCTTCGAGATCCGCGACGGCCGCATGGCGCGCATCAGCAACTACTACAACCTCCAGGACTGGATCGCGCAGGTGTCCGGCGACTAAGCGATGAGCGTGCGCATCCTCACCAGCGTCGGCGAAGCGGTCAGGCCGCACCTGGACGCCTTGGCGCGCCTGCGCATCGCGGTGTTCCGCGACTATCCGTATCTGTACGACGGCGACATGGCCTACGAGCAGCGCTATCTCGAGGCCTATGCGCGTTCGCGCCGCAGCGTGTTCGTGCTGGCGCTCGATGGCGACGAGGTGGTTGGCTGCTCGACCGGCATGGCGCTGGCCGACGAGGTGCCCGCCATCCAGCAGCCGTTCGTCGAGCGTGGCATGGTGCTGGACGAGGTCTATTACTTTGGCGAGTCGGTGTTGTTGCCTGCGTATCGCGGGCAGGGCCTCGGCCATCGGTTCTTCGATGCTCGCGAGCATTACGCGCGGTCCCTCGGCGGTTATCGCTGGACAGCGTTCTGTGCGGTCGAGCGCGCGGGCAACGATGCGCGCCAGCCCGCCGGTTATCGCCCCAACGACGTGTTCTGGAACAAGCGCGGCTACCACCGCCAGGACAACATGTTCTGCGAGCTGGACTGGACCGAGATCGATGCCCCGGCGCCTTCCTCCCATCGCCTGCGTTTCTGGCTACGCCCCCTGGATGCATGAAACTCTGCCCATGACCCGCACTCTCGACGAATGGCTGTCGTACCAGGAACGCGTGAACGTGCGCAGCATCGAGCTGGGTCTCGAGCGCGTGCGCGCCGTGTGGGAACGCATGGGCGCACCCGCGCCGGCACGTCGCGTGATCACCGTGGGCGGCACCAACGGCAAGGGGTCGACCGTGGCGATGTTGGAAGCCATGCTCGGCGCGGCCGGCCAGCGCGTGGGCTGCTACACCTCGCCGCATCTGCTGCGCTACAACGAACGCATTCGTATCGATGGTCGTGATGCGGACGACGATGCACTGGTCGCCAGCTTCGAACGCATCGAGGCGGCGCGCGGCGAGATCCCGCTGACCTATTTCGAGTTCGGCACGCTGGCCGCGCTGGATCTGTTCGCGCGCGCCGGCTTGGACGTGGCCGTGCTCGAAGTGGGCCTGGGCGGTCGGCTGGACGCGGTGAACATCATCGATGCCGACATCGCCGTGATCACCACCATCGATCTCGACCATATGGATTGGCTGGGCCCGGACCGCGACAGCATCGGCGTGGAAAAGGCCGGCATTGCGCGGGCAGGGCGCCTGGCGGTGATCGGCGAGTCGCAGCCACCGCCTGGTCTTTTGCAGGCACTGGAAGGCATCGGCGCGGTAGTCGAGCGAGCCGGCATGGATTTCTCGACCGAACGCGGTACGACCGGCTGGCAGTGGCGTCATCGCGACGGCACCGTGTTGTCGCTGCCCGATCCAACGCTGGCCGCGCCCGTGCAATACGCCAATGCCGCAGCATCCATCGCGGCATTCCACGGGCTGCAGCAGGTGGACGCCGCGTTGGCGACGAAAGATCTTGCCGCCGCAGCGGCCCTCGGCGTGCGCTCGGCGCGGGTGGCGGCCCGGTTGCAGGTGTTGGGCGGCGATCCCGCGCTGGTGGTCGACGTGGGCCACAACCCCCAGGCCGCGCGTGCGCTGGCCGAATGGCTGGACGCGCGCCCCGGCGTTCGCGTGCATGCCGTGTACGGCGCCCTGTCCGACAAGGACGTGGCGGGCGTGATGCAGGCGTTGGGAGTGCGCATCGCCCACTGGCATCTGGCTGGGCTGGACAAGGACACGCCGCGCGGACTCTCCGCCGACGCACTCGCCGGGCAACTCGCTGCGGTGCTGCCCGAGGCCCCATACGATGCCCACGTCGATGTCGGCAGTGCCCTGAGAGCGGCGCGTGCTTCAGCCGGGCCCGGCGAATGCGTGCTCGCTTTTGGCTCGTTTTTTGTCGCCGCGGCGGTGCTTGCTGAATCGGCTGGCGGGGATTCGGCCTGAGCGGCGGCTGGGCCGGCTATAATCGCCCCGTTCTCGCATCCCCGCCCGCTTGGAGTCCGTCTTGAAAACACGTCTGCTGGGAGCTGCTGTTCTCATCGCGCTGGCTGTGCTGTTCGTGCCGATGTTCATCTCCAGCAACCCGCCGGCCACCAGTGGCGACGAAACGGTGAGCCTGGCGATCCCGCCGGCTCCCGACCGCGATCTGCAGACCAAGACCATGAGCCTGACGCCCGGTGCGGCGCCGGCCACCTCGGCAGCGCCCGCGCCCAAGCCGGCCGTGCCCACGCCGGCGGCGACGGCCGCGCCGGTGGGTTCGAGCGACCAGCTGGCCACGGTGAACATCGGTTCCAACCGTCCCAAGGACGTGGAAATCGACCCGACCGCGGGGCAGAAGCCCGAGCCGACCACGGTGACACGCCCGGGTTCCAGCGCCACCCAGCCGGTGATTCCGGTGCAGGGCAAGGCTGCCGCGGGCACCACGGCCACCACCAACACCAAGCCGGCCACGACGCCGGCGATTCCGAGCCAGGCGCCGCCGGCTTTGCCGCCGGCCACCGCGGCCCATGGTTCGTATTCGCTCAATCTCAGCGCCTATGCGTCGAGCGCCAGCGCCCAGAGCCTGATCCAGCGCGTGCGTGGCCTGGGTTATCCGGCCGCGGGTCGCACCATCAACCAGGGCGGCAAGCAGCTGACCATGGTGACGGCCGGCCCGTTCGAATCCCGCGCCGCCGCCGAGGCGGCACGCCTGAAGATCACCCAGACCATTCCGGGTGCGCCGGCACGCCTGGAAGGCAGTGCTTCCACGCCCGCGCAGGACGATGTACCGGCGGCCAAGCCGGCCACGCCCGCGGCCAATACCGCCGCGGCGCCCGCATCGCGTCCCGGTGGCTGGGCCGTGCAGGTGGCCGCCATGGGCAGCCAGAACGATGCCAACGCGCTGCGCGACAAACTGCGCGCGAACGGCTTCGATGGCTACGTGGATACGGTCAATGCGAACGGCAAGCAGCTGTGGCGCGTGCGTGCGGGTCCGCAGACCCAGCGTGCCGACGCCGTGCGCGTCCGCGACCAGATCAAGAGCAAGCTGGGCGTGGACGGCAACGTCGTCACCGCTCCGTGAACTTCGACTTCAACCTGAACCAGCGACGGTAAGGTGACCCGGTGAATTGGGCCGACTACATCATTCTTGCCGTACTGGGCGTCTCGGTCTTGATTGGCCTGTGGCGCGGCCTCATTTCCGAGGTGTTGGCACTGGCCATCTGGGTGGTGGCGTTCTGGGTGGCCTGGACCTATGGGCCCAGCGTGGCGGCGTATTTCGAACACAGTATCCAGCTGCCCTCGGCGCGGATCCTGGTGGGTTACGGCCTTTGCTTCATCGTCGTGTTGATTCTGGGAGCGCTGCTGCGCTTCGTGGTGAGCAAGCTGGTGGAGAGTACCGGGCTGTCCGGCACCGACCGCCTGCTTGGCATGGTGTTCGGTTTCGTGCGCGGCGTGCTGCTGGTGACGCTGGCGGTGTTCCTGCTCGGGTTTACCGCGTTCACGCGCGATCCCTGGTGGCACGATTCGGTGTTATTGCCGCAGTTCAAGGGAATGGCTGCGTGGCTGGGTGAGCGCGTGCCGGACAACGTCCGGCACTACCTCAATCCGCAGCCCCTGCTGGACCATTTACCCGCCTTGCCAGCGGGCATGCCAGGCGCTTCGCCAGCGACTGGACATGAAACCCATCCCGCGACCGCAACCACGGCCGCTCCGGCAGCGACTTTCTAATACAGGCTTTCAAACCATGTGCGGAATCATCGGCATCGTCGGCACCAGTGAGGTCGCCGCGTCACTCTATGACGGTTTGACCGTGTTGCAGCACCGTGGCCAGGACGCCGCCGGCATCGCCACGGTGGACGGCGCGCGCCTGCGCCTGCACAAGGGCAACGGCCTGGTGCGCGACGTGTTCAACCAGACCTCGATGAGCGGCCTGCGCGGCCGCATTGGCATCGGCCATTGCCGCTATCCCACGGCCGGTTCCGAAGGCTCGGCCGAGGCGCAGCCGTTCTATGTGAACTCGCCTTACGGCATCGCGTTCGCGCACAACGGCAACCTGGTCAACACCGAACAGCTGCGTCGCGAGATGTTCGAAGACGACCGCCGCCACATCAACACCGATTCCGATTCCGAAGTGCTGCTCAACGTGCTCGCGCACGAGCTGCAGATCCAGGATCGCATGGCGCTCACGCCCGACCACATCTTCAAGGCCGTGGCCGGCGTGCATCAGCGCGCGGCCGGCGGTTATGCGTGCATCGCGCTGGTGCTGGGCTACGGCTTGCTGGCCTTCCGCGACCCCAACGGCATCCGTCCGCTGGTGCTGGGCGAGCGCGTGACGGCCGAGGGCCGCGAATACGCCGTGGCGTCCGAGTCGGTGGCGCTGGATATCCTGGGCTTCAAGCGTCTGCGCGACCTGGATCCGGGTGAAGCCGTGATCATCACCGACGATGGCCAGCTGCATGCGCGTCATTGCTCCGAGGGCGCCACGCATGCGCCGTGCATCTTCGAATACGTCTATCTCGCCCGTCCGGACTCGATGATCGAGAACGTGTCGGTGTACAAGGCTCGCCTGCGCATGGGCCAGAAGCTCGCCGAGAAGATCCTGCGTGAGCGTCCGGACCACGGCATCGAAGCAGTGATCCCGATCCCCGACACCGCGCGCACCGCAGCTTCCGCGCTGGCCGAGGCGCTGGGCGTGCCGTTCCGCGAGGGCTTCGTCAAGAATCGCTACATCGGCCGCACCTTCATCATGCCGGGGCAGGGCGAGCGGGTGAAATCCGTGCGCCGCAAGCTCAATCCGGTCGAGCTGGAATTCCGCAAGAAGAACGTGCTGCTGGTGGACGACTCCATCGTGCGCGGCACCACCTCGCGCCAGATCATCCAGATGGCCCGCGAGGCCGGCGCGCGCAACGTGTACTTCGCTTCCGCCGCGCCGCCGGTGCGCTACCCGAACGTGTACGGCATCGACATGCCGGCCGCATCCGAGCTGGTGGCGTCCGGTCATTCGGAGAAGGAAGTGGAGAAGGTGCTCGGTGCCGACTGGCTGATCTACCAGGACCTGAAGGACCTGGTGTGGGCGGTGCAGGACGGCAACGAAGCGCTGAAGCACTTCGACACCTCGTGCTTCTCCGGCGAGTACGTGACCGGCCTGGACAAGCAGTACCTGCAGCAGATCGAGATGCTGCGTTCGGATGATGCCAAGGCGGCGCGCCGCAGCGCCTAACTTGTAGGAGCGCACCCTGTGCGCGACGCGGGGCATGGATGCTCCGCTCCGTCAGGTTGTCGCGCACAGGGTGCGCTCCTACAGTGTTTCCTCTATGACCGACGACCTCCACGCTGCGGCCAAACGCTGCCTCGACGCCACCGATCCCGCGGAGAAGCTGCGTCTCACGCATGCGACCTGGGCAGCGTTTCTCGCTGGCGAACTGCTTCCGCACGACCCGTCGCCCACACCCGAACCCATCGCCGCGCCAGGCCGCCCCGCGCTGCCGCGCCTGGTGCCGCAACGCCAGGTCCCACACCGTGGCCTGGGCTCCGCCGAAGGCCGGGCCGCACTCGTGCACGCCGTGGCGCACATCGAGTTCAACGCGATCAACCTCGCCTGGGATGCGGTCTACCGTTTTCGCGGGAAGCCGCTCGATTACTACCGCGACTGGGCCAGCTGCGCGCACGACGAGGCTCGCCACTTCGCCATGCTGTCGGAACGGCTTGCCGAGCTGGGGCACGTCTATGGCGATTTCGACGCGCACAATGGGCTGTGGGAAATGGCCGAGAAGACGGCGCACCACGACACCGCGCGGATGGCGCTGGTGCCGCGCGTGCTGGAGGCACGCGGCCTGGACGTGACGCCGGGGATGATCGAACGCCTGTTGTCGGTCGGCGACGAGCGCACCGTGGCCATTCTCGAAGTGATCCTGCGCGAGGAAGTGGCGCACGTGGCAGCGGGCACGCGCTGGTTCCATCACTGCTGCGAGCGCGATGGCCTCGATCCCCGCGAAACCTTCCTCGATCTGCTGCGCGAATACATGGGGCGCCAGCTGCGCGGCCCGTTCAACCGGCCGGCGCGACTGCAGGCGGGTTTCGACAGCGAGGAACTGGATCGCGTGGCCGAGCTTGCCTTGCTGTCCTGATCGCTGCGCGCACGCTGTCTGCGCGCAACCTGGCCATCGGGCAATAAAAAAGCCGGCACTGGGCCGGCTTTTTCATCGAATTTTTGGTCGGGGAGACAGGATTCGAACCTGCGACTTCTACGTCCCGAACGTAGCGCTCTACCAGGCTGAGCTACACCCCGTGGGAGCCGCGTATCTTAATGACACCTCCAAAGCTTGGCAACACTTGCGTGAAAAATTTTCGTCACACGCGTGCCAGGCGCTGTCGCAGCGCGTGTGAGGAGGGTCGGGGGCGGCCTTCTGCTAACCTATAGGGCTATGTCGGACCGGCCGCCAAGCCGTGCTGGCCGACGCTTTTCACCCCGCTAAGCAGAGGACTTCATGGCGCTTACCCAGGCCCGCACCATGCCCGGCGTGCTCGAGCTGTTGCCGCTCGACCAGATCGCGTTCCAGCGCATGCTCGACGTGATCCGCCGCAACTATGAGCGCTTCGGCTTTCTGCCGGTGGAAACGCCGGTGATGGAATTCTCCGACGTGCTGCTCACCAAGACGGGCGGTGAAACCGAGCGCCAGGTGTATTTCGTGCAGTCCACCGGCGCACTGGCGAATGCCGAGAAGAACGACGGCGTGCCCGAACTGGCGCTGCGCTTCGACCTCACCGTACCGCTGGCCCGCTACGTGGCCGAACACGAGCACGATCTCTCGTTTCCGTTCCGTCGCTACCAGATGCAGCGCGTGTATCGCGGTGAGCGCGCCCAGCGCGGCCGCTTCCGCGAGTTCTACCAGTGCGACATCGACGTGATCGGCAAAGACAGCCTGTCGGTGCGCTACGACGCCGAGCTGCCCGCAGTGATCTACAGCGTGTTCCGCGAACTGAACATCGGCGCGTTCACCATCCAGCTCAACAACCGCAAGCTGATGCGCGGCTTCTTCGAAAGCCTGGGCGTCACCGACGGCGAGCAGCAGACGCTGGTGCTGCGCGAAGTGGACAAGCTGGACAAGCGCGGCGCCGACTATGTGCGCGACACGCTGACCGGCGAATCGTTTGGCCTGAGTGCGGACACGGCGCAGAAGATCCTCGACTTCGTGCAAGTGCGTTCCAGCTCGCTGCAGGATGCGCTGGACAAGCTCGACGCGCTCGGCCCCGGCCCGGAAACAATGGAGCAGGGCCGCGCGGAGCTGAAGGAAGTGCTGCAGCTGATCCACGCGTTCGGCGTGCCCGAAACGCATTACGCGCTAAACCTGTCGATCGCGCGCGGGTTGGATTACTACACCGGCACCGTCTACGAGACCACGCTCAACGACCATCTGCAGATCGGCTCGATCTGCTCCGGTGGCCGCTACGAGAATCTTGCCGGCCAGTACACCAAGTCGCACCTGCCGGGCGTGGGCATTTCCATCGGTCTGACCCGCCTTTACTGGCAACTCCGCGATGCCGGCCTGATCGGTACCGCACGCAGCACGGTCGATGTGCTGGTGACGCAGATGGATGCGGCGCAGTTGCCGGCGTATCTCGCCGTGGCCAGCGAATTGCGTGGCGCGGGCATCGCTACGGAAGTGGTGCTCGATGGAGGCAAGCTCGGCAAGCAGTTCAAGTACGCCGATCGCGCGGGCATCCGCTTCGTGATCGTGCTGGGCGAGGACGAGCTGGCCAAGGGTGTGGTGACGGTGAAGGATCTGCGCCGCGAGGATCAGTTCGAAGTGTCGCGCGCCGACCTCATCAAGACCTTGCGCGTGGAACTGGCGCAGGCCGAAATCAGCGCCTGAGCGCGGTTCGCTTACATCACCTGCCGCCGCAGCCGTGAGGCGCGGCGGCTGACATCGACAGACGGCCCGTCCGGGCTGGAGCCAAGCATGACCGCAAAGACCATACTCCTGGACGGCAACAGTCTCACGCGCGATCAACTGGTGGCTGTGGCTCGCCAGGGTCTGCATGTGGAGCTCGACGACACGCAGCTGAAGCGCGTGCAGCGCGCGGCCGATTTCCTCGCCGACAAGGTGAGTTGCGGCGAACCTACCTATGGCGTCACCACCGGCTTCGGCAGCAATGCCGACAAGCTGCTGGGCGCGCACCGTCTGCGCGATGAACTGCCGGGCGGCAATCCCGACAAGCCCGAAGGCACGCTGCTGGAAGAACTTCAGCACAACCTGATCACCACGCACGCCGTGTGCGTGGGCAAGCCGTTTGCGCCGGAAGTGGTGCGCGCGATGCTGGTGATCCGCATCAACACGTTGATGCGCGGCCACTCGGGCATTCGTGTGGAAACCTTGAAGGCGCTGACCGCGATGCTCAACGCCGGCATCGTGCCGGTGGTGCCGGAGAAGGGCTCGGTGGGCGCCAGTGGCGACCTTGCGCCGCTCTCGCATCTGGCCATCGTGCTGCTGGGTGGCGGCGAAGCGTTCTACCAGGGCGAGCGTTTGCCGGGTGCGGAAGCGCTCAAGCGGGCCGGTCTCACGCCGATCCGCCTGTCCTTCAAGGAAGGTCTTGCGCTCAACAATGGCACGGCGCAGATGCTCGCCACGGCTGCGCTGGCGCTGGACGAACTCGAACATCTGCTGGAGCTGGCCGATCTCGCCGCAGCGATGACGCTCGACGCCTTCGCCGGACGTAGCGGCGCGTTGCGCCCCGAAGTGCACGCGCTGCGTCCGCATCCGGGGCAGGTCGAGGCGGCCGCGCACGTGCGCGAACTGCTGGCGGGCAGCACGCTGGTCGATATTCCGTATCACCTGGTGCCGCGCTTCAAGTCGTGGTCGGCCGAAGCGTGGACCGATCCGTCCGATCAGGCCCTGACCTTCGACATCGGCTGGGATTGGGTGCCGGCCAACCAGCGTCACGGTCGCGAAGCGTTCTACGCACGCTTCCTGCCGTTCAAGGGCGGCAAGAAGCACCAGCCGCAGGATGCCTATTGCCTGCGCTGCATGCCGCAGGTGCATGGCGCCGTGCGCGATGCCTGGGCCCAGGCCTGCCGCGTGATCGACGTGGAACTCAATGCGGTCACCGACAATCCGCTGATCTTCCCGGATGCGGAAGATGCGCAGTTCATCGAGGAGCAGGTGATCTCGGCGGGCCACTTCCACGGCATGCCGCTGGCGCTGGCCATGAGCTACGTCAAGGCAGCGATTCCCGTGCTGGCTTCGATCTCCGAGCGCCGCCTCAACAAGCTGGTGGACCCGGCCACCAACGACGGCCTGCCGGCGTTCCTCACCGGCAACGAGGACGGCACCGACTCCGGTTTCATGATCGTGCAGTACACCGCCGCCGCGCTGGTGAACGATCTGGCCACGCGCGCGCATCCGGCCAGCGTCTACTCCGTGCCCACCAGCGCGAACGCCGAAGACCACGTGTCGATGGGCGCCAACGAGGCGCGTCACGTGCTGGAGATGATGGAAGACCTCAGCTACGTGCTGGCGCTGGAGCTGTACACCGCGGCGCAGGCGCTGGATTTCCGCCAGGCCATGCTCAACGCCGCCTGCCGCCTGGCCGCCAAGGGCGACTGGCAGGCCTTGGCCGGCAAGGTGTCCAACGCGCCGCGCGAAGGACACGCGCAGCACGCGCAGTTCGTCGAGGAAGTGCAGCAGCTGACCGCGGCGCTGGCCAACGTGGGCGATTTCCATGCGGGCGCGGCGGTGCGCAAGGCGCACGATGCGTTGCGCAAGCGGATCGGTTTCATGGCGCGCGATCGCGCCATGGATGGCGATGTGCGCACGGTGTGCGAGCTGGTGCGGCAGCGGGTCTTTGCTCCGTAAAACCAGAGGCTCTCGCGAGCCGAGTTGCGCACAGGGTGCGCTCCCACAGGGGTCTCGAGATTCCCTTGTGGGAGCGCACCCTGTGCGCGACTCAATCTAGCGACTCGCTCGCCACAGCTGCCGCGCGATCCACCCAAGCCACAGCAGAATCAACACGATCAACGCCTTCTGCGTCAGTCCAGGCGGCAGGCCCTTCCACAACACCAGCACCCACATCTGCACGAAGGCCAGTGACGCCAGCACGACTCCGGCATTGCGGCCAACCCGCATCCGCGCATCGCGCAGCCATCGCGACGAGAGCAGCAGCATGCCCATCACGAGGCACAGGAAGGTCGTCTGCGCGGCCAGGCCGTGGATCAGGCGGGCGAGTTCTTCCTGCGGCGTGCGCTCGTACAACACGGTGACGGCCACCACCGGCAGCGCGAGCGCGGCGACGAGAAACAAGGCGCTCGCCAGTCCGCTGCGACCGGCGGGTTGCATGCCTCGGAAACCTGCCCATGCAAGACACGCCAGCGCGCTGGCCATCAGGTAGTACGCAGCGCGCAACCAGCCTCCGCCGGGACCGCGCAGATACGCGCTGAGCGGCATGGCGATCGGGTCCAGGTCCGGGCGTGTCCACTGCAGCACGCCGGCCGTGAGCGCGAACACCAGGGCGACGAAAGCGATCCAGCATGCAGCGAATGCAAGTGGCCTGCTTCGATGGGGCGCGCTCATCCGATGCCCTTAGTCGGCAGCGGGTGCCGGGGCGGCGTGGTGATGATCGCTCAGCGGCACTTCGGGCAGCAGCAGGATCAGCACGAATGCGCAGGCCACGATGCAGGCGCCGACGGTGAACGTCGAGGCGATGGCGTGGCGATAGACCATCACCGCCGCATTCGTCACCTGGTGCAGCAGCGGATGGTTGGCCATGCCGCCACCCTCGGGCGTCATGGCGGCGGTAGGCATCGTGGCGGCGACATGGCCGCGCAGCTGCCACGCGAGGATGGCGCCGGAACCCGCCACGCCGACCAGTCCGCCCAGCGAACGGAAGAACGTCAACGTAGCCGTGCCGACGCCGCGATGAATCGGCGCAAGCGCACTCTGCACGGCAATCGTCACGTTTGGCATCACCAGACCGAGGCCAAGGCCGAGCACGAAGATCGAGGGTTCGATGATATAGAGGCTTTGCGCAGTCGCCGCACTCCACGCCAGCACGCCGAAGGACATCGTGGCCACGGCCAGCCCCGCCACCACGGTGGGCTTGTAGCGTCCGGCGCGCATCAGCACGCGTCCGTTGAACAGCGCGGACAGCGCGATGCCCATCATCATCGGGCCGGTGAGTACGCCGGAGCGGGCAGGGCTCACGCCCATCACCAGCTGGAAGAACAGCGGGAAGAACAGGCTTGCGCCCATCAGGCCCATGAAGGTCAGCGCCATCACGATGCTGGCGATCACGAACAGGCGATTGTGGAACAGGTCCAATGGCAGCACGGGTTCGGGTTCGTGCTTGACGTGCCGCACGAACATCACGCCGGTGACCAATGCGAATGCGCTGAGTGCGATGATCGGCATCGACAGCCACGGCCATTCGCCGCCGCCGAGCGTCAGCACCAGCAGCAACGCAATCGTGCAGGTGGTCATCAGCAGCGAGCCGAGATAGTCGATGCGCCGCGCGTGCAGCGGCGTGTATTGCCGGAGCGTGCGGCTGATGATCACGAAGGCCACCGCGCCCACCGGCAGGTTGACGAAGAAGATCCAATGCCACGACAGCACGTCGGTGATGACGCCGCCGATCACCGGACCCACCACGCTGCACAGCGCGAAGATGCCGGCCACCACGCCTTGCCGCTTCCCGCGCTGGGTCGGCGGCACCATGTCGCCGATGATGATCTGCGCCAGCGGCAGCAGGCCGCCCGCACCGATGCCCTGGATCGCGCGGAACACGATCAGCTCGACCAGGTTGCGCGCCGCGCCGCACAGCACGGAGCCGAGCAGGAACATGAAGATGGCGAAGTACAGCACCGGCTTGCGGCCGTACTGATCGCTCAGCTTGCCGTACAGCGGCATGGTGGCCGTGGACGCCAGCACGTACGAGGTCACCACCCACGACAAATGGCTGATGCCGCCCAGGTCGCTGACGATGCGGGGAAGCGCGGTGGCGACGATGCTCTGGTCGATGGCGCCGAGCGCAAGCACGATCACCAGCCCGGCAAAGACCCGGCGGATTTCCAGCTCAGTGGGTGGATGGGTCGCCTGCGTGGTGGCAGTGACGGTGGCGCTGGGAGTGCTCATGCGTCGATGTCGTTGAGTTCGAGGTCGTTCAAGGCAGGGACCGCGGCCCACAGGGCGGCGCGCGAAGAAGGCGGGAGTTGCATCAGCGCTTTCACCAACTGGTCGGTGCGCCGCTTGCGTTTGGAGTCGATGAGCGCGAGCCCGTGCGTCGTGGCCATCAGGCCGACACGACGCCGGTCGCCCGCGGCGGGCTCCGTGCGCTTCACCAGGCCGGCGGCCACCATGCTGTTGATGTGACCGGTCACGGTGGGGCTGCGCAGGTTCTCCAGCCGGGCCAGTTCGCCCACGCCGATGCCCGGGTTCTCCACGATCTGCACCAGCAGCGGCAGGTGCAGCGGCGACATGTCCTGGTCGACCGCGTGCCGGCGCAGCTGGCGATACAGCCGCCGCAACGCCGACCGTAGCTGTTCGGCCAGTGCTCGCGCGTCGCTGTCGGCGGATGGGCTCATGCGGGGCTTGGGTCGTTAAATAGGTAGGCTACCTATCTAATTTAACCCGGATGGCCCGGCTTGGCGAGTGCCGACGGTCAGGTGGGCTGGCGCAGCGGATCGAGTCGGTCGCCGTGCAGGCGGCCCAGCCGGACCGCTTGCGCGGCATCGATCAGCCGTTCGTCGATCTCGTGCAGCGGGAGCGTCTCGCGTTCGAGGGCGATGTCGTCCAGCAGCGCGGACAGGGCCAGCGTGTAGATGCCCTGGAGCGGGGCATCGCCGCGCAGCGATTCCAGCCGCACCGCCTCGGCCAGCGCGATGGCCGCCACGGCGAGAGGATGGGGTTTGCGCCCTTCGCGACCATCGAACAGCGCGGGCCGAATCGCCCACGCATGGTTCACCAGCTCGGCGGCGAGTGTGCCTGGCGCCCCTTCCAGGAAGCCCTGGTCGATCAGCCGCTGCAGCTTGCGCGTGACCAGCGAAAGCGCGGGCAGGCGGTCTGCGTTGTCGAACGTGGCTTCGGATTCGTCCATCGGGATTCCTGGGCTTTCGCTGGCGGCACGCGGCCATGGTCGCAAGAAATTGCTGCGCGACGAATCCCCCATTGGGCAGGGGGTGGGCGATGAATCGTGGGCTAGCAGCCCGGTTGCCGCCGGCGCCTCCGCCACGTATGATGCGATCCACTGTATTAACGCATTAGTACATTATGAAGCGCCGATCGATCGATCCCGAGACGCCCGCCGAGTCCGCCGAGCTGAGCCTGTGCGAGGCGTTGCTGTCCTTGAAGAACGCCGAGGAGATGTCGGCGTTCCTGCACGACCTGTGCACGCCCGCGGAACTGGAAGTGATGGTGGACCGCTGGCGCGTGGTGCCGTACTTGCTCGACGGGGTGTCCTACCGCGAGATCCACGAACGCACCGCCGTGAGCATCACCACCATCGGGCGTGTGGCGCGCTATCTCAACCAGGGCAGCGGCGGCTATCTCGCTGCGGCAGCCCGCGCGGCGCGTCGTCGGGCGGCAAGCAAGAAGGCAAAGGCATCATGAAACCGCGCGACCGACTGCGTATCGCGATGCAAAAATCCGGCCGGCTTACCGAGCCCGCGCTGGAGTTGCTCAACCGTTGTGGCCTCACGTTCCGGCAGAGCCGCGACAAGCTGTTCTGTTTCGGCGAAGGCGAGCCGGTCGACCTGCTGCTGGTGCGCGACGACGACATCCCCGGCCTGATCGCGCAGGGCGTATGCGACCTGGGCATCGTGGGTCGCAACGTACTCAACGAATATCGCCTTACCGGCGGCCTGGCTGGCCCCGCGCTGGCCGAGTGGCGGCCGCTGGGTTTTGGGCGTTGCCGGCTGTCGGTGGCGGTGCCGCAGGAACTCGATTATCGCGACGCCTCGCAGCTGCAGGGCCAGCGCATCGCCACCTCGTATCCGGGCCTGCTCGGCGAATGGCTGCGCGAACGCGGCGTCGATGCCAGCGTGGTCACGCTGGCCGGTTCGGTCGAGATCGCGCCGCGACTGGGCACGGCCGATGCCATCTGCGATCTGGTGCAGAGCGGCGGCACGCTGGTCGCCAACCAGTTGCGCGAAGCGGATGTGTTGCTGGAAAGCGAAGCGGTGCTGGCCGGTCCGCAGGCGCTGCCTTCGGACGAGCGCGGCGACATGATCGAGCTGCTGCTCAAGCGCCTGGACGGCGTCATCCAGGTGCGCGAGTCGCGACTGCTGTTGCTGCAGACCTCGCGCGGCGCGCTGGACGCGGTCATCCGACTGCTGCCGGGCGGTCCGCAACCCACGCTGCTGCCGGTGGCCGGGCAGCCCGACCAGTTGATGCTGCAGGCGTTGTGTGCCGGCGAAGTCAGCTGGCGGCAGCTGGAAGAGATCAAGAAGGCCGGGGCGCGCGAGATGTTCGTGTTGCCGGTCGAGAAGATGCTTGCGTGATGCAGGCTGCATGAACGAGCTCACCGTATGAACCGCCTAGACTGGAATGCATTGGATAAGCAGGGGCAGCGCGCCGCGCTGTCGCGTCCCGCGCAGTCGCGCGCCGAGAGCCTGCGCAGCGGCGTCGAGCAGATCGTGGCCCGCGTGCGTGCCGATGGCGACGTGGCCCTGCGCGAACTCACCGCCACGCTGGACCGCTGCGTGCTGCACGCGATCGAAGTCACCGAGAAGGAGTGGCGAGAGGCCGAGCAGCGTCTGGCGCCGGAACTGAAGGCCGCCATCGAGGAGGCCGCCTCGCGCATCGACGCGTTCCATCGCGCCGCGGCGCCGCAGCCGGTGTCGCTGGATACCGCCCCGGGCGTGCGGGTGCAGCGCATGCTGCGCCCTGTCCATCGCGTGGGCCTGTATGTGCCCGCCGGTAGCGCACCGTTGCCGTCCACCGCCCTGATGCTCGGCGTGCCCGCGCGCATTGCCGGTTGCGCGGAAGTGGTGCTGTGTTCGCCGGCCCGCGCCGATGGCCGTTGCGACGATGCCGTGCTGTATGCCGCGCGCGTCACCGGCGTGCATCGTGTATTCAAGCTTGGTGGCGCGCAGGCGATTGCCGCCATGGCCTATGGCACCGATTCGGTACCCAAGTGCGACAAGTTGTTCGGTCCCGGCAACGCGTGGGTGACCGAGGCGAAGCTGCAGGTGTCGTCCGATCCGGAAGGTGCCGCGATCGACATGCCGGCGGGTCCGTCCGAGGTGCTGGTGATCGCCGATGCCAACGCGAACGCCGCCTTCGTGGCAGCCGATCTGCTGTCGCAGGCGGAGCACGGCCCGGATTCGCAGGTGATCCTGCTCAGCCCCTCGTCGTCCATGCTCGACGCCGTCGAGGCCGAAGTGAACGCACAGTGCGCCGCGTTGCCGCGCGCTGGAATCGCGGAACAGGCGTTGTCGCAGAGCCGCCTCATCGCCGTCTCGTCGCTGGCGCAGGCAGTGGAGGTCAGCAACCGCTATGCGCCGGAACACCTGATCCTGCAGGTCGACGAGCCGCGTGCGCTGCTCGATGCGATCCAGAGTGCCGGTTCCGTGTTCCTGGGCGCATGGACGCCCGAATCCGTGGGCGACTACTGCAGCGGCAGCAACCATGTCTTGCCGACGTACGGTTATGCGCGCAGCTACAGCGGCGTCTCTGTGGCTAGTTTCCAGAAGCAGATCACCGTGCAGGAGCTGTCGCCGGAAGGACTGCGCGCGATTGGTCCTTGCACGGCGACACTCGCGGCGGCCGAGCAGTTGGAAGCGCACCGCCGGGCCGTGACGCTGCGTCTGGCGGCTTTGGAGGATGCAGCATGAGCGTGCTCGATCTTGCACGCCCCGAGATTCGCGCGCTGCAGCCGTACTCGTCGGCGCGGATGGAGGCCAGCGGTGGCCAGGTACTGCTCAACGCCAACGAATCGGCCTGGGCGCCGCCGGGCGATCACGAGTTGGGCTGCCATCGCTATCCCGATCCGCAGCCGGCGCCACTCATCGATGCCCTGGCGCGCCTGTATGGCGTGCGTACGTCGCAGGTGTTGGTGGGGCGCGGCAGCGACGAGGCGATCGACCTGCTGGTGCGCGCGTTCTGCCGCGCCGGCCAGGATGCCATTGCGATCCAGCCGCCCACGTTCGGCATGTATGCCGTGAGTGCGCATATCCAGGGCGCGGGCGTCATCACGGTACCGCTGGCAGCGGATTTCAGCCTGGATGTGGACGCCGTACTCGCGGCCCTCACGCCCGCGGTGAAGCTGGTGTTCGTGTGCACGCCGAACAATCCCACCGGGCAGCTGGTGCGGTTGCAAGACGTGGCGCGTCTCGCGCAGGCGCTGGTGGGCCGGGCGTTGCTGGTTGTCGACGAGGCCTATATCGAGTTTTCCGATGCGCCCAGCGCGGCGCCGCTGATCGACCAGTTCGACCATCTCGCCGTGCTTCGCACGTTGTCCAAGGCTTGGGCCCTGGCCGGTGCGCGCATCGGAACCCTGCTGGCGAACGAACAAGTCGTCGCCTTGCTACGCCGCGTGATGGCGCCGTATCCATTGCCGCGTCCTTGCGTGGCCTTGGCGCTGGAAGCATTGACGGAAGGCGGGCAAGACGCAGCTCGCGCGCATATCGCCCTGGTGCGAGAGCAACGTGCGCGGATGGCTCGTGCCCTCGCGGAGGTACCTGGTGTGCGCCAAGTGCTGCCATCGCAGGCCAACTTCCTTGCCGTGCGTTTCGACGATGCGAGCGCCGTCTATCAGCGCTTGTTGGCTGCCGGCATCGTGGTCCGCGATATCCAGCGCTATCCGCAGCTCGGCGACGCGCTGCGCATCACCGTAGGCCTGCCCGAGGAGAACGACCGCGTGCTCGACGTATTGCAGAACCGGCTCCAGGACGCGCGAGCGCTGGCCGCGGGACAACGCCCATGAGCCGCAAGATCCTCTTCATCGACCGCGACGGCTGCTTGATCGAGGAGCCGGAAGACTTCCAGATCGACAGCTACGAGAAGTTCGCGCTGCTGCCGGGCGTCATCGCGGCGTTGCAGCGTTGTGTGGCCGCAGGCTACGAACTGGTGATGGTGACCAACCAGGATGGCCTGGGCACCGACAGTTTTCCGGAGACGGATTTCGCCGGCCCGCACGACCTGCTGCTGCGCATTCTCTCTTCGCAGGGCATCCCGGTCAGCGAGGTGCTGATCGACCGCAGCTTCCTGCATGAGCGCAAGGACACCCGCAAGCCGGGCATCGGCTTGATGCGCCACTACCTGGCGGACGACGGCTGGAGTCGCGCGGCATCGGCCATGGTGGGCGACCGCGAGACGGACCTGCAGTTCGCCGCCAACATGGGCGTGCGCGGCTTCCAGGTGGGCCCGCAGGGGCTGGGCTGGGCCGAAATTGCCCATCAGTTGCTCGATGCGCCGCGCATGGCCACGGTGGAACGCAACACGCGCGAAACACGCATCACGGTGAGCGTGAACCTCGATAAGACGGCCGAGCCGCAGGTGCACACCGGCCTGGGTTTCTTCGATCACATGCTGGAGCAGATCGGCAAGCACGGCGGTTTTGCACTGGCTTTGCGTTGCGACGGCGATACGCAGATCGACGAGCACCACACCATCGAGGATTGCGCGCTGGCGTTGGGTCAGGCCTTGCGCCAGGCGCTGGGCGACAAGCGCGGCATCGGCCGTTACGGCTTCGTGCTGCCGATGGACGAAGCGCAGGCGAGCGCGGCGCTGGATCTTTCCGGTCGCCCGTACTTCGTCTTCGAAGGCCAGTTTCCCCGCGAACGGGTGGGCGATGTGCCCACCGAACTGGTTCCGCATTTCTTCCGCTCGCTGTGCGAAACGCTGGGCGCCAACCTGCACCTGAGCGTGCAGGGCGAGAACGCGCACCACATGGTGGAAGCGTGCTTCAAGGTGGTGGCGCGCACGCTGCGCCAGGCGATCCGGCGCGAGGGCAGCGAGCTGCCGAGCACCAAGGGAGCGCTCTGATGAGCGTGGTGCTGGTGGACGCCGGTGGCACCAATATCGGTTCGGTGCGCTACGCCTTGCAGCGCCTCGGCGTCGATGCGTCGCTCACTTCGGACGCCGAGGCGATCCGTACGGCGGACAAGGTGATCCTGCCCGGCGTGGGCGCGGCCGGTCCGGGCATGGCGCGCCTGCACGAACTTGGCCTGGTTGACCTGATGCGTTCGCTGACCCAGCCGGTGCTTGGCGTATGCCTGGGCATGCAGCTGTTGTGCGAGCGCTCGGAAGAGGGCGATACGGCGTGTCTCGGCGTGATTCCCGCCACGGTGCATCGCTTTGCCGAGCAGCCGGGTCTGCGCGTGCCGCATATGGGCTGGAACCGGCTGCAACGCCAGCGCGAGCACCGTTTGCTGGAGGGTCTGGCGGACGGCGACTGGGCCTACTTCGTGCACAGCTACGCGGTGCCGGCGGGCGATCACGCGCTGGCCACCACGGAGTTTGGCGGCCCGTTCGCCGCCGTCATCGCGCGCGGCAACTTTCATGGCATGCAGTTTCACCCCGAACGCTCGGCCAAGGTCGGCGCTCGCCTGCTGAAGAATTTCCTCGAACTATGAGCTTCACCGTCATTCCCGCCATCGACTTGCGCGCTGGCCGCGTCGTCCGCCTCAAGCAGGGCGACTACGCGCAACAGACCACCTACGATTTCGATCCCCGTTCGCTCGCCCGCGACTACGCACAGGCTGGCGCCCAGTGGCTGCACCTGGTCGATCTCGACGGCGCCCGCGGCGGCAGCCTGGAGAATCTCGTGGTGATCGAGGCAATCGCCCGCGATGGCATGCACATCCAGGCTGGCGGTGGCGTGCGTTCCGAGGCGGATGTGCAGCGCCTGCTCGATGCCGGCGTGTCGCGCGTGGTGCTGGGCAGCCTGGCGATACGCGAGCCGGCGATGGTGGAAGGCTGGCTGGCCTCGCGCGGCGCGCAGCGCTTCACCCTGGCCCTGGACACCTTGTATCGCGATGGAACGTGGACGCTGCCGAGCGCCGGCTGGACGGAGATGGAGTCCAATACGTTGGACGAGCTGGCGCCCTGGTATGCCGAGCGGGGCGCCAGGCATCTGCTGTGCACCGACATCGATCGCGACGGCATGTTGGCGGGCTTCAATCTCGACCTCTACCGCTATCTCGCCACGCTGGTGCCGTCGATGGCCGTGCAGGCGTCGGGCGGCGTGCGTTCGCTCGAAGACATCCGCGCGGCACGCGAGGCGGGTGCGCAAGGCGTGATCCTCGGTCGCGCCTTGCTCGAAGGCCGTTTCACGCTGAAGGAAGCGCTCGCATGCTGAGCCGTCGACTGATTCCCTGTCTGGACGTGCGCGACGGCAAGGTGGTGAAGGGCGTGCGTTTCCGCGATCACGTGGTGATGGGCGAGATCGTCGATCTCGCGCTTCGCTATCGCGACGAAGGCGCGGACGAACTGGTGTTCTACGACATCACGGCCAGTCCGGAAGGGCGCAGCGTGGACCGTGGATGGGTGGAGCGCGTGGCGAGCGTGATCGACATTCCTTTTTGCGTCGCGGGCGGCATCCGCAGCGTGGACGACGCACGCGCCGTGCTGCACGCCGGTGCGGACAAGATCTCGGTGAACTCGCCCGCGCTCGAACGTCCCCCGCTGATCGACGAACTGGCCGCGGCCTTCGGCGTGCAGTGCGTGGTGGTGGGCGTGGACAGCTTGCGCGATGCCGATGGCGAATGGCGCGTGCGCCAATACACCGGCGATCCTTCGCGCACGCAGGCGCTGCCCCGGCGCACGCTGGACTGGATCGTGGAAGCGCAACAGCGCGGTGCCGGCGAGATCGTGCTCAATTGCATGGGCAGCGACGGCGTGCGGCAGGGCTACGATCTGGAACAACTGGGGGCAGCGCGCAGCCTTTGCCAAGTGCCGCTGATTGCTTCCGGCGGTGCCGGTACAGCGGAGCATTTCCGCGATGCGTTCGTGCAGGCCGATGTCGATGGCGCGCTCGCGGCCAGCGTCTTCCACTCCGGCGCCATCGCCATTCCCGCGCTCAAGCAATCGTTGCGTGCGTGGGGTGTGGCGGTGCGAATCTGACTACTCATAACCGATCGGTAGCCACCATGAATTCCACGCTCGATCCCGCACGACTCGACTGGCCCAAGGGCGATGGCCTGCTGCCGGTGATCGTGCAGCACTGGCTCACCGGCGAGGTATTGATGCTGGGCTACATGAATGCCGAGGCGCTGGCCGCCACCCAAAGCAGCGGCCACGTGACCTTCTTCAGCCGCAGCAAGCAGCGCTTGTGGATGAAGGGCGAGACGTCCGGACATGTGCTGGTGCTGAAGTCCGCGCGCATGGATTGCGACGCGGACACCTTGCTGGTGCAGGCCGAACCGCACGGGCCGACCTGCCACACCGGCACGCGCAGCTGCTTCGGCGATGCGGTGCAACCGCCGCTCGGTTTCCTTGCGGAACTGGACGCGCTGATTGCACAGCGACACGAACAGCGCCCGGCCGGCAGCTATACCACCCAGCTGTTCGAAGGCGGCATCCGGCGCATGGCGCAGAAGGTGGGCGAAGAAGGTGTCGAGACGGCGCTGGCGGCCGTGGCGCAAGACGACGAAGCGTTGCTGGGCGAAGCCGCCGATCTGGTCTACCACCTCACGGTGGCATTGCGCGCTCGCGGTCTGGGGCTCGCCGACGTTGCGGCGGTTCTTGCGAAACGCCATGGCGCGAGCCGCTCGTCATAACCCTTCGGGAATGAGCCGCGCCACAACGGCACGGACGGCTAGCGCGCCCTTAACGGCGCCTGTGATTTCTTGTTTCCAGCGCAGGCCGACTGCACGCCTTGGGATGTGAAGGCGATTTTCACCCGGGGTTTCTTTCCAAGGGACGCAACGCGTAGTGACCTGTCATCGGCAGATCGCAAGGGTTCCGTGTCCCGTTCGAGGATCGCGTTATGGCTGATGTGGCAGTGATCGGTGGTGGCGCAGCGGGTGCGGCGGCGTTCGGCGAACTGCTGGCGCGGTTCGACGGCGGCACGGTGCATTGGATCGTGGGCCAGCATGCGCCGGGGCGCGGCGTGGCCTATGCCACCAGCGACAACCAGCACTTGTTGAACGTGCGTGCGGCGGCGATGGGCGTGTTCCAGGAACATGCCGAGGATTTCCTGCAGCACGCGTCGCGCCAACTGGGCCAGGTGAAGGGCACGGATTTCCTGCCGCGCCGCCTGTTCGGCGATTTCATCCAGGCCCAGGTGGGCGCGCGCATCGATGCGGCGCGCCGCGCCGGGCGCAGCTTCCGCATTCATCCGGAAAGCGCGCGCGAAATCGTTTCGCGCGGCGAGGGCGGCCATGCGATTCGCGTGGGCGCGGACCGCTGGCTGGAAGTCGGGCACGTGGTATTGGCGGTGGGCGCGTTGGCGCAACGGCCGCTGCGCACGGTATCCACCACCGCGCTGGCGAGCGGCGCGTACGAACTCGATCCGTGGCGGCTGGATCGGCACCCGCAGGCGCCGCGCCGTGTGATGGTGATCGGTACCGGCCTGACCGCCGTGGACACGCTGCTGTCGGCGGCGGTGAAATGGCCGCATGCGGAACTGGTGGCGGTGTCGCGCCACGGACTGCTGCCGTTCCATCATTCGGCCTTGCCGTTGGCGCCGTATGCGCGGCAGGACGCGCTCAATCGGGCGTTGCTGGCCAGCAATGGCCCGGCGGCGATGTTCCGCCTGGTCCGCCGTGCCCTGGATGACGCCGGCGACACCGATTGGCGCAGCGTCATCGACGGCATGCGACCGATCAATGCGACGCTCTGGCAACAACTCAGCCATGCGCGTCGCCGGCAGTTCCTGCGGCATGCGCGATGGGTGTGGGAGGCGGCGCGTCATCGGATGGCGCCGGCCACCGGCGAGGCGATCTACCAGCTGCACGAGGAAGGGCGCCTGCAAATACTTGCGGCGCGCGTGCTCGATGTCGACGGCTCGGCACCGCTGCAGGTGACGCTGCGCGAGCGCGCCACCCAGCTGGTCAGCGCACTGGAAGCCGATCTGGTGATCCAGGCGACGGGACTGGATACGGCCGTGGCCTACGGCGCACACGACCTGCTATCCCAGTTGCTGCGCGATGGCCTGGCCACCGCCGACCCGCTGCAACTGGGCGTGCTGGCGCGGGCCGATGGACAGCTCACGCAGGCCGATGGCCGGCCGCAGCAGGGGCTCTATGCGATCGGTTCGCTGTTGCGCGGCAACCTGTGGGAGTGCACCGCGATGCCGGAAATCCGCGCCGCGGCCCATCGTCTGGCCATTCATTTGTCAGAGCAATCCGTGGCCCGCGAAAGCGCAAGCGAGTTGCCCTAGAGCGCAAAGTGGCATGCCCTGCGCTGATATTGCGCAAGGCCGCGCCATGAAGATATGCCATATTGCGATTTCGCCTGTCCGCGGGTCACCGCTAGTCTGCCGTCTCAACGTTCCGCAGGAGGCCTCATGAAGAAGTTCATCCTCGTACTGCTCGCCGCCGCCGGCGTCGTGCTGACGGCCGCCGTCGCCGCCAAGGATGTCTCGCTGCTCAACGTCTCCTACGACCCCACGCGCGAGCTGTACCGGCAGATCAACACGGCGTTCGCGGCGCAATGGAAGGCCCAGCACAGCGACACCGTCACCATCCAGATGTCGCATGGCGGTTCGGGCAAGCAGGCGCGTTCGGTGGTGGACGGACTGTCCGCCGACGTGGTGACCCTGGCACTGGCCTACGATATCGACGCGATCGCCGATCATGGCCTGCTGGCCAAGGACTGGCAGACGAAGTTGCCGAACAACGCCACGCCGTACACCTCGACCATCGTGTTCCTGGTGCGCAAGGGCAATCCCAAGGGCATCAAGGACTGGGCCGATCTGGTGCGTCCGGGCGTGCAGGTGGTGACACCCAATCCCAAGTCCTCGGGCGGCGCGCGCTGGAATTTTCTGGCGGCCTGGGGCTATGCGCTGAAGCAGCCCGGCGGCAGTGACGCCACCGCCAAGGCGTACGTGAGCGAGCTGTTCAAGCACGTGCCCGTGCTCGATACCGGCGCGCGCGGCGCCACCAACACCTTCGTGCAGCGCGGCATCGGCGACGTGCTGATCGCCTGGGAGAACGAAGCCTTGTTGGCGCAGCGCCAACTGGGCAACAACGCGTTCGAGATCGTGGTGCCGTCCGTCACCATCGTGGCCGAGCCGCCGGTGGCGGTGGTGGACAGCAATGTCGACAAGCACGGCACCCGTGCCGTGGCGCAGGCGTATGTGGAATTCCTCTACTCGCCGCAGGGGCAGGACATCGCCGCGAAGAATTTCTACCGTCCGCGCGCATCGGATGTAGCGGCGCGTTATGCCAGCCAGTTCCCGGTCGTGCATACGTTCACGCTCGCTGAATTGTTCGGCGACTGGCGCAAGGCCCAGGCGAAATTCTTCAACGACGGCGCCGTGTTCGACCAGCTAGGCGTAGGCAGCTGACGCGATGAGCAAGCGCGTACTACCGGGATTCGGCATCAGCCTTGGTGTCGCGCTGGCGTATCTCGGCCTGATCGTGTTGCTGCCTCTGGCAGCGCTCGCCTGGAAGGCCACCGGGATCGGTTTCGAAGGCTTGATCCGGCTGCTGTCGGCGCCGCGCACCCTGGCCGCGTTGCGCCTGAGTGTGGGCGGTGCGGTAGTGGCGGCGCTGATCAACGTGGTGATCGGCCTGTTGGTGGGTTGGGTGTTGGTGCGCTACCGCTTTCCGGGGCGTCGCCTGTTCGATGCGCTGGTGGATCTTCCGTTCGCCTTGCCCACCGCGGTGGCCGGCATTGCGCTTACCACGTTGTACGCACCCAACGGCTGGCTCGGGCAGTGGCTGGAACCCCTGGGCATCAAGGTCGCCTATACGCCGCTGGGCGTGTTCGTGGCGATGGTGTTCGTGGGTTTCCCCTTCGTGGTGCGCACCCTGCAGCCGGTGCTTTCCTCGCTGGAACTGGATGTGGAAGAGGCCGCCGAAAGCCTGGGCGCACAGCGCTGGCAGACGTTCTTCCGGGTGATCCTGCCGATGCTGGCGCCGACCCTCCTGACCGGTTTCGCGCTGGCGCTGGCGCGTGCGGTGGGCGAGTACGGCTCGGTGATCTTCATTGCCGGCAACATTCCCATGCACTCGGAAATTGCGCCTCTGCTGATCGTGCAGAAGCTGGAACAATTCGACTACGCCGGTGCGGCAGCGTTGGGCGTGGCGATGTTGTCGATATCGTTCGTGTTGCTGGTGCTGGTGGCGTTCCTGCAACGCTGGAGCCATCGCTGGCAGGAGCGTGCGACATGACCGTGCCGCTGCGTTCCCGCCCTGTGGCCTGGCCGCGCCGCGTGCTGCATGCCGTGCTGATCGCACTGGCGCTGGTTTTCCTGTTGCTGTTCCTGGTCATGCCGCTGGCCACGGTATTCGTCGAAGCGTTTCGCCAGGGCGTGGCGCCTTATCTCGATTCCATCAGGCAGCCCGAAGCGCTGTCCGCGATCAAGCTCACGCTGCTGGTCGCGGTGCTGGCGGTGCCGTTGAATGTGCTGTTCGGCATCGCCGCCGCGTGGGCGATGACGCGGTTCCAGTTTCGCGGCAAGGCGCTGCTCGGCGCCCTCATCGACCTGCCGTTCTCGGTCTCGCCGGTGGTTTCTGGCCTGGTCTATGTGTTGCTGTTCGGCGCACAGGGCTGGTTTGGTCCCTGGCTGGACAGCCATGGCATCAAGATCATCTTCGCGGTGCCCGCGCTGGTGCTGGCCACCATCTTCGTCACGCTGCCGTTCGTCGCCCGCGAACTGATTCCGCTGATGCAGGCGCAGGGCAGCGAGGAAGAAGAAGCCGCGCGCGTGCTTGGTGCCAGTGCCTGGCAGATGTTTTTCCGCGTCACCCTGCCCAATATCCGCTGGGCGCTGCTGTATGGCGTGCTGTTGTGCAATGCGCGCGCGATGGGCGAGTTTGGCGCGGTCTCGGTGGTGTCCGGCCATATCCGTGGATTGACCACCACCATGCCGCTGGAAGTGGAAATGCGTTACAACGAATACGAATACGTGGGCGCCTTCGCGGTCGCGTCGCTGCTGGCGCTGTTGGCGCTGGTGACGCTGGCGGTGAAATCCCTGCTGGAATGGCGCTACGGCGACGAGATCGCCGCGCATGCGCCCGGTGGCCATTGAGGGTGCGGCATGACGCTTGAACTATCCCGCCTCCATCGTCGTTTCGCCGGCTTCCAGGCCTTGGACGATGTGAGCCTGAGCATCGCGCCGGGCGAATTTCTCGCCTTGCTCGGGCCGTCCGGCTCGGGCAAGACCACGCTGCTGCGCATCCTCGCGGGACTGGACTATCCCGACAGCGGCAGCGTGCTCAACGACGGCGAGAACTTTCTGGCCCAGCCAGCCCGCGAGCGGCGGATCGGCATGGTGTTCCAGCACTACGCGCTGTTCCGTCACCTCACGGTGATCGAGAACATCGCCTTTGGCCTGCGGGTGCGGCCGTGGCGGTCGCGTCCGTCGCGTGGCGAGATTCGCGCGCGGGTGGATCGCCTGCTGCGGCGCGTGCAACTGGAAGGGTTGGGCAAGCGGTTTCCGGCCCAGCTCTCGGGCGGCCAGCGGCAACGCGTGGCGCTGGCCCGCGCGCTGGCGGTGGAGCCGGACATGCTGCTGCTGGACGAACCGTTCGGTGCGCTCGACGCACAAGTGCGGGTGACCTTGCGCCGCTGGTTGCGCCAGCTGCACGAGGAACTCGAACTCACCACCGTGTTCGTCACGCATGACCAGGAAGAAGCGCTGGAACTGGCCGACCGCGTGGCCGTGATGAACCAGGGGCGCATCGAACAGGTCGGCACGCCCGAGGTCATCTATCAGCAGCCGGCGACGCCGTTCGTCTGCGAGTTCATCGGCAAGGTGAACCGGTTCAACGTGAAGCGCGGCAGCCAGGGTTTTGCGGCGGGTGCATGGACGCCGGAGTTCGATCCCTGGCAGGGACGTTTCAGCGAAGCGATCGTGTATGTGCGGCCGGAGCAGTTGCGCCTGGCGGCGCCGGCTTCGCAGCCCGCCTGGGAGGCACGCCTGCGCCATATCTACCTGGCCGGCAGCGTGGCGCATCTGGACCTTCACGTCGCCTCGCTCGATCTCTCGCTGGAAGCGGATATCGCCAGCGAAGACCTTTCGCGGCTCGGCCTGCAGGCGGGCATGGAATTACGCGTGGCACCGCGTGGCGCGATCCTGTTCCCGCTGGATCGCGACGGCCGGCCGCTCAGCGCGGAACGCTGGATCTGGCAGGCACGCAGTCCGGTTCCCGCGTGACGCCTTGCTCAGTGTGAGCCGGACGGACGATCCAGCACGGCGGTCGGCGACGCGGGTTTGAACGCTACCGCAGGGCCCGGCGTGACGTGCTTGCGCCACTGGGCGAGCTGCGCGGCGATGCCTGCACCCACGTTCATCTGCGGCTCCGATGGGGTCAGCTTGTCCTTTGCTTCCCACTGGGCGATTTCAGCGGAAGCCTGGCGGAAGGCTTCCATGAAGTCCGGCGTGTGGTTGAGTCCATCGACCAGCCAGGCGCGTCCGAAGTAGGTGATATCGGAATCCGAGCCACAGCCGAACGAGCTGCGATCCGCCCGTGCCGCCGTGATGACCAGCGTGCCCGCGCCTTGCAGCGGCGGTACGAAGCCGCCGGAATAGCAGGCATTGACCACCACCACCTTCCACTTGAACGGGCGCTTGTTGAGGATGTCGGACAGATCCGTGGCGCCGATCTGGTCCAGCGGCAACGGGTCCATGTCCACCAGCAGGTTGTGGTCCTCGTCGCCGTGCGTGGTGAGGTAGAGCAGCAGGATGTCTTCGTCCGGCTTCATCAGGTTGGCGAGGCCGTCGAGGGTGGCTTCCAGGTTGCTCCACGAGGCCAGCGGATGTTTGTCCAGCGAGCCGGGATTGTTCTCCAGCACCATCACGTGCGTGTCGGCACCGAAGCGCTGCGGGAACATTTTCGCGGCGTACTCGGCTTCGTTGCGGAACACGTCTTCGCCGCCGTCGCCACCAAACGCCACGACATAGAGGTTGGGGCGCCCGGACGTGCGCGGGCCGAGTTCGGCCAGCGCCTTCTGCACCATCGTGCGCTGCGAATACATCACCTGCTCGGGCGAGGGCGCCTGCTGCGGCCAGTTGTCGCTCGCCGAGTTGTCGTCGTCAGTGCCGGCGACGCTTGCGCTGCTGGCCGGTGCCGGCGCGATAGCCGTTGCCGCGACCTGGTGGCCCGTCTCCGCAGCTGGCGGGCTGGTCGCATGGCGCGATAGCCCGAGCATGAGCAGTACGCCGGCTGCGAAGGCGAGCAGGGCGATCAAGGCAGTACGCATGGCGGGAGCCCGGGGGTCAGAGAACGATGTCGTCGAACGAGCGATACGCGGGATGGCGCGGAGCGTCGGGCATCTCCAGCGGCTCGCGCAACAGCCAGCCCGTGCGCAAGCCGGCGTCGCGGGCGGCGTCGAGTTCTTCCACGATGTCGGAGAGGAACAGGATGTGCGCCGGCTGCTCGCCGATGGCTTCGGCAATCAGCTCGTAGGAGCGGCGCTCGCGCTTGGGACCGGTCTCGGTGTCGAAGTAGCCCGAGAACATCGGGGTCAGGTCGCCCGCGTCGCTGTAACGGAAGAACAGCTTCTGCGCCGGCACCGAGCCGGAGGAATACACGTACAGGTGCAGGCCATCGGCGCGCCAGGCGTGCAGCGCGGCCGACACTTCCGGATAAACGTGCGCCTGGTAGTCGCCGCCCTCGTAGCCTTCCTGCCAGATCATGCCCTGCAGCGCCTTGAGCGCGGTGGACTTGCGGTCTTCGCGGATCCAGTGCAGCAGCAGCTCGATCACTTCCTGGCGCGGGGCCTCGACGATGCCTTCCTCTTTGGCCGCCTCGTGCAGCCAGTGCTGCACCTCGGGCTTGTCGCCATGCGTCTCGATGAAGGCGGGCAGCCGCTTATAGGCGTACGGAAAAAGTACGTCCTTGACGAAGCTGATCGAGCTGGTGGTGCCTTCGATATCGGTGACGATGGTGCGGATGACGGTCATGCGGGAAAGCCGGAATACAGGGGCTACCAGCTTACCGGGCGCCGGCTCCCCCGGCGAGCGCCGGCCTTTCGCGGCATGACGCCGTTCACCCGTGCGGCCGGGACCGGCCGCTACGGCGCCGTCAGGCGACGGTCGCCGATTCGTGCGGCGTCATGCGGGGGAACTGCTGGGCGATATCCTCGCCGGTGAACTGTGCCACCCAGCCTTCCTTGTTGGTGAACAGGCGAATGGCCACGAAGTAGGGCGATTCGCTCATGTCGAACCAGTGGCGGGTGCCGTCCGGCACGCCGATCAGGTCGCCTTGCTCGCACAATATGTCGTACACCTTGCCGTTCACGTGCAGGGTGAACTGGCCGGCACCGGCGACGAAGAAACGCACCTCGTCCTCGCTGTGGGTGTGCTCGCTGAGGAACTTCTGCCGCAGCGTGGCGCGGTCCGGATGGTCCGGCTTGAGGCTGATCACGTCGACCGCCTGGTAGCCCTGTTCGGCCATCAGGCGATCGATGTCGCTGCGATAGGCGGCGATCACTTCGTCCTGGCTGGCGCCGGGCGCGATCGGCTGGTTCGCTTCCCACTGCTCGAAGCGCACGCCGATCTTCGACAGCTCGTGCGAGATGTCCGCGTGCTCGTTGTGCACCGAGAGCGGCGTCTGGGGTTGGGTATCGCTGAAAATGCGCAGGCGGCTCATGCGGATAGGCTCCTCAGGTCGAGTTCGCAGGCGAGCAGGAATTCCAGCGCCTCCAGGTGGCGGCGCGTCTCGGCCATGTCGCGGCCCCAGGTGTAGATGCCGTGGCCGTTGATCAGATAGGCGTGCAGCGGGCGCCCGCTGTCCAGCCATGCCTCGACCTGGGCGACCAGTTCCGGCATGTGCTGGGTATTGGGAAACACCGGGATCGACAGTTCGGCGTCGTGCGTGGTCTGGCCGGCGATGGCCTTCTGCAGCTCCCAGCCTTCCAGCTTCACCACGCCTTCGCGGGCGAACAGGCGCGAGGCCACGCTCTGCGTGCGCGAATGCGTGTGCAGCACCACGTTGATCTCGGGGAAGCGGCGGTAGACCTGCGTGTGCAGGTCGGTTTCGGCGCTGGGGCGCGCGCTGGTGCCCACCGCCTTGCCCTGCATGTCGATCAGCATGATGTCGTCGCGACCGAGCTTGCCCTTGTCGCGCCCCGAGATGGTGATCGCGGCGTGCTCGCCATCGACGCGCATCGAGAAATTGCTGCTGGTGGCGGGCGTCCAGCCGGCGGCCGCAAGTTCGCGCGCGGCATCGGCGATGGCGTCGGAACGCTCGGCGAACAGCGCGGGCGAAATGCTTTCGGGAAGAACCTGGCTCATGATGTATGGACGTCCAAATGAGTTGACACTATACCACGCGGATTTCTCTCACATGCCGAAAATGCGATCCATTCTCACGACTTATCGCGGGCGCTAGTAGCATGGCCGGAGGTTCGTCGCGGGTGTGGCGAATATGAATGTTTCAAGACGGAGGTTGGACCCATGTCGCATGAGAAAGATATCGAATCGCGTCGCCGTTTTCTCAAGGCAGCAGCCGGGACGGCGGTGGCCGCTGCCATGATCGGCAGTTTGCCGCGCGTATCGCGTGCTGCCGATTTGCCGCACCTGGCTGATTCCGATCCGACCGCCAAGGCGCTCGGTTACGTCGAAGACGCCAACAAGTCGACCGATGCGAAGCGCAAGGCCGGCGACGTGTGTTCCAACTGCCAATTCTATTCCGGTGCGCCGACGGGTTACGGTCCGTGCCAGCTGTTCCCCGGCAAGGCCGTGAACGCGAAGGGCTGGTGCGTGTCGCACGCGCCCAAGAAAGCCTGATCGTTGCACGCATCGCGTGATGGAAAGCCGGCCTCGATGCCGGCTTTTCTTTTGCCCATGACGCCATCGTCACGCACGCGATCACGCGCGATGCGTCGGTGTTTGCGTGCACATGGAGAGAAACTCGAACCGAAGAACTCGGTGAGAGAGAAGATGCTGCCCAGACGCGTCAGGCCGAGGAGCTGACCCGCCTGACGCGCCGGGCGGCAATCCGGGGCCCACTGCCAAGTGATCAACCCACGGAGGACAAATGATACTCCTGGCGGGGCATTTTGGGACCGGCGAGCCCGAAAATTTTCTTGAAAAAGTCTCGTTAAAACGTTTAAAAACAAGTACTTGCTGAATTATTAAAGACCAGGCCTCACGAATGATCGCCCGGGAAGGAGGATTCCTTCCCCAGGCGTGTGGTGTGGCTTTTTGCATTTTCGGCGACGTTGGCGGCAGATCGCCGCCAAGTCCCCAAAGCCTTCAGGATTGGCTGCGAAGGCGGCTGTGGCGGATGCCGTAACCGAAGTAGATGGCCAGGCCGATCACGGTCCATATGATCATCAACAGCCAATTGAACCAGGCCATGGCGCCCAGCAGTGCCAGGCAGCTGAGCACGCCGGCCGGGCAGATCACCCAGGCCCACGGCACGCGGAAGCCGCGATGCAGCTCCGGCGCCGTATAGCGCAGGATCAACACGCCCGCGCAGACCGCCACGAAGGCGATCAGCGTGCCCATCGAGGTGAGGTCGGCGAGCAGGTCCAACGGGAACACCGCGGCGAGAATGGCAATGCCGATGCCGGTGATCACCGTGTTGATGTGCGGCGTGCGGTGCTTGGGATGGATGCGGTTGAACACCGGCGGCAGCAGGCCGTCGCGCGACATGATCATGAAGATGCGCGGCTGCGCGATGATCATCACCAGGATCACCGACGACAGGCCGATCATCGCGCCGATTTCCACCACCCAGCGCAACCAGATCAGCTGCGGGTGGTTCTTGATGGCGGTGACCACCGGTTCGCTGGTGCCCAGCTCGGTATAGGGAATCAGGCCGGTCAGCACGGCCGCCATGGCCAGATACAGGATCGTGCAGATCACCAGCGAGACCAGCGTGCCGAACGGCAGGTCGCGCTGCGGGTTCTTGCATTCCTGCGCCGCCGTGGAGGTGGCCTCGAAACCGATATAGGCGAAGAACACCATCGCCGCGCCGCGCATGATGCCGGACCAGCCGTATTTGCCCGGCGCCTCGTTGGCGGGAATGAACGGATGCCAGTTGGCCGGATCGACGTAGCGGTAACCGGCCACCACCACCACGATGATCAGGCCGACCTTGAGCGCCACCATCAACACGTTGAGGCCCGCCGACTCGCGGATGCCGACGTAGCACAGCCAGGTCAGCGCCAGCACGATCGCCACGGCGGGCAGGTTCATCATGTGCCCGGTGGTGACCAGGTGCCCATCGGTGAAGGCCAGCGGCGCTTCAGTCAGCGAGACGGGCAGATGGATGCCGACCTGATCGAGCATGCTGGTGAAATAGCCGGTCCAACTGGCGGCGACGGCGGACGCGGAGATGCCGTATTCCAGCACCATGTTCCAGCCGATGAACCAGGCCAGCAGTTCGCCCAGCGTGGCGTACGCATAGGAATAGGAACTGCCCGAGACCGGGATCAGCGTGGCGAATTCGGCGTAGCACAACGCAGTGAAGCCACTGCACAGCGCCGCGATCATGAAGGAGAGCAGGACCGCCGGACCGGCATGTTCGGCGGCGGCCTGGCCGGTAACCACGAAGATGCCGGTGCCGATGACCGCGCCGATACCCAGCGCGGTGATGCCCCAGGGGCCGAGCGTACGGCGCAGGGTAGGGCCGTGGGACGCGTCGTCCGCGTCGGAGAAATCGGTTTTACGTGCGAATAGCTGTTTGAGCATGCGACGGCCTGGTGCAACGGGAGGCGCGGAAATCAAAACGAAGGGCCGGCGCTCGGCCGGCCCTTCGTGTCGGATCAGGAGTTGTGCTTGCGCAGTTTGCTATGGGAATACCCATAGAGGAAATAGATCAGCATGCCGATGGCGGTCCAGCCCAGCATGAGCGGCCAGTTGGCGCGGAACGACTGCCAGAACAGATACAGGCAGATCACCGCGCCAAGAATGCTCACCACCCAGATGCCCGGCACGCGGAACGAGCGCGGCAGGTCGGGGCGGGTATAGCGCAGGATCAGCACGCCGATGCACACGGTGGTGAAGGCCAGCAAGGTGCCCATCGACACCAGCTCGCCCAGGATGCTCACCGGGAACAGGCCGGCAAGCACCAGCGCGGCGACGCCGGCGATGATCGTGGCCACGTGCGGCGTGCGGTGCTTGGCGTGCACACCGGACATGCCCTTGGGCAGCAGGCCATCCTTCGCCATGCTGAAGAAGATGCGCGAGGTGCCCAACAACATCACCAGGATCACCGACGACAGGCCTGCCAGCGCACCGAAGGAAACGATGGCCTTCAGCCAGGTCAGCTGCGGATAGAGATTCAGTGCCGTGGCCATCGGCTCGGGCGTGCCCAGCAGGTGGTACGGCGCGATGCCGGTGAGCGTCAGCGCCATCGCGATGTACAGCACGGTGCAGATCGCCAGCGAGCCGAGAATGCCGATCGGCATGTCGCGCTGCGGGTTCTTCGCTTCGCCCGCGGCAGTGGACACGGCGTCGAAGCCCACGTAGGAGAAGAACACCAGCACGGCGGCGCGGAAGATGCCGCTGGTACCGAAACGGCCCGGCGCCTCTTCCTTCGGGATGAACGGATGCCAGTTGGCTGGATCGATGTAGCGGAACGCGAAGATCAGGAACAGCGCAATCACCAGCACCTTGATCGCCACGATCACCGAGTTGACGAAGGTCGACTGGGTGATGCCCACGTAGCACAACCAGGTGAGCCCGGCGACGATCAGTACCGCCGGCAGATTGATCAGCGCGCCGGTCGTCACGATCTGGTGCGTGTCGGTGTACTTCAGCGGCGCCGTCGACAGATAGTCGGGCAGGGTCAGCGCCATCCCGGTCCAATGGCCGAGGATGGAAAGACACTCGTTGAAATAACCCGACCAGCTGGCGGCCACCGTGGCAACCGCGAACAGGTATTCGAGCACCAGGTTCCAACCGATGAACCAGGCGACGATCTCGCCCAGCGTGGCGTAGGAATAGGCGTAGGCGCTGCCCGAGACCGGGATCATCGCGGCGAATTCGGCGTAGCACAGGCCGGCAAACGCGCAGGCGATGCCGGCGACGATGAAGCTGATGACCAGGGCAGGGCCGGCGTGCTCGGCGGCGGCCTGGCCGGTGATGACGAAGATGCCGGCGCCGATCACTGCGCCGATGCCGAGCATCACCAGGTGGCGCGCGGTCAGCACGCGCTTGAGGCTGGTTTCGCCTTGCAGGCCGTCGTGGGGCAGTTCGCCCGCGTCAACGTGTGGCGACGCTTCGATCGGATGCGTCGCGAACAGGTTTTTCAGCATGTTTCTCCCCTACCGCCGGATTTTTCGTTTCTTATGAAAAAAGTGCGACACCGTGACTTTCGCCATGGCCTTCTACGCCGCTTCCCCTGCGACGACACGGAACCATAGCCCAGCGGGGCTTGGGGGGACAAGCTGCACTGCGGGCGGCCCGGAAACCACGGCCGGGCCGCGCCAGTCTCGGCCGCGTCTGAAATAATGCGGCCCCTCGCGCCGCAGCGCGCGAGCTGTTTTCGACTGTCAGGGATCGCCGATGAGCGAATTGCTTGCCCAGTTTCAGCATTACCGCCAGCAGTGGCCCGATGAGCACGACACCACGCATTTCGAGGCATTCCTGGAAGAGGGCCCGCGGGTGTTCCTGCGCGCGGCGCTGGAAGGGCATTTCACCGGATCGGCCTGGCTGGTCAGCGCGGACGGCGAGCGCGTGTTGTTGACCCATCACCGCAAACTGCAGCGCTGGCTGCAGCTGGGCGGTCATGCGGACGGCGACATGGAGCTGTCGCGCGTCGCCTTGCGCGAGGCGGAAGAAGAGTCCGGCCTCACCGGCCTGAGCGTGGACGCCGAACCGTTCGATCTGGATCGCCATCGCATTCCTGCGCGCGGTCATGAGCCCGAGCACTGGCACTACGATGTGCGTTACGTGGTGCGCGCGGGATCGAACGAGGCGTTCGAGATCAACGAGGAATCGCTGGCGCTCGCGTGGCGTTCCATTCGGGAGATCGCCGACGATCCGGGCAGCGACGCATCGCTGCGGCGCATGGCAGTCAAGTGGCTGCGGCGCAGCCCCCGCTGAAATGATTCAGGCGTACTTGGCGGGCGCTGGGTTCAAGTGCCCGCACTCGACGCAGGTACGCGCGTCGATCGAGCGGTAGAACCGTTCGAATACCGGCGGAAAGTCGCGCTCGATGCTGTCGAGGGTGAAGTACTCCTCGTACAGCTTGTGATTGCAGCGCTCGCAATACCACATCAAGCCGTCTTTCTCGCCGGCCAGGCGGCGGCGCTCGATCACCAGCCCGATGGAGTCGGGCATCCGTTGCGGCGAATGCGGCACGCAGGGCGGCAGATAGAACATCTGGCCGGCACGGATGGGAATGTCGCGCGCCGCGCCTTCATCCTGCACCTTCAGCACCATCTCGCCTTCGAGCTGGTAGAAGAATTCCGGGCCTTCGTCGTAATGGAAATCGGTGCGCGAATTCGGGCCGCCCACGATCATCACGATGAAGTCGCCATCGACGATGCACTTGTTGCCCACCGGCGGCTTCAGCAAATGCCGATGCTCGTCGATCCAGCGCTGCAGGTCGATGGGAGGCGTGAGGGCCATGGGGACTCCGGCTCAAGAGAGGTTGAAGATAGCGCCGGTGGCATGGGTTGGGAAAGGGTGTCTCTTGGTGTAGCTGCGCGGGCGACGCGCACCAAAGTAAAACACCCTTGTGGGAGCGCACTTGTGCGCGACAAACCGACTGAGCGATACACCCAGGCGTGGCTGTCGCGCACAAGTGCGCTCCAACAGAAAAGCGCAGACGTTCCCGCGAGCACCCGCCCCTCACCCCGGCGGGGAGAGGGAGCAAGAAGACTCAAACCTCGAGCGTCGCCAGATCGCCCTTTTCCTCGAGCCACGCCTTGCGGTCGCTGGCGCGCTTCTTGGCCAGCAACATATCCATCAGCTTGGTCGTGCCATCGTCGCCGTCCACGGTGAGCTGCACCAGGCGGCGTGTATCCGGATGGATGGTGGACTCGCGCAACTGCGGCGGATTCATCTCGCCCAGGCCCTTGAAGCGGGTAGTGTTCACCTGGCCCTTCATCTTCTCGCGCTGCACGCGTTCGAGCATCGCGTTCTTCTCGTTCTCGTCCAGGCAATAGAACACCTGCTTGCCCACGTCGACGCGGAACAGCGGCGGCATGGCGACGAACACATGGCCCTCGCGCACCAGCGACGGGAAGTGGCGCAGGAACAGTGCGCTCAGCAGGGTCGCGATATGCAGGCCGTCGGAGTCCGCGTCGGCGAGGATGATCACCTTGCCGTAGCGCAGACCGGAGAGATCGTCCTTGCCCGGATCGCAACCGATCGCCACGGCGAGGTTGTGCACTTCTTCCGAAGCCAGCACAGAGCCCGATTCCACTTCCCAGGTATTCAGGATCTTGCCGCGCAGCGGAAGGATCGCCTGGAATTCCTTGTCGCGCGCCTGCTTGGCACTGCCGCCGGCCGAATCACCCTCGACCAGGAACAGCTCGGTGCGGGTGAGGTCGGTGGCGGTGCAGTCAGCAAGTTTGCCGGGCAGGGCGGGACCCTGGGTGATCTTCTTGCGGACGACTTGCTTGGCGGCCTTCAGGCGGGCGCTGGCGCGCTCGATGGCAAGCTGCGCGATGCGTTCGCCCAGATCCACATGCTGGTTGAGCCACAGGCTGAAAGCATCGTGGATGACGTTCTCGACCATGCCCGCGGCGTTGCGCGAGGACAGGCGCTCCTTGGTCTGGCCGGCGAACTGCGGATCCTGCAGCTTGGTCGACAGCACGAAGGCGAGGCGTTCCCACACGTCTTCCGGCGCCAGCTTCACGCCGCGCGGGAGCAGGTTGCGGATGTCGCAGAATTCGCGGATCGCATTGGTGAGGCCCGAGCGCAGGCCGTTCACGTGCGTGCCGCCTTGCGCGGTGGGAATCAGGTTGACGTAGCTTTCCTGCACCAGCTCGCCTTCCGGCAGCCAGGCGAGGGCGACGTCGAGGCCGTCCGCCTCGCGCTGGATGTGGTGCACGAACAATTCGGCGGGAATCGCTTCGGCGCCGTCCAGCTCGTCGCGCAGGTAATCGCGCAGGCCGTCCTCGTAGTACCACTCATTGACTTCGCCGGTGGCCTCGTCGGTGAGCTTCACGCTCAGGCCTGCGCACAGCACCGCCTTGGCGCGCAGCAGGTGGCGCAACTTCGACAGCGAGATCTTCGGCGAGTCGAAGTATTTCGGGTCGGCCCAGAAGCGCACGGTGGTGCCGGTCTTCTTCTTCGGCACCGAGCCGATGATGTCGAGATCGCTGGCGCGGTCGCCGTTCTCGAACGCCATGCGGTATTCGTTGCCGTCGCGGCGGATGGTGACTTCCACGCGGTTGGAAAGTGCATTCACCACCGACACGCCCACGCCGTGCAGGCCACCGGAGAAGTTGTAGTTCTTGCCGGAGAATTTGCCGCCCGCGTGCAGGCGGGTGAGGATCAGCTCGACACCCGGCACGCCTTCTTCCGGATGGATATCCACCGGCATGCCGCGGCCGTCGTCGCTCACTTCCACCGAGCCGTCGGTATGGACGATCACGTCCAGCGTCTTGGCGTGGCCGGAGATGGCCTCGTCCACCGAGTTGTCGATGACTTCCTGCGCCAGGTGGTTCGGGCGCGAGGTGTCGGTATACATGCCCGGGCGGCGCTTGACGGGGTCAAGGCCAGAGAGGACTTCAATGTCGGCGGCGTTGTAGCGACTGCTCATGGGGTGCGGGGTCGATGCTCGGGTAAGCGGAGGAGGATGGCTGGGGCGGCGGGAAGGGTCAAGATCGGGCTGCGAAAGCGCCTCCTGCTTAGCTCGTCATCCCGGCGCAGGCCGGGATCCAGTAGCGATCCCGCAGAGTTTTCGTCCAAAGCCAGCCTGTGTATGGTTTCGCCGAAACCATGTACTGACGCCACTGGATCCCGGCCTGCGCCGGGATGACGGGCAAGACCTAAAGCGGGGCGCAGTGCCGTTCCAGCCAGGCCAGGTCCGCATCCTCCAGCAGGGGCGCCAGGGCAGCGCGTACGGTGGCGTGGTAGTCGTCCAGCCAGGCCCGTTCCTCGGGATTGAGCAGGCCCGGCTCGAGGGCGCGGCGATCGAACGGGCACAGGGTGAGCGTCTCGAACGCGTAGAACTCGCCGAATTCGGTCTTGTCCGCCTCGATCACCACCGCCAGGTTCTCGTGGCGGATGCCGTGCCGGCCGGGCTTGTACAGGCCGGGCTCGATCGAGGTGATCATGCCCGGGTCCAGCGGCACCAGTGTGGCGCCCGACGCGGGCGGGCGGATGCCGTGCGGGCCTTCGTGCACATTGAGGAAATAACCCACGCCATGGCCGGTGCCGTGGCCATAGTCCATGCCGCTCGCCCACAGCGGAGCGCGCGCCAGTGCATCCAGCTGAGGACCGCTGGCGCCCTTGGGGAAACGGGCGCGGCTGAGTGCGATCAGGCCCTTCATCACCAGGGTGGCGTCGCGGCGTTGCTCGGCGGTGGTTTCGCCCAGCGCGAGCACGCGGGTGATGTCGGTGGTGCCGCCCAGGTACTGGCCGCCGGAATCGACCAGCAGCAGACCCTGCGCCTTCAGCGTGCTGTGCGCTTCGGGCGTGGCGCGGTAATGCGGCAGCGCGCCGTTGGCCATGTAGCCGGCGATGGTCGAGAAACTCTCGCCCACGAAGTTCGGTTGCGCGGCACGCGCTTCGCGCAGCAGGGCATCCACATCGAGTTCGGTTTGCGCCATGCCGGCGGTGACGCGTTCCTCCAGCCGGCGGAACGCGCGCACCAGCGCGGCGCCGTCGCAGCGCATGACGTCGCGGACGTGTTCCAGCTCCGCTTCTGTCTTGCGCGCCTTGAACAGGGTCGTGGGGTTGGCCGCCTCGATCACCGTCGTGCTGGCAGGAACGGCGGCTGCCACGGCGACCACCACGCGGTTGCCATCCAGCAGCAGCCGGTCCTGCGCGCCCAGTTCGGAAAGCGCATCGGTCACGGTGGCGTAGTCGGCAATGCGGATCTGATCGGCGGCCAGCGCCTGCACCAGCGCATCGCTGAGCTTGCCCCGGTCCACGAACAGGGTGGCGTGTCCCTCCGCCTGCACCAGCAGATGCGCGAGGAACACCGGATTGCATTCCACATCGCTGCCGCGCAGGTTGGTCAGCCACGCAATATCGTCGAGGCTGGACAGCAGATGATGCGTCGCGCCCTGTTTGCGCATGGCAGTACGCAGGCGAGCGAATTTGTCGCCGCGCGGCTGGGTCGCGTAGCGGGCGGGATGCTCGACGATGGGCGCGCCGGGCAGGGCGGGGCGGTCCGGCCAGATCAGCGCGGGCAGGTCCAGATCGGTGCGCAGGCGTGCGCCGATACGCTCCAGGCGCCGTCCCAGTTGCCGCGAGGCGGCGAGCGGAAAGCTGTCGCCGGCCACCGCCAGCGTCTGGCCTTCGCCCAGTTGGTCCAGTATCCAGTCGATATGTTCCGGCGCGTGGGCCACGCGCTGTTTCATCAGCTCGACGCCGCTACCCGCCAGCTCATGCGCGGCCTGGGCGAAATAGCGGCTGTCGGTCCATAGGCCGGCGTGCTTGGCCGTGACGACCAGCGTGCCGGCCGATCCGGTAAAGCCGGACATCCATTGGCGAGCCTGCCAATGCGCGGGCAGGTACTCGGACAGGTGCGGGTCGGCGCTGGGAATCAGGCAGGCGGCGATGCCGTTTTGCTGCATTGCTTGCCGAAGGGCAGTCAGTTTCGCGGGCGTGGTCTGGTCCATCGGCGCATGGTAGCAGGGGGCGCCGCAAGCCCGGTTTTTCCCCGCTTTTCGACCAAGGTCGACGCACGAATGCGGGTGCGCGCGCTTGCTTTTTCAAGTCAAGTGGTCGCGACCGCATGCGCAAAATGTTGCATGTGCGGCATTGTGTCTCTAGGAGGCGAAAACGCTCGGACAAATCGCTAACATGCCGCCCGTCCCCACGCTGTACCCCAGGTAGTCAGTGAACATGCAAGCCCTCTTTTCGCGCCTGCGCTATGCAGGCGTTGGCGCCGCTGTGTTGCTCAGCGGTTGCAATCTGGAAGTCCTCACGCCCAAGGGCGACATCGGTGCCCACGAGAAATCCCTGATCCTGATCGCGCTGGGCCTGATGGCCATCGTGGCGATTCCGGTGATCGCGATGACGCTGTGGTTCCCCTGGCGCTACCGCAAGGCCAACAAGAAGGCTACCTACGCGCCGACCTGGTCGCACTCGAGCAAGATCGAAGTGGTGGTGTGGACCATCCCCGCGATCATCGTGGCCATCCTCGCCGTGATCACCTGGACGAGCTCGCATGCGCTCGATCCGTACAAGCCGCTGGAGTCCGAAGCCAAGCCGGTGACGGTGCAGGTCGTGTCGATGGACTGGAAGTGGCTGTTCGTCTATCCGGAATACGGCGTGGCCTCGGTCAACGAGCTGGCCTTCCCGGTCGATCGCCCGGTCAATTTCCAGATCACCTCCGATTCGGTGATGAACGCCTTCTTCATCCCGCAGCTGGGCAGCCAGGTCTATGCGATGGCGGGCATGGAAACCAAGCTGCACCTGATCGCCCGCGAGCCGGGTGCGTACGACGGCCTGTCGACCAACTTCAGTGGCGAAGGCTTCTCGGACATGCACTTCAAGGCCATCGCCACCTCGGAAGACGGCTTCAAGGACTGGATCGCCAAGGCCAAGGCCACTCAGGCCACGCTCGACGCCGACAGCTACAAGACGCTGGCCAAGCCCAGCGAGAAGACGCCGGTTGCCTACTACGGCAACGTCAGCAACGGCTTGTTCTCCAGCGTGCTCAACCAGCACATGGACGGCATGTCGCATGACGCGGGCACGCACGAAGCGATGTCGATGGACATGCATCACGACGCGCCGGAAGAAAGCATGCAGATGGACATGCGCGAACACCAGGACGGGGGCGCAGTGTCCTCGAACATCACCCCGGCCAAGGCAGAGAAGTAAGCCATGTTTGGAAAGCTCACCCTTGACGCGATTCCCTATCACGAACCGATCGTGATGGTGACGCTCGCCGCCGTCCTCCTTGGCGGCCTGGCGATGCTCGCGGCTCTTACCAAGTTCCGTCTGTGGGGTTACCTGTGGAAGGAGTGGTTCACCTCGGTGGACCACAAGAAGATCGGCATCATGTACATCATCGTGGCGCTGGTCATGCTGCTGCGCGGTTTTGCCGATGCGCTGATGATGCGTTTGCAGCAGGCGACGGCCGCGGCCGATTCGGCCGGCTACCTGCCGCCACACCACTTCGATCAGGTGTTCACCGCCCACGGCGTGATCATGATCTTCTTCGTGGCGATGCCGCTGATCACCGGCCTGATGAACATGGTCGTGCCGCTGCAGATCGGCGCGCGCGACGTGGCGTATCCGTTCCTGAACTCGCTCAGCTTCTGGCTGTTCCTGTCGGGCGTGTTCCTGGTGATGGTGTCGCTGTTCGTCGGCGACTTCGCCGCGACCGGCTGGCTGGCGTATCCGCCGTTGTCGGGGCTTGATTACAGTCCAACGGTCGGCGTGGATTACTACATCTGGGCGCTGCAGCTATCGGGCCTGGGCACGACGCTGAGCGGCATCAACTTCATCGTGACCATCATGAAGATGCGCACGCCCGGCATGACGCTGATGAAGATGCCGGTGTTCACCTGGACGGCGCTGGTCACCAATATCCTGATCGTCGCGGCGTTCCCGATCCTCACGGTGACGCTGGCGCTGCTCACGGCCGACCGTTACCTGGGCATGCACTTCTTCACCAACGATCTTGGCGGCAACGCCATGATGTACGTGAACCTGATCTGGATCTGGGGCCACCCCGAGGTCTACATCCTGGTGCTGCCGTGCTTTGGCGCGTACTCGGAAATCGTCGCCACGTTCTCCAAGAAGCCGCTGTTCGGTTACAAGTCGATGGTCTATGCGACTTCGGCGATCGGTGTGCTGTCGTTCCTGGTGTGGCTGCACCACTTCTTCACCATGGGTTCGGGCGCGAACGTCAATGCTTTCTTCGGCATCATGACGATGATCATCTCGGTGCCTACCGGCGCGAAGCTGTTCAACTGGTTGTTCACCATGTACCGCGGCCGCGTCGAAATGACCGTGCCGATGCTGTGGACGATCGGCTTCATGGTCACCTTCGTGGTGGGCGGCGTCACCGGCGTGCTGATGGCGGTGCCGGGTGCGGACTTCGTCCTGCACAACAGCGTGTTCCTGATCGCGCACTTCCATAACGTGATCATCGGCGGCGTGGTGTTCGGCTGCCTGGCGGCGATCAACTACTGGTTCCCCAAGGCGTTCGGCTTCCGCTTGAACGAGGCCTGGGGCAAGGCGTCGTTCTGGTGCTGGCTGGTGGGTTTCTACGTGGCCTTCGTGCCGCTGTACATCCTCGGCCTGAAGGGCATGACCCGTCGCATGAACCACTATGCGAACCCCGATTGGCAGCCTTACCTGATCGTGGCCGCCATCGGCGCGGCGATCATCGCGGCCGGCATCTTCTGCATCCTGATGCAGTTCTACGTCAGCGTGCGCGACCGCAAGAAGCTCACCGATCCCAGCGGCGACCCATGGGGTGGCCGCACCCTGGAATGGTCGATCAGCTCGCCCGCACCGTTCTACAACTTTGCAACGCTGCCCCAGGTCCGTGAACTGGACCAGTTCTGGGAAGACAAACAAAACGGAGTCGCCTACGTGCAACCTGCCAAGTACGAAGACATTCACATGCCCCGCAACACCGGCGTCGGTGTGGTCATGGGCGCGTTCGGTACGGTCCTGGGTTTTGCCCTGGTGTGGCACATCTGGTGGATGGCGGCGGTCGGCCTGCTCGGCATGATTGCGTCCTTCATCGTGCGCGCCTACGACCGCGACGTCGATTACTGGGTGCCGGCGGCCGAAGTGGAGCGCATCGAGCGTTCGCGTCACGCCCAGCTCAAGCAGTTCCAGACCACGCAGGTGGCTCCGGTGGCGGCGCCGCAGCGTCAGAAGGTGGCGTAAGTCATGAGCAGTCCCGCAGTAAGCGCCACCCACGGCGCGCTCGACGGCATCTCCCACGGGGGAGATGCCCATCACCACGACGATGGATCCAAGACCCTGCTGGGGTTCTGGATCTATCTGATGAGCGACTGCCTGATCTTCTCGGGCCTGTTCGCCACCTTCGCCGTGCTGGGCAACGCCACCGCCGGCGGTCCCAGCGGCAAGGAGCTGTTCGAGCTGCCGTACGTGCTCGGCGAGACCATGCTGCTGCTGATCTCGTCGGTCACCTTCGGCATGGCCATGCTCGCCATGCATGCCGGCAAGAAGAATGCGCTGCTGGCCTGGCTGGCGGTGACCTTCGTGTTCGGCGCCGGCTTCATCGGCATGGAAGTGCATGAGTTCGCCAAGCTGATCGCGGACGGCGCCGGCCCGAGCCGCAGCGCGTTCCTGTCCAGCTACTTCACCCTGGTCGGCACCCACGGTCTGCACGTGACCTGCGGCCTGATCTGGCTGGTGGTGATGATGGACCAGATGCGCCGCTACGGCCTGACCGACGCGACCCGTCGCCGTCTGTCCTGCCTGAGCCTGTTCTGGCACTTCCTGGACATCGTCTGGATCTGCGTGTTCACCTTCGTCTACCTGCGGGGGGCCATCTGATGTCCGACTATCATTCGTCCCACGATGCGGCCCATCACGACGCCGCCCATGGCAGCACCAAGTCCTACCTGGTCGGCTTCGTGCTGTCGGTGGTGCTGACCCTGGCCTCGTTTGGCGTGGTCATGAGCGGCAAGGTCCCGCACGACTTGATGATGCCCGGCATCATCGTGTTCGGCGTGGCCCAGCTGATCGTGCAGCTGGTCTACTTCCTGCACATGGGCACCTCGCCCTCGCAGCGCGGCAACCTCGCCATCATGCTGTTCACCCTGCTGATCCTGGCCATCGTGGTGGTCGGCTCGCTGTGGGTGCTGCACAACATGAATGTGAACATGATGCATCCGACGTCGCAGATGGTGCCGGTGGAGTAGGGCTGGCTCGTTTCTGCGTGATGACGAAGGCGCCCTCGGGCGCCTTTGTTGTTTTTAGGCCGTCATTCCGGCGCAGGCCGGAATCCAGTAGCGGCAAGGCCCGGTCTTAGCCTGCCGCCGCCACTGCTGTCGCTAAAACCGCGCCGTCCCGCTACTGGATTCCGGCCTGCGCCGGAATGACGGGCAAAAGCCCCCAACTTGAACGCCCCAGTCATTTAGCCAGCGCAAACCCTCGCGGTAAGACCGTTCTTCCTCTAAAATGCCGATTTCCAGCACGGCTGCATCCCATGACCCCCCTGATTTTCGTCACCGGCGGTGTGGTGTCCTCTCTTGGCAAGGGCATCGCCGCGGCGTCGCTGGCTTCCATCCTGGAAGCGCGTGGCCTCTCGGTCACCATGATGAAGCTGGATCCCTATATCAATGTGGATCCCGGCACCATGAGTCCCTTCCAGCACGGCGAGGTCTACGTGACCGACGATGGCGCCGAGACCGACCTGGACCTGGGTCACTACGAGCGCTTCGTCAACACCCGCCTGACTGGCAAGAACTCCATCACCACCGGCAAGATCTACGAATCGGTGATCCGCAAGGAGCGCCGGGGCGATTACCTGGGCGCCACCGTGCAGGTGATTCCGCATATCACCGACGAGATCAAGCACTGCATCCATGAGGCCACCCGCGGCTACGACGTGGCGATGGTCGAGATCGGCGGCACCGTGGGCGATATCGAGTCGCTGCCGTTCCTGGAGGCGATCCGCCAGCTGCGCATCGAGCACGGCCCGGAAAAGGTGATGTTCATGCACCTGACCCTGGTGCCGTACATCAAGGCCGCCGGCGAGATCAAAACCAAGCCGACCCAGCATTCGGTGAAGGAGCTGCGCTCCATCGGTATCCAGCCGGACGTGCTGCTGTGCCGTTGCGAGCAGCCGCTGCCCGATGGCGAGCGCCGCAAGATCGCCTTGTTCACCAACGTGCCCGAGAACGCCGTGATCAGCGCGGCCGACGTGGACGTCATCTACAAGCAGCCCTTGTGGCTGCACAAGCAGGGTCTCGACGAGATCGTGGTCAAGCGCCTGGGCCTGCAGGTCGGCCCGGCGGATCTTTCCTCGTGGGTGCGCACCGTCGAGGCGGTGGAGCATCCCAAGGACGAGGTCACCGTGGCCATCGTCGGCAAGTACGTCGAGCACAAGGACGCCTATAAGTCCCTGGGCGAGGCCTTGCGCCATGGCGGCATCAAGCAGCTCACCCGCGTCAATCTCAACTGGGTTGATTCGGAGCAGGTCGAAGCCGAAGGCGCCGCCAAGGCGCTGGGCAGTGCCGATGCCATCCTGGTGCCGGGCGGCTTCGGCAAGCGCGGTTTCGAAGGCAAGGTACTGGCCGCCAAGTACGCCCGCGAGAAGGGCGTGCCGTATTTCGGCATCTGCTACGGCATGCATGCGGCGGTGGTGGACTTCGCCCGCAACGTGGCCGGCCTGACCGAAGCCGACTCCAGCGAAAACGACCGCAACAGCCCCGATCCGGTGATCGGCCTGATCACCGAGTGGACCACCGCCACGGGTGAAGTCGAGCAGCGCAGCGAGCGTTCGGACCTGGGCGGCACCATGCGCCTGGGCGCGCAGGAATGCCGCCTCAAGGCCGGCACGCTGGCGCGCGAGCTGTACGGCCAGGACGTGGTGCGCGAGCGCCATCGTCATCGTTATGAATTCAACAACCGCTACCGTCAGACCTTCGAAGACCTCGGCCTGGTGATCTCGGGCAAGTCGATGGACGATCTGCTGGTGGAAATCGTCGAGTTGCCGCAGCAGAAGCACCCGTGGTTCCTCGGCTGCCAGGCGCATCCGGAATTCACCTCGACCCCGCGCGATGGCCATCCGTTGTTCATCGGCTTCGTGCAGGCCGCCCGCGAGTTCAAGGCGGTGCGCGAAGGCGAGCGTCTCGCGAAGGAGTCTGTCGCATGAAGTTGTGTGGCTTCGAGGTCGGCCTGGACCAGCCGCTGTTCCTGATCGCCGGCCCCTGTGTGGTCGAGTCCGAGCAGTTGCAGATGGATACCGCCGGCAAGCTAAAGGAAATCACCGGCAAGCTCGGCATCAACTTCATCTTCAAGTCCAGCTTCGACAAGGCCAATCGTTCGTCGGGCAACAGCTTCCGCGGCCCCGGCCTGGAAGCGGGCCTGAAGATCCTCGGCGAAGTGAAGCGCCAGCTCGGCGTGCCCGTGCTCACCGACGTGCACGAATACACGCCGATGAACGAAGTGGCCGCCGTGGTCGACGTGCTGCAGACGCCGGCCTTCCTGTGCCGCCAGACCGACTTCATCCAGAACGTGGCGCGCGCCGGCAAGCCGGTGAACATCAAGAAGGGCCAGTTCCTCTCGCCGTGGGAGATGAAGAACGTGGCCGACAAGGCCAAGGCCGTCGGCAACAACGACATCATGGTGTGCGAGCGCGGCGCCAGCTTCGGCTACAACAACCTAGTGTCGGATATGCGCTCGCTCAGCGTGATGCGCGATACCGGCTGCCCGGTGGTGTTCGATGCCACCCACTCGGTGCAGTTGCCGGGCGGGCAGGGCACCAGTTCGGGCGGTCAGCGCGAATTCGTGCCGGTGCTGGCGCGTGCCGCGGTGGCGGTGGGCGTGGCCGGCCTGTTTGCCGAAACGCATCCCGATCCTTCCAAGGCGCTCAGCGACGGCCCCAATGCCTGGCCGCTGGACAAGATGGAAGCGCTGCTGGAAACCCTGCTCGAACTCGATCAGGTCACCAAGCGGCACACGTTCCTCGAACACACGCTCTGATTCGCTCTCGGGGGAGGCGATTGAAGCGCATCCCCCGCAAATCAGGCAGGATGTTTCCCCCTCGCTTCATTCACCTCGACAAGCTACGGACCCCATGAGCACCGAAATCACCCGCATCCACGCACGTGAAATCCTCGATTCCCGCGGCAACCCCACGCTTGAAGCGGAAGTGACCCTGGCCGGCGGCGGCTTTGGCCGCGCTGCCGTGCCGAGTGGTGCATCGACGGGTTCGCGCGAAGCGGTGGAGCTGCGCGACGGTGACAAGGCCCGCTACCTGGGCAAGGGCGTCAAGAACGCGGTCGGCAACGTCAACGGCGCCATCGCCAGCGCGCTGAAGGGCTTCGATGCCGCCAACCAGGGCGGTCTCGACGCCAAGTTGATCAACCTCGACGGCTCGCCGAACAAGGGCAAGCTGGGCGCCAACGCGATCCTGGGTGTTTCGATGGCTGCCGCGCATGCGGTCGCCGCGCAGAACCGCCAGCCGCTGTGGCAGTACCTCGCCAGCATCAACGGCACCACTGGCAAGCCGGGTGCGCTGCCGGTGCCGATGATGAACATCATCAACGGCGGCGCGCATGCCGACAACAACGTCGACGTGCAGGAATTCATGGTGCTGCCGGTGGGCCTGCCGACGTTTGCCGAAGCGCTGCGCGCTGGCACCGAAATCTTCCACGCGCTCAAGAGCGTGCTCAAGGGCAAGGGCCTGAACACGGCGGTGGGTGACGAAGGCGGCTTCGCGCCGGACCTGCGTTCGAACATCGAAGCGCTCGACACCATCCTCGAAGCGATCGGCAAGACCGGCTACAAGGTGGGCAGCGAGATCCTGCTCGGCCTCGACGTGGCGAGCTCGGAATTCTTCAAGGACGGCAAGTACGACCTGGAAGGCGAAGGCAAGGTCTACACGCCGGAACAGTGGGTCGACGTGCTGGCCAGCTGGGCCAAGCAGTACCCCATCGTCACCATCGAAGACGGCATGGGCGAGGGCGACTGGGACGGCTGGAAGCACCTGACCGACAAGCTCGGCCAGAACATCCAGCTGGTCGGCGACGATCTGTTCGTCACCAACCCGACCATCTTCCAGGAAGGCATCGACAAGAAGATCGCCAACGCCATCCTGATCAAGGTCAACCAGATCGGCACGCTGTCCGAAACGCTGGAAGCCATCGCCATGGCCGATAAGGCCAAGTACGCGGCGATCGTCTCGCATCGCTCGGGCGAGACGGAAGACACCACCATTTCCGATATCGCCGTGGCCACCACCGCGACCCAGATCAAGACCGGTTCGCTGTGCCGCACCGACCGCGTGGCCAAGTACAACCAGCTGCTGCGCATCGAAGAGGCGCTGGGCTCGGCCGCGCGTTATGCCGGTCGCGACGCGTTCCCGAACCTGGCCAAGCTGCCGGGCTGATAGGAGCGCACTCCGCCTATGCTGCGTTGGGTTGCCCTGATCCTGGTCCTCGTCCTGATCGCTCTGCAGGTAAAACTGTGGAGCGGCACGGGCGGCGTGCACGGCGTGGAAACGCTGCGCGCGGCGGTGAAGAAGCAGGGCGAGGACAACGACAAGCTGACCCAGCGCAACCAGGCGCTGGGCGCGGACGTGAGCGACCTCAAGCACGGCGAGCAAGCCGTGGAAGCACGCGCCCGCGCCGAGCTCGGCCTGATCAAGCCAGGCGAGACGTTCTACCAGGTGGTTGAAAAGCCGGGCGCCACGCAGGCGCCCGCGTCCGCCACCTCCACCAACGGCAACCCATGAACGCGCCGCTCTGGTGCGTGGTGCCGGCGGCGGGGCGCGGCACGCGTGTTGGTGGCAGCATCCCCAAGCAATACCTGCCGCTGGCCGGCCGGCCGCTGATCCTGCACACGCTGGAGCGGCTGGCGTCGCATCCCCGCATCGCGGGTCTGATGGTGGTGCTTGGCGACAATGATGCTCACTGGCCGGGTGCCGATCTTCTATACGGCAAGCCTGTGCTTACAACACTGGGCGGTGCAGAACGTTGCGACTCGGTACTGGCAGGCGTGCGCGCCTTGCCACCCGAGGTAAGCGACGACGGCTTCGTACTGGTGCATGACGCGGCGCGTCCCTGCGTGCGCGAAGGTGACATCACGCGTCTGCTCGATCTGGGCATGCCCGCGGGCGGCGGCCTGCTTGGCGCGCCACTGCGCGACACGCTCAAGCGCGCGGACGACGCGGGGCGCAGCGAAGTCACTGAACCACGCGATCATCGCTGGCGCGCATTCACGCCGCAGATGTTCCGTCGCGGCGAGCTCTCGGCCGCGCTGCAGGTGGCTTACGCTGCCGGCGTAACGGTGAGCGACGAGGCCATGGCGATGGAGCGCGCCGGTTTCGCGCCGCTGCTGGTCGAGGGCGCCGAAGACAATATCAAGGTCACCACGGCAACGGATTTCGCACTCGCGGAGTTCCTGTTGTCGCGTATGAAATAAGAGCCCACGAGGCTCCAAGGAGTACCCATGATGCGCATCGGACAGGGCTTCGACGTCCACACTTTCGGCGAAGGCGACCACGTGATGCTGGGCGGCGTGCGCGTGCCGCACACGCACGGCGTGGTGGCGCACTCCGATGGCGACGTGGTGATCCATGCGCTGTGCGATGCCATTTTCGGCGCGCTGGCGCTGGGCGACATCGGCCGGCATTTTCCGCCGAGCCAGGAACAATGGCGCAATGCCGACAGCCGCCTTTTTCTTCGCCATGCGGCCAAGCTGATGCGCGAGCAGGGTTATGCGCTCGGCAACGCGGACGTCACCGTGATCTGCGAAGCGCCCAAGGTCGGGCCCCATTCGCTGGCCATGCGCGAAGCGGTGGCCGACGAGCTGGGTTGCGAACTCGGCCGCATCAGCATCAAGGCCACCACCACCGAAAAGCTCGGCTTCACCGGCCGCGGCGAGGGCATTGCGGCGCAAGCCTGCGTGCTGCTGGTCCTGGCATGAGCGAGGTAGGAGGCCGCAGTTCGGCCTCGCGTCTCCACGATCAGCTGGAGAACATCGCCGAACTGTTGCGGCGGCTGCGCGGCCTTGGCCAGCTGCCGGAACCCGACAGCGACCAGGGTTTTCGCGAAGCGCAGGTCGAGCTGCAGCGACTGCTCGATGCGCTGCATCCGGCCGATATCGCTTATGTGCTCGAGGCGTTGCCCCTGGTCGATCGCCTGGCCGTCTGGCAGCGCGTGAAGGCCGATCGCGATGGCGAGATCCTGCTGGAAGTCTCCGATGCGGTGCGCGAGTCGCTGATCGCGGACATGGACGACCACGAGATCCTCGCGGCCGTCGAACCGCTGGATGCGGATGAACTGGCCGACCTGGTCGAGGACCTGCCCAGCGAAGTGCTGCCCGAACTCATGGCCAGCCTCGATGCGCAGCAACGCGAGCGCGTGCAGGCGGCGTTGTCGTATCCGGACGATCAGGTCGGCGCGCTGATGGATTTCGAGATGGTCACCATCCGCGACGACATCAGCCTGGAAACCGTGCTGCGCTACCTGCGCCGTTTCGACGAGCTGCCCGCGCAAACCGACAAGCTGTTCGTGATCAACCAGGACAACCTGCTCACCGGCGTGCTGCCGCTGAACTGGCTGCTGGTCACCTCGCCCGAGAAGCGCGTGAGCGAGGTGATGGCACCGGACGTCAACACGTTTCATCCCACCGACGACGCCTATGAAGTCGCCCAGGCCTTCGAACGCTACGATCTGGTCAGCGCGCCGGTGGTCGATGGCAACGGCCATCTGATCGGTCGCATCACCATCGATGCGATGGTCGACGTGCTGCGCGAAGAGAGCGAAAGCGAGGCCTTGAACCGCGGCGGTTTGCGCGAAGAGGAAGACGTGTTCGCCTCGGTGTGGAAGTCCATCCGCAACCGCTGGGCGTGGCTGGCGGTGAACCTGGTGACGGCGTTTATCGCCTCGCGCGTGATCGGCTTGTTCGAAGGTTCGATCCAGCACCTTGTGGCGCTTGCCACGCTGATGCCCATCGTTGCCGGCATTGGCGGCAATTCGGGCAATCAGACCATCACCATGATCGTGCGCGCACTCGCACTGGACCAGATCACGCCGGCCAGCGCGCGGCGTCTGTGGGGCAAGGAAATCGCGGTTGCCCTGATCAACGGCCTGGTGTGGGGCAGCGTGATTGGCGTGGTCGCCTGGCTGCTCTATGGCAATTTCCCGCTGGGCGTGGTGATGACCACCGCGATGACGCTCAACCTCGTGCTTGCCGCTTTCTGCGGCGTCGGCATCCCGCTGCTGATGATGCGCATGGGGCGCGATCCGGCACTGGGTTCGAGCGTGATGATCACCGCCATGACCGATTCCGGTGGCTTCTTCATCTTTCTCGGTCTCGCCACGCTGTTCCTGATGTAATGCGCGCCCGCGCTTTTCTTCTTTTTGTTGCCGGCCTCGCCGGTGGAGTCCCATGTCCGATCTCGAACTGCCCTACGCCTATGGCAACCCGCCGCTGACCGCCGTGCTGCGCAGCACGCCCGAAGATTTCCAGGTGGAGGAAATCCTCGGTTACGACGCCGACGGCAATGGCGAGCACGCGTTGCTGTGGGTGGAAAAGCGTGGCGCGAATACCGATTGGGTGGCACGCGAGCTGGCGAAATTCGCCGGCATTCCGCCGCTCAACGTAGGTTATGCAGGGCTCAAGGACCGCCACGCGGTGACGCGCCAGACGTTTTCCGTGCAGCTCGCGGGCAAGCCCGATCCCGACTGGTCGGCGTTTCCCGCCGAGGGCGTGAAGGTGCTGGCGGCGACGCGTCATACGCGCAAGCTCAAACGCGGCGCACTGCGCGGCAATCGTTTCGTGCTGGTGCTGCGGCAGGTCGATGGGGATCGCGCGGTGGCCGATCAGATCCTCAAGCAGATCGCGCAGCGCGGCGTGCCGAACTATTTCGGCGAGCAGCGGTTTGGTCGCGAAGGCGGCAACGTGGCGCAGGCGCGCGCGATGTTTGCGGGTCGACGGGTGGATCGCGACAAGCGTCATTTTTTGTTGTCGGCTGCGCGATCGCACATCTTCAACGCGGTACTGGCGGCACGCGTCGAACGCGACGCCTGGGATTCGCCGATGGACGGTGAGATCTGGTCGCTGGCCGGGTCGCGCTCGTGGTTTGGGCCGGAGCCGTTCGACGCTACGTTGTCGCAGCGGTTGGCCACGGGGGATATTCATCCTTCGGGTCCGCTGTGGGGGCGTGGCGAAACGCCTGCTCAGGCAGAGGTGGCATCGCTTGAAAACGCCGTGGCCGCCGACAATGCCGATCTGGCCGATGGGCTGGTGGCGGCGAAGATGGATCAGGAGCGTCGCGCTCTGCGCATGATTCCGCAGAACCTTTCCTGGCGTTGGCTGGAGGAGGGGACGCTGGAGTTGAGTTTTGAGTTGGCGGCGGGGGCGTATGCGACGACGGTGGTGAGGGAGTTGGCGGTTACGGGGTGATTTTCAGCTCGTCATCCCGGCGCAGGCTGGCAGCATTTCAGCTCGTCATTCCGGCGCAGGCCGGAATCCAGTAGCGGTATAACTCGGTTGTCGCGCTGCCACCGCTTTTGACCTGCCATGGGCTCGCAGGATCCAGAAACTAGTGCTTGTCTGTGGGAGTGCACCCTAGTGCGCGACAAGCCTGCGGAGCGGTAAACCCTGGCGTGGCCGTCGCGTACAGGGTGCGCTCCCACAGTTTCCAGTCGTATCCGGATCGCTGTCGACCGGCACACCAAAGCAGTCACAACCTTACCGCCCCTTCAACAGCACCACCACCGCCCCCGTCCCGCCCTGCATCGGCCTCGCCGACGCAAACGCAACCACATCATCGCGACGCCGCAGCATGCGATCGGTCAGCACCTTCAGCACCGGCCCGGCGGCGCGGGAGCGCAGGCCTTTGCCGTGCACGATGCGGACGCAGCGGATGCCGTTGTGTTTGGCTTCGGCGAGGAAATCGGAGATGCAGGCCTGCGCGGTGGCGGCATTCATCTGGTGCAGGTCGATTTCGTCCTGGATGCTGTACTGGCCGCGTTTCAGTTGGCGCAGCAGCTTGGGTGGATAGCCGTCGCGCAGATAGCTCAGTTCCTCGCCCACTTCGAGCATGGACGGATCGAAGGCCATGTCGAGCAGCTCGCCCGGCACGGCGGCCTCGTCCGCTTCCAGCATGTGCGCCTGGGGCTCGGGTTTGGGCGCGGACGGGGTGGGTTCGACCGGATCGAAGGCACGCACCTGGTCGCCCAAGGCCTCCCGGAAGAGGCGGGCGTCATCGTCGGAGACCGGCGCGGGCGGGCGATGTTTCATGCCTCGAATCCTAATGCACGGGCGTCGCGTCCGTGTCGCGTCCCGGTTGAGCCGTCGACAACGAAACGGCCTGTGAAACGGGGCGCCGGCGGCAGCCCTTTCTGATGTGAAACCGCCGCCCCGGTCCGGTAGACTTCAGGCTTCACACGGCGTGCGCAGTTCCGTCCGCGCCGCCGCGACTGGCCTTGAACGGATCAACATGCGAGTTCTTGTTTCCAACGACGATGGCGTGGATGCACCGGGCATCCGCGTGCTCGCCGAACGCCTTGGCGCGGTCGGTCAGGTCACCGTAGTGGCGCCCGACCGCGATCGCTCCGGCGCCAGCAATTCCCTGACCCTGGATGCCCCCATCCGCGCCCTGCGGATGGACAACGGTTACTACCGCGTTGCTGGCACGCCCACCGACTGCGTCCATCTGGCGCTGGCCGGCATGCTCGACTACGAGCCGGACATGGTGGTGTCGGGCATCAACAACTCCGCCAACCTGGGCGACGACGTGATCTACTCCGGCACCGTTTCGGCGGCGATGGAAGGTCGTTTCCTGGGCTTGCCGGCGATTGCCGTGTCGCTGGTCACCAAGGATCACAAGGGCGAGCACTACGACTCCGCCGCCAATGCCGTGGTGTCGTTGATGCAGCAGCTGCTGGTCGATCCGCTGCCGGCGGACACCATCCTCAACGTCAACGTGCCCGACCTGCCGTGGGATCAGATCCGCGGCTTCGAAGTCACCCGTCTGGGCAAGCGTCACCGTTCCGAACCGTGCATCAAGCAGACCGATCCGCGCGGCAAGGAAATCTGGTGGATCGGCCCTTCAGGCGCCGTCGACGACGCCGGCCCGGGCACGGACTTCAACGCGGTGCATCGCGGCTATATTTCGGTCACGCCCATCCATGTCGACCTGACCCGCTTCCAGGCGCTGGAAAAGGTCAGCAGCTGGATCGGCGGCTTGAACAAGAGTGTGGCCGGCGGCAAGCCGGCTGATGAGGCAGCGTGAGGGCATGAACGTGCATCCTTTGCCGCCATCGGCACTGAAAGGCGAGGGCATGACCTCGCAGCGTGCGCGCGATCGCCTCGCCGTAAAGCTCAAGGAAGAAGGCATCCGCGATCAGCGTGTGATCGACGTGATCCGCAATACGCCACGCCACCATTTCATCGATCAGGCGCTGCATTCGCGCGCTTACGAAAACACCGCGTTGCCGATCGGCCACGGGCAGACCATCTCCCAGCCCTGGGTGGTGGCGCGTATGACCGAAGCGCTGCTGGAGCGTCCCGACGGCAAGCAGGGCGTGCCGCAGAAAGTGCTGGAGATCGGCACCGGCTCCGGCTATCAGGCCGTGGTGTTGGCGCAGATCGTGCCGCAGGTGTTCACCGTCGAGCGCATCGAGGAGTTGCTGCGCCAGGCGCGCCGCCGCTTCCGCCAGCTCGGCCTCAACAACATCCGCTCGCGGCATGACGATGGCAAGCTCGGTTGGCCCGACGAGGCGCCGTTCGACGCGATCATCCTTACCGCGGCCGGCGATGCGATTCCGCATGCCGTGCTCGATCAGCTCAGCCCCACCGGCGTGCTGGTCGCCCCGGTCGGTTCGCCCAGCAACCAAACCCTGATCCGCATGCGCGGCGACGGCCAGGGCGATTTCATCCAGGAAGAACTGGCCGCCGTCAGTTTCGTGCCGCTGCTGGGCGGCATCGGCTGATGCGCTCACAAGGAAACGTTTAAGCATGCGTCTGTTCGGACCGCTTTACGCGCGTGCACTCACGTGGGCGCGCCACCCCAGGGCTGTGTATTACTTGTGCGGCCTGAGTTTCGTCGAGGCTTTCATCTTCCCGATCATGCCGGAAGTGATGCTGGCGCCGATGATGCTCGGCAAGCGCCACAAGGCGTTTTTCTACGCCAACATCAGCCTGCTGTTTTCGCTGCTGGGTTCGCTGGTCGGCTATGCGCTGGGCCATTGGGCCTTCCATGCGCTGTCGCCGCTGCTCGACAGCCTGCATCTGCTGGCGCCGATCGAAAAGGGCGTGGACAACCTGCGCCTGCAGATGAACCAACATTGGCTGGGCCTGTTGCTGGTGCTTGCGCTGGCCGCGTTGCAGCCGGTGGTGCCGATGAAGTTCGTCACCTGGGCGTCGGGCATCGTGGGCGTGCCGGTGATTCCGTTCCTGGTCTGCATGGCGGTGGGCCGTGGCAAGCGCGTGTGGCTGCTGGCCTTGCTCATCCGCATTTTTGGCGAGCGTGCCGAGCGCATCCTGCACAAGCACATCGAGCGCATTGGCTGGGCAGCGCTGGTGATTCTGGCCGGCCTTTTGGCCTGGTGGCTGCTGTCGCGCTGAACGCGGGCCGGCAACGGCATGCGTCCCTCGGAGTCGTACGCATGAAAATGACGCGGCGCCTCGTTATGCTGCTCCCATGAATGGATACCTCCGGTCACTGACCCTGACCACCGTCGTCCTGCTGGCCGCCTGCGGCACCCAGCGCACCGTTGTCGTCGAACCCGCGTCCAGCGGGTCGACGTCGCGCGTCGTCGCGCCAGCCACGCGACCCATGCCGGGCGGCATCTACAAGGTTGCCAAGGGCGACACGCTCTACTCGATTGCCTTCCGCAACGGCGTGGATTTCCGCGACCTGGCGAGCTGGAACCATATCGATTCGCCTTACACGATCTGGCCCGGACAGGAATTGAAACTGTCCTCTCCTGACGGCAGGCCTCCGGCGGCAGCGGCCGTGCATCCCGCACCGGTGGTGGCGACGATCAAACCCGCTCCGCCCACTGCCCATGTCGTGACCCCTGCGCCGGAACCTCAGCAGGGCTTTCAACCGGCATCTGCCTCCACCGCCAATGCCGCCGTAGTAGCGGCTGCACCGGCCGCAACGGCACCTGCCCATGCGCCGACGCTCGCACCGGCTGCCAGCACCACTCCCGTGGTTCCTGTCGCTGGCGCACCCGCTGCCACGGCGGCCAACACGCCGCCGCCCGCGCCGCCGGTACCGGCAGCGCCGGGGGCCACGCGCAGCAATGGTGGCGTGAACTGGCGCTGGCCGGCCGATGGCCAGCTCATCAAGCGCTTCCAGTCGGGCGATGCCATCCCGGGCATCGAGATCGCCGGCAAGTCAGGCGACGCGGTGCGCGCGGCAGCCGATGGCGTGGTCGTGTACAGCGGCAACGGGCTGGTGGGCTACGGCGAGCTGGTCATCGTCAAGCACAACGACAGCTACCTGTCGGCCTATGGGCACAACAGCAAGCGCCTGGTGAAGGAAGGCCAGCGCGTCACGGCGGGCCAGCAGATCGCGGAAATGGGTTCGACCGGCGCATCGCGCGACGAGTTGCAGTTCCAGATCCGCAAGGACGGCAATCCGGTGGATCCGCTGGGCTATCTGCCGTCCAAGTAGCGTGTGGGAGCGCACCCTGTGCGCGACGGCCTCAGGCCTTGAGGCTGGAGCAGTCGCGCACAGGGTGCGCTCCCACAGTTTTCCAGCTAGGCGGGCAGGATGAACGCCGCCACCACGCGCCGGCTTTCGCCTGCCAGCAGGTCATAGGTACGGGCGGCGGCCGCGTTGTCCATCACTTCCACGCCGACACCCTTGCGCAGCAGGCCGGCCATGAAGGCCTGGGCCGGGAAGACCTGGCGTTCGCCGGTACCCAGCAGCACCACTTCGGGCTTCAAGGCGAGGATGGCCTCGATATGGCCGGCGTCGAGTTCGACGGCGGCGGTCACCGGCCAGTTTTCCACCAGCTGGCCGGGCGACAGCAGGAAGCTGCTGCTGAATTCGCGATCGACCACGGTAATGCTGCGAGCGCCGACCCGGCGGATGAACAGGTAACCCTCGGGGCGGTCGAGCGACAGATCCATCGCGGTGGCCCTTAGCGGGGCAGGGCGAGCTTGGGCTCGTCCTCGTTGCGACGGAACAGCACCACGATATGGCCGATCTGCTGCACGTTCTCGGACTGCGTGCCTTCGGTCAGGAAGTCGATCTGCTGCTGGCGCTCTTCCTTGTCGCCGCCCGACAGCTTCACCTTGACCAGCTCGTGTTGGCTCAACGCGAGGTCCAGTTCCTTGCGCACGGCCTCGGTCGCGCCCTTGGCACCCAGCAGGATGACGGCGCTCAGGTCATGCGCAAGGCTGCGCAGGTAGCGGCGCTGCGAAGGGGAAAGTGCCATGCGTTCAGTCTCGGATTCACTGCGATAGGACCGGTAAGGGTATCATGCGGCCATCTCCCCCGTATCTTGGCAACTGTCGATGGCGCGCAGCAAAAGTAGTTCCCGCTGGCTGCGGGAGCACTTCGATGATCCTTATGTGAAGAAAGCCCAGGCCGAAGGCCTGCGCTCGCGCGCCGTCTTCAAGCTGGAAGAGCTGATCGACAAGGATCGCCTGCTCAAGCCCAATATGCGGGTGGTCGACCTGGGAGCCGCCCCGGGCGGATGGTCGCAGCTGGTGCGCCAGCGCCTGGGCGATACCGGCCACGTGGTGGCCATGGACATCCTGCCCATGCAGGGCATCGGCGGCGTGGACTTCCTCCAGGGCGATTTCCGCGAGGAATCGGTGCTGCGCGAGCTGGAAAGCCGCCTGCAAGGCCAGCAGGTCGATCTTGTGCTGTCTGATATGGCCCCCAATATGAGTGGTGTGGCCCTGTCGGATCAGATCCGGGCAATGGACCTGGCCGAGCTGGCGCTGGATTTCAGCCGCCAGTGGCTCAAGCCCGGCGGCTCGTTTCTGATCAAATTGTTCCAGGGCACAGGTTTTGACGACTACATCCGCAGCTTGCGCGCAGACTTCACCCGCGTAACGATGCGTAAACCCAAGGCCTCCCGCGCACGTTCGCGGGAGGTGTATGCATTGGCCGTGGGGCGAAAGATCCACGGCGGGCAATCCGGCGAGAACCGTGCATGAATGAAATGGCGAAAAACCTGCTGCTCTGGCTGATCATCGCGGTGGTCCTGCTCACCGTGTTCCAGAGCTTCAACCCGCATGGCGCCTCCTCGTCGGACCTGCCTTACAGCAGCTTCGTGCAGAGCGTCGACAACGGGAACGTGGCCTCGGCCAACATCAGTGCCGACCAGCCGGCCGCCATCAGCGGCAAGCTGAAGGACGGCAGCTCGTTCCGCACCGTCGCGCCGGTCCTGGGCTGGTCCACCAACGGGGTGGTCAAGCAGATGCAGGACAAGGGCGTGGAGGTCCGCCAGGAGCCGTCCAACAACGGCTTCTCGCTGCTCGGCCTGCTGCTCAACTGGCTGCCCATCATCCTGATCGTCGGCGTGTTCATCTGGTTCATGCGCCAGATGCAGGCCGGTGCCGGTGGTCGCGGCGCCATGAGCTTCGGCCGCTCGCGCGCCAAGCTGCAGGGCGAGGATCAGATCAAGGTCAATTTCAGCGACGTCGCCGGTTGCGATGAAGCGAAGGAAGAAGTCGGCGAGCTGGTCGAGTTCCTGCGCGATCCGGGCAAGTTCCAGAAGCTGGGCGGCAAGATTCCGCGCGGCGTGCTGATGGTCGGCCCTCCGGGTACCGGCAAGACGCTGCTGGCCAAGGCCATTGCCGGCGAAGCGAAGGTGCCGTTCTTCTCGATCTCCGGCTCGGACTTCGTTGAAATGTTCGTAGGCGTTGGCGCCAGCCGCGTGCGCGACATGTTCGAGCAGGCCAAGAAGCACGCGCCGTGCATCATCTTCATCGACGAAATCGACGCCGTCGGCCGCCATCGCGGCGCCGGTCTCGGCGGCGGCCATGACGAGCGCGAGCAAACGCTCAACCAGCTGCTGGTGGAAATGGACGGTTTCGAGGGCACCGAAGGTGTCATCGTGATCGCCGCCACCAACCGTCCCGACGTGCTCGATCCGGCGCTGCTGCGCCCGGGTCGCTTCGACCGCCAGGTCGTGGTGGGCCTGCCGGACGTGAAGGGCCGTGAGCAGATCCTCAAGGTCCACATGCGTCGCGTGCCGACCGCGGCGGACGTCGATGCGATGACGATTGCCCGCGGCACGCCCGGCTTCTCCGGCGCCGATCTGGCCAACCTGGTGAACGAGGCTGCGTTGTTCGCCGCCCGCGAGAACGCCCGCGACGTGCGCATGAGCCACCTGGACAAGGCGCGCGACAAGATCCTGATGGGTGCCGAGCGCCGCTCGATGGCGATGAGCGAAGACGAGAAGAAGTTGACCGCGTATCACGAAGCCGGTCATGCCATCGTCGGTCGCCTGGTGCCCGAGCACGATCCGGTCTACAAGGTCACCATCATCCCGCGCGGTCGCGCGCTGGGCGTGACGATGTACCTGCCGGAAGGCGACAAGTACAGCATGAACCGGGTGGCGATCGAATCGCAGCTGTGCTCGCTGTACGGCGGTCGCGTGGCCGAGGCGTTGATCTTCGGCGAAGACAAGGTGACCACCGGCGCATCCAACGATATCGAGCGCGCCACCAAGATGGCTCGCAACATGGCCACCAAGTGGGGCCTGTCCGATGTGCTCGGTCCGGTGACCTACGGCGAGGACGAGGACGAAGTGTTCCTGGGCCGCGCGGTGACGCAGCACAAGAACGTCTCCAATGAAACCGCGAGCAAGATCGACGAGGAAGTGCGTGCCATCCTCGACCGCAACTACGCCCGCACCAAACAGCTGCTGACCGACAACATCGACAAGCTGCACGTGATGGCCGATGCGCTGCTGCAGTACGAGACCATCGATGCGCGTCAGATCGACGACATCATGGCCGGCCGCGTGCCGGGTCCGCCGGCGGACTGGTCGAAGAACTCCAGCACCGGTTCCACGCCGCCGCCTCCGCCGCCGCGTGGCGACACGGGCGCCAAGGTGGGCGATCCGGCCACGCAGAGCCGTATCGCGGATCGCTGATCGCGGTTTGCATGCTTCGAAGAAAGGCGGCCCTGGGGCCGCCTTTTTTTGTGGGCTAACCGGGCATGTAGACGAGCGCAGCAGGTACGCGTCATTCAGCGCGATGGGTGTCTCAACGAGGCGGGTTCAGCGCGTTCCTTTGTGGGAGCGCACTCGTGCGCGACGCAGCGTTGGGATGTATCGCTCCGTCGGCTTGTCGCGCACAAGTGCGCTCCCACAAAGTTATGTGTGTTTTTTGCCTGCAAGGTGTAGCCGAAAGAGCGGCAGAAGGCTAAAATAAGCGGCTCGAGTGAAGTGCACTCATCGCCGAACGTGAAGATTTCCACACGGCAATGAAAAAAATCTGAAAAAAAGAGTTGACGCACCGCCCTCGAATCTGAATAATTCCGCTTCTCGCTTCGGCGCTTTCCACTTCGGTGGTTAAGCGACAAGGCAAAAGTTTTAAAACGCGCCCGTAGCTCAGTTGGATAGAGTACCAGGCTACGAACTTGGTGGTCGGGAGTTCGAATCTCTCCGGGCGCGCCATACAACCGCAAGTCGTGATGCTCGCATCACGGTTTGCACCGCAAGGCAGTCGATCGCCAGGCGGACCGAGCGTAACGTTGGAAGTTCGGTTGCTTTGATACGGATTGACTAGGCTAGGCGTCACCCGTAGCATTTCAAAGCTTCAGCCCGTATCGGTTGAAGGTTTCGAAATCGGGGTATAGCTCAGCCTGGTAGAGCGCCAGCTTTGGGAGCTGGATGTCGGGGGTTCGAATCCCTCTGCCCCGACCATGCAGATGCTATTGCACCATGTGCACAAGCGCCTGTAGCTCAACCGGATAGAGCATCGGCCTTCTAAGCCGACGGTTGCAGGTTCGATTCCTGTCGGGCGCGCCAGTTCAAGTTTTGCGGTGGATGTAGCTCAGCTGGTTAGAGCATCGGATTGTGATTCCGAGGGTCGTGGGTTCGAGTCCCATCTTCCACCCCAGTTGACCAGTAAGTACAAACAGTTTCAGGGCCGTTAGCTCAGTTGGTAGAGCAGTTGACTCTTAATCAATTGGTCGAAAGTTCGAATCTTTCACGGCCCACCAATTCGAAAGGCACCTAGAGAAATCTAGGTGCCTTTTGTTTTGCGCGCCTGGTGGCGGCGGGCCATGTCCTTACACGTACTGCATCTTCACTGTCATGCCGCCGTCGACGACGAAGTGCTGGCCGGTCACGAACGACGATTGCGTCGATAGCAAATAGACGGCCAAAGCGCCGATGTCTTCCGGCGTGCCGACGCGGCCGGCGGGGTGTTGCGCGTGGTCGCGGCGGCTGAGTTTCGGGGCGGATCGTTCGGCGGGTTCGCGCCAGGCATCGGTAGCGATCCAGCCGGGGAGGATCGCGTTGGTGCGCACGTCGGGCCCTGCGCTGATCGCCAGGGCATGGGTGAATGCAAGCAGGCCGCCCTTGGTGGCGGCGTAGGCTTCCGAATCCGCTTCGGACTGCAACGCGCGGGTGGACGCGATGTTCACGATGGCGCCACGATGCCGGCTCAGTTCCGCCAGTGCGTGCTTGGCGCAGAGGAATGCGCCGGTGAGGTTGGTGGAAAGGTAGCGATTCCACTGGTCGAGCGACAGTTCGGTGAGTGGTCCCGTGTGCGGGCTCGCGATGCCGGCGTTGTTTACCAACCCGTCGATGCGGCCGAATTGCCTGAGCGCCGAAGCGGTCCATCGTTTCACGATGGGTTCGCGAGAGACATCGAGTGTGGCGAAGCCGGCGCGTTTGCCGACCTTCCACTCGTCGAGGCAAGCCTTGCCTGCGGCGGCATTCAAGTCGCCGATGAAAACGTTGCCGCCCGCGCCAAGCACGGCCTGCGCGATGCCGCGGCCGATGCCTTGCGCGCCTCCGGTGACGAGGATGGTCTTGCCTTTGAGTGGCTGGGCGTCGAACGGCGTGATGTCGGGCGTTTGCGTCATGGGGGGGCGTCCCGGCGGGAAGGGGAACAGCTTGGCGAAGCTCGTGCAAAGACGAGGTCGACGACGTTCCGCGCGTGTTTTGACGGGCGCTGCGTGCATGCCCTCGTTTCCACCCCATCGGCCAAACGGCCTAAATCCGCGGGATCTGATTTGCGCGAGCCGCTGTCCGGATTCGCAGTTCCTTTGGCTGGACTGGGGTTGCCGTCTTCACGCCGTTCGCGGCGGCTGAAGTGCGGACGCATTTCTGCGGAATCCATGTGCGTCAAGACATAGAACGAATGGCTTTGTCAAGTTCTCTTGGGCCGTGGATATACTCGTAAGTGACGCAGTTCACACTTTGTCGCAGGGGGCCCGCCATGAAAGTTCTCTCACTGTTCTTTGCTATTTGCGTTGCAGCAGTACTGTCGGGCTGTGCCACGGGGCGTGGCTCGACCGAGGCGCCAAGGATCGATCCGGCCGCGCAGGCGGTATCCACCTACAAGATCGGTGTGGACGACCAACTGCAGGTCACGGTCTGGCAGAACCCCGATCTCAGCGTCAGCGTACCGGTGCGGCCGGACGGCAAGATCACCGTGCCGCTGATCGGCGACGTGATGGCCGGCGGCAAGACGCCCGAGGAAGTGGCTGCGGAGATCAAGGAAAAGCTGCAGTCCTATGTGCGCGACCCGCAGGTCGCCGTGATCCTCACCGCTTTGCGCAGTCATGAGTATCTGTCGCGCGTCCGCGTGACCGGTGCCGTGCGCACGCCGGTATCCATTCCGTATCGCCAGGGCATGACCGTGCTCGACGCGGTGCTGGCCGCCGGCGGCACCACCGAGTTTGCCGCACCCGATCGAACCGAGCTGTATCGCGAAGGCAAGAACGGCGTGACCACGCCTTATGCGGTGCGTCTGGACAACGTGCTGCAGAAGGGCGATCTCGCCACCAATTACCCCGTGCAACCCGGGGATGTTGTCACCGTACCGATGCGCGCGTTTTAACGCCGCTCTCAGGGGAAGGGAGGACGTCGCCATGAGTGGAGAACTCAGGCCGATGGCAAGCCTTGTGCCGGCACTGATCAACGAGGCGCGCCGACGCCGCCTCATGCTGGGTATCGCGTTTGCCTTGATCGCACTGGCCGCACTGACGGCCGGCATGCTCTGGCCACGCAAGTACGTCGCTTCGACGACGATTCTTGCGCAGGAAAGCAGCATCATCACGCCGTTGATGGAAGGCGCCGCCGCGCCGACGGCGAACAAGAATCGCGCCAACATGGCACGCGACGTGATCTTCAGCCGCAAGGTGATGGCAAAGATCCTCGAAGCGGGCGGTTGGATGGCCACCAATCCTTCGCCGGTGGAACAGGACCGTCTGGCCGAGGCGATCAAGTCGCGCACGCAGGTACAGATCACACGCGACAACCTGATCACTATCGCCTACAGCGACAACAACGCCAAGCGCACGTTCGAAGTGGCGCGTGCGTTCGCCCAGCTGTTCATCAGCGAAAGCCTGACCTCGAAGCAGCGCGAGAGCCGCGAGGCCTACGAGTTCATCAACAGCCAGGTCGAGGCCTATCGCGCCAAGCTGACCGATGCCGAGGACAAGCTGAAGGCGTATCGCGACGCCAACGCGGATGCACGTCCCGGCAGCGAGGCCGATACCGCGGCGCGCATCAGCCAGTTGCGCACGCAGATCGAATCGGCGCGGATGGACATGATGGAGCGCCGTTCGATGGAGGGCTCGCTGGCCTCGCAACTCAACGGCGAATCGGAAGTGAACACGGTGCAGACCGCCAATGGCGTGCTGCAGGCGCAACTGGGGGAACTGCAGGCGCAGCTCAACAAGTTGCAGTTGACCTATACCGACTCCTATCCGGACGTGGTGCGCATCCGTCATCAGATCGACGATCTGAAAAAACAGCTCGCTGTCGCCGACCAACGCCAGCAGGCCGGCACGCCTACCGCGCTGGATAGCAACGTGATGTTCAACCCGGCCTACCAGCAGATCAAGACGCAGCTGGCCACGGCCCGTGCAGCGAGTGCTTCGGCGGCGGCCCGCATGGGCGCGAGCGAATCGATGTTGCAGGCGGAGTTGCAGCGTAGTGCACGCATCGCCAATTCGGAGAACGTCACTGCCGAGCTGACCCGCGATTACAACGTCAACCGCGACGTCTACCAGGATCTGCTCAAGCGCCGCGAGAACGCACGCGTGTCGATGAATCTCGACGCCGAGCAGCGTGGCCTGAACTTCCTGGTGCAGAACCCGGCGGTGATGCCGCTTTCGCCCACGGGCTTGCGCTTCCTGCATTTCGGTCTGGCCGGCATGGGCCTTTCCCTGGCGCTGCCGCTGGGCCTGCTGGTTGCGCTGGTGTGGTTCGACCCGCGCGTGCGTTCGGTATGGCAGCTGGAGCAGGCCATCGGCACGCCGGTACTCGCCTCGATTCCGTTCTACCCGACGCCGGGCGATCGCCGTCGCGATCGCATGCGCAACACGATCGTGGGCTTGATCGTGATCGGGGTGGGCGCTGTCTATCTCATTGCCGTCTGGATTCGGCTGAAGGGATGACCATGAAAAACCTGGAAGACGACAACATGTCCGAACGCATCAGCGAAGTGCTGGAAGCCGCCGCGCACAATCTGGAACTGCGCAAGACCTCGAGCCAGTCGATCGCGCGCATGCATGAAGCCGGTGGGGCGCTTGCGCCGATCCAGCTCGAGCAGCGGCGGATGATCCATCGCGAGGAATCGGTGCGGCAACAATCCGATGCCTTCCGCGAGATCCGCACGCGCCTGCTGGCGATGGGTGGCAACCACAATTTCGTGACCCTGGTGGTGGCCGTGAGCCCCGGCTCGGGCAGCAGCTTCGTGGCGCGCAACCTGGCCGCGGCATTCGCCTTCGACGAAGCCAAGACCAGCCTGCTGATCGACTGCAACGTGCGCTACCCGAACCAGCACAAGGTGATGGGCATCGAACCGGCGCGAGGCGGGCTGATCGACCTGATGGACCATCCGGCCATCGGCATCGAATCGATCATCTACCACACCGGCGTGCCGCACCTGCGCTTGATTCCCGCCGGCAAGTCGCGCGAGAGCAGCAGCGAGTACTTCACCTCGCATCGCATGCGCGCGGTGATCGACTCGCTGCGGTCGCGCTACGCCGATCGTTACATCTTCCTCGACGGTCCTTCGATCAAGGGGGCGCCGGATGCGCGCATCCTGGCCGACCTGGCCGATTTCGTGGTGGTGGTGGCTGGCTACGGAAAGGACACGCCGGGCGCTATCAGCCAGGCACTGAGTCATTTCGAGCCGAGCAAGCTCGCAGGAGTGGTGTTCAACCAAGCGCCCTAGACAGTTAGGGGAGGAGGTGCCGTCACAGGGTGGGGCGGTACCTCGAGGGAAACGGTCAGAGGAAAGGATATGCCGGCTTACAACAGGCTCGCTCGCGCCACCATGATCGCGCTCGTCGTCGTGCCTGGCAGTGCCTGGGCAGGTGACTTCGCGTATTCGGTGTTCGGCAGCGTGGAGCACAGCGACAACATTGCGTTGTCCACGGACGATCCGCAAAGCACCAATGTGTATGTGCCCGGTGTCAACTTCGCCTATCGGCAACTGGGTTCCACGTTCCAGGCAAACGTGCTCGGCACGGTGGAATACCTCGACTACAGCAACAAGAACTTCGACAGCCAGGTGCTGGGCACGCTGGGCGCGCAGGCGAACTGGACGGTGATCCCGCAGCGGCTGGACTTCACCATCGAGGACGACGCGGGCGTGCAGCCGGTGGATTCGCTGGCCAGCAACTCGCCCGAGAACCAGCAGCAGACCAACGTGATTGCGCTGGGGCCCGTGCTGCACTTCCAGTTCAACGAAGCCACGCGCGGACAGGCGGAGCTGAAGTACCTCAACAGCTACGCATCGAAGGTGGACGATTTCGATTCCTCTCGCGGGCTGGGGGCTTTCCGGGTAATCCGCGATGTGAGCCCGACCACCCAGGTATCGTTGAACGTGGAGTCTCAGCGCGTCGACCTGAAGAACAACGATGCGGGTCCGGATTACACCCGCAACGAGTTCTACGTGCACTACGTGCATACGCTGCGCGATTTCGACGTGGATGCTTCGCTGGGTTGGGCCTACATCGACTTCACCCATGCGCCGAGTGCGTCCAAGCCGATGGCGAACGTCACCTTGGGCTGGCGTGCCAGTGTCGACAACAGCTTCAGCCTGACCGGGCGTTACGAGTTCTCGGACGCGGCGCAGGACATGCTGTTGCAGCCCGGCCAGACCATCGTCGACAGCATGACCAACGTGTCGGCCAACCCGCTGGACCTGATCAACGATCCGACCCGGGGCGGCATCAACACCGGCACCATGGTGGTCGATTCGGACGTCTACCTGGATCAGAGCCTGGAAGCGACCTACAGCTATCGCGGCGATCGCTTGTCGGTCACGGTGCAGCCGCTGTACCGAAAGTTGTCCTATCTGAACGACACCACGTTCAACCAGAAGGAAAAGAGCGGCGCGGTCAGTATCGAATACCGGTTGCGGCCGACCTACTATCTCACCGCCTTCGGCAACTACCAGCATCTCGATTACACCAACATCGATCGCACGGACAAGACGACGCGCTTCGGTTTGGCGCTCAGCCACGAGTTCACCAAGCACTGGAGCTGGCGCGCCGCCTATACCCGGCAGATACGCAACAGTACCGCGATCCAGCAGAGCTACCACGAGAACGAGATCCTGTTCTCCATGGTGTATCAGCGATGAAAGCGCGCATCGAAGCCGAGCTGCCGTTCTACTTCGGTCCGGGAAAGGAGCTGTTCGGCTTCTATCATCCGGCTGCCGCGGTCACGGGTACGGCGGTGTTGCTGTGTCCTCCGTTCGGCGTCGAGCAGATCCGCTGCCATCGGCTGTATCGCCAGTTGGCGCACAGCCTGGCGGAGAGCGGTCTGCCCGTGTTGCGCTTCGACTATTTCGGTACCGGCGATTCGGCCGGGGACAGCCATGCGTTCGAGTGGCCGCGTTGCCTGGCCGACGTGGCGACGGCGGCGGCCGAACTGCGTCTTCGCCATGGCGGCGGTCGCTTGCTCGCGTTTGGTGCGCGACTGGGTGCCAACGCGGCGCTGGCCGCCGCACAGACGGCGCGGCTCGATGGCGTGGTGGCGTGGGATGCGATCACCGATGGCGCAGCGCTGGTACGGCAGTACGACAGCATGGAGGCATCGCTCAAGGTCGACTTGAACCGCTTCGAGGTGGCCCGGCCGGATCTCGACGTGAGTACGCAGTGGCCCGGCTTCGAGACCAGCGAACGCCTGCGTTCGCAGTTGCTGGAGTTGCGCCTGCTCGATCCGGGCATCGCCTCGGCATGGCTCACGTCCTCGTCGCCCGATGAGGCCTCGCGCCTGGGCGAGCCCTACGCGAGCAGGCAGGTTGGCGTCGATGTGGCGCCGCGCTGGGACGACGTCAATGGCCTGGAGCTGGCGATCCTTTCGCATCCGCTGCTCGAGGCGGCCCGCCGCCACCTGAAGGAGATGGCGTGATGCATGAGCAGGCTTTCCGCTTTGGCGCCGCGCGGCATCTGGTCGGCGTGGTGGGTTTGCCTCCCGTCATCGAGCACGGCGTGGGCATGATTCTGTTGAATGCCGGCATGGTGTATCGGGTGGGGCCGTTCCGCCTGCACGTGGAGCTGGCGCGGCGGCTCAACAGCCTGGGTTACCCCACGCTGCGCTTCGATCAATCCACCATCGGCGACAGCGGCGCCAGCGGGCAGCGGCTGTCGCGGCCCGAGCAGGTACTCGCCGATGTGCGCGATGCGATGGAGCTGTTGAAGCAGCAATCGGGCTGCACGCGCTTTGTGCTGTTCGGCTTGTGCTCCGGTGCGCAGAACGCGCATTCCACGGCTTATGTCGATCAACGCGTGGCGGGTGCGTTCTTTCTCGATGGCTATGGCCATCGCACGCTCGGTCAGCGGGTGCGCCATTACCTGCCGCGCCTGTTGAGCCTTTCGGTGTGGCGCCAGCGTTTCGCCCGCCGCCGCACGCCCGTGGCGGCACGTCCCGCCGAGCCCGCGTTCGAGGTGGAACCGTTGCCGCCGAAGATCGTGCGCGCGCAACTGGCCGAGATGCTCCATCGCGGACTCAAGCTCGACTTCATCTACAGCGGGGGCGTGGCGCGCTATTTCAACCACGTGCGCCAGTTCCGCGAGTGCTTCGGGCGTCTTGCCGATCACCCCTGCGTGAGCGTCAGTTACTTCAAGGAAGCGGACCACACCTACGTCCTCAGCGGTGACCGCCAGCGCCTGCTCGACCATGTGGCGCAGTGGATGGGTCACCACTTTCCCATCACCCGAACAGGGTCGTCAGCATGAACAAGGTACTCGTCACCGGCGGCGCCGGTTATATCGGAAGCCATGTCGTACAGCAGCTGACCTCGCGTGGCGAGTATGTGGTGGTCATCGACAACCTCAGCTCGGGCTATCGCGAAGCGGTGCAGGGCGCCGAGCTGGTGGTGGGTAACGTTGGCGATACCGCACTGGTGGCGTCGGTGCTTCAGCACCATGGCATCGACGCGGTGATGCATTTTGCCGCGCACACGGTGGTGCCCGAGTCGGTGAGCGATCCGCTCAAGTACTACGGCAACAACACCTGCAATACGCGCAACCTGCTCGCTGCCTGCGCGGAAGCGGGCGTGAGCAAGTTCATCTTCTCGTCCACCGCCGCAGTGTATGGCCTGACCGCGCACGGCGTGGCGGATGAGGACACGCCCACCCAGCCCGCCAACCCGTATGGCCGCTCCAAGCTGATGTCGGAGATGATGCTGTGCGACCACTGTGCGACCGGCGCGATGCGTCATGTGATCCTGCGCTATTTCAATGTGGCCGGTTGCGATCCGAAGGGACGCATCGGCCATTCGGCGCCCTCGGCTACGCTGTTGATCAAGGCGGCGTGCGAGCACGCGGTGGGCAAACGCGAGTCCCTGGCCATCTACGGCACGGACTACAACACGCCCGACGGCACCGGCATCCGCGACTACATCCATGTGGAAGACCTGGCCACGGCGCACCTGCGCGCACTCGATCATCTGCGCGAGGGTGGCACCTCGCTCAAGCTCAATTGCGGCTACGGCCACGGCTACAGCGTGCGCGAGGTGCTCGATTCGGTGGCCCGCGTGGGCGGGCATCCGCTGAATATCGTGGAGCTGCCACGGCGCGAGGGCGACCTGGGCATGCTTATCGCCTGCAGCGATCGCCTCAAACAGGTGCTGGACTGGCAGCCGCAGTACGACGATCTGGATTTCATCGTGCGCACGGCCTTGCTGTGGGAACGCAAGATGGTGAGCAAGCGCGTGCCGCTATCGTCGGTGGCGTGATGAAGTGGATGGTTCCAGCGGCAGGTCCGGGCTCCGTGCGGGCATGCCGAGGCGATGTCTTCGTGGTGCTGTGGTTGATGCTGCTGTTGCTGCCGGTGGCGTGCTGGTCGGCCACGCCGTCGGGCCGGTCGGCGTCATCGAAGGTTCCCGGCGCAACCGCGGTGCGGGCGCCGGCGGATAGCGCCGCCGAGCAGCGGATCGTGGTGCATCAGAACGTCGGCGACGCGACCGATGTGCGCGTGTCGGTGGGTATCCCGTTTCCGCCGTCCGCCCTGCATGACGTCCATCAGCTGCGCATCCTGGATGCGGCCGGCAACGAGGTGCCGTCGCATGCCGACGTTACGCTGCTCTGGTATGCGCGCGATCGCAGCATCCGGGCGGTGCGCATGCAGTTTCATGCGCAGCTGGTGAAGGGCGAGGGCACCTATTACTTCTCGATCGGCAAGCCGCGCACGCGCGACGCGCCGGGCTGGCCGTATGTGCAGGAACTGGTGGCCGACGCCCATGGCGTGCGCGTCGCCGCGGCCTTGGCCACGCTGGAGCCCACCTGGTTGTGCGCATCGCTGATCGCCGGCCCGCAGACGCCTGCCGTCAAGGGCGAAGCCTATGCGAACTACGTATCGACCCAGTTCGAATGGGCCAGGAAGTTGCCGGTGGAAGATCACACGGCATGGCTGTTCGATCGTCCGACCGCCTTGTTCAAGGCTTATGTGCGCACCGGCCGTTTCGATTACCTGCAGGCCGCCGATCAGAGCTATCACTTCTACATGAAGTACATCAAACGGGATGGACTGCCGTTCAGTCCGTTCTGTGGCGGTGGCTGGACGTATGGCAAGGAACCGTGCGACGTGAAGTACGTCTACGTCGAACCCATCCTGCTGGCGCTGGCGCTCACGGGTGACGACAGCGAGCACGACGCCGAGACCGTCGACAAGATGGTCACGCTCTGGCAGCACGGCGGCTGGAGCGGTACGCCCGGCCCGTACACCGGCCCGGGCGAACGTTTCACCGAGCGGCTGGCCGGCCTCGGCTTGCTGGCCACCATCAATGCGTACGAACTGACCGGAGACGCCCGCTATCTGGGCTATGCCCGCGAGCGGGTGGGCTGGCTGTACGACCACCAGCGCAGCAATCCCGACAAGCTCGGCGACGACGGCTCGTGGCGCAACAGCTGGAACCTCCATGAGGACGATGCCTGGCATCCCGATCACGACGTGCGCGGATCCTCGCCATGGATGAGCGAGAACATCATCGACGGCCTGTGGCATACCTGGCTGGTGACGGGCGACCGTCGCATTCCGGAGATGATCACGGCGTTCGGGCGCTACATGGAGCGCTACGGCTGGATCGACGTGAACACCATCGTGCAGGGACATGAGTGGCGCAACCCCTGCTCAGGCGACAACGGACAGATCGCCTGGTACTGGGCCTCGTCCAAGGTCCCGCGCAGCAAGCTGGCCGATATCGAGGATTCGGACGGCTGGTACAGCGATGCACACAACGTGGAACTGGTGATGCCGGTGGCGGCAGCCTACTACTTCGAACGCGATGCCAAGCAAAGCGATGCGTTGAAGCGGCGCCTGGAAGCGCTGTCATCGTCGTACAACACCGAATGCGCGCAGATCGGCGAAACATTGCGCCGCTTCAACTGGAACAACCGTGGCAGCGGCGTGGCGATGTGGCTGCTGCAGCAACCGCCGGGAAGCGGATCGATGTCGCCGTTGGCGGCGCATCCTTCACCGTAGCGTTGATGTGACATGCAAGGGTATGAACAGGGGCAGGTGTAGATGAATCGTCGGATGGCAGCACTTCGGAGCATGGCGCTGGTGTCGGTTTCCACCTATGTGGAATACGCGCTGGGCCTGTTCATCAGCGTGTGGATTGCCCGCGCGCTGGGTCCGGCTGACTTTGGTCGTTACGCTTTCACGGTGTGGTTGTGCGGCTGGCTGATGGTGTGCAGCAACCACGCCCTGACCACCTCGTCGACCAAGTTCATCGCCGAAGCCTACGGCGCGGATCAGCCCGAGGTTGCCTCGCATATTTCCCAGCGCTTGATGCGCATCCAGTTGTGGAGCTGTGCGGTCGTCATCGCGCTGTTCTTCGCTGGCGTGGCCATCGTCCAGCCGCAGGAATGGGCGGGCTTCATCGTGCCCATTTCGGTGCTGGTGGCCATCGGCGTGGTCGCCAAGGCGAACTACAGCCTGTTGGTGGCGATATCGAAAGGGCAGGAACGTTTCGAGCCGGTGTCGATCGCCACGGTGATCTCGGGCGTGATCATGCTCGCGCTGGTGGGGCTGGCTACCTGGTTTCGCGGGGGACTGCTCACCTTCGTCGGCATCTTCGCCATCTCCTGCCTCACGCTGAACCTGATCAATCGCCTGGCTTATCGGCACTACTGCCTGCCGTTCGAAGTCGGTGCAGTGCCAGCGGAGATGTCCATGCGCATGACGCGCCACCTGCGCCTCACGGCGGTGCTGGTCCTGCTGATTGCGCTGAAGACGAACACCATCGAAGTGTTCCTGCTCAACACCTACGCCAACTCCACGGCGGTGGGCTTCTTCGCCATCGCGGGGACGCTCACACGCGGCGCGGTGGAGCTGTTTTCTGTGGGCCTGACCACCACGCTGCTGCCCTATATGGCGCGGGCTTTCGGGCAGCGCGGACATTCGCAGGCGACACGGGTGCTGTCGGAGGCGACGCGCTTCTACTGGGCCACGGGCCTGATGATCGCCGGCCTGGGTTTCGTCACCACGCCAGGCCTGGTCACGCTGATGTATGGCAACAAGTATGTGGATGCGATCCCGGCGATCGAGGTGACGCTGGTGCTGGCGGGGTTGTTGCTGATCACCAACAGCATCGCGGCGTTCCAGGTGGTGACGGATCGCCAGGGCGATCGCCTGCGCATTTCTGCGGCGGCGTTGATCATCAACGTGGTGCTGGGTTTCAGCCTGATCCCGCATTTTGGCTTGCTGGGCGCGGTGCTCTGTTATGCCGGCACGCGGTTGGCGGAGCTGGCGATCTGCACGTTCTATATCCGTCGCGTGGCGAGTGCGGGGTTGCCGGTGGGGATGATGATGCGGCTGCTGGTGGTGGGCCTGGTGGCGACGGGTGCGGGTTGGCTGGTGGCGGAAGTCACGCCAGGGCATTTCGCTTTCATCACGGGGGCGGTGGCGTTTGTTGCGGTGTTCTTGCCGGCGAGTTTCCTGGTTCGCTATTGGAGTGAAGAAGACTTCCGGTTGATGGGGATGATTACGGATAAGTTGGGGCCGGTGGGGCGCGTGGCGAAGAGGGTGTTGGCGGTGTTGCAGGGGCCGGTGGCGCGGGCGCCTTGATTTTGGCTCCTCATCCTGGCGAATGCCGGGATCCCGAGCCTCGTGTTTGGTGCCGCGGTACCGCGATCGGGCCGCTTACGCAGCGGGCGTTTCGACTGCCTGCCGGCAGCCGAGTCACTTTTCTCTTGCTGGCCCAAGAGAAAAGTAACCCAAAGAGAATGGCCTCAAGAGCTGGCAGCATCGTGTTGAATCCAAGCGCGAACGCTCGCGGCGCGTCCCACCGGATCTCCATGGGAGGCTACCCCAGGGGTGCTTCAATGCGCTGCGCAACGCGCCCGAATCGCTGAGGACTTAAAGCGGAGGCTCGCTTCGCATCGCCCTTGGCTTGTCTTCGCGATGCATCCCACTTCTCCCTCCCCCGCCGGGGAGAGGGCCGGGGTGAGGGGCGGGTGCTCGCGAAAGCATCGCCAAGCCGAGCTTGGCTATTTGCTCTTGGCTTTTGGGGGTCCCCGTATGACGCGGCGGGTGGGTGAAGGATCAGCCCGCAGGGTGGCCGGCATGGATGCCGGCCAGTTTTTCGCCAGGGCAGGATGCCCTGTCGAAAAACCCCGTAGCCCACCCGCGCACCTGGAGGGCCAAAGGCCCGGAAGGCGCGTCATCCGGGGGCCCTTCTCTTTGGTTACTTTCTCTTGGGCAAGCAAGAGAAAGTGACCCGGCCTCCGGCAGGAGGACGGAAGCCCGCGGCAGGCGAGCCAGGTCGCGGCAGGGCGACAACCGAAGCGCAAAGTCACTGGATGACCAGCCATTCGGCTGTTGAAAAGCGCCTCCTGCCTTCGCAGGAATGACGAGCAAAAAGTGGCACGCCCACACGATGAGGCTAGGTTGGCCCCTCACCCCAACCCTGTCACATCCGGGAGAGGGTTGGGGTGAGGGGCGGGTGCTCGCGACAGACTTTAATTGTGCTTCTGCTCTTTTCTGCTGTGCAGAACTGTGGACCCTACGCCATCCTCTTCCTCATCGCTTCCCACGCGTAATGACACATGTGCTGCGAGGAAGAGAGCCAGCTGAGTTGGGCGATGTCGCGGTAGATGCGCCATTGCCAGCAGGCGGCGCGCCATTTGTCGGCGGAGACGGAGCCTTCGCGGACGCAGTAGTACGCCAGCGGCTGGTCGCCGGGGACGCAGGAGGCGGAGCCGGCGCGGCGGACCATTTCCAGCCAGAACACGTAGTCTTCGTGGCCGACAGCGCGGAAAGCGGCATCGCCCAGGCTGCGGTCGTAGAGGCCGGTGAGGTTGCCGATGTGGTTGCTGCGGAGCATCTGGGCGTAGCTGACGGTGGCCGGCGGGCGCACGGACGAAAGCAGGTGGCCGCGCTCGTTGACGCGGTCGTACGAGGTGTAGGAAACGCGGGCGCGCGTCTCTTCCATGTGTTCCATCTGCCATTCGAGCTTGCGCGGATGCCAGCCATCGTCGCTGTCGAGAAACGCGATGTGGCTGCCACGGGCCGCGGCGATGGCCGCATTGCGTGCGGCCGCCACGCCGCCGTTTTCCCTGGCGTGAATCACGCGTACGCGGTCGTCGACATCGGCCAGCGAGTCGAGCAGCACCGGCGTCTCGTCGGTGGAGCAGTCGTCCACGATCACCAGTTCCCACGACGCATAGGTCTGGGACAGCACCGAGGCCACCGCGCCCCGGATGTACTTCTCCGCGTTGTAGGCAGGCATCACCACGCTGACCAGGGCGGATGTCATGGCGATACCTCGGCGGGGCGCTTGCGGCCGATGAAATCGATCGAGGTCACGCACAGCCGCTCGGGCGGAATATGCGCGAACTGCGGATGCACCGGCATCGCGGCCAGCTCGGCCAGTCGTTTCTCACGGGCGCACTCGGTGTTGAGCACGATGTCGAAACCCACGGCCGTCGCGCGATCCACGAACTCATAGGCGCGCATCCGGTTCTGATACAGGAAGGCGTTGTCCCAGCGTCGCCACTCGCGATCGGAATACCTCAGGTAGTTGAGCTGGTTGATCTTGCTGTCGACATAGGCGTAGTGATCGCCGCAGTTCACCGAGTGGAACATGATGCCGCCTGGCGCCAGGATGCGCATGGCCTCGCGGAAGATCTCGTCCACTGCCTCGGGATTCACATGCTCGAGCACGCTGTTGGAAAAGACGCAATCGAGCTCGTGCGCGGGAATGCTGGTGCGCGAGGCATCGGCCGGGGCGTCGTAGACCACCACGCCATCGGTGGCAGCGGCGACATCGTCGTTCCGCTGCAGGCGCTCGACCAATTGCTGCTGCCGTTGGCGAACCTCATCTTCGGGAATGCCGCAAGCCTCGGCAATCAGCGCCGTATGGCGTCCGAGATTGCCCGCACATTCCCTCACCAGGTCAGGTTTGATATGTCGATTCAGGTCGACCGTGATGACCTGCCTGGCGCCACCCAGGTAGCAGGCAAACGGGAAGGTGGGATACCAGCCGCTGCCGATCTCGAACAGGCGGGCTCCCGCGATGGGAACACCGGCCTTGTGCAGATGCCCAGCCATCAGGCGCCAGTCGTCCATCTTGATGTCGAATTCGCGGGTGAAACCGCGCAAGCCGCCGAATCGACGCTGAAGCACGTAGTGCGCTTCCTCGCCGCCGGGCACGTGGCCCAGCACTTTCTGCAACACGCCTTTGGCTCGCCAATGCATCGCATTTACTCCATGCCGGGGATATCCGCGACGGCTTCGGTAGCGCGGTCGGGCGACAACGCCGGCGACGTCCATCGGGCGACGCCGGGCGGAGGGGGAAGTTCGAAGTCGCGGTAGCGCGCGGGATTGCCCTGCATCCCGGCTTCCGCGGCCTTGATGATGTTGTACATCTCGCGTGAGGTGACGTAGTGCAGCACGTGGCGCTGCCCGTCGTTGTAGGTCGTTTCGAGATGGTCGTGCATGGCGTGCATCGGGTCGCCGAGCAGCGTGTCCATGTCGCGCTCCTGCGTGCCGTGCGTGTGGATCTTGATGAAGATCCAGTCCGGCCGGCCTTCCACGTGGATGCCCGTGCGCACCCAGGCGTCGACGCGTTCCGGCGTGGGCGGGCAGCTGTGGCGGACATCCGAGTTCTCGATGCGCGGCATGATCAGCTTGCGACGGCGCTTCCAGTCCAGCCCCAGCGGGCCCTGCACGATCATCAGGTCGCCGCTGGCCGTACCGCCGACTTTCACCGGCGTGCCGGTGTTGTGCGACTTGGGACAGCAGGGATCGTCGGTGGCGTAGTAGATCGCATTGATCGTACGCGTCTGCGTTTCGCTGGGGGCGGAGGGCAGGGTGAAGTCGGCGTAGCAGCCGAGTTCGCGCAACAGGATCAGCTCGTTGTTGAGACCGCACCAGCGGCCATCCGCGCGCGAGTTGTCCAGCGACCAGTTGCCGTGGATGAAGCCGAAGCGCAGCTGGCCGGTTTGCGGGTCGCGCGACAGCGCGCCGTGGCGCGCGTGCAGCAGTTCGTTGAAGCGCGAGATGGTGGCGCAGAAATTCTCGGGCGTGTCGTTGTCGTGGTGCAGGTGGATTTCGATCTCGCCATAGCCCTGCGCGCAAAGCCCGGCGATCTTGTCCAGGTGCTCGGGCAGGTATTCCTCTTCGGGATAGAAGAAGGTGTGCTGCGGCGGCCTGCCGTCGGCGTCGCGGTGGCGCGAGGCCATGGCCGGGTAACCTGTGTGCCAGCGATCGACGCGGCGGCGCTGGGTCTCGAGATCCACACGACCCCATGCCGGCTCGTAGTGATCGACGAAGCAGAACATGATGTGCGTCGGCCCCTTGACCGCGGCACGCGGGCGCCGCCGCAGATAGCTGCCCAGCCACACCTGCATGTTGCGCGAGCGGATGGCCAGCCATGCCACGACGCAGAACGCCGCCACGAGGATGATCAGTGCCAGCCCTGCCACGCCCAAGAATTGGTTCATTGCAGATCCCCTGTCAGCGGCCGCGCTGCCCTGGCTGAGGGCTGCGTGCTGCGTTGTCTTGCGTCATGCAGGCAGCGCGCGAAAAGTGAAACCGCGCTGCTTCCACTCGGGCAGCAGCTTTTCGAGCATGCGGCGTGAGCAGTCGCTGTCGTCGTGCATCAACATCACGTCCCCAGCGCGAGGCGGTGCCGCGCGCAGGCGTTCGGTCAGTTCGTCGGGCTCGCGTTTCTGGTAATCGAGCGTGTCGTATGACCAGTAGGCCAGCTTGCGGCGGCTGAAGGCGAAACGCAGCGTCAGCAGCAGCGAGAACACGCCGCGCGGCGGCCGAAACCCGTGGTGGCTGCGTCCGTCGAAATGGGAGAGCACCTGGTCGGTGCGTTCCACTTCCACCCATTGCTCGGTGTGCGTGAGCGCATCGAACATCGGGTGGCTATAGGAGTGGTTGCCGAGCGAGTGGCCCTCTTCGACGATCCGTTCCACCAGTTGCGGATAGCGCTCCGCCTCGCGACCGATCAGGAAGAAGGTGGCCTTGGCCCCGTGCCTGCCCAGCAGCTCGAGCAACGCGGGCGTGTGGTCCGGGTTGGGCCCGTCGTCGAAGGTGAGGTACAGCGCCTGGTCCAGATTGGGCGCACGCGTGAACACCACGGCATGTGGCATCCATTGCAGCAATTGCATCTTTTTCGGTCGGAGAGTCATCACGACAGTTCGCACGGAAAGGATGTGAAAGGGCCGGCCTTCGAGAGTTTTCCCGGAGGCAGGTCGATGGCGGAGGCAGGCCTCCGCTGGTGACCACTGTGTCGCCAAGTGGCCTCGATATCCATTGGGCACATAGTCAATGGGGCATGCGACCGAAAGGCTATGGCGAACGGCCGATGGACCCTTCGCCGCCGTTGCGGCACTGCGTGAAAACAGCGCAAATCAGCGCTTTTTCGGCATCGGCCTTGGCAATTCGACTTATGGGAGCACCTGGGGCATTGCGCTAGGCTCGTGTTGTCGACATCGGGCCGAACCCATGTCCGAAAGACCCGGCGGCGCCGCATGGTTCGCGCGCCGTCTCTGCTTCTGCTGATCAACGTGTACAGGGGACAGGTCATGCTGGTTACACGCCCACCCCTCGCGCGGGAGGGGGCATGCTAGAGCGTTACGGCGTCGTCTATTTCGGCAACGACTGGTTTGCCGAGAACCGCACCAGCAGCCATCACGTGGCCACCCGGTTGGCCGCGCATATGCCGGTGCTCTACGTGGATTCGCCGGGCATGCGGGCGCCGCAGGCCAGCGGCCGCGACCTGCGCCGGGCGTTCCGCAAGTTGCGCGAGGCACTGCGCGCGCCGCAGCGCGTGGATACCAATTTCTGGCATTGCACCGTGCCGCAGCTGCCGTTCCGGCGCATACCGGGCGTGCCGCTGTTCAACCGCCTGTTCAGCCAGTGGGCGCTGCGCCGGGCCATGCGCGTGCTGGGCACGCGCCAACGCATTTCATGGTTCGTCACTCCGCACCCGGGGTTCCTCGCGCGCCGGCTGGGTGAAAGCTTCTGTGTCTACTACTGCATCGACGACTACGCCGCACATCCCGGTGTGGATGCGGAAGTCATCGCGGCCAGCGATCTTGCCCTGACGCAGCGCGCGGATATCGTGTTCGTGGCGCCCCCGGCGCTGCTGGCGACCAAGCAGGCGCAGAATCCGCAGACCCGTTTCTCACCGCACGGCGTGGATGCCCAGCTGTTCGCGCGCGCCTCCGATCCGGCGACGAAAGTCCCCGAGCTCGCGCGGAATCTGCCCGGTCCGGTGATTGGTTACTTCGGTTCCATCCATGAGTGGATCGACGTGGAACTGATCGCCTGGCTGGCCCGCTCTCGCCCCGAGTGGACGTTCCTGCTGGTGGGCTATGCCGCCATCAAGGTGCCCGAACTCGAGGCGTTGCCGAACGTGGTACTGGCGGGCGCACAACCCTATGGCAGCCTGCCGGCGTGGGCCAAGTCGTTCGATGCGGCGATCATTCCGTATCGCCGCAACCGGCAAGTGGAAAACGCCAATCCGCTGAAGCTGCGCGAATACCTCGCCACGGGAAAACCCGTGGTGGCCGTGGGCAATCCGGAAATAGCCCGCTTCGCCAGCGTGGTGCGCATTGCCGATGGCCGCGAGGATTTCCTGGCCGGCCTGGAACAAGTGCTGGCCGATGGACCGCACAAGGGTGCCGCCGAGCGCATGGCTGCGGTGGCCGATCAAACCTGGGATCGCCGTGTGGAGGAGGTGTTGCGCGAAGTCGCCACCTCGCTCGCCACGGTGGACATGACGCTTGCTGACCAACGGATACCTGGATGAATGCTTCTGTCGATCAACGCCTGCGCATCGGCATCGTGGGTGCCGGCTACGTCGCGCGTTACCACATCGAGGCGCTGAAGCGGCTCGACTACGTGCAGGTCGTTGGCATCTGCGATCTCGATCGCGAGGCCGCCGGCAAACTGGCGCAGACCTTCGGCATCGAGTGCGTGGTATCGGACCTGGCCGAACTGGCCGACTGCCGCCCGCATGCCATCTACGTGCTCACGCCGCCGTCCAGTCACTGCGCGCTGACCTTGCGCGCGCTCGATATGGGTTGCCACGTGTTCGTGGAAAAGCCGATGGCCGATTCGGTGGCCGAGTGCGACGCGATGATCGCGAAGGCGCACGAGAAGGGATTGGTGCTGTCGGTCGATCATTCGGACCTGTTCGATCCGATGGTGATGCGCGCGAGGGAGCTGGTGGCTTCGGGCGCCTGCGGCGACCTGGTCGCCGTCGACGTGTGGCGAAGCTCCGACTATCCGGCCTACGGCGGCGGCCCGCTGCCGGGTATGGTGGCGCAGGGGTCTTACCCGTTCCGGGACCTGGGCGTGCATGGTTTGTATACGTTGGAAGCGTTTCTCGGGAACATCGGACAGCTCGATATCCGTTATCGCTCGACGGGAAAATCCAGCACGCTGAAGTTCGACGAGTGGCACGCCACGGCGGAGTGCGCGAGCGGCACCGGTCGGGTGATGCTTTCGTGGAATATCCGGCCGATGCTCAACCGCATCGTGGTGCAGGGCACGCGCGGGGTGATCGAGATCGATCGCTTCCTGCAGGTATGCCATGTACGCCGCGTGCTGCCCGGTCCCAAGTTCATCGGCATCGTGCTGGGCGCGTTCTTCGATGCCGTGCGCGATGTGTTCCGGATTCCCTGGAACGTGCTGCGTTTTGCCACGGGACGGTTGAAATCCTCGCCTGGCATCCAGGCCGGCGCACAAGCGTTTGCGCAGGCCCTGCGCGATGGCAAGGCGCCGCCGGTGAGCGCCGAAGATGGGCGGCGTCCCATCGCCCTGATGGAAGCTGCCTGCCGTCGCGCCGATGAAGAGCGAAAGCAGGAACTGGAAGCGCGCTACGAGACGCTGGCGCCGGTCGACGCGTTGGTAACGGGTGCATCGGGTTTTCTCGGCCGGGCGTTGCTGGGCGCGTTGAGGCGCAATGGTCAGCGTGTGCGCGTGCTGGTGCGTCGGCCCGATCCGCGGCTGGCTGCGTTGGCCGATCAGGTCGTCGTGGGCGATCTTGGCGATCCGCGCATCGTGGAGCATGCGGTACAGGGCGCCGGGACAGTCTTTCATGTCGGTGCGGCGATGGGTGGCGGTCCGCGCGATTTCGAGGCGGGCACCGTTTGGGGTACCCGCAATATCGTCAATGCCTGCCTGCGGCACGCGACGCAGAAGCTGGTGTATGTCAGCTCGATGAGCGTGCTCGATCATGCGGGACGCGATCCGGCCATCGCCATCCACGAAGGTTCGGCGCTGGAGCCGCATCCGGATTGGCGCGGCAGTTATACGCAGACCAAGCTGACCGCCGAGATGCTGGTCCGCGATGCGGTTCGTGAGCATGGCCTTCCGGCCGTGATCCTTCGGCCGGGCCAGATCATCGGGCCGGGATCGGAGAACACCACGCCGAATGGCACGCTGGCCATTGCCGGTCGCTGGATCGCGGTGGGCTCGCCGTCGCAAACACTGCCGTTGGTTTACGTGGACGACGTGGTCGACGCCCTGTTGCTCGCCGCGCATGCACCGGCGGCGCAGGGGCAGCTGGTGCACGTGGTCGATCCGGCTATCGTGACGCAGGGCGAATATCTCGAGCGCGTGCGTCGCAAGCGGGGCAAGGGATTGCGGCTGATGCGCTGGCCGACCTGGTTGTTGCTCACGCTGGCGGTGGGTGTGGAGGGGCTTGGCAAGGTGTTGCACTGTGCGGTGCCGTTGACGCGTTATCGCGTGAGGTCGTTGCGGCCGTTGGCGAATTTCGATCAGCGGGTGGCGAGGGAAGTGTTGGGGTGGGAACCGCGTGTGGGGTTGAGGCGGGGGATGGATGTGATGTTTGGGGATGAGGTGGTGGGGGCTGAGGGTGGGGTAGTGGTGCCGGTGTCGGATAAGTAGGGGGCGTTTATTTCGCCCATTGGTTCTGCGATTTTTTTGCTCGTCATCCCGGCGCAGGCCGGAGGCGCTTCTCAACAGCCGAATGGCTGGTCATCCAGAGCCTCGGTGATTGGTTGTCGCGTTGACGCCAGCTTGATCGCCTGCCGCGGGCTTCCGTCCTCCTGCCGGAGGCCGGGTCACTTTCTCTTGCTTGCCCAAGAGAAAGTAACCAAAGAGAAGGGCCCCCCGGATGACGCGCCTTCCGGGCTTCGCCCTCCAGGTGCGCGGGTGGGTTGCGGGGTTTTTCGACAGGGCATCCTGCCCTGGCGAAAAACTGGCCGGCATCCATGCCGGCCACCCTGCGGGCTGATCCTCCACCCACCCGCCGCGTCATACGGGGACCCCTGAGAGCCAAGAGCCAAGAGCCAAGAGCCAAGAGCCAAGAGCCAAGAGCCAAGAGCCAAGAGCCAAGAGCCAAGAGCCAAGAGCCGGAGCTAAGAGCGAGAGCTGCGGGGCTACTGTGGGAGCGCACTTGTGCGCGACAAGCCGACGGAGCGGTACATCCATGCGTGGCTGTCGCGCACAAGTGCGCTCCCACAGAAAGCACACAGGTTCCCGCGAGCACCCGCCCCTCACCCCGGCCCTCTCCCCGGNGCCAAGAGCAAAGAGCCAAGAGCCAAGAGCCAAGAGCCAAGAGCCAAGAGCCAAGAGCCAAGAGCCAAGAGCCAAGAGCCAAGAGCCAAGAGCCAAGAGCCAAGAGCCAAGAGCCAAGAGCCAAGAGCCAAGAGCCAAGAGCCGGAGCTAAGAGCGAGAGCTGCAGGGCTACTGTGGGAGCGCACTTGTGCGCGACAAGCCGACGGAGCGGTACATCCATGCGTGACTATCGCGCACAGGGTGCGCTCCCACAGAAAAAACCAGACGTTTCCGCGAGCACCCGCCCCTCACCCCGGCCCTCTCCCCGGCGGGGAGAAGTGGGGTGCATCGCGAAGACAAGCCAAGGGCGATGCGAAGCGGGCCTCCGCTTTAAGTCCTCAGCGATTCGGGCGCGTTGCGCAGCGCATTGAAGTACCCCTGGGGTACCCTCCCATGGAGATCCGGTGGGACGCGCCTCAACCGTTCGTGCTTGGATTCAACACGATGCTGCCAGCTTTAAAGGCCATTTCTTTGGGTTACTTTTCTTTACTCCGGGCATCCTGCCCTCTGCCCTTCGGGCCGGCTTCGCCGTTCGCATGCGCTCCTGCGCATGCGTGGGCCAGCAAAGAAAAGTGACTCGGCTGCCGGCAGGCAGTCGAAACGCCCGCTGCGTAAGCGGCCCGGTCGCGGGAACGCCCGGTCGACGCCAGGATAACGAACCCAAAAAGAGCAAAGTGCGAACGCTCCCCCACTCACGACGCCGAATAATTCACCCGCCCCATCCGACTCATCGCCGCCGCCTGCAAAATATCGCCCAGCTGCTGGATGTTCTCGTCCCAGCGAAAACGGCTGGCATGCGCCGCAATACGGCCAGAATCCCAAGGTTTGCCGAGCGCGTCGACGAGAGCGCCCTCGAGGCCGATGCGGTCGTGAGCGTCCACCAGGATGCCCGCATGTTCGGGCAGCACTTCGGGGATGCCGCCCACGCGTGTCGCGACTACGGGTGTGCCGCAGGCCATCGCTTCGAGTACCACGTTGGGTACGCCCTCGTTGTGGCTGGGCAGGCAGAGCAGATCCGCGGCGCGGAACCAGTCGCCGAGGGCGAAGTGTTCGACGGCGCCCACCAATCGCACGCGCGCCGCGCAGCCCAGCGCGGCGGCGCGTTGAAGGAGTGCTTCACGCGCTGGGCCCGAGCCGACGAACAGCAGGTTTGCGTCGGGATGCGTGGCCAGCACGCGCGGGAAGGCTTCGAGCAGGTCGAGGCAGCCCTTGGTGTCCTTGAGGTTGCCTACGTAGAGCAGGATGCGTTCGTCCTGCGGCAGCGCGAGTTTGGTGCGTGCATCGCTGAGCGGGCCGGGTGTGAACAGGTTCGGTTCGACGCCGTTGTAGAGCACGTGCACGCGCGCCGGATCGACGCCCATCGCTACCGCCTTGTCGGCGAGTGCCTGGCTCACCGCCACCACGCCCTGTGCACCGCGCAATGCATGTCGAATCTGCGGGCGAATCAGGGCTTGTTCGGCCTTCACGTTGAGATCGCTGCCGTGCACCTTGACCACATAGGGAATGCCCAGGTGACGTGCCAGCCAGCTCGCGGCGGCGGCATCGGGATAACCCCAGCTCAGCAGCAGGCAGTCGTAGTGCGCGCGGCGCAGGCGGCGCAGTTTCTGGCTCAGCAGGGAGACCAGCCAGCAGGCGGCGTGCAGCGAACGGCCGAGCAGCGGCGGGTAGAAGAACACGAACTGCTCGGCGTTCACGTTTTTCACCGAGAACGGAGCGCGCTTGCGACCGAAACGTTCGCGGAAATCCACGGCGGTGATCACATCCACGTCGTGGTGTTTGCCCAGTCGCTCGAACTGCTGGCGATTGAACGGACTGCGCAGCGGGTCCCACGGCGACGGGAACAGGTTGGTCAGCACGAGCACCTTCAGTCGCACGATGCATACTCCATGGCCTGATAAAGGCGTTCGTAACGATCGGCCATGGCTTCCAGCGAGCCATGCTTTTCCACCCAGTCGCGCGCGGCCCGGCCATAGGCGGAAGCGCGCAGCGGTTCGCGCAACAGCAACAGCATGGCTTCGGCCAACGCGTCGGGGTCGCCGGCCGGCACGAGTTGTCCCGTGCGTCCGCTCTGCACGATTTCGCCGTTGCCGCCCACGTCGGTGGCGATGATCGGCAGCGCCACCGCGCAGGCTTCCAGCAATGCCATCGAGTAACCCTCGCTGGCCGAGGATAGTACGAACAGGTCCAGTCCCTGCAGCAGCTCGCGCACGTCGTTGCGATCGCCCAGGAAACGCACGGCCCCGAGCACGCCTTCCTGTTCGGCGCAGCGTTCCAGATCGGCGCGCAGTTCGCCGTCGCCGATCAAGAGCAGCACGGCGTGCGGATGCTGCCGGTGCAGCTGGCCGAACGCGCGGATCAAGCCGGCCTGATCCTTGGTCCAGTTCAAGCGGCCCACGTTGCCGACGAGGAAGGCGCGTTCATCCAGCCCCAGCATCTGCAGCAGGCGCTGGCGCATTGGGGCGGAGGCGGGGGCGAAGCGGTCCACTGCAATGCCGTTGGGCACCACCCGCGTCGTCGCCTGTGGAAGCAGCCCGCGCGACAGGCCATTGCGCTTCGCTGCCTCGCATACCGTGACCACGAGGTCCGTGCGCGACAGCGCGCGACGGTAGAGCCATTCCTTGCGGCCGGTATGCTGGCCTGCGCCCATGCCATGGCGGGTATTGAGGATGCGCAGCACATCCAGGCCGCATGAGGCGAGCACGGCTTGATAGTGGGCCATCGCGTTGTGTGTGTGGAGCACATCGGTGTCGTGGCGGTCGATGGCCCAGCGCGCGCGGGCGAGTGCGCGAAGATCGATGCCGCGTCCCTTATGACAAGCCACTACCGGTATGCCGACGACATCCAGCTCGTGCGCCAGCGAACCGGTCTCGTACAGGCACACGACCTGGCATTGATGGCCTTGCCGCTGTTGCAGCTGCACCAGGTCGAGCACCATGCGTTCCAGGCCGCCGCGGTTGAGATTTTCCACCACGTGCGTGATGTTCATGCCAGCTCCGACAGCGTGACGCGCCGCTTGCCGCTGCGCGTGAGCGGGATCTCGTCGACGAAGCGGTAGTCCAGCGCCACGCTGTCGCCAAGCACCTTGGCGGTTTCGCACTGGATGTATGCGATGGAGGCGTCGTCGAAGGCGTCGCCACGCACGATGGACAGTTCCAGCCGGTCGAGCTGCCGTTGCACCAGCTGGAAGCGCAGCAGCCCCGGCACGTCCTTGAGCATGTGCGGAAAGAATTCGCCAGGCAGGATGCGGCCATCCGGCGTGCGGATGGCATCGAGCACGCGTCCGTCGATGCGTTCGAGCAAGGGCAGGCCGCGACCGCAGGGACAGTCGTGCGAGCTCGAGGCGGAGGCGAGGTCGCCGTTGACGTAGCGGATGAACGGCATGCCGTAGTTGGAGAGATCGGTGACGGCGACTTCGCCGGGACCGTCCGCGACCGGCTTGCGCTCGGCGCCCAGCAGCTCGACCACCAGGTGATCGGCATTCACGTGCAGGCCGTGGTGATGCCCGCACTCGGAGGCAATCAGCATGAATTCGCGGCAGCCGTAGGTATTGAAGACGGGGCTGCCGAACGCCTGATGGATGATCTCGCGCTGGTGCGGATGCAGCGCCTCGGCGGCACCAATCACGCTGTCCGGGCGATGCACCTTGCGGCCGGTTTCCACCATCCACTTGGCCAGCTGGGCCAGCGGGTTCACGTAGCCCACGATGATGGACGGACGGTATTGGTCGATGGCGTCGGCGTAGGCGGCCAGGTTCGACTCGGTCATCTCGAAGCTGTTGAGCACGCGGCGCGCGAACAGCGCGTTGTAGAGATTGTCCTTGAGCTGGTGCGCACGTCCCGGTGTGCCGACCGTGCCGGCCCACAGATACAGCGTGCGCCGCCCCGGGCGTGCGCCGGCCCAGCCGTAGCCGCGCCACATCACGGCGATGCGGCGATCGTAGCTTTCGCGCGTGTAGCCCAGTTCCAGCGGCTCGCCGGTGGAACCGCCGGTGCGCTTGAACAACAGGCGGCCCTGCCACGACGAGGCCTGCAGGTCGGCGAAGTTCTCGCGGATGTCGGCCTTGGTCAACACGGGCAGCCGCGCGTAGTCGTCCAGGTTGCGGATGTCTTCGGGCTGGATGCCCAGTTCGCGCCAGCGGCGACGGTAATAAGGCACCTCGCGATAGCTGTGCTCGATCAGCGCCTTCAGGCGCTGGAATTGCAGCGCGGCAATGGCCTCGGGCGAATACCACTGGTCGCGCTCGTAGGACGCCAGCCAGGATAGCGTGCTGCGGCGTCGAAGGCCGCTCTCGTAAGCAGGATAGAGCACGCGGCGAAAAGCCTGCTCGTACCATCCACTCATGGCGAATACTCCGTCAGGCGCTGCAAGAGCGTGGGTCGAGGTGTGGTCATCCGGTGGTCCTCAACAGGATCGTCACCAGCACGAACAAGCCGGCGATGCTGCCGATGGCCGCGGGAATCCAGCGCCCGCCGCTCTCGCTCATGCTGAAGGCGGGCAGGCCGTCCACGCGCTGGCGTGCGCCCAGATAGAAGCCGGTGACGATCGCCAGCACCACGTAGAGCACGATCATGTAGCTGCGGCTGAGGAAGAACGCGCAGACAAACATGCCGCACAGCGACAGCAGCAGGGTCAGCGCCAGCGGTCGTTCGGCGCTCCACGCCGCGAAGCGCTCGGGTTCCGCGGCGGCATCCGGCTTCAGGCGCAGCACGGCCGCCGTCATCCAGAAGCTGTAGCCGATCAGCGCAAGCCACAGCACGTAACCCACGAAGCCCGTTTCGGCCAGCACCAGTACGAACGAGTTGTGCGCAGTGAGCTGGTTGTAGTCGGTGAAATTGCCAGGACCGACGCCGAACAGCGGATGCGACTTGAACATCTGCAGGCCTTCGTACCAGGCATCCACGCGGCCGCTTGCCGATTCCTCGCCGGCATCGAGTTCCTGCATGCGCGAGGAGACCAGCTTCATCGCCGCCAGGCCCACCACCCCGAGGATGCCGGCCACCACCATGCCGCGCCGGTACCAGATGTACGCGCCGATGACGACCAGCACGCCCAGCATGGCGCCGCGCGAGTTGGTCAGATACACGCCATAGAGCAGGGTGAGGATGCAGGCCAGCCAGAACAGCCGGCCGATCAAGCCCGCGCGTTTGTACAACAGACTGGCCATGGGGAACACGGACACGAACAACATGCCGAGATCGTTCGGATCGTTGAAGATGCCCACGTACTGGATGCGTCCGTCCTCGCCAACGGGAATGCCGGTCCAGCCGATGCCGCCATGCCGCTGGTCGATACCGTGCAGGGCGAGCACGGTGGCGCACATCACCATCACCGCCATCAGGGTGAGGATGCGCCGCTGGGTGGTGCACGCGGTGGCGATCATGAAGAACATCAGCACGATGGGGCCGAACTTGCCCATTTCTTCCTTGACGCCGCCGAGCCAGCCGTTGGCCACTTCCGACAACATCAGCACGATGAAGAAGGCGGGCAGGATCAGGAATTGCGGTGCGCGCGGCACCCGCGTGCCGGACGCCAGCCACGCGGCGAACGCCAGCACCAGCACCACCGGCAGGATCGGCAGGCCGATCAGCGCGGTGATGTATTCCTGCGGCCTGACGATGGTCAGGACGACGTAGAGGAGGATCAGTGGGAACATGAGGTATCGGTATAAGCGAGATGGGCGGGCGTCGGATAACCGATCAGGCCGGGCAGGGCCAGCAATGCGGCGAACCAGGCCTTGCCGTAATAGCGCTCCACCGCAATGCGATAGAGCGAGTAGCGGTTGCTGGCCGGCTGCAGGTTGGTGCCGCTGATGTAGCTGCAGGCCAGGTCGAAGCCCGCATCGCGGGTCACTTCGATCACTTCCCGGTCGAACGCGCGGTTGCTGCCCACCGGGTAGGACATCAGCAAGGCCATCGGCCCGAGTTCGCGCAGCAGCGCGTTGCGCGAATCGTACACCTCGCGTTCGAGTTCCTCGCGCGGCAGCTTGGACAGCATCCAGTGATTCACGCCATGCGAACCGATTTCCAGGCCGGCGGCGCGCATCTCGCGCAACTGGTCCCAGTTCATCGGGCGGCAGTCGGCTGGGTAGGCGTGATCGGAGGGCATGTTCCATGCCGTTTCCAGGCGGCGGATCATCGCCGCCTGGGTCAGCGCGCTGATCTCCTTCATGTTGCCCAGCACGCGGATGGCCAGCGCGCGGCGCTCGGCGCGCGTGGCCGGCATGGGCTCGTCCATGTTCAATTCGGGCAGTTCCAGCCGATTCGCGTTGGTCAGCAGGATCATGTGCACCAGCCAGTCGTAGGCGTAGGGGCGCCCGCTGTCGATGTGGCCGGTGGAAATGAAGAAGGTTGCCGGTACGCCCAGCTCCTTCAGGATCGGATAGACGATGCGGTAGTTGTCGTCGTAGCCGTCGTCGAAGGTGATCACCACGGCATCCGGCGGCAGCGCTTGTCCCGCATTGATGGCGGCGGCCACGTCGGTGAGGCGCATCGGACGATAGCGTTCCTTCACCAGCAGCATCTGCTCGCGGAATTCCTCCGGCGAGGTGCTGATCAGCTCCATGTCGAACGGGTAGCGCTCCGGGTCCGGCACCGGCATCACGCGGTGATAGGCCAGGATGCGCAAATCCTTCTGCCACCACGCGCGCATTTTCTGCAGCGGGTTCAACAGGCCGGTGTTGTAGCAAAGCTCACCCAGCCGTTCGCGTATGCCGGTGCTCTTCGCTTCGTGCGATGTCGGGCTTACCATAGATGTTCACCTCGGCTGCGGGCGTAGGCGATGGACGCCTGCGCGGCATAAAGATTGAGATAGAAAAACGTCACCACCAGCTGCACCGGAAGCCATCGACCCGCCCGCGGACGCAGGCGTTCGAACGGCACCAGTCCGATGCACAACAGCAGCAGTACGAGCAGCGCGCCATAGGCCATGTGGTAGCGGGCGAGATAGGCCGTCGACAGCAGCATGGCCAGCAGCAGCCATGGCGCCAGCAGGCGCAACAGCTTGTGGCTGATGAACTGGAGCCACAGCCGGTTGCGCGAAGGCGAAAGCAGCCACGGCGCCACGTCCATCAGCTGCAGGCAGCCCACCATCGCGCGCATGCGGCGCGGTTGCTCGTCCAGCGGGGCCTGTGCGGTTTCGCCCCACACCACCGCGCGCGGTTCGAACACCACGCGGCGTCCGCTGGCGGCGACGTCCATCGGTATCAGCACGTCGTCCAGCAGGGTGTCCGGCGGCAGCGGCTTGAACAATTCGCTGCGTACGGCATACAGCGCGGCACAGGCGCCGATGGTGGAGCCGCAGCGGCTTTCCTGATGCCGGATGAACTTGTCGTAGCGCCAGTACGCGTTCACGCCATGCGCGAAGGTGCTGCCCACGTTCTCCAGTTCCAGGCTGCCGCTGACCGCGCCCACGCGCGGATCGCCGAGATTGCCCACCAGCTCGCGCAGCGCGAGTGGCGAAAGCTTGTGCTGCACGTCGGTCATCAACAGCACTTCGCCGCGTGCGGTGGCGACCGCATCGTTGAGGCACAGCGCCTTGCCCCGCGAGACGGGGAACTCCAGCAACCGCACGCGAGCGTCGTGCGCATGGCGTACCAGGGCGGCGGTGCGATCCGTGCAGCCGTCGCAGGCCACGATGATCTCGATGTATTCGGCCGGATAGTCCAGCGCGCGCAGGTTCTTCAGCTTGGCGCGGATGTGGCGCACGCCGTCGCGCACCACGATGATGATCGATACCGTGGGCAGGATCGGCTGCTTGCGCACCGGCCGATGCATCAACTTGCCCCACAGCCACATGATCAGCGGGTAGCCGACGAAGATGTACAGCAGCAGCCAGAAGCTGGCCCTGCATACCAGGATCGCGAGCGTCGTCATGTCGGTTCCCCCGTCACCGATATGCTCCTGTCAGCGCCTGCCAAACAATTGCCGTAGCCTTCCACCCAGTGAAGCGGCCTTGTCCGGCTCGGTCAGATCGCCTTCGGGCAGCGCCGTGGCCAACGAGGCGAGCGGGGTGGTGGCGACGTCGAGCAGGTTGAGCTTCACGCCGGTCTCCTTGCGCACCTGGGTGACCATTTCGATCGCCAGCAGCGAATGGCCGCCAATGTCGAAGAAGTTGTCGCTGGCCCGCACATCGTCCGCACCGACCAGCCGGCACCAGAGCTGGCCGAGATAGCGTTCGCGGGGATCGTCGCTGGCACTCACGCCGGGCTCGGCATCCGTCGTCGCGGCCACCTGAAGTACCGGTGGCGGCAGCGCCTTGCGATCGGTTTTGCCGTTGGGCGTGCGCGGCAGTTCGGCCAATCGCACCAGGTGCTGCGGCTGCATGTAGCTCGGCAGGCGCGCGGCGAGCTGCGCGCGCAGCTTGGGCCACACCTGTTGCTCGTCGTCACTGCAGACGGCGTACAGCACCAGGCGCTCGTCGTTCGGCGCTATTTCGCGCACCACCACCACGCAGTCGAGCAGGCTGGGCAGGGTGCGCGCCACGGCCTCGATCTCGCCGGGCTCGATGCGGAAGCCGCGAAGCTTGACCTGGAAATCGATGCGTCCCAGGTGCTCCAGCGTGCCGTCGGCGCGCCAGCGCGCACGGTCGCCGGTGCGGTAGAAGCGCGCACCTGGTGCGAACGGATCGGCCGGGAAACGTTCCGCCGTGAGTTCGTCGCGATGCAGATAACCCAGCGCCACGCCCTCGCCACCGATGCACAGTTCGCCCGGCACGCCGATGGGGCAGTGCTGGCTGTGCTCGTCCAGGATATGGATGGTGGTGTTGGCAATCGGCGTGCCGATGGAAATGCCGCGCTCGGGATGTTCCACGCGCCAGCAGGTGGACCACACGGTGGTCTCCGTGGGGCCGTACATGTTCCACAGTTCGCAACCGCGCGCGAGCAACTGTTCGGCCAGATCCGCCGACAGCGGTTCGCCACCGCAGAGCGCACGGAAACCGTACGGCGGCAGCCAGGACGTCTGCAGCAACAGACGCCAGGTGACCGGCGTGGCCTGCATCGTCGTGGCCACTTGGGTGGTGAGCAATTGCGACAGTGCAAGACCGTCGGTGGCTTCTTCGCGCGTGGCGAGCAGGATTTCCGCACCGACGCTGAGCGGGCCGAACAGCTCGAGCACGGCGATGTCGAACGACAAGGTGGTGACGGCGAGCAGGCGATCGTCCGCCTGCAGCCCCGGACGCTGCGCCATGCTGGCGAGGAAATTCACCACGGCGCGATGCGGAATGGCCACGCCCTTTGGGCGGCCGGTGGAGCCGGAGGTGTAGATCACATAGGCGACCGACGAGCCATCGAAGGCAGCGTCGCTGGCGAGTCGTGAGGTGGGCAGCGCATCGAGTTCGTCCGCGGACTCGTCCAGCAACAGGCGCGCGGTGCCCTCGCTGTCGATGCGCGTCGTCAACGCCGCTTCCGTCACCAGCACGCCGAGATTCGCATCCTGGGCCATGTACGAGAGCCGATCGGCCGGGAACTCCGGATCGAGCGGCACGTAGCCGGCGCCGGTCTTGAGCACGCCCAGCATGCTGGCCACCATGTCGATGCCGCGCGTGAGCGCGATACCTACCAGGGTGCCGCGCGCAGCGCCGCGCGCGCGCAGGGCATGGGCGATGCGGTTGGCGCGCTCGTCCAGTTGGCGATAGTTGAGCGTCACATCGCGACAGCGGATGGCCTGACGCTCGGGCGCGCGATCGCACTGCTGCTCGAACAAGCCATGCAGCGACAACGGAGGCACATCCAGCTGGGTCTGGTTCCATTCGGCCAGCAGGGCGTTTTCGCGCGCCGGCAGCAGATCGAGCGTTGCCACGCTGCGGGCCGGGTCGGCCAGGGCCGAGGCGAGCAGGCTTTCGTAGCAGTCGCGGAAGCGTGCGGCCGTCTGCGCATCGAAGATGTCGGTGTTGTAGGTGATGCCGCCCAACAGGCCGTGTTCCTGCTCAAGGAACCACAGGCCGATGTCGTCGGCCGCGCCGCGCTGGAACACCGGCAGATGCTCGTGCGCCAGCTCACCCCACGAGACGATGCGGCGGCGCGCATCCTGGAAGGAAAACATCGCCTGCGAGATCGGCGGACGGCTTTCGTCACGCGCCACACCCAGCGAGAACACCAGCTGCTCGAACGGTATGTCCGGATGGGCAAACGCATCCAGCACCACCTGTCGCACCTGGCGCAGCACCTCGCGGAACGGCGCCTCGGGATCGACCTGCACGCGCAACGGCAACGCGTTCACGAACAGGCCCATGATGCTTTCGGTTTCGACCCGATCGCGTCCACGCACTGGTGTGCCCACGATCAGGTCGCGTTGTCCGCTCAGGCGGTGCAGCAGCACGTAGTACGCGGCCAGCAACACCATGAACGAGGTGGCCTGTTCGCGTTGCGCCAGGGCATGCACGGCAGCGGCGCGGTCGGCGGGAATGCGCACCCACTCGGTGGCGCCCTCGCCGGACATGCGTGCCGGCCGCGGCCGGTCGGCGGGCAGCTCCAGCGGTTCCAGCGCGCCGCCCAGCGTCTTTACCCAATGGGCGAGCTGCTGCTGCACGTTGTCGCTGGCCATCCAGTCGCGATGCCAGGCGGAGAAGTCGGTGTACTCAACGGCCAGCGGCGGCAGGCCTTCGGCGCTGCCCGCGCAGCGCGATACATACGCCCGCGAAAGATCTTCGTACAGCAAGTCGAACGACCAGCCGTCCCACACGATATGGTGGGCCATGAAATAGAACACGTGATCGTGCTCGTCGATGCGGAACAGGCGCGCGCGATACAGCGGCGGCCGGGTCAGATCGAAGGGCTGGGCAATATCCGCTTCCAGCGTCCGGCGGATGGCCTCCATGCGCGCGTCGGCGGGCAGGCCGGACAGATCCTCCAGCGGAAGCTCCGGCAGCAAGCCCGCATGAATGCGTTGCACGCCGCCCAGTTCGCCGGTTTCGATCGACGTGCGCAGCACCGGCTGGCGCAGCACCACGTCGCGCAGCGCCTGGCGGAACGCATCCACGTTCATCGGACCGCGCAGGCGATGCGCCGACGGCGTGTTGTAGACCACGCGGCCCGGATGCAGCTGCTCCAGATACCAAAGCCGCTGCTGCATCGACGATAACGGCGCCACCGTGCGCTCGGTCAGGCGAGGAATTTCGATGGATGCGGCAGCCGCATGCTCGGGCACGCGCTGGCTGTCGATGGCCTGGGCCAGGCCTTCGATGGTGGGCGCGTCGAACAGGGTGCGGAACGACAGCGCGATGCCGAATTCGCGATTCAGTCGCGCCGTGAGTTGCGCAGCGAGCAGCGAATGGCCGCCGAGTGCGAAGAAGTTGTCGCGCACGTCCAGCTCGGGCAGCGCCAGCACGGTTTCCATCGCCGTCGCTACGCGACGCTCGGTGTCGGTTTGCGGAGCGCGGCGGTCGCCCCGAGCCTCGACGGCGGGCTGCGCCGGCGCGGGCAGCGACTTGCGGTCGATCTTGCCGTTCGGCAGCAACGGGATGGCGGTCATCGCCACGAAGTGCTGCGGAATCATGTAGTCGGGCAGGCGCTGGCGCAGCGGCGGGCACAGATCCACCGTCGCCAGGTCCACGCCTTCGGCGGGCACCACATAGGCCGCCAGGCGCACGTCGCCAGGCCGGTCCTCGCGCGCCATCACCACGGCACGCGCCACCTGCGGCAAATCCGTCAGTGCGGTTTCGATCTCGCCCAGCTCAATGCGATAGCCGCGAATCTTCACCTGGAAATCGAGCCGGCCCAGATGTTCCAGCTCGCCCTTGGCCAGCCAGCGTCCGCGATCGCCGGTGCGATACAGCTTCGCGTGCGCTTCGCCGCTGAACGGATCGGGCAGGAAACGTTCGGCGTTGAGTTCGGGACGATTGAGGTAGCCCAGCGTGACGCCATCGCCGCCGATATGGATTTCGCCGGGCACGCCCAACGGGCATGGCGCGCCGTGTTCGTCGAGCACGTGTACGGTGGTATTGGCGATCGGCTTGCCGATGGTGATGCCGGCGCGCGGATGCTGCGCCCGCCACAGCGTCGACCACACCGTGGTTTCGGTGGGACCATAGGCGTTCCACAGTTCGCCGCAACGGGCGAGCAGCGATTCGGCCAGATCCAGCGGCAGCGGTTCGCCGCCGGCAATCGCCTTGAAGCCGCGGGAACCTTCCCAGCCCGATTCCAACAACACGCGCCAGCCGGCGGGCGTGGCCTGCATCATGCTGGCCTTGCTGTGTTCCACCAGCTGACGCAACGCGGTGCCGTCGCGCACGTCGTCGGCGTTCGCCAACACGATGGCTGCGCCCACGCTGAGCGGAAGCATCAGCTCGAGGAAGGCGATGTCGAACGACAAGGTGGTGACCGCGACCAGACGATCATCCTCATGGATGCCCGGTTCGTGTTGCATGCTGCTGATGAAGTTGGAGGTGGCGCGATGCGGCACGCGCACGCCCTTGGGCTTGCCGGTGGAGCCCGAGGTGTAGATCAGATAGGCGATCGATTCGGGCGTGGCGGCACGCTCATCATGCGGCAGACGCGCGGCACTGGCACCGTCGATGAGGGCGGCATCGCGCTGCAACGACAACACCTGCGACGCGGGGAACTCGAAAATGCCCGCCGCTTCGTCGTCCACGATAAGCGCGGCAAGCGCGGCGTCCTTCGCCATGAAGGCGAGGCGCTCGGCGGGAAAGCCCGGGTCCAGCGGCACGTAGCCGGCGCCGGATTTCAGCACGCCGAGCAGTGCGGCGATCATGTCGCTGCTGCGCGCCACGGACAGGCCCACCAGCCGGCCCTGGCCCACGCCACGCTGCCGCAACACACGTGCGATGCGATTGGCGCGGGCTTCAAGCTGCGCATAGCTCAGCGCTGCGTCGCCGGCAATGGCGACGCGTGCCGGTGCGCGGTCTACCTGTTGTTCGAAGTATTGGTGCGCGAGCTGCTGCGCAGGATAGGCCGTGCGCATCGGCTGCAAAGCCATCAGGGCTGCCTGCGCCGACGGGGACACCAGGCTGAGCGCATTGCCCGCGGCGTCCGGGGTGCTCACGGCCTGGCGCAGCAGCGTGGCATACGCATCCAGCCAGGACTGGATGGTGGCCGGCTCGAACAGATCGCGGTTGTACTGGCATTCCAGGCGGATGCCGGCCGGCAGCTGCACGGCATTGACGAACAGCTCGAAATTCTCGAACACGCGCGGGTTGCCGGCGAACTCGAACGACAAGCCGGGGAAGCTGACGCTGCGCTCGTCCAGCGCCTGGTCCAGATTGAACAGCACGCTGGCCAGCGGCAGGCGGCCGGGATCGCGCGGCAAGGCCAGGCGAGCCAGCAGGCTGCCCAGCGTGTATTGCGAGTGATCGAAGGCGTCGAGCAGATCGCCGCGCACCTGCTTGAGGCTGTCGGCGAACGGTGCGGCCGTATCGATCATCATGCGCAGGGGCAGCACGTTGACGCAGTGGCCGACCAGATCGTGGTGACCGCCGGCGGCCTGGCCGGCCGACGGGATGCCGATCACCACGTCGTCCTGTCCGGTCAGCCGTTGCAGCAGCAGGCCGAACGAGGCCAGCAGCGTGGCGTACAGGCTGGCGCCGCGCTGCGCGCCCATGCGCTTGACGTCGGCGACCAGCGAGGCGTCCAGCAGCAGGTCTTCGCGCAGCGAATGAAAGCTGCGCTGGCGCGGGCGAGGGTGGTCGGTGGGCAGATCCAGCGAGGGCGTGGCGTTGGCGAAACGCGCCAGCCAATAGGCTTCCGAAGCCTTGCCTTCGGCACTCTGCGCGTGACCGGCTTCGGCCAGCGCGTATTCCGCGAACGCGTCGGCAGGCGGCAGATCCTGGCCCTGGCCGACCTGCTGTGCATACAACGCGGCCAGGTCGCGCACGATCACGCCGAACGACCAGCCGTCGCATACGATGTGATGCGCGGTGAACACCAGCAGATGTTCCTGCGAGGACAGACGCAGCAGTTCGGCGCGCACCAGCGGGCCGGTATCGAGGTTGAACGGTTCGCTCACCACGCGGACCAGCGTGGCATCGATCTCGGCCTGCTGTTCGTCGGGGCCGAGCCAGGAGAGTTCGCGCAACGGGCAGGGCAGATCCTGCTGGGCGGCGATGCACAGCTCGCTGCCATCGTTGGCGAAGGTCGCGCGCAACGCTTCGTGGCGTTCCATCAACTGTTGCAGCGCGGTCTGCAGCGCATCGACGTTGAGTTCGCCATGCAGCCGCAGCGAGACCGACTCGTTGTAGGCGAGCGAGGCTTCCGGCTCCAGCGTGGAAGCCAGCCACACCTCGCGCTGCGGCGCGGTGGACGGTGCCACGCGTTCCAACATGGCACCGGCAAACGGGTCGTAATCGACCGCAATCGCGTCGGCATCGGGCAGTTGGCCCGGCTCGTTCGGGTTCATGCGTTGACCCTCATGAACTTGCCCGGCGCATCCGGGTTGGGCACGAACCACGCCGGGTTGCCGTGCTGGTCCTTGCCCAGCCGTGCGCCCACCACCGGCGGACGGTTGGCATCGAAAGCCAGCGCTTCCACGTTCCTGTTGCGCGGCAGGAATTCGGCTTCCTGCATCTCCAGCACGGATTCCTTGTACGCCTTGGCGATCGCCTGGAAATCCTGCTCGCTGTGCGCGGTGGTGAAGAAGCAGGGGAAGTTGTCCAGCATGTGGATGCCGCGGCTGCGGATCATGGCGAACAGCAGATCCTGCAGCGGGTGGTCTTCGGTGAAATTGGTCTTCCACACCGAGGCGAAGTGCACCAGCTGGATCGGTGCGCCCACGCTGGCGCAGAACGCGTTGAGTTCGTCCATCAGCAGACTGGTGCGGGCGTTGAGGCGCTCTTGCAGCGCGGCGCCGTTCTGCTTCAGGTGATTGAGCACGGCATGGGCCGCTGCGAGCGCCAGCGGGTGGCGCACGAAGGTGCCGGCGAAATAGGTGACGCCCACGGTCGGGATGGAGGCATCGCCGTACTGCCAGCCACCGCCGTCGAGCGCATCCATGTACTGGCGCTTGCCGGCGATCACGCCGATCGGGAAGCCGCCGCCCACCACCTTGCCGTACGAAGCGAGGTCGGCATCGATGCCGAGCACGTGCTGCGCGCCGCGCGGATGCGAGCGGAAGCCGGTGACCACTTCGTCGAAGATCAGCAGCGCGCCTGCATCGGCGGTGATCGCGCGCAGTTCCTTGAGGAACTCGCGCGGCTGGAAATCCGGACGGCGGCTCTGCACCGGTTCCACCAGCACGGCAGCGATGGTCGACGCGCGCTCGCGGATGATCTGCAGCGTTTCGGGGGTGCCGTATTCCAGCACCAGCACGTGTTCCGAGGTATTGCGCAGGATGCCCGGCGCTGCCGGTACCGAGCGCAGCTTCTTGGTGCCGCGCACGATCACCTCGTCGAAGATGCCGTGATAGGAACCGGTGAAGATCACCAGCGTGTCGCGGCCGGTGACGGTGCGCGCGATGCGCACGGTGCCCATCACCGCCTCGGAGCCGGTGTTGCACAGCGCGGCGCGGTCGAAGCCGGTGAGCTCGCAGACCTGTTCGGCCACTTCGCCGGCCAGCGGATGCTGCGGGCCGATCTCGTAGCCCGAATCCAGCTGGCGCCGCACGGCATCGAGCACGAAGTCCGGCTGCCAGCCGAACAGGTTCATGCCGAAGCCGTTGAGGATGTCGATGTATTCGTTGCCATCCAGGTCCCACACCTTGGAACCCTTGGAGCGGTTCACCACGACCTGGTAGATCATCTCCTTCAGCAACGGACGGAAGCCGTTCACCACGCGCGGATCGGCCAGGTGCTTGCGATGGCGCTGGGTGTACTCCTTGGAAGCGCGCGTGCGGTCGATATAGCGGCGCATGAAGGCTTCGAGGCGGGCCTGCTGGCGATCGCTCAGCTCGGTCTGGTTCGAATGGATGCGTGCGATGGCACCGAACGCCTTCTTGACGTCGTAGGTGGTGTGGGCGAGCGCGGCTTCTTCGTCCTGCGGCTGCGGCTGGCTCGGCGTCGCCTGTGCAGTGACGGCTGCAGGAGCTGACGGTGCGACAGCGGGTTGCACGGGTGCAGCAGCCACGGCCTGCACGGGTGCAGCAACGGCCGGTGCGGTCATGCATGCGCCAGCGAGCAGTGCCAGTTGCTGCTGCATGATCTGCATCTGCTGTTGGATCAGGTCCTGCACCACGTTGCCGCTGGCGGCCATCGGCATGACCGGCGCGACGATGGCGGCGGGAGCCACGGTCGCGCCGGTAGCCGCGGGAAGGACGGGGGCGGCCGGAGCGGAGGCATCCGGCGGCAGCATCTGGTCGATATGCATGGCGAGGCGCTCGAAGGAGGAAAACGACTCCATCAGTTCGCGGAACGTGATCTTCAGCGCGAAGGTCTTCTGCAGCTGCAGCGCAACCTGGGTGAGCGAGAGCGAATCCAGGCCCAGCTCGACGAAACCGGCGCCGGGATCGACGTCCTGCAGTTCCGCGCCCGAAACGTCCTCGAACAGCTCGGTGAGCTGGGAAAGCAGGCGGGTTTGACGGGCGGAACCGGCATTGGCGCCGGCAGCGTTGACATCCATGGTGTGCTCCACAACGGGTGCAGGCGAAGAGGTGAACAACGGAACGACGTTGTCAGGGGTGAGGGTGGGCGCGATGGCAGCCGGTGCGGCAGCCTCGACCCAATAGCGTTTGCGTTCGAACGGGTAGGTCGGCAGCTGCACGCGGCGACGATTGGCGCGGCGATCCAGCGCGCACACGGCCACCGGCGCACCGGCGCACCACAGCTCGCCCATCGCGGCAATCCACGCGGCGCGTTCCAGCAGCTCGCCGTCGGCGACGCTGGACACCATCCGATGCTTTCGGCTTGGCGCGTGCTGGCGGGCCAGCGTGGTCAACGCGTTGCGCGGGCCCACTTCGAGGAAGACGCGCGGTTGCTCGCCCAGCTGGCTCAGCAAGGCGGGCGAGAAACGCACGGTGCCGCGCAGGTGGCTGGTCCAGTAGTCGGGCGAAGTGGCTTCGGCCACGCTGAGCGGCTCACCGGTGAGCGTGGAAATGATCGCGATGCTCGGTGCCGACAGCGTCACGCGCAGCACTTCGGCGCGGAACGGTTCGAGCACCGGATCCATCATGGCGGAGTGGAACGCGTGCGAGGTCTGCAGCACGCGGCAGGCCACGCCCTCGGCTTCCAGTTGCAGGCGGAACGCTTCAATATGCGCGGATTCGCCGCTGACCACGCTCGCATTCGGGCTGTTCTCCGCCGCGAGCTGCAAGCCGGCTGGGAGGCGCGCACGCACCGCATCGGCGGCCAGTCGCACCGACAGCATCGAACCGGATGGCATGGACTGCATCAGGCGGCCGCGACGGGCAATCAGCCGCGCACCGTCATCGAGGCTCATCACGCCGGCAATCACCGCGGCGACAAATTCGCCCACGCTATGGCCGATCATCGCCGCCGGTACGATATCCATGGACAGCCACAGCTTGGCCAGCGCGTATTCCATCGCGAAGGTGGCCGGCTGGGTCAGCGAGGTTTCGCGCAGGGCGGCGGCATCGCTGTCGAACATGCGTTCGCGCAGATCGAAGCCCAGTTCGCCGCGCAGCGCTTCGGCGCAATCGTCGAGCGCGGCGCGGAAGGCCGGCTCGCTTTCGTACAAAGCCTTGCCCATGCCGGAGTATTGCGAGCCCTGGCCCGGGAACAGGAACACTACTTCCGGCGCTGGCTTGATCGACTCGCGCACGTTGGAGGCGGAGAAATCGCGCAAACGGGCCACCGCTTCGTCGGTGCTCGCTGCGACCACGCAGGCGCGATGGTTGAACGCCTTGCGTCCGTGCAACAGCGTGCTGCCGACGTCGCCCAGGTTGGCGCCGGGATTCGCCGCCAGATGATCGGCGAGCCGTGCCGCGGAGATCGCGACGGCTGCCGGTGTGCGAGCGGAAAGGAACAACAGCTGCGGGCCTTCGGGGGCATCGGAAGCCGGCATGGCCGGTGCCTGTTCGAGGATCACATGCGCATTGGTGCCGCCCACGCCGAACGAACTCACGCCGGCACGCAGCGGCTGTTCGCCTTGCGGCCACGGGCGCAACGTGTCGTTGACGACGAAGGGCGAGTGGGCGAAATCGATCTTCGGATTGGTCGCCTGCACGTGCAGCGACGGCGGCAGCACCCGCTCATGCAGGGACAGTGCGGTCTTGATCACGCCGGTGGCGCCCGCGGCGATCACCGTGTGGCCGATGTTGCTCTTCACCGAGCCGATGGCGCAGTAGCCGCAATCGTCGGTGTGCTGGCGATAGGCGGTGGTGAGGCCTTCGATCTCGATGGGGTCGCCCAGCGGCGTGGCGGTGCCGTGGGCTTCCACGTAGGAAATGGAACGCGCGTCGACACCGGCATCGGCCAGTGCCATGGCGATCACGGCCGCCTGGCCTTCGCTGCTGGGCGCGGTGAAGCTGGCCTTGCCGCCGCCGTCGTTGTTGATGCCGATGCCACGAATCAGCGCAAGTACGTTGTCGCCATCGCGTTGCGCATCCGACCAGCGCTTGAGCAGCACCACCGCGGCGCCGTCGCTGAACACCGTGCCCTGCGCGGTGGCATCGAAGGTGCGCGTCTGGCCGTCCGGCGACAGCATCGAGCCTTCCTGCGTGACGTATCCGCTGCGCGGCGGGCAGGTGACCGATACGCCACCCGCGATCGCCATCTCGCATTGCCCGGCGCGCAGCGCGGCCACGGCCTGGCAGATCGCCACCAGCGAGGTGGAGCAGGCCGTGCTCACGTTGACGGCCGGGCCGGTGAGGTTGAGCTTGTGCGCCACGCGCGTGGCGAAGAAATCCTTCTCGTTGGCCAGCGAGACGAGGAACGCACCCAGTTTCTCGATGAGATCGGGGCGATGGGTCAGGTGATGCTGGAAGTAGGTGGCGTGGTACATGCCGCCGAATACGCCCACCGGTGCATCGTGGCGATCCGGCGTGTAGCCGCCGCGCTCCAGGCATTCCCAGCACAGTTCCAGGAAGATGCGCTGCTGCGGGTCCATCAGCTCCGCTTCGCGCGGCGAGATGCCGAAGAAGGCCGCGTCGAAGTCCTCGACGCCATCGATGATGCCGCGTGCCGCCACATAGGCCGGATCGCTGCGCAACGATGCCGGGATGGATGCGTCCAGTTCGTCGGCACTGAAGTGGGTGATCGAATCGCGCCCGGCGCAAAGGTTCGCCCAGAACGCTTCCAGGTCGGCGGCGCCGGGGAAGCGGCCCGCTGCCGCGATGATCGCTACCGGCTCGCCCGCGTCGCCCTGACGGCCGCGCGAGAGGCGCGAAGCCAGCGCCGACTTCGCCGCGCGCCCCTCGATCAAGGAGGCCAATGCGGCAGGCGTCGGCTCGGCGAAGAACGCCGGAATGGTGGGCGTACTCGAAATCGCGCCGTGCACGCGCTCCATCAAACGCACGGCGAGCAGCGAATTGCCGCCGAGGTCGAAGAAGTGGTCGACGCGGCCGACCTGATCGATCTCCAGCACCTCGGAGAACAGCGCGCACAGCTGCTGTTCCAGCTGACCGACCGGCGGCACGTAGGTGTCCGCCAGTTCCGGTCGGCCGCGCCCCGGTGCAGGCAAGGCGCGACGATCGAGCTTGCCGTTGCCGGTGACCGGCAGGCTGTCCATGCGCACATAGGCCACCGGCACCATGTACTCGGGCAGCGTCTGCGCCAGTTGGGCGCGCAGGGCGCGAGCCGTCACGGCGGCGTCCTCGGCCACGAAATAGGCGACCAGCCGCTTCTGGCCGGGCTGGTCTTCGCGAGCCAGCACGGCGCTGGCGCGAACACCGGGAAGATCCTGCAGCGCGGCTTCGATCTCGCCGATCTCGATGCGATAGCCGCGGATCTTCACCTGGCCGTCGATGCGGCCGATGAAGTCGATCACGCCTTCCGGCAGCCAGCGTACGAGATCGCCGGTGCGATAGAGACGCTGCTCGCCGCCGGCAAACGGATCGGGCACGAAGCGCGTTGCAGTGAGTTCGTCGCGGCCCATGTAGCCGCGCGCGACGCCTTCGCCGCCGATGTACAGCTCGCCGATCACGCCCGGCGGCACCGGCTCGCCGCGCGCATTGACCACATAGAGCGTGGTATCGGCGATGGGGCGGCCGATCGGAATGGCGCGCAGCGCTGCATCCAGCGCAGGCGGAATGCGGAAAGTGGTTGCGAACGTGGTGCATTCGGTGGGGCCGTAGCCGTTGATCAGCGTCGTGTCCGGCAGCGACGTTTGCGCCTTGCGCACATGCGCGACGGACAGCGCTTCGCCACCGGTAAGCAATTGCTCGAGACCGCGCAGATGATTGCCGTCCTCGTCGATGACGGCGTTGAACAGCGCCGCGGTGAGCCAGGCAATGCGCGCATCGTGGTTGCGGATGGTGGCGGCAAGACCCGCGCCGCTGGGCACGCGCTCGCCATGCACGATGCAGGTGCCGCCGTTGAGCAGCGCACCCCAGATCTCGAAGGTGGCGGCATCGAACCCCAGCGGTGCGGCGTGCAGCACGCGCGGGCTGTCGCCGAACTGCACGTAGCGTACGTTGCGAACCAGCCGGATGATGGAGCGGTGACGAATCTCCACGCCCTTGGGCGTGCCGGTCGAACCGGAGGTGTACATCACGTAGGCCAGCGCATCGCCGTCGACCACGGGAAGGTCGGCCGTGCCCGCCGTGCTCATCAGTGATTCGATGCCCAGTACGGGAGCGGCCACGTCCGCAGGCGCCGCCATGCCCTCGCCGACGATGATGGCCGCAGCCCGTGCATCGTTCAGTACGAACGCCAGGCGTTCTGCGGGGTTGGTACGGTCGAGCGGCAGATAGGCGGCGCCGGCCTTGAGGATGCCGAGGATGGCGATCAGGGCCTCGGGCGAGCGATCCAGCAGCAGGCCGACGGTCGCGCCCGGCGTCACGCCGGCGCGCAGCAGCCCGGCCGCAACGTCATCGCTGCGTTCACCGAGTTCGGCATAGCTGAACTTGCCGAGCGGGCCATCCAGTGCGATCGCTCCGGCATGCGTTGCCGCGACCTGGGCGAACAGGCCATGCACCGTGTCGCCCAGCTGGCGAGGCATGCGCGTATCGTTCCAGGTTTGCAGCAGGCGTTGGCGCGTTTCCTCATCCAGCACGCTGATCGATTCCAGCGCGTCGTGGTGCGCCAGCGAGTGCAGCACGTGCGACAAACCGTGCGCGAGCGTGAGCAGCATCGACTCGTCGAACACGGCCGTGTCGTAGTTGAGTTCGAGATGCGAACCCGTGGGCGAGAGTGACCAGCGCAACGGCAACGCGGCCCCAGCGTCATCGGCCCAGGTGCCGATGGCGCTGGGCGCGTCGTCCTGCGCCGCGGCCGGAGTCACATGCATGAGCAGCCATGCATCGACCGCGCCTTCCATGGGCACTTTGTGGAAGATGTTGCCCGACGCGGTGGCGAGCACGATTTCCGCCTGGCCGGTGAAACGCGACTCCAGCAGGGCCAGGGCCGCGCGACGCAACAGCGTGGAGCTGATACCCAGCCGTTCCGCGCGTGCCTCGATGGCGTGCACGACGCCGGCATCGATGGCCATCTGCAGCCGCTGCATCGAGACCGTCACCGGCGCCGGCGTCTGCCGGACCAGCACGTCGAGCAACGACAACTCCGTGCCGGTCGATGCTGTTTGCGCGATGTTGTGCTGAGTCATGGGTATTCACCTGCACGCGCGTGCTGGGCGCGCGATCAGTCAACCGGCGATGGCGTAGGCCGCGCCATCCGTATAGGGCTGTTTGCCGAGCGAGCGACGCAGCCATTCGCGCGAATCGATGGCGGTGCGAAAGCCGGCATGCAACAGGAAGTCGAGCAGGGCGTTCTGTCCCACGGCCGGTGGATGCATGCCCCATTCGCGCATGCGTTCGTGCGCGGTGTGCAGCAAGCTGTCGCGGCGGGTGGCGTGGGTGTAGTAGGTGAAGCTGATGGTGATCGAGGCGTTGTCGCCGTTCTCGACCATGTGCGGGCTGGTCGACGGCATGTACGCGCCCTGGCCCGGTTCGAGATGGAACACGGTGGCGCGTTCGCGCAGGCTGTCGTCCCAGTGCAGGCGATCGCGTTCGTGGCAGGCGTGGAAACGGTCGCGCGCTTCCTCACTGGCGGCCACCGTGTCGCGGTGATCCCATACGTAGATGGTCTTGCGGCCGCTGACCTGCAGGATGAAGTTGTGTTCCTTGTCGAAATGGAACGGGGTGACCGTGTTCGGCGAGGTGATGAAGATCCAGCCGCCGCGATAGCACATGCCCGGGTCGAGGCGGTCGACACCCGGCTTCACGTCGTCGAGCACTTCGTCCACCAGGCTGCGATAGGTGTCGTCGGTCTGCACGTTCAACAGCGACATCCAGGCCTTGGCCTGCTCGATCTGCTGCAGCGTGCTCGCCGCCGTCATGGGATTGGGGTGCAGCTTGGGTGCGGTGTTGAACGGCGTACCGGGGGTGGCGTCGCTGCTGTGCGTACGCACGCGGCCGCGCGATTCGAGGCGCTTGCTCAACTCCACCAGCGACGGCGTCTGCAGCAGCGGGTGATCCATCAAGCGATGACGCACCGCCTGGATACGCCATGGATCAAAGGTGTTCCAGTCCACCTCAATCAGCCGGTCGGCATCGGCGCTCATGGTTTCTTCCCCCTGAACAAGCGTGGTTCGCGTGGCAGCGACGTCTTATTCCATCCGGTGGTCGACGATCGCTGGTTCGGCTGCGCGGACCGCCAGCCGGTCCATCACGTCTCGATAGCAGTCCCCCGGAGCCTGTTCCGATGCGTTGTCATGCAACCGCGGTGATACATCGGGACAGGGTTAGTCTCCGTCCCGGGCGTTTTTGTGTGAATACGCCCTAAGCAGCAGTGAAGGCGCGACGAATAACGCGGTACAGCCCCGACGAAATAGGCTGTTAGGGGTAGCCATCAGGCGATCGCGCGACGGCAAAAATGGACGCGGCGATGGTTACGAGGAAAAGTGATACACAGCTGTTACAGGTTCGACTCTTGCGGCGGTTTCAAGGCGCCTGGAAGGCGAACAGCCAGAGGATGGCGCCTTGTGCCGGCGAATCGTTCCAGGTCACCGAATAGGTGCCGGCCTTGTCCACCTGTTTGATGGCCACCGCGCACTGCACACCGCTGTTCGGCGGCAGGTGCAGGTAGCTGTCGATCACCTTGAAGCCGTCGCCAGGCACGGCGCTCATGTTGTAGATGTAGGCCTCGCCCAGCCACACCGCCACCAGCGTGGCCGGGCCGGTGGTGGTGACGGTGCCGCTGCTCAGCAGCGTGCTGGTGGTGTCGGAGCCACCGACCATGCCTTGCCAGGCACGGGTGAGTTTGTTGGCTGCCCGTGCCGTCACGCCCGGCGTGGGGTAGTTCTGCGCCACGTCCTGCAGTTTTCCGGCATGCGCGATTTCGATGAACGGAATGGTGATTTCGCCGTTCGGAGAGCCGGCTTTGAGCACCTGCACGGTATGGCGCTTGCCGCCGTGGGCGCCAATGGCAATAAATGCGCGGGCGTTGAAGCGGCCGTCGTAACCGTTGTACGTGACCGGTTCGCCCACGCGTTTCCAGGTGTTGTCATAGCTGTCGGTGGGGTCGGCGCTGTTGTCCGCATGGCCGGCCACCAGCACCAGCAGCGAACTGCCGCTGTCCTGGGTGTGGATGGCGGAAGTGACCGCCGGGGAGCTGCCTTCGCCCTCCGACTGGTTGAGCATGGTGTGTGCGCCGAGCGTGGGCGGGGTCTGCATGGGTGGCACCCCATCGTCGATGGCGGCGGTGGCACAGACGGGCAGGGCCATCGCAAGAAACGTGGCGAGCAGGACCCGGTGTGCGCTGGGCGAACGAACGGGTAACGAGGAGAGACGAGCGTGCATGTGTGCATTCTCCTGTCGCAATAAGTCGATATTGTGATTCGGCATATGTCGTGTCAAGCTCGCGGCATCCGTCGAATGGACGGCCAAACGGTGCGACAAGGTGAAAGGTGCGAAGCGTGCGCCGACCTTGTTTTGAAGTGGTTCGACGCCATGGTTGAGGGACGGTGGTGACTCACGAAACCGATTTTCTCGATCTGTACCGGCGTCTCGGCCTCAATCCCGGCTGCGGCATGGCCGAGCTGAAGCAGGCCTATCGGCGCCACGTCGCAGCGCTGCATCCCGATCGCCAGCAAGGGCGTCCCACGGACGCACGCACCGCCTCGCGTCTGCAGCGGCTCAATGCGCAGTATGGCGCCGCCATGGAATTCCACCGCCGTTACGGGCGCTTGCCCGGCGCGCCGCAGGCCGCTTCGCCGGGCGCTCATTCGGGCACCCGGGAAGTATCCAGCACGGTGCGCGAGATGCCCGATCCTTTTGCCGCAAGCCGCGACGCAACGTTTTCCCGCTCGGCGGAGCAGGCGGAGCCGTCGCATGCCGCCCATCGTTCTCACGGCCGGGTCGCGCTGCTGCTGGTCATCCTGGCACTGGGTGTGCTCGGTTGGACCATGCATACGGCTTCGTTGACGGCCTCGTCCGCCAATACGGATGAGGACACCACCTCGCAACCGGGCGCCGGCAGCGTGTCGCACGAGACGGCTGGCGAAGGCGTGATGCTGCATATGGGCATGTCCGGCGACGAGGTGCGCGCGCTCGAGGGTAATCCGCTCGCCATGCATGGCGATCTTTGGGAATACGGTCCGTCGTGGATTCGCTTCGAGCATGACGAAGTAGTCGAATGGCACAGTTCGCCGTTGCATCCCTTGCATACCGAAGCGCACGCCGCCAGCGATCCCACGCCCTAACGCCGGACCGCACTGGTCGCCAGGCGGCTGCCGCAAGGCATCTGTGGTAGGCCAGATCGCCTCACGCGCTTCCACCACCCGGCGGCCAGTGCGGTCAATGACGTTCAGCGCGCCCCGCGGCCGAACAGCACCACTTCCACGGTCTGGATGAGGATGAGCAGGTCCAGCAGCAGGTTGTGGTTCTTCACGTAGAACAGGTCGTACTTCAGTTTCTCAGCGGCTTCCTCCACGGTGGCGCCGTACGGATAGCTCAGCTGCGCCCAACCGGCGAGACCGGGCTTGAGGCAGTGACGCAGGCTGTAATAGCGGATCTGCGTCGCCAGGTCCGCCACGAACTGCGGGCGTTCCGGGCGCGGACCGACGATGCTCATGTCGCCCTTGAACACATTCCATATTTGCGGCAGTTCGTCGATGCGCAGCTTGCGGCTGATGCGTCCGACACGAGTGACGCGGTCGTCGTTCTTGGAAGCCCAGCGGGCCACGCCGTCGCGCTCGGCATCGGTGCGCATGCTGCGAAATTTCAGCAGCAGGAAGGTGCGGCCATGGGCGCCGACGCGCTCCTGGCGATAGAGGATCGGCTGGCCCGGACCCGATTCGATCATGATCGCCAGCGCTTCGAGCAGCATCAGCGGCCAGGCCAGCAGCAACAGCAGGGCGGCGGCGCTCAGGTCGAAGCAGCGCTTGCTCAGCTGGCGCAGCGGGGTGGCATTGAAGCCGCCGGAGAACACCAGCCACGACGGGTCCAGGATGGTCAGCTGCAGGCGGCCGGATTCGCGCTCGAAGAACGAGGTGAGATCGGTGATGGTGATGCCCATCTGGCGGCATTCGAGCAGATCGTCCATCGGCATGTGGCCGCGACGGTCGTCCACGCCGACCACCACTTCATCGATCTGCTGGCGCTGCACCAGCACCTGCAAGGGCAGGTTGGTGCGAATGAGGTGATCTTCCGGCACCGCCACCACCTCGTCGATGCGCGGCACATAGCCGACCACGCAGAATCCGCGGCGATCGGTACGGCGGCGCATCTGGTTGTGGATCTGCGCGGCGCGATGGCCGGCGCCCAGGATCAGCACGCGGCGCTTCAGCGCTTCGACTTCCACCAGGTGCAGGAACAACATGCGCACGCCCAGCACCAGCACGAAACCCAGCAGCAGGGCGATCGCCAGCACGCCACGGCCGACATAGGCCTGCGGCACCACGTAGTAGCCGACCACCAGCAGGATGCCGCCCAGCGCGAACGCCACGAACTGGCGGGCGAGCAGCCCGAAACGGGTCATGCGGATGTGCGCCTGGTACTGGCCCAGCGCAACCATGCCGATCACGATGATGGTGGCAAACACCATCGAGCGTTCGGGCATATGCACGGTGAACTCGGCGAGTTCATCGGCGTTGTGCCCGTAGCGGATGTAGGTGGCAAGCGTCAGCGATATAGCCAGCAGCATCAGTTCGCAGATGCCGAGCAGGACTAGCCAACGCATCGATTGCCGGCGCAGAAAACGTAGCATCCAATCCCCCTTACTTCCCCGATAGGGCCACACTCCTGTGGCGCGATTGAGGCTATCGCGGCGTGTTCGTGTGTGTCGATGCAACTTACGGCGGACCGACGGCACAGTCTGTTCGGCTGTCTCAGGGGTGTTACATCCCGACTGACGGACACGACGACTCGCGCGACAGCGCAGGGGCGTGCCAGATCAGACGTGGTGCAGCGAATGACCCTTGATGTCGTGCGCCAACGCCAATGCACCCAGCCAACCGACCGGCATGGCCAGCGTGGAGAGGCGGCACGCGGTTGCACCTGCCGTGTTGGCGGGTGGCTCGATCGCAACGTCGATGCTGGCCTCGATGGTGGAAGGCGCGACCCGCAGGCCGACGCCAAAGGCCTTGAGCAACGCTTCCTTGCGCGTCCACAGTTCCAGCAATGCGCGGGCCCTTGCGTCGCCTTCCAGCGACGCCATGGCGGCGGCTTCCGTTGCGCTGCACAGCACGCCGGCGATCTCGTGCAGGTTGCTGCGTGGTGGATAGCCTTCGATATCCACGCCCACCGCCGCGCCCCGGGCGATCGCCACGGCCACCATGGTGCCGCTGTGGCTGAGGCTGGTGGCGAAGCCGGTGCCGGGAAGCAGCGGTTGTCCGTCGGGAGCGCGCGACAGCACCACCTGCGCGGGGTCGACGTCCAGCGCGACGCCCAGCGCCACCCGCCAGAACGCATGCGCAATGGTGTAGGTGTGATGGTCGAGCGCGTGGCGAAAGCGCGATGCGCGCTGCGCTTCCTGGCAAGACAGCAAGTCCGCCGCGTCGCCGCGCAACGACCACCAGGGCGCGCTGTCGAACACGATGACGCGCGCTTCTTCCGCGCTGGGCGGCGCAAAGCCGCAAGCGCGCAGCGCCGCAGCTACGCGGTGCGTGAAGCGGGAAAAAGTTGCCTGTTGGAGCATGGCCGAGTGCATTCCGTTGTCTCGTCTGCTGGTCAGATGAATCCGGCGATCAGCAGGGCGCGCAGCTCATCGGCGAGCCGGAGGCTGAGGGCCACGATGGTGAAGGTCGGAAACGCCCAGCCCCCGGTGGGGAAGACCGAGCTTCCGGCAATGTGCAGGTTGTCCATGCCGTGCACCCGGCAGTCGCGATCCACCACGCCCATGGAGGGATCGTCGGACATGCGGGTCGTACCGATGTGGTGGGCGGTGCCGTGGATCTCGGGCTTGCTGCCGTCTTCATCGGCCAGCCAATCGGCCAGCTCGAAGCGGCCGTTGCACGATCGCGCCAGTTCGCTGCCGAACAGCGTGGCGGTGGTGCGGTAAGTGTGGTGGTCGAGCGGCGTGAGCCTCCAATCCACCTGCACTTTGCGCTGGCCGAGCGCGTCGGTGTCGTCGCTTAGCGTGATGCGGCTTTCCGGATTGGGCGCCTGTTCGAAATAGCCGACCAGTTCGACATGGCTGTTGCTGACGGTCGGACGATCGGTGAGTTTGTAGACCAGCGCCTTGGCGATATCGCCGACGCCCAGGCCGAGCTTCAAGGCCGTCAATCCGAGGCTGTTGGGTGCGGCGATCAATTCACCGGCAGGTGCATTGCGCAAAGCCTCCGAAAGCCGGGCCTCCAGCAAGGCGTTCTCGTCCTGCACGGTCTTGCGCATGATCGTGCGCAGTTCACGCAGGGCCCGGATGCCGCGGGGAAGCGGCCCCTCCACGCCGAAGGGATGCACACGGCCGTTCAACACGCGTTGCGAACGCTGGTAGTCGGGCGACAGTGCGATCTCCGGGAACGACTGCGGGGCGTTCTTGCCGCGCAGGCGTTCATAGGGCCGCGTGACGCGTTCGGGATCGTCGGTGCTCAAGGTGCCGATGATGCCGCTCGGATGGTCCATGAAGTAGCGGCCGACCACGTCGTGCTGGTTGCCCAGTCCTTCGGGCACCACCGAATTGGAGAGCAACAGCAGGCGCGCGTTCTCGATGCCGCCGGAAGCGAGCACGTACTGGCGGGCCCGCACCGCGCTGCGCTGCCCGCCCAGCGAACCGATCAGCGCTTCCTGCACGTGCGCACCGTCCGGCGACGGCATCAGTTCCAGCAGGTTCGCGTGCAACAGCACCGTGATGTTCGGCGCGCGGTCGAGGATGTCGCGGTACGCCTCGCCGAACAGGATGCCGCAACGCGCGAACAGCTGGTTCACCAGCTTGTCGTCGTCGAAGGAGAGCAGCGGTCGCGCCGTGGGCGCGGTGAACGTGCCTTCGGTGAAGCCGATGTCGCCCAGCTGGCAGAACGAGCGGGCGCGGGCGTAGTACGGCTCCAGTTCCTCGTAGTTGATCGGCCAGCCGCTGTGCGGCACCCAATCGCGCTGCTTGAGGTCGTCGCTGCTCAGCGGGATGCAACCGCCGCCCCACAGATTGCAACTGCCGCCGAACACGCGCATGCGCGAGTTGCCTGGATCGAACTCCACCGGACCGGTCGAGCTGCCTTCGTACAAGGCCTGGCTGCGCTGCTCGCCGCTGAGGCCGCCGCTCTCGAGCAGGCAGACCCGCACCGACGTGCCGATGAAACTGTGAGCGATGGCAATACCCGCGGCGCCTGCACCGACGATACACAGATCGGCTTCCACATCCGCGGGATGCGCTTCACTCAAGTAGTCGATGATCACACCAACCCCCTAGGGATCCACGTTCTTCACAACAGTGTTATTCCGTGGATCAGATCCGGCGCAACGCGCAGTCGCTCCGGACTGGGGGTGGCCTTAGTCGATCACACGCGGTAGTACTCCCGGTACCAGCGTACAAAGTTGGCCACCCCAGTTTCTACCGACACCTGCGGCCTATAGCCAACGGTCTGTATCAGGTCGGTTACATCGGCCTCGGTGTCGGGAACGTCGCCCGGCTGCAGCGGCAGCATCTCCATGATGGCCTTGCGGCCCAGGTTCGATTCGAGTACTTCGATGTACTGCAGCAGTTCCACCGGACGTTCATTGCCGATGTTGAAAAGACGATAGGGCGCCACGCCGCTGCTGGCCGGATCGGGTTGGTTGCTGTCCCAGCGTTCGTCGATCGGCGGCACTTTGTCGAGCGTGCGGATCACGCCTTCGACGATGTCGTCCACATAGGTGAAGCTGCGCTTGTGCTTGCCATGGTTGAACACGCGGATCGGCTCGCCGGCGAGGATGGCGCGGGTGAACAGGAACAGCGCCATGTCCGGCCGGCCCCACGGCCCGTACACGGTGAAGAAGCGCAGGCCCGTGCTGGGAATGCCGTACAGATGCGCATAGCTGTGCGCCATCTGCTCGTTCGCCTTCTTGGTGGCGGCGTAGAGCGTCAGCGGGTGCTCGGCGGACTTGTGCTCGGAGAACGGCATGGCCGTGTTGGCGCCGTACACCGAACTGGTGGAAGCGAACACCAGATGTTCCACGCCGTGATGGCGGCATCCTTCCAGCACGTGCAGGAAGCCGATCACGTTGCTGCTCGTATAAACGTGCGGATTTTCCGCCGCGTAACGCACGCCGGCCTGGGCGGCGAGATGGATCACCCGCTGCGGCTTGTGCTCGGCAAACGCCTTCTCCATCGCCGCACGATCGGCAAGATCGGCGTGGATGTGGGTGTAGCCCGGCATGTCCGCGAAGCGGGCCAGGCGCGCCTTCTTCAGCGTGACGTCGTAGTAGTCGTTGAGGTTGTCCAGGCCCACCACCTCGTCGCCGCGCTCCAGCAAGCGCTGGGCGACGTGAGAGCCGATAAAACCTGCCGTACCGGTAACCAACACTTTCATGATGCTTGTTCCTTAGAGCCGACCGTCGACCGCTTCGCGCGGCAGCACGTATTTTACGTCGTAGACCACCGATGACGGCTTGCCGAACGCACGGATGCCGGTCGCGCCCAGCGCCGTGAACTGACGATGGCCCACGGCAATGATGACCGCGTCGTAGTCGCCGTTATTCGGCGCTTCGATGGGTTTGAGCGCGTATTCGTGTTCGGCCTCGTCACCGTTGACCCACGGATCGTGCACATCGACCTCGGCGTTGTAGCCGCGCAGCGCGTGCACGATGTCGACCACGCGCGTATTGCGCAGGTCGGGGCAGTTCTCCTTGAAGGCCAGGCCCAGCACCAGGATGCGCGCGCGCACCGGGTTGATGCCCTTGCGAACCATCAGCCGGATCACTTCGCTGGCCACGTAGGGGCCCATGCTGTCGTTGGTGCGGCGGCCGGCCAGGATCACGTCCGGATGATGTCCCACTTCCTGCGCCTTGTGCGTCAGGTAGTAGGGATCGACGCTGATGCAGTGCCCGCCGACCAGGCCGGGACGGAACGGCAGGAAGTTCCATTTGGTTCCCGCCGCCTGCAGCACTTCGAGCGTGTCGATGCCGAGCTTGTTGAACAGGATCGAAAGATCGTTGACCAGGGCGATGTTGAGGTCGCGCTGGGTGTTCTCGATCACCTTGGCGGCCTCGGCCACCTTCAGCGAGCTGGCCTTGTGCGTTCCGGCGGTGATGATCGAGCCGTACAGGCGATCCACCGTGTCGGCGGTGTCGGGCGTGGAGCCGGAGGTGACCTTGAGAATGGTGGTGACGCGGTGCTGCTTGTCGCCCGGATTGATGCGTTCGGGGCTGTAGCCCGCAAAGAAGTCGCGGTTGAACACCAGGCCCGAACCCTTCTCCAGCAGCGGCACGCACACTTCCTCGGTGCAGCCCGGATACACGGTCGATTCGTAGACCACGATGTCGCCGCGCTTGAGCACCTTGGCCAGCGTTTCGCTGGCGCGGATCAGCGGCGTCAGGTCGGGGCGCTTGGCCGAATCGATCGGCGTGGGCACGGTGACGATGTAGATGTTGCGGTCGGCCAGGTCGGCCAGTTGCGAGCTGAAGCGCAGTCGATGCGCTTCGGCCAGCTCCTCGCCGTTCACTTCCAGCGTGTGGTCCACGCCGTTGCCCAATTCGTCGATGCGGCGCTGGTTGATGTCGAAGCCTACGGTGTCGTAGTGCTTGCCGAATTCCACGGCCAGGGGCAGGCCGACGTAGCCGAGTCCAATGATGGCGAGCTTGGTGTCTTGCAGATTTTGCATGCCGTTCTTCCGCTGTCCGTTGGCGAGGGCGTGGATTCCACCCGCAGGGTATCCGATGGATCACCTGTTGGAGAACGACCGAGCTGCCCCTGTTGATGCATGCGCGCAACGCGTCACGCAAGAGCGCGGACCGTTGCAACGGGCAAAAGGCTAGCAGGGTCGTGCTGGTTTTCCGCTAGGCCAGAGGATGCTTGTCGGATGGCGTATGTGGCGATGCGACGCCGTGCACCGGTGGCGCTTTCGATCGCGGTGATGGACGAAAGCAGGCGAGGGCGCGATGCTCGGCGCGCCGGTGTCAGGTGGCCGGCGCCGCGGTCCGCAGCACGGGCATCGGCCGGGGAAGACGGTCAGACAAGACGGCCGGTCCAGCAAGATATTGCGAAGCGCCCCCGCGATTGTCAAATCCATCGACCCGGCACCTCTCCCTCAAAGCAAGGGCGGCGGCCCGGGTTTTTACGGGGTGGCGCGTGTATCCCTGCCTGAAAGGCTGAACATATCCGGCTCGACGCGGTCCGTTGGGTTGGCCGGTCCGCCCATCCGCCGAATGGCCAGTGTGTCGCGCCCGAGCCGGCCGTCTAACCGTCCAAGATCGGTTTCTGATACGGTCGTGGCGCTGTCGATCGAGGGCGTACTGGCACCGGGCGCTGCCGATAGGTAAAGGTCAGGGAAAACGATGCTGCTGCAGGTTCCACACGTGTTGAATGTTGGCGCGAGCGCCCAGCCGTCACGGGGCGCCGGCCTGTCGTTCGATGGCGATGGCTTCCCGCCGGAACCGACCGGCGTGCGCTGCCGCCAGCCATGCCGGAGGTCGGACCCATGACAGCCGCACGGGGCCAGCACAACGACGACTTTCCGCAGTTGTTGCGGCGCGACCCCTCGCGTGCGTTCGCCATGGTGCAGGTGCAGGCGCTCGCTGGCGACTGCGCCTCGCGGCTGGCGTTGGGCCAGATGTTGCTGGAAGGCATCGGTTGCGAGCGCAACGCCGCCGAGGCGCGCTACTGGTTCCAGCAGGCGGCGCACCAAGGCGAAGCGGTGGCCATGAACATGCTGGGACGCTGCCTGGAAAACGGCTGGGGCGGCCACGTCGACCATGCCCTGGCCGCTGTGTGGTATCGGGAATCGGCCGAGCACGGCTCGGAAGGGGGCATGTACAACTACGCCCACCTGCTCGCCAGCGGCCGCGGCGTGAGCGCGGATCGTGCCGCGGCATTCCACTGGTTCACGCGGGCGGCGGAGGCCGGGCATGGCCGTGCCATGCATTCGCTGGGGCAGTACCACGAACACGGTTGGGAAACCGAGCCCGACCTCGAACGCGCCCGCGAGCTGTATCGCCGTTCCGCGGAGAAGGGCGACTACCGTGGCCAGTGCTGCTGGGCGGCCGTGCTTACCGAGCAGGGGCACATCGACGAGGCCTGCGAGCTGCTGCGTTGCGTGCTGGCCACCGCACCGGCGTCGTTCGTCGAATCGCTGCGGGAAGAATTGCGCCAATCGCAGCATGCGCAGCTGCGCACCCTGGCGGCCTCGACATAAAAAAACGCACCCCGCCAACGACGGGGTGCGCTCGATATGCGAGGCAGGCTTTCAATACGCCGGGTCAGGCCCAGCCGTTGTCGTCGAAGCCGCCGTCGTTGCCATCGTCGAAGTCGCTGGACGACGAGAAGTCGTTGTTGGAAGCGAAATCGTCGCGATCGCGGTTGTCGTCGAGGCGATCATGGCGGTCGTCGTTGTTGTAGGTGTTGTTCTCGGTGATGTTCTCGATCACGGTCGGCTGGCCACCGCCGCCGCCGAAGAAACCGCCGCCACCACCATGATGGCCGCCGAGCAGGCTTTCGATGCCGTCGAACAGGAACATGCCGCCCGCCACACCGGCGGCCGTCGTTGCGGCCTGCGACAGGAAACTCGGTGCAGCAGCGGCCGGTTGTGCCGGCGCGCCACCGAACAGACGGTCACGCCAGCTCGGTGCGGCCGGCGGAGGCATGGCTTGCTGCGGCGACACCGGCGGCGGCACCGCGCCCCAGGCCGGCGGCTGGCCGCCGAGGAAGCTGCCACCGCCTTGCTGCGAAGCAAGCTGGGCCTGCAGCTGCGAGATCTGCGCCTTGGCAGCGTCGAGCGCCTGCTGCTGCAACAGGCTGCGCTGCACCAGCAGATAGAGCGCGTCCGGCTGGTTAGACAGCCGCTGGTAGATCAGCGCATCGGCCTGCGGGTCCTTCGACACGCTGCCGGCGGCGGCGAGGCGCTGGAGAAAATCATCGAGTAGCTGTTGTTCCTGCGGGGTCATGACAAACAAATCTCCAAGGGACGGCGGATGACGATCACTGTGGCGCTCGTTTTCTTCGGCGTGCAGTGCCGAAAGTGTGCCCGCCACGCCCAACATCAAGGGCCATGTCGCTGTCGTTTTCCTTGCAGTCAGCGAATGCGCAAGCTCTTTCGACGGGAGATTCGCGCGCCGCTCGCATGATTGCTGACGCGTGCTGTCAGCAATCATGCGCCTAGGTCGGTTTGCATGGTGGGCTTCGCAAGGGCCTGCAGGCATCATGACATCACTGTTCCTTTGCGATGGCCCCATGTCCCCACGTTCAACGATTGGTCCGGTCGCGCTGGCGATCGGCGTGCTGTTGATCAGCATGGTCTCGTACCAATGCGGCGCCTCGCTGGCCAAGCACCTGTTTCCGTCCGTCGGCGCGCAGGGCGCGACCGCGTATCGACTGGGACTCAGTGCGCTGATCCTGCTGTTGTGGCGTCGTCCGTGGCGCCGCCTGGGAGACCGGCCCAACTGGGGCGCGCTGTGGGCCTATGGACTGTCCATGGGCGCGATGAACCTGGTGTTCTACATGTCGCTGCGCACGATTCCGTTGGGCATCGCGGTGGCGCTCGAGTTCACCGGCCCGCTGGCGTTGGCGGTGTTCAGTTCGCGGCGCCTGCTCGACTTCGTGTGGATTGCGCTGGTGATCGTCGGCCTTGCCTTGTTGCTGCCGCTGGGTGCATCGACCAAGTCGCTCGATCCGGTGGGCGTGATGTACGCGCTGGCCGCCGGTCTGGGTTGGGCGCTGTATATCGTGTTCGGCCGGCGGGCAGGGGATGCGCATGGTGCCGATGCGGTGACCTGGGGCACCTCGATCGGCGCCTTGCTGGCGATTCCGTTCGGTGTCGCGCACGCTGGCAGCGCGCTTCTGTCGCCCGCGTTGCTGCCGTATGCGCTGGGCGTGGCGCTGCTGAGTTCGGCGCTGCCCTATTCGCTGGAGATGATGGCGTTGACGCGACTGCCTACCCGCACCTTCAGCACCTTGCTGAGCCTGGAGCCTGCCGTGGCTGCCGTGGCGGGCGTGGCGTTGCTGAGTGAGCGGCTGAGCGTGCTGCAATGGCTGGCCATCGTCGCCATCATCGTTGCTGCCGCGGGCACGGCCTTGAGCGCACGCCGGCCCGCCATCGCCGAGCCGCCCTTGGCCAACTGATGCTGCGCGAACGCCGCGCCACACATCCGATGACTGCGGGAAGCAGCAGCTAGCGCGATCTCATCAGCGTTGATCGGAACGTTGCCATCACATTTGCGCCAACCCTATGGTGTAGCATGCAATGGCAAGTACTTTCTCGCCTCGCGCGTGAGGTGTGGTGAAGCCACACGCTTCGCTCCCCTATCACATGTGCCCCGGAGTTTCGGGGACGCCCCTGGGAGCATCCATGCCAGGTTATGCCACCCGTCACGAACGTGTTCCCGTTGGGGGGCACGTCTATCGTTTGCGCGTGCTCAGCGACAAGCAGCAGTTTTCCGATCACGACGGCCACAGTTCGCGTCTGGGTATTTCCTCCGCCCAATGGAGCCTGTTCGGCCAGATTTGGCCGTCCGGACGTCTGCTTGCACAAGCGATGCACCGCTTCGACATTGACGGCAAGCGCATCCTTGAACTGGGTTGCGGGATTGGACTGGCCAGCCTGGTGCTGCAGCGGCGCGGCGCGGATGTGGTGGCCTCGGACATGCATCCGCTTTCCGAGCCGTTTCTCGCCTACAACTCGGCGCTCAACGAGCTGCCCTCGGTGCATTATCGCCAGCTTCGCTGGGACGTTCCGCTACCGACGCTGGGCCATTTCGAATTGATCATCGCCAGCGATGTGCTTTACGAGCCCGCCCATTCGCAGTTGCTGGCTTCCGTCATCGAGCGTCATGCCGCTCCCAATGCCGAGATTCTGGTGACCGATCCCGGGCGTGGCCACAGCGCACGCTTTAGTCGACTGCTGGAAGCGCAAGGATTTGAATTGACCGAAACACGTTGTCCCATGGACGATCAGGACGCGCCGCCGTACCGCGGCAATCTCCTCTACTATTCCCGCAACGGCGCAAGGGTGGTGGTATGACGGAGCCGCGACCTGCCTCGAAGAAGGCCAGCTGCGCCAGCTGCGATGCGGTGTGTTGCCGCCTTACCGTGGTGCTGCAACCGGAAGACAGGATTCCCTCGCATCTCACCACGCAATTGCCCAGCGGGCTGCACGTGATGAAGCACGACGAGGACGGCTGGTGCGTCGCCATCAACAGCACGCGCATGAACTGCGGAATCTACGAAAGCCGTCCGGCCATCTGCCGCCGCTTCGTCATGAACGGTCCCTACTGCAAGGCAGTACGCTCCGACTATTTCGAAGAGCGCGCCGCCGCGGCTCAGCAGGCATAGCAACAAGCCTGGGCATCGCGCAGGCTCGATCTTTCCACCCACGAAGCTGTCGATAGTGCCCGGTGCATCCATCGCCAGCGATTGAAACCACGAGGACTCCCTTGGCAAAGCCGAACTATTCCTTCGAAAAGCGTCAGCGCGAGATCGCGAAGAAAAAGCAGCAAGATGAAAAGCAGGCCAAGAAGAAGGCCGCGCGCGATGTGCCGGTGTCGGAAGAACCGATCAAGCGGTGACGTCCATCCAGCGCCTGGCGCTTGCCGTTGCCGGCGGGCGCTGACCTGGTGGCGCGCGACAGGCCAAAAAAAACCCGGCTCAAGGCCGGGTTTTTCAGCAAACCGGAACGGAGGTCAGATGACCTGCACGTTCTCGGCCTGCAGGCCGCGCTGGCCCTGGGTCACGATGAAGGACACGTTCTGGCCTTCCTGCAGGCTCTTGAAGCCCTGCGACTGGATCGCGCGGAAATGGACGAACACGTCCTCACCGCTGGAACGGCTGATGAAGCCAAAGCCCTTGGCGTCATTGAACCACTTCACGGTACCGGTTTCGACTTGAGACATGATTTGCTCCTTGGAACGAATAAAGCCGCTTAGCGGCGGAAAAGCTGGTCACAAGGAGGAAACGGGTGCAACGGTGTAGGTAACTTCAATCTACAGCATCGGGCCACAATTCGTGGTGACCCTTGAAACTCAGCCCGTGCACAGTAGAGGCCACAGCCTTAAAAAGCAAATGAATAATGTCCCGGCCGTTCACCTGGGCGCCTGGCGGCAGTGCCTTGGACGGTTTTCACTCGGGCATTCGCGCACCTGTTCGAGACGCTGCGGCGCTGCCGGAAAACATAACAACCATGCCGGCAATAGGGAGTATGGTGGATGAGGTGTGGCATCTCGCAGGCGAGCCTTCGAGTCGATCGCGCCTATGTCGTGGATGCTTTCCGGTTAGGGATCGCGTCATGAGTCCATGCAAGTTTCTGACATCTGGGCAATGGGCAATGCTGCGTCACGTTGCACTTGCCTGTCCGTTGCCTCTGAGGGCGGTGGGTCGTCGTTTCGATCTGCGCTGCCTGCTTCAAGAAGGGTTTGTCTCCGTCAAGGACGCGAAAGTGTGTGCCACACGGACGGGAATTGAGGCTCTTTGGTATCACTGCCTGCACTAAGTCGTGATCGATCGGTTTTTTTGCAGTCACCGTTGTGCCTGGCCACGTTCAGGCGCGCACCTGCCACCTTCCAAGGAATTCCCATGAAGCAACCCACTGAGCCGCTTTCTCTGGCTCGCATCCACGACGTCTACAGTGGAACTTCCGTCAAGCGGGAGTCGAGTGACAAGAAGCTCAGCTATCAGACGACGCAGCGTTTTGCGCGCGAGGCAGGTCATACTGGCCTGGCGCCCGGCAAGCCGCTCGCTCCCAATACGCGCCATCGCCGTTAACGACAACGCGTCGCGACGGGGCGGACGGTCCGCCGCCTGATCGGGTTCGCTGCGGTCCAAAAGAAAACAGCGCTTTACGCCGCGAGGCATAAAGCGCTGTTTTGTTTTCAGGAGTTGGTGGAGCCAGGGAGGATCGAACTCCCGACCTCGTCATTGCGAACGACGCGCTCTCCCAGCTGAGCTATGGCCCCACACGAGCGGCTAATGCTACCAGCCGGCTTCGGGCTTCGCCAAGCCCCCGCACAGACGGCGGCCCGTATCTTCTGCCTTGTGGGAGCGCACTTGTGCGCGACCGCGGCACATCGGCGCGCACCAGTCGCGCGCCAGTGCGCTCCCGCACAGCGTCACCGTTTCAGGGAAGCAGGCGGCTCAACGGCTCGAGCAGGATCTGTCGACGCCAGCCTTCGAGGAACTCCGGCCACTGCGCCGTGACGACGTATTCTTCCAGCACCTTGCGCGGGCACAGCAGGCCGGCGGGAAGATCCAGCTCGCCGGCGAGTTTGTCCACGCAATCCTTCATGGCGGGCAGGGCGCGCTTGGCTTCCCCCTGCGGCGATTCGGGAATGCTCTGGGTGGCGTCGATTTCATCGGCGTCCACCGGGTTGAGCAGCACCGTCAGCAGTTCGGCGCGCTGCGGCGAACGCAGGGCGCGCTGGCCGCGCGTGCGGCTGTCGAGTTCGGCCGCGGTGCGCGGTACTTGTTGCACCAGGCTCATCGCGGCGGCGTCCTCGAGCAGCCAGGGGCGTGGGCGGTCGAGCGTGCGGGCCGACTGGTCGCGCCACAGCAGCACGCGACGGAGCAGGGCGCGCTGCTCGGGACTCCATTCGGAGGCGCTGCGGAACGTGCGTTGCGGCTGCGGGTCGCCCTCGCGGTAGCAGGCGCGTTGCTTGAGGCGTTCGCAGTCTTCCGCGTGCCATGCCACGCGATCGCGCTGCATCAGTCGCTCGGCCAGTTGTTCGTGCACCGGCTTGAGGTAAACGACGTCCAGCGTGGCATAGGCGCGCTGGGAATCGGTGAGCGGCCGTTGCAGCCAGTCCGAGCGCGTTTCGCCCTTGTCCAGTTCGACACCGGTCAGCTCGGCCACCAGCGCGCGATAGCTGATCCCCAGGCCCATGCCGACGAAAGCGGCGGCAATCTGCGTATCGAACAGCTGGCGCGGTCCGTTCGGCAGGAACGGCGACAAGGCTTCCAGGTCTTCGCTGGCGCTGTGCATGACGGTGACGGCCGTGCCTTCGCCGATCGACGGCTGCAGCGCATCGCCGATCTCGAACGCAACCGGGTCGACCAGCGCGTAGCGGCCGTTCCAGCCCAGCTGGATCAGCGCCAGTTGCGGATAGAAGGTATTCCGGCGCATGAATTCGGTGTCGAAGCCCAGCGCCGCATCGCCCGGCAGTTCCGCCAGCCAGGCCTGCAGGTCGTCGCGCCGCTCGATCCATGCGGCGTCGGGCGCCAGGGAGGTTTCTAGATGCATGCGTATTCCTGAGCCGGGACTTATGCACGCGTGCATTGTCCTGACATCGGTTTGTGCCTATGGTTTAGATCGCCCACCATAGCAGGCTGCCCAGGGACGCCCAACATGCCGAGCAAGGAAACCGTACGACGACAACGCGCCTTCGGCGGCACCTTGGGTGTCGTGCTGCTGGGGCTCGCGCTCGTCTACCATTTCTTTCCGCGCGTGTTTCACGTCGAGCCGTCGACGTCCCCTGCGCATCGCGCAATGAACCTCGGCCCGGTGACCTCGGTGGCGCCCGCCCCGATGGGGCAACTGCCCGAACCTTCCGAGGTGGATGCGGGCCCGCCGCTCACCCTGGCGCCCACCGACGTGGTGGTGGCCCGACTCAGCAAGAAGAACACCAACCTGCCCGAACAGCTCAGCGCGGATACGCCTGAGGTGGAGGCCCTGATCACCCGCGCCGACAAGGCCCTCAAGGCAGGCCAGCTTGCCGGCGGCGACGGCAGCGCGGTGGCGCTGTACGAGCAGGCGCTCAAGCTCAAGCCCGATAGTCGCCGTGCGGCGCAGGGTTTGTTCGAAGTACGCGTGCGCCTGGTGGCGGAGATCAACCAGAGCCTGGCCGTGGGCGATGCCGAAGCCGCCGACGATCTGCTCGACACGCTCAAGCTCATTCCCGACGCCGCCGACGACGTAGCGCTGTTGCAGGCCAAGCTGAAAACGCTGTCGCAGGTTCGGCCATTGCTGGCCAAGGCCGCCACCTTGCTGCAGCAGGGCAATGCCGACCAGCCGAAGGGCGACAACGCGCTGGAACTCTACCGGCAGGTGCAGCAGCTCGATCCCGATAACGCCGTTGCGGCGCAGGGCACGCTGCAGGTGCAGCGCGTGATGCTCGACCGCGCCCTGGCCGCCGTGGCCCAGAACGATTTCAAGGCGGCCGACCAGGCGTTGGCGGATGCCGCCCAGGTGGCACCCGATTCCCCGGCGTTGCGTGACGTGCATACGCGCGTCGACGGCATGCGCCAGGCACGCGCCAACGGATTGCTCGGCCAGGCCCGTTCCGCGCTGGATTCGGGCAATCTCACGCTGGCCCAGCAACTGGCCGAGCAGGCCAAGGCGATCAGTCCCGACCTGGCTGGGCTCACCGAATTCGGCGAACGCCTGACCAATGCGCGCCTGTACGCCAGCTACAAGCCCGGCCAGTCCTTTACCGACCGTTTCGTGGATATTCCGGGGCAGACGCCCTCGATGATCGTCATCCCCACCGGCAGCTTCCAGATGGGTGCGCCCGACAACGAAGTAGGCCGGGAAGACGACGAGACGCCGCAACACGAAGTGACCATCGGCAAGGGCTTTGCGCTGTCGCGCACCTCCGTCACGGTGGGGCAGTTCCGCGAATTCGTCCGCGCCAGCGGCTACCAGCCCGACTCGGTCAAGCTGGGCGGCGCCAGCGTGTATGACGAAGGCACCGGCGCCATGCGCGACGACAGCAGCGCGGGCTGGCAGGACGACTATGCCGGGCGCAGCGCCGACAGCCGCATGCCGGTGGTCAACGTCTCCTGGAACGACGCCAAGGCCTACGTGGATTGGCTGAGCCAGCGCACCGGCAAGACCTATCGGCTGCCCAGCGAGGCGGAGTTCGAGTACGCCCTGCGCGGCGGCACCAGCTCGCGCTATTGGTGGGGCGACGGCACGCCAAGCAGCAAGGTCGAGAATCTCACCGGCTCCGGAGACCGGTCGCCCAGTGGTCGACGCTGGAGCAATGCCTTCCAGGGTTATCGCGATGGCTACTGGGGGCCGGCGCCGGCGGGAAGTTTCGCACCCAACGCCTTTGGCCTGTACGACATCGACGGCAACGTCTCCGAATGGGTGCAAGACTGCTGGCACGACAGTTATCTGCGTGCCCCACGTGACGGCAGCGCCTGGGTCAACCCCGGTTGCGGCTCCCGCGTGGTCCGCGGCGGTTCGTGGGGCAGTTCGCCGGAGCAGGTGCGCTCGGCCTATCGCCAGGGTGCCGATGCCAACGTGCGCAGCGGACGTGTGGGTTTCCGGGTGCTGCGCGAGTTGTAAATCGCCCGGCGCCGAGGGAAGTCCTGGTTGTTGCTGCCTGCGCCTGGCGACCTGTCATCCCCGCTTGTGCTGCGCCCCGCGCGAACCGTAAAATGGTCTGCTTTCGTGTAAGGGAATCATCGACTTAGGGGCGGAGCGCCCGGAAGCCGGCGGGCGGGGAGTAAGGGTTTTTCCACCTGTATCTCCTTAGAAATCCGATGCTTGCGGACACTTCCTCTTGTTAGTTCTGATGCGAAAGTGGCGGAATTGGTAGACGCACTGGATTTAGGTTCCAGCGGGTAACCCCGTGAGGGTTCGAGTCCCTCCTTTCGCACCATCCCTTTGGTTTTTCCTTTTTGAAGGCAGCCTTCGAGCTGCCAGGCGCCTGTGACGGGCGCCCTTACCGGTACACCAGGAGACGTCATGCAGGTTTCGGTTGAAAACGTCGGCAAGCTCGAGCGCAAGCTCACGGTGAAGTTCCCCGCGGAGCGTTTCGAGTCGCAGGTGAATGCTCGCATCGCCGAAATGGGTCGCACCGTGCGCCTCAAGGGCTTCCGTCCGGGCAAGGTGCCCACTGCAGTGATCCAGCAGCGCTTCGGTGACCAGGTGCGCGGTGAAGTGCTCTCCGACCTGATCGGCAGCACGCTGCGCGAAGCCGTCGCCCAGGAAAACCTGCGTCCGATCGCCAACCCGGCCATCGATACCACCGGTCGTCCGGTCGAGGGTGAGATCGCCTATACGGCCACCTTCGAAGTGATGCCGGAATTCCCGGAAATCGACGTTGCCACGCTCGCCGTGACCCGTCCGGTCGCCGAAGTGACCGACGCCGACATCGAGAAGATGATCGAAACCCTGCGCCAGCAGCGCCGCAGCTTCGAAGAAGTGGACCGCGTCTCGGCCGAAGGCGACTTCGTGATGTTCGAATACTCGGCGCAGGCCGGCGACTACCGCTTCCCGGCCGAAGGCCTGGAGCGCGCCGGCAGCGTGCTGGGTTCGGGCAACCTGTTCAAGGCGCTGGACGACGTGCTGACCGGCCGCAAGGCGGGCGATGCATTCGACGCCGACGTCGAGTTCCCGGCCGATTTCCGCAACGAGAGCCTGGCCGGCAAGACCACCCAGTGCCACTTCAGCATCATCAAGGTGCAGGAGCCGAAGCTGCCGGAAGTGAACGGCGAATTCGCCGAGCTGTTCGGCATCACCGACGGCGACCTGGAGAAGTTCCGCAAGGAAGTGCGCGCCAACCTCGAGCGCGAGCTGAAGGCCACCCTGATGGCCCGCCTGAAGTCCGAAGTGGCCGAAAAGCTGGCCGATTCGCACCCGGACCTGGACGTGCCCAACGTGATGGTGCAGTCCGAAGCCCAGGCGCTGGCCCAGAACAGCATCCCGCGCGGCCAGCAGGTTCCGCCGCAGCTGATCGACGCCGCCACCCCGGTCGCCCGCAAGCGCGTGATCGCCGGTCTGCTGATGGGTGAGATCGCCCGCAAGCAGGCCCTGGTGATCGACCGCAGCCGCGTGGCCGAGCAGCTGGCCGCGATCGCCTCGACCTACGAGGAGCCGGAAAAGGTCATTGAACTGTACAATCGCGACCCCCAATTGATGTCTGGGCTGCAGAACCGCGTGATGGAAGACCAGGTCGCAGAGTGGGTGGCGGATCACGCCTCCACCACTGTGCAGAATCTTGGCTTCGACGAGGTGATGCGCCCGGTCAACGCCTGAGGCATTCTTCAGGCCAATACACCGGAGAGCGACACGCATGGCTATGGACCCGATCCAAAACCTCAACCTGGTACCGATCGTCGTCGAGCAGACCGCTCGCGGCGAGCGCTCGTACGACATCTATTCGCGCCTCCTGAAGGAGCGCGTGATCTTCCTTGTGGGCGAGGTGAACGATCAGGTGGCCAACCTGCTGGTCGCGCAGATGCTGTTCCTTGAATCGGAAAATCCGGACAAGGACATCCATCTGTACATCAACAGCCCGGGCGGTGCCGTCACCGCCGGTCTGGCGATCTACGACACCATGCAGTTCATCAAGCCCGACGTCAGCACCATGTGCATCGGCCAGGCCTGCAGCGCCGCGTCGCTGTTGCTGATGGCTGGCGCCAAGGGCAAGCGCTATTCCTTGCCCAACTCGCGCGTGATGATCCACCAGCCGTCGGGCGGCGCCCGCGGCCAGGCTACCGATATCGAGATCCAGGCCCAGGAAATCCTGTACCTGCGTCGCCGCCTGAACGATATCTACGTTCAGCATACCGGCCAGCCGCTGGACAAGATCGAGCGGGACATGGAGCGCGATCGCTTCATGAGCGCCGAGGCCGCCAAGGAATACGGCCTTATTGATCAAGTCCTTGACCGTCGCGCCCTCGAAACGGTGAAATCGAGCTGATTTCAGGCACCTGGTACCAGGTTTGCAAGCCGTTCCGCGTCTCGCTGCAGACGCGGAACGCTGTGCTATTCTCAAACCGCAATCGATTTATCAGCAGGATCCAGGCATGAGCGACGATCGGCAGGGCCGTTCCAACGACAGCGGCAAGATTCTCTACTGCTCCTTCTGCGGCAAGAGCCAGCATGAAGTGCGCAAGCTGATCGCGGGCCCGTCCGTGTTCATTTGCGACGAGTGCGTAGAGCTGTGCAACGACATCATCCGCGAAGAGCTTGAGGAAAAGGCCGCCTCCGGGCGCAGCCAGCTGCCCAAGCCGCGCGAGATCATGGAAACGCTCGACCAGTACGTGGTCGGCCAGACCCGCGCCAAGAAGGCGCTCGCGGTCGCCGTGTACAACCACTACAAGCGCATGGAGTCGCGTTCCAAGAGCGACGAAGTGGAGCTGGGCAAGTCCAATATTCTCCTGATCGGCCCCACCGGTTCGGGCAAGACGCTGCTGGCCGAGACGCTGGCGCGCCTGCTCAACGTGCCGTTCACCATCGCCGACGCCACCACGCTGACCGAAGCCGGTTACGTGGGCGAGGACGTGGAAAACATCATCCAGAAACTGTTGCAGAAGTGCGACTACGACGTCGACAAGGCGCAGTCGGGCATCGTCTACATCGACGAAATCGACAAGATTTCGCGCAAGAGCGAGAACCCGTCGATCACCCGCGACGTGTCGGGCGAAGGCGTGCAGCAGGCACTGCTGAAGCTGATAGAAGGCACGCTCGCTTCGGTGCCGCCGCAGGGCGGTCGCAAGCATCCGCAGCAGGAATTCCTGCAGGTGGACACCAAGAACATCCTGTTCATTTGCGGCGGCGCATTCGCCGGCCTCGAGAAGGTGATCCAGCAGCGCTCCGAGACCACGGGCATCGGCTTCTCTGCCGAAGTGCGCAGCAAGGAACGCCGCGAAAATCTCGGCAAGGTGCTTTCGGACGTCGAGCCTTCCGATCTGGTGCGTTACGGCCTGATCCCGGAATTCGTCGGCCGCCTGCCGGTGGTCGCCACGCTCGATGAGCTGGACGAGCCCGCGCTGGTGAAGATCCTCACCGAGCCGAAGAATGCCGTCACCAAGCAGTTCAAGAAGCTGTTCGAGATGGAAGGCGTGGAACTTGAGTTCCGCCCGGAAGCGCTGCAGGCGATTGCCCGCAAGGCACTGAAGCGCAAGACCGGCGCACGCGGCCTGCGCACCATTCTCGAGCAGGTGCTGCTCGACACCATGTACGAGCTGCCGTCGCTGGAGCACGTCAGCAAGGTCGTGGTCGACGATGCCGTGATCGAGGGCCAGGCCGAGCCGTATCTGATCTATCGCGGCAACCTCAAGCAGTCGCGCGCGGCAGGTGAGGGCGGCGACGCCGCCTAAGCAGTCCAAAGGCCGTAGTGCATCGCATGGCCCCGGCAGAAATGCCGGGGCCATTTTGTTTTTGTGGCCCTTCATACACTTGAGTGAGCGCCCAAAAGCCACCACTTGACGTACAGATGCACGCGGCGCAGTGTCGGTGCAAAGACGACTCATCACGAGAGATTCTCTTCGATGGCAAAGACCGCCTCCAATCCCCAAGCCACCGGTGCCACGCTGGACGCTCTGCCAGTGTTGCCGTTGCGTGACGTGGTGGTTTATCCCCATATGGTCATTCCGCTGTTCGTCGGACGTGACAAATCCATGCGTGCGCTGGAGCGCGCGATGGAGGGCGAGCGTCAGATCCTGCTGGTGGCGCAGAAAAGCCCGGACATCGACGATCCCAAGATCAGCGACCTCCATCAGATCGGCACGCTCGCCGGCGTGCTGCAGCTGCTGAAGCTTCCCGATGGCACCGTGAAGGTGCTGGTCGAGGGCCAGTCGCGCGTGGAGATCGAGAACTACAACGAAGACGGCGGCATGCTCACCGCGACGTCGCGCGTGATCGAGCCGGTATACAGCTCCAAGGAGCGCGAGCTCGACGTGGTGTCGCGCACGCTGATCTCGCTGTTCGAGCAACTGGTCAAGCAGAGCCGCAAGCTGCCGCCGGAAGTGCTGGCGACGCTGTCTGGCATCGATGACCCGTCGCGGGTCGCCGATTCGATCGCGGCGCATTTGTCCGTGCGCATGGCGGACAAGCAGCGCGTGCTGGAAACCTCCGACGTGGGCCAGCGCCTCGAGCTGCTGATCGGCCTGGTCGACGGCGAAATGGATTTGCAGCAGGTGGAAAAGCGCATCCGCGGCCGCGTCAAGTCGCAGATGGAGAAGAGCCAGCGCGAGTACTACCTCAACGAACAGATGAAGGCCATCCAGAAGGAGCTCGGCGAGAGCGAGGAAGGCCCGAACGAAATCGAAGAGCTGCAGAAGAAGATTGAAGCCGCCGGCATGCCCAAGCCGGTGCTGGTCAAGGCGCGCCAGGAATTCGGCAAGCTGCGCCAGATGTCGCCGATGTCGGCCGAAGCCACGGTGGTGCGCAACTACCTGGACTGGCTGGTTGGCGTGCCGTGGAAAAAGCGCAGCAAGGTGCGCAAGGACCTGCAGCTCGCGCAGGACGTGCTCGACGCCGATCACTTCGGCCTGGAGAAGGTCAAGGAGCGCATCCTTGAATACCTCGCCGTGCAGCAGCGCGTGAACACCATGAAGGGCCCGATCCTGTGCCTGGTCGGCCCGCCGGGCGTAGGCAAGACCTCGCTGGGTCAGTCGATCGCCAAGGCCACCAATCGCAAATTCGTTCGCATGAGCCTCGGTGGCGTGCGTGACGAGGCCGAGATCCGCGGCCATCGCCGCACCTACATCGGCTCGATGCCGGGTCGCATCGTGCAGAACTTGAACAAGGTGGGTTCGAAGAATCCGCTGTTCGTGCTGGACGAGATCGACAAGATGTCGATGGATTTCCGCGGCGATCCGTCGTCGGCCCTGTTGGAAGTGCTCGATCCCGAGCAGAACCACGCCTTCAACGATCACTACCTTGAAGTCGACCTCGACCTGTCCGAAGTGATGTGGGTGGCCACGGCCAACTCGCTGAACATCCCGGGCCCGCTGCTCGACCGCATGGAAGTCATCCGCATCCCGGGTTACACCGAGGACGAGAAGCTCGGCATCGCGCAGAAATACCTGCTGCCCAAGCAGCTGAAGGCGAACGGCCTCAAGCCCGAAGAGCTCAGCGTCGACGAAGAGGCCGTGCGCGATATCGTGCGTTACTACACGCGCGAGTCGGGCGTGCGCAACCTCGAGCGCGAGATCTCCAAGATCTGCCGCAAGGTGGTCAAGGAACTGACCCTGGGCCAGGTGAAGAAGGCTGCCGCCAAGGGCGAAAGCAAGAAGGCCGTGACGGCCGTAAAGACGGCCAAATCGAAGGCCAAGACGCCGGGTCGCGTCGCCGTCGATTCGGGCAATCTCGAGCAGTACCTGGGCGTGCGTCGTTTCGACTTCGGTCGCAAGGAATTGCAGAACGAAGTGGGTCTGGTCACCGGGCTTGCCTGGACCCAGGTGGGCGGCGACCTGCTCAGCATCGAAGCGTCGGTGGTCCCGGGCAAGGGCCGCTTGATCAACACGGGGCAGCTCGGCGACGTGATGAAGGAGTCCATCCAGGCCGCGCTGTCGGTGGTGCGGGCCCGTGCCGAGCGCCTGGGTGTCGAGGCCGATTTCCACGAGAAATACGACATCCACATCCACGTGCCGGAAGGCGCGACGCCCAAGGACGGTCCCAGCGCAGGCATTGCCATGTGCACCGCGCTGGTCTCGGCGCTGACCAAGGTGCCGGTGCGTTCCGAGGTCGCCATGACCGGCGAGATCACGTTGCGCGGTCGCGTGCTGCCGATCGGCGGTCTCAAGGAGAAGCTGCTGGCGGCGCATCGCGGCGGCATCACCACGGTGATCATTCCGGACGAAAACAAGAAGGATCTGGCCGACATACCGGACAACATCACCGCGTCGCTGGACATCCATCCGGTGCGCTGGATCGACGAAGTGCTGGATATCGCGCTGGAGCGTCCGCTTCACCCCCGCCAGGCCGGCGACGGCGACAAGCCGAAGGTGGAAGCGCCGCACGAGGAGACGCAGGACCAGGAGTCGTACACGCGACCTCACTGATCCGTGATCGGCGTCACCGATGACGGGCGGGCAACCGCCCGTTTTCGTGTCCGGAACGGCTCAGAAAATGCTCAGGGCGCATAACGTTTCAGACCATACTTTGCAAGCGTTTGCGAACCATGCTGAACCGCGCGAACCCTTGGTATTGCTTGTCATTGCGGACCCTTGGGGCCACTGGTATAAAGGCGACACCGCAGCCTGACGCCAAGCATGGTGCGCAGTGATGCGGGATTGCTTGGTGATGTCCCCGATGTCTGCCACGAGGTGACGTCGCCTGGTCCCAGAATGACCATGCGGGCTGCATAACCGTTTAAGGGAGTGTCTCAATGAATAAAACCGATCTGATCAATGCCATTGCCGAGAAGGCCGAACTCACCAAGGCTGACGCCGGCCGTGCTCTCGAAGCGTTCTTCGAGACCGTGCAGAAGGCGCTGAAGAAGGGTGACGACGTCTCGGTGGTCGGCTTTGGCACCTTCACCGTGCGCAAGCGCGCTGCCCGTACCGGCCGTAACCCGCGCACCAATGAGACGATCAAGATCAAGGCCTCGAAGGTCCCGGCGTTCAAGGCTGGCAAGACCCTCAAGGATGCCCTAAACTAAGCGGCTACTTGCTTAGTTTCGGGTGCTTAGCTCAGCGGTAGAGCGTCGCCCTTACAAGGCGAGGGTCGTAGGTTCGATCCCTACAGCACCCACCAGAAAAAAGTGGAGCGGTAGTTCAGTCGGTTAGAATGCTGGCCTGTCACGCCGGAGGTCGCGGGTTCGAGTCCCGTCCGCTCCGCCACTGTTCGCAAGGGCGCCCGTGTGGCGCCCTTGCCATTTGAGTACTCCGCACTTGAAGTGCGCCGAACAACGAGAGCCGGGACTATCTCCATGCTGCAGACATTGCGTACCAAGCTTCAAGGATGGCCATCCATCGTCATTCTGGGTATCTGCGTCTTCGCCATCTCGTTTTTCGGCATCGAATCGTATTTCGCGACGCGCAACGACACCTACGTCGCGATGGTCGGCAAGCATGAAATCAGCCAGCGCGACTTCCAGGACCGCATCAACGAGGCGCGCCGCGACGCCGCTGCCCGCGCAGGCGACCAGTTCGACGGCGCCGAATTCGAGAAGCCGGAAGTCAAGCGCCAGATCCTCGATCAGCTGATCAACGAGCAGCTGTTGCGTCAGACCAACGAGACGCTGGGCCTGAAGGTTTCCAGCGTGGAACTGCGCGATCGCATTGCCACGCAGCAGGCATTCCAGGTCAACGGCCAGTTCGATCCGGCCACCTATCGCGCCATCCTCGCCGCGCAGAACATGACCCCGGCGATGTTCGAGAACAGCCAGCGCGCCTCGCTCGAACCGGGCCTGCTGCCGCGCGCCATCATCGCCAGCACCATCGTCACCGATGCCGACATGGAGCGTTACCTCAACCTGCTGTACCAGCGCCGCGACCTGCGCTGGTTCTCGGTGCCGCGTCCGACACTCACCGATACCGAGGTGACCGACGCGCAGCTCGATGGCTTCTACAAGGAACACCAAGCCGACTTCATGAATCCCGAGCAGGTCTCGGTGAAGTACATCGAAGTCAACGGCGCCGATTTCAAGATCGATGCGCAGCCCAGCGAAGACGAGCTGAAGAAGCGCTACGAAGACCAGAAGCAGCGCTTCGTGCAGCCCGAGCAGCGACTGGTTTCGCACATCCTGGTGAACGTGCCCAAGAACGCCACGCCGGACCAGCAGAAGGCCGCGCTGGCCAAGGCCGAGAAGATCGCCGCGGAAGCCACGCCCGACAATTTCGCCAAGCTCGCCACGCAGGATTCGGACGACCTGGGTTCGAAGCGTTCGGGCGGCGACCTGGGCTGGCTGGAGAAGGGTGTCACCAACGCTTCGTTCGACTCCGCGCTGTTCGCTCTGCAGAAGGGCCAGATTTCCAAGCCGGTGCTGTCCGACGAGGGTTATCACGTGCTGTGGCTGCGCGATGTGCGCAGCGGCGACGCCAAGCCGTTCGCCGAAGTGCGCGATCAGATCGCCAAGGATTACCTGACCACCGAGCGCGACCGCCAGTACAACGAACTGGCTGGCAAGCTCACCGACCAGACCTACCAGAACCCCTCGACGCTGGACACGGCCGCGCAGGCACTGAACCTGCCGGTGAAGACCACCGAGCTGTTCTCGCGCAAGGGCGGCCAGGGCATCGCGGCCGATCCGAAGCTGGTCCAGGCGGCCTTCTCCGATGACGTGCTGCTCCAGGGCAACAATTCGGGCCTGATCGATCTGGGCAACGATCACGCCGTCGTGGTGCGCGTGGACAAGCACGTGCCGGCAGCGGCGCGTCCGCTGGCCGAGGTGCGCGACCAGGTGCGCCAGAAGATCCTCGACGAGCGCGCTGCGGCCGAGGAACAGAAGCGCGCCGACGCACTGCTGGCTCGCCTGCAGAAGGGCGAAGACATGCAGGCCGTCGCCAGCTCGTCGGGTGCGACGGTGCAGGTCGTGGCCGATGCCGTGCGCATGCAGCAGGGCGTGGCTCCGGAAGTGCTGCTGCAGGCCTTCCTGCTGCCGCATCCGGCCGCCGGCAAGGCGGAGTTCGGCCGCGTCTCCCTGCCGGATGGCAACTTCGCGCTGGTCGGCGTGGACAAGGTGCAGGACGGCGACCTGAGCAAGGTATCGGCGGAACAGCGCAGCACGTTGCGCGACCAGATGGCGCAGGCGTACGGCATCCTCGCCACGCAGGCTTACATCGATGCGTTGAAGGCGAAGACCGATATCAAGATCGCGACTGATCGCATGTAAGCAGCGCTTGCGTTGCAAATGAAAAGGGCGGCCCGAGGGTCGCCCTTTTTTTTTGTCGCAAGAAGCCGTCGCCTGTCTGCGTCAGCCCGGCGCGCTGACCTTCAACACCTGGCCCGGCTTGACCACGGCTCCTGCCAGGTGATTCCACTGCTGCAGCTGCTTGATGTCGACCGAGTAGCGCTTTGCGATTGACCACAGGCTCTCGCCGGACTTGACCGTGTGCGTGCGGTTCGAGGTCGATGCGCTGCGCTTGTCCGGGCTTGCGCCGTCGTCACCGTCGGCTGCGCTGAGGGCGGCGCCCAGCGGCGGCAGCGTTGCGGTGCCGGGCACGCTCTGGGCATTGCCGTTGTTCTCGGCGGTCAGGGCATTGCGGAACTGCTCCACCTTGTTGCTGGGGAGCATCACGTAAGGCGATGCCTTCGTATCGATCACGCCGTTGCGGAACGCGGCATTGATGTCCTTCAAATCGTCTGGCGACATGCCGGCGTGGCTGGCGGCGCGCGCAATCGGCATCGAGTTGTCGATCTCCACCTTCACCAGTCGCTGTTCGGAGGGAAGCGAGGGCAGGCTGACGTCGAAGCGATCCGGCTCGCGGATCACGCAAGCGATGGCAAGCAGCTTGACCAGGTGCTCGCGCGTCACCGGCTTCACCGGCATCTTCGGGATGACTGGCTCGTCCGGCGGCGAGCCATGCTGGCTGACGACGCGCTTGATGCCGAATTCGCCCGCGTTGAACGCGTAGTCCACCAGTCGCCAGTCGCCGAGATCGTCGTGGTAGCGGCTGAGCAACGCCATGATGGCGTCCGTGGCCGCCGGCACGTCCAGGCGTCCATCGAAATTCTTGTCGACGCGTATGCCCATGGCATTGGCGGTCGACGGCATGATCTGCCACATGCCCGAGGGCATGCCCTTGGCGCCATAAACCGGCCGATACTGGCTTTCGACCCAGGGCACGAGGGCGAATTCGCCGGCCACGTGATGTCGCTCGGCCACCTGCTGCACGTAGGCCAGTCGCGGTGCGGCGGCGGCGAGCTGATCTTCGAAGCGCTGCGGGTTGCTGGTGTAGCGGCGCGCCCAGGCGAGGATATTCGGGTCGGCGTCGCAATCGGCCATGGCGAAACTGTTGCGCAGGTTCTGCCAGATATTGCCGTCGTCGACCGCGCTGTTCGCCACCGGCGTGGGGCGCGAGGGTGCCACCGTGTGCGACGTCTCGACGTGTGGGGCTGGCGCGGGAGCCGGCGCTTGCGCGGGTTTCTGTGCGGGTCCCGATGCACACGCTGCCAGGAACATCGAAGTGGCGAGCGGCAGTGGGCGAAGGCGTCGGCTGGTCTTCATCCGGTGAATACGTCCTTGTTGGCCCGCAACGCCGCGAAACGCGCCACGCGGTCGCCTTCAACGCCGTGGCGTCGACTCCAGGCGATCACGGCATCGTTGTCCGTGCGAAGGAACGGGTTGGTCGCCTGCTCGGTCGACAACGCGACCGGAAGGCTGGGCTGGTTGCGCGCACGCAGCGCGGCAACTTCCTGTTGGCGCGCGGCGAGCGCGGCATTGTCCGGCTCGATGGTCTGCGCGAAGCGCCCATTGGCCGCGGTGTATTCGTGGGCGGAGCAGACCAGCGTGTTGCCCGGCAGCGTCGCCAGGCGATCGAGCGACGCCAACATTTGCGCGGGCGTGCCTTCGAACAGGCGTCCGCAGCCCATGCTGAAGAGTGTGTCGCCACAAAGCAGCACGCCTTCGCCGGTATAGGCGATATGCGTGGTGGTGTGCCCGGGAACGGCGAGCACGAGGAAGCGCGAGGCAGGCGAGGCGAGTACCACGACGTCGCCGTTACTTACGCGATGCGTCGCCTGAGTGATGCGCTCGTCATGCGGCGCGTAGACGGGCACGTCGTTTCGCGCGAGCAGGGCATCCACGCCGCCGATATGGTCGTGGTGGTGATGCGTGAGCAGGATGGCGCGAAGCTGCAGATCCCTCTGCTTGAGGGCTGCCTCGACCGGCTGGGCTTCGCCGGGATCAACCACGATGGCCTGGCCATCGTCGTCGTGCAGCACCCAGATGTAGTTGTCGGCAAGCGCCGGTAACGGTACGACTTGCAAGGAGTCGTCCTCCGCGGAAGCGAATCAGCTGACGCAGGCCATCCAGGCCTGCGGAAGTGCCCGACTATAAGGCCCCAAGTTGGCTCGCTCGTTAGTGAGACGTTAACCGTCAATCGGGCAGTTCAGACTTGCGTGGGCGGCCCGGTTATCGGTGTCGACCAGGACACGTTGTCGGCGGGCTGCCGCTACACTGTCGACATCGATACGACCGGCCGGCCCTCCATGTCTCAGCGTGATCAAGACATCTACAGCAGTGCTCCGTTGCGCCGTCTGCTGGCCGAAGAGACCGTCGCGCTGGCGCCGGGGCTGCAGCGCTGCAGCGGCACCCACGCGCTGCTGGTGAGCGCCGCCATGGACGACCAGCCGCCGGTGCTGCCCTTGCTGGGCAACTGGACCCGGCTGAGCATGACCGGACAGCACTACGGGGGCGATCTGACCGCGCGCACGGACGAAGCGCTGCCGTTCCTCGACGATGCGTTCGACCTGGTGCTGTTGCGCCACGCACTCGAAGTGTCCAGCACGCCACAGGAGATGCTGGAAGAGGCCTCGCGCGTGCTGGCGCCCGGCGGCGTGCTCGCCGTGACCGGACTGCACCCCTTCAGCGCATGGCTACCGTGGATGATGTGGCGTACGCGCGGTCGCGCTCCCGCGATGCATGCGCCGCTGCTGCTGGAGCGCTGGGTGCGCCGGCGCGAACTGGAAATCGAGCGCATCGAACGCGTCGGGCGGATGTGGCCCGGCAGCCATGCCGGCGTCGACGCGACGCGCGCCTTGGGGGGCGGCTATCTGCTGATCGCGCGCAAGCGCCGTCGCATGGCCACACCGATCCGACTGAAACCCAAGACCATGCCGGCCACCGTCAACGTTGGCCTGGCACCGGGTGCCCGACGCAATGCGGCATCCTGATTTTTCGCAAATCGATCGATGGTGACAATGACTGAAGTGGAAGCTTTTACCGACGGCGCATGCCTCGGCAATCCAGGGCCGGGCGGCTGGGCCGCACTGCTGCGCGCCAAGGGCACCGAGCGCATGCTCTCAGGTGGTGAGCCAGCCACCACCAATAATCGGATGGAACTCATGGCCGCCATCGGCGCGCTCGAGGCGTTGACGCGTCCGTGCAAGGTCGCGCTCACCACCGACTCGCGCTACGTGATGCAGGGCATCGAGGAATGGGTACCCAAGTGGCGCGCCAACGGCTGGAAAACCGCGGACAAGAAACCGGTGAAGAACCAGGACCTGTGGGAACGCTTGTCCAGCGCGACGCAGATGCACCAGGTGCGCTGGCAATGGGTGAAGGGTCATAACGGCCATGCGGAAAACGAGCGCGTCGATGTGGCGGCGCGCGAACAGGCCGAGCAGTTCAGGAGCAAGCCATGAGGCAGATCGTGCTGGATACCGAGACCACCGGTCTCGAAGTCCGTCAGGGCCATCGCCTGATCGAAATCGCCTGCGTGGAGATGATCGAGCGTCGTCCCACCGGCAAGTACTACCAGACCTACCTCAACCCCGATCGCGCCATCGATGAAGGTGCGCGGCAGGTGACCGGCATCGAGGATGAATTCCTGCTCGACAAGCCGCGCTTTGCGGAGGTGGTGGAAGAATTCCTCGCCTTCGTCGATGGCGCCGAGTTGATCATCCACAACGCGACGTTCGACGTGGGCTTCATCAATGGCGAGCTGGCGCGCCTGGGTGAATCGTTCGGACGCCTGGAAGACCGCTGCAGCGTGCTCGATACGCTGATGATGGCGCGCGAGCGCTATCCCGGCCAGCGCAACAGCCTCGACGCATTGTGCAAACGCCTGGGCGTCGACAACTCCGCGCGCGACCTGCACGGCGGCCTGATCGACGCGCAGTTGCTGGCGGACGTCTATATCGCCATGACCTCGGGCCAGGTCGTGCTGGATCTGGGCTTCGAGGGAGGGCACGAGCAGGCTGTATCGGCGACGCTGACGCCGATGGTGCTCGAGCATCGCCCCCGTGTGCTGCGCGCCAATGCGGACGAAGTCGCCACGCACGAGAAACGTCTCGATGGGTTGGACAAGAGCGCGGGCGGTGTATCCGTGTGGCGCCGCGAAGAGGCGGCTACGGTCAACTGAAGGCTGGCGCCCGCGTCAGTTGACGCGGGCGAGAATGATGGTGACGTTGTCGCTGCCGCCGCCATCGAGTGCCGCGAGCAGCAAATGCTCCGCACTCTCCTGCGCCGAGAGATCCTGGCGCGAGACGACGTTCGCGATGATGCCGTCGTCCACTTCCTCGGTAAGCCCGTCGCTGCAGAGCAGGAAACACATGCCGTGTTCGAGCTTGCCCCGCGCCATGCCGATGTGCAGTTGCTCGGCCGCCGTGATCCCCAGGGCCTGGGTGATCACGTTGCGCTGCGGATGCCGCGCCGCCTGCCTGGGATCGAGGGTCCCGGCCGCCACCAGCTCCTGCACCAGCGAGTGATCGTGGCTGACCTGGCGCAGCGTTTTCTGCCAGAGATAGACCCGGCTGTCGCCCACCCACACCACTTCGTAGGTGTCCGCATGCAGGCGGATCGCGGCAATCGTGGTGCCCATGGGCCGCGGATCGCGGAAGCTGCGGCTGTGCTGGATCAGCCGCTCGTCGGCTGCGCGAACCGCTTCCACCAGGGTGTGTCCACGGGTGACGAGATCGGCGACGGCGTCGCGCACGAGCGCGGCCGCCACTTCACCGTGCTGGTGCCCACCCATGCCGTCGGCCACGAGAAACAGGCCGAGCGAGGCGTCGGCATAGTAGGTGTCTTCGTTCCGCGTGCGGCGCAGGCCGACGTGGGTTCCGTGTCCGAATTCGATCATGAGGTGCCTGGTGTGGCGGTGCGAGGCGAGCATGACGGATTGGGGATGAATGCGTAAAGAAGGTTGTGGCTTCGAGTGGGGTGGATCGGCAGGTTTGCGTTAGGCCGCTGCGGCATGCAGCTTTACGCCGACGGCGCGAGTCACCTTCAAGATGGTGGCGAAATCGGGGTTGCGTTCGCCGGAGAGAGCCTTGTAGAGGCTTTCGCGGGAGAGGCCGGTGTCTTTGGCAACTTGGGTCATGCCTTTGGCGCGGGCGATATCGCCAAGCGCTCTAGCGATAAAGGCGGCATCTCCGTTGCTTTCCTCGATGCAGGCATCTAGGTAAGCGGCGCAGTCTTCGGGTGTGGTGAGGTAATCAACTACGTCGTAAGGGAAGGTTTGTGTCTTTTTCATCGTCTGATTGCCAGTTTCACAGGTTGCTTGCGAGCGCCAGCGCGTGTGCGATGTCGGCCTGTTGCGAAGTTTTGTTTCCACCGCAGAGCAAGATGATGAGCGTGCTGCCGCGTTTGGTGTAATACACGCGGTATCCCGGACCGCAGTCGATCTTCAGTTCAACTATGCCGCCCGTCAGGACGCGGTGTTGGCCTGGGTTTCCCAGTGTGAGTCGACGGATGCGCGCGTTGATTCGAGCCTTCACCCGAATGTCGCGCAGCGTGCGCATCCAGTGGTCGTATTCCGCGGTCCGTCGCAGTTCGAGCATAACCAGAATGTAGCCGGTGGGCTACAGGGTGCGCAGCTGGCAGGGACAGATGGGCGGCGTAGGCTTTTGGCGAGGAAGTGGCTAAGCGCTCCGCGCTGAAGTGCCGCGGCTGTCGGGAGTTGCTCTCAGAAGAGCTAAGCGCGGCACGGGTGAGGTGGTGGGATTGTTGGGTCCATCCATGGACCCACCCCCTCCGCGCTTCGCGCTGCGGGGCCAGCCTGCGGCTGTCCAAATTTGTTCCTGACAAATTTGTCGAACCGGCGGGTTCTCATCAAGGCCACCCTCTCCGCCAGGCACAAAAAAACGCCCCACGGAGGGGGCGTTTTTTTGTGCCTGGCGGAGAGGGTGGGATTCGAACCCACGGTACGCTTACACGTACGCCTGATTTCGAGTCAGGTACATTCGACCACTCTGCCACCTCTCCAAAGATGTGCGTGTGGTCCACGCGAGCCGGCGATTTTACGTGGTGTGGGGATGGCTGGCAATGGGGTAGGGCGATTTCCGCATGTGATCAGTTAGCGCAGTGCGGCGCCCCAGCGATCGCCGCGTGGCAGATAGTGGTTGCCGGGGTCCAGCGAGAGGGCGACGCGGGTGGCGCGGCCGGTGATCTCGTTGCGCGGGAAGAAGCCGAAGTAGCGCGAGTCGGCGCTGTTGTCGCGGTTGTCGCCCAGCAGCAGGTAGTGGCCGGTGGGCACGGTGACGGGGCCGAAATCGCGGGTGTGTCCTTGCGCGGCGATCGACCAGCGCACGGTGTGCGGCCGGCTGCCCGAGTCTTCCACGGCGTAGAGGGCAGGGTCCTCGCGGTCGTCGCGGATGCCGCTGACGTGGGTGTAGCGGTAGTCGGCGGCTTTGCCATTCACATAAAGATGGTTCTGTACCAGCGCGACCTGGTCGCCGGGAACGCCGATCACGCGTTTGACCAGACGCTCGCCGGCCGCGGTGGAATCCAGCACGACGATGTCGCCGCGTTGCGGGTCGGCGCGATGGACGAGCGAGACGTGCGTGAAGGGCAGGCGCAGATCGTAGGCGGCCTTGTCGACCACGATGCGGTCGCCGATTTCGATGGTCGGCTGCATCGAGCCGGTGGGCACCACGTTCCAGTCCGCGACGGCGCTGCGGAACATGAACATGCAGAGCAAGAAGGTCAGAAAACCTTTGTTGTTCGACAGCAGCCTGCTGAGTCGTTGCATGGACGTACCCCTCCCGTTGCGATCAGAGAGTGGACCCCGCGGTGGAGTTTAAGTTTCCGGTGCAAAGAAAAAGGGCGGTGTCGCCACCGCCCTTCGGGTCATGCCTGCAAGGCGCGTTTTACCCAGCCTTGCGCTTGGCCAGGCGCAGCCAGGTATCGACCACGGTGTCCGGATTGAGCGACACCGACTCGATGCCCTGATCCATCAGCCACTCGGCCAGATCCGGATGATCGGACGGGCCCTGGCCGCAGATGCCGATGTACTTGCCCTTTTCACGCGCCGTCTTGATGGCGAGCGAAAGCAGCTTCTTCACCGCCGGGTCGCGCTCGTCGAACAGGTTGGCGACGATGCTGGAATCGCGGTCCAGGCCCAGGGTGAGCTGAGTGAGGTCGTTGGAGCCGATCGAAAAGCCGTCGAAGATGTCGAGGAACTCGTCCGCCAGCAGGGCGTTGGAGGGCACTTCGCACATCATGATGACCTTGAGGTCGTTTTCGCGCTGCTTGAGGCCGTTCTTGGCCAGCACCTCGATGACCTTGCGGCCTTCGCCCAGCGTGCGCACGAACGGAATCATCACCCACACGTTGTCCAGGCCCATCACTTCGCGCACGCGCTTGACCGCCTTGCACTCCAGGCCAAACGATTCGGCGAAACCCGGATCGACGTAACGGCTGGCGCCGCGGTAGCCGATCATCGGGTTCTCTTCGTGCGGCTCGTAACGCGAACCGCCGATCAGGCCGGCGTATTCGTTCGACTTGAAGTCGGACAGGCGCACGATCACCGGCTTGGGATACACCGATGCCGCGATGGTGGCGATGCCTTCGGCGAGGCGATCGACGTAGAACGACACCGGGTCGGCATAGCCGGCCATGCGCTCGTCGATCTTCTTCTTGGTTTCGGCGTCCTGCTTGGCGTATTCGAGCAGCGCCTTCGGATGCACGCCGATGTGGCTGGCGATGATCATTTCCAGGCGGGCCAGGCCGATGCCGGCGTTCGGCAGCATGCCGAAGTCGAACGCCCGCTCGGGATTGGCCACGTTCATCATGATCTTGAGCGGGGCTTCAGGCATGTCGCCCAGATCGGCGGTCACGCGGTCGAACTTCAGCAGGCCCTCGTAGATCGTGCCGGTGTCGCCCTCGGCGCAGGACACGGTGACTTCGGCGCCGTCCGGAATCAGCTCCAGCGCATTGCCCGTGCCCACCACGGCCGGCACGCCCAGTTCGCGCGCGATGATGGCGGCGTGGCAGGTGCGTCCGCCACGGTTGGTGACGATGGCGGCGGCACGCTTCATCACCGGCTCCCAATCGGGGTCGGTCATGTCGGCGATCAGCACGTCGCCCGTCTGCACCTTGTTCATGTCGGCCAGCGAGCGGATCACGCGAGCCTTGCCCGAACCGATCTTCTGGCCAATGGCGCGGCCCTCGGCCAGCACCTTGCCCTTCTCGTTGAGATGGAAGCGCTCGAGCTGGGTGGCATGCGCGCGCGACTTCACCGTTTCCGGGCGGGCCTGCACGATGTAGAGCTTGCCGGTGTTGCCGTCCTTCGCCCACTCGATGTCCATCGGGCGGCCGTAGTGCTGCTCGATGACCAGCGCCTGCTTGGACAGTTCCTGCACGTCCTCGTCGGTGATGCAGAACTTGTTGCGCAGCTCGGCGGGCGTCTCTTCGATGCGCACGCGCTCGCCGGGCTTGTCCGAGTACACCATGCGCTGCTGCTTGGCGCCGAGGCTGCGTCGCAGTACGGCCGGCTTGCCGGCCTTCAGGGTGGGCTTGAACACGTAGAACTCATCGGGGTTCACCGCACCCTGCACGACCATTTCGCCCAGGCCGTACGAGCCGGTCACGAACACCACGTCGCGGAAACCGGACTCGGTGTCCAGCGTGAACAGCACGCCGGAGGCGCCCACGTCCGAGCGCACCATCAGCTGCACACCGGCGGAGAGGAACACGTCTTCGTGCTTGAAGCCCTGATGCACGCGATAGGCGATGGCGCGGTCGTTGTAGAGCGAGGCGAAGACTTCCTTCACCTTGTGCAGCACGTCCTCGATGCCGACCACGTTGAGGAAGGTTTCCTGCTGACCGGCGAACGAAGCGTCGGGCAGATCTTCGGCGGTGGCGGAGGAGCGCACGGCGACGGCGATGTTTTCGGCGCCTGCTTCTTTGCAAAGCTTCGCGTAGCCATCGCGAATGGCCTTGTCCAGGTCAGCGGGCAGCGGCGTTTCGGTGACCCATTCGCGGATCTCCTTGCCGGCGGCGGTGAGCGCCATCACATCGTCCACGTCGAGCGGGGCGAGACGCTCCTGGATGCGCTTGGCTACGCCGCTCTTGTCGAGGTACTGCTGGAACGCGTCAGCGGTGGTGGCGAAACCACCGGGCACGGACACGCCGAGTTTGGCGAGATTGCCGATCATCTCGCCGAGCGACGCATTCTTGCCGCCGACCTTGCCCAGGTCGGTCATGCGCAGCGTGTCGAGCCAAAGCACCAAATCGTTCAAGGGAGTCTCCTCGGGAGCTCGTAGGTTTCAGAAGCGGTCTTGACCCGGTTCCTGCATGAAATCGGGTGTTAAAGAACTGGTATTGTCCGCTGCCGATGGTGCGCAGCACAAGAAGACCATTCGGCCGAAAACCAGCGCCAGCTGCATACCAGTCAGCCGTGAGTCAAGCAAAGACAGGCTTTTCACGTTGCGCTAAGGTGAGGGCCAAGAACCACCAGGGACTTTGGATTAGCCATGCAGCGAACGGTTTTTTATATCTCCGATTCCACTGGTATTACAGCGGAGACGATCGGCAACAGTATTCTGGCGCAGTTTGAGGGCGTGCAGTTCGACAAGCACCGCTTGCCCTTCATCGACGACGCCCAGAAAGCCGAGGCGGCGGCGCTGCGCATCAAGACGCGTTACGCGCAAACCGGCGAGCGCCCGATCGTGGTCAACACCATGGCGTCGCGCGAGCTGTGCGAGATCGTGGCCGAAAGCGGCGGGCTGATGCTGGACGTGTTCGCCCCGTTCATCGGTCCGCTGGAAGAAGAGCTGGGCGCCAAGCGTTCGGGCGCGGTGAACCGCTCGCACGGCATGGTGGACTTCGAGAAATACGAGGCGCGCATCAACGCCACGAACTACGCCTTGTCACATGATGACGGTATCGATGTGGACTACGCCCAGGCCGATCTGATCCTGATCGGCGTGTCGCGCTCCGGCAAGACCCCGACCTGCCTCTATATGGCCTTGCATTACGGCGTGAGCGCCGCCAACTATCCATTGACCGACGACGACCTGGACAAATTAGAACTGCCGGCGCGTCTGCGCCCCTATAAGGATCGGCTGTTCGGTCTCACCATCGATCCGATGCGGTTGGCGCAGATTCGTGAACAGCGACGCGCAGGCAGCCGTTATGCGACGCTGGAGCAGTGCCGCTGGGAATTGGCGCAGGCCGAGAAGCTGATGCGCCGGGAGAGCATTCCCAGCCTCAACACCACGCATGTCTCGATCGAGGAGATTGCGAGCAAGATATTCGACCGCTTCGGTATCGAGCGGACCATGTTCTAAAGGAGCGCCCACCGCCCATGAGTGCCGTACTGGACAGCCGACAAGCCTTATTGCCGGGACGCTTCGGCTTCCTGATGGGGCTTTACGCCGAGAACTACCATCGGTTGGTGCGGCTGTTCGCGCCGCAGGAGCTGGCGCCCGGGTTCTACCTGTCCAGCGTGGACGATGGCCTGGATGTGCGGCTGCAGGTGCAGGAGCGCCATCCGTATACGCTGGAACTGGAGCTGACCTATAACTTCGTCGATGCGCATACGGGGCAGCCGTCGCCGTCGGCGCAGTTGCGCATGTATACCGACGCCCATGTGGCCGAGGCCTTGCATTGCCATCCGGGGCGTCACCTGTGGCAGGTGCTTGGCCCGTTTCCGCCCGCCAACACGGTGCTGCAGCATCGGCTGCGCATGAACGGGTTCTTGTCGCGCTGGCTGGAATACCTGGCGGAGCAGGGGCATTCGAGGGGGACGCTGGAGCGGCAGGAAGAGCGTCACCCGGCAGGCTGACCGCCCCTTGTGGGAGCGCACCCTGTGCGCGACTGGGCAGCGCGCGGACGACATGCAAACCGCCCGGGCATGACTGGTACAGCAAGCGCGGGCTCTACGCGCTGGGCTGTCGCGCACAGGGTGCGCTCCCGCAAGAAAGCATCGGCAGGCGGCGAATCGCAGGCAACAAAAAACCCGCCAAAAGGCGGGGTCTTTGTAAAAGTGGCGGAGCGGACGGGACTCGAACCCGCGACCTCCGGCGTGACAGGCCAGCATTCTAACCGACTGAACTACCGCTCCACGTTTTTTACAGCTTCCAGCACTGCACCAATGTCGATTTCATCCTTGACCACTCTTGCCGTGTTATCGGTAGAGTGGCGTCCCCACGGGGATTCGAACCCCGGTCGCCACCGTGAAAGGGTGATGTCCTAGGCCTCTAGACGATGGGGACGTATCTAAATTTGGTGGAGCCAGGCGGGATCGAACCGCCGACCTCCTGCATGCCATGCAGGCGCTCTCCCAGCTGAGCTATGGCCCCGATGTGCCTCTGGAAGCCCGAAAGAATAGACAGGGATCGCGATTTCGTCAAGCGTTCGTTGTGAAAATATTTCAACTTTTCTTCACGAATGAATGACAACAAGCAGTTACGCCAGCGATTGATGCCGAGGGTCGCTGCGCCGTCCTGCATTTGGTCGCGCGAACCGTCCGCATCGCCATGCGGGGCTGTGCATCTCGTGTGCGATTGCTAGTCTTGCAAGAAGCTTCGACGGGATTCATTGATGCACGATTTGCACTTCATCCAGGATCTCGCGACCGTCATGTTGATCGCGGGCCTGACGACGGTGATCTTTCAACGCCTGCGTCAGCCGGTGGTGCTCGGATACATCATCGCCGGTGTGCTGGTCGGCCCCTATACGTTCCCCGTGGTGTTCATCCACGACGAGCAGACCATCCGCACCTTGTCCGAACTGGGCATGATCCTGCTGCTGTTCGCCCTGGGGCTGGAATTCAGCCTGAAGAAGCTGCGCGAAGTCGGTGGCGCCGCGTTGGTCGCGGCGTTATGCGAAATCGTCCTGATGCTTTGGCTCGGCTACGAGATCGGGCGCTTCTTCGGCTGGAGTTCGATGGATGCGCTGTTCCTTGGCGCCATGCTGTCGATGTCGTCCACCACCATCATCATGAAGGCACTGGACGATCTGGATCTCAAGCGCGAGCGCTTCGCGCAGCTGATGTTCGGCATCCTGATCATCGAGGACGTGATCGCCATCGTGCTGATGGCCTTGCTGACCGGTATCGCGAGCACCGGCGGCCTGGAAGCGGGCGAGGCGATGGAGGCCGTCGGCAGGCTCACCTTGTTCATGGCGGTATCGCTGGTGGTGGGGCTGCTGCTGGTACCGCGCGTGGTGGACTACATCGCGCAGGTGAGTCGCGACGACGTGCTGCTGGTGGCCGTATTGGGCCTGTGTTTCGGCTTCTGCCTGCTGGTGACCGAAATGGGCTACAGCGTGGCGCTGGGCGCTTTCATGATCGGGGCGATCGTGGGCGAATCGCAAAGCGTGGAGCGGATCGAGCGGATCATCGGGCCGGTGCGCGACATGTTCAGTGCGATCTTCTTCGTCGCCATCGGCATGCTCATCGATCCGGCCATGCTCAAGGAATACTGGCTGCCCATCATCGTGGTCACCACGGTGGTGGTGCTGGGCAAGGTGATCACCTGCAGCTTCGGTACCTTCGTGGCAGGCAACGACGGGCGCACGTCATTGCGCGTGGGCATGGGGCTGGCGCAGATCGGCGAGTTCTCGTTCGTGATCGCGTCGTTGGGCCTGACGCTCAAGGTGACCAGCGGCTTCCTCTATCCCGTGGCGGTGGCGGTCTCGGCGATCACCACCTTTCTCACGCCCTATCTGATCCGGGCATCGGATCCTTTGGCGAGTTCGCTCTCGAGGCGTCTGCCCAACGGCTTCATCAGCCTGTTGAGTGCGTACACGGACTGGATGGGCAATCTCAGCCTGAGCGGGCAGGGCGTCACCGTGGCGAAGATGATTCGTCGCCTGGTCTGGCACGTCATCATCAACATCATGCTGGTGGTGGCGGCCTTCCTGATCATGTCCTACCTGTATCGCCGCGGCGTTTTCCATTGGGATCTGCTGGCCGACAGCCCGCAGGTAAAACGCAGCCTGGCGTGGTCGATCGCGGCGATCGTCTCATTGCCGATGATTGTCGCGGCGTACCGCAAGGCGTCGGCGCTGGGCATGTTGCTGGCCGAATTGAGCATTCCCGAGCGCATCGGCGGCGCCTACAACATGCATATCCGCAGCGTACTGGCGCGCTTCATCCCGCTGGCCACCATGTGGGTGCTGGGCCTGCTGGTGGCGGCGCTGGCCTCGACCATCCTGCCGCCGCGTGAGGTGGCCCTCGTACTGGTGCTGGTGTTGCTGTTGCTCGCATGGCTGCTGTGGCGCGGCCTGGTGCAGGTGCATGCGCGATTGCAGGCGGCGCTGCGTGACACCCTGGATAAGTCGGGGCGCTCAGACGATGGGCACGGTTGAGGGGCCTAATCCCGCAGATGTGCAGAATTCGTAAAAAACCGCGTTTTTCGCCGAAACGTGAACTTTTAATCACGACTGACGGTCATACGCCCACTATCGTTGCCAAGACTAAGCAAGCACCGCACAATGCGGGGCCTGCCTCCATCGGGGGGGCCTTAAGTCCGGTAGCGCCGGCATATCCAATACGAGGGAGTTCTACATGAAGCATTTTCTGCGTCCCACGCTGACGGCGGCCGCGCTCGCTGTTGCTCTGGGCATGACCGCTGGCGTGCACGCACAGGCCGCGAAGCCCGCCGCCGCCCCCGCTGCAGCCGCTCCGGCCGCAGTTGACAAGACCAAGGCCAGCTACGTGGTCGGTTGGGATCTGGCCAGCTCGCTGCCGCCGCTGGTCCGCGCGGAAGTCGACCCGGCCACCGTGGCTCGCGCTCTGCAGTCCGCCCTGTCGGGCCAGAAGCCGACCATGAGCGAAGCCGAAGCCAAGCAGGTCCGTGACGCGTTCGTGGCCAACCTGCAGGCCAAGGCCAAGGCCGAGTACACCCAGGTCGCCGCCAAGAACCAGAGCGAAGGCGCTGCGTTCCTGGCCAAGAACAAGACCGCGCCGGGCGTGAAGACCACCGCTTCGGGTCTGCAGTACCAGGTGATCAGCCAGGGTACCGGCGCCCGCCCGGGTCCGAGCGACACCGTGCAGGTCAACTACGTCGGCACGTTCGTGAACGGCGAAACGTTCGACGATTCGTCCAAGCATGAAGGCGGCGGTGCTGCTTCGATCCCGCTCGCCGGCGTGATCCCGGGCTTCCGTGAAGGCATGCAGCTGATGCAGGTCGGCGGCCACTACAAGTTCTTCATCCCGGCGAACATCGCCTACGGCGCGCAGCCGCAGAACGGTTTCCCGCCGAACCAGACGATCATCTTCGACGTCACCCTGGTCAAGACCGGCCCGACCACGGCCGCTGCTGATCAGGCTGGCGGCGCGAAGTAATCGCCGCAAAAGCTGCATGAAAGATCCATTGGGCGCGAAGCGATTCGCGCCCAATGTCGTTTGTGGCGGGTGGTTTTTCGTCGCGGCCTAGGGTTTTACCTGCAGCCGAGGCCTTGGTCGGCCTGTTAGAATCCCCGATCTTGTTCCTGGAGTTTTCGCGACAATGAAGGTCACCATCTTCGGCACTGGCTATGTGGGCCTGGTCACCGGCGCCTGCCTGGCAGAAATGGGCAACCATGTGGTCTGCGTCGACATCGATGCGGGCAAGGTCGAGCGCCTGAAAAAGGGCGAGATCCCCATTTACGAGCCGGGCCTGGAGCCCATCGTCAAGCGCAATCACGCGAGCGGACAGCTGGATTTCACCACTGATCCCGCACCGGGCATTGCGCATGGCCAGGTCGTGTTCATCGCCGTGGGTACGCCGCCGGACGAAGACGGCAGCGCCGACCTCAAGTACGTGCTCAGCGTGGCCCGCACCATCGGCGAGCATATCGACCGCTACACGGTGGTGGTGAACAAGTCGACGGTGCCCGTGGGCACGGCGGACCGCGTGCGCGACGCGATCGCCGGTGAGCTGGCCAAGCGTGGCGTCGCGATCGAGTTCGACGTGGTCTCCAACCCGGAATTCCTGAAAGAGGGCGACGCAGTGGAAGACTGCCTTCGCCCCGATCGCATCATCATCGGCAGCTCCAGCGAACGCGCCATTGGCGTGCTGCGCAAGCTGTATGCGCCATTCAACCGCAACCACGATCGCACCGTGGTGATGGACGAGCGCTCCGCCGAGCTGACCAAGTACGCGGCGAATGCGATGCTCGCCACCAAGATCAGCTTCATGAACGAGATCGCCAACATCGCCGAGCGCGTGGGTGCGGACGTGGAGCTGGTACGCCAGGGCATCGGTTCGGATCCGCGCATCGGCTACGCTTTCATCTATCCGGGTGCGGGTTACGGCGGTTCGTGCTTTCCCAAGGACGTACAGGCGCTGGAGCGCACGGCGCGCGGCGTCGGCTATAGCGCCCGCCTGCTCGGCGCGGTCGAATCGGTGAACCACGACCAGAAGACCAAGTTGTTCGAACTGATCCAGCGCCATTTCGGCGGCCAGATCGCCGGCAAGACGATCGCGTTGTGGGGACTAGCATTCAAGCCCAACACCGACGACATGCGCGAGGCGTCGAGCCGTCATCTGATGGAGGCCTTGTGGAAGGCGGGCGCGAAGGTGCGCGCGTTCGACCCCGAGGCCAGCCACGAGACGCATCGCATCTACGGCGATCGCGACGATCTGGTCCTGTGCGAGAGCGCCTACCAGGCCCTGGACGGTGCCGACGTGCTGGCCATCGTGACCGAGTGGAAGGCGTTCCGCAGTCCTGATTTCGCGCGCATCCGCGACATGCTGGCCGAGCCGGCGGTGTTCGACGGGCGCAACCTTTACGATCCGGTCGCGGTGGAAGAAGCGGGGCTGGCGTACTACGGTATCGGTCGCGGTCGCAGCCTGAGGCAGTGAGCATGGCGGACGAGTCCCTGCAGCATCGATTGACGGAGCTCGAAGTGCGGCTCACCTTTGTCGACGACACGGTGAACGCGCTGGCCTCCGCCGATGCGGAGCTGTCGATGCGTCTGGCGGCGCTGGAAGATGTCATTCGCGGATTGCGCAGCGAGTTGTCTTCCTTGCGCGGTTCGCAGGGGCATGATCCGCACAGCGAGCCACCGCCGCCGCACTATTGATCGACGCCCATTTTTCCGTAACAGCAGCACAGCAAGCGAGTTTCAACCATGGCCGATTCCCTGCGCGATCAACTGCTCAAGAGCGGCATCGTCAAACAGGTCCGTGAAGAGAAGCGCCCGCCGGCGCCGCCCAGTGGCAAGCCGTTCCAGCAGCGCCACGGCGGTTCGCCGTCCAAGGGCGGCAAGCCGGGCCAGCACAAACCGCAGGGCAAACCTTCGGGCCCAAGGAGCCAGGAGGAAATCGACCTGGCCAAGGCTTATGCCATCCGCGCGCAGACCGAGGCGAACGAACGCAAGCGCGCCGAGCAGGCGGCCGCCGAAGAGGCGCGCGTTCGGCGCGAGCGCAAGCTGAAGATCCAGCAGTTGCTGGAAGGCAAGACCTTGAACAAGCCCGAGGTCGATCACGTTCGCCATTTCGAGTACGGCGGCAAGATCCGCCGCGTGCACGTCGACGCCGACCAGCTCAAGGCGATCAATGGCGGCGAACTGGCCGTGGTCCAGCAGCAGGGGCGTTACCTGGTGGTCACGCGCGAACTTGCCGAGCAGGTGAAGGCGATCGATGCGAATCAGATCGCCTTGCTGGTCGAGCCGGGTAGCGCGGGCGGTGTCGGCGAAGACGGCGTGCCCGATGACCTGATGTGGTGAGCGAGTTGCTTCAGGCGCGCAAAAAAACGCCCGGTCCAAGCCGGGCGTTTTTTATGGCGTACGCGCAAGCGATCAGGCGTCGGTATCGGCGCCTGCGATGTCGCCGGTGGGCAGATCAAAACCCGTCTTGGTCAGCGTCGGCAGATCCCAGCCCTGCTTGGGCGAAAAGCGTTCGCCGTAACGTTGCGCGAGCCGTTCCAGCTTGCCCTTCACCACGGTGGCGCCTTCGCTGCGCAGGTACTGGATCGGGCCGCCGCGGAACGGCGCGAAACCGGTGCCGAAAATCACGCCGGCATCGAGCAGATCGGCATCGTCGACCACCTGGTCGGCCAGGCAGGCCACGGCTTCGTTGACCATGGGAAGAATCATGCGGTCCTGCAGGTCGGCCGGCACCACGTAGTCGGGATCGACCTCAGGCTTCTGCGGCTTGCCGTCCTGCCAGAGGTAGATGCCCTGGCCATCCTTCTTGCCGCGCTTGCCAGCGGCGAGTTTGTCCTCGAGGCCGGGCGGCAATTCCAGGCCGAGGAAGGGTGCCAGCTCCTTGCCGACCGAAGCGCATACATCCAGTCCCACCGTGTCGGCCAGTTCGATCGGGCCCATCGGCATGCCGAACTTCTTCGCTTCCTTGTCGAGCACCGGACCTGGCACGCCTTCGCTGTACAGGCGCATGGATTCGAGCAGGTAGGGCATCAGGATGCGATTGACCAGGAAGCCGGGCGTGCCCTTCACCGCCACCGGCAGTTTGTCGATCGCCTTGCAGAACGCGAGCGCGCGTTTTTCGGCGTCGGCGTCGAGCTGGTCGTGACGCACCACTTCCACCAGCGGCATCTGCGCCACCGGATTGAAGAAGTGCAGGCCGAGGAAACGCTGCGGCGCCTTCAGTCCCACGCGAAGTTCGTCCAGCGGAATGCTCGAGGTGTTGCTGGCGAGCAAGGCATTCGCGTGCAGTTGCGGTTCGATGATGGCGTACAGCGCCTTCTTCGCCTCGGCGTTCTCGAAGATCGCTTCGATGGCGAGATCGGCCGTGGCCACGCCCTTGCCTTCGACGTCGGCACGCAGGCGGTGCGCGGTGGCTTCCACCTTGTCGGCCGTCTTGAGCTTCTTTTCGTACAGCTGGCGGGCGCGATCCAGCGCAGGCTGGATGAACTTCATCTCGCGGTCCTGCAAGGTGACCTCGAAACCCTTGAAGGCCGCCCATGCCGCGATATCGCCGCCCATCACGCCGGCGCCCACTACGTGCACGCGCTTGATGCCGTGATCGATGCCGCTGCCCTGGCTCTTCATGCGTTCCTGCAGGAAGAAGATGCGGATCAGGTTCTGCGCGGTCGAGGTTTCGGCCAGCTTGGCCACCGAGCGTGCCTCGAGCTTGAGGCGCTGCTGGATGCTGGCGCCGCCGCGCTTCCACACATCGATCAGCGCGAACGGCGCCGGGTAGTGTTCCTTGCGGACCTTGGCGGCCGTCTGTTTGATCACCATCGGCGCGAGCAGCTGACGCGCCAGCCAGGTGTTGCTGGCCCATGCCTTTGCACGCAAGCCGAACGGACGGACATGCGGCCGGCGCAGCAGCGCGCGCGCCTCGGCCAGCAATTCGGCCGGCGGTGCCAGCCGGTCGACCACGCCCAGCGCCAGTGCACGTTTGGCCGACAAGGCTTTACCAGTGAGCATCACCGGCAGCGCGTCGGTGGCGCCGATCAGCCGCGGCAGCCGCGCCGTACCGCCCCAGCCGGGATGGATGCCCAGCATGACTTCGGGCAGGCCGATGCGGGTCTTGTCGTCGTCGGCGGCGATGCGCTGGCGGCAGGCCAGGATCAGTTCGGTGCCGCCGCCCATGCAGGCGCCGTGGATGGCGGCCACGGTGGGACAGGGCAGCCGGGCCAGCGACTCGTACACGCGCTGGCCGTTCTCGATGTTCTCCAGCACCGTGCCCTGCTGGGCATAGGTGACGAATTCCTTGATGTCCGCACCCACCGCAAAACCGAACGGCTTGGCCGAATGGATCAGCACGCCGGCCGGCTTCTCGATCGCCAGGCGTTCCACGATCTGGCCCAGTTCGTCGAGCACGTCGCGGGAGATGGCGTTGACGTTGCTGCCGGCGCGGTCCAGCGACAGGGTCACGATGCCGCTGTCGTCCAGGCTCGTCTTCCAATGATTGAAGCGCAATCCTTCGAACATGGGGATAAACAGGGTGGCCACGAAGCGCTCCACCATACCCTCCCGTAGCGAGGATTGCGAGACGAGCGCCGGGTGCCCGGGGAAGGGATGAACACCTCTTAAAAACCGGAGCTGTGCGCTGCCGCATGAAACCGGCATCGGTTTCCGGCGAGGCTGGCCATCTCCCTAGGCGAATCGCTGCAGACCACGTAATTTAGGACCGAATGACTACGTCCCTCGCCACCCCCGCCAGCCCGACCCAGGACGGCGCTGAGATCCTCGAACGCATCCTCGCGGCTCGGGGCAATTTGATTGCGCTCGACGGCGGCGAGGAGGTCGGCCTGGTCTCGCAGCTGCGCCCTCTGGTGCGGCGGAGCGGGCAGGCCGTGTATCTGTGGAATCCGCAACTGGGTCTGGGCAATTTGCGCGAAGAACACGTGAGCTTGCCGGGATCGCAACGCCTCAATATCGCCCTGCGCTACATGCTGCAGAGCAATCACTTCGGCATCTATCTGTTGCAGCACCTGCCGCTGCCGTTGCCGATGGCCGATGCCACGCTGCTGCGCCAGCTGGCCCGCGCCACCGCCAGCCATGTCCGGCGCGTGGTGATCCTCGATCCGGCGGAGTCGCTGGTGGCCAGTTTCAACGATGTGCTGGTGCGCCTGAGCTGCCAGCCCAAGCCGGCGCAACGTCCGCGCCTGCGCGACGGCCGCTGGATCCTCTGAGATGGCGAGTCCGGCTGGCATCCTCGTCGTTGCGGCGCAGCGTGAGCTGCGTCGATCCCTGTTCGACACGTTCGATCGCGACGGTCATTTCGTCGTTCATTCGGCCCGCGATGCCACGCATGCGGGGATCCTGCTGGAGGGTCGCCCTCCGCTGGCCCTGATCGTCATCGTGTTCGAGGGCGACGGCCGCGAAGGCATGGCCAGCATCGATGTGCTGCGCGGCGTGCCGGCTTGCATCGGCGCGCCCATTCTTGCCGTGCTGGACGACGGCGCCGTGCTCAAGCCGAACGTGTTGCCCGGGGGCATCGCCGATTGGCTGTATGCCTCGCAGATCGAACACGAACTGCTGGCGCGCTGGCAGCGCGTGCATCGCATGGCGGTGCGCTCGGACGGGCTGGAGGGCCAGGCGTCCACGAGCGGCGGCGACTACCGCTTCGCCTTCGACGAAGTGGAGAGCGAGTGGTTGATCGTCGACCCGGCACGCAGCCAGCTGGTCGATTACAGCCCCGCCGTGGCGCGCAACAGCGGGCTGGGCGACCACGAACTGCGTGGCCGTCCGATCAGGGACATCCTGGCGGTCACCGAGTCGACCATCGAACAGGTCATTGCCGAGGGCTCGCGCCAATGGCATCCCGGCCGTCGACGCGCGTCGCGCGGTGGCGATCCCGGCGAGGTGAGTGCGCGCGCCGTCAACCATGCCGGCCGCGATGCCGTGGCGCTGATGTTCCGCAGCGACCGGGCCAGTGCACGCGCCGAAGTGGCGTTGGCCTTGCTGGCGCGCATGTTCGCCGCGGGCAGCGGCGACGAGGGCATCGCCGAAGCGGCGCGCCTGTTGTTCGAGGAAATGGCGCTGGATTACGTGGCCGTGTGGTCGGCCCGTCCCGACGAGGGCGGCGCGCCGGTGCAACTCGTGCAGTACTGGCGTGGCGACGAACAACTGTGGCCCGGCCCGCATCTGCAGAGTTCCTTGCGGCTGGTGCTGTCGGGCCAGGCCATGTTGCATCAGGCCGATGCCGCGCGACTGGCGCCGATGGATCCCTTGCTGGCGCAGCTCGGTTTGGCCGGTTTCGCGGGTTGGCCCTTGCAGGACGAGCGGCGCACCGTGCTGGGCGCGTTGCTGGTCGGTACGCGGCAACCGTTGCCGTCGCTCGCCATCGTGCAGCCGGTGCTGCGTTGCGCGGCGTCGCGTTTCGCGCATGCGATCGAGTTGCGCCACACGCGCGAGCAAGGCCGCGCCGAGGGCCTGCTGGACGCGCTGACGGGCTTGCCCAATCGCCTGCTGTTCAACGATCGACTCGATACGGTCATTCGCGAAGCCAATCGCACGGGCGAATGCTTTGCGCTGCTGTTCGTCGACCTGGATCGCTTCAAGACCATCAACGACACGCTCGGCCACGCCGTGGGTGACCAGGTGTTGCTCACCACCACGCAGCGTCTGCGCGGCAGCGTGCGTGCGTCCGATACCGTGGCTCGCTATGCGGGCGACGAGTTCGTGGTGATCCTGCGTCACATCGTGAAGAACGAGGACGTGCTGCGCATTGCCGAGAAGATCGTGCAGGTGATGAGCGCGCCGCTGCGCATCGACGACGGGACCGAGCTGCAGGTCACCGCATCCATCGGCGTGAGCTTCTTCCCCGATGACGCGCCCGACGCCGACACCCTGCTCAAGCATGCGGACGAGGCGATGTACGCGGCCAAGAGCCTGGGCCGCAACAACTACCAGATCTTCGAAGGCAGCGCCGAGCAGTCGCAGCAGCAGAACCTCGCCTTGAAGTCCGGCTTGCGCCATGCCGAACACAAGGGCGAGCTGCGCGTGTTCTACCAGCCCCAGGTCGATGCAGTCACCGAAGACATCGTGGGCATGGAGGCGCTGGTGCGCTGGGAGCATCCGGAGCTGGGCTTCATCGGCCCGGGCTTCTTCATTCCGCTGGCCGAGGAAACCGGCCTGATCGTCTCCATCGGCGAATGGGTGCTGCGCGCCGCCTGCCGGCATGCGCAGGAATGGGAGCGGCGCTTCGGGCTGGGTCTGCGCCTGGGCGTGAATCTCTCGGCGGTGCAACTGATGCAGCCCAATCTGCTGGAGATGGTCTCCGCCGCACTCGACGAGAGCGGGCTGGAAGCCAACCTGCTGGAAATGGAGATCACCGAGAGCATCAGCATCAAGGCGGCGCCCAACCTGGTGGAAAACCTGCAGGGCCTGCATCGGCTGGGCGTGCGGATCGCCATCGACGACTTCGGTACCGGCGCCGCCTCGCTCGACTATCTGCGCAAGCTGCCGGCGGACCGCATCAAGATCGACCAGAGCTTCGTCAAGAACATCGGCGTGGATCCGGACGACGAGGCCATCGTGCGCGCCACCATCGAGATGGCCCATCGCCTCAAGCGCGGGGTGGTGGCCGAGGGCGTGGAAACGGAGCAGCACATGGAGTTCCTGCGCGCCAACCACTGCGACGAGCTGCAGGGCTTCCTGTTCTGCCGACCGTTGCCCCAGCCGGTCTTCGAGAAACTGCTGCTGGAACGCCAGCGACTGCTGGCCGGCATCAGCGGCACGGCCGCCTGACTTGCATGGGCCGCGAAGGCCCCCATACTTCCCCTTGGGCGCATGATGCGTCCGTGGGCCGCTTTCCTGGGGCAATGGTGGTCCTGTCGTCATGACCGGTGCTCCGCGGGAGCGCCCATGCGTTTCCACCAGCGGTGTTGCCGAGTTGGCGCACTTGCCGCTCTGGAATGAGAACATGCTGAACTAGAACGCGCCGTTCTTGTCTGAGCAGATCGCATCCATTCCCAGGCATCCCAGGGCGCGTGGCAGCATCGACGAAGGAGATGGCCCGGATGGGCGAAAATGAACTGGACAGTGCGCTGGTCGAGCGCGTCCAACAGGGGGACAAACGAGCCTTCGATCTGCTGGTGCGCAAGTACCAGCACAAGGTCATCGGCCTGGTCACCCGCTATGTGAAGAACCATGCCGAATGCGAGGACGTGGCCCAGGAGGCGTTTATCCGCGCCTGGCGGGCCATTGGCTCGTTCCGCGGCGAGAGTGCTTTCTATACTTGGCTGTACAAGATTGCGGTGAACACGGCCAAGAACCACCTGGTGGCCATGGGCCGCCGTCCGCCCGCCGACGATATCGCCATCGACGATGCCACTTTCGTGCCCGGCGCGGACCGTATGCACGAGAGCGCCACGCCCGAGCGTGAACTCATGCGGCAGGAAATTGAACAAACCGTATTTTCCACTGTCCAAGCCCTGCCTGAGGAATTGCGGACCGCGATCACCCTGCGTGAAGTGGACGGCCTCAGCTATGAAGAAATCGCCGAGGCGATGGGCTGTCCGATCGGTACGGTACGTTCACGTATCTTCCGGGCGCGCGAAGCTATCGATGAAAAATTGCGGCCCCTGCTCTCAGACCGCGAGGTCAAAAAAACATGACTGATCATCAACGCGAAAACCTTTCTGCCGGCATGGACGGCGAACTGTCGAAGGAAGAGCTGCGCTTTCTGTTGCGCAGGCTCGACCACGACGCGTCGCTCCAGCAGGACTGGTCGCGCTACCACGTGGCCCGTGACGGCCTGCGCCGCGAACTCTCCCCGCTCGCGTCGGAAGGCTTTGCTGTCCGTGTCATGCAGGCCATCGAGCGCGAAGGCTCGGCGAGCCAGCAAGGCAAGCGCCGGCATTGGCTGCATTGGTCCGCGGGCGGCGCAATTGCCGCTGGCGTGGCAGTGGCTGCCCTGATGGTGGCCCAGCCCGCAGGCCCGGGCGCCGATCGGCTCTCGGCCCAGGTGTCCGCGCCATCGGCACCGGCTGCGCAGAATGTGCAGCTGGCGCAGTCCGAAGCGCCTGCCGTGGCACCGCCGGGGCTCAACGTGTATTCCGAAGTCCCGTACAAGATGAGCCAGCAGGCCTCGGCCACGCTGGAAGGCGACAACGGTACGCCGCTGTATTCGCGCAATAACCTCAACCCTTATCGCGCCGCACGCTACCCCGTGGTCAGCAATGGCGATGGCCGGTACCTGCTGTTGATCCATCCGGACCAGCAGCCCGCCGCCCAGGCCGCCGCCGGCCCGCAGTGATCGAAGGCCGTGTGTCGGTTGCCGCGGCCTGATCGTTCCCTTTGAACCTCTCCATGCCCGTCCGAACGGCGGGCGGGCATGGTGTGCCTGAAACGCAGATGGAGAAGTGCATGAATCGACTTGTCTTGCGTACGCTGTCGTGCGCGGTCGTGATGAGCCTGGCGCTGGCCGGCGGGGTGCAGGCCCAGAGTGCGGCGCCGACGTTGTCGGGCCTGCCCGACTTCACCGGCATCGTGCAGAAGAACGCCCCGGCCGTGGTCCATGTCGAGGCGAAATACAGCGGCAAGAAGCAAGCGAAAGCCCGCTCGGGCGCGCGCGGCATGCCCGATGCGCCGGACGGCGACGACGATCCGCAGATGGAAATGTTCCGCCGCTTCTTCGGCATGCCGATGATGCCGTCGCCCGAAGAACAGCAGCGCACGTCGCTGGGTTCCGGCTTCATCATTTCGGCGGACGGCTACGTGCTGACCAACAATCACGTGGTGGATGGCGCCGATACGGTGACCGTGCGCCTGCAGGATCGTCGCGTGCTGACCGCCAAGGTGGTGGGCAGCGATCCGCAGTACGACATCGCCCTGCTCAAGGTCGACGCCAAGGGCAATCTGCCCGCCGTGGCCGTGGGCGATTCGCGCACGCTCAAGCCCGGCCAGTGGGTGTTGGCGATCGGTTCGCCGTTTGGTTTCGACTACACCGTGACGCAAGGTATCGTGAGTGCGGTGGGGCGCAACCTGGGCAGCCAGGATCAGCCGTACACCTCGTTCATCCAGACCGACGTGCCGATCAACCGCGGCAATTCCGGCGGTCCGTTGTTCGATTTGCAGGGACGCGTGGTCGGCGTCAATTCGCAGATCTATTCCAACACCGGCGGCTACCAGGGCGTGGCGTTCTCCATTCCGATCGACGTGGCCATGAACGTGGTCAAGCAGATCAAGGAAAAGGGCTATGTCTCGCGCGGCCAGCTCGGCGTGATGGTGCAGCAGGTCAGCGACGACATGGTTAAGGCGCTGAAGCTCGACAACGCCAATGGCGCAGCCGTGACCCAGGTGAACAAGGGCAGTGCCGCCGACAAGGCGGGCATTCGTCCGGGTGACGTGATCCTTTCGTACAACGGCCAGAGCATCAACCAAAGCGCGGACCTGCCGCCGCTGGTCGGCCAGACGCCGCCGGGCAGCAAGGCCACCATCGAGATCCTGCGCGACGGCAAGAAGGAAAGCGTGCCGGTGACCGTGGCTGAAATGCCGCGCGACAAGAACGCCATGGTGGCCTCGGCCGATGCCGGGCAGCCCGCCGCCAAGGCCAGCGCCAGCAGCGCCTTGGGCCTGTCCGTTCAGGACCTGGATGGCGATACGCGCCAGCAGCTGGGCCTCAAGGCAGGCGAGGGCGTCGGCATCAGCGCCATTTCCGGCTCGGTGGCAGCGCGAGCCGGCCTGCAGCCGGGTGACGTGATCCTGATGGTGAACCAGAAGAAGGTCGGCAGTGCGGCCGCTTTCCGCGATGCCACCAAGGATTCGAAACCGGGCGACACCGTGCTTTTGCTGGTCCGCCATGGCGACCAGAGCGGCTTTATCGGGTTGACCGTACCCGGTGGCAAGGACGAATGAGGTTGCGGTTCGCGGTGGATGGCAGCGCCGCGGACCGTGATTTCGTCGTATTCCGGTGTGGTCTGGCCGGAATGACCGCCACGATGGGCGCTTGGGCCACCATCGTGGCGGAGGTAGGGAGGGATCGCGCGACGCCTCGCAACGAGGCGTTCCGATCTCGCTTATCCCGTTGAGATGGCCCGCTTTCCCTGGTGCCCGAAGTGGCCCGGTTCCATGCGATAATGCTGGGTTCGTGTGACCATCCCGGTCATGCGCTGCCTGCGCGTACCGCAGATCAGTGAACGCCGCTAGCGTGCTCCATGGAACTGATTCGAAATTTCTCCATCATTGCCCATATCGATCACGGCAAGTCCACCTTGGCGGACCGCATCATCCAGATCTGCGGCGGTTTGACCGAGCGCGAGATGGAAGCACAGGTGCTTGACAACAATCCGATCGAGCGCGAGCGCGGCATCACCATCAAGGCGCAGTCGGTGTCGCTGCCGTACACGGCGCGCGACGGCAAGACCTATCAGTTGAATTTCATCGACACCCCGGGCCACGTCGACTTCTCCTATGAAGTGAGTCGCTCGCTGGCCGCGTGCGAAGGCGCGTTGCTGGTGGTGGATGCTGCGCAGGGCGTCGAAGCCCAGTCCGTCGCCAACTGCTACACGGCGGTGGAGATGGGGCTGGAAGTCGTGCCGGTGCTCAACAAGATCGACCTGCCGACGGCCGATCCGGAAAAGGTGAAGGGCGAGATCGAGGCGGTGATCGGCATCGATGCCGACGACGCCGTCGCGGTGAGCGCCAAGACCGGCCAGAACGTGGTGGAAGTGCTCGAGGCCATCGTGGCGCGCATTCCGCCGCCGAAGGTGGGCGATACCGATCGCCTGCAGGCGCTGATCATCGACTCGTGGTTCGACAACTACCTCGGCGTGGTCTCGCTGGTGCGCGTGGTGCAGGGCGAGATCAAGCCAGGCGACAAGCTGCTGGTGATGTCCACCGGCCGTGCGCACGAAGTGAGCGAAGTGGGCGTGTTCACGCCCAAGCGCAAGAAGCTGGCCAAGCTGTCGCCGGGTGAAGTGGGCTGGATCACCGCGTCGATCAAGGACGTGCACGGCGCACCGGTGGGCGACACGCTCACGCTGGCGGCCAAGCCGGCGGAGAAGCCGCTGGCGGGCTTCCAGACCATGCAGCCGCGCGTGTTCGCCGGCCTGTTCCCGGTCTCGGCCGACGACTATCCGGCACTGCGCGAAGCGCTCGACAAGCTGCGCCTCAACGACGCGGCGCTGTTCTTCGAGCCGGAAAGTTCCGAGGCGATGGGTTTCGGTTTCCGCTGCGGCTTCCTCGGCATGCTGCACATGGAAATCGTGCAGGAACGCCTGGAACGCGAATACGATCTCGACCTGATCACCACCGCGCCCACCGTGGTGTACGAAGTGCTCAAGAGCGACGGCTCGATCCTGATGCTGGACAACCCGGCCAAGTTGCCGGCACCGCACCTGATGCAGGAAATCCGCGAGCCGATCATCGTCGCCAGCATCCTCACGCCGCCCGACTACATCGGCAACATCATCACGCTGTGCGAGGAAAAGCGCGGCGTGCAGCGTTCCATCCAGTACCTGGCCACCCAGGTGCAGATCACCTATGAAATGCCGCTGGCCGAGGTGGTGCTCGACTTCTTCGATCGCCTGAAGTCGGTGTCGCGCGGTTATGCGTCGATGGACTACCACTTCGAACGCTTCGAGCCGGGTCCGTTCGTGCGCGTGGACGTGCTGATCAACGGCGACCGCGTGGATGCGCTGAGCCTGATCGTGCATCGCGTGCATGCCGAGCGTCGCGGTCGCGACCTGGTCGAGCGCATGAAGGACCTGATCCCGCGCCAGCAGTTCGACGTGGCCATCCAGGCCGCGATCGGCGCGCAGATCGTCGCCCGTTCCACCGTGAAGGCCCTGCGAAAGAACGTGCTGGCCAAATGCTACGGCGGCGACGTGAGCCGAAAGAAGAAGCTGCTGGAGAAGCAGAAGGAAGGCAAGAAGCGCATGAAGCAGGTGGGTCGCGTGGAGATCCCGCAGGAAGCGTTCCTTGCCGTATTGAAGGTGGATAAGTAAAGCTGGGCCCGGAGCATCGGTGGGCCAAGGCCGCTGTTGGGCGCCTTGCCGGTCGACCGCTCCACGCAACACCCTCGTTTCCCTGCTCCTGAGGAGCTTTCAATGGATTTTGATTTTTCGGCGATTCTGCTTGGCCTGACCGTGCTTTTCGGCGTGGTGTGGGGGCTGGACCGCCTGTTGTTCTACAAGTCGCGCAAGGCCAAGGCCGAGGCGGCGGGCAAAGAGCCGCACGAGCCGATGGCGGTGGACTGGGCGCGGTCCCTGTTCCCGGTGGTGCTGGTGGTGCTGGTGCTGCGCTCGTTCGTGGCCGAGCCGTTCCGCATTCCGTCCGGATCGATGATGCCGACGCTGGACGTGGGCGACTTCATCCTGGTCAACAAGTTCTCCTACGGCCTGCGCCTGCCGGCGTTCAACAACAAGTTCGTCAGCCTGGGCGAGCCCAAGCGCGGCGACGTGGTGGTGTTCCGCTTCCCGGGCTACCTGTGCGAAGACGGCGGCAAGCTGGTGCGCAGCGGCGACCAGAGCTGCGCCGATCCGCATGCCCCGGTGCCCAGCCAGAACTGGATCAAGCGCGTCATCGGTTTGCCCGGCGACCGCGTCGAAATGCACGGTGACCAGCTGATCGTGAACGGCGAACCCGTCGCTGCCGATCTGGTCGGTCCGTATGAGGGCGACCCCAAGCGCGCCGAATCGCGCCTGATGCTGGAAATGGGCGCCACGTTGTGGAACGAGCACCTGCCGAACGGCGAGGGTGGCGTGGTCAATCACCTGACCGCACGCATGCCCAACTATGCCGTGCCGCCGCCGCTGCCCAACCCGCACGTGCCGCTGGTGGTGCCGCAGGGCTGCTACCTGGCGATGGGCGACAACCGCTACAACAGCACCGACAGCCGCTGGTGGGGCTGCCTGCCGGAACAGAATCTGGCCGGCAAGGCTTTCCTGATCTGGCTGAGCTGGACCGGCTCGGGCGTGGCCTTCCATCGCATGGGCACGGTCATTCACTAAAAGCGTGACGGGCATAGAGATGTGCCCGGTGACGTTCACCGCGGCTTGGCGCGACAATGCACGCGCCAGGCCGCTACCGGAGCGTCTCGGTGGCGCGTCGCCCATACACCGGTTTTTCGCCGTCAGGCGGCATAGCGAGGGGACTATGAAATCGAAGCAAACAGGCATCACCCTGATCGGGTTTCTCGTGGTGCTGATGGTGGTGAGCTTTTTTGGCTATATGGCGATGAAGCTGGTGCCGGCCTATACCGAGTTCATGGGCGTCAGCAAGGCGATGACCCAGCTGGCCTCCGAAGGCGGAGCCCGCTCGCCGGACCAGGTTCGCGGTGCCCTGATGAAGAAGCTCGACTTCCAGTACGTGAGTGATGACACCATCACGCCACAGGACATCACCATCAAACGCAGCGGCAATGCGGCCGAGCTCAATGTGAGCTACGACAAGCGCATTCCGTTCATGTACAACATCGACTTCCTGCTGCACTTCGAAAAGAGCGTTGCGCTGCAGGGGAATGTCGACGGCTAATCCAAGGCCTTTGATTTGACCAAGCTCGCTTATCGTTTTCGTGATCCTGCCCTGGCGCAGCTGGCGCTGACTCACCGCAGCGCCGGGCGGCCAAACAATGAGCGGCTGGAATTCCTCGGCGATGCGCTGTTGGGCGTGATGGTGGCCGAGGTGCTGTACGAGGCCCACCCGAACGCCAGCGAAGGCGAGATGTCCCGCTTGCGCGCGCAACTGGTGAACGGCCAGGCGTTGGCCGTCATCGCGCGGGAGCTGGAGCTAGGCGACGAGCTCAAGCTGGGTTCGGGCGAGCTGAAAAGCGGCGGTTTCCGCCGCGATTCCATCCTCGCCGACGCCTTCGAGGCGCTGGTGGCGGCGGTCTATCTCGATGCCGGCTTCGAGGCGTGTCGCACGGTGGTGCGAGGCTTGTTCGAACCGCTGGTGGCCGCCATTCCACGTTCTTCCAAGGATGCCAAGACCCGCCTGCAGGAGCATTTGCAGGCCCACGGCTGGCCCTTGCCGCAGTACGATCTGATCGACAGCCACGGCGAAGACCACGCCAAGACCTTCGACGTTTCCTGCGACATTACCGAACCGGCCCCGATCCGGGCCGATGGCCGCGGCTCCAGCCGCCGCGCCGCCGAACAAGACGCTGCAGAAACCGTGCTGCGCCGACTGCAGGAACTGAACCTATGAACGACGACAACGAACTCGATCTCGGCAAACCGGCCGAACTTCCCCACGACGATTTTCGCTGCGGCACCGTAGCGCTGGCGGGGCGTCCCAACGTGGGCAAGTCGACCTTGCTCAATGCACTGATCGGGTTCCGGCTGTCCATCGTCAGCCCGCGTCCGCAGACCACGCGCCATCGCATCCTGGGCATCGCTACCAGCGCGGCCGGGCAGATCATGTACGTGGACACGCCGGGCCTGCATCGCGGCGCCAAGCGCGCCATGAACCGCAGCCTCAACCGTGCGGCGCGTTCGGCGATCAGCGAAGTGGATGTGGTCGTGCAGGTGATCGAAGCGGGCCGCTGGACCGACGAGGACGAGGCGCTCTACGACGCCCTGGTCGAGCAGAAAGTGCCGCGCCTGCTGGTGATCAACAAGGTCGACCTGGCCAAGGACAAGTCGACCATGCTGCCGTTCGTGTCCGAGCTGATGGCGCGACACAGTTTCGACGACGTGTATTACGTCAGCGCCCTCAAGGAAAAGGGCCTGAAAGAGCTGGAAAACGGCATCCTCAAGCGATTGCCGGTACAGCCGCCGGTGTTTGGCGAAGACGAAGTCACCGACCGCAGCGAGCGTTTCCTCGCCGCCGAAATGGTGCGCGAGCAGCTGATGCTGCGCCTGGATCAGGAGCTGCCGTACGCCACCACGGTGGAGATCGAGCAGTTCAGCGACCGCCCGGACGGCATCGCGGAAATCCATGCGGTGATCTGGGTGGAACGCGACGGCCAGAAGGCCATCGTGATCGGCAATGGCGGCGCGCAGCTCAAGGCCATCGGTACCTCCGCACGCCGGCACATGGAGCGTACGTTCGAGCGCAAGGTATTCCTGCGCCTGTGGGTGAAGGTGCGCGAAGGCTGGGTCGACGACGAGACCATGCTGAAGAAGTTCGGCTACACCGATTGAGCGTGCGTTGCGAATGCCGGTGACGTCGCGCGAGTCTTCGAACCGGTAAGCTTCGCCCATGCGCATCGAACAGCAGCCGGCCTATGTGCTTCATTCGCGGCCCTACCGCGAGACCTCGCTGCTGCTCGAATGCCTGACCCGCGACCATGGCCGCCTCGGCGTGGTCGCGCGCGGCGTGCGGCGCGAGCGGGCACGCGTGCAGCGCGCGCAGCTGGAACCGTTCCAACCGCTGTCGCTCGATCTCCTTTTGCGCGGCGAGCTGGCCACTCTGCAGTCCGCCGAGCACGTGGCGCCACCTTTGCGCCTGACCGGCGATGCGGGCCTGGCCGGACTCTATTTGAACGAGCTGTCGGTGCGGCTTACCGGCCGCCAGGATCCGCTGCCCGAACTGTTCGATGCCTATGCACGCACGCTGCCGCGTCTGGCCGGCGGCGAGCCGCTGGCATGGAGTCTGCGGCGGTTCGAGCGCGATCTGCTGGAAGCCGTGGGCTATGGCCTCCAGCTCGAGTTCGAGGCGGAATCGGGCGAACCGGTGGAACCGACCCAGCTCTATCGCTATGCGGTTGAGCAGGGCCCTGCGCCATGCCGAGCGGGAACGGCACATGCCCTGCGCGGAGCCGATCTACTGGCCTTGTCGGAAGACGTCATGCCCGATGCGGCTGGCCTGTCGGCGCTGCGCGTGATGATGCGCGAGGTGATCCGCTTTCATCTCGGTGGCGGCGAGCTGCGTGCCTGGCACGTGCTGGGCGCGGCGATGTCGCGCCGCTGAACTCAGCTCTCGGCTTCGCGGTCGAGCGCTTCCAGGGTGGCGAGCAGGGAGCGGCGGAAGCGCGACAGCGGCGCCAGCGAGCCGGAATGTCGCAGCTTCAGATGACGCTGCAGCACGGTGGCTTGCACGCCCAGCGCGGCGGCGCCGCAGAAGCCGCAGGACGAACGCAGGCGATGCAGGCGCTCCGCCAGCACGGTGGTGTCCTCCAGCAATTCATCGAGATCCTGGTACAGCGCGGCCAGTTCCGCCCGCAGCAGCGTGCGCATGGCTTTCACCACGTCCGCATCGCCCATGGTGGCCAATGCCTGGGCATCGTCCAGCAAGGGTGCTGCGTTCGCACCGGCTTGAACGAGCGCCAGAATGCGGCGCAGGTCGGCCAGGTTGCAGGGCTTCTGCAACACCTCGCTGAATTCGGCGGAGAGCAGCCGCTGCCGCTCGGTGAGGCCCATCTCCGCGCTGGTAGCCACGGCGGTGCAATCGGTCGAGCGGGCCTGCGGGTCCCTGCGCAGGGTCGAAAGCACTTCCTCGGCACCCGCACCGGGCATGCGGCAGTCCAGCAGCAGCAGGTCGAATGCCTGCTGGCGCGCCATCGCAATCGCGGAGGGGCCGTCATGGCAGGCTTGGGCATCCAGTCCCAGGCTGCGCAAGGCTTCCACCAGGAAAAGACGGCTGCTCGGGTCATCGTCCGCGACCAGGGCGCGGACGGCATCGGAGCCACCCCGGTGGCCTGAAGGGTCGCTGGAAGGCTGGTTTTGCATGACTAGTCCGTGTCGTTCAGCTGGTTTTGGCAGAATGGCGCGTCATGCGTGCCACATCAAGCCAGCTCGTCCTCAGCCTTTGCCTTCTTTTATGGGCAGTTATGCCGTTGTCCGCGCGGGCCGACGTGGCGCTGGGCGCCAAAAAGGTCAGCGTGCCGGGCCTGACCATGCAGGCGGTGCAGTCGCAGATCGGCGAAGACGGGCAGGGCGGCCTCAAGCTGAGCCTGCGCGCGGCCAAGGCCGACGTGCCTGCGATGGGCTGGAAGCGGGTGGGCGTGGATCTGCAGGGCGTCCTGCAGCGCGACACCCACATGCGCTGGCTGTTCGACGGCACCGCCCAGCTCGCCGGTGCGCCCGGCGGTGCCTTGGGCAACGCCAAGGTCTCGATGGTGATCGACGAGGCGGCCAATACGCTGGAGATCAACCTGACCCAGGGAGCCATCCAGGCCAGCACCGCCTTGCCGCTGGATCAGCCCACTCATGCCCAGATCAGCCTCAAGGGCGTGCCGCTCGCCTGGTTGCAGGGCTTGCTGAGCACGGTGTGGTCCGGCCGCGCCACCGGCGGCAAGCTGGATGCGGACATGGCGCTCGATCTGCAGGACAAGGGCCTGCAGGCGTCCGGCCAGTTCGCCTTGAACGGTGGCGGCTTCGACACGCCCGGCGGCGCGTTGGCGGGGCAGGCGGTCAATGGCAATGGCCGGCTCAATATCGATACCACCACCGGGCCTTCGCGCATCGATCTGGATGCCAGCGTGCGTGGCGGCGAATTGCTGCTCGGTCCGATCTTTGCGCGTCTGCCCGATCATCCGGTGCAGTTGAGCCTGTCCGCCGCCAGTCGCAATGGCGCGGTGGAATTCAACCGACTGCGGGTAGCCGATGCCGACGCCCTGCAGTTGGAAGGCGTGATGTCGTTCAACGCCAAGGGCGATCTGCAGCAACTGAAGCTCGATCGCCTGCAGACGCGTTTCCCGGCGGCCTACCAGCGCTACGGCCAGGCCTGGCTGGCCACGCTGGGACTGCGCGACATGCGTATCGACGGACAGCTCAGCGGCAACCTGGATCTCGGCACCGATGGCTTGCGCAGTTTCGCCTTCGATACCGACGGCCTCGATGCCGCCGATGCCGAGGGACGTCTGGCGGTGAAAGGATTGCGCGGCGGTCTCGATTGGAACGCGAGCGGCGATCGTCCTGCCACCACCTTGGGATGGCAGGCCTTGCAGGTCTACCGCATGCCCAATGGCGCGGCGCAGATGCGCTGGCAGAGCCGCGGCGGCGCCCTGAGCCTGCAGCGTGCCGTGGATGTGCCGCTGCTCAACGGTCGCGTGCACGTGGGCGAACTCGAATGGCGTCCCGCCGCTTCCAAGGGACGTCGACTGGAAACCTCGCTGGCCTTTGCCGGGATCGACATGGCGGCGTTCTCGCGCACCATGGGATGGCCGGAATTTCCGGGCACGTTGGGCGGCGCTATCCCCGCTTTGCGCTGGGTGGATGACCGGTTCGAGCTGGAAGGCGGCCTTTCGGTGAATGTGTTCGACGGTTTCGTCGACATCACCCAGCTGAGCCTGCAGGGACCGTTCGGACCGAGCCCGGTACTGACCGGCGACGTGCAGCTGCGCCAGCTCGATCTCGCTGCGATGACCAGCGTGTTCGACTTCGGCAGCATCACCGGCCGCATGGACGGTTCCGTCGACGACTTGCGCCTGGTGAACTGGAATCCCGTGGCGTTCAAGGCCCGTCTGCTGGCCGGCAGCGGCGGACGCATCAGCCAGCGTGCGGTGAACAATCTCACCACGGTCGGTGGCGGCGGCATGGCGGCCGGTCTGCAGGGCGCCGTGCTCAAGCTGTTCAAGACCTTCGGTTACAAGCGCATCGGCCTCAACTGCACGCTGCAGGCGTCGGTGTGCCACATGGGGGGCCTCGACAACGACGCCGATGGCTACACTATCGTCGAAGGCAGCGGTTTGCCGCGCCTGCAGGTGATCGGCCATCAAACGCAGGTCGACTGGCCGACCGTGGTGCGCCGATTGAAGGCTGCCATCGAAGGCAACGGACCGGACGTCCGCTAACCCCACCCCGAAGGAGTCTTATATGCGCAAGCTCGTCTATGGATTGCTGACCCTGTTGCTGGTCGCGCTGGTGGGGTGCGTCACCATCAACGTGTATTTTCCCGAAGCGGCGGCGCAGAAGGCGGCCGACCAGTTCATCGGCACCGTGCTCGACAGCGCGGCTCCGGCGCAGCCGGCCAAGGACGATCAGCCCGCGGCGCCGCCGAAGAAAGGCAGCCAGCCCTCGGCGATGCTGCTGGACCTGCTGATTCCCGCGGCCTATGCGGCCGAGACGCCGAATCTGCGCATCCAGACCGCCACTACCGAGGCGATCCACGGCCGCATGCAGGCGCGCTTTCGTGACACGCTGACGCCGCTGTTCAACAGCGGTGCGGTGGGTTTCACCCAGGACGGCCTGGTCGCCGTGCGCGACGCCGGCAAGCTGCCGCTGGATCAGCGCGCCGGCGTAAATGCCGCCGTGGCGGACGAGAACAGGGATCGCAACGCCCTGTATCGCGAAGTGGCCAATGCCAACAATCACCCGGAATGGGAAGCGCAGATCCGTGCCACCTTCGCCAAGGGCTGGATCGAGCGGGCGCGGCCGGGCTGGTATTATCAGGACCCCTCGGGCGCCTGGAAGCAGAAGTAATCCATTCGCTCACCCGATCACCGCGCCCGGGTCCCGCCGATCCGGGCGCGCGCGTTTTTGGAAGACAGTTCCCGCGATGAAAGAATTCGAAGCCACCATCACCGACCTCAGCCACGACGGCAAGGGTGTCACCCGCATCGACGGCAAGGCCGTGTTCGTCAGCGGCGCGCTGCTGGGCGAAGAGGTCAAGCTGCGCATCCGCAAGCGCCATCGTCATTACGACGAGGCGGAGGTGGTGGAGCTGGTCACCCGTTCGCCGCATCGCGTGGAACCGCGCTGCCGTCATTTCGGCCAGTGCGGCGGTTGCTCGTTGCAGCATCTGGATGCCGCTTCGCAGATCGAAGTGAAGCAGCGCGTGTTGAAGGACAACTTCGAGCGCATCGGCAAAGTGGAGCCGCAGCTGTGGCTGCCGCCGCTGACCGACGAACCCTGGGCCTATCGCCGCAAGGGTCGCCTGTCCGTGCGTTCGGTGGCGAAGAAGGGGCGCGTGCTGGTGGGTTTCCGCGAGGAAAGCAATCCGCGCTTCGTGGCCGACATCACCCAGTGCGAAGTCGTGCATCCGTCGCTCGGTCCGAAGATCGGCCTGCTGGCCGAACTGATCAGCGGCATGGATGCGGCAGCCGATATTCCGCAGATCGAATTCGCCGCTGGCGATGACGTAGTGGCGCTGGTGTTCCGCCACATGCAGCCGCTGAGTGAGCGCGACCAGGCGGCCCTGATCGAATTTGGCAAGCAGCATGGCTTTGCCATCTATCTGCAGCCGGGCGGTGTCACCAGTGTGCATCCGCTGTGGCCGGAAGCGCCGCGTCTTGCGTTCAATATTCCCAGTGGCGATGCCGCCATCGCCGATGTCGAGCTGGAATTTCGTCCGCTGGATTTCGTGCAGGTCAACGCCGGCATGAATCGCCGCATGATGGCGCGTGCGATGGAATTGCTCGATCCGCAACCGACCGACCGCGTGCTCGACCTGTTCTGCGGCCTGGGCAACTTCACCCTGCCCATTGGCCGGCGCGTGGCCGAGGTGGTGGGTGTGGAGGGCGAGCATGGCCTGGTGGAGCGCGCCGCTGAAAACGCAGCCCGCAACGGCATCGCCAACGCGCGCTTCGAAGTAGCCAACCTGTTCGAGGACCAGCGTCATGCGCACTGGGCCAAGCAGTCGTGGGACAAGCTGCTGCTCGATCCGCCGCGCGCGGGTGCCGATAAGGTGCTGGACTATCTCCCGCACAAGGAGACCCAGCGCATCGTCTACGTCTCCTGCCATCCGGGATCGTTGGCGCGCGATGCCGGCATCCTGGTGCAGAAGCACGGTTTTCGCTTGAGCGCGGCCGGCGTGATGGATATGTTCCCCCATACCGCACACGTGGAGTCCATCGCCTTGTTCGAGCGCTGAGGCCTTCACCGCTCCGTCACCTATTTCCCCCATCATCGGGTGCAGCATGGGCATCGAGATCGAACGCAAATTCCTCCTGGGCGACGACAGCTGGCGTGACGCCGTCATCGAAAGCGAGCGCATTGCCCAGGGTTATCTGGTCAGCGCGCAGGCGCTGCACGACGGCACGGCGCGGGCGTCGGTGCGCGTGCGTCGCACGGGTGAGCGGGCCTGGCTCAACATCAAGTCCGCCCAACTGGGCATCGAGCGTGCCGAGTTCGAATATCCGGTGCCGATCGCCGATGCCGAGCAGATGCTCGCCGAGTTGTGCGATGGCGTGCTGCAAAAGATCCGTCACCACGTCACCGTGGATGGCGTGCTGTTCGAGATCGACGAGTTCTTCGGCGAGAACGCGGGGTTGGTGGTGGCCGAGGTGGAATTGCCCAGCACGGATGCGTCGTTTCCGCGTCCGGTTTGGCTGGGCCGCGAAGTGAGTCATCTCGCGCGCTACTACAACGTCAACCTGATCGCTCACCCGTACGCGCGCTGGACGCCCGATGAGCGCCAGGCGGCCGGAGAGCCGACCTCATGTTGATGATCGGCCTGGCCGGCACGGCGTTGGCGGCATCGGAACATGCATGGCTCACGGCGCCGGGTGTATCCGGTGTGGTGTTGTTCTCGCGCAATTTCAGTTCACGAGACCAGTTGATCGCGTTGATCGAGGATATCCGCAGCGTCGGCGGCGACGATCTGCTGATCGCCGTGGATCAGGAAGGCGGCCCCGTACAGCGTTTTCGTGACGGCTTCACGCGGCTGCCGCCGTTGTCGGCGATCGGCGCCGTCTACGATCACGATGCGGAAGAAGCCATCCGCCTGGCCGAAGAACATGCTTGGGTGATGTCGAGCGAGTTGCGCGCCAGCGGCGTGGATTTCAGCTTTGCGCCGGTCGTGGATCTGGCGCGCGGCAATGCGGCCATCGGCTTGCGCGCCTTCCATGCCGATCCCGCGGTGGCGGCCGAACTTGGCCAGGCCTATGTGCGCGGCATGCATCTGGGCGGTATGGCCGCGGTGCTCAAACATTTTCCGGGTCACGGCTCGGTGGCGGTGGATACGCACAAAGCGACGGCGGTGGATACGCGCACGCTCGAGGTGATCCGTCGCGACGACCTGCTGCCCTTCGTGGAAGGCATGGCGGCGCACGCCGAAGCGGTGATGGTGGCGCATGTGATCTATCCCGAAGTCGACGCGCAGCCGGCAGGATTCTCCTCGCGCTGGATCAAGCAGATCCTGCGCAGCGAGCTGGGTTTCAACGGCGCGGTGATCAGCGACGACATCAGCATGGCGGCCGCGGGCGCTGCAGGCGGCGTCACCGGCCGCGTGCATGCGCACCTCGATGCCGGTTGCGATCTGGTGCTCGCCTGTTTTCCCGACGTGGTGGACGAAGCGATTGCCGCCGTGCGCGGCCGACCCGCTGCTGCGCCCGAACGCATCGCCGCCTTGCGCGGCGACGTGGCCTCCACCTGGGACGGCCTCAACGACAACCCACAGCGCGAACGTTTCATCGCGCGCATCGCGGCGTTACACGCCGTGGAAGGACAAGCTCAGGCATGACCACCTCCAACCCTTCGCTGGCCGCGGCACTCGCCGGGGCCGACCTGTTGTTCGATCGCGCGGCGCTGGAGTCGGTGATCGTCGACATGGGGCGCGACATCGATGCGGCACTCGATGGCGAACGCGCCGTGTTTCTCACGGTGATGAACGGCGCGCTGATCTTTGCGGGCCATCTCGCGCTGGCGATCCGCACGGATGTCGAGTTCGATTACGTGCACGCGACGCGTTATCGCGGCGCCACCTCGGGCAGCGAGCTGCATTGGCTGCGCGAGCCGGCCGTAGACCTCACCGATCGCGTGGTCCTGCTGGTCGACGACATCCTCGACGAAGGCCACACGTTGAAGGCGGTTCGCGACGACTGCCTGCGCCGCGGCGCACGACGCGTGCTGGTGGTGAGCCTGTGCACCAAGCAGCACGATCGCCTGGTTGATGGCATCAAGGCCGACTTCAACGGTGTCGAGCTGCCGGATCGCTATGTGTTCGGTTTCGGCATGGATTACCACGAGCAGGGTCGCAACCTGCCGGGCATCTACGCGCTCAAGTGAGATCCATGCAGGTTGGCCGTAACAACCTTGGAGCAGAGGCATGAACGTACTGGGGATTTCCGGCAGCCTGCGGCAGGCATCGTTCAATACCGCGTTGCTGCACGCGGCGCAGGAGCTTGCGCCGGCCGGGATGAACATCGTCATTCATCGCCTGCACGCGCTGCCGTTGTTCGACCAGGACGTGGAAGAGCAGGGCGATCCCGCTCCCGTGGCCGAGTTCAAGGATGCCATCGAGCGTGCCGACGGCCTGCTGTTCGCCTGTCCGGAATACAACGGCGGCATCACCGGCGTGCTGAAGAATGCGGTCGACTGGGCCTCGCGCCTGGGCAAGACCCGCAAGGTCGCGGCGCTCACCGGCAAGACCATCTGCATCATCGGAGCGAGCCCGGGCATCACCGGTACGGTACGGGCGCAAGACCAGCTTCGCCTGATCCTCCGCCGCGCGGGTGCGCGCAGCGAACCTCAGGGCGACGTGCTGGTGTTCCAGGCGCACACCAAGATCATCGAGGGGCGGCTGGCCGACGAGCGCACGCGGGAGGCGCTGGGTCGCCATCTCGCCGGCTTCGCCGAGCGGCTGGCGGCGACCGCGAAAGACTTCTGAACTTTAAATAGGAACGCATCGTGAGCATCGATCTGGCTGTCATCGGCGGCAGCGGCTTGTACAACTTCCCCGGGCTGGAAAATTCCTCGCGCCATCGCATCGATACGCCGTTCGGCGCCGCCTCGGGCGACGTGGTGACCGGCGATTTCGCCGGCCGCAAGCTGGCCTTCCTGGCGCGCCATGGCGAGAGCCACACGGTGCCGCCGCATCGGGTGAACTACCGCGCCAACCTGTGGGCGTTGCATTCGCTGGGCGCTCGCAAGGTGATCGGCGTCAACGCGGTGGGTGGGATTCGCGCCGACATGGGCCCCCGCGTGATCGTGGTGCCCGATCAGATCATCGACTACACCCATGGCCGCTACACGAGTTTTTGCGACGTGGAAGGTGCCGAGGTGCGCCATATCGATTTCAGCGAACCGTATACCGAGTCGCTGCGGCGCGAGCTGATCGATGCGGCTGCCAAGGCTGACATCGCTGTCATTGACGGCGGTTGCTACGGTGCCACGCAAGGGCCTCGCCTCGAAACCCGGGCGGAGATCGCCCGCATGAAGCGCGACGGGTGCGATCTGGTCGGCATGACGGGCATGCCCGAGGCCGTGCTTGCCCGCGAACTGGAGCTGCCCTATGCCTGTCTGGCGCTGGTGGCGAACTTCGCCGCCGGTTGCGGCGACGAGGCCGAAATCAGCATCGAGGAAATCTTCGCCCACCTGGCGGCAGCCACGGCCGAGGTGCCTCGGATTCTGGGTCATTTGCTTAAAAGCTGAGCAGCCGGTGGGGTTTTGATCGTGTCAAAGCTCCCCCTGTATTGCGCTTTGGCATAAAACATGTTGATACTTCCGTTGTGCCAGGGGCGGCGGACCAAGGGGTCAAGGTGGTTCAGCGCTTACCGTGGTGCATCCAGTCCATGATTCAGAGGTTCACGCAATGCGTTTCGGTACGGTCAAGTGGTTCAACGACGCCAAGGGTTTCGGCTTCATCGCGCCTGAGGACGGTGGGGAGGACGTGTTCGTCCACTTTTCGGCAATCAACTCCAAGGGCTTCCGTAGCCTGCAGGAAGGTCAGCGCGTGAAGTTCGAAGTCACCACGGGCCCGAAGGGCGCCCAGGCTTCGGGCGTCGAAATCGCCGGCTAATGTCGGCGAACCGGCGCCTGCGCCGGTCATCGATGTGAGGAAGCCCCGCGTCGCAAGGCGCGGGGCTTTCTTTTTTTTGTCTTTGGGGTGGAGATGCGATGACGGATCGTAGAGGGTTTCTCAAGGCTTCCGTGCTGGGGGCTTCGGCAGTGGCACTGGCCGGCGGCGCACATGCGTTGACCGGTGCGAGCGGGACGAACAAGGGCAACACCGGTGCGCGCGTGATCTCGACCTGGGATTTCGGCGTGGCCGCCAACCAGGCCGCGTGGGGCGTGCTGTCCAAGGGCGGCAACGCGCTGGATGCGGTCGAGGCGGGCGTGATGATTCCCGAGGCCGACCTCAAGAATCACAGCGTGGGTCGTGCCGGCTATCCGGACCGCGACGGCCATGTGTCGCTGGACGCCAGCATCATGGACGCCGATGGCAGCTGCGGCGCGGTGGCCGCGCTGGAGCACATCGCGCATCCGATCCAGGTGGCGCGCCGCGTGATGGAGCGCACGCCGCACGTCTTGCTGGTGGGCGATGGCGCCCTGCAGTTCGCGCTGGAGCAGGGCTTTCCCCGGGAAGAACTGCTGACGCCCGAATCCGAGGCGGCCTGGAAGGAGTGGCTGAAGACGGCGCACTACCAGCCGTCGGCCAACAGCGAGGTGCGCGACTACGGCAAGACCGGCATGCCGGGCGGCAAGGACAACCACGACACCATCGGCATGCTGGCCATCGATGCCAACGGCCGCCTGGCCGGTGCCTGCACCACCAGCGGCATGGCGTGGAAGATGCGCGGACGCGTGGGCGACAGCCCCATCATCGGTGCCGGCCTGTACGTCGACGGCGATGTCGGTGGGGCGACCTCGACCGGCGTGGGCGAGGAAGTGATCCGCAACGTCGGCAGCTTCCTGGTGGTGGAGTTGATGCGCCATGGCCGCTCGCCGCAGGACGCCTGCCGCGAGGCGGTGATGCGTATCGTCAAGCGTCGGCCTGCGGCGTCTAAGGATCTGCAGGTGGGCTTCCTCGCCATGAACAAGCATGGCGAAGTGGGCGCGTTCGCGATCCAGTCGGGCTTCTCCTATGCGGTCTGCGATGCGACCAAGCAGGACGGCCTGATCCCCTCCAAGAGCGTGTACTGATGGCAAGACGGCTGCTCGAGGTCGCTGCCAATTCGCTGGCATCCGCGCTGGCCGCGCAGGCGGGCGGCGCGGACCGGGTGGAGTTGTGCACCGGCCTGGAGCTGGGCGGGCTCACGCCGTCCATGGCGCAGATCGCCCAGGTGCGCGAGCGCCTGAGCATCCCGCTGTACGTGCTGATCCGCCCGCGTGCCGGCGACTTCCTCTACAACGACGACGAGCTGGACGTGATGCAGCACGACATCGAGACCTGCCTTTCGCTGGGTTGCGATGGCGTGGTGTTCGGCGTGCTCGATGCGGATGCGCGCGTCGATCTGGCGCGCTGCAAACCGCTGCTTTCGGCGGCGGGCGGCATGGGCGTGACCTTCCATCGCGCGTTCGACATGGCGCGCGATCTGCCTCGGGCGTTGGAAGATGTCGTGGCCCTGGGGGCGGAGCGCGTGCTTACCTCCGGTGGTGCGGTATCTGCGATCACCGGTGCCGATACGATCCACCAGCTGATCGAGCAGGCCGCTGGCCGCATCGTGGTGATGCCGGGTGCGGGCGTGCGGGCTACGAATATCGCTGGGCTCGCGCAGGCGACCGGCGCCTCGGAGATCCACGCCTCGGCCAAGGGCGTGCTGCCCTCGGGCATGCATTGGAGCAATCCGGCCTTGACCGACATGGCCTCGGGCGAGGTCCGCAGCGACGTGGACGAAGTGCATGCCCTGGTAGCCGCGCTCCACTCGCCAGCCTGATTCGCTGTCATTCAGGCCGATGGCGCCGTAAGCTCGACCCCGCATCCCCCATCTTCGAGAGAGTCCATGGCATGGACGAGCGGAGCGGCAGGCGAGGTGTTCGAGCGGCGCTGACCCTGGCGCTGGGCGTGCGGCCATGAGTGCGCCGCAGGAGGCCGCCGCCTCGGCGACGCTCGTCCTGCGCCGCTGGCCTCGTTTGCTGTCCACCGCCGCGGTCATCGTGGCCGCCACCATCTTTGGGCTGAGCTACAGCCTCTCCGCGCCGCTGATCGCCATGAGCCTGGCGGCAAGCGGGCATTCCGGCAGCTACATCGGCCTCAACGCGGCCATGCATGCATTGGGCGTGTTGTTGATCGCACCTGCCATGCCGACCCTCGCCGCACGCTTCGGCGCACGGACGCTGGCCGTGGCGGCCCTGGTGGTCACGGCCGTCGTGCTGGCGGCGTTCGCGCGGGTCACCGAGGTGACATGGTGGTTTCCGATGCGCGTGGTGCTGGGCATGGCGGCCGAAGTCTTGTTCGTGATGTCGGAAACCTGGACCAACGTGCTCAGCACGGAACAGGCGCGCGGTCGCACCATGGCCGTCTATACCGCCGCGTTGTCGCTGGGCATGGTGCTGGGGCCGGCCTTGCTTTCGGTGCTCGGCGTGGATGCGGGTGCCTATCTCGCTGGCGCGGCCATCGCGCTGGCCGCGGTGGCATTCATCCTGCCGCCCTGGGTGGTGGCTCCGCAGCGAAGTGTGCCCGAGCGGGCGCAGCCCCTGCGTTATATACGCCTGGCGCCGATTGCCCTGGCCACCACCGTATTGAACGCGGGCGTGGAGACCGCGGGACTTTCCTTCATCTCGTTGTATGCCACGCAACTGGGCTGGACCGAAGCGCGCGCCATGCAGCTGATCTCCGTGCTGATGCTTGGCGCCATCGTGTTGCAGTTGCCCATTGGCTGGCTGGCGGACAAGGTCGACAAGCGGCGCCTGGTGCTGGCGCTGGCCGCGATTTCGGCGGTAGCGGCGTTGTTCTGGCCGTTCGCATTGCGCGAAACCTGGCTGGCGTTCGCCGTGGTGTTCGTGTGGGGCGGACTGTTCGTCGGCATCTACACCGTGATGCTGGCGATGGTGGGCAGTCGTTTCCAGGGCAACGATCTGGTCGGCGTCTACGCAGTGATGGGGTTGGCCTGGGGCCTGGGCGCGCTGGTGGGGCCGACACTCGCGGGCGTGGCGATGGGCGTGAATGCGCTGTTCGGCTTGCCGGGGATCATTGCGCTGGGCTGCGCTGTATTCGCGGTGTTCCTTGCCAGGTCGCGCAGCGAAACTTGAGCGGCGCTGCGTCCGCAGGTGGTTCGAACGATGGAGTCGTCACATGGTGCAGTTGGGTTTGCTTCTGTTGGGCAGCGATTTCATCCGGCGGCGCTGGCTGATTCTGGCCATTGGTGGCATTGCCTGGGCGGCGTTGGGCGTGGCGATCTTCATCGACGCGCTGGACAACGTGCTGTATTTCCCGGTGCATGTGTTCGGCTATCTGCTGGTGGTGGAGGCGGTGGTGACGCTGGCGGTGTCGTCGCCCAGGCCTGGCACCTCGGCGGCGTTGCGCAAGGCGCGTGGCGTGGTGTTCCTGATTCTCGGCCTGTTGATCGTCGACCCGCATCATGCGGCGAGCGTGATCCTGGCGATGGCGTTTGGCCTCGCGTTTCTGGTCGACGGCATCTTTCGCATCGCGGCGGCGCTGGTGGTGCGCTTTCGCGGTTGGCGACTGTCGTTACTCACCGGTCTGCTCGAGGTGGGCTTTGCCGTTTTCATGGTCGAGCCCTATCCCACCTTCTACGCGGGCACGGTGCCGTATTGCATCGGCATGGGCCTGTTCCTCTCCGGTTGTGGCATGTTCCGGCAGGCCTGGCGACTGAAGAAACTGCCCGATCACGCCGTGCTTTCCTGGCTATTGATGCGCGACGTATCGGTCGCCGACGCAGGCTTCACGCCCGAACCGTTGGACGATGTCGCGGGCGATCTGGTGGTTTACGTATGGACGCCCACTGGCTCCGTCGAAGACGCCGTGCCGCAGCCGCTGGTAGATCGCTATATCGCGGCAGTGGATGCGAAGGGCGTGATCTCTACGGGGCACGCGGCGTTGGGATGTCCGCCCGGGGTGTATGTCAGTCATTATCCGGCGGTCGAAATCGATCGCTCCAGCGGCGACTTCACCCGCATGCTGCGCGCCACGGCCATCAACGACGTGCCCGGAAAATTCCAGCCCAGTTACGCGGAGGAATCGGCAGGTTGGTGCGAATCGAACGCCGAAGTGCGTTTCGACCGCTACGACCGCCAGCGCCTGCTGGCGTTTTGGAAGCGCTACCGCGAAGACACCACCTACAACCTCACCAATCGCAATTGCAGCAGCACCGTGGCGCATTGCCTGGAGGCTGCATTGGAAGGGGCGTCGGCAAAACGCGGCTTCCTGCGCACCATGATCAATCCGGAACTATGGGTGGCGGCGCAATTGCGCAAACGCGCCGAGGCGATGGCGTGGACGCCCGGATTTGTGCTCGATTACGCGCGCGCCCTCAAGGCTGCCATCCATCCCACGCCGCTGGGCTGGTACACGCTGGTCGCCTCGATCAAGCGCTTCTGGCGCTACGCGCGGATGATCCGTCGCGGCGAGCCGATGAGTGACTCGTCGTTGGGAGACAAGGCGAACACCCGCGCTGCGCGCAAGCGTTCGATTGAGTGAAACGAGGGGCCGTGCATCGGAAGAGCGCGCCACGGATTGCTCCGATGGTATGACTCATGCTCTTATGCCGCGAGCCTTCACACCACAGGATGTGATTCCATGTCGCTTGCCCGCTTGTTCTTGCCCGCAATTTTTTGCGTGAGCGCAGCTGGTTTGTCTGTTTCCGAGTCCGCGCATGCAGGCGAAGTAGTTGCACCGCAGGCCTGCGCCAAGACGAGTGCGGTGCGCGATATCAAGGATGCGGCGAAACGCATCGAATGTTTGGGTGCCTCGCGACGACTTTGGATCGTTGGCGAGATACACGGCACGCGCGAGACTCCACAGCTGGTGGAGGCGCTGGTCGATCAACAATCCGCAAAAGGGAACGTAACGCTGGCGTTGGAAATTCCAACGTTCGAACAGCCTGCACTCGATGCCTACCTGGTCTCCGCCGGTTCCGCGGCAGACAGAAACAAATGGCTCGAGACGACCTTTTGGAGCCGCATGCATGATGGTCGGAGCAGCCAGGCCATGCTGCAGCTCGTCGATCGCGTCAAAAGCTGGCGCGACCAGGGGCGTCATATCGAGATCGTTGCAGCAGGAGAGCCGGATTACGATGAGGCGGCGATCCAGAGGGCAGGTGGCGTGGCGCCGTACAAAGACAGCGGCATGGCATCGGAGATCAGGCAAGCCCTCGACCGGGGCGCGCCCGTCATTGCGCTGATGGGGAATTTCCACGCCGACTATAAGGACTTGAGCCCACTACCTCGTCCAACGGATACAGGACCGTCCGTGGTCGAGCGGCTGTCCGCTGCGTCACCGCTGCTCATCTGGGTCACTGCGGCGCAAGGGCAAGCCTGGGATTGCCAAGGAAATAACGACTGCGGCGCGAAGGGCTTCCGTGATGGCGGCGCCGCTATCGCACACCCTGAGGTAGATGCTGCGCCGCAGTCATCGGCGCAAGTGGCGGTCGTCAAGCTGAGACTTCCCGCATTTACTCCATCCGAGCCTGCGGTGAAGGCTCCAGAGTCGAACTGACGGACTCAAGCCGTGAACTGCAACCTCGCCAGCTCCGCATAGAGACCGCCTTCGGCCAGCAGGCTTTGATGCGTGCCCTGGGCCACGATGCGGCCGCCGTCCATCACCACGATGCGATCCGCGCGCTGCACGGTGGCCAGGCGGTGGGCGATGACAATGGTGGTGCGTCCTTTTTCGAGACGCTCCAGCGCCTGCTGGATGGCGGCTTCGGATTGGGCATCGAGCGCGGACGTCGCTTCGTCCAACAGCAGTAGCGGCGCATCGCGCAGAATGGCGCGGGCGATGGCGATGCGCTGGCGTTGGCCGCCGGACAGACGCACGCCGCGCTCGCCGAGTTCCTCGCCGTAGCCTTTGCTCATCGCCATGATGAAGTCGTTCGCTTCGGCGGCGCGGGCGGCATCGCGCACTTCCTCCTCGTCGGCATCCTGGCGGCCGAAGCGGATGTTGTCGGCCGCGCTGCCGCCGAAGATCACCGTTTCCTGCGGTACCAGCGCGATGGCGCCGCGCAACTCGGGCAGGGCGAGTGCGCGCAGGTCGATGCCGTCGAGCGTGATACGTCCCGTCTGCGGATCGTAGAAGCGCAGCAGCAAGGCGAACACGGTGCTCTTGCCCGCGCCCGAGGGCCCGACCAGCGCCACGGTTTCGCCGGGGCGAATGCTCAGGTCGAAGTCGTGCAGCGCGGGCGCGTAAGGTCGGGACGGGTAATGGAACTGGATGTGTTCGAAGCGCAACGCGCCTTCCATCGGGCGGGGCAGGTGCGTGGGCTGCGCCGGGCTGGTGATCTCGGCGCGCTCCTCGAACAGTTCGCCGATGCGCTCCATGGCACCGGCCGCACGCAGCACGTCGCCCCATACTTCGGAAAGGCCGGCGAGCGAGCCGGCCGCCAGGAAAGCGTAGATCACGAACTGGGTGAGCACGCCGACGTCGAGCGTGCCGGCCAGCACATCGCGTGCGCCCGCCCACAGCACCAGCGCAATGGCGCCGAAGAACAGCACGATCACGGTGGCGGTGAGGATCGAGCGCATGCCGATGCGGCTGCGTGCGGTGGCCAGCGCGCGTGCGATGGCGCCGCCGTAACGCGCGCTTTCGATGTCTTCGCGCGCATAGGCTTTCACTGCCGGCGCGGCGTTGAGCGTTTCGTTGGCGATGGCGGCGGCATCGGCAAGACGATCCTGGCTGGCGCGCGAAAGCTTCTGCACGCGGCGGCCGAACACCAGGATCGGCAGCATCACCGCGGGAATCACCAAGGCGGTCAGGCCGGCCAGGCGCGGACTGGTGAACACCATCATGGCGGTGGCGCCCAGCAGCATCACGGCACTGCGCAGTGCCACCGAAATGCCCGAACCGATCAAGGCCTGGATCACTTCGGTATCGGTACCCAGGCGTGAAATGAGTTCGCCCACGCGGCTGCGTTCGAAGAAGCCCACGTCGAGCCGGATCACATGCGCATAAAGATCCGAGCGCAGCGAAGCCAGCGAGCGCTCGCCCAGCAGCGCGATGCAGTAGTAGCGGGCGGCAGTGGCGAAGGCCAGCACCAGGGCCACGCCGAACAGGCCCAGGAAGGTGGCGTTGATGGTGGCCAGGCTGGAATTGCCAAAGCCCTGGTCGATCATGTGGCGTACGGCGATGGGCAGCACCAGGGTGGCGCTCGAGGAGATCGCCAGGAAGACCAGCCAGCCCACGGCGAGTTTGCGATGCGGTCGCACGAAAGGCCACAGCCGCAGCAGGCTGCCAAGGCGGCGCGAGGGGCGCTGGGTGTCGGCGGTATCGCTCATGGGTTCTCGTCGTCGGCATCCGCGCCGGTTGGCGCATGGGGTCTAAGGTGGGGCGGTTCGTGCCCGATTCAATCGAGGCGGCGTGCGCTGTAGCGACCGCGGCTGATATCGGTGATGCGAGCCTGCGCCTCTTCCACGCGCAGGGCGGGCAATTGGATGTCCAGCTCGACGCCATCGGCGCCAAACGTCTCCTGCATCAGCTCGGCGTCGAATTCGCGCAGCCTCGCCTTGAGCAGCGCCAGTTCCGCGAAATCGCAGTGCACTCCCAGGCGGGCCATGGCCACGATGGGAAGCCGCTCGGCACGGCGCAGGCATTCCGCCGCGGTGCCGCCGTAGGCGCGCACCAATCCGCCCGCGCCCAGCTTGATGCCGCCGTACCAGCGTGTCACCACCACCACGGCGCGATCGATGGCCTGGCCTTCGATGGCCTGCAGGATGGGACGCCCCGCGGTGCCGCCGGGCTCGCCGTCGTCGTTGAAGCGGTAGTCCTGGCCGATGCGATAGGCCCAGCAATTGTGCGTGGCCGCCGGGTCGCCTACCTGGCGCACGAAGGCCAGCGCTTGCCCGGCGGTCTGTACCGGTGCGGCCTGGGCGAGGAAGCGGCTTTTCTTGATGTCCTCGCTGTGCTGGCAGGCGCCGGCGAGGGTGTGCAGCGTTTCACTCATGATCGGGCAGCTGCGCTCGCAGGTCGTCGGGCAACGGCACGTCCGGGTGCGCCTGCTGGAATGCGCGCAGTCGCTGCCGTGCTTCGTCGTGCCGTTGCAGCGCGAAGAGCAGGCGGATTTTCGCGAGTTCTTGCGCGGGCGTGTCCGAGGGACGGGCGGCGGTGTCGCCCAGCGCAGGCATGGGCGCGGGCACCGCCATGGTTTTCATGGCCGCCATCGGGCGCTGCTCCACGTTGCCGGCGATGGTCGCAGGCGGCGCGGCGGGTGCGCGAGCGTAAGCCGCTTCGGTGCTTTCTGCGATGGGAGCGGGCGGCGCAGGCGGCGCCGGGGCCGCCGCTGACATGTCTGCCGCGCGGTTCTCCTGCAGGGCGACCATCGGCGCGGGTTCCGTCGCGGCAGCTGGCGGCTGTTCGGTTGCCACGGTAGGGGCCACCAGTTTCGGCTTCATGGCGGAGCGAATGCTTTCCTGCTTCGGTCGAACCGTCGCCGTCATGCGCGCCGCGGGTGCAGCGGTAACGGGGGCGGCGACCGGGCTGTCGGCTACGACGGTGCTTGGTGCCGACGCCGGCGCGGCCGGTTCGTTCGACGGGGCGCGGCTCATCACCACGGCCCCCGGTGAGGGTATCTGCGGCACGCTCGAAGGCTGCTGCATCATCCGCCAGCCCAGTCCGGCCGCGACCACGATCACGGCGCAGCTCGCCACGGCCACCGGCCAGCGCATGATCTTCCGCTGGCGTTGCGCACGCACGGCATCGGCCGCCGTGCGCTTGATGGCGGCGTCCAGTGCGGGCGACGGCTCCTTGCGCGGCAGGCTGCGATAGAGCGCCTTGAGCTCGTCGTCGCCGGGCAGGTCGTCGTGGTCGGGGTCGTGCGTATTCATTCGGCCAACTGTTCGCGCAAGCGGTTCATGGCATAGCGCAGTCGCGATTTTGCGGTTTCGCGTCCTACGCCGGTGACTTCGGCGATTTCCTCCACGCTCAGGTCGTTCTCCAGCCGCAGCAGCACGGCGGTGCGTTGCTCGTCCGGCAATTGCTCGATGGCCAACTGCAGGCGGCGCCGGCGTTCGAACTCGGACAACACGTGCTCGGGCTGTTCGTGCTCCGGCGAGGCCGTCAGTTCGAACGCACGCTCCGCTTCCTCGCCGGTAGCCATCGGACGTTTGCGCCGGTAGCTGTCGATCAGCAGGTTATGCGCGATCTGCAGTAGCCAGGTGGTGAATTTGGCCTGCGGCGCATAACGGGCACGGGAGGCAATGACGCGGCTCCAGGTTTCCTGGAACAGTTCCTCGGCCACTTGCGGGTCGCGCGCGGCGCGCAGCAGGAAGCGATACAGCACGCCGCGGTGGCGCGCATAGAGGGCGTCGAACGCCGCCGCCTCGCCTCGTGCATAGGCAAGCATCAGCGTCGCATCATCGTCCACAAGGGCGTCCATGGGCGGCGAGGTTAAGGCAAACCGGCGTTGCGGGTAAGCGTGTGCGTCAGGGTGGCACGTCCATGGCGGCGTCCGGTTCAGGCTGAGAGGCGGCATACCGGTGTAACGCGTGGCGCCGGCATTCGGGGTTGCCGGTGGGCGGCATGCTTCAGGGAATCACATCGCCGGGCACGGGATGCCCGAAGTCCTCCGGCGCGAGCTTCTGCGTGAGGCGGAACACGCCCTCGTGCACATGGCGCGGCAGCACCACGTCGAGCACGGTGGTCTGGTGCGGGGCGACGATCAGGAACAGATCGTCCCTGGCCGCCGTGGTGGCGATGGCGTGATGCACCAGTCCCGCCAGGTCGTTGGGTTCGATGCTGGCGCTGTAGGGACGATGGCTGTCCATGGCGGCGCGCAGCGTGCGGCGACTGTTGTCCGGGTCGGCCACGCGGGGCGTGCCGGCCAGCAGCGCATGGTTGAGGAAGAACGTGATCACGTTGCCCTGATGGCTGTTCGCCTGCCGGTCGAGCATGAAGCCCTGTGGCATCCAGTCGGGATTCGGCGGCGTGCCCGCCTTGAGCAGCATGCGCGCACCGAGCAGCGGTTCGCCGCCTTCGTCGGTGAGGCGAACCACCAGCATGCTGCGCGGATCGTGGATATGCACACGGACGGGAAAGGGGCCGACCGATTCCATTTCCACGCGGTTGGCATCGCGTTGCGCATTCTCCGCGTCGAACGCATCGCACAGTTGGTGATAGCTGGCGACATCGCGCACATGCAGGCAGCGCAGCAGGGCATCGACGGTGGCGGGCGGCGCCGAGGCCATCACGCCCTGCTCGTCGCCGGAATGCGAGGCACCTGGAATCAGCTTGAATGCCGTGCGCGGCGCGGTGACGACATTGAGCGACAGGATGTCGCCGGTGCTGCTGCTTTCACCGGCGAGCACGGCATGGCGTGCGTTGAGATTGGCTGCGGCGATACGTACCACGCCATCGGAGCCATCCTCGCCGGTGTAGCTGTTGATGTGGTCGTAGAGCGATCGATCGGGACGGTCGCCGGTCAGCACGAACAGGAACTGGCCTTGCCCGGCGGGGTCGCCGCCATGGATATGGTCGAGATTGAGCGACAGCGATTCGCTGCTGCCCAGTTCCAGCCAGTCGAGAATGCGCTGTCCCGGTTCCACGCCGCCGGCCCACGCTTTCAGCCGCCCCAGCACGCTCTTGCCGAGCTGGGCCAGCGCGGAGCCGAAATTCGCCGGCGCCAGCATCATCAGGTGGGTCAGGCGGATGGTGCTGAACGCACGTGGCCGTTCGCGCTGGGCGCGCAGCCATTCGCGTACCACCGGACCACCGGTGGAGTGGGTGATGCAGGCGAAGCTCGCATCCTGCAGATGCAGGTCGCGCAGCGCATGATCGAACGCGCGCACCACGTCGGGCATGGTCACCACGTCGTCGAAGCTCACGTACTCGGACAACCAGATATCGGCCACCGCGAGCGCGATGCCTGCCGTCGCTGCCTGCGCCTGCAGGCGCTGCGGCAGGAGGCCATAGGTGGAGGTGTTGGTCACGCTCCAGCCGTGCACGAAAACGAGTGTGGTCATGGTCCGCTCCCCGCGGTGCGCCTTTGTTCGCTCGCTAACCGTTTAAATGTCCATCAGATGACAGAGCGGCGGGTTGTGCGCTATCGCCGCAAAGCATCGTAAGGCCCTAAGATGCCATGCCTTTCCATGGAGCGGGGAAACCGCATGCTGGCCGTCCTGTTCGTGCTGCTGTTGTTGATTGTGTGGTTCTATCGCCGGCGCTGGCGCAAGACGGCACATACGCTGTTGATCGTGGGCCTGCTGGTGTTTTTCGGCATCGGTTGCGGTGCACTGCCACGCCTGCTGTCGGACAACCTGCAATCGGGTTACGAGGTGGATCCGGCCATCAGCTGGGCGCCGCGCAATGCCATCGTGGTGCTGGGCGCGGGTACCGCGGTGGAGGAAGGGCATGCCCTGCAACCATCGTACTTCGTCAATGGACGCATCCTGCGCGCTGCCCAGCTTTACCACGCATGCAAGTCGGCCGGGAAGGAATGCCGTCTGGTGGTCAGCGGTGGCGATTCGCAGAGTCATGGCGAAGCGGAGGCCACGGTCTATGGCCGTGCGTTCACCGCGCTGGGCATTCCCGCCGCGGACCTGTCGATCGAATCACGCAGCATGAGCACCTGGCAGAACGCCCAGTTCAGCCGTCCGATCCTTGCCGAGTACGCGCCGCAGCACATCGTGCTGGTGACCTCGGGCATTCATCTGCGCCGCTCGCTGCAGTATTTCGCGCACTTCGGCATCGTGCCGCAGCCGGTGGCCGGCGACTGGGTCAATGCACGCAGGGAAGTGGCGCCCGATACCTGGAACTTCATGCTGATGGATGCCTCGCTGCACGAGTACCTCGGCATCCTGCGTTACCGGGTCTACAACCTGCTGGGCTGGAACGCGCCAAAGGCTGCGCCGCTAGCAGCCTGAGGCGCCGATTCGCCGTTCATTTTCCAGCCAGCTACGGAGCGCATATCCGCGTAACCTTGTGCGGCTAACCCTACACCGGTCGCTCCGATGCCCTCCGAATTATCTACCGATCCGCACTCGCGTGCGGCGCTTCCGCTTGCCCCATCGTTGGACCCCACGCTAGCCGCGGCGCATATGCCGCGTCATTTCCGGCCGCTGGAGCGGCGGGTGCTGTGGATCTGTCTGCTGGCCATGCTGCTCGGTTCGGCGGTAGCGCTGGTCGCGCGATTGCTGACGGCGCTGATTGGCCTAGTTACCAACCTCGCGTTTTACGGCCGCATCAGCACCGAATTCAGCAGTCCGGCGGGCAACCATCTCGGCCTGTGGGTGATCGCGGTGCCGGTGATCGGCGGCCTGATCGTCGGTGCCATGGCACGTTGGGGTTCGCGCGCGATCCGCGGTCACGGCATTCCCGAGGCGATGGAACAGGTGCTGCTCAACGAGAGCCGCATCCCGCCGCGCATCACCTGGTTGAAGCCGGTGTCGTCGGCGATCGCCATCGGCACCGGCGGTCCGTTTGGCGCGGAAGGTCCGATCATTGCGACGGGTGGTGCGCTGGGTTCGTTGATCGGCCAGCTGTTGCGCGTCACTGCGGACGAGCGCAAGACGCTGCTCGCTGCCGGCGCCGCCGCAGGCATGGCGGCGGTGTTTTCCGCACCGATCTCCTCGGTGTTGCTGGCGATCGAACTGCTGTTGTTCGAACGCCGCGCGCGTTCGCTGATTCCGGTGGCGCTGGCCGCGGTGATGGGCACGGCGGTCCGCTATCTGCTGGAAGGCAACGAGCCGATGTTCGCGATGCCGGCCATTGCCACCCCGGCACTCAGCGCGGTGGTGGCCTATATCGTGATGGGCATCGCCACCGGCGTGGTCAGCGTGGGCATCACCAAGCTCACCTATGCGATCGAGGACGGTTTCGAGAAGCTGCCGATTCACTGGATGTGGTGGCCGGCCATCGGCGGCGTGGTGGTGGGTGTGGTGGGTTACTTCATGCCGGCCACGCTTGGCGTGGGCTACACCAATATCGCCTCGCTGCTGGCCGGGCAGATCGGTTTCGCCGGCATGCTCGCGCTGTGCCTGATGAAGCTGCTGTCCTGGTCGGTGGCGCTGGGCAGCGGTACTTCCGGTGGCACGCTGGCGCCGCTGTTCACCATCGGCAGCGCGATGGGCGGTGTGTTCGGATTGCTGTGCGTGAGCTGGTTGCCGTGGCTGCAGGTGGACTCGCGCGTCGCCGCGCTGGTGTGCATGGCGGCGATCTTTGCCGGCGCGTCGCGCGCGTTCCTCACGTCGGTGGTCTTCGCCTTCGAAACCACTCAGCAACCGCATGGCCTGTTGCCGCTGCTGGGCGCGTGTGCCGCGGCTTATCTGGTCTCAGGCCTGATGATGCGCAACACCATCATGACCGAGAAGATCGTCCGCCGCGGTGTGCGTGTGCCGGCCGAGTACACCGCCGATTACCTGGAGCGCATTGCCGTGGGCGAGGCATGCAGCCGCGATGTGGTGAGCCTGCGCGCGAACGAGACGCTGGCCGATGTGCAGGCATGGCTGTCGACCGAACATGCGCCGGCCAAGCACCAGGGCTTTCCAGTGGTGGATGAGCAAGGCCAGCTGCTCGGCGTGGTGACGCGCCGCGATCTGCTGCGCGCCGGCTCGGCGCCGGATGCGGAAGTGCGTTCGCTGCTGCACCGCCCGCCCATCGTGGTGCGTGAAGATCACACGCTGCGCGAAGCGGCCGATCACATGGTGGAAGCCGACGTGGGCCGCCTGGTGGTGATGGCGCGCAACGGGCGCCAGATGGTGGGCATCGTCACCCGCGGCGACCTGCTCAAGGCACATGCGCAGCGTTTGCGTGAGGCGCGCGAATCGAGCCGCCATCTCGGCGGCAAAACAAAACCGGCCGTGTAAGGGCCGGTTTTGTGGAGCACCGGAGCCGCTTGTGCGGCCCGGGTCAGTTCATCAAGCCGACTTCAGCGAAGCCATGTCGATCACGAAGCGATAGCGCACGTCGCTGGTGATCACACGCTCGTAGGCGGCATTGATGTTCTTCATGTCGATCACTTCGATGTCGCTGACGATGTTGTGCTCGGCGCAGAAGTCCAGCATTTCCTGCGTTTCGGCGATGCCGCCGATGGCCGAGCCCGAGATCGAGCGGCGACCCAGCAGCACCTGCGCAGCGTTCACCGGCGGATCGAGCGGCTGCAGCTGGCCGACCAGGCAGATCACGCCATTGACGGCGAGCGTGGCCAGGTACGGGTTGAGGTCGTGCGGGTTGGGCACCGTGTCGAGGATGAACTCGAACTGGCGCGACACCGCCGCCATCTGCTTCTCGTCGGTGGACAGCACCACATGATCGGCACCCAGGCGGCGCGCTTCCTGTTCCTTGCCCGGCGAGCGGGTGAACAGGGTGACGTCGGCGCCCATCGCCTTGGCGAACTTCAGGCCCATGTGGCCCAGGCCGCCCAGGCCGATCACGGCGATCTTGCTGCCCTTGCCGATATTCCAGTGGCGCAGCGGCGACCAGGTGGTGATGCCGGCGCACAGCAGCGGCGCGGCAGCCTTCAGGTCGAGCTTGTCGGAGATCGACACCACGAACTTGTCGGACACCACGATGCGCTCGGAGTAGCCGCCGAAGGTCGGCATCTTGTCATGGCGGTCGATGCCGTTATAGGTCCAGGTGGCGCCTTCCACGCAGTACTGCTCCAGACCGGCGCTGCACGAAGCGCAGTGCTGGCAGGAGTCGACCATGCAGCCTACGCCCACGGTGTCGCCCACCTTGAACTTGCTGACCTCGGGACCGACCGCGCTGACGCGGCCCACGATCTCGTGGCCCGGCACCATCGGATAGAGGCTGCCGCCCCATTCGTCGCGCGCCTGGTGGATGTCCGAGTGGCAGACGCCGCAATAGAGAATGTCGATCACCACGTCGTTCGCGCGCGCATCGCGTCGTTCGAACTGGTGCGCGGCCAGCGGTGTGGTGGGGGACTGAGCGGCATAACCGCGGATGGACATCGTCATGGCATGACTCCTGTGGGGAGGGAACAGCGAGGTGGCGAAGTATGGGCGCCCGGCGCCGGTGCCGGGTAGCCGATTCCTGCGAGATGATTGCCTGATCCTGCAATGTGGCCGGTGAAGGGCTCGCCACGGGACAGAGGAACAGGCAAGCTCTCGCTCTAGAAATCGGCCCTAAGTCCATGAATGAAAAACTTTCCCCGTCCCAGGGTTCGGCGCGACTTTCGCAAGATCGCGAGGAATTGACAGCGCGCGTTGAACGATTGGCGTCGTCGCAGGGTTTGCATGCCACGGCGTGGTCGTCGCTCACCTTGTTCCGTGCCGACTCCGTGGGCGCCCCGACCTGCGCCATGTACGGCCCGGGCCTGGGGCTGGCCCTGCAGGGCGCCAAGCAGATTCTGCTCGGCCAGCAGTCGTTCCTGCATGAGCCGGCCTCCTACATGGTCAATGCGGTGGACGTGCCGGTGTCCTCGCAGGTGGTGCGGGCCTCGGCCGAAGCGCCTTGTCTGTGCCTGACCTTCCGCCTGGACCTGCAATGCATCCGTGAACTGTTGCCTGGGGTGCAGTTGCGGCGCAGCGCTGCCGTGTCGGCGTCGGGTCTGTCGATCAGCCCGCTCGATGGCAGCCTGCTCGATCCGTTGCTGCGACTGGTGCGCCTGCTCGATGCGCCGCGCGATCTGGAGGTGCTGGGCCCGCTGCTCGAACGGGAACTGCTGTACCGGTTGTTGACGGGCGAGCAGGGCGCCTTGCTGGCGCAGATCGCCACGTCCGGCAGCCAGGGCCATCAGGTATCGCGCGCGATCGACTGGTTGCGCCAGCACTACGATGAGCCGCTGCGCATCGACGAGCTGGCGGCACGCGTCAACATGAGTGCGTCGTCGCTGCATCATCATTTTCGCGCGATTACGGCGATGAGTCCGTTGCAGTACCAGAAGCAGTTGCGTCTGTACGAGGCGCGGCGCTTGCTGTTGGCCGATCAGTGCGATGTGGCGACGGCGGCGCATCGCGTGGGGTACGAGAGTCCTTCGCAATTCAGTCGCGAGTACAGCCGGGCGTTTGGGGCGCCGCCATTGCGGGATGTGGCGAGGTTGCGGTTGGCGGATGCTGGCTCTGCGGCTTAGAGGTGATGTGCATCGTGGATCGAGCGGGCATTGACGCGCATCCGCCACGGTGCCGCGCCGTTCGCTGCGCAACGGGTCCAATCGCCGAGGACTTAAAGCGTGGCCTCGCTTCGCATTGGCTTTGGCGCACCACTGCGTCCGGTGCGGCGATTGTCTGTAGGAGCGCACCCTGTGCGCGACTGCAGCGCTGGGATGTATCGCTTCGTAGGTTTGTCGCGCACAAGGTGCGCTCCCACAGTAGAGCTTCACTCCACTTCGCCCTCTTCCCTCCGGGGTGAGGGGCGGGTGCTTGCGGGAACGTGTGTGCTTTTCTGTGGGAGCGCACTTGTGCGCGACAGCCACGCCGGGATGTATCGCTCCGTCGGCTTGTCGCGCACAAGTGCGCTCCCACAGATTCACGGCCAAGCATAGTGTCAAGCGGCGATTTGAGATTTGCGCGGCTGGTCTTGTCAGAACGACTCCCAACGCTTTCTTTCTCTCTTGACGTGCATTGTGGATATGCAGAGCATGCGCGGCGCGCAGTGACATCTGCGGGAAACGTTTCGGCCAGGGAATGCTATGAATCTTGCTTTATTCGATTTCGACGGCACCATCACCACGCGGGAGATGTTTCGTCCCTTTATCGAGTTTGCCGTGTCGGCGCGTCGTCGCAGGTTGGGTGGGGCCGTGCTCGCGCCCATGGTGGCCGGTTACAAGCTGGGCTGGGTGTCGCCCAACCTGATGCGCGGAAGCGCGGTCCATGTTGGTTTTCGTGGCGTGCCTGAGGCGGAGGCGTTTGCGCGGGGCGCGGACTTTGCGCGCGAGGTGCTGCCCGGAGTGCTGCGCGATGAGGCGCTCGAGCGCATTGCCTGGCACAAGGCCCAGGGCGACCGGGTCGCGGTGGTCTCCGGCGGGTTGGACGTCTATCTGTCCCACTGGTGCCGCACGCACGAGCTGGAGTTGCTCTGTTCGCGGCTGGAATCGCGCGATGGCCGCCTCACCGGTCGTTATCGCGGCGAGCAATGCGTGAATGCCGAAAAGGCGCGCCGCGTGCGTGCAGCCTATGAGCTGGCGGATTATCCGGTGGTCTATGCGTACGGCGACACGCCGGAGGATCGCGAGCTGCTCGGCGTGGCTCATCGCCGCTACTTTCAATGGCAGGAAGTGAGCTGATCGACGGCTGACTCGAGTCCTTCACGTGGCGTGAATGGGACGGGTCATGAAATGCCCGGAGAGGTCCGAACACGGTGTGGGAGGCGCTCATGAAAAGGCAATGGACCGGCATCATGGCTGTCGTTGTTGTTCCGCTTCCAGTCGGTGCGGCCCACGCCGCAACCATGGAGGACAAGGCCTCGCAGGAGGTGCTGGCCGCCATGGAACGAACGTCCACCTGGGGACACCCTGACCAGTACGGCGAATTCGTGGGGATGCAGGCTTATGCGGGCAAGGACTACGCCAGGGCGATGAAGTATTTCGAGATGGGCGCCCGCTATGCGGACAAGCTGTCCCAGCTCAGCATCGGACTGATGTACCTGCAGGGCGAGGGTGTCGCCAGGGATCCTGTCACCGCGTACGCGTGGCTGGCGCTGGCCGCGGAACGGAAATTCCCGCGCTACCTGGCCACGCGCGACGATGTGTGGAAACAACTGGACGACAGCCAGCGTCAACGGGCAAGCGTGCTGCTCGATCGACTGTTGGGCGAGTACGGCGATGCGGTGGCAAAGCCGCGCATGGAGCGAGCGCTGCGCGAGGCCAGGACCGGGATGACCGGATCGCTGGTCGGTTACGGCGCGCCCGAGGTCAGCTCGCTGACGATGGCTCAGTTTGCCGCGGCGAACGCTTCTCTTGGGCGATTGGGCGGCGCGCTGCCGACGTGCGGCGCTCGATCCATCGACGGCGCGCCCATAACGGGATGCGGGAATATCTACGTGGCCTGGCGCTGGGACCCCAGGCAGTACTTTCGCATTCGCGATGCGGTCTGGTACGGCACGGTTACCGTGGGCGCGCTGGAACAGGATCGGGACGCGACCCACTGATGCCGCAGGCACAAAGGCTTGTGCATCCCTCCTGATATGGGGTCTTCGACGACAAGCTGGGCGCGGGCCCGGCGATGCCGTGCCCCAAAGGTCATTCTTGCGGCGAACATGGCCGGCGGGCGACAGTAGGGCGTTCGTCCGGGCACGTGTTTGTCGCAGAGCCAAGGGGAGGCACATGCAGACAAGTCGAGGGGTAGTGCTGGCCAAGGCAGTGGCGGTAGTCGCGGTGTTGTTTGCCGCGCTCTCGGTACGCGACCTGGCCGCGATGGCAGGCGTGAAGATTCCGGGCCTGCCGATGTCGTCGTATGGCGGATCGAGCATGGACAATCTGCTCGCCGTGCTGCTGGTGCTGATCGCTTTGTTGCTCTTGAGGCCACGCCATGCAGGCCTTTCGGTCGCGCGCCTGTTCGGCTTGGACGCCACGGGATGGAAAGCGCCTTTGTGGATGTTGCTGGCCACCTTGCCGTTCTGGGTGGGATGCGCGGTGACCGGCAAGCTGCAATCGAGCATCGATTGGCGAGGCATGCTGTTCACGGCGTTGCTGTTCCCGCTGGCCGAAGAACTGGTGTTCCGCGGTTTCGGTTTCATCTTTACCCGTCGCGCGCTGCGCTGGCCCTTGCTGCCGGCCGTGCTGGTGCAGGCGCTGGTGTTCGGCTGGGTGCACTGGGCGGGCATGGAGGACAGCGAGCTGGCGATGCAGGTGTTCGCCATCACTTTCCTGGGTGGCATCGTGTTCGCGGTCGTCGATGCGATGGATGGTTACACCTTGTGGTGCGGCCTGATCCTGCATGTCTCGCTCAATGCGGCGTGGGATGTGTTCGACGTGGCGCCTTCGGCGGCCACGGGTTGGCTGGGCAATGGGTTGCGCGTGCTGAGTGCGGCGCTGGCGATCGGTGGCGTGTGGCTGTTGCGTCGGCGGTCGCGTCGTGCGTCCATGCAGGGATTGAATGGCAAAGTGGCGCCGGTGCGTCCGTTGAGCTGAGCGCCGGGGATTTCAACGCAGTCCGGGGAGATGCCGTTCATGACCACGCTCAAGCGTGACGCCCGTATCGTCGGGTTGATCTACCTGGCACTGATCGTGTCGGCACCGTTCCGCCTGATCTACATTCCAGGCGCATTGTTCGTGCATGGCGATTCGGCAACGACCGCCCACAACATCGCCAGTCACGAACTGATGTTCCGGTTGGGCATCTTCGGCGATCTGGTCACCGGCGTAGTCAGCCTGTTGCTCACCTTCTCGCTGTACCACCTGTTCAAGGACGTCGACAAAAAGCTCGCCGCGCTGATGTTCGTGTTCGGCTTCATGGATACGCCGCTGTACTTCTTCAACACGATCAACGACGTGGGCGCTCTGCTCGCGGTCAATGGCGCCGACTTCCTGGCCTCCTTCAGCCAGGCGCAGCGCGAAGGGCTGATGACGCTGTTCCTGCGCATGCATGGGGAGGCGATCTCGTGCGCGGAAATGTTCTGGGGCCTGTGGTTGTTTCCGCTGGCGTGGCTGGTGATCAAATCGCGCTTCGTGCCGCGCCTGCTGGGGTATTGGTTGATCCCCAACGGCCTGGCCTATCTGGCGCTGTGCGTGTCCGGCGTGGTGTTTCCGGCCGTCGAGGACACCGTCAGCCAGTTCGCCTTCCCGCTGCAGCTGGCCGAAGTGGCGTTCGCGCTGTGGCTGGTGATCATGGGTGCCAAGCCCCGTGCCGACGGCTTGGCCATGCCAGCGCGAAGCTAGGTCGGCCGTCTCGTCGTAGCGATCGCAAAGTTTTGCCCCTGCCTTACGGCACTGGTCACGCACCGGTCGATTGCCGCATCAATGGGGTTTCGCCCGTGCGTTGCGGCGGGCGGTCCCCGTGGATCTTTGCGTGAGAATATCGATGAATCCTGATCTGCCTGTTCGAGGTCGTTTCGCCCGCATGGGGCGTGGAGCTGTGTGGTGCGCGGCCGTTTTCGCGCTGGGCGTCGCCTTGTCGCCGTGGGCGGCGATCGCGGCCGAAGGCAAGGATGCCAAGCCGGCCGCCGAAGCGGCCGACAAGAAGTCCGACGGCGACCTGCCGCCGCTGCCCGCCGACAAGACCATCAAGCAGAGCGTGCGCGTGAGTGGCCGCACGGTGTCCTACGAGGCCACCGTCGGCACCATCGAAGTGCGCAACGCCAAGGGCAAGAAGATCGCCGACGTGGTCTACACTTCGTACGTGGTGCCGGGCAGCGATCCGCATCGCCCGGTCACCTTCGCCTTCAATGGCGGTCCGGGCGCTTCGTCGGTGTACCTCAACATGGGCGCGATCGGTCCCAAGCGCATCCAGTTCGGCGTGGACGGCGATGCGCCGTCCGATGCGGCGATCACCAAGGACAACCCCAACACCTGGCTCGACATGAGCGACCTGGTGTTCATCGATCCGGTCGGCACCGGCTTCTCGCGTTCGCTGGAAGACGACGAGCAGACCAAGAAGGACTTTTACTCCACCGAAGCTGACATCAAGTATCTGTCGCGCGTGGTGTACGACTGGCTGGTCAAGCACGGTCGTCTGCGTGCGCCCAAGTACGTGATGGGCGAAAGCTACGGCGGCTACCGCGCGCCGCGCATCGCCTATGAATTGCAGTCGCGCATGGGCGTGGGCGTGAACGGCCTGGTGATGGTGTCGCCGTATCTCGATCCGGCTGCCATCGGCGATGGCGATTCGCTGTCGCCGCTGCCGTGGATGATCAACCTGCCGTCGATGACCGCCGCGCGCCTGGAAAGCCAGGGCAAGCTCACGCCGGCCGCGATGGCCGACGTCGAAACCTACGTGCGCACGCAGTTCGTCACCGATTTCCTGGCGGGCCGTTCGGACCCCGGCGCGATCGGTCGCATGGTGCAGAAGGTCTCGGCCTATACGGGCCTGGATCCGGCCGTGGTCTCGCGCCTGGACGGCCGTGTCGACATCGCCACGTATCTGCGCGAGATCCATCGCAACGAGAAGAAGATCGGCAGCGTCTACGACTCCAACGTCACCGCGTTCGATCCGTTCCCGGGCTCGGCCGATCGCCAGTCGGGCGACCCGATCCTCGAAGCGTTGCTCGCTCCCGCCACCAGCGCCATGGTGGATTTCGTGACGCGCGAAGTGGGCTGGAAGACGGATGCGCACTACGAAGCGCTGTCGTATGCGGTCAACAGGGCGTGGGATCGCGGTAACGCCGACGACAAGCCGGTGGCTGACCTGCGCAAGGCGATCGGCAACGATCCGAACATGAAGGTGCTGATCGCGCACGGCTACAACGATCTGTCGTGCCCGTTCTTCACTTCGCGCCTGATCATCGACCAGATGCCGACGTTCGGCCAGGCGCAGCGCGTGAAGCTGTCGGTCTATCCGGGTGGCCACATGTTCTACAGCCGTCCGGGCAGCGCCGAGTCGTTCAAGGCGGATGCGGCTGCGCTGTACGGCAGCACCAAGTAAGCGGATCACCGTTAAAGAAAAGGCCGCGCTCCGGGTGGAGCGCGGCCTTTTTGTTTGTTTGCCTGGAAGGAACCCGGTCGCTCAAAATCTCGTTGATGCCTTCATCTTCCTCAGCGCCATTCCGGCGCAGGCCGGAGGCGTTCAACAACAGCGAAGCTGGTCATCCAGTAGCCGTGGTACCCGGTGGTCGCGACGGCCCGGAGCAAAAGTTCGGTGAAACTCACGGCGACAGCCGACTCACGACGCCACTGGATGACCAGCTTCGCTGTTATAGAGCGCCTCCGGCCTGCGCCGGAATGACGGTGAGGGAAACGGGTAGCGCTAGACAAGATTGTGGACAACCGCTCAGAGATCCACATCCTGCGGCGAGCGCACGATAAAACCCCGCGCCTTGAGCTTGGCCAGATAGCCGTCGTCCGAAAGCAGCTGATCCAGCGACAGCACGGCCACCGTGCTGCGATTGCGTACGAGAGCCGCCTCGGCGGCATCCATCCAGGCCGTCTCGATGCGCTGCGGCAGGTCCGGGATATTGAGCTGCTTCTCGAAATCGCCGTTGATCGCCGCGACGATGCACGGCTCGTAACTGCGGTGCGGCATCAGGCTCTCCAGGGTCTTCATGTCGCCTGTGGCCCATGCATTGGCGCGCTGGGTCAGCTTGGGCATGTCCTGTTCGACCAGACGCATGGTTTCGTCGAGACAGGCGATGCCTTTCTGCTGGTCCTGGTCGATGCTGGTGCTCGGTGGCGCATGGGTGACCAGCAGCTCGTAGCGCACGGCGATGACGCGATTGCCGTGCCGGCGCGCCAGCTTCTGCACCATGTCGGCAACGTCGATGTCGTTGGTCAGGTCGTCCGCCGCCAGCGCCTTCTCGTAAAGCTGCTGGGCAACGATCATCGGACGCATGAATTCGAGCGCGTCGTCGTCGCGCAGGTATTGGTGGCGCAGGGCCAACCAGCGCGTGTACATCTCCGGCGACAGCAGTCCCTGCAAGGTGGCGCCGCCCGGATTGAGCTTGGCCGACGGCTGCAGGGCGAGTCGCGAGAACAGGCTGGGCGGCATGCGCAGGCGTGCCGACGGTGCTTCGAGCAACTCGGTGGAACGGCTCAGGGCCGTTTCGAGTTTTGTCCATTGCCATTCGGCATGCTTGGGCAGCGGCGACAAGGTGCCGACGATCCACAGCACATGCGTGCCGCGCCGCACTTCCCACAGCGCCGGTCCGGGCTGCTCGCCGCGAACGGTCACTGTCTGCAATTCGACGGCGCTGGCAGGCAACGGTGGCGTAACGGCGGTGGCGGCTGGCGCGGGCGCGTTCTGAGTCCACGCACTGGTGGCCAACAGCAGCATGCCGAGGCATAAAACGGTCTTCGCGTGCATCCGGCAAGCTCCTTGAAAGGACGCGACGGCTAAAGCCCGCCGAGGCGGGCTCCCTGGTTCAATGATAGCCGTGGTTGTGGCGTCGGAGCTGTTAACGCTCAGAAGACCTGGCGGAAGACAACGTACAGCCCGCCGGCCAGCAGGATCGAGGCGGGCAGGGTGAGCACCCAGGCCATCAGCAGGTTGCGTACGGTCGCCCATTGCAGGCCCGAACCGTTGGCCGCCATGGTGCCGGCGACGCCCGAGGTGAGCACATGGGTGGTGCTGAGCGGCAGGTGGTAGATGTCGCCCACCTGGATCAGCGTCATCGCCACCAGTTCCGCCGAGGCACCCTGGGCGTAGGTGAGGTGTTCCTTGCCGATCTTCTCGCCCACCGTCACCACGATGCGCTTCCAGCCCACCATGGTGCCCAGGCCCAGCGCGAGCGCCACTGCCACCTTCACCCACGGCGGGATGAACTGGATCGCCTGCGCGCCCAGTCCGCGCCAGCTGGTCAGCGTGGCGGTCTGTTCCTTGTTGAGCCCCGGCTGGGACAGCAGCAGCGGAATGGCGGCATTGGCGAGATAGATGTCGTTGCGCACGTTGCCCATCTGCTCCGGCGGCACCGATTTCAGCGACGAGCGATTGCCCACCTGGTGGTCGATCTGCCCGATCAGCTGGGCCAGCGCCGGTGCCGTGTTCGGCTGCGCGGCATGTTGCTGCACGGCGGTGGTCACCACGGCGCGCGGATCGCCGTCGAACGTCACCTTGCCGGCGATGCCGCTCAGCACCTGCTGCGTGTCCACCGACACCTGGTGGAAGGTCTTGACCTCGCCACCCGAGACGGCGCCGTTCAACGCATACGCCGTGGGCACCGTGCCGATCAGGATCAGCATGATCAGGCCCATGCCCTTCTGGCCGTCGTTGGAGCCATGACTGAAGCTCACGCCAGTGCAGGTAAACACCAGCAAGGCGCGGATCGGCCACGGCGGCGGCTTCTTGCCTTCCGGTGCGCGATACAGCGCGGGAATCTTCACCAGCGACTTGAGCAACAGCATCAGCAGGCCGGCCAGCAGGAAACCGGCGACCGGCGAGAACACCAGGCCGCGGAACACGCCCATGGCGGCATCCCAGTTCACGCCGCTGGTGCCGCTATGCGTGGAGATCAGCTGATTGGCCAGACCCACGCCGATGATCGAGCCGATCAGCGTGTGCGAAGAGGAATTGGGCAGGCCGAAATACCAGGTGCCGAGGTTCCACAGGATCGCCGCGATCAGCAGCGCGAACACCATCGCGAAACCGGCCTGACCACCCACCTGCAGGATCAATTCCACCGGCAGCAACGACACCACGGTGAAGGCCACCGCGCCGGAGGAAAACAAGACGCCGAGGAAGTTGAACGTGCCCGACCAGATCACCGCCATATTGGCCGGCATCGAATTGGTGTAGATCACCGTGGCCACCGCATTGGCGGTGTCGTGGAAACCGTTGACGAATTCGAAGCCCAGCGCGATCAGCAGCGCCACGCCCAGCAGCAGGAAGGGCGCAATCGAACGGACATGGACGACCGCCAGATCCTGTACCAGGCTCAGCCCGGCATACCCCGCGCCGATCAGCAGGATCACACCGAAGATCAGCGCAAATAGCCGTCCGGAACCCTGGCGTGGTGGAGCGGCGGAGACGACGGCGGCTTCGGTCTGCATGACATGCCCTTGTGGTCGGTCTCGCGCAAGCTAAGCACTCGCGCAAGACAGATACGTGACAGTCGAAAAGGGGAAGCCGCCCGCTGCGCGGCCTGTAAATGGTAAAGGGTAAAGTGAGAAAAGGGCCTGCAGCTCACCTGCTGACCGTTCTTCCCATTTACCCTTTACAGCCCGCGTAGCGGGCGATTACCTATTCACCGCCGCTCAGCGCTCGCGCATCACCATCAGGCGCACTTCGGTCATGTCCTCGATGGCCCAGCGGATGCCTTCGCGGCCGATGCCGGACAGCTTCACGCCGCCATACGGCATGTTGTCGACGCGGAAGCTCGGCACGTCGTTGACCACCACGCCACCCTGGTCGAGTTCGTTCCAGGCACGCATGGCGTTGGCGAGGCTGTCGGTGAAGATGCCGGCCTGCAGGCCGTACTCGGAGTCGTTCACGAGTTCCACCACCTCATCGAACGTACGGAACGGTGCGAGCAGGGCGAACGGACCGAACGCTTCGTTGCGATAGGCCTTCGCGCTGGTCGGCACGTTTTCCATCAAGGTCGCTTCGAGCATGGCACCGGCACGCTTGCCGCCGCACAACACTTTGCCGCCGGCCTTGCGTGCTTCTTCGATCCAGCCTTGCAGGCGCTCCGCGGCGGGCTCGTCGATCATCGGTCCGAGGAAGGTGTCTTTCTTCTTCGGGTCGCCGGCCTTGAGTTTCTTTACCGCGGCGACCAGTCGCTTCTTTACCTCGTCATACAGCGCCTCGTGCACATAGATGCGTTGCACGCTGATGCAGCTCTGGCCCGACTGGTAGAACGCGCCGAATACCATCCGGTCGATCACGTAATCGAGGTTGGGTCCCTGGTCCGCATCGACGATGCAGGCGGCGTTGCCGCCCAGTTCCAGGGTGACCTTCTTGTGGCCCGCGCGCGTCTTCAGATCCCAGCCGATCTGGCTGCCGGTGAACGACAGCAGCTTGAAGCGCGGATCTTCCACCAGCGGATTGGCGTGTTTGCCATCCAGCGTCAGCACGGAGAACGCACCCTTGGGCAGATCCGTCTCCGCCAGCACCTCGCCGATGATCAGCGCACCGATGGGTGTGCGTTCGGCAGGCTTGAGCACGAACGGACAACCGGCCGCGATCGCTGGCGCCACTTTGTGCGCCACCAGGTTCAAGGGGAAGTTGAACGGCGTGATGAACGACACCGGCCCCAGCGGCACGCGCTTGGTATAGCCGTGATAGCCGTTGAGCCGCTTGGCGATCTCCAGGTTGATCGTTTCGCCATTCGTGCGCACGGCTTCTTCCGCCGCGATGGTGAAGGTTTCGATCAGGCGGGTGACTTCGCCGTCGGAATCCTTGATCGGCTTGCCGGCTTCCACGCACAGCGCATACGCCAGTTCCTCGCGTCGTTCGGTGAAGCGCTGCGCGCAATGCTGCAGCACCTGCTGCCGCGCCCAGGGCTTGAAGTCGCGCATCGGGATGGTGGCTTTCACCGCTGCGGCAATGGCCTTTTCGGTGGCCTTGGCGTCAGGCACCGCGACACGCGTGGCGACCTTGCCGCTGTACTTGTCCAGCACGTCCATCATCTCTTTCGAGGTCTGCGGCTGGTTGGCGAGGTAGTAGGGGTAACTCTTGGCAAGCATGGATGGCTCCGACGCGTAGAGGCTCAGACGGCTGCGCTGAGCCGCGGGATGTCTTCGTTGAGAATGCGGTGATTGTCCGAATAGTCGATGGTCAGGTCGATCAGGTGCACGCCGCCCGCATTGAACGCTCGCTCCAGCGTGGGCAGGAATTCGTCGGCGCTGCCGGGACGATGGCCGCGCGCGCCGTGCGCCTCGGCAAACGCCACGAAGTCGGGGTTGCCGAACACCATGCCGTAATCGTCGTAGCCCATCTCGGCCTGTTTCCAGCGGATCATGCCGTAGGCGTCGTCGCGCAGCAGCAGGATCACCAGGTCCAGCTTGAGGCGCACGCAGGTTTCCAGCTCCTGCGCATTCATCATGAAGCCGCCGTCGCCGCAGATGGCCAGCACCTTGCGCTCGGGATAGACCATCTTCGCCGCCATCGCCGAGGGCAGGCCGGCGCCCATGGTGGCGAGTGCGTTGTCCAGCAGCACGGTGTTCGGTTCGCGGGCCCGGTAGTAGCGCGCGTACCAGATCTTGTACATGCCGTTGTCCAGGCACAGCACGCCGTCGTCGGGCATGAAGCGGCGCGTGTCGTCGACGATGCGCACCGGATGCATCGGAAAGCGCTGGTCGCGCGCGTGCTCCTCGAGCTGCTTGTGGAACGCGTTGCGCACGCGGTCGAAGAAGCTGAAATTCCAATGCTCCTGCGGCTGCAGGGCATCGGTGAGGCGTTCCACCGTATGCGCGATGTCGCCGACCACCTCGATCTGCGGGAAATAGACCGCGTCCACTTCCGCGCTGGAAAAGTTGATGTGGATGACCGTACGCCGCCCCTTGCGCATGAAGAATGGCGGCTTCTCGACTACGTCGTGGCCGACGTTGACGATCACGTCGGCCGCATCGATGGCGCGATGCACGAAGTCGCCATCCGACAGCGCGGCGTTGCCGAGCCACAGCGGATGGTCTTCGTCGATCACCCCTTTGCCCATCTGCGTGGTGAAGAACGGAATGCCCAGCTTGTCGATGAAAGCGCGCAGGGCCACCGTGGTGCGCTGGCGGTTGGCGGCGGCGCCGATCATCAGGATGGGATGCCTGGCGCCGGTGATCGCCTCGGCGGCCTGCACCAGGGCGGCTTCGTCGGGAGCGGGCCGGCGCGCGTATTCGGTGGGCAGCAGGATGGCCTCTTCGACGCTGTCGCGGGCGATGTCTTCGGGCAGTTCCAGATGCACGGCGCCGGGACGTTCTTCTTCCGCACGACGGAACGCTTCGCGCACGCGTGCCGGAATGGTGGGCGCCGAGACGATCTGCCGCGTGTACTTGGTCAGTGGCTGCATCATGTCGACCACGTCGACCAACTGGAACAAACCCTGCTTGTGTTCGCGGATGGGTTTCTGGCCGGTGATCATCATCATCGGCATGGCGCCGAGTTGCGCATAGGCGGCGGCGGTCACCAGGTTGGTGGCGCCCGGACCCAGCGTGGACAGCGCCACGCCGGCTTCGCCGGTCAGGCGTCCCCAGGTCGCGGCCATGAAGCCGGCGGCCTGTTCGTGGCGGGTCACGATAAGTCGGATGGAGGAGTCACGCAGGGCTTCGACAAAATCCAGATTCTCTTCGCCCGGTACGCCGAAGATACGTTCCACGCCTTCGGCTTCCAGCGCCTTGACGAACAATTGTGCGCCCTTCATGCCTCGACTCCTCATGCGTAAGCGCGAAGGATGCGACACGGATCGTTCATGCCGCGTGAGCTGGCGGCGCTAGTCGTTCGATTCTTCCTTGCGCACCGACAGTGGCAATTCGCCGTCGGCAAGTCGGGCGCGCAGCGGCGTGCCTTCACCGATACCTTGGGAGGATCGCACGACCTTGCCGTTGGCATCGAAAATGATCGAATAACCGCGCTCCAGCGTGGCCAGCGGGCTGATCGCATGCAGCGCACGACCGTTCTGGCGCAGGTTGGCGCGGTCGCGTTCCAGCTTGCGTTCGATGCTGCTGAGCAGCCGTTGCCGCAGCTCGCCGAGGCGGCGTTGCAGCAGCATCAGGCGCAGCCGTGGATGCTGGGCAAGCAGTCGTGCATGCACGCGTTCCAGTGCATTGTGTCGACGCTGCGATTGCTCGCGCTGCACGCCATGCAGGCGTCGCTGCAGATGCACCAGTCGCTCGCGATCGCGGGCCAGCCGTGCCTGCGGACGCTGGGCCTGCAGGCGTGCCAGCAGATGATCCACGCGCTGGATGCGTGCCTGCAGCCGTCGTTGTTCCAGCGTGGCCAGCCGCTGTTGCAGTTGTTGCAGATGGCGGCGCAGCGCAAAGGCGTCCGGCACCAGCAGCTCGGCCGCTGCCGATGGCGTGGGGGCACGAAGGTCGGCGACGAAGTCGGCGATGCTGAAATCGATCTCGTGACCGACCGCGGACACCACCGGCACCGCGCTGGCGTGGATGGCGCGCGCGACCCGCTCGTCGTTGAACGCCCAGAGATCTTCCAGCGAGCCGCCGCCGCGCGTCAGCAGCAACACGTCATAGCGACCGCTGGCCGAGGCCTTGCGCAGCATCTGCACGATGGCGGGCGGCGCTTCGCGTCCCTGCACGGGCACGGGCAGCACCTCCACATCGGCCAGCGGCCAGCGCCGCGACATCACGCTGAGCACGTCGCGAACGGCCGCGCCGGTGGCGGAGGTGATCACGCCGATGCGGCGCGCATAACGGGGCAGGGCGCGCTTGCGCGCCGGGTCGAACAGTCCCTCGGCATCCAGCCGCGCCTTCAGCTGTTCGAACTCGCGCTGCAAGGCGCCTTCGCCGGCCGGCTCCATGTGCTCGGCCACCAGCTGGAATTCGCCGCGTGGTTCGTACAGGCCCACCCGGGCGCGCACCAGCACATGCATGCCATCGGCGGGCTTGAACTTCAGCCAGCCGCTCTTGGGCCGGAACATGGCGCAACGCACCTGGGCGCTGGCGTCCTTCAGGGTGAAATAGATATGTCCCGATGCCGGCCGGGCGACGTTGGACAGCTCGCCTTCGATCCAGATCAACGGCAAGGCGTCTTCCAGCAGGTCCCGCACCAGCCGGTTGAGCGAGCTGGGCGTCAGGATCTGGCGCGGCGGCGGGCCGGCCTGGTCGTGGGTGTCATCGGGCGAGCGCATGAAGGAGCGAGCCTAACATGAGATTCGCCCGTCGATTGCTGCGTTTACATCTGCTTGGCCCACTTAACGCAGCCTGGGCCTAAGGCATGGCGTCTATCTGATTGGATTCGCTAGGGATTCGCCGGCTCAGATCGGGCCGTCCCGCTCGGCCGCGCGTTGCTTCTGGCGGCGCCGCAGACGCCACGCCCGGATGCCGAAATTGAGCGCGAACCAGGCGGCCAGCACGCCCAGCGGCCAACCGAGCACGGCCGGCCACAAGATGGCGATCACCGCCAGCACGACCAGCACCAGGGTGCCGATCACCAGGGGGCTGATGCTCGTATCGTCCAGCACCCGGCGGTCGGTCAGCGCCGCGCCCACGCTGTTGGCGATGCGCAGGGCGCCGGCAGCGGCCCGCCCCGAACTGCCGCCGGCACGGCGGGGACGCTGTGGCGGGCGGTCGTGGCTTTGCACATGGTCGGTCGCCCGGCGCCAGCGGCTGGGCGCCAGCACGATCTCGGTGGCATTTTCCAGGTCGCGTTCGTACTGCTCGGCCAGTTGTCGGGCGAAGCCGGTGTCTTCCACCGCCACATCGATCTCGCGATTGCTCAGCCAGCTGGCGATATTGAGATTGGACGAACCCACGCGCGCCCACTGGCCATCGGCCACCGCCGTCTTGGCGTGCAGCATCGAACCGTTCCACTCGAACACGCGGACGCCGGCCTTGAGCAAAGGCCGATAGCCCGAGCGCGACATGCCGGCTACCACCGGGATGTCGCTGCTGCCGGGTACCAGCAGGCGCACGTCCACGCCGTCGCGCGAGGCGGCCGCCAGGGCCTGCACGTACGGTGCGACGCCGATGAAATAGGCATCCGTCAGCCACAGCGTCTTGCGCGCCATGGCGGCGATCAACTGGTCGAGCCGGTACATGCCGGCGGTGGCGGGCTGGGTGGCGATCACGCGCAGCGCCACCGTGCCCACCTCCTCGTCGGCCGCCGGCTGCTCGAACGGATCAAGCGGCGTGCCGATGCTCGACCAGCTTTCGACGAACGCGTTCTCCAGCTCGGCCACGGCCGGACCGTGCAAGGCCACGCCGGTGTCGCGCCAGGGCGGCACTTGCCGTGCGGCGTCGCCCAGCCATTTCTCGCTGATGCACACGCCGGAAAGGAACCCGTGCACGCCATCGACCACCAGCAGCTTGCGGTGATCGCGGCTGACCCAGCCGAACGGTTGCCCGAACTGCGGCGGATTGAACGCGCGGACCTGGCCGCCGGCCGCGCGCAGCGGTGCCCAGAAGCGGTCGCGCGACTGTCCCTTGCAGCCCAGCCAGTCGTACACCACCGCCACGAATACGCCGCGTTGCGCGCACTCCACCAGCGCCTGGCGGAACGCCCGTCCGACCTCATCGTCGCGGATGATGTAGTTCTCCAGCAGCACGCGCTCGCGTGCGCCGCGGATGGCGGCCAGCCAGGCGTCGTAGTGCGCGGCCGCATCGATCAGCAGCTCGGCGCGGTTGCCGCCCAGCAGCGGTGCGCCCGCGGCGCGGCTCAATGCCTGTTCGGCCAGCAGGCGTGCATGGGGCGATGCGATCGGTCGGTTCATGGCTGGAGTGTAGGGCATGCGTTCGGGCGTTCTTCAAGCGGTATTCACTTGGGGCGTGCCACCAATACGCCCCGTCCTTCCGGTCATGTCGCGCCCATGAACTATCTGTCATGTTTGCTCCATGTCGCCTGAGCAATGTCATACCGACACCGACGCGTGCGCGCAGCAGCTCGCCGAACGCATCGGCCCGGACCTGCGCGTCGCTGCGCCGCTGGGCTTGGGCAAGCCGCATGAACTGTTGAATGCGCTGTACCGGCTGACCCGGGCCGACACGTCGCGCTCGCTGTCCCTTTACACCGCGTTGTCGCTGACCCGTCCACGACCCGCGCCGGGGCTGGAGGCGCGTTTCGTGGGACCGTTCGTGGAGCGGCATTTCGGCGCAGGCGCGGTGGATCCCGAATACGCCATCGACCAGGCGCGCGACCAGTTGCCTTCCAACGTCGCCGTGCACGAGTTCTACATGCAATCGGGCGCGCTGCTGCATTCGGGCGGGGCGCAGCGCAACTACATCAGCCAGAACTACACGCACGTGGCGCGCGACCTGGCCGTGCAGGACATCAACCTGCTGGTGCAACTGGTGGCGCGCCGCGAGACGCCCGAAGGCGTGCGCTACAGCCTTTCGTGCAACCCCGACCTGACCTTCGATTTCATCGACCGCGTGGTGCAGTCGGGCAAGCCGCGCCCCTTGTGCGTGGCGGTGGTGCATCCGGATCTGCCGTACATCAGCGGGCATGCGGAAGTGCAGCGCGACTACTTCGACGTGGAACTGCGTACCGACACGGCGCCGCCGCTGTTCGCCGTGCCGCGCCAGCCGATCGACACGGCGGAATATGCGCTGGGCATCCACGCCAGCGCGCTGGTGCGCGACGGCGGTTGCCTGCAGATCGGCATCGGCGCGTTGTCCGATGCACTGGTCTACGGATTGCGCTGGCGGCAGCAGGACAACACGCAGTGGCGGCGTGCGCTGGTAGCGCTCGATCCGCGAGGCGGCACGCATGCCCTGGCGGCACGCATGGGCGGCCTCGCGCCGCTGCGCGCAGGCCTGTACGGCGCCAGCGAAATGGTCATGGACGGCTTCATGCATCTGCAGCGCGCGGGCATCCTCAAGCGTCGCGCATGGGACAACATGGCGTTGGAACGCGCGGCGGCATGTGGACGGCTGTCGCCGGAGACACCGGGTGGCCACTACCTGCGTGGCGCCTTCTTCCTCGGCACGCGCGAGCTGTATCGCTGGCTGGCCGAGCTCGATGCGAACGACCCCGATGCGCTGGACATGTGCCGCGTATCCAACGTCAACCAGCTCTACGGCGATCACCAGATGCTGGCCGCGCTGCAGCGGCGCGGGGCACGTTTCTTCAACACCTGCATGATGGCGACCTTATTGGGCTCGGCGGTGTCCGACGGCCTCGAAGACGGCGAAGTGGTGAGCGGCGTCGGCGGTCAATACAACTTCGTGGCGATGGCGCATGAACTGGCCGACGGTCGTTCCATCCTCCTGCTGCGCTCCACGCGCCTGGGGCGTAGCGGCATCGAAACCAATATCCGCTGGAACTACGGGCACACCACCATTCCGCGCCACCTGCGCGATGTGTTCGTGACGGAATACGGCGTGGCCGACCTGCGCGGCAAGACCGACAGCGAATGCATCGAGGCGATGCTCTCCATCACCGATGCGCGCTTCATCGACGCGTTGTGCGCGGAGGCGAAATCGCATGGAAAGCTGGCGGCGGACTTCCAGGTCCCCGAGCGCTGGCGCAACAACCGGCCCGAGCTGCTGAAGGAAGCGCTGATGCCATGGCAGGAGAAAGGCCTGCTGCCGCCGTTTCCCTTCGGCAGCGATTTCACCGAGGTCGAGCAACGCCTGCTGCCGGCGCTCGGCTGGCTGAAGAGCAGGAGTTCCAGCTGGCGTGGCAAATGGGAAGTGTTGCGGGCTGCCGCCTCGCCGGGTGAGCCCGTGGGCGGCGAGGACGAGGCGCTGGAGCGCATGGGACTCGCGCAGCCCGGCAGCATGGGCGACCGCATCCAGCAACGCTTGCTCAAGGCCGCCCTGCGCAGAACGGGCGGCTGATCCCTTCGCTCAGTGCATCAGCAGCGACAGGCCCTGTTCGCGCAAGGCGGGCAGGTTGAGGATGTGCAGCCCGGTACGATCGGCACGAATCCATGCGCGCTCGCGCATGCGTCCGAGCAGGCGGCTCACGGTTTCCGTGGTCAGGCGCAGGTGGTTGCCGATATCGGCGCGCGACATGGGAAGCGGCAGGTAGTCTCCGGGCAATCCGAGCATCACGCGGCGGTCGCGCAGGTCCACCAGGAACGCAGCGAAGCGCTCTTCCGCCATGTGGTTGCCGCTGCTCAGCTGCAGGCGCGAAATGCGCTGGCTCGCCGACTGCACCAGATGCCAGGGGACGTCCGGCTGGCGGCCCGACAGCTGGCGGACGGCCGGGTAGGGGAAACGGCAGAACTGCGTCTTGCCCAGGGCCACCACGGCGTTGTCGTGCACTTCGCGCTCCATCGCGTCCAGGCCGATCATTTCGCCGGGCAGATGGAACGCAAGCACCTGCTCACGCCCGGCGACGTCCACCGCCACGGTCTTGGCCATGCCGGTCTGCACCGCATAGAGCGCACGGAATGGCGACATCGGACGGTACAGGTACTCGCCGGTGCGCAGCGGGCCGACGCGTTCGGCCATATGCCGCAGCCCCGACAGTTCGGGCCGGTCGTAACCGCTGGCCTGGCAGACGGCGGCGTAACCGCAACCCGCGCACGAAGGCGAAGGAGTCAGACGATGGACGTCGTCCTGGCGATGGTCCTGATGCATGGATGGCACTCCTGTGACATGCGTATTGCAGGACACCATGATCCTCGTACAAGCCTTAAGAGTGGTTCCAATGCGCGGTTTTGCCGCATCGCGCAGGGTGCTGCGACGGTTGCTAGGGGGCACCCGGCCGTTCGGGTATCCTTTGCCCGTTGCCGTCCCTGAATCACGATCCCAACCATGAGCGACTCGACTCTTTCTCCGCGTCCCGCCCAGCCCGCTTCGCGCCGCCCCAGTGTCGGCGTCAGGATCGGCAAGATCACGGTGGGTGGTGGTGCACCCGTGGTGGTGCAGTCGATGACCAACACCGACACGGAAGATCCGGCCAGCACCGCCAAACAGATCGCCGAGCTGGCGCGCGCCGGTTCGGAACTGGTGCGCATCACGGTCAATACGCCGGCCGCCGCCGCCGCCGTGCCACGCATTCGCGACAAGCTGGCGATGATGGGCGTGGACGTGCCGATCATCGGCGACTTCCACTACAACGGCCATCAGCTGCTGGAAGCGGAGCCGGCCTGCGCCGAGGCGTTGGCCAAGTACCGCATCAATCCCGGCAACGTCGGCTTCGGCAAGAAGAAAGACACCCAGTTCGCCTCCATCATCGAGATGGCGCTGCGCTACGAGAAACCCGTGCGCATCGGCGCCAACTGGGGCTCGCTCGATCAGAGCATGGTCGCCACGCTGATGGATGAAAACCACCTGCGCGCGCAGCCCTGGGATGCGGGACATGTGGCGCGCGAAGCGCTGATCCGTTCGGCGCTGGACTCGGCCAGGCGTGCGGAAGAGATCGGCCTGCCGCGCGATCGCATCATCCTGTCGTGCAAGGTGTCCGGCGTGCAGGAGCTGATCGCGGTGTATCGCGATATTGCCGGACGCTGCGATTACGCCTTGCACCTGGGCCTGACCGAAGCGGGCATGGGTTCCAAGGGCATCACCGCGTCGGCGGCGGCGCTCTCGGTGCTGCTGCAGGAAGGCATCGGCGACACCATCCGCATCTCGCTCACGCCCGAACCCGGCGCGTCACGCACGGGTGAAGTCATCGTGGCGCAGGAACTGCTGCAGACCATGGGCCTGCGTGCGTTCACGCCGCTGGTCACCGCGTGCCCGGGTTGCGGCCGCACCACCAGCGAGTTCTTCCAGGTGCTTGCGCGCACCGTGCAGGACCATGTGCGCGAGCAGATGCCGCTGTGGCGCGTGAAGTACGACGGCGTGGAGAACCTCACCCTGGCCGTGATGGGCTGCGTGGTGAACGGTCCGGGCGAATCCAAGCACGCCAATATCGGCATCTCGCTGCCGGGCAACGGCGAGGCACCGTCGGCGCCGGTCTTCATCGACGGCCAGAAGGCAATGACGCTGCGCGGCGACAACATCGCCAGCGAGTTCATCGGCATCCTCGACAACTACGTCGCCAGCAAATACGTCAGTCGCGCCGGTTGAAGCGGCGGTGGGCGACGGTGCCAGCGAAGCCCTGATCCTCGACGCCTGGCATGCCAATGCACAGGCGTGGGAAGCCGCCGTTCGCGAAGGGCGCATCGAGAGCCGCAAACTGGCGACCGACCAGGCCATCGTCGAGCTGGTGTTGTCGCGTGCTCCGCGCACGGTGATCGACGTCGGTTGCGGCGAAGGCTGGCTGGCGCGGGCGCTTGCTGCGCAGGGTATCGAGGTGCTCGGGGTCGACGCCGTTCCGGCGCTGGTGGAAGCAGCGAGCGCCAAAGGTGGCGGCGATTTCCGCGTCGTCAGCTACGAAGACATGGCTGCTGGCGCGCTGAAGCAGCGCGCGGACGTGGTGGTCTGCAATTTTTCGCTGCTGGGCGGGGCGTCGGTGGATGCCCTCTTGGCAGCCGTGCCCGCGCTGCTCGAGCCCGATGGCGTGCTGGCGATCCAGACGCTCCACCCGCTGGTGGCCGGCGTGGAACCCTATGCCGACGGCTGGCACGACGGTTCCTGGGCGGGTTGCGGCGACGGCTTCAGCCAGCCCGCACCCTGGTATTTCCGCACCCTGGGCAGCTGGGTGACGGCCATCCAGAAGGCCGGATTGACCGTGCTGGCCATCAAAGAGCCGATTCATCCTCACACGGGACGCCCCGCCTCCGTTATCTTCTTGGCCGGAGCATCCTACAGGGGGAACGGGGATGAACAGGCATCGCGCCGTAGCGTTTCGCGCCACCGTACAGAGTGATCAGCGGCCGTGGCTGGTGCCACTGCCGTTCGATCCGGTCAGCCAATGGTCGACACCTGCCAGGCCGCTATGGAAATGCGGCCACGGGCATCGCGTCCGCGGCAGCCTCAACGGAACGGATTTCCGCGGCGCCGTGGTCGAACGTTCCGGCACCTTCTGGCTGCAGCTGGAGGAATCGTCCGCCGCCGCCGCGGGTCTTGGCGCGGGCCAGTTCGTCGATGTGTTGATCGAGCCCGAGGACGCCTGAGGATGTGCGCCACGCGACAGCGTCCGCATCATCTTCGGGCTATGCTCGGGCCGGTCGCGCGCGGGTCGTGCGACGGGTAGCGAAGACGGCAGGGAGACGCAGTGACGGTCAAGCCTCAATTTCGCATCGTGGCCATCTATGTGTCGGTGGCCCTGCTGTGGGTGCTCTTCTCCGACCACCTGCTGTTTTCGCTCAACCTCGACGAGCCTACGTTGAGCACGCTGAACTCGATCAAGGGCAGCCTGTATGTGCTGGTGACGGGGGCGCTGCTGTACTGGCTGATCGGTCGCGACGTGCGTCGCATGGATCGCCTCAACCATCTGTTGCTGCGCGGCAACGAGCAATCGCTGCGCGCGCTGGTCTCGGCGATGGACGTGCGTCACAAGGAGACGCGCGATCACTCCGAACGCGTCATGCGCATGACCGTGGCACTCGCCCGGCGCGTGGGGCTGGAAGGCGATCCGTTGCGGCACGTGCGCTTCGGCGCCTTGCTGCACGACATCGGCAAGCTGGCGCTGCCCGATGCCATCCTGATCAAGCCCGGCCCGCTCACGCCGGACGAAATGACCCTGATGCGCACGCACACCGTGCTGGGCCGGGACTTGCTGATGCGCACCGCCTTTCTGCGCCCGGCCGTCGACATTCCCTATGCGCACCACGAGCGCTGGGATGGCACAGGGTATCCGCGCGGCTTGCGGGGTGAGGACATTCCGTTGGCGGCGCGCATTTTCAGCGTGGTGGACGTGTGGGACGCCTTGAGTTTCCCGCGCGTCTACAAGTCCGCATGGCCGGAACCGGAAGTCATCGACTACCTGCGCAACGCGGCCGGAGGGCAGCTCGATCCCGGCATCGTGGCGCTGTTCCTGGAGCACTACGACGAGCTCAAGGCGATCGGGTTGGGAACGGTGGCAGAGGACTGAGGCGTCGCGCGACGGCGCTCGCCGGTCGGCTACACTCCATCGACGCCCGGGATGGGCAGAACAGGGGATGACATGCTGTTGCCGGATCTTTCGACACTGCCCGCTTTCGCGGCGTACTTTGGCCTGGGCGTACTTTTTCTCGCCATCTTCTGCACGGTACACATCTGGCTCACGCCGCAGCGTGAGATCGCGCTCATTCGCCAGGGCAACCAGGCGGCAGCGATCAGCCTCGGCGGTGCGCTGATCGGTTTCGTCGCGCCATTGGCCAGCGCCATGGCGCACAGCGTGAACCTGCTGGATCTCGCCGTGTGGGGACTGGTGGCGCTGATCGTGCAATGGTTGGCGCATCTGGTCATTCGCCTGCTCATCCACGACCTGGCCACGCAGGTCGAGCAGGACAATCGCGCCGCGGCGATCTTCGCCGCTGCCGTGGCGATTGCCGTGGGCCTGGTGAATGCCGCGGCGATGACGTGGTAAGCCGCCATGAGCGATTCAAACAAGTATCCCCTCTCGCGCGAGCTTCGGCCCGGCGTCAAGCCGCCGCAACGGCCTGACGCCCGCTTCCATCCGCTGCCGCCGCGCAACCAGAAACGTTCGTTTGCCGTGCCGCTGATCGCGCTCGGCGGCGCGACCCTGGTGGGTCTTTCGATGCTGGGGCGCGGCCAGGACGTGCAGCGCAACCGCTACAACAGCTACGAAGACTGCGTGCACGACTATTCCACCGGGCAGTGCCAGATCGATACCTCGGTGAGCGGCAGCAGCGGGTTGCATTACTACGGCCCCTGGTACCGCAGCAGCAGCGGCGGCAACGTCGCCAACGATCCAGGGCCGGGGCGCGCGTTCGCCGCGGGTGGACGCGCTGCGGCCACCAGTGCCTTCGGTGGGCCGCAGGGCGTCGAACTCGGCAGTCGGGGCGGCTTTGGTTCGACCGGGCGCGTTTCGGCGCGGGCCAGCTGATCGATGCATCGACAGACGGGTACACCGCGGACGGATTGGCAACAACGGCTCGAATCGCTCGGCTTCGCCTTCCATACCATCGATGGCCAGCCGTATTGGCGCGAAGACGTGCACTACGTGTTCGAGGCCGATGAGATCGACCAGGTCGAAGCCGCCACCAACGAACTGCACGCGCTCTGCCTCGAGGCCGTCGATCGCATCGTGCGTTCCGGGCGCTATGCGGAGCTGGGCCTGGGCGATCGCGCGGCCGCGCTGGTCGAGCGCAGCTGGTGGGATCGCGAGCCGGCGTTGTACGGACGCATGGACCTGGCCTACGACGGCCATTCGCCGCCGCGCCTGCTGGAATACAACGCCGACACGCCCACCGCGTTGTTCGAGGCATCGGTGGCGCAGTGGTACTGGTTGCAGGACGTGGCCACGGACGCGGACCAGTTCAACTCCATCCACGAAGCGTTGGTGGAGCGTTGGCGCACCTTGCCCGCGGCGTCGCACGTGCATTTCGCGGCCTGTTACGAAAGCACGGAAGACGCGCTCACCTGCGACTACCTCATCGATACCTGCCTGCAGGCGGGTCATCGCACGACCGCCCTGGATGTCGAGCAGATCGGCTGGTCGGGCACGGATTTTATCGATCTCGACAACGCGCCCATTGAGCGGCTGTTCAAACTCTATCCCTGGGAATGGATGCTAGCCGAACCCTTCGCCGAACACCTCCCGCAGACGCGTCTGCGCTGGTTCGAGCCGGCCTGGAAAATGCTGCTGTCGAACAAGGCGATCCTGCCTTTGCTATGGGAATACTTTCCCCGGCATCCGAATCTGTTGCCGGCCAGCCGTCGCTGCACCGACATCGACGGCGCGGTGGTGCGCAAACCGTACTGGGGCAGGGAAGGTGCCGGCATCGTGGTGCTGGGCAAGGGCGAGACTGGCGGTGCCAGCGCCGAGCCATGCATTTTCCAGGCGTTCTCGCCGCTGCCGGTGTTCGACGGACGGCATGCGCTGGTCGGGTCGTGGGTGGTGGGCAATGCCGCCGTGGGCATCGGCATGCGCGAGGACGCCGATTGCATCACGCGCAACACCAGCTGCTTTGTACCGCACCTGTTTCGTTGAAGCGCTTCAGTCGCGCGGCGCGCTGAAGGTGCGCCGGTAGTTCGCCGGCGAGGTGCGATACGCGCGCTGGAAGTGCTGGCGCAGGGTCACCGGCGAGCCCAGGCCGATATCGGTGGCGATCCGTTCCAGCGGCCGCTGGGTGGTTTCCAGCAGGCGTTGCGCTTCGGCGAGCCGTTGCGCCAGCAGCCAGTCGCCGAAGCTGCCGCCGGTCAGCTGGCGGAAATGTCGCGTGAACGTGCGCCGGCTCATGGCCGCCTTTTCCGCGATCGTGTCGAGGTTGTGGTCTTCGTGCAGGTGCCGTTGCACGTGTTCGAGCAGGCGCGCCATGCGCTTGTCGGCAGGCGCCTCGGCCACGGGTTTTTCGATGAACTGCGCCTGGCCGCCGCGTCGCACCGGCGGCACCACCATGCGCCGCGCGATGTGATTAGCCATTTCACTGCCCAGCATCTGACGGACCAGATGCAGGCAACAATCGATGCCTGCCGCGGCGCCAGCGGACGTCACGATGTTGCCTTCATCCACGAACAGCACGTCGGCATCCACTTCGACCTCGGGGAACTGCGCCATGAACGGCTCGGCCCAGGCCCAGTGGGTCGTGGCGCGCCGGCCATCCAGCAAGCCGGCGTGTGCCAGCACATACGCACCCATGCACAAGCCGACCACGCGTTTGCCGCGCGCGGCCGCCTTGCGCAACTGCTGGAGCAGGGCAGCGGGAGGCACCTCGTCGGGATCGCGCCAGGACGGCACGATGATCACATCCGAGCGCGCCAGTTCGTCCAGGCCGTAAGGCGTTCCGATGGTGAAGCCCGCCGCGCTGGAAATCCGTTCCCCTTCGGCGGAACACACGCGCAGCCGGAACGGCGATTCGCCCTCCGGCGTCGGCGACTGGAACACAGCGCACGGCACCGACAGATGGAAGGGCAGGATACCCTCGAAGGCGACCACGGCGACCCGAATCGTGCGCATGACCCGATTTACCCTATTGGCCCGATAGCATCGATGGTTGTCCTTCAGGCCACTCGTTGGCAAGTGCCGCCGGGCGCACCATGCGCAGCATCTCAACGCAAGGAGCTTCGCCATGTCCTCCCAGCCGCGCCGTGCCGTGATCGTGGTCGATGTGCAGAACGAATACTTCACCGGTGAACTGCAGATCGAGTACCCGCCGTCCTCCCAGTCGCTGCCGCGCATCACCCGCATCATGGATGCCGCCACTGCGGCTGGAGTGCCGGTGATCGTGATCCAGCAGGATTCGCCGGCCGATGCACCCGCGTTCGCTTCGGGCAGCGATGGCTGGCAACTGCATCCGGAGATCGCGCGCCGCCATCGCGATGCGCTGTTCCTGAAGCCGCTGCCCAGCGCGTTCAGCGATACCGACCTGGGCGAATGGCTGGCGCAACACCGGATCGACACACTGACGGTGCTCGGGTACATGACCCACAACTGCGACGACACCACCATCAAGCACGCATTCGATCGCGGCATGGAGGTGGAATTCGTGCACGACGCATCAGGCGCCGTGTCGTACGCCAACCACGCCGGCTATGCGAGCGCCGAGGAGATCCATCGCGTCTTCAGCGTGGTGCAGCAATCGCGCTTTGCGGCGGTGTTGAGCACCGAGGAATGGCTGCAGGCGCTGGCTTCCGGCGAGCGGCCCGCGCGCGGCAACATCCTCGAGTCGTATCGTGCCGCGCAGGCGCGTCAGTCGGCGGCGGCCTGATCCGTCACCTGCGCCAGCGAGGTGAAAGGGGCCCAGCTGCCGCGTTGTCCCGGCAGCTGGGACAGCTGTGCCACGGTGCGCAGGAATTGGGCGCGGGGATACTCCACCGCGCCCAGCTGCACCAGGTGGGCGTTGGTCACCTGCGCATCGATCCACGGGAAGTCCCAGCCGCGCAGCAGTTTCGCCAGCGCCAGCAGCGCCACGCGCGAGCCGCCGCTTTCGCGGCTGAACATCGATTCGCCGCAGAACAATCGACCCACGGCGATGCCGTAGATGCCGCCGACCAGGCGATCCTGTTCCCATACCTCGACGCTGTGCGCATACCCCATCTCGTGCAGGTGCGCATAGGCGTCGACCATGGCGGGCACGATCCAGGTACCGCTCTGGCCCGGGCGTGGCGCGGCGCAGGCTTCCACCACTTCGCGGAAGGCGTGATCCACCGTCACGTGCCAGTCCACCTGCGCCAGCCGCCGCCGCACCGTGCGGTTGGGCCGCAGGCTGCTGGTGTGGAAGACGCAGCGAGGATCGGGCGACCACCACAGCAGCGGCTCGTCCTCGTTGAACCACGGGAAGATGCCCTGCGCGTAGGCGGCCAGCAGCCGACGGGGCGACAGGTCGCCGCCGAAGGCCAGCAGGCCGTTCGGATCGTTCAACGCCTTGCGCGGATCAGGAAAGTGTTCCGGCCTGGTCGCGTCGAGCAGGGGCAGTCGAATCATGGGGCTTGAGTGGCGGGGTGTGCGGTACATGCTACCGGCATGGCGATGTGGTTAGCATGCACTTTCCTTCATGACACCGGGATCGGGCATGCGTCGTCGTTTCTTGTGCTGGATGGTCGCTTCGTGTCTCGCGCCTGCGGCGATGGCCTCCACCACGGACATCGATCCTGCGCTGGCCAGGCGTATCGACAGCGACGTACAGACGGTCTTGCAACGCACCGGCACGCCGGGCGCCACGCTCGCGATCTACCGCGACGGCGTGGCCATGTACCGCCACGCCTATGGGCTGAGCGACCGCGAGCACAAGACGCCCGCCACGCTGTCGACGCATTACGAAATCGGTTCCATCACCAAGCAGTTCACGGCGGCGGCCATCCTGCAGCTTCAGGCAGCGGGCAAGCTGGATATCGACGCTCCGCTGGCGACCTATCTGCCGGATGCTCCGCACGCGAAGGAAGTGACGCTCAAGCAGTTGCTGTCACATACCAGCGGCATGCCGGAGTACCTGGACGGTCCGGACGTCGAAGCGTGGGCCGTGAAGCCAGCCACGTTCGATCAGATCATCGCGCGCATCAAGGACAAGCCGCTGGATTTTCCGCCCGGCAGCCGCTGGACCTATTCCAACAGCGGTTATGCGTTGCTGGGGCGGGTGATCGAGCTGGTCTCGCACGAATCGTACGAGCAGTACGTCAAGACGCACCTGCTGGCGGTGGCTGGCATGACCCACACCTACACGGTGGCCGAGGAGTCGTCGATTCCCGGCATGGCCAAGGGCTACCGGCACGCGGACGGCAAGCTGGAAGCGGCACCCACCATCCATGACACGGTGGGCTGGGCGGCCGGCAACCTGGTCTCCACGGTGGATGAGCTGGAGCGCTGGAACGTCGCGCTCAAGAGCGGAAAGATCGTGCGTCCCGCCGACTATGCGCGGATGATCACGCCCGCGCCCGGCAGCACCGATTACGGCCTGGGCCTGTTCATCGATACGCTCGACGAGCAACCGCGCATCGGCCATACCGGCGGTTCGTTCGGCTTCACCAGCTCCAATCAATATTTCCCGAAGCAGGGCATCCAGGTCATTGCGTTCACCAATTCGGGCGACAACCCGGAGCCGGGACAGATGCTGGTGACTGCGGCGTTCGAAGCGATGTATCCGGATCTCGCGCGGGCTGCGCGCAAGCCGGCGGCGGGCGAAGATGCCGCCGTCACCAGCACGGTACGCACGGCGTTCGATCAGCTGCAGAAGGGAAGTCGCGATCCGTCCATGTTCGGCGACAAGCTGAAGGCGAAGCTGGCCGCGGGTTTGTCCGGGCGCATGGCCAAGCAGTTGTCGGTGTTCGGCGCGCCGTCGTCCTTCATCTTCAAAGGGCAGCGCCACGACCACGAGCAGGTCTGGAACGACTACCGGATCGAGTTCGGCCCCGGCAACAGCCTGCCGTTTGGCGTGCGGCTGGATGAAGGCGGCAAGGTGGTCGGCATTTCCGTCGGCTAGGCCTCAAGATGCGCGTAGGGGCTGTGTTGCATCAGCTCCTGCGCATAGTCGTCCATCCCTTCGGCTTCGCGCTGCAGCGCTTCATGCACGGCGTCGCGGAAACTCGTGTTGACCAGATAGTGACGCGAGTGCGTGCGCGCCGGCAGGAAGCCGCGGGCGAGTTTGTGTTCGCCTTGCGCGCCGGGTTCGAAGCGCTGCAGTCCATGACGGATCGCGTGCTCGATGCCCTGGTAGTAGCACAGCTCGAAATGCATGCCCGGCACGTCGACTTCCGCGCCCCAGTAACGGCCGTACAGCGTGTCGCTGCTTTGCAGGAACAACGCCATCGCCACGATGCGCTCGCCGTGGCGCGCCAGCGCGAGTTGCACGCTGTCGCCCAGCGTGTCGCGCAGGCCCAGGAACATCGAGCGGGTCAGTGCGGCGTGGTTGCCCTTGGCGTCGAAAGTGGATTCGTAAAGCGCATGGATGTGCCGCCACTCCTCGACACTCAGCGAGCTGCCGCCGCGCATCTCGATGGCGAGGCCGCTGCGGGCCACGTGTGCGCGCTCCTGCCGGATGTTCTTCCGCTTCTTGTGATTGAGCGCGGCAAGGAACTGGGCGAAATTCGCATAGGCATGGTTGTGCCAATGGAACTGCACGTCGGAACGGACCAGCCATGGCGTGTCGAACGCAGCCAGTTCGTCGTCGCGCAGAAAATTGGCATGCACGGAGGAGAGGTTCATGCGCTCGGCGAAGCTGCGCATGGCCGCGGTCAAGGCGTGCTGGCGCTCGACGGTGCGTGCATCGTTGCCGGCCAGCAAGCGCGGTCCCGGCACGGGTGAGTAGGGCACGGCGTTGAGCAGCTTGGGGTAGTAGTCGCCGCCGGCCCGTTCCCAGGCGCTGGCCCAGCTCCAGTCGAATACGAACTCGCCGTGCGAGTTGCCTTTCAGGTACAGCGGTGCCGCGGCAACCAGATGGCTGTCTTCATACAGACCAAGGTGATGCGCCTGCCAGCCCCAGTCGGCGCGGATGCAGCCGGTGCGCTCCAGCAGGGCGAGGAAGGCATGCGAGACGAAGGGGTTGTCGTCGGGCCGAAGCGCATCCCAGGCCTCGGTCGGGATGCGTTCGATGCTGTCGTGGAAGCGTGCTTCGATCACGGCGCTCCAAAAAACACGGATACTTCAGTCTTAAATCTCGTCATTCCGGCGCAGGCCGGAATCCAGTAGCGGCTGTGTATGGTTATCGCGACAACCTGTCACGCGGAGACTGGATTCCGGCCTGCGCCGGAATGACGATCAAGAGCGTTTAGCTCGCCGGACCCTGCTGATCCAGCCAACGCTCCGCATCCAGCGCCGCCATGCAACCAAAGCCCGCCGACGTCACCGCCTGGCGATACACATGGTCCGCCACGTCGCCCGCAGCGAACACGCCCTGCACGGACGTCATGGTGGCCATGCCACCCAGACCGCTGCGGATCTTGATGTAGCCGTCGTGCATGTCGAGCTGGCCGTCGAAGATGCCGGTGTTCGGCTGGTGACCAATGGCCACGAAGAAGCCGCTTACCGGAATCTCGCGGGTCGTGCCGGTGTTGATGTCCTTCACGCGCACGCCGTTGACGCCGGAGTTGTCGCCCAGCACTTCGTCCACGGTGTGGTTCCAGATCAATTCGATCTTGCCGGCCGCGGCCTTCTCGAACAGTTTGTCCTGCATGATCTTCTCGGCGCGCAGCTTGTCGCGGCGGTGCACCAGATAGACCTTGCTGGCGATGTTGGACAGGTACAGCGCCTCTTCCACGGCGGTATTGCCGCCGCCGATCACCGCCACTTCCTGTTCGCGGAAGAAGAAGCCGTCACAGGTGGCGCAGGCGGACACGCCGCGGCCCTTGTAGTGCTCTTCGCTGGCGATGCCCAGGTACTTGGCCGTGGCGCCGGTGGTGATGATCAGCGCGTCGCAGGTGTACTCGCCCGAGTCGCCCTTGAGGCGGAACGGGCGCTGCTTCAGGTCCACGCTGTGGATGTGGTCGAACACCATCTGTGTCTCGAAACGCTCGGCATGCTGCGCCATGCGCTGCATCAGTTCCGGACCCTGCACGCCCTTGTCGTCGCCCGGCCAGTTGTCCACCTCGGTGGTGGTCATCAGCTGGCCGCCCTGCTGCAGGCCGGTGATCATCATCGGCTTGAGGTTGGCGCGGGCAGCGTAGACGGCGGCGGTGTAACCGGCGGGACCGCTGCCCAGGATCAGCAGGCGGCTGTGCTTGGTGGGTGCGTTCATGCGTTCCTTCTGTCCGCCTTGCTCGGCGGCGATGTTCATGGAGGGTGGAGGGAGCAACCATGCTTGGGCGCATGGTCATCCGGCGATCGGCCCTATATGGGGGCTGTCAGCTGGTTTTCAGGGGGATGGGCTGTATCCCCTTGACTTTGCTGCACATGCGCAAAGGTGGTCTGCTCGTGCGGCGTCGCGGGAATGTGAAAACGGCCTGCCCATCTTGGTTATAATCCTTCGGGTTTGCTGGCGACTTGCATCAGTCATTCGCTCCATCACCTGCGGCGGTTTCCTACCCACCGGCAAGGCATGAACGGAGACGAGGCGTCCGAACCCGGAAGGATGGGGAAGACGCCAGGACGATTCAAGCACTGCCGGCCTTGAGGTTTGCCGGGCCGGGTGCGGCCTGGCGTCGTTGCCACTTAGCTTTCCCACAGGATCCACTCCCCATGCGTATTGGTATTCCCTCCGAAACCAAGACCCTCGAAGGTCGTGTTGCCCTCATTCCCGCCGCTGCTGCCGATCTGGTCCGCCGTGGCCACGAGGTGTTCATCCAGGCCGGCGCGGGCGAGAAGAGCGGCTTCTCCGACGAGGCCTATGCCAAGGTCGGCGTGAAGATCGCCGCCGACGCCGCCGCCCTGTACGAGGCGGGCGAGCTGATCGTGAAGGTGAAGGAGCCGGTTGCCGGCGACCTCGCCCTGCTCAAGAAGCACCACCTGCTGTTCTGCTACCTGCACCTGGCCGCCGAGCCGTCGCTGACCAAGAGCCTGCTGGACATCGGCCTGACCGGCGTGGCGTTCGAGTCGGTGGAAGAGAACGGCGGCCTGCCGCTGCTGCTGCCGATGTCGGTCATTGCCGGCCGCATCGCCACCCAGATCGGCACCACGCTGCTGCATCGTCCGCAGGGCGGCAAGGGCAAGCTGCTGGGCGGCATGGCCTCCACCCCGCGTGGCAAGGTCGTGGTGCTGGGCGCCGGCGCTGCCGGTGGCAACGCTGCCGCGCTGGCCGCCGCTGCCGGCGCCAACGTGGTGGTGTTCGACAAGCGCCAGGATCGCCTGGCCGAAATGATGGCCATGGGCCCGAACGTCACCGCGTTGTACGCCTATGAGTCGTCGGTGGCCGAAGAAGTGGCCTCGGCCGACCTGGTGGTCGGCGCCGTGCTGATCCCCAGCGCCAAGGCGCCGCGCGTGGTCACCGAAGAGATGGTCAAGACCATGGAGAAGGGCAGCGTGCTGGTGGATATCTCCATCGACCAGGGCGGCTGCTTCGAGACCTCGCGTCCGACCACCTGGAAGGAACCGACCTACGACGTGCACGGCGTGACCCACTTCTGCGTCACGAATATGCCGGGTGCCGTGCCGCAGACCTCGTCGGTGGCGATTTCTGCCGCTATCCTGCCGTATGTGCAGCGTCTGGCCGCTGGCAACGAATGGCGCCAGTTCGAACCGCTGCGCGGGGGCATCAACGTCGACGGTGGCGAGCTGGTTCATCCGGCGCTCAAGGGCATGATCTAAGGTCTTGCCTGCCGCTTCGGCGGGTGTTGTACCGTCCGGCCGCCCGTAAAGGCGGCCGGACTGACGCTTGAAGACAGGATAAGGACCACGGTGCCGCGTACCGCGAACGTCAAAAAAGACAAGCAAGAGCGCGAAGGCCTCAGTGAAGAGCTGAAGCGCCGCCTGCGCGAGGCCGGTGCACTGCTGCTGCTGCCGCTGGCGCTGTATCTCCTGGTCTGCCTGTTCAGCTACAACGACCAGGACCCCAGCTGGGGTCATGCCGGCACGGTCGAGCACGCGCGCAACTTCGGTGGCGAAGTGGGCGCGAACATCGCCAACGTGCTGCGCTATATCTTCGGATTGGTCTCCTACTGTTTTCCGCTGCTGCTGCTGTTCCTGGGCGTGCAGGTGCTGCGCCATCGCGGCGAGCGCACCGTGCAGCCGTGGGAGCCGTCGCTGCGCCTGATCGGTTCGGTGTTCTTCTTCATCACCGCGCCGGCACTGCTGTATCTCAATTTCAACGATGAGCCGATCCTGCCGCAGGGCGTGGGCGGCATCATCGGCATGTGGGTGGGCCGTGGCCTGCTGCAGGCGCTGGGCGACAAGGGCGCGCCGCTGCTGCTGCTGGCGATGTTCCTGATCGCGGTGACATTGGCCACGGGCCTGTCATGGTTCAAGGTGGCCGATCTCACCGGCCAGGGCGTGCTGAAGCTCGCCGGCTGGTTCGGCGGCAAGCTGCGCGAGGCGCCCGAAGTGCTGGCAGCGCGCCAGGCGCGCGCCGAGCGCGAGGTGGTCAAGAAGACCGAGGCCGTGAAGCAGGCCAAGCGCGAACCCGTACGCATCGAAACCGCGCCCGCGCCGGTGGTGAAGAGCGAGCGCGCCAAGCTGGAAACGCAGATTCCGCTGTTCACGGGTGCCTCCGCGCCGGGCGAACTGCCGCCGCTGTCGCTGCTCGACGAAGCACCGGAGCAGGGCCCGGGTTATTCGGAAGAAACGCTGGAAGTACTGTCGCGCCAGCTCGAGCTGAAGCTCAAGGATTTCCGCATCGAGGCCAAGGTGGTGGGCGTCTATCCGGGCCCAGTCATCACGCGCTTCGAACTGGAGCCAGCGGCCGGAGTGCGCGGTTCGCAGGTGTCGAGCCTGGACAAAGACATCGCGCGCGGCCTCTCGGTAGTCAGCGTGCGCGTGGTCGACGTGATCCCGGGCAAGAACGTGATCGGCCTGGAAATCCCCAACGCCAAGAAGCAGATCGTCTATCTCTCCGAGATCCTGCGCTCTGACAAGTACGACGCCATGAAGTCGCCGCTGGCGCTGGCGCTGGGCAAGGACATCGGCGGCCGTCCGGTGGTGGCCGACCTGGCCAAGATGCCGCATCTGCTGGTGGCCGGCACCACCGGCTCGGGCAAATCGGTGGCCGTGAACGCCATGGTGTTGAGCCTGCTGTACAAGGCTAGCGCCAAGGACGTGCGCATGATCATGATCGACCCGAAGATGCTGGAGCTCTCGGTCTACGAAGGCATTCCGCACCTGCTGGCGCCGGTCGTGACGGACATGAAGGAAGCGGCCAACGCACTGCGCTGGTGCGTGGCCGAGATGGAGCGCCGCTACAAGCTGATGGCTGCCGTGGGCGTGCGCAATCTGGCCGGCTTCAACAAGAAGGTGAAGGACGCCGAGAACGCGGGGCAGCCCTTGCTCGATCCGCTGTTCCGTCCGAACCCGGAGATGCCGAACCTCGCCGCGGAGCCGCTGGAGCCGCTGCCGTACATCGTGATCATCATCGACGAGTTCGCCGACATGATGATGATCGTCGGCAAGAAGGTCGAAGAACTGATCGCCCGCCTGGCGCAGAAGGCGCGTGCGGCCGGCGTGCACCTGGTGCTGGCCACGCAGCGTCCGTCGGTGGATGTGATCACCGGCCTGATCAAGGCCAATATCCCCACCCGCATCGCGTTCCAGGTGTCGAGCAAGATCGACTCGCGCACGATTCTCGACCAGTCCGGCGCCGAGGCGCTGCTCGGCCACGGCGACATGCTGCACCTGCCGCCCGGCACCGCCACGCCCGAGCGCGTGCACGGCGCGTTCGTGGACGATCATGAAGTGCATGGCGTGGTGAACTGGCTGAAGTCGCAGGGCGCGCCGCAGTACATCGAGGGCGTGCTGGAAGAAGTGCAGTCGATGGGCGACGGCAAGTTCATCAGCGACTCGGGTCTGCCGCAGGACGGCGAAGAGGGCGGCGGCGATGCCGAGGCGCAGCTCTACGATCGCGCCGTGCGCATCGTCACCGAGACGCGCCGCGCATCGATCTCCGGCGTGCAGCGCCATCTGCGCATCGGCTACAACCGTGCCGCCCGTTTGATCGAACAGATGGAGCAGGACGGCGTGGTGAGCGCACCCCAGCACAACGGCAACCGCGAAGTGCTGGCGCCCCCGCCGCCGAAGAATTGAAACGCCCGTCATTCCTGCTCTTTTTGATCGTCATTCCGGCGCAGGCCGGAATCCAGTAGCGATCAGGTCAGGTTTTCGCGAAAGTCTTCATGAAGGTTCTGGCGAAAACCTGCCGCACCGCACCTGGATTCCGGCCTGCGCCGGAATGACGGGCAGAAAAGCATCGCCTCGCCGTTAAGCTTTCGAACGCCACAATTCGCCCTGACTGCTTCACCGTCATCGCCGCCTCATCTTCAAGGCACCTATGAAACGCTTGCTCATTCTTACCGCTGCCGCCCTCGCGCTCTCCATTAGCAGCCTCGCCATGGCCGCCGGCCCGGCCCGCACCAAGCTCGACGCCTTCGCCAACGGCCTGCACTCGCTCACCGGCACGTTCTCGCAGACGCTGAAAGATGCGAACGGCAACAACGGCAAGCCGAGCAACGGCACGCTGGCGCTGCAGGCGCCGCGCCAGTTTCGCTGGGAAACGCTGGCGCCGTCCAAGCAGACCATCGTCGCCGACGGCAGCCGCGTGTGGCTGTACGACCCGGACCTCGAACAGGTCACCGTGCGCGTGCAGAGTTCCGAGGAATCGCATAGCCCGCTGACCGTGCTCACCGACGTGAAGCAGATGGACAAGGACTTCAACGTGGCCGAGCAGGGCGAGCACGACGGCCTGAGCTGGCTGCGCCTCACCTCCAAGGCCAAGGACCCGCAGTTCGACTACGCCGACCTGGGCTTCGACGCGAATGGCCTGGCGCGCATGCTGTTCCGCGACCAGCTGGGCGCCGTCACGGACATCCGTTTTTCGGGCTGGCAGCGCAACGTGCCGATCCCGCCGGACACCTTCAACTTCGTGCCGCCGCAGGGCGCCGATGTGATTGGCGACCTGCCGGTGATCCAGACCCAGCCGATCAAGAATTGATCGCGCCATGCTGCGCCAGCTCCCGCGCTGGGCATGGGTGGGCGGCGGCCTGCTCGCGCTCGGTGCGGGCTGCATCAACGTGGTGGGCTATCTGTGTTTCCGCCACCAGCCGATCACCCATCTCACCGGCACCAGCACGGAGTTCGGTCTGGCGCTGGCGCGCGGCGATGCAGGCGAGATAGCGCATTGGGGATTGGTGATCGTGGCGTTCCTGCTGGGCGCCATGCTCAGCGGATTCATCGTGCAACAGGGCGCACTGCGGCTGGGACGGCGCTACGGCGTGGTGTTGATGCTGGAGTCCGCGCTGCTGTTCGCCGCCACACCCTTGATCCATGACGGTCGCGATCTCGGCTTGTATCTGGCCTCGGCGGCGTGCGGACTGCAGAACGCCATGGTGAGCACCTATAGCGGCGCCACGGTGCGCACCACGCACCTCTCGGGCATCTTCACCGATCTGGGCATCTATCTCGGCCATCGATTGCGCGGCCTCGAGGTCGACTCGCTGCGCATCAACATCTGCCTGCTGGTGGCGAGTCATTTCATTGCGGGCGCCACGCTTGGTGCGCTCGGCTTCCTGCTCTGGCAGGAGCGGGTGCTGCTCGTGCCGGCTACCCTCACTGGCGCGGTTGGCCTGGGCTATGCCATCTACAGGCATCGGCACTTCGACTGACGCGTTATTGGGCAGCGACGACTTTATTGCGCCCGCCATGCTTGGCTTCGTAAAGCGCGCCATCGGCCCGCGACAGCCATTGCGATAGCGTCTCACCCGCGTGATAGGCGGCCACGCCGACGCTCACGGTGACGGCGATCGGTTGGCCGTCGTAGACCAGCGGCTGTTCGGCGACGGCGCTGCGGATGCGTTCGGCCACCACCATGCCTTGCTCCAGCGTGTTGTGGGGCAGGCCGGCCACCAGTTCCTCGCCGCCGTAGCGGCCGACGCAATCGGATTCGCGGCATTGCTGCTGCATGATCTGGCTGACGTGGCGGATCACCGCGTCGCCGGCGAGATGGCCGTAGGTGTCGTTGATGCGCTTGAACCGGTCCAGGTCGAGCAGCGCGATACAGGCTTGGCCATCGCTGCTTTGCGCGCGCATCTCCTCCACCAGTTCCAACAGGCGGCGACGGTTGCACGCACCAGTGAGTACGTCGGTATTGGCGAGTTCATCCAACCGCTTGTTGGCCACCACCAGGTCGCGCGTGCGCAGCTCGATCTGGTGCTGCAGCTGTTTGGCCTGGCGCCGCAGGTACATCGTGCGCAGCTGGATCACGCCGAAGATCGCCGCCAGCAGCAACAGGCCGGCCACCACCATCGCCGCCACGGTTTCGTACCAGCGCGGCTCGGCGCTCACGTCGACGGTGGACTCGATCTGGCGTGGCTGCATGCCGTGCGTCTGCGCGCGCAGGCGCAGCTTGTAATCGCCATGCGGCAGATTGGTATAGATGGCCGTGGGCAGGCCGCCGCGCGGGATCTCGATCCAGCCCTCGTCGAAACCTTCCATGCGGTAGCTGTAGCTGGTCTCGTTGGGCGCTTCGTAGTCGAGCAGGGCGAAGTCCACGCGCAGGCTGCGGTTGCGCGAGTTGATCTTCATCGACTCGCCCGCGCGCGGCAGTTGGCCGTAGGGCAGCGGCGTGCCGTTGACGGCGGCGAAGGTGATCGCCAGCGATGCATCGTTCTGCTCGGGCGGCTGCCATTCCGGGCGCACCACGGTCAGGCCGCCCAGTCCGCCGAACAGCAATTCGCCGCCCGGTGCGCGTGCCGCCGCCGCATAGATGTAACTGGAGATGCGCAGGCCGTCGCGCACGCCCAGGTTGTGCACGGCATGCGTGTTGGCGTCGATCATCGACAGGCCGTTGGACAGGCTCACCCAGGGATTGCCCTCATCGTCCGGCTGGACCGCATTGATGTTCTCGCTGGGCAGGCCGTTGGCCGTGCCCAGGGTGGCGAAGCGATACGGCTCGCCGACGCTGCGCGGCTGCAGCATGGCCAGTCCGCCATAGGTGCCGATCCACAGCGTGCCCTGCGGGTCCATCGCGATGGAGCTGGCCAGGTTGTTCGGCAGGCTGGTGCTGTCGCCGGGGCGATTGAGCAGGTTCTCGAAGCCCTTGTTCTGCGTCGTGCTGGTGGCGATGCTGATGCCGCGCCCGGTGACGTACCAGAGGTCGGCGCCGATGTGCGCGATGCGTCGTACCGTGTCGCTGGCCAGGCTGCTGGGGTCGTTGGCGTCGTGGCTGAAGTGCGAGAGTGCATGCGTCTTCGTGTCGTACCGATAGACGCCGTCGTAGGTGGCGATCAGCAGTCGCTGGCCGTCAGGCAGCAGGTGCAGGACCGGCTTGTCCTCCAGTTCGGGAATCGCCGAACCGGCGATCGCGAAACTGTTCGGATCGATTCGCGCCACGCCCTGCGTGCCCACCCACAGGCTGCCGTCGGGCATCTCGGCAAAGGCCTGCACATCGCGCCGCGTCTGCACGCCACCCAGTTGCAGATGGCGAATGCTGCCGGCGGCCAGGTCGATCACGTCGATGCGGCCGGAACTCATGCCCAGCCAGATGCGTTGATGGCTGTCGACGAAGATGCCGCGCACATTGGTATTCGCCAGCGAGCGGTTGTCGCTGGTCGAGGGCAACAGGGCAAATGCCTTGCGCGCATTCGGGTCGTAGCGCGCCACGCCGAGGTCGGTGGCCACCCATACGTTGCCGGTGCTGTCCTGGAGCAGTCCACGCACGGAATCGCCGGGCAGCGAGGAAGGCATCGCCGTGTCGTGGGTGATCGCGTGCAGCTTGCCGCTGGCGACGTCGTAGGACAGCACGCCGCCGCCATCGGTGCCCATCCACAGCGTGTCGCCCGCCAGTTGCACGAACGAGCGCACGGTAGGACGGCGCGAGCGATCGGCCTGATAACCGCTGAAGCCGGGAATGGCGTGCCAATGGCCCGCTTCGTCGCGATAGACCGCGCCCGACTGCGTGCTGCCCGCCCACAGGCGTCCCTGGCGATCTTCCAGCAATGCCCAGATGCCGTCGTTGAGCACGACGTCGATGCCGCTGCCGTCGGCGGGATGGTCGGGGTGGGTGAACTTGCTTTCGCCGTTGCGTCGAACGAACAGGCCGTTGTTGTTGCCGATCCACAGGTTGCCTTCGCGATCCTGCATCAGGCTGAAACTGCGCGCCGACATGCCTTCGCCCAGGGGTACCGAGGTGATGCGGTTGCTGCGCAGATCCAGATAATCGACGCCGCGTTCGGTGGCGATCCAGACGCCGCGATTGCCATCGGGCGACAGCGCGTAGATTTTCCGGTCGCTGGTGCCGCCCTTGCCCACGGGGTAGGTGCGGAACGCGTTGTTGAGCGGATTGAAACGCGTGAGGCCGCCGGCATTGGTGCCCACCAGCAGGCTGCCGTCGGGCAGGGTGAGCAGGCAGCGGACATAGGCGTCCGGAATATCGGTCTTGCTGCCGCTGTTGCCGGTGAACACCTGCATGCGGTAGCCGTCGTAACGCACCAGCCCCGAGAGCGTGCCGATCCAGATCAGCCCGCGCTTGTCCTGCTCGACGGTGGTGGTGATCGAATGCGGCAGGCCGTCGCTGACTCCCAGGCGATCGAACCAGGGGATGTCGAACGGCGCCCAGGGATCGCTCTCGCGCGCCGTGCCGAGCGACGGCAGGATCAACAGGCAGAGCAGGGCGAATACGCACCAGACGGCGCTGCGTCGCGCAGCAGCGGCGACCGACCGTGACCCATTCCCCCAGACGTCCCGCCTGCTTGCTCGTCCCGGCCCTTGCGCCACGTGCCGACTCCGCCCCGTCGTATGCGCCCATCATAGCGATGCGTGAGGGGGATTTTCCGCACGACGTGGGCGCCGACTGTCATAGACCAGGCGGCCAGCGGATGAAATTGTCTAACAGGCAGCCTGCCCACTAGCATCCCGGGGATGTCATCGTCCGCCATGCCACTGCTCAAGCGCCTGCGCCGCCATCGCGGCCTGTGGGTGCTGGTGATGGCCGTGTTGCTGATCAAACTGGTCAGCGGTTCGGTCTGCGTGGCCGATGGCGGTGAGCGGGACGGCTTTTCCGGGCGCGCCTCCGTGGCCGCCGCGGCGACCATGCAGGCCACCCCGCAGGTCCCGTCGGACGATGGCGCCTGCCTCCTCGGCGAAGGCGGCTCCTGCCATTGCGCCTGCGCCCATGCCGCGACCTTGCCGGTGTCGCTGGTGCTGGCCGTGGGCAACCCCGGCATGCCCCTGGTTATTCCCTCTGCCGATGCGGGCCACGTCCCCGCCGTGACGGCGTCCCTGTTGCGCCCACCCATCGCCTGACCGCGACCGCACTGCTGCGCCCCTCCGGGGTGCATTCGTCGTGATCGTTGTCAGGAGATACATCCATGTCCGTTTTACGTGCAGCCCTTGTCGGGGCTGCCTGTGTGTTTTATGTCGCTCGAGCCTTGGCGTCGCCCGTCGAAGGCGAGGCGCCGGTCACCGCGCCCCTCCGAAACGCGATGCAGCGCGTATGGGAGGCGAGTCCCGAGGTACAGGCCGCCCGTGCCGATGTCGAAGCAGCGAATGCGCGGCTGCGTGCGGCTTCGCAACCCGTCTACAACCCCTCGCTGTCGCTCGAAGCCGAGAACGCGGACGTCGACCGTCGCACCGCCGGGCTGTCGCTGCCGCTCGATCTGTCCGGCAAGCGGCGCGCGCGGACCTCTCAGGCCGAGGCTGAGCAGCGCAGTCGCGAAGCGTCGTATGAACTGTTGCGCCGTGACATTGCCTCGCGCTGGCTGAAGGCTTGGTCGAGCGCGGCACTCGCGGCCCGCCAGCGCGAACTGGGCGAGCATCGGGTGAGCCTGATGCGCCGTTTCGATGCGTTGGCCGCCGAACGCCTCGCCGTAGGCGACATCAGCAGTCCGGAGCGCGACCTCGCGGGCCTGGCCCTGGGCGAGGCGCAGATCCAGCAGGCCTCGCTGGCGGGCAACGAAGCGATGGCGCGGGCCGCGCTCGAAGCGATCGCAGGCGACGCGGTGACGCCGCCACCATTGCCCGCGGGACTGCCGCCCGCCTCGGCCAGCATCGTGCCGGCCGCGCTCGACGAGCAGCCGGAGCTGGTCAAGCTGCGGGCCGACGAGGCGGGGGCGCAGGCAGGCATTGCGGTGGCGCGCGCGGCACGTCTGCCTGACCCAACAGTCAGCCTGACCGGTGGCCGGGTGAATACGGGCGCCCGGACCGATCAGGTCATCGGCGTCAGCGTGTCCATGCCGTTGCCGGTGCTCAACAGCGGTCGCGCGGAAATCGATGCCGCCATCGCCGAAGCCGGTGCGGCGGCCGCCACGTTGCGCGCCCGGCAACTGGTGACTCGCGCCTCGCTTCGCGAAACGCAGTCGCGCTACGACGCGTTGCTTGCTGCGGGGAATGCGTTCCGTGCCGGGCGTGCCGCCGCGTTCGAGGATCGCGCCGCCTTGCTCGAAAAACTCTGGCGAGCCGGCGAAATCAGCACCTCCGACTATCTCGTGCAGCTCAAGCAAAACCTCGACACGGCGCTGTCTGCCCTCGCGCTCGAAAGCCAGGCCTGGCAGGCCTGGCTCGACTATCTCGCCGCCGCCGGTCGCCTCACCGACTGGCTCGATGGCCGCACCCAGGAGGCTTCCCCATGACACGGATCTTTCAACGCGCTTCGTGCGCGCTCATGTTGTCGTTGGCCGCAAGTGCATCCTTCGCACAGCAGGCCCCGCTGACGCTGGACGCCCGCGCCATGCAGGACGCGGGCATCGTGGTTTCCAAACTCGCCACGCGCGAACTGGCCGAAGAGATCAAGGCGCCCGGCGAAGTCAAAGTGGACGCCTATTCGACCGTGCTGGTATCGCCGCGCATCGAATCGATGGTGTTGTCGCGCAAGGTGAAGCTGGGCGACGTGGTGAAGGCCGGGCAACCGCTGGTGATGTTGTCCAGCGTGCAGGTGGCCGAAACGCAGGGCGCGCTGATCGTGGCCGAGCAGGATTGGCGTCGCGTCTCCGCGCTGGGCTCGCAAGCCGTGTCCGGGCGCCGCTACACGGAAGTGCAGGTGCAGCGCGACCAGGCGCGTGCGCGGCTGCGTGCCTATGGCTTGTCGGACGGGCAGATCCAGGGCGTATTGCGTGCCGGTTCCGCAGGCGCGGACGGTAGCTATGCGCTGCTCGCGCCTACCGATGGACGCATCACCAGCGATGCGTTCCTGGTGGGCGAGCGCGTCGATGCGGGACGCACCTTGTTCACCCTGGTGAAGGAGGACTCGGTCTGGGTCGAAGCACAACTGCCGCCGTTCGATGCGGGGCGCGTCAAGCCGGATGCGGCGGCGCGCGTGCTTGTCCACGAGCAGAGCCTGCCCGCCAAAGTCGTGCAGCGTTCCCATCAGACCGATGAAAAGACCCGCACCGTGGCGGTGCGCATGGCGGTGGACAACCGTCGCGACCTGTTGCACCCAGGCGAACTGGTCGACGCGCGCATCGCGGTGGGCGGACGCAGCGCGCTCGCCGTGCCGGTCGAAGCGGTGGTGCTGTTGCAGAACCAGTCCACCGTGTTCGTCGCCACGGGCAGCGGTGCGTTCGAACCGGTGGCCGTGCAACTGGGCGATACCCGCGATGGCTGGGTGGAGATACGCGAGGGCCTCAAGCCCGGCGCCTCGTACGTCAGCAAGGGCGCGTTTGCGCTCAAGGCGCGCTTGCTGCGCTCGCAACTGGGAGAAGACTGATGCTCTCGCGTCTGGTCGAACTCTCCCTGCGCTACAAGCTGCTGGTGTTGATCGCCTTCGCGGTGATCGGCGTGCTGGGCTATCAAGCGCTGCGCAAGCTGCCCATCGACGCGTTTCCCGACGTCACGCCCGTGCAGGTCAACGTCTACACCGAAGCGCCGGGCCTTGCCGCCGAAGACGTGGAATCGCTGCTCACCACGCCCGTCGAATCCGCGCTGGCCGGCCTGCCAAACGTCGAAGAGGTGCGCTCGGTCAGCCTGTTCGGCTTGTCCTATGTCTCGGTGTATTTCAGCGACGACATGGACATCTACTTCGCACGCCAGCTGGTCAACGAACGCTTGCAGCAGGTGGGCGACCGTTTGCCCGCGGGCTACGGCAAGCCCGAAATGGGACCCAACACCTCCGGCCTTGGCCAGGTGTTCTGGTACACCGTGGAACGCGCGGACGAAACACTCAAAGGTGCCCCCAGCGACAGCGACCTGCGCACGCTGCAGGACTGGACCATCCGCCTGATGCTGCGCACGGCGCCCGGCGTCGACGACGTGACCTCGTGGGGCGGACAGCAGAAGCAGTATCAGGTGCGCATCGATCCGATGAAGCTGATCGCCCATGGCCTCGGCTTCAAGGACGTGATCGAGGCATTGCAGGCAAACAATGCGCAGGTCGGCGGCAACTTTGTCGATATCGGGCGCGAGCAGTATCTGGTGCGTGGGCTGGGTCTTGTGCAGAGCGCCCGCGACATCGGCCAGATCGTGCTCAGGACCGAGGACGGCACGCCGGTCTACGTGCGCGACGTGGCCACCGTGGAAGAAGCCGGCGCGCCGCGCACCGGCGCCGTGACGCGCGATGGCAAGGAAGTGGTGATGGGCCAGGCGCTGTCGCGCATCGGCGAAAACGCCAAGAGCGTGGTGGATGCGGTCAAGGGCAAGCTCGGCACCGTGCAGCAGGCCTTGCCCGATGGCGTGGTGATCAAACCCGTTTACGAGCGCACCGACCTGGTCAACAAGGCGGTGGGCACGGCGGTGCGCGCGCTGGTGGAAGGTTCGATCCTGGTGGCCATCGTGCTGTTCCTGTTCCTTGGCGAATGGCGCAGTGCGCTGGTGGTGGTCGTCACCTTGCCGCTGGCCATGCTGATCGCCTTCATCTGCATGGAGCAGGCCGGTTTGTCGGCCAACCTGATGTCGCTGGCGGGACTGGCCATCGGTATCGGCATGATGGTGGACGGCGCGGTGGTGATGGTGGAGAACGCCTTCCGCATCATGGCCGAACGCAAGGCGCAGGGTGAGCCGGTGGACCGCAGTGCCGCCGTGCTGGCGGCGGCGAGGGAAGTGGCAAGCCCCATCGCATTCGCTATCGTGATCATCATCGTGGTGTTCCTGCCGCTGTTCAGTCTGCAGGGCCTGGAAGGCAAGATGTTCAAGCCGATGGCCTTCAACATCAGCTTCGCCATGGCGGGTTCGCTGATCCTCGCCTTGACGCTGGTGCCCGTGCTCGCCGCGCTTGCGCTCAAGCCCAAGCACGAACGCGATACGCGCCTGGTGAGCTTCCTGAAGACGCGCTACGGCGTCGTGCTGGCGTGGGCATTGCGGCGGCGACGCTGGGTGCTTGGTGTGGCGGGCGCTGCATTGCTGGGCAGCCTTGCGTTGTTTCCTTTCCTCGGCAAGGAATTCATGCCGAACCTGAAGGAGGGCGCGATCATGTGGCGCATCACCTCCATTCCGTCGGCCTCGCTGGAGGAATCGATCGATCTCTCGCGACAGGTCGCCACGCGCATCAAGGCCTCGTTTCCCGAAGTGGAAACCACGCTGGCGATGATCGGCCGCGCCGAAAAGGGCGAGACCGCCGACGTGAACTACATGGAGGTGTACACGCCGCTCAAACCACGCGAGCAGTGGCGCAAGGGCCGGACGCTGGAGAGCATCGAGACGGACATGCAGCGCGAACTTTCCGCCGTGCTGCCCACGGCCGTGGTGAGTTACACGCAGCCGATCCAGATGCGCATCGAAGAGTTGATCTCCGGCGTGCGCGCCACCCTGGCATTGAAACTCTATGGCGACGATCTGGGTGAGTTGGATCGTCTAAGCGCACAGATCAAGAACACGCTAAGCCAGGTGCCCGGCGTGGCTGACCTTGCCCTGGAGCCGAACATGGGCAAGCCGCAGATACGCGTCCGGGTAGATCGCGAGGCACTCGCGCGCTACGGCCTCAACGCGGGCGACGTGCTCACGGTGGTACGCAACGGCATCGGCGGCGAACCGGTGAGTACGCTGATCGACGGCGTGAAGCGCTTCGACATCGCCGTGCGCCTGAACGACAGCGACAAGCGTTCCCTGCAGGCGATCCAGCGCATTCCGATCCAGGCGCCGGGCGGTGCGCTGGTGCAACTGTCGCAGGTGGCCGAGGTCACCGAGGCGGAGGGTTACTCCTTCATCCGGCGCGAACAGCTGCAACGCTATGCGGTGATCCAGATGGACGTACGCGGTCGCGATATCGACGGCTTCGTGCAGGAGGCGAACGCCAAGCTGGCGCAACAAGTGAAGCTGCCGACCGGCTATTACACGGAGTGGGGCGGTGCCTTCGAGAACCAGCAGCGTGCGTTGAAGCGTCTGGCCTTGATCGTGCCCGCCACGATCTTCTTCATCTTCGTGCTGCTCTACACCGCGTTCAATTCGATGAAATACGCCGCGTTGATCCTCGCCAACGTGCCGTTCGCCACCATCGGTGGCATCGTGGCGTTGGCGATCACCGGGCAGTATCTGTCGGTGCCCTCGGCGATCGGTTTCATCGCGGTGTTCGGCGTGGCGATGTTGAACGGCATCGTGCTGGTGAGTTTTCTCAACGAGCAGCGGGCCAGGGGCATGGGTGTGCGCGAGGCGGTGCTTCGCGGCACGGCGCTGCGTCTGCGTCCCGTGCTGATGACCGCCAGCGTGGCGATCCTGGGCCTGGTGCCGATGCTGCTTTCCAGCGGCGTCGGCGCTGAAACGCAGCGGCCGCTGGCGACCGTGGTGGTGGGCGGCTTGCTTACCTCGACGCTGCTGACCTTGCTGCTGTTGCCCGTGCTGTACGACTGGATGGAGCAGCGGGCGGAAGCACGCCGCCGCTAGGATTGCTCCGAACGCCAAGGGGTGACACGGCGGCTTGCGGGCCGTCCGTGTCACACTGGCGCCATGACACACCGGCGCAGCTGGAGAAGGATGGTCATGGTTTTTCTATGGATAGTGATTGGCGCCGTATTGGGCGCACTGGCGTCGTCCGGTGGCCTGGCCGGCACCTTGGGCGGTGCGGCCTTGGGCTTGCTGTGGAGCAGGCAGGTGGATCTGTCGCGTGAGCTGAAGGCCCTGCGTGCGCAGCTGGCCCAGGCCGCGCCGACGCCACCCGCCAATGCGGAATATCGGTGGACGAGTGCGCACGAGCCGAGCGAGACGCCTCGTGAGGCTGCGCCGCCGGTTGCGCCCGTCGCTGCCGCGCCAGCCCCTGTTCCCATCGAGGCGACGGCGCCTTCCTTACCGAAACCCGCTGCCTGGCCTGCCGCCGAGACCCCGCCGCGTATGCCAGCGCAGCCCTCGGTGTTTGACCGCCTCGCCAAACGCGTGTGGAGCTGGTTCACCGAAGGCAACGTGCCGGTGAAGATCGGCATGCTGGTGTTGTTTGCCGGCGTGGCTGCCTTGCTCAAGTACGCGGCGGATGCCGGCATGCTGCGCGTACCGATCGGCCTGCGTGTGGCGATGGTGGCGTTGGCCGCGCTGGCCGGCCTGGCCTTCGGCTGGCGCCAGCGCGACAAGCAGCGTGTCTTCGCCTTGTCCCTGCAGGGCGGCGCCATCGGCGTGCTGCTGATGACGGTGTTCGCTGCGTTCCGTCTTTACGACTTGCTGCCAGCCACCGCTGCATTCGTTTTGCTGGTGGTGTTGGTGGCTGGTGTCGGCGTGCTTGCGGTGATGCAGGATGCGCTGGCGTTGGCCGTGCTCGGCCTGCTCGCCGGTTTCGCGGCGCCGATCCTGGTCTCCACCGGCACCGGCAGCCACGTGGCGCTGTTCGGTTACTACGCGGTGCTCAACGTCGCCATCCTGGGCATTGCGTGGAAGCGCTCGTGGCGCGTGCTCAACCTGCTGGGTTTCATCGCCACGTTTGCCGTCGGTACGGCGTGGGGCGTGCTGAGCTACCAACCTGCGCTGTTCGCCAGTACCGAGCCGTTCCTGATCTTGAACTTCCTGTTCTACCTGATCATTCCCTGGCTGCATGTGGTGCGTGCGCCGGTGGATCGGCGACTGGTGATCGACGGCTGCCTGATGTTCGGCAATCCGTTGATCAGCCTGCTGCTGCAGGGCGCGCTGTTGCGCTGGGATGGCAAGGCGCTGGCGATTTCCACGCTGGTGGCAGCAGCGATCTATCTGGGCGTTGCCTACGTTTCGCGTCGCCAGCCGGCCATGCGACTGCTGCGCGATACCTGGGCCGTGCTGGCAGTGGCGTTGGCCACGCTGACCGTGCCGCTGGCGCTGCGTGCGGACGTGACCGGCAGCATCTTCGCGCTCGAAGGCGCCGGCCTGATCTGGCTGGGCTTGCGCCAGCGGCGTTGGCTGGCCACCTGGAGCGGCGTGGCGCTGCAGTTTTTCGCCGCATGCGCGTTGTTGATCAACGAGTCCATGCATGGCGCTTATGGCGCGTGGCCGGTGCTCAACCGGCATTGCATCAGTGCGTTGATGATCGTGATCGCCGGCTTCGTCAGCAGCGGTCTGTTTTCGCGAGGGAGTGCGGGACGCGTGCTGTATCGCGTGGTCTCGGTGGCGCTGTTTGCCTGGGCGATGCTCTGGTGGCTGGCGGCGAGTGCGCAGGAGATCGCGCATTTCGTGCCGGATACGAACCTGTTCGCGGCCTGGTTTGCCTGGCTGGCATTCACGGCATGGGGTGTGGCGGAAGCGACTCGTTACCGTTCCACGCCCGAGCTGGGCGCCGCGTTGCTGTGGACCCCGGTGGCTTTCATGACCGCCATGCTCGTGTTGATCCTGTTTGCCGGCAGCTATCACCAGCAACCGTGGCGAGGCTGGAATCTGCTCGCAGTGTTGTTCGCCGCGGGCCTGGGCTGGCGCACGTTGCAGAACCTGCGCGATACCGCCTGGGCCGGCGCCGCAGCGCAGGGACTGTGGCTGTGGCGATGGGTGCTGCTGGCGGCGGTTGGGATCGCGGTGTCGCTGGATCGCCTGCGCTGGCTGTCCGACAGCTGGACCGGCCTGTTGAGTTTCGCACCGTTGCTGATCGCGTTCGCGGTGGCGCACGCGCGGCCTCGTCTGTTCGCGGCGCCGATGCAGCAGACCATGTCGCTGTGGCTACCCCCGCTGAAGTATTCGCTGCTGGCGGTGCTGGGGCTGGCCGGTTTCGCAGCCTTGTTCCTTGCCGGCGACGCGGCGCCCTTGCGTTACATACCGCTGCTCAATCCGCTGGAGCTGTTGCTGCTGTTGATCGCCCTGGCTTATGCGGCGTGGCTGGCCGAGCCATCGCTGCCTGCACTGTTGCAACGCAGTCGCGGTCCCGTGCTTGGCGGCATCGTGCTGGCACTCGCCACCAGCATCACCTTGCGTGCGGTCCATCAACTGGGTGGCGTGCCGTGGGGCGACGAGCTGATCGATTCCAGCGTCGCGCAGATGTCGCTCACCGTGGTGTGGAGCGTGCTGGGCCTGTTTGCCTGGGTGTGGGGATCGAAGCACGGCCATCGCCTGTTCTGGCTGGCCGGCGCAATCCTGATGGGCGTGGTACTGGCCAAGTTGATCCTGCTCGACCGTCGTCAGCTGGGCAATTTGTTCGGCATCGGTTCGTTCATTGCCTTTGGCTTGTTGTGCAGTGTCATTGGATACCTGGCGCCGGCTCCGCCGCGCCGTTCATCGTCTATGGAGGAGACCGGGCATGCGCCTTGACGTTCGCTGGATTGCGCTTGCCGTGATGTTGCCCGTGGCTGCGGCGCGGGCCGACAACGCGGCGGATTACGCGTACGCGTTTGCACTCGATACGAAAACCGCCGGCGAGGCCTATCGCGTGGTGTTGACGCCGGAGGTCTACGCCTCGGTCAAGCCGGGTGCGGACCTGCGCGACCTGATCGTGGTGAATGCGTTGGGCCGGCCCGTGCCGTTCGCACCGCTGCCGCCGTCGCCGCCGACCAGTCACCCGTTCGAGGCATCAGCGCGGCTGCTTCCCTTGCCGGTGTCCGCCGCGTCGGCCGACAGCGTGAAGGTGGAACGCAACACCGATGGCGGCATCGTGATCAGCCAGACCGATCGCGCCGCTGCCGTGCAGCGTCCGGATGCATGGCTGCTCGATGCAGGCCGCGCGATGAACCTGGATCAGCTGGCGCTCGATCCCGCATCGCTGAGCGAGGATTTCCAGCTTCGCGTGATGGTGGAAGGCAGCAACGACCTGCGCCAGTGGAGCCTGCTGGCCTCCGACCTCAGCCTGACTCGCGTGCATGGCGAAGAGGATCAGGTCGAACAATTGAACGCCGACGTCTCAAGCAACGACCCGTATCGCTATTACCGCGTGCGGCTGTCCGATGGCCAGGTCGACTGGAGCGCCGGCCACGCGCCCATCGCGCGGCTGACCGGCGGCTACACCGACGCGGCCGCCGAACACGCCTCGCAGCTGCAATGGCTGGTGGCCAAGGAGAGCGGGCAGGGCGCCGCGGACTACGACTATGAATTGCCGGCCGCGCTGCCGGTGGAATCGGTGACGGTCGCGTTGCCGGCCGCCAACAACGCCGCTCGCGTGCATGTATTGGCGCAGGGCGCGGATGCGTCGACCTGGACGGAAGCGGCGACGCTCGACCTGGTTCGCGCGGGCGGCAAGAGCGGCGAGGCCACGGCCGCCATCGGCGTCCGCACCATCAAGCATCTCCGCGTGCACAGCGACACGCCACTGGCGGGTGCACCCACGCTGCGCGCCGGCTGGATTCCGCCGCAGTACGTCTTCCTTGCCGAAGGCAGCGCGCCGTACCGATTGCTCGCCGGCAGCTATGCCGCACGCCGCGGCGACTATCCGGTGGACGAGGCCTTGAGCCGCTTGCGCAGCCAGCACGACGAGACCTGGCTGCCGCCCGTGGCGCAGTTGGGACCGCGTGTGGACGAGGCGGGCCCGTCGGCACTGGACGCGCCCAAGGTGCCCTACGACTGGACCAAGCCCTTGCTGTGGGTGGTGCTGGCGCTGGGTGCGCTGGTGGTGGCCGGCATGGCCTTCAGCCTGCTGCGCCAGGGGCGCGAGGGCGATCGGAAACCCTGAGGTGGCCGGGGGCATGCGGCCCCCGCCGGCCTGATGTCCTATCATGCCCGGCATGTCACGCAGCGATATGTTCGACGCGCCGGGCCTGTTTGCAGAGCCCGACGATCTCAAACCCCTGGCCGAACGCATGCGGCCGCGCACCCTGGATGAAATCGTGGGCCAGCAGCGTGTGCTGGCTCCCGGCAAGGCCTTGCGCCGCGCGCTGGAAGCCGGCCGCGTGCACTCGATGATCCTGTGGGGACCGCCCGGTTGCGGCAAGACCACCCTGGCCTTGCTGGTGGCGCGCTATGCCGATGCGGATTTCCGTGCCATTTCAGCCGTGATGTCGGGCCTGCCCGATGTGCGCAAGGCGTTGGCCGAGGCCGAGGTGAAGTTTGCCCAGGGTCGTCGCACGGTGTTGTTCGTGGACGAGGTGCATCGCTTCAACAAGGCGCAGCAGGATGCGTTCCTGCCGCATATCGAGCGCGGCGTGATCATCTTCGTCGGCGCCACCACCGAAAACCCCTCGTTCGAACTCAACTCCGCGTTGCTGTCGCGTTGCCGCGTGCACGTGCTGGAATCGGTCACGATCGACGACATCGTGATGGCGCTCAAGCGCGCGCTGGACGACAACGAGCGCGGCCTCGGCAGCATGCAGCTGGATGTCGCCGACGAATCGCTCCGGCTGATCGCCCAGGCCGCCGATGGCGACGTGCGCCGCGCGCTCACGCTGCTGGAAATCGCCTCCGAACTGGCCGAAGACCATCGCATCGACGACACCACGCTGACCCAGGTGCTGGCCGACCGCACGCGCCGCTTCGACAAGGGCGGCGAGCAGTTCTACGACCAGATCTCGGCGCTGCACAAATCCGTGCGCTCCTCCGATCCGGATGCCGCCGTGTATTGGTTGACGCGCATGCTCGACGGCGGCGTCGATCCGCTTTACCTCGCACGCCGCATGACGCGCATGGCGGTGGAAGACGTCGGCCTGGCCGAACCACGCGCCTGGCGCATGGCACTGGATGCATGGGATACCTACGAGCGCCTGGGCAGCCCCGAAGGCGAACTGGGTCTCGCGCAACTGGCCATCTGGCTCGCCATCGCGCCCAAGAGCAATGCCGCCTACAAGGCGTACAACGCGGCGCGCGCGGTGGTGCAGCAAACCGGCACGCTCGACGTGCCCATGCATCTGCGCAACGCCCCCACCAAGTTGATGAAGGGGCTGGGCTACGGGCAGGGCTATCAGTACGACCACGACAGCGACGGCGGCATCGCGCTCGACCAGCAATGCCTGCCCGATGCGCTGGACGGCACCGTGTTCTACGAACCGGTCGAGCGCGGCCTGGAACTGCAACTGCGCGAAAAACTGCTGAGCCTGCGCGAAGCACGACGCAAGGCGCGCGGCGAGTGAGTGCTCACCACACGACTGAGGGAACAGGTATGTCCATAGTCTGGTATTTCGATTTCATCTCGCCGTACGCCTGGCTGCAATGGCCGAAGCTGAAGCTGCTGGCCGCATCCCGCCCAGTCACGCTGCGACCGATTCTGTTCGCCGGCGTGCTGGACCGGATCGGCCAGAAAGGCCCCGCCGAGATACCCGGCAAACGCGAATTCATTTATCGCCATGTGCTGTGGCGCGCGCGCCAGCAAGGCCAGCCACTGCGGTTTCCGCCGGCGCATCCGTTCAATCCGCTGGCGGCGCTGCGACTATGCATTGCCTGCGGCAGCACGGTGGAAGCGACGGATGCGATCTTCGATTGGATCTGGGCGCAGGGCAACCTGGGCGATAGCATCGAAGCGCTGGCGCCGGTGGCGGCGCGCCTGGGCATCGCCGATCCGGCTGCCGCCATCAGCGATCCCGCGGTGAAGGCGCAATTGCGCGCCAACTTCGATGCGAGCATGGCCGATGGTGTGTTCGGCGTGCCCACGCTGTCGCTGGATGGCCGTCTATTCTGGGGTGGCGATGCGCATGACTTCGCGCTGGCCTATCTGGACGACCCCTCGCTATGGGACGAGCCGGAGATGCGTCGCCTCGGCGAACTGCCAGTCACTGCAAGCCGCATCGGCTGACCGTTGCTGCGCAAGACCTTGCGGCACCCCGGGCGGCGGGCATAGATTCGCGCCACCGTAGGTATCGAGGGAGAGCGAGCCATGCGAGTACTGGTAGCAGCACTGATGGGCGGCATCGTGATGTTCATCTGGGGCGCCGTGGCACATATGGCGCTGGGGCTGGGCGATGTCGGCATGCGGCAACCCGTGGCCGAAGACGCCGTACTGGGCAGCTTGCGCCCGGGCCTGGGCGAGCAAGCCGGCGTGTTCGTGCTTCCCTCGGTCGACCCGGCCAAGATGCACGACAAGACCGTGATGGACGCCTATTCGACCAAGGCCAAGGCGTCGCCGTATGCCCTGGTGGTCTATATGCCGCAGGGCGATGACCTGTCCGACATGAGCGGAACACTGCCACGGCAATGGGCGTCCGATACCTTGTCGGCGCTCGCACTGGCCTTCCTGATGGGCCTGGCCGCCTTCAGCTTCATGACGCGCCTCAGCATCGCCCTGGCCGCCGCCGTGTTCGCCTGGCTGAGCACCCTGGTGCCGTACTGGAACTGGTACCGCTTCCCCACCAACTTCACCCTGGCCGCCCTGATCGAACAGGTGATCGGCTGGCTGCTGGCCGGCGCGGTGATGGCCTGGTGGCTGGGCAGGGGCGAGCAGCGGTCGCGGTTGTAGACCGCGGCAAGCCCAGTCGCGCACGCTAGCTCGTCATCCCGGCGCACGCCGGGATGACGAGCAAAAAAGCAGGCTCTGTGCCACGGCCGACCCCAACATTGCCCCCCACCACGCCCCCCAGCGATAATCCAAGATTCCAAGCCCCACCTCTGGATTGATCATGCTGGACCCCGCACTGCTGCGTTCGCGACTGGCCGAAACCGCCGCGCGCCTCAAGGAAACCCGTGGCTACGAACTCGACGTGGCCGCCATCGAGGCGCTGGAGAGCGAGCGCAAGCAGCTGTCCACCGAGACGCAGGAGCTGCAGAACCTGCGCAACACGCGCTCCAAGGCGATTGGCCAGGCCAAGGCCAAGGGCGAAGACGTCGCCCCGCTGATGGCCGAAGTCGCCGGCATCGGCGACAAGCTCAAGGCCAACGAACACGCCTTGTCGGACGTGCAGGCCAAGCTGGCCGATGTCGCGCTGGGCATCCCCAATATCCCGCATGAGTCCGTGCCGCTGGGCAGCGACGAAACCCAGAACGCCGAACAGCTGCGCTGGGGCACGCCGCGCACGTTCGATTTCCCGGTGAAGGATCACGTCGACCTCGGTGCCCGCCACGGCTGGCTCGATGCCGATGCCGGCGCCAAGCTGTCCGGCGCGCGCTTCACTGTGCTGCGCGGCCAGCTGGCCCATCTGCATCGCGCACTCGCGCAGTTCATGCTCGACCTGCAGACCGGCGAGCACGGCTACCTCGAATGCAGTGTGCCGTTGATCGTTAACGCCGATGCCATGAAGGGCACCGGCCAGCTGCCGAAGTTCGAGGAAGACCTGTTCTCCACCGAGGTCAACGAAACCAAGCGCTACCTGATTCCCACCGCCGAAGTGGCGCTGACCAACCTCGTCGCCGACAGCATCGTCGAAGCCGACGCACTGCCCATGCGCCTCACCGCGCACAGCATGTGCTTCCGCGCCGAAGCGGGCAGCTACGGCCGCGACACGCGCGGCATGATTCGCCAGCACCAGTTCGAGAAAGTCGAAATGGTGCAGATCGCCACACCCGAGCAATCGCACGCGCAGCTCGAAGAAATGGTCGGCCACGCGGAGAAAGTGCTGCAGCTGCTGCAGCTGCCGTACCGCAAGGTGCTGCTGTGCACCGGCGACATGGGCTTCTCGGCGATCAAGACCTACGACCTGGAAGTGTGGCTGCCCAGCCAGAACACCTACCGCGAAATTTCCTCGTGCTCCAACTGCGGCGACTTCCAGGCCCGCCGCATGCAGGCCCGCTGGCGCAACCCGACCACCGGCAAGCCCGAACTGGTGCACACGCTCAACGGCTCCGGCCTGGCCGTGGGCCGCACCCTGGTCGCCGTGATGGAGAACTACCAGAACGCCGACGGCTCCATCACCGTGCCCGACGCGCTCCGCCCGTACCTGCGCAACCTCCCGCAGATCGCCTGAGGCCACCGGCATGAGCACCCAGCGCTGGGACAAAGTGGAACTCGCCGCCAGCTACACCTTGCTGGTGATCCTGGCCACCGAGCTGCTCACCCGCCTCGGCCTGGTCACCATGTTCCCCATGGCCACCGTGGACTTCGTGCTCAGCGCCATCGCCACCGTACTGGTGGTGGGCTCCTTCTGGTTCGCCCGCCACAGCCGCCGCCTCCGCTTCGCCATCATCGCCTTCGCCTCCGCGACCCAGCTGGTGCCCATGGTGATCCGCCAACCGATCCTGCTACTCCCACTGCTGGGGGCGGCCATTCCGGTCGCCATCATGCTGTGGGCGATGATTGCCTTGTCGAAAAAAGGGCAGGGAGCGGCACCGCATTCCTGATAGGATTGCAAGCTCGTCATTCCGGCGAACGCCGGAATCCAGCGCCCCAGTGGCAACAAGGGCCTGAAGCTACATCGCTCTAACGGAGTCCCCGTCAGCAGCAACAATCAGGAGAGATGGCCGAGCGGTTTAAGGCAGCAGTCTTGAAAACTGCCGTAGGTGTGAGCCTACCGTGGGTTCGAATCCCACTCTCTCCGCCAGAAATGAAAACGCCCCCGCATGGGGCGTTTTCATTTCTGATGGACAGACTGGGTGAGAACCCACCCGGGTTCGACAAATTTGTCAGGAACAAATTTGGACAGCCGCAGGCTGGCCCTGGAGCGCAAAGCGCGGAAGGGTTGGGTGCATGGATGCACCCAACAATCCCACCCTCAGTCTCGCAATGGCCAACAAGCGCTTTCAATTTTCTGAAGCCCCTTGTCCCAATTACTACCTTTGACAGGTATGCAATAGCATTTGCTTTCGCTTACCTTGCCCGGATAGAAACGGGGGTCTCATACAACGTTTATTCCTGGCTGCTGCGACCCATTTGGTTGTTGCTTGTTCGGTTCCGCGATAAGCGCAGGCGACGGGCTGACGGGCCAGGCGCCGACCATGAGGGCGTTGATGGATGCAGGGAAGCGGTTTGAACTGGACGATTGGGTGAGAGAGCGCAATGCACATACCAAGTCAGAGGATTCATCGTGAGATGTATTCGGAGGAGGCTTCACTGTGGTTCACTTTGGCCAATGGCGGTGATGAAGAGGCTATTTTGATCAAGGCTCCCACGGCGACGATCAAGTCAATCATTGTCGGTTGCGAAGTGAGCATTGTTGTTGGTCGTTATGAAAATTACTTGTGTTCTGGGGTGCGAGCCTTTGACGTGCCAGATAAGCCATTGCTTATTTCGGGTGTGCAGCGATACGAGGATGAGCATGTAGCGCTTCTGAGAATCTTGTCGAAAGACAGGGTCCCGATATTTCTCTTCAACGAAATGGATTTTTGTGTTGCCTCTAGTGAAGCGATGCTAGATAGAAACGCGGCGCTTCTGGCCAAAAAAGTTCTTGAAAATCCTGGAGGTCTTTACGTCGGTGACTTCACCAAGGAAGCCTCGCGAGCATTGGATAATTTTTGTTTCACGGTGGACGATACGTTATTAGTTCCACACCAAGAAAAAATTGCGATTGCGGAGATGGGCCTTTCATTTGGCGCTTGGGTAGCAACCAAAATAACTGTTGCCGGAGTCCTTGATCATAAAGATGTTGATGTCGCCAATAAAAATGAAGGCGACGTCCTGGAGGCTGTTACTTGGGCGGCTCTTGATTCTGTTTTTCCTTTTGCCATGCACCATAGCCCGCAGGTAGTTGAAGGAATAAAGCAGCGGGAACTCATCGACGTAATCTCAAGCTACGAATATGGGTCCTTCCTTTTTGAGGCGAAGGACCTCTCCGTGCTAAACGTGGAGAAACAAAGGACCCAAGAGCGTCGCATTAGCACGGTGAAAGGTCACGTAAAGAAGGCGCTTGGTCAGCTCAGGGCAGCCACAAAATCTGTTCGACGCGGCGATGTTGTACGGAGTGTCGATGGGAAAGTTATTGACATCAATTTATCGAAGCCTCCTCATTGCATCGTGCTTATTACAGAGTTCATTGAAGATGGTGACTGGAATGATGTATTTATTGACATGTTTAAGATGGCCACGGAAGTCGATTGTTTTATTCACGTGCTTGATATCCGCGAGTTCGTGAACCTTTTGAAGATTTGCGAAGGTAATCCAGGGCACTTCGACTATCGCCTTATGGAAAGGTCGAAGTTTTGCGTGGAGAAGAGGCTGGTGCATGTTAGAAGTCGAGTTCAACCTGGTTAGAAGCGACGGAAAGGGGGCGGGCCATCTATCAGGCTAGAACCACCAGCAGAATTAATCTGACCCCTTTCGATTCGGTCGCAGGAAATCAAGTTGCGGGAACGAATGCCAATGGCAGTTAACAAGTGTTTTACAGCGACCTCCACTGACATAGTCGAGCATATTCATGCGAAAACCAAAAAAGCCGTACAAGTTTCCTAAGTCTTCAGAGCGCTCCGCAGCGAAGCCCGTTGTGTTGTGCCCAGCCGACCGTGTACTAAACCTATACAACCAGGAATCCGGGGACGAGGCAAAAAAAATCTCTAAGAAAGTGCGCACTTGGTTTACCCAAGAAGCCATTGAAGAGGGCTGGGATGCTGTTGCCTTTCTCCCTGAAGTTCAGTCCCAGCATGGTGCGGGCTGTATTCTTGGAAAAAATGTCGGGAGCAACAAGGGCGCGTCCTTGGTGAAAAAGCTGGACTCGGAAGAGTCATAATCAGTCTCGTCGCCTTACGCCGACATTGCCAATTTCTAGGAGAATGCCAGTGACTGGTTTTGACCTCGGCAAGAGGATTCTTGCTCTCAGAGAGAAAGTTGTTGCGCATTTCGATGCCAACGACTGGGAGGAGGTTGGTCTCCTCACTGGCTTCTCCGACTTAATTAGTAGGCATCCCCGACTTCTTCGGAGTTTGGCGTGGGGTGATGAAGATTATTCCGGCAATGCATTGCAAGTTCTGAAGAACATTGCTGATCAGGACACGAGCGCCTTTTCGGTTATCGAGACACATATTGGCTCAAAATATCCAGATGAGGCCCAATACGTTTCTGCAAAACCGTCTGAGCGACGAATAACGTTTGCACCAAACGTTTTTCAGGTGCCGGAAAACGCATCGATAGAGACCGATTTGGTCGCGCTCATGATGCCGTTTAATGCTTCCTTTTCCCTTGTGCACGAGGCGATTAGGGGTGCTTGCTCTTCCGCGGGATTTCGTTGCCTCCGTGTTGACGACATATGGGAGGAAAGTTCTGTAATTCAGGATGTTTTCAATCTTATTTTTCGAGCTCACGTCGTCGTAGTTGATTTCACTGGGAAGAATCCAAACGTTATGTACGAGACGGGAATCGCACACACACTTGGCAAGCACGTTGTTCCGATCTCGCAATCCCTTGAGGACGTTCCTTTCGACATCAATCATCATCGAATTTTAAAATACCTATCGAACAACGAAGGTCTTGCCGTCATGCAAAGCAAGCTGGCTGATAAACTTCGCCAGGTGACGCGCTGAATTTCTTCCAATAACTTAGTCGAGTCAGGTCCCTAAAAACCTAAAATCGGAACAAGAACCGACTGCCTCTAGTTTTGAATCACCATTTATTTCTCACGCCGTTCTCAAATCATGGCCTTAGCATGTGCTCAGAGCGGTCCGGCGTCTGATAGTCTGAAAGAAGAGTCTGGTTCAGTTCATAGGTTGAGAGATCAATGAAAACCAATCTGGCCTCGTTTTTTCGCGGAGTTACGATTTGAGTTTGGAAGCCGATGCGACCATGCCTCTAAGCGAGGACGATGTATTCCTTCTTCTTGGGCGTGCAGTCTATGAGGCGCAAGAAACTGAGGCCAATATACACGTATGTATTTCGATCGCCCTAGGACTTACCATGGCTCAGTCAATAGAGCACCTTCAACAAATCTATGCGAAGAAGACGCTTGGGCAATTCTTTACTATTGTTCGAGAGCGTATTGGTGTTAGCGAATCGTTCGACGATTTCTTGAGGGACTATATTGGTCGACGCAACTTCATAGTCCACAACTTGTCCCGCACGTCAACATTCTCGCCATACAGCGAGGGGGGGAGAGCGAAGTGCCTCCACTTCTTGAGTCATTTTTGCCAGATGAATAGGAAGGTAAGCCTCACGTTTATGGCTTTAACGGAGGCGTGGATGCATGCTCTTGATTCTAGGCACTCTTCTGATGAGAGATTTAAGGGCTTCCGGGAGACCGATTTGTTCCGCGAGATTGTTAAGGATTTCATGCCTCAACTCCCATCATTGTTTGGAAAAGGGACGGCGGAAGTCTAGTTTTCCGAAATCAATAGCTGGAAAGTCAATCAACCCCTGGTTTTTTGAAGAACACTTTCTGTGCTTATCTATTTCAACTTAGACGCTGCGAGCCTCGGCGTATATCTAGATTGACCACTTGCTTTCTTTGAGCTTCGAGGTGTGCGGATGCGCAGGGAGTCTGAGTCTAAGATAGGTAGGGACTTTGCGGCGATCGATGCGCTGGCGCTTGGACTCAAACCGCGTGGGACTGCGAAGCTGAGGTCGTTTCGCATTTGCGTGAGTCGGAGTGGAGGACTGGAACTGGTTGCGAACGATCCCAGCCTGCCATTTCAAATTGTCGAAGCCGCGGACTTGGCCTTTCGTCTTGCAGGCGGGGTCGATGGTCGGGGTCGCTTCAATGAAGTCTTGAAGGCCGCCCGCATAGAATCCATGAGAGCCCGTTATGCCGTTGTGCTTCTCGAAACATTGCGGGCTTGGTATGGCGAGAGTTGGTCTGATGATGCCCGCATGGATAGGGTGAGCGATGCGGCCACGGATAAAGTGCTCGGAACTGTTGATAGACGCCTGTTCCGCAACGGCGACGACATCTGCAATCCGATGTTTCTCACGCGGACAGAAGAAGGAACGATGGCCAATGTGTTCAGTAACTGGCTGTCTTCATACGACTATGAGGTGAGGCTAAGCGAGTTTCAGAAGCGCGCTCCAGCGAATCAAGCCTCCAAACGCATTGACGTGGAGGACATTCTGGCAGCCTTGTCATTAGCCTTCATTGATGCTGCAGTTGCTCAACCCGAGCGCGGTATGGCCTTACTTGCAGACGCTGCGACTCTTTTGGAAAGTTCTGGACACTATCGGGGTTGGCACGCGGTACATGAGATGCGAGCCCAAACTGCAGCGCGTGTGCGCCATGCCGCCAATCACGACCGGCGGGCTCGAGCCATCGCGCTATATAAAACAGGCTCTTATTCGAGCAAAGACGCAGCCGCATCGCATTTGTCCGAGGAGGTGGGCGTGACTTGGCGAACCGCTCGCGACTGGCTGAAAGGCTTGAAGCCGCCCTCGAGGGGCTGACATGCGCTCTGCTAGGCAGGCCGCAGGGTCTGCCTAGAACAGGGGGCGATTTTCCGGGCAGAGCGGCTTCCCGAGATTGGTCTGATGCCTACAATTGGAAGCCATGTTCAATGACGGCCGTCTACGGCCAAAGAGATCAGCATGGTTCAATCCGTCTTGGTGCATTTGCCCAACTGGTCGTATGTCGTGGCTGCCGTCGCGGTAGCGGTGCTCAACAACATCGTGGGGCCCCTAGTTCGCCATTCCCTGAGCTCTCGCCGGCGGCGCAGGCGATGCGGGGGGGCGCGCGCGGAGTGATCTCATCCGGTGAGACCCGTTAACCGGGGCCGTTAAGCCGGGACGGAGGTAGTTAAATCGAAACAACCACAGCTGTCCCAGTTTCGGATCTCGGCCTCTGAGACCGGTCAGTGTTCCCATCGGCCGGCCGGCTGCTCGCTGCTGCAGGGCGGTATAGAACATTCTAAAAAGGGGAAGAGATGAACATTTACCTGGGCGGTGCCTTTTTTGCGCTGCTGATCCTTGGTGGCATTTGTTTCATGGTCACGCAGGTCAGAGGCAAATACGCATCGTCGGTCCACATCATTTGGTATCTGTTCTCCCTTTCGTTCTGTGCGGCCTTCATCGGGCTGCGATGGGCGCGTGCCGTTGGTGCTATGGACGCGATGGGAAATCCGGGAAACGAGACTGGAAAGTGGGTTGTGGCCACCATGAACTTCTCGATGGATCTGCAAGCCGATTTCTACGTTCTATCGGCATTGGTTTTGCTCGTGGTTGGCCCCCAATGTCTGAGCTACGTGCTCAGCGGCCTCTTTGGTTGCGCCTCTCGCCCACGGTTCGTGTCCTTTTGGGTGAGCGTCTTCACGTGGGGCATGGCCAAATCTTTTGCGATCACAGCAGGTGTCCTGCTGGTCGTTGATAGCTTCGGCTCAGGCCAGGGGTGGCATGGGTTCGACGCTAAGTTCGCGATCAAATACGCCTGCTTAGCTTTGATCCTTCTCCTATTTGCATTTGCGTCGCTACTCGGCCAAGCCTCTGTCGACGAGATCCCCATTCTTGCAAACGGTCGACATTTTGGGCCCCTCAGAATGTTGTTGGCGCGGATAGATCAATGGATGGTTCGGCACCGCAGCGATGAGGCCGGCTTGAACGAGCACTCAACTGGCAGTCAATCGACTGGCCGTAAGAGAATTGTGTCAGGGGCCATTTGAAGGGGCTCTAGTCGTACGGTCGACGCTGCCTAAATCATTCCTGATATCTTCTCTCCCGAATCGTACTTCACCCATCCTCGAAGAATGGTGCCTCCTGTCGCTAGGCGATGTTGAAACCGTCCAACATACCGCCAGGCGCAGGAGGCGGAGACAAGAGTTTTCAGGGATAATCTTCGGGAGCCCAAATTGTTCCTGGCACTTTTTTGAGAATTTGAAAGCGGCAAGCGCCTCCGGAAATTGCTCCTGGCAGCTTCTTCGATCGATCACTAGCGCTCCCGGCGCCCATGCTTTCGTACCAGCGCGGATTTGTGTCGCCCTAACTCGCTCAATCAACGAGCGGACGATAGGCGCGGATCACAGGCTTCGTCCTTTCCAGATCGTACCGCGCCTGAAGTGCAAGCCAGTAGAAGGCGGTGGTGTCGAAGGCGAGGGAAAGGCGGAGGGCGATCTTGGGGGTGATGGGGTGGGTGTCAGCGAGGAAGGCTTTGATGTGGTGGGCGGGTATGCCGGTGCGACGAGCGAGTTGCGCGGGGTTGAGTGCGTTCGGGATCAGGTAGGCGTGCAGCAGGATGTCGCCGGGGGCTCGCAGGGGTTGCGAGGGGTCTACTTCCGAATGCGGGGTGAGCTGGATCAGTTCCATGGGTTTCCTCCCTGTCGGACACAACCGCGTAGCGGATAAGCGCTTACAGCGCTCCGTGTCAGTGAATGCTTGGCAGCTTCGTCGGTGATCGCCCGAGTGCGGCGCATCGCCCTGTCGGCCGATGCGCCGCAACGGCGATCATCGGAGGCGTGTGGTGTTCACTCGAGGCTCGTCACCGAGCAGGCGGGCGTACTGCTGGAGGCAGTGGATGGCGGTGCCCAAGCTGGCGGTGACGGCCACGGGAAGCGGCCATAGCAGCGGTCTGCCGGGGAATCCTCGCGCCTGCGCGTGACGGCACTGCTCGCTATCGACACGCAAGCGCGTGAGGGTGAGCACTGCCAGGGCGACGTCACCGCGCGTGCCGTGACGCAGGGTTTCGGGCCATGCCGCCGCCGTGGATGACGGGTCGTCAGGCGGAGGAGTGAGGGTGTCGTCAGGGGGAACGGACGAGCGAATGCGTACCGTATGATCGCAGATAGCCATGATCAACTCTCAGAAAGTTGTTGATGGTTAGCGGGTCGTGGGTGTTGAAGCACTCACGGCCCGCGCCTCATGACCTGGTGGTCATGGTCATTCACGAGGCCGTGCAACACGACAGCGCGAATGATTGGCTGACCGTAACAAGCAGGGTTGGCATCGTCTGTCGGGGATCAGTGAGATGGGTGTCCGCTTGGTGGAGGCGGTGCGCGACGGCGCGAGGGCGATTTAATGTCGGTGCCAGCCCTTAGGCCTGAAGGCAGTGCGCGCTCTCAAAAACGTGCACACTGATTCATGAAATTGTCCCTGGCAGCTTTTCGTTTTCTATCGGGGACGCCCCAACTCATTTGCCCGGTACCTTCTCCAGGACGACTCAGTGCCGCCGTTTATTCTCCCCTCGTTAGTTGTCGCTACTCCCGGTTTTCTGATTCTCGCCGCGCTGCGGCGCCTAGTTAAAGGTGTGCTGCCGAGCTACGGCTCGCTCGCGCTCGTCTTTCTAGGCATCGTTGCGCAAACTGGAAGTCTGTTCCTTGGAATGTTTATCGGAGGACATTTCCAAAGCCCGATAGGTCTGTGGGTTGGGAAGCTGGCATCCGTGGGTGGAACTTTATTGTTCATTTGGCTGTGCAAGAGCCAAGCGTCATGGCGTGACATAGGCCTCAGGTCTTCGCAGCCGAAAACGATCGGCCTGACGGCAGGCCTCTTTTTCGTGATGGCGGGTGTCACTTGGTTCCTGGCGCATTGTTACGCGCCGAGGCAAGCCTTCTCTGCAGGCGCTTTTGCGTTCATGTTGCTTCTGTCCGGCACCGATGAAGAGCTCCTTTTTCGCGGAGCCATGCCTGCGCTGCTGCGCCGGGCCGACGAGACGGAAAGATGGCAAAGGGCAGTCAACACCGGTTTGGTGTTTACCATTCCTACGATCGCCTTCATGCTGATGCACGGCTTACGGTTCGTGGATCAGCACTTTGCTTTCAGCTGGCAGGCGCTCGCTCTGGCCGGTTTTGGGGGATGCATTTTGATGTGTATTCGCTTATCGACTCGGAGCGTTTGGCCATCGTTGATAGTGCATAACATGGTTAATGCGGGTTCGGTGGTGGCAATGGCGCTATGGCGATAACGAAATGGTGTCAGGGACAATTATTGGAAAGCCCTGGCCGCAAGATCGGCCCAGCCAGAATTATCCCTGACACGTTTTTCATGCTCTAGCTCTTCGGCGACTTGGTTACGATCTCCGCGATGAAGCTCTTCGCGCAAAACGCGGGATCCATCGAGATCCCGATCGCGATCCGGACGCCATCAGCTTCATGCGTCAGGTATCGGTGCACTTGGTCCGCGGGTGCAAGGGGAACGTCATACAGGCCGTCTGCGGTGTAGCGGGTCTGAAGCGGCGTGGCATCAATGCAGCCCGATGGGTCGGTAACGACCTCCACAAACTGGGGGACACCGGCCTGGGTCGTCGCAACGCGAATCTGACTCACGCTGACACCCATATAAGTACCGGCGGGGAAGGTGGTCTGAGTGCCGTGTGAGGAGCCCTGTGATCCGCTCCCCAGGCTGGAGGCGATGTCTACCGCGGACATCGCCTGGCGACCTTTGACCATGTCCGCCGCGCGGTCAAACAGATCGGTGCTGGCAGTGGGGGCGTTGCCCGCCATGGCGGCGCTGGTAAAAGCGACCCCGGCCGTCACCGCCATCATCCATTGCTTGACTGAAAACATATGCGCTCCGTTCTGCGAAAAGCCGCAGGATACCGGCATTGGTGGCTGGATATTGGAAGCGAAAGGAAACGGGGTCGAAAAAGGTGGCGGGTTCAGTTCCCAGGTTGAAGGCCTGGAAGATGAAGTCATGAACGGGAGCAGTTAGACCGAACTAACTTCCTGCGTTCCGACTCGACGCAACTTCTCATGGTTCGTAAAAACACGCGGAATGCAAACACAATTCGATTCACTGCCTATTGACATGCATCGCACGTAACGTTGCCACCCGTTACATGCGCAGGTCACCTTATCGAATCGCCGTTGTTGACGGAGCGCTACATGTCAAAGGTTAGTTGCAGCCTTTCAGTGGGATGGATGGCAATCGTCCTGGCATTCGGTGCGCAAGCGCAGGGCACGACGTATGCCGTGCGTCTATCGGATAACTCGGGTGCTTATGAAGCGTCCTTGAGAGGGGATCAGGAAAAACTTCTGGAGATATCCCAAACCTCCGCAGGCGGTTTGGAGGTCATCGCCAAAGCGCTTTATCTGCGCTCGCTTTATCGGTTGGACGAGTCTTCCAGGACGGTCTCCGAGTGTGGCGCCCTATCTCAGATATCCCGCTCTACGGCCAATTGGTCATGCGCAATGATCTTGGCCGGTAACAAGCTGCTGGCTGGCGACACCGCCGGGTGGGCCAGGTTGATGGACGCCACCAAGAAGGCCGCTGTTCCGCTCCTGGCCAAACAAATGAATGCTGCGCCAGAGAGCCTGCGCGTCGGTGAGTTCGAGACAGTGGCGGATTTCTCGCAGTATTTCGATGTCCCTCCGGTTGCCGTAAAGCGGGACGCAGTTGAGTTCTCGATCCCGATCGAATGGAGGGTAAGTTCAGACGTAAGCACGGACGTTCAGCCGTTCATCAAGGCAACGATCAACGGTCATCCGCTTCAGATGGCCCTGGACACGGGAACCAGTGGCGTCATCATCAAGCGTTCCGACGCCGCTGCTCTCAACATCTCGGATATCCACCACGGATGGATGACCACCAGCGAGGGGGTGCCTACCGACCTGGGCGTGATAAAGAGCTTGTCGGTAGGCAAGGTGACCGTATCGAACATGCCCGCAACGATCACCGACACGCCGGTGTCTGTGCTTGGTATTCGCGGGCTGCAGTTCTTGCGTGCCGTGCGTTTGCACGGCGATACCTTGGTCAGTCATGCCACAGGCTTTGGCAATCTATGCCAGACGCCTCTCGACATGACCTCATGGGTGGAGGGGAGCAACAGCCTGTTGCTTGTATCGGGCGTGGTGGGCGGCAAAGACTTCCACTTCTTCCTGGATACGGGTAATGCATGGGGTATCGTCCGCCATACCTATGGCGAGCCGACCGGCGCAGACAATGCAAAATCCATTACGTTAACGGTGGGTGGCGTCATCCACGCAGTCAAGATGTCGGAAGCGACGGACTCGATGCAGATTGGAAGCGTGCCTGCCCAGCTTCAGGCGTATCGCATCGTTTATAGCAGCCAGCACAAGCCATTCCGGTACGACATCGGGGGAAGCTATGTGCATCAACACGATCTGATTATCGATTTTTCGAACGGATTGATGTGCGTCAGGTGAAGTGAATCTGGTGCTTGGCACACCGTGCTGAGCGTATCGGATCGTGAAGCGATCTCCGGCTTGAAGTGACCGATATCACAAGACCCGTCGCAACTACTTGCACTCACCTCCACGTCACCGCGCTGACATGCGCAATAACTAGGTTCCCCGCACCACTTATCTGGGGAACCCCATGGCACGTTTCGGCTCTTGGCTGCTTGCGGTCTGTTTCTTTGTTTCCGGTGCGTCGTATGCAGGTACGGCTTGCCCGAACTTCTTTGTTTCGGGTACGGCGCCGGCGTTGGATGCCTCGCTGTTGAGCCGTACTACGGAGGTCTGTCATACCGAGTACGTGTTGTTTGCGTCGGGTGTGACCAAGGGGCCGTTGTATTCGGCTGAGCATTTGACGGCGGCGCAGATTGCCGGTGCCGATTCGATCAGCCGTGATGGGTCCTGGCATCAGGAAACCGGTATTCCGTCGGCGGATCGGTCGCAGTCATCGGACTATACGAACAGCGGTTACGACCGTGGCCATATGAGCCCGGCGGGCGATCCGTCGACGATTGCGGCTGAGGACGAGACGTTCTCGATGGCCAATGTCGTGCCGCAGCTGCATGTGTTGAATGCGGGCGAGTGGGAGAAGATCGAAGACTCCGTGCGCAATCTCGCCACGCAGCTCGGCGAGGTGTATGTGGTGACCGGTCCCGCGTTCGCCACGGACTCGGTGCCGACCATCGGCAAGGATGAAGTGGCCGTGCCGGCTTATACCTGGAAGGCGGTGTACGAGCCGGGCGTGGGTGCGGCGGCGTTCCTGTGCACCAATGTCACCAACTACACGTGCGCGGTGGTTTCGTTGAATGACGTGAAGACGATGTCGGGCGTCGATCCGTTCCCGTCGCTGTCTTCGTCGATGAAGGCGAATCCGATTCACTTGACGCTGCCGTAACGCGTCTCGAATCGCAGCAGGTCATACAGGCGCGGGGCCGATTGTTGATCGCCCCGCGCCTTGCTTTTTGTCCCCGCCAAGGACGGTGCCAGGCACCTTTTGGGTAGAGGCACGCGCATACCATTAGCTATCGTCGCTGTTCCGAAACCGGTCTTGAGCGCTTGCGCCACGCGTGCCACGATCTGGAAGTGACTGTGACCAACCCATCCCCAACCCTCCGCGACCTGACCCGCCTCCGACGCGTGCGCGATCGCATCGATCGCGAATATGCGCAGCCGCTGGATGTGGAGGCGTTGGCGCGGGGCGTGCACATGTCCGCCGGTCATCTGAGCCGCCAGTTTCGGGCGGCCTATGGGGAGTCCCCGTATTCCTATCTGATGACGCGCCGCATCGAGCGGGCGATGGCGTTGCTGCGTCGGGGCGATCTCAGCGTGACCGACGTTTGCTTCACCGTGGGGTGCGCATCGTTGGGGACGTTCACCACGCGGTTCACGGAATTGGTGGGAATGTCGCCGGGTGTCTATAAGCGGAAGGAAGCACAGGCCACGGCAGGTATTCCTTCGTGCGTGGCCAAGCAGGTGACGCGACCGATCAGGAATCGAGAAGTATCGGTGGGTGAGGGCGATCTAGACTGAGTTCATGGATTTCACCACCACAGAAAGGAACGCCATGGACATCACGATTCACTCGAGCTTTCTGCCGCAGAACGACCCGGACGCGGCGCTGGCCTTCTATCGCGACACGCTGGGCTTCGAGGTGCGCAACGACGTGGGTTACGGCGGCAAGCGCTGGATCACGGTGGGGCCCGCGGGGCAGCCGGGCATCAATGTCGTGCTGTATCCGCCGGAGGCGAGCCCGGGCATTACCGATGACGAGCGCCGTACCATTGCCGAGATGATGGCCAAGGGCACGTTCGGCATCATCCTGCTGGCGACGCACGATCTGGCCGGCACCTTCGAGAAGCTGCAGGCGAGCGATGCGGACATCGTGCAGGAGCCGACGGACCAGCCGTACGGCGTTCGCGATTGCGCGGTGCGCGATCCTGCCGGCAACATGATCCGTATCCAGCAGCTGCGCTGAATGCCGTGAAGCCCGGAAGCGATGCGACCGGGCTTCACATCGCGACACACGCACTGGCCTGACACTCGATCAAACACCACGACCGGGAGGCAACCATGAATCCATCCGAACGCATCGACGATCTGATCGCCGGCATCGACGACTGGCGCGGCAAGACGCTGGCCGATGTGCGCAAGGCCTTCCTCGATGCCGACAAGGAAATGGTCGAGGAATGGAAGTGGATGGGCAGCCCCACCTGGTATCGCGACGGCATCATCGCGGTGGCCAATGCGCACAAGGAGAAGGTGAAGGTGACCTTCTCTCACGGCGCGAAACTGGATGATCCGGACAAGCTGTTCAACAACGGCCTGGGCGGCAGCACGTGGCGCGCGATCGATCTGCTCGAAGGCGACAAGGTCAACAAGACCGCGCTGAAGAAGCTGGTGAAGGCGGCCATTGCCTACAACCAGGCCAAGGGGAAGAAGCCTGCGCCGGCATCGCGCAAGACGGCCGCGAAAACGGCCAGCAAGAGCCCGCGCAAGACGGCTACCAAGACAGCGACGAAGAAGGCGGTGAAGAAAGCCGCCAAGCGCAAGGCGTGACGGTTATTCACTGCCCGGCGGTGGGCCGGCGCGTCGCGTAGTCAGCAGCCGGTGGGTTCGTTCGAGGTCAAATCGCAGCTGCAAGGCCATCCAGTAGAACGCGGTGGGTTCGAGCGCGCAGGCCAGTCGCAGGGCGATCTCCGGCGTGATGCGCCGGGTGCCCAGGGTGATGCCCTTGAGATGGCTGGCCCGCACCCCGGTGCGGCGGCCGAGTTGGGCGGCGCTGAGGCCGCGCGGCAGCATGTAGTCCTGCAGCAGCACATCGCCGGGGCGGCGTAGTGGCGTGTCGGGATCGACGTCCAGACGTGGGTCCAGTTCGGTGAGGCACATGGGATGCTTTTCCTGTCGGACACGGTGGCAGAGCGGCCTAGGCGACTACAGCCCTCCGTGTCGGTGAATATCCATTGGTTTTGTCGGTGATCTTCCGGTGGCGGCCTGGCGGGCCGCCGCCGAAGCGTTCACTCCAGCTCGCGGCCGAGCATTCCCGCGTACTGGCGCAGGTAGTGGACCGCCGCTCCGATGCTCTCGGCGTAGATCGCGCCAAACGGCCATCGGGCGGGCTCCGTGGGCCATCCCAGGTGCTGCGCGCGCAGGCAGGATTCGCTATCGGCAAGCAGCCTGGCGAGGGTATCGGCCACCTGCGCGATGCCTTCTCGCGGAGCGAGTGGATGCAAGGTGAACTGCGCCCCGTCTGCGACACGCAAGCGGTCGAGAGGGGCGGCGAGGGCGCCATCCATGGGAAAAGAAGGACGAATGCGTGCCGTATGATCGGGCGCAGCCATGATCAACTTCCTTGGTTAGTTGTTGATGGTGAGCGGGTCGCAGTGGGTGCCAGCCCACGCGGCCCGCGCTATCACGGCGCTATGCCATGACCGTTCGCGGCTCCCCGACAGGCATCACGCGAACGGCGTGTCGAAACGTAACAAAGCAGGTTACGGCGGGCTGTAGGGCTTCACCGTGCACGTCGGCTTGATATTCGTGAGGCGTGGCGCAGTTCGCTGCCCGGGTGCCTGCTGGGGGAAACGACATCGCGAAGGCTTGCGACGGCAGTGGGCGAGGTCGGCTCAGTCTGTCGGCGTGTAGGCCCTGTGGGTGCCCGCTCGCTTCGCGGCGGCATCGCAGGGAATAAAGGCAGCCGGGCACCGGTATGGATCGACAGCGCAGCACCACGTGACGCCACGCCGCAGCCTTTTTGGCGTGCCATCGACGGCGCTCCATGCGATCATCTCTGGAGCCTACTCAAGGGTTGGGAAGCAGTTTGATTCGGCGCAGGACATCACGGCGTGTAGTGGCATGGTTGGCAGTCGCCGCCATGTGGCTGCTGGTGGCCGCGCCCACGGTGTCCCGCGTGCTTCCCGCGCTGGCGTCGATGGACAGGGGTGTCCATGCGGGGCACAGCGCCGGCATGGACCATGCCGCCATGCCTGGCATGGACGGTATGGCAGACATGGCCGGCATGGTCCACATGGCGGGAATGCCCGGGATGCCGGATACGCCGGGCGACCCGGCCCAGCACATGGACCAGTGCGGCTACTGCGTGATGCTGGCCCATACGCCGCTGCTGTCCGGCGCGGTGGTTGCACTTCTTCTGGCAGCACCTTTGCCGGCCGTGGCGCCGATGGCGCGCACGAGCGTGGCTTGGCACGCGCAGCCTTTGCTCAGCGCCGATCCGCGGGGACCGCCGTCCATCGTTTTGGGATGACGGCTTGATGGTGGGCGCCTGCATCGCGCGCCCGCCCACATCGACGGCAACCACAGGGGACGACACGCGTCGTGCGGGAACGCGCGACGGTGTCTACGTTCCTGTGCTGCCCGTTCCCCAGTCATGCGCCGCCTGGCGGCGCTGAGCAAAACGGATTCATGTCATGCGCTTTTCTCTCCTGCGCGGGGCGGCACTTGGATTGCCGCTCACGTTGCTTGCTTCGTCCATCGCCTGGGCGAACGACGGCTCCAGCGTCCAGCCGGACGCGCCCATTCCGGAAAGCGATGTCACCAGCCTCGGCGCGGTGAAGGTCACCGCGGCTGCGCAGAAACTGGCGGCGCCGGGTTTTCCCGCCACGCTGGCGTCGGTGCCGTCCGAGCGGGTGGAGGCCACCATCAATGCGGTGGATGTGGAAGACGCGGCGAAATACCTGCCGAGCGTGTTCATCCGCAAGCGCAATTACGGCGACACCCAGCCGGTGCTGGCCACGCGCACCTGGGGTTTGAATTCCAGTGCGCGCACGCTGGTGTATGTCGACGATATTCCGATCTCCGCACTGATCGCGAACAACAACACCATCGGCGCGCCGCGCTGGGGCATCACCTCGCCGGAAGCGATCGACCATATCGACATGATGTACGGGCCGTTCTCGGCGGCGTATGCGGGCAACTCGATGGGCGGCGTGATGCACATCGTCACGCGCATGCCCGACAAGACCGAGGTGACGATCAAGCAGACCGAGGCGGTGCAGTCGTTCGACCTGTACGGCACGCACGACAATTTCAGCACCAGCCAGACCAGCCTCACCGCAGGCGGACGCAGCGGCAAGCTGGGCTGGTTCTTCGGCGCCAGTGCGATGAACAGCTTCAGCCAGCCGCTGTCGATGATCACCGGCACCACCATGCCTGCCGGTACCAGTGGCACCGTTCCCGCGTTGAACAAGATGGGTCAGGTGGCCAATGTGTACGGCGCGGGCGGGTTGCTGCATACGCGCATGCTCGATCTCAATGGCGAGCTGACGTACGACATCGCGCCGCAGTGGAAGGCGAGCTATCTGGTGGGTTACTGGAGCAATCACGGCCAGTCGCGCACCGATTCGTATCTCACCGATGCGAGTGGCGATCCGACCTACGGCAAGGTCGCCGGCTTCGCCAGCAATACCTATCAGCTGAGCGCGCATCACCTGATGCAGGGCTTGTCGGTGAAGTCGGATACGCAGGGCAACTACGACGCGTCGTTCGTGGTCACGCACTACGCCTTTCTCAAGGACAACCAGTGGCAGCCGGCCGGCGTCACCAGCGGCACCGGCGTGACCACCAACGGCCGACTGGCGAGCTACGGTGGCACGCAGTGGTCGACGGCCGATGTCACCGGCATCTGGCGTCCGCTTGGCTATGACGGCGGCCAGGAGGTGTCCATCGGTGCGCATGCCGACCAGTATGAGCTGGCGAATCCCACCACCAATCTCGTCGACTGGCAGGATCCGTCCAGCGTCACCACGCTGTTCTCCAGCGGCCGCGGCAAGACGCAGACGCAGGCGCTGTGGCTGCAGGATCAATGGTGCTTCGCGCCCGATTGGATGCTCACGCTGGGCGGTCGCTACGAATGGTGGAAAGCCAGTGACGGCTACAACTTCAGCGGCAAGACGGCCGTGCAGCAGCCGCAGGAGAAAGCCGATGGCTTCTCGCCCAAGGCCACATTGCAGTGGAACGTGGCGGCCAACTGGCGCATCACCGGGTCGCTGGCCAAGGCGATTCGCTTCCCGACGGTGGGCGAGCTTTACCAACTGGTTTCCACCGGCTCTACCTATAGCGTGCCCAATCCCGATCTGAAACCGGAAACCGCGCGCAGCGGCGAGCTGGCCGTGGAGCACGCCATCGACCAGGGCATGCTGCGCGTGTCGCTGTTCCAGGAGAACACCAAGGATGCGCTGATTTCGCAAACGTCGACGTTGCCCAACGTGGCCGTGCCGGTGGCTTACGTGATGAACGTGGGTGAGTTGCGCAATCGCGGCATCGAGCTGGTGGCGCAGAAGGACAACGTGCTGGTGAAGGGATTGGAGCTATCGGGGAGCGTGACGTTCGTCGATTCCACCATCCTGTCGAACGACAGCTTCGTCAGTACCACGGGCACGACGTCGCAAGGCAAGCATGCGCCGTATGTGCCGCGTTGGCGTGCCACGGTGGTGGCGACGTATCGGCCCGATGCGCAGTGGGCGTTCACGCTGGCCGGGCGCTACAGCGGGCGGCAATACTCCACGCTCGACAACTCGGACAACACGCCGAATGTGTTCGGTGCGTTCGACAAGTTCACGGTGTTCGATGTGCGGGCGCACTATCAGATCAACCAGCATCTGGCGGCGTCGTTTGGTATCGACAACTTCACCAACGAGAAGTACTACCTGTATCACCCGTTTCCGCAGCGGACGTTTGTGGCGGATGTGAAGTTGAGTCTTTGAGGGGTGGCGGGTGTGATGTCCTGAGGGGGCTTGAGAGGTTTGTCGCGCACAAGTGCGCTCCCACAGGAGGGGCGCACGGGTTTCTGGTGACAGACAAGCACCGGTACGTAGGCGTGTAGCAAGGCCCTTCCGCAGCGGGTGTTTGTGGGGGATGTGAAGTTGAGGCTTTGAGGGGTGTTGAGGCGTTTGTCGCGCACAGGGTGCGCTCCCACAGGTGTCTTTGAATGTGGGAGCGCGTCCGTTTTAGTGGCAGACCAGGACGGGGACGTCGGCGCGGAGCAGGACTTTGTGGGTTTCGCTGCCGAGCAGCAGGCGGGTCATGCCGCGCCATCCGTTGGAGCCCATCACGATGAGATCGGCGTGCTTGTCCTTGCAGGTGCGCACGATGGTGTCGTAGGGCTCGTCGCCGAATTCGGCCACGCCTTCGAACGGTATGCCTGCGGCGTCGGCCAGTGCCTTGACCTGGTCGAGATAGCGCTGGGCGTTGTTCTTGGCTTCCTCGTTATAGGCGAACTCGGTGGCGGCCAGGATGGCGCCCATGTACGAGATGGTCTGGAACGGTGAAATCACGTGCAGGGCGGTGACGGTGCCCTGGGTCAGCCTGGCCTGTTCGATGCCCACCTGGGCGGCGCGCAGCGACAGTTCGGATCCGTCGACGGGGATGAGGATGTGTTTGAACATGGCTTCCTCGCAGTAGCCGCGCAGGCGGCGGAAGAGAGATGGGCAAGCCAAGCATAGGCCGATGCCGGGGGGCGCAGCAGGCTGGCGTCAATCCGCCGCACGGTGGATGCCTGCGCCCCGGTTTTCCTGCACGCCACCGGCACGCCACAGGACTAGACTGGTGGCAGGAATCCAAAGGAGGCCAGGCGATGTTCAAGAACATTCTTCTGCCGGTGGACGGTTCCGAGCGTGCGCTGAAGGCGGTGGAGGTCGGCATTGCGCTGGCGGCCAAGCTGGAAGCAAAAGTGTTTGCCGTGCATGTGATGCCGCCGCTGTCCACGGTGTCTTTCATGTCGGAGCTGCTGCAGCACAGCGCCTGCCACAGCGAGGTCGCCAAGGCGACTGCGCAGGCCTATCTCGATGAGGTGGTCAAACGCGCCAACGCAGTGAACGTGCCCTGCGAAACGGAATACGTGTTCGACCTGCGGCCCTATGCGGCGATCGTGGGCGCTTCGGCGAAACACCATTGCGATCTGATCGTCATGCGAGCGCGGGGATCCGAAGGACTGGAGCGTGTGCTGCTGGGTAGCGTGCCGCACAAGGTGATGGGGTGCTGCAATACGCCGGTGCTGATCTGCAATTGAATGGCTCGTCATCCCGGCGCAGGCCGGGATCCAGTGGCGGCAACGTTCGGTTGTCGCGTAAACCGCCATTGGGTTTCTGCGCAGAAACCGTTCGCACCGCTACTGGATCCCGGCCTGCGCCGGGATGACGAGTGGGAGGACACGACGACGCCTGTCGGATCAGATCTGGTCGGCCGGCGGCACCAGGTGATGTTTGACCTGGATGGCATCCAGGCAGTCGCAGACCCAGCTGCGCTGGTCGGGTGGGGTGCGGTCCTGGATGGCCTGGGCCATGCTCATGAAACTGCTCCAGAACTCGCCTGGAACAGATTTGTTACGCACCAGGCGAGGCACCGATTCGTCCAGTGCGTCGAGCATCTGCTCGAGTTGGGCGCGAGAAATGGCCATGCCGCGAGGGTACGCCCGAGGCCCGTCAAGAGGGCGCAAAAGTCTTATCCAAAGTGTCACGACGCGTTAACGGCGTCGGAGGCAACGTTGACTTCCCATCGGGATATGGCGGTGCCTTTATGGAATGGGATCGCGACAACGACCTGCTATCCCGCGCCTGCGACGAACTGATCGAGCAGAACGCGTTGCTCCAGCAGGAGATCGAGCTGCTGCGCGCGCAGTTGCGTCGGCATCCGACGGGCGAACTGCAGATCCGCGAAGCCCGTCGCCAGATGGACGACTGGCTGGAAACCGCGCACGGCCATACGCCGCTACCGTCGGCGCACGAGGCCGTGGCAGCCTACTAGGCGCTACACCTCCAGCACGATCTTGCCGATGTGCTGGCTGCTCTCCATTTCGCGGTGGGCGTCCGCGGCGCGAGCAAGCGGGTAGGTGGCGTGGATCATCGGCAGGCAGCGGCCTTGCGCCAGCACCGGCCACACGTGTTCCCTCAACGAGGCGGCAATGGCCGCCTTTTCTTGCGTGGAGCGCGGCCGCATGGCCGAGCCGGTGACGGTGGCGCGCTTGGCCATGATGGTTTGCAGGTTCACGCGCTCGGCCACGGCGCCGCCAAGAAAACCGATCAGCAGCAGGCGGCCGTCGCGTGCCAGCGTGGCGAGGTTGTCGGCGAAATAGGCGGCGCCCATGATGTCCAGGATCACATCCGCGCCGCGTCCTTCGGTGCGTGCCAGCACCACTTCCACGAACGATTCCTGCCGGTAGTTGATCGGCTCGGCGCCGAGTTCGCGGATCGCCTCGCATTTTTCCGTGCCGCCGGCCGTGGCGAAGGCGCGCACGCCCAACTCGCGGCACAGCATGAGCGCGGTGGTGCCGATGCCGCTGGTACCGCCGTGAATCAAGGCCACTTCGCCGCGGCGCGCACGTCCCATCAGAAACAGATTGGCCCACACGGTGAAGAACGTTTCCGGAATGGCGGCAGCCTGCGCCATCGATACGCCGCGCGGTATCTGCAACACCTGTCCCTCGGGCACCACGCAGTACTGGGCGTAACCGCCGCCGTTGGTGAGCGCGCAAACGTCATCGCCCACCGCGTGCGTAGTGACGCCCTCGCCGATGGCGGCCACGGTGCCGGCCACTTCGAGTCCGGGCGTGGGATTGGCGCCGGGCGGAATCGGATAGTGGCCTTCGCGCTGCAGCACATCGGGGCGATTGACGCCGGCCGCACGTACATGAATCAGCACCTCGCCGGCGTTCGGCGTGGGCAGCGCGACATGGCGCGGTTTCAGCACATCCGCGGGGCCGGGTGCGGTGATCTGGATTTCCAGCATCGTTGCGGGGAGCGAAGGACGCATGATGCGCTCCGGGAAAGGATGTTCAGGGGTGGCCGGCGTGGGCGTGACGCCGACGTTTGAACCACCAGCGTAAGGAGAGCGCGATGACGATTAAGAGAAGAATTCCCGCCGCGCTGATCACCTGCAGCATGCGCGCCTGGCTGTACATGACGAAGCGGCCGGACTGGCTGTAGAAACCATTGAAGCCGGCCAGCACCTGCGGCAGTTGCGCCAGATCGTCCTTGCCCAGCGGCAGCGGCGCTTCGTCCGGATGCCAGTTCGATCCCTGCGGCTCCACCTGGCCGCGTTTGTTCAGCTCGATGTGTCCGCCCAGTACATACGTCACCGGCCGGTCGCGCAGGAAGTCGTTGATGCGCACGGCGCTGGCACGGTCGGCGGCGGTGTCATCGATGATCAGGCGGCCGGGCAGGAAGAAATCGCCGGTGAAGGCGAGACCGCTGTTGCCGTCGTAGAAGGAGACGTGCGACGGGTAATGGCCCGGCGTCGGAATCACGTCGACCGTGCGGCCGCCCAGATCGATATGCGCGATGTCCTCGGGCCACTGGCGGAAACCGAAGCCGTCGATCACGTGCGCCAGGTCGGTGCCGAGGATGGTGACGTTCGGCGCGGCGGCGAACTGGGTGTCGCCGGAGCGGTGATCGAGATGTCCATGCGTGTGAACAATAAGCAGCGGAAGCCGTTGACCGTTCACCACCGGAAGCAATCCGAGCACCGTCGATGCCAGCGGCATCTGGGTGGCGTCCGCGACGTCGCCCGTATCGATGAGCAGGGCGCGGGACGAGCCGATCAGCAGGTAGATGAACGGGCCTTCGTAGGTCTGGCAAAGGCTTTCGCGCAGGATATAGGTGCTTTGGTTGTATCGATGCACCTGCAGCCGCCGCTGCGGATGGGCCTGGCAATCGGTGGAACCGGCGTCCCACTGGACGTTCATGTTGCCTGGCACGGGTTGAGCCAGGGCAGGTGCCATCCACAGTCCAACCACGCACCACAGCACGATCGACACGACTTTCATGCTTGCCTCGACGGATCGGGGCGCGACCGGTGCGGCGCGCATACCGTCGCTCTGATGCGGGTCGATGCGCGATGGTTTAGGCCGCCGACTCGCGGCGGCGGCCTTCCGTTCAGGGTCGGTTGAGCGGCATCGCGGGGATGGCCGGGTCGATCGATCCACGGTCCAGTCGACCATCCAGCCAGCTGGCGACCGTGGCGAGCGGGCAGCTGTCCTGGCCGTGGCAGGGCGCCAACGGCAGGGTATGACGCACCAGCGCGGCGTCCTTGCTGAAATCAGCCTGGCGCAACGCCGCCAGCGTGGGCATCCAACTGGATACGCGCACGGCGTAGCCGTCCTTGCGCTTGAGCAGGTCGAACACCAGGGCGCCGCCGGGCGGGTAGTCGTCGGGCTGGCGTGCGTCGTGCCAGTCGAGGTCGAACACGCCGGCCAGGTTGGCGAGGTTGGTGTCGTGTCCCACCAGCAGCACGGTACGCGTCTTCGCGGTCGCCAGCGGGGCTACCGCACTCGTGACGCCCGCCGATTGCTGCAGCGTGGCCATGATGTGCGCGACCAGGTTGGACGACGCCTTGGCCCCAGCCGGCATGCTCTTCTTGGACAGTGCGAACTGCAGGTTGTGCAGCGTGATGATGCGTCCGATGGTGGCCGCATCGCCCTTGCCCCAGGCCACCTGCGCCGGGGGAAACGCCTGCGCGTATTCCAGCATCAGGTTCTCGCTGAGGCTGCCTGCGCTCTTGAGCGCTTTCGCGTGCGCGGCGTCATCGTCGTGCGCAGGATCGAGCAACAGCTTGCGGCCTTGCTTGCTTGCGTCCTGCAGGCAGGCATCGCCGCTGCAACCCAACAGCAACGACTGCAACTCGGCCAGCGCGGAGGGCGGCCAATTCGGCGGCGTGACCGCTGCATCCTCGTCCTTGGCGTCGGACTTGTCGGCAAAGTGAAACAGGTTGTTGTTCTGCTTCGCTTCCAAGGCTACATAGCCCGCCTCGCACGAGGGCTGCAGACCCTTGACCAACGCGGCGCCACTGGCGCGGTTGCGCGGCGTGCTGTCGGCAATCACCAGCCAGGGATCGTCGCACTGGCCGTGCCCGAGACCATCGGCCACCAGCATGCGCTGGATGCGCTGGCCCAGCGCCGTGATGCCCTGCGCGCCGTGCTCGGTGAGCACGCCGGGCGCGACGGGCCAGTGGGTCCACGGACGATTGGCGTAGGGCGCGAGTTCATCGGGCGAACTGGTGGGCGAGCGCACGCCGTGGCGGAGCACGATCACGCGCGCCGCTACCTCCTCGCTCTGCGCCAGCACCGGCCACGCGGCCAGCGTGGCAGCGAACAGGCACGCACGCAGCAGCGTGTGTTTCATGTGCATCGCGCGCCTCACAGCTTCACCGACAGGTCGAGGAAGATACCGCGTCCCGGCAAGCCGAAGAACAACGGCGCACCGCTGACGGCCTGGGTGCCCGCATAAGCGGTGATCTTGTGCACGTTGAACAGGTTGTTGACGTCCACGCTCACCGAGTAGCCCTTGGCGCCCCACGGACCGGATGCCGCGCGATAGCCGAAGGCGGCGTCGGTGGTGAAGTAACCGCCGATGCGCTGGCCGTTCTGGAACACCGTGTTGCCGTTGTCGTCGGTCACGTTGTCCAGGCCGTACTGCTCGCCGGCGAACTTGCCCATCAGCGAACCGAAGTAACCCAGCGGGCTGCTGTAGAGCAGGCCGAGCGCGGCGGTGACTTTCGGCGTCGCGGCCACCTGCACGTCGGTGTTCTTGTAGTTGGCCTTGTTGTAGCTGGCATTGCCGTACAGGCTCAGCGTCTGCGTGAGCGCGTAGGTGGCTTCCGCTTCCGCACCCTTGTAGATGGCGCCGCCGGCATTGATGTAGGTGCTCTCGTTGCCGTTGGCGGTGGCCACTTCGGTGGTGGCGAGATAGTTGGAGAAGTCGATGTAGTAGACGTCGGCGCCGAAGGTGAATTCACGCGTGGCGAACGCCGTGCCGAGCTGATAGTTGGTGGTCTGCTCCGGCTTCAGGCTCTTGGAGCCATTCACTTCGATCACGTCGATCGGTGGCGCGAGGAAACCCTTGGCGACTTGTGCATACGCGCTCCACTCGTCGCTGATCTTTTCGTGCGCGCTCAGCGAAGGCAGGGTGGAGTGATAGGTCGCCTCGGCGTACGAGGGCACCGGCGGCGAGACCTTGTTGAGCGGCGCATCGAGCTGGCGCGTCACTTCCGAATAGCGCACGCCGGGGCTCAGCGTGAAGCGGTCAGTGATGTTCCAGTCGTACTGCAGGTAGGGCTGCACGGTGTCGGTGCGGTCGTCCAGCACGTAGTTGTAGAGCGGGCCGTACTTGGTGCCGCTGGGCTGGCCGGTGGTTTCGTCGATCGGGTACTGGTAGCGCGCGTCCAGGCTGCGTTCCAGCCACACGCCGGTCTGCAATGAACCGGGGCCGAGGTCGCGCGCCAGGCGCAGCACGTCGCCGAAGGCGTGGAAGCCCGAGTCGGACAGCTTGCCCGGCACGTCGTCCGCCACCTTGTTCAACTTCTTGCCCTTGGCGTCGTAGAACGTCACGCCGTTGTCAGCCGGATCGTTGTCGCTGGCATCGCTGGTCTTGCGCGCCCAGTGGTCGAAGGTGTTGAGGTAGACCTTGTTGTCCACGTCCCAGTCGCCGAGGCGGCTGGTGATGCCGACATAGGTGAAGCTGGAGTAGTACGCCGCGTTGTTGTAGCCCTGGTAGGACTGCAGCGTGGGATCGTTGGTGAGGCCGTAGCGCCAGCCGAACTCGGCGATCTCGTCCTTGGTCGCGCCCTGCACGGTGTTCTGGTGTTCGCGGTTGTAGCTGGTCACGAAGGTCAGCAGCGTATCGGCGCCGAGTTCGGTGATCGTCTTGACGAAGATGTGCTCGCGCTTGTCGTCGGTGCCCTTCAGATACGTATCGCTGGATTCCTTCGACACGTCCGCGAACAACTTGGTGTGCTCACCCAGCTGCTCGTCCGCACTCACGCCGCCGGCGCGCGTGTTCCAGCTGCCGATGGTGAGGTAAGGCGTGATGCCGGGCACGTCGCTCGGATCGCGCGAGCGCAGGCCCACGGTGCCGCCGAAGGTGGCGTTGCCGATGGTCGAGCCGCCGCCCGGGCCGCGGTCGATTTCCGCCTGGCCAAGCACGTGGTTGTTGAAGTAGGCCGAGGTGGTGTGGTGCAGGTCGCTGGCGTCGCCGAACGGGATGCCGTCGAAGGTGATGTTGAACTGGCCGTCCTGGAAGCCGCGGATGCTGATGCCTTCGTTCTTGCCCAGGCCCGGACCTTCCGGCGAGGTCACGGTCACGCTGGGCGCGTACTTGATGATGTCGTCGAAGTTGGCGTTGAAGCGCAGGCCGTCGCGGATGAAGCGCTCGTCGATCACCGAGGTCGGCTGCGTGGCATCCAACGGCGCTGCGCTGGGCGCGAGCGTATCCACCGCGTTGGCGTGCACGCTGATCGGCGCCAGCTCGCGCGTGCCATCGTTGCTGTTGATCGGCGCCAGGCCGCGCGACGCATCAGCGTCCGCGGCTATGGCCTTTCCCTCGTTGGGGTCTCGCACGATGGTGACCGTGCTCGGCGTGACGAAGCGATAGCCCAGTCCCGTGCCCTTGAGCAGTTGCGTCAGCTGCTGCTTCGGCTCGAGGCCGGCGGCAGCGCCGCTGCTGCGCAGGTGATCGGCAAGCTCGGGGCTGTAGACCACCTGCAGGCCGGTGCTGCGCGAGAACTGGTCCAGCGCCTGGTTGAGCGGCATGGCAGCGATGGCGGGCGTGGTGGCGGTGGCCGGTGCCGCGAATGCGTGAGCGGGAAGCGTACTGCCGAGTAGCAGCGCGATCTGGAGAGCAAGCAGTTTCCGCATGAGTCGTCTGACCTTCGATGGAGTGACATGGGGCGGCAAGCGTTTCATCGGTTGCCGCGGCATGACTCACTACGAGTGTCGAGCGGATGCATTGGGTACCGCTTTCTTCATGAATTTTTTCTTACAGCCCGCGCGTGCGGCAGCGTGGTGACGGCACGCACCACGCGCACGTCGTCCACGCCACGGATCACTTGCACATCGGGCAACGTGACCAGATAGGCCACGAACGAATCCATGTCGCGTGCGTGGAATCGCCCGGAAATCAGCGTGGCGCCGATGCGAGCGTCTTCGATCACCAGCGGCCGGCTGTTGTACGCATTGAAGCGGCGCGCCACCTCGGCGACGCTGGCGCGCTCGAAATGGATGTCCGTCGGCAACCAGTGCGTGCTGCGCGCAAGGTCGGCATGGTGATCGACCACGTCGAGCGAGCCGTCCATATGCATGGTGGCTTCCTGGCCGGCGCCGAGTTCGGTCAAGGGCGAGCGTTGTTCGGCCAACCCTTCGGGCGCCCAGGGTTTGTCTTCGCGCTGCCACACCTTCACCTTGCCGCTGACCACGGTGACGCGGCCGCCGTCGTCGGAGCGGTGGGCATCGAACACGGTGCCGATGTCCTGCAGGTCGTTGGCGCCCAGGCGGACCCGCAAGGGACGCGCAGGATCGTGCGCCACGTCGAACAGTGCCCCGCCACGCAGCACGTCGATGCGGCGCGCGGTGGCGCTGAAGCTCACGGCCACCACGCTGTCGCGATCGAGTTGCAGCTCGGTGCCGTCGGCCAGCGTGGCGCTGCGCACGGCGTCGCTGCCGGCGGCATAGCTTTCCCATGCCTGCGGCGCCGCTCGCAGCCAGGCCGCGCCACCCGCGCCCAGCAACAACACGAAGGCTGCCGCCTGCGCCATCCATCCGAGGCGGCGCGGCCGTGCCGGTGCGGCTTCGGGCGTGCGCGGCACCGGCAGCGAAACGACCGACGCATCGTCGGCAGCCAGCTCGCACAGGGCTTGTTCGTTCAAGGGATCGAGCGCGCTCGCTGCACCTAGGTCGCCATGCAGATGGGCCATGGCCAGGTATTCGCTCACGTGCAGCGGCGATTCGCGCAGCCACGCCATGAACTGTTCCTGCTGCACCTCGTCGAGGCCATCCTGCTGATCCAGATACCAGCTGGCGGCTTCCTCGGTGGCGCGGCGCTGACGCTCGGCCGCTTCGCGGTGGCGGGCGAAATCACTCATAGCGCGCCATCCCAATGCGGCAGACGGCCAGCGCCTTGACGAGGTATTTCTTTACCATGTGGGTGGATATGTTCAGTCGCTCGCCAATGTCGCGGTAGCCCAGTTCGTCGCGGTAATGCAGCACCAGCGCGGCGCGGCACTTGGGGGTGAGTCGTGCAATCACCGTGGCCAGGCGCTGGCGACGAAGATCGCGGTCTACATCGGCGGCGGCGTCGCAGGGGGTGAACAAGCGCTCGAGCACATCGTTCACTTCGTCGCCGGTGCGCGGACTGCGTTGCTTGCGCACGGCATGCTCCTTCACCAGGTTCGCCGCGACGGTGAACAGATACGCCTCGGGCTTCTCGATCGATTCGGTGCCGGAGCGATCCGTGCGCAGCAGGCGCAGATAGAGTTCCTGCACCAGATCCTGCGCGTCCCACGGGTGTGCCGTGCGCTTGAGGAAATAGCGATTGAGCGTGTCGTGCTGTTCTTCGAACAACTGCGCCAGCCCGGAAGTGGAATCGGCGGTCACGTGCACTCGCAGCGCCGTCGACGCCGTCGTCGGCAGATGAGCAAAGGGTTTGCATCGCAAGCTAGCGCGCTTTTGTGACGACTTTGTGAAAGCGATGAACAAATCGTTACCGACGCGGGAAAAACGTGGCTTGCGACGTGCTGCTGGCACTTACCGCGTGCGCGTCGAGTAGGGCAGAGTCGTCCGGCTGGCACGATGTTCGCTTCGGCGCACGCCAGTGGTGATCGGACTTGATCGATGCCATCGGGCATCTTGGAATAGGGGATCAACTATGGAGGGAAGACATATGCACCATGCTTCGAGTCGTGGGGTTCGTTCGTGGCTGTCGCTGGGCGTGCTGGCGATGTCGTTGACGTCGATGGGCGCCATGGCGGCCACGGGTCTGCCGTCGACGGGTCTGGGCCAATCGTGGCCCAACACCACCGACGTCAGCGCCAGCCCGCACTGGCACGTCTATCTGTTCCAGCGCGATGGCGTGCGTTATGTGCAGATCAACGATCTCAACGGCACGGTGCGTGCTGCGGTCGCCACGGCTGGCGGTACCTTCCTGACCCTGCCATTGGGTTCGGATGCCGCGCAGGTGGCGACGCCGAGCGAACCGCTGGCGGTCACCGGCAATACGGCGGGCGACATCGTCTACCAGGACAGCACGGTGAAGGTGCTGGTGGCACCGCAGTCGGACGGCACCACCCGGACCTACGTGGCGGCGGGCAACTGCACCGATCCGGTCGAATGCAGTTCGCGCTTCGGTACTTCGGCGGCACCGCAAGCCCTTACCGCGGCAGGCAAATGTACCGATCCGGTTGAATGCAGTTCGCGTTTCAACAGCACCGCCGCCTCGGCGACGCCGCAAGCCGTTACCGCGGCGGGCAAGTGCACCGATCCGGTGGAATGCAGCTCGCGTGATCCGATCAATGCGGCCAGTGCACCGGCAGCGCAGAAGTCGTTCACCACGCTGGGCAAGTGCACCGATCCGGTCGAATGCAGCTCACGCAACCAGTGATGCTGCGGTAACGTTCTGCCGGAGCGCTTCTACCGCGAAGCGCTCCGGTGGATCGCACTGCTGCGCAGCGAGTCGTGCAGCAGCAAGGTCACGCTGACGCTTGCGCCCATCTCGCGCAGATGCACGTCGCCGCCATAGATGTGCGTGCGATCGCGAATCGAGGAAATCCCCAGGCCGCTGGCGCCCAGCAGGGTCATTGCCTGCTTGCGGGGTTCTTCGTCCATCTCCGGGCCAGGCGCCGTCGAATAGCCAAGGGCGCGCTTTCCGGTCAGGCGCATCACTACCCAGCGCCGTCCGCGCGTGTGTCCGCCGCGCAGCTGCAGATGCATGTCCTGCATGCGTCCGCGCGACAGCACGTAGACCAGCACCTCGCAGGCAAGGCGGTACAGCGCCATATGCACGTCGGGGGCGAGCTGGCTCAATCCGCGACCGGACAATTCGCACTGGTAGCCGGCGCCGGCCTGATGGATGGCCTGTGCGAACGGGCCTTCGCGCAACGTGGCCGGCACGCCGCGCTCGCGCCAGCCGCGCGGATAGAGCGCATTGGCCAGGCGATGCATTTCATGCTGGGCGAGGGCGACCTGCTTGGAGTAGGTGCGCTCTTCGTTGCTGGGCAGCACGTGCCGAAGGCGATCGAGCAGGCGGTTGTGGTTGTCGCGGATGGTGACGCCGATGTTTTCCAGCGTATCGGCCGCCTGCCGCAGCCGCAGCTCTTCCAGATAGAGGCCTTGTTGCGCGAGCTGGAAGCCGCGCAAGGTATCCATGTGCGTGGCGTATTCGGTATGCACCTGGTGCGCGATGCGCGAGCCCAGCATGAGCAACGTGGTGATGGCGAAGGCGATCAGCGCCTGCGCCTGGATCACGCCCGGATCGCGCACCATCGACGAGGTCATGGTGACCGCGAGGCTGGCCAGCGTGCCGCCCAGCGCGGCGCCTTGCCAGCCGTGCCGCGAGGTGAGCCACACCACCGGCAGGAACATGGCGATCCGGAACACCTGCATGCTGTCGCCCTGGCTGCTGAATACCAGGCCCATCAGCACGAGTAGCGGCGTCAGCACGCCAATGAGCGTGTCCTTGACCAGGCGGCTACGCCACAACTGGATGTCGTGGTGTACAGCCGGCGCGCGCATCTGCCAGAGGTAGATGGCGATCACGGTGGGAGCAATGGCCAGCGCGCCGAGATAATTGCCGAGGAAATAGCCAAAGATGATCTGCGTGTCGATCGGCGGATAGGCTTCGCCCGGCGGCACCTGCACGGCCATCAGCACGATGGCGTCGCCGATGGCGGTCAGCACGCCGCCGGCCAGGATCACGCCCAGCAGCATGCCCATGTTGATCTGATGCGAACCGAGCAGCAGCCGTGCATGTCGCTTCGCCCAGGCGACCGCGCCCATCAACGGCAGCATCGGCGGCACGCCCGCCAGCACCGACCATCGCCAGCCGAAGTCGTCCACGCAATGCCAGGCGTGATAATCCACCGGAATCATTTCGCCGATCAGCAGTGCAGGCCAATAGCGATAGGGAAACAGCAGCAGGCAGGCGACGCGCAGGCCGGCCGGCAGATTCCAGTGCGAAACGGAGATGTCGCGGAGCAGCGCGTAGCTGAAAGCGTATGCCATGCACACAGCCACATGACGGCCCCAGGCGCGCGGCGCGAAAGCTTCCCCCATTGTGTTCTTCCCCATGGTTGCGGTGACTCCCTCCGGCTCACGTGGGACGGAGGTCATGTGGCCGGCGTGACATTCGTCGTGCGCCGCCACCCAAAATCATCCAGATCGGTCATCCAGCTCGGGTCATCAGGTCGGGCCTTGGCATTCCTGCCGCCGCCTCTCCGGGCCATTGCATTTGTCCCGAACCACCTGCGGGTCTGCGCCACTCCCCACCCTGAAACAGGCGCAACCTTGTTACACCGGCGTGGACTTTCGCATAAAAGCCGGTGACGTTCTGGTGAAGGGTATCGCATCCCCAAAAGATGCAAATACTTGCGATCCAGGTCACGAAAACTCGCGGCGAAAGGCCCCCCTTTTCAGCTACTGGCAGGCGCTGTGCCGCGGCGGCTGGTGATTTCCACGCCTTCACGCATCGCCTTGGTCACCGGTGTGTTCGCCACGATTTCCAGCAGCCGGTTCCATTGTTCGTCGGTCAGCGGCCCCGAGGCGTGCAGCGTGCGCATCACGTGCAGGCGGCCGTCGTCGTCGCGATCCAACTGCAGCTCGGCGCGAAACTCGCCCAGCTCCCATCCTTTGCGCTCGGCATACATGCGCAGGGTGATCGCGGTGCAAGCGGCGAGCGAAGCGAGGTAGTAATCGAACGGTGCCGGCGCGGCGCCCTTGCCGCCGAGCTTCAGCGGTTCATCGGTGTCGAGCTTGAAGTGCGCGGTGTCGATGTGATGCAGGTAGTGGGCATCGGTCGAAACGATGCTGGCAGAGGACACTTTGGACATGGGCAATGACTCCGGCTGTGCATGGGGAAGGGCTCATCGACGACGAGCGCAGACCTGCAGCGTAAGCGTGCGCGGCGACTGCGCCAAGCGGTCCGGCCTGTGCCATCGGTCTGGCAATTGGACAAAAGTAGGCCTCGTGCGGCGGTTATCGATGGCGCTCGGCGCTGCGCGTGCTTGCAGCGCGGCGATATAATCGGCGCACGGTGCGCACTGCCGTACGCTGATCATGATCCCTGTCGCACCGTCGCTGTGTCGGTGACCGGCGCAGCTCAGCGTTTGACTTCCGGATGATCCCGCCATGCGTTCCTTTGCTCTCACTGCCGCCATCGCCCTCAGCCTCGTGCTCGCCGGTTGCGTCACCAGTCGCGGCCTGCACACCACCGGCAGCATGACCGATCCAGGCCAGCTGAAGTCCGAGCGCAGCCTCGCCGATGTGCAGCTCAGTCCCACCGCATGGCCGGCGCAGGACTGGTGGGTGAGCTACGGCGATCCGCAGCTGAGCGCGCTGATCGAAGAAGCGCTGAAGAACAATCCCAGCCTCGATCAGGCGCAGGCACGCGCGCGCCAGGCGCAGGCGGTGGCGGACAGCGTCAATGCGGGGCGCCTGCCGCAGTCGAACTTCGATGCCGGCATCACCGGCGCGTATCTGTCGAAGAAGAATCCGATCTATCCCGAATACGCCATCGGCACGTTTGCATGGAGCAAATCGCTCACCGCCGATTTCTCCTGGGATCTGGATTTGTGGGGCGGCAAGCGTGCGGCATGGGAAGCGGCGCTCGGTCGCAGTCGCGCTGCCGAGATCGAAGCGCACGCGGCTCGCATCGAGCTGTCGGTGAACGTGGCGCGTGCTTATGTGCATCTCGGTTACGCGTTCGCCGAGAAAGATGTTGCCGATGCGGAATTCGAACGCGCCAGCCGATCGCTCGAGGTGACGCGCAAGCTGGTGAAGGGCGGTCTTGGTACGCCGCAACAGGAACACCTGTCCGATTCGCAGGTGGCCGGCGCCGAACAACAGAAGGTGGCCGCCGACCGCTCCATCGATGCGGCACGCAGCAGTTTGTCGGTGTTGCTGGGGCAGGGTCCCGATCGCGGCCTGAGCATCGAGCGTCCGCATTTGCTGGATCGCGGCCCCGCCGTGTTGCCGGAGAAGTTGCCGGTGGATCTGCTCGGCCGTCGTGCCGACCTGGTCGCGGCGCGCTGGGAAATCGAAGCGGCGGGTCTGGAGATCAAGGCCGCCAAGAAGGACTTCCTGCCGAACGTGAGTCTCACCGCCATGGCCGGATTCATCGCTGTGGGCGGCAGCACGAGCGTGCTGCAGTTGCCTGCACGCCAGTATGTCTTCGGCCCAGCCTTGAGCCTGCCGATTTTCGACGGTGGACGTCGCCGCGCCCATCTGGCCGGCGCGGACGCGCAATACGACGCGATGGTGGCGCGCTACAACGGGCTGCTGATCGGTGCCTTGAACGATGTATCCGATCAGGTCTCGGCGCTCACCTCGGTGCGCCAGCAGATCGTGCTGGAGAAGCGCTCGGTGGATGATGCGCAAAAGAGTTGGGACGATGCGATGACGGCGTATCGCGGCGGCCTCAAGGGTCCGCTGACGCCGCTCACCAGTCGCCAGCAGCTGCTCACGGCGCAACAGCGCCTGGCCTTGCTGGAAAGCCAGCAGGCCGATATTTCCATTCGCCTGATCGAAGCGTTGGGCGGCGGCTTCGATGGCGCTGCCGAGGTGGCCGAAATCAGCCAGTCCTCGAACGCTGCGCCGCAGGCATCGGCCGCCAAGGAAGGTGTGCGCTGATGGCCTATGAACTGCATGCCATCGAGGCGCCCGTCGCCGCCGACCGCGAAGCCATTGCCGCGCCGTTGCGGGCGTACAACCTCAGCCAGGTGGCGACGATCGAGATCAAGCCGCTGGTGATCGCTCTGCGCGATGCGGATGGCCACACCATCGGCGGCCTGTGGGGCGAGACCGCGCTCGACTGGTTGCACATCGACCTGCTCGCCGTGCCCGAATCGCTGCGCGGCCAGGACGTGGGCACCGCATTGATGCAGCGCGCGGAAGCCATCGCATGCGAGCGCGGTTGCGTCGGAGCGTGGCTGGACACGTTCGCGTTCCAGGCGCGCGGTTTCTACGAAAAGCTCGGCTATAGCGTGTTCGGCGAGATTCCGGACCATCCGGTGGGCAGTGCGCGCTACTTCCTGCGCAAGCGTTTCTGAGCGGGAACCCGCGCCGGACTGGAAAAACGCGTTGACAGCCCTATATTTAGCCCTGATACCTCGCCCGAGGCAGCGCGGGCGGCAGTGAGAGGGCTAGGGCCATGGCAACAGGTTGGGCCGGCGACGGCGCCGTACAGGACCAGATCGACGCGACCGTGGACGACGCGGTGAAGCGTGCGCGCAGCCGCATGCATAAAGGTCCGAGTCTCACCCATTGCGAGGAATGCGAGGCGCCGATTCCCGAAGCGCGGCGCAACGCCGTGCCGGGCGTCCGGCTGTGCGTGAAGTGCCAGGAAGCGCACGATCAGGAAGAGGCTGCTTTCAGCGGCTACAACCGCCGCGGCAGCAAGGACAGCCAGCTGCGCTGAACGGTGGCTGGCCGTTTCACCCGTTATGCACATCCACGGCGCACCGTGCCGGGCTTTTACTATTGACACGCAGCGCCGTGGCGAGGGTCAATGCTTCTTTTCGTCGAAGCAGGATGTGCCCTCGCATGACCACGCCTAACCGTTTGCACCCGCTTGCAGTGTTCATGGGTGGCGAGGTGCGCCGATGAGCCGCCTCAGTCCGCTGGCGGGTCAGTTGGTACCGGAATCCCAGCTGGTCGACGTGGGCCGTCTGCGCGATGCCTATGCCGATTTGCGTCCCGACGTGGGCACGCCCAGTCAGCGCGTGGCGTTCGGCACCTCCGGTCATCGCGGCAGCTCGTTCGAGCGCAGCTTCAACGAATGGCATGTGTTGGCGATCACCCAGGCGATTTGCGAGTACCGCGCGGAGAAGGGCATCGACGGCCCGCTGTTCATCGGCATCGATACGCATGCACTGTCGCAGCCCGCGCTGGAAAGCGCGCTCGAAGTGCTCGCCGCGAACGGCGTGGAGACCATGCTGTCCAAGGGCGGCGAATACACGCCCACGCCGGCCATCTCCCACGCCATCCTCAGCTACAACCGCGGACGCGCGCATGGACTGGCCGACGGCATCGTGGTCACTCCGTCCCACAATCCGCCCGACGGCGGTGGCTTCAAATACAACCCGCCCAATGGCGGCCCCGCCGACACCGACATCACCGGCTGGGTGCAGAAGCGCGCGAACGCGTTGATCGAAGGCGGCCTGCGCGAAGTGCGTCGCATGCCGCTGGCCGAAGCACTGCGCGCCTCGACCACGCACGAACACGATTACCTCGACGCCTATGTGTCGGACCTGGCGAACGTGATCGACTTCGACGCGATCCGTGGCAGCGGCGTGCATCTGGGCGTGGATCCGCTGGGCGGTTCGGGTGTGCATTACTGGGCGCCGATTGCCGAACGCTACGGCATCGACCTCACCGTGGTGAGCGATGCAGTCGATCACACCTTCCGTTTCATGAGCGTGGACTGGGACGGCAAGATCCGCATGGATCCTTCCTCGTCGCACGCCATGCAGCGCCTGATCGGCCTGAAGGACCACTACGACGTGGCCTTCGCCTGCGATACCGATCACGACCGCCACGGCATCGTGACGCGCAGCACCGGTCTGTTGTTGCCCAATCACTATCTGTCCGTGCTGGTGGATTACCTGTACCGCCATCGTCCGCACTGGCGCAGCGATGCGGGAGTCGGCAAGACGCTGGTGAGCACGGCGCTGATCGATCGCGTGGCCAAGCGACTGGGCCGCCGGCTCTATGAAGTGCCGGTCGGTTTCAAATGGTTCGTGGACGGTTTGTTCGATGGCTCGCTCGGCTTCGGTGGTGAAGAGAGTGCGGGTGCATCGTTCCTGCGTCGCGACGGTGGCGTGTGGAGCACCGACAAGGACGGCATCGCCGCTGCACTGATGTCCGCGGAAATCATGGCGCGCACCGACAAGGATCCGGGCGAGCTGTATCGCCAGATGACCAGCCAGCTGGGTCAACCCGTGTCCGAGCGCGTCGATGCGCCGGCCAACACCGAGCAGAAGGCGAGGCTGTCGAAGTTGTCGCCCGACCAGGTGAAAAGCACGCAGCTGGCCGGCGAGAAAATCGAAGCGGTGCTCGATCGCGCGCCCGGCAACGGCGCCTCCATCGGCGGCATCAAGGTGGCCTCGGCCAACGGCTGGTTCGCGGCGCGCCCGTCGGGTACCGAAGACATCTACAAGATCTACGCGGAGAGCTTCAAGGACGAGGCGCATCTGCAGCGTTTGCTGGAAGAAGCGCAGGCGATGGTGGACGCGGCGCTCAAGGCCGGCTGATCGAACAGGCGCGCCGATCACGGCGCGCCTGCGTTGCTTCGGGGCGTTACACCGGCAGCGGATTGCGTTCCTGGAAGCCGCGCTGGTGCCAGTACGGGTACACCGGGGCCACGTCGCTTGCTGCATCCAGCTTGGCGACCTGTTCCTTAGTGAGGTTCCAGCCCACGGCGCCGAGGTTCTGCGTGAGCTGTTCCTCGTTGCGTGCGCCGATCACCACGGTGGATACGGTCGGGCGCTGCAGCAGCCAGTTCAAGGCGACCTGCGGCACGCTCTTGCCGGTTTCCGCGGCGACTTCGTCCAGCGCATCGACCACGCGATAGAGATACTCGTCCGACATCTGCGGACCCACGTCGCCGGTCTTGTGCAGGCGGCTGGTGGCGGGCAGCGGCTGGCCGCGGCGGATCTTGCCGGTGAGGCGGCCCCAGCCCAGCGGACTCCACACCACCGCGCCCACGCCCTGGTCCAGGCCCAGCGGCATCTGTTCCCACTCGTAATCGCGGCCGATCAGTGAGTAGTACGCCTGATTGGCGATGTAACGCGAATAGCCGTAGCGGTCGGACACGGCGAGCGACTTCATCAGATGCCAGCCGGAGAAATTGGACACGCCGATGTAGCGGATCTTGCCGGCGCGCACGAGGTCGTCGAGCGTCGACAGCGTTTCCTCAACCGGCGTCAGTGCATCGAAGCCGTGCAGCTGGAACAGGTCGATGTAGTCGGTGCCCAGGCGCTTGAGCGCGGCGTCGCAGGCCTTCAGCAGATGGAAGCGCGACGAGCCGACATCGTTCGGGCCTTCGCCGGAGCGGAAGGTGGCCTTGGTGGAGATCAGCACGCGGTCGCGACGTCCCTTGATGGCTTCGCCCAGCACCGACTCGGCGGCGCCATCGGAATAGATGTCGGCGCTGTCGAACATGGTCAGGCCGGCATCGAGGCAGACGTCCACCAGCCGCTTGGCCTCGGCGACGTCCGTGTTGCCCCAGGCGCCGAAGAACTCGCCTTTGCCGCCGAACGTGCCGGTGCCGAAGCTCAGTACGGGCACCTTGAAACCGGAAGCGCCCAATTGCCGATATTCCATGGGGAAACCTCTGTGTGAGTGGGGAAGGGAAGGTTGATGTTCCAAAGTTCGAAGATACGGAACTAAGAGGGTGGAGGCAACGGATGGGGGCGCTATGGTGGGCTGGGGTGCGCGAGGTTTTTGTGTGCGGTTGGGCGCGCGTCGATAGCCGGTTGCATGTGGGGTGCCGGGAGCGTGCAGTCGCGCACAAGTGCAGCTCCCACAAGGGCTTCGGCAGCTTGGACGTCCCTCCGTGGGAGCGCACTTGTGCGCGACTGCGACACGGCCGGAAGAGGCCTCGACCATGCAAACCCATGACGAATCGGTGTCTATTGCATTGCAGCAAGCCTCTCGGCGCAAAAGCAGGTTAGAGTTGGGGAGTAGGCACAGTCGCGGTCATCCGGAAACGGGCCCATCACGTCGTGGCCTTTTTTTAGATACTGATTTTGGATCGATCTAAATTATGTGAAGACCGGCTCGACGGTCTTCGGGGAGAGCAAGGCATGGGGCAGGGCTTGTCGGTAAGGCAGGGGCTGGGGCGCGCTTGGGTGGCGGTGCTGGCATGCGGTGTTTCGATGGCGGTGGCGACGCCGTTGCTGGCGCAGGGTGCGAACGCGCCGGCCAGCGAGGTCAATCCCTTGATCGGCAGCCGCCATGGCGGCAACAGCTATCCCGGTGCGGTGCTCCCGTTCGGCATGCTGCAGTGGAGCCCCGAGAACACGCGTGGCAAGCACACCCGCACGGCCTCGCCCAGCGGTTACCTGTATGACGCTACCCGCATCCGCGGCTTTGCGCTGACCCATATCTCCGGCGCCGGCTGCGCGGGCGCGAGTGGCGATGTGCCGTTCATGCCGGTGACCATGGCGGTGAAGAATTCGCCTTCGGCCGATCTCACCGACGGCACCTACGCCAGCGACTTCTCGCACGCCAACGAACAGGCCACGGCCGGCGCGTATCGCGTGCGTCTTGCCAATGGCGTGCAGGTGGATCTGGCGGCGGCGACGCGCAGCGGCGTCGGCCGCTTCACGTTCCCCGCGGGACAGCCGGCCAATCTGCTGATTCGCGCGTCCGATTCCGAAGTGGGCAGCAGCGATGCGAACGTCAGCATCGATCGCGCCACCCATACGGTCAGCGGCTCGGTGACCAGCGGCAATTTCTGCGGCTACCTGGCCAAGGCCGATCAGCGCAGCTACTACACGCTGTATTTCGTGGCGCAGTTCGACCAGCCGTTTGCTTCCACGGGCGCCTGGCAGGACGGCAACGTGCAAGCGGACAAGACGTCCGCCAAGGGCGGCACCGGTTACGACGCGAAGGGCTTCCCCACGCCGGGCAAGGGCTCGGGCGTGTGGCTGGGCTTCGATCCGGCCAAGGGTGCGGTGCAGGTGCGCGTGGGCATTTCCTACGTGAGCCTCGACAACGCCAAGGCCAACCTCGCGGCGGAAATTCCGGCGCAGAACACCGTCGAACAAGTGAGCGCGAAGGCAAGCGCCGCCTGGAACGAGGCGCTGGGCAAGATCGCCGTCACCGGCGGCAGCGCCGATCAGCGCACCACGTTCTACACGGCGCTCTATCACTCGCTGCTGCACCCGAACGTGTTCAGCGACGTCAACGGCGAGTACCGCGGCTTCGACCAGCAGGTGCATCGCGTCGAAGGCAAGCAGCGCGTGCAGTACGCAAACTTCTCCGGCTGGGACATCTATCGCTCGCAGTTGCAGCTGCTCACCTGGCTGTATCCGGACGTGGGCAGCGACATCGCCCAGTCGCTGTTCAACCAGGCCAAGCAGAACAACGGCGAATGGGATCGCTGGACGCACAACAACGGCGGCACCCATGTGATGAGCGGCGATCCGGCCGGCCCGGCGCTGGCGGCGATCGATGCGTTCGGCGGTCACGATTTCGATCTGCATGGCGCCTACGCCTCGCTGGTGAAGGCGGCCACCGAAGTCACCGCGCATGATCTTTCCGACGACGGCTGCAACGTGGAATGCGTGGGCCAGCGCCCGTCCCTCGACCAGTGGCTCAAGCAGCACTACATCGCCACACAATCGCACTCGTGGGCAGGCGCGGCGGAAACGCTGGAAGACGTCACCGCCGATTTCGCACTGGCACAGCTGGCCGCACGCGTGGGCGATCACGCGGGCGAGCAGCAGTTCCTGACCCGCGCCGGCTACTGGCGCAACGTGTTCAATCCCAAGGCCACGCCGGAAGGCGGCTACATCCAGAACCGCAACCTCGACGGCAGCTGGCCCGCGTTCAAGCCCGATGCCGACGATGGCTTCGTGGAAGGCAGCGCCGCGGTCTATCTGTGGATGGTGCCGTTCGATGTGCGCGGCCTGTTCGAACAGATGGGCGGCATCGCCAAGGCCACCACGCGACTGGACAAGTTCTTCCACGACGACAAGGGGCAGTGGGCGCTCACCGAAGCCGGCCCGATGCATGCCGAGCTCAACAACGAACCGTCGGTGGGCACGCCGTGGCTGTATGCCTTCGTCGGCCAGCCGTCCAAGACGCAGGAAGCCGTGCGCATCGTGGTCAACACGCTGTGGAAAAACACGCCCGAAGGCATCCCCGGCAACGACGACCTGGGCGAGATGTCCTCGTGGTACGTGTGGTCGGCGCTGGGCATGTATCCGGCCATTCCGGGACGTGGCGAGCTGATCCTCGGCAGCCCGTTGTTTACCCATGCGGTGATTCATCGCACACAAGGCGACGTGGTGATTGCCGCACCATCGGCATCGGCACAGACGCCGTTCGTGCAGTCGCTTACGGTGAACGGCAAACCGCATGACAGCCCGTGGCTGCCGGCGAGCTTTGCCGAACACGGTGGCCAGTTGCAGTTCACGCTGGGCGCGCAAGCCAACAAGGCCTGGGGCAGCGATATCGCCAAGGCGCCGCCGTCGTTCTCGCCGCCGAAGTCCTAAGCGGCAACGAGCGACAATCGGTCACACTTGGGCGAGCTAACGATGCGGAGCGTACGAATGAAGCAGCAGTCGTCAATCCATGGCCATGCGACGCGCAACCTGCGTCGACGCCTGATGTGCCTCTCGGTCGCACTGAGTCTTGCGGCGGTCGCGCATGCAGCGACCACGCCCGCCCAAGGTTTTTTCACCTCGTTTGAAACGGGCGATGCCCAACCCCTATCGGCCAGCGTCAAAGGCTGGCGCACGAGTGTGGTGTCCGGCCCCGGCAAGGAGGAATCCCTCACCTCCAAGCCGGGTGTCGGTTTTACCGGCACCCGCAGCCTGCGCTATGACGCCGATGCGGTGAGCGATGCGCAGGCGCGCCGCACCGTGTTGTATCGCACCAAGCAGCCGGTGACGGCGGCATCGCATCTCTCCTACGTGCTGCTTCCGGCGGATGCTTCCGGGGACGCGCGCGGCTTCGCGCAATTCGTGGCGGTCGACCTGGTGTTCACGGACGGCACGCGGCTCTCTTCGCTCGATGCGTTCGATCAGCACCATGTGCGCGCCACGGCGCAGGCACAGGGCGGTGCCCGCGTGCTGCACGACAACCAGTGGAACGCCATCGACATCGACGTGGGCGCGGTGGCTGCAGGCAAGACGCTGGCAGCCATCGAGCTGGTCGAGAACGCACCCAAGGGCACCGAGGCGTTCCGCGGCTATCTCGATGACCTGCGCTTTGCCGATGCGCCGGTGGCGGCGGAGGCTTCGCCGAACCAGTACGTCGATACGCGTCGCGGCAGCAACGCCAACGCGCACTTCTCGCGCGGCAACAATTTCCCCGCCGTGGCGATGCCGCACGGTTTCAATTTCTGGACGCCGACCACCCAGGCCGGTTCCGACTGGATCTACCAGTACCAGGATCGCAACGGACCGGATAACCATCCGCGCATCCAGGCGTTCGCGCTGAGCCACGAGCCCAGCCCGTGGATGGGCGACCGGCAGACCTTCCAGGTGATGCCGGCCGCCGTGGCCAGCGGTGCGCCACCGCTCGACCGCGATGCACGCTCGCTGGGCTTTACCCACGATCACGAAACGGCGCGTGCGGACCTCTATCAGGTGACGTTCGACAACGGCATGAGTACGGCGATCACGCCCACCAGTCACGCCGCCATGATGCGCTTCGGCTTCAAGGGCGACCGCTCGCAGCTGGTGTTCGACAACCGCAACGACAAGGGCGGTATCGAACTCGATCCGCAGCACAACAGCATCAGCGGTTATTCCGATGTGGCCAGTCACTTGTCCACCGGCGCAACGCGCTTGTTCTTCTTCGCCACGTTCGATCAACCCGTGACCGAGAGCGGTCGCCTGAGCGGGCAGGGTCGCGATCATGTCGCGGCCTGGTTCGGCTTCGACACGCATACCGAAAAGACCGTGACGATGCGCATCGCCACCTCGCTGATCAGCGTGGAGCAGGCCAAGCGCAATCTGTCGCAGGAGATCGCCGCCGACGACACCTTCGACAGCGTGCAGGCGCGCGCCGCCAGTCGCTGGAACGAGATGCTTGGCCGCATCGAGATTCCCGGTGCCAGCGCGGGCGACAAGGTGACGCTGTATTCCAACCTTTATCGCCTGTTCCTGTATCCGAACGAAGCCTACGAAAACGTCGGCACCACGCAGCAGCCCGATTATCGCTATGCGAGCCCGTTCTCGGCGGCCACCGGCAGCAACACGCCGACGCAGACCGGCGCGCGCATCGTGGCCGGCAAGCCGTACGTCAACAACGGCCTGTGGGATACCTACCGCACGGCGTGGCCGGCGTATGCCTTGCTGACGCCCAAGCAGGCCGGCGAGATGATCGACGGCTTCGTGCAGCAGTATCGCGACGGTGGCTGGATCGCCCGCTGGTCGTCGCCGGGCTATGCCGACCTGATGGTGGGCACCAGCGCCGACGTCGCCTTCGCCGATGCCTGGAACAAGGGCATCCACAACTTCGACGTGCACTCGTTCTATCAGGCTGCATTGAAGGATGCGACGGTGGTCAGCGAGATTCCCGGCGCCGGTCGCAAGGGCATCGAGCGCTCGGTGTTCAAGGGTTATATCGACAACAGCACCGACGAAGGGCTGTCGTGGTCGATGGCCGGTTACCTCAACGACTTCGGCATCGGCGAACTGGCGCAGACGCTGGCCGCCGGGCATGAAGCGAACGATCCGTATGCTTCGCACTATGCCGACGACGCGCGCTACTTCCACAGCCGCTCGTTGAACTTCGTGAACCTGTTCGACAAGGCGGTCGGCTTCTTCGTGGGCCGCAAGCCGGACGGTTCGTGGCGCATCGATGCCGGGCATTTCGATCCGAAGGCCTGGGGCGGCGACTACACCGAAACCAACGCCTGGAACATGACCTTCGACGGCGTGCAGGACGGGCAGGGGCTGGCCAATCTCTATGGCGGCCTCGACGGTCTGGCCAAGAAGCTCGACGCGTTCTTCGATGCCGGCACCGATTTCAACGTGGGCGAGTATGGCGGCATCATCCACGAGATGCTCGAAGCGCGCGATGTGCGTATGGGCCAGTACGGCCACAGCAACCAGCCGTCGCACCACATCCTTTACATGTACGACCTGGTCGGCCAGCCGTGGAAGACGCAGGACAAGGTGCGCGATGCGGTGTCGCGCCTGTATGTGGGCAGCGAGATCGGCCAGGGCTATCCCGGCGACGAGGACAACGGCGAGATGTCCGGGTGGTGGGTGTTCAGTGCGGCCGGTTTCTATCCGCTGCGCATGGGCACGCCGACGTATGCCATCGGCGCACCGTATTTCCCGCACATGATCATTCACCTGGACAACGGCAAGACCATCGACATCCGTGCGCCGCAGGTGAGCGACACGAACCGTTACATCCAGAGCGTGACGCTCAACGGCAAGCCGTATGACCGCAGCTGGCTGGCGCATACGGATCTGGCCAACGGCGCGGTGCTCGACTTCAGCATGGGTGCCGCTCCCTCCAAGTGGGGCAGCGCCGCTGATGCGCGACTGCCGTCGCAGACCACGGGCAGCGGCGCGCCGGCGCCGCTGGTCGATCTGGCGGACAGCCAGGGCGCGCACGTGGTGGTGGCGGGCGACGATGCCGCGGCGCATGCGCTGAGCGACAACACCTCCGACACCGAGGCGACGTTCAAGGGCACCGTGCAGCTGGATCTCGCGCAGCCGCAACAGGTCAGCATGTACACGCTGACCTCGTCGGCGAAGCCGGGTCACGATCCGAAACGCTGGACGTTCGAGGGGTCGAGCGACGGTGTGCATTGGGTGAGTCTGGATGAGCGCCGCGATGAGGCATTTCCATGGCGGCGCCAGACGCGCGCCTTTGGCGTGGCGCATCCGGGGAATTACACGCATTACCGTTGGCGAGGGGCGCAAGGGGTGGCGTTGTCTGAAGTGGAGTGGCTGGGTTTAGCGCCCACGCCTTGAGTTGATTCGTAGGGAAACAGTAGGGCTGCAGAAGCTTGGCTTCTGCGGCATGGGGGAGTTTTGCGTCTTCGTTTTACCGCCGGCTGTCGACGGGCGGCGAAGAAGCGTCATGGCACGTCCGCCGCAAGGCGGCGATTGAGCACATTCCGGGGAGAACCGTTGTTCATGAAAACCACTGTTGCAAGTGCATTTGCAGTAAGCCTGTTGGCCCTGTCGATTGGACAGGCGTTGGCAGGTGAGATCGACGTCGCATCGCCCGCGCCGCCGGCGCCCGCCGTAGCGGCGCAGGACAACAGCACGCCGCCGGCGGACGCCGCCACGGATGAGAAAACCGCCAAGGCCAAAAAGCTCCAGGCGGTCACCGTGACCGGCTCGCTGATTCCGCGCGCGCAGATCGAAGGACCGTCGCCCGTCACCACCATCACTTCCAAGGACATCGACCAGCAGGGCTTCACCGATACGTTCGATGCACTGCGTTCGCTGCCGATTGCCAACGGTTCCGTGCAGGACCCGCAATTCACCGGCGGCTACACGCCCGGCGCCAAGACGGTCAGCCTGTTCGGCCTCAATCCCAGCTTCACGCTCACCCTGCTCAACGGCCGTCCGATGGCGAGCTATCCGCTCGCGTACAACGGCAACAACAACATCACCGACATCGCCAATATTCCGGTGGGCCTGATCGACCATATCGACGTGCTGACCGGCGGCCAGTCGTCGATCTACGGTTCGGCGGCCATCGCGGGCGTGGTCAACATCGTGATGAAGGATCACATCGACGGCACGCACGTCGCCTTCCGCTACGGCGACTACAGCGACGGCGGCGGCGCCAGCAAGCGCCTGCAGTTGAGTTCGGGCCACCAGTGGGGCGATTTCGAACTGAGCGGCGGCCTGCAGTTGTCGCAGGAGAATCCGATCTGGGCGTACCAGCGCAGCTATATCGATTCCTACAACGACGATCCGACCGGCAAGCCCGGCGTGCCGTCGCGTACCTTCCTGCGCCTGGCCGAAGGCGACAATCCGCACTACATCGATCCGGGCGCGGCCACCTGCGCGCCGCTGAGTTACCTGTATAACGGCACCACCGCGTACAGCTACCGCGCCGGCTCCGGCCTGGGCTACTACTGCGGCAGTCCGAACAACGTGAGCTATGCCACGCTGGCCAACAAGAGCACCGATGCGAACGGCTCGTTGTTTGCGCGCTATCACCTCAACGACAGCGCCGAGTTGTATGCGGACATGCTGTACAGCTTCAGCAACCCGACCTACAACGGCGGCAGCCCGTTCTGGAACAAGACCTTCTACGACCAGACCAGCGGCCAGTACGAGGAATGGCAGCGTATCTACGCGCCTGAAGAAGTGGGCTCGGACGCGCAGGACCAGCACGTGTTCACCCGCACCTACAACGTGAGCCTCGGCGTGCGCGGCAGCATCGGCAATTCGAGCTGGAACTACGACGGTTACTACAACCGTTCGCAGTCCAATGTGACGCGCAAGTCCACCGACTTCCTCGCCGCCAACGGCATCGACGACTACTACCTCGGGCCGCAGCTGGGTACCTCGGAAGGTTATCCTGTTTTTGCGCCGAATTTAGATCGATTGTATCAACCGCTGACGCGTGCCGAGTACGATCAGTTCACCGCGCCCAACATCTCCCACTCGATGGCCTGGACGCAGAACGAGACGCTCACCGCCAACACCACCTCGCTGTTCTCGCTGCCCGCGGGCGACGTGGGCTTCGCCGCCATCGTGCAGAACAGCAACGAGCGTTTCGACAACAGCTCGGCCAGTCCGGCGGCCGCCGAAGGCTACTATCGCGGCGTGACCGGCAGCACCACCGCATCGGGCAAGCGCAGCCAGTACGCGTTCGGCGGCGAGATGCGCATTCCGCTGCTGGAATCGCTGGTCGCCAACGTGTCCTCGCGCTACGACAAATACAGCTACGCGGGCACGGGCAACGGCAAGGCCACCTATAAGCTCGGCCTGGAATACCGCCCGATCGACACGCTGCTGTTGCGCGGCAGCTACGCCACCGCCTTCCGCGCGCCCGACATGTTCTATCTGTTCTCCTCGCGCAGCAGCGGCTATTCGCAGTCGACCGATTACTACAAGTGTCGCCAGGAGGGTTACAACTCGCAGAACTACGGCGACTGCGCGCAGTCGGGCACGTCGATGCTCGGCGTTTCTTCGGGCAACACCAACCTGAAGGACATCACGGCCAAGTCGTTCACCTATGGCTTTGTGTGGTCGACCGCGGACAACAACCTCAGCTGGTCGGTGGATTACAACGCCATTCGTATCTCCAACGAAGTGGTGACCTTGAGCAGCGACGAGATCCTGCAGCAGGAGGCCAACTGCCGCCTGGGCACGTCCGAGAACGGCCAGACTTCGTTCGATATCAACTCGCCGACCTGCCGCGAAGTGCTGGGTGAAGTGAAGCGCCTGCCGTCCACCGATCCGGTGAATCCGGGTGGCATATCGGAAGTGGATACCTATCCGATCAACGTGGCCACGGAATACCAGACCGGCATCCAGTCCAGCTTGAACTATCACTTCAAGACGTCCTCGTTCGGCAGCTTCCTGTTCAGCCTGGACTACTACGACGAGCTCAAGCACACCTATCAGGAAAAGGCCGGCGATCCGGTGACCAACTACCTGTGCTGCGCCAACTCCGACGAGTTCAAGAGCAGGGTCAGCGGCACCGCCACCTGGAACATCGGCAAGTGGAGCAGCACGCTGTACGGCATCCGCAACGGCCGTTCCTGGAACTCCATCGGCACCGAGAAGGACATCGGCCCGTGGATCACCTTCAACGGCAGCGTGAACTACAAGGTCCTGCCGAGGACGACGGTCTCGCTGGTGGTCAACAACATCGCCAACAAGCGCCCGCCCACCGACACGACCAACGGCAATTGGCCGTACTACGACGTGACCCTGTACAACGCGCTGGGTCGCTCGGTGTATCTCGAAGTGGGGTATGACTTCGGCAAGTGATGAAGGGGGCACGGTGCGAAGGGATGATTCGCACCGTGTTTTTTTTGACCGTCATCGCGGCGCTAGTTAAAGGTGAACGCAGTGCCCGCACGCTTTCTGTGGGAGCGCACTTGTGCGCGACAAGCCACGCAGGGATGTCCCGCTCCGTAGGCTTGTCGCGCACAAGTGCGCTCCCACAGTAGTTCTGCACACCAATGCACATCACTTCTCCCTCTCCCCACCGGGGTGACGGGTGGGTGCTCGCGGGAACGTCTGCGCCTTTCTGTGGGAGCGCACTTGTGCGCGACAAGTCACGCTGGGATGTACCGCTCCGTAGGTTTGTCGCGCACAGGGTGCGCTCCTACAGTAGTTCTGCACACCAATGCACATCGCTTCTCCCTCTCCCCACCGGGAGGAGGGGCGGGTGCTCGCGGTAACGTCTGCGTCTTTCTGTGGGAGCGCACTTGTGCGCGACGAGTCACGCTGGGATGTATCGCTCCGCAGGCTTGTCGCGCACAAGTGCGCTCCCACAGTAGTTCTTCACACCAATGCACATCGCTTCGCCCTCTCCCCACCGGGGTGTGGGGCGGGTGCTCGCGGGAACATGTGCGCTTTCTGTAGGAGCGCACCCTGTGCGCGACCGCCACGCTGGGATGTATCGCTCCGTAGGCTTGTCGCGCACAAGTGCGCTCCCACAGTAGTTCTTCACACCAATGCACATCACTTCTCCCTCTCCCCACCGGGAGGAGGGGCGGGTGCTCGCGGTAACGTCTGCGTCTTTCTGTGGGAGCGCACTTGTGCGCGACGAGTCACGCTGGGATGTATCGCTCCGTAGGCTTGTCGCGCACAAGTGCGCTCCCACAGTAGTTCTGCACACCAATGCACATCACTTCGCCCTCTCCCCACCGGGGTGAGGGGCGGGTGCTCGCGGGAACGTCTGCACCCTTGTGTAGGAGCGCACCCTGTGCGCGACCGCCACGCTGTGATGTATCGCTCCGTAGGTTTGTCGCGCACAGGGTGCGCTCCTACAGTGAATATTTACTCGGGGGAGCGGGTTGGGGTCAGTGGTTGCCTGCAGCCACCCTCGCTGCGCCTCTCCCAGCCCATGCCATGCGCAGGTCGCTTCGGTTCTCGGCGAAGTCGGCGTCGGGTGGGGTGGTGCCGGCCCAGTGGGCGCTGCCTGCTTGCCATGCGTTGAGCAGGGGTTGTGTCAGTGCGCCTCCTGCGCGCCAGCTGCGGGCGCAATGGCGGCAGCCGTCGGCGTAGCGTTGTTCGCGGAAAGCCACGTCGGCCAGCAGGTTGAGCGATTCGGCGTCGTCGGGTGCCACGATCACTTCCAGGCAGCGTGCGTACACGCGGCGATCGTTGGTTGCGTTTGCCTCATCCGACGTCAGCAGTGCTTCGAGCACCACGCGCAGCGCGGGCAGCATCAGCGAGGGCGAGGAGGTCAGCGGGCCAGCCCATGACAGTACCTGCCGACACAGGGCGGCAACGCCGGACGCCGGCACATGCCGCGCCTGGGCCATCGCCAGCTGCGCCGCCTGCAGGCGCAGGCGCGGATGTTGTCCGAGGTGGGGAAGCACGGCCGATTCAGCGTGCCGGATCATGTCCAGGCCGACGTTGCTCGGCCGTTCGTGCTCGCGATCCAGCACGAATCCCGCCAGCGCGTACGCGTGCGTGCTGCCGCCTTCATCGTGCTGGCGCAGCCGCTCAAGCGTTTCCTCCGCCTCGACGTAGCGTGCCTGTGCGGCATCGCCGGCATGCAGCTTTGCCATCGCGCACAGCAGTTCCACCCATGCGGCCAGCACGCCCGGTTCGTTCTCGTGCTGCATGGCTTCGGCATCGGCGGCGTACAACTCGCGATAGCGCAGACGGCGTGCGGTGATATTGCGGCACGCGTACTGGGTCAGCAGCAAGTCGTTGCGCAACAGCGCTTCTCGCCACATCGGCGTGTCCGCATCCCGCGTCGACAGCGATTCCACCGCCAGTGCGCGTGCTTCCTCCAGGCGCTGCACGGTGCGCTGGCGATCCAGGCCAGGCACCGTGATCATCAGCAGCTCGTGGAGCATCGGGGCGGTGCGGTAGTCGTTCGAAATGCCCAGAAGCCGCGCGCGGCGAAGGGCCTTCTCCGACATCTCCAACAGAAGCAGATCAAGCGAGGGCCCAAGCAGAACGCGATGATGGCCGACCTCGCCGAGCAAAGCCTGCGGCACGGCCGTGTCGATGCGTTCGGCCGCCAGTCGACCCAGTTGCACGATGCTCGCATCGAGCATGCGGGCGCGCTCGAATTCTTCCGGCTCGTTGTTTGCCCGCGCCAGCCACAGGCGGCCCAGTTGTTCCACCAGGGCGAGGTTGTGCGGCTGTTGCGCCAACTGGGCCTGCAGAAGCTCAGCCTGATCTTCGACCTGGCTCGCGCGGTCGGTGGCAGCCGATGTCTCGGTCGGCATGTAAACCGCATCGCTACGCTGAACTTCGTCACCTTCAAGCGGGCCCGCGCTGCTGCGCACCTCCGAAGGCCTGAGCTTCCAGTCCGCCGACGGCCGCAGCAGGCGCTCCAGGGATCCCAACAGATCCGTGGCCTCGTCGTCGAAACGAACGCGCAATCCAACCGGCGCGTCATGCAGCGGTTCGAACGCCAGCTTCGGCTGAAACGACTTGCCGATGTAGGCAATGCCGGGCAGGGAGCGTGCGTTGAAGGTCTGCACGGACGGCAACGGCGGCTGCGATGCCGGCGATACCTCACCGCTCTCCTTCGATGGCACGTCCGCCACGTCGGGCAAAGCGGAAACCACCGGTACCTCGTCGGCGTCCGCTTGCATCCCCGGCGCCTGCAACAGCGAAAGGTCGGGAGTGGGCTCATGCGACAGCAGGCGAATCGCCGATGGGCGTTGCCTGGCTTGCTCGCGGCGCAGCTGTGCGCGGGTACGCCATACGCCCAGGGCGTGACCCAGGATCAAGCCGGCCGTCGCGCCCAGTCCAAAAAGTAGTATCCAGGGGAACGACACGTGCATGGACGAGATCTCGATGAAGGGCGACGACGATGGCGATGACGATGGGGAAGACGCGCAACACGCCGGTTCCATGGCAGCGGCCATGGCCCTCGACGAGAGGCCGCTCGCGTTGGCAGCGATGGATCCCGGCAAGCGTTCCAACAGGCGCTGCTCGGTCTGCCCATCGATGCGTTGTGACAGCTTCAACGTCGACGCGCTGATATCGACAACGGTGACGGTGTTGCGTTTGGTCGGCGCACTGGCGCTGCGATGGGCGTCGGAGGATGCGCTATCCGCTGGAGGACGCCCGGAGAGCTGCTGGGCGTTTTGTACGGCCTCCTCGATGACAGCCGGACTGATCACGAGGTCGTCGGGCGGCGGCGCCTGAAGTTTCGCCTCATGCCAGCCACAGGCGCTGACGCCCGCGCAAATGACAACCGCCAGGGCTGCGTGGAGACGCAGACCTGGCGGCAGGGTGTCGAGGCGTTTCAGCAGGCCATCCATAGCCAAAGCACCGCCTCTTAGAGTTCCGGAAGATGCCCGAAGTCGGCTGACCTGCTCTTGTGCACGGCGATCACGTTCTGGCTGACCGAGCCCGGGAAGATATTCGTCTTGCTGCCCAGGAAATTGTCGGCGTTGTGCAGGTAGGGCAGGTGCGACCAGCAACGATAGCCGCGTGCCTTCAGTGCGGCGATTTCCTTGATCGCCAGTTCCGCCGACGACAGGCGGAAGTAGATCGCCGGCATCTGGTTGGAGATCACGGCGTCGCCGCCGGCAAGTACCGACAACAGCGCACCACGCGGGTTGATTTTCAGCAGGTTCAGCTCACCCAGTCGCAGGCTGTCCAGCTCGATCTGGCGAACGGCCTCGGCAGGGCGGCCGTCGCTTGCCTCGGACACGGTCTCGCTGGCGCTGTCACCCAGGCTGGCGTGGATCGGATGCACATTGCGCACCTGGTTGAGCGCCAAGGTGGAGCAAAGCGCGATGTGCTCCAGGCGATCGGGCTCCACCGCATACACGGTGCCGTGCGGACCCACCATTCTGGACAGCCACAGCGTATGCGCACCCAGCTCAGCGCCGTACTCCAGCACCACCTGACCCTCTTCGAGCAGCACGCCCACCAGGTCCAGCTCCTGCTCCACCCATTCGCCATAGGCGCCGAGCGACTGCGTCAGCTGCTTTTCGGAAGCGTCGGCCAGCACGATGCCGTAGCGCGACTGCCACACGGGCGGCAGACTGGCGGGTGCGGATTTTCGAACGGAAGGGTTGCTCGTTGCGATGGGCGCAGCCGGAAGCGCGATGTCTTCTTCCGGCAGGGAGGTCTCTTGCATGGTTTTTCTCACGAGGTTGTTGGGAACGGCGCGAAAGCGTTGCTGCGTCTTCCATCCACTATGAGAAGCGTGGCCAGACGCGACACGGCACGATGAACAGGCAGTCTGCGAGAGCGGATCGGGGAGTTCAATCGGACGTTTCTCAATCTCGTTCGGTCGCGCGCCCGGACTGACATGTCGTCACCGCAAGCGTGCGTGGATCAAAAGCGGCGTTTACGCGGAACGCGACAAACGGACGAAAAAAGGTCGCGCCTATCCGAAGAGACGTAAGGCGAATCTCAATTGTTCCACCGATACCCGCCTTCAGTGTCGAAAGGAAGTCGTCGCAGTGCGCATCATCGTCCGCGTCGTCGAGCAGCTAAGCGCCTGCCATGCATCGCGTTGAACCTGAAAAGCACGTGATCGCAGCGACGTCATGCGCGACGAAAAAGTCGACGCCTCGAACGTCTTTAACACCAAGACAACTTTGAGAGCCATCTCATTCCGATCCGCCAAGCGACTCTGGAAGATATGCAACGTCAGCGAGAGGCAATCTTTTGCTGGCGAAGCGCCTTACCCATTGGTGGGTTATTCGGATCGAGAGGCGAGTGGGAAAAATTTCCAGCTGATCCCCGGAAGGCCATTTTAAATTCTCAAGGACTAACTCAAATGAAGAAGACTCTTTTCTCCGCCGTTCTGGCCGCCACCTTTGGTCTGGTTGCTTTCTCGAACGCTGCCGCCGCTTCTGACGGCCAGATCACCTTCACCGGCGAAATCATCGACGGTACCTGCGTTGTGACCGGTGGTACCGGCACCGACGGCGCTGCCAAGAACATCACAGTCAAGCTTGACAAGATCCAGGCAAGCGCCCTGGCTACCGCCGAGCAGACCGCTGGCGATCATCCGTTCTCGCTGGTCGTTTCCGGTGGCGCCAGCGGCACCTGTGCCGATGGCAGCAAGGTGAGCCTGCACTTTGACGGCACCGCCGCCACCACGCTCGGTGCGAGCCTGGTCAATTCGACCACCGGTCGTCTGAAGAACCTCTCGGGCACCGGTCAGGCCACCAACGTCGAAGTTGGCGTGCTGGATAGCGCTGGCGCCAAGGTCAACATGTGGACCAACGCCGGCTCGCCGATCGCCACGGTTGCCAGCGGCTCGGCCACGCTGAACTACGTCGCGCAGTACGTGGCCACGGGCGGCGCCGCCACCCCGGGTCTCGTGAACACTGCCGTGATGTATTCGGTGCAGTACAACTAATCCATCGCGATTAGTGCGTTACCGGCGAGGCCGTTTTACGGCCTCGCCACCCCTCATTCTTCGAACCATGTTGTGTTGAGAAATGCCATGAATAAGTTCACTCGTGTCTCCTGTGCGCTCGCCCTCGTTTTTGGTGGGTTTGGTAGCGCCTACGCAGGTATCCAGATCAATGGTACGCGCGTGATCTATCCGGCAGATCAACGTGAAGTCACGCTCAGCATGGTTAACAACAGCGCTGACCCCGTCTTGTTGCAGTCGTGGGTCGACGACGGCGACATGAAGTCTACGCCGGAAACAAGCAAGTCGCCTTTCCTGCTCACGCCGCCGATGTCGCGCGTAGACCCAAGCAAAGGCCAAACCATTCGCATCATGTTTACCGGTAACGCTGCGAGCCTCCCGCAAGATCGCGAAAGCGTCTTCTGGCTCAATGTGCTGGAAATTCCACCCAAGCCAAAGGCGAGCGCGGATGCGGATTCCAGCAACTATCTGCAGTTTGCCATCCGCTCGCGCATGAAGATTTTCTACCGCCCCAAGGGCCTGCCTGGCAATGCTTTCGATGCTATCGATCAGGTGACGTGGCGCATCGTGCCGAAGGGCGATGGCTTTGTCGCCGAGTGCACGAACCCCAGCGCGTACAACGTCAATGTTGGTTCGGTGGTGGCCAAGGGTTCGTCGGTGCCTCAGACCATCGAGTCCAAGGGTGGCATGTGCCCCGCCAAGGGATCGACCACGCTTCCGGTCAACGGTGATCTGAACGCCGCAGCGGGAAAGCTCACTGTCCAGGTCATCAACGACTTCGGTGGTTTCGACCCGCACGACGTGTCTTTCACTCGATAGCGCTCACGCGCGGGGGCCGCCTTTAGAGCGCGGCCCGAGCAAGCAATCACGTTTTCCTCCGCTTTTGCAGAAGTGCCCGCTGACGGGCGCTCAAAAGTTTTTCGGCCAGAAACTGGCCGTAGCCCATGGTTCCGGTGAGCGCGATGCCCACCGCTAATCACCGGATAACATCTCATGCCTACACGACGCAGCGATATGGAAGTAGCCCACAGCCACGACGGGACAAACCTGCAGCGCAAGCAGTTGGCCATGCTGGTAGCAGTTTCGCTCGGTTTGATTCCCAGTCTCGGCTGGAGCGCCGCAGGTCCGGCCGCTGGGCCGGCTGCGATCGATCCGGCAGCAGGTGCCATTGAATTCAATAATGCCTTCACCGCTGGCTCCAAGAGCGTCGACGTTTCTCGCTTCGAGCGAGGAAACCCGATCTTGCCCGGCGTCTATCGTCTGGATCTTTACGTCAACGACATCCGTATGGCGGTCGAGGACATCAAGTTTGTCGCCGTTGAAGGCAGCGATGTGGCTCGGCCGTGCTTCACGTACGACACCTTGCTCCACATGGGCGTCGATGGCAGCAAACTTGATCAGGCCGTGGTTAACCCCGGCAACGCTTGCATCGACATCGGCAGCGTGAGCGCCGACGCGCGCGCTGCGGCGGACATGGGCGCTTTGCGTTTGGACGTGTCCCTTCCGCAGGCCTCGATGAATCGTCGTGCACGTGGCTACGTCAACCCGAAGATGTGGGATGAGGGCGAAACCGCGTTCGTCGCCAGCTACAATTTCAACGCCTATTCCAGCAACACAAGCTATGCCAATTCGCGCGCCAACGGTGCGGGTACGGCGCTTGGCGCCGACGGTTCGCTGGTGACGGTGCAGAACGCCAACACCTATGCGCTGGATCCTGATGGCGCTTACCGGCCCAACGCCAACGGCAACTATATGTTGTCCACCGGCGGCAGTTATGTGCCGGTAAACAAGGACAGCTTCTCGGCGCGCAGCGGAAACCGCAGCAGCAGCGATATCAACGCATATTTGGGCCTCAATCTTGGCCTGAACGTGGGTGGCTGGCGTCTGCGCAGCCAGGAATCCGTTACCTGGGATCAGAGCACCGGTCGCACGCGCTACAACAATGTCAACACCACCGCTTCGCACGACATCGATCTGTGGAAGGCGCAGCTCACCCTCGGTGACAGTTACACCCAGGGTGTCATCTTCGATTCGACATCCTTCCGCGGCCTCACTATTTATAGTGACGACCGCATGCTGCCTGATTCGCAACAGGGTTACGCCCCCACGGTGCGCGGTGTTGCCAATACGCAGGCGCGCGTCGAAGTCCGCCAGAATGGCAACTTGTTGTACGAAACCACGGTGGCGCCGGGTCCCTTCGTTATCAACGACCTGTACGCCACCGGCTATGGCGGCGACATCACGGTAATCGTGAACGAAGCGGATGGCAGCATCCACACGTTTGTGGTGCCGTTCGCAGCGGTGCCCATGTTGTTGCGCCCCGGCATCGGGCGCTGGGCCGTCACCAACGGTCAGGTGCGCAATGACTCGCTGGTCAACGGCAAGCCCTACTTTGTCGAAGGTACGTATCAGCGCGGCATCAACAACTGGTTGACCCTGTACGGCGGCGTGCAGTCGACCTATCGCGCTCTCTACAAGAGCTACCTGGTCGGTGCGGCGGTCAACACGCAGGCCGGCGCGTTTGGTGTGGACATCACCAACTCGCACACCAGCTTTGCCGGCGCCAACCAGAATCTGTCGGGCTATAGCGCACGCCTTTCCTATGCGAAGAATGTTCCTACCTACGGCACCACCTTTGCGGTAGCCGCGTATCGCTACTCCAACGCCAATTACTTGTCCTTGCAAGATGCCGTGCAGGGACAAGATACGCTGACTAGCTACCGCAGCAGCGATATCAACGTGGGTGCGCCCTATCGCAACAAGCAGCGCCTGCAGGTGACCCTGAGCCAGGATTTCGGTGGCTCCAGGGGCAGCATGTATCTCGCCGGTTCGCGGGCCACCTACTGGAACGATGCCAACAGCGCCACCACCTACCAGGTCGGCTATAGCAATAGCTGGCGCGACATCAACTACAGTCTCAGCGGCAGTCGTACGTACTCGTCCAGCTCCATCTACGCGGGAAGCCGCTACGACAACCAGTTCGGCATCAGTGTCATCATTCCGCTTGGCGCGCCGGGACGTAACCGTCCCAGCCTCATGCTGTCGACAACGCACGATGATTATTCCGGCAATAACGACCGTGCCAGCGTCAGCGGTAGCTTTGGCGATCGCAGCCAGTACAACTACAACGCCAGCGCTTCTTACAGCGATCAGTTTGCAAGTCAGACCACCACCAGTGCGAGCCTCGGTTGGCAGGCGGCCTATGGGAGCCTCAGCGCCAACTACTCGTATGCCAATCGCTACCAGCAAGCTGGCGTCAGCGCCTCCGGCGGCGTGGTGGTGCACCCTGGCGGCGTAACCCTGGCACCGTCGTTGAGCCCGGACAGCCCCATAGCGATCATCGAAGCGCCGGATGCCAAGGGCGCCGCCATCAGCAGTAACGGCCAATCCAAGATTGATGGCCGCGGCTACGCTGTGGCCACCGGTCTTATGCCGTACCGCATGAACGACGTGACGCTCGATCCGCTCGGCACGTCGATGGATGTGGAGCTGCAGACCACGCGTGTGCAAACGGCACCGCGTGCCGGTTCGGTAATCCCATTGAAGTTCGACACCGTGTCCGGACGCGCCGTGCTCGTTCATGCCACGCAGGAGAACGGCCAGATGCTGCCTTTCGGCGCCGATGTGCTCAATGCCGATGGCCAGAGTGTGGGCACCGTGGGCCAGGGCGGGCAGCTGTTTGTTCGCGGTGCGGAAGACGGCGGCACGTTGTTGGTGCGTTGGGGCGACGACGAACGCACGCAGCAGTGCAAGGTGAGCTACCAGCTACCCGATCGCGTCAAGGGACAGGACGCACTCACGACAGTAGACGCGCAGTGTCATTAACCCAATGCACCGCACAAGGGCAAGCGAGAATGTGATGAACAAAAATATTGACGAATTCGCCACGGCGGATGGGAACACCGAAATGAAGATGGAACAATGCGCCGCACCTGGCGCTCGCCGGTCGGCAAAACGTATCGGAGCGCTTGCGCTGTTTGCACTGGCGACGCTTGTGGCGCCTCTGCACGCCTGGGCTACTTGCACGGTATCCGCTGCCCTTAATGGCCCAGCGCTTGTTCCCAATTACAGAATCTATGAGTTTCCCGGGTTTACCCTCAACGTCACGGCTGCTCAGATCGCGGGTGCGATTGGCACACCGATAGGCCCGCCGATAACGATGAGTATCGGTAATCCGGGCCTGAGGACATATTGGAAATGCACCTCGGGCAGCGGCACGGTATTTCGTGGTTCGGCGGATACCCGCACGGCTCCTACCGACATCGTCTATCCGACGACCATCCCGGGTATCGGATACAAGATTACGTCGGGCGTGCCGCCCCCGTACTACCCCGTCACTATTGGTAGCATCAGTCAATCAATTACCTACGCCGATGCCTATATTCAGTTCTACAAGACCGCGAACACCGTGGGCAGCGGCAGCTTCAGCGGATACCCGATTACCGCGGCGGATGGTTCGACGGTAAGCAATACCGTGGCTGGCGCCTGGTCCGAGGGCTACCAGACCTTGGTCTTGGTGTTCAAGATGACGGGTGCCATCAACATTATTGTCAACAACCCGGCCTGTACCGTCACTGCGCCGAATCCTATCCCGGTACCCATGGGGACGGCTGGCGTCAGTACTTTCAGTGGCATTGGCACCACCTCGACGATACCCAAAGCCAGTTTCAATATTACTTTGCATTGCAGCGCGGGCGATCCAGGCACGAGCACTCCAGTTTCCGTTGGCCTGACGGATTTGAATAATCCCACCAACACCAGCGATCTTCTGCCGTTGGATCCTTCATCGAGCGCCAGTGGCGTAGCCATCCGAGTCTACAACGGTGCGAACGCGGTGCATTTTGGCCCCGCCGATTCGAGCAACCCCAATAAATGGGCTGTCACGACGATGCAGGCAAGCGGCGGCGATATCGCTATTCCCCTGACCGCGGCCTATGTGCAGACGGACTCTACGATCAACGCGGGCACCGTCAAAGCCTATGCCACTTTTACTATGACGTATCAATAGTCAAAGCGGCACTCAGTAGAAAAAGCGCACTGCTAGCGGTGCGCTTTTTTTGGTGCCATGAAGGTTTGTAGGAACGGTGACGAAGAAGCGCTGGCGATCTTCATCGGGGCGCACCGCAAACGATTGTTTTCTCGCTGAGAAGATTGGTGCCAGGGACAATTACCGAAGAAGATTGGTGCTGGGACCGGGAAATGGTGCCCGGGAAATGGTGCCAGGGACAATCGGGAAATGGTGCCAGGGACAATTAACGGCGGCTTTTCTAAATGGTGCCGGGGACAATTAACCAGCTGGGCGACCTGCGGGGCGCACTGCGGCGAAGCGCCCAGTCCGTTCCTCCACCCACGAGCGAAATCGGTCGGTTCCGAGCGCCTTCTGCTGGTGTAGATAGCTGCGAATCTCCGCGACAAGATGATCGGGAAGCGCTTCATCGAAGAGCGCGCGGTAATTGGCGGCACGCGACTGGAAATGGTGCCAGGGACAATTAACCAGTCGGGCGACCTGCGGGGCGCACTGCGGCGAAGCGCCCAGTCCGTTCCTCCACCCACGAGCGAAATCGGTCGGTTCCAAGCGCCTTCTGCTGATGTAGATAGCTGCGAATCTCCGCGACAAGATGATCGGGAAGCGCTTCATCGAAGAGCGCGCGGTAATTGGCGGCACGCGTGGAGGCATCCGGACCAAGCGCGAGGTATTCCGAGTGCGGTGTGAGCAGTGTGTCCGCACACCCGTCGGCATTGGCGCCATGGCTTGACCAGGGGTAGTCGCTTGGATGCGCCACCATCCATGCGCGCACAGGGTTGAGTTCGATATAGCGGCTACATGCCAGGAAGTAGCGATCCGAATCCACCAGGCAGGCCTTATAGCGGCCTTCCCACAGTGTTCCTGTGCGCCCATGGCGGTCGTTGAAGTAACTCGCGAAATTGCGCCCGAACGCATGCATCAATCGCGATATCGCACCTGGCTCACCCGGCGTAAGCAAAAGATGGGTGTGATTGCTCATCAACACGTAGGCATGCAGTCGACAACCAAAACGTGGCAGGGACCGTCGCAAAAACTGAAGATAGCGCTGCCGATCGTCGTCGTCGAGAAAGCATGGCAGTCGGTTGTTTCCCCGCTGCACGACGTGCTGCGGAATGTCGGCAATATCGTGACGCGGAGGGCGAGCCATGCTCGAAAGCATGGCCTACCAGGGGGCCTGTAACGATAGGGGCGAGCTTCAGTTTGCCATCATCCGAGGAGGCAACGCGGTGTCAGACGTCCCGCAGAATTTGTCTCGGACAGGGGAGATCGCCCGTAAATTATCCATGGCCCATCTCCTGAAATTGTCCACCGGTAATTGTCCCTGGCACCATTTCTCACCGACATTCGATCGGTCCGGCGCCGTCACATACCGCCTCACCCAGGCGGACACCCATCTCACCGATCCCCGACAGACGCTCCCAACCCCGCTTGTTACGGTCACCTAGTCACTCGCGCTGTCGCGTTGCACGCCATCGCGAATGACCATGACTCCCAAGTCATGAGGCGCGAGCCGTGAGTGCTACCAACACCCACGACCCGCTAACCATCAACAACTTCTTAGGAGTTGATCATGGCTATCCACGATCATACGGTACGTATTCGCTCGTCCGTTCCCCCTGACGACATCCTCACTCCTGCGCCTGATGACCCGTCATCCACAGCGGTGGCATGGCCCGAAACCCTGCGTCACAGCACTCGCGGTGATATCGCCCTGGCGGTGCTCGCCCTCACGCGCCTGCGTCTCGACAGCGAGCAGTGCCGCCACGCGCAAGCGCGGGGATTCCCCGGCAGGCCACTGCTATGGCCGCTTCCCGTGGCCGTCACAGCCAGCCTGGGCACGGCGATCCACTGTCTGCAGCAGTACGCCCGCCTGCTCGGTGAAGAGCCTCGAGTGAACACCACACGCCTCCGATGATCGCCATTGCAGCGCATCGGCCGGCAGGGCGATGCGCCGCACTCGGGTGATCACCGACGAAGCTATTAAGCATTCACTGACACGGAGCGCTGTAAGCGCCTATCCGCTGCGCGGCCGTGTCCGACAGGGAGGAATACCCGTGGAACTGATCCAGCTCACCCCGCATTCGGAAGTGGACCCCTCGCAACCGCTGCGAGCCCCCGGCGACATCCTGCTGCACGCCTACCTGATCCCGCACGCACTCAACCCCGCCCAACTCGCCCGTCGCACTGGCATACCCGCCGACCACATCAAAGCCTTCATCGCCGACACCCACCCCATCACTCCCAAGACCGCGCTGCGCCTTTCCCTCATCTTCGACACCACCGCCTTTTATTGGCTGGCACCTCAAGCGCGGTACGATCTGGAGAGGGCGAAGCCTGCGATCCGCGCCTATCGTCCGCTCGTTGATTGAGTGAGTTGGGGGGTAAATTGTCCCTGGCACCATTTCGAAGGGGGTTAATTGCCCCCGGCAAATTGTCCCTGGCACCATTTCGCAAGTTCGATACGATCTGGAGAGGGCGAAGCCTGCGATCCGCGCCTATCGTCCACTCGTTGATTGAGCGAGTTAGGGGGTTAATTGTCCCTGGCACCATTTCGAAGGGGGTTAATTGCCCCCGGCAAATTGTCCCTGGCACCATTTCGCACCATTTCGCAGCAGGGGGGCTAATTGTCCCTGGCACCATTTCGGGGCAAATTGTCCCTGGCACCATTTCGGTTAATTGTCCCTGGCACCATTTCCCTAATTGTCCCTGGCACCATTTCCCTAATTGTCCCTGGCACCATTTCCCTTTCGCTGCTTGCCTTGTGCAAGCAGCTCCTTTTTCCGTTCCGCCATGCTCTCGCCCAGCGACTGCAGCGTGGCCTTGTCGAGTAGTTGCTTCGCCTGCTTGAACAGGTCGCCTTCCTCTTCTTCGATATGGTGCTCGATGAGTTCCTTGAGCACTTTCGCGCGGCCCGAGAATTTCTCGGAGTTGGGCTCGGTCTTGAATAGGTCGGGCAGCACCAGGTCTTCCGCGGCGCGGTGTTCTTCCAGCGCCTCGTAGTACATCTTCTCTTGCTCCTTGCCGCCCGCTTCGCGGTAGGCCGGATAGAAGATCTCTTCCTCGATGGTGGTGTGCGCGTGCAGCTTGTGCTGGATGGTGTCGATCAGCTCCGCGCGTCGCTTCACCGCGCGAGACGTCGTTTCCGACAGCTCCTCAAGAAGGTCCTTGACCTCTTTGTGGTCGGATTTCAGTAATTGGATGGCGTCCATGATGCGGCCCTTGGCTGAGTTGGTCGCTACATCGTGCGACAAGGCGCGTGAGGCCACGGGCGCAAGGGCGAGAAGCTGCCGTCAATGCGGGGTTCGCCGTTTAGGCTGCAACGGTGGCAGTCCGGCCGAGAAAAGTTAGGCCAGGCGCTAACGGGCGACCGCGACGGACGTGGTTATTCCATGGGTCGTCCGTCTCTTTTGCGGCCCGAGCAGCCGCCAGCTCGCGCACATCGATGTGATGCCTCCGTCATCATCGGTGAGCTATATCACCGGCCACGCGTGTGGCGGGCGCGGCGGGTGAGGGCGGTCTTGATCGCATGGGACATCGCGCGCGTGCACTGGATGCGGGTGATCGGGAGCGACGGTGCGTTATCTGGCATGGACATTCGCATTGATCGTGCTGGTGGCCGCTGCGGTGCTCGCGGCGGGTTGGCGTCCGCCTTATCACTACAACCCCTGGGCTGCGCTCGATCTGCGCGCCGAGCCGGATTGGCTGACGCGCTTTCGCCTGTATCGGTTGGCTCGGGCGCCAGACCAATGCCTCGCTGCGTTGGAGCGCAGCGGTGCGTCATTCACATCCGTACCCGACAAGCAGGCGCCGGATGGATGCGGATGGCAGCATGGCGTGATGCTCCGGAGCACGGGCGTGGCCCGGCTTGAGCGACCGACCGTGGTGACCTGTCCATTGGCCGCATCGCTGGTGATGCTGGACTTGCATGTGCTCCAGCCCAGCGCACAGGCGGCGTTTGGCAGCGGCGTCAGCACCATCGAGCACGTGGGCAGCTATAACTGCCGCGCCGTCAAAGGCGACGACGGCAGTGCGCTGAGCAGCCATGCGCAGGCGCGCGCCATCGACGTCACCGGCTTTCGCCTGAAGAACGGCGATGACATCACCGTGGCGCGCGATTGGCGGCGCCCGCCGGCTGGGCCGTTCCTGCGCGACGCGCAAGCTCAGGCGTGCTCCTATTTCGGCATCGTGCTCGGGCCTGATTACAACGCTGCCCATGCGGGGCATTTTCATATGCAGGCGGGCAGCGCCGGATGGTGCCGATAAACGCGTCGCAATATTTCCCGTGAGGGCGCTCGCGACAATCGCATGAGTCGATATTGACGGTGGAAAAACTATTAATGGCGCCCTCAAAAGAAGGAGGGCGTGAGCCATGCATCAACTATGGACTGTGACCGGGTTGACGCCGGCCATGCTTACCACCTGGGCCGTGCGCCTCGCCTGCGCGCTGCTGGTGGCGCTGATCGGGTGGTGGCTGGCGCGATGGTTGGGCCGCGCCTCGTCACGCGTACTGCAGCATGAGCACACCGATCCCATCCTTGCGGGATTTCTGCGCAATATCACCTTTACCGCGGTGCTGGTGCTGGTGCTGGTCGAATCGCTGGAGATTGTCGGCATCCCCTCCACCTCGCTGTTGGCGGCGGTGGGTGCGGCAGGATTGGCGATTGGCCTGGCGCTCAACTCGTCGTTGTCGCATATCGCGTGGGGCGTGATCCTGGTGGTATTCCGGCCATTTCGCGTGGGCGACACGGTGACCTTGAACGGTATCGATGGCACCGTCGAGTCGCTCAACCTCATGCATACGCACATGCGGACCGCGGACAATCGGGAAGTGGTGATCCCCAACGGCACGGTGGGCGGCAACCCGATCTACAACGCCAGCCTCACGGGTCAGCACCCGTTCGATTATCGCTTCGCGCTGCCTTTCAACATCGACCTGGACAAGACGATTGCGCTTATCGACGGGGTACTTCGCCGCCGCACCGATCTGCCTGGCGATGCGCCTCCCATGGTCGATGTGGTGGGTTTTTCCGCCAATGGCGTCGTGGTGTCCGTGCACGGTGCGCTGACGGCCAGGACGTCGCCGCGGTTGCAGCATGAAGTGCTCAGTGCCGTGCAGCAGGCACTCCACGGCGAAGGCGTGGTCCCGGTAGCGGTTTAGCCTTGAACTCAATGCGCGGGCGGCGTATGAGGCTTGGTTTAACCGCCTCCTTATCTTTAAACACGAAATTCTTCACCATTTGGTTCGTCGGCCCGTTTTATTCTTTCGTGGCAATAACGGGCCACGAGGAAATCCAGCGATGCTTGAGATCGTCGGCGTGCACCAGGGCGTCATCTACAACGCAAGCTATGTTGTTGAGGGGGAGGAGACGAGGTGGCGGGCCTCCCTCCGGCGTGGAGAAGACAGTTTTTCACGCGAGGGCCGGCTTATGCATGGTTGGCTGGATGAGGCCGATGTCCGCAACCGAGTGCACATCGCCGTCCAGCTGTACATCGAGGAGATATCCTCGGGTCAAGCCACACCCTCGGTGCCAATCGTCCTGACTGGCCCGCAAGAAGTGAAAACGAACAACCAGGATGCTCCCTAGCATCGGCGTGGCCGACAGCGTTGATCCCCGCCTGCTACAGGGCCACATTGAGACCGACGGTGACCCAGCGGCTATGCGTCGAAGCATCGCTGCGACCTGCGATCAGGTCGAGGCTATCCTCTTTGCGGAACGACCAGCGGACACCCGCCTGCGTCAGCGACAGGCCGTTCCACGGCCGGATATGTTCCAGGATCACCGCCAGGTCATCGGTCGCTTTGTATTTGACGCCCTCGCCGAATAACGGACGCCAGCCCTTCGAGGGAGCGAAGATTTCTCCCAGGTCCATGTTCAGCGCCCATCGACTGTCGCTGTTGGGTGTCCAGGTGAGCGCGGCATAGGTGTTCTTGGAGGTGACGTGTCCGTTGGACCATGTCGCTCCCACGTTCACGGCCACGCCCAACGCATGGTGTTCGCCGTCGACGATCATCCATTTCACGGCGGGGCTTTCCTGGTGCTGATAGGGAGAGCTTTGACCCGCGAGGCCCAGCGACCATTCGACTGGACCAGTGCTGCAGGCAGGCAGCGTGTAGAGTGCTTGTTGACCGCCTGAGAGGACTTGCAGCCAGCTCTGCACCTGGCATTGTCCGGCCGGTGTTATCGACGCATCGTCGACCAGGTAGGCGCCGGTGCCAGCGCGCGCCAGGCCCGGTAAAAGACATGGCGTAACAAGCCATAGCGCCCACACTTTCCACTGCACGCTGTCAGCCCTTTCCCAGCGTGGCGAACATCACGATGGCCGCGACGCCCATCACCGCAGTCGCCAACCAGCCGAGGCCCTGGAGCCATCCACCGACGACATGCTTGCCCATGGTCTCTTCGCGTCGCGCGAGAATCATCATCGCAGCCATCAGTGGCACGGCGCACACGCCATTGACCACCGCGCTCCAATAGAGGGCCTTGATGGGGTCCACCGGCGTGAAGATGAGGGCGGTGCCGGCAGCCATCACGCCCACGAGCACGGCGTAGAACAGTTTTGCCTCGCGCGGTTTATGGGCGAGGCCGTAAGTCGAGCGCGTGGCGCCCGCCACGGCAAATGCGGTCGCGCCTGCCAGCACGGGAACCGCGAGCATGCCCGTGCTGACGATGCCAAGGGAGAAGAGCAGAAAGGCGAAACGGCCGGCGGTGGGTTTGAGCGCTTCGGCAGCCTCGGCGGTCGACTGAATGTCGGTCTTGCCGTGGGCATGCAGCACGGCCGCCGCCGTGACAATGATGAAGAAGGCCACCAGGTTCGAGAAGATCATGCCGACGCTGGTATCCATGGCAATGCGTTTGAAGGCATCCGGCGCCTGGCTGTCCGCGTGTTTCAGCGGTTCGCGCTCGTCGCTGTCCCTGATCTCTTCGACTTCCTGCGCGGCCTGCCAACAGAACAGGTACGGACTGATGGTCGTGCCAAGCACCGCAACGATGGCGGTCAGGTAATCGACGTTCCACTGAATATGGGGCAGGGCGGTTGACCTCAGCACTTCTCCCCAGGGCACCTTGACTGCGAAGACGGTGGCCACGTACGAAAACAGGCTCAGTGCCAGCACTTTCAGGAACGGCGAATATTTGTGGAACGGCACGAACACCTGAAGCGCGGTGGATAGCGCCGCCAATCCGACACCGTAGGCCAGCGTAGATCCGCCGGTCAGCAACTGCACTGCCGCCCCCATTGCGGCGATGTCGGCAGCGATATTGATGACGTTCGCCACCACCAGCAGGGCGACCAGCGACCACACCGCGGCGCTTGGAAAATTGCGCGACAGGTTATCGGCAAGGCCTCGCCCCGTCACACGCCCGATCCGCGCACTCACCATCTGGATGGCGATCATCAGCGGGATCGTGAGAAACATGATCCACAGCAGGGCATAGCCGAACTTGGCGCCGACCTGCGAGTAGGTCGCCACACCGCTAGGGTCGTCGTCAGCGGCGCCGGTGACGAACCCGGCACCCAGCCGTTGCCACCAGGATTCCGATTTGGTCGATGAGGTGTCGTCCTTAGCCGGCGAGGTCGAACCTACCGCCTTCTCGCGGGCTTTCATGGCATGTGACTCCACGATTCATGCGGCATCCTGAATCGCCTGTCGTGACGGGGCGGCGAGTGCGAAGCGGTGATGAAGTGAAGGCGCCGTTAGAGGATGAGTGGCGATCGAGGGGACTCGATGTTCTCTCGCGCGACTCACGGCCGACCGTCAACGTGCAGAGGATTCACGCACATTGGCCGTCGCGAAGGGACGTCAGCGGTAGAAATACAGAGTGCAACCCCGTGGAATTACGGTTGCCCGCGGCTTGCGTCAGCGATCACAGTATCCGCTTGGTTTCTAGGGGACCAACGCCATGGATACCCGCGGCTGCCCGCTTGCCTGCTGCATACGAACCATCCTCGCTGCATCGATGGCTTCGCCTGCTGTCTTCGTTCCCGCTGCCATGGCGCAAGTCGTCGGGCCGGGCACGATCACTGCACCCGTCAATGTCGGCAGTGGCACGACCACGCTCGTGGGCAACACCACGGTGGATGTGCGCAGCGGTACCAGCACGCCATCGACGGCGAACGCCACCAACGTCACGGCAGGCGGGACGTTGAACGTGGACACGAGCGCAGGACCCAGCCCGGGTGCCATCGTGCTCTATACCGATTCCGGCCATGCGTTGTACGCCAACGGCGGCACCATCCGGGTTCCCTACGGCGTGAACATCGTCACCAGGAATGGCAGCGCCGCATTTGCCAATGGCAGCGGCAGCACCATCCAACTGGCCGGCGGCACTGTCTCGGTGTTGAATCGCGGATTCGCCGCTGCGGCGATCGGCGGTTCCATCGATATTTCGGCCACCAGTTTCAACGACCCGCTCCTGTCCGGCGGAACCGCGCTGGGCAATGGCGCCGCGGTCGATGGCGGTGGCGTCATCAATTTCCTCGGTGGCAACCGGCTTTACACCAGCGGCTTCACCAATGCCGTGGGCCTGGGTGCCTCTGGGGCGAACTCCGCCATCAACGTGAGCGGCAGTCTGCCTATCACGATGAGTGGTCTGGGCTCGCTGGGCGTTTACCTTTACCGGGGCGGGCAACTCAACGCCACAGCGCCGATATCGCTGACCTTCAACGGCGCCAGCAGCGTGGGCATGACGGTGGATGGCACGACGATGGCCGCGCCCATATCCGGACTCTCGATGACCTTCAACAGCACGAGCGGCACCGCCGGTTCGGGCCTTGTGGTGATCAACAGCGGTTCGGCCGCCGCAGACACGTTGACGGTGGGCGGTGCAGGCGCGGCACTCGGCGTGTGGGTGCAGGGATCGAGCGCGACGCTGACGGGTGCCAGCGTGATCACTATCAACGCGACCAACAATTCGCAGCTCTGGCGTCTCAGCACATCATCGTTGGTCACCAATCCGATCTTCGGCACCGTTAACGCCAGTTCCTATCGCGCCGGCTTGCTCAATCAAGGCGGCCAGATCAGCAGTACGGGCACCACCATCAACGCCAACGCGGCAGGCAGCTATGGCGCCTACGCAGGTGCGCACGGTAGCGTCGCCAGCCTCACGACGATGGCGAACAACACCGTGACGGCGAGTGGCGCGCGCAGTTGGGGGCTGATGGCTTACGCCAACGGGCAATACACCGTGACGGACTCGACCGTCGCCAGCAACGGCGGCTATGGCGCGCTTTACCTCTGGGGCTATGCGAACCCGTCCAACAACCAGGTCACGACTTTTCCGAGCGTGATGAATTTCACCAACACGCAGGTGAGTGGCACAGGCGGCGCCTACGGCCTCTACGCGGTGAACCAGACCAAGGGCCTGCAGGACTCGGTGAGCTTTACGGGTGGCGGCTTGAGCAGCGACAGCTTTGCGATCGAAGCGACCGGCCCTCTGCTGTTCACGGCAACCCAGGGAGCGAAGATCAGTGGCGACGCCGGCCTGGTGGATGCGTTCGCGATCAGTCCGGGCACCGGCGAAGCCACCAAGGTGGACATCTTTGCTTCCGCTGGCAGTGAGTTGAGCGGATTGGCCCAGGCCGATAGCGCAAGCCAGGCGAACATCACGCTCACCGATCGTTCGAGCTGGATCGGCGAAGCCTTCTACGCCACCAACGTCACCGTGGATGCCACCAGCAGCTGGACGATAACGGCCAGCTCCGTGCTTTCCGGGCAGCTGAGCAACAGCGGCCTGGTGCAGTTCACCGCGCCGGTCAACGACGTGTTCAAGAGCCTGTATGTGCACGACTACGTGAGCGATCCGGGCACGTTGGGCATCAACACCTATCTTGGCGACGACAGCTCGCCGACCGATCGCCTGATCATCGATGGCGGCACCACGCGGGGCAACGGTTTGATCGCGGTAGCCAATGTGGGAGGTCCCGGTGCACTCACCAGTGCCAACGGCATTCCGGTGGTCGAGGTGGCCAACGGCGGCACGACCACGGGGGACGCGTTCGCGCTGAGCGGTGCCGTGGTGGCGGGCCCCTACGAGTACACCCTCCAGCGCGGCGGCGTATCGCCTGGCACGGAGGATTATTGGTTCCTGCGCTCGACGAGGAGCTGCGAGGGCAGCACATCTCCCGAGTGTCCGCCGCCACCGCCGCCACCGCCGCCGCCTCCGGATCCTCCGCCGCCGCCTGCGCCGCCACCGCCCGCACCGCCGCCGGATCCCAACAACCCACCGGCACCGCCACCCGAGCCCGAGGCGCCGCCGCCGGTACCTGCACCCGTGGAGCCGGAGACACCGGCCACGCCGTCGATACCCAACTACCGCCCCGAGGTGTCGCTGTACACCGCGCTGCCCGGCATGGCGCTGCGTTACGGCTGGGCCACGCTGGGCAATCTGCACGAACGTGTGGGCGAGGAGGAGCAACTGCGCGATCGCAGCGATTTCAGTTCGGGCAACACCTTCAATGCGTTGTGGGTGCGGGTGATCGGCGAGGACGGCGACGTCACCGGTGCCTCACAGGGTATCTACGATGGCGGCCCCAAATACGACTACAACATCGAAGCGTTCCAGGCGGGCCTCGATGTCTACGCCGAGCAGCACGACAACCAGCAGCGCGATCACGCCGGCCTGTATCTCGGTACCGGCCGCATCCGCAGCGACGTGACCAACTACGACGGCACCAACGCGGGCCGCGATGTGGTGAAAGGGCAATCGCTCGGCCTGTATTGGACCCACTTCTGGACGGAAGGCCAATATCTCGACGCGGTATGGCAGGGCACCTGGTCCAAGTCGAGCGCGCAATCGATGGAAGGGCTGGCCTTGCACCATTCCGGCTTCGGCTGGGCCGCGTCGCTGGAAGGCGGCTATCCGTTTCATGACGAATCGCAGGTGTGGGAGCCGCAGGCGCAGGTGATCTACCAGCACTTCAACGACGGGCAGTCCAGCGATGTGGCGGCCACGGTTCGTTTCGACGATATCGATTCGCTGGCAGCGCGACTTGGCCTGCGCTGGGCCGATACGTGGAAGCTGGAGCCCGCCGCGAACGGCAGTCCCCGCCTGTTCACCGGCTGGTTGCGCTTCAACGTCTGGAAGGAGTTCAAGGGACAGCCGACGACCTCGTTCTCGTCCGAAGACGGCTTCGTGCCGTTCGAGGGCAGCATCAAGGGCTCGTGGTGGCAGCTCAACGCCGGAATGACCTGGGAGCTGGACAAGAACACCTCGTTCTACGCCAATCTCGGTTACCAGCGCGGCTTTGGCAGCAAGGACTTCGATGCCTGGGACGGCAAGCTGGGTTTCCGCTGGAACTGGTGACCGCGCACGCTCGCCCCGGGTGCATCTAGGCCATCGGTGAGATTGGCAACGTCCGCTTCCGGCGCGAGGCTGGCCCGGCTGGCATCCGGCCCGTGTCGATTCCGCCCGCACTCGTTCGTCGAACTCATGAAGGCGGCCATGCCGGTCGCCCTTTTTGCCGAGGAGAAGACAGTTATGTCCTATATCGATGGCTTCGTGATCGCCGTACCCAACGCCAACCGCGAGAAATTCATCGAGCACGCGCGTACCTTCGACGTCATTTTCATGGAGTTCGGCGCCATCCGGATCATGGAGTGTTGGAACGACGACGTGCCCGAGGGCAAGGTCACCGATTTTCGTCGCGCGGTACAGGCGACGGCGGACGAATCGGTGGTGTTCTCGTGGGTGGAATGGCCGGACAAGGCTGCCCGCGATGCCGGCATGAAGAAAATCATGGAAGACCCGCGCATGCCGGGCATGGGCGACATGCCGTTCGACGGCAAACGCATGATCTTCGGCGGCTTCGTGCCCGTGGTCAGCCTGCCCGAATAGAGAGCCTGAAGATGTAAGGCCTGCGACCGCTGATCGATGGCGCCCCCGTGCGGGAGGCGCTGTCGCGGTCGCCTGGGTTCATTGAAATCGACAACGGGCTCAAAAGCGACCGGGCAAGAAGAACGCCAAGAAATCCCCGGTTGCCAAATGACGGCCAGGAAAGCCGCTATGCAGGCTGGTTCGTGGCCGGTGGACGCAAAGGCATGTATGGCGTGGAATTCTACGGGGCCGCTTTCAGGTTTCGCGCTGCGGTTGTTTCCTCAGCCTTCGAACCGATCGGCGGCGGGCGCGGTGCGACGCGGCCCAGCGTGATGTTCTTGGATGCCCGCACTTCACGGTTGGAAAAAGTCCATATTTCCCCCGTTTCAGTAATCATCACCGTCCAATAGAGATCCGACTCCGGCCCGTAGTCGGTCAAGATGTGGGCGAAGCCTTCGCCCTTGGGCGTGTTCATCGGAAGAGGGGGATTCAGTTGCAACATGGATATCTCCGGCTTTTCCGATGATGTAACCCCTCCTTCGTGAGGCACGTGCATGTTCGTGGTTAACGCTGCTTGCGGCTCTTGCGCGTGGCTGGGTGCTTCTAAGGCGCGCCGCCTTGCTCCTGCCACTGCTTGAACGTCGCGCACATGTCCGCTGTCCAGCGCGGCTCACCGCACGACGCGGGCGGCATGTGACCGCTGACGACCGATTGATAGATGGCGTCCGCGTGCCGGAAGACGCTGTCGCGACTGCTGAGGTCCATGCTCTTTTTCATATGGGCGATGTCCATGCCGGTGAAAAGAGGGCGGATATCGCGGTCAAAGCTGAGTGGGGTTGGCGCGGGCATGTTCATCTCCCGATTGGAGCGGAGGACGGGTACCGGGGCGGGGAATCATTCACCGACGTAGTCCCTGAAAGCATGGGGCTCCCGAGGCGAATCGGGCGACCTAGTGACTACTTTCGCCGGCCCGGGAAAAGCGGTTGGAGATATCGCGGAACTTCGCCTGCATCTGGACAAACGCGTCGGTAATGTCGGGATCGAAATCGGTTGACCGCTTCGCCTCGATATAGGCCACGACCTGATCATGCGACATGGGTTCTTTATAGACGCGCCGTGTGATCAGCGCATCGTAGACATCGGCCACGGCCATGAGGCGCGCCGAGAGCGGGATGTCGTCGCCGGCCTTTCCCTCGGGGTAACCGTGACCGTCCCATCGTTCGTGGTGGCAATAGGTCAGTTCCTTGATCACGGCCAGAAAGGGTACGTGGACGCCGAGCCGATCTTCCGCCCTTTGAATGGCGTCGCGGCCCAGCGTGGTGTGCGTCTTCATGATCTCGCGCTCGTCCGGGCTTAGCGGGCCGGCCTTGAGCAGGATGGCGTCGGGCACGCCAATCTTTCCGATGTCGTGCAAGGGCACCGAGTTGCGCAGGAGTGCGCGCGCCTCCGGGTCGAGCTGGTCCGCAAACCGTCGATGCGATGCCAGGTGGTCGGCCAGGGCCATCACGTAATTCTGGGTACGCCTTGCGTGGCTCTCGGTTTCGAGATGGCGAATCTCCGCGAGCGAGGCCATGGTCAGCACGGCGATCTCTTTCAGGATGCTGATCTCCCTGGAGCGTTGGTCGATCTCTTGTTCAAGGTTGCTCCGTCCGCTTTTGGTGGCGCGCACCGCGGCGCTGAGTTGAAGCTGGTGGGCGACGCTATGCCTCAACGCGGTGGGGTCGACGGGTTTGACAAGGCATTCGTCGATGCCAAGCTCAGCCGCCAGGGATTCGGTGACCGTGCTTCCCTGGCCGCGTAGCACGATGACGGGAATGGTGCGGGTGGCGGGCAGCGCCTTCCATTGCTTGCAGAAGACCGAAGGCGAGTCTTCCGAGAAATCCTCGTCGAGCAAGACCAGATCTGGCAGCCCCTGGGTGCCAAGGCACACCCATGCTTCTTGCGTCGTGCCTGCAAGTTCGAGCGCATACAGCGGACTCAGCATGTCGGCCAGGGCGAACCGGTCGTGCGGCGACCTGGCCGCGATCAGTACGGATGGCCGATTGAGGGTGTCGGGCAGAACCATAGGCTGCTCCAGCGTGCTTCGTGACCATCGTGGGCCGTGAGAAACCGGCGCGAAGCAACGATCAGTCTTCTCGCGTCTGTCCGCCTGGACAACCGTATTTCTACCAGGGACGGGTTCGTCCCTTTACCTAGCGCGGCTCCGCAGCGCGCTGTTGGAAGTGCGGCTCACGGCATCGACCTCGTTGAGGGCGGCGGTAAGCGGCGGGGCATGGTTGCCACAGCTGCCGCGATGGTGTGCACGCCCTGGCGCCGTGCGCGACTCAGCTCAGGGCAGGGTCCAGCGACACGTCTGCCATGCGCCTGGTCATGCCCTGGCGCACCAGCCCTTGTTTCTCCGCTTCGCGGATCAGGGCGATGCTGTTGTGCACGCCAAACAGACGCAGCAATGCCTGTCGATGGCTTTCCACCGTGCGGGGCGAGATGCCCAGCGAGGCCGCGATTTCCGCGGTACGGAAGCCGTCGGCGACGCAGTTGATGATCTGTCCTTGTCGGCGCGAAAGCCGGTGAGTCGGCGGTGGGGCGAGCATGATCGCGGTGAGCGCGCTCGGGCTCAGATATTGATAGCCATGCGCCACTGCCTCGACTGCCCTGCAAAGCTCTTCGCTGACCAGTTGCTTGACGACATAGCCGTTGCAGCCGGAAAGCAGCGCTTCGCGCGTGACGGCCGGATCGCCGTGTGCCGATAGCGCAATGAAGGGCACGCTGGATCCCTTCTCGCGCAATTGCTGCAAGGCCTGAAAGCCGCTGAGCATCGGCAGGGTGATATCGGAAACGACCAGGTCGATGGCGCCGGTGAGTACGCGTTTGACCAGGGTTATTCCGTCGTGTGCGATCTCAAAGGAACCGATGACCGGAGAAAGCATATCGGCCATTTCCTCGGCGACGCGCTGATCGGCGTCTGCCAAAAGCACCCGGAATGACGGCAAGTCTTTCGTTTGAAACGAAGAGTGGTCAGTCATGGCACACCTCCCTGGTGCAGCCTCGATGATCGATGAGGTCAGACGTACACCGCGCGTTGGAGCTGCGCCCATCGCTCGCGTGAGAGGCGGTGGACGCAGCCGTGTCATTGGACAATTCCTTCGTATCTGTTTCGCCCCTTGCGTGACGTCCGCCAACCATCAAATGGCTTCATGTCCCGCGGAGTAAGCAAGGTGCCTCGACATCGATAGCGCCTGTCGGATGGACCTGCCAGAGACCTCCTGGCCCGGATCGAATCTCAAAAGTGCCAGGTGTAATTGAAACTGGGCCCGCTGATCTGGGCTTTCTTCAGGAACTTGTCGCTTCCGCCTTGCTCGTATTTGATTTCGCGGTAACTGAGCGCGATATCGCCCCAGTGGAACCCGTAGCCCACGCCGATGTTCAATTGGTAGGTGTTGTCGGAATCGCCGGTGCCTATATCGGCGTAGTACGGGAAGTACCAGCCCGTGCCGGCGAACGGCGTCCAGCGGCCGCGCACGCCGATGATGGCGTTGCCGGCATGCGTTTGATTGTGGAGGTGGCCACTGCCTTGCAGGATCAACGCATCCGCATTGTTCACCACATTGAGGTTCCAGCTGATGTTGCCTTTCAACCACACGTAGCGCGCGCCGAAGAGCAGGTCGGCATAGCCGAGCGTGCCGTGCGTCATCGTGTACAACCCGGCCAGGGTCACCAGGCCGCCCTTCATGCCCCAGCGTGTGTCGAGGTTGGCGTCCGCGCCGAAGCGCTCGCCGCCGATGGAGGTGAAGCGGCCTTTCTCGTTGGAGAACTTGATCCAGTCGATGTCGCCGAACAGGCCCCAGTTTCCCTTGCGAATATCGCCTTCCAGCAGCAGCGCTCCGCTGAGACTGCTCAGGGGATCGCTTTTGTTCTTGACGGTGACTTCCGGGCCGCCACTGGGAAGTTGGTATCGGGTCTCCCCGGAAACGCCAGGAAGCCAGCCGTAGGGCGTGATGCTTCCATGCCAGTTTCCATCCCAATAATCTTCCGACTGCGCGAACGCCGGTGCCGTGAAAAATGCAGCGCCAAAGGTAAATACGAGTCCAGATACGAGAGGGCAGCGGGCAAAAAGATAATCGGAACGGTCACGCATGATGACCACCTCAAAGATCTAGTCGTCAGACCATATTGGCGTAATTATTTGGCAATGCCCAGCAAAAACTTGCCGGACTAAAGGCATAAGTAGATCTACGCGCTGATAGGATCGTGATTAATTGGATTATCAAACTCGTGCGTGTGCATTTATTTTGCGTATTTCTACACAGTGATTATCAGTAATTAGCCACTGGATATGCCGGCGATTTCGACTCATGCTGAAAACCAGCCTAAGCGCGCATCGCTGGGTGATTCTGGCGCGGTTTCCGAAAATCACCGTGTGCGTGCCTCCCGAGGAGGGGGCGCGCTCACGACACGCGCGCTTCCCTTGGTCGCCGACGGAGAGATGGTTCCATGAAAACCTTCGACTACCCGCGTTGCTTGCTTCTGGCTGTCGTTGTGACGGGTGTGCCTAACCTGTCAGTGCACGCGCAAAGCTCTACGCAGGCTCCGCCCGTGACGGCGACAGCCCACGAGCTGGCCAATGAGACGGAGACCGTCAAGGCGACCGTGGTGTCGATCGATCATCAAAAGCGCCTGGTAACCCTTCGAACGGCCGCTGGCAAGGAAGACACGGTCGAAGTGGGACCGGCCGCCACGAGGTTCGATCAGATCAAGGTCGGCGACAAGATCACCATGACCTATCAACACGCCGTCGCGCTCGAGTTGCTTCCTGCCGACAGTGCGCAGGCGGGTACCGAGGTCGAGGGCGGCATCACCCGGGACGAGAAAAGCAACAAGCCCGGCGGTACGGCCGAGCAGGCGGTGACCGTGACAGCCAAGCTGACAGCGGTCGATCTCACCAAACATACGGTCACTTTGACCGGGGCGGATGGCAAACCCCGCGTCATCGAAGTGAGAGACCCGTCGCGCCAGGCCCGGCTCTCCAAGCTAAAAGTCGGCGACATGGTCCGCATCACTTACGCCGAGGCGTTGGCGGTCGCAGTCAATCCGTAGGGGCGAGACTGCGGCAGGTGCGTGGGATGTTGGGGCGTATTGCTCGATCGCCTGGGTCATGTGAGGGCTCAAGGGATCGACTCAGGGGAGACGATGATGCGAACCGATGGTCCGCATCATCGTGTCCGACGTACGCACCGATCTAGTTGCCGGCGCCCGAACTGGCGACGGTGAGTTCCACACGGCGGTTCTGTGCCTTGCCTTCCGGCGTGTCGTTGGAGGCGATGGGGTTTTCCTCGCCATAGCCCTTGGCCGACACCAGGCTCGGGTTGACGCCCTGCGAGATCATGAATTGCTGCACATTCTCCGCGCGTTTCTGCGACAGGATGAGATTGCTCGTGATGCCTTGCTTCATCAGTTCCGGTCCGATGGGCGTGCTGTCCGTGTAACCGCTCACGTTGATCGTGTTCTTCTGATGAGGAGCAAGGATCTTGGCGACCTTGGCAATGCTGGTCTTCGCCTGTTCGGAAATCTGCCAGCCGCCCGAGGGAAACAGCAGCTGGTCGTTGAGCGAAACCTTGATCGCGTCCTGCATGCGCGAGATGCGCACGTCGCGCGACTGCACCTCGCTACCCATGCTCGCGTTGAGCTGCTGGTACTGCGCCTCCAGTTCGGCATTCTTCTGCTGCGACTCATCGTACTTCTGCTGGGATACACACCCTGCCGCCAGGAGTGCCGCGCCCAGTACGCATAGCTGCGGAAACTTGATCATGGGAGTTCCCTCACGTTGATGACTTGCCAGGAGACGAACTTCGATTCGTCGAACAGGACTTTCTAGTTTGGTCTCGTCACGTTTATGCAATCGTCGCCGAATTGGCGTTAATGAAATAGGAAGAAATAAACCGCTTTTTATCCGTGTATTGCGCTCACTAAGTGGAAACATGTAAGTGCGATGAGTAGAGCTACTTCCGTAGTCGACTATGCAGTGGCGTGCTGGTGGAGAAGAACCTTCGCTGCGTCGTTCTGCTCGATGGTCGACATGGATACTTCGATGATCGATGGCGTTTGCCGGTCACGCTTCCATCATCGAAAGAAGTGGATAACGCACCCATGGAATTCGTTCGCTTAGATAGCCATCCATGCATGGATTTCTGAATGACGTTGCAGTGGGATTGTTGGGCCTGACGACGATCGCCAATCCGGTGACCAGTGCCACGGTTCTGCTGGCGCTGACAGCGCGTTACCCGGAAGCGGAGCGAAATCGGCAGGTGTTTCGTGCTGCCATCTATGTGGCGATCGTGCTTCTGGTCAGCTTTTATGCGGGCAGTGTGGTGATGCGCCTGTTTGGCATTTCGATTCCCGGGCTTCGCCTGGCCGGCGGCCTGATCGTTTCGTATATCGGCTTCGGCATGTTGTTTCCGCCGGATCGCACGAGAGAACCGCGGGCTCCGGAAGCGGGCTCCGACGATATGCCGACCATGCCGCTGCGTGACATTTCGTTCGTCCCTCTGACCATGCCATGTACCACGGGACCCGGCACGATTGCCTTCATTATTAGCGCTGCTTCAACCATTCCAACGCGTAGCTATTCCTACTCGGTGCATCTGGCTGTCATAACGGTTGCGGTGCTCTTTACGCTGGAGTTCTGGGCTTGCCTTCGTGGTGCCACCACCATCTTGCGGTGGCTGGGGGAAGGCGGTGTGGATGCGCTATCACGCGTGATGGGTTTTCTGCTGGTGTGCATCGGGGTGCAATTCGCCATCAATGGGGCTCACGAGCTCCTGCAGATATGGCGACTCGTTTGAGCTTCAGGGTGATCTGAATGGGATGTTGATTCGATAGGGGCAGGTGCCATGCCAAGAGCCAATATCATCGTCGTCGTGGATGACCGGAACGAAGTCGCTGCCGTTGATGCGTGGTTTGCACGATGGCGATCTGCGCTGAACCATGTCTCCGAGGATTACGGGTGGAGTTGCTGCATGCACATCTGGCAGCTCGAAGGGCCGGCCGAGGCCCTGGCCGAGCTTCCGCCGTCCGTCGTCACCGGTGACGAATGGACAAGCTAGCGAGCAACGCTGCAGCCGCACAGGGATAGCCGAGACTCTGCCGTCGAAGGTGCCAATCCATGTATCTCAAGTCCATGTACGAGCGAGCGCTGTCCCGCGGGCTGCTCGATGTCCTGATTCGCGCCGGCCTGATCGTGGCGCTGGTGATCTTTTGCTACGAGATCTTCAGTCCCTTCCTTCACCTGATGCTCTGGTCGGTGATTCTCGCCATCACCCTCTATCCTCTCCAGCTCAGGCTCAGGGGAAGATTGGGCAACCGCGACGGTCGCACCGCGACCCTGATCGTGCTGATCTCCGTGGCCATCCTGATGGTGCCGATCTACCTGTTGGGCACATCCCTGACCGAGTCGGTGGAAAAGGCGCTGGACGTGGTGAAGGAAGGCCGAGTCCGTATTCCGTCGCCAAGCGAGTCGGTGGCGAGTTGGCCGTTGATCGGAAAACCTTTGTATGGCTTCTGGCTGCAGGCCTCCACCGACCTGACCGGCCTGGCGCAGAAGCTTGCGCCGCAGCTCAAGGAAGTGAGTCTCGGGCTGCTGGGCAAACTCGCCAATGCAGGCCTTGGCTTGTTGATGTTCATCGCTGCCCTGATCATCGCCGGCATCCTGATGGCCTACGGCGAAAGCGGGCACCGCAGCGCAGTGAAGATTGCCACGCGCATTTTCAGTTCGGGGAAGGGGCCGCAGATCACTCACCTATGCACCGCCACCATCCGGGCGGTGGCGCAGGGCGTGATCGGCATCGCATTCATCCAGATGCTGCTGGTCGGCGTCGGCTTCGTGCTGATCGGCATTCCTGGCGCCGGCCTGCTTGCCCTTGCGGTGCTCTTGCTGGGCATCATGCAGCTGCCGGCCACCTTGATCACGATACCGGCCATCGCCTACGTCTTCGCGACCGAAGGGGCCAGCGTCGGCACCATCGTTTTTGCGGTCTATGTGTTTGTCGCTGGCCTGGCCGACAACGTACTGAAGCCCTTGTTGCTTGGCCGCGGCGTCGATGTGCCGATGCCGGTGGTGTTGATCGGCGCACTGGGTGGCATGGTCACCGGCGGCATCATCGGCTTGTTCATCGGTCCGGTGGCGCTGGCGATCGGCTACCAGTTGTTCTGGCAGTGGGTCGAGGAACAGCCGCCGGAGGATCGGATCGAGCAACCCGGACAGCCCTGAATCGAACCGGCCGCATCGTCGCGGAGGAAGCCACTCGTGCTGCTCAATCTGTTGATCGGCCTGCCGGTGATGTTGATCTGCCTGCTGTTGCAGGCGTTCTTCCTCAACATCAGCCTTCGCCAGTACGCCCGTTACAAGCTGGCGCATGTAGGCAGCGAAACGGCGAGCGGCAATGTATTGCTGTTGTACACCGTGCTGCTGTTGCTGACGCTGGGTTACTTCACGGAGACCGTGATCTGGGCAGCGTTGTTCATGCTGCTGGGCGAGTTCGACGATTTCAGGACGGCGCTCTATCACTCGGGAGTCAACTTCGTCACCTTGGGCTATGGCGACGTCGTCATGTCCGCGCGTTGGCGCCTGCTCGGACCGCTGGAAGCGGCCAACGGAATCCTGATGTTCGGCTTGTCCACGGCAGTAATGACCGCGGCGGTGCTCGACATCATCAATCAGAACAAAGCGAAGATGAAGAAGCGCAGGCGCAGATGGAGGATTCGCCGGCGCCGCGAGCCCTAGGAATACACAGGAAAAGTGCGTATTTCCAATTCAGTATTTCATTGTTTTTGACGGCTTGGGAAAGATTTCTCGCGGATTAAGTATTTAGCCATATGGCCATCCAAATGATTAGGCGCGATTATTTGCGTCGAATCGCGATGTCTTGATCGAAAGCCTCCGCCATCGATCAAGGATCGGAAGTTTCTCCAGGTTTATCCACACAGGGGCGGAATAATTCATTGATCGATCGCCGGTCGTTTCGGTCGGCTGCGAGTGCTTGCGTGGCAGGTCGCGCTAACTCCGAAATTCGGAATCGGGAGGCGGTGATGAACGGCAGCACCAAGAAGATGAGCATGATCCAGCTGACCGTCCTGGTGGCGGTGAACATGATGGGTTCAGGCATCATCATGCTCCCGGCAAACATGGCCCAGGTCGGTGCGATTTCCTTGACGTCATGGGCGGTCACGGCGTTGGGTTCGATGGCCATCGCCTACGGTTTTGCGCAGGCCGGCCTGCTCAGCCAGCGTGCCGGCGGCATGGCGGCCTACGCGGAAGAGGCGTATGGAAAGGGCGGTTACTTCCTGACCTTCTTTCTCTATTTCCTGTCGCTGGCCATCGGCAACGTGGCGATCGCCATCTCCGCGGTGGGCTATCTCGCCGCCTTCTTCCCGTGGCTGTCGTCGACGCCCATGGCCACCTGCCTCGGCGTGATCGGGTTGATCTGGTTGACTACGCTCGCGAACTTCGGTGGTCCGAGTGTCACTGGCAAAATTGGCTCGATCACCGTGTGGGGCGTCATCGTCCCGGTGGCCGGCCTGTCGATCATCGGCTGGTTCTGGTTCAAGGGATCGACTTTTTCCGCTGCGTGGAATCCTCAAGGCCTGAGCTTCTTCAAGGGTATGGATTCGAGCATTGCACTGACCCTGTGGGCCTTCCTTGGCATGGAGTCCGCGGCGCAGAACTCCGATGCCGTGGAGAATCCGAAGCGCGACGTTCCTATGGCGTGCATGCTAGGCACGCTGGGCGCTGCCGTGATCTACATCCTGTCCACCACGGTGATCCAGGGCATCGTGCCCAATGCGGAGCTGGCCAAGTCCACCGGACCGTTCGCGCTGGCTTACTCGCAGATGTTCAACCCGACCGTGGGCGCGATCATCCGGGCGCTGGCCATTCTTGCCTGCCTTGGTTCGCTGCTCGGTTGGCAGTTCACCATCGCGCAAACGGCGAAGACGGCTGCCGAGGGACGCATGTTCCCGACCTTCTTCGCCAAGACCAACAAGATGACGGCACCGGTCGTCGGCATGATCGTGATGGGCGTGGTGCAGAGCGTGATGGCGCTGTCCACCGCATCGCCGAGCCTCGGCGAGCAGTTCGCGGTGCTGGTCAACCTTGCCGTGGTGACCAATGTCATTCCGTACATCATGGCGCTCTCGGCACTGATGATCATGATGCGCAAGGCATCGGTTCCCCAGCATACCTTCAGGCTCAATGCGTTCGTGGTGACCGTGGCGATGCTTTACAGCACCTATGCCATCTACGCGTCCGGTATGGAGGCCGTGCTCGGCGCAACCATCGTGATGGCACTTACCTTCGCCATCTACGGCTTCCTGGCGCCTCGCTTTACGGCTCCCATTGCCGGGGAGCCCCTGCGTGGATAACTCGCCATGGCAGAGAAGGCTTTCCAGGAGAGACGACATGTCACGCATGAATAACGTTGTTGTGCGTAACAGCCTGTTGCGCTGGGCGATGATCGGGCTGCTGGCGATGCACGTGCCGGCGATCATGGCGCAGAGCGAGAGTCCGGGCAGCGCGACGCTGGAGCGCGTGCGTGCGAGCGGCAAATTCACCATCGGCTACTACGCCAACGCGCGTCCCTTCACCTATCGGGACAAGGAAGACTCCGCCGACGGTTATGCGATCGCCGTGTGTCGCCAGGTGGTGGAAGCGACCAAGGAGCTGCTGCACGCGCCCAACATTTCCACGGAGTTCGTGGCCGTCGATGCCGCCGACCGTTTCAAGTCCGTTGCCGATGGCCGGGTCGACCTGCTTTGCGGGCCGTCCGCACCGTCCTTGAGCGCAATGACCGAGGTGGGTTTCTCGATCCCCATTCTGTCCGGGGGCACCGGTGTGATGTTGCGCAAGGATGCGCCCGTCGCATTGCGCGATTTGCTGGAGACCGGGCAATCGGCTGGCAAGCCGATCTGGCGAGGTTCGCCGATGTTGGCAGTGTTGCAACAGCGCAATTTTGCCGTGATCGGGGATTCGCTGTCCGAAAAGCTGCTCAAGGACCGCCGTGACGAGCTGAAGGTCAACAGCGTCGTTACACCGGTGTCCGACCTCGATGCCGGTCTGAAGGCGCTGCTCGATGGCAAGGTCGACGGCTTCTTTGCCGAGCGCAATGTGCTGCTCGATCTGGCCAAGAAGGACGGAACGGGGCAGGTGGTCGTGCTGAACCGGACCTTCGACAACGAGCCTTTGTCGTTGGCCCTGGCGCGCAACGACCCGGATTTCCGTCTGCTGGTCGATCAGGCGCTGAGCCGGCTCTACCGCTCGGGAAAGATCAATCCGATCTACGAGCAATACATGGGCAAGCCCGACCAGTCGGTGAAGGACTGGTTCCGCGATACGGCGTTACCTGAGTAAAGCGAAGAGCGCACCGACGCACGCGCTGCGCCGGTGCCATCTCGTTGGGTTTGGTTGAGCTGATGTCTTTGCATCTTTGGATACCGACCGCGTGTCCGGCACCAGCTTCCCGTTCAGTGCACCTAGGTTGACTGGAGGCACCAGCATGCATCGGCCATCGTTCGGCTTCATGCGACAGCAGACGCTCCGCTGCGCGCCACTATTGCTAGTCGGTCTGGCGACCTTCAGTCCGGGAGTGATGGCGCAGTCCTCCGAGACCACGGAGCTCAAGGCGCAACTGGAGCAAGTGAAGGCGCAGATGCAGGCGCAACAGCAGGTGATGCAGAAGATGCAGTCGCGCCTGGAAGAACTCGAAGCGAAGGAGCACGCCCAGGAAGCCAATGCCGCGCAAGCCAAGACCGCGGCACCGCCACTGACCAGCCCGGCCACCGCGCCGCCGTCGCCCACGCCTTCCGGGCCACCGCCGTATCGGCCACCTTCGTCCATTGCCGGTGCCTACGAACCCCTGCCTGAGGGTTACGTGCGCCTGGGCGACACAGGCAACCTGCTCAAGATCGACCTGATCGCCCAGCTGGACGCGATGGCCGACAGCACCTACATGGGCGCCGCGGATCTCTTCGTTCCCTCGTCGATTCCCGTGCGTGGGCAACCGCTCTACGACAGCGGACGACGCTCCAACATGAGCGCCAAGCAAAGCGTTTTCCGCATGGACTTCCAGCGCCAGACCGATTACGGAACGCTCAAGGTCGTCTACAAGAACAACTTCTTCGGCAGCGGCAGCGGCGACATGCCGTACAACCTGCAGGCGTTCTACGGCGAGCTGGACAACGAGCATTACTCCCTGCTGGCCGGTTACAACATCTCGGCGTTCACCGATATCGACGTGTTCCCCAATACCCTCGATTACGAGGGCCCGAACTCGTTCACCTTCAAATACGGGCCGCAGATCCGCTTCTCGCCCGTGCTGTACCGAAGCGGCGAGAGCGCCTTGACCTTGCCGATGTCGCTGGAGAAGCCGAACGCGGACATCAGCGTGATCGAGGGTTTCAACACGTATTCGCGCCGCCCCGACATCACGCTCGGCCTGCGCTGGCAGGCGCCGACCTGGCACATCCTGTGGGCCAATATCCTTCGCGACCTGCGCGTGGAAAATGCCACGGCGCGCACGCGCAGCACGTCGGGCTTCGCCACCCAGCTGACCGGCACCACCGCGCTGTTCGAGCACGACAGCATCCAGGGATGGGCCAGCTACGGCAAGGGTTACGCGAACTTCCTGCAGGATATTTCCGGGCTGGGACTCGACGCTGCGTTCACCACCGAAGGCGACCTGCGTGCGATCCGCGCGCGAGGCTTTGGTGCAGGCTACACGCATGCGTGGCGCGAGGACCTGACCTCCAGCCTTGCCTACGGCTATCTCAGGATCAGCCCGCAGTCGAACATGCTGATCAATCCGGACCAGCCCAAGAGCACCAAGTTCGGGTCCATCAACCTGGCCTGGAAGTTCAGCGAACGGGCCATGTTCGGTGTGGAGTACCTGTGGGGACAGAACATTGCGCTGACCGATCTGCGCGGGCAAGGACAGCGTCTGCAAACCACCTTTCGCTATGACCTGAATCCGTAACGTCCCGCGAAGGTGCCTGGCGAGAGCAGCGCGGGAACAGCACCGGAGTACGCACCTCATGTCGATGAATCATCCGTGGATCCTCTTTGTCACCACCGACTTGCCGGACGAGGGATCGGCGTTCCGGCTGGCGCTGTCGCGGCTGGGCAAGGCCATCGAGGAGCGCGGCATTCAGGTCGTGCAGGCCATGAGCGGCGAGGACGGCCTGGCGATCGCACGTGGCAAGCCGTCGTACTCGGCAGTGGCGATCGACTGGGATCTCGGCGAGACCGGGACGATGGCGGAAGAGTCGGCGATGAAGATCGTGCGTGCCGTGCGCGAGAAGTCGTTGAAGGTGCCGATCTTCCTGCTGACGCGCAGCATCCAGACGCCGGACGTACCGCTGAGCCTGATCTCGGAAGTGCGCGAGTACGTGAACGTAGGCAGCGAAACGCCCGAGTTCTTCGCGCGCCGCCTGCAGTTCGCCATCGACGACTACCACAGCGGGCTGCTGCCGCCGTACTTCAAGGCGCTCAAGAAGCTCACGGAAGAGGGCGCGTATCAGTGGGACGCACCGGGCCACATGGGTGGCGCGGCCTATCTCAAGCATCCCGCCGGCGCCGAGTTCCACGAGTTCTTCGGCGAGAACATCATGCGCGCGGACATCGGCATCTCCAATGCCGAGCTGGGCTCGTGGCTGGACATCGAGGGGCCGCCGGCGGATTCGCAGCGCATGGCGGCGCGGGTGTTCGGCGCGGACTGGACGTTCTATGTGCTGGCCGGCTCGTCGGCCTCCAATCGCATCGTGGTGCAGGCCTGCATCGGCAAGGACGAGATCGTGATTGCCGATCGCAACTGCCACAAGTCGCTCAACCATGCGATGACCTTGTCGGGGGCGCGGCCGGTATATTTCCAGCCAAGTCGAAACGGCTACGGCATGATCGGCCTGATTCCGCCCAAGCGCTTTTCGCATGCGCACATCCAGAGCCTGATCGCCGACTCGCCGTTGGCGGCCAACGCCAAATCGAAAGAGCCGGTTTACGCCGTCGTCACCCATCCGACTTATGACGGGCTGCTCTACCACGTCGACAAGGTGGTGGAGATGCTTTCCAGCAGCGTCCATCGCGTGCATTTCGATGAGGCCTGGTACGCCTACGGCAAGTTCCATCCGCTCTACAAACACCGTTTCGCGATGGGTGTGCCGCGCGACATCAAGAATCGGCCGACGGTGCTCGCGGTGCAGTCGACCCACAAGATGCTGCCGGCGTTCTCGATGGCGTCCTATATCCACGTGAGCAACAGCAAGCGTGGCGAGCTGGCCATGGCGCCGGTGAAGGAAGCCTTCATGATGCACGGCACTACCTCGCCGTTCTATCCGCTGATTGCATCGCTGGACATCGCATCGGCCATGATGGATGAGCCGTCCGGTCCGGCGCTGTTGCGCGAAACGGTCGATCTGGCCGTCGCGTTTCGGCGGACGGTGGCGCTGGTCGGGCATCGGCTGCAGGAAGACGGCCAATGGTTCTTCTCGCTGTTCCAGCCGCCACGTGTACCGATCAAGGGAAAGCAGGTCGCCTTTCATGAGGCGCCGCTCGATGTGCTGGCCGAGTCGCCGGCGTGCTGGACCTTGCGCGTCGGTGAGGCCTGGCATGGCTTGCCGGACGACGTGGTCAAGGACGATTTCTGCATGCTCGATCCGACCAAGGTCACCATCCTCTGTCCGGGCACGGATGCGAAGGGCAAGCTGGCCAAGCGCGGCATCCCGGGCGCGGTGCTGACCAAGTTCCTCGATGCGCGGCGGCAGGCGATTGCCCGGACCGGCGATTACACCGTGCTGGTGCTGTTTTCGGTGGGCACCACGCAGGGCAAGTGGGGCACCTTGCTGGAGACCTTGCTCTCCTTCAAGCGGCTCTACGACCGCAACGCGACGCTGGAAGAGGCGCTGCCCGATCTGGTCCATGCATATCCCGATCGTTATCGGGAGATGACGCTGCCGCAGCTGTGCGACGAGATGCACGAGGCGATGGGCGAACTCGATCTGCAGGCCATGGCGAACAAGGCTGGCGAGACGCTTTCCGAGCCCGTGTTGACGCCGGCCGAGGCATACCAGCATCTGATTCATGGCACCACCGAAGAGGTGCGTATCGCGGACATGCCGGGACGCATCGCCGCGCTGATGATTGTGCCGTACCCGCCGGGCATTCCGGTGTTGATGCCGGGCGAGCGCATGGATCCCAAGGGCGGCCCGATCTTCCGCTTCCTGCAGGCGGTGGAGGCCTATGGGCGCAAATTCCCCGGCTTCGCGCGCGAAGTGCAGAACATGCACGCCGATGCGAACGGCGATATGTGGGTGCGGGTCGTGCTGGACAAAGAGGTCGCGGCCAAGCAGGCAAAGGTCGCCCGCAAGAAATCCTGAGCGTCGGACCGGTGCGGCAACGGACGGTCACGGCGGTGTAGAGAGTGTCAGATGGCGGCGGCCACTCGCCTGCCGCCAACGAGGAGAATGATCATGCTCGAGCGTCGTAACCTGCGTCAGAAGCTGCGCGTGTTACTGGTCCACTCCAAGATCGGCACCGACAGTGCCGGCGGAAGAGCCTGCCGCGCGTTGGAGCATGAGTTTGCCGAACGCAACATGGAGACCACCACGGCCTCGACGGTGGACGACGCGCGATCGTCCATCGTCTCCGATGCGGCGATCCACGCCATGCTGATCGACTGGTCGCTGCCCAATGCGGATGGCGTGGCGAAGGACAATGCGGCGGCCATCGCGCTGATCAACCTCATCCGGGCACGCAACGAGAATGTGCCCATCTTCCTGATGACCGAGCCGGAGAAGGCGCAGACGCTGAGCGTGGAGATCGTGCAGGCGATCAACGAGCTGATCTGGTTGTCGCAGGATTCGGCCACGTTTGTCAGCGGCCGCGTGCATACGGCGATGCGCATCTATATCGCCACGCTGTTCGGTCCGCTGACCGCTGCGCTGGCCAACTTCAACGAAGTCCACGAGTACTCCTGGCACACGCCGGGCCATACCGGCGGCACCGCGTTCCTCAAGCATCCCACCGGCCGCGCGTTCTACGATTTCTACGGCGAGCATGTCTTCAGCACCGATCTTTCCATCAGCGTCGGCGAGATCGGTTCGCTGCTGGACCACACCGGACCGATTGGCGAGAGCGAGAAGTACATCGCCCGCATCTTCGGCTCGCATCGCAGCTATACCGTCACCAACGGCTCATCCACGTCCAATCGCATCATCTTCATGGCCTGCGTGGGGCGCGACCAGGTGGTGCTGTGCGACCGCAACTGCCACAAGTCGATCGAGCACGGCCTGACCATGACCGGCGGCGTTCCGCACTATCTGGTGCCGTCGCGCAATCGCTACGGGTTGATCGGGCCGATCTATCCGGACAAGTTCACCCAGGGCAACGTGCGCGGCGCCGTTGCCAGCAACCCGTTGTCGAAGGACCTGGCCGATCAGCAGCCCGTGTTCGTGGTGGTGACCAACTCCACCTACGACGGCCTTTGCTACAACACCGCACGAGTGCTTGAGAAAGTCGGCAGCTGGGTCGATCGCGTGCACTTCGATGAAGCCTGGTACGGCTATGCCCGGTTCAATCCGCTGTATTCGGGTCGGCTGGCCATGCACGGCCCGGCCACGGAGCACGACCCGAACGGACCGACCGTCTTCACGACGCACTCCACGCACAAGCTGCTCGCCGCGTTCTCGCAGGCGTCGTATATCCATGTGCGCGACGGCCGCAGCAGCATTCCGCATGCGCGCTTCAACGAGTCGTTCATGATGCACGGCTCCACCTCGCCGTTCTATCCGATCATGGCCTCGAACGAGGTGGCCGCGTCGATGATGGACGGCCTAGGCGGCCTGAGCCTGACCCGCGAGTGCATCGACGAGGCGATCCATTTCCGGCAGATCGTGGGCCGCCTGCATCGCGACTTCAAGCAGAAGGGCTCGTGGTTCTTCCGCACATGGAACCCGGAAGTGATCACCGATCTCAACACCGGCAAGAAGATCGATTTCGTCGACGCGCCTCCGGAGTTGCTGGCCGAGGACGCCAATGCCTGGGTCCTCCATCCCGGCGACAACTGGCATGGCTTCGGCGATCTGGAAGACGGCTACTGCATGCTCGATCCGATCAAGGTGACGGTGCTTACTCCCGGTGTCCAGGACGACGGTTCGCTGGGCGAGCAAGGATTCCCCGCGACCCTGCTCACGGCCTACCTTGGTTCGCGTGGCATCGTGGTGGAGAAGACCAGTGACTTCGGTGTTCTGTTCCTGTTCTCGATCGGCATCACCAAGGCGAAATGGAGCACTTTGATCACGGCTTTCCTGGATTTCAAGCGTGATTACGATGAGGACCGGTCGCTCGAACGTGTGATGCCGAATCTGGTGGCGAGCCACCCGGAGCGTTACGCCGGTCTTGGCCTGCGCGGTCTCGGCGACCAGATGTTCGCGGAAATGAAGCGGACGAGTCAGACCCAGCATCTGCAGCATGCCTATTCGAGCCTTCCCGAAGCGCGCATGACGCCGGCCGACGCCTATCAACAACTGCTGCGCGTGCAGGTCGAACGCGTGGCGCTGGCCGATATCGCCGGCAGGACGCTGGCGACCAGCGTGGTTCCGTATCCGCCCGGCATTCCGATGCTGATGCCCGGCGAGGCGGTGGGACCCGCCGATGGTCCTTATGTGGGTTACCTGAAAGCGTTGCAGAGCTGGGACCACACCTTCCCGGGTTTCGGCCATGACACGCATGGCGTGGAAGTGGAAGACGGCGAGTACTACCTGCAGTGCCTGAGGTCTTACTAGGCGAGTGCTCTTATGGTCACGGGTGGCGGCAAGAAAATGGGGCTCCTTGGGGCCTCCTCACTGGTCGTCGCCAATATGGTGGGCACCGGTCTCTTCCTGTTGCCATCGAGCCTTGCCAGCGTCGGCAGCATTTCGATTCTCGGCTGGATTGTTGCGGCGCTGGGCGCCAGTGCCCTCGGCCTGGTCTTCGCGCACCTGGGCATGGTCGAGCCGAAGGCGGGCGGGCCGTATGCCTATGCGCGCGATCACCTGGGTTCGTTTCCGGCCTTCCAGACCAACTTTCTCTACTGGGTCGCCAACGTCATCGGCAACGTGGCCATCGCGGTTTCCGTGACGGGCTACCTGGCGGTGTTCTTCCCGGTGCTGAAGGATCCGTGGATCGCCAATGCGTGCACCGCCGGCGTGATCTGGCTGTTCGTCTGGCTCAACACGCGGGACGCTCGCGCGGTGGGGCACTTCACCGCGATCAGCACCGTGGCCGGCATCCTGCCGATTGCGTTCGTCGGTCTGCTCGGTTGGTTCTGGTTTCAATCGGATGTTTTCGTCGCCAGCTGGAACCCGGGCGAGGTGCCGACGCTGACCGCGATCAGCCGAAGCGGCGCGATCGCGCTGTGGGCGTTTCTTGGCGTGGAGAGCGCCGCTGTTTCGGCGGGCATCATCGAGAATCCGAAGCGCAATGTGCCGTTGGCCACCATCATCGGCCTGCTGGTGTCGACCGCGATCTATATTTCCTGCTGCACGGTGCTGATGGGCATCATTCCCGGTACCCAGCTGCGCATCTCCGGCGCGCCGTTCGCCGAGGCGGCCCAAGTGATGCTGGGACCCTGGGCGGCCGTGGTCATTTCGCTGGCGGCCATTCTCAAGGCCTCCGGCTCGCTGGTGGGCTGGATTCTCATCACCGCGCAGTCCGCTGAAGCGGCCGGTCGCGACGGCATGTTTCCCCGTCGTTTTTCCTTGACCAACGAACACGGCATGCCGGTCCAGAACCTCATCGTGACCGGCGTGATGATGACCCTGATGCTGCTCATCACGACCTCGCCGGACGTGGCGACGCAGTTCGCGCACATCACCGATGCCACCGTCGTGCTGATGGTGCTTCCGTACCTCTATTCGGTGGTGGCCATGTGGCGACTCAATCGTGAGATCGATATGTCGGCGGGAAAGCTCCAGCTCTATGTCGTGATTGGCGTGGTGGCCTGCCTGTATTGCCTGAGCGTGGTGCTGGGACAAAGTGCCGAGCTCGGTCGCAAGGCGCTCGTCATCCTGCTTGTTTCGGCACCGCTATTTGCATTGATCAAGAAGAGATAGGACGACCGTCTCAGCGGCAACCGCATCGAGACGTTCGAACGGGCTTCGTGCGAGGCCGTTGAGTACCCCCGGACGCCGATGGCAGTTCATGCTGCGGCTCCGGATGCCCTCGGGCACGCCCCGGACATGGACCCGCTTAGAGGAGTAGCGACATGAACCGCGCGAAGAGCCCAGCACAACCCAAGCCATCCGTGGTCGCCGGAGCGGGTCTGGACGTGGTGGAGCGCGTGTCGGAGATGTGCTTTGGCCTGCTCATGGCGTTGACCTTTGTCGGTGCCGTGTCGACGGTGGGACCGGAACAGGAAACGCCCTCGACCATGTGGCGCGCCGCGCTGGGCTGCAATCTCGCCTGGGGCCTGGCCGACGCCATGATGTACCTCTTGCACACGCTGACCAGCCGCGGTCATCGGCTGGCCCTCGCGCTGGACATGAAGAGTGCACCCGATGCGGCGACGGGCATCGGACTGGTTCGAAACGCGCTGCCGTCGTTTGTCGAGATCCTGGTGACCGATGCCGATCTGGAGCCGCTGCGAAACCGGTTGATCCACCTCGAACCGCTTCCGGAACGTCCCCGGCTTTACTTCATCGATCTGCTGCGGGCCGCGCGCGTCTTCTTCATCGTGGTGCTGTCGACGTTTCCCGTCGTGCTGCCTTTCATGCTGATCGACGATGTGCCCCAGGCGCTGTTGATATCACGCGTGCTAAGCCTGGCCATGCTGTTCTTCGGTGGTTTTGTATTGGGCAAATATGCCGGTCTTGGCGCCTGGCGCGCTGGCTTCGGCATGATGGTGATTGGCGTGTGCCTGACCATGGCGATCATCGCTCTTGGCGGATGAGGCGCGTGCGCCGGTCCGCATGCCGAAAAATGGGAGAGTGCGAAAGGGTATCCACGCGAATTCAACAGGTCTGGAGCGAACCTCATGGTTCTCGTTACATGTCCCCATTGCGGTGCCAAGGTCGACGACCCGAGCGGCACCTGCCCGAAGTGCGGCTTGCCGATATCGCAAGCGCCATCGCCACCTGGCGATGACGCGCGCGGCAAGAAGCCGTCCGCCTATGCGCCACTGTTGCCGGCTCTGGTGGGCGCGATTCTCGTTGCCGGTGCCATCGCCGCGGTCTGGTCCATCCACGATCACATGACGAAAACGGCCGCACACGTCACGGTGCCGGCAGCGCGAGACGCGAAGGCCGACGAAGTGCGAATCAGTGAGTCCATGCGGCGGGCCACGCTGGGCAACATCATTCTTCGCCAGGCGCAGGTACACGAGGATAACTACAAGCTGGACAGCGCGACCCTGATGGAGGATGGCGCCATCTGTTACCGCTACCACGCTCGCAACGAATCGGGCGAGATGATCGCCGAAACAGCGGTTGTAACGCCCGACAGCAAAATGGCCATGGGCGATACAGCGGCCAAGCGAGAGGTGTGGGAGGAATCGTGCAGCGGGCGAGGCACCGATGTCACGCTACGTATCGGCAGGTAGGCACATGGCGCGAAGGCGCAACGGTGGCGGCTTCATCCGGAAGCATCGGTTCCAGGGTTCTCCACCAACGAACCTCACAAGGGCGGGTCTTTGCCAGTCTGCTCGCTCAGCATGTACTCGGCGTACCAGTCCGGCCAATTTTCGTCGCGCTTGCCGCCACTTCGTTTCTCATGTTCGCCGTGCGCGGTTTCCGCGCGTCGCAGTGCTGCGGCGAGGTCTGCCGGCGAGGTGTAGGTGGCGATACCCGTGTCGATGCGTCCGGGCAGCCGGCGCGAGATTTCCTGGAACAGCCAGCCGTTGCCATCCGGATCGTCGAATGAGGCGAACGAGCGGTAACTGTTGCGAGCGGGATCCGGACCGCTGACGCGAGTCCGCCCAAACAGGAAGGGCTCATCGTCACCGGCGTAAACACCAGCGGCATCGTGGAACACCTCGCTGACCGCCACGCCCCGACCGACGAGGTCGTTCCGGGCGGCCTCGACGTCCGAGACGATCAAATACAAACCCCGGGCGGAGCCCGGAGCGGCCGCGGTCACGTTCTTGCCGAAGATCACCGAACACCCGGAACCGGGCGGGGTGAACTGGAGGACGCGAAAGTAACCATCATCGGACGCGTAATCTGCATCCAGCCGCCAACCCAGGTTGCCGTAGAAACGCTTGGCGCGATCCACGTCGGACACCGGAATAACGACGATTTCCAGCTTCATGTCCACGCCCCGTGCGTGCGGGGACTCCACTGCGGCGCTGCTCATGTGATCCTCCGATGCCTTGGGCCGCAACGCGGCCCTGGATAGGGGCCACTACGATGCGGGTGTCTGGAACCAGGGCGGGAACACCAAGAGGGCGAGTGTGCCGCAAGTCAGATGAAGCGGCCGTCTTTACCGGAAGCGGAGCCTGGTACGCGGCCTGAAAGCAGGCCTGCGATTCAACGGCCGCCGTCCCGATGTTTGGGCGCGTACGTCAAGCGGATCACGTCTTCGACGATCAATTCGCTGGCGACTAGGCGCAGCGGTGGCTGTGGTCGGGCGAAGAAGGGTTTGCCGCCGCCAACCACGACGGGATGGACATAGATTCGATATTCGTCGATGAGACCGAGATCGGTCAGGCTTTGCGCCAGTTCGGGTCCCGCGACTTCGATCTCGCCGGTGAGATCGGCCTTGATCCTGCGAACGGTCGCCTCGAGGTCATCGGCCACAAGGGTGGCGTTTGGGCCGACGGACTGCAGCGTGCGCGAGACCACCCACTTCGGTTGGCTCCGCCATGCTGCCGCGTACTCACGTTCTTCCGAGCCCCAGTCGGGAGAGTCCTCATCCCAATAGCGCATCACTTCGTACATGCGGCGGCCGTAAACGCTGGCCGTCTGCTCACGCACTTGTTCGATGAAGTGGCGAAAGAGCGACGGGTGCGGCGTAAACGCCATGTGGTCGACATATCCATCGAGCGACTGATTCAATCCGTAGACCAGCTTCGCCATGGAACATCTCCGCCCCGTTCTTCGTCTCGATCATATTGCCTGATGGATCGGTGCCGCGCCCCTGCGCGCGGCACCCGTCGGCTTATTTGCTCTCGGGAACGAGATTGGCCAACTTGCCTTTCTTGTCGAACTGGCAAGTGAAACCCTTCTTGCCATCCATGCCTGCATCGGCGACGCCGGCGATGGTGTAGCCCGCATCGGCGGGCTGCACCGGCTGCAGCTGGATATAGTCGTTCTTCACGTCGAATTTCTTTCCTGCAGCATCCAGGCAGCGGGTGGTCAGCTTGCCCGGGTCGGGCCGGTCGGAAGCGAAGGCGTGCGAGCTCAGGACAAGCCCGAGGGATGCGGCCAGCAGCAGGGTGGGAATGCGCATGGGTCTATCTCCGTACGAGGCACGAGGCCGGAATCAATACCCGCCCGAGTGTGCCTTGCAATTCCTTGCGGCAGGATGAATAGCGCCGGCGGCTCATCGATCACGCCGATGTGGAAACCATGTCAAGGTTATCTCACGCGATATCCCACCGGGACGTCACGCGGGCACGGTCATGCTCCGGCTCATGCCCAGTGAGCCAAAGCAGACACGCGTCATTTCACGCACCTTCGTTCGCCGTTCGCTGTGGACGCTTGCTGTGCTTTACGTCGTCTATCTGGTCGGCGGCAACATCCTTCTCAACAGCGCATCGGCACTGCGCATGCTCAACCGGCGACCCGAAGCGTTTCAGGTGCATTGGGCGCACGCCGAAACATGGTGGCCCGGTTATCTGCGGGCGTCGCACTTGCGACTTCGCGGCCAGGCGCGTGAATGGCTATGGCAGGCCGATGGGGAGCAGGCCAGTGGCCGCGTTCTGTTGTGGCCGCTGTTGCACCATGAGATTCGTTTCGCCTCGGTCGACGCGACGGAGGTGAATGTCACCGTGCAGTTGGCGAAGGACGATCTGAAACCGCTTCCCTGGAAAGCCGATGCGTGGTGGATCACCGCTGACCGCATACAAACGACATCGCTGCGAAGATTGCAGTGGAGCGATCTGCAGCTCACGGGCCCGACGACGGCCATGCTGGGCTTCACGCATCAGTTGCGCGGCGGCATCACGCGCATCTTCGCTTCGGACATCCGGTCCCGGCAGGGCGTGCTCGTTTATGGCGCGCACTGGCGTTCGCAGGATGTGGACTTCAACCTGCATTTTTCGTCCGACCCTTTCACTCACGACCAGCCACCCGGCTGGCGCAAGCTGGAGCGGGCGACGCTTCACTTGACCTTCGAAGGCTCGACGCCTGCCATGAATCTGGGAGCCGCACCCGCACCAGGTCAGCAGGGTGGCACCGGATCGAACAGGGATGGCCATTTGTCTGCCGACATCACGCTCGACCACGGCGTCCTGGTCGAGGGCGGACAGGCGCACTGGAAAGGAATGATCGCGGCGGCAGATGCCAATGGCATCGCCAGGCGCGAGTGGGGGGAAGGCATTGTGGTCGTGAGGAAAGACGATGTGGACGGACATCTCTCGATTCCGGCCACCCATGCCGCCGATCCACTGGCGTCCGATCATCTTGCCCTGGATATGTCGTTCGCCAGCCAGCGGATGCTGCCCGTCCGTTCGTCGAGCGAGACGTTGAAGCTGCTATCGGGATCGGTCGCCGGACACTGGCACTTTGCATCGCTCGCCTGGCTCAAGCCGTTGGCCTCGAAGAAGCCGTGGCTGCAATGGGATGGCGCGGGCGAGGTCGATACCGCCTTGCATATCGATCACGGTCATTTGCTGCCTGGATCACGCCTCGATGTGCCCCGGCTGGATCTGGTCGCGAACCTTCTCGGCAACCGATTTTCCGGCGCGGCAAGCGCCAAGGGCAGTGTGGTGACGGGCTCCAAGGGGGCGACCAGCGTCATGAACATGTCCGTGCGGAAATTCGTGCTTTCGCCCGTGTCGTCGCCCAGCCAGCCGTATCTTCGTGGCGCCGCGATGCAGCTGGATCTGCGGTCGTCCGACGACCTGTCGAAGTTTCGCGACACTGCGTTGGCGCATCTCCAGTTCCGCGATGCCGAGGTTCCCGATCTTCAGGCCTACAACCACTACCTTCCGGGCAAGAGCCTGTTCTTCGTGGCGGGTCACGGCAGGATGTCCACCGATCTGAACATCGACGGCGAAGGCGACGTGAGCGCGGGCCGGATGCAGATGCGTACCCAGGGGGCGCAGATCGCGTTGGGCGCGTCGCGCCTGACCGGAAATCTGAATATGGATACCCAATTGGCGGTGGCCAAACGCACGGGGCACGCTTTCGATCTCCGGCACTTCACCTTGTCGATGGACGGCGTGCAAATGGACGGCGCCAACGATCCCTCCTGGTGGACAACCATCACGCTGGAGCGAGGCCGGCTGGATTGGGATCGGCCCATGCAGCTGGACGCGATGGCGACCATGCGCATGAAAAACGTGAGCGTGCTGTTGGCGCTGTTCGCGAAGCGAAGCGCGTTTCCTGCTTGGATCGGCCATATCGTCGACGATGGCGAAGCCCAGGTGACATCGAGGATCCAGGCAGGGCGCGGCGAGTTCGTGATGGACGATCTGCAGGCGAGCAACAAGCGCATCCAGTTCCTAGCGCGCCTGCGCATTGCGGACGGCAAACCGGATGGGGACGTCTACGCGCGATGGGGCTTGCTGAGCGTGGGCGTGGCGCTCGCCAACGATCAACGGCAATTCCATTGGGCGCATGCGGCCAGTTGGTATCAGGCGCAGCCGGCGCTGCTGCCGCCGTTGGCGGGGCAGGCAGCCAAGCCGCGGGGCGGGTAAGGATCGCGACGCCGTTCGACGGTCCGCCATGGCGAACCCATACGGCGTCGTACGGCGAACATCGCGGTCGCCGGTCGAAGTGATTCGCAGCGATTCCGCGGTGTGTTCCGATCCCCGGCCGACACTGCCATTCGCCCATCGTGAAAACTTTCGCCGGGCGGTCTGAGGTAGTTCGTCGAGCCTGTGCTATATCTCCGCAAGGGGAGGGTACGGAGCATGGCTTGGCGCGCGCATCGATCGCGGCGCCGGGGTCCGCTTTTCGCCCGGAGCGCCGTCCGTAGGGGAACTGATCTGGCTATGCCTGTTTCGTGGTTTGTGCATTCGTTGTTGCCGGGCCGTCGGCGCGCGGTTGCGATGGTGGCTCTGTCGCTGCTTGCCGGTTGTGCCGTCGGGCCCGACTTCAAGCGGCCCGCCGCGCCCGAGGTGAGCGAGTACAACGCCCATCCTGTCACCAGCACGGTCGCGACCGAACACGTGGCCGGCGGCGAGGCGCAGCGCTTTGCAACGGGCAGCGATATTCCTGGCGATTGGTGGACGCTGTTCCACTCCAAGCCGCTCAACGCGCTGATCGAACAATCGCTGGCCAACAACCATGACCTGAAGGCAGCGCAGGCGGCCTTGGCGGTGGCGCGGGAAAATGTGCTGGCACAACGTGGCAGCTACTACCCCAGCGTGGCGGCAAGCTTCTCGGCCAGCCGCCAGCGGCAAGCGGGAACCATCTCGGCGACGCCCAATTCCGGCGCCTTTCAATACAACCTGTTCACGCCGCAGGTCAGCGTTTCCTACGTGCCCGATATCTTCGGCCTGAATCGCCGCACGGTGGAATCGGTACAGGCCCAGGAACAGGCTGTCCGCTTCCAGATGATCGCCACGCAGATCACCCTGAGCACGAACGTGGTGGCGGCTGTCGTGCAGCTCGCCGCGTTGCAGGCGCAGGTGGATGCAACGCAGGAGCTGGTCGCGATCAATGCGCACATGGTGCAGATCCTGCGCGATCAATCCAGCAAGGGGTATGCCAGCGGCCTGGACCTGGCGGCGCAGGAATCGCAGCTTGCACAGACCAAGGCCACGCTGCCGCCGCTGCTCAAGCAACTGGCGCAACAACGCGACCTGCTCGCTATGCTGGTGGGCGAGTTTCCGAGCCAGGCCACGGATGCATCCTTCGATCTCTCGAAATTGCAGTTGCCGCAGGAGCTGCCGGTAAGCCTGCCGTCGACGCTGGTGGCGCAGCGCCCGGACGTGCTCCAGGCCGAAGCCAACATGCATGCGGCCAGCGCACAGATCGGCATCGCCATCGCCAACCGCCTGCCCAATATCGTGTTGAGCGCCAATGCCGGCAGTACCGCGTTGGCGATGAATCAGTTGTTCAAGTCGGGCACCGGCTTCTGGGGCATCGGCGCGGATATCACGGCGCCGATCTTCCAGGGTGGCACCTTGCTGCACCAGGAGCGCGCCGCGAAGGCAGCCTATGTGGAGGCCGCCGAGCAATACCGCAGCACGGTGATGACCGCGTTCCAGAACGTCGCCGACTCGCTGGTGGCGCTCGACCAGGATGCGGCCGGCCTGAAAGCCGCCGCCGCTGCGTCGGATGCGGCCAAGCGCACGCTGGATCTGTCGGAACGCCAATGGCGGGCCGGCTATGCCGATTATCTTTCGTTGTTGAACGCAGAACAGACCTATCAGCAGGCGCGAATCAATCTGGTGCAAGCCCAGGCCAATCGCTATGCCGACACGGCGGCGCTGTTTCAGGCGCTCGGTGGTGGCTGGTGGAATCGCGCGGATCTAGCCCAGGACAAAAATGAAAAATAGTGCGTTTTACGCAGCGCCTTGGTCGAGGCGCCGGGGACAGCTCGTGCGCGCTTCCGTGGCGGCCCTATGGCTGGCGGCAACCGTGACGGCTGCCGGCTGCTCCAACAAGAGCGACGACGGTGCACCGGCAGCTTCCATCACGCCCACCAACGTCACCTTGACGCCGGACCAGCGCAAGCACGTCCGCCTGGCCACCGTCGCGCGTTCCGCGTATCAGCGAACGATCGATGCCACTGGCTCGGTGGATTTCAACAACGAGCAGGCGACTGCCGTATTGGCGCCGATCTCCGGCCCGGTATCGCAGCTGCTGGTCGACATTGGCGATCGCGTCAAGAAAGGCGATCCGCTCGCCCTGGTGGATTCGCCGGATTTCGCCGCAGCCATCAGTGCGTATCGCAAGGCGCTCACCACCGCGCACACGGCGCACCGGCTCGCGGACCTGGAAAAGGACCTGGTCGAGCATCAGGGCATCGCCAAGCGTGAGGAAGACCAGGCACGAGCCGATGCCGCCAATGCGGATGCCGACGTCGATGCCGCACTGAAAGCGTTGGTGTCGCTGAATGTCGATCCGAAGATCATCAAGGCCGTCGAGCAGGGCCAGCCGATCGCGCACATCGGCGGCGTCATCCGATCGCCGATCGCGGGCACCGTGGTGGATCGGCAGATCACGCCAGGCCAGCTGCTTCAGGCGGGTACTACACCGACCTTTACGGTCGCGGATATGTCCCACGTATGGGTGATGGCGCAAGTGGCCGATTCCGATGTCGCGTCCGTGAGCGTGGGTGACTCTGCCGAGGTGACTACGTCCGCCGATGCGAAACGCCTGACGGGCACGGTGACGAAAATCTCCGCGCTGGTGAATGCCGATACGCGACTGGTGCCCGCACGCGTGGTGGTGGACAACCCGCAGGGCCTGTTGAAGAAGCAGGCCTACGTGGGTGTGCAGATCCACTCGCGCCAGGCAACGAGCGGCTTGCTGGTGCCGGTGTCGGCATTGCTGCGCGACGATGAAAACCTGCCGTTTGTCTACGTGGCACAGAGCGATGGCAGCTTCGCGCGGCGCCCGGTGACCCTGGGCTATCGCACCGGCGACCAGTTCGATATTCCCGCCGGGCTGAAGGCGGGCGAGCAGGTCGTGGTGGATGGCGGCATCTTCGTCCAGTTCATGCAAAACCAATGAGCGATCAACTTCCTCCTGCCGTATCACCGTCGCGAACGGCATCGATGATGAACCGGATCGTGTCCGCCTCGCTGGGCCAGCCGTTCCTCGTCATCCTGATGACGCTGCTGTTGATCGGTGCGGGCGCGCATTCGCTTCGGCGCCTGCCGGTGGATGCCTATCCCGACCTGTCGCCGCCCATCGTGGAAATCATCACGCAGTGGCCAGGGCACACCGCCGAAGAAGTGGAGCGGCTGATCACCGTGCCGGTCGAGCTGGGCATGAACGATGTGCCGAAAACCACGACCAGGCGCTCGATTTCTCTCTACGGTTTGTCCGACGTCATCCTCACCTACGAGACGGGCATGGACAATAACTTCGCCCGGCAGGAGGTGTTCAACCGACTGGGCGATTTGAGTTTGCCCAGCGGCGTGACGCCCTCGGTGTCGCCGCTGTCGGCACCGTCGGGTCTGATCTACCGCTATGTGCTGCAGAGCACCGACCGCTCGCCGATGGACCTCAAGACGCTCGAGGACTGGACGGTCGAGCCGCAGTACCGGTCGGTGCCCGGCGTGGCGGACGATTCGGGTTTCGGCGGCGGCACCATGCAGTATCAGGTGCTGCTCGACCAGACCAAGATCGCCGCGGTCGGACTGTCCGCGGTGCAGGTCGAGGCAGCGCTCACCGCCAACAATGCCAACGCGGGGGGCGGCTTCTATTCGCAGGGCGGACAGTTCTACTACGTGCGTGGCAACGGGCGCGTGGAAACGCTGGAGGACATCGGCAACGTGGTGGTCGCGGTGCACGATGGCGTTCCGGTGTTGGTGAAGGACGTGGGCCGCGTCGTCATCGGCATCGCGCCACGCCTGGGCGAGTTCGGCTACGAGAAGCAGGATGATGCCGTGGAAGGCGTGATCCTGTTGCGTACCGGCGAGAAGACCCAGGATGTGCTGAAGCGGGTCGAGGCCAAGACCAAGCAGCTCAACGATGAGATCCTGCCCAAGGACGTGAAGGTCGTGCCGTTCTACGACCGCACCGACCTGATCACGCTGACCACCAAGATCGTGGAAGACAATCTGCTGCGCGGCATGCTGCTGGTCGTGGTGATCCTGATCTTCTTTCTCTACGATTTCCGCGCGGGCCTGATTGTCGCCACCACCATTCCGCTGGCGTTGTTGTTTGCCTTCATCTGCCTGGACCTGCAAGGCGCCTCGGCCAACCTGTTATCGATTGGCGCGGTGGACTTCGGCATCCTCGTCGATGCCGCCGTGGTGATGGTGGAGAACATCTTCCGCCAGATCGCCGAACGGCGCGGCACGCCGCTCAACGTGAAGGAGATCATCCGCGACGCCGCCGCCGAGGTGGATCGCCCGCTGTTCTACGCCGTCGCGGTGATCGTGGTCAGCTTCCTGCCGATCTACGTGTTGTCCGGTCCATCGGGCACGCTGTTCAAGCCCATGGCCGACACCATGATCTTCGCGCTGATCGGCTCGCTGGTGGTGACGCTGACGCTGCTGCCCGTGCTGTGCGCGGTGTTCATGCGCAAGGGCGTGCAGGAACGGCGCAATCGCGTGTTCGAGGCGATCAAGTCGGTGTACGTGAAGGGGCTGGATTTCTGCCTCGCGCGGCCATGGGGAACGGCGATTGCCTCGGCCATCGTGCTGGCCGTTTCGCTGCTGCTGATTCCGCGCATCGGCGCGGAGTTCATGCCGCAGCTGGACGAGGGCGCGCTATGGGTGCGTGCCACCATGCCGTACACCATCTCGTTCGAGGAAGCGTCGAAGGTGACGCCACGGGTGCGCGAGCTGCTGCGTTCGTTCCCCGAAGTCACCACGGTCGCCTCGGAGCTGGGTCGACCGGATGACGGCACGGATTCGACCGGCTTCTTCAACGTCGAGTTCTACGTAGGCCTCAAGCCCTATTCGCAGTGGAACGGGACGTACCACAACAAGGCCGCCCTGATCGAGGCCATCAACAAGAAACTGCAGGCCTTCCCGGGCATCATCTTCAACTACACGCAGCCCGCCGAAGATGCGGTGGACGAAGCGGAGACGGGCCTGAAAAGCGCGCTGGCGGTGAAGGTCTTCGGCTCCGATCTGAATACGCTGGAGCAGAAGGGCAAGAGCATCAAGCAGGTGCTGGAACACGTGCGCGGCATCCGCGATGTGACCCTGGTGCAGGAGCTGGGCCAACCCAGCCTGAGCATCAACATCGACCGCGCGAAGATCGCCCGGTACGGCTTGAATGTGTCCGACATCAACGGCGTGATCGAGACCGCCATCGGTGGCGACGTGGCCACCCAGGTGGTGCAGGGCGAACGGCAGTTCGATCTGGTGGTCCGGCTCGAGCAGCAGTATCGCGACAACCCCGAGGAGATCAAGAACATCCTGGTCACCACGCCGGCCGGACAGCAGATTCCGCTGAAGGAGTTTGCCGATATCCAGGAAACCAATGGCGCGTCGTTCATCTATCGCGAAAACAACTCGCGCTACATCGGCGTGCAGTTCTCGGTGGAAGGGCGCGACCTGGCCGGTGCGGTGGAAGACGCCATCCAGCAGGTCAACGGCAAGGTCAAGCTGCCGCAGGGCTACCGGCTCGACTGGGGCGGCGAATACACCGAGTACACCGCCTCGCGTGCCCAGTTGAATGTGATCCTGCCGCTGACGCTGGCCTTGATCTTCCTGTTGCTGTTCACGCTCTACAGCAATTTCAAGTTTCCCTTCATCACCGTGCTCGGCGTGCTGCTGTCGGCGCCGGTGGGCGGCATCATTGCGCTGTGGATCACCGGCACGCCGTTCTCGGTGTCGTCGGGCATCGGTTTCCTGGCCCTGTTTGGCGTGTCGGTGCAGACCGCGGTCGTCTACATCTCCTACGTCAACGAACTTCGCCGCGGTGGCACCAGCCTCAACGAAGCGATTCGCGAGGGAGCGATCCTGCGCCTGCGTCCGATCATGATGACCGCCCTGGTCGCCGCGCTCGGCCTGCTGCCCGCCGCACTCGCCACCGGCGTGGGCACCGATACCCAGCGGCCGTTCGCCCTGGTGATCGTCAGCGGCCTGTTCACGCGACTGTTGATCAGCGTGTTCCTGATGCCCGTGCTGTACGCGCTGGTTGCACGTCCGGACGACAGGCTGGAAGTGTGAGGATCGGTCATCGATGACCTTTCGCGACCCGCCGGGAGGCGGGCCGTGGACCAGTACGTTCGGGACTGCCGGAGGGAGGAGAGAAGGTCGTAACCTTCAGCCCCCTCTCAAGGAGTGTCGTCATGAAACCTCGCACCCGGATCGCCGCCTTCGTCCTGCTGGCGACAGCCGCCCTGTCGGTATCCGCCCAGGATGGGCGCAAGCACATCGTGATCAGCCGGACGCCGGAGCAAATGGCGGATCTGCCTTTCAGCGATGCGGTGCTCGTGGGCAATACCTTGTATTTGTCGGGGTACATCGGTGTGGACGAGCACACCAACAAAGTACCCAAAACGACCGAAGAAGAGACCCGATTGGCTATGGACGGCCTCAAGCAGGCGGTGGAAGCTGCGGGAATGACGATGGACGACCTGGTGAAGATCGATGTGCTGTGCACGGATTTTGCCGCGTTCCAGAAGTTCAACTCGGTCTACCGGACCTACTTCAAGCATGGCTTCCCGGCACGCACCTTCACGGGCAGCACGCAGCTGTTCATGGGAGCGCATTTCGAGATCACCGGCGTGGCCATCAAGGCCGGGAAGTAGCGAAGGGCGCGTCACCTGGATGGCGCGCCAGCACCCTCCGGGATGGGCTGGACCCCGAGCGGAGACCGGCCCGAGGCGCGCAGGGCCGTTGCCCGGGAGGCGGCGATACCGCCTTCGGGCCCAGAGGGCGCCGTAAATCGCTCATTCCGCAACGAAATCCACACTTGAGCCATACCCGGCGTTGCAGCCCGGTTGGTGTAACCTGAGGCCGAGCAGGCGCGGCAGTGGAGGGCGAACAAATGGCTGCAGAGACCGCCTCTGCCGCGTGGATCGCATTCGGCACGGTCGAGATCGACACCCTGGGTCATCGCCTGTACGTCGATGGCGCGGAGGTCGGGCTTGAGCGCAAGGCCTTTGCCGTGCTCGTTCTGCTGGCGCGCGACCCCGGGCGCGTGTTGAGCCGCGATGAGATTCTCGACGAGGTGTGGGGGCACAGCCATGTGACCCCGGGCGTGCTCAGCCGCGTGATCGCCATGTTGCGCCACGCGCTCGGCGAGAGTGGCGACGAAAGCCATTATCTGCATACCGTGCACGGCGTCGGTTTTCGCCTCGATGCCGACGTGCGATCCGCTGCGTCACGCGAGGAGTTGATGGCGGAAGGCGCATTGCCGCCGGTGACGAAACCAGCGCCCGCGAAAGTCCTCGCCAACCCGGTCGACGCGCCACCGGCCGTGCCGGCGACGACTTCAGCAATCTCCCCGCCAGCTGGCGAAACACGTCGATTCGGAAAGCGCCTCGTGGTGGCGATCGCGGGTCTGCTCGTGTTGGCGGCCGCGTTGTTTGGCTGGCACCGTTTCGCACCGCATCCCGTGAACACGGCGGCGGCCACCGACCTCAAGTCGATCGCGGTGCTGCCGTTCGAGAATCTCAGTACCGACCAGGGCAATGCCTATTTCGCCAGCGGCATGCAGGACATGATCCTCACCGAGCTGGTGGGTATCGGCGGACTGAAGGTGATCTCCCGCACCTCGACGGAGAAATATCCCAGCCATCCGGAAGACGTGCGAACCATCGCGCGGCAACTGGGCGTGGCGACGCTGCTCGAAGGCACGGTGCAGAAGGTCGGCGACCAGGTGCTGATCAATGTGCAGTTGATCGAAGCGGAAAGCGGCAACCACCTCTGGGCCAAAGCCTATACGCGCACGCTGGACAACGTTTTCAACGTGGAAGGCGAGGTCGCGCAGAACGTCGCGCAGGCGCTGAAGGTGCAGCTCACTTCTGCCGAGACCGCGCGCATGGACACCGCGCCGACCCAGAATCCCGCAGCCTACGATCTGTACCTGCAGGCGGGTGCGCATGCCAACCGCGCGTACGACGATCCGGTGCTGTCGTCGACCGAATTGCCCGTCGCGATCTCGCTGTATCAGGAGGCCCTGGCCAAGGACCCGCACTTCGCGCTGGCCGCCGCTGCATTGGCGCGCGCCCACATGCAGATGTATTTCTTCGGCCCCGACCGTACCAACGAGCGATTGGTCGAGGCGAAGGCCGCTGCCGATCGCGCGCTCACGCTGCAGCCGAAGCTGGGCCAGGGGCACTACGCGTTGGGCTTGTATTACTACTGGGGACATCGCGATTACGCTGCTGCCAATCCGCAGTTGGAGCTGGCGCGGGAGGCGTTGCCGAACAGCGCCACGGTCGAACTGCTGATCGCCGCGGTCGCCCGGCGACAGGGGCGCTGGGACGAGGCGGTGAAGCTGTTTCACAACGCCACCGTGCTCGATCCGCACAGCGAGTTTGCGTTCAACCAGCTCGGCGTGACCTACCAGAGCCTGCGCCGCTATGCGGAGGCCGACCAGGCCTATGCCGCCGCGATGGCGTTGAGCCGCAATCCCGCGGGCGGGCGCGTGACGCTGGCGTTCAATCAGCTGATGTGGAAAGGCGATCCGGCACCGCTGCGCGCGGCGCTTGCCGCGCTCAAGCCGGGTAGCGACGGCTACGCCGGCAATATCATGGCGATGTACTTCGAGCGCTCGCTGGCGCGCGACTATGCCGGCGCGATCAAGGTGGCCGAGGCGGACAAGGCCGAGAACTGGGACGACCCCGACAACATCGTCTTGCCGCGCCGCCTGTATCTGGCGTGGGCGTTCCAGTCGGCGGGCGACACGGCCAAGGCCACCGCCGCCTATACCGAGGTCGCGACGCATGCACGCGCGGGCCTGGTGGAACGACCGGACGATGCCGACCTGCATCTCGCCCTGGGATTCGCCTATGCAGGCCTCGGGCAAAAAACCGAAGCGGTTGCCGAAGCCGAGCGCGCCGTCGCCCTGATGCCGGTCGGCAAGGACGTGCTCACCGGTGCGGGCATGCTCGCGTGCCAGGCGCAGTTGTACGTGCGGGTCGGCCAGCCTGACCAGGCCATCGCGCTGATCGATCGCGTGCTGTCCATGCCTACCGGGGGCATCCTGTCCAGCGCCTTGCTCAAGCTCGATCCGAGCTGGGATCCGCTGCGCGACGATCCTCGCTTCAAGGCGCTGCTGCAGAAGTATCCCACTGGCGCCTAGTCCGCCGTTCGCACCGCCTGGTCGCTCCGGGCGAGCCATCCACGCGTGGGAACCCGTCGATGAGAATTGCATGGAATGAGGTTGCATTGGCGCTGTTCGATCGCGGTGGCTTGAGGGCCATCTTCGATCACGCCAGGAATGTGGTGGTCGCCACGATCATCGTTGCCGCGGGCATCGAGACCACCAAGCGCTTCGACCACACCGTCTTCGTGGATTTGCTCAATCCTTCGCTGGTTGGCTATGCCGTGGCCGTGGCGGGGGTGGTGCTTATCCTCCTGAACTTTGTCGATGGGCTTCGAAAGTTGGCGCGGTTGCGGTGGCCGCGCATGTTGCAGATGGCCTTGGGCATTGCCTACTTCCTGGTTTCGTTTCGAATCGTCCAGCTGATCATCTGGGTGAGGACCCAGGCGTGCTAGCTTCGCCGGCGTGATGCTTCGACCAGCGCGTGATCGTGCACCACGCTGGAATTAACCGGCCAGTAACGGGGAAAGGCGCACCGTCAGGGATGCAGGATATCCGCCCGACCATCCTGCTGGCTGCTCCACCCGGATGGCCATCTCGCCGCCCCTAGGGTTAGCGTTCGAGGCGACAGCCATGGCTAGGCAATTTCACATGCTTTCCGATCTTTTCGTGCGGCTGAACAAGCTCGCTGCGTCCGCAAGCGATGGGTTGCATCACCTCTTCGCAGCGCCACCCGTGCCGATTTCTCCCGTGCTGTCGCGAAGGCAGCATCTGGCCGCCGCCGTTGATGAGGCGAGAAGGATCAAGCGCGCTGTTCGGCGATGATCGTGCGCCGTCTCGCGCGAACTGAACACGCGGCGGGCGCGGCCATACGTTATGTTCCAGGGGAAAAGTTCACATGATGGCGAATGCCGAACCGACGGAAGAAGGTCTTTTCCGCTATCCGATAACCGACGGATTCTTCGATATCGCCGATTTCTTCGTCGTGCGCAAACGAGCCGAACGACTGGTGCCTTGCCGATGCAGACCGGAATGCGCTCGACCCTGCATGGGAGAGTGCGGTTGCCAGGCCTGCGCGTGGCGCTCGGCAGCGGACGGCCAGCCGCCGGCGAGCCACGACTTCAGGCATTGATGTCATCACCCTCTGTGCGAGAGGGAAGGCGTCTTGGACACACAGGTGTTTAATCGGGCGAGCCCGGCAGCGGAGCGCGATGCATGAGCATGCCTTCGCTCAACGAGACGGCGAACTGTTGCAGCGAACCGATGCCGCTGGCCTGCGCCGCCTTGACCCACAGCGTGAGCGCCGCGGCCGCATGGTCGGCGTTGCGTGTTTCCATCAGCGCGGCCAGCTGGGTGCGCTGATGGCAGATGGTGCGAAGGTAGGGTCGGGCGTCGATCCATGCATTCAGATGCGCCCGCTCGTCCGCTGAAAGCCACCGGCCGCCATCGGCCAGTGCGCGGTGCAGGCGCACGGACAGCGGCGAACTCTTGCTGCGGCGAATCTCCTCTTTGACGGCCGGCAAGGTCACCTTGCGGAAGAACGCCGTCATCACCTTCACCCGCGGGGCCAGGGGCACGAGGCGCGCCGTTCGATGGGCCATTCGTGCCTGCCCGACCAGGGCGACGCGCCTGACACGCGCCAGTCCCACTGCCGCGAGCATCTGGATCACCAGCCAGCCGAGGTCGAACTCAAAGCGGCGCACGGAAAATTTCGCCGAACTGGGAAAGGCGTGATGGTTGTTGTGCAGCTCCTCACCGCCCACCCAGATGGCCAGGGGCATCACGTTCGCGGATTTGTCCGGCGTCTCGAAGTTTCGATAGCCCCACCAATGACCGATGCCATTCACCACGCCGGCGGCCCAGAACGGAATCCACATCATCTGCACCGCCCATATCGCCATGCCGCCCACGCCGAACAAGGCGAGGCTGATGACTGCCAGCAGCGTCGGGCCCCAATTGCTGTGACGCGTGTAGACGTGCCGTTCGATCCAGTCGTCGGGGGTGCCGCGACCATATATGGCGAGCATTCGAGGATCCTGGCTCGCCTTGGTATAGAGCTCGGTGCCTTTCCACAGCAAGGTGTGGATGCCGGCGATGTAGGGGCTGTGCGGATCGTGTTCGGTGTCCGCGTGGGCGTGGTGCTTGCGATGGACCGCCACCCATTCGCGCGTGACCATCGAGGTGGTCAGCCAACTCCAGAACCGAAAGGCGTGGGCGAGCACAGGATGAAAGTCCACCGAGCGGTGGGTTTGACTGCGGTGCAGGTAGAGCGTCACCGTGAAGATGGTGAGCTGGGTCATCACGAGCAGGTAAAGCAACATCGTGCCGATGCCCGCGTCGAGCAGGCCGTGCGCTGCCAGGTTCAACAATCGGTCAAACATGGGCATCTCGGCGTTGGGTGATATCTGCGAGGCGAACGCAGAGGAGGCGTGGCCACATCGTCAAGCCGGCAGTTTCCTGTTCTGCCCTTGGCGTGCTGGCCGGGCACGCCTGTTGCTGCGTACCTGCTATCGGCCGTCGGAACATCACCCACCTTACGTGAAGAGCGATCTAGCCATCGTCAAATCGGTGCGCCCAATATGTCTAGGCGCACGACTTCGGGAAAGCCGATCCTCCCGGAATCACGGGGGCTGAGCGCTCCATCGCCGTTGGCGCCAGGGCGATTGAGCTAGCGCGCCTGGACCCAGACAAACTCGATGTCGTCCTGCACCGCTTCGCTGATCTCTCCGGCGGATACACCCGTGAGTTCGTTGACGCGACCGTGTCGCATGCCGAAGAAGACGCCGCTGCGTCGAAAGATGGCGGTCCAGGTGACGCGATCGGAGCTTGCATGCTCGTAATCGCCTTCATAGGTAAAGCCGTTGGTCGTTTTGCCCGAAATGCTGGTCATGAGAGTGGCCTTGGAAGGGACGGAATGGTGGCGTGACAGGGCTTCAGCGGGGGAATCATCCCGTGCCGTCAGCCATCATCCCCGCTGCTACGGGGTGCGCCATCGTCATCCACGCGAACATCGTCTTCTGCCGGGCGATCTTCATCCGATGCCTGCGGTTCGACTGCAGGAAAGCTCATGTTCCTGGGCAGGGGAGCTTTCGCCCTCGGCAGGGGTGTGGACGCGTTGTAGCCGGGAAACCAGCGATTGCGTTGCTCGCTGTCTGCCGCATCAGGCTTGGGAGAGAAATGCAGCTTGTGCGGATAGAAGTAGAGCGAGTTCATTTGATTGGGGTCATACATGGCGTTGCCTCGAGTGTCGACCTGCGTCCGGCAAGTCATGAACAGGCGCCAGCCTGCGGCTCCGACCAACGCGGAGAGAACTCAGAGGACCCAAAAAGACAGCCATGCATGCAATCTGAGGCGCGAAGCGGGGTTAACCGTGCTTCGGCACCCCATCAACATGCGCCTACTGTTGTTACGCCCCTGTAAGCGGGCTGCGCAGCGAGCCCATGAACGGCGGCCGCGGGTCCCTACACCGATGTCACACGTCCATGACCCGATGGACGCGAGGGTGTCCCTGCGGCATATCCGCCGTCCTGGAGTTCGACATGAGCAATACCAACAACCCGAACACGTCCAACAACCCGAACACGTCCAACAATCCCAATACCCCCAACGACCCGTCTTCCAATCCGAAGCAGGCCGAGCCGGATCGCAAGGACCCGCAGCGCACCGAGCGCTCCGGCGAGGAAAAGGACAACCGTTCAAGCGAAGAGGCGAACACGAAGGATCGTCAGTCGGAAGACGGTCGCTCGAACAAGTAAGACGCCGCTGTTCGTCGAGAGAGGCCGCCTCAGGGCGGCCTTCTCATGATGGCTGCTGTGTATGGCCAAGTGGCGCCGATGCGCGCGCCTCGTCTCATGCCGATGGAGCGTTGCAAGGCCGGTCCGTGGCGAACCTCTGGTTGGTGACGCCCGGTTGTCCGCCTGGCGGATCGAGGTGCCGGGGAACCAGCGTGAAGATCGCCGCGCCGGGCGTTCTCTTCATCGAGCGATAGCGCTTGCGTGAGCCGCCGCCTCGAGCAGGCGCGCTGGATGCAAGCGCTACGCGGTGTCGCGGCCTTTACTTGGCGCGTTTCTTTTCCTCTTTGGCCGCCTTCTTTTCCTTCATGGTCTTGGCCGGCTTCTTCTTCTCGCTTTTCTTTGAATCCATACCCTTGCTCATGTCATTTCCTCGGTAGTGACCAGGCATCTTGCCTGAAGAAGGCTACGCCAACTGGCGTTCCGGTGAAATGCGCCATCATCGGGCTCCGGCGATCCGCTCAACAGACCCACGAGCTGCAGCGTTGCCGCCCTGCATGACGGCACTCCATGCGTATCGATCATGGCCTCGCCACGTCGTGGCATGCATCCTCAACACGCTCCGCTGGCGCAACAGCTGCGGACTTTTTCCGGTGAATGGGCAAGGGTGGGAGAGGAGGCTGTCGGCTCCGTGGCAGCTTCCACGACCTTGGCAGCGGCGGCCAGCGCGCGTGCCTCGGACGCGCCTTTGCGCTCGCTGTAGCGGTCGACCAGATAATCGCTCCGGTCGCGCACCATCAACGTGAACTTGAACAGTTCTTCCATCACGTCGACGACACGATCGTAGAACGGCGAGGGCTTCATCCGGCCGTTCTCGTCGAATTCCTGCCAGGCCTTGGCGACGGAGGACTGGTTGGGGATGGTCACCATGCGCATCCAGCGGCCGAGCACGCGCAGCGCATTGACGACATTGAAAGACTGGGATCCTCCACAGACCTGCATGACGGCCAGGGTGCGCCCCTGCGTGGGCCGAACGCTGCCTTCTTCCAGCGGTAGCCAGTCGATCTGGTTCTTGAACACGCCGGTCACGGCACCGTGCCGCTCGGGACTGATCCACACCTGGCCTTCCGACCACAACGACAGCTGCCGCAGCTCCTGCACCTTGGGGTGGCTCGCCGGCACGCTGTCCAGCACGGGCAGCTCGTGCGGATCGAACACGCGCGTTTCCGCGCCGAATTGCCGAAGAATCCGCTCGGCTTCGAGCGCGAGCTTCCGGCTGAAAGACTGTGGCCGCAGCGAGCCGTACAGGATCAGGATCCGCGGCGGATGGGCGGCGCCCTCTGGCAGTGCCAGCTTCCCAAGGCTGGGTGTGTCGAGCGCGTTGGCAGCGATATGGGGCAGGTCAGGCAGCGTCATGGCGGGTTTCCAGATCGGTTGCGTCGATGTAACGATTCTATCATTATGGAAATATAGAATTAAAACAGCCGCAGTCAACCCGGACATACAGCCTCATGCATCCTTGTCGCGTTCTTTTCATCTGCACGGGCAATTCGGCCCGCAGCATCCTGTCCGAGGCCACGCTCAATCATCTGGGCAAGGGGCGGTTCGAGGCGTACAGCGCCGGCAGCAAGCCGACCGGCCAGGTCAATCCCCATGCGCTCGAAGCGCTGGCGACGGCGGGCATTCCCACGCATGGGCTGAGCAGCAAATCGTGGGATCGCTTTGTGGGTGAAGACGCGCCGCCGCTGGACATCGTCGTCACCGTTTGCGACAGCGCCGCCAGCGAGCCGTGTCCGGTGCTGTTCGGTGATTTCGTGCGCACGCACTGGGGCCTGCCTGATCCGGCAGCAGCAACGGGCAGTCCCGTCGCCATCCATGCAGCGTTTCGCCAGGCGCACAGGCTGATCACCCAACGACTGATGGCCTTGCTGGATCTGCCGGTCGAGACGATGCGTGCGGAACCGCTGAAGCGGGCGCTCGATGGAATTGGCGCGCTCACCGCGGCCGACGACGAGAGTGCCGCATGAGCGAGGCGACGACCACCATCGAAGCCATGCCTCCGGCCCAGCCGGCACGTATCGGATGGTTCGAGCGCTATCTCACCTTGTGGGTTGCGCTTTGCATCGTGGCCGGCACCTTGTTCGGTCACGCGTGGCCCGGCACGTTCGAAGCGCTGGGACGCCAGGAACTCGCCAAGGTCAACCTGCCGGTGGCGGGGCTGATCTGGCTGATGATCATCCCCATGCTGCTGAAGATCGATTTCGGCGCCATGGCGGGCGTTCGGAAGCAATGGAAAGGCATCGGCGTCACGCTCTTCATCAACTGGGCGGTCAAGCCGTTTTCGATGGCCTTGCTGGGCTGGATTTTCATCCGCCACCTGTTTGCGGCGTGGCTGCCGGCCGCTCAGCTCGACTCGTATGTGGCTGGCCTGATCCTGCTCGCCGCGGCGCCGTGCACTGCCATGGTTTTCGTATGGAGCAACCTGTGCGGCGGCGAACCCAACTTCACGCTGAGCCAGGTCGCCGTGAACGACGCCATCATGGTGGTCGCGTTCGCGCCGATCGTGGGGCTACTGCTGGGCATCTCGGCCATCACCGTGCCGTGGGACACGCTGATGCTCTCGGTCGTGCTGTATATCGTGGTGCCGGTGCTGATCAGCATCGTCCTGCGCCGCTTTGTCCTGGCGCATGGCGGCCAGGACGCACTCCAGCACCTGCTGGCACGGCTGGGGCCGATCTCGCTGGCCGCCTTGCTGCTGACCCTGGTGTTGCTGTTCGGCTTCCAGGGGCAACAGATCCTGGCCCAGCCTCTGATCATTGCGATGCTTGCCGTGCCGATCCTGATCCAGGTCTATCTCAACGCCGGGCTGGCCTATCTGCTCAACCGGAAACTGCGTGTGCCGCACTGTGTGGCAGCACCGTCGGCGCTGATTGGCGCGAGCAACTTCTTCGAGCTTGCCGTGGCTACCGCGGTGGGTCTGTTTGGCGTGCACTCGGGCGCCGCGTTGGCTACGGTGGTGGGCGTGTTGATCGAAGTGCCGGTTATGCTCTCGGTGGTGCGCATCGTCACCGCCAGCAAGCGCTGGTACGAAGCGCCGATTTAGCCTGGTGCACAACGGCCCCGCCATTCCTCTTACACTTGAAAGGTTCCTGGCCGAAGTTTTCGCCCCTTATGCAGACCAAACAAGCCATCACGGTCTTATCCGCGCTCGCCCAGGAGTCGCGATTGGCGGTGTATCGCCTGCTCGTCGAGCACGCACCCGATGGCCTGGCGGCAAGCGCGATCGCCGAACGGTTGGGGCTGGCCAACGCCACGCTCTCGTTCCATTTGAAGGAACTCGTGCATGCCGGGCTGATCTCCAGCCGTCAGGACGGGCGATTCATCTACTACTCGCCGATGCTCGAGGTCATGAACGAGCTGGTCGGTTATCTCACCGAGAACTGTTGCGCAGCGACGGGCCAGTCGTGCGCGCCTTCCTCGCGGCAGAAGGCGCGGAAGTAGTTCACGCCCTTTAGCTGTGACGAAGAAACGCCCGCACTTCGACCGGTGCGCGGCAGGCGACGACAGCCTTGCGTCCCCACGCCAGCGCCGCATCCATGTCAGCGGCTTCCAGTATCCAGAAGCCGCCGATGTGTTCCTTGGACTCGATGTATGGACCATCGGTAACCACTACTTTGCCGTCGGACTGCTTGCGCAGCGATCTGGCCTTGCCGGGCGACTCCAGGCCGCCGGCGAAGAACCTGGCGCCAGCAGCCTTCATCGCTTCATTGAGCTGGCCGATGTCGCGGATCATCGCGTCGTCCTCGAGCGACGGGTCGTAGTTTTCAGGGTGGTGAATGGCAACCAGGTACTGCGGCATGTCGTGGTCCTCAATTCCGCTGGGGCGGACGGATTGCCTGCCCTCACTTTCATGACGAAGGGCGCGGTCCAACTTCGACAGGGCGCGCTCGGGCACTAGGTAAAAATACGTGGTCCGGTGAATCTTTCCTCCCACTTGGCGCAGAATGTGTCGAGGTTGCGGAGAGGCGGTCATGGTGAATCTGACGCACGCTTTGTTCGGCCTGCTCCTGGTCTCTGCTTCCGCACTGGGGCAGGAGACGCACGAGCATGGTGTCCCCGAAAAACTCGGTCGCGTTTCCTTTCCCATTTCGTGCGATCCCGCGGTGCAACAGCCGTTCAATCGGGCGGTCGCGCTGCTTCATTAGTTTGCGTACGCCCCGGCGGACCAGGCCTTCAGGCAGGTGGCCGAGCGCGATCCGCAGTGCGCGATGGCCTATGGGGTCTGGCGATGGTGCATTTCCATCCGGTCTGGAGTCCGGCCCTGCCTCCCGACGCCTTTGCGCAGGCGCAGAAGGATGCGCTGCAGGCAGTCCGGCTGGATGCAAAGACGGAACGGGAGCGCGGCTTCATCCATGCCGTTGGCGTGCTCTTCCAGGCCAGGGACGGGCTCACCTCGGACGACCGCACCCGCGCCTACGAACAGGCGATGGCGCAGGTCGCGCGCGACAACGCCAAGGACATCGAATCCCAGGTCTTCTACGCGGTGGCGCTGCTTTCCAACGCAAGCCCGGCGGACCAGACGCATGCCAGGCAGAAACAGGCCATCGGCATTCTCGAGCCGCTGTTTCGCGCCCATCCCGATCATCCGGGCCTGGCCCACTACCTGATTCACGCCAGCGATAGCGTGGAACTTGCCCAGCAGGGATTGCCGGCAGCGCGGGCCTACGCGCAGATTGCTCCCTCAGCGCCGCATGCCTTGCACATGCCGTCGCATATCTTCACCCGGCTTGGCCTGTGGGATGACTCCATCCAATCCAACCTGGCCTCCAGGCAGTCCGCCCATGCGCAAGGCGACGCCATGGGCGAGCTGCATGCGATGGATTATCTGGTTTACGCGTATCTGCAGCAGGGGCGCGATGCCGAGGCGGCGCAGGTGATTGCCGAGGCGAAGGCAATGTCTTCCCTCGACATGACGAATTTCGCCATCGCCTATGCCTCCACCGTGATGCCGATCCGCGCCGCCGTGGAGCGTGGTCGCTGGAACGACGCCGCCAACATGGCGCCACCCGTGAAAGCGCCGCCCGCCGTCGTGGCGATAGCGGTGTGGTCCAGGGGCATCGGTCTTGCGCGTTCCGGTCATCCGGCCGAAGCGCGCGAACAGGCGAGCCGGCTGCGTCAGATCGAGAAGCAACTACGCGATTCGCACGACGACTATTGGGCCATCCAGACGGCCATACTCGCTGACGAGGTGATGGCCTGGGCGAACCAGGCCGCGGGCCATCCCGCGGACGCGGAGACGTTGCTGCGCGCCGCCGCCGAGAAGGAGGATGCCCTCGAGAAGCGGCCAGTCACGCCGGGCCCGGTCGTTCCGGCGCGCGAACAGTTGGGGGACCTGTTGCTGCAGAACGGCAAGCGGTTGTCGGCGCGCGAAGCATTCGCGGCAGCCCTGGTTCAAGCGCCGGGCCGGCGAGGTGCGTTGCTCGGCGAGGCGCGCGCGGATCGAGCCGCACCCTAGATTGCGCCCGCCGTGCCGCCTGGCAATTGAGACTATTCTCATAGATGAGGCAATTCTTGTCCGCCTAATCTGACACTTCAGTCAACAGGGACGGGGCACGCTATGCATCGCTTACTAGGCCTGACCCGAGTCATCGCGCGCCCACTTGGGCCGTGGGGGCAGCGCCTTCGGCGGGTGGTGTTTTCGCTGTTCCTCCTGTACGCCTTGCTGCCGTTCGCGGTAGGGGCTGCGCGGTCTCCTCATTCGGCCGCGTCCGCCAGACCGGACGCACAGGTGGCATTGACCACCGAGGAGCTGGCCTGGATCGCGCAGCATCCCGTGGTGGACGTCGGCATCTTCGCCGGCAACCATTTTCCGATCGAGGCATGGGTCGCGGGCAGGGCCGAAGGCATCGGCGTGGATTACGCCAAGCTGCTGGCAGGCCGCGTCGGGCTCAGGCTGCAGTTTCGTCCGTTCACGGACTGGGATGCGGTGACCTTCAGCGATTCGGGTAAGCCGATTCCTTTCGATCTGCTGGTCGGCCAGCCCTACAAGCGGAGCGATCGCCTGACGTATCTCGATCCCTATGTGGAAGCGAGCCTGGTGCTCGCCGCTCGCAAGGGCAATCTGAACATACGTACCGAGAGCGATGTGGTCCACGGCCGCATTGCGATGGAGCGCGTCGCCCGGGTCTACAACAAGATCATCAAGGATCGCTTTCCTCAGGCGACCCTGATCTTCACCGACGACGGCCGCGAAGCGTTGGACATGGTGGCCCAGGGCGTGGCGGATGCGTACATCGGTTCTTCGGCACGCACGCGCTGGTTGCTGACCGAGCGCGAACACGACGATGTGATCATCCTGGAGCGCCTTGCCGATATCCCGCCGCTGCAGGCCGCGCTGGCCATGCCCCGCGAGCAGGCGATGCTGGCGTCGATCCTGCGCAAGGCGGAGGCCACCGTTCCGGCGAGCCAGCTGGCCAGTCTTCGGCAGCAGTGGGGGCTGGATGAGGATTTCACCGCACCGCTTCCGCGCAGCGTCGGCATCTCCGACGACGACCGCCAATGGCTCGCAGGTCTCGGCACGCTGCGTGTCGGCTACGAAACCGATCGCTATCCCTATAGCTTCATCAATACCGACGGCGAACTCGACGGCCTGGCCGAAGATTACCTTTCGCTGATCAAGAAAGAGCTTGGACTGCGGCTCGAGCTGGTGCCCGCGCGCGACCTGGACGAATTGCAGCGTCGCGTGGCCGCCAACGAAGTGGATATGGTTGCCGCGGCCATGCCCGCCGATTACAACGCAGGGTCGATGGTGTTCAGCCGGCCCTACGAGCGCTTTCCCGAAGTCATCGTGGCGCCGCTTCACGGCGCGGCGATTGCCGGCGCGGAGGACCTTCGGGGCAAACGGGTGGCCGTGCGCGAGGAAGCGGGCCTGATCGCCGGCCTCAAACTGCTGCTGCCGCGCAGCGAACTGGTTCCCGTGGCCAGCAACGACGCGGGGTTGCGCATGGTCGAAAAGGGCGAGGTGGCCGCCTATATCGGCACCTTGCCGGCCATCGACGCATTGATCCGCGATCGCTACGCAGCCACCTTGCGCGTGGTGGCGCCAGCGGGACTGGACCAGGACATCACCATTGGCGTCAGTCGCAACAAGGCGCGTCTTGCGGGTTTGATCGACCAGGTCATTGCGGGCGTCAAGGACAACCAGCGGCAGGCGATACGCAGCCGCTGGCTGCGCGCCGACTACAGCTACGGCGTGCCGTGGACCTGGGTGCTCACGGGATTGCTGGTGGTCGCCTCCATCGTGGGCATCATCGGCTTCGCCTACAAGCGCATGCGGGACGCCGAGGCGAGGGCCCGTGCGTCCGAGCAACGGCTGGTCGACACCAACGAGAATCTGCCCGGCGTGGTGATTCGCCTGCATGTGGATGCCGCTGACCGCCGCACCTACGAGTATGTCAGTGGGCCCACCATGGCCATCTTCGGCGTGTCGCGCGAGGACATTCTTGCCGGCCGCGCGCGCCCGCTGGAAGCGGCCATCGACGAGGACCGCGATGCGCTGCAGGCCTCGGTGGATCGAGGCCTGCATGCGAAGCAATCGGGCGTGGTCGAGTTCCGGACCCGGGTGAACGGGACGATCCGCTGGATCCGCGCATTCGGCGGCGAGCCCAAGCCCAGCGGGCAGGGCGGTTATTTCTGGAGCGTCTACTGCGCCGATGTGACGGTGGAAAAAGAACAGGAGCGCGCACTGGTCGAAGCGAAGGCCACGGCTGAAGCGGCGGTGGCGGCCAAGGGCGCGTTCCTGGCCATGATGAGCCACGAGATCCGCACGCCGATGGCCGGCGTGCTGGGGTTGGTGGAATTGCTTTCGAAGACGCCGCTGAGCAACGAGCAGTCGCACATGGTCGGCATGGCGCAGGATTCGGCGGTGGCGTTGTTGCAGATCCTCGATGACATCCTGGATTTCTCACGCATCGAAGCGGAGAAACTCGAGCTCGAGCCGGCGGCGTTCGACCTGCGCCTGCTGGCCGATAGTGCGGTGGGTACGTTCGCCGCCCGGGCGCAGGAAAAGCATCTGCATCTCTATCTGGTGCTGGACTGGCGACTCGCGGCGGAGTACCGGGGCGACGCCAATCGCATCCGGCAGATCGTCAACAACCTGATCAGCAACGCGCTCAAGTTCACCGCCTCCGGGCACGTCGCGCTGCGCATCGATCTGCTGGAGGAAGCCGAGGGCGGACAACGGTTGGGAATCAGCGTTGCCGATACGGGCATAGGCATCTCCGCCGACCAGCTCAGCCGCCTGTTTCAACCGTTCACCCAGGCGGAAACATCCACCACACGGCGCTTCGGTGGCACCGGACTGGGCTTGAGCATCTGTCGACGCCTCGCCGGCATGATGGGCGGCGATGTTCGGCTGGAAAGCAAGCTGGGCGAGGGTACCCGCGCTACGGTCGAGTTGGTGCTGCCGGTACTGCAGGGTGCCAGCGCGATTCCCGGTTTCGAAGGCAAGCGCGCGTTGGTGTGCACGCTGGACGGCACGCTCGAGCGCGCGTTGTCCCATGCGCTGTCCGCGATGGGTTTCGGCGTGATCGAAACGGATCCCGAAGACGTCGCCGAATTCGGCAGCAACGACGCCGACCTGTATGTCGCGGATGCGCGCCTGATCGAGCAAGGCGTCACGGTGCCCGGGGTGCCGGTGATTCGCGTACTGTCCGATACCGATACGCGCGGCTTCTATCGCGAGGGCGACAACCTCATGTTGTGCGGCAGCCCGTTGCTGTGGCGGTCGGCGGTAGAGGCCTGCCGCGCGGCGTTGGGCCTGGACACGGCCGGCGACTCGTCCGGCATCGCTGCACCACGCGAAACGCGTTCCGCGCGAATCCTGGTGGCCGAAGACCATCCGATCAATCGCGCCGTGATCGAACGCCAGCTGGATCTGCTGGGTTACGCATGCACGATGGCGGAGGACGGCCAGCGCGCCTGGGAGGCGCTGGCCGCCTCGCATTACGATCTGCTGCTGACGGACTGCCACATGCCGGTGCTCGACGGCTACGCGCTGACCCAACGGATACGCGAGGCGGAAGCCACCACCGGCGCCCATCTTCCGATTGTTGCGCTCTCGGCAAGCGCGCTGCCCGAGCAAGTGGAAAAGTGTCGCCGCGCCGGCGTGGACGATTTCCTTGCCAAGCCCGCACGCCTTGAAGAGCTGAAGAAGAAGATCGAGACGATGGTCGGCAGTGTCGTCGACGTTGCCGAGGAGAAGGCCGTTGTCGCCAGCGACCCGCTGGCGCAGCTGACCGCCATGTTTGGCTCCGTGGAGCAGGTCGAAACGCTACTGCACGGACTGCTGGAGGCGGGACGGGCCGACCTGGAAAAGTTCGACCAGGCGGTGAAGGCGGGCGATACGGCCGCCCAGCGTGACGTGCTCCATCGCATCACCGGTTCGCTGCAGTTGCTGCGCGCGGGATTGCAGGAGCCGCCTTCCGATCTGAGCGTGCATGAGCGTCGCCAGGCCGTGTCCGACGAGCTTGCGCGAGTCGACGATCTGCTTCAGAAGCTCGTGGCGCAACGCCGTGAAAGACAGCAGCTTGGCTGAACCTGCGGCGGCCAGTGGAACGAGCAGCCCCGTTCCACCGCGGCGCATCAGTTGAAGAAGCCGTTCTGGTGCGCGTACGCGTACAGCTCCGGATCGTTGCGCAAACCCAGTTTGCCCATCGCGCTGATCTTCTGGTGACTGACGGTCTTCACGCTGCGGCCGCGTTGCGCGGCAATTTCGGAAATCGTGCGGCCCGAGACGAACAGGCGCAGCACTTCGGCTTCGCGCTCGGTCAGCATGGAAAGCGGACTCTTCATGACGTTCCCCTTGGGACTGCAGAGCACTCGCCGCACATTGGCGCTGACGTAATCCTGGCCCGAGGCGATGGTCTGCAGGGCGGAGGTCATTTCAGCCATGTGATCGGATTTGCTGACCAGGCCCGCGACGCCGCGGTCGTGGATGGCCCGCAACAATCCCGAGTTGGTGAGCATGGTGAGCACGAGAATGGAAAGTTCCGGCTTCAGATGCACGATCGCATCGAGCATGGACAGGCCATCTTCGTTGTGCACGCCGGGCATATTGAAATCGGTGATGAGCAGGTCGCACGAACCATGCTCCATGAAGGTAATGAGCTCATCGGAGGTCGATGCCTCGCCGACGACGGAGAAGCCGCTCATTCGTTCGATTTCGGTGCGGACGCTGCTGCGTACGATGGGATGGTCATCAGCCAGAAAGACGCTGATAGGCATGGCACAACTCGGAATAGCGAAGGGATGCCGCAAGCATAGCCACCCCGCGATGCGTTTAGCCGTCCGCTCAGGTCAATTCAGATAACTCTCACGTTTTAATCCGCGCATGCAATGAAGCTTCTTCGCGCACGTTCGCTCCGCCCGTGGATGAGCGAATGGCGTGCCCATCGATCGCCCGCGAGACGCGCGCTCACGTGGTCATCGTTGCTGTCAATTGAGATAACTCTGATGGATGGCGTTCTAAACACTGCGTAAGCTCGCTCGATCGGCCGCTGTCCTTTTCGGGGAACCCCATGATTCGTCGTTGCACACTGTGGCTGGCATCCGCGCTGACGCAACGACGAAGACGAACGGAACGGCCAGGGGGAAAGCAGGCGACGATCGCTTTCCTGCTCATCGCTCTCGTCTGGACTGCGTCGGTGTCGGCCACCGACGATCCGCAAGTGAAGCTCACGTCGCAGGAGTCGGAATGGATCGCCGCACACCCGGTGGTCGAGGTGGGCATTTTCGCGGGCAACCACTATCCGCTTGAAGCCTGGGTGGCGGGTGCGCCCGAAGGCATCGGCGTCGATTACGCCAAACTGCTGGCCAGCCGTGTGGGTTTGCGCGTGCAGTTTCGTCCCTTTACCGATTGGGAGGCCGTGTCGCAGGGCGATACGCCCGCTTCGCTCGACCTGCTGGTGGGTCAATCCAACGGGTTCAGCAATCACTTCGATTACTTGAATCCCTATGTGCAGACCCAGTTCGTGCTGGTGGCCCGTCGAGGCGATCTGAAGATTCGTTCGCAAGCGGATCTTACCCACGCCCGGATCGCCGTTGAGCGCGTTTCCGTCGGGTATACCCGTATCGTAAAGAGCCGTTTCCCCGAAGCCACGCTAGTTTTTTCCGACGCTGGTGAGCAGGCGCTGGATATGGTTGCGCAAGGCTTCGCTGATGCCTACATCGGTGTTTCCGCACGTACACGTTGGTTGCTCAGCGAGCGCGAGCACGACGACCTGAGCACGCTGGCGACGCTGCCCGACCTGGGTCCGGTGCAGCCGTCGCTGGCCATTCCCGGCGACCGGCCGTTGTTGGTCACGCTGCTGCGCAAGGCGGCCGATTCGGTCAGCGACGATGAGATGAGCAACCTGCGTTCGCGCTGGGGCTATGACGCCGATCTCAATACGCCGATTCCGCTGGGGCACGGCCTGAACGACGAAGACCGCCAGTGGCTGAGCGGGCTGGGCACCATCCGCGTCGGCTACGAAACGGATCGTTACCCCTACAGCTTCATGGACCGGAACGGGGCGCTCAACGGTCTTGCCGGGGACTATCTGGCGGTGATCCAGAAGAAGCTGGATCTTCGGGTGGAACTGGTGCCGGCACGCGATCTGGACGAATTGCAACGCCGGGTAGCTGCCAACGAAGTGGATCTGGTGGCAGCAGCCATGCCTGCCGACTTCGACGCCGCCACCATGACGTTCACCCGTCCGTACGAACGTTTTCCCGAGGTGATCGTCACCCGTGTGAAAGGCCCGGCCATCGCCGGCCCCGAAGATCTGCGCGGCAAGAAGGTTTCGGTGCGCGAAGAGGCCGGCCTGATGGCGGGGCTGAAGCTGCTGCTTCCGCACAGCACGCTGGTGCCGGTGGTCAGCAACGAAGCCGGCCTCAACATGCTGGAGAAGGGCGAGGTGGCGGCTTACATCGGCACGCTGCCTGCCATCGATGCACTGATTCGCGATCGCTATGCCGCCAGCTTGCGGGTGGTGGCGCCCGCCGGCCTGGACCAGGACATTTCCTTCGGCGTCAGCCGCAGCAAGCTGCCGTTGGCGCGATTGATCGACCAGACGCTCGCGGGCATGAAGGCCAGCGAACGCCAGGCCATGCGCGGGCGTTGGCTGCGTGCCGACTACAGCTACGGAGCACCCTGGCGCTGGGTGTTGATCGGCCTGCTGATCAGCGCCTCCATCGTGGCGATCATCGGTGTTGCCTATAAGCGCATGCGGGATGCGGAAGCGCGCGCACGCGCCTCCGAGCAGCGGCTGGTCGACACCAACGAAAACCTGCCGGGCGTGGTGATACGCCTGCTGATCGATGCGCAGAACCGGCGAACTTACGAGTATGTCAGCGGGCCGACCATGGCCATGTTCGGGATGTCGCGCGAAGACATCCTGGCCGGTCACTCCCGGCCATTCGATGCGGCGATCGACGAAGACCGCGAGATCGTACGCGGCGCGGCCGAGCGCTACCTGCAGCTGAAGCATGCGGAGGTGATGGAATTTCGCACCTGTGTGCGCGGCGAGATCCGCTGGATCCGCGCGGTGGGTGGCGAACCCAAGCCGACCGGGCAGGGCAGTCATTTCTGGAGCCTCTACTGCGCCGACGTCACCGTCGAAAAGGAGCAGGAGCGCACGCTGAAGGAAGCGAAGGCGACGGCGGAAGCGGCCGTGGCCGCGAAGGGTGCGTTCCTGGCGATGATGAGTCACGAGATCCGCACGCCGATGGCCGGCGTGCTGGGGCTGGTCGAGCTGCTGTCGAAAACGCCGTTGAATACCGAGCAGTCGAACATGCTCGGGATGGTGCAGGATTCGTCCGTGGCGCTGCTGCAGATCCTCGACGACATCCTCGATTTCTCGCGCATCGAAGCCGAGCGGCTGGAACTGGAGCCCGATGCGTTCGACCTGCGCCTGCTGACGGACAGCGCGGTGGGCACGTTTGCCGCACGCGCGCGGCAGAAGGACCTCAAGCTTTACCTCGTGCAGGATTGGCGACTGGCCTGCCAGTATCGTGGCGACGCCAATCGCATCCGCCAGATCGTCAACAACCTGCTCAGCAACGCGCTCAAGTTCACGTCGCACGGGCATGTGGTGCTGCGCGTGGAGTTGCTGGGCGAGAACACGGATGGACAGCAGTTGCGCTTCAGCGTGACCGATACGGGCATGGGTATCTCCGCCGATCAGTTGAATCGCCTGTTCCAACCCTTCATGCAGGCGGAAACCTCGACGGCACGGCGATTTGGCGGCACCGGCCTGGGCCTCGCCATCTGCCGCCGCCTGGCCCAGTTGATGGGTGGCGACGTCAAGCTGACCAGCGAACCCGGCCAGGGCACCTGCGCGTCGTTCGACGTCACCCTGCCGGTGCTGCAGGCCGGCGGCGTGGTCGCCGGACTCGATCAGAAGCGCGCACTGATCTGCACCCGCGATCCCATGTTGGAGCGGGAACTGGCCAATGCCTTCTCGGCCATGGGCTGCAGCGTGATGGAGATCGACGCCGACGACGTCACCGAATTCATCGCCGACGATGCGGATATCTACGTCGCCGACGCGGCGTTGATCGAGCAGGGCGTCAGCGTGCTGGGCGTTCCCACCATCCACGTGCTCGCCGACACCGACCCGCGCGGCTTCTACGAAGAGTCGGCCGCATGATGCTGTGCGGCAGTCCCTTGCTCTGGCGCTCGACCGTGGACGCGTGCCGCATCACCCTGGGGCTGAGCGCCCGCGTCAGCCAGCAGGCGTTCAACACGGCGCCGGGGGCACGCGCGATTCACGTGCTGGTGGCCGAGGACCACCCGATCAACCGCGCCGTGATCGAACGGCAGCTCGATCTCCTGGGCTACGTCCACACCGTGGTGGAAGACGGGCAGCAGGCCTGGGATGCGCTGGCCAACTCGCGCTTCGACCTGCTGATCACCGATTGCCACATGCCGGTGCTGGATGGCTACGCGCTGGCCCAGCGCATCCGCCGGCAGGAGGAAGAGACGGGCGCGCATCTGCCGATCATTGCGTTGTCGGCCAGCGCCTTGCCGGAAGAGGTGGACAAATGCCACCGCACGGGCATGGACGACTTCCTCGCCAAGCCGGTACAGCTGGAAGAGTTGCAGAAGAAGATCGCCTCGTTCGCCAACGACATCGCCCGCGAGCAGAAAGCCAGCGAAACGGCGCGCAGCGACCAGCTCACCTATCTCAGCGATGTCTTCGGCTCGGCAGGTCAACTGAAGATCCTGCTGGAAGGATTGCTGGAGGAAGGCGATGCGGACGTCGCCAGGCTCGACGCCGCTATCGTGAGCGGCGACGAGGAACAACAGCGCAATCTCCTGCATCGGCTGATTGGTGCCCTGCGCCTGATCGATCCCAGCGTGCTGGAGGGATCGGGCGGTGACAGCATGTCCGCCCGTCGCGATGCGGTGGTCGAACAGCTGGCGCAGATTCGCGCGATGGTGGAGGAACTGCGCGAGAGCGCGTAAATACGCACACGTCGTGGATCGCGGTTTTTCAGAGGCTTCCGATTTTCATGCGGATGCGCACCTGCGATCATGGCGGGGTGTCATCGGACGGACACGGAAAACACGGATGTATCGCCGCCCCGATTTGTCGGGGCGGTTTTTTTTGCCCGCAGCAAATTGCGTACGGGCGCCACGCTGCGTCCGACGATTTTGCCAAGCAAAAATGCACGCTCGGTTCACGCAGGCCGGCCATTAATACCCGCCACACATCGTAGTCGCTGCATGGCGAGGTAGCTCATGAAGATCGGTATGGTCGGATGGTTGATGCTCGTGCTCGCCGGTCCCGCGGTGGCCTGGCAGAACCCGCCGCCGGCGCCACCGCCGCATCAGGCGGCATCGCAGATCCACAGCTCGGCCGATGCCCAGCTGCAGGCGTCCGTGCGCAAGGCCATCGCCAACGACGCTTCGCTGTCCGACGCCGGCCACCAGGTGGCGGTGATCGTCTCCGATGGCGCCGTGGTGCTGCGCGGGCCGGTGAAGGACGATACCGAAAAGACGCGCATCGATACGCTGGTGCGACAGGTCGGTGGCGTGAAGGAAGTGACCAACGAACTGGACGTGCGGCCGCCCACGTGACCCATGGCCGCGAAGGTCCGTCGCGATGACGGGACCTGCACGCCACTGAAGGCAGCATCTCCGGTCGGGTTCCGCTCATGAAGGATGCGCGCCATGCCGTCACTCGACCCTGTCCTGCTGGACAGAATGCAGCGCTATTGGAATGCGGCGAACTACCTTACCGTCGGGCAGATCTACCTGCGCGACAATCCGCTCCTGCACGAGCCGCTGACGCTCGATCACGTCAAGCAGCGCCTGCTGGGGCACTGGGGTACCACCTCGGGGCTCAACTTCATCTACGTGCATCTGAACCGGATCATCCGGCAGCACGCGTTGAACATGATCTACGTGATCGGCCCCGGTCACGGCGGCCCCGGCCTGGTGGCGAACAGCTACCTGGAAGGTTCGTACACCGAAATCTATCCACACGTGGGGCGCGACCTGGCAGGCCTGCGCGAGCTCTTCCGGCAGTTCTCATGGCCGTACGGCATACCCAGCCACGTGGCGCCGGAAACGCCGGGCTCGATCCATGAAGGCGGCGAGCTGGGCTATTCGCTGTCGCACGCGTACGGCGCGGCATTCGACAACCCGGAGCTGATCGTCAGCTGCATCATCGGCGATGGCGAAGCGGAAACCGGGCCGCTCGCCACCAGCTGGCATTCCAACAAGTTCCTGAATCCGGCGCGCGACGGTGCGGTGCTGCCGATTCTCCATCTCAATGGCTACAAGATCGCCAACCCCACCGTGCTTGCCCGCATCGGCGATCGCGAGCTGAAGTATCTGTTGCAGGGCTACGGGCACGATCCGCTGTTCGTCGAAGGCAGCGATCCGGGCGAGATGCACGAAGCGTTCGCTGCCGCGCTGGATCTGTGCGTTTCGCGCATCAAGCGCATCCAGGGTCGCGCACGGCGCGCCGGTGCGGGAGCGGCGAAACGGCCGCGCTGGCCGATGATCGTGCTGCGTTCGCCCAAGGGATGGACCGGCCCCGCCTTTGTCGACGGCCTGCCGGTGGAAGGCACCTGGCGCGCGCACCAGGTGCCGTTGTCGGACATGAGCAAGCCGGGGCACCTGGCGATACTCGAGCAATGGATGCGCAGCTATCGCCCGAACGAATTGTTCGATCGCAATGGCACCTTGATCGAGGAGCTCGCGCAACTGCCGCCCTCCGGCCAGCAACGCATGAGCGCCAATCCCCATGCCAACGGCGGCAGCTTGCTGAAGCCGCTGCGCATGCCGGACTTTCGCACGCACGCTCTCGAACTCGAACGGCCGGGCGCGCTCAAGGCCGAGGCCACGCGCAACCTCGGGCGCTGGTTGCGCGAGGTGATGGCACTCAACCGCGACGAGGTCAATTTCCGCCTGTTCGGCCCGGACGAAACCGCCTCCAACCGGCTGGAAGCGGTGTACGAGGCGTCACCGAAAACATGGATGGCCGAAACGATCGATACCGACATGAACCTCGCGCCCGACGGCCGCGTGATGGAAATGCTCAGCGAGCACCAGTGCCAGGGTTGGCTGGAAGGTTATCTGCTGACCGGCAGGCATGGCTTGTTCAATTGCTACGAAGCCTTCATCCATATCGTCGACTCGATGTTCAACCAGCACGCCAAGTGGTTGAAGGTGACCCGCACCATGTCGTGGCGGCCGCCGATCGCCTCGCTCAACTATCTGCTCAGCTCGCATGTGTGGCATCAGGACCACAACGGTTTTTCGCACCAGGATCCGGGCTTCATCGATCACGTGGCGAACAAGAAGGCCGAGATCGTGCGGATCTATCTGCCGCCCGACGCCAACTGCCTGTTGTCGGTGGCGGACCATTGCTTGCGCAGCCGCCAGTACGTCAACCTGATCATCTCCGGCAAGCAGCCCGACTGGCAGTGGCTGGACATCGAACAGGCGATCGCGCATTGCACGGCGGGCGCCGGCATCTGGCACTGGGCCGGCAGCGGCGACGACGACCCGGAGGTGGTGATGGCCTGCGCCGGCGATGCACCGACGGTGGAATCGCTGGCCGCGGTGACGTTGCTGCGGCAATACGTGCCCGACTTGCGTGTCCGCGTGGTCAACGTGGTGGACCTGCTCACCTTGCAGACGTCCGACGAACATCCGCACGGCATGGATCACGACGAATTCGATCGCCTGTTCACGCGCGACCGTCCGGTGATCTTCGCGTTCCATGGCTATCCCGGCATCATCCACAAGCTCACCTACCGTCGCCACAACCACGACAACATCCATGTGCGCGGCTACAAGGAAGAGGGCACTACCACCACGCCGTTCGACATGATGGTGTTGAACAACCTCGACCGCTTCCAGTTGGCGCTGGACGTGATTCGCCGCGTGCCAAGGCTCGCACCGCTGCGCGCCGAGGCCGAGCAGCGTTACTGGAGCGATATCGAGCGGCACCGCCTGTACGTGAGCGAGCATGGCATCGACCTGCCGGATGTGCGCGACTGGCAATGGCAACCCGCATGAGCGTGCTGAGCCTGAATGTCGGCTCCTCCTCGCTCAAGTTCGGCATCTATCGCGTGGACGACGGCGAGACGCACGCCATCGCCGAAGGCGAGATCGATGTGCGCGGCGAACACAGGCAGCTGCGTTACCGGCAGGATGGCAAGGCCGTTACCCAGGCGTTGACCGGGGACAGCGACGCCGCCGCGCTGGACGCCTTGCAACAACTCGCCGGCGATGCCCCCATCGATGCGGTCGCCCACCGCATAGTGCACGGCGGCCCGTGGCTGCGCGAGCATTGCCTGATCGACGAAGCGGTAACGAAGAAGATCGAAGCGGCCGCCAGCTTCGCGCCGCTGCATGTCCCGGCGGCGCTCGCGTGGCTCAGGCATGCAACGAAGGCGTTGCCGCGGGCGCGCCAGGTGGCCTGTTTCGACACGGCGTTCCATCGCGACCTGCCCGATACGGCACGGGTGCTTCCGCTGCCGCACGAACTGTTGGCCAAAGGCGTGCAGCGTTACGGGTTTCACGGACTGTCGTGCGAATCGATCCTGGCACAGATGGAGAACGTGCCGGCGCGACTGATCATTGCGCATCTGGGCAGCGGCGCCAGCCTCACCGCCGTGCGCGACGGCCGGTCGATCGATACCAGCATGGGCATGACGCCCACCGGCGGCATCATCATGGGAACGCGGCCGGGCGATCTCGACCCCGGAGTACTGCTGTTCCTGTTGCGCGAAGGACACACGGATACCCGGGAGCTGGAGGACCTGCTGGAGCACCGCTCGGGTCTGCGCGGCATTTCGGGCTTGAGCGCCGATGTGCGTGAGTTGTCGGAGGCGAAAGGCAATCCACTGGCTGCGCTCGCGCTGGAACAGTTCGCCTTGTCGGTCGCCCGGCAGGCCGCCGGAATGGCCGTGGTGTTGGGCGGCATCGACCTGCTGGTATGTACCGGCGGCATCGGGGAGCACGACGCCGCCATCCGCGAACGCATCGGCGCGCATCTCGCCCCCTGCTTCCCCACGCTCCCGCTGCGTGTGCTGCCTTCGCAGGAAAACCGCATCATGGCCATCCACGCGGCTCGACTGGCGCATTGACGCTTCCTTGCAGGTCGTGGTGCCACGCTGGGCTTTTCCAGACAGTGTGAGCGGCAGCCATGAACACGCGATTCGATGCCATCGTGGTGGGAGCGGGGCAGGCGGGTCCTTCGTTGGCGCAGCGACTGGGTGCGGCCGGCCGCAAGGTCGCCCTGATCGAGCGCAAGTTGATGGGCGGCACCTGCGTCAACACCGGCTGCATTCCCACCAAGGCCATGGTGGCGAGCGCATACGTGGCGCATACCGGCCGCCGTGCTGCCGAATATGGCGTGGGCACAGGTGACATCACGGTGGCCATGGAGCGCGTCTGGGAGCGCACGCGGGGCATTTCCGATCGCTCGCGCAGCAACGTGGAAAACTGGGTGGCCGGGATGGCCAATGTCACGCTCATCCGGGGGCATGCCCGATTCGAATCGCCGCGGACCCTGTGCGTGGGCGACCAGCTGCTCGAAGCGGATCAGTTCTTCCTCAACGTGGGCGGCCGCGCCGTGGAGCCGGACTTTCCCGGCGTCAAGACGGTGCCCTATCTCACCAATGTCGGCGTGATGGACCTGAAGGAGCTGCCACGCCACCTGGTGATCGTGGGCGGCAGTTACATCGGCCTGGAGTTCGGACAGATGTTCCGCCGCTTCGGTTCGAACGTGACCATCGTGGAGCGCAGCGAGCGCCTGTTGCCCCGGGAGGATCCGGAAGTATCCGCCGCCGTGATGGACATCCTCCAGCGCGAGGGCATCGAACTGCATCTGGGCGCCGAATGCATCGAGCTGCAGGGTTCGGCCGGCGCCATCTGCGTCATCGCCGAATGTGCGGAGCCGCGCATGGCCGTGCACGGCACCGATCTTCTGCTGGCCGTGGGGCGACGTCCGAATACCGACGATCTCGGCCTCGATCGTGCTGGCGTGGAGCGGGACGACCACGGTTACATCGTGGTGGACGATCAGTGCCGAACCAACGTCGACGGCATCTGGGCCATGGGCGACTGCAACGGGCGCGGCGCGTTCACGCACACCTCCTACAACGATTATGAAATCGTCGCAGCCAACGTGCTGGACAACGAACTGCGCCGCATCACCGACCGCATTCCCGCCTATGCGCTCTATATCGATCCGCCGCTGGGGCGCATCGGGCTCACCGAAACCGAGGCACTGCAGCGCGGCTACGACGTGCAGGTCGGCGTGCGCCCGATGACGCGCGTGGGCCGCGCCGTCGAACGGGGCGAGACGCTGGGTTTCATGAAGGTGATCGTGGATGCGCAGAGCGAACGCCTGCTGGGCGCGGCCATTCTTGGCGCCAGCGGCGACGAGGCGATCCATTGCCTGCTCGACACGATGTATGCGGATGCGCCGTATCGCACCGTGACGCATGCGGTGCATATCCATCCCACCGTCGCCGAACTGCTGCCGACGACGTTGCAGGATCTGCATCCAGCCAAGGCGCAACGTTGAGCGTCGACATAGCGCTTCAGGAAGAAGAAAGAGGCGCTTTGGGCGAGCTCAGCGTCTTCTGCCTGTTCGAAGAAGGGAGCGCGCTGTCGGCTCCAGGCGGCATGTACTGACACCCTTCACGCACACTGTCGGCTCAGCCTGACGACCTCATTGGGGTTTGCCCGGCTTACACGAACGGCGCCTAGTGGGCATCGTGTGGAATCGTAGTGATTGCCAAGGAAGGGTCGTGCCGCGCCAGTCTGATCTTCGCTTTTCGTTCTCGGTTTCCGCGGGTGGGGGCGGAAATCTCGATCTCAGCGTGATCAGTTTCAGATTGCAGGAGTCGCTGAGCGAGCCGTTCATGTTGACGCTCGAACTCAGCAGCCCCCAGCCTGACATCGACTTCGGCAGCGTTCTGGAGCAGGACGCAACCTTCGTTATCTGGCGCGGCGAACAGGCCGAGCGCTACGTGCACGGCGTGGTCAGCGAATTCTGCCAGAAAGACAGTGGATTTCGGCGAACGCATTACGCCGTGACGGTGGAGCCGCTGCTGTCGCGTGCTGATCTGCGCAGCGATTGGCGCGTTTACCAGAATGCAACCATCCCCGGCATCGTAGCCCAGGCATTGGCTCGTTCCGGCGTCCAGGATATCGATGCCTACTACACGCGCGAACATCTGCCCACCACCTACTGCGTGCAGCCTGGCGAGACGGACCTTCACTTCATCAAGCGCCTGTGCGCTGAACACGGCATCTACTTCGCTTTTCGCTTTGACGCCCGGGGCTCGACCTTAAGCCTGGGCGATCGCCTTTATACCCACGGGGTGATCGAGGGAGGACCCGTTCTTTACAACGCCACGCCGGGCGGCGACCAGGCACAACCGTGTCTATCGAAGTTTCAGTACACCGAGCGGGTGCGCACGGCTCGGCAAGTGCAAAGCAACTACGACCACCATAACCCCCGCTACAACCATAGATTGACGCGTGTCGGCGACAAGCTCGATCACCAGGCTGGCGATTACCAGCAATTCAACTATCCCGGCCGCTACGTCGATGATGCCATTGGCAAGCCAAAGACCGAGGCCCGCCTGCTGGCTCTGCGCCGAGATGCAAAAGTCGCGTCGATCAGGGGCGACGATGCCCGCTTGATACCGGGTCTCGCCTTCGACATGGAGGGCCATGGGCGAGAGGACTGGAATGTTGGCTGGCGAGTACTGAACCTCGTGCATGAGGGGACCCAGACCACCAGCCAGGAGAACGAATCGGCGACCGCAACGGTGGGTACCCATTACGAGTACACCGGCGAAGTCATCCCCGACAGGGTCGAATGGCGTGCCCCGCAACTGCCCAAGCCGCGCATCGACGGTCCTCAGGTGGCCATCGTCGTGGGTCCGAAAGGCGAAGAAATTTTCACCAATGGGCTAGGGGAAGTGCTCGTTCAATTTGCCTGGGATCATTACGGCAACAACGACGAGCACAGCTCATGTTGGGTACGTGCCGGCCAGGCCGCCGCCGGCCCCGGCTACGGCATCCAGTCCATTCCGCGCATCGGACAAGAAGTTCTGGTGGCTTTCGAATCGGGGGACGCCGATACACCGGTGATCATCAGCCGCCTGCATAACTCACCTACGCCGCCGCCGTATGAATTGCCACGTCACAAGACACGTACCGTCATTCGCACCCAGACCCATAAGGGGCAGGGCAACAATGAGCTGCATTTCGAAGACGAAGCGGGCATGGAGAATGTGTATCTGCGCGCCCAACGCGATCAGACCAGCGATGTGCTCAACAACCAGGTCACGCGCATCGGCAATGACCGCACCGAGAGCATCCAGCACGACCAGCGCGTCGCTATCGGCAACGAATACCACCTCGAAGTCACGGGTGACAGCGTTTGCGAGCTGAAGGCCGAGCAGCGCATACGCGTGCAGGGCGATCGCCGCACTGAGCTGGCGGCGGATGATCGCCTGTCCATCGGCGGCACTCTGACGATTCATGCAGGGGATAGTCAGCTGCTCGGTGCCGGCCGCGAAATTCACTTGCAGGCGGGCGACAAACTGATCTGTGATGGCGGCCTTCAGCTATCCCTCGCTGGCGGCGGCCATTTCATCAAGCTTGACCCCAGTGGCATCCACAGCAGCGTGCCCATCCAAGTGGGCGGCGCGCCGGGGCTCGGAACGCCCATCCTCGACGCCGCGCTGGACCCCGATCACTACGTACTGGCGGCCCTGGCAGGCCCGCTTCTGATCTCTCAACACTGCGAGTTTGCCAGCGATGGACGCTGCAAGATCCACCTTCGTCACTGAGCGTCTGCCCGGCCTTGCGCTGTATGACACCCTGCTCGATGCCGTCAACAGCGATCAGGCGTGCTTGATCGTGGACCTGGCGCAGGACAGCGGACTGTCGGAACAGCTTTACCAAGATCAGACGCATGCCGGTTGGAGGGCCGAGTCGCTGTACGCCGGCACGGCCTACACCTCGCTCGCGCCGGTGGGACCCTTGCTGACCGTGTTCGCGCCAGATGCGCCGCAATGCGCCGCCCTGATCGCGCGCATGGAGCATGAGCCACTCGCCATCGCGGCCGTGCTGCGTGCCGATGCGACATGGAGCGATCTCGCTACGCATGCGCGCAGCCTCAACAGGGCATTTGGCCCCGACGGCACGCCGACGCTTTGTCGCTGGTTCGATCCTCGCTGGTTGCGCGGCCTGTTGAACGTGCTGACACCAGCGGAGCGCCAACGTTTTGCAGGCCCGGTGGCAGCCTTCGCCTGGCGGGGCACGGAGGGCTGGTATCGCTGGGCGGCGTCCCCTGCGCCTACCTTCGTCGAACATCAGTCGCCCTGGCTCAACTTGGACGCTGCTCGCCAGGCGATGTTGCTGCAGGAGCGCCGAATGGACACCGCCATTCAATTCGCCGGTGACTATGCCAGCCATCTGCCGGAGGGCTTCGATGGCGTTCACCAGGCCTATGTCGCGCTCAAAGCGGCCGACGAGCACGGCTATGGGGATCTTGCCGATCAGGAGCGCTGGATGCGCCTGCGCGTCGCCAACGCGGGCGGCTTCTGGCGCACACCTCCCGCCGTGGCCGTGCTTGCCCGCGACGACCTGAGCCGCGCCGAGCGCCTCGAGCTGCTCGAAGCAGAACTGAGTCCTTCCTCCCATTCCGCGCAAGGAAGCTATCCATGACAGCCTCGCCCACAGCGGCCGCGCCCCTGCCGCCGCCCAAATATGCCAATAGTCCCGTCTCCACCCACGTCTGTACCGGCAATCGCTGCAAGGAAGACGTCGTCGATGCGGTGCATATCGTGGGTGATGGCGAAACCTTCTACATGCTCACCGAGGCTGATCGCAAGGCGCTCAAGCAGGAGACCGACAAGGTCGACCAGGTGATGAAGGACTACGGCGGCATCGTTGGTGGCGCCAAGAACGCGCCTGCTTGCGGCGTGCCGGCAGGTAAAAGCACTCGCGACAAATGTTCATGCATGGGCTGCCAACAGTGGCGGTGGGCCAAGCAGGCGATGGATGCCGGTCTGCTAGCCGTACGCAACCTGATTGACGATGAGGCCGTCAAGAAGCTCTTGATGAGCGACGAGGACATCCAGGGACAGATCAGCGAACTCAAGAAGCAACGTGCGGACTACGAAACTCTATGGCCGGTAACCTCGGACATCGGTGCCAACGGCAACGTAGGCAAGCTTCAACGCAAAGTCACCGAACAGATCGACGCGGAGATCAAGGGCCTTACTGCGCGTTTGGCGACCATCTCCCGTGACAGTGACAGCAGCGCGAGTGCGGCCAAGCCCGATGCCGATCGTGCCAGCAAAACCAAGACCGCATCGGCCACGGGTAGCCGATCCTCGCGTACCGTCTACGGCGTGGTCGAAATCATCGTGCTGGGCCGCACTGAAAAACGCTATTACATTCCGGCCCGTTACAAGGAACGCATCCAGCAGTACGAGAGCGTCACCAGCACCGTGCTGCGCACTCCCGGCGATCTCAAAACCATGGCAGGCAAGCTGATCGACGATATTCGCAAGCAGGTCAAGGAAGACCGTTCCAAGGCCCTGGGCAATCTGAGCGTCAAGCTCAAGACCTGGAAAGTCCCTGAAGACTGCGCCATGAACGCGCTGCACAAAGAAGTGCACTGGACGACCAAGGGCGGCGACACGGCGCCCTATGCGGCCAACGCCGAAGCCCACGTGCTGCGTTTCGCAGCCAGCGCCAGTGCCAGCGTGTCCGGCTTCGATCCCCACAAAGGCGAGGTTGCCGTGGGCATCGCAGGCTCGGCCAGCTTTGCCCTGGGCGAAGGCAAGGTCGAGCTGAAGCAGTATTTCCCCAACAAGGGCGGATATGACTGCACCTTTCCTTACCGAAATGCAGACGGCAAGACCGCCTATTTGCGCTTCGGCGCGTTTCGCCTGACCGGTGGTGTGGAACTGAGTTGCTTTGTAGGCGCCACGGTGAGCGGCTCGGCGGGCGCTTCGGCCAAGTGGAAGGCCACACCCGCCGGCGGCACGGCCATGCTCGCCACACCTAGCGTGGCTTCAAAGCCGGGCGCCGCCGTGCAGGTCAAGGGCAACGCTTTTGCCGGTGCGCAGGCGGGCGGTGCACTCACCGGCAAAGTGGAATGGCTTTCGCCCGACGACCAGCACAAAGTGCAAACCGGCTACAAAGGCGAACGCCAGCCGGATGCCGGCGCCAACTGGAATCAGCTGCTGGAGGTCAAGGCGGAGGGGAATGTAGCTTTTGGTATTGGCGGAGAGTTTGATTTTGAAATCAAGCTCGATACCCGCGGTAGGCTGGAGTTCCACGCCAAAGCTCAGCTCGTGTTTGGACCGGGCGCTGCGGGCGGGTTTGGCACCACGGTAGACCTGGAGCAAGTCGCCAATCTGGTGGCAGTTGTCTACAAGGCCGGCCATGCGGCGGACTACCACCTGCTGTTGGCTGTGCAGAGGGAGGCGTTTGAGTACTTCTATCGCGGCACTTACGAGGCGCTTGCCGATCCACGAGCCACATTTCAACAGATCATGGCCAAGGGATCTGGAGCGATAACGAGCTGGTGGGCACGCCGTAAAGATGGCGTCGCAGAAGGGCAGCGTTTAGCTCGACGTATCCTAAGTGGCACGCCATTACAAGCAGGCAGTCAGCAGATTCCCTTACATGAGCTGCCTCCCGAGGTGCTTGGTCCTGTTCTCTTCGCGCTCAGCGAATCCTATGTGGGTGTTATAGGCCAGGAGCAGGAGGAAGCCATCGTTAAGGTGTTGCAATTATCCACTACAACTTGGCGCCGCTTTATCAAGGTACTCGAACGTATGAGTGTCGACGCCAGTCCGGTGAAGGCCTACGACAGTGTGCGCCGCCTTAATAGCTATCTGACCAGGGACCAGCAGAATCGGTTCAACAGCTTTATCGACAAGTTGGCCATGGCCAACGACGTATCGCCGGGTGTCCCTTTGTTGGAGTCGATTCGTCCATGGCCTTATGTCGACAGCCAACAGAAATGGGAGGTTGTTATGGCCGCCCGCCATATATGGCTGCCTGAGTACGCTGATTCGCGCTACGTATGACTTCAACAAATTCGAATCAATCATGAAATTCCGGATATATCTTTCTTCATTTGCTTGCGCTCTGGCGCTGCTTAGTGGCTGTCATTCCACGCTGGCTGTAACCAGTCAAACCCTTGACGTAGATCAGATCAACGCCATTCAACGACGCGTAGAGACGCGTTATCCAAAGCTTTCCGAAAACGATCGGAAGGATCTACTGCGACAAGTCGTCACCGCGGTGGACAACATGGTGTTTGTCGAAGGTGGCGAGTTCGACATGGGCGACTTCGGTTGGGCAGAAACCTATAACGCCTACAAACCGCTTTGCGAGTGGCCTTGCGGTGTGCCCAAGGATCAGCTGTGGCCCGTCGTAATCAGCGCCGATTCGCGCCCTGTCCACACGGTTCGGCT
>NZ_JADIKC010000004.1 GCF_016905005.1 Dyella kyungheensis
CCATCCCGAACTCGGAAGTGAAACGCAGCTGCGCCGATGGTAGTGTGAATTCTCATGCAAGAGTAGGTCACCGCCAGGGGCTTTATCCCTCAAACGCCTTCCCATCCGGGAAGGCGTTTGTCTTTGTGCGGTTTGGAAATATCCCGCTGAAAACCCCGTAAAAACAGCTGTTTTTGCCCGGCGCGATCGCGCCCGAGCATCGGCCGTCGACGCCGATCATCAGGCGCGTCGCGAATAGACGTCCAGACGTCCTCGGCGGCGATTGCATCGCTGACTGGCCCCGCGATGACGCGGCCTTCTTGCCTGCGCCTGAATGAGTACGCGAAGTGGGATGCTGTCTGTCGCACAAATTTGCGATGATCGGACATCCCCTACCCACCATGTGACGCGTATGACGACTCCTCAGAAGAGCCGCCTTGGTCCGCTTTCCTATCTGATCTTTTCCTCTCGCTGGCTGCAGTTGCCCCTATACCTGGGCCTGATCGCCGCCCAGGCAATCTATGTCGTGCAGTTCGTGCGCGAGCTGTGGCATCTCGTTGACACCACGCTGCTTGGCCATGTGGTCGAAGGTGCCGGTGCGGAAAGCGCCGAGACGACCATCATGCTGACCGTGCTGGGCCTGATCGACGTGGTGATGATTTCCAATCTGCTGGTGATGGTGATCGTTGGCGGTTACGAAACGTTCGTCTCGCGGTTGAAGCTGGAAGGCCATCCGGATCAGCCCGAATGGCTTTCGCATGTGAATGCGACGGTGCTGAAGGTGAAGTTGGCGATGGCCATCATCGGCATCTCCTCTATCCACCTGCTCGCGACCTTCATCAAGGCCGATACCCTCAACGCGGAGACGATCAAATGGCAGGTGCTGCTGCACCTGGCGTTCGTGGTGTCAGCGCTGGCCCTCGCCTTCATCGATCGCATCATGCAGCCGGGCGAGAAGGCCGGCGCGCACTGACGATCCCCGAGGATCGAACTGCTACGCTTGGCGCATCAGCCAAGCGCAGCAGGGGCCGGCAGGCGTGGAACAGCGTTACATCCTTGCCCTCGACCAGGGAACGACGAGTTCGCGGGCCATCTTGTTCGATCACTCCGGCTCGGTCGTCGGCGTCGCGCAGCGCGAATTTGCCCAGGTCTTTCCGCAGCCGGGTTGGGTGGAACACAACCCGCGCGAGATACTCACCAGCATCCTGGTCACGGTGACGGAGCTGCTGGCCAACACGCAGGTCGAACTTGGTGAAATAGCGGCCATTGGCATCACCAACCAGCGCGAGACCACCGTGGTGTGGGATCGCGCCACCGGCCAGCCCATCCATAACGCCATCGTCTGGCAGTCGCGCCAGAGCCTGGATATCTGCGAGCAACTCAAGCGGGATGGCTGCGAGCCGTTGGTGCGCGAGCGGACGGGTTTGCTGATCGATGCCTATTTCTCGGCGACCAAGCTTCGCTGGATCCTCGATCACGTGGATGGCGCGCAGCAACGAGCCGCACGCGGCGAGCTGCTGTTCGGCACCATCGACAGCTGGTTGATCTGGAATCTCAGCGGTGGCACGGCACACGTCACCGATGTCAGCAATGCTGCACGCACCTTGCTCTACGACATCCATCGTCGCTGCTGGGACGATGATCTGCTCGCCATGCTCAACATCCCGCGCGCGATGCTGCCGGAGGTTCGTTCGAGCAGCGAAGTCTATGCACACACGGCGCCGACGCAGTTCTTCGGTGCGCGCGTACCTATCGCGGGCGTGGCCGGTGACCAGCAGGCCGCGCTGTTCGGGCAGGCCTGTTTCACTGCGGGCATGGCCAAGAATACCTATGGCACCGGCTGCTTCATGCTGATGAACACGGGCGAGCAGGCCGTATCGTCGACGCATGGCCTGCTGACGACCATTGCCTGGCAGCTCGGCGATCGCGTGGACTATGCGCTGGAGGGCAGCATCTTCGTGGCCGGCTCGGTGATCCAGTGGCTGCGCGATGGTTTGCGCATGCTGGGCAAGGCATCCGACTCGCAGGCGTATGCGGAGCGGGTGGCGTCGAGCGATGGCGTGTACATGGTGCCGGCCTTCGTGGGCCTGGGCGCGCCGTATTGGCGCAGCGACGTCCGCGGCGCGGTGTTCGGGCTGAGCCGGGGCACCAGCAAGGAGCACTTCGTGCGGGCTGCGCTGGAGTCGATGGCGTACCAGTCGCGCGACGTGCTCACTGCGATGGAGGCGGACGCCGGCATGGCACTCAAGGAGCTGCGTGCCGACGGCGGCGCCATCGCGAACGATTTCATGGCGCAGTTCCAGAGCGACATGCTCGGCGTGCCGGTATTGCGTCCACGCGTGCAGGAAACCACGGCGTTGGGCGCGGCCTATCTGGCGGGCTTGGCCGTCGGCTTCTGGCAGAGCTGCGAAGAGATCGCCAGCCTGTGGCAGGTGGACCGTCGCTTCGAACCGCAGATGCGCGAAACCGAACGAGACCAGCTCTATCGCGGCTGGCAGGACGCCGTGAACGCCACCATGGGTTTCCGCGTGGGTTGAAACGAACGAGGCCTCCGCGATGGAGGCCTCGTCGTTCACGCATGGTGCGGCAAAGCTCAGTCGATGGCGTAACCGAACTGGTCTTCGAACGCCTTGGAGAACTGCGCGTAGTCGAAGTGCTGGTTCTGCGTGCCCGGGTGCTCCACCTTCAGCGCGCCCATCAGTGAGGCCATGCGGCCCACGGTCGGCCAGTCCTTGCCCTTCATGATGCCGAAGATCAGGCCGGCGCGATAAGCGTCGCCACAGCCCGTGGGATCGACCACCTGGCGCTCGCGTGCCGGCGGGATCTCATGGGTGGTGCCTTCGGTATGGATGTGCGAGCCGCGCGGGCCGAGCGTGACGATGTACGCCTTCACGCGCGAAGCGATCTCCTGCGCGCTCCAACCGGTGCGCTGCTGCAGCAGCTGCGACTCGTAGTCGTTGACGATCACGTAGGTCGCCTTTTCGATCATCGAGCGGAACTCGGCGCCGTCGAACAACGGCATGGCCTGGCCCGGATCGAAGATGAAGGGCACGCCGCGTGCGGCGAACTCATCCACGTGCTGCAGCATGGCGTCGCGGCTGTCCGGCGCCACGATGGCGAAGCTGATCTCCGGGATGTCGCGCACGTGGTTCTTGTGCGCGCTCAGCATGGCGCCCGGGTGAAAGGCGGTGATCTGGTTGTTGTCCAGATCGGTGGTGATGAAGCACTGCGGGGTGAACTGGTCGTCGAACACGCGCACGTAGTCCATGCGGATGCCGCACTTTTCCATGTGCACCTGGTACGGGCCGAAGTCCTGGCCGACCGTCGCCACCGGCAGCGGATCGGCGCCCAACAGCTTGAGGTTATAGGCAATATTGCCGGCGCAGCCGCCGAATTCGCGACGCATGCGGGGCACCAGGAACGACACGTTCAGGATATGAACCTGGTCGGGCAGGATGTGGTTCTTGAACTGGTCCTGGAACACCATGATGGTGTCGTAAGCAAGCGATCCGCAAATGACGGCTGACATGATGCGAGGATATTCCTGGCAGATGAATAGGCAGTCCGGGCAGCGTAACGCCAGCCTGGCTCAAAGTTCCCGATCATACCGGGAAGTTGTGCGGCCCGCGACTTTCTTGCGAGCGGCAGGGCATTTGAGGGAACTCTCAAAAGCCACACAAAGGACGCGTAAAAGTCTCATATCACAGCGTAAACAAAGGCTTTCTTAACGAGAATGTCCTTGCGGTCCTGTGGGTTGCTGACTAGACTGGCGCGCTTACTTTTTAGCCACAGCCGACACACGGCGGACCCATGTTCAAGAAGTTTCGCGGCTTTTTCTCCAACGACATTTCGATCGACCTTGGCACGGCCAATACCCTTATTTACGTGAGGGGACAGGGCATTGTGCTGAACGAACCGTCGGTGGTGGCGATTCGTCAGGATCGTGGCCCGGGTGGTCCCCGTGCCGTGGCCGCCGTGGGTACCGAGGCCAAGCGCATGCTGGGCCGTACGCCCGGCAACATCGCCACGGTGCGTCCGATGAAGGATGGCGTGATCGCCAACTTCTCGATGACCGAGGCCATGCTGCAGCACTTCATCAAGCAGGTGCACAAGTCGCGCATGCTCCGCCCGAGCCCGCGCGTGCTGGTTTGCGTGCCCTGCGGCTCCACCCAGGTGGAACGCCGCGCGATCAAGGAATCGGCCGAAGGCGCCGGTGCCCGTGACGTGTTCCTGATCGAGGAGCCGATGGCGGCCGCGATCGGCGCCGGTATCCCGGTGCACGAGGCGCGCGGCTCGATGGTGCTGGATATCGGCGGCGGCACCTCCGAAGTGGCGGTGATCTCGCTCAACGGCATCGTCTACTCGCAGTCCGTGCGTGTGGGCGGCGACCGCTTCGACGAAGCGATCATCAACTACGTGCGCCGCAACCACGGCACGCTGATCGGCGAATCCACCGCCGAGCGCATCAAGCTTGAGATCGGTTGCGCTTTCCCGCAGACCAACGTGAAGGAAATCGAGATTTCCGGCCGTAATCTGGCGGAAGGCGTGCCGCGCATGTTCACCATCAACTCCAACGAAGTGCTGGAAGCGCTGCACGAGCCGCTGTCGGGCATCGTGGCGGCGGTGAAGTCGGCACTTGAGCAGACTCCGCCGGAACTGTGCTCCGACGTCGCCGAGCGCGGCATCGTGCTCACCGGCGGCGGCGCGCTGCTGCGCGACCTGGATCGCCTGATCTCCGAGGAAACCGGCTTGCACGTGCAGGTGGCCGATGAGCCGCTGACCTGCGTGGCCCGTGGCGGCGGCAAGGCGCTGGAGCTGATCGATCAGCACGGCAGCGACTTCTTCGCTCCCGAGTAACCCATACGACAGGGGCGGGTTAAGCCATGGCGCTTGCGCGCGAGGAATCCTCGCCCCTGTTTGCCGGTACCGTCGCCGGTACCCTCAGGCTCATTCTTTATCTTGCGCTGGCCATGGTGCTGATGGTGCTCGACCATCGCAACGGCTGGATCTGGCGCCTGCGTTATGCCACCTCGGTGCTGGTGGAGCCGGTGTATCGGCTGGCCAGCCTGCCGGCGTCCGGCATGCATACGCTCAGCGTGGCGTTCTCCGACCGCAAGCTGCTGACCGAGCAGAACCAGCGCCTGCGCGAAGACCTGTTGCTCGCCAACGCCAAGCTCAACCGCATGGCGGCGGTGGCCGAGCAGAACGAGCGTCTCAAGCAATTGCTGGATACGCAGCACAGCCTCGATCTCAACGTACAGCTGGCCCGCGTGATCGACGTGGACCTGGGCTCGTACCGTCACCGCATGCTGGTCAACGTGGGCTCGCACGATGGCGTGAAGCCTGGCCAGGTAGTGATCGACGCGCACGGCGTGATGGGCCAGGTGGTGGAAGTGATGCCGCGCACCTCGCTGGTGATGCTGGTGACCGATCCCGACCATGCCATTCCGGTGGTTGTCGAGCGCACCGGCCTGCGCACCGTGGCCTACGGCACGCGCGATGGCGACCTGCTGAGCCTGCCGAACATCTCCATGGCGGCCGACGTGCATCCGGGCGACAAGCTGCTCTCTTCCGGTCTGGGCGGTCGTTTCCCGCCGGGATTCCCTGTAGGCGAAATCCGTAGCGTGGAACCGGCGGCGTCGGGCATGTTCCTGGAAGGGCGCGCGCGTCCTTCGGCGGATCTGGATCGCAGCGACAACGTGCTGCTGCTGCACGATCTGGCCGAACCGGCAGGTCCGCCCGCACCAGCCGCACCGGTGGGTCCGCCCGCCGACCTCGCGCCTGCACCGAGCGCCAGTGCGGCGGCACCGCCGCGCGCCAACGCGACGCCTGCGCAAACGCCGCCGGCCACCACGAATCCGGTGCAGCCATGAGCAAACCTCGCATCAGCCTGATCTGGTTCGTCGGCACGCTGGTCTTCGCGGTGCTGTCCATGCTGATTCCGCTGCCGGCGCCGCTGCAGCCGTTCAAGCCGTATTGGCCGGCGCTGTTCCTGCTGTACTGGGCATTGGAGTCGGGCGAGCGCGTGACGCTTGGCCTGGCTTTCGTGATCGGCCTGAGCGCCGACCTGCTCGACGGCGTGTTGCTGGGCGAGCAGGCGATGCGGTTGTGCGCATTGGTGTTCATCGTGCTGCGTTTCCGTTCGCGCCTGCGCTTCTTCCCGATGTGGCAGCAGACCCTGGCGGTGCTGGCCTTGCTGCTGAACGACCGCGTGCTGCTGCTGATCGTGCGCACCTTCGCGGGTGACGCGTTGCCGCCCGCCACGTGGTGGATCTCGCCGTTCGTCGGCGCTGCGCTATGGCCGTTCCTGTTCCTGCTGATGGACGACCTGCGCATGCGTTTGCGCATCCAGTAACGCCATGGCCCTGCGGCGACGATCCATCAAGAACACCCGCGGCGAAGCCACGCTCTTTCGCGTGCGCGCGATGGTGGGTTTCGCGCTGATCCTGCTGGGCCTGGGCGTGCTGGTGGTGCGCTATCACTACCTGCAGGTGCAGCGTCACGACGAATTCGCGCTGCGCTCGGAAAACAATCGCGTGAAGCCGCGTGCGATTCCGCCGGCACGCGGTCTCATCTTCGACCGCTCGGGCGTGTTGCTGGCCGATAACGTGCCGGCGTTCCGCCTGGAAGTGGTGCCCGAGCAGGTGAAGGATCTGCCGGCCATGCTGGCCGCCATCCGCGAAGTCGTGCCGCTGGACGACAGCGACATCGACGCGTTCAAGAAGCAGCTCAAGCAGAATCGCCGCTTCGACAGCGTGCCGCTGAAATTGCACCTGACCGAAGACGAGATTGCCCGTTTCGCCATCAATCGCTGGCGTTTTCCGGGGCTGGACGTGGTGCCGTACCTGACTCGTCGCTACCCCTACGGCCCGTTGTTCGCGCATGTGGTGGGCTACGTGAGCCGCATCGACGCCGACGACCTGACCCGGCTCGATGCCGATCGCTACAAGGGCACCAGCCATGTCGGGCGCAGTGGCCTGGAGCGTTCCTATGAGGACGTGTTGCACGGCGAACCCGGTTACGAGCTGGTCGAAGTGAACGCCGACAACCGCGTGCAGCGCGTGCTGGAAACCCACGCACCCACGCCCGGCAAGAATCTCTATCTCAACATCGACGTGCGCGTGCAGAAGGCAGCCACCGATGCGTTCCAGGGGCGGCCGGGCTCGGCGGTGGCGATCGATCCGCGCAATGGCCAGGTGCTGGCGATGGTCAGCGTGCCGAGCTTCGATCCGAACCTGTTCGTCAACGGCATCAGCAAGGCCGACTACACCGGCTACATGAACGCCGAAGACAAGCCGCTGCTCAATCGCGCGCTGAAGAGCGCGTATCCGCCGGGTTCGACGGTGAAGCCGTTCCTGGCGTTGGGTGGTTTGGAGCTGGGTATTCGTCGTCCGGAAGACACCGTGTTGTCGACGGGCGAGTTCTGCATACCGGGGCAGCAGCGTTGTTATCGCGATGACACGCGTGGCGGCGATGGCACGGTGAACATGGTGCGTGCGATCGAGAAGTCGACCAACACGTATTTCTATCGACTTGCTTTGGACATGGGCATTGATCGGCTCGCCAGTTGGATGGGTAGCTTGGGTTTCGGCAAGAAGACCGGTATCGATCTGCTAGGTGAGGCGGAAGGTATTTTGCCTTCGCGTGAATGGAAGGCGACGCGCAGCAAATTCCCCTGGTTCCAGGGCGAAACCATCATCGCGGGCATTGGCCAAGGCTACTGGACCGTCACTGCATTGCAGTTGGCGCACGCCACGGCGACGTTCGCTGGACACGGCACGCCCTACGCGCCGCGTCTCGTCATGGCGACTGCTGTCGTGAAGGAGCATCCCGTGCCCTTGCCGAATCCGCCGTCCGGGCCGTCGGTCATTCGTAAACCGCATGAATGGGAAGTGGTGAATCAGGGCATGGAGGCGGTGATCACGGGCGGTACCGCCAAGGGCCAGTTCACCGGCTTTCCTTTTGTCGTAGCCGGCAAGAGCGGCACCGCAGAGCGCTTTTCCCGCCGCACCAACGACTACGACAACAACAAGAATCTGGCGTATCTGGCAACGCGTCACCGCGCCTGGTTCATCGCCTATACGCCGGCCGAAGCGCCGCGCATCGCTGTGGTGGCCATGCTGGAATCCGGCGCCTGGGGTGCCTCTGACGCAGGCCCCATCGTGCGCAAGGTGATGGAAGCATGGCTTGCCTCGACAGGCGGCCCGGTACCGCCGACGAATACGCTGGAAAACGTTCCCGCCACGCCGTCCAGCACGCCCGAACTACCCGAAGACACACCGGTCGCCACACCCGCCGACATGTCCGCCATGCCCGCCGACAGCACCAGCACGGCGCCGCCCGACGACGGAGGCAACCCGTGATCGACGAGCTGCAGGTACGCCTGGTGCGCTTCATCCGCCGCCTGATGACGCGACCGCGCATCGATATTCCGCTCGCCTTCGGCCTGATCCTGCTGGCCAGCGTGGGCCTGGTCACGCTGTACAGCGCCAGTGGCGGCAATATGGCGATGATCGGCGGACAGGCCGCGCGCTTCGTCATGGGCGGTGTGCTGGTGATGCTGATTTCGCGCATCCCGCCGTCGATGCTGCGCACCTGGACGCCGTGGCTGTTCGCCGGCAGCGTGATGTTGCTGCTGGTGGTGGCGGGCATCGGCGAGGTGCGCAGCGGCTCCAAGCGCTGGCTGGATCTGGGCGTGGTGTCGTTCCAGCCGTCGGAGCTGCTCAAGCTCACCATGCCGATGATGGTGGCCTGGTACCTGCATCCGCGGCAGCTGCCGCCGAGCTGGAAGGACATCGTCGTCGTCGGCATGCTGATCGCCATTCCGGCCGGTCTGATTGCGGAGCAGCCGGATCTGGGCACGGCCTTGCTGGTGTCCGCGGCGGGCGCGTTCGCGCTGTTTCTGTCGGGCATGCGCTGGTGGAAGATCGGCAGCCTGCTGGCCGTCGTGGGCGCGATGGTTCCGGTGGCCTGGCACTTCCTGCACGAATACCAGCGCAATCGCGTGCGCACGCTGCTCGATCCGGAATCCGATCCGCTCGGCAACGGCTGGCACATCATCCAGTCGCAGATTGCGGTGGGTTCCGGCGGCGTGTTTGGCAAGGGCTGGCAGCATGGCACGCAGTCGCGCCTGGACTTCCTGCCCGAGCACACCACCGACTTCATTTTTGCGGTGTTTTCCGAGGAATTCGGCCTGGTTGGCGTGATCGGCGTGATGCTGCTGTACGCCTTCATCATCGGCCGCTGCCTGTGGATTGCGATGGAGGCGCGCGACACTTATTCGCGCCTGCTCGCCGGCGCCATCGGCATGAGCTTCTTCGTCTACGTGTTCGTCAACGGCGGCATGGTGGCGGGCATGTTGCCGGTGGTGGGCGTGCCGATGCCGTTGATCAGCTACGGCGGCACCTCGGCGGTGTCGCTGCTGACCGGGTTTGGGGTGCTGATGTCGATTTACGCCAACCGCAAGATCCACAAGTAGAGGCACATTGCTGTCGCGCACAGGTGCGCTCCCACAAGGGGACTGACTTTGTGGGAGCGCACTTGTGCGCGACAGGTTCTCGCGAAAAAGCAGCGGTTTTCGCCAGCCCGCATGCTAGGCTACCTTCGTAGCCGTTTACGACAGCGAAGTCATTCATGCCCTCGATTCCCGCGTCGCTCCCGACTCGTCGCCTTGTTGCCACGCTGGGCCTCCTTCTCGCCGCTGCAAGCATGCCGGCGTTCGCGCAAACCCATCCCGGACAGGATCAGCTGGTCAGCGAAGTGGCCCGCGATACGGGCAAGAGCAGTGCATCGCTGAATGCCTTGCTGGATGGCGCTAAGAAGCAGCAGAGCATCCTCGATGCGATCAGCCGTCCCGCCGAAGCCAAGCCGTGGAAGGATTACCGGCCGATCTTCATGACGCCCCAGCGCATCAACGACGGCATCGCGTTCTATCGCGAGCATCGCGCCCTGTTGGAAAGTATCGGCAAGCAATACGGCGTGGCGCCCGAGTACATCGTGGCCATCGTGGGTGTGGAAACCTCGTACGGTCGCATCACCGGCAAATACAAGGTGCTCGATGCGCTGGTGACGCTGGGCCTGTATTACCCGCCGCGTGCCACCTATTTCCGCCAACAGCTGAAGGTGCTGCTGGAGTTGCCGGAGAACCATCTGGCGGGCCCCGTCGACGCGCTTACCGGGTCGTACGCGGGCGCGCAGGGCTGGGGGCAGTTCATGCCCGAGAGCATCCGCGACTTCGGCGTGGACGCCGATGGCGATGGCCGCATCGACCTGAAGAACTCGCTGCCTGACATCTTTGCCAGCGTCGCCAACTACTTCGCCAAGCATGGCTGGCAGACCGGTGGCCTGGTGGCCGCGCCGGCGCGGGCCGATGGCGCCGCCAAGCCCATTTCCGTCAAGGACTCCAAACCGCAATGGCCGCTCGAGCAGCTCGTAGCGTGGGGCTACGCACCCTTGCAGTCGATCAATCCCGGGCAGCCCACCAGCCTGCAGTCGCTGCAGGGCGCGGATGGCATGGAGTACTGGCTCACCTTCCAGAATTTCTACGTGATCACCACCTACAACCGCAGTCCGCTCTATGCGCTGGCGGTGCACCAGCTGGCGCAGGCCATCGCGCAAGGGGCGAACGGGCCGGGGAACGACGGGATGGACGCGACGCAATGAGCTGGCGGCTTGCGCTGCCACTTCTGTTGATGGCGCTGCTGGCCGGCTGCAGCGGCGGCAAGACCCGTCCCTCCAGCAGCCATGGCTCCACCTCGCGTGGTCCCTATGCCTCGGGCAGCAGCAGCGGATCGTCCGCGCCATCGCGCGGCGGCGTCAACGACGACACCAGCCGCCCGCAGAGCAGCCGTTATCGCGACGACACGGACAGCGTGCCGGCCGGCCCGCCGCCGGAAGTGATCGCCAAGTTGCCCGAGCCGGTGCCGAAGGTGGAGCCGCGCGCGCTCTACGGCAACAAGTCGCCTTACACCGTGCTGGGCCAGACCTACAACGTGCTGGCCTCGCCGAACGGTTATGTGGAGCGCGGCATCGCCTCGTTCTACGGCAACAAATTCCACGGGTACAAGACGTCCAGTCTCGAGGACTACGACATGTACCAGTTCAGCGCCGCGCACAAGACGCTGCCGATTCCCAGCTATGCGCGCGTGACCAACCTGGAAAACGGCAAGAGCGTGATCGTGCGCATCAACGATCGCGGTCCGTTCCACGAGAACCGCGTGATCGATCTCTCCTATGCCGCCGCCGTGCGCATTGGCGTCTGGCCCAAGGGCACCGGCCTGGTGGAAGTGCGGGCGATCGATCCGGCGCAGCCGCTTTCCGCCCAGACCCTGCCGCCGCCACCGCCCGCGCCCAAACCCGCCAGCCCGGGGCCCGGTATTTTCCTGCAGGTGGGCGCATTCTCCGACGGGGTCAACGCCGAGCGCGTGGCGCAGCAATTGCGTGTTGCCAATTTTGCGCCGGTACAGGTGGTGGATGCGCAAATCAACGGTCGCACGATCCGCCGCGTGCGCGTGGGCCCCCTCGCCAGCGTCGACCAGGCCGACGACGTGACCACGCGGATCGAGGGCATGGGCCTGCCCAGGCCGCAGGTCGCGGTAGACTGATGTATTGAAATTCTTGCGGCGCCACGGCGCCGCGATAGCCATTGGACCGAATCGAACGATGAACCTGATCCGCCGTACCCTCTCCTCGCTTGCCGTGGCCGCCCTGGTCGTCGGCACGGCCGTTGCCCAGCAGACCCCGCCCAAGCCCGTCCCGGTGCCGCGCCCGGTGATGCCTGAGGCCCCGGTGCCTCCGCCGCCGGATGTGGATGGCAAGAGCTGGGTGCTGATGGATTACGCCACCGGCCAGGTGCTCGCCTCGAAGGAGCCGGACCTGCGCGTGGAGCCGGCCTCGATCACCAAGATCATGACCGACTATGTGGTGTCTGCCGAAGTCGCCAACGGTAAAGTCCACATGAACGACCCGGTCACCATCAGTGAGAACGCCTGGCGCGGCGGCGGCGCGGGCACCGACGGTTCCACCAGCTTCCTCAAGCTCAACAGCCAGGTGCCGCTGAAGGACCTGCTGTACGGCCTGATCATCCAGTCCGGCAACGACGCCGCCATTGCGCTGGCCGAACACACGGCCGGCTCGGAACAGGCGTTCTCCGGCCTGATGAACGGTTATGCCAAGCAGTTGGGCATGACCAACACGAACTTCCAGAACGCATCGGGTTATCCGATCGCCAACCATTACTCCACGGCGCGCGACATCGCGATTCTTTCGCGCGCGCTGATCCACGACTTCCCCGAGGACTATGCGATCTCGGCGATCAAGGATTTCGAGTGGAACGGCATCAAGCAGCACAACCGCAACCTGCTGCTGTGGCGCGACCCGACCGTCGACGGCATCAAGACCGGCCACACGGCCGCGGCCGGTTTCTGCCTGGCCGCCTCGGCCAAGCAGGGCGACTCGCGCATGATCGCCATCGTGATGGGCTCGACCAACGAGAAGACCCGCGCCGACGCGGCCATGGCGCTGCTCAGCTACGGTTTTCGTTTCTACGAGACGCACAAGCTGTATGACAGCGGCAAGCCGCTGGCCACGCCCAGGCTGTGGAAGGGCCAGTCCAACCAGCTGCCGCTGGGCGTGAGCGACAACGTGCTGGTCACCGTCAAGCGTGGCGACTACGACAAGCTGCAGGCCACCCTGGACGTGCCGGCGACGCTGGTCGCGCCGTTCACCAAGGGCCAGCAGGTGGGTACGCTACGCGTCACGCTGGACGGCCAGCCGGTGCAGAACGTGCCGCTGATCGCCCTGGCCGATGCCCCGCAGGCCGGTTTCTTCGGGCGCCTGTGGGACAGCATCATGCTGTGGTTCCATAGCGACAAGAAGCCCGACGAAAAGAAGTGAGTGAGGTGCACTGATGCGCGATATCGACTCCATCGAGGCCCAAGAAGGCCAAGGCTTCCAGTTTCCCGGTGAATTCGAGATCACCGCGATGGGCAACGCCAGCGCCGATCTGCCGGCCCGCGTGCCGCAGATCCTCGAAGGCATCGGCGTGCACGTGCTACATGAGACGGTCAAGCAGCGCCATTCGCGCGAAGGCAACTTCATCTCGGTGACGGTGAGCTTCCGCGCCGAGACGCGCGAACAGTACGACGAGGCGCACGCCTCGCTGCGGGCCGATCCGGACATCCGCTACACGCTGTGAGGCGTGCTCGCGTCGGGACCTCGAGGCCTGGCGGGCTTTCGCGCCCACCAGGCCTTCAGTGACTTCCAGCCCTTGCAAGGGTGGTCTCACGACCGCAGATAATCACCTCCGTCCCCAGGTCATTCCTCCATGTCCCTGCCGCTCAAAGTTCGTCGTCTCGGTCGCCAGCCCTACGAGGCGACTTGGGAGGCGATGAGCCAATTCACCAACAACCGGGGCCCGGACACGCCCGACGAGCTGTGGCTGCTCGAACACGATCCGGTATTCACCCTCGGCCAGGCCGGCAAGACCGAACACGTGCTGGCGCCGGGCGATATCCCGGTGATCCATGTGGATCGCGGCGGCCAGGTGACCTATCACGGCCCCGGCCAGATCGTGGGCTACCCGATGATCGATCTGCGCCGTGCGGGTGTCAGCGTGCGTGAGCTGGTCAACAAGATCGAGCAGGCCATCATCGACACCATGGGCCACTGGAACATCGGCGCCGAGCGCCTCGAGGGCGCCCCGGGCGTCTACGTGGCGGGCGCCAAGGTGGCGGCGCTGGGCCTGCGGGTGCGCCGCGGCTGCAGCTTCCACGGCCTGGCCTTCAACGTGAACATGGACCTTGAGCCGTATCACCGCATCAATCCCTGTGGCTACAAGGGTTTGGCGGTCACTCAGGTGTTAGACTTGGGCGGTCCGTCGCGCCTGTCGGATGTCGAGGACGCCCTGGTGGAGGAGTTCTGCCGCCAGTTTGGATTCGTCGCCGAGGCGGCGCCCCCCATACTCCCTGAACTACCCGCTCGCGTAGCGGTCTGAGCTTGCCTACATGAGCGATATGTCCTCTTCCAAAGTCATCCCGATCAGCGTCGTTGGCGGTGCCCCCGTCGAAAAGCAGCTCGGCAATGACAAGATCGGGCTCAACCGCGCCGGTTTCGACACCAACGTGCCGACGCTGCGCAAGCCGAGCTGGATTCGCGTGCGGTTGCCGCAGGGCAACGCGGTGCAGCAGCTGAAGTCGCGCCTGCGCGAAAACTCGCTGGTGACGGTGTGCGAGGAAGCCTCGTGCCCGAACATCCACGAGTGCTTCAGCAAAGGCACGGCCACCTTCATGATCCTGGGCGAGGTCTGCACCCGCCGCTGCTCGTTCTGCGACGTGGCCCATGGCCGTCCGGCCGCGCCCGATCCGCTGGAACCGGCACGCCTGGCCGAGACCATCCGCGACATGCGCCTGAAGTACGTGGTGATCACCTCGGTGGATCGCGACGACCTGCGTGACGGCGGTGCCGAGCATTTCGCCGCCTGCATCCGCGCCACGCGCCATGCGGCGCCGAACATCAAGATCGAAATCCTCACGCCCGATTTCCGCGGCAAGGGCCGCATGGAACGCGCGCTGGAAGTGCTGAAGGATTTCCCGCCGGACGTGTTCAACCACAATCTGGAAACCGTGCCGCACCTCTATCGCGAAGTGCGCCCGGGTGCCGATTACCAGTGGTCGCTGGACCTGCTCAAGCGCTTCAAGGCGCAGCATCCGGACGTGCCGACCAAGTCCGGCATCATGCTGGGCCTGGGCGAGACGATGGAGCAGGTGCTCGAGACCATGCGCGATCTGCGTGCGCACGATGTGGACATGATCACCATCGGCCAGTACCTGCAGCCGACGCCGCATCACCACCCGGTGGTCCGTTACTGGACGCCGGACGAATTCAACGAACTGCGCGAAGCCGGCGAAGCGATGGGTTTCCATCACGTTGCCTCCGGCCCGCTGGTGCGCTCGTCCTACCACGCTGACCTGCAGGCTCACGCCGCGGGCGTCACTGAGAACGCCTGAAGAGGCCCAAGAGATTCTATGAAACTGCGCCCCTCGATTGCTCTGCTGTTTGCTCTGACCGTTAGCGGCGCCGGCGCGTATGCGCAATCGGCCGCCGATCTCACCGACGGCAATGCTCCGCGCAAGTTCTCCACGCTGCCGCTCAAGCCCACCGTCACGCAGGGTCAGGCGGCCGAGCTCTCGGCTCGCTTCCTCACGCGCTTCCATTACGACGCGAAGCCGCTCGACGATGCGATGTCGCAGAAGATCTACAAGGCCTACATCGACAGCCTCGACGGCGAGAAGGTGTTCTTCACCCAGGCCGACCTGGCCAAGTTCGCGCCGCTGAAGACGCAGATGGACGACGCCATCTGGAACCGCGACCTCGGCGGCCCGTTCTCGGTGTTCAACCTGTATATCACCCGTGCGATCGAGCGCATGACCTATGCGCGCAGCCTGTTGAAGCAGGGCTTCGATTTCAACACGCAGGAAAGCTACAACTACGACCGCAAGAAGGCCGACTGGCCCAAGGACCAGGCCGAGCTCGACACCTTGTGGCGCGAGCGCACCATGAACGACTGGCTGCGCCTGAAGCTTGCTGGCAAGACCGACGACGACATCCGCAAGACGCTGGACAAGCGCTACGCCGGTTACATCGACCGCGTGAAGCAGCTCGATGGCGAGGACGCGTTCCAGTCGTTCATGAATTCCTATGCCGAATCCACCGACCCGCACACCGACTACCTCGGTCCCCGCGCGGCGGAGAACTTCGATATCTCTATGAAGCTCTCGCTGGAAGGCATCGGCGCGGTGCTGCAGGCGCGCGACGAATACACCGCGATCCGCGAGATCGTGCCGGCCGGTCCGGCCGCCAAGTCGGGCAAGGTGCACGTGGGTGACCGCATCGTGGCGATCGGTGAAGGCACCAGCGGCCCGATGACCGACGTGATCGGCTGGCGCCTCGATGACGTGGTCAAACACATCCGCGGCAAGAAGGACACCACGGTTCGCCTGGAAATCCTCCCGGCCGACGCGGGCGTGGACGGCAAGCACGAGATGATCAGCCTGGTTCGCCAGAAGGTGAGCATCGAAGAGCAGGCCGCCAAGAAGAAGGTCATCGAAATCAAGGACGCCGGCGTCACGCGCAAGATCGGCGTGATCGACCTGCCGAGCTTCTATTCCGACTTCGGTGCGCGCCGCGAAGGCGACAAGGACTTCAAGAGCGCCACCCGCGACGTGTCCAAGCTGCTCGGCGAGTTGAAGGCCGAGAACGTGGAAGGCGTGGTGATCGATCTGCGCAACAACGGCGGCGGTTCGCTCGCCGAAGCCAACGAGCTCACCGGTCTGTTCATCGACCAGGGTCCGGTGGTGCAGGTGCGCGATGCGCGCGGCGAAGTGCAGGTGCAGGGCGACGACGAGCCGGGCATGTCCTGGAGCGGTCCGATGGCCGTGCTGGTGAACCGTGGTTCGGCCTCGGCGTCGGAAATCTTCGCAGCGGCGATCCAGGATTACGGCCGCGGCCTGATCGTGGGCCAGCCGACCTTCGGCAAGGGCACCGTGCAGAACCTGGTGGACCTGGACCGCTTCACCCGCAACACCAGCGAGAAGCCGCAGTTCGGCGAGCTGAAGATGACTATCCAGGAATTCTTCCGCATCAACGGCGGTTCGACCCAGTTGAAGGGCGTGACGCCGGACATCCAGTTCCCGAAGAACGGCGACGAGAAGGACTTCGGCGAGTCGACCTACGACAACGCGCTGCCGTGGACGCAGATCGCGCCGGCCGACTACAAGCCGGTCGCCGACCTCAAGGCCTACCTCGGCCAGCTGCAGGGCAAGCACGACGCGCGCGCACTGAAGTCGCCCGCGTGGAAGCTGATGCTCGACGAGCTGGCGCAGTACCGCAAGATGCGCGACAAGACCACCATCTCGCTCAACTTCGCCCAGCGCGAAACCGAGCGTAAGGACCTCGACGCGCTCCAGGCCGATTTCCGCGCCCGCCACAAGGCGATCGACGGCAACGGCTCGGACGACGACGACACGCTGGCGGTGGACGATGGCCTCAACGCCAACGAGCGCAGCCTCAAGAGCGAGCTGAAGCAGGAGAAGGACGCCAAGAAGGCACCGGATCCGCAGCTCGACGAAACGGCGCACATCCTGTTCGACGCGGTGGGCCTGATCAAGGGCGACTCGAAGCTGGCGGCGGAAGTGTTGCCGTACGGCGGCAAGTACTCGAACGTCAATGCCACCGCTGCCGCGGGAGCGCCGGAGAAGGCGCAGCCAGCAGCGCACTGATCGGTTTCCTATCGAAAGGAAAGGGCGGCCCGGTGCCGCCCTTTTTTTATGGCCTCACCCGAGACCCTGTGGGAGCGCACCCTGTGCGCGACAGCCACGCTGGGGTGTATCGCTCCGTAGGTTTGTCGCGCACAGGGTGCGCTCCCACAAGAAATCACCGACTGGGGACCTTCATGTGGGAGCGCACTTGTGCGCGACTGCAGCGCCGGGATGTATCCGCTTCGTTGGCTTGTCGCGCACAAGTGCGCTCCCACAGTGGAGCAGTGGCGGTGACAGTGGGGTTTACTTCGGCGCCTTGGCCTTCTTATCGGCCTGTTCCTTCTTCCACTGCTGATAGTCCGCGAAGTGCGGCAGGTCGCGCAGCAGTTTGCTGCGGGGGTCGACGATCACCAGCGTGCCGGCCGGTGCGGGTACCGAGGCATTGCCGCCGATCATCGGCACGGTCAGCAGCTTGTCGCCGACCTGCACTTCGACCGGCATCGGGAACGGTTTGTCGTGCGGGACCTGCCAATGAAGCGTCAGTGTCTTGCCTTCCTGGCGCGTTTCCAGCTTCGGCAAGGCCGCTTCCCGCAGGTAGACGTCGAAGAACCAGTTGAGGTCGCGGCCGGTCACCTGGTTGACGATGTCGATGTAGTCGCGCGTGGTGGCGTAATGCGGGGTGAAGTTGCCGGGCTTGGGATCGGGGCGGCCGTAGACCAGCCGGCGGATGCTTTCGAAGAACGCGTCGTCGCCGATCAGCTGCCGCAGGCTGTGCAGCATCAGCGAGCCCTTGTAGTAGATGTCGTTGCCGGGACCGCGCTTGGCGTCGTACACGTCCTCTTCGTACTGGCTGCGTCCTGCCACGACGGGATAGGCGTTCTTCACCATGCTGCGTTCGTTCTGCAGCATCGAGAAATACGGCATGTCGCCGTAGAGGTACTGGCCGTAGAGCGGCTGCATGTAGGTGCCGAAACCCTCGTGCAGCCACATGTCGTCCCAGTCGGCATTGGTCATCTGGTTGCCGAACCACTCATGTGAGAACTCGTGCTGCAGCAGCCAGTCGAAGCCGTACTCGCTGCGCGGATAACCGTTGCCGTAGGCGTTGATGGTCTGGTGTTCCATGCCCAGGTGCGGCGTTTCCACCACGCCCATTTTCTCGTCGCCGAACGGGTAGGGGCCGATTTCCTGCTCGAAGAAATCGAGCATGCGCGGGAACTCGGCGAACAGCTGCTTGGCCTGCGCTTCATGGCCGCGCAGATACCACATCTGCATCGGAATCGTGTTGCTGTAGCGGCTGTGGTAATCGCCCTTCAACACATCGAACGGGCCGATGTTGATGGAGATGGCATAGGTGGTCGGATGCTTCGCGCGCCAGTGATAGGTGTGCGTGTCGCCATGCTCCTTGATCTCGACCAGCACGCCGTTGCCCGGCGCCGCCAGCGATTTGGGCACGGTCACATAGGTATCCACCAGGGCCGGCTTGCCCTGCGGATGATCGATGCACGGCCAGAACAGATCGCAGCCTTCGCCTTCCACCGCCGTGGCGATCCACGGTTGACCGTCGTCCGTGTGGCTCCACACAAAGCCGCCGTCCCACGGCGCCTTCTTGGCCACGTGCGGGTTGCCGCCGTAGCGGATGTCGACCACCGCCTTGCCGCCCTTGGCGAGCGGCTTGGGCAGCGCGATGCGCAGGCGGCCTTCGGGATTGCTCCACTGGTCGGGCTTCAGGGTCTTGCCGTCGACGGTGAGCTTGGAGATGGTGAGATGCGGATCGAAGTCGAGCAGCAGCGCGTCGGTTGCCTCGCGCGCGGTGAAGCTGAGGATGGCTTCGGCATCCAGGCTTTGTTGCGCTGGGTCGACGCTGAAATGCAGTTCGGCGTGATCGAAACTCACGCGCTGCTGTTCGGCCGGCATCTCGCCGCCCGAACGCTGCGTCTGCTCGGTGAGCGGCGGCTGGGTAGGTGGTTGGGCATCTTCAGCGTGGGACGCGGCGCAGAGCGCGAAACAGAGAGCGAGAGAAAGCGGGCGCAGACGCGTCATGGAAGAGGCCTCGGGGTGAACTGGTCGGAGGATGCCAGCCGATGGGGGCGATGTCACCGAGGGAGGCCGTCCTTTCGTGACTCTGTAGGAGCGCACCCTGTGCGCGACCGCGGCGCCAGGTCGATACCTCTTTGTTGGATGGAGCCTCAGCGTCTTCGTGATAGCCGTTGACAGGTGCGGTGGGTGGTTCCGCGGTCGCGCACAGGGTGCGCTCCTACAGATGGGGCGTGTGCACAAAAAAAGGCGACGCAGTGCGTCGCCTTCTCCGTACGGAATCGAAGCGGGCCTCAGCGCTTATAGCGCTCCTGCAGGAACGCAAAGAACGCACGCAAACCCAACGCCTCACCACCACGCGGGCGACCCGGGCGGTCGCCATCGTTCCAGGCGTAGGTGTCCAGGTGCAGCCATGGCGTCGTGTCCGGCACGAAGCGCTCCAGGTACAGCGCGGCGGTGATCGCGCCTGCATGGCGCGAGGCACCGGCGTTGGCCATATCGGCCAGATAGGACTCGAGCATCTTGCGATACGGGCGCCACAGCGGCAGGCGCCACAGCGGGTCGTTGCTGGCGCGGCCGGCGGCGATCACGCGGTCGGCGGCATCATCGTTGTTGGCGAACAGCGCCGGCAGGTCGGGACCCAGCGCCACGCGAGCCGCGCCAGTGAGCGTGGCGAAGTCGATCAGCAGTTCCGGCTTCTGCTCGCTGGCGTAGGTGAGCGCATCGCACAGCACCAGGCGGCCTTCGGCGTCGGTGTTGTCCACTTCGACGGTGATGCCGGCGCGCGTGGTGATCACTTCGCCCGGACGCATCGCTGCACCCGACACCGCATTTTCCACCGCGGGAATCAGCAGCTGCAGGCGCACCGGCAGCTTCGCCTGCATGATCAGGCCGGCCAGCGCGATCGCGTGCGCGGCGCCGCCCATGTCCTTCTTCATCCAGCGCATGCCGTCGGCGGGCTTCAGATCCAGGCCGCCGGTGTCGAAGCACACGCCCTTGCCAACCACGGCGATCTTCGGGTCGGTGTTCTTGCCCCAGTTCAGTTCGATCAGCCGCGGCGAACGATGGCTGGCGCGGCCCACGGCGTGGATGGTGGGGAAGCGAGCGGTCAGCAATTCGTCGCCCACCCATTCGCGCACCTTGGCCTTGTGCGTCTTGCCCAGCTGCTTCACGGCGTCGGCGAGATGCTTGGGGCCCATGTCTTCGGTGGGCGTGTTGACCAGGTCGCGCACCAGCGTGGTGGCTTCGGCCAGGGGCTGCAGCGTGGCGAGATCGGCCGCGGCGATGGCGAGCTTGGCCGGCGCGCGACGGGCCTTGCGGTAGCGGGTGAACTCGTAGGCGCCGAGCGCCCAGCCGAGCGCGGCCTGCTTTTTGTCCTTCAGCACGCCCTCGTCGGCGAGATGATAGGTGGCATCCGGCAGCGCGCGCGGCAGCGCACCGAGCGCGCCCAGTGCATCGCCTGCATCCACGCCGACCAGCACGCGCACCAGCTTGCCGCTCTCATCCGCGATCAGGGCGAACGTCCCGGGCGCGGCCTCGAACGCGGAGTCGGCGACCCAGCGGCGCTGCGCGGCCGTCAGGCGGCGCTTGGTCGCGGCAAGGTGTTGGGCGTCGGTGGTTTCGATGGCGATGCTGTTGCGGTCGCTGGTTTTGCGTTCGATCAGGACGGACATGGAGTTCCTTGCGCGATGCGTGCACGGGCCGCGGTGGCGGCCTGGTGATGGTGAATGATGCGCGCTTTTGGGGGCGGGGGCGAGACGGTATTTGGGGTTGATCCTGGAGCGGGCTTCGGCGCATCAGAGGATTTAAAGCGAAGCCACTGTGGGAGTGCACCCTGTGCGCGACAGCCACGCTGGGGTGTATCGCTCCGTCGGCTTGTCGCGCACAGGGTGCGCTCCCACAAGGGGGCGCCAATAGCCATGCACTGCACTTTTCCCTCTTCTCCGGGCAGAGAGGCTGGGGTGAGGGGCGCTCTTGCCTTTGTGCCACAACCGAGCCTCTGCAGAAGCGCGTGATCCTGGAGCTCGTAAGGACTTAAAGCGAAGCCTGGCTTCGCGGCGCGGCGCTTGTCTGTGGGAGCGCACTTGTGCGCGACAAGCCGACGGAGCGGTACACCCGGTGTGGCCAGTCGCGCACAAGTGCGCTCCCACAAAGGGGAGGGCGGCAAGTCCCGATGCGGGCAGCTACTCCCCCTGCGCCTCCAACCAATCCGCCAACGCGCTCATATCGCGCAGGTCGAGGTCCGGGGCGGTGCCCAGTAGGCCGGGCCAGGGGTGGCCGTGGCGGTTGATCCAGGCGGTGCGCAGGCCGGCGTCGCGGGCGCCGACGACGTCGAGTTCGGGATCGTCGCCGACGTGGAGAATTTCTTCGGGCCTCAGCCCAAGGCGTTCGGCGGCCGCTTCAAAAATGCGTGCGTCGGGTTTGGCCACGCCCTCGTCGCGCGCACACACGTGATGCGTGAAGTGTCCGCGGATGCCGATGCGGTCGAGGTCGGCGTTGCCGTTGGTGAGGCTGACCACCGGCCAGCGTCCAGCGATGCGCTGGAGGGCGGGCAGGCTGTCGGGATAGAGCTCGACGCTGTTGCGCGCCGAGAAATACACCTCCCACAACGCTTCCAGCGGCGCCTCGGCGATGCCGCAGGCGGTGAAGGCGCGTTGCATGGTGAGGTGGCGTTGCGTGGTGAAGTCATGGGCGAGGTCGGTGCGCTCGGCGGCGACCTCGGCACGCAACGCGCGCATGGCCGGGATGGGCCATGCGCGCGCAACGTCGGGATAGTGCTGGCGCAGGTACGCGTCGAGATCGCGGTCGGCACGCTCCAGGGCCGGCAGTACCGGCCACAGGGTGTCGTCCAGGTCGAGCGTCAGGGCGCGGATGCGCACGTGCGGCGAGATCAGTTGCCGCTCACCTTCAGCACCTGGTCGATCTTCACGTTGTCGCTGGACAGGTCGTTCCACTTCTTGAGATCCGCCACCGACACCGAGTACTTCTTGGCAATGACGCCCAGCGTATCGCCCTTGGAGACGGTATAGGTCTGGCCGGATGCAGCCGCCTTCTCGGCGACCGGCGAGGCGTCAGCCGCCGCGGGCGCTGCCGGCATCGACACGGCCGCTGCGGTGGGGATCGGATCGGCCACCACGTCCATCTTGATGCCGTTCTCGGCGAGCAGCTTCTCGCGGCGGGCCTTGTCGTTCTCGGCCAGCTGCGGCGCATCGGTGTACGGCACCAGCTGATGGGCGCGGGCCAGCGATCGCACCTGGTCGGTGTGCAGGAATTCCATGAAGGCGGTGATCTGCGCGGCCTTCGGGCTTTCCTTGTTGGTGACCAGGTAGAGCGGGGTGTACAGCACATAGCTGCCATCGGTGATGGTGGAAACGCTGGGACGCACGCCGTCCACGCTGACCATCTTCACCTTGCTGTTGCTGGCCACGCCCGAGAGCGTGGTCACGCCCAGCGCATTCGGATCGAGCGTCACGGCTTCTTCCAGCTTGGCCGTGTTGACGTACAGACGCGGTGCGGCGACCGGCTGGTTGCCGCGGCCGAAGATCAGGCGGCGCAGGCTGTATTCCACGCCGTCACCCGGGCTGGCCACGGCATACAGGTTGATCGGCGCGTCCTTGCCGCCCACGTCCTTCCAGTTGGTGATCTTGCCGAAGTAGATGTCGTGCAGCTGCTTGACGGTGAGGTTGCCGGTGCCGTTGGACGGATGCGTGATCATCACCAGCGCGTCGAACGCCACCGGGGTGAACACCAGGTCGCCCTCGACGCCGCCGGCGCTGTTGCGCGCGCTGCCGGCGATGTCGGCCAGGCCGTGCGCCACGGCATCCAGGCCCGAGGCCGTGTTGAACGGCTGGATCTCGATGCGACCCTTGCCGCTCTTCTCCCAGGCCTTGCTCACGTCTTCCACCACGCCACGGGCGGTGGCGTAGTCGCCGCGCCAAACCAGTGCCGGAGGCGGCGGGGTGGTCGGCTTCTTGGTCGACTTGGTGGTCTTGCCGGCGGCGGCGAGTGCGCCGGAGGCGGCGCATGCGGTTAGCAGCGCAACGATGAGCAGGCGGGAAAGGCGTCGTGACATGGCGGTGGGGAACCTCGAATGATGATGATGGTTCGCAGGCCGCTTGAGTGGGGCGTGCGTGCAAGAGATGTAACCCGGCTATTTCAGCCAGCTCCCGCACAAACCGCAAGCGAATTCGCCCCCTTGCATCGTGTAAAAACGCGACATCCGGCACGCATTCCCCGCCGCGTTCATCCCCCGTTCCCGCAGATCAAGGTGTCGCAGCTCCATTTGCGACGTGATCGGGCCCCGCACCGCGCTGCCGCCGCAACGCGGTGCGGGCGAACATCAGTGGATGTCCACGTAGCGCACGCCCTCATCGCTCGACACCACCAGCACCAACTGGCGCGGATTCACGCCGGCCAGCTGCTGCAGCGTGCGCAGATCGGGAATGCGCGCATTCCCGATGCCGATCACGATGTCGTTGGCCTGCAAACCGGCCTGCGCCGCGTGGCTGCCCGCACGCACGGCACCCACGGCCACGCCGCCGACACCCTGTGCGCGCAGGTTCTGCGAGAGTTCGCTGAAGGTCACGCCAGCCAGGCGTGCATCGAGCTTGCCGCCGTCCACGGTGGCGAGCTTCTCCGGCACCAGCTTGGCGGTGACGTCGCGCGCGCTGCCGTTGCGCTGCACCGTGAGCTTCACGCTGCTGCCCAGCGGCATCAGGCCTTCGGCGTTGCGCAGGTCCTGCGCGTTGCGGATCGGCTTGCCGTTGAGCGCGGTGATCACATCGCCCACCTGGATATCCGCGCTGTCGGCCGCCGAGCCGCTGGTAACACGCGTGACCACGGCGCCGTTGTTATCCTTCAGGCCCAGCACCTTGGCGATGCGCGCGTTGATGTCCTGCGTCTCCACGCCCAGGTTGCCGCGGTTGACCTTGCCGTTGGTCACCAGCTGCTGCATGACCTCGCGGCTGAGATTGGTGGGAATGGCAAAGCCGATGCCCACGTTGCCGCCCGAGGGCGACAGGATCATGGTGTTGATGCCCACCAGCTCGCCGCGCAGATTCACCAGCGCGCCACCGGAGTTGCCGGGATTGATCGATGCATCGGTCTGGATGAAGTTCTGGTAGCCCGAGCCGCCCAGCCCCGAGCGGCTCAGCGCCGACACGATGCCCGAAGTCACCGTCTGCCCGAGCCCGAACGGGTCGCCCACCGCCACCACGAAGTCGCCCACGCGCAGCTGCGAGGAATCGGCCATCGGCAGCGCCTGCAGGTTGGTGCCCTGGATCTGTACCACCGCGACATCGGTGTCAGGGTCGGTGCCCACCAGCTTGCCCTTGAAGTCGCGGCCGTCCTGCAGCGTCACCGTGATGTCGTCGGCGCCGCCCACCACATGGTTGTTGGTGAGGATGTAGCCCTTGGCCGCATCCACGATCACGCCCGAACCCAGGCTCTGCTCCACGCGCGAACGCGGCGAACCCTGCAGGCCGAAGAACTGGCGGAACACCGGATCGTCGAAGAACGGATCGCGCACCTGTACCCGCGTCTTGGTGGAAATGTTCACCACCGCCGGCGTCACCTTCTCCAGCATCGGCGCCAGCGAGGGCAGCGGCTGTCCATCGATCGAGGTGGGAATGGCGGCATGGCCGGCCAGCGGTGTCGCGGCCAGCAGTACCAGCGCTGCAGCGGCCAGCCGGCGGATGCATCGGACAAACATGGAGTCTCCTTCATGACGAGTTGAATCGGTGCTCATTCGACTCAGCGCAGCGTCCACGGTTCCATCGATCCCGCATTGACGAAATCACTTTACATCGCGAAAGGGCGGGGGTAACTTTCCCTCGTTCGCGACCACAACATGTTGTGTGACCAAGCCGGGCATCCACCCAAGAGCTGGTGTCACAGGGCACTCTCAGGGGGGGGAGTTGCCGAAGGGTCGGGCAAGGAACGCAAGGATCGGGCACTACGCGCGGCTTTTGCTTTTCAGGCGCGGCTCGATACAAGCGGCTTAGCCGATCAGAACAACACCAACACGGGGCCGTGAGGCCATACCGAGAGGTCAGGAAGCCGATGAGCACCGCGCGTGCACCAGCCGTTAACCGTGATGCCACTGCCATTCCGCTGCAGCCGGCTTCGTACGATATCTGGGACAAGAAGTACCGCCTGAAGGCCAAGTCCGGCGCGCCCGTGGATGGCAGCGTCGACGAAACCTACCAGCGCGTCGCCCGCGCACTGTCCGAGGTGGAAGCCACACCGGAACTGCGCGAACACTGGTTCGAACGTTTCCTGTGGGCGCTGCGCCGCGGCGCCATTCCCGCCGGCCGCATCACCTCCAATGCCGGCGCGCTGGAACACAAGCCCGCCACCTCCACCATCAACTGCACCGTGTCCGGCACCATCCGCGACTCCATGGACGACATCCTGGAGAAGGTGCACGAGGCCGGTCTCACGCTGAAGGCCGGCTGCGGCATCGGCTACGAGTTCTCCACGCTGCGTCCGCGCGGCGCGTACGTGTCCGGCGCCGGTGCGTACACCTCCGGCCCGCTGTCCTTCATGGATATCTACGACAAGATGTGCTTCACCGTGTCCTCGGCCGGTGGCCGTCGCGGCGCGCAGATGGGCACGTTCGACGTCAGCCATCCCGACGTGAAGGAATTCATCCGCGCCAAGCGCGAAGACGGTCGTCTGCGCCAGTTCAACCTCTCGCTGCTGGTCACCGACGGCTTCATGCAGGCGGTGGAGCACGATCACGACTGGCCGCTGGTGTTCCCGGTGCACGTGAAGGAAAAGGACGAAGTCGACCTCACCGACGCCGAGAAGATCGTCTGGCGCGAGTGGCCCACCCACGAAAACTACGTGGGGCGCGAGGACGGCCTGGTGGCCTGCAAGGTCTACGGGCACATCCGTGCGCGTCACCTGTGGGACATGATCATGGTGTCCACCTACGACTTTGCCGAGCCGGGTTTCATCCTGATCGACAAGGTCAACGAGATGAACAACAACTGGTGGTGCGAGCACATCCGCGCCACCAACCCCTGCGGCGAGCAGCCGCTGCCGCCGTACGGCTCGTGCCTGCTGGGCTCGGTGAACCTCACCACCTTCGTGCGCGACCCGTTCGGCCCCAAGGCCCGCTTCGACTGGGACGAATACCGCGAAGTGGTGAAGATCTTCACCCGCATGCTCGACAACGTGGTGGAGATCAACGGCCTGCCGCTGGAACAGCAGCGCCACGAGATCCTCTCCAAGCGTCGCCACGGCATGGGCTTCCTGGGCCTCGGCACCACGCTCACCATGCTCAAGATGCGCTACGGCACCAGCGAATCCGTGGCCTTCACCGAAGAAGTCTCGCGTGAGATGGCCGTCGCCGGCTGGGAAGTGGCGCTGGACCTGGCCAAGGAAAAGGGCCCCGCACCCGTGCTGGCTCGCGACTACACCGTCACCGGCGAAATGCTGCGCAAGCGTCCGGAAATGGCCGCCGACGGCTACAAGGTGGGCGATAGCATCCCGGGCCGCGTGCTGCACGCCAAGTACAGCCGCTACATGCAGCGCGTTGCCAGCGTGGCGCCCAACCTGGTGGCCGAGCTGGCCGAAACCGGCGCGCGCTTCACCCATCACAGCTCGATCGCGCCCACCGGCACCATCTCGCTGTCGCTGGCCAACAACGCCAGCAACGGCATCGAGCCGAGCTTTGCGCACCATTACTCGCGCAACGTGATCCGCGAAGGCCGCAAGACCAAGGAAAAGGTCGAGGTGTACAGCTACGAGCTGCTCGCCTACCGCGCGCTCATCAATGCCGACGCGCTGCCGTTCTCCGACGATCCCAAGTCCAAGCTCCCCGAATACTTCGTTTCGGCCGACGACATCTCCCCCAAGGAGCATGTCGACATCCAGGCCGCCGCGCAGCTGTGGGTCGACTCGTCCATCTCCAAGACGGCGAACGTCCCCACCGACTACCCGTACGAAGACTTCAAGGACATCTATTTTTACGCGTATAAGCAGGGTTTGAAGGGTTGCACCACCTTCCGTTTCAACCCCGCAGCGTTCCAAGGCGTGCTCGTCAAAGAAGCCGATCTTGAGAGCACCCTCTACCGCTTCGAATTGGAGGACGGTAGTGTTGTCGAACTGAAAGGCAACGAAGAAGTGGAATACGACGGCGAAATGCATACCGCCGCCAACCTGTTCGATGCCTTGAAGGAAGGGTATTACGGAAAGTTCTAAACTAACCGCCGATGCCTGATCACGGGTATCAGCCCACTGCCAAGAGCACCACCGTAACTACCTTGCGGCAAGGCTCAACATAGCTTCCAGTATCCACGTCGGAGGGGATTACATACATGTCCATCGATACAGAGTTTGATGTGAAAGACGAAAACACCCAGGTCGTTGACGCGCCGGTCGAAGTGCCCGTGGTCGAAGTGACCCCGGCCGCCAAGCCCAAGAAGGCTCGTGCCAAGAAGTCCAGCGCAGCCAAAAAGGCAGCTCCGGCCAAGAAGGCTTCTGCAAAGAAGGCCGTCAAGAAGGCTGCCGGCAAGAAGACCGCGAAGAAGGCGGTCAAGAAGGCTGCAGCCAAGAAGACCGTCAAGAAGGCCGTGAAGAAGGCCGCCGTCAAGAAGACTGCCAAGAAGGCCGTCAAGAAGGCAGCAGCCAAGAAGGTCGCCAAGAAAGCCGTGAAGAAGGCAGCCGCCAAGAAGGTTGCCAAGAAGGCCGTGAAGAAGGCAGTGCGCAAGACCGCTGCCAAGAAGGCCGTTCGCAAGGTCAGCAAGAAGACGGCCAAGAAAGCCGTAGTTAAGAAGACGGCCCGCAAGGCCGCCGGTAAGAAGACCGCCGCCAAGGCGGTCAAGAGGTCCACTGCCAGCAAGAAGGCGAGCGTGAAGAAGGTCGTGCGCAAGCCGGCCAAGAAAGCCGCACGCCGTAAGTAAGCCGTAACGCGACCCGGCCCGGCGCTCAACACGCCGGGCCGGATCGTTCCAAGCTCGTCATTGTTTTTTAGCTCGTCAGCCTTTCAGCTCGTCATTCCGGCGCAGGCCGGAATCCAGTAGCGACCGCGCCCATACGCGCGACCACCTCAAGACGCCGGTTCTTAGTAAAAACAAACCGCCGCGCCGCCAACCCGTCGGAAGAACACACCATGGCGATCAAGATCGAAAAAAAGATCAAGGGCTACAACGTAGTAAAGCCCGAGGACAAGGCCGCGTCCGCCGCCGCACCCGCCGCCACGCCGGCAGCTTCCAAAGAAGCGCCCAAGGCGGAAATCATCCAGATGCACGAGAGCCTGGAGCGTCCCGAGACGCTGGTCGGCTCCACCTACAAGATCAAGTCGCCGCTGTTCGAGCACGCGTTGTACGTCACCATCAACGACATCGTGCTCAACGCCGGCACCCCGCACGAACAGCGCCGCCCCTTTGAGATCTTCATCAACTCGAAGAACATGGACCACTTCCAGTGGATCGTGGCGCTCACCCGCATCCTCTCAGCCGTGTTCCGCAAAGGCGGCGACGTCACCTTCCTGGTCGAAGAGATGAAGGCTGTCTTCGACCCCCGCGGCGGCTACTTCAAAGCCGGCGGCATCTACATGCCCTCCATCGTCGCCGAGATCGGCGCGGTCATCGAGCAGCACATGAAGATGATCGGCCTGATCCACGACCCGGAAATGGACGAGTCCACCCGCAAGCTGGTCGCCGAGAAGCGCGCTGCCTATGAGGCGGCTGCGAGCGGCAAGAAGGCTGCTACCGCGAGCACTGAAACCGCCACCACCGAATCCGCCACCGGCTTCCCGCCTGGCGCGACCCTTTGCGCCAAGTGCAATACGCAGGCGCTGGTGCTGATGGATGGGTGCCAGACTTGTTTGAATTGTGGGTATAGCAAGTGCGGCTAAAGTTCTACGCGTGAGCGCCGATTAAAGGAAAAGGGCGGCAGCGATGCCGCCCTTTTTTTTGTCCATAGACTTAATGGCTGAGTTTTAGGGGGATTAGCACAACCCTAAAATCGATCTTTAATAAGAAAGGACGGGGCCAGGTTCACTTCTCGCCGCCCAAGAAGTGAGCCTGACCCCGTTTCCTTGTTCGCATTTTGACGAATGGAACGGAGAGATGATCAATGAAGATTGAAAGCCTGCGCATCTCGAACTTTCGAGGCATTGCCGATGTTTCGATGAGAGATCTTGGCAACATCGTGATCATCGCCGGCCAGAACGGCTCAGGGAAATCATGCGTTTTTGATGCCATTCGATTGGTTAAGTCGGTATACGGCGGTTACCAAGCAAATGAATGGCAGCAATGGATGGGCGAGTTCCAGATCAATCTGACAAATAGTGCCGCTGATTTCACGTCAATTTTCAACAATCCGCAGCGAGATGTAATCATCGATTGCGAGTTTAAGATGGCGAGCGAGGAGCGGGCTTTCATTGCGAACAACGCCCGCGACCTGCTGCGCGAGAAAATTTGGAAGGTGATTCTGCCCGAGGCCTACTCCTGGGGTAGGACGGCAAGCATGTTCGCCACCCAGGTTAGAGATCGAGAAGCTGAGGTTGCGAATCGAGTTGAGCAAGAATACGCGATGCTCATGTCCGAGCTGCAGGGGCCGACTATTAGCGCAGCCTTCTGCATTCGACCTGGAATGCCTCCCGAAATTAGAAACTCGATCGCTCTATCCATTGTTTTCAGCACTTTTAGGCCGCGGCAGATCGGCGTTGTCGATTTTCACGGAGCGCAGCGCCACTACGGACGCGAAAGTGTCCAGGGAATAAATCTCAACCTTGATGCAAACGAACAGCAGCGGAGCCAGACTGCGCTCTACAACTATGCGGCCAAGTACAATAACGTAAAGAGCGAAATGGCTGCCTCCTATGTTAAGGAGATTCTTGCAGAGCGCGCGGGATTTGATGACGCAAGGCAATCGACTTTGACAGAGACCCTTCAGGAACTCTTTCAGACATTCTTTCCTGAAAAAGTATTTCTAGGTCCGCAGCCAACGAAAGCTGGATCTCTGACTTTTCCCGTCAGGATTGGTGAGAACAGCGCTCATGATCTCGACGAATTGAGCGCCGGCGAGAAAGAGATATTGTACGGCTATCTGCGAATTAGAAACTCGGCGCCTCGTTATTCAATAATTCTTCTTGACGAGCCAGAGCTCCATCTGAATCCGAGACTTATTCGCGGGTTGCCTGAGTTTTATAGGAAGAATCTAGGTGAAAGCCTGGAAAATCAGATATGGCTCGTAACACACTCGGACGCATTGCTGAGAGAGGTCGTGGGGCGAGAGGCATATAACGTCTATCACATGCTTCCATGTGCTTCCGTTACTCCTGGTGACAACCAATTGAAGGCTCTCTCCGTGAAGGAGGATCTCGATCTTGCGCTCATTGATATGGTTGGAGATCTGGCGGCTTACCATCCGGGCGCAAAGGTCATAATTCTCGAGGGTGGTGGTGACTCAGACTTTGACAAGCGAGTCGTCTCGACCCTATTTCCAGAGATTGGACGGCAGGCAAACCTAATCTCTGGGACGAACAAGCAGCGAGTGAAGGCACTACTAGATATCCTTGAAAAAGCAGCAGTTGAGGGCGATGTTCCCCTAAAGTTCTTCTGCATAACTGATAGTGATGGTGAGTCGCTTTCGACAGAGCGAACGAATCAATTCAGTTGGGATGTATATCACATCGAGAATTATTTTCTCGATCCGGACTATATCCTGCGTGTAGTCAAGGAGCTGGAACCGGGCAGGGCCTTAACACGGGATGATGTCCATAACGCTCTTTGGGGCGCGGCGAAAGATACATTACCCGTGCTTCTTCGCCGTGACCTTTCCGCGCACACAAATGTTGCCCTTGTTAGATCCATTAATACTGAGTTTGATCCGGCTGCGCCAGATCTAGCAGATGCTGCAGCGGCAGCAGTTGTTCGTTCCATGGATAAGCTAAGCAAGGCCTCGCTAGGACTCAATGCAGATCTTCTGCGAGTCTTCGCAGAAGAGCGGAACTCTTACTATCAGAACGGACTTTCGGGCGAGTCTTGGATGAAGATATTCCCGGGAAGGGATGTCCTTCGACGGTTGGTTCAAAAATTGAACATTACGGTTTCTTACGAGGCTTTGCGCAATCTCATCTTGGCAAAAATGAGTCAAGACGGTCACAGGCCGAGCGGGATGGTCAAAGTGTTATCGAAAGTTATCGATGTCGCGAGCTAATTGATCCGTCAAACGTCGCTGGTGCGATCGGCTTAGCGGCTACGTTCTAAGGGCGAGTTATAAGTGAAGCCGGATTGTTCTTCGTTAGATAATTAGAGCCAAATCAAGGGGGAGGGAATGACGTTACAGAGTAGCGACTACACGGCAATCGGCTCAGGAGTTGTTGCGTTATGTGCGCTGATCGTCTCGATTATCCAAGTTCGTGCCGTCATGCAGCACAATCGGCTTCAAACTAGACCATTGGTCGACGTCTATTTCGGCTTGGACCACAATTTAGCCGTGCTTGAACTCAGAAATCATGGGCTAGGGCCGGCGATCATTAAATCGATATTGGCGAAATATAAGGGGCGGACCTACGAGCTAACTTCGCCAAAGGAACTCGATGAATTGGCCAAGCAATATCCGCAACATCTTCTAGGTAATATCGCCACTCATACTTACTACATTTCGCCGGATACGCCTATTCGTCCGGGTACCGACCTAGTGGTCTTTATGTTCACCGAACCAAAGAACAAAGACGCACTGAATGCAGCTCATGAACTTATGGACAACTTGCATGTTTCCGTAACGTACAAGTGCATCTATGGAAATCAGATGCAGGCGAGCTCACTGTGATTCGATGCTAGGCCTTGGCTCGGCGAGAGGATATTTACGCCGAGCTAAGCCTTTAGCCAAGGGCAAACAGGACGGAGATAGCTGGGTCCCGTCGCCATTGTTCGAATCAACCAACAAATGGGGTCAGAGCACTTTCCAGGCCTGCCTCGTGGCCGAATCTTCGCCACGCAACCTAGTTCCGAAGCGGTGCGCTTCCAGAGAAGTGTTCCGCCCCTTTGCTCTGACCTACTTCGCCCCGGCAGCCGCCACCGGCTTCCCGTCGATAAAGTTATGAACCGCCGCGATGGTAGTGCCGGGCGCTTCTTCCATGAGCCAGTGACCGGCCTGCGGAACGACCAGCTCGGTGACGTTGGTGGCGGCATTGCGCATCACAATGGCTTCGTTTGCGCCGAACGACTTTTCGCCGCCGATCGCGAGCACGGGTATCGTGAGTTTGGTCGCCATGGCCGCCTGGTTATCTTCGGCGTCCTTGCGAATGGCGCGGAACTGCGCGAACGCATCGTGCATGGCGTTCGGTCGGGCGTAGAGCTCGGCGTAGTGCTGGCGGGTGGCTTCGTCCACTTTCGGTGGATCGCCGGCGAACTCGTTCCAGAAGCGGTCCAGGTAGATACGTTCGCGGCCGGCAACGAGGCGCTCCATATCCGGGCCTCCGAAATCGAAATGCCATAGCGCAGGCCAGCGCACGATCTGGTCCCACGGCGGGATGCCGGGCACGGGGGCATCCATCACGACAAGGCGATCGGTCTTGTCCGGATAGCGGGCGGCATAGGCGTACGCCACCATGGTGCCGATGTCGTGCCCCACTACGGCCGCGTGATCGATGCCCAGCTTGGTCAGCACGCTGCGAATATCCGCGGCCTGTGTGCGCTTGTCGTAGCCGCTTTCGGGATGTGAGGACAGGCCCATGCCACGCAGGTCGGGCACGACGACGGTGTGATTGCGCGCCAGGTCGGCCGCCAGCGGCGCCCACATGTCGCCGGTGTCCCCAAAGCCATGCAACAGGACGACGGCGGGCCCTTTCCCGCCAACGCGAACGTGGATCGTGGCCCCGTCCGTCTGGATGTCCTGGACGCGGAACGATGGCGGAAAGGGTTGAACGGCTGCAGCAACGGGCAAGCTGGCACCCGCGAACAGGCACGCCAAAAGCATCAGGCGAATCATCAGCATGACTCCCTCAGGAAAGACCGGATCAGTGAATGCCCCAGAGGACCGCGGCCATAGGCTCGCCGGTCCGGGCGTAGTTCAAGGCAGGCCGCGTTATCTGGACGTGATCAAGGCGCCGAATAAAGGGGACGGGGCAGGGGAATGGTGCTGACACCTAGCCGGCCTTGCGCCGTCACGCCTCACCTCACCCAGGTAGACACCCATCTCGCCGATCCCTGACAGACGATGCCAACCCTGCTTGCTACGGTCCGTCAGTCACTCGCGCTGTCGTGTTGCACGGCCTCGCGAATGACCATGACTACCAAGTCATGAGGCGCGGGCCGTGAGTGCGACAACACCCACGACCCGCTAACCATCACCAACTTATAGAGAGTTGATCATGGCTATCCGCGATCATACGGTACGCATTCGCGCGTCCGTTCCCCCTGGCGGCACCCTCACTCCTTCGCCTGACGGCCCGCCATCCACGACTGTGGCGTGGCCCGAAGCCCTGCGTCATGCCACGCGCGGTGACATCGCCCTGGCGGTGCTCGCCCTCACGCGCTTGCGTATCGACAGCGAGCAGTGCCGCCACGCTCAGGCGCGAGGATTCCCCGGCAGACCGCTGTCATGGCCGCTTCCCGTGGCCGTCACGGCCAGCCTGGGCACGGCGATTCACTGCCTCCAGCAATACGCCCGCCTGCTCGGTGACGAGCCTCGAGTGAACACCACACGCCTCCGATGATCGCCGTTTCGGCGCATCGGCCGGCATGGCGATGCGCCACATTCGGGCGATCACCGACGAAGCCACCAAGCATTCACTGACACGGAGCGCTGTAAGCGCTGATCCGCTGCACGGCCGTGTCCGACAGGGAGAACAGCCATGGAACTGATCCAGCTCACCCCGCACTCGGAAGTAGACCCCTCGCAACCCCTGCGAGCCCCCGGCGACATCCTGCTGCACGCCTACCTGATCCCAAGCGCACTCAACCCCGCCCAACTCGCCCGACGCACCGGCATACCCGCTCACCACATCAAAGCCTTCATCGCCGACACCCAACCCATCACGCCAAAGATCGCCTTGCGCCTTTCGCTGACCTTCGACACCACCGCGTTTTATTGGCTGGCGCTTCAAGCGCGCTACGACTTGGAGAAGGCGAAGCCGGTGATCCGCGCTTATCGTCCTCTCGTGGATGACGGTCCGCTAACCACGACCAACTACTAAGGAGTGGATCATGGCCAGATCCAAACCTACGGCGCGCAAACGCCGCAACGCCGCACCATCCCACCCAAGCAAACCCGTCAACCCGTTGAGCCGCCGCTACTGGATCTTCGACGAGTTTCCAGAACCGGCACAGCGCCTGGCGGCCACCAGCGCAACGCTTGCTGAAGCCATTCAAGCCGTGTCCTGCGTGCTAGCCAATAGCGAGGCCTACCGGGTCATCCAGGAAAGCTCGTCCGGCTATCCGCCCGCCAACTTGCCACTCTCTCCCGCGCTGGCCGAGGGCCTGTTTGCAGCGCTCTACATGTTGAACGAGCGGGCTGCGGAAATTGCGTGGGAAATGTTGGAGCCTGACACCAGGATGGAGGGAGCTAAATGACATCGCCTCCGTCCCGTTTGTAACAGCAGTAACAGCAGGGAAGGCGCTGGTTGATTGCCATCACCACTGCTCCGATTAACCACCTCCGTCCCGCTTGCTCTTGCCTCAGGTCAGCGCGCCTTCGCCTGCTGCACCAGCGCTCGTCGCTTGCGTTACAAGTAATGGTGGCACCGTCTGCACGCGTCAGAACTAAATAAGAAAAAGCCCCCATCGAGGTGGGGGCTTTTTATGCAGTTAGGCATCTCTCAATGCCGCGCTGGGCGAAACAAACGTTCCCCTACGTACGTGAGGCCCTGCACGACTAAGCCCAGAGCGATCAACATCCAAAGACCGGTGCCGCGCTCCATCACCGAAGACGGGCCGATAAGCACCGCATAGAGCGCGAGAGCGCACCAGGCCACGAAGCTGAAGAAGGCAACGCGGAATCCAAGAAGTTTCCATTTCATGAGGCTGCTCCTAAACCGTGATCTTGTGGGGATGCTACGCCGCAACGCCATGAGGGAGCAAGATTTTGCGCCGCCCCGCAGTTCCAGCCTCTCCTCACAATCTCGATCCCGACAAGCGGGACGATTCTGACAAACGGAACGGAGGTAGTTAAATCGCACCGCCATTGTTCGAATTAACTTCCTCCGTCCCGTTTGCTCCGCCAACCACCGCTCCCTCCTGCACTCGCCGAGGGCCTGTTTGCGGCGCTCTACATGTTGAACGAGTAGGCGGCGGAAATTGCGTGGGAACTGTTGGAGTCGGAGGAGGGGAGTTCGGTGGGCGATTGAAGGCGCTCACCGGTGGTGGTGGCGACAAGAAGGAAATGGGCGGCGCATTCGCGACCGCCCATCAGCCCAGCAAGAATCGGGTGGGTCACTTTTCACCGCTCGGGAGTGAATTCTTTGGTCCATCCCACAGGCTGTGCGCGATAGAAATTCAGCATGGTGTCGGCCAAGCTGGTAAATGGATTGGCTACCGGCTTCATTACCAGATAGCGCCCGCCCGTCAGCTCACGATGGGGCTGCCGAGGGTTGTCGAGCGCGTCGACCGTCGTTGCCTGGTAGACCACGGAAGTGTTGTTGGGCCCGTCTACCGCGAGGAAGTAGGTTCTGGAAATGGTGTCGGGGACAATTAGCGGCCCCCTTGTTGGCTCTCTTTGTAGCAAGAGGAAAAACGCGCTGACGTTGTCTCGGGGATTGAGAGTGGCGGGTGCGACTCTGGCCGTCATTTCTGAATGGATCGGATGAAAAAACTATGGCTTCTACGATGGCAAAGCCTATTGACAGCGCATTCATCCAAAACGCGCTCACGATCCTCGGCATACCGCGTGGCGCTGCCGTCGTCGTCCATTCCTCGCTATCCGCCTTCGGCGCCGTCAATGGCGGAGCTCAAGCCATCGTCGATGCGCTTCTGCACGCCATCGGCGAGTCCGGCACCCTGGTCGTGCCGACCTTCACCCCTCAAGTCTCCGATCCTCACCCGCAGTCGCCTTCGTTCGATGATCCGCAGATCATTCGCGACCGCCAGAGCGTGCCCCTCTTCCACGAACATCTGGCAACCCCCATGGGGGCGGCACCCAATGCAGTGCTGGCGCATCCCGATTGCCAGCGCGGCCGCCATCCGCAAGCATCCGTTGCTGCAATAGGCGCCAGGGCTCGAGAGATCACGGAAGACCAGCCCTTCATCTATGCACTCGGCAAGGATTCGCCGTTCGAGAAGATGTATCGGTTGGGCGCCTACATCCTGTTGCTAGGCGTTGGCCACAATCGCAACTCGTTTCTGCATTACGCCGAGTCGTTGGTTGCCAATCATCGAACCAAGCTCCGTCGGTTTCCCTACATGATCGGAAACGAACGTGTGTGGGTGGAAGTTCCGGACGTGGGTGACGACAACGGAAAGTACTTTCCGCAGATCGGTGCGGAAGCCGAGGCTGCGGGTTTGATTCGCAGCACGATGATTGGGTCTGCGCGTTGCCAGCTTATGGAGTGCGTGCCGTTTGTGGACTTTGCGAGGTCGCGGTTGGAAGCGCTGCTTGTCGGTAACCTTTAATAAGCTCAGAGCTTATTAAAGGTTACGAGCATGCGGCGCGGCGACGACAGCCGCAACGATCGGCGATATCTGATCAAGCTGCCTTACTAACCTGACTGCTGCGGCGCGCTCCCGCTGGCGACAGTTGGTCGCCTTCCTCGGAAAAAATAGTGCCAGAGCGCGCAGGTGCGAGCGTACGCGTGCAAGGTTCTATGGCTACGTCTGATTCAGTGTCGGGCGAATTGTTTGTCTTTCTCCATGGCGGTATCCGGTAAATCTCCGGCGCTGGCCTCGATCTGCAGATCGGGAGATTCCGCTGATGACTGTTCCAACTTTCATCCCATGGGAGATGGCAATGACGATACGCTCGAATTCTGCGGTCACGGTTCTTGGCGTGCTGAGACCAACGAGCAAGAATCCCATGCACGACGCCCGGTTCATCGCCAGGCCACTTTCATGGATCGCGCTGACACTTCTGATGATCTTTCATGCGGGGGTGGCCACGGCGCAGGATGTACCGCGAGCCGCAGCCATCGCCCGGCTATACGACCGCTTCCAAAAGGCGGAGGCCGCATTGGATGCGGTACCGCCAAGTGCCCGTTCGGCAGCCATGACGGAATTCTATTCGGCGAACATCGCGAGCCAGCAGAAGACGTCAGTCTTGCAGGAACTGCCCTCGGACTCAGTTGATCTGTTGTTTCGTGCCACCTACGACACGGCGTTCTACACGCTTGATCGACGCTACGTACAAGACCTGCAGGCCGATCTCGATCGGCTGCGTGCGCTGCACGCCGATGAACTGCATCATTACCAGGATCTGTACGTGACGCTGGTTGGCGTGCGTGACTTCGCCGCCGCTCGTGCCGTGCTTGCCAGCCAGCCGACGGCGAGCAGTGAGCCTGCTCCGACCATCGTTGGCGCGCTGGTCGACGGTCGAGGGCCGTCGGCTCTGGTCCTGAGCGAAGACGGTTCGTCGGCTAGCCAACGGCCCATCAGGTTGAGCGGGGCGGTCGATATCGTGGTGATCGGGCATCCGCTGTGCCACTTCTCCCGCGATGCGGTGGCGGCCATCGAAGCGGATGCTCGCCTGAAGGCTGTGTTCGCCAGTCACGCCCGTTGGCTGATGCCCCAGGATGGCCGCATGCGACCTCGTACCGTCGCCGCGTGGAATGTCGCGCACCCTCTTGCCCGCATGGACTACATCTACCGACAGGGTGATTGGACAGCCATCGATACGTGGTCAACGCCCACCTTCTACTTCTTCAGGAACGGAAAGCCCGTGGGCAAGCTCAGCGGGTGGGCGCCGGGCGGCGAGGGCGAGCGGGCGCTGCGCGGTGAGCTGGAAAAGCTGGGGTTGCACTGACTGACAGGGAGGTTTGACCTGTGCGTGGTGCCCGCGCGTTCAAGTCGCGGAAACATGGGTACCGCGAACTGAGCGAGCAGATCGCGCAAACGCCTTGGACGCTGCTGGAGTGCGAGGAGGCGGATTCAGTGAGCGAGGACGGGTGGTTCCCTGTCCGTGCAAACCCCAGAAAAGGAAATGGGCGGCGCAAATGCGTCCGCCCATCAGTCCAGCCAGTTCCGCCGTTAGGCGGACCGTTGGTGCTCCGCCAGTAGGGCGGTCGCATGCTTGGCCGAATCGTCCTGCCGACTCGGGAGCAATTTCAGATTAAGCGACCAATCGTTGCGCCATCATCAGGAGAACCTTAGTAAGTCGTAAAAACGCAACCCGTTTTGCATGAATTTGCGGATTCGGGCGGCCTGGGTCATCTCAAAGCAGATTCCTGGGGCACCCTACGCGGGCGAATCCAAGTCGGTCTTCTCGAACGGATCAGGCCGGCAATACAGGATCAGAAACGAAGCCAGCAGGCCAAGCCGCAGGAACGGCGGGATAACGGCCACCAGCGCGGCGACAAAAAACACCGCCAACATGATCCACGCCCGGTACCAGTGCCGCCTCCGGGAGCGCGGGTCCATGCCGTCCGGCCGGTGGGAATAGCTTTCCCGCATCAACACCATGTAGGTGGCCTGCACCAGAAAAAACACCGAGGCATAAAGCGTCAGCGGAAAGGTTGCCAGTTCGCTTTCCGCCAGCCAGGCGGTGGTGAAGGGGATGAACGAGATCGCAAACAGGTTGGTGAAGTTGGCCAGCGCCAGGGTGCCCGTCAAATATTGCGCGTGCCGCAGCGTCGCGTGATGATTCAACCAGACGACGGCGATGAAGGCATAACTCACCGCGTAACTGATCAGGTCGGGCCACAAGCCAAGCAACGCCTGCAGGTTGTGGCCGCTGGGCGGTTTGAACGCCAGCACCATCACGGTGATGATGACCGCAAAGACGCCGTCGGAGAGGGCGTAGAAGCGGGCTAGTCCTTCCTTTGCCTTAGCCATGACGTTGGCCAGTTTGAGGTTTGCCGCATGGTAATCGTCATCGGTTGGGGGCGGAAGCGTGTGGTCGGATCTAACGTGAATGCCTACACCCCGGCTTGCGGCAAACTTCAATGGGGTGGCGGTGCCTCCAGTTCGGGCGTGGTCTTTTCCATGATTTTCATCGCCTCGCGATTGCGTTTTTCCCAGTCGCGAAGTTCCTCACTGGACATAGGCGCGGACGCTTTGTAGATCTTTTTGGTTGGCTGGGTGGCTACGGGTGCAGGAATGGGGTGCGCCATGGAAGCGGTGGGCAAAAATGTCGCTGGTGCCTTCGCGTCGTCGACCGATGATATCGACCGGCCGGTGGAAGGAGAGGACGGCTGTGACTGCCGGCTGGGCAATGCAAATGCAATCAGCAGGCAGGCTGCAAGGCTTCCCGCGAACAGCAGGGGGTTGTCCAAAGGGCCGTCAGGCTCCTTCTTGGCCTGCAAGCGCGTGACGGTAGAAAGCAGCGTTCGGCCATCGATGAGTTCGATAGGCTTGTTACGTGCAAAGGCTGCGGCATCCGGCGTATAGCCGCCGAGCGCCACGATCTTCACCGCAGCTGCGTCCTGGTCGACCAGGATGCCAAACATTTCACGTACGACCTGCACGCCGACCCGTTGGGCGCGCCATTGCTTGCACTGGACAAGGATCTTCTGGCCATTCTTTCGAAGTACCAGATCCACGCCTCCATCGGCGCCGCCCTGTCCCGTCTCCTCCGCGGCGTAACCCTGCTGCCGAAAAGCTTCGCCGACTAACAATTCAAACGTCCGCCAGTCCATGCTGCGCAGGCTATCCATGCCTGTTTGAGCGTCCAGCAACTGGCGGCGTTTGCGTCTACTGAAGAACGATGCCGCCGACGCCGCGCAAAAGGCGACAAGAATGAGCCAGGCGAAGGGTGCAAGCATCCCTGTGGCGGCGACTTTGCCAAGTCCGGATAGAAATGGGTTGTCGCTGGATCTCCATATCCAGTTCAAGCCGTATTGAATGCCGATAAACGCCAAGAATCCGAGCACGATGCCCGCTGGCCAAACCAGCGTGGCGACAAACTCGATGCCACTTTCCCTGCGCTTCGGCATAACTCCCCCTGAGTCGTTAGCACCGCTTATTCTTAGAATAGTGACCGAGCTCGCGCGAAGGGCAACGAGTCCGGGGTGATTGAATCCGATAAGCAGAATCGATTGCCACTCGGCTGATCGATGTAGGCTTGCGTGCGCTGCATGGCGAAGAGACCAGTTAATCAGTAAGCGCTCCGCGCTAAAGAACGGGTGAACGATGAAACGTGCGCTATCGCTGCTGATCACGGTCCTCGCTTTGTTCGTGGTGCCGCTATTGGCGTACATGCAAGGAGAGTCGGTGATACGGATGCAGCTGCAGGCTCAAGGTTGGGCGTGCGGTATGCCGATCCTGGGTTTGTATCTCCAGGCGCTGTTGGTGTCGGGGTGTCTATCCGTCGTGGCTTTGGTGCTCGGCGTGCTTGCGTATCGGCAGCTACAGCCGCCCAGGCCTAAGCGGCGCCTGCTGGAGCTGGCCGTCGTTGCTCTGCCGTTGCTACTGGCAGCGCTGGGCCTGCTGGGACTCATTTTCGGCTGATAGAAGGACATTTCCGCCGGCGGTTCTCGGAGACAGTCGGGGGTGAGATGATGTCCTCCTGACCCTGGATGCCCCCGCCATGAACTCCTCCGACGACGATTTCGACACCACCCAGCCCTTCGACGATGACGACGATTCGCTCGACGCCAAGGTGTGGCAGCTCCTGCTGCTGATCAATCCGGGCGATGACGACGCGGCGTTTCAGCAGTTCTCGGGTTATCGCGAGGCGGTGGCGGAGCTATCCGAAGACGAGATCGATGTGGCTCAGGTGATCGGGCAGGTGGCGGATTGGCGGGCCACGTTCCATGTGGATGCCGACGACACGCGGGCGCTGGTGCAGGCGATCGATGAGCTGGCGGCGCGCTGGAATTTGACCATCGATTGGGATGGCGATACGGACGAAGACGAATTTCATGCCGATATCGATGCCGCCGATTTGATTGGCACCGCTTACGACAATCTCGCGCCGCACGGTTACACGTTGTGGGTGCGCGATACGGACGATGACAGCGTGGCGGGGTGGATGTCGTTGAGTCGCGATATCGAGCCGATGCGGGAGTTGGCGCCGGAGCTGGGGATTCATCTGCATCGTGGTAACGAGATCGGGTGAGGGTGGCTTGCTCGCGGGGTGTTCTTGAGGGGCGTTTTGGAGTTGTGACGGAGAGCGTCGCGCACAGGGTGCGCTCCCACATGGGATCTCCACACTCGATCGAATATCCTGTAGGAGCGCACCCAGTGCGCGACCAACGTGCCTCACCCTGCAACCGTCTTCGTCGCAGTTCGAACCGCAAGCGCGTATGGTGCGAGGCCATCTGCATCCGGCCATCGCCATGACCCCCTCTGCCCCTTTCCCCTACGCCGTTTTCTTCGCCGATCTGCAGGGAGCCGACGGCCACGCTGCGCTGGCGCGCGTTCTACCGGGGCGGGGCGATGCCGGTGCCCTCACGGAGGCTCTGATGGCACTCCTGCGGGCTCGCAAGGCCACCTTGCAGGCAGCGTTCGACACAACCCTGGCGGCCGACGAATTGCGCCGTTATCAAAAGTACGCCAAGCCGGGGAAGCCGTCGGCGCATATCGTGCAGTTGCGGCAGAAGCAGGCCGCTGCGCGCCAGGCCAGCAGTCTTTCGAGGCAGTCGTTGATCAAGGCGGCAGCCGCGTTCGTGCGTGAGGCGGGTATCGAGGTTCCCGAGCGGGTGGCCATCGATGAATTCATCATCCACTGGATCGACGCGAACGTGCCCAGGGACAGCGGCGCCGACGCTACTCCGTCTTGAGCAACGCCAGCGCCTGATGCCGAGCCGAAGCACGCAGCGACCTGCGCAATTCCGGATCGTTGGTGGTGCGCGCCAGCACCATGCCGCCCACGCATAGCGAGACCATGGCATCGGCGCGCCGGTCCGCATCGCGCATGCCATTGAGCGCCACGCGATAGATGTGCCGCATGCCGCGGATCAGATCGGTATAGGCTTGCTGCGGTTCCAGCCCGGCGCGCGCTACGTCGGAAGGTAGTGCATAGAGCGGGCAGTGCATGTCGATGTTATCCAGCACTTCGTCGCTGAGATAGAGATCGATCAGCATCTGCGCCATCTGTTTTGGATCGTCGATGGCCTCCGCCGACTGCGCTGTTTTCACGGCGAACGGATTGCAACTGGTGAAGCTGGCGACGGCGGCGGCGTAGAGCTCGTCCTTGCTGTCGAAGTGGTGATAGAACGCGCCGCGGGTGAGCCCGGCGGAGGCCATCACCTGGTCGATGGTGACCTGTTCGAAACCGTGGCGATTGAACAGGCGCCGCGCGGATTCGACCACGCGTGCCCGCGTCTGCACCTTGTGTTCAGGACTGTAAGGCATGGCTGCAACCTCCGTGGGACAGGTATAGCAGGCGCTTAAATTATGTTCTTTAACATATTTTGCGGCCGGGTAAGGTGGTCGCCGGTAACCGAACCCCGTAGCGGAGGAAGGCATGCAGATCTACTGGATCAAGGCCCAGGCGCCGCGCCGTGTGCTGGCGCTGGTCAAGCATCTGGGCATCGAGGCGCAATGCATCGAGCTCGACCTGATGGGTGGCGGCCTGAAAACGCCGGCCTATACCGCGCTCAATCCCAATCGCAAGGCGCCCACCCTGGTCCATGGCGATACGGTGCTGTGGGAGTCGTCCGCGATCATGGCGTACCTGTGCATCAAGCACGGCTCGGACATGTGGCCGGCGCGCGACCCCGCCGAACAGGTGGAGGTGCTGCGCTGGCTCTCGTGGAACGACCAGCATTGGGCGAGTGCGGTGGCGCCGTTCTACTTCGAGCATGTGGTGAAGGCGACTTTCCATATCGGCGAGCCCGACGAGGCGGAGATGACGGCGGTGATGCCCGATCTGAAGAAGTTCGCGGCCGTGTTGAACCAGCATTTGGAGGGCCGGCCATTCGTCGCCTGCCACCGCCTCACCATCGCCGACTTCCAGCTCGCTTCGATGGCTTGCGAGTGGCGGCGTTCGCAGATGCCACTCGGTGATTATCCGAATGTGGTGCGCTGGCTCGATGGCTTGATGCAATTGCCGGCCTGGGCCGACCCGTGGCCAGCCGCCGCTGCCAAGAAAGAAGGCGCCTTGGCGTAGGACTGAAACGTGATGTTGGCACTATCCGTCCATTCACCCAGGAGGCAACCATGAAACAGTTTCTCGCGGTCTATATCGGCTCGGAAGCGACGCACAAGGCATCGGGCTGGGATGAGTTGAGCGAAGCGGAGCGGCAGGCGCGGACGCAGCAGGGCATTCAGGCCTGGGGCGCCTGGGTGCAGGCGCATAAGGATGTCATCGTCGATGTTGGCGCGCCGCTCGGCAAAACGCTGCGTACCTCCAAGAGCGGCATCGAAAGCATCCGCAACCAGATGACCGGCTACACCGTGGTGCGGGCCGAATCGCAGGAGGCGGCAGCCAAGCTGTTCGAGGGCCACCCGCATTTCTCGATCTTCCCGGGCGATTCGGTGGAAATCATGGAGTGCCTGCCGCTGCCCGGGTAAGTCTGGGCTGGGTTAGCCGTACGCTCAGCCAGTTTGCAGCCGCAGGCCGCATAATCCCCACGGGACTAACCAGTGGGGTGAGAGATGGACGAGCAGCGTAAGCCGTGTCCGGCCTGTGGCGAGATGATCATGGCCACGGCGCACAAGTGCCGGTTCTGCGGTACGGATATCGATGCCTATGTGGCGGCGCGTGAGGCCACGACGGAACGGACTCTTTTCGAAGGGCATCCGGCAGTCGTGTATTCGGCGGGACAGTACCTGCTCATCGTCGTCACCCTCGGCATCGCCTTGCTGGTTTACTGGATCCGCAGTCTCTCCACGCGTTTCACCATCACCACGCAGCGCGTGCGCATCGAGCGAGGGCTGTTCTCCAAGATGCAGGACAACCTGGAACTGTTCCGCGTGGACCACATCGACCTGCACAAGCCGCTGGGGCAACGCTTGCTGGGCTACAGCACGGTGCATCTGCATTCGTCCGATGCGGGCATGACATCGGTGTACCTGTATGGTATCCCGAACCTGGAGGCGATGGCCGATACGCTGCGCGATTGTTCGCTGCGCGAGCGCTCGCGTCGGCGGGTGTTGCCAGTGGAGCAGATGTAAAGATGGAACGCGCAGGCGGGTGCCGCCCGCTCTGTGGTGTGACCGACCCATGCAGGCAGGGAGCTGGCGGATATGGATGACATGTGGGCCATCGGTCTTTTCGCTCTGCTCGCCATCGTGTCACCGGTGGTCGGTTACTACTTGTCGTCGCGGGGGCTGGACAATGGCATGCAGGCATCCTTTGCAGAACAGACGATTCCCATAGACGATGAGGAAGTGCCTGCCGGCAAAGTCACCGTGCTTTATCGCTCGCGCACCTTTCTTGAGAAGTGCGCTTGTAACGCGTCTTGGATTTGTCGAGGCCCCCACAATGCTTACTTATTGGCCATGGTGCAGGGAAACCGTGAGAATGGACGCGGTGCCATGATTTACACGTGGACATGGCGTCGACTCACTGAGGAGCGTGCACGCCACGCGTTGGTCGTCGACAGGGCGGCCTACAAGGCGGCTTTCGGCGACTAGTTTCGAGAGGAAGCATGTCACGCCCTCGGTTTGCGTAACACCTAACGAAAATAAGTACTTGCAAGCCATGCGTGGCGTCGCTACTCTGCGCCTCCCGTCAACCCAGCCTTAGGAGGAAATAACAATGAATGTTGTAGCTGCAGCCTCTGCCGGGTCGTCGCGCTTCTGATGTTCCTGCCAGCCCTCGGCTGGCTCGCGCTTCATTTCTCGTTTCGCACCCCGGCACTTCGTTCGGCCCCTCTTGCGTGGCCGTCGTTTTCTCTGTTCCCAGGGTGTTTCCATGTCTTTTCAGACGTTTTCGCTGCACCAGCTCGGCTGGCGCGCTGAGTACGCACAGCAGCTGACGCTGGCCGATTTCGAGGCTGGCTATCCGGCACGCGTCGCCGCCGTGCATCGCAGTGGGTTGGCCGTGCTCTCTTCGCGCGGTCACGGTTCGGTGGTGCTGCCGCATCAGCTGTCCGACGCCCACGCCAATGTGGCTGTAGGCGATTGGGTGATGGTCGAGCACGATGCGGATCGCGTGCGCTGCGTGCTCGACCGGCGGTCGCTGGTGGAGCGGGTGGCGGCTGGTGGCGATCATCAACGCCAGTCGATTGCGGCCAATCTCGATGTGTTGTTCGTGGTGTCGTCGTGCAATGACGACTTCAATCCCTCGCGTTTGGAGCGCTACCTCACGCTCGCGCTCGATGCGGGCGTGACGCCGGTGATCGTGTTGACCAAGGCCGATATCGGCGAAGGCGTGGCCGGTTATGTCGCCGACGCCGAGCAGCTGATGATCGGCGTTCCGGTGATTGCGGTGAACGCGCTGGACGATGCCTCGGTGGCACAGCTCGAACCGTGGCTGGCGCCGGGCAAGACGGTGGCGTTCGTCGGCTCGTCGGGCGTGGGCAAGTCGACGCTCACCAACCGCGTGATCGGCGAGGCCGAGCAACTGACTTCCGGCATTCGCGAAGACGATGCCCGTGGCCGCCACACCACCACGGCGCGCGAGATGTTTTCCACGGCATCGGGCGCCTGGGTGATCGATACGCCCGGCATGCGCGAGTTGCGCCTGGCGACGGCCGAGCCGGAGTTGGAGACGGTATTCGCCGATGTGGTGGCGTTCGCCTCGCAATGCCGGTTTCGCGATTGTCACCATGATGGCGATGCGGGATGCGCGGTGGAGACCGCTGTTGCCGAGGGTGCGCTGGATGCGCGTCGCCTTGCCAACTACCGCAAGCTGCTGCGTGAAGCAATGCGTGCGCAGCAGAGTCTGCGCGAGCAGCGGGAACAGAGCCGTCAGTTCGGCGCGATGGCGAAGCAGGTGATGCGGGCGAAGCGGGATAGGCTGGGACGGTGATGTATCGCCCCGCCCTCATCATGGTTGCCTTGTGTGGGAGCGCACTTGTGCGCGACAGAGGCTTGCCCAGTCGCGCACAAGTGCGCTCCCACAGAGGGTCGGGCGCGGTTGGTGCTACTTCCAGCTTAGGTCCGTCACCACCGGGAAATGATCCGACGGATAACGCCCATCCTGCTGCGTCGTCACCGTAGCGAAATACGTCGGCTTGAAGCCGCGTTCGAGGATGAAGTCGATGTGCTCGGTCGGGTTGCCGGTGAAGTTGTGGAAGGTCTTTTCCGGGCCTTCGACTTTCGGCGCCACTTTGCGCGTATCGGTCAGCACCTTGGTCAGCTCCGCATAGGTGGGGCTGTTGGCGTCGGTGTTGAGATCGCCGGTGAGGATGAAGGGTGCGTTCGCCGGCAGTGCGGCTAGCCGGCTCACGATTTCCTTGGCGCCTTTGACGCGCGCGGGTTCGTCCTGTTCCTGATAGGGCAGGTGCGTGTTGTAGTAGTAGAAGCGGCGGTGATTGGCTTTGTCCTCGAACAAGGCCCACGTCACCATGCGCGGGAAGGGATGGCCCCAGGTGATGCTGCCGGGTACATCGGGCGTATCCGATAGCCAGAAGTTGCCCGAATCCTTCAGCACGAGTTTGTCCTTGCGATAGAACACACCCATGTGTTCGTCGCTGTGACCACCGCGGCGATCAATGCCGAACCAGGTGTACTCGGGCAGCTTGGAGACGATGTAGTCGCCTTGTTCCTGATGCAGCTCCTGCGTGCCCATCAGGTCGGGATGCTGTTCGCGGATGGTGCGTACCATCAGATCGCGCCGCGCTTCCCAGCGGTTCGGGCCGTCGGCGGCCACGGGCACTCGCACGTTGAAGCTCATCACGCGCAAGGTCTGCGCGGCGAGCGGAAAACTGACCAGGGTGAGCAGCAGGGTGGCGGCAAGCCAGGCACGGGGGAAGGTCACGAGCACGCTCCGTGAGGATGGGTGTGTCGACCGTAGCATGAGCCTTTGCCGATGAGACACCCCCGCCGCAGGCGTCCGCGTATAGTGCGCGCGTCGCCTCGTTCTTCGCACTCAAGACCCTGCCATGCCACAGCGCATTGCCACCTGCAGTTGCCGTCAGCTCATGCTCCGCGCCACGGAAGAGCCCTTGCGCGTCTCGATCTGCCATTGCAACGCCTGCCAGCGCCGCACCGGCAGCGTGTTCGGCGTGCAGGCGCGGTTTCGCGAGAGTGCCCTGGTGATTCGCGGCAACTCGACGGCCTATGTGCGGCACGGCGATTCGGGTGGCTCCGCTACCTTCCATTTCTGCCCGGTGTGCGGCGCCACGGTGTACTACCGGCTCGACTCGGTCCAGGGCCTGATCGGCGTACCCGTGGGTGCGTTTTCCAATCCGGATTTCCCCGCGCCGAGCATCTCGGTGTTCGAGGAATGCATGCACCCATGGATCGCGCTGCCGGACGGCATCGAACACATGGATTGACGCGTTCGCGCGGTTGATGGGCGCTGTGTCGGCGCTGGCTTACCGTGTTGCGCGGACTATTTTCCGTCAAGGGTGCGCCAATTGCGCCGATCTCCCTAACAGGATGAGCCATCCTGATCAGGGAAGTCAGCGCCATGCGTTTCACTATTCGTCTGCGAATCATCGCGACCATGAGCCTCGCTCTGGTGCTTGCCCTGGCGGTAGGGCTGATCGGCCTGTACGGCGTGCGCAGTACCTACGCCGGGGCCGACCGGATGTACCAGAACAACGTGATGTCGATTGTCACGGTCAGTGCTGCGCGCGCGGCGATCGTAGATGATCGCCAGGCGCTCGACCGATCCCTGATCGACCCGTCGCGTCGCGACGCAATCGCGCAGATCAAGCTTGGTCACGACCGCTTGATGACAGCATGGACGCGCTACGACCCGGCCCTCGTCTCGGACGGTGAGGAGCGCACGGTGGCCACGGAGTTCGTCAGCCAGATGGCCGAAACCGAACCCGTCGTGCGCCGCGAGGCCGAGCTGCTCGACGCAGGCAAGACCGACGAGGCGCGTCGGCTGCATGCGAGCAAGGTGGCCGATGCGATGGGGCGCGCCATGGCCATCATCGACCGCCTGAGGCTCATCAACGCGCAGCAGGCGGCAGAGTCCGCGCAAGCCGCCGCGACCAGTTTCCGGCACACCTGGCAGATGGCGCTTGCCGTGTTGATCTTGGCGCTGGCGTTGCTGACGGGCGCGGCTTTGGGATTGATACGTACGATCACGCGCCCGCTCGAACAGGCGCGCAGGCTGGCGAGCGCCATCCAGCAAGGCAAGCTCTGCAACGCCACGGACATCGCAGGCAACCATGAATTCAGCGACACATTGCATTCGCTCGACGCGATGGATCGCCAACTCGCAAGCATCGTCACGCAGGTGCGCGACGTCGCCGAGCAGGTCACGCTGGCCGCCAGCGATCTGTCGCAAGGCACCGATGACCTGTCGCAGCGCACGCAGGAACAGGCGAGTTCGCTGGAACAAACCGCCGCCTCGATGGAAGAGTTGTCGAGCACGGTGAAGCAGAATGCGCAGGGGGCGCGCCAGGCGCGCGACATGGCGGTACGCACGCGCGAGCACGCGGAGGAAGGTCGCGCCATCGCCGGCTCCGCCGTGGACGCGATGGACGCGATCACGCAGGCAAGCAGGGAAGTGGGCGAGATCGTGGCGATGATCGACGAGCTCGCGTTCCAGACCAACCTGCTGGCGCTCAACGCTGCCGTGGAGGCGGCGCGTGCAGGCGATCAAGGTCGCGGCTTCGCCGTGGTGGCGACGGAAGTGCGCAACCTGGCGCAGCGCAGCGGCGCCGCCGCGAAGAACATCAAGTCGTTGATTCAGTACACCACGGAGAAGGTGTTCGAAGGCGCGACGCTGGTGCAGCGCACGGGCGATGCGCTCCATCATATCGCCGGCGACGTGCGCGAGGTGACCACCATCATCGAGATCATTGCCGCTGCCTCCGAGCAGCAGGCCGCCGGTATCGGACAAGTGAACACCGCCGTGATCACGCTGGATCAAGTGACCCAGCAGAACGCTGCCCTGGTGGAGCAAGCCAGTGCCGCCAGCCGCAACACCCTTGACCTGTCTCAGGCGCTGGTGAACCAGGTGGCGTTTTTCAGCCTGCAGGGCCAGCCTGGGTCCCGGCGCTGAACGAATCGAGCGGTCCGATTCAACGCATGACCTGTTCGCGCGTTCCCTGCATGTTCCAACTCAGAGCGGAGCTTCGGGGCACGCATGCAAGGCACGGAATTCGATCGTTGGGCCAGGATCCGGGCGCAGGGAGCGCTCCGCTACGTGCTGTTGAACGGCGTGGTGTTCTACGGCCTGCCCATGTTTCTCATCATGACCTATGTGATTCCCCATCCGCGCCTCACGGTGGCGCAGTCGGCCCTGTTGTGGGTGGCGATCGCCGGCGCCGGCTTCGGTGCGGCCATGTGGATCGTGCAGGAGCGGCGCTTTCGCAAGGTGAGTGGCCGGTCCTGAGCCGTCCGCCGGCCTGTTTTCTCGGTCGTATTCATGCGGTGTTTTGGATTTTTGGCGCATGGTGGAATGGACTGCGGCCATGAGGGGCATGGCTGCGGTTTTCGCGCGCCTGCGATTGGCAAATAGACGTCCAAACAGGCAATTCAGCATATTGGCGTCAGCTTGACGCCCACCGTGCATACTCCTTGTGCGAATGCGCTTGTCGCCCACGGCGGCCAGCGTTGGCGCACCGCTAACGAGAGGAGATATCTACATGGCAATTACCCGCTCTCGCATCGGTCGTGGCGTGGCTGTGCTGTTCGTCGCCGTACTTTGTGGCTGCAGCAACTACGTCAAGAAAAGCGATTACGATGCAACCATCGCGGAGCTGCGTAGCAACGATCAAAAGCAACAACAACAGATCGATGCGATCACGCAGGAGATGCACACGAAGTTTGCCCAATACGACACCCAGATCACGGCCATGGCAGGCCGTATCAGCGTGGACACGATTGCGCACTTCGACACCAACCAGAGCACGTTGCGCGACGAGGACAAGCAACGGCTCGATGATTTCGCCAAGGTGATGAAAGATCACCATGCCAACGCGGTGATCACCGCCGAAGGCTTCGCCGATCCCTCCGGGCCGGCCGGCTACAACCAGCAGCTCGCACTGAAGCGGGCGCAGGCGGTGCGTGACTATCTGGTGCAGACGGGCGGCCTCAACGCCGACCAGGTGCGCGCGGTGGGCTACGGCAAGGTGAGCAATCGCCAGGTCGTGAAGGGTGCCACGGGAGAGCAGGGCATGCCCAATCGTCGTGTGTCGCTGACCACGGATTTCGCGGGTACCTGAGCCTGCGATTGATTCACTGCAAAAGCAAAGGCCGCCCGAGGGCGGCCTTTGTGTGGAGCTATCGACGAGCGATCAACGCTTCATCGAATTGAAGAACTCGTCGTTGGACTTGGTGTTCTTCATCTTGTCGAGCATGAACTCCATCGCGGCCAGCTCGTCCATCGGATGCAGCAGCTTGCGCAGGATCCAGATCTTCGAAAGCATGTCCGGTTCGATCAGCAGGTCCTCGCGGCGGGTGCCGGAGCGGTTGATGTCGATGGCCGGGTACACGCGCTTCTCGGAGATGCGGCGGCTCAGGTGCACTTCCATGTTGCCGGTGCCCTTGAACTCTTCGTAGATCACCTCGTCCATCTTGCTGCCGGTGTCGGTCAGCGCGGTGGCGATGATGGTCAGGCTGCCGCCTTCTTCCACGTTGCGCGCGGCGCCGAAGAAGCGCTTGGGACGCTGCAGGGCGTTGGCGTCCACACCACCGGTGAGCACCTTGCCGGAGCTGGGCACCACGGTGTTGTAGGCACGGGCCAGGCGGGTGATGGAGTCGAGCAGGATCACCACGTCCTTCTTGTGCTCGACCAGGCGCTTGGCGCGCTCGATCACCATTTCGGCCACCTGCACGTGGCGCACGGCCGGCTCGTCGAAGGTGGAGGAGATCACTTCGGCACGCACGGTGCGGGCGATTTCCGTCACTTCTTCCGGACGCTCGTCGATCAACAGCATGATCAGGTGCGCGTCGGGATGGTTGTACGTGATGGCCTGCGCGATGTTCTGCAGCATCATCGTCTTACCGGACTTCGGCTGCGAGACGATCAGGCCACGCTGGCCGCGGCCGATCGGGGCGACCAGGTCCAGGATGCGGCCGGTGATGTCCTCACTGGAACCGTTGCCGCGCTCAAGCTTGAAAGCCTTGCGCGGGAACAGCGGGGTGAGGTTCTCGAACAGCATCTTGTTCTTCGACGCCTCCGGCGGATCGCCGTTGATGTCGTCGACCTTGAGCATCGCGAAGTAACGCTCGCCTTCCTTCGGGTGGCGCACGCGACCGGTGATGTAGTCGCCGGTGCGCAGGTTGAAGCGGCGGATCTGACTGGGCGACACGTAGATGTCGTCCGGGCCGGCGAGGTAGGACTCGTCGGCCGAGCGCAGGAAGCCGAAGCCGTCCTGCAGGATTTCCAGCACGCCCTCGGCCCAGATGCCGCCGCCGGAGCGGGCATGAGCCTTGAGGATGTTGAACACCACGTCCTGCTTGCGGGCACGCGCCACGCCTTCCTGCACGCCGAGCGATTCGGCGAATTCCAGCAGCTGCAGCGCATTCTTGCGCTTGAGCTCGGTCAGGTTGATCAGGCGGTCGTTGCTGCCGGCGTCGGCGTACTCGTCGTCCACCGGCAGGCCGTTGTTGTTGCGGGCGTGCTGCTGGCCGCCACCGCCGCCCTGGCCACCGGGGCCGCGCGGCTGGTTGCGCTCGTGGCGGCGACGACGGCCCCGACCATCACGGTCGTTGCGGTCATTGCGGTTGAAATTCGGGTTGCCGCCGTTCTGGCCGTTCTGCTGCTGGCCGCCCTCGCGGGCTTCCTGCGGCTGGCGCTGGCCACCGTCGTTGGACGCCGAGTCGGCGGCCGGCGCGGAAGCGGGGGCGTGGCTTTCGACGGCGGGCGGTGCGGCGCGTTCCACTGGCGGCAGCGGCGGCATGTCCAGCTGGGCCTGCTTTTCTGCCCTTTCGGCAGCAGCGGCGGCAGCGGACTTGCGTGGTGCACGCGTGCGGGTTTCAGCCACAGGCTTGGCGTCGGCGCTCTTGGCGTCGTTTGAATCTTTGCTTTCGATATCGGACACGGGCAAACCTCTGCGGGGCGCCGTTGAAAAAAGGAGGGAGGGTTGCGTCGCGCGGATGGCGCGGGGGACAGGACTGTCCCGACGAACGTCGAACGAATCTAGCACCCGGTCCGCGGCGGCGTAAAGCGCCGCGGCCGGTAAAGTTCAGAAATATTTTCCTGAAGGGCCTGGATGACAGGCTCTTAGATGGCTTTCTCGATCAGCTGGGTCAGCGCGCCCTTGCTGACGGCACCGATCTGGGTGGCCTCGACCTTGCCGTTCTTGAACACCATCAGGGTCGGGATGCCACGGACGCCGTAGTTGCGGGGCGTCTTCTGGTTGTGGTCGATGTTGATCTTGGCGATGCGCAGCTTGCCTTCGTACTGCTGGGCCAGCTCGTCCAGGATCGGCGCGATGGCCTTGCACGGGCCGCACCATTCCGCCCAGAAGTCGAGCAGCACGGGGGTATCGGAATTGAGCACTTCCTGCTCGAAGGCGTCATCGCTTACATGGGTAATCAGGTCGCTCACCGGGGTCTCCGAAGGTAGCGTATGAGGGTTTCACGACCGCGCGCCCAGCATCGGCTACACTGGGGTGCCCATGAAACGCGGGGTCGTACCGAAAGGAAGTCTTCAAGCCGTTGCGGCAGGCCTCCATTGCAACGTAACTCGGGGCGCGATTCAAGCGATTCAAGGGCGGCCAAGGACGGCTCCGTTGACATAGGTGAAAGGGAAGCCCTTGTTGAACAAGGGCTTAGCTGATTGCAGTGCTTTGACCTATGCCAGCGGAGCTGTCGCAACGTCGCCGCTCCCGCCGGCGCCAGCCTGGGACACGTGTCGCCGGCCCGCGCAATCCGCATGGATTCCGCCTGTCGCCACGTCCCGGCCGCGCCGACCATCCACCCGTTCCTTGTTTGCGTCTCACCGGCAAGGAGCCAGGCGGCCGCCTCACGGCGCTGCCTGCATCAAATCCCATATGGCAATGTCCCAAACCGTACTCACCGATACCTTTTTCACCAATTTCGACCTCCATCCGCTGCTCCAGCAAGGCCTCGACGAAGCGGGCTTCACCCGCTGCACGCCGATCCAGGCGTTGACCTTGCCGGTCGCGCTGGCCGGACGCGACGTCGCCGGCCAGGCACAGACGGGCACGGGCAAGACCTGCGCGTTCCTGGTGGCGATGATGAATCGCCTGCTGACCACGCCGGCCGTGGCCGAGCGCAAGGACAGCGATCCGCGCGCCCTGGTCATTGCGCCCACCCGCGAGCTGGCCATCCAGATCGAAAAGGACGCCAAGTCCGTCGGCCGCTACACCGGCCTGCGCACGGCGCTCATCTACGGCGGCGTCGATTACGACAAGCAGCGCCAACAGCTCAAGGATGGCTGCGACATCATCATCGCCACGCCGGGCCGCCTGCTGGACTACTTCAAGCAGCACGTGTTCAGCCTCGACGCCGTCGAAGTGATGGTGATCGACGAAGCCGACCGCATGTTCGACCTCGGCTTCATCAAGGACGTGCGCTTCATCTTCCGCCGCCTGCCGGCGCGCGAGCAGCGCCAGGTGCTGCTGTTCTCCGCCACGCTCAGCCATCGCGTGCTGGAGCTGGCCTACGAGCACATGCACAACGCCGAAAAGCTGGAAGTGGAGACGGAAAACGTCACCGCCGACCGCGTGCGCCAGCTGGTCTACTTCCCCGCCAAGGAAGAGAAGATGCCGCTGCTGCTCAACCTGCTCGAGCGCACCAAGGCCGAGCGCAGCATCATCTTCGTCAACACCAAGGCCGCCGCCGAGAAGATCACCGATCGCCTCAAGCGTTACGGCTACCGCGTGGGCGCGCTGTCGGGTGATGTGCCCCAGCTCAAGCGCCAGAAGCTGCTGCAGCGTTTCCAGGAAGGCCAGCTCGACATCCTGGTGTGCACCGACGTGGCCGCGCGCGGCCTGCACATCCCGGCCGTCAGCCACGTCTTCAACTACGACCTGCCGCAGGATGCGGAAGATTACGTGCACCGCATCGGCCGCACCGCGCGCCTGGGTGCCGAGGGCGATGCGATCAGCTTCGCCTGCGACCTCTACGCGATGAGCCTGCCCGATATCGAGACCTATATCGGCCAGCGCATCCCGGTGGCGAACATCGAAGCCGAGCTGCTGGTGATGCCCAAGCCGCGCGAGCAGGATGCCCAGTACATGGCGGAAGTCGCCGCCGACAGCGCCGCGTTCGGCGACAAGGTCGAACAGCGCGAGAAGGACGGTTCGCCCCGCAAGGGTTCGCGCAGCGGCGGTGGCCGTGGCGGCGATCGCCCGCGTGGCGACAAGCCGCGTGAGCCGAGGAAGCCGCGGGTCGAGGCGCCGGTGGCCGAAGCCGTGGTGCAGAAGGACGCCGCTCCGGCTGCGGCCCAGGCCGAAACGGGCGAGGCTGCCGAGCGCAAGCGTCGTCGCCGTCGTGGCGGTCGCAACCGTCGTCGCGAAGGTGATGTCGCCGTCGCCGAGGGCACGGCCAACACGGCCGCCGAAGGCACGCGCGCACCGCGTGGCGAGCGTCGTCCGCCGCGTGAGCGCAGCAATGGCGAGAGCGCCCACTCGCGTCCGTCGCGCCACGTCGCCATCACCCCGAGCAAGTCGGGCGATGCGCTGGAAGCGCCGAAGAGGGTCGGCTTCTTCCGTCGACTGAGCCGTTTGTTCACCGGTCGCTGAGCATCTCGTTTGCCTAAGGCTGTCGCGGGCTGAACCCGCGGCAGCACGGCTGCGCAAAAGCACTGACCTTCACGCGCGCATCCCTTATCCTTCGTCCATTCAGGATCGGGGACACGCGGTGATCCGCTTCGACCAAGTCAGCAAACGCTATGAAGGCGGCCACGAGGCCCTGTCGCAACTTTCCTTTGAAGTGGCGACCGGCGAGATGGCCTTCGTGACCGGCCACTCGGGCGCCGGCAAAAGCACCTTGCTCAAATTGCTCGGCCTGATCGAGCGGCCCTCGCACGGCATCGTCACCCTCGACGGGCAGAACCTGGCCAAGATCGGCCGCGCAGGCATTCCCAAGTTGCGCCGCCGCCTGGGCATGGTGTTCCAGGATCACCGCCTGCTGATGGATCGCACCATCTTCGCCAATGTCGAGCTGCCGCTGATGATCGGCGGCATGGCGCCTGCCGAACGCAGCAAGCGCGTCCGCGCCGCGCTGGAAAAGGTGGGCCTGCTTTCCTACGAACGCCAACTGCCGGCCACGCTTTCGGCGGGCGAGCAGCAGCGCGTGGGCATCGCCCGCGCCATCGTGGCCAAACCCACGCTGCTGATCGCGGACGAACCCACCGGCAATCTCGACCCCACGCTGGCGGTGGAAATCATGGGCTTGTTCGCCGAATTCCAGAGCGTGGGCACCACCGTGCTGATCGCCAGCCACGACCTGCCGCTGATCAAGCGCATGAAGAAGCGCGTGATCGTGCTCGATCACGGTCGCCTGGTAGCCGACGTGGCCGCACAGGAGGTGCTATGAGCAACCAGTTTGAATTTCCCCAGAAAGAATTTCCCATGGAAAGCCCGCTGACCTCCGACCAGTCGCGCGGCATCCGCAGCAAGCCGCGGCCGGTGGCCAGCTGGCGCGAGCATCACGGCTGGAGCGCGGCCGCGAGCCTGCGCCGGCTGATGTCGCGTCCGGTGGGCACCTTGCTCACGGTCGCGGTGATGGCCATTGCGCTGGCCCTGCCGCTCACCTTCTACCTGCTGCTGGGCAACCTGCAGAAAATGGGCGATGCGCTGGGCCAGAACCAGACCATCAGCCTGTTCCTGCAGCCGGGACAGAGCGTGTCGTCGGCGGACATGCTGGCCAAGAAGCTGCGCGAGCGCGGCGAAGTGGCCGGCGTCAAGGTGAAGTCGCCCGACCAGGGCATGGACGAACTGGCCAAGATGCAGGGCTTTTCCGGCGCCTTGCACACGCTGGACGTGAACCCGCTGCCGTTCGTGCTGGAAGTGCAGCCGAAGGCGGATGTGAGCGCGGACAGCGTGGACAAGCTGGTGACCGAGATGCGCGGCATGTCGGGCGTGGATCAGGTGCAGGACGGCGGCACCTGGCGCCAGCGCCTGGAAGCCTTGCTCGGCGTGGGGCAGCGCGTGGTGCTGATCCTTGCTGCGCTGCTGGCGGTGGCGGTGTTGCTGGTGGTGGGCAATACGGTGCGCGTGGACATCGCCAGCCGGCACGAGGAAATCGGCGTGCTGATGCTGGTGGGTGCGAGCCGTGCGTTCGTGCGCCGCCCCTATCTGTATGCGGGCATCTGGTACGGGCTGTTTGCCGGCGTGCTCGCGGTGGGTTTCGCCGTGCTGGTGGAGTGGTCGCTGGCCGAGCCGGTGCAGCGCCTGGGGCAGGTCTATGCCGGCAAGCTGGCGATCGATGTGCTGCCGGTATGGTTGCTGGCTGCCGTGCCGGTAGCCGCCGCCTTGCTGGGCTGGCTGGGTGCGCGTCTGGTCAGCGCGTGGCAATTGCGCAAGGCCGCATGAAGCGTGCGCCGGCTCACGCCCGCGGCAACGTTGTCATGCAAGTTTGGTGGGGATGGGGCAGCATGCCTGCTCGGGATGACCGGGTGCTCGGAGGAAGCACCGGCATGACGCGCTGGCCACGACGTGGGTGATTGGGGATGAGTGGAAGTTTCAGCAGTCGAGTGGTGGGAACGGCGCCGAGGGTGCTGGTGGTGGATGGCTCCAAGGTGGTGCGCCAACTGATCGCCCGTGTGCTGAAGGCCGAGCTGCCCGATAGCGACGTGGTGGGCGCCGGCAGTGGCGCGGAAGCCAAGGAGCTGCTGGATGGCGCCGCCTTCGACTTCATCACCATTTCGCTGCGCCTGCCCGACATGGACGGGCTGGAACTCGCCCGCCATGTGCGCGAATCCGCGGCCCAGGCCTATGTGCCCATCGTGGTGGTGTCCGGCGACGTGGACGATCGCCTGCACAACCGCACGCTGGGCGAACACGTCACCGATTACTTCGACAAGTCGCTGGGTTTCCAGGCGCTGGCGGAATTCATTCGCGGCTACGTGAAGCCCAGCGATTCGGCCGAGGGCGAAGTGCTGTACGTGGAAGACAGCCGCGTGGTCGCGCTGGCCACCCGCCGCATCCTGGAAAAGCACGGCCTCACCGTCTATCACGTGGTGAGCGTGGAAGACGCGCTGGTTCTGCTCGACAAGGCCAAGGACGAGGGCAAGGTGGGCGCCGACATCGTGCTGACCGACGTCAGCCTGAAGGGCGAACTCACCGGCGGCGACCTGCTCGAACGCATCCGCCGCGAATACCTCTACGGCAAGGGCAGGCTGCCCGTGCTGGTGATGACGGGCGATGAGAATCCGGCCAACCAGGCCGCGCTGCTGCGCGCCGGCGCCAACGATCTGGTTGAAAAGCCGTTCGAGGAAAAATTGCTGATGACCAAGCTGCTGTTCCAGCTGCGCGTGTCCCGGCACCTGCGCGAGCGGGGCGAGGCGGCGTGACCGATCACCCGGTAAAGCTCGAGCCGTCCTGGAAGGACCGCATCGGCGAGTATCTGGCGCGGCCGGACATGCGCGCGCTGTCCGATTTCCTGCGAAGCGAAAAGCAGGCCGGCAAGGTGATCTATCCGCCCGGCCCCGAGATCTTCGCCGCTTTCGACCACACGCCGTTCGACGCCGTGCGGGTGGTGATCCTGGGACAGGACCCGTACCACGGCCCGAACCAGGCGCATGGACTCTGCTTCTCCGTGCGGCCGGGCGTGGCCACGCCACCGTCGCTGCAGAATATCTTCAAGGAAATCCAGCGCGACCTGGCTCTCCGGGCGCCGGACCACGGCTGCCTCACCCCCTGGGCCGACCGCGGCGTGCTGCTGCTCAATGCCACGCTCACCGTGCAGCAGGGCATGGCCGGTGCGCACCAGGGCAAGGGCTGGGAAGGCTTTACCGATGCGGCCATCGATGCCCTCAACCGCGAGCGGGAAGGCCTGGTCTTCATGCTGTGGGGCTCGTATGCGCAGAAGAAGGGCCAGCTGATCGACGGCCGGCGGCATTGCGTTTTGCGCTCGGTGCACCCATCTCCTTTATCAGCGCACCGCGGCTTCATCGGCTGCGGGCACTTCTCGGCGGCCAACCAGTACCTGGAAAGCCGCGGCGAGCCGCCCATCGACTGGTCATTGCCGATGCGCTCGGAACTGGCCTGAAACGGGCCTTTCACGGCTGCTGAACCGCCGAAAACGCATAGTGGACCCTCCCCGAGGCCCCTGCTGGACAGGTGTCTCAAATTCCTGTACTATTCGGTACATCAAAGGTCCCGGAACCTTTCGGGGCCTTTAGCACTCGTAACACGTGAGTGCTAAGCTGATTCCCTCACAGGAGGTTCCGTCCATGTCTCAAGCTTTGGTGACCGCCAACCTGCCGGTGCCGAGTGTCGTCGGCAGCCTGGATGCCTATATCTCGGCGGTCCACCGTATTCCGGTGCTCAGCCAGGACGAGGAACAGGCGCTGTCGCGCCGTTACAACGAACAGGAAGATCTGGAGTCCGCCCGCAAGCTGGTGATGTCGCACCTTCGTTTCGTGGTGCACGTGGCCCGTGGCTACAGCGGTTATGGCCTGCAGATCGCCGACCTGATCCAGGAAGGCAATATCGGTCTGATGAAGGCCGTGAAGCGTTTCGACCCCGACCAGGGCGTTCGCCTGGTGAGCTTTGCGGTGCACTGGATCCGTGCCGAAATGCACGAGTTCATCCTGCGCAACTGGCGCATCGTCAAGGTCGCCACCACCAAGGCGCAGCGCAAGCTGTTCTTCAACCTGCGCAAGAGCAAGAAGCGCCTGGGCTGGATGAACGCCGAGGAAGTGCGCACGGTGGCGAAGGATCTGGGCGTGCCCGAAGCGACGGTGCGCGAGATGGAATCGCGTCTGTCCGGCCGTGACATCGGTTTCGAAGCCCCGGCGGATGCCGAGGACGATGCCAAGCCGGCACCGGAAGCGTTCCTGATCGACGATGGCGCCGACCCGTACGACAACGTGGCCGATGCCGACCAGGCCGACAACCAGCTCGATACGCTGTCGACCGCGCTGCAGAACCTGGATGAGCGCTCGCGCGACATCATCCAGCGCCGCTGGTTGAACGAAGACAAGGCCACGCTGCAGGATCTTGCGGACGAGTACGGCGTTTCCGCCGAACGCATCCGCCAGGTCGAGGCCAACGCCATGAAGAAGATGCGCGGGCTGTTCGCCGCCTGATCTTCGCTGTAGGCGTAAGATGACCAACGGCCCCTCCAGGGGCCGTTTGGCTTTGCAGGTCATGGCTGACCCGCTTTCCTTCCCAGGACTCTTGTTAGTCAGTGCTCCCATGCCCCGAGTGTTGGTCATCGAAGACGACGAAACGACGGCACGCGAAATCATCGCGGAGCTGAGCGTGCACGGCATGCTGGCCGAGTGGGTGGCCAACGGCCGCGACGGGCTGGCGCAGGCGCTGCAGGGCGATTACGACCTGATCACGCTCGATCGGATGCTGCCCGGCATGGACGGCATCGACGTGGTGGCCGAGTTGCGCCGCGCCGGCAGCGATGCGCCGGTGCTGATGATCAGCGCCCTGAGCGACGTGGACGAACGCGTGCGCGGCCTGCGTGCCGGCGGCGACGATTACCTCACCAAGCCCTTTGCGCCCGACGAGATGTCGGCGCGCGCGGAAGTGCTGTTGCGCCGTCGCCAGCCGCAATCCGTGCAGCGCTTGCGTGTGGCCGATCTCGAACTGGACCTGGTCAGCCACGTGGCCTATCGCGGCGGCCAGCCGCTTACCTTGCTGCCCACCGAATACCGCCTGCTCGAATTCCTGATGCGCAATTCGGGGCAGGTGCTCACCCGCACGATGATCTTCGAGACGGTGTGGGGCTTCCACTTCGACCCCGGCACCAACGTGATCGACGTGCATATCGCGCGGCTGCGGCGAAAGATCGACGGCACCGGCCAGCCCGCGTTGATTCATACCGTGCGCGGCACCGGCTACATGCTCTCGGCCGCCAATGAAACTGCTCCGGTGGTGTCATGAACGAACGTCCCAATCGCTGGCATTCGACCACGTCGAGGCTGATCGTCATCTACGGCGCCCTGTTCGTCGTGTGGGGCGCGGTGCTGGTCGGCGTGATCCAGTGGGAAACCACGCGCTACCTCAACAATGTCATCGACCAGATGTTGCAGCAGCGCATGCACTACATCGAATCGACCGATCCGGCGAGGCTTGCCGCCACCGTGGATGCGGCCGCAGCCATAGATCCGCACGGCATCATGTCGGTGGGCCTGTTCGACAAGGACCACCAGCCGGTGGCCGGCAATATCGACCACTTGCCGACCTCGTTGCTGCGCGATGGCCAGGTGCATCTGCTGAAGCACGGCCTGCCGCGTCCCGACCGCGACGCGGAGCGCGTGCGCGCCCGCGGCCTGGCCGCGACGCTGCCGAACGGCGACATCCTGGTCATCGCCAAGGACATCAGCACCATCGATGGCATCGGCACGATCATTCGCCGCGCGCTGCTTTGGGGCATCTCGCTGACCATCATCCCGGGCCTGCTCGGCGGTTTCCTGTTGCGCCGTGGGCCGCAGCGGCGCATCCGCGAGCTGCAGCAGGCGACCGATCCGATTCGCCAGGGCGATCTGTCCAAGCGCTTGCCGATCAGCCGTCGCGAGGACGAGCTCGACCAGCTGGCCGGCATCGTCAACACGATGCTGGGCGAGATCGAGCGACTGATGAACGAAGTGAAGGGCGTGTGCGACAACATCGCGCACGACCTGCGTACGCCGCTGACGCGGTTGCGCGCGCGCCTGTATCGCACGCAGCAACAGCTGGACGGCGAACCCGAGTCGGCCCTGGTGGAGTCGTGCATCGTCGACATCGACGAAGTGCTGACCCGCTTTCGCGCCTTGCTGCGCGTGTCGGAGCTGGAAGATCGTCATCGCGCCGCGTGCTTCGACGAAGTGGACGTGGGGCAGGTGCTGCGCCAGGTGCACGAGTTCTACGCGCCGGTGGCGGAGGATCGGGGGCAGTCGTTCGAGATTGAGATCCAGTCACTGTCGCCGGTGCGCGCCGACGCGCACCTGTTGTTCGAAGCGCTGGCGAACCTGGTCGGCAACGCCATCAAGTTCACGCCCTCCGGCGGCAAGGTGAGCCTGCGCGCCAGCATGGACAAGCGCGGCCCGCGCGTGGACGTGATCGACAGCGGCCCCGGCATTCCCGCCGGCGAGCGCGATGCGGTGACGCGCCGCTTCTATCGCGGCGACAACAGCCGTACGACTGGTGGCTCCGGTTTGGGCCTGAGCATCGTAAGTGCGATCGTGCGTCTGCACGGCTATGCGCTCGACATCGGCGACGCCACCAGCAACGGTGCGCGTCTCACGTTGTATTGCTATCCGCTCGCGGCGGACGAAAAAGTAGGCACCTGCCTGTCGCGCTCCGTGCCGGAAGTCACGCCGATGACGGCGTGAGGCAGGCGGCGCGGATGAAGAATTCTTCATCTGCTCGCTGACCCGCGCACTTTCCGCACCGCTTGTTTCCCCCACCGTCATTCCGGCGCAGGCCGGAATCCAGTTGCGTCGGTAGTTGGCTTTTGCCACAGGGCAGCCTGCGTGGGGCGGTTCGCGATGACCCATTGCACCGCAACTGGATTCCGGCCTGCGCCGGAATGACGGTGAGGGGATGGGGGACGGTGAGAGGGTAGGCGGCGTTGCGCGCGGGCCGGCGGACTAAAGCAACATGAAATTATCTTCATGCCTCAGCCCCTATTGGTCGCATCGGGCTCATGAGAAAATTCGCTGCGACGCATCATTTCGCGCACGGAAATCCCCCGCATGCTTGGCATCGTCCGGATCGCGCTCACGCGGCCCTACACGTTTATTGTTTTCGCGCTGACCATTCTCATCTTTGGTGTGATGGCGGCGGCGCGCACGCCCACTGACATCTTTCCGGAGATCAACATCCCGGTGATTGCCGTGTCCTGGCAGTTCACCGGCATGACGCCCGACCAGATGTCCGGCCGCATGAACACGCCGTTCGAACGCGTGCTCACCACGACCGTCAACGACATCGAGCACATCGAGTCGGAGTCGATCAATGGCATGGGCATCACCAAGATCTTCTTCCAGCCGGGCGTGAACATCGCCACGGCGAATGCACAGGTCACCGCGATTGCGCAGACGATCCTGAAGCAGATGCCCGCCGGTGCCACGCCGCCGCTGATCGTCAACTACAACGCGTCCACCGTGCCGATCCTGCAGGTGGCGCTGTCGGGCAAGGGCTTGTCCGAGCAGCAGCTGGGCGACCTTGGCTTGAACCAGTTGCGTCCGCAGCTGGTGACGGTGCCGGGCGCGGCGATTCCCTATCCTTTCGGCGGCAAGACGCGCCAGGTGCAGCTGGACGTGGATCCGGCCGCACTGCAGGCGCGCGGCCTGTCCACCCAGGATGTGGCGAACGCGCTGGCCAACCAGCAGCAGATCAGCCCGATCGGCACGCAGAAGATCGGCAAGTACGAATACGTGATGGAGCTGAACAACGCGGCCACCCACGTGGACGAACTGGAAGATCTGCCGGTCAAGATGGTCAACGGCACCACGATCTATGTGCGCGACGTGGCCCATGTGCGCGACGGCAATCCGCCGCAGACCAATATCGTGCATGTGGATGGCGTGCGTTCCACGCTGTTGTCGATCCTGAAGAACGGTTCCACTTCCACGCTCACCATCGTGGCGGGCGCGCGACAGAAGCTCGCGGAGATGAAGGATTCGCTGCCGGACAACCTGACGGCGACGCCGATCGGCGACCAGTCGGTGTTCGTGCGTGCGTCGATCGACGGCGTGGTGCGCGAAGGCATCATCGCCGCGGCGCTGACCAGCTTGATGATCCTGTTGTTCCTGGGCAGCTGGCGCTCGACGCTGATCATCACCACCTCGATTCCGCTGGCGGTGCTGGGCTCGGTGTTCACGCTGTCGGCCATCGGCCAGACGCTCAACATCATGACGCTGGGCGGCCTGGCGCTGGCGGTGGGCATCCTGGTGGACGAAGCCACGGTGACCATCGAGAACATCAACTGGCACCTGGAGCAGGGCAAGGACGTCATCACCGCGATCGTCGACGGTTCGGCGCAGATCATCGTGCCGGCGTTCGTCTCGCTGTGCTGCATCTGCATCGTGTTCGTGCCGATGTTCTTCCTGCCCGGCGTAGCACGCTACCTGTTCGTGCCGATGGCGGAGGCGGTGATCTTCGCGATGATCTTCTCCTTCATCCTGTCGCGTACGCTCGTGCTGACCATGGCGAAGTACCTGTTGCAGGCGCATCCGGCAACGGTGGACGAGCACGGCCAGCACATCGAGCAGCCGGCGCCGAAGACGATGCTGGGCCGTTTCCAGCAGGGCTTCGTCAATCGCTTCGAGACTTTCCGCGCAGGCTACAGCGGCGTGCTGAGTCTCGCGTTGGAGAACCGCAAGATCTTCGTGGTGGGCTTCCTCGCCTTCGTACTGTTGTCGTTCGCGCTGTTGCCGGGCCTCGGCAGCAACTTCTTCCCGGATGTGGACGGCGGCCAGATCCTGGTGCACGCCCGCGTGCCGGTGGGTACGCGCGTGGAGACCACGGCGGCGGAGTTCGCGGACATCCAGAAGGCCATTCGCCAGGTGATTCCGCCGGAGGAGCTCGAAGCGATGGTCGACAACATCGGCCAGTATTCCAGTTCGATCAACACGATCTACAACAACACCGGTGAAGTGGGCGAGTCGGACGGCGACATCCAGATCTCGCTGAAGGAAGACCATCATCCGAGCGCGGAATACGTGAAGATCCTGCGCGAGAAACTGCCGCGGCTGTTCCCGGGTACCACCTTCTCGTTCCCGCCGGCCGATATCGTCAGCCAGATCCTGAACTTCGGTTCGCCCGCGCCGATCGACTTGCAGATACGCGGCAGGAGCCTGGAGAAGAACTTCTCGTACGCCAACGAAGTGCTGAACAAGCTTCGCCAGATCCCGGGCGTGGTCGACGCACGACTGCAGCAATCGCAGGCACAGCCGGCCTTCCGGATCGACGTGGATCGCACGCGTGCGCAGCTGCTTGGCCTGACCGAAGCCGACGTGACGAGCAGCCTGATCGCGGATCTTTCCGGTACCGCGCAGGTGGCTCCGACCTACTGGCTCAATCCGGACAACAACGTCACCTATCCGATCTCGGCGCAGGTGCCGCAGTACTCGCTGGATTCGCTGGCGCAGTTGAACAACCTGCCCATCACGGCCAAGAACGGCGGCAATGCGCAGGTGCTCGGTGCACTGGCCGACATCACCCGCACGCACCGCAACACCATCGTGAGCCAGTACAACATCACCTCGATGGTGGAGATCTATACCGCCATCCAGGGACGCGATCTGGGCGCCGTGGCCGGTGACATCCAGAAGGTGCTGGACGACACCAAGAAGGATCTGCCCAAGGGTGCGAGCGTCGCGCTGCTGGGCCAGGTACAGACCATGCACGATGCCTACTCGGGCCTGCTGTTCGGCCTGCTCGGTTCGGCGGTGCTGGTGTACCTGCTGATCGTGGTGAACTTCCAGTCGTGGACCGACCCGTTCGTGATCATCACCGCCTTGCCCGCCGCACTGGCCGGCATCGTGTGGATGCTGTTCGTCACCCATACCACCTTGTCGGTGCCGGCACTCACGGGCGCGATCATGTGCATGGGTGTGGCGACTGCAAACTCGGTGCTGGTGGTGAGCTTCTGCCGCGAGCGCCTGGCTGTCCATGGCGACGCCACGCTCGCCGCGCGCGAAGCAGGCTTCGTACGTTTCCGTCCGGTGCTGATGACCGCGCTGGCCATGATCATCGGCATGGTGCCGATGGCCCTTGGCCTTGGCGACGGCGGCGAGCAGAACGCGCCGCTGGGCCGCGCCGTGATCGGTGGCCTGCTGTTCGCCACCACGGCCACGCTGATCTTCGTTCCCGTCGTCTTTTCCATTGTGCATGCGCGCTACAAGCACGCGCCCGATTCGGCTGGTCATGCCGGAGAACCTGTCCATGTCTGAGCATCTGACTACTCTTCCCGAAGCCAAGCCCTCGCCGCGCCGCCTGCGCCTGGCAGCGGTGATCGCCGCCGCCGTGTTCGGCTCGATCGTGGTGATCGGCGTCGCTACCCGCATCTCCGATGCGCGCACCCTGCATCAGTGGACCGACGAGCAGGCGATCCCCACGGTGGTGATCTCCGAGCCCGAGTCCGCCAACGGCTCCTCGCCGCTGGAACTGCCGGCGCAGATGGACGCATTCACCAATGCGCCGATCTTCGCGCGCACCGGCGGCTATCTGAAGTCGTGGGACAAGGACATCGGTGCAGCGGTGAAGGCGGGCGATGTGCTCGGCACCATCGACACGCCCGATCTGGATCAGCAGCTGCTGCAGGGCCAGGCCGACCTGGCCACCGCCAAGGCCAATGCCGCGCTCGCCGCGACCACCGCCAAGCGCTGGCAGGTGCTGCGCCAGACCGATCCCGATTCGGTCTCGCAGCAGTCGGTGGACCAGTTCAACGGCGATCTGGCGGCCAAGCAGGCGCAGGTCAATGCGTCGCAGGCCAATCTCGATCGACTGAAGGCGCTGAAGTCGTACGCCAAGCTGGTGGCCCCGTTCGACGGCCGCGTGACGGCGCGCAACACCGACGTGGGTGCGCTGATTGCAGCGGATGCCAGCGGTACCGGCACGCCGTTGTTCACCGTTTCCGACACCAGCAAGCTGCGCGTCTATGTGCGCGTGCCGCAGGTGTATGCGCCAGCGATCCATCGTGGCGACGAGGCCACGCTGACGGTGCCGGAGTATCCGGGCAAGTCGTTCACCGCCAAGGTCGAAGCCGATGCGCGCGCGATCACGCCGACCTCCGGCACCACGCTGGTGCAGCTGCTGGTGGACAACCCCGACGGCAAGCTGCTGCCCAGCAGCTATGCGAGCGTGAGCTTCAAGATCGGTTCGGGTGCGTTGGGCCTGCGCCTGCCGGCCGAAGCGCTGATCTTCGACGAAAAGGGCCTGCACGTCGCCACGCTGGACGCGAGCGATCACGTGCACTTCAAGACGGTCACCATTCGTCGCGATTACGGCAAGACCATTGAAGTGGGCTCGGGCCTGGTGGCGAATGATCGCGTGATCATCAACCCGCCGGACGGCCTGGCCGACGGCGACGAAGTGCGCATTGCCAAGAACCCGCAGCAGGCGGCCAAGCCCCATGACAAAGCCTAAGAGCATCGCCGCCACCATTGCGGCCACGCTGGCGCTGGGCGCGTGCTCGCTGGCGCCGACGTATAAGCCGCCGGAAGCGCCGGTGGCTGAGCACTACCAGTCCGCCGGTCCCTGGACCACAGCGCAGCCGTCCGATCAGCTGCCGCGCGAAGGTTGGTGGAAGCTCTACGGCGACGAGCGCCTCAACGGTCTCGAGCAGCAGCTGCTCGACCACAACGCCGATCTCGCCGCCGCATTCGCAAGCTACCAGCAGTCGCGCGATTTCCTTGCGCAGGTGCGCGCCGACCTGTTTCCGCAAGTGTCGGTGGGTGCCGGTGCGCAGCGTGATCGCGCTTCGCTGACCTCGCCGCTGCACGGCGTCACCTCGCCCAAGTACTACGACCTGTACTCGGCGCAGGCGCAGGCATCGTACGAAGTAGACCTATGGGGTCGCGTGCGCGACAACGTGGCGGCCGGCCGTGCCTCGATGCAGGCCTCGGCGGCGGATCTCGCCTCGGTGCGCCTGAGTCTCGAAGCTTCGCTTGCCGACAGCTATCTGCAGCTGTTGGGCGTGGATAGGCAGATCGACCTGCTGCAGAGCACGGTCGATGCCTACCAGCGTGCCTTGCAGCTCACCACGACGCTGCACGCCGGCGGCGCGGTGTCGGGTCTCGATGTGGATCGTGCGCAGACGCAGTTGTCCGCCACGCGTTCGCAACTGTCGCAGACCAAGGCGCAGCGCGACCTGCTGCAGCATGCCATCGCGGTACTGGTGGGGCAGCCCGCTTCCAGTTTCACGCTGGAGGCGAAGACCGACCTGCCGAACCTGCCGGTGATTCCGACCGGTTTGCCGTCGACCTTGCTGGAGCGTCGCCCCGACATTGCCGCCGCCGAGCGTCGCACCGCGGAAGCGAATGCGCAGATCGGCGTGGCCCGTTCCGCGTTCTTCCCGGCGCTTACGCTGGGCGCCAACGGCGGTTATACCAGCGGTGCCTGGGGCAACCTGCTGACGGCGCCGAGTCAACTGTGGGCGCTGGGTCCGAATCTGCTGATGACCGTGTTCGACGGTGGCCGCCGCCGTGCGCAGGTGGCGTCGGCGCATGCGGCGTTCGACGAAGCCAGTGCGAATTACCGCGGCACGGTGCTGAGTGCGTTCCAGCAGGTGGAAGACAACCAGTCGCTGCTGACCAACTTCGGCAATGCGCTGGTGGACCAGAACGACGCGACCAACGCGGCCGACAAGACGCTGAAGCTTTCCACCGCGCTGTACAAGCAGGGTGCCAACAGCTATCTCGACGTAGTGACGGCGCAGGTGGATTCGCTCAATGCGCATCTGGGCTTGCTGTCGCTGCAGACGAATCAGCTGCGGGCAAGCGTGCAGTTGGTGCGGGCGTTGGGTGGCGGATGGTCGGGCGATGAGATTGCGCCGGATCATCTGGCGGCGGATGCGAAGGCGCGCGGGATCAAGTAAGCCCGTGCGTTGATTGTAGGAGCGCACCCTGTGCGCGACTCGATCGGAGCGTAGAGGCAAGATCGTTTCGCGCACAGGGAGCGCTCCCACAGGCGGCTCCGCACAAAAAAAGCCCCGGTTTTCCGGGGCTTTTTGCATGAAGAACGGCGCGTACGATCAGCCGCCCAACTTCTCCGTCAGTATCTTCTCCAGCTTGCGCTGGTCTACGGCGAACTTGCGGATGCCGTCGGCCAGCTTGTCGGTGGCCATCGCATCTTCGTTGTGGCCCCAGCGGAACTGCGCTTCGGTGATCGGCGTGGGGGCTGGCTTGGTCGCGCCGGTGTCGTTGAGCGCACGCGGCAGCGACGAGGTGTCGTGGTCGAGCTTTTCCAGCAGGTCGGGGCTGATGGTGAGGCGGTCGCAGCCGGCGAGGGCCTGGATCTGGCCGACGTTGCGGAAGCTGGCTCCCATCACCACGGTCTTGAAGCCGTGTTCCTTGTACCAGGCGTAGATGCGGCGAACCGACTTCACGCCCGGATCGTCCTCAGGCGCATAGCTCTTGGTGTCGGTGTTGGCGACGTACCAGTCCATGATGCGGCCGACGAACGGCGAGATCAGGAATACACCGGCTTCCGCACAGGCCACTGCCTGTTCGAACGAGAACAGCAGGGTGAGGTTGCAGTTGATGCCGCGCTTCTCCAGCTGCTCCGCCGCGCGGATGCCTTCCCAGGTGGAGGCCAGCTTGATCAGGATGCGGTCGCGCTTCACGCCGTGTTCTTCGTACAGGCCCACCAGGCGCTCGGCCTTGGCGATGGAGGCATTCACGTCGAACGACAGGCGCGCATCCACTTCGGTGGAGACGCGGCCCGGCACGATGTCCAGGATCTTGCGACCCACCGCCACGGCGAGATGATCGCTGGCGTCGACCACCTGCTGTTCGCGCGTGTTGCTCTTGCCCTTGGCCCAGGCCACCGATTCGTCGATCAGCGGTCCGAACTTGGGATTTTCGATGGCCTTGAGCAACAGCGACGGATTGGTGGTGGCGTCCACCGGCTTCCAGCGGGCGATGGCTTCGAGATCGCCGGTATCGGCGACGACGGTGGTGTACTGGCGCAGTTGTTCGAGTTGGGAAGACACGGCGGTATCCGGGAAGGAAAAAGGAGATTCTCCACCTTACGGGCCGCGGGGCAAAGACGGTGTGTTCGTTCGCTCATCCGTGCCCGTCACAATGCGGGCGTGGCGCTGGTAGGTCCAATACGCCCAGGCCCAGTCCAGCATCACCACCAGGCGGTTGCGGAAGCCGATCAGGAAGGCGATGTGGGCGATCAGCCAGACCCACCAGGCCAGCAGGCCGGAGAGTTTCACGCGCCCGAACTGGGCCACCGCGGCCATGCGGCCGATGGTGGCGAGCGAACCGTCGTCGCGATAGCGGAAGGGCGGGGTGCCCGTCTCGCCGCGCCAGTGCGCCTTGAGTGCGAGGGCGGCGTGGCGTCCCATTTGCTTGGCCGCGGGCGCGACGCCGGGTACGGGTTTGCCGTCGGCTTGCTGCACGCTCGCCAGGTCGCCGATCACGAAGACCTCCGGATGCCCGGGCAGGCTAAGATCGGGCGAGACCTGCACGCGTCCGGCGCGGTCCACCGGGGCGCCCAACCGGCGACCCAGCGGCGAAGCGGCGACGCCGGCGGCCCACAGCACGGTGCGCGCGGGATACGGCGTATCGGCGAGCATCACGCCGTGCTCGTCGATGGCGGTGACGGCGGTATTCAAGCGCACCTGCACGCCAAGCTTTTCCAGCTGGCGACGGGCTTTTTCGGTGAGGTCGGGGGCGAACGCGGGCAACAGTTTCGGTCCCGCTTCCACCAGCAGGATGTTGGCCTTGCGCGGATCGGCGCGGCGAAACTCGCGCGGCAACGTATGTCGTGCAATTTCCGCCAGCGTGCCGGCCAGTTCCACGCCGGTGGCGCCGCCTCCTACGACGACGAAGTTCAGCCACGCCTGCCGTTGCGCCGGATCTTCCTCGCGCTCGGCGCGTTCGAACGCGAGCAGCACGCGGCGGCGGATGGTGAAGGCATCCTCCAGCGTCTTCAGGCCCGGTGCGTAACGTTCCCACTCGTCGTGACCGAAGTAGGCGTGCGTGGCGCCGGTGGCGACGATCAAGGCGTCGTACGGCAGTTCGCCTTGCGCGAGATGCACGATGCGGCGCTCGAGATCGACGTCGAGTGCTTCGTCCATCAGCACGGTGACGTGCTTGTCCTTCTGCAGGATCTGGCGCAGCGGCGCGGCGATGGACGGTGCGGAAAGCCCCGCCGTGGCGACCTGATAGAGCAGCGGCTGGAACAGATGATGGTTGCGGCGGTCGATCAGCGTGACGCGCACATTCGCATCGGCCAGTTCGCGTGCGGCCGCGAGGCCACCGAAACCGCCGCCGAGAATAACGACATGGCGAAGGGAGTCTGACGTTGCGTTGCCTTCCATGTGATGCTCCTTGCAAAAGTGAGAATCATTGAAGGTCTCGTTCGTCGTCCGCGGTCAGTAGAGATCGATGGGATCGACGTCGAGCGACCAACGCACGCGGCGCGCCGAAGGCAGCGCCGACAATGCGGGATACCAAGGCCGCAGTGCGCCATGCAGCGCGCTGCGCGTATCAGCTTCGATCAACAGCTGGCCGCGATGGCGCCCCGCGCGCAGCGGCATCGGTGCGGGCATCGGCCCCGCCAGTTGCAGCGGCAAACCGGCGAGCGCCTGCGCCGCTTCGCCCAGGAACGCGTCCACATGCTCGCGCTGGTGTGCATCGGCGCGCAACAACACCTGATGGCCGAAGGGCGGCAACTGAATACTGCGGCGCTCATCCAGCAAGCTGATGGCGGCTGTCGCATAGCCTTGCGCGAGCAACTGGCGCAGCAGGGGATGATCGGGATGATGGGTCTGCAGCAGCACGCGGCCTGGCTTTTTCGCGCGCCCGGCGCGGCCGGCGACTTGCACCACCAGTTGCGCCAGTCGTTCGCTGGCGCGGAAATCCACGCTGAGCAGGCCTTCATCCACGCCGACGATGGCCACCAGGGTGAGATTGGGAAGGTCGTGGCCCTTGGCCAGCATCTGTGTGCCGACCAGGATGGCGGGTTTGTCCTCGTGCAGGCCTTCCAGCAAATGCTCGAAGGCATCGCGGCGACGGGTGGTCTCGCGATCGATGCGCAGCACCGGCACGTCGGGAAACTGCGCGGTCAATGCTTCTTCGAGTCGCTCGGTGCCCTGTCCCTGCGGCTTGAGATCGGGCGCCGCGCACGACGGGCATTGTGCCGGCACGCGCGCGGTGGCATCGCAGTGATGGCAGATCAGCACGCGACGCCCTGCGTGCAACGTCATCGGGTGTTCGCAGCGCGGGCATTCCGCATGCCAGCCGCAGCTATAACAAAGCAGCACGGGTGCGTAGCCGCGGCGATTGCGGAACACCAGCACCTGTTCGCCGCGCGCCACGGTGTCGCCCACCGCGGCCAACAGGGCGGGGGACAAGCCGTGGTCGAGGCGTTGCGCGCGCATGTCGACGATCTGCACCTGCGGCGCGCGGATCGCGCCCGGACGTGCGCGCAGGTGCAAGGCGCGATAGCGTCCGGCCTGCACGTTCGCCAGCGATTCCAGCGACGGCGTGGCCGAACCGAGCACCACCGGAACGTTCAGTGCGCGGCCGCGCAGGATGGCCAGGTCGCGTGCGTGATAGCGGAAACCTTCCTGCTGCTTGTACGCGCTGTCGTGTTCCTCGTCGACCACGATCAGGCCGGCGTGCGGCAGCGGCGTGAAGATGGCCGAGCGCGTGCCCAGGATCACCTTCGCCTCGCCGGAGCGTGCCCGCAGCCAGGCACGCGCGCGATCACCCTCGGCGAGATTGGAATGCAGCACCTGCACGACGACGCCCAGGCGCTCGCGCAGGCGACGCACGGTCTGCGGCGCCAGTCCGATCTCCGGCACCAGCAGCAGGGCCTGCTTGCCTTGGGCGAGCACCTTTTCGATCAGCGCGAGATACACCTCGGTCTTGCCGCTGCCGGTGACGCCATCGAGCAGGAACGGCTGGAAACGCCCGAGGGATTCGCCGATCGCTTCGACTGCCTGCTGTTGCTCATCGCTCAGCGACGGCGCTTCGGTGACGCGCGGCGGCTCGATGGCCTGGGCCTGGGTGCGTTCGATCAATCCGGCCTGGTCGAGTCGACGGGCCGCGTCGCGCCAGCCGGGCAGCATCTCATGCAGCAGGTCGGCCGTTTGCGGTCCGCGCGCCAGCGCGTCGAGCAGCGCACGGCTGCCGCCACGACGGCTTCCCGCGTCGAGCGCACTGCGGCCGGCGGCGGTGAGCGCCCAGGCTTCTTCGTGCAAGTCGGGAAGCGGGCGCTCTTCGCGCAAGGCCAGCGGCAGCGCGTTGGCGTACGCCTCGCCAGGTGCGCCCAGCCAATAGTCGGCGGCGCGGGCGAGGGTGGCCATCAATTCGGCGTCGAGCAGGGGAGCGTCATCGAGCACCTGCAGCACACGCTTGAGTCGGGCGTTGCCCACGGCGGATTCCACTTGGGCTTCCACCACCACGCCCACCGCCTTGCCCTTGCCGAACGGCACCAGCACACGGCTGCCCGGCACCGCTTCGCCACTGGCCGGCGGCAGGTAGTCGAACAGGGTGGGCAGGGGAACCGGCAGGGCGACGCGAAGGACAGCGGGCATGGATACCTCTCGGTACGACAGTGTAACCGGGCCGTTCCACCCTGCGGGATTCCAGCCGGGTGAAATGGTCCGCGAGGGGGTTTGGCGGGCCGCTCGGCGGCTTGGAGGTGGTTGCTGCCCTGTCATCTAGGAAAGGGTGCTAAGTGACTCTTGGCAGGGGGCTTTTGGCGTTATCCACAAGGTCTGTGGATAACTCTGTGGATGGTCCGTTGAGGGAGGCCTCTAAGGCGCATGAAAACGCCCTTCCGTACGCGCTGTTCAAGTTTTAGCCAGCCCAAAAACACCCATAAATACAGTGACTTGAATTTGCTGCTTGGCTAGTGTTCATGCAACTGCCACAGGCCGGAGACCTGTCTTGACAGTCATGTGACGCTGTGCAAAACCCCGCTCGAATGCGCTTTCAGGCTGTCCCGAAACGGCGCCGCTGCGCGATTTGTGTGTGATTTGTGTCACAGAAGGCGAGCGCCGTGGTGGGTCAGTTCATCATGCCCAGCACGGCGGCAAAGGCGAGCGCGAAACAGGCCAGGAAGGTGTAGCACCAGCCCACGAACAGGTACTTCACCCAGGTCATGAACCAGCCCTGCCGGTAGACCCGCTTCTGCATCAGCAGCAGGTAGATCAGCGACCAGACCCATAGGGCCCATAGCAGCGTGCGCAGGGGGATGTTCAACCAGGCGGCATGCGGTACCAGCCAGCCGTGCAGCATGTAGATCAGCATGCCCAGCAGCAGGCTCAGGAATAGGAAGGCGTGGCTATGCAGCGCCACGATCAGGTGTTCCATGTAGAGCCGGCGCTTGAAGATGTAGGTGATCTTCAGCAGCAGGGCGAACAGCGGCATCAGCACGAACATGGTCTGCGGCAACACGTGGAATACCGAGGCCACGATGCGCTCCTGCGCTTCCTGGCCTTGCTCGCCGCCGTTCATGACGGCGCGGACGTTGCTCTGCGCGCGCGCCATCGAGCGGTTGAAGCTGTGGTTGAGCGATTGCGGCAACCACGCTATCTCGATGGCGGGCAGGTCGGTCAGGTTGCTATGCCCTTCGGTCGGGGCAGGCATCGGCAGCGCCTTCAGTTCCACCAGGCGGTGATTGGCGTGGTCGCGCTCGATCTCCACCAGCTTGTTGTATTTCTTCTTGCCGGTGCCCTGCTGATTGTGGGCCTTGAGCAATTCGTCGCTTGCCTGCGCGAAGTGCGCGCGCACGGCGTCGGGCGTAGTGTCCGCCGCGTATTGCGCCGTGCCTTGGCCCGATTCGTCGCCGAAGTGCAGGATGTCCATGCTGCCCACCACCAGGTGGCACATGAAGAACGCCAGCAGCGACAACACGAACATCAGGCGGAACGGCGCCACGTAGCGCTGGCGGCGGCCTGAGAAGTATTCGAGGGTGAGAAAGCCCGGTCGCAGGAACAGCGGCGGAAGCGTGTGGATCACGCGGCCGTCCACGTGCAGCACCATGTCCAGCGTGTCTTCCACCATGTGATGCATGGGGCGCAGCACGGTGTGGATGGACTGCCCGCATTCGTGGCAGAACTCACCCTGCATCGGCGCACTGCAATTGGCGCAATGCACGCCTTCGAACGACACGATTTCCTTCTTCATGCGCCTCCCCTAGCGGAATCAGCGGGCGATCTTGGCACAAGCCGCCTGCGCAGACAGCTGCCGTGGGCCTATTTGCATAAGGGCTGCAGGCCGATGCGCGACGCGGCTGCGCTAGAATGTGCGGCCCAGGAGTCTCTTATGCTGTCTTTCCGCCCCGATCGCGCCAGGGTGGCGCGCGAGGTGGGCGCCACGGTGCGTCTCGCCCTTCCCCTGATCGCCACGCAGCTCGCTGCGGTGGGTCCGAACTTCGTCGATGCCGTGCTTGCGGGGCATCTGAGCGCGCACGTGCAGGCGGCCGTCACCACCGCGGTGAGCATCTGGGCGCTGGCGCTGGTCAGCGGCCTGGGCATGATGATGGCGGTGCCGCCTTCGGTGGCCCAGCTCGATGGCGCCGGCCGGCGCAATGAAACCGGTGCGGTGTTCGTGCAGGCGATGTGGCTGGCCTGGGGCATGGGCATCGTGTTGTGGTTCCTGGTGCGCAACGCCACGCCGCTGCTCGACTGGATCGGCGTGGTGCCGACGCTGCGCCACGACGTGACGCAATTCCTGCACGCCATCAGCTGGGCCGCGCCCGCGATGACCAGCTACTTCGCCATCCGCGGCCTCTCCGAAGGCCTGTCGATGACGCGGCCGTCGATGTATTTCAGCTTCGGCGGGCTGCTGGTGCTGGCGCCGCTGGGCTATGTGCTGATGTACGGCAAGCTCGGTCTGCCGGCGCTGGGTTCGCTCGGCAGCGGCATCGCCACCGCCACGGTGCTGTGGCTGGAGATGCTCGCGTTCCTGTGGTTCGTGATCAAGCATCCTGCCTACCGCGACGCGCATCTGCGCGCGGGCCTGGCGTGGCCCAAGCCCCACATGATCCTCGACCTGCTGAAGATCGGCGGACCGATGTCGATCACCTTGTTGGCCGAAGGTGGCTTGTTCGTGGCGGTGGCGCTGGCCATCGCGACGCTGGGCGAGACGGTGGTGGCCAGTCATCAGGTGGCGCTGAGCGTGGCCACGGTGGCGTTCATGGTGCCGCTGGGCCTGTCGATGGCGACCACCGTGCGCGTGGGCAATGCGGTGGGGCGCGGCGATGCCTCGGGCGTGCGCTACGCCGGACTGTGCGGCGTGGGCCTGGCGGTATGCGTGCAGACCGTGTCCTGCTCGCTGATGCTGACCCTGCCGCACGTCCTTGCGCGCATGTATACGCACGACGCCGCGGTGATTGCGTTGGCCGCGCAACTGATGGTGCTGGCGGGCCTGTTCCAGTTCTCCGACGGCATCCAGGTCACCTCCAACGGTGCGCTGCGTGGACTGAAGGACACCCGCGTGCCGATGGTGATCACCTTGTTCGCCTATTGGGGCGTGGGCATGCCGATCGGCTGGTGGCTCGCGTTCCGCCACGGCATGGGCGCGCGCGGCATGTGGTTCGGCCTGATCGCGGGCCTGACCATGGCGGCGGTCCTGCTGTTCACCCGCTTTTGCCGGAACGCCTTCCATGAGCGCTGGCGGCGTCCCGCCTGAGCAGGATCCGCGGGCTGTTCGCGCCGGACACCCGTGCCGTTTGCCCACATGACCTGCGCCGCGTGAACAGCTACGCTGTCATGGACATCCTGAGGAACTAGGCAATGACGGAGCGCCGCCCCAACGGCTTTTGGGCCTTTCTCTGCGTCCTCGGGCGCGGCATCAACATCGTCAGGCTGACCATCCTCAACCTGATCTTTTTTGCGTTCTTGTTCATCGTGCTGCTGGTGATGCTGGTCGGCTTTGCCGGCGCGCGTTCCGAGCACATCATCCAGAGCGACAGCGTGCTGGTCATCCAGCCCAAGGGCGAGCTGGTCGAGCAGTACAGCATCGAACCGATGCAGCGCGCGCTGGCCAGCCTGTCGGGCAATCCGCCCCGGCAGATCCAGTTGCGCGACCTGGTCGGCGTGATCGACGGCGCCGCCAAGGACGCGCGCATCACCCGCATCCTGCTCGAACCCAGTGAACTGCAAGGCGGCGGTTTCGCCGCACTGCGCGAAGTCGGTGCGGCGCTCGATCGCTTCCGCGCCGCCGGCAAGCCGGTGATCGTGTGGGCGCCCAGCCTGGACCAGGGCCAGTACTACCTCGCCGCGCATGCCGATCGCGTGCTGATCGATCCGCAGGGCGGGGTGATGATCACCGGCCTGGCGAACTACCGCCTGTTCTACAAGGACCTGCTCGACAAGCTGGGCGTGGACGTGCACCTGTTCCGCGTCGGCCAGTTCAAGAGCGCGGCCGAGCCGTACATCCTGGACCACGCTTCGCCCGAGTCGAAGGAAGCGGACAGCTTCTGGATGGGCGGCCTGTGGGATACCTACATCAACGAAGTGGCCAAGCTGCGCAAGCTCGATCCGGCCACGCTGCGGCTGAACATCGACACGCTGCCGGAGAAGATCGCCAGCGCGAAGGGCGACCTGGGCCAGCTGTCGCTCGACCAGCACCTGGTCGATGGCCTTGCCACGCCGGCCGAAGTGATCGCCATGATGCGCAAGGAAGGCGTGCCCGCCGGCAAGAAGGGCGACGGCTTCCGCCAGGTGTCCCTGCAGCGCTACGTGGCCACGCTTTCGGAGAACGGCTCGATGGCGCCGGGCGTGTCGATCGTGGTGGCCGAGGGTGAGATCTCCGGCGGCAAGCAGCCGCAGGGCACGGTGGGCGGCGACTCCACCGCTGCGCTGATTCGCGCCGCACGCGAAGACAAGCGCACCAAGGCGCTGGTGCTGCGGGTGAATTCGCCCGGTGGCGAGGTGTACGCCGCCGAGCAGGTGCGTCGCGAAGTGGCGCTGACCCGCCAAGCCGGCATTCCGGTGGTGGTATCGATGGGCAATGTGGCGGCCAGCGGCGGCTACTGGATTTCGATGAATGCCGATCGCATCTACGCCGAACCCAACACCATCACCGGCTCGATCGGCATCTTCGGCATGGTGCTTACCGTGCCGGGCACGTTGGACAAGCTTGGCGTGAAGAGCGACGGCGTGGGCACCAGCCCGCTGGCCGGTGCGTTCGATGCCACGCGTCCGCTCGACCCCAAGGTCGGCACGGTGATCCAGGCCACCATCGAAAAGGGCTACCGCGATTTCGTGGGCCAGGTGGCCAAGGCGCGCGGCAAGCCGTATGACGCCATCGATACGATTGCCCAGGGCCGCGTGTGGACGGGTCAGCAGGCGCTCGATCGCGGCCTGGTCGATCAGCTCGGTGGCCTGGGCGAAGCCATCGCCGACGCGGAACAGCGCGCCAAGCTCGGCAAGGACGCACCGGTGCGTTACGTGGAAGAACCGCTGAGCGGCTTCGGCCAGTTCCTGATCAGCCTCAACGAGAACGCCATGGTGCAGATGGGCCAGGCGTACGGCGTGCAGTTGCCGTCGTGGGTTGCGCACATCAGCGAGATGGCGCCCGAATTGAAACTGCTGCGCACCGCGCAGTCCGGTCGCCCGAACGTCTACGCCTATTGCTTCTGTTCGCCGCGCTGAGGCGCGGCAACGTCGCGGGCATCGAGCCGCTGCCGGTTTCCGGCGGCGGTTTTTTTTATACCTCGACGGCGTTATTCGATGGCGGCGCTGAAGTATTCGCCGTGGCGTTCCACGCACACGGGCATGCCGAAGGTGGCAGACAGCAGCGTGTCGGTAAGCACCTCGGCCTTGCTGCCTTGCTTTAGCAGACTGCCGTCGCGCAGCAATACGACCTGCTGGATCTCGGGAAGAATCTCCTCGACGTGATGTGTCACCAGCAACAGCGTGGTGCCATGACGGGCGAGGCCGCGCAGATTCTCGAGGAAACGCCGACGGCTCGCCATGTCCAGGCCGGCGCAGGGTTCGTCGAGCAGCAGGGCGCGAGGACGATGCACCAGGGCACGTGCGATCAGCACACGGCGCGCCTCGCCGGTGGAAAGGCTGGCCATGCTGCGCCCGAGCAGATGCGTGGCGCCCGCCTGTTCCAGCGCTTCGTTGGTGCGTTCGCGCATGGATGGCGTGACACGGTGATCGAGTCCCAGCCGTTGCGCGGCGAAGAAACTCGACAGCACGGCTTCCGAGACCTCCAGCGTGGCATCGCTGGTGCAATCGTGCTGCAGGGACGGCGAGACGATACCCAGCAATCCACGCAGATCCGAAACATGCCAGCGGTCGCGACCGAACACGCGCATGGCGGCCTGGCCGCCCCTGCGTGCGAGCGGGTAGAGCTCGCGCGTGATCAGCCGCACCAGGGTGGATTTGCCCGCGCCGTTGGCGCCGAGGATGGCGGTGTGCTCGCCTGCGCCGATGCGCAGGCTGAAGCGATCGAGGATCAGTCGCTCGCCGCGCATCACGCTGGCATCGTCGATATCCAGCAGCGGTACGGCGGAGAATTCATCATGATGGACGTTCATGCTGGACACGATGCACGTCCAGACGTCCATTTGCCAAGTCCCGCCGTGGGCGGCATCTGCTTACTGCTCGGCGGCGTCGAGCTGTTGCTGTTGCTTCTTGGCTTGCTCGTCCACGGTTTTCTGCACGTCGGCGGCGCGCTGCTTGGCCTTCTCCATGTCGTCCCATGGCGTGGCGACGCGCGCGGTGCTGGCGGTGGCTGGCGCCGATTGCGGGGCTGGCGGCTTGCCGGAGCAGGCCGTGAGGCAGAGCAGGCATAGCAAGGGGGCGAGTCGATGCATGAGGGTTCTCGGAGGAGCGAGCAATCGTTCCTGCATGGTAGCGGGCAATGCTTGGCGGGAAACGTGGTGGCGTTCTAAGCTCTCCCCATGAACGCACGCATCGATGCCTGGCAGTTGCAGGGACACACGGCCTTGATCACCGGTGCCAGCAAGGGCATCGGCTACGCCACCGCCCGCGAACTGGCCTCCCTGGGCGCCAACCTGCTGCTGGTGGCGCGCGACGCCGACACCCTGGAGCAGGTGCGGGTCGAGTTGATGGACGATTTCCCCGGCATCGAGGTGCTGGCCTTCGGTGCCGACCTGGGCGAGCAGGAAGATCGGCTCGCGGTATTCGACTGGGTGGCCGATCTGGGCGCGCCGCTGTCGCTGCTGGTCAACAACGCGGGCGGCAATCAGCCGGCGCCGACGCTCGCCTATCGCGACGACGAATACCGCGCGATCTTCGAACTGAATCTGTTCTCGGCCTTTGAGATGTGCCGCCTGGCGCATCCGCAACTGGTGCAGCACGCGAACGCGGCCATCGTGAATGTCGGCTCGGTCTCGGGTGTAACTCATGTGCGCACCGGTTCGCCTTACGGCATGTCTAAAGCGGCGTTGCACCAGTTGACGCGCAATCTTGCGGCGGAGTGGGCGGCCGATGGCATCCGCGTCAACGCGGTGGCGCCCTGGTATATCCGCACGCAGCGTTCAGAGCCGGCTTTGGCGAACGACGAATATCTGGACGAGGTGCTCGATCGCACGCCGCTGCGGCGCATCGGGGAGCCGGAGGAAGTAGCCGCAGCGATTGCCTTTCTTTGCCTGCCGGCGGCGAGTTATGTCACGGGGCAGGTGTTGGCGGTGGATGGCGGGTTTCTCAATTACGGGTTTTAGGTGGCCTGCTCGTCAATCCGGCGCGGGTTCCACTAGCTCGTCATCCCGGCGCAGGCCGGGATCCAGTTTCGTCAGTCTTCGGTTGTTGCGATATCGCGACTTGGCTCGCCTGCCGCGGGCTTCCGTCCTCCTGCCGGCGACGCAAAGCTAGTCCCCTTTTCGGGAAGGCCGGGTCACTTTCTCTTGCTTGCCCAAGAGAAAGTAACCAAAGAGAAGGGCCCCCCGGATGACGCGCCTTCCGGGCTACGCCCTCCAGGTGCGCGGGTGGGTTGCGGGGTTTTTCGACAGGGCATCCTGCCCTGGCGAAAAACTGGCCCGCATCCATGCGGGCCACCCTGCGGGCTTTCCTCCACCCACCCGCCGCGTCATACGGGGACCCCTGAGAGCCAAGAACCGAAGCCAAGAGCCATAGAGCCAAGAGCAGAGCCATAGAGCCAAGAGCCAAGAGCAGAGCCAAGAGCTGGAGCGGAGGGCTGCAGATCTACTGTGGGAGCGCACCCTGTGCGCGACAAACCTACGGAGCGATACATCGCAGCGCGGCTGTCGCGCACAGGGTGCGCTCCCACAGACATAGGGAAGCGCTTTTTCCACAGACGCTGGGGAAACCCTGGTAACAACCCTGTGGACAACTTGGCACACGCCTTGCGCAGCACCTACTTGCATGACATTGCGCAAACTTTGCTCAACACCCCTGCAACTGCGACCTCAGCTCCTGCTCGCGCCGCTCCAGCGGCGGCTGGTCGCTCTTGAATGCGCGGCGTAGCTTGTCGGCGTTGTCGTCGAACGCATCGCGCAGCGCGCGGCAGGTTTCCGCGCGGGTCAGCTCGCGGCATTGGTCCTGCACCCAGACGTAGTGGTTGGCGATGAGGCCGGGGGTGACGCGGCCGCGATTGAGTTCGGGCGCCGAGGCTCCGGCCGCGTTGCGGCCGCCGTAGACCTGCGACAGGGGCAACGCCGAGGCGCCGAGGATGCCGTAGGGAACTTGATAGGGTTGAGGATCACCGTTGTCGCTGGTGTACGGCTTGCCGTCGGTGGCGCGCACGCAGGCGAACATGCTGGGAAGCGTTGCGATGGGTTGCGTCGGTGGCGGGGAAGGCGCGGCCGGTGGCGTCGCCGTGGTGTCCATCGCTTCGGGCGGTGGCGGCGTAGCGGGCTGCGAGTCGTCGAGCTGCAGCACCTGCTGGCGCTGGTTGCCGCTGCAGGGTTTGTCCTGGAACGACAGCTTGCCGCTCGCATCCGTGCATTGATACGCCGTGCCTGCCAAGGCTGGAAGGTTCAGCACCAGCAGCAAAGCCAGGATGCACAAGCGGAGCATGCGACGTCTTCCTCAGCGCGTGGGCTTAGAACTCGGCGGCGTGTTCCTCGGCCGCGAAGCCGAGCGTGACCGCGCCTTCGCCCACATTGACCATGCCGGTGATGCTCATCGGCGCTTCCATCAATTCCACGCCGCATTCCTCGCACGCACTGCGCAGCGCGGCGTAACCCGGGAGCTTGGGCAGCTCGGCCAGATCGCCGCCGTAGCTCACGCACACGGCGGGTACCAGCAGGCCGGCATGCACGCGCTTGGCCGTGTAATTGAACAGCGTTTCCGCGCCGTGCTCGAAACCGCGCACCTTGCCGACCGGACCGGTTTCGCCGCGATAGCCGCGCAGCAGCGGCTTGATGTCCAGTGCCGAGCCCAGCATGGCGCTGACCAGGCCCACGCTGCGGTCGCCCTTCTTCTTGGCACGGGCACGCAGGTAGTAGAGGTCGCGCGGCAGCATGTAGCCGTACGAATTATTGGAGATGTAAGTGAGCCGCTCGCGGATCGCCGCCGGCACTTCGCCGGCATTGATGAGGCGAGTGGCTTCCACGATGGCGGGACCGGAGCCGGCGAACAGCGTGCGCGTGTCGATCACGCGCATCAGGAACGGGCCGGTCTGGTTGTTCTTCTCGCGCACCTCGCGGTAGTTCTTCAGCACCGCGAAGCTGGCCTTGATCACGTGATCGTTGATGGCGCTGCGGGTCGCCGTGATGGTGAGGCAGAACACGCAGTCCTGTTCCAGCACCAGCTTGTCGAGAAACAGCCGCTGCACGTCTTCGACGGAGCAGGGAATAGTTTCGGCGGAATGGCTGCGGCTGCCCAGCTTGCGATCCAGGAAGCGATGCAGCTCCACCTGGTTGCGGTTGTCCATGAAGACTTCATCGTCGATGCGGATGGTGATGGGCATCACCGCGATGTTGTGCTTCTGCAGGAACGCCTGCGGCAGATCGCAGGCGGCATCGATCGCTAAACCCATCCGCATGATGGTCTCTCCCCTATGGCAAGCGTCGCCAACATAGCACGCACCCCCGCAGGTGCCGACCCTGACCGTTGGGACAGGGCCAGCCATGCCCGCGCTTAGCGCAACTGGCGGTAGATGTCGGCGTCGAAGGCGTCCACCTGCACCACCGCATTGCGTGCTTCGTCGGCCTCGCTCAGCGCATCGTATTCGGCCTGGCTGATGATGCCTGCCGCCAACGCGTGACGTCCCAGTTCCTCGCCGGCGGCGCGGTCCAACTGGCCGGCGCGGATCGCGTCGCGCAGTTTGGTTTCCACCGGCAACGCGCGCACGGCCTTGTCCAATGCGGCTTCCAACTGACCCAGCCCCGGCTCCTGCGGTCCGGGAACATGGATGTCGGCGGTGAGGTGGATGCGGGCCTCGCGGTCTTCCAGGATGGCCCGCGCCGCGCGCTGCCCCAGCCGATCCGACGGCGGCCGGAAGCGTGCGCCGAGCGGGAACACCAGCAGACGTGCGAATCCGGCCGCCACGCCCGAGGGCAGGTTGTCCAGCACGCCGCGCAAGGCCTCCTGCGTGCGATACAGCGCCAGCGCCACGCCCCAGCGCGCGAGGTCGTAGTGCGAGGCGAGCTTGGGGCCGTCGTGATAACGCTTGAGCGTGGCCGCGGCGAGGTATTGCCAGGCCAGCGCATCGGCGAGTCGGCCGGAGATTTTCTCGCGGCGCTTCAGCGAGCCGCCCAGCGTGGCCATGCAGGTGTCGGAGACCAGCGCGAACGCCGAGGCAAAACGCGTGAGATGCTGGTACGAGCGGGCCAGCTCGCTGTCCGGTGCCTTGGCCAGGCGAGCCCCGGTGAGCGCCAGCAGCAGCGCGCGCACGCCGCGGGTGAACACGAAGTTGATGTAGCCGAACGTGCAAGTGTCCACCGCCTTGAGGTCGTTCGCGGCAATCGCGTTGATCAGCTTCTGCACCCACGGATGGCAGCGAATGGCCCCTTGTCCGTAGATGATCATCGAGCGCGTGAGGATGTTGGCGCCTTCCACGGTGATGCCGATGGGCACGGACATCCACATATGGGAAAGCGCATTGCGCGGCCCGCGTTGAATGGCGGCACCGGCGCGTATGTCCATCGCATCGCTCACCACTTCGCGCATGGCATCGGTGAGATAGGCCTTGGCGATCGAGCCGAGCACCGCCGGCTTTTCGCCTGCATCGAGCGCGCCGCAGGTCAGCGTGCGCGTGGCCGTCATCAGGTAGGTGAGGCCGGCGATGCGCGCCAGCGGTTCCTCGATGCCCTCGAAGCGACCGATCGGCGTATCGAACTGCTCGCGCACCGTGGCGTACGCGCCGCAGATGCGCGTGGCCATCTGCGCGGCGCCCACGGCAAGCGCGGGCAGCGAAATGGAGCGGCCCGCCGCGAGGCTCTCCATCAACATGCGCCAGCCGTGTCCCGCCTGTTCGACGCCGCCGATGATGGCGTCGATCGGCACGAATACATCATGTCCCTCGGTAGGCCCGTTCGCGAACGGCACGCCCATCGGATCGTGGTGTTGGCCGATGACGACGCCCGGCAGGTCGCGGGCGATCAGCGCGCAGGTGATGCCGCGATCCTCGGCGCCGCCCAGCAAGCCGTGCGGATCTTTCAGCCGGAAGGCCAGCCCGATCAGGGTCGCCACCGGGGCCAGCGTGATGTATCGCTTGTTCCAGTTGAGGCGCAGGCCGAGCACTCGCTGGCCGTCCCATTCGCCCCATTCGACGATGCCTTCGGACTGCGTGGCCGCCGCATCGGAACCGGCTTCGGGTCCGGTGAGCGCGAAGCAGGGCACCTCGCGGCCATCGGCCAGTCGCGGCAGATAGCGCTGCTTCTGTTCCTCGGTGCCGTAGTGCAGCAGCAGCTCGCCCGGGCCGAGCGAGTTGGGCACCATCACGGTCACCGCCGCGGCGACCGAGCGCGTGGCAATGCGCGTGACCACGCGGGAGTGGCCGATCTCGGACATGCCCAGGCCGCCATAGCTCTCGGGCAGCACCATGCCGAAGAAACGCTCGCGCTTGATGAACTCCCATACCTCGGGCGGCAGGTCGCGCTGCTGCTCCACCTGCCAGTCGTCGAGCATGGCGCATAGCTGGGTCACCGGCCCGTCCATGAACGCCTGTTCGCGCTCGCTCAGCGGCTTGCATTCGAAGCGCAGCAGGTAGTCCCAGTCGGGCATGCCGGAAAAGATCTGCGCATCCCACCACACCGTGCCCGCTTCGAGCGCGATGCGTTCGGTCTCGCCCAGCCGCGGCATCACCCTGCCCAGCGTCGGCAGCAGGGTGCGCGCAAACAGTGCCCGGCGCAGCGGCGGCCAACCTGTTACCAGTGCAACCAACGCTGTCGCAATTAGCAGTCCATATAGAAGGAGTGGCGAATCGACCCCGCGCACCATCCAGGTGAGGAACAGCACCGCCAGTGCCAGGACCCAGGCCAGCCATCCGCGTCCCGCAAAGGCAAAGCCGAAAAAGACCACGAGGGCGACGATCCAACCGAGCAGCAGCATGGGGTTCTCCTGGGGATGACCCATCGTGGGGAGGCAGGGCTCAAGAAAATGACAACGAATTGCTCAGCAAGTGGCCCCGACCCGTTAAGATGTCGCCACTGATCTGGCATCTTGCCGGCGTGGCGTCGCCGGTAACGCGTGAGGGAACCTTGCGCCGACCTCAAGGGGTCTCAATGAAAGACAAGCAGGAGATCGTCTCCAACTGGCTGCCGCGCTATACCGGCACGCCTGTGGAGGAGTTTGGCCAGCACATTCTGCTGACCAATTTCGGACATTACGTAGACCTCTTCGCCGAGTGGCATGGCGTGGAAGTGCGCGGCCGCGACCGGCCCATGCCCAATGCGACCGCCGACGGCATCACCCTGATCAACTTCGGCATGGGCAGCCCCAACGCGGCCACCGTGATGGATCTGCTCAGCGCCATCCAGCCCAAGGCCGCGCTGTTCCTGGGCAAGTGCGGCGGACTCAAGAAGAAGAACGCCATCGGCGACCTGGTGCTGCCGATCGCGGCGATCCGCGGCGAGGGCACCTCCAACGACTATCTGTTGCCGGAGGTACCGGCGTTGCCGGCGTTCCAGCTGCAGCGCGGCGTGTCGACCATGATCCGCGACCTGGGCTACGACTACTGGACCGGCACGGTGTACACCACCAACCGCCGCGTCTGGGAGCACGACGACGCCTTCAAGGACTACCTGCGCCGTACCCGCTGCATGGCCATCGACATGGAGACGGCCACCATCTTCGCGGCGGGCTTCGCCAACAAGATCCCCTGTGGGGCCCTGCTGTTGGTCTCGGACCAGCCGATGATCCCCGAGGGCGTTAAGACGGAATTAAGCGACCGCAGCGTGACCACTCAGTTCGTGGAGCGCCACATCCGCATCGGCATCGAGGCACTGAAACTGGTGCGCCGCAGGGGACGCAGCGTCAAGCACCTGCGTTTCGAGAGCGACACCGGGGCGGAATGAAACACCGGCAAATCAGGGGCCTGGCGAGGCGCGATGCGGCTTGCCAGGCTTTTTTTCACCCTGACTTCACCCCGCTTGAACGATGTTCGTGGCGCCGCAGCAGAGGCTGACTGGCCGATTCAGTGCCCTCAGGGCCAGGGTGTTCCGCAAAAAAATACGATTGTTGTCGCGACAAGTTGTTTTTTTGTCGTATAGATTTTATTGACTATCTGTAAGTAAAGCGTGATAAATGCCGAGCGCTGTGGACTGCTCTTTTGTGGGTCTACGCCTAAGTTGTTTGGGTGACTCGGGCGCGGGTTTGAGGCGGGGAAATCTTTCAAACCCAGTCAATATAAATAATCGGGAGGGTGTTCTCATGAAGTTCGGGGAAAATAAACTGTGCACGTCGGTGCGCCTGGCGCTGTCGCTGGGCATGCTCACAGCTAGCGCCTACGGCACTGCAGCTTTCGCGCAGGATGCGCAGACCACTACGCCGGCACCGGCTGCCGACCAGTCCAAGAGCAAGACGCTCGAAACGGTCACCGTGACCGGTTCGCTGATTCGTCGTGTGGACGTCGAGACGGCCAGCCCGGTCGTGACCATCGACCGCGCCGCCATCCAGGCGACCGGCAAGGCGACGCTGGGCGACCTGATCCAGCAGCTGCCCGCGATGAGCGGCGGCAACGTCAACCCGCAGACCAACAACGGTGGCGGCAGCGGCGTGTCCTCGATCAACCTGCGCGGTCTGGGTGCTCGCCGTACCTTGATCCTCGTGGATGGCCAGCGTCTGCTGAGCAAGGATCCGAACGCGATCCCGGTCGATGCCATCGAGCGCATCGAAGTGCTGCCGTCGGGTGCTTCGGCTACCTACGGTTCGGACGCCATCGGCGGCGTCGTGAACTTCATCCTGCGTAAGAACTACCAGGGTGCCACCTTCACTGCGAACGTCGGCCAGTCCGACCGCAACGATGGTGAGCAGAGCGGTTACACGTTCACGTTCGGCCAGACGTCCGATAAGGGCAGCATCATGGCCGGCATCAGCTACAACAAGATGGACGGCGTGGAGTCGGCCAACCGCGACTTCTCCAAGAATGCGTTGACGCTGTCGGGCTCGCAGGTGATTCCGGGCGGTTCGTCCAGCACGCCGTATGGCCATATCCAGGCTTCGCCGGCCATCCTCTCCCTGTTCCCCGGCGGTTGCGCAGACGCACCTGCGAAGGGCTATATCACCCTCAATCCGGGTGGCAATGCGACGCAGGTCAATCCGTCGAACTATCATTGCTATAGCAACGCCGACAAGTACAACTATGCGACGGTCAATCTGATCATGACCCCGCAGGAGCGCACTGGCGGCTTCATCAACGGCGACTACCACCTGGGCGATCATGTCACCGCCTACATGGACGCCGTCTACCAGAAGACCTCGTCCAACTTCCAGCTTGCACCGGCCGTGTACGGCACCGGTACGGGCGTGGTGGTGGCTGCGGACAACGCTTTCAACGGCTTCGGCCAGACCTTCCAGTCTCCGCGCCAAGATGCTGCCGACCTCAACTTTGGCTCGCGTCTGGACACCGCCGGTAACCGCATTGCCTTCTCGGGTCGTCAGGACGCGCAGATCAACACCGGCTTCCGCGGCGATTTCAACGTCTTCGACAAGAACTGGAACTGGGACGTCGGCTTCAACTACGGTCACCAGAGCATCTCGCTGGCGACCACCGGTCTGCCGGACCAGAGCAAGCTGTACACCGGTCCGTCGACGCTGAATCCCGATGGCACGGCGAGCTGCCCGGCTGGCGTCGATCCGGTGGCCTGCCAGTTCAACCCGTTCGACATCCATTCGGCGGGCAGCATTGCCGCCATCAAGGCGGCCGCATCGACGGCACCGTCCACGCTTTACAGCATCCAGAAGGTCTGGCACGCCGGCCTGAGCGGTGAGCTGTTCAGCCTGCCGGCCGGTGCCGTGCAGCTGGCTGGTGGTTTCGAGTGGCGCAAGGACTACACCCACACCATCCCGTCGCCGCAGTTGGTGATCGATCCGACCACCGGTAGCTGCGTACTGGGCAGCCAGTGCTTGAGCGCCGTGCAGGGTGGCTACACCACCAAGGATCTGTACGCGGAAACCTTCATTCCGGTCCTCGCCGGTCTGCCGGGCGTGCAGTCGCTGAACGTGACCATCGGTGACCGCTTCTCGCGCATCTCCGGTTTCGGCAGCACCAACAACTTCAAGTTCGCGGTCGAGTACAAGCCGATCGACGACCTGTTGCTGCGTGGCACGATGGAAGAAGTGTTCCGCGCCCCGAACCTGACCGAGCTGTATTCGTCCGGTTCCGACGCGCCGCTGATCCACACCGATCCGTGTACCGGCTACCGCGGTGCACCGGCAGGCTCGCCGCTGGCATTGGCTTGCGTCAATGTCCCGACCGACGGTACGTTCACGAACTCGTTCGTGGATTCCCGCACGCAGGCCGGCACGATCACCCAGGGTGCCTACGTGGCTGGCGCGCCGATCAAGCCAGAACATGGCAAGTCGTATGACTTCGGCTTCGTGTACAGCCCGTCGTACGTCCCGGGCCTGTCGGCCACGGTCGACTACTGGCGCGTGAACCTCAACGACACCATCACCACGGTGGGTCTGCAGAGCCTGCTGAACGTCTGCGCGGCGGGTGCCACGCAGTACTGCCGCTACATCCAGCGTGATGCCACCGGCCAGATCGCGCCGAACACGATCGAACCGATCACCAACCTGGGCACGATCAATACGGCCGGTATCGACTTCTCGGCGAACTACAAGTTGCCGCAGTTCTCGTTTGGTCAGTTCAACATCGGCATGACTGCCACGTACCTGAACTACTACAACCAGATCACGGCGCCGGGTGTTGCCGACGCGGACATCTACAAGAACGCCGGTCACCTGCTGCCGTACGGCTCGGGCGCTTCGGCGGCTTGTCCGGATAACTCCGGCGTCTGCTTGTTCCCGCGCTGGCGTGGTCAGGGCTTCGTGGATTGGCAGGCCGGTGGTTGGAGTGCCCAGTGGCGCATGCGCTACATCGGTCGCTTCCAGAACGGTGCCGCGACCGGTTCGCCGCAGGACAGCTTCCCGGATGGCAATTCGGGCACGATCCTGAAGTATGGCGCGACGGTCTACAACGACGTGTCGATCGGCTACAACCTGGCCCTGATCAACACCCGTCTGGACTTCGGCGTGAACAACCTGTTCGACAAGCAGCCGCCTATGCTGTACGCGAACAATACGCTCAACGCCAATACCGACCCGAGCGACTTCGATCTGATGGGCCGCTACTGGTGGGCTCGTGTGACGGTCAAGTTCTAAGTTTGAGTTAAAGCGTTAACCTTAGGGCCGCGTGACAATTCACGCGGCCCTTTTTTGTGACCCTAATGACCTCAGTGCAAACGACACAGATAGCTGCCGCCCTTCAGGCCGGCGATCCCGGCCGCGCCGAACAATTGAGTCGAGCTGCCCTGGAGCAGTCCCCGCAGGACGAAAACCTGCTGTTCCTGTTGGCGATCAGCCTGCATTTCCAGCAGCGTCCCCAGGAGGCCCTGCCGGTCTATGCGCAATTGACCCGTCTGCAGCCCGGCAGCAGCGAGTATTGGAACAACTATGCGACGGCGTTGGCCGGAGCGGGCGAGCTGGATGCCGCCCAGCAAGCCTATGCCCGCGCGGTCGAATTGAATCCCGGCAACGTTCTGGCCATAGCGCAGCTCGGATCGACCCTGATGCGCAAGCGCGACTATCTGGCCTCGCGCGAGCTGCTGCTCGATGCGGTGCAGAAGCATCCCGAATCGTTGCGCTTGCGCGTCGATGCGGCGCGCGCGTGCTGTTGCTCCCAGGATTTCGAGGGCGCTTCCGACCTGCTTAGGTACTGGCGCCGCAGCGTGCCGTTGAACGACGACCCGCTGCAGTTGGAGTTGGCCCAGGTACTGATCCAGAACAACGAGATTCCGGATGCGACCGAGCTGCTCGAGGATATGCTGTACCGCTCGCCAGGTCATCCGGAAGTTCGCCTGCAGCTTGCGCACATCTATGAGCGTCGCAACCGGCTGAACGATGCCGCGGCCATGCTTCCTGCGGTCATGCAGGCCGGGAGTGGAAGCTCCGTCGGCCAGCGCAACAAGGCCGTGCATATCCAGGCCACGCTCGCCATGCGCGCCAAGGAGCCGGCGGTTGCGAGGGATTTGCTAGTGCAAGCAGGGCCGGAGTCGGACGCTGACTACAACCATTATTTCCAGCTGGCGTCGGCCTTCGACAAGCTCGGTGATAGGCAGGCGACCATGGATGCCCTGCGCGTTGCGCACGAGCTGGAGACCGTCGAGCGTCGCTACGACTCACCCGAATTCTTTGCGCCAGACGCTCCCGCCATGCCCATCAAGGCGCCCCGCGTCACCGCGGAGCAGTTCGCACACTGGCCTCAGTACATCGCGCCGGAGATGCAGGACTCGCCGATCTTCGTGGTCGGCTTTCCGCGCTCGGGCACGACCCTGCTCGAGCAGATGCTGGACGCGCATCCGTCACTGCAGTCGATGGACGAGAATCCGTTCTTCAATCGGCTTTCGGGCATCCTGGGCCAGCACGATCAACGCATCCTGGACGACCTCAGCGTGCTGCGGCAGTACGATTGCGACGAACTGCGCAAGCGCTACAACACCATGGTCGACGAGCGCATCAAGCGGGACTGGAACACCCGGCTGGTCGACAAGAATCCGTTGAACATGCTGTGGCTGCCGATCATGGTTCGCCTGTTCCCGGCATCGAAGTTCATCCTGGCCGTGCGTCATCCCTGCGATGTGATCCTGAGTTGCTACATGCAGAGCTTTCGCTCCAGCGCGCTTGCTGCCGCTGGCAGCACGCTCGAGCGCCTGGCGCATGCCTACGTACAGGTCATGCAGTCGTGGTTGAGCGATGTGGATGTACTGCAGCCGTCGGTGCTGGTATCGCGCTACGAAGACCTTGTCGACGATCCCGCGCGCCAGGCGGCGCGGATCGCGCAATTCCTGGAACTGGAGGATGCGTCGCCGATGCTGCAGTTCGACCGGCATGCGCGCAGCAAGGCTTATATCGGCACGCCCAGCTATGCGCAGGTGATCGAGCCGGTGAACCGTAAGGCGGTGGGGCGCTGGCACAAGTACCGCAGCGAGATGGAACCGCTGCTGCCGATCCTCGAACCGATGCTCCGCCACTGGGGATACGACGCGTCAGGCACCTGACGCGTTGTCGACATCCGGAGCGTTCAATGCTCCGGGATGTCGAGCAGTTCCGGCAGATAGGGGGCGTACTGACGCCAGCGGCCTGCCGAATGCGTGTAGATGGGTTGACGCGCCTGCCATGCGCTGGCGGTTGCGATGACACTCCCGGTGTCCATCGGTGGAGTTGCCGATTGCGATGGCACGCCCAGCCAATCGCACAGCGCGTTGACCGTCGTCTCCGGTTCGCCGACCAACTGCTCATAGGCGACGGTGCGAAACGCGTGCGGATAACGCGCCTGCCAATGCACGGCCAGCTGGCGACAGCCCCGGATCACCGCGTTGATGTCGCCCAAGTCATAGGCATAGTCATGGGCTGGGTCATGGAACGACTGCGACCACAGGGAGAGAGCCGTATCGCGGGCGTTTCGCTGGCAATGGACAATCCGCGCATGCGGCCATAGCGCCATGATCAGATCGACACGCAGCAGGTTGAGCGGCTGCTTGTCGATGATCCAGCCGGCGTCGCCGTCGTCCTGGCGCAGCTGCCGCGCCAACGCCTGCGCCGCCTCTTCGAGATCCTCGCGACGCAGGGGCACCCTATGGGAAAGACGCTCCTCCCACACCTGCAGCCAGCCCAGCTCGCCGCGGTTGCGCATGCCGGCATGATCGGCGAGCCGTTTCGCCACGAGGGTGGTGCCGGAACGCGGCACGCCGACCACGAAGACAGGCGTCCAGTCGATCGAAGCCGGCAGACGGATGCTCGGCGGCGGCGCGGCCAGCCGTGCCTGGATGTTGCGTTTCCACAGCTTGCGCGACCAGCTGGCGTGCGCGTGCCCCATGGCGTTCGCCTGGCGCAGATACGCCGCGGCGCTGGCGTAGTCGCCGACGTCGTCGCTGGCCTTGCCCAACGCAAACAGCGTTGATCGCCGCGTGTAGTCGGTGATTCCCGGATCGGCAAGCACCTCGCGAAAGAACGAAAAATCCGCGTGGCTGGCGTTCTCGTAGCGCTGCAGCCCGGCCAGGCCAAGCGGGATGTTCCACTCGACGGCAGCAGGTTCCTGTGCCAGCGCGCGCGCATAGTGATCACGCGTCCGTTCGAAATGGCCGAGCTGGATGCCCAGCATCCCGGCGTAGGCATGCAGACGTGGATCGTCGGCGCCCGCATCGATGGCGTTTTCGCAAATCGCAAACGCTTCGTTCTGGCGTCCATAGTCGTCGAGCGTCTCGACCGCCCGGATGATGTCGGCGACATCGTGCTCGCCGTTCGCATATGCCGAAAGCAGAACCTGGCCGGCGGCCGTGAGGCGCCCATGTTCACGCAGAAACGAAGCGAGCAGAAAGGCCATGCCGACGTTGCCAGGATGTGCCGCCAACCCATCGCGCAGCAGCTGTTCTGCACGGAGGGACTCGCCGGTTTGCCACAGCAGTCCCGCCAATCCGAGCCTGATATCGCCCGAATCAGGAAAACGCGTCGCGGCTGCGTCGAATACGGCGAGCGCGCCCGCCATGTCCGAGCGCAGTGTCAGTGAGCGCCCCTGCGCCAGCCATTCGCTCTCGGGCTGCGACTCCAGCGCCGAGAGCAAAGCCAGCACCTCCCTGGAGGGCGTAGCGCCAGGCGTCATTCGCTATAAGCCGGCAAACCCAGTGCGGCACGCAGCGGATTCAACAGGGCGCCGTAGCGTTGCGAGCGCGCGGTGTCCTTTCGCATCGGCTGGCGCACTTGCGTGGCGCTGGGCGAACGCACCGTGCGCTGGTTTTCGTGGAAGTTCACGCAGGCCTCCTCAAACGGCAATCCGCAGAACGCCAGCAATTGCCGGATATGCGGTTCCGGATCGGCCACCATCGCCTCATAGCTGTGTTCGCGCACATGCCCGGGGTGCAGTGTCGCCAGCCGGGAGACGTTCTGGTCGAAGTCGTGCCAGAAGCTGGCCAGTGCCTCGAAACTGCGGCTGTAGCCGCTGCTGGCATCCAGTGGCTGGCGATAGCAGGAGAAACAGGTCTCCAGCGGATCGCGCCGCACCACGACGATGCGCGCGCCCGGCAGCATGGCGCGGATCGCGCCGAGATAAATCCAGTTGTTCGGCAACTTGTCGGTGAACACGGGGCGCTCACTGCGCCAGCGCGCCGTGCGTTCGAGATAGCGCTGGCCCAGTCGCTGCCAGTCCGCGGGTGTCGCCTCGCGCGCCCATTGAGGAATCGGCTTGCCACCGAGCCGGTGGGTTTCCTCGGCCAGCACTTGCGGGAGATCCGGCAATTCGCCCGCACCTTCCACTTGGGAATGCGAGGCGAGGATCTGCTCCACCAGGGTCGAGCCCGAACGTGGCAGGCTGACGATGAAGATCACCTCGCTACCCAACGGAGCGGGGCTGCCCACCGGGGGCGGCACGAACGCATCGGCAACGCTCTTCACGCCGGCCGAGAAGCGTTTGGCGTCCCATGCCTGATAGCGTTGCGCGGTCGCATTGGCGGTGGCCAGGGCTTGCAGCGACTGTGCGTAGCTGCCCTCGTCGTCGAAGGCCTTGGCGAGCGCAAAGCCGATCGCGATGCGGTCGTTCTCGTTCGCGTCCGATCGCTTCAGTGCCGCCTGCATCTGCGCGATGTCGTTCGCATCGAAGCGCTGCGTGCGCAGATCCGCCAGCCCCCACCAGGCGAGTCCGAAGGTGGGCCGTACCGAGAGCAGGCGGCGATATTCCGCAGCGGCCGCTTCCACCTGTCCGCGCGTACGCAGCAGGTCGGCGAGCAGCGCGCGTGCGCCGATATGGTCGGGTGCCAGCGTCACCGCCCGCTGGAGTGCTTCCGTGGCCTCTTCGTTGCGCACCGACTTGGTGAGCATGACGCCGAGGTTGTACCAGGCCATCGCCAGCTTCGGATCGAGTTCGCAGGTGCGGCGCAGCGCGCGGATCGCGCCTTCGTAGTCGCCCGCCGTGCCCAGCAGCGAACCGAGCGTGTTGTGGTACAGCGCGTCCTGCGGACGCTGCACAAGCGCGTGCTGCATCAGGCGCACGGCGTCGTGGTGCTGTCCGCGCAGGCTGAGGATGCCGGCTTTCATGCGCAGGACTTCGGGATGATTGGGGTACGCCGTGAGCACGCGTTCGAGCTGGCGGTCGGCCTCGTCGGCACGCCCGGCATCCAGCGCCTGCGCGGCGATCATCACTTGTTGGGTGGCCGTAGGTCCCAGCCCTTGCAGTCGCGAATTCATCAGTGGCCCAATCCGGGGAAGGACTACCGCGACGCGGCTTCCCGGTCACGGAAAAGCGCGCGCGGCCCGTCGAAACGCGTCTATTATGCCCATATGCGCCGTGGTGGGGACCGCGGTGCCGGATCGAATACACGATGTCGCAAGCGGCGGGAGCAACGATGAATAGTGGGGTGGGATTGACGGTGTCGGCGCTGCGCGAGATGGCGCTCAACGGATTGCGACAGGGAGATGCCGCGCAGGCCGAGCAGTGCTTCGTGCGCTTGCTGGAGCAGCAGCCGGACGACGCCGAGGCCCTGCAGTTCGTGGCCAGCCGCCATCTGGTGCGGGGAGATGCAAGCCGCGCGCTGGTCATGCTGAGCGCGGCCGTGAAGGCGCATCCGGATCATCCGGACCTGCTGCATCAGCTTGGCGTGGTGCAGACCGTGGCAGGCGACCTGGCCGGCGCCGCCAGCAGCCTGCGGCGCTGTGTGGACATCGCGCCGAACATGTTCGTGGCGCGGCTGCGCCTTGGCATCACGCTGGAGCAGCTGGGCGACATGCATCGCGCCCTGCTGGCCTATTTCGGCGCCGTCAATGCCGCGCAGGCCGAAGGTCGCTGGATGAGCGACGCGACCACCGCTCCCGGCCTTCGCCAGTCGGTGCAGCACGCGATGCGGTTCATCGACGCGGGCCGACGCCGCACTTTCGACGCGGTGCTCGAGCCGCTGCGTGAGCGTCATGGACGCAGCGAGCTCGCGCGCGTGGAAGATTGTTTGGCCGTCTATCTGGGCGAGCGTCAGGCCCAGATGCCCGATCCCCGGCAACGACCGAAGTTCCTCTATTTCCCCGGCGTGCCCAGCCAACCGTACTACGGCAGAGAGCGCTTTCCCTGGCAGGCCGAACTGGAGGAGGCCACGGAGGTCATTCGCGAGGAACTGCTCTCCGTGCTGGCGGAAAACCAGCCGTTGCTGCCGTTTCTCGGGGAGCAAAGCGCGGAAGAACTCAAAGGTCATCTGCGTTCCTCGGGAACGCAACAGGCCGGCTGGGACGCGTACTTTTTCTACCGTCACGGCGACCGCTTCGACGAGCACCATCGTCGTTGCCCGCGTACGTCCGCGGTGCTGGAGCACGTCCCGCTGGTGCGCATCCGCGATCATGCGCCGGAGACGCTGTTCTCCGTGTTGCGTCCCGGTACCCACATCCTGCCCCACCGTGGCGTGACCAACACGCGACTGGTCACGCACTTGCCGCTGATCGTGCCGCCCGACTGTGCCATCAACGTGGGCGGCGAGCTGCACGAATGGCAGGAAGGCCGCTGCGTCTCGTTCGACGACACCTTCGAACACGAGGCGTGGAATCGCAGCGACCGCACGCGCGTGGTGGTGATTCTGGACAGCTGGAACCCCGACCTGACCGAGGTCGAGCGCGTCGCCGTGACCGAGCTGGTCGAGGCCATCGGCGATTTCAACCGGGCCAGTGAAGTGGCAGTGCCGATGGGCTGACACGCCCAGCTTGGCGGTGCGCTAACCGACGCTGGCCGCCTGGGTGTTGTCGTAGATCCTGCGGACGCGTGGGGAAGGGCGGGCGCGTACCGCCTGGCATTGCGCGCGCAGGTCCTCGTACGAAGCGAGGCGGCCGCGCAGCCAGCGCTGCATTTGCGGGCCGAACAGGCCGTCCACCTTGCGATCGGCCTCGCGGATCTGTCCCTGGATGGCCGACACCTTCCACGGTTCGTCGGACAGGTTGGCGATCGACTGCTGGCAGGCGTTGTCCAGCGGTGCGTCCGGCGGCAGATCGAGGAAGGCGCACAGGCGCGCCCATTCGATATCCGGCTGGCTCACCAAGTCCTCGAGGAACACGAAGTGGTGATTGGCCCGGCCGATGTGCTGGCTGTGGATGTTCATGGCGCGGTTCCAGCGGCGCGCCCAGTGCACGGTGCCGCCGCCGAAGGCCTCGTCGTTCTCGAAACGCAGGTAGACGTCGGCCAGCGAGGCCAGCACATCCATGCCTCGGCGCACCACGTGCACAAAGCGCGCGTCAGGCGCCAGTGCCTCGATCTCGGGGATATAGAGCAGGTGGTTGGGCGTCTTTTCCAGCCACATCGAACGCCCGGCGGCCGCGGCAGAACGATCGAGCAGGGCCAGGAACCGCCCGGACAGGGTGCGCCAATGGTAAGCGGAGGGCATCGGTGGGCGGGCACCGGCCAACTGCATGTGCAGCGCGGCGAAGACGTCACGGATGTGGCGGCGGGTCAGGCCCAACGATTGGCGCCAGCGGCGGCGACGAGGCTGCACCCGGGCATCGCCCCAGCGCCAGGCCAGATCGCCGTGCAACTGTTCGAAAAAGGCGGTTTCCGGCAGCGTGTAGACCGCAGGATGTCGCGCCAGCAAAGCCTGGACGATGGTGGTCCCGGAACGTGGACAACCCACGACAAACGTTCGCCGCATGGCGCTGTCTCCCCCAAACAATGGCCCGACCTAATGGCCAGTGACGGTGATTAACGCGTGATTTCGCGTTGCGTTGACTAAAAATACAGCTTCTCGTAAGGAAAAGGGACCGTTCGTCACATTTTTTTGCTGTACCGCCCGAGCCGGGGCAGCCAAACCTGTCATTCTCTCGACGCCTCGACCCGGACCCGCCTCATGCACGCACTCACTTTCGACCGCTTTGGCCCTGCCGACGTGCTGCGCTGGACCGAGCGTCCCGACCCGCAGCCGGGCCCGGGCCAAGTGCTGGTGCGGATGCAGAGCGTCGGCCTGAACTTTGCCGACGTGTACCGGCGCAACGGCAACTACCACCTCAGCGGCACGGCGCCCTGGGTGTTGGGCTACGAAGGTGCCGGCGTGGTCGAACTGCCGGTGGCCGGCGACAGCCAGTTCCCGGCGGGCAGGCGCGTGGGCTTCGCCGACATGGCTCATGCCAATGCCGAACTGGTGGCCGTGGATCGCGATCGCCTGATCCCGCTGCCGGACGATATCGATGCCGACACGGCTGCCGCCGTCCTGCTGCAAGGCCTGACCGCGCAATACCTCGTCTCGGACAGCTTCGTCGTGCGTGCCGGCGACGTGGCGGTGGTGCACGCGGCGGCCGGTGGCGTGGGCCTGCTGCTCGTGCAGATGCTCAAGGCGCTGGGCGCGGTGGTGCTGGGCATCGCGTCCAGCGAAAGCAAGCGCGACGCCGTGATCGCCGCGGGCGCCGATGTGGCCGTGGGTTACCAGGACTGGGTGGAAGCCACCCGCGCGCTCACCGGCGGGCATGGCGCGAACGTGGTCTACGATTCGGTCGGCCGGACCCTGGCGGACAGCCTTGCCGCTGCCCGCATCGGCGGCACCGTGGTGTTCTACGGCATGGCGGCGGGCGATCCGGACCCGGTCGATCCGCGCCTGCTGATGGATCGCTCGCTCACCTTGACCGGTGGCGACCTGTGGAATGTGCTCACCGGCCCGGAAGCGCGCCGCGAACGGGCGGCGGCGCTGTTCCAGCAGATCAGGCAGGGCACGCTGAAGCCGCAGATCGCTGCGCGCTTCCCGCTGCGCGAGGGTGCGGCTGCGCATGCCTTCCTGGAAAGCCGCGCGGCCATCGGCAAGGTGCTGCTTACGCTTTGAGCAGTGTCAGAAGCGCTCGCTGTCCTCGTTTTCCTGCACCGGCAGCACATGATGGAACACGCCGTAGTCGATGTGGCTGACGCCCTGTTCGTCGTCGTGCACCAGATCGATGTAGCGGTGGTTCCAGCGCCACTCGCGATGACTCCATTGGCGCCGCGCCAGCATGGATTGCGAAGTGGTTTCGTCGATGCCTTCGATGCAGAGCATCAGCGTGGCTTCGGTACTGGCCAGTTCCTCGCGGCTCAGCCCGTGCAGCGGACTGCTCTCGTCGATGATGTGCATCAGGCTCCAGCTCAGCGTGAACACCGGATGCCGGTCGCGCATCAGCTTGAGGTCGTGGATACGCCGCAGGCGAAAACCTTCGGGTGAGGTTTCGCGCAGCAGCAGGTGCAGTTTGGCCGAGGCTTCGGCAATCACGTTCTGCCGTGCGTTGGCCGCGCGTATCATCAGCGTGTGCTTGCCATGCACCAGGTGAATCACCGGATGATCGGCAAACAGCATCTTGGCGCGCGGACGCGAAAAGCGCGAAAACACCAGGCCGGTGACCAGGGCGATGCTCAACATGCCGGCGAAGATCTCGGCCGTCGCCACGATGTGCGCGTACAGCGTCTGTGGGTGCATGTCGCCATAGCCCACGGTGGCCAGGGTTTCCACGCTGAAGAAGAAAGCGCCGGCGAAATTGCGCGGAAACTGGTTGGCGATGGCGTGGTCGCCCAGCTGGTAAAGCGCGGCGAACACGGTGTTGAGCGCCAGGAAACCGGCCGCCGCGAGCCCGAAAAAGGTCGGCCAGCGGATGGTCAGCGCGAAGTGGTAGATGTCGTCCCAGATGCGTTGCGTCAGGCCCTCGCTGACGAACGGGCGGCCACCGATCTGGATGGTGCGAGGGCGGTTGAGCCACTGTTGGAACCGAGCGCGCATGGAGCGATTCCGAGCGGGTGAGGGGCGTGGCGATTCTATCGCGGCACGCGGGGATCACGCGGAGCGTGTGGCCTGCAGGTCGCGCCAGGTCAGGTACAGGCGCAGATCGAGTTCCTGCTGGTGATAGTCTGGCTGCATGTATTCGCACAACTGGTAGAACGCCTTGTTGTGCTCGGCCTCCTTCAGGTGCGCCAGTTCGTGCACCACGATCATCTTCAGGAATTCCGGCGGCGTATCGCGAAACAGAGCGGCGATGCGGATTTCCTTGCGCGCCTTCAGGCGGCTGCCGTGCACATGCGAAATGGCCGTGTGCAGGCCCAGCGCCTTGCCGATCACGTCCAGTTTGCTGTCGTACCACACGCGGTCGATGCCCGGCGCATTGCGCAGGTGTTGCTGGCGCAAGGCATTGGTATAGGCATACAGCGCCTTGTCGCTCTGCACCTCGTGGCGGCCGGGATGGCGCTTTTCCAGATACGCACCGAGCTCGTCGCGTTCGATCAGCAGACGAACCTTGTCCAGCAGGGCCGGCGGATAACCGCCGAGGTACTTCAGTGCGGTCATGCCGCAGGCGGTTCGTCGTCGAAGCCGGTATAGCCTTCCGGGAACACCGGGGTGCCGTCCTCTTCCAGCGATTCGATCGCGGCGAGCGCCTTGTCGGCCGCTTCTTCAGCCTGCGCCTGCTCGCGGAAACTGCGGTTCTCGCAGATCGCGAAATACACCGGGAAACCGCTGCGTCCGCGGGGCGTGACCACGATGCAGGCGGTGAAGCGCGAACCCTCGGCAACCGCCGTGGTGTGGACCGAGTAGTGGTCGAAGAGGCGTTCGGTCATGTCGATGTTCCACGGAGTAGGGCCGCCATTTTAACCGGGTGGCTGTGCCACCATGCGCGCCATGTCCATTTCCGTACCCCGGCTCGTCCTCGACACCAACGTCGCACTCGATCTTTTCGTGTTCCGCGACCCTGCCTGCGAGCGCCTCCGGGATGCGTTGCAGCGAGGCCTGGTGCAGGCGGTGGTGGACGAGCCCTGCCGCGCCGAATGGCTGGCGGTGCTGAAATACCCCCAGTTCGGCCTCGCCGAGGCGGCGCGCGGGCAGGCCATGGCGGCGTTCGATGGCGCCGTGGCGCGGTTGCCGGAAGCGGCCATGACGCCACATCCGGAGGTGAAGCTGCCGCGCTGCACGGACCCGGACGACCAGAAATTCCTCGAGCTGGCGCTTGCGGCGGGGGCTCAATGCCTGCTCAGCAAGGACAAGGCGCTGCTGCAGCTCGCCCGGCGCACCGCGCGCGAAGGCTGGTTCCGCATCCTGGCACCGTCGGCATGGGAACCGCCGGCGGCCTAGGCGAGCGTTTCACAACCGATTGATCGGCCATTGGCGATGCTGATTGTCCAAAGATGGAGTGCGGCGATGAAGATCATGCAGAGCGCGGCAGGTGCAGTATGCGTGGCCTTGGGTCTGGTGGCGCTGGCCGGCTGCGGCGTGACCAACGACCACGACAAGGTGATCAAGGACGTGGTGTCCAATCGCCAGTTCCTCTACCAGGCGCCGGGCGATGGCACGGCCACGCTGCAGATCGTGCGCAGCAACGGTTACTTCGGCGCCGGTTGCTCCAGCCAGGTGCTGGTCGACGACAAGTTCGCCGCACAGCTGGAAACCGGCGAGCAGGCCACGTTCTATCTGCCCAGCGGGGCGCACACGGTAGCGCTGCGAAACTCCGGCGCGTGCCACCAGGCCGATGACGATGCACACGTCGAGACCAACCTGGCCGCCGGTGAAACCGCGCTGGTGGAAGTGAACAAGTGGGGATCGTCGCTGTCGCTGGCCAAGCGCTGAGCGATGGTCTGAACAGGCGAGCAGAGGAGGGCGTCATGCTCGATCAAGTCTTCATCCACTGCCCCTACTGCGGCGAGGCCATCGAAATACTCGTCGATGGCTCCGCCGACAGCCAGCACTACATCGAGGACTGCCAGGTCTGCTGCCGTCCCATCAACATCAGTGTGAGCTTCGATGAGGATGGCGACCCGTTGGTTAGTGTCGCCTCCGAAAACGAAGGCTGAAACGACAGAGACCTTGAACAGGCTCTTAGGCCAGGGCGGACGAATCGATCACGCTCACGCCGAGGTTCTCGAAGCGAAGCAGCGTGGGGATATCCGTTTCCGGTGACACCGGGCGCGTGAGATCCCACAGCACGTGTGTGCGATAGCCCAGCTCCACCGCGTCCTGCGCAGTCCACAGCACGCAGACGTCTCGCGCCAGCCCGCAGACATACACCTCGTCCACGCCTTGCTCGCGCAACCAGCCATCCAGTGCGGTGGTCGGGCGCTTGCCGCGCGGGCCGTGGTTCTCGCGAAAGCCGCTGTACGAATCCACGCAGGGGTCGTCGCCCTTGCGGATCACCGTATCCACCTGCGACCAGTCGATCGACGGGTGCAGCGCCGCCCCCGGCGTCTCCTGCACGCAGTGCGGCGGCCATAGCGTTTGCGCATGACCGTAGAGCGGAATGCGGTCGAACGGCTCGCGCCCGGGGTGCGAGGTGGCGAACGAGATATGGCCGGCCGGGTGCCAGTCCTGGGTGGCCACCACGTGATCGAACACGTTCCGCTTCAGCAGTTGGTCGATGCCGGGGACGATGGCGTCCCCTTCGTGGCAGGCGAGCGCGCCACCGGGCATGAAGTCCGGCTGGACGTCGACCAGGATGAGGGCGGCGCGGCTACGGATAGCTGGCTTCATGGGGCTGGGCTCATGGACATGGGCGCATGGTCGCGTCAGGTTTCGTAAAAGGTTGCGCCGGAAAGTCTAGTCGGCCGGAGGGAGTTGTGGTGTGACGCGTTCGACGAGTGATTTGTCAGGCATAGACAGCGTTCAGAGTAGGAAATTTCCTGCAGCAGACCCGCCCGAAGCCCAGTCGCGGCGCCGTCGCAGGCATAATGAGCTCCAGCCAATCAGCGGAACAGCGCATGTTTTTCGACCAGTCGTGGATGGGGTACGGCATCGTGGGTGCGCTGGAGGCCGGCGCCATCGCCCTGGTCATCGGCCTGGTCGCGTTCGTGCTGCTGCATCTGTTCGGCCGCAGCCAAGGCTGGGGCCTGGGTGTAGAGGTCGGCTGGGCCTGCCTTGGTGGCGTGATCCTGGCCGGCGGCAGCGATATGTGGAACCTGGTCTATTTCAACTACGGCCGCGTGCAGTCGCTGCAGCTGTTGAAGGTGCGGCTGGCCGAGGTGCATGACCCGGACAACTTGGGCGCGCGCGTGTTCTTCGAATTCGTCGGCGTCGCCGTGGGCGTCTTCATTGGCTGGCTGCTGGTCTCGCGGCGACGTTCCTCCCTGTAACGCGCGTCGCCGGCGTTCCCCCTTTTGCGCCGACGACTTCTGCGAATCGATTCCTCCCCCGATGTTGGATCCATGACTACTCACGTTGAACCGGGCGACAGCGGCACGCCGTTGACCCTGCGCATCGTCCAGATCGTGCTCTTCACCTTCCTGGCCTATCTGGTGATCGGCATGCAGCTGGCGGTGCTGCCGCCGTTCGTGCACGACGACCTGGGCTTCGGCGCGGTGCTCGCCGGCCTGGTGATCAGCACGCAATACGTGGCCACTTTGTTGAGCCGCGGCTTTGCCGGGCGTACCTCCGACACGGCGGGTCCCAAGCGCACAGCGCTGATCGGCCTGCTGGCCTGCGCGGTGAGCGGCCTGCTGATGATCGCTGCCGCCTTGCTGCGCGAATCGCGCATCGCCTCGGTGGGCGTGATGCTGGTGGCGCGGCTGGCGCTCGGCATGGGCGAAAGCTGCGTGGCCACCGGCTGCATCATGTGGGGCATCGGTCGCGTGGGGGCGGAGCACACCGCCAAGGTGATCTCGTGGAACGGCATCGCCACCTATGGCGCGCTGGCGGTGGGCGCGCCGCTCGGCGTGGTGCTGACCCATGCGGCGGGCTTCGCCAGCATCGGCGTGGCAGCGGTGGCATTGATGCTGCTGGCGCTGCTGCTGGCCTGGCGTCGTCCCGCCGTCCGTGTCGAAGGCGGCGAACGCATGCCGATGCATCATGTGTTCGGGCGCGTGGCGCCGTACGGCATGGGGTTGGCGCTCGGCTCGGTGGGCTTCGGCGTCATCGCCACCTTCATCACGTTGTACTACGCGAGCCAGGGCTGGGCCGGCGCCGCGCCCACGCTCAGCGTGTTCGGCGTGTGCTTCGTGGGCGTGCGGTTGGTGCTGGGCTGGACCATCGCCTACTTCGGCGGTTATCGCACCGCGATGGTCTCGCTGTTGGTGGAATGCGCGGGCCTGATCGTGCTGGCGATGGCGAACCATCCTGGCGTGGCGATGCTGGGTGCGGCCCTGAGCGGCATCGGCTTTTCGCTGATCTTCCCGGCACTGGGCGTGGTGGCGGTGGAGCGCGTCAGCGGCAGCAATCGGGGCGCCGCGTTGGCCGCGTACTCGGTGTTCATCGATGTGGCGCTCGGCGTCACCGGTCCTCTGGGCGGATGGATCGCCTCGGGCGGACGCTACGGGCCGATGTTCGTGGTGGCGGCCATGATGTCGCTCGCGGCGGTGGTGCTCACGGGTGGCCTTTATCTCGTCTACGGCAACAAGGCGAACGGCTAGAGCACCGGATCGAACAACCGTGCGACGTGCATGGCCAGCCGCCGCACATAGGACGCTTCCTCGTACTCCGCCACCGTGACTTCGTAGGCGTGTTCGAAGTCGTCGCACAGCATGGTTTCGACTTGATTGGCAAAGTCCGCATCCACGTTCAGTGCGGCGATCTCGAAGTTGAGGCGGAACGAGCGATTGTCGAGATTCATGCTGCCCACCACGGCGGTGTCATCGTCCACCAGCAGCACCTTTTCGTGCACGAAGCCGGGCCGATAGCGGAACACGCGAATGCCGGCCAGCACGGCGTCGTGCGCGTACAAGCTGGTGGCGAGAAACACCGTGCGGTGGTCGGGAATCGACGGGATGAGCACGCGCACGTCCACGCCGCGGAACACGGCAAGCCTGAGTGCCGCCATCACCGCCTGGTCCGGCACGAAATACGGCGTGGTGATCCATAGCCGGCGTCGCGCGGCATGGATCAGCGAAACGAAGAACAGCGAGCAGGTTTCCTGCCGGTCGGCCGGACCGGTGGCGGCGATCAGGGTATGCGCCGTGCCGTGGCCAGGGCCGGGCTTGAGCAGCGGCGGCAGGGCTCCGGTCACCCAATGCCAATCTTCGGCGAAACTGCGTTGCAGGTCGGCGACCGCGGGGCCTTCGATTTCCAGGTGGGTGTCGCGCCATGGCGATAGTGGCGGCGACAAGCCGAGATACTCGTCGCCCACGTTGAGTCCGCCGACGAAACCGCGCGTGCCGTCGACCACCACGATCTTGCGGTGGTTGCGGAAATTGAGCTGGAAACGATTGCTGCGCCGCTGCGTGGCGAACGAATGCACGCCCACGCCGGCTTCGAGCAGCGTCTCCACGTATTCGTGCGGCAACGCGTGGCTGCCGATGCCGTCGTAGAGCACGCACACTTCCACGCCCGCGCGCACACGGTCGATCAGCGCCTGCAGCATGCGCTTGCCCAGCATGTCGTCTTGGAAGATGAAGAACTGCACCAGCACGCAGCGCTGCGCCGTGGCGATGGCAGCGAAAATGGCCTCGAAGGTGTCGTCGCCATTCACCAGCAACTGCAGCCGCTGGCCCTTGTGGAAGCGCGCGCCAAGCATCTGCGCGATCTCGCCGTAGCGTTCGTTGAGTTCCTGCGAGGCGGAGCCGTTGTCCAGTTGCTCACTGGCCAGCGCGTGCATCTGGTCGCGGCGGGCGCGATGCAGGTCCACATACCCGTGAAAACGGCTGCGCCCCAGATAGAGATAGGGAATGAGCGTGATGTAAGGCAGCAGTACCAGGCCCAGCGCCCAGGCGAACGCGCCTTGCGGCGTGCGCGTATTCATCACCGCGTGCATTGCGGCCAGCACGCCCGCGATGTGCAGGATCAGCACCAGCGTGCCGACGATGGTGGTCAGCATGCGGTGCGGCCAAAGGTGGAGTGGCGAAGCCGGTCCGACATGGCGTTCCTCCTATCGTCAACGCATGGCGTCGCGCACAGTATCGAGCACATCGTGTTCGCGCGCTTTCAGTTCCTGCTGCAGATGATCCACGAACAGGCGGATGCGCGCCGGCAGGTAGGCGCGGCTGGGGTAGATCGCATAGATGTGGGCGTCGGGCAGGAACACTTCGTTCTTCAGCGGCACCAGCAAGCCGGCGCGCACGTCCTCGGCGATATCCCAGGCGGCCTTGAACGCAATGCCATGGCCGGCGAGGGCCAGCGTACGCATCAGGTCGCCGTTGTCGCAGGTCATCGCCGCTTCCACCCGCAATGGACGGGGGCCATCGGGCGACTGCACGATCCACGGCAGCACGCCGTGGCCGGGACGATGCAACATCAGGCAGCGATGGTGCTGCAGCTCGTCCGCGGTGCGCGGATGGCCGTGCCGTTCCAGGTATTCCGGCGACGCGCACAGCACGCGGAAGTTGTTCGCCAGCAGGCGCGATACCAGGCGCGAATCGACCATGCTGCCGCCGCGCACCGCCACGTCCACGCCGTATTCGAACAGGTCCAGCATGGCGTCGGAATTGGTGATGCGCAGGTGGAGTTGCGGGTGTCGCTCGGCGAAGTCCGCGGCGATCGGGCCGACGTACTGGCGCCCCATGTCCACCGAGGCGGACAGATGCAGCTGTCCACGCACTTCCAGCTGGCGCAGGCCGACGGCCGAGTTGGCGTCGTCCACGTCGGCAATGATCGCCTGGCAGCGCTCGAAATAGATCGTGCCTTCCTCGGTGAGCACCAGCCGCCGCGAACTGCGCTGCAGCAGCCGCACGCCCAGCGCCGTCTCCAGCCGGGTCAGGCGCTTGCTGGCGGCGGCGGGGGACAGGCTCAGTTCGCGCCCGGCAGCCGACAGACTGCCTTCGGTCACGGCACGAACGAACAGGCGCATGTCTTCGAAATCGACCATCGTGCGGATGCCCCGGTGGAGGCGGCGAGGGCCTCGCCGCGTGCATCTTTAACTTTCAGGAAAAGATGCCTCTCTAGTTTGCTCAATTCCCGCAAAGGTTCACAAGGCGCAAAGTGGCGCCCGTTTCCTTCAGGGACCTTTCCCCATGAATGCTCCTCTTCCCACCGGGCGCAGCGATACAGCCGCTGGGACCTCCCGTCTGGCCTTGCTCGCCTTGTCGGTGGCGGCGTTTGCCATCGGCACCACCGAGTTCGTGATCATGGGCCTGCTGCCCGAGGTGGCCTCGGATCTGCACGTGAGCATTCCCTCCGCCGGCCTGCTGGTCTCGGGCTACGCACTGGGGGTGGCGGCCGGGGCGCCGCTGCTGGCGGCGCTGACGGCCCGCATGGAGCGCCGCAATGCGCTGCTGTTGTTGCTGGGCCTGTTCATCCTCGGCAATGCGTTGTGCGCGGTGGCGCCCAACTACGGCGTGCTGATGGTGGCGCGTGTGGTGGCGGCGTTCTGCCATGGTTCGTTCTTCGGCATCGGCGCCGTGGTGGCTTCGCATCTGGTGCCGCGCGGGCAGGCCGCCCGCGCCATCGCGCTGATGTTCACCGGCCTCACGCTGGCCAACGTGCTGGGCGTGCCGTTCGGCACCTTCCTGGGCCAGTGGGCCGGTTGGCGCTCCACCTTCATGGCCGTCACCGGGCTGGGCGTGGTGGCGGCCATCGCCGTATGGCGCCTGGTGTCGTCGCTGCCGGACCTGCCGTCGCCGCAGATGAAGCGCGAACTGGGCGTGCTGCGCCAGCCGCAGGTGTTGCTGGCGCTGCTGATGACGGTGCTCGGCTTTGGCGGCGTGTTCACCGTGTTCACCTATATCGCGCCGATCCTGCAGCAGGTGTCGCACGTGAGCGTCGGCGCGACCGGCTGGGTGCTGATCCTGTTCGGCGTGGGCACCACCGTCGGCAACATGCTGGGCGGCCGTCTGGCCGACTGGCGCTTGATGCCATCGCTGGTCGGCGTGCTGGTGCTGCTGTCGCTGATCATGCTGGTGTTCGCGTGGACCATGCACAACACCGTCGCCTCGGTCGTCACCGTTTTCGTATGGGGCGTGGCGGCGTTCGCCACCGTGCCGCCGCTGCAGATGCGCGTGGTGCAGCAGGCCAGCGAGGGTCCGCACCTGGCATCCACGCTCAATATCGCCGCCTTCAATCTCGGCAACGCCATCGGCGCGTTCATCGGCGGCTCGATGATCGGCATGGGCCTGGGGCTGCCGTCGGTAAGCGTGGCGGGCGCGGTGGTGGCCTTGCTCGGTTTGCTGGTGACGCTGGCCAGCGCCGCGCTCGAACGTCGTCGTACGGCCAGTGTGGCGGCCTGCGCCGTCGGTGCCTGATTCGATCATTGGAAGGAACGACATGACCAAGCAAGCGAACGTCGCCCTGGTGGTGGGCGCTCAGGGTGTGATTGGCCGCAACCTGATCGATCATCTGTCGGCGCTCGAGAACTGGCAGGTGATCGGCCTGTCGCGCCGCGGCGGCACCGATGCCGGCCGCGTGCGCCATGTCGCGGTCGATCTGCTCGATATCGAAGACACACGCAACAAGCTCGGCGTGCTCGGCGACGTGACGCATGTGTTCTACGCGGCCTACCAGGACCGCCCCAGCTGGGCCGAACTGGTGCCGCCGAATCTCGCCATGCTGGTGAACGTGGTCGACACGCTCGAGCCGGTCGCCAGGCAGCTGCGGCACATCAGCCTGATGCAGGGCTACAAGGTCTACGGCGGACACCTGGGACCGTTCAAGACGCCCGCGCGCGAAACCGATGCGGCCTTCATGCCGCCGGAATTCATGCACGACCAGCAGCGTTTTCTGGAACAGCGCCAGCAGGGCAAGGCGTGGAGCTGGTCGGCGATTCGTCCCGCGGTGGTGGGTGGGTTTGCCCTGGGCAATCCGATGAATCTTGCGCTCGCCATTGCCGTGTATGCATCGATCAGCAAGGAGCTTGGCCTGCCGCTGCGCTTCCCCGGCAAGCCGGGCGCTTACGATCATCTGGTCGAGATGACCGACGCGGGATTGCTCGCGCGCGCCACCGTGTGGGCAGCCACCGAACCGAATTGCGCCAACCAGGCGTTCAACATCACCAACGGCGACCTGTTCCGCTGGAACGAGATGTGGCCCTTCATCGCCGATTACTTCGCGCTGGACGTGGCACCGCCGCTGCCGTTGTCACTGGACACGGTGATGGCGGACAAGGAGCCGCTATGGCGCGCCATGGGCGAGCGCCATGGACTCGCGCCGCATGCGTATGCCGAGGTATCGTCCTGGCGTTTTGCCGACTTCGTGTTTTCCTGGGATTACGACATGTTCGGCGACGGCTCCAAGGCCCGTCGTTTCGGTTTCCACGAGCACGTCGAGACAAAAGCCATGTTCACGCGACTGTTTGACGACTTTCGTCGGCGCAAGATCATTCCCTGATACTTTGCATTCGCCAGGAGAGCTGCATGAAAGCCGTTGCATACCGGCAGATTTTGCCCATCACCGATCCGCAGAGCCTGCTCGACGTCGAGCTGCCCGAGCCCGTCCCGCAGGGGCGTGACTTGCTGGTGAAGGTGGAGGCCATCTCGGTCAATCCGGTGGACACCAAGGTGCGTAAGCGCACAGATCCGGCAGGTGCCGACAAGGTGCTGGGCTGGGACGCCTCGGGCACGGTGGTCGCGGTGGGAGCGGACGTCAGCTTGTTCAAGCCGGGCGATGCCGTGTACTACGCGGGCGCCATCGATCGCTCCGGCAGCAATGCGCAGATGCAACTCGTCGACGAACGCATCGTCGGGCGAAAGCCCTCCACGCTCGATTTCGCCCAGGCCGCGGCGATGCCGCTCACCACCATCACGGCGTGGGAGTTGCTGTTCGACCGGCTCAACGTGCCGCGCGGCAACGGCGGGCGTCATCGCGTCATTCTAGTGATGGGCGGCGCGGGCGGCGTGGGTTCCATGGCGATCCAGCTGGCGCGCCGGCTCACCAACGCCACGGTGATCGCCACCGCTTCGCGTGAAGACACGCAGAGCTGGGTGAAGGAGCTGGGTGCGCATCACGTGGTCGATCATCACGGCGATCTGCTCGCCGCGGTGAAGGCAGTGGCGCCGCAGGGCGTGGACGACGTGCTCAGCCTCACCCACACCGAGCAGCACTTTGCCAAGCTGGTGGAGCTGCTCAAGCCGCAGGGCAAACTGGCCTTGATCGACGATCCGGCCAAGCCGCTCGACATCACCCTGCTCAAGCCCAAGAGCCTCTCGTTGCACTGGGAATTGATGTACACGCGCTCGCTGTTCCACACCGACGACATGCAGGCGCAGCACCAGCTGCTCAACGAAGCGGCCGACCTGGTCGATGCGGGTGTGTTGCGCACGACGCTGCGCGAGAACCTGGGCACGATCAATGCCGCCAATCTGCGGCGTGCGCATCAACAGCTCGAAAGTGCCAGCACCATCGGCAAGGTCGTGCTCAGCGGTTGGTGATCGCTCGAGCGCAATAAAAAAGGGAGCGCCTGGCGCTCCCTTTCTTTATTCGCTTTTCAACAGGCGGTCGGCGAGATTGCGTGCCTGCTGACGTATCTCCGGCATGGCGGTGGATTCCCACAACGTGCCGCGAAGCAGGGTGCCGATGACGTAGAAGTGCGGCCAGGTCTGCTCGTCGTGTTTGACGCGACCTTCGGCGCTGGCCGTGATGCCCAGTCCCAGCGAGTCGGCCGTCGCATGGCCGTTGGTCGACAGCTGGCGGATCAGCGGATGATGGGTGCGGCGCACGTCCGTATTGAGGCCCACGGTCTGGATCACCAGATCGGCATCCATTGTCTCGATGCCCTTGCCGTGCGGTCGACGGATGTCCAGGTGCAGCTTGTCGCCGGCCACGTCCACGGCCTGCAGGCGGCCGCGACGGCGATGCAGCCGATCGGCCTCCTCAAGCGCCTTCATGGCCGCCATGACCTGCGGCGGCATGCGATGGCGCACGCGTTCCCAGGCCCAGCGCGCATGACGCAGGAAGCGCGAACGCTCCGCTTCCGGCAGCAGGGCCCACAGCGACGGCGTGTGCGGACGCAGGCTGTCGACCACCGTGCGCCAGTCGGCGCTCTGTGCGACCGCTTCGCGCAGCAGGCGGATCCAGGTGCGGATATACGGCTCGTCGCGCATGGCTTCGATCAGCTCGCTGCTGTCGTCCGCGGGTGCGGAGGCGTGCTGCAGATGCGGCTCCGGCAACAGGCCGTGACGCGAGATGGCTTCGAAGGTGGCGTTGGGCCACAGCGCGGAGAGCTCCAGCAACACGTCCACCGCGGTGAGGCCAAGGCCGATCAGCACGACCTTGCGCGGGCGCGCATCGGGCTTGGCCTGGGCCAGGAAGCTCCATGGCTCGGTGACGTACAGGCCGCTGTCCAGCGCGGCATCGCTGACGCCACTCAGGGGCTGCGGCGGCAGCGAGCCGATGGCCAGTACGGCGGCGTCGACGCGCGCGCTGTCTTCGCCATGGATGACGTTGACGCCGTCATGCTCCGGCACGATCGCATCGACCTCGAAGGGCAGCACGCGCACATCGTGTCCGGCTGCGCGGGCACGCTCCAACGCGCGCTCCACCTGGGTCTCGAGGTAGTCGCCATAGAGGCGGCGCGGCAGGAAGTCGGTACCCGCGATGCTGTTGTCGCCGCGCTGGGCGAATTCGAGAAAACCGTGCGGCCTGGCAGCGAACATGCTCATCGACGCCGCGCGGACGTTCAACAAATGCTTGTCGGACCGCGTGCCATACGCGACGCCGCGCGGCGAGTTACCGCCGCCGGTGTACCAGTCCAGATGCAACGGCTGCGGCAGCTGGCGTTCCAGCAGCTCGCTCAGCAGCGCTGCCGCTGCAGCGCCGCCGCCGATGATGGCGACCCGTCGATACATGCCACTCCCTCAAAAAAGCGTTTCTACGTGCGTGGCTTCAAGCGTACAGCTGGCCGGTGAGGGCGCTGCGCTGCGGGCTCGCGATCCACTGGCCGGCCTCGCCAGCTTGTTGGTATGTGAAGTACTGTGCCAGATCGCCGCCGTAGACGTGAAGCGACAGTGCCGTTTCCTGCCGGGAGAGGTTGCGGCAGCGGTGGGCGTGGCGATCGTCCGCATCGAACCAGGTGACGTCCCCGGGGCCCAGCCAGTCGCGGCCGCTCATTCGTAGGATCTTTCCGTCGGGGTCGCGATCCCACGATTCCACTTCCAACGCACCGTGCAGGGCCATCTCCAGCCCCCACAGCCCATCGTGATCGTGGATTGGCGTGGTGTGGTTGGCGGGCCACGCCAGGATCAGCACGCTGATGTCCGGCTTGCTGCGCCGGGCCACCAGCCACCGTTCGAAACCCTTGTTGGGCGTGCGCAGGTCCGCCAGGTCGCCGGCCAGCGCCGGCTTGTTCTGATAGACCGAACGGCTCAACTCCCTCGCCATCGAGGCCAGGTCCGGGTGCTCGCCCACCCCATAGTCAAACGCAATCTCACGCAGCGCCTTGAGGTGTTGCATGTGTTTGGCCATGCGAAGTCACTCATGGAAACCGGCGCGCAGTTCAGCACGCGTATCGTTAAAGTCCTGTAACCCGAAGGCCATATTCATGCATGCGGCAGGGCATGACTTTCGCGACATGCGCGGCTTGCCACAAAAGCGCAGCATGCTTTCCAGAAGGCCTTGAAAGTGGCATCGGGCGCCTCAAAAGCCCGATACGCAACGGTCGCCGGCAGCGACGCCGGCAGGAGAAGACATCATGTTTGCGATGAGCGTGCTGTTGATGTTGGTGCTGGGTGTATGGCTTGCGGTCGCGACGATCGGCCTGGTGTTCAAGCTCACCTTCGGCCTGATCGGCTTTCTTTTCAGCGTGGTCGGCGCCGTGCTCGGCGTGGTATTCGGCGGTATCGCCCTGTTGATCGCGGCGCCCCTGGTGGCGCTGGCCCTGCTGCCGCTGTGCCTGCCGGTGATCGTGCTGGTGGCCGTGATCTGGGCCATCGTGCGCATCGCGCGCGGACCTGCGCCGACGGCCCCCGCGAACGTCCACTGAGCCTCTGTTTGCCGTGGAAGGGCCCGGACCTGCCACTGGATGCAGGCCGGGCCTTCCTTTTGTTGCCGTCGCCTAGGCGGATCGAATCACAGCTCGTTCAAGTTGAACGTCACCGGCACACGGGCCCATGCCCGCACGGCGCGGCCGTTCACCATGGCCGGTTCGAACTTCCAGCCTTTCAGCACCTGCTCGCGGGCGCTGCGATCGAGCAGCGTGTAGCCGCTGCTTTGTTCGACCACGACGTCTTGCGGCATGCCGTTCTCGTCCACCAGCACTTTCAGGATCACCTGTCCCTGGAGACGCGAATGCAGCGCCTGTGGGGGATATTTCAGCGGCGTCGCACGGTAGGCGAGGGTGGCTTCCACCGGAGCGCTGGTGACGTCGACAGCGGGCGGCGCAATCGTGGGCGGCGCCACCACCGCAGGGGCACTGCCGTCATCTGAGGTATTCACCACCGGCGGTGCCACCGGCAAGGGCTGGGCTATGGGCTGAGGATGGGGGACGGTTTTTGGTTCGACCAGTTTCTTCAGCTCGATGCGCGGCGGCGGGGGGACCTCCTTCTTCGGTGTGATCCAGCTGATCGGCGTGGTGATGATGCGCTGCGCCTGCGCCGCCCATTGCGGGGCCATGGGGCGCATCAGGGCGAGCAGTGCGGCAAGGTTGAGTGCGATCGCCACGCTCATCGCGGCGATGCGGACCTGGTCCGGACGGGCATGACGGGGTACAGCCAGGCTTGCGGACGACATAAGCGACCTCCTGACGTAACGTATCGATGTGAGTTGTTGCCCGTGCACGCCGCGTGGGGACGCGGAGGGATCGTGTCGGTGCGGTTGCAGCCTAAGCCCCAAAAAAAGGCTTGCGCAAGTGGCCGTATGGAAGGCTATTCTGTGCGGAGTTTCCGGGAGCGCCCGGAAACGGGATTTTTCAGTGCGCCACCAGCATCGGCACATCGCCATGCATGAAGAGGTGGCGGGTGGTGCCGCCGAGCATCATCTGCGCCAGCCGCGAACGGCTCCAGGCTCCCATCACGATCAGATCGGCGCCCTGGGCGTGCGCCGCTTCCAGCACGGCTGGACCCGCGGCGTGGCTGGGTCCGCTGTCGAGCGTGTCGATGTGGGCTTCGATGCCGTGGCGTTGCAGCCAGTCGGCCAGTCCAGGCGGCGGCAGTACCGGCAACATGTCCGCATTCATGTCACTGCCGTCGAGCACGCGCACCTGGTCGGCCTTCTGCAGCAACGGCAGGGCGGCGGCGAGCGCAAGCGCGGATTCGCGGCTGCCGTTCCAGGCCACCAGAATGTTGGCGCCAAGCGATGGCACGGACGATACGTCGGGCACGACCAGCACGGGCCGCCCACTGGCGAACACGCAACGCGATACCGAGCCGAAACCCACCGGCGCGTCGCTGCGTTTCTGGCTGCGTTCCATCACCAGCATGTCGTAGCCGGAGGCGGCCTGGCTCACCGCCTGCACGGTGTCGCCCTGGGTCACGCGCCATTGGCCGTTGAGGGCATGTGCCGCCAGCGTCTGCTGCCATTGGCCGTCATGGGTCTGCGCTTCGGCCACCCGGCGCTGCGTTTCCTCCAATTGCACGGGTACGGCTTCGGGCAGGCTGAAAGCGGTGGCGGGAAGGTCGGCGACATACAACGCGTCGAGTCGCGCACCCAGCCTTTGCGCCAGGGCGATGGCGGCGCGTGGTGCCGCGACGTCGAGGTCCAGATGGTCCAGATGCAACAGCAGGTCGATGGCTGACATGGCGGTTCTCCCGATTCCCGGTCCGTCTCCAGCATAGAGCCTGCCATCGCCGTTCGTGTAGCGTGCATGCGGGACAAAAAAAGCCCCGCACAGGATGGCGGGGCGGTAAGGCCGGGACATCGGGGGAGAGAGAGGGGATGCCCGGGTTTCGCATTGTTTGCTTTGCCGGCTTGCTTTGACGTACATCCCGGGTGAAAGGCACATTCACGCCGGATAGGGCGGCCGATGGCCACAATGCATGGCTCGCCGCCACTCGGCGGCTGGGGACTTCCAGGGAGAAAAGCGATGAACGTTCGGATGTTCGCAGGAGCGTCGGTGTTGGCGTTGGCTGGCTGGATGAGCGCTGCACCCGCACAGGCCGCCGACCTCGAGTGCAAGATGACTTTCAATCTCGCCGGTTGGTCGGTGTTCTATCAGACGGCCACCGGCAACGGCACTGTTCGCTGCAACAACGGACAGAGCATGTCGGTGCACCTGCGCGTCAAGGGCGGCGGCCTGACTTTCGGCAAGAGCCAGATCACCAACGGCGTCGGCAAGTTCTCCGGTATCGGCAACATCAGCGAGATCAAGGGTCACTACGCCGATGCGGGCGTGCATGCGGGTGCCGCCAGTTCGGCGGGTGCGCGCGTGATGACCAAGGGCAATGTCTCGCTCGCGCTCAGCGGCACGGGCAAGGGCTGGGACCTGGGCGTGGCGTTCGGCGCTTTCATCATCGAGTGATGGCTGCGGCGGCACGTCGCGCAGCCTTGCGTCAGTGCAGGTGAAGACCACGGGCGCCCTTGTTGAATGGCGCCCCGCGTCCTAAGGTGGCGGGGCCGTACGCTTCAGTACGTTCCGTTTGAGGAATGCCCCATGTCTGCCACCTCCGGCACGGTTCTTCCGCGCTATGCCTTCGGCGACGAACTCGCCGCCAGCGTCATCCACGGCATCGGCATCCTGCTGAGCATTGCCGGCCTGGCCACGTTGGTGGCGTTTGCAGCACGCTACGGCGACACCCGATCCGTCGTGGCCAGCGCCGTATTCGGCAGCACGCTGATCCTTTGCTACACGGCCTCGACGCTCTATCACTCCATTCCCGGCGTGCTGGCCAAGCGCGTGCTGCGCACGCTCGATCACATCGCGATCTTCCTGCTGATCGCCGGCACCTATACGCCGTTCACCCTGATCGCCTTGCCGGGTGCGTGGGGCTGGAGCCTGTTCGGCACCGTGTGGGGCCTGGCCTTGATGGGCAGCCTGCTCGAACTGGGTGTGCTGAAGAAGTACCGCAAGCTGGCGGTGCTGATGTACATCGGCATGGGCTGGGTGGGCGTGATTGCCTTCAAGCCCTTGCTCGCCCATCTGCAGACGGGCGGCATGGTGCTGCTGCTGGCAGGTGGCGTGGCCTATACGCTGGGCGTGCCGTTCTACCTGTGGCGCAAGCTGCCTTATCACCACTCGGTGTGGCACTTCTTCGTGCTGGCCGGCAGCGTGTTGCACTACCTCGCGGTGCTGCTCTACGTGTTGCCCGACGGGCCGGTGTGAACGCGGACGTCCAGGCTCTTCTTAAGGAACTCGAAGACGCCGCCACGCATCTGGGGCGTCCGCACGATCTGCGAAGCAAGCCGATGTTCGGCGGGTTGATGGTGTGGTTCGGGGAAAAGCCGTGCGCGTGGCTGTCGGTCCAGGGACTCGCGTTGCGCCTGTCCGCCGAGGACCAGCTCGCGTTGCTGGCGCTCGAAGGTGCCGCCCGTTTTCGTCATCGACCGGATGAGCCACCCAGCCGCGAGTACATCCTCGTGCCAGCCGGCTTGCGTCGGGATACCGCACGATTTGCCGCATGGTTGGAACTCAGCGGCCGCGCACCGGCGCCGCCAAAAAAAAGGCCGCGCCCGAAAGCGCGGCCTCGTTGAGTCGGCCGGACAGAATGTCCTGGCCGGTTACTTCTTCTTCTGCGACGGAATGAACTGCGTGCGCACCGCTTCGGCGAGCTGCTCGGGCGGCAACAGGCCCTGGCCGATCACGAAGTCGTTGAAGGCCTGGCGGTTGAAGTCCTTGCCCAGCGCCAGCTCGGTGTTCAGGCGCGTCTGCTGCAGGCGCATGTAGCCGTAGAAATACGCAGTGGCCTGGCCCGGGCTGTTGAAGGTGTAACGGTCCAGTTCCTGCTGCGTCATCGCTTCGGACAGGCCCACGTCGTAGCGCAGCACGTCATGTGCACGCTCCTTGCTGATCAGGCCGAGGTTGAGCATCGGATCGAGATACGCACGCGCCGCGCGCTGCAGGCGGGCCTGCAAGGCCACGAACTGGCCCGACGGCGGCTCGTACGGCAGCATCTCCGACTCGGCATACAGCGCCCAGCCTTCCACGTTCACGCTGTTGAACGCGAACAGGCTGCGCGCCAGCGACACGCCGCGTTCCACCATCGCCGCGAACTGCAGCTCGTGGCCCGGGCGGCCTTCGTGCGCGGTCAACGTCCACGCGGCGGCCTTATAGGTGAAGTCGTCATACGAATCGGACTTGCCGCCGCTGGGGTTGCCCATGGTCAGCACGAAGGTGCCCTGTTCGCCGTGGTTGTTGATGAACGGCGGCGGGTCCATGTGCGGTGCCGGCACCGCCGCGGTTTCCGCTTCCGAGGCGAGGCGCATCTGCATCTTGCGCTGGGGCAGGGTGATGATGTGCTCGCGCCGGATGGTGTCTTCGATCTTGCCGATGATCTGGTGGTACCACGGCACCACGTCGTCCTTGCCCAGCTGCTGCGTCTTCAGCGCCTTCAGCACGTCGCGGTAATCGGTGGCCTGGATGCCTTCTTCCTTCGCCACCACCGGCGCCATCATCTGCATCATCGAACGCAGCTCGGTGAACTCGAACTGCGCTTCCTTGATCAGCTGTTCCGGCGGGATGTCGATGCCGACCTGCTTGAGGTTGTACGCATACAGCGGTTCCGGCAGGCGGAAATCCTGGCGTGCACGCGGCACGATGGTGCTGCGCACCCAGCCGTCGTAATCCTTGAGCTGGCTGTCCAGCGCATCGAGCGCGGCCTTGCCCTCGGCGTTGTCCAGCTTGTACTTGGCGAACAGCTGGCGGATGCCCTCGGCATAACGCGCCGTGTTGCTGAGCTTCTGCTCCACTTCGTTCTTGTACGGGCCGATCAGGTCTTTCTCGCCGATGCGCGCATTGGTCTGCGCCTTGGCCAGCTCGATCATCGGCGTGCAGCCCGGCGCCTTGCCCACGTAGCATTCCAGGCGCTTGACCGCGGAGGCACGGCGATTGGCGGCCACGTCGTCCTTCAGCAGCACGAATTCGCCCTGGAAGATCAACTGGCCCACGTCCTGGTACGGCAGCATGTACTTGTGGTTGAGATCGATGCCTTCGATCTGCTGATCGACGGCCTTGATCATGATCTGCAGATCCTGGCGGACGTTCTCGTCCTTCTCGCTGGCCAGCATCTTCTCGAGTTTGCCCTTCGCATCGACGAAGGCAGCGCGCGAACGGGCATCGACATCCGGCTTGAGGTCGGCGACCTTGTCGTCGAAACCGGGGACGCCGACCTGCGAGGCGAACTCCGGGTTGAACTTCGCCATCACGTCGAGCAGCACCTTGGCGTCGGTGTTGCTGCGTTCGATCCAGGTGGGCGACTTGGGCTCCGCTTGGGCGGAACCGACGGCGGCCAGCGAAACCGCCAGTGCCAAGGCAAGACGTTTGGACATGTGGACTTCCCTGAAGATGGAGTACCACGAGCCTATAGGGCGACGCCGGGGCCGCGCCATGTGCCGAAGGTCGCGCTGGCCGAACGGCCAGGCCCTTAGCCAAACAGCATGGCGAACGCGAACAGGCCGAGCATCACGAAGGAAATCACCAGCTTCACGAAGGTGCCGAACAGCAGCCCCAGCCACGTCGCCACGCCCACATGGGCCGAGCGCAGCACGCTGGTACCCGAGGCCAGCTCCCCCACCAGGGCGCCCACGAACGGGCCGGCGATCAGCCCGGCCAGGCCCAGGAACATGCCCACCACCGTGCCGATGCCGGCGCCCCAGATCGCCGCCCGGCTGGCCCCCACCCGCTTGGCGCCCAGCGCCGCCGCCGCGAAGTCCAGCGCCACGCCGATGGCACCCAGCACGCCGATGACCACCAGCCACCAGGTCCCCAGGTGCCGGTAATGGTCCACCGCTGCGGCCAGCCAGATGCCGCCGAAGATCATCGGGATGCCCGGCAAGGCAGGCAGGATGTTGCCAGCGAGGCCGCCGATCATCAGCAGCGCGGCCAGTACGTAAAGCGCGATCTCCAGCATGAACGCCTCCGTGTGCGACGACCCAGCATATCGGTACTGCAACGTCGGTTGGGCGACAATGCCATCGGTGCCGGCAATGTCTACGAATCTGTGGATACCTCACGCGACACACTGCTGAAGTGCGACGAACTCGGTCGCGTCGAAAAGACCGAGCGACATGGCGTCTGCGTGATCCGCCGCGACGTTGATGCCGCGCGCTGGTGGGCGCGCGCTTTCGCACGCCGCGCGGCGGCCCGTGAAGCACGTGCACTGGCCAAGCTCGACGGCTTGGACGGCGTGCCGGCCTTGCTGGGCTGGGATGGGCACGAACTGCTGCGCGGCTACATCGCCGGGGCACCGATGCAGCAGGCACGCCCGTGCGATCGGGCGTACTACCGCGAGGCCTTGCGCCTGCTGGCGCGAGTGCATCGCCGCGGCATCGTGCACAACGACCTGGCCAAAGAGCCAAACTGGCTGGTCGATGTGGATGGTCGCCCCGCACTGGTCGATTTCCAGATCGCCTGGACGCGCGGCAAACGCGGCGCATTGTTCCGAGCGTTGGCGCGCGAAGACCTGCGTCACCTGCTCAAGCACAAGCGTACGTATTGCGCGGATGCCTTGAGCGCACGCCAGCGCGCGATCCTGGCGACGCCTGCGCCGCATGCAGTGCTGTGGCGTGCCACGGGCAAGCGGCTCTACAAATTGGTGGCGCGCCGCGTGTTCGGTTATTGGGACAACGAAGGGCAGGGGCGCAAGCGCGGTTGATCTCTCCCGGTGACCGCTTCTTTGTGGGAGCGCACTTGTGCGCGACAACCTGACGGAGCGAATACATCCAAGCGCCGCGGTCGCGCACAAGTGCGCTCCTACAAGGTGGCGCTAAGCCCCGAACCGCTCCAGCAAAAACTCGATCATGCTGCGCAGCTTCGCCGTCGGCCGACGATCCTGCGCATACAGCAGATGCATCGGCGTCGACGGCGGCGCCCATTCCGGCAGTACCGCCATCAACCGTCCTTCGGCCAGATCATCGGCCAGCAATACTTCCGGCTGCAGCACGATGCCCGCGCCATGCAGGGCCGCCACGCGCAGCGCATCGCCGTGATCGACCGACAGGCGACCTTGCACCGGCACGTCGCATTGCGCGCCATCGGGGCCGAGCAGACGCCACTGGTCGCGACGACGCCAATTGGTGAGACCCAGGCAAACGTGGTTGCTCAGCTCCTCGGGGCGCGACGGATTGCCGTGCTTGGCGAGGTACGGCGGCGAGGCCGCCAGCAGCATGCGATACGGCTGCAGCGGGCGCGCGACCAGTTGCGGATCGTCGACGGCGCCGATGCGGATGCCGAGCTCGAAGCCTTCGCTGACCAGGTCGTAGACGCGGTTGTCGAGCGACAGCTCGACGCTGACATCGGGATAGCGCTGCAGGTACTCGGTGATCGCCGGCGTCAGTCGCCGGCTGCCGAAACTCATCGGCGCGGTGATGCGCAATCGGCCGCGCGGCGTCGCCTGCAGTTCGTGCGCGCTGCGCTCGGCCAGTTCCACATCGGCGAGCACCAGCTTGCAGCGCTCGTAATAGAGCCGTCCCACTTCGGTGAGCTGTTGCCGACGCGTGGTCCGATGGAGCAGGCGCGCGCCCAGTCGCTGTTCGATCGCGCGGATGTGCTTGCCGGCCATGGTCGGCGACACGCCGCTGGCTTCGGCCGCGGCCGCAAAGCTACCGGTATCCACCACACGTACGAACATCGCCATGTTCGCCAAGGTATCCATGATTAGAAACCCATGGTTCGGAATGGGTGGCATGATGGCACGTTTATTGGTGGTCGCGCAGGACCGACACTTCAGGACATGGCGACCCATCCCGGGGCGCACCCATCGAGGTTTCCCATGCGAATTCTGCTTATCGGCGCCAGCGGCACCGTCGGACAGGCGGTAGCCGGGGCGCTGGCGCCCCATCACGAACTCATCCGCGCCGGGCGCCAGTCGGGCGATGTGCGGGTCGATCTCACCGACATGGCCAGCATCGAACGCATGTACGCGGAGGTGGGCGAGCTCGATGCCGTGGTCACCGCTGCCGGCAGCGTGCATTTCGGCGAACTGGTCAACACCACGCCGACGCAGTTCCTGTCCGGCCTGCAGGACAAGCTGATGGGCCAGGTGAATGCCGTGATCGCGGGCATTCCGCGCCTGCGCGATGGCGGCTCGTTCACCCTCACCAGCGGCATCACCGCCGACGAACCGATCAGGCTGGGCACCAATGCCACCACGGTGAACGCAGCCATCGAGGGTTTCGTGCGCTCGGCCGCCACCGAGTTGCCGCGCGGACTGCGCATCAACGCGGTAAGTGCGACCTTGCTGACCGAGGCGCTAGAAGCCTATGGCCCGTATTTCCCGGGTTTTCCCGCAGTCCCGGGCGCCCGCGTGGGGCAGGTGTATCGACGCTGCGTGGAAGGCGTGGGCACCGGGCGCGTCTACAAGATCTGGGAATAATCATCCCGCGATACCACTGTGGGAGCGCACCCTGTGCGCGACAGGCGCTGGGTCGTACCTTGACGCAAGGCTTGTCGCGCACAGGGTGCGCTCCCACAAAATGCTTAAAAAATGGGGCGGATTTACTTCTCGACGAACGCCCGCTCGATCACATAATCGCCCGGCTCACGCGTCCTCGGCGACACCGCGAACCCACGCGCATCCAGCAACGCACAGGTGTCTTCCAGCATCGACGGACTGCCGCACAGCATCACCCGGTCGGTGGCCGGATCGAGCGGCGGCAGGCCGATGGCCTGGCTCATCGCGCCATCGACGATGTTGTCGGTGATGCGGCCCTGGTTGCGGAACGTCTCGCGCGTCACCGTGGGGTAGTAGATCAACTTCTCGCGCACCAGCTCGCCGAGGTATTCGTGCTGCGGCAGTTCGTTCTCGAGATAGTCCTGGTAGGCCAGGTCGTTGACGTTGCGCACGCCGTGCGCGATCACGATCTTCTCGTAGCGTTCATAGGTTTCCGGGTCGCGCACCAGGCTCATGAACGGTGCCAGGCCCGTGCCGGTACCCAGCAGGTACAAATGCTTGCCGGGCTTGAGGTCGTTGAGCACCAGGGTGCCGGTGGGCTTGCGGCTGACGATCAACGGATCGCCGGGCTTGAGGTGTTGCAGGCGCGAAGTCAGCGGGCCGTTGGGCACCTTGATGCTGAAGAACTCCAGGTGTTCCTCGTAGTTCGCGCTGGCGATCGAATACGCACGCATCAGCGGCCGGCCGTCCACTTCCAGGCCGATCATCACGAACTGTCCGCTGTCGAAGCGGAAGCCGGGATCGCGCGTGGTGCGGAAGCTGAAGAGACTGTCGTTCCAGTGGTGCACGTCGATCACGTGCTCCGTCGCCAATGCCACCATTGCCGGTTACCGTCCTGCCAAATCCAAGGAAGCTGCGGGCAGGGCACCGACCATCTCGGTGCCGGACTCGTGTGGGGAAGGCGGAACCCGCTGCGCCTGACGAGTGCTGCCGTAGCCGCAGCGAAGCCGCCATTATGCCATGGCTGTCCAATCCGGCAGGCGGCTGGGCGTCGCGAGGTGCGGTCCGTTGCGGCATCATGCCGCAAGCGATCAGGCGGGGCGTGGGGACGCTCCGTACACCATTGAGAGGACGTGCATGACGCAGGATCTGGAACATCCGCCGCATCACCTGGGGAGGCGGCACCTGGAACGCTTGGTGATGCTTTCCGATGGCGTGTTCGCCATCGCCATCACCCTGTCGGCCCTGGAAATCAAGCCAGACACCGGCGAGGGCGTGTCGCTATGGCAGGCCTGGTCGCTGTCGTTGCTGGTCTATTTCATGAGCTTCGTGTTGATCGGCGCGATCTGGCTGGTGCACCGGCGCATCGTGTCCTGGCTCAACCATATCGACACCGCGGGCACCGTGATCAGCATGGTCCTGCTCAGCCTGGTGGCCTTGGTGCCGGTGGTCATCCGCTACGCCTTGACGCATCCGCAGCGGCACGATGGCTTCCTCGCGTATTCGCTGCTTTTCGTCCTGCTGTATCTGACCCTGGCCGTGCTGCTGGCCTATCTGACCCACGGGGTGAAAATGGCCGTGCACGCGCCGCCGAGCGAAGCGCAGCAATTGCTGGCGAAGCTCGGTTTCGCCGTGCTCGTCTTTTCCGCCGCGGCCTTGTACCTGCAAGGTTGGATCGTGGCCGCCATCGTCTGCGCGCTGGCCGCCGTGCCGTTGCGATGGGTGGCCTGGCGCCGCGAGTCAAAGGCCGCGGAGGCCCGCTGAGGAAGCCGCTCGGCGCGCAAAGAAAAAACCCTCTCCAGTAGCGGTCATGGAGAGGGTTCTGCAAGGGCGTCCCGAGTCGTCCATCGGACGCTTCACGGCAAAGTGCGGGACGTATTGGCCAGTGGTGTTACATGTCGCAGCCGAACGAGGCGTAGGTCTGCTTGGCAGCATCGCTGGCCTGCTTGCACTGGGCGGCCAACGCATCCTTGCCACCCGGCTGCGCCATCGCGGCCTTCCACTGCTCGGTCGAGGTCTTCATGGCCTGGTCGAACATGGCGCGCTGGGCTTCGGGGACCTTGGCGGCCAGGCAGGCCTTGACCTTGCTGATGTAGTCGTCGCACTCGGCAATGCCGATCTTGCCGTCGCCGGCATCAGCCGTTGCCGCAGGGGCTGCCTGCTCAGCAGCGGCCGGCGCCGAGGTCGAGGCCGGGGCGGGCGTTGCGGCAGGTTGGTCGGCGGCCGGGGCGCTGTTGCTGCCGGTCTTGTCGCACGCGGCCAGTGCGATCATCAGCAATGCCGGCAGCAGGGTTTTCTTCAAATCCATGGGTGAAATCATCCTGGTCAATGGTTCCCGGCATGGTGCGGATTTTTGACCAAGGGTTCTGTAGGCTCCGAAGGGCTGCGTCTGTAAGGGCTTCGTGCCTCCCCTCGTCGGCCTGGGCGAGCCGGTACAATGGCGCCATGTCAACCTCGATTGCCCCGAAGCCGCCGCTGCACCCGCACGACTGGCGCCTCACCGTTGCCCCGATGATGGACTGGACGGATCGGCACTGCCGCTACTTCCATCGCCTGCTCTCGCCCCATGCGCGCCTGTACACCGAAATGGTGACCAGCGCCGCGCTCGTCCGCGGCAAGCAGCTGCGCCTGCTCGAACACAGCCAGCAGGAGCACCCGGTGGCCCTGCAGCTGGGCGGCAGCGAGCCGGCCGAGCTGGCCATCGCCGCCCGCTACGGCGCCGAGGCGGGCTACGACGAGATCAACCTCAACGTGGGCTGTCCTTCCGACCGCGTGCAGTCCGGCCGCTTCGGTGCCTGCCTGATGCGCGAGCCGGCCCTGGTGGGCGATTGCGTGAAGGCCATGCGCGATGCGGTGGACGTGCCGGTCACCGTGAAATGCCGCATCGGCGTGGACGATCAGGACGACTACGCCGACCTGCAGCACTTCACCGAAACCATGCTCGGCGCGGGCGTCCAGGTGCTGGTGGTGCACGCCCGCAAGGCCTGGCTGCAAGGGCTCAGCCCCAAGGAAAACCGTGAGATCCCGCCGCTCGACTACGAGCGCGTGTATCAGCTCAAGCGCGAATTCCCCGGATTGGTGGTGGTGATCAACGGCGGCATCACCAGCGTGGAGCAGGTGCAGGCGCACCTGGCCCAGGTCGATGGGGTGATGTTGGGGCGCGCCGCCTATCACGACCCCTACGTCCTGGCCCGGGTCGAGGCCGCGCTGTACGGTGAGCCGATGCCGGAGCGTGAAGACGTCCTTCTCCGCATGCGCCCCTACATCGAGGCCGAACTGGCCCGAGGGACCGCGCTCAAGCACATCAGCCGGCACCTGCTGGGGCTTTACCAGGGCGAGCCGGGAGCCCGCTGCTTCCGCCGCCGGCTGAGTGAGGGTGCCCATCTGCCGGGCGCCGATTGGTCACTTATTGAGCAGGCCGTCGCGCAACCCCGGATTGCCGCGTGACCGTTCAGGTTCGTCCGGCCTATATTCAGCCGCGATTCCATAGTCTGAACGCCAATGGATACCGCCTCCCCGCCGAGCCCCCGGGCTTGATCAAGCAAATGAAAACCATCCTGCGTCCTGCGGCATGGCTGCTGGCACTGACGACTGGGGCCAGCGCCTTGGCTGCCCAGTCCAGCGAGCCGTCGCTGTCGCTGGAGCAGGCCGTGACCCAGGTCCAGCACGAGACCGGCGGCAAGGTGTTGTCCGCCAGTACCGTGCGGCGGGGCCGCAGTTCCTTCGAACATCGCGTGAAAGTGCTTACGCCAACCGGGCACGTACGCGTGGTGACCGTAACCACGGAGGCCAGCAAGGCGCCGGCTTCCAGTGATTCGACCAAGAACCCGTCCAGTGACGGTGGAAGCAACAAGGAGAAACACTGATGCGCATTCTTTTGGTTGAGGACGAGGCTCCCCTGCGCGAGACCCTCGCAGCCCGCCTGAAGCGCGATGGTTTTGCCGTCGATGCGGCCCAGGACGGTGAAGAGGGCATGTATCTCGGACGCGAAGTGCCCTTCGATCTGGCCATCATCGACCTTGGCCTGCCCAAGATGTCGGGCATGGACCTGATCAAGTCGCTGCGTGAAGCCGGCCAGCGCTACCCCATCCTGATCCTCACCGCCCGCGGCGGCTGGCAGGACAAGGTGGAGGGCCTCAAGCACGGTGCCGACGACTACCTGGTCAAGCCCTTCCACGTGGAAGAACTGCTGGCGCGCATCAACGCGCTGGTGCGCCGCGCCAGCGGCTGGTCCAAGCCGATCCTGGCCTGTGGCCCGATCAAGCTGGATACCACCGCGCAGACGGTGACGGTGGAAGGCAAGCTGGTCGACCTGACCAGCTACGAATACAAGGTGCTCGAATACCTGATGCTGCATGCCGGTGAGCTGGTCTCCAAGGCCGACCTCACCGAGCACATCTACCAGCAGGATTTCGATCGCGACTCCAACGTGCTTGAGGTCTTCATCGGCCGCCTGCGCAGGAAGCTGGACCCGGAAGGCAACCTCAAGCCCATCGAGACGGTACGTGGACGCGGATACCGCTTTGCCATCCCTCGCAGCGAAGCCGAAGACGAATGATCCGCCGCCGCCGCGCCGCCCGTTGTCACTGGCGGCGCGCGCGGCTCTGGCGACTGGCTTCGTGCTGGCCGCGTTCCTGGGCGTGGTGGGTCTCACGCTTACGCGCACCAATGCCGACAGTTCGCTGAAGGGACTGCAGGACCGCCTGCAGAATTTCGTCGTGGCCTACCTTGCGGGCACCGAAGTCGGTCGCTCCGGCAAGGTGCTGCTGCCCGATACACCGCCCGATCCGAGCTTTTCGCGCCCGGGCTCGGGGCTGTATGCCGTGGCCATCGGCGACGGCGGCTACAAATGGGAATCGCCCTCGGCGATCGGCCGCGATTTCGGTTTCCTGCGCCCGCTCGCGCCCGGCGAAGGCGAGTTCGTCGGCCCGGTCGATACGCGCATGGGCCGCCTGTACTACTACATCTACGGCGTCGCACTCGATACCTCCGAAAAGAAATCGGTGCACCTCACTTTCATGGTGGCGCAGACCGAGGATCAGCTCGAAGGGCGCAACGCCGTCTTCCGGCGCAGCCTGGTGTTCTGGCTCGCCTCGCTGGGCGTGATGCTGATCCTGCTGCAGATGTTGCTGCTGCGCTGGAGCCTCACGCCGCTGCGCAAGGTCGCCAACGAAATGTCGCGCGTGGAGCGCGGCGAACGCGAACATCTGGGCGATCAGTATCCGCTGGAACTGACCGGCCTTACCGAACGCATCAATGCCTTCATCGACAGCGAGCGCGAGCAGCGCGTGCGCACGCGCAACACGCTGGCTGATCTCGCGCACAGCCTGAAGACGCCGCTGGCGGTCATACGCTCGAGCCTGGAAAGCGCGATTGCCGAATCGGCGCTGCGCGATCCGGTGCTGGAACAGGTGCGCAAGATGGACGAACTGGTGGCCTACCAGCTCGCGCGCGCGGCCACCTCGGGTCGCCAGACGTTTGCAACGACGGCCATTCCCATTGCCAGTCACGCGGAAGACCTGGTGCAGAGCCTGGAGAAGGTCTACGCCGCGAAGAACGTGCTGTGCGAATTCGACATCGACGACAACGCCTCGTTCTACGGCGAGCAGGGCGACCTGCTGGAACTGATGGGCAACCTGTTGGAGAACGCGTTCAAATGGGCGCGCCATCGCGTGCTGCTGGTGGTGAAGATGCGTCCGGTGGCGGGGCGGCAGCGTCCCGGTCTGTGGTTGAGCGTGGAGGACGATGGTCCGGGCGTCGACGACGACAAGATCGAGACGGTGTTGCAGCGTGGCGTGCGCGGCGATGAGCGTGTGCAGGGGCACGGGATCGGGCTGTCGATCGTGCAGGACATCATCCGCGCTTATGGTGGAGAGTTGTTGGTGGATCGATCGCCGGAGTTCAATGGGGCGCGGTTTAGCGTGAAGTTTCCGCCGGTTTGATTTAGCTCGTCATCCCCGCCTAGGCCCCATTCGCTCGTCATTCCGGCGTAGGCCGGAATCCAGTTTCGTCAGTGTCCAGTTGTTGCGTTGCCGCCAGGGTGCCACCTACGCGGCGGGTGTTTCGATCGGCTGCCGCCGACGCAAAGCTAGTCCCCTTTTTGGGGCGCTCGAGTCACTTTTCTTTTGCTGGCCCAAGAGATCCCACGGGACTAGCTTCGCGTCGAAAGTAACCCAAAGAAAATGGCCTAAAAAGCTCACACTGACTGCGGTATACGAGCCTGAAGGATTCGGAGCCCAGATCGTCACGATCTCCCTAATCCACGGTATGGCTATATCGCGAGTGAGGCGGTGCTCAAGACTTAAAGCTGGGCTCGCTTTGCCTTTCGCGGTGCACAGCACTTCTCCCTCTCCCCTCCGGGGAGAGGGTTGGGGCGAGGGGCCAATCTAGCGATATGTGTGTTTGTTCGCGGGTTTGCCTGATGCGTTCAACGCATCAGGCCGGCGCAGACGAAGGCCCATAAAACGCCTCGAGCAACTCCGCCACGCTCGCATCGGCGCGACGCAACACCGAAGGCTGCGACCAATGCAGTTCGCTCGTCACGGCGAAGAATTCATCGGGGCTTTCCGCGCCGTACGGATCGATCAGCGTGTCGCGGCCGCGTGCCACATCGTTCGAGAGCAGGTCGAAGGCGCGTTGGAAGGCTACGATCCATTGCCGACGGGGAATGCTTGGCGGCAGCAGCGGTACGCCGTCGGGTGGGCCGTCGAGCATGTCGAGCTTGTGCGCGATCTCGTGCACGACGACGTTGTAGCCGTCCCACGGATGGGTGAGGTCGAGTTGCACGTCGGCGAGCGACAACACCAGCGGACCGTGTTCCCACGCTTCGCCGATCAATACGTCATCGGTTTCGGTGACCACGCCGCTGCGGTCGTCATGGTGGCTGCGCTTGACCCGGAATTCGCCCGGATACACCAGGATGTCGCGCCAACCACGCAAGCTGCGCGGACCTTGCCGCAGCACCGGCAGGCAGGCCTGCATGGCGATCAAGGTGCAGGCGGCGTCGGTCAGTTCCGCATCGGCCAATGCGTGGAAGCGCTTGCGCGCCAGGAACACGCCAACCAGGCGGCGCAGTTCGTTCTGGCGGGCGAGATCGAGCCGCTGGGCCAGCGGACAGCCATCCAGCGCCTTGCGCCAGGGCTCTTCAGCAAGCAGGGGAGGGGTCACATAGGCGCGCAGGCGGCGCCACCACACAGCCGACACGAGTTGCCGTCGTTACTGGATCGAGCCCGGCAACAACGACTGCCAGCCGATACGGTTCTGGCGGCTGCGCGGCACGCGGGCCGGAGTCGTGGGCGGGCTGTTGTCACTGGAGGAAGAAGAGGCCGGGCTCGGTGCACTGTTGGCTTCGCGCGACAGACCCAGGGCATCGCCCCCGCTGCCGCCCGCGCCGTCATGGCTACCGGAGCTGCTATCGACCGAGCGCTGCATGGCGGCACCGAGATCCTGGCCGTCCGCGTCCATGGCCGATGCAGCACCGATGCTGCCGACGCATAGAACACAGCCAATCAAGAACTTCCCGACGCCCATGGCGGCTCAACCCCTTGATCCGCAATCCAAGAACTCGATGCTGGCAGAAAAATCCAGGCGATACCAGTGCCAGCAAACCGTTCGCGCAAGGCCCGCGAGTCCCAGAAGTCATGGGGATTGGCTGGCCCTGCACCGGTCGATGCGCCGCCCTGGCAGGCTAGAATCGATGAATGTCACGTCTATTGGCCATCTCCCTTTTTTCCCATGGGCGCTGCAAGGCCTGCCGGTCGGCCGGAGGCGCGGCGTAATGCAGGCGCAGGAGCTGCTGGTGGCGCTGGCGAGTGGCGGCATGGTGTCGGGTGCCCAACTGGCCGAGCGCGCGGGGGTCACCCGCGCTGCCATCTGGAAGCAGGTCGAGGCACTGCGGGCGCGCGGAGTGCCGGTGCAGTCGCGCGGCACCGCGGGCTATTGCCTGCCCTGGCCGGTGCAACTGCTGGATGTCGCCACCCTGCGCGCGGCACTGCCCGCCGGCGTGCGCAAGCGGCTGGGTACGCTGGAGCTGCATTGGGAGATCGACTCGACCTCCAGTGAGATCCAGCGCCGCCAGTCCGATCTTGCCGATCTCAGCATGGTGCTGGCGGAGACGCAGACCGCCGGGCGCGGCCGTCGCGGTCGACTGTGGCTGTCGCCGCCGGGTCTCAACGTTTACCTGTCGTGCCTCAAGCGCTTCGACGCGGGCTTTGCCGCGCTGTCCGGATTGTCGCTGGCCGTGGGCGTGATCGTGATGCGCACGCTGACCGCGCTGGGCATCCAGGGCGCCGGGCTCAAGTGGCCGAACGACGTGCTGAGCGTCGGCGGCAAGCTCGCCGGCATCCTGGTCGAACTGGGTGGCGAATATCAGGGACCCTGCGCGGCGATCATCGGCGTGGGTCTGAATGTGCGTCTCACTGCAGCACTGCATGAACAGGCCGGCCAGCCGGTCAACGATCTGGCCACGCTTGCCGGCAAGGCGCCCGACCGCAACCGCGTGGCCGCCGCCCTGATCGCCGCCTTGGCGGATGGCCTGGATCAGTTCGAGCGCGAGGGCTTCGCGGCCTTCGTCGACGAATATGCGAACTACGACCTGCTGCGCGGCAAGCCGCTGCGCGTGCAGGGAGCGCTCGGCACGCTGGAAGGCATCGGTGCCGGCGTCGATGCACGCGGCGCCTTGTTGTTGCAGGCGCAGGACGGCATGCATCGCATCGACAGCGCCGACGTGACGGTGCGCCGCGCATGAGGCTCTTGCTCGATCTCGGCAATACGCGCCTGAAGTGGGCGCTGCGCGAGGGCGCGCAGTGGCACGAGCAGGGCGCGGTTGGCTGGAACGACGAGGTCGTGCTGGCACTGCACGAAGCGTGGCGACACCTGCCGATACCGCGCGACGTCTTCGGCGCCTCGGTGGTGGACAGCGAACGCGAAGCGCAGATCGCCGCGGTGGTGTCGACCTGCTTCGACCGATCGACCACCTGGTTGCGCACGCCCGCCGAAGCCTGCGGTGTGCGCAACGCCTATCCCGAGCCGGGTCGCCTTGGCGTGGACCGTTTCCTCGGCATGGTGGCGGCACGCGCCGAAGGTTGGGCACCGTGCGTGCTGGCCGGCGTCGGCACCGCGCTCACGCTCGATGCGCTCGATGCCGAGGGACGACATCTGGGTGGCTTGATCGCACCCGGGCCGCAGCTGATGCAGCAGTCGTTGCTGGGTGCCACGGTGCGCGTGCTGGTCGACCGGCCGGGCACCGTGCTGGAAGCCGCGGACAACACGCCGGATGCCGTCGCCTCGGGCTGCTGGCAGGCGGCCGCGGCCCTGGTCGAGCGTTTCGTAGCGCACATGTCCGGGCCGTTGGGCGGCGCACCGCAGCTGATTCTCGGCGGCGGCGACGCGGCCTCGCTGGCGCCGCTGATTGCCCATCCGTCGCGGCTCAGCCAGGACAGCGTGCTGCGCGGATTGTCGGTGTGGTCCGACGCACATACACCTGTCGAACAAGCTCTCTAGAATGTCGGCTCTTTCGCCGTCGATGGCCTGATGGATCGCCGATGTTCCTGCGCCTGCTCTTTGTCCTGCTGATCGCGCTCAATATTGCGGTAGGCGCGTGGCTGCTGCTTGGCCAGGACGACGTGCACGGCCGCGCCGCCACCGATGCCGGTGTGCCCGAGCTGCACCTGTTGAGCGAGCGCCCGCCTGCGCCGTCCAGCGCGCCGCCGCCGGCAACGCCGGCAAGCACCCTGGCCGCGGCGACGCCGTCGGCCCCAGCCTCCAGCGCACCCCCGGTAGCCCCGCCGCCCGCACCGGCGACGCCAGCGCCGCCGCCGCGACCGAACACTTACACCTGCATGGCGCTGGGCCCGTTCGCCACGCAAACCGATATGCGCAACGCACGTGCCGCGCTCAGCAGCCAGGCCGCACGCATGCGCCAGCGGCAGGAACAGACCACCCAGACCACCGGCTGGTGGGTCTATCTGCCGGGTGGCGGAAGCCGCGACAAGGCGCTGGAGCTGGGCCGTCGCCTTGCCGCAGCCAGCGTGGGCGAATACTTCATCGTCAGCTCGGGCGACCAGTCCAATACCGTCTCGCTGGGCCTGTTCAAAGATCCCGCCAACGCGCGTCGCCGCCGCGAGCAGGTGGTAGCCGCGGGCTTCCCCGCACAGATGAGCGAGCGCAGCGAAAGCGTGGCCGAGTACTGGCTGGACGTGGTCATTGCCGACAACGGCCACGCCGACTGGCGCAACCGCGTACGCGGCGTCGGTTCCCACAGCACCGGATGCTTCTAAGGCTTTGGCGTTGGCCCATAGCCCCCTGTTAGACTTCACCTCTTCGCCGGCATAGCTCAGTTGGTAGAGCAACTGATTTGTAATCAGTAGGTCGCGGGTTCGACTCCTGCTGCCGGCACCAGATCGAGGGTTCCCGCATGCTCAAGGGCCTCCTGGCCGCACTCCTGATGCTGGCGGGCATGCGTTCTGCGGTAGCTGCGGACGCACCGTTGGACGCCGGGCAGCTGCTGCAACGCCAGCAGGCCGGGCAGGCGCCGTTGTTGCTCGACGTGCGCAGCGCCGACGAATACCGCGATGGCCACATCGCCGGGGCGCTCAATATTCCCGTGGAGTCATTGGCCCGGCGCACTGGCGTGCTCGGCGTCCCGCGCGACAGCGAGATTGTGGTGTATTGCGTCTCGGGCAAACGTGCTGCCAGGGCGCAGGAAACGCTTGTTTCGCTCGGCTACACCCACGTTCGCCTGCTGGACGGCAGTCTGAACACATGGCGGCAACGCCATCTGCCTCTGGCACACTAAGACAACTCGTATCCGGTTTTCACACTGCAGGTTTTCATGGTCAACAAGTCACTCTCCCTGATCGGCGTTCCCACCGATATCGGTGCGGGGCATCGTGGTGCTTCGATGGGGCCGGAAGCCTTGCGCGTGGCCAACCTGCTGGCGCGGCTCGCCAGGCGCGGTCTGGACGTGGTCGATCGCGGCAATCTTCAGGGCCCGCTCAATCCGTGGCAGCCGCCGCAGAACGGTTATCGGCATCTGCCCGAGGTGGTGACCTGGAACAAGGCCGTACACGAGGCGGTCTATGCCGAGCTTGCCGAGGGGCGCCTGCCGATCATGCTCGGTGGCGACCATTGCCTGGCGATCGGTTCGATCAGCGCCGTCGCGCGTCATTGCCGCGACACCGGCAAGACGCTGCGTGTGCTGTGGCTGGATGCGCACGCCGACTTCAACACCGCCGACGCGACGCCGTCGGGCAATATCCACGGCATGCCGGTGGCGTGCCTGTGCGGCAACGGTCCCCAGGAGCTGATCGAACTGGGCGGGCAGGTGCCGGCGATCAAGGCGGATGTGGTGCGCCAGATCGGCATCCGTTCGGTGGACGAGGGCGAAAAGCGCCTGGTGCGCGAGTCGCAGGTGAGCATCTTCGACATGCGCCACATCGACGAGGTGGGTATGAAGCGCACGATGGAAGAAGCGCTGGCCGGGGTGGATGAAAACACGCACCTGCACATCAGCTTCGACGTGGATTTCCTCGACCCGACCATCGCGCCCGGCGTGGGCACCACCGTGCGCGGCGGGCCGAACTATCGCGAAGCGCAGCTGTGCATGGAAATGATCGCGGACACCGGTCGCGTCGGTTCGCTCGACATCGTCGAGCTCAATCCCGCCTTCGACAAGAAGAACCAGACCGCGCGGCTGGCGGTCGACCTGGTCGAATCGCTGTTCGGCAAGTCCACGCTGATCCGCTGAAGCGTCGCTTGAACCAGCAACCATAACGATACGAAGAAACGAGAGAGCATGAAGACCCGCGTACTTACCGGCATCACCACCACCGGCACGCCGCATCTTGGCAACTTCGTCGGCGCGATCCGCCCGGCCGTCGCGGCGAGCAAGCGCGACGACGTGGACGCGTTCTACTTCATGGCCGACTATCACGCGCTGATCAAGAGCGACGATCCGGCGCGCATCGAACGTTCGCGCCTGGAGATCGCAGCCACCTGGCTGGCGGCCGGTCTCGATCCGCAGAAGGTCACCTTCTATCGGCAGTCCGATATTCCCGAGATTCCGGAGCTGACCTGGTTCCTCACCTGCGTCACCGCGAAGGGCCTCCTCAACCGCGCCCATGCGTACAAGGCGGCGGTGGACAAGAACACGGAAACCGGTGAGGACGCCGATGCCGGCATCACTGCCGGTCTCTACATGTATCCGGTGCTGATGGCCGCGGACATCCTCGCCTTCAATGCGAACAAGGTGCCGGTGGGTCGCGACCAGATCCAGCACATCGAGATGGCGCGCGATATCGCGCAGCGTTTCAACCATATCTACGGCCGCGAATTCTTTGCGTTGCCGGAAGTGGTGATCGAGGAACAGGTGGCGACGCTGCCCGGCCTCGATGGCCGCAAGATGTCCAAGAGCTACGACAACACCATTCCGCTGTTCGCGGGCGGGCAGAAGCATCTGCGTGATTCCATCATGCGCATCGTCACCGACTCGCGCCTGCCGGGCGAAGCGAAGGATCCGGACAGCTCTTCGCTGTTTACCATCTTTCGCGCGTTCGCCAGCGAAGCGGAGTCCAGCGCGTTCCGCCAGGCGCTGGTCGACGGCATCGGCTGGGGCGAGGCCAAGCAGGTGTTGTTCGAACGCCTGGAAGTGGACGTGGCACCGATGCGCGAAAGCTACGATGCATTGATGGCCCGCCCGGCCGTGATCGAGGAGATCCTGCGGGAAGGCGCCAAGAAGGCGCGCGCCATTGCCGCGCCGAAAATCGCCGAGCTGCGCGATGCGATCGGCTTGCGCTCGGGCACCTCCGTCGCGCCGCAGGCGAATGGGGCGAAGGCGCCGGCGGGCAAGGGCGGCAAATCAGCGCGCTTCGCCAGTTTCCGCGACGCCGATGGTAGTTTTCGTTTCCGCCTGTTCTCCGCCGACGGCGAAGAGCTGCTGCTGTCGCGTTCGTTCGCCGATCCCAAGGCCGCGGGCGTGGTGCAGAAGCGCATCAAGGAACTGGGCAGCGTCTCTGCCGTCGTGCAGGTGCAGCCGCAGTCGCTGGTGCTGGAGATCGACGGTGAACAAGTGGGTGCCACGCCGGACTACGACGGCGAGCAGGCACGCGATGAAGCGCTCGACCGTTTGCGCGGCGCGCTCGATCAACTGGCCGCGCAGGAATAAAGCGCTGTTGGCCTCCGTGGAGTGAATTGACGCATGCGTTACCTGGCTCTTCTGTTACTCGCGCCGTGGCTGCTGATTCTGGGGTGGGCGTTCTGGTCCTATCCCAAGAGCCTGCCGCGTACGCGCCTGCGCCGCTACTTCGATCTGGCGGCCCTGCTGCTGGCCGCGTTCGCGGCCGTGCAGTGCGCGAGCAACGCGTTCGATACGGCCACGGTTCCCACGGTCGGTCAGTACGGTCCGTCCAGCGGCGCCATCTGGCAGCAGGTGCTGCCCGCGTTGTATGGCTATGGCGCGTGCGTGGTGGTGTTGGTGCTGGCGCTGATCGTGCGCCAATTGGTGTGGCGCCCGCACGGGCGCTGAAGAACAGGAAACGACCATGCAAGACACCGACCTCCAGCGTTACCTCCTGCGCCTGTTCGAACGCCATGACGTCGAACTGGAGGCGGACGAAGAGTGGCTGATGACCGACGGCGATTTTCCCGCCGTGCGCGCCAGCTGGTTCGAAGGCGCAGCCGGCGAGCCCGGACGTCTGGATGTGGACGTGGTGCTCAGCGAAGATCGCCACATCGAAGAGAGTTTTGCCGGTATCGGCGGCGGCGAAGAGGGTTGCCTGGACGCCTTGCGCGCGTTCGAAGACGGCGTATTCCACGTGCTGCTGGCGGCCTGCTGGTATGTCACCGACGATCGCCGCATGCAGTTGCACAGCTGGGATTTCGGCATCCGCACCTGGGATGTCTTCGTTGGGCCGTGGCTGTCGAGCAAAGAGGGGATCGAGCCGCCTGCCGAGCTGATCTCGCAGCTTCGCGCCGCCTTGCAGAACGAGTCGTTGAACCCGGAGCTGCACTGGGTGCGGCTGTTCTATCGGCGCGCCGACGATGGCACCGTCACTGCCGAGGCGTTGCTGGACAATGCGGCGTGGCCCGCGGGCGACCGTCTGCTGGCGGCGCTGAAGTGGCCTGCCGCCGAAGCGGGTTACAGCGTGCGCGGATTCGTTGCGCTGGATATTCGCGATTACTGACAGGCCACTGCCGAACCCCTGCGGGAGCGCACCTGTGCGCGATTGCAGCGCTATGGCGTCATGGTTCCGTAGGTTTGTCGCGCACAGGGTGCGCTCCCACAGTGTCAGCGCGGAGCCGTAATCGGGCTCTTTGTGGGAGCGCACTTGTGCGCGACAAGCCTGCGAAGCTGAGGCGACGCGGCGCCGCAGTCGCGCACAAGTGCGCTCCCACAAGGTTGTCGAGTCATTCCCAGCGGTTGAGGTGTGGGCCGAAGCGTTCGCGCTGCGGACGCACCACGCAGAAGCGGTGACCGCTCGGCGCTTGCATGACCCACCAACGATTAGGCACACGGTGCACGCGGGTGGCGCCGAGTTTCTCCATCCGTTGCACTTCCGCTTCGATATCGTCGGTTTCGATGTCCAGATGCACGCGGCTGTCGTGCTCGACGCGTTGCAGCAGGATGATCGGCTCGTCGTCGGCGGAGGCGAGCCGGGCGTACTTGCCGTCGCCATCCTCGTCCAGTGTGACGATGGATTTGCCCAGCGCATGGCTCCAGAAGGTGGCGGCTTCGGCAAGATGGTCGGTCTTGCAATCGATCACAAGGGCGCACAGTCGGCTGTGATGCATGGCGATGATCCCGTGGCGGACGTCGCCGAATCGTAGTGCGCTGCCCGGTGCATGCGCCGTCAAAACCAGATGCAGGCAGCGAACCGCGCCAACGAAAAAGCCCCGGCATGACCGGGGCTTTCTTTCGTTCAACGTGCCTGCGCTTCAGTTCGGCAGCGACAGGTCGTCCAGCAGCGCCTTGAGGAAGCGCGCGGCTTCGCCGCCGGTGGCGGCGCGGTGGTCGAAGGTGATCGAGATCGGCATGCGTCGATGCACTTCGATGCCACCCATCACGGCCACCACGTCGTGGCTCAGCTTGCCCGCGCCGATGATGGCGACGCACGGCGGCACCACGACCGGCGTGGCGTAGCGGCCGGCGAACATGCCGAAGTTCGACAGGCTGATGGTGTAGCCCGAGAGCTCCGAGGCAGGAATCGTGCGGTCTTCCACCGACGAACGCAGACGCTTGATCGCCGCGCGGATGCCGGCGCCGTCGAGCACGTCGGCATTGCGCAGGGCCGGCACGAACAGGCCTTCCTCGGTGTCCACGGCGATGCCGATGTCCACATGCGGGTGCAGCGTGCGGGTGAGGTTCTTGCCGTCGAACCAGGCGTTGAGCGCCGGCACGGTCTTGCACGCCACCACGATCGAGCGGATCAGGCGGGCGGTGATGTCCTGCTTGCCGATCCAGGCGTGCAGGTCGGCATCGTCCACCAGCGTGGTCGGAACGACCTGGGCGTGGGCGTCGGCCATCACGCGCGCCATATTGCGGCGCACGCCCTTCAGCTGTTCCGGCTGGCCGCTGGCCTGCACGCTCGGGGGAGCGGTGCGCACCGGCTTGCCGGCGAGCGAGGTGGCGGTACGGGCTTCGGGTTCGGGCAGGCGCGGAGCAAGGTGGCGGCCGGCGTCTTCGTGCACGGCGCGAGCAGGTGCGGCACCGAGCTGTGCGCTTCCGTTGGCGGCGGCGTTCTTCACGTCGGCCATGGTGACCACGCCATCGGCGCCGCTCGGCTTCACGCGGCTGAGGTCGACCTTGAGCTTCTTGGCGAGCGCACGCACCGCCGGCACGGCCTTGACGCCGCCGACGCTGCTGGCCTGTTCCACGTGCACGTGGCTGCCGGAGACCATCGCACCGACCACGGTGCCTTCGTCTTCGCGCTCGGACTTGCCGTTGCCGCTGTCGATCTCGCCGCCTTCATCGGAGGCAACGACCTTGTGCGTGTCGGCCGTGGCGCTGCCGGTGCCCTTCTTGGGGCCGTGGTGGTGGCCGGTGGACTCGGCCTCGGCACGCTGCTTGGCGTTCGGATCGGGCTCGAATTCGGCCAGTGCCGAGCCGGTTTCGATGATGTCGCCCGCGGCGCCGTGCAGCTTGGTCACCTTGCCGGTATACGGCGAGGGCACGTCGACGACGGCTTTGGCGGTTTCCATCGAGCACAGCGGTGCGTCGAGCTTGATGGTGTCGCCTTCCTTCACGTGCCACTCGACGATGGTGGCGTCGGGCAGGCCTTCGCCGAGGTCGGGCAGGTAGAAAGTCTTGATGTCGGCCATTGGAGTGAGTCCCGGGCTTTTTTGAAAAGGAATTCGGAGGAAGTAAAGAGTAAAGGGTGAATGGCAAAGGGAGAAAAAGTGGCGCACTCCAACAACGAGGCGGCTTGCTTTTCCTATTTCCTATTCACCCTTGTCCCTTTACCAATCAGCTGGCAGCCAGTGCGCGCTTGGCGGCATCCACCACGCGCTCGGCACTCGGCATGTACTTCATTTCCAAGCGGAACAGCGGGATGTGCGTGTCGTAGCCGCTGACGCGTTCGACCGGCGCGAGCAGGTCGTACATGCATTCCTCGGCCAGGCGCGCGGCGATTTCGGCGCCGAAACCCGCGGTCTTGGGGGCTTCGTGCACGATCACGCAGCGGCCGGTCTTCTGCACCGACTCGGCGATGGTGTCGAAGTCGAGCGGGGTCAGCGTGGCCACGTCGATCACTTCGGCGCTGATGCCTTCCTCGGCCAGCGCGTCGGCGGCTTCCAGCGCTTCCTTCACCTGTGCGCCCCACGAGACGAGGGTGACGTCGGTGCCGTCGCGCAAGACGAAGCACACGTCCAGCGGCAGCGCCTCGCCGTCATCGGGCACTTCTTCCTTGTACTGGCGGTAGATGCGCTTGGGCTCGAAGAACATCACCGGATCCGGATCGCGGATCGCGGCGAGCAGCAGGCCATAGGCACGCGCCGGCGACGACGGCATCACCACGCGCAGGCCCGGGATATTGGTGAACAGGTGCTCGTTCGCTTCCGAATGATGCTCGGGTGCGCGAATGCCGCCGCCCCACGGTGCGCGCCACACGGCCGGCACGGTGATGCGGCCGCGCGTGCGGTTGCGCATGCGCGCGGCGTGGCAGGCGATCTGCTCCATCATCGGATAGATGAAGCCTTCGAACTGCGCTTCGGCCACCGGCTTCATGCCCTGGGCAGCGAGGCCCACGGTGACGCCGGCAATGGTGGTTTCGTCCAGCGGCGTGTCGAGCACGCGCAGTTCGCCGAACTTTTCCTGCAGGCCCTGGGTGGCGCGGAACACGCCACCGTTGACGCCGACGTCTTCGCCCAGCACCACGACGCTGTCGTCGTGGGCCATTTCATAGGCGAGTGCCTGGGTGACGGCTTCGATAAGGGTGATCTGTGCCATGACTTAATGGGCCTTCTTGTCGAGCTGGATGGCGAGATCGCGCTGCTTGGCGAGATCGGCGGGGACTTCGGCGAAGGTGTAGTCGAACATCGCCGTGACCGGCTGGGTCTTGGTCTCGAGGTATGCGTTCACCTCGTTGTCCATCCAGTCGTCGCATTCCGCCTTCCAGGCTTCTTCCTTGGCGTCGTCCCACACGCCCTTGGCCACCAGCCAGTTGCGCAGGCGCTTCATCGGCTCCTTCGCCCAGGCGTCCTTCACTTCTTGCTCGCCACGGTAACGGCGCGCGTCGTCGGCGGTGGTGTGATCGGACAGGCGATAGGTCACCGCCTCGATCACCGAGCCGCCCTGGCCGTTGCGTGCACGGTCCAGCGCGTCTTCCATCGCCTTGCGCACGGCGATGATGTCGTTGCCGTCCACCTGGATGGAGAACAGGCCGGCCGCGATACCCTTCTGCGCCAGCGTCGGCGCGCCGGACTGGATCTTGCGCGGCACCGAAATGGCCCACTGGTTGTTCACGATCACCGCCACCATCGGCAGGTTCTGCGCGCCGGTGATATTGATGGCGCCGTAGAAGTCGCCCTTGGACGAACCACCGTCACCGATGGTGCACACGGCGACGCGCTTCTCGTTGCGGATCTTGAACGCCAGCGCGCTACCGGCGGCATGCAGGCACTGCGTAGCGATCGGCACCGACCAGGCAAAGTCGTGGCGCGCCGGTTCTTTCTGGTAGTCGTTGCCTCGCTCGTCGCCGCCCCAGTACATGTAGACCTCACGCGGCTGCACGCCGCGATACAGCTGCGCACCGTATTCGCGGTAGCTGGGTGCCAGCACGTCTTCCGGCTTCATGGCGCTGCCGATGCCCACATGCGCCGCTTCATGGCCGAGGCAGCTGGCATAGGTGCCGAGCTTGCCGGTGCGCTGCAGCGCCACCGACTTCGCGTCGAACACGCGGGTCGACAACATCAGCTTGTACAGCTCGACCATGTGGTCGAGATCCTTGGCGAATTCAGGCAGATCGTCACGGACCTGCTTGCCTTCAGCATCGAGATACTGGAGGTATTCGATTTCAAACTTGGCGGCGATAGACACGACTCGCTCCCGGAGTGAGTAATGAGAAAGTGGGGTGCTGGGGCGTCGGCGGCCCATCCAGTGGGGCCAGCAGCGGACGTAAAGCCCTGAGCAAGACGGAAATGATTACAGGCGGATATGTTGCGCTGCAAGGCACGGTGCAGCATGCGGGGTGGTACGGGGTGGGGGCGAACAACGGTTAACATGGCGCTTTTCCGCGACAGGGCAGGCCATGACCGAGAATCAGCGCGACCTCGAGGCCGGTATCGAACTCGACCTGAATGGTCGACTGACCTACGGCGGCTACCTGCGGCTGGATACGCTGCTGTCGGCCCAGCAACCGCTGAGCCAGCCGCCCCACCACGACGAGATGCTGTTCATCGTGCAGCACCAGGTGGCCGAGCTGTGGATGAAGCTGATCATCCATGAACTGAAGGCGGCACTGGTGCATTTGCGCCAGGATGAGATCGATCCATGCCTGAAGATCCTGGCGCGCGTGAAGCAGGTGCAACGCCAGCTGTTTGAACAATGGGGTGTGCTGGAAACGCTTACGCCCGCGGAATACCTGGAATTCCGCGGCGTGCTGGGGCCTTCCTCGGGTTTCCAGTCGCTGCAGTACCGGCAGATCGAATTCCTGCTCGGCAACAAGAACGCGCAGATGCTGCAGGTGTTTGCGTACGATCCTGCGGCGCAGGCCACGCTGCGCGAGGTGCTGGAAGCGCCCAGCCTGTACGACGAATTCCTCTGCCATCTCGCGCGCCGCGGGCATGACGTGCCGGCCGAGCTGACCCAACGCGATTGGTCGCAGCCTTACCAGCGCCATCAAGGTCTGCTGCCCGTGCTCAAGCGCATTTACGAAAACCGTGCAACGTTCTGGCCCGAATACCACATGTGCGAACAGCTGGTGGATGTGGAAGAGAGTTTCCAGCTCTGGCGTTTCCGCCATATGAAAACGGTGGAGCGGATCATCGGACACCGCCGCGGCACCGGTGGTTCCTCGGGCGTGGCGTTCCTGAAGAAAGCGCTGGAACTGGAATTCTTCCCGGAACTGCTGGACGTGCGCACCGAACTGGGCACCTGATCGCGCGTGGCATCTTGGGAATGGGTCATTCGACAACTACTGATGGCGCGGTCAGCGCCGTTTCGCTTGCAAAGGGGCATGCATGAGCAACACCACTGAGACCGCGCCCGCGTCGGTGCCTGATTTTCCGCAAACACTGGGGCATCCGCGCCCGTTATGGATGTTGTTCATGACGGAGTTCTGGGAGCGCTTCGCGTTTTACAGCGTGAGCTGGGCCCTGGCGTTGTACATCGTGGCGCATTTTTATCACGGCGACGCGTCCGGCGAAGCGTGGGCCAGCAAAATTTACGGAGCTTATACGGCGCTGATCTATGCCTCGAGCATTTTCGGCGGCTACGTGGCCGACAAAGTCATCGGTTACCAGCGCTCGATCCTGATCGGCGCCGCGGTGATGGCGGCGGGTCTGTTCGCGGTGATGTTGCCGAGCAAGGATCTGTTCCTGTTCGGCCTGGCGATGGTGGTGGTCGGCAACGGCCTGTTCAAGCCGAATGTTTCTTCGATGGTCGGCCAGCTGTATGGCCCGAAGGACGAGCGCCGCGACCGTGGCTTTACGCTGTTTTACATGGGCATCAACGGCGGCGCGTTCGTAGCGCCGTTGCTCACCGGGTGGCTTGCCGCCCATTTCACCGATACGCCGATGCAGCAGAATTATCGGCTGGTATTCGGTGCGGCCGGTGTCGGCATGGTGCTCAGCCTGTTCTGGTTCTGGTTCGGTCGCCGCGGCCTGCAAGGCGTGGGACGTCCGGCGCCGGAAGCGGCCAGCCGCATGCGCGTGGTGTGGGTGCTGCTGGGTATCGTGCTGGCGGTGCCGCTGGTCTATCTGCTGCTGGCCTTCGTGGGCGCCAATGGCCTGCAATGGCTGCTGGGTCTGCTGTTCATCGGCGTGGCGGCGATGCTGATCGTGGAGGCGCTGCGGCATGATCGCGTGCAGCTGCATCGCGTGTACGCGATGCTGATCATCTTCGCCTTCAACATCCTGTTCTGGATGTTCTATTTTCAGCTCGGCACGTCGTTCAATTTCCTCGCGGCGAACATGGTGGATCGCCAGATGTTCGGCGGTTGGGAATTCCCGGTGGGCTGGTTCCAGTCGGTGAGCCCGCTGGCGATCATCCTGCTGGCGCCGCTGGTGACGCAGGTGTGGGCGCTGCTGGCGCGGCGGCACAAGGAACCGTCGATTCCGCGCAAGTTCGGTCTCGGCCTGCTGTTCAACGGCCTGGGGTTCACCGCGCTGATGTACGCGCTGACCTATTCGATCGACAGCCGCGGGCTGATCCCGTTCTGGCCGCTGACCGCCTGCTATGTGCTGCAGACGATCGGCGAGCTGTGCCTGTCGCCGATCGGTTTGTCGATGGTGACCAAGCTGGCGCCGCCGCGGCTGGTTGGCCTAGCGATGGGCGGCTGGTTCCTGTCGCTGGCGGTGGGCGGCAATCTGTCGGGCCTGCTGGCCGGCCGCATCAGCGGCGAAAGCGGCATGACGGCAGCGTCCGCGTTGTCGGGCTTTACTTTCAGTTTCTGGCTGCTGGCGGGCGCCGGCGTCTTCCTGCTGCTGATCTCGCCGTTGATCAACCGGTTGATGCACGGCGTGCGTTGATTCCGATGAGGCGGCGTCCGCCCGGACGCCGCCCTCCGGGGCACGGAATGGTGCGGTGCATTTGACGGGCTCGGCCGCGGCCGGTTACATGTCGATATCGCAAGAAATTTCGATGTCGGCAGATCAGCGCCGACCCTGCCTTCCGGGAATTGCATGAGCCAGACCACCAACGCCCCCGCACCCTCGGTGCCCGATTACCCGCAAACCCTGGGGCATCCGCGCCCGTTGTGGATGCTGTTCATGACGGAGTTCTGGGAGCGCTTCGCGTTCTACGGCATCCGCTGGGCGCTGACGCTGTACATCGTGGCCGAGTTCTTCAACGGCGAGGCTTCCGGCCAGGCGTTCGCCAGCCGCACCTACGGCGCCTACCTGGCGCTGGTCTACGCCACGGCCGTGTTCGGCGGCTACGTGGCGGACAAGATCATCGGCTACCAGCGTTCCATCCTGCTGGGGGCCAGCGTGATGGCGGTGGGCCTGTTCATGATCATGTTGCCGAACGAGCAGGTGTTCCTGGTCGGACTGGCCACCATCATCGTCGGCAATGGCCTGTTCAAGCCCAATATTTCCTCGATGGTGGGGCAGCTGTACGAGCAGGGCGATTCGCGTCGCGACCGCGGCTTCACGCTGTTCTACATGGGCATCAACGGCGGCGCGCTGATTGCACCGCTGCTCACCGGCTGGCTGGCGAGTCACTTCACCGATACGCCGATGCAGCAGAACTACAAGCTGGTGTTCGGTGCCTCCGGCGTGGGCATGCTGATCAGCCTGATGTGGTTCTGGTTCGGTCGTCGCCAGCTCCAAGGCGTCGGTCGTCCGGCTCCTGACCAGGCCAACCGCATGCGCGTGGTCTACGTGCTGCTCGGCATGCTGGTGGCCATCCCGGTGTTCTATCTGTTGATGGCCAAGGCCGGTGCGGTGGTGCTGCAGTGGCTGCTCACCGCGCTGTTCGTTGGCGTGGGCGTGATGCTGGTGATCGAGGCAGTGCGCACCGGCCGTGTGCAGGTGCATCGTGTGATCGCGATGCTGATCATTTTCGCCTTCAACGTGCTGTTCTGGATGTTCTTCGAACAAGCCGGCAGCTCGTTCAACTTCCTCGCCCAGAACATCGTGAACCGCAACATGTTCGGCGGCTGGGAATTCCCGGTGGGCTGGTTCCAGTCGGTGAACCCGGTGGCCATCGTGGTGCTGGCGCCGATCGTGTCGCTGGCCTGGGGCTTCCTCGACAAGCGACGCATGGAGCCGTCCATTCCGCGCAAATTCGGCCTGGGCCTGCTCGGCAACGCGCTGGGTTTCGTCGTGCTGATGTATGCGTTGGACGAGCTGGTCAGTAGCGACGGCCTGATTCCGTTCTGGCCGCTGGCGCTTTGCTATGTGCTGCAGACCGCCGGCGAGCTGTGCCTGTCGCCGATCGGCCTGTCGATGACCACCAAGCTGGCGCCCACCCGACTGGTGGGCCTGGCGATGGGCGGCTGGTTCCTTTCCACCGCCATTGGCAACAACCTCTCGGGCTTGTTCGCCGGCCACATCAGCGGCGAGAGCGGCATGACCGTGGCCTCGGCGCTCAGCGGCTTCACCTTCAGCTTCTACCTGCTGGCGGGGGCTGGCGTGCTGTTGTTCCTGATCGCGCCGCTGATCAATCGCTTGATGCACGGCGTGAAATGACCGCCGCTGGATGAACACCGGGGAACGAAAGGCGTCCTTTCGTTCCCCGTTACTTCGGCTCGATTGCCTGCAGCTTGTCCAGGATGCGCACCAGCCAGCTGCGTTCCTCGTCGTCCAGTTTGGACAGCAGGTTGCGCTCATGCTCGCGGGCCATCGGCGCCACCACTTCATGGATGGCCCAGCCGGCCTCGCTCAGGCCCAGCACGGAGCGGCGCTTGTCGCCGTCGTGGATGGCCCGGGTCACCCAGCCGGTCTCCACCAGCTTTGAGAGCGCGCGGCTCACGGCCACCTTGTCCATCAGGGTGCGCTCGGCTACCTCGCGGGCGGACAGGCCGTCGAAGCGCGCCAGCACCGCCATCACGCGCCATTCGGTCATGCTCAGGTCGAATCGGCGCTGGTAATCGTCGGCAATGGCCTGGCTGACCGCGTTGGACAGGATGGAGAGCCGGTAGGGCAGGAAATGTTCCAGCTCCAGCGGCGCGTGGTCGGGGTGGTGTTCGTCGGGCACTGCTGCGGCGCTCCTTGCAAATGGTTTCATATGTAACTATAACGTGAGGCTTATGAGGATGGTCGCACGCTTAGGCGTAGGCCATCTGAGCACCGATCCATCAGGAGAGCCCCATGAGTGCGCAGCCCAATCTTGGCATGCAGGTCACCACGTTCGAAAACCCCATGGGTATCGACGGGTTCGAATTCGTCGAATTCGCCGCACCGGCCGGTCGTGGCCACGAGCTGCACACCCTGTTCAAGAAGATGGGTTTCAGCGCCGTGCTCAAGCACAAGTCGCGTCCGATCACGGTCTATCGCCAGGGCGGCGTGAACCTGCTGGTCAACGAAGACCCCGAATCCTATGCCGCCGAATTCGCCCAGGCCCACGGCCCGTGCGCGGCCGGCTTCGCCATCCGCTTCCAGAAGCCGTCCAAGGACGTGCTCGGCGTCGTGCTCGGCAACGGCGGCGAAGCAGTGAACCCGAAGGCCGAAGCCACCAAGGCGGTGAACGCGCCGGCGGTGAAGGGCATCGGCGATTGCATGCTGTATCTGATCGATCGCTACGGCGACAAGGGCAGCATCTACGACGGCGACTACGAGCCGATCGCCGGAGCCGAGCAGAACCCGAAGGGTTTTGGCCTCACCTTCATCGACCATCTCACGCACAACCTCTACTTCGGCAACATGCAGAAGTGGTCCGATTACTACGAGCGCCTGTTCAACTTCCGCGAGATCCGCTACTTCGACATCAAGGGCGCCAAGACCGGCCTGGTGTCCAAGGCGATGACGGCGCCGGACGGCATCGTGCGCATCCCGCTGAACGAGTCGAGCGATCCGAAGTCGCAGATCAACGAATACCTCGACGCGTACCACGGCGAGGGTATCCAGCACATCGCGCTGTTCACCGACAACATCTACGAGACGGTGGAAGCGATGCGCGCGACGGGGGTGGAATTCCTCGATACGCCGGACACGTACTTCGACGTGATCGACATGCGCATTCCCAACCATGGCGAAGACGTGCCGCGCCTGGCCAAGAACAAGATCCTGATCGATGCCGACCTGGAGACCAAGCAGCGCAAGCTGCTGCAGATCTTCACCCAGAACAACATCGGCCCGATCTTCTTCGAGATCATCCAGCGCAAGGGCAACGAGGGCTTCGGCGAAGGCAACTTCCAGGCGCTGTTCGAGTCGATCGAACGCGACCAGATGAAGCGCGGTTTCCTGTAAGCACATCGGCATCGTGGCCGCCGCAAGGCGGCCACGATGCATCGGGATCAGTGCGGAAACGTGCCGTTCTTCATCATGGCGGCGAACATCGCGCCGAAGAAGATGAAATACAGCACGACAACGACGATGCCGACCAGGTACAGCACGCCCTGGATGATGAAATAGGTGCGCAGGCGGGCGAGGGATTCCTTCAGCGCGCTGGAATCGCCGGTCAGCTGGGCTCGTTCGATCGCGCTGGAGGCCTGCATCAGCAGCACACCCGTCCAGATGGGCAGCCAGGCGATGACGATGCCGACGATGGTGAGGGCGGTAACGGCCCCCTGGATGATGAACATGATGCCCACGAACTTCATCCATCCCTTGCCCGAGGCAAGCGGCTGGCTGAGATCCTGGACGGAGTGGTTCGCGGTGGCCTGGCCCAGCGAAGAGTACGAGTCGGACATGCGGTTTCCTTGTGATGTCGTTGCAATAGAGAACAACGCCTCTTCCATCGGGTGAGGCGGCCAACATTCGTAAGGCAAGAGTAATAGGATCGCGAGGGTTGTATACGCCCCCGCCTCTTGGGCAGATTGCGGAGCTTCTATGTCAGCCAGCAAACACCAGCAGTACTTGTCAGGTTTTGCCAACGAATTCGCCACCGAGGCTTTGCCCGGTGCGCTCCCCGAGGGGCAGAACTCGCCGCAGAGCGCACCGCATGGCCTGTATGCGGAGCAGATTTCCGGCACCGCCTTTACCGCCCCGCGGCACAGCAATCGCCGCAGCTGGCTGTATCGCATCCGCCCCGCGGCCATGCATCACCCGTTCGAGGCGATGCCTGCAGGATGCTTCCACAACCGCTTCAACGAAGTCCCAGCCAACCCCAACCAGTTGCGCTGGAGCCCGTTCCCGCTGCCCAGCGAGCCGACCGATTTCCTCGATGGCCTGTTCACCGTGGCCGGCAATGGCGGCGCGGCAGACCAGACCGGCGTGGGCATCCATGTGTATGCCGCCAACCGCTCGATGAAGGGGCGCTTCTTCTACAACGCCGACGGCGAAATGCTGATCGTGCCGCAGCAAGGGCGCCTGAAACTGGCGACCGAGATGGGCATCATCGAGCTGGAACCGTTGGAAATTGCGGTGATCCCACGCGGCGTACGTTTTCGCGTCGAACTGCTGGACGACACCGCGCGCGGCTACATCGCCGAGAACTTCGGCGCGATGCTGCGCCTGCCCGATCTGGGCCCCATCGGCAGCAACGGCCTGGCCAACCCGCGCGACTTCCTCACGCCGGTGGCGGCGTACGAAGACGTCGAAGGCAAGTTCGAGCTGGTGGCGAAATTCCAGGGCAACCTGTGGCGCGCCGCCATCGATCATTCGCCGCTGGACGTGGTGGGCTGGCACGGCAACTACGCACCGTACAAATACGATCTGCGCCGCTTCAACACGATCGGCTCGATCAGCTTCGATCATCCCGATCCGAGCATCTTCCTGGTGCTGCACTCGGCCAGCGACACGGAAGGCGTGAGCAACATGGATTTCGTGATCTTCCCGCCGCGCTGGCTGGTGGCGCAGCACACGTTCCGCCCGCCGTGGTTCCATCGCAACATCGCCAGCGAGTTCATGGGTCTGATCACCGGCGAATACGACGCCAAGGCCGAAGGCTTTTCGCCGGGCGGCGCCTCGCTGCACAATTCCATGACCGGTCACGGTCCCGACGCAGCCACCTACGAGAAGGCGTCGACGCGCGACCTGTCGCAGCCCGACGTCATCGCGGGCACCATGGCCTTCATGTTCGAGACGCGCCGGGTGATTCATCCGACCAGGCAGGCGCTCGATTCGCCGGAACTGCAGGGCAATTACATCGAATGCTGGCAGGGCATCCACAAGCATTTCAGCGGGAGTTGAGGCGATGACGCTGCGTCGGTTCTGCCTGTTGTCGCTATGCGTGATGCTCGCATCGTGCCAGTCGCACGACGAGGCACCGGCGCAAGCGCCTGCGTCGGCCGCAACCACCTCCACAGATCAGGGCGCGCCGACTCAGGCCCGTTGGCAGGGTTTCGGCGACATGCGCTTTGGCATGGACGAGGCGGCCTTCCGCAAAGCCTGGAGCGGCGAGTTGAAGGGCGGGGCGGAGGCGGGATCCGATTGCGCGATGTACGCTCCGGTGTGGGCGAAGACGCCCTTCGAGCTCACCTTCATGCTCGAGCACGGCCGTTTTGTTCGTTACGACGTGCGTGGCGACAAGGAGACGGCGCCGGGCGGTGGCAAGGTCGGCATGGCCAAGGCGGACGTGATGGCGCTGTACGCGGGCAAGGTGCGGCAATGGACGTCCAAGTACGATGCGACGGCCAGCGTGTTCCGTGTGGATGGTGAGAGCGGTGCCGTGCTGATCTTCGACATCGGCGCCGACGGCAGGGTAAAAGCGTGGCGCGTGGGCGTGCCGCCACAAATCGATTACGTGGAAGGGTGCAGCTGAGTGCGGCCCGTTGGAGCGATAGCATGAAACTGGGTTCATTGAAGGAAGGCGGTCGCGACGGCACGCTGATCGTGGTCAACCGCGCGCTGACGCAGGCCGTCAAGGCCAGCGGCATCGCTCCCACGCTGCAGGCCGCGCTGGACGACTGGTCGAGCACGGCGCCGCGCCTGAATGCGCTGTACGAAGAACTGAACAACGGCGCCGCCAAGGACGCGTTTGCACTCGACATGCACGCGCTTGCTTCGCCGCTGCCGCGCGCCTACGAGTTCGTCGACGGCAGCGCCTACCTGCCGCACGTGGAGCGCGTGCGTCGCGCACGCGGCGCCGAAGTGCCCGAATCGTTCTACACCGATCCGCTGATGTACCAGGCGACCAGCGCCGGTTTTCTCGGCCCGCGCGATCCGGTGGTGGTGCCCAGCGAGGATTACGGCATCGACCTGGAAGCCGAAGTGGTGGTGATCACCGACGACGTGCCGATGGCGGTGACGCAGGCACAGGCCGCGGCGCACATCCAACTGGTCGGTATCGTCAACGACGTGTCTTTGCGCGGCCTGATTCCCGGCGAACTCGCCAAGGGTTTCGGTTTCCTGCAATCGAAGCCGCGCTCCGCGCTGTCGCCCGTGTTCGTGACGCCGGACGAACTGGGCGATGCCTGGCAGGACGAGAAGCTGCACCTGCCGATGCGTACCTGGCTCAACGGCAAGTGGTTCGGCGAAGCCGAATGCGGCGTCGACATGCAGTTCAATTTCGCGCAGCTGGTGGCCCACGCGGCGAAGACGCGTCCGTTGACCGCGGGCACCATCGTGGGCTCGGGCACCATCGCCAACGAAGACACCGGCAAGGGCGCTTCCTGCCTGGCCGAGCAGCGCACGGTGGAAACACTGCGCGATGGCAAGCCGAGCACGCCGTTCCTGAGCTTCGGCGACAGCCTGCGCATCGACGTGACCGATGCCTCGGGCGCGTCGATCTTCGGTTCGATCGAACAGGCCATCGCGCCGCTGAAGCGCTGACGACGGGCGTGCAATCCGCGCGGCATCCCCTCCTGATGCCGCGCGGGATCGAGCAAAATGCCGCAGCACCCTGATTCGCATCAGCCCGGCGATCATGTCCCGCGGCGATACTGCCGCGCATGCGCACGAACATCACCGTTCCGGAATTCGATCCCGTTCTGGTCGCCCGCTACGACGTCGCGGGTCCACGCTATACGAGCTATCCGACCGCGCCGCAATTCCACGCAGGCTTCGATGAAGCCGCGTTTCGCGAAGTCGCCACCGCCTCCAACGAGGGCGAGTCGCCGCGACCGCTGTCGCTCTACGTGCACGTGCCGTTCTGCTTCAGTCCGTGTTTCTACTGTGGATGCACGCGCGTCATCACCCGCGACGTCACCCGGGCCGATCGCTATCTCGATCATTTGCGCCGGGAAATCGCGCTGGTGGGTTCCCTGTTCGACCGCAAGCGACCGCTGCTGCAGCTTCACCTGGGCGGCGGCACGCCGAATTTTCTCGATGCGCCGCGCATGGAAAGGCTGGTCGGGGCGTTGGAGAGCAGCTTCTCCTATCGACGAGAAGGGCAACGCGAGTACGGCATCGAGATCGACCCACGCTATGCCGATGGCCGCTACGTGCGCGATCTGGCTGCGCTTGGCTTTAATCGTTTGTCTGTCGGGATCCAGGATTTCGATGCTGAGGTACAAGTAGCGGTCAACCGTATTCAGAGCGTGGCGCAGACGCGCGAGGTCATCGAGGCGGCGTGCGATGCAGGCTACGGCTCGGTGAGCGTCGACCTGATCTACGGCCTTCCCAGGCAGACGCTTGCCGGTTTCGCGCAGACGTTGGACGAGGTCATCGCACTCGCACCCGATCGTATCGCCGTCTACGGGTACGCCCACATGCCGCACCTGTTCAAGGCGCAGCAGCAGATCGACGCTGCCGAGTTGCCCGGTGCGGCCCAGCGCCTGGCACTGTTCGGGCAGGCCTTCCGCATGTTGTGCGAGGCGGGCTACGTCTACGTGGGCATGGATCATTTCGCCCGCGCCGATGACGAATTGGTGCGGGCGCAACGGACGGGGACGCTGCAGCGCAATTTCCAGGGCTATTCCACTCATGGCGATTGCGACATCGTCGGTCTCGGCGTGAGTTCGATCAGCCGGGTCGGTGCCAGCTACAGCCAGAACGCGCGTGACCTGATCGGTTACGAAGCGGCGCTGGACGCAGGACGGCTGCCCGTCGCTCGCGGGCTCATGCTGAGCGGCGACGATGTGGTGCGGCGCGAGATCATCGGCGAACTGATGTGTCATGGCGAGCTGGAGATGCCGCGTTTCGGCGCACGCCACAAGCTTCCCTTTGCGGAAACGTTTGCTGCCGAACTCGGTCGCCTGGCGCGATGCGCCGACGATGGCCTGGTGACCATCGACGACTCTTCGATACGCGTCACCCCGCGCGGTCGCCTGCTGTTGCGCAATGTCGCCATGTGTTTCGATGCGTATCTCGACAGGCCGTCCGAAGCCGCTCGCTATTCGCGCACCATCTGACGGGCGGCTGCGTGGCGTGTTGCCGCATGAGGCACTCGACCGCCGTCATCACTGATGTCGGTCAAGTCGGCAAGAAATCGCGCTCCCTAGTCTGGCGCCAGATTACCGGGAGCGTCACATGTCACGATGGATACCTGCTGTTGCGTTGCTTGCCGGCCTGCTGCCGGCCACCCTCATGGCCGCCGGTGCATCACCTCGGCAAACCGCGCCTAAGAGTGCGGGCACCGCCGTGCAGGCACCGATGGATTTCGGTCCGCCGCAGGGCGAGCCCATCCGCGCCGTGCTGGGTGTGCCACCGAACGTACCGCCGCCGATCCATCGCAACTATCCAGCCAAGGTGATCGTCGAGCTGGAGGTCCAGGAGAAGGAGATGCCGATGTCCGAAGGCGTCACCTATACCTATTGGACCTTCGGCGGCACGGTGCCCGGGAGTTTCATTCGCGTGCGCCAAGGGGACACGGTGGAGTTCCACCTGAAGAATGCGCCCGACAACAAGATGCCCCACAACATCGACTTGCACGGTGTGACCGGTCCTGGCGGCGGCGCTGCATCGAGCTTCACCGCGCCTGGCCACGAATCGCAATTCAGTTTCAAGGCACTCAACGCGGGGTTGTATGTGTATCACTGCGCGACGGCGCCGGTGGGCATGCACGTGGCCAATGGCATGTATGGCCTGATCCTGATCGAGCCGCCGGAAGGTCTGCCGAAAGTGGATCACGAGTACTACGTCATGCAGGGCGATTTCTACACGACGGGCAAGTATCGCGAGAAGGGCCATAGCCGTTCGACATGGATGCGGCGATTGCCGAACATCCGACCTACGTATTGTTCAACGGCCGCGAAGGCGCGCTGGTCGGCGATGGCGCGCTCAAGGCGAAAGTGGGTGAGACGGTGCGCCTGTTCGTGGGCAACGGTGGCCCGAACTTGGTGTCGAGTTTCCACGTCATCGGCGAGATCTTCGACAAGGTGTATTACGAAGGCGGCTCGCACGCGCAGGAAAACGTGCAGACGACGCTGATTCCCGCGGGCGGCGCGATGATGGCCGAGTTTCACGTGGAGGTGCCGGGCACGTACGTGCTGGTGGATCACTCCATCTTCCGCGCCTTCAACAAGGGCGCACTCGGCATGCTGAAAGTGGACGGTCCCGAGGACAAGACGATCTATTCCGGCAAGGAAGTGGATTCGGTCTACCTGGGCGACCGCGCCGGCGACAACCTGCATGCCGTTGCGGCGGCCGCCAAGGCCAATGCAACCGGCACGCTCAGCAAGGACGACCAGATCAAGGCCGGCCAGCAACTGTTCGCGGGCACCTGCTCGGTCTGCCATCAGGCCAACGGTGAAGGCATGGCGGGCGTGTTCCCGCCACTGGCCAAGTCCGACTATCTGGTCAAGGCTGCGAAGGAAAAACTGATCTCGATTCCTCTGCACGGCTTGACCGGTGCGATCACCGTCAATGGCAAGGACTACAACTCCGTGATGCCGCCGATGTCCCAGCTGACCGACGACGAAGTGGCCAACATCCTGACCTACGTGCTCAACAGCTGGGGCAATCCCGGCGGTCAGGTCAGCAAGGACGAGGTGGGCAGGGTGCGTGCGCAAGCTGCCGCGGCCGACCGTCATTGATATCGGTGTGATGCGTCGCTTCGTTGCACTCGCGTGTTGGCTCGGCTGCCTCGATGTGGCGGCAGCGGACTATCTGCCGCTGCCGACCGCGATCTTCAGCAGCGTGCTGCCCGCCGATGGCAAGGCGGCACCGGCATCCATTGCCGCCTTCGCGATGCGGACGGAGCCGGTGACGAACGCGGAGTATCTCGACTTCGTCATGACTCATCCCGCATGGCGCAGGGACAGAATTCCTGCCGTATTTGCCGACCGTACCTACCTCTCGCACTGGGAGAGCGCGGAATCGCTGGGTAGCAAAGCGCTCCCCAGGCAACCCGTGACCCAGGTGAGCTGGTTTGCCGCACAGGCCTTCTGCGAAAGCGAGCACGCGCGCCTGCCCAGCTGGTATGAATGGGAGTACGCCGCCGCCGCGGACGGGCAGCGTGCGGACGCCCGCAGCGATCCCGCCTGGCGCCAGCGCGTGCTGGATTGGTACGGACGTCCCGCGACCACGCCGCTGGCCAGCATTGGGGGTATGCCCGACGTGCACGGCATACGCGACCTCAACGGTCTGGTATGGGAATGGGTCGACGATTTCAACGCCTTGCTGGTGAGCGCGGACAGCCGCGATCAGGGTGACGCCGACAAGGCGAAGTTCTGCGGTGCCGGCGCACTCAGCCTGCAGCAAAAGGAAAACTACGCCACCTTGATGCGCGTCGCGATGCTGTCGGCGCTGAAGGCATCGGATACCACGCGCACGCTTGGCTTCCGCTGCGTGCGCGAACCTTGAGGATCTTCATGAAGCGTTTGCTGTTGTCGCTGCTCCTGGTTGTGTTTGCCGGACACGTGTCGGCCGACGATGCGCTGCCCACCGACTCGGTCTATCAGGCGAACATCGCCCTGGTCGATCAGGCGGGGCAGCCATGGCATTGGAACGAGCGACGCGGGCACGTGCAGATCGTGTCGATGTTCTACACCTCGTGCACCATGGTGTGCCCGATGATCGTGGATACGATGAAGCTCACCGCGCAGCATGTGAGCTCCGACAAGCGCGACCGCCTGCATCTGTTGCTGGTGAGTTTCGATCCGGCAACCGACAGCGTAGCGGTGCTGCGCGACTATGCACGGCAACGCAAGCTGCCGACGCCTGCCTGGACGCTTGCGCGAACCGCCCAACGGGCCGATACCCGGCGAGTGGCCGCTTTGCTAGGCCTGCAATATCGCCAGTTGCCGGATGGCGATTTCAATCATTCCAGCGAACTCGTCCTGCTCGACGCCGATGGGCGCATCGTGGGGCGCACGAGTGAGATGGGCCGGGTGGATCCTGATTTCGTCCGCGCCGTGGAGCAGGCCCTCTCTCGCGAGTAACTCCCTGCACACGGCGATGCCGCCGGCTATCGGCCCCATCGCCTTGCGTGCGGGTGGCCGCCGCCGGAGTGGGTAGGCGTCGAGCGACGGTGAACCCGCTCCCGTGCTTTACTTAAGGGCCCCATCCAACGAGGTGTCCCATGTCCCAAGTCACGCTGAAAGGCAATCCGGTCCAGGTCGATGGCCATTTCCCGGCCCAGGGCGAGGCGGCGCCGGCGTTCTCGCTGGTCGGCAAGGACCTGGCCGACGTCACGCTCGCCAGCTTCGAGGGCAAGCGCAAGGTGCTGAATATTTTCCCCAGCGTCGATACGCCGACCTGCGCCATGTCGGTGCGCCACTTCAACCAGGACGCCAGCCAGCTCGACAACGCGGTGGTGCTGTGCATTTCCGCCGACCTGCCGTTCGCACAGGCGCGCTTCTGTGGCGCCGAAGGCCTCAGCAACGTGGTGACGCTGTCGACGCTGCGCGGCCACGACTTCCTCAAGAACTACGGCGTGTCGATTGCCTCCGGTCCGCTCGCCGGCCTGGCAGCGCGCGCCGTGGTGGTGCTCGACGCTGACAACAAAGTCGTGCACAGCGAGCTGGTCGGGGAGATTGCGCACGAACCGAACTACGACGCGGCGCTTGCCGCACTGGGCTGAGTTGGAGGCGTCGCTCTTTGTGGTAGCCTCGGGTGCGTCAAGCCTGCGGATCGGAGCGTTCTGACCTGGTTGTCGCGCCCAAGGGCGCTCCCACATTGAGTGCTGACATCACTGTTCCAAAAAAAAGCCGGGCATTGCCCGGCTTTTTTTACGACGAGAGAGGCCGGCTTACTTGGCCGCCATCATCGCCACCGTCATGTCGAGCATGCGGTTGGAGAAGCCCCACTCGTTGTCGTACCACGACAGCACCTTCACCAGCGTGCCTTCCATGACGCGCGTCTGGGTGGCGTCATAGGTGGACGACGCCGGGTTGTGGTTGAAGTCGATCGACACCAGCGGCTTGGTGTTCACTGCCAGGATGCCCTTCAGCGCGCCGTTGGCGGCTTCGTTGATCACCTGGTCGATTTCTTCCTTGCTGGTCGGGCGGGCCGCGTCGAACACCAGGTCGACCACCGACACGTTGATGGTCGGCACGCGGATGGCGAAACCGTCCAGCTTGCCGTTGAGCTCCGGCAACACCAGGCCCACCGCGGCGGCGGCGCCGGTCTTGGCCGGGATCTGCGAGTGCGTGGCCGAACGGGCGCGGCGCAGGTCGGAGTGGTAGACGTCCGTCAGCACCTGGTCGTTGGTGTAGGCGTGGATGGTCGTCATCAGGCCGCGCTGGATGCCGATCTTCTCGTGCAGCACCTTGGCCAGCGGCGCAAGGCAGTTGGTGGTGCACGAAGCGTTGGAGATCACTTCCAGCTTGGAGGTGAGCTTGTCGTCGTTCACGCCGATGACGAAGGTGCCGTCCACGTCCTTGTCGCCCGGGGCGGAGATGATCACCTTCTTGGCGCCGGCGGCGAGGTGCGCGCTGGCCTTGGCCTTGGAGGTGAACAGGCCGGTGCATTCCAGTACCACGTCGACGCCCAGGGCGCCCCACGGCAGCTTGGACGGGTCGCGCTCGGCGCACACCTTGATGCGGTCGCCGTTGACGATCAGATCGCCGCCGTCCACCGTCGCGGTGCCCGGGAACTTGCCATGGGCGGTGTCGTACTGGGTCAGGTGCGCATTGGTCTCGGCATCGCCGAGGTCGTTGATCGCAACGATCTGGATCTCGTTGGTGCGACCCGCTTCGTACAGCGCGCGCAGGATGTTGCGGCCAATGCGACCGTAACCGTTGATGGCGACCTTGATTGCCATGGGACAGCGTCCTCCGGTGAGATGACGAAAATGGCGGCTGTGGGGCCGCCGTAAAACCGTCATTTTAGCCTGAACCGGCCGGGCGGTCCCATCCGGGCCCGCAATCACCCGGATGGGGCTGTTCAGCGGGGCCCAGAAGCGCTTGAATCGGCTTTTCTTTCGGGCAGCGCCCGGGCAGGAGATTGGCATGAGCGAGGCAGAACAAAGCTTTGGGATCACCCTGGAGCAGGTGTCGGACTATGAATTCCGGGTGCGCTTCGACGGCACCGCGATTCCCGACCTGATCACCGACGAAACCTCGCCGCTGGGCGGCGATGCCGGGCCCAATCCCACCCACCTGATCGCCACCGCAGTGGCCAATTGCCTGGCGGCCAGCCTGTTGTTCGCGCTGCGCAAGTACAAGAACTCGCCCGGCACGATCGGCGCCAAGGCGAAGCTCAGCATGGCCCGCAACGAGCACGGCCGGCTGCGCGTCACCCACATCGGCGTGGACCTGCAACTGGCCGACAAGGCGGAAGTGCTCGCGCACCTGGACCGTGCGCTGGCCCAGTTCGAGGATTTCTGCATCGCCACGCAGAGTGTGCGCCAGGGCATCAAGGTGGATGTGAGCGTGCACGACGGGGAAGGGAAGCTGCTCCCGCTGCCGGAAGCGGGCTGACCGATGCTGGCGTGGAGCTGTCACGAGGCTGTGGCAGACTTCGAGGTTTCCCCCGACAAGATTTACAGCCCATGCCCTTTCCGCGCCGAACCGCCGTTGCCGCTTTTATCTGTCTCGCCCTGACTCCCGTCGTGCATGCCTGGGGCCAGCTCGGCCATAGCGTGGTGGCCGATCTGGCCCAGCGTCACCTGAGCCCGACAGCCGAAGCGGAAGTGGAGCGCTTGCTGGCGCCGGAGCACACCAAGTCGCTGGCCGACATCGCCAGCTGGCCGGACGAAATCCGCAACGATCCAACCAAGGACGCGTTGTGGAAGCAGACGCGCGCGCTGCACTACGTCGACTTCACCTCCGGCGACTGCAACTACACGCCGCCGCGCGACTGCAAGGATGGCCAGTGCGTGGTCGAGGGCATCGACCACTACGTCAAGGTGCTCGGCGACAAGAGCCAGTCGGACGCGACGCGCCTGGAGGCGCTGAAGTTCGTGGTGCACTTCATTGGCGACGAGCATCAGCCGCTGCACGGCGGTTCGCGCGACGACAAGGGCGGCAATGCCTACCAGGTGCAGTTCCAGGACAAGGGCACCAACCTGCACAGCGTGTGGGATTCGGGCCTGCTCAAAACCCGCGGCCTCGACTACAAGGCCTACGCGGACAAGCTGGAAGCCGAAGGCCCCGTCACGCTGCCCCAGCCGATCCCGCCGCTGGACAACGCCTACGCACAGTGGGCCGAAGAGTCGTGCACGATTTCGCGCGACATCTATCCCGATGGCCACAAGCTCGACCAGGCCTATGTGGACAAGGAGCTGCCGGTGGCGGAACTGCGGTTGCGCGAGGCCGGTCGTCGCCTTGCCGAAGTGCTCAACCTGACCCTGGCCAAGGGCTGAGTACGTGAGAATTACGGCGCAGCGCTCGCGGCTGCGCCGTTGCTCGCTGGCCCGATATTGCGGTCGAGGAAATCCAGCAGCTTCTCGTATAGCTCCAGCCGATGTTCCTGCAGGAAGAAGCCATGGCCTTCCTGCGCCTCGGTCAGCGATTCGTAGTGCTTGCCCTGTTTGTCCAGCGCCGAGGTGAAGGCGCTGAAGTGGGCGTACGGGGCGCGAGCATCGAGTCCGCCATGGATCAGCAATAGATGGGCCTTGATGCGATCCACGCCAGCCACGGGCGAGCGGCGCAACAGTTCGGCGCGATCATCGCCCAGCACCATGTTCAGATAATCCGCGCCGGAGTCCGTGCGGTGGGTATCGCTCTTGTCCAGTTGGATGCGCAAGTCGTAGACGCCCGCGTAGCCGATGGCGCAGCGATACAGGTCGGGTTCGCGCACCGCACCCTCCAGCGCGGCATAGCCGCCATAGCTGCCGCCGTAGATGCAGACGCGTTTGGCGTCGGCATGACGCTCGCGGATGGCCCATTGGGTGGCGTCGGTAAGATCGTCCTGCATGGCAGCGCCCCATTGGCGATAACCGCGTGCCTCGAATTGCGAGCCGAAGCCGCCTGAGCCGCGATAATTCACCTGCAGCACGGCGTAACCGCGGGAGGCCAGCAACTGGGTTTCTTCGTCGAACTCCCAGCGGTCGGCGACGCCGTGCGGGCCGCCATGCGGCAGCACGACCAGAGGGAAGGGACCATTGCCGGAGGGCTCGGTGAGAAAGCCATGCAAGACCACGCCGTCGCGTGCCGCCAGTTCGATCGGCGTCATCGCGTGCATCTGTTTGGGCGAAAGCCAGCGGCGCGCACTGAACAGGTACCGGGCCTGCCGCTTGTCCAGGTCGAACAGGTAGTAATCGCCGGGATCGCGATCGCTGCTTACGGTGACGATGGCGAGGCTGCCATCGTCGGTAAACGAGGTCAGGCGAACGAGCTGTCCGGGAAAGCTCTTGCCCACCGCTTCGCTGATCTGCGCTTCGCGGCTGTCGGGGTCGATGTAGTGCACGCCGCGCACGCCATCGTTGGTCACCACGCCATAGATGTCTTGATGGTCCGCGGTGGCAAGCACCGCGCCCGGATCGCTGAAGCTGCCTCGATACACCAGGCTGCGTTGGCCGGTTTGCAGGTCGAGCAGTTCGAGTGAGCGCGGGCCCTCGTCGTGCGTCACCTGCACGTAAAGTCGGCGGTTGTCGCGCGCAAAGCTCACCGGTTCGATCGCGACATGCGTCTTGGCCGAGTCGTTGAACAGTGTCCAATCCTTGCCCGCCTCGCGCACCCACAGCTTGGGTTGATGGTAAGTGCCGCCTGACGCGGCGCGCGGTTCGCCAAGATGATCCAGCACGATGTCCGTATCCGGTGCCGGCCCGCCGATCACGCGCTTGCTGTCGCCATTGACGACATTCAGGCGTTCGATGGAAGGCGTGCTGCCGGCGGGGTCGTCGGTGAATGGTTGTGTCTGCACCAGCGCGTAGCGGCCGTCCTGGATGGGTGCACCCTCGATCGGTCGCGCATAGGCTTCGCGCACTCGGCCGCCACGAAGCATGTGGTTGCTGTCGCCATAGGTGCCGCCCCGCCAGCCGAACAGGTAGGTGCCATGGCTGCCGTCGGCGTCGAAGGCGATCAATTCGCCGGTATCGGAAGGTCTTTCCAGGCTGTCGGTGCGCACCGCGAGCGCCATCATCAGGCGATGCTCGTTGGTCCACCGGTAGTGCCCGATCATGGTGCGGCTGCCCGAGCGAACGGTCGCCACCGGCTTCACCGTCGCCGTGTCGATGATGGCCAGCATGTTCTCGTAGGGAGTATCCGGCCGCGGCACCAACGCCGCGATGTGCTTGCCGTCGGGCGCGAGCTGCACGTCAGCGAATTCGGCCGGCCGTACGAAATCGGTGACGGTAGGCGTGGTGCCAGCGAACGATGGCGCTGCGGGCACCAGACAAGCAGCAACAAAAACGGCCATCAAGGCCGTGCGGACGAGGCCTGGCATAAGCATTCCCCTGATTCCCTTCGCGGTTCCCCCTCAGGCGATGCTAGCGCATGGCCGCCAGGTGATCGCAAGTCCATGCGGCGCGTCACCCTGTAGCCCTTCACTGCTCATTCCTTGCCCAATTATGCTGCGTTGCAGAATGAAAAGGCGCCGCACTCGCGGACGCCAGGATCGCTTTCGCATCGCGATGCTTCCGCGACCGGCGTGGATCCGCCGAGTGGATTTGAAGACGGCGCGCCATGACACCAGTGTTTGGACGTCTGTCCGTCCAGATAGCAGACCAGTTATTCGTCTTGACTCCATCTTGCACGTCAATTCGTAATACCAGTGCTCTTGGTGGTCCGCATGCCACAAGCAGTCCACTTGGGCGACGGAAAACAGTGCAAAAAAGCCGGCGCCAAGCCTCTGGAAGATGCGCGTTTTTTTGTTAGTCTCGATGTATGACTACTGATAATCCGCTGCGACGCACAAAAATTGTTGCCACCCTCGGTCCTGCGACCGACGCGCCTGGCATGCTCGAAAAAATCATCGCCGAAGGCGTGGACGTGGTTCGCCTGAACCTCTCCCACGGCCAGCCGGACGATCACCGCGCCCGCGCGGTGGCCGTGCGTGATGCGGCGACCAAGCTGGGCCGCGAGGTGGGCGTGCTCGCCGACCTGCAAGGTCCGAAGATCCGCGTCGAACGTTTCGCCAACGGTCCGGTGGAACTGCGCGTCGGCGACAGCTTCGTGCTCGATTGCAGCCCGGGCGCGCCGCTGGGCGACCAGACCCGTGTGGGCGTCAGTTACTACGACCTGCCCAAGGACGTCTCGGCAGGCGACGTGCTGTTGCTCGACGATGGCCTTGTCGCGCTCACCGTCGAATCGGTGGTTGGCCAGGAAATCCGTTGCCGTGTGCTGATCGCCGGCAAGCTGTCCGATCGCAAGGGCCTCAATCGCCAGGGCGGCGGCCTGTCCGTTTCGGCGCTGTCGGACAAGGACAGGGCGGATATCAAGCTCGCCGCCGAGATCGGCTGCGACTTCCTCGCCGTGTCGTTCGTGCGTTCCGCCGCCGATATGAATGAAGCGCGTCGCCTGCTCGAAGAAGCCGGTGGCAAGGCTTCGCTGGTGGCGAAGATCGAACGCGCCGACGCCATCCCGGTGCTGGGCGAAATCATCGACGCCTCCGACGTGGTGATGGTGGCGCGCGGCGACCTGGGCGTGGAGATCGGCGACGCCGAGCTGCCGGGCCTGCAGAAGAAGATCATCCGCGAGTCGGTGCAACGCAATCGCGCCGTCATCACCGCGACGCAGATGCTGCAGTCGATGGTGCGCTCGCCCATCCCGACCCGCGCCGAAGTGATGGACGTGGCGAACGCCGTGATCGACGGCACCGACGCCGTGATGCTTTCGGAAGAGTCCGCTGCCGGTGCGCATCCGGACAAGGCCGTGGCCGCGCTGCGCCGCATCTGCCTGGGTGCCGAACGCCAGTTCGAGCCGAAGGAAGATCCCGCCACGCAGGGTCATCTGCTCGACCGCACCGACCAGGCCATTGCACTGGCGGCGATGGTGCTGGCGGCCCAGCTGGGCGTCCGCGCCATCGTGGCCTTGACCGAATCGGGCGCCACCGCGCAGTGGCTGTCGCGCTACCGTAGTGCGGTGCCGATCTACGCTCTGTCGCCGTTCGACGATGCGCGCCGCCGCATGTCCATCTTCCGCGATGTAACGGCGGTGAAGTTCACCCACGTATCGCAGACGCCGGCCGGCTCCGCTCGCGACGCGGTGCGCCAGCTGTTCTCCGAAGGCCGGCTCGTCGAGGGCGACCGCGTGGTGCTGACCCATGGCGATCACATCGGCCAGGGCGGCGGCACCAATACCCTCAAGCTGCTCTCCGTGGGCGCCGAGGGTGTGGTGGAGTGCCTGCGGGACCTCTGACCGCTCGTTGAGATGCCTCGTCCGTCGATCCGGTGTGGGCCGGGTCGGCGGGCGATGGCTCTCCGTCAACCAACATTTCGCAAGGTGAACCTCACGCTTCACGCCTTCGTCGCCGGCGCCGCGGATAGTGCCAACAGGCCCTAGAATCGGTGCATCGTCCCCGACCACGAGCAGGAGGTTTTCCATGAACACGAAGTCACGTCGCATGACCCAGGCGTTGGTGCTGGCACTGGCCATCACGGGTGCGGCGCCGCTGCTCGCACAATCCCAGGCACGCATGGTGGGCCCCGAGCACATCCAGTCGTACTGGCTGATGTTGAACACCAAGGTCGACGCCGACATTCCCAACAGCGGCCGCAACATGGACAAGCCCGGTTGCGTGGCCGTGAGCTTCATGATCGGCACCGATGGCGTGCCGCAGAACGTTACCGTGCGCAAAGTGGTGCCGCAGAGCGATCTCGATGCGGTGGCCAAGAGTGTGGTGACCAACCTGCGTTACGGTCCGTCGCTGAAGAACAGCACACACGAGCCCGTGAACACCTACTACATCGTGCCGTTCAACCTGCCGGCCGATGCGGCCCAGAAGCAGGCCATCATCGACGCCTGCAAACTGCCGGGCTTCGAGCAGGCCTGAGGCCTGTCAGGCCAGCGCTGGCGCCGTTCAGGGCCTCCTCAAGGCCCTGCCATGGCTTATGGCCTATAATCTCCGCCTTTCACGACCTTGCCGCCTCCGGGCGGCATCACCTTGTGCGGCCCACACCGCCTAAGTATCCGGAGTTGTCATGAGCATCGAAGATCTCGAAAGCGTTGCCCTCGCGATGGTCGCGCCCGGCAAGGGCATCATCGCCATCGACGAGTCGACCAACACCATCAAGAAGCGTTTCGAGGCCGTTGGCATCGACAACACCGAAGAGAACCGTCGCGCCTACCGTGAGCTGCTGCTCACCGCGCCGAACCTCAACGAGCACATCTCCGGCGCGATCCTGTACGACGAAACCATCCGCCAGTCGACCAAGGACGGCGTGCCGTTCACCCAGGTGATGAAGAAGAACGGCATCATCCCGGGCATCAAGGTCGACAAGGGCCCGGTGCCGCTGGCCGGTTTCCCGGGCGACGTCGTCACCGAAGGCCTCGATGGCCTGCGTGAGCGCCTGGCCGAGTACGTGAAGCTGGGTGCGCAGTTCGCCAAGTGGCGCGCGGTGATCAACATCAGCGAAGACAATCCGTCCTCCACGGCCATCGAAGCGAACTGCCACGCGCTGGCCCGTTACGCCGCGCTGTGCCAGGAAGCCGGCCTGGTGCCGATGGTCGAGCCGGAAGTGATCATGGACGGCGACCACAGCATCGAAGTCAGCTACGAAGTGCACGAAGCCGTGCTGCGCAGCCTGTTCAATGCGCTGTACGAGCAGAACGTGATGCTGGAAGGCACCATCCTGAAGGTCAGCATGGTCATTCCGGGCAAGGAATCGGACGAGCAGGCCGAAGTGGAAGAAGTCGCCGAAGCCACCGTGCGCGTGCTCAAGACCACCGTGCCGGCGACCCTGCCGGGCATCGTGTTCCTCTCGGGCGGCCAGACCGACGAGCAGTCCACCGCCCACCTCAATGCGATGAACCGCATGGGCCCGCACCCGTGGCCGCTGAGCTTCTCCTACGGTCGCGCCATGCAGCAGGCCGCGCTGAAGCTGTGGTCCAAGGACATGAAGGCGAACTACGCCGACGCGCAGAAGACGGTCCTGGCTCGCGCCAAGGACAATGGCCTCGCCGCGCTGGGCCAGTGGAATGCCAAATAAGCGGTGAAGTCGGCCGCTGGCGCGTCCTGTGAGTGGTGAAGCCGCTCGCTGCGCTCGCTGTAAAAGGTAAAAAGAAAAGGGCGCCGTGAGGCGCCCTTTTTGTTTTTCCGCTAACCGCAACCCGCTCTTGCCATTGACTATTCACAGCGAGCGCAGCGAGCGACTTCACAGGCCGCGTAGCGGCCGGCTCAACCAACTCAGAACCGATATTCAGCGCTCACGCTATACAAATTCGTCGGCAGGCGGATGTTCTTGTCGCTCTGGCTGCCGTCGTAGTAGTCCCAGTTCAGGCCGACGCTGATGTTCTTGTTGATGTTGTAACCCGCACCCAGGCCGGCGTAGTAACGGGTGCTGTTGAAGTTGACCATCTCCGGATTGAGCTTGTCGTCGGTCAGACCCGAGCCCTTGGCGAAGAAGGCGCCGCCACGGACTTCGCCGTACCAGTTCGGGCTGAAGCTGTAACGCAGGTTCAGGCCGGCGGTCGCGCCCTGCAGCTTGGACTTGCCGTTGTCGCCGTTGTAATTGGCGTAGTTCTGGGTGTACTGGCCACGCGCGTCGGCACGGCCCAGGTAGACGTAGCCGACTTCGGCACCCAGCGAGGTGTCCGGGTTGAGGGCAAAGCGGTAGCCGCCCTTCACGCCGCCAGCGAAATTGCCGTTGTCATAAGGTCCCTTCTGGACCTGACCGTAGCCGGCATTGGCGCCGACGTACCAGCCCTGCTGGGCATTGCCTTGGACGGTGTCCTGGGCAAAGGCCGGGACAGCGGCGAGGCCAGCGGTAGCAAGGGCGAGAGCAAGAATGGTGTTCTTCATGGGGGCACTCCTCATCATCTTATTGGGCCAGGCCGCGGCGCCGGGGGTTCGGTGGAGCGCGGCTGGGTACCCCGTGTGGGCGGTACTTTTCCTTAGATGGTGGGGTCGTCAGATAGTTTCAATACTGGTTAGTTCATTATTAAGGTCGAGTTAATTTTCTTAACAATTGGCTAAGTGGGCGTGACTGGGGGACAGGGCCGAGCGGGATCGGCGACAATGCGTGCTTTTATTGGCCGCCTTCCCCGGAGACCCCTAGATGACAACCCGTCGCGAACTTGCCAACGCCGTACGCGCCCTCGCCATGGACGCTGTGGAGAAGGCCAATTCCGGCCACCCGGGCATGCCCATGGGCATGGCGGACATTGCCGAAGTGCTGTGGAACGATTTCCTCCAGCACAATCCGACCAACCCGAAGTGGTTCAACCGCGACCGGTTCGTACTCTCCAACGGCCATGGCTCGATGCTGCAGTACGCACTGCTGCACCTGACCGGCTACGACCTGCCGATGGATCAGCTCAAGCGCTTCCGCCAGCTGCATTCCAAGACCGCCGGTCATCCGGAAGCCAGCGAAACCCCAGGCGTGGAGACCACCACCGGTCCGCTGGGCCAGGGTCTGGCCAATGCGGTCGGTTTTGCGCTGGCCGAGAAGGTGCTCGCCGCGCATTTCAACCGTCCCGGCCACGAGATCGTCAACCATCACACCTATGTGTTCCTCGGCGATGGCTGCCTGATGGAAGGCATCTCGCATGAAGTCGCCTCGCTGGCCGGCACCTGGAAGCTGGGCAAGCTGGTGGCGGTGTACGACGACAACGGCATCTCCATTGACGGCGAAGTGCACGGCTGGTTCACCGACAACACGCCGGAGCGTTTCGAGGCGTATGGCTGGAACGTGATTCGCGGTGTGGACGGCCACGATGCCGATGCGATCAAGAAGGCGATTGCTACGGCGACCAGCCAGAACGAAAAGCCCACGTTGATCTGCGCCAAGACCATCATCGGCTTCGGCGCGCCGCACAAGCAGGGCAAGGAAGAAAGCCACGGCGCCGCACTGGGCAAGGATGAAGTGGCCGCCGCGCGCGACGCGCTGGACTGGCGCCATGCACCGTTCGAGATCCCGGCCGAGATCTATGCCGGTTGGGATCACAAGAAGGCTGGCGCCGAGCGCGAGCAGAAGTGGGATGACCTGGTGGCGAAGTACGCCGCGGCGTTCCCGGAACTGGCTGCCGAGTTCAATCGCCGCATTGCCGGCGACTTGCCGTCCGATTGGGCTGAGAAGTCTCAGGCCTTCGTCGACAAGCTGCAGGCGGATGGTCCGGAAGTGGCCTCGCGCAAGGCCTCGCAGATGACCATCGACGCGTTCGCGCCGCTGCTGCCGGAACTGATCGGCGGCTCGGCCGACCTGGCCGGCTCGAACCTGACCAAGTGGAAGGGCAGCGTCGACGCCGGCAACGGCTTCGATCCCAAGGGCAACTACGTGTACTACGGCGTGCGCGAGTTCGGCATGACCGCGATCGCCAACGGCCTGGCCCTGCATGGCGGTTTCATTCCGTACGACGCCACCTTCCTGGTGTTCTCCGACTACGCGCGCAACGCCGTGCGCATGAGTGCGCTGATTCCAGCGCACGCGATCCACGTCTACACGCACGACTCGATCGGCCTGGGCGAAGACGGCCCGACCCATCAGCCGGTGGAGCACCTCGCTTCGCTGCGTTACATCCCGAACAACCAGCTGTGGCGCCCGTGCGACGCGGTGGAATCGGCGATGTCGTGGAAGCTGGCGATCGAGCGCAAGGGCAACCCGGCGTGCCTGGTGTTTTCGCGTCAGACCCTCAAGCACCAGCAGCGCAGCGCGCAGCAGGTGGCCGATATCGCGCGCGGTGCCTACGTGCTGTCCGATCCGCAGGACACCAAGTTCAAGGCGATTCTGATCGCCACCGGTTCGGAAGTGGAACTGGCGATGGAAGCGGCCCGCACGCTGGCACAGCAGAACGTGCCAGTGCGCGTGGTGTCGATGCCGTGCACGGAAGTGTTCGATGCGCAGCCGCTGGAATACCGCGAAGCGATCCTGCCGGGCTGGTGCCGTGCGCGTGTGGCGGTGGAAGCGGCGACGTCCGACTTCTGGCGCAAGTATGTGGGCCTGGACGGCGACGTGGTCGGCATGACCAGCTTCGGTGCCTCGGCACCGGCGCCGCAGCTGTTCGAGCACTTCGGTTTCACCGTGGCCCATGTGGTCGATTCGGTGAAGCGCGTGATCGGCTGAGGCGATAGCGTTGAATGAAAAAAGCCGCGGCTTGCCGCGGCTTTTTTTTCGCATAGCCCTGTGGGAGCGCACCCTGTGCGCGACGGCCATCGGAGCCGCCATCGGGCAGGTTGCCGTCGCGCACAGGGTGCGCTCCCACAAGGTATCGGCTCAAACGCGGGTCACGGTCAAGCCGCCGGGCTTGAAGATCTTCGCGGGAGGCCGTGGCCGCTTTCTGACGACTTGCCGTTCGGCAGGTGATTTCATTCGGCGCGATGGCTACGCTGGCGACTTGCCAACGCACCTCGCTGAGCCATGAACCCACCCGCACCCTCGCGCTGCGACCATTTACGACAAATGGCCGCCTACAATCGCTGGATGAACGAGAAAATCTACGCGGCTGCGGCCACGCTGCCGCCCGACGAGGTGCTGGCGGATCGCGGCGCATTCTTCGGCTCGATCCACGCCACGCTCAGTCATATCGCCGTGGCCGACACGATCTGGTTGCAACGCTTCGCCGCCCATCCGGCGAACTATGCCGCGCTGGAACCGTTGATGGGCGTGCCGATTCAACGCGATCTTGCCGCGCAACCCTTTGGCGATCTGGCTGCCCTGACTTCGCACCGGCGCTTTCTCGATGGTGTGATCGAGGCATGGGCGCAGGACGTGAGCGAGGACGATCTCGATCACGCGCTGGCGTACCTGAATACCCGCGGCGAGGCGTTCCGCAAGCCGTATTTCTTCCTGGCGATGCACTTTTTCAATCACCACACGCATCATCGCGGGCAGGTGACGACGCTGTTGACGCAGGCCGGTGTGAATGTGGGTTCGACCGATCTGTCGAGCTTGATCGACGAGGTGTAGAGAGCATCTGTGGGAGCGCACTTGTGCGCGACGGCCGAACGAAGCGGAAATCTTGCAGGTTGCCGTCGCGCACAAGTGCGCTCCCACAGTTATGGGCTTAGCTGGTCAGCAATTGCGCCAGATGTTCCGGATCGCGCGCCAGTTCATCCGCGCCGGCCTTTTCAAGCTCCGCACGGGTGCCGAACCCCCACAGCACGCCGACGCCGCGAACGCGGTTGGCCACCGCGCCGTCGATGTCGAAATGGCGGTCGCCGATCATCACCGCGTGCTCCGGCTCCGCGTTGAAATCGGCCAGGGCGGCGGCAATCATGGTGGCTTTTTCGCTGTGCGGGCTGGACGGGTCCGGGCCATATAGACGGCTGAACGCGGCGCCGAACGGCAGGTGTTCGATGATCGGCCGCGCGTGCCGTTCCGGTTTGCTGGTGACTACGGCCAGGGTGTGGCCGGCCGCCTGAAGGCGCCCGATCATCGACTCGATGCCGGGATAGACCGTGTGTTCCTGCCAGCCGATCGCATGGAAGCGCTCGTGGTAGAACTCCACCGCCTGTTCGACACGATCGTGATCGTGGTCGAGCAGCGGTGCGAAGCTGTGCCGCAGCGGCGGACCGATCCAGTGGCGCATCTCCGCAGGATGCGCCACGCCCAGCTGCGTCAGCGCATGGCGGACGCAGCCCAGGATCCCGATCTCCGAGTCGATCAGCGTGCCATCGAGATCAAACAGACAGAGCATTACTTTCCTGCGCGTGCCTTGAGGGCTGCCACCGCCGGCAGTTCCTTGCCTTCCAGGAATTCGAGGAAGGCACCGCCGCCGGTGGAGATGTACGACACGTCTTTTTCGATGCCGTACTTGTCCACCGCTGCGAGCGTGTCGCCGCCACCGGCGATGGAGAAGGCCGGCGAGGCGGCAACGGCACGCGCCAGCGTTTCGGTGCCGTGGCCGAAGGCGTCGAACTCGAACACGCCGACCGGGCCGTTCCACACCACCGTGCCTGCCTTGGCGATCATTTCGGCGTAGCGGCGGGCGGTCTCGGGCCCGATGTCGAGGATCAGCTCGCCTTCCTTCACTTCGTCCACCGGCTTCACCGTGGCGGGTGCATGCGCGGAGAACTCCGGTGCCACCACCACATCGACCGGCAGCGGAACATCGGCGTTGCGGCGCTTGGCGTCGGCGATCACTTTCTTGGCAGCGCCGATGAGGTCGGGCTCATACAGCGAGTTGCCCACCGAGTAACCCATGGCCGCGATGAAGGTGTTGGCGATGCCGCCGCCCACGATCAGCTGATCGACCTTGCCGATCAGGTTTTCCAGCAGGGTGAGCTTGGTCGAGACCTTGGAGCCGGCGACGATGGCCAGCAGCGGGCGGGCAGGTTGTTCCAGCGCCTTGCCCAGTGCGTCCAGCTCGGCCGACAGCAGCGGGCCGGCAGCGGCGATCGGGGCGAACTTGATCACGCCATGGGTGGATGCCTGGGCGCGGTGCGCGGTGCCGAAGGCATCCATGACGAAGATGTCGCACAGCGCGGCGTACTTCTTGGCCAGCGCATCGTCGTCCTTGCCTTCGCCGACGTTCATGCGGCAATTCTCGAGCACCACCACTTCGCCCTCGGCGACGTCGACGCCGTCGAGGTAGTCGGCCACCAGGCGCACCGGCTGGCCGAGCTTGTCGCCCAGCCACTTGGCGACGGGCGCCAGCGAGGACTCGGCGTCGAACTGGCCTTCCTTCGGACGACCCAGGTGCGAGAGCACCATCACCTTGGCGCCGGCATCGCGGGCGGCTTTGAGGGTGGGCAGGGCGGCGTCCAGGCGCTGGGTGGAAGTGATCCGGCCGTTCTCGATCGGTACGTTCAGGTCTTCGCGAATCAGCACGCGCTTGCCGCGCAGATCAAGATCGCTCATGCGGGTAACGGACACGGCGGAACTCCCTCGGGATGGATGCATGGATGCGGACGCCATAGGGCGCGAACCGCCTATTGTCCTGCCCGTTTCCCGGCGATGCAAACCGCGCGACAGGTATCCTAGGGTTCTGGGATCTCAGCGGAAGGGCAAAGTCATGGGTCAGCAACGGGTCTTGTACGGCTACTGGCGCTCCAGCGCGGCCTACCGGGTGCGCATTGCCCTGAACCTGAAAGGCCTGCCGTATGAGCACAAGGCGGTGCACCTGCTCAATCACGGCGGCGAGCAGCACCAGCCGGACTTCCAGGCCTTGAACCCGCAGGAACTGGTGCCCTGCCTGGTCGATGACGGCCAGGTCTTCACCCAGTCGATGGCGATCATGGAGTACCTCGACGAAACCCACCCCGAGCCGCCGCTGCTGCCATCGGTTCCGGCCGGTCGGGCACGCGTTCGCGCGCTCTCGCAGGTCATCTCCTGCGACCTGCATCCGCTGGGCAATCTGCGCGTGCTGCAGTACCTGACCGCTCAGCTGGGGGCGGACGATGCGGGTAAGGGCGTGTGGTCGCGCCACTGGATCAGCCTGGGCCTGCAGGCGCTGGAAGCGATGCTGGCGGGCAACGTGGCGACCGGTCGGTTCTGCCATGGCGATAGCCCCGGCATGGCCGATGCCTGCCTGGTGCCGCAGGTGTACAACGCCGTGCGTTGGAAGCTGCCGATGGATGATTACCCGACCATCAACCGGATCCATGAGGCTTGCCAAGAGCTGCAGGCGTTTCAGAAGGCTGCGCCGGAAGCCCAGCCTGATGCTCCGACTGCGGCTTGAGACTTTTTTTCTAACGCAGTTCGAGCGGTGGATCTTCACCTCACCGTCATTCCGGCGCACGCCGGAATCCAGTGGCCGCAGTTCCAGGTTTTCGCCAAGAGCTTGGGGCCCTGACGCGACAACCTGGCGCATTCGCTACTGGATTCCGGCGTGCGCCGGAATGACGGTGAGGGGACTTGAAGCCGCGCGGCAGGGCTTGTGTCTAGAAGCCCAGCCCGTACGGGTCGTTGCCGACCAGTTCGGTGCTCTCGGTGTTGCCGCCGCTGTCGGACAGGCGGATCTTGAGCGCCAGGCCATCGCGCGAGTCGGCCTTGTTGAGCGCTTCCTCCAACTCGATGCGGCCTTCCTTGTACAGGCGATAGAGCGACTGGTCGAAGGTTTGCATGCCTTCCTGCAGGCTGCGGTCCATCGCTTCCTTGACGTCGTGCACCTGGCCGCGGCGGATCATGTCGCGGATCAGCGGTGTGTTGAGCAGCACTTCGGTCGCCGGCAGGCGGCGGCCGTCCTTGCCGATCACCAGGCGCTGGCTGATCACCGCGCGCAGGTTGAGCGCGAGGTTCATCAGCACGTTCTTGTGCGCCGATTCCGGGAAGAAGTTGAGGATGCGTTCCAGCGTCTGGTCGGCGTTGTTCGAGTGCAGCGTGGCCAGGCACAGGTGACCGGTTTCGGAGAACGAAATGGCCGCTTCCATGGTGTCGGTGTCTCGGATCTCGCCGATCATGATCACGTCCGGCGCCTCGCGCATCGCGTTGCGCAGGGCCTCGTGATAGCTGTGCGTATCCAGGCCGACTTCGCGCTGGTTGACGATGGATTTCTTGTGCCGGTGCAGGTATTCGATCGGGTCCTCGATGGTGAGGATGTGGCCCGAGGAATTCTGGTTGCGGTGGTCGATCATCGCCGCCAGCGTGGTCGACTTGCCCGAGCCGGTGGCACCCACCACCAGGATCAGGCCGCGCGGCTCCATGATCAGCTCGCGGAAGATGCTCGGCAGCTGCAGCTGATCGATGCTGGGAATTTCGCTCTTGATGGCACGGATGACCATGCCCACTTCGCCGCGCTGCTTGAACACGTTGATGCGGAAACGGCCGGCTTCCTTGACGGCCAGTGCCATGTTCAGTTCCAGGTCGCGCTCGAACTGCGGTACCTGGCCCTCGTCCATCAGCGAATAGGCGATTTTCTTCACCATGCCGCTGGGCAGGCCGGTATTGCCCAGCGGGTAAAGCTTGCCCTCGACCTTAATGTTCACAGGGGCGCCCGTCGTCAGGAACATATCCGACGCGCCCTTGTCAACCATTAGCTTGAGGAAATAACCAATGTCCACTCGAATCCCCTAGTTCCGTGCGCATTGCTAAAGTGGATTATGCCCGCCCACAATACGCTGTGACACTCTGAGAGGACTGAGTGATGGTGCACATCTTTTCCCCGCCGAGACAGCGACCCCCGGTTGCCCGTTTGGCGGTTTCGACCCTGACGCTGGCCATGACGCTGGCGTTGGCCGGTTGCGCGTCCACGCCGCCGCCGGACGGGATCCTGAATCAGGCGCAGGCTCAGCTGCGGGCGGCACGCGATGCCGACGCCGCGGTCTACGACCCGATTGACCTGGGCAACGCCCAGGACAAGTTCCAGCAGGCCCAGAACGCCATGGCCAAGCGCGACTACGACGTCGCCGCCCAACTGGCCGACGAAGCCCGGGCCAGCGCCGAACTGGCCCGCGCCAAGGCCCGCCTGGGTGCGGCGCGGTCGCAGATCCAGAACAAGACCTCGGCAAACCAGCAACTGCGCGAGCAGATCGACCAATCCCTGGCCGACCAGCAACAGCAGGACCAGAACCAGCCCGCCAACTTGCCGCCCCCGCAGCAGACGACGGACATGCCCGCGCCGCCGAGTTCCGCCTTGGGTGAGCCGGTACCGCAGGGGCAGGGTTTCCAGACCTATCCGCAGAATCCCAATCCCGACCAGCCGGCTCCATCGTCGAGCACTGACCAGGGAGGCCACCTATGAAAAAACTGACCCTCCAGCTTTCGACGCTGGTGTTCGCCTTGGCCGCCGTGGGCGCTGCCCATGCCGCCAAGGACGACATGGACGTGGCGCGGCTGAACAACAGCCTCGACCAGCTCTCCAGCGACCCGTCCATCGGCACCTATGCGCAGGCCGAGCAGGCGCGCGCCCGTGACGCCGTGAACCAGCTCTCCCAGGCCCGTTCGCGCGATCGCGCGCATGCGCTCTACATCGCGGAGCGCCGGGTCGACCTGGCCCGCGCCACGGCGCAGTTGCAGGACGCCCAGTTGCAGATCGGCAAGCTCGATCGCGAGCACGACCAGATTCAGCTCGATGGCAGCCGCCGCGAGACGGAAATGGCGCGCCGCGAACTCGAACGCCAGCGCCTGCAATACCAGGCGGCCCAGGAAGAGTCCGATCGCCAGCTTGCCGCGGGCGCTGAAGCGGCCGCCCAGGCCCAGGCCCAGGCCGACCAGGCCAAGAAACTGGCGGCGGCCCAGGCCAAGGTCGCCAATGCAGCCAAGAAGCAGGCTGACCTGGCTGCCCAGGCGGCGCGCGCCATGCGTCAGCAGATGCAGGGCGACGGCTCGACCAACAAGGATCAGGGCAAGTAAGTCCCGATCCTCGATGTGCTCGAAAGGCCGGCGGTCACTCCGTCGGCCTTTTTATTTGTCTGTCCCATGGTCGAGACAACGGGGTTCGCGGACGACTCTGTTCAAGTTTCGCAACGGCGGCGTTGGTGTTGCGCAAAAGACTGTTCTGGCACTCTTTTTTCAGAAAGTTCCATCGTTCGTGGCGGGCCAAATGACGCTTGCATGACCCCAAATCGGGGAGTAGGGTCAAGTTCCCAGGGGGCATCTCCGCGTCCTGGGTCACCGACCTGAGTCATGCACCCATTCTTCCCCTTTCATCGTTATCCGTGCACCGGTCGACCGGCATGGATAGCGGGTGCGTGTGCGTGATTCCTCGTCAGCAGGCGTCCCTGTCAGGTGCCTGCCGTTCTCGCCAGAGGAGGTTCGATCATGTTTGAAAACCAGCAGCGTGATGATGTCGAAGCATTGATGAAGGCAGATGCCGAATTTCGCCGGCTCTACCAGCATCACAAAGAACTCGACAGCAAGGTGCACGATGCCGAAATCGGCGTGCTTCCCATCGATGACATGACGTTATCGGGCATGAAGAAGGAGAAACTCCACGCGAAGGAGCGACTCCAGCGCATGTGGGACAACCGAGCGCACCACATCAACTGATTCTGCGACGTTTTCGCATGAACGCGGCCCCGGCGCCTCACGGCTCCGGGGCCGCGTCGTTTCCGGCATCCGCGTGGGGGCCAAGCCGGGCTCGGTTATCATCGCCTTTCCGAGCGGCCACCAAGAAGCGGCCGCTGACTACAGCAAGGAGTTCTTATGTCGGTCCACCAGAGTGTCCTCGAACTGATCGGACGTACCCCGATGGTACGCGCGCAGCGCCTGGACGTTGGACCGTGTGAGCTGTTCCTCAAGCTGGAAAGCGCCAATCCCGGCGGCTCCGTCAAGGACCGCATCGGCCTGTCGATGATCGACGGCGCCGAAAAGGCCGGCAAGATCCGCCCCGGCGACACGCTGGTGGAAGGCACGGCCGGCAATACCGGCCTGGGCCTGGCGCTGGTGGCGCAGCAGAAGGGCTACCGCCTGATCCTGGTGGTGCCCGACAAGATGAGCCGCGAGAAGATCTTCAACCTCAAGGCGATGGGCGCCGAAGTGGTGCTCACCCGTTCGGACGTGGCCAAGGGCCATCCGGAGTACTACCAGGACATGGCCGAGCGGATTGCGCGCGAAACGCCCGGCGCCTATTTCATCAACCAGTTCGGCAACCCGGACAATCCGGCGGCGCATATCGCCACCACCGGCCCGGAAATCCTGGCGCAGCTGGATGGCAAGGTCGACGCCATCGTGGTTGGCTGCGGCTCCTCGGGCACGCTCAGCGGCCTGTCGAAGTTCTTCGCCCAGCATTCGCCGGAGACCGACTTCGTGTTGGCCGATCCGGTGGGCTCGATCCTTGCGCAGTACATCAACGAAGGCGTGCTCTCGACCAAATCGGGCAGCTGGATGGTCGAAGGCATCGGCGAGGACTTCCTGCCGGGCATCAGCGACTTCACCCGCGTGAAGAAGGCCTATGCCATTCCCGACAAGGAGAGCTTCCTGGCCGCGCGCGAGCTGCTGGCGAAGGAGGGCATCCTCGGCGGCTCGTCCACGGGCACCCTGCTGGCTGCCGCGCTGCGTTATTGCCGCGAGCAGACGACGCCCAAGCGCGTGGTCACGCTGGTCTGCGACACGGGCAACAAGTACCTGTCGAAGATGTACAACGACTACTGGATGCTCGACAACGGCTTCATCGAGCGCGAGCAGCACGGCGACCTGCGCGACCTGCTGCTGCGCCCGTTCGCCCAGCGCGACACGGTGGTGATCGGCCCGAACGAGTTGCTGATGACCGCCTACACGCGCATGAAGCTGTACGACGTCTCGCAGCTGCCGGTGATGGATGGCAGCCGCCTGGTCGGCATTCTCGATGAATCGGACGTGCTGATGCACGTGCACGTGGACGAAGCCCGGTTCCGCGACCCGGTGTCCACCGCCATGATCACCAGCCTGCACATGCTGGACGTGCGCTCGCCGATCGAATCCCTGTTGCCCGTGTTCGACCGCGGACACGTGGCCATCGTGGTGGACGGCGACCAGTTCCTGGGCCTGATCACCCGCATCGATCTGCTGAACTATCTACGCCGCAAGGTGCATTGAAGCGCGGGCGGCGAGGCGTTCAGCATAGGCCATCGGAATACCCGCCCATCGCCACGAAAGTTTGCTGAAATCGGTTGCGGCCACAGTCGCGTTTTCGCGACTGTCATAGTCCGCGCTGCTTCAAGGAGTAACAGCTTATGTGTGGAATCGTTGCCGCCGCCGCCCAGCGTGATGTGGCCCCCTTGCTGATTGCCGGCCTCAAGGCGCTCGAATACCGCGGTTACGATTCAGCCGGCCTGGCCGTGCTCGATCGCGGCGAGATCCGCCGCGTGCGCGCCAAGGGCAAGGTGCGTGAGATGGAAGCCCTCTATCTGGCGGAGCCGTTCCCTGGTGGCACCGGCATCGCGCACACCCGCTGGGCGACGCACGGCGTGCCCAATGAAGCGAATGCGCATCCGCACATGGCGGGCAGCGTAGCCTTGGTGCACAACGGCATCATCGAGAACTACGCCAGCCTGCGCGCGGATCTGCAGTCGCGCGGCCACGTATTCACTTCGGAAACCGATACCGAAGTGATGGCGGCACTGATCAACGAACACGTGCAGTCGGGCATGAACCTGCGTGATGCCGTGCTGGCCACCGTGCGCGAACTCGAGGGCGCCTATGCCATCGCCGTCGTCAGCAGCAAGGAACCGGGTCGCGTGGTGGGAGCGCGCCACGGTGCGCCGTTGTTGGTGGGCGTGGGCATCGGCGAGCACTTCCTGGGATCGGATGCGCAGGCGCTGATCCAGGTGACCAACAAGATCATCTATCTCGACGAGGACGACGTCGCCGAAATCACCCGCGACCAGGTGGACATCTACAACCTGCACGGACAGCGCGTCGAACGTTCCATGCATGAGAGCGAACTCTCCGCCGATGCGGTGGAGCGGGGCGAATACCGCCACTACATGCAGAAGGAAATCTTCGAGCAGCCCGCCGCCGTGGCCGCCACGCTGGAAGCGCGCATCGGTCCGCACGGCGTGTTGCCGAACATCTTCGGCGTGGACGGCGACGAGCTGCTCGCCAAGGTGCGCGGCCTGCACATCATCGCTTGCGGCACCAGCTATCACGCGGGTCTGGTGGCCAAGTACTGGATCGAAGAGCACGCGCGCCTGCCGGTGAGCGTGGAAGTGGCCAGCGAGTACCGCTACCGCGAAGCCGTGGTGCCGGATGGAACCTTGTTCGTGGCCATTTCCCAATCCGGCGAAACGGCCGATACGCTGGCCGCGATGCGCGAATCGCGTCGCCGTGGCTATCTGGGCACGCTGGCGATCTGCAACGTGCCCGAGTCGTCCGTGGTCCGCGAGTCCGACCTCAAGTTGATGACGCGCGCGGGCCCGGAAATCGGCGTGGCCTCCACCAAGGCCTTCACCACCCAGCTCGCTGCCCTCGGCTTGCTGACGTTGCACCTGGCGCACCACCGCGGCATGGACAACGGCCGCTACATCGATCTTTGCGCCCAGCTGCAGCATCTGCCGCGCGCGCTCGAAGATGCGCTCAAGCTGGAACCGCAGGTGATCGATCTGGCCGAGCATCTGATCCACCGCCAGCACGCGCTGTTCCTGGGGCGCGGCGCCCAGTATCCGGTGGCCCTGGAAGGCTCGCTCAAGCTCAAGGAAATCTCCTATATCCACGCCGAGGCCTACCCCGCCGGCGAACTGAAACACGGCCCGCTCGCTCTGGTGGACGAAGACATGCCCGTGATCGCCGTCGCCCCCAACGGCCCGCTGCTGGACAAGCTCAAATCCAACCTGCAGGAAGTCCGCGCCCGCGGCGGCGAACTGCTGGTCTTCGCCGACGGCGAAGCCAGCCTGGAAGGCAACGGCGCCCGCGGCGTCACGCTGCGCATCAACGGCGGCGGCGATTTCATCGCCCCGGCTGTGTTCACCGTGCCGCTGCAGTTGCTCGCGTATCACGTGGCGGTGCTGCGTGGTACGGATGTGGATCAGCCGCGCAATTTGGCGAAGTCGGTGACGGTGGAGTGACCGGTGCGCGCTTCGGCGCGCCATCGTTTCCAGCTGAACCTCTTCGCGTAGTCCTCCGTAACTGCGACGAAATCGCGCAATGCAGCGCGGCTGCCCCTTCATGGGCGGCCACGCTCAAGACGCTACAATGAAGGCCTTTCTTTAGCCGGCTTTCGCCCATGAAGTGTTTCAAGGCGTACGACATCCGCGGCCGTGTGCCCGATGAACTGAATGCCGATATTGCCTATCGGCTGGGGCGTGCCTTCGCCCGGACGGTAGGCGAGGGTGCGGTCGTGGTTGGCTTCGACATACGCCGTGACAGCCCTGCCTTTGCCGAAGCGATCATTCGCGGCTTGAATGACGAAGGACGCGATGCGATCGACATCGGCTTGTGCGGCACGGAGGAAGTCTACTTTCAGACATTTCACCGTCAGGTGGCCGGCGGCATCATGGTCACTGCGAGCCACAATCCCATCGACTACAACGGCATGAAGCTGGTTCGCGAAGGCGCGCGCCCCATCAGCGGCGACAGCGGATTGCGCGATATCGAACGCCTGGTCGAGGCGAATGAATTTGGCGCGGCCTCTTCGATGCGTGGAAATGTTACGCACAACCACGACAAGTCAGCCTATATCCAGCACCTGTTGGGATATATCGATCCGCAAGCCATGCGACCGCTCAAGGTGGTGGTGAATGCGGGCAATGGCGGTGCTGGCGGCGTGATCGATCTGCTGGACGAACATCTGCCGCTGGAATTCATCCGCATTCATCACGAGCCCGATGGCAGCTTTCCCAACGGCATTCCCAATCCTCTTCTGCCGGAAAACCGCGCCGCCACAGCGGAGGCTGTTCGTCGGCATGGCGCGGATTTCGGCATTGCGTGGGACGGTGATTTTGACCGCTGCTTTTTCTTCGATGCGCAAGGAGAGTTCATCGAGGGCTATTACATCGTCGGCCTGCTTGCGGCTCAGTTGCTGAAGAAGCATCCGGGCGCCAAGATCATCCACGACCCACGCCTGACCTGGAACACGATCGAGATGGTCCGGCAGGCAGGTGGTGTTCCCATCGAAAGCAAGACAGGGCATGCCTTCATCAAGGAACGCATGCGTGCCGAGGACGCGATCTACGGTGGCGAAATGAGCGCGCACCACTACTTCCGCGAATTCGCCTATTGCGACTCGGGCATGATTCCCTGGTTGCTCGTCGCGGAGCGTCTCTCAAAGGCTGATACGAGTCTCACCGATATGTTGTCCGAGCGGATGGCAGCCTATCCGTGCAGTGGTGAGATCAATTTTGTGGTGCAGGATGCAAAGACCGCCGTGGCGAGCGTGCTTGAGCATTTCGAACCGCAAAGGCCGACCATCGAGAACATCGATGGTGTGAGCGCCGACTTTGGAAGCTGGCGATTCAATCTGCGTACGTCAAACACGGAGCCGCTGTTGCGCCTCAACGTGGAGTCGCGTGGCGATCTGGCGCTGATGGCGGCGAAAACCCGTGAGCTTGAGAAGCTGATCCGTGCTCAGGAAAGAACAATTGCCCGCCGTCCGGACTGAACCCGGTCGCGACGCACGGATCTAACCTCCAGTTGGCGGACGTGGCTACGACCGTACGCCCGAATGGCCTCACGCCAAAGTTCTGTCGGGTTTGGTTCAGTGCCCTTTTTGCGACGTCACTAGGTTTCGGGGGGGGGCGAGGGCGCCGATCGTGGCTGTAGTGCGTGCGCGAGCATTCGGGCAAGTGAGGCTGGTTGGTTCGTTGCAGCGAGCGGATCGGATTTGTCACGCGGTGGGTCACCGAATGGAGCAACATTCGGGCAATTTTGTAAGGCTGCTGTTATATTCAATGGTGTGGCGTCATAAGGGCGGTCGGCTCTAATTTGCTTCGGGTTGTCGGGCTTGTCTTCGTCAACACACCCCAAGGGCTACATTCCAAATGAATCATGCGGAGATCGAGTCCTATTGGCCAAACGTCCGCTGGACAGGCGCGCCGTGGCAGCGTGCACTCCGACATCTATTTGGATGGACGTGTGTCTTACTGTTGTATCTCATTGTACTGAATCAGTTTTCAACGTTTCTGTCATTGTACGGAGATGCCCCCGCCTATGTAGTTCCTAAATACCATTTTGATTTTTGGAACTACCAGCCGATCTGGCCTTATGTGGCAGGCAAGGTCAACGCTCATTGGGGCTTGAAAGCGTTATTTGCCTTCCAGGCGGCGCTGTATTTTGCATCTATAGTGCTGATCTTTTATCCGATGCAGCGCTTGTACAAATTTGGTGGCTGGTTGGTCGCGGGTTTTATGCTCGTCAATATCCGAGCCTACTTCTACATCGCCAATCCGCTGACCGAAACGCTTAACCTCTTCGCCTTTGCGCTTACGTTCTTCTTTTGGGAACAACTGCGCGCTCGTCGCCGCTATATCGCGTGGTTTTTGGCCATCGCACTCGTCGCAATCCTCTTTGTTCGCACGGCCAATGTGGCTTTCATCGGTGCTTTGTTCATGCTTGTGCTGGTCAGGGCATTGCGAGCGTCACATGCCGTCGAGCGCTGGCAGGCGTGTCTTTTCCTGCTTTTGGTGCTGCCTGCTTTGATCGCAGGAGTCACATACAACGTCATGCTTCAAGGTCGACCCAATAATACGGGAGTCAACCTTTTGGGCTTCGTCTCGATGGCCTGTGATCAGGGTCGATGTCCTCGTAATTTGGGCGATCCCAAAGTGTCGCCGGTGGCTTCTCGCTACCTGATGGAACATGGGGACATGGAGCGAGGGGCGCTCTTGGTCGCTTTTCGCCAGCAGGGCATCGATGTGTGGGACCCACGCCTGCTTAACGAGATGAAGGCTTTCTATTTGCGCCTGTTACTCACGGCGCCAGAGGCATTCATCAGTGGCGGCTATGCGAACTATAAGAGGCAGGTTCTCGACACTTATGTTGCTCCGTATTTAGAGGATACGAATCTGGCGGTGCGCTCCCGGCTGAGTATTGGACTGATGGAACATATCTCAACTTCTGTGGCGATGCTTGTGGCGGCTCTGATGCCGCTTCTAGTCCTTGGATTTGGAGTTGCAATCCTGGTCGCCAGACGTTTCAACATCACAGTGGTTTTCGTGACGGCGTGGCTTGCGGCGGAAGGCCTCACCAGCCAATGGTTGTTTGGTAGTCAGTACATTTCTGACGCGTCACGCATGCGCCTGCACTACGAAATTCCTGGCTTGATCTTGATCATATTCACTGCGCAGTGGCTTGCTGCGTTGGTCAGATTCCGGCGGCCGCTCGGCGCATTGTGACGTTGACGTTCGATGCAAACGACAAGGGCGGCATTGGCCGCCCTTGCTATATGTGAACAACGTGCTTCGCCTGTCATCAGGTGCGGCCGTATACGTCTTCCAGTCGCACGATATCGTCTTCGCCCAGGTAGCTTCCGGACTGGACTTCGATCATTTCGAGATTAACTTTCCCGGGGTTGCTAAGGCGATGGACGCTACCGAGTGGGATGTAAGTGCTTTGATTCTCGCCCAGCAAGAATGTCTTGTCGTTGCACGTCACCTCGGCCGTTCCGGAGACGACGATCCAGTGCTCAGCGCGGTGATGATGTTTCTGCAAGCTCAGTGCAGCGCCAGGTTTGACTATGATCCGCTTTACTTGAAACCGGTCGCCTGATTCCAGCGAGTCGTAGCTACCCCAGGGACGGCGCACAACTCGATGAAGTGAGTGTTCTGTCCGTCCGGAGGCTTTCAGCTCTTCGACAACACGCTTAACGTCCTGAGCAGCGCCGCGGTGCGAGACCAAGGTTGCATCAGGTGTAGAAACTACAACGACGTCATCGAGTCCTACGACCGCAAGCAGGTGGCGATCATGGGAGCGAATCAGGGAGTTCTTTGTATCGATCGCGATCGTATCGCCTTCGCGCAGATTTCCGTCAGCGTCGCGCCGTCCCGCGAGCCAAAGAGCCGACCATGATCCTATGTCGCTCCAGGTGCATTCGACGGGGACTACGGCGGCGTGCGCCGTTTTTTCCAGAACGGCGTAGTCGATGGAGTTGTCCGGCACCTTGGCGAAAGCGTCGTAATCGATACGAATGAAGTCCAGATCCGTTTTGGCGTGCGCGTAGGCTTCCTGGACGGCTGCAAAGATATCCGGGGCGTGTTCGGCAAGCTCCTCGAGGTAGCGAGATGCCTTGAAAAGAAACATGCCCGAGTTCCAGGCGTACTGGCCGCTGGTCAGATACTCCTTTGCTAGATGAAGCGCGGGCTTTTCGACAAACTCGGCAACCCGATATGCATGGGCGTCAATGCTATCGCCACGCCGTATGTAGCCGAAGCCTGTTTCCGGCCGATCAGGTTTGACGCCAAACGTCACCAACCAGCCCGCCATAGCCGCTGGCAGGGCGCGCTCTACTGCAGCCTCAAAGCCCGCGATATCTCCGATAAGATGGTCAGCGGGCAAAACCAATAGAATGGCGTCTGGATCTTGCGCAACGGCCTGTAGGGCTCCCAATGCAATGGCGGGCGCCGTATTGCGCGCGGCAGGCTCCAGCAAGATGCACGCGCCGCTGATGCCAAGTTCGAGAAGTTGTTCCGCGGCAAGAAAACGATGGTCCTCGCTCGCCACCACGATAGGTGTGGCTTTTCCAGTCAACTTGATCGTGCGTTGTAGAGTTTGCTGGAACAGCGTTTCCTTCCCCGTCAATGTGAGGAACTGCTTTGGCAGGTTTTTGCGGGAAACTGGCCAAAGCCGGGTGCCGCTGCCACCGCTCAGAATCAAAGGGATGAGCATGAGATTGATCTCAAGTGGGTCTTGCTGAGGAAAGGGTTTCTTCCAGTCCTTGACGCCAGTCGGGCAGTTCGACTCCAAAAGCCTGGCGGAAGGATCGGTTGTCCAGTACGGAATAGGAGGGGCGGTGTGCCTTGCTCTTGAATTCCGCCGACATGATCGCCTCAAGTCGTGGCCTCTTTGCAATCATCCCCAACTCGAAAGCACGGTCGAAAATCGACTTGGCGAAACCATGCCAACTAGTGCTACCACTTGCCACAAGATGGTAGGTACCGAGCAAGGCATGGTCCGAAGGCGAAGACTGGATTCTCGTGAGCGCACGGAGCGACGATTCGACGATAAGGCGTGTCGTAGTCGGCGAGCCATGCTGGTCGGCGACGACCCTAACCTCGTCACGCTCCCGTGCGAGCCGGAGCATGGTCTTCATGAAATTATTGCCGGCATTTGAGTATACCCAGGCGGTTCGCAGCAGCAGATGGCGGGCGCCCGATTTCCGTAGTACTTCCTCGCCGGCCAGTTTGCTTTGCCCGTATGTACTCAGGGGATTGGTTCGGTCATTGGGAGCATACGGCTGCTCCTTTCGGCCGTCGAAAACATAGTCCGTCGAAAAATGGACGACGAGTGCGTCGTTTGCAGCGGCCCAACTTCCAAGTTCAGAGACGACATCACGGTTGATGCGAAACGCTCTTTTCGGTTCGTCTTCTGCCTGATCTACGGCGTTATAGGCTGCGGCGTTTAGGATGATGCTCGGCCGGATCCTGTTTAGTAGGGTCGTCGTTTCTTCTGATGACGACAAATCGACCTGTTGGCATGCTGTTCCGTCTAAGAGGCGGCCATCGCGCGTAGCGGGAACGAGCTTTCCAATATCAGATATTTCGGGGTGCGCAAGATAAGTCTGGCCAAGCTGGCCGTTGGCACCAAGCAACAGAATTGTCACGAGGCCGGCACCCAGACCGGCAGCCGCTCGAGTGAGATGTCCTTGAGCAAGGGTGCCTTGTTGTCCTTGTCGGATAGAAGTGGAGAGCTCAGCGGCCAGTCAATGCCGATCGCTGCATCATCCCAGCGCACGCCCGCATCGGCTTTGGGGTCATACAAGGCCGAGCACTGATAGGTGAAGGTGGCAAACTCGGAAAGCACGCAGAAACCGTGGGCGAAACCTTCCGGAATCCAGAAGTGGCGATGGTTGTCGGCGCTGAGCATTACTCCCGCCCATTGACCAAACGAGGGAGAGCCGTGACGAATGTCGAGAGCAACGTCGAACACCTCGCCTTCAAGCACGCTCACAAGCTTCCCTTGTGGATTCGGCCACTGGTAGTGCAGTCCGCGCAGAACGCCTTTAGCAGAGCGTGACACATTGGATTGCACGAATTCCGAGCGGATGCCGGCCTCGTGGAATTTTGCCTTATTGTAGCTTTCATAGAAAAAGCCACGGGCATCGCCAAATACCTGCGGTTCGAGAACAATAGCTCCCGGAAGAGAGGTCTCAATAATTTTCATCGGACAGGAGCCTTGGTACTTAGATTTTGAAGGTATTGCCCGTAACCAGTCTTGGCGAGAGGAGCGGCTAGCTTGAGTAGCTGTTCTTCATTGATCCACTCGTTGATGAAAGCAATTTCCTCGGGACAGCAGACTTTGAGGCCTTGCCGGTTCTCGATGGTTTGAATGTAGTTTCCGGCCTCCATGAGCGAATCGTGCGTGCCTGTGTCCAACCAGGCATAACCGCGACCGAGTTGCTCGAGGTGGAGCGCGCCTTGTTCAAGGTAGCAACGGTTGAGATCGGTGATCTCCAGTTCACCCCGAGCCGACGGCCTTAAATCCGCGGCGTAGTTGCATACCTGATTGTCGTAGAAGTACAGCCCCGTCACCGCATAGTTTGACTTGGGTACAGAAGGCTTCTCCTCCAGTCCGACGACGCGGCCGGTACTGTCGAACTCTGCCACGCCATAGCGCTCAGGGTCTTTTACCCAGTAACCGAAAACCGTCGCTCCCGACGTGCGCTGCGCCGCGCGCTTGAGTCGATCGGTCAGACCGACTCCGTAGAAAATATTGTCGCCAAGGACTAGGCAGCACGGATCATTGCCGATGAATTGACGACCAATAATGAACGCCTGCGCCAACCCGTCAGGGGAAGGCTGCACCGCGTAGCGGATGTTGATGCCCCATTGAGAGCCATCGCCCAGAAGTCGTTCGAACAGCGCTTGCTCGTGTGGCGTGTTAATCACCAGAACGTCCCTGATGCCTGCCAACATCAGCGTCGCAAGCGGGTAGTACACCATCGGCTTGTCGTAAACAGGCAACAGCTGCTTGCTAACGGCCTGAGTAATGGGGTACAGGCGTGTGCCAGAACCGCCTGCGAGGATGATTCCCTTTGGGGTAGTCATGAGCCAAGGCGCTCCATTCGATAGCTGCCGTCCAGCACGCGCTGGACCCATGGTTGATGGTTGATGTACCAGTCGACCGTTTGGGCGATGCCATCTTCAAAAGTCAGGGATGGCGACCACTGCAGTTCCCGCTTGAGCTTGCCTGCGTCGATGGCGTAGCGGCGATCGTGGCCAGGCCGATCTCGGACATAAGTAATGAGAGACTCGCGCGGCTGTCCGCTGGCGAGTGGGGCGCGTTGATCAAGCAAGGCGCAGATCGTCTTGATGACGACAATATTTTCGCGTTCTGCGTTACCGCCGACATTATAGGTTTCGCCAATCTGGCCCGCTTCGAGCACGCGTCGAATTGCGCTGCAATGGTCGCCGACAAAAAGCCAGTCGCGCACATTTTTCCCGTCGCCGTACACGGGAAGACTCTCGCCCGCGAGCGCCTTCTGGATAACCAGCGGGATAAGCTTTTCGGGAAACTGGAACGGGCCGTAGTTATTCGAACAATTGGTGGTTACTGTTGGCAGGCCATAAGTGTGATGGAACGCTCGGACCAAGTGATCCGACGCAGCCTTCGAGGCGGAATAGGGAGAGTTCGGCGCATAGGGCGTGCTCTCAGTGAAAAGGCCCGTCGCCCCGAGCGATCCGTAGACCTCGTCGGTAGACACGTGCAGAAAGCGGAACGTTTCGCGCCTTCCCTGTGGCAGTTCGCGCCAGTAGTCACGGGCACACTCCAGTAGGCCCAGCGTGCCGACGACGTTGGTCTCGACAAATGCCGCGGGTCCGTCGATAGACCGGTCCACATGGGATTCGGCCGCAAAGTTTACGATGGCGTCCACGCTGTGCTGTTTCAGAAGAGCCGCAACGAGTTCGCGATCACCGATGTCGCCTTGCACAAAGGTGTGACCTTCGTCTCGTGACAATGACGAAAGCGTGTCGGGGTTGCCGGCATAGGTCAGTTTGTCGAGATTGACGATGCGCAGGCCGTCGGCAACGGCCTTCAGGACGAAATTGGCGCCAATAAACCCGGCGCCTCCGGTGACCAGCAGAGTCTTCATAGAGTCCTTCCAATCCCAATGAACTACGTATTCTTGCATGCCTGTCTAGCGCGACCTAGACGCGGCCCCCCGGGGGGGGGATAATTTGCCGCGGTTCTCAGTCGGCCTCATCTTATGCGCTAGCATAATGGGCTTTGCTTTTTCTTGGTGAGGTCTCAATTGGCGATGAAGAAGACACAGCACGGGATTGGCACCCGAGCCATTCATGCGGGGCAGTCCCCGGACCCCACCACTGGCGCCATCATGACGCCCATCTATGCCACCTCGACCTACGTACAAGAAAGCCCAGGAAAGCATAAGGGCTATGAATATTCCCGGACGCAAAATCCCACGCGCGCAGCGTACGAAAAGTGCGTTGCGAGCCTCGAGGGAGGTGACGCGGGTTTCGCGTTTGGTTCAGGGCTGGCAGCTGCCGCGACGGTCCTCGACTTGCTGGATTCCGGTAGTCATGTCATCGCGATGGAAGACCTTTACGGCGGCAGTTATCGGCTGTTTGAGCGTGTGCGTCGACGCTCGGCAGGGCTGGACTTCAGCTTTATTGACCTCAACGACACGGATGCTCTTAGGGGTGCTCTTAAGGCCAATACTCGACTGATTTGGGTAGAGACCCCGACCAATCCCATGTTGCGCTTGGTCGATCTCGCTAAGATCGCGGCCTTTGCGCGCAAGCATCAACTGCTGCTGGTCGTCGACAACACTTTCTGTTCGCCGATTCTGCAGCGGCCCCTGGAGTTCGGAGCCGACCTGGTCCTTCACTCGGCGACCAAGTACCTCAACGGTCATTCAGACATGGTTGGAGGCATTGTCGTCACCGCCAATGCTGAGCTGTCTGAGCGCATGGGCTTCCTACAGAACGCTGTGGGCGCAGTCGGCGGCCCGTTCGACGCCTTTCTAGCCCTGCGCGGATTGAAGACGTTGCATTTGCGGATGCGCGAGCATTGCCGCAGTGCGCTGGAATTGGCGCGCTGGCTGGAAAAGCATGCGGCCATCGAACGCGTTATCTATCCCGGTCTGAAAAGCCATCCTCAGCACGCTCTTGCGCGACGCCAGATGGACGGTTTCGGCGGCATCATCAGTGTCGAAGTGCGTGGAGGGCTGAGGAAGGCCAAACGGGTGCTGGAGCGCTGCGAGTTGTTCGCGCTAGCCGAATCGCTCGGGGGCGTAGAGAGCCTTATCGAGCACCCTGCGATCATGACTCACGCGTCCATTCCGGCGGCCAATCGCAAGCGCCTTGGTATCAGTGACGGGCTGATCCGGCTTTCCGTTGGTGTGGAAGATATTTCTGACCTGAGGTCGGAGCTCGAATGGGCTCTTGCATAAGCTATTGTAAATCAAGTAGATATGTTCGTTCCTTGTAAATCGACATGCTTCTTGTTCGACATGGATTCAGTGTCGCGACAGCTATAACTTGCGTCGCTTATGTGGTGTCTCTATCGTGCTATGCGCCCTTTTTCATGGAACGCGAGAGTGGGCGCAGACAAAATGACGCGTGCGGCCCAGGGTCGGTTTGAGAAGTTTGGCTGTGCCCTTTGCGTTCAACAACTTATTTGGACTAGATAAATGTCAATTCAGCTTTTCGTCCCGAAGTTCCGTGTCGAAGAATGTCTCGTAGAGATCCGTGAATGTCTCGAAAAGGGTTGGACGGGACTCGGTTTCAAGACGGTCGCGTTCGAAGATGCCTGGAAGACCTACACAGGGCTGCCGCACGCCCATTTTCTGAACTCCAACACGGTTGGCTTGCAGCTCGCGCTCGAGGTTCTGGGCCGTCGACTGGGCTGGGAGGAGGGCGATGAAGTTATTACCACGCCGCTGACGTTTGTCTCGTCGAACCATGCGGTTGTCTACAACGGCTTCAAGGCAGTATTCGCGGATGTCGATGACTCCCTTTGCCTGGACCCACAGTCCATCGCAGCCAAGATCACCGATCGCACCCGTGCCGTGATGTTTGTAGGTCTGGGCGGTAACACCGGTCGATATGCGGAAGTGCTGAAGCTCTGCCGCGAGCGTGGTATCGCCATGATCCTTGATGCTGCGCATATGGCTGGAACGCGGGTCGGCGGGCGTCATGTGGGGTACGACGCCGACGCCACCGTGTTCAGCTTCCAGGCCGTCAAGAATCTCCCGACGGCCGACTCAGGAATGATCTGCTTCGCCAATGAAGAGGATGATGCCGAAGTCCGCAAACTGTCGTGGCTGGGTATCAACAAGGACACCTATGCGCGCACGGCAGCGCAGGGCGCTTATAAGTGGATGTATGACGTCGAACGCGTCGGCTACAAGTTCCACGGCAACTCAATCATGGCAGCTATTGGGCTGGTGCAGCTGCGCTACCTCGACCAGGACAACGCCTATCGTCGCCAGCTTGCCAGTTGGTATCGCGGCTACCTATCCGGGGCGAAGAACATCAAGCTGATACCCATGACAGCGGGCATCGAAAGTGCGACGCACCTGTTCCAAGTACGCGTGTCCAATCGCGACGAGCTCATGCTCGCACTGAATGAGAACGCGGTCTATCCGGGTGTTCATTACCGTGACAACACGGAGTACACCATGTACAGCTATGGCAAAGGTACGTGCCCCAATGCTGCGCAGGCCAGCTCCGAAATCTTGTCGTTGCCTATGCACATGGGCGTTACCCATGCGGACGTGAAAACCATCGCGGAACTGATTCTGAAGTACGCAAAATGACGCTAGTTGGGCGTCTAAGGCATGTGCAGATCGAAGGTCCTCGGGTCCGCATTCGCGGACTCGAGAAGGCAGATCTTTCGAACACTTTCGCATGGCGGAACGACGAGCGATCCCTGAGATGGTTCAAGAATGCGACTCCGTTGCAATGGGAGTCGCATGTGAACTGGTACGACAAATATCAGGCAAGCGACGCAACGGGTTGTATGTTTTTCGTAGAGTCGTCCGAGGGATCTCCAGTCGGACAATCATCGATCTATAACGTCGATGGGGATTCCGCGGAGGTCGGCCGATTTCTCTCGCAGCCGGAGCTGCGGGGTGCGGGCTTGTTCCGGGAAGCGCTGCTGCTCACATTGTATGCTGCTTTTGATCTCGCTCACCTCAAGCGTGTGCACCTGGAGGTCATCGAGAACAACGATCGTGCCGTTCGCCTGTACAAGTCGGTTGGTTTCGAGACGACGGGTACAACAGATGGCTTACTCCAGATGGATCTGACGGCAGGGCGATTTGGGCCCATTCGCGATGCCCTGCCGTTTGCAATCACAACACAAGGTTCATTGTAACGATGAGGCAAACTGGAAATTTCGCGATCGACTCGTACCAGGCACTGAAACTCTGGCGAGTTTGGTCGCACTTGGCCTTCAACGATCTACGCGGGCGCTTTGCTCGGTCTATGCTGGGCTTTGCCTGGATCCTGGTCAGCTTTGCCATCTGGGCTGCGGGTGTGGGCCTGATCTATGCGCAGCTATTCCAGTTGGATACCAAGACGTTCGTTCCCTTTCTTACCATCGGCTTCGCGCTCTGGGGGTTCATCTCCAGTAGTTTCGTGGAATCGAGCGGCGCGTTCATCAATGCTGCCGGTTACGTCAAGCAGTTCAATCTTCCGAAGCAGACATACATCTATCGATCGGTGCTTTCGCAGGCCATTACCTTGTCGATGTCGTTGGTGGTCTGCTTCATTATTTTGGCAATATTGGGGGCGCTGACATTCCAGGGCGTCGTCTTTGCGATTCCAGGCGTACTCCTGCTCATCGTGGCTGCGGTTCTGCATGCGTTTCTCAGCGCTTACATCACGCCCTACCTGCGTGATTTCCCCCATGCCATGTCGAGCCTGTTGAACGTGCTGTTCTTCGTTACACCCATCATTTTCCCTGCCGATATGTTGGCGAAAAAGGGCCTGGGACACGTGTACCAGTACAACCCGTTCTATTACCTGCTTGAAATGGTTCGCGAGCCGCTACTGCACGGCACCATGCCAGATGCCTCCATCTGGACGGGCGCCATCGCCTACGTCGTTGGATTTGGGATCCTGGTGTTGCTGGTGTGCCGTCACCTCGATAAGCGCCTGGTGTACGCACTATGAGCGAACCGGTGATCGAATTGAAGGATGTCGTTGTCGACTATCCCTTGGAAAACAGCTTGGGCATCGCGCGCAAGCTTCTCCGTCGTGGATCTATTCGAAAGAAGCGTGCGCTAAGAGGCCTGACGTTCTCGATCCATGATGGCGAGCGCGTTGGCATAGTCGGCCACAATGGTGCGGGAAAGAGCACCTTGCTCCGTGTTCTTGCCGGCATCCTGCCACCGTCAAGCGGCCAGCTTGCCGTGAGAGGGGCCGTAGCGCCGTTGTTCGAGTTCGCCACGGGCTTTGAGATGGAGTTGACGGGGTACGAAAACATCCGAATCAGAGGCCTTTTGCAGGGGCTGAGCTCACAGCAGATCAAGGATCGAATGCCGGAGATCGCTGAGTTTTCAGAACTTGGCGAAGCACTCTCTCAACCTGTCCGAACCTACTCTTCGGGCATGTTTATTCGAATCGCCTTCTCTACGGCTACTTCGATAGACCCGGAGGTTCTGCTTATCGACGAGGCTTTCGGAGCTGGTGACCAGCATTTTTCCGTGAAATCGGCCAAGCGAATGCGTGAACTCATGGCCAAGGGGCGCGTCTTGGTGTTTACATCTCACAACCTCGATCTCGTAAAGTCGCTTTGCACGCGGGTTATTTGGCTGCGCGAAGGGAATATCGTGATGGATGGCCATGCCGACGAGGTTCTTGAGCAATACCGGATCAGTGAGAGCGTGATCTGAGTTTTAAGAGGGTGAATACCCCTTGTCCCAATGATGAGGGCGATATTCTGCGGACAGCAGCCGCCCGCACAAATTGCCGAGGCAATAATGTCAAGATTGAAAGTGCTAGCCGTCGCGGATGGAATGATTCCGTCGGTCGAAATCGTCTTGGCCCGGCCGTTGCAGCACCTTGCTGATCAGGGATTGCTTGAATTTCAACTGGTGTTGATGGGCGATGCTCGACTGGGCGAAGTTGTCGCTGAGTTTGACCTGCTGCTGCTCATGCGCTGCTGCCAGCCAGAGGCCGTGGCACTGGTGGAAAAAGCGCGAGCGAGCGGCGTGTCGGTCATCTATGCGATCGACGATGACTTCGAGGCGCTAGATCCGGAGTCTCCGCTTGGGGCGCACTACAAGGCGATTGGCGCCTGGGAAAACCTGCTGAAGATCTGTTCCAAGTCCTCACAGGTATGGGCGTTCTCTGAGGCGCTTCGGCAAAAGATAGTCAAGGTGCAGCCGCACTGTGTCGTGCCCGTGGCTATTGCCAATTTCGAGCTTATCGATGGATTAGTCAGCGCGATCCTGCCCGACGATCGCACGGCTAAGGCGGAGCGAAAAGTCATAGGGTATGCCGCCTCGACCTATCATTCGGTCGACATTGAGATGATTGCGCCGGTGTTGGAAAGGCTTTTGGCGGAACGCCCGAAGCTGGAACTCGAGTTTGTCCATGTACGGTGCGAATCCTTGGCAGCGCATCCACGGGTGACTCATTTCGGTTCCCTGCCCAGCGTTCGTGAATTGTATGGTTTTGTTCTGTCTCGCAACTGGGATGTTGGCCTTGCGCCACTGATGCGATCGGCCGCCAACGATGCCAAGACGGATAACAAATACCGGGAATACGGTTCGCTCAATATTCCGGCCGTGTACTCAGATGCTCCACCGTACTGGGGTTCGGTTATCCATGAATACAACGGGGCGATTGCATCGGACGCTCAAGGTTGGTACGCCTCACTCTGCAATTTGCTGGACGATTCAGCGCTGGCGTCGTCTATCGCCCGTCATGCGCGCGAGGATGTTGAGCGGCGCTACAGCATAGAGGTCGTCGCCTCTCGATACTTTGGCTTGATGGGGGCGGCTATGAGCGTCCCATGCAGGATTCTTGTTCTCGCGGCTGATATCCCCACGACCGACATAGACGTCGTGCGCCCTTACTCGCGACTCGAGGCCGAAGGGGCCATCGTGTTTCGCGTGATGACAGCGGACAGCGTGTCGCCCGAAGACATGGCCTGGGCCCAGTTGCTGGTGGTTGTTCGTGACGTGACGGCGGACGCCATTCGTGTGGCTCAGGATGCGAGGGAGAGGTTCGTCATTCCGGTAATCTTTTCGTGGGACGATGATTTCTTCGCTATGCCCTCAAGCTTTGGCGAGTTGTCGGACTACTATCATGCGCCAACGACAATTGCGGCGTTGAAGGAAATGCTGACAAAGGCCGATCTGGTCAAGGCGTCGACGGCTCGATTGGCGGCCAGATCGCGCGAGTACAGCCGGAACGTCGTCCAGATTCCCTATGGGTTCGATTTCTCGCAGCTCGCGGGCGTCACACCACGACATCGCGAGGAATCGACCGTCACAATCGGCTTCTTTGGATCGTTTAGCCACGTGCGAGCGCTCGACATAGTGTTGAGTGCGCTAAAGCGAGTTTCCGTGGCAGCGCCTCATGTGCGCTTCCAATTCTTCGGGCCCCAGAGCGACGAATTGACCGCACTTCAGAACGTGCGCTTCATTCCTTATAACCACTCGTCTACCGAGTCGTTGCGGGATCTTGCCGCTCTCGGATGGGATATCGGGCTTGCGCCGCTAGAGGACAACGAATTCAACCGCGCCAAGTTGCCAACGAAATATCGTGACTACGGTGCCTGCCATATCGCTGGTGTGTACAGCAAACTTGACCCTTTCGAGGCCGTCGTCATGGAGGGGCAAACGGGCCTACTCGTCGACAACACGGAAGAGGCCTGGTTTGAGGCCATCATGTCGCTTGTGACCGATGCGACCAAAAGGCGGAACATGGCTGCCGCCGCGCATGCGCATGTCCGCGCAGAGCTGAGTCTCGATCAGGCCGTGGAGGCGTGGCGGGGGCTTCTGGCGAGCTTTTTCGCAGACGAAAGCGATAGTAAGGCGGCGGTTACCTACAAGCGCAAGCTTCAAGCTCTGGAGAGCCGAGTTGAACGATTGACGAGTCAGATTGAAGGACTCAAGCGGGCGTCCCGAATCCTCTTGAGCGAGCGCACGCGCCCCCTAGGCAGGAGTTTTGGCGATCGCATCCGGCGACGTTTCTTGCGCATGGTGCCGCGCTGGGAGGGCTTGCCGGTGGCGTGCCCGGGTGCGGACATTGCGGCTTTTGCCGCCCAGGCATCTTGTGACGATCAAGTGATCCCGATCGCGTCGATCAATCTAAGTGCCAACTTGCAACATGTAGCGTTCCTGGAATATCCGATTCATCCACTCCCGGTGGCCGGAACCATCGTGCAGGTCGCACTGGCCGCCACCGTGCCAAGTCTCGACGGCGTATTCGGGCTGGAGATCGTCAACCATGCAGACGAAATCGTCTTTCATGCGACGCAATCCATCGCGCATATCAACCCGAATCTTATTGCCGAATTCAATGTCGGAAAACTGCAGGTTGGGCAATCAAACTGGCGTCTACGCTTCTTTGTGCGCGGTTCGGAAAGCCCGGTATTCCTGTATCAATGGCAGGATGGCGCCGTAAAGGGTGGCCGCCGAGTGCTATTTCGCATTGCCGAGGAATAGCCGCCTCGAGGCCGCTGCTGCTGCAAGCAGAGTACATTTGATGGGTGAGCTTTTCCATGAATGAAACCAAGGTTTCGGTCTTTCTTCCGACTTATGCTCGATTCAAAAGCGGTCATCTGGAAAGGGCCATCCAGAGCGTATTGGCTCAGTCCTGGTCCAACTTCGAGCTACTGGTAATCGATGACGGATCGATCGATGGCACTGCGGAATACGTCGAGCGGTGCGCTAGTTCAGATCCACGGGTCAAGCACATCAGGTTGGAAAAGAATACCGGCCTGCCTGCCTATGCCTTGGCCAAGGGCTTTGCACACGCAAACGGCCAATACCTGGCATGGATGTTCGACGACTGCGAATTGCGGCCGACACATCTGCAGAACTTGATGAAGGCGCTGTTGGAGAATCCTGTTTGGGGCATGGTGTACGCACGGGCAGAGCTCAACCTAAGCGGTGAAAAAAATCATGACCTAGGCGCGCCTTTTGATGCCGCAAGACTGGCGTCGGGGGACAACTTCATTCCTAACGTTTGCGTGGTGCTACCTCGCTCAACGATTGAGCGCGTCGGTTGGTACGATCCGCATGTACTTCTTAAACGGCTTTGCGATTGGGATCTCTGGCATCGAATTTCGCAGGTCTATGAGGTCGGTTTTGTGGATGAGGTCCTGGCAACCGAGTACGGGTTCGGGTTGGTTGGTTCCCTTGGGCGGGCGAGTGACCTGGAACGCGATTTGGTCATGCGTTACGCGGCGACGATGCGCAACGAACGACTAATGCCGAACGAGCTTTCCTACGAGGATGGTTTTCGTCGCGACCTTGGATTTGATCTGAATAACGATGAGGCCAGCCGCCTAGAGTTGTCCTTCTTTGGGCATGCATTCAGCACGCTGGACGTGCCGCGAGCAGTAGACTTCGCCCGGCGTCTTGCCGCCATCGATGTTCTCCATGGAGACATCCGTCGTTTTGCCAGGCAGCAGGGTGCGCCTGCGACATCGGACGCGGAATTGCTGTTCGTTGCCTCGAAGGGATATGCGCAATGGCGCCTAGCGCGCAATGCGGAGGCCATTATCGATTGCGAGCTACGGGTCCGACACTTGCTGGATGTCGCAGATCAACGCATGGCTCTAATCGAAATCCAGCAGGGGGAGATCAAAGCTGTTCGCGAAGAGGTCATGACGGTTCGCGAAAGCGAGCAGCAACTGGTCGAGCATCTTCGCATTTACCGTGATGCTGCTGATCAGCGCATGGAACTGTTGCATGCCGCGCGGCAAGAGGTCGATAGCAGCCGTGCTCTTGCCGATCAGCGAGAGGGCCAACTGCAGGTCTTCCAACAAGAGCTGGAAGATCTGAAGGAGTACGCGAGCAACCGGCAGGCAGAGATTGTTGAGCTTCGTCAGCGTTGCTACAAATACCGCTATAACGATGGCTTCAATCTCATCGCCGATGGGGAAATTCCAACTACGGCCATTGTCCGGCAGGTCCTGACAAGGTTGGTCGGCGCAGCCGAGGTCCATACCAGCGTCGGTCAGCAGTTTGATGCAAAGACGTTGGCTGCGCGTGCCACGATCTTCTCACGAGCATTTGATCCGGCATTGGCGCGCCTTCCTAGGCTTATTCGTCGAGCAGGCGGACGGTACGCGCTGTATCTCGACGACAATTTTTGGGAGTGCGATGCCACGCCCGAATTACAGGCGTTCTTTGCTGCTCCATCTCGATTGCATGCGTTGGACGAGTTTGTTCGGCATGCGACGGTCGTCGTGGTCAACTCCGGGTTCCTGGCAGAGCGCATGCGACGGCGTTTTCCCGCGTTGAATATCAGCGTGGTTCCCGCGCATTTCGATTTCTCGCTAATCGCCGATGAGCCTCCTGCAGCCATCACAAGCGATGCACCGCTGCGAGTCGGATACGCTGGCACGACCCGCGGTGCGGCGTTTGATGCTGCTGTCGAGGCGATTCGCCGTCTGCTGGCCAAATACCCAGGTCGCATTGAATTCGAATTCATCGGTTTCGTCCCCGAGGCATTGCGTGATCTGGACGGCGTGACCGTCATCGATGGACATGCCGATTACGGTCAATTCCTCGAGCTAAAGCAGGCGCGTCGCTGGCATGTGGGCCTGGCCCCGTTGCTCAGTAGTCCTTTTGCGCAGGCCAAGACCAACAACAAGTATCGCGAGTACGGGGCACTGGGCATTGCTGGCATTTACAGCAACGTCGAGCCGTACGCGAGTTCCGTCGATAATGGCGTGGATGGCTTGTTGGTCGACGATTCGGTCGATGCATGGTTTGGTGCAATCGAGCGTTTGCTGTTGGACCGGGAGGCCTGTGTACGCATGGGGCGTCGCGCACGTATGCAGGTTCGCGAGCGACATGATGTGGATCGCGTAGCGGCGATGTGGAACGAGACGCTTTCGGCTGCACAACTGCGTGCCATTGAGGATAGGTGGTTTATACGCATTCAGTTTGCGTGGTTGCTTTGGCGCGGTCGTCAACGGGTGCGCGTGAAAGGCCATGCTGATTTTGTGCGCCAACATGGTTGGGTTGCTTTTGTGCGCCATGTGGCGCATCGCGCTACGTCGCGCAAAGTGGATTGATGCCGCTAGCGGCGGCATGGGCTGGAAGCGCAATCAATTCAGGTCGGCCGAACGATGGTCAATTAACCATCGTCAATTAGATGCCCTTAATCTGCGCAAATGGGTGACTATTCGCCGCAGGGGCTCAGTGAGACGCCAGCTGGAGGAGGCGTGCAATTCGGCCATAGCTTCCTCGAGCTGTCGAATCCTCAGATTGGCGACATTCAACCTTGTATCGACGGGTGCGGGCTCGGCCTCGACGCCATCATGCGGATGTTTGGCATCGACTGACTGAGCATCCGGCTCCGCCGCCCGCTTGCTTTCCAGTTCCGCGTCATATCTGAGCGCGGACGTGACGGCTGCCTCATCGAGAACGCGCCGCAAGATCGAATTCCGAATTGCTTCGTAGTTGGCTGGCCGTAGGGTGTGAGTAGATGTTGTCGCCCTGAGGTGTACGTAGAACTCGTTGCCGGCCGTCTCTGAAATTTCCACCAATTCGAAAGGAATAAGCCCTAGATATGCAGAGTCTCGTATCAGCAGTTCAAACGACGCGGGAGTGAAGACCCAGCAATGAGTGTCCAGATACGGCGGATCCTTCTGTTGGCGGCGATCCAGCCATTGCTGAAAGGCGGTGTCCAAGTTAAAGATGGCCGAGACCATGGACGGCTGCACCTTGCAATGAAAGCTGGAAACGCTTTGCTTGCCGTCGTCATATTGCGCAAATGTTGTATCGAATTCGAATCGCTGAGCAAATGTCGGGCGATTGCGCTCTTCCAGAGAGGCTTCAATCCATTCCGCAAGTTTCGTCAGCGGCCGGAAATAGTCAAAGCAGGCGCGCCTGTCGGGAACGGCCATTGAGATGATGCCGCCTTGCTTCAAGACTCGGCCGCAACCTTGAAAGAAGCGAATCGGATTCGGCATGTGCTCGACATTATGCGATGAAACAACGTAGTCGAACGTGCCCAATTGATGTCGCCGCTTTACGAGTTCGCTGATATCCGTTGAGGAGCCAAGCAGATCGACCTCTTCAATTCGGTCAATGTCCTCCGGAGGTCGTCTCACGTCTTCCGAAGCTCTTCTCTTCAGAGTATCGGTGTCTGCAATGTCGAGTGCTAGGCACTGATAACCATCGCGTTTCGGTGCAAGCGGGCCAAACCAGGGGCCTATTTCAATTCCGCGTTGCTCTTTTGCGATGTACTTGAGGATCGAATCACGTCTGTCCATGGCCTACTCCATAGGCAAGGTGGATGTGTTCTATCGAAACAATGAGATCGCAATTTCAGAATCCCGACACTAGCCGGTAGTAAATGGTCTAAGTGTGTGGCACTTGTCGGGATTTCGGCATCCGATTGATGCGTCACCCCGTAATCTGGATAGTCCTGTCCGAAGGTATCACCGGATAAGCGAGGCTGGCCAGTACGCTGAAGCTCTGGTTTGCCGTTGTTGAGCGATTTTGAGGGAGGTCCTGGCAGGCTGGCATCTGTCAGATGCCGAGTCAGAGTCTGTCTCTGGATTGCTCAAGCGGCCTGGCGTCGAGCCGCGCTGCGTCTACAGTATCGAGGGCAATCTACTGCATGCTAATGGGCCGGACTGCAAAGCATCGGCAATAGTTGGAGAGCGGATGTGCAGGAACGCCGACGCAGTGGGCGAGGCGTACTCAGTTACACGAGTACGCCTCGCGCGTGCGAGCCAAAGCTCTTAGAGCGCTTGTTCCAACTCCGGAATGATCTTGAACAGATCCCCCACCAGGCCGATATCGGCAATCTCAAAGATCGGCGCCTCGCCGTCCTTGTTGATGGCGACGATGGTGCCGGCGTCCTTGATGCCGGTGAGATGCTGGATGGCGCCGGAGATGCCGATGGCCATGTATAGCTCCGGCGCGATGATCTTGCCGGTCTGGCCGACCTGCAGGTCGCTGGGCACGTAGCCGGCGTCGACGGCGGCACGCGAGGCACCCACGCCGGCGCCGATCTTGTCGGCGAACTTGTAGATGATGTCGAAGTTTTCCTTCGAGCCCACACCGCGGCCGCCGGAGACCACCTTGCTGGCGCTCTGCAGGTCCGGGCGGTCGCTCTTGCCCGATTGCAGTTCGACGAAGCGGGTATGCGAGGGCAGGGCGGCATCGACGCTCAGGGCCTCGACCGGTGCGCTGTTCGTGCCGCTCGCTGCGGCGGACCACGAGGCTGTGCGGATGGTGGCGACCACCGTGCTTCCGGCATCAGCTTCCACCGTGATGATGGCGTTGCCGGCGTAGATCGGGCGCTTAAAGGTGTGGCTGCCTTCCACGCTCATCACGTCGCTCACCTGGGCCACGCCCAGCAGGGCGGCTACGCGGGGCAGCACATCCTTGCCGAAGGTCGTGGAAGGGGCGAATACGTGGCTGTAGCCGGCGGCGGCTTTGGCGATCTGCGGGGCCAGCACGGCGGCGAGCGGGTGGGCGTTCTCGGCGCGGGCGATGGTCAGCACGCGGCTGACGCCGTCGATCTTGGCGGCTTCGGCGGCGATGGCGTCGGCGTTGTCGGCCAGCACCAGTACGTCGATGGCTTCGGGCTTGACGGCCGCGGCAGCGCTCACAGCGCGTGCCGTGGAGGAATTCAGCTTGCCGTTCAAATGTTCGGCGATGACGAGGATCTTGGACATGTCGTTATCTCCCAAGGCTGCTTAAAGCAGGCCCTTTTGCTTTAGGGCCGCGACCAGTTCGGCCGCATCCTTGACCATCACGCCCTTGCTGCGCTTGGCTGGCGCGGCGTAGTGCGTGGTCTTCAGGTGATCGTTCGCTTCCACGCCGAGCGAGCCAAACTCGATGGTGTCGATCGGCTTGGACTTGGCCTTCATGATGTCCGGCAGCTTGATGAAGCGCGGCTCGTTGAGGCGCAGATCGGTGGTGATCACGGCGGGCAGTTCCGCTTCGATCACTTCCAGGCCGGCATCCACTTCGCGGGTCACCGTGACCTTGCCGTCGGCGATCTCGACCTTGCTGGCAAACGTGGCCTGCGGGCGATCCCACAGCGCCGCGAGCATCTGGCCGGTCTGATTGGCGTCGTCGTCGATGGCCTGCTTGCCCAGGATCACCAGTCCCGGCTGTTCCTTCTCGATCAGCTTCTGGAAGATGCGGGCGGCAGTGAGCGGCTGCACGGCGTCGGTGGTCACCACATGGATGGCGCGGTTGGCGCCCATGGCCAGTCCATTGCGCAGGTGGGCGGTGAGGTCGGCGGGGCCAATGCCCACCACCACGACTTCCTCGGCGACGCCCTTCTCGCGCAAGCGAAGCGCTTCTTCGAGCGCGATATCGTCGAAGGGGTTGGCGGAGAGCTTCACGCCGTCCGTCACCACACCCGTACCATCGGGTTTCACCTGGATGCGGACGTTGTAGTCCACCACGCGCTTGTAGCCGACCAGAATCTTCATGAGCGGTTTCCTTGAGTTGCCGGCGCCCCGAGGCGCTTGAACGTTTGTTTAAACGATCATTCTAACCAGATTGGGGCCACCATGCGGGTGCGAATGGTGGCGCGGTTTGGTGGGCAGCGCTATATCGAATCTCGCGCGGGGTGATACCGGGCGTGATCAGCGCGTGGCGGGCCGTGTCGTGACTTGACCGCGTCCCGTATACCCATCATCGACGGACAACGCTTCGCTCCACGCGCCCAGTTGCCAGCGTCCGCTGCCGACGCTGCGCAAAGGCTCCTGTACGGCAAGCGAAGATACGTGGATTTCCAAAGCGTGCTCGCCCACCACGTCCAGCAGATCCGCAATGAATTGTTCGGCACCCGCCTGCACCTTGCCGATGATCGTCCAGCGGTGGCCATGCGCCTCGTCTTCACGATAGCGGGCAACGAGCTCGGCGCCGTCCTGCTCGAAATGGGAAAACTGCCCGGACGGCGACGTGAGCATGGACTCCAGTAGCAGATGCTGCTCGAGCACGGGTGATGACTCGACTTGCTCCCGGCCATCATGGAATCGCGCAGCGGCCCACTGATTGCCGGCGAGTACTTCGCCGATTTCGCGAGTCACCGCAAAGTAGGCGCCGCCCAGGGCTTCACCGGTGACTCGTGCCAATTGCGCCTGGATGCTGCCCACGTAGCCGACGTCGGCGAGGATGGGACGGTCTCCCTCGCGGACGTGGGTCTTCCAATAGGCCAGATACGCGCTGCGCTCGCGCTCGGCAATGTTTTCCAGCATCGATGCGGCCGGCCGCAGGCGATCGATCAGCGCCTCAGCCATTTCCGGCAGATACACCTCGCTGTCGAGCGCGGCCTTGCCCAGCGTTTCCCGTGCGGCCACGGCGACGTCGCGGCCGAGTCGCGAATCCAGCAGGCCGAACAGCGTGCCCGTATATGGCTTGCGGAAGACGGGCGCCAGGTCGGCCAGCGACCGCACGGCTGGCGTATTGACGCCGCGGCGCGATACCAGCAGATAACGTCCGTCGACATCGGCGAGCGCGGGCACGTGCTCCTGCAGGCGCTGATAAAGGCGATGCAGCAGATAACCCTCACGACTCAGAAACAGTATTTTCTTCGTGCCGTGTTGCAGGGCTGTTCGGGCCAACCACAGGAGATAGTCCGCGAGCAGCGGCCCGAGCACGGTGTAACCGAAGGTGTCCGGATGCTCGATCTGAACCGCCTGTGCGAACGCCAGCGGTTGCTGATCGCCCACTTGCGCCAGGCGATTGGCAACCAATCCGAGCCAGAGTTCGTGCGACCAGTGGCCACGCTGTTCGGGCGACGGGCGCAGGCTGCGCAAGCCGGGCACCACATCGAGATACGCCGCAGGGCGCAGCACGTGCACCGGGAACAGCAAGCCCGCATGCAGCGGCCGCATGACGTCGGCTTGCTCGTTGTCACCGATATGCAGCCAGCGCCTGGCCTCGGCGTGCTCGGCGTCCAGCAGCGCACGCCATCCGGCATCGCTGTCCTTGCGCCAGCCGGTGTCGCACGACACATACAGCCGGCTCAACGAGCGATCGACCTCCGCGGGAAGTACGCTGCGCAGCTCCGCCTCGGTGATGTACATGTCCGATACGCCCAGCAGCTTGCGTTGCGGCTCGGCAGCGAAGGATTCAAGCGCGGCCACCAAGGCATGGCGGGGCTTGAGCAGGCGTCGTTCGGTGGCGAGTTCCAGTGACTTGACCGCGGCGAGCGTGTCGGCGGGCAGTGCCGCATCTTCGTGCAGCGTGGCGTAGATGCGGTCGAGGTCTACATCCTTGCCGGCGCGCGCGCGCGCTTTTGCTTCGGCTTGCGTGCGCAGTGCGCCAAAGTTCTCGATGCCATGCTGCTTGTGCACGAGCATGGCGAGAAAGTCGCGTGCGCCTTGCGCCGTGAGGAAAGGCCGGAGCACCAGCGTGTCGAAGATGTCGAACGACAGCCAGGTGGCATCGGTCGCAAAGTAATCGATCTTCTGCCGCAGCGGCGCGTCGAAATAGAGTCGGCGATTGCGCTCGCCTTCCTGCGCCAATGCCAGTCGCCCATCGGTGGGAAGGATGCCGACGAACATGCCTTGATGCCGGGTGACCAGGGACAGCATGCGCTCGATGGCGTGCTGCAAGGTACCGTCGATCTGGCCCTTCTCGGGAGGAAACGAATCGGTGCGCAGGCCAAGTTCGAACAGGGGGCGAAGGGCTTGGGTGCGCGCCCAGAACATGGAGCCTGCGGGAAAATCGAGATAGCCCGCCGCGTCGATCTCGAAACCGAGCTGCTCGGCCAGTTGACGGCCCCACTCGGCATTGCTGAGCCAGGTGTGTCCCCACAGGGGCACGTTGGCGTAGCTTTCCGGGTAGACGATACCTAGCTCCGGGTTGGCCTGGAACATGCCAAAAATCCACGACTGTCGTTCCGACGATCCCAGCAGCGAGTCGAACAAATGGCCGCGCCAACCGACCTGATCCTGTCCGCCGTAGAGCGACTTCTTGGTATGCACGTGGCAGATCAGGTCCAGCGCAAGAATCTCCTCGCGGAACGTGACCAGCAAGGGGGCAATGTCGCGTCCGCGGTTTGGCACGATGCGTACATGCAGCGCGCTCAATCGCGGCAGCGCTGAAAGGCGTGCCTCCGCCTGCGCGCGAGCGGACTCGTCCACCACCGATACCATCAGCGTGTAGGGCAGCGGAATACGGGCGAGGCAACCCGCCAGCTCTTCAAGCAGATCGGGGTAGAACACGTGCGCCATCACGCCGATGCTCATGTTCACGCTGGCCAGCGGTGCGGCCGCGTTTAGCGTCATGGCCTCCGGCGGAGGAAGCGCGCTGTTGCGTTGTTGCGCCGCGCGAAGGCGCCAGAGCAGGCCACGTATCCCGAGTGCCCTGACCACTTTCACGCTTCGGGTGGCGAGCGAGCGGATGCCGGTCATGCCACCGCCATGACGCTGGATGGCATCACGCAGGAAGGAAGAAAGCTGGGCGAGTGACGGCATGGATGACCCGCTTCAGCCGCGCGCCGGCGCGAGTGCGCGCTCCAGCGCCTCGTAGGCGAGGCGCGAGGAGAAATGGCGCTTCACATTGTCGATGGATGCGAGCGAAAGGCGCTGCCACAGGTCGCCATCTTGCTGGAGCTGTCCGGCGGCGCGAGCGAACGCATCTGCCGTGTCGGCCAGCAGTACGTCCTGGCCCTGTTTCAGATGCATGCCTTCAACGGCGACGGCAGTGGCAATCACCGGCACGCCGTAGCTCATCGCCATGTTGATCTTGCCTTTCACGCCGGCACCAAAACGCAGCGGCGCGAGCGATGCCAATGCGCCGTCCAGCCACGGAGCCAGATCGGGCACGCGGCCATGCAGCTCCAGTCCCGGCACGCCGCCCCACTCTTCGCGGGCCGTGTCGGGCACGTCGCCGAGTACGTGCACGCGCGCGTCCGGCAGTTGCAGGCGCAGGGCGGGAAGAATCTCCGACGCGATCCAGCGTACCGCATCGACGTTGGGCGGGTGGCCAAACCCGCCGATGAAAACAAAGTCGCGCCGCGCTGGATGGGGCTGCCGGCAACCATGCACCTCGTGGATGTTGGACAGCAGCTCCACCTTCGCCAGCGGCAGTTCGGCAGCAAGCAGGGTTTGTTCGTGCGGGCTCACCACGAAGGTCACATCGCTTGCCTCGATCAGCGCCAGCTCGCTCTTGCGCGACGTCTGGGCCTGGCGGGCCATCGACGAGCTGCCGCTCAATTCGGCGGCACGGCGTTCGCGCAGGAAGTGCAGGTCCACGGTGTCGAACAACAGGCGGGCCTTGGGCGCCAGCTTGCGCGCCAGCGATGCGTACTGGCCGGCCACGGTGTGGCGGCAAAGCATTACGGCGCGAAGTTCGTGCCCATGGGCTCGCAGCCAGTGCGGCAGGTCGGAAACCCAGGGGCGGCACAGCACTTCGGTGCCAAGCGCGCCGAGTGCGCGGATTTCCTCGTCGCTGGCGCGCCCGTCGTCGGGAAGAAACGAGACGGCCCAGCCCTGTTCGTCGAGCAGCCGGAGGATCGCGCTCAAACGCAGGGAGCCCGAATCGCGCGTCGGTTCGGGCGTCATGCTGTCGACCACGAGGATGCGGCCGCGGCGGCGCCAGCGCAGCGCATGCATCAGCGATGTGCCGACGGGTGGTTGCGCGGCCAGTGCCGTTTCCCACTTGGCCACGAAGGCCTTCTGGTTGGTCAGCTGGTGTCGTTTCATGCCGGCATGCAGGTCGGTGCCGGCACTGATGCCTTCGCAATGGATCACGGTGCTCGAAGGCTCGTAGTACGCCTTCAGCCCCTGCTGGCGGACGGCGAAGGCGAGGTCGGTGTCCTCGTAGTAGGCCGGTGCATAGCGTGCATCGAAGCCGCCGATGTGTTCGAACACCTCGCGGCGGATCATCAGGGATGCGCCGCTGACGTAATCCACTTCGCGACGGCGACGCCAGGGCGGCGCGTCACGCTGCTCGAACTTGCCGACGTTCCAGCAGCTGCCGTCGGCGAACACCAGGCCGCCGGCTTCCTGCAGTCGACCGTCGGGATATACGAGGCGGCTGCCCGCGATGCCGCAGTCCTCACGATCGCTGAAGCAGCAGAGCAGGCCGTCCAGCCAGTTCGGCATCACTTGCGTGTCGTTGTTGAGGAACAACAGGAATTGGCCGCGTGCCTTCGCCGCACCGGCATTGCAGCTGCCCACGAAACCGACATTGCGCTCGTTGCGCAGGAGACGCAGGCCGCCAACCTGTTCGAGCCGTGCGGCGGAATCGTCGGGTGACCTGTCGTCCACCACGATGACTTCGCAGGGCGCGTTGGGCGCATGCCTGGCGATCGAGCGCAGGCAAGCCAGCGTGTACTCCAGCTTGCCATAGACCGGGATGATCACCGAGACCAGCGGTTGCTCCGAGACGGGCAGCGCAAAAGCTTCGAAGGGAACATCGAGCGGTTCGACCTGCAGCGAGTCGTCGAAGCTTGGGCGACGTTGGAACTCCTGCTGCACGCGGGCCAGCGTGCCGCGCCAGCCGCGCAGCGCCACGCTACCGCGGAAGCGCTGCAGCGCGTAGTTCAGGCGTTTGAAGCGCCAGGTGAGTCGGGCGGACAGCGCAATGCCCTCGCGTCAGAGATTCTGGTAATTCGGACCCGAACCACCTTCCGGTGTGACCCAGTTGATGATCTGGTAGGGGTCCTTGATGTCGCAGGTCTTGCAATGCACGCAGTTGGCGGCGTTGATCTGCAGGCGCTTGCCCGCGCCGTCGTCGACGATCTCGTAGACGCCGGCGGGACAGAAACGCGTACACGGGTTGCCGTATTCCACCGCGCACTGGGTCACGCATACGTTGGTGTCGGCCACGTGCAGGTGAATCGGCTGGTCTTCGTCATGCTCGGTGGCGGCGAAGTAGACGCCGGCGAGGCGATCGCGCGGCGGCAGTTCGCGCGGCTGCACATAGTCGCGCTTGGGTTCTTCCTGCGCGCCGAGTTTGTGCAGCGACGACCAGTCGGCCTTGTTCTTCAATGTCCATGGCGAAGCGCCGCGCAGCACGGTTTCCCATGCCGCGTTCAACATGCCGAACCACAGGCCCTTCTTGAACGCGGGCTTGATGTTGCGGACGCTCTTCAGCTCCGCCATCACGTCCGAACCGCGCAGTTTGGCGTCGAAGCCGGCCGGGTTCAGTTCGTTCGCCACGAGATGCTCGGCAGCGAGCACGCCGCTCTTGATCGCCTGGTGCGTGCCCTTGATCTTGGGCACGTTGAGCAGGCCGGCGGTATCGCCGATCAGCAGCGCGCCCGGCATCTCGACCTTCGGCAGCGACTGGTAGCCGCCGGTGACGATGGCGCGCGCGCCGGCGGAAAGAATGCTGCCGCCTTCGAGCAGCGACTTCACCGACGGGTGATTCTTCCACTGCTGGAACGCTTCCCACGGCTGGTAGTTGGGGTCGCTGTAGTCGAGGCCGCTGACGTAGCCGAGCGCGATGCGGTCCTTGTCCAGGTGATAGAGGAAGCTGCCGCCGTAGGTGTGGTTGTCGGCCGGCCAGCCGAAGCTGTGCACGATCTTGCCCGGCTGCACGCGGCCAGCGGGCACCTGCCACAGTTCCTTGATGCCGATGGAATAGCCCTGCGGATCGCTGTCCTTGTCCAGCGCAAAGCGTTTGATCAGCTGCTTGGTGAGGCTGCCACGCGCGCCCTCGGCCAGCACGGTGACCTTGGCCTTGATGTCGATGCCCTGGGTGTAGCCGGCCTTGTGCGAGCCATCCTTCGCCACGCCCATGTCGCCGATGCGCACGCCGGCAACGGAGCCGTCGTCGTTGTGAACGGTGTCGGCCGCGGCAAAGCCGGGGAAGACATCCACGCCCAGCGCTTCGGCCTGCGGCGCCAGCCAGGCGCACAGGGCGCCCAGCGAGACGATGAAGTTGCCATGGTTGTTCATGCCCGGCGGTACCGGCAGCTTGCGGCCACCCTCTTTGCTGAGCAGCCAGAATTCGTCGTCGGTGGCCGGCACGCAGATGGGCGGCGGATTGTCGCGCCAACCCGGCAGCAGCGCATCCAGCGGTTGCGGTTCGATCACGGCACCCGAGAGGATTTGCGCACCGATGGTGGACGCCTTCTCGATCACGCAAACGCTCGTTTCCGGCTTCAATTGCTTGAGGCGGATGGCGAACGCAAGCCCGGCGGGGCCTGCGCCAACGACGACGACGTCGTATTCCATGATTTCGCGGTCGCTCACGGCGGACTCCAGCTGATCTTGTGCGGCACGTTAACCGTTTCCTGACGTATGGAACGGCCAAACTGGCATTGTCCGGGTTCGGGCCACCGGGGGCAAATCCTTGCAAACCCTTCATCCGCGGTAGCGATAATCCCCCCAAAAGCGACACAGGGAAGAGAGCATGAATGTGCAACCACCGATCAGCGAACTCGATCTGCGACGAGCCACCATGTGCCAGCTGCTGCATTGGCTGGCGGTGGAACGCGTGCAACCGCAGGCGCTGGCCGAGACCTACCTGGAAGCCATCGAGCGCCTCAATCCGCAGCTCAATGCCTATCTGGGCCTGAGTTCGACGATGCTGCAGGAGCAGGCCCTGGCGGCCCAGCATCGGCGTCGCGACGGCGTCATCGGGCGGCTCGACGGCATTCCCATCGCGCTGAAGGACAACTTCGATGTGGCCGGCTGGCCCACCAGCGCGGGCCTGGCGGGGCGGCAGAAGCCGGTGAGCGACGATGCCCACGTGGTGTCGCGCCTGCGCGCCTCCGGCGCCGTCCTGATCGGCAAGACCAATATGGACGAGGGCGCGCTGGGCGCGGTCACCGACAACCCGCATTTCGGTGCAACGCACAATCCGCATCGCCACGGCTACACCGCGGGTGGGTCCTCGGGCGGCGCGGCAGCGGCGGTGGCGGCGGGCCTAGCCGTGGCCGCGGTGGGTTCGGACAGCCTCGGCTCCATCCGCATTCCCGCCAGTTATTGCGGCGTCTATGCGCTCAAGCCCACGCATGGCGAGATTTCCGCGCGAGGCATGGTGCCGGCGGCGCGTCGCCTGGATACGGTGGGCCTGATCGCGCGCAGCGCGGACGATCTCACCGTGCTGCTGCAGGTGCTGGCGGGCTATGACGCCGATGATGCGCGTTCGCGCCGCCGACGCGTGGCCTTGTCGCCGCCGGACTGGGAACCGGGCCGCCTGCGCGCGGGATTCCTGCCCGACCTGCGCGCCGTTGGCGTGCATCAGGATGTGGTGGACGTGTTCGAAGCGGCGCTGGCGAAGTGGCCGCGCGAACTGGGCGAGCGCCGCACGGTGGATTTCGCCGACTGGGATTTCGCCCGCACGCGTCGGGCCGGCCTGCTGTTGATGGAGGCGGAGATGCTGGGCACCTTTGCCTCCGATCTGGCCACGGACGACCACGTGTCGGAGCATTTCCGTCGACTGCTGGGCTACGCCGCCGGCAAGAGTGCCGCCGACTACGCCGCCGCCGACCGCGTGCTCGATGCCGCCACCTTGAAGATGCGCCGGCTGTTCGCGCAGATCGACGTGCTGGTGCTGCCCACCACGCCGCAGGGCGCCTTCCCGCTCGACGCGGCGGTGCCCGATTCGCAGGCCGATCTCACCAGCTTCGCCAGTCTGGCCGGTTGTCCGGCGGTGAACATTCCGATGGGTTACCTGCCCGACGGCATGCCGATCGGCCTGCAGTTGGTGGGCGCGCGTGGCTCGGATCTGCGCCTGCTGGAACTGGCCTCGGTGTGCGCGGCCACGCTCGACGTCGAACCTGCCTATCCGGCGATTCGCTGAGGCGGGCAGGATCGTGCGGGGACTGTTCGATCAGGCAACGACCGGCGGCTGGCAGCCGCTGCCGTTGCCGGGCGCTGAGCTTTCGCTGTGGCCGCAGTGGTTGGGCAACGACGAGGCGGACGCGCTGCTGGCCGAACTGCGCGCGACCATTCCATGGGAAGTGCACCGCATCCGCATCTTCGGGCGGGAAGTGGATTCGCCGCGCCTGAGTTGCTGGATCGGCGACGAAGATGCCACCTACGTCTACTCGCACACGCGTTTCGAACCGCGTCCGTGGACGCCGACGCTGGCTGCCTTGCGTGAGCGCGTGGCGAAGGCGTGCGATGCGCGGTTCAACAGCGTGCTGGCCAATCTCTATCGGGATGGCCGCGATTCGATGGGTTGGCACAGCGACAACGAGCCGGAGCTGGGGCGGCAACCCGTGATCGCCTCGCTGAGCCTGGGGGCCGCAAGGCGCTTCCGCCTCAAGCCGCGCGGCGAAGCCGCTCGCGGGGATGTGCAGGTGATCGAACTGGGCCACGGCAGCCTGTTGCGCATGGCGGGGGACACCCAACACCGATACGTGCACGATCTACCGAAGACAAGCGCGGCCGTGGGGCCGCGGCTCAATCTCACGTTTCGCTGGCTGGACGCATCGCGGCGCTGAGTCGCGTTGCGCTCAGTTCGTATGCACCTCGCGGCCGCCGAGCGGCTGCTGCAGCGTCCAGCTGACCAGCTGCGAGGCGAGCGCATCGGAGGCCTGGCCAAACGCGGCAACCACCTGCGGCACGCTGGTTCCACCGACCGGCTGGGTGATGTCGAAGCGATGGCTGGCGACGATGCTCAGCCCGTTGTTCTTCACCAGTCGCGCATCGAAACGGATCACCACCACCGGCTGTCCGTTCTGATAGACCGACTGGAACGAGCGCAGGTCGCCGGAGAGCGAATAATCGGCCTGCAGGCTGGTCTCGTCGCTGCTCAGGCCGGCGATGCGGCCGTTGTCGCGGAACGCGTCCACGATGCGGTTGCGCAGCAGGGTGGTGGCCGTGTCGCTCCAGCGTGCGCCCTGGTAGACGCTCACTACGTCACCCTGCGGCAGCACCGCGATGCGCGAGCTGTCGATCATTCGCTCGGCGTTGGGCGTGTCCACGCGCAACGACCAATTCACCGCGGGCGTGCTGTCGCGCGGCAGCGGCGTGGCTGGCAGGCGGTAGATATCCGGCGATTCCGCCTTGGGCAGGATGGAACAGGCGCCGAGCAGCGCGATGGCTGCACAGGCACACAGGCGAAAGCGCACGCTCATGGCACGAACTCCTTGCTGCGGTCGCGGCCGAGCAGGAAGCCCGCCGGGTTGTCGTCGAGGCGGCGCGACACGCCGCGCAGCGAACCGGCGGCGTCGCGCAATTCGCGCACGGCCGGTCCCAATTCGCTGAAGCCCTGCAGGCCGCCGTTGATGGCGGCGCGGTTGTCGCTGAGCAGGCGATCGATGTCGGCGGCGGAGTGGTCCAGCGAGGCCATCGCGCTGCGCGCGCTTTCCAGCGTGGCACGTGCCTGGTTGTCGATCAGACCGTTCGCATTGCGCACCAGCTGGTCGGTCTGCGCCAGGGTTTCGTTGGCCTGCTTGCTCGCCTGCGCCAGCTGCTGCAGCAACTGATGAATATCCTCGCGCTGGTCGGCAATCGTGCCGGTGACCTGATCCAGATGCTCCAGTGTGCGGCTGATCCGATCGGTGTTCTGCGGCGACAGCAGCATGTTCGCCCGCGCCACCACTTCGTTGATGTTGGTCACCAGGTCCTCGCCGTTGGCGAGGATGCGGCTGAGTGGCGAAGGGTCGGCCACGATCACCGGCAGCTGGCCGTCCTTCGACACCAGGGGCGGGCTGCCCGGCGAACCGCCGCTGAGCTGAATCACGGAAAGCCCGGTCACGCCGGTCATGGTGAGCTTGGCGTGGGTGTCCTGCTTCACCGGCACGTCGCCGCCCAGGCGGATGCGCGCCAGCACTTTGCGCGGATCCTGCGGATCGAGCCTGAGCTGGATGACATCACCCACCTTGATGCCGTTGTACTGCACGGCGCTGCCCTGCGAGAGGCCGTTCACCGCCTCGTTGAAGACCACGCGGTATTCGGTGAACTGTCGGTCCGAGCTGGACTTGGCCAGCCATAGCGCGAACAGCAGCGCGGCGGCGACCACGATCACCGTGAACAAGCCAATGAGTACGTGATGGGCACGCGTTTCCATGTCACTTCACCTCTAAGAGCGTGTTCAATGTCTCCCCGTGGCCCGCGCCGGGAGCTGTTTGCGCGCAGGACAAGGAAGAACGAAGGAGTGTATGTCGATACACGACTGAGTGATGACGCCGGCCTGTGGGCAAACAGACCCGGCCCGAAGGGTTGCTCACCCCAAGCGCCCAGCGAGCGGCTCGCGGCTTGACCTGACGGCCAGTCAGGCGCTGCGCCACGATCCGCTCGCTGGGCGCTTGGGGTGAGCAACGCGGGCTACGGGGAGGCATTGAACACGCTCTTTGCGTCGCGTTCGTGCGCCTCTTCGGCGGCGCGGCCACGCGGGCCGTGGAAATAGGCTTGCACCCATGGGTCGGGATACTCGGCCACCTGGTCCAGGGGACCCACCACCAGCACCTTCTTTTGCGACAGCACGGCCACGCGGTCGCAGATGGTGTAGAGCGTGTCCAGGTCATGCGTGACCAGGAATACGGTGAGGCCGAGCGCATCGCGCAGGGTCAGGATCAACTGGTCGAACGCCGCGGCGCTGATCGGGTCCAGGCCCGCGGTGGGTTCGTCGAGGAACAGGATTTCCGGATCGAGCGCCAGCGCACGCGCCAGCGCGGCGCGCTTGACCATGCCGCCGGAAAGCTCGGCAGGCGTCTTGGTTTCCGTGCCCGCCGGCAGCCCGGCCAGCGCCAGTTTTACCGAGCCCAGCTGTTGCGCATCGGGACGCGAGAGGCCGGCGTGTTCGATCAGCGGCATCGCCACGTTTTCCACCACGTTGAGCGAGGAAAACAGCGCGCCGTTCTGGAACAGCACGCCGAAGCGCCGTTCCAGCAAGGAGCGCTGATCGGGCGAAAGGCTGAGCAAGTCCTTGCCGAACACATGCACCTGTCCCGAGGTCGGACGCTGCAGTCCCACGATGCTGCGCAGGAGCACCGATTTGCCGGTGCCCGAGCCGCCGACCACGCCGAGGATCTCGCCGCGCCGCACATCCAGATCCAGGTGTTCGTGCACGGTCTGCGTACCGAAGCGGTTCACCAGGTTGCGAACCTCGATCACGTTCTCGGCGGTTTGCGGTTTCGCCACGGCGTTCACCAGCCCATCTCCATATAGAAGAGTGCGGCCAGCGCATCGATCAGGATCACCACGAAGATCGACTGCACCACGCTGGACGTCGTGTGCTCACCGACCGACTCGGCGCTGCCGCTCACCTTGAAGCCCTCGAGGCAGCCGATCACCGCGATCAGGAACGCGAACACTGGCGCCTTGGCGATGCCCACGAGGAAGTGGCGTACGCCGATATCCGACTTGACCAGGTTGATGAACATCACCGGCGGAATATCCAGCACCGCGGCGCAGACCAGGCCACCGCCGATCAGGCCGGCGATCATTGCCAGGAAGGTGAGCATGGGCAGCGAGGCGAGCATGGCCAGCACGCGCGGCAGCACCAGCAGTTCCATCGGGTCCAGGCCCAGCGCGCGGATCGCGTCGATCTCTTCGTTCGCCTTCATCGAGCCGATCTGGGCGGTGAAAGCGCTGGCGGTGCGACCGGCCATCAGGATGGCGGTGAGCAGCACGGCGAATTCGCGCAGGAAGGAGAACGCCACCAGGTCCACCGTGTAGATGGTGGCGCCGAAGTCCGCCAGCACCGTCGAGCCGAGGAAGGCCACCACGGCGCCCACCATGAAGGTGAGCAGCATCACGATGGGCACCGCATCCAGGCCTGTTTGCTCCACATGCGACACCAGCGAGGTGACGCGCCAGCGGCGCGGACGCCAGATCGTCTGGGCCAGCGTCTGCAGGGTCAGGCCGATGAAGCCGAGCAGTTGCACCTGTTGGCGCCACACGTTTTCCATCGCCGCACCGATGCGTGCGAGCAATTCGGTCACGGTGTTGTGGCGGCGCTTGGTCTTGGGCTCGACGTAGCTCGCCATCGCCTTGCCGACGGTCTGCAACAGCGCGCGCTGGGCGGCGGGCAGGGTCGGGTCGTCGGTGGCCAGGTCGCTGAGCCGCGTTGCGCCGAGCAGGCCCGACAGTAGTGCGGCGCCCGCGGTATCCAGCGCACCCAGCGCGCTCAGGTCGATCGGGGTGTGTGGGTCGAGGCGGCGCTTGAGCGCGTCGACCGCACGCTCCAGCGTAGCGTAGTGAGCCAGTGTCCAGTCGCCGGCCACACGCAGGCGGGGAGGCGTGGCCGTGGCATCGAGTTGTGCGCTTCCTGTCGCCATCGATGGTCTCATCAAGCACGATTTTAGTGGAGTGTCGCCTATATCAGGTGACGAAACGATGGGTGCGTCATCGGTGGGAGCGCTGAAGCGTTTCTTGGCGCCTTGCCAAGGCCGGCGCTGCCGGAACGGCCATTTTCCGCTAGATTGCTCCATCGACCGCGCGCCGAAGGCGCTTTCGGGCCCCGCTACCAGTGACGCAACGCATGCCTTCCATGTCCCACCTGGACACCCTCGAAGCCGAGAGCATCCATATCTTTCGCGAGACAGCTGCCGCTTTCGAGCGGCCCGCGATGCTGTATTCGATCGGCAAGGACTCGTCGGTCCTGCTGCACCTGTTGCGCAAGGCGTTCCATCCCGCCCGGCCGCCGATGCCGCTGTTGCATGTGGACACCACCTGGAAATTCCGCGAGATGATCGCCTTCCGCGAGCAGGTGGCGGCGGCGGGCGACGTCGAGGTGCGGGTGCATATCAATGAAGACGGCGTGCGCCAGGGCATTTCGCCGCTCACCCACGGCTCGGCGGTGCACACCGATGTGATGAAGACGGTGGCGCTCAAGCAGGCGCTGGACAAGTACGGCTTCGATGCGGCCATCGGCGGTGCTCGTCGCGACGAGGAAAAGTCGCGCGCCAAGGAGCGCGTGTTCTCCTTCCGCAATGCGCAGCATCGCTGGGACCCCAGGCAGCAGCGTCCCGAGCTGTGGCACACCTTCAATACACGCATCCACAAGGGCGAGAGCGTGCGGGTGTTCCCGTTGTCCAACTGGACCGAGATGGACGTGTGGCACTACATCCGCCGCGAAGGCATTCCGGTGGTCCCGCTGTACTTCGCCAAGCCTCGCCCGGTGGTCGAGCGCGACGGCGCGCTGATCATGGTCGATGACGAGCGCTTCACCCTGCGCGAAGGCGAAAAGGTCGAGCTGCGCGAGGTGCGTTTTCGCACCCTGGGTTGCTATCCGCTTACCGGCGCGGTGGAATCCTCGGCCGATACGCTGGACAAGATCATCGAGGAGATGGCGGCCTCGCGCACCTCGGAACGCCAGGGCCGGGTGATCGACAACGACGGCAATGCCTCGATGGAGCGCAAGAAGCAGGAGGGTTATTTCTGATGGCCACGCTGGATGCCACCTCCACCGTTTCCGCGGACACCAACCTGCTGCGCTTCATCACCTGCGGCAGCGTCGACGACGGCAAGAGCACCCTGCTGGGCCGCTTGCTCTACGACGCCGGCATGGTGCCGGAAGACCAGCTGGCCGCTCTGGCCCGCGACAGCCGCAAGCTGCATGCCGAGGCGCCCGAAGCGCTTGATTTCGCCTTGCTCACCGACGGCCTGGATGCCGAGCGCCAGCAAGGCATCACCATCGACGTGGCCTACCGCTATTTCCACACACCGCGCCGCAGCTTCATCGTGGCCGACTGCCCCGGGCACGAGCAGTACACCCGCAACATGGCCACCGGCGCATCGAACGCGCAGCTGGCGGTGGTGCTGGTGGACGCCCGCAAGGGCCTGCTGCCGCAGACGCGTCGCCACAGCTATATCTGCGCCCTGATGGGGATCCGCCAGGTGGTGGTGGCGGTGAACAAGATGGACCTGGTCGATTGCCGGGAAGACGTCTACGCCGCCATCGCCCATGAATACCGCGAGCTCGCCACCCAGCTCGGCATCACCCGCGTGCATTGCCTGCCGGTGGTGGCACCGGGTGGCGACAACGTGGGCCAGCACTCGACGCGCATGCCCTGGTACCAGGGGCCGACCTTGCTGGAGTTGCTGGAGTCCGCCGACACCGCTGCCACGCAAGGTGAGGACTTCCGCATGCCGGTGCAGTGGGTCAACCGTCCCGATGCCAGCTTCCGCGGTTATGCCGGCACGGTCTGCGGCGGCCGGATCGCGGTGGGCACTGAAATCGTGGTGCAGCCTGCCATGCGGCGCGCACGCGTGGAACGCATCGTTACGGCGGACGGTGACCTGACCGAAGCCGTCGCCGGTCAGGCGGTGACGCTCACGCTGGACCGCGAGATCGATGCCAGCCGCGGCGATGTGATTGCCGACGCGGCTCGCCCCGCACCTGTGGCCGATCAGTTCGCGGCCCATGTTCTATGGATGGGCGACGAGCCACTGCTGCCCCATCGCGCTTACTGGTTGAAGATCGGCTCGCACACGGTCAATGCGCGCGTCAGCTCGATCAAGCACAAGGTCGATGTGAACACCCAGGCCGAGCTCGCCGCCCGCCGGCTCGACCTCAACGAGGTCGGCTACTGCAACCTCGAGCTCGACCATGCCATCGCCTTCGAGTCGTACGAGGCCAACCGCACGCTGGGCGGTTTCATCCTGATCGACCGCACCACCAACGCCACGGTCGGCTGCGGCATGCTGGACTTCGCGCTGCGCCGCGCCTCCAACGTGCACTGGCAGCACACCGACCTGGACAAGGAAGTGCGCAGCGCCAGCAAGGGCCAGCGGGCGCGCTGCCTGTGGTTCACCGGTTTGTCCGGCGCCGGCAAGTCGACCATCGCGAACCTGGTGGAGCGCCGACTGCATTCGCTCGGGTATCACACCTATATGTTGGACGGCGACAACCTGCGCCACGGTCTCAACAAGGACCTGGGCTTCACCGCCGAGGCGCGGGTGGAGAACGTGCGCCGCGTGGCCGAGGTGGCCAACCTGATGGTCGATGCGGGCCTGATCGTGCTGGTCTGCGTCATCTCGCCGTTCCAGAGCGAGCGCCGTTTCGCCCGTGGGTTGTTCGACGAGGGTGAATTCCTCGAGGTGTTCGTCGACACCACGCTGGAGGAGTGCGAGCGCCGCGATCCCAAGGGGTTGTACCGCAAGGCGCGGGCCGGCGAGATCTTCAACTTCACCGGCATCGACTCGCCCTACGAGGCGCCCGAGCAGGCAGAGTTGCATCTGCTCACGGCCGGGTTGCGTGCGGAGCAGCTCGCGGAGCAGGTGGTAGAACAACTGCTTGCGGGCCTGGGGCATACGCCGCTCTGAGACTAGCCGCGCCTCCATGGTCGTCATTCCGGCGCAGGCCGGAATCCAGTAGCCGAGCGCTCGGTTAACGCCTCACGATAGCCTGCGATGGGATCTGCCGTGGCGACCCATCGCATCGCTACTGGATTCCGGCCTGCGCCGGAATGACGGATAGGAAAGGTCGCAGCTGGTAGTCGCAGGCGGTCGCACGCTTGCTGCGTCGCAAGATGTTCAGCGATACGGCCCCGCACGGCCCCTCGGCTTGGAATGTATCCACGCCCCCGGCGATAATGGCTCTTTCCCCAGAGCACCACCGCGATGACCGAGAAGACCGTACTCAACGACACCCATCGTGCGCTCGGCGCGCGCATGGTCGATTTCGGCGGCTGGGACATGCCGATCAACTACGGCTCGCAGATCGAGGAACATCACGTGGTGCGCCGCGATGCCGGCATGTTCGACGTCTCGCACATGACCGTGGTCGATCTTCACGGCGCGCGCACGCGCGAATTCCTGCGTCACCTGCTGGCCAACAGCGTCGACAAGCTAAAGGTGCAGGGCAAGGCACTGTACTCGTGCATGCTCAACGAACAGGGCGGCGTGATCGACGACCTGATCGTCTACTTCCTCGGCGAGGAATTCTTCCGCCTGGTGGTGAACGCCTCCACCCGCGAGAAGGACCTGCAGTGGATCGAACGGCAGGCCAAGGCCTTCGGGGTGGAGGTCAAGGAACGCCCGGACTTCGCCATGATCGCCGTGCAGGGCCCCAACGCCCGCGCCAAGGTGATCGGCCTGCTGGCCGAGGTGGATCACGAGCGCATGAAGAAGCTCGGCAAGTTCGCGGCGGCGGCGGCGCAGGGTCCGCACGGCATGCCGCTGTTCGTGGCCCGCACCGGCTACACCGGTGAGGACGGCTTCGAAATCATCGTGCCGCAGGAACACGCCGTGGCGCTGTGGCAGGCGCTCGCCGCCGCGGGCGTGGCACCGGCCGGACTGGGCGCGCGCGACACGCTGCGCCTGGAAGCGGGTATGAACCTCTACGGCCAGGACATGGACGAGACCGTGTCGCCGTGGGAAGCGAACCTCGGCTGGACCATCGCGCTGGACGAAGGCCGCGACTTCATCGGCCGCCAGGCGCTCGAGGCGCACAAGGCCGCGGGTGTAAAGCGCGTGATGGTCGGCCTGGTGCTCGACGACAAGGGCGTGCTGCGCCACGGCCAGCCGGTGCTCACCGCCAACGGTACCGGCGAGATCCTGTCCGGCAGTTTCGCGCCGACGCTCAACAAGGCCGTGGCCTTCGCGCGCATCCCGGCCGGCGAGCCGGGCGAGGTGCGCGTGGATATCCGCGGCAAGGAAGTGCCGGTGCGCGTGGTGAAGTATCCGTTCGTGCGCGACGGCCAGCCCTGCGACGGCATCTGAGATCAGGCTTATCCGCAGAACGGGCGCAGCCCGTTTTGCCCATCGGGTGAAGCGGCTAGAATCGGCGCTCCACCCACGACCCACATCAACGACTGGATTCGATCATGAGCGAGATTCCCGGCGATCTGAAATTTCTCAAGTCCCACGAATGGGCCCGCGTCGAAGACGACGGCCTGGTGCGCGTGGGTATCTCCGACCATGCCCAGGGCCAGCTCGGTGACCTGGTGTACGTGGAACTGCCGGAGGTCGGCGCGAGCGTGCAGGCCGGTCACGGCGTGGCCGTGGTCGAGTCGGTCAAGGCCGCTTCGGACATCTATAGCCCGGTCTCCGGCGAGATCGTCGCGGTCAACGAAGGCCTCAACGACAAGCCCGAAACCATCAACGAAGATGCCTTCGGCGACGGCTGGATCTTCCTGGTTCGCGCCAGCGATCGCGGCGAACTCGACGAGCTGCTCGACGCCGACGCCTATGCCGAACTGGTCGAAAACGAAGACCACTAAGCCCTGACGTTCGACGCTTCACCCGATGCCGGCCGCCGCAAGCGGCCGGCTTCTTTTTGCCTCGCGGCCGCTGCGTTTTTCGATCCGCGGAAAGGCGAATCGCCGGGTGATCGACGCCTCGTTTTTCGCGTTGAAGTTCTCGCCGTCCATGCCGATAGATGGCCAAGGCGAGGTTCCGAAAAGCGGGGGGCGAGTCGCGAGTCGACCCGCTTCGATGCCTTTTGACGTGTCCGAAGAGGTCCGAAACGACCTTCCGGCGGGGTCGCCCAAAAAATAAATTCAGTCGCCTTTCGTTCATCCTGGAGGGCAGCTCCGGACCTGCTCCGGCATGTCCTTGATGTGTCTCGACTTGTGAGACGCGAGCGTGCTGCGCACATGTGCGCGGAAAATGCAAAATGGCTTGTTTTAAGCGGTTTTGTCGCTGTCTTGGTAATCAAAACAGCATTGACGTCTGGATGTATGGACGTCCAAAAGAAAATGCCTTCAAACCCCTGTAAGGCCTTGTGTGGCGGGGGTTTGGACCCTCCCGCAGGGGGATGAAATGGATTGATTTCATGGTTAAAATCAATTGACAGCTGAAATCTTCAGGAATAGCTTTCGCATCGGAACACGGAGAACGGGTGCCATGGCAACATCGAAATTCATCAAGCCTTATGTCGATCATGGAGAGAAGGCCGGCGCAGTACGCAAGATCACGGTCTCGATCCCATTGCATATCTTGAGGCCCTTGTCTGACGAACGCACCCGTCGTCAGGTGAACAATTTAAGGCACGCTACCAATAGCGATCTGCTTGTGGAGGCGTTCCTACATGCTTTTACTGGGCAACCACTGCCAACTGATGAGGAGCTGAGACGAACTATGGCCACTGCCAAGAAAGCCACTGCAAAGAAGGCCGCCAAGAAGGCGTCCAAGAAAACCGCCGTGAAGAAGACCGCTGCCAAGAAGCCGGTAGCCCGCAAGCCGGCCGCCAAGAAGGCTGCCAAGAAGGTCGCCCGCAAGGTCGCCAAGAAGGCTGTTGCTAAGAAGCGCCCGGCCGCTGCCAAGAAGGCTGCCGTGAAGAAGGTCGCGACCAAGAAGGTTGCGAAGAAGGCTGTTGCTAAGAAGCGCACCGTGAAGAAGGCTGCCGCTGCCAAGGTCGTCAAGGCGACCAAGGCTGCGAAGGCCCCCAAGGCCGCCAAGGCCAAGAAGTAAGCTTTAAGCTTTACTCTTAATAACAAGCAAGAACGACTTTTCTCCCCGCGGTGCCCAGCGCGGGGAGAGTCCTTCGAAAGAGCGATTCGTCCCGGCCCTTGCCGGGACGCTTCGTTTCTGGGGTAAGAAAATTTCCTAGCGTTGGCGGCCCGAGGTGGCGTGAGTCACGCCGCAAGCCAATACGACGCGATGTGCGGCCTGTCGCCGACACGTCGAACGATTTGCCGTAGTGCTGCATTACGGTTACCTTTCACACATCCGCGCCGCGGTGGCCTGGGGAGGCTGCCGCTCCTGGATTCACAGGGGGAAAAAGCGCGGGTATCTGATGCCACTCGGTGAGAGATCATGGATACCCGATACACACGTCATGCGCGTCGTAACGCGCGTGGGGCCATTCGGCCCGCTGCCATTGCCATCGTTGCTGTTGTTGCCGTACTCGCCGCAGCGTCATGGTTCCTTATCATCAAGCCGCACCAGGACATGGTCGAAGCCGATGCCGGCGCGCACCCGTCCACGCCGGTGAAGGCCGGCGAGGCGCCGCCTCCGCCGGTCAACGTGGCGGCCATGAGCATGAACCAGCTGCTTGCGGAAGCCCGCAAGGCAGTGAACGAACAGCGTCTGCTGGCACCGGCCGGCAACAACGCGTTCGAGTTCTACCTGAAGGTGCTGGAGAAGCAGCCCGGCAACCCGGTGGCCACCGACGCACTGCGCGAAACCTTCCCGGTGGGCGCCAGCGTGGCCGAGCAGGCGATCAACCAGCGCGACTTCAACGAAGCCCAGCGCCAGATCGATCTGTTGGCGAAGGCCGACCCGGCCAACTACACGCTGACCATCCTGCGTTCCAAGCTCGATGCCCAGCGCAAGCTGCAGGATCGCGAGCAGCAGCTGGCCTCGGACAAGGAGAAGCAGCAGCAATTGGCAGCGCAGAAGGCAGTGACCGACAAGGCGGAAGCCGATCGCCTCGCAGCCGAAGCGCAGCAGAAGGCGGTGGCCGACCAGCGTGCGGCCCAGGCCCGCGCAGCGCAGCAGCAACAGGCGGAAGCCGCGCGCACGCAGCAGGCGCCGACCTCCACGGCGGGTGCCGGCAACACGGCTACGGCCAGCGCGGGTGGTACGCACCCGGCGGTGCTGTTGCGCAACGTGCCGCCGCGCTATCCGACCACGGCCGTCCGTGCCAATCAGGAAGGCTGGGTGGAAGTGACGTTCACCGTCACGCCCGAAGGCACCGTGGACGACGTGAAGGTGGTCGATGCCGAGCCGCGCCACGTGTTCGATCGCGCGGCGACCGAAGCGGTGAGTCGCTGGAAGTTCCAGCCGGCCACGCAGGATGGCAACCCGGTGCCGTCGCAGGACAAGCGTCGCATCGTGTTCAAGCTCAACTGAGCAAGGGCTCGCCGCGCTCGCGGCGAGCCTGCCGCAAAAGAAAAGGCGCCGCAGGGAAACCTGTGGCGCCTTTTTTTGCGCCGTGGGGTGAGCGTGCTGCCTAGCCCTTGCTGCCGCGCGTCGCCGCCGTCTTGCTCTTCTTGCGCGGCTTGCCCTTGATCGTGTTGGCGGGCGGCGCGTCGCTCTCGACGCCGGCCCAGTCGACGTGCGGCAGGCCGAGCAGGCTGTCGAACACCATCGGCAGCAGGCCGGCGGGCAGCGGATCGGCCGAGTTCCACATCATCACCAGGCCCACGTGCTGCCTGGGCAGGAAACCGATCATCGTGCGATAGCCTTCGACGGCGCCGGCGTGGAAGATCATCGTTTCGCCCTGGTAGTCGAACACGCGCCAGCCCAGCGCGTAGGAGGCATCCTCCAGGCGCGCACGGCGCCATGGCGACCCGCGCAGTTCGATCGGCGTGGATACCTCGGGCGTATGCAGCGTGTTGAGCAGCGCGGGCGGCAGCACGTCAGGGCGCCCGCCCATCTGCGCGATCAGCCATTGCTCCATGTCCTTGAGGCTCGCGTTGACGCCTGCCGCCGGAGCGACGCGGTAGTAGGCGTCCTTCGGTTCGAACGGGATCCAGCCGTTGCTGCTCGGCCGATGCGGACGCGCCCAGCTCTTGCTCGCTTCCAGTCCTTCGCGCCCGTAGCTGGCGGTCTTCATGCCCAGCGGGAAGAAGATGTTCTTGTCGACCTGGCGGGTGAAGAAGTCGCCGGTCTGCGCATAGACCACATCGCCGATCAGGCTGAAGGCGATGTTCTGGTAGCCGTAGCATTGACCGACGTCGCAGGTCAGAGAGACCTCGTCGAGCCGGCGCACCAGCTCTTCGTAGGGCACGTTGTCTTCGAGCATGCTGTCGTAGGTGTTCTTGGGCAGGCCCAGGCGCTGGCCGAGGATGTCGCGCACCGTCGCCTGCTGCGCCGCGCTGTCGCTCTTGAGTTTGAAGAACGGCAGCACGGCTGCCAGCTTGGTGTCCCAGGAAAGCTTGCCGTCGTCCACCAGCACGCCGGTGAGCGCGGTGGCGAACGCCTTGGACAGCGAGGCCAGGCGGAACACCGTCTCGGGCGTCACCGGCTCGCGCGTGGCGGCGTCGGCGTAACCGATGGTGTCCTCGAACACGACCTTGTTGTCCGACACCACGGCCGTGGCCAGGCCAGCCACGACGTTGCGTTGGTCGACGCGCTCCAGCCATTGCTGGTAGGAGGTCAGGGTGTCCTTCATGCGATCGGCGGGCACGCCCTGGGAGGGCGGCAGCGTGCCGTCGCTTGCTGGCGTCGCGGCGTGCGCAGCGGGCAGTGCGCTGGCCCATCCCAGTGTGGCGGCGATGAGCAGTGGAAGCGTGCGAAGCGTCATGCGATTCGAAGATGCGGGGCGTCGATGACGCCGTATCGAAGACAGCTCGGGATAGAGCTGGGCCTAATGTCGCGAGCCTGTTCCATCCATGACGGCTGCCGGAGATTACCGCAGCAAGACGCGAAAATCCCCTTTCCGTACGACCGATGGACGGCAAGCCTCATTGGGACAACGGCTGCGCCGACTTGGTTTCGTTCAGGATCATCGCGCTGGCCTGTTCCGCGATCATGATCACCGGCGCGTTGGTGTTGCCGGTGGGCAGGTTGGGCATCACCGAGGCGTCCACCACGCGCAGGTTCTGCACGCCGCGTACACGCAACTCGCTGTCCAGCGGTGCACGCGCGTCGCTGCCCATGCGGCAGCTGCCCGCGGGGTGATAGATGGTTTCCGCCTTGCGGCGAATGAAGTCGAGGTATTCCGCGTCGCTCGTGATCTTGCGCTCTGGGAAAACGGGCGCTCCTCGAAACGGCGCGAAGGCGGGTTGGGAAAGCAGCTCGCGCGACAGGCGCGCGGCCTCGATCATGCGCGCAAGATCGTGCCCCTCGGCATCGCCGAGATAGTTGGCATGGATGGCGATGGGTTGTGCGGGATTCGCCGAACGCAGGCGCAGCGTGCCGCGGCTGCGCGGATGCAGGTAGCAGGCATGCACGGTGTAGCCATAGCCGGGCAGGCGATGACGGCCATGATCGTCCAGCAGGGCCGGCACGAAATGGAACTGCAGGTCGCAGCGTTCGTCCATGGCAAGCCGGCTGCGCACGAAGCCGCCGGCTTCGGCGATGTTGGAGGTGCCCGGTCCATTGCGATGACGCAGGAAGCGCCAGCCGGCGGCCAGTTCGTTGAGGTGGTCGTAGGTGATCCTCTGGGTGCTGCCGTCGAGTGTGCAGATGTCCAGGTGATCCTGCAGGTTCGCGCCGACCTCGGGCTGGTCGGCCTGCACGGCGATGCCATGCTCGCGCAGATGGTCGGCCGGACCGATGCCCGAGAGCATCAGCAGCTGCGGCGTGTTCACCGCGCCGCCGGCGAGGATGACCTCGCCGCCTTCGATGAGCGTATCGCTGCCGTGCAACTGCACGCCAACCGCGCGCCCCTGGGCCATCGCCACGCGCGCCACCAGCACACCGGTGCGCACCTCCAGGTTCGGGCGGTCGCGCACGGGGCGCAGATAAGCCGCCGCGGCGGAGCAGCGCGCACCATCGCGTTGGGTGACCTGATACAGGCCAAAGCCCTGCTGATCGGCGCCGTTGAAGTCGTCGTTGCGTGCAAAGCCTGCGCTTACCGCGCTTTCGATGAAAACCCCGGACAGCGGATTGTGGTGACGGAGATCGTTGACGCCGAGCGGGCCGCCCGTGCCATGGAAACTGTCAGCGCCGCGCGTGTTGTCCTCGCTGCGCAGGAACCATGGCAACACCTGTTCCCATGACCAGCGTGCATCGCCGGTGGCTTGCGCCCAACGGTCGTAATCGCCCGCGACGCCGCGCACGTAGCACATGGCATTGATCGAACTGGAACCGCCCAGGGTCTTGCCGCGGGGCCACCACAGCGTGCGGCCGTTCAACTGTGCCTGCGGTTCGGTGCGGTAGTTCCAGTTGAGGCGGCGGTTGTTGGCCAGGCGCGCGATGCCGGCGGGCATATGGATCAGCGGGTGCCAGTCCGGCGGCCCTGCTTCCAGCAGCAATACGCGCCGGTTGCCGTTCGCGCTCAACCGGTTGGCAAGTACGCAGCCGGCCGACCCTGCACCAACGATGATGATGTCGTATGTCATCAGTGTCCCCCGGTCCCTGTCAGTGACCGTCATGGCCGCATGCTAGTCTGTGCGCGTCCCCCGCTGGAACTGCCGGTGAATACCCCCCGACCTGCCGCAGCGAACGAAGGCCTTGCGTCGATCCTGTCGGCAGTGGCGTTCTTCTTCGTGATGACGGCGTACTACATCATCCGGCCCGTGCGTGACCAGCTCAGCGGCGCCGTCGGTTCCCAATCGCTGCCCTTGTTCTACGCCAGCACGTTCGGCGTGATGCTGCTGCTGACGCCGGTGTTCGGCGCGCTGGTGTCGCACTTCCGGCGCAAGCGCCTGCTGGGCTGGAGCTACAGCTTCTTCGTGGCCTGCCTGTTTGCCTTCGTGCCGGCGTTCGTGGCGCAGGATCGCATCGGCGCGCGTGCGCTGGGCGTGGGCTTCTTCATCTGGGTCAGCGTGTTCAACCTGTTCGTGGTGTCGCTCTTTTGGAGCTTCATGGCGGACATCTTCAAGAGCGCGCAGGCTCGCCGCGTGTTCCCGCTGATCGCGCTGGGCGGCATGGCCGGGGCGATCTTCGGGCCGCTGGTGACCAAGTTCCTGGTGCAGCTGATCGGCGTGGCGTCGTTGCTGGTGGTGTCGGCGGCCGCACTGACGATCGCCCTGATCCTGCTGCTGACCCTGTCGTCGCGACACGACTGCCGCGATGAAGCGCGCAACGAAGAACCCATCGGCGGTTCGCTCTGGGCCGGCGTCAAGGAGCTGTGGACGCGCCCGTTCCTGCGCTACATGGCCATCCTGATGGTGCTGGGCGACGGCATCGGCACGCTCGCCTATGCGCTGATGGCCGACTACACCAAGGCACACCTGCCTGATCGCGTGGCGCGCACGTCGTTCTACAACGACCTGGATCTGTACGCGAACCTGCTCGGCGCCGTGCTGCAACTCACGCTGACGCGCTGGCTGCTGGTGCGCAAGGGCGCGGGCCCGGGCCTGGTGCTGCCGTCGGTGGTGAACTTCGCGCTGCTGGTGTCGCTGGTGATCGTCGGCGTGGGCAGCGTCAGCCTGTTCGGCACCATGGTGCCGATGCTCTCGATCATGCTGGTCGGTTCGCGCGGGTTCGCCTATGGCATGACCAAACCGGCCGTCGATGCGCTGTACACCCGGGTGCCGCGCGAGACGCGCTACAAGGGCAAGAACTTCGTGGAGACGGCCATCTGGCGGTTCGGCGACGTGCTGGTCACCAGCGGCGTGAGCGTGTTGGGCACGCTGGGCGTGGCAGCTACCGGCATGGCCGGTCTCGGTGCGGGTGTCGCCGTGGTCGCTACCTGGGTGGCCGCGCGCGCGGGTCATTCGCCCGACCTGCTGCCGGAGCAGCAGGCCGCAGAAGGCACCTCATCCCCGGCAGAAACAGCCAAGGCCTGAGCCCACTCAGCTGGTACCGGCTCAACTGGTGATGTAGCGCTGCAACTGCTCGATCTGTTCGGCCTGCGCGTCGATCACTTCCTTCACCAGGTCGCCGATCGAGATGACGCCGACCACCTGTTCGCCGGTCACCACCGGCAAGTGGCGGATGCGGCTGTCGGTGCACAAGCGCATGCAGTCGAACACGTCCGTGTCCGGACCCACCGTGAGCGGCGGGCTGCTCATGATCTCCGAGACCGCGGTCTGGGCGGAGGAGCGGCCCTGCAGGATCACCTTGCGTGCGTAGTCACGTTCGGAAACGATGCCCACCAGCCGTTCGTCGCGCATCACCAGCAGCGCACCGACGCGGCGTTCCGCCATGTGCTTGATCGCTTCGAGTACGGGCGCGTCCGGTGCGATGCTGAAGATGTCGCTGCCTTTTCCTTCCAGCAAATGCTTGACTTGTCGCATGCTTCCACCTCCCAGGAGGCCGCCGATGGGCCGCATGGCGAAAGTCTAGCGCCGCCGCGTGGACGGGGTGTTGGCCCGACGTGAAGCGGCCGGCCGGACGCTGTTCAACGCTTCTCTCGCGCCGGGCGCTGCTCCTCGACGAAGTACAGCGGGCGCTGCTTGCTCTCCGCGTAATTGCGTCCCAGGTACTCGCCGATCACGCCCAGCGCCAGCAACTGCACGCCGCCGATGAAAAGGATCGCCACCATCAGCGACGGATAGCCCTGCACCGGGTCGCCAAACAACAACGCCTTGCCGAACACCCACAGGCCGAACAGGAAGGACATCAGCGATGCCGCCAGGCCCACCCAGGTCGCGAGGCGCAACGGCGCGGTGGAGAACGAGGTGAACCCCTCGATGGCCAGTTGCAGCAGGCGCCAGTAGTTCCACTTGGTGGTGCCGGCCTGGCGTGGCTCGCGCAGGTAATAGACGGCCGTTTGCCGATAGCCGATCCAGGTGAACAGGCCTTTCATGAAGCGCTGGCGTTCGCGCAGCTGGTGCAATGCGTCCAGCGCGCGGCGGGAGAGCAGGCGGAAGTCGCCGGTATCGCGGGGCACGTGGATATCGGAGACGCGGTCCATGCTGCGATAGAACAGGGCGGAGGTCAGACGCTTAAAGCCGGTTTCCCCCTGGCGTGCGCTGCGCGTGGCGTAGACCACGTCGAAACCTTCGCGCCAACGTTCCACCAGGGCCGGAATCAGTTCCGGCGGGTCCTGCAGGTCGGCATCGATCACGATGGCGGCATCGGCGTCCACCTGGTCCAGGCCGGCGGTCATCGCCGCCTCCTTGCCGAAGTTGCGCGAGAGCTTGATCGCGCCGGTGCGGCCGTCACGCGCCGTCAGCGCGCTGATCAGCTGCCAGGTGGAGTCCGTGCTGCCGTCGTCGACGTAGAGCACCTCGCAATCGAGCGCCAGTTCGTCCAGCACCCGGCTGAGCCGGGCGTGGAAGGCATCCAGCACGGCCGACTCGTTGTAAGCCGGTACGACGACGGTGAGACGTGGCATGGCGGCGTGAGGGTTCCTGAAAGGTGGGCAGATGCTAGTGCAGCGTCTCGCCCGTAGCGAGCGGCTGTGTCACGTCAGCGCCGTCGCGTATCGCGTGGCGCAGTCTGGCTTTGCAGGTAGCCCGGTCCGCCCAGATGCGCCATCTGCTGCTGGATCCAGTTTGCCCGGCTTTGCACGTAGGCCGTAGGGCGATCCGCATGCAGACGGCGAGGGCTCGGCAGCACCGCAGCCAGGCGCGCCGCCTGCGCCGCGCTGAGACGCGCAGGCGGCACATGGAAGAACGCGTCGCTGGCCGCACCCACGCCGTAAATGCCGTCGCCCAGCTCGGCGCTGTTCATGTAAACCTCGAGAATGCGCTGCTTGGGCCAGCTCAGCTCGATCAGCACGGTGAAATACGCTTCCAGTCCTTTGCGGATGAAGCTGCGCCCGTTCCACAGGAACAGGTTCTTGGCCGTCTGCTGGCTGATGGTGCTGGCCCCGCGCAGGCGCCGGCCTTCGTCGGCGGCATCGACCGCATCCTGGATGGAATCGAAATCGAAGCCGTGGTGGTAGGGGAATTTCTGGTCCTCGCCGGCCACCATCGCCAGCGGCACATAGGGCGACACCTGGCTCCATGGCACCCAGCGGTGTTGCAGGTGAAAATCCTTCTCGCCATGGATGAGCGCGCCCAGCTGGCGCTCCATCATCACCGCCGAGGTCCACGGCGGCACGAAGCGCAGCACCAGCACCACCAGCCAGCTCAGTGCCAGCCAGGAGATCGCAAGCAGGACCAGGGTGCGGAGCAGACGGGCGGCGAACGGGCGTCGTGGAGTCATGGCGGCGCTTAGACGGAATTGGCGGCAGTATAGGAGGCGCCAGCCCCTTCCCCGATAGCCTGCTCCCGCGGTCGTTGTGCCCCGATGCAGGCGCCCCCATCTAGGGGGATTGTTCTTGAGAGGTCCATCCCGTGGAAACCGTGCTTGTCGAAGATGTCCTGCATCGCTTCATGCTCGAGCGCGCCGGCGTGCGCGGCGTGCTCGTTCGTCTTGGGCCGGCCTGGCGTGAAGTTGCCGGTCGTGCCCACTATCCCGCCGCGTTGCGTTCGGTGCTCGGCCAGACGCTGGTGGCCAGCGCCTTGCTGACCGGCAACATCAAGCTCGATGGTGCGCTCTCGGTGGAGCTGAAGAGCAGCGGTCCGCTGCGCCTATTGTTCGCCGAGTGCACCGATCGCGGTCGCCTGCGCGGCCTGGCGCGCTGGAACGATCCGTTGCCGGAAACATTGGATCTGGCAGCGATGCCCGAAGCCTACATGGCCATCACCATCGGCAATGCCGAGCGTGGCCAGCGCTACCAGGGCCTGGTCGACCTGCAGCATCCGGATCTGGCGTCGGCGCTGGAGAACTACTTCGGCCAGTCCGAGCAGTTGCCGGCACGCATCGTGCTGGCGGCCGATGGCGAGCACGCGGTGGGTCTGATGCTGCAGAAGCTGCCGGACGAGGGCGGTCACGACGCCGTGGAAGATGAAGACGCGTGGACGCGCATCCAGCATCTCACCGCCACGCTGGGTGCGCAGGAACTGCTCTCCACGCCGCCGGAACAGCTGTTGTACCGCCTCTATCACGAGGAATCCGTGCGCCTGTTCGATCCACGCCCGCTGGCGTTCGGCTGCAGCTGCACGCGTGAGCGCGTGGAGGCTGTGCTGCGCTCGCTCGGACGCGATGAAGTGGAAGCGGCGCTGGAAGCCCGCGAAGGCGAAATCGAGGTGATCTGCGAGTTCTGCGCGCAGCGTTACACCTTCGACCGGGTGGATGCGGAGCATCTGCTCAGCGTGACGCCGGCGGCGAATGCGCCGCACACGGCGCAATAAGCCCGCAAGAAGTTGAATAAGGCCGGCCACCGAAAGGTGCCGGCCTTTCTCTTGCCCGTCATTCCGGCGCACCCCGCAAAAGGGGGCAAGGGCCGGAATCCAGTAGCGTCTGTGCCCGGTTGTCGCGTTATGACAGCCTGCGTTGGAGGCGCCGCAATAATCCATCGCATCGCTACTGGATTCCGGCCTGCGCCGGAATGACGAACAGGCGGAATCGAGGCATTGGAACCAAAGGCGCGCCGCCCTACGGCAGCGCGAAATGATGCTCGCGCTGCAACCACACCTCGGCCATCTTCGGCGTGGCGAACAGGAAGCCCTGGCCGAAGCGGCAGCCGATGCGCAGCAGCGCCTCGCGCTGGTCCTCGTCCTCGATGCCTTCGGCGATCACCTGCATCTGCAGCGAATTGGCCAGCGCCTGGATGGCGCGCACCACCGCCGCGCCGTGACCGCCTTCGCGTGGCAGTTCGACGATGAAGGAACGGTCGATCTTCAGCGTCTCGATCGGGTACTGATGCAGGTAGCTCAGCGACGAATAGCCCGTGCCGAAATCGTCCAGCGCGATGCTCACGCCGTGCTCGCGCAGGTTGTCCAGCATGCGCTTCACCTGGATGGCGTTTTCCAGCAGCGCACGTTCGGTCACCTCGATGCGCAGGCAACGCGGCGGCACATGATGCGATTCGATGAGATCGAGCAGGCGCTTGTCCAGGTCCAGCGAACGGAAGTGGCGGCCCGATACGTTGATGCTGACGAAGCCGTCGCTGCCGGCCAACGCTTCGGCCTGCGCGCAGACCTGTTCGAAGATCTGCCAGTCGATGCTTTCCGAGCAGCCGCTTTCCTCGGCCACGGCAAGAAAATCGCCAGGCGTCAGCAAGCCGCGATCCGGGTGCCGCCAGCGCAGCAGGGCTTCGTAGCCCACGGTGCGGCCGGTCTGCAGCGCCACGATCGGTTGGTAGAACGGCACGAATTCGTTGCGGCTCAGCGCGCGGCGCAGATCGCCTTCCATCTCCAGCAGCGACAGGGCTTCGCGGCGCAGGCGATCGTCGAACACGGCGGCACGGTGGCGGCCTTCGTCCTTGGCGCGATACATCGCCGCATCGGCGTCGCGCAGCAGTTCTTCCGGACGCTGGTAGTGCGGGCTGGGCAGCGCGATGCCAATCGAGGCCGAAGTAAAGATCTCCTTCGCACCGAGCCGGAACGGCGTCTGCAATTCGTCGATGATGCGCTCGGCGATGAGCATCGCCATCTTCGGATCGGTGATGCCTTCGGCCAGCACGGCGAATTCATCGCCGCCCAGGCGCGCCACCACGTCGCGCGTCTTCAGGCACGCGCGGATGCGGCCGCCGACCTGGAACAGCAGGTCGTCGCCGACCAGGTGGCCCACCGAGTCGTTGATCACCTTGAAGCGATCGAGATCGATGAACAGCACCGCGAACAATTCCTGCGTATCGCCGTGATAGCGCTGCAGTGCCTGTTCGAGGCGCTGCAGTAGCAGCGTGCGGTTGGGCAGGCCGGTCAGCGAGTCGTGCAGGGTTTCGTACTTGAGGCGGCGTTCCACGCGCTCGCGTTCGGCGATCTGTTCGCGCAGGTCGCGGTTGGCCAGGGCGAGGGCGCGGGTGCGTTCGGTGACGCGGCGCTCCAGGCTCGCATAGGCCTGCTTCAGCGACTCGGTGGTGTGCTTGCGTTGCAGGGCGTTGGCGACGTGGTAGCCGACGAAGGTGAGCAACTCCTGGTCGCGCACGTCGTAGGTGTGCTCGGGCGAGTAGCTCTGCACGGCCAGCACGCCCATGGCGCGATCGCCCCAGATCAGCGGCACGCCGAGCCAGCAGACAGACCGCGAGCCGCGATGGGTGATCTCGCCCATCTGCTGCAGGCGATCGAATTCGGTCGGATCGGCCAGCAGCGGCTTGGCGTGGCGCAGCACGAACTCGGTCACGCCGCGGCCGTGCGCGCGCGGCAGGCGAACCGTGTCGAACTCGTCGACGGAGTACGGGAAACTGAGCGTTTTCTGCTCTTCGTCGAGCAACGCGATGTAGAAGTTGCGGGCGTACAACAGGCCGCCGATCACGCGGTGCACGGCGGCATAGAAGTTGTCGATGCTTTCCGAGGCGTTCGCCAACTCCGCGATGCGGAACAGCGCCGCCTGCAGCCGCTCGCCGCGCTGGCGCTGCAACACCTGCTGGCGCAGCACGCGGTTCGCTTCACGCAACGCGGCGGTGCGGCTGGACACGCGGCGCTCGAGTTCCTCATGCGCCTCGCGCCGTTCCAGCGCCGTCTGCACGTGCTTGGCGACGTAGCTGAGCAGTTCGCGGTCGTGCTCGCTGTAATGCGTGTCTTCGCGATAACTTTGCATCACGATGCCGCCGACCACGCGGCCGTCGCGCAGCAACGGCACGCCGAGCCAGTGCTCGCAGACCGGGCCCAGCAGCACGAAGCGGCCCTTGAACTGCTCGGTCAGCTCGGCCACCGAGCCCATGATCGCCTGGCCGCTCTGCAACAGATTCCAGGTAAGGCTGTAGCGCATTTCCTGCAGCGGCACCGAGGCGTCGGGCGAGGGCGGGTCCTTGTCCATGGTGTCGACGTAGTACGGGAAGCGCACCGTGTCGGTGGCCGCGTCGTACAGCGCGATATAGAAATTCTCCGCATACATCAGGCTGCCGAGGATGGCGTGCAGCGAGTGCATCATCTCGGTCATGTTGTGCTCGGCGCCTGCCTGGTCGGCAATGGCGTAGAGCGCGCGCTGCAGGCGTTCGGCCAGCGCAAGACGGGAGATGGCTTCGTACAGGCGGGAGGTTTCCGCCAACTGGCGCAGGCGGCAGGCGAGTAGGCGTCCGATCCAGGAGAGGTTCTCTCTCATCGGATCCGAGATCGTGCCGGTAGGCAGGGCCAGCACGAGCGAGCGCAAGCCCTGCGGGTCTTCGGCCAGGTCGAGTTGGGTGATCTGCTCGTTGGGGGCTTCCGTGTCGCCCAGCAACCGCCAGTGAAGGCTGCCCCCGATGCCCAGGTCGCGCAGCATCACCTCGCAGATTTCCGCCACGCTGGCAGCATCGCCCGCGCGGAAGAGTCGCTCCACCGCGGCGTGCATGGCCACGACAGCGCTGTCCGTGGACCAGGAGGGCATCGTGCTGGAAGGGACCGAGGTCATCAGTCGTAGGTCGAATCCGGGCATTGTCGACAGGAAGGGACTATATATCGCCTCCATTCAGCTTTGTCGCTGGGTGCATGAACCGGGGAACCTAATTGATCCCGGGATGTCAAAAATTTGTAATCCAGCAACGGCCGGACTTGGCTCACAAACTGGGAATCTGGGTGTTAGCAAAAAGTAAAATGTGGTATCGTCAGACCCGAGTTCGTCTCTGGGAGGGGGCGATCTAACCTTGTCCTACGGTATCGCGGGGGTTTTCGCGTTCATGCGTCGTCTGTTCTTGTCATTGCCACTGCTGCTCATGCCGTTCGTTGCGGCAGGACAGACTGCGGCCAATGATCCGTACAGTGCCGCAGGACGCCTGCTTTCGCAGACGCCGGAACAGGCCTCGCCAGCCGCCGCGAACGGCGTGCCGCTGTGGCGTGGTGCCGATGGCCGCTGGCTCGCCCTACAGTCCAACAGTGACACGCTGGCGGCTACGCAGGGCGATTCGCCGCTGCAGTTCCGAGCTGTCGACTCGGCGACGGTGCAGTCCTCCGACATCCGCTATGGCATTGCTCCCAACGTGCAGGCGCACGTGGGTGTGAGCGAGCGCAACTGGGCGAACAACCAGGCGCCGCGCGTCATCGGCAGCGAAGTGGGGGCCACCTATAGCGATGGCCGTTATGCGCTGGGCCTGAGCGTGGGTACCGACAATGTGCAGGGCGCCGCCACGTTGCCGCGCCTGTTGCCAGGTGCGTTGCCGGGCGTCAACGGTCTTTCCGCGTTCGACAGCAGCACGCAACTCAATGCGCGCGGCCGTTTTGCGCTGGACGGCAAGAGCGGCATCGATCTGGGTGCGAGCGTCGGCCGGGTTCGCCTGTTGCCGGGCAATGTGCTGGGCGTGAATGCGCTCGACCAGAAATCCGTCAGCTTCGGCGTCGACCGCGGCCCGTTGAGCGGCAGCATCGTGGGTCGCACCATGGCGCCGGAAGCGGGCGTTCCCGGTGGTGCCGGCTACAACCCGGATCGTCGCTGGAACAGCATCGACCTGGGCGTGACCTGGCGTCTGCCGTGGCAGGGCCAGTTGAGCGTTGGCGCGCAAAACCTGTGGTCGTCGGGCAATGGCGTGAATACGCCGGCCGGTCCGGAACCTGACCAGTCGCGCACGCCGTACGTGCAGTACCACCAAGATCTCTGAGTCGCGCCGTTTCTCTAGCGGCCGCACCAAAAGAAACGCCGGGCTTGGCCCGGCGTTTTCGTTTGGCGGCTCGCGGGGATTCAATCCTGGCGACGGATGCGCAGGTCGCCGCTGAAGGTTTCGACAGTCATCTTGGCGCTGCCGGCGCCGACCGTCGTTTCCAGTTCGCTGCCCGGGCCATGTTCCGGCTTCTTCACCGTGCCGAAGTCGCTGCGCAGGTCGCCGCTGAAGGTCGACGCCTTGATCATCGCCGACAGGTTGGCCGGCACCTGGATCTGCACGTCGCCGCTCATGCTGTCGACCGTGTAGGCGCCGTTGGGTGCGATACCGCCGCCCAACTGCACATCACCCGAGACGGTGCTGAGGCTGAGCTTGCGCCATGGGCCGCCATTCACGCGGATGCGACCGGAGACCGTCTGCAGGCTCGCTTCCGCGCCGACGTTCGGCGCGAGGATGTCGCCGCTCACCGTCTGCAGGTTCACCTTGTCCGCATTGCCGGCGAGCTCGATGCTGCCGCTGACGGCGTCAGCGTCGATGCTGGGCGAGCGGGCGTTGATGCGCGCCTTGCCGCTGACGGTGTTGACCTTGATGACGCCGCCGTCGATGCCGTCGATGTTCATCGGCGCGCTGACCACGTCGACATCCAGCGATGCGCCCCTGGGTACGCGCACGTCCAGCGTGGTGCCGCCCATCGACGTGTCGCTGCCGAAGTTGAACCAGCCGGACTTGGCCGCCGATTCCACCTTGATGCTCAGGTTGCTGTCGCTGCCCACGATGGCCAGTGGCTTGGCGCCGTCGCCGAGGCGGCCGGTGACCTGGACCTGGTTGCGATCCCAGGCGCTCACGGTGACGTCGCCCTTGACGTTGCTGATGCTCACATGCGCATTGGGCGTGGCGTCGTGGCTGAGGTTGATGGGCGTGTCGGCCAAGGCCTGGCCGATCGACAGGCTGAGCAGGAGAGGGATGACGCGTGCGGTTTTCATGGTGACGGCTCCGCTGGACTCAACCAGCCTGGTGTTCGATCTGTCGCAGCTGCGACTGTTGTTTCTGCGTGCGCATGAGCAGGCGTTGCAGCGCCGGCGAATCGGGTGCCTGTTCCATCGCCTGGCGCAGCTCCATGTTGGCGGCGTCCAGTTCCACGGCCGCGCCGGCAAGGCGCGGGTCGTTCGGGCGCCAGCGGCTGGCATCGACGGTGTTGGCGGTGGCATTGGCCAGCGTGCTGTCGCGCAGGTGCACCGCCAGGCTGCCGGCAAACAGCGACAGTCCCACGAAGCTGGCCGCGATGAGCCAGTTCTGCGGCTGCCGCCATGCGCGCCGGGTGGTGGGCGCGGTGACCTTGCCGGTGTCCAGCGCCGCATCGATGCCGGCCCACAGGTCGCGGTGTGGCGTTACCGGTTCGCGCAGGGCGCGGGTTTGACGCAGCCATTCGAATTCGTTCATGAGCGTTCTCCCAATACTTTCCGCAGCAGCCCGCGGGCGCGATGCAATTGCGCCTTGGACGAACCCACCGCCATGCCGAGTTCGGCACCGATTTCCTCGTGTCGCCAACCTTCCACGTCGTGCAGCACCAGCACGGCGCGCGCACGTGGCGGCAGTTTGCCGATCGCACGTTCCAGTTCGTCGCGTTCGGCGGCGCAGAACGGCGTTTCACCGTGATCGGGGATGTGGTCCTCGTCCATCATGGTGACCGGATCCGAACCGCGCGACCTGATGTCCATCAACGCGACATTCACCGCCAGGCGATACAGCCAGGTACTAAACGCGCTATCGCCGCGAAAGCCTGACAACTTCTGCCAGGCGCGGATGAAAGCTTCCTGGGTGAGGTCTTCCGCACGGGCGTGGTCGTAACCGGCCAGTCGCAGGACGGCGCCGTAGATGCGGTCCACATGCGCCCGGTAGAGCCGCTGGAAGGCCGCGCGATCGCCGGACGCCGCCGCTTGGACGTCGTCCATGTCATGAGGCTCCGCGGCGGGTGCTGGCGGCGGCATGGTGGTTCCGGTGGCGGGGCAGGCTGCGATCATCTTGCCAGCTTGGATGCACCCAGGCGTGGCAAGGTTTAGAAGAAGTTGAGACGCAGATGCCGAACGGCCCATGGCGGCCGTCCGAGAGCACCCGCCGGCCGCGTGGGACCGGCGGGCAGGGCGGGCGTCAGGAGGCGACGGCCGCGCGCGGCGTCACGGCCGCATCGTCCAGCGCCTTGGCGACGCGCTGCTGCTCGGCATGCAGTTCGGCGGGCATGCGCTGGCCGAAGCTTTCCAGGTACTCGCCAATGGCGGCCAGTTCGGCGGTCCAGCCGGCGTGGTCGACGTGGAACAGCGCGTCGACCGTGGCGCGGTCGAGCGCGAGGTCGTCGAGTTTGATCTCGCCTGCCTTCGGCAGCGTGCCGATCGGCGTGTGGTTGCCTGCAGCACGGCCTTCCACGCGATCGATCATCCACTGCAGCACGCGCAGGTTGTCGCCGAAGCCCGGCCACAGGAAGCGGCCGTCCTCGCCCTTGCGGAACCAGTTCACGTGGAAGATCTTCGGCAGCTTCGCGCCCGGCTGGTCGAACGACAGCCAGTGACGGAAATAGTCGCCGTAGTGGTAGCCGGCAAACGGCTTCATGGCCATCGAGTCGCGACGCAGCACGCCCACGGCGCCGGTGGCGGCCGCGGTGGTCTCCGAGCCCATGGCGGCGCCCACGAGTACACCGTGCTTCCAGTCCTTCGCCTCGAACACCAGCGGGATCAGTGACGGACGACGGCCGCCGAACACGATCGCACTGATCGGCACGCCCTGCGCATCCTCGGCACGCGGCGACCATGTAGGACACTGCTTGGCGCTCACGGTGAAGCGCGAATTGGGGTGCGCAGCCGGACCGTTCGCCGGGTCGTACGGACGACCCTGCCAATCGGTGACCGGCGTGCCCGGCAGACCCTCCCACCACGGCTGGTTGTCGGCGGTGACGGCGACGTTGGTGAAGATGGTGTCGCGCGCGATGGTCGACAGCGCGTTCGGATTGGTGGCGTCGCTGGTGCCAGGGGCCACGCCGAAATAGCCGGCTTCCGGGTTGATCGCGTATAGACGTCCATCCGCGCCGGGGCGCATCCAGCAGATGTCGTCGCCCACGGTCCAGACCTTCCAGCCTTCCTGCCGGTAGGCCTCGGGCGGAATGAGCATGGCGAGGTTGGTCTTGCCGCAGGCGGAGGGAAACGCGGCGGCGATGTAATGCGTTTCGCCCTGCGGATTCTCGATGCCCACGATGAGCATGTGCTCGGCCAGCCAGCCCTCGGACTTCGCCTGGTAGCTGGCGATGCGCAGCGCGTGGCACTTCTTGCCCAGCAGCGCGTTGCCGCCGTAGCCGGAGCCGTACGACTTGATGGTCAGCTCCTCGGGGAAATGCATGATGAAGCGACGCTCGGGGTCGAGTTCGCCCGTGGAGTGCAGCCCCTTCACGAAGGTGCCTTCGCGCTCGATGCGCGCCAGCGCGGCAGCGCCCATGCGCGTCATGGTGCGCATGTTCGCCACCACGTACGGGCTGTCGGTGATTTCCACGCCGCAACGGGCGAGCGGGGAATCGATCGGGCCCATGCAGTACGGGATGACATACAGAGTGCGGCCTTCCATGCAGCCGTCGAACAGCGCATCCATCTTCGCGTGCGCGTCGGCCGGCGCCATCCAATGGTTGTTGGGGCCGGCGGCTTCCTCGTCCCTGGTGCAGACGAAGGTGAGATGTTCGACGCGCGCCACGTCGGACGGGCTCGAGCGGTGCAGATAGCAGCCCGGATGGGTTTGCTGGTTCAGCTCGATCAGGTCGCCGGTCTGCAGCATCTGCTGCACCAGCTGCTGGTATTCGGAGTCCGAGCCGTCGCACCAATGGATGTTTGCGGGTCGGGTCAGTGCCGCGACCTCATCGACCCAGCGCTGCAGCGCTGCCAGCTTGCTCGACATCGTTTCCTCACCCTGGTCTTAAGCCAAAAAAGAGTAGAAACGCTAACTTACGTGTACTGGCATGGCAAGGTCCGACGCAGCAAAAGGCAACTGGGCGCACCCGGAATTCGCTGTCGGAGCCAATGGTTACAGATGCAACTGCATACCACTTTGCCAGCTGGACTGGCAGTGGATAGCTGCCAATAAAAACGCCGCACTGAGGCGGCGTTCGCGTCGACGATGTTGCCCGGCGGAAGGTCAGGCCGGCGTGAGCGTGCGGATCATGTGCTCGACGTAGGCATCGAACTCGTCGTGGCTGATGCGCGGCAGGCCCAGCGTGAAGTTCAGCTGCAGGAATCCCACGTAGGCGGCGTAAGTGAGGCGCGCACGGTTCAGTGCCTCGTCCGGCGACAGGCCGGCTTCGCTGTAGATGGTGGTGAGGAATTCCATCCGGCGCTGCGAGACGCGCGCCATCACCGGCACCACCTGCGGATGATCCAGCGCCTTCAGCAGCGCGGCATACACGCGGTGCGGGGCGATTTCATGCGCCACGCGGCGAAACAGTTCGGGCAGGCGCGCGCGCGGATCGGGCATGGCCTCGATCTGGCTGATCACTTCTTTCTCGCCGTACTGCTCCCAGCGTTCCAGCGCGGCCTGCAGCAGCGCTTCGCGGGTCCGGAAATGCCAGTAGAAGCTGCCTTTGGTGACGCCGAGCTGGCGGGCCAGCGCTTCGACGGCCAGGGCACCGACGCCCTGGTCGGCGATCAGCCGGAGGGCGGCGTCCTCCCAATCCTCGGCGGAGAGGCGGGTGCGTTCGGGTTTGGCGCTTGCATTCATACGAGTATGGTAGCCCCTGCCGACGGCTTTGCAATTGGCGTGGCGGCAAGTGGTTGAATCGGCGGCAACTCCGCTTGCCGCAGCGCATATTGACGCAGCCATTTGTTGCAATCCATACTCATGCGTATGGTACCGACACCCGCTACTGAGAAGTCCACCACCCAGGTCACGGCCGTTGATGGCCTGACGCTGGCCGTCGAAGTTCGCCGACCGTCCGGTCATCCGACGCTGCTGTTCGCGCATGGCTTTGGCCAGACACGCGGCGCCTGGCGAGGCAGCGCCGAGGCACTCGCCGAGGAAGGTTTCCGCTGCGTCACGTTCGACGCCCGCGGCCACGGCGAGAGCGGCCACGTGGCCGGGGGCGATTACCACATGGAGCAGTTCATCGGCGATCTGCGCATGCTGGCGCACGCCGAACTGCGCAAGCCGATCCTGGTCGGCGCGTCGATGGGCGGCCTGCTGGGGCTGGTAATCGCCGGCGAGATCGATCCCGAGGCGTTCCATGCGTTGGTGCTGGTGGATATCACGCCGCGCTGGGAGACCAAGGGGGTGGAGCGGATCCTCGCCTTCATGCAGGCGCATCCCGATGGCTTTGCGAGCTATGCGCAGGCCGCCGAGGAAATCGCCAAGTATTTGCCGCATCGCGCCGAGCGCAAATCGGCCGATCAGCTGCGCCCACTGATGCGCGAAGGCGCCGACGGCCGCCTGCGTTGGCACTGGGATCCGGCCCTGCTCGACGGACTGGTCAGCGAAAGCGAGCGTTACCAGCCGCGCCTGATGTCGGCGGCGGCGAAAGTGCGCGTACCGGTGCTGCTGTTGTCGGGCGGCCGCAGCGATGTGGTGTCGCGCGATACCGTCGACGAATTCCTGCAACTGGTGCCGCATGCCGAACATGTGGAATTGCCGCGCGCCACGCACATGGTGGCGGGCGACGCCAACGACGCATTCACCCGCGAGATCGCACGATTCGTGGGCCAGCTTGCTTCCACCGACCGCAGCGATGCGGTTACGGCCTGAGCCGATGAAATCCCTGTTCCACCAAGACGTCATTCGTAACGAGGTGTTTGGATGTCCGTGATACTGACCCTGCTGGCGGCGCTGATTGCGACCGGCGCCTGTGCCTACCACCGCAGCAGCCTGCGCACGTGGGCGATCGCCACGGTGATTGCCACCGTCGTGGTCGGCCTCATAGCCGGTGCGCCGTGGACGACCTTCTTCCTGGTCGTGATCGAGCTGGCGATTGCCGTGCCGCTGCTGATGGACGGCTTCCGTCGCAAACAGATCAGCGCGCCGCTGCTGAAGATGTTCGCCAAGGTGACGCCCAAGCTTTCCGAAACCGAACAGACGGCGCTCGAAGCGGGCACGGTCGGCTTCGAAGGCGAGCTGTTCTCCGGCAAGCCCGACTGGCATGAACTGCTCAAGCAGCCCAAGCCCGAATTGAGCGTGGAAGAGCAAGCCTATCTCGATGGCCCCGTGGAAGAACTCTGCGGCATGATCGACGACTGGCAAATCACCCACGAACTGGCCGACCTGCCGCCGGAGGTCTGGGCCTTCATCAAGAAGCACAAGTTCTTCGGCATGATCATTCCCAAGTCGTACGGCGGCCTGGGTTTCTCGGCGCTGGCGCATTCGGCGGTGCTGCAGAAGCTGGCCACCATGTCGGCCACGGTGGCCTCGACGGTGGCCGTGCCCAACTCCTTGGGCCCGGCGGAACTGCTGCTGCACTACGGCAGCGACGAACAGAAGAATCACTACCTGCCGCGCCTTGCCGTGGGTGAAGAGATTCCGTGTTTTGCACTCACCGGTCCGTATGCCGGTTCCGATGCCACCTCCATCAGCGACTTCGGCATCGTCTGCAAGCAGGTGGTCGATGGCGTCGAAACGCTGGGCATGAAGCTCACCTTCGACAAGCGCTACATCACGCTGGCGCCGATCGCGACCGTGGTCGGTCTGGCCTTCCGTCTGTACGACCCGGAAAAACTGCTGGGCGACAAGGAAGACCTCGGCATCACGCTGGCGCTGCTGCCGCGTTCGACGCCGGGCCTGGAAATCGGCCGCCGTCATTTCCCGCTGAATATCCCGTTCCAGAACGGACCGCTGCATGGCAAGGATGTGTTCGTGCCGCTGTCGGTATTGATCGGTGGTCCGCATATGGCCGGCCACGGCTGGCGCATGCTGGTGGAATGCCTGTCGGTGGGTCGCGCGATTTCGCTGCCGTCGAATGCGACGGGCGGCGTGCGCGCCGCGGTCGCCGCCACCGGCGCGTATGCACGCATGCGCAAGCAGTTCGGTCTGTCCATCGCGCGCTTCGAAGGCGTGGAAGAAGCGCTCGCGCGCATTGGCGGTCTCACCTATGCGACCGCCGCGTTGTCGCGCGCCACCGCGGCCGCGGTGGATCGCGGCGAGAAGCCGGCGGTACCCTCGGCGATCGCCAAGTACCACGCCACCGAATGGGGCCGCATCATCGCCGGTGACGCGCTCGACGTGCACGGCGGCAAGGGCGTGCAGTTGGGTCCGAAGAACTACGCGGGCCGCGCGTGGCAAGGCGTGCCGATCGCCATCACGGTGGAAGGCGCGAACATCATGACGCGCAGCCTGATGATCTTCGGCCAGGGCGCCATCCGCTGCCATCCTTACGTGCTGAAGGAAATGCAGGCGCTGTCGATTCCCGACTACGGCGATCGCCTGAAGTCGTTCGACCGCGCGCTGTTCGGCCATATCGGTTTCGGCATCTCCAACGCGGTGCGTTCGTTCACGCTGGGCCTGACCGGCTCGCGCATCGGCGATACCGCGGGCGACGCCTATGTGCGTCGCTACTACCGCAAGCTCAACCGCTACTCGGCCGCGCTAGCGCTGTGTGCCGATACCTTCATGGGTGTGCTGGGCGGCAAGCTGAAGTTCAAGGAGAAGCTGTCGGCGCGTCTGGGCGACGTGTTGAGCTATCTCTACATCGCCAGCGCGATGCTCAAGCGTTACGAGGATACCGGCCGTCCGGAAGCGGATCGTCCGCTGCTGGCCTGGGCGTTCCACGAGTGCATGTGGCGCATCCAGACGTCGCTCGACGGCGCCATCCGCAACTTCCCGGTGAAGCCGATTTCGTGGCTGTTGCGCGTGCTGGTGTTCCCGTGGGGCCGCCGCGAAGTGCCGCCGTCCGACCGTTTGGGTCGTCGCGTCGCCGCCATCATCACGGCGCCGGGCGAAGCACGCGATCGCCTCACCGAGTGGACCTACCTCACGCCCACCGCGAACAACACCATCGGCCGCATGAATGCCTTGCTGCCGGACGTGATCGCGGCCGAGCCGGTGGAACGCAAGTTCGGCAAGGCGCAGAAATCGGGCCAGTTCAAATCGCACGACTACGTGGGCCAGCTGAGCGAAGCGCTGCAGGCCGGCGTGATCAACGCGGCCGAGTTCGAGTTGCTCAAGCGCGTGCGCGAGGGCGTGTTCGAATTCATCTCGGTGGACGACTTCGATCCCTCCGAACTCGGTGCCGCGGTGACGCGCGCGGACCGCAACAAGAAGCTGGCCGACGCGGCCTGACTTCACCGGCCGTCATTCCTGCTACGGCGGGAATGACGGCATGCCATCGACACACGAAAGGGCGGCGCAGCGGCGTGGCCCACGCGGGAGATTCGCCATGAGCCAGGCATTGTCGCTGTACCGTCGGCTGGTTTCCCTGCCCGGTGGCCGCTGGCTGTACGGCCGCCTGATCTGTTTCAAGGCGCCTTACTTCGCCACCATCGCACCGCGGTTCCGTGCGTTGGAGCCGGGCTGCTGCGAAGTGGCGATCCGCGACCGCCGCCACGTGCACAACCACATCGGCACGGTGCACGCCATCGCCCTGTGCAACGCCGCCGAACTCACCGCGGGCATGATGACCGACGTGACGATCCCGCCAGGCATGCGCTGGATTCCCAAGGGCATGACGGTGGAGTACCTGGCCAAGGCCACTGGCACGCTGGTGGCTGTCGCCAAGCCCGAATCGCCCGCGGTGGAAGCCGCCAGCGGGTATGCGTGGCCGGTGCGGGTGAACGTGCGCAACGAAGGGGGCGAGGATGTGTTCCGCGCGCGCATCGACATGTGGGTGTCGCCGCGCAAGGCGGCCTAGTTCAGGCCATCACGCAGCGGTTCTTGCCGCCGTCCTTGGCCTGGTAGAGCGCGCGGTCGGCGGCCTGCATCAGGTCTTCGTCGGATTGGCCGTCGCCGCTCCAGAGCGCCACGCCGATGCTCGCGCTGACCTTCGCCTCGAACGCGCCATGGCGTCCTTCGAGCGGATAGGGAGCGGCGAGTGCGGCGCCGATTTCCTCGCAGCGGCGCATCAGCAGTTCGATTTCCGATACGTCTTCCAGGACCAGGGCGAATTCATCGCCGCCCAGGCGCGCAACCGTGTCATTGCTGCGCACCTGGTCGCCCAGGCGTTCGGCAATTGCCTGCAGCAAGGCATCGCCTGCCGGATGGCCGTGATTGTCGTTGACGCCCTTGAAGCCATCGATGTCGAGCATGGCCAGCGCAAAGCCGGGGCCGTGGCGCGGCACGCGTTGCATCGCGGTGAGCAGGCGGTCGTGGAACAGCGTGCGGTTGGGCAGGCCGGTCAACATGTCGTGCGTGGCCTGATGGCGGATCTGCGCCTCGATGCGCCGGCGCTCGGTGATCTCCGAGTTGAGCTGGTCGTTGCGTTCTTCCAGCTCGGCCAGCGTCGACTTCAGTGCGGCGCGCGCGCGGTACAGCTCGAGGAACACGCGCACCTTCGACTGCAGGATCATGTCGTTGATCGGCTTGGCGATGTAGTCGACCGCGCCAAAGTGATAACCGCGCACGCGGTTGATGTCGTCGGCATAGGCGGCGGTGACGAAGATGATCGGCGTTTCGCGCAGCTTTTCGTCTTCGCCGATCAGGAAGGCCACTTCGAAGCCGTCCATCTCGGGCATGTTCACGTCGAGCAGGATCAGCGCGAACTCGTGGTCCAGGCACAGCGCCAAGGCGGCGTTGCCGCCATCGGCTTCGTACAGTTCGGCGCCGCTGTCGGCCAGCAGGTGGCGCATGGCGACGAGGTTGGCGGGGGTGTCGTCGACGACGAGGATTTTCGGGGAGGACTTGTTCATGGCAGGCACAGGCGATTGAGCAGCGGCGCGATGGCCGCCAGGGGAAGGCAGTGGTCCGCACCCGCGCGTTCGAGCGCGGCGGCGGGCATGGTCGAGACTTCGGCATCGCTGGGCTCCTGGACGACGGCAAGTCCCCCGCCTTGCCGTACCTGCAGGAGTCCGTCGGCGCCGTCGCTGTTGGCGCCGGTGAGCACGATGCCGATCAGGGTGTCGCGATAGGCCTCGGCGGCCGATTCGAACAGCACGTCGATGGAAGGCCGCGCGAAGCTCACGCGTTGATCCACCGACAGGGCAAAGCGCCGGCTGGTTTCCACCAGCAGGTGATAGCCGCTGGGCGCCACATGGATCACGCCGCCGCGCATCGGCGCACGTTCGCGCGCTTCTTCCACCGGCAGCGTGGCGTGCTTGGCCAACAGCTCGCACAGCAGGTCGACCGTGGCCGAGCCGGTATGGCAGCACACGGCGATGGGCTGGGGCAGGGCGGGATCGAGGCCGGCGAACAACTGCTCCAGCGCCGTCAGCCCGCCGGCCGAACAACCGATCACGATGGCCTGTGGCGTCGCCATGTCATTCCTTGCCCGAGCGCGACCCCAGGCGATAGATGCGGCGAGCCGCATCCACCGGCGTGAAGTCGGCGGCCGAAGGGGCGAAGTCCAGGCTTTCACGCGTGCCCAGGCAGAGAAAGCCGCCGCGCACCAGGCTGTCGCGGAACAGCGCCAGCGTGCGGTCCTGCAGCGGGTCGGAAAAGTAGATCAGCACGTTGCGGCACAGCACCAGGTGCGCCTCGCAGAACACTTCGTCGGTGACCAGGTTGTGGTTGGCGAACGTCACGTTGCGACGCAGCCGCTGGTCCAGCTTGAGCAGTTCGTAGCGTGCGCTGTAGTAGTCGGCCAGGGTGTGGCTGCCGCCGGCAGCGAGGTAGTTGCGCGACCACAGTTGCGCTTCCTTCGCCGGGTAGATGCCTTCCTGGGCATGCTTGAGCGCGCTTTCGTTGAAATCGGTGGCGTAGATCTGCGTGCGTTCGTACAGGCCTGCTTCTTCCAGCAGGATGGCCAGCGAATAGACCTCTTGTCCGTGCGCGCAGCCGGCCTGCCAGATGTTGATCTGCGGATAGGAAGCGAGCACCGGAAACACCTGCTCGCGCAGCGTCTTGAACACGTCGGGGTCGCGGAACATTTCCGATACCGGCACCGACAGGCCTTCCAGCACGACCGGCAGGAATCCGGCCTCGTGCAGCAGGCGGGTGGTGAGCGCGCTGACCGTATCGGCTTGTTGCGCATGCGCCAGTTGCAGCACGCGCCGCCGCAGCGAGGCGGGTGCGTACTGGGTGAAGTCGTAGCCGTGGCGCAGCTTGAGCGCCCGCACGAACAGCTCGATCTCGATGTCCTCGAGTGCCGTGTCGGCCAGCTTGTTCATCGATGCAGCCATACGTGCATCATGGACGACAGCTTGTCGATGTCGATGGGTTTGGACAGGTAGTCGTTGGCACCGGCTTCGAGACACTTCTCGCGATCGCCGCGCATGGCCTTGGCGGTGAGCGCGATGATCGGCAGCTTGGCCAGTCGCGGCTGCGCGCGGATTTCGCGGATCGTGTCGTAGCCGTCCATCACCGGCATCATCACGTCCATCAGCACCAGCTCGATGTCGTCGCTGTCGGCCAGCGCCTTGAGCGCCTTCTGGCCGTCCTGCGCCATCGACACCTGCATGCCCCAGCCGCGCAATACCTTGGACAGGGCGAACAGGTTGCGCATGTCGTCGTCCACCAGCAGCACCTTGCGCTGGACCAGTTCGCTGGCATCGGGCACGGAAGGCGACGGCGGCGCGGCCGTAGCGCCGATTGCGGCGTGACGCGCGCGACCGCCCTGGATGCTGTGCAGGAACAGGCTCACCTCGTCCAGCAGACGCTCCGGCGAACGCGCGCCCTTGATCACGATGCTGTCGGTGTACTGGCGCAGCTTGAGGCTTTCCTCGCGACTCAGCTCGCGGCCGGAATAGACCACCACCGGCGGAATGCTGCCGCTGGCGGAGAGCTGCTCGAGGAACTCGATGCCCGACATGCCCGGCAGGCCCAGGTCGAGCACAATGCAGTCGTAGCGAGTGTCGACCATGCGCTCCAGTGCTTCCTCGGCGCTGCCGGCTTCATCGATGGTGACGTCGTCGTTGCGCAACAGCGTGCGCATGGCGGCGCGCGAATCGCTGTCGTCGTCGACGATCAGCAGATGGCGCATGCGCCCTTCGGCAAAGTGCAGCAGGCGGTCGAACGCATCGCCGATCGCCTCGCGGCTGACCGGCTTGGTGAGAAAGCCTACGGCGCCGAGATCGCGGCCGCGATTGGCTTCGTCCACCGCCGAAATGAAGTGCACGGGGACGTGGCGGGTGGCGGCGTTGTCCTTCAACCGCTCGATCACCGTCCAGCCGTCCATGCCCGGCAGCATCACGTCGAGCAGGATGCCGGTGGGGCGATAGCGCGCCGCCAGCTGAAGCCCGGATTCGCCGTCCGCCGCGGCGAGCACGCGATAGCCCTTGCGGCGAACCATGTCGGCGAGGATGCGTGCGAACACCGGATCATCCTCGATGATGAGAATGGCCGTGTCGGTCGATTCGATGCTCTCGCGATCGTCCTCGATCGATTCGGGCAGCAGCGCCGAGGTCATGACGGGACGCGCCGACGCCGGCGTGGCAGGAGCGGCGGACGCGGGAGCGGCAACGCCCGATGGCCCCTGCAGCGGCAACAGGATGGTGAAGGTGCTGCCGTGGCCCACATCGCTGTGCAGCAGGATGTCGCCATCGAGCAACTCGGCGATCCGCTTGGAAATGGTCAGGCCCAGGCCGGTGCCGCCGTACTGGCGGCTGGTGCTGGCATCGACCTGCTCGAAGGCCTGGAAGATCTTCTGCGCTTTCTCCGGCGGAATGCCGATGCCGGTATCGGTGACGGCAATGGCGATCACATCCTTGCCCTGCAGCGACGGCGGCAGCGTAAGGGCGTCGGAGGGGCGCCCGATGTGCACCGTCACCGAACCCTGGCGGGTGAACTTGAACGCATTGCCGATCAGGTTGTTGGCCACCTGTTCGAGCTTGGGCGCGTCGGTGCGCAGCGTCGCCGGCAGGCCCGGGTCGATCTTCACGACGAAGTCGAGCTGCTTGTCGTGGGCGACGTGGTTGAAGGTGCGCTTGAGCGCGCGTTCGAGATCCGCCAGCGGGAAATCGTCCAGCACCACGTCCATCTTGCCGGCCTCGACCTTGGACAGGTCGAGGATGTCGTTGATCAGGCGCAGCAGGTTGCTGCCCGAATCGTGGATGATGCGCGCCGATTCCACTTGTTCGCCGTCGAGGTTGCCTTCGCGGTTGTCGGCGAGGCTGCGCGAGAGGATCAGCAGGCTGTTGAGCGGCGTGCGCAGCTCGTGCGACATGTTGGCGAGGAACTCGGACTTGTACTGGCTCGCCCGCGCCAGTTCTTCGGCCTTTTCCTGCGTTTCGCGCTGCAGTGTTTCCAGTACGAGCTTCTGCTGGTTGAGCGTGTCGGTCTTCTGGCGAAGCTCCTCGTTGGAGGCCTGCAGCTCTTCGGTCTGCACGCGCAGCTCTTCTTCCGAGGCGAGCAGGCGCTGCGATTGCTCCTGCAGTTCTTGCGTCTTGGCGTTGAGTTCTTCGTTGGTGACCTGCAGGTCCTGTTGCTGGCGCCGCAGGATCTCCTCGGAGGCGCGCAGTTCGTCGGCCTGTTCGCTGGTGCGCTTGAGTAAGTCCTGGGTGCGGAGGGCGCGCCCCAGGTTCTCCAGCGACAGCGAGGCAATCGGCAGCAGCTCGGCCAGCAGGCGCTGCTGCGGATCGGTGAAGTGCTGGAAGCTGGCCAGTTCCAGCACGCCGAGTAGCTTGTCGCGCAATACCAGCGGCAACACGGTGATCGCGCGCGGCGATGCTTCGCCGCTGCCGGAGTGGATGCGCACGTAGTCGTCGGGCACGTCCTGCAGGGTGATGGTCTTGCGTTCCAGCGCGCTCTGACCGACCAGGCCTTCGCCCAGTGCGTATTCGGTGCTGAGGTGGCGACGCTGCTGGTAGCCGTAGCTGCCCTGCAGGCGCAGCCGGCGGTCCTGCTCGTCGAAGCGGTAGAACACACCGACGCCGCAGTCGAGCAGAGGCGCCAGCGTGCAGGTGAGCTGCTCGGCGAACGCGCGCTCGGTTTCCATTTTCTGCAGGTCGCTGGCGATCTGCGAAACCTGGGTCTTCACCCAGGTCTGCGCCGCCGTCTCGATCGACATTTCCTTGAACACCTGCAGTGCGCGGGCGATCTCGCCGATTTCGTCGCGACGCTCCAGCTGGCGGATTTCCACGCTGTGATCGTGTCCGGCCAGCCGCGTCATCAGGTCGGTCATGCGGCGGATCGGCCGGGTGATCAGGCGGAAGGTCATGTAGACCACCGAACCGCCGAGCAGCAGGCTGAGCAGCATGGTGATCCAGGTGACCGCGCGCACCGTTCGTACGTCGCGCTGCTGGGTCGCCTCGCGCTGGGCCAGCAGGCCGGCCTCGGTATCGTCCATCTGCTTGAGCTGGCCGAGAATATCGGCGATGAACACCGTGCGGCGCGCGAGGTATCCGGTCTGCACGCGTACGCGCTCCGTGCCCGCTTCAGCGTCGCTCGCGTGGACCGCCTGCATCGGCTCGATGCCGTTCTGCATCGCGTCTTTCTGCCACTGGCTGGCCATCGACTCGATGCGGTCAACGCGGGTCTGCTGCAACGGGTTGTCGCTGGTGAGGTCGCGCAGTGCGGCCAGGTCGTTGGCGAGTGCCGCATTCGCCTGGTGATGCGCGGCCAGTTCCTGTCCCGCCGGGTTGAGCAGATAACCGCGCAGTGACAGCTGGCTGGCCTGCAAGTGCTCGAATACGTCGTCGATCCTGGCGCGCACGGCGTAGGTGTGGCGCGACCAGCGCGCACTCAGGTCCTGCCTCGACAACGATTGCAGGGAGACCGCGCTGCAGATCACGAACAGCAGCACGAGGGTGCCGATCGCGACCAGGATCTTCTGCTGCATCGGCTGGTGGGCCAGCCAGGAATAGCGGTTTTTCGAGGCGGGCATACGTCTTCACAGGTCGAGGCCTGGCAGTCCTGCCAGGCCGGGGCGGTTCCCTTCAGGGTATCCGCAGTTTTGTGAAGACGATAGCTGACTTAAAGACGGTTGGCGGTGGTCCGCTGCCATGCCGGCGGGACGATGGTGCCGTGTCGAAGCGCCACGATCAGCAGCAGTGCGGAGCAGGCCGAACACACGATCAGCGCGACCACCGATGCTTCCGCACCGAACACGCCGCCGCTCAGCCAGTCCGGGCCGGTGCGGGTGGAGATCAACCAGCCGTGCGCTTCCGTGCCGGACACCGGGATGCCGAAAAATGTGCCTTGCATCACATTCCATGCCGCATGCAGGCCGATGCACGGCCATAGCGAACGGGTGACGTGATAGAGCAAGGCGAGCAGCACGCCCGCTTCGATGGCGATGGCGAGCGAACTCCACAGCGTGGCGCCGGGGTTGAAGATGTGGGCGGCACCGAAGAACAGTGCCGAGATGGCCAGTGCCCACCAGGTGCCAAGACCTTCTTCCACGGCACGAAAAAGCACGCCGCGCGTGATGATTTCTTCGGCGATGCCGGCGCCAAGGCCGGTGGTCAAGACCGCAGGCAACCAGTTCACGGCGGGGTTGGTGCCACTGACGTGATAACTGCCGGCAAGCCAGAGCACCAGTACCACCGTACTGATCATCAACGCACCCACCAGCAGTCCGGCCATGCCCAGCGTGGGGATGTCGCGTGCGGAGAGCTCTTGCATGCGGCGACGTTCGATTGCCTTCACCAGGATGGTGTAGGCCACCAGCGCAGGAACTACCCGCATCAGCATATTGCCGATGGCATGCGAGAGCGGCGAGACGCCCGGCGCCATGAGGCCCGTGACACTGATGCCAACGGACGTCAGCTTGAACATCGCGATAAGAAGCGCCACGAAGAACACGATGCGACCCATCGGCGAGAACACCACCCAGCGTTGCCATGGTGTGGCAGTGGCGGGCGTGATGAAGGCGATCTGTGCGGCTGGCATGCGTGTCATCCCCCTGATGGAGTGGGGAGGGTAACAGCCGGGCGAGGGCTAGTTACAGGGGCATGCATCGGTCGCGCACAAGTGCGTTACCTCAGGGGCAGTCGTCCGCAGGAACCTCACCCTTGTGGGAGCGCACTTGTGCGCGACAGGCCCTTACAGCTCGAGCGACGTCGCATGCTCGCGCGTGGCCGAGAAGCGCACCGCAGGCGAGCGCTCCTGCGCCAGTTGCAGGTTCACCCGCGACGGCGCCAGGTAGACCAGCTCGCCGGCCGCGTCGATGGCCAGGTTGTTGGCGTTCTTCTCGCGGAATTCCTCGAGCTTCTTGGCGTCGTCGCAATGGATCCAGCGCGCGGTGGCCACGGTGACCGGTTCGAAGCTGGCATCCACGCCGTATTCGTCCTTCAGCCGATAGGCCACCACGTCGAACTGCAGCACGCCCACCGCGCCCAGGATCAGGTCGTTGCTCATCAGCGGACGGAAGAACTGCGTGGCGCCTTCCTCGGACAACTGCGCCAGGCCCTTCTGCAGCGCTTTCATCTTCAGCGGATCGCGCAGGCGTGCACGGCGGAACAACTCCGGCGCGAAGTTGGGAATGCCGGTGAAGCTGACCATCTCGCCTTCGGTGAAGGTGTCGCCGATGCCGATGGTGCCGTGGTTGTGCAGGCCGATCACGTCGCCGGGATAGGCGCTCTCGACGATCTCGCGGTCGCTAGCCATGAAGGTCAGCGCGTTGGCGATGCGCACGTCCTTGCCGGTGCGGGTCTGCACCATCTTCATGCCGGCGTTGTAGGTGCCCGAGCAGACGCGCATGAAGGCGATGCGGTCGCGGTGGGCCGGGTCCATGTTCGCCTGGATCTTGAACACGAAGCCGGTAAGCGCGGTTTCATCCGGCTTCACGTCGCGGCTGAGCGTGGCGCGCGAGCGGGGCGAAGGCGCGTGCTCGACGAAGAAATCCAGCAGCAGCTGCACGCCGAAATTGTTCACGGCCGACCCGAAGAACACCGGCGTGAGCTTGCCGGCGAGATACTGTTCGAAGTCGAACGGATGCGAGGCGCCCTGCACCAGTTCCAGTTCGTCGCGCAGTTCCGACAGCGCTTCGGCGCCGATCATCGCTTCCAGCCCCGGTGCATCGAGGCCCTTGAAGATGGTCGAATCCTGGCGGGTGAAGTTCTTGCCCTGCTCGAACACATGTACTTCGTCGAGCAGCAGGTGATACACGCCCTTCAGGCGCTTGCCCATGCCGATCGGCCAGGTCAGCGGCGCGCAGGCGATGCCGAGCACCGATTCCACTTCGTCCAGCAGTTCGATCGGCGAGCGGCCTTCGCGGTCGAGCTTGTTGATGAAGGTCATGATCGGCGTATCGCGCAGGCGGCACACCTCCATCAGCTTGATCGTGCGCTCTTCCACGCCCTTGGCGCAGTCGATCACCATCAGCGCCGAGTCCACCGCGGTGAGCACGCGGTAGGTGTCTTCGGAGAAGTCCGCGTGGCCTGGCGTATCAAGCAGGTTGACGATGCGCCCTTCGTACGGGAACTGCATCACCGAGGAAGTCACCGAGATGCCGCGCTCCTTTTCCAGCGCCATCCAGTCGGAGGTGGCGTGGCGGGCAGCCTTGCGGCCCTTCACCGAGCCGGCCATCTGGATCGCACCGCCGAACAGCAGCAGCTTTTCGGTCAGCGTGGTCTTGCCCGCGTCAGGATGGCTGACGATGGCGAAGGTGCGGCGGCGGCGGGTTTCGGTGAGATGGGCGGACATTGAGGCGAGTCGGCAGGAAGACTAGCCGCCAATGATAGCGTGGAACGGCCTGCCGGCCGGGCGGGGCGGCAGCGGGGCCGGCTTTCCAGGGGCCGGCAACCCGCCGGCAGGCGGGACTGGCGCTCAATTCTGCGCCAGCGGCTCCAGTACCAGCGAGGCCGGCACGGTCTCCGGCCGACCCATCTGGCGCAACCAGCGGTAGTGCGAAGCGAGGCCGGCGCCAAACGAGGCGTTGGCGTGGTACGGCACGCCGTATTCGCGGCAGGCCGCCTCGACGATCGGGGAGATGGCCGGGTAATGGATATGGCTGATGCGCGGGAACAGATGGTGTTCCACCTGGAAATTCAGCCCGCCCACCAGCCAGGTGATCATCCGGCTGTCGCGCGAGAAGTTCGCGGTGGTCTCCAGCTGATGGATCGCCCACGGTGTGTTCATGCGCCCCGGCTCGCTCGGCGTGGGGAATTCGGTTTCTTCGACCGCGTGCGCCAACTGGAACACCAGTGCCAGCTGCAGGCCTGTCAGCACGGCGATCACGGCGTAAAAGAGCAACACCGTGCCGATCGAATGAAACAGCAACGGCAGGCCCAGAGCCAGCGTGAGGAATACCAGCTTGCCGACGACGAAGACGGCCAGATCCTTGCCGCGCGGGCGCGGAAAGCGGCGCTTGCCGATGCTGCCGGTGATCACGTCGCGGAAATCGTCATGCAGGTGCCAGCTCACCACGGTCAGGCCATAGAGCGCCCACAGATAGATGTGCTGCCAGCGGTGATGCCAATAGTGCTTTTGTTGCGGCGCGAATCGCGCCAGCGCACCGAGGTTGATGTCGCTGTCGTAGCCGTCGATATTGGTATGGGTGTGGTGGAAATGCGCATGCTTCCAGTGCCACACATATGAGCTGCCGCCGACCAGATCGAGCGTCATGGCCATGCACTTGTTGAGCCAGCGGCGCTCCGAAAAAGCCTGATGGCCGGCATCGTGCTGGATGTTGAAGCCGATCTGCGCAGTCGCCACGGCCAGCACGATGCTCAGCAGCAGCCCTTGCCACCAGGCAGTCGCGAAAAACACCAGCAACACATACGACGCCACAAAGGTCGCCAGGATGATCGCGGTCTTCAGGTAAAGACGCGCACTGTCCCGCTGCTTCAGCCCGCCGTGCTTGAAATAAGCCTCCACGCGCCGTCGCAACTCACGCTGAAACACGTTGTCGCCGTTGAACTTGAGCCGATCGGTGGAAGCATCCGCATGCGGGGATCGAGCGGCTTGCGCCGTTCGATGGGAAGACTCAGGGGACATGCCGGGCACTCGGGGGTAAGTGCCTGCATGCTAACGGAAACACCGTAACAGGTTGTTGTAGGCGTCCGCGGATCTAGCCGAGGGTCAGCAGATCCTCGTAAAAAGCGCCGTACGCTTCGGTCGGGTGAGCGATCTGGATTTCCAGGATCCACAGGCCATCGGCCGGACGCTCGCCGTACTCGCCCAGGTCGCCCGCCTTGTGCACCGCATGGGGAAAGTCGCTGACGCGATGCCCCTTGATCTCATGGTTGAGGCGCCAGCCCATGGCCTGGGCCTGCTGCTCGGCGAACGCATACAGCGCCTCGCCGCTCAGGCCCTCGCGATGCCAGGCATTCGCGGTGACGCGGAAGAGTTCGCGGGCGGCCTCGGCGCAGGCCTGCTGCTGGGGTGCGTGGCCAATCACGAAGGTGTCGCCGACATCGCCTTCGTGGCCTTCGAACACCAGCCCGAGGTCGATGAAGTAGATGTCGTTCTCGCCCAGCCTGACCGGCTCGGAGCGCTCGCGGTAGGTCTTGGTGGTGTTGCTGCCGATGCGGATGATCACCGGGTGCCACAGCCGCTCCATGCCCAGCGCGGCGAACACCTCGGCGGCTTCGGCCTTCGCCTCGTCTTCGCTGATGCCCGGGCGCATGCGCTCGCGGATGCCGTGCAGGGCGGCCCAGCTGCGTTCGCGTGCATGCAGCATGTGTTGGCGGTCGAAGCGGCCGCCGACCGCTTCCTGGTGAACGGTGTTCATGTGCGGACGAAGCGACTCAGGAAAGCAGGACCAGGACCAGGCCCATCAGCGCAGGCAGCGCCTGCACCCACAGCACCTTGCGGCTGGCGGTGAAGCCGCCGTACAGCCCGGCCAGCAGCACGCAGACCAGGAAGAACACCACGATAGGCCGTCCGGCCACGCCCTGCCACAAGCCCCAGAACAGGCCGGCGGCGAGGAAGCCGTTGTACAGGCCCTGGTTGGCTGCGAGCACCTTCGATTGCTGGGCGAACTCCTCGCTCAGGCCGAACGCGCGGCGGCCTGAGGGCTTGGTCCACAGGAACATCTCCAGCACCAGGAACCAGACGTGGAGCAGGGCGACGAGGGCGACAACGAGATGGGCGGTGACGTACATCGGCGGCGGCTGGCGGCAAGAGAGGCGGGCAGTGTTGCAGCCCCCGTGCGACGGGGCAATGCGCAGCTAACACTTCCGGCCAATGGGCGCAGTTCCGGGCGGGGCGTAGGGTCGAACGGCTGGGTCCGAAAGAACGGATCGCCCGCACGGCAGGGACGTCACACCAGGGGAGGGTCTGACCCGGTCATTCCTATCTCTGGGAGTCATGCCATGAACAAGCCACTCTGTGCAGGCCTGTGCCTGCTTCTGCTGTTTCCGCTTGCCGCGCTGGCCGATGGACCGTTCGACGGCACCTGGAAGGTCGACATGAGCAAGGTGCAGATGCCCAAGAAGCCCGACGTGCTTCTGCTCAAGGACGGCATGTACGACTGCAAGACCTGCGTGCCGCCGGTGAGCGTCAAGGCCGATGGGCAGGACCACGCGGTCAGCGGGCATCCGTACCTCGATTCGATCGCCGTGCAGGTGGTGGATGCGCACACCGTCAAGGAAACCGACAAGAAGGGCGGCAAGGTCGTCGCCACCTCGACCACCACCGTGGCGCCCGACGGCAAGATGGCGAAGGTCGATTTCAGCGACAGCAGCAACTCCAGCGGCGCGCCGGTCACCGGCAGTGCCGAGCTCAAACAGGTGGCTGCCGGTCCGGCCGGTGCGCATGCGATATCGGGCTCCTGGCTCACCGCTGGCATGGCCAACATGTCCGACAACGCCACCGAGATCACCTTCAAGGAAGAGGGCGGCACGCTCAACATGAGCGCGCCGACGGGCCAGTCCTATGCCGCGAAGCTGGACGGCACCGAGGCGCCGTACAAGGGCGACCCCGGCATCAACAGCGTGACGGTGAAGAAGACCGGCGCGCATTCGATGGTGGAAACGGACAAGCGCGACGGCAAGGTCGTGGCCGTGCTTACCTCCACCGTATCGGCGGATGGAAAAACGATGGACGTCCATTTCGACGACAAGCTGCGCAATCGAACCATGCAATTTGTCGCGGTTAAGCAGTGATGTCGACCTTCGTGCCCGGGCCCAAGCCAGCCCGGGCACGGGTTTTTGGGTGGTTGCAGCTGTAACAGTCGCTTTTCGTCGAAAAATGTCGATGGCTAGATGCATAGACGTTTAGACGTCTATTGACACGATGGCTTGCGGTCGTTAGATTCCCCTTTACTCATCGAGACCGGCGGAGGGACAGGCCCTTTGAAGCCGGGGCAACCTGCGGAACCCTTCCGCGACGGTGCCAATTCCTGCGGCAGCGCTTCGGGCGCAAGCCGCGAGATGAGGGCAAACCAGCACCACCGCGCCTCGCGCCGGTCGTGCCTTGCTCTCCCCTCCGGTCCGCAGGTCGATGCCGACCGGAGAAGAGCCAGATGTCCAGCCAGCCGCAACCCATCCCGCCCGCCGTGCCCGCTTCCGCCGCGGTCATCGGCAGCATGCGGCCGGACCTCACCACCCAGCGCTGCAGCCGCCGTGTGCTGATCCGCCCCAAGTACGGCAGCGCGCCGTGCGAGCTGGAAGTGAGCTACCTGTGGTGCGGCGCGCCGGACGCGCCCACGGTCATCGTGCAGGGCGGCATCTCGGCCACCCGCGACGTGGTGACGCTGGATGGCGAAGCCTCCGCCGGCTGGTGGCAGGCCCAGGTGGGCGCCGGCCAGCCGCTGGACCTTGACCGCTTCCGTGTGCTTTCGATCGACTGGATCACCCCGGCCGACCTCGGGGGCGTGCAGGCGGTGTCCAGCGAAGACCAGGCCGACGCACTCGCCGCCTTGGTGGAAGCGTTGGGCATCGGCCGCGTGCACGCCTTCATCGGTTCGTCCTATGGCGCGATGGTGGCGCTGGCCTTCGCGGCCCGTCATCCCTATGCGCTGGGTCGCCTGGTGTTGCTGGCGGGCGCGCATCGCCCGCACCCGCTGGCCACGGCGCAGCGCTCGGTCCAGCGCGGCATCGTGCGGCTGGGGCAGGCCAGCGGCCAATCCGATCAGGCGCTGGCGCTGGCCCGCCAGCTGGCCATGACCACCTATCGCGGCAGCGAGGAATTCGCCCGGCGCTTCACGGCCGCGCCGGAATATCGCGACGGCCGCTTCCATTTCCCGGTCGAGGACTATCTGGAACATGCCGGTCGCCGCTTCGTCGAGCGTTTCGACGTCGAGCGCTTCCTTGCCTTGTCCGAGTCTATCGACCTGCACGATGTGACGCCGGAGCAGGTGGCCGCGCCCGCCACGCTGATCGGCTTCCCGTCCGACCGGCTGGTGCCGCTGGCCGACCTGTGCGAGCTGCAGCGTCGCCTGCATGGCCCGGCCACGCTCGAAGTGGTCGAGTCGCCCTACGGCCACGACGCCTTCCTCAAGGAAACCGACCGCCTCGCGCCGCTGCTGCGCGACGCGCTGGCCGGTTGTTGACCCGATTCATAAGCATCACGCACGGAGATTTGAGCATGAGCGACACCCCCAGCCCCTTCACCCGCGCCGTGCGCGCCGGCATCGAAACGGACACCCAGCACGGCGCCGTGGTGCCGCCGCTGCATCTGTCCACCAACTATGCGTTCACCGGGCTGGGCGGCAAGCGTGCCTACGACTATTCGCGCAGCGGCAATCCCACGCGCGATCTGCTCGGCGATGCATTGGCCGAGTTGGAGCAGGGCGCGGGCGCCGTGGTGACGGCCAGCGGCATGGCGGCGGTGGCGCTGGCGCTGGAACTGGTGCCGGCCGGATCGCTGGTGCTGGCCGCGCACGATTGCTATGGCGGTACCTGGCGCCTGCTCGATGCGTGGGCGAAGAAGGGCCGCTTCCAGGTGAAGTTCGTCGACCTCACCCATGCCCACACGCTGGCCGAAGGCCTCGCGCTGAAGCCGTCGCTGGTATGGGTGGAGACGCCTTCCAATCCGCTGCTGCGCATCACCGACATCCGTCACGTGGCGCAGGCGGCTCACGCGGTGGGCGCGCTGGTGGTGGTGGACAACACCTTCCTCTCGCCGGCCCTGCAGCAACCGCTGGCCCTGGGCGCCGACGTGGTGGTGCACTCGACCACCAAGTACATCAACGGCCATAGCGACGTGGTGGGCGGCGCCGTGGTGGCGCGCGATGCGGCCGTGGCCGAACAGTTGAAGTGGTGGGGCAATTGCAACGGCCTCACCGGTGCGCCGTTCGACAGCTTCCTCACCCTGCGTGGCCTGCGCACCTTGAACGTGCGCCTGCGCCAGCATCAGGAAAATGCCGTGCGCATCGCCGAACGTCTGGACGGCCATGCGGCAGTTCACAAGGTGTATTACCCCGGCCTCGAAAACCATGTCGGCCACGCGCTCGCTGCGCGTCAGCAGCAGGGTTTTGGCGCCATGCTGAGCTTCGAGCTGGAAGGTAGTGAAGATCAGGTGGCGGCCTTCGTCGATGGCCTGCATTACTTCTCGCTGGCCGAGTCGCTCGGTGGCGTGGAAAGCCTGGTGGCACATCCCGCCTCGATGACGCATGCCTCGATGGCGCCCGAAGCCCGTCGCGCGGCCGGCATTGCTGACACGCTGCTGCGCCTGTCGGTGGGCATCGAAGATGGCGACGATCTGCTGCGCGACCTGGACGCGGCATTGCTGCGCGCCGAAGCCGTCAGCCAAGGCAAACGCCGGGTGCTTGCATGAGTGCGGTGCTGGCGGACACGGCGGGCGTATCGCAAGCGCGGACGTCGCCCACCATTGCTGCGGTACTGCTCGGCACCGGCGTGGTCGGTGGCGCCTTTCTCAAGCTGCTCAACACGCCGGCGGCGGCATCGATCCGGCTGGTGGGCGCAGCCAACTCACGCCGTCAGCAGACGCAGGCCGAACCGCTGGCCGACCGCGCCTTGCGCGAAAAGCTGAAGACGCAGGGCGATGTACGCAACGATATCGCGCTGCTCGACGCGCTCGATGCGAACGATGCGCCGCTGAAGGTGATCATCGACGCCACCGCGTGCGGCACGCTCGCCTCGCGTCATGCCGAGTGGCTGGCGCGCGGCTATCACGTGGTGACGGCCAACAAGTCGCTCGCTGGTGGCGATCTGCCGGGTTGGCGCGCGCTGCAGGCGGCGCTGGCGCAGGGCGGTCGCTATGGCGATTCGGCGACCGTGGGCGCCGGCCTGCCGGTGATCTCCACCTTGCGCCGCCTGCGCCATTGCGGCGATGCGCTGCTCACCCTGGAGGGCGTGTTTTCCGGCTCGCTGTCGTATCTGTTCAACCACTACGACGGCAGCCAGCCGTTCTCCGCACTGCTGCGCCGGGCACGCGAGCTGGGTTATACCGAGCCCGATCCGCGCAGCGATCTGTCCGGCGAGGACGTCGCGCGCAAGCTGCTGATCCTCGCGCGCTGCGCGGGCTTTGCGCTGCGCCCCGATGAAGTGGAAGTGGAGAGCCTGGTGCCGGGAAGCCTGCGCTCGCTCGACGTGGAGAGCTTTCTTTCGCGTCTGGAAGAACTCGACGAACCGCTTGCCACACGCTTCGCCGAAGCGAAGGCTCGCGGTGGCGCGCTACGTTTTCTTGCCCGTCTCAACCAGCGTGGCCGCGCACGCGTGGGCCTCGTCGAAGTGCCGGCCAATCATCCCGCCACGCGCCTCTACGGCACCGACAACCAGTTCGCGCTCAGTACCACCCGTTACAACACGCAGCCGCTGGTGATCCAGGGGCCGGGCGCAGGGCCGGAAGTGACGGCGCAGGCGTTGCTGGGGGATGTGCTGGCGCTGGTTTGACTTTGTCGCAGGGTGTGTCGCGCGCAAGCGCGCTCTCACAAGGGTGACGCAACATTGTGGGAGCGCTTGCGCGCGACTGGCCTGCCGAATTGCGCCAATAAAAAAACGCGCGGTGATGAGCCGCGCGTTTTTTCATGACCTGCCGGTGGTGATCAGTCGTGCCGGTGCGGATTGGCTTCCGCTTCCTCGACCGACGGCGTGCGCCAGCCGGACTTCACGCCCCACACGTAGAACACCAGTCCAACCACGGCGACCACGGCAAGGTCCAGGCCATAGCTGAGGTAGCCCAGGCCGCCGAAATCGGTGCTTCCCGCATACGAGACCAGCGCCAGCGTCGGCAGATAAAAGATCAGCCACCACGCGCCCTTCAGCTGGCGGCCGAAGTCGTGCCACTTCACCTTGGCCTGGTAATACAGGTACACCGGCAGCGCCACGACCATCAGCAGGATGATCTCGCCGGTGAGCGGCCAGCGTGCCCAGTACAACAGCTCGGTCGCCATGATGAAGGCGACACCGGCAAGGATCGGCAAGCCAGCGATGCGCAGCGGGCGATGCAGGTTCGGCGCGGTGCGTCGCAGCGTCATCGCGCTGACCGGGCCGGTGAGATACGAAATGATGGTCGCTACCGAGATCACCGCGGCCAGCGTGCCCCAGCCGCGGAACTTGAACAGGAACAGGTAGGAAACGGCGAGGTTGAACCACATCGCCGGACGCGGCACGCCCCACTTGGCGTGCACGTTGCCGAGGATCTTCGGCAGGGTGCCGTTGCGCTCCATGCCGTAGATCATGCGCGCGGTGGTGGCGGTGTAGGTCATGCCGGTGCCGCTGGGGCTGATGAACGCATCCACGTACAGCAGCATGGCCAGCCAGTGCAGGTTGACGATGATGGCCAGCTCGGCGAACGGCGAGCGGAAATCGATGCCGTGCCAGCCGGCCTTGGCCAGCATGTCCGGCGGCACCGAACCCAGGTAGGCCACCTGCAGGATGATGTAGACCACGGTCGCCAGCAGGATCGAGCCGATCACCGCGAACGGAATGCTCTTGCCGGGATTGCGCGCTTCGCCCGCCAGATTCACCGGACTCTGGAAACCGTTGAAGCTGAAGACGATGCCCGCCGTGGCCACCGCGGTGAGCACTGCTGCAAAGTCGATGGCATGCGCATCGCCATGCACGCCGACCGAGAAGTTCTCGCTGTGGAAACCGCTGGCGATCAGGGCCAGGCCGGTGGCGGCCGGCACCACCAGCTTGAACACGGTGATCAGCGTGTTGGAGCGCGCGAACAGCTTCACGCTCCAGAAGTTGACCAGGAAGTAGATCAACACCAGCACGGCAGCGATGTACAGGCCGGGCAAGGTCAGCTCGCCATGGCCGTCGGGCATGTGCACATAGAGATCCTGTGCCCACTTCCACGGCCACGAGGCCATGTACTGCACCGAAGCTTCCGCTTCCACCGGAATCACCGAGACGATTGCGATCCAGTTGGCCCATGCGCCGATGAAGCCCACCAGCGAACCGTGCGAATAGTGGCTGTAGCGCACCATGCCGCCGGACTCGGGAAACATGGCGCCCAGTTCGGCATAGGTCAGCGCGATGGTCATGATGATGGCGGCGCCGAGCACCCAGGCCCAGACGGCGCCTGGACCGGCGAGGCCCGCCGCGCGCCATGCGCCAAACAGCCAGCCGGAGCCGATGATCGAGCCCAGGCCGGTGAGCATCAGGGCGAACGGGCCGACGTCGCGGCGAATGGAGGATTGAGACATGCAGGTCCCCAGGTCAGTGAATCGGCGGGCCGCCTCCCGGGCGACACCATGGCGGCCGCCCCTGGGGGCGACACAAGGGGCGGATAATGACAGACCGGTCAGGGAACTGTCAGCCCGCCCGGGCGCGCAGGCCGTGGCGCAGCGCAACAGCCAGGTCATTGAATCGACGGTTGAAACAGTGTGCCGGGCGATCCGGCTCGCTCTGGCGTCTGGCAAATTGGCGTGGGCGGGGCGGACCGCTAGTATCGAGACTTCCCACAATGGGTGGCGCAGCATGATCCGTGCGACGTGGCTGGTGCTGATGGCGGCGTTTTCGATGGCCGCGAGTGCGGCATCGGGCGATGCGACCCGTGAGGCGTTGACCAAGCGCGCCCAGGCGGGCGACACGCAGGCGCAAGTGGCGTTGGGGCGCTCCCTGCAGGATGACGGGGTGGCCGCCGACAAGGCGGCGGGCACCGAGTGGTACCGCAAGGCCGCCATGGCGGGCAGCGCGGAAGGTGCGTGGATGCTGGGTTCGGCCACCATGGCCGGGGTGGGTGTGGCGCGCGACGTCCCCGCGGGCATCGACTGGATGCGCAAGAGCGTCGGCATCGATCAGAACGCCGATCACATGGCCGTGCTGGCGGTGGCGCTGCTGGCTACCGGCAGCACGCAGGAAGCGCTGCAATGGGCACAGAAAGCCTCCGACAAGGGTTCGGCCAAGGCCATGGAAGTGCTGGCGATGGCGCGCCTGTCGGGCGAGATGGGCTTGCCCAAGGATGTCCCGCTGGCCGAGAAACTGCTCACGGCGGCGGCACAGAAAGGCGATCCCGATGCCCAGCTGTCATTGGGCCAGTTCTACGTGAGCGGCCTGTTCGGTCGCCAGGACACGGCTGCCGGCCTGCGCTGGCTGCAGGCCGCGGTCGATGGCGGCAGCGCCAAAGCCGCAGGCACGCTCGCGTACTTCCTCATCACCGGCAAACAGGGCGTGACCGTGGATGGCGCACGCGGCGTGACGCTGGCACGCAAGGCGATCGCGAGCAACGAGATGCTGGGCCACTACGCGATGGGCGTGGCCTACGTGCTGGGCACCGGTATCGCGGAGAACCCGTCCGAAGGCTGGTACGAGATCTCGCTGGCGCAGCGCATGGACAGCCAGCAACAGCTCAAGTCGGCCGGCGACTATCTGGCCAAGGCATCAGCAAAACTTTCGCCCGCGCAATTGGCGCAGTTGAAGGCGAGGGTGGATGCAGCAGCGGGCAACAGCCCTTCTGACACATGAGCCGCTGAAACCCTGCATGGTTCGTGTGGGAGCGCACCCTGTGCGCGACAGCTACGGAGCGAGGCCGTCGCGATACTTCAGTCATACATGCGCGCGACCAGGACGCTTGGGTGTGCCGCTCCGTTGGGTCGCGCACAGGGTGCGCTCCTACAAGGCTGTCGTTAGTTCACGGCAGCATCGCCGTGGCTGCCGTCAACACTCGATGACGTTCACCGCCAGGCCGCCGCGCGAGGTTTCCTTGTACTTGTCCTTCATGTCGCGGCCGGTGTCGCGCATGGTGGCGATCACCTTGTCCAGCGACACGCGATGCTTGCCGTCGCTCTTGAGCGACATCCGGCTGGCGTTGATCGCCTTCACCGAGGCCATCGCGTTGCGCTCGATGCAGGGAATCTGCACGAGGCCGCCGATCGGATCGCAGGTGAGGCCGAGGTTGTGTTCCATGCCGATCTCGGCGGCGTTCTCCACTTGCAGCACATTGCCGCCGAGCGCGGCGGTCAGGCCGCCGGCAGCCATCGAGCAGGCCACGCCCACTTCGCCCTGGCAGCCCACTTCCGCGCCGGAAATCGAGGCGTTTTCCTTGTAGAGGATGCCGATGGCGCCCGCCGTGAGCATGAAGTCGACGATGCCGTTCTCGTCCGACTTCGGGCAGAAGCGGTGGTAGTAGTGCAGCACCGCCGGCACGATGCCGGCCGCGCCATTGGTCGGCGCGGTGACCACGCGGCCGCCCGCGGCGTTCTCCTCGTTCACGGCGAGCGCGTAGAGGTTCACCCAGTCGAGGATGGTCAGCGGATCCTTCAGCGCGGCTTCCGGCTGCGAACGCAGGTCGTCGGCCATCTGCGGCGCACGACGCGCCACTTTCAGCCCGCCCGGCAGCACGCCCGGCGAACGCAGGCCGCGGTTGACGCAATCCTGCATGGCCTTCCAGATGGTGAGCAAGCCGGCGCGCGTTTCCGCCTCGCTGCGCCACACCTTTTCGTTTTCCAGCATCAGTTGCGCGATGGTGAGATGGTTCTTCTCGCACAGCGCCAGCAGCTCATCGCCCGAGGAGAACGGATACGGCTGTTCGGTGGTGTCGGCAACGATGCGGTCTTCGGCCGCCTCGTCGTGATTGACCACGAAGCCGCCGCCCACGGAGTAGTAGTCGCGCGTGGCCAGTTCGTGGCCCTCGGCGTCGTACGCGGAGAAGCGCATGCCGTTGGTGTGGAACGGCAGCTTCTGGCGCTTGTTGAACACCAGGTCGCGCTTTTCCTCGAACTCGATCTCGTGCTTGCCCAGCACGCGCAGGCGATGCGTGGTGCGGATGCGCTGCAGCGTCTCGGGAATGTGGTCGGGATCGACCGTATCCGGATGTGCGCCTTCAAAACCCAGCAGCACCGCCTTGTCGGTGCCGTGGCCGCGACCGGTCATCGCCAGCGAGCCATAGAGCTCCGCACGGATGCGCACGACGCGGTCCAGCACGCCTTTTTCTTCCAGCCAGCGTTCGGCGAACCGCGCCGCGGCGCGCATCGGGCCGACGGTATGCGAGGAAGACGGACCAATGCCGATCTTGAACAGGTCGAAAACGCTGACAGCCATTAGAGACACGCGAAGTGGGCGGGGATAACCGTACATTCTACGCGGGTGGCAGGAATTGCGTTTGTCGCGGCGCAGCGACGGCGGCGGGCCGCCCCGGGGAGCCTCTCGCCCCGCGTCGCCGGGCACGGTATCGTCCAGCCCCTATGCCGATGCGATACGTGCTCTACCAGCGGGACTATTGCCACCTGTGCGACCAGGCGCTGGCCGTGATGGCCGAGGCGCGCGCGCCCGATTTCGATAGCCTGTGGGTGGACGACGACGAAGCGCTCGAAGAGCGCTACGGCACCCGCGTGCCGGTGCTGCGGGACAGCGAGGATGGCCGCGAGATGGACTGGCCGTTCGATGCGGCGGCGGTGCGGGCCTTCGTCGGACCACCTTTGTAGGAGCGCACCCTGTGCGCGACCGCGGCCTCACACCTTCCGTCGGTCTGCGAGGCTGCGGTCGCGCACAGGGTGCGCTCCTACAGGGATAGATAGCGCAATTACTTGGCGGTCAACACCAGGTGCGCGTTGATCTTCACCTCGTTGGCGATCACCGACGTATCGGCGTAATCGCCGCCGCCTACGCCGAAATCGAGGCGCTTCACGGTGCCGGCGACATCCAGGGTGGCGCCCGTGCCCTGCGGCTTGAACGTCACGTTGAGGCTCGCCGGCTTGGTCACGCCACGCAGGGTGAGGTTGCCGTCGGCAACGACTTGGGCGCCGTTCTGGCGGAAGCCGGTGGTGACGAAATGAGCCTTGGGGAACTTGGCGATGTTGAAGAAATCGGAGCCGGGCAGTGCGCCGTCGCGATCCTTGTCGCCGGTCTTGACGCTGGCGAGGTCGACCTCGACATCGAACTTGGACGTGGCCAGCTTGGCCGCGTCGTAGCTGATGGCCGCCGTCCACTGGCCGAACGAGCCATTGAACGACTGGCCCTGGAAGCTGCCGCTGAAACCGAGTGTGCTGCCGGCAGGCTGCACGGCGTAATCGGCCGCGCTGGCGAAGCCGGGCAGGGCGAGGGCAAGCAACAACGGTGCGGCGAGTTTGCGGGCTAAGCGGTTCATCGACGTTCTCCTTGAGAATTCGGGCGCACGCGGGCGAAGGGGAGCATGCGTCGCAACGTGTTGTCGCGATCGACCAGGTGATGCTTGATCGCACCGGCGATGTGCAGCACCAGCAACAGCACCAGGAACCAGAACAGGTATTCGTGCACGCCGTGCCAGAAATGTCCCGCGTCCGGATTGGCCTCGGTGAGCGCGGGCAGGTTGAACTGCTTGAAGTACTGCAGCGGCTTGCCGACGATGGAGTTGAACCACCAGCCGCTCAGCGGCAGCAGCGCGACCAGCGCGTACAGCGTGGTATGCACGCCGTGCGCAAGATAATGCTGCCAGCGCGGCGTGGGTTCGTCCTTGGGCGGGCGGTTTGCAAGACGCCACAGCACGCGCAACAGGAACAGCGCCAGCACGGTGAGGCCGATCGACTTGTGCAGCGCCAGCCAGTTGATCTTCTGCATCGGGCCATGGGCCAGGTCCATGCACAGGCCGAAGATGCCGTTGCCGATGATCAATAACGCAATGGTCCAGTGAAAGAACTTGGCGACCGAACCCCAGCGGTGCTCGGTATTGCGAAAACTCATGGTGATTCCTTGTTGCCAGGGGCTGCGTCCTGCTCGATGGCTTCCAGTTCCAGCCACACGCTCACACCGTGGCCGATGGAGTTGGGCGTGGCGGTGATGCCGTAATCCTCGCGATTGAGCATCGCGGTACCCGAGAAACCCACCACGGTGTGCATGCCGTAGATGGTGGTGCCGTGCCGGTTGAAGGTGAACGGAACATCCACCGTATGTGTCACCCCGCGCAGCGTAAGGTTGCCATGCAGGACACCATGCGTGTCGTCCTTGCGTTCCACCGAGGTGCTGACGAAATGCGCGTAGCGGGATTTCTCGGCGTCGAGATAGGCAGGCTTGAGCACGGCGGCGTTCCACTCCGCATCGCCCATGTCCAGGCTGGCCAGGTCGATGTCCAGCTCGGTGGCGGACTGCGCCCAGTCATCCGGATCGAAACGCAACCAGCCTTTCGCTATATGGAACCGTCCGAACGGACGCGAGAATCCGTTGTGGTCGATGCTGAAGAGGATCTGGCTGTGCGTGGTGTCGTAGTGATATGTGGCTGGCGCGGCCAGCGCTGAGGCCAGCGGCGCCAGGGCGCATAAAAGGGCGAACAGGAGGCGGCTGGGGCGGCGTGACCTAGGCATGGCCGGAAGTCTGGACGATCCGTCGGCAGGGCGCCAGCCGCCTGTCCGAAACGGATTGTTTCCCCACCGCTAACGTCATCGGCCGGTCACCCGACATCGACCGAAAGCCATGCTCGTTCCTGCACGGAGGGTCTGGCAATATCGGAAGATTCTGGGGGAAGTGCATGTTGCCGTCCTTGCTGCTCAGCGTTGTCCTGATCATGGGCGCGTCCGCGCCGGTGGCAGCGCCCGTGCCCGCGCTGCAGACGACCGCGGCGGCAACGCTGCCGGCTGCCGACAACGCCGCCCTAGCCACGCCGCAATTCCGCCGCTTCGGCACGGCCGAGGGCTTGCCGAGCAGCAGCGTCTACACCGTGGTGCAGGCGCCGGATGGCTCGATGTGGTTCGGCACCAAGAGCGGCATCGCGCGCTACGACGGGGTGAACTTCAAGGTCTTCCGCCACGTGGCAGGCGATCCCCAATCCTTGTTCAACAATGGCATTTCGGCGCTGATGTTCGATCGCGCCGGCCGCCTGTGGGCGGCGGGACTGGAGGCCGGGCTCAACCGTTACGACGATCGCTCGGGCAGCTTCCGCCATTGGGGACACGACCCCAACGATCCGGCCAGCATGGTCAGCGACAAGGCCTGGTCGATTGCACAAACCGGCGACGGCGCGATCTGGGTCGGCACGGCGCTGGGCCTGGACCGCATGCGCAGCGATGGACGCGGCTTCGACCATGTGCGGGTGATGGGCAACACGCCCGAGGCGCTGGGTACGGTGGGTTCGCTCTACGTGGACGCGCGCGGCCAGTTGTGGGTGGGCAGCGACAACGGCGTGTTCCGCCGCGACGCCGCGGGCGAATTTCACCCAATCGTCGAATCGCAAGGAAAATCGCTCGATGCATGGCGTATCGAAGGCGACGGCGACGAGATCCGCGTGGCGTCCTCGCATGGCCTCTTTGTGGTCGGCAGCGACGACGTGGCGCGCCAACTCGGTCGCAACGAGTTGCCCGATACCAATATCCTGAGCAGCGTGCGCGATCGCGCAGGCCGTTTGTGGGTGGGTACGCAGCAGGGACTCTTCCTCCAGGAAACCCATGGCGCCCGCATCGAGGCGGTGACCAACCAGCCGGTGCTGTACGGCAATCTGCCGGGCACCTGGGTGTGGCATATCCGCCCGGACAGCGAAGGCGGTTTGTGGATCGCGCTGCTGGATGGCGGCGTGGGTTACCTGGCGCCGGGCTGGGACAGCGTCAGCCGCTTCACGCATATTCCCGACGACGACAACAGCTTGCGCGACTCGGTAGCGTACGCCGTGGCGCGCAGCCGCAACGGCAGCATCTGGGTGGGCGAACGCGGCGGACGGGTCGACCGGCTATGGCCGGCCACCGGCAAAGTGGAACACATGATTTCGGGCCTGCGCGGCGACGTGCTGGGCCTGACCGAAGATGCGCAATCACGCCTATGGGTCACCGTGCAGGGCGGGCTGTTCCGCTACGCCGACGGCAAGCTGGATGCGGTGGACGGCTATCCGCATGGGCTGAAGCATCCGCTCGAGATCGAAGTGGGTCCCGACGGCAAGCTCTATGCGCGCAGCTTCGGCGAGGGCTTGTTCCGGGTGGACCAGGACACGCTCGCCGTCACGCCGGTATCCGTGCAGCCCGCGCAGGAGAGGGCGCGCTGGGGCAGCCAGCTCACGCTCAAGAACGGCACGTTCTGGTACGCCAGCGACGGCGGCATGTTGCGGCTCGATCGCACGCACGATCATTTCGAGCCCGTGCCCGGCGTCGACAATCGCCAGGCCGTCGACGCGTTCGACTTCACCGACGACGGCCTGTGGATGGCGCGTCCCGACGGCCTGGAGCATTACCACTACGACGGCGACGGCCTGGCACTCGATCGCAAGATCGACGCCACACGGGGTTGGCCATCCATCAACGTGGTCGATCTGGCCGTCGACCAACATCAACGCCTGTGGATCTTCGGTCGCGACGGTTTGTGGCGCTTCGACGTCGCCACCGGTGCGTTCCGCCAGCTGGGCCTGCAGGATGGTTTGAGCAATGGCGAATTCCTGCGCGGCTTCAGCCGCATGGACGACGGCATGATCTACTCGCCCACCCTGGGCGGCGTGATGGGCTTCAATCCGAATCGACTGTTGCGTTCCACTGAGCCGCCGCGCCTCGCGCTCACCCGCATTAGCGTGCGGCGCGAGGGCGCGCTGCACGAGCTGCCCGTGCCTGCCGGCGGACACCTCTCCATCGGCTGGCGCGATTCGGGCCTGACGGTGGATACGCGGGTGTTCTCCTATGTCGATCCTGCCGCGAACCGCTATCGGTTCCGCCTGGCCGGACTCGACAACGGCTGGGTGGATACGGGTGGTCATGGCGAGCGCGATCTCACCGGCTTGCCGCGCGGCGACTACACGCTGGAGGTGATGGCCGCCGGCGCGGACGGCGTCTGGACGCAGTTGCCGCAGCCGCTGCAGATCCACGTGCAGGCACCGCCGTGGGCACGCTGGTGGGCGTGGTGTGCCTACGTCCTGCTGGCGGCGTTGTTCGCCTGGCTGGCCTTGCAGGCATGGCGCCGCAGGCTTGCCGAGCGGCATCAGATCCAGCTGGCGGAACAGCGCAGTCGCCTGGCCGAGCAGGCCAGCGCAGCCAAGACGCAATTCCTGGCCACGCTTAGCCACGAGATCCGCACGCCGATGACCGGCGTGATGGGCATGGCCGAACTCCTGCTCAGCACGCCGCTCAGCCGCGCCCAGCGCGACTACGCCGAGGCCATGCAGCGCTCCGGCGGCATGCTGCTCAAGCTGGTCAACGATGCGCTGGATCTGGCGCGCATCGAAGCGGGCAAGCTGGAACTGGACAACGCGCCGTTCGACCCGCGCACGCTGATCGAGGACGTGGCGAAACTGGAACTGGGGCAGGCGCGCGCGAAGGGCTTGCGCTTCGACCTGGACCTGCCGGCCGATCTGCCCGCACGCATGGTCGGCGATGCGCTGCGCATCAAGCAGGTGTTGCTCAACCTGGCCAACAATGCGTTGAAGTTCACCGAGCGGGGTGGCGTGATCCTGCGCGTGCGCCGCACCGACGACGGCTTGCGCTTCAGCGTGATCGATACCGGTCCCGGCATTCCCGAAGCGAGCCAGGCGCGGTTGTTCCAGCGCTTCGAGCAGGTCACCGGTCCGCAGCGGAGCGCGGGAAGCGGTCTGGGTCTTGCCATCTGTCGCGAACTGGTCGCGATGATGGGCGGCAGCGTCGAGCTGGAATCGAAGCTGGCCTTTGGCAGCACGTTTCACGTACGCCTGCCGTTGCCGGTGACCCAGGAACCCGTCGCCGCGGCAGCGCAGCGCGGCCATGACATCGAGGCGCATCCGCTGCGGATTCTGCTGGTGGAGGACGATGCCATCGTCGCTGCCGTGATATCGGGTCTGCTCGAGCGCGCGGGCCACGAAGTGCGCTACGTCGGCAATGGCCTGGCGGCGCTCGCGGAGCTGGCACAGCAGGCGTGCGATGTGATCCTGCTGGATCTGGACCTGCCCGGCATCGACGGCTTCCAGATCGCCCGCCTGATCCGCCAGCGCGAGGAAGCCGGTCAGCGCGTCCCCATCATCGCGATCACCGCGCGTTCGGGTGGCGACGAGGAAGCACGTGCGCGCGAGGCGGGCATGGATGGCTTCCTGCGCAAGCCGCTCTCCGGCGAGCAGCTGGAGGATGTGATCAACGCGCAGCTGGCTGCGTCGCAGATGTCTGTGGGCGGCTGAGCTGTTGCTCGTTCTTTTGTGGGAGCGCACTTGTGCGCGACAGCCACGCCTGGATGTACCGCTCCGTTGGCTGTCGCGCACAAGTGCGCTCCCACAGAAAAGCGTATACGTTCCCGCGAGCACCCGCCCCTCACCCCAGCCCTCTCCCCGGAGGGGAGAGGGAGAAGTGAGGTGGAACGCTCACATATCGTGCTTGGTCACATCGAAGCCGCGACGCTTGTACTCCGTCCAACGCGTCCGCGAGCCTTCACGCTCCGCAGGATCGGCCGCCACCACTTCCAGCACGCGGTCGTAGTGACCGGAAGCGCACTCCTCGCGCAGGTTGATCACCATCGGGCGATCAGGCGTCTCCACGCCGGGCGGCACGATCAACACCGCATTGATGTGATCGTCGTCATCGCCAGCCAGCTGGTGCGTGATGAAGCCGTCTTCGTCGAACTCCCACAACAACGCCTCGATCGCTTCCGCCTGCGCAAAATCGCGCGCAAGCACCAGCGTCGGCTGCTGCGCGGCATACGCACGCTTGGCCAGTTCGCATACCAGCAACAGCGGTTGCTCGCGGAACCGCGGCTTGTCGATGAGATAGAAGTCGGCGCGAGGCATGGCGAGGCCTTTTTTTATTTCGTCGTTCCGGCCTCGCCCCTTTTTATGGGGCGCGCCGGAATGACGGCGAGGGTGATGGTTACGCGGCAGCGCGGTCGATCAGCCACTGCACCAGCAGCGACACCGGACGGCCGGTGCCGAGGCCCTTGCGGCCCTCGTCCCACGCGGTGCCGGCGATGTCCAGGTGCGCCCAGCGCTGGCCTTCGGTGAAGCGCGCCAGGAAGCAGCCGGCCGTGATGGCGCCGGCGTTCTTGCCGCCGATGTTGGCCACGTCCGCAAAGCCCGATTCCAGCTGCACCTGGTAGTCGTCCCACAGCGGCAGGCGCCAGGCGCGATCGAGCGTGTGTTCACCGGCGGCGAGCAGCTCGGCGGCGAGATCGTCGTGCTTGCTCATCAAGCCGCTGGCGTGCTTGCCCAGCGCGATGACGCAGGCGCCGGTCAGCGTGGCGGCGTCGATCAGCACCTTCGGCTGGAAGGTCTGCGCGGTGTAGGTGAGCGCGTCGCACAGGATCAGGCGACCTTCGGCGTCGGTGTTGAGCACTTCGATGGTCAAACCGGAGAGGCTGGTGAGCACGTCGCTGGGGCGGTAGCTGTCGCCGTCGGGCATGTTTTCCACCGCCGGCACCACGCACACCAGGTTCACCGGCAGGCCGAGCTTCACGGTGGCCACGAAGCCGCCGAGCACGCCGGCAGCGCCGCCCATGTCGAACTTCATTTCCTCCATGCCCGGGCCGGGCTTCAGGCTGATGCCGCCGGTGTCGAAGGTGATGCCCTTGCCGACGAAAGCGTACGGCTTGTCGCCTTCGTTGCCGCCCTTGTATTCGAGGATGACCAGCTTGGGCTTGTTCGACGAGCCGCGGCCCACGGCCAGGAGCGAGCCGAAGCCGAGTTCGCCCATCTTCTCGTGGTCGAGCACGCTGCAGCTCACCTTGTCGTGCTGGGCGGCGAACTGTTCGGCCTGTGCGGCGATATAAGCGGGATTGCAGATGTTCGGCGGCAGGTTGGCCAGCTCACGGGCGAAGCGCACGCCTTCGGCCATGGCCGCGGCCTGGGCGAGGCCGGTGCTGGCGTCGTCGCTGCCGGCGAAGGCAAGCGCCGTCAGTTCGGGTTGCGCGGACTTCTCGCGCGGCTTGAAGGTGGCGGTGTAGCGGTAGGCGGCATAGTCGGCAGCGAGCGCGGCGGTGCGCACGCGCCAGTTGGCGTCGTGGCCCGGCACGTCCACCTCGGTGAGGTAGGACACGGCGCTGTCCACCGGCAGACGGCCCAGTGCACGCGCGGCTTCGATGTTTATCTTCTGATAGCGTGCACCGTCGAACGACTTCTGCGTTCCCAGACCCACCACCAGCACGCGTTTGGCTGCGACGCCCTCCGGCGCGAACAGCACGGCCGTGGTGCCGGCCTTGCCGTTGATGTCCCCGCTCTCCACCTGGCGCTTGATGGCGCCGTTCGCGGCGGTATCCACACGGGCGGCCGCACTGGTGAGCACACCGTTCTCATAGACGCCGACCACCACGCAGGGGGTCTCGACGGATTCGGGAGCGGCGGAGCCAAGGCTGAACTGGAGAGTCATGGAAATGTCCTGCAGAAAGGTCCGGAAAGGTCCGGACAGGCTAGACTTGGGGTTTGCCACGCCCAAAGCGGGGCGGCGCCAAGCCTTCCATCTTATCGCATGTCGAGAAACTGTCCCTCCAGCCCGTACACTTCACAGCCGTTTCTCCTCCCGTGCAGGCCGCGCGGGTCCATGCATGCCTGAGGCCAGCTTCTGAGCATTCTTGATCGTTATTTCCTGCGTGAGCTGGCACAGACCGTTGCCGCGACCGCCATCGTGCTGCTGGCCGTCATGGCCGGCACCTCGTTTGCGCACGTCTTGCAGCAGGTGGCGAACGGCAGCTTCCCGGCCAGCGTGATGTTCCAGGTGCTGGGCCTGAACATGCTCGACGGTTTGTCCACGCTGCTGCCGCTGGCGGCCTTCCTGGGCATCCTCAACGGCCTGGGTCGCATGTACCGCGAGAGCGAGATGCACGTGCTCGCGTCCTCCGGCATGGGGCCGGACGGCCTGCTTCGCCCGGTCTCCATCCTGGCCGTGATCCTGGCCATCCTGGTCGGCATCGTGGCGTTGTGGCTGGGTCCCTGGGCCGCGCGCACTTCCGACCAGCTGGTGGCCGCCGCCAACCGCTCGGTGATCGCCGCCGGCCTCGACGCCGGACGCTTCACTCCGTTGCCGGGCAAGGGCGGCATCATCTTCGTCGACGAGCTGAGCCGCGACGGCAGCACGCTGGGCAATACCTTCATCGCCACCGAGCGCATGGGCCACGACAACGTGCCGCACATCAAGCTGGTCACCGGCAAGCACGGCCAGCTGTATCAGGAGACCGACGGCAGCGGCCGCTTCCTGGCGCTGTGGAACGGCTTCCAGTACGACATCCCGCTGGGCGCGGACAACTGGCGCAAGATGAAATACGAGCGCAACGACGCCTCGCTGGACAGCATCCAGTCCGATGACGACGCCGAAGATCCCGCCCACTCGATGACGCTGCCGCAGCTGCTGCGCACCGACAACCCCGATACGCGCGCCGAATTCGCCTGGCGCACCATCGCCCCGGCCATGACCCTGGTGCTGTTGGCGCTGGCCTTGCCGCTGTCGCGCCAGAGTCCGCGCGAGCCGCGCTTTGGCCGCATGTTCCTGGCCATCCTCACGTTCTACTTCTACTACCTGCTGCTGGCGATCTGTCGCGGACAGATCATCAAGGGCCACTGGCACCACTCGTTCCCGATGTGGATGGTGACCATCCTGGTGTTTGCCATCGCGGCGCGCATGTTCCAGAACCAGTATTCGCCGCGTAAACCGCGCAAGGCAGGTGCCTGATGGCTGCATTGCGCATTCGCCGCGTCGACTGGCTGGTCGGCACCACCGTACTGGGCGCCATGCTCACCGTATGGCTGGTGATCACCGGCCTCGATGCGGTGTTCCAGTTCCTGCGCCAGCTCGGCAACGTGGGCAAGAACGGCTACACGGTGACCAACGCCGTGGTGTACGTGCTGGTCACCTTCCCGCGCCGCCTGTACGAAATGTTCGGCAACGCGGCGCTGATCGGCGGCCTGCTCGGCCTGGGTGGCCTTGCCGCCACCAACGAACTCACCGCGCTGCGTGCCTGCGGCCTGTCCAAGCTGCGCATTGCCGCGTCCGCGGTGGGCGTGGTGGCGATCCTGGTGGTCGGCGTGGTGATCCTGGGCGAGACCGCGGCGCCCTGGGGCGACCAGCAGGCGCAGGCCATGCAGCTGCGCCTGAAATCCAACAACGTGGGCCTGGGCGGCGAGTCCGGCCTGTGGGCGCGCGATGGCGATCGCGTGATCAATGCCAAGGGTTGGATGGCCAAACACACGGCCACGCACAGCAGCGTGCAGCTGCATGACGTGCGCGTGTTCACCCTCACGCCCGATGGCCAGGTGAAGCGTTTCGACTGGGCGCAGACCGCCGAGCACGACGGCCACCAGTGGGTGATGAGCAAGGTGCGCAGCACCACCATCGACGATGCCGGCACGCATGCCACCACGGCAGACCGCCAGACCTGGGATTCCAAGCTCAACCCGCAGGTGCTGGAGCAGTCGGTGATCCAGCCGCAGTACCTGCCGATGCGCGACCTGCGCCGCAACATCGCCTACCTGGAGCAGAACGGGCAGAACCCCGGCGTGTATGCCTCGGCGTTCTGGACCCGTGCGCTGTATCCGCTCAATGTGCTGGTGCTGGTGTTGCTGGCGATGCCGTTCTCGTTCGGCACCTTGCGCTCGGGCGGCCTGGGCAAGCGCATGTTCATCGGCATGCTGCTGGCCATCGGCTGGTACTTCCTGCAGAAGGCGATGGTGAACTTCGGCACCGTCTACGGCGTGCCGCCGCTGGTGGCGAACCTGCTGCCTGCGGTGATCCTCGCGGTGATTGCGTGGGTGTACTTCCGCAAACACGGGTAAGTGCCGCCGCTTGATGCGGCGGCGAACCGGCCGTCATTCGTCGGCGGGAGCATCCGGCGCGAACTGTCCTTCCTGGGCGAGGCGGGCAAACAACCCGCCCTGGGCAATCAGTTCCGCATAACGGCCCTGTTCCACCAGCTGCCCCTGGTCCAGCACCAGGATCAGGTCGGCGTTGCGCACCGTGGACAGGCGATGGGCGATCACGAAAGTGGTGCGGCCCACGGTGAGCCGGTCCAGCGCGCGCTGGATGCGTGCTTCGGTGGCATTGTCGAGCGCGCTGGTGGCTTCGTCGAGGATCAGGATCGGCGCGTCCTTCAACATCGCGCGGGCAATCGCCAGACGCTGCCGCTCGCCGCCCGACAATGAGCGTCCGCGCTCGGCCACCAGTGTTTCCAGGCCTTCCGGCTTGCGCGCGATGAACGCCGCCGCTTCAGCGGAGGCCACGGCCGCCTCGATCTGCATCGGGTCCGCGTCGGGATTGCCCACGCGCAGATTGTCCAGGATCGAGCGGTAGAACATGCCCGCGTCCTGGAACACCACGCCGATGTTCTGCCGCAGCGATTCCAGCGTGATGTCGCGAACGTCGAGGCCGTCGACCGTGACGCGTCCTTCGCTGGGATCGTAGGCGCGATACAGCAGGCTCAGTGCCGTGCTCTTGCCGGCGCCGGTCGGTCCAACCAGCGCAATCGTGCTGCCCGGCGGCGCGCGGAAATTCAGGCCGTGCAATGCGGGCTGCACGGGATCGTAGCCAAAGCTCACCTGCTCGAAGGCCACTTCGCCGCGGACGCGCGGCACCGCGATGGCGCCGGGGCGATCCGCGATCTCCGACTTGCGGTCCAGCACGGTGAAGAAATCGCGCAACGACTGCGACTGGAAGAACAGGTTCGAGAGGAAGGTGGCGAACTGTTCCAGTCGTCCGATCAGCAGCATCGAAAAGCCCACGAAGCTGACGATGCCGCCCACGCTGATCTCGCCGCGCGAGTGCAGTGCCGCACCCACCGCGAAGATCGCCACGATAGTCAGCGTGCTGGCGGCGCGGTTGAGCACCGACAGGATCGCCCAGCCGCGCAACACCGGATACTGCGCATTGAGCGTGCGCGTCATCAGCTCGTGCAGGGCGCGCGATTCGGCGGCCAGCCGGGTAAAGCTCTGCACCACCGTGACGTTGCCGAACACATCGCCGGCGCGCGTGGCGATCTCATGGTGCAGCTCTTCCACTTCACCTTGCGCCTTGTGCGTGCGCTGCACGGCCACGGCGTTGAAGATGGAAAAGCACAGCAGCAAGGCAATCATCAGCAGCGCCAGCTTCCAGTTGATCCACAGCGCCACCGGCACCATCACGAAGATCGACAGCAAGGTGGCCAGGTGTTCGCGGAAAAAACTCAGCCACAGGTTGAACAGGTTGCTCACGCCCACGTTCATGATGCGCGACAGCCGGCCCGTGTGATATTCGCCGTGAAACGACATCGGCATCGACGCGGCGTGCTCGAAGAACAGCGCGATGGCGGCAAGGCGTCGCCGATGCGCCAGCCGGTCCGCATGCAGCGACACCCATACGTTGGCCAGCACGCCGGCAAAACCCACGCCGGCCCATAGCGCGATCAGGCGCGGCGCATCGCCCGCGTGCGTGCCGCCCAGGGCATCCACCACGCGGCCGAACAGCACCGGTTCGAGAAAAAATACGCCGGCCAGCGCAAGATTCGCCAGCGCCAAGGTGATGGCCAGCTTTTTTTCCGGCGCTAGCAAGCCGATGACGCGCAAGTACAGACCCAGGAACGACATGGCATGGCCCTAAGCGGCGGGTGCCCCCAGCTCATGTGGAAGCGTCGCCACAAGGCTAGCCCAAGCCGATGTCATGTGTGCGTGTTCGAGGCTCTTGCTCCCGCTTCGGCGAACAATCAAGCTTTCGGTCTGTTCAACGCAACGGAAGTCCATCGTGGAAGCCATCGACCTGCGCAGCGATACCGTCACCCGTCCCACGCCGGCCATGCGGGCCGCCATGCTCGCAGCCGAGGTGGGCGACGATGTTTACGGCGAAGATCCCACGGTCAACGCACTGCAACAGCGCGTGGCCGCTGATCTCGGTTTCGAGGCGGCGCTGTTCGTGCCCACCGGCACGCAGTCGAACCTGGTGGCGCTGATGTCGCACTGCGAGCGCGGCGACGAGTATCTCGTGGGCGCGGATGCGCATACCTACAAATTCGAAGGCGGCGGCGCGGCCGTGCTGGGCTCGATCCAGCCGCAGCCGATTGCACACGACGTGGACGGCAGCCTGCCGCTGGACAAGCTGGCTGCAGCGATCAAGCCGATCGATCCGCACTTCGCGCGCACGCGCCTGCTGGCGCTGGAAAACACCTGGCATGGTCGGGTACTGCCGCTGGACTATTTGCAGGCTGCACGGCATTTCGCCAGCGAACGCGGCCTGGGTTTCCATCTGGACGGCGCCCGTCTGTTCAACGCTGCCGTTGCCTGTGGGGTGCCGGCGCGCGAGATCGCCAAGCACTTCGACAGTGTGTCGGTGTGTCTTTCCAAGGGCCTGGGCGCGCCCGTAGGCTCGGTGCTGGTGGGTTCCGCTGCGCTGATCGAGAAGGCGCGCCGCTGGAAGAAGGTGACCGGTGGCGGCTGGCGCCAGGCGGGCATGCTCGCGGCCGCCGCGCAGTATGCGCTGGATCACCACGTGGAGCGGCTCGCCGACGATCACGCTCGCGCAGTGACTTTGGCGGCGGGGCTGGGGGACATTCCTGGCGTGAAGCTGCTGGGTCAGCACACCAACATGGTGTTCATCGATGTCCCGGCGGATCGCCTGCGCGAATTGGACGTCCATTTGCGCGGCGCGGGTATCCGCATCAGCATCGGTTATCTGCCGACGCTGCGATTGGTTACGCATCTGGATATCGATGACGAGGGTGTTGCGCGCACGGTTGCTGCGTTCCGGCAGTTTTTCGCCTGATTCCTGACGTGGCGACGCTCCCTCTCCCTCCGGGGAGGGGATTGGGGTGAGGGCGGGTGCTCGCGGGAACGCTCCCTAGCTCGTCATCCCGGCGCAGGCCGGAGGCGCTTCTCAACAGCCGAATGGCTGGTCATCCAGAGCCTCGGTGTTTAGTTGTCGCGATACGGCGATCTGGCTCGCCTGCCGCGGGCTTCCGTGCCGCTGCCGCGGCCCGGGTCACTTTCTCTTGCTTGCCCAAGAGAAAGTAACCAAAGAGAAGGGCCCCCCGGATGACGCGCCTTCCGGGCTTCGCCCTCCAGGTGCGCGGGTGGGTTACGGGGTTTTTCGACTGGGCATCCTGCCCTGGCGAAAAACTGGCCCGCATCCATGCGGGCCACCCTGCGGGCTTTCCTCCACCCACCCGCCGCGTCATACGGGGACCCCTGAGAGCCAAGAGCCAAGAGCCAAGAGCCAAGAGCCAAGAGCCAAGAGCCAAGAGCCAAGAGCCAAGAGCCAAGAGCCAAGAGCCAAGAGCCAAGAGCCAAGAGCCAAGAGCCAAGAGCCAAGAGCTGCAGATCTACGGTGGGAGCGCACCCTGTGCGCGACAAACCTACGGAGCGATACATCCCAGCGTGACTGTCGCGCACAGGGTGCGCTCCCACAGAAAGCACACAGGTTCCCGCGAGCACCCGCCCTCACCCCGACGGGGAGAGGGAGAAGTGCGGTGCACCGCAAAGACAAACCAAAGGCGATGCGCAGCGAGCTCCGCCTTAAGTCCTCAGCGATTCGGGCGCGTTGCGCAGTGCTTGGAAGTACCCCTGGGGTACCCTCCCATGGAGATCCGGCGGGACGCGCCTCGAGCGCTCGCGCTTGGATTCAACACGATGCTGCCAGCTTTAGAGGCCATTCTCTTTGGGTTACTTTCGACGCGAAGCTAGTCCGGTGGGATCTCTAGGGCTAGCAAGAGAAAAGTGACTCGGCTGCCGACAGGCAGTCGAAACGCCCGCTGCGTAAGCGGCCAGGTCGCGGTTCCGCGACATCAAAAAGCCAAGGCTCTGGACTTCGGCCTACACCGGCACAACAAGCCAAAAATCAGCGCGCATCAAACCGGCGAATAAACTCCCGCACCTGCGGATACACCGTCTGCCGCCACCGGCGCCCACTGAAAATGCCATAGTGGCCAGCGCCCTCGACCATGCGATGTTCGCGCCGATTCGCCGCAATCCCGCTGCACAAATCATGTGCGGCCTCGGTCTGGCCCAGGCCTGCAATATCGTCCAGCTCGCCTTCCACCGTGAACAACGCCGTCTTGGTGATCGCCGAAGGCGTCACGCGTTCGCCGGAAACGTCCCACAGTCCGCGCGGCAGCAGGAACTGCTGGAACACGGTGGCGATGGTGTCGAGGTAGTACTCGGCAGGCATGTCGAGCACGGCGTTGTATTCGTCGTAGAACTTGCGGTGCGATTCGGCATCGTCCTGGTCGCCGCGCAGCAGGTTCTCGTAGAAATCCCAGTGCGAGTTGAGGTGGCGGCCCGGGTTCATGGCGATGAAGCCGGCGTGCTGCAGGAAGCCCGGATAGACCTCGCGACCGCTGCCGGGATAGTTCGGCGGCACGGTGTGGATCAGGTTGCCGCGGAACCAGCTGAGCGGGCGCGTGGTGGCGAGATTGTTCACGCCGGTCGGGTTGCTGCGCGGCTCGATCGGGCCGCCCATCATGGTCATGCTGAGTGGCGTCGGCTCGCCGCGCGCGGCCATCAGCGACACGGCGGCCAGCACCGGCACGGTCGGCTGGCAGACCGAGATCACGTGCACGCGCTCGGCACCGATGTGTCGGATGAATTCCTCGATATAGGCGACGTAATCATCGAGATGGAACGCACCGTCTTCGGCCGGCACCATGCGCGCGTCGACCCAGTCGGTGATGTACACCTTGTGGTCCTGCAGCAGCGTTTTCACGGTGTCGCGCAGCAGCGTGGCGTGGTGGCCCGAAAGCGGCGCCACGAGCAGCACGGTGGGGTCGTTCTTCAGTTTCTCGATGGTGTCCGGATCGTCGCTGAAACGCTTGAAGCGCTTGAGCTGGCAGAACGGCTTGTCCAGCACCACGCGTTCGATCACGGCAATTTCCTGGCCGTGCGCTGTGACCTGCGGCAGGTTGAACGCGGGCTTCTCGTATTCCTTGCCCAGTCGGTGCAACAGCTCGTAGCCGGCGGCCATGCGCATGGCGCCGGGCAGATGGGAGAGCGGGCTGGTGATGTCGCTCAGCAGCTTGGCACTGGCTTCGGCGTAATGGCTGAGCGGGCCGAGGAAAGCGCGCTGCCACTCGTGAATCTGATAGAGCATCGGGGTGGAGCCGGGAAGGGTCAGAGACGGCATCTTACCCGGTTTGGCGGGGCTGTGCTGCGCCGCCGCATTAGCTCGGGCCTGATGAATCAGGCGCTTAGGCGCGGCGGCAAAGCAGCAGCAGCTCGTCCACGCCTTCGCAGGCCGGCATGCCGCGCTGCCACTTGAGCGGCTTCTGCAGACGCAGGCCCAGCGGCATGATCACGCGGTTGTACCACCACAGGGCGCGTTCACGCTGGTGGGTGAGGTACCACTGGCCCAGGCCCAGCACGGTCTTGGAGGTGGGCTGCATGCCGTAGATGGCGCTTTGCTCGATGCTCCAGCCGTGCGACTCCAGCTTGCGCAGGATCTGGCCCGGCTCGTAGCGGCGATAGTGGCCGACGAATTCGTCGAAGGCCGTCCAGGCCGATTCGTGCAGCGGCACCGACAGCAGCATCCGCGCATCCGGCGCGGCAACGCGCGACAACTCGCGCAATGCCTTGTCGTCGTCCGCCACGTGCTCGAGGATGTCCAGGGCACAGACCAGATCGAAACTCTCGTCGGCACAGGGCAGGGCGCCGATGCTGGCGCGCGCGGCGCTGGCGCCATGCGAACGCAGCTCATGCAATGCCGCCAGGCTGATGTCGACGAAATAGGTGCCATCCAGCGGCAAGCGTGGACGCAGACCCGGCGCGATTTCCAACCGGCGAGGCAGCGCCATCGCCAGTTCCCGCACCATCGGCCAGGTGTTGAAGCGGGAGGGATCGACCAATCGTGCGCCTGACCACAACGCATCGTAGAACGCCTGATTGATGCGTTTCAGTTCGGTGGCGCTGCGCTGTGTCAAGGCAAGCGAGGGCATGTCACGAGTGTCGCCGGAAACCACTTCACGTCGGTGTGAAACTTTGGTCACCGGTACAAAACCGTGCGGGCGATCACATCGTGCAGAGCACGGCGGCGCGGATCGAAAGTTGCTACGCCGAACCATGCGATCCATGCGACAGCCACCGCCCACAGCGCCGTCCGGTTGCCCAGCCAAGGCGCCAGAACGAGCAGGCACAACGGCGCGGCGGCGACCAGCAGACGCACCAACGCCTGCATGGGCGATATGGCAAGACCTTGCTCATTGCGTAGCCGAATGCGCCACGGACGCATGCCCAGCGTCTGTCCGCCGCGCAGCCACGAGATGAGGAAATAAGCCGACACCACCAGCGCCTGCAGCGGCTGATACCACCATGCGATGTGCGCGTGCCCGTCGGTGCTGATCAGCGTGCCGCCGGTGATGCGCTGACAGACGTAGCCCACCACCATCACGATCGCCACCACGGCGAGCAGGTCGTAGAGCAGGGCGGCGAGGCGACGCCACAACGGGCAATACAGATCGGTAGCGGTGGTCATCGAAACGGGCAGCCTGCGAAAAGGAACGCTTGCACGGGACGAGGCGGGCGGCGAGCATCACGTCCATGCAGCAAGAAGAACCCAGTATCGCCGAAGCCGACCGCCGCAGCATCGATGCCTTCATCGAACGCGTGTGGTCCGAAGATGGGCTGGCCGATCGCACGCTCGAAGCCTATCGCCGCGACCTCGAAGGACTGGCGCGCTGGCTGGGCACGCAAGGCCAGAGTTTGCGCAGCGCGCAGAGGCAGCACCTGTCGGCGTATCACGGCAGCCAGCCGGTGGCGGTGCGTTCGCTGGCGCGACGGCAGTCGGCGTTCCGTCGCTATTACGCGCATGTGGCGCGAACCGAGCCGGGATTCGACGATCCCACGCTGTTGATCGAACGCCCGAAGATGCCGCGCAGCCTGCCCAAGGCGTTGGCCGAACGCGAGATCGAAGGCCTGCTGGACGCGCCGGATCTCGCCACCACGCTCGGCCTGCGCGACCGGGCGATGCTGGAGCTGATGTATGCCTCGGGCCTGCGCGTGTCCGAACTGGTGCAGTTGCCGCTGGCCTCGCTCAACCTCCGGCAGGGCGTGGTGCGCGTGACCGGCAAGGGCGGCAAGGATCGCCTGGTGCCGATCGGCGAAGTGGCGGTGGAGCGTATCGAGGCCTACCTGGCGACGGCGCGTCCGCTGCTGGCGCGGGGACGCCAGCGCCAGCCCGCCGCGCTGTTCCTCAGCAATCGTGGCGAAGGCATGACCCGGCAGATGTTCTGGACGCTGGTGAAGCGTTATGCGGTGCAGGTGGGCATCGTCTCCAAGCGCATTTCGCCGCACGTGTTGCGCCATTCCTTTGCCACCCATCTGCTCAACCACGGCGCCGACCTGCGCGCCCTGCAGATGCTGCTGGGCCATAGCGCGCTCAGCACCACCCAGATCTACACCCTGGTGGCCAAGGAAGGGCTCAAGCGCCTGCACGCCCAGCATCACCCCCGCGGCTAAGCCCGGGCGTCATAAAATCAGACTATCCCTGGTGGCCCTGCCAAACGGACCGCATACGCGTTCATGTGCCTGTGCCAGAATGGCTTTCCCCCGTTTCCCCGTTGGGGAAATGAACGTCTCAAGAGGTTCGCAATGTTCAAGAAATGGTTGCTGGCGCTGTGCGTCGGCGGATTGACGCTCAATGCCTGCGCGGCGCCCGACGGCTCGGCTGCCGTCACTACCGGTCCGGAATCGGCGATCCGCCGGGCCGTGCTTGGGTTGGTGCCCAACGCGAGCATCGACTCGATCCGCCCGGCACCCATGCAGGGCTTCTACCAGGTCATCGCCTCGGGCCATCTGGTCTACGTGTCCAGCGACGGCAAGTACATGCTCAATGGCGACCTGATCGACCTGGGCAAGAAGAAGAACATCACCGACGACGGCTGGTCCGATTTCCGCAAGGCGGAGCTGGCCAAGGTGCCGGCAGCCGATCGCATCGTGTTCTCGCCGGCGAACCCGAAATATCGCGTCACCGTGTTCACCGACGTCAACTGCGCCTATTGCCGCCAGTTGCACGAGCACATGGCCGATTTCAACAAGGCCGGCATCGCCGTGGAATATGTCGCCTGGCCGCGTGAAGGCGTGACCAACGAGTCTGGAAAGACCACGCCGACCTATAACGAGATGGTCTCGGTCTGGTGTGCCAGCGACCGCAAGGCCGCGTTCACCGCCGCCAAGCAGGGCAAGGCGCCCAAGGCCACCAATTGCCCCAACCCGGTGAAGGACGAATTCGAGCTGGGCGTGAAGCTCGGCGTGTCGGGTACGCCCGCCATCATCGGGGACAACGGCGCCATGCTGGGCGGCTACATGACGCCGGACCAGCTGCTGCAGGCGCTGAAAGCCGGTAGCTAAGTTGCAGCTGACGCAGGCCCGTTTGGGTGTCTGAACGGGCCTGGATTTGCTTTGGTTTCATGGGTTTGAGTCATGCTGGAGGGGGCGGGCAGGCTTTCGCCCCCTGATCGGCCGCGATGCTGCGTCGCGGCAGTCTTGCTGCGCCATGGGGTACAATGGGCGTTTCCGCCTACCTCCCGTTCCCCGCATGATCGCACTCGACGGGCAGAGCGCCCTCTCGCCTTTTCGCCTCGAACGCCTGAACGCACGCCTGGAAGCCATTCACCGTGGCACCCGCGTGCAAGCGTCGTGGTTTGTCTATTTCATCGATGCCGACCGTACCCCGGAGGGCGAGCAACATCGCCGCCTGCTGGAAGTGCTGGAGGCCAAGGAAGGCGCGCCGGAAGCCGCCTCGCTGTGGGTCGTGCCGCGCCTGGGGACGATTTCGCCCTGGTCGAGCAAGGCCACCGACATCCTGCATGGCGCCGGTTTCGAGGTGCACCGCGTGGAGCGTGGCGTGGCCTGGCAGATCGCCAGCCTGCCGGCCATCGGCAGCGCGCAGTACGACGCGGTGGTGACGGTCCTGCATGACGCCATGACGCAATCGGTGCTGACCGACCTGAGCCAAGCCAAGGGTCTGTTCCTGGGCGGCAAGCCCGGGCCGCTGGTGCACATCGCGCTCGGCAGCGACCCCAAGGGCGCGCTGGACAAGGCCAACCAGGAGCTGGGCCTGGCGCTGGCCGACGACGAGATCGAATACCTGGTCGCGCGCTACGCCGAACTGGGTCGCGATCCCACCGATGCCGAACTCTTCATGTTCGCCCAGGCCAATTCCGAGCATTGCCGCCACAAGGTGTTCAACGCCAGTTGGACGCTGGACGGCGAGGCTCAGGAAAAGAGCCTGTTCGGCATGATCAAGAACACCCACCAGCATTCGCCCGCCCACACGCTGTCCGCCTACAAGGACAACGCGGCGGTGATCGAAGGTGTCGAAGGCAAGCGCTTCTTCGCCGACGAAGACGGCGTGTGGCGCGCCCATGCCGAGCGCGTCGACTACGCGATCAAGGTGGAAACGCATAACCATCCGACCGCCATCGCGCCGTGGCCGGGGGCCGCGACGGGTGCCGGCGGCGAAATCCGCGACGAAGGCGCCACCGGCCGCGGTGCCAAGCCCAAGGCGGGGCTGACCGGTTTCTCCGTGTCCGACCTGCGCATTCCGGGCCTGCCGCGTCCGTGGGAAGTGGATCGCCCGCTGCCGCCGCACATGGCTACAGCGTTCGAGATCATGCGCGATGGCCCGCTGGGCGCCGCTGCGTTCAACAACGAATTCGGCCGTCCCGCGCTGGGCGGCTACTTGCGCACCTACGAGCACGAAACCGGCGAAGCCGGCGTGCGTCGCGGTTACGATAAGCCGATCATGATTGCCGGCGGCCTCGCCAATATCCGCGCCGATCACGTGCAGAAGCGCGACGTGCAGCCGGGCAACAAGGTGATCGTGCTGGGCGGTCCGGCCATGCTGATCGGCCTGGGCGGCGGTGCCGCCTCGTCGGTGGCCTCGGGCACGTCGAGCCAGGAACTGGATTTCGCCTCCGTGCAGCGCGACAACGCCGAGATGGAGCGTCGCGCGCAGCAGGTCATCGACAGCTGCTGGGCGCGTGGCGAGAAGAATCCCATCGTCAGCGTGCACGACGTGGGCGCGGGTGGTCTTTCCAATGCCATTCCCGAGCTGCTCAACGACGCGGGCGTGGGTGGTCGCATCGATCTCTCCACCATCCCCTGCGACGATCCTTCGCTGTCGCCGATGCAGATCTGGAGCAACGAATCGCAGGAGCGCTATGTGCTCGCGATCGGGCCGGAAGATCTCGCCGAATTCGAGGCCTACTGCAAGCGCGAGCGTTGCCCGTACGCCGTGGTCGGCGATGCGACGGCCGAGCGTCGCCTGGTGGTGCACGATCCGCGCACCGATACGCTGGTGATCGACCTGCCGATGGACGTGCTGTTCGGCAAGCCGCCGCGCATGCATCGCGACGCCACGCGCCTGAAGCCGCGCGTCGACCTGCTGCCCGACCTGGCTGGCATCAGCATGGACGAGGCATTGCTTCGCGTGCTGCGCCTGCCGACCGTGGGCAGCAAGAGCTTCCTTATCACCATCGGCGACCGCACCGTCGGCGGCCTCAATGCACGCGACCCGATGGTCGGCCCGTGGCAGGTGCCGGTGGCCGATTGCGCCGTCACCATCACCGACTTCGACAGCTACACCGGCGAAGCGATGGCGATGGCCGAACGCGCGCCGGTGGCGCTGCTGAGCAGCCCGGATGCCGCACGCCTCGCGGTGGGCGAAGCCATCACCAATCTCGCTGCCGCACCGATCGCCTCGCTGGGTGAAGTGCGCTTGTCGGCGAACTGGCAGGCCGCGGTGAACTATCCCGGCGAAGACGCAGCCTTGTTCGACGCGGTGAAGGCCGTGGGCATGGAACTGTGCCCCGAACTCGACATCTCCATCCCGGTCGGCAAGGACTCGCTGTCCATGCAGACCGTGTGGAAGGACGGCGACACCACGCAGCGCACGGTCTCGCCGGTGTCGCTGGTGATCACGGCGTTCTCGCGCGTCACCGATGTGCGTCGCACGCTCACGCCGCAACTGCGGCTCGATCGCGGCGACTCGGAACTGTGGCTGCTCGACCTGGGCGCCTGCCGCGATCGACTCGGCGGCTCGGCGCTCACGCAAGTATTCAACCGCGGCGGCGGCGTACCGCCGGACCTGGACGATCCCAAGCGCCTGAAGGCCTTGTTCGATCTGGTGCAGGAAGCGAATGCCGGCGGCCTGTTGCTGGCCTATCACGACCGCTCCGACGGCGGCGTCATCGTGACGCTGCTGGAGATGGCGTTTGCCGGTCATTGCGGCCTGGAAATCCAGCTCGAAGGCTGGGCCGAAGCGACGCTGCGCGCCTTGTTCAACGAAGAACTCGGCGCCGTCGTGCAGGTCGCCACGGCCAACCGCGAAGCGTTCGAGGCGCTGCTGGTGAAGCATGGCCTCACCAGCATGGCCTATCGCATCGGCCGTCCGAAGGAAAAGCTCGGCATCAAGCTGTTCCACAGCGGCGACACGCTGTTCAAGTGGAACTGGCGCACGCTGTTCCAGGCCTGGAACGAAACCAGCCACGCGATGCAGCGCCTGCGCGACAACCCGGCCTCCGCCGATGCGGAGAACGAGTGGCGCCTGGACGATGCCGATCCGGGCATCCATCCCAAGCTCAGCTTCGAGCCGTCGGAGAACATCGCCGCGCCGTATATCGCCAAGGGCGCGCGTCCGCGCGTGGCGGTGCTGCGCGAGCAGGGCGTCAATGGCCAGGTCGAGATGTCTGCCGCGTTCACCCGCGCGGGCTTCGATGCGGTGGACGTCCATATGTCCGATCTCGCCAGCGGCCGCATCAAGCTGGCCGACTTCCGCGGCTTCGCGGCGTGCGGCGGTTTCTCCTACGGCGACGTGCTGGGCGCGGGCCGCGGCTGGGCCACCTCGATTCTCTACAACGAATACCTGCGCGCGGAATTCAGCACGTTCTTTGCCGACCCCTCGCGTTTCGCGCTGGGCGTGTGCAACGGTTGCCAGATGATGGGCCAGCTCAAGGACATCATTCCCGGTGCGCAGCACTGGCCGAAGTTCCTGCGCAATGCGTCCGAACAGTACGAAGCGCGCGTGGCCACAGTCGAAGTGCTCGACTCGCCCAGCATCTTCTTCAAGGGCATGGCCGGTTCGCGCATTCCGGTGGCGGTGGCACACGGCGAAGGCCGCGTGAGCTTCCCGTACAGCTGCAGCCCGTCGAAGGCGGGTGCGGCGATGCGTTTCGTCGACAACCGCGGCAAGCCCACCGAAGACTTCCCGTTGAACCCGAACGGTTCGCCCGGCGGCCTCACCGGTTTCACCGCGGCCGAGGGTCGCGTGACGATCATGATGCCGCATCCGGAACGCGTGTTCCGCAGCGTGCAGATGAGCTGGCATCCGGAGAAGTGGGGCGAGGATTCGCCGTGGATGCGCATGTTCCGCAACGCACGGGTGTGGTGCGGCTGATGGTTCGCGGTCACGCTAAGGTTTAGCGTGGCCGCCGTCGCGCGCTGGCTTGGGCGGATCCTTCCGGTTGCAGCGTGGACCTGCGTGGTGGCGCTGCTGCCCTGGTGGCTGGGCCTGTCGCTGGTACTGCTGTCGGCGTTCGGTGCGGTGCTGTTCGACCGACGTGTCGCGCGCTATGCGGAATGGTCCCGGCGTACTCTGCGCTGGGGATTGCCAGGCCTGTTGTTTGCCGTACAACGTGCGCTGGGCGGCGACCTGATCGCCTGGGGTGCGGCCCTGCTCGGGGCCCTGGTGGGTTTTTCGCTGGTGGTGCTGCTGGAGTCGCTGCTCGATCACCAGGTGAATCGCGTGCCCGCGGCGAAGACCTCACCCGAGTGGAGCGAGTTGGCGATGGCGCCGATCGGCCCGCCGGCGCACATCATCGAACTGGTGCGCGCCGACTGGCAGGAAGCTACGGGCGAATTCGTTGCAGCCGCGGACGATGTGCGATTCGAGGCCACTGGCGAGGGCCGGGGCCGCTACGTGTTCGCCGAGGGGCAGATCATCGACAAGGCCAGTCCGCGCTATTGCGTGAGTCCGGGCGGTGGATGGTTCGCGGCCAACCTGCCGGGTGGGCGTGGCGAAGTGTTGTGGGACAGGCAGGGCGGCCATGTCCATCGCCTGGCGGGCTGGCAGCTCAGCGGTTGGGAGGGCGATCAGCCCTGGCTGGCGCAAGGCAACGATGGCGCGCCGGCCCCGCTGCATGAGGTGTTGGGGCAGGGACGCCGTTAAGCCGTCTCCACGGCAAAATCGCATCGGCTGGTGTATCGACATACACTGGCATGTTCCCCGTAGCGATGGGCCAACCTGGCAGGCGTTTTCGGGCACTCACCACGTTCTGGACAACGCATACTTGTGGCTGTGAATACCGACGCATCTCCCTCCTTGTCCGCCGTCGCGCCGGTCAGCGTGATCGTGGTGGCGGCCGACAGCGGCCCCAGCCTGCGCGACTGCGTGCGGCGGGTGCTGGCGTGCGAGGTGCCGCTGGAAATGATCCTGGTCGACAACGCCTCGTCCGACGGCATTCCGCAGGCGCTGGCGCGAGCGCACGAAAGCGATGCGCGGCTGCGGGTGGTCTACAACCACGCCAATCTCGGCTTCGGTCCCGCGGTGAATCGCGGAGCGGCGCAGTCGCATGGCAAGTCGCTGCTGGTGCTCAATCCCGATTGCCTGATCGACAACGACACCTTGCAACGCCTGCTCGAGATGCTGGCCTTGCACCCGCGCGCCGGTGTGATCGGAGCGGTCGTCTGCGATGAAAACGGCACGCCCGATCCGGCCTCTTATCGCCGCGATCCGTTGATGCGCCGCGCGTTGAATACGCTGTTCAAGCGCGCAGGCGAAGGCATCAACATCGAAGGCCCGATGCCAGACACGCTGGTCGAAGCCGAGGCGGTATCGGGCGCGTTGATGCTGATGCCGCGCCGCGTGTTCGAGTACCTCGCGGGCTTCGACGAAGACTATTTCCTGCATTGCGAAGACCTGGACATCTGTCGCCGCGTGCGCGATGCGGGCTATCACGTGATGCTGGCCGGCAACGTGCACGTGCTGCACGGCAAGGGCAGTTCCAGCCGTCACCGGCCGGTGTTCGTCAGCCGGCACAAGCATCGCGGCATGTGGCGGTGGTTCCGCAAGTTCGATCCGGATGCGCGCAAGCCCTGGATCGCCGCCGTGGTGTGGCTGGGCATCTGGACGCATTTCCTGCTGCAGATTCCCGGCCAGCTATGGCGGCTGCTGTGGCGCAAGCGACCTAAGGCCGCCGCATGACCGGTGCCGTGTCGCGAACCGCCACATGGGCCACGCTGGGCCTGGTCGCCGTCACCGCCATCTGGGGCTCCACCTTTTTCCTGATCAAGGATCTGGTGGCGCGCATGCCGGTGGCCGATTTCCTCGCCGTGCGCTTTCTGATCGCGGCGCTGGCGATGGCCGTACTGTTTCATCGCCCGCTGCTGCGCCTGAGCCGTCGCGAGTGGCAGCAGGGCATGGCGCTGGGTGCGATCTACGGCATCGCGCAGTTGTTGCAGACGTCGGGCCTGGAACATACCTCGGCGAGCATCAGCGGCTTCGCCACCGGCGTGTACGTGGTGTTCACGCCCTTGCTCGGGACGGTGCTGCTGCGCCAACGCCTGCCGTCGGTGACCTGGGTGGCCGTGCTGCTTTCCGTCGGCGGCCTGGCGTTGCTTGCCCTGCGTGGCCTGAGCATCGGTTATGGCGTGTGGCTCACGCTGGCGTCGGCGGCGTTGTACGGCCTGCATATCGTGGGGCTGGGCACGTGGTCGCGACCGGGCAGCGCATTTGCACTGTCGACGGTGCAGATGATCGTGATCGCCGCGATCTGCCTGCTGGCTACCTTGCCCACGGGACCGTCGCTACCGCCGGATCTCGGTGCCTGGGCGGCGGTGCTGTACATGGCGCTGGCGGCCGGTGCGGGCGCCATGCTGGTGCAGACCTGGGCGCAGGCGCACCTGTCGCCCACGCGCGCGGCCATCGTGATGACGCTGGAGCCGGTGTTCGCGGCCGGCTTCGCGGTGACGTTCGGCCAGGACGCGCTGACCTGGCGCATGCTCGCCGGTGGCGCGCTGGTGTTGGCGGCGATGTATCTGGTGGAACTGGCGCCGCGCAGCAGCGCGGTAAAGGCGGAAGGTTTGCACCACGAGGTGTGAGTGCCGTCCTTCTGTGGGAGCGCACTTGTGCGCGACAAACCTACGAAGCGGGACCGACCAGGCGCCGCAGTCGCGCACAAGGGGATTGTCAGTCCTTGCGCTTGGGCGGCCGTGGCTGCATCGCGATGCGCACCAGGTAAATCACGATGGCGATATTGGCCACCAGCGCCCCCAGCTTCAGCCATCCAAACTTATGGATGGTCTCGTACAGCTCCAGCGGAATCAGCGAGCCGGTGGCGATCACGGTGAACCATTCGGCCCAGTGCTTGCGCAGCCACAGGCCGGTCCCTTCGGTGGCGAAGATGGCCGCGTAGGCCAGCGCCACCAGGCCGATGGCCACGAACTTGCTCGGGCCCATCGACTGCAGCAGTTCCACCAGGCGCCAGCGCAGGCCGTTGCTGTCGGTGAGCGACAGGTGTTCCAGCCAGTGCACCAGCTTTTCGAAGTTCTGCTCGCGGTCGAGATGGAAGGCGAAGATGGCCACCAGGATCAGGCACACCGTCTTCACCGCCTTGTAGATGGCGATTATGCGCAGGCCGAGGCTGTGCTGGGCCTCGATGTCCGACGAAGGCTGGAGATGGGGATGGTGGTGGCGTTCGGTCATCGGGAATTGTGCAGTAGCTTGCGGCCATGATCAGGGCGCGATCATGAAGGGTAGAGCACCGGAAGCCCAGTCCCGTTCAGACGCAAGAAAGGCCGCGCCCGGTAGGGCACGGCCTTCGGTGGCTGCGAGGGGTCTAGCAGCAGCGTCCGCCGGTTCCCTTGTAGCGGGCAATTTGCCGCTCCCTGAAAAACTCCTTGTAGCTGGGCACGGCGCGATCCGGGTGGTGCTCGCGCAGGTGCTTCACGTACACGTCGTAGTCGGGAACGCCGCAGCAGAGGCGGGCGGTTTGCACCGCCCACTTCCTGATCGCCTGCAGTTCCATTTTCATGATGGCAGCCCTCAACGGCTGGGCACGGTGCCCAGCGCGACGTACGGTTCTTCGTGCGCGGTGGGATGGTTGATGCCCCAGGCCCTGACGATGGCCCGGATGGTGAAGGCCAGCATGGTCAGGATCAGCAGCATGAAGATGCCGGTGAGCGCGGCGTCGACGTAGTTGTTGGTCACGATGCGCTGCATTTCCTCCGCCGTCTTGGCCGGCGCCAGCAGTTTGCCGTCGGCGATGGCCTGGGCGTACTTCTGCGCCGCCGCCGTGAAGCTGATCGGGCCGCCGAGTTTCTCCCAGCCGGCGGTGAGCGTGCACACGCACAGCCAGATCGCCGGAATGCCGGGCACCAGCACGTAGCGCTCGCGCTTGAGCTTCACCGTCACCACTGTGGCCAGCATCAGCGCCACCGCCGCGAGCATCTGGTTCGCGATGCCGAACAAGGGCCATAGCGTATTGATGCCGCCGAGCGGATCGACCGCGCCCTGGTACAGGAAGTAGCCCCATAGGCCCACGCAGATCGCGGTGGCCAGCAGGTTGCCGGTCCACGATTCGGTGTGTTGCAGGGGCTTGTAGATGAGGCCGGCGATCTCCTGGATCATGAAGCGGCCCACGCGCGTGCCTGCATCCACCGTGGTGAGGATGAACAACGCTTCGAACAGGATGGCGTAGTGGTACCAGAACGCCATCATGCCCTCGCCGGGAACGATGCCGTGCAGCAGCTGGGCCATGCCCACCGCCAGCGTCGGCGCACCGCCGGCGCGGCTGAGAATGCTCGATTCGCCGATGTTCTTGGCGGTATTGAGCAGCTCGTCCGGCGTCACCACGAAGCCCCACTGGCTGATCGCGGTGGCGGCCGACTGCGCGGTGGTGCCGATCAAGGCGGCAGGCGAGTTCATCGCGAAATACACGCCCGGATGCAGCGACGCGGCCGCGACCAGCGCCATGATCGCGACGAAGGCCTCCATCAGCATGCCGCCGTAGCCGATCATGCGCGCCTCGCCTTCATTGGCGATCAGCTTGGGCGTGGTGCCCGAGGCGATGATCGAATGCCAGCCCGACACCGCGCCGCAGGCGATGGTGATGAACAGGAACGGGAACAGGTTGCCCTGGAACACCGGGCCGGTGCCGTCGATGAACTTCGTCACCGCAGGCATCTGCAGCGTGGGTGCGGCCAGGAAGATGGCCAGCGCCAGCAGCATGATGGTGCCGATCTTGAGGAAAGTGGAGAGGTAATCGCGCGGCGCCAGCAACAGCCACACCGGCAACACCGAAGCGCAGAAGCCGTAGGCGATCAGCAGCCACGCCAGCGACTTCGCATCGAAATCGAACACCGCCGACCACGTGGGCGAGGCGGCGACGTGCGCACCGAACCAGATCGAGGCCAGCAACAGGATCAGGCCGATGATCGACACTTCGAGAATCTTGCCTGGCCGCAGCCAGCGCAGATAGACGCCCATCAGCAGCGCGATCGGAATGGTCGCGGCCACGGTAAAGGTGCCCCAGGGACTGTGCGTCAGCGCCTTGACCACCACCAGCGCCAGCACCGCCAGCACGATCATCATCAGCACCAGCACGCCGAACATGGCGACCACGCCGGCGGTTGGCCCGAGTTCGTCGCGCAGCATGTTGCCGAGCGAGCGGCCGTCGCGTCGTACCGAAAGGCCCAGGATCATGAAGTCCTGCACGGCACCGGCAAATACCACGCCGAACAGGATCCACAGCGTGCCGGGCAGATAGCCCATCTGTGCCGCCAGCACCGGGCCAACCAACGGACCCGCGCCAGCGATCGCTGCGAAGTGGTGTCCGAATACCACCCACTTGTCGGTGGGTACATAGTCCAGACCGTCATTGCGCAGCACCGCGGGCGTGGCCCGGCTGGGGTCCATGCGCAGCACTTTGTCGTTGATGAACTTGCTGTAGAAGCGGTAGCCGATCACGAACACGGCAATCGCCGCGGCGACCAGCCAGATGGCGTTGATCGGTTCGCCCCGGCGCAGCGCGACCACCCCCAGGCACCAGGCGCCGACGATGGCGATGGCGGCCCACAGGATCTTCCCTGCAGGACTTGGTTTGACGGCGACGGTAGACATTCGCGTTGGCTCCTGGGAAGTCCCCCGCAAGGGTCGTCCTGGGGACGGCGGGGGTCAACAACATATTGCGTTGCCCCGCATTAGCCATTGGTCGAATGGGCGAAGGGACGTGCGCATGCGCGGGCTTCCTGGTCGGCGCGTACACTGGCGGTCTGTCGGCCGCTACGGGCGGCGTTGCCAGATCGATGACGAGGCGAGGTTTTTTCCATGATCCGCGAGATCCTGAAGATGGGCGACCCACGGCTGCTGCGGGTGGCCCCTCCGGTGCCCGACGGCATGATCGGCAGCGCGGAGCTCGATGCGCTGATCGCCGACATGTTCGACACCATGCACGATGCCGGCGGCGTCGGCCTGGCTGCGCCACAGATCGGCGTGGACCTGCAACTGGTGATCTTCGGCTTCGACCAGTCGGAGCGTTATCCGGATGCCCCGGCGGTGCCGCGCACGATCCTGCTCAATCCGGTGATCACGCCGCTGTCGCAGGACATGGAGGAGGGCTGGGAGGGGTGCCTGTCCGTGCCGGGTCTGCGCGGGGCAGTAAGTCGGTATTCGCTGATCCGTTATCAGGGTGTGGATCCGCAGGGTGCGCCGATCGACCGCAATGCGGAGGGGTTTCACGCTCGCGTGGTGCAGCATGAGTGCGATCACTTGATTGGTCGGCTGTATCCGTCACGCATCACCGATTTCAGCAAGTTTGGCTATACCGAGGTGTTGTTTCCGGGGATGGAGCTGGCGGACGACTGAGTTTTTCTCCCTCTCGCCTCCGGGGAGAGGGGTGGGGTGAGGGGCCAATCTAGCCTTGCCGTGCGGAATTGCCGTTCTTTTTTTGCTCGTCATCCCGGCGCAGGCCGGGATCCAGAGCCTCGGTGTTTAGTTGTCGAGATACGGCGACCTGGCTCGCCTGCGGCGGGCTTCCGTCCTCCTGCCGGAGGCCGGGTCACTTTCTCTTGCTTGCCCAAGAGAAAGTAACCAAAGAGAAGGGCCCCCCGGATGACGCGCCTTCCGGGCTTCGCCCTCCAGGTGCGCGGGTGGGCTCCGGGGTTTTTCGACAGGGCATCCTGCCCTGGCGAAAAACTGGCCCGCATCCATGCGGGCCACCCTGCGGGCTATCCTCCACCCACCCGCCGCGTCATACGGGGACCCCTGAGAGCCAAGAGCCAAGAGCCAAGAGCCAAGAGCCAAGAGCCAAGAGCCAAGAGCCAAGAGCCAAGAGCCAAGAGCCAAGAGCCAAGAGCCAAGCCAAGAGCCAAGAGCAGAGCCAAGAGCTGGAGCGGAGGGCTGCAGATCTACTGTGGGAGCGCACCCTGTGCGCGACAAACCTACGGAGCGATACATCCCAGCGTGGCTGTCGCGCACAGGGTGCGCTCCCACAGAAAGCACACAGGTTCCCGCGGGCATCCGCCCCTCACCCCGGCCATCTCCCCGGAGGGGAGAGGGAAAAGAAAAGTGACTCGAGCGGCGGCAGCCGATCGAAACGCCCGCTGCGTAAGCGGCCCGGTCGCGGTACCGCGACATCAAACACCGAGGCTCTGGCCCCCGGCCTAGTCCGGCATGACGACCAAGCGCGGCCAGTCCCAGGCTGACGAGCCAATAGAGCGGCGTCCCGGTGACCCCAAACCCCAACCCCCCGTCAACCCGTTGCGATTCCTGCCAAATCCGGCAACCCTACGCGCTGGCCCGCCCCATGGCGGGCCCGACGTATCCATGCTGCCCCAGGGCGGCGGCCATCAGGGGACCCATCACATGACCGGACGACTTTCGTGAGCGGCAATCTTTCCCAAACCGAAAATCGCAAAGAGCTGACCGTTCGCGGTCTCATCCTGGGCGTGATCATCACGGTGGTGTTTACCGCCGCCAACGTCTTCTTCGGCCTCAAGGCCGGCCTGACCTTCGCCACCTCGATTCCGGCGGCGGTGATTTCCATGGCCCTGCTGCGCGGGTTCAAGGATTCCACCATCCAGGAAAACAACATCGTGCAGACCATCGCTTCGGCGGCGGGCACGTTGTCTTCGATCATCTTCGTGCTCCCGGGCATGATCATGATCGGCTGGTGGACCGGCTTCCCGTTCTGGACCTCGTTCGCCGTGTGCGCATTGGGCGGCATCCTCGGCGTGATGTATTCGATTCCGCTGCGCCGTGCGCTGGTGACGAACTCCGATCTGCCGTATCCCGAAGGCCTGGCCTGTGCCGAGGTGCTGAAGGTGGGCAGCGGCGATGACGCCGATGCCGGCAGCGTGGAAGAAGGCCGTGCGGGCCTGCTCGCCGTGCTGTGGGGTTCGATCGTGTCGGCGGTGTTTGCGGTGATCGTGGCCACGCAGGTCTTCGCCGCCGACTTCGTGCGCTATTTCCGCGTGGGCGACAAGGGATCGGTCAGCGGCTTCGACTTCAATCTTTCCTTCGCGCTGTTCGCCATTGGCCACCTGGTGGGCCTGTCGGTGGGTATCGCGATGCTCATCGGCGCGATCATCGGCTGGGGCTGGGGCGTGCCGCATTACTCGCTGATGGGCGACCTGAGCGCCTCGGTGGCGGATCTGGCCAACGGCACCTGGAGTCACAAGGTGCGCTTCGTCGGCGCGGGCGCGATTGGCGTATCGGCGATCTGGACGCTGGCCAAGCTGGTGAAGCCGGTGATCAGCGGCCTGGCTTCGGCAATGGCCGCCTCCAAGGTGCGCAAGGCCGGCAACGCCGACTCGCTGCCGCGCACCGAGCGCGATATCCCGATCGGCATCGTGGGCCTGATCACGCTGGCCTGCTTCATTCCGATTGCCTGGCTGCTGGGCTACTTCGGCCAGATCAGCGGCCTGGGCGATCACCTGGCCGTGCTCGCCATCGGCGGCGTGGCCTTCGTGGTGCTGATGGGCTTCTTCGTTTCCACCGTGTGCGGCTACATGGCCGGCCTGATCGGTTCGTCCAACAGCCCGCTGTCGGGCGTGGGCATCCTGGTCGTGATCGCCGCGGCGCTGTTGCTGGTGGCGTTCGTGAAGCCGCACGTGGGCGTGGAAGAGGGCAAGGCGCTGGTGGCGTTTGCGCTGTTCATCACCTCGGTGGTGTTCACCGTGGCGGCCATTGCCAACAACAACCTGCAGGACCTCAAGACCGGCCAGTTGGTGGACGCCACGCCGTGGCGCCAGCAGGTGGCCCTGGTGGTCGGCGTGGTGGCCGGCGCGGCGGTGATTCCGCCGGTGCTCGATCTGCTCAACAAGGCGTACGGTTTCGTCGGCGTGGCGGGTGCGGGAGCGCATGCGCTGCCGGCGCCGCAGGCCGGTCTCATTTCGGCGCTTGCCAACGGCGTGATCACCGGCAATATCGACTGGAGCCTGATCATCACCGGCATCTGGATCGGTGTGGCACTGATCATCATCGACGAGATCCTGGCGCGTACCACCAAGCACATGCGCATCCCGCCGCTCGCGGTCGGTCTGGGCATCTATCTGCCCACGGTGAGCACGCTGATGGTGGTGGTGGGTTCGGTGGTCGGCTGGTACTTCGACCGTCGCGCCGATCGCTCGAAGCGGCCGGAAACCACCAAGCAGCTCGGCGTGCTGTTGGCCTCGGGCCTGATCGTGGGCGAGAGCGTGATCGGCGTGGTGATCGCCTTCATCGTCGGCCTGTCGGGCAAGGCCGCGCCGCTGGCGCTGGTCGGCGAGGACTTCGGTGCGGCGGCGCAGTGGATCGGCGGCATCGCCTTCGCGCTGATCGTGCTGGTGCTGTACCGCTGGATCGCTCGCATGGCCAACGGACTACCCACTAAGTCCTGAATCACACGGTCGCGATCCGCCTGAAGCGGACGCGACCGAATGTCATGCCTGCATGCCACGATCGAACAGAAAAGCACGTTGACCGGCTATCCTAGGCGGTCGCGAACGGTTTGCGCGATGGTCATGTGGAGGCGGTAAACGCGTGGTGGAGCAGACAGGGGCACCAGCCCCGATTTCCGGTGAAGTGCTTGCGCGTCCTGGCCTGATGGTCAGGTTGCGCAGGCTTGCCGGTCCACTGCTGTCGGTGGCCATGCTCTGCCTGGCGCTATGGGCGCTGCATCGCCTGGCCAGCGAGGTGAGCTATCGCGAGGTGGCGCGCTACGTCCACGGGCTGGAGAACTACCGCGTCGCGCTGGCCGTGCTGCTCACCGCCGGCAGCTACGGCGTGATGATCCTGTACGACTGGTTCGGCCTGAAGTACATCGGCAAGCGCCTGCCGGGTGCGCAGGTCAGCCTGATCTCCTTCATCAGCTATGCCTTCAGCAATGCGCTTGGCATGGCATTGCTGATCTCCGGTTCGATCCGCTATCGCTTCTACATCCAGGCCGGCCTTTCCACCGCCGAGGTGGCGAAGGTGGTGGTGTATTGCACGCTGAGTTTCTGGCTGGGCCTGTGCGCGCTCACCGGCGTCACCCTGTTGCTGGTGCCGGTGCCGCCATCGTTGCCGCTGGCCAGCTGGCGTCTTCCGGTCGCCGCCGTGCTCACGCTCATTTCGTTGCTGTGGATGGTGGGCAGCCGCCTGCTTGGACGTCCATTGCGGCTGTGGCGTTGGCGCGTGAGCCTGCCGGGCACGCTGGTCGCCACGCGGCAGGTGCTGGTCGGTGCGGTGGACTGGGGGTTGGCGGCCTACGTGCTGTATCTGCTGATGCCCAATCAGGTGGACACGGGCTTCGGGCACTTTCTCGCCATCTTCGTCTTGGCCCAGATCGCCGGCCTGATCAGTCATGTGCCAGGCGGTCTGGGCGTGTTCGAAGCGGTGATGCTGGCCGGCTTCGGCGCGGAAGGAAACCAGGGCCTGGAAGCGCCCATCCTCGGTGCGCTGGCGGCCTATCGCCTGATCTACTACTTCCTGCCGTTGTTCGCGGCGACCGTGGTGGTGCTGTGGCGCGAAGCGCGCGGCCTGCGTCAGAAGACCTTGCTGGCACCGTGGTTCACCGGGTTGCTGCCGCCTTTTTTTGCGGGCCTCACGCTGGTATCCGGCGCGGTGCTGCTGTTCTCCGGCGCCACCTCGGCTTTGCCGCAGCGCCTGGCGATCCTGCGCGACGTGCTGCCGCTGGCGGTGCTCGAGGTCTCGCACTTCCTCTCCAGTGTGGTCGGCATGATGTTGCTGATCCTGTCGCGCGGCCTGCAGCGGCGCCTCGATGCGGCGTACGTGCTCACGCTGATCCTGCTGGTGCTGGGCGCAGTGCTGTCGCTGCTCAAGGGCATCGATTACGAAGAGGCCACCCTGCTGTCGCTGCTGGCGCTCGCGCTGGCGCCGGCCCATCGGTTGTTCTATCGCCGCGCGTCGATGTTCAGCGCCAGCTTCTCATGGGGCTGGATCATCGCCATCGTGGCGGTGCTCGGCTGCGCGGGCTGGCTGGTGGGTTTCAGCTACAAGCACGTGGAATACAGCAACAACCTGTGGTGGGAATTCAGCTTCTATCACGGCGGTGCGCCGCGCGCGTTGCGCGCGCTGGTCGGCGCGACGGCGGCGGGCCTGTTGTTTGCGTTGGCCAACCTGATCCGTCCCGCGCGTCCGCATTTGCAGCTTCCCAGCGAAGACGATCTGCAGCGCGCGCTGCCGTTGATCAAGAACTACAGCTCCGCCCAGGCGCATCTCGCGCTGATGGGCGACAAGACGCTGCTGTTCGATGCCGACAACCGCGCCTTCATCATGTACGACGTGGAAGGGCGCAGCTGGGTCGCCATGGGCGATCCGGTGGGCGAGGACGAGCAGGCGCGGCGCGAACTGGTGTGGACCTTCCGCGACCAGTGCGAGCGCGCCGGCGGCTGGCCGCTGTTCTACCAGGTGCGCCAGGACGACCTGGACCTGTACCTCGAAGTGGGCATGAACTTCCTCAAGATCGGTGAAGAAGCCCGCGTGGAACTGGCCGGCTTCAACCTCGACGGCAAGTCCAAGAAGGTGTTGCGCAACACCATCAACAAGCTCACCCGCGACGGCATGCGCATGGAGATCGTGCCGGCCGATGCGGTGCCTGCGCTGATGCCGCAGCTGAGGAAGATTTCCGATGCGTGGATGCGCGACAAGGGCGTGCGCGAGAAAGGCTTCTCGCTGGGCACGTTCGATCCGGCCTATCTCGAGCGCACGCCGATGGCGCTGGTCTGGCAGGGCGAGGAACTGGTGGCGTTCGCCAACCTGTTCCTCACCGACAACAAGGAAGAGGCCTCGCTGGACCTGATGCGGCACCTGCCGGACAGCACGGCCGGGATCATGGACTTCCTCTTCGTCAACCTTATGCAGTGGTCCAGGCAGGAAGGCTACCGCTGGTTCAACCTGGGCATGGCACCGTTCTCCGGCCTGCAGAACCGCCGCAGCGCGCCGCTGTGGAGCCGTGTTGGCGCGATGCTGTTCGGGCGTGGCGAGCGCTTCTACAACTTCCGCGGCCTGCACAAGTACAAGGACAAATTCGACCCGGTGTGGGAACCTCGCTATCTTGCGGTGCCTAACGGCATTGCGTTGCCGCTGGTGTTCGCCAACTTGGCGAGCCTTATTTCGGGTGGACTGTCGGGCATGGTGCGCCGTTGAAACGACTCTGGAAGTGGTTTGTTCTCGTTCTGTTGATCGCTGCCGGTGGGGGCCTCTGGGCCTGGCAGCCGTGGCATCACGCCAGCATGGAAGAGTCGCTGGTGCGGGTGCCGGCGCAGCCGGGCGTCACGCCGCTGGCGGGCCGCGAGGACGTGGTGGCGATCTTCTATTCCGGCGACGGCGGCTGGCGCGACCTCGACCAGTCGCTGGGCAAGATCATCGCCTCGCACGGCATCCCGGTGCAGGGCGTGAGCCTGCTGCAGTATTACTGGCGCAATCGCCCAGCCAAGGAATCGGCCGTCGACCTGGATGCCTTGATCGCGCAATCGGTCTCGCAGCCGGGCAAGAAGCGCGTGTGGTTGATCGGTTTCTCGTTCGGCGCCGACGTGCTGCCTTCGGTGATCGATCAGTTGAGCCCCGAGGGCCGCGCGCGCATCGCCCAGGTGGTGCTGCTGTCGCCCAGCCACGACGTCAACTTCGAAATCGAAATGGAAGGCTATATGAAGGAGGGCTGGTGGAAGACGCACACCCAGGACTTCTTCCAGTGGCTCAATCCCGTGCAGCATTACGATGCCCTGCCGCCGCTCGAAGCACTCGACGGCCATCCGCCGGTGGTGTGCTACTACGGCGTCAAGGACAAGGACGATGCGCTTTGCGCCGATCCGAAGTTGCCGGGCTGGATCAAGGTCTACGAAAAGACCGGCGACCATCACTTCGACTACAACTACGAAGGGCTGGCGCAGCAGATGATCCACGATCTGCCGGCGGCGCAGTAAATAGCCTCTCCTCTGTGGGAGCGCACCCTGTGCGCGACAAGCCGACGAGGCGGTGCACCCGGGTGTGACTGTCGCGCACAGGGTGCGCTCCCACAGTCTTCTTCTGGTGCCGCTCAGTTCGGCAGCGGCACCGATTCCAGATCGAACGGCACATGCCGTGGAATGCCCGCATCGTCGCCCTTGTGCGCAAACAGCAGGCCGTACTTCGATTCGATGAAGTAGACGCGGTGATGGGCGATCACGCCGCCGGACGGATCGTTGAGTCCGGCCACCAGCGTCTGCAGCGAACTGGCGCGATCGCCCGACAGCGTGGCCAGCGAGATCTGCCCGCCGTAGGGGCCGTCGTGCCCGAACGCATTGCTCTCGAAGATGACCAGACGGTCAGGACCTGCCGTGCGAATGCCGTCGGCATTCTTCAGCGTGCGTGGCATCTCGATGCGCGTGACGGCGCTGGCGCTGCCATCGGATTGGATGTCGATGCGCAGCAGATACGATGCAGCGGTCACCGTGCTCACGTACACATGGTGGCGATCAATGGCGATGCCGTTGAGCTTGAAACCTTCCGGACCCGCGCTGAAGGCGGTGTCTTCCTTCCACACCTGCAGCGCGGCATCACCGTCGCGCCAGCGGAATACGCGCGGTTGGAACGAGTCGGTGACGTAGATGTTTCCCTGCTCGTCCTGGGCGAGGTCGTTGCAGTAACCCTTGTCGGGCAGCTCGTAACTGGCGCGCGGCGCGCCGGTGGCGAGGTCGTAGCTCTTGAGTGCGCTCGGCCGGGTGGGCACGGTGGTGTAGCCCAGCGTGCCCGAACAGATCCACAGCAATCCACGACGTGCATCGACCAGCACGCCTTGCCCGTTGGACAGTCCGTTGGAACCGGGCTTTACCAGCACCTCCGCCTGGTCGGCGCCGGGCTTCAGTCGCGCCACCGCGCCCTGGCGCCAGCTGCCCACGTAGAACGAGCCGTCGGGACCCACGGCAGCGCTTTCGGGGTACCAGTCTTCGGGCAGCGAGCGCGTGGACGGCGCCACGTCAGCGGCGTGGCCAGTGGCCGCCCAAGCCAGCGAGCAGGCCAGCGCGAGGCGGCACAGCAGGGTCGAGGTCGTCATCGCGGTACTCCCTAGGAAATGAGGCAGGGATTGTTGGCGGCCGCTCCTGGTTTATAAATGCGCTTCTGCTTCCTTCACTTCACAGTGAGGCTTTGGAATGGATCGTCTGACCAGCATGGCGGTGTTCGTTCGCACGGTAGAGAAGGGCAGCTTTGCGGCAGCGGCCGAGGAGTTCGGCCTCTCGACCACCATGGTCGCCAATCATGTGCGCGCACTGGAGCAACAACTGGGCGCGCAATTGCTGGAGCGCACGACGCGCCGCCATCACCTCACGGAAATCGGCACGGCCTACCTTGAGCGCTGCCGCGACGTGCTCAGCAGCGTGCAGGCGGCCGACCAGGTGGCCGAAGCCTTGCGCGCGGTGCCCCAGGGCACGTTGCGGGTCACGGCGCCGGTGACCTGGGGGGCGCACCGGTTGATGCCGGTGATCGGTGCCTATATGGCCAGCTATCCCAAGGTGCAGGTGGAACTGAGTCTCAACGACCGCGTGGTCGACATGCACGAGGAAGGCTTCGACGTGGCGATCCGCTCGGGCCCGCTGGCCGACGATGCATTGGTGGCCCGTCCGTTGGCACCATCGCGCATGTTCGTCGCGGCCAGTCCGGGCTATCTGGACATCCACGGCATACCGCAGCAGCCCGGGGATCTTGCCAGGCATGCCTGCCTGGGCTTCATGGCGTGGGGTCGTCATCACCACTGGCGGTTCACCCAAGGCGAGCGCCGCGTGGAGGTTCCCGTCGAAGGGCCGCTCGTGTGCAACAACGGACAAGCCTTGTTGACGGCCGCGCTTTGCGGTGTCGGTATAGTCGTTCAGGCAGATGTGTTGCTTGCGCCCTCGATCGAATCCGGCCGGCTGGTGCGTCTGCTGCCCGATTGGGAACTTCCGGTGCGGCACCTGCATATCGTGCGTCGTCGCGAGACACGTCCGACCGCGAAGCTGCGTACCTTCGTCGATTTCGTGATGGAGAAGCTGGCTTGATGGATGCCGTAACGAACGACCATGCCATGCGTCGCAACACCGGTATCGACCTGCTGCGCGGCCTGTCCATTTTGCTGGTGGTACTGCACCACATCGGCCTTCGCATGCCGCTGCGCAAGACGGCTCTGCTCGATGTATTCCCCAGGACGCTGCTGAGCGCGCTCAATTTCAACGGCTACGAAGCCGTCTTCATCTTCTTCGTGATCTCCGGCTTTCTCATCGCGGGCAACGCGCTGCGGCGCAGTGGCTCTCTGTCGAACATCGATCTGCGTGCCTTCTATGCGCGCCGCTTCTCGCGCATCGCACCGTGCCTGCTGTTGCTTGTTGCCGTGCTCAGCGTGCTGCATCTGGCGGGCGCGCCCGACTACACGATCGACAGGGCTGGGCAGTCGCTGCCGCGGGCCATCGTGGCGGCGCTGGGTTTTCACTTGAACTGGTACGAGGGCATGACCGGTTACCTGCCCGGCAACTGGGATGTGCTGTGGTCGTTGTCGATCGAGGAAGTGTTCTATCTCGGCTTTCCGATCGTTTGCCTGCTGACGCGACGCAGCTGGATCCTGGTGCCGATGCTCGTGCTGCTCGCGCTGTCGCTGCCGTGGACACACGCTGCGCTGGCTGGCAACGAGATCTGGCAGGAGAAGGCCTACCTGCCAGGCATGGCGGCCATCGCCACCGGCGTGCTTGGTGCATTGATCGTGCAGCGATGGTGCAGCGTGTCGCGCGGTATCGCATGGGCGCTAGGCATGACCGGTGCGCTCGGCCTTTATCTCGTGATGTTCGAAGGCAAGCTGCTGTGGCAGACGATGCATGACGGTTACATGCTGGTACTTACGGCGGCGGCGTTGTGTCTGGTGCTTGCCAGTGTCTGGACAACAGGCGTCACACCGCGCCGTGGACTGGGCTGGCTGCGCTCGTGGGGACGCTTGAGCTACGAGATCTACCTCACCCACATGTTCGTGGTGTACGGCACGGTGAGGATCTTCAAGGCGATGGGTGGTGACATGTCGCTAGGTTTCCTTTGGTATGTGCCGGCGCTTGCCTTGTGCTGGTTGCTTGGACACCTGGTGGAGCGCTACGTATCGACGCCTGCAGAACGTTGGCTTCGTGCAAGGTGGGTGGGCACGCCGACAGCGATGCTCGCGGTTGCCGCGGAATAGACAAATTCGGCAAAACGCCGCGCGTTTCGCTATTGCTTACGATGTATGCCGAGCGAGATTTGTTGCGCCAGTTCTCAACTTCAGTGCCTGCGGCAGCAGCGCAAAAACACCTGTCACGCAGGGAACAGCTAACGCGTCGATGCCCATGGACACTCGCGCACTCTCATTGACGGGAGTGCGGAGCGATGGAGTGCAGGGCGGATACCGGTATCGACGCGAGGTTCGAACAGGCCTGGCGTGCGCATCAACCCATGCTGTTGCGACGAGCGCGCCGATTGAGCGGCGGCCATGCGGATCGCGCCGACGAACTGCTGGCGGCCACCGCGCTCAAGGCGCTGCAGTTCACGCGTCATCGTCCGCATTTCATGGAACATCCGAAGGGCTTCCTGTTCGTTGTCCTTCGGCATGTCTTCGTCGATGGCGTGCGCCGGAGTGTGCGTGAAGGATTGGTATTCGACGATAGCGTCGACGTGCACGACGGCAAGATGGCCGTCGACGGTTATGCCGCGCCTTCCGCGATGCAGCGGCTGGAAGTGACCCAGCAGATCGCCTGCATCGAAGCCGCGCTGCGAACGATGAGTCCCGCCCAGCGCCGGCTGTTTGCGTTCCGCTTCATCGACGACTTGCCCTATCCGCAGATCGCCGAACGGCTGGGCGTCAACCAGCCCCTGCTGCGCAAGCGCGTGCAGCTGATACGCGACCGGCTGCGCACGGAAGTCGGTCGCGCCGCCACGCCGCGAGAGGAATCGACGCGCGCCACGGTTTTCACAGTCGTCGATGCCCGTCGTTATGAGAAGGGCAGCGGCCAGCGCCGCGACCTGCCAACACCGCCGACCAAAGGAAACAGTCATGGCTGACCCTCAAGTCAACGCCCAGATTACCGATGCCATTACGCAGACGAACGTGAAAGTGGTTGCGGAGGCACCGGCTCAAGCGATCGCGGCGCTCTATCAGGTGGCCAGTCATTCGGCGGGCCTCTCGTTGCAGAACGCGGTGCACAGCCAGCAGGCGCTCAATCAGATCTCCAACGCCGTGGTGTCGAGGGCCGTCGCGATGATCATGTCCATCGCCGACAAACCCTAGACGACTTTTCGCGAGTGGGATTGGGTTTTGGCGTAAGAGAGGAACGCGTACATGGCCTTCTGGTCGAAATGGATCTCGGGCAACCGGTCGCCGCGCGCAGCCAGCGGCGAAGACGATGGAGGGAATGCCGGTACGCCCGCGCAGGGGCCGGCACCTGCACCTGCACCGGCACCGGCACCATCGCCAGCGCCGCCACCACCGCCGACGAATGTGCGTTCGCTGATGACGGAACGGATGCTGTCGCAAAACCCGTCACCGCCGAACACCGATGCACTCGCACCCGCCATCGTGCAGGCGGTGCAGTTGAGCAACGCGGAGACGGCCAGCTATGCGCCTTCGCAGATCGCGCTGGGTCCCGACATGATGATCAGCCAGGCGTCGGGCCTGGTGGCGCAGGCGGCAGCGAACTATTTCGATGGCGTGAGCAAGCTGGTGTTGGCGAGCCAGAGTGTGTTGCTCAAGCAGATGACCCAGGCCTTGGCCGAGCAGAACCTCGAACAAGCCGGCGAAGACGCGTTGGGCATCGTCGCCACCGACCTGCTGATGGGCGCCGCCGCCGCCGTGGCTGCTGCCGCCGGCGCGATGGAAGCGGAGTCCGCCAGTTTCGCGATCGATCGCATCGACCAGAGCATCGCCAAGTACAGCAGCGTGCTGGCCGCTCGCAAGACGCCACCGCAATAAGCCGGACGGCAAGCAACGCCGCCTCTCGACCCACGCGTTACGAGGAGTTCCCATGGCCTATTTCACGCTTTCGTCGCCTACCCGGGTATTCGAGTACCCATACGATTTCCACAGTCACCTGGGCGGCATCCTGCCGGTGCGGAGCAAGAACGTACCCTCGCTCGCCAGCTGGCTGGCGGGACCGAGCGACGAGAAGGGCGAGCAGGCGCTGTTCGAACAAGCGCTGCGTTACATGCTCGAGTCCAACCCCTTCGAGCTGTTGGCGCACCGCGCCGACAAGACCGGCTATGAGCGCGGCGAATGCACGGCGGAGAACATCTACTTCGCCAGCGTGCTGATCGCCCAGCGCATGCAACCGCGTGAACAGATCGATGTCTTGCCGGTCACCGATCCGGCGTTGTATCGCGCCGCCATGCAGTCGGTGCAGGCCGCCATGGCAAGTAACGGCGAAGATCGGGACTGGATGCTGGCGCTGATGCGCTACTTCAACGGCAAGATCTACTCGAGCAACAAGTTCACGCCGTTCGACGACGCCTACAAGATGCGTTCGAGCCTGGTCGACCGGGTGAGGGCGGGCAAGGACGGCGAAGCAAAGTACATCGGCTGGATCGACGCGACGCTTCAATACCTGAAGACGCAGGGCATCAAGCATATCCAGATTCCCGCCAGCGCCAGCGACATCGATGCGCTCGATGCGCAGGTCGCGTTGTTCAACGCCCATCAGAACACCGAATACCGCGTGCTCGTGCATACCCCGTCCGCCTACGTGAGCGGTCGCCGGTTCGCCGATGAGCTGGAGGCGATCCTCAAGAAGCTGCTCGAGGAGAAGTTGAAGGTGACCATCGGGTTGGATGTGCTTGGCGTGGAGAATCGCGTCGCCAACTACGAGGTCCTGTTCGACTTCCTGCGCAAGAACCAGGACACATTGACCGAACTGCTCAGGGACAAGCGGTTGCGTTCGGTGATCGTGCATATCCACAACGGCGAGGGAGCCAGTGCCGCCGCCGACCATCGCTCGATGATCGGCTATTACCTTGCGTACGGCGATCCTGCGCCGGATGGCGACTTCTACAGGGCGCTGGCCGCGTACATCAGTCGCTGTGTGCAGACGGCGACCGAGCGGCGCGCCACCGAGAGCGCGGGCAGTCGTGGAGCGCCAGGTTATGGCGCAGGCATGTTCTCGCGCCTGTTCGACGAGCTGTTCATCAGCAATTCGTTGACCTACCGGGGCTGCCGCCTGCGCCGCTTCGACGTCAACGGCGAGCGCAGCCGCGAGCTGGCGGCCTACAACGGCAAGCGCAGCGTCATGGCCTTGAGCGAGATGTTCGACGCGCCGGTAACGAAGGGTGAGGACGGTAGCTGGTACGAGCTGTTGACGGGCGTGGATTCGCCATACACCTTCCGGCTCGGGCACGACTACTACTACCGCAATTTCATGGCGGCGAAGTATCCGGTGATCGCCTTCGACACCAATCTCGGCAGCAACGCCATCACCGGAGCGGCGGGCCTGTTCAAGTCGGCGGAGTCCTATCGGATCAACAAAGGCTTCCGTCATCTGGACGGCTATATCGATACGGACGTGCTGGTGGCGGCATCCACCTCGGTGGCGTACATGTTCAGCGATGCGCTTACCCAGGAGCAGATCGAGTTCTTCTTCGAAGTAAGCAAGCTGGAGGGGCCCATCGAAGCCGTGCTGAGCAAGGGCAACGTCGCCGAAACGATCCATGGCTATCTGCAGGCCGCGCTGGGGCCGCTCGCCAGGTTCGTCGACGAGAACGATTACAAGCGCTATGTCCGCCTGGTCTCGGGCATTGTCGGGACCTCGGCGCAGCCCTCGGTTCGCTACCAGGCCATGACGCGGGTGTACGCCGTATTCCAGAACTGGCGCTCGTACTTGTTGGGTGCCGACGGGCAGGGCGTCGAGCACAGCGATATCCAGGACGAGTTCGTCCGCATGGTCCTGATGGTGGCCTACAACCTGCTTCCGGTCGGGCAGAGCGTGTTGAGCACGGACACGCTGTTCGACCTGCAGGCCCTGATGGTGCTGATGGCCGATTGCTACTGGATGCACACGGTGGGCGATTTCCGCAAGGAGGTCAGCTGGGCTGAGCGCAACATCGAGAAGCTCGAGGGTTACCAGTCCCCGGCGTCGGTGGTGAGCCTGCAGCGCGGACAGGTGTCGCAGGGTTCGTAAATCGTTGGCACGCAGAGGACATCCCATGACCACGCCATCCGGCGACGAGATCGTGAACGACTTCACCGGGCGCGGCTTCGGCGAACTGGCCGCACCTCGCAAGGCCTCCTCGCCTCCGGCAGCAGCCCCGGCGAAGAAGCCTTCGAGAGCGCTCGTGCCCATCGCTGCGCGCAAGCCGGCATCGCATGCCGATGCACCGGGACAACGACGCAAACGCACGCGCGAGCAACGGCTGGTGCTTGCACTCGCCCGTCTGCTAGCCGCGCGCATGCGCTGAACGCCGGAGATCTCCCCATGATCGCGATCGACCAGGACAAGCTCGACGGTTTGCGTGAGCTGATCAAGTTGCTGCTCGCACTGACGCGAGCGGAGCGGCCGCGCGCCGTCTATCCATACCCGCCTTATATGCCGCCGCCGCAGCCCGCGCCGCCGGTGCCATCGCCGCCCGGCTCGAGCGAGGGAGGCATGAGCCTGGTGCGTGCGGCGGAGATCGTCGAGCGCGGCAGCGCGCACGCGCTCCAGGCGATACGCAACGGCACCGAGGAGGCCCGCAAGGCGCTCATGCAGCTGGCCGAGCAGCGCGACGTCGAGCAGCAGGCGGTGGAGCAGGTGATCGAGGCGGTGGCATCGCTCAAGACCCTGCAGCACCGGCACAAGCATCAGGGCGAGAACGTCGCGCAGGAAACGCCGCCGACGTCGCCGCACGCGCACGCAGCCGGTCCGCACGACGCGCAAACCGCGGGCACGCGGCGCAAGCGTTGATTCACGCGGGCTCGTTCCAATCGTTTCACTTTCATGTACGGGAACGCCGTACCCACCCAGAGGAGCACTCAACATGCCTATCCCCATTTCGGTCAATTCGCAGATCACCGACGCGGTCACCCAGTCCAACGTGAAGGTGATCGCCGAAGGTCCGGCCATGGCCATGGGTTCGATCTTCCAGACCATGGCGCATTCCACCGGCCTGCTCTACGAGAACGCGGTGTCGGCCTCGCAGCAGCAGAACACGCTGTCGCAGGCCTCGACCAACCAGGGCGTAATGCAGATCTACAGCCTCGATACCACCGCGACGGCGGCGGCGACGGAGAAGGTCGCGCAGGGCGGCGTGGCCGACAACCTCACCAGCCTGATGAGCGTGATGAGCGCCTTCAACAACCAGTGACGCCGGTGCGCGCCTGGTGCGCGCGCATCGTCAACCGTTTTTTATCGCGGCACAGCCGCTTCATTGCATGGAGTTGAATCATGACCGTGAACAGCCAGATCACCGATGCCGTTACCCAGACCAACGTGAAGGTCGTCGCCGAAGCGCCGGCCATGGCGATGGGTTCGATCTACCAGACCATGGCCCACTCGACCGGCATCCTGTTCGAGAACGCCGTGGCGGCACAACAGCAGCAGAACTCGCTGTCGCAGGCCGCCGCCAACCAGGGCGTGATGCAGATCTACAGCCTGGACACCACCGCCACCGGTGCCGCCAGCGAGAAGGTGGCGCAGGGTGGCGTGGCGGACAACCTGACCAGCTTGCTGAGCGTGCTCAACGCGTTCCGCAGCAGCTGAAGCGATCGGCCGGGCGGGAGCGGACGGGTACGCCTGTCCGTCCCGCCGAGACGGGCGTGGCGATCACGCTACCGTTATCGGCGACTAGGCAGGTTATGGAGAACAAGACTCCCGGGCCAGCGGGCTGGATGTCGGTTCCCGCGGGTAGTTCGGGCACGAGCGTTCGATAGTCGGGACGGCGCGGTCCGCATCGAGGACGATGCATGGCGCTTGTCCTTAGGGGGCAATCAGCATGGAACTGGCTACGCGGCACGCGTCGCGCACGGTCGTGCGCAGCGGCCGTTCGACAGTCTTGGACGCGGAAGGGCGCCGCGCCTTGCTTGCGCGGTCCGAATTGTTTGCCGGCCTTCCCGCCCCGGTGCTGGACGATTTGGCCGAGCGTTCGCATGGACGCTACCTGGACAGCGGCGAACTGGTCTTCCGCAACAACGATCCCGCCGATTTCGCCGCCTTGGTAGCGGAAGGCGCGGTGTACGCGATTCTCTACGGCCCGGACGGGCGCGAATTGATCGTGGACATGGCCGGCTCCGGCCAGGCGATCGGCGAGGCGGCATTGCTGGGCGCGAGTGTTCATCACTTCACCGCCGTCGCCGTCGGTATGGCGACCGTGTTGCTGCTGCGTCGCGTGCATCTGGCGAGGCTGCTGACCGAGCCGCAGTTCCTCAATCGCGTGCTGCTGCTTCTGGCCGCACGCGTCAGCCGCACTGCGAAGGCGCTGGAAACGATGTGCCTGTACAGCCTGGAATCGCGGCTGGCGCGTTACCTGCTGGATGCGGCCGAGCGCGACGGGCGTGGCGTCGGGCAGATCCAGTTGCCGCCCACGCAGGGCATTCTCGCTTCCATGCTCAACGCGAGCCGGCCCAAGTTGAATGCGTTGTTGCAGGGCTGGCAGCGCGCGGGATTGATCAGTCGCGAGCGCAACGTGCTTTACGTGCACGATTTCGAGCAGCTCCGACGCAAGGCCTGCGCGCCGGAGCGTCGCTTTTAGCGCAATTCAGCGATAGCGGTTGATGGTGTCGCGCAGATCCAGCGCGGCGTCGCGCGCTGCCTGGGCGAAGTCCTCGCCATTGCCGGCGTAGAGGATCGCGCGCGACGAGCTGATCATCAGGCCGGTGCCGTCGTTCGTGCGGCCATGCTTGAGCACGGCTTCCACGTCGCCGCCTTGCGCACCGATGCCCGGCACCAGCAACGGCATGTCGCCGACGATGGCGCGCACCTTGCCCAGCTCTTCGGGCCAGGTCGCACCGGTGACGAGGGCGCAGTTGCCGTGCACGTTCCAGTCGCGCGCGATGGTTTCGGCCACGCGCAGATAGAGCGGCAGCCCGCCGCAATCGAGTGCCTGGAAATCCGCGCCGCCCGGATTCGATGTGCGGCACAGCAGGATCACGCCCTTGTCGGCACGTTCGAGGAACGGCTGGGCGGAATCGCGGCCCATATAGGGGTTGAGCGTCACGGCATCGGCACGGTAGCGATCGAATGCCTCGCTGGCATAGTGCTGTGCGGTGCTGCCGATATCGCCGCGCTTGGCGTCGAGGATCACCGGCAAGCCGGGATGCTTGTCGTGGATGTGCGCGATCAATCGCTCAAGCGCGTCTTCGGCTCGCAGCGCGGCGAAGTGCGCGATCTGTGGCTTGTACGTGCAGACGACGTCGGCGGTGGCGTCGACGATGTCACGGCAGAATTCGAACACCGCGTCCGGGCGACCCTTGAGGTGCGCGGGAAATTTCGCGGGCTCGGGATCGAGACCGACGCAGACGAGGGAGTCATGGTCAGCCCATGCCTGTTGCAGGGATTGCATGAAGTGCATCGGGTTTTCCTCGTCGCTGCCTTTCACTCCCTCTCCCCTCCGGGGAGAGGGTTGGGGTGAGGGGACAATCTTGCGGTATCGCTGATTTGAAATCTGATTCTTTTGAGGATCGGGGCAAGCCGTGCCCCCTCACCCCAGCCCTCTCCCCAAAGAGGAGAGGGAGCAGGAGCGGGCTTACGCCAGCTTCTTGTACTTCACACGATGCGGGCCGGCGGCTTCGTCGCCGAGACGGCGCTTCTTGTCGGCTTCGTACTCGTTGTAGTTGCCCGGGAAGAACTCCACGTGCGAATCGCCTTCGAACGCGATGATGTGCGTGGCGATGCGATCGAGGAACCAGCGGTCATGCGAGATCACCATCGCGCAGCCCGGGAATTCCAGCATCGCGTCTTCCAGCGCGCGCAGCGTTTCGACGTCCAGATCGTTCGACGGTTCGTCGAGCAGCAGCACGTTGCCACCCTGCATCAGCGTCTTGGCCAGGTGCAGGCGACCGCGCTCACCGCCGGACAGGCTGCCCACCATCTTCTGCTGGTCGGTGCCCTTGAAGTTGAAGCGGCCGATATAGGCACGCGACTGCAACTCGTAGCGGCCGATGGTGATGATGTCGGCGCCGTCGGAGACTTCCTGCCACACGTTCTTGTTCGGATCGAGGCTGTCGCGCGACTGGTCCACATAGGCCAGCTGCACGGTGTGGCCGAGCTTCACTTCGCCCTGGTCCGGCTTTTCCTGACCGGTGATCAGCTTGAACAGGGTCGACTTGCCGGCGCCGTTCGGGCCGATCACGCCGACGATGGCGCCCGGCGGGATCTTCATCGACAGGTCGTCGATCAGCAGGCGATCGCCAAAGGACTTGGACACGTTCTTGAACTCGATCACTTCCTGGCCCAGGCGCTCGCCCGGCGGGATGTAGAGTTCGTTCGTTTCGTTGCGCTTCTGGTACTCGACCGAGTTCAGCTCTTCGAAGCGGTTGATACGCGCCTTGCCCTTGGACTGACGGCCCTTGGCAGCCGAACGCACCCACTCCAGTTCGCGCGCCAGCGCCTTCTGGCGGCCCTTTTCGGCGGCTTCTTCGCGGGCCAGACGCTCGCTCTTCTGTTCCAGCCAGTCGGTGTAGTTGCCCTTCCACGGGATGCCGCGGCCGCGATCGAGTTCGAGAATCCACTCGGCGGCGTGCTCGAGGAAGTAGCGATCATGGGTGACCGCCACCACGGTGCCCGGGTAGTTCTGCAGGAACTGCTCCAGCCAATCCACCGACTCGGCGTCCAAATGGTTGGTGGGCTCGTCCAGCAACAGCATGTCCGGCTTGGACAGCAGCAGGCGGCACAGCGCCACGCGGCGCTTTTCACCACCGGACAGCGGCCCGATCTTGGCATCCCACGGCGGCAGGCGCAGCGCGTCGGCGGCCACTTCGAGCTGACGCTCCAGGGCATGCGCATCGTTCACGGCCAGGATGTTTTCCAGCTCCTGCTGTTCCTTGGCCAGCTTGTCGAAATCGGCACCGTCTTCACCGTAGGCCGCATAGACCTCTTCCAGGCGCTTCTGCGCATCGAGGATCACCGACACGCCTTCCTCGACCGCTTCGCGCACGGTCTTCTCGGGATCGAGCTGCGGTTCCTGCGCCAGGTAGCCGACCTTGATACCCGGCTGCGGGCGGGCTTCGCCCTGGAAGTCCGTGTCCACGCCGGCCATGATCTTCAGCACCGTCGACTTGCCCGCGCCGTTCAAACCCAGCAGGCCGATCTTGGCGCCGGGGAAGAAGCTGAGCGAGATGTCCTTGATGATCTGGCGCTTCGGGGGAACGATCTTGCTGACCCCGTTCATGGTGTAGATGTATTGCATGGAACCTCCGGCGGCGTGCACCTGGCCGGCCGCGAGGGCAGGCAGTGCGATCAGAGTGGGTGTAAACCACTCATTATAGCGGTTTGTGGGGTCGCTCCGGTGACGGTTGCCCGCGCCCCGCGACCGTTCCGCCCGAGTTTTGCCCGATCGCGCCCCTGCCGTCGCCCAGGCCCCGGCCATGCTGGGCTTTTTCCGGGAGCAGGCCCATGGACAGGACCCCCGCGCTGGCGCCGCCGTCTTGGCTGCGCGCAGTCCACTCACTGGACGAGGGCGCAGCCCGCTGGGCGCGCGTGCGGGGATCGTGGGCCGTCGCCCTGCACGAACTGGTGTGCTTCGGCATCAAGCAGGCAAGGGCCTGCCTGTTCGGCGGCTGCATGCTCGCTTTGTTGGTGGTCACCTGGGCTTTTTATCCCGCCGGTGCGTGGCTGGCGCGCTACGACTTCCTGGTGGTGGCGTCGCTGGCCATGCAGGGGGTGCTGATCGCGCTCGGGCTGGAGACGCGGGACGAAGCGAAGATGATCCTGTGCTTCCACCTGGTCGGCACGGCCATGGAGGTGTTCAAGACGGCCATGGGCTCCTGGGTCTATCCCGAAGCGTCGTTGCTGCGCATCGGCGGCGTGCCGTTGTTCACGGGATTCATGTACGGCGCCGTGGGCAGCTATATCGCTCGCGCGTGGCGGTTGTTCGAATTCCGCTTCGTCCGCCATCCCTCCTTCGCGGCAACGGCATGGCTCGCCTTGGCGATCTACGTGAATTTCTTCACGCATCATTTCCTGCCCGACATCCGTTGGCTGCTGTTCGGGGCGCTGGCCGCCTTGTTCGGCCGCACATGGGTGTTGTTCCGCGTGCGCCATGTGTATCGCAGGATGCCGCTGCTGCTCGGCTTCGTGCTGGTGGCGCTGTTCATCTGGTTCGCCGAAAACCTGGGCACGTTCGCCTCCGCATGGCGCTACCCCGCGCAGCGCCACGGTTGGCAGCTGGTGCCGCTGGACAAGCTGGGCGCCTGGCTGTTGCTGATGGTGATCAGCTACGTGCTGGTGTCGGCGGTGGCGAGGCGCAAGCGATAAACCCCTTTGTAGGAGCGCACCCTGTGCGCGACGGCCACGCCGGGTGTATCGCTCCGTAGGTGTCGCGCACAGGGTGCGCTCCTACAGAAGGCTTCAGCGCAATGGTTTGGCGGCGTCGAACACCGCGCTGACGGTACGCGTATGCAGCGAAGCGGCGTCATAGCCCTCAGGCAGCATGCCGGCGATTTCCAGCATCACCGCGCCATGCAGGGCGGCCCAGATCTGGTGGCCGAGAATGGCAGCATCGGCGGCGACGGTACCCTCGGCGATCATCACGTTCACGTGCGCGGCGATGGTGGCCCACATCCGGTCGTGCGCCTGCCGGTAGGCGGGGTCGTCCCGCCGCGTCTCCGGGTATTCGAACATCAGCCGGTAGGTCGCCGTGTTCTCGCGGGCAAAGGCGATATAGGCATCGCGCACGGCGCGGCTGCGGGTGCGGCCGTCGCCGGGCGATTCCAGCGCGCGTTCCAGGGCTTCGGAAAAACGGTTCAGGCCGCGCGTGCGGACGGCCGTGATGATCTCTTCCTTGTTGTCGAAGTAGCGATAGGGCGTCATGGTTCCGACGCCCAGTTCGCCAGCCAGGCGCCGCATGGTGACGGCGGCCGGGCCTTCTTCGACATAGATCTTCGCCGCCGCTTCGCACAGGCGTGCGCGGAAGGCTTCGGTTTCCTGCTCGCTGAGTGCCTTGGGCACGCGTCAGTCCTTTACGTCCAGCGTCTTGCGGAAGAATGCCAAAGCGTCGGCATTGACCTGGTCATGCACCTTGGCACGGTCCACGCCAGCCGGGTCGACGCACATCGCCGGGATATCCTTGGCCAGCTCGGGCGAGCAGGGCGGCAGGAACACCCAGTGGTCGGCGTGTGGCACTTCCTTGACGGCATACAACGTCTTGATCAGCGGTTTGATGTGCTTGGCGTTCGCTTCCGGCGGCAGCACCGTGTCGTTCTGACCGTAGTACAAAAAGACCGGGATGTGCACGTTGTCGAAGCTGTGCTCGTCGAAGATCAGGCTCAGCGGCGCCATCGCGAAAACCGCTTTCACGCGCGGATCGGCGGTGTCGCCGTACTTGCCCAGCTGGGCCTGCATCTCGTTGAGCACCTGTTCCATGGTCTTGCCTTGCCTGGCGGCTTCCGCCTTGTACTTGTCGGCTTTGCCGCAGACATCCTGGTTTTGCGGATAGTGCTGGCAGAAATCGACGAAGCGGACGAAACGCGGTTTGGCGCCGGCGACCATCAGCGACGTGTAGCCGCCCGCGGAGAAACCGGCCACGCCGATGCGGTTCGCATCGATCAGGGTTTTCCACTTCGGATCGTCGAGCAGGGTAGTGATGGCGGATTTGACCTGCACCGGGCGCCCCGCCAGCACTTCGATCTTGCCGACCTTGCTGGTGTCGCGGAAGTAGTCGCCCAGCTGATTGAGCGTGGCGACCACGAAACCGTGGCTGGCGAGGTAGGCGGCCAGATCGTGGTGGCCCAGATTGCTACCACCATTGCCGTGGGAAAGGATCACCAGCGGCTTGGCGCCTGGGATGGCCGGCGCGTCAGGGGTGGCTGCGACGTCGTAGGGGCCGAACGCCGTGGTGCCGGGTGTGGGCTGCGAGGAGGGGTAGAACACATAGCCCCCGGTCGGCTTGCCGCTGACCGGATCGGGGATCTGGATCGCGCTGATGCCCACCCCGGTCACACCGGAGGCGAAGGCGGTCAGGGGCAGCAGCAAGAGCAGGGTCAGGGCGAGTGCGTGTAGCAGGGACAGCGGGCGCGCCGGGGCGCGGGACGGCTGGATCGGCATGGCGAAACTCCATGGGCTAGGTTGCGTGCAATGTACGGTACATCGTACGAAACGTAGACGCAACCCGCCCGAGGTGGCCGCAATACCACATCACGGCTACACTTTTGCGTTCTAACCTTCTCGCCACCCCCACGAGGTCAGGATGTTCCCGAAGCACGAGACGATCGCCGGTTACGACAACGAACTGGCCCAGGCCATGGCCGACGAAGCCCGCCGTCAGGAGGACCACGTCGAACTGATCGCTTCGGAGAACTACGCCAGCCCCCGCGTGATGGAAGCCCAGGGCAGCGTACTCACCAACAAATACGCCGAGGGTTACCCGGGCAAGCGCTATTACGGCGGCTGCGAGTACGTGGACGTGGCTGAAAAGCTCGCCATCGATCGCCTCAAGCAGCTGTTCGGCGCCACCTACGCCAACGTGCAGCCGCACTCGGGTTCGCAGGCCAACCAGGCCGTGTACCTGGCCCTGCTCAATCCGGGCGACACCATCCTGGGCATGTCGCTCGCCCATGGCGGCCATCTCACGCACGGTGCCAAGGTCAACGTCTCGGGCAAGTTGTTCAACGCGGTGCAGTACGGCGTGAACGAGCAGGGCCTGGTGGACTACGACGAAGTCGAACGCCTCGCGCTCGAGCACAAGCCGAAGATGATCGTGGCCGGCTTCAGCGCCTATTCGCAGGTGATGGACTGGGCGCGCTTCCGCGCCATCGCCGACAAGATCGGCGCCTACCTGTTCGTGGACATGGCGCACGTCGCCGGCCTGATCGCCGCGGGCGTGTATCCGAACCCGCTGCCGCATGCGCACGTGGTCACCTCCACCACGCACAAGACCCTGCGCGGTCCGCGCGGCGGCATCATCGTGGCGAAGGACGCCGGCGAAGAGATCGAGAAGAAGCTGCAGTCGATCGTGTTCCCGGGCATCCAGGGCGGTCCGCTGATGCACGTGATCGCCGCCAAGGCGGTGGCCTTCAAGGAAGCGCTGGAGCCGGCCTTCAAGACCTACCAGGCACAGGTGGTGAAGAACGCCAAGGCGATGGCGAAGACGTTCATCGAGCGCGGCTACAAGATCGTCTCCGGCGGCACCGAAAACCACCTGATGCTGGTCGACCTGATCGGTCGCGACGTCACCGGCAAAGATGCCGAAGAAGCGTTGGGCAAGGCACACATCACGGTCAACAAGAACGCCGTGCCGAACGACCCGCGCAAGCCGTTCGTGACCTCGGGCCTGCGCGTGGGCACACCGGCCGTCACCACCCGCGGCTACCTGGAAGCGGACGTGGTCGAACTCACGCAGTGGATCTGCGACGTGCTCGATGCGCCGAACGATGACGCCGTCATCGCCAAGGTGCGCGACAAGGTCACGGCGCAGTGCCACAAGTTCCCGGTGTACGGCTGAGCCAATGCGCGCAACTCGCGATCACGTAAAAGTGCCCATGGCCATACTGGGTCTGGGCTTTTTGGTGCTCGTGCAGTGGGTTCCGCAGAATCTTCTCGCGGATCGGTTGTTCGCGATCGCAGTCTCGGCCAGTTCCGAAACGCTTTGGCTGATGATGCCAAAGGGCGCATGGGTCATGGCGATTGCTTTCGCCAAGACCTCGCTTGCGGTTCTGAGCTGCGTTTCATTGGTGCTCTCTGGGTGGCTTTTAGTGGGCTTTCTGGCGAAAGGCAGCGATTGGGTCAGATCGAAACGCCCATGGTTTTTCCTGCTTATCGCCATTGCACCTTGCTATTTCATGGCAGAGAAGGCCGTCGTTTTCTACAGCTATTTGTCGTTTACCGGGATCGTAGCCTGGGGACTGCTCATCGATTGTTTGGCCTTGTTTCTCGTTGGTTGCGCACCAGTCCGTTTGTTGCAACTCGCCTTGCAGGGTGAAATGTCGAAATCCCACCGGGGTTCCGTTTAAGCGAGATCTTTGAAAGGCACGCTCTCACAAAATGCATTGCCCTTTTTGCCAGCACGAAGACACCCGCGTGATCGATTCACGCCTCGCCGAGGACGGCGCCACGGTGCGTCGTCGTCGCGAGTGCCCCAAATGCAGTGAGCGCTTCAATACCTTCGAGACGGCCGAGCTCAAGCTGCCGTCGATCGTGAAGAGCGGCGAGCGGCGCGAACCGTTCGACGAACACAAGTTGCGGGTGAGTTTCGAGCGCGCCCTGCAGAAACGTCCGGTGCCGACCGACTCGGTGGACACCGCCGTGCGCGAAATCGTCAACGATTTGCGCCGCTGCGGCGAGCGCGAAGTGCCTTCGCGGCAGGTCGGTGAACTGGTGATGCGCGAGCTGAAGAAGCTCGACCAGGTGGCGTATGTGCGCTTCGCTTCGGTGTATCGGAAGTTCGAGGATGTGCAGGCGTTTCGCGAGGAGATCGAGAGGTTGGAGCGCGATTTGCCGGAGTTGGAGGCGTTGCAGCTTTCGCTTTTGGGTGAGCAGGTGGCGCGGCGGAAGAAGTCCTAAGCCCGTCATCTCGGCGCGGGCCGGTTGCTAGTCATTCCTGCGAAAGCAGGAGGCGTTTTTCAACAGCCGAAGGCTGGTCATCCAGTAACTTTGTGCGCGGTCCTCGCGATACGGCGATCTGGCTCGCCTGCAGCGGGCTTCCGTCCTCCTGCCGGAGGCCGGGTTACTTTTCTTTGCTTGCCCAAAGAAAAGTAAGGCGGTCTCTAATATCAAGTGCAACACCCCTCTGGAGGTGATGCATGGGTCAGCACTACAACCATCTAAGCGCCGAAGAGCGAGGCGCGATCATGGTGGGCAAGGCACGTGGAGAGAGCGCCCGGCAGCTGGCGATGCTGCTGGGCCGGTCGCCCAGTACGATCTCACGGGAGCTGGCGCGTAACGGGCACCGCGAGCCGTCAGGCAGCCCTCGTCTGGGGCGCCCGACGCTCGGCTATGACGCTTGTCGCGCCGGCCATCGGGCCCGTCGCTTGGCCCATCAGGCGCGTCGGCCGCGTAAGTTGCATCGTGAGAGTGCCTTGTGGCGTCAGGTGCGCTCCTTGTTGGCCCGGCGCTGGTCACCGCAAGAGGTGAGCCGCACACTGCGCCGACAGCATCCCGACGAGCCGGCCAAGCACGTGTCTCACGAGACGATTTACACCGCGATCTATGCAGCTCCCCGCGGGGAGCTGCGGCGAGGGCTGGTGGCACTGTTGCGCCAGCACAAGTGCGCGCG
>NZ_JADIKC010000005.1 GCF_016905005.1 Dyella kyungheensis
TTGCGCGGGAGATGAATCTGCGACCGCGGGCCACCCTCGACTACCACTGTCCGGCGGAGATGTTCATGCGTGCGCTGGGGCGCGATGACCTCGCCCAAGCGATCGATGATGCACTTCTAGATTGACACCGCCTAACCAAAGAGAAGGGTCCCCCGGATGACGCGCCTTCCGGGCCTGCGGCCCTCCAGGTGCGCGAGTGGGTTGCAGGGTTTTTCGACAGGGCATCCTGCCCTGGCGAAGAACTGGCCCGCATCCCTGCGGGCCACCCTTCGGGCTTTCCTCCACCCACCCGCCGCGTCATACGGGGACCCCAAGGGCCAAGAGCCGGAGCTAGGAGCCGGAGCTAGGAGCCGGAGCTAGGAGCCAGAGCTAGGAGCCAGGGGCCAGGGGCCAGGGGCCAGAGCTGCAGGGCTACTGTGGGAGCGCACCCTGTGCGCGACAAACCTACGGAGCGATACATCCCGGCGTGGCTGTCGCGCACAGGGTGCGCTCCCACAGAAAACGTGCACATTGCTACACGGGCATGAGGGCCAAGGTCTTACTGCGCCTCGACCACCGGCTCCGCCAATTTCGCCGGCACGCGCCGGTCTCGCCAATGCGGCACGCCTGGCCACTGCGACGTTCCCGTTCCTCCGGAAGCCAGCGCACGACTAACCGCCCGCCGTTCCAGATGCGGTGCAAACACACCGATGAAATCCAGCGCGTACTCGCGCAGCACGCTTTCCCGCCGCAACACGATCCAGGTCGTGCAGGAGGCAAACAAATTGTCGGCGCCCAGTTCGCGCAGGTCGGTGTCGTGCTCGGGCTGATAAGCCATCTCGGCCAACACACCGATGCCCAGGCCTTCGCGCACGTACGTCTTGATCAAATCGGCGTCGCTCGCCGTCATCACGATCTGCGGATCGAGCCCGGCGCTCTGGAATGCGCGAATCAGCGAAGACTCCGGCTTCAACGAGGAGTCGTAGCTGATGATCGGATGGGCGGCGAGCTGTTCCAGCGTCGGTGCCTGCTTCTGCCGCGCGAGCGGGTGGCTCTTTGGCACCACGATGCTGCGGTTCCAGCGGTAGGCGGGCAGGGCGATGCCGTTTGGCGGCGGGGCACCGGCGGCGCTGCTGACGATGGCGAGATCGACCTGGCCGCCATCGAGCAACGAGATCACATCCGAATCGCTGACCGGCTGGAGATGCACGCTGACTTGCGGGTAGCTGCGGCTCAATACCGCCACGGCCGAGGGCAGCGCGAAACGCGCCTGCGTGTGGGTGGTGGCGATGCGCAGCGTGCCGCGCGATTCGTTGCGCAGGTTGGCCGCGATGGAACGGATGTTGGCCGCTTCGGCGAGGATGGTGCGTGCACGCTCGAGCACGTGCGTGCCGGCATGCGTGATGGCATGCAGACTGCGTCCCTTGCGATGGAACAGCTGGAAGCCGAGTTCGTCTTCGAGCTGGCGCAGCAGTTTGCTCAGGCCCGGTTGCGTGGCGTGCACGCGCTCGGCGGCGAGGGTGATGTTCAGGCCGGCATCAGCGATGGCGACGAGGTAGCGAAGTTGGGTCAGCGTCATGGCTTGGGTTCCACAGGCAATCGAGAGAGAAGGGACTCGGTATCGCGCTGCGGATACATCGCGCGTGCTTGTCCGCCGGGCCGTTGCGTTTGCAACAGGTTGGGGCGAGTGCCAGCGAATGGCGATGAGGGTCCATGAATTACCGTAACAGGGAGATTGCAATTAGACGTCTATACAGCGGTTGTTGCGTTGCGTCAATACTTCGTCGTGCCGGTGGATCCGTTCACCTTATAACGGGGGGGCATGTCTGGGGCCGCAGAAATCATTTGTGCGGCCAGGAATGCGTGCCTAGCGTGGGAGGCCTATCGCTGCATCTCACGGAGCATGAGGTTCGATGAAGCTCTACCCCCTGTTCGCCGATCTGTCCGGCCGCCCGGTGTTGGTGGTGGGCGGCGGTGTAGTGGGAGAGCGCAAGGCTGCGGCACTGCTGGAGGCCGGGGCGCAAGTTATCGTGGGCGCACCCGGGCTCACCCCTGCGCTGCGCACCTGGCTGCAGGGTGGGCGCGTGCAATGGCTGCGCGGCACCTTCGAGGAAAAATGGCTCGATGGCGTGTGGCTGGTGATCGCGGCCACTTCCGATACCGAACTTCATCGCCAGATCGCCACGCTCGCCGAGGCGCGGCGTGTTTTCGTGAATGTCGTGGACGACGCGGAAGCGTCGAGTTTCCACGTGCCGGCGGTGATCGACCGTTCGCCCGTCACCATCGCGATTTCCAGCGGCGGCCATGCACCGATGCTGGCGCGATTGCTGCGCGAGCGGCTGGAAGTGGCGATTGATCCGGTCATCGGTGCCGTGGCCAGCTTGCTTGCGCAGATGCGCCAACGCATTCGTGCGCACCTGCCGGACGTCTCGCTGCGGCGACGCTTCTACGAGCGATTGCTGCATGGCCCGGTGCAAAGCCTGTTGCGCCGGGGGCAGTGGGCGTTGGCCGAAGCGTCGGCGGAGCGGCTGCTCGATGCCACCGAAACCACGCCGATGGGCTCGGTCGTTTTGCTGGGTGCCGGGCCGGGCGATCCGGGCCTGCTCACCCTGCGCGGTTTGCGCGCCCTGAACGAAGCGGATGTGATTCTTCACGATCGGCTGGTCAGCTTGGAAGTACTTGCCCTGGCGCGACGCGATGCCGAGCGCATCGAAGTGGCCAAGCAGGCGGGCAATCATCACACCACGCAGATGCAGATCCATGCGCTGATGCTGGAGCATGCGGCGGCGGGACGCCGCGTGGTGCGCCTGAAAGGCGGCGATCCTTTCGTGTTTGGCAGGGGCGGCGAAGAGCTCGAGTTCCTGCGCAGCCACGCCATTCCCTACGAAGTGGTACCCGGTATCACGGCCGCGCTGGCGTGTGCCGCCTATGCCGGCGTGCCGCTCACGCATCGCGACCATGCGCAGTCGGTGCGACTGGTCACCGCGCATTGCCAGCATTCCATCGATACCCTCGACTGGCCGGCACTGGCGCAGGAACGCCAGACGCTGGCGATCTACATGGGCGTAGGTGAGCTGCGGCTTATCCAGCGCAGGCTCATCGATCACGGGCGCGTGGCCGGCACGCCGTTCGCTCTCGTGGAAAGTGGCTCAAAAGTGGAACAACGCGTGGTGGTCGGCACGCTGGCCGAGCTGGCTGAGCAGGCGGAGCGGCATGCCGTGCGCTCGCCGGCATTGCTGATCGTCGGCGAGGTGGCCGGCCTCGCCACGAGCTTGTGGTGGTTCGGCAGCGCTCCGCTGGGCACCACAGCCTCGAGCAGTCCGGTGCTGGCAAACGCGGCGGCGGCTTGACACAACTTTTTCTCTTGCGGGTGCACCATCGCACCCTGTGCCTTTCATCCAAGCCGAGTCCCGGAGTCCTTTCATGATCTACGACAGCATCCTCGACACCATTGGCAACACGCCGATCGTGCGTATCCATCGCCTGGCGCCGAAGCATGTGACGCTGTATGCCAAGGTCGAGGCATTCAATCCGGCCGGCTCGGTCAAGGATCGCCTCGCCTACGCCATCATCATCGACGCCGAGCAGCGCGGTGTGCTCAAGCCGGGCCAGACGGTGGTGGAAGCCACCTCGGGCAATACCGGCGTGGCCTTGGCGGCAGTGTGCGCGGCGCGCGGCTATCCGTTCGTGGCGGTGATGTCCGATTCGTTTTCAATTGAGCGCCGCAAGCTGATGCGCGCCTACGGCGCCAAAGTCGTGCTCACGCCCGCGGCGGAACGCGGCAGCGGCATGGTGCGCCGGGCGAAGGAGCTGGCCGACAAGCACGGCTGGTTCCTGGCCAGCCAGTTCGACAACCCGGCCAATCCCGCCTATCACCGCAACACCACGGCGCCGGAAATCCTGCGCGACTTCGCTGGCAAGCGACTGGACTACTTCGTCACCGGCTGGGGCACGGGTGGCACGCTCACCGGCGTTGGCGAGGTGCTGAAGGTGGCGCGTCCGGAAGTGAAGATCGTCGCCAGCGAACCCGCGGGTGCCGCCTTGCTTTCGGGCAAGGAGTGGCAGCCGCACAAGATCCAGGGTTGGACGCCGGATTTCGTGCCGGCCGTGCTCAACCGTTCGGTGGCCGATCAGATCCTGCTGATCGACGATGTGTTGGCACGCGACACGGCACGCGATCTGGCGCAGAAGGAGGGCATCTTCGTGGGCATTTCCGCGGGTGCGACGTTGGCCGCTGCGTTGCAGGTGGCGAAGGATGCGCCGGAGGGTGCGGTGTTGTTGGCGATGTTGCCGGATACCGGTGAGCGGTATTTGTCGACGTTCTTGTTCGAGGGGGTGAATGAGGGGTCGGACGAAGTCGAGTGAGTCTTGATCTCTGCCGTGCAGACGGTGTTCGCCCGGTGTTTCGTTTGGCTCGTCATCCCGGCGCAGGCCTGGATCCAGTTTCCGTATCGCTCGGTTGTCGCTTTGACGCGACCTGGCTCGCCTGCCGCGGGCTTCCGTCCTCCTGCCGGAGGCCGGGTTACTTTCTCTTGCTTGCCCAAGAGAAAGTAACCAAAGAGAAGGGCCCCCCGGATGACGCGCCTTCCGGGCTTCGCCCTCCAGGTGCGCGGGTGTGCTGCGGGGTTTTTCGACAGGGCATCCTGCCCTGGCGAAAAACTGGCCCGCATCCCTGCGGGCCACCCTGCGGGCTGATCCTCCACCCACCCGCCGCGTCATACGGGGACCCCAAGAGCCAAGAGCTAAAGCCAGAGCCAAGGCAAGAGCCGGAGCCAAGAGCCGGAGCCAAGAGCTGTACGGCTACTGTGGGAGCGCACCTGTGCGCGACAAACCTACGGAGCGATACATCCCGGCGTGGCGTCGCGCACAGGGTGCGCTCCCACAGGAAGGCTCGTACGAGAAAACCTGAAGGAGTGAAGCGATGCTCCGCTTTAAGTCCGTCCTCAGCGCCTTACTCGCGATGACGAACAGAAAAGCCTCAGCTCAGCGCCACCTTCCGCTGATGCATCTCCCACTCCTCAATCAACTTCCTCCCCACGCACGCCAGCGCATCAATAGCCGGTAGCAACTCACGCCCCAGCGACGTGAGCGAGTATTCCGCGGAGGGCGGTGAGGTATCCAGCACGCGCCGTGTCACCAAGCCCCGCGTTTCCAGCTCACGCAACCGCGCACTCAGCACCCGCGCGGAAATCTTCGGCATGTCGTGACGGAGCTCGCCGAACCGGCGGGGTTCGCCGCTCAGTTGCCAGATCACGTTCGGTGCCCAGGCACCACGCAGCAGGCCCAGTACTTCGCTGAGCGGGCAGGTGGGTGGCGGGCAGACTTTGCTCTTGCGTAGCGGCAGGCCCATGAGGGTGTTCCTGAGAAGGGTCCGGTAACTCGGCGGTTACCGGATTTTAGAGGTTACCGGCGGTTAGGTGGTATCCAACAGTAACCATGATGGCTAGCATCGGTGGACTTCGCGAGCCCGGATCGCGTCGATTCCGCCCACCCCAATGGAGAACCACCATGAAGCTCTATTACGCCGCTGGCGCCTGCTCGCTCTCGCCGCACATCGTTGCCCTGGAAGCGGGCATTGCCGTGGAGCTGGAGAAGGTCGATACCAAGGCCAAGCGCACGGCAAGCGGCGAGGACTACTGGCAGATCAATCCGAAGGGCTACGTGCCGGCGCTGCAGCTCGACAACGGCGAACTGCTCACCGAAGGAACGGCCATCGTGCAATACCTGGCCGACCTGAAACCCGAGAGCGGGCTGGCACCTGCCAATGGCACCACCGCGCGCTACCGATTGCAGGAAACGCTCGGCTACATCAATTCCGAGCTGCACAAGTCCTACACGCCATTGTTCAAGCCCGACACGCCGGATGCCGTGCGCGACGAGCGCAAGGACTATCTGCGCAAGCGCTATGCCTTGCTCGACCAGCATCTGGCCAAGCATGACTGGCTGATCGGCGAGCAGTTCACCGCGGCCGATGCCTATCTCTTCACCGTGACGAACTGGGCGCAGCACGTGAGCCTGGACCTGTCGGATTTCCCGGCGATCCTCGCGTTCCAGCAGCGCGTGTCGTCGCGCCCGCAGGTGCAGTCGGCGTTGAAGGCGGAAGGATTGCTCAAGGCAGCCTGAATAACGAAGGGCCGCGCATGTCCTGCGCGGCCCTCGTGATGCTTCGTTGAAAAGCGTTGGCGTCAAATGTCCTTGGCCAGCGGTTCGGCCAGGCCGATATAACCGCCTGGCGTGAGGTCGAGCAGGCGCTGCTTGGCGTCGGCTGGCAACTCCAGGCCGGTGATGAAGGTGCGCATGGAATCCTTGGTGATGCCCTGGCCGCGGGTGAGCGCCTTGAGCTGCTCGTACGGTTCGGGCAGGCCATAGCGGCGCATTACCGTCTGCACGGCTTCGGCCAGCACTTCCCAGCTCGCATCGAGGTCGGCGGCGAGGCGGTCGGCGTTCACGGTGAGTTTGCCCAGACCCTTCTTCAGCGATTCCAGCGCCACCATGCTGTGGCCGAACGCGGTGCCGAGCGCACGCAGCACGGTGGAATCGGTGAGGTCGCGCTGCCAGCGGCTGATCGGCAGCTTTTCGGCGAAGTGGCCGAGCAGGGCGTTGGCGAGGCCGAAGTTGCCTTCGGCGTTTTCGAAATCGATCGGGTTGACCTTGTGCGGCATGGTCGAGGAGCCGACTTCGCCGACCTTCAGTGCCTGCTTGAAGTAGCCCAGCGAGATGTAGCCCCAGATGTCGCGCGCCAGGTCGATCAGGATGATGTTCGCGCGACGCACCACGTCGCAGTATTCGGCCACGCCGTCGTGCGGTTCGATCTGGGTGGTGTAGGCGTTGTAGTCGAGCCCCAGGCTTTCCACGAAACGCTGCGAGAAACCGCGCCAGTCGAGCGCCGGATAGGTGATGGCGTGGGCGTTGTAATTGCCCACGGCGCCGTTGATCTTGCCGGGAATCTCCACCGCAGCGAGCTGCTTGCGCTGACGCTCCAGGCGGGCGACGACGTTGGCCAGTTCCTTGCCCAGCGTGCTCGGCGAGGCGGTCTGGCCGTGCGTGCGCGAAAGCATCGGCAGGCCGGCGTTGGCATGGGCCAGTTCGCGCAGCCTGGCGATGATGCCGTCGAAGGCGGGCAACAGCACCTGCTCGCGCGCATCGCGCAGCATCAGCGCATACGAGAGGTTGTTGATGTCCTCGCTGGTGCAGGCGAAATGCACGAATTCCTTGGCCTGAGCCAGGGACGCGTCGTTGCCGATGCGTTCCTTGATGAAGTACTCCACCGCTTTCACGTCATGGTTGGTGGTCGCTTCGATGGTCTTGATGCGCGCGCCGTCGTCGACGCTGAAATCGTTCGCGATGCGCTTGAGCGTGGCCACCTGTTCGGCGCTGAACGCCGGCAGTTCCACGATGCCCGGCTCCGCGCCCAGCGCCAGCAACCATTCGATTTCCACCTGCACGCGGCGATGCATGAGTCCGAATTCGCTGAAGATCGGGCGCAGCGTTTCGACCTTGCTGGCGTAGCGGCCGTCCAGCGGCGACAGGGCGGTCAGGGCATGGGAGGACATCGGGGGGTGTTCCGGAGACGGGAAAGGGGGGGATTTTACAACAGGTTGGGCCGAGGCTCCGGCCGAAGCGTCGCCTCTTGCGGAAGCCCCCCTTGGCGGCGCCCTAACGCGCCCCGACCTATATTCCCGAAATCACCCCGAGGAATCGCAAGGACATGAGCCAGTTCCGCATCGAGCACGACAGCATGGGCGAGTTGAAGGTGCCTTCCAAGGCGCTCTATGGCGCCCAGACGCAGCGCGCCGTCGACAACTTCCCGATCTCCGGCATGCACATGCCGCGCTCCTTCATTCGTGCCTTGGGCCTGATCAAGGCCGCCGCGGCCGATGCCAATTTCCTGCTCGGTCACCTGAAGAAGAACCAGGCGCATGCGATCCGCAAGGCCGCGCTGGCGGTGGCCGAGGGGCAGCACGACGAGCAGTTTCCGATTGACGTGTTCCAGACCGGCTCCGGCACCAGCACCAACATGAATGCCAACGAGGTGATTGCCCATCTGGCCAACAATGCCGGCGGCAAGATTCACCCCAACGATCACGTCAACTACGGGCAAAGCTCCAACGATGTGATTCCCACCGCCATCCAGGTCAGCGCCACGCTCACTGCCAGCGAGCAGCTATTGCCGGCGCTCAAGCACCTCAAGCGCGCCATCGATCGCCGCGCACGCGAGCTGCGCAACGTACCCAAGACCGGCCGTACGCATCTGATGGATGCGATGCCGGTGACCTTCGGCCAGGAGCTGTCCGGCTGGGCCGCGCAGATCGGCACCGCGATCGAGCGCATCTCGGATAGCCTCAAGCGCATGCGTCGTCTGCCGCTGGGCGGTACGGCGGTGGGGACGGGCATCAATGCCGATCCGAAGTTTGGCGCCGCCGTGGCGCGCGAACTGAAAAAGCTCAGCGGCGTGCGTTTCGATTCGGCGGAAAACTATTTCGAAGGCATGGCCGCACAGGATGCGGCGGTGGAGCTGTCGGGCCAGTTGAAGGCCCTCGCGGTGGCGCTGATGAAGATCGCCAACGACCTGCGCTGGATGAATTCAGGTCCGCTCGCCGGTCTGGGCGAGATCGAATTGCCGGCATTGCAGCCGGGCTCGTCGATCATGCCGGGCAAGGTGAATCCGGTGATCCCCGAAGCTACCGCGATGGTGGCCGCGCAGGTGATCGGCAACGACGCGGCGATCACCATCGCCGGCCAGTCCGGCAACTTCCAGCTCAATGTGATGCTGCCGCTGATCGCGCACAACCTGTTGCAGTCGATCGATATCCTTTCCAACGTCAGCGTGCTGCTGGCGGACAAGGTCATCGCGGGCTTCAAGGTCAATACGGCGCGCGTGAAAGAGGCGCTGGACAAGAACCCGATCCTGGTCACCGCGCTCAATCCGGTGATCGGCTACGAGAAGGGCGCCGCGACGGCCAAGCAGGCCTATAAGGAAAAGCGTCCGATCATGGACGTGGCGCTGGAAACCACCGGGCTTTCCAAGAGCGAGCTGCAGAAGCTGCTGGATCCGATGACGCTGACGCGCGGCGGCATCCATGGCGGCGGTGGTGGCGGAGGCTGATCAGACTCAGGCTCATGCCCTGTGGGAGCGCACCCTGTGCGCGACGTTCGTGCGATAGGTTGCGCACCGCAAGTCGCGCACAGGGTGCGCTCCCACAGTAAAGCGCGGGTTGCTTAGCGCTTGGTGTCCTTGCGGCACTTGGCGACGCTCTCGTCGTTCAGTGCCGTGGCGTAAGGCTTGAACGCATCGAGCTCGACGGCGAGTTGATCCTGCGCGGTTTTCATCTCGGCCATGTCGTCGCAGATCTTGGTGGCGGCCTGCAGGATATCCTTCGAGGCGTCTTCGGCTTTCTGCTTGGTCTGTTCGGCCGTGTCGGCACCGGTCATTTTGCCGGCCACCGCGCCCAGCGCCTTGCTGGCCGTCGCCACGCCTGCCTTGCCTGCTTCCAGCGCGTGCTCGCGCGTTTGCCGCGCCGCGCCGTTGTAGCGCTGCAACAGCGCACGCTGTGCGTCGTTGACGGCGACGTCGTGGCCATCGATGGCCAGCTGTCCGTTCTGATCGATGGTGGCGTTGGGTGCACCCGGCATCTTGATGGTGACGTGGCCGTCGTTCAGCGTGATGTGGCTGTTGATCACGTCGGTATCGCCGCCAAAGACCTGCACGTCGTTGTCCGAACTGCAAGCGGACGTCAGTACGGCAAGGGCGAGTACGCAAGGCAGGTAGCGGAACGACATATCAACACTCCGAGGGTATGAAAGGGGAGGAGTCTGCCAAAGCTTTGGGAAAGGGAAAAGTTTGTCCCGCCTGCACCCCGCCTCCTTGCGGAAGGTGCAGGCGGGACAAGACCGTCAGCTGTCGTCGCGAACCCGGCGGAACCAGATGGCGCCAGCGATCAGGGCCAGGCCGGCGATCACGCCGATCCACAGGTCCGGCGAAGCGAGCAAGCTGTAGGTATGCATGGGTGACAGCACGGCCAGCGGATCGCTGTCGGCAAATTCGCCCATCTTCAGCGCGCTATGCTCGCCGAACACCAGGTTGGAGCCCGGGAATACGCTCAGCAGTGCACGCTGCACGATGTTCACCCAGAACCATCCGGTGGACAGGTTGAACAAGCCCATGATGCCGAACCAGGTGACCAGCAGACCCAGCACCACCGGCACCGCCACTGCCCACAGGAACGGCTTGCTGCGTGCAGCCGCCGAGCAGAGCATCAGCCAGCCGACGGCGGGCAGGGCCCACAGACCGTACAGCGGCACATTGCTCAGCAGCGAACCGACGGCGCGCAGCGGATGGCTGAGTCCCAGCAGTTGCCACACGTTGATGCCATGGAACGACAGCACGACGGCGAACATGAGCAACTGCAGCAGGCCGCAGACGATGCTGACCACGACCGCGATAACCGGCGCGACCACGGCGGCGCTGGCGACCTTGGACAACACCGTATGGGTGTTGGAGATCGGCAGCGACTTCCAGAACAACACGCTGCGGTCGCGGCGGTCGTCGTAAAGCGAGCCGAGGCAGTAGAACAGCACCACGATGCCCATCACGATGCCGATCAGGCCCACCGAGGAAATCATCGCGATATCCGCGGCAGCGCCGACCTGCTGCCAATCGCCGGCATCGGCGTTGCGTATCATCGTTTGAATGTCGACGCCGCCGCCGAAGTGCATGCCATGGCGTGCGGTCAACACCTCGGCGGTGATGATGGCCATCACGTTGAGCACCAGGAAGATGGCGCCGGTGACTATCGGAGCCCACAGGAAACCGCCGCGATGCTCCCAGAATTCGCGCTTAAGCAACCAGTAGAAGGTTTTCATGCGTAGGTTCCCTTCATGGTGGCGACGAACAAGTCACTGACGGTGGGCCGGCGAACCTCGCCCATGCTTTCCAGCGTGGCGCGGTCGGCGCCGTCGAACAGGAAGATGCTCTTGCCGAACACCTGCCGCTCATCCAGCGGCCTCATGCTGCGGGCGGTGGCGGCCTTGTCGGCGCTTACCATCACTTCGGCGAATCGTTCGCCCACGGTGTCCATGTCGGTGTCCAGCACGATCCGCCCGTCGCGGATGAACATCAGGTCGGTGAGGATGTTCTCGATCTCCTCGACCTGGTGGGTGGTGACGATGATCGTCTTGTTCTCGTCGAAATAGTCTTCCAGCAGGCTGTGGTAGAACTGCTTGCGGTAGAGGATGTCCAGGCCGAGGGTGGGTTCGTCCAGCACCAGCAGACGGGCGTCGATCGCCATCACCAGGGCCAGGTGCAACTGCACGATCATGCCCTTGGACATCTGCTTCACACGCTGGTTGGGCGTGAGCTTGGTGCGCGCCAGGAAAGCCTCGCACTTGGCCCGGTTGAAGCGCGGGTGCACGTTGGCCACGAAATCGATGGCCTCGCTGACCCGGATCCAGCGCGGCAGCACCGCCACGTCGGCGATGAAGCACACCTGTTCCATCAGCTGGTCGCGCTGCGTGCGTGGATCGAAGCCCAGCACATTCAACTCGCCCTTGAAATCGGTGAGGCCGAGGATGGCCTTCAACGCGGTTGTCTTGCCTGCGCCGTTGGGACCGATCAGTCCCACGATGCGGCCGGACTCGATGCGGAAGCTGACATCGTTCAACGCCAGCGCATTCTTGTAGGCCTTGGTCAGGCCGGTGGCCGTCACGACCGCGTTCATGGCTGACTCCCTTCGCTGCCCGCGTTATCCGGGGCTTCGCGCAACAGGGTCTTCAGGTCCAGCCCCAGGCGTTGCAGGCGGGCGAAGAGCGCGGGCCATTCCTCCCGCAGGAAGCGCTCTCGTTCGGACTTGAGTAGCGCATCCCTGGCTCCATCGATGACGAACATGCCCAATCCCCTCCTTTTTTCCACCAGTTGATCGTCGACCAGTTCCTGGTACGCCTTGGAAACGGTGAGCGGATTGATTTGGAAATCCGCTGCAACCTGGCGTACTGACGGCAGCGGGTCGCCCTCGTTCAAGGCGCCGTCCAGAATCATCGCCACTACGCGTTCGCGGAGCTGGCGGTAGATAGGGACGCTGTCGTTCCAGGTAATGGTCATACGGTTAGTCCTTGCTGATGCGGCCGAACTTGGTGCTACCGAATGAATAGTAGGGCATGGCCAGCTGGCTCCCGAGCGCGGCGTGGGCGGTGGCTTCCGAGGCCAGCAGCGGCGCGACGTTCAAGGTGGCGATGCCGGCGTCGGTGAGCAGCGCTGCCGAGCGCATGTCATCGGCCGTGGGGCGGACCTCGACCGGAGCCAGGTCGATGACCTTGACGCCATTGATCTCACCGATGGGGAGACTCTTGACGTTGGAGTTGATGGCGGCCAAACCAACCGTGGTGAACAAGGCGGCGGCGGTCAGGGCTAGCAGGTTATTCGCTTTCATGGCGTTCTCCTTTAGTGCTCTCGTGGACCGGTGTTGTAGTGAACTATAACACCATATTCGAAGGCGTCAATAGCTCGAGCCGAAATTCGCAACATGACTGATGGCCTATAAGGCTGAACGAGGTCCGGGGCAGGCCTGGGGCCGGAAGCTGACGCTTATCTTCCTCAGCGAGGCCCGCCCGGGGCAGGGCCGCTCATCAGGCATCGCGGGTGACAGCCATCACCTCCACGCCCACACCGCGGGTGCCGTGCTTCAATGAGGTCTCGCAACAAGGAGCGCGTTCATGGATGTCGGTCTGGCGGGGCAGGTCGTGGTCATCACGGGAGCAAGCAAGGGCATCGGCCTGGCCTGCGCGATGGCCTTCGCGCGCGAAGGCGCCAAGGTGATCGGCATCTCGCGCGATCTCTCGCACCTGCACGCCGCGCAACACGACCTGCAGCGCGAAGGGCTGCACATGGAAGTGGCCGCCGCCGACCTGCGGGAGATCGTCGCCGCGCAAATGGTGATCGAATACATCGAGAACGAATTCGGCCCCATCGACGTGCTGGTCAATTGCGCCGGCGCGGCGCGACGCACACCCGTCGCCGATCTGCACGCCGATGCCATGCACGCGGCAATGCAGGCGAAGTACTTCACCTATATGCACGTGATCGATCCGGTGATCCGTCGCATGGCGATGCGCGGCAAGGGCAGCATCGTCAATGTGGTGGGGCAGGGCGGTCGCCAGGTGAGCCCGGTGCATATCGGCGGCGGTGCGGCCAATGCGGCGCTCATGCTGGCTTCGGTGGGCTATGCGACGGCCTATGCATCCAAGGGCGTGCGGGTGAATGTGATCAATCCGGGCCCCACGCGTACGGGACGCCTGCAGGAAGGCCTCGATGCGCAGGCGCGCGCCAGCGGCCGTACCGTCGACGAAGTGCTGGCCGAGCAGCTGGCGCAGATTCCGATGGGGCGGATGGCCGAGCCGCGCGAAATCGCCAACGTGGCCGTGTTCCTCGCTTCACCGCTGGCCAGCTACGTCACGGGTGCGGTGATTCCCATGGATGGCGCGAAGACCGGCGTGGCCTGACGGCGTGCCCGGCGCGCCCATCACGATGATGGACGTAAAGACGTCCATATGAAGTTTCTATGCTTCCCGCAACGAGATCGCGGCTTGACGCGCGGAGCGTGAGTTCGTCTGCCCGACGCGTGGAAAGCAATACGGCCTTTAGCATGTATTCGTCTTGCGACTGCGCGCATTCGCAGGTTCATGCACTACACGTTCGCTTCCGAATCGCTGCGCCCCGCTTTTTGCCGGAAATGTGCACATCGTCACTATTCACGTTTCTTTTATGCTCACTCCCTTAATCGTTTCAACTATGTGACGATAACTGGGTGTGAGGATGCATGAAGCCGGCGGCTCGCCGTGGCTTCATGCGTTGCCCACGTGCTCCACGGAATGCTCGTCGGGGTGTGGCAGCGCCACTGCCGCACCATGGGGAGAAAACGATCGTCGGCAGGGGCATGAGCTGTGGAGACAGGCAACGTACGGGATGCATGGGCGTTGCGAATCGGATTTCTGCGGATCGTGTGGGTTCATGGGTAAAGGCGGGATGGAAGGGTGCGTGGCTTGCTTTGCCAGTCGGCTCGTTCCTCCCATGGCGCCACCGATCCAAGGCAACATCGCATGCGGCCACTTCGTGAGGTTTGTTTCGGTCTACTGCTGCTGGGCGGTTGGATGGCGCATGGCGCCAGCGCGCGGCCCGTCGACACGGTAGCCGGGCCCGCCGCGGCCAGTTCCGTGGCCGCCCCACAAACGACCGGTGCGCCGCCGCCCGCCGCGTCTGCCGGCGTGGCGCGCGATCTCACGCTCAAGCAAATGGGCGCGAACGGCGCCATCAAGTTGCGTGGACAAGACCCCAACGGCATCTTGAACGTGGCTGTGCGCAACGACGAAGTGGTGACGGGCGCCAGGCTCCGGCTGGTCTACACCTATTCGCCGTCGCTGATCTATTCGCTCTCGCACCTGAAGGTGTTCCTCAACGGCGAGGTGGTCGCCACGCTGCCGATGGACAAGGAGCAGGCGGGCCAGACCGTCACCAAGGAGCTGGTGCTCGATCCGCGCCTGTTCACCGACTTCAACCGGATCGGCGTGCAGATGATCGCGCACTACACGCTCGATCATTGCGAAGACCCGTATCACACCTCGTTGTGGACCGACATCAGCCCCGACACGGTGCTGACCCTGACCACCTCGGAGATCGCGCTGCCCAACAGCCTCGCGCTATTGCCCGGACCGTTCTTCGACCGGCGCGACAACCGACCGCTCAGCATTCCCTTCGTCCTGCCCGCGCATGCCGATGCCGCCACGCTGCGTGCGGCAGGCGTGGTGTCGTCGTGGTTCGGCGCGTTGGCGGGCTGGCGCGGCGCGCGTTTCCCGGTGGCGCAGACACCGCCAACTGATGCGCATGCCATCGCTTTCGCCTTGCCCAACGCGATGCCCGAAGGCGTGAAGCTGGGCGAGATCAAAGGCCCGACCGTCATCGTGATGGCCAACCCCGCCAGTGCGCCGGCATCGGGCCGCAAATTGCTGGTATTGGCGGGTCGGGATGCCAAGGAATTGCAGGAAGCGGCCGACGCGCTCGTGCTGGGCCAGGTCGGCATGTCGGGCGACGAGGCCATCGTGAAGTCGGTGGATCTGGGGCCCGAGCGCCGTCCTTACGATGCGCCGAACTGGGCGCCGGTGGACCGCGCGGTGAGCTTCAAGGAATTGGTCAGCGATCCGGCGCAGCTCGAAGCGGCGGGTTTCAACCCACCGCCCGTGCGCGTCGACATGCGCCTGCCGCCCGATCTGTTTGCCTGGGCGCGCCACAGCGTGCCGCTGAACGTGCATTACCGCTATACAGCGCCATCCAACTACAACGACTCGGTGCTCAATATCGGCGTCAACGATCAGCTGTTGCGCTCGGTGCGCTTGCGCCCCGCCGATCCGTCCGGCGTGGAGCGGCAATTCAATGTGCCGCTGCTGTCGGGCTCGGAAGCGCGGGGTGCGGAGGAAGTGCGCGTACCGGCATTGCGCATCGGCAGCACCAATCAGTTCCAGTTCCAGTTCCATATGGATTCGCAGAAGACCGGGCTGTGCGTGGCCGCCGCCACGGACAGCACGCGGGCGGCGGTCGATCCCGATTCCACCATCGACTTCAGCCAGTTCGTGCACTACACGGCGATGCCGAACCTGGCCTTCTTCGCCACCAGCGGCTTTCCCTTCACACGCATGGCCGATCTTGCCGACACGGCGGTGGTGATTCCCGATGCGCCCGACGTGCACGACGAAGAAGCCCTGTTCACCATGCTGGGACAGATGGGGCGCTGGAGCGGTTTGCCTGCCTTGCGCGTATCGCTGGTGCCGGCCAGTGCAGTGGATACGGTGCGCGATCGCGACCTGCTGGTGATCGGCACCGGCAGCGCCGCCGAGCTGATGGCGAAGTGGGGCAAGGGCCTGCCGATGCTAATCGAGCGCGGCGAGAACGACCTGTCCGTGCGCGAGCCGACGGATCGCCCCAAGGACCAGGGACCGGTCGCCCGCACGGCAATGAGCGTCAACGGACCCACCGCGGCCTTCGTGGGTTTCCAGTCGCCTTACACCAGCGGCAAGAGCGTGGTGGCGTTGGCGGCCAATACCTCCGATCGCCTCGGCGACCTGCTCGACGTGCTCGCTGACGATGCGAGGGTGGGCGAAGTGCGCGGCGATCTCACCGTGGTCCGGCAGAAGGTGGTGGTCGGCCTCACCGTCGGCGACACCTATTACGCCGGCCATCTGCCCTGGTATGCGTGGTTGTGGGTACACATTTCCCGGTACCCCGCGCTGATGGCGATCGCCGGCATTCTCGCGGGCCTGTTCGTGGCATTGACGGTGTTCTGGGCGCTGGGTCGGCTCGCTGCACATCGCCTCGAGCATTGATGCATGCGTCGTCTTTTGAGGCCGCCACTACGTGCGCTGCTGGCCGTTGCCGCGATGGTCGCGACTGGCCATGCGCTGGCATCGTCGTGCGCATGGCCTGACTGGGAGCACTTCAAGCAGAACACGCTGAGTGCCGATGGCCGCGTGATCGATGCCAGCACGCCGCAGCAGGTCACCGTATCGGAAGGACAGGCGTACGCGTTGTTCTTCGCCTTGGTGGCGAACGATCGCGCCACCTTCGACCGCGTGCTCAACTGGACCCAGAACAACCTCGCGCAAGGCGATCTCACCCAGCATCTGCCCGCCTGGCAGTGGGGTCGCCAGGAAGCGAAGGACAGCAACAAAGGCACGGCGCCGACATGGGGCGTGCTGGACAGCAACCCGGCGTCCGATGCCGATCTGTGGATCGCTTACACGCTGATCGAGGCCGGCCGCCTGTGGCACGAGCGCAGCTACACCGCGCTGGGCACGGTACTGGCGCGGAACATCGCGGCGCGGGAGACGGCGGTGTTGCCCGGGCTGGGCCGCACCGTTCTGCCTGGCCCGGTAGGCTTTCATCCGCAGGACGATGTGTGGCGGCTCAACCCCAGTTACGTGCCGCTGCAGGTGATGCGTCAGCTCGCCCACGCGTTGCCGCAACAAACGGAATGGAAGGCCGTACTCGACAGTTCCACCAAGCTGGTGACCGACACCGCGCCGCACGGCTTTTCGCCGGACTGGGTGATCTATCGGCGCGACAAGGGTTTTGGCCCCGACGAACAGAGCAAGGCCGAAAGCGCATACAACGCGATTCGCGTGTACCTGTGGGCGGGCATGCTGGCGGCGGATGCGCCCGCCCGTGCCTCGGTGCTGGAGAAGTTCGCTCCGCTGGCCGATTTCGTCGCCGCGCACGGCTTTCCGCCGGAACGCGTCGACACGCAGACTGGCACGGCGGGAAGCAACGAAGGCAACGGCGGTTTCTCCGCGGCCGTGGCGCCTTACCTCGCTGCGTTGGGGCGCCGCGATCTGGCGCAAGCCCAGGTGCAACGCAGCCGCACGCTCGCGGCGCAAACCGCTCCGGGTTACTACAGCCAGGTATTGATGTTGTTCGGCCTCGGTCATCTCGATGGGCTCTATCGCTTCGATGCAGATGGCGCCGTGGTTCCTGCCTGGACGTCGACGTGTCCCGCGCTGCACTAGGCGACCTGTTCGTGCCCGCCATCGTGCTGCTGATGGCCGGTAGCGCGATGCCCGCGCTGGCGCTGGCACAAGCGAATGCGGCCGCGCCCAGCCCGCAGATGAAACAACTGCTCGATTCGGCGCGCGTGTGGCAGGCCAAGAACCGTCCCGACATGGCGCGCGGCATCGTGGAAAAAGCCTTGCTGATCGATCCCGCGCAGCCGGACGCACTGGCCTTGATGGGACAGATCGAACTCAGCTCCAACCGTCCCGCCGAAGCGGGGAAGCTGCTGCAGCAACTGCAGCAACGCTATCCCCGGCATCCGGCAACGCTGGAACTGGCCGATGCCTACCGCCTTGCCACCACCGACAAGACCGCCCTGGCGCAAGCGCGCCTGGCCATGCGTACGGGCCAGTCCGCCGAGGCATGGCAGAAGATGCAGGCGTTGTTTCCGCGCGGCGCGCCCTCGGGTGCTCTCGCCGGCGACTACTACCGCGCCATGTCCGGGGCGGGCCAGCGCGACAGGGCGCTCAACGAGCTGCGCGAGCGCATGCGGCAGAACCCGGACGATCTCGGCCTGGCCTTGACGCTGGCGGACATGTTGACCGACCGCGCGTCCACGCGGCTGGAAGGCCTGGAGATCATCTATCGCGTGTATCAGCGACAGGATGCCAACCGCCCGCAGGCACTTGAGCTGTGGCGGCGTGCGCTCAATGGCGCGGGCAGCGACGATCCCGCGTACTACCTCTGGTACCAGCGCTATCTCAAGGAAGTGCCCGACGACGACAACGCCAAGGAAGCGCTTGCGGCGCTGGCGAAGAAAGGCGGCGCCAACTACGTGCCGCCTGCGAAAGGCACGCAGCCGCAGGCGGAAGCTTCGGCCACACCATCGCCACCCTCGGCGACGTCGCGGCAGGGCGAAGCGATCGGTGAGCAGGGCCTGGCGAAGATGCGCGAGGGCAAGCACGACGAAGCGCGCGCCTTGTTTGCCCGCGCGTTGGCGCTCGATCCGGACAACGCCGGCAAATGGCGCAGCCTGATGGCCACCGCGAGCTTCTGGGGCAGCTTGTCCAAGGCCCGCGCCGCCAACGATCAGGGTCACCCGCAACAGGGCGAGGCGCTGGCACGCGAGGCATTGCGCCAACAACCGAACCAGGCTGACGCCAGCAAGGTGCTGGCCACCTCGCTGATGGCTCAGCGGAAGTGGCCCGAAGCAGAAGCGGTGCTGCGTCCCCTGGTTCAGGCGAAGAACCCGGACATCGATGCGCTGGAACTGCTGGCCAGGCTGCTGATCGAAACGCATCGCACGGACGAGATCGCGCCGCTCATCACGCAGGCGGAACAGCGCTACACCGGTTCCGGCGATGCCATGGTGGGCTTGCGTGCGCAACTGCTTTCCATCGAAGCCGATCAGTCGATTGCCGAAGGCAAGAGCGGCTCCGCCGTGTTGAAGCTGGAAGAGGCCGTGCGCCTAAAGCCGAAGGACGCCTGGTTGCGTTACACGCTGGCACGCCAGTATCGCGACATCGGATTGCCCGCATTGGGGCGCGCGGTGATGGACGATGGATTGCGCACGACGGCGACGCCGGACATGCGCTACGCCAGCGCGCTTTACCTCAACTCGCTGGACGACATCGACACGGCCAGCAGCGTGCTTGCGCAGGTGCCGGCGAACGAGCGTTCCCAGGGCATGCGCGAGCTCGCGATCAATCTGAAGGCACAGCGCGATCTGCGCGAAGTGCGCCAGCTGGAAGCGCAGGGCCAACGGCAGCAAGCCGTCGCGCTGCTGGATCAGGTGACGTCCGATGTGCGCGACGATCCCCAGCTGCTAGCCAGCGTCGGGCGCGAATGGATCACCCTGGGCCAGCCCGACAAGGGCCTGGCGCTGGTGCGCGACTGGCTGACCACGCATCCCGACGATCCGGCGATCGGCGTGCGCCTGCGCTACGGCGAACTGCTCGGTGCGGCCGATCGCGACGAGGAATGGCGGGCGTGGATTGCCGATGCGCGCCAGCATCCGGGCGTCACCGCCGAACAGCAGGCGCAGTTCGACGACCAACTGCTGCGCCTGTCGCTGCGCAAGGCCGCGCGTCAGATCGATGCCGGCGATCTCGCCACCGCCGAGCGCACGCTGGACGAGGTGCCCGAGGCCAGCAATAAGGAAAAGCGCTGGCTGCTTGCCCAGGCAGACCTGCGCGAGGCGCATCGCGATTACCACGGTGCAGAGACCTTCGCGCGCAAGGTATTGGACGACCATCCCGGCGATGCCGACGCCCGCCTCACCATCGCGCGGATGGAAGAGCGCATGGGGCACCGCAAAGCAGCGCAGGCCATCGTCGACCAGGTACTGGCCGATACCGCGCCCGAGGATGTCGACACGCGATTGGCCGTTGCCCGCCGCTACACCGCGATCGGGCGCAACGGGCAGGCACGCGAGGTGATCGATCCGTTGCGGGCGCAGTATCCCGATCGTTCCGACGTGACCTTGCAGTCGGGCCGCATCGCGCAATCGCAGGGCGATTACCAGGATGCCGCACAGCTCTATCGGAGCGCTGTGTCGCAGGAGCAGGGCGAAGGCGAGACGCCGAGTACGGAGGATGGACTCACCTCGGCGCAGCGCGCTCTGCAAGGCCTGGAGGACCGGCGGCAAGGGCAGGTCGCCACGGCGGTCATCCAGTCCAACGAGTCGGGCAGCAGCGGCATGTCGCGCCTAGACGCCACCGAAATACCGGTCTATCTGCGCATTCCGGATGGCTATAGCGGACACTATTTCTTCCATGCCGATACGGTGTTGCTCAATGCAGGCACCTTGCCGGCGGACCGTATCGATCCGGCCTACCAGTTCGGCAAGATCGCTGCGCTCGGCAATGCCGGTCTGCATCCACTCGACCAGACCGACAAGGGCGTTGCGTTCGCTGCGGGCTACGATTTCAGCGGTGCGAGCAACAGCTGGCGGGCCGACGTCGGCAGTTCGCCGGTGGGATTCACGGTCAACAACGTACTCGGCGGCTTTCTCTACCGGCACGATTTCTACAGCTCGTCGGTGACCGTGGACGTCTCGCGTCGCCCCGTCACCAGCAGCCTGGTCTCGTACGCAGGCGCCCACGATCCGGTCACCGGCGAAAGCTGGGGTGGTGTCGTGCGCAGCGGCATGACCGTGCGCGGCGCGCAGGACGTGGGCATCACCACCGTGTTCGCCTCGGTGGGCTTTGGCGTGCTCACCGGCGACAACACCGAGACCAATCACGAATTCAAGGTACGCACCGGCATCGACTGGCCCGTGTACGTGGGCACCGACCAGCGCTTCTCCAGCGGGCTGGTGATCAACTACTGGCACTACGCCAACAACCAGCACTTCTACACGTTCGGCAACGGCGGCTACTACAGCCCGGGTCGCTATTTCTCGGCATCCCTCCCGCTGGACTGGAGCGGGCGTTACAAGCGCTGGGCGTGGGAGGTGGAAGCCTCGCTGGGCAACTCCTCCACCCGCGAGGACGATGCGCCGTATTTCCCCACGCGGCCCGACCTGCAACAGCAGGCGGTGGCGCGCATGGCCGCGGCGGATCTGGGAACGCCTTATTTCGGCACCGGCTCCGGCGGCGGTTTCAGCTATACGGTGGCTGCTGCGCTGGAATACCGGCTCACTCCGCATTGGGTGATCGGTTCGCGCTTCAAGCTCGATCGTTCACGCGATTACGCGCCCAACCTTGGCACGATCTACCTTCGTTACTTCTTCGATCGGCAGCGGCTGCCGGTGCCGTATCCGCCCGACCCGGTCAAACCGTACTCCGCGTATTGAACCGGTGAGCTGAAACCCAGGGACACGCCGTGACGAATCCTCCTCCTCCTTCCTCTTCCGAACCGACCGACCGGGCGACCTCGCGCGCACGGCTGCGGCTGAATCAGTCGCTGGCCATCGAAGGACTGCCTTCGTCGTTGTCGGCCCTGGCCACGGGGCAGGTGTATGCGGTGTACGCGAGTCGTTCGCCGGCACGCGATGCGTTGTTCTGGAAGACGGCAGCGAACGCGCTACAGACGCCGGTGACGGTGATCTCCACGCGCTCGGCCGAGGATGTGACGCATGGTTTGCGCCAGCATGGCATGGACATCGACCACGCCGGCGCGGTGCATCCCAAAGCCAATGTGTGCTCCTTGCATCTTCCGCCCGATCGCGACGGCTGCGATGTGCTGATGGAATCGCTGCAGGCCTTGTCCGCGCAATGCAGCACGCCGGCCAGCCAGTTCCTGGTGGAGGGCGTGGCCGCGTGCTTCGCCTGGCAGGACCGTGCCGCGCTGATCCGGCAGGGCGCGGCGCTCGCCGGTTGGTGCGCGCAGACGCGGCACACGGTGTTGCTGGTGATGCTGCCGCCGCTGGTGGAACACAGCGGCGATTTCCGGCCGCTCAACGACTTCCAGATCCAGTTCGCCGGCGCGGCGCAGCTGGTGCACGAGCAGGGCGAGTTCCGTTGGGAAGTGGCGTTCTGGCGCGACCATCGCGGTGCGCTGTCCGCCAACGAATCCATTCCCCTGCGTTTCTCCGGCCACGACCATCGCCTGGTGGCCGTACTCGACGCCGACCAGGAAGGCAGCGAAAGCATCGGCATGCTGGCGCCCGATGAAAGCGTGGTGATGGTGGCGCACGGCGCGGTGGCGCGTGAACGCGTGGTGCCCAAAGGCTGGCAGGTGCTGCCCGACAACGATGCGCTGACCTCGGCGGCCAGCCGCGCGGTGGCCGCGACCGTGATCCTGCACTACGGCATCAACGAGAGCCTGGCGACGCTGGCCAAGCAGGTGAACTTCCTGCGCCGCCAGTGCGGCAAGGCGCTGAAGATCCTCATTCGCGAGGACAACGTCAGCATCCGCTACGAACTGCTGATGCTGACCCTGGGCGCCAACGCCATCATCCCGCGCAGCATGCCGATGGCCCAGGTGGAGATAGCGGTGGACGGCGTGCAGGGCCAGCTGTTCTCGCGGCCGGTGCCCGATGATTATCGCAGTGCGCTGTCGGCCGCGATGCGCGACTCCACCACCGGCTACGTGCCGGCGCATCGCTTCATTCAACTCGTGCGCGAGGCAGTGGAGCGCAGCCGCCCGATTCGGCTGCCGAACGTGCTGCTGCGTCTGCCGCTGGAACGCGATGTGGCCAGCATCGATGCGCTGCAGGCCTGTCGCGTCCGTCGCACCGGCGATCTGTGCACCGCCAGCGGCGACAGCCTGTACGTGTTCTTCTTTGCCTGCCACGTGGAATACGCCGGCCAGGCGATGGAGAAAGTGTTCGAACGCCCGTTGTCCGAACTGTTCCGCGGCGAGCTGCGTTGCGGCGACCGCGAAACCATCTACTCCACGCTCGATGGCCTGGCTGAGGAAATCGCCGAACTGCCGCCGCCCGATTACACCGGCCTGGTCGCGCCTGCCGAGCCCGTCGCACCGCTTATGGAGGTGGCCGAGCCGAACGCTGATAGCGAATCCATTAGCGACGCGAAACCAGGCGTTCTACCGATCCTTGCGGCGGCCGACACCCTGGGCGTTGCGACAGCCGCCACGCGGCGGCCGCCACGTCCGGCATCGCTGCCGCTGAAAGTGCAGAGGTAAGGGCAGATGAACACGTTCTTCGGTTACTTCATCTGGGGTTTGATTCTCGCCGCGCCGCTGTGGTGGCTGTGGTGGCGATTGCGCGTGGGTTCCCTGTTGTCGCGTTCGCGCTCGCTGCTGCGCCGCCGCTCCGTCCAGTTGCCGCCGCAGCTGGAAGGGTTGGTGATTCTTGGCAAACGTCAGGGAGGCGGCGGGAGAAAAGCATGAAGACGATTGCCATCGTTTCCCCAGTAGGCGGCGCGGGCCGAAGCATGCTCACGGCGGCGCTTGCGGGTCTGTTGACCGAGCGTCGGCACGCCGTGCTGGCGGTCGAATGCGATCCGCGCAACGTGCTCACGTTTTACTGCGGCCAGCGCGTGCCGGCGCGGCAAGGCCTGGTATCGCACGTGCTGTCGCCCACCGACGACTGGAGCGAGGCGGCGCTGCAGACGGACGATGGCGTGCTCTGGTTGCCGTGGGGCGGGGCGCGCGGCGATGGTCGTGGACCGGATGCGGACACGGCTGCCGCCATCGCCACGGGCTTGCACCTGCAGGCGACCTGGTTGCGCGATTTGCTGGCCCGCGTCGATCTGGCGGGGCACAGCGTGGCTCTGGTCGACACGCCCACCTGGCCATCGGTGCATGCGGCGCAGGCGATCACAGCGGCCGATCTGGTGATGGTGGTGGTTCCGCCCGAGCCGTTGGCGTGTGCCACGTTGCCGCGCCTGCGCAGCGAACTGAAGGCGCTCGGCAAGCAGGCCGTGTACGTAGCCAATGCCGTGTCGCCGGCATCGCAGCTGCATACCGACATCCTCGCGTTGCTGCGCGGCAGCCTGGGCGCGGAGTTGTCCGCCTATCGCGTGCACGCGGATTCGGGCATTCCCGAAGCCCTGGCCCGCGACGAAAGCTTCGTGCACAGCGCACCGCATTCGCAGGCGGCGCATGACATGCATGGCCTGGCGACATGGCTTTCCAACTGGATTCGCCAGGCCTACGCCGGCGGCGCGCAAACAGCGGGGGGCTCCGCATGAAGCCGGCTGCGGCCCTGCCGAAATGGTCGCGCGTGCGGCACTCGCTGGCGCGGCGACTGGGCGTGGAGGCCGAGGCAGGGCGCGGCGCATGGCTGCTGCGATTGCTCTTTCGCGCACCGCCACCGGGGCAACGGGATTGGCCAGCGCTCTGGGCCGAGCGCCTGGGGCGCTATCTGCGCTCGGAGTTGGCTTTGGGCGAGAACGAAAGCCATGCGACCTGGCTCAAGCGCGTGTTCTTCCGCCAGCGCCGCCGTCGTGCGCATCTGGCAACGAATCTGCGCAGCGCGCGACATCATCGTGGCGCGCGTCGTCGTTCGATGTTGCTGGGCCGTATCGGCCACTGGCTGGCGCCGGCCTATGGCGTCGTCGGTCGGGCTGGGCATGCGGTGTCGTCGCGGTTGCCCACGGTGCCTTGGGCGCGCGTGAGCGAACGCGTGAACGTGTGGTCGTCCGGACTGGATCGCGTGCCTCATCTCAAGCCGGTGATCCTGCTGCTGGCTGCCATGGTGGCGGTGGGGTTCTGGACCACGCCGCTGCCTATCGGTGGGCAGTTCCGCCTGTTTATCGCCGTCAGCGTGGTGATGATCGTCGTGCGGCGTATTCCCGGTCGCTGGCCGACCATGCTGATGGTCTCGCTGTCGATCCTGATGACGGGACGCTACATGTGGTGGCGCATCACGCAGACGCTGATCTTCGCCACACCGGTCGAGGCCGTCTTCGGCTATCTGCTGTTCGCGGCCGAGATCTATACCTGGATCGTGCTGTTCTTCGGCTATATCCAGACCGCATGGCCGCTGAACCGTCAGCCCAAGCCGTTGCCGGAAGACACGGACAGCTGGCCCACAGTGGATGTCTATATCCCGACCTACAACGAGCCGCTGTCCGTGGTGAGTCCCGCAGTGTTGGCGGCCAAGAGCATGGACTGGCCGCGCGACAAGCTGCGCGTGTACCTGCTGGACGACGGCAGCCGCGAGGAATTCCATCGTTACGCCAACGAGGTGGGCGTGGGTTACCTCACCCGCGAGGAGCACCGCTACGCCAAGGCCGGCAACATCAATCATGCGCTGGCGATGACCAGCGGTGAGTTCATCGCCATTTTCGACTGCGACCACATTCCCACGCGGTCGTTCCTGCAGACCACCATGGGCGAGCTCATTTCCGATCCCAAGTGCGCGATGGTGCAGACGCCGCACCACTTTTTCTCGCCCGACCCGTTCGAGCGCAACTACGACACCTTCCTGCGCATTCCCAACGAGGGAAGCCTGTTCTACGGGCTGATCCAGGACGGCAACGATTTCTGGAACGCCACCTTCTTCTGCGGCTCATGCGCGGTCATCCGCCGGGCGCCGCTGATGGAAATCGGCGGCATCGCGATCGAGACGGTCACCGAGGATGCGCATACCTCGCTCAAGCTGCACCGGCGCGGCTACCGCACCGCCTATCTGCGCATCGTGCAGGCGGCCGGGCTGGCCACGGAAAGCCTGTCCGGGCATATCGGCCAGCGCATCCGCTGGGCGCGCGGGATGGCGCAGATCTTCCGGCTCGACAATCCGTGGCTGCGCAAGGGCCTCACCTTCTTCCAGCGCATCTGCTACAGCAACGCGATGCTGCATTTCTTCTACGGCATTCCGCGGCTGATCTTCCTGTTCATGCCGTGCGCCTATCTGTTCTTCGGCCTGCATGTGTTCGGCGCGGACGCGATCTCGGTGATGGCCTATGTGTTGCCGTACCTGTTCGTCTCGGGGTTGGCGAACTCGCGCATCCAGGGACAGTACCGCCACTCGTTCTGGGCCGAGGTCTACGAATCGGTGCTGGCGTGGTACACCGTGCTGCCCACCACGATCGCCTTCATCAACCCCAAGAAGGGCAAGTTCAACGTCACCGCGAAGGGCGGCCTGATCGAACAGGAGTACCTCGACTGGGCCACCTCCAAGCCGTACGTGTGGTTGCTGGCGGTGAATATCGCCGCGCTGGTGGCGGGCATCGTGCGCATGTTCACCACGCAACGCGACGAGCCGGCCACCGTGCTGATGAACATGGTGTGGGCCTTGTTCAACGTGGCGATGCTGGGCGCCGCCGTGGGCGTGGCCAAGGAGGCGAGGCAGGTGCGCGTATCGCACCACGTGCCCTTGTGCGTGCCGGCCACGCTGGTGCTGCCCAACGGCAAGACCATTGCCTGCCGCACGGAGAACTATTCCACCGGCGGCCTGGGCATCGTGCTGCCGGAGGAACTAGTCATGGAACGCGGCCATGCGCTGGGCGTGGCCTTGTCGCGCGGCGACATCGACTACTACTTTCCAGCCGTGGTGGCGCGCAACAACGGTGTGCACCTGGGGCTGAAATTCGAGGACTGGTCGCATGAACGGGAGACGCAGCTGATCCAGTGCACGTTCGGCCGCGCAGACGCCTGGGTTCGCTGGGAAGAGGAACTGGTTCCCGATGCGCCGCTGCACAGTTTTGTGGAAGTGATCGAGATGGGCTACCAGGGCGTGCTTCGTCTGTTCGACGCCGGACTGGATGCCGTCGAGGCGACCGTGCTGCGCCGACCGCGCCAGTCGGGCTAACGGAGTAACGCATGGGACTGTGGAATCTCTATTTCATCGCCAAGCTCTACCTGTTTTCGGTGGGCAGCATCCAGCCGGCATGGTGGCTCAACCTGCTGTTCGCGCTGGCGCTGCTGGTGCCCTTGCAGCAGCGGTGGCAGCGCGTCACGCGGCAGGTGCTCGCCGTGCTGGTCGGCGCGGCGCTGCTTTATCACGAGTCCAGGCTGCCGCCGTTCGGCTACCTGCTCAAGCAGATCCCGGCGCTGGCCTCGTTCTCGCCGACCTACATGATGGAGTTGGCGCGCCGCGCGTTCACGCCGGCGATGGTCTATGTGCCCCTGCTGGTCGTACTGGTCTACGCCGTGGTCAATCGCTGGGTGCGCGTGACCACGTTCGTGCTGCTGGCGCTGATCGTCTTCCCGCTATGGCAAGGGATGGGCACGCTGATCGCCAAATCCAGCTCAGCGTCCACGTATGCCGTGAATCCGAGGGCCGATGCCGGTATCGCGAATGCGGGGGCGGATGGCTCGGGTGGCAGCTACGACGAACAGCTTGCCGCGTTCCATCACGCGGAGAAGAGCCGGCGCGTGGCGTTCTTTCCGATGAGCAATGATCCCGCCGCGCAGTTCGACATCATCGTCATCCACATCTGCTCGCTGTCGTGGGACGACCTCGACGTCTCCAACATGCGGGACAACCCGCTGCTGGGCAAATTCGACTACGTCTTCAAGAATTTCAGCAGTGCGGCCAGCTACAGCGGTCCGGCGGCGATTCGCCTGCTGCGTGCATCCTGCGGCCAGGATGCCCATGCCGAGCTGTATAGCGCTGCGCCGCAGGACTGCCATGTATTCGCCGACCTGGCGGCCGCCGGCTACGACGTCGAGTTCATGCTGAACCACAACGGGCGCTTCGACGATTTCCGCGGCATCGTGGAACGCGAGATCGGTCGCCCGGGCATCCAGCCACAATCGATCGAAGGCCTGCCGCCGTTCATGCGCGAATTCGACGGTTCGCCGCTGGTCGACGACTACGATGCGTTGGCCAAGTGGTACCAGGACCGCACGGCCAAGGGCGGCGGACCGGTTGCGCTGTACTACAACACGGTGAGCATGCACGATGGCAACCGCCTGCCCAACAGCAACCTCACCAGCCTGCAGTCCTACCCGATCCGACTGACCCGGCTGCTGGGCGATATCGACCGTTTCACCGAGGTGATCGCGCGTTCCGGACGCAAGGCCGTGGTGATCTTCGTGCCCGAGCACGGTGCGGCACTTCGCGGCGACGCGGGGCAGATTTCCGGCCTGCGCGAAATTCCCACACCGCGGATCATCCACGTTCCCGTCGGAGTGAAATTGATCGGTTTGGCGGCAGGCAAGTCGGCTCCGGGCCATGCCATTTCGATCGACACGCCCACCAGCTACCTGGCGCTCGCGCAGCTGATGTCGAACCTGGTAGCCAACAGCCCGTTCAAGGCCGACGCGCCAGCACTCGATCAGTACGCCCACGACCTGCCGCAGACGCGCATGGTGGGCGAGAACGAAAACACCATCACCATGGGCACCGCCAATGGTTACGTGATCCACACGCCCGACGGCGTCTGGATGGAGGGCAAATGATGGCCGCGCCACAGCACCCGCACGCCAGGATGTCGCCCAGCGATATCGAAACCTATGCGAGCTACGTCAAGGGCGTCGATCTCGCGCGTTATTACGACAGCCAGGCCCAGGAGGTCTGGCTCGCCGCCAGGAAGCGCTGGCCGCTGCTGGCGGACGTGCTCTATCCCGACGAGCCGCCCGCCGCGGATCGTTGACCGTTCAAGCGTTCGCGGCCATTTCGATGCGATCGCGCCCGTTCTCCTTGGCGCGATAGAGCAGGTCATCGGCTTCGCGAAGCAACTCGTCGACGCGCAGCGAGGTATCGCCCGTGCGTACCCGAAAAGCGATGCCCACGCTCGCGGTGAAACCAAACATCTGGCCGTCGGTGCAGGTGACCTGGGTTTGATGCAGCCGTTGGCGCAAGGTTTCGGCCAGCGCTCGCGCCTGCGTCGCTGCCTGCACGCGCAGGAGGATGACGAATTCCTCCCCGCCGAAGCGCGCCACGATGTCCTCCGAACGCACCGTGTCGCGGCACAGCGTGGCGAGCGTCACCAGCGCCTTGTCGCCGCTGTCGTGACCGTAGCTATCGTTGACGCGCTTGAAGAAATCGATGTCGATCATCATCAGCGCGACCACTGCCTCGCCGCTGCGTTTGTCGGCGAGCAGCACGCGCGCGCGGCTCTCGAAGGCGCGGCGATTGAGCAGGCCGGTCAGCGGATCGGTCTCGGCCATGGTCTGCAGTTCGCCGATCAGGCGGGTGCGTTCGCGTTCCAGCTGATGGCGCTTCCGCACGCTTTCCTTCAAGACGTTGAGTGCGTTGAAAAGGTCGCGCACCTCGCTGCCGTAGTGCTCGCGCGGCAGCTCAGCCGCCATGTCACCCGACGCCACCGCGAGGATGAAGCGCTGCGCCTCGGAAAACGGAAGTATCACCTTCATGCGAAAGCGCCACAGCATCACCAGCAAAAGCACGGTCAGCGCCAGCGCAATGAGACCGCTGGCCAGCAGATAGAGCAGGTGTGAACGCAGGCTCCTGTCGATGGTGTCGCCGGCCAGCGCCAGGGCGTTGTCGCGAAAGCGGTCGATGGGTGGAACCAGCGGACCGTAGCGGTCGGACCATTGCAAGAGGGTGATGCTGGGGCCTTCCGGCAGCGCCGCTTGCTGCCTGAGCTCGTCGAGCAGGCGCACTGCCTCGCCGTAGTAGCGTTGCTCGACCTCGGCATAGTCCAGCAGAAGGGCAGGCGGAAGCACGCGCACGCTGGGCTGCAACATTTGCCGCAACTGTTCGATCTTGCCCATGGTGCCGGCAATATCCCGCGCTTCCTGCGCGGTCAGCGGACGTTGCCGCAGCAACGCGGGGGCGAACTGCTGGGCAACCACGCCCGCCTGTTCCCTCAGCACGCCCGAAAGACGGGCGACCAGCAGATAGCTCTGCACATCGGCGTTTTCGCGGATCACGCCGGTAGCGCTGGTCTGCGCGATCGACGACAGCTGGGGAATCACGCTGACGATCTGGTTGAACCCGGCGAAGAGGTCCTCCTCATTGCGGGCGGCTTGTTGCGTGGCGTCCAGGCGTTGCCGGGCCTCGGCGAGCTGGGCGCGCGCATGTTGCCAGGAGGGTACGAGCGCGCCGCAATTCCTGCAGGCCGGATCGCGCACGGCGCCTCCCAGTTCGTCCATGTTCCCGTCGGTAGTCCTTCGCGCCGAATGCATCACCTCGCGCCATCGGCGGGGCTCGGGATCCTCCAGCATCAGCACGGCGACCGTAGGACGCCGCTCGTTCGACACGGCCGCCATCGCCTGCAAGGCGGCCCTGACCACCCGAAATTCCTTCTGCGCCTCTCTGGCATCCCAGTAACCCCGCCATTGCTGCGCGAACTGCCACAGCATCAGTCCCACCATCACCACGTACACGATGGTGACAACGGTGCGGAAGCGCCGATGGATGGATTCGCCGGGTGGTGCTGCCCTTGGCATCGATGTGCATGGCCTCGGAAGCGGGTGGGTCATGACGAGCGTGGGAGTGCCGCCGATTCGTCCGCTCCCCTGCTTCGTGGCCCGTAGTCTCGGCGGCGGCTCGTGACGGCTTCGTGGGGGCGTTCTGGGGAGCCGACGAGATGGCCGCGGCCCCATCGCGCGCGGCGCGGTTCAGCGGTACATTCGCAGGTGACTTCCACGCGCTCAAAGGTGTCGATCATGGCCCACCAATTCACGCCGGCGGACGCCAAGGCGCATGCGTGCTCCTACATCCTGCTCAGCCTGCTTCAACGCATGGACATGAAGGAGCCGGGCCTGATCGACGAACTGTTGGCCGGTGCCGAAGGCGACTTCGCCGCCTGCCAGAAACAGGAGGATCTGCCGGCGCCGGTGCCAAAGATCTTTCGCGAAGCGATCGCCATCCTCACCCGTGCCAATGCCTACAAGCTGAACATGGCCGCCAGCGCCAACGACGACGGCTGATCGTTTTCCGCGCACCCCATGAAGCGACGTCATAAGCGACGTATCGTTCGGACCCTGCTCACCGTGGCGGCGGTAGGAGGCCTGCTCGGGGTCGCGAGCTGGCATCGCTGGCACCGGCCCGTGGACGAGATGGCGCTGGCGGAACAGACGCGTCATCAACGGCAGATCGCCTCCTGCGAGGCGCAGATCCGGCCGACGCTGCAAGGCGAGATCGAGGGATGGCGCCTGGTCGGCGAGGAGTCGAATACCATCGGCAGCCAGCTTACCTTCGCTGCCAATTTCAATGCGCGGACGTCGCTCTATCACTGCGAGGTGGACCACTCCGCGCAGGTGGTGGCGATCGACGGTCCCGAATGACGCGTTTCACGCGCCGGGAAACGTCGCCAGAAGCGCTTTCAAATTCTGCGGACTGACCCGGATCAGTCCACCGCGTGGGCTGTCGATATCCGCGATCAGCATGAAGGACACGGCGACCACCAACGGGAGCACCAGCAGCAGCCCCGGTTCCGACGATCGTTTGCGCCAACCCACACCCACCAGAAGATTGCAGCCCAGCGCGATGACTGCCATCAGCAACCATGCCGCCACCGGTATGCGATTCCACCACGCCGCCTGCGTATAGCCTTCCGAATTCAACACATCGTTCATGCCCGATACCGCCAATGCCGTGAGCGGATTGGGTGATTCGTGGGCTGGCGTGGCGACCGCGCTCCACAGATTCGACTGCAGCTGGTTCTTGGCGGCGGTGAGCGCGGGCAGCTTGTCGCGATCGGTGGTTTCATAGAACACGATGCGTTGCTTCAGATAGCTCACCAGCAAGGGGCGCAGCTTCGCTGCGTCAGCAGCCGGAAGCAGGTCCAGCCGCACATATTCCGTGCCGATGGCGTTCGCTTCCGCCTCTTCGTAATTCTTGCGCTGGTCGTAGCGGCTGATCGCCATGGAAAAGCTGAAGCCGATGATCAAGCCGAGCAGCGTCAGCGTGGCGCCTTGCACGACGCCGAAGGTCTCGCCCGATGTGGGCTCGGTGGCGGGACGTCGCTGCGCCCACCAGGCGCCAAGGTGCTCGGCGAGCCACAAGACGACGAACGAAATGACAAACACCATCAGCGGGTGGTTGAGTGCGAAAGCCATGACATCCCCTTGGGCTGACCGCGGATGCACCACGCGTCCGCGGACCGATGCGATCCTCGTGCAGCACAAGTGAAGAAAGTGGATAGCGGCATCCAGGAATAGCTGCCGCCACACGCCAACGCGACCGCATCATCGAAGGTGGAGGGGACGGCCACGCCTGAGGCGGGGTAGCTTGGGACGCAACCGCCCCTCCATAGGTGCCCAGTGGGGGCAGCGCAATTATCCTCAAGCCTTTGCATGGGCAACCGTGCCGGACGTCAGTGGCATGCATGACGATCCACCGAATGTCACATCGTCGCGCAATACATCGTCATGGCGTGTCGATGATCGACAAATATTCCGTCATCACTGACGAAATCGGTTCCCGATCGTTCCGTCGCCTTGAGCGGGAAAAGACATGCACCAGACCCGCGTTCAATCCGCCGCGGCGAAGTGGGCCATCTGATCCGCGAGCGCTTTCACAAACGCAGGGCGAGCGGTGGCGCGCGCGATGTACTCGCGACAAGCGGGATACACCTTGAGTCCGCCGAGGCGTTCGACCAGGCGCAGCACTTCCGTCATGGCGATATCCGCGACGGAGAAGCGATCCGCCAGCCACTCCCGTTCCGCCAGGATCGGTTCCAGATGGTTGAGCCTGAGCTTCACAAAATCGTCCAGACGCTTCCACTCCGGTGTTTCATCGCTGTAGCCGGAGAACACGAAGATGGACCAGGGCACGGTCGCCATCTCCATCGAATTGAGCGCGGCGAACACCCACTCCATGGTCTGGCTACGGCCACGCGGATCCGAAGGCATCAGCGCCTCGCTGCGAAGACCCAGATGAAGCAGGATGGCACCGCTCTCGAAAATGGAGATATCGCCGTCGGTAAGCCAAGGCACCTGACCGAACGGCTGATGGGCGAGATGATCGGCATCCCGGCCTTCAAACGGCACACTGGCGACCCGATACGGCAATCCGGCTTCCTCCAGTGCCCAGCGCACGCGCAGATCGCGTACGTGGCCACGCGGCCATTCGGGAACCCACTTGAACGTGGTAACGGTCAGCTCGGCCATCGGAATCTCCATCGGGCATCAGGGCATGCCGTACGAGCTTACGACGCCACGAAATATGTTGGAGAACATATTCTGCATCGCCTGCGATAGGGTAGCCTTCCGTTCGGCATTCCATGGAATGTGGGCTGTAACGGCCAGCGTTGTTGGCGGCCGTCCTGCAATCATCATCACGGGTCGGGAGGCTACGATGGCGTTACGCAATCGGTCGTTCTTGCTTGTTTTGGCCGGCTTTGCGGCAGGCGCGGCAACCGTCGCTGCGGGGTTCGTGGTTGCCGCGCCAGGAGGCTCCGCGGACGAGCCGTCCGATCACGCCTATGTGGTGTCCATCGACGAAATTCGCAGCAATCTTGTGCCGGGCCAGGTGTTCTCCGGACAGTTCACTCGCCGGGTCACGATGTCCGACGGCTCGACCCGGGTGGTCACGCTGCGACCCGTTCGACAGAACGGCGAAGAGTGGGTGGAATTGATCGACACATCCGCTTCGGGTACGAACCGCAGTTACATGGGGCCTAACGGAACCACCACGAACGGCACCCTCATGATCAATGTAAAGGACGCCGCTGTATTGGCCGCCGCGATAAAGCGGTTGCACGAGTCGTCGACGAAGTGATGCAGCGAAGGGCTCTCGGGTTGCTCTTACGATGACGGGCCATACAGCCGAAGAAACTCTTCGGCGGCACGCTTGGCACGTCGTTCGATCTCTGTGGCCTTCGGCGCTTCGCGCAGGCGCAGCAGCAGACTTACCATCAGGTCGTCCCAGAGCAGAGCTAGGAAACGGACGTCCATATCGCGCGGTGCTTGTGGGTCGATCAGTCCGGCGGATCGCGCCTGCTCGGTGATGCCGCGGACGGCCTCGCGTACCGATCGACGCGCGGACTCGAGTGTCTCCGCCACTTCGGGGGCGCGTTGGGCTTCCGTGATCGCGAGCCGAAAGACAGCGATGACGCCAGGCTGGCTGACCTCGCGCAATACCATAGCGCCCAGCCCGGCGAGCAGCGTCTCCAGCTCGTCCCGATGGCGAGGTGGTCGTTGGGTGGGCAACTGCATGCGGCCCGCGCGATCGGCGATGCACGCCGCCAGCATCGCCTGCTTGGTGCCGAACAGCGCATACAACTCGCGTTTGGAAACCTGCGCCCGGGTGGCGATCTTCAACGTGCTCGCGCCCGTGTAGCCCAACTCCACGAACGTATCCATGGCGGCGTGCAGGATGCGTTCGCGCACGGGCCGTGAGCCGGATGCCTGATCTGGTTGCTCTTTCACGAAGTTCCTCTTGCGCTGGTACCTGGCGGTACCGTAGCATGGTACCCATCGGTACCGACAAGAGAAGTCAGCCGACCCCGCGCGATACACCGCCGCCGGGGCGTCCAATGCACTGAGCCATCGCGACCCACGGCGAAGGAGAATCCACGTGTCTACCGCCCATATCTTCACGCTGCAGCTCATGCTGGGTTATCTCGCCTGGCTGCTTTGCTTCCGCGCCTACCTGTGGCCCCGGTTGCGATCCCTGCGACACGAGGACGCGCACCGCGTCATCGCGACGCTGCACAGCTTTCGCTTCTTCGGGCTGGTCTTTGCGGTGCCCGGTGTGGTCGGGGCCCATCTTCCGACGAGCTTCGCTTCGTTTGCCGCCTACGCCGACCTGGCCACCGGCGTACTGGCCATGCTCGCCTTGCTCAGCGTGAGAGTGCGGCCGCTGTTCTGGAGCTTCGTCGTCGCTTTCAACATCGTGGGCATGGCCGATCTTCTGCTCGATTACTTCCACGCCGTCCGCGCCGCTCTTCCTTCGGTGGCAGGGGAGTTGGGAGCGGCTTACGTTATCCCGATCATCTACGTGCCGTTACTGATGATCACGCATGTCACGGCGTTCTATCTGTTGTTGCGCCCCACGAAGGGACAGGCCGGTGCGCTGGACTCGGCCGGGGCACACGCGCCCATGCAAGCCACGGATGCTTACGTGCGCTGACGGTCGAGCCGATCGAGTGCCGCGGCCACGGACGATTGGATCAAGGCACCGACTTCACGAGGCGATCGGCCTGGGACGAGCAGCCGGAACATGGCCATGCTCGTCAGCGCAAAGATGAGGTCGACGGTATCGCGCAGCTTCTCGCGCTTAGCGGCTCGCGGTGCCATGCGCTGAATCAGCAGCTGGATCAACTGGCGGCGCCGCTCATTGCGCTCGGTCAGCGATTGCTCGAATTCCTGATCGAGCACCATCGCGTCATAGATGCGTATCAGCGCAGGATCGCTGCCCCAGAAGTCGCAACAGATCTCGACCAGCTGGGCGATGCCCTCATGCGGATCCGCCAGCGTCTGCAGGCCCTTCAGGCGTCCCAGGCGACCGCGTACCGCGATGTCGTCAAAGGCTTCCTCCAGCAGGCCACGGCGCGATCCGAATTGGTTGTACAGCGTCAGGCGCGTTACACCGGCGATCTTCGCGACGGTGTCCAGCGAGAAATTCGCCGCGCTTTCCGAATCGCGCAGCAGCGTTATCGCCGCCTGGATCGCGCGTTCGCGCTTCTCGGCGGCAGCAGCGGTACGGACAAGGCTGGTATAGGTGCGAGTCGCCATGGTCTCCCCTTGTAAATTAGATATACAGTTAGTATAGTCAATATACGCGATGCCCGGAAATCAATGCGGGTGACGCAAAGACAGTTCGCCAACGAGCGGCACACCATCGATTCTCAAGCTTAGGGGGAGGCAAGATGCTGGTACATGTTTTCCGCGGTCCGGGCCGCGTGTTTGGCGTCACGGCAGACAAGGCGGGCGCGAATTTGCCGGAACGATTCGCACCCTGGACTTACCTCAAGTCGGCCGAACTCGATCGCGAGCGAGCCATGCCCGGCATCGACTCACGCGAATGCTGCGACGATCTTGCGGAGTACGGCTTTCATATCACCGATGCGCATGTTCGTATTACGGATCAGGTGACCTGACGTCGGTCGGATCTGGGACGATTACCTGAGGTTGTTGCGGCGTCATGTCCTGCATGGTTCGGAGAACTTGGCGCGTTCGTCGCCAGCGCAGCAGCGGCCACCCTGCAAGCAACACAGAACATGCAAACGCTGCATGGCCAAGCATCACAGCCTTGGGGTCGCTGTCACGGACCAGGGCGCTGCCCATTATGGTTAACGTTCCGGCGAAAGGACCCAGCGAGACATCCTTGGTATTTTTCATGACTTCCTTGGTCACTTCATGCTGCCAGCAATGAGCCTGGAACGACCTGCGAGATTCGCAGTGGAAGGCGGATATTTTCAGGGTACAAACAGCGAAGCTACGCGGGAAGGGGCGTCGCGTTATTGATGCGGCCAACAGGGTGTCCTGCAATTGCCGCAATCCGTGATCAGTTCGATCGGAATCCTTCGTATGCTGGACTGCAAAGAACTGGGTCGGAATGTGCGCTTTTCCCCGGTTTTTCCGGCGTGATTTCACGACCGCTGGCATTGGCCTCCATCAATAGCGACCAACCCCCGCACAAGAATCAGCTATCGCGTGACGCAAAGCCCAGCGCTTCTCAATCCACTTGTGAGAATTTCCGGACTCGCTTCACGTCATGTGCGATGGTCCACGAGTCAGCAATCGAGAGGAATCGAACCTGCCCTGACGATTTGCTTGGCCGTAAGCGCTTACCCGGGCCGAATGGCAATCCCCGTGGGACCCGCTTGCCACTACCCACTGGCTAAAAGCTCTGCCAGGCGCGCCTGCAAATCATCCGCGATGTCGCCTGGTCTCAAATTGCGCGTGTAGCAGCCGACCAGCCACTCGAACGGATATTTTTCCTTCGTCAGCTCTTCCACATTCGCGAACAGAAGCAGCTCGCATTCGGGCGTCAACACGACGACAACGCGGTCCATTTCATTCGCCATGATGGCGATGTCGTATGCAACCTTCAGAATTCGGGCGGGCGATGCGCTGGGCCGCATGCGCCGTTTTCGCACCAGGCCCGTGCACTGACGGGATGACGGCAGGCCGTCCGTGGCGCGCGTGTTCTTGTGCATGAGTGACCTTGGCGGGCGCCGATGGAGAAAATTCCGTGACATGTCTCGAAGGTTTCACGGTGCCGCTCATTCCGCCATCGGACTCGTCCGATCGACTGCGGCTGAACTGATGGTCTGGAAGCTCTTCTACGCAGCTTGCTATGACGCGCTTGCGCGTTGCCCCCCCTCATAAGGGACCGCGAAGCTCGGGCTGTCTCACTCCGTCCCGACAGCTGGAATGCCGCTCTTCCCCGACTTGCGCGTTACCTTCTGGCGAGTAGGTGGCTGGCTAGCCGAGGTGTCGCCCATCCGCCAGGGCCCTCAAAAGGTGCTGCCTTCGTTCCGCAATATGACGGAGTGATATCGGAAACATCCGATGTTCTTTCCGATCGCCGATTGCCACGATGACCATGCCGACCCGCTGGGGAGGCGAGGGCAACGGCGCACACGGATGCATCCGTTGCTTTTTTGGTTGGCCGGGCCCCGACTAGGGGCCCGTTCCTTATGCGTGGAGGCCTGTGTGATGTTGTTCGATGTCTGCGTGCTGTTGCTCATCGTGCTCGCGATCGATCGACCTCTTCGGCGGGTGGTGGAGAAGCACTATCGGCTTCGTGAACTGCGGCAGCGTCAGCAGCACACCCTCGATGGCATTGCGCGTTTCAAATGATCGATACCGGTGGTGGACGCGTGACGGATAATTCGAATGCGCCGCGCGGCCGCGGGTTGCTTGCCATCGGTTGCGTCGAAGGTGTGGTTGCGGCGGCGACGCTCATCGCGGATTTCGCGGTCATTCATGGCGACGGATGGGAGAGCATGTCGCGCTTCATTGTGGCCTTCTCCCTTGTCATCGTCCTGGTGACAACTTCCTTCATCTGTTTGGTGTTCGGATTGGTGGAACGCGCACTCAGCCGACGCAGGGCGGGGGCGTCGCTCGGGATGCTAAATGGGGCATGCATCCTCCATGCGGTAGTGATGGTCTCGAGCGTGGCCTTCATCGCGCTCTGGAGCATTTGAGGGAACTCCGTCGAGGGTAGGTCTAACCGTACGCCGCCAGTGGTCTGATGCTGACCGGAGACCGAGTAGGCTGCTATCGCTCTCAGCGAATGATCTGACCTACGTTTGAGCTGCCGCAGCAATGTGGTGTTTCCTCAAGTTTGACTGCGTCACCCAGACGCAGGGAATGCCGCCAGAGCCCCGAGTCCTAGCTCGGGGCTCTCTTGCTGAGCGAGGGCATCTGCTTTGTTCATACACATCTACTCGATTGCTGTGCTGTTCCTGCCGGTGCTCGCTCTCTGGGCACTGGGGTTTGGCGTGCGTGCGCTTCGCACTGTCGTGATTCAGCTCCGCGGGCTGCATACATCTCGGCGCGATGTGCTGGATGGCGTGACTCGCTTCTGGCAGCCAACGGTCCGAGGCGCCCGTTCCCGCTGAGTGAGGCCCGGGCGGCCAGGGGGCGCATGACGCGCATCCTCGGACGAAGCCATTCAAGGCTTGGTGTCGATCTGCAGGTTACGCGCGATCGACGCTGATCAGTGCACACCCGTGCCCGGGGCGTCCTCTGGCCGTTCCGCTTCTGCGCGCTTGGGCGTATCCAGTGGGCACCATGTCTTGAGCCGCTTGCCCGCTCGATACAGGTCGATGCATTCACGCATCTCGGCCTTGAAGGCCAGGTCAGGCGTGTTTATCGGGCAACCGGACGACAACGGTTCGCCTGCCTTGTACTCGTCGATACAACTCGACAGCGGGGGCGCCTTGGGCGGATCCGGATTGTCGGCCAGGGAGGGCGGCGGCAGGTTGAGGCGTTCGTCGCGATTCATGGACGAAGCAGGCGGGGGAGGTGAGCCGCACAGCAAGTTGGAGGCCGTGCTGCTCTTGCTGGGATCGCAAACGCTCTTGACGACGTCCTTGATCGCATCGCCGATATGGCGTCCTACCGCGCCACCGGCGGTCTCGTTCGGCGGCGGGAAGTATTTTTCGAAACGGGTGGCCTTGTACTGCATCCGGTTGCTGTCGTGCTGCATGATCTGACGATCGTCCGCAGGCTTGGACGGCTCGGGAGTGGCGCTTGCTGTGGTCGAAGTGACACCTGTCGCAGGCAGCCGCACCGAACCGTCCTTTCCAAACAAACTTGTAGAGGAGGGCGTGGCTGCGGAGGTCGCAGGCGCAGGCACAGGCACGTCATGATCCTGCACGACCATGGCGTCAGGGCGGGGCTTTTCACGGGTGACCGGGGGGACGCGGGCGGTCAATGCCGGCCGCGGCGGAACCAACTTCTCGGGCGGCGCGGGCGGCTCTGACGGCTGCACGCTGTGCGGCGTTTTGGGGCGATCGATCAGGCGAACAATCAGCGCCCGCTCGTTCTCGATATTCACGGCCGCAGGATGTTGCGGCTTGGGCTGCATCTCGAACCATAACGCCACGGCGAACAGAGCGTGCAGTACGCATACCAGAGACAGCGCCAGCACCAGCGTCGGGCGCGTCAGCGGCGGCTGTCGCCAGCGTCTGCGACCCAAGGTCTCACGCGTTTCCCCGTCGAGTAATGCCAGGCCGCGAGCACTATCCCCCTGCTGTCGATGTCGGACCCGCCCGGAACGCCTCATCACACCCCTAATTCACGCCAATGACCGACACAAAACATGCGCATGCCGTCAGCGCGTGTTGCGACAAGCCAGATTGGACAGGTTCTTTCAATCAGGGTTCCCCGGGATCTGCGTCAGTTCACGTCGATGTCAAAAATCGGGGTCAAAGTGTCGAGCATCGAATCCGGTGCGGCGGGGGGAGGATCGTCAGTGCCGGACCTCGATTGTGGTGCAGCTTCGCATAAGACGCGGACGTCTATCCTCGGGCGCACGAAATTGCTGTCTATTGACCAGTACTCAACGCGTTTGCGACATTCAGGTGCACGAAGTCGTCGACGTCATCCACTTCATACTCATACAGGTCTTTTCCCATGAGCTCCATGTTGTCGAGCACGCCGACGAACTCACCACAACATGGCAGCATCGCCTGCGTCGGACTCGGCATGACCCTGGGGTCGCACCTGAGCCCTTTGGCGCGCAGTCACATCGAGCAAGCCGATGTGGTTTTTGCAGCGCTCTCCGATGGCATCGTCGAGCTGTGGCTGCAGAGCATGCATCCCGATGTCCGCAGTCTCCAGCCGTACTACGGCAAGGGTGACAAATCCCGGATGGTCACGTACCGCGAATGGGTCGGCGTGATGATGGCCGAGGTGCGTGCGGGCAAGAAGGTCTGCGCGGTCTTCTACGGCCACCCGGGGATCTTTGCCTGGTCGCCGCACGAAGTCATCAGGGTGGCGCGTGAAGAAGGGTTTCAGGCACACATGGAGCCGGGTATTTCGGCAGAGGATTGCCTGTACGCCGATCTGGGCATCGACCCTGGCCGCTATGGCTGCCAGCACTATGAAGCCAGCCAGTTGTTGTTCTTCGAGATACCCGTCAATCCGCGTGCCTATCTAGTGCTGTGGCAGGTCGGCCTAGTGGGCGACACCTCCTTCAAGCGCTTTTCCACTGGCCCCGAATACCGACAGGTATTGGTCGACGTGCTTTCCCAGGATTACCCGTTGGATCACGAGGCGATTATCTATCGCTGCGCGACCCTGCCGATCCAGCAGCCCCACATCCGTCGTGTGACGCTGCGGGAACTGCCCACAACGGACATCACCAGCGAGGAAACCCTGGTGTTGCCGCCCGCTGACCGGCCACGTCACAACGATGCGATAAGAGAGCGCCTGGCGGCGCTGGACAAGCTGTATCAAGAAAAGCAGGCAACCGCGTGACGTTGGCCTGTTTTGCTTTGTTGGATGGTCGCGTGAAATCTCATCGATAGCCTTGTCGCATGTTGCTCTCGAGCAGCCAATGGATAGGGTGCAGCGTGAGACCCGGCAGTTCACTTGTTAGTCAACGACGAAGAGGGATATAGCTATGCCGATTTTCATACCTAATGCCGCTCCTCCTGCGATTGTTCTGCTGGAAACCATCGGGCAGAGCGCTTCGTTGCGTCATGCATCCAAGTCCGATCTGGCTCAGGCCTTGGAAAAACTGGGCGCCAGCGAAGGCCTCAAGCTTGCCTTGACCTCGGAAGACAGTGCGCCGCTCCAGCAGGAGCTGGGTTATCCGGAGGGTATCCACGTCAATCACAACACCGGAGTGTGGGACGGCGATGCCTGAAATGCGCATGCAGAACCGGGGTGAGAGTGCGCGTTGAATCGCCGGTCGGCTCGCGCACACGCCATGCGGGCACGCGCTGCACAAACAAAAAAGCCCGGCGATCACTCGCCGGGCTTTTCCGTTATTGGTGGAGGTGGCGGGAGTCGAACCCGCGTCCGAAGGCGTTTGACGCCCGGTACTACATGCTTAGCTCGCCGTTAGATCTCGTCCCGCGACAGCACAGCGTGCAAAGCGCATCGAAGGACCAGCCTGCTTGATTTAACCCTTACCGACAGGCGGCAGCTTCGGGCGATCTCGTGATAATGACCCTACATCCACGAGCACGAGCACAAGTGGGTTCGGGGCTAGGCCTTAAGCGGCCAGAGCGTAGTTGTCGTCGTTGGCAACTATAAGTTTGCGGCTGGATTAACGAGGAAAGCTGCCCCCTCGGCATGCACCAAGCTATCTCACTACCCCCGTCGAAGCCATGACACCCCCGGGGAAACTGAAACAGTAGCTGGTCAGTCAGTATATGGAGTCGGGAGGGATTTCTACAAGGTGGCACCACGCCGCTATGGTTTGCCCCATCACCACCGAAAGGAACGGCCATGGTGCGGATACGTCAGGCGGTCCTGCACGATGCAGGTGTGTTGACGGAATTGCGTTGTGCGTTTCTGGAAGAAGAGCTCAGGCAGCAGCTGCCGGACGGCTTTGCCGACCAGTTGCGCGGCTGGATCGAGGAGGCCATGCCCGAGGGCCGGCTGCTGGCCTGGCTGGCCGAGGTGGAAGGGCGGGCGGCCGGTTGCGTGATGGTGCACCCGTATACGCACCTGCCTTCGGCCTATTTTGTCCGCGGCGTGGGCTGGTATGTGCTCAATATGTTCGTGAAGCCCGCGCATCGGCGCCAGGGTCTGGCTTCGGCCTTGCTCGCTGCGCTGGGAGCAACGGCGAGGGCGCAGGATATCGATTCCCTCAATCTGCACTCCACCGGCGCCGCGCATTGCATCTATGAGCGCTTCGGTTTCGGCACTTCGGTGGACGCCATGAACATGTCGCTGCGCGAGCATGTGGAGGGATTGTCGGAAGGCGAACCGGGCTCGTGGCGGCGGATGTCAGGCTAATTTGTTGTGCGAACGCATGGTGCGCTGCTTTTCGCGCTGCCAGTCGCGTTCCTTTTCCGCATCGCGCTTGTCGTGCGCCTGCTTGCCCTTGGCCAGGCCGATTTCCACCTTGACCTTGTTGCCCTTCCAGTAGAGGGCCATCGGGATCAGCGTGTAACCCTTGCGCTCGACGGCGCCGATGAGGGTGTCGATCTCCTCACGGTGCAGCAGCACCTTGCGCGTGCGGCGATCGTTCGCCACCACGTGCGTGGATGCGCTGATCAGCGGCGGAATCGAGCAGCCCACCAGGAAGATCTCGCTGCGCAGCACCACCGCGTAGCTGTCGCCGAAGTTGATGCGGCCGGCGCGCAGCGACTTCACTTCCCAGCCTTGCAGCTCGAGTCCCGCCTCGAAGCGTTGGTCGATGTGGTACTCGTGGCGCGCGCGTTTGTTCAGCGCGATGGTGCCGCCCGAGTTTTTGTCTTTGTCCTTAGGCTTGGCCATGTCCGTTAAACTTCGGGCTCATTGCCCTGATGATGTCCCGTCCGTGGAGGGACTGAAATGATGCTCAAGAAGAGGCTGAAGTGATCGAGATCCGCCGCAGCGCCCTGGTGCGATATTCGCCGGACCAGATGTTCGATCTGGTCAATGACGTTGAAGCATACCCAAAGCGCTTCCCCTGGTGTGTCGACGCTCAGGTGCTGGAGCGTGGCGAGGATGTGCTGGTGGCGCGGCTGGATCTCAAGTACATGGGGTTTCGCCAGAGCTTTACCACGCGCAATTCCACCGTGCGTCCCAGTCGTCTGCATATGAGCCTGGTCGATGGACCGTTCCGCAGCCTGGACGGGCTATGGGAGTTCATCGCGTTGGGCGATGCCGGCTGCAAGGTGTCCTTTGCGCTGGACTTCGATTACGCGGGCAGGCTGGGCGGCACCGCCATCAAACTGGGTTTCCAGGGTCTGGCCAGCCGCATGGTGGACGATTTCTGCCGCGAGGCGGAACGCACCTATGGCTGAGCAGGTCACCGTCGAGGTGGTCTTTGCCGAGCCCTCGCGACGCTGGTTGCGAAAAGTCAGCGTGCCCCTGGGCAGCACCGTTGCGCAGGCCATTGAGGCCTCGGGCATCGTGCAGGAAGTGTCAGGGCTGGTGGTTGATCCGGCGCGGCTGGGAATCTTTTCCCGCAAGGTGACGCTGGACCACGTGCTAGGCGAGGGCGACCGGGTGGAAATCTACCGGCCGCTCACGCTCGATCCGAAGGAAGCACGCCGGCGCCGCGCCCACGAGGGCTGACGCCGGCCGGCGCGGTCTTAGTGACCGTCGTTGCCGCCGCCGCTGTCGCCACCGCCGCCGCCGCCGTTGTCCCCACCCTTGTCGCCGCCACCGCCGGTGTTCTTGTCACCCTTGGTTTCGTCGACCGGATAGCTGGCGTGGTACTTCTTGGTGTCGTTGATGAGCTTCTGCGCGTCTTCGGCGAAGAAATCGCCTTCGGTGCGGACCAGCACATCGTTGTTGAAAGTGAGCTTGAGCGTGTGGACCTTGATGTCGCCGCCGCGATGCTGCTGGGTGGAGACGTAAGCCCACTCGTTCTGGCTGAAGGGCGAATTCACCGACGGCGAACCCATCAGCACCAGCACCTGGCGCTTGGTCATGCCGGGCTGCAGCTGATCCACGGTCTTCTTGTCGAGCAGGTTGCCCTGTTGCACGTCGGGGGTGTAAATGAGACGGCAGCTGGCCAGCGATAGTGCCAGCATGGCAAAACCCAGCGTGCGAATCAGCTTATGCATGCGTGTTGCGTCCGGATCGTAAAGGTGTCGGATGATACACTAACGGCCTCGTGGCGCCGTGTGCGTGGAGTTTGCTATGGAACAGGAAACCAAAGAACTGCGCAAAGCCGGGCTGAAGGTCACGCACCCCCGCATGCGCATTCTGCAGATCTTCGAAGATGAGGAAGCCCACCATCTCACCGCCGAAGACATTTACAAACGTCTGCTTGCCCACCAGGAAGACATCGGCCTGGCCACCGTCTACCGGGTGCTGACCCAGTTCGAGGCGGCGGGCATCGTGGTCAAGCACAATTTCGAGGGCGGCCAGGCCGTCTACGAGCTGGATCGCGGCAAGCATCATGACCACATGATTGATGTGGACAGCGGAAAGGTCATCGAGTTCGTGAGCGAGGAGATCGAGCGCCTGCAGGCCGAGATCGCCGCCCGCCACGGCTACGTGATCGAGGATCACAGCCTGGTGCTGTACGTGCGCCCGAAAAAGGGCCGATAAGCCTGTTCCAGGGGAATCCGGAGGCCGGCAGCGGAAACGTTGCCGGCCTTTTTCGTGGTCGCACGGGCGGCCTGCAAAACCTTCGCCCATAAAAAAAGCCGCGGGAGGACTCCTGTCCGCCCAACGGCTTATCCGATACCGGATGGCTCCTGGGAGGGCGAGTTGCTCGCGCGTCCCGGTTTTGCCACCGATTTCGGCGGAACGGCATCCTGCCGTTCTTCATGTCCACCGTCCCCACGGTTGACATGGCTCACCATCTTGCGATGGTGGCTCCCCCACATCGATGAATCCAGCGTAACGAACCCTTCACACCACGGGTATCGGAAAATTTCCTATGTAACGATCCTAAGTGCGAGCTACGTCACCAGTTTGTGTGTTGCTGCGCAACATTATTCGAAGATGAACGCCCTGGGCCTCCGGCCGGACCCGGAACAGGCCGCCCAGTGAAGTCACCCGGTCGCGCATCCCCTGCATACCGCGACCACCCCTGGGCATGCGGGCCGGCAGTCCGATGCCGTTGTCGCGGATATCCAGCAGGGCCAGTGCCACGCCCTGGCGTTCGCCGATACGCAGGCGCAGCTGGAACGTGTCGGCATGGGCGTGCTTGACCGCATTGGTGGCGCTTTCCTGCACCAGGCGATAGACCACCGTGCGGGTGTCGTCGTCGAGCAGGCGGGGGTCTCCGTGCAATTCGGTGCGATAGGCCACGCCGGCCGCGTTGAGCAGGTCGCGGATCGGACCCTCGTCCAGTGCGCGCAGCAGGCCGAATTCGTCCAGTACGGCGGGGCGCAGGTCGTCCAGCAGGCGATGCAGGGCGCGCCGCATGTGGCCGAGGATGGCGTTGATGGACACGCCGATGTCATCCATGCCGGCCTGCGCCAGACGAGATTGCGCGAGCTTCAGGTGGGTCTGGATGGCGGTGAGGTTCTGGCCCAGTTCGTCGTGCAGTTCCGCCGCCATGTGGCGGCGCTGGTTTTCCTCGGTGCGCAGGTTGCCGCGAGCGGCATCGCGCAGCTGGCGCGCGAGATGGTCGAGACGGCGGTTGACGGCGGCCAGATAGACATTCTGTTCCGCCACCCGCTCGCTGCTGCGGCGAAGCGCATCGGTGGCGGCACCCAGCATCAGCGCGCCGGTGCCTGCCACGGCGAGGAACAGTTCGCCCGGCGCGCCGGGACTGCCGTGGCCCGAGAGATGATCGACCAGGGTCATGCCCAGGCTGGAAATCAGCATGGCCAGGCTGGCGCCGCGCCAGCCGTGCCGGAACGCGAAGAACAGCACCGGCGCCAGCGACAGCACGCGGGCGAACTGCGGCTGCGGCGCCGCATGCGATGAGAGCACCAGCAGGATGGCCAGCGACGGCAGCAGCACCAGCAGGCCATCCATCAGCAGACGGCCGAACGCCCGCTTGTCCAGCCGTGCGCGCAGCAACAGCACCAGCAGCGGCACCACCAACAGCACGCCGACGTAGTTGCCGAGCAGATCCTGGCCCAGCGCCTGCATCATCAGGTCGGTGGTGGGGCTGGCGTGGATCAGCGCCAGCAGCACGGCATCGGTGGCGGTGGTGGCCGCCACCGTGAAGGCTGCCGAGAGCAGCAGGCGGGCCACGTCTTCGGGATCGCGCAGGCTGGCGTGCAGGTTGGCCCGGCGCATCAGCCAGAGGCAGCTGGCAACCACCAGCGGTTCGGGCAGCTCCCCGATGAAAAAGCCCCGCCAGCCCATCGGCAGCGGATGGACGAAAGCGATCAGCCCACTGGCGGCGAACTCGGCGCCGAGCAGCCACGGCCACATGCGCGTGGGGGCGAGCAGCAGTGCGCCAAAGCGCAGGCCGTAGGGAAGCATCCAATAGGGCTGCTCGGTGGGCCAGAGCAGCAGCCACAGCAGCAGATAGCCAATACCCAGCAGCAGACTGGTACCCGGAAGCGCGGAAGATTTAGATCGCATGCGACCGATGTTACATGGCGTAGGGCAGCGGTCCAGACGGCCATCCGTGTGCTTTGCCGTTCCCGCCCACGGCCTTTCTCCCGGTCGCCTGCGCACAGAGATCGTCAACCGCCTCCGGGACTGCTATACATGCAGGCATGTACAGCATTGTCCTGGTCGATGACCACGCCATTGTCCGCGAGGGGTTCAAGCGGCTGATCGAATTGGAACCGGATCTGGAAGTCGTTGCGGAATGCCGCAGCGCCGACGATGCGGTGGAAGCGGTTGGCTCGTGTCGTCCCGATCTCGTGGCACTCGATCTCTCGCTGCCCGACGGCAGCGGGTTGCCGTTGATCGAGCATCTGCGCAGCGTCGCCTCGGACACGCGCATCGTGGTGTTGAGCATGCACGACGGCGAGCCGTACGTATCGGAAGCGCTGCGTCGCGGCGCGAGCGGCTACGTCACCAAGGGTGTGGCGCCGGAGGAACTGGTCGCGGGTCTGCGCGCGGTGATGCAGGGCGAGTGCTTCCTCAGCTCGGATCTGCGCAAGCGGCGCGCCGAACGTCCCAGCGAATCGCGCGATCCCATCTACCGGCTCACCGCGCGCGAACGCGAAGTGTTCCTGCTGCTGGCGGCCGGCCGTGCGCCCAAGCAGGTGGCCGGCGAATTGGGCATTGGCCAGAAGACCGTCTACATCCATCGCGCCAGCCTGATGGGCAAACTGGGCGCGGGTTCGGAACTGGACCTCTACCGCATGGCGGCCGAACGCGGCTTGTTGCCGCGCAAGAACTGATCAGCGATAGCAGCCGTTATTTTGTGGGAGCGATTTTGTGGGAGCTCCCTTGGGCGCGACGTGTGCGCATCGGCGCCTCGCTCCGTCAGGTTGTCGCGCCCAAGGGCGCTCCCACAGAAAGAAATGCGCACGTTCCACCCGCCAGCGTCCAACGCCAGTCCGCTGCTTCTCCTGTATGTAGGAGCGCACCCTGTGCGCGACCATCCTACGGAGCGGTGAAGACGGGGCACCGCGGTCGCGCACAGGGTGCGCTCCTACAGTTAAACGCGTGACCGCTTTAGACCTGCGCCCGCTCCAGCATCTGCTTCGCATGCGCCCGCGTCTCGCGGGTGATCTCCACGCCGCCCAACATGCGCGCCAGTTCATCGCGGCGGCCATTGGCGTCGAGCTTCTCGATCCGCGTGCGAGTCGATTCGCCATCGCTGTCTTTGCTCACGCGCAGATGTGCGTGACCTTGTGCCGCGACCTGCGGCAGATGCGTGACGCATAGCACCTGGCGCTGCCCACCGAGCGCACGCAGCTTTTGTCCCACCACCTCGGCCACCGCGCCGCCGATGCCGGTGTCCACTTCGTCGAACACCATGGTGCCGATGGTGTCCTTGCCCAGCGTAGCCACTTCGATGGCCAGGCTGATGCGCGCCAGCTCGCCGCCCGAGGCCACCTTGCGCAGCGCGCGCGGCGGTTGGCCGGGGTTGGCGCTGACCAACAGTTCGCAGCGTTCGCGCCCTTGCGGGTCGGGATCGCTTTCGCTGGTCGCTTCCAGCTCGACCACCAGGCGGCCGCCGCTCATGCCCAGCTCGCCCATCAGCACGCTCACTTCGCCGCCGAGACGTTCGGCGGCCTGCTGGCGGGCCTGGCTCAGTTGAGCGGCATGTTCGCCGTATTGCTGTTGCAGGCGCGTGCGCTGGGTGGCGAGCTTTTCCAGCGCATCGCCGGCGCCTTCCAGTTCGCTGAGTTCGATACGCAGCGTGCCGGCCTTGTCGTGCAGTTCGGCGACGGTCACCCGATGACGGCGCGAGAGTTCATGCAGCCGGGTGAGGTGGGTGTCCACTTCGGCATAACGGTTGGGATCGAGATCGACGTCGAGTGCGTAACGGCCCAGGCCGTCGGCGGCTTCGCTGAGCTGGATGGAGGCGTTGTCCAGCAGTTCCAGCAGCGGTGCCAGGCGATCGTCCAGCGCGGCAAGCTTGGTCATTTCCAGTTGGGCGCGGCCCAGCGCGCGACGCAAGGCGAATTCGCTCTCGCCATCGAGCAGTTCCACCACGCCACCCGCGCCTTCGGCCAGGCGGCCGGCGTTGGCCAGGCGCTTGTGGCTGGCTTCCAGTTCGGTGAGTTCGTCGGCGGGCAGGGCCCACTTGTCCAGCTCGCCCAGTTCGTGGCTCAGCAGCTCGATGCGCTGGTCGCGATCGTCGCCGCCGCTCAGCTTGCGGATGCGGTTGCCCAACTCGCGCCATTGCTGGGCCAGCTCGCGTACCTGTGCCACCAGTGCTTCGTTGCCCGCGTAGGCGTCGAGCAGTTCCATCTGATGGGCACGCGACAGCAACGCCTGGTGTTCGTGCTGGCCGTGGATTTCCACCAGCAGCGTGGCCAGCTCGCCGAGCTGGCTGGCGTTGGCCGGGCGGCCGTTGATCCAGGCGCGCGAGCTGCCCTCGGCGCGGATCACGCGGCGCAGCTGGCAGCTGTCCTCTTCGTCCAGCTCCTCGCGGCGCAGCCATTCGCGGGCTTCGGGCAGCTGGGTCAGGTCGAACTCGGCGGTGAGTTCGGCGCGGTCGCTGCCGGCACGGACCATGCCGCTGTCGGCGCGGGCGCCGGCCAGCAGCATCAGGGCATCCACGAGCAGGGACTTGCCCGCACCCGTTTCGCCGCTGACGACGGTAAGGCCCGGGCCGAAGGCGATCTCGGCTTCTTCGACGACGGCGAAATGACGAACGTAGAGCGAGGTGAGCATGGGTGGCGGCGTGATGGAGTCGGGGGATTGTAAGGGGATGGGGACGGGGGGCGGGTAGTGGGGGCGCACGCTGGCGTCCGAATGCATCACCGCCATCCGGTTTTGGAACCCCTGCCAGCCATCCCCCATCGCCGTTTCTTGCAAACTTTGCCGCGAGACCTTATTTCTTTCATGTCTCACGGACCGATACTGCATGCCTGCCGCCCCTCTCGATGCCCGCGCACGTCGCCTTTTGCGCACGTTGATCGCCCAGTACCTCGCCGATGGCGAGCCTGTGGGGTCGCGTACGCTGTCGCGCTCGTCCGGGCTGGACGTGAGCCCGGCCACCATCCGCAACATCATGGCCGACCTGGAAGAAGCCGGCTTGGTGGCGTCGCCCCACACCTCGGCGGGCCGTGTGCCTACACCGCGTGGCCTGCGCCTGTTCGTCGACAGTCTGATCGAGCTGCAGCCGTTGCCGCAGGACGAGATGGCCCGCCTGCGCCGCGAACTGCCGCCAGGCCCCACCACCACCCGCGATCTGCTCGGCAACGTCTCCACGCTGCTCTCAGCGATGACCCAATTCGCCGGTGTGGTCACGGTGCCGCGGCAGGTGGACTTCCCCCTGCGCCACATCGACTTCGTGGCTTTGCCCGAGGCCCGCGTGCTGGTGATCCTGGTGTTTTCGGACAACCAGGTGCAGAACCGCATCGTGCAGCTGGCCAAGCCGCTGGAAGGGCGCGAGCTGGAACAGGCGGCCAATTACCTCAATGCCCACTTCGCCGGCCTGCGCCTGGACGATATCCGTGCCCATCTGCTGCGCGAACTGCGCGAGGCCAGCGGCGAGCTCAACCGGCTGATGTCCAGCGCGGTGGAGCTGGCGGCGGCCTCGTTCGCCCCGCAGACCGAAAGCGACGACGTGCTGGTCAGCGGCCAGACCAATCTGATGGGTTATTCGGAACTGGCCAACCTGGAACGCCTGCGCGAGCTATTCGAGGCCTTCCAGCAGAAAAACGAGCTGCTTCAGCTGATGGAGGTGTGCGCCAAAGCCCCGGGCGTGCGGCTGTTCATCGGCGAAGAATCGGGTTTTGCGGCGCTGGACGGTTGCAGTGTGGTCACAGCCAGCTATGGTGCACAGGGCCGCGTGCTGGGTGCCGTGGGAGTTATTGGACCCACCCGTATGGCATACGAACGGGTGATTCCCGTGGTGCAGGCCACTGCCGGTTTGCTTAGCGACGCCTTGAATCGCGTCGCTACGACCTTATAACCCGCTCGGGAGGCGGGGTTTTACCCGCAAGTGTTTGACGGTTGGTGCCTGAGGCACCGGCCATGGATAAGGCTTGGAGTCATTATGCAAAGCAACGATCCAACAGCGTCCACCGAGACGCAGGGCGAGGCGCCCGGCGCCGAGCTGGAAGCACTGAAGGCGCGTATCGCCGAACTGGAAGCCGGCAATTTGGAGCTGCGCGACACCGTGCTGCGCGAAAAGGCGGAAATCGAAAACCAGCGTCGCCGCCTGCATCGCGACGTGGAGCAGGCCCGCCGCTTCGCCAACGAGAAACTGTTGAACGAGCTGCTGCCGATCTACGACGGCCTGGAGCGCGGCTTGCAGGTGGAAGGCGGCGACGTGGCCAGTGTGCGCGAGGGCATTGCGCTCACGCTCAAATCGCTGCTGAAGATTGCCGAGAACAATGGCTTGGTGCAGGTCGATCCGGTGGGGCAGCCGCTGGATCCCGAAAAGCACCACGCCGTGAGCATGGTGGAGGCCCCGGGCGCGGCCCCCAACACGGTCGTCAACGTGCTGCAGAAGGGCTACGTGCTGAACGACCGGCTGCTGCGCCCCGCATTGGTGGCGGTCGCCAAGGAATGACACCCGCGCCGGCGGTCGAGGACGCCTGAACGGCGTCCCCTGCGGGCAACGGTGGCAAGGCATGCGGGGTCTTGTCGGCATTGAGATAAAACCTGCCGAACCCCATCTGGAAATCAGTTCGCGGCCGAGGGGTCGCTCAAGAATTTAGGGAGTAGAGAACATGGGTAAAATCATCGGTATCGACCTGGGCACGACCAACTCGTGCGTCGCCGTGATGGACGGCACCACCGCCAAGGTCATTGAAAACTCGGAAGGCGATCGCACCACGCCGTCCATCGTTGCCTTCACCAAGGACAACGAAGTCATGGTGGGCGCGCCGGCCAAGCGCCAGAGCGTGACCAACCCCAAGAACACCTTCTACGCGGTGAAGCGCCTGATCGGCCGCAAGTTCACCGACGCCGAAGTGCAGAAAGACCTGCACATCGTGCCCTACGGCATCGTCGCGCATGACAACGGCGACGCCTGGGTGCAGACCTCCGACGGCCGCAAGATGGCGCCGCAGGAGATCTCGGCCAAGGTGCTCATGAAGATGAAGAAGACCGCTGAGGATTATCTCGGCGAGCCGGTCACCGAAGCCGTGATCACGGTGCCGGCGTACTTCAACGACAGCCAGCGCCAGGCCACCAAGGACGCCGGCCGCATCGCCGGTCTGGACGTCAAGCGCATCATCAACGAGCCGACCGCCGCTGCGCTGGCGTACGGCCTCGACAAGAAGGGCGCCGATCGCAAGGTGGCCGTGTACGACCTCGGCGGCGGCACCTTCGACGTGTCGATCATCGAGATCGCCGAAGTCGACGGCGAGAAGCAGTTCGAAGTGCTGGCCACCAATGGCGACACCTTCCTGGGTGGCGAAGACTTCGACATGCGCGTCATCGACTACCTCGTCGAGGAATTCAAGAAAGACCAGGGCATGGACCTGCGCAAGGATCCGCTCGCACTGCAGCGCCTGAAGGACGCCGCCGAGCGCGCCAAGATCGAGCTGTCCTCCAGCCACCAGACCGAAGTGAACCTGCCGTACATCACGGCCGACGCTTCCGGTCCCAAGCACCTGACCATCAAGCTCACCCGCGCCAAGCTCGAAGCGCTGGTGGAAGACCTGGTCAAGCGCACCATCGAACCGTGCCGCACCGCGTTGAACGACGCCGGCCTGCGCGTGTCCGACATCAGCGAGGTGATCCTCGTCGGTGGCCAGACCCGCATGCCCAAGGTGCAGGAGTCGGTGAAGGACTTCTTCGGCAAGGAGCCGCGCAAGGACGTCAACCCGGATGAAGCCGTCGCCGTGGGCGCCGCGATCCAGGGCGGCGTGCTGGGCGGTACCGTGAAGGACGTGCTGCTGCTCGACGTCACCCCGCTGTCGCTCGGCATCGAGACGATGGGCGGCGTGATGACCAAGCTGATCGAGAAGAACACCACCGTGCCGACCAAGGCGTCGCAGGTGTTCTCCACCGCCGACGACAACCAGAGCGCGGTCACCGTGCATGTGCTGCAGGGCGAGCGCGAGCGCGCCAGCGCGAACAAGTCGCTGGGCAAGTTCGACCTGCAGGGCATCGATCCGGCGCCGCGCGGCATGCCGCAGATCGAAGTGACCTTCGACATCGACGCCAACGGCATCCTGCACGTGTCGGCCAAGGACAAGAAGAACGGCAAGGAACAGAAGATCGAGATCAAGGCCGGTTCGGGCCTGTCCGAGGACGAGATCAACCGCATGGTGGCCGACGCCGAGGCCAACAAGGAAGAAGACAAGAAGTTCCACGAGCTCGTCGCCACCCGCAACAAGGCCGACCAGCTGGTGCACGCCACCCGCAGTGCGCTCAAGGAGCACGGCGGCAAGGTGCCGGCCGATCAGCTGAGCACCATCGAAGGCGCGCTGTCGGACCTGGAGAAGGTCAAGGACAGCGACGACAAGGCCGCCATCGAGTCGAAGGTCGAGAAGCTCGAGCAGGTGGCGCAGGCGCTGTACGCAGCGGCCCAGGGCGGCGCCGGTCCGCAGGGTGACGCCGGTGCCCACGCCGGTCCGCAGGGCGGCTCCTCGGCCGGCCAGGACGACGTGGTCGATGCCGAGTTCACTGAAGTCAAGGACGATAAGAAGTAATATGGCCCGGTCGGCGCTGCCGATCTGATGCAGCCCGCGCCCGGGACTCGATGCCCTGGCGCGGGCTTTTTGCTGATAGGGCAGGGGTCGAGCAACTCCTGCCGCAAGAGAACGGTCCATGTCGGATGCAACGATGAGCAAGCGTGATTACTACGAAGTCCTGGGTGTGGAACGCACCGTCACCGAGGTCGAACTGAAGAAGTCGTTCCGTCGACTGGCGATGAAGTACCACCCGGACCGTTGCCCGGACGATCCGCATGCGCAGGAAAAATTCAAGGAGGCCAAGGAGGCCTACGAAGTGCTGGCCGATGCGCAGAAGCGCGCGATGTACGACCAGCACGGCCATGCCGCCTTCGAGCACGGCATGGGCGGTCGTGGCGGCGCCGGCGGTTTCGGCGACATGGGCGACATCTTCGGCGATATCTTCGGCGACATCTTCGGCATGGGCGGCGGTGGGCGCGGGCGTTCGCGTCGCGGCTCCGACCTTCGCTACATCATGGAACTCGATCTCGAGGAGGCCGTGTTCGGCGCCGAGAAGAAGATCGAGATTCCCACCCAGGTCAATTGCCATCACTGCAACGGCAGCGGTTCGGCCGACGGCAAGACGGTGACCTGCAAGACCTGCGCGGGCCACGGCCGCGTGCGTATGCAGAACGGCATCTTCTCCATCCAGCAGGCTTGCCCGCATTGCGGTGGCAGCGGCCAGGCGATCGAGAAGCCGTGCCGCCAGTGCGATGGTCAAGGCCGCCAGGAAGAAACGCGCGCACTCTCGGTGAATATTCCCTCGGGCGTGGACAACGGCGACCGCATCCGCCTCACGGGACAGGGCGAAGCCGGCCCGACCGGTGGCGAGGCAGGCGATCTCTACGTCGAAGTGCGTGTGCGTGAGCACGCCATCTTCCAGCGCGACGGGAACGACCTGCATTGCGAACTGCCGATCCGTTTCTCGCAAGCGGCACTGGGCGCGGAGCTGCAGGTGCCCACGCTGGAAGGCGAAGTGCCGATCAATATTCCGCCGGAAACGCAGACAGGGCAGATGTTCCGCCTGCGCGGGCGCGGCGTGAAGTCGGTGCGCAGCAGCCGCACCGGCGACCTGATCTGCCGAGTGGTGGTGGAAACGCCGGTGCGCCTGACCAAGCAGCAGCGCGATCTGCTGGAGCAGCTCGAGGCCACCTTCGACGACGGCGAGGCGGAGAAGCACACGCCGCGCGCCAAGACCTGGGTCGACGGGGTCAAGCAGTTCTGGTCGCGCGTCACGTCGTAATTTTGCGCGACGCATGGTGAGCACAAGCCCCGGCCCATGCCGGGGTTTTGTTTTTGGGCGATTCATTACAGCCGCACACGTGGACGCCCGCTGGCGTTAGCATCAGTTCTTTCGTGCCAGCCCGTCCCAGGAAGGAAGCCGCGTATGACCCAACCCGTCCGCCTTGCCATCAATGGCGCCACCGGCCGCATGGGGCAGGCGCTGCTCGCACTGGTGAAAGACGACGCACGCTTCAGTCTGGTGGCGGCCATCGCCTCGCCGGACTCGTCGAAGCTGGGCCGGCCCGTCGATACCTGCGAGGGCGCGTTGAGCTTCACGCACGAATGGCCGGCGGCGGATGCGTTGGACGTAGTGGTGGATTTCAGCGGCCCGGCCGGTCTTGCCGAAGCGCTGACCTATTGCGAGTCCCACGGCGTGGCCCTGGTGACGGGCACCACCGGGCTCGATGCCACCTTCGCGCAGCGGCTCAGCGCCTCTTCTTCGCGCATTGCGCTGCTGCGGGCGGCCAATTTCAGCCTGGGTGTCGCCGTGCTCACGCGCCTGCTTCGACAGGCCGCGGCGGCGTTGCCGGATTGGGATCTGGACATCATCGAAGCGCATCACAACCGCAAGGAAGACGCGCCTTCGGGCACCGCGCTCGCCTTGGGCGAAGCCGCCGCTGACGCACGCGGCACTTCGTTGCGCGAGAGCGCCGTCTACGCCCGCGAAGGACGCGTGGGACCGCGCACGCAGGGCACCATCGGTTTTGCCGTGGTGCGCGGCGGCGACATCGTGGGCGAACACGAGTTGTTGCTGATGGGGCAGGGCGAGCGCCTGGAACTGGTGCATCGCGCGACCGATCGATCGATCTTCGCTCGTGGTGCGCTGGAAGCGGCGCACTGGCTTAGTGGCCGCGAAGCGGGCGACTACGATCTCGATGCGATGCTGGCGGAGCGTTCTTCGCGGTAAGACAGCGGGGTTCTTCCGATAACCGGGGCAAGCGGGTGTCGCGCACAGGGTGCGCTCCCACAAGTTGGCCGCCTCCCTGTGGGAGCGCACCCTGTGCGCGACTCAACGAAGACGGCCACTTTCAGCTTGTGACGCGCCCCGCACAGGAACCGGCTGGTATTCCGACATCGAGGCCAGCTCGCTTGCCTGGTGCCACCCGGGCCCCTAAACTTACGCCGATTGTCATTGGGGAGTAGCCATCCTCACCCCCTCGCGGCCGCTAGTCGGCAGCGATTCCAGAGGAATCCGCGTCAACAGACTTGAAGCTCCGGCTTCATGGCGCGGATGGTCATCGATGCCACCCGGTATCGGCAGCCCGGCGAGACCTTTGGCCACGACGCGCTCACCTTAGCCGGGCGAGCTCGCGTCGCTGAGCCAATGGTTTTCCGCTCGCCCGGCCTTGGAACAAGCATGCTCATCGCACTGTGGTTTCTGCTCTCGGCCGGGGCGATCTATCTCGCCTGCGAATACTTCGTCAATGGCGTGGAATGGGTCGGCCAGAAGCTCAACCTGGGCGCCACCGCGACTGGCACCATCCTCGCTGCGTTCGGTACGGCCTTGCCCGAGAGCGCCGTGACGTTCGTCGCCGTGATCCTCGGCAAGACGCCCGAGCAGAAGGACATCGGCGTGGGCGCCGCTCTCGGCGGTCCTCTCGTGCTGGCGACGATTGCCTATGCCGTGGTGGGCGTGGCGTTGTGGATGAATCGCCGGCGATTGCAGCGCGCCGATACGCTGGTGCGCGTGGGCTATCAGCGCCTCGCACGCGACCAGTCGTGGTTCCTGGCGATCTTCGTGGTGAAGTGCGCGCTGGGCCTGATCGCGTTCGCCTTCAAGCCGTGGCTGGGCGTGCTGTTCCTCGCGGCCTACGGTTTGTACGTCTGGCGCGAGTTGAAGTCCTCCGATACCGCGCCCGAGGAAGAAGAGCTCGAACCGCTGAAATTCCAGCCCAGATCGGCCGATCCGTCGCTGTGGTGGGTGGCTGCGCAAACCACGCTGGCGCTGGTGGTGATCGCGTTTGCCTCGCATGTCTTCGTCAAGCAGATCGAGGCCATCGGCATCGCCTGGAACCTCTCGCCGCATCTGGTGGCGTTGGTACTCAGCCCCGTCGCCACCGAGCTGCCGGAGACGATGAATGCGTTGATCTGGGTGCGCCAGGGCAAAGAGCGATTGGCCCTGGCCAATATTTCCGGCGCCATGATGATCCAGGCGACCATTCCCAGCTCGCTCGCGCTATTCGCCACGCCGTGGCTGTTCGACGCGCCGCTGATGGTCGCGGGCGTACTGACCGGCATCGCGGTGATCTATCTGTGGTGGCTGTTCCGTCGCGGGCGCGTGGATGCACGCTGGATGCTGCCGGTAGGTGCGTTGTACGGCGTGTTTGCGGCGTATATCGCCTGGCATTACGGCACCCAGCTGTAAGTCCGCCGGGGCGCCCGTGCAGGGCGCTCCGGTCAACGATCAGTCGCGATGGGCCGCGTTGCGGTCGCGGTCGGCGCCCAGCTTGCGATCGAGCGAGCCGAAGATCTTCTTGAACACGCGGGCGAATTTGCCGCGTTTGGTCTTGCGCAGCTTTTCTTCTTCGCTGGTCAGCCAGGCGACCTGGATCACCCGTCGCTCGCCCTCGTAGGGCAGGTGGCCGTGGAAGGAATTCTCGCAGCGTTTGAACACTGCGAACTCGCCGTACAGCGGCTTGAGCTCTGGTGCGATCATGCTGTCGATATTGTCGATGCTGCCCAGGAAACGCAGGCAGCCGTCGCTGGAATCCGGCCACAGATTGTTGAGATACAGCAGGGCCGTGGCCACCTTCGATTTGCTGTCGGTATGGATGGTCCCGTGGCGCTTGTTGAGCGACCGGCACAGCGTGATCAGGGTGGGGTACTGGCCCAGGTCCTCGATCCCCAGGCGCTCGCCGATGGCGCGGGCGAATTCGGCCGAGCTCAGGCGTTCGACCAGGGCATTGATCGAGGGGCCGCAGTCGCTGGCGTCATAGGGGAAGAAGCCGGCACTCGCGTAGCGCGGAAAATCCCGCTCCAGCTCGCCTCGCGCCTCGTCCGGCAGCTGACCGTGCGCGATCAGGAACGGGAACGGCTCCGTCCTGATGTCGGTGTCCGGTCGGTCGAGACGGGCAGGGTCGAGCAACGCGACTGAGTTCATGGGCGTCCGGGCATGGATGAGACCGCGCTAGTGTAGCGCCCGGACAGGGCGCGGAAGGGGCTTCGCCGAGGCCGCGTTCAGCTGTTTTAAGTGGACACCAAGGGGGCTTGCACCTATCATTGCGACCCGCCCTGCAACATTCCTCGACTAAGGTCCACAAGCCTGCCTTGCTGCGGCTTGCGGACCTTGCTGCACCTAAAAGGCGGTCCTCCCATGCCTATTCCTGCTCTGCTTGCCCTCGAAGACGGCAGCGTGTTCCGCGGCTACGCCGCTGGCGCGACTGGCGAAACCGTCGGCGAGGTGGTCTTCAACACCGCCATGACCGGCTACCAGGAGATCCTCACCGATCCCTCGTACGCCAAACAGCTCGTCACCCTGACCTATCCCCACATCGGCAACACCGGCGTCAACGTCGAGGACGAAGAGTCCGCTTCGGTCCACGCCGCCGGCCTGATCGTGCGCGACGTGCCGCGTCGTGCCAGCAACTGGCGCAGCACCGAAAGCCTGCCCGATTACCTGAAGCGCCACGGCATCGTGGCCATCGCCGGCATCGATACGCGCCGCCTCACCCGCATCCTGCGCGACAAGGGCGCCTTGAACGGCTGCATCGTCGCCGGCGAACAGATCGACGCCGACGCCGCGCTGGCGAAGGCGCGTGCGTTCCCGGGCCTCAACGGCATGGACCTGGCCAAGGAAGTCACCGTCGGCGAGTCGTACTCGTGGAACGAAGGCATCTACGACCTGGATGGCACGGCGTTCAATCAGCCGTCCAAACGCTTCAAGGTCGTGGCTTACGACTATGGCGTGAAGTACAACATCCTGCGCCTGCTGGCCGAGCAGGGCTGCGACATCACCGTGGTGCCCGCGCAGACGCCGGCCGCCGACGTGCTGGCGATGAAGCCCGACGGCGTGTTCCTGTCCAACGGCCCCGGCGATCCGGCCGCCTGCGACTACGCCGTGGAAGCCACCAAACAGTTCCTCGACGCGAAGATCCCGCTGTTTGGCATCTGCCTCGGCCACCAGATCATGGGCCTGGCGGTGGGCGCCAAGACGCTGAAGATGAAGTTCGGCCACCACGGCGCGAACCATCCGGTGAAGGACATGGACGACGGCCGCGTGCTGATCACCTCGCAGAACCACGGCTTCGCAGTCGACCCGGCCACGCTGCCGGCGAACGTGCGCGTCACCCACACCTCGTTGTTCGATGGTTCGCTGCAGGGCTTCGCGCTCACCGACCGTCCGGCGTTCTGCTTCCAGGGCCATCCGGAAGCGAGCCCCGGACCGCACGACATCGGGTACCTCTTCGACCGTTTTGCCGCCCTGATGCAGGAGGCCCGCACGCATGGCTAAGCGCACCGATATCAAGAGCATCCTCATCATCGGCGCGGGTCCGATCGTCATCGGCCAGGCCTGCGAGTTCGACTACTCCGGTGCCCAGGCCTGCAAGGCGCTGAAGGAAGAGGGTTACCGCGTCATCCTGGTGAACTCCAATCCCGCCACCATCATGACCGACCCGGAGACGGCCGATGCCGTCTACATCGAGCCGATCAACTGGCAGACGGTGGAGCGCATCATCGCCAAGGAGCGCCCCGATGCGGTGCTGCCGACGATGGGCGGCCAGACCGGCCTGAACTGCGCGCTCGACCTGGCCGACAACGGCGTGCTCGAGAAGTACAACGTCGAATTGATCGGCGCCTCGCGCGAAGCCATCCGCATGGCCGAAGACCGCGAGCTGTTCCGCGTCGCCATGGCCGAGATCGGCCTGGAGTGCCCGAAGGCCGAAGTGGTTCGCACCTTCGAGCAGGCGCTGCTGACGCAGGCGAAGGTGGGCTATCCCACCATCATCCGTCCGAGTTTCACGCTCGGCGGTTCCGGTGGCGGCATCGCCTATAACCGCGAAGAATTCGAAGAGATCGTCAAGCGCGGTCTCGATCTGTCGCCGGTGGGCGAAGTGCTGGTCGAGGAATCCGTGCTCGGCTGGAAGGAATTCGAGATGGAAGTGGTCCGCGACAAGGCGGACAACTGCATCATCGTGTGCTCGATCGAAAACCTCGATCCGATGGGCGTGCATACCGGCGACTCGATTACCGTCGCGCCGGCGCAGACGCTCACCGACAAGGAATACCAGCGCCTGCGCGATGCCTCCATCGCGGTGCTGCGCAAGATCGGCGTGGACACCGGCGGCTCCAATGTGCAGTTCGGCATCAATGCCGAGAACGGCCGCGTGGTGGTGATCGAGATGAACCCGCGCGTGTCGCGTTCGTCGGCGCTGGCGTCCAAGGCCACCGGTTTCCCGATCGCCAAGATCGCGGCGAAGCTGGCGGTGGGTTACACGCTGGATGAACTCAAGAACGACATCACCGGTGGCCTGACCCCGGCCTCGTTCGAGCCGAGCATCGACTACGTCGTCACCAAGATTCCGCGCTTCGCGTTCGAGAAGTTCCCCTCGGCCGATGCACGCCTTACCACGCAGATGAAGTCCGTCGGCGAAGTGATGGCGATGGGCCGCACCTTCCACGAATCGCTGCAGAAGGCGCTGCGTGGCCTGGAGATCGGCAAGACCGGTCTCAACCCGACCGGCCTGGACCTGACCACCGAAGAGGGCGTCAACGCACTCAAGCGCGAGCTGCGCGAGCCGCGTCCGGATCGCGTGTTCCATCTGGCCGATGCGTTCCGCGCCGGCCTGTCGCTGGAAGACGTGTATGGCTTGAGCCGCGTCGATCCCTGGTTCCTGGCGGCGTTCGAAGACATCGTGCTGACCGAGCAGGAAGTGCAGGCGCAGGGCGTCACTGCGCTCGACGCGGCGCGTATGCGCGAGCTGAAGCGCATGGGCTTCTCCGATGCGCGCCTGTCCGAACTGCTGGACACCAACGAAGCGGCCATGCGCCACCTGCGTCGCACGCTGGGCGTCCGCCCGGTGTACAAGCGCGTGGATTCCTGCGCCGCCGAGTTCGCCACCACCACGGCTTACATGTACTCGACCTACGAGGAAGAGTGCGAGGCCAACCCGACCGATCGCGACAAGATCATCGTGCTCGGCGGCGGTCCGAACCGCATCGGCCAGGGTATCGAGTTCGACTACTGCTGCGTGCACGCGGCACTCGCCCTGCGCGAGGATGGTTTTGAAACCATCATGGTCAACTGCAACCCGGAAACCGTCTCGACCGATTACGACACCTCCGACCGCCTGTACTTCGAGCCGCTCACGCTGGAAGACGTGCTGGAGATCATCGATCTCGAAAAGCCCAAGGGCGTGATCGTGCAGTACGGCGGCCAGACCCCGCTGAAGCTCGCACGTGCGCTGGAAGCGGCGGGCGCGCCGGTGATCGGGACCTCGCCGGACAGCATCGACCTGGCCGAAGACCGCGAGCGCTTCCAGCAGATGATCGAAAAGATCGGCCTGAAGCAGCCGCCGAACCGTACCGCGCGCACGCCGGAAGAGGCCTTGGCCTCGGCTCGCGAGATCGGCTATCCGCTGGTGGTGCGTCCGAGTTACGTGCTGGGCGGCCGCGCGATGGAAATCGTCTATAGCGATGCCGATCTGTCGCGTTACATCCGCGACGCCGTGCAGGTGTCGAACGATTCGCCGGTGCTGCTGGACCGCTTCCTCGACCATGCGGTCGAAGTGGACGTGGACATCATCGCCGATGCCGAAGGCAACGTGCTGGTCGGCGGCATCATGGAGCATATCGAGGAAGCGGGTGTCCATTCGGGTGACTCGTCCTGCTCGCTGCCGCCGTATTCGCTGACGCAGGAAGTGCAGGACGAAATGCGCCGCCAGGTCACCGCGATGGCGAAGGAACTGAAGGTCATCGGCCTGATGAATACCCAGTTCGCCATCCAGGGCGACACGGTGTTCATCCTCGAAGTGAATCCGCGCGCCTCGCGCACGGTGCCGTTCGTCTCCAAGGCCACCGGCGTGCCGCTGGCCAAGATCGCCGCGCGCGCCATGGCTGGTCGTTCGTTGATCGCGCAGGGCACCACGCGCGAAATCATCCCGAGCTACTACTCGGTGAAGGAAGCGATCTTCCCGTTCCTGAAGTTCCAGAACGTCGACCCGATCCTCGGTCCCGAAATGCGCTCCACCGGTGAGGTGATGGGCGTGGGCCGCAGCTTCGGCGCCGCGTTTGCGCGTGGCCACGATGCGGCCGGGATCAAGACGCCGCCGAAGGGCAAGGTGTTCGTGTCGGTGCGCGATGCCGACAAGGATCGCCTGCTGCCGGTCGCCCGCGAAGTGCTGGAACGCGGCTTCAGCCTGGTCGCCACCGAAGGCACGGCCAAGTATCTGGCCGAGCATGGCGTGACCTGCGAGCGCATCAATAAGGTGATCGAAGGCCGTCCGCACATCGTCGACTTGATCAAGAACGGCGAGATCGTCTATATCGTCAACACCACCGAGGGCAAGGCGGCGATTGCCGACTCGTTCTCGATCCGACGCGAGGCCTTGCAGCAGCGCGTCACGTACTCGACCACGGTGGCAGGCGCCCGTGCCTTGGTGCATTCGCTGGATTATCACGGCGACGGCTCGGTGCACAGCCTGCAGGAACTGCACAAGGAACTGAAAGCATGAGTCGTGCGCCCATTACCAAGGCAGGCTCCGAGCGCCTTCGCAATGAACTGGAAAAGCTTAAAGGCACCGATCGGCCGCAGATCATCGCGGCCATTGCCGAGGCGCGCGCACATGGCGATCTGAAAGAAAACGCCGAGTATCACGCCGCCCGCGAGCAGCAGAGCTTTATCGAAGGACGCATCGCTGCGTTGGAAGCCTTGCTGTCCACGGCGGAAGTCATCGATGTCACTCGTCTTGCGGCCGGTTCGCGCGTGGTGTTTGGCGCAACCGTTGACCTGGAAGACGAGGACAGCGGCGAAGCGGTGACCTATCAGATCGTTGGCGATCTGGAAGCCGACATCAAGCAGCGCCTGATTGCCGTGTCCTCGCCGATTGCCCGCGCGCTGATCGGCAAGAGTGAAGGCGACAGCTTTGAATTCACCGCACCCAATGGCGTGAAGAGCTACGCGATCGTCGGCGTGCGTTACCAGTAAGTTGCTTGAACCGAAGGCCCTCTCTTCGCAAGGAGAGAGGGCCTTTTTTTGCGTCGCTCATTCTCCGGCGCGGCCTTCAATGAGTGCCTGCGCACGCTCGGGCGCGTCCCGGCTGGGCCAGTAGATCGCCAGTACCTGGACATCGACGAGTACGTGCAGAAGCATCGGCAAGGCCAGGTTGCCCGTCACCAGAGCGAGCAGGCCAAAGACCAGTCCCGCGATGGTGGTGGCAATCACCCCTTGCCGTCCCTGGTAGATATGGCACAGGCCAAATACCAGCGAGCTGGCGACGAGCGCTCCGGCAACGCCCAAGTTGGGTCCGCCCCAGCTTCCCGCCAGATACGCCATCAGGAAGCCGCGATAAAGCCACTCTTCGCAGATGCCGGCAGTCACACTAACGAACGCCCACCAGCAGCGCTCGCGGGAAGACACCGGCAACACGAATTGCAAACGGCTGAAGGCGCGCAGATATCGCGGGCGCGCAGCAGGCACGAGCAGGGTGTGCACGCCCGGCCATAGCGCCAGGGCGAAGTAGGCCGCCAGCCCTACGACGAGGCCGATGCGTAGTGAGGGCAGGGCGACGAACCAGGGATTGGACGATGAAGTGGGGTGGATGGTCCATGGCCTGCCCCAGGGAGTGATGGCCGCCACGACGAGTGCCGTCAGCCAAAGCCAGCAGGCCGCCTTGCGATAAAAGTGAAGGCGCCCCCCGGTAGTGCTCCGCTGGCGAAGCCGCCGGGCGTCTTGCAGGTCCAGCCAGGGCGCCACGCACGCCAGCCACGCGGCACACAGCGCCAGAGGAATCCCGGTCGTCGACAGCATCATGATCGCGCCTTAAAGTAAATGTAAATTTACATTCGCATTTATTCTGGGCATTGTCCAGCGCATGGCCACGAAGAAGACATCCAGGGTGCTCGAACCCCAGCAGCAGCGGAGCCGCGATACGGTCGACCGTCTGCTTGCCGCGACCGTGAAAGCGCTGGACCAGGACGGGCTGGAAGGGGCGGTGGTGCCGAAAATCGCGGCGCTGGCCGGCGTGGCGCCAGCGAGCATCTATCGCCGCTTTCCGGACAAGGATGCGCTGCTGCGCGAAGCCTTCCTGCATATGCTTCGCTCCAGCAACACGGGGAATCGCGAGCACCTGCGCACCATGCTGTTGCGCGACACCCTGGAGGGCTCCGCCGCGCAGCTGATGGAATTGTTGTTCGCACAGTACCGCCGTCATCCGCGCCTGATGCGGGCGTTGATGCGTTTCCTGGAATCGGAGGGAGCCTCCGAGTTCGCCAACGAAGTACGCCTGCACATTGCCGAGAACATCGAGCAGGTGGTCGAAGTGTTGCAGGCGTTTCGCGAGGAGGTCCGTCATCGCTTCCCGCGCCGGGCGTTGCAATTTGCGGTGCTCTCGGCAGCGGGCGCGATCGAGAGCTTTGCGCTTGAACCGGTGTCGCTATGGCAGACCGTGCTGCCCATGTCCGACCGGCAGTTCCAGGCCGAGCAGGCGCGCAGTTTCGTGGCCTATCTGCGCCAGCCCTGACCGCGGGCCATAAAAAAGGCCGCTTTCGCGGCCTTTTTTCGTCTCATCGCAGCTAATGATTAGCGCTGACGAGCCTTGAAACGCGGGTTGCTCTTGCAGATCACGAACACCTTGCCGCGACGACGCACAACCTTGCAATCACGGTGCCGCGCCTTGGCGGACTTCAATGAGGAAAGCACCTTCACGGCCAGCTCCTGAAACTATTAAAAGAAAAATACAAGACGGCGAGTGTAAACAGTTTCCAGGAGTCGCACAAGTCTTTGGATCGCCTGCCAATTGCCGGCCCATGGCGGCGCGGCCAGGCGCTGCGGGCTCAGTCGGACTCGGTCATGGCGCTCAGGAAGCGCCTGACCACGGGCGACGGCTCATCGATGCGGCTGGCGAGGGCCAGCAGCATATAGGCATCGGGGTCCTCCAGGCGCAGGTATTTCACCCCGGGCAGGCTCACCGAGCGCATCGAAGCAGGCACCAGGGCCAGCCCCATGCCCGCGGCCACCAGCACCAGCAAGCCATTGATCTGCTGCGCCTGCTGGCTGATCAGCGGGTGGAAGTTGGCCTTGGCGGCGATCTGGGTGAGGCGGTCGTACAGCGTGGCGGCCAGTTCGCGAGGCTGAACCACGAAGGCTTCCATGGCCACTTCGCGTAGCCAGATGCTTTCCCGGTCCGCCAGCGGGTGATTGGCGGGCAGGGCGAGCAGCAAGGGCTCGCGGTCGATCACGTCCAGGCGCAACAGTCGGGCCATGCCGGGGTGTTCGGGTTCGTCGCGCACGAAGCCGACGTCCACTTCGCCCGCCAGCAGCGCGGCGTACTGCTGCTCGGTGTACATCTCGCTGAGGATCAGCCGCACCTGCGGGGCAAAGCTGCGATAGCGCAGCAGGGTCTGCGGCAGGGCGGGATGGAAGGTCACCGACACCGTGTAGGCCAGCCGCAGCTTGCCGCTGAAGCCGGTGGCGGCGTCGGCCATCTGCGCGCGGGCCTCTTCAGCCTTGGCCAGGATCTGCCGCGCCTGTTCCAGGAACAGTTTGCCCGATTCGGTCAGCGAGACGTTGCGCTTGTTCCGCTCCAGCAGGCGCACCCCAAGGTCGTTCTCAAGCGATTGTATCTGCTGAGAAAGAGGGGGCTGCGAGATGTACAGCCGCTGGGCTGCGCGGGTGAAGCTCAGCTCCTCGGCGACCGTTACAAAGTAACGAAGCTGTCTGAAGTCGAACATGAGAGGGCTTTAATATGGTTTTCGAATAAGTCGACGCCTAAATATATATTTGTTTCTATAACCCGTCGATCATAATATTTCTTCCGTCCCGCCACCGTCCCCTCCCCCCAGGTGGCGACGACCCTCGCCCCGCTGCGACGCTATCCCCGCGATATCTGGTCTTCCTCCCCCCAGACCCATATCGACGCGTCGACTAGCGGGGCGCTTTCTTTTCAAGCACAACGCCCGGCCTTGCGCCGGGCGTTGTCGTTTCTGCGGTCGTTCAACTGCCTTCTGTGGGAGCGCACCCTGTGCGCGACTGGGGCGGCCTCAGTCGCGCACAGGGCGAAACGAGCTCATCAGAGAGTGGCGGCCAGCCGGGTGCCCTGATCGATCGCCCGCTTGGCATCGAGCTCGGCAGCCACGTCGGCGCCGCCGATGACATGGGTCTTGATGCCTGCGGCGATCAACGCATCGGCCAGCGAACGATTCGGCTCCTGACCGGCGCAGACGATCACGTTGTCGACCGGTAGTACCTGCGCCTGACCATCGACGGTGATGTGCAGGCCCTGATCGTCGAAGCGTTCATAGCTCACGCCGCCGAGCATGGTGACGCGCTTGGCCTTGAGCGTGGCGCGATGGACCCAGCCCGTGGTCTTGTTGAGCCGCGCGCCGGGGCGTCCCTCCGAGCGCTGCAGCAGCCAAACCTGGCGCGCCGGTGCTTCCGGTTGCGCGGGAGCCAGGCCGCCGCGGGTATCCAGATGCATGTCCACGCCCCATTCGCGCGTCCAGCGGGTCACGTCGAGCGTGGCCGACGGTGCGTGTTCGACCAGAAACTCCGCCACGTCGAAGCCGATGCCGCCGGCACCAATGATCGCCACGCGCGGGCCTACCGGCTTGTTGTGCGCCAGCACGTCCAGATAGCTCAGCACGCGCGGATCGTCGCTGCCGGGGAAGTGCACGTGTCGCGGCGTGATGCCCGTTGCGATCACCACCTCATCGTGTCCGTCAGCGGCCAGCGTCGATGCGCTGGCGGTCTGCCCCAGCGTGACGGTGACCCCGGTGTCGTCGAGGCGGTGGCGGAAATAGCGCAGCGTCTCGTGGAATTCTTCCTTGCCCGGAATGCGCTTGGCGTAGTTGAACTGGCCGCCGATTTCGCTCGCTTTATCGATCAGGGTCACCGCATGGCCGCGTTCTGCCAGCGTGCTGGCACAAGCCAGGCCCGCCGGCCCCGCGCCGACCACGGCGATCTTCTTGCGCGCCGGGGCGGGCTCGATGCGCAACTCGGTTTCGTGGCAGGCGCGCGGATTGAGCAAACAACTCGCACGCTGATTCTTGAAGACGTGATCCAGGCAGGCCTGGTTGCAGGCGATGCAGGTATTGATGCGTTCGCTGCGTCCCATCTTTGCTTTGGCCGCCCATGCGGGATCGGCCAGCAACGGGCGCGCCATCGACACCATGTCCGCTTCGCCGGCCAGCAGGATCTGTTCGGCCACCTCCGGCATGTTGATGCGGTTGGTGGTGATCAGCGGTATCGACACTTCGCCCTTGAGTTTCTTCGTCACCCAGGCAAAGCCCGCGCGCGGCACGCTGGTGACGATGGTGGGAACACGTGCCTCATGCCAGCCGATGCCAGTGTTAATGATGCTGGCGCCGGCCGCTTCGATGGCCTTGGCGAGCGTGACGATCTCGCTCCAGTCCTGGCCGTTCTCCACCAGGTCGAGCATGGAGAGGCGATAGATGATGATGAAATCGCGCCCCACCGCTTCGCGCGTTCGACGCACGATTTCCACGGGAAAGCGCATGCGCTTGCCGGCATCGCCGCCCCAGGCATCGTTGCGCTGGTTGGTGCGCGCGGTCAGGAACTGGTTGATCAAATAGCCTTCCGAACCCATCACCTCGATGCCGTCGTAACCGGCATCCTGGGCGAGTTTGGCGCAGCGTACGAAGTCGCGGATGGTGCGCTCGACGCCTCCGGTGGAAAGCGCGCGCGGCGTGAACGGCGTGATCGGCGATTTGATCTTCGACGGCGCCACCGACAGCGGGTGATAACCGTAGCGGCCCGCATGCAGGATCTGCATGCACAGCTTGCCGCCCTCAGCGTGGACAGCGCGGGTGAGTTTCCGGTGTCGCGCCACATGCCACGGCATGGTCAGCCGGCCGCCGAACGGTTTCAGCCATCCCTGGATGCTGGGCGCGATGCCGCCGGTGACCATCAGGCCGACGCCGCCGCGTGCGCGCTCGGCGAAATACGCGGCGAGCTTATCGTAGTCGCTGGCCTTGTCCTCCAGCCCGGTGTGCATCGAACCCATCAGGATGCGATTGGGCAGGGTGGTGTGCCCAAGGTCGAGCGGGGAGAACAGGCGCGGGAAGTTCATAGGGACCGTCGACAAGGTTCAAACGATCGTATGAATGTGCCTGCTTGATGCGTTTGAAAGCAAGCGCCGGCGCAATGCGCCTGGCAAATCAGCCGAGCAGTTCCTGCACCAGCGCGATGTAACGCTGCATCGCCTGCTCCTCGGAAATGCCCCGCAGCTTGGCCCAGGCCTCGTATTTGGCCGTGCCGACGAAATCGAAGAAGCCGGGCGCGTCGCCGTGGACGTCGCCTTCCGAGCCTTGCTTGTACAGGGCGTAGAGCTTGAGCAGCGTGTCGTTATCCGGTCGCAGGCCAAGCTGCTGGATATCTTCGGCGGCCTGATCGAATTCGCGACGCAGATCGGTCATGGTTTCAAGGTGCATGGGTCTGACGGAAGAGAGATGGCGAGTGGACATCCCGCGTTCCGTGCGAGGACCAACGCGATAGCATAGGCGTTTTCTTCCGTCCCCGTCAGGAGCGCCCATGACCTCGTCCTCGTCCGTCCCCGTTCTCACCATCGACGGACCCTCGGGGTCAGGCAAGGGCACCATCAGTCGCATGGTCGCTGAGAAACTGGGCTGGCGGCTGCTGGACTCCGGCGCCCTGTACCGGGCCGTGGGCTATGCGGCGGGCATGGAGGGGCTGGATCTGTCCGACGCCGAGGCCGTGACCCGCTGCGCCCAGACCACCAAGATCCGCTTCGTGGCCGCCACCGACGGCAGCGACACCCGGGTGATGGTCAACGGGCACGATGCCACCGACGAATTGCGCACCGAAACGGCCGGTGGCGCGGCCTCGGCGATTGCCTCGATTCCTTCGGTACGTCAGGCACTTGTGGACATGCAGCTGGCTTTCCGCAAGGCCCCGGGCCTGGTCGCCGACGGGCGCGACATGGGTACCGTGATCTTCCCCGAGGCCCCGTTCAAGGTGTTCCTTACCGCCAGCGCCGCCGAGCGGGCGAAAAGACGCTATAAGCAGTTGAAGGAAAAGGGGCTGAGCGTTACACTTGCCACTCTTCAGCGCGAGATCGAAGCGCGCGACGAACGTGATGCCTCACGAACCGTCGCGCCGCTCAAGCCGGCCGCCGATGCGGTTTTCATCGATACCACCGGCATGGGCATCGACGTTGTCGTCGCGAAAGTATTGGCTGTCGTGCGGCCCTGATGGGCTGCCGACGGTCGTTGGTGCCTCTACCGCGGTAGGGGTTTTGGTCAACGGTGCCGAGGGAGCTTTTTCCCGAAGACACCCATAGCCGGTGGGCCGATAGTCCATGCGCTTTTCATCCGACGGCGCGTAAGGACTGAAGGCCTTTTCTCATTTCTGGAATCAACATGACTGAAAGTTTTGCCGAACTGTTTGAACAGAGCCAACAGGCTATCTCCAAGCTGAAGCCGGGCGCGATCGTCACGGGTATCGTTGTGGAAATCCGCAACGACGTCGTCGTGATCAACGCTGGCCTGAAGAGCGAAGGCATCGTCCCGATCGAGCAGTTCAAGGACGAGAGCGGAGAGCTGGAAGTGCAGGTAGGCGACGAGGTGAAGGTTGCCCTCGACGCCCTGGAAGACGGTTTCGGCGAGACCAAGCTCTCCCGTGAGAAGGCCAAGCGTTCCATGGTTTGGGACGACCTCGAGCAGGCCTTCGACAAGGAAGAGACCATCACCGGCAAGATCTCCGGCAAGGTCAAGGGTGGTTTCACCGTCGACATCAAGGACGTCCGCGCATTCCTGCCGGGCTCGCTGGTCGACGTGCGTCCGGTCCGCGATCCGGTTTACCTGGAAGGCAAGGACCTCGAGTTCAAGATCATCAAGCTCGACCGCAAGCGCAACAACGTTGTGGTCAGCCGCCGCGCCGTCGTCGAGACCGAGTTCTCCGAAGAGCGCGAGAAGCTGCTTGAGCGCCTCACCGAAGGTGCGGTGGTCAAGGGCACGGTCAAGAACCTCACCGACTACGGCGCGTTCGTGGACCTGGGCGGTATCGACGGCCTGCTGCACATCACCGACATGGCGTGGAAGCGCGTGCGTCATCCGTCCGAAGTCGTCAACGTCGGCGACGAGCTGGACGTCCGCGTGCTGAAGTACGACCGCGAGCGCAACCGCGTGTCGCTGGGCCTGAAGCAGCTGGGCGACGACCCGTGGGTCGCCATCGCTCGCCGCTACCCGGTCGGCAGCCGCCTGTTCGGCAAGGTCTCCAACGTCACCGATTACGGTTGCTTCGTCGAGATCGAGCCGGGCGTGGAAGGCCTCGTGCACGTTTCCGAAATGGATTGGACCAACAAGAACGTCAACCCGGCCAAGGTGGTGCAGGTCGGTGACGAGACCGAGGTCATGGTCCTGGACGTGGATGAAGAGCGTCGCCGCATCTCGCTGGGTATCAAGCAGACCCGCTCGAACCCGTGGGAAGCTTTCGCAGCGATGCACAAGAAGAACGACAAGGTGTCCGGTCAGATCAAGTCGATCACCGACTTCGGCATCTTCATCGGTCTGGACGGCGGCATCGACGGCCTGGTTCACCTGTCCGACATCTCCTGGCAGGCCTCGGGCGAAGATCTGGTTCGTAACTTCAAGAAGGGCGACGAGATCGAAGCCGTGGTGCTGGCCGTTGATCCGGAGCGCGAGCGCATCTCCCTCGGCATCAAGCAGATGGAGCAGGATCCGTTCGGTCAGTTCATGGCGACCAATCCGCGCGGCACCATCGTCAACGGTACCGTCAAGGAAGTGGATGCCAAGGGCGCCGTGATCGACCTGGGCGAGGGCGTCGAGGGTTACCTGCGCGCCAACGACATCGCCAAGGAGCGCATCGACGATGCCACGCAGCATCTGAAGGTGGGCGACAAGGTCGAAGCCAAGTTCACCGGCATGGACCGCAAGGGCCGTCAGCTGCAGCTGTCGATCCGCGCCAAGGACGAAGAAGACGTTGCCGATGCCATGGCTGAGTACTCGTCCGCTTCCGGCGGCACGACCAAGCTTGGCGCGCTGCTCAAAGAGCAGCTCAACAAGGCTGACTAAGCAAAAAAGCAAAGCAGGAATGCGGGGCGGCGATCAGTCGCCGCCCCGCGGTTACACGTCACGGACATTGGGGACCCATGACCAAATCCGAATTGATTGAGGCGCTGGCACGGCGTCAGACCCATCTCGCGTTCGCCGACGTGGAGTTGGCGGTCAAAAGCGTGATCGAACAGATGAGCCACGCCTTGTCCAATGGCGAGCGCATCGAGGTCCGAGGCTTCGGCAGCTTCGCGCTGCACTATCGTCCGCCGCGCATGGGACGCAATCCCAAGACCGGCGACGCCGTGGCCCTGCCGGGCAAGCATGTCCCGCATTTCAAGCCGGGCAAGGAATTGCGCGAGCGCGTCAACTTGAATCTGGAGTGATTCCCGGTCACGGGCATCGCTTCGGAGTGTTTTGGGAGGCAGGCGGCGACGAGCCGATCCTGCCTTCTTTTTTTGCGTCGCGGCGATGACCAGCGGATGTCGCAAGCGCAAAAAGGGAATCCATCTTCCAGTTTATGAAGCACGGCCGAATGGCCGCCTGTGACGGCTCCCGGCAATCGGGTAAAGTCGCGCTATGCGACTGATCGTTACGCTGATTCTCCTGCTCTTCATCGCGGCCGGCATCGTGCTTGGTGCACTCAATGCCGATCTGGTCGGCTATGACCTGGGCTTCGTGCGCCTGTCCCTGCCCAAGGGAGCGGCCCTGCTGCTGGCGCTGGTGATCGGCTGGCTGCTGGGCGGACTCACCGCGTGGCTGGGCGTCAGTTCCAGGCAGCATCGCCTGCGTCGCAGGGCTCTGGGCCAGGCCGGTGGCAAGACCAAGACCTCTCCGGCTGGTGCATGAGCGCGCTTCTGTACGTACTCATCCTGCTGGTACCCGCAGCATTCGCCAGTGGCTGGTGGACCGCCCGCCGAGCTGGCGTGCGGCGTTCCGGCGCACAGGTCAGCGAGCTGTCCTCCGATTACTTCCGCGGCCTGAACTACCTGCTCAACGAGGAGCAGGACAAGGCCATCGAGGTGTTCCTCAAGCTGGCCGAGTACAACCGCGACACGGTTGAAACGCATCTTGCGCTGGGCAACCTGTTCCGTCGCCGCGGCGAGGTGGATCGTGCGATCCGCCTGCATCAGCACCTGGTCTCGCGACCGGGCCTGTCCGATGCGATGAAGACCGTCGCCTTGCTGGAGCTGGGCGAAGACTACATGCGCGCGGGCCTGCTCGATCGCGCCGAAACCCTGTTCTCCGATCTGGTGGCGATGGACGCGCACGCGCCGTCCGCATTGCGCCACCTCATCTCGATTTATCAGCACGAACGCGATTGGCACAAAGCCATCGAACATGCGCGCCGCCTCGAGGCGATGACCGGCGAAGACGAAGCCGGCATGATCGCGCAGTTCTACTGCGAGCTGGCCGAGCAGTCGCGCCAGCACGGCGCCCGTCAGGAAGCGCGCGAGTATCTGCGCCAGGCCTTCGCCTGCCAGGCCGATTGCGTGCGCGCCTTCATGTTGACCGGACGTCTATACGCCGAGGAAGGCCAGCATGCGGAAGCGGCCAAGGCCTATGAGCACGCGGTCGAGGCGGACATCGCGTTCGTGCCGGAAATCCTGCCGCCGCTGCTCAACAGCTATGCACGCTCGCAACAGATGGAGCATGCCGAACATTTCCTGCGCGACATTCTCGAGCGCTACCACGGCATCTCGCCGGTGCTCGCATTGACGCGGCTGTATCAGCAGCGCGATGGCGAGCGTGCGGCGATCGATTTCCTCACCTCCCAGCTTCGCCAGCGCCCCTCGGTGCGCGGACTGATGGCCTTGATCGACGCCACCATGGACAAGATGGAAGGCGAGGCGCGCGAGAATTTCCTGATCCTGCGCGATCTCACCAAGAAGCTGCTCGAAGGCCAGGCGATGTATCGCTGCAGCCGTTGCGGCTTCGGCGCGAAGGCGCACCACTGGCAATGCCCCAGCTGCAAGAACTGGAGCACGATCCGTCCCATCCACGGCGTCGCCAACGAATGAGGCACGGATGACTCCTGCCATGCTAGCGATAGGGATGGTGCTGGCTGCGTTATTGATTGCGATGGTGGTGGTGCGTGGCGCCATCGCCTATGCGCACCGTCGCGGCATGCTGGATCTGCCCGGGCAGCGTCGCTCCCACACCATTCCCACGCCTCGCGGTGGCGGCATCGGCATCGTCGTCGCGGTGTTGCTGACTATGCCGGCGAGTCTGCTCATGCTCCCGGGCGCGTGGTCGCCCGGCGTGGCGGGCGCCCTGGCCGCGGGTACGGTGATGGTGGCCGCCGTGGGCTGGTGGGACGACCACCGTTCGTTGCCGATCCTGCCGCGCTTCGGCATCCAGCTGCTGTCGGCGGGGCTGTTCGCCGCGGCGCTTGCGGCGACCGGCATGTCATGGTGGTGGGTGCCACTGCTGGTGCTGGCCGGTGGGTGGAGCATCAATCTGCACAATTTCATGGACGGCATCGACGGGCTGTTGGCCCAGCAGGTGATCTTCGTCGGGCTGGGCCTGGCGCTGCTCGCCTATGCCGCCGTCCAGCCGGCCCTGGCGACCGGCTGCTGCTGCCTGGCCGCCGCGGCGCTGGGTTTCTGGTACTTCAACCGGCCCCGGGCCCGTATTTTCATGGGCGATGTGGGCAGCGGCACCATGGGATTGCTGATTTTCGCCCTTACCGCAACGCTCTGGCGGGTTGACGGGCACTTACTGTGGCCTGCTTTGATCCTCAGTTCATCTTTTGTAGCGGACGCTAGCCTTACCCTGTTGGGACGGATGGCAAGTGGCCGCCGTTGGTACACTGCACATCGTGAACACCTGTACCAGTGGATGGTACGCAGTGGGTTCACGCATGCCACGGGGGGGGCGTGCTATCTGGTGTGGAACGTGTTGGTAGCAGCGCCGCTCGCGCTGCTCGCATGGGCCAGGCCAGCATGGTCGGTACCGGTCTTCATCGGTACCTACCTGATAGCGACCGCCGTCTGGATCTTGATGAAGCGCCGATGTCTGCGGCGCGTTATGGACAAGGGTCTTCATGTCGCTACGTAAATGGGTCGGTGTCATTCATCCGCGAACGGCCGTGGTCCTCCACGACCTGCTGATGGCTGCGCTGGCGTGGTGGGTGGCCAAGGCGCTGCGCTACGCGATGATCGACAACGCGGCGATCGGCTTCCATGCGCTCGAATTTCCGCTCGTGCTGCTGGTGCAGGGCGCCGTGCTGAGCTGGACCGGCCTGTACAAGGGCGTCTGGCGCTTCGCCAGCCTGCCTGACCTATGGAACATCCTGCGTGCCGCGATCATCGGCGCGCTGGCCATCGCGGCCGTGCTGATCCTCTACAACCGCCTGGCCGACGTGCCTCGCTCGGTGCTGCTGTTGTATCCGGTGGTGCTGGCGGTGCTGCTGGGTACGCCACGACTGGCGTATCGGTTCTGGAAGGACAGCCGCGTCGACCTGTTCCAAGCCAAGCCCGCGCAACGTGTGCTGATCGTGGGCGCGGATCGTGCGGGCGAGGCCTTGTCGCGCGACCTGCATCGCGACAACGGCTTCACCGTGGTCGGTTTCGTCGACGACAAGGAAAGCCTGCGCGGCGCCAGCATCAACGGTCGCCCGGTATTGGGACGCATCGACCAGCTGCCCGAACTGGCCCGCGAAGTGGCGGCCCAGATGCTGCTGATCGCCATGCCCGGCGCGTCCACCCAGGAAATGCGCCGGGTGGTGGAGTTGTGCGATCTGAGCGGATTGCCTTACCGCACGGTTCCCAAGCTGGAAGATGTGGTGTCCGGCCGCGCGCACTTCAACGAGATCAAGGAAGTCGCCATCGAGGACCTGCTCGGCCGCGATACCGTCGAACTCGATTGGACGGCCATTCGCGTCACGCTCACCGGTCGCCGCGTGCTGGTGACGGGCGGCGGCGGCTCGATCGGTTCGGAGCTGTGCCGCCAGGTGGCGCGCCTCGGCGCACAGGCGCTGTGCGTGGTCGACAACTGCGAATTCAACCTCTACCGGATCTCGCAGGAACTGCGGGCCGAGTATCCCGAGCTGATCTTCGAAGGCGTGCTGGCCGATTGCGGCGATGCTGCCGCCATGCGCAAGTTGTTCAGCGAGTACAAGCCCCAGGTGGTGTTCCACGCGGCGGCCTATAAGCATGTGCCGATGTTGCAGACGCAGCTGCGCGCAGCGTTCCGCAACAACGTGCTGGCCACGCGCAACGTGGCCGACCTGGCTGACCGCCACCAGGTGGAGGCCTTCGTGCTGATCTCCACCGACAAGGCCGTCAACCCGACCAGCGTGATGGGTGCCTGCAAGCGTCTGGCGGAAATCTGGTGCCAGAACCTCAACGAGCATTCCAACACGCACTTCATCACCGTCCGTTTCGGCAACGTGCTCGATTCGGCCGGCTCGGTGGTGCCGCTGTTCCGCGAGCAGATCCGCAACGGCGGTCCGCTGACCATCACGCATCCGGAAATCTCGCGCTACTTCATGACCATTCCGGAGGCCTGCCAGCTTATCCTGCAGGCCGCCAGCATCGGCAAGGGCGGCGAGATCTTTGCGCTGGACATGGGCGAGCCGATCAAGATCCGCGATCTGGCCGAGCAGATGATCCGCCTGGCCGGCCGCAAGCCGGGCACGGAGATTCCCATCGTCTATACCGGCCTGCGCTCGGGCGAGAAGCTGTTCGAGGAATTGTTCCATCCGCTCGAGAACTACATCGAGACGACGCACGCGAAGATCTTCCTCGCGCAGTACCGTCCGGTGAAGTGGGATGTGCTCAACATGCAGATGGCCAAGGCAGCGGATGCTGTGGTGGCTTACGACGAGGACACGCTGCGTCAATGTGTCTCCCACCTGTTGCCGTCGTTCCGATGGAGCGAAACGGTGCAGGCGGGTAACGTGGTGACGCTGCGCCGCACTGAATCAGGAGAGAAGTAAGTGAGCAAGCCGTTGCGCAAGGTGGTGTTTCCGGTGGCGGGTCTCGGCACGCGTTTCCTTCCCGCGACCAAGGTGGTCGCCAAGGAAATGCTGCCGGTGCTGGATCGCCCGTTGATCCAGTACGCGGTGGACGAAGCCGTGGACGCCGGTGCCGACACCCTGGTGTTCGTCACCAATCGCTACAAGCACGCCATCGCCGACTATTTCGACAAGGCCTACGAGCTGGAAGCGAAGCTGCAGGAGAAGGGCAAGGACGAATTGCTGGCGCTGGTGCAGGGCACCTTGCCCCGGCACGTGCGCGCGATCTTCGTGACGCAGCCCGAAGCCCTTGGCCTCGGCCATGCCGTGTTGTGCGCCAAGCCGGTGGTGGGCGACGAGCCCTTCGGCGTGGTGTTGCCGGACGATCTGATCTGGAACCAGGGCAAGGGCGCGTTGCGCCAGATGGCCGAGCTCGCCGAGTCGGCCAATGCCGGCGTGATTGCCGTGGAAGAAGTGCCGCACAGCGATACCGACAAGTACGGCATCGTCGATGCCACCCGGTTGGACGAGCGCAGCGCCAAGATCCGCCACATGGTGGAAAAGCCCAAGCCGGCGGATGCGCCGTCGAACCTGGCGGTGGTCGGCCGTTACGTGTTGCCGGGCCGCATCTTCCAGTTGCTCGAGCAGACCACGCCCGGCGCCGGTGGAGAAATCCAGTTGACCGACGCCATCGAGGCGCTGCTCAAGGAGCAGGGCAACGTGCTGGCCTACCGTTTCGAAGGCACGCGTTTCGACTGCGGCAACAAGGCCGGCCTGGTGCGCGCCACCATGCACATGGCGTTGCAGGATCCCAAGCTTGCCCCGGTCGTGCGCGAGTTGATGGCAACCCTGTGATTTGAACCCGAGATGCCGGCTCCGGCCGGCATCTCGCCGGTCGCGCGCAATGCGGACCAAGGACATTCTCAAAGGGGCTCGGATGCCCATGCGTCGCTGACGCAACCATGCCAGAATCCTTGCCGTGCTTTGCCATCTTTGGCGAGCAAGCTGTGCCTGGGGTAAGCCGGTGGTGTTCTGTCCGCTTCGCAAGAGGCGGGCGTTTTGGCGCACCTGAGCGGCACCGGAATCGGCTTGCCCGAGGAATGTTCTGATCGATTGCGCCACTCGAATCGATCACAGTGTCCCCAGTCGTGTTCATTGGATGAAAAACGGGAAGGCATCATGGATCTGCTGCGATTTCTGCTGTTGCTGCCTCTGCGCCTGTTGCGCGGGATTCTGGCGGGCCTGGGCCTGATACTGCGTCCGTTGTTCGGACAGGTCAGCTGGTCGGCACCTGCCTGGTTGCCTGAGACCGGCGGCTGGATTCGCCGTCGCCCGGTGCATGCCGCAGGCGTACTGGTCGCGACGCTCGTACTCGCTGCCGCAGGCTGGTTCGGCTGGCAGTGGTACAAGAACCGGCCGCAACCGGTGGAACCTTCGCGCATCACGCTGAGCGCTTCCGCGCCGTCGATCACCGACTATACGAAGCAGCCGATCGCCATCAATCCGCTGATGGTGACGTTCTCCGGCTCCGCCGCGCCGATCGAGCAGGTCGGCAAAGCCGTGACGGCCGGCATCGTCATGCAGCCCGCGGTGAAAGGGCAGTGGACGTGGCTCGACGACCGCACGCTGCGCTTCGTTCCCGCCGAGGACTGGCCGGTCGGCAAGCACTACGAGGTGCGCTTCGATGTCGCCAAGGTATTCGCCAAGCAGGTGTTGATGGCGGACGACCACTTCGAATTCGACACGCCCGCGTTCGAGGCGAAGGCGGAGAAGGGCGAGTTCTACCAGGACCCGCAGGACGCCACGGCGAAGAAGACCATCCTACCGGTGACGTTCAATTATCCGGTCGACTCGGCGGATTTCGAGAAGCGCATCGAGGTGGGCCTGATGCAGCGCGCGGGCCGCGACGTGCCGTTGAAGTACACGGTCACCTACGACCAGTACAAGTTGCACGCCTGGATTCATTCGCAGCCGCTGTCCTTGCCGCGCGACGAAAGCGCCGTGGCTTATACCCTCGCCAAGGGCCTGCGTAGCACGCGCGGCGGCGACGGTACCGCTGCCGAGCTGAAGGCGCAGGTGCGCGTGCCCGGCCTTTACAGCCTCACCATCGACGGCATCGAGCCGACCCTGGTCGACAACGAAAAGTACGAACCCGAACAGGTATTGCTGGTCAATGTCGGCGGCGCCGTGCGCGACACCGAGCTGGCCGGTCTGATCAAGGCGTGGGTGCTGCCGCCGCGCAAGGCCGGAGAGCAGCAGGATGACGATGCGCCTCCGTATCCGTGGAGCGAGGGTGAAGTGGGCGAGGCGGAGCTGCGCCAAAGCCAGCCGTTGAAGCTGGAGATGGTACCCACCGAGAACGATTACGACGCCGTGCAAAGCTTCAAGTTCCATGCGTCGCCCGGACAGCGTGTGTATGTGCACGTGGACAAGGGCCTGAAGACGTTCGGAGGTTACATCCTGGGCAAGCCCTATGGCAGCGTCGTCACCGTGCCCAACTATCCCAAGCTGCTCCGCTTCATGGCGGATGGCTCGCTGCTGTCCATGTCCGGCAGCAAGCGCATCTCGGTGGTGTCGCGCAATCTGCCTGGCATGCGGGTGGAAATTGGCCGCGTGTTGCCGGATCAGCTGCAGCATCTGGTGAGCCTCAACCAGGGTTCGTATGCGCATCCGGAATTGAGCTATGCGTTCAGCGAGGATCACATCGTCGAACGCTTCGAACAGAAACGCAGCTTCCCCAAAGGCGATCCCGCCAAGGCTCATTACGAGGGGCTCGATCTCGGCCAGTACCTGAAGGAAGGCAAGCGGGGCGTGTTCCTGCTGCATCTGACCAGCTACGACGCCGCGGCGGAAAAGAAGCGCGAAGATGCCCGCAAGGCGGCCGAGAACGAGCCGCAGGCCGCGCCCACCAACGATGCCTCGGACGGCGAATCGGATGAGGGCGATGGCGATGGCGAGATGTCGGAGAACGACAACGACGATGATGGCAACGCGCCGGCCGCCGACACGCGCATGATCGTGGTCACCGACCTGGGCATGCTGGTGAAGCGTTCGCTGGACGGCAGCCAGGATGTGTTCGTGCAGTCCATCCACTCCGGCGCTCCCGTGGGTGGTGCATCGGTGTCCGTGCTGGCGGTGAACGGCCAGACGCTCTTCAGCGATACCACCTCGGCCGACGGCGTGGTGCATTTCCCCACCTTCAAGGGCCTGGAGCGCGAGAAGCAGCCGACCCTCTATGTGGTGAAGAAGGGCGACGACCTGTCGTTCCTGCCGATCGGTGGCTCCAGCAGCTACGACCGCAAGCTCGACTTCTCGCGCTTCGACGTGGGTGGCGAGCGCAATGCGCAGAACGACGGCCAGCTGTCCGCTTATCTGTTCTCCGATCGCGGCATCTATCGCCCGGGCGACACCTTCCACGTGGGACTCATCGTGCGTGCGGCCAGTTGGACGCGCAACGTGGTGGGCGTGCCGCTGCAGGCGGAGATCGTCGATCCCCGCGGCATGACGGTGAAGCAGCTGCCGATGTCGATGGATACGTCCGGCTTCGGCGAGCTCGAGTACGCACCTGCGGAAACGGCGCCCACCGGCACCTGGACGGTGAATCTCTATATCGTCAAGGATGGCAAGGCCAGTGCGCAGATCGGCAGCACCACCGTGCAGGTGAAGGAATTCCTGCCCGATCGCATGAAGGTGGAAGCCAAGCTTGTCGGCCAGGTGCCCGAGGGCTGGGTCAAGCCCGACCAGATCAAGGGCATCGTCGACGTGATGAACCTGTTCGGCACGCCGGCAACGGATCGCCGGGTGGAAGCGTCGCTCACCTTGCGTCCGGCATGGCCGGCCTTCCGCAGTTGGCCCGACTATCACTTCTACGATGTGCGTCGTGCCAAAGAAGGCTACGAGGACAAGTTGCAGGACGGCAAGACCGACGACAAGGGTCACGCCGAGTTCGATCTCGACCTGAAGAAATACGCGGACGCCACCTATCAGCTGTACTTCCTCGCCAAGGCCTACGAGCCTGAGGGCGGTCGCAGCGTGGCCGCGGCGTCGCAGACGCTGGTGTCGAGCAACGATTGGCTGGTCGGTTACAAGTCGGTCGACAATCTCGACTACATCAACCGCGATGCCCCGCGCAGCGTGCACCTGGTGGCGATCGATCACACCGCCAAGTCGATGGCGCTGAAGGATCTCAAAGCCCGCCTGATCGAGCGGCGCTACATCTCGGTGCTGACCAAGCAGGATTCGGGCGTCTACAAGTACCAGTCCAAACTCAAGGAAGTGCCGCTCAACGAGCAGCCGCTGGCGATTCCGGCGAACGGCATGGACTACGCGTTGCCGACCGACAAGCCAGGCAACTATGCGCTGGTGATCGTGCGCAGCAGCGACGGCGTGGAAGTGAATCGCGTGGAGTACTCCGTGGCCGGCGCGGCGAACGTGTCGCGCTCGCTGGACCGCAACGCGGAGCTGCAGCTCAACCTGAGCAAGCAGGACTACGCGCCGGGCGAATCGGTGGACATCGCCATTCGCGCCCCTTATGCGGGCAGTGGCCTGATCACCATCGAGCGCGACAAGGTCTATGCGCACGCCTGGTTCCATGCCGATACCAGCAGCTCCGTGCAGCACATCACCGTGCCGGCGGATTTCGAAGGCAACGGCTATATCAACGTGCAGTACATCCGCGATCCGTCGTCGGATGAAATCTTCATGAGCCCGCTCAGTTATGGCGTGGTGCCGTTCTCGGTCAACCTGGACGCGCGTCGCAACGCGATCAAGGTGGATTCGCCCGCGCTGGTGAAACCGGGCGAAACGGTCACGTTCAAGCTGAGCGCGCCGCAGCCCACGCGTGCCGTGGTGTTCGCGGTGGACGAGGGCATCCTGCAGGTGGCGCGCTACAAGCTGGGCGATCCGCTGAAGTTCTTCTTCTGCAAGCGCATGCTGGAAGTGGGCACCTCGCAGATCCTCGACCTGATCCTGCCCGACTTCGAGAAGCTGATGGCGATGGCCGCGCCCGGCGGCGACGCCGACGGTGCGATCGGCCGCCAGCTCAATCCGTTCAAGCGCAAGCGCGACAAGCCGGTGGCCTACTGGTCCGGCATTGTCGAGGTGAACGGCGAGAAGGAGCTCACCTATCAGGTGCCGGACTACTTCAACGGCAAGCTGCGCGTGATGGCGGTGGCCGTGTCGCCGGATCGCATCGGCACCTATGAAGGCAGCACCACGGTGCGCGGCGATTTCGTGTTGTCGCCGAACGTGCCCACCACGCTGGCGCCGGGCGATGAGGTCGAGGTCAGCGTCGGCGTGGCCAACAATCTCACCGGTCTCGGCGGCAAGCAGGTGCCGGTGGCGGTGACCCTGAAGACAGGGCCGCAATTGCAGGTGGTCGGCGCGCCGAACCAGAGCCTCAACCTCGGCGAAATGCGCGAGGGCGTGGTGACGTTCCGCGTGAAGGCAACCGACAAGCTCGGTTCGGGCAATCTCAGTTTTGTCGCGGGTTATGGCGACAAGTCGGCCCGCCAAAGCGTGGATGTGTCCGTGCGTCCGGCCTCGGCCTATCGCACCCAGGTGGATGTGGGCCGCGTGGATGCGGGCACCAAGCAGGATCAGCCGGACCTGCGCAGCCTGTTCAGCGAGTACGCCTCGCGCGATGCCGCCATCTCCAATATCCCGGTGGTGCTGTCGAGCGGCCTGACCACGTATCTGGTGAATTTCCAGCACTATTGCAGCGAGCAGATCATCAGCTCCGCCATGCCGCGGCTGGTGCTGTCGAAATGGCCGCAGGTGAAGGTGTTCGCCGATGCATTGCAGCCGTCGATGAGCGGCAAGAAACTCACCAACGAGGAGGCGCTGTCCCAGTTCCTGGATGTGCTGCATGCGCGCCAGAACGGGCAGGGCGGTTTCGGTCTTTGGTCCGCGACGCCGGATTCCAATCCCTTCGTGTCCACCTATGCGATGCACTTCATGCTGGAAGCGCGCGATCGTGGCGTGGCCATTCCGCGCGACATGTTCGATGCCGGCAACAAGTACCTGCATCAGCTGGCCAGCGATGACACGCTGGATGGTCTGGACCTGCTGCGCCAACGCGCCTACGCCGTGTACCTGCTCACCCGCCAGGGCAACGTCACCACCAATGACCTGGCGGCCGTGCAGAAACGCCTGCAGGACGCGTATCCGAACGAGTGGAAGAACGATCTGGCCGCCGCGTGGCTGGCGTCGTCGTACCAGTTGCTCAAGCAGGACAAGCAGGCCGCGCAACTGATGGCCGGCCCGCAGAAACTGCTGGAGCGCAATACAGGCGACAAGGAGTATCGCTACGGCTACTACTATGACTCGTTGATCCGCGATGCGAGCACCTTGTATCTGCTGGCTAAACACTTCCCCGAGCGCAGCCGTGCACTGTCGCCTCGCGTGATGGAGAACATCACCGAGCCGCTCGAACACGGCTGGTACAACACGCTGTCCTCGTCGATGGTGTTGCTGGCGCTGGACACCTACGCGTCGCAGAACGAAGGCCAGCTGGGCAAGCTGCGCATCGACCAGGTGCAAACCGATGGCGCGGTGAGGGCCATCGCGGCGTTGCAGGGCAACCTGTTGCAGGCCGGTAGCTGGGACGCGAACGCCAAGCGCCTGCGCTTCACTAACGACAGCACGCTGCCGGCGTGGCGAGTGGTGAGCCAGGGTGGTTTTGATCGCGATCAACCGGCCAAGGCGATCAAGGAAGGGCTGGAGATCACGCGCGATTACACCGACGTCAACGGCAAGGCCATCGACAAGGTGACGATCGGCCAGGAGATCGACGTGCACCTGAAGATTCGCGCCACGGACGACCGCGGTCTGGACAACGTGGCGATCGTCGACCTGTTGCCCGGCGGCTTCGAGCCGGTGATCCAGCCGCCGCCGGCGGTGACGGATCAGCAGCAGGACGGCAGCGAGCAGAACGATGCCGGTGGCGACAGCGAGGTCAAGGCCAGCGAATGGCGTTCGCCGATCGGCGTGGGAAGATCCAGCTGGGCGCTGCAGTACGCCGATGTGCGCGAGGATCGCGTGGTGCTTTACGGCTCGGCCACGCCCAGCGTGGGTGAGTTCGTGTACCGCATCAAGGCCACCAACGCGGGCAAGTTCATCGTGCCCCCGGCCTATGGCGAAGCGCTGTACGACCGGCGCGTGCAGGCACGCACGGCCGGTGGCGTGACGCTGGAGGTAGTCCGTCAGCCTTGATCGAAGCGGAGCGTCCCGCCGTAGCGGGGCGCTCCCACGGACATACCGCATGACCACGCCGTCCTTCATTGCCCGCTGCTGCCGCGCCCTGATCCGTTGGGGCGTGCGCTGGCAGAACTGGCTGGTGGGACTGGCGCTGCTGGCGGCGCTGCTGGTCGGACTTCGGCTATGGCCGCATCGGCCCTTGAGCGCATGGCTGCCATCGTCGACTGCGGTTTATGACGCTCGCGGTCGCCTGCTGCGCCTCACCCTCGCCAGCGATCAACGCTATCGCCTGTGGGTGCCACTCAAGGACGTCTCGCCCGCGCTGGTGGACGGCGTGCTGCTGCACGAGGACCGCTGGTATCGCTGGCATCCCGGCTTCAATCCCTACGGTTTGCTGCGCGGTGCGTGGGTTACGTATGTGAGCCATGGCAACCGGCAAGGTGGTTCGACCATCACCATGCAGCTGGCGCGTTTGCTCTGGCGGCTCAATACGCGCGCTCCCTCGGGCAAGCTGCTGCAAGTGGCGCGTGCGCTGCAACTGGAACTGTTCTATTCGAAGGAGCAGATTCTCGAGGCCTATCTCAACTACGCGCCTTATGGGCGCAATGTCGAAGGCGTAGGCGCCGCGAGCCTGGCCTATTTCGACAAACCGGCCGATGCGCTGAGCCTGCCCGAGGCGCTGACGCTGGCGGTGATTCCGCAGGATCCCAGTCGCCGGCTGCAGGCGGGCGCCGATGCGCCGGACCTCATCAGCCATCGGCTCAGCACGTCCCGCAATCGTCTGTATGCCCGGTGGAAAACGCTGCATCCAGGCGATGCGGCGCTGCAGCCGCTGTTTGCATTGCCGTTGCGGCTGCGTCCGCTCTCCAAGTTACCGTTCGAATCGCCCCATGCGGTCGATCAGGTGCTCGCAGCGCGCAAGCTCATGGCCGCCGACAGCGACAGCCGCGTCACCACCACGCTCGATCTCGATCTGCAGCATGTACTGGAACGGCAAGTGGACCGCTATGTCGAACGCAACGGCGGTCGCGGCATCCGCAATGTGTCGGCCGTGCTGGTGGACACGCGCGATATGGGCGTGAAGGCACTGGTCGGTTCGGCGGACTACGCCAATGCGGAGATCCAGGGGCAGGTGAACGGCACGCTCGCCAAGCGCTCGCCCGGCTCGACCTTGAAGCCTTTCATTTACGCGCTGGGTTTCGACCAGGGCGTATTGCATCCGCAGACCGTGCTGCGGGATGTGCCGACCGCGTTTGGCCCGTATGCACCGGAGAATTTCGACGGCCATTTCCTGGGTCCCGTCACGGCGACCGAAGCGCTCGTACGCAGCCGCAATATTCCCGCCGTGTGGGTGGCCTCGCAGCTCCAGCAACCGTCGTTCTACCAGTTCCTGCACGATGCAGGCATCAGTCGTCTTGCCAGCGAAAAACACTACGGACTCGCGCTGGTGCTCGGCGGCGGCGAAGTCACCATGCAGGAACTGGCGGGGCTCTACGCCATGCTCGCCAATCGCGGGGAGCTGCGTCCGCTTCGTCTGTTGGCCAGCGATCCGCCCAGCAACGGCACGCGCCTGTTGAGCGAAGAAGCCAGCTTCATGGTGATGGACATGTTGCGCCAGAACCCGCGCCCCGACGAAACCACCGGCGCGCAGCCCGATCGCTTGCCCGTGTACTGGAAAACCGGCACCTCGTGGGGCTTTCGTGATGCATGGACGGCGGGCAGTTTCGGGCCGTACGTGCTCATCGTCTGGATCGGCAACTTCGATGGCAGTAGCAACCCGGCCTTCGTGGGCGTGGATGCGGCGGCGCCGTTGTTCTTCCAGATGGAGGACGCTTTGCGCGCCGCCCAGCCGCAGCTCACCGAGCCCGTGCGGCATATGCCTGCGCACCTGCGCCGCGTGGAGATCTGTCTGGCCAGCGGCGACCTGCCTAACCAGTGGTGCCCGCAGCGCGGCATGACCTGGTTCATTCCCGGCAAGTCGCCGATCCGCGTGAGTCAGGTGCATCGCCCGGTGGTCATCGATGACGACACCGGCAAGCCGGCCTGTCCGCCGTATGCCGGCAAGCGCACGCACGTGGAGGTCTACGAATTCTGGCCGTCCGAACTGCAGCGCGTGTTCGTGCAGGCGGGCATTCCGCGGCGTACGCCGCCGCGCAACGACAGCTGCGTGCTCAGCGGCGTGGACGGCGAACCGCCGTCGATCACCTCGCCGCTGCGCGGCAGCATCTACGCGATGCGGCTGAAGTCGAGCGGCCAGGATCGCGTGGCCTTCAGCGCCAATGCCGATGCATCGGTGCGCGAGATGTACTGGTTCGTCAACGATGCCTATGTGGGGCGCAGTGCCCCCGGCGAGTCGATGTTCTGGCTACCTGCCAGCGCAGGCAACTACGAGGTGCGCGTGGTCGATGACCGCGGCCGCAGCGACGTCAGGCCCCTGGGCGTCAACGTGGTCGACTGAACGTCCCTGCCAGGCGTCATGCTCGGATGAAGCACGGGGGCTGCGCTATGCTGGATAGCCTGATCCGAGACAAGCACACGCCCATCGCATGACTTCGTCACCGGCCGCCTCCTATTACCGCGCCACGGCCACCCCGTATGCGCCATACGCTCCCTTGCAGGGCAAGACCGATGCGCGCGTCGCCATCATCGGTGGAGGCTTTGCCGGCTTGCACACGGCGCTTGGTCTGGCCGAGCGCGGCGTACGCGATGTGATTCTGCTTGAGCGGGAGAAGGTGGGTTTCGGTGCCTCGGGGCGCAACGGCGGTTTCGTTTTCGGCGGCTACTCGCTGGGCGAGCAATCGCTGCTCGATCAGCGCGGACAGGATGCTGCCCTTGCCTTGTTCCGCCTCACCACCGAAGCGGTAGAGCGCATCCGTCACCGTGCATCGCATTACCGCATTCCCTGCGACGTGGTGGACGAAGGCGTGATCTGGGCCAACTGGTTCCGCGATCCGGCCGTGCTGCGCCAGCGGCAGGAACTGCTGGCGCGCCAGTATGGCGTGTCGTGGGAATGGCTGCCGCAGCACGAGCTGCGTGCTCGCGTGCACTCTACGCGTTACTACGATGGCCTGTACGAACGCGACGCCCTGCATCTGCATCCGCTGAACTTCGCCATTGGCCTCGCTGGCGCCGCAACCGCGCAAGGCGTGCGTGTGCATGAAGACACCGATGTGTGGCAGCTGCGTCGCGACGGTTTGCGCTGGCGCATCGAAACGGCGCAGGGTTCGGTGCACGCCGATCAGGTGGTGTTGGCGTGCGGCGGTTATCTGGCCGGTCTGCGCCGGCAGGTCGATCGCGCCATCCTGCCCATTGCCACGTACGTGATGGTGACCGAACCGCTGGGCGACCGGCTCAAGGATTGCCTGGAAACGCGTTCGGCCGTCTACGATTCGCGCTTCGCCTTCGACTACTACCGACCGTTGGCCGATAGCCGCTTGTTGTGGGGTGGTCGCATCTCGGTGCGCGATCGTTCGCCGGGCGCCGTGCAAAAGCTGTTGATGCGCGATCTGCTGCGCGTATTCCCGCAATTGAAGGGCGTGCGGGTGGACTACGCATGGTCGGGCCTGATGAGCTACGCGCGCCACCAGATGCCGCAGATCGGCAGCAGCGGCGATGGACTGTGGTGGGCGCAGGCGTTTGGCGGTCACGGTCTGGCACCCACGTGCGCGGCAGGCGACCTGCTGGCGTCCGCGCTGGCCGAGGGCGACGACCGCTGGAAGCAGTTCGCGCCCTACGGCCTGGAGCGCACTTATCGACCGTTCGGTTACCTGGGCGCACAGGCCAGCTACTGGTGGCAGCAAAGCAAAGACTGGTTCAAGACGAGGTTGGAAGGATGAGCGCAACACAAGCAAACACGGTGGATGAGATCAGCTGGGCCGATTTCGAGAAGGTGCTGATCGTGACGGGCACCATCACGCGCGTCGAAGCGTTTCCCGAAGCGCGCAAGCCGGCCTGGAAGGTGTGGGCGGATTTCGGCCCGTACGGCGAGAAGAAAACCAGCGCGCAGGTCGTGAATCTCTATCGCGCCGAGGATCTGCTCGGTCGCCAGATCGTCGGCGTGATCAATTTTCCAGAAAAGCAGATCGGTCCGTTCCGCTCGCAGTTCCTGCTCACCGGTTTCCATACCGATGACGGCGTGGTGCTCACTGCCGTCGAACGTCCGGTGCCGAACGGCACGCGCCTGGCCTGATCAACCGGCCTGCAACGCCGGTTGCAGCTGCGGGCGGCGGCCGATCATCAAGGCCAGTCCCGCGGCGATCAGGCCGGTGACGCCGGCCACCACGAACGGCTGCAGGTAGTCGCCGCTCTGGGTGCGCAGCGCGCCGGCAAAGAAGGCCGCGCTGGCCGCGCCGATCTGATGGCCCGCCGCGACCCAGCCAAATACCACGGGTGCATCACGATCGCCGAATGCTTCGGTGGCGAGACGCAACGTGGGTGGCACCGTGGCGATCCAGTCCAGACCGTAGAACATGCCGAACAACGACAGGCTGGCAAACGAGAAATCGGAGTAGGGCAGCCAGATCAGCGAGAGCCCGCGCAAGCCGTAGTAGACGAACAACAGCTTGCGCGGATCGTAGCGATCGGTCAGCCAGCCCGACAGCGTGGTGCCGATCAGGTCGAACGCGCCCATCATGGCCAGCAGGCCCGCTGCGCGCACTTCCGGAATGCCGTGGTCGCCGCACATCGCAATGAAGTGCGTGCCGATCAGGCCGTTGGTGGTGAAGCCGCAGATGAAGAAGGTGGCGAACAGGAACCAGAACGTGCGCTGCTTGGCCGCCGTGGCCAGGCTGCCCAGCGCGATGGCCAGCAGGTTGCGGCGCGGCGCCGTATCGACCTCGTCTTCCGTTGCGCCATAGGGGCGCAGGCCGATATCGGCGGGCCGTTCGGGCAGCAGCCACCAGGCGAGCGGAATCAACAGGGCACAGCCTGCGGCAACAGTCCACACCACCGGACGCCAACCGCCATGTTCGGCGATGGCGGCCAGCGCCGGCAGGAACGCCAGGGTGCCGGTGGCAGTACTCGCCGTGAGCAGTCCCATCATCAGGCCGCGATGGGTGACGAACCAGCGATTCACCACCGTGGCGCCCAGCACGATGGCCACGCAACCCGAGCCGATTCCGGAGAACAGTCCCCAGGTCAGCATCAGGTGCCAGGGCTGCGTCATCCAGGCGCTGGCGGAGATCGACACGGTCATCAGGACCAGGGCACCCACCAGCGTGCGGCGCACGCCCACGGCCTGCATAAGCGCCGCGGCGAAGGGGCCGACCATGCCGTAGAGGAAGATGCCCAAGGCAGCGGAGAGGGAAATGGTGTCCCGGCTCCAGCCAAACGCCTTGCCCAGGGGAAGGATCAGCACGCCGGGAGCAGCGCGGACGCCGGCAGCCGCCAGCAGGGCAAGAAAAATCACGCCGGCCACGACGAAGGCGTACTTCTGGCCGAAAGGACGGATGCGCGGTATAGTCATGTTACCGATCGGTACGTTGGATGCGTGAATCGTACGTACCGATCGGTAACATTGTCAACCCATACCAGCCATGCCGAGCAAACGCCCCCCATCCCCGCCCATTGAACCGATGGCCGAAGAGAAGCCCAAGGCGGCCGAGCGCATTCGTCGCACGGCGCGGGAGCTGTTCTATCGCGAGGGCATCCGCGCCATCGGGGTGGAGGAGATCGTCACGCGTGCCGGTGTCACCAAGCCGAGTCTTTATCGAAGCTACGCGTCGAAGGACGAACTGGCGGCCGAATACCTGCGCGACTACGAAGTGGGCTTCTGGGCGGCGTTCAATGCAGGTGCCGACATCCATCCGGATGATGCTCGCGCGCAATTGATGGCGTACTTCGAAGGATTGTCACAGCGAGCCTCGCAAGCGGGCTATCGAGGCTGCGGCTTGACCAATGCGGTGGTGGAATATCCCGGCGACGATCACCCGGCCCGGAAAGTCGCCGAGGAAAACAAGCGCAAGTTGCGCGCACGGCTGGTCGAGCTGTCGACGGCGATGGGTGCGAAGCATCCCGCCTTGCTCGCCGATGGCCTGCTGTTGCTGCTCGAAGGCACCTATGCCTCCGGTCAGTTGTTCGGCGCGCACGGGCCGGCGGGGTCACTGGTCAAGATCGCCAACCAGCTGATCGACGCGTCGCTGGCGTAAGCGTCAGCGGCTTTGCCGGCTGTCCAGCCAGATGCCGAGGCCTTGTGCATTGAGTTCGACGTCCATGCCGAGTATCTCGAGCAGCGCTGCGCGATTGCCGTTCCAGCCATGGGCGTGCGCACGCGACAGATAGAGATCCGCCAGCGCGACTTTCATCGCCTCATGGCGTTGCTCCGCGTTCGCTGAATTGTCCTGCGCGGATTGCGCGAGGGACACCATCGCATCGATCTGCTCATGCAGATCGTCCGCGAGTCTGGCCACCTGTTCGACGCGGTCGTAATGCGTGAGATACATCGCCGCGGGTTTCAACGCGACCAGCCGCCGAATCGAGGCATGCAATGCATCGGGATCGAATTGCACCGGCGATGTCGTCGGCAAGATGAAGGCACCGCCAGCCGTATCGAATTCGCGATACGACAAACCGAACGTATCGCCCGTAAAGCACACCTTCGCGCGCTCGTCGTAGACGCACAGGTGATGCCGTGCATGACCCGGTGTATCCAGGCAAAGCAAGGGTCGCCCCGCGAGCTGCACGACATGGCCGTCAGGCGCCTCGACTACGCGTCCGGCAGCGATGGGCCGCAGGCGGCCATAGGTGGTATCCATCACCTCCTCGCCGTACACGGCCGAGGCACCCGCCCACAATTGACTGGGATCGATCATGTGCCGCGCGCCGCGCGGATGCACCACCAGACGCGCATTCGGCAACTGCGCCATCAGCTCGCCGGCACCGCCGGCATGATCCAGGTGAACGTGCGTGAGGATCAGCCAATCGACGTCGCTGGCTGCAAGACCCGTAGCACCGAGCGCTTCGAGCATGCGCGGCACGGCGTAGTTCGTGCCGCAATCGATAAAGGCTGCACGACCGTTCTCCACCAGCAAATAAGCCGCATCGAAGCGGGGACGAACGAAGCCGGTATCGATCGTGTAAATGCAGTGGTCCATTGCCAACCTCGCGCTGCGGAATCAGGCGAGGTTAGCAAGGCCAGCGCGAGGGTTCACTCCCACCTTGGTCGGACGGCGCGATTTATTACGGCGCCGAATCGACCAACACCAGCTCGGCATCGTCGAGCGCTTTGACGGTGAGCTTCGTCTCGTTGCGAATCGCTGCGCCGTCGCGCGCGTCGAGTTTCACGCCATTGACTTCGACGCTGCCCTTGGCGGGCACCAGATACGCATAGCGGCTGGCATCGAGGTCATACACGGCTGTCTCGCCGGCCTTCAGCGTGGCGCCCAGCACGCGCGCATCGGTGCGCAGGGGCAGGGCATCGGTGTCTTCCTTGAAGCCGCTGGCGAGCGTGACGAAACGGCCGGTGCGGTCGCCGATCGGAAACGGCTTGGTACCCCAGGAGGGCGCCTTGCCGTGCTGGTCGGGAATGATCCAGATCTGGAAGATCTGCGTCGCGCCCGATTCCAGGTTGTACTCCGCATGGGTGATGCCCGAGCCCGCGCTCATCACCTGCACGTCGCCCGCCACGGTGCGTCCCTTGTTGCCGAGGTTGTCCTGGTGCGTGATGGCGCCTTCGCGAACGTACGTGATGATTTCCATGTCCGCGTGCGGATGCGGCGGAAAGCCCGTCTGCGGCGCGATGGTGTCATCGTTCCACACGCGCAGCGCACCCCAGCCCATGCGGGACTGATCGTGGTAACTGGCGAAGGAGAAATGATGCTTGGCGTCGAGCCAGCCGTGGTTGGCTCCGCCCAGGCTATCGAAAGGTCGACGGTCGATCATGCTGCACTCCTGATAGTGGGTAGCGCCCTTGAGCGCCTTCCCACAAGATAAGTCGCAACCGTGTAGTTACCAGTCGCGGCAAACCGAACGGACTGTTGCCTGAAACACACGTATTCGCTGATGAGACTGCCTGACATCGCGTAGGCTGTTCGCGACGGAGGGTCCCAAGGCCCATTGGCAGGGCCGCGAAAAAAGTCTTCCCAGACTCTTCACAAATGGCCTCTTTCTGGCTATGATTTCCTACTCAGATGCGGGAATAGCTCAGTTGGTAGAGCACGACCTTGCCAAGGTCGGGGTCGCGAGTTCGAGTCTCGTTTCCCGCTCCAGTGTTCCGCAAAACCTCGGCATTCCGGGGTTTTGTTTTTTCAAGCGGATGGTGACCCTTTCAGGTTACGATCCGTGCGCAATGGCCTGGTGGCAGAGTGGTCATGCAGCGGCCTGCAAAGCCGTGTACGCCGGTTCGATTCCGACCCAGGCCTCCATTGCGATCCGAATCAAACCCGCCTCACGGCGGGTTTTTCTTTGCATGCGCCACTGCGAGCGCCCGTCGCACGCATGCTAGGATGCGCATCCTTCCGTATCGGCCCGGATGGCGAAACTGGTAGACGCAAGGGACTTAAAATCCCTCACCCGCAAGGGTATGACGGTTCGATTCCGTCTCCGGGCACCATTCGCTCGACACTCGTCGCCCATGGGGCGCATTCGGGGGATGTCATGAGTGGCAGCAGATTTCTTGGACTCTTCGAGCAGCGCGTTGCGGCGGAGCTGCCGGAGGGTTTTGTCGTGGGCAGCTGCGAGAGCGATGGCGGCATCGCGCAGGGCGCGCTGATCCATGGAGTGTCCCGGCGTGTCGGCGAACAGCACTGGTCGGACGATTCTGGCCACGTGATGACGGTGACGGTCGAAGATTTCGATCTCGATGCGATAGGGCTGAGGAACTGGTCAACGGGTGTCGAATAGTCTCGTCAGGCTTCCGGCGGTGTTGTGCGTAAGGTAGTTCTGGCCGCCTAAGTAGGAAGTCTCTGTCGGTATATTCTTATTTTGCTTCAGGTACTTGCATTAGGCCATGGGGCGGCCTATGTTCGGTCCCACACACCCAAGGAGGGCGACTGGTGATCAAAGTTGTTTTGATTGACGATCACGAGCTGGTGCGTACAGGGTTCAGGATGATCCTGCAGCAGCAGCCGGATATTCAGATCAGCGGCGAGGCAGGAACCGCCGAAGAAGGGCTAAGGCTTATCCGCGCCAAGGCGCCAGATATTGCCCTGGTGGATGTCCATATGCCGGGCATGAGCGGTATCGAACTGACTGAGCGCGTGTCGCGCTCCAAGCTCCCCACGCACATCATCATTGTCACTGTGGTTGACGACGCGCGCTTCCCCAAGCGTTTGCTCGATGCGGGTGCGCTTGGCTATCTGACCAAGGGCTGCACGTCGGAAGAGTTGCTCGATGCGGTGCGTCAGGTCGCCTCGGGTCGGCGTTATCTGGCCCCGGCGGTGGCACAGCAGCTTGCGTTGGCCACGCTGGATGGCGAGGGATCGCCGTTCGACGCCTTGTCCAGCCGCGAACTCGAAGTAGCCATGATGCTGGTGCGTGGCAAGGCGCTCACGATGATCGGCGAACAGCTCAATCTTAGCCCCAAGACCGTCTCTACCTACAAGCAGCGCTTGATGGAAAAGCTGCAGGTGGATCATGTGATCAGCCTGGCGCATCTGATGACCATCCACGGACTGCTGGACACGCACAACAACCAGGTGGGCAACAATCAAGTCGGCGCCTGATACACCGCTTCGCTGAGCACAAAAAAAGCCGGACGGATGTCCGGCTTTTTTTTGTGTGCGGATGGCGCTTCCTCAACCGTGCGAGGAAGCGTCCTTCTTCACTTCGTCGGTGCCTTCCTCGCCAGCTGCATGCGGCGGGTTCGACTCGACGGCTTGCTGTTGCGACAGGCCGGCATGCGCCAGCAGGTCACCCTGGCTTGGCGAGGCAACCAGCGTTGCTTCCTGCTCAGCCGGAGCTTCCGCCTTCACGGCCACCTCGTTCTCGGCAACGGCGGTCGCGGCAGGCTCCGCAGCGGGGGGCTGTTCGACGACCGGCTCGATCTTCGGCGACACGTCGAGGTGTGCGCGGAAATCGATGGTGGTGCCCACATCGTTGTGCACGGTCTCGGTGGCCACGGGGGCAACTTCCGGCGCATGCGTCGTGCTTGCTGACATATCGGTAGTGGGCGTTTCCGTCACGGCTTCGCTGATGATCGCCGGAGCGATCGCGGCCACGCGTTCCTCGTGCACCACGGGCGCACTGAACGTTTCGATGGCGGCGTGCGTTTCAACCTGCACGTGCCCGATCGCGTTCTCCGCAGCGTCTTCCATCGGCGGAATCGGCGGCAGGGTGGGGAGATTGAACGAGGTCGGCGCCACAGCGCTGAGCACCTGCTCGGGAGCCTGGCTCGGCGTCACCGGTGCGACAGCGGCAGCGTCATCGTTCGGCTTGCTCACGGCGACATCGGCGGATGCCTCAGCCGTTTCGACGCGAACCGCATGCGTCACGGTCGTCACTGCTGCGGTGACCGCGGCGGCGGTGGCAATCGGAGCAGGCGAGGCTGCGGGCGTCGGTGCGGCCGGCTTGGCTGCTTCCGTCCGGTCTTCGTCGTCCAGATCATCGAAATGCTGATCGTCGGCGGATTCCTGGCTCTGCGCGCCGGCCTGCGTACCGTCTTCATGGCGACGACGGCGACGGCCACCGCGACGACCGCGGCGGCGGCGCGACTGGCCGCCCTCGACTTCCGCCGCGCCTGCCACGGCCGGAGCCGTATCGGTGGCGATGGCTTCGCCGGTGGCCGCTTCGAGCGGGGCAACGACGTTCTTGATCAGCTCCGCTTCGGGCGCAACGACGGCCGCGGGGCGTTCGGCCTGCGGATGGCTTGCTGCGAGCGGCGCGGCTGTCACGGCGGCAGCCTGTGCCTGCGGGTTCTGCTGCTGGCCCTGACGCGGCTGGCGCGGCTGTTGTTCCTGACGCGGTTGCTGCTGCTTGCGTTCGCCCTGAGCCTGCGGCTGAGCGTCCTTCGGCGGCTGCGGCTGGCGTTCCTGCTTGGGCTGCTGCGGCTGACGCGGTTGCTGCTGACGATTGCCCTTGGCCTGCTGCTGGCCCTTCTGGCCCTGCTGCGGCTGTTCGCGACGCTGCTGCTGGCGGTTGCCCTGCTGCTGGCCGCCCTGGGACGGACGACCGCGCTCGTCGCGGCGGTTGGCGTTGCGGTTGGAGGTGGCCGGCTCGGCTTTCGCCGGAGCGGGAGCTGCCGGAGCCGCGCTGGAGCGGAACCAGCCTAGCAGGCGGGAGATGACGCCGCCCGCCGGTGCCGGGGCGGCAGCGGGCTGGCGAGCCGCGGGTGCCTGCGGTGCCGGTTCGGCGGCGGTTTCTTCGCGCACAGGCGCCGGCGACGACGGCACGATGCCGCTGACCGCGGGCTGCTCGCTGCTGCCCAGGGCCTGGCCCATCTTGGGCACGGCGGAGGCTTCGACGGCGGTGAGGCGCTCATAGCTGGGCTTGCTGTGCTCGCCCATGTCCGCTTCGCGGATGCGCTGGATTTCGATGTGCGGCGTCTCGAGCTTGTCGTCGGCCACGATCACCACGTGCACCTTGTTGCGCAGCTCGATCTCGACCACGCTGGCGCGCTTCTCGTTGAGCATGAAGTTGGCCACGGTCGGCGGGGCCTGCACCAGCACCTGGCCGGTGTTGTCCTTCATCGCGTGTTCTTCGATCAGGCGCAGCGTGGACAGCGCGAGCGACTCGACGCCGCGGATATGGCCATGGCCTTCGCAGCGCGGGCAGACGATCTGGGTGGCTTCGCCGAGCGACGGACGCAGGCGCTGGCGCGACATCTCCAGCAGGCCGAAGCGCGAGATGCGGCCGATCTGCACACGGGCGCGGTCCAGCTTCAGGGCGTCCTTGAGACGCTCTTCCACTTCGCGCTGGTGCTTGGGGCTGTCCATGTCGATGAAGTCGATCACGATCAGGCCGCCGGCATCGCGGATGCGCAGCTGGCGGGCGATTTCCACCGCCGCTTCCAGGTTGGTGTTGAACGCGGTTTCTTCGATGTCGCTGCCCTTGGTGGCCTTCGACGAGTTGATGTCGATGGCGGTGAGGGCTTCGGTCTGGTCGACCACGATCGAGCCGCCGGAGGGCAGCCGGACCTGGCGGTCGAACACGCTCTGGATCTGCGTTTCGATCTGGTAGCGCGAGAACAGCGGGGTGTCGTCGCGGTACATCTTGAGCTTGCGCAGGGCGTTGGGCATCACCTGCTGCATGAACTCGCGCGCGTCGTTGTACAGCGATTCCTCGTCGATGAGGATCTCGCCGATGTCGCTGCGCAGGTAGTCGCGCAGGGCGCGGATGAACAGCTTGGATTCCTGGTAGATCAGGAACGGGGCCTTCTGCGCCTGGGCGGCGCCGGAAATGGCCTTCCACAGCTGCAGCAGGTAGTCCAGGTCCCACTGCAGTTCTTCGGCGTCGCGGCCCAGGCCGGCGGTGCGCACGATCAGGCCGACGTCGTCAGGGACGTTCAGATGCTCCAGCGCTTCCTTCAGCGCCTGGCGGTCTTCGCCCTCGATGCGACGCGACACGCCACCCGCTTTGGGGTTGTTCGGCATCAGCACCATGTAGCGGCCGGCCAGGCTGATGAAGGTGGTCAGCGCGGCACCCTTGTTGCCACGCTCTTCCTTCTCCACCTGCACGACGACTTCGTGACCTTCCTTGATGAGGTCGCGAATGTTCGCCTTGTTGGGGTCCAGGCCCGGCGTGAAGTACTCGCGGGCGACTTCCTTCAGGGGCAGGAAGCCGTGGCGTTCGGCGCCGTAGTCGACGAAGCAGGCTTCCAGGGACGGCTCCACGCGGGTGATACGGCCCTTGTAGATGTTGGCCTTTTTCTGCTCGCGGGAGGGGATTTCGATATCGAGATCGTAAAGGTTCTGACCATCGACGATGGCCACACGCAACTCTTCACGCTGAGTTGCGTTGATCAACATACGTTTCATTGTAATTTTTCCTCGGCTTGCCGCGCGTCGCGTGCCTCGGTGGCGCCAGTCACTTCGGCGGCCTGCCGGGGATCGCGCCGCTGCGGTTAAGCGGCAAATGACGGCATCGTTCTCGGTGCCGGGATGATTCTTAGGCTCGCGTCCGCCGCCCCGGATTCCCTTGGAAACCGGACAACGACAACCCAAACCGTTACGATGTAAGGGAGCAGCAACCGGCTGCCAGAGAGGCGACCGGCGCTATCCTCGCCGACGTCACGGGGTGGGAGTCCCGCCCCCATCCGAACTTCGGCGGGGCAAGACCAAACGCCGCCCGAGTATCCTATTTCGGCAGGTTTTATTCAATGCAGACGGTAACTTCCCCCGACGCACCTCACGGTGTGCGTCAAGTCGAGATCGGCCCCGAGCGGGACGGTCAGCGCATCGACAATGCGCTCATGACGCTGCTCAAGGGGGTTCCAAAGAGCATGATTTATCGGATTCTTCGTACCGGACAGGTCCGCGTGAACGGCAAGCGGGCCAAGCCCGATACGCGTCTCGCGGCCGGCGATATGCTGCGTATTCCACCGGTCCGGGTGGCCGAAAAGGTTGAGACGAAGGGTCCGTCGGCGGGCATGGTCTCAGCCATCACTGATTCGATCATCTTCGAAGACAAGCACTTCCTGGCCATCGACAAGGCCACCGGCATCGCCAGCCATGGCGGCAGCGGGGTGAGCCATGGGGCCATCGAATTGCTGCGTGCGGCGCGCCCGAACGAGCATATCGAGCTGGTGCACCGGCTCGATCGCGATACCAGCGGCGTGCTGGTGTTCGCCAAGACCCGTGCCGGTTTGACCGGGCTGCAGGCAGCCATCCGCGATGGTTCCGTGGTCAAGCAGTACCTCTGCCTGATGGTCGGCCACCCGAACAAGGCCAAGTTCAGCGTGAATGCGCCGCTGCTCAAATCCGTACTGCAGGGCGGCGAGCGGATGGTGCGGGTGTCCGATAACGGCAAGCCTTCGCTGACCTTCTTCCAGGAGATGGAGCAGTACCCGGGCGGCCGCCTGATGCAGGCGACGCTGGGTACGGGCCGTACGCATCAGATTCGTGTGCATGCCGCGCATATCGGTCATCCGCTGGCGGGCGATCCGAAGTACGGCGACAAGGAGATCAACAAGGGCATGAAGGAGCTGGGCCTCAATCGCCTGTTCCTGCACGCTTCGCACATGAGTTTTGAGCTGGACGGTCGTTCCTACAGCTTTTCGGCGCCGATGCCCGACGATCTGAAGGATTTTCTCGACGTTCTGGCGGTGAAGGGCAACAAGATCCGCCGTCTACTGGAAAAAGCGCGCGCTCACCTCGAGCGAACGCAACAGATGGCCGGTAAGCCCACTTTCCACCAGTAACGCGCTGGCGGCATGGGCTAGGGCAATCGGCACCAGCCGAGGCGAGCGCATGAAACGCCAGGCCCACCACAGCTCGGCCGCCACGCACAGCTGCATCAGGGCGCCATTGGGCGTGTGCAGCAGGCCGAACAGGCCCGCCGTCACCAGCAGGATGGCGGGCCGGGGCAGCCCGGTCCGCTCCAGGCGTCCCATTACCAGGGCGAGCATGGCCCACTGTTGCAGCAGGGCCCAGCCGAGATAGCCCAGGATATGGCGGACATCCAGGTGAAGCAGCTGATGGCCATCGGCCCAGGTCAACGCGGCGGCCACGGGTAGCGGCACCAGGAGGTAGATCCATTCCGACCAGCTTCGCCCCCACCAACCCCATTCGACCGGCCGTCGGCGCCATTCGCTCTGGCCCCCGTAGACCAGCGCCGCCAGAAAGGCGGCAATGCCGGGGAACGAAGGGTCCGGTCCCCAGCGCAATCCGGCAATCAGCCACAGCGGGCCGAACGCGATCGCTGCGACTTCCGTCCATGGCCGCACCACGCCCGGACGTTGCCGGATCGCCAGCCAGATCAGCCAGGCCAGATAGAGCGCACATACACCGGCATCGAGCCAGGTCGGCATATGGCTGCTGGCGTGGGCGGGCAGCGCTTGCCCGGACGGGAGGATGATCGCGGCCGGCCAGTAGTGGCGCACCCGGTCCCGCCACAGGAGCATGGATTCCGACGATGCGTCCTCCGGCAGGCGAACCACGGGCGTCCGGTAGCGTTCCAGTTGCTGGGGTTGGGGCGTCCAGCTACTCGACGATTCGGAGCCGAGCAGGCGAATGTCGGCGACCTGCCGATCGATGGTCGGCGGCAGGAGACTGGGATCGAGCGATGTCAACGCTGCCGAATGCACGGCCAGCGTGGCGCCCGCCGGTATCGCCAGCCGCAGCCGCAACATATAGGCCACCACGTCCGGCGCCTCGCAGGGCGCGCCGTCGACGGTGCGCCAGGTCAGATTCCGCACATCGATGGAGAGCTGTGCCGTGGTGGTCGACACGGCGGCCGCATGCTCGGCGGAACAGGCCGCCGCCGATTCGAGGGGCTGATAACTCAGGCCGAGCGCACCTTCGCGGCTGCTCCGCAGGTCGAGGCGAAGCAGCGGCCAGTGCATGAGGTCGACCGGACCCGCCAAGGGCAGGCCGATTTCAAACGGCGTGCCGTCGCGGCTGGTGATGAGCAGGCCATTCGGCTTCACCTTCATATCGGCCGCGCCGAAGACGCGGCTGGCGACCAGATCGGAGGGGCGGCGCAGCGGCCATTGCCACAGCGGGCCGTCGCCGCGCAGCGTCGCGACATTCTGGCTGGCCTGATGGATCAGCTGGCCGCGCGTGATCCAGCCGGACAGCGCGGCCATGCACCACAACAACACCGCCACCGCCGCGAGGAAACCCGCTACGGGCAGCAGGCGAAAGGTGGCGCGTGGTGCGCTCAACGCTCGAGCAGGACGTCGACGCGCGCGGCGCAGATGATGTCGTTCATCGACAGGCCGCCCACATCGTGGGTGGACCACAACAGCTGGCAATGGCCGTAGCCGGCTTCCAGATCGGGGTGGTGGTCCTCTTGATTGGCCATGAAGCCAACCGCATTGATGAAGCCGAGCGTGTGGTGAAAGTCGGGGAACTTGAAATCCTTGACGATGGCCTTGCCGTCGTCGGTGACTTTCCAGCCCGGCAGTACGGCGAGCAGTTCCTTGAGCTTGGCGGCGTCCAGCGCGTGTTCCTTGCTCTTGCGCGGCGTGCAGTGCTGGCTGGCGAGTTGGCTGAGGTTCATGGCGAATCGTCCGTGCTGAGAGAAAGGTGCGAAGCGTCGAAGCTACGCCAGCAAAAGTCAAAGCCGGGCAGGCGGCGCAAAATAGGACTAAAATGGTGCTGTATTCCCGGCCACGCCGGTGTTTCAGCTGGAGTAGACATGATCGACATTTCAGAACGCGCGCAACGGCACTTCCTGCGCCTGCTTTCCCAGCAGGGCATCGAGGGCCTGAGCATTCGCCTGCGCGTGACCTCGCCGGGTACGCCGGCGGCCAATTGCGAACTGGAGTTTGCCGAGCCCGATGAGTTGACCGGGCAGGAGTGGACCATCGTCTGCGATGGTTTCGACTTCAACGTGGAAGGTGACAGTGCACCCTGGCTGGAGGGTGCAAGCATCGATTTCGAACCGAACGCGACCGGCGGCCAGCTCAATATCCGTGCGCCGCGCATCAAGGGCGAGATTCCGGGCGAACAAGCCGGCCTGATCGAACGCGTACGCTACGTGCTCGAAGCCGAAGTGAATCCGATGATCGCCTCGCATGGCGGCCGCGTGACCCTGCTGGAAGTGAACGCGAACGGCGTGGTGATCCTGCAGTTCGGCGGCGGTTGCCATGGCTGCGGCATGGTCGATGTGACGCTCAAGCACGGTATAGAAAAGACCCTGCGCGAACGCGTGCCGGAAATCACCGAGGTGCGCGATGCCACCGATCACAGTGGCGGCAGCAATCCGTACTACAGCAAGAAGGAAGGCCAGTCCGCGCTGGGCTGATCAACAGCCGTCTGGACGTCCAAAAGAAAAGGCCCGCATGATGCGGGCCTTTCTGTTTTCCGGCGATGAGGCTTACTTGTCGCCCTGGATATGGCCCTTCAGCGTATCGAGCTTGCTCGGCAGGCTGGAGAAGTAGGCGGCGACGTCCTGGATGTCCTGGTCGGACAACTGCGCCACGAAGCCCTTCATGATGGCGTTGTCGCGCTGGCCGGTCTTGTACTCGTTGAGGGCCTGCTGCATGTACATGTTGTACTGGCCGGCCAGGCGCGGGTACTGCGGATCGATCGAGTTGCCGTCGGCGCCGTGGCAGGCGAAGCACGCCGCGGCCTTCTGCTTGCCGTTCTCGATATTGCCGGCGGCCAGCAGCTGGGTGGAAGCGAACGCCAGGACGGCGCCGAAGGAAAGCAGGGTGAGTGCACGATGCATGCGTTCGGGTCCTTGGCTTACTTGGCGAGGCTGGACAGGTAGGCGGCAATGTCCTGAATGTCCTGGTCGGACAGACTCTGCGCCTGGGCCATCATGGTCGGATGCTTGCGATCGCCGGCTTTGTATTCGTGCAGCGCAGTGACGATGTATTGCTCGTTCTGGCCGGCGATGCGCGGCACCGGATAGTTCGGGTACGCATTGGCGTAACCGGGTACACCATGGCAGCCATTGCACGTATAGATCAGCTTGCGTCCGGCAGCCTTGTCACCCTCGGCATGCACGCTGGCGGTGGCGAAAAAAGCTGCGGCCACGGTCAGGCCAAGCAGTTGCAGTCGAGTCATCAGCATCGTCCCCACGATTCCGGCTGGTACATGGTGAAAGTCCCGGAAGTATAGTCGTAGCGTTCACGAACGGACAACATGTCGCAAGCCACTGATTCGCATCAGGGCAAGGCATCACAGTAAAGGGGCGGGCGCTTCGGCGAGCCTGCGCTGCGCAACGACTCACGCAAGGGACAAACCATGAAAGAAGTGCTTGGGAAAGCGGGAAATCGCCGCGGATTGCGGATGGCCGCCGCTGTTGCGATGGCCTTGGGCATGGCATGGAACAGCGCGCAGGCGCAGGCCGCACCCCCTGCGGCAGATTACCGCATCGTCGGCTACGTGGCCGACGCGCAACCGCTGCCGCCGGTGAGCGCGCGGAAGCTCGACGTCATCAACTATGCGTTTGCGCGGGTCGATGCCAAGGGAGAGGTGCAGTTTCCAAGCCCCGTCGCCGGACAGACGCTGGCGACCCTCACGGGGCTGCGCAAGATCAATCCCGACCTCAAGGTCGTCGTCTCCATCGGTGGCTGGGGGGCGGACTATTTCTCCGACGTGGCGTTGACTGCCCAGACGCGTCAGCGCATGGCCGACGACGTGGCCGCGTTCATCGAAAAGTACGATGTGGATGGTGTGGATATCGATTGGGAATATCCCACGCTGGCCGGTCCCGGCATCAGCCACCGCCCCGAGGACAAACGCAATTTCAGCCTCTTGCTGGAGACGTTGCGCGCCCGCCTGGACAAGCTGGGCGCGGCCCATCACGGCCGCCACTACCTGGTGACCATCGCCGCGGCCGACGGCGAATTCGTGGCGGGCATCGAGCTTGAGCGTGCGTCGCGCTCGCTCGACTGGATCAACCTGATGACGTACGACTTCCACAACAGCCTCACCCCGACCACGGGGCATCATGCGGGTCTGCATCTGTCCGATGTCGCGCCTGCCGATGATCGTGCGGGCGACAAGGCGGTGGCGCAGTTCCTTGCGGCGGGCGTGCCGGCGAAGAAGCTCAATCTCGGCGCGGCGTTCTACGGGCGCGAGTTCAGCGGAGTGGATCCGGCGCACGACGGCTTGCAGCAGAAGTATGCGAAGTACGCGGGCAGTCCGTCATGGCGGGAGCTGGTGGCGAGCTACATCGACAAGAACGGCTATGTGCGGCATTGGGATGCGAAGGCGCAGGCGCCGTATCTGTGGAATGCGAAGACGCGCACATTCGTGACCTATGAAGATCCGCAGTCGCTGCGGGCGAAAGCGGCGTTCGTCAAGGCGAAGGGATTGGGTGGGGTGATGTATTGGGAGCAGAGCCTGGACCCCAACGAGGAACTGTTGGGCGTGCTCGATGAGGCACTGGGTCATCATTGAGCGTTTTTAGTGTGGGAGCGCACCCTGTGCGCGACAAACCAACGGAGCGATACATTGCAGCGTTGCAGTCGCGCACAGGGTGCGCTCCCACAGTTAGACCGAGCAGGATTGTTTTGCCGCGGTGCTCAGAGCAAGCTCTTCACGATATGAATGCCGGCGGTGTATTCGCCGATGATCGTGCCCAGGCAGACCAGGAAGAAGTTGAGCAGGGTGCGGGCGACGCGGTTGCGCCACCAGCCGCGCCAGTGGCCGATGTCGTCGCGCAGGGTTTCGAAATCGGCCACGCGCGGGCGGCGCACCCAGGCTTCGACCATCGCGCTGATGCCGCCGGAGGGAATGCCGGGACGGAACGGTTTGATCGGTCCGGCAACGAATGCGGCGAGCACGCTCAACGGATGCGCGCCCGCGATGATGGCGCCGATGGCGGAGAAGCCGCCCGTGTAGAGCACCCAGTCGCGCAACGCAGCCGCGCCCAGAGATGGGTTGCGGTGGAAGGCGAAGCCGATGGCGACGAACACCGCCAGCACCAGGCCCAGGGCCAGCCATTTCGGCCATGCGGCCTTCGGTGGCGCCGCGGAGAGCGATGCGGTTTCGACAGCGGGGTCGCCTTGCTGCGTGCGTAGTTGTTCGCACAGGCCCTTGAGGTGGCCGGCGCCGATCACCACCAGCACGCGGCGGCCTTCGCCGAAACCGGCTTGCGCGGCCTGTTCGCGCAGACGCGCGGCCATGTAGGCATCGCGTTCGGCAATCAGCGCGCGATAGAGCGGCGCCGAATTGGTGGCGAACTCGCTGAAGGCGCTCTCGAGCATGTCGCCCTGCTTGAGTTTTTCGATCTCGACCTCCTGGATGTTCTCGCGTTCGAACACGCTGGCGATCAAGCCGCCCATCAAGCCGAAGCGCTGCCAGAAGCCCACGCTATGCCAGGCACGGCGCAGCGTGGTGCCCACCTCGCGATCCACCAGCCAAACCGGCACACCGCGCTGTTCGGCGCCATCCATGCCGGCCTTCATTTCCGCGCCGGGCTGGATGCCGTACTGCTCGGCAAGGCGCTTCTGGAACGAGGACAGCACCAGGCTGGCGGCGACCATGCCGGCCTTGCCCTGGCGGATCACCTGGAACAAGTCCATCTGCTTGAACGCTTCCGGGTCGCGCATGCCCTGGGCTCGGCTGTCGCACAGTTCCACCGCCACCGCGTCGAAGGTCTCGTGCGCAAGCAGCGCCTCCACCGCTTCGACGCTGGTGCGCGATACGTGCGCCGTGCCGATCACCACGTATTCCACGCCGTCGCGCATCACGCGCTCGATCGGTTGGTCGTGCAACACGGGCGGCAGGGAATCGGTGATGTCGGTCTGGATCATGCGCGGTGTCGGTGTGGTGCAGGCAAAGACTGCATGGAGTGGCAGCGGCGCGAAGCTACTCGCGCCACATGGGTGTCAGTCGCGGAAACGCTTCAGCAGGTCGCTGTATGCGTCGATGCGGCGGTCGCGCAGGAACGGCCAGATGCGGCGTACGTGCTCGCTGCGCGCCATGTCGACTTCGGCGATCAACAGTGCACGACCGTCCGTGCCGGCCTGTGCCAGGAATTCGCCCTGCGGACCGGCCACGAAGCTGGTGCCCCAGAACTGGATGCCGTTGGTGACGCCGGCCTTGTCGGCTTCGAAACCGGTGCGATTGCACGACAGCAGCGGCAACCCGTTCGCCACGGCGTGACCCCGCTGCACGGTGACCCAGGCTTCGCGTTGGCGATCCTTCTCGGCCTGGTCGTCCTGCGGGTCCCAGCCGATGGCGGTGGGGTAGAGCAACAGGTCGGCGCCGGCCAGCGCCATCAAACGGGCGGCTTCCGGATACCACTGGTCCCAGCACACCAGCACGCCCAGGCGGCCCACGGCAGTGTCGATCGGTTCGAAGCCGATGTCGCCCGGCGTGAAGTAGAACTTCTCATAGAACGCCGGATCGTCCGGGATGTGCATCTTGCGGTACTTGCCCGCGATGGCGGCCGAACGGTCGAACACCACGGCGGTGTTGTGATACAGCCCGGTGGCGCGCTTCTCGAACAACGAGGCGACCACCACCAGCTTCAGCTCCTCGGCCAGCTTGCCGATGCGCGCGGTGCTGGGTCCGGGGATGGTTTCGGCCAGGTCGAATTCGTCCACCGACTCGCGCTGGCAGAAGTACGGGCCGTTGTGCAGTTCCTGCAGCAGCACCAGTTCCACGCCCTGGGCCGCCGCCTCGCGCAGACCCGCCTCGATGGCGTCGAGATTGGCATCGCGGCTGCCGCGGTCGGTTTCCTGCAGCAGGGCGACTTTGAGGGTCTTGCGGGTCATCGGTGGGCTTCCAGAAAAAGGCTGCCGGGGAGCAGATCGCAGAGTCTAACGGATACGCCCGCCCGGCCCCGTGGCGGGGCGGGCGGCAATTCATCTATATGGTGGGTCTTGGGCCAGTTTCCACTGGCCCGGTCTTCAGACGATGCCGGCCGGCAACTGCATGGTGATGCAGTGCAGGCTGCCGTTCTGCCAGATCAGCGGGCGGCAGGGCACCTGGACGATCTCGCGGCCTGGATGCGCTTCGCCGATGATGCGCGCGGCCTCGTCGTCGGCCGTGTCGCCATAGGCGGGCACCAGTACCGCATCGTTGACGATCAGGTAGTTCGCATAGGACGCCGCCAGGCGGCGGCCGTCGTCGACGATCGGCTTGGCCCAGGGCAGGGGGTAAAGCGCATAGGGCTTGCCGCCGGGCGTGCGCAGCGCGGCGAGTTCTTCGCCCATGCGCTTGAGCTCGTCGTGGTGCGGGTCGCTGGCGTCGTCGCAGTCCTGGTAGACGATGCGCTCGCCTGGCGCGAAGCGGGCCAGCGTATCGATGTGCGCGTCGGTGTCGTCGCCTTCGAGGTAACCGTAGTCCAGCCACAGCACGCGCTGGGCATGCAGGCTGTCGCCGAGGATCTCGGTCATCTGCGCACGCGACTGTTCCGGATGGCGCTGGGTCAGGCAGCGCCAGGTGGTGAGCACGGTGCCCTCGCCATCGCTTTCGATGCCGCCGCCTTCCAGCGCCCAGTCGATGCGCTTGTGCTTGGCCTTGCCGAACACGCCGGCCTGCACCAGGCCGGCGATCAGCGCGTCGTCCTGCTCGGCGCCGAACTTGCCGCCCCAGCCGGTGAAGCGGAAATCGGTGAGCTGGTACTGGCCACCGTCGCCGCTGAGCGTGATCGGGCCCGAGTCGCGCAGCCAGGTGTCGTCGTAGGGCAGTTCGACGAAGCGGATCTTGGACAGATCCACGCCTTCGCCGGTGAGCAGGGCCTGCACGCGCAGCCGCAATTCATTGTTCGCCACCACGATGATCAGCGACTGGAAGCGCGTCACGGCGGCGGCGAGCGCGACATACGTGGTTTCCACCTCGGCCAGGCGGTCGGCCCAATCGGTGCCGGCGTGCGGCCAGGCGATCAAAACGGCCGATTGCGGCTCCCATTCCGCCGGAAGGCGAAGGCTGTGGTCGATCATCGTAGGCGGCTCTCTTGCAGCGGGGACAGTCGCCGTGGCCGCTAGGAACCCCAGGGCTGGCGATGAAGGGCGCAGAGTGTAAACGATGAGACGTGACAGGGCGGAAAAGAGAACGCGGCCCGTGTTTCCACGAGCCGCGCCGGTAGAACCTTCGCCTGGATCAGTTGACCGAAGCGGGATTGGTGTTGTTGCCCGCCGGCGTGTTGAGCACCGCGTGGATCACGTGGCTCTTCTCGAAATACACGATGAAATGCGCGTAATCCCAGCGGTTGATCACCGGATGCTGGGCGCTGTCACCGCCGCGGGGCGAGAGCTTGCGCTGCGGAGCACCGTACTTTTTCTCCACGTCGGCCATGCTCATGCCGCGGCTGGGCAGGTCCATGCCCTTTTCCTGTTGCACGCGGTTGATGAGCAGGCTGTCCGCCGCGTGGGCGGCCATCGGTGCGCCGACGCTGGCGGCCAGCAGGGCGATGGACAGGCTGATGCTGAACTTGCTGATTCCGTACTTGTTCACGGTTCCCCTCTCCGCACAAGGCGTTGCCGCGTCGTTGTAGCAGAACTGCCGGGCCTTAGCCATGCGAATCTGCGGCGATTGCGACGGCGTGGGCATTCGCCATGAGGATTGGTGCGCGCTGCGGCTATCATGGTCGGCTGCGGGCGTTGCGCCCGGTCCCATGCGTCTGCCCTGTGCAGGCCATGCCACGGCACTGAACAGGCTTTAGGCTCTCCCTCATGATTTCGTTTCGACGCTTCGCTCTCCGCCGTGGCAGCCGGCTGCTGCTTTCCGATATTGACCTGGTCATCCAGACGGGTTGGCGGCTGGGCGTGGTCGGGCGCAACGGCTGCGGCAAGTCCAGCCTGTTCGCCGCCTTGCAGGGCCAGGTGGAAGCCGATGCCGGCGATCTGGACCTGCCGGCGAAGATCCGCATGGCCTCGGTGGCCCAGGAAACCCCTTCGCTGCCGGACCCCGCCATCGAATACGTGATGGGCGGCGACGAAGAACTGGCCAAGGCGCTGCGCGACGAGCTCGATGCGCAGGCGCGGGGCGATACCGAAGCGATGGCGCGTGCGCATCACCGCATCGAAGAACTGCACGGCTACGATGCGCGTGCCCGCGCTGGCCGCCTGCTGCACGGCCTGGGTTTTGCGGCGGAGACGCACGAGACGCCGGTGAAGGAATTCTCCGGCGGCTGGCGCGTGCGACTGAACCTGGCGCGTGCGCTGATGGCGCCGTCCGACCTGTTGCTGCTCGATGAGCCCACCAACCATCTCGATCTCGATGCGGTGCTGTGGCTCGAGGAATGGTTGCGCCGCTACCAGGGCACCTTGTTGATCATTTCGCACGACCGCGAGTTCCTCGACGGCGTGATCACCCACACGCTGCACCTCAACGATGGCAGCGGCAAGCTCTACACCGGCAACTACAGTGCGTTCGAGCGCCTGCGTGCCGAGCAGTTGCGCCAGCAGCAGATCGCGCACGAGCGCGAACAGGCCGAACGCGCGCACCTGCAGTCGTTCGTCGATCGCTTCAAGGCCAAGGCCAGCAAGGCCAAGCAGGCGCAGTCGCGCGTGAAGCGACTGGAGAAGCTGGCCGGCACAGAAGCGGTGCGCGCGGAGCGTCCGTTCCATTTCCAGTTCGCCGTGCCTGCGCGCCTGCCCGATTCGATGGTGCAGATCGAAGACGTCGATGCCGGTTATCCGGGAGAGGACGGCGAAGCCGCCACCACGATCCTGCGCAACGTGCGTTTTCGCCTCGAAGCGGGCGAGCGCATCGGCTTGCTCGGCCCCAACGGCGCCGGCAAATCCACCCTGGTGAAGACGCTGGTCGGCGAACTGACACCGCTGGCCGGCGAGCGCAAGGGGCACAAGGATCTGAAGATCGGCTACTTCGCCCAGCACACGGTGGAAAGCCTGCACGAAGGTTCGTCACCGTTCGATCACCTGCAGGAAAAGGCGCCCGGCGTGGCTGCCCAGGCCTTGCGCGATTTTCTCGGCTCGTGGAATTTCGCCGGCGATCGCGCGTTCGAATCGGTCGACGGTTTCTCCGGCGGCGAACGCGCGCGACTGGCGCTGGCCCTGATCGCCTGGGACAAGCCCAACCTGCTGCTGCTCGACGAACCGACCAACCATCTCGACCTCGATATGCGCGAAGCGCTGGCCGATGCGCTGGCCGAGTTCGATGGCGCGCTGGTGCTGGTGTCGCATGACCGTCATCTGCTGGGCATGGTCAGCGACAGTTTCTGGCGCGTGGCCGACGGCAGCGTGGAACCGTTCGACGGCGATCTGGACGATTACGCGCGCTGGTTGCGCAGCCGTGGTTCGGCGGCCAAGAAGGCCAAGAACAAAGAGAAGGAAGCCAAGCCGGTCGAGCGCGTGGAAACGGCGGAAGAGCGTCGCCTTCGCACCGCGGCCGAACGCGAGAACGACAAGGCCTCGCGTTCACGCGTAAAGAAGATCGAGACGCGCATCGCCACGCTGGAGGGCGAACTCGCCACGCTCGAAGCCAAGCTTGCCGATCCGGCCACTTATAACGGCCCCACGGCCGAGATGATGCGCTTGAGCCAGAAGCAGACCGAGCTGCGCCGCGAGAAGGAAACGCTCGAAGTCGAGTGGCTCGCACTCTACGAACAGCTGGAGGCATGAGCGCAGCGATGAACGGTTCGGTTCACCACGCGATCGATGTCTGGCTGCCGAACCTCGCGCGCTTCGCGCCCGATCACCCGCTGCACGGCTTGTTGCGCAAAGCTGATCGCCTGGACGATGGCGAGCGCGGCTACATGGCCGGCCTTGCCGATCGTTTCGCTGTACCCAGCCCGCTGCCCGCCGGGGCGCTGACGCGTGAACTGATCGCGGGCGATGCCGGCGTCGAGCGGTGGCTGTGTGCCGATCCGGCCTGGGTGCAACCCGATCTCAACGGTGCACGTCTGTTGGCCTGTGGCCAGATGCAGTTGTCGATGCCGGAGGCGCAGGCGTTGGCCGAAACGCTGATGCCGCTGTTCGACGAAGCCGGCATGGCGCTGCAGGTGTCAGCGCCCGATCACTGGCACGTGCGTTTGCCGGCGGATGCGTCGGTGCCTGATTTCGCCGCGCCTGAGCAGGCGCTGGGCGAAGATCTTTACTATCACTTGCCGCAAGGCGTCGAAGGCCGTTCTTGGCGCATCCTGCTGAACGAGCTGCAGGTGATCCTGCATCAGCATCCGCTCAATGCCGCCCGACGCGAGCGCGGCCTGCCGCCGGTCAATCACCTGTGGTTGTGGGGAGGCGGCGTGCTGCCGGCGTCCGTGCCCACCACGCTCACCGGTGTCATTGGCGACGATCTTCTGTTGACGGCGTTGGCGAAGCGCGCGGGCATTCCGGTGATTGCGCGCACGGAGTCATCGGTGACGTCAGCAGCCCCGGGCATGCTCATCGATCTGCAGGACCTTCCGGTGGACGAGTTGGCCGCTCGTTGGACGCCGAGTCTGCTTGCGCTGGCAAAGCAGCACCCCGTACAGCTCAGCTTCGCCAGTGGCGAGCGCTGGCTGCATCGTCCCTGGCATCGCCTGCGCTTCTGGCGCGGGAGCGGCCGGTGAAGCGGGTGAATCTTCGCCGTCGCGTCGCCCAGGGCATGCCCGACGGCTGGGGATTGGACGTCCATCCGGTGTTGCAGCAGGTGTTCGCGGCGCGTGGTGTGTTGTCGCCGCTGGGCGCCGAATACCGATTGGCGCGCCTGCTTTCGCCGCAGCAACTGGGCGGCATCGAGCGGGCGGTCGCGCTGCTGTCGGAGGCGATCCGCGACGATTGGTCCATCGTGATTGCGGGCGACTACGACTGCGATGGTGCCACCGGCACCGCGGTGGCGGTGCGCGGCTTGCGCATGCTGGGTGCGCGTCGGGTCGACTACGCCGTGCCCAATCGTTTCGTGCATGGCTATGGGCTCAGTCCGGCGCTGGTGGAATCGTTGCAGCCGACGCCGCAGCTTATCGTCACGGTGGATAACGGCGTGGCCAGTATTGCCGGCGTCGCCGCCGCGCAGGCGCGAGGCATCCGCGTGATCGTCACCGATCATCATTTGCCCGGCGAACAACTGCCCGCTGCCGATGCCATGGTCAATCCCAATCTTGGCGGCGACAGCTTCCCCAGCAAGGCGCTGGCGGGTGTGGGCGTGATGTTCTATTTGCTGCTGGCGCTACGAGCGTCGTTGCGCGAGCAGGGTAGGTTTACGGCAAGCAGCGAGCCCGATCTTTCCGTGCTGCTCGATCTGGTGGCCGTGGGTACGGTGGCCGATCTGGTACCACTGGATTTCAACAATCGCGTGCTGGTCGAAGCAGGCATGCGCCGCGTGCGTGGCGGGCGCGGACACGCGGGCGTGGTTGCGCTGGTGGAAGCCAGCCAGCGCAGCGTGGCAACGCTATGTGCCAGCGATCTTGGCTACGCAATCGGTCCGCGCCTCAACGCGGCCGGTCGTCTCGAAGACATGCGCATCGGCGTGGAATGCCTGCTCACCGATGATCCGGTGCAGGCCCGTCGCTACGCCGAGTTGCTCAGCTCGATCAACCAGGAGCGCCGCGAACTGCAGGCCGCCATGGTGGCGGAAGCGGAAATCATGGTGTCACGGGCGACCGACATCGACGCCGTGGGCGTGGCCTTGTTCGAACCGAGCTGGCATGCGGGCGTGGTGGGACTGGTGGCCTCCAAGTTGAAGGAACGGCTGCACCGTCCGGTGATCGCCTTTGCGCCCGCCAGCGAAGAGATGCCGGACGAGCTTCGCGGCTCCGCGCGTTCCATCGGCGGTTTTCATATTCGCGATGCGCTGGCGATGATCGACGCGCGCCATCCCGGCTTGATCGCGCGCTTCGGCGGACATGCGATGGCGGCTGGCTTGAGCCTTCGCACCGAGGATTACCCGCGATTCGCGGCAGCGTTCGATGCCATCGCACGCGAGTGGCTGGACGACGACCACCTGCAGGCGGTGCAGCACACCGACGGCGAATTGCCGCCCGGCGCGGCGACGCTGGAACTGGCGCGGCAGCTGCGCGCGGCGGGCCCCTGGGGTCAGGCGTTTCCCGAGCCGGTGTTCGACAATCTGTTCGAATGCGCCAGCTGGCGGGTGATGGGCGAGCGCCACTTGCGCTTGAGCCTGCGCGACCCACGCGATGGCTCCGTGCACGATGCCGTGATGTTCAATGCCTACGAAGGCACGCCGCCACCGACGGTGCTGCGTGCAGCCTACGAGTTGGTCATCAACGACTGGCAGGGCAGGGAAAGCGCGCGCTTGCTGCTGCGCTACATCGAAGCGGTCTGACGTCAGCGCAGGTCCAGATAACGCAGCAAGGCGTGGTTGGGTCGAGACGAAAGCGCCTGCACTGACGCAGCCGGTGAGGCCCTCCAGGCGTCGCGCGTACGGATCGCCAGCACCGCCGTGTGCATGGCCCTGACGTTGCGACCCAGGAACCTGCACCACGTATGCTCGAGTGCGGCGAGGCTGTCCGTTGTCTGGCGCAGCGCTTCGGAGGTTGCTTCGGGGAGTGCGCGCATGGCGCGAAAGAGAATGGCTGCCAGGTCGTTCGCACGTTCTTCGTAGTGCAGCGCTACGCTGGCGGTGAACAGCAGCCAGTCGCGCGTTTGCGCGGTGGCGACGTCCAGCGCGTCGCAGGCCGCGCAATCGAGTTCCGCAAAGCCCACCTCGTTGCCCATCACTTCCATGTGCTCGGCACGGGCATAGCCGAGATAGCCACCGTCATGATGCAGCGCTGCCATCGCACAGGCGGCGCGGCGCACGAGTATGTCTTTGACGAAGTGGCTGTCGATGGCGTCGAGCTGTACTGCCAGACTGTGGCCGGTGCCCAACAGCATGGCGCCTTCGGGATCTTCGCTGCCGACGGCGGCAGCCATGGAACGGTACGGTGCCGAGGCGTGCGGACACAGCGGCGTGGCCGCGGCCAGTGCGTCGCCCAGCCAGGCGTGCCCGCGCCGCGTCATGGCGCGGCGCCAGACCTTGTCCAGCATGCGTTCGCGGATGCGCTTGAGCGTGCGGCTGGCGGGAAGCGTGGCGCGCCGGATCAGCGGCTTGCGACGCAGCGCGAGGGACGAAGTCATGGCGTTGGCCTTTGGGTTTTGCTGGGCTGCCGTGGGGACGGTCGATACACGCATGTTAGGCAGGCGGCTGGCGCGGTCGTTTCCGTTGCACCGCCGATTTTTCGGATTCGCACGACCGCGATGGTGCTTATACGTGCTGTGCCCGCAGGGTATCGACGCGCCACTGGCTGGGTGTCTTGCCGGTGAGTCGCTTGAACACGGTGGTGAAGTGCGCCTGCGTGTGGAAGCCCACTTCCAGGGCCACGTCCAGCATCGAGCGCGGCATCTCGGCCATCAGCTGCTTGGCGTGCTCCATGCGACACAGCAGCAGATAGTGATGCGGACGGAAGCCGGTGGCGGCGCGAAACTGCGCGGCAAAGTGCATCGGCGAGAGCCCTGCGGCGGCGGCCATGTCGTTCAAGGTGATGTGTTCGGACAGATGCGCCTTGACGTAGTCGTCGACGCGCTGCAGGCGCCATTGGGGCAGCACGGTCTTCCTGACGGCACAGGCCACCGGCGCGGCGGCGGCACGCAGGTGGCGCAGGCGATCCACGAATAGTTCCATTACTTGCGTGGCCAGCGCCTGTTCGCGGCTTTCGCCATGCATCTCCAGCAGCGTGCGGGCCAGCTGCAGCAGCAGGGCATCGCGCGCCGGGCCTACCGAGAAGCACGCGTGGCTCGCTTCATCCGCCGACCAGAACAGTTGCACCGGCACAGCCACATACAGCGCGCGGCACCGGCCCGGGCAATGCACGCTCACCGATTCGCCGGGGCGGCTGACGTAGTACGAACCGGCATCGCAAGCGCGTTCCTGCAGCGCATGCGCATCGCTGCGCAGGGACAGCCGTGCATCGTCGAGCAACAACAGCACCGCATAGGCGTTCTGCGGCGTGGTGGCTTCCCAGGTGACCGGCGTTGCGTCTGCATGCGTCCATACAGAGGCCTTTGCCCGCATGCTCGAAGCATCGGCCAGGAGGTTCGACTGCATCCAGCTGGTGTTGCCGGCGCAGCGGTTCAGCAGGGCGCGGGTGGCGTGCTGGGCCTTGACGGCAAGCGCCTTGTTCAAGGTACGACGGGGGGCAACGGTAGACATGACTTCTCCGTTCCAGCCAAAAGCGTGCTGGTTCGAAATGATGGGAATCAAGGGGTCGGGAAGCGCCTGTGGGGCGGTTCCAGGGAAGAGATAGGCTGCGGAGGCGGTGCGGCTAAGGGCCTTGCTTGTGCGTTGCAGCAGAGTGTGTGCTTGTGCCGGGGCGAAAGAAAATACTGTTTCGCTATGCGGGCATATCGGCCCGTTATGGCTCGGCGTCGACCCATTCGGCGCCCTTGAACGCCGATTGGCCCACCTGGCTGCGCAGAAAGCCCAGCAGCTGGGCTTCGATGGCGGCGGCCGCACGCGTCAGCGGCTTGTCGCGCGAGGTGATCAGGCAGGCGGTGAGATAGATCGGCGGCTCGATCGGCGTGGTGGCGATGTCCGGGTGCCCGGGCATATCGGTGAAATCGCCCTTGGGAAGAATGGCGTGGCCGAGTCCGGTTTCGACGGCGGACAGCACCACGTCGAACAGATCCGATTCCGCCACCGGTTCGACCTGCAGACCGGCGGCAGCCAGTTCGCGGTCCAGCGCCTTGCGCAACACATTGGTCGGCGTGGGCAGCATCAACGGCAACTGGGTGATCCTGGCCAGCGATGTGGACTTCTCCGTCGTGCCTTGTTTGCGGCTGGCCAGATACAGGCGCTGGCGAAACAGCACCTCGCGCGTGAAGCCGGTTTCCGGCGCGTTCTCGAACACCATGGCGAGGTCGATCGTCTTCGCCGCCACTTTGTCGCGCAGCGTTTCGCTGTCGCCGGTGATGAAGCGCAAGGTGATCTTGGGCAGGCTCGCGCGGCAGATCTCCATCATCTTGCCGGTAAGCGCAGGCGCCATGGTCGAGGCCATGCCAAAACACACCACGCCCTGGATCTCACCCTGCGCCGAACGCACCACGGCAGGAAGGTCATCCACCTGGCGGATCAGTTTGATCGCTTCCTGGTACAGCACCTCGCCGGCCGCCGTGGGCGTGACGCCGCGCGCGCTGCGATGGAGCAGGGTGATGCCGAACTCGTCTTCCAGTTCGGCGATCTGCTTGCTGAGCGCGGGCTGGGCAATATGGATCAGCGCCGCCGCGCGGGAAAAACTTCCCGCTTCCACGATCTTGGCGAAATAGCGCAGCTGCCGGAATTGCACGATGGCGCTCCTGTGTTGAGCCGAGCACCTGGCCAGCGCGGCCTGTGCGAACGCAGGAATTATCGAGGCTCACGTTAGCAGGCGCCACCGTAAAGCGGCACGCGACCGTGCCTTTACGAAATGGCGGCCGTCCGGACGGCCAAGTGAAACCGATCAGGGCATCTTCTTCAGCTGCAGGGAAACAACCGGTCGAATGGCGGCTCCGAAATGCCGTAGACGGCGATGGAGATGCCTTCGCCGAAGTCGCTGTAGTCGGCGATATGCACGGAGACGGCTTTCAGCTTGCCATCCACGCCGACCACGTTCAGTCCCATCAGCACCTGGTCGTCTTCGCGGCAGGCGATGAAATCGGGCTGGAGGCGGTCGTAGTGGTGGGATGCCACAAAGTTGCCGAAGGCGGTGGCCCGCGGGCGATCGCCGGCTTCCAGCATCGACCAGCCGATCAGCAGGTCGCCACTGAACACCCTATACCAGGACATACATGATCCTCGCGCACGTTGGTTGTCGTGCGTCGAGGCGATGCTCGCGCCAATCGTGGGCGAAGGTTTGCATGTTTGCAGCGCGATTTTTCGAATGCCACGCCTGCGATGCGCATCGTGGCAATCGGCAAAACGGTGTCGGCTTTGGAAAGCGTGTGTGAGGCGCGCGCCTTAAGGTCGCTTCACTTTCCGACGTGGAGCAATGCCATGGGTCGCACCAAGAAAAAATCGCCGTGCCAGCTTTCGCCCTTCAGCGAGCTGGACAATCACCTGAGCGTGCTGGAGTCGCAGGGCGCGCCAGCGGACGACGTGTGGCAAGCCTTCGAATGCCTGCCCGTGGTGCCCTCGCCGCTGGATAGCGCTGCCGACCGGCAATGCTGGTGGCAGCATCTGTACGCGACCCTCGAGCGTCACGGTCTGGGCGTGGCGCATGGCGCACCGACGGCCTGAGCGAGGCTGCACCAGAGCTTCAAAGCATGTGTGGGAGCGCACTTGCGCGCGACAGCCGCGCGTGGGTGCATCGCTCCGTTGGCTTGTCGCGCACAAGTGCGCTCCCACAAAGGGCTGGTGCTCCCATCAGTGTCTGGCGTGTGAACGGCTTGAGCGCACGTGCATCGTTCGTTTTGAAAGCGTGGCGTGCGATTCGAAAAGCCATTGTCCTCCCGCCTTGGCAATCTATGCATGCACCCACCGCATTCCTGCGCGAACGTGCATGCAGGGGCCTGGCACAGGGATGAGCCGGCCTAGGCGTTACGTCGTGACGACTTCCCCATGGGATTCCACCCCGATCCCAGTCGCTCATGACTTCGTTTCTGCATGCATGCCATCCATCGTGCAACGCGCTCGCGTTGCCGCGGATCTCTCCCCGACCGTCGGAACGTCACGCAGGAATGCGGGTGGTGTGCTTCGCGTTGATCGGTCTGCATCGCATGGTGACATTCGATGCCGGCGGCGCGCGCGATCAGTTCTGGCCGATCAAACCTTTTTCGGCCGAAGCGAGCATGGCTTCGAACAGGTCTTCCGGCGTGCTGCCGGGGGGCATGGTGCCGAGCAACGGCGCGAGCCGTCCGTCGAGCAGCAGGGTGGCGAAGCCGTGCGCGATGGCCCAGCCGCCGGTGAGGTGGCCCAGTTGCGCCACAGAAAATTCCTGATCGTCGATGCCGCGCGTGCGGGCGAGTTGCTGCATCGCTTCGGTGCGCGCCTCCACCAGCGACGGATTGTCCGGCTGAAGCCGGTCGGACTGGAACATCAGTTGGAACAGCGCGGGATTGGCCCGCGCAAACGCGAGATAGGCGCGGGCGGCATCCCAGGTTCGACGATCCGGCGAGCTTTTGATTTGCCTGAGTTGCGTCGACAGACGACGGATGCCTACGGCTGCCAGTGCGGTAAGCAGGCCGGGCAGGTCGCCGAAATGGTAGCCGGGCGCCGCGTGCGACACGCCGGCTTCGCGCGCGGCGGCACGCAGCGTGAGGGCGAGCAGACCGTCGCGTTGAAGGATCGTCTCGGCGGCGGTGAGAAGGGCGTCGCGGAGGGCGCCGTGGTGGTACGGGGTGGCTTTCATGGGCTCATCTTACCATCGTAAAGATTTTTGTTGACAAGGGCTTCCGGCGTACTCAAACTATCTAGACATTGTAAAGATACCTTGGTTTTGACGTTGCCACTCCCCTGGCCAAGGCAAGACCCGACCTTATCAAGCGTCACCGGCCTCTCTGCCGGTGGGAGACCGACATGCAGACCGCGCTGAAATCCACTGCTGTACCCCTGCTTGCCGCTGGGCCGGCCCAGCCCCGCTGGCCGGTGCCGCCTGTCGATGTGCCCGCTGGCACCATCGTCGTGCCGCGCGACGCGGGCGAAGTCAGCGCTCTGGTGCTGCGCCATGACGGCGACACGGCGGTCATGCAAGTGGAGCAGACGCCGGCCGAGATGGTGATGGTGCGCATCTTCCTGGCGCCTTGCTCGCTGTCCGTGCTGGTGGGCACGCAGTGGATGGCGCTTGGCGACATGGTTCAGGGCGGCATGCACTTCAGCCATGCGCATCAGATCGTCCGCACCGAGTGGCACGGCGCCCGTGAAGGGTTGATGCTGTGCATCCCGGCATCGCTATGGCGTCATCAGGCAATGATTCAGGCGTCGTCCTCCGCGACGCAGCGGCTCGATCTTTCGGTGGACGCGACCTTGCTCCAGCTGACCAAGATGTTGCTCAACTCGACCCAATGCGAATCGGATACGGCGTTCTTTCGCCACATGGTGGAGGTGATCGTGGCGCGCATTGGCGTGCTGCGCTCACGCGCCACGCCATCGGACGGTGCACGCAATGCCTTGCCGCGCTGGCGCCTGCAGCGCGTGATGGCCTACGTGCGCGAGCACGTCGCCGAGGCCATCAGCCTGGCCGACATGGCCGCGTCGGCGGGCATCTCGCCGATGCATTTCGCGGCGCAGTTTCGGGCCGCTACCGGCCTGCGCCCGCATCAGTACCTGTTGCAGTGTCGCATCCAGCATGCCAAGGCCTTGCTGGTGGACGCCTCGCGCACGCTCATCGATGTGGCCATCTGCGCCGGTTTTCGCACCCAGGCGCACTTCACCACGGTGTTCAAGAATCTCGAGCAGACGACGCCGATGCAATGGCGTCGCAGCCGACTGGAACAGCTCGGCTGAGCATCCCCTCCCACAGCATTCACCCTTCCTTTCGAGGTTGTCTTCCATGAGCAAGAACGTACTGATTTCCGGTGGCGGCGTGGCCGGTCTGGCGCTGGCCTGCTGGCTCGACGACGCCGGCTTTGGCGTCACCATCGTGGAACGTTCGGCCGAATGGCGAGCAGGCGGGCAGGCGATCGATGTGCGCGGCGTGGCGCTGGACGTGGTCAAGGCCATGGGCCTGCTCGATGCCATTGCCGAACGACGCACGCAGCTGCGCGGCATGTCGACCGTCGACAGCGAAGGCAACGAGATCGAGCGAACCGAAGAGCGCACCTATAGCGCCGGTCGCCTCGACAGTCCCGATATCGAGATCTTTCGCGACGACCTGTGCAAGCTGCTGATGGAAAAAGCGGGTAGCCGGATCGACTACCTGCTGGGCGACAGCATTCGCGCGCTGACGCAGGACAGCGATGGCGTCAGCGTGGTCTTCAAGGGCGGGGCGGAACGGCGCTTCGACCTGGTGATCGGTGCCGACGGCGTGTATTCGCAAGTGCGCAAGCTGGTCTTCGGCGGTGAAGAAGCTTTTGTGAAGCCGCTGGGCGTGGCGCTTGCCTTGTTCACCACGCCGAACCTGATCGACCTCGATCATTGGCAGATCGCCTATCGCGACGAGACCATGGGCTCGGTGGTCTATCCCAGCTTCGACCATCGGCAGTTGCGCGTGAGCGTGGGCTTCGGCACTGACGACGTGCATGTTGAACGCGACGATGTGGCGGCGCAGAAGGCGGTGGTGGCGGAGAAATCCGCGCATCTCGGCGGTGTGTTCCCGCAGCTGATCGAAGCCATGGGCAACGCCTCGCAGTTCTACTATGGCGAGCTGGCGCAGATACGTATGCCGTCGTGGTCGGAGGGCCGCGTCGTGCTGGCCGGCGACGCCGCTCATTGTGCTTCGCCGTTCTCGGGGCAGGGCACCAGTCTCGCCCTTGTGGGTGCGTTGGTGCTGGCGCGGGAGCTGGCTCGCACGCCGGAGGATTTCGCCCAAGCGTTCGCGGCGTACGAACAACGCATGCGCCCCTTCGTCGATCTCAATCAGGCATTGGTCGACCTGGAACGCCGCGGGCCCGCACCCGACGATCAATTCACTCGTGCGAAGAATGGGATCGTGCTTGACGATTTGTTGAACAGGGTGGCTTGAAGGGTCCTCACTGGCAACGCATGCCCCATGCACCTGGCCTTCTCTCCCGAGGAGAGAGGGAGACGTGAGGAGCATGGGGGTGACGATCTACTGTGGGAGCGCACCCTGTGCGCGACACACCTACGGAGCGATACATCCCGGCGTGGCGGTCGCGCACAGGTGCGCTCCCACAGACAAGCACCGCACCGTGCGCCAGTGGCGAAAGCCGATGCGTAGCGGAGCCCCGCTTTAAGTCCTCAGCGATTCGGGCACGTTGCACAGCGCTCGGAATGAACCCTGGGGTACCCTCCCGTGGAGGTTCGGTGGGACACGCATCGAGCGTTCGCGCTTGGATTCAACACGATGCTGCCAGCTCTTGAGGCCATTCTCTCTGGGTTACTTTCGACGCGAAGCTAGTCCCGTGGGATCTCTTGGGCCAGCAAGAGAAAAGTGACTCGGCTGCCGGCAGGCAGTCGAAACGCCCGCTGCGTCCCACGGGACTAGCTTCGCGTCGTAAGCGGCCCGGTTGCGGGATCGCGACAATCAAGCGACACGTCTACTGGATCCCTGCCTTCGCAGGGATGACGAGCCGGAGGTTGCGGCGTCGTCGGCTAAAGCCAAAAATGACTACGCCCGGCACATGTCGCCATGGGCCGGGCGTAGTCGACGATCGATGGCTTAGCGACCGTGCTCGTTCGCCACATCCGCCGCCAGGCGAAGCTCTTCATTCGCCTCACTCAACAACTCCTTCGCACGCCCCGCATGACCGCCCAGGCGCGAGTCATTGTCGACCTGCGCGTTGCTCACCAATTGCCAGGCCTGCACGATGTGCTCCTGCGCATTGCGCAGGTTGCCATGGCGGTAGCCGATGTCCACGTAAGGAGCGCCCTGCTGGGCCATCGTGGCGCAGCCGAAGGTCGAGGCGGCACCCAGGACGATGCCGATGAATAGTGCTTTCTTCATGGTAGTGAACTCTGTCTCGCCGAATAGGTGAGGCATAGGTTAGATATCGCACCCGACAGCCGATTCCCTGACAGCACGCCGTTTTTCCAATTCACACGAAAAGCGCGGGTCAGTTCAGCGCTCGCCCGAAGGTCAGCGCGGCATTCGCATCGAATGTCGTCAACAGCGCGTCGGTGCGCCGATCGTAGGCGCGATCCAGGCAGCGCCTGTCGCCCCGGCAGGCATCGCGTTCGTCTTGCAACCATTGGCGCTGCCCGGCGCGGACTTGATCGTCGAACTCGCGATAGGCCATGCCGGCGGCGGCTGGCTTGAGGCGCAGCAACAGCTGGTAATAGGCGGCCACGGTGACGTCTTTGCGGCCGAGCTCAGGCGTGGCGCAGATGGCCCGCTCGGTGGGCGTGCTGGCCTTGCCGCAATCGAAGCTCGCCACTTGGGCGTGCAGGGGCAAAGCCAGCACGGCCAGCAGGCCCGACGATCGAAGAAGCGTGCGCATGAGTCGAATCCTGCTCGAAGAGGGCCCCTATGATGCACTCCGGCAGGTGGGTTGCCTTGCCGGAACGCACGGATGGTCCGCTTGCAGTGCATCCATCGTTCGTTTTCGAAAGGCCGCGTGGCAACCCGAAAGCATTGGCAACGTGGAACGCCCAGCATGCACAGCGACACTTCATCACCGTTGGCGCTGCCATGTTGCAGGAATTCGTCAAGACCACCTTGTTCATCCTCGCCAGCCTGCTGCCGATCATCAATCCGCCGGCGGTGGGTTTCATCGTGCTCAGCATGGTGCCGCAGGCGACGGAGATGGAGCGCGCCGAGCTGGCACGCAACATCACGCTCAACAGCGTGATCCTGCTGACCGTTTCACTGCTGCTGGGCGCCTATGTGCTGGCCTTTTTCGGCATTTCGATTCCCGTGCTGCGCGTGGCCGGCGGCATCATCGTTGCTGTCGCAGGCTGGAAGCTGTTGCAGTCGCGCGGTGACGATGCGAAAGACCGCGATGACGTGACAGGAGGAAGCATGACCTTGCGCATGCAGGCCTTCTACCCGTTGACCTTGCCGCTGACGGTGGGGCCGGGTGCGATTGCCGTGGCCATCGCGCTGGGAACCGGTTCGCCCAAGGAAGGACCGCTGCCGGTGCACGTGGCGGGCGTAGGCGTGGCATTGGTCCTGCTTAGCCTCTGCATCTACCTTTGCGTGCGCTACGCCTGCCGCCTGCAGCGTTTTCTTGGCGAAGTCGGCACACAGGTGGTGATGCGCCTGTTCGCGTTCGTCATCTTCTGCATTGGCGTGCAGATCTTCTGGAGTGGCCTGTCGGGCCTGCTGGATTCGCTGCACGGCGTCGCCGCGCTGATGTCCTAGCCATGAGCACCCACACTCATCACGGCGGCATCTGGGCATGGATGCGGAGGTCCTGGAAAATCCTCGCAGTCTGTCTTCTTGCACTGATCGTGGTGGCCGCGGTGTCGGTGCGTGCCGCGCTGGAATGGCAGGCACGCAGCAAGCCGCCGATCTTCCTGGTGAAACTGGATGGTGCGGCCACGCAGCCGGTGTCGGGTCGTCTGCTGTTGTTCGCCACGCCCGCGCTGGCGGCCCGGGCGGATGCGCCGGGCGGCGTGGTGACATCGGTCGATGCGGACGCCTGGCACCCGAACAAGGCGGCGGTCGCGGCACGCGACATTGCCCGCCTTGCTCCAGGGCAGACGGTGGAGATCGACACCGATGCGCTGGCGTTTCCCACCGGCTTCTCGCATCTGCCGCCAGGCGACTACCTGTTGCAGGCGGTGCTCGATCAGGACCACAACTACAACTACAGCGGCCGCGATACGGGCGATCTGATCAGCCCGGTTGTGAGCGTCAGGCTTCCGGCCATCACGCCCGCGGTGCTGAAACTGGTAGCCGTGCATACGCGGGCCGAACCCTGGTCGTTGCCATGGGAGAGCCCGGCCGTGCGCGCCGATGCCGCCGACGCGCGATTGCACACGGTGAAACTGGAACGCAGCAGTGCGCTGTTGTCCGCCTTCTGGGGGCGCGACATCGCGATGCGCGGCTGGGTGCTGCTGCCGCCCGGTTACGACGCCTCGGCCACGCGCCGCTATCCCACCGTGTATTTCACCCATGGCTACGGCGGCGACGAGAACACGCTGGTCGACGACGTGGTGAATGTGCACGTGGCCATGAAGCAGGGCAGCATGCCGCCGATGATCTGGGTGTTCCTCGACCAGTCCAGTCCCACCGGTACGCATGAATTCGCCAATTCGGTGAACAACGGGCCGTGGGGCGATGCACTCGTCGACGAGCTGATTCCCTATCTCGAATCGCGCTACCGCATGGACGGCGATGCGCATGGCCGCCTGCTGACCGGACATTCCTCGGGCGGCTGGGCCACGCTGTGGCTGCAGACGCACTACCCGACGGTGTTCGGCGGCACCTGGTCGACCTCGCCCGATCCGGTCGACTTCCATGATTTCTCCGGCGTGAATCTCTATGCGCCGAAAGTGAACCTCTATTACCGTCCCGACGGCACGCCGTGGCCGATCGACCGCGTGCATTTCCACGCGGAGGGTTCCTTCGCGGATGCCGCGCGGCTGGAGCAGGTGCTCGGTCCGTACGGCGGCCAGTTGTCGTCCTACGAATGGGTGTTCTCGCCGCGCGGCGTGGACGGCGCGCCGATGAAGCTGTTCGACCCCTACACGGGCGACATCGATTCCCAGGTGCGCGACTACTGGGTGGACCGCTACGACATCGCCCATTACGTGCAGACGCATTGGCCGACGCTGAAAGCCGATCTGGACGGCAAGATCCATATTGCGGTGGGCACCGACGACACCTGGTACCTGGACGGTGCCGTGCACAAGTTCCAGATCGTGCTCGATAGCCTGCATGCGCACGCCGATATCCGCTTTCTTCCCAACAAGGCGCACATGGACCTGTACGCCCAGGGCAACGACCCGAATGCGTTGCTGAAGCAGATGGCGTGGCAGATGTACGCCGTGGCGCGCCCTGGGCAACCGGTGCCGGCGAATACCGAGGTCGCCGCACGATGAATGCCTTATCGATGCGATGCCGACGCGCGCCAGATCAGGCTCATCGTGCCCACGGCAAAAGCGCCGGCAAGGGAGAATTGCAGCACGCGGATCAGCCACAGGGAAAGCGATCCCTGATCGGAGGCGATCGCGGTACTGAGTATGATCAGCATCGCATTGCAGGCGAGCACCGCGATGCCGGCAGCTGGGCCGCCCGCGCTGATGCGCTGGCCGAAGCCGAGCAGTACCACGAACAACAATCCCGCCAGAAACGGCAGCGTCGGCGTCGTCAGCAACAGGGTGTGCATGAGCCAGCCCAGCAGGCCGCCGCCGAAGTTCCCGATGATCATGCCCATCGCGTGCAAGCGACCGCGCTGCAGATCGAAGTTCGCCACCAGCATTACCGTGGCGATCATCACCGGCAACACGTCGGCCAGACCAAACAACAGATACACCAGCATCAAGGGCATCACGATGGCAACGCCACCCAGCGCCATCGTCACGGGCGAGACGCGACCTTGTGATGGGGGCGGCGCAGGTTTGGGCGCGGGGGCAAGCGGCCAGACCAGATAGGCCAAGGCGATGGTCGCCAGCGCAACCGCCATGCTGCGGATCAACGCCATGGGCAGGACGCCCGCCTGCGCGGGCGAAACCATCACCACGACCGGAATCGTCGCCAGGCAGATCAGCAGCAGCAGCGGGGGCAACGGCGGACGGCCGCCGAGCATGGCGAGAAACGCCAGGAACACGCACACCCCGATCAACCCGAACAGCACGAACGGCGTATCGCGAAACAGCGACGCGACAGCGAATGAGAACAGCGACGTCGCCGTGATCACGATCATCAGTCCCAGCGCGGCCTTCAGCGATGGCCGTGCGGGCAGGTTGGTGAGCAACACGGCAGCGAGTACGGGCGCCAGAAACGACGGCGTCCACTGCATCATCTCGCTGACCACAAAGGCCGCCGCGATGCCCGCGGCAAAACGCAGCACGGCTTGCCATGCCGCCTCATCGCGAGGCTCGACGCGTGCGCCGACGGCGTTCATCGCAGGTAGCTGAGCATGGCGACCATCCAGATCCACAGGCGCGAGAGCGGGTTCATCAGCGAACGATCGCGTGTGAGCACGACGACGTTCGCTTGCGCACCGCTGCGGTTGGGTGGAAGCGACTCGGCGGAATCCGTGGTTGGATCGACCACGATGCGCACCGGAAAACGCTGCGGCTCGCGCAGCCAGCCGCTGGGTGCGGTCACCGTGGGCAGCTGCCCGGTGGGTGCCTCTCCGCCTTGCGCAATGCCCCAGCCGACACTGTCGACGTGCGCGGAATACACCTTGCCGGGCTGGTCGTCGAAGACCACGTAGGCACGGTTGCCCGGCGCGATATGACCCAGCTGGTTCTCGCGCATCGCCGCACTGATCCAGCGCGGGCCGTCGGCGACGAAACTCAGCACGGGTTGGCCGCGGCTGGCGAACTGTCCGGGCGACAGGCGCAGGTTGGTGACCACGCCGTCGCTCGGTGCGGCCACCGTGCTGTGGCGCAGATCGAGTTCGGCTTGATCCACCGCGGCCAGCGCCTGCCGGACCTGGGCGTTCTGGTTGCCGGTTTCTCCCATGCGTATGCGTGCGCGCTCCGTCTCGGCCTCGACACGGCTGATGTCGGCGCGGGTCTTGGCGATATCGGCGCGGGCGCGGATGGCGGAGGTCTCCGAGAGTGCCCGCTTGGCCGACAGATCCAGCACGATCTTGCCCAGTTGCTGCGATGCCGCCAGATCCACGCGCTGCCGGCTCAGCTGGGCCTCGGACACGCGAACGTCGGCCACCGATGCATCGGCGGCCTGGGTTGCCAGCGCGACATTGGCTTGCGCCGCGCGCAGGGCAATCTGAAACGGCAGCGGATCGATGCGGAACAGGACCTGGCCCTTCTTCACCTTGCGATTGTCCGATACGTCCACCGACACCACTGGTCCGGTCACTTCCGGTGCAATCTGCACCAGGAACGTATCCACGGTTGCCTGCGAGGTGTACGGGGTGATTCGATCGGCGATCAAGTGATAGACGAACATCACCAGCAGTACCAGCAGGGTGCCCAGCACGAGGCGCCGCACGCGCCGCCCATTGCCTGCAGCGGCGTCGGGCGGTGCAGCGGCCACGGGCGCGGCGGCCGCAGGCTCGGTGGCGGGCACGTTCTGCTCGGAGGACGGATCGGTGGGCATCGTGGCTCTCGTCGTTTGACTCACCGTGGGGCCGGCCGGGTGCCGGGAACGCGTGCCGCATCGCTGCCGTGTTCGTGTGCTGTCGGCTGTTGCGCCACCGGCAGGGGCGCCACCTGGGCGATCCAGTCGCCACCGAGCGCGCGGTACAAACTCACCAAGGAGCGGTAGCCGTCGCCGCGCGCCGCGCTCAGCGACAGTTCCGCCGAGAACAGGCTGCGTTCGGTATCGAGCACTTCGAGGTAGTCGGTATAGCCGTTGTCATAGCGCTCCCGGGTGAGTTCCACGGCGCGTTTCAGCGCCGTCACCTGACGCTGCAGCGACGCGATCAGCGCGCGCTTGGCCTGGATGGCCGCGAGCGCATCGTCGACATCGCGAAACGCGCTCTGGATGGTCTGCTGATAGATCTCCAATGCCTGCTCGCGGCGTGCCTCCGCTTGCTGGTTGGCTGCATCGATGGCACCGCCGGAAAACAACGGGCCGAGCAGTTGGCCGGCGAACGACCAGGTGCGCGACGGGCCGGCGAACAAGTTGTCCAGTTGCCTGCTCGCAACGCCTCCGGACGCGGTCAGCGAGACCGAGGGGAAGTACAGCGCGCGCGCCGCGCCGATCAGTGCATTGGCGGCCACCAGTTGTTGCTCGGCCTGCAGGATGTCCGGGCGCCTGGCGATCAGATCCGACGGCAGTCCACCGGGTACCGGCGGGGTGGCCAATTGCTGCAGGCTGCGTCCGCGCCGGATCGGTCCGGGATTTCGGCCGATCAGCACGCACAAGGCATGCTCCTGCTGTGCGATCGCCTGTTGCAGCACCGGAATGGCGGACGCCGCGGTTTCGTACTCCGCCGTGACCTGCATCATTTCGAACTCGGACACGGCGCCGCCGTCGAGGCGCATCTGAAACACGGCGACGGTGCTCTTGCGGCCGTCCAGCGTGGCCTGCGCGATCTCCAGCTGGCGATCCAGATCGAGCAGGGTGATATAGCTGGTGGCGATGGTGGAGACCAGGGTCAGCGCAACGCCCAGGCGCGCTTCTTCGGTCGCGAAGAGGTTCGCTTGTGCTGCCTCGTTCTCGCGCCGGATCTTGCCCCAGAGATCCAGTTCCCAACTCGCCGACAGCAGCGTGGAATAGTTCTCGCTGATGGGATTGACGCCTGCAGGCAGCGAGGTGGCATTCCGGCTGACGCTTTGGCGGCTGGCGCCGGCACCGTAGCCCAGCTGGGGCAGGGCTTGCGCACGGGAGGTCACCACGAGTGCGGCAAATTCATCCACGCGCGCCGTGGCGATACGGAGATCGTGGTTGGCAGCCAGGCCCTCGTCCACCAGGGCATCGAGCTCGCTGTCGCCAAAGGCGCGCCACCAGGCGGGCACATCGGCCAGCGTTGCCGAGGGCGCCGGAGCGGCGGCGTCGGCAAAACGATAGTTGGGCGGCGTGGAGACCGCCGGCCGCACATAGTCGGGACCCAGCGTGCAACCCGCATCGACGCATGCGATGACGACCAAGGCCAAAGCGATGGGTGGAAGCTTGCTGATTCGCAACCTCCGATTCACGCTGCCCCTCCTGGTCGCTCGCCGCGACCAGCAACCGCTTCGCGCTTCCGTCCGGAAGTTCGCTGCCCCGTTTACATGCAGACGAATTTGGAACCGGAGGCGTGGCTTCCGTGTGAATTTGCTCGAGCATCTGCAGTGCGCGAAGCATTTCACCATCATGCAGCGGGCTTTGGCGACGCGCGATGTATCCAGCCTGTAGCACTACTAAGTAGATCTACTGCCGTAGTGCGTTTCGTGCGCCATGCACGACATGCCCATCGTTTGCATCGCGTGGAACATCAAGCCGCCACGTCGATGAACTCTGCGCTATCGTGCGCTATCGGCGCAGGCATATGCTGTACCGGGCGATAGGTTGCCAGCGCCTTGTTCTGCCTACCCAAGGATCCCAGCGATGACGAGCGAAGCGCTCCTGCCGGTCACGGGCGAAGGAATCACGAACAAACAACGCTTGTTCGTGCGCTATTACACCGGGGTCCTGATGGATCTGGTGGTACTCAACCTTTTCGCGGAGTACTGGAAGAACGTCTACGTCGATACGTTCACCACCTCGCTGCTCGCCGCCATCGTGCTGCAGGTGTTGCTGAAGTTGACGGTTGCCGTCGAGCACCGCGTCGGTGCCTACTTCAAGGACAAGCCCGGCGGCTGGATGAAGTTCCTCAGGTTCTTCTTCGCTTGGCTGGTGTTGTTCGGTTCGAAGTTCGTGATACTCGAGGCGATCACCCAGCTGTTTGGCGAGGACGTGCGCTTCTACGGCGCGTTCCACGGGATCGTGGCGCTTATCGTGGTGGTCGTGGTCATGCTGATCGCCGAGGAAGCGATCGTTCGGCTTTATCGAAAACTCGGCAACAAGGCCGAATGAAGCCAGGCATCGGACGCGCCGGGATGAATCATCTGCCGCGAGCCCTCAGCTGCGCATCCAGGCGAGGGTAGATGCGTCGCACGTTGCCCTCGTAGACCTTGTGCCGGTCCTGGGCAGAGAGGCCCAGTGAGTCGATGTAACGGCGGGTATCGTCGAAGTGGTGGCCGGTGGTCGGGTCGATGCCGCGCACCGCGCCGACCATTTCCGAGCCGAACAGGATGTTGTCGATGTCGATCACCCGGAACAGCAGGTCGATGCCCGGCTGGTGATACACGCAGGTGTCGAAGGACACGTTCTTCATCACGTGTTCGTTCAACGGCGGCTTCTTCAGCATGTCGGCCAGACCGCGGTAGCGGCCCCAGTGATAAGGCACGGCGCCGCCGCCATGCGGGATGACAAAGCGCAGGTCCGGGAAATCCCCAAACAGGTCGCCTTCCAGGAACTGCATGAAGGCGGTGGTATCGGCATTGATGTAGTGCGCGCCGGTGGCATGGAAATTCGCGTTGCAGCTGCCGGAGACGTGGATCATGGCCGGCACGTCCAGTTCCACCATCTTCTCGAAGAACGGATACCAGGCGCGGTCGGTCAGCGGCGGACCGTTCCAGTGTCCGCCCGAGGGATCGGGATTGAGGTTGCAGCCGACGAAGCCCAACTCGTTGACGCAGCGTTCCAGTTCGGCGATCGAATGCTCGATGGTCACGCCCGGCGATTGCGGCAGCTGGCACACACCGATGAACGTTTCCGGATAAAGCGCGACCACGCGGGCGATCAGGTCGTTGCAATGCCGCGTCCACGCCTGGCTGACCGGCTCGTCGCCAAGATGGTGTGCCATGGTGCTGGCGCGCGGCGAGAAGATCGTCATGTCGGCGCCGCGTTCGCGCAGCAGGCGCAACTGGTTGGTCTCGATGCTTTCGCGGATGGCGTCGTCGGAGATGGCGGGATAGACCGGCAACGGCTGCGAGGGATCGGCGAAGTGCTTGAGCTGCGCTTCCCGAAAGGCATCGTGGGCTTTCGGCGCGGTGGTGTAGTGTCCGTGGCAGTCGATGATCAACGGGGCTCGCTCAGACATAGGTGAGCCCTTTCGAGGCCAGGCGCTCGCGCATGTCGTAGATGTCCAGGCCCAGTTCGCCGGCGGCGAGACGTTGGCGCTTTTCTTCTTCCCTGGCTTCGCGATCCTTCGCTTTGGCCAGGGTGGCGGCGGCCGTGGCGCGCGGCACCACGCAAACGCCGTCGTCATCGGCAATCACCACATCGCCCGGGTTGACCAGCGCGCCGCCGCACACCACCGGCACGTTGACCGAGCCCAGCGTCTCCTTCACCGTGCCCTGTGCATGGATCGCGCGGCTCCATACCGGGAAGCCCATCACGGTGAGATCGCGCACGTCGCGCACACCGGCATCGATGATCAGCCCGCGGCAACCGCGCGCCCTGGCCGAAGTAGCCAGCAGGTCACCGAAATAGCCGTCTTCGCAGGGACTGGTGGTGGCGGCAACGAGCAGGTCGCCTTCGCGCAACTGCTCGATCGCCACGTGCATCATCCAGTTGTCGCCCGGCGGCATCAGCACGGTGACGGCCGAGCCGGCGATGCGCGTGCCGCCGTAGATCGGCCGCAGGTTCGACTGCATCAGGCCGCTGCGGCCCTGCGCTTCATGCACGGTGGCGACGCCGGCGAGCGCCAGCTCGGCGATGACGCTGGCATCGGCGCGTTCGATACGGGTGACTACGACGGACATGGCTTTTCCTCTTTCGAACATCAATCGTTGGCGGCGGCAGGCTTGAAGCCCATCAGTACACCGATGTCCACGCGCAGGCCGATGGCGTAGACGAGCAGGTTCTTCGGCAGTACCGGCGTCTTCGGGATGCTCGAATTGTCCGGGTGCACGATGTACTGCACGCTCGGCATCAGCTCCAGGCCCTTGACGATGTGGTAGCTGTAGGTGAGATCGGCCGCTGTCTGGTGGCGCGCATTCCAGCCGCTGCCGCCCAGCTTGGCACGCTCCTCGGCGAGAAACGCCCGCTCGGCCGAGGTCAACTCGAACTCGGAAATGTTCAGGCCCACCGTGTCGTAGGGACGCGACGCGAACGGACCGGTCATGACGAAGCCGGCATAGATCTGCTGGCGCATGATTTCCTGCTGTTCCAGCTGCTGCACCCAGCCGCCGAACACGTTGAAGCTGCGCGGCGAGTCCGGGTCCGGACGCCAGATCACCTTGTCGCCCATCATGTAGATGCCGTCGCGCACGTGGTTGTCGGTGGCGGCGGTGCCGCCTTTGATACCCAGCGGCTGTCCGCGCGTGTTGAGGTTGATGTCGGTCAGCGGGGCCGTGCTCACATAGGCGCCGCCCTTCAGCTCGAACGGATACTGCTCGGCGCGCGGATCGTTTTTCACCCAACCGAATTCGACCGGAACGGTGTAACCGGTGGCATGTTCGATGCCCCAGTTCAAGCCGTTGCTGGGTTGGATGGTGGGATTGACCTCGAACGCACCCATGTCGACATAGGTGTTCTCGGTGGTCTTGTACTTCACGTTGCCGCCCCAGGTTGCCGACGGCAGCAGGCTGAGGCCGGTTTCCGAGACCAGCATGCGCGGCTCGCCGCAGGTATTGGCGGAAGTGAACTGGCAGTTCACCACCAAGTGGCCGAAGTAGGTGGTGCTGCCCAGGCGGCCGACCTGGATATCGAGCCGGTCGTCCAGGCCTTTGTACTCGTACGAGAACAGGCCCAGGTGCCAGCGCGTATAGGGATTCTTGTAGATGTACTGCTGCTTGGTATAGGTGCCGGTGACGAGCGCGTTGAGGCTCAGGCCGTAATCGCGATAGACGGTGAAGTGCAGGGTGGATCCCGTCCATCCCCACATCTTGGCCAGGTCCAGATCCGCGCCGATATAGAACTGGCCCACGTTGTGGCTGCCCTGGTAGACGCCGCCGGTGGTGTTCTTGGCGTACTGGTCGACCAGGCTGGCGCGGATGTTCACGCCGTCGTCGATCAGGCTCTGCACCCAATCCGGGCGAGGCAGCGCGGGTTCCTTGTAGGTCGCCCTCGGCGGCGCCGCGGCGGCATCGCCACCGCTATTGTCCTGCTGCGACGTCGCATAGGTGTCGGCCCAGTTCGCACTCGGACCGGTGTCCGCCGCGGCCGGCACATCTTGCGCATGCACGGCGGGCACCAGTAGCGCGGCGATCAGGCCGAGATAAAGCGATTGTCGTGTCATCAAGCCTTTCATTGACGCAATCCTCCCCATCGCGGCGCCCAGGGGAGCCGCGAACTCAAGTTGTTTTGAGGGCATGATCGTTCTGCTCGTCAGCCCGCTCGTAGTTCTCGTTGAAGCCTGTCGAGGTCCACTGCTTTCTCCCAGCGGCCGACGACGACGGTGGCAACGCAATTGCCGACGATGTTCACGAACACGAAGGCGGCGGACAAAATGCGGTGCACACCAAGAATCAAGGCAATGCTGCTGACGGGAATGGTCTTCGTCGCCGCCAGCGTGAGGGTCAGTACGGCGATGGCCGAGCCCGATACGCCCGCGCCACCCTTGGACGTGAGCAAGAGGATCAGCAGGAGGCCCAGCTGCGCCTGCCAGCCCAGCGCGGTATCGGTGGCCTGCGCCAGGAACACCGTCACCGCCGCGAAGTACAGGCAGGTGCCGTCGTGATTGAAGCTGTAAGCGGTAGGCAGCACCATGCCGACCACCGATTCGTCCACGCCCAGCCGGGTGAGTTTTTCGGTGAGCTGCGGGAACACGCTTTCCGACGAACTGGTACCAAGCACCAGCACCAGTTCCTCGCGGAAATAGCGCATCAATCGCAGCAGGCTGAAGCCACAGGCGTAGGAGATCGGCGCCAGCACCACCAGCAGGAACACGGCGCAGGTCAGCACGAACTCACCGACCAGCTTGCCCAGCGGCAGCAGGCTGCTGATGCCGAACTTGGCGGTGGTGAAGGCAATCGCGCCAAAGGCCGCGATCGGCGCGAGCTTCATCACCACGCGGATGATCCAGAACAGCGTTTCGCGCACCACGTCGACCACGTGCAGTACGGGCTGCCCCTTCTCGCCGAGGCTGGCCAGGCCGCAGGCGAACAACACCGAGAACAGCAGGATCTGCAGGATGTCGCCCTGGCTGAAAGCGCCCACGGCCGACGTCGGCACCAGGTTGGTCAGGAACTCGCCGAAGCCGTGCGGCGCCACTTTTGTGGCGTCCACCGAATCCACGCCGTGCTTGAGCGTGGCCAAGTCCACGTGCATGCCGACACCGGGCTTGAGCAGATTGATGGCGACCAGGCCGATCACCAGCGCGATGCTGGTGACCACTTCGAAATACACCATCGCCTTGAGCGCGATGCGGCCCACCTTGCCCAGGTCGCGCACGCTGGCAATGCCGTGCGTCACCGTGCAGAAAATGATCAGCCCCACCACCATCTGGATCAGGCGGATGAAGATGTCGCCGAGCGGCTTGAGTGCGGCGCCGACATTCGGCCACAGCACGCCGACCAGCACGCCCAGCACGATGCCGGCCAGCACCTGGAAGGTCAGGTCTCGATAGAGCGGTCGCCGTTGCGAAATCATGTGGGCTTGGAGATTTACCGGTCGGGTCATGATGCAACTAACTCTTGGCAAATGCCGCGTCAGCGCTGCGTGTGGCGGTGCCGTCGTTCATGTCAGGCCATGTTTCCTTTCAGCAAGGCATCGGCTGGGCCAAGCACCTCGTCGAAGCTGAGTTTCCGGGGCAGCAGCGCCTGTTCCAGGCAGGCATCGATGATCCACTCCAGCGGAGCGCGCAAGGCGTCGAAGCCGGACAAGGTCTTGCGTGGACCTGCCTCAGGCGTAGGTTGTTGGTGCTCCGCCTGGGCCAGCAGGTTGTAAGCGGCCCGCACGGCGGCAGGTTCGCGCGCGCAGACATCCGCGCTGGCGGCCACCACGTGGTTGATCGGCACGAAACCGTGCTGCTGCGCCCAGGCCAGGTCCCGCGCCCTGGCGTTGGCGATCACCGGCACGTAGTCGTCGCCTTCGGGAAGGTCGTTGCCGAAGATCGCGGCATCGATGTCGCCATCGTGCAGCATCTCGAGCAGGCCCTTGCCGTGCGCAGGATGTTCGACGAACGACGGATCCTGGTACTGCTCCACATGGGCCGGGTCATGGGTGATCCAGCGGATATCGGGCGTGGCCAGGCCATAGTCTTCGACAAGATGTGCGCGCACCCACATGCCGGTGGTCTGCGTGTACGAGCGCACGCCAATACGCTTGCCGCGCAACTGCTCAGGTTTCACCTCGCCGTGCGGACGATACGAAATCAGGCAGCCGCGCTGAAAGCGCGACGCCACCACCACCGGCAACAGCACCACCGGCCGCTTGAATGCGACGGCCTGAAGCGCGGTGACGATGGCCAGCTCCGAGAGGTCGAATGCCGCTTCGCGCACCATCGGGGCAAAGGCCTGATGGATCGGGTTGATCTCGGTGAAGTCGAGCGTCACCTGGTCGCTCTTGAGCGATCCATCCTTCAGCGGCGTGGTCAGCGCCGTGGTCTTCAACACCGCTTTCAGGTGCACGGGCTGGCTCATGCCACGACTCCCGCCAAGGCCGGGTAGATGCGTGCCACGGTGCCGCCGAGAATCATCGCCTGCTGGTCGTCGGGCAGGCTGGACAGTGCTTCGCGCGCGCTTGCCAGCAGCTCGCCAAGCGAACCTTCCGTTGCCGGGAAGTTGGAACCCCAGGCAATGCGTTCGGCGCCAAAGGTTGCCACCAGTTTTTCCAGGAACTCGGCCGGAGTGGAGCGGCCTTGTGCGGCGGACGCGAGCGTGCGGTTGGTCAGCTTCAGATGCACGCCCTTGAACTGCGCCATCTCGAACAAGGCCTGCGCGGCGTCGTACGGCGCGCCATCATCCAGCGTCGGGCGGGCGCAGTGATCGAGCAGCACGCGCGAGTCCGGAAAACGTTCCAGCAGGTTGCGCAGCGTGGGCAGGCCCTGCATGGTCATCTGCAGGCACACGGGGATGCCTTTGCGTTCGGCATGTGCCCACGCCGGATACGAATCCGGATGGCCCAGCCAATCCGACTGCCCGGGCATGGTGGTGCCGGTGGTGAACAGGCGGAAGCCGTGCAAGCCCTCGGCCTCCCAATGATCGATCCGCTCCACCGCATCGGGCGCCAGCGCATCGATCGAGTACACGCCCACCAGGCGCTCCGGATAGGCGCGCACCGCATCGACCACATAGCGGTTGTCGTGGCCGTACACGGTCGACGCCTGCACCACCACGGCTTTGGCGACGCCGGCCTGGTCGAGTGCCTTGACCACGCCCTCGGCGTCCACGGGGCGCTGCTGCGACCACTCCGACTGATGCCCGCCGATGGGGGCCTTCGGGTATTTGGTGTTATCGGGAGCGATGGCGTGCAGGTGCGAATCGATGATGTGCATGAGTAGCGCGAATCCATGGTCTGCGGTGTCAGGCGCCAGAGGCGTCTTTCTTGCGATGCAACAATCAGCAGATCAAGGGAGGCGTCAATCGGCGGGCTTTTTATGCTGCGTTGCGCAACGAAAAGACAGCCTTCAGACTTTCGACTTTGATATCGACTGTTACGGGGGTCTTCGCCCCTTCGCATTTCGGGATCGGAAGTTGCGCCAAATCACTAGTGTTGCCAAATTCGTTTTACTATCGGGTCATAAGTAAATGCTATTAATTGTCCATGGATAAAATTTACGCGCTGAATCTTCGCCACCTGGACGCGCTGAGCGTGATCGCCCGCGCCGGCAGCATGAGCGGTGCCGCGGAGCAGGTGAGTCTTTCGCAGCCGGCGCTCGCGCAGGCGGTCGGCAAATTGGAGCGCAACCTGGAGATACGACTGTTCGAGCGCGCGGCGGCCGGCATGCGTCCCACCGTCAGCGGGCAGGCCTGGATCGTTCGCGTCGAACATGCACTGCGCTATCTCACGCAAGGCGTGCGCCTGGTGCGCCGCTCGGCGCGCCTGGCGCCGCTGGACCATATCGAGCGGCGCGTGAGCATGATTCAACTGCGCGCGCTGGTGGCGGTGGAGAACTTCAGCAGTTACGCCGTCGCCGCCGAACAGATCGGACTATCGCAACCGGCCGTGTACCGCGCCGTGCGCGAACTGCAGGATGCGCTGGGCGCGGAGTTGCTGGTACGAGCGGGGCGTGCTGTGCGGCCTACCGATCTGGCCAGTCGTTTCGTGCGCTTCGTGCGTTTGATGCTGGCCGAATTGCGCACCGGGCTGGACGAAATCGCCGCCGGCAAGCACGGCGGCGGCCGCATCAGCATCGGCACCTTGCCGATGGCGCGTTCCGTCTTCCTGCCCGATCTGCTGGCGCGATTTGCGCAGGAGCATCCCGGCGCCTCGGTGGAAGTGCGCGAAGCGCCCTACGGCGAACTGCTGATTGCGCTGCGCCATGGCGACATCGATCTGGTGATCGGCGGCGCCATGCGCTATCCCGCGCCTGCCAACGACGTGGACCAGGAAGGCCTGTTCGACGATGAGCTGTCCATCGTCGGCAACAGCGCTCATCCGCTGAGGCACAAGCAGCGCGTCACCATCCAGGATCTGCTTGCCTATCCCTGGGCCGTACCGGCGCTGGGCGTGCCAATGCGGCGCAATTGGGAAACCTTGTTCCGCACCCACGGTGTCGAACCGCCCACGCCGCGCATCGAATGCGGTTCGGTGCTGGTGACGCGCGGACTCATGCTCAAGGGTGAATGGTTGACGCTGATGTCGGCCGACCAGTTCCTGTTCGAACGCCAGGTCGGTGCATTGGCCGAGATTCCCATCGAGGGCGGCGTGCTGCGCCGGCGCATGGCCATGGTCCGGCGCAGCGACTGGCGTCCCACCGCCATGCAGGAACGCTTCGCCGCGATGGCCCGTGAAATGGGCGAGGAACGCACGCGTCTGGAAGTGGAGCGCAGCAGTCAGAACTCCAGGCGATAGGAGACCTTCACCAAGGCCTGCTCGACCTTCCGCAGATCGAAACTGCGTCGAAAGTTGGAAGTGGCGTTGTCGTCGGCGATATCCGAATCGTAGCCACCCCGGTTGTACACGACGTAGATATCCGACAGCGGCGCGATCTCATAGCGGTAACGGATCTGGAAACCGAGGTTGACCACGCCCAGCGGTTCGATCGGTTCGTTGCTGGCGATGGCGCGGCCATCGCGGTCGATCTCGTAGGCCTGCCGCAGATGGCCGCCGACGCCGAGCGCCTGCAACTTGACCCGCAGCTCCTGGCGCGTTCCGAAGTTCCAGTTGAGACCGGCATTGACACCATAGGTCTTGCCATCGAACGCGCCCACCACATTGTCGTGCTGCCAGATCATCCAGTACGGATCACGCTCGTAGCTTCCGCCGAGGAACACGCTGAAGGCATCGCTGATGAAATACGTCGGCAGCCACTTGAGCAGATAGCCCAGGCGCCGCGCGCCGGTGAGTTCGTTGCCCGTCACGGTGCCGTCGAGGGTCCACGACCAGTTGCCGATGCGCGGGCGGGTACGCTCATACGTCAACGTGACATTGGGCGGCAGGTGCAAAGGATTGCCGCCGCGCGTGAGCAGATCGTCGTATCCGGCCGTGTCTACGCGCAGCTGCCAGATTTCCTCGCCACCATCGCGACGCAAGCTGTCGCGGGTCAGGCGAAGTTCGCGCTCCAGGGGCAGGCCGTGCGTGTTGTTCATCACCGTGATGCGGTAACGCCAGTAGTGCGAGCTGTAGGACGAGTCGGGCGACAAGCCGGTGAGGCGCTCGCGCACTTCGTAATGGCCGTAGTTGAAGCCATTGCGGTCCAGATAGCCGAAGTCGTTGACGTCTAGGCTGTCGGTGAAGTGCATGCCCAGCCATTGCTGGCTCCATACCGGCGACAGCTCGTTGTTGATCACCGTGGTCGCGCCGGTGCCGGTGCTGTTGTGTCCGGGCTGGTCGATGTGGCTGGCGATGATATTGCTGGTGATGTCGAAGCTCGCGCTCGGCTTCCAGCGATGGTCGATGCCCAACACATTGGCATAGCGATCCAGCCAGGGATGCTCGACCGTGGTGGCCAGCATGCCCAGGCTCTGATCGCCCATGTACTGGCTGATGCGCAACGCGCCGAACGTGCGGCCCGCGTCGCCTTTCTCCTGGGCGGCGAGCACGCCATAGCTGGTGGCGCCCACGCTGCCGTTGAGTTTCACCGCGCCGGCAATGTCCGCCGGCCCCGAACCGTCGTCGGATGTGCCACCCACGCGCCGCGTATAGACCAGCTGGGTATAGTCATCGAGCAGGCTGAAATCGAAGATGCCCTGGTTCTCGGTGAAGAACGGCCGCTTGTCGGTGAGGAAGGTTTCCTCGGGCGTGAAGTTGATCACCAGGTCGTCGCTCTCGACCTGGCCGAAGTCCGGATTGATGGTGGCCGTGAGTTGCGTCTGCCCGTTCGGCTTCCACACCACGTCGGCGCCTTCCTGGAACGAGGTGCGGCCGCGAACACGGTCCGTGGTTGCCACCAGATACGGCGTGACCGCAAACATCGCCTGCGTATACGCCGGTATCTCGATGCGCTTGAAGTCGGACAGGAAGCGCGGCTTGCTGAAGCTGGCCACCGGCCAGGCCATGCGCTCGCCCGTGCTGGCGACGATGCGGTCCAAGTACAGGCCAATGGTGCGCTTGCCGTCGCTGGCGGCGCGCATCTGCGCGACGTACCAGGGAATCAACACTTCGACCGACCAGCCTTGTTCGTCTTCGCTGACCGCGTGGTCCCACACGCCGTCCCAGTCGTAGCTGAAGGTCGATTCGTTGGTGATCACTTCGTCGGCAATGCCGCCGGTCGAGGTGACTTCGAAGTCGTAGCCGGTACGGCCGTCGCCATTGAAATCCACCATCACGTTGATGCGGTCGACCAGGGCGTCTTCGTCGCGACGCGTCTTCTGGTGTGTACGCGGCACGCCAGGTGGCTGGGTGGCGCGAATGGCGATGGCCAGGCCCTTGGGCGTGGACAGCACCCACGCTTCGGTGGGCATGCTGCCGGGCTTGCCGGAAAGCGGCTGCACGTCGCGGAAATCGGTGATGTGCAACGCACCGGCCCACTCGGCCGGATCGATATGGCCGTCGATTTCAACGGCACCTGCAGCAAGGGACAACACGAGCAGGGCGAACAACAGGACAGCGCGAAATGGCATGGGGATTTCATGGCGATGTGACGGGGATCAGATGCGTTGGATGGCGAACCGGTTGTCATGACCAATGGCCCACACGCGCGCATGCTGGCTTGAGTGCTGCGAATGCATGGAGCAATCGCCATGCCATCCTGCGAATCCCGCTAAGCAGTTGTTTCCTGGCGACGCCGCGCTTGCGTTGCGCGCCATGCACTGATGTCCGCGTACATCCCTGAGTGTCCGCGGACAGCTTAAGCATGGCTCGCGCGCAAGCAGCACAGCGATTTGGCGCTGGCATGCGCCGTGCTTGCCTTGCAATGGAGTGGACCCGTGGCCTGGCCGTGTGTCGCTCGAGCATTCGTACGTCGCGCGCGGAAATCCGGCGTGGCGCCCATCGATCATCCGTCTCTGTTTTCATCGCACCGAAGGAGAAAACGTGCGTCGTCTACTACTTGGATTGCTTGTCGTCGCCAACCTGTGTCCCGTCGCCGCAACCGCAGCAGAACCTGCTTCCACGGCCTTCGTCCATGTAAATGTCGTGCCGATGGATCGCGAACGCGTGCTGCGCGATCAAACCGTGATCGTGGAGGGCGACCGGATCGTCGCGATCGGCCCGCACCTTGCCGTGCCGGCGAATGCACGCATGATCGACGGCCACGGGACGGCGTATCTTTCCCCCGGCCTGGCCGACATGCATACGCATTCGGAGACGCGCAACGATCTAGGCGTCTACGTGGCGCAGGGTGTCACCACGGTGCTGCAGATGGGCGGCGCCCGTTCCGGCTTTCTCGACAGCACCGTACCTGCTGCCAACAAGGGAGCCATTCCGGCTCCGCACGTCTACGCCGCCTTCCTGGTCGACGGAACGCCCGACTACAACGGCTTCCTGATCAAGACCCCAGCCGAGGCGCGCGCGATCGTAGGTTTGGCCAAGACCAACGGATACGACTTCATCAAGGTCTATGTGGGCCTGGCGCCCGACGTGTTCGACGCGCTCGCGGAGGAAGGGCATCGCCTTGGCTTGCCCCTGGTCGGCCACGGCGTGACCTCCGTTCGCCTCGAGCATCAGCTCGCTGCCGGGCAGGTGCTGGTGGCGCATGCGGAGGAGTTTTTCTATACCTACTTCACCCCCAGGGGCGTGGAGGAAACCGATACGCCGCCGGACATCAAGCGCATTCCCGATGCCATCGCGCTGGCCAGGAAGTACCACGCGACGGTGACCGCCGACATGGCCACTTACGCGGCGATCGGCCACCAGATCCAGCATCCCGATGTCGTTGCCGGCTTTCTTGCGCGTCCCGAATCCGCCTATCTGTCGCCGAACGATCGCCTCGCCTGGCAGCGCAGCGACTACGTCAACAAGACGGCGAAGCTGGACGCGAAGCTCGCCTTCCTGCGTTCGATGGTGAAGGCCATGGCCGATGCCAACGTGGAGCTGGTCACGGGAACCGATGCGCCTGCCGTGCCGGGCATGCTGCCGGGCTTTTCCCTGCATGACGACCTGGACGAACTCGAAGCCTCGGGGCTGACGCGTTTCCAGGCACTTTCCGCCGCGACCCGAAACCCTGGCGCATTCATCGCACGGACGAAAGGAGGCGAGCCATTCGGCATCGTGGCTGCAGGCGATCGCGCCGACCTTGTTCTCTCTTCCGAGAATCCGCTCGATAATCTCTCCACGCTGCGCACCCCGCTGGGCGTGATGGCGCATGGCCAATGGTGGGACGGCCAAGGGCTCAGGCAGATTGCTGATGGCGTGCGCGATAGCTATCGGCGTGCTTCGGCCATGCCGCCGGCTCAGTAACTGTCTAGCGCCGCCGGCTCGAAGGCCGGCGGCGCGGTCGATGAACCCCGAGGAGCCTGATGATGATCGAAGGCATAAGCCATGTGACCTTCGTTGTCCGCGATCTGGACAGGATGGCGACGTTTCTATGCGAGGGACTCGGGGCAGAGGAGGTCTACGACAGCCTGGGCCGCAACTTCTCCACTTCGCGGGAAAAATTCTTCGTGCTCGGCGGCGTGTGGATCGCCGCCATGGAGGGCGAGCCACTCGGGGAGCGCAGCTACCGGCACCTGGCGTTCAAGGTGTCCGCGCAAGCGTTGCCGGAGTTCGAGCAACGGCTGCGCGCGCTGGGCGTGGAGATCAAGCCGCCCCGGGCCAGGGTGGAAGGCGAGGGTGCCTCGCTGTACTTCTACGATTTCGACAATCATCTGTTCGAACTGCACACGGGAAGCCTGGAAGAGCGACTGGCGCGCTATCGGCTCGCGTGCTGATTCAGAGATGGCCGACCGCCAGGGTAAAGCTCTGCAGGAAGTGGAAATCGGGACGGCGCAAGGCGAAGTCGGGATGTTGTGGATCGCACAGACGCATCATCTCTTCGTAGTCGCTGTCCGATAGATACGGCTGCAGCCGATCTCCCCAGGTGCCGCGGAAGATCGCTTCCACCAGATAGTTTTCGTCTTCGACCCGCAAGGGCGCGACGCGTTCGATCATGAAAGTGCGTACATGCACCTGCCTCAGCCCTGCCTGCCGCAGCAGACCCACGATGGCGCGAATCCAGGTCAGCTCGCGTTCGTCGAGTCGGTAGCGATCGCGGTAGTACTGCCGGACGGCCTCGTTGACCAGGCGCTCAAGGCGCGAATCCCAGGCAAAGACCATATCGGGCAACAGCGCACTCTGGCCGAGCGCCAGCCGACCGCCAGGGCGGATCAGCGCGAGCAGGGCGTCGAGGCCGGCGGCGGGCGAACGAAGATGGTTGATCGCGTTGACCGACCAGACCAGGTCGACGCTGGCGGGGGCGATCGGCGGATCGAGCATGTTTCCCTGCAGCACCAGTGCTCCGTTCTCCGGTGCGATCAAGTGGGCCGCCTTCAGGTGCGGCACTGACAGGTCCATGCCGATGACGGCGCCCTCCGGGCCCACTTCGTCGGCGAGCCAGCGCAGTGCCTCACCGGTGCCGCAGCCCGCGTCGAGCACGCGCATGTCGGGCTTCAAGGCGAGGCTCGCCATGGCCTGGCGAATTTCCGGTTCGGCAAACGCATTGAACCGCCGGAGCTTGCCGGCGTAGTCGCGCGATGGCGTGTCGCCAAGCAGTCCCGTTGCGGTGGCCGATCCAGTCATAGGTTCACGCATGAATAGGGCAGTGCCATGGCGGATGAATACGCGTCAAACCTGCCTCGCGCCAGTGCAACGGCCTGCGGGCGTGCAGCCGCCACGCTAGCGGCAAATGTCGGCCAGGAATACTGCCGAGGCAGCGAGCCGTGACCTGTCATTAGTCATGTGTCCATCGACACGGGTCGCTGGCGCCCCCGCTGGCTATCCTGCGGCGTTGTTCCATATCGGGACGTCCATCGGACTTTGCGTTGGCATGGTCCCGGGCAGTGGCTCGATATGCGCTGGGGCGTGCCGGTTGCGGCACCTATCGGGACACAGTGATGCAACTTACTCGACGTCAGTTTCTCGCGGCGGCGGCTGCGCTCGGTGCGGCTGCCATCTGGAGCAGGCCAGGTTTTGCGAAGTCGAAGGTGGCGTGGCGCGAATGCCGGGAGCGCTATCCCGAAGGCGTCGCGTCGGGCGATCCCAACCCCGATAGCGTCATGCTGTGGACCCGCTATCCCTCCACCGATCCGCGCAAACGCTGGTCGTTGCAGGTGGAAGTGGCCGAAGACGCGGCGTTCGAGCGCGTGGTGGCCACCGGCAAGGCGAAGGTTTCCATCGAGTCGGACTGGACCTGCCGGGTGTTGATCGGCGGACTGAAACCGGCCCGCGAGTACTGGTATCGCTTCACCGACAACGAAGGCAACGGCAGCCGCATCGGCCGTACCCTGACCGCGCCGGAAGAGGGCGATACGCGTCCAGTGCGCTTCGCATTCGTCTCCTGCCAGAACGCCAATATGGGCGCGCAGAATGCCTATCGCCGGATGATCTACGAAGACGAGCGAGCTGCTCCCGAGGATCGCCTCGGCTTCGTACTGCATCTGGGCGATTTCATCTACGAGATCGTCTGGTATCCGGAAGACCGCCCGCAAGGCATGTATGACCGCCACATTCGCGACGTCGTGCGTTATGCGCATGGCGAGAAGCACGGCGACTTCCATGTGCCGACCACGGTGGACGACTATCGCTCGATCTATCGCGCCTATCTCCACGATCCCGATCTGCAGGATGCGCGGGCGCGTTTCCCCTTCGTACCGATCTGGGACAACCACGAATTCAGTTGGCTGGGCTGGCAGAGCCTGCAGAAATTCGACGGCCAGACCCATCCGGCGCAGACCCGCAAGGTCGCCGCCAACCAGGCGTGGTTCGAATTTCATCCCGCCCGCGTCAAGACCACCGGCGGCTCGCTGGAATGGTTCGCGCCGCCTCGCGTGACCGATACGCCGATCGAGCATTTCGATGACGCGGGACTGGGCCAGGAAGCGAACAACCTGGCAGCGTTGGCCAGCCTCACCGGCTATCGGTCGTTGCGCTGGGGCAGGCATGTGGAGCTGGTCATCACCGATCAGCGCAGCTATCGCTCGGAAGAGCCGATGGACCGGCCGGAGGCGAAGGTTTTTTCAAGCAAGGATTTCCCGGATTTCATTCCCCAGGAAGTACAGGAGATTCTCGACGCCGGCCGCAGCTACAACCATGGCAAGCCACCCGAATCGATCCGCTACGGCGATCAGCAGGTGGCCAATTTCAGGCGCGAGACGCCCGCGCAAACCATTCTGGGTGCCACGCAGAAAAGCTGGTTCCTGCAGCAGCTGAAGGCATCCAACGCTACGTGGAAGGTCTGGGGCAATACCACCGCCACGCTGGATATGCGCGCCGATCCGCAGAACCTGCCCAAGGGTTTGACCAAGCCGTGGCCGGGTGCCGGTTACGCAGGCTTTGGCGGCGGCGATCACAGCAGTGCCTATGTCGAGCGCGCCGAAATCTACGACTTCGTGGCGCGCGAAGGCATTACCGGATTCGCCACCGTAGCCGGCGATCGACACAGTTTCTGGGCCGGCCTGGCCGCCAAGGCGTTGCCGCCCAATGCATTCGAACCGGTGGGCGTCGCGTTCGTGGTCGGCTCGATTTCCGCTCCCGGCATGGTCGAAGCGATCGAGCATGGCTTTCCCAAGGATCATCCGTTGCGTCCGCTGTTCCTCGCCGACAGGCAGGGCGCGGCCAAACCCGAGCCAGCCGTCAATATGCTGCTGCGCCATGGCGTTCGCTCCTGCCTCGAGTACGCGCACAGCGGTGATCTGGCGAAGGCACGGGCGGCGAGCAATCCCGACAATGCGCCGCATCTGAGCTTCGTCGATATGGGCGGCCACGGCTATGCGGTCGTGCACGCATCGAGCGACATGCTCGAAACGGAGTTCGTCTGCCTGCCACGGCCGATCGAGCGCAGCGATCGCGAGGACGGTGGCGCCTTGGTCTATCGCGTGCAGCATCGTGTGCCGCTATGGGAGAAGGGCGAGTCGCCGCGGCTGGAACAACGCATGCTCGAGGGCGATGCGCCGTTCTCGATTTGATCCGTCACGGCTGAGTCGGCTGCCGGAATGCACCCCGGTGGCCGCTCGCGATGCCAGCATGCGGGGCGAGGTCGACACTAATTTAGCCAATCGTCGAAATTTCACTTGCTTTTATTTAGATATTTAGCTAAATATCATTTCCATGAACAACGTCTTCAAGGCCTTGGCCGATCCCACCCGCCGCAAGGTGCTGGAGTTGCTTCGTCAGCGTCCGATGAGCGCTGGCGAACTGTCGGAGCATTTCCCGGTTTCGCGGCCGACCATGTCCGCGCACTTTGCCGTGCTGCGCGAGGCCGACCTGATCGAGTCCAACAAGATCGGCACCACCATCCTCTATCAGTTGAAGTTGTCGGTGCTGGAAGACGCGCTGCTGAGCTTTAGCCAGTTGTTCGGCATCGGTGCGGTCGAACGCGCGGCAACGAAGCCGGCCGGCAACGGCCAACCCAGAAAACAACCGCGAAGGAGCTGATCCATGAGCGAGCATTCCAGTCGCCGTATCCGGCAGGACATCGTCCTGGGCCTCAAATTGGGAGCATCGATGATCGTCGTCGCCTTGCTGCTGGCACTGGCCCGCAGGCAGGGATGGATCGATCAAACGCAGGTCGTGCGTGCGTTCAACATCGTTCTCGGTCTTGGCTTTGCCGCTTACTCCAACCTTCTTCCGAAGATGTACGGACCGCCGCCGCGCTCGCTCCGTCATGCAACCCTGGCGCAGGCGGTGAGGCGCGTCACCAGCTGGACCATGACCTTGGCTTTCCTGATTTGGTCCGTGCTGTGGATCTTCGCTCCCCAGCAGATCGCAAGCATCGCTTCGGTGGCGGTCGTCATCGCCGCTATCGCGATTTCGCTCGGCTACCTGGTGTGGAAGGCGGCGGGTGGCCATACATCGAAGACGAGCTGAGGTTAGCGTGGAGCGCGTGCACAACTGTCCGGCGCGGGCTTGCCTTCGAACCGGTCGGCCATCCAATCCACCGCCTGCACCGCGCTGTCGCTGCCGATGAAGCCGTGATGGACGCCTGGCAGCTCCACATAATCGACGCGGCTGCCCGCCTCGCAAAGACGTTGCACGTAGGCCTGCGTCACGGCGGGAAGCACCAGGCGGTCAGCCGCTCCTTGCGCGATGAAGACCGGCAGTTCCGGCGGCAGCGTGCCGGCTTCGTTCTGTTCTAGCAGCGACTTCCACGGTTCGATGGTGGTGATGTCCTTCACCGAGAGGAACTGCTGCCGCAGCGGGCGTTGCGAATAGTTGCGCTCCACCATGTCCAGCGGTGATTCGATGCATTCGTTGGACAGCGCATCCACCGCGGGCATGGCTGCAGGTTCCACGACCTGGTCGATGGGCGCGCCGAATACGCGTTGCCACGACCACAAGGTCATCGCGGTGACGTTGCGACCGCCGTCGGTGTCGGCGTCGTCGCGCAGCAGGGTTTTCAGGTCCGCCGCCGGTGCAGCGGCGGCGACGCCGACCAGGTTCAAGGCCGGCGCATAGCGCTTGCTCAACATGCCGGTGAACAGTGCCGCCTGGCCGCCTTGCGAATGGCCCCAGACGGCATAGTCGGCGCTGGCATCGGCGCCGGGCAGTTCATGCGCCGCCCGCACGATGTCGATCACGGCATGCGCCTCGCTGGCGCCGACCAGATACGGGTGCGGGCCTGCGGTGCCGAGTCCGGGATAGTCGGTGGCCGCCACGATGTAGCCATGGCGCACCATGTCACGCAGTCCCATCATGGTCTGGAAGACGAATCGCCCTTCGGAAGGCGCGCAACGGGGCACGACGCCGGTGGTCGGATGAGCCCAGGCCACCACGGGACGTCCGCTGGCCGGTGCGGGCCCGGCTGGGATCACGATCACGCCCGATACCGCGATGGGCTCGCCATGCACGCCGATGGAGCGGTACAGCACGCGATACGCGCTGGCACCGAGCGGCGCGCCGTCCATGGGTTCGACCCGGATGATCGAGCCGGGCGCGCCGTTCGCCTGCGCGTCGTCGATGCTGTAGAGCGCGGCGTCGGCGCGGGCGTCACGCACGCCGGCGCCGCTCCACATCGACAGGCCGGCGATGCCGAGCACGCACAGCGCCACGGCGGTGGCGATTTTTCCTCGACGGTGCGCCATGTTCGTCAACCCACCGTCATCGCCCAGGTGATGAACGCCGTGTTGATCACGGTGAACACCATGCCGACCAGGAACACGCCGTCGGCGGTGTATTCGAGCCGATGATTGCGCTTGACGCTGCGCGTGCGCAGCGCCCAATAGGAAAGGAAGGCGGACGCCAGGTAGACCATCGTGTTGATGGTCAGCAGGTCGTCGCCCAGCACGTCCTCGCTGCGCAGCGTCACCACCACGCGAAGAATGCCGACCACGGTCAGGCAGACGCCGACCATCACCGACGAAGAGGTGAAGATGTGCACGCAGATATCGTCGTCGAGCGCACGGCGGCGCGCATCGCGCTGCTCGAGTGCGGTCACGGCATAAGGGAGCCTGCGTCGTAGCGTGTTCATGGGTATCGCTGCCATGGGTGATGGCGACGCATTGTGCCGACCGGCCGGGCAGGGCCATTGCCGGTTTGCAGGGGGTCTTTCCAAATCGAACGGTGCGGGAGCCAGCCTTGTCCCGGGGTGGACTTGTCCCGCGGCATGCATACAATGCAACAATGCATCCATACATTGCGAAAGGCCGATGGCCAAGACCCGCCCACTGAGCTGGAAACCCCGTTTGCCGGCCAATCGCGGCCCGATGTACCTGGCCATCGCCGATGCGATTGGCGAGGACATCGAAGCCGGCCGGCTGGCACCGGGCGACCGCCTGCCACCCATGCGAGCGCTGGCGGAATGGCTGGGCATCGACTTCACCACGGTGACTCGCGCATATGCCGAAGCGGCCAGGCGCGAGCTGGTGGATGCGGAAGTGGGCCGCGGCACCTTCGTGCGCAAGCGGCCGCTGCCGCCGCCGCGCACGGTGACGGTGGGTGCGGTCGAGATGAGCATGAATCATCCGCCGGAATTCAACGATCCCGCGTTGCTGGCCCGCATGTGGCAGGGCCTGCGCAGCGTGGAAGAGCGCGGCCCCGATCTGCTGATGCGTTATCAGCCGCCCGGCGGCACGGCGCATGACCGCGAGGTGGGCGCACGCTGGCTGGCCTCGCGCATCCCGGCTATCGCCGCCGACCGCGTACTGGTGACCGCCGGCTTGCAGGGCGGTCTGCACTCGGTATTGAGCATGTTGCTTTCACCCGGCGATACGCTGGCGGTGGAGGCGCTCACCTATCCCGGCGTACGTGCACTGGCCGCGCTGTTGCGCATTCGCCTGGTGCCGGTACCGATGGACGAACACGGCGTCGACCCGCAGGCGCTCGATGCGGTCTGCCAGTCGGAAGCGCCCAAAGCCTTCTACTGCATGCCCACGCTGCACAACCCGACCACCATCACCATGCCGTTGGCACGGCGCGAGGCGGTGGCCGCGGTGATGCAGCGGCACAACCTGCCGATCATCGAAGACGACGACTACGGCTCGCTGCCGACCGAGGCGCCCACGCCACTGGCCGCGCTGGCGCCGAACCTCACTTATCACATCGCCGGTCTTTCCAAATGCCTGTCACCGGCGCTGGTGGTGGCCTATGTGCTGACCCCCGACGCGTGGTCCGCCGCACGCCTCACCTCGGTGATGCGCGCCACCTCCGGTACGGTGTCCTCGTTGAGCGCGGCGGTCACCTCGCGCTGGATCGAGGAAGGCACGGCCGAGCGGGTGGTACAGGCGATCCGCGCGGAAGCGAAAGAACGCCTGGCGATTGCCGCGCGCATGTTGCCACGCTCGCAGCTGGTGATGCCCGAAGAAGGTTTTCATCTCTGGCTGCGCTTGCCCGAGCCCTGGACCAGCGGCGAATTCGTGGGCGGTCTGCGCAATGCCGGCATGGGCATCGTGGGGCGCGAGGCGTTCAGCGTGGGCAGCTCACCCGAAGCGGTGCGTATTGCGCTGGGCGCGTCGGCGACGCGCGAACAATTGCGGAGCGGCTTGGGCATGGCTGCCGATTTGCTGACGCAACTGCCGATGATGTCCTCGACCGTCGTCTGACGGTCGCCGCAGCGTGCTTACATGGTCGATGCGTGCAAGCTATGCACGCTGGCGCCGGCGTGCGACGCCTCGGCGCTGCCTGGTTCCGTCGACAACGGATGGAAGTTGTTCCGGCGCCACAGGTTCGGCGTAGTGCCGGTAAAGCGCTTGAACACCGTGGTGAAATGGGCCTGCGTGCAGAAGCCGACTTCGAGCGTCACATCGATCAGCGTGCGGTTGCTGGTCGCCAGCAAGGTCTTCGCACGATCGATGCGGCACTGGAGCAGGTAATCGTGCGGACGCTGGCCGGTGGCCACGCGAAACTGCGCGGCAAAGTGCATCGGTGACAAACCTGCCGCCGCGGCCATGTCCGACAACGTCACGGAGCTGCCCAGGTTCGCCTTCACGTAATCGTGCACGCGCTGCAGCCGCCAGCGGGGGAGCGCGATGCGGCGGGGCTCGTTGCTGTTCAGATGGGCCTGCGACAACAGGTGGAAGTAGCGGGTGACGATGGGCGCGGCGACGCGCTCGGCGTATTCGCGGCCACACATCTTGTCGTCGGCGGCGAGCAGGGCGCGCGCCAGTTGTTCGATCACGCTGTCCTGCGCCACATGCACCGGCGTCGGTGCCGCCATCAAATGCAACGAGTCCGCCGCGAGGGCCATGCGGCGCACGAAAGCCTCGGACAGATGCAGATGCAGGATGTCGCACGGCGACTCGAAGCGCGCACGCAGCTGCTGGCCCGGCGCGCTCATATGGAAGCTGCCGGCACGCCATTCGCCGCGATGCACGTCATGGGCATCGGCGCTCAGCGCCAGCTGGGTGGAGCGCATGAAGATGCTGGCCACGTAGTAGCCGCGTGGACTCTGCGCCGTGTGCTCGCGCGGCGTCGCGCGGTGATCGGCCCAGTGCGAAGCGACCACCGGCTGACCGGCCTGCTCGAGGTCGAGATCGGGCTGGCGCCAGGCGCGTTCGCCATGGACGGCCAGCGCATGACGGGTGGCGGAGGTCGCCGGATGGCGTGAATGTCGGTGGCGACCGGAACTGAGCGGCGCCCTCTGTGTGTAGATCGGATGCATCTGTCCTGCTCCCAAGATGGACAAGCAACGGAACCCCTGCATGTCCCGCGACATTGATTGGATCAATGTTGCGAGAAGGTGCGCATCGTATGCATACAATTTTGCGAAGTCAACTCGAAATTCGGCCTATGCCGGTTCCGCTCAAGCGTCTGTTTTAGTTGGCTAAAGCCCATAAATGGCAGGGATATGAGCGTTGCATACGAATAAGAATGGCCAGGCAAAGCCTTGAAAATTGTATGTATGGAACGGGTGGGCGGCTGTTCACCGGGGACTAGCAGCGGTGCGGCAGCCAAGTGCGTCAGCGGGGCCTGCAGGGTCTGGAAAGGCATCCGCAAGCAACGCGACCGTGCGATTTCGAAATGAATCCTGCGTAGCCAAAAAAGCGGGTGCGTTCCGGAAAGCGTCCGGGCGGGACCGCTGGAAGACTGCACGCCATCCGCAGCGGCGCGCTCGTTGCCTCGACCGGCGGAATCGTTCACTTCCTCGGGAATTGCACATGATCAGCAAGAGCACCACCCATGCACTGACCGCGCTGGCGTGTGCGGTCGGACTGGCCGTCGCCAGCCTGCCGTCGGCAGCCGACGATGCCACGTCTTCCGCCCAGGCCATGCCGCCGGGCGCGCCGGCAAGCGCGCCGATGACCTCCAGCCAGCTCGATTCGCTGGTCGCCCCGATCGCCTTGTATCCCGACGCGCTGGTGGCCCAGTGCCTCAACGCCGCGACCTTTCCCGACCAGGTGTCGATCGCGCAGGACTGGTTGAGCGGGCACGGCGATCTCACCGGCACGGCGTTGTCGTCGGCCGTGAATGCACAGACGTGGGACCCGAGCGTCAAGGCGCTCACCCAGTTTCCCAGCGTGTTGTCGGACCTGGCGCAGAATCTTTCCTGGACCTCCAGCCTGGGCGAGGCTTATCACAACCAGCCCACCGACGTGATGGTGGCCGTGCAGGCCATGCGTGCGAAGGCGCAGGCGGCAGGCACGCTGAAGTCGACGCAGCAGATCAACGTGGTGCAGCAGTCGCCGCAGACCATCGTGATCCAGCCGGCGAATCCGCAGGTGGTGTACGTGCCGCAGTACAACCCGGCCGTGGTCTATGGCGTGCCGTATGTGGTGCCGTATTACCGGCCGGTGTTCGTGGCGCCGTCGCCGGTGATCACCTTCGGCGGCGGCGTGTTCATCGGCGCGGGTTTCAGCGCCGGCATCGGCATCGTCGGCGGCGGCGGCGGTTTCCACTGGGGCTTCAATGCGTGGAACGTCAACTGGGGCGGTGGCGGCACGGTGATCTACAACCACACCACCTACATCAACAACAACATCTGGCACGGCAACCACTACAGCTACAACGGTTACCGCCCGTGGGGCCCGCGCCCGCACGGCCCATGGCCGTATGGCCCGCATCCTTATGGGCCGCCGGCTCCCGGCAGCGCCCGCATGCAGCGCTACGACAACTACCTGGCCAATCGCTACACCGCCGATGGCGGCGACACCTGGCGCCACGATGGCTACGGCCCGCGCGGTTCCGGTCCGTGGGCGCCCGGCAGTCCGGCCATGCAGCACTACGACAACCGGATGGCCAACCGCTATCCCGCCGACGGTGGCGACACTTGGAAGAACGGCGGCTATGGACCGATGGGTGCGGCGCGCGAAGGCTTTGGTGCGAACGGCGACGGCTATCGCCATGACGCCGAAGCCGCGCCGCATGCGTTCGGCGGTGACGATGGTCGGTTCAATTCCTTTGCCGGCAATCGCGCGCATTCGGCCTGGAGCGGCAACGGTGCGTCCAGCCGTGCGGAGAGCTTCCGCGGTCACGCCAGCATGGCGCACGCACGCATGCCGTCCTTCCACGGCGGTGGTGGCCGCCGCCGTTGAGGCGCGGTCATCCCAATCACCTTCATCCCTCTATTCGCAGGTAAACCATGACCACGGCAATTTTCCAGTCACGCGCGGCCACGCTTGGCCCGCGTCTCCTCTGCGGCCTCGCCATGGCGACGGCTGCGGCGCTTGGCCTGATCCAGTCGGCCCCCGTCTTCGCGCAAGCCATGCCGCAATACTTCAGCACGCCGGAGCAAGCCGGCCAGGCGCTGGTGGCGGCCGTGCGCGCCGGCGACGATCCGTCGGTGGCCTCGATCCTCGGACCCGCTGCCGCTTCCGTGCTTTCCAGCGGCGACGTCACCGAGGATGCCGGTGCGCAGAAGGCCTTCGTGCGCAAGTACGACGCCATGCATCGCTGGGCAATGCTCGATGATGGCAGCGAGATTCTCTACGTCGGCGCCGACAACTACGCCTATCCCTTCCCGTTGAAGAAGGACGGCGCCCTGGGCTGGCGCTTCGACGGTCTGGCCGGCACCGACGAGATCCAGGCGCGACGCATCGGCAGCCATGAGCTGCTCGCCATGGATGCCGCCAATGCCATGGCGCTGGCGGAAGAGGACTATAAGGAACGCGAACACCAGTACACCTCGCGCATCATCAGCAAGCCTGGCATGCATGACGGCCTGTACTGGGATGCTGCGAAGGACGACATGGAAAGCCCGCTCGGCAACCTGCGCGACATGCAGGCATGCGCGACCTGCGCCGAAGGCAGCCAGATCTTCGACGGCTACGTGTTCCGCATTCTCGATGCCCAGCAAAGCGGCAAGAGCTACGTGGTCGACGGCAAGATGACCGGCGGCTTCGCCATCCTGGCCACCCCGGCAAAGTACGGCGACACCGGCCTCATGAGCTTCCTGATCGATCGCGATGGCGTGCTGTACGAAAAGAATCTGGGCCCCTCGACGGAGCAGGTTGCTGCGGCGATCAAAGCCTATGACGTGCGCGATGGGTGGGCGCCGGCGGAATAATCAGTATGCCCGCATGACGGGTCAGCAGCACCAACAACAACGGCCCGACGGGGTCGTTGTTGTTTGGACGGCCAAAAGCCATCCAGTTGAGGCGATGAGGCAAGATGGGTCCCTCACCGCAACCCTCTCACCGGAGGGGAGAGTGGGAAGTGTGGTGCATCGCGAACGTCCCGCTTTACGTCTTCAGCACCGCTTTGCCCGCGATCAGAACCCGCTCAGGACGCAGCGCGCCCGCTGGTAGATCAATTCCAACGATTCGAACGATGATTTGCGTGCACCGCAATCCGGGCAGCGCCAATGGGCGGGAACGGCCTCCCAAGCGGTGCCCGCAGGAATGCCCGATGACGGACACCCCCTGCTGGCTTCGTAAACGCGGCCGCAGCGAGTGCACAACACATCGTCGACGTAGATGCGATTCATGCTGGGAAACTCCCGGATGACTGTTGGCGGGAATTTTCCTGAAGCATGCGCGGGCGCATTTGCCCGTCCGCACGTTCCTTGCCGGAACGCACGGTGGCGAACGATCAGATCACCATCTTCAACAATTGCGAGAGGATCACCTTGGCTGGAATCACCGAGAGCCAGATCGGCGCAAACGGCAGCAGTGCCGCCACGGCCAGCGATAGCGCCGCCCGCGGGTCGAACAGGATGGGCCGCATGGAATAGACGTTCGCGGTCACGCCGTACAGATCGGTGGTCGAGGAGAAGTCCGGCTTTTCCAGCGACTCCGGATCGACCACCCGGTCCGGCCCCAGCCATTTGTTTTCGAACTGCGTGCCCAGGCGACTGGCCAGCGCACCGTACTCGAAGATTCCCCGCCGCCACGCCATCAACAACATGCGCCCGAAGACCAGCGGCGGAACGAGAAAGATGACCACCACCATGATGGCGGTGGCGATCGGCGTGGCAGGATGGTCCATCGGGTTCCAGCCGAAGTGGATCACCTCGTTGGCGAACGTTCCCGCCGTGATGATGCCGATGGCCAGCGCGAGCGGGGTGAACATCCTCGGTGAGAACGCCACGAACAGCAGGCCGCCGGCCTTGTCGGGATGCGAGGCGACCAGATGCAGCCCCATGTGCGAGACCTGATGAAGAAAGCGCGTCCACACGCCCACGCGCCATACCCAGCTGAGCAGCAGCCCGAGCAACAGCGGCAGGCTGATCACCATGTGCCACCAGCCGGCCAGCGAGCGGTGTGTCGATGCCGCCGCGTAATGCCAGATCGGCAGCGCGTCCTGATGTACCGTCAGCACGATGGTGATCACAAACGCATAGACGATGAACGTCATGGTCGCCGACGGCCATACGCCCAGGCTCAGGCGCCGGGTCGATGCGACGGCGTCGTCGAAACGTTGGCGGTCGGCTTCGTCGATGATCTTGGACGTGAGGAAGTGCTGCGCGGTCAGGTCCAGCCGTGGCAGGATGATGTACTCGGAAAGAATCAGGATGGGCACGGCCAGCAGAAAGCGCGCGTGCACCGCGACATCGGTGAAGAACGCATGCAGCAACTCCTGGTGTCCGGAAACGAACGCCTGCATCGCACAAAGCACGGCCAGCGGGACCCAGGCGAAGGCCATCGCGATGAGCACGCGGCGAAAGGCCTGGGCGCGATGCGCCGGCTTGATCAGGCGCAGCCGCCGAAGCACGGCGACGTGCTTGGGTTCTTCGAAGATGCTGGCAGTGGGTTCGGTCATCCGCCTAGCTTCGGCGACACGCCATGCTCAGAAATGCCAGGTGAAGCTGAGTGCCGGTCCGCTCAGCTGCACGCGCTTGAGGAATTTGTCGTCGTCGCCCTGGTTGTATTGCACGTCGCGATAGTTGAGCGCGATATCGCCCCAGTGAAAGCCGTAGGCCACGCCGAGCATCAACTGATAGGTGTTGTCCGAACTGCCCGCGCCGACGTCGGCGTAGTAGGGAAAGAACCAGTTGCTTTCCTCAAACGGCGACCAGCGGCCGCGGATGCCTACGATGCCGTCGGTGACGTGGGTCTGGTTGTGCAGATGGCCGCTGTTGTCGATATCCACGCGCCCACCGTTGCCGGTGAGATTGAAATTCCAGTCGAGGTTGCCCTTGATCCATAGATAACGCACGCCGAACACCAGGTCGATGTAACCCTGTTGGCCGTGCGCCAGGGTGTAGAGGCCGGCGAAGTTCACCATGCCGCCCTTGATGCCCCAGCGCGTATCGAGATTGGCGCTGGCGCCGATGCGGTCGCCGCCGATGTTGGTGAAGCGGCCTTTCTCGTTGGAGAACTTCACCCAGTCGAAATCGCCGTAGAAGCCCCAGTTTCCCTTGCGCACGGTACCGTCGATCATGAAAGCGCCACTGAGGTAGTCGAACAGGTCCTTGTCGGATTTCTGGTTGACCGTGCCGCCGTTGTTGGGCAGTTGAAAACGCGTCTCCGCGCTGATGCCCGGCAGCCATCCATACGGCTGGATGCTGCCGTGCCAGTCGCCATCCCAATAGTCGGGCGTGTCCGCCTTCGCCAGGGGAGCCGCCAGGGCCGCAACGCAGGAAGCAGCCATGACGGCGCGGGTCAACGTAAAGCGCGGGAACGCAATGCGGCGCATGATGACTGTCCTCAGGGATCGGCGGGTGAGCGATATGGTCGTGCGGCGCACGCCTGGGGCACAGCGAACTACTACCTAGCGGTCCGCGGTAAATCTACCGAGTCCACTCGCCGGGCAAGCCCGTAGCTGCGCGCATAAGTAGTTTTACTGATCGTGCTTGCGCATAAATGCAGTGGTCAATCCGTCGCGCGAAGTATCAAGCTGGTGCAAGCGTGAGCTGCACGGGAGCGGCACCATGAAGACGACGAGGATCCACGGATTCGCACGGTTCGGCCTGCTGTGTCTGTTGGGCGTACTGGTCGCAGGCCCGGTGGCTGCGCAAAGCACGCAGAGTGCACCGCCTGCCGGGCAGAAGGTCTACAACAACCAGCAGCTCGACCAGATGCTCGCACCGGTGGCGCTGTATCCCGACGCGTTGTTGTCGCAGGTGCTGATGGCCTGCACCTACCCGAGCAACGTGGCCGATGCCGCCGCGTGGTCTGCGGCGCATCCCAAGGTGCAGGGCGACGATGCAGTGAAGCAGGTCTCCAACCAGAGCTGGGATCCCAGCGTGCAGTCGCTGGTGGCTTTTCCCCAGGTGCTCGCGCAAATGAAGCAGCAGCCCGAATGGGTGCAGAACATGGGCGATGCGTTTCTTGCCCAGCCGGACGACGTGATGGCCTCCGTGCAGCGTCTGCGCGCGCAGGCGCAGAAGGCCGGCAACCTGAAGACCACCGAGCAGCAAAAGGTGGTGGTGCAGCAGGCGCCAGCCAGTGCTGCGGCGCCGAGCACCACGGTGATCCAGATCGAGCCGGCCAATCCGGAAGTGGTGTACGTACCGTCGTATAACCCGACCGTGGTCTACGGCACCTGGGCCTATCCCAGCTACCCGCCGCCTTATTGGCCGCCACCGCCCGGCTACTACTATCCGGTGGCCACCGGCCTGGCAGCAGGCATTGCCTTCGGCGTGGGTGTTGCCGCCGTCAACTCGCTGTGGGGCGGTTTCAACTGGGGCCATGGCGACGTCGACATCAACGTCAACCGTTACAACAACATCAACAACGTCAACAACCGCATCAGCGGCAACGGCAACAACCGGGCGACCTGGAACCACAACCCGTCCAATCGGCGCGGCACGCCTTATCGCGATCAGGGCAGTCGCGAGCGCTATGGGCAGGGCGTGGGTGGCGCCAACCAGCGCGAGGCGTTCCGCGGCAACGATGCGAATCGTCAGCGCGCATTGCAGAGCTTTGATCGCTCCACCGGCAACGGCTCGTCGATGGCCGCGCGGCGCGGTGCGGGCGAGACGGGCGCGGCACTCAATCGTCCGTCCGGCGGCAACCGGCCTGGTGGTGGCCAGGGCGCTGCCGGAGGCGTGGATCGAGGCAACCTCGGCGCGGATCGGGGCAACGTCGGCGGTCAGGGGCGCGGCGATCTGGGCGGACAGAATCGAGGCAATGCGAGCGCGCAGCAGCGCGGCAACTTCGCTGGCGATCGCGCATCGCAGGGACCGCGCAACAACGCGTTCAGCGGCGGGCAATCGCCAGGTTCGGCGCATACGCAAATGAATCGCGGGCAGTCCAGTCAGCGCTCGATGTCGCAGTCCCGTGGCGCCGGCGCAGGTGCCGGCCGGCAGATGTCCCGACCCGCGCCGGCCCGGGCGGGTGGCGGTGGCCGTCGTCGTTGAGGAGCATGACCATGAATCGCACTCCCATGATCCGTCGCCTGGCCTTGAGCACGATGTTCTGGGCTGGCTGTGTGCTTTGCGGCGCCGCCCTGGCTCAGCAGGCGAGCTATCCATCGGCCGACGCCGCCGCCAGCGCCTTCGTGCAGGCCGTTCGCGACCATGACCAGGCCGCCCTGGCCAAGGTCTTGGGCAGCAACTGGAAAGACTACATACCCACCGAAGGCATCGATCAGGACGACGTGGACCTGTTCCTGAAGCGCTACGACGAGAGCCATCGCATCGACACGGCCGACGGCAAGGCACACCTGGATGTGGGCAAGGAGAACTGGGTATTGCCGATGCCGCTGGTGCAGGGAAGCGGCGGCTGGCACTTCGACCTGGCCGGTGCGCAGCAGGAGATACGCACACGCCACATCGGGCAGAACGAACTCGCCGTCGAACAGGCCTTGCTTGCCTACTACGACGCGCAACGCGATTACGCCTCGCAGGATCGCGACGGCGACAAGGTGCTGCAGTATGCGCAGCGCCTGCTCAGCACGTCCGGCAAGCACGACGGTTTGTATTGGCCGGTGACGGGCGACGAGCCGCCGAGTCCGCTCGGGCCGAAATTCGCCAACGTGGTGCCGGGGCAGGGCTACTACGGCTATCACTATCGCATCCTCACCGCGCAAGGGGCGTCCGCGCCGGGAGGTGCGTACAACTATCTGGTCGGCAAGCGCATGACCAACGGTTTCGCACTGGTCGCCTGGCCCGCGCAGTACGGCGAAACCGGCGTGATGAGTTTCATGGTCAGCCATGACGGCCAGGTCTTCGAAAAAGACCTGGGCAAGAATGGCGCCACGACGGCGCAGTCGATGAAGGCGTTCGACCCGGACAGCAGCTGGAAGGAAGTCGACGTCCCCGCACCGAACTGATCCAAGCTTCATGCCGGTCAGGAGGTCACACCTCACGACGGGACGCTGGCTCATCGCGATGGGGATGCTGCTGGGCACAGCACATCTCCACGCGCAGGCCGCACCCGACGGCAAGCAGGCGGCGTCCACTCCGTTGTCACCGGAGCGTGTGCCCGAGTCTCCCGATGAGAAGCCGACCTCGTGGTGGAACAACTTCCGCGATCCCGAGGACGGCGCGCTGGACATGTCGCGCTGGCTGCTGCAGCACAAGGGCGCGTTGCTGGTACCCATCATCATCACCGAGCCCGCCGTGGGTAATGGCGGCGGACTGGCGGCGGTGTTCTTCCAAGCGCCCAAACAATCGGAAGCCTCCAAGGAAAGCGGGTTGCGCATTCCGCCGGACATCTATGGCGCAGCCGCCTTCAAGACGGAAAACGGTACCTGGGGTTACGGCCTTGGCGGCTCGTTTCACTTCAAGGACGATCGCTGGCGGTACGCCGGCGCAGTCGGCAAGATCAACGTCAACCTCGATTACTACACGCAGGGATTGCGGCTCGCGCCCCGCAAGATCGGCTACAACCTCGACGGCATCTTTTCCTATCAGAAGGTGTCGCGCCGGTTGGGGAACAGCGATCTGTTCCTTTCGGTGCGATGGATCTACATGGATCTCGACAGCCGCCTCAACCTCAGCAGCAACGATCAATACTTCCAGCCCAGGGACTTCGCCCATCGTGCATCCGGTCTGGGGCTGGGGCTGGATTACGACTCGCGCGACAACACGCTGACGCCGTCGAAGGGCTGGTTATGGCGCTTGGAAGCGACCCCTTACTCGCCGGCATTCGGCAGCGACAACACGTTTCAGAGTTACCGCGCGCACGCCTACGGCTATTTCCCGCTGGGCCGCGACTGGGTGTTGGGCACGCGCGCGGACTACCGTTCCGCACGCGGCGACGTGCCGTTCTATCAGCAGCCGTCCATCGACCTGCGCGGCATCGCCTATGGGCGCTACCAGGACCAGAACGTGGGCGTGCTGGAAGCGGAACTGCGCTGGAACTTCCGTCCGCGCTGGGCCTTGCTCGGTTTCGGCGGCGCCGGCAAGGCATGGGGACGAACGTTGGATTTTGGCGATGCGAGCACCCACACGGCCGAAGGCGTGGGCTTCCGCTATCTGATTTCACGCACGCTGGGGCTGTACGCCGGGCTCGACTGGGCCTGGAGCGAAGGCGATCACGCGTATTACATCCAGGTGGGCAGCGCATGGCGCTGAGCCTCACCAGGAGGCTCGCAGCCCGGCATCGCCCATCGGCTCAGCCGACGGTATAGCCCTTGCCCTTCATGCAGGCGCTGTAGGCCTGGCCGAGGTTGGCGGCGTTCTGGTTCTGCGTGGCGGCCGACGCCGCGTTCTGCTGTCGCCGTTGTTCGCGTGCCCGCATGCCGCCGGCCACCACGCCGGCCGTCGCGCCGACACCCGCGCCATGGCCCGCGTCGTCATTCGCCACACCGCCGATCACCGCACCTGCCGCGGCGCCACGCGCGGCTCCGGCAACGCGCTGGCCGCCGCCCACCGCCGGTCCCGTTTGCGGCGGAGGCGCGGCCTGGGTCGGTGCATTGGTCTGCGCCCAGGACATGCACGCGCTCTTGTCGGCCTGTTGCTGGTTGGCGTTCTGTCCGTTGGCCGGGTAGGTGGCGGGCAGTTGCTGGGCCGCCGCCGCCGAAGCGATGAAGACGAGCGCCCATCCGGTGTGCCGCAGGCTTGAGATGTTCATGTGTGCTCCCTTTGACGGTGTGAGAAGAGGCGGACCGGGCCAGCCTCGTGGTAGCGGGGCTAGTGCAACGATTCGTCCTCCGCGGCCACATACAGCTCGTACGGCGCGACCGGAATCAGTCCAAGACGCTCCGCCTCGCGAATGAGCGCGACGCCGCTGTGCACGCCCAGCAGGTCGAGCAGCGACTGGCGATGGCTTTCCACGGTACGTATCGAAATGCCCAGCTCGGCTGCGATTTCGCTGGTCCGCTTTCCCTTGGCCATCGATTCGATCACTTCGCGCTGGCGGCGGGTGAGGCGATGCAGCGATTCGGGCGCTTCCAGCAGCGAGGCCATCAACTGCGGGCTGATGAACTGGTTGCCCGCGCACACTTCGGCCATCGCATTGAACAATTCGCTGCTGGGCGATTGCTTGAGCACATAGCCGTTGGCGCCCGCCTGCATCGCTTCGCGCACGATCAAGGGCTCGCTGTGGGTGGACAGCACCACCACGGGAATGTCGCTGCCTTGTTGCCGCAATCGTTGCAGCGCCTGCAGGGCGCTGAAGGGAGGCATGGCGATGTCGGTGATGAGCAGATCCACCTGGCCTTCCAGCACCGCCTCGATCAGCGCCTCGCCGTCGTGCACCAGGCGAACCGAACTGGTGCGCTTGGCGAGCAGTCCTGCCAGGCCTTCGGCGACGCAACGGTGCTCGTCCGCCAGCAGCACGCGAAGCTTGCGGGTACTTTTGGAAGCGATGCGTGCGTTCGCTTTCATGATCGCTCAGACCCCTGCCAAGCCGCTGCTTGCGCCTGCTGCAGCTTGGGCTTTCGAGGTCCGCTTGGTAAGCGAACTTTCACTCAAACGACATCCGTAAATCTACGGATTGGGGCCTGAAAAGCCTCTTGCGGAGCGATTTTTCCGCTGCATTGAGCGGCGCTGACCCATATGCATCGACTCAATCCGGCGGACTTGCAGTGCAGGAAGACCTCCGGGAGCCGCGCATCGTAGAACTACCTAAACCATCACGGGGCAATGACGGGCATCGTGGGCAAATGCAGGGTGGCTTCGATAGTCCGGCGAGTCACTCGAGGGGCCGCAGCTGTTGATTGCAGCAGGGCGAAAGGATGCACGGAGCAGAGGGGATCATCGCTGGCAAAGCACCTATCGGTGCCTTGCCTCAGCATCTGACGCGTGGCATAGGCGCGGGCCTGGCTGCGATGGCTGCGCAGTGGTTGTCGTTGGCCTTGTGGGATCACGCGCTCGATTTTCAGGTGATCTGGTTGTCGGGGCCATTGTTGTTGGCGCTGCTACTTTGTTCTCCCTACAAGTATTGGATGGCTTACGGCGTCGGCTGGATACTCGGCATGCTGTCGCTGTCCCTGTTGATGGGGTTGCCCGCCAAAGGCATCGCCACCATCAATCTGGCCGTCGCCCTGCTCATCACGCTTGCCGCGTGGACGCTCAGCCACCTGCGCAGGGAGCAGGCGACCGGCAATTTCCTCCAGTTGCTGCTCTTCCTCGTGGTCGCCGTGGTGGCCTTGCCGATAGCGACAGGCGTTGTCATATCGGCCATGTCTTCGCTGGTCGAATTGCCTTCCTGGCTGTCCAGGGAATGGTGGCACGTGGGGCTGGCCGATTCGCTTGGCTATGTCTTGCTGACGCCGGCCATCCTGAGCCTGCTCAATCCGGGTTCGTCGCTGCGGCGCGACACGTTGCCCGGGTGGAACATGCCGCTCATCACCGTGGCGGCACTCGTGCTGCTCTGGCTCGCCTGGCGCGAACTGGGCGGGATCGCCACGATACGTCCGCTGCTGTTGCTGGCGCCGGTGCCGCTGGCCTTGTTCGTGGCCTTGCGCGCGCAAGTCGTCGGCGCCTGCGTGGTGAATCTGGTGGTCGGCCTGATGGCGATCGAGCTGAGCCTCTCGCATCAAGGTCCGTTCGTGCAGCCGGAATCGGAGTTCACCACCATCAGCGTGCAGCTGTGGATGCTGGCCGTGTCCATCGCCTCGCTCTACCTGGCGGCGCTGGTCGAGCAGCGCAGGACCACGCAACGCGACCTGATGGTCACCAGCACCGAAGTGCGCGAGCTGGCGGGCCGGTTGATCGTTGCCCAGGAGGAGGAGCGTGCACGCATCGCACGCGACCTGCACGACGATATCAACCAGCGCCTCGCGGTGGCATCGATCCGGCTCAGCGCATTACGGCGCAAGGTGGACGACTGCAACAAGCAGGACGTGAGCCAGCTGCAGAGCGATCTGATCGCCTTGTCGGAAGACGTGCGCCATCTGTCGCACGATCTGCATCCCAGCATGCTTACCCAGACCGGCCTCACCGCCGCCCTGGCGGGCATGTGCCAGAACCTGCGCCGGCGAGGCGGTCCAAGCATCGAGTTGCTGGTCTCGCCGCACGCCAAGGATCTTCCGGAAGACGTGGCGCTTTGCCTGTATCGCGTGACCCAGGAGGGCCTGGGCAATGCGCTTCGACATGCGGATGCGCAACGCATCGAGGTGGCGCTGCAGATGGCGCATCACCAGGTTCAACTCACCATTACGGACAACGGCAAGGGATTTGTCACGGAAGGAGAGGGCCGTCGAGGGCTGGGACTCATGAGCATCGACGAACGCACGAAACTGCTCGGTGGCAGTTGTCGCCTGCAATCAACTCTGGGAAAAGGGACTGAGCTATGCATACGAATTCCGCTAGAAGCCCTCGGGCCAGCGTAAAGCCCAAGCTCATCATTGCCGACGATCACCGCATGGTGGCGGAGGGCGTCCAACATATTCTCGACGACGATTTCGACCTGCTGGACATCGTGGCCGACGGCGATGCACTGGTCGACGCGGTGCAGAGGTTGCAGCCGGACCTGGTCGTGGCGGACATCAACATGCCGCGCTGCAACGGCATGGATGCGCTCAAGCGATTGCGGCAGGCCGGTTTCGACACGCGTTTCGTATTCCTCACCATGCATATGGAACCGGCGCTGGCAGTTGCCGCGCTGCGTGCCGGCGCGCGGGGTTACATCCTGAAGAATTCGGCGGGAGAAGACCTGCGCAACGCGGCGCTGCAGGTCATGGCAGGCGCCACCTATGTCACGCCGGCACTTGGTGCGCGTTACATCGGCGGCCAGATGACCGACATGCGCAACCTCACCTCCAAGCAGCTGCAGGTGCTACGCCTGGTCGGCGAGGGTCTGCGCTCCAAGCAGATCGCCCTGCAACTGGGCTTGTCGGTGCGCACGGTGGAAGCGCACAAGTACACCATGATGCAGGTGTTGGGCGTGCATTCCACGCTGGAGCTGGTGCGTCGCGCACAGGATCTCGGACTGCTGTTCTGATGCCATGCCGCGCTCGCAGTCAGAGCTGACCGTGCGGATGGGTAGATTTACTTAGCGGAGGGTCGTTCTCTTTCGGTGGCGGAACAATTGGCATTGGACGATGCTCGTTCAATGCACGGTCACGCGCCGGAAACACGCCCGAAGCGAGCCAGTCTGGTGTTGGCTGAGGATCACGTGCCGGTCGCCGAGCAACTGCGCGAACTGCTGGGCGAGGAATTCGACGTGCTGGCGGTGGTAGGCCACGGCGAGGCCCTGGTGAAAGCGGTGCGCCGCCTGCATCCGGACGTGGTCGTGACCGATATCAGCATGCCGCGCATGGACGGCCTGCAGGCGGCCCGCGAGCTGCTTGCCGATCGTCCCGGGTTGCCGGTGGTGTTCATCACCATGTACGACGATGCGATGTTGGCGAAGGCCGCCTTGTCGCTCGGCAAGGGCTATGTGTTGAAAGCCTCGGCCGGCGACGAACTGGTCGAGGCGCTGCGGCAGGTGCTGGAAGGCCGCTATTTCCTGTCGCCGGCGCTGGGCCGCCTCGATGCGTTGCTGGGACGCTGAGCGTCATTCACTGGACGCGCCGTACGAACGCATCGCCTGCTCGAGGCTTTGCCGCATGACCGCAAAACCCTCCCACGGATCGCTGCGCAGTCGCGCAAGCCGCTGCCTGGCACTGCGGATGTCGAAAGCATGTCCGCTCGCGCATCGCCCCAGGTCCTGCCAGCGCAAGGGCATGGCGACGGGTGCGCCGGCGCGTGCGCGCAAGGACAGCGAGGCCACGCTGGTGGCGCCGCGGGTATTGCGCAGGTAGTCGATGAAGATGCGTCCCTTGCGTTCGCTCATCACCGATGTCGCCGTGAAGCCGTCGGAACGTTCGCTGGCCAGCTGATGGGCAAAGGCGCTGCTGAAGCCGCTGGCATCTTCCCAGCGGCAAGCGGAACGCAGCGGCACCAGCACATGCAGGCCCTTGCCGCCGGTGGTGCGCACGAAGCTCTTGAGCGCCACCTTGGACAGTCGATCGCGCAGCCAGCGCGCCGCCTCGATCACCTCGCGCCACGCCACGCCCGGGCCCGGATCGAGATCGAACACGAGGTAGTCGGGTTGTTCCAGCGCATCGGCTCGCGACGCCCAAGGATGGAATTCGATGGTGCCGTACTGAACCAGTTCGATCACCGAGGCCGCGTCGCCGGGGCAAAGGTAGTCGTCCAGCGAGCCGCTTTCCTCGCGCAGCCGGACGTGGCCCACGCGGCGCAGTCCGCGCATCGGGTGCTTCTGGAAGAAACCCGTCTCGGCGAGTCCTTCCGGGAAGCGGAATACCGACGTCGGCCGTCCCTGGACGCCCGGCAGGAACGCATCCATCACCGCATCGTAGTAGTCGGCAACGTCCTGCTTGGTGATGTCGTCATCGGGAAACACGACGCGCTTGGGATGCGTCACCACTACACCGTTGAGTTCGTTGGTCGCCATGGACGCTCTCATGCCGTGGTTGCGGTCTAGTCCGGCCGCGGAGCCATCAACGCCGTCAGGTGCTCCGGCATGGCCAGCGGCGTGTTGCCGCGCAGTTCCATCATCTTGCGCTCCGTTTCGCGGATCTGCAGCTCACCGACCGGATGCCTGCGGAGCTGTCCGCGCAACAGCTCGTTTTCCAGTTCGAGCATGCGATAAAGCTGCAGCAGTTCATCGAACGCGGGATGCAACGGCGGGTGAAATTCTTGCGTGCCATCCGTCATCGGAAGACTCCATGATCGGGTCTCCGAAATTGACGACGTGACAGTTAACGACGGGTGATAGATCGATGTGAATTCCGCCAGCAAGGCCATCGGCGTGCCGCGGCGTTCATGGACAACAAGCGCATGTGTATCTCTGGTGAAACAGATGCAGAGGCGCATCTATCCCAATTGTCGTAGTCACATTCCTACACATTTTCAGGCGTCGTCCCGATAGGACGATTCTTGTAACAACGGCATGCTCTCTTAGTCCGTAACGGACAGATCGTCGCGCCGGAGGCGTACACGATCAGCTAGTGGCAGGAACCTCTTTTTCCCCCACAGGGTTGCATCCATGGTCACCTATTCACTCAAGCAGTCTGCGGACGGTTCGTGGTCCGTATGCCGGCTCGGTTCTTCCTTGTTCAGTGATCTGCGGCTTGGCAGTGCCATCAAGCTTGCCCGCGAAGTGGCGCGCGACGAACACCTGCGTTCCGGTCGTTCGGTGTGCGTGGAGATGCCAGGCACCGACACCTCCATTCGCCTGGCGCAGTACGCGCGTCCGGCGGCGGTGCTGGAACAGGCCGCGTAAGTCCTTTGTACACGGGGCGTAGGGGCGCCCTGGGTACATCCATGCTGCAGGGCCGCTTGTGTGCCGAAGCCGGGCTGGGCAAAGTCGCCTGATCCTTCCGCCCGGAATTCCCTCATGCGACTGCCGCTTCGCTGTTCTTCGATCGTTCTGCTCGCACTTGCCGCACTGCCGCTTCAGGCGACCACGCTGCTGGTCAACGCCCATATCCACACGATGGATCCCTCACGTCCGGAAGCCACTGCGCTGGCCTGGAAGGACGATGGACGCCTACTTGCCGTCGGCGATACCGCTGACCTGCAGAAGCAATTTCCCGGCAGCACCATCGAAGACGCCAAAGGCGCCACCGTCATCCCCGGCTTGATCGATGCCCACGGGCACATGCTGGGATTGGGCATGACCCACATCCAGGTGGACCTGGTCGGCAGTGCATCCCGCGCGGAAGTGGTTTCCCGCCTCAAGGCCGCCGCGGCAAAACTGCCGGCCGGGGTGTGGCTGATCGGTCGTGGCTGGGATCAGAACCGTTGGGCCGACAAGCACTTTCCCTCGGCGGCCGATCTCGATGCGGCCTTTCCCGACCGGCCCGTGTACCTCGAGCGCGTGGACGGCCATGCATCCTGGGCAAACACGGCGGCGATGAAGCACGCCACGAAATCGCTGGACGGCGACTGGCAACCCGAAGGCGGCCGCATCGAACGCGTCGGCAAGCGCGCGACCGGCGTGCTGGTGGATGGCGCCCAGGCCCTGGTCGGCCAGGCCATTCCTCCGCTGACGCACGAGCAGACGCGCGATGCCTACAAGGCTGCTTTCGCGGATGCCGTCGCGGCAGGCCTGACCGGCGTGCACGATCCGGGCGTAAGCCTGCAGGACTTCAAGGTGCTGCAGGAGATGGCAGCGGCCGGCGAGATCCCGTTGCGCCTCTATGAAATGGCCGACGGCAACCATGAGGCGCTCGAGTGGCTGTGCAACCAGGGCGGTCGCTGGGCGGATGCCAGCGGCCGTCTGCAGATGCGCACGGTGAAGCTCTACATGGACGGCGCGTTGGGCAGCCGCGGCGCGGCATTGCTCGCCGACTACAGCGACGACCATGGCAACAAGGGCATCTTCGTGACCTCGCCGGAGGCCTACCGCACGGCGGTGGACAAGGCCTATCGCTGCCACGTGCAGGTCGCCACGCACGCCATCGGCGATCGCGGCAACCGCCATGTGCTCGATACCTATCAGGCCGTGCTGGGCGATCACGCCGACAGCGATCATCGCTGGCGCGTGGAGCACGCGCAGATCGTGGCGCTGGACGACATCCCGCGCTTCGCCTCCTTGCATCTGATCGCATCGATGCAGCCAACCCACGCCACGTCCGATATGCCGTGGGCCGAGCAGCGGCTCGGTGCGGAGCGCTTGAAGGGCGCCTACGCGTGGCAGCGCTTCATCCAGGAGAAGGTGCCACTGGCGTTCGGTTCGGATTTCCCCGTGGAGCAGGTCAATCCGATGCTGGGCTTATATGCGGCCGTGACGCGGCAGGATCTCAACGGACAACCGCCGGCCGGCTGGCTGCCGGACCAGCGCGTGAGCCGCATCCAGGCGCTGGCCGGTTTCACGCGCGGTGCCGCCTATGCGTCCTTCATGGAAGACCAGGTGGGCGCCTTGCGCCCCGGCATGCGTGCCGACTTCGTGGTGCTCAGCGGCGACCCGCTCACCGTGCCGCCACGCCAGATCGCCGACCTCAAGCCGCTCAGCACCTGGGTGGATGGCAAGGCGGTCTATCGCGCCGGAACGACAAACGCCGCACCCTGAGGTGCGGCGTCTGCGGGGGACGGTGCAGCGTGGTGTTGCTTACGCGGCCTTGCGAGTGGCCACGCCGATGGCGGCGTGCGCCGACTTGAGGGCTTCGACCTTGTGGTCTTCGCTGAAGTTGACGCCTTCGGCACGCACGAACTCGAGGTCCGTCACGCCGAGGAAGCCGAACAGGGCGCGCAGGTAGGTCTCCTGGAAGTCCATCGGCTGGGCGGCGCTGCCCTCGCTGTAGATGCCGCCGCGCGAGGAGGCGATGATCACCCGCTTGCCGCCGGCCAGGCCTTCCGGACCGTTGGCGGTATAGCGGAACGACTTGCCGGAGACGGCGATACGGTCGATCCAGGCCTTCAGCTGGCTGGGCACCGAGAAGTTGTACATCGGGGCACCGATCACCACCACGTCGGCGGCCAGGAACTCTTCGATCATCTGGCTGCCCTGCACGGCGACGGGGTCGCTGGCATCGGCCACCGGAGTCCAGTGGTTCAGGGGATTGGCCACCAGATCGTGGTAGATGACCTCCGTACCCGGGTTATTACGGGTGAATTCGCCTACGATGGCAGCGGTAAGGCCACGCGAGACGGAGTGGCTACCCAGGGCGCTTGCGTCGAGATGCAGCAGTTTCATGGTATTTCCTCAGTGACGGGCCGGGTCCGCCGGCGACGTGACTAAGGTATTCTTCGGACAATCAGCTGATAAGTCGGCGGAATTCGAACGTATTGTTCTGATAAGGAAACGGCGATGGCGGTTTTGGAAGGCGCCCTTCAGGATCTCAACGATTTGTATTTCTTCGCCGCGGTGGTCGAACACGGCGGTTTTTCCTCCGCGGGCCGCGCCCTGGGGATTCCCAAGTCCCGCCTGAGCAAGCGCATCGCGCAACTGGAAGAGCGCCTGGGCGTGCGCCTGCTGCAGCGAACCACCCGCCGCTTCGTGGTCACCGAGGTCGGCGAACGCTTCTACGGCCATTGCCGCGCCGTACTGGAAGAGGCGAGGGCGGCGCAGGAGGCGGTGGAAGAGGTGCGCTCCGAGCCGCGCGGCGTGGTGCGCGTCAGCTGCCCGGTGTCACTGGTGCAGACGGTGGTGGGCCACATGCTGCCGGAGTTCCTCGCGCTGCATCCGAAGATGCAGGTGCGGCTGCACGCCACCGACCGCCGCGTCGACGTCATCGGCGAGGGTTTCGACATCGCCATCCGCGTGCGCAGCAAGCTCGATACCGACGCCACCCTGGTCGTGCGCACGTTCGGCCAGTCGCGCGTGCTGCTGGTCGCCAGCCCCGAGTTGCTCAAGCGCTATGGCCATCCCAAGGAACTGGCCGATCTCTCCCAATTGCCCGCGCTCACCAACCAGGAGCACGAAGGCGCCCAGAGCTGGGAGTTGCTCGATGGCAACAACGAACGCGTGCTGGTGGACATCCACCCGCGCCTGATCTGCGGCGACTTCAACACGTTGCTGCAGTGCTGCAAGCAAGGCATCGGCATCACCCTGCTGCCGGAATTCGTCTGCGGCCCGGCGATCGAACGTGGCGAGCTGGAAGTGGTACTGCCCGAATGGAGCGTGCCGCAAGGCACAATGCACTTCGTCTACCCCAGCCGCCGCGGCCTGTTGCCCGGCGTGCGCGCCTTCGTGGATTTTCTTGCGGAGAAGCTGCCCGATACCGTACGCGAGAAGCACGCGCAGTGCGGTAAATATCTCTGACGCTGGCACGCCATACGTCGCGTGTTAGCATCCTCGTTTAGCCATCCAGACATCCGGATCATGCAGATCGAAACCAAGCTTCCCAAAGTTGGAACTACCATCTTCACCGTCATGAGCCAGCTCGCTGTGGAGCACAAGGCCGTGAACCTCGGCCAGGGCTTTCCGGACTTCGAACCGCCCCAGCCGCTGCGCGACGCGATCACCCGCGCCATGGCCGAAGGCCGCAACCAGTACGCGCCGGGCATCGGTCTGCAGCCGCTACGCGAGCAGATCGCGCTGAAGACCGAGCGTCTGTACGGCCACAAGCTCGATCCCAACACCGAGATCACCGTGACCTCGGGCGCGACCGAAGCGCTGTTCGCCGCCATTGCCGCCGTGGTGCGCGCGGGCGACGAAGTGATCGTGTTCGATCCCGCTTACGACAGCTATGAGCCGGCCATCGAGCTGCAGGGCGCACGTGCCGTGCATATCCCGCTGCAGGCGCCCAGCTTCGGCATCGATTGGCAGCGCGTGCGCGATGCAGTCACGCCAAAGACGCGAATGATCCTGATCAACAGCCCGCACAATCCTACGGGCGCGGTGCTGTCCGCGGCCGATCTGGACGAGTTGGCCGCGATCGTGCGCGATACCGAGATCGTGGTGTTGTCCGACGAGGTGTACGAGCACATCGTGTACGACGGCGCGCAGCATGAAAGCGTGCTGCGCCATGCCGAACTGGCGGCGCGCAGTTTCGTGGTGTCGTCGTTCGGCAAGACCTATCACTGCACCGGCTGGAAGCTCGGTTATGCGGTGGCGCCCAAGGCGCTGTCGGCGGAATTCCGCAAGGTGCACCAGTACCTCACGTTCTGCACCTTCCATCCGGCGCAGGTGGCGTTCGCCGAATTCATGGCGAGCACGCCCGGGCATTATCTGGAATTGCCTTCGTTCTACCAGGTCAAACGCGACCGCTTCCGCGAACTGATCAAGCCCTCGCGCTTCAAGCTGCTCGACGTGCCGGGCGGCTATTTCCAGCTGGTCGATTACTCGGCCATCAGCGACAAGGACGACGTGGCCTTCTGCGAGTGGATGGTGAAGGAAGGGGGCGTGGCCGCCATTCCGCTGACGCCGTTCTACGACAAGGCACCGGGCACGCACTATCTGCGCCTGTGCTTTGCCAAGAGCGATGCCACCATGGAAGCCGCCGCGGAGCGCCTATGCAAGCTCTGAGGGTCAGCCTGATCCAGGGTGCCACGCGCTGGCACGATGCCCCCGCCAATCGCGAGTACTACGGCGAGCTGGTGCGCCGCGTCGCCGGGAAGAGCGACCTCGTCGTTTTGCCGGAGACGTTTCTCTCCGGCTTCAGCAATGACACGCGTGCCAGCGCCGACACCATGGAAGGCGAAGGTGTCGCGTGGATGCGCGCGCTCGCGCAGGAAGTGGACGCGGTACTCTGCGGCAGCCTGGCCATTCGTGAGAACGACACGGTCTACAACCGCCTGATCTGGGCTCGCCCGGACGGCAGCTTCGAGCAATACGACAAGCGCCATCTGTTCCGCATGGCGGGCGAGCACACGCGCTACGGCGGCGGCACCGAGCGACTCATCGTCGAACTCAAGGGCTGGCGCATTCTTCCGCAAGTCTGCTACGACCTGCGTTTCCCGGTGTGGCTGCGCAACGGTCGCCTTGAAGAAGCAGCGGGCGGCATGGACTACGACCTGGCCATCTTCGTGGCGAACTGGCCGGCGCCGCGCCGCCAGCCGTGGCGCACGTTGCTGCGTGCGCGTGCCATCGAAAACCTCAGCTACGTGATCGGCCTCAATCGCGTGGGCGTCGACGGCAACGACCTGCCGTACGCCGGCGACAGTGCGGTGCTCGATCCCGTCGGCGAGCCGCTGGTGGAGCTGGGCCCGCAGGAGCAGGTGGTCACCGTCACCATCGATCCGGCGCCGTTGCTCGCCCATCGTGAGCGTTTTCCAGCCTGGATGGACGCGGACCGCTTCACGCTCGATCCGGGTTGATGCCGCTCAGCCCGCGGGCTTGGCCAGCGGGCGCGGCAGCGGATGGCCCACTTCGAACTGCATGCGCGGAAAATCGATCGTCCAGTGATCGAACGACTGCAGGATGTCGCCGCCCAACACGTTCGGTTCCTTCACGTTGCCTGCGTCGCTCAGCGAGATGCCGATCGCCGGCAACACCGTCTGCTGGTCGCCGATGCGCACGCGCACCTGCGGCCAGCTGGCGGCTTGACGGGCACGCGAGCCGCCGGCACCGGCAACATGCTCCTGCCTGGATTTCAGGCCCTTCACCACCGTCGGATGTTCCGCCGCAAACTGCGAAGAGAGCGACGAGGCAGCGCCGCCGCTGTCCAGATGCATGGCCACCGGCAGGTCGTTGAGCATCACTTCCACATACAGGTCGCTGCCGGCCATGCGCAGGTTGCCTTCGCCGGGCTGCGCCGTCTCGCTGCGCGATGGCAGCAGTTTGCCGTTGGCAGTGAACTCCAGCCGTTGCAATTGGCGCAGCACGGGAAAGCCGAGAATGGCGTCGATCTGGTAGCCGCCGGGCACCGGCATGTTCAGTTGCTGGTCGTCGAGCACCAGGAACGCCACATGGCTCAGGGTGAGTCCCGCGAATTCCAGGCGATCGGCAACGCCGATGCGCGAGGCCACCGCCTGGCGGCTGGCACTGCCCACGCTGGCCGCACCGTCGAGCAGGCGCAGGCCGAGTTTGTGCGCGGTGGACAGCGAAACGACGGAGAGATTGGCGCCGGTGTCGAGCACCACTTCCTGCGGCTTGCCGTTGATGGCGGCGAGCGAGCGGGGCAGGCCGACCTTGTCGCGCTTCACCGCTTCGGGTTTGGGCGTATAGACGTCCACCTGCTGCGCCGTGGCGCCGGCCAGCTGATCGGCCAGGGTGGCCATCTGCTGCGCGCCGGCCAGTTCGTCGGCGGCGGCGTGCTGTTCGGCCAGCGCCTTTTCCCAGGCATGCGCCGCGTCGGCGGCCTTGCGGTAGTCGCCATGGGCGAAGTTGGCGTCGGCTGCGATCGGCCAGGCCAGCGCGCGTTGCGCGGGCGTGCGCTTGCCGGCGGCGAGGTAGCGGGCGACCAGCCGGTTCGCCTCGTTGGCGTCCAAACGCGCGGCGGCCAATCTGGCACGGGCGAGCATGGCCAAGTCCGGGTCGTCGATGCGGGGCAGTGCGCGGGCCAGTTGGAAGACCTCGCCGCTGGAGGCATCGACCACGGCGGTCTCGGCCTGGGCATGGGACAACGGCGTCGGGGTGGCGCTGACGGCCCAGGCGGCTACCGCGAGGGCGGCGCTGAGGCTGAGGGGGTAAAGCCAATCCGCTTTGCGTTTCATGCTAAGGTACCCGTATGACGAATAGAAATTATCGTAATACAGAAAGAAATGGCCGTGCAACAGCACAGCACATCGTGCACGCCGCGCGTGCGCTGGCGATCGTCTGCTGGCTGGGCGCGCTGTCCTGCCTGGTGATCACCGGTGCTGGCATCTGGGCCGATCGCAGTGCGCCCGGCGCGACGGTGGTCGCCATCCTCTCGACCGATGGCCTGCCGCGCGCCTGGGCAGCGAGCATCGCAGGGGCGCTTGCGCTGGTGACGTGTGCGGCGCTGGTCGAACTCGCCCGCATGCTGGGGCGGGTCACGCCCGATGCGCTGTTTTCAAGCGCCATTACCCGGCACTTCCGCCGCTTTGCCGCGCTGCTGATGGCAGCCGCGGTACTGCGCGTGCTGCTGCCCGCGGTCGCCACGCTTTGGCTGGCGTCGCAATCGGGTGCAGGCTCGGTCCAGCTGACCTTCAGCGGCGACGATCTGTTGTCGCTGTTGCCGGTGGCCGTGTTCTTCTTCGTGGCGCGCCTGTTCGACGAGGCGGCGCGGCTCGAAGACGACCAGCGCTCGATCGTGTGAGGTCCTGATGGCGATCGTGGTCCGACTCGATGTGATGCTGGCGACGCGCAAGGTGCGTTCGCGCGAACTCGCCGAGTTCGTCGGTATTACCGAATCCAATCTGTCCCTGCTCAAATCCGGCCACGTGCGCGGCGTGCGTTTCGAAACGCTGAGCAAGATCTGCGAATTCCTCGCCTGTCAGCCGGGCGACTTGCTGGCCTACGTGCCTGACGAGGAAGAGTAGAGCGATGCATCCCGCGCAAAGCGGGGATGCGTGCACTCAAAGAATGGACAATACCGCTTCCGGTGGACGTCCAATCGCGGCTTTGCCGTTGGACACCACGATGGGGCGTTCGATCAGTCGCGGGTGACTGACCATCGCCGCGATCAACGTGGTGTCGTCCAGCGCGGGATCGTCGAGGCCGAGTTCACTGTACTCGGCCTCGCTGGTGCGCATCAGTTCGCGCGGTGTCATGCCAAGCATGTCGAGCAACTGCATCAGCTCGGACGAACTGGGCGGCGTGTCCAGGTAATTGACCACATCGCACACGATGCCGCGTTCCTCGAGCAACGCCAGGGTGGAGCGCGACTTGGAACAGCGGTTGTTGTGATAGATGCGGACGGACATCGACGCTGGCCTCAGCGATTGCCTTGACGGCCGCCGCCGCGATTGCCGCCACCACCACCGTGCGGACGACCGCCGCCGCCCTGGGGACGACCGCCACCGCCTTGCGGACGGCCACCGCCACCTTGCGGACGGTTGCCGCCACGGCTCTGCGGACGACCACCCTGGCCACCTTGGCCTGCGCCGGGACCGCCCTGGCCACCCGGTCGGCCACCGGGACGACCGCCCGGCTTGCCGCCACGGTTGCCACCGGCGCCGGCGCCGCCGCCAAAGCCGCTGTACGGGCTGCTGCTGCGACCTTCCGCGCCACCGGCGCGGTTGCCGAACGACGGCTTGCCGCCGGCGGGACGACGATTGCTCGCCGCACCACCGCGCGCGCCACCACCGCCGCCGCCTTCGCGCGATTCACCGGCGAACCAGGTGCGCACGGACGGCAGCTCCTGGCCCGGCGCCACGCCGCGACGGTTCTTGCGCTGACCGCCACCGCCGCCGCCCGAGCGTTCCGGACGAGCGACGTTGCCGTTCACTTCGCGACCCGGACGGCCACGCTGCTGCCTGCCGCGGGTGGGTTCTTCGCGAATGCGATCGTAGGCGCGCAGTTCGCGCGCTTCATCCTGGTAGCCGGCGCTGTACGAACCGCTGGCGCCGCCCTTGGGAACGTACTCGGTGACGTTGCGCGGCGCGCGGCGCTGATGCAGCACCGGGCTCAGCGTGAGCACCGGCTGCGGCGAGCCGAGGCCGGTGGTCTTGCGCAGTTCCTTGACCGCTTCTTCGCCCAGCGATTCGCAATCGCCACGGCGCAGGGCGCGCGGGAGTTCCACGCTGCCATAGCGGATGCGCTTGAGGCGGCTGACCAGGAAACCCTGGGAATCCCACAGGCGGCGCACTTCGCGGTTGCGGCCTTCGCGGATCACCACGCGGAACCAGCTGTGGCTGCCGCCGCGGCTGATGATGGCGATTTCGTCGAAGCGGGCCGGGCCGTCTTCCAGTTCCACGCCTGCCTTGAGCTTTTCGATCATCTCGTCGGGCACTTCGCCGTGCACGCGGCACAGGTATTCGCGCTCGAGGCCGCTCTTGGGATGCATCAGCGCGTTGGCGAGTTCGCCATCGGTGGTGAGCAGCAGCAGGCCGGTGGTGTTGATGTCCAGGCGGCCCACGGCGACCCAGCGCGCACCCTTCAGGCGCGGCAGCTGTTCGAACACGGTGGGACGGCCTTCGGGATCTTCGCGGGTGGTCACGACGCCTTCGGGCTTGTGATAGACCAGCACTTCGGTTTCGTCGCGGTTGTCGGTCGCGACCACGAACTGCTTGCCGTCGAGCACGACGCGGTCGCCCGCATGCACGCTGGCGCCGATGGTGGCGGCGGTGCCGTTGAGTTCGACCTCACCGGCCTGGATACGCTGCTCGAGCATGCGGCGCGAGCCGAGCCCGGCGTTGGCGAGCACCTTGTGCAGGCGCTCCTCGATGGCCGGTGCGGTTTCGTCGCGCGCGGTGCGCTTGAGGGTCAAAACGGATTTCTGTGGCGCAGTCATGCGCGGTACTCCTCGGTATCTTGCGTGGCGTCGCCGTCATCGGCGTCCGCGTGGGTCGCTGCCTCGTCGGCAGTGTCAACGTGAGTCTCGGCGTGGGGTGCATCGCCGGGTTCGGAGGAGGCGACGTGCATCGCCTCGGGCGTTTCGTGGCCGGGTTCGTCGACAGCGTCGGCGGCCTGGCTTTCTTCGTTCTGCGCCGGAGCGTCAAGCTCGGCGGGTTCGGTGATGGCGTCGGCGTCTTCTTCGCCGGCCACCACCAGGGTTTCGTTTTCTTCGTCCGGATCGATCGGCAGGTCGCGCACCACGCGGGCGGGCAGCGGCTCCGGCGCGATGCTCATCTGCGGATCTTCCATGTCGCGGATTTCCGACAGCGGCGGCAGCTCATCCAGCGACTTCAGATTGAAGTAGTCGAGGAAGGCGCGGGTGGTGCCGAACAGCGCGGGCTTGCCGGGTACGTCGCGGTAACCGACCACGCGGATCCATTCGCGCTCTTCCATCGTCTTGATGATGTTGGAGGACACCACCACGCCACGGATCTGTTCGATCTCGGGACGGGTGATCGGCTGGCGGTAGGCGATCAGCGCCAATGTTTCCAGCAGGGCGCGCGAGTAACGGCTGGGGCGTTCGGTCCACAGGCGCGAGATCCACGGATGGACGTTCTGCTTCACCTGGTAACGGAAGCCCGAGGCGACCTCGTGCAGTTCGACGCCGCGCTCGGCGCAGTCGTCGGCCAGCGCTTCGAGGGTCTTGGCGATCTCGTCGCGGCCGACTTCGTCCTCTTCGCCGAACAGTTCCAGCAGTTGAGGCACGGTCATCGGCTGGGTGGATGCCAGCAAAGCCGCCTCGATGATGGGTTTGAGTTGCTCGATCTGCATGGCCTCGGATCGGATGCGGATGCTGCGGTGAATGGGGCGGGCTGCGCGGCTTATTCGGCCGCGGTGGCCGGCTCGTCATCGGCATAGCGTTCGGCGGCGGTTTCTTCCGCGCTTCCTGCCCTTGCCCTTACGTAAATCGGTGCCAGCGGTTCTTCCTGCACGATCTCCACCAGCATTTCCTTGGCCAGCTCCAGCATGGCCAGGAAGGTGACCACCACGCCCAGTCGGCCTTCGGTGACATCGAACAGCGTTTCGAAGCGCTGGAACGTCTGGTCGGTCAGGCGGCCGAGCAGTTCGCCCATGCGCTGTCGCACGCTCAGTGCCTCGCGCTTGATCGCGTGGTGACCGAACAACTCGGCACGACGCATCACGTCCTTCAGCGCCAGCAGCATCTCCTTGAGGTCGAGCGGCGGCGGCAGCTTGATCACGTTGCGCTCGCCCACGTCCGCGTGGGCCGGCGCCATGTCCCGCTCCATGCGGGGCAGGGCGTCGATATCTTCCGCGGCCCGCTTGAAGCGTTCGTACTCCTGCAGGCGGCGGACCAGCTCGGCGCGGGGATCTTCTTCCACGCCTTCCTCGGCGGGTGGCCGGGGCAACAGCAGGCGCGATTTGATCTCGGCGAGGATGGCTGCCATCAGCAGGTATTCGGCGGCCAGCTCCAGGCGCATCACATCGCGCATCATCTCGATGTAATCCATGTACTGCCGGGTGATCTCGGCGACAGGGATGTCGAGAATGTCCAGGTTTTGCCGGCGGATCAGGTACAGCAAAAGGTCGAGCGGCCCTTCGAAGGCCTCGAGGATCACCTCGAGCGCATCCGGCGGGATGTACAGGTCCTGCGGCATCTGCAACATCGGTTCGCCGCGCACGATGGCCAGCGGCATTTCCTGCTGTTGAGGTACCGACGCAAACGCGTCTTGCGGTGCGGCGACCGCCTGAGGCTCGACTGGCTCAGTGCTCATCAATGCATGTCGTTGGGCCGTTCAAGACGGCTTGCTCTGCGTTCAATCAGGTTAGGAAACGTTGATCCCACCGGCACTCGCTTGACGAATGTCCCCGCTCAGACCGTGGCCCGCAGGCGCGATCCTTTTTTGAAACTTCACTTGCGCGATGCCTAGCCGGTGCGCATGGCGTCACCCTCGCGGGCATGCATGATGAAATCGCGCGTCTGGCGTTTCGATCAGGCTGGCCGTGAGCCACCTTTGAGCGTCTCCGACATGTGGGGGCCACATGACATGGGACGCGAGCCACAACGTGACGAAACCTGCGTCACTGGCTTCTCAATCGGTAGGCTGAGTGCATCGGGACGGGTGCCGTAGCGGTCGATCTCACCGATCGTGCGCTCACCCTTATAACCCAAGCGAGACCAAGATTAGCCGTTGGAAGCGGGCAAGTCCAGTACACCCGATGCGCCCGTACCGGCAAAATACAGGGACATGCTGCCCGACCAACGTTTCATCATCCATGTCGACATGGACGCCTTCTACGCGTCCGTGGAGCAGCGCGACCGTCCCGAGCTGCGCGGCCTGCCGCTGATCGTGGGCGGCCTGGGGCCGCGCGGGGTGGTCTCCACCTGCAGCTACGAAGCGCGGCGGTTCGGCGTCCATTCGGCCATGCCCACGGCCCAGGCGCGGCGCCTATGTCCTGATGGCGTGTATCTGCGCCCCGATCACGCGCGCTATGAGGAAGTCTCCGAGCGCGTGTTCGAAGTGTTCCATGAGGTGACGCCGCTGGTCGAAGGGCTCTCGCTGGACGAGGCCTTCCTCGACGTCACCGGCAGCCTGCGCCTGCTCGGCTCGATCGAGACCATCGGGCGGCGCATCAAGGACGCCATCTGGGAGCGCACCCAGTTGCATGCCTCGGTGGGCATGGGCCCGAACAAGCTGCTGGCGAAGCTGGCGAGCGAGCTGTCCAAGCCGAACGGCTTCCATCGCATCGAGGCTGAGCGGGCGGCGCAGGAGCTGGCGCCGCTGCCGGTCGGGCGCTTGTGGACGGTGGGCAAGGTGACCGAGCAGGCCTTGCACCGGCTGGGCATCCGCACCATGGGCGAATTGGCAGCAAGTGACACGGCGCGTCTGGCGAGTGCGCTAGGGCGTCAGGTGGCCGCGTTGCAGGCGCTGGCGCGTGGTGAGGACGACCGCCGGGTGGAACCGGCCCAGGCCGAACAGTCCATCGGCGCAGAGCACACCTACGACGTGGACATCACCGAACTCGCCCTGGCCGAGGCCTGGCTGCTGCGTCATTGCGAGCGCATCGCCGCGAGGGCGAGGCAACGCGGCCTGCAAGGGCGCACGGTCACCGTGAAGCTGCGCGAGCCGCCCTTCGTCACGCACACCCGGCAGGCCCAGCTGCGGGCGCCCAGCGCCTCCGCCATCGACCTTTATGAGCTGGCACGAGGCTTGCTTAACGCCTGGTGGAAGTCGCAACAACGACCGCGCTTGCGCTTATTGGGCGTCAGCCTGTCGGGATTCGCGGCAGAACGGCAGCAAGACCTGTTCGACAGCTCGGCCGAGCGTCGAGTGACCGATCAGGTGCAGGACAGTATCAATTCGCGGTTTGGTTCGGGGAGTTTGGTCCGCGGCGGCGTCCTGAAGACGCGGCAGCAGGATTGAAGTTGAACGGAGACGCTCCACATCGAACGATGAGGATGCGTTCTTCAGGATGAAGCCGTCGGCGCGCAGGCGTCTGATGCGGGGAGAAAGAGCAGGATGAGCAGACCGGAAGACAATGCCAGAAACGGTTCCGACCCGGAGCAGCTGCGTCCGGCGCGCATGCGCATCGAGACGACCGTGCTGATGAGCCGGGGCGACGAGTCGCATCCCACCGAACTGGAGGATATTTCCGCCACCGGCGTGCTGCTGCGCCGCCCGCTGGGCTGGAATGGCGAACAGGGCCAGAGCTGGATCCTGGACATGATCTTCGGCCACGACCTGCACATCCATCTGGAAGCCCAGGTGGCGCGCATTTCCGACCGGCACCTGGGTTTTGCGTATACGCGCATTCCGGAAGACAAGCAGGTGCCACTGTGGAACTTGCTGGGCGGGTACGCGGATATTCTGGAGATGTGGAAGGATTGAGGGGCTTCAAAAAGCGCATCGGCGATACGGCGACAACCGTTTGCATCGCTACTGGATTCCGGCCTGCGCCCGGAATGACGAGTAGGAAGGGTTTCGCTTTTTGATCGTCATTCCGGCGCAGGCCGGAAGCGCTTTACAACAGCGAAGCTGGTCATCCAGTAGCCCCGGTAAAAGGTTGTCGCCACGATCCACACAAAAAAGCCCGCTTTCGCGGGCTTTTTCATATCCATTGCAACAACGAATCAAGCCGCCGGCTTCTTCTCATCCCGCAATTCGCGCCGCAGAATCTTCCCGACGTTGCTCTTGGGCAACGCATCGCGGAACTCGATCAGCTTCGGACGCTTGTAGCCCGTGAGATTGTCATGGCAGAACTTCTTCAGTTCTTCCACCGTGAGGTTCGGGTCCTTGCGCACCACGAACAGCTTCACCACTTCCCCGGAGTGCTCGTCGGGCACGCCCACCGCGGCCACTTCGGACACGCCCGGATGCTGCATCACCACGTCTTCGACTTCGTTCGGATACACGTTGAAACCGGACACCAGGATCATGTCCTTCTTGCGATCCACGATGTAGACGTAACCGGTGTCGTCCATGCGGGCGATGTCGCCGGTGTGCAGCCAGCCGTCGGCGCCGAGCACCTTGGCGGTTTCGTCGGCACGCTGCCAGTAACCCTTCATCACCTGCGGACCGCGCACCATCAGCTCGCCCACCTCGCCGATCGGCAGCGGTTGGCTTTCCTCGGACCAGATCGCCACGTCCGTGGAAGGAATCGGCAAGCCGATGGAGGAGTTGTAGTCCTTCAGATCCAGCGGATTGATGCAGACCGCCGGCGAGGTTTCCGTCAGGCCATAGGCTTCCACCAGGGTGCAACCCGTGACCTTCTTCCAGCGCTCGGCCACCGCGCGCTGCACCGCCATGCCGCCGCCCAGCGACAGGTGCAGGCGAGAGAAATCCAGTTCGGCAAAACCCGGCGTATTGAGCAAGCCGTTGAACAGCGTGTTGACGCCGGTGAGCGCGGTGAACTTGGACTTCTTCAATTCCTTGACGAAACCGGGCATGTCGCGCGGATTGGTGATCAGCCAGCTCAGGCCGCCCAGGCGCATGAACACCAGCCCGTTGGCGGTCAGCGAGAAGATGTGATACAGCGGCAGCGCCGTAATCACCACTTCCTCGCCGTGCTTCATGTTGCTGCCGATCCATGCGCCGGCCTGCAGCATGTTGGCGACCATGTTGCCGTGGGTGAGCATGGCGCCCTTGGCCACGCCGGTGGTGCCGCCGGTGTATTGCAGGAAGGCGATGTCGTCGTGGCCCAGCTGCACCTTGGGCAGCGGATGCGGCTTGCCCTTGGAGAGCGCATCGGTGAAACGCACCGCGTGCGGCAGCTCGAACGGCGGCACCATCTTCTTGACGTGCTTGAGCACGAAGTTGATCACCGCACCCTTGGCGCCGAGCAGGTCGCCGATGCCGGTGGTGACGATGTGCTCGACGTGCGTTTCGGCCACCACCTGCTGCAGCGTGGCGGCGAAGTTGTCGAGCACCACGATGGCCTTGGCGCCGGAGTCCTCCAGCTGATGCTTGAGCTCGCGCGCGGTGTACATCGGATTGGTGTTGACCACCACCAGGCCCGCGCGCAGCGCGCCGAACAGGGCGATCGGGTACTGCAGCACGTTGGGCATCATGATCGCGATGCGATCGCCCTGCTTGAGCTTGAGCACGCCGGTGAGATAGCCGGCGAACTGGCGGCTCATCTCGTCGATCTGACCGTAGCTGAGGATCTTGCCGAAGCTCGCGAACGCCGGCCGTTGGCGGAAGCGTTCGAAGGCCTCTTCCACCACCGCGGCGACCGAGGCGTACTGGTTGACATCAATCTCTGCGGGAACGCCTTCCGGGTAATGGGCCAGCCACGGACGCTCAATGCTCATGTTGGATCCAACGCTCCTGTATGTATCGGCCCAGCAGTGACGTAGGGCAAGATGATGTCGAGGCATTGGAGCATACGCCCGCGTATAGCAGCAAGCCGCGCCGCAACGAGAATCCCCTATGCCTTCGCTACGAAAACTACTGGAAAATCCACTGTTTTGCGCACTCCTGGCGATCGGCCTGGTGGCCTGCCATCGCACGCCCGACGAAAGTCGGGTGCGGCAGGGCGTCGAGGCGGCCGAGCAGGCGGCCGAACAGGCCGATGCCTCAGCGCTGGACGCGTTGTTGAGCGACGACTTCAGCGGCAACAACGGCGAGATGGAACGCCGGCAGATCGTGGGGTTGCTGCGTGCGGCCAGGTTCCGCGGCGAGACGATCCACGCCCTGACCGGACCGATCGAGGTGGAGGCACGCGGCGAGCGCTACGTGGCCCGCTTCACCGTCACCCTGACCAGCGGCGGCAAGCTGCTACCCGCGCAGATCGGCGTGTACCGGGTGGAGACGGCGTGGCGGAAGGAGGGGCGCGAGTGGCGTTGCTATTCGGCGACGTGGACAAATGAGGGGTAACACGCGGCCTCCTGTGGGAGCGCGCTTGCGCGCGACTGCCACGCCCCACTGTTCCGCTCCGTAGGTTTGTCGCGCACAAGTGCGCTCCCACAGTGGGGCTGAGCCCGCAAGAAAAACGCCGCCTTTTGGGCGGCGTTTTCTTCAAGGTCAGGCGGCCTTTTTACCGGCCAGCTGCCGCAACACATACTGCAGAATGCCGCCGTGGCGGAAGAACTCCCGTTCCTTCGGCGTGAGCAGCAACACCTTCACGGTGAACTCCTTGGTCTTGCCGTTCTCGTCCTTGGCCGTGACGCGGGCCGTCTTCGATTCGCCGCCGTCGAGGCCGGTGATGTCGAACGTCTCCTTGCCGGTCAGGCCCAGCGACTGAGCGTTCTGGCCATCCTGGAACTGCAGCGGCAACACGCCCATGCCCACCAGGTTCGAGCGGTGGATGCGTTCGAAGCTCTCGGCAATCACGGCCTTCACGCCCAGCAGCAGCGTGCCCTTGGCCGCCCAGTCGCGCGACGAACCGGTGCCGTATTCCTTGCCGGCCAGCACCACCAGCGGGGTCTTGTCCGCCTTGTACTTCATCGCCGCATCGTAGATGGCCATCTGTTCGCCACTCGGCACGTACAGCGTGTAGCCGCCTTCGACGCCGTCCAGCATCAGGTTCTTGATGCGGATGTTGGCGAAGGTGCCGCGCACCATCACGTCGTCGTTGCCGCGACGCGAACCGTAGGAGTTGAAGTCCTTCGGCTCCACGCCCTTGGAAATCAGGAAGCGGCCCGCCGGGCTGTCCTTCTTGATCGAACCGGCCGGCGAGATGTGGTCGGTGGTGATGGAGTCGCCGAACAGGCCGAGCACGCGTGCGCCGTGCACATCTTCGATCGAGCCCGGCTCCTTGCTCATGCCTTCGAAGTACGGCGGGTTCTTGATGTAGGTGGAGTCATCCCAGCGATAGACATCGCCATCGGGCGAAGCGATGTGGTTCCAGCGCGTGTCGCCCTTGAACACATCGGCGTAGCTCTTCTCGAACATCTCGGGATTGAGCGCGCTGCCCACCAGGTCCGAGATCTCCTGGTTGCTCGGCCAGATGTCCTTGAGGAACACCGGCTTGCCGTCGCTGCCCGTGCCCAGCGGCTGCGTGGTGAGGTCGATGTCGAGCGTGCCGGCCAACGCATAGGCGACGACCAGCGGCGGCGAGGCCAGGTAGTTCATCTTCACTTCCGGATGCACGCGGCCTTCGAAGTTGCGGTTGCCCGACAGCACCGAGGCCACGGCCAGATCGCCCTCGGCAATGCCCTGGCTGATTTCCGCGGGCAGTGGGCCGGAATTGCCGATGCAGGTGGTGCAGCCATAGCCCACGATGTAGAAGCCGATTTTTTCCAGCTCCTTCAACAGGCCGGTTTTTTCCAGGTAATCGGTGACCACCTTGGAACCGGGGCCGATCGAGGTCTTCACCCACGGCTGGGCCTTCAGGCCCTTGGCGGCGGCTTTCTTCGCCAGCAGGCCGGCGCCGAGCATCACGCTCGGGTTGGAGGTGTTGGTGCACGAGGTGATTGCGGCGATCACCACGGCGCCATCGTCCAGCTTGAACGACTCGCCATCCTTAGTGACGCGCACGCCGCCATTGGTGAGGTCGTTGGCCGGATTGCCGATCGCCGCCGAGCCGCCTTCCGCGATGAACGCCGAGGTTTCCTCGGTGCGCGGCCTGCGGGAGGCGGTGAGCGGACCCACGGCATCCTGGAAACTCTTCTGCACGCCTTCGAGCAGCACGCGATCCTGCGGACGCTTGGGGCCGGCGAGCGACGGCTTCACGTCGGCGAGGTTGAGTTCCAGCGTGGTGGTGAAGCGCGGCTCGATGGCGTTCTCGTCGTGCCACAGGCCCTGCGCCTTGGCATAGGCTTCAACCAGTTTGATCTGCTCGTCGCTGCGGCCGGACAGGTGCAAATAATTCAGCGCTTCCTGGTCGATCGGGAAGATGCCGCAGGTGGCGCCGTATTCCGGTGCCATGTTGCCGATGGTGGCGCGGTCGGCCAGTGCAAGATGCTTGAGGCCGCTGCCGAAGAATTCCACGAACTTGCCCACCACGCCGAGCTTGCGCAGCATCTGCGTCACGGTGAGCACGAGGTCGGTGGCGGTGACGCCCTCGGAAAGCTTGCCCGTCAACTTGAAGCCGACCACCTGAGGAATCAGCATGGACGACGGCTGGCCCAGCATCGCGGCCTCCGCCTCGATACCGCCCACGCCCCAGCCCAGCACGCCGATGCCATTGATCATGGTGGTGTGCGAGTCGGTGCCGAACACGGTGTCGGGGTACGCCCAGGGCTGACCGTCCTTGTCGGCGGTGAACACCACGCGTGCCAGATGCTCCAGGTTCACCTGATGCACGATGCCGGTACGCGGCGGCACGACTTTGAAGTTATCGAACGCCTTCTGGCCCCAACGCAGGAAGGCGTAGCGCTCCTGGTTGCGATGGAATTCGATCTCGACGTTCTTCTCCAGCGCGGATTCCGAACCGTAGACGTCCACCTGCACGGAGTGGTCGATCACCAGTTCGGCCGGCGCCAGCGGATTGATCTGCTTGGCATCGCCGCCGAGCTTCACCACGGCGTCGCGCATCGCGGCCAGGTCGACCACGCAGGGCACGCCCGTAAAATCCTGCAGCACCACGCGGGCGGGCATGAAGGCGATTTCGGTATCAGGTTCGGCCTTGGCGTCCCAGTTGGCGATGGCCTCGATTTCCTTCGAAGTCACATTGACGCCGTCCTCGTGACGCAACAGGTTTTCCAGGAGGATTTTCAGCGAATAGGGCAGGGTCTTGAGGTCAAAGCGCTGGCCTAGCTTGGCGAGGCTGGCGAAGTTGTACTGGCTGCCGTTGACAGTGAGGGTGTCGCGGGTGGCGAATGAATCCAGCATGGGCTAACTCCTGTTGCGTGAGTCTGGCGAACGCGCGAACGCGTAGCTTGGGGATCCTAGGGCAGGGAACGTGAGGGGAATTGCAAAGGCCACCTTGCTGCTCGTCATCCCGGCGCAGGCCGGGATCCAGTAGCGACCACGCATGGTTGTCGCGAAGACCCCACACCGGGTCACTGGATACCGGCCTGCGCCGGGATGACGAATAGGGGAGTCACGCAAGGCTGGATCCATCCTCTCCGTTTGGCACTCCCATTCAGTTTGGGACAAAAGCCCAAACGCGCAAGAGACCCCATCGGCGATTGCCGCACATTCGCCATGCAAGATTTCGAACGCAGGCGGAAGCAATGTCTTGCGTTGCGGCGCTTGGGTCCCGGCTGGCAAAATAGCGGGCTGAAATGCCGCCTCAGACACCGGACGAGACCCCATGCTTAACGCCTACCGCCAACATGTTGCCGAGCGCGCCGCGCTGGGTATCCCGCCGCTGCCGCTGTCGGCCCAGCAGACCGCCGAGCTGATCGAGCTGCTGAAGAACCCGCCCGCTGGCGAAGAGGCGTTCCTCGTCGACCTGATCAGCAACCGCGTGCCGGCCGGCGTGGACGATGCGGCCAAGGTCAAGGCCTCGTACCTGGCGGCCGTGGCATTCGGTACCGAAAAGTGCGCGCTGATTTCGCGCGAGAAGGCCACCGAGCTGCTGGGCACCATGTTGGGCGGCTACAACATCCATCCGCTGATCGAGCTGCTCGACGACGCGCAGATCGGCACCGTCGCCGCCAACGCGCTCAAGCACACGCTGCTGATGTTCGACGCCTTCCACGACGTCAAGGACAAGGCCGACAAGGGCAACGCCAACGCCAAGGCCGTGCTGCAGAGCTGGGCCGACGCCGAGTGGTTCACCAGCAAGCCCGAAGTGCCGGAAAGCCTGACCATCACCGTGTTCAAGGTGCCGGGCGAAACCAATACCGACGACCTGTCGCCGGCACCCGACGCCACCACGCGTCCGGACATCCCGCTGCATGCGCTCGCCATGCTGAAGAACAAGCGCGACGGCGCGCCGTTCCAGCCGGAAGAAGACGGCAAGCGCGGCCCGATCGCCTTCGTCGAATCGCTGAAGGAAAAGGGTCACCTCGTTGCTTATGTCGGCGACGTGGTCGGCACCGGCTCCAGCCGCAAGTCCGCCACCAACTCGGTGCTCTGGTTCACCGGCGAAGACATCCCCTTCATCCCGAACAAGCGCTTCGGCGGCGTGTGCCTGGGCAGCAAGATCGCCCCGATCTTCTACAACACCATGGAAGATGCCGGCGCGCTGCCGATCGAACTCGACGTCTCCAGCATGAACATGGGCGACGTGGTCGAGCTGCGTCCGTACGAAGGCAAGGCGCTGAAGAACGGCGAAGTGATCGCCGAGTTCCAGGTCAAGTCCGACGTGCTGTTCGACGAAGTGCGCGCCGGTGGCCGCATTCCGCTGATCGTGGGCCGCGGCCTCACCGCCAAGGCGCGTGAAGCGCTGGGCCTGCCGGTGTCCACCTTGTTCCGCCTGCCGCAGCAGCCGGTCGACACGGGCAAGGGCTTTACGCTGGCGCAGAAGATGGTCGGCCGCGCCGTCGGCCTGCCGGAAGGCCAGGGCGTGCGCCCGGGTACCTATTGCGAGCCGAAGATGACCTCGGTGGGTTCGCAGGACACCACCGGCCCGATGACCCGCGACGAGCTGAAGGACCTGGCTTGCCTGGGTTTCTCGGCTGACCTCGTGATGCAGTCGTTCTGCCACACCGCTGCCTATCCGAAGCCGGTGGACGTGAAGACCCACCACACGCTGCCGGAATTCATCAGCACGCGTGGCGGCATCTCGCTGCGTCCGGGCGATGGCGTGATCCACTCCTGGCTCAACCGCATGCTGCTGCCCGACACGGTCGGCACCGGCGGCGACAGCCACACGCGTTTCCCGATCGGCATTTCGTTCCCGGCCGGCTCCGGTCTGGTGGCCTTCGCTGCCGCCACGGGTGTGATGCCGCTGGATATGCCCGAATCCGTGCTGGTGCGCTTCAAGGGCGAACTGCAGCCGGGCGTCACCCTGCGTGACCTGGTCAACGCGATCCCGCTGTACGCGATCAAGAGCGGCCTGCTCACCGTCGCCAAGCAGGGCAAGAAGAACATCTTCTCCGGCCGCATCCTGGAAATCGAAGGTCTGCCGAACCTCAAGGTGGAGCAGGCGTTCGAACTGTCCGATGCGTCCGCCGAGCGCTCGGCCGCCGGTTGCACGGTGCACCTGGACAAGGCGCCGATCATCGAATACATCAACAGCAACATCACGCTGCTGAAGTACATGATCGCGCAGGGCTACAAGGATCCGCGCAGCTTGCAGCGCCGCATCAAGGCGATGGAAGCCTGGCTCGCCAACCCGCAGCTGCTGGAGCGCGATGCCGACGCCGAATACGCCGCCGTCATCGAGATCGACCTGGCCGACGTGCACGAGCCCATCGTGGCCTGCCCGAACGACCCGGACGACGTGAAGACGCTCAGCGACGTGGCCGGCGCGACCATCGATGAAGTGTTCATCGGTTCCTGCATGACCAACATCGGCCACTTCCGTGCGGCGTCGAAGTTGCTGGAAGGCAAGCGCGATATCCCGACCAAGCTGTGGGTCGCCCCGCCGACCAAGATGGACCAGCAGCAGCTGACCGAGGAAGGCCACTACGGCGTGCTCGGCACCGCCGGCGCCCGCATGGAAATGCCGGGTTGCTCGCTGTGCATGGGCAACCAGGCGCAGGTGCGCGAGGGCGCCACGGTGTTCTCCACCTCCACCCGCAACTTCCCCAACCGCCTGGGCAAGAACTCCAATGTCTACCTGGGCTCGGCCGAACTCGCGGCGATCTGCTCGCGCCTGGGCCGCATCCCGACCAAGGCCGAGTACATGACGGACGTGGGCGTGCTTGATGCCAACGGCGAGAAGATCTACAAGTACATGAACTTCAATCAGATCGCCGATTACCAGGACGTGGCCGATACGGTTACTGCCTGAGAGCGGTGAGTCATCGCAAGATGGCAGGGGAAGGGCGGCGCAAGCCGCCCTTTCTTTTTGCGTGTCATTCCGGCGCAGGCCGGAATCCAGTGACGTCAGTGATCGGTTGTCGCGTCGCCTGGAAAGGCAGTCTTCGCGCGAAAACCCGCGACCGACGCTACTGGATTCCGGCCTGCGCCGGAATGACGAGCAAAAGCGGGCGAGGTAACGTGGAGGGCTACGTTTAACCCACCGTCGTTTATGCTTCCACCCGTCAAAGGCCAGGACAGCCCCCGCGGATGATCAGCTCTCACCTATCGGTAGTCTCACTCCGCGACCTGATGCTGGTGCAAGCCGTGCGCCGCCATGGCAGCTTCAACAGCGCCGCACGCGCGATGCACATCAGCCCTTCGGGCCTGTCGCATCAGGTGCAGAAAGTGGAGCAGGCGCTGGGTGCGCCGCTGTTCGAGCGTGGCGGTCGCCGCATCGTGCCCACGGCGGGCGGGCAGCGCCTGCTGGAGCAGATCGATGCGGTACTTGCCGCGGCCGAGCATCTCCAGCAAGTGGCACGCGCGGGCGAAGTCGCGTTTGGCGGCGAGCTGCGACTCGGTGTTCCGGCCTCGCTCGGTCCATACTTGTTGCCGCACTTGATTGATCCGTTTCCCCAGCACTTTCCCGGCACGCGCCTGAGCCTTTCCGAAGGCAAGCCGCGCGGCCTGCTGCGCCGCTTGAACGAAGGCGAACTCGATGCCGTGCTCGCGCCGCGCGTGCCGCCGGTCAGTGGCGCGGCCATGCGTCCGCTGTTCTTCGAGCCCTGGGAAGTGATGTTCCGCGCCGACCATGCGCTGGCCGGCAAGCGCAGCGTGGGGCTGGAGCAACTGGACCCCGGCGACGCCACGCTGATGACCGAAAGCCATTGCGAAGATGTGCTTGGCGGTGGTCACGTGCAGGATGTGAGTCTGGAAAGTCTCGCCGCACTGGTGGAACTGCGCGGTGGCTATGCGCTGGTGCCCGCGCTCGCGCATGAGCGACTGGCCTCGATGCCCAATGTGGTGCTTGCCAAGCTCAAGGGGCAGGCGCCAGGTCGCGAGATTGCGCTGTATTGGCGCGAAGCGACGCCATGGCATGAAGACCTGCAGAACTTTGCCGCGTTGCTGCGCAAGTTGGCGAAGCAGAGGCCAGGATTGAAGTTGGTGGATGAAGTGGGCTGAGGCTTGCCTACCTAGCTCGTCATCCCGGCGCAGGCCGGGATCCAGTGACCCGGCGCGCGATTGTCGCGTCAAGTCAGAAGCCCGGCACTAGAGGCGAAAACCGATTCGTGCCGCTACGGGATCCCGGCATGCGCCGGGATGACAGGCTAGAAAGCCCCCGTTTGGCTGATCACCTCAAAACTCCAACTCCTGCGCCGCACACAGGTAATCAATCATCGGCGCCACTCGCTTGTACGTGTCCACCAGCCACGGCAACAACTCCGCCGAGCACGCAAACTTCTCGTCAAACCCCTCGCCGCAGGCAAAATCCTTGCGCTTGATGTCATCGATCAACTCATGCGCTGGATCGAACCCACGCGGCGGCCGGGTCAACGATTCGCCCCAGAACTCGAAGTGATCGCGGAAGGCTTTGCTGCGAGTGGCTTTCTTCCAGGCCTCTGGGTTATCCGCGAGAAAGCCACGAATATGCTTTAGGGCCTCCGGCTCCGGGTGCCACATGCCGCCACCGGCAAAGCAATCGCCCGGCTGGATCTGCACATAGAACGAGGGCGCTGGAATCTCATGGCGCCGCTCATGGAAGAACCGCGCACCCTGCCATGACTTGTACGGCAGCTTGTTGTTGGAAAACCGTGTGTCGCGAAAGATGCGGAACAGCGAACCGCCGTTCTTGCGCGTATCGGCGCGGTAGTGCTTGCTGATCTTGTTCAAAGGCGCCTGCAGATCGCCGATCAAGGCAAGAAACGGCTCACGCACATGCGTTTCGTACTGGTCCTTGTGCGCATGAAACCATTCACGGTTGTTGTTCTTTTCCAGCGAACGAAGAAAGCGGAACGTGGCAGGCGAAAAATAGGTGGTGGCCATGGTGTCTGTGGTCAGGCGCTGATGGGCACAAACTCGGCGGCGAGCATCTCGCCCCAGGCTTGCAGTTGATCGAGGAGGTCGAGTTTGTCCTGGCGCGTATCGTCGGCACGCAATGCAGCAATGCGCGCGAAATAGTCGTCCAGGGTAAGGTTGGTCAAAGGCGTGGGCTGGGTCAGGCGCTCACGGCAGAACGTCTGCCAGCGCGCCTGCTCGTCCAGGCTCAGCGTTTCGGGCCAGTTGCGGGCACGGTAGCGGAACAGCAGTTCCGGGTAGCGCGGATCGCGGAACGGGAATTCACGCTGCGCCAGCTGGTCCGGCGGCGTGCCGCGGATCTCGCTGAGCAGGCGCTTGTCGGCATCGGGAAGAAAGCCGCTGTACAAGGCCAGCTCGGGGTCGAGCGGCGGGGGCAGATCGGCGGCGCGCTGGAACACACGGCGCAGCTTCGCGGCCAGCCCATCGGCGGAGGCGAGCATGTCGCGATGTGCCTGCACCCGATCCAGGTCGATCTGCAGGCGGCCAAGATCCACGCCCTTAAGCGTCGACAGCGGCGCCAGCGCCGGCGCGCGATTGGCGCGCACGGTGCGCAGCGGAATCCGCTCGACGCCTTCGGGCAGGTCGGCGCGTGCGGTGAACACGCGGTCGGCGATCTCGCCTTCATCCAGGGCAAGCAGCTCCGAGGGATCGTGGCTCAAGTCGTAGACGATGATTTCGCCGGGGCGGCTCGGGTGCGCCGCCAACGGTGCGACCACGGCAAGGCAGTGGCGGCTGGACGGATAGCGCGACGACACGTGCACCACCGGCGTCATCGCCACCACATCGAGCATCTCGAACACGCGTTGCTTGCGGCGCAGCTGGAAGTACCAATCCCACAGTCGCGGTTGGCGCACCCGGATGAGCCGGGCCAGATCGATCAGCGCATACACGTCCGACAACGCGTCATGTGCGCGCTCCTGCCGCAGGTGGTTGGCGGTGGCCAGATGCTCGAGCTTGAAGCTGGGCGAGCCATCCTCGCGCAGGGGCCACTCGATGCCCTCGGGCCGCAGCGCCTGGCACATGCGCACCAGGTCGATCAGGTCCCAGCGTGAGTTGCCGTTCTCCCATTCGCGGCCATAGGGCTCGAACATGTTGCGGTAGAACAGCTGGCGGCCGATCTCGTCGTCGAAGCGCAGCGAGTTGTAGCCCACGCCGCAGGTGCCCGGCTGTGCCAGCTGCTCGTGCACGCGGGCGGCGAAATCCGCCTCCGGGCAACCCTCGCGCTCGGCCTGCTGGGGCGTGATGCCGGTGATCATGCAGGCATCGGGGTGCGGCGGCATCTCGCGCGGGGGCTTGCCGAAGAACATCACCGGCGCGCCCACGATTTCCAGCTCCATCGTCGTGCGGATGCCCGCGAACTGGACCGGCCGGTCGCGCCAGGGATCGGCGCCGAAGGTCTCGTAGTCGTGCCAGAAGAAGGTCTGCATGCAGCGATCATCGCACGGCCTTCATGCGTGCTCCACGCTCCCCCGGCGGGGGTTCGGCGTAAGCGCTATGCCGAAAATCAGGGTGGCGGCCGGCAACCTGCTGTTAGACTCCGCGTCCAGGAGGGCGCATGAGCCAAGCGAACGAAGACAATCTGATCTGGATCGACCTGGAGATGACCGGGCTCGATACGGACAACGACTCTATCCTCGAGATCGCCACCATCGTCACCGACAAGGACCTTCGCATTCTCGCCGAGGGCCCGGTGTTCGCGATCCGGCATGCGCTGGAGCGGCTGGAAAGCATGGATGCGTGGAATCGCAACCAGCATCGCCGCTCGGGTCTGTGGGACCAGGTGGTCGCCTCGGCCGACGATCATCTTGCCGCCGAGCAGGCCACGCTCGACTTCCTGAAGCTGTGGGTAGTGCCCGGCAAGTCGCCGATGTGCGGCAACTCCATCTGCCAGGACCGCCGCTTCCTGCATCGCCAGATGCCGCGCCTTGAGCGCTTTTTCCATTATCGCAATCTCGACGTGTCGACCCTCAAGGAGCTGGCCCGTCGCTGGGCACCCGCGATCGGCAAGGGCTTCGCCAAGGAATCGGCGCACACGGCGCTGTCGGACATCCGCGATTCCGTCGATGAGCTGCGCTACTACCGCCAGTTCATGGGACCGCTGGGCGGCGCGTCCTGACGTCATCTCCGGGAGTCCTCATGTCCCTCGATCTGTTCGCTCCCGTGCTCGACTGCAACGGCCGGCCGCTGAAGCTGGACCGCCCGCGCGTGGTGGGCATCCTCAACGTCACCCCCGATTCGTTCTCTGACGGCGGCAGCTACGCCTCGGTGGATGACGCCGTGGCGCACGCCTTGCGCATGGTGGAAGAGGGCGCCGACATGCTCGATATCGGCGGCGAGTCCACGCGCCCCGGTTCCGACGATGTGCCGGTGGAAGAAGAACTGCGCCGCGTCGTACCGGTGATCGAACAACTGGCGGTGCGCACCAGCGTGCCGCTCGCCATCGATACCTCCAAGCCCGAAGTGATGCGCGCCGCGGTGGCCGCGGGCGCGGGCATGATCAACGACGTCTACGCGCTGCGCCGCGACGGCGCCATGGATGCGGTGGCCGAACTCGGCGTGCCGGTTTGCCTGATGCATATGCTGGGCGAGCCGCGCAGCATGCAGGACGATCCGCAGTACGACGATGTCGTGGGCGAGGTGCATCGCTTCCTCACCGACCGCTTGTTCGCCTGCGAACTGGCCGGCATCGACCGCCGCAAGGTGATGGTCGACCCGGGCTTCGGCTTCGGCAAGAACCTCGAACACAACCTTGCGCTGCTGCGCGCGCTGGAGCGTTTCGCCAGCCTGGGCAGCGGCGTGTACGTGGGCCTGTCGCGCAAATCGATGATTGGCGCCATGACCGGCCGGCAAGTACCTGCCGAGCGCGTGGCCGGCTCCCTCGCTGCCGCCGTCATCGCGGTGCAGCGTGGCGCACGCATGGTACGCGTGCATGATGTGGCGGCCACGCTGGACGCGCTCGCGGTATGGCAGGCCGTTCAGGCCGGCGACACGCCCGCGCGTCGCGACGACAAACCCTCCGCGCCGCGTTGGCCGGACGACGAATAAACCAGACAGACCAGGACGTCAGGCGCAGCCATGCGCCGACCCGGTAGGAGCAGCACCATGACGCAACGGAAGTATTTCGGCACCGACGGTATTCGCGGTCTCGTGGGCCAGTGGCCGATCAGCGCGGACTTCATGCTGCGCCTGGGGCGCGCGGTGGGCGTGGTGCTGGCGCGCCATGGCCGGCCGCGACCGAAAGTGGTGATCGGCAAGGACACGCGCGTGTCCGGTTACATGTTCGAATCCGCGCTCGAGGCCGGCCTGGTCGCGGCGGGCGCCGATGTGTCGTTGCTGGGCCCGATGCCCACGCCAGGCGTCGCCTTCCTCACGCGTTCGCTGCGGGCCGACGCGGGCATCGTCATCAGTGCCTCGCACAACCCGCATCACGACAACGGCATCAAGTTCTTCTCCGCCAACGGCGAAAAACTTTCCGACGAAGTGGAGCTGGCGATCGAGGAAGAGCTCGAGCTGGACTTCGCCACGGTGCCGTCCGAGCAGTTGGGCAAGGCCATTCGCATCGCCGATGCGGTGACGCGCTACGCCGAGTTCTGCAAGTCCACGGTGTCGGAAGATTTCAACCTGCGCGGCATCAAGATCGTGCTGGACTGCGCGAACGGTGCGACCTACCAGGTGGCGCCGAAAGTGTTCAGCGAACTGGGCGCAGTGGTTATCACCCTTGGCGACAAGCCTGACGGTTTCAACATCAATCGCGACGTCGGCTCCACCCACCCGCAGTCACTGCAGCGCGCGGTGATCGAGCAGGGCGCGGACATCGGCATTGCCTTCGATGGCGATGGCGACCGTCTGCAGCTGGTCGACCGCCACGGCAAGCTGGCCGATGGCGACGACATCCTCTATGTGCTGGCCAATGCCTGGCACGCGCAGGGCCTGCTGCTCGGTCCGGTGGTCGGCACGCTGATGAGCAACTACGGCCTGCAACTGGCGCTGGCCAAGCTCGACGTGAAGCTGATCCGTGCCAACGTGGGCGACCGCTACGTGCTGCAGCAACTCAAGGAGCACGGCGGCAACCTCGGCGGCGAGACCTCCGGCCACATCCTGTGCCTGGACCGCGCCACCACCGGCGACGGCATCGTCTCCGCGCTGGCCGTGCTCGAGGCCCTGGCCGGCGCCGACCTGGCCGAAGCCCGCCAGGGGCTGCACAAGATGCCCCAGATCATGATCAACGTGCGTGCTGACGGCGCCCGCGAGGCCCTGGGCAGCGAGGCAGTGCGCGCCGCGCTGGCCGAAACCGAGCAGACCCTGGCCGGCCGCGGCCGCGTGGTGCTGCGCGCCTCGGGCACCGAGCCGCTGGTCCGCGTGACCATCGAGGCCGCCGACGAGGGCGAAGTGCGCCAGTTGGCCGAACAGCTCGCAGGTGTCGTAAAATCCGCCGCAGAACGTTCGTGAGCCTGTAAAGCGTTACCCAGGTCGCCAAGGATTGGCCCGACGTGCCCCGCCCCTGCGGTGGCGGACTGACAAGTGGACCGCACGCACAACCTGTGGACAGATCATGAAGAAAGTTCCGACTCTCGACATCCGTCGTTACGACTCCGACCGTGCCGCATTCGTGGCCGAGCTGGGCAACGCCTACCGTGAATACGGCTTCTGCTGCATCAGCGGCCACGGCATTCCGCGCGAACTGATCGACGGCGCCTACGATTCGTTCCAGCAGTTCTTCGCGCTGCCGAAAGAAACCAAGATGAAGTACCACATCGCCGGCAGCGGCGGTGCGCGCGGTTATACGCCGTACAAGGTGGAAACGGCCAAGGACAGCAAATTCGCCGACCTCAAGGAATTCTGGCACGTCGGCCGCGAGATCCCGCGCGATTCGAAATTCGCCGACGTAATGCCGCCCAACATCTGGCCGGCCGAAATCAGCGATTTCAAGCAGAACGGCTACGGCCTGTTCGAGGCGCTCGACCAGCTCGGTTCGCGCGTGCTGCGCGCATTGGCCTTGCACATCGAGCTACCGGAGCACTTCTTCGACGACAAGATCGACCAGGGCAACTCCATCCTGCGCCCGATCCACTATCCGCCGATCACCGAAGAAAACATCCCGAACGTGCGCGCCGGCGCGCACGAGGACATCAACTTCATCACGCTGCTGGTCGGCGCCAGCGCGGAAGGCCTGGAAGTGCTCACGCGCGAAGGCGAGTGGCTGCCGATCACCACCGAAGGCGACGCCATCGTGGTGAACATCGGCGACATGCTGCAGCGCCTGACCAACCACGTGTATCCGTCGACCTCGCACCGCGTGGTGAATCCGCAGAACGACAATGCGCGCAAGCCGCGTTATTCGGTGCCGTACTTCCTGCATCCGAATCCGGATGTGGTGCTTGATCCGCTGCCGCAGACGATCACTGCAGAAAATCCGAGCCGCTACAACACCAGCATTACCTCGCATGAGTATTTGCTGGAGCGCCTGCGCGAGATCAAGCTGATCTAACGCCGCACTTCTCCCTCTCCCTTCCGGGGAGAGGGCCGGGGCATTGCCACCTTTACGGTGGTGAGGGGCGGGTGCTCGCGGGAACGTTTCTATTCGAATCCCCACGCGCCAACCAACCGGTTTTCCTGTGGGAGCCCACCCTGTGCGCGACAGCCACGCGTCGGTGTACCGCTCCGTAGGTTTGTCGCGCACAGGGTGCGCTCCCACAGTAGATCGTCAACGCGGTGCACTCCACTTCTCCCTCTCCTTCGGGGAGAGGGCCGGGTGTTCGCGGCAACGCTTCTCTTCGATATCCCAACGCGCCAACCAACCAGCCTTTCTGTGGGAGCGCACTTGTGCGCGACGCGGGCGCCCGAGCGCACCGCTCCGTCAGGTTGTCGCGCACAAGTGCGCTCCCACAAAAAATCAGCCGGGCCGGTTTTGAGCCCACCCTCCATGACTTCCGGTCGATTCCCCCGCAACGGCGCAGGACTAGTCTCAGCGCTTCGCCCGCGGAGATTCGTCCATGCGTTCCCTGGTGCTCCTGCCCATCATCGCTCTGGCAAGCAGCCATGCCGTGGCCGCCCCTGACGAAGCCTTCCACGACTTCGCCGCCCTAACCGGCGAGTGGACCTGCCGCGGCATCTTCCCCGCCTCGGGCAAGACCATCGACTCCACCTTGCGCTTCGAGTTCGACCTAAACGGCAAGGCACTCGTCAAACACCACGACGACACCTCACCCCCGGCGATGTACCACGCACTGGAAGCCTGGGGCTATGACGCAAAGAACACCCGCTACAACGCCGCCATCCTCGACAACTTCGGCGGCGCCCGCGTGTTCTCTTCGGACGGCTGGAAAGACGGTCGCCTCATCTGGACCTCCGCTCCGGAAGTGAAACCAGCGCAGCGCTTCATCTACGCGCATGAAGCAAATCAGGGCCTACGCATCGACTGGGAAGTGCTCAAGGGCGACAGCTACGTAGTGGGCGACACCCTGCATTGCACGCCGCAGCACTCCAGTCATCAAGCTTCTTCAAGCACCCGGTAGCGCTTCGATTCGCGCGCCGACAGCCACAGCGTCAAACGATCCGGCAACAGCTTCATCATCGCCTTGATGAAGCGGTTCACGCCGCCAGTGACATGCATGATGTCGCCGCGCTCCACCGCCTCATAGCCTTCGCGCACCACGTCTTCCGCGGTCTGCCACATGAAGCCCGGCAGCTTGTTCATCAGCTCGCGCGAGCCGGTGACGTCATGGAATTCCGACCAGGTGAAGCCCGGGCAGAGCGCACATACGTTCACGCCGAGATGGCGGTTTTCGAGCGCTAACGATTGCGAGAACTTGATCAGGTAGGCCTTGCTCGCCGCATACAGCGTATGGCCCGCCGAACCCGGCACATGCCCTGCCAGCGACGCCACATTGACGATGCGCCCGTAGCCGCGCTCGCGCATTCCAGGCAGCAGGCGCCAGGCCAGTTCGGCCGGAGCGGTCATCAGGACGCGGATAAAGGCCTCGTGCACCGGCCAATCCACCGCCTCGAACGTACCGGGCACGCCATAGCCGGCATTGTTGATCAGCCAGTCCACCCTAAGTCCACGTGCTTCCAGTGCCTCGCACAGTTGAGGCACCGCGGCCGGGTCGGCCAGATCGGCCGGAAGTACCGTCACACTGGCCTTATGCTGGTCGCGTAACGATTGCGCCAGCGCCTCAAGCCGCTCGACGCGCCGGGCGGTGAGCACCAGATCGTGGCCGCGGGCCGCAAGTTCACGCGCGAAGGCGGCGCCGATGCCGGCGGAGGCGCCGGTAACCAGGCTGAGTGGGCGGGCTGGTGGCATAAAAGTGGTCTCCTTGTGGTCCTTCCGATTTTTTCCACAACGGCAATGGTTTGTCTTCACTGCGTTGCCAGTGGCATGGTCGATCGGTAAGCTTCGCTGTTTATACGCAGATGGAACACGCGCATGCGCAAGAAACTCGTCGCCGGCAACTGGAAGATGCATGGTAGCCGCAGCATGGCGACAGCTCTGGTCAGCGACATCGTTGCCGCCTTGCCGACCGCCATCGACGTGGTGGTGATGCCGCCGTTCCCGTACCTCGGCGAGCTGGCGAGCCAGCATGCCGGTTCCGGCCTGGGTTTTGGCGGCCAGGACGTGAGCGAGCACGAGGGGCAGGGCGCGTATACCGGTGAAGTGTCCGCCGCCATGCTCGCTGACATCGGCGCGCAATGGACCATCGTGGGGCATTCCGAGCGCCGCCAGTACCACGGCGAAACCTGCGCCCAGGTGGCCCGCAAATTTGCCGCCGCACGCGCCGGCGGCCTCACCCCCATTCTCTGCCTGGGTGAAACGCTGGCCCAGCGCCAGGCCGGCGAGACCGAAGAGGTCGTGGCGCGCCAGCTCAAGGCCGTGCTCGATCTCAATGGCATCGGCAGTTTCGATACCGCCGTGATTGCCTACGAACCCCTCTGGGCCATTGGCACGGGCCATTCCGCCACGCCGGAGCAGGCCCAGCACGTACATGCGTTCATCCGTAGCCAACTGGAAAAAGAAGATGCTATGATTGCCCGTCTGACTCGGCTGCTTTATGGCGGCAGCGTCAAAGCGGCGAATGCTGCGGAATTGTTCGCGCAAGCAGACGTGGATGGTGGACTGATCGGAGGCGCCTCACTGGCATCGGCCGATTTCCTGGGAATCTGCGCTGCGGCGCATTAAGCGCTACGGACTCTTAAACAGAACCATGTTCGTCATCTTCAGCGTCTTCTACATTCTGATCGCCGCGGCGATGATCGTGCTGATCCTGATGCAGCGCGGCGCTGGCGCCGACGCAGGCTCGGGCTTCGGTGGCGGCGCGTCCGCAACCGTGTTCGGTGCACGCGGTTCGGCCAGCTTCCTCACCCGTTCCACGGCGGTGTTGGCTGCGCTGTTCTTCGCACTCAGCCTTGGCATGGGTATGTACCTGGGCCACAACGGCAAGCCGCAGTCCGAAAACGGCAGCGATCTGGGTGTGATGTCCGGTCTTGCCAACAAGCCGGCTGCAACGCAGAATGCGCAGCCCGCCGCTCCGGCCAACGCGGAAATCCCGCAGGCCACCAAGCCGGCCCAGGGCGACGTTCCCGCCGCCACGGCCCCGGCCAAGTCGGCAGGCGACGTACCGGCCGCGACGGATCCGGCAAAGAAAAACTAAGCAAGACACCTGCCCAGGTGGCGGAATTGGTAGACGCACTACCTTGAGGTGGTAGCGCCGTAAGGCGTGGGGGTTCGAGTCCCCCCTTGGGCACCAATCGAAGATAGCGATGCAGATGCGTCGGTATTGGAAAAGAACAGAGAAACCGCCAATCGGCGGTTTTTTTGTGCGCGCGTTTCAGACGTCGAACCCAAGGAGTGCATCCGTCATGGCAAAGATCTACCTGGTCGAAGGCCCAGTAGGTGCGGGCAGATCCACCTTTGTTGCGAAGCTCAGCAAGGAGCTTGCTGCGCCTAGCCTGATACTCGATGCGTGGTTTGTGAGGCTATATAGCCCGGATCGTCCTGTCGAAGGTCTGATGCGCTGGTACGCAGAAAGGAAAGAGCGGTGCCTGGCCCAGATGTGGGCGACTGCATTGGACATACTTGGCGCAGGACGCGACGTTGTGCTCGAACTCGGGCCGGTCGAGGTTGCTAGTCGCAATCGGCTTTATTCGTTGGTTGAGAGTGCCGCCTATGAGCTGAGCATCTATCTGCTCGATGCGCCGCGCGATGTGCGAAGAGAGCGGGTGCGGCAATGGAATAGGGAGAAGGGCACGACCTTCGCGATGGAGGCATCCGACGCGTTCTTTGAACTAGCGAGCGATTGTTGGGAGCCGCTTAGTGAAGTTGAGCTGGAGCGGTACGAGGTTCGCTGGATTAATTGAAGTCATTAAGGCCAGACGATCTTCCGTCAATACATCTCATGGCTTAGTTCAAAGCCATGTTTTAGATTCGCGAAAAAGTGCACTCTGACCCCGGTTTTTGATCTCGCTTCCCATCAGAAAGGGGATTTCACGCATGGAGCACCTCCGTTTTTTGGGCGGCGCGAAAATGGTCTTCGCCAAAAGCTCGATGGCAATCGCTGTGGCGTTGATCGTTGGTCTCGTCTTCGGTGCCATCACAACCAATTACCTGATCGGGCACCAGCATTCCTTTTGGTTCGGCAAAGGAGCGGAATGGGCCCAGGTGTTGGTGGGCACCGTGGCTGCTGTCGCGACGCTCATAGCTATTGTGATCGGCATGCGAACTGCCAAGCAGGCGATTGAATCGGAGCGCCAGCTACGTAACGAAGAGGCAGCTGCAGCAATGCGAGAGCGGCGCCGGCGCGCCAAGTTGCATTCCGCAATCGTCAATCCTGAAATCTGGGAGCTGTTGGTTCGCGCCATCGCCTGGCAGAAGATGCTCGCTGACGTGCGATTCACCCTAGAAGAGATGTACGAACACATCGAATCTGCTCGTTGCAGCGCCGTTGAGGCCGCGATGGATCACATCGATGAGTTCGAGGTACGCGACGGATTTGACCTGGCAATGTGTCTCAACGCGTACAAAAGCTTGCGCGTTTCCGCCGCTACCAATAGGCGATGGATGACGACGTGGCCCACGGAGAAGCGTGATACAGCTCGCGGGAAACTTCTTAGAGACATCTCTATCTTTGAAGAAAGATGCCGCAAAGCGTGCGACACGACGATCCGCCTCAGCGGATTGACAACAGGGGGAACGCCTGAACAACTTGCTGAGGACTTCTTCGAAACCCAACTGGAAATGTTGAGCCACGACCAGGCAGAGAAGCCCGCGGCGTCTGCTCAAGGCGCCGGGTGACTTAGAGATGAGTCGCGTCCAGTTGGGGATCGACCTGGGAGTTGCAGCAGCCAGCATGCCCGGAGTACTCGCCTGCTCAACTATTTGGCAGGTCCCCACACTTGGCGGATAGGGCCGCGTCCATGGATCGGAGCCAATTCACCAGCCCGCAGGATCGCCAAGGCTGGCGACTAATCCTCTCCCCTTGCATACCATGAGTGTGCTGCTTCGGCTCTGAGAATGGCGGCTCACTGCGTACCGTTCGCAGCAAGCAGCCCAAGGATAGGTGTCGCGGGACCACTTGCGGCACAGGCAGTTGCTTTACGAGCCGCTTTAGTCGAAGGGTGAACAGAACTCACGCAGGTCGCAAGACCCTCATCAACTCTTTTACGACCTCATCCACGCCCCGGCCAGAACTTATGGCAAGCCGGTCCGCCAGCGTGGGCGAAGCCTTCCTGACCTCGGCAGCCGAAATGTTGTGCCACACCGGTAGGATGATCCGTGATCCATCATCTTCGCGTGCAACCAAGCCGTCCAATTCCCTCTGTGGCCATTGCTTGGAGAGAAACGCGGCGCTGACGACTACGACGCCAAACTTTGAATGGGCCAGTCCCTTGTCGATCGAGCGACGTAGGCTGTCACCGATGCGCAAGCTGTGTTCGTCATACCACACTTGTAGCCCTTGATCGTTCAAAGCGGAGACGAGGGCGCGCACGAAGGGTTCCTTGTCCTCTGAAGCATGCGAGACAAAGACATCCCACTCGTCTACTGCCCCTTTGTCCGCAATAGACTTGGCCGAGTGTGAACTGACAGTTTGATTCTGGGGTGAGCCCTGTCGCGCTTCCCCAGGAGCCACTGCATGAACCTTAACTTCCGGGATTCCAAGCAAGTCGGATAGGGCGTCCTGCTTACTCAGTCGGGCTCGACGTGCTGCAACTGCCCGAGCAATTTCTCCTCGAATCCTAGTTTCGACACCGGTCAGATCATTGCGTTGGTTCTCGATGAAAAACTCGATGTCTTCAAGCTGCGACGCTAAATCTTGCTTTACTTGCTCAAGTTGATCGTTTGGCACCTCGAAGACCAGATCGAGCACGCCGCCATTGCTTTGCTGAGACCGCACTTGACCACGCGGAGCTGACAACCGGAAGGTACTTGGACGCAGGCGCCACAACTCGGCGTCCCCGTCAAAGGGGACGCTAACCGTGACGCGGACGCCAGGAATCAAGGATCGTCCGCCATCCCACCGAGGCATCCGCCTCGGATCGCCAGTCACATCAACCTGAATTTCCTCTTTGCGCATTGTCATACCTGCGCGGTCGATTTTCAGAGGCAAGACTTGCAGGTCAACGGCAAGTTGATCAATCAACTCCTCGTCGCTCAACGCCTGAAGAACGCTTGCGGCTACCGAATCTACACGTGCAGCGGCGGTCTTTGCTTGACTTTCAAGCGCCGAGGAGAGTGGCGCATGGTGAAACAGGACATCTGATCCGTTGTTAAAGCGCATAGGTCAACATCGCTCCCTAAATGGTCAAAGCTCCCGTGGCACATGACGGCGAACTTCCCGAACTCAAGAGAATGATGATGAGATGCGCGGACGGAGCCAAGTCCTGCTTGGGGGTATGGATTTACCTGTCTCGTCCAGCGCCCCCAGCTGACCGCCTCTCGTGCCAAGGAGCGGAATAACGGGGTCAGGTTCACTCCTCGGATTGAAGACCGTCGATAGAAGCGAACCTGATCCCGTCATTGCTCTTCTAACTGGCTTAATCAACAAGAGGACGATAGGCGCGGACCACAGGCTTCGCCCTTTCCAGATCGTACCGCGCCTGAAGTGCCAGCCAGTAGAAGGCGGTGGTGTCGAAGGTGAGGGAGAGGCGGAGGGCGATCTTGGGTGTGATGGGGTGGGTGTCGGCGATGAAGGCTTTGATGTGGTCGGCGGGTATGCCAGAGCGACGGGCAAGTTGGGCGGGGTTGAGTGCGTTCGGGATCAGGTAGGCGTGCAGCAGGATGTCGCCGGGGGCTCGCAGGGGTTGCGAGGGGTCTATTTCCGAGTGCGGGGTGAGTTGGATCAGTTCCATGGTGGTTCCTCCCTGTCGGACACGGCCGTGCACCGGATAAGCGTTTACAGCGCTCCGTGTCAGTGAATGCTTGGCAGCTTCGTCGGTGATTGCCCGAGTGCGGCGCGTCGCCATGCCGGCCGATGCGCCGTAACGGCGATCATCGGAGGCGTGTGGTGTTCACTCGAGGCTCGTCACCGAGCAGGCGGGCGTACTGCTGCAGGCAATGGATGGCCGTGCCCAGGCTGGCGGTGACGGCTACGGGAAGCGGCCATGGCAGCGGTCTGCCGGGGAATCCCCGTGCCTGCGCGTGGCGGCGCTGCTCGCTGTCGGCACGCAGCCGCGTGAGGGCGAGTAACGCCAGGGCGATGTCGCCGCGCGTGCCGCGGCGCAGGGTTTCGGGCCATGCCACAGTTGTGGATGACGGGTCGCCAAGCGGAGGAATGAGGGTGTCGTCAGGGGGGAACGGACGAGCGAATGCGTACCGTATGATCGCGGGTAGCCATGATCAACTTCCTTAGAGTTGGTGATGGTTAGCGGGTCGTGGGTGTTACTAGCACTCACGGCCCGCGCCTCATGACCTGATGGTCATGGTCATTCGCGAGGCTGTGCAACACGACAGCGCGAGTGACCGACTGACCCTAACAAGCAGGCTTGGCACGGTCTGTCAGGGATCGGCGAGATGGGTGTCCACCTGGGCGAGGCGATGCGTGACGGCGCAATGCCGACCGAATGTCAGCACCATTCCCTTAGAGGATATGAAGGCCGTGCGCGGTCTCAAAAACGTGCGTGCTGATCTATGAAATTATCCCGCAAGAACGGGACGCGAAAACCAGATAACGGGCTCAGGTTTACTTCTCGTATTGACGGCTAACGATAGAAGTGAGCCTGATTCCGTTCTTGTAATGAAATGACTGTGCCGACTTCGATTAACTTGAGCGTGATAGGACGTTTATTATAAAGTTAGGGATGGAAATTTTTACCCGTGGCGATTGGAGCCAGCATGAGCAGTGAGAAGGACGTGGTTGATGATGTGATCAAGGCCTCAGACGCAATTGCAGGGTTAATTAAGGTGGCAGGAAAAAGTCCTGAGGCTAAGGTTTCGGCTAATAATATAGGCAGGGCTGCTGTAACCATTACCGCTGCTATAAATAATGCCTTGCTTCCGCTGGCGGCGGTAAATTTTGCATTTGACAAAGCTAAGAGATATTTTGAGGAGAGGTTTCCTGGGGATTTTGTCGAGAAGACCGAGTCTATACCTAAAGAAAGATTGGTTGAGCCAGATCCATCAATCGCTGGTCCCGCGCTGCAGGGGTTAGCGTTCAATCACGCGAGTGAAGATTTGAGAAAGATGTATTTGAATCTCCTCTCTGCTTCTATCGATTGTGATCGGGCAAATGGTGCGCACCCAGCGTTCGCCGATGTCCTTCGTCAGACAACCCCGTTCGAAGCTCAAATTGTCAGCCAGATCCTCGAGGAGGCCTATACGCCGATTGCACGGGTTGTTTTGGCGGGGGAGGAATTGGATGACTCGGGGAGGCCTATTCACGTTATCCCGGTAAAAAACCACCTGCTGGATATCGTCGATAGTGAAACTGGGGAGTGTTCTCCGGATCCAAGAATCGAGCTGATGGTTGATAACTATTGTCGCCTTGGCTTAATTACCGTCAGCTACGAAAATAAAATTTCTGATGATAAGCAATACGAGTGGGCGTACAGCCACCCCGTGTATGCTGAATTGCACGAAAGAGGTCAGGGGCAGGGCCGACTGGTATCGAACGATGGGAAACACGTGTTTCGCGTTGGTCTGCAATTTGGACTATTGCGAATGACGGTGTTTGGGAATTTGTTCTCTGTTGCGGTTGGAATCAGGGAGAATCCTGTGCATACCAATGAGTTGTAGATTTATTGTCGTTGATCATCGCTTGATGGATTCTTATTGCGTGAGAAAGAAGGTGGGGTGGAAAACGGGGCTTGGTTGGTTAGAACATCTTCTCATTGCTATGGCACGGCTGTTTAGCCACTTCGGTCCCGTTTTCTCCGGGCTGGCCCTAGAGAGCGGGCTTGGTGATGCCAACAAAAGGTTGCTGCCCGGGCTTATGGACAGCATGATCAGGAAAGAACTCGGGGGAAGTGGCAGTGGCACCTACATCGCTTCAAAGCTATCAGCAATTTTGGCCGAATAATGCTTGGCGCATTGGTCTTTGGCCCGACTTGAGCAAGCCGAGGGTGCCGATTCATCACTACCCCCAGTCTTGGCCGAGCCATGGCTGGTGGATGACGTTGAGTGCCACGGAGCAGGCGGCCTGGGGGATTGTGGTAGCCACTGTGGTGGTTGGGTTGCTGGCAGCCATTGCAACCGCGGCAGCCGCATGGCAGGCAAAGAAGGCGGCGAAGATGGCGCTTGATATTGCTACGGCAGACCGAAAAGATCGAAAACAGGAAGCGCTTGCCTCTGAAGCCGCGGCTAATCTTCGAGCTGCGCTTGCCCTACAGGCTCCCATCGGAGAGTTGAGGAAACTTGCGGATATAGCAGTGAAAGCGCTGTGCGCGGCTCAGGCGATTGTTAATAAGCATACAGAGTACGCGATTATTTATTTCGATTCCGCGGCGTTCCCATACACGATCTATGCCCTTAACCATCGAGATATGGATCGCATAGGCAACCTGGATCGCTTGGCAATCAACGTAACCGGCGACTTTGGTGCTGCCGTGATTAGGGCGCTTGCGTGGAGCAAGGAAGCTTCTGCTGTAGTCCAAAAGGTTATTAACCTGAGCGACAGCAATAGCCTTCATATGGTTGCGACCCACTGGGTGCAAGACGCATTGAAGGCGTGCCGCCTTCTTCTCCATTATTCCGATGAGGCCGAAAAGAAAGCCGTCTTGATCGCTGGAACGCCTATGGATCCAGGGCTCGAAGAATCGGCAACGCAGCAATCGAACAATGAGCAGACTTCTGTCGTCGCCGAAGAAGGCAGTAGTGTTCAACAAGTGGCTGAAGCCAGCCACGCCCCTCCGAATTAGCCGATCAGGTTGGATCTGTACGGGAGACGCGGGCTTTGGGCCCCGGAAGTGGCCATGTCGCAAGATACCGGGAAACGGGACGCACTACCTTAAGGTGGTAGCGCCGTAAGGCGCGGGGGTTCGAGCCCCCCCCCTTGGGCACCAATCAGTGGATTCAGCGATTCAGCGCTGGATTCAGCAGTAAGAGGAAACCCGCCGTTGTGGCGGTTTTTTGTGGATGCGATTTTGGGGGAGTCAGGGCTGAATAGCCCAGTTCTGAGATAGACGACTTTGGATTAGCGGTTTTCTCGTTTCTGATCGCAAAGATCGAAGCTCTCGGTAATGCACTAGAGGGTACATTAGATCTGTCAGGTTATTCCTACAAATTAGATCTTCGAAGTATGACAGGCTCATACGTACTTTCGGTCGTAATCTCGGCGAGCGCGATAACGCGTGAATCGGGGGAGAGCAATGTCTGACGATCTCGACAATCGAGGCCCGGCAGATCGGGCCAGGGTCAACGTAAACGAAAGCTGGGAAGTTCGTTGGTGGTGTAAGCAATTCGGCTGCACGGAGGCCCAGTTGCGCGCCGCCGTGAAGGTAGTTGGCGTGTCGGCGAATGCGGTGCGTCAACATCTCGGTAAGCGCTAGGCAGCAAACGTAGCGAGCCTTCGGCTTCGAAGGCTCGCTACGCGCCGCGCTTGTGAAGGAGCAAAAGGGGGAGGGGAGATGTTCAAGTCAGACAACGGGTCGGCCCCGAGCGCCGCCGTAACTCACACTTGGCGCCATAGTCGTTCGGTCGACGAACTGATCGGTATTTGCCGAGGCATCCTTGCAGACGGCGCGGTGAACAGATCAGAGGCGGCATTCCTATTGGACTGGTTGGAGCGGCATCGGGAGTTCGCTGAAACATTTCCGTTTAGCACGCTTTATCCGCGCGTACGGGACGCAATGCATGATGGCGTCCTTGATCCGGACGAACAACGAGACCTTCTTGATGCATTATCAGCCACCGTCGGAGGGGAGGTGGTTTCGCCCAGTAGTGGGAATAGCCTTAGCACTGAACTGCCATTTGATAATCCATTCCCTACCATCCTGCATTCAGCAAGTGTCTTCGTGGTGACCGGCGTCTTTAGCTATGGAAAGCGGCGCGCGGTTTGTGAGGCGATCGAGTCGCGAGGTGGTGCGGTTCGCGCAGCGGTTAGCCCGAAGACTGACTACGTCGTAGTCGGAGAAGTTGGCTCGCGAGATTGGCTGCATTCATCCTATGGACGAAAGATCCAGGAGGCTGCTGAGCTTCGCCAAGCGGGCTCGAAGATATCGATTATCCCTGAAAGGCATTGGCTTGAGTCGCTAAGCTGAGGGGAGAGCGGGACAGGGGAGAGCGGGGGAGAGCGGGACGGAGGTAGTTAAAAGAGCATAACTACCGCCGTCCCGTTTTTTTGACGGCCTTTCGCACCGGCCTCGCTGGCGACGACTTGCCGACCATCGTTCACCGTGGTCGGTTCGATGGTCGGTGACAGGCTACATGCGGGTGAATGATGGAGTGGACGGTGGCCGCATCTAGGCGAGGGGCGAGAGCGCGACCGTCATCCGAATGCCCATCATGGGCCAATGCATTCTCGGGCAGTAGAGCGCGGCTGGAAACCGACTATCCGGCGTGCATCAGCGACAGGTCTGAGGCAGATATTGAAGATCGATGCCATTGATGTTGCGGTCGGTACACACCCATTGGATCGTGCCATTGGTGATTACCGCGGAAAACCCCAGTTGACGGCCGGCGATGGCGGCGTTGGCCTGTTGCCCATCTGTGTTGTCGAAGTGCACCAGAATGTCACCGGTCCGCGAAAGTGCATCTACACGGCTCACGTACTTGCCGGCATAAGCATTGGAGCTCTGCAGACCCGCCTGAGCTTCCGTGGTGGGAAATTCACCGGTGCTGTAGTAGTACTCTTCGAGTGCGAGCTTCGGACCTTCGGCTAGCGAAAAGCCTTCCATCACCTGAGAACGAATCACGTAATTCTGATACGCGGGTATCGCAATCGCTGCCAAGATCCCGAGGATGGCTACGACGATCATCAATTCGATCAACGTAAAGCCCGCCTGCCGACGAGTGTTCCGATAAATTCTCATATGCCCCCTAGCACTCAAGAATTTGGCTGAGAAAAAGTGATGCGAGTTGTTCGTTGCAAGTGCAACCAACTTGGAATACCGAAGCTGACGCAGAGTCACCATTTTCTGTGCGAAGGAAAGATTGACGGCAACCTGCTATCGGCCATGGAGCAAAGACCTTGAATGCGTGTCGATCGTCCTTTGCACGGAGCAACCCGCCGCCAAGGCGCGTGAGCTCGAGATCCCGTTGATGCCAAGTACCCTGTGTGGCGAGGACGATAGCTATCGCCAGAACGATGAACAACTCGGCCCAACTAGAAATGTGACGTCCACACGCTTTTAGACGCGAAACTTTGGCTGTCGTGCGGTCACCGGTTTGTAACAATTTTCGTTATCTATTTGGACGTCTAAATCCAGTGCTCGCCCAGATAGGAAGGCGCAGAGGCTTTGCAACAACCATCTCCCAGTCCTGATTGGGGGCGAGCGCCGCAGGTTGGCGTGCCGTGCGCCCTAAAGCAGCATCGGCCATGATCTGGGTTCTCTCCCTTAGGGAGAACCGAAATGGGGTGGTCACAGCGGCGACGCAAGAAATTACGCGGATGGGTTCTTCACCATGTTGTCCGCCAATTTCGCGCGGCCCCTTGCTCGAACATCCAGGAGCGTACCGGGGTAAAGGGAGAGGAAGGTTTTTTTCAGGTAGCTTCATTTTCTCGCAACGTCGATGGCTGCGCTCACAAGGTCAGATGGGCTTGAGCGCAGCCACTTATCAGTTGCCAAGTCGACCCGCTGCCGTTCGCCTCATGCTTTGTGCCTGAGAGGTGAGATCGATCGCCGTGTTTCGCGACGACTTCAAGGGTGAAGCGACAGACGTTTGATCGCTTTATCCACCGCCTTTTTCGGACCACGCAACCCCAGACCCACCAAGTTCAAGTTGCCAGGATCCTCGGCGAGAAAAGCCTGCCGGTTCGCCTCGTCGTGTCCGGTGGAGAACATCGAGAAGACATAGGGAATGATTGTCAGGTGTCCTTGTACTGCTGCTTTGTGGGCCGACTGAAGGCCATGCAGGTCTGCCTGGAAAATCAAAATGGGTTGGCCGAGCATGTTCCCGTAGGGGGTGCCGGCGGCATCGAGATAGGGCAGGCCCAAGGCGTCGGGCGCCGCAGCGGCGATGCCTGTCGCCAAAAAGGCAGCCACGTTGAGTCGCTGCCAGCTCGCCAGGTCATCGCGAACGATGAGGGCGACTTTCGTATCGAACATTCCATTCTCCTTCCACGCACTGAGACGGACATATTCCTCAGGGCGTTAGCGGGCGATCTAGAACATTTGTGCATTGGCTTTGGTAGGCCGCGGGCGAGAGGCGATACGCTCGCTGGAACCAGCGTCCCATATGGCTCTGGTCGGCGAATCCCACGTCCAGCGCAACCTGGCTTGGCGTCCCGCCGCCGGCCAGCAACGCTCGGGCTACGCGTAATCGCAATCGCACCAGGTAGGCATGCGGCGATAGGCCGAACATGCGCTTGAACTGGCGGGTCAGGCGGAAGCGGTCGATACCGGAGTGCGCGGTCAATTCGTCCAGGCCAATGTCGCGGGCCATCTGGTCGTGGAGGAAATCGCGGGCGAGGAGAACCTGGTCGGGCGAATTCGATGCCGGTGTGACAGTCGGGCTTGTGTGCATGGAGAGCCGCCGAACCAGTTCGTCCAGGCATTGATCGCGAGCCAGCTTGGCCTCTTTGAAATGAAGCGCGAGAAAAGCGTTCTGGATGGTGTCCCGCAGCTTGTCATCCGTGGCCACCGTCTTTCGGAAAGCAGAGCCCATGCCCGAAGCGTCCACCGAATCAAGCCGACCGGCCATGGACGCTAGCCAACGCTGCGGCAGATAAAGCATGGCGTAGGTAAAGCCGAACTCTTGCGGAGCGTAGCCATCGTGAACCGCGCCGGGCTCGATCAGCATGACTCGCCCTTCGGTGCTCCGGTGGGTGGTCCGGTGACATCGAAATTGCTGAACTCCCTGTTGCGTCACCCCCACGAGCACTTCGTCGTGGTCATGCGGGTCGTACGCGTGACCGCGAAAGTGCGCATGCACCGTCTCGATCCCTGTATCGGGATCACGGGAGAGTCGAATCCAGTCGTCGCTGGATTTTTCGCGGCTGTTGTTCATGCGAATTGGAGCTCACGGCGCTCCCTTCGGCCGGATGGATGTGATAGGGAGTTTACTGCTGGGAACGGGGCCAGGTTTACTTCTCGGATTGAAGGCTAACGATACAAGTGAACCTAACCCCGTTTTTTGGTGATTACTCTTTCACCGTCAACGCCCTGAGCAGCGACTTCGGGATCTTGTTACATCATGCAGCGCGCGTAGACGGTCACCGTGGCGGGGGCTATAGGCATGACTTGACCCGTGACGGTCCAGCCGTCCCCCGCGGCAGTCGGCGCGCTTGAGTAGACCATGAAGTAAAACGTGGAGAGCCATGCATATCCCGACGGATTCGTCGCAAGAGTGGCTGGATCGAATCCGCCGCCATTATTTGCAACCTGGTTGATCTCCTGAAAGCCGCCGCCTGTAACGGTGTAGCCGGCGGGGCATGTCGCAGTGATGGTGGACGGGTAGCTTCCCGCCGGAATGGTGACGACCTGTGTTGCAGTGACAAAGGACGCGGCTGATGCGGTAGCGGTGGCTAACAAGCTGCCGGCCAATACGAAGGCCAGGCCCCATGTCTTGAAGTAACGATTCTTGCCCACTGCACTTCTCTCCTTAGATGTGAATGCGACGCAACGTTCTGGCCTCTTGCTGTCGCTGGCAAGAAGGCGATTGATCAGATGTATTCCTTGAAACGAGGCCAGTGTCTTGCTTCTTTGTCGCAACTATTTGCGACCCGTCCTTCGCCTCGATCAGCGTGAAACGTGCACATAGCTGCACAGGCAAGCTGCGCGGATGGAACGGTGCGCGTCGTCGCTCACTGGCGTCAATTTGGATGAAGGGTGTAGCTCTTAGGAGAGAGAGGATGCGTCAAACATTGTGTTGCGTATCACGTTGCATTGAGGGCTTCCTGAGCTAAGGCGACTAAATGCCCCGGAATTTTTCATATCCGGTTTTTGATTACCTCCCACGTAATTGAGCCCCCACCACTCTTCACTGACATTGAGCGCACCCAACGACCGCACTCAATGCCACCGGAGAAGATCATGGTCCACGCACACGCCATCGCCCCTTGCCACCTCGAAACCACAGCCGCACGCCCCAACTACATCACCACCGCCGACGGCACGGAGCTGTTCTATCGCGACTGGGGCAAGGGCAGGCCGTTGTTGTTTCTCTCGGGTTGGACGCTCAACTCGGCGATGTGGGGCTATCAGATGCATCCGCTGGCGGCGCAGGGTTTTCGGTGCGTTGCCTATGATCGGCGCGGGCACGGTCTGTCAAGCGATCCGGGGCGTGGTTATGACTACGACACGTTGGCGGATGATCTGGCGGCGTTGATCGAGGCGCTGGGTCTGCGTGATGTCGTGGTGGTTGCCCACTCGTTCTCCAGCGCGGAGATCGTGCGCTATCTGACGCGTCATGGCGACAAGCGAATCTCGGGCGTTCTCATGCTTGCTCCGGCGGCCATTCCGTTCCTTATCAAGACGGATGACAATCCTTCCGGCATTCCCAGTGAGTGGTTGCTCGCCAACGAGACGGAGTTGAAAGACGATTTCTCCGGTTGGGCCGAACGCCGGTCGCAGGCTTATTTTGCGCATCAGGGTTCGCGCGGAATCATCGATGCCACGCTTGCCATGATGAATCAGGCGACGTATCAGGCTGCGATTGAGCTGGCCGATATCCAGGCGACCACGGACTTCCGCCCGGACTTGGTGGGTATCAAGACGCCGATGCTGTTTATCCATGGCGATGCCGATGCTTCGATTCCGCTGGAGGTGACCTCCAAGCCGGCTTGCGATCTATTCGAAAATGCTCGCCTGGTTATCTACAAGGATGCGCCGCATGGGCTCTATTTCACTCATAAGGTTCAGCTGAATCGGAATATTGCCGACTTCGCATCGAGCGTCCAGCGCGCTTAAAAAAGCGTTCCAATGAAATAACGAAAGGCCCGCCTCGCAGCGGGTCTCTTTATTTTGGCCATAAGCCATAGTGCCCAGCACTGCCCGCTGGCACGCTCCTTGATTCTCTCCAAGTCAGAAACAACAACTTAGTCCCCGCACGGAATTCCGTATTTCCAAGTGCCGCCTTGTCTCGCGGTTGGGTACGGCTGTGCTCCAACAAGTGGTTGCTGCCATGGAAATGAATTTCACATTGATTGATGCAGAGGGCGAGCCCGTCGAGGTCTTCTGCGAGGTCTTCGAGCGCGGCGAGGCGGTGTATTGGCGGGCCTGGCTGTATGGGTTCGCCACCCTGCTGGATACGCTGGATGGCCGTGCCGCCGACGAGGCGGCCATTGCGGGGCATATCCAGGCCGAAATCATGCTGCGTGGGATTCGCGCACATGCTGACCCGCTGGGGCAGTAACTGACCCATTGCACCGCGGGGCGTCAGTACGGCCCGGTATGGCTCGGCTAAGATCGGCCCAGCGCAACGGCGAGGAGAAGGCGCCATGGGAAGCGGGCACGACGACCGGCGATTGATGGGCCAGTGTTATTGCGGCGCGGTGCATTACCAAGTGCAGGACGCCTTTGTATACGCCGCCAACTGCCATTGTTCGCAATGTCGCCGGACCACGGGCTCGGCGTTCAAGCCGTTCGCGGGCATCGAGCGGGAGAAGCTGAGGGTGGTGCAGGGCGCAGGCGGCCTGCTGATCGTGGGTGAGCCCGAGGGGCATGACGCGCATTGCGCGGCCTGCGGCTCGCTGCTTTATTCGGTGGTGCGCGAGGGCGCCTTTGTGCACGTGGCGATGGGGACGCTGGTGGATGCGCCGGCCATTCGGCCCAATAAGCACATATTCGTGGGCTCGAAGGCGCCGTGGTTCGAGATCACCGACGACCTGCCGCAATACCGGGAATTTCCCGAGGGATAGAAAGAACCCCGCTGCGGCGGGTTTTTCGTGTCAGGCAATCAGCGTCGGGGAGGATTGGACCCGGCTTCGATAGGTTGCCTCGGTTTCCGTGTAAAGGCCCGACCAGGGGTCCAGTACATAGCCCTCGGCGGGCTCGGGCGATACGCGGCGGGCGTCGTGTTCCGCGCTGGCAATCGGCGCATCAAGGGTCATCGGATCCATATGCACTCCTGGTGGTTGTCGCGTGGGAAGTTCAGCCTATCGAGCCGGTCGTTGATGACCGGTTAAAGCAAACGCGGATTTTGGCGAACGTAATTCTTATGAAATTCCTAGGAATCGAGGGCCATGACGCTCTCATGACAGCGCTATCGCATGGCGGCCGGTAGATGGCGATCGCGCGGCGACGCAAGTTCCCTATCGCATGAAATGACGTGCGACAATGCCGGCCCCGCATCGCCGCGACTCACTTTTGCGATGGCCATCCAAAAAGACGCTTTTCGGCAGTTCCAGGAAGAACTGGCCGCTCTGGACAAGGAACAACAGGCGCGTCGCCACGATGCCAATGAGAAGCCGATGGATCGCGCCCGTCGCGAGTTTCTGGCTTTGCGCGAGCGGCACCGCTTGAGCGTGGCCGACGTGGTGGCTTTCTTCCCGGAAGAGGAAGGCATTGCGTATCTGCAAAGCCTGATCGCTGCGGCCGAGGCGGCACCGCCGCGCAAGCGCCGCGTCAGCCGGAAAACGGAACCGGAAGGCTAAGCACACTTTGCCCGCGCTTGCAGGGGCGCTAGCATCCGGCACTTCTCTCGGGGGATCGGAATGTTCCGCTACGCATTCGCTGCTGTGTTCGCTTTGCTGGGTGCGAATGTCGTCGCACAGGATGTCACGCCCACCGTCTTCGCCCCCGGCGTGATCTCGGGGCCGCTGCACGATAGCGCGCCGGCGTTCACGCCGGACGGACGCACCGTGTATTTCACGCGCAGCGAAGGTACGAATTCGACCATTCTGGTCAGTCATCTCGAGCAGGGGCGTTGGTCGACGCCGGTCACTGCGCCGTTCTCGGGGCAATGGAGCGACATGGAGCCGGCCATGTCGCCGGATGGGCGTTTCCTCGTCTTTATTTCCAATCGACCGAAGACGCCGCACGGCAAGCCGCTGGATGGATTCTTCATGGGGCGCAGTTTCCCCGAGCGCGGCGGCAATCTGTGGAAGGTGACATGGGACAACGGCAGGTGGAGCGCGCCCGTGCGCTTGCCCGACGTGGTGAATGGCAGCGACTCGACGTTTGCGCCCAGCGTGGCGGCCGACGGCTCGCTCTATTTCATGCATCCGGCGGCTGATCCCAAGCATTTCCGGCTGTTTCGCGCGGCCTGGCACCGCAATGGCTACGACGAGCCGCAGGCCTTGCCCTTCAGCGATGGCCACGTCACCGATGTCGATCCGGCGGTGGCGCCCGATGAATCCTTCGTGGTGTTCGGCTCAAGCCGTTCGCCGGCGCGCGGGATCGATTTGTTCATCGTGTTTCGCGACAACGGCGAATGGGGCACGCCGATCCATCTCGGCAACGGCGTGAACAGCGCGGGTTCCGATGCCGAGGCACGCCTGAGTCCTGACCATCAGACGCTTTATTTCGCCAGCGACCGCATGGTGGATATCGCGCCCGGCACGGTGCGTGCGGACTGGGACAACGGCAAGTACAACATCTGGCAGATTCCGTTGGCCCCCTGGTTGGCGGCGCACGCGAAGGCCGCGCACTAGACCCTGACGTCGCGTAAACGAGACGGTCGCCATCGTTGCCTATCCACGGCGCGCGGCAGTCTTGTTGCTTCGATGACGCCTCCGTAACAAAGCTTTTGAGATACAGACGTCCATAGGCCACAGGATGTCGATCATGATCGAACAGATCCCAGGTTTACCCGCAGGCGCGTTGGGGTTTCGCGCGAGCGGGCAGGTCACTGCGACGGATTACTCGCAAGTGCTCGTGCCGGACATCGAGGCGGCGTTCGCGATCAACCGGAAACTGCGCCTGCTCTATCACGTCGGTCCCGAGTTCACCGGCTTCGATCCCGGCGCCGTATGGGAAGACGTGCAGCTGGGCTTTCGTCATTTCAGCGGCTGGGATCGGGCGGCGCTGGTCACCGACGTGCAGTGGTTGCGGGTGACGGCGGCGGCCATGGGTTTTGCCGTGCCGGCGGAGTTCAAGCTGTTTCACAACGCGCAGCTGGATGAAGCCATGGCATGGATCAGCGAGCCGCGCCCAGCCGATGAAGATGGGAACAAATGAAACCTTTTGCCGCGCTTGTCAGCTGAAGCGACATGTGGTGAAGTCGGGCCCATGCTCAGCATTCACGCCCAGCTCGTTGCCATGACCGTCGCCTCCGCGTCGGCGCACGAGCCGCTGCGCGCGCTGAACAATAACAACGCCAATACCAATACCCGCAGCAACGGGTGGGCCGGCGTGTAAGCAGCAGCAACACATTACACACGCAAAAAGGCCCGCTCCCAGCGGGCCTTTTTTGTTTTCCGTCACGCGAAAGACAACCAGGAATCCAAGTCATGTGTTCGATCTTCGGCATGTTCGATCTCCAGCCCGGCGATGACCTGGCGGCGTTGCGCCAGCAGGCGCTGGAACTCTCCCAACGCCAGCGTCACCGGGGGCCGGACTGGAGCGGCGTCTTCGTGGACGCGGGGGTAATCCTGGTGCACGAGCGCCTCGCCATCGTCGACCCGGCGAGTGGCGCACAACCGCTGCGCTCGCGCGACGACGTGCTGGCGTTGGCGGTGAACGGCGAGATCTACAACCACCGTGAGCTTCGGGCGGCCAGCGCCTATGACTTCACCACCGGCTCCGATTGCGAAGTGATCAACGCGCTGTATCGGGAAAACGAATCGCCGTTGACCTGGGTAGCGCAACTCAACGGCATTTTCGCGTTTGCCCTGTGGGACAGCGCCGCCTCGCGCTATCTCATTGCCCGCGACCCCATCGGTGTTTGCCCGCTCTACTGGGGACACGATGGCGAAGGGCGCCTGTGCGTGGCGTCGGAAATGAAATCGCTGGTGGGACTGTGCAACGACGTGACGCCCTTTCCTCCGGGGCACGTCTACGACAGCGCGGATGGCGAATTGCGTCGTTACTATCAGAAGCCCTGGCGGGACTACGCGCAGACACAGGGACACGATGTGCCGCTGCCCGAGCTGCGTCACGCGTTCGAGCAAGCCGTGCACCGCCAGCTGATGACCGATGTACCGTACGGCGTGCTGTTGTCCGGCGGCCTGGATTCTTCGCTGGTGGCCGCATGCGCCGCGCGCTTTGCGCGGCATCGCGTGGAAGACGACGATCGCGCCGAAGCCTGGTGGCCGCGCTTGCATTCCTTCGCCATTGGCCTGGAAGGTTCGCCGGATCTGGCTGCCGCCCAAGTAGCCGCCGATGCACTGGGCACGGTGCACCATGGCTTTGTGTATACCTTCTGGGAAGGCCTGGACGCGCTGCCGGAAGTGATCCGCCATATCGAGACCTACGATGTCACCACCATCCGCGCTTCCACGCCGATGTATCTGCTCGCGCGCCGAATCAAGGCAATGGGCGTGAAGATGGTGCTGTCTGGCGAAGGATCCGACGAGATCTTCGGGGGCTATCTGTATTTCCACAAGGCGCCATCGGCCGAGGCGTTCCACGAGGAAACCGTGCGCAAGCTCGATGCGCTGCACAGCTACGACTGCCTGCGCGCGAACAAGTCGATGATGGCCTGGGGCGTGGAAGCGCGCGTGCCGTTCCTCGATCTGGAATTCCTCGATGTGGCCATGGGCATGGATGCGCGCCACAAGATGGCGGGGCAGGGTCGCATCGAGAAGGCGGTGTTGCGTGAGGCGTTCCAGGGTGCGCTGCCGGACGAAATCCTGTGGCGCCAGAAAGAACAGTTCAGTGACGGCGTGGGTTACGGCTGGATCGACGGCCTCAAGGCGCATGCCGAGCAGGCGGTGAGTGATCGCGAATTCGCGGCTGCATCCACGCGCTTTGTGCACAACCCGCCGGCCACCAAGGAGGCGTATCTGTATCGCCGCATCTTCGAGCGTTTCTACCCCGGTCAGGCCTGCGCGGAAACGGTGCCAGGCGGCAAGTCGATCGCGTGTTCTTCGCCTGCCGCGTTGGCGTGGGATCCCTCGTTCGCGGCGGCGGCCGATCCTTCGGGCCGCGCGGTGCGCGGGGTGCATCAGCAGGCGCTGGCGTGATGTCTATGATGACGGCCGCGCGTTTGCACGGCCGTCGCGCGATCAACGCAGGTTGGAGTGCAGCAGGAAGCACTGATGCTGGCGGCGGAAATCCAGCAGGAAATCCATGTCGCGGAGGGCGCCGGCGCCCAGCGTGATGGGATGCTTGACGTTGTCGGCTTCAGTGTAGACATCGAACGTCATGTCGAACGGCTGGCCTGCGATGGTGAGCTTGACCTTGGCAGTGTCGGCATTGACGAACGCGTGCTTGCCGCCGATGTCGCCCATCATGGTTTTCGTGCGATGGAGTGTGGTGACCTCGTCCAGCGCGGCGCGCGTGCCGACCAGGTAGTGGCTCGCGCCCGTATCGAGCATCACCGATTGAGGCGTGTCGTTGACCAACAGCTGCGGATACAGCCGAATGTTGCTGCCCCAGGCCGCGCTGCTGACGCGCATGGCCGTGGCGCAGGCGGGCACGGGAGAATCCTTGCCGAAGACGTGGATATCGCTGCGGGTGATCTCCAGCGTGCCCAGCGGCGCCACCAGGTTGCCGCCGATCAACACGATATGCCGCGGCACCACGGTCACCGGTACGTTGTGCAGGGTGATGCCGCCCATCTCCAGTGTTTCGAGAACCCCGGCCTGGGTGGGGACATCCTTGGCGAGCCAGCCGTTGACGTGGCCTTTGCGATCGAGCGGCTTCACGCCCAGGCGGTCGGCGTCGTCCTGGCCCAGGATCATGTCGCTGGCGCCGGTGTCGAGGATGGCATCCAGCTCGTGGCCGTTGGCAGAAACGGTGAAACGGGGAGTGGTCTGGTCGTCCGGTCGTATCTGTCGCTCTCTTTGCTTCAGCGGCAGGATCACGTCGCCGGCGGGGATGTCGTAGGAAAGCATCGGCTCGTCGGCATGGCTGTCTAGCCAGGCCTGCATCTTGTCGAGCTCGGGGTCGATGCCGTGACCGCGAAAACGGGTGATGAGCTCGCTTTCCGCCTGGCGGGAATCGGCCCAGCGTCCCGCCAGTTGCAGGTTGCCGATGAGAAACTGGCCGCACGACAGGGCAATCAGCGGCCGCACGTCGAGCAGCGCGCTTTCGCAGGCGCTGGCGTCGGCGGTGGCGGCATCCAGGTTGAAATGCACGCGCTCCAGCGCCATCGCCGACCAGACATGGACGACCGGGTCGTGGTTGTCCTGGTACAGCTTGACCAGTGCGTCCGCGTCGGCGGAGCGCATCGCCTTCCAGATCGCCTGGAGATCGGTGTTTTCCTGTTCGATGCTTTCGGCGCCAGGAAGCACGGGATGGGAAACGCTGATTCCCCCGGCGGCCACGCCCGCACTCGCCAGGGTCAGCAGGCCGGCCAAGGCCGCAGCCCGCCAATCGTTACGCGTATTCCCCATCTGCCAATCCTTGTGATGATGCGGTTCCTGTCGCCCGTTCCGGGAAACGGTCGGCCCGTCGCACATGAACGCAGGTTCACGGTGGCCGTTTACACCGGGCGCATTCCGGCCGCTGAGGCACCTCTGTTATCCTAGAAGGCTGAATATCCGGAACTTCAAATCACATGATCGAGACCAATCCGATCCATGCGCAGATCGCGGACCTCAAGGGCCGCGTCGAGTCGCTTAGGGGGTATCTTTGACTACGCCACCAAGCGTGAGCGCCTCGAAGAAGTAAGCCGCGAACTGGAAAGCCCCACCGTGTGGGACGATCCGCCGCGCGCGCAGGAACTGGGCCGCGAACGCGCCCGCCTGGACACCATCGTCAGCGGTATCGACACCCTGACCTCCGGCCTCACCGATGCTGGCGAGTTGCTGGAGATGGCCGCCGCCGACAGCGACGAAGACACCGCCAACTCGGTGATCGCCGATCTGGCCGGCCTCGAAGCCAAGGTCGCCAAGCTCGAATTCCAGCGCATGTTCTCCGGCAAGATGGACGCCAACAACGCGTTCGTGGACATCCAGGCCGGCGCCGGCGGCACCGAGGCGCAGGACTGGGCCGAAATCCTGCTGCGCATGTACTTGCGCTGGGCCGAATCGCGCGGCTGGAAGGTCGAGCTGATGGAAGTGTCCGGCGGCGAAGTCGCGGGCATCAAGTCCGCCACGTTCCGCGTGGAAGGCGACTACGCCTATGGTTGGCTGAAGACCGAGATCGGCGTGCACCGCCTGGTGCGCAAGAGCCCGTTCGATTCGGACAACCGCCGCCACACCAGCTTCACCTCGGTGTTCGTGTCGCCGGAAGTCGACGACGACATCGATATCGACATCAACCCGGCCGATCTGCGCACCGACGTGTACCGCTCGTCCGGCGCCGGTGGTCAGCACGTCAACAAGACCGAATCGGCCGTGCGTATCACGCATATCCCGACCAATACGGTGGTGGCCTGCCAGACCGAACGCAGCCAGCACGCCAACCGCGATCGCGCCATGAAGATGTTGGCTGCGAAGCTGTACGAGCTGGAGTTGCAGAAGCGCAATGCCGAGAAGGATGCGCTGGAAGCGAGCAAGTCCGACATCGGCTGGGGCAGCCAGATCCGCAACTACGTGCTGGACCAGAGCCGTATCAAGGATCTGCGTACCGGCATCGAGCGTTCGGATACGCAGAAGGTGTTGGACGGCGATCTCGACGAATTCGTCGAAGCGAGCTTGAAGTCCGGCCTGGATGCTGGTGCCAAGCGCGTGGATGCCTGATCGACACCTATGGAACCTGGCCACGCCGGAGGTAATGCCCGCATGAATCGCAGGAAGACTTTTCGGACGCTGATGGCATGTGTCGCCTTGATGGCATGCCAGGGTACGGTCATTGCGCAGGACAACTCTGCCAGCCAGGGCGTCAAGAAGGATGCGCGCGCGGCCGGCAAGAAGGTCGGCGACGCGGGCCGCGACGTGGGCCATGCCACGAAGGACGCGGCCGTGTCCGTTGGGCACGGCGCGAAGGATGTGGGAGTGGCGGTGGGTCACGGCACGAGGGATGCCGCCCTGACCGTCGGGCACGGCGCGCGTGATGGATGGAATGCCACCAGGCACGCCGTCAAGCACGCGTTCGGTAAGGACGATTGATCATTGGTGGCGCGGGGAAAACCCTTCGCCCAGACGATCTGAAGACAAACAAAAAAATGCGTCCGCCACATGAGGCAGGCGCTGGCAGCGACGGGAACCTCATGACTGAACCGACCGATATCCAGCCCATCGACGAGAACAAGCTGATCGCCGAGCGCCGCGAGAAACTCAAGGCGTTGCGTGGGCAGGGCGTGGCGTTTCCGAACGATTTCAAGATCGACGCGTTCACGGGCGATCTGCAGGCGGAGTTTGCCGATGCGGAGAAGTGGACCGCGGAAGCCATCGAAGGCCTTGCTCGCCGCGTGAAAGTCGCCGGTCGCGTCATGCTCAAGCGCGACCAGGGTAAGGTCGCCTTCGTGCAGATGCAGGATGTCAACGGACGCATCCAGTTGTTCATCCACCAGGGCACGGTGGGCGAGGATACGTACAAGGCGTTCAAGAGCTGGGACATGGGCGACATCGTCGGCGCCGAAGGCACGCTGATGCGCACGCGAACGGGCGAGTTGTCGGTGAAGGTGGATGTGCTGCGCCTGCTGACCAAGAGCCTGCGTCCGCTGCCGGACAAGCATCACGGCATGGCCGACGTGGAGCAGCGCTATCGCCAGCGCTACGTCGACCTGATCGTCACCGAGGAAGCGCGCCGCACGTTTGCGCAGCGCTCCAAGATCATCGGCTTCATGCGCAAGTGGCTGGAAGCCGAGCCGCGCCGCTTCATGGAAGTGGAAACGCCGATGATGCACGTGATCCCGGGCGGCGCCACGGCGCGTCCGTTCGTGACGCATCACAACGCGCTCGATATGGACCTGTTCCTGCGCGTGGCGCCGGAGCTGTACCTCAAGCGCCTGGTGGTCGGCGGTTTCGACCGCGTATACGAGATCAACCGCAACTTCCGCAACGAGGGCGTGTCGACCCGACACAACCCCGAGTTCACCATGCTCGAGTTGTACCAGGCGTACGCCACGTACACCGAGATCATGGACATCACCGAGGAAGTGATCCGCGAGACGGCCAAGAACGTGATCGGCACCACCAAGCTGGTGTGGGAAGGGAACGAGATCGACGTGGGTCCGGCGTTCCGCCGCTGGAGCATGGAAGACGCCGTGCTGGAGTTGAACCCGGAGATCAAGCGCGACGACCTGCGCAATCGCGAGGCGATGGCCGCGCACGCCAAGCGTCTGGGTTGCCAGGTGAAGGACGGTTTCGGCTGGGGACGCCTGCTGCTGGAAATCTTCGAGAAGACGGTGGAGCACACGCTGATCCAGCCGACCTTCATCACCGATCATCCGGTTGAAGTGTCCCCGCTTGCGCGCGAGAGCGACACCAATCCCGGCATCACCGACCGCTTCGAGCTGTTCATCAACGCCAAGGAGCTGGCCAACGGCTTCTCCGAGTTGAACGACCCGGAAGACCAGGCCGCCCGTTTCCAGAAGCAGGTGGAAGCCAAGGTTGGCGGCGACGACGAAGCGATGCACTTCGATGCCGACTACATCCGCGCGCTGGAAGTGGGCCTGCCGCCGACCGGCGGCCTGGGTATCGGCATCGACCGTCTGGTGATGCTGCTGACCGGTTCGGCATCGATCCGCGATGTGTTGCTGTTCCCGTATATGCGCCCGGAAGCCTGAGTACCCGCGCATGAAAAAGCCCCGGCGAGACCGGGGCTTTTTTTATGGGTCAGCGATAGGCGCGCAGACGACGGCGCAGCAACGCCGACTGCAGTACGTTGACCGCGCTGGAGGCCGCCCAGTACAGGCCAAGGCCGGCGGCGGCGTGCCACACCACGATGAAGGACACGAGCACCGGCAACAGCTGGAGTACGGTTTTGAGCTGGGTCGACATCGCCGGGTTGAGCGTGATCGCCGCATAGCTAAGCGCCCCGACCAGCAGCGCCAGCAGGATGTCCGGCCGTGCCAGCCGTGGAATCCACAGGAACGATCCGGCGCCGGCCAAACCCTGGCGGATAGCGCTGTAGACGCCCAGTCCGAGTGGCGCCTGCACCAATGCGGTCAGCAGCCCGCTGCCCATGCCGGCGCCGATGCCGTGTTCGCGGTAAAGCGTGCGCATCGCGGCCGCGTGCGCCGTCGGGTCATCGGCATGGCGTTTCGCCAGCTCTTCCAGCTTCGGCTTGATGGCTTCCATCTTGCGTCGCTGGTGCCAGCCCTGCTCGGCGGTGCGCAAGGTCAACGGCAGCAGCCCCAGTCGAACCACCAGTGCCATGACGATGATGGCGAGCCCGTAGCTATTGCCCAGTTCGTGAGCCAGGCCGCCCAGCACCTGGTTGATCAGGGTGACAAATCCGTTCCACAGCTCCATTTACCTCTCCCTTCTTGGTGTCCCCGAGGTGCGAGCGCCGTGATGGCACTGCCGCTTCCCACGCCACATGGGCGCCGCCGACCCAAAAGCAAGGCCACCCAGCGGAGGAGTGGCGCAGTCGGCTAAACTTTCGCTTTTGCCCCGTAGGTGTTTCCCATGTGGTTTGCCATCGTCGGAACCGATGTCCCCGATTCGCTGGAAAAGCGTAAGGCTGCGCGCCCCGCGCATATCGAGCGCCTGCAGAAGCTGCTGGACGAAGGCCGCCTGTTGATCGCCGGCCCGTTTCCCGCCATCGAATCGAACGATCCGGGCCCGGCCGGCTTCACCGGCAGCCTGATCCTGGCCGAATTCCCGTCGCAGGCCGAGGCGGAAGCCTGGGCCAAGGTCGACCCGTACGTCGACGCCGGCGTCTACGCCAGCGTCAGCGTGAAGCCGTTCATCAAGGCGCTGCCGCGGGCATGAGCGCGTCCATGGTCGAACAGATCCGCGAGCGGCTGCAGCAGGCGCTCGACCCTTCGACGCTCGAGGTGCTGGACGAGGGCTACAAGCACGCCGGCCACGCCAACGAAGGGAAGGGGCATTTCCACGTGCGCATCGTCAGCGCGGCCTTTGCCGGACAGCTCTCGATCAAGCGTCATCGCCTGGTCTACGCGGCCCTGCAGGGGCTGATGGACAACGGTATCCACGCGCTGTCCATCGATGCGAAGGCGCCGGGGGAATAAGCCCCGCGGCGGCTCGGTTTCGGCGGGAAGTGCTTACTTTTTAGCCAGTTCGCGGCGTTCCAGGCCCATACGCCCCGACGCCTTGCTTCCCGCCAAATTCCTTCGTCACCTAAATTCTTTTATAACATTGGCTTACAAGCTGCTGTTAAAGTGAAACATAGTGTCTAAACGCATTGCGGCTGGGGCCGGCGTTTGGCACAGTGACCCATCGCCCGGGCGCCCCCGGGCTTATCCACTTTTGCCGCCGATGCCCGCATGCGCCTGACTACGATCAAACTCGCCGGCTTCAAGTCCTTCGTGGACCCGACGACCCTGCATCTGCCGACCAATATGACCGGCGTGGTCGGTCCCAATGGTTGCGGCAAGTCCAACATCATCGACGCCATCCGCTGGGTGATGGGCGAAAGCGCGGCCAGCCGTTTGCGCGGCGACTCGCTCACCGACGTGATCTTTTCCGGTTCCAACGCGCGCAAGCCGGTGGGCCAGGCCACGGTCGAGCTGATCTTCGACAACGCCGACGGCACCATCCAGGGCGAATACGGGCAGTACGCCGAGATTTCGGTGAAGCGCCAGGTCACGCGCGACGGTCAGTCGGCGTACTTCCTCAACGGCGCGCGCTGCCGCCGCCGCGATATCACGGATCTGTTCCTCGGCACCGGCCTGGGTCCGCGCAGCTACTCGATCATCGAGCAGGGCATGATCAGCCAGATCGTCGAGGCCGCGCCCGACGAACTGCGCACGCATCTGGAAGAAGCCGCTGGCATCTCCAAGTACAAGGAGCGCCGCAAGGAAACCGAGAGCCGCATCAAGGCCACCCGCGAAAACCTCGACCGCGTGCGCGACGTGCGCGACGAAGTGGACAAGCAGCTCGAACACCTGAACCGGCAGGCCCGCGCCGCCGAGCGCTGGAAGGCTTTGAAGGACGAGCAGACGCGCAAGGAAGCGGAGTTGCGCGCGCTCGAATACCGCGGCCTCAAGGGCCAGCACGACCAGGAAGGCTCGGGCCTGTCCGCGGCCGAGATCGAGATCGAGAAGCACGTTGCCAGCCAGCGCCATCACGAGGCGCAGATGGAAACGGTGCGCGAGCGTCACACCGATGCCACCGATCATCTGAACAAGGTGCAGGCCGAGGTTTACAAGGTCGGCGCCGAGATCGCCCGCGTCGAGCAGCAGGTGCGTTTCAACCGCGAAACCGCCGATCGCCTGCAGCGTGCGCAGGGCGAGACCGAGCGCGAACACGCTGAACTGGCCGAGCACATCGCCAACGACCGCACGCAGGTGGAAACGCTGCGCACGGCGCTGGCCGAAGGCGAGCCCAAGCTCGAGGCCCTGCAGCAGATGCAGGACGACACCACCGAATCGCTGCGAGACACCGAAACCAAGCTGGCCGACTGGCAGCAACGCTGGGATTCGCACACGCGCACGGCCGGCGAGTCCAGCCGCGCTGCCGAAGTGGAGCGCACCAAGCTCAATTACCTGGATCGCCAGGGCGTCGATCTTGGACGCCGTCGCGAAGCGCTGGAGGCCGAGCAGAAGGCCACCGATATCGCCGCACTCGATGCCGCGTCCGAGCAGTTGCTGGTCGAGCACGACACGCAGCGCGAACGCGTCGAATCGCTGGGCAGCCTGCTCGATCAGCACAAGCTCAGCCACGAAAAAGTGTTGGACGAAGAGCGCCAGGTGCAGTCGTCGCTCAACGAGGCGCGCCAGCAGTTGCAGACCGCACGTGGCCGTCACGCCTCGCTGGAAGCCCTGCAGCACGCGGCGCTCGGCCAGGAGGAAAGTGCAGCGAGCGGCTGGCTGGCGCGTCTGGGGTTGGACAAATCGCGCCGCCTGGGCGAATCGCTGCAGGTGGAAGCAGGTTGGGAAACAGCCGTCGAAACGGCGCTCGCCGGTTTCCTCGATGCGGTGCTGGTGGACGAATCGCACACCCTCGCGACCGAATTCGGCGCGCTGGAGAATGCGGACGTGGCCTTGGTCAACGGCGCCGACGGCGGTGTGAATACCGCCGGCACGCTGGCGGCGCATGTGCGCGGTCCGGCGGCGGCGCTGTCGATCCTCAATCATGTGCTCACCGCCGACTCGATTGAACACGCGCATCAGATCGTTGCCGGTCTCTCGGCGCTGGCGCCGTACCAGTCGGTGATGACGCGCAGCGGCGAGTGGCTGGGCCCGGGCTGGGCGCGCGTGCGTCGTGCACAGGGCAACCAGGTGGGCGTGCTGGCGCGCGAGCGCGAGATGCGTACGCTGGCCGAGCAGATCCAGGCGCTGGAAGACCGCATCGAAGAAGCCACTGGCACGCTGGACGATTTGCGCACGAGCAAGTTCGAAGCCGAGCGTGCGCGCGACGATGCACAGCGTGAACTCTACAACGCGCACCGCCGTCAGTCGGAACTGGCCGGCCAGGTGCAGAGCCATCGCGGCAAGATGGAAACGGCGCGTGCCCGCGCGGAAAAAGTCGCCGGCGAAGTCAGTGACCTGATTGCCCAGCTCGACGAATTGCAGACGCAGACGCGCGAGGCGCGGGCGCGCCTGGACGAATCCGTCGGCCACATGGGCGACATGGAAGACCAGCGTCGCGAACTCGAGAACGAGCGCCGCGCGCTGCTCGAAGCGCGCGAAGAAGCACGCATGAATGCACGCGAAGCGGCCGACCAGGCGCACGCGCTGGCGCTGTCGATGGAGTCCAAGCGCTCCTCGCTCACGTCGCTGGAACAGTCGCTGGCGCGCATGGACACGCAGTTGCGCCAGATCGAAGCGCGTCGCAGCGAAATTGCCGAACAGCTGGCCGCCGGGTCCGATCCCATCGCGGAACTGGAAGCCGAACGCCAGACCTATCTCGACCAGCGCCTGCTGGTAGACAAGCAATTGGTGGAAGCGCGGCGTGCGCTGGAAGACTGCGACGGCGAATTCCGTCGCCTGGAGCAGGAGCGCCAGCGCATCGAGCAGCTGCTGCAAGGCCTGCGCGAGAACCTCTCGCAGAAGCGCCTCGCCGCTCAGGCACTGCAGTTGCGCGCCGAGCAGCTGGCCGAAGCCATCACCGCGTCGGGCCTGGAACTGGAGCTGCTGCTGGCCGAGCTCGCGGAGAACGCCGACGCCAGCCAGTGGCGCACGCAGCTGGTCGAGATCGGCCAGAAGATCGTTCGCCTGGAACCGGTGAACCTGGCCGCGATCCAGGAACACGCCGAGCAGAGCGAGCGCAAGACGTACCTCGACAACCAGCTGACCGACCTGGTCAGCGCGATGGAAACGCTGGAGGCGGCGATCAAGAAGATCGATCGCGAAACGCGCCAGCGCTTCAAGGAAACCTTCGATCGCGTCAACGCCGGCGTGCAGGAACTGTTCCCGCGCCTGTTCGGCGGTGGCCACGCCTACCTCGAACTCACCGGCGACGACCTGCTCGATACCGGCGTGGCGATCATGGCGCGCCCGCCGGGCAAGCGCGTTTCCAACATCACGCTGCTTTCCGGCGGCGAGAAGGCGTTGACCGCGGTGTCGCTGGTGTTCGCCATCTTCGGCCTCAACCCCGCGCCGTTCTGCCTGCTGGACGAGGTGGACGCGCCGCTGGACGAGGCCAACGTGGGGCGCTTCTCCAACATGGTGCGCGAGATGAGCGAAAAGGTGCAGTTCATCTTCGTAAGCCACAACAAGGCCACTATGGAAGCGGCTTCCCAACTGTGTGGCGTGACCATGCGCGAACCGGGCGTGTCGCGCCTGGTGCAGGTGGATCTCGCCGAAGCAGCTAAACTTGCGGGCGCAGCTTGAGGATTTGATATGACCGCGCAACCCGTACTCGCTTTCGCCTGGAATGCCGCCGTCGGCATCCCGATGCTCATCCTTGGCCTGGTCGTGCTGGCGGCGATGTGGCTGTTCGGCCAGCCGAAGAAGGAGCAGGGCAAGCGGCGTGTGGTGGTGATGGCCTCGGGCGAGCGTCGCGAGCCGACCTTCGGTACCGAAGGCGAGACGTCCGACGAACCCTCGTTCAGTGCGCGCGAAGATTTCCACATGGACGAGCTCGATGCTCGCCAGTCGCCGCAACAGGGCGAGCTCGACGTCGGTTTCCGCGAGGAACTGGAACGTCTGGGCGCCACGCTTGCGGACGGCAAGGATCGCGGCGGCAAGGGCCGCGTCGATCCGGCACCGGTGGGCCGGCCGCTGGGCATGGCTGCATCCATTGTCGATGCGCTGCGCGCACCGCCGGAGCAGTTCGAACAAAGCCTGGCGCAGGCCACGGGGGCCGATCAGGTCGCCGCGCCGCGCGTGCATGAGCCCGAGCCGGCCCCGGTAGCCGCCCCGGCCCCTGCGCCGATGCCGGAGACGCCGCGCGTGCCGCCGCGCTCGGACGTTGGCCGTCGCCCGGAACGCCTGCCGGTGGAACGCATCGTCACGCTGTTCGTGGTGGCGCGCGAGGGCAATGTCTTCAACGGCGCCGACCTCATCGTGGCCGCCGAAAAGACCGGCCTGGAATTCGGCGACATGGGCATTTACCACCGGCTGCTGGACGGCAAGCGCGAGCTGGGTCCGATCTTCAGCGTCGCCAACATGGTCAAGCCCGGCAATTTCGACCTCAGCCGCGTGGACGCCATGCGTACGCCGGGCCTGAGTTTCTTCATGACGCTGCCGGCACCGATCCCCGCGCTCGACGCGTGGGACGCCATGCTGCCCACCGCGCAACGCCTGGCCGAACTGCTCGATGGCCAGGTGCTGGACGAGGAGCGCAATGCCCTCGGCCGCCAGCGCGTGGCGCATATCCGCGACGAGCTGCGCGGTTGGGATCGCGATCACGAAGGCCGGGAAATCACCTTCGGGCGTTGATCCCTGTAGAGACCGGCTAGCAGCAACCTCCCCCTGTGGGAGCGCACCCTGTGCGCGACTGGGCGTGGCTACGTAGCGACGCCTAGTCGCGCACAGGGTGCGCTCCCACAAAGGGCAGTCTTCATCCAAGACCTTGCGCCCGACTGCTACCTCAGCCACAGTCGCTTCCAAGGAGGGAACATGGCCTGCACCTTGTTGCGTCGCCTCGCCTGTCTAGGGCTGTTGGCGCTGGCTGCCTGCACCCATTCGGATCTTCGTCCCGATTACCCACGCATTCCCAGCACGGTGCTGCCGGTCCAGCCGGATGCGCCGCTGGAGGCGTACGCCAAGCGCATCGCTGCGCAACATGGCAGCGACAGCGGCCTGCGGCTGATCAGCGACTCCAACGACGCCTTGCTGGCGCGCATTGCGCTGGCCAATCGCGCCGTGCATTCGCTCGACCTGCAGTACTACATGTTCCATTCCGATGCGACCGGCGGCCTGCTTGCGCAGCGCCTGTTGGCGGCGGCCGATCGCGGCGTGCGCGTGCGCCTGCTGCTCGACGACCTGCATGTGGCCGGCAACGACGATGTGCTGCGCATCCTGGATGGCCATCCGAACATCCAGATCCGGCTCTTCAATCCCTTTCTGGATCGCAGCAAGTCGACCTTGAGCATGGGCATGCAGTTTGCCGGCGATTTCTCCCGGCTCAACCGGCGCATGCACAACAAGGCGATGATCGCCGACGGCGCCATGGCCATCGTCGGCGGCCGCAATATCGGCGACGAATATTTCGATGCGGACGACAGCGTCAACTTCCGCGACCTGGATGTGCTGACCGTGGGTCCCGTGGTGGCTGAAGTCGGGCAGATGTTCGATCGGTACTGGAACAGCGAGCAGTCGTTTCCGATTGGGGCCTTCCATCGCAAGACGCCCAGTGCCGAGAAGTTGGCGCAGCTGCGCAAGACCATGGCGGCGAGCGCGCGCCAGTTCAGCGAGAGCGGCTATGCGCAGAGTCTGGTCGCCCGCGTCGGCGACCTGGCGAACGAGGCGCCGGCCACCGCCTGGGCCTGGGGCACCGCCACGTATCTGGCGGATGATCCGGAGAAGGGCAATCCCGCGGCTGATGCCAAAGACCTGCACATGGCGCCGCAGATCCGCGCGTGGATGGATGGCGCGCAGCAACGGCTCACCTTGATCTCGCCGTACTTCGTGCCGGGCGACAAGGGCGTGGCGTACTTCAAGGGCATGTGCGACCGCGGTGTCGAGGTGGCGATCCTCACCAACTCGCTGGCCTCCACGGACGCCGGCAATGTCTATGTTGCCTATGCGTCCTATCACGTGGCTTTGTTGAAGGCCGGCGTGCATCTGTACGAATTGAAGCCGGACGCCCGGCGCGGCCGCGGCGGCAGCAGTTTCTTCGGCTCGTCCTCCGGCAGCAACAGCCTGCACGCGAAGGCGATGGTGGTCGACGAGCAACATGCCTTTGTCGGCTCGATGAATCTCGATCCGCGCTCGGTGCACATCAATACCGAAGATGGCGTGATCGTGGACTCGCCGGCTCTGGCCAAGGCGCTGCTGGCGATCTTCGCCGACGCGACCAAGCCGGTGCACAGCTACCAGGTGCTGCTGGACGACAAGGGCAGCGTGTACTGGCTGGGCAAGACGCCGGGCCAGCCGGAGGTTCGCTACGACCACGCGCCGGAGACCAGCTGGTGGCGGCGCTTCAAGGTCAACGCCAGCGGGTTGTTGCCGATCGAAGGCCTGCTCTGAGGTTTCTCCGGCACGGCCCTTGAAGTCCGGAGCAGCCGGACCTATGATTGAGTGGTCACTCAGTTATTGACCCTCATGGCCCGTCCTCGCAGCGAAGACAAGCGCAACGCCATCCTCGATGCCGCCACGAAAGTGTTCGCGGAGCAGGGGATCAGTGCGCCTACCGCGAAGATCGCCCGCGAGGCGGGGGTGGCCGAAGGCACGCTGTTCACCTATTTCGACAGCAAGGACACGCTGCTCAACCAGCTGTACCTGGAGCTGAAGGTGGACATGCGGGATGCCATGCTCACCGGCTATCCGCGCAGGGCCAGCAGTCGCGAGCGTGCGAGCCATGTGTGGCGCACCTATATCGGCTGGGGCGTGGCCCATCCGCACGGACGCAAGGTAATGGCGCAGCTCAGCGTCTCCGAGCGCATCACGCCGGAAACCAAGGCGATCGGCTCGGCGCCCTTTGGCGATGTCCAGGGCATGTTGCAGGAGGCAACGGCGAAGGGGGCGTTGAAGGATCTGGATCCCGCTTTCGTGGGTGCCTTGCTGACGGCCCTGGCGGAAACCACCATGGATTTCGTCGTGCGCGAACCGGCACGGGCAGAACACTATCGAACGGCAGGCTTCGAGGCGTTCTGGAATGCGATCGGCAAAGCCTGATTTTTTTGTGATCATTAAATGAGTGTGTAATCACTCAATAACGAGGAAAAACATCATGTCGAAGGTATGGTTGGTAACAGGTAGTGCGCGCGGCCTTGGCCGCGATATCGCCGAAGCGGTGCTCGCCCATGGCGACCGGCTGGTGGCTACGGCGCGTCGCCCCGAGCAGCTGGCCGATCTGGTCGAGCGTTATGGCGAGCAGGTTCGCGCGGTGGCTCTGGATGTGGCGGATCCCGTGGCGGCCCGCGTGGCCGTGGACGAAGCCGTCAAGGCGTTTGGACGTCTGGACGTCCTGGTCAACAACGCCGGTTATGGTCACGCCCGGCCATTCGAGCAGACCGAGGAGGACGATTTCCGCGCCCAGATCGAAACCAACTTCTACGGCGTGGTGAACCTGACCCGCGCCGCCTTGCCGGTGATGCGCGCGCAGCGTTCGGGGCACATCCTGCAGATTTCCTCGGTCGGTGGGCGCATCGGCACGCCGGGCCTGTCCGCCTACCAGGCGGCGAAGTGGGCGGTGGGCGGCTTCACCGAGGTGGTGGCGGCGGAGGTCGAACATCTGGGTATCAGGCTTTGCTCGCTGGAGCCCGGCGGCATGCGCACGGATTGGGCCGCCGAGGCCAACAGCACGCTGGGGGATCTGCTGCCTGACTATCAGGCCTCCGTCGGCGTGTTCCGCGAACGGCTCAAGGATGCGCTGGGCAAACAGGCGGGCGATGCGGCACGCGTGGCCCAGGTGGTGTTGAAGATGGGTTATCACGAGCAGCCGCCGCGCCATCTATTGCTTGGCAGCGACGCGCTGCATTACTTCGGCATGATCGATGGCGAGCGCAGCAAGGCCGCCGAACGCTGGCGCGACGTGACGGTGTCCACCGATTACGAGGCGGGCGACATGCCGCCGTTTCCGGCGGCGTGAGAGCGCATGGAGGTGTCGCGATGAAGATCGTTCTATGGGGTGCCACCGGCATGGTCGGGCAGGGCGTATTGCGCGAATGCCTGGCCGCGCCGGATGTGGATGAGGTGCTGGTGGTGGGACGGACGGGGGGCGGCGTCGTCCACCCCAAGCTGCGTGAAATCGTGCATGGGGATTTCTTCGACTACCGTTCGATCGAGCATGAGCTGCAGGGCTACGACGCCTGCTTCTTTTGCCTGGGCGTCAGTGCGGCAGGCATGGACGAGGCCGGCTATACCCGGCTCACCTACGACCTGACCCTGGCGGCAGCGAATACGCTGGTGCGGCTCAATCCTGCCATGGTGTTCGTCTATGTATCCGGAGCGGGCACCGACAGCAGCGAACAGGGGCGCAGCATGTGGGCGAGGGTGAAGGGGCGTACCGAGAATGCGCTGCGAAAGCTGCCGTTCCGCCAGGTGTTCCTGTTCCGCCCCGGCTTTATCGAGCCGGTGCACGGCGAGCGGTCCAAGACCACCCTGTCGCGCGTGGTGTATGTGCTTTCGCGGCCGTTGGTGCCCCTGCTGCGCGCCCTGTTTCCCAGGCACATCCTCAGCACCGTGATCATCGGGCAGGCGATGTTGTCGGTGGCGAGGCATGGCGCGCCCAGGGCGATTCTCGAATGTCAGGACATTCTCGACGCGGCGGGAAGGGCCTGAGCACAACGGGCATGCCAAAGAAGTAGTGCGCCCATCGGATGAATGGCGTAGCGTGGCGCGGCGTTCCCTTGGCTGTGGGCCTGTGCGAACCGGCCTGCCTGGTCTGCAACCCGTCTGGCGACGAGTGCCCGCATGCGCCGCTCATGTGTCCCTGGCAAAACACGCTCGTGCCGCCTGGCCGTGTTGGCTGGCCTCGTGCTGTTGGCAGCCTGCAGCGGTACGGTAAAAACAGGGGGCGAGGGCGATGCACTCGTCCGTGCCAGACATCTGTGGCGCGAGGCCGCCGAAACGCCGCGCAAGGACATCGCCGCGCGCAGCTGGATGCGTTGCGCGGTCGCGGCCTATCGCGCATTGGAGTCGGACCAGGCGGCGCAGCAGACAACGGCGCAAGCCATCGCCGATAGCTGCACGCACGAGCTGCTGGGCTATCTGCTGGACCAGGAGCCTGCACTGTGGCGGCCGCGCACGCTCAGCGTGGCAGGCGAGCCGCTGCGGGTAGTGTTTCGCGACTTGCCCAACAGTCTTTACGACGGTCCCATCGCGCTGGTCCGTGCCGACGAAGTCACCATTCCCGCGGTGATGGGCGAGCGCTACACCTCGCCTGGCTTCGGCGTGCCGATGGTGGGCTGGCAGGCGCAATGCCATGACCGGCCGATCTGCGCGCTCGATCCGCCGGATGGCATCACGCGCGCGCTCACCGCATGGATCGAGCCGGGGAAAGACGGCACCGCCGAGCTGGTGGTGGCGGGCACGCGCCAACGGACGCAGATCACCATCGGCCAACGCGAGGTGCCGTTGGCGACGGATTTTTCGGCGGCCTATGCCGCGCTGTTCGATCGCACGCGCATCAATCGACTGGCGGTGTGGAATCTCATCGGCGGACGCCAGTTCGCATTGCGCGCCGGCCTGTATCTGCTGGAGGATTATGACCCGGCCAAGACGCCGGTGATCATGGTGCATGGGCTGGGGCGCAGCCCGATGGTGTGGGCCAGGCTGACCAATCTGATCGACGGTTCGCCCGAGCTGCGAGCGCGCTATCAGGTATGGCACATCATCTATCCCACCAATACACCCGTGCTGCTCAATCGTCTCAATGTGCAGCGCATGATGGATCGTGCGTGGCGCCTGCTTGATTCCGACGGTACGGCGCCCGCGCGTCGCGACATGGTGCTGATCGGCCACAGCATGGGCGGCGTGATCTCGCGGCTGCTGGTGTCCGACAGCGGCAACGTCATCTGGAATGCCGTGTTCGATGTGCCGGCCAGTGAGCTGCAGGGTTCAGCTGCCGACATCGCGCAGGTCGAGTCGCTGTTCCGTTTCCGCGCCTATCCCGGCGTGACGCGCGCGATCTTCCTGGCCTCGCCACACCTGGGCAGCCCCACGGCGGACAGTTTCCTGGGCAGGCTCGCCCTGCGTTTCGTACACGCCCACGCGCCGGAACTCGACGCGTTGCATCGGGTGGCCCAGGACAATCGCGAACACGAAAATCCATTGCTGGCCGCGGACTATCTGCACAAGGGTCTCACCAGCATCAGCACGCTGCGCGCCACGCAGCCGGTGAGCCATGCGGCGCAGGCCTTGATGCCGGTGCCGGGCGTCCGCTACTACACCTTCGCGGGCGATCTGGCGGGCTCCGATCCGCCCAGCGATGGCTACGTGCCGCTCAAGAGCGCGCTGATTCCCGGCGCCACCTCGACCACCGTGGTCGACAGCGATCACAAGCTCTATCTCAACGAGGAAGTGCTGGCGAAGATCCTGGAGATACTTCGCCAGCCGTGATGCCGTCGCTTACTGCGCGACGAGCGCGGGCAATACCGGGTTGAGCGACGAGGTCTGCGGCAGGGGCAGCTTGATGGGATCCTGCGGCGCGACGATGGCCCATACCAGCAGCTTGGCCGGCTGGGTGGTGCTGGCGTTGCGGGTGACCAGATGATGCGTGCGCGGCGGCTCGTACCAGCTCTGGCCGGCCGTATAGGTTTTCGCATCCTGTCCTTCGAGCTGCGAAATCACTTCGCCTTCGAGCACGTAGGCAAAGATCGAGCCGGGGTGCAGATGAGGCGCCGCGCTCTGGCCAGGTGCCAGCGTCACCGTAGCCATCAAGGCGTTCTTGCCCGGCACATCGGGCAGCGGCTGTTTCATCAGCGGCTGCACGCTTTCTTCGCCGCCCTGGTGAGCATGTGCCGCACTCGCGGCACCGAACGCGATGACCAGCGAAAACAGCACGGAAGCAAAACCCGAAAATGAGGTCTTCATGACGGCAGCTTGCGGAATGAAATCGCGAAGCGGTTCCAGCCGTTGATGGCGATCACCAGCAGGGTGAGGTCGGCCAGTTCTTCGTCCGAGAAATGCGGCCTCACCGACTCCCACACGCTGTCGGGAACGTGGTTGTCGGCGATCAGGGTGAGTGCTTCGGTCCATTCCAGCGCTGCGCGCTCGCGGTCGGTGAAGAACGTGGTTTCGCGCCACGCGCTGATGGTGGCGAGGCGGCGGTCGTTCTCGCCGGCCTTGCGCGCATCGGCGGTGTGCATGTCCATGCAATAGGCGCAGCCGTTGATCTGCGAAGCGCGCAGGCGGACCAGGTCGACCAGGGACTTGTCCAGGCCGCTCTTGGTGATGCGCTGTTCCAGGCCCATCATCGCCTTGATGGCGTCGGGGCTGGCTTTGTAGAAGTCGATACGCTGGCTCATGGCGGGTTCCTCGATGAGGGATTCGGTGAAGGTGGAAACAGGCTAGACTCTTCAATGGCCTTCTTGAATATCCATTTTCAAGAGAACTGAGGTAGCCATTGATGGACATTCAGCTCACCATCTCCGGTCGGCGCGACCTGGCCGGACAGCTATACCAGCAGCTGCGTGCTGCGATCGTGGAAGGCCGGCTGGCGCCCGGTTCGCGACTGCCTTCCTCGCGCGATCTGGCCGTCCAACTGGGTGTTTCGCGCAAGACCACGCTCGAGGTGTTCGAGCGATTGGGCGCGGAGGGTTTCCTGATCGGCCGCCAGGGCGACGGCAGCTTCGTGGCGACCGGGTTCACTCCCATGCCATCGAAGACGAGAGCCCGCAGCGGCGTGTCGCCCAAGCCGGCCAAGGTCTGGCGACGCGTGCCGCCGACGCTGGCGATGCCCAGGGTGAGCGAGCGGCTTCGCTACGACTACCTGGGCGGCGTCACCGACAAATCGCTGTTCCATGCCGATGTCTGGCGCAAATGCATCGCCCACGCCCTGCGTGCGCAGGCGCGCGGCCGTGGCATCTATCGCGATCCGGCCGGCGAGCAGGAACTTCGCCTGGCGATTGCACGCTATCTGGGTTTCAACCGCGCCGTGGCCTGCGATTGGCAGGAGGTGATGGTCACCCAGGGGGCACAGCAGGCGATCGACCTGGCCGTTCGCGTGATGGTCGATCGGGGCGACGTGGTGGTGATGGAAGAACCCGGTTACCCGCCTGCGCGCAGCAGCATGCTGGCCATGGGCGCACGCGTGAAGCCGGTGCGCGTGGACGAGGAGGGCCTGTGCGTGGATGAACTTCCCGATGAGGCGCGGCTCGTCTACGTCACGCCCTCGCACCAGTTTCCGCTGGGCATGCCGATGAGCCTGGAGCGGCGCATGGCCTTGCTCGAATGGGCATCGCGCCGTGGCGCACTGATTGTGGAAGACGATTACGACGGCGAATTCCGCTTCGAAGGCCGGCCGCTGGAATCGCTCAAGAGCCTCGACCGCAACGGTGTCGTGGCCTATATAGGCACGTTTTCCAAAACCCTCTTTCCCGAACTGCGCATCGGTTACGTGGTGCCGCCGCCATCGCTGGCGGATGAATTCCTCAAGGCGAAACAGATCACCGACTGGCACGGCTGCAGTCTGACGCAGGCGGCCCTGGGCCGTTACATGCTCGACGGCGAGTTCGGGCGGCACCTTCGCCGGATGCAGAAACACTACGCGGAACGCCGCCTCGCCTTGCTGCAGCACCTGCGCGGGCCGCTTTCGCCATGGCTGGAACCCATCGTGCCGGCCGCCGGTATCCACATGACGGCGATGCTGCGCAAAGGCGTGCACGAGGACGCCCTGATCGCCAAGGCGCGCGCCGCGTCGCTGGCGCTGTACGGTATCCGCCGGTTTTACGCCGGACGCCACCCGCGCCAGGGCCTGCAGTTCGGCTACGGCGACACGCCGGTGCACGACATTCACACCTCCATGCAACTGCTGGCGTCCTTGCTTCACGGCCAGGCCGCCGAAGACCCACCTGGCCATTCGGTTACCACCCAAAAGTCCTAGACGCGGGACGCTGCAAATTCACGCGAATTCAGCATTTGCTTGCGCATGATCGGGCCGCATGGTGGGCATTCGATGGATGTCGCCGCGCAACGAGCACGACGGCTCAGGGCGGAGCGATAGGCGTCCAGACGTCCTCCCGCGCAACGGGCAGGGCGTTCCGGGCGACATCACCGGACGGCGTGGGGGAAGGGAGCGAACGCATGCGCAAAATGACCATCAGGTTTCAGGACGTCGCCACCGAACTAGCCCAGATCAACGCATTGCGCGATGACGTGATGGAGCGTGCCTTCATCGTGCTCGAGCAGCGCCACGACACGCTCGCCTCGATGCTGGTGCAGAGCCTCGGGGATCGCCAGCGCGCCGTGCGCTGGATGTGCCGCCACCAGAACGCATTCGACGGCCGCACCGCCTATGAGCTGCTGGCGGACGGCGAAGCGGACACGGTGTGGGACGAGATAGCGCTGCTGAGTGACGCGCCGGTATCGGCGCGCATCAACGCCGTGCGCATGGCTTACTGAGAGCGCTCGGTTCGGATTGCCACGTCGCCGCGCGTCGGCCGGATCGCCCACACGCTGTTGGCGTCGCCCGTGTACGCGCGTCGCGTGGCGGCGCGTGCGAACAGCGCGAACACGATGCCCAGCGCAATGCCGGTAAGGTCCACGCCGATCACCCGCCACGCCAGCGGCGACCACTCGTGTGCCATCGCCGCTGCGTTGACAGCCAGATCGACCAACGCCATGAGCAGGGTCAGCGCAGCGGTTGCCCACAACAGTTCGATGGTGGCCTTGGCGATGGGGCGCAGGCAGGCATACGCGCAGGCGGCGAGAAAAAGTCCGTAGCAGGCCACGCGCTGCGGCAGCCCCGCTTCCACACCCAGGCGCTCGGCGATCCAGGTCGCCACGAAGGCGCCGCTGATCGCCAGGCAGCTGCCGATGCACACGCCGACGGTGGCGCGCGCCATCACCAGCGTCTTGCGCGGCTGCTCGAGATGGCGGCGCTTGCGGCGCGATTCGATCCACAGCAGGTTGCCCGAATAGAACAGGAACGCTCCGGCCAGGCCGAGCACGAAATACAGCCACTGCACCGTGCGTCCGCCAAAACTGCCGAAATGCAGGCCGAACAGCGCGGCATAGCTGATGCCGTTCACGCTGTAGCGGTTGCCCACGAAGGTGGCCAGTACGCTGCCGTCGTGCGCGGACATCGCCACCGTGCCGTACGAGCCGAGGGTGTGCTGGGCAAGTCCCATCACTTCGGCGACCGCGTTGCGATCGCCGTAATGCACGAAGTGCAGGTAGACGGGTTCGAAGCTGGATACGCCGCTCTTGAGCGCTTCGGCTTGCGCGCGCTGCATCAACACCTCGGTCGACAGCATGCTCGCCGGGATACCGCTCACCGTCACGGCGGGCGTGGTGTTGGTGGCCCTGCTGAAGGCCTCCGAGAGCTTTCCGTCGAACGCCACCGTGTTGAGCGCCGCCAGCGTGATGGCGAACAGGCAGAACAGCGCGCCGGTCACCGCGAAGACCACATGGAACGGCAGGCTGATCACGCCGATGGCGTTGTGCGCGTCCTGCCAAAGCCGCTTGAGGTTGTGTCCCACGCGCATGGCGAACAGATCCCGCACCAGCTGCGGCAGGTGGATGAGCAGGCCCGAGAGCAAGGCCAGGCCATAGATCACGCTGACGATGCCCATCAGGTAGATGCCGATCACCGGCAGCCCCAGCGAGTCGTGCAGCGCGTAGACGAAGTCGGCCAGTTCGTTTTCCGCAGCGTCCGTGCGCGGCGCATCCACCTGGCTGGCGGTGGCGAAGCGGCTGCCGTTCTTCGCTTCCCAATATGCATAAGCCGCGTGCGAGCTGTCGTGCGGCAATACGATGCCGAAGTCCGCGCGCGCGTCGGGCTGATGGCTCAGCAGGCGTTCGATCAAGCGGTCGTTGGAGACGTTGGCGTCGGCGGTGGCCAACCACGGCGGGTTTTGCCAGGCGGCGATGTCGTCGTGGAAGACGGTCAGCGCGCCCGCATAAAACGCCACGAACAAAGCGAAGCCGGCGAGCAGGCCGGTCCAGGTATGCACTGTCTGGAACGTGCGGAGGGTGGCGGCTTTCATCGGAACGTCCTGTATCAGCCGGGCAGGCGCATCAGCCACAGCGCGGCGAACACGACGACGTTGGCGCCGCCCATCACCAGCCAGGCACGCGCGCCATTGCGAAACATGTAGGCGCCCGCCATGAAGGCGGTCCACAACGGGAAAAAGAGAATCAGCGCCGGAATGAGGACCGCTTCGCCATGTCCCGGCAGCAGGTGCAGCACCAGGGCAAGCAACAAGGCAGCGAGTGGGAAGCCGAGCAGGGTGCCGGCCAGGCAGCGGGCGATCATGATGCGTCGGCTTCAGGCGTGCCGATGCGCCACCAGGCGAGATAGGGCAGCAGCACCCAGGTAAGCATCAGAGCCGTCAGTGCCGCTGTGATGCCGGCGCCGGTACCGGCGTCGTAACACCAGCCCAGCGTACCCAGCGCCACCAGCAGCCACCCCGCGAGCCTGGCCGAAACCGGCAACGAGGACGCGCGCAGCCGCTGCTGGCCGCTGGCCAGATAAACCAGTACGGCACCCGCCAGGGTCGCTAAAAGGGCACAAAAGGTGATCACGTCGGCGCCTTGCTTCCGTCTTCGCGCAGCTTGAATATTGAGAATTATTCTCATTTGGGGGTTGTGCTGTCAACCGCGATGGCTTGGTCCCCATGCTCGGAACCCGCTCAGCATCACGCCCGGCGGCATCCTCACCTCACCGTCATTCCGGCGCAGGCCGGAATCCAGTGGCGTTGAGAGTCGGTCGCCGCCGTGGCTCTTACCGCTTTTCAATGGCGCAGCGAGACAACGGGTTGGCACCGAAACTGGATGACCCACCATTTGGCTGAAAAGCGCTTCCGGCCTGCGCCGGAATGACGGTGAAGGGAATCGTGCGCTCGGAAAGATCTAAAACTGATACTGCAGGCGCCCCACGATGGCCGTCGGATGATCGCCGCTATCCGGGCTGCCCGGCTTGTTCAGGTCGATCGCGTGCACCAGGTTGGCGGACAGTCGCACTGACTTGTCCAGATACCAGTTCACGCCGAGCGTCACGTTGGTTTCCTTGCCGCCCACCACGTCGCGGTCGTTGAGGTCGGTCATGCTCAGCCGTACACCTACTTCCAGCGCGCCGCCGCTGCGGCCGTTCCACGAGGCATGCGGAACCACCGGTCCAAAGGTCGCGTTGCTCTCGCGATAGTCGCGGCTTTCGCCGGTGATCATCCAGCTCGCATAGCCATACCAGCCGCGAAACCGCAGCGCAGGCAGGCCGTCGTTGCGTTGCAGATGGGCTTCCATGTATTCGCCTTGCCACGAGAAGGGCCCGGCGACATGGGCGACCTCCAGCCCATAGCGCTGCACCTTGTTCGAGCCGGTGATGCTGCCGGTATCGAGGAAATAGTCGCCGGAGGACAGCGCCACTTCCGACGCGGACTGGAAGTGCTGGTCGTTGTCCGGCCCGGCGCGTCGCGTGGAGTAGTCGATGGCGAGGTGATAGGGGCCGCTGTCGGTTTTCAGCAGATAGGCCAGCCGGCCGGTGAGCGCCACGCCGCGCTGCGTGCGGCCTTCGTCCTTGCTGCCCGCGGTGTAGAAGCCGTAGCTCCAGATCCACGGCCCGTGGAAATCGCTGGAGGTGATGCCGATGCTTCGGCTCGGCGCCAGCGCATTGGTGGTAGCGCGTTCGAGGAAGGTGGTGTTGCGGAAGCTGCCGAACTGTTCGAGCCCGAACGGCTCCTGCTGGTTGCCGATCGTCACCACGCCGAAATAACGGGTTTGCTTGCGCAGATACACATCCTTCAACTCGAACCGGCCATCGACCAGCTGCGCATCGGCGTAGAACAGCCAGTCGAAGCGCAGCATGTGCTGGACGCTGATATCGGCCCGTCGCACGGCGAAGACGGTGTCGTTCAAGGCGGCGCCAGCGTTGTTGGCGGCGTCGATCATCACGTAGCCGTTGATCTGGTTGTGCATCACCGGCGTGTCGATGCCCCCTTCGAAGGGCCGCATCAGCGAGATCCGGCGCATTGCATCGAGCGCGGCGCTGCTGTCGCTTCCGGTGGAACTGGCGGGCACCGATGTCTGCTGTGCTGTCGTCGGGGCAGTGGGCGCGGCGGGTCTGGACGGCTGATGGACGCAGCCGCAGGCCGCGCTGCAGCTCAGGCTTGCGGCGAGCCATGTGCGCACATGGCGTGCCAGCGGTGGGCGCTCCGGGTCGGCCATGAGGGTGCGAGGTTCCCGTACTCCATGGGTGTGCGGGCAGGCCTGCCAAGGCTGCCCAGGCATGGTGGCAAGGATTGTGATGCCCCCATCCATCGCTCCGCCTCCGAAAAACTACTGTCGCCGTGCCGCAACTCCCTACGGCAGCGCATGGCGGGGCGTGCGGGTTAATATGGCGGTTTGCAACGCCTCCCAGGAGTCCTCGAGTGATCATCAACCCCAAGGTGCGTGGTTTTATCTGCGTGACGGCCCATCCGGTCGGATGCGAGCGCAACGTGCTCGAACAGATCAACATCACCAAGGCGCAGGGCAACCTGGGCGAAGGCCCCAAGCGCGTGCTGGTGATCGGCGCCTCCACCGGTTACGGCCTGGCCTCGCGCATCACCGCTGCCTTCGGCTACGGCGCGGCCACCCTGGGCGTGTTCTTCGAGAAGCCCAGCAGCGAGAGCAAGACGGGCACCGCCGGTTGGTACAACTCGGCCGCGTTCGACAAGTTCGCCAAGGAAGCGGGTCTGTTCAGCCGTTCGATCAACGGCGATGCGTTCGCCAACGAGACGCGCGAGCGCGCCATCGAGATCATCAAGAACGAGATGGGCGGCAAGATCGACCTGGTGGTGTATTCGCTCGCCTCGCCGGTGCGCAAGCTGCCGGATACCGGCGAACTGGTGCGCTCCTCGCTCAAGACCATCGGCGAGACCTTCACCGCCAACTCGATCGACACCAACCGCGACACCGTGGTGCAGGCGTCGGTGGAGCCGGCCACCGAGCAGGAAATCAAGGACACCGTCACCGTGATGGGTGGCGAGGACTGGAAGCTGTGGATCGATGCGCTGAGCAAGGCCGGCGTGCTCGCCGACCATGCCAAGACGGTGGCCTATAGCTACATCGGCACCGAGATCACCTGGCCGATGTACTGGCACGGCACGCTGGGCCAGGCCAAGCAGCACCTGGACAACACCGCCAAGCAGCTGGTCGCCGAGCACAAGGCCGAACATCTGGACGCCTATGTGGGCGTGATGAAGTCGGTGGTGACGCAGGCAAGCGCGGCGATTCCGGTGCTGCCGCTGTACATCGCCATTTCCTTCCGCGTGATGAAGGAAAAGGGCATCCACGAAGGCACCATCGAACAGATCAACCGCCTGTTCCGCGAACGCATGTACCGCACGGATCACCAGGCGCCGGAACTGGACAGCGATGGCCGCCTGCGCCTGGACGACTGGGAATTGCGCGAAGACGTGCAGCAGCTGTGCAAGGCGCTGTGGCCGACCATCACCACCGAGAACCTCAACGAGCTCACCGACTACGCCGGCTACAAGAGCGACTTCCTGCGTCTGTTCGGCTTTGGCCGCACCGACGTGAACTACGAGGAAGACGTGAACCCGGATCGTCGTTTCGACGTCGTCGAGCTGTAACCGCACGACACCGGATGCCGTCGCCGCGGCGGCATCCGGTACGGTCCAAAGACGAGGCATACAACGGCGCGGGCGGTCACTAAGCTGCCGCCATGAACACCGCCATCGTCTGGTTTCGCCGCGACCTTCGCCTTGCCGATCATCCCGCACTCAGCGCTGCCGCGAAGGCGCACGAACAGCTCATTCCGCTGTATATCCATGCGCCGCACGAAGACGGCCAGTGGTCTGCGGGTGCCGCCAGCCGGTGGTGGCTGCATCATTCGCTGTCACGACTCGACGCCCAGTTGCGCGAGCATGGCAATGCGCTGCACCTCGCACAGGGCGACAGTCTCCAGGTACTGCGTGAGCTGATCGAACGCACCGGCGCCACGGCGGTGTACTGGAGCCGCCAATACGAACCGGCTGCCATCGCACGCGACAGCGCCATCAAGGCGGCCTTGCGCGAGCAGGGCGTCGAGGTGCACAGCTTCAACGCATCGCTGTGGTGCGAGCCTTGGCAGATCGAAACACGGCAGCAGGGGCCGTACCGTGTGTTTACACCGTTCTGGCGCACGCTGCGGCCGCAGCTCGCCACGCCGAATCCCTTGCCGGTGCCTTCCTCCCTCCGGGGTATCGAGCTGGATGGCAGCATACCGCTCGATGCGCTTGCCTTGCTGCCGCGCATCCCTTGGGATGGCGGCCTGCACGAGGCATGGCAGCCGGGCGAGCAGGGCGCGCAGGAATGGCTCGACATCTTCATGGACGATGCCGTGAGCGATTACGCGCGGGCTCGGGACTTGCCTGCGCGTCATGGCACCTCGCGGCTTTCGCCGCACCTGCATTTCGGCGAGCTATCGCCCCGGCAGATCCAGCGCCAGCTGTCCGACCGCGCCGCCGATACCGATGCGCGCCGGCGACCCGATATCGAACCGTTTCTGCGTGAACTGGGCTGGCGCGAATTTGCCAACCACCTGCTGTATCACTTTCCCAGGACGCCCACGCAGAACTTCAACGAGCAGTTCGACACCTTTCCCTGGGCCCGGAAAAGCAGCAAGGCGATCGAGCGTTGGCAACAAGGCCGCACCGGCATTCCATTGGTGGACGCGGGCATGCGCGAGCTCTGGCATACGGGCTGGATGCACAACCGCGTGCGCATGATCGTCGCCAGTTTCCTGTGCAAGAACCTCAGGCAGCACTGGCAGCACGGCGCGCAATGGTTCTGGGACACGCTGGTGGATGCCGATCTGGCCAACAACACACTGGGCTGGCAGTGGGTGGCCGGTAGCGGTGCCGACGCCGCGCCGTATTTCCGCGTGTTCAATCCGGTGACGCAGGCGAGGAAATTCGATCCGGACGGCATCTACCTGCGCCGCTGGTTGCCGGAATTGGCCGGGGCTTCGGTGGAGCTGTTGCATGAGACATGGCGCGATGCTGCGTTGCTGAAGCGCAGCGGCTATCCGGCGCCGATGGTAGAGCTGGGCGAAAGTCGCGATGGTGCTCTCGCGGCATATCGCGCCATGCGTTCCCGCTGAGGCAAGCGTCTCACTGTGGGAGCGCACCCTGTGCGCGACATGCGCCTTGCAGGTCACGGCTCCGTGGGATCGTCGCGCACAGGGTGCGCTCCCACAGGAGCCTCTGTCCTGCGCAACATCCACGCCAGCACGGGCGGCGTCACCATGGCGGTCAGCAGCGACATCGCCACGATGATCGCGTAGATACGGTCGGTGAAGACGCCGGCCGTCAAACCGAGGCTGGCGATCACCACGCCCACTTCGCCACGCGGCACCATGCCAAAGCCCACCACCGTGGCACTGCGCGCACCCAGCGACAGCGAACCGAGGAAGCCGCCGATCAGCTTCGAGGCGATCGCGATCAAGGTCACCACCAGCAGCATCACGGCCGCTTCGCCGTTGGCCAGCTGGTGCAGGTCGATCTTGCTGCCGGTGACCACGAAGAAGAACGGCGTGAGCAGTGCCAGCAAGGGCTGCGTCTGTTTTTCCAGCGTGTGCTGCTGGCGTGTTTCCGAGGCGATCATGCCGGCGAGGAAGGCGCCGATGATCGCGGCGAGCCCGAACAAGGTCGACACGTAGGCCAGGCCCAGGCATAGCGCCAGCACGATGGCCAGGGCCGAGTGCGGGCTGCGCGGCTTGTCCAGCCAGCTGGAATTCCAGCGCATCACGCGGGCGCCGCCGATGCCGATGATCGCGATGAAACCCACGGCGCCGGCCAGCACGACCAGCAGGTGCATGACATCGATGCCGTCGCCGCCTTGCATCGACACCACCACGCCGAGCAGCAGCATGGCCAGGATGTCGTCGATCACGGCCGCGCCGAGGATCACCTTGCTCTCGACGCGTTGGAGCGCGCCCAGTTCCTGCAGCACGCGGGCGGTGATGCCCGCGGAGGTCGCCACGAAAGCCGCCGCCACGAACATCGAGCGGCTCCAGTCGAAGCCGCTGGCATGCGCCCACACGCCGCCCATGCCAAACGGCAGCAACACGCCCAGCACGCCCACGATGAAGGCGATCTTGCCGACTTTCTTCAAGTCCTCCAGCCGCGTTTCCAGACCCACCGAAAACAACAGCAGCACCACGCCGATCTCCGCCAGCACATCCAGCGAGGTGCCCGGCGCGACCTGATCGGGGGTTATCCAGCCCAGCAGGGACGGGCCGACAGCGCAACCTGCCGCGATCTCGCCGACCACCGCGGGAAGCTTCAGGCGTTGCGCGATCTCGCCGCCGATCTGGGCGGCGACGAAGACGATGAACAGCGTGAGCAGGATGTCGCTGGCGTGATGCATGCAGAGGGACGCGGCGGCAATCGGATGCCACGCATGCTACATGCTTGCGCTGGGGCGTGCGCTCAGTCGCTCGGGTGGGGCGAGCGCGGCGGACCCTCGCTGCGCAGGCGGCTGAACACCCAGCTGGCCGTGGCCGTCACGATGGCCAGCAACAGCACCGTCCAGCGGAACGCCGGGACATAGTCCTCATGCGCATGACCTTGCAGCAACGCCTCCATCAGCAGCGACGCGAGCGCGATGCCGAAGCTCATCGACAGGTACTGCGCGGTCGACGCCATCGACGACGCCTGCGAGGCGAACTTCACGTCCAGGTCGTTGTAGATCAGCGTGTTCATGGCGGTGTACTGCATGCCCATGAAGCCGCCGTAGACGAACACCATCAGCGCGATCACCCACATCGGCGAGCTCTTGCCGAGCAGCGCGAAAGCCGCCAGCATCACCGCGACGATCAAGGTATTGGTGAACAGCAGCTTGCGATAACCGAAGCGCTGCAGCATGCGATTGATGCCCCACTTGGCGGTGATCGATCCCAGCGCCTGCGGCACCATCATCAGGCCGGCCATCAGCGGCGACCAGCCGCAACCGACCTGCAGGAACAACACCAGCAGCAGGAACATGCCCGACACGCCCAGGCGCGTGAACAGGTTGCCTGCCAGCGAAACCCAGACGCTGCGCACGCGCAGCAGGCTGAGATCGGCCACCGGATGATCGGTGCGCCGGCTGTGCCACACGTAAGTGGCGCCGAACACGATGGCCAGCACGCCGTAGATCGAGATGCGCAGCCACTGGCCACCGCCGCTGGCGACTTCGGAGGCGGTCAGAAGCATCGCCGAGGCCGCCGCAAACAGCAGGAATCCCGCCAGATCGAACGGATGCACGTCGTCGAGGCGGTAGTCCGGCATGTCGCGGCGATTCATCCACATGCCGACCACGCCCACCGGCACGTTGATCAGGAAGATCAAGCGCCACGAGGTGTACTGCGTCAGGGCGCCGCCGAGCAGCGGGCCGAGCACCGAGCCGAGCAGGCCCACGGTGGCCACCGTGCTCATGGCTTTGACGAAATCGCGCTTGTCGATACTGCGCACGAGCACGTAACGGCCCACCGGCATCAGGGCGGCGCCACCCAGGCCCTGCAGCACGCGCGCGGCCACCAGTTGGGGCAAGGTCTGCGCGATGCCGCACAACAACGAGCCGATGGTGAAGGTGGCGATGGCGGCGGCAAAAATGCGCCGGGTGCCGAATCGGTCGCACAGCCATGGGCTGGCCGGAATGAAGATGGCCAGCGTCAGCACATAACTGGTCAGTGCGGTGCGCATGCCCAGTGGCGTGACGCCCAGCGCCTCGGCCATCGCGGGTACCGCGGTGTTGACGATGGTCGAGTCCAGCGCCTGCATGAAGAACGCGGCAGCCACCAGCCAGATCAAGCCCCGATAGCGGTCCTGCGAAGCGTCGACCGGCGGCGAGGAAACCGGTGCCTCCTCGCCGGGCGGCGGCACGGGGAGATTGGTTTCGGTGGCGGCTAAGTTTTCAGGCATCTCTCATCATTATAGCTGCTATGGCAGCTTGCTTTTGAGGGTGGCTGCGTCCAAAGTCGGCTTCGTTTCATCTTTGGGTCGCGCATGTGCGCGCCACGTCAAAGCATGGCTACAGTCGATGACTCGACGGGCAGGGATGAACGCAGAACACCAAAAAACACGAGCGCGCCGGGGCGGCACCGTCCCGGCGCGTCGTCTTTTGCGATAGACCGCGGATCGATGCAGCACGCGTACACAGACAGGAGTCACCATGAGCAGCAAGCCACCCATCGTCATTTCCACGCTTGACCTCAAGCGCATCGAAGCACTGCTGGAACGCATGCCGCCGATCGAAGCCGTGAAGTACGAGGAACTGCGCGGCGAACTGGACCGTGCGGACGTGTTGGAGCCCGCCGCCATTCCCGCCGACGTGGTCACCATGAATTCCGTCGTCACCTTCAAGGACGAGGACTCCGGCGACGAGGTGACCATCACGCTGGTGTATCCGTCGGGCGCCGGTGCGCCGGGCACGGTATCGATCTTTGCGCCCGTCGGCAGCGCCTTGCTGGGCCTGCGGGTGGGCCAGCATATCGAGTGGCCCACGCCGGACGGCCGCCGCCGGCCGCTGTGCGTGCTGGAGATCGAATACCAGCCCGAAGCTTCCGGCGACCTGCATCGCTGAAGGCATCGACGCCGCCTTCATGCACGCGCCCTTCACGGCGTGCGCCACGCGCAGACCTCGAGCAGGCTCTTAGGTAAACTTCCGCTCATGAGGACACCCGCATGAGCCAGCGCCAGGCCACCGATTGGCGCGCCGAGGCCGCCGAGTTGCGCGACAAGATCGAACGCGCGAATTATCGCTACCACGTACTCGACGATCCGGAGATCACGGACGCCGAGTACGACGGCGCCATGCGCGCGCTGGAAGCGCTGGAACAGGCCCATCCGGAGCTGGCCACGTCCGACTCGCCCACGCGGCGCGTGGGTGCGCGGGCGCAAGGCGGCTTCGCCGAGGTACGCCACGTCATTCCCATGCTGTCGCTCAACAATGCCTTCGAACAGGAAGGCGAGGGCGAGCGTGAGCGGTTCCGCGAAATCGCCGAGTTCGAACGCCGCATCGAGCAGACGCTGGACCGCCGCAACCCGGTGTTCTCGGTGGAACCCAAGCTCGACGGCCTGGCCATCAGCCTTCGCTACGAAGATGGCGTGTTCATGCAGGGCGCCACGCGCGGCGATGGCGAAACCGGCGAGGACGTCACCGCAAACCTGCGCACGGTGCGCGCCATTCCGCTGCGCCTGCGCGGCGAGGGTTGGCCGCGCGTGCTGGAAGTGCGCGGCGAAGTGATCATGCTGCACAAGGATTTCGAGGCGTTCAACGCGCGCGCCCGCGAGCACGGCGAAAAGACCCTGGCCAATCCGCGCAATGGCGCGGCGGGCTCCCTGCGTCAGCTCGACCCGGCCATCACTGCCCGTCGCAAGTTGAGTTTCTTTGCCTACGCGGTGGGCGACGTGCAGGGCGGCGAACTGCCCCCGACACACTCCAAGACCCTGGCCAGGCTGCGCGACTGGGGCTTCCCGGTATCGCCTGAAGTGGACACAGCCAAGGGCTTCGACGGCCTGGTGGCCTATTACCACCGCATCGGCGCCAAGCGCGACAAGCTTCCGTACGACATCGACGGCGTGGTCTACAAGCTGGACGACTACGAAGGCCAGCGCGTGATGGGCTTCGTGTCGCGCGCACCGCGCTGGGCCATTGCACACAAGTTTCCCGCGCAGGAACAGACCACCACGGTCGAGGCGATCGAGATCAACATCGGCCGCACTGGCGCGGCCACGCCGCTGGCGCGCCTCAAACCGGTGCAGGTGGGCGGCGTCACGGTGAGCAACGCCACGCTGCACAACGCCGACCAGGTGGCGAGACTCGATGTGCGCGTGGGCGATACGGTGATCGTGCGGCGCGCCGGCGACGTGATTCCCGAGGTCCTGCGCGTGATGCCGGATCTTCGTCCGCCGCACACGCAGCCCTGGCAGATGCCCACGCATTGCCCGGTGTGCAACTCGGCCTTGTTGCGCGAGGAAGGCGAAGCGGCATGGCGTTGTTCGGGCGGACTGATCTGCGCCGCACAACGCAAGGAAGCCCTGATCCACTTCGCCGCACGACGCGCCATGGACATCGACGGCATCGGCGAGCGCTTCGTCGAAGCGCTGGTGGATTTCGGTTACGTGCACACGCCGGCCGATCTCTATACGTTGACGCTGGACAATTTCCTGGAGATGAAGAGCCGCGCGGACGAACGCGACGGCACCACGCCGGAAACCGTCAAGCAGGGCAAGGTGGCCACCAAGTGGGCCGAGAACCTGATCGAGGCGATTGCGGCCAGCAAGCACACCACGCTGCCGCGTTTCCTGTTCGGCCTGGGCATCATGCACATCGGCGAAAGCACGGCGAAGACGCTGGCCGCGTGGCTGGGCAACCTCGCCGTGATCCGGCGCATGCCCGCCTCGCTGCTGCGGGTGCTGCCGGACATCGGCGACGAAGTGGCCAAGTCCATCGCGGGCTTCTTCGCCCAGGAAGGCAATCAGAAAGTCGTCGACACCTTGCTGGCATCGGGCATCGTGTTCTCCGACGAGACCCATCCTTCGCCCAAGCTGCGCCAGCGCCTGGACCTGGCGGTCCTGCTGGACATGGCCGGGGTGAACAAGCTCGGTCCCAAGAGCACGAAGTTGCTGGCGGAGCATTTCCCCTCGCTGGACAAACTGGTCGCGGCCGGTCCCGCGCATTGGATCACTGCCGGCCTGCCTTCGGCGGCGTCCACCAATCTCGAAGCGTTCCTGGCCGACAAGACCCATCTGCAGCAGTTGCGCGATGCCGATGCCGCGATGTGGGAGTTGCTCGAGGCGATCCCCAAGACGACCAAGAGCGCGACGATGCCGCTGGAGGGCCAGACCATCGTGCTCACCGGCACGCTCGCCTCGCTCAGTCGCGACGACGCCAAGGAGCGGCTGGAAGCGCTCGGTGCCAAGGTCGCCGGCTCGGTGTCCAAGAAGACCAGTTTCGTGGTCGCCGGCGAGGCAGCCGGTTCCAAGCTCGACAAGGCGCAGGAGCTGGGCGTGGAGGTGTGGGACGAAGCACGCCTGCTCGAACTGCTGGCCACGCACGAGGGCGGCGCATGAATCTGCACATGGCCGGGCGCCTGCATCTGCGCGCGCGTCTGTATGCGCTGATTCGTGCGTTCTTTGCCGAACGCAACGTGCTCGAAGTGGAAACGCCGATCCTGTCGGCGGCCGGCAACACCGATCCGAACATCGAGAGTTTCAGCACGACTTTCAGCGGGCACGTCGATGCCGGCGCACGCACGCGCTGGCTGCGCACCTCGCCGGAATATCCGCTCAAGCGGTTGCTCGCCGCGGGCGTGGGCGATTGCTACGAACTGGGCCGGGTGTTCCGCAACGGCGAGGCGGGCGGCCGTCACAATCCCGAGTTCTGCATGCTCGAGTGGTACCGCGTCGGCTGGGATCATCGGCGGCTGATGGCCGAAACCATTGCGCTGGTCGAAGCCGCGCTGGCCATGACCGGCGCGCGCGCCGAAGTGTGGATCGAAGGGTACCGCCAGTTGTTCATCGACGAACTCGGCATCGATCCGGCGCATGCACCGATCGAGCAACTGCAGCTGGCGCTCGAGGAATTCAACATCAACCCGGAGGGGCTGACGCGCGACGACTGGCTCGATCTGCTGATCACCCATCGCCTGCAGCCATCGTTTCCCGCCAACCGCATCACCGTGATCCACGACTATCCCGCCTCGCAGTGCGCGCTGGCGAAAGTGCGGCCGGGCGATCCGCCGCTGGCCGAGCGTTTCGAGCTGTACCTGGGGCGTTACGAACTGGCCAACGGTTATCACGAACTCAACGACGCCGCCGAACAGCGACGCCGTTTCGAGCGCGACAACCAAGTGCGCCAGTCACGCGGCCAACCGTTGGTTCCGATGGACGAAAACCTGCTGGAGACGCTGGACGCGATGCCCGATTGCGCCGGCGTGGCGATGGGCATCGAGCGCTTGCTGATGTGCCTGGTGGGCACCGACGCCATCGCCGACGTGCTCAGCTTTCCGTTCGCGGAGGCGTGAGGCCATGACGTCGCCGTTGTTGCCTGCGATCCATCACGTGGCGCTCATCTGCTCGGATTACGCGCGGTCGAAGGCGTTCTACACGCAGACCCTGGGCTTTCGCGTCGTTCGCGAGGTGTACCGTGCCGAGCGCGATTCCTGGAAACTGGATCTGGAAGTGTCGCCCGGCGTCAGTCTCGAACTCTTCTCGTTTCCCTCGCCGCCGCCACGCCCCTCGCGGCCCGAAGCGCAGGGTTTGCGCCATCTCGCGTTTGCCGTGCCGGACGTGGACGCCGTGATCGCCACGCTGCGCGAGCGCGGCGTGGACTGCGAGCCGGTGCGCGTGGATGAATTCACCGATCGCCGCTTCACTTTCTTCGCCGATCCCGACGGCTTGCCCATCGAGTTGTACGAGGTGTAGGGCAAAAAAATCCAGCGGCTTTTTCAAGCCGCTGGATCTCGAACTGCAACGATAAGCGATGTGCGTGCTTAGTCGTGCCAGTCCAGCAGATGGCGATAGATCAGGCCGCCCACCACGCCGCCGATCAGCGGAACCAGCCAGAACATCCACAACTGCGGGATCGCCCAACTGCCCTGGAAGAACGCCACGGCCGTGCTGCGAGCCGGGTTGACCGAGGTGTTGGTGATCGGAATGGAGATCAGGTGGATCAGCGTGAGCGTGAGGCCGATGGCGAGCGGTGCAAAACCGCTCGGCGCCAGCTTGTGGGTGGTGCCGTTGATGACGATCAGGAAGAACGCGGTCAACACGAACTCGGCGACCATGCAGGCCATCAGCGAATAGCCACCCGGCGAGTGCTCGCCGTAGCCGTTCGAGGCAAAGCCCGCACTGGCGTCGAAACCTGCCTTGCCAGTGGCGATCAGGTAAAGCACGCCGCCTGCCGCGAGACCGCCCACGACCTGGGCGATCCAGTAGGGGATCACGTCCTTGGCCGGAAAACGGCCGCTGGCCCACATGCCTGCAGTCACGGCAGGGTTGAAGTGCGCACCGGAGATATGGCCCACGGCGTACGCCATGGTGACCACGGTGAAGCCGAAGGCGAGGGCGACGCCTGCAAAACCGATGCCCAGTTCAGGGAAGGCCGCAGCGAAGATCGCGCTGCCGCAGCCGCCGAATACCAACCAAAACGTGCCGAAAAACTCTGCTCCCAAACGCTTGCCCATATTCACGGGGACTCTCCTTGCCAGATTTTCAGGGAATGGCTCGAGCGCATCCATGCGTGACTTCCACAACGATCCCGATTTGAAACAGGCTCTTAGTGCATGGCTCGAGTACGCCTAGGCTAACAAAATTGGCCGTAGGAGTAGTCCACACCCAGGAGTGCAACGGTGAAACCTGACATACCGAAGAGGCTTTTCCTTTGTGTATGCTGCTCCGTCGCTTTCGCCCGGTACTGCAGGATCCTTCGATGACGCAAGCTATTCCGACCGTGCTCCCCCTGGCTTCCGCTGACCGACGGATGGGCGCGCGTGATATCCAGACGCTGCTGCTGGCCTCCCTCGGCGGCGCGCTGGAGTTCTACGACTTCGTGGTGTTCGTGTTCTTCGCGCTGCCGATCAGCCACCTGTTCTTTCCTCCCGACATGCCGCAGTGGCTGGCCCAGCTGCAGACCTACGCGATCTTCGCGGCGGGCTATCTGGCCCGGCCGCTGGGCGGCATCGTGATGGCTCACTTCGGCGACCGGCAGGGTCGCAAGCGCATGTTCACGCTGAGCGTGTTCCTGATGGCGCTGCCCACGCTGGCCATCGGCGCGCTGCCGGTGTACGCCTCGGTGGGCCTGCTGGCGCCGCTGCTGTTGCTGTGCCTGCGCGTGATGCAGGGCGTGGCGATCGGCGGCGAAGTGCCGGGCGCCTGGGTCTTCGTGGCCGAGCATGCACCGCGTGGACGGGTGGGTTTCGCTTGCGCGTGCCTCACCTCGGGTCTCACCGCGGGCATTCTGATCGGCTCGCTCACGGCTGCATGGATGAACCATCACTTTTCGCCCGCCGATGTGCTGCGGGGATGGTGGCGCCTGCCGTTCGTGCTGGGTGGCGTGTTCGGCTTCGTGGCCGTGTGGCTGCGCCGCTGGCTGAGCGAGACGCCGGTATTTGCCGAACTGCATGCACGCAAGGCATTGAGCGAGGCATTGCCGCTGCGCACCGTGCTCGCCGGTCACGGCGGAAGCGTGGTGATCTCGATGGCGGTGACCTGGATGCTCACGGCGGCCATCCTGGTGCTGACCCTGGGACTACCCAGCCTGGTGCAGAAGTCGTTCGGCATTCCCGCGGACGTGGCCTTCCTCGGCAACAGCATGGCGGCGTTCTGCCTGGGCCTGGGTTGCGTGGCGTTCGGCTGGCTGGTGGATCGCATCGGCGCCGCGTGGGCGCTCATCGCCGGCTCGGTGGCGCTGGTGATCGTCACTTACCTGATGTTCGGCGACCTCGCGGCGGGCGGCACGCACTTTCTGCCGTTGTATGCGCTTACCGGTTTCCTGGTCGGCACTGTCGCCGTGGTGCCCACGATCATGGTGGCGGCGTTTCCCGCGCCGATCCGTTTCTCCGGCATTTCCTTCGCCTACAACGTGGCTTATGCGGTGTTCGGTGCCACCACGGCCACCTTCATCGGCTACCTCGCGGGGACGGCCGGCCGCATGGCTGCAGCGCACTACGTCACCATCACCGCCGCGGTGGGCGTGGCGGTGGCCGTGTGGTTGCTGGTGAAAGGCCGCGGCAAAGCCGAGCTGACGACCTGACTGCAGAGGCCCTTACGGGCTCTTCAAATCTTGCCCAAACGCCCATTTTCCTCACCGTCATTCCGGCGCAGGCCGGAATCCAGTGGCGACTGCTTGGGGTTTTCGCGAAGCATGTTCAGAACATGGTCGCTATCGCGACGACCCAGCGTACTCGCTACTGGATTCCGGCCTGCGCCGGAATGACGGTGAGGGATAGGGCGCTATGCGAGAGTCTTGAAGCAGCGCTCAGGGGTTGTTGATGGTCGAACCCGTCAGCAGCCCACGGGCCAGCATGCTGCACTGCTTGCGATAGAGCAGCATCTGCCACTGGCGGCCGCCCAGCTGCCGCCACAACACGGCGGAGCGCACGGCGGCGAGCAAATTGGTGCGCACCTTTTCCACCACGGCCGGCTGCTGCAGCTGTTGCGGATTGCCGGTGACCATCACCCGTGGCTTGAGCGTGGAGAGCGTGCCGGCATACAGCTCGGCAAGTCGCTTCATCACTTGCGGCGAATCGGCACCGAAGTGTTCCACCTGGCGCTGCGCCGCCACGATGCCTTGTTGCAGGCGCTCCAGCAGGTCGCCGCGGCGCGACAGGCTGCGCTCCAGGCGCATCACGGTGAACGCCATGCGGGTCACCGCGACGTCGCGGTTGTTCTCGTCGAGCAGGGTGATCAGCTGGCGCAGGCCCAGGCGTACCGCGGCCACGTCGCCGAACACGCCGACCACGGACGGTGCATCGATGCGGAACACGCTGGCCATGCTCGAAGCCATGGCGATGTCGTCGCAGCGGCCGTCGTTGGCCAGCTGCTGGGCGAGCGTGGTGGCCTGGAATAGTCCAGCCAAAGCCAGCACGCGCTCTTCGTTCATGGCGAAAACTTCAAACACCGGATAGGGACCTGGAAGGAGCAAGGGACACAGCGGCATCATTCCAGCCGCCGAAGGGAGCATCGGTGCGGTCGATCACGGCACCGCCGAGACACGCCGCGCCATCGTAGAAAACCACCGACTGGCCGGGCGTCACGGCCCGCTGTGGCTCATCGAACACCACTTCCAGGCCGTCGTCCCGCACGATCACCTCGCAGGCCTGGTCCGCCTGGCGATAGCGGGTCTTGGCGGTGCAACGGAACTGTTTCGCCGGCGGCTCGCCTGCCACCCAGCTGGGCGGCTCGGCGTGCAGGCGGCCCGCGTAGAGCCAGTGGTTCTCGCCACCCTGCGCAACATACAGCACGTTGTTTGGCACGTCCTTGCCGACCACGTACCAGGCTTCGCCGCTGGCGCCGTGGCGGCCGCCTATACCCAGGCCGTTGCGCTGGCCCAGCGTGTAGTACATCGCGCCCTGGTGCTCGCCCACGGCCTGGCCGTCCGGCGTGCGCATCGGGCCGGGCTGGGCCGGGATGTACTGGGCGAGGAAGCCGCGAAAATCGCGCTCGCCGATAAAGCAGATGCCGGTGGAATCCTTCTTGGCGTGCGTGGGCAGCGCGGCCTCCTGGGCCATCTGGCGCACGCGCGGCTTTTCGATCTCGCCGACGGGGAACAAGGTGGCGCTGAGCTGCTGCTGGCCCAGCGCATGCAGGAAATAGGTCTGGTCCTTGGCCGCGTCCACGGCACGGAGCAGGCGATATTTGCCCTCGTGGAAGTCCACGCGGGCGTAGTGGCCGGTGGCGATCTTGTCGGCGCCGAGCGCGCGGGCTTCGTCCAGGAAGGTCTTGAACTTGATCTCGCGATTGCACAGCACATCCGGATTGGGCGTGCGGCCGGCGCGATACTCGGCCAGGAAGTGCTCGAATACGCCGCTCCAGTACTCGGCGGCGAAGTTGCGCGCATGGAACGCGATGCCCAGCCGGCCGCATACGGCCACGGCATCCTTGCGGTCGACATCGGTGGTGCAGGGGCCGTCGCGGTCGTCCTCTTCCCAGTTCTGCATGAACAGGCCTTCGACCTCGTAGCCGGCCTGCTGCAACAGCAGGGCCGCCACCGAGGAATCCACGCCTCCCGAGACGCCGAGCATTACTTTCACGGGTAACGATCCTCGGCCAGCAGGCTGTGCAGCATGTCCAGCGGGTAACGGTGGCCAGCCAGCCAGGCGTCGATGCTCATCAGCACCAGCGGGCTGCGCAACTGGTCGCCGAGTGCCGCAATGTCGTCACGGGTGAGCCAAAGAGCGCGCCGAATGCCATCATCCAGCTCGCGCGAAGCATCGTGATGGAGCGCCCGCGCCGCAAAACTGAAACGCAGCACGCCGTCACCATGCTCGGTGCTGCGCCATTGATGAACGCCCAGCAGGTGCTCCACGGCCACGGTCCAGCCGGTCTCCTCCAGCGTTTCACGCACGGCCGCGGTCACCAGGCTTTCCCGGTCATCCAGATGGCCTGCCGGCTGGTTATAGGCCAGACGGCCGTTGACCTCCTCTTCGACCATGAGGAAGCGGTCGCCATCGGCAACCACGCAGGCCACGGTCACGTGTGGGCACCAGACTTGCAGGGGAATAGGGCAGGAATCGGCCATGGAGGACATATGGCGACGAAAGTGGCACTGGAAAAGCGGCCATTGTGCCATTACCTGAAGTCGATCTGCCTTCGGCGGCGCCGGCGGTATACTTTCCCCAAGGAAATTTAACGTAGACCCATGGCTCACGAACCCGAACACGAACAAGGTACCGGTCACGGTCTGGCGCTGGAAACTTCCCGTCCGGAAGTGGCTCGCCCGCCGCTCTTCCAGGTGGTGCTGCTGAATGACGATTTCACGCCGATGGATTTTGTGGTCGAAGTGCTGAGAAGCTTCTTCAGCCTCGACCAGGAACGTGCGGTGCAGGTCATGCTGCACGTCCATACACGCGGAAAGGGAGTCTGCGGGGTGTTTACCCGGGAAGTCGCGGAAACGAAGGTGACCCAGGTGAACGAATATTCACGTGCCCATCAGCACCCTTTGTTGTGCACTATGGAAAAGCTCTAAACCGCGCATTCCTGTGAACGTGAGGAGTTTGCCGAGGGATGAAAACGAGCCGGTCGAAGGTAAGCCATAGGGGCGGCAGCGCGGCTCCCGGGCAGCTTCCGGCTCACGGTTCTGGCGTCTTCACAACATTCCCCCCGTGCCAGGTGTCTGGTGGCACGGATATTGAAGAGCCTTTCAGCACCCCCATTTCGTAGCTATCGGGGCGCGCGACGCCCAGCCACACAAGCGGAGTAGGTCCGGATGTTCAGCAAGGATCTCGAAGTCACCATCGGCCAGTGCTACAAGCAGGCCCGCGAGCAGCGTCATGAATTCATGACGGTGGAACATTTGCTGCTCGCCCTTACCGAAAACCAATCGGCCCTTGGCGCACTGCGCGCCTGCGGCGTCGACCTGCCGCGCCTGATGCGCGAGCTGGAAAAGATCATTGCCGAAACCGTACCGGTACTGCCGCACGGTGACGAACGCGATACCCAGCCCACCCTGGGCTTCCAGCGGGTACTGCAGCGCGCGGTGTACCACGTGCAGTCCTCCGGCCGTAAGGAAGTCACCGGTGCCAACGTGCTGGTGGCGATCTTCGGCGAAAAGGATTCGCACGCGGTGTATTTCCTGCACCAGCAGGAGATCACCCGCCTGGACGTGGTCAACTACATTTCCCACGGCATCGCCAAGATCGGCGACGAGCCGTCCAGCAGCATGCCGGGCGGCGAGCGTGAGAGCGAAGACGGCGAGCCCAAGGGCAACCCGCTCAGCGAGTACGCCAGCAACCTCAACGAGCTGGCGCTGGAAGGCAAGATCGATCCGCTGATCGGCCGCCAGGACGAGATCGAGCGCACCATCCAGGTGTTGTGCCGCCGCCGCAAGAACAACCCGCTGTACGTGGGCGAGGCCGGCGTGGGCAAGACGGCGCTGGCCGAAGGTCTGGCCAAGCGCATCGTCGACGGCGAAGTCCCCGAAGTGCTGGAAAACGCCACCATCTGGTCGCTGGATCTCGGCGCGCTGGTGGCCGGCACCAAATATCGCGGCGATTTCGAGAAGCGCCTGAAGGCGGTCATCGGCCAGCTGAAGAAACAGCCGGGCGCGATCCTGTTCATCGATGAAATCCACACCATCATCGGCGCGGGCTCCGCCTCGGGCGGCACCATGGACGCCAGCAACCTGATCAAGCCGATGCTGGCCTCGGGTGAGCTGCGCTGCATCGGTTCCACCACGTTCCAGGAATTCCGCGGCATCTTCGAGAAGGACCGCGCGCTGGCCCGTCGCTTCCAGAAGATCGACGTGGTCGAGCCGACCGTGGCCGACAGCCTGGAAATCCTCAAGGGCCTGCGTTCGCGTTTCGAAGAACACCACAACGTGGCCTATACCAACGAGGCGCTGAAGGCCGCGGTGGATCTGTCGGTCAAGCACATTCCCGACCGTCTGCTGCCGGACAAGGCCATCGACGTGATCGACGAGGCGGGCGCGCGCCAGCGGCTGCTGCCGATCGACCAGCGCACCGGCAAGATCGACGTGCCGGAAGTGGAATACATCGTCGCCAAGATGGCGCGCATTCCTGCCAAGCAGGTTTCCGCGTCCGATCGCGACGTGCTGAAGAACCTGGAACGCAACCTCAAAATGGTCGTGTTCGGTCAGGACCAGGCCATCGAGGCCTTGGCTGCGTCGATCAAGATGGCGCGTTCGGGTCTGGCCGATCCGTCCAAGCCGATCGGTTGCTTCCTGCTCGCCGGTCCCACCGGCGTGGGCAAGACCGAAGTGACCAAGCAACTGGCGATGCAGTTGGGCATCGAGATGATCCGCTTCGACATGTCCGAGTACATGGAAGCGCATTCGGTCTCGCGCCTGGTCGGTGCACCTCCGGGCTACGTCGGTTTCGACCAGGGCGGCTTGCTCACCGAGGCGGTCACCAAGCATCCGCACGCGGTGCTGCTGCTGGATGAAATCGAGAAGGCCCATCCGGACGTCTACAACATCCTGTTGCAGGTGATGGATCGCGGCGTGCTCACCGACACCAACGGACGCGAAGCGAACTTCAAGAACGTGGTGGTGGTGATGACGACCAATGCCGGCGCGCAGCAGGCATCGCGTCGCGGCATCGGCTTCGTCAAGCAGAGCCATTCGATGGACGCGATGGAAGTGATCCGCCGCAGCTTCACGCCGGAATTCCGCAACCGCCTGGACGCGATCATCCAGTTCAATGCGCTGGACTTCGATCACATCCTGCGCGTGGTGGACAAGTTCCTGATCGAACTGGAATCGCAGCTCACCGAGAAACACGTGAGCCTGGACGTGGACGCCGACGCTCGCCGTTGGCTGGCCGAGCACGGCTTCGATCCGCAGATGGGTGCACGTCCGATGGCCCGCGTGATCCAGGAGAAGGTGAAGCGCGCGCTGGCGGACGAACTGCTGTTCGGCAAGCTGGCCGACGGCGGCAAGGTGCGCCTGAGCGTGAGCGACGGCGAGTTGATGGTGACCACGGAAGCGGCGGAGAACCTGCCGGCCACGGTGAGCTGACAGCTCGTTTTTCCAGAAGCAAGAAAAAAGGCCGCGCATTGCGCGGCCTTTTTTTGTGCCTGTTGCTTGTAGCGCGGATTGATGGAAACCGGTAACGGCCAGATCACCCCATCGCCATTGCAAAAAGAAAATTGAGACCCGTCTTAGGGGGTTTTCAGAGGCCTCTCATATAGGCCTAAAGACCCGGTCCGTAGCCTTGTTGATGAGGACGAATCCGTCGTCCACCCACACCATCATCATCCGCTAGGTCTCTCATGAACACCATTTATCGCATCGTTTGGAACGCCGTCACCTGCCGCTGGGTTGTGGCCTCCGAGCTGGCCAAAGGCCACAAGAAACAGGGCACCAAGCTGCGCCAGCTGGCAGCGATATCTGGCGTTGTCGGTATTTTCGCCGCGTCCCCCATGGCCATGGCAGGGCCGGTCAATGGCTTTTCCGCGGGTATTCTCTCTCCCGGATCTGCCTCCTGCTTGAGCACCGCGGCCGCTGGCGTCACAACTGCTGGAGGCACCTGCGATACCTCTGGTGGTAGTACGCAAGCCGGCATTGTTTCATACACCTCAACGGGTGCCTGGGGCGCTTACCTCACGGTGACCGATCCCAACACGGTCCGTCTTGGCGCCGGTGGCAGTGACAAGCTGCAGATTTTGGGGTCCGGCATCAAGGCCCTTTCCACGATGGATATGGGCAACAACAACATCACCAATCTGGCCAATGGCGGCATCTCCTCGGGCAGTTCGGATGCCGTCAATGGCACTCAAATCTTCAACGTCTCCCAGTCAGTGGCCAATGCGCTTGGCGGCGGCTCAGTCGTGAACGCCAATGGCACTGTCTCAGCGCCGAGCTACGCACTGACCAATGCCAACAGCATCGGCGGCACCGCCGGTGCTGCCACCACCGTGGCCAGCGGCTTCAGCAAGGTCGATACCGCGCTGGGTACGCTCAATACGGCCGTGACCACGGCGCAAACCACGGCGAATACGGCCAATACCACCGCCAACAAGGGCTGGAATCTGAGCGCCGACGCCGGTGCCACTTCGCAGAATATCGCTCCCGGCGGCACGGCCAACTTCGCGGCAGGCACCAACGCCACCGTGACGCGCAGCGGCAATACCATCACCATGGGTGTGGTCAACAACCCGACCTTCAGCGGCATGGTCAACGCCAATGGCGGCCTGACCGTGGGCATCGGCAAGACCGTCAGCATGGGCGGCAACACCGTAACCAATGTGGCGAACGGTGTGAACAATAACGACGCGGTCAGCGTGGCCCAGCTAGCCCCGATCGTCACGGCGCTGGGTAACGGCGCGGCGATCGACGGCACCACGGGCGTGGTGACTGGCCCGAGCTACGCATTGACCAATGCCAACAGCATCGACGGCACCGTGGGTGCGGCGACGGACGTGGGTACGGGCTTCGCCAAGGTGGATGCCGCGCTGGGCAAAGTGGGTACTCAGGCGACGAATACCAACCGCTACTTCAAGTCGAACGGTTTGAATAATGGCACCGACGACGCCGCAGCGAGCGGCACTTCAAGTGTTGCTATCGGCCCGAACAGCAAGGCCATGCTCGTGGCCGATATAGCAATCGGCGCGGGCGCGGTAGCAAATTCGGTTGGCGGTGGCAGCAACCCGCTTAATGCCGCTATGGCGATGGGCTATAACGCGCAGGCGACCACCGCCACCAGCATGGCCCTTGGCGTCGGAGCCGTGGCGACAAGCACCGGCGGCACGGCGCTCGGTCGGTACGCCCAGGCCACAGGAACGTCAGGCATAGCTGTTGGCAGCCGAAGCCTGGCGCAGGCCAATAATTCGGTAGCGCTGGGTAAAGGTACGCTTGCTGATCGCGCCAATACGGTGTCGGTAGGCGCAGCCTCATCGTTCACCGACGTTTCGGGTACCGTCCAGGCGGCCGGCACGCGTCAAATCGTGAATATGGGTGCCGGTACGCAAAGCAACGACGCGGTCAACGTGTCCCAGCTGACCCCGGTCGTCACTGCTCTGGGCGGCGGCGCGGCCATCGACGCCACCACCGGTGCCGTCACCGGCCCCAGCTATGCACTGACCAATGCCAACGGCATTGCGGGCACCACGGGTGCGGCGACCGATGTGGGCACGGGTTTCGCCAAGGTGGATGCCGCGCTGGGCACGCTCAATACATCGGTGACGCAGAACACCACGAACATCGCCGGCAATACGACGTCGATCAATAACCTGCAGAACACCGTCAACAACATCAGCAGCGGCACCGTGGGCTTGGTCCAACAGGCGGCGGCCGGTGCCGATCTGACCGTGGGCAAGGCCACCGATGGTGTGGCGGTCGACTTTGCCGACAAGAACGGCAACACCCGCACGCTGAAGAACGTCACTGCCGGTGTGGCGGCGACCGATGCGGTGAACATGTCGCAGCTCAATGCGACCAATGCCAACGTGGCTGGCAACACCACGGCGATCACCAATCTCGGCACCCGCGTCACCACCAACGAAGGCAGCATCTCCACCATCAACACCACGATTGCCGGCATGAATGGTCAGCTGGCCGATGCGGTGAAGTACGACTCGGCCACGCACGACCAGGTCACCCTGGGCAATGCCGGCACGCCGGTGCAGGTGACGAACGTCAAGAACGGCGCGCTGACCGCTGCCAGCACCGATGCGGTGAACGGCTCGCAGCTGTACGCGACCAACCAGCAGGTCGCGCAGAACACCACCGACATCGCCGGTAACACCACAGCTATCGCGGGCAACACGACCTCGATCAGCAACATCACCAACCAGATCAACAACGGCACCGTGGGCCTGGTCCAGCAGGCTGCGGCCGGCGCCGACCTGACCGTGGGCAAGGGCACTGACGGCGTAGCCGTGAATTTTGCCGACAAGAACGGCAACACCCGCACGCTGAAGAACGTCACGGCCGGTGTAGCCAATACCGATGCGGTGAACATGTCGCAGCTCAATGCGACCAATGCCAACGTCGCTGGCAACACCACGGCGATCACCGACCTCGGTACCCGCGTCACCACCAACGAAGGCAGCATCACCACCATCAACACCACGATTGCCGGCATGAACGGCCAGCTGGCTGATGCGGTGAAGTACGACTCGGCCGCTCACGACACGGTGACCCTGGGCAACGCCGGCACGCCGGTGCGGGTGACCAATGTGAAGACCGGCGCGCTGTCTGCTGCCAGCACCGATGCAGTCAATGGCTCGCAGTTGTATGCGACCAATGCGAACGTCACGCAGAACACCACCGACATCGCAGGCAACACGACCTCGATCACGAGCCTGCAGAACACTGTCAACAACATCAGCGGCGGCACCGTGGGCCTGGTGCAGCAGGCGGCTGCCGGCGCCGACCTGACCGTGGGCAAGGGCACCGATGGCGTGGCGGTCGACTTTGCCGACAAGACCGGCAACACCCGCACGCTCAAGAACGTGACGGCTGGCGTAGCCAACACCGATGCGGTGAACATGTCGCAGCTCAACACGACCAATGCGAACGTGGCTGGCAACACCACGGCGATCACCAACCTGGGCACCCGCGTCACCACCAACGAAGGCAGCATCTCCACCATCAACACCACGATTGCTGGCATGAACGGCCAGCTCGCGGACGCGGTGAAGTACGACTCGGCCGCGCATGACACGGTGACCCTGGGCAACGCCGGCACGCCGGTGCAGGTGACGAACGTCAAGAACGGCGCGCTGACCGCTGCCAGCACCGATGCGGTGAACGGCTCGCAGCTGTATGCGACCAACCAGCAGGTCGCGCAGAACACCACCGACATCGCCGGTAACACCACAGCCATCGCGGGCAACACGACCTCGATCACCAGCCTGCAGAACACCGTCAACAACATCAGCGGTGGCACGGTGGGCCTGGTGCAGCAAGCTGCTGCCGGTGCCGATCTGACCGTGGGCAAGGACACCGACGGGACGGCAGTGAATTTCGCCGACAAGAACGGCAACACCCGCACATTGAAGAATGTGACGGCTGGTGTGGCGGCGACCGATGCGGTGAACATGTCGCAGCTCAACACGACCAACGCCAACGTAACCCGCGTGGAAGGCAAGGCCGATCAGCAGGGCACCACCACGGCCTCGGCCTTCGGTGGCGGCGCGAGCTACAACAGCACCACCGGTGCCATCGTGGCGCCAAGCTACACCCTGCACAAGGCCGATGGCACGACCACCACGGCGAACGACGTGGGCACGGCTCTCACCAACGTCGATGGTCGCGTGGCGCAGAACACCACCGATATCTCAGGCAACACGACCTCGATCACCAGCCTGCAGAACACTGTCAACAACATCAGCGGCGGCACCGTGGGCCTGGTGCAGCAGGCGGCTGCCGGTGCCGACCTGACCGTGGGCAACGCCACCGATGGTGTGGCGGTCGACTTTGCCGACAAGACCGGCAACACCCGCACGCTGAAGAACGTCACGGCCGGTGTAGCCAATACCGATGCGGTGAACATGTCGCAGCTCAATGCGACCAATGCCAACGTCGCTGGCAACACCACGGCGATCACCGACCTCGGTACCCGCGTCACCACCAACGAAGGCAGCATCACCACCATCAACACCACGATTGCCGGCATGAACGGCCAGCTGGCTGATGCGGTGAAGTACGACTCGGCCGCTCACGACACGGTGACCCTGGGCAATGCCGGCACGCCGGTGCAGGTGACGAACGTCAAGAACGGCGCGCTGACCGCTGCCAGCTCCGATGCAGTCAATGGCTCGCAGCTGTATGCGACCAACGCGAACGTCACGCAGAACACCACCGACATCGCAGGCAACACGACCTCGATCACGAGCCTGCAGAACACTGTCAACAACATCAGCGGCGGCACCGTGGGCCTGGTGCAGCAGACGGCTGCCGGCGCCGACCTGACCGTGGGCAAGGCCACCGACGGTGTTGCGGTCGACTTTGCCGACAAGACCGGCAACACCCGCACGCTCAAGAACGTGACGGCTGGTGTAGCCAACACCGATGCGGTGAACATGTCGCAGCTCAACGCGACCAATGCCAACGTGGCTGGCAACACCACGGCGATCACCAATCTCGGCACCCGCGTCACCACCAACGAAGGCAGCATCTCCACCATCAACACCACGATTGCCGGCATGAATGGTCAGCTGGCCGATGCGGTGAAGTACGACTCGGCCACGCACGACCAGGTCACCCTGGGCAATGCCGGCACGCCGGTGCAGGTGACGAACGTCAAGAACGGCGCGCTGACCGCTGCCAGCACCGATGCAGTCAATGGCTCGCAGCTGTATGCGACCAATGCCAACGTCACGCAGAACACCACCGACATCGCAGGCAACACGACCTCGATCACCAGCCTGCAGAACACCGTCAACAACATCAGCGGCGGCACGGTGGGTCTGGTGCAGCAGGCGGTGGCCGGTGCCGACCTGACCGTGGGCAAGGACACCGACGGCGCAGCAGTGAACTTTGCCGACAAGAACGGCAACACCCGTACGCTGAAGAGTGTGTCGGCGGGTGCGTTGACCTCGGCCAGCACGGATGCCGTGAACGGCTCACAGCTGTACGCGACCAATCAGCAGGTGACGCAGAACACCAGCGATATCGCCGGCAACACTACGGCCATCACCAACTTGGGCAGCCGCGTCACCACCAACGAAGGCAATATCAATACCATCAACACGACCATTGCCGGCATGAACGGCCAGCTGGCCGATGCGGTGAAGTACGACTCGGCGACGCACGACAAGGTGACCCTGGGTACCGCCGGCACACCGGTGCAGGTGACCAATGTGAAGAACGGCGGCCTGTCCGCTGCCAGCACCGATGCAGTGAACGGCTCGCAGCTGTACGCGACCAATCAGCAGGTGGGGCAGAACACCACCGATATCGCGGGCAACACCACGGCGATCAACACCATCAACACCCAGATCAACAGCGGCACGATCGGTCTGGTGCAGCAGGCGTCGGCCGGCGCCAACCTCACGGTGGGCAAGGGCACCGACGGCGCGGCGGTGGACTTCCAGGGCACCGCGGGCGCTCGCAAGCTGCTGAACGTGGCGGACGGTACGGTCGCTGCCGGCAGCAAGGATGCCGTCAATGGTGGCCAGTTGCATGGCGTGAGCCAGTCGATGGCCGATGCCATCGGCGGCGGCTCGACGGTGAATGCTGACGGTTCGATCTCGGCACCGAGCTACAGCGTGCACAACGCGAACGGTTCCACCACCACGGTCAACAACGTGGGTAGTGCGATCACCAATCTCGACGGTCGCGTCTCGCAGAACACCACCGATATCTCCACCATCAACACCACCATCACCGGCATGAACGGTCAGCTCGCTGACGCGGTGAAGTACGACTCGGCCGCCCACGACAAGGTCACCCTGGGCAATGCCGGTACGCCGGTGCAGGTGAGCAACGTGAAGGACGGTGCGCTGTCCGCGACGAGCAGCGACGCAGTGAACGGTTCGCAGCTGTACGCGACCAACCAGCAGGTGGCGCAGAACACCGGCGATATCGCCAACATCAACAGCACCATCAACACCATGAATACCGGCGGCCTGAAGTACGTGCAGGTCAATTCGACCGCCGCAGGTGCCAGCGCTGCCGGCTCCGAAAGCGTGGCCGTGGGTGGCAACACCCAGGCTTCCGCCGCCAGGTCGGTGGCGATCGGCAACGGTGCCCAGGCCAGCCAGGCCAACAGCGTGGCGCTGGGTGCGGGTTCGGTGGCTGACCGCGCGAATAGCGTGTCGGTAGGTTCGGTGGGCCAGGAGCGCCAGATCACCAACGTCGCGGCCGGCAACTTGTCTGCCACCAGCACCGATGCGGTGAACGGCAGCCAGCTCAATGCCACTAATCAGGCCGTGAGCAACCTCGATGGCCGCGTGACCAACGTGGAGAACACGGTGAACAACATGGCCGGTGCCGTGAGCAACGTGACCAACATCACCAACGGTCAGGCCGGCATGTTCCAGGTCAGCAAGGACAGCAACGGCACCCAGCCTGCGGCTTCGGGCAGCAAGTCGACGGCCGGTGGCACCAGCGCCGTGGCGTCGGGCAACAACAGCACGGCCTTGGGTAACGCCGCGACGGCCTCCGGCGACAACAGTGTGGCACTGGGCGCCAACTCGGTCGCCGACCGCAGCAACAGCGTGTCGGTGGGCTCGGCGGGTCACGAGCGTCAGGTCACCAACGTCGCGGCCGGTACGGCCAACACGGATGCGGTGAACGTGGGCCAGCTGAAGGCCGCGGGTGTGATGAACGGCGACGGCACCACCAACACGGCGGTGACCTACGACACCAATGCCGACGGCAGCACCAGCGTGACCTTGAATGGCGGCGGCAACGCGACCGTGATCCACAACGTGGGCCCGGGCACGGCACCGTCGGACGCGGCCACGGTGGGCCAGGTGCAGCAGGCGGCCAATTGGTCCAAGAGCTACACCGACCAGCAGGTGAACAACATGGGCCGTCAGGTGAGCGGCGGCGTGGCCGCGGCGATGGCGATGACCTCCATCCCGCAGGCGGTGGCCGCCGGCCAGAACTCGGTGGGTGCGGGCGTCGGCACCTTCCGCGGTCAGTCCAGCATCGCGGTGGGCATGTCCGCGCTGAGCGCCTCGGGCAAGTTTGCGGTGAAGTTCAGCGCCAGTGCCACCACCCAGGGTGATGCCGGTGTGGGCGTGGGTGCCAGCTACATCTGGTAAGACCGGGCTCCAACTGCAGAAAAGGAACGGCGCCGTAGCGATACGGCGCCGTTTTTCTTGGGCGATGGCTGAAAAAGGCCAACAAAAAAAGCCGCGTCATGCGCGGCTTTCTTCAAGCTCGTAACCCTGTGGGAGCGCACCCTGTGCGCGACCGCGGCGTTACGGTGTCACTGCTCCGTAGGTTGGTCGCGCACAGGGTGCGCTCCTACAGAGGCCGTGAAATCACTTCATGCGGTAGGTGATACGACCCTTGGTCAGGTCGTACGGGGTCATCTCCACCTTCACCTTGTCGCCGGTGAGGATGCGGATGTAATGCTTGCGCATGCGGCCGGAAATATGGGCCGTGATCACGTGGCCGTTTTCCAGCTGCACGCGGAACATGGTGTTGGGCAGGGTCTCCTGGACCGTACCTTCCATTTCAATGACGTCGTCTTTGGCCATGCGTTCCGTGGGGGCAGGGCAGCCGTCGTGGCCGCTTAATCCGTCGATTATGGCACGGAAGTTCCGATGGTTAAAGAATCATCAGCCAAAATGCTCATCCAGCTTGCGACGGATCTCCTGTTCCACCATGCCCTTGAGGGGGGCCAGCATCATGCCCAGCTCCGCCGTCACGTGGATCACGTCGCTGGCCACGGCGATGCTGCCGTTCACGCCCGGGCGGGAAAAACGCAAGGTGTCGCCCTGCCACTGGCCCTCCATGCCGAACTTCTCCTGCATGCGGGCCGCCACCTTGTCGACCACCGCGCGGGCCTCGCTCAGGGACAGTTGATGAGGACGGCGGATGTCGATCTTGGGCATGGCGAACTCCTGGGATTGGACGGGCATGGTAAGCCAGACCGCCGATCGCTGACTGACTGCCGGCCTTAGCGGCGTGGCAGGCCGGAAACAGGCACTGAAAGGCGTAGGCATCTGCTAGAGTCCCGCCGTCCATCGACTGGTTCACTGATGCGCATCGAGTTTCCCAATTCCGCCCGAGAGGATTTCCACTGGGACGGCCCTGTGTTGCGCATCGGCAGCGCGCCCGACAACGACCTGATCCTCGCATCGCATCAGGCTGGCGCGTATCACCTGCGTATCCAACTGGATCGTCGCGGCTGGGTGTTGCAGATGCTTCCCCAGGGCAATCGCATCTACGTGAACGCACGGCCGGTGCGTGAAAAAGCCCTGCTTCGCCCCGGCGACATTCTCAGCGTGGGCGACTGCCGCATGCTGCTGCGTGCCGACGAGGAACCCGCGCACAGCCTGCCCGTGACCGTGCCGGCCGAGGGCCGCTGCACGGTCGCGCTGCGTGCGGTGGCCGGCCCCTTGTCGGGCCGCGTGCTGCCGTTGCAGGACAAGCTGGAACTGGGGCCGCACGGCGGCATTCCGCTGGAGCTGCCGCAGGGCGAAACCGCCTCGCTGGTGTTGTTCTGGCGCGAGGGCCAGCTGATGCTCGAGGGCGGCCAGCAGTCCACACGCTATCCGCTGCGCGTGAACGGCGTGCCGGTCACCCAGGCCGCGCTTCGTCCGGGCGACCAGGTCGGCCTGGGCATGCATCGCTTCGTGGTCGATGCGCCGGGACTGGAGCCGGAACCCGAAATCCCCCAGCCGGCGCCCGAGCCGCTGCATCTGCCCGAAGAAGACGCCGGTCCGCGCGGCGAAGTGTGGTGGCTGATCGCCACGGCCGCCGTGCTGGCGCTGGGCATCGCGGTGGCTTTGCTGGTGCGTTTCTGAGGCCTTGCGCGGGCGATACCGCGGCACTGCACTTTGGCTTGACGCCGTGTTGCTGCGACGCGGCATAATGCGGCGAACCCCGTTTCCAAGGCGTCATCAGTGAGCAGACTGTGGAATTTCAGCGCTGGCCCGGCCGCGCTGCCGCAACCGGTATTGGAGCGAGCCCAGCGCGAACTGCTGGACTGGCAGGGCTGCGGGGCCTCGGTGATGGAGCTGTCCCATCGCGGCAAGCTGTTCATGGGCCTGGCCCAGCAGGCCGAAGCCGACCTGCGCGAGCTGCTGGCCATTCCCGACAACTACGCTGTGCTGTTCCTGCAGGGCGGCGCCACCCAGCACTTCGCCCAGATCCCGATGAACCTGGCGGACGAAGGTGCCAGCGCCGATTACGTAGTGACCGGCCATTGGGGCGAGAAGGCCGCCAGCGAAGCGGCGCCCTACGTGAAGGTGAATCTGGCCGGGAGCAGCAAGGACGAAAACTACCGGCGCCTGCCGCCACGCGAGACGTGGCAGCTCGATCCACGCGCCGCCTATGTGCACTACACGCCGAACGAAACCATCCACGGGGTGGAATTCCATGATGTCCCGGACGTCGGCGATGTGCCGCTGGTGGCCGACATGTCCTCGGACATCCTGTCGGGTCCGCTCGATGTGTCGAAGTTCGGGCTGATCTACGCGGGCGCGCAGAAGAACATCGGCCCGTCGGGCCTGGTGGTGATGATCGTGCGACGCGACCTGCTCGAACGCGCCTCCCGGCCGATGGCGCGCATCTTCCGCTACGCCGATCATGCGGCGAACGATTCCATGCTCAATACCCCCAACACCTGGGGCTGGTATCTGGCAGGGCTCACCTTCCAGTGGCTGAAAGAGCAGGGCGGGCTGGCCGTGATCGGTCAGCGCAACGAGGCGAAGGCCGCGCTGCTCTACGACGCCATCGATCACTCCGGCGGCTTCTATCGCAATCCGGTGGCGGTCGATTCGCGCTCGCGCATGAATGTGCCTTTCACGCTGCACGACAGCGCGCTCGACGCGGATTTCCTCAAGGCATCCGAAGCCGCCGGACTGCTCGCGCTCAAGGGCCACAAGGCGCTGGGCGGGATGCGTGCGTCGCTGTACAACGCCGTACCGCTGGAAGCCGTGCAGGCGCTGGTGGGTTTCATGAAGGATTTTGCCAAACGTCACGGATGAAACCGTTGCACGACAGGTCGCCGATCCATGACTATCGGTGATTCCCCCGCTGGACTTCTTGCTTTTGCAGCCCCGACATGACCGATAAGAAATCCTCGCTTTCCGACGTGCGCGAACGCATCGACAGCATCGATCAGCAGATCCAGCAGCTGATCTCCGAGCGCGCCGGCTGGGCGCAGGAAGTAGCCCGGGTGAAGGGCGAAGGGCTGTCGGCGATCGACTATTACCGTCCGGAACGCGAAGCCCATGTGCTGCGCATGGTGGTGGACCGCAACGACGGTCCGCTCACCGACGTGGAAATGGTGCGCCTGTTCCGCGAGATCATGTCTTCCTGCCTCGCGCAGGAAGATCCGCTCAAGGTCGGCTTTCTCGGTCCCGAGGGCACTTTCAGCGAGCAGGCGGTGCGCAAGCATTTCGGCCATGCCGCTTACGGCCTGCCGCTGGGCAGCATTGAGGAAGTGTTCCAGGAAGTGGCCGCGGGCCATGCCGATTTCGGCGTCGTGCCGGTGGAGAATTCCGGCCAGGGCATGATCCAGGTCACGCTGGACATGTTCCTCACCTCCGAGGCCACCATCTGCGGCGAAGTGGAACTGCGCGTGCATCAATGCCTGCATTCGATGCAGGGCACGCTGGACGGCATCAAGCGCGTCTATGCGCATGCGCAGTCGCTGCAGCAGTGCAAGACCTGGCTGCGCATCAACCTGCCGGGCGTCGAGTGCATCGCGGTGAGCAGCAATGCCGAAGCCGCGCGCCTGGCGCGCCATGCGGACGATGCCGCCGCCATCGCGGGCGAGACCGCCGGTCGCGTCTATGGGCTGAAGACGGTGGCGCAGGCGATCGAGGATCGCGCCGACAACACCACGCGTTTTCTGGTCATCGGCCGCTCGCTGTTTCCGCCGTCGGGCAACGACCGCACCTCGCTGCTGATCACCGTGAACGACAAGCCGGGCGCGCTGTATCACGTGCTCAAGCCGTTCGCCGAACACGACATCAGCCTCAATCGCATCGAATCGCGTCCCGCGCATTCGGGCAAATGGCAATACGCCTTCTTCATCGACGTCTCCGGCCACATCAACGACGAGCCGTTGCAGGCCGCGATGAAGGAAATGGGCGAAGCCGCCGCGCAGGTGCGCGTGCTCGGCTCGTACCCGGTGGCGCTGCCCTGATCTGTACCGGGCCGCTGCATGGCGGCCGTTGGAGAATTCATTGTGACCCGACTCGACTGGACCAGTCATAACGTTCGCGTGCTCCACGGCAGCGTGCGCGTGCCTGGCGACAAATCCGTTTCGCATCGTGCACTCATGCTGGGTGCGCTGGCCGAAGGCAGCTCGCATATTCGAGGCTTCCTGGAAGGCGAAGACACGCGCGCCACGGCGGCCGTGTTGCAACTGCTCGGTGTGCGCATCGACGCACCGGCCGACGGCGAACGCGTGGTGCATGGCGTGGGCCTGCATGGCCTGCGTGGAACCGCCGCGCAGCTCGATTGCGGCAATGCCGGCACCGGCATGCGCCTGCTTGCCGGCCTGCTGGCTGGGCAGGCCTTCGACAGCACGCTGGTGGGCGACGAATCGCTGTCCAAGCGCCCCATGCGTCGGGTGACCGATCCGCTCGAACGGATGGGCGCGAAGATCGACACGCAGAATGGCTTGCCGCCGCTGCAGGTGCGCGGCGGTCAGTCGCTGCAGGGCATTGCATACACTTTGCCGGTCGCGAGTGCGCAGGTGAAGTCGGCTCTGCTGCTCGCTGGCCTGTATGCAAAAGGCGAGACGGAAGTGATCGAGCCGCATCCAACCCGCGACTACACCGAGCGCATGCTGGCGGCCTTTGGCTGGCCGATCGATTTCGCGCCGGGCCGTGCACGTCTGAGTGGCGGACATACGCTTCGTGCCACTCAGGTCGATGTGCCGGCCGACTTTTCCTCGGCCGCGTTCTTCCTGGTCGCGGGCAGCATCGTGCCGGGTTCCGAATTGCGCTTGCCGACGGTGGGACTCAATCCGCGTCGCACCGGCCTGCTGCAGGCCTTGCGCCTGATGGGCGCGGATATCCGGGTGGAAAACGAACGCGAGAGCGGTGGCGAACCGGTGGGCGACCTGGTGGTGCGCCACGCACCGCTGCACGGCATCGAACTGCCCGAAGCGTTGGTGCCGGACATGATCGACGAATTCCCCGCGCTGTTCGTCGCAGCCACGGCAGCCCAGGGCAAGACCGTGGTGCGCGGCGCAGCCGAGTTGCGCGTGAAGGAATCGGATCGCCTGGCCGCGATGGCCACGGGGTTGCGCACGCTTGGCGCCGTCATCGACGAGACTCCCGATGGCGCAACGATCCACGGCGGCCCGCTGCATGGCGGCACCATCGAGAGCCACGGCGATCATCGCATCGCCATGAGTTTCGCGGTGGCCGGCCTGATCGCCAGCGGTGCGGTACGCATCAACGATTGCGCCAATGTGGCGACCTCGTTTCCGGGTTTCATCGAGCTGGCCAACGGCTGCGGATTCAGGCTGGAAACTGCCTGATTCCAGCAATTTGGTTTTCTGTGGGAGCGCACCCTGTGCGCGACTGGCAGGAACCGAGACCGTCCGGCATGCCCGTCGCGCACAGGGTGCGCTCCCACAAGGTCTCGCCCGTAGCAGTCGGTGCAGCTACCCTTGTGGCCTCACGCCGAGATCGCCATGCCCACTGCCACGCCTCCTTTCATCGTCGCCATTCCCGCCCGCTACGGTTCCACCCGCCTGCCGGCCAAGCCGCTGCGCGATATCGCCGGCGTGCCGATGGTGGTGCGCGTGGCGCAACGAGCGCTCGAGGCAGGTGCGTCGCAGGTGGTGGTGGCGGTGGACGACCGGCGCATTGCCGATGCACTGCAAGGCCAGGGCGTGGATGTGTGCATGACGCGCAGCGATCATGCCTCGGGCAGCGATCGCCTGGCCGAATGTGCCGAGCACTACGCGTGGCCCGACGACGCCATCGTGGTGAACCTGCAGGGCGACGAACCGTTCGCGCCGGCTGCGGGCATTCGCGAAGTTGCGCATGCGTTGGCCGAGGACGATGCGCCGATGGCCACGCTGGCCACGCCGATCTTGGACGCGCACGAACTGTTCGATCCCAACGTCGTCAAGCTGGTGCGGTCGGCGACGGGACGTGCCTTGTATTTCAGCCGCGCGCCCCTGCCGTGGGCACGCGACGCGTTCGCCGTTCACCGCAACGTGTTGCCCGAGAACATACCGTTCCTGCGCCACATCGGTATCTACGCCTATCGGGCGGCCTTCCTGAAGCGATACACCACGCTTGAGCGCACGCCGCTGGAGCAGGCCGAGTCGCTGGAGCAGTTGCGCGTGCTGGAACACGGTTTCCCGATTGCGGCCCGCCTCACGCCCGAGCCGTTCCCGCCGGGCATCGATACCGAAGCCGATCTGCAGCGCGCGGAACGCTGGCTGGCCGATTGTTGATCCTCAGCGCCCCCGGCGCAGCATCATCACCAGCAGTCCGCCCAACACCAGACCGACCACCAGCCCGATGCCGGCGCCCCACAGCGCACCGTTGGTGCCGGCGACGGCATGGCCGATCAGAACGCCGAGCACGAACAGGATGGGAAGCGGCAGACAGCCCACGAGCGCTACTCCGGTTTCTTGCCGACGGGCGACATCCGAATCCTAGCGGCCGGAATTATTTGTTGAACGCAATCGGTATCTGCACGTAGCCATCGGCAGGCGCGCCGTTCTTGACGGCCGGCTTGTACGACCAGCCCTTCACCGTGCGCACGGCCTCGTCATCGAGGGCCTTGGAACCCGACGACATCATCACGTGGAAGGATTTGGCCTTGCTGTCGGCCCCCACCTGCACCATCACCACGACCGTGCCGGTGCCGGCGGAATTCTTCATGGCGGCGGAAAAACGGGGAGCCGGCTGAGGACGATCCTCGTCGACGCTGGCCGGGTGATCGCCTGCGCTGTTGCTCGCCGGGCTGGCCGAGGACGTGGCGGCTGCGGGAGCGGCTGCGTTCTGCTCGATGGCTGCGGCGAGAGCCCCCTGGCACACGAGCATGGCGGCGGCCGCGGCCGCTATCGTAAAGAGCTTGCGCTTCACTTTCTTCCTCCCCTGTGGACCGCCCAAATATAGACAGACTTTGCGTTACACAACAATCGTGACTTTGGTCATTCTCCAGGGCTTGATTGCGGGCCTTTTCGCAGCCATTTCGTTGGTTCATACGATGTCGCCAGCCCCGAGGTCGCTCTCCCGATGAATGCCATGGACCCGCCATCCATCCTGTTCGTGTGCCTGGGCAACATCTGCCGTTCGCCGCTGGTGGAGGCCGTGGCGCGCCAGCGCAGCGCCCAGGCGGGCCTCGCGCTGACGCTGGCCTCCTGCGGCACCGGGCACTGGCACGCGGGCAAGGGGGCCGATCCACGCATGCTCCGTGCGGCGGCGGATGCGGGCTATGACCTGTCGCCGCATCGGGCGCGGCAAGTACGGGCGGCCGATTTTCAGGATTTCGACTGGGTGCTGGCGATGGACCAGGACAATCTGGAAACGCTCCAGGGCCTGCGTCGCGACGGTTCGGAACCGGCATTGTTCCTGCCCTGGGCAGGTGTTGCCGGGCCGGCGGAATTTCCCGATCCGTACTACGGCGACACCGACGGCTTCCGCCGCGCCGTAGCGCTGGCCGAGCAGGGCGTGGATGGCCTGATCGCCCGCCTGCGGCGCCGGTGAGCGGATAGAATCACACGATGCAGTCCACTCCGCCGCCGCAAGCCTTCGACGGCAAGGCTTTCGTCAAAAACCTCAGTACCTCGCCCGGCGTCTATCGTTATTTCGACGAGGACGGCGATCTCCTGTACGTGGGCAAGGCCGGCAATCTCAAGAAGCGCGTCGGCAGCTATTTCCTGAAGCCGCGGATGGAGCCGCGCATCGCGGCGATGGTGTCGCAGATCGCGCGCGTCGAGATCACCATCACCCGTACCGAGGGTGAGGCGCTGCTGCTCGAATCGCAGCTGATCAAGTCGCTCAAGCCGCGCTACAACATCCTGCTGCGCGACGACAAAAGCTATCCGTACATCTACCTGTCCGGTGGCGAGGACTATCCGCGGCTCGCCTTCCATCGCGGTGCGCGCAACATGCCGGGCCGTTATTTCGGCCCGTATCCCAGCACGTTTGCGGTGCGCGAAAGCCTCAACTTGATGCAGAAGCTGTTCAAGGTGCGCCAGTGCGAGGACAGCTATTTCAAGAACCGTTCGCGCCCCTGCCTGCAACATCAGATCGGCCGGTGCACCGCGCCGTGCGTGCAGTTCATCACCGTCGACGACTATCGCAACGACGTGCGCCACGCCGAGATGTTCCTCGAGGGCCGCAGCAGCGCGGTGATCGACGAACTGGCCGGACAGATGGAGCAGGCCAGCAAATCGCTGGAGTTCGAGCGTGCCGCCGCGTTCCGCGACCAGGTCGCCGCGCTGCGCAAGCTGCAGGCCGAACACCATGTGCAGGGCGCCAGCGCGGACATGGACGTGCTGGCCTGCTGCATCGAGGCGGGCATGGTCTGCGTGAGCGTGCTGTTCTTCCGCAACGGCATCAGCCTGGGTACGCGCGATTTCTTCCCGCGCCTGCCGCTGGATGCCGAACCGGCCGATGTGCTGGAGCAGTTCATCGCGCAGTACTACCTGGATCGACCGGTGCCGCGCGAACTGATTCTCGGTGAGACGCTGCCGACCCAGCAGATCCTCGGCGAGATGCTGGCGCAGCAGTCGGGCCACGCGGTGGAGCTGAAATCCAGCGTGCGCGGCGAACGCGCGCGCTTCCTGCAGATGGCCGAGCGCAATGCGCAGGCCTCGCTCACCGCCAGGCTCGCCAGTCGGCAGACGCTGGGGGCGCGCTTCGACGACCTGCAGAAATTGCTGGAGCTGGACGAATCGCCGCGCCGCATCGAGTGCTTCGACATCAGCCACACGATGGGCGAACTCACCGTGGCCTCGTGCGTGGTGTTCGGTCCCGAGGGGCCGGAGAAATCGCACTACCGCCGTTTCAATATCACCGGCATCACGGGCGGCGATGACTATGCCGCCATGCATCAGGCCTTGGTGCGGCGGTTTCGCAAGCTGGCCGATGGCGAGGGTGCACGCCCCGATGTGCTGCTGATCGACGGTGGCAGCGGGCAGGTGGCACAGGCGCTGGACGTGCTGCGCGAGCTGGGCGTTACCGGCATCCACGTGGTGGGCGTGGCCAAGGGGCCGGGCCGGCGGGCCGGCGAGGAGACGCTGGTGCTGGCCGATTCCGGCCGCAACCTGCATCCGGGCCCCTCGTCGCCGGCGCTGCACCTGGTGTCGGCCGTGCGCGACGAGGCCCATCGCTTTGCCATCACCGGCCATCGCAAGCGGCGCGAGAAAGCGCGCGAGCGCAGCGTGCTGGAGGATGTGCCGGGCGTAGGTGCGAGGCGCCGTTCGGCCCTGCTCAAGGCTTTTGGCGGCCTGCAGGGCGTGGAAGCGGCCGGCGTGGAAGAGCTGACCCGCGTCAAAGGTATCGACCGCGGACTGGCCGAACGCATCTATGCTGCACTTCATGGCTGATCGACACGACATGGAGTGTTCGGCGTCATTCCGGCGAAAGCCAAAATCCCTCATGATTCGGGCTGTGGGCGACGGGCGATCTATTCGATGATTCCCGCGTCCCCGTGCTGAGCGCTTCAACCGGAAAGGATCTATGCACATCAACCTGCCCACCTGGCTGACCCTGTTCCGCGTACTGCTGTTGCCGGTCATGGTGGTGGTGTTCTATTGGCAGTTTCCGGGGCACAACATCACGGCAGCCATCGTGTTCGCGCTGGCGGCCGTCACCGACTGGCTGGACGGCTATCTCGCCCGGCGCATGAATCTCACCTCGGCCTTCGGTGCCTTCCTCGACCCGGTGGCCGACAAGCTGATGGTGGCAGTGACGCTGTTCCTGCTGGTGGAAACCCATCGCGGCGGCTGGCCGGGCATCCTGATGGCGATCACCGCAGCCATCATCGTGGGGCGTGAGATCAGCGTCTCCGCCTTGCGCGAATGGATGGCCGAGATCGGCATGCGCGCCACCATCAAGGTGGCGTTCATCGGCAAGCTCAAGACCGCCATGCAGATGGTGGCGCTGATCGTGCTGATCGTGCAGCACGAGAAGGACGCCGAGGCCCTGCGCCTGTATCACATCGGTGAGGGACTGCTGGTGATCGCCGGCATCCTCACCATCTGGTCGGGGCTGTATTACCTGCGCGCCGCCTGGCCCAGCCTGAAGGGCGACGGTTCGGGCCACGCCTTGCCCCGCAACGACGACTAGGTTTCTTTGTGACAGGTGCTTGACGGCCGCGGATTAGCCATTACAATGCGCGACTCCGATGCGGGAATAGCTCAGTTGGTAGAGCACGACCTTGCCAAGGTCGGGGTCGCGAGTTCGAGTCTCGTTTCCCGCTCCAGATTCGGTGGATTGAAGCATCGCAATCCACACAAGAAAGCGACCCTCGTGGTCGCTTTTTTTATGGCCGAACGGAAAGGCGCGCGAAGCATGTAAGGTTTTCGATGCGCCGAGGGACTCTTCTGACGAATCTGCTCACGAAAGGAGATCGTCCGATGGTAGCCGTGCTCGAACGTTCCACCGACACCGTCCCGGTACGCAGGGTCGCCTCTTGGTGCCTGGAAGGGCTGCGGTTGTGGCGACGCTATCCGCTACGCCTGTTTTTGCTCAGTCTTGCCCCCATGGTGCTGGAGGCGCTGCTGCAGCTTGTCCCGCTCGTAGGCGTGGCCTTGTCCAAGGTCTTTCCGCTGTTGTTGAGTATCGGTGTCCTTCAGGGACTGGTGGATGCCGTTTCGTCCGGCAGACTGCGTTGGAGCAGCCCGTTGCGCCTCTGGCAGCACAGCTATCGCTGGCGTGCGCTGGGACTGGCGTTGCTGTGCGGTCCGCTGGTGTTTGGTCTGCAGCAACTGGGGGTGGCAGCCATCTACGGCTGGCCGGCCGTGGATGCCATCCTGCTGGGCCATGTAGCGGCGCATCCCGAGTTCGCGAATCGCACTTTCAGTTGCCTGCTCATCTTGCCAGGCGTGCCTGTTGCCATCGGGCTGGGTCTGGCGCCGATGTTCGTGATGTTTCGCAACGCCACGCCTTGGCAGGCCATGCAGCGAAGCCTGACGACTATGCTTCGGTCGCCTGCCGCGTTTTCAATGTATGCAGGAATCCAGCTGTTGCTCACCGCTGGCATGCTGCTGGTGCCGTTCGGACTTCTGTTGCTCCTGCCATTGCTGCCGTGGATGACGGCATGCTGGTACGTGATCTGGACGGACCTGGGCCGGACCGCGGACAAGTCGTGATCCGATGACTCGCGATGACGGGCAAGACAGAAGCTTTGACGATGTTCTGCGACGGCACGCTGGATTGCTCTCGCGCATCGCCGCGAGCTACGAGGCCGATCCGGCGTTGCGTGACGATCTGCTGCAGGACATGGCGCTCGCTTTATGGCGCGCCTTGCCGAACTGGCGAGGGGAAGCGCCGCTGCGCGCCTTCGTTGCACGCGTGGCGCACAACCGCGGCGCGACTCACGTGGTCGGACAGATGCGCAGCCCCCTGGGCGGTGCGCTGAGCGATGACTGGATAGAGCCGCGGCACGGCCCTGATGGCCACGCGGAACTCGAAGAACGGCGCGTGCGCCTGCAGGACGCGGTGAGGCGCCTGCCGCTGTCCCAGCGGCAGGCCGTGACCCTGGCCCTGGAGGGGTTCAGCCACGCGGAGATCGCCGATGCGCTTGGCATCACCGCCAACAGCGTCGGCGTGCGCCTCAACCGTGCAAAAGCCGCATTGAAATCCGTACTGGGAGAAGACGCATGAGCGGGCAGGGCAACGACTGGTCCGAGTGGGGCGAGCTATGGCGCGATCAGCCGGCCGTGGATGTGTCCCAACTCGCCCGGGCCGCGTCTCGCAAACGCTGGCGCATGCGCGTCATCGTGGCGTTGGAGCTGCTGATGTCGGCAGTTGCATGCGCGCAGTGCCTGAGGTTCATGAGCATCACGACGGGGCGTTGGCAAGTCTGGAGTATCGCCACCCTCGTGTTCATGCTCGTCCTTCAATGGCTGTATCTGCATGTGCGCCGCGGCACCTGGCAGGCTTCGGGCGATGACGTGCGCAGCTTGCTGCAGCTGTCGCTTCAGCGTGCTGCGGCGGGTGTGCGTCTGGCCAGGATCAATCTCTGGAGCACCGCGGTGTGGGTCGTGCTGACCGTGCTGGTCAGCGTGCCGGAGTTGGAGCCTTCCCGTTGGCAGGCCGATCCGAAACTCAAATGGACCCTTGTGCTCCAGTGCGCGGTCAACGGCCCGTTGATCCTGGCGATCATCGTCTTCTGCCTCTGGTACATCCGGCGGCAGCGCGCGCGTATTGCGCGAATAGGAGAACTGCTGAGACCCGATCCGACCTGAGATTTGTCCGCGCATCCGCCCGCAAGAGCCTTTGTACCGGCGACTGTCGCTTCGCGGCCGCGCCATGGGTACCAGGCAATCGCAAGAACATGACGTTCGGCTCATACAACGCCCGCGCCGAACGACCATAGTTTGCTGGCGTTCGACGCGTCACGCCGGATCGCCATCACCTCGGCTCAGTCGTAAACCTCCGCCAACCATGGCGCAGCCTCACTTCGCCTGGAACCTCCATGGGTATTTTGCGTCTTGGAAAATGGATTTCCGTTGTCTTGCTCGTATTGGTGGTTGCGGGCGGCGCGCTGTTTTACGTTTTCAACCGAACCTTCTATCCCGACGCACCGGTGGCGGACTTTCCGCCGCCCAACGACCTGGCGAGTGCGCAGAAGCAGGATTTCGAGCACTTCAAGCATTACCTCGAGCTGGACAAGGCTTATACGCCGGCAGCGCGCAAGGAAGCGGAACAGATGTTGGCCAATCAGTCGGCCAAAGCCGGCACGCTGACTCCCGCGCAGTTTGACCTGGCCATTGCGCGCATCGTGGCGCTGGCCGATAACGCTCACTCGTCGGTGTCCAGGGGGCCGCTGTCGCGCAGGCATAATCGACTGCCGTGCCGCTTCTATCGTTTTTCGGACGGCTATTTCGTGCTACGCGCGCAAGAGGCGTGCGCGCCGCTGCTGGGAGCCAAGGTGCTGGCCATCGACGGTGTGCCGGTCGACGAAGTCGCCAACCGGATGTATGCGTACACCGGCGGGCCGCGGAATCATTACGACCAGTCCGCGTCGCCGCTCTTTCTGGAGTCTCCCGAGCTGCTGCATGCTGCGGGGCAGGCAACCCAGGCCGATCGCATCCTGCTTCGTGTGCGCCTTGCCGATGGCTCAGAGGCCGAGCAGGTCGTGCTGGCCGATCCGGCCAACCCGGACGAGCCGCGCGTGTTCTCCGATGCCTATCTGTCGCCTGATCCTGTCGATGGCGAAGCTCCAGGCTGGACATCGCCGTTGACCGCCGACGCCGAGCTGCCGTTGTTTCTTCGCGACTACGGCAATCCTTTCAGGTCGACCTACGATGCGCATAGCGGCGTCTACTACGTGCAGTTCAAAAGCAACCAGGACGAGAAGGGGCATCCCATTGCGCCGTTTGTCGCCCTCGTGAAGCGGGAGATCACGTCGCACAAGCCGCGCGCCATCGTGCTCGACCTGCGCCTGGATCGAGGTGGCGATTTCACCACGACGGCCAACCTGATGAAGAACCTTCCGCGGTTGGCGGATACGGTGCAGCACGTTTACGTGCTTACCAGCGCCTGGACCTTTTCCGCAGGCAACGTCGGCGTGGCATTGCTGAAGGAACACGGCGGCGGCAAGGTGACCGTGATCGGCGAGCCCGTGGGTGATCGCCTGCGTCTATGGGCCGAGGGTGGCAGCATGGTGCTTCCCAACTCGAAGCTGCGCATTGGCTACGCCACCGGCTTGCACGACTATCGCCGCCCGTGTCGCGCTGAGCCGGGTTGTTACTGGATCATGGCCTTTTACCCCACGCATATCGCCAGCTTCGAACCAGACGTTCGCGTGGAGTACCGCTACGCCGACTACCGGGCCTTGCGCGATCCCCTGCTGGAGAGGGCGATGGAACTGGCGGCCGCGGATCGCGCTGGCGTCGTGAATTGACGCCAGCACGGTCGGGTCGTCGGCGACGCCGGTGTCAGTGCGTCTGCTTGCGGTGCTCGATCGCCTGCCGGCGATAGAGCGGGTAGCACAGGGCCAGGCAGATGAACCAGATTGGTGTGTAGATCAGACCCTGCAGGGTGTCCTGCTTCTGCGCGAACACCCATAGCACGAAGGCGAAGAAGGCCAGCACGATCCAGCACATCGCGACGCCGCCGGGCATCTTGAAGATCGAGGTGGCGTGGCGCTCCGGATGCAGTTTCCGGTAGCGCATGTAGGCGATCATGATGAGCGACCACACGAAGATGAAGCAGATGCTGGAGATGGTGGTGACGATGGTGAAGACCTTCATGACGTCGCCTTCCTGGTAGAGCAGGAACACGCCGATGAAGAGCAGGAAACACGAATACGCCAGGCCGTTCGCGGGCACGTTGTTGTTGCTCAGTCTGGCGAACGGCTTGGGGCCGAGGCGGCCGGCCGAAAGACCGTAAAGCATGCGACCGGTCGAGTAGATGCCGCTGTTGGCGGAGGACGTCGCTGAGGTAAGCACCACGAAGTTGATCAGGCTCGCGGCGATCGGAATGCCGATCAGCATGAACAGGTTCACGAACGGGCTGCGATCCGGCGCCACTTCGTTCCACGGCGTGACTGTCATGATCACCAGCAGGGCGAGCACGTAGAAGATGATCACGCGGATGGGAATGGAGTTGATTGCCTTGGGCAAGGTCTTTTCCGGATCGCGCGCCTCGGCCGATGCCGTGCCCACGAGCTCGATGCCGACGAAGGCGAACACGGCGATCTGGAACGCCGCCATGAATCCTGAACCGCCGTGCGGGAACCAGCCGCCGTTCGCCCAGAGATTGGACACCGCCGCCTTGGCGCCGGTCGGCGAAGTGAAGCCGATGGCGATCAGCACGATGCCGACGGCGATCAGCGCCACGATGGCGATGATCTTCACCAGCGCAAACCAGAACTCCATTTCGCCGAACAGCTTGACGGTGAGCAAGTTGAGGCCCAGCAGCAGGAGAATGCAGGCCGATCCGGGCAGCCACAGCGGCACGTGCGGCGCCCAGAACTGGATATAGCCGGTGATGGCCGCTATGTCCGCGATGCCCGTGACCACCCAGCAGAACCAGTAGGTCCATCCGGTGAAGAAACCCGCCCAGGGGCCGAGCAGGTCGTAGTTGAAGTCGACGAACGACTTGTAGTTCAGGTTGGACAGCAGCAGCTCGCCCATCGCCCGCATCATGAAGAACAGCACGCTGCCGATGATCGCGTAGGCGAAGATCACCGATGGACCGGCGAGACTGATGGTCTTGCCCGAGCCCATGAACAGGCCGGTGCCAATGGCGCCGCCGATGGCGATCAGCTGCAGGTGGCGGTTGCGCAGGTTTCGCTGCAGGTGATGTTCGGGTTGGCCGCTCGCAACGGTCGGTTCGTGGTTTTGCATGGGCGGCACGATCCTTTCGATGGTCGAAAGAGAGCATCCTAAAGGAGGTCGCGCTGCATGCCTATTGGGCGTCGTGGAAGATGATGCCCAGCGTATGGCGCTGGCCATGGCGCATGCGGCTCACGCCGTGGCGCATGGTCACCCGGTAGGAACCCCTGCTGCCGGCCACCGGACGCTGGTTGACGGCAAAGATCACCGCGTCGCCCTGCCGCAGCGGCACCACTTCCACGCGCGACTGCATGCGCGGACGCTGCTCGGTGAGCACGAACTCGCCGCCGCTGAAGTCGCGCCCAGGTTCGGACAGCAGGATCGCCACCTGCAGCGGAAACACGTGTTCGCCGTAAAGATCCTGATGCAGGCAGTTGTAGTCGCCGGGGCCGTACTTGAGCAGGAGCGGCGTGGAGCGCGTCTGGCCGGCGTCGTGGCAGCGCGCCAGGAACGCCTCGTGCGTGGCGGGATACTGCACCTCGATCCCCATGCGGGCGTTCCATTGGTTGGCCAGTGGCGCCAGGTGCGGATAGAGCGCGCTGCGCAATGGCTGCACGGGATCGGGTAGGGGATAGCGAAAGTACTTGTATTCGCCCCGGCCGAAGTTGTGGCGCGCCATCACCACGCGGCTGCGGTACAGCGATTCGTTGGCGTATTGGCCGGCGATATGGTCGCACCGCCCGGTATCGAGCAGACCCTGGATCACCGTACTGCCGCGTTCATCCAGCTCCGATAGCGCGATTTGCCAGTCGATGGCATCGATGCGCGAGGCGATCGGTTGGCTGGGCGAATCGGTGAGTCGTGCGTGCATGGCCGGCGCTCGAGTGGCGGATCCCGAAAACTAGCCGACGGCGATGGCGCCCGCACTCCGTTTCTTGCGAATCACCAGACCAGGTCGTCGGGCACCTTGAACTGGCTGTAGAACTCGTCGTCGTCGCTGGCCGGCTTCGCCTCGGCGGCGTGGCCGTGGTCCAGCACGATGACGCTGGCATCACGCTCGCGCAGCTTGTCGGCCGCGGCGCGCGGCAACAGCTCGTAGCCGTCCCCCTGGCGCGCAATCACCAGCGTGCCCTTGGCCAGCTGCGCGCGCAGCACCTCGTTCACCAGCACGCTGTGGATCTTGTCGCCATCGTTGAAGCGGTAGCTGATTTCGCCCTCGCGCTTCACCTTGTGGGTCTCGATGATCTGGCGCACCTGCGCGGCGATCTCACGGGCATGCGCCTGCGCGTTGCGCTCGGCAGCCAGGGCGCGATCGCGTTCGGCGCGTTCGGCCTGCAGGCGCTGGGTATCGATCTTCTCGGGTGCCTCGGTGGCCACGGGCTTGCCCTGGCGCTGCTTGGCCTGTTCGCGTGCCACCTGGTCGACCTTGCCCTTCTTGGCGAGGCCGGCCTTGAGCAACTGTTCCTGCAAGGGATTGCGCATGCGTGGAGCGTCCGGAAAACGTGACCTGGGATTGTAGCGCGGGTCCGGCTCGCGGCGATCTGCGGCCCCGTGAGACGCGCCATGGCATGATGGTCCCCGGCAGGGCTCCTCACCAAAGGATGTGCCGTGATCCCGCATTTCACCGACCATTCGGCCAACGAGCGCACTTATCTCGCCTGGGTTCGCACCGCCATCTCGGTGATGGCGTTCGGCTTCCTGCTCGAGCGCTTCGACATCTTCCTGCTGTTCACTTCGCGCGCGGCGGCCAAGGTGACCGAAGGCCTGCATACGCAGGCATCGCAATGGCTGGGCCTGGGGCTGCTGCTGGTGGGCGCGTTGATGATCGTGGGTGCCACAATCCGCTTCTATCGCAATCGCAAGGCGATCGAGGCGGCGGACTCGTCCATGTATGGCGACTCGTGGACGGCGCGCGGCATGGCGGTGTTGTTGGTGCTGATGGCGATCTTTTTGACGCTGTATGTGGCGAGGCAGATTGCGGCGCTGAGTTGAGGCTCCAGCTCGTCATTCCGGCGCAGGCCGGAATCCAGCAGCGGTGCATGCCGGTTGTCGCGATAACCAGATTCATCGCACCTGGATTCCGGCCTGCGCCGGAATGACGAGCAAAAAAAGCATTGGTGCTGAACGGAAAAAAGCGCCGTATCGCTACGGCGCCTTTCATTTCCCACATGAGGCAATCGATCAAAGCGCTTCGAACACGCCCGCCGCGCCCATGCCGGTGCCGATGCACATCGTCACCATGCCGTACTTCTGCTTGCGGCGGCGCATGCCGTGGATCAGCGTGGCGGCGCGGATCGCGCCGGTGGCGCCAAGCGGATGGCCGAGCGCAATGGCGCCGCCCAACGGGTTGACCTTGGCCGGATCGAGGCCGAGATCGCCGATCACCGCCAGTGCCTGAGCGGCAAACGCTTCGTTGAGCTCGATCCAGTCCAGCTGGTCCTGGGTCAGGCCAACCTGCTTGAGCGCCTTGGGAATCGCTTCCTTCGGACCGATGCCCATCACTTCCGGCTTCACGCCAGCCACGGAGAAGCCGACGTAGCGCGCGATCGGGGTGAGGTTGAATTCCTTCACCGCCTTCTCGCTGGCGATCAGCAGGGCGCCGGCGCCGTCGGACATCTGCGAGGAATTGCCGGCCGTCACCGAGCCGCCGAACTTGTCGTTGCGGAACACCGTCTTCAACTTCGACAGCACTTCCAGCGTGGTGCCGGAGCGCGGGCCTTCGTCGGTGTCGATCAGGCGGCTGTCGGTCTTGATGCCGCGCGTGGCCAGGTCGGGGTAATGGTCGTCGAGCTGGAACGGCGTGATTTCTTCCTTGAATTCGCCGGCGGCGATGGCGGCCAACGCGCGGCGATGGCTTTCCACGGCGAACGCGTCCTGCTGCTCGCGCGTGACCTTCCACTGCTCGGCCACTTTCTCGGCGGTGATGCCCATGCCATAGGCGATGGCGACATCTTCCTTGTTGGCGAAGATGGCCGGATTCATGGCGATCTTGTTGCCCATCATCGGCACCATGCTCATGCTCTCGGTGCCGGCCGCGATCATCAGGTCGGCCACACCGAGCTGGATGCGGTCGGCGGCCATGGCGATGGCCTGCACGCCCGACGAGCAGAAGCGGTTGATGGTGACGCCCGGCACGGTGTACGGCAGGCCGGCGAGCAGGGCGCCGATGCGTGCCACGTTCATGCCTTGCTCGGCTTCGGGCATGGCGCAGCCGACGATCACGTCTTCGATGCGATGCGGATCGATGCCCGGCGCCTGCGCCATCACGGCGCGGATCACGTGGGCGAGCATGTCGTCCGGACGGGTGTTGCGGAATACGCCGCGCGGCGCCTTGCCGACCGGCGTGCGGGTGGCGGCGACGATGTAGGCGTCTTGCACTTGCTTGCTCATGGTTTTGCTCCGTGGCGTCGCGCGTGATTCGCGGCGACGCACTCAAAGTTTGTTCGCAGGTAAGGACGCTTGGTTAGTTGCGCAGCGGCTTGCCGGTGGTCATGGTGTGCGCGATGCGGGCCTGGGTCTTCTCGGTCTTGGCCAGCTCCACGAAGTGCTTGCGTTCCAGCTGCAGCAGCCACTCCTCGTCGACCTGCGAACCGCGTTCGATCTTGCCGCCGCACAGCGTGTCTGCGATGCGCGTGGCGATTGCGACGTCATGCGGCGAAGCGAAATAGCCTTCCGCCAGATTGGCGAGCGACGCCTGGAAGGTGGCCGTGCCCACATCGCCGGCGACCGGGATGTTGCGAGCCATCATCGGCGGACGCCAGCCGCTCTCGGCCAGCGACAGCGCGACCTTCTTGGCGACGTAGAGCAGTTCGTAGGCGTTGAACACCACGATGTCGCTGTCGCGCAGCAGGCCCAACTGCTTGGCTTCCATCGCGCTGCCGGAGACCTTCGCCATGGCGACCGTCTCGAACACTTTCTTCAGCGCTTCGAACGGATCTTCCGGGTTCGCCTTGGCGGCGCGGATGGCCAGCTCGTGCAAGCCGCCACCGGCCGGCAGCAGGCCCACGCCGGCCTCGACCAGACCGATATAGCTTTCCAGCGCCGCCACGGTGCGCGCCGAATGCATCTGGAATTCGCAGCCGCCGCCGAGGGCGAGACCGCGCACGGCCGACACCACCGGCACCAGCGAATGCTTGATGCGCATGCTGGTGGCCTGGAAGTTGGCGACCATCTTCTCGAAGTCGTCGAACTTGCCCGCCTGCAGCAGACCCAGCGCGCCCTTCAAATCGGCGCCGGCCGAGAACGGCTCGCCGGTCTGCCAGATCACCACCGCCTTGAGCTGCTGCTCGGCGACATCGATCGCCTGCTGCACGCCATCGAGCACGTGGTCGTTGACCGTGTTCATCTTGGTCTTGAACGAGATGATGCCCACGCCATCGTCGCCGAGCGTCCACAGACGCACGCCGTCGTTTTCCCACACCGTCGTGCCCTGGTCGAACTTCTCGCCAAGGATCGGATCGGGGAACAGCTGGCGCTGGTACACCGGATGCTGCGAGCGCGGCTTGTTCTTGCCTTCGGTAGCCGACCAGGAGCCATCCTTGCCGTGCACGCCGTTGCGGCCGTCGGTGACCCATGCCGGCAGCGGCGCCTTGCTCATGGCCTTGCCGGCCGCGATGTCTTCGGCGATCCAGCCCGCCACCTGCTGCCAGCCGGCAGCCTGCCAGGTCTCGAACGGACCGAGCTTCCAGCCGTAGCCCCAGCGGATGGCGAAGTCGACGTCGCGCGCAGTGTCAGCGATGTCGGCCAGGTGATAAGCGCTGTAATGGAACAGATCGCGGAAGGTCGCCCACAGGAACTGCGCCTGCGGATCGCTCGACGCGCGCAGCTTGCCGAACTTCTCGGCGGGGTCTTTGATCGCCAGGATCGCAGCGACTTCATCCGAAGCCTTCTGCTCGGACGGACGATAATCCTGCTTGGCCACGTCTAGCACGACGATGTCCTTGCCGGCCTTGCGATAGAAACCCGCGCCGGTCTTCTGGCCGAGCGCACCCTTTTCGATCAACGCGGACAGCCACACCGGCGCCTTGAAGTAGTCGTGCCACGGATCGTCGGCCAAGGTATCGGCCATGGTCTTGATCACGTGCGCCATGGTGTCCAGGCCGACCACGTCGGCGGTGCGGTAGGTCGCACTCTTGGGACGGCCCACGGCCGGACCGGTCAATGCGTCGACCGTGTCGAAGCCCAGGCCGAACTGCTGCGTGTGATGCATGGTGGCCAGCATCGAGAACACGCCGATGCGGTTGCCGATGAAGTTCGGCGTGTCCTTCGCATACACCACGCCCTTGCCGAGCGCGGTGGTGAGGAACGCTTCGAGGCCTTCCAGCACGTTCTTGTCGGTGAGTTTGGTCGGGATCAGCTCGACCAGATGCATATAGCGCGGCGGATTGAAGAAGTGCACGCCGCTGAAACGGTGGCGCATCTCTTCTGGCAGCGCTTCGGCCAGCTGGTTGATCGACAGGCCCGAAGTGTTGGACGCGATCACCGCGGTCGGCGACAGATGGGTGGCGATCTTCTTGTACAGATCCAGCTTCCAGTCCATCCGTTCGGCAATCGCTTCGATCACCAGGTCCACGTCCTTCAGATGATCGAGATGCTCGTCATAGTTGGCCGGGATGATGGTGGCGGCGACGTTCTTGTCGGCCAGCGGGGCAGGCGAGAGCTTCTGCAGGTTGGCGATGGCCTTCAGCGCGATGCCGCTCTTGGGACCTTCCTTGGCGGGCAGGTCGAACAGCACGGTCTCGACGCCGGCATTGCTCAGGTGCGCGGCGATCTGCGCGCCCATGACGCCGGCGCCCAGTACCGCAGCCTTGCGGATTCGTAGCGCTTTGGGGGTGGATGGAGCGGTCATTGGCTTCTCCGTAATGCGAAACGCTGGTGGTGAGAAAGACGTCGGCCGCAGCGGGCCGAAGGGAAGGTTGGAATCAGGGGGACTTCAGGCCGGAGGCGGCGAAGCGGATCAGGTGCTGCGCGGTCTGTTCGCGATGGCGGTCTTCGGGCACGTCGCTTTTGCGCTGGATCATGCCGAAACCCGACATCGCGTGAGTGAGCGCGCCGGTGACCAGATCCACTCGCCAGTACAGCTCTTCCTTGCTCAGTTGCGGCAGCAGGCGGGCGAATTCGGCGGTGAACTGGCGCATCACGTGGCCGTAGTTGTCCGACAGGAACTTGCGAAGGGTGTCGTCGTGCTCGGCGAACGCGCGGGCCAGCACGCGCATGAACAGCGAGCCGTTGCCATCGTGGGAAAGCTCCAGTGCAGGCACGATGAAGGCGGCCAGCACGTCCTCGACGGTGGTGCCGGCGTCGCCGGCGATCTTCTGCAGGGCAGCCATGCGGCGGCCGTTGAGCTGATCCAGGCGGCGGCGGAACACCTCTTCGATCAGCCGATCCTTGGAGCCGAAGTGATAATTGACCGCGGCCAGGTTGACCCCGGCGGCGGCGGTGAGCTGGCGCAGCGAGGCGCCTTCGAAGCCGTGCCGGGCGAACAATTCCTCCGCGGCGCCGAGAATGCGTTCCTTGGTGGGCATGGAAGCACTGGAAACTGGCATGGTCCGCAACTCCGGGCAGGAATCAAACGATCGTTTGAGGATACGCGGGACGATTTGCGCCCGTCAAACGGTCGTTTCAAGGGGCGCCGAGATCCCCTGCGCGCGGCTTGCGAATCAGGTAGAATCTGTCAAACTTTCGTGAGCTAAATCCCCATATCTAGTCGGGATTTGGCGTAAGTTCGCCGATAACGATCGGCCCGCCCACTCAAATACCAGTTTTTCCGGAGCACACCACATGGCGCTGGAGCGCACCCTTTCCATTATCAAGCCCGACGCCGTTGCCAAGAACGTGATCGGTGAAATTTATGCACGCTTCGAAAAGGCCGGCCTGAAAATCGTCGCCGCCAAGATGAAGCACCTGTCGCGCAAAGAAGCCGAAGGTTTCTATGCGGTGCACAAGGAGCGTCCGTTCTTCAACGCGCTGGTCGAGTTCATGATCTCCGGTCCGGTGATGATTCAGGCACTCGAAGGCGACAACGCGATCCTCAAGCATCGCGACCTGATGGGCGCCACCAATCCGAAGGACGCTGCGCCGGGCACGATCCGCGCCGACTTCGCCGATTCCATCGATGCGAACGCTGTGCACGGTTCCGACGCTGCCGAAACGGCTGCCGTCGAGATCGCGTACTTCTTCGCGACCACAGAAACGTTCTCGAGGTAAGTGCGCTCATCCATGAGCGCGAAGATCACGAAGCGGCCATCCATGGCCGCACTCTTCACGAAAACCGCGTTCCATTGGATAGCGTAAGGATTAAGAGGGCGGCGTTGAGCCGCAATATTTCAAGATGACTGATCAGGCAAATTCCACCACCACCGACAAGGTCAACCTGCTCGATTTCGATCGACAGGGGCTGCGTGATTTCTTCGCTCAATTGGGCGAGAAGCCGTATCGCGCCGAGCAGGTGATGAAGTGGATCTACCACCGCCTGGAAGACAACTTCGAAAACATGACGGATGTCGGCAAGACGCTTCGGGCCAAGCTCGAAGCGTCGTGCTATGTCGGTCCGCCGAAGACCATGTTCGACAAGGGCGCTGCCGACGGCACGCACAAGTGGTTGCTCGGCATGGACGGCGGCAACGCCGTCGAAGCGGTGTACATCCCCGAGCCGACCCGCGGCACGCTGTGCGTGTCGTCGCAGGTCGGTTGCGGCCTCAACTGCCAGTTCTGCTCCACCGCGACGCAGGGCTTCAACCGCAACCTTTCCACTGCCGAAATCATCGGCCAGATGTGGGTGGCGGCCAAATACCTCGGCAACATCACGCACCAGAACCGTCGCATCACCAACGTGGTGATGATGGGCATGGGCGAGCCGTTGCTGAACTTCGACAACGTCACCAAGGCGATGAGCCTGATGCGCGACGACCTCGGCTTCGGCCTGGCGTCCAAGCGCGTCACGCTGTCCACCGCCGGCCTGGTGCCGATGATCGACAAGTTGTCCGAGACCATCGACGTGTCGCTGGCGGTGTCGCTGCACGCAGCGAACGACGAGCTGCGCACGGAACTCGTCCCGCTCAACAAGCGCTATCCGATCGCCGAGCTGATGGCTTCGTGCCAGCGCTGGCTCGATCGCAAGCCGCGCACCTCGATCACCTTCGAGTACACCCTGATGAAGGGTGTCAACGACCAGCCCGAGCATGCACGCCAGTTGATCAAGCTGATGCGTCGCATGCCCCAGTGCAAGGTCAACCTGATTCCGTTCAATCCATTTCCTGGCACGCGTTTCGAGCGCTCCGACGCCGAGACCATCCGCGCCTTCCAGACCCAGTTGCTCAATGCCAACGTGCTGACCATGTTGCGCCGTACCCGCGGCGACGACATCGATGCGGCATGTGGCCAGCTCAAAGGGCAGGTATTGGACCGCACCCGTCGCCAGGCCGAATTTCGCAAGCGTCTGGACGAAGGGGCGAGTCATGCGGCTTGATCGAATTGTGTTGAGCGTGGGGGTGGCCATGCTCATGGTTGCCTGCGTACCGGTATCCAAAACGGCGACCAGCTCGAGCGAGGGCAGCAAGATCAACCGCCAGTCCAAGGCGGAGCAGAAGCAGGATGGCGCGCGCATCCACACCGAGTTGGCCCAGCAGTACATGGCCAATGGCGATCTGGAAGACGCGCTGGTCAAGATCAACAAGGCCCTGCAGTTCGATCCGAACTACGTGCCCGCGCACACCGTGGCCGCGGTGATCTACGAACGCATCAACGACCTGCCCAACGCCGAGCTGCATTACCGCAAGGCCGCCTCGCTGGCGCCGGACAAGGGCGACACCAACAACAACCTCGGCTGGTTCCTGTGCAACCGCGAGGACAAGACGGCCGAATCCCAAGCCTATTTCCAGAAGGCCGTGGCCGACCCGTTCTACCAGACGCCTTCGCTGGCCTGGACCAATGCCGGCATCTGCCAGGCCAAGGGCCAGAACCTGGCGGTGGCCGAGACGGACTTCCGCAAGGCCATCTCAATCGATCCGAATAACGGCGGGGCGTTGTATCAACTCGCCAATGTGCTTTATCTTCAGAACGATGCGTTCCGCGCACGTGCTTTCATCCAGCGCTATGAAGCGCAGGGTCAGCCGACCGCGGCCTCGCTGAAGCTTGGGCACGACATCGAAGCACGGTTGGGCAACAAGGATGCTGCTCTCAACTACAGCAGGCGACTGCAAAGCCAGTTCCCGGACTCGGAGCAGGCTCGCGCCCTCGACGCAACCGCACGCCAATGACCTCTCAGCAGTCAAATTCGGCCGATAGCGGCAACCGAGAATTCCCATTTACTGAAGCCCCCAACGCCACCATGGAAACCGAACACAACTCGCTGGAAGCGATCAAGGGCAGCCTTGGCGGGCGTTTGCGCGCCGCGCGCGAGGCACGCGGACTGGATGTGGAGACGTGTGCGCATGCACTGCGTCTGCCGACCCGCGTGCTCAGGCAGATCGAGAGCAACGAATACGGCGGCATCGACCACCACGTCTACCTGGGCAGCTATCTCACCAAGTACGCGCGCTATCTGGGCGTGGACGAGGACGAGGTGAAGCTCGAGCTCGAGCGCATCCGGCCGCCCGAGCCCGCGCTGGTTGCCACCGGTGGCATCTCGCACTCGCGCTATCTGTTGGAAAATTACGCGCGCGCCGCGACTTATGTGGTGCTGACCGCGGCGATCGTGGTGCCGACCATCTGGCTCGGCGTGCGCGGTACGCTGGATCGCGACGTCAGCCATCTGTCGCCGCTGGACGCTGCGCCCGTGGCCCAGCTGGATGCGCCGGCGAGCGGTGCCAGCGCGGCCTCGTCCACGCTCGCTTCCGCGCCGAACGCACAAGAGGGCGCGTCCAGCCCGGCAGCGACGCCTGCGCCGCAGTCCGCGCAGGCAGCGGCTGCCGCCCAGGAGCAGCCCCTGATGGCGTCCATGACGCCGTTCCCGAACCTCGGCGATACCCACGCCGCCGCGCCGGCGGCCCCGACGCCTGCTGCGCCGACCGGCGAGGGCGCCCACAGCCTGGTGCTGAACCTGCAGAACGCCAGCTGGGTGGAAGTCACCGGCAAGGACGGCTCGCGTCTCGAATACGGTCTGCTGCCCGCTGGCAGCTCCAAGACCTACCGCAGCGACCAGCCGCTGGAAGTGCGCATCGGCAACGCCGGCGGTGCCCAGGTCACGCTGGATGGCCAGCCCATGCCGCTGGACAGCTATCGCCGTTCCAATGTCGCGCATTTCCGCATCGAGTTGCGCGACGGCAAGGCCGCTCCCGCAGGGACGTGAGCTGCGCGCCAGGCCTGTGCGGCCTGGCGCAATCGGTTATGCTTGCCCATTGTCCGCTCGGCAACGAGCGGGCAAGTCGGCTGATTTTCTTTTCCGCATGACGGGCGCCGCCAGGAGCCTTCGATGTGCGGTTCCCCAAGGGTGATTGCATGGCATTTGAAGCGTACGACGATTACGAACAGAGCGAACGCGTACAGCAGTGGTTGCGCCAGAACGGCCTGTCCATCGTCGTCGGCATCGCGATTGGCCTGGTCGGCATCTTCGGCTGGCAGCAGTGGAACAAGCACAAGGCCGAGCACCAGGCCGATGCCGCCAATCTCTACCAGCAGATCCAGGTGGCCGCGGCCGCCGGCAAGACCGACAGCGCGGACTCGCTGACCGAGCAATTGCTCAAGGACTATGCCGACTCCACCTACGCGATGTTCGCCGTCAGCGACCGCGCCGAGCGCCAGGTCCAGGCCAAGCAGTTGGACAAGGCCGTGGAATCGCTTGGCTGGGCCGAGAGCCATGCCTCCGATCCGAACCTGAAGGCGCTGGCGCAGATGCGCATCGCGCGCGTGCAACTGGGCCAGGGCAAGGCGGCCGACGCGCTTGCCGCGCTCGATCGCATGCCGCCCAAGGCCTATGAAGGCGTCGCACAGGAACTACGCGGCGATGCGCTGGTCAAGCTTGGGCGCCCAGACGATGCCCGCAAGGCCTACGTAGCCGCCAAGGCGGCGATGGGTGAGAACGCGCCGCAAAGCGTGCAGATGAAAATCGATGATCTGGCCGTGGCCGGGAAGCAGGGTGCATGAAACCTGAAGTGAAGAAGCGCGGTGCGATGAAGCGCGTGTGGCTGGTGGCGCTGACCTCCATGGTGGTGCTGGCCGGCTGTCATTCGTTCAAGAAGGAAAACGTCCAGCCGCCGACTCCGCTGGCCAAGGATTTCAAGCCCACCACCGAGGTGAGCAAGCTGTGGACCACTAGTGTGGGCGATGGCTCCGGCGAAAGCGGCGTGCGTCTGCGCCCGGCCTTTGCCGACGGCGTGCTGTACGCCTGCAGCACCGACGGCAAGGTCGCCGCCATCGACGCCACCAGCGGCAAGACGCTGTGGTCGAAGAGCTCGCGTACCCAGGGCTGGTTCGGCTGGGGCGACAAGAAGCGCGCCGACGCGCTCTACGCCGGTGGCCCGATGGTCTCGGGCGACCTGCTGGTGGTCGGCACGCTCGATGGCCACGTCTACGGCATCAATGCGAAGGACGGCAGCCCGCGTTGGGAATCGGCCGTCAATTCCGAAGTGATTTCCTCGCCGGTCATCTCCGGCAACCTGGTCATTGCGCGCACGCAGGATGGCCGTCTGTACGGTTTCGACAGCGCCACCGGCGAGCGCCGCTGGGTCTACGACCAGGACACCGTGCCGCTGCTCAGCCTGCGCGGCAACGGTCCGCTGCTGGTCGCCAATGGCGTGGTGTTCTACGGCAACGACGCCGGCAAGCTGGTGGCACTGCGCCTGGACAACGGCGAGAAGCTGTGGGAACAGAAGCTCGCCAGCGGCGAAGGCCGTACCGAGATCGATCGCCTGGCCGACGCCGACGGTTCGATCCTGCTCCAGGGCACCACCCTCTACGGCGCCGCCTATCACGGCAATATCTCCGCGTTCGACGGTCCCAGCGGCCGTCCGCTGTGGGCACGTCCGTTCTCGACCTTCACCTCGCTGGACATCACCGACAACGCCCTCTATGGCGTGAACGACGAGTCCCAGGTGTGGTCGTTCGACAAGGGCACCGGCGCCGACATGTGGAAGAACGACGCGCTGAAGTATCGCTGGCTCACCGCGCCTGCGGTGCTTGGCGATTACGTCGTGGTCGGCGACCTCGAGGGCTACGTGCACTTCCTGCAGACCGGCGACGGTGCGCTGGCTGCGCGCGAACGCCTGTCCAAGAAAGCCATTCGCGCCCAACCGCTGGTTGTCGGCGACATCGTGTACGTCGAAGACGTGAAGGGCCGCATCGGCGCTTACCGTCTCGGCGGACACTAATCGTTTCAAAGGTTGTCTGAATCATGCTGCCCGTCGTTGCCCTGGTCGGTCGTCCCAATGTCGGTAAATCGACCCTATTCAACGCAATGACGCGCAGCCGTGACGCCCTGGTGGCCGATATGCCGGGCGTTACGCGAGATCGACACTACGGCGTGTGCCGCACCGGCACACGCCCGTTCGTGGTGGTGGACACCGGCGGCCTGTCCGGCGACGAGGACGGCATCGACGGCCTGACCGCGCAGCAGGTGCGCCTGGCCATCGAAGAGGCCAGCGTGCTGGTCTTCGTGGTGGACGCCCGCGACGGCCTGCTGCCGCAGGACCGCACCATCCTCGACGAGCTGCGCCGCAGCGGCAAGCCGATCATCGCCGGCGTCAACAAGACCGACGGCCTGGATCTTCAGAACGCGATGGCGGAATTCGCCGTGTTCGGCATCGCCAACACGCTGCCGCTGGCGGCATCGCACAATCGCGGCACCGACGATCTGGTCGCTTCGGCCATCACGCTGCTGCCCGAAGACCAGCACGAAGAGATCGATCCGGTCGAGGCAGACAGCATCCGCGTCGCCATCGTTGGCCGTCCGAATGCGGGCAAGTCCACGCTGATCAATCGCCTGCTGGGCGAGGATCGCCTGATCGTGTCCGACGTGGCCGGCACCACCCGCGATCCCATCCGCGTGTCGCTGGAACGCGACGGCCGCAAGTACACCCTGATCGACACCGCCGGCGTGCGTCGCAAGGCGCGTGTCGAGGAAGCGGTGGAGAAGTTCAGCGTCATCAAGACGCTGCAGTCGATGGCCGCCGCCCAAGTGGTGGTGCTGATGGTCGATGCACGCGAGAACCTGGCCGACCAGGACCTTACGCTGATCGGTCATGCGCTCGACGAGGGCAGGGCGCTGGTCATCGCCGTCAACAAGTGGGACGGCATGGACGGCTACCAGCGCGAACAGTGCCAGCGTGCGCTGGAGCGTCGCCTGCAGTTCGTCGACTGGGCCAAGACAGTGTTCATCTCCGCGCTGCATGGTTCGGGCCTGCGCGAGCTGATGAAAGCGGTGGTGAACGCGCATCGTGCCGCCACCAAGGAACTGGGTTCGTCCGAACTGACCAAGGCGCTCGAACTGGCCTACGAGAGCTACCAGCCGCCGCTGGTTCGCGGGCATGCTCCCAAGCTGCGCTTTGCGCACCCGGGCGGCACCAACCCGCCGAGCATCGTCATCCACGGCAGCCGCACCAAGCACATCGCGCCCGCTTATCGCCGCTATCTGGAAAACTTCTTCCGCAAGCGCTTCAAGCTGGATGGCACACCGGTGCGCATCTTTTTCCGCGACGGCGAGAACCCGTTCGCCGGCAAGAAGAACGTGCTCACGGAAGCGCAGCAGCGCAAGCGTCAGCGCATGGTCCGTGAGATGAAGAAGCGCCGCTGAGGCGCGACCCATCGCTCTGCTGTGGGAGCGCATCCTGTGCGCGACCGCGGCGCATCGTTGTACCTCGGTTCGTACAACTCGCGTCAGGCTGTTTGATTCCCGCGCTCCGCACAGTCGCGCACAGGGTGCGCTCTCACAGGCAGGTGGCGGGTGCGCTGGAGTAAGCTAACGCGATGACGAGCCTCAACCGCGACAGCTGGCTGGCCTCCCTGCGCGCCAGCATTCCCGAGATATCCCCGGCCGAAGCCCTGGCCCGGCAGGCGCAAGGCAGCCTGCTGATCGACGTGCGCGAGGATGGCGAACGTGCCAGCGGCCTGCCGCTGGGTGCCGTCGGTGTGTCGCGCGGTTTTCTCGAACTGCGGATCGAGCAGCTGCTGCCCGATCGTACCCATCCGGTGCTTCTGTTGTGCGGCAGCGGACAGCGCTCCCTGCTCGCCGCCGAAGCACTGCAGCGCATGGGTTATGAGCACGTGGCCTCGGTGGCCGGCGGTTTCCAGCAATGGAAAACGGAGGGCCTGCCGGTGGCTCAGGGGGCGCTCGACAGCGACGCCGCCGAACGCTATGCACGCCAACTGCAATTGCCGCAGGTAGGCGAGGCAGGGCAGGCAAAACTGGCGTCCGCGCGCGTGGCGTTGCTGGGGGCGGGTGGTCTTGGTGCGCCGGCTGCGCTGTATCTGACGGCGGCCGGTGTCGGGCAACTCACGCTCATCGACGACGATCGCGTCGAACGATCCAATCTGCATCGGCAGATCATCCATGCGGATGCGCGCGTCGGCATGGCCAAGACCGAATCGGCACGGATCGCACTGGCCGCGCTCAATCCGCGTGTGCGCGTGGAGATCCGCACCGAACGCCTGCAGGCCGACAACGTCGAGCGACTGTTGATCGACCACGACCTGGTCATCGATGGCGCGGACAACTTTCCCGCGCGCTATCTCGTGGCGGTAGCGTCCCAGCGCTTGCGCCTTCCGATGGTCTACGGTGCGGTGGAACGTTTCAGCGGCCAGGTCAGCGTGTTCGATCCGCGCCGCGCCGATTCGCCATGCTATCGCTGCCTGTTCCCCGAGCCGCCCGCCGCCGCCGATGCACCCAATTGCAGCGAGGCGGGCGTGCTGGGTGTGCTGCCCGGCATCGTGGGTCTGTTGCAGGCCACCGAGGCGCTCAAGCTCATTCTCGAGATCGGCGATCCGCTGGTCGGTCGCCTGCTCAACTTCGATGCGCTCGCCATGCGCTTTCGCGAAACGCGTCTACCGCGCGATCCCGATTGCCCCGGCTGCGCTGAAGGCGCCACGTTCCAGGGCTACGAAGACCTGCTGCAGATGTGCGCCGCGGCGGGCTGATCAGCGCAGGTCGTTCGCAACCAGCGAGTAGATCGCCGCGTCCACCGGCTCGCCACGCAGCATAAGCCGGTGGCGGGCGACGCCCTCGAGGTGCGCGCCGGCGCGTTCGGCAACGCGTCGACTGGCGTGATTGTCGGCGGCGACCACGATCTCCAGCCGCCGCAGATCGGTGGCGCGCAATGCGTGCCGCGCCAGCAGGCGCACGGCCGCGGTGGCAACGCCTTGCTCCTGGCGCGACTGGCGCACCCAGTAGCCCAGGTTGGCCATGCCGATGTCGGGCTGCCAATGATTGAGGGCGACGCTGCCGATGACCTCGTCGCTGCTGCGATCGGCGATGGCCAGCGCGCATTCGTCGCCGACGCCCTGCCAGGCCAGGCGGGTTTGCGCGACCCAGCGGCGGGCATCCTCCAGGCTGTAGGCAGGTGTGCACCAGGACTGCCAACGGCCAATGGTTTTCATCGACTCGTGCAAGGCGGCATGCAGTGCCGGGGCATCGGTCGAACGGTAAGGGCGCAGCCGTACCTGACTGTCTTCCAGTGCCGGTCCGGGCGACGCGTCGTCGCGCTCGGGCGGCAGCAACGAGTACACGGCCGCCGGAAGGGCCTTGCCATCGAGAATGATGCGGTTGGGCAAGATCCCGTCGAAATGGGCGCCCAGGCGCTCGGCGGTGCGCCGGCTCGCCAGGTTGTCGACGCCGATCACGATCTCGATGCGGACCAGGCCGAGTACCTGGAAACCGAACGCGGCGATCGCGCGAGTCGCGCGCGTGGCGACGCCCTGGCCCTGGGCCGACTCGCGCACCCAGTAACCGAGATTGGCGCTGCCTCGTTTCGGGTCGATGCGGTTGAGCGCCAGATCGCCCAGCACGCGCCCTTGCGCATCGAACACGCCAAAGTCGTGGACGTCGCCACGCTCGCGGCCGGCCTGGCATTCGGCGATCCAGTTCGCGCTGTCCTCCAGGCTGTAACCCTCGTGCAGCCAGGGCAGCCAGGGCGAAACCGAAGCGATCGACTCGCGGGTGGCCTCGAACAGCGCCTGCGCGTCGTCGGGTCGCCACGGCCGCAGGCGCAGGCCTTGCGCGTCGAGTTCGAGAGAGGCGGGCAAGTTGGCTGTGTCGGTCATGCGGGATCGTTTGTGTGCGTGCGGCCGAGCCGGGATAATGGGTTTCTTTGTAGACGGTCCCGATCATGAGCGCACGCATCCTCGACGGCAAACGCATTGCGCAGGAACTGATGGAGCGGATCGGGCGCCGGGTCGCCGAGCGCGTTGCCAGGAACCTGGACGTGCCCGGCCTTGCCGTGGTGCTGGTGGGCGACGACGCCGGTTCCTCCGTCTACGTTCGCAATAAACGCAAAGCCTGCCATCAGGTTGGCTTCCGCTCGTTCGATTTCGATCTGCCTGCGAGCACCACGCAGGAAGAACTGATCGCGCTGATCGACCGGCTCAATGCCGACCCGGCAGTGCACGGCATCCTGGTGCAGTCGCCGTTGCCCGAGCACATCGACGAGGACGCGCTGGTCGACCGCATCGATCCGGGCAAGGACGTGGACGGATTCCAGGCCGTCAACGTGGGCCGCCTGGCGTTGCGCCGCTTCGGCCTGCGTCCGTGCACGCCGCGCGGCGTGATGACCTTGCTCGGCCACACCGACCGTCCGGTGCGCGGCCAGCATGCGGTGGTGGTGGGCGTGTCCAACCACGTCGGTCGCCCGCTGGCGCTGGAACTGTTGATCGCCGGCTGCACCACCACCTGCTGCCACAAGTTCACCCGCGACCTGGAAGGCTTCGTGCGCCAAGCGGACATCGTGATCGTCGCGGTCGGTCGCCCGGGTCTGGTCAAGGGCGAATGGATCAAGCCGGGTGCGGTGGTGGTGGACGTGGGTATCAACCGCCTGGAAGACGGCCGCCTGGTGGGCGACGTGGACTTCGCGACCGCCGCCGAACGCGCCAGCTGGATCACGCCGGTGCCGGGTGGCGTCGGTCCCATGACGGTGGCGACACTGCTGGAAAACACGCTCGAAGCGGCGGAAGCACGCGAAGCTGCGCAGCAGGCCTGAGCGCAGATTTTTTGTGGGAGCGCACTTGTGCGCGACAAACCTACGAAGCGGTAGGCCGCCGCGCTCCCACAGGGGAGCAGGCTCCGCGACCTTGAAAACTGCGACGTCAAACCACATGCAAGCGGCCATCCTGCAGCGGGTCTGGCCGACTTTTCGTTCATACGGAGTGTGGCGAGGCCTAGGCCTTCTGCGTATAATCTCCTCTTTGCAGCGGGACAAAACGCATGCGCATCCTCGCCGAGGCTCTCACCTACGACGATGTTTACCTCGTTCCGGCCCATTCGGCCGTTCTGCCACGTGACGTAGATACTTCCACGCAGCTCACCCGGAACCTGCGACTGAACATTCCCATCGTGTCCGCCGCGATGGACACGGTGACCGAAGCCCGCCTCGCCATCACCATGGCCCAGCAGGGCGGCATCGGCATCATCCACAAGAACATGACCGCCGAGCAGCAGGCCGCTGAAGTGCGCCTGGTGAAGAAGTTCGAAGCCGGCGTGATCCGCAGCCCCATTTCCGTCGGTCCGAATACTTCCATTCGCGAAGTGCTGCAGCTGACCCGCGCGCACAACATCTCCGGCGTGCCGGTGGTGGATGGCGAACAGCTGGTGGGCATCGTCACCAGCCGCGATCTGCGCTTCGAGCGCAAGCATGAAGATCCCGTGCGCAACATCATGACCCGCCAGGAGAAGCTGGTGACGGTGCGTGAAGGCGCCAGCCAGGACGAAGTGCTGCAGCTGCTGCACAAGCACCGCATCGAGAAAGTGCTGGTGGTCAACGACGACTTCCAGTTGCGTGGCCTGATCACCGTCAAGGACATCCAGAAGGCCCGTGACAACCCGAACGCCGCCAAGGATCGCCTCGAGCGTCTGCTGGTCGGTGCCGCGGTGGGCGTAGGTGGCGACACCGAAGCACGTATTGAAGCGCTGGTCGACGCAGGCGTGGACGTGCTGGTGGTCGATACCGCGCACGGCCATTCGCAGGGCGTGATCGATCGCGCCGGCTGGGTGAAGAAGCGCTACCCGCAGGTGCAGGTGATTGCCGGCAATATCGTTACCGGCGAAGCGGCGCGTGCGCTGCTCCATGCCGGCGTCGATGCGGTGAAGGTGGGCGTGGGTCCCGGCTCGATCTGCACTACGCGCGTTGTCGCCGGTGTCGGTGTGCCGCAGATCACCGCGATCGACCTCGTCGCGACCGCGCTGAAGGATGAGATCCCGCTGATCGCCGACGGTGGCATCCGCTACTCGGGCGATATCCCCAAGGCGCTCGCCGCCGGTGCATCCACCGTGATGCTGGGTTCGATGTTTGCCGGTACCGAAGAATCGCCGGGCGACGTCGAACTGTTCCAAGGCCGCCAGTACAAGAGCTACCGCGGCATGGGTTCGCTGGGTGCGATGGCGCTGGGTTCCAAGGACCGCTATTTCCAGGACGAAGCCGACGCCGACAAGCTGGTGCCCGAAGGCATCGAAGGTCGCGTGCCGTACCGTGGTTCGCTGCGCAACATCATCCACCAGCTGATCGGTGGCCTGCGTGCCTCGATGGGTTACCTCGGTGCCGCCACGGTCGACGATGTGCGCAACAACGCGCAGTTCGTGAAGGTGACCGGCGCCGGCGTCACTGAAGCGCACCCGCACGACATCCAGATCACCAAGGAAGCGCCGAATTACCGGCTCAATTCCTGAGGGATACGCGCCGGCCCGATGGCCGGCGCATTCGTTTTAACGGGAGGCGACGCCCACGCGCGTCGCCTTCGCATTCACTGAATCAAGCGCGGGCAGGGCAAGCCTGCAGCGCACCGGAGCCGGACCGTGACCGACATCCATAGCGACAAAATCCTCATCCTCGATTTCGGCGCGCAGTACACGCAGCTGATCGCCCGCCGCGTGCGCGAGATCGGGGTCTACTGCGAAATCTGGGCGTGGGACCACGACCCGGCTGAGATCGCCGCGTTCGGCGCCAAGGGCATCATCCTGTCCGGCGGCCCCGAGTCGACCACCTTGCCGGGCGCGCCCAAGGCGCCGCAGGAAGTGTTCGATGCCGGCCTGCCGATTCTCGGCATCTGCTACGGCATGCAGACGCTCGCCGCGCAGCTGGGTGGCGCCACCGAGGCTGCCGACGCGCGCGAGTTCGGCCACGCCGAAGTGGACATCGCGACGACCAGCCGCCTGTTCGCGGGCCTGAGCGACCACGACAGCGCGCATCGCCTGGACGTCTGGATGAGCCATGGCGACCACGTGTCCAAGGCGCCGCCGGGCTTCGTGATCACCGGCACCACCGACCGCATCCCCGTCGCGGTGATGGAAAACGAGGACAAGCGCTGGTACGGCGTGCAGTTCCATCCGGAAGTGACGCACACCAAGCAGGGCACCGCGCTGCTTAAGCGTTTCGTCACGGAAATCTGCGGCTGCCAGACGCTGTGGACCGCCGCGCACATCATCGAAGACCAGATCGCCCGCGTGCGCGAGCAGGTTGGCAACGATCACGTACTGCTTGGTCTTTCCGGCGGCGTGGATTCGTCCGTGGTGGCCGCGCTGCTGCACCGGGCCATCGGCGACCAGCTGACCTGCGTGTTCGTCGATACGGGCCTGCTGCGCTTCCAGGAAGGCGACCAGGTGATGGCCACCATGGCCGAGCACATGGGCGTGAAGGTGATCCGCGTCAATGCCGCCGAGCGCTACTTCAAGGCCCTGGAAGGCGAGGCCGATCCGGAAGCCAAGCGCAAGATCATCGGCCGCCTGTTCGTGGAAATCTTCGACGAGGAATCGGCCAAGGTCACCAACGCCGGCCACGGCCAGGTGAAGTGGCTGGCCCAGGGCACCATCTATCCGGACGTGATCGAGTCCGCCGGCAGCAAGACCGGCAAGGCGCACGTGATCAAGAGCCACCACAACGTGGGCGGCCTGCCGGAGCACATGAAACTCAAGCTGGTCGAGCCGCTGCGCGAGCTGTTCAAGGACGAGGTGCGCCGCATCGGCGTGGAACTCGGCCTGCCGCGCGCCATGGTCTACCGCCATCCGTTCCCTGGCCCTGGCCTGGGCGTGCGCATCCTGGGCGAAGTGAAGCCCGAATACGCCGAGTTGCTGGCCCGTGCCGATGCCATCTTCATCGAAGAGCTGCGCGCCTGGGATCTGTACGACAAGACCAGCCAGGCCTTCGCCGTGTTCCTGCCGGTGAAGTCGGTGGGCGTGGTGGGCGATGCCCGAGCCTACGAATGGGTGATTGCCCTGCGTGCGGTCGAGACGATCGACTTCATGACGGCGCATTGGGCGCACCTGCCGTACGACTTCCTTGGCAAGGTTTCCAATCGTATTATCAATGAGTTGCGCGGTGTTTCTCGTGTCGTTTATGACATCAGTGGCAAGCCGCCCGCAACCATTGAGTGGGAGTGAGTTCCCGACTTCGGGGCGACGGCGACTTTCTCAGAAAGTCGCCGTAATTCGTTGATATCAAAGGGACGTTGATGATGGTGGACGAGGCCCGCAACGAGCTGTTGTTCTCCTACGGCACCTTGCAGCTCGAGCGCGTCCAGCTTGCGTCCTTCGGGCGCGTGCTCGAAGGCGAAGATGACGCCATGCCGGGCTACCGCCGGACGCTGATCGAGATCACCGATCCCGAGGTGCTGCGCCAGAGCGGCGAGCAATTCCATCCCATCGTCGCGCCCAGCGACAACCCGTCGGACGAAGTCGCCGGCAAGGTGTTCCGCATCACTGCGGCTGAGCTGGCCGCGGCCGATCGCTACGAGGTCGCCGACTACCAGCGGGTCGCCGTGCGGCTGAAGTCGGGCAAGCAGGCCTGGATCTACATCCAGGCCTGAGCGCACTCGCCAAGCAAGGTCCGCAACCCGCGGAAGGCGGTGTCGGATGTCGCGGTTTTTGCCCCCCGGCGCGGATCACCCTGACGCGCTCAACGCATTGAACGCCTCCATGTGCTGAACGATATGGCGCTGCAGTCGCTGCGCGGCGGCGGGCAGCGCACGACCGCGCCGGGCCACCAGTTGGGCCTGTACCTCGGTGAGCAAGGGGTGGGCCACGGGAATCGCTTTCAGGGTTCCGCGCTGGAGATCGTCGTAAACGGCAAAGGCGGGAAGCAGGGTCGCACCCATGCCGCAGCGGGCGAAACCGGTTAGGCAGATCAGGTGATCCGATTCCATTGCCAGCTTGAGACGTCGATGCTCGGCGGCTTCGATCTGCTCGACGATCTTGCGTGTGCCGAAGCCGGCATGCGCCAGCGCAAACGGATGCTCGAACAGAGTTCCGACCTGCAACAAGGTGGCTTCGGCCAGCGGATGCTGCGCGCATACCACCACGCACAACGGCTGCGGGTGGGACCGCACCTCTTTCAAGCGCCCCTGGTGCGAGTGAAAGCCGGGACCATAAATCAGGCCGAGGTGAACTTCATCCTGCTCGAGCCAGCCAAGGATGTCGTTGATGCTGCCCAGCTGCAGATGGATGGCGATGCCGGGATGCTGTGCATGGAACGGCTGCAGCACGTGTCGCATGAGGTCATCGGCAAAGCCCTGCACGGCGCCAATGCTTACTGTGCCGATCGACAAACCCGCCAGCGCATTCAAGCGCGACGCCAGCGATTCCTCCTGGGCCAGGTGGTTGCGGTAGTGCTCGATCAGCAAGCGGCCGGCTTCGGTCGGCTTGGCGCCACGGCGATTGGTTTCCATCACCGGCGTGCAAGTCACTTTCTCCAGCTCGGCGATCTGCCGGCTGACCACTGAAGGCGCGACGTCCAGGAAGTCTGCCGCTGCGCGCATGCTGCCCAGTCGCGCTGCTTCGAACAGATACTTCAGTCGGCCCATCGACAGACCATTCATTCGCAATCCTTGGCGAAACATCGAGAAGACAGTGTTGCCTTGAAGGCAAAGACGTTGTCAGGGCGATGTCATTGTTCGCATAGCAGGCGCTCAACACAATCGATGCCACGGCCTACGAAGGGAATCGCCGATGACATCGTTGACGTTCCGCAACGCGAGCATGTTCGACAGCACTACCGGCGAGCTTCTAACCGGCATGTCTGTGCGCATCGAGGACGAGACCATCACCGCCGTCGTCCAGGGAGATTTGCCTGACAACGGCGGAGCCAGCATTGCGCTCGACGGTCTTACCTTGCTTCCAGGATTGATCGATGCGCACGTGCATGTCACAGCGATCGTCGCTGACTTCTTCAAACTCTCATTGATGACGCAATCGCTGATTGCCGCCCACACCGAGACGGTGCTGGAGGCCATGCTTCGGCGTGGCTACACCACGGTGCGGGATGCGGGCGGGGCTGATTCGGGTCTGGTGCAGGCGATCGAACAAGGACATATCGTCGGGCCGCGGCTATTGATTGCGGGACAGGCCATCACGCAGACCGGCGGTCACGGTGACCCGCGTCCGCCACACTTTTCCCATGGCGGTTGCATCTGCTGCGGCTCGGCCGGCCTGCTCGGTTACGTCGCCGACGGCGTGCCCGAGGTTCGGCGGGCGGTACGGGAGCAGATCCGCAACGGCGCCCATCACATCAAGGTGATGGCCGGTGGTGGCATCTCGACGCCAAACGATCCACTCGACGGCCTGCAATTCTCCACTGAGGAACTGGGCGCAATCGTGGAAGAGGCGGACGCGGCCCGGACTTACGTGATGGCGCACGCGTATTCGCCGGAGGCGATCAGTCGGGCCGTGCGAGCGGGTGTGCGCTCGATCGAGCACGGCAACCTGCTCGACGAGCAGACGGCCGAGCTGATGGCGCGATACGGCGTTTATCTGGTGCCCACGCTGGCCACTTACGCGGCGTTGGCCGAGCGCGGCAGCGCGCTGGGCTGGGCGCCCGCCATGCTGGAGAAGTGCGCCCAGGTGAAAGACCGCGGCCTCGAGGCGATACGCATCGCGCAGGCGGCCGGGGTGAAGATCGCGCTGGGCTCGGATCTGCTCGGCGACATGCACGATCTGCAGTGCGACGAACTCGTGCTGCGCCAACAGGTGATGTCGCCGGCGCAAGTCCTGCGCAGTGCGACTCACGTCAATGCAGAGCTGATAGGAGCGTCGGGGCGGTTGGGCGTCATCGCCGAGGGGGCGTGCGCCGATCTGTTGGTCATGGACGGTGACCCTCTGCGCGATCTGCGCGCTTTCCAACACGAACGCAATCTTCGGATGGTGCTCAAGGCAGGCAAGCCGGTGGTCGACCGACTCACTCGCGCGCCGGCCTGAACGGTCCAAACGCCGGACACGGCAACGCTGCGTGGCCATGGGGATGGCCGCGCTTCCCGTCCCATCGTCGTTCTCTTCAAACCGCGTCGCTCGCCGACGCAGGGGGGGTACTTTGTCATTCGTTTCGTCAAGAACGGAAAGCTGGCCGTACGCCAGCTACCACCGCCGCCTGTTCCTCATCGGTGGCCTGGGCTACGCATTCGATGCGATGGACACGGCTGTACTGGCTTTCATCCTGCCGGTGCTGCGCTCGCTATGGAGCTTGAGCAGCGCGCAGACCGGCGTGCTGGGCAGCGTGGCGTACATCGGTTTCTTCTTCGGTGCGCTTGGCGCGGGTTTGCTCGGCGACGTGTTCGGCCGGCGTCGCGTGATGATGTATGCGCTGGCCATCTATGCAGCAGCTTCGTTGGCCTCGGCGTGGTCGACGTCGTGGTCGATGTTCCTGGTCTTGCGCATCATCGCTGGCATCGGCACCGGGGCAGAGAGCGCCATCATCGCGCCGTACCTGGCGGAGTTCGTGGCCAAGCGCTATCGCGGCACCTTCGTTGGCGCGCTCACCGGTTTCTTCTCGTTCGGCTTCGTGGCCGCCGCGGCGCTCGGCTATTTCGTCGTCCGCTCATGCGCGGAAGGCTGGCGGGTCGTGCTCATCATCACCGCATTGCCGGTAGGCATGTTGCTGTGGTGGCGGCGCTCGCTCGATGAATCGCCGCGCTGGCTCGAAAGTCGCGGACGGCATGCAGAGGCGAGGGCGATCATCGCCAAGATCGAATCGACCTTCGACCAGCGTACGCCATCATCCGACACGGCAGCGGAGGCGGCGGCAGCGAGCGGAAAGGATCTGGGACGACCGTCGTTGAATGTTTTGTTGCAAGGCCTGTGGCACGGCAGGCAGGCGCGCGTCACGACGATGGCCTGGCTGATGTGGCTCTCGCTCACCTTCAGCTACTACCTGTTCTTTACCTGGATTCCCGGCCTGCTGATGCAGAAAGGGATGGGCATCACGCAGAGCTTCGGCTACTCGTTCATCATCTATCTGGCGCAGATTCCAGGCTATTTCTCGGCAGCACTGCTGAACGAAAAAATCGGGCGCAAAGGCACCATCGTGCTGTACATGACGATGGGTACGGCCTTCGCCCTGGCGATGGCTTTCGCCCACGATCATCAGGCGATCCTGCTGGCCGGCGCGTGTCTCTCGTTTGCGATGAATGGCGCCTATGCCGGCGTCTACGCTTACACGGCGGAAATCTTTCCCACTGCGATCCGTGCGATCGGTGCGGGCAGTTCGTCGGCAGTGGGGCGCATCGGTGCCATCAGTGCTCCGTTGCTGGTGGGACTGCTGTATCCGGTGCTCGGCTTCGGTGGCGTGTTCGCCATGACCACGGTGGTGCTGGCGGCAGGTGTGTGCGCGGTGATCCTGCTCGGGCCGCAGACCACGGGCTTGTCGCTGGAGGCCATCTCGGCAGAGGAGGGCAGCCCATGAGGGATCATCTGCCCCACGAACTGGTCCTGATCGAACGGGCCTGCTTCCAGGCGAAAGGCACGCACGACGTATTCCATGCCGTCGACTCGGCGTTGCAACGCATGGTCGGACACCGGTTGCTGACGATTCTCGTCTACGACGATGCCATGACCCTTGCCACGCGGCTCTATTCCAGCGATCCGGCGACCTATCCCGAGGGAGCGCTCGATCCGGTCGCATCGTCGGCCTGGGCCGAGCAGGTATTGCATCTGGGCCTGCCGTTTGTCGGCCATAGCGAGGAGGAGCTTGCCTCGGTCTTCGCCTATCACCAGCGGCTGGCTTCTCTGGGCCTGGGCAGCGTCGTGAACATGCCGGTCCGTTGGCGCGGCAGGGTGCTCGGCAGCTTGAACATGCTCGATGCGCCAGGGCGCTACGCCCATCTCGAGATCGATCTCGTTCGAATCCTTGCCCACCTGGTCGTGCCGGCGTTGCTGGCCCGCTGAACCATCGCGTGGCTTCCCACGCATCGCTCGAAAGACCTCGCTTCAATCGTCTGTTCAATACACAGGGGTGGATTGGCCATGAAAAGATTTGTCGCTGCAGCCGCGTTGACGATGGCGCTGACGTGCCACGCCGAAAATGCCGTTCTCTATGGAGTTCTGGACGACGGCCTCACTTACACCACCAACCAATCGGGCCACAGCCAGGTCAAGCTCACCAATGGCGGTCTCGGCAGCAGCAAGTTCGGGCTGCTGGTCGATTTCAAGCTGGACAACGGCTATCGCGTGATCGGCCGTCTGGAAGGCGGCTTCGACATCAACACCGGCAAGCTCGCCAATGGCGGACGCGTGTTCGGGCGCCAGGCCTTTGCGGGAGTGGAATCGCCGTACGGCGTGGTAACGCTGGGGCGGCAGTACGATCTGGTGCTCGATTCGCTTATCGGTTTGTCGGGCGCCGGACGATTCGGTGGCGTGGCGGCGAGCCATGCGTCAGACCAGGACAACATGTGGGGAAGCTATTCGCTCACGGGTGTGATCAAGTACAACTCGCCGGTATTCGCCGGCTTCAAGTTTGCGGCACTGTACGGTCCCGCGGGCGGGGCGAGCGAGTCCACGGTGGGCAGCAAGCACTCGGTCAGCGTCAGCTATGCGAACGAGGCCCTGAGTTCGAGCGCGTTCTACTCCTATATCGGCAAGCCGGCGACGTCGCTATACGATGCGGGGGCGAGCCCCGTAGCGGGAGCAAGCTTCGTCAATCCGATCGCCAGCCCGATATTCCGCGGCTATGTTTCGGCGAAGGCGCTGGTGGAGACGGGTGCAGGCGTCAACTACCGCCGGGGCCAGGCACTGGTCGGGTTCACCTATACGTCGACCCGCTTCGAGGATGTGGTTCGCACGTCGTCGACACCGTTCTCGGGCACCGCCACGTTCAACAACTACGAGCTGCTCGCCACCTACAAGCTGACATCCGCGTGGCTGCTGGGCGCTTCGTACGATTACACCAAGGGCCAGACCGCGACCTATCAGCAATGGAATGCGGGCGCATGGTACAGCCTCTCCAAACAGGTTCTGCTTTATGCGCTGCTGTACCGCCAGCAGGCCACTGGCGTGGATTCGACGGGCCAGTTGGCGGTGGCGGCACTCCCCTATATGGGACCGTCGTCGACGGGTGAGCAGGCGGCCGCAAGAGTGGGCATGCGGGTGACGTTCTAGTCGCTGGTGGCGACCTTCACCACGGCACGGTTTCGCCCTGGTAGTCGAGGTACTGCAGGCCGCGGCGGCCGGCCTGCGAGGCCACCACGTCCACCACGCGCGGGATGCTGTCGCTGACGTCGAGTGGCGCGCCTGCGCCACCCATGTCCGTGCGCACCCAGCCGGGCGCGATCAGCAGCAGCGTGCGTGGGCTCGCGCTGTGGCGGGCCGCGTAGCTGCGCATCAGGGTGTTGAGCGCGGCCTTGCTGGCCCGATAGCCCTCCCAGCCGCCGCCGGTGTTGTCGCTGACGCTGCCCAGTTCCGACGACATGGCCACGATGGTGCCGCGTGGTGCCACCAGCGCGTCGAACGCCTCGATGATGCGGATGGGGCTGAGTGCGTTGGTCACCATCATGCGGGTGAAGGCGTCGGTATCGATCTCGGTCATCGACTTGTCCGGGTCGATGGCGACGCCGGCATTGACGAACAGCACGTCGAGCGTGCGGCCATCCAGTCGTTGACGCAGGGCGGCCACGTCGCTCGGTATATCGATGTCGAGTGGTTCGATCTCGAGCCGGCCGCCGGCCGCTGCCTTGAGGTCGTGCAGCTTGGTGCGTGCCGATCCGCGCACGGTGGCGATGACGTGCCAGCCGCGCTTGAGATATTCGGCGGCCAGGGCGAGACCCAGCCCACGCGAGGCGCCGACGATGAATGCGGTCTGCGGCTTCGTTGTCATAAGTGCCTCGCCATGGGACGTCAGGAAGAACGTTCGACCAGGCGGCGCAGCACGCTGTCCAGCGTGGTGGCGGCCTTGAGCGAACCGGACGGGCCGTGCTCGAAATCGATCCAGCCTTCGTTGAAGCCGTCAAGCATACGCATGCGTGGTTCGGGATGCTGCATACCCTGCGTGAGGAACAGCGGTTTCCAGGTGTCGCGTGGCACCGGTTCGGTGCGCACAGGGTGGCCAAGAACGGCAGCGAAACCGTTGGCGATGTCGATCGCCGAATAGCGCTGCGGCCCTTCCAGTTCGGTCACGCGCGTACCTTGCCACTGATCCTGCAGCGTCGCCACGATGGTGCGGGCGATATCGGCGGTCGCAACCATGGGAATCGGATGGTCCAGCGGCTGCAGGAAGCTGGGAATCACGCCCGTGCGGGCTGCGGCGACATCCCATGAGGCATTTTCCATGAACCATGCCGCCCGCACGAAGCCGGTGGGAACGGGCAGGTTGCGCAGGGCGGACTCGACCAGGCGGGAGTTGTTCAACAGCGAGAACTCTTCCACATGGGCGCCCACCGTGGACAGGAACACCAGTTTGCCCGGTCGCGCCGCTTCGACAGCGCGACTGACGGCAGCGATCACCTTCTGCACGGCGGGAAAGCCCGGCGCGGGATCGTAGTCGGGCGGAATCATCAGGAATACGCCCTCGGTGCCTTCGAAGGCAGTGGCCAGCGCATCCGCATCGTCGCTGCCGGCAATGGCGATCCCGCAGCCGCGCTCGATCCACGGCCCAGCCTTGGCCTCGTCGCGCAGCACCGCGCGCACGCGCTGGCCCGCAGCCAGCAACCCGTTTGCCACCTGGCCGCCTACCTGGCCCGTCACACCCATCACGGCATACATGTTCGGAAATCCTCGTGTTGGCGGCCATGCCGCGCTTGGGCGAGGATTCTGGGCGCCGGCCACTCATTTCGCGATAACATCAATGACAATGGATAAGTGACAAAAGAGCACGAATCGATGGCCTTCGACGAGCGCATCCTCAATGGCATGAGCGTGTTCACCGCCGTAGTGGACGGCGGCAGCTTCGCCGCGGCTGGCGAGATGCTGGACATGTCGCCGCCCGGCGTCAGTCGCGCCATCGCGCGGCTGGAGGCGCGGCTGGGCATCCGGTTGTTCGATCGCACCACGCGATCGGTGCGCCTGACCGACGAAGGGCGCCGCTTGCATGCGCAAGTGATGCCCTTGCTGGCGGGGCTGGAGGAGGCTGCGGCAGGTGCGGCGGAGGGGGCCACGAGGGTGCGTGGGCGCTTGCGTGTCCACCTGGATCCCCTGTTCTCGCGCCTGGTACTGGCGCCCCGCATCAGCGAATTCATGGATGCCCATCCGCAGTTGCAGGTGGAACTGGCCACGCGCGATCAACTGGGCGACATCGTGGCGGACGGCTTCGATCTGGCCGTGCGCTTTGGCGAGCCGCCCGATTCCAGCTTGGTGGCACGCAAGCTGCTGGAGACACGCATTGTGACCGTGGCCTCGCCGGCGTACCTGCGCCGGCATGGTCGACCCGAGCATCCGCAGGAACTGGAAGGCGACCGGCACGTCTGCATCGAGTTTCGCGATCCGGCGACCGGGCACACCTTTCCGTGGGAGTTCCATCGCAAACGCAAGCGAGTGACCGTCAGGACGTCCGGCCGGCTGGTGGTCAACGACGGGGGCACCATGCACAGCGCCTGCGTGGCCGGTTATGGGATTGCCCAGGTGATGGCGGTGGCGACCGCGCCGTTGCTGGCCAGCGGCAAGCTGGTGGAGCTGTTTCCCGACTGGCCGGACGAGCGCTTTCCGCTCTATGCGCTGTATCCCTCGCGCCATCATCCGTCGGCCAAGGTGCGAGCCTTTCTCGATTTTGTCGTGGCGCTCACGACGGCGGTCTAGCCGGCCTCACAGACGATAGAATGGCCAGCCCCGCTACCTGCTTGCCGATCTGATGACCGACGATTTCTCCGCCACGCCGCCGTCGTTCTCCGCTGAAGACGAGGGCTACATGCGCCGCGCGCTGCAGCTTGCCATGCATGCACGCGATGCGGAGAACGAAGTGCCGGTCGGCGCCGTGCTGGTGCAGGACGGGGAGATCATCGGGCTGGGCTGGAACCGCAACATCACGCTCAACGATCCGAGCGCGCATGCGGAAATCATGGCGCTGCGTGCTGCGGGCGAGAAGCTCTCCAACTACCGCATGCCGGGGGCGACGTTGTACGTCACGCTGGAGCCGTGCGCGATGTGCTCGATGGCCCTGGTGCACGCCCGCATTGGGCGTGTGGTGTATGGGGCCACCGATCCCAAGACCGGCGCGGCCGGGAGCGTGTTCGATACGCTGGTTTCAGATCGCCATAACCATCGGGTGACGGTCGAAGGCGGTTTGTTGGCCGATGAGGCATCGAGCATGCTGCGCGAGTTTTTCCGCGCCCGGCGCTGAAATCTCGCAGGCAATGTAGATACCTCACCGTCATTCCGGCGCAGGCCGGAATCCAGTAGCGAGCGCATTGGGTTGTCGCTGCAGGCCGACGGCATAAGCGCTTCGCGAAAATCTCGCACCGACGCCACTGGATTCCGGCCTGCGCCGGAATGACGGTGAGGGAAATCGAGGTTGGTCCGGAATGTCGTGCGCTTGCTGCGAATCAATGCGCAGCCTTGCGCCAGAAGACATTCAACTTTTCCAGCTTCTTCAGCGCTTGCATGGCTTCTTCCGACGCGTGATAGGCGGTGCGCTTGCCCCAGCCGCGAAACGGCTTGAGCAGGGTCTGCGTATCTTCCGCGACCAGGAAATCACGGATCAGCGTGCGACCTATCATGCGGTCGTGTGCAACGCCGAGGTGGCCCTGCAGGTCGGCGAGCTGTTTCATCCAGGCCGACGTGGCCTGCTTGGGAAACGCATGCTGATACAGCTCGATGCTGTAGCGCAGCTTCTTGGTGGCGCTGCGCAGGCGATGCAGTCGTTTCTGTCCGCCGTCGAGTTTGGCCGCGCGCTTCTTGAGCGTGCTCCAGCGTTGTTGGATCGCGGCGGCGGCCAACTTGCGGATGTGGTTGTCCGTCGGCGGCTCGACCGTTTGCACCCAGTGACGCCATGACTGCAACGACGCCGCGAGGTTGTGCTTCTTGAGTTCGACGACGGCCCGCTTGTGCGCTTCCTGCTGCCGTTCGGACAGCGCCTTGTGGGCGGCACCGACGCCGGCAGGCATGGCGCTTTCCTTGTCCAGGAAGGCGGGCAGGGTTTCTTGCGCCAGGATGTCCAGATCGCGCGATTGCCCGGTGGCCTCGCGGCACGACTTCAGATACGCAAGCACGTCACCCAGATCGTCATCGGACAGCGTGGCAAGGTCGTTCAGCGTGGCCGTCACGCGGCGCAGGTTGACCCGCCATGCATGCAGCAGCTTGGCGTCGTAGGGTTGTTCAAGCAGGCGCTTGCGCGCATCGAATGCCTTGGCGAAATAGCCGTCCAGCGTCGTGCAGATGCGCTCGAATTCCGATGGCTTCCTCGGCGCGTCCTTGCTGTGGACGGAAGAAGCGCGCGACGACGCGGCGCGATGTTGAAGCCTGGCATTCATGCAGTGATTCCAGACAACGGGGACGTCTACTCTGCATCAAATGGTGACAATGCGCGAGGGGCGACTCGCCGCGCCTTCATGACACGAAGGACAAGGCCTCGGCGCAGGATTGTTCGATCTTGAGACTGAGCAGCGGATCGGCGCGGGTCTTGCCCAGGTTCACGGCCGCGATCGGTTTGCCTTCGCGCGCCGCGGCAGCGGCGAACCGATAGCCCGAGAACACCATCAGCGACGAGCCGACGACCAGCATGGCGTCCGCCTCATTCAGCGAGGTGACGGCGGCGTCAACACGATGACGGGGCACGTTCTCGCCGAAGAACACCACGTCGGGCTTGAGGATGCCGCCGCAGGCCGGGCAAGGTGGCACATCGAAGCGCGAGAAGTCGCGGCCTTCCAGATCGGCGTCGCCATCCGGGGCGTCGCCTGCGTCGAGCAGGGCCCATGAGGGATTGCGTTCCACCAGCGCCTGCTGGAACGCGTTGCGCGGCAGGCGCGCGTCGCAGCCCATGCAGCGCACTTCATCCAGCCGCCCATGCAGGTCGATCACGTTGCGATGCCCCGCCGCCTGGTGCAGTCCATCGACGTTCTGGGTGAGCAACGTGGCGATGCGGCCCTGCTGTTCGAGCCGGGCCAGCGCGCGATGGGTGGCATTGGGTTGTGCGCGGCCGAAGCGGCGCCAACCCACCAGGCTGCGCGCCCAGTAACGCTGGCGCGTGGCCTTTTCGCCCATGAAAGCCTGGTACGTCACCGGTTGCGGGCGTTTCCAGCCGCCATTGGTGTCGCGGTAATCGGGAATGCCCGAGTCGGTGCTGCAGCCGGCGCCGGTCAACACGAACAGGCGTGGATGCGCTTCCACGAACTCACGCAGCCGTGCACGATCCCGCTCGACCTCGGCTGCCGTCGTGCCGATCGATGCGTCGATGGTCAACTCAGGCGACTGCACGAGCCTGCAACTCCTCGATGGCGGTGGCGATGCCGGCGGGATTTTCCACCTGCACCACGCGCGAGCTGTGATCGACGAAATCGGTCTCGGTCTCGTGGGCCCAGGTGACGTGATAGGGCATGTAGACGCCCCAGCCGCCCATTTCCACCACGGGCGCGATATCCGAGCGCAGCGAATTGCCGACCATGGCGAAGCCGGCGGGCGAGAGCTGGAATTCGTCCAGCACGGTGCGGTAGGCGCGCTCGTCTTTCTCCGAGACGATCTCGATGCGATGAAACAGGTCGGCCAGGCCGCTGCTGGCAACCTTCTGCTCCTGGTGGAACAGGTCGCCCTTGGTGATCAGCACGACGCGATGGTGCTGCGCCACCGCTTCCACCGCCGCGCGGATGCCGGGCAGCAGATCCACCGGATGCGCGAGTACGTGCTTGCCCAGTTCGATGATGCGATGCAGGTCGGTGGCGCTGATGCGTTGGCCGGTGATGTCGATGGCCGATTCGAGCATCGACAGCGTCATGCCTTTGGCGCCATAGCCGAACAGCTTGATATTGCGCCGCTCGGTAGCCAGCAGCCGGTCGTGCACGCGCACATCGGCGAGATCGATGTATTCGCCGATGATGCGTTCGAATTCAGCATGCGCCGACTGGTAATAGCCCTCGCTGTGCCACAGCGTGTCGTCGCCGTCGAAACCTACCAACTCGATCACTTGTTCACCCGTCTGCCGTACTGGCCGTGCCAGCTAGATGGGGGCATTTTCCCAGAAAACAGCGGGTATCGAGATTGGGACGAGCTGCGCCAAAGCGGCCGGCAGGCGCCGGCCGCTCCAGTCATGCGCGGCACTTACAGCTGGCTCATGCCGCCGTCGGTGATGATTTCGGTGCCGACGATGAAGGCCGATTCCGGCGCAGTGAGATGCAGCACGGTCGAGGCGATTTCGGCGGCCGTGCCGAAGCGACCCAGCGGCACCTGCGACTGGATCTGTGCCGCCGTGGCTTCCAGGCTGGCCTGGTCCAGGCCGAGCTTGCCGTAGAGCGGCGTTTCCACCGGGCCGGGGCTTACCACGTTCACGCGCGCGCCGCGCGGCAGCAGCTCGGCCGAGAGCGTCTTGGCCAGCGAAATCACCGCGGCCTTGCTGGCCGCGTAGGCCGATGAGGTCGGCATGCCGATATGGGCGTTGATCGAGCCGTTGATGACGATGGAGGCACCCTTGTTGAGCAGCGGCAGCAGGGCCTGGATCTGGAAGTAGGGGCCCTTCACGTTGACGTTGAAGGTCTGGTCCCACAGCGCCTCGTCGATGGCCTCGAACGGGGCGAGCTTGGCGACGCCGGCATTGAGGAAGATGCCGTCCAGACGGAGCCCCTTGGCGCCCAGCGCACTGGCCAGCTCCTTGGCGCCGGCGACGCTGCTGGCGTCGTTGCGAATGGCGATGGCCTGCGGGCCGATGGCGGCGCGTGCCTTTTCCAGGGCCGCTTCATCGCGGCCGGTGATGACGACCCGGGCGCCTTCGGCGGCGAAGGCCTGGGCAGTGGCCAGGCCGATGCCGCTGTTGCCGCCGGTGACGAGGATGGTCTTGTCGGTGAAACGGTTCATGGCGTGCTTCCTTGGGTGATGTGTGGTCGATGGAGTGATGGTGCGCGCCAGCGTCGGCGTTGCCGTGCCATGTTTTCGATGAACACGTTCGATCGCATCGAACGTTTTTTGGAAGTCCCTTGTTCGCGCCATGCCCACGTATGTGCACAAGAGATATGCGACGCGCCAACGTGCGATGCCGGCGATGTACGCGTGCTGTCAAAACATTGCGCACGCGATGGCGACATAGATGACCGTGCACTTTCCCTTTTGCGCCACGGTCACATTCCTGGGACCGTCTGTCGACATTTGCCTCCTTAGGGTTCGCACACCGCCCAGGGAGACCATCGATGAAACAACAACAAAAGAAAACGCGTCTTTGCACTCGTCTTGCACTCGTGACCCTCACCGCGCTCGGCAGCGCCCCCGCCTTTGCCGATCCTTCCCCCGCACTCGACCGTGTCAGCATCTGGCTGGGTGCGTTCTATTCCGATACGCAGACCCAGATCGGCGCCACCGGCCGCAGCGGCCTCATCGACGGCTACAGCGGCCACTTCAGTCTGGAGGACGACCTGGGTTTCCGGGAGCATAAGGCAGTGCCGCGTGCACGCCTGGATTTCCTGATCGGCGACCACCAGGGCTTTTCGTTCGATTTCTTCGGCATCGATCGCTCGCACGGCCGCTCGATCAGTCGCGACATCAGTTACGACGGCAACGACTTCCCCGCTTCCGCCCGTGTGGACGGCAAACTGAACTTCAACTTCGGCAGCGCGGCCTATCGCTGGTGGTTTGGGACCGGCAGCGACGTGTTCGGCCTCGGCATCGGTGCGGCGTACTACGGCGTGAAGGCCCGCGTCGAAGGGCAGGTCGACATCGACGGCTTCGGCGGCAGCGCCGTGGCCAGCACCCACGAAACGGCCTGGGCGCCGGTGTTGCAGCTCGGTTGGCGGCACGCGTTCTCGCACAACTTCCGCATCTACGCCGATGCGTACGGCGTGAAGAAGAACGGCGGCAATCTCGCTGGCCATATCTACAACGCAGCGCTCGGCCTGGAATGGTTCCCCATCGAGAACCTGGGCGTAGGCGCCGAATACAGCTACACGCGCATTCGCCTCGACCAGAACCATCCGTCCTACCAGGCGAACCTGGACATGAAGTTGCAGGGCCCCTCGTTGTTCGCCCGCTTGCGCTTCTAGAAACGTCACAGGCGACGTGGCGGCTGCGCTTTCATCGTTGAGCGCGGCCGCCATCGCGTGCGCTTGAGGCGATAGCGCTGGCTGCTTGCGCGTGGTGGGCATTTCGCCAGCAACCGCCACCGTGATTGACGGGCGACCATTCCGGCAACGGTCTGGGCTGGGCGAGATCGAAAGCGCGGAAATCCCCATCCGCGTAGACCACGCGCCCATCCATCACGGTCAGCTCGGACTCGATCTGGCGGATGTCCTCGTCGGGCACGCTGAAATAGTCCTGCGAGAGGATGGCGAAATCGGCGCACTGGCCGATGTCGAGCTGGCCCTTGCTGCCTTGCTCGCCGGAGAACCAGGTGTTGTCGCGCGTGTGCAACGCGAGCGCTTGCGCGCGATCCAGCCGGTGCTCGGGCGGATAGAGTGTGCTGCCGCCCAGCGTGCGGCCGGTGGTGAGCCAGTAAAGCGTCGTCCAGGGATCCATGCTGGCTGCAGTGGCACCGCCCGAGCCGACGCCCACATGCAGGCCGGCATCGAGCATGCGGCGGATCGGTGGCGTATGCGCGGCAACGTCCGCACCGTGGCGTTCGAGAAAATATTCGCCCTGGTAGGCCATGCGCGGTTGCACGTTGACGCCGCCGCCCAGGCGCGCCACCCGCTCGATGTTCCGCGCGCTGATCGTTTCGGCGCCATCGAAGAACCAGGGCAGGGCGCGCAAACCCATCGCCGCATCGACATGTTCGAAGGCATCCAGCGCCATATCGATGGTCTCGTCGTACACGGCATGCATGCGCCAGGGCCATCCGCGCGCCACCAGCCGGCTCACGATGTCTTCCAGTTCGACGGCCGTCTGGGCGGTGAACGCCGGCGGCGGCTGGCGGAAGTTGTCGTAATCCATGGCGGCATGCACCAGCACCTCGCCCGCGCCGTTGAAGCGGAAGAGTTCGTCGCCGTCGCCGTAGTGATTGATGGTGGACCAGTGCAGGAAGTCGCCGGTTTCCCCGCCCGGTGTTTGCGCGGCCAGGTGATAGGCCATCCGCACGGTGAGCAAATGATGATGGGCCAGTTCTTCGACCGCCTTGTAATCGTCCGGATAGCGCAGATGCGCAGCGCCGGCATCGATCACGCTGGTGATGCCCAGCCGATTCAGTTCGCGCATGGTCTGGCGCAGGCTGTTGACCTGGTATTCGTGCGGCAGCACCGGCGCATGGGCCAGCGTTTGATGGAACAGCTCCGGCGTGGGCGTGGCAACCAGCGAACCCATCGGCACGCCTTGATCGTCCCACTCGATATGGCCGCCCGGCGGATCGGGCGTCTGCCCGTCGTAGCCGCAAGCGGCCATGGCCGCCGCGTTGAGCAACGCGCGATCCTGCAGATGCTGCAGGTAGACCGGCGTGGAGGGCGCCACCCGGTTCAATTCCTCCACCGTCGGCAGTCGTTGCTCGGCGAACTGGTGTTCGCAGAAACCGCCCACCACGCGTATCCATTGCGGCGATGGCGTGCGCTGCACCTGGTCGGCCAGCAGCCGCAGCGCCTCGTCCAAGCTGGGCACGCTGTCCCAGCGCAGCTCCTGGTTGTAGTCCAGGCCGGTGGCGATCAGATGCTGGTTCGCGTCGATTAGCCCGGGAATGATGCGGCGCCTGCCCGCGTCGATCACCATCGTGGCGGGGCCGGCGAGCGATCGTATCTGGCCATTGGTGCCCACCGCGGCGATGCGCCGCCCGTTCACGGCCAGCGCCTGCACCTCGGGCCGCTGCGCGACGCCGGTGTGGATCTTCGCGTTGTGCACGATCAGCGTCGGGTACATGGCCATGGCCAATCAGCAACGGTGATCAGGTTGCGGGGGCGGGCGTCTATGCCACGTCAAGCAACGAGGTCATTCCGTGCGCGTTGCGAACGGGTAGATTGGCCAGGCGACAAGCGGCTGCCGGGCCATGTGCATATGCACAAAAGTCATTTCCGGCACCAGCGGCGATTGGACAGCATGTTTTCACTCGTTGGGAGGCGAGACCATGAACCGAGCCACGTCCGCAAGCACGGTGATCACCCCGCGTCGCGCATTCACCGCGATGGTGCTCGCCTGCGCGTGGCCGCTGTGCGGTCTCGCCGATACCTATGACGTCTACAGCAACTGGCCCACCCATGTGTCTGCATCCGACGGCACCGACTTTGGCCTGGCCGTGCTCTATCAGTACGACGTCAACCAGTTCTCCAACGATGCCGGCAAGTTCGAGGACGCCAATACCAACCGGCGCCGTTATTTCGGGTTCTATCTGCGCAAGCCAGGCGTGTACGACGCCATCGCGCAGTACGACTTCCAGGCCAACCAGTGGGCCGATGCGTTCGTGCGTTTTCGCAGCGGCGGCGTGATCGGCGAGGACGTGGGCAACTTCCGCTTCGGCTACTCGAAGACCCCGGTGGGTTTCGAAGGCGTCACCAGTTCGTCCGCCACCACCTTCATCGAAACCGCGTTGCCCACGCAGGCGATCTGGGAAGGGCGCCGGGCAGGCGTTGACTGGGCATTCGTGCGGCCGCATTTCATCGTCAACATCGGCGACTATTTCTGGCGCAAGGATTTCGACGGCAACAACCCGGGACGCACGTGGGCTGGACGCGCGGCGTGGATGCCGCGGAACAAGCCTGGCGACGTGCTGCATCTTGGCGTGTCCGCGTCGCGGGAGAAACTTGATTGGGCCGACGACGGTTCGGTGCCGCCTGCAGCGCGTCTGCGCGCCCGTCCGGAAGCCGGGCTCTCGCCGGTGCGCCTGGTGGATACGGGCAATCTTCCCTACAGCAAGAGCGTGCAACGCCAGGGCTTCGAAGCGCTATGGATACGCGGGCCGTGGTCGTTGCAGGGCGAGTACCTGCAGGCGCAGGTGGATCGCACCAACGGCAAGCCCAACGTGGACGTGAACGGCTTCTACGTGTTCACCACCTGGACGCTTACTGGCGAGTCGCGTTTCTACAGCGACGGCAACGTGGCCGACCGCCGCTACAACGGCCGCGACCTGCAGGCCGTGCGCCCCACGCATGCCTGGGGCGCGGTGGAACTGGCGCTACGCTACAGCGAGCTGGACCTCAACGACGGCGCCATCACCGGCGGCAAGGAACACGACTGGACATTGGGTGCCAACTGGTACATCGGCGAGCATGTGAAGTTCCAGACCAACTACGTATGGGCTTTCAGTGATCGCGGCAATCTGCAGGTGAACCCGCGGATTTTCGAGGTGCGGGCGCAGCTCTATTTCTAGCTGCCCGTTCAATCCTTGTGCGAACACTTCTTGTCGTGATTCCGGCGCACACCGGAATCCAGTGGCGACAGCGTGCGGTCTTCGCACGCCGCCAACGCAGGCTGTCTTGAGGCAATGACCTTTACCGAGGCGCCTGGATTCCGGCCTGCGCCGGAATGACGAGTTGGCTGACCGGGGTGGGTTTGAAGCCCACCCCGAATAGCTCAGGCGCCCGTCGCGGAGCTTCAGCGCAGTCCCACGGTATCCCGTGTCGCCTCGAAGATCTTCTGCGTGTCGTAGCCCACGCCGTTCTTGAACACGTACGGCATCTGTTCGATGTCGGCGGTGCGCTTGGCCGGGTCGCCGTCGATCACCACCAGGTCGGCGCGCTTGCCCACGGCCAGCGTGCCGACGTCGGCATCGCGGCCCAGATACTTCGCGCCGTTGGAGGTAGCCACCTTGACTGCCTGCTCGAAGCCGAAGCCGGCTTCCACCAGCAGTTCCACTTCGCGCTTGGACGAGTAGCCCGGCACCACGCCGCCGTAGCCGGTGGGATCGGTGCCGGCGAGCAGCAGGCCGCCGGCATCGGCGTACTGTTTTTCCATGCGGGCGAGCTTGAGGTAGGTCTCCGTGGTCATCCTCGCCTTGCTGTCCTGCACCTTGTTCCAGGTCGCTTCGTACTGCGCGCGCACTTCGGGCAGCATCAGGTCGAGCGCGCCCTGCGGCGCCTTGGGCCGGTTCGGCACGAAGGTTTCGAACACCGTGAGCGTGGAGGTGAGCGCCACTTTGTGGTTGATCATGTCGCGCATCAGCAGCTTCACGTCGGCCGACTTCGGATCGACAGCGGCCAGCGAATCGTTGACGCCGGGACTCCTGGGGCACTCGTCCGGCTGCTTGTCCTTGACGAAATCGCTGGAGACGAAGAAGCCGTGCTCCAGGTTGTCGATGCCCATGTCCACCGCTTCGCGATAGGTCACCGAACACAGATGCGCCGTGACCTTGGCCTTGCGCTCGTGCGCGGTGTCGATCACGCGCTTCAGCTCGTCGCGGGTGATCTGCATATAGGCCTTGTACGAGGTGACGCCTTCGTCGGCCCAGTAGTTGACCGTGCGCTCGGCATCGTCGGGGCCGCCCAGCACGTGCACGGCGGGAATGGGCAGGCCGGGGCCGTTGAGGTAGGGGCCGGTCACGTCCATGTCGGGGCCGATCACGGTGCCCTTGGCGATGGCGTCGCGCACGTTGATGTCGGCGTACGGCATCATCGAACCGGCCGTGCGCAGCGTGGTGGTGCCGCCGGCGAGGTACAGGCGGGGGAAGCTGTAGCTCATCTCGTTGTATTCGACGCCGCCGGCCGGATAGAACATGTGCTCGTGCACCATCACGAAGCCGGGCATCAGGGTCTTGCCCTTCGCGTCGATGACCTTCGCATCCGCAGGCACCTTCACCTTGCTGCTCTTGCCCAGCGCCACGATGCGGCCCTTGTCGATCACCAGCGTCTGGTCGCGTGCGGCCTTGGCGCCGGTGCCGTCGATCACGGTGGCGTGGGTGAAGGCGATCAGCGGTTGATCGTAGGCGATGAAATCCTTATCGGTGGCCGGCTTGCTGTCGGCCGCCCAGGCACCGGCGGTGGACAGCAAGCCCGCAAGGGCGACGGTGAAAAGCGAACGCGGCAAGACCATGGTGTTCCCCCTGTCAAAGTGGGGAGCATCGTAGCAAGCCGCGTTGGCGTTGGATCAACCCGCCTCGAGCAGTGCCACCGTGCCCTGGCCGCCGTCCGCGCAGATGCTGACGATGGCGAGCGTACCCGCCGGCTGCGCGGCCAGCTCCTTCACGGCCTGGCTGAGGATGCGTGCGCCGGTGGCGCCGAACGGATGGCCGAGGGCGAGGCTGCCGCCGTTGGGGTTCACCCGCTCGCGCGGGAAGGGTCCGAAGTCGCGGTCGACGCCCGCCTTGCGGGTGAGGAACTCGCGGCTTTCCAGCGCGGCGATATGGAACAGCACCTGCGCCGCGAATGCCTCGTGGATCTCCCACAGGCCGATGTCGTCGTAGCGCAGGTTGTGTCGCGCGAGCAGCTTGGGAATGGCGAACGCGGGCGCCATCAGCAGGCCTTCCACGCGGAAGTCGACGGCAGCGATTTCCCAGTCCACCAGCTTGACGCGCGGCACATGGGCGGGTATCCGGTCGAGGCCTTTCTCGCTCGCTACCCACAGGCCGGCAGCGCCGTCCGTGAGTGGCGACGAATTGCCTGCCGTCAGGGTGCCTTGCCCGGTGGTGCGGTCGAACGCGGGCGAGAGCTTGGCGAGTTTTTCCAGCGTGGTATCGGCGCGCGGGATGCTGTCGCGGCGGAAGTCGCCGATGGGGATCACCAGGTCGTCGAAGAAGCCGCTGTTCCAGCCCGCCAACGCGTGCTGGTGGCTGTCCAGTGCCCAGGCGTCCTCGTCCTCGCGGCGCACGTGCCAGTCCTTGGCGGTGATCTCGGTGTGTTCGCCCATGCTCAGGCCCGAGGTGCGGTTGACGATGCCGGGAATGTACAGCCGCACGTCGCCGGCTTTCAGCGTGAGCGCGTGCGACACCTTCTCACCGACCGAGCGCGCTTTCTGGAACTGGCGGATCCAGTCGGAGAGGCTTTGCGGAAGCCCCAGCTGGACCCGGCTCAGACTGTCCACGCCGCCGACCAGGGCCAGCTGCAGGCTGTCGTTGTCGAGCATGCCGGCCGCTTCGATCATGCCGATCATGCTGGTCGAGCAGGCCATGATGGTGGAGAAGGCGGGAATGGTCGCCGGTGCGCCGGCATCCATCAGTACTTCGCGGGCGATGTTGCTCCAGGTGAGGTTCGGCACCACGGCGCCCCAGGCGGCGAAGTCCGGCCGCTTGCCCTCGGGCAGGCTGGCCAGCATGTGCTGCACCACCGGCACCGACAGCGCGATGGCGTCCTGCGAGGCCAATGCACCGTCGACCTTGGAGAACGGCGTGCGTACACCGGAGGCCAGCCAAACGGGTTGGCTATAACGTGACTTCAGAGGCATGGGCGTGTCCTGACGGCGAGGTGGGAGATCAGGCGAACAGGTTCCAGACCGCGCCTTCCGGCGCGCCACGATCCAGCTTGTCCGGCAGCGGGTCGGTGGACGCGACGAACTGGAGCGACACGGAATTGATGCAGTAGCGCTGGTGCGTCGGCGGCGGACCGTCGTCGAACACATGGCCCTGATGGCTGCCGCAGCGGACGCAGCGGATCTCGGTGCGCACCATGCCGTAGCTGCTGTCCCGCACGTAGGCCAGGTGCTTCTCGTCGAACGGGGTGGTGAAGCTGGGCCAGCCGGTGCGGCTGTCGAACTTGTTGCCGGCAAGGAACAGCGGCAGCCCGCACAGGCGGCAGCAATACACGCCCGCGCGTTTCTCGGACAGCAGCACGCCGCAGAACGGCGATTCGGTCCCGTGATCGAGCAGCACCTGGCGCTCGTCGGCGGTCAGGCCGGCCGCGAGCGTATCGAACTGCAAAGGCGTGGGAGGGGACAGGTCGAAGGTGGGACGATTGCTCACTGCTTGCTCTCCTCGGCGAACCATCTCAAGAGCGGAGGCCCGGGTCCCCACAAGATCGGGGCGCAGGCGCACGGCTCAAGGGGTTTGCCGTCCGCGTTCGCGTGCTTCCTCCTCCTGCACGGTCAGCACGGCCTCGGGACTGGCTTCCAGTCGCGCCTTGGGAATGGGGTCGCCGCTTTCGTCCGACAGGCCGTAGCTGCCCTCGTCGATCTTCTGCAGGGCCCGTTCGATGTCGGCTACGCGGTGTTCGTCCACGTCGTGCTGCGCCTGGCGCACTTCCTCCTGGGCCAGGTCCTGGGCGGAATCCTCGAATTCCTCCGCTTCGTCGCCGTGTTCTTCGGTGAAGGCGCGCTTGCGCGCATTGACGTTCAACTCGCCCCCGAGCACCTGCTTGCGCAAGTCCTCCAGGCGCTTGCGTTGCTGCGCGATGAACTCGGGACTGAGGTGCGACTGCTCGGCGGCCATGGTGGCGATTCCCTGGATGGATCAGCGCCTAGCTATCGCACAGGAATCGTTGGTGGACGGTGAAAAAGACCCGCGCCGGTCCGTGGGTCCGGACCGGCGCGGCGTGCTTACCAGCGATAGGCCACCTTGCCGTAGACATAGGCGCCGTTGAAGCCGAACGGCGAGAACACCGAATAGGGCATGGTGCCGTTGTTGTCGTTGGCGTGGATGACCTTGTCGGGATAGGTGTTGAGCACGTTGTCGCCGCCGACGGTGAAGGTCCAGCGGTCGAGGTTGTAGTTCACCGCCAGATCCAGGATCCACTTGGCGCCGAAGGTCTGGTCCAGCGTGGCCGTGGTGGAGTTGTACGAGACGAAGCTGCCGTAGCGCGTCAGCGTGCCGTTGAAGCTCCAGCGGCTGAGGTTGTACACCTCGTTGAGGATCAGCTTGCTGCGCGGCGTGGTATCGGCCAGCAGGCCGAACTGGTCGCGGCGGTCGATGCGCTTCAGGTTCACCCCGAGCTGGTCGAGCACGGCCGGGTTGGCCTTGATGTCGGTGACCTTGTTCTTGTTGTAGTTGTAGCTGAGCGTGCTCTGCAGCGAGCCGGCGGAACCGAAGTCGCTGAGGTAGCTGGCCACCAGGTCCACGCCGCGCGTGCGGGTGTCCACCGCATTGGTGAAATAGGCGATGCCGCTGTAGTTGAGATTGGCCACGCCATTGGCCGCCAGGTACGCCTGCACCGCGGGCGAGGTGGTGGCCAGGTTGCTGGACAGGGTGATGCGGTTGTCGATGGTGATCTGGTAGACGTCCAGGCTCAGGTTCAACGCATCGAGCGGATTCCACACCGCGCCCAGTGTGTAGTTGCGCGACTTCTCCGGCTCCAGCGGCTGCGCGCCCAGCAGGGTGCCGATGGCGCTGTTCACCGGCACCAGGCCGGTGTTGTAGATGCCCGGCGGCAGCTGCAGCGAATTGCCCGCGCCGTAGTACAGCGACGAGGTGTACGAGTAGTGCTGCTGCGCCAGCGACGGTGCGCGGAAGCCGGTGGAGGCGCTGCCGCGCAGGGCGAAGCGGTCGGTGAAGTCGAAGCGGCCGGCCAGCGCGCCCGAAGTGGTGTTGCCGAAGTCGCTGTAATCCTCATGGCGCAACGACGCCGAAGCGCCGAAGCGATCGGTCAGGTTCGATTCCAGGCTCACGTATTCGGCCACGTCGTGGCGGCTGTACGAGCCCGCATCGGTGGGCTGGTAACCGCCGAAGCCCTGCGCACCGCCGGAGACGCCCGAGGTGCCGGTGTACCAGGAGGTCAGGTCGCCGGCGTCGATCTGGTAGGTCTGCCGCAGGTATTCCGCGCCGAAGGCCAGGGTCACCGGGTTGGGCAGGAAGCTGGTCGAAAGTTCCTTGGCGATATCCACGTCGAACGACTGTTGCGCGGCATTGAGGATGCCGTCGTGGAACTCGGTGGGGCTATAGCCGAAGTCGTGCAGGAAGGCGCGGTTCACGCTGTCCTCGGTGGCATACGACACGCGGTTGCCGCCGTAGTTGCCGCTCACGTCCCAGCGCCAGCCGCCTTCGGTCTTGCCGCGGATGCCGAGCACCAGCGAACGGTCGGTGGAGTCGGCGTGTTCCAGCGGCAGGTAGCCGTTCGGATACAGCGACGGCACCGAGTTGCTGCTGACATTGCTGCGGAAGAATGCGGGCGAGGTGGTGTTGCGTTCGCTGTAATGGCCGAAGGCGTAGAGCTGCACGTTCGGCGTGAGATCGAACTGCGAATTCAGGAACAGGTTGTGATCCTGCACCGCCGGATCGCCATAGCGCTGGGTGGTGCCCTGCGCCGGAAGCGTGCGGTTGGGTTCGGCGCGGTTGGTGTAATCCTGGTTGCCGTCCTGCAGGGTGAAGCGGATCCAGCCCTTGTCGCTAAGCGGAATGCCGAAGTTGGCCGAACCCTGCCACTGGCGTCCGTCGCCCGCGGAATACTGGCCCCCGGTGAGGTCGACTTCGCCGCCTTGCGCGCCTTTCTTCAGCACGACGTTGATCACGCCGGCGATCGCATCTGAACCGTATTGGGCGGACGCACCATCGCGCAGCACTTCGATATGGTCCACCGCGCCGAGCGGAATGGTGTTGAGATCCACCGCCTGCGAACCGCGGCCGAGCACGCCGTTGGTGAGCAGGATCGCGCCGGGATGCCAGCGCTTGCCGTCCACCAGCACCAACACCTGGTCCGGCGACAGGCCGCGCAATTGCGCGGGGCGCTGCGAGTCGGCGGTGTCGGCGGCGGAGGGGCGCGGGAAGGTGAGCGACGGAATGATGCGCGCGAGTGCGGTGGTGAGTTCGGTGGTGCCGGTTTGCTTGAGCGTCTGCGCGGAGACCACGTCGATCGGCGTGAGCGAGCTGCTTTCGGTGCGGTTGTCGGCACGCGTGCCGGTGACGATCACGGTGCCGAGTTTCTTGGCGTTGTCGGCGGAGGGCGGGGGCGGGGGCGGGGTGGCGTCCTGTGCGGAGGCCTGGGAGAGGATCGAAAGAAGAGCAACGGCAAGGAGGCTTGGCGCGGCCTTGAGGCCGACGGAATTCTTATTCATTAGTGTGGGTTCCCCAGTCTAAAAAAATGCAGTGACGCAGTGCAGCAATCGCAGGCTAGCGGCGTTGGTCAGCGCGAGTCAACAGCGGTATAGACGTCCAAACATGTCCAATGAAATTTGGTTGTCAGCTCATAACATGACGGCATGAGCATGCCTTCCCGATGCCGGGTCGTCACGTGACAGAAGTGACAGGGAGAAAACGCCAAGCCCGGCACAATCTTCAGGCAATCCTTGTTATCCGGGTTTTCTTAGTCGCTGATTTAAAAGGATTTCACGTGGCATTGATGCTTGCCTGAACGACCCTATATTGAGCGGAGCGCCGGGCGGGCTGTCGTTGTGGCTTGCGCGCCTGGCTGGATTGCACCTTCATCAAGGCGGGATGTCATGGCACGCAAGAAATTGCTTGAGCTGTATCGCAACATTGGAATCATCGCGCACATCGATGCCGGCAAGACCACGACCACCGAGCGCATCCTGTACTACACGGGCAAGAAGCATCAGATCGTGGACGTGCACGACACCAAGGACGGCAAGGGTTCCACCACCACCGATTACCTCGAGCAGGAACGCAAGCGCGGCATCACCATCCAGTCGGCGGCTGTGTCCACCGAGTGGAAGGGTTACCAGATCAACCTGATCGATACGCCGGGCCACGTCGATTTCACCATCGAAGTGAATCGCAGCCTGCGCGTGCTCGACGGTGCCGTGGTGGTGTTCGACGGCGTCGCCGGGGTGGAGCCGCAGACCGAGACGAACTGGCGCCTGGCCGACCAGTACAACGTGCCGCGCGTGTGCTACGTCAACAAGATGGATCGCACCGGCGCGAACTTCGAGCATTGCGTGAAGGGCATCCGCGAGCGCCTGGGCGCCAGCGTGCTGCTGTGCCAGGTGCCGCTGGGCAGCCACGACGAATTCGTCGGCATGGCCGACCTGGTGGCGGGCGTGGGTTATCTCTGGAAGGGCGACGACAAGGACAGCCCGTGGGATACCGTGCCGCTCAATGAAATTGCCAGCCGCGTGAAGTTCACCACGGCGGCTGACCAGGCGTGGGTCGACAACCTGGAGAAACTGCGCCAAGAGACGCTGGAATACGCGCTGGCCATGGACGACGCCGCGTTCAACCGGCTGATCGAAACGGGCGAGTTCGATCCGGAGACCTTGAAGGCATGCATCCGCAAGGGCTGCGTGTCGGGCAAGCTGGTGCCGGTGTTCTGCGGTTCGTCGTATCGCAACAAGGGCGTGCAGCAGCTGCTGGATGGCGTGATCGATTACATGCCGTACCCCGGCGAGAACGGCGGCATCGCGCTGGTCGACGAGGACGGTCATGTGACCGGCGAACAGGGCGTGATCGACGATGCGCCGGCGCGCGCGCTGGCCTTCAAGGTGATCAACGACCAGTTCGGCACGCTCACCTTCTGCCGTGTGTATTCGGGTGTGATCAAGAAGGGCGACACGCTGCAGAACGTCACGCGCGGCAAGAAGGAGCGCATCGGCCGCATCGTCGAAGTGCAGGCCAACGCGACCAAGGAAATCGACGAGGTGCGCGCGGGCGACATCTGCGCCTTCGTCTCGCTCAAGGAAACCGAAACCGGCGACTCGCTGTCCGACCCGGCGCATCCGGCGCTGCTCGAACGCATGCGCTTCCCCGATCCGGTGATCAGCGTGTCGGTGGAACCCAAGACCCGCAACGACATCGACAAGATGTCGTCGGCGCTCTACAAGATGGTCAAGGCCGATCCGTCGCTGCGCCTGGAAATGGACAAGGAGACCGGCCAGACCGTGCTCAAGGGCATGGGCGAGCTGCACCTGGAGGTGACCATCGACCGCATGCGCACCGAGCTGGGCGTGGACGCGAACATGGGCAAGCCCAAGGTGAGCTTCCGCGAAGCGTTCGGCCGCAAGGTGGAGCACACCTATACGCACAAGAAGCAGTCGGGCGGCTCGGGCCAGTTTGCCGAGGTGACCATGGTCTTCGAGCCGGGCGAAACCGGTAGCGGCGTGGTGTTCTCCGACGAAATCGTCGGCGGCCGTGTGCCGCGTGAGTACATCCCGGCGGTGGAGCACGCGGTGAACGTGGAGTCGCGCGAGGGCCAGATCGCCGGCTACGAGGTGGTCGATTTCAAGGCGCGCCTGATCGACGGCAAGTTCCACGACGTCGACTCGTCCGCGCTGGCCTTCGAAATCGCCACCCGCCAGTGCTTCCGCGAAGCGCAGAAACTGAGCAAGCCCAAGCTGCTGGAGCCGGTGATGCGACTGGAAGTGGTGACCGAAGCCGATTACCTTGGCGATGTCATTGGCGACATCAACCGCCGCCGTGGCACGGTGAGCGACCAGGGGCAGAAGGGTGCGCAGGCGTTCGTGCAGGGCTTCGTGCCGCTGGCGGAAATGTTCGGCTACATCAACTTCCTGCGCTCGGCCACGCGCGGCCGCGGCACCTTCACCATGGAGTTCGACCACTACGAGGAAGTGCCCGCCAACATGGTGGACGCATTGATGGAGAAGGAAGCGAAGTAAAAAGGCGGGCGCCATGTCCTCGTGGCGCCCGCGGCGACATCGGAATGACATCCACAGGTGCATACTCGCAGGGTCAACAGCGGAGCAAATCTGATGAGCAAGACGAGCAAGACCAGCAAGGCCAAGGGCGACACCAGTGCCGCCAAGAACCGCCAGAAGGCGGCGCTCAACACGCCTTCCGCGCTCGGCGAGAAGGCCACGCGCGACATCTCCGGCGAGCTGAACGCGCTGCTGGCCGACATCCTGGCCCTGTACATGAAGACCAAGAACTTCCACTGGCACATGTCCGGTCCATACTTCCGCGACTACCACCTGCTGCTCGACGAGCAGTCGGACCAGATCTACGCCACGGTGGACCCGATCGCCGAGCGCGTGCGCAAGCTGGGCGGCACCACGCTGCGTTCGCTGGGCCATGCCAAGCGGCTGGCGCGCCTGTCCGACAACGATGCCGACTTCGTGACGCCGGACGACATGCTGGCCGAGCTGCGCGAGGACAACCAGCGTCTGGCCGGCTATATGCGTGCCACGCATGAGCTGTGCGACGAGTACAAGGACGTGGCCACGGCCAGCCTGCTGGAGAACTGGATCGACGAGGCCGAGCGCCGCGTGTGGTTCCTGTTCGAGACCAGCCGTCACGCCTGATCCATGGATACCCGTGGCGGCCGCGGGCTAGCCACGGGTATCGCTTTGGCGGATCACGGTGATCTTGCCGTTCGGTTCGAGCCGGGCTTCGGCGACGTCGCGCGCGTCGACCACGCCGCGTTTTCGCAGCGAGCGCTCGAAGGCGGGCATCGGCACGTCATGGCGGCGCAGTTCGTCTTGCAATAACTGCCCGTCGCGCACCAGCGTGGTGGGCTTGCCTTCGACCAGCCGGTTGAAGGCGGGCGATCGGGTGGCCGCCCAGGCGAACAGCCGATCGATCATCAATACCGTGGCGACACCGATAAAGGCGCCGCACAGCGAGTTGTCCTCGCCGACGATGGCCGCGCGCAGCGTGCCGCCGACCAGTACCAGCACGATGATGTCGAACGCCGACATTTCGCCGAACGAATGGCGGCCTGCCATGCGCATCAGGGCCAGCAGGCCCACATAAGCGATGGCGCCGCGGACTACGAAAGTCCACCAGGGCAGGGTGGGAAGCCAGTGGTCCATGTCGCCCTCCTCGATGCGTGCGTTGAACGTGGCGCATGCTGATCGGCGATACGCGCAAGACGCGTGCTGTTTTCATGAAAAGCATGGCCCGTGAGCGAATGCGCCGGCGGAAGTTCGCCGGCTCGTGACGTTGGTGTGAGCGTCGTTTTGATCTACGTCCAGGCCCGATCACATGCGCAAGGCATGTGCCTAACGGGCATGACAAGAAGATTCACCGATGACGAAAACGAAACGGGCTACTCGTGTTCGATAGTTTGCTGCGCTGGTGGCAGCACGATCCCTGGGCGCGCTTTGCGATGGCTGTTGGCGGCGCCCTGGTCGGCGCCGTGCTGTTGCGCGCGTTGGCCTACGCGACGCTTCGCCGGTCTGCGAAGCGACGTCCCCTGTTGGCGGATCTGCTGAGGCGTGCCAGTGCGCCGATGGAATGGCTGATTCCCCTGCTGATGATGGCGGTCGCCTTGCGCGTGTTGCCGGATGCCGATGTGTTTCCCGCATTCGTGCTGGTGCAGCACGCATTGGTCATCGCCTTGATGGTGGCGCTGACCTGGCTGGTGTTGCGCAGCCTGGGCGCCTTCGAACTGGCGGCGATACGCAAGTACCCGCTGGACGTCTCCGACAATCTTGCCGCCCGCCGCATGCTCACCCAGGTGCGCGTGTTGCGTCGCACCGCCGACGTGCTGGTGTTGATGCTCGGTGCGTCGGCCGTCCTGCTGACCATCCCCGGCGTGCGCCAGCTCGGTACGAGCCTGCTGGCCTCGGCGGGCGTGGCCGGCATCGTGCTGGGCATGGCCGCCAAGCCCGTGCTGAGCAATCTCATCGCGGGCCTGCAGATCGCGTTGACCCAACCGATCCGGCTGGATGACGTGGTGATCATCCAGGGTGAATGGGGGCGAATCGAAGAGATCACCGGGAGCTACGTGGTGGTGCGCATCTGGGACGAGCGGCGCATGGTGGTACCGCTCGGCTGGTTCATGGAAAACCCGTTCCAGAACTGGACGCGCAACAGCGCGCAGCTGATGGGCACGGTCTTCCTGTGGATGGATTTTGGCGTGCCCACCGAACCCTTGCGCGAAGAGCTGGGTCGCCTGTGCCGCGCGGCGGCGGAGTGGGATGGGCGCGTCTGTGTGCTGCAGGTCACCGACGCGGACGAGCGCGCCATGCAGTTGCGCGCCTTGGTGAGCTCGACCGACTCCGGGCGCAATTTCGACCTGCGCTGCAAGGTGCGCGAGGGACTTATCGCCTTCATCCAGTCGCGCTATCCGGAGGCCTTGCCGCGTCTGCGCACCGAGCTGTCCGATCATCGGGAGCGGGTCGAGACGCAGCAGACAGGCACCGCCGCCTGAGGGTCGCCGGAAGCCGCCGCGCCAAGCCCGCCCCATGGCTGGCGAGGTTGCCATGCATGGATCTTCGATCGCTGTAAAACAAACGCATGGCTATCGAAGCAGGCCCGTTTCCAGTGCCTGTATCGAATCCTGCGCACCCAGATCGTAGGCCTCATGCACCGTGGTTTTCGAGGTGCAGTCCCAGGTTGAAACAGGAATGCGTTGACTGGGCTGCCAGTAGGTTCGTCCGTGCCAGCGGAACAATGGCGGGAGTTTCGGATAGTGGCGGGTGAGCATCACCAGCGTGGTCGACCGCTCCTGTTCCGACTGGGGCGGAATCGGCGCGTTGTCCGTGTAGCCGCCATCGATCGCAGGTCCGCCGCCCACCGGACGGGCGGACATGATGGGTGGTGCCGACGCCGCCGCGATAAGAAGCGACTGCGCCATCTCGATATCGGAACAGTCGTTCAAGACCATGAAGTCCTGGCGAAGCCCGAACAGGCGAGGGAGGCGGGGGTGGATGCTGTTCCACAGGTATTTGTCGACGAGGTAGGCCACTGTTCCCGCGGCAACGGACCCTCTCATGCCCAGGAACCGCGCCGGCCGCGTGAGCGCAACGACAAGGCGTGACGACGAGTGGCGCAGCGTGTCGAAGGTGGTTTCGTTCAAGAACGCTTCGACCCATGCGGGGTACACGTGCTGGTGGGCAAATTTCAGCTTGAGTTTCGACAGGCTGGACCAGTCGAAGATCCTTGGATTGCTCGCATAGAGCTTCAGGCATGCCTGCAGTGCCGTGTCGGCGCCTTCCGCGAGAATGGAGGCAGCGACGGCGGCGCCCGCACTGGTGCCGACCAGTTGCGCGGGCAGGCGCATGCCTTGCTCCATCAAATGCCGTAGTGCGCCCGCCTGCCACCAGCATCGATTGCCGCCGCCGGCGAGCACCAGCGTGCTCATTCCGCTGAAGTCGAGTGCGCGGGTTTCCTCCACTTTGCCGAGCATGCTTCCCTTTCCTGCCTGAGTTCGTGTTCTACGCACGGAAGGGCAAGGATAGCGCTGCCGACTCAGGAAAAGCCTCGCCAGCGCGCCACCAGGCCGACGCCCTTGGTCACGGCGTTCGACAGCAGGCGCAGGTCCAGCGGCATGTCCGGTCGACGCACATCCAGCAGCAACGCCACGCGTGTCTGCTCGCTGCGGTTCCACACTTCATGCGGATAGGTGTCGTCCCACAGCAACTGCTCGCCGCTGCCCAGCCGGTGTTCGTCGCCGGCCAGCCATAGCACGGCGCCCGGCCGGCCATCGTCGGCCAGCGGCACTTCCAGGTTCAGCTGGTAACGCAGGATGCCGCGGAACGGTCCGCTGTGACGGGGGATGTGTTTGTGCGGCGCCAGGAAGGACAGCGTGGCCGACAGCACGTCGGGGCAGGTGGCCAGCAGCTCCGATAAAAACGGACAGCGGGCCTGGTTCGAAGGGAGGTCCTGCCCGTACACCTTGAGCAGGAACATGCGCCAGTCGCGCCCGTCGGTGGCCGAGATGTCCGCTTGCGCCGGCATGATCTCGTGGAAGCGCGGGATCGGCTGGCTGCTTTCGAGGATGGCCATGGCCTCGCCGCGAATCACTTCCCACGCGTCGTGGAAACGGCGTCCATTGGGGAACTGGGTGTCGATATCCAGCACGGGCGGAGTGCGGATGCGAGCGTCGTAGAGACGGCGGATGGCCCGTGATGACAGCTCATAGAGCGAATCCATCTTCGGTGTTCCTTTCTTCTTCTACTTGGTGGACTGGGGCCGTGCGTCTGCCTCCCCCGATAGCCACGTATCGCACGGTAGCGACAGGAATCTCCTCGTCAGGTGAACGCGCGAGAGGCCGGTCGGTCGACAACGCCTATCAGTTACTTCAGATGAAAAAACTCGCGTTTGCGGCTGTTTTTTCGTGAGATTTTTCTTGTATTTTACGTGACGTCACGTAAAATAGGCGGCACACAAGGAGGAGGCGTCATGGTTGATCCACGAGATCCGGGCACGCTTGCGTTGCCCTTGAATTTCAAGCGTCCGCGCGGACGTCCACGCAAGCCCAATGCCTTGACGGCGGCCGAGCGCGCTCGACGCTACCGGGCCAGAAAGAAAACCCTGTCGATGCACGTGGTGTCGCTCGCGGTGCATCAGGAAGTGATGCGCGAGCGCGATGGCGCCCTGTCTCAGGTGAGGCAGTTGCGCGCCGAGTTGGAGCACTTGCTGCAGCAGCTGCATCGCTGAGGCGATGCGCAACGGCCGTCACCTCGCGCACTCGGTCGGTGCGCGAGGCGGTGGCGCGTCCGTGCGTGTATCGCGCGGACGCGGCTGGGCTACCATCGGCCCACCTCACACGAGCGTTGCGGTGCCCATGCGCATGAAGCCTCGCGTTGTCGCTTTCTGGCTTGCCCTTACGCCGCTGGGCGCAGTTGCCGCCGCAGCCTCATCGAGCGTGCAGCCCTGGACGCCGCCGGGCGTGTCCAGCGACCTGTTCGAGTCGCATCCGGCCTTCGATCCGCGCACCGGCGAGCTGTACTTCGTGCGCAGCTCCAAGTCGTTTTCCGGCTGGCGCATTCTTCATTCGCATTGCGATGGCACGCGCTGGAGCGATCCGCTGCCTGCGGCTTTCGCCGCGCCGGGTGCGGAAGCCGATCCGTGGTTCACGCCGGATGGCCGCAGCGTGTATTACATCTCCACGCGCGCGACCGGCAGCATCAAGAGCAGGGATCTGGACATCTGGCGGGCCGACCGCGCAGCCGATGGCCACTGGAAAACGCCGGTACGTCTGCCCGCTCCGGTCAATTCGGAGGAGGCCGAATGGTTTCCGCGTCTGGCGCCGGATGGATGGCTGTACTTCGGTTCGAACCGGCCGGGCGGCCTGGGGAAGAACGACATCTGGCGTGCACGTGAAACCGAGTCTGGCGCATGGGTGGTCGAGAACGCCGGCCCCGCGATCAATACGGCCGGCGACGAATATGAGCCGTTACCTTCCCCGGACGGTGGGCGCCTGATCCTGATGGCCGACGGCGGACTCTACCAGTCACGCCTGGGCCTGCAGGGCTGGCTGCCGCGCAGGAAGCTGGGGCAGGAGGTCAACGTCAACGGCTCGGAAATCGGCGCACTGTTCTCGCCATCAGGGAAAACCCTGCTGTTCGCCCGCGACACCGGCGAACCGAAATCGGGCGAGTTCTTCGTCTGGCACATCGATGGACAGGAAGCGTGGCCGCCGCAGTGCGGTGCGGTGACCACGACGGCGTCGGCGCGGATCGAATGATGCCGATCGCCTATGCCTTCAGCGCAGCCTTCAACGCGTCGGCCTGCTTGGGGAACCATGGTCCGTTGCTTTCCAGCACATCGCTGGCCACCTTGCTGGCCTCATCGTCGCGATGCAGCGCCTTGAGTGCCTTCACGCGCTGCAGGGCCACGGCGAGCCGGTTGGCGCCATAGGCCTTGTCGGCTGCCTGCGAGAGATAGGGCAGGGCCTGCGCCGGTTTGCCGGTTTCCACCAGGTTGCGGCCATAGCGGTAGGCGTAGACGTAATCGTCCGGATACGCCGCGATCAGTTGTTGCTGGTAGTCGTCCAGCTCGGCCGTGCGCTTGGCGCGCAATAGATAGATGCGCAGGTTGTCGGCGAGATTGCGATCGCTGCCGAGTTTGTTGCCCAGGCGCTGCCGGGTTTGCGTGATGGCGCGGTCGAGGATGGCCGAGGCTGCCGCTGCATCCCCCAGTGCGTCATCCAGGTCGGCGCTGGCGAGCACGGCACTGCGCTGGTCCGCGCATGCGGGCGTGGCGATCAGCACCTGCGTGTTGACGTAGTGCTCGAGCGGCTGGCGTTGCGTGGCCAACAGGGTCTTGCGCTGGTCCGCCGGCAACCTGGCGCTGGCGTCGAGCAGGTTGTCCAGCACGTAGGGCCGCTGGCAACCGATCTCCTGGGCCAGCACTTTCTGTGCGCTGGCGATCACCGCTGCGTTGTCGTTCGCTGCCCGGGCCTTGGCCAGTGCGAGCTGATCGAGGGCGACCTGGACGCGCGCGTTCTTGCCCGCGTCCTGTTGTCGCGACGAAGACAGCGCGGCGAACCAAGCCAGGCCTTCGCCGCCCTCGGAGCGTGCCTGATACGCCTCCAGCACATCGGCCACGGCATCGGGCGCGCCGTTGGCGGCCTTCTGCTTGAGGCCGTCGAGGGTGTCGCCGCTGGCCAGGATGGCGTTGATCTTCGGATAGAACTTTTCGCGCGGCTGTTCCGCCGAAATACGCCCCAGTTCGTTGCCATGTTCGTCGAGCACGACATAGCTCGGCAGGAAGGAGGCGTGGAGTTTCTTCATCCAGGTCTGGCCGTCCGGCGAATCGGCATCGGCCTGTACCACGATGGCCTTGCGTTCCACGGCATTCCATTCGGCGCCGTTCAACACATGGCTGGCCATGTAGTAGCACGAGTAACACCACACCGCCTGGAAATCGACCAGCACCGGCCGATGCTGTGCGGCGGAAGCCTTCAACGCCTCGTCGATGGTCAGTGGCGTCTTTGCCTCGGCCGCATGCAGTCCGGCGGCGGGCAGGGCAGCAAGCAGCGCCGCGAGCAGCGGGGCCTTGGTGTGACGGAGGGCGTTGAGCATGGCGGCGGGTCGACGGCGGAAGTAGCGCTATGGAAGCCCGGACGCTGAACGATTGAAAGACTCCGGCAGATGAGCATTTCTCATGTCGGCATCACGCGGGGTTATAAGCCGCGTGGTGATTGGGCTGCCGGGTATGTGCGCCTGGGCGGCCGCGCAAAAAAAAGCCCGGCCCCGCGCGCCGAGAGGGGATTCGGCTGCGCACGACCGGGCGTGGAACGGCTTTCGTCAGGCGGTGACGGCTTCCTGCTCGATCTCTTCAACCGGCAGGCGGATCAGGTAATCGAAGGCGCTCAGCGAGGCCTTCGAGCCTTCGCCCATCGCGATCACGATCTGCTTGTACGGCACGGTGGTAACGTCGCCTGCGGCGAATACGCCCGGTACCGAGGTTTCACCGCGGGCGTCCACTTCGATCTCGTGGCGCGGCGACAACTGCACCGTGCCCTTCAGCCAGTCGGTGTTGGGCAGCAGGCCGATCTGCACGAACACGCCTTCGAGCGCCACCGAATGCGCCTGGCCGCTGCTGCGGTCGGTGTAGTTGAGACCGGTCACCTTCTGCTCGTCGCCCAGCACTTCGGTGGTCTGCGCGCTGACGATGATGGTGACGTTGGGCAGGCTGCGCAGCTTGCGCTGCAGGACTTCATCCGCACGCAGCTTGCTGTCGAATTCGAGCAGGGTGACGTGACCGACGATGCCGGCCAGGTCGATCGCCGCCTCAACGCCCGAATTGCCGCCGCCGATCACCGCCACGCGCTTGCCCTTGAACAGCGGGCCGTCGCAATGCGGGCAATAGGTGACGCCCTTGTTGCGGTATTCCTGCTCGCCCGGCACGTTCATGTTGCGCCAGCGCGCGCCGGTGGAAAGGATCACCGTCTTCGCCTTCAGCGTGGCGCCGTTGGCGAGGCGCACCTCATGCAGGCCGCCTTCGGTGGTGGCGGGAATGAGCTGCTCGGCACGCTGCAGGTTCATCACGTCCACGTCGTATTCGTGCACGTGCTGTTCCAGCGAGGCAGCCAGCTTGGGGCCTTCGGTGTACGGCACCGAGATGAAATTCTCGATTGCCATGGTGTCCAGCACCTGGCCGCCGAAACGCTCGGCGGCCACGCCGGTACGGATGCCTTTGCGCGCGGCGTAGATGGCCGCCGAAGCGCCGGCCGGGCCGCCGCCGACCACCAGCACGTCGAACGGTGCCTTGGTGTTTAGACGTTCGGCAGCGCGTGCATGCGCATTGGTGTCCAGGCGCGCGGCGATCTGTTCGATCTCCATGCGGCCGGTGTCGAAGAATTCGCCGTTGAGATAGACGGTGGGTACGGCCATCACCTGGCGCTCGTTCACTTCGTCCTGGAACAGCGCACCGTCGATCGCGACATGCGAGATGTTCGGATTGAGCACGCTCATCAGGTTCAGTGCCTGCACCGTGTCCGGGCAGCTGTGGCAGGAGAGCGACATGAACGTCTCGAAGCGATATTCGCCGTCGAGATTGCGCACCTGCTCGATCACTTCCTGCGAAGCCTTGGACGGATGACCGCCCACCTGCAGCAACGCCAGCACCAGCGAGGTGAACTCGTGGCCCATCGGGATGCCGGCGAAGCGCACGCTCACGTCGGTGCCGGTGCGATTGATCGCGAAGGAGGGCTTGCGCTTGTCGTTGCCGTCCAGGCGCAGGGACACCTTGTCGGACAGCGGCGCGATGTCTTCCAGCAGTTCCTTCAGCTCCTGCGAGCTTTCGCCCTGGTCGAGCGAAGCGACCAGCTCGATCGGGTGGACGACCTTTTCGAGATAGGCCTGCAACTGGGACTTCAGATCGGCATCCAACATGGTGAATTCATCCTTTATTCGGGGTGAGCGCTACCGCCGCCGCGGCCTTGGCCCGGCGTCGTGCGCATCGTGAATCGGGGAGAGCGGACCCGGCGGATCGCCGGGTCCAGGGCGGCCCGATGCAGCGGGCCGCAAGACAGGACAGCGATGAACTTAGATCTTGCCAACCAGGCTGAGCGACGGCTTCAGGGTCTTCTCGCCTTCCTTCCACTTGGCCGGGCACACTTCACCCGGGTGGGAGGCGACGTACTGCGCGGCCTTGACCTTGCGCAGCAGCTCCGACGCGTCACGGCCGATGCCGTTGTCGTGGATTTCGCACAGCTTGATCTGGCCTTCCGGGTTGATCAGGAAGGTGCCGCGCAGGGCCAGGCCTTCCTCTTCGATCATCACGTCGAAGTTGCGGGTGATCGCGCCGGTCGGATCGCCGATCATGGCGTAGTTCACCTTCTTGATCGCGTCGGACGTGTCGTGCCACGCCTTGTGCGCGAAGTGGGTGTCGGTCGATACGGCGTAGATGTCCACGCCCAGCTTCTGGAACTCGGCGTTGTGATCGGCCAGATCTTCCAGCTCCGTCGGGCAGACGAAGGTGAAGTCGGCGGGGTAGAACACCACCACGGACCACTTGCCCTTCAAGGAGGCATCGGTCACTTCGATAAACTGGCCATCCTTGTAAGCCTGGGCCTTGAACGGTTTGATTTCGGTGTTGATCAACGACATCGGTTGGTTTCCGTTGGTTGTGGTGGGTTGAGTAGTAAGACTACGGGGTTTGAATCCATAGGTCTAATTGATTGTTGGCATCAGGCTCATTGAGCCTGGCTATGGGTGGTCGGCCTGGAGCCTCATTTTGCCCCATCCGACGGGTCCGGAAGTGGTGGCGTCGGCGGCCGATGCAAGGCGCCGCCTCGGCCTGTTTCGGGCGCGATCCTCACGTCCATTTGGCACGAAGCGTTGCAACGTTCGCCTCATCGAAGTCGATCTCTTCACTCGGCAAAGGTGGCAGCGATGGTGGCATTGGCGACGGAGTACGTGCTCGAAGTGCATCACTGGAACGATAGCCTCTTCAGTTTCCGTACCACGCGGGACCCCGGTTTTCGCTTCGACAGCGGACACTTCGTGATGCTGGGGCTGGAGGTGGAAGGCAAGCCGCTGATGCGCGCGTATTCGATTGCCAGCGCCAACTACGAGGAACACCTGGAATTCGTCAGCATCAAGGTGCAGGACGGGCCGCTCACGTCGCGCCTGCAGCACCTGAAGCCCGGCGATCCCATCATGGTCAGCCGCAAACCCACCGGCACGCTGGTGTTGAACGACCTGAAGCCGGGCAAGCATCTGTACCTGCTGGGCACGGGCACCGGCCTGGCGCCCTTCCTGAGCATCGTGCGCGATCCGGAGGCCTACCAGCGCTTCGACAAGATCGTGCTGGCCCATGGCGTGCGCCGCATCAGCGACCTGGTGTTTGCCCAATACCTGGAGCAACAGCTGCCCGCGCACGATTACCTGGGCGAACTGGTGCGCGACAAATTGGTGTATTACCCCAGCGTCACGCGCGAACCGTTTCGCCACCGCGGGCGTCTGACGGATGCGATCGTGGATGCGCGCATGAGCGATTTTGCGGGCCTGCCGCCGCTCAACCCCGAGACCGACCGGGTGATGCTGTGCGGCAGCCAGGCCATGCTGGACGACACCAGTGCCTTGCTGGATGGCCGCGGTTTCCGCGCCTCGCCGCGGACGCGCGAGCCGGGCGACTATGTGATCGAGCGTGCGTTCGTCGAACGGTGAACGCACGTGGTAGGAGGCAATGAGATGAGCATGCAGCGGCTGGCCATTCTCGGTTCCACCGGCTCCATCGGCACCAGTACGCTGGACGTGGCGGCGCGTCACCCGGATCGGTTCCGCGTGTTTGCGCTGACCGCCCATCAGCGTATCGACCGCCTGTTCGAGCAGTGCCTGGCGTTTCTTCCGGAAATCGCCGTGGTCGGCGATGCCCACGGCGCGGCCGAACTCGAACAGAAGTTGCGTGCGGCGCGCTTGAACACCGAAGTGGCCTACGGCCCGCAGGCATTGAGCGCGGTGGCGAGCTCGTCCGGATGCGACGCGGTGGTGGCGGCGATCGTGGGCGGTGCAGGGCTTGCTTCATCGCTGGCCGCGGCGCGCGCCGGCAAGAAGATCCTGTTGGCGAACAAGGAGGCGCTGGTGATGTCCGGCGCGCTGTTCATGCGCACGGTGGCGCAACACGGCGCCACCTTGTTGCCGCTGGACAGCGAGCACAACGCCATCTTCCAGTGCCTGAGCACCGGCTCGTGCAGGGGCACCGGGGTGGAGCGACTGATCCTCACCGCCTCCGGCGGCCCGTTCCTGCAGCGGGAACTGGACACGCTCGACGGGGTGACGCCCGAGCAGGCATGCAAGCATCCGAACTGGGTGATGGGACGCAAGATATCCGTCGATTCCGCCACCATGATGAACAAGGGGCTGGAAACCATCGAGGCGCGCTGGTTGTTCGACATGCCGCCCGAACGCATCGAGGTGTTGATCCATCCGCAGAGCGTGATCCATTCGATGGTGGCGTATGCCGACCAGTCGGTGCTCGCGCAGCTGGGCAATCCGGACATGCGCACGCCGATTGCGCATGCCATGGCCTATCCCCAGCGTGTCGACTCCGGTGTGGCGCCGCTGGATCTCACGCGCATGGCCAACCTGAGTTTCCATACGCCCGATCTCGCGCGCTTCCCCTGCCTGCGGCTGGGATTGCAGGTGCTGCGCGACGGTTGCACGGCCAGCGTCACCCTCAACGCAGCCAACGAGATCGCCGTGGACGCGTTCCTGCACGAGAAGCTCCGCTTTACCGATATCGCGCGCCTGGTCGAGCGGACGCTGGATCGCCTGCCGCCGCTGGCCGGCTCCGCGACGCTGGAAGACATTCTTGCCGCGGACGAACTTGCACGCGCGACGGCGCGCCAGTTCATCGCGCAACTGCCGACGATTCGCCAGGCCGTCGGCGCCGTTCATTGATGTGATGTGGAGTGGTTGACGTGAGTGAAGCCTTTCAACTGTGGCCTGCCTCGAACGGCATCGCCGCGAGCGCGGAGCCGCTCAGCACCTGGATGCCACGGATCGTGCAGCGCACCGAGCGGGCGCTGGAGCACTACCTGCCGTCCAGCGACACGCCGCCGACGACGCTGCACGACGGCATGCGCTACGCCACGCTGGGCGGCGGCAAGCGCTTGCGCGCATTGCTGTGCCATGCGGCGGGCGAGCTGGTGGAGGCGGATCCGGCCATCCTCGATGGTGCCGCCAGCGCCATCGAAATGATCCATGCCTATTCGCTGGTGCACGACGACCTGCCGGCGATGGACAACGATCTGCTGCGTCGTGGCCAGCCCACGGTGCATGTGCGCTACGGCGAGGCCATGGCCATCCTGGTAGGCGACGGGCTGCAGGCGCAGGCGTTTGCCGTGCTTGGCGATCTTCCCGCCACGCCGATCCAGCGGGTCGCGTTGTTGAAGGAACTGGCGAGCGCCAGCAGTTCGCTGGGCATGGTGGGCGGGCAGGCGATCGACCTGGCCAGCGTGGGCCGCGTGTTGGCGCGCGAGCAGCTCGAACAGATGCATCGGCTCAAGACGGGTGCGTTGCTGCGGGCTTCCATCTTCATGGGCGCGCACTGCGGCCCCTTGCCGTTGTCCGGGGAATTGCATGCGGCGCTAGACGTCTACCAGCGTGCCGTGGGCCTGGCCTTCCAGGTGGTGGACGACATCCTCGACGTCACCACCGACGCCGCCACGCTGGGCAAGACGCCGGGCAAGGATGCGCAGGACAACAAACCCACCTATGTGTCGCTGCTAGGCCTGGATGCGTCCCGCGCACTCGCAGGCGACCTCGGCGAGCGCGCCCATGCGGCACTCGCGCCCCTGGGCGAGCGTGCCATGCACCTGCATGAGCTGGCCGACATGGTCGTGCACCGCATCCGCTAAGGCACCCGTTCAAAATCTCGGCCGAACGACCATTTCCCTCAGCGTCATTCCGGCGTAGGCCGGAATCCAGTAGCGAGGGTGCAAGGTCTTCGCGAAAACCCTGTACAGCGGCTACTGGATTCCGGCCTACGCCGGAATGACGAGCGAGAGAGGAACGCCCCGACATGGGTTGGTTCACGTATTAGCAAGCGGCTCTTTGCACGTCCCAATCGAATAAAGCATTGCCGGCAAAAACGCGAAGGTGGAGAGCAGCACGGCAAGCAGGCTCAGCAGCAGCACCGTGCCCATGCTGGCCGTGCCCGGATGGCGCGCGATGGCCAGGCTGCCGAACGCCGTGCCGGTGGTGAGCGCGGAAAACAGGATGGCGCGCGCGGTGGGCGAGCCGAGGAACTGGTGCATGCCGTGTCGCCAGTTCATCACGAAATAGATGTTGAACGACACCCCCACACCCAGCAGCAGCGGCAGCGCAATGATGTTGGCGAAGTTGATGGAGATGCCGCACAGCCGCGCGAACAACGCGGTAAGCAGGGCCGACATCAGCAACGTGGCCAGCACCAGCCCTGCATCGCGCACGCGGCGCAACACCAGCATCAGCACGATGGCGATGGCGGTGATGGCATAGACGGCCGCTTCGCGGAACGCGATGAGGATGGTGTCGGCGGCCCGGATCGTGTCGACGGCGGAACCGGCGGCGTCCGGCGCGGCCTGCTGCACGACCTGCACGAAGTGGCGCAAGCCCGCCGTGCTCTGTGCCTGGACCGTCGGTGTCACCTGCACGCGCACGCGCCCATCGGCGGCGAACCAATCGCGTCTCACCTCGGGCGGCAGATTCTGCAGGGTGATGGCGGTAGCCGACAGCGAGTCGGCGAGCTGGTGCAGCGTATAGGGCAGGAACTGGGTCAGCGCCTGATTGGCGGTCGCCGCCTGTTGATCCGTGCCATGCGACAAGCCGGCCAGCGCGCGGCCGATCCGGCGCAGCGGCGAGTTGGCCGGCAGCTTGTCGGCCACGCTGGCAATTCCTTCGCTGGTGTCCTTGGCGGCGTCGCGTATCTGGGCATAGCTGGGTGGCGCGATCTTCTCGCCCGGATTGAGCACGGCGAACATCAGGTCGGACGCCTGCTGCAGCTGGTCGAGCTTGTCGGCTTGTCCGGTGGGGACGAAGTCGACGCCCGAAACCACCTGTGCCACTTCCGGCAGCTTGCCCAGGCGTTCGCTCAACGCCTTGGCGGTGGGCAGGTCCTTGACCAGAATGTCCATGGTGAATGGGTTGGTGTTGGGATCTTCCATCAGCGACTTGAGCGTGCGCATCGCTTCGCTGTTTTCATTCTTGGTATGCAGCGGATTGGCGTCGAACGGAATGGTGATGGCACACCAGATGCCTACCGCGCCCAGCACGGCGAAAACGATCTGCACCGCCTTGCTGTGACGCGCCAGCCACGCATCCGCCGCGGCGCCGCCGGGCAACGCCACTTCCGCGTGCGGCGATCCCTTCGACAGAAGATGCAACAGCGCCGGCAGCACGGTGAGCGTGCACAGCAGCGCCAGCAACATGCCGACGCCCGCAATGATGCCGAGCTCCGCCACGCCGGTGAAATCCGTGGGCGCGAACGCGAGGAAGCCGCAGGCAGTGGCCAGGGCGGCAAGACCTACCTGGCTGACGACGCGGTTGGCGGTCTCGTGCAACGAGTCGTCGAAGGTGCGGTCGCTGTACTGGCGCGCGTGCAGGCGCACACCCAACTGGATGCCGAAATCCACCGCCAGGCCCACGAACAGCACGGCAAAGGCGACCGAGACCAGGTTGAGGCGTCCCACTGCGAACGCGGCAAAGCCCACCGTGTAAATCAGACCCACGATCAGCGTGATGATGACCGGCACGATCAGCCGCCAGGTGCCCAGGGCCAGCACCAGCCAGAACACCAGCAGCAGGCTGCTGCCGATGGCGATCGGGCCCGCGCGATCGGTCAGCGAGGCGAACTCCTCATCCGCCAGCGGTACCGAGCCGGTGTAATTGACGTGTACGCGGCCGGACTTCACCTCGGGCAAGGTGTCGGCCAGCTTCAGCATGGCCTCGGTGGCCGCGGCTCCCGGTTCGAGCGCGGTGTGATCGAGCACGGGATGAATCAGGATGAATTCCTGGCCACCGTTGCTGTTCACCAGGTTGGGCGTCAGCAGCGCCTGCCAGGACAGCGGCGCGTTCTTGCCGGCCAGCGAATCCTCCATCGTTTGCGCCACATTGCCGAGCGCCGAGTCGTACGACGACAGGTCGTTGGCCATGCCGCGGCGCACGCCTTCCACCATCAGGTCGATGCCGTTGAACAAGCCCCGCGCGGACGGATCCTTGGCCAGCGGGCCGAGCAGCGGCTGCGCCTGCAGCATGCTGTCGAGCGTGCTTTGCAGCTCGTCCTGCGGCAGCAGCAACAATCCCTCGCGGTTGAAGAACGGACTGATGCCCGGTGTGGTCGATGAGTGGAAGTGCAGCGTGTCCGCCTGCAGCTTGGCGTTCAATGCCTCCGCCGCGATGCGCGCTTCCTCCGGCGTGGGCGCGCGCACCACGGCGGTGAGGGTGTCGCTGAACTGCGGGAACTGTCGCGCGAAGGCCTGGCTCTGTTGCCGCCAGGCGAGTTTCTCGGAGAACAGATGGTCCGCATCGGTGTCGATGCTCAGCTTGCTGGATGCTCCCCACAGGCTCAGTACCACCAGCAGCAGCGCCAGCGACAGCACCATGAGGTAGTGACGACCGCTGCGGTCGACCAGCCAGACCAGGCCTTTATGGATCGCTCTGAACACGCCGTCGGGCCTCCAGGCTTCGATGCCGCCGGCGCTCCGTCGAGGCCAGGCCTGGCATCCGAGTACAAGGTGAGATTAGCAGGGCTGTCGTGCTGCGCGCGCCAAATCGGTGCCGGCTACTTTGGCCGCCGTACGCAGGGCACCCGTGGCCTTGTGCATGCGCGCAGCCAGGCCGGGCAGGTGTGCAAGCAAGCCGGGATGCCGCAACACGCTGAGGATCAGGCGACCCGCGCGCGGCCGGCCCCAGGCATCGATGCTGGTTTGCAGTTCGACCGGTACGTTGTCCGTGCGCTCGTCGACGATGGCGCGCAGCACGATGAACGGTATGCGGTATTCGCCCGCCACCGCGGCAATCGCTGCGCTCTCCATATCGACGGCCAGGGCCTGATGGCGTTCGCGCATCGCGCCTTTTTCAGCGACGCTGAGTAACGGCGCGAGCAGGCTCAGCAAAGTGCCTTCATGGACGATTGGAAGACTCGTTGTACCCAGGCTTCGGATAAGCGCGGCGCGCCACGAGGCATCGGGCTGGTAATCATGGCTGCGCTCGTCGAGTACGCAGGACGGGCAGAACAAAGTGCCGCTGCGCAGGCCGGGCGCCAGGCCGCCAGCCACGCCGAAGGACACCAATGCCGTTGCGCCTGCATCGATCAGTGCAAGCGCGCCGTCTCGCGCTGCTTGCTGGCCCATGCCGGAAAGCCAGAGCACGCCGCCTTGTTCGAGCGGCAACGCCGTGCGCACGCGCAGCGACCGGCGCGTCAGCGCCCGCGCTTCCGAGGCAAGCGCGGTGACGAAGCCCACGCTGCCCGGCGTCACCTCGTCGGCGACGAGTTCGCAAGCAGCTGGCGATAGCGGCTGAGTGCCCATAGCGGAAAATATGCCGTGTAGCCGTGATATTTCAGGAAGAACACACGCGGGAATCCCGGTGCGTTGAAGCTGGGGTGATACCAGAGATCCGCTTCGGTTTCGCCCGCGGCCTGCTGATGATCGAGCAGCCAGCGCACGCCGCGATGCGCCGCTTCGGACGAGTGCTCGCCCGCGGCACACAGGCCGAGCACGGCCCATGCCGTGCTGTGCGGGGTGCTCACGCCGTCGTTGGTGCCGCGCAAGGCAGGGTCGAAATAGGTGTCGTTGGTTTCGCCCCAGCCACCGTCGGCATGCTGTCGGGAGAACAGCCAGTCGACGGAGGCGCGTATCCACGGCTGGCGCATGTCCTGGCCGGCCAGTGCGAGTCCTCCGAGCACCGACCAGGTGCCGTAGATGTAGTTGGTACCCCAGCGACCCCAGTACGAACCATCCGGCAATCGCGCGCTGCGCAGATAGGCGATGCAGCGTTCGATCGCGGGCTGGTCCTGCGGACGCCCGAGCAGGCCGAGAAACGCCAGCACGCGGCCCGACACGTCTTCCGTCGGCGGATCGAGCATCGCGCCATGATCGGCGAAGGGAATCTCGTTGATGTGATAGTGCGTGTTGTTGCGATCGAACGAGGCGAATCCGCCGTTGTCCGACTGCATGCCGACCAGCCAGTCCGCAGCGCGTTCGATGCGCTCGCGATGGACGCCCTCACGCGGCGTGCCACGCACGGCCACGTGCAGCAGTGCGGCCACGACGGCGGTGTCGTCCAGATCCGGGTAATACGCATTGGCGTACTGGAACGCCCAGCCGCCGGGCGGCAGCCCCGGCGCCTGCACCGACCAGTCGCCCTTGCATTGCAGTTCCTGCAGCGGCGCGAGCCATTCCAGCGCCCGCGTCACCACGGCTTGCGTGTCCTCATCGGCCGAGGTGCGCAACAGCGCCATGGCGGCCCAGCCGGTGTCCCACACCGGCGACACGCAGGGCTGGCAATAAGCCGTGCCGTCGTCGCGGTGCACGATCAGCTTCTGCAGCGAGCGCAGGCAGGTGGCGCGGACCGGGTGATCCTTGGCGTAGCCGAGCAGGTCCATCGCCTCCAGCGCGTTCACCATCGGCGGAAAGATCGCGCCCAGACCGTCCTCGCCGTTTAGCCGCGGCAGAAACCATTGCTCGGCTTTGCGGATGGCCTTGCGGCGCAGCGACGAGGGCATCAGCGGATCGCAGGCGCGACCCAGCTTGTCGAGCAGCAGGAACAGCTTGCTGACGAAGGTGGTGGTGGCGAAGTACTGCCGTTCCTGCTCCGGCGGCGTCACGAACAATTCGGCGATGCCGACCTGGCGAGGATTCTTTGCCTTTGCCTTCATCGTGCAGAGGATGAACAGCGGCACCATCGTGCTGCGTGCCCAGTACGACACCTTCTCGAGGTGGAACGGCATCCAGCGCGGAAACAGCATGATCTCGACGGGCACGTACGGCGCGGCGCGCCACGGCACCTGGCCGAACATCGCCAGCAGGATGCGGGTGAACACATTGCTCTTCGCCGCGCCGCCCTTGGCCAGGATGGCATCGCGGGCACGGCGCATATGCGGCGCGTCGGGTGCATCGCCGGCCGCCTTCAGCGCGTAGTAGGCCTTCACGGTGCAGGACAGGTCGAGCGCACCGTCGTGGTACAGCGGCCAGCCGCCATGCGTGTCCAGGCGTTGCTTGAGGCGGATGTAGCGGGCCAGCTTTTCCTGCAGTACCTCGTCGATCTCGTCGATGAAGTGCATCATCAGTATGTATTCGGACGAGATCGTGCAGTCTGTTTCAAATTCGAAACACCAGTGGCCATCCGTTCGCTGGCGCGCGATCAGTGCCTGGCGCGCGCGGTCGATGGCCCGGTCGATGCGACTGGCATCGTGGAGCGGTTGACGCATGAAGGGCGGGGCGGAGTCGACGACGGTAGCAGAGGAATCCGTCATAGCGATCGCGCGTTTTTCAACGGCGATGCCCTCCGCCATGGCCACGCAGGGGTGGGCTGCGCGACATCCCATTCCGGCGCCAGCGGCGTGAGCGGCAACTTGCGCGCCGCCGCGCCGAACAGGAAACGCACGGCAGGATCGTACTTGTCGGTGAGGCGGGTCAGGCCGATGGTCTGTGCCACGGCCGCACGCGACACCTTCACCTGGGTGCCCGAGGAGAAGTCGAGCCGGTCCTGCAGATTGCGCAGCGTGAGCACGGCCAGGCCGATGCTCCACAGGCAGAAGCGACGGAAACCCGCGTGCCTGGCAGGGACGATCAAGGTGTATTCCACCGCACGGCAGAGGTGCGAATGGGCGATGCCGATCAGTTCGATCATCGCGTCCGCATAGTGCGCATCCTGCTGGCCGGCGCTGAGGTCCCGCAGCTCCACGCCGTAGCGTGCGAAGATATCGTGCGGCAACCAGCACACGCCGTGGCTGCGATCCTCCCACTGGTCCTTGAGGATGTTGGTCATCTGCAGGCCCTGGCCAAACGAAATGGCCAGGCGCATCAGCGTACGCGTCTGCGGCGTGAGTTCGGGTTCGAAATCGACCAGCAGCTTGGTGAGCATTTCGCCGACCACGCCGGCGACGTGATAGCAGTAGCGATCCAGGTCGCGCAGCGTGTCCAGGCCTTGCAGGCCGACCACGCGCTGGAAATCGTGCATGCCCTCGGACATCACGCGCAGGCATTGCACGATGGCTTCGTGCTGGGTGGGGTTGAAGGTGCCGGTGATCTCCAGCACCAATGGCAAGCGCGACAGCAGCTCGCGTTCGCTTTCCGAGGTGGCCTCCGAGAGGCGCGGCGCGACCTGGGCGGCGAACTCGCGCGCATCGATGCGTCCGGTCACGGCGTCGACGAAAGCGTTCTCGTAACGGCCTTTTTCGTCCGCGCTGAAGGCGGGTTCATCCTCGATGGTGTCCGCGATGCGGCAGAGCAGATAGGCATTGGCGACGACGTCGCGCAGCGCCGGTGGCAGCTGCGGAATCGTCAGGGCGAACGTGCGTGACACTTTCGGAAGAATCGCTTCCTGGTAAGCGCTGGCGTTGCTGGGGGCGATCGCAGCCGCTTGCTTTGCGTCGAACATGGGCGTGCCTCGGCGTTCTTATGTATTCACATACAGAGAGAAACCAGCGACACAGGCATGGTATCACCCCGCACATGGGAGACCCGGCCATATCACCAAAGCGAATGTCATCGATTCGTAGAGACGCTACCGGTCCGCCGCGAAAGCCGCCGCAACGCACGCCTGTCACAGGCACTGGTACGGTCCGTGGCGAAACGGCTACGGTGGCGTCACGCGCCGCTTTGCGCGTCGTGTATACATAATGAAACTCAACTCTTCCCGCGAGTTCAGGAACGACAGCCTTATGTGTCCAGGATGCATGCTGGCGATAGGTGGGCACAGCTTGGCAGGGCCGCCGTGAGGTCGCTGGTCACCGGCGCAACGGGGTTCGTGGGATCGGCCGTGGTGCGGCGGTTGCTGCGCGAGGATCACCACGTGCGCGCACTGGTTCGTGCGGGTGCCGACCGGCGCAACCTGCAAGGCCTGGAAGTGGAGGTGGTCGAAGGCGACCTCACCGACGCCGCCTCGCTGGCAAGGATTTGCGACGGTTGCGATGCGCTGTTCCACCTGGCCGCCGATTACCGCCTGTGGGCACCGCGGCCGCAGGAGCTGTATCAGACCAATGTCGAAGGCACGCGTGCCTTGCTCGACGCCGCGCAGCGCGCCGGGGTGCCACGGGTGGTCTATACCAGCAGCGTGGCGACGCTGGGCATTCCGAAAGATGGCACGCCGGGCACGGAAACCACACCGGTGTCGCTGGGCGACATGGTCGGCCACTACAAGCGCTCGAAGTTTCTTGCCGAACAGGTGGCAGCCGGTTTTGCGGCGCAGGGCGTGCCGGTGGTGATCGTCAATCCCTCGACGCCGATCGGACCGCGCGACATCAAGCCCACGCCGACCGGGCGGTTGGTGCGCGATGCGATGGCGGGCCGCATGCCGGCCTATGTCGACACGGGTCTCAACGTGGTGCACGTGGACGATGTGGCGGACGGGCACTGGCTGGCGTTCAAGCATGGCGTGGTGGGCGAGCGTTACATCCTCGGCGGCGCCGACCTGAGCCTGCGCGAGTTGTTGTTCGAGATTGCCGACATCGTGGGCCGCCCGCCGCCGCGCTGGCGCCTGCCGCACGGCGCGGTGATGCCGGTGGCCTACGTGGCCGAGGCATGGGCACGGCTGAGCGGCCGGCCGCCGATCGCCACGGTGGAAGAGGTGCGCATGTCGCGCAAGCGGATGTTCTTCAGCAGCGCCAAGGCGGAGCGGGAACTTGGTTACGCGGCGGGGCCGGTGCGGCTTGCGCTGGAAGATGCGGTCGCCTGGTTCAGTCTGCACCGCTGAGTTGTCGGCAACCTTGTGCGCGACCGCAGAGTGTCGGTGCTATCACTTCGTCGGCTTGTCGCGCACAAGTGCGCTCCCACAGGAGATCTTTCTAGCGCATGAAACGCCGTGCCAGCCGCGCCATGCGCGGCACGAAGGTCGGCCGCAGCAGGCGCTCGTCGTAGCCGCCCATGCGGAAACTGTCCTGCGCCAGGCACAGCTCCAGCAGCTCGCCGATCTTCAGGTCCAGGCCGATTTGCTGGTGGCCGGTGATGGTGAAGTTCGCGTCCTGCATCTCGCCGTTGTTGTCCAGGCCCTTGGCGATGCCGATGCGTTCCCAGATCAGGAACAGCCATACCCGCAGCACCTTCAGCTCGAACGCGGGACGCCGCCACCACGGCAATTGCTTGCGATGCCACGCCACCCAGTTGGCGAAAAACAGGATGTGGCGCGCCTCTTCCTGCATCACCGGCTCGAACGTTTCCACCAGTTCGGCGGGAAAATAACCCGTGCGCTTGGCCGACTCGAACAGGCCGAAGGCGAAGAAGCTGTCGATGCACTCGCTGTAACCGGTGACCAGCCAGCCCCATTCGGGATCCTTCGGCACCTCGTATTCGGGCTCGGGCGCCAGTGCGATGCCGTAGGCTTCGACCATCTTGCTGAGCACCACCTTGTGGCGCGCTTCCTCGTCGCCGTCCATGGTCAGCGCTTCGCGCAGCAGGGGATCGACGATGGTATTCGTGTAAGTGGCCACGCGCAGCTTGGCCTTGCCCTCGGTCTGCACGGCGATGTCCCAGATCGGCAGCGAGGTGATGCGATGCAAAGTGTCGGCATCGAGCGCCGGCCATTCGATCACGGCCGGTTTGTACGGGTTGTGCGTGTCCAGGATCATGCGGCAGAACAGCCGCTTGTGCGCATCGGAACCGATCCTGATGCGCCCCGGCTCGTTGCCGGCCCAGTGGCGCATGCTGTGGTCGGCGTCGGCTACGGCGTCATGGGACACAGGTTCACCTCGTTGCGTTACGACAACTTCCGGTCCGGTGCATCGGACAACGCGGGCTTGCGGCGCGACAGCCAGCGACGGTGCAGGCGATGCGCTTCCGCCCACTGCCACGACAACAACGCCGGCACGCCAAAGCCTACCTCACGGGCGCGTTTCACCAGCGACAGGGCGATGGCCGCATCCGCCGGCAGGCCAATGATATTGCCGAACAGCACCAGGCCGCCTTCCTGTACGCCCAGGCCGGCGGGCACGAAGAAAATGATGTGGCGCACGGCCTGCGTGGTGGCCTCGATGGCGATCGCATCCCACACGGAAATGGGGTAGCCCAGCAGTTGCAGGGCCAGCCAGCTTTCGAAGCTGCCGACCACGAAGCCGGCCACCTGCCAGGCGCAGGCCACGCCCAGCCGGGCGGGCATGCCGTACAGCTTGCGCACTTCGTCGTCGAGGCGGGCACCATCGAGCAATTCGGTAAAGCGCGACGGGCCGCCCAGCAGTTTTTCCGCAAAGGTTTCCAGGCGCGAGAACAGCTGGCCGTGACGCAGGATCCAGATCAGCCCGATCGGCAGCGGCAGTGTCGCGACCACCGCGCCGATCACCGAGTTCAACGTGCCGATGTGGCCGGCCATGCCGATCAACAGCAACAGGCCCAAAGCCACGAAGATGTACTGGCTCACCAGCGTGAGCAGCACTTCGATGATCACGCTTGCCGCCACCGGCGCACCTTCCAGGCCGCGCCACTTGACCAGCCGGATGCCGACGATTTCGCCGCCGACGTTGGCCACCGGCAGCAGGCGGTTGCACGCCTCGCGCACGGTGGCGACCCAGAACAGGAACGGCATGCGCACGCGGCGTTGTGGATCACTGGGGGCCAGCAGCGCATGCCATCCGAACACGTCCAGCAACAGCGGCAGCGCGTGGAACGGCAACAGCCACAACAAGGCCCAGCCGGCATGGTCGAAGGCGCCGCGGATGGCCGACCAGTTCTGCTGTGTCACCAGGATGATCGCGGCGACCAGGCCGAGCAAGCCGGCGAGATAAACAAAATATTTCATGCGGCTGCCGGATCGCCAAAGCCATCGCAAAGCTGGCAGTGCTCGGCCACGGCGCGGCGGACGCGAGGCGACAGCAGTGCGGCCAGTTCATCGGCATGGCGGTAATGCGCCATCGTGGGCGTCAGCGCGTTATGCGTAGCCGGGTGCAGGTAGATCTCGCTAAGTCCTTGCGGCAGATGCTCGACCACGTCGAGCAACGCCTGTTCGTCCATGCCGCCGCTGTGCCGGATGCCGAACACGCGGTCGTTCGAACGCATCCCCGCGCGTCGCAGACGATGGCGCATCAGCGCGAGCCAGGGCTTCAGCCAGGGGCCGGAGCCGGGTTCGGCGGGCCAGCGCACCGCTTGCAGGCCGTAATCGCGCCCAATCGATAGGATCAAGGAAAGCACCGTCGGATGAAGATGGAAATGTTTATGGGCGTTGACGTGGTCGAGCGGCAGACGGGTGGCGGCGAACGCTTCGAACTGTGCCCGGATCTCCGCGGCCAGCTGCGTGCGCACATGCGGCAGGAAGAAGAATCGAAACCCGTCGCGCAGCATATCGTCGCCGAAGCGGCCGCGCGCGTCGACCAGGGCGGGTATCTGTGACGGAGCCAGCGCGGATTGCCCGTCGGCGAGCACCAGGTGCAGTCCCACCGCCAGGCCCCGCATGCGCTTGGCGCGTGCCACCGCATCGGCGACGGCCGGCGCCGTCACCATCAGGCTGGCCGCACGCAGCACCCCCTCGCGAAAACCGCGTTCCACGGCGTGGTTCACTGCCGGATGCAGGCCGAAATCGTCGGCCGTCACGATCAAGCGCGGGCGCGTGGCTGCTGCGGGCGATGCCATCATCGGTGACGCGGGGGCTGCGGCGTCATGCCTCGTGCGCGCGCAGGAAGCGGAAGAACTCCACCCCTTCGCGCAATCGTCGCCGGGTCATTTCCCAGCTGCCGGCCATTTCCTTGACGATCTCCCAGATCTTCGACGGGCGGAAATAGAAGCTGCGGTAGAACGTCTCCACGCCGTGGAAGATCTCTTCCTTGGACAGATGCGGGTAACTGATCATCGCCAGTTGCACGCCCTTGTCGTTGACCGTGTTGGCGGCCGTGTTGTGTTCCAGCCAGCCGTTCTCGATCGCCTGCTTGTACAGCGTGGTGCCCGGGTACGGCGCGGCCAGCGAGACCTGGATGGTGTGCGGATTGATTTCCTTGGCGTAGGCGATGGTGCGTGCGATGGTTTCCTTTGTCTCGCCCGGCAGGCCGAGGATGAAGGTGCCATGCACCGTGATGCCCAGCTTGCGGCAGTTCTCGGTGAAGGTGCGCGCGATGTCGGTGCGCAAGCCCTTCTTGATGTTGTGCAGGATCTGGTCGTCGCCCGATTCGTAGCCCACCAGCAGCAGGCGCAGGCCGTTCTCCTTCATGATCTTGAGCGACTCGTACGGCACGTTCGCCTTGGCGTTGCAGCTCCAGGTCCAGCCCATGGCATGCAGGCCGCGTGCAATCTCGTGCACGCGTTCCATGTTGGAGCTGTCGGTGAAGGTGTCGTCGTCGAACATCAGTTCGCGCACCTGCGGCATGTTCTCCTTGATCCACTTCGCTTCGGCCAGCACGTTGGCGGCGGAGCGCACGCGGTAACGATGGCCGCCCACCGTCTGCGGCCACAGGCAGAATGTGCATTTCGAGCGGCAGCCGCGGCCGGTGTAGATCGACACGTAGGGGTGCAGCAGGTAGCCGATGAAATAGCGGTCGATCTTCAGGTCGCGCTGGTAGATCGGCGCCACGAAGGGCAGGTCGTCCATCTGCTCGATGGTGGCGCGCGACGGGTTGTGCTGCACGCTGCCGTCGATCAGTTTGTAGCTGATCCCGGCGATGTCCTTGAAGGCGCGGCCTTCGGCCACTTCCTTGCAGGTGTAGTCGAATTCTTCGCGGGCGACGAAGTCGATCGCGGGCGATGCCAGCAGCGAGGCATCCGGTTCCACCGCCACCTTGGCGCCCACCATGCCGATCAGGATGTCCGCGCGGCGCTGCTTGATCAGCTCGGCGAATTTCGCATCGGTGGGAAAGGAAGGCGTGCTGGTGTGGATGATCACCAGCTCGTAGCCGGCGGCGATGTCGAGGGTTTCTTCCACCGACAGTTCCTCCACCGGCGCATCGAGCACGCGCGAACCGGGGACGAGCGCGGCCGGCTGCGCCAGCCAGGTGGGATACCAGAAACTCTTGATCTCTCGTTTGGCCTGGTAGCGCGAACCCGCGCCGCCATCGAAACCGTCAAACGAAGGGGCTTGCAGAAAAAGCGTCTTCATGGATGGTCAAGCTCCTGCAGCTGCGTCCGCAATGAGTGGTTCAACACATCGTGCTCAAGGATAGCGCGATGGCGCATGGTCGCGCGCATGCAGCGCCTGTCCGCGCCATTGCACGCGCCAATGGGTCAGCGCGCCGGCCCATTCCAGCAGCAACAGTGCGTCGCGCAAAGGAGTGAGCCAGAGGTCCTGCCCGCGCCGGGTTCTTGCGGTGCTGCGCCAGGCTGCCAGATATCGTCCTAGGCGGGCGACAACTCCCAGCGCAGCCACGAGCAGGCAGGCAATCGTGGGGCACAGCAGCAGCGCCAGCGCCAACAGCGGCCAGGTGAAGCACACGAAGCTGAATGCGAATCCTGCCGGGGAGATGGCGCGAATCGTGCGCATCCAGCGCAATTCGTGCGACCACAGGCTGGAGAGGCGGTTTTCGCTCACGTCGGTGCCCACCACGACATCGCTCAGTACAGTGCGCAAGCCGCGTTGGCGCGATCGTTCGCCCAGCCAGAAATCGTCGGCCAGGGTGTCCTTCAGCGCGTCGAAGCCGCCAATGGCATCCAGCGTGTCGCGACGCACGGCGATGGTGGAGCCGAAGGCGAAGCGGGTGGAGCCGAAGGCATGCGCCAGTCGCACGGAAGGCGCGAACCAGTCGTCGATGAACAGGCGGCCCAGCCTCGCCACCAAGCCGCCGTGCGCCACGCCGTGATAGAGACAGGTGACGATACCCACCTGCGGATCGCCCAGCGGCGCGGTGACGCGTGCCAGGTAATCCGGCGCCACGCTGATGTCGCTGTCGGCCAGCACCAGCCAGTCATGGCGTGCGTGCGCCAGCAGGTTGATCAGGTTGCTGATCTTGAAGTTGGCGCCGTGCACGACGGGATCGATCACCAGCGCCATGGAAAGTGCGGGAAACTCGCGCTGCAGGCGCTGCACGATGGCAATCGCCGGGTCGTCCGGATCGCGCACGCCGAACAGGATTTCGTAGTGCGCGTATCGCTGCGCACAGAACCCTTTCAGGTTTTCGTAAAGGCCGGGCTCGGCGCCATGCAGCGGCTTGAGCACGCTGACCGGGCGGCTTGCCTGATCGTTCACGGTCGCTCGCCGATGCTGCTTGCGGCGTTCGCTACGAAACCAGGCCCACAGGCTCAGCCAGGCATAGGCGGTCGCGCACGAGGCGAGCACCAGGCCAAGCCCTGACAGCAGCGATGGGATGGAGAAAGTGGGCATGAGGTCGATTAGGTCACGATCCACCATTCCTTCCAAAATGAATGCATGCACTTTGTGAAAGCCTACTTTTTGCGCTGGATCGTGTGTCTGTGCCTGATAGGTACGGCTGCGCTTGCGCAGACGCCCGCGGGCGACGGTTCGCCGGCCACCGCCATCGAGGGCGACTGGCTGGTGGAAAGCCGCGACGCCGTCATCCGCATCCAGCGCGAAGGCGATACCTTCGTGGGCGCGATCGTATGGCAGCTGCACGATAGGTACGGCGCGGAGGATGGCCCGGAACTCGACGGGAAGATCGTCACGGACCGCCACAATCCCGATCCCGCGCTGCGTTCGCGTCCGCTGACCGGCCTGCGCCTGTTGTGGGGACTGCATTACGACGCCGACGCGCACGCCTGGGTGGATGGCCGTGTGTACAACACCGACAACGGCAAGCAATACCACTGCGAAATTCATCTGCCATCGCCGGATCGGCTGGTTTTGCGCGGCTACATCGGCATCACGCTGCTGGGTGGAAGCACCAACTGGACACGCACGCACGAGCCGTTTCCTGTGTCTTCCGGCAGTGCCTCTTCGGCGCGCTGAACGCACAAGGGGCTACACCGCGTCGCTCAACCTTGCTAGCCTGAGTGCGTTCGTTTGACGGTCGCACGAGCGTCGCGCCATATGTGACGAAGATGTGATGACAAGGCGTGTAACGCCGCCGTCCGCCGGAAGTAGAGAGGTTCGAACCTTGGCTAGTCGCGAGTGGGATGACAACGAAGCAGCCTGGACGAAGAGCGTGGTGTCGTTCCAGGATGAACCGCTGGTGCTGGTCGATGAACACGACCGCGAAACCGGCTTTCTCGACAAGGCCTCCGCGCATCACGGGCAAGGCATCCTGCACCGGGCATTCTCCTTGTTCGTGTTCAACACCGATGGCGAGCTGCTGCTGCAGCAGCGCGCCGAGGGCAAGCGCCTGTGGCCGGGTTACTGGTCCAACACCTGCTGCAGCCATCCGCGGCGCGGCGAGACGATGGAGACGGCCATTCATCGCCGTCTGGCCGAAGAGCTCGGCATGCAGTGCGAATTCCAGTTCCAGTTCAAGTTCCAGTATCAGGCGCAGTTCGACGACGAAGGCGCCGAACATGAACTTTGCTGGGTGTATGCCGGTCGTACGGAGGCGGCGCCGGTCGCCAATGTGCTTGAGATCGCCGCGCTGCGTTACGTCGCGCCGGACGACCTCGATCGCGAAATCGCCGCGCATCCCGAACGTTTCACGCCCTGGTTCAAGATCGAATGGGACCGATTGCGACGCGAACATGCGCATGTATTTGCGCCGCCGGCCAGCCTGGCGTCCTGAACACCACGATGTCGCCGCGTGGCTATACTCGGTGGCGACGATGAAAACGACTGGAACCCTGGCGCCTGTCTCGTGAAGCGCGCCGCAGCAAGATCCATCGGTCAGCGATGAGGAGATTCCGTTGGGCATTCCTCTTATTCAACAAACCAAGATCGCGCGCTACATCATCGGCAAGAAAGTCAGCGGGCAGAAGCGCTACCCGCTGGCGATGATGTTGGAGCCGTTGTTCCAGTGCAATCTCGCCTGTGCCGGTTGCGGCAAGATCGATCATCCGAAAGAGATCCTGCAGAAACGCATGAGCGTGGAAGATGCGCTGCGGGCGGTGGACGAGTGCGGCGCGCCGGTGGTGTCGATTCCCGGTGGCGAGCCGCTGATCCACAAGGAGATGCCGCAGATCGTGCAGGGCCTGATCGCGCGCGAGAAGTTCATCTACCTGTGCACCAACGCGCTGCTGCTGACCAAGCATATCGACGAGTACACGCCTTCGCCGTACTTCACCTGGTCGGTCCATCTGGACGGCCTGCAGGAGCGGCACGATCAATCGGTGTGCATGGAAGGCGTGTTCGACAAGGCCGTGGCAGCGATCAAGCTGGCGTTGTCGCGCGGTTTCCGCGTCACCATCAACTGCACGCTGTTCAACAACGAGCAGCCCGCAGAGATCGCAGAGTTTTTCGATTTCGCCATGTCGCTGGGCATCGAGGGCATCACGGTGTCGCCGGGCTACAGCTACCAGCATGCGCCGCGCCAGGATGTGTTCCTCGGCCGCACCGAAAGCAAGCAGCTGTTCCGCGATGTGTTCCGCATCGGCCGCGAGCGCAAGAGCAAGTGGGTATTCAACCAGTCGTCGATGTTCCTGGATTTCATCGCGGGCAACCAGAGTTACCAGTGCACGCCGTGGTCCAATCCCACCTACAACATCTTCGGCTGGCAGCGGCCGTGCTATCTGCTGGTCGACGAGGGCTACGCCAGTTCGTACAAGGAGCTGATGGAAGAGACGGCGTGGGACAAATACGGCGTCGGCATCAATCCCAAGTGCGACAACTGCATGGCGCACTGCGGCTTCGAAGGCACCGCGGTGGACGACACCTTCGCCCATCCGCTGAAGGCGGCGCGGGTGGCCACCTTCGGTCCGCGCATCGATGGCGCGATGGCGCCGGATCTGCCGGTGCTGTACGGCGACCGCGCCGACGCCACGGCCATCCATATTCCCATCAGCGCGATCCAGCGCAGGAGTCCGGGAGCGGACGCGGGCCACTGACCGATGTGGCTGCTCGTTTGCGCCATCGCCCCCGCCGTGATGTGGCTGGGGTTGCTGCTGGTGCCCTGGCGGCCGTGGAGCACGCGCGAGCATCTCGAAGCCGATCCGTTGATCGGGGTTCCCTTCGACGACATCACCGTGTTGATTCCCGCGCGCAACGAGGCGGATGTGATCGGCACGACGCTGCGTGCCTTGCAGCAGCAGGGGGCCGGGCTTCAGGTGATCGTGATCGACGATCAATCGAACGACAGCACGGCCAATGTGGCCAGTTCCTATCCGAACGTGCGGGTGATTGCCGGTGCGCCCTTGCCGGAGGGATGGGCGGGCAAGTTGTGGGCGCTGGAGCAGGGCAGGCGACACGTGCGTACGCCACTGACCTTGTTGCTGGATGCGGATATCGAACTGCGCCCCGGCATGCTGTCGAGGTTGTTGCAGCACAAGCAGCGCGAGCAGCGTCAATTCGTGTCGATCATGGCGGACCTGCGCCGTACCAGTTTCTGGGATCGCCTGTTGCTGCCCGCGTTCGTCTACTACTTCAAGCTGCTTTATCCGTTTGCGGTTTCGAACTCGCGCTCGAAGCTGGTGGCGGCGGGCGCGGGTGGTTGCATCCTGGTGGACACGGATATGCTCGAACGCATCGGCGCTTTCGCCAGCCTGCGCGATGCGTTGATCGATGACTGCGCACTGGCCCGCCAGGTGAAACGCGCCGGTGGCCGCAGCTGGATTGGCTTGAGTCGCGACGTGGTGAGCCTGCGGCCCTACGGCAGCTTCGACGCCATCCATCGCATGGTGGCGCGCTCGGCCTTCACCCAGCTGGGTTATTCGAGCGCCGTGCTGCTGCTGGTGACGGCGTTGTTCCTGCTCGCCTATGGCGCCCCGCTGGTATTGCTGGGCGTGCCGCAGGTGTGGCCATGGGCATGGCTGGCGTTGATCGCCATGATGCTGGGCTATCTGCCCATGCTCAGGTACTACCGCATGTCCGGCTGGTGGGCGCTGCTGCTGCCGCTGGGCGCAGCCCTGTACCTGGGCATGACCTGGAGTTCGGCGCTGCGTTACTGGCGCGGCGAGCGCTCCCAATGGAAGGGGCGGGTGTACCGGGTGGGTGGCTGAATCGCCTTTTGATTCAATCGTTTGAGTTTTCCTCCTGCCGGGGCCCTGAATCTCGCTCGGTGAGAATGCCAACGTGCTATCTTGATTGTCGGCCCACTAATCAAGTCGCCTCATGCCTCCTTCCGACCACGGTGGACGCCGCCCGGGAGCCGGTCGTCCCGCCGGTGAACCCAGTCAGCGTATTCGCGTCCCTGACAGCCAGGTGCCGGGCGTATTGGCTTATCTGGAGGCCTATCGCAGCCCGGCCACGCTGGAGGCGCCGCGTCCCGTGTCGCTGGAGCCGTCGACGGTCGCCTTGACGGCCTTTCTCAGCCGCGTGCCGGCGGGCGTGCCCTCGGTGGCGGACGACGACGTGGACGAAGTGGTCGACCTCAACGAGCATCTCGTGCTGCGTGGGCATGAGCCGAGCACCTTCATCATCCGCGTGTCGGGTTGGTCGATGATCGGCGCCGGCATCTTCGACGGCGACGAAGTGCTGGTGGATCGCGCGCTCACTTCGCGCCAGGGCGACATCGTGGTGGCGGTGGTCAACAACGAACTGACCATCAAGCGGCTGGGCAAGGTGGATGGCCATATCGCGCTGCTGCCGGAGAACGCGCACTTCAAGCCCATCGTGTTCCGCGAGGGCGAGACGCTCAGCGTGTGGGGCGTGGTCACGCGCTGCCTGCGCACGTTGCGCTGAATCGGAGCCATGCGCCCATGGGCCAGCTCGTTGCACTCGATTCGCTCTTGCACAGCCGCCAGGTCTGGCAGGGGCGTGCCGCGCCGCAACCGTCGGGCAGCCAGCCGACCGGCTGGCCCACGCTGGATTCGGCACTGCCCAGCGGCGGCTGGCCCGAGCATGCAATGACCGAAATCCTGCTGCCCGCCGATGGCGTGGGCGAGCTGCAGTTGCTGTTGCCCACGCTGGCGCGGCTCACCCGCGAAGGACGTCCGGTGATGGTGATCTCGCCGCCGTACGTGCCGTATGTGGCGGGCTGGGAAGCGCGCGGCGTGGTGATGTCGCAAGTGGATATCGTGCGCGCGGACGAACGCGACGTGCTCTGGGCCGCCGAACAATGCCTGCGCTCGGCCAGTTGCGCGGCCGTGCTGGCGTGGCCCGCGCATGCCGACGATCGTGCCTTGCGCCGATTGCAGGTGGCCGCCGATACCGGCAAGGCGCTGGCATTCGTGTTCCGCGATCGCCGCCATGCCGTGCAGGCGTCGCCGGCAGCCTTGCGGCTGGAGCTGGAAAGCACTCCCACGTGGCAGGTGCGCGTGCGCAAATGCCGTGGCGGCAATCCGCCGGTGAGCGCGGTACCACTCGTTTCCGGCTGGTCGTAAAGCATCATGCTCTGGGCCTGCATTCTGCTGCCGCAACTGGCGCTGGACGGTGTCCTCCGGCGACGGCCGCCATCGGACGAGCCGCTGGTGCTGGTGAGTGGCCCCGCGCAGGCGCGCATCGTGCATGCGGCCAATGCGTCGGCGCGTGCAACAGGCATTTATCGCGGGCAGAAGTTGGTCGCTGCGCAGGCCTTGCTGCAGCAGTTCGCGATGGTCGAGCACGACGCGGAAGACGAGGCGCGCTGGCATCGCCTGCTGGCCGCATGGGCGTATCGCTACAGCGCCGAGGTCGGCTTGTATGCACATGCCGTGGTGCTGGAGGTCAGCCGCAGTCTCAACCTGTTCGGGCCGTGGCCGCGCTTTGAATCGCTGTTGCGCGACGACCTGAGGGAACTCGGTTTCCGCCACCGTATCGCGCTTGCGCCGACGCCGCACGCGGCCTATGTGCTGGCCGGCATGCACGATGGTCTTGCGGTGATGTCGCCGGAGCTGCTGCGCGAAGCGCTGTCGCCCGTGCCGATTGCGCGGGCACGCCTGCCGCTGGATGCGGCGCAGGGTCTGCCATCGATGGGCATACGCACGCTGGGACAGGCGTTCAAATTGCCGCGCGCCGGCCTGCAGCGCCGTTTCGGCGGAGAGCTGGTGGCGCAACTCGATCGCCTCACCGGCGACGAACCCACGCCGATCGACAGTTACCGTCCGCCCGATGCGTTCGAGCAGCGTATGGAGTGGACGCATGAGATCGAACACGTCGAAGCGCTGGTGTTTCCGTTGCGCCGTCTTACTAGCGACCTGGCGGCGTATCTCGCCGGTCGCGATGGCGGCGTGCAGCGTTTCGAGCTGGAGCTGGAACACAGCAGCGGTGCGCCGACGCGCGTGACGGTGGGCATGTTGACCGCGGCTCGCGATGCCAGCCTGTTGTTCGACTGCGCGCGCGGACGGTTCGAACGTCTTGAGTTGCCGCAACCGGTGCTGGCCATGCGCCTGGTGGCAAGCGAGCTGCCGCCGTTCGTGCCGGCGGGCCGCGATCTGTTCGATACGCGCCCGGTGAATGCCGTGCCGCTGGAGCAATTGCGCGAACGCTTGCGCGCGCGCCTGGGCGAGCAGGCGATCCAGCAGCTGCATCGCACGGTCGATCCGCGCCCGGAAAAGGCGCAATCGGATGCATCGCATGTGAAAGCGGCAACCCTGCCCGAAACCCTGCCGCGCCCCACCTGGCTGCTGGACACGCCGCGCCCCCTGCGCGGACCGCTGCCCGAGGTGCTCGCCGGTCCCGAGCGCATCGAAACCGGCTGGTGGGATGGCGGCGATATCCGGCGCGACTACTACGTGGTGCGCACCTCGCAAGGGCAGTGCGCGTGGGTGTTCTGCGCGCCGGGCGAGCAGGGTAACTGGATGTTGCATGGGTGGTTCGCATGAGCGATTACGCCGAGCTGCATTGCCTGTCGAACTTCTCGTTCCAGCGTGGCGCGTCGAGTGCGCGCGAATTGTTCGAGCGGGCGAAGGAATGCGGCTATCGCGCGCTGGCGGTCACCGACGAATGTTCGCTGGCCGGTATCGTGCGTGCCTACGAGGCTTCGCGCGACACAGGCTTGAAGTTGATCGTGGGCGCGGAATTCCAGCTCGAGCACGGCCCGAAGTTGGTGCTGCTGTGCGAGAACCTGCTCGGTTACACCTCGCTGTGTGCGCTCATTACCCGTGGCCGCCGCGTGGCGGAGAAGGGCACGTATCGCGTGACGCGCGAGGATTTCGCCGATGGCCTGCCCGGCACGCTGGCGCTGTGGCTGCCGCAGGCCGAGTTGAATCCTGCGCATGGCACATGGTTGAAAACCCTGTTTGCCGAACGCCTGTGGCTGGCGGTGGAGTTGCATCGCGGCCCTGACGATGCCCGCCGTTTTGCCGACCTGCAGGCGTTGGCTGCGGCGCTGGAGCTGCCGATGGTCGCTGCCGGCGATGTGCATATGCACGTGCGCCGCCGTCGCGCCCTGCAGGACGTGATGACGGCGATCCGCTACCACCGCACCGTGGCCGACGCGGGCGACCTGTTGTTTCCCAATGGCGAGCGGCACCTGCGCACGCGCGAGGCGCTGTCGGCGATCTATCCCGATCCATTGATGGAAGAAAGCGTGCGCATCGCCGAGCGCTGCCATTTCGTGATGACGGATCTGAAATACCGCTATCCCGCCGAGCTGGTACCCGAAGGTCATACGCCCACCACATGGCTGCGGCAGTTGACGGAAGAGGGCGTGCGCTGGCGCTGGCCGCAAGGTGAGCCGCGCAAGGTGAGGGAGCAGATCGAATACGAGCTGGCACTGGTCGAGCAGCTGAAGTACGAGTCGTACTTCCTCACCGTGCAGGAGATCGTGGCCTTCGCGCGAAGCAAGCAGATCCTTTGCCAGGGGCGCGGCTCGGCGGCGAATTCGGCCGTCTGCTACGCACTGGGCGTGACGGCGGTGGATCCGGCCACCACCACGCTGCTGGTCGAGCGTTTCATCTCGGCCGAGCGCGACGAGCCGCCGGACATCGACATCGACTTCGAGCACGAGCGGCGCGAAGAAGTGATCCAGCACATCTACCAGAAATACGGCCGTGAGCGCGCCGCGCTGGCCGCGACGGTGATCTGTTATCGCGGCCGCAGCGCCGTGCGCGATGTGGCGCGTGTGCTGGGGCTGCCGTCGGACCAGATCGACCTGCTGTCGCGCACCTTCTCCTGGAATGACGGCGACGACCCGCTGGATGGCCGTCTGCGGGAGCGCGGCTTCGATCCGGACAGTCCGCTGCTGAAACGCGTGATCGCGCTGACCTACGAGCTGATGGATTTCCCGCGCCATCTTTCCCAGCACGTGGGCGGCTTCGTCATTTCCGATCAGCCGCTGTCGCATCTGGTGCCGGTGGAAAACGCCTCGATGCCCGATCGCACCATCATCCAGTGGGACAAGGACGATCTGGACACCATGCGGCTGCTCAAGGTCGATTGCCTGGCGCTGGGCATGCTCACCTGCATCCGCAAATGCCTCAAGCTGTTGGAGACGCATCATGGCCGCGTGGAAACGCTGGCCTCGATGCCGAAGGAGGATGAGCAAACCTACGAGTTGATCCGCGCAGCCGACACCATCGGCGTGTTCCAGATCGAATCGCGCGCGCAGATGGCCATGCTGCCGCGGCATCGGCCGGAGAATTTCTACGACCTGGTGATCCAGGTGGCGATCGTGCGGCCCGGGCCCATCCAGGGCGACATGGTGCATCCGTATCTGCGCCGCAAGCGTGGCGAGGAGCCGGTCACCTATCCGTCCGAAGCGCTCAAGGATGTGTTCGAGCGCACGCTCGGCGTGCCGCTGTTCCAGGAACAGGTGATGAAGCTGGCGATCGTGGCGGCCGAATACTCGCCGGGCGAGGCCGATCAATTGCGCCGTTCCATGGCCGCATGGCGGCGCAATGGCGACATGGAGATCCATCGCCAGAAGCTGATGGCCGGCATGTTGAAGAACGGTTTCACGCAGGAGTTCGCCGCGCGCCTGTTCGAGCAGATCAAGGGCTTCGGCTCCTACGGTTTTCCCGAAAGCCATGCGGCCAGTTTCGCCTTGCTGGTGTATGCGAGCTGCTGGCTCAAGCGCCATTACCGCGCGGCGTTCATGTGCGCGCTGCTCAACGCCCAGCCGATGGGTTTCTACGGGCCCAGCCAGCTGGTGCAGGACACGCAACGCCATGGCATCAAGGCGCGGCCGGTGGACGTGCGCTACAGCGATTGGGACAACACGCTCGAAGCGGACCCTTCATCAAACGGCGGCTATGCACTGAGGCTGGGCTTCCGGCAGGTGCGCGGTTGCCGCGAGGAGGTGATGCTGCAACTGATGGCGGCGCGTGCGCAGCGACCTTTCGATGACGTGGCCGACCTGTGCGCGCGCGCCGGACTCAACAAGCATCAGCAGGAAGCCCTGGCCGAAGCCGATGCCTTGCGTGGACTGGCCGGACACCGCCATCGCGCACGCTGGGCCATGGCCGGTATCGAGGCGCAGTTGCCGCTGTTCGGCAACACCAGCCCGGTGGAAGAGGAGGTGGTCTTGCCGCCGCCTTCGCAAGGCGAAAACACGCTGGCCGATTACGCCCGCACGGGACTCAGCCTGGGGCCGCATCCCGTGCAACAGATTCGTGCGCGCCTGCGTGCCGCGAGCTGCCTGGATTCGAGAAGCCTGCAGCATCGCCCGCATGCCAGCCGGGTGCGCGCTGCCGGATTGGTCACGCAGCGCCAGCGGCCGCAAACCGCCAGCGGCGTCACCTTCATCACCCTCGAAGACGAGTTCGGACCGATCAACGTGGTGGTGTGGAGCCATGTGGCCGAGCGCCAGCGGCGCATCTTCCTCGAATCGCGCCTGCTGGGCGTGGACGGCCGCTGGGAACACGCCGATGGCGTGAGCCATCTCATCGCGCATCGGCTGATCGACATGAGCGAGCTGCTGGGGTCGCTCGACAGCCGTTCGCGCGATTTCCACTGAGGGGTGCCGTCAGGCGGCAGCGCGACCGATCGATGCGCCGCCGTCGACATAGAGTGTCTGCCCGGTGATGTAGCTGGCGCCATCGGACAGCAGGAACTCCACCGTCGCCGCCAGTTCGTCCGGCTTGCCCAGGCGCTTCATGGGAACCACGGCGAGGAAGCGTTGCTCGGCCTCGCTGCCTTCAGGCGTGTTTGCGCGGAACAGCTCCGTTTCCGTCGGACCTGGCGCCACCGCATTCACCGTGATGCCGCTTTCGGCGAGTTCCAGCCCCCAGGTGCGGGTGAAACTGTTCACCGCAGCCTTGGCGGCGGCGTAGGACGTGCGCTGCGCGTAACCCAGCGCGACCAGGCTGGTGATGTTTACCACGCGCCCCCAACCCTTCGCGCGCATCTGCGGCAGCAACGCCTGCACGGCCTGGACGGTGGGTACGAGGTTGATGCGAAGCACGTCGTCGAGGTCGTCCAGGTCCACCTCGCCAATCGGCGCCACGCGCACATAGCCGACGTTGTTGACCACGCCGTCGAAGGAGTATCGCTCGACCAGCGCTTTCAGCGCCTTGTCGGTGGCCTCGCGATCGCCGAGATCGACCGAGACCAAAGTCCCAGGGAAATCCGGCTCGTCGACGTTTCGCGCCAGGCCCACGACGTGGTGTCCTGCCTTGGCGAGACGATGGGAAATGGCGCGGCCGATACCTTTGGTGGCGCCGGTGACGAGAAAAGTGCGGGATGACATGAGGGGGCTCCAGCGATTGGGGGGGGATTTCTTCAGCGATGTTTCGAGATGCCGGCAGCTTTCAGCGCCGTAGCCACGGCAGCGGTCATGCTGGCGCGGTCGGCATTGATGCGAGCCATCACGCGAAGGCCGAGCAGGACAGCCAATAGATGCGCGGAGGCGTCCGCGGCGGAAACGGTTGACGGCACCTCGCCAGTGCGACGGCCGGCCAACAGGCAGCGACGGAAAAAGGCGCGGATGGCGTCGATTTCGGTTGCAATGGCGGCGCGCAGCTCAGGCGCGTCGGGCGTTGCTTCCAGCGCCGAGTTCACCAGAAAACAGCCGCGCTGTTGCCTATCGGATAGCGAACGTTCGATGACTTCGTTGAAGAACGCGGCGACAGCCTCGCTGGGTGCCAATGTTTGTTCCAGGCGATCGATGCGCTCCCGCAGCGTTGCGTCCAGGTAATGCTGCAAGGCCCGCTGGAACAATGCCTGCTTGTCGCCGAACGCGTTGTACAGGCTGGTCACCGTCAAGCCGGTGCGCTGCGCCAGGTCGCGCGTGGAGGTGGCCTCGTAGCCACGCGTCCAGAATGCCTCGGCAACGGCTTGGAGGGTTTTCTGTTCGTCGAATTCGCGTGGCCGTGCCATGGCGTATCTCGTTTTGTAACGGTCGGAACAATATTATGTATCGACCGTTACAGAATTCAAGTGCCATCGAACGTGAGGCGGTGGAACGCCCCGTCCGCAGGGTGAAAGGGTCAGGCGGCCTTGGCTCGCCAGCGGTTGTACGTGAAGCCGATGGCCAGCATCAGCGCCACCGCCAACTGCGCCAGCAGCGACTGCCAGGTGGGATAGATGCCCAGCAGGTCGATGGACGGCACCGGCGCCACGGTCACCGCCGTCCATCCCGCTTCCTGCAGTGCTGCCACGCCCTTGCCGGTAAGCACGATCGCCAGTAGCGCGATCACCAGCGAGCTGATCGAGAAGAACAGGCCCAGCGGCAGGCGCTGGCTGGTGCGCAGCAGTACCCAGGCGATGAAACCGAGGATGATGGCGCCCACCACGATGCCCGCGAGCAACCACTGTCCCTGGCCCTCGTTCCACAACGCGGTGTAGAACAGGATGGTCTCGAACACCTCGCGATAGACCGAGATGAAGGTGAGGCCGAACACGAACCATGCCGAGCGCCGGTCCAGCGCCGTGGCCATCTTCGCCTTCAGATAGGACTGCCAGCGGCCACCGATGCTCTTCTGGTGCATCCACAACCCGACCGCCAGCAGCACGGCGGCGGCAAACAGCGAGGAAAGCCCTTCGGTCAGTTCGCGACTGGCGCCGCTGATCGAGATGGCGTAACTGGCCACCGCCCAGGTGGCCGCGCCCGCCAGCAGCGCCAGCAACCAGCCGGCATGCACATAGCGCGTGGCGTCGTGCCGATCCGCCTTGCGCAGGAAGGCCAGCAGCGCCACCACGACCAACAGCGCTTCCAGGCCTTCGCGTACCAGGATGGTGAGCGCGCCGACGAACGTGGTCATCGGATTCGCTGCGCTTGCCGTCAGCAGCGCCTGCGCCTGGGCGAGCAGCGCATCCACTTCGTGCGCCTGGGTGGGCACCGCATCGTTTGCCGCGGGCAGCGACAGCGACGTGCGATAGGCGCCCATGGCGGTTTCGATGCGGGCGCGCAGTGCCGCGTCGCGCGCATCGAGCCGGGCTTCCACCGGTTCGACGCCGTCGAGATAGGCCGAGAGCGCCAGCTCCCGCGCCTCTTCCGACTTGCCTTTGCGATAGGCCTCCACGCTGTCGGCGACACGCGTGCGCGCCAGCGAAAGGCCGGTCAGCGCTTCGTGCACCGCCTCGGGATGCGCGCGCAGATAGCCCACGACAAGGCGTGCCTGGGCCGTCCCGATCACCTCGGCGAGACCGGCGACGCGTGCACGCGCCAATTCACTGGGCGAGGCGATGGCGCCACGGGCGCGTTGATCGGTGCGCCAGGCCTGCTCGCCGTTTGTCATCGCGTCGGGATAGGCGAGGGTGCCGACGTAAAAGGCGAGCGACCAGCGATCGTCGGTGGAAAGCGTCTGCGCATAACTCGCCATGGGCGTGCCGGCAACGCCCTGGCTGATGACTTCGTAGAGCGACAGCGCGCTGCGCTGGTCGGCCCGCGAGGCATCGGTGAAGTCGATCGGCCGCGGCGACAGCTGAAGTCCCGCGGGGCCATCGCCATGACCGGTGGTGCCGTGGCAGACGGCGCACTGCATCTGGTAGACGGCGGCGCCGCGGGCGAGATTCGGCGCCTCGGTGGGCGCGGTGGGAATCGGATAGGCCTGCAGCAGCGTATCGGTCAGCGCATGCGCCTGGCGCGCTACGTCGGACGCCGGTGCCTTGGCGTCGATCAACTGGATCAACCGGTCAGCCTGTTCGCGCAGCACCGGCGTGGCCGCGGCAGGCGGCAGCGCCGCCACGCGATCGCGCGCATGGCGGGCGAATTCGCGCATCTCGTCGTATTCCGACGCGCTTGTCACCTCGCCATTTTTCACTGCGCCCGCATAGTCCGCGGCGAGGTAATCGAGCATCTGCCAGGTCTTTGGCACGCTGGCCGCGGGATCGTTGGCGTCCGTCTGCGCATGGGCTGGCAGCGAGGCCAGGCCCAGCAGGAGGATCAGCAGCGGGAGTGCGCGCCAGGCTTCACAAATGCGATTGATTCTCATCTGTGAAGTGTACTCCCATCATTGCCCTCACGACACGATGTGCAGCGGACCGAGCACGCGCGACGGGTGTTCGAGCGACAGCCGTCCCAGGCCCATCCCCAGGCTGAGCCCTTGCGCCACCCGCTCGGCGGTACCGATGAAGAGTTCGGCCACGGGCGCGTCGAAGACTTCGCGGGTGGTTTCCCGCCACAGCGCCAGCCAGCGATGAAACAGGCTCGGCGGGAACGCAGGTAACGCACGGTGCACGCCCATCGGGTTGCCTTTGTATCGGCCCGAGCGCAACACCAGCGAGGACCAGAAATCGCGCAACAACACCTTGTGCGTCGTCCAGTCATGGATGGCCGTGTCGAACACTGGACCCAGCTCCGCGTCCGCGCGCACTTTGTCGTAGAAGCGGTCGACCAGGGTGGCGATGCCGATTTCGTTTGCAGCGGGGAAAAGTGCCATGCGATGAACTCTTCAGCGGAGCGTCAACCCGGCGCGCCATCACGACGGGGGGTGAGATAGATCCATAGCGAGCGCGCGATCCATGGGACCAGCGAGAGCAGCCACAACGCTGCCGCCGCGATATACCAGGGCCAGGGCTGCGAGAGGTATTCAGCGGCAATGCGAACCAGGGCAACCCCTTGGATACCCATAAAGGCGAACCAGGGAACCGGACCCATGGCCAGCGGACGACCCGAATGGCCATGCGTCACGCGTGTCACCATCGCCACCAGCATGGAGCTGAAGAAGCCGATGGTCAGCGCATGCAGTGGCGCCAGCGCGCGTGAATTCGTATGCGTGATGTAGCTGTGGATGCTGTCCACGGTGTACAGCAGGAACGACAGCGGCAGCCATGCCAGCGCCACGTACAACACCAGCAGCAAGCCGGGGCGTTTCGCCTTCCAGGGTTGCCAGGCCAGCCATTGCCACAACAGCAGCGCCGTCATCGGCGTGTCCACCAGCCATCGCCAGTTCGCCGCATCGAGCAGGTCAAAACCCAGATGGGCAAGGCTCAGCATCCAGACCGCCAGCAGGGATCCGATCGGCCGCACCACGCGGTAGTTGGCGATGACGTTGCCGGAAAAGAACGGCACCATCCGGTGCGCCACGGTGAAGTACATCGGCAACAGCAGGCCGAAGGTGGCGATCTTGTTGGCTGCCGGTACCCATAGCAGCGATGCACCGAGGCTCGCGCACAACACCATGGCCAGTCCGATTGCCCCGAGCGCCAGCGCGCACCACGCCGACCTGGCCCAGACGTCGCGGTAACCATGGCGGTGCAGGCGATGCCCCAGTGTTCCCAATGCAATGAGCCAACCAAGCAACATGCCACTCAGACCGACGGGCAGCGCCTGTGGCCAACCACTTGCCGCCGCCAGCACGAGCGCGCCGCCGCCGAGCATCAAGCCGAAGACGGCGGCATAGACATGGCGAGGCACGGCTTCCACGTTCATCCAACGAGGAAAGACGGTGAGCAGGAAGCCCATCACGAACGGCACGAGGGTGGCGTATTGCATCAGTACGCCGTGGGTCCATCCCACCGGGAGCGCTTGCGCCGCGAGCGGCCCACCGCGCCATGCGGCGATCAACACCCATAACCACCAGGCCATGCCGGCGGCCAACAGGATCGCGCCGACGGAAAACATGGCGCGATGCGGCGCGGCCAGCAGGATCGGCACGGTGGACGAGGAAGTCGCTGCGGCGGAAGAGGTGGATGGCATGACGGGCGTTTCGCGTTGCGCTACATGCGGCTGGGCTGCGCCGATTCTGGGCGTGTCCGCTGCCGCGGTCGATGACCGCATTGCCGCACGCGCGGCAAACCGCCGCGGTGCGCCGGACCGGCTGTGACTTCAAGCACGGGTGCGCGATGGCGGCGCGGCGCATGCTTCGCGGCATGGCCGGGAGGGGTGTTCATGTTGCGTCGATCGATCGTGCTAGGACTGTTTGCCGCAGCGGCTGTGTTGCCGCTTCATGCCGACGAGGCGCCGGCCGCGTTGCGGGACGAGTTGGTGCAAACCACGCAGAAACTGATGGACGCCTTGCCCACGGGCGACAAGGCGATCTGGGAAAAATCGGTCACCGACGATGCGGTGATGATCGACGAGTTTGGCCGCGTGGCGAGCAAGGCCGAAACCATTGAAAGCCTGCGCGCGTTTCCGCCCGGCATCACCGGCAACATGGAAATGCGCGATCCGCATGCCTGGCTGCATGGCGACAGTGCCTTGCTGAGCGTGGAGCAGTACGAAACCGAATCCTACTTCGGACAGAAGTTCGTCGTGCGCTACCGCGCGCTGCTTACCTTCGTAAAGCAGGCCGGCGAATGGAAGGTGGCGGGTTTCGAGGATGTGACCATTCCCACCGCGCCGCCGAAGATCGATGTGCCGGGCCTGGTATTGAGCGACTACGCCGGCACCTATCGCTACACGCCGGAGCGCGCCTGGACGGTATCGGTGGATCACGGCGTGCTCGGCTATGTCACCAAGGCGGGCGGCAAGCTCAATACCCTGCAGCCGGTGGCGAAAGACGTGTTCATGGGCAGCGACGACGAGCGCAACCTGCTGGTATTCCAGCGCGATACGCATGGCAGGATCACGGCGCTGATCGAACGGCGCAAGTTCAACGACCTGCGTCTGAACAGGGAAGGTTGAGCGCGCTCACGCACCCCGCGGGCGATGTTTCAGGAAGCGCAGCGTGGCCTGTTCCAGCTTGCGCGAGTGTTGCACGCAGGCGGCGGGCACCAGCCGGTGCAACTCGCCGCTGCTCCAGCCGGTGAAAGCCTTGGGGTGGATGTACGAGGTTCGGCAGACCTTTGGCGTATTGCGCAGTAGCGTGGCCACCTCGCGCACCACCGTGTTGATCGTTTCCTGTTGGCTGCGTTCTCCCGCGTCCTCGGGTAGCGGCGTGGCGGCGAGCAGGCCCACCGCCTGCACGGTGCCGGCCCAGGTGCGGAAATCCTTGGCGGTGAAATCGCCCTGGGAGGCGTCGCGTAGATAATCGTTGACCATGCCCGAGTCGACGGCATGGCGCTTGCCGTCTTCATCGAGATATTGAAACAGCCGCTGTCCCGGCAGTTGCTGCACGCGCCGCAACAGGCGGACCAGCCGCTTGTTGCTGAGTTTCACCTCGCTCTGCTGGCCGCTCTTGGCGCGAAAACTCAGTTGCAGGCTGCCCGCCTGCGTGCGCAGGTGGCGCGAGCGCAAGGTGGTCAGTCCGTAGCTGCCGTTGTCGGTGGTGTAGGCCTCGTTGCCCACGCGGATCAGCGTTTCGTCGAGCAGGCGCACGACCAGGGCCAGGACTTTTTCCTTCGGCCATCCGGGCAGGGTGAGGTCGTTGCGCACGCGTCGGCGGATGCGCGGCAGTGCGGCGCCGAATTCCGCCATGTGCGAAAACTTTCCGCCATCGCGCACGCGTCGCCAGCGTGGGTGGTAGCGATACTGCTTGCGCCCCTTGGCGTCGCGGCCGGTGGCCTGCAGATGCCCGCGCGGGTTGGCGCAGATCCATACATCCGCATAGGCGGGCGGTATCGCCAGCAGGCGGATGCGCTCGATCACGGCGTTGCGGATCACGCGCTTGCCGCGCGCATCCAGGTACACGAAGCCCTTGCCGCGCCGCCGCCGTCGCAGGCCGGGCTCGTCGTCGCTGACGTAGACCAGCCCTTCGGCCGCGGCGTCGCGTTCCGGTCCGGTCTTGGCGTGGCTCACGGCTGATCTCCGCTCATGCCGCGAGGCTTCCACGGCGCGTGTGAATCGCTTGATTGCCTTTTGTGACCGCCGCATGGGGAGTGCTGTGCGACCATAAGCGGCATGGATGAGTTCGTCATGCCCAGGTCGCTCAGCAAGGGGCGTACCTTCGTCTACATGCTGCCGTGGCGCGAGCAGGACCTGTTGAAAGTGGGCTACTCGCGCCAACCGCTGGTGCGCATGCGCACCTTGCATCGACGCTTCTTCGACGTGTTCGACCTGGAGCGCGGCCTGCTGCTGGAAACCGAGCGGCTGGCGCAGGCGCGCCAGATCGAACGGGACATCATCGTCCGCCATGCCACGCAACGCTCGCCCGCACCGCTGACGGTGCCGGACGAGGCGGCCGGCTACAGCGAATGGTTTCGGGGCATTTGCCCGGAGGTGACAGCGCTGCTGCACGATGCGGCGGCGCGGGAAGGGTTTGCGTTGCACAGCCTGCGCGACTGGCTGCGCCAGTGGTTCGGCAGCCAGGGCGATGGCCTTTACGAGTGGTCGCTGCGCATGCTCGAGGCCATCGAGTACGAGGCCTTCAACGTCCCGCCGGAGTGGCAGCGCGGGGAGGCGGCACGCTCGCTGCGTTACGTGATGGATGCATGCGAAGCGGTGGGGCTGCCGCTTGCCGACCTGTTTCCCGACGGTGCGCTGGCATGGCGCCATGGCCTCTAGCGGACCACGCCGAACTCGCAAAAATCCCACACCGCCGTGATGAATTCCGGCCTACGCTTCGCGCATGAACCGTACCCGTCTACGCCTCGAACGCAGCCTCGGCGAACTCGACATCGAGGTGTCCTCGTTGCTCCAGTCGCACCCCTCGGCCACGGAATTCTGGCCCCGCTTCGCCGAGCTGGCGGACGAACTGATGCAGCGCAGCGACCCCACCGACCAGGACTGGCTGACCGCACGCATCGGTGCCATGTTGAGCACGCACGGCGTGCAGGGCAGCTATCCGCTGTTCTGAAAACTCACTGCTCGACCTGGATGCGCACATCGTTGGCGCCGCGTTCGCGGAAGGTCACTACGCGCCCGCCGATGCGTTCGAAGCCGACGTCCAGTTGCGCGCCGCCCACCTCGAGGCCGTGCACGATCAACCGGTCGATACCCTGTGGCAGCCGTGGGCGACGGACGTGCACGATGCCGCGGCGCCCATCGATATCCACGCCCAGGCAGGCCTGCATCAGCATGAACATCGATCCCGCCGCCCAGGCCTGCGGCATGCACGCCACCGGATAGGCCACGGGCGGTTCGCCCGCCCGCCGCGGAAAGCCGCAGAACAATTCCGGCAGGCGCATGCCGAAGTGCGTGGCCGCCTCGAAGGTTTCGCCGACCAGGCGCACCACGTCGGCGCGCTCGCCGTATTGCGCCATGCCGGCGGCGCCCATGGCCACGTCATGCGGCCAGACCGAGCCATCGTGATAGGACATGGGGTTGTAGCGCGCCTGCGCGTTCGCCAGCGTGCGTATGCCCCAGCCGCCGTCGAATGCGGCGGACGACAGTTGGCGGATGACCTGTTGCGCGCGTTTCTTGCGCGGCAGCCCCGTATACAGCAGATGCCCCACGTTGGAGGCGCGCACGCGGCACAACGAGTCGTCGCCATCGCGGGCGATCGCATAGTTCGCCAGGTTCTCGTCCCAGAAGTACTCCTCCACCGCATGCCGCATGGTGCTGGCGCGCGTTCGCCAGTGCGAGGCGCGCTCGCTGTCGCCGCGATGCTCGGCGAGCTTGGCCATGCCGCGCAGCGCGGCATACACATAGCCCTGCACTTCGACCAGCGCGATCGGCCCCTGCGGAATGCGCCCGTCCGCATGAAAGACCGAATCGTTGCTGTCCTTCCAGCCCTGGTTCACCAGGCCGCCCTCGGCGCCGCGTGCGTAGGCGAGAAAGCCGTGGGCGTGCGCATCGCAGGTGGTTTCGATCCAGCCCATGGCGGCCTTGAGCGATGGCCACAGGGTGTCGATGAAGGCGTAGTCGGCGGTGCGTTGCGCATAGGCGCCGGCCAGCATCACGAACAGCGGCGTGCTGTCGACGCCGCCGTAATAGAGCCCGAACGGCACCTCGCCCAGCGAAGCCATTTCGCCAGAGCGCGTCTCGTGCATGATCTTGCCGGGCGCCGAATCGCGGAAGGCCGAGGTTTCCGTCGCCTGCCGGCTGGAGAGATAACCCAGCACGCCGCGTGCGAGGCTGGGGTCGACCCATAGCGTCTGCAATGCGGTAATCAGGCCGTCGCGTCCAAACGGGGTGGAAAACCAGGGGATGCCGGCGTAGGGATAGGGGCCGGTGGGCAGGTCGGCCACCAGCAGCGCGATATCCGCGCGCGAGCGGTCCAGCCAGTTGTTGAACAGGCGCGAGTTGCTCTTGAGGCTGGCGCCGCGATGGCGGCGTTGGCGCATGGTGGCGCGCGCCGCGGCGGCGGCGCGGCGGTAACGTTCGCGCGAAGGCCGAATGTGTTCGTCGCCCACTTCGATGTACAGCGAGCTGCTGCCCAGGCGTGGAATATCCAGCTCGAAATCGGCGCGTTGCGCGGCCACATGGCTCGGCGTCTCGGAGAAGGAGATCACCGTGCGGCGCATGACCTCGTCGAGCCCGCGATAGCCCAGCTGTACATGATCGCCTTCGATCTTGGCGGGCAGCGCCTCGCCACGCCGTTCGCGGTCGATGCCGCGCACTTCGAAGATGTCGCGAAAGTCGGCGTGGAAGCGCAGCCGCACCAGCACGGTGAGATCGCTGTCGTCGAAGTTGTGCAGATGGACCTGCTCGAACAAACGGTTGTCCCATAGCAGCCGCCTGCGCTGCACATGGATCACGCCCGCGGGCGCGGCCTTGCCACCGGTGGGCGGCAAGGGTTCGTTGGTGAGGTCGGCGGTGAACAACACATTGTCGTGGCTCACCGTGCCGCTCAGCAGGGAAGGGCGTGCCTCGCCCAGTTCGAGAATCCAATGCGAGAGTACGCGCGTGTCGTTGCGAAACATGCCCTCGGCGCCGCCCAGCATGTCGCCGCGCGCATCGCTGACGGCGAAACTGTGCGCCGCCTTGAGCGCGAACATGGCCCGCGTTTCGCCGATGGTGAGGTTTTCGGTAATTTCGTTGGGTGCAAACGCATCATTGTTCATCCGCTCGTCTCATTCCCTGCAGCTTTCATGTTCCCACTGCGCGCAGATCGGCCGGCGGCATCATCACCTGCCGATAAACGGTCTCATAGGCGGCCGCCATGACGTCGGCCGTGAAGCGTCGCTCGAAGACGCTGCGGATGCTCTTGCGGTTGAGGCGGGGAAGGCGCATCACGGCGTCGACGGCTTCGTCCTCGCTGTTTACTATGAAGCCAGTCAAGCCGTCGTCGACGACGCTCGGTACCGAGCCGCAATTCCATGCGATGACGGGTGTGCCGCAGGCCATCGCCTCGATCATCACCAGGCCGAACGGCTCGGGCCAGTCGATCGGGAACAGCAGCGCGCGCGCGTTGCCGAGGAAAGCCTCCTTGTTCGCATCGCTGATCTCGCCCACGAACTGCACCAGCGGATCGTCGAGCAGGGGAGCGATATGTTCGTGGAAATACGCCTGGTCAACGGCATCCACCTTGGCGGCGATGCGCAGCGGAATGCCCGCGCGTCGCGCGATGGCGATGGCCCGGTCAGGACGTTTTTCCGGCGAGATGCGACCGAGGAAGGCGAGATAGCCGTCGCCCGAGTGCGGATGCGCGCGATACAGGTCGGCCGGGATGCCGTGCGGCACGGTGGCGATCCACGAGGCATGCGGCAGCGGCGCGCGTTGCTGCCGGGAAATCGAGACCAGCGGATACTGAGGCCAGCGCGCGTAAGCGTCGGCCAGGTCGGTCAGGTCCAGTCGCCCGTGCAGGGTGGTGATGGTATGCGAGGCCACGGCTTCGAAGGCGGGCAGGTGCAGCAGGTCGATGTGGAAATGCAGCACGTCGAAGCGTTCGAGCTGGCGCTTCACCTCGTACAGCTGGGTCAGGTGCGCCGCGAGATCGGATTTGAGCGGCGAAGGATCCAGGCGTATCGACTGCGCGCGCGTGGCGCACAGGCGCGCATGTGTTTGCGCGTCGGCGCTGGCAAACAGCGTCACTTCATGGCCGCGTTTGACCAGTGCATCGGTGAGATAGGCCACGATGCGTTCGGTGCCGCCGTAAAGCTTGGGCGGAACGGCTTCGTACAGGGGAGAAATTTGAGCGATACGCACGGCCACCTCGATTCGGTCCGGATGCCGCCGGGATGGCGGCATCGTGGAAACAGTGCGTCCTTGCGGTCTTGCCCGGCGATCGAACTGACTGTCGGAGCACCAGGCTGCGCGTTCAGTCGGTGGCGGCGGTTGCGCGGCGCAAGCACGGGGCTCGCGAGGGGCGGTTGTTGCATCCGTTCCCGGCACTTTGCGTTGTCCCAGGTGGAGCCCGCGTGGAAACCATGTGTGGCGGCATCGTGGTGCAACGAAAAACGGCCGCCGGATTCCGGCGGCCGTCGAGAACAGCGTTTCCGTGTATCAGGCGGTAGCGAGAGTCGAGCCGGACGCCTTCGGTGTGGCGGGTTTGCTGGCGGGCGAGAGATCCGCGAGGCGGTAGCCGGCGGTGGGCAAGGTATGCATCAACGGCTTCTCGAACGGCTTGTCGATCGCACGACGCAGGATGTACAGATGCGAACGCAAGGTATCCGAATCGGGCAGCGATTCACCCCACACCTCGCGCTCCAGTCGCGAGCGGCTGACTACCCGCGGCGATTCGCGCATCAGGATGGCGAGCAGGCGCAGGCCGATCGGCGACAGGGTGAGTTCCTGTTCGGCGCGGCTCACGCTGAGCGTGCCCGTATCGAAGGTCAGGTCGCCCACGGTGAGGATCTCGCGCGAGACCTGGCGGCGCTCGCGCCGGATCAGGGTGCGCAGGCGGGCTTCGAGTTCGCGCAGGTCGAACGGCTTGCACAGGTAATCGTCCGCACCCGTGTCCAGGCCCGCCACCTTGTCGTCCAGGGTGTTGCGGCCGGTGAGCATCAGGATCGGCGCGCTCACCTTGTGCTCGCCGCGCAGGCGGCGGCAAACCTCGAGGCCGTCCATGCCCGGCAGCATGCCGTCGAGCACGATGGCATCGTAGTCGTTGGAGGAGGCGAGGTGCAGACCGGTAATGCCGTCATAGGCATAGTCGACGGTATAGCCCTGGCTTTCGAGATATTCGCCCGTGGCCTGTGCGTTCTGACGATTGTCTTCCACGAGTATGACGAAACCGGATCGACGTTTCTTGGCGTGCATGATGTTGGCCCCACTGTGCTGTATGCGGTCAATGCCGGGATCAGATCGTTCCCATCGTGAGCCACATGTGAAAACCTCGTTGCCGCTGCTGACCGGAGTCAGCTGGCGTCAAAACGAGCACGGTTTCAGTGCACTCGTGCCTCGGAGGCGGTGGAAATATCGTCGGCATTGTTGCGTTTGAAGACGTCCTTGGCCACGTCTTTCTGCTGGCCGCTCTCGGTGTGCACGGAGATCAGGATGTTGCCCTCGCGGATCTTCGCGTCGTAGCGTTTGGCTTCGAATTCCGGCATGCCCATGCCGACTAGGCCGCCGACCACGCCGCCCGTGGCCGTGCCCACGGCGGCGCCGCCCAGCGCGGCCATGACCGGGCCTGCCGCAATGAACGGACCGACGCCGGGAATCGCCAGCGCGCCGATGCCGGCCAGCCAGCCCAGCGCAGCGCCCACACCCATGCCGGCGATCCCGCCCGCGGTTGCGCCTTCCGGCGCCTTGGTGCTGTGCTCGTGGGCAAAGTCCTTGGTGCCGCGACGATCCGGCAGCAAGGCCGAGATATCGTTGTTGGTGAAGCCTGCCTGCTTGAGTTCGAGCAGGATCACTTCGGCTTGCTCGGGCGTACGGGCCATGCAGTAGACGGACGTGTTCATGCAGCAGCTCTCCTTGGAGTGGATCGACGTCTGGTGATTCGTGGCGGCGCCATCCAGGGCCTCGTTTGATTCACTTCGGCGCGAGTCAGTACTGCTCCTGATGGCAGCGGCGCTCGGTGGCATAGGTGGCGTTCTTGTCCTGGTGCGATTTCTGCACCTGATTGCCGACCACGCCGCCCGCGACCGCGCCACCCACCGTGGCAAGCGTCTTGCCCTTGCCGCCGCCGACCTGGTTGCCCAACACGCCGCCCGCCACGGCGCCAATCGCCGTGCCGGCCACGCGATGCGTATCGCTGGAGTTGATTTGCTTCACCGGGACGTCTTCGCAGACGGTGCGGGTCTGCGGTTGCGACGTCTGCGCGAAAGCCGCGCTCGAGCAGATGGCCAGGACCATGGCGAAGGAAGTGATGGCGCGCGTTTTCATGGCAGAGTTCTCCGTTGTGTCGCCTGCAGGAGCTAACGCCCCCGGGAGTGAGCGGCTGGTCAAATTCGGCGGCGCGAGTCAGCTGCGGTTGCCGACATCGCGGTGCCGTGTAGACGGGGATGAACGCTGGCGATACCGCTGCCGTGAATGCGCTTGTTCACGCATCGCGTGCACGCAGTTCAGCGACGGGCCGCGACGATGCGTTCGCGTCGAGCAGGAGTCGCAGCATGATCATCGAGACATTCAGTACGTACGTGGTGCAGGGCGAAGTGCCTGCGCCGACACCGGATCCGGTCAAGCCGCCGGCAACGCCGAATCCGACGGAGCCGCCCGTGCAACCCGAGCCTCCGCCGCCGACGCCGCAGCGTCCGCCGTTGACCGATCCCGAACCGCCGCCGGTGCCGATCAAGGATCCGGTGCCGCCGCCGGACCAGCAGCCGCATATGTGATCAGCAACACTGGCAAATCCTGTGGGAGCGCACTTGTGCGCGACGGGAGCGTCGCTACGCACCGCTTCGTACGCTTGTCGCGCACAAGTGCGCTCCCACAGGGGTGAGCTGCCATCGGGACCGCATCGACGATCCCGATGGCATCGAACGGTTACTGCATCGAATGCTTGATCGCACTCATCTGGTCGTGGCCCTGGCGGACCGATGCATACGCCTGCTGGATCGCCTCACGCGCCGAGAGCGACAGCTTGTCGTCCTTGAGCGCATCGTCGTACTTCGCCTTGATGTGATCCTCGCCGCGCTCGACTTCGTCGACCACTGCCTTGTCGCCATGGCTCATCGAGCTGCGCAAGCCGGTGAACACGCGATGGGCCGAGGCGAGCACGGTGCCGTCGTCGGCAGGATCGCCGCCTTCGCGACGCACGGCTTCGCGCAGGCGCGCAGCGATCTGGCGGCGTTCGGCGGCGCGGGTCAGGAAGAGGTCGCGGAACTGGGGATTTTCGGCGTCCTTGGCGGCTTCGGCGTAACCGTCCACGCTGTCGATGGTGGTTTCGATGAGACCGTTCAGTACCTTGATTTCGTGATCGTGCTGACTCATGGGGGTAACCTCGTCGTTGGTGTGTAACGACGATGGCGGTCGGTTCGTGAGCACCTTGCCGCTCGCATGTGAAATATCCGCGGCGGCACGCGGATTCGACCCGGACATTTGGCTGGCGTTGGGACAATCGCCTGCACGGCGACCATGCATCACGCTCAGCCGACACGATTGCGACGCGGCGTATCACATCATCCCGCTACAACTCGCCCCATGACCAAGAATCGCGAGAACCTCGACAGCGATCTCGAACGACTGCAGGGCTACGCGCGCGCGCTGGCGCGCAAGTATCCCGAGGCGCAGTCGTTCTGGCAGGAATTTTCAGGGCTGGCGGAAGAAGTGTTGCGCGACGCCGCGCACGAGGACCACGAATGGGTGCTTCATCGCATTCGCCGGATGGTGGCCGAGGTGGGCATGGGCGGTCCGCCGCCGCAGTTCTCGTGATCGCGTCAGGCCACGGCCTTGGCGGTGGCCTGGATGGCGGCCAGCAGCGTGCGCCGATCATACGGCTTGTTGAGATAGTGGCCGCCCGAGGCCAGCCAGGCCGGATCGGGCATGGCCTCGCCGGAGGTCAGCAGGATGCGCAAGTCGGGGTTGGCCTGTCGCGCCAGGCGGGCGAGTTCCGCGCCACCAATGCCCGGCAGGTTGACGTCGGCAAAGAGCACGTCGGGCTGGCGTTGTGCCAGCCACTCGTGGGCCAGTTCGCCGGTGGCCATGGCGAACACCTGATGGCCCTCCGATTCCAATAGCACGCTGGCAATGGTGCGGATGCCGTCGTCGTCTTCGACGAGAAGAATGGTCAGAACGTGATCGGAGCTCATGGATGCGTGGCTTGGGCGACATAGGGCCTCAACAGCCCTGTCTAAACACGAATGCGTCAAGGCCATGTCAAATTCCCGCTATGCCTGAAGTTTTCTTCGCTGGCTATTCCAAAGCGTGGCGCCTTCCCGGAAGATGAAACGATTTCCACGGGAGGCACCCATGTCGATTCTCAAGCAAGCGACCATCGACGCGATCAAGCAAAACGAGTCGGCTCTGCTGACCGCCTGGATAGCGGGCCTGGAGCAGGAAGGGTCGCTGTCGGACAACCGCATCACGCGCGACGAAGTGAGCGCACAGGCCAAGGACTTCCTTCGCCTGCTGGTGGCCGCTTCGGCCGTCGGCGATGCGGCCGATTTGTCCCGGGGCGAATGGGCGGAGTCGCGGCAGTTCCTGGAGTTGCTCTCGCGCAGTCGTGCCCAGCGCGGATTGGATTCGCAGCATACGGCGCGTTTCATCTTCTCGCTGAAGAGGCCGTTGTTCGATCAGCTGCAGACCACCTATGCGGGCGACCCGAAGGCGTTGTCGAACGAGGTCTGGGCCGTCTCCGAGCTGCTCGACCTGCTGGGCATGCATACCATCCGCGCGTTCCAGAAATCGCGCGAAGAGGTGATCATGCGCCAGCAGGAGGAATTGCTGGAGCTGTCAACGCCGGTGGTCAAGCTGTGGGATGGCGTGCTGGCGTTGCCGATGATCGGCACGCTGGACTCCCAGCGCACCCAGGTGGTGATGGAATCGCTGTTGCAGCGCATCGTCGAGACCGGCTCGGACATCGCCATCATCGACATTACCGGCGTCCCCACCGTCGATACGCTGGTGGCGCAACACCTGCTGAAGACCGTGACGGCCATTCGACTGATGGGCGCGGACTGCATCATCAGCGGCATCCGTCCGCAGATCGCGCAGACCATCGTGCATCTGGGCCTGGACCTCGGCGGCATCGTCACCAAGGCCAACCTGGCGGATGCGTTGGCACTGGCGCTCAAGCGCTCCGGGCTGACCGTGACGCGAGCCGAGTGACCCATGGATCGCATTCCCATTCTACGCATGGGCGACTTTCTGCTCGTCACCATCCAGGTCGATATGCATGACCAACTGGCGATGACACTGCAGGACGATCTTTCCACCAGGATCAACGAGACCTCGGCCAAAGGCGTGCTGATCGATATCTCGGCGCTGGATATCGTCGACTCGTTCATCGGCCGCATGATCGGCATGATCTCGGGACTGTCGCGCATCATGGACGCGGAGACCGTGGTGGTCGGCATGCAGCCCGCGGTGGCCATTACCCTGGTCGAGCTGGGGCTCACGCTGCAAGGCGTCAGTACGGCATTGAATGTCGAACGCGGCATGCAGCTCCTGCGCGAGCGTGTACAGAATCAATGAGCAGCATGCGCAGCGGAACGTTTGCCCTTCGATCCGAGCAGGATGTCGTGCTCGGTCGCCAGGCCGTGCGAAAACTGGCGCTGGAATGCGGCTTGCGCCTGGTGGACCAGACCAAGCTGGTCACCGCGGTCAGTGAGCTGGCACGAAACGCCGTGATCTACGGCGGTGGCGGCGACATGGACTGGGCCATCGTGGAGGAGGGCGCACGCAAAGGCGTGCAGCTGGTTTTTCGCGACAACGGCCCGGGCATCCCCGATATCAAGCAGGCCATGACGGACGGCTGGACCTCCGGCAACGGCCTCGGCCTGGGGCTGGCGGGCGCCAAGCGATTGGTCGACCAGTTCGATATCCAAAGCGCGCCCGGGCAGGGTACGCGCGTCACCATCACCAAATGGAACTGACGCTGGCTGGTTCGCCGGCGCTCAGCATCACCCTCGACGAGGTCACGCAAGTGGGCCAGGCCCGCCGCTGGGCCCAGCAGCTCGCTACGGACACGGGTTTCGAAGCCTCGGACGGCGGCCGCGTGGCGCTGGTGGCCACCGAACTGGCCACCAACGTCATCAAGCATGGCCAGGGCGGCATCCTTCACCTGCGGGAGATTCCAGGACGCAGCGTGCGCGGGGTCGAGATTGTTGCGGTCGACCGCGGGCCGGGATTTCATCTCGCCGCCTGTCTGCAGGACGGGTTCTCGACCGGCGGCACGCAAGGCATCGGCCTGGGCGCGGTGGTTCGGCAATCGCAGCTGATGGACGTCTATTCGGATCAACGCGGCTCGGTGGTGCTGGCACGACTGTTCCCGCGCCAGCAGGCCGACGAGGATATCCGCTTCGGCGTGAGCCAGACCGCGCTGCATGGCGAACACTTCTGCGGCGACAGCTGGGCGCTGGCCGTCAAGGACACGGTCTGGACCATGATGATGGTGGATGGGCTGGGTCACGGCGAGGCGGCATCGGTGGCTGCGGCTGCGGCCGTCAAGGCCTTTGCCGACCATCCGCAGGCGGAACCGGCCGTGATGATGGACGAGATGCACCGCTCGATGATGGGCACGCGCGGCGGCGCCGCAGCGGTCGCCCGGGTGGACACCGCGCAGGGCTCGTTGCGCTTCGCCGGCATCGGCAACATCTCGGCCTGCGTCGTCAGCGCCGAGGTCACGCGAGGCCTGGCCTCTCATCCGGGCATCGTGGGCGCACAATTCAGGCATGCCCAGACCTTCGATTTCGGCGATATCATCGGCAAGCTGCTGATCATGCATTCCGATGGGCTGCAGTCCCGCTGGCGCATGGCGGACTATCCGGGGCTGCTGCATCGTCACCCGGCGGTCATCGCGGCGGTGCTGCATCGCGACTTCAACCGAAATCGCGACGATGCCACCGTGATGGTCGTCGCCCTGGAGCGCACGCATGTCTGAATCCAACGAGCCCGGGTCCACCCTGCAGGACGAACTGGCACGCCTGCGCGGCGAGGCCCAGGCGCTGCGCGCCGAACTGGACGAAACCAATCAGGGCGTGGTGGCGCTCTATGCGGAGCTGGACAAGCAGGCCGAGCAACTGCGCGAGGCCTCGGAGCTGAAGAGCCGCTTCCTTTCCTACATGAGCCATGAATTTCGCACGCCACTGGGCTCCGTGCTGAGCATCGCGCGGCTGCTCACCGATGAAATGGATGGGCCCCTTACGCCTGAGCAGCATCGCCAGGTCAACTACATTTCGGTGGCGGCGCGCGAGCTGAGCGAGATGGTGGACGATCTGCTCGACCTGGCCAAGATCGAGGCCGGCCGCATCACCATTTCGCCGGCCTGGTTCGACATGATGGATTTGTTCGCCGCCTTGCGTGGCACCTTCCGTCCGATCACCGAAATGACCGAGGCCGACCTGATCTTCGAAGATCCCGAAGGCATGCCCAAGCTGTATACCGATGATCGCAAGCTCTCGCAGATCCTGCGCAACTACATTTCCAATGCGCTGAAGTTCACCCCGCGCGGCACCGTGAAGGTATCGGCGCATCTGCAGGACGACGGCACCGTATGCTTTGCCGTGCGCGATACCGGCATCGGCATTCCGGCCGATCTGCGGCAGGACCTGTTCAAGGATTTCAGCCAGCTGGACTCGCCCCTGCAGAAACGCCTGCGCGGTACCGGCCTGGGGCTGGCGCTGTGCAAGCGCTATGCGGAATTGCTGGGCGGCCACGTCGGCATGGACAGTACGCCGGGCGAAGGCTCGGTGTTCTTCGTGGTTCTCCCGCTCAAGCTTCCGGAGGGCGCCATCGATGCCACGCCATAGTCCGCTGCTGATCGTCGACGACAACGCGGCGACCCGTTATTCGATACGACGCGTGCTGGAGCGCCACGGCTATCCGGTGATCGAGGCGGGCACCGGCTCGGAAGGCTTGATGTTGTTGCAGCAGCATGCGTTCGCCGCCCTGGTGCTCGACGTGAACCTGCCCGACATGAGCGGTTTCGACATCGTGCGCCAGCTGCGCAGCCAGCCCGGTACGCGCCTGCTGCCGGTGATCCATGTCTCGGCCGCGTCGATCGAGACCGGCGATCTGATCACCGGACTGGATGCGGGCGCCGATGCCTATCTCATCCATCCGGTGGACCCGGACGTGCTGTTGGCGACGCTGCGCACCCTGCTGCGCGTGCGCAGCGCGGAAGATGCCTTGCTGGAAAGCGAGGCGCGCTTCCGTGAAATCTTCACCAGCGCCATCGCGCCCATCGCCGTGATGGACTCGGGCTTCGTCATCCATGAGGCGAACGACGCGTTCGTGCGCCTGCTCGATGGCGCGGTCGACCCGGGCAAGCTGCCGGCCGCATTCGAGCCGGGGCAGGACGACACGCTGGATCAGTTGCGCGGCCATCTGGCGGAGCGCAAGCGCTGGCGCGGCACCTTTTCCATGCGGCTGCGAGAGGTGGTGCGCCGGATCGAGTGGCGCATCGCGCCGTATCGGGCTCCGGACCTCGGCCTGGTCTTCGTCGAGGACGTCACCGAGCAGTGGCGGCGCGAGCAACGCCACGTGGCGGCGCTGGAATCGGTCAATACCCAGCTTGCGCTGGAAATCGCCGAGCGCGAACGCACCGAGTCGCAACTGCACCAGGCGCTGAAGATGGATGCGCTGGGCAAGCTCACCGGCGGCATCGCGCACGACTTCAACAACCTGCTCACCACCATCATCACCGGCATCGACCTGATGAGCCGCCACGTGGCCGAAGGGCGCGTGGAAGGGGTGCAACGTTTCGCCGACATGGCGCTCGGTTCGGCGCGCCGCGCGGTGTCGCTCACGCATCGCCTGCTGGCCTTTGCGCGGCAACAGCCGCTCGACCCCAAGCCGGTCGACATCAATCAGCTGGTGCGTTCGCTTGGCGACTTGCTGCACCGGACCATCGGCGAGCACATCGAATTGCGCTTCGACCTGATGGACGGCACCGGCGTCGCCAAGGTCGATGCGAACCAGCTGGAAAACGCCATCATCAACCTGGTCATCAACGCACGCGATGCGATGCCCAGCGGTGGCGAGATTCGCGTGCTGACCGCCGCCACGACGCTGCACGGCGACAAGGAACTGCCTGACGGCGACTACGTGCAGGTCGCCGTGATCGACAACGGCACGGGCATCGAGCCCGAAGTGCTCGAGCGCGTGTTCGAACCGTTCTTTTCGACCAAGCCGATCGGCAAGGGCACGGGCCTGGGCCTGTCGATGATCTACGGCTTCTCGCGGCAATCGGGCGGACGCGTGGCCATCTGCAGCCAGCAGGGCGTGGGCACGGAAGTGCGGCTCACCCTGCCACGCGGACAATTGCAGGTGGAAGAAGAGGCCGACGTCGACATCGACTGGGCACAGGGGCAGGGCGAAAGCATTCTTATCGTCGAGGACAACACCTCGTTGCGCGCACTGGCGCGGGAGCTGCTCTCCGACGCGGGCTATCAATGCACCGAGGCCGAGGACGTGGACGCGGCGTTGCGCGTCCTGCGCGGCGACAGCGCCATCCACCTGCTGCTGACCGATGTGGGCCTGCCGGGCATGAACGGCCGGCAGCTGGCGGAAGCGGCACGCGCGTGGCGACCGGCGCTGCCGATCCTGTTCATGACCGGCTATGCCGAGAGCGCCTTGACCAACAACGAACTGCTCGACGAAGGCATGGACATCCTTATCAAGCCCTTTGAGATCGAGCAGCTGCTCAGCAAGGTGCGCGGCATGCTCGCTTGAGCATGCCGCCGACTCGCCAATGAATGCGCACGCGCTGCGCATGCTCCTTTGGCATTGTCCTAACAACTTGGCTGCGCCGCTGAATAAGCGCGCGCGACAACAGCGTGCTTTCTTTTAATTTCACAGGGCGGGCACTGCGCAATTCCTAAAACTGATCCCGTCGCAATGTGGCGGCTCAGGAGAATGCTATGGATAAGAATCGCGTCGAAGGCACCAAGCACGAAGTCAAGGGCGCCATCAAGGAAGGCGTAGGCAAGGTCACCAACAATCCAGTGAAGGAAGCGGCCGGCAATATCGAAAAGAACGCCGGCAAGGTGCAGAAGGAGATCGGCAAGGAGCACGATCGTCAGCGTGACGCCGACAAGCACTAAACCGTAAGGCTCCTCAGGGAGAGCGGCGCTCGGCAGGGCGCCGCTTCCCTGTCCGGGCCGGGTGCTTAGCCGGGACTGATTTCCCGCAGCACGTCGGCGCAGCGCACGCTTTCGCCGGCAATGCGCTGAAGCACCGAGCGCAGGCGTTCGTCGTCGCGGCCGCAAGGCGAATCCAGTGCGAGATCCGTCAGCAGCACGATATTGCTGAGGATGTTGTTGGCGCGATGTACCGAAGCCATGGCGGCCTGCTGGCTGTCGCCCGCATTGATCTCCGCACCCAGCATCTGCCAGCACAGCAGCGGCCATATCAGCATGCTGAGTTCGGCCAACAAGCCCAGCGTTTCGTTGACATCGGCGTCGTGCATGAAATAGACGCCGAGCGAACCGAATTTCATCGGACCCTGTTGCAAGGGCACCATGGCGCCGCCGGTGATGCCGCGGTTGCCCAGCCAGGTGTCGCTTCCCAAAGTGCTCGCTTCCAGCGCGAACGGCGCCGTCGCGGCCAGCGCGCGTTCAAACGCGCTGCCACCCAGCGGGTGCGGATCGCGTGGCAGCGTCTGCAGCGATTGACCGTAGAACGAGGAGACCGAGCCGTGCGTGCCGGCGCCATTGATGCGCACCACCAGGCATGCCTCGGCACCTACTTGTTGGCCAATGGTGGCCAGCAGCCATTGCATGGCTTCGGTGGCCGAGGGGCGGCCGAAAGCTTCGCCCATCCAGCCTGGAATGGCGTTGCTGAAGCTCGACGGCGAAACATTCATGGCTTGCCTGCAGTCACCCATAGTGGTGACGGAGATGAAGTCCGGTGCGCTGGCGCACTCGTTTGACGGCGTATCCAAACGATAGGCTCAGCTCACCAGCGAAGGCGGGCACGAGCACGCGCGGCTCGCTCGCCCAAGTGTACGCCCGCCCATGCCACGCCAAACGCCGCCGGCCAAAGCGCAAGGCGTAACGGTGGCGGAGCCAGTGCGCTGCTGGCCAGCAACACGCAGGCCAGCACCAGCAGCAAGTCCGCGCCCAGGCGTCGGCGCCGGCAATCGGCCACTTTACGAAGATAGATCGCCATGGCCTCGTCGAAGGCGGGCCGCTCGTCGAGCGAGGTGGTGCTTCGTTCCCGCGTGGCCATCAAACGCATTCAGCTTCCCCCAGCCGGCGCCACCGTGGCGCATGAAGGCATGGTAGCGGCAGCGGAGGTGATGACCGTATCAAGAAATCGTATGCAGGAAATTCAGGCGCGGGCACGGCAAAAAGGCGGGATTGACAGCGTCGGCGGACTGTTGAAAATCAGCCAAATCGCGTTACGAAAAAGTGAGGCTGCCGCTGAAAAGCGCGCCGCTCACCCACGTCGTGCGGCCGGACGATGGTGCAATCAGGGGGTTGGATGGAATCGGTGGGTCTTCGCTCGCGCATGAGGCGAGGCATCGTCGGCGGCTTCATGCTGCTCGGCGTCGCCTGCGTGTTGATCGTGTTCGCCGTGGCGTCGAGTTTTCGCGCCGAACATTGGGTGCAGCATTCGCTGGAGATGCAACAGAGCACGTGGGAGCTTTTCAGTCTGGTGCAGGATGCCGAGACCGGCCAGCGCGGCTATCTGCTCACCGGCGATCGCTCCTACCTCACGCCGTTCCTGGAAGCCAAGACGCAGCTTCCCGTGCGTGAAGGCAAGCTGCGCAGCATGGTGACGCTCAGTCCCGAGCGGGCCGGACAACAGGCGCAGTTGTTCGAGCTCATTGCCGCGAAGATGGACGAACTTGGCCGCACCGTGCAGTTGCGCGACAACGGACAGGTCGATGCAGCGCAGGAGCTGGTCGAGGGCGATGCGGGCCGGCAGCTGATGGTGCAGATCCGCAGCGTCGTGATGGGCATGGACCAGGGCGAGCAGGACATGCTGCGCCGGCGTAGTGCGTCGATGGATACGCAGCGCTTGCTGCTGATGATCGCCATCGTGCTCGCCATCGGCCTGGCCGCTGCGCTTGCCTATATGGTGATACGCGAAGGACAGCAGCATGCCGGCGCGCTGGCCCGTTCGGTGCAGGCGCTGGAGCACGAAATCGAGCAGCGCGAAGACGTCGAAGCCCAGCTGCGGCAGGCGCAGAAGATGGAGGCGATCGGCCAGTTGACCGGCGGCGTCGCGCACGACTTCAACAATATGCTCGCCATCATCATCGGCAACCTGGAATTGCTGCTGCGACGGCTTCCCGGCGACGATCCGCGCGTGCAGGGCCCGGCCAACAACGCCTTGAACGGCGCCATGATGGCGGCCGAACTCACCAAGCAACTGCTGGCCTTCGCACGCCAGCAGGCACTGCAACCCAAACCCACCGACATCAACCGCTGCATTCGCGACATGTCGGCCTTGCTGCGCCGCTCGCTGGGCGAAAACATCAAGATCGAGACGATCCAGACGGGCGGCCTGTGGCCCGCTTTCGTGGATCGCGCACAGCTGGAAAGCGCCATCGTCAATTTGGCGGTGAACAGTCGCGATGCCATGGGTGGCGCCGGCAAGCTGACCATTGAAACCGCCAACACGGTGCTCGATCGCTCCTACGCGCAGCAGCACCTGGAAGTCACCGCGGGCCAGTACGTGATGGTGGCCGTCACCGACACCGGCGGCGGCATGTCGGCCGAGGTGATGCAGAAGGCCTTCGATCCGTTCTTCACCACCAAGGAGCTGGGCAAGGGTACCGGCCTGGGACTCAGCCAGGTGCATGGCTTCGTCAAGCAATCGCACGGACACATCAAGATCTACAGCGAACTCGGCGTCGGCACCACGGTGAAGCTCTATCTGCCGCGCGATTTCTCCGAGGCGCTGGACGAAGGCGTCGACATCCACGGCGAGGAGGCGATCCACGCGCATCGCAAGGTGCTGGTGGTGGAGGACGACCAGGACGTTCGCCTGTTCGTGGTCAATGCACTGCGTGAGATCGGCTACGAGGCGGTGGAAGCGGCGGTTGCGGAAGCCGCCCTGCGCGAACTGGAAGCGCATCCCGATGTGAGCGTGCTGCTGACCGACGTGGTGATGCCCGGCATGAACGGGCGCCAGTTGGCCACGCGTGCCAAGGAGCTTTATCCGGAACTCATCGTGGTCTACATGACCGGCTATACCCGCAATGCCATCGTCCACAACGGCATCCTCGACGCGGGCGTGCGTCTGATCAGCAAGCCGTTCACCATGGTGGAGCTGGGTCGCGAGATGCTGGCCGCGATCAACGAGGGCGCCGCCGAACGCGGCTAGCTGAAACGAAACCGGCGACTCTCCGGCGATTTCACGCATGGCTCACCGCGGAATCACGCCGCAGGGCTTTTGCTCACGATTCGCCTCATGAGGAGTCCGGCCATGGCTCGCCCGATCTGGAACGGCACGCTGTCGTTCGGCCTGTTGAACGTGCCGGTATCGGTGATGCCGGCCGAGCGGCGCGTGGACCTGCATTTCCGCATGCTCGACAGCCGCAGCAATACGCCCATCCGCTACGAGCGCGTCAACGCCGATACCGGCGAGGAAGTGCCGTGGAAGGACATCGTCAAGGCGTACGAGTACAAGAAGGGCAGCTACGTGGTGCTGCGGCCGGAAGACCTCAAGTCTGCCTCGCCGGAAGGGCGTGAGGCGGTGGAGGTGGAGGCTTTCGTCGACGCGGCCTCCATCGGGCCGGAGTACTACGAAAAGCCGTACGTGCTGGTGCCGGGAAAGAAGGCCGAAAAGGGCTACGTGCTGTTGCGCGAGACGCTGCGGCGCACCGGCAAGATCGGCATCGCCCGGGTGGTCATCCGCACCCGCGAATATCTTTCGGCCGTGATTCCCAAGGAGGACAGCCTGCTGCTGGTATTGCTGCGCTACCCGCAGGAGCTGGTGGACGTCGGGGACTACGCATTGCCCGCCGGCAAGACGGCCAGTTACCGCATTACCGCCAAGGAAATGCAGATGGCCGAGCAACTGGTCGATTCCATGTCCGACCAGTGGAAGCCGGGCGATTACCGCGACGAATTCCGCAATCGCCTGCACAAGGTGATCGAGAAGCGCATGAAGTCCAAAGGCGTGGTGACGCCGCTGGTGGAGGACGAGTCGGAGATGGCGGAGAACGCCAGCACCAACGTGGTCGATTTCATGTCGCTGTTGCAGAAGAGCCTGGCGAGCAAGAAGCGCACGCCCGCCAAGAAGGCCGCGTCGCGCGCCAAGCCCAAGGGCGGCGGCACGGCCAGCAAGCGCGCCACCGCCAAGGCGACGAAGAAGACATCGACGCGCAAGCGCGCGCCACGGCGTTCGGCCTGATCGCTGCACGGCTGACTGACTCGCCGCTGGCTCGTCACGCGATCGAAACGCAAAACCGACGCGTGTCGTATGAGGCGTTCTGCAGCATCGCGCACTCACCTTGACGAGAGGGAACGTGATGACCCAGAGCAAACTCAAAGGCCGCAAAGTTGCGCTGCTCGCCACCGACGGCTTCGAGCAATCGGAGCTGATGGAGCCCAAGCGACTGCTGGAGGAAGCCGGCGCCCAGGTCACGGTGATCGCACCGGATGGCAAGCAGGAGATCACCGGCTGGCACAAGAAGGACTGGGGCAGGAAGGTCGCGGTCGACCAGTCGCTGGATCAGGCGAAGGCCGAAAGCTTCGATGCGCTGGTGCTGCCCGGCGGCGTGATGAATCCGGACAACCTGCGGCAGCTGCAGAAGGCGGTGGATTTCGTCAAGGCCTTCGGCGATGCGGGCAAGCCTATCGCCGCGATCTGCCACGGGCCCTGGACTCTGATCAATGCGGGGCTGGTGAAAGGGCACACGGTGACGTCATGGCCTTCGCTGCGCCTGGATCTGGAGAACGCCGGCGCTACCTGGGAAGACCGCGAAGTCGTCACGGATGGCCAGCTCATCACCAGTCGCAAGCCGGACGACATCCCTGCCTTTGTCGATGCAGTGATCAAGAGCCTGGCGGCCTGATCGGCATCAGGACGACTTGGGCTTCTGCTCCGGATTGTTCTGCGGCTCGTGCGGCGTGTGTTCGTTCGGCATCGTCCCGCCCTTGGACGGCGTAGGCTGCGGTTCGGGATAGCCGGAGGTGCCGGGTGGCTGCTGCGGTGTGTGTTTTTGCTTCTTGTCGGCGCTCATGCTCGCGGCCTCCTGGTCAGATGTGTGACGAGGCTGTCGCGCCGGAGTTCTACGCCGCGTCGCGCGGGCGTGAGCATCGTGTCGCCCGTTCAGGCGCGCATGCTCAGGCCGGCTTGCGCGTCCTGAAGGCGAGGCTGATGCGCGGCCCCAGCGGATGCGTCTGCTTGGGAATGCCGTGGTCGTAGTGTGTCTGCGTTTCCCAGCTCATCAGCAACAGGCTGCCCGGCGCCAGATCCAGGTCCAGGCGTCGGGGCGCGAGATGCTTCTTGCTGCGGATGTGCATGCGGCGCGTCTCGCCCAGTGAGATCAAGGCGATCGGACATCCGTCGACCAGGTCGCCCAGGCGGTCGTTGTGCATGGCGACGCTATCGTGCTCGTCGCGATAGAGGTTCAGCCCGATGCTGTTGAACGACGCACCCGTCGCCGCGCATGCCTGCGCGAGCGCCTCGCCGAGCGGCCATGGCAGCCCGGGATCGTCGGCGGCGAAATGCGCGGTCAGGCGCGGCACGTCCAGTTCGCGTTCGTACATCACGCGGCGCTGCTGCCGCCAGATCGGGCTGTCGAGCAGGTGCGCATGCCAGGCCGCGGCCTCGTCCGGCGCGATGACGTTGTCCTGGTAGACCATCCGCCCGCTGAAGTCGTCCAGCAGTACCAGCGGGCCTTGGGGGAACAGCGAAAACTGGGTCACGGAACGGCGCGGTGGACGAGTGGCGATGTCCGCAAGATGGGGGCGCCGGTCCAGGAAATCGAGGACTAGATCTCGTCCGCCCTCGAGCGGTTCTGGGCGGTTTCCCAGGCGGTGTAATCGTCGGGCTCGTCGATATCCGCGAGCGCGGCGGGCAGATCGAAGGCATCGACCTGCGCCGCATGTTTTTCCAGCAGCGAGCGCGCGCCTTGCGGACCCTGCAGGGCGCTGAGTTCTTCGGCATAGGTCATGGGGAAAATGCACGGCGGGCTGAGCGCGCCCTCGTGCCCACAGGCAAGGATGCGCTGGGGTGCCTGGGCATGCGCGGTCAGCATGTTTTCCAGATCGTCGAGGCGGATCGCCGGCTGGTCCGCCAGCAGCACCATCAGGGCCTGCAGTGTCGATGCCTGCGCCATCAGCGCCTTGACCCCTTCGGACAACGAGCTGCCCATGCCGCTCGCCCATTCGACGTTTTCGACAGCCACCACGTCCAGGTTGTTGAGGCAGTCGATCACCCGGTCGCCTTGCGCGCCAACCACCACGATCACCGGCTGCAACCGCGCGGCCAGGGCGTTGCGCGCGATCCGCCGCACCATCGGTTCGCCATCGATGGCGATCACCTGCTTGAGCGCGCCGTAGCGGCTGGCACTGCCGGCCGCGAGAATGATGGCGCCGATCTGCAGGTCATGGCGGCTCATGGGTGGATGGAGACCTGCGAATGCACCAGCGATCCGCCGCTGCGGCCGTTGCGTGTCGCCAGGATTTCCGCGGCGATCGCCAACGCGATCTCCTCGGGCGTTTCCGAGCCGACGTCCAGTCCGGCGGGCGCGCGCAGGCGAGGATCGGGGCGTGGCAGGGCGGCGCGTATCTGCTCGGCGCGCTGGCGCGAGCCGATGCAGCCGAGGTAGGGCACGGGCGTGTCGAGCAGCTCACCCAGATACGCCAGATCGTGTTCCAGTCGATGGGTCATGACCACCACCGCGGTCATGCTGTCGAGCCTCACCTGGCCAGACAGTGAGCGCGGCGATGCAGTGAGCTGATGTGCGCCGTCGAGCGCTTGCCGAGGCTCGCGCTGGCTGACCACCGTCGTGTGCCAGCCGAGCTGGCGAGACAGCCGGGCCAGTGCGGTGGCATCGGCGCCGTCGCCGATCACCACCAGGGCGAGCGGCGGTCGCAGCGATTCCAACAGGATGTCGTAGTGCCTGCCGCTGCTCTCCACGGGGCGGGCGACGGCCGCGCCGCCGTCGATGGTCGAGACGGCAAGCTCCGCCAGGACGCGTTCGCCCAGCGCTGGCTGGCCGATGTTGGACCACAGCGTCTGCTCGCCCTGCACCAGTCGCTGCGGGCGACCCGACAGCGCATCGCCATTGCTGGCAAAGACCGAGGCCATTGCGCCGGATTGCCGCCGTTCGCGCAGCTGTGCAATGGCATCGAGAAAGAGCAGGTCGTCCGGCTGCTGCCAGGGTTCGATCAGCACTTCCAGTTCGCCGCCGCAGCCGGTCTCCAGCATCACGTCGAAATTGCTTTCGCGACCATAGCCGACCAGGGCCGGCTGACCTTGCTCCATCGCCCGTTGCGCACGCAGCACGATATCGCGCTGGGGGCAGCCGCCCGACAGTTCGCACACCAGCGTTCCGGTACGCATCACCAGCATGCTCGCCCCGGCTCGTCGAAAGGTCGAGCCGCGCGTGCGCGTGATGGTGATCAGCGCCGCCGGGCTGCTGCCGCCACGCCAGTCCAATGCCCGGGCGGCGCGGTACAAGGGTTCGAATTCCTGCGTCACGTTCATGGCGGAAGTCAGCAACGAATCGCGTGGACGCTGCGTCAAGACGGGCGATCGGTCTTCACCTGTCCTTTCTTTTCAGCGTAGGAAGATCATCCCGTTTCACTCCTGGTGCCGGCTGCGGCCGGCGCCGAGGGCATTGCCGGCAGCCAGTCGCCACCGTGTGCGAGCCTTGCAAGGGGTCTTCGATGATCGTTCTTTCCATCAATGGTCAGGATTCGCAGGTCGACGTCCCCGACGACATGCCGCTGCTATGGGTGTTGCGCGACGTGCTCGGCATGAATGGCACCAAGTTCGGCTGCGGCATTGCCCAATGCGGCGCGTGCACGGTGCATCTGGACGAGCAGGCGGTGCGCTCGTGCGTGCTGCCGGTGGCCGGCGCGGTGGGCAAGAAAATCACCACCATCGAAGGCGTCGGCGGCACCGACCTCGGCCAGCGTGTGCAGAAGGCGTGGCTCGGTATCGAGGTGGCGCAATGCGGCTACTGCCAGACCGGCCAGATCATGGCCGCGACCGCGCTGTTGGCGCAGAAGCCGTCGCCCACGGATGCGGACATCGACAGCGCGATGTCGGGCAACCTCTGCCGCTGCGGCACCTATGTGCGTATTCGCGCGGCCATCAAGCAGGCCGCCACCGGCCAGATCACGCTTCCGCAAACCATCGCCTGAGCATCGTTCGATTCCATTCCCGCCTGACTGTCGAGACTTCGCCATGACGCTTCGTGTTGATCGCGCGCAGGAAGAGCCCGGACTGCAAGACCCGCAGCGGCGCGAATGGCTCAAGCGCGGCGGCCTGGTGGTGGCGTTCATATCGCTTGGTGGGGCACGACATGTCTGGGGATTTCCCGAGCACGCACGCCTCGATGCCGATCATCCGCAGTTTGCGCCCAACGCTTTCGTGCGGGTAAACCGGGACGGCAGCGTGCAACTGGTGATGCCGAGCATTGAAATGGGGCAGGGCGCCTATACCGGCCAGGCCACGCTGCTGGCCGAAGAATTGGACGTGGGGCTCGATCAGATCGCGGTCGAGCATGCGCCGCCCAACCGCAAGCTCTACACCAACCCCCTGCTGGGCGACCAGGCGACGGGCGGCTCCACCACCATTCGCTTTTGCTGGACCACCTTGCGCGATGCCGGTGCCGCAGCACGCTCCATGTTGGTGGCGGCCGCCGCGCAACGCTGGAAGGTGGACCCCGGCCAATGCACCACCGCGCACGGTGTGGTTACGCATACCCCCAGTGGGCGCACCCTGAGCTATGGCGAGCTGGCCGACGCGGCCGGGCAGTTGACGCCTCCCGCCAAGGCGCCGCTGAAGGATCCCAAGCAATTCCAGCTGATTGGCAAATCGCTGCGTCGGGTCGACACGCCAGGCAAGGTCGATGGCACGCTGGCGTTCGGCATGGACATCCGCGTGGCCGGCATGAAGGTCGCCACCGTGCAGGCCAGCCCCACCTTCGGCGGCAAGCTGGTCTCGGTGGACGAGACGCGCGCTCGCGCGATTCCCGGCGTGATCGACGTGGTGAAGCTGGACAATGCCGTCGCCGTGATCGGCGAGCATTTCTGGGCGGCCAAGAAGGGTCTGGAGGCGCTGGACATCCATTGGGATCCGGGCGCGAACGGCGCCTTCACCACCGAGCAACTGTTCAAGGATCTGGCCGACGCCTCCGAACATGGCACGCCGATCCTTGGCCGCGAAGTGGGGCAGGTGGGCAACGTGAAGGGCAAGCTGATCTCGGCCACCTATCAGTTGCCGATGCTCGCGCACGCCACCATGGAGCCGCTCAACACCACCGTCCACGTGCGCCCGGATGCGTGCGAGATATGGGTGGGTACGCAGGTACCTGCGCGCTGTGTCGACGTGGCCATGAAGGTCACCGGGCTGCCAGCGGAAAGCATCCAGGTGCACAACCAGTACATGGGCGGCGGCTTCGGGCGGCGGCTGTTCGAGGACTCCGTCGAGCAGGCAGTGGCGATTGCCAAGCAGGTGGCCTACCCCGTCAAGGTCATCTGGACGCGCGAAGAAGACATCGCGCAGGACCGCTATCGCGCTGCCTACTACGATCGCATTTCGGCCACCCTCGACGATCAGGGGCGGCCGCAGGCATGGACCGACCGCACCACCGGCGCGTCGGTGATGGCGACGTTCGCGCCCGGCGCGATGGGCAAGAACGGCCTCGATCCGGATCTGGTCGAATGTGCCGCCGAGTTGCCTTACGCGATCCCCAATCTACGCGTGGACTGGGTGCGGCACGACATGCCCACCGGTTTGCATGTGGGCTGGTGGCGCGGCGTGGGGCCGACGCACAACGTGTTCGTGGTGGAAAGCTTCATCGACGAACTCGCCCACGCCGCCGGCAAGGACCCCGCCGCCTATCGCCGCGACCTGGTCAGTGACAACCCGCGCGCACGGGGCGTGTTGGACCTGGCCATACAGAAGTCGGGATGGGGAAGCGGCAGCCTGCCTCCGCGGCACGGCCGCGGCATCGCGCTGGCGGCACCGTTCGGCAGCTTTCTTTGCGTGGTGATGGAAGTGGAAGTGTCGCCGCAAGGCGAAGTGATCATGCGGCGGGCGGTGGCGGCGGTGGACTGCGGCACCGTGATCAATCCCAACACCGTGGAAGCGCAGATCCAGGGCGGACTCGTCTACGGCTGGAGCGCGGCGCTGTATAGCGGCATCACGTTGAAGCATGGCGCGGTCGAGCAGCGCAACTTCAACGATTACCGCGTGCTGCGCATGAACCAGACGCCGCCCACCGAGGTCTACCTCGTGCCCAGTACCGAAACGCCGGGCGGTATCGGCGAAACCGGCACCGTGATGGCCATGCCGAGCCTGGCCAATGCCATCTTCGCCGCCACCGGCGTGCGCCTGAGGACGCTGCCCATCGATACGTCGGCACTGGTGCAGGACAAGCACGCGCTGGACGCAGTGCTGTCGGCAACCACTCCGGATCCTTCTGCCGCATCGGACGCGCTCGCCGCCATCGTGAGGACGCCGACATGAGAATCGGACGTGCCATTGCCGTGGTCGTCGGCATCGTGGTGCTGGTGGCCGTCGTGTTCACCGGCTACGCATTGTTGACCGTGACGCACAGCGGCGACGAATCGCTTGCACAGCCGGCCGGGGCGGGCACACCGCCCGACCTCACTGCGCAAATGGCGCGTGGCGAATACCTCACGCGCGCGGCCGACTGCGCCGCCTGCCACACCGTGCCCGGCGGTGCGGCGTATGCGGGCGGGGTGCCGTTCAAGCTTCCGTTCGGAACGATCTACTCATCCAACATCACCGCGGATAAGGAAACCGGCATCGGCGGCTGGAGCGACGACGATTTCGTGCGCGCGCTGCATGCCGGCGTCGACAAGGATGGGCGTCCGTTGTATCCGGCTTTTCCGTACGCCTCGTACACCGCGCTGAGTCGCGATGACATCCTGGCGATCAAGGCGTATCTGTTCAGCTTGCCAGTCGTGCACGCACCGGCGCCGGCGAACGATCTGTCGTTTCCGTTCAATCAGCGCTGGGCGATCAGCCTGTGGAATGCGGTGTTCCTGAAGAAAGAGCGCTTCCAGCCCGTGCCCGGCAAATCGGAAGCGTGGAATCGCGGCGCCTACCTGGCCACGGCGCTGGGCCATTGCGGCGAATGCCATACGCCGAGGAATGCCGCGTTTGCGATGAAGCACGGCGAAGCGCTGGCCGGCGCCGAGTTGGAAGGCTGGAAGGCCTATAACATCACGTCCGACAAGGAGCACGGCATCGGTGCGTGGAGCGATCAGGAGCTGATCGATTATTTCTCCAAGGGCCACGCTGCCGGTCGCGGCACCGCGTCCGGTCCGATGGGCGAAGTGGTGGAATACAGCCTGCAATACCTCACGCCATCGGATCTCACTGCGCTGGTTGCGTACTTGCGGGAGGTGAAGCCGCAGCAGGGTGGCGTGCCCGAGCACGCTCCGCTGGCCGCCACCGCATTGCCGACCAGCGCCAGTCTTGGCGAGCAATTGTTCGTCGGTGCTTGTGCGGGCTGCCATCTGGATAGCGGGCAGGGACGTCAGACGGACTACGCCGCGCTCACCGGCTTGCGATCCGTGCGCGATCCGCACGCGACGAACCTGACCCAGGTGATCCTGCATGGCACGCAATTGGACGTGAGCGGCCAGCGTATTTTCATGCCTTCGTTTGGTCGCGCGTATTCCGATGCGGAGATCGCGGCATTATCCAATTATGTAGTCGGCCATTTTGGCGGTCAGCAGGGAACGCTCAGCGCATCCGAGGTGGCGAAGCGCCGCATCACCAAATAAACGGCACGAACCGCTTTACCTTCAAGGCATAGGACGAATAATCGGGGAAGGCTTGTCGAAGCATGTTTTCCTCGACGTCGATGCGATAAAGAAAGGCCGGTATCGTCAATAGGGTCAATAACACCAGCGCGAGCCAGTCGCCCAGCGCGAGGCCCAGGCCCACGAAGGCCAGCCATCCGCCGAAATAGCCCGGATGGCGCACGAATCGATAAGGGCCCTGGATGACCAGGCGATGGTCGCTTTGCACCGCCACGTTCGCCGAAAAGAATTTGCGCAAGGTCCACATGCCGGCCCAACGGATGCAGAACCCGAGCAGCATGATTGCCACGCCGATTATCTTGATCGCGGGCGGAAAAGCGTTTGCGCCGATGCCAAAAAGATAGAGAGCAATGCAAAGCCATGGAATAAACAGGTTGCTGGAGGCCAATAGCTGCATGGATCGCCGGTCGACGTTGGAGCCGCTTCGATCGTTGGCGGTACGCAGGATGGCCAGTTCCGACAGGAACCATGCGGCGAAAAGCAGGATGGCTAGCGTTTCGATCTTCACGGGGTCTCCCTTGAATCCGTGCATGGCATCGCAACGTCTCGAGCCGGCCGGGCCTCGCATGCGTTGTCGCCAATCGTATCGTTTGCCGCGTTCGCATGCTGCACAAGCCAAAAATAAGGCTTTTCAGACATGACAGGTGTGGCTTGTCGCCGTTAATGTCCTAGACTGGGCTTGATTCCACCACGTAGGTATCGCAATGGCGATTGATCTGAAGCACCTCTCCCCGAAAGAACTCGAGGCACTTATTGCCAACGCGAGCGCCCATATGCGTGAGGCGCGCACGGCGCACGTACGGGCCGTCAAGGACAAGATCGAGGCGTTGCTGCGCCAGAGCGGGCTGAGCCTGGACGACATCTATCCTTCCCGCGGTAAGAAGACGGCGAAGGGCAAGACCGGTTCGGTCGCCCCCAAATACCGCGATCCTTCCGACCCCTCCGTCACCTGGACCGGCCGCGGCCGCCAGCCGCTGTGGTTCGTCAAGGCGCTCAAGCGTCGCGGCGTCACGGAACAGCACCTGCTGATCGACAGCTCGGCGAAACCGTCGACGGCGCCGGCCAAGCGTGCGAAAGCAGCCAAGAAGGCTCCGAAGAAGGCAGTCAAGCGCGCGGTCAGAAAGACGGCCAAGAAGGCTTAAAGTTAGACCAATCGCAGTGCGGTGGTGCAATGCCGCCGCACTGTTATGTTTTTTTGAACGTGCGCGGCATCCATTTAAATGCCTGCGATTTTTATACGTTCCGGCGAACATTCGCCCCTCATCCTGGCCCTCTCCCGGAGGGGAGAGGGAGAAGTGGCGCGCACCGCAAAAGGCGATGCGAAGCGAGCCTCCGCCTTAAGTCTTCTGCACCGCCTTACTCGCGATATAGCCATACCGTCGATTTGGGAGATCGTGACGATCCGGGCTCCGAATCCTTCAGGCTCGTATACCGCAGTCAGTGTGAGCTTTTTAGGCCATTTTCTTTGGGTTACTTTCGACGCGAAGCTAGTCCCGTGGGATCTCTTGGGCCAGCAAGAGAAAAGTGACTCGAGCGTCCCAAAAAAGGGGGCTAGCTTTGCGTCGGCGGCAGTCGATCGAAACGCCCGCCGCGTCCCACGGGACTAGCTTTGCGTCGTAGGCGGCACCCTGGCGGTATCGCATCAATCGCAGCACGCCGCCTTGGACGACCAGCCTAGCCTTCGGCTTTCGCGCTTCGCCAGAACGACGAACCTAAGCCTCAAGCAAACACGGAACCTTCGCTCTCGTCGGCGTACGCTCGGCCATTGCGGGGCATGTCGACGCGCGCCAAAGCCCGCCCGGCTCGCGTCACGGCACCCCCACCGGATCAGGATCATGCGCCTTGGGTGACCGGCAACGGTCCACCTCTCGAATGCGGCATCGACGCCTGACGCCATTGCAGAACGCGTAGTGGGTTGGTCCTCCCAAGGAGAGAGCGCATGTCAACCGAAGCAAAGTGCCCGTTCAACCATGCCGCCGGCAGCGGTACCACCAACCGCGACTGGTGGCCCAAACAGTTGCGGCTGGACCTGCTCGCCCAGCATTCCAGCAAGTCCAATCCGCTGGACCAGGGCTTCAATTACGCCGAGGCATTCAAGAGCCTCGACCTGCCGGCAGTGAAAAAGGATCTGGCGGCACTGATGACCGATTCGCAGGAATGGTGGCCGGCCGACTTCGGCCACTACGGACCGTTGTTCATCCGCATGGCATGGCATAGCGCCGGCACCTATCGCATCGGCGACGGACGTGGCGGCGGCGGGCGCGGCCAGCAACGTTTCGCGCCGCTCAACAGCTGGCCCGACAATGTGAGCCTGGACAAGGCCCGTCGCCTGCTGTGGCCGATCAAGCAGAAGTACGGCCAGAAGATTTCCTGGGCCGACCTGATGATCCTGGCCGGCAACGTCGCACTCGAGACCATGGGCTTCAAGACCTTCGGTTTCGCCGGCGGCCGCGAAGACACCTGGGAACCCGACCAGGACGTCTACTGGGGCAACGAGAAAACCTGGCTGGGCGGCGACATCCGCTACGGCAAGGGTTCGCCGGGTCACGAGAAGGAAGGCGTGCTGGTGGCCGAGCCGGAATTGCACGGCAGCGAAACCAGCCGCACCGAAGACGGACGCACGCTGGAAAACCCGCTGGGCGCCGTGCAGATGGGCCTGATCTACGTGAATCCGGAAGGCCCGGAGGGCAATCCCGATCCCATCGCCGCCGCGCACGATATCCGCGACACCTTCGGCCGCATGGCGATGAGCGACGAAGAGACCGTTGCCCTGATTGCCGGCGGCCACACCTTCGGCAAGACCCACGGTGCGGGCCCCGCTGACAACGTCGGGCCTGAGCCCGAAGCCACCGACATCGAAAACCTGGGCCTGGGCTGGCGCAACACCTTTGGTTCGGGCAAGGGCGCGGACACCATCACCAGCGGCCTGGAAGTGACCTGGACCAGCACGCCGACCAAGTGGAGCAACAACTTCTTCTGGAACCTGTTCGGCTTCGAATGGGAACTCACCAAGAGCCCCGCGGGCGCGAACCAATGGCAGCCCAAGGGCGGCGCGGGCGCCGGCACGGTGCCGCACGCACACGACAAGGACAGGCGCATTGGCCCGTCGATGCTCACCACCGACCTGTCGCTGCGCATGGATCCGGCCTACGAGAAAATCTCGCGGCGCTTCATGGAGAATCCCGATCAGTTCGCCGATGCGTTCGCCCGTGCGTGGTTCAAGCTGACCCATCGCGACATGGGTCCGCGCGCACGTTATCTGGGCCCCGAAGTGCCGGCCGAAGAACTGCTTTGGCAGGACCCGGTTCCCGCCGTGGATCATCCGCTGGTCGAAGAAGGCGATCTTGCCGGGCTCAAGCAGAAGATCCTCTCCTCGGGATTGTCGGTGTCGCAACTGGTGTCCACCGCGTGGGCATCGGCATCCACGTTCCGCGGCGGCGACAAACGCGGCGGCGCCAACGGCGCGCGCATTCGCCTCGCGCCGCAGAGGGACTGGGAGGTCAATCAGCCGGCCGAGCTGGCCAAGGTGCTGAAGGTGCTGGAAGGCATCCAGGGCGACTTCAACAAGGCGCAATCCGGCGGCAAGAAGATTTCCATGGCCGACCTGATCGTGTTGGCCGGTGGCGCCGGCGTCGAGCAGGCGGCCAAGAACGCCGGCCACAAAGTCACCGTGCCGTTCTCGCCGGGCCGCACGGACGCCTCGCAGGAGCAGACCGACGTGGAGTCGATGAGCAAGCTCGAACCGCTCGCCGACGGCTTCCGCAATTATCTCCAGCGCAAGTTCAGCGTCCCCGCCGAACACCTGCTGGTCGACAAGGCGCAGTTGCTGACCTTGACGGCGCCGGAAATGACGGTGCTGGTGGGTGGCCTGCGCGTGCTCAATGTGCGCAGCGGCAAGGAGCCGCACGGCGTCTTCACCGACAAGCCTGAGACGCTCACCAACGACTTCTTCCGCAACCTGCTGGACATGGGCGTGGAATGGAAGTCGAGTTCGGGCGACGTGTTCGAGGCACGCAACAGCAAGTCCGGCAAGACGGCTTGGACGGGAACGCGGGTCGACCTGATCTTCGGCGCGCATGCCCAGTTGCGGGCGTTGTCGGAGGTCTATGCCAGCGAAGACGGCAAGGAGAAATTCCTCAACGACTTCGTGGCGGCATGGGTCAAGGTGATGAACCTCGACCGCTACGATCTCGCCTGATCGACCGAAGGGCTCCGCCGGGCAGAGGGCTCGGCGGAGCTGCGCGGTTCAACTCGCGCTGGGTGCGGGTTGTACGGGTGGGGACGCGGGTGGCAGCAATTTTCCCCGCGCCAGCAGGTTCAAGGTTGCCAGCGCCATCGCCAGGATGATCACGTTGGCGCCGATGAAAAGATAAGGCGCCAGCAAGGCGAGCGGGCCGGTTTCGCCGCGTTCGATCAGTCGCACAGGTGCGCCCGCCAGCGCGCTTAGGCCGAACGTAAAGCCCCAATAGCCCGCGGAGAACGGCTGGGCGCGTATCCAGGGCAGCAGGCGGATCAGAATCAGGGCCTGCAGCAGGCCGTACCCCAGCAATGCGTGGACGAACAGATTGGGCGGTCCGCTGCTGATGCCCAGATAGGCGATCGCGCCCACCGTCGGCGGCGCCAGCTGGATGCCCAGCGTGGGGCGGATGGGCGAGGGCAGGGCCTCGGTCGTGTACAGCCGATGGATCAGCACCGACTCGATCGCCAGCCATGAAAACAGGCCGGCACCAAAGGCCAGTTCGCCCCAGTCGGCATAACCGAGTGCGGATGCGACCGCGGCCGTCACGAACGGGCCGGCCACCGTCGGCAGGTAGAGCACCGCCGTGGTGTGCGTGGCCTCGCGACCGCCTTGCCACAGTGCGCCGGTGCGCCATACCGCGAACAGCACCGTGTAGACGACGCAAACGACGAACAGGGCCAGTGCCGCACTGCGCGAATAGGGAAGCAGGGCGCCGGCAACGAGCATGCCCGAGACCCCGATGAGCCCGACGAAGCAGCATTGCACCGGATGGCTCAGCTCAGCGCGGGCGTGCTGGCCGGCGTAGATCCATTTGGCCACATAGAAGGCCACCAGGGTCAGCCATACCAGCGTGGCCAGTAGCAGCAGCGATTCGCCCACCACGGGCGGCAACGACCACACGCGGTGGGCCGTGCGCCAGGCATTGCCCAATCCGGCGAGGCCCAGGACGATGCCGAAGAAGCTTGCGGGAATGACGGGAAGCGCGTGCTGGCGTGTCATGTCGATCCGCTCGATGGACGGGCATTTAGAATACCCTCCGCGATGACCGCGGACGGTCGCTGGCGGGGCGGTGCCCGCATGGCGCGGCCGAGGTAACCGGCAGCGCGGATCAGCGAATGATGAAAGAGGGTAGGCTCGACACGAGCTCTTTGCGTGACGCGCAGCATCTCAAAAACATATATAAATAAATAAGTTAACGAGCATATCTAATGTTCTTTCCATTCCGACTTTCGCGGCTGGGTCGCAACGCATCGCCGGCAACCTTCACCCGTTGGCGCGGCACCTACGCACTGGCTCGTTCGGTCCGAATCCACCTGAAACATTCACCACAAGGGCTACCACTGCAATGAACAACTTCCTTTTGCGTGCACTGGCGATCACCGCCTTCGCCGCCGCCGTTCCGGCGCTGGCTGCCAGCAGCCAGGGCGACACGGCCGCTGTGTTCACCGCCCAGGCCAGCCAGGCGGGCAAGACCATTTCGTTCTCGCTGGCGGATGCACTGAAGTCGGGCCCGGTGGTGGTGTACTTCTACCCGTCGGCCTATACGGGCGGTTGCGATATCGAGGCGCATGAGTTCGCCACGGAAGCGGCGAAATTCGCAGCAGCCGGCGCCACCATCATTGGCGTGTCCGCAGACAGCATCCAGCGCCTCGACACGTTTTCGGCCGATCCCAACTACTGCGCCGGCAAGTTCCCGGTCGCCTCCGATCCGGACGGCAAGATCGCCGCGTCGTATGGCCTGAAGGTCACCGCCGCCGATCCCAAGGCCAAGGACGAGCGCGGCGTGACCATCGACCACGGCTTCATCGAGCGCACCACCTTCGTGATCGGGCGCGATGGCAAGATTGCCGCGGTGCTTTCGTCGGAAGCCGATCACTTGCATCCGAAGGATCATGTGAGCAAGTCGCTCGCCCTGGTCGAGCAGATGAAGAACCCGAAGGCGCCGTAAGCAGGCGGGATGGCGGCGCCGCGTGTTTTGCGGCGCCGTGACCGCATTGGTGCCCGGCCCGCCACAGATGCGGGCCGGGCAGGTGACGCGACGATCGGTTCAGCTGGCGACGGCTGTCTTCCTGAGAAACGGACGCACCGATCCGGGACCGCCACCGATGAACGACGGGTCGACCAGGTCCGCCATATGCACCAGCTCCGGCAACGAACCGGCTTTCATCTTGCGCATCACCTGACCCCGATGGGCTTTCACGGTGATCTCGCTGATACCCAGTTCGCACGCCACCTGTTTGTTCAACAAGCCGGCGACCACGCGCGTCATCACCTCGCGTTCCCGGCGGCTCAGCGACTCATAACGATCCTGCAGCATGCGCCTGCGGGCATTCTGCTCGAGCGCGCCACGACTGCGCGCGATCGCACTGCCAATGGCCTGCAGCAGCGCTTCATCATCGAGTGGCTTGGTCAGAAAATCCGCGGCGCCGGCCTTCATCGCCTGCACGCTCATAGGCACGTCGGCGTGATCGGAGGTAAGAATGACGGGCAGGTCGATACGGCCGGCAGCCATCAGCCTTTGCAGATCCGCGCCGCTGAGGCCGGGCAGGGATGCATCGAGAATCAGGCAGCCGGCTGAAAGTATCCGGGTGCGGGCGAGAAAATCGCGGGCACAGGCAAACGTTTCCACTTGCCAACCCCAGAGGTGGATCAACGCGTCGAGCGACGCGCGTATCGAGCTGTCGTCGTCCACCACGAAAACCGTGGCTGTGGACAGGGCGCGCGGAGCGAGATTCGACCCGCGGTCCGATTCGTTCAACAGATGCATGACGGTCTCCGGCGACGAAAGCGTCCCTGCTGCGCAAATCAAGCAAGCGCCGCGCTCCTTTCGGCCGGTCGAGCGCTACCGATGCTGTCTTTCGACCACGTGTCACTCCACGCAATCCACGATGCACCGGCGAAGCTGCGAGCGCGGTGTCCCCATCGCAACGCTTGACGCAAAAACACCTCGCGGCCTCGCATTGGCTTGAGGCCGCGAACATGGGCAGGGCTGGCACCGTGGCCATGATGCGCCAGTGGTCGTGAGTCGTTTGTATGCGCGCGGCCGAAAAACCGATACCAAAGCGGGATAGACGCTGGTTTGCCGACGGGCGCAGGCTCAGCGGACAGGCGCGCGCTCCGCTGTCCGGTCGCGACGCGCTTTTCTCGGGCGCCAAGGCCAGGACAAGCGCATGAAGATCCTCATGGTACTTACTTCGCACGACATCCTCGGCAATACCGGGCGCAAGACCGGTTTTTGGCTGGAGGAGTTTGCCGCGCCTTACTACGTCTTCACCGATCAAGGTGTCGACGTCACGGTGGTATCGCCCAAGGGCGGCCAGCCCCCGATCGATCCCAAGAGCGACGATCCCGATAACCAGACGCCCGCGCAGACCCGCTTCAAGGCCGACCCTGCAGCCCTGAAAGTGCTGGCCCATACCAAGCGCCTGGATTCGGTCTCGTCGGAAGATTTCGACACCGTGTTCTATTCCGGCGGCCACGGCCCGATGTGGGATCTGGCGGAGGATCCGGTGTCGGTCAAGCTGATCGAATCGTTCTACGACAGCGGCAAGCCGGTGGCGACCGTGTGTCACGCGCCGGGCGTGCTGCGCCACGTGAAGTACCAGGGCCACCCCATCGTCAAGGGCAAGCGCGTGACCGGCTTTACCAATACCGAAGAGGAAGAGGTCCAGTTGACCCACGTGGTGCCCTTCCTCGTCGAAGACGAATTGAAACGCCTCGGCGGCCTGTTCGAGAAGAAGGACAATTGGGTGAGCTTCTCCATCATCGACGGCCGCCTGATTACCGGCCAGAACCCGGCGTCTTCCACGGAAACGGCGAAGGCCTTGCTCAGCATCATGAAATAGCCGCGCGCCGGTGGCTTGCGTGCCGGCGGGGGAAGACGGTCGCCATGAAGACAAGTGGATTCGCGCGGATCGCCCTGGCTGTTCTGGCATGGGGAGTCCTTGTGACCGTGCATGCTGGCGAAAAGGTGGCTTCCTCGCCGACGGTCAGTGCGATCGAGTTGCCGCGGGAGGGCAAATTTCCCTCGCTCGACGGCGCCGTCGCCTGGCTCCATTCGCCACCGCTCACGCCGCAGGGCCTGCGCGGAAGGGTGGTGCTGGTCGACTTCTGGACGTACTCGTGCATCAACTCGATACGCCAGCTTCCCTATATCCGTGCATGGGCCAGGAAATACAGCAGCCAAGGCCTGGTGGTGATCGGCGTGCATGCGCCCGAGTTTGCCTTCGAGCGGAATATCGACAACGTGACCAGGGCCGTCGATGCACTGAGATTCGGCGAGCCCGTGGCCACGGCAGTCGACAGCCGCCACGCGGTCTGGCTTGCCTTCAACAACGAATACTGGCCGGCGCTGTACTTCATCGATGCGAAGGGCCAGATCCGCCACCATGTGTTCGGCGAAGGCGAGTACGACACGTCGGAACGGGTCATCCAGCAATTGCTGGCCGAAGCGGGTGCGACGAACGTCAGCCGGGATCTCGTTGCCGTCGATGCGCGCGGCGTGGAGGCTGCTCCCGACTGGCAGGACATGCAATCGCCGGAGACCTATATCGGTTCGGAACGGCGGGCCAATTTCGCATCCACCGGTGCCGGCCTGTTCAGTGGGCGCAGCCATTTCGCGGCGCCCGACCGATTGACGCTCAACCACTGGGCGCTGGTCGGCGACTGGAGCGTGGGAAAGCAGTCCGCGGTGCTGCATGAAGCGGGCGGACACATCGCGTATCGCTTCCACGCGCGCGATCTTCATCTGGTGATGGCGCCGGCGACAGTAGGGGCATCCGTGCGATTTCGCGTCACGCTCGATGGAAAGCCGCCGGCCGCCGCCCATGGCCTCGACGTGGACGAGCAGGGCATCGGCACGTTGTCCGAACCACGCATGTATCAGCTGATACGCCAACCGATGCCGGTCTCCGATCGCGTGTTCGATATCGAGTTTCTCGACCCGGGCGCCGAGGCGTTCGTGTTCACGTTTGGCTGAGCAACGCCGCGCTAATGACTGCGTGGATCATCCTTGGCATCGACATATTCGATACCGAGCGGGCCATAACCTGAAACCTGGGTCACGTATTCGCCGGACTTGGCCCAGTGAAAGTGCGGCGTATTGCCGGGCAACACGATCACGCTGCCGGGGCCGTAGGCGACCAGTTTGGATTCGTCGAAAGTCTTGCCCAGCCCGATGTAGAACACACCCGAAATCACCGTGTAGATGCGGTCTTCCGGATGCGTATGCGGCATCAGCTTGACGCCGGCAGGCACTTTGACTCGCTCGACGTAGGGGCCTGCCTTCTTGGGATCGCCCACCAGCACGGCAAGGCGCGCTTCGGCAGGGAAGGCGGGAAACGGCGCCCATTGAACGTCTTCCGGCAGCACGGCGCCGAAGCTCTTTACGGGCAGTCCGCCGCCCACGGCCAGCATGGGCGTCAGCCACGCCGCGGCGATCGCCACGGCGGCAACGACAGCTCTCGAACGAGACATGGCCTGCGCTCTTCCCGCTTCGCGAAGGACGATGGTAGTCACAAGCCAGCCGGGAAAAACATTCCCCTTTGGTAGCGGCGCGAGCGTGTGGTCGCGCCGCTCGCTGTCAGAGACTCACGCCCAGCATGCGCTCGCTCAGCATCCACAGGCGTTCCGCTGCCACGGGATCGACCGCCCAGGGACGAACGCCTGAGGCGATGCTGGCACTGCCCGGCACGGTGACATCTTCCTCAGGTGCCAGCACCGCGATGTCGCAGTCCTCGCAATAGACGCCACCGAGGCCGTCGAGTTGCGCACTGGTGGCAGCCCAAACGCTGGTCGCCGCACCTTGCGAGGGGCTCTTCAAGCCGCGTGCCAGGTCGACCACGGGTTGACCGTGTTCGTCCAGCGCACCGATCTTCTGCAATTCTTCCGCGCTCATGTGCCGCGCGAGGTCGGTCACGATGCGGCCCGGATGGACCGAGAACGCCCGTACGCCGCGAGACTTGCCGCGCGCATCCAGCTCCACGGCGAACAGTGCGTTGGCCGTCTTGGACTGGCCGTAGGCGATCCACCGGTCGTACTCGCGCCGTTCGAAATTCGGATCGTCGATATCGACCGTCGCATAACGATGGCCCAGCGACGAAAGAGCGATCACGCGTGCGCCATGCGCGCCGACCAGGGCGGGCCACAGTCGCGCGGTGAGCTGGAAGTGGCCCAGGTGATTGGTGGCGAATTGCAGCTCGAATCCGCGTGCATCGCGCGTCAGCGGGCAAGCCATCACACCAGCGCTGTTGATGAGGAAGTGCAGGGGCTGGCCGGACGCCAGATAGCCTGCGGCGAATGCATTGATGGAAGCGGGCGAAGTCAGATCCATCGTCGCCAGTTCGACATCGAGACCGTCCAGCGCGGCGCGCGCTTTTTGTGCGTCGCGCGCCGGCACGATCACGCGCGCGCCGGCCGCGCGCAGCGCACGCGCGGTCTCCGTGCCGATGCCCGAATAGCCACCGGTGACGATGGCGGTCTTGCCGGAAAGATCGATACCGGCGAGCACGTCGTCGGCACGGGTGGCCGGGCCATAGCCCGAGCCGAGGGGAGTTTGCGGAGAAGGCATGAAAGGGGTCCTGGAGGAGTAAATACCAGCCTAGGCCCGCCGGGACGTACGATGAATACTTGAAAATCCCTATTTCATGCGCAATCGTTCAAGCATGCGGGACGATCCTCTCTCCGACGTACTCAAGCTGGCCGATGTCCAATCGCTGATGTCGGGCGGTTTCGCGGCATCCGGCGACTGGGCCATCCGCTTTCCCGCGCCCGACAAGATCAAGTTCTTTGCCGCCGTGCGTGGTGCCTGCTGGCTGCAGTTGGATGGCGAAGCAGGCCCGGTGCGGATGGCGTCGGGCGACGTGATCCTGCTGTCTGCCCAACGCAGCTTCGTGCTGGCAAGCCACCTGGAGACCGTGCCGGTGGATGCGCACGCGTTGTTTGCGGGGCGTGTCGACCCGATCGTCGGCGTGAATGGAGCGACGCGGGAGAATGCCGAGGTGTTGCAGATCGGTGGTCACGTGCGCCTGCATCCGGATTATGGCGCGCTATTGGCCGATGTCTTGCCGCCCTTGATCCATGTGCAAGGTTCGGCGGTCGAAGCGCAGGCCTTGCGTTGGATCCTCGATCAATTGATGCACGAGCGTGAAGACCTGCCCGGATCGGGGCTGGCCACGGTGCAGCTGGGGCACCTGCTTTTCATCCAGGTCCTGCGCGCCCACCTGGCCACGGGCGGAGTGTTGCGCGCGGGCTGGTTGCGTGCGGCGACCGATGCGCGGCTCGCGCCGGCTTTGCGATTGATCCACGGCGAGCCCGGACGCGCATGGCGGCTCGATCAAATGGCCAGGGCGTGCGCCATGTCGCGCACCAGCTTCGCCTTGCACTTCAAGAACGTGGCCGGCGAAGCGCCGCTGTCATACCTGGCGCGCTGGCGCATGCGCCTGGCCGAGCACGCCTTGCGCCGTGGCGATGCGCCACTGGCCACCCTGGCGGAAACGCTGGGCTATGCCTCCGAGAGCGCATTCAGTCACGCGTTCAAGCGCATCGTGGGTGTATCGCCGAAGCGCTACGGCGCCAACGCGCGCGCCGCCCATGATTCGGGCGATGCCGACGAAACAGAAATCGAGGATGTGTTGTAGCGCGCTTAGCGGTCGGCTGCGGGCGCGGCCCTGAACGTCACCACCAGCACATCGCGAAACGCGGGCTCGTCGGCCACCAGCGGCAACACCGGGGTGACGCCGTGGAACACGCTGGGATCGTGGATCAGTGCGGCATCCAGCGGATGCGTTAGGGTGAAGTCGCCGAGCAGCCGGCCATCCGGTGCATGGATGGTGGTGGTGCCGCTCGCGATGTTGCGGCGATTGACCAGCAGTACCAGTACATAGTCGACGCCGTCGCGATGGCTGCCTTCCGGCGTCGGTTCGCCGGCAGCGCTGGCCGTGGCTTCGATGCGGAACTGGTGCACTTCGATGTGCCAGCGCGCGACCGTGGGTGCCAGCGATCCGAAGAACGCGTGGCAGAAGTCGAGGATGCTGCGCAAGGTCTCACCATGCACGACGGCTTCGGTGATGGGCTCGAACCAGCGCTCGATGTCGCCCTGCAACGCGTTGTACTGCAGCGATTGAAAATGCGGCTGATGAGGCTCCGTCGTGACGACACCGTGCGCAGCGGCCGAGAACGTGGCATGACGCCTGCGGCGAGCCCGCCCCTTGGCGGCTAGGTACTGATCGGGCGCCAGCTGGTTCCAGCTCTCGGCAAAGTCGCTCCAGTCCGACAACCCGCCGGACGAGGCCAGCAACGGACGCATCGTGTCGGCGGGAGCAAAAGCGAATCCATCGAGCCGCATTTCGTTGAGCAGCGGCGAAGCAGGCAGTTCGGCGAGATTGTGCATGCGTGCATGATAGGCGATCTTGGCCTCGCTCCGCTGAGACTGTTCGGCCGGCCTGCGCCCTGGCGTGGTTTATTCCTTCTTGATCGGGTGCCCGCCAAATTCATTGCGCATGGCTGACAGCAACTTGTCGGAGAAGGAATCCTTGTCGCGCGAACGCAAACGCTCGATCAACGACTGCGTGATGACCGGTGCAGGCACATTGAGTTCGATCGCTTCATCGACCGTCCATCGGCCTTCGCCCGAATCGGCGACGTAGGGCGCGATGCCAGACATGTCGGGATTCTTCTTCAAGGCATCGGCGGTGAGATCGAGCAGCCACGAGCGGACCACGCTGCCGTAGCGCCAGATCTCGGCTACCTGCTGCAGGTCGATGGCGAACTCGGTCTTGTGGCGCAGGATGGAGAAGCCTTCGGCGTACGCCTGCATCATTCCGTACTCGATGCCGTTGTGAACCATCTTGGCGAAATGGCCCGCACCCGCCGGGCCCACGCGCGCCCAGCCGCGATCCTTGGTTGGCGCCAGCGATTCGAAGATCGGGCGCATGCGTTCGACCGCTGCCTCATCGCCGCCGATCATCAGGCTGTAGCCTTCCTCCAGGCCCCAGATGCCGCCGCTGGTGCCGCTGTCGATATAGGCGATGTCGCGCTCTGCAAAGCGTGCCGCGCGGCGCATGCTGTCCTTGTAGAACGAATTGCCGCCGTCGATGATCGTATCCCCCGCTTGAAGCAACGGCAGCAGCGCATCGAGGCTGGCGTCAGTCGCCGCACCTGCCGGTACCATCAGCCACAGCGTGCGCGGCGAGGGCAGGGCGGCGACGAGTGCGGTCAAAGAATCCGCCGATTGAGCGCCCTTGCTCTGCAGGTCGTTCCTCGCGGCGGCCTGGGGATCGAACCCCACGACCTGGTGCCCGTCCTTCATCAGGCGCTGAGCCATGTTGGCCCCCATCCTGCCCAAGCCGATCATGCCGAGTTTCATGGTGCTTCCTTCAAGGGAGTGGAGTGGCAACGCAGGGTTGCAAGCGTGCATGGTGACTGCCGGACAGGCAAGTTCCCGTGAGAGAAAAGCAAACAGGGCGCGCACGATCCCTTGGCTGCAAAGCGATGTAAGCTCTTGCGAATTCTGCTTCCGCGACGGGTGCCATGAGCCAGATCGGGATGCCTCCCTGCGATAGCGGCGTGATCTTGAGCGCTGCGACAGCGCAATCGTGCGCCGCCAGGTCGCAGCGCTGGATTCTTCTGGCCGCCATCCTCGGCACCAGCATGGCCTTCATCGACGGCACGGTGGTCAACGTGGCCTTGCCGGCGATCGAACGGGAAATGGGTGCCAGCACGGCCGATGCGCAGTGGGTGATGGAATCCTATGCGTTGTTCCTCGCGTCCCTGCTGTTGGTCGGCGGCGTGCTGGGCGATCGCTTCGGCCGCCGTCGCATCTTCATGATCGGCACGGCCTTGTTCACGCTCGCCTCGGTCGCTTGCGCCTGTTCGACCACGGTGATCCCCTTGATCATCGCCCGCGCCGCGCAAGGCGTCGGCGCGGCATTGCTGGTGCCCGGCAGCCTGGCGCTGATCAGCGCCAATTTCGCGGCCACGCAGCGTGGTGCGGCGATCGGCACCTGGTCCGCCTGCAGCGGCATCACGGCGGCCATTGGACCGGTGATCGGCGGTTTCCTGGTCGACCACTACTCGTGGATTTGGGCCTTCCTGGTCAATGCGCCGGTGGGCCTCGTGCTGCTGTGGATATGCGCCAGGAAAGTGCCGGAAAGCCGTGGACAGGTCGGCCGCCGGATTGACGTGAGAGGCGCAAGTCTGGTCACGCTGGGTCTCGCTGGCGTGGTGTATGCACTTATCGAGGCACCGTCGCGAGGCTGGTCGGCGGGCGAAGTATGGATGGCGGCTGCGATGGGCATGCTCGGCTTGCTGCTGTTCGTGCGCGAAGAAGCGCGCAGCGCCGGGCCGATGTTGCCGTTGACCTTGTTCCACGAACGCAATTTCGCGGGCGCTAACGTGCTCACCTTGCTGCTCTATGCCGCACTGGGAGGCAGCCTGTTCTTTTTGCCGTTGAACCTGATCCAGGTGCAGGGCTATGGCGCCACCGAAGCGGGCGCGGCACTGTTGCCGTTCATCGCCATCATGTTCGCGCTGTCTCGTTGGGCAGGCGGCCTGGTGGACCGGTTTGGTTCGCGCCCGCCGCTGATCGTGGGGCCGTTGATCGCGGCGGTGGGCTTCGCGCTGTTTGCGTGGCCATCCGTCGGCGGCAGCTACTGGACAGCGTTCTTTCCAGCGATCTGCATCCTCGGACTGGGCATGAGCATCACGGTGGCGCCATTGACCACCACGGTGATGAACGCCGTCGGCGAAGAGCGGGCTGGGACGGCGTCGGGTGTGAACAACGCCGTCTCCCGCACCGGGCCGCTGCTGGCGATTGCCTTGTTCGGCATGCTGTTGACCTTGAGTTTCAACCAGTCGCTGTCGCTTCGGCTAGCCGATGTGCACGCGCCGCCGGCATTGGTCGCATCACTGCTTGCGCAACGCGAGAAGCTGGCCGGCATCGTGGTGCCCTCTGGTTATCCCGCGGAGTTGAGGGCCGCGGTGCGGCAGGCCATCGAGCTGTCCTTCGTCGATGGCTTTCGGCGAGTGATGTGGTTGTCGGCGATGCTGGCCTTGCTCAGTGGCGTGAGCGCCGCGATCCTGATTCGAGGCAAGCCGGCATCGCATGCGGTGAATGAGCTGGAGCGGTGAGACCCTTTCAAACGAGGACCGGACAGCCATAGTCCTTCTCATCGTCGCGTCGATGCGCATCGCGCAGTTGCCGCAGCGCGATGCTCAGGCCAATGCGATAGCCGCTACCGATATTGCCGTTGATGATCACCGTGGCCACCGGGGCCCGGTGAACGCCGTCGTGTTCCAGTTCCGCGCCAAAAACGTCATGGACTTCGATGTACGGCGCATCCAGGCGGTCGAGTGCATCGACCAGGCCGGCCTCGGGGTGCTCGCGTGCTTGCCATGCCAACTCGCCGGGATCGAGCAGGACGAATTCGGCACTATCGGCCCTGGCGGCGCACACCTCGCCGACCAGGCCCGGAAGATTGCCGCAGCCCCTCAGTTCCAGCGTGTGCCCTGCGGCATCGGCCTGCTGTTGGAGCTGCCGCTGCAATTCCTGCGGAAGGGAACAGCCGGAAGTGTGCGGCCCATGAACGATCACTATGCTCACGCGTCATGCCCATCATCGCCCGTTGGAGCGGATGCGACATGCTGCTTCCATTCGCCGTAAAAGTGCTGCAGGGAAATGGCGTCGCGGCGTAAATTTTCTGGCAGAGACATGGAGTGGCGGGCAGGTGTCCGCTACTTTGCCGACAGCGCCTTCTTCACCGCCTTCAGGCTTTGCTTGATCTTGTCGATCCCTTCCCAGGGATCCGCGCGTTGCCGCTTCAGTCGGGCAAGGGCGGAGCGCATATCGAACTGCGACGCGCTTTTCAAGCGACCGAGTTCGCTCCATCGCAACGGCATCGCCACCGGCGCGCCGGGCCGGCCGCGCAGCGAGTACGAAGCCACCGCAGTGGCGCCCCGTCCGTTGCGCAGGTAATCCACATAAATCCTGCCCGCGCGTTTTGCCTTGGAGCTGACCGACACGAACTCCAGCGGGTACATGGACTCCAGCACTTCGGCAAAGCTGCGCGCGAACTCCTTCACCTCGTCCCACGGTGCGGCCGGCTTCAACGGAACCACCACGTGCAGGCCTTTGCCGCCGGTGGCGCGAAGAAAGCTCTGCAAACCCAGCTGTTCCAGCAGCTTGTACATAAGACGTGCTGCTGCCTTGACCCGGGTCCATTCGACATCGGGACCGGGGTCGAGGTCGAATACCACGCGATCCGCGCAGTCGGGCTTGTCGACATGCGCGCCCCATGGATGAAACTCGATCGCGTTGTACTGGACCAGCTCGATGATGGAGTCCGCATCTACCGGATAGAGGTAAACGGCCGATGCGCCGGTCTCTTCCTTCAATCGGGCGGAGCCCACTTGTTTCAGGCCGCCAGCAGGGATGTGCTTCTGAAAGAAACTCGGCTTATTGATGCCGCCGGGCCAACGTATGACGGACATCGGCCGGTCGATGACGCCCGGCAGGAACCATTTCATCACGGCCGTGTAATAGTCCACGATGTCCTGCTTGGTAATGCCTTCACCGGGATAGACGATGCGCTCTGGATGCGTGATGGTGATCGGCGCAGGCGCACTCGATTTGCCACCGCGCGACTTGCCGGCTTCGGCGGGCTTCCTGGCGCGATCGCCGCGACGCAAATCGTTGGGCGTCTTGTCCGGCCGCATGGCCTTGAGGCTGGGTTGCCGAAGCAGCCCTTGGTTGCCGATGCCGCGATAAAACACTTCGGCGACGGCCGTGGGCGCAATCCAATGCGCATCGCGCGGCGCTTCACCCGCGTGCTTGATGCTCGGTGTGCGCGAACCTGCGCGCGCCAGTGAACGGGTGAGTTCGCGCAGCATGTCGTCACTGAAGCCCGAACCGACCCGGCCGACATAACTCCACTCGCCGCCGGGCGCTGGCCTGGCCAGCAACAGCGAGCCAAATCCCTTTCGTGATCCCTTGGCGTCGGTATAGCCCACCACCGCGAACTCGTCCGCTTCAAGGCGCTTCACCTTCACCCAGTCGTCGCCGCGGCCGCCGCGATAAGGCGAGTCCGCGCGTTTGCACATGATGCCCTCCAGTCGATGTGCGCTTGCGCTCTGGAAGGCTTCTTCGCCGCCGCCCACCACGTGACCGCTGTAGGCCAGCTGCTCCGGCGCCTGCCGAAGCAGGCGCTCTAGCGCTGCCTTGCGGTCGATCAGCGGTACGCGCGATAGATCGTATCCCTCGAGGTAGGGCATATCGAACAACACATAGAGCAGCGGCGTGGCGCTTTCGCCGGACAACGTCTGCTGCAGGGCATTGAAATCGGATTGGCCGTCGACAATGGCAATGAGTTCGCCATCCAGTTGAGCCGACTCGAGCCCCAGATCCTCCACGGCCTGCTTGATCTCGGGAAGCTTGTCTGTCCATGGCAACGCGTTGCGCGACCAGAAGGTGACCTCGCCGCGGTTGATCGACGTGAGGATGCGGTAGCCATCCCACTTCACCTCGTTCAGCCAGTTGTCGCCCGTAGGAGGCGTCTCGCGCAGGGTGGCGAGTTCGGGTTTGAAGAAGCCGCTGGGCGCGGCTCGTTTCTTTGCGCCCTCGATCTTGGCAACCCAGGCCATCGATGGCGGGCGTCGCTTCTTCGCCGCGGGTGTCGTCTTGCGCTTCGTTCGCGTGAGCTTCTCCGCCACCTCCTTGGCGCCACCGCTTTTCCCTGCCGCTCGCCGAGTGCTGTCGACCATCCTGGCATCGAGCAGGTCGTCCGCCTCCAGTTTGGACGTATAGGCGTCCTCATCCTTGATCAGGAACCAGACGGGTTTCTTCTCCTGGCGGTGACCGCGCACCAGGTGCCAGCTTCCTTTCAACCGCTCGCCGAAAAGCTGGAACCGAAGATGGCCTTTCTCCAGTTGGGCCTCTGCATCGCCCGAAGTCGCCCACACACCCGTGTCGAACGTATCCACGTGCCCCGCGCCATAGCCATCCGGAATATCACCCTGGAACGCGGCATACGACACAGGATGATCTTCCACCTCCACGGCAAGCCGCTTCACCTCGGGATCGTAACTTGGGCCTTTGGGGCACGCCCAACTCTTCAGCACATCGCCCACCTGGAGCCGGAAGTCGTAATGGCGACGACGCGCGTGATGAAGCTGCACCACGAAGAGTTCGCGCGCGGCCTTGCCCGCGGACTTCTCAGGGCGAGGCTCCGGCGTCCGGTCGAACCGTCTCTTCTTGGCGTAATCGCGCAGCGACACTTGCACACCTCGACAGTCCTGATGGGATCGCTCAGCGGCATGACTCGATAGCTCGCCGCATCATGAGGGAACGATTCTCATGAATGGAGTGAATCGACCGTCAACCTTGTGCTAATGACATACATGAAGACCAGCAAAAAGCTCGCTGCGCCCGTGGCACGGTGCGCTGATCCTTGTGCGGCACGAGATCGATGAAGGCGGATCGCTCCGCCGCAATGTCGCCCTGAGCTGCTGCAACTGAACTGTTCGTCGGGGCGGGGCAGGGAAGAGCTGTATGCGACGTAGCGGGTGCAGGGAGGTCATCGCTACGCAGGCCTCGCGCATCCCGATCCTGTTCTGATGTAGAAAAAAACGCAGTGACGTTCGGCACACGCGAAATGCAAGTCATACGGTTGTAATTTTCTACGAGCGTGTCCAGCTGTCGCCGCGACGATGGTGTTCGCTTGAATCCACGGAACCCGGGCAAATGCTTGGTGGGTTGCCGTGTGCCTCCCGTATTCGAGATGGTTCGGCGATTGTCGCCGGCCCCTGACGCACGAGCGCGCATTTCATGCAAAGAATCAAAGTTTCGGCGACTTGGCGTGCCATCGTTTTGACCGGCCTCGTCGGCATCTGCTTTACCTCCATCGCGTTAGCACAAACCGATGCCGCACCTCGGCCGCGCAATCGAGCGGAAGCGACGGAAGTCGTCCGCGGCTTGCGGAGGATCGTGACACCCAACGGCATCGAAGAGGCCAAGATGCTGCGGATCGGCGGCATTGATCAATACGTCACGATCCGGGGCAGGGATCGACGCAACCCGGTGCTGCTGGTCCTGCATGGCGGACCCGGTTACGTCGAGACGCCGATGTCCTGGTGGTATGCGCACGAATGGGAAGAGTATTTCACGGTCGTCGAATGGGATCAGCGCGGCGCGGGCCGCACCTATCTCGATAACGATCCCAAGGCTGTGGCGCCCACCATGACCCCGCAGCGCTTCAACGACGATGTCGACGAGATGGTCCAATGGCTTCGCAAAGATCTCGGCAAGTCGAAAATCTTCGTGATCGGCCACTCCTGGGGCAGCTATCTCGGCGAAGCATTGGCGCAGCGCCATCCGGAATGGCTTTACGCCTATATCGGCGTGGGGCAGGCCGCGAACGTGCCGGAAAGCGAGCGACGAGGTTGGGCCTTCGCCATGGCGGCGGCGACGGCGGCCCACAACGAGGAGGCGATCACCGAACTTCGCGCCATCGCTCCTTACCCGAAGACGCCATCGCCGTTCAAGGAGATGGCGGTATTGCATCGCTGGGTGGATTACTACGGCGGCGTCATGGCCTATCGCCACGACCAGGAAGACGAGAGCCACGCAGGCCGACTCTCGCCAGACTACACAGACGCCCAGGCGCCACACATTTACGACGGCAACGAATTCTCGGAGTTACATCTGCTGTCTTTCGTCTCGACCCTGGACCTGTCCAAACACCTCGACTTCAAATGCCCGATCTTGATGTTCGAGGGCCGCTTCGACCGCACCGTGAACTCGGACGTCGCCCACGAATGGTTCGAAAACATTCGCGCACCCCAGAAACGCTTCGTCTGGTTTGAACACTCCGGCCACGAACCCATGAGCGAGGAACCAGGCAAATTCACTCAATCCCTCATCAACTACGCGCGCCCCTTGGCGGAAGCTGCGGGTGATGTTGCGCCGGAATGAGGGAGGGGCTTGGGATGGGCGCTGAGAGTGAGTAACGCGTGATTGCCGGCCCTTGGGTGGGGTTTTCATAATTTTACATAATATACATTATGCGAAGTAAAGGCTGCCCAGCGAGACCATCTAAACTTGTCGTCAGCCGCTTAAACATGTCTTCGAGCCAACTAAACATGTCATCCCGTCTTATGGGGTCACCTTTTCAATCAATTGATGCCTCGGGCCAACCTAATATTCCAAGCCAAGGCAATGCGTCACGATTTCGTGAACAATGGAGCCAGAGCCGATCGCAGAGATCTTCCGCTTAATTGTGTCATCCAGTTAAAGGCGTCACACGCGCGCCAGCCCGATCTTCTGTCGTTTGTCCGCCAGGCGTGTCATGTCCGCTTAAGCAATGGTCAACAAGATTGGACCGATGCCGATGGACTGCCAACAAAGCTGCGCCACCACTTTCGGCCGCCAGTTCAATTCTGGGAATTGGTCAACGGCCTCACCGGATCCAGCAAACAAGTCACCCCATGGCAGCCAACAAACTGCCATGAATTCGAGAATCGACCACTAAACCGCTCCAGTTGAGCAGTGGTCAGCAACAAGCTACCTACAAATTGTCGGGCGTATGTTCTCCGCGTTAACACGAGCCCATCGTGCTGACGGACTTCACGCTAAAACGGAAGCCTGCTCGGATCCACCCATCCTTCGAAATGGCCGGCTCCGCGCGCCCAAACATCTCCTCGCTGGGCGGCGGCGTGAAGGCCTGCGCGCCCCGTTAATGTCCAGGTAGGCAACGACACATTGCTATCCAGAGAGTGATCATGACGCCCGCACTGGCCGAGAAAGTTCTCCATCCGCTCGGCGATCAACGGGTCCGGCCGCATGACGGCAGCGCGCCCCACCTTTCGATATCGCAAGTAGTGGGGAAGCGGCTCGCGTAACGACCAGCGAATAATCGGCATGGCGACGATGGGTTGACTGGACTCACGGGGCAGATAGTGCACGCCGAGGTCCAGCAGATCATCAGCTGTTTCAACCCAGAAGTGCGTTGGCGCCCCGTTTGTCGCGTTTCCATATCCTTGCATCTGCGGATGCCTGCGGTCAGCTGACAAGGTGAAGCTCAGAACGTCACCGCTAAGGAATTCGGCGTTGATACCTCGGCGTGCCAGAATCAGGTGCAGCCCTGCCGCCGCGTAGGCGCAGCGCTTCCAGTAGTTTTCGGGAAAACTGGTGCGCAAAGCGTGGTCGACGATGGCGAGAGCGTGATCGACATCATCAGCTGGCTGATTCATCGGTTCCCTCAGTGTGATTGGTGTCATATCTGCTCTACTTTCGGGATATTAATGCCGATACCCCGGCACCCGAAAAGCGGTGTTTGGCGTACGACATTCTAGAAGGCGTGGTTCTTTCCGCAGCCCAGACAGCGACGATAGTTGCCCCAGCGTCCTTCATGCTCCCGGCCGAGCAGGCAGTCACATACATAGCTCGTGTCGTCATGGCCATGTCTCCAGCGAAGCAGGCGATGGAGTTGGACTAGGGTAACCGGCCACACTGGCTGCAGCTCCCACAGCCAAAATGAGGCCCGGCTGGCGTCCCGCCCAGCCGGACCGACAGGTCCAATAGCGCAGATACCGCCATGGCTATCGGTATCGACACTACGACCGGCACGAGGCTAGGAGGTAAGGGTCGAGCGCACATGCGGTTTTGGTCAGTAGGTTGTTGACAGATCGTCCAGCGGCCTGCCGGACAATCTTATTGCTTGATATGGCTTCAGGATCTAATCATTAACTGACTGAAAAATTTGGACTTGTCGTCAAAAATAAATAGCGAATAATGACAGTTATTCGCTATAGTGGCATCGCGGCGCCGCCCAGGCGCGACCGGATAACCAACGATGCCCGACCCGACTACCCTGCCCCTGCGCGTCGTCGATGCGCTGCAAGATCTGACATCGGTGCCGGCCGTCGCCCCGGAGATCCACGCGCCACGCCCGGCGATGGCCGCCTCGGTTGAGGCTGTACTCGAACGGCTCGCAATCTGGTCGACAGACTTTGCGGCCGGCAGTGCGCCGGCGACGGTGAAAGCCGTACGTTCGGATTGGGCGCAGTACTTGACGTGGTGTGAAGTGAGTCGGGCGACTCCCCTCCCCGCCTCCGTCGAGCAATTGGAAACGTTCTTGTCGGCGATGATCGACAAGGGCCGCAAGCGGGCCACGGTGGATCGTTATCTGTATACGGTCGGCCTCGTGCATGTGGCGGCCGGCTTGCCGAGTCCGTCGAAGGATTCTGACTGGCCGGTCAAATGGAAGAAACTCATCCGACGTCTGAAGACGAGTGGCGGCCATGTTCGCAAGCAGGCCGGTGAACTGGACATGGCCGACATCGAAACCATCCTCGCTTCATTGGGTGACAGTCCGCGTGATCTGCGCGACGCGGCGTTGCTGTCAATGGCCTCGGATACCTTGTGTCGCGAATCGGAACTGGTGGCCATTCGGGTCGAACATCTGCACCACAATCGCCGACGGAATACGTGGTCGTTGCAGGTGCCGTTCTCCAAGACCAATCAGGATGGCGCGGCGCCCGACTATCGCTTTGTGAGCTTGGAGACAATCGCGCGCGTACGGGCGTGGCAAGCGACGGCCGGCATCGAGGTAGGTGCCATCTTCCGGCCAACAGGTGGGCGACCGAAAGTCGGTGGAGATGTTGAAGAGGCGTTGCTGCCTCAGGAGGTAGCGCGGATATTCCGGCGGCGGGCCAAAGCGGCCGGCTTGGAAAATGCGGCGAGCATTAGCGGGCATTCGACGCGCATCGGCTCCGCCAATGATCTGGCCGAGCATGGTGCTACCGGACCTCAGATTCAGCACGCGGGCGGATGGAAAACCGAAAGAATGGTCACGTACTACACACGACGGTCACAGGCAGGTGCCAATGCGATGGCGAACTTACGTGCGCTACGTTGCCGTCTTTTGGCTCAAAAAGACCAACCAGAATAACGCAGGCTCGCTTGCATCATGGATTCATGAACGTAATCACTATACGCGCCCCTCGAGTCGGGCAGCCGCTTCTCTTTTAAGGCCAACGGCGCCTTAGGCGGCGTCTTCAAAGTCGAATTTCTTTTCTACAAAGCCTTCGGCCTCGGGGTAGAGGCTTTGTAGTTCGTTAGTAACGACTACGACGAAGCGTTCCCCCAGCTTTCGATCGAAGATGTTGTTCTTACTGAACACGCCTAGGCAAAACTGGAAGAGCGACAGACTTCGCGGAAAGGCCGATTCTCCGAGCGTATCCATCTCTGCACCTAGGCGCTGCAACGCGGCGCGAATCTTACCTTCATAGCCCTCGTTCCAATGAGGTCGCTTTGACCCTGCGACAATCATGTTTCGCAGGTTTTCGCTGAAGCGAACCAAGCTTGATGGAATTGCCTCTGAAGGAATCTTTCCCTGCTCAATGGCATTAGTCATGAACTCGTTGATCAATGCCTGCTCGTCTATCTCAGACCATCGCTGCTCCTTGATCGCGCCCGCCCATTGCTCGAATCCCAAGACGACCTGATCGAGTTGTTCAACGGCTGCGCGAAGCTGCGCGGCCAGCCGCTTATGACGCCACTGGGCATCGGAGCCCTTATACGCCAGTGCATGGGTCGTCACGGACCAGGCATGCTCAAAGGCAGTTCTGATCTGAATTTCAAACTTAATTCCCTGGAGATTTGTGGGCGCCTCACCTGGAGGATGTCGCAATTCTCCGATGAACCGTGTTGCGTCAAAGCGAAATACCGATGGATCCTTCCGCGTGGTCCCGCGCTCTAGGCACTTAACTTCTCTGAAGTTCGCTCGCAGATGCTCGAGAATGCGCGCCTCGTCCAGCAGTGTTGGAATCACGATTGCGCAGGCAAATAAGTCCTCGAGCTGACTCCATCGCTCAAATCTCCCCGTCTCCAGCTTCTCAGCCAGAGAGTCAAGCGCCTTCACTCGGCCGAGATACGCAAACCCCTGTTCGTTGCAATATCCAGAGACAATGTCACGGACGCGCTCGGCCGTGGCATTGATGTAGTGAAGAACGTAGGCGTGCTTCGCCTCGAGAGCGGGTGGAATGATCATCAGAGTTAAATGGAAAGGAGATTCTTCATGATGGCAATACGTCTTTCTCGCGGCCCTCTATCGTTCGAGGCGGATCGCGCGGCGTCGAAGTAAGCCGTCAGTTCAGCGTCGGCAGAGCGAGCCTGCTCGTCATCTACTTGTTGCACGAACTGAGCGAGGCGATCACCGGCGACATCTTCAGATACCAGCCCATTCTCCTGAAGAAGCTCGTGAATAGCTCCAAACAGAGAGTAGAAATCAGCTTGATTTCGAAGGCGACTGGAAGCAAGTTCCTTGATATCGCCTCTGGAGCGCAACGCCTTGTCGATGAACGAAACTGCGTCCTGAAACGATTTGATGGTCTGGTGCTTGCTCTCCCACGCAGAGTCTCGACTGGTGAATGCTTCGTCGAGTGCATCCTGGGAATACCCCTTGACGCCATCCTCGATTAGAAGCAGCAGTAAGGCAACAAATTCGACATCCTTCATCTGCTTTTTTGACTGGGCGGCGAATCGTGGAAAATTTGACGGCAACGACTCAGCCATCCATTCGCTCTGATCTTCTGTTGCTTTAATGAAGTCGCCATCCAGCCGCGCGTGACGCAGCTCTTGTGGCGTTAACTTGGAGACGTTTCGATTGATGCGATCGAAAATTGCATTGATCATCTCTTCGTCATCAGTCGGGATGTACTCGACGAGAAACTGATACGACCAAATTTGCTTTTTCGTGTTGTCGTCAAGGCTGGTAAAGTACATGCCTCGAGCCTTAGCGTTGGAGGTTCGCTCGCTTACGGGAAATTCGCCGCGAATGAATTCCAGGAGCGTTGTTAGTCGCTGTTTTCCGTCTACGACGTGATAGAGCGAGCGACCATCGGCTGAGATATCCTCGTAAAGAAAGATCGCAGGCGCTGGATAGTTCAGTAGCACGGTGTCGACGAAATAGTCCTTAAAGTCCTGGTTCCAAACACTGCGTCGTTGGTATGGCGGATTCAGGTCTAGCAGGCCGCGACCGGCCAAATCATAAAACCAACTTACCGTCTGAAAATTGTGTCGGCGCGACATAGATTTCCGTTCTCCATTGCTATCGTTTCATGATAGCAGTCTGACTCGTAGAGCGACGCTCCATTTGTTACCGGTTGGGTACTAGTGGCATGTTCGGCACGGCCGATCCAACTTTGAGGGCTCGGCAGCGAGCCGGCTTAGGGCTCTTTCGTTCCTTTGTGGCGCTATGATCGACTTGCGGGCAGCGCGTCTGGCAGGTCGCCGCCGCCCCGCCCTCCTGAGTCGCGGCGTACGCCCATCGCCACCTCGACGCTAACGCCGTGAAACGAAATCCAGCACCCTGCTGCGCAGCAACGCGTCTTCGCCGTTAAGGTGTTTGACGACCTCGCCTATGGTCGTCATGAGCGCATGTGTTCGGTCTTTTCTTTCCAGGTACTCGGGGTCGGTATACCCCATGGTTTCGACGACTAGCTTTTTCCCATGAGAAAACACGACAAAGTCCGGCCTCACGCGCACCTCAGGCGCAGTAGGGTCCGGCGCAATATCCAGTAGCGGCTTTTCGATCTCATAGGGATTTTTAGCTCTGTTGGCTTGGAAGTGCAGCTTATCCATCAAAATGGACAACGTTCTGCGCTCGAGATCGGAGTCCACCGGAAGCCATTCGTCAAAGCTATACAGCGGGTGCACGTACGCCCTATGAATAGCGGCGCGTGCCTCACCTGGCAGGATCGCAACCAGTGCGATCGCCACGTAAGGCCCTGCCGTGCCGGCACCAGGCAGGTACAGGCGACCGGCGACCTCCAAGGGCTCTCCGTAAGTCGGGATGAGCCATTTGGAACCATCATCTCGAACGTCGATGTCTTTGAGTTGATCGATAAGCAAGCCCTGGGGATGAAGCTTGCGTGGCCACGGGACGCCATTGAGCCGTGCTAGTTCACGCTCCAGTTTGGTAAAATCATGAAAGCTCAAGCGAACATACTTATCTGCCGGTATCGCTCCGTGCCCATCCAGTGAGAGGCTCGCAAGCGCCCGACGCAGCTTCTCTTTGTCTGACGAGACAGTGCGTCTCGTGGCGTCCACGCGATGTAGCCCTGCCGCTTCCAGCACTTTGAACAGCACGCCTGCCAGACTGGGCAGCCGCTTGCTGCTCGCGGCTCCTCGTCGCGGGCCGACGTCGCGTCTGCGGCCATAGTCCGACGCTTTAAGTGCAGAAAGGACGCCTAGCCCATTCGGTGCGCGTCGTGGAACCGACCAAGCGGCTTCGCTGTGCTCCGGGCGGTCCCGGACAAACGGGCATGTGTCGCGATGCGCGCCACGGCCATACAACGGCACCAAGGTCATCGAACGATCGGTGACTCCGGCAACTCGCTGGGGATACATCACAGGAGGTGCGGCGACACCCTGGCAATCGCACACGAGCCAGTAATCGCTGGCGGAAAGCCTCTGCAAGAAAGCCACCGCTTGCTTGATACCCGCGGCGGCGGTATCCGATCGAGCGAACAATGCAATGAGTGACGCGACAATGGCAGCCGGTACCTCCTGCCCAGCAAGCGGCGCCATGCCACGGTCAAACTTGGGGACTTCCCGGAGGACGGGCGCAGAGGGCGCAGGATTTGTCGTCATGGCAAAACGCTGGAAGGTTGATCGCTGAAAGAATAAGGGGGATCAGTGGGTGGCGCTCGCTTCATGCGGTGGCGGAGGTGCCAAACCTGGGCATGTCAAAGTCGAAATTGCAACGTTGAATCCATTTGCGGTCGCCACGGAGTAATGGTTGGCATCCAGCTTGACGGCATGAACCTCGTGAGAGTCGCCGCATACGTTTCTGGGCCAATACTCCAATCGCGCCAACATGATCCGTGCTGCCTTTTGTACGAAAGCATAATTTGAGAGATCGAGCTGCGGTGCCATCAGAGCAATGACGATAACGGTCAACAAGCGACTTAGTGGTCGAAAGACGCGCGTAAACCGACGGAGTGCGGGCGGCGATGAGGCGGTGGTACACGGGGTCGTATCGCGGAGCGAGGAAGCGGGCGGTGAGTCCGCGTTGGCTTGCCCGAGCAAGCTCCGTGCCCCCATCCTTCCCAAAACGATGATGGTGTGCACGCATGCCACAGCGAGGGCGACGATGCACAAGCCGGAGAAATAGATCGCAGGGAGAAGAACGAAGGCCATCACGCCGACAAAGGATGGAAACAACGCCGCGTCTTCGTGGGTCAATAAGAAAGTGAATTGCCTGGCCTCCGCCGTGGCGACACACAGGAGGATGCCTCCCGCGGACGTAAGCACTAACTTACCTACTCCGCGTGCCCATGACCTACGCAGCAAGCCTTGAATGTAATGACGCCACTCGTTAGCACCCGCGATGACAATGATCAAAAGTAGACCATTCATTACTTCACACGGTATGTGTGGGCGCCCTACCAGCGCAGGCCAAAAGATCATGAGCACGGAGGCGAGGAAGATTCCACACCATACCCACTCCATCCCCCGCGTTAGCTCACTTTCAGCAGGTAAGATGGCGTGGAAGGCAGCAATCCGGTCGCTCAACGTCTTCTTGGCGCGCCTTAGCACTCGCGGTGACAAGCGCAAGAAGTACGTCAAGGATTCACCGCAAAGAATGCCCAGCATGCCCAGCGCCATGAGGGCAACACTGGCGTGCGAGCCTCGATGCAATGTCAGCATCACCCCCAATCCCAAGATTGCCAAGAAGCCGTACTGAGTTGCGCTCGCCCGCTCCTGAGAGGCGCTAGCGCGGGCGTGCCCGGATGGCAAGGTACGCTTGAAGAAGCGGCGCATTTAAGAAGGCTTCCTTCCTAAGAAATCGCTACTGTATCGGCGCCCCGGGAGGAAACTGAAAGCGTTGGCACGAGAATTCGGTCGGACTGGGCGGCGCAACGACCGGCGTGTGCGATAGCGCCCCTCCCTAGCCGCTTGACTCCATTGATCACATCTACCTCTTCGGTCACTGCCCGGCGGCTGTGTGAGAATGGGCTTCGAGGTGTGCAGGAGCGGTCGCATTAGGGCATCCCAATGCCGGCCATCATCGCGATGACCGAACACCGTGCCGCCTCCAGTGTGATGGGATATTCCGAGCGGGCAGCGCAGCGGACAAGCTGGTGGCCCGCCTGCCCTGAAGGTATCTAGGAGACGGTCAGGGGGAATGCAAAATCCCTAGATGCGTTCCCATCCAAAGTCACGCGGAAGTTCGCGCAGCGAGCAAACATTGTTAGAAGCGGAATCTAAAGATTAGCGACGATCCTGGGCAGAGCTCTGCTTCATTGCGATCAGAAACGCTTCGAAATCTCCGGCTGCTACCTCTAGCGCCCTGTACACATCCGTCATCGGCGCTAATAGCTTGAAGCGTCTCTGCACGCCCTGCCCGCTCCACCTAATTTCACCGATGATGTTGTGAGATAAAAGCTCCGGCAATACGTCGTCTAGTAGAACGGGAGCGAGGTTGCGGCCCATCCGAATCTTCAAAATCGAGTCGTCAATGTGAGTTCGACGTGTGAAGGAGCGAAAGAATCGTTCCGCCGCCTTGGTGCGCTCGTCCTCGGGCTGCTGGACCTGCTGGTCGTCAAATAAGCCCGTGTGAAGGGACGCGCCTGCACGCCTGAGGCGATCTCTTATCAACTGCGGGTCGAAAGTTTGCAGGTCTTCCGCGCGCACTACGAGCGAGTCTATATGGCAATCTTGGAATTGTACCCCCGCGAGTGTCGTCGATTCGTCCAACTCCAGGCGTTCGAATTCGCAGTTTATGAATGCCACTTTTTCGAGACGTTGGCCATCAATTGCAGTTGGTTGAAAGACGCACTTCACGAAACTCAAGTTGTGCAGGATGCGCCCCTCCAAGCCATCCGCTGAAACGAGAAGGCGTTCTAAGGACAGACTGCCGTTGTCTCGTGAACGCAATTCTGCGATTCGCACAAGTATCGCACTGCAGTTCTCTTTGCAGAAGCTGAACCCAGTTTCCTGGTCATTGATGGCTTTTAACATCTCCAAGGTGGCTGGCAGGTCAGCACCATGGCGGTCGAGATACTGCACTGCTTGTTCAATCGTCGCACTGGGAAGCAGGTTGACCTGCAAAAATGTCCGAACTTCGATCTGACGGCCCGTCATGAGTAGTCCACCCAAACTCTCCCCCAAGTAGAAAGTCTGGAAATCCTCGTGGTCGAACGCTAGGCCAGTGCTTCTCGAAGGCTCAGCCGTCAAGAGCGAATGTTGCCGAATGCGCTCTTTGATCTGCCGGTTGGCCTGAGAGGTTTTTTCGTGGGTCTCACTAAAAATGTCCGCCAAGACATCTACCACGTCATAGCGCAAAGATGTGGTCGACGTTTGCCACATTTCCTGCGCGAGACTGGCGAGAAGGAGATGATGCTCCCGCAGTGTAAGCAGAGGTTCGCGGATCTCGCCTGCCACCATGGCAAGCCACTTCTCGGATGCCTCGCGTTGCACAATGGCGTCTACGAACGTGTAGAAGTAATCGTGCGGATGAGCGCCTAGCTTGTCGCCCAGGTGGGCGCGATCTTCGGCCTGGGCGGCTACATCGAAGAGGCGGTTGACCAGCACGGCACGGGTAACTAGCGGGTGCTCGCTGCCTAGCCGCGTAGCCACGGTTTCGTAGACGCCCTCTGGATCTTCTACCCCGCGTCGAGTTCCGTATTGGCAGAATAGTTCTTTGTCCCAGCGCGTCAGCTGCAGGCGGCCGAAACTCGCAGACCGATCGCCGATCGCGTCAAACAAACGAGCTTGAGTGCGGAAGCTCAAGTACTCAAAAAATGCTTTGCGTGCAGCAATTACTACTGAGCCAGTCGAGTCGAGTGACTGGACCAAATTGCCTAGCGCCGAGACGGCTTCACCTTTGGATCCCTCCACCAGCATTTCTTCGTAACCGTCAAACGCCGGCACGATAGCGCCTAATTTCACCAACTGAAGAAAGGCATCGTAATAATAGTAGCCGAACCGGAAGCGGTTCGATAACGCGGCCACAACAGCATCATCGAAAGTCAGGAAAGCCTTTCCGCTTAGGGGAATAGGCAATAGCAAGCAAGATGCCTCCTTGCGCTTGTAGCGCAGTGCTTGATCGTAAGCCACGCGATTGATGAGCGTGGTTTTGCCTTCGCCAGCATCTGAGGTCAGGTACAGGACTGAACTTGTGCCCGGGATAAAATTTGTTGCGATCTGAATCAGGGCGTTGGCGGCGTCGTCCTTGATCTCGTCTACAACGCTTTCGCCGCGCGCAGCCAAGTCGCCTGTAAAGGTGGCTTTCGGTGCGACGAATGGCGCCCTTCCGTTTTCTTCGGAGGCGGGGCGACCTGTCGATAAAATGCGGTCAGCCAACTGGGGGAGCTTGGCAACGCGCTGGATAATCCACGGGCGCCAGTGCTGTTTGACCCCGTTTTCTTCAACAAGGATGTTTTGGTCCCCGTCATAAGAAAGTGTGGCGTCAATTAGGTCGTCTCGAATTTGGGCGGTGATGCGCCCCGAACGAATATCTACGTCCGAAGGTTCATCCGCGAAGGAGGTGAGGATGCGTTTGAGATCCTGAATGTCCATGGCAGCTCAGAGTGAGATTTCGTTGAAGTAGCTGCTAATGCCCGGTGGCAGCATATTTGTTAGCGCTGTAGGCGTGCGCATGTTCGGGGTTGCATGTATTTGCGTTACCGTGCAACCAGCCTTAATAGCAATCAACACCCCTGGCCAGATGTCCGTATCGGAGGTGACGACCACGATGTCGTCGTCCCCGTCGACATAGGCTGCATGTGCCATGTCCGCAACGATTAGCGTATCGACCATCTTTTGCTCATCTCGCACAAGTAGGTCTTGCGGCGTCACTCCACAGTTGGGGGTTACGCATGGCGTTGTATGAGTTAGGTTTGCTAGAAATGCCATGCCGCACGCACCGGGCTGAGAGCACGCTGTGGCTCCCTGTCTTGGGCGAAATGAGCGAATTGACCGGTCTTTGGCCAGAGTCGTCTCGAATGGTGTCTGCGAACCAAGTGGGCCTAAGGCAAGCTGAACGACTAAACGGATCTGAGGTGCTCCAGGCGCATGGCCGGGCCGAGCAATGTAGCTGTGACCGGAGGTTAGCTGTGGAATCAACTGTTGAGCACGGTGAGTAGATATGGAGCCCGTCTTCCAACCTCCGTACAGGCGCACTGTCAGTTGTGGCTCGCTGCCAACAACCGACGCGGGAAGCCGGGCGCAGATCGCGGCGGCCGCCTGAATTGGACCCGGCGCCCACAGGGGTGCGGGGACATTGTCGTAGTCGACTAGAACATTAAGGCCCACTGTTCCTTCCTGGCGGTCATCTCCTTGCGATGGCACGCAGTCTAGAGCTCAAGAGGGCCGCCACGCCAGATCAATTGAGCGCGAGTTAGCCTCCGCCGGCATCAACTCGTTTAGCCGCGATAACTTGCCCTAATCACGCCGCATTGAGTTTGGCGACTGAGAATTGATGAATCGGCTCGCACTGTGGCTCAAGATAGCAACATGTCGCGTCATCGATCATCGACTTAACCCCTCCCGGATTCCTGCGAATGAATCGGCGGAGCGCGACGCTTGAACACAACGGATAGCGTTGTTTCAGGAATGAGTGCGAGGGCTAGTGCACAGACCCCTGCCCGTCGGCAATCCATGCGGAGTCAAAAGGCGAACGCCAGTAGGTCGTCGCCCGCCGCTCGACGAACTGCGCATTGAGCCGCTCGCCCTCGTCGCCGAGGAGATGGACCGTGTCGGCAAGCACCCTCAAGCCGACTGTGTAGATGGGGTAGCCTCCTTCGATCGCCGACTTGAGCAGTGCCGTGATACGGGACGACACCTTATCAGAGGCTTCCCTGGCGGTGTCGACGAGGCAAGACGCGAGGATGACGGCGGTGTCAGGCGTCGGATCAACACCGTGGAGTCATTCGGCAAACGACAAGAGCCTCCCGGCCTGCGCACGGCGAAGCATGACGTAGGCGCCCGCAACGCGGTCGAGAATCAATTGCCGCATCAGCTCATGGATGACACTCGATAGGGCCGATGCCCGCTTTCTCGCAGGTTGGATAAGGTAGGAGTGGCGTTGTGGTGGTGAGTCGGGCGGGCGATGTCGTTCGGGCGCCCTTAACAGGGGCCCAGATTAGATTAGTTCAGTTTGAGTCCAGACTTGCTTACAAGAACTAAATTTTGAGTATTCACTAACTTCCCAGCATTGTTCCAAGTCTGGATGCTTAGAGACGTCAAAACTCCCTTGGGGTTGATGTCGTATTGATAGGCCACAACAGGTTTTTTCATGTCAACGTGTGGTGAGCAACCTGTTTTCGTGAGCATCGAACACGTTGCAGAGCCGTGCCAACCACCATCAGCTAGTCGGGAAAGTATTATCCTCGGCCCTTCCAGATACTCCGCCGACGTCTCCCCGCCCCTTGGGATAGCGAACACCAAATCGGCGAGAGCTCGACACCTAAACGCTTTGGACGAGCAATTTTCGACTTGCGCTGAAATCTGCGACATATCGTTACCGGGCTTTTTGTTATTGATAGCGGTGCCAATAGTGTATGTATTTTTCTCTATGCCGACGAAATAGCCAGTTTGCGAATCGACATACTGTATTGACTGCGTGAGATCGCTTATAGAATATATGGGATCGCAACACGCAGCGCTCGCAAGAGCCACAACTATCGAAGTCACAATGCTCATTGACCATCTCCCATAAAGGAAATTGCTGCAGCGTTATAGGTGCTCTGATGAGCATCTTGATCTTGATCCATCTGCCTTAATCCGCTCCAGCCAAGAGCCTTTCTCTCTTCGCTAGTGCGATGAATTCCCTCATGCAAGAAATACATCTCTTGTGTCTTCTCGGGACTCCCAATGACAGTGGTCCCTGGGGTTAGACCTGACTTTTGGATGGTCGTCGTATTGCCGTCTGTGGTCATCGCCCCATCTTGACCGCCATCGATGTTCATTTTTCGCTCTGCCAAACTTTTGGCGATTGAACCACCCGAAACTGAAAATGAGTAGGTCGTTCCGCCGCTCTCAAACGATATGTCTGCGGACTTTCCGGAACTAGCTGCGGCATTGACTGCCTGTGTTAGAGTCGCTTCCACAGCCGCATACGTCTTGTGGTCCTCCGCAGTCGCTTTGTGAGTTTCAGTCTTACCATCCACGTGGGTGACTACTCTGTCGATCTGGCACGAGTACGCCTTGCCGACCTTCTTGCAAGTACGTCCGTCGGGGTCAATGTTAGCAATGGGGTTGTCGTTAGCGTAGGCAAATCGATTGAAATCAAAGAGATTGCCTGGTTGCGAACCTACGGGATCCATGCTTAGAAATCGCCCCGCAATGGGGTCGTAGTATCTGGCCTGCATGTAAACCAAACCCGTATCCGCGTCGCTTACATGACCCGTATAGCCCGGTCCATTAGGTGAGCCACCCAGCGCGGAGGCGCCGTAAGCGCGGTACTCAAATTGGGCGGTCACGTTGCCCGACTCATCCGTCTCGGCAAGTACCGTACCTTGAGGGCTGGAGTAGACGTAGGTCACGACTTCGGCAGCCGCAAGCGCGAATGTCGCGTATGCCATGCCTGCACCTGCAAACGCTAGCTGCAAAGCTTGCTTCCATCCCAGATGCGAACTCACGGATCCACCTCCCCCTGTACATGCACTGTGACCCACCGCTCATTCCAGTCGGAACAACTACCGCCGGCGCCGCAGGCACGAACGCGGTATGCGTAAGCCCCCGCGTTAATCAGCGGGATGTTCACGGATGTGCCGGTAACTGTTCCGCTGGTGTAGCCAACCACTTCGTACTGATAGTTGTTGGCGCCCTGGCTGCTGCTCCAAACAATGGTGAATCCTACGTTGGGTCGCTTGACGGTAACTTCATCCGCGGGTCCGAGGATGCTTGGGATTGCCGGCTTCAAAGTCACCGTGAGGCTAGCCGTAGCACTCCATGGGCCGCAGCCCCCTGCATTGCAGGCCTGGACGCGATAACCATACGTGGCAGCGCTGCGCCCGCTCGTGCTCCAGTTTGTGACGCCGTCTGCGCGTACCGTGGACCATCCCCCACCGTTCACCTGCTCCTGCAATGTATAGGTGGAAGCTCCGCTTACACCGGTCCAGCTGACGGTGTAGCTGCCAGTCAGCGAACCATTGGACACAGCAACGCTTGAGGCGGCGTTCGGTGGAATGGTCACTGCCACGCTGTTGCTCGTGACGTACCCGCTGCACGCAGTGGCATTGCAACTCTTTACACGATACCCGTAGCTGCCGGTGGCGGTAACGCTTGCCGCATATTGGGTGAGTGAGCCACTGTAGACCGCCGACCAACTGCCGCCGTTAGCGCTCTGCTCGAGCGTGTAACTGGTGGCATACGCGGCGCTAGCCCATTGCACAGTGAAGTTGCCACTGCTACTCGATGGAGCTTGGATGCTTGATGGTGTGGCGGGCGGATGTGCCACGGTGATCGTGGATGAATTGGTCCATGCGCTGCAACCTTTATCGCTGCACGCCCGTACACGATATGCGTAGCGCCCGTCGCCGGGCTGGTTGCGACTCCAGCTCGTGGCAGAGCTATTAAGAACCGCGGTGAATCCATCCCCATTGAACGATTGCTCCAGCTGATAGCTTGTGGCGCCTAGGGACGAGGGCCAGGAGACATTGAGAGACGACAAGTCTCCCGCCAGGACCGTATCAAGCCGGGCAGGAGGCGAAGGCGCCAACACCCAAGCAGGCACCTGGAAGGCGCCCGATCCAGCAAGTAACGCTTTGTCACCGGAGGTCGATACACCATGCACATAGAGCGCTTGGGCGGCGTACTGAATGCGCATGGCATCGGTGAGCGCAATATCAAAACGATAGGCAGTGCCTGTGGCACGGCAGCGCAAGGCGATATTGGAATCGCTGGCGGCATTGGCGGTGTACGCTCCGAGGTATGTCCCCGTTTCGCTGCCGACGTAAAGCTGGACCTGAATTGATGCATTGGACCCAGCCAAACACGCCCATCCCTTGAGGCTAGCCAAAGGATCGGCGACGACGACGCCTTCGACTTGGCCCGCGATGCGTGTCGTCGGCAGCCCGGAATAGGCGATGAGCTTCTTGCCCAGATAGAAATAGTCCGTGGTCTTCGCTGAGGCCGGGTCGAACTCGAACATGAGCTGTCCCGACCGACCATAGGCATAGTAGACAGAAGCGTTGCTTCCATTTCGCTTCTTGACTCGCCGACCTGCCGCGTCGTAGTTGTAATTGGCGTAACCTTGGATACTCGTTAACCGATCAGCTTGATCAAAGGTGAGCGCCACACCGTTCTTATTGGTCGTGTTGCCTCGGTTGTCGTAGCCGAATGATTGAAGGGTCTCAGCTCCGGACGTTACGGATGTCAGTAGATTATTGGCGCTGTAGCGCCAGGTCTTGACGCTGCCGTTCAAGGTCATCGAACGGATGTTGTTGAGCGTGTCGTAGCTGAAAGATTCGGCACCCCAGAGCTGTAAGGCATTTGCCGACTGCAGTCGATTAAGTCCGTCGTAACTCATGGACCGGCTGCGCGGACCGCCCGCCAAGTCATTGATAGATGTGATGTTGGCGCTGGCGTCGTAGGTGTAGTCCTCGCTGATCGCAAGCACGCCTCCCTTGGCGTAACTGAAATTTGCGACTAATCCACGTGCATTTTTCTGGGCAAGGTACTGACCACCATTGCCCAAGACGTAAGCTTGCACGTCGCCATCGGGGAAATAGCTGATGCTGCCAGCGTAGCTGCCGACCTGGGTTGGGCGGCCGAGGGCATCCGGGGCATAGTCGACCTGGCGCCCATCTGGATAGCGAGCGGACGACAGATTTGCGTTGGCGTCAAAGGTGTACCCAATAGCCCACTCGAAGCCATCGATGGCAAGGGTTTCTGAGGTGAGAAGGCCCAGTTTATTATGACCAAACGTCCAGCGAGTCGCGCCGGAGACCGCTGTTTTAGGCTCGCCTCGCTCCGTATAAGTGAACGCCAGGCTTTCGGTACCCGCCGGGTACTGAACTGATTGAAGGCGATTCTTTTCGTCGTACCCTCGAGTCGTACGAGCTGCCGCAGCCACTTGCTCGCGACCGCAACCGGTGCCTGTAATGAGTACTCCTGACGCGCTCCACCAAAGATTGTTTGCTCCATCGTAATCCATCACGCGATCGCCAGTTTCCGGCTCGCTTACGCGGCACAGGCGCTTCTGTGCGTCGTATACGAGGGTGCGATTCAATGAGCCATCGCTCCCGCCCTGGGTGATGGACATTGCATTGCCGTATATGTCTCGCTCGATGTACTGGCTGACGCCCTCCGGCGCCTGCACCGACACGATGGTCTCGTAGCTCGGTTGGTCAAACATCTGGAAGTAGCTGTCAGTGACCCCGCCGCGCGCGCCTGTGAATCTCCGCACTCCTCCGGGAAGATAGGCGGTAGCCGTGACTACTTGCCCCAGCTCGGAGTCTTGCCAATTCCGAATAGGTCGACCCAGTGCATCGAATGCAGCAAACGTGCCCTGCCCGAGGCTAGCGAGGTCCAATGCTCCCGATCCCGGATAGGACTCAAACGTCTTCTTGCCCCGCCAGTCAAAGTCGGTCCGTGAACTGACATGGGAGCTGGGTGCGCTAGCCATATAGATATCGCGCAGAATGGGGCGCAGCATTACGTCAAAGTAAGTGACATCCCGAGAGTCGCCCTTGGCGACCGTGCGACGCCAATGCCCCCCACCAATCCCCCGCTCAGCCGTCGTGACAAAGTCGTAGATCGTTGACTTTGGAGTCCACGTGACGGCGTCGCCCGTCGGATAAATAACGCTGGTAAGGCGCCCCACGGCGTCGTAGTCGTAGTGTGTCGTGCTTGCGGCTTGGTCTGTGACTTGGGTGATCTTGCCGTCGTCGTTCACGACCACCGACTGCGACGTATTGTCGGCATAGGAAATCAGTTGCGGAATACCCCGCTTGTAGTTTCCCAGCGTCGTAACACGACTGTTGCCATCGCTAACGTTGGTGAGAAGCCCCTGCGCGTTGTACCCCAGCCCCATGGTTAGTCGCTCAAATTCCAGGCGCTGAACAGGCAGAAGCGTGACGGAGTCGTACACGCTGCGAGCAATGATCTCGCCCGTAACCCCATTTGTTTTTCGCTCGATCAAACCCAGCATCCAGCGAGTGCGATCGTTGACGTAACTCGTGTTCTCCACGAACGCTTGCTGGCCCGCCAAGCTGCTGAATCGACGCACTTGGGTTGGCTGAGCCCATTCATTAAAAGCTTCCACGCGATGGGTAAACGTGTCGCCATTCTGGGTGATGGCGATAGATTTTTGTGGACGGATCTGTCCCGCCGCGGGATCGTCTGCGCCAATCAAAATGCCGTAGATAGACGGAAATGGTTGATTGGCCATATCCGCCGTCGTGATGTATTCGCGCGTTTCGGAACGAAGCTTGGTTCCATCAGCAGAAAAAGTATCCGCACCCAGCAGCCGGCCGTCATTAACCGCAAAGACAGCACCAAAGCGATAGGCGAGCCTACTTCCATCCGGCTGGGTTACTTCGACAGTTTTGGTGCTTGCGCACGAACTACATGGCTCGGTGCCGCTGATCAATGAGTAGACGTCGTCCGAATAGTGATAGCTCCAGCGCATCGGCGCGGCAATGCCGGCGCCTGAAACGACTTTGCTATCTAAACTATAAATGTCGTAGTAGTTGGAAACCCCTAGGTGGTAACTGAATTCGGTACCCGACATGTCCGTCAGGCAATTTCGAACGGAAACGCCGTCTCGATAGTGGCGCTGCATGACGAAACCGAAGTCTCCCAGCGCGCCAGAGGGATGCGTGATGTGTAGCGTGAAATTGCCTGTCGCAACGGGGGCTTGATCGGCACAATTTCGCCCAGTGTTACCGTCCCAGCCACTGTAGTAGACCTTGAGGTCTGCGTCATAGGCATACGACCAGGCACTGTTATCCGGCAGATGCACGATCGACAAGCGCTGCTGAGTCTCCCCGCCGGTGCCGTATGTCTGATATTGGTAAGTCCACTGCTTGTCGTTTACTTGGGCGGATGTAATGACGCCGTTCGTATAGGTAAGCGTGATGTTGCGGCCGTCACTGGCGGTGATACTAAGGGGCTTACCGGAGCCGTCGTAACTGTAACTAACCCAATTGCCAAAGCGATCCTCGATCCGACTCGCGAGCAGGTAGACCTTTACCCGGGGGCGAGTCGTGCCACTGGCTTCGACGGCACCCGGGTTACGCGTCACGCCGACATCGAAGGTGTATGTCACTTCTTCTGACGTGCGCATGACAAATCCTTCACCAGGGTACCCGTTCTTGGTACCAGGCGTGCACGTGAAGGCGTCCATTTCGCGCGTCGTCCAAAGATGTGTAACACCGTCGGTCGGATACAGTGACGAACTGAGCTGCATCACTTCGCGATCGCCTCGCCCAGGCACATGGACGGAAACTCCTGAGAAAACGTCCTTCAATCGCAGTGGTGATGATGTCGCCGGCATAAATGCCGAAGAACAACGCGCCGCGACGATGCCTAGGCTGCCCTTCTCCCAGCCGTACCACGCATCAAAGACGCCAGAGATGTAGGGAACGTCCGCATCCCAGTTGCCAAACCCACCAAATGGCTCGATACCGGCCGCGTTGGCTGGCAAAGGAACAACAGAGAAGCGGCGCCTCAATTGAACGGGCAAGCCACCGTTCCCCGGGATATCAATATCCACATTGGAGAACTCGGTTTGGCCGTTATAGAGATTGACGCTTTCGCCGAACAGGTCCGAAGTCAGCGGCTCGACCTGCTCAGACACACGAATTAGCTTGGCATATTCTTGATAAGGCTCCACCGTAGCGGCCCCTGCGGCTATGGCGTGGCCGGCAAACACACTTCCCAGCAGGCACAACAGCCCGCCAGCGACAAACGCTCGTTTCATTCCATCCCCCTGATGCTTTCCCTGGCATCAAAAGCCGTCCCCACGGCTCTTGCGCTGACACGGCGCGTCGCAATTTATTGCATGTTATCGCAACTATTTGCGGATTTGCTGACGCTATCAGTTCTTATCGGACGTGTCGACAGCTGACCCAGGATTCGAATACGTAACGCAGTTTTTGTGATGTAGGGCACAAATAAAGAGCTATCGAGCGATGTGGAAAAATGAGCTGTGAGCGACTAGAGGACTAGGCTTGGCCGCGGTACAACACGTACCTGCGATAACGAGCCCTAATCGCCCTGCCCCAATGTCTGCTTTGGGTTGCCGTTTCAGCCGGTCAACGCAACACTTTGAACAGATGGTTTTCGTCGTTATTTCTAGGATCTAGATATCCTCATTTGCCCGCCTAACGATCTTGCTCTGCCGTTACGTTGGTTTTTCCCTGAAATCGAGGCACTTCCAGTGTTGTGGCTCTCGAAGAGCGAATCCGGGGTCCGTAGGCCATTGCAGCGGCCTTCTGCTGGCCTGGTATTGGGGTGTTGCGTTGACTGGTTGAGCGCGCAGAGCAAACAGGACGGAGGTGGTTAATTCGAACCATGGCGATGGGCTTAACTGCCTACGTCCCGTTTGTCGGTCCTGTTCGCCTGTCGTGCGTTTGCCCTTAGTCAACAAGCGGACGATAAGCACACACCACAGGCTTCGCCCTTTCCAGATCGTACCGCGCCTGAAGTGCCAGCCAGTAGAAGGCGGTGGTGTCGAAGGCGAGGGAAAGGCGGATGGCGATCTTGGGGGTAATCGGGTGGGTGTCGGCGATGAAGGCTTTGATTTGGTGGGCGGGGATACCGGTGCGACGGGCGAGTTGAGCGGGGTTGAGGGCGTTGGGGATCAGGTAGGCGTGCAGCAGGATGTCGCCGGGGGCTCGCAGGGGTTGCGAGGGGTCTACTTCCGAGTGCGGGGTGAGCTGGATCAGTTCCATGGTGGTTCCTCCCTGTCGGACACGGCCGCGCAGCGGATAGGCGCTTACAGCGCTCCGTGTCAGTGAATGCTTGGCAGCTTCGTCGGTGATCGCCCGAGGGTGGCGCATCGCCCTGCCGGCCGATGCGCCGTAACGGTGATCATCGGAGGCGTGTGGTGTTCACTCGAGGCTCGTCAGTGAGCAGGCGGGCGTACTGCTGAAGGCAGTGGATGGCCGTGCCCAGGCTGGCCGAGACGGCCACGGGAAGCGGCCTGCCGGGGAATCCCCGTGCCTGCGCGTGGCGGCATTGCTCGCTGTCGACACGCAGGCGCGTGAGGGCGAGTACCGCCAGGGCGATGTCACCGCGAGTGCTATGACGCAGGGTTTCGGGCCAAGCCACAGAGGCGGATGACGGGTCGTCAGGCGGAGGAGTGAGGGTGTCGTCAGGGGGAACGGACGAGCGAATGCGTCCCGTATGATCGCGGATAGCCATGATCAACTCTTATCTAGTTGGTGATGGTTAGCGGGTCGTGGGTGTTAGTCGCACTCACGGCCCGCGCCTCATGACTTGGTAGTCATGGTCATGCTCGCGAGACCGTGCAACACGACAGCGCGAATGACTGGCTGACCGTAGCAAGCAGGGTTGTCATCGTCTGTCAGGGTTAGGCGAGATGGATGTCCGCGTGACCGCAGGCGAGCGTGAGGGCTCAGGGCTCAAACAAAGTTGCCCCGTGGTGAGCGGCTAACGAGCTCCAATCGTTCACTTGCGCCTGATACAACCTCGCCGGCATCTAACGAGGCCAGCGCCATGCTACCGCTGATCCTCGGCATCCTGAGGACGTGATTCCACTGATGGCGCTAAAGCGTCAGAGCATCCGACGGAGTACACCGTCGCGATACACGTAATGGTGAAACAAGGCGGCGAGCGTGTGCAGGAAGATCAGAGCGGCCAATACGTTGGCGGCAAGGTTATGCCACCTATTTACCGAAAGGATCGTGGCGATGCCCTGTTTGCCGGGCAAGGTCAACATGTTGAATAACGGGAAGCCGTGCACATAAGTATTGGCGAAGCCGAGGACGAGGACGATGGCGAGCACGGTATACAGCGCGCCATGCATGATGCGGGCAGCGACACGTTCGACAGGCGTCCCCTTGCCTGGAAGTCGGCGGCCTCGCGAACAGCGCCAGGCGATGCGGGCGATCAATACCAAGGTGATGCAAACGCCGAGCAAGACGTGCACCGACCAGATATCGATCCGTACGGGCCCACGTGGCAACAAGCCCGTCATGCGGCCTATTACCCACTGCATGATCACGAGCGCGGCGCTGAGCCAGTGCAGGACAATGGTGGGGCGGTCATAGTGTTCGGTAGTGATGTGGCGCACCTTGGCTCAGGGATTTATGACGTGTGTGCTCACGGAGCTTGGCTAGGTTGCTTGCAATCCGTAGATCGCCGTCTGGCAAGGCTCGCCCAGGTTCAGGCTCTTTCTGCGGCGCATACACCGTTCGCAACGATCCGATAGGCATTGGGCCAGACGGTACCAGCGCGCACTTTCGCGGCAACCCGATGCGCTCTCTGCACGTTGGTATGCCAGGCCGAAGGATGCCGCTGATGGCACCGTTGACCGCGGCATTCAGATCGCTGTCCTCAAAAATCCCGAACGACCGCCCACGGTTGCTGGTTGTACGGGTTGACGCTCGGGCTGGTCTTTCCACTGATTGCATCGACCCACTGGCCGCCGATAAGCATGCGGAAAAAACTCTAGGCCAGCCGTATTGGTTTTGTTCGACATGTCATGCTCCAACCAGGCAAAGGGAATGGACGAGCGCCGGGGGTGACAGGTGTGGCGCTGGCGTGAAGCCATCATTCGCTTGTTGGTGCTTGTGATAAATTCCCTGTTACCTAACATGCGATGTTAAGAAATTCCCATGCTCGACTGGGAGAACCTCCATTGTTTCGCCGCTTTTGCTCGCCATCGATCGTTATCGGCGGCGGCAAGGGAGCTGAACGTCGAGCATGCGACCGTATCTCGACGCATCGCGGCACTGGAGCACGAGCTCAAGCTCAAGCTTGTCGATCGTCGCGCACGCGCCTACTACCTGACGGCTGATGGCGAACGGATTGCCGCCATGGCGCAACGCATGCAGGAAGAGGTCTTTGCGGTGGAGCGCGCGGCGCAAGCCGGTCAGGAACTACTGAAGGGCGAGATCTCGATCAGTGCCCCGCCGGTGATGACGGCTTGGCTGATCGCCCCACGCCTGCATGAATTCCAGCAGCAACATCCTGGCATCCGCCTGCGCCTGATCACCGAGACGCGAATCGCTTCCCTGCCCCGTCGCGAAGCCGATCTGGCGATTCGGCTAAGTCGCCCCACCGAGCCGGACTTGGTTGCGCGAAAGATCGGCCTCCTCAACTTCTGGCTGTATGGCGCCAAAGACTATTTGGACACGCATGAGCCCCGTACGCGCGGCTTTCTGGCTTACGACGACAGCATGGAGCTGTCGGAGCAACAGCAATGGTTGCGCGGTTTGCTCGGAGGGCGGCCGCTGGTCATGCAGAGCAATAGTCTCGAGGTTCAATATCAGGCTGCACGCCACGGCGCAGGCGTCATCAACCTGCCCTTCTTCGTCGGCGACTACGACGCCAGGCTGTCTCGCATCGAGGACGAGGAATACGTTCCCTTGGTTCGCGAAGTCTGGCTGGCCGTTCACAGCGACCTGCGTCACGTCCCCATCGTTCGCGTCGTCATGCCGTTTATCACTGCCTGCCTTCGGGAAGGGCTGGGTATCGACGATGCCGAGGCCGGCTCCATCGCGGCGCCGTAATTAGCCGCGCCATCGCGTGCGCGGTTCGCCAAGCCTAAGCTCGTTGCGCGCGCAGAGCGGCATGGGAATTTTTTCACCTGCCAAGTGAAGCCATGGCGACTTCATCGCCGCTAACCCGTGCCGGATGATTCGCATCGCGATATCGCCAAGGCAATTGCTTTCCCGGCCGCCTCTGGAACCTACCGACGCTCCCATGACGGTTGCTTCGGCCGGTCCGATCACGTTGAAAACATTGCCGTGCCGCTTATCACCAGTACCTCGTGCGCGACAGGTCTGTAAAGCCGAGCGTCCGATCCAGCGCAGCGATAGGCGGAAAGCCGCTCCTTCACCCAGCAAGATGAGACAAAGTCATGAGCAAGATCACGTCAGTTGACATCGTCAACCATTTTTGGCGCGAAGTGTGGCAATCGCGCAATCCCGACGCCATCGACGAACTGGTGGCCGAGGACTTCGTCATCACCTCCGGTGGCATTGACATCCACTCCCGATCGGAATTCAAGCAATGGGTGGCGACATTCCTTTCGAAGATCAACGATTTCGAGTTCCACATCGTCGAAACGTTCCAGAACGAAAGCGGTGATCGCGTCGCATCGCGGTGGCGTGTGACGGGAAAGAACAACGGCTTCCTAGGGACTGCGGCCTGTCAATCGCCAATCGACATGAGTGGCACCGCGATTTGGCACGTTGGCGAAGATGGATTGCTGCAGCACAACTGGGTCGAGCGAAATTCCCATGAAGTGTTTCGCAAGCTCGCGGTCGAGTAATTGCCCGCGGTTATCAGACTACTGCGTAGACGCCACCATGCTTGGGATTTCCACTCGAAACAGCCACTACGTATATGGCGTGATCCAATCGATCATCACGTGCATGGTGGCTGCAGCCATTGCTAATCTTCCGTCGCTATCGCCGGGTGATTTCATACAGCACTGGCTACGATCCTGGGCCATGTCTGCGCTCGTCATGTTGCCGGTAGTGTTGTTTGCTGCCCCCTGGATTCGTAGGGTCGTGGACCGCTTGGCTTGCGATCGCCGTTCGTAAGGCGGGGGTTTGCCCCGTTCCTGCTTGATCAAGGATCGATCGCAATTCCAGCCTGTTGGGCTCGATAGCACCTCATCGCAGCATGCGCCGAGCGGCTACCGAGCCGAGGGCGCTAAATCTTGAGATAGGCGTCGCACGCCGCGAGAAAATGCGGAATGACTCTCTCGCTCCGTCGGTCCATGTGCGCATCAACCAAAAGTCTGATTCGTGGCACTCACGCTGAGTCGACCTGTCGATAGGAGCGATTTGTAGCGGGTCCACAGCGACTCGAAGGCCATTCATGGCCATCTGATGCCTTAGCCATTTGAAGCATGAACGAACTATAAGAACGAGATCCGGATAGGCGCCTGGCTGATCAAACGGCGCCGGCCGGCCACGCTGCAGGTGACGACACGTCGTCACCCGGCGCTGGTTCGGGACCACGCGATCCACACTCGAAACCTCACGCGAACGAGCAGTACATGCAGAAACCAGACGCCCTGTTTCCCGCCCCTGTGCAACCGGCGGGATCCCTCCCTATTGATCTGAAGCGCTCCCTAAGCTTTGCCGACCTGCTCATCCATGGCCTGATCTTCATCGGTCCGCTCGCTCCCTTCGCCATCTATGGTTATTTGTCCAGCATCTCCAAGGACATGGTGGTGCTGGCGTACCTCGTCGGCGCGCTGGCGATGTCGTTCACCGCGTACAGCTATAAGCTGCTGTCTGCCGATTTTCCGTTGGCAGGCTCGGTCTACGCTTACGCTCGTCGAGCCATCGGTGAGAAGACTGGATTCGTGGCCGGCTGGATGCTTGTTCTCGATTACCTGCTGATGCCCGCCGTGGTCTACCTGGCCGCCGCCAATGCGTTGCATGACATCGTGCCCTCGATACCGCGCTGGAGCATGGTGGTGGGCTTCATCGCCATCGGCACGGTGGTCAATTTCATCGGCGTGGAGGTAACCGCGGCGATGAACAAGATCCTCCTTGCGGTGCAGTTGGCGCTCCTGGCGGTTTTCCTCGTGTTGGGTGCGTATGCGCTTTCTCACGGAGCTGGCGCGGGACACCTGACGATGAAACCGTTGTACCGCCCCGAGGCCTTCAGTGTCGGCCTGGTCTTCGCGGCCGTGTCGCTGTCCGCCACTTCGTTCCTGGGGTTCGATGCGATCTCCACCCTCGCCGAAGAAGTGCGGGGAGATAGCCGGCGCATCGTCGGCCGAGCCACGATCGCCTCGCTGCTGCTCGCCGCCGCGCTGTTCGTCGCCCAGACTTGGATCGCGACCGACCTTGCCAACGGCAGGAGCTTCGCCTCACCCGATACGGCAATGTATGAGGTGGCCGCGATCGCCGGCGGCAAGGGCTTCGGCTCGCTCACAGCTTGTTTGTGCGCGGTGATGTTCGGCCTTACTTCGGCAGGCGTGGTGCAGGCCTCCATTTCCAGGCTGTTGTTCGCCATGGCACGCGACGGACGGATGCCAGCGTTTATGGCCACGGTGCACCCCAGGTTCAAGACTCCCTACGGCAGCCTGCTGTTTGTGGCGGTAGCGTCCATCGCCATTTCGATGGTCTTCCTCAACCACTTCGATGTGATCGCCCTCCTGATCAATTTCGGCGCCATCACCGGCTTTCTTATTCTCCATGTGACGGTGGTGGTTCACTTCGTGGGGCGGCGAGGCTCCCGGGCGTACTTCCGACATCTGGTATGCCCGGCCATCGGCTTCGCCATCCTGGCCTACGTTCTGTACTACATGGAGCGAGCCGCCTGGGAAATTGGCTTGTGCTGGCTTGCCCTGGGCGCGATCAGCTACGCCATCTTCCTGCGCAAACGCCACCCTCTCCGGTCGCCGGCTGTCGAACCGTGCTGAGCTGACGCCGCGCGCCTGCAACTTGCCCTTTCCGCTATCGCAAAGACGTACCCATGTCCAAACCTGACATCCTCAAATCCAACGATCAATTCATCGCCCTTAGCACGTTCGTGTGCAGCGCCATACCGGACAGCGAAGTCTTCGACAAAGACGGCATTGCTGTGCGCTGGGCCTGCAGCGATCTCATATTCTTCAACACGCTGTATCTCAGCGAGGGTATCGCGGACGCCGACGCACTCCGGCAGCGTCTCCGCACCGGGGCGACCTACATGCGCGCGAAGGCGCAACCTGGATTGTTCCTGCTTTGCGAAGACTACGTCGCGGATGCCGCGCGATCGGACTTGGAGGCCGCCATCGCGGATGCCGGCCTGGTGCCCGTGCTCGACACGATTGGCATGACGGGTGAACTTTTGCCGTTCGCGCGAGCGACCGAACACCACGGCCTGCACTTCGAGCGCGTCGGTAGCGAGCAAGCCCTCAGCCACTTCGCCGCGGTCAACGAGGCGGCCTACGGGGCGGTACCCGATTCGTACTTCCCGGCCTTCCGGCAAAGCATGCCGCTGTGGACGGAGCGTTCCCATTCCTACATCGCTTATCGCCAAGGCAAGCCGGTTTCGACCGCATCGGTGATCGAAAGCGATGGCGAACTCTACCTGGCGCTCGTGGCGACCCGTCCTGAGGCGCAACGTCTCGGTTTTGGCGAAGCCACCGTCCGCCACGTCCTGGAGGTTGCCCACCACGCTTCGGGTTTGCGGCAGACCAGCTTGCACGCCACCCAGGCCGGGTTTCCGGTGTACCAGCGCATGGGCTACCGGCAGGTAACACGCATCTTGGGCTACAGCCTGAGCGAGCCGGCAGCGGAGCATTGAATCACGCAGGCGCAAAGCTCTTGGCGACCCGCGACTGCTAAACGCTGCAATGAAGAGGGATGCTCGATGAAGCATCGATAGGCACGGCTGGCTGCGCCGGCAGTAAGCGTGCTAGCGTGGCCGCCGCCAGCACGCGAACAAGGCTTTGCGCGTTTAAGGCCGGAAACTGGTGAGTGGCCACTAGCCGGTCTGCCTAAGCGATCGAGGCTAGTGTTTCCTCTTCCTAATCGGGCGGCGACTCATCGGGGAAGGCGGCGCGCGAGCACAAACCCCTGCTCCCGGGCTAACGGGAACTGCAAGGCTTGCCATACGTCGAAATGCGCCTTTCAGGCCAGCTGCCTGACAAATCGCTCCAGCCACAGAAAGGAGATCAATGGCGCGGCGGGCGCATCGCTACGCGTGGCAGCGACCTCTCTTAGCAGTGCAAGGACGGCGCCGTGGTCGACCAGGCCGAGGTCCGCCAGCGCGCATTCCCGCAACTGCGAAGCCAGGCTCTGCTCCTGGCGGGAAATCAGCGCCGGAAGTACCGCGGAGAACGTCTCCTTGGCATAGTTCGGTGGAAAAACATCCGCACCTAAACTTGCGGCAAGGTATCTCTGCATCAAGGCGCGGCGATGGCGGCTTGCGGGTGGAAGCCGATAGCAGAAAGCCACCAGCCGTGGATCGCTCAACGGATTGACCGGCCACAAACCGTGCCGGAGCAAGTGTGGCGCCTGGCATGTTCCTGCGAGAAGCGAGGATACGGGAATCGGTCCTGCGGGAGCATCGAACAGGCGCGACGAATCAACGGTAGCCTGCGCGCGGGACGTCAGCAGACCGGTCGCGTGGTATCTGGCTTGCTCGACGAGTTCGCCGCTGGTGTCCGTATGCCGTGTTGTCTCGCTCTGGTAGGTCGGAAACAGTTCATCGCCACCGACGCCGGTGAAAAGCAGCTCGCATCCCTGTGCCCTGGCCTTCCCCCAGAGACTGTCGAACGCTTCGAGATACAGTTCCGCATGGGGATACACTCTCGTCTCGCCAGGCTGCAGATCCAGCGTCGGCAGATGGGCATCGATGTCCACGGTTTCATCGATCAGGCGGAGTCGCTCCACGATCTTCGTCCGGCGCGCGACCTGGCTCTTCCTTTCGTCCCCGTCGAGCAGGATGCCCTTGCTGGCGACAACGCCGTATGCCTTCGTCAGTGCGCAGGCAACGGTGGCCGAGTCCATGCCGCCGCTGAGCTCCGTCGCGATACGACCACTTGATGTGGGGCGCGATGAAACGATGCCGTGCAGGATCTTCCCGAACGCCTCGTCTGCCTCTGCGTCATCCAGGGGCTCCGGTGACTGCGCGCTCGTATCGATAGCCGCAGGATAGTGATAGTGCGCTTTTCCCGGCTCCGCGAAGAGCATCGCCCGCTCGGTGAGCATGGTGATGCCGGAGCAGATGTGCTGTGCCGAGTAGATCGAGCCGAGCGCGAGAAAGCGACTGGCAATGTCGAGGTCGATCGAAAGGGGCCCGGCCAGAAAATCCGCGAGGTCCCAGGAAAGCGTGAGCGCGCTGGTCTTCGCACGGCAATAAAGCGGCGCGGCGCCATACATCCCGGCCCGGATCTTTATTCGATGGCCCGCCTTCGCGACCTCGATCATCACGTAGTCAAGCGGCCACATGACGCACGCGCGATGCAGTTCGGCAAAGTGCTGCGCATCGAGAGGGCCATCGATCACATTCGCGTGCAACGACATGCTCGCGTGACGCTCCCGGACCACGAAGATCCACTGGCCCTCCGTATGCGCGAACAGCGTTTCCAGCGCGGAGTGCGCGTACGGTTCTATCCGGCTCCCGCCTATCGTCAGCGCGCCCTCGCGCCACTCCGGCTGATGTGACAGGTCATGCAGTGCGATCTCTGCCTTGAGCATAGGTTCATCCCTGATGGCAAAACGCCGCCCCTCGGAGGGACGGCGCTGTGTCGCTAGAACAGAAACTCAGCCAAGCAAGTCCCCGCTCAACCCCCGCTGTAATACCAGCGGGCATCCTGCGGGAATCCCATCGGCTTCATTTCCAAAACGCCGGTCAGTGCGTCCTTTTGCATCGGACCGTCCATCTGAATCGCGAAAGGATTGCTTTCGTCGACCACGCCATCGATCTTGGCATCTAGCGTATTCATAACGTCACTCCATTGAGTTGGTTAGCCGCCACCCGGCGGCATCAGTGACGCTAACACGATGCTCGCCGGGCGTACCAATGCCTTGCGCGAAGAAAAACAGTTCATCGCGGAAGCGTTGCGCGTTTATTCGCGCAACCATCACTTATGTGAAGAATCATCGTGGAGGAGAAAGCTCGAGTGAATAGCACGACCTAAGGGAGTGCTTCAGTCATGCAGCCGCATCGCATAATCATGCGATTGCCTGGCGATATTTTGCGATGGACGGCCCTGCCCGTCTGCCTCAAGACGCAGGCGGACCTCAAGGCTGTCCGGTCTTGAACAAGGTTCCACTGGTGCACGCTTGATCGCGCAACCGTCTACGTATCGTCGAGGTACGCGCTGAAATGCAGCGCCGCAACCCACTCATGGCGAGCAGAAGATCATGGCGTGCCGATCCGCCCACGCCCAACATGGAGCCGTCTCGTTGCTTTAGACGGCCCAACCGTCACGATACTCGCGACGCAGAAACGCATTGGCCTCTGGCATGTTGGTGATGCGCATGTTCGCCGCGTCGTACTCGATCCTGCCGCCCGCGCGAAGGGATACGACGCCCAGCAGCATGACTTCCGTCAGTCGTGCGGCATACGAGAACGGCGACGATGCTTCTGCCCTTCCCTTGCAGGCATCCACCCAGTTCATTTCGTGCGAGGTCTTGATGCGCGCGAACGTTTGCGGAGGTTTGCCCACCGAATCGTGCAGCGATTGCGGCAGCAGGCGCGGGTTGGCGCCGTAGGTCTCGTGGATCAGTTTTCCCTTGTCGCCAACGTAGAGGACGCCGCCGTCCTTGCTCATCTGATCGGCTCCCAATGCGTGCAGCCCTGGCGGGAGCAGACCGCCGTCGTACCAGGTGAGCCTCACCGGCGGCTTGTTGCCGCGTGCGGGGAAGTCGTAGTGCGTCATCGTCGCCATGGGGTACGACGCTTTGTTGAACGGCGTCGAGACGGTTTCCACGGAGGTCGGAAAGCCCAGGTCCAATGACCAGAACGGGGAGTCGATCAGGTGCGCCCCCATGTCGCCGATGGCGCCCACGCCCCAATCCACCCAGCCGCGCCAGTTGAACGGGTGATACACGGGGTGATAGTCGACGACGGGACCAGGGCCAAGGAAGAGATCCCATGCCAGCCCTTCCGGTTTCGGATAGTTGCCGACCATGGCGTTGGCGAGCCGATCCATCACCGCGCCCTCGTTCCAGTTGGCGTCGTCCGGCTGCGGTCGTGCTTGCGGGCGTGGAATGCCCTGCGGCCAGTAGGCAAGCGGGCGATTCGTCCAGACGTGGACTTCGCGAACATCGCCGATCGCTCCGGCAGCGATGTACTCGTTGATCAAGCGGGCGTCGTCGGTCGAGTGACCCTGGTTTCCCATCTGCGTGACGAGCCTGGGGTTGTCTTTCGCCTTCCTGGACAGTTCGCGGGCTTCGAAGATCGACCAGGTGAGCGGCTTCTGCAGATAGACGTGCTTGCCATGGCTCATCGCCGCGCTGGCGATCACGGCATGCAGGTGATCTGGCGTCGCAATGAACACCGCGTCGATGTCCTTCTGCTGCTCGAGCATCCGGCGGTAATCGGTGTAGCGCTTGATCGCATTGAACTTGCCGGCAAGCAGCCTGGTCTGCGTGATCTCGTCCTGCAGCGCCTGGCGTTCTTTAGCGGTCTGCGCCTTGTCCAGGCGTGCCTGCGCTTTTTCCAGGCCGTCGACCATCCCGTGAAAGGACTTGTCCGTGTAGTGCCAGTCCACATCGCACATCGCGACGATGTTCTCGCCGGCCAGGGCGCGCATGTTGTGCATGCCCATGCCGCCGACACCGATGCCGGCGATGTTCAATCGATCGCTGGGCGGCGTATGGCCGGGTCCGCCCAGGACGTGGCGAGGCACGATCATCAGGCCGGCCGCGGCGATGGCGGTGCCTGTGAGGAATTCGCGGCGTGAGATCTTGCCGCCCATCGGCGTATCCGCGGAATCGCCTGCGGCGCGGTGGTCCTGCTCTTCTTTCGCGATCTTCGATTCGTCCGTCATGCGTTGCAATCCCGGGTTGAATATCGATATCCGATCCGCTGCATTCTGGTCACATTGGGATCAGGGCATCAAGATGAAATGGTGAGCGTTATTTGTTCGCGGCGCGCGGCGGCGCGGTCGAGCCTCGTACGATCAATTCCGCAGACAGGATGCGCTTGCGGGGTGGTACCTCGGGATCGTTGAGCAGTTCGATCAACATGCTCATCGCTTCGCGCCCCAGTGCGTTCTTCGGTTGGGCGACAGTACTCAGCGCCGGCGTGGTGTAGCGGGCGAAGCGGATATCGTCGAAGCCGACCACCGACACATCGTCGGGTACACGCAGATTCCGCGCGCTCAGGGCGCGCATGGCGCCGATGGCCATTTCGTCGTTGGCACAGAACACCGCCGTGAATGCCTGGCCGCGGGAGAGCAGCGATTCGATGGCCCGCTCGCCGGCCTCGATGGAGAAATCGCCGGAAACCGTCAATGCGGGTTTGGCCGGCACTTTGGCGCGTTGCAGGGCAAGCCGATAACCCTGCTCGCGATCCACGCAGATCGGGCTGGCCGGCGGACCGCCGACAAAGGCGATCTGGCGATGACCCAGCATCAACAGATAGTCGACCGCCACACCCGCAGCGGCGACGTTGTCCACGTAGACGCTGGAGATATGCGCGTCCTTGACGTATTCGCACGCATTGACCACGGGAAGCCGACCCTGGATCGGAATCGACGGCACCCGGGGAGACATGGTGATGATGCCGTCGGCCTGGCGCGCAGCCACCATGTCGGCATAGGACTGTTCGCGGACCAGGCTGCCCTGCGTTTCGCCCAACAGCACGCAATAGCCGCTCTCATGCGCTACCTGCTCGATGCCGCGGATCACCTCGGAGAAGAATGGATTGGCGATATCCGGCAGCAAGGCAATGATCAGCCGCGTGCGCGCCGTGCGCAGGTTGCGCGCAAGTGCGTTGGGCGTGTAGCCCAGTCGCCTGACCACGTCGTGGATGTGCTTGCGCGTCTTTTCGCTGACGATCTCCGGGCGCTGCAAGGCGCGAGAGACGGTGGCGACCGAAACATTGGCGGCAGCGGCAATCTCTTTGACCGTGCGCACGCGCGCGGGCTGCTTCGCCAGCTTGGCCACTGAGCCTTTGCCCGGCCGCTTGGTCTTGGAGCCATCTCCACTCACCGGTTCCCCTCCTTGTTGCGCCTGCGCTGGCGACCATACCACCGCCAGTCGGCCTGCCACCTGTTTGCCGAGGCGCTTGTTCACGGGCGAACGCCTTCGTTTGCTGCGCTGCAATGTAATGGATTACATGAAAGCATTGCACGGGCGTTTGCACATCTGTTACATAAACCCGCCGCTTTCCCGCGATATTTAGACATTTTTAGACGCAGGGCAAGTGGCACCGAAGTGCAAGTGGCTGGAAAAATGTAATCGAATACATTTCTTGAGCGCAGCATCGCGTCGGAGGGGACATGTCGGGTCGGCCCGTATCGTGCATGGCTAAAGCACCGCTTGCAGCGCCTGTGCGCGGCCGTTGCCATCGCAGTTGCAACGCCTCCGGGTGCGCTCGATGAGCAGGCTTGGCATGGGGCTGGTCGGTCCCGGCTTCATTGCGGCGCATCACCTCGATGCGGTTCGCCGCCTTGGCAACGTCGACGTGATCGGCGTTGCCGGATCGAGCCCCGAGTCGACCCAGCGGCGCGCCGCTGAACTGGGTGTGGGACGCGCGTACGAGAACTATCAACGCCTGCTCGATGATCCGGCCGTGCACGTCGTGCACAACACCACCCCCAATCACCTGCATAAAGAGGTCTCGCTGGCCGCGCTTCGCGCCGGCAAGCATGTGATCTCGGATAAACCGCTGGCGAGCAGTGCCAAGGAAAGCCGCGAGTTGTTCGAAGCCGCGCGCGCTTCCGGCCTGGCCCATGTGGTGACGTTCAATTATCGCGGCCATGCGCTGGTCCAGCAGGCACGCAGCATGATCGCCAATGGCGAACTTGGTGCGCCGGTGTTCGTGCATGGCTGTTACCTGCAGGACTGGTTGACCGACGAGCGCACGTACTCGTGGCGCCTCGACCCGAGTCTGGGAGGCGCAAGCTCTGCACTTGGCGATATCGGCTCGCACTGGTGCGATCTGGCCGAGCATGTGACCGGCTCACGGATCGTCGCGGTACTGGCCGACCTGCATACCGCCGTACCTCTTCGACAGGTGGCGGCGACCGCCAGCCGGGCCTTCGATGCATCGACCGACACAGCGCGACGCGAAGTGAAGATCACCAGCGAAGATCTCGCGAGTGTCCTGCTGCGTTTCGACAACGGCGCGCGCGGTTCCCTCGTGGTCGGCCAGGTTTTGCCGGGGCACAAGAACGATCTGCGCCTGGAGGTCAACGGCCGCCAGGCATCGCTGGCATGGCGGCAAGAGCAACCCAACGAGCTGTGGCTGGGTCATCACGCGCAGGCCAATGCGCTGATCGCGAAAGATCCTGCCCGGCTCGATCCTTCCGCACGCAGCTATGCGCATCTGCCGGCCGGTCATCCGGAAGCGTGGGCGGATGCGTTCCGAAACCTGATCGCCGACGCCTATCGATGGATTGCCGATGGTGCCCGGCCGGAACACAAGCCCGCCGCATTGCCAACCTTCGCCGACGGCTACCGCAACAGCCTGGTGATCGACGCCATGCTCCGCAGCGACGCCTCCGGTGGCATCTGGCAGCCAGTCGAACACGTTGACGAATCGCAACTCACTACAGGGACACCCGCATGAAGTGGCGCCTTCGCTTGATGATGCTGCTCGAGTATGCGATCTGGGGCGCCTGGTACGTCACCGTCGGCACCTGGCTCGGCAAGACGCTGCACTTCAGCGGCCAGGAGATCGGGGCGATCGCCGGTACCACCGCCATTGGCGCGATGATCTCGCCGTTGTTTGTCGGCCTGCTCGCCGACCGCCTGTTCGATACGCGTGGCGTGCTGGCCGTGCTGCATCTGCTCGGTGCTGCCTTGCTGGTGCTGGCGGCGCAGCAGCAGGCCTTCGCCCTGCTTTACGCCGTGCTGCTGATCTACAGCCTCTGCTATATGCCGACATTGGCGCTGACCACCTCGCTCGCCATGCGCCACATCGACGATCCGCGCGAAGAGTTCGGCGCCATCCGTGTGTTCGGCACCATCGGTTGGATCGTCGTCGGACTGATCGTCGGCACCTGGGGCGTGGAGGCCACTGCGTCGCCATTGCATCTGGCGGCAGGATTGTCGGTGGCGATGGCGGTGTATTGCATCACCCTGCCCGCCACGCCGCCGCTGGCACGCCACCAGCGCTTCGTCTGGCAACACGCATTGCCGCTGGAGTCGCTGCATCTGCTGCGCGATCGCTCGATGGCGGTATTCGCGCTGGCCTCGTTCCTGATCTGCATTCCGCTGCAGTTCTACTACGCCTTCACCAACTTGTTCCTCAATGAGGCAGGCGTGGTCAACGCTGCCGGCAAGATGACCGGCGGGCAGATGTCGGAGCTGCTGTGCATGCTGCTTATTCCCTGGTTCTTCCGGCGCCTGGGCGTGAAGTACATGCTCGCCGTCGGCATGCTGGCCTGGGTGCTGCGCTATGCCTTCTTTGCCTTCGGCAATGCGGATCAGCTGATGTGGATGTTCTGGCTGGGCATCATCCTGCACGGCATCTGCTTCGATTTCTTCTTCGTGGTCGGCCAGATCTATATCGATCGCGAGGCGCCATCGGCGCTGCGTGCCGCCACCCAGGGTCTGATCACGTTCCTCACCTACGGCCTGGGCATGTTCGTCGGCTCGTGGCTATCGGGCGTGGTCGTCGACGCCTATGCGCATCCCACCGCGCAAGGCGGCGTCATGCACGACTGGCATGGCATCTGGCTGATTGCCGGCGCATGCGCCGCCTTCGTGCTGGTGCTGTTCGTGTTGCTGTTCAAGGACCGCAAGGCGGCCGTCGCGCGTGCCGTTGCAAGCACCGTCTGATCTCCCTCCCCCACCCTTCGGCCATCCAGGAGAATCGTTGATGATGACCCGCAGGCAGTTCCTGGCTCGATCCGCATTGCTGGGCGGAGCCGCCTGGCTCGCCGCCGCCAGCCCGGGCAGGCTCCTTGCCGCCGCCGCGGGCAAGCCGCTGGGCATCCAGTTGTACATGGTGCTCAAGGCGTATCAGGACGATCCGAACGGCACGCTGAAGACGCTCAAGTCCATCGGTTACAGCGAGATCGAGGCGATCATCACTTCGACCGCCAAGACGCTGCGCGATCAGTTGAACGAGGCCGGGCTCGCCTGCCCCAGCATGCATTTCGACAGCCTCGGCGTCGATGCCGGCCTGGAAGCGGCGCATACGCTTGGCACGTCGTACTTTGTCAGCAGCATGCTGCCGGCTTACATGGCCAAGCTGAAGGGCGACAAGAGTGAACCGGGCTATACCCGCGACGACGCCAAGCGCACCGCCGAGTTCGCCAACCAGATCGGCGAAAAGGCGAAGAAGGCCGGCCTGCAATACGCCTATCACAACCATCATCACGAGTTCACCGAGGTCGGCAACGGGCAGACCTTCTACGACGTGCTGCTGAGCGAAACCGATGCAAGCCTGGTCAAGCTCGAACTCGACTGTGGCTGGGTGCATGCCGGTGGCAAGAACCCGGTGGATTACTTCAAGGCGTATCCCGGGCGCATTCCCCTGATGCATGCCAAGGATTTTCTTGCTTCGCCCGCACCCAACCAGTTTCCGGGCGCGGAGCTGGGGCGCGGCACGGTGGATTACCGGCCGATCATGGCCGCTGCCGATGCGTCGGGTCTCAGGCATTGCTTTGTCGAGCAGGAAGGTCCGTTCAGTCGCGTGAGCCAGCTCGAAGCGGCGCGCATCGACTACGCCTATCTGCGTCCGCTGCGCTGAACCGCGCATTCCCAACGACGATTCAGGATTCCCATGGCAAACAACACATACGACGCCATCGTGGTCGGCACCGGCGTCAGCGGCGGCTGGGCCGCGAAAGAACTGACCGAAAAAGGACTCAAGACGCTGGTGCTCGACCGCGGCCCGATGGTCAAGCATGGCGAGTATCCCACCGCGATGAAGGCGCCCTGGGAGCTGCCCTACGCGGATGAACCGACGCAGGAAGATATCCGCCGCCACCCCGTGCATACGCGGCCGTCCTTCTACGGCATCACGCAGTCGACCAAGCACTGGTTCGTCGACGATCTCGACAATCCCTATGTGGAGACCAAGCCGTTCGACTGGTTCCGCGGCTATCACGTCGGCGGGCGCTCGCTGATGTGGGGCCGGCAGAGCTATCGTTTCAGCGAAATGGATCTGGAGGCCAACGGCAAGGAAGGCGTGGGCGTGGACTGGCCGATCCGCTACGCCGACCTCGCGCCCTGGTACGACTATGTCGAGAATTTCATCGGCGTGAGCGGCTCGACCGAACACCTCGCCCAGTTGCCCGACGGACAGTTCCTGCCGCCGATGGAATTGAACGGCGTCGAGAAGGAATTCGGCGGCAGGATCGAGGACAAGTTCGGCCGCAAGCTGATCATTGGCCGCACCGCCAACCTGTCCGCTCCGCTCAAGCACGACCAGAGCCCGCAGCGCGGCACCTGCCAATACCGCAACCTGTGCATGCGCGGCTGTCCGTTCGGCGGCTACTTCAGCAGCAACTCCTCGACCCTGCCCTCGGCCGAGCGCACCGGCAATATGACCATCGTGCCGAACGCTATCGTCTACGAGATGATCCACGACAACGTCAAAGGCAAGGCGACCGGCGTGCGTGTGCTCGATGCCGAAACCGGCCAACATACCGAATACTTTGCGCGGGTGATCTTTCTGTGCGCATCGACCTTCGGTACGACGCACATCCTGCTCAACTCCACCTCGAGCCGCTTCCCGAATGGTTTCGGCAATGACAGCGGCGAGCTTGGCCACAACATCATGGATCACCTGTTCGGCGGCGGCGTCACCGCCTCGGTGGATGGCCATGAGGATCGCTACTACTCCGGCCGACGGCCGAACGGCTTCTATATTCCGCGCTACCGCAATGTCGGTGGCGACAAGCGCTCGTATCTGCGCGGCTTCGGCTACCAGGGCGGCGCCAGCCGGCGCAGTTGGGCACGCCTGGTCGACCAGCCGTTGCTCGGCGATGAACTCAAGCGCGCCGCGGAAGAACCCGGTCCGTGGCAGATCTCGATGTCGGGCTTCGGCGAAATGCTGCCTTCGCATGGCAACTTCGTGACCCTGGACCATCAACGCAAGGACAAGTACGGCCTGCCCGTGCTCAACTTCAACGTGGCGCACGGCGACAACGAGCTGCAGATGCGCAAGGAGATCCTCAGCGATGCGGCCGAGATGATGACGGCCGCCGGCTATCGCGATGTGCGCACCTATCAGGTCGAGGCCAACGTCGGCGCCGCCATCCACGAGATGGGTACGGCGCGCATGGGGCGCGATCCGAAGACCTCGGTGCTCAACGGCTGGAACCAGATGCATGCCTGCAAGAACGTGTTCGTCACCGACGGCTCGTGCATGGCTTCGTCGGCCTGCCAGAACCCGTCGCTGACCTATATGGCACTCACCGCGCGCGCAGCCAGCCACGCGGTCGAAGAACTCAAGCGCGGCAACATCTGAGGACCCCGCCATGAACCGTCGTGAATGGTTGAAATGTTTTTCGGCCCTGGCCATGGGTGCCGTCGCGGCGCCGTCGCTGCTGGCAACCTTCGATGCGCACGCCGCCGCGCAACTGCCGGGTTACGCGCCGAAGTTCTTCAGCACGCCGCAGAACCAGCTGGTGAGCTCGGTGGTGGATATCATCATCCCGCGCAGCGATACGCCAGGCGCAGTCGATGCCGGTGTGCCGGCCTTCATCGACCAGATGTTCACCAGCGTCTACACCCATGAAGAACAGCAACGCTATCTGGCCTCGCTGGCGGCGTTCGATCGGGCCGGCGGAAAACCGTATCTGCAGCTCGACGAGAAGCAGCGCAAGGCCTTGGTGAGCAAGTTGCACGAACAGGCCTTGAGCGAACCGGCGGACAACGCGAAGGCGTCGGCGGCCAATTTCGTCCTGATGACCAAGAAACTCGCCATGCTGGGCTTCTTCATGTCCGAACCCGGCTGCACGCAGGTGCTGCAATACTCCGCCGTGCCGGGCGCCTTCCATGCCGACGTGCCGCTGGCCCAGGCCGGCAACGGCCGCGCATGGGCGGTGGAAACGGTATTGACGCTCTGATCCATGGGGCCAACGCGATTGCCAGGTATGCGCGCATGAAGACACTCAAGGGTCCGGCCATTTTTCTTGCCCAGTACGCAGGCAACGAGGCGCCGTTCAACACGTTGCCGAGCATCGCGCAGTGGGCTGCCTCGATGGGTTTTGTCGGCGTGCAGATCCCCTCGAACGACCGCCGCCTGTTCGATCTCGAACAGGCAGCGGCGAGCAAGACGTACTGCGACGATGTCGCCGGTACGCTGGCGGAGCACGGGCTGGTCGTCACCGAATTGTCGACCCATCTGCAGGGACAGCTGGTCGCCTCGCATCCTGCCTACGATCGGCTATTCGACGGCTTCGCGCCGCCGGCTTTGCGAGGCAACACGCCGGAACGGCAGGCATGGGCGGTTGAACAGCTCAAGCTGGCCGCGAAGGCGAGCCGGCATCTGGGGCTCTCGGCGCACGCCACCTTCTCCGGTGCGCTGGCCTGGCATTTGTTCTATCCCTGGCCGCAGCGCCCTGCCGGCCTGATCGCCCAGGCCTTCGATGAACTCGGCAAGCGCTGGCGCCCGATCCTCGATGCGTTCGACGACGCGGGCGTGGATATCTGTTTCGAACTTCATCCGGGTGAAGACCTGCATGACGGCGTCACCTTCGAGCGTTTCCTCGATGCGGTCGATCATCACCCGCGCGCCAATATTCTGTACGACCCCAGCCATATGGTCCTGCAGCAGATGGACTATCTGGCCTTCATCGATATCTACCATTCGCGCATTCGTGCGTTCCATGTGAAGGACGCGGAGTTCCGCCCCAATGGCCGTGCCGGCGTCTACGGCGGCTATCAGAGCTGGATCGATCGCCCGGGGCGTTTCCGCTCGCTGGGCGATGGACAGATCGATTTCGGCGCGATCTTCAGCAAGCTCGCTCAATACGATTACCCCGGTTGGGCCGTGCTCGAATGGGAGTGCTGTTTGAAGGATGCGCAGGTCGGCGCGAAAGAAGGCGCCGCCTTTATCCGCCAGCACATCATCAAGGTGACCGATCATGCCTTCGACGATTTCGTCGCCACGGCAGCGGACGCCGACTTCAACCGGCACATCCTTGGATTGTCTGAACCATGAGCGATCCATCCCTGGGCCTTAGCCGCCGAGCCGCGCTGAAGTGCATTGCCGCCGCAACGGCGTTCGGCGCCACGGCCGCGCTGGCGTCGGCGCCCGCTTCATCGAACAGCACATCGACAAATGTGCGTACGGGACGCCTGCGGCAATCGTTGAGCCGCTGGACGTCGAGTGAGCCGTTGCCGCAATTGTGCAGCCGCATTCGGCCGCTGGGCTTCCAGGGAGTCGACCTCGTCCATGTGGATGAATGGTCGATCGTTGCCGATCATGGCCTGGCGGTTTCCATGGGTTATCCGACCCGACGCGAGAACTTCATCGCGATGGGCTTCAACGATCCCGCCAACCACGCCGCGCTGCTGAAGGAACTGGAAGACACCATTCCCCTGGCCAAACGTGCGGGCGTCAAGAACCTGATCACCATGTTCGGCAACCGCGTTCCTGGCATCGACGAGGCGCAGGCGCGCGACAACTGCATCGCAGGTCTCTCGAAGATTGCGCCCTATGCGGCGGAGAACGGCATCACGCTTTGCGTGGAATTGCTCAACAGCAAGGTCGATCATCACGGTTATCAGGGTGACAGCACGGCCTTCGGCGTGGCTGTGATGAAAGGCATCGCCTCGCCGAACGTAAAGCTCCTGTACGACATCTATCACATGCAGATCATGGAAGGCGATGTGATCCGCACCGTGCGCGACAACCTGGCCTGGATCGGGCACTTCCACACCGGTGGCGTGCCGGGTCGCCACGAAATCGACGGCACGCAGGAGCTGAACTACCACGCGGTGGCCAAGGCGATTGCGGACACCGGCTTCCAGGGTTTCATCGCGCACGAATTCACGCCCGCCAACCCCGACCCCTTCGCCTCATTCGCCGACGCCGTCCGCATCTGCACGGTATGAAGAACTTGCCACGGGAACACCTATGAAGCCCATCGCCCTCACCCTCAACCTGCTGGCCTTCGCCATCGTCGGAGCCGCGGCGCACGCGCAGACAGCCGAGCCGACCGACCCGAAGGCAACCGAACAGTGGGAACCCGTTCCCAAGGTCATCACGCCCGGCAAGCTGGATGCCGCTCCGCCATCCGATGCCATCGTGCTGTTCGATGGCCGCGACCTCAGTCAGTGGGAGACGTCCAAAGACCACTTGCCGGCGCACTGGAAAGTGCATGATGGCGTGGTGACGGTCGACAAAGCCAGCGGCAACATCCAGACCAAGCAGCACTTCCGCAACTACCAGCTGCATCTGGAATGGCAGGTGCCGAAGGACATTACCGGCGAGGGCCAGGCGCGCGGAAACAGCGGCCTCTTCCTCGCCTCCACCGGACCGGGCGACGAGGGCTACGAGGTTCAGATCCTCGATTCCTTCAACAACAAGACCTATGTCAACGGCCAGGCCGCCAGCATCTACAAGCAGGCGCCGCCGCTGGTCAATGCCATGCGTCCGCCGGGCGAATGGCAAAGCTACGACGTCGTGTGGACCGCACCGGTATTCGCCGCCGACGGCTCGCTGAAATCACCGGGCTACGTGACGGTGCTGCATAACGGCGTACTGGTGCAGAACCACACCCAGCTGGCCGGCGAAACCTTCTACATCGGCAAGCCCAAGTACAAACCCTACGCGGACGCCCCCATCAAACTGCAGGCGCATGGCGATCCCTCGGGCGCGATCAGCTTCCGCAATATCTGGGTGCGTCCGCTGGATTGACGCTGGACGTCGTCTCACCCTGCCAGCGGGCGCGGTACGTCGGCCTCGGCATAGCCAGTGCGATGCCGAGTGCACAGTGCCGTCCTACACCCATACGACTGAGTCGTTGCCATCACGACTTCCATTCCGCGGTGTAGGCAAAGCGCGTCGGGTGCAGCGACATGTATTGCACGAGGCGCGGGCGCCGCGCCCGGTTTGGACTGCTGCCATGCGGCAGCAGGTGGTGCCAGATGATCATGTCGCCGCGCTTGGCGGCAATCGGTTTCATGGTCAAGGTGCGACGGGCGTGATCTTGGGCATTCACGCCCGCGGGGACGCTTTCCAGCCACGGCTTCAGCGTCCGATGAAAGCCCGGCACACAGCTGAAGGCGCCCTGGTCCTCATCGACGTCGGCGAGGTACAGGATACCCTGCAGTCCAAAGCAATGCGGTTCGGCCAGTGTGGCGTCCCAGTGCAAATGCGGCCCGGGAAATTGCCAGTCCTTTCGCTCGGGCGGATTGAATCCAACCTGGTCGACGGTCACCCAAAGATCGTCACGCCCCCACAATTGGGCGTGCGCCTTGTGAATGCGTGGCGCGCGACGATTCGCGGCCAGTGCCGGATGCCGCAGCAACGGCACCCAGATCGAATGGCCTAGCGAGGTGCGATACCAGGAGTCCGGATCGTCGCGGTCCATGCCCAAAAATTCATAGATGGCCATTTCGCCGATCTGTGCCGCCTGCTGACTGATCGCGTTACGCAGAATGACGTAGCCATGCTCGTGCCAGTGCGCAAGGTCGTCCGCGCTCAGTCCTTCGACGCCGTCGAGATGACCGACTTCGGCGCCGACACTCTCGCCTGCCAGCGCGCGCCGCAGGCGACTGATCGAGGCCTCGTCCAGTTCGCCGCCATGGCGTTCCCCTATCCAGGCTTCAAATTGCGCATAGCTCGGCCGCTCATGGTGCAAGTAACGCAAGGTCTCCAGCACGTTCAGACCCAGGCCGGCCAGCAAGGTCTTCACGACATCCTGGGGCAGCGGTGCCGTGGATCCTGGCGTGCACTGGCAAGCCCAATAAGCACGTAGCTCCTCGATGCCCAGACTTGTTTCCGCCTCCACCATTGCGTTCCTCACTACGCCAAAGATTGTTCAAGCCCCGCCTGCTTTCGCCAGCGCGCCGGGGTCATACCCATATGCAGCTTGAAGGCTCGCTGGAAGGCGGCTTCGGATTGATAGCCTACGGCTTCCGCGATGGCGCCGGTGGAGGCGGTCGTCGTTCGGAGTTCGTTCGCCGATAGCGTCATGCGAATATCGGTCAGGAAGTCGCTGGCCGACATGCCGAGCTTTTCGTGGAACAGGCGGACGAACGTCGCCCGCGACATGTTGCACTTCTCCGCCAGAAGCGGAAGGGTCCACGGGTGGCCAGGATGGTGAAACATGGCATCCAGCGCGGGAGCGAGTCGCGGGTATCCCGCCAAAGCCAGCAATCCCGCGGGCGCCTCCCTTGATTCGCTGGCAAACCGCAGCGTCAGCGCAAACAAGGCTGTCGACAAGGCGTCGAGCATCGCGCGTCCACCCAGGAAATCAGCGCCGCTCTCTGCTTGCATGAGCGCCATCAGGCTGTGCAACGCCGCGCCGCTTTCCTGGCCGGTCGTCGACGCGGCAACGCCGGTTCGTGCGATGAGACGCGCCGGAAGATAGCGACGCAGGAGCCGCGCATGCGGCGGCGACAGCACGAAACGTCCGCACAGCATATCGAGGCGATCACCCTTGCCTGCGTTGTGGCTGAACACGAGGTTGGCGGCGACGCGATGCTTGGCCGGCTTGGCGCGAGCTCCGCTGCCATCGTGCAAGGTATGCGCTTCACCCTGGGCCAATAGCAGGATGTCGCCCGCTTCCAGCACGTCAGGCCTCCCGCCATGGGGATCGAGCAAGGATGCCGAGCCACTGAGCACGATGTGGTAGGCCATCTCGCCGTCTGCAAAAGCCCTCTGATCGATACGCCAGGGCGCTCCGTATTGGCAGCGCAGATCAAGCTGCCCGCGCACCGGCGTCACTTCCAGCAACCGGCTCAGCCAATCGAGCGGCGGAGACATGGCCAACCCCCGTTGATACGTTTGAGCATATTATCGAGACGATTCGATATTAATCGTCTTAACCCTTCTTCGTAAAGTGGCTCCGTCGCAGAGATCGAGCCGAGCGGACGTGACGCCGCGCTGGCGGCCCGGTTCGTACGACACGACATCCGCCAACCCATTTCACGAAGGAAAAGCCATGAACGCCCTCCTCCAGCTTCTCGCCAAATCCGGCCTGTTGATGAAAGACTTCGATTACCACCTGCTTCGTGCTGCGATGGTCGTCATCTTCGCTTGGTTCGGCTACGACAAATGGTTCCAGTCCGAGATCACGGCACTGGCGCCGCTGATCACGCACGGGCCGCTCATCTTCTGGACGATCCCGCTCCTGGGCATCCACGGCACCGCCATCCTCCTTGGCACCGCGGAATGGACGTTCGGCTCGTTGCTGCTGCTGGGCTTCTGGAACAAGAAGCTGGGCGTGTTGGGTGCCCTCGGCTCCATCGCAACTTTCATCTCCACCCTGACGATTCTTCCGTTCGTCCCCGATGGCTGGGATGCCGGCGCCGGCGGCTTTCCCGCGATGGCAATGAATGCGGCCTTCCTGCTGAAGGACCTAGTCCTGCTGGTGGTCTCGGTTTATCTGCTCAGGGAAGACGTGATCCGCGCGTTGGGTCTTCCGCGCGAGCGTTGATGTCGTGCAGCGTGGGAGGCTAGCAAGCCTCCCCGCTGGCAGGCGAGAACAATGGGGCTCACGCCGATCCCATGACGCGAGTCAGCCATTCGAGCACGCCGCGTACCGAACGAAAATCGTCGAGGCTTCGCGCAGGAATCTCCGGATAAGCGCCTGCGGCCATTTCGGCGAGGGCGCGACCGGGTCCCAGTTCCAGAAAAGCCGTGGCGCCCGCCTCCACGCAACCCGTCAGGCATTTTTCCCATTGAATGGGATGCGATATCTGAAGAGCGAGTTTGTGCAGATCGTTGCCGGCGTCCAGCACGGGGTCGCCATCGATGCCGCTGAAGAGGCGAACCCTCGGTTGTCGTGCCGTTTGAAGGTGGACGTCTGCCAGGGCTCGATCAAAAGCGGCGGAGGCGTTGGCAAGCAGATAGGTATGGGAAGGCACCTTCACGGGAATCGACGAAGCGCGCAAGGCGCCATGTTGAGTGGCCTCGTGGGCAATGATGTCCAGCGCGCTTCTTCGACCGGCGAGCACCCAGGCGTTGGCGGGATTGCAAATCGCAACGGCGGCTTCGCGCCCTGCGCATAGTTGGTCGACGCTCGCCCTGTCCAATCCGCGAATGAAGAGCATGCCTTCGTCGCCATGACTTTCCGCATCCATCAGGCGGGCACGCGTGTCGACTAGGTCGAGCGTTTCAACGGCCCCGAGCCATCCCGCCACGCCCCAGGCCGCCACTTCGCCCACGCTATAGCCCGCCAGGCAACGCTGGCCTGGAAGTGCGCTATCGAGCAGTGCAGCCGCGGAGAGTGCCTGCAGCGTGCAAAGCAGTTGAGCCGTCCGATTGAGGTGGAGCGCATCTAGATCGGCCTGCTTCACCAGGACGCGGGGATCGCTACCGAGCTGCGCCGAGGCATGCGCAAACAATGAAGCGGCTTGCGGAGCATCGCCGGTCAAGTCGAACATGCCGGGATGCTGGCCGCCCTGCCCGGAACAAAGGATGGCGAGTGCCATGCCCTATGCCATCTCAGCGGTCGAGTGATGCGACGGGCGACGCTCCAGTTCCATCGCGAAGACGCTCATGGCCAGAAGGTCGGCGGCACCGCCCGGACTGAGCCGACGCCCGACAAACGCGCGATGGATGCGTTCGGCACGTACCTGCCAGGCCGGATCGCCGACACCGCCTCGATCGAGAAAGTCCCGCGCTGCCTGTTGCGCAAAGCGCAAACCCTCCGCGCCGCCGCGATGCAATAGATTGGTGTCTTCGACAGCGGCAATCAGCGAGAAACACGCCTGCACACGGGCCGCCTCATGCTCGCCCGGGGCAATGTGCTGCGCATCGTGCAACGCAGGCAGCCCAACCTCGTAGACACTGGGAAAACCTTGCGCTGCTTCCTGGCGCGCGCCGCCCGCGCCATAGCGTGCGCCGGCCATTTCGCCGTGACTATCGGGAAGCCTTGGGCCGGCAAGAATCTCCCTGCCCCACCGACGCTTTACCACGGTGCCCAACGCTTCATCCGCATAGACGAGGCCAGCCTCTCGCAGCCCAGCTGCCGCGCAGAGCAGGCCAACGCCAAAGATGGCGCCACGATGCGTATTCACTCCGCCAGTGGCAGAGAGCATGGCGTGTTCGGCGCGCAAACCGATCTTGCGTAGCGTCGTCATGGACGCATTGTGCATGCCGGCATCAACCAGGGCGGCAAAGTAAGGCCGTAGAGCCAATGCGCTTCGCTTGAAGGTGTCGGCGTCCATATCGGTATGGCTTCCGGCATCGACATGACTCACCAGCCCCGGCTTGGGCCACGTTTCGATTTCCAGTATCAAACTGCGCTCGGCCCATGCGGCCACCCGCTCCTGAAACGATTGCGCAGGCGGGCGGTCAGCAACCGGAACATTCGACACTACGGTCAGGCGAGCATTCATGAGGGCATTCCGATAAACGATTCCCGCCGACAGAGGATCACGTCAGCCGCCGTTTTTAAAACCAGCTCAGGCGCACCGGAGTGCAGTTCGCGCCAATTCACGCCGGCGCCATCGGCACGCAGCAGTTCGCCATCGATGCGTACCGGCGCGAGCGAATCGATATCGGCCAGGTCTGAAAGAAACCAGCTGATACGGTTGCGATCCGGAAGCGTCCAGACGATATCGAGATCGGAGTTAGAGCTCAGATACGTCAGACCTGTCAGCCGCTGCCATGCCAGGCTGCCGAACACACGAGCCTCCACGCCATACGCCCTTGCGTGAGTCGCCAGTTGCCACAGGCTCGGTTGCCAGGCGGCTGGTGCGGTATCGACGCATTCGGCCAATGTGGGCAACGGGGTGGTTGCAACGATGTCGCCGGCTGCCATCTGTAGGGCGATACGGCGCTTGCCTGCCGAAGGCGGCAGCGGCAAGCCCAGCGGCAGTCCACTGCCTTCGCCCGGCACGGGGCGGCGAACGATGAGCGGCCACCCGCGATCTACCCAGCCGGACAGCAACGGCTCGTTGGCCAGATCGCTACGCGAGGCGAGCCACGCGCGCCACGCGGCGGATCGAACGTGAACCAGCCGATGCCGCTGCAACAGCGGATCAGACGGAAGCGCGTGCAAGCTCATAAACACGCCTCGCGATATCGGCAGCCTTGGGACGGCCGTTGCGTTCCGCGCCGAGTTGATCGCGGTTGTCATCGCGCTCGGCCGGACGGGACAGTTGCGCCTGCAGCTGATCGGCGAGCGAGCTGGCCGGGTCCAGCGTGACCGCCACGGCGCCGGTCTGAAACAGGTTGTCCAGGCCGGGTGCAAAGACCGGTGTGGATTTGGCCTTCTCCTCCAGCACGTCGATGGACAATTTGGTTACGCGCGACATGGAGGGAAGATCCATCACCGCCGGCTCGGCACCGGGCAGCGCGAGCAAGGTGCGGGTGGCCAGCGCCGTGGCAATGAATGCTCCCGCTGCTGTGTGGCCATAGAGCAGACCGACCGTGCGGTGTCCCAGCTTGTCGGCGAGGATCAGGCACTTCGCCAGATGAGCCAGGAACTCGTTGATGCCCAGCAACTCGTCACGCTTGCTCATGCGTTGGCTGCCGCTGTCGATCAACACCAGGATCGGCTCGTTGCCGCCCGACTTGATGACTTCGATGACGTTGCCGGCGAGCTGGGCAGCCTCTTCCACGCCGACCGGCGTTTGACCCTCTACGCCAATCACGGCGATCGCCCCGCCATCCGGGAGGCGACCCTGCCCGGCGATCAGGCCACGCTCGCGAACGACGTCGTGGCCAGCGGGAAACAGCGATGCAAGAATCTCATCGAGCGTCATGACGAGGCTCCTGAAGGCGATCGGCGAGTGCAACGAATGCTTCGTAGGACAGGGCGGGGATGGTTTCAGGCTCGCTGGCGCCCAATGAACGCCAGATATCGAGCGCGTCCGCGCAGTCGCCGAAGTCGTGGATACGCTGTGCAAGGCGAGCCTGCTCCGCTTCCAGCGTGTCGAGCGTTGGCGCGGGGGCAAGCTCGATGAGATAGCGGGCGGCGTTGCGGAAGCTTTCGATGGTGTCGTCGGCAAACACTTCCGCGCCGCCGATCAGGCGTCGATGCTTGCCGCCCATGGTGCGCCATACCAAGGCACGATCCTTGGAGTCGAACTCCTCGACCCCACGATTGGTTTCGATGACTTCGGGACCGGAAACGCTGATGCGCCCCTGTTCCGACACCGCCAAGGCCGAGCAGCTGCCGGCGATCAATCCGCCGCCGCCGTAGCATCCCGAGCGACCGCCCACCAGGCCCACCACCGGCACGCCAGCGAAGCGCGCTTCCATCAAGGCGCGCATGATCTCGGCAATCGCCAGTTCACCGGCGTTCGCTTCTTGCAGGCGCACACCGCCGGTGTCGAAAAGGATAAGCACCGGCATCGAAGCCATATCGCGGGCGGCGCGCAACAGTCCCTTCAACTTGGCGCCATGCACTTCGCCAAACGCGCCGCCCATGAAACGGCCTTCCTGCGCGGCGACCAGCACGGGCGCACCGTCGATGCGGCCGAGCCCCACGACCATGCCGTCGTCGAACTGCTCGGGCAGATCGAACAGCGCCAGGTGCGGGCTAATCTCGCGCATTTCCGGGCCGATGAATTCCACGAAGCTGTTCGCGTCGAGAAGACCTTCCACGCGCTGCCTGGCTGAGGCCTCGTACCAGCTGTCGGTTGAGACAAGGGGCTGGCGCTCGACCTTTGCATTGTCCAGCGTGACCGTGCTCATGTGCGCTCTCCTTCCATCGCGCTCACGGCCTGTGCCAGGCGAAGCGCGACCGTGTCGGGCCGCGCACCGCCGTCGTTGATGGAGAGCTTCAACCCTCCCGGCGAGCGGCGTTCGACGAAGTCGGCAATCACGGCCTGCCACACCTCGCCGAAACCTTCCGCGGCGGTGCGAATGTCCACCTCGCACTCCCCGTCGGGAAGGATGCGTTCGACCAACACTTCAAGATTTCCGGAGGCCACTACGCCGACGATGGCCTGGCGCCTCGTGCCCTTTGCGCGCTGCTGCGCCTTGTTGCGGTAGTTGAGTGTTTCCACGATGGGTCTCCTCACCAATTTCGGAATTTGGACGGCGGTGCATACAAATGGCCGGACCACTGCACCAGGTCCTTGATCGAGCGAGCTGCGAGCCAGCGGCGATCGGCGTCCAACGGATCGATGCCCAGATCTTCCGGGCGCCGAATCACGCCGCGCTCCCTCAGCTGCTGCACCAGCTTCTTGTCGCGCGCCCGTCCTACGTCGGTATAGCCGGCGACGCCGCGAATGGCGTGTTCCCTCTCGTCGTTGCTTCGGCACAGCAAGAGGTTGGCAATGCCCTCCTCGGTAACGATATGGGTCACATCGTCGCCATAGACCATCACGGGCGCCAGTTCCAGGTCGAGCTTCGAGGCCAGTTTCAAGGCGTCCAGCTGTTCCACGAACATCGGTGCGTTCTTCTCGCCGAAGGTCTCGCCAATCTGTACGACCAGCTTTCGTCCCCGACGCAACGGCGCGGGACTATCGGGATCGGCCTCCTTGCCCGCCAGCAACCAGGGCTGGCTGGGATGGCGCCGGCCGCGCGCATCGCTGCCCATGTTGGGAGCGCCGCCAAAACCCGCCACGCGGTCGGCGGTGACCGTGGATGAATTGCCATGCAGGTCGATCTGCAAGGTGGAGCCGATGAACATGTCGCAGGCATACAGGCCGGCGGTCTGGCTCATGGCGCGATTGGAGCGCAAGGAACCATCGGGGCCGGTGAAGAACACGTCGGGCCGCGCCTGGATATAGGCGTCCATACCCACTTCCGACCCAAAGCTGTGGATCTGCTGCACCCAGCCCGATTCGATCGCGGGGATCAAGGTGGGATGCGGATTGAGCGCCCAATGGCTGGCCACTTTTCCCTTCAACCCCAGGCGTTCGCCGTAGGTGGGCAGCAACAGCTCGATGGCCGCCGTGTTGAAGCCAATGCCGTGATTGAGGCGCTGCACGCCATAAGGCGCGTAAATGCCCTTGATGGCCAGCATGGCGGTAAGGATCTGCGTTTCGGTGATGGCACCGGGATCTCGCGTGAACAGTGGCTCGACGTAGAACGGCTTGCCGCTTTCGATGACGAAGTTCACCCAGTCGCCCGGGATATCGACGCGGGGCAGCTTGTCGACAATCTCGTTGACTTGCGCAATGACGATGCCGTCCTTGAACGCGGTGGCCTCGACGATGGCTGGCGTGTCCTCGGTGTTGGGTCCCGTGTAGAGATTGCCCTCGCGATCCGCGCTGACCGCGGCAATCAACGCCACCTGGGGTGTGAGGTCGACGTAATAACGTGCGAACAGCTCCAGGTACGTGTGTACCGCGCCCAGCTCGATCTTGCCGCCAAACAGCAGTTTGGCGATGCGCTGGGACTGCGGCCCCGAATAGGCATAGTCGAGGCGCCTGGCGATGCCCAGCTCGAAGAGGTCCAGGTGCTCGGGCAGCACCACGCCCGATTGCACCATATGCAGGTCATGGATCCTGTTCTTGTCGACCGCAGCCAACGCGCTGGCCAGGAGATCGGCCTGCTTCTGGTTGTCGCCTTCAAGACATACCCGGTCGCCCGGCCGGATGACCGCCTCGAGCAGGGCCGTGGCGTCCGCCTTTGCCACGCGCTTGCCCTGCGCGTAGGCCGCTCCCGCACGTATCCTTTCATCGCGCAGACGCTGCGCGCTGTTCCAAACGGTCATACCCAATCCTCCGCGTATCTCAGTCAGACCTTTTCCGCCGACAAGCGAGAGCATCCGGATTCGCGGTCAAAAGGCCGCTGCGCCATGCCTCGTACTCGATGGAAAGATCCTAACGCGCGGAACGACGTGGGTTTATGAAGTTATCAGAGGGGATTCAGAGGAATCCCCGATGAGACCCGTGGCAAGTGCAGCAGCGCCGTGCAGTGGCCCGTCGGATCGGCGACGGGCCACCTGGCCAACTCAATGGCTGGCCAGCTTCTCCAGCGTCTTGCCCTTGCAGGCATCCGCCGCGAGCACGGGGTTGCAACGGGCGGCGACGCCACCGGGCAAGCCCACCTGATAACCATGATCGGACGGCTCGTTCACGGGATAGTCGGTGCTGATCATCTGCGCGCCGCTGTTGATGATGGCGTCGCGACGGGTGCCGTCGTTGCGCTTGCCCTGCCCTTGCTCGGGATCGTCCGAACGCGTGCGCACCAGGTAGCCGCGATGCACCAGTTCGTCGATCTGCGCCGCGCTGCACTCGTTGCATTCGGTGAAGGCTGCGTCCGGCGCGCCCGGTGTGGCATTGGTGAAGATCAGTCGATCCTTCAGCACCGGATGCCCTTCGAGATAGACGGGCTCTGCTTTGCGCTGGTCGAGCAGGAACACCACTTTGCCGCGTGCCTTGGTCAGGGTCGGCCAGCCACCTTCGCGCACGGCTTCATTGAGCGTGGCATGACTGCCGCGCACCTGGTCGGGCGTGATGATTTCGTCGGGTGCGAAGACAGAGGCGATCTCCTTGTCCAACGCATCGAACACCGCGGGCGTGAACGGATCCGGTGTGACGCTGGGAATCTTCGCCTGCAGGGCGCCCTCTTTCGTCTCGACCAGGATGAAGATCGGCACGTGGCCCGGATGTGCCTTCGACCACGCGCGTACTTCGGTCAGGCAGGCGGTGAATGGCTGGCAGGTGCTGCGCTGGTCGATGTCCTGGATGTGCATCACCTTGAAACCCGGCTGGTCGAACACGCCTGGTGCCGCCAGCGGCGGATCGTCCGGCAGGCCGGCCAGGTCGATCATGTGCGAGATCGACGGATGCGCGTACTTGCCGCCCTTGGGATCGGCAAACACATCGAGCTCGATCTGGCGCACGCCGTCGTCGAGCTGTTTGGTCAACGCGGGATGGCTGTAGTCGATGGCGGCGAGCGCCTGCGGTGCTTCCAGTTGCATCAGACGCGTGGCGCTGGGGGCGAAGCCCATGTGGTAGCTGTTGTGGGTGCCGATGACCTGGATCTGGTTGATGCGCAGCGCATCGTCGGCTACCGCCGGCGACACCAGCGCAACCGCGGTCAACGCAAACAGCGACCATGAAATGGAATGACGGAGAAGCATGGCGAACATCCTGGAATCGTGGGGAGAACGCGCCGGACCTGCCGGCGCGATGCAGGGAATCAACGCTTGGCCGTGCAGAGCGCGAAGCCGGGATCAGACAGCGACGGCGGCGGTGTCGTGGTGCCCCAGTGCGACGGTGTCGGTCCCATCACCAGCTTCAGCGTACCGCCCTTGGCGATCTGGCCGTGGCGGAACCATGCGTTGTCCAGCGGCTGGCCATTGAGCGTGGCCGACTGAATGTAGCGATTGACGCTGTGCCCATCGAGGTTGTCCACGACGATGGTGAAGGTGTGGCCGCCACCGAGGTCGATGTCCACGCGCGGATACGACGGCGTGCCGATCAGGTACACGTCTTGCCCTGCGTTCGGATAGAAGCCCATCGACTGGAACGCGTACCAGCTGGACATCGCGCCGGAATCGTCATTGCCCGGAATACCGTCGCGCGAATCCTTGAAGGCCTTGTGCAGATAGGTCAGCAGACGATCCGCCGTGCGGTCCGGGCGGCCGGCCCACAGGTACAGATCGGGAATCAGGAAGCCCGGCTCGTTGGTGATGTCGAAATGCAGGCCGTCGAACAAGGCGTCCAGCCGCTTCACGAAGGCCTCGTTGCCGCCGGAGAGCTGCACCAGCTTGCGACCGTCCTGCGGCGCGTAGAGCGAGTACGTCCACAGGTCGCCTTCATAGTAGAAATCCGGCCAGGTGCCGCGACGCACCAGGTATTGCGGCGCCCAGCTCCCATCCGCGTTGCGCGGGCGCAGGAACCCGGTGATGCCCTCCTGCTGCCACGAGGCATCCCACAGGTTCGCCCAGTTGCCAGCATGTGCCTTGTACAGCTCGGCGTCCTTCGCATGGCCGAGACCGCAGGCCACTTCGGCAATGCCGAAATCGTCATAGGCGTACTCGACGGTGCGCGAGCCGGCGCGTTCGGTCGGCTGCGCGATGTACCCGAGCTTGTTGTACGACTCCAGGCCGCCGCGACCTTCCTTGCGCGCGTCGGCGGGCGGCACCTGCGCATCCTTCTCCACCGCCTTCAGCGCCGTGGCGTAGTCGATGCCGCCCAGTCCTTTCACATAGGCATCGGCCACCAGCACGTCGGCATTGCTGCCACCCTGCGTGCGGCCGTTGTCGTTGCCCACGCGTGCATCGGGCATGTAACCGGCGTGGCGATAAGTGTCGATCAGCGAACGCAGGATATCGCGCTGGCGATCCGGTGCGATCAGGATCAACAGCGGCGCATCGCTGCGGAAGGTGTCCCAGATCGCCTGGAAGTCGTCGTAATACGGTTCCTTCGAGGACCACTTCGGATTCTCGCCGGTGTGGTCCGACGGCATCATCATGGTGTGGTACAGCGCGGTGTAGAACTGGCGGCGCTGCGTTTCCGTGGCGCCACCGATCTCGATGCGGCCCAGTGCCTTGTTCCACTGCGCTACGGCAGCGGCACGCACGTCGTCGAAGCGCCAGTCACGCACTTCCTCGGTCGCGTTGCGATGCGCCTGCTGTGCGCTGACAAAGGAAATGCCCACCTTGGCCTGGATCGTCTGCCCGGCCGTGACGCGATAATCCAGCGATCCACCCAGCGGGCGATCGGTCTCGGTGCTGGCTTTCGGCGTCGCGCTCAAGGTGTCGCCCAGCCACGTCTGTGCGCCTTGCGACGGCGTGTCGGTGATCAGGTCGAAATACACGTCGTACTCGCCGCCTTCGTTCCAGCCGCCGATATAGCGGCCCACGCCGACGATCTCATTGGGTGAGACCACCGACATCTCGCCACCGAGGAAGCGCTGCGTTTCCTCGCCCGTTCCCTTCTCCAGCAGATCCAGGTCCAGCGTGATGTGCGCGTCGCCGGCCTGGGCGAAGGTATAGCGATGCATGCCCACGCGACGCGTCGCGGTCAGCTCGGCCTTGACGCCGTAGCGATCCAGGTTGACCGCGTAATAGCCGGCGTTCGCCTGCTCGCCGCTGCGTGGTGAATGGATGTCCTTGGGATTGAGCGTGCCCGTCACCGGCGCCACGCGGATGTTGTCGTACTTGCCACCGCCACCGCTCAGATGCAAATGGCTGAAGCCGCGGATATCGCCCTCGCTCTGGAAACCCTTGCGGGCGCCGAAGCCACGGATATCGGGTCCCAGCTTGACCATGCCGAACGGCGTGGTGGCGCCGACGAATACCTCGCCGTACCAGTCCTCGCCGATCAGGGGGTCAACGTCCGCCGCATGCTCGGCGGCCAGCGCGGGAAGTGCGGGAGCAAGTGTGGCCAGGCCAAAGATGGCCATGCGCAAGGCCTTGCGCAGAGATGGGTAGCGTTTCATCAGGATCATGTCGACTGTCTTCTTCAGAACGTATAGGTCATCTGGACCGTGTAATTGCGTCCGGACAGGTAATAGAACGTCGGGTTGGTCGCCGCGCCGTTGCCTTGGATGACGCTGCGATGGTCGAACAGGTTATTCAATGAAAGTTGCAGTCTTAGATCAGGCATGAACCGGTAACCGAGATTCAGGTTCGTATAGTTGTACGCCGGCAGCCGCGCGTTCGGGTTGTAGTTGGCACCGCTGGTCTCGCCGGTGGCCGTGTAACGTGCGCCCACGTACTTGGTCAGGAACGAACCGTAGAACTGGCCGCGGTCGTAGATGAAGCCAACGTCGGCGGTGGAGCTGGGCGCGTTGGCAATCTGCAGGCCCGTGGTCTTCGAATACGCGCTGTTGAGGCTGCCATTGGCGGTGAAGCTGAAGCCCGAATGGCCGAGCACACGCGTGAACTCGGCCTCGATGCCCTTGTAGATCACGCCGCCCTGGTTGAAATACACGCTGATCAGCGAACCGTCCGGACCGATCGGTTCTTCCACGCTGTTCACCAGGTTGCCGAAGTCGATGTAGTAGACGTCGATGTCGGCGACGGTCTGCTCCGTCTTCCACACCAGGCCAGCCTGGTAGTTCTTGGTGGTCTGCGGATTGACCTGGCTGCCGTCGCCCTGCAGGATCGTCACCTTGGGCGCCTGGAAGCCCTCCGCCCACTGCGCATAGCCGGAGAGATTCGGGCTGAAGCGATAGTTCACCGCCACCGCGCCGAGGTTCGTGCTGAAGTGGCCGCTGCCGCCCACCGGCAGGAAGTTGGAAACGCCATCCAGCGTGCGATCGAAGTTCACGTGCTTGAGGCCCGGCACGATGCTCAGGTTCTCCACCGGCCGCCATTCCACTTCCACGTAGCTCTGCGTGGTGTTGGAGTGCGCATTGGTGTCGATGATCTGGTCGTTCGGCGTGCCGGCCAGCGTGCGCGGCGTCATGGTGGAAAGATCCACCGTCACCTCGTGCTGGCTCTGGTACGCGCGCTCCGCCCAGATGCCGGCACGCAAGGTGCTGTCGAGCCAACCGGTGCCCAGGTCCTTCTCCGCACGCAGCATGTCGCCCCAGGCGCGATAGGCGCTGTGGTTGACCGCGCCCGGCACGCCGCCGTGCGGCAGCAACGCCTGGTTGGGCGTGTTGCCCAGCAGGTCCACGCCGCCGGGACCGCCGTCGCGCAGGCTGTACGTGTAGAGCTTGTTGTCCAGGCGCCAGCTGTTGTAGTCGCCATGCAGCTGCAGGTATTCGAAATCCGCGTGGCGATCGTCCACGTTGTACTTGTAGAAACCCTGCGTGTCGGGATCATCGGTCAGGCCGCCGAAATCGATGCCGTAGCGATCGGTCTGCTTGCGCGGCTGTGCGGTGAAGGTGTTCCAGTTGACCTTGTTGTAATCGGCGACCAGGGTAAGCGTGGTGTGCTCGCCCAGCGGCTGCTTGATCTTGAACAGCACGTTGTCCTGCTTCAGGCCGGCGTTGTCGAGCAGGCCGTCCGTTTCCAGATGACTGTAGTTCACCGACGCCTGCGTGCCGAGGTTGCCGAACGTGCCGGTGTTGCCCTCGCCCGCCACCTGCCAGGTGTTGCCGCTGCCGTACATGGTCGAGAGCTGGCCGGAGGGTTTGTCCGTGGTGGGTGCCGAGTAAAGCGCCACCGTGCCGCCGAAGGTTGCATTGCCAAGATTGCTGGCCGTGCCAGGGCCGCGATCCACCACTACCTCACCGAGCGATGGCGCGGGAAAGAACGCCGTGGTCGCATGACCGAACGCGCCCGGGTCGCCGAACGGAATACCGTCGAAGCTCACGTCGTACTCACCGTCCTGGAAACCGCGCACCGTGCCGCTCTTGCTGGAGAAGCCCGCACCATTGGGTGACGCGTTGATCGCTGAGGGCGTGAGTTCGAGCAACGCGAGGTAATCGTCCTTCGGCGAGGCGATGGTCTGGATGTAGTTGCGGTTGAGGATGGATTGCGGCTCCAGTTCCGACAGGCTCGCCTGCGAGGGCGCCAGGGCGGATGCCGTACCCGGTGGCGCTGCATTGGGATCGTCGACTGCGGCCGACACGGAAATGCCTTGCAGATTGCGCGCGTCCTGTGCGGCCACGCCGCAGGCGGCGGCCAGGGCAGCCACGCCCAGGCCGAGACGGATTGCTTGACGCATGAACGACAGACTCCTTTGTTGGCACGCAGCCACCCGCCACGGAGCCGTGCTGGCCCGGGGATCGTGTCGGAGCGGCTGAAATGTGCGACCATGGGAAAGAGTAGTGAAAACTATCTTTCTGTCATGACAACAAGTTGACGCTCGTGTGGCGAGGCCACCGGCACGACATCAGCACCGCATGCGTGCGAGCAATCAAGGCTGCTAATGTCGCCGCTCGCGTCGCCATCCGTTCGACCAACAAGGAACACGCATGAGTACCGGCAAGGCAGCCAAGAAAACCATTGCGCGCGCGGCGAAGATCGACCTGGACACCAAGCAGCAACCGGTGCAGCAGCGCTCGGTGGAAACGTTCGAGCTGATCCTCGAGGTCACCGCGCAACTGCTCGGCGACGTGGGCGTGGAGAGGCTGTCCACCAACATGGTGTGCGAAAAAGCGGGCATCAGTCCGCCGGCGCTGTACCGCTACTTCCCCAACAAATACGCCATCCTCAAGGAACTCGGCGAGCGCCTGATGGCGTGCCAGAACCGCGCCTATCGCGAGTGGCTGGAAGCGGAGCAACAACTGCATTACGACGGCTCGCGCGACGCCACCACGCGCGGCCTGCGCGACATGCAGTCGCGCATCAACGCCGCCACCATGGCCTTTCCCGGCTCGGCGTGGATCATGCGCGCCTTGCGTGCGGTGCCCACGCTGCGACACATCCGCCTGGATTCGCACGAGTCCGTCACCGAGACCAGCTACGACGCATTGCGCGGCCGTTATCCGCATGCGGACGAAGCCGCGCTGCGCCTCTCCATGCGCCTGTCCACCGAAGTGATGTACGCCGCGACGGAAATGGTCATCGACAATCCGCAACTCGACGGCAACCTTATCAATGCCGAAGTGGCCGACATGGTCGTACGCTACTACGACAAGTTCGTGGAGAACGAGGAAGCCTACGCGGGTACGCTGAAGAAGCGAGCGGCACCGAAGAAGCAGGTCACGAAGAAGACGGTTGCCGCGCGCAAGACGCGGCAACGCTGATCGCGCCCATCGCCGTTCAATGGGTTCGTGGTGACGCGTAGCTCTGGCCGGGGACGATCGTCGTCACGTAACCGCCATTCCAGTCGCGATCAAAAATCGACGACAAGGTACCGGCCGCCGACTTTCCATTCACGCGCACCGACACATCCACGGTGGTATGGAAGTAGCTCCACTCCCAGTTGCCGGTGCCCACGAACGACTGGTCGTCATCCGCCACGGCATACTTGGCGTGCTCGACTCTCGCGTAAGGGATGAATCCGCTCGGCGATGGCGGGACGCGGCTGAACTTCACCGTGATGTTGGGCAGTGACGCCAGGCTTTTCAGGTAAGACTGCGCAGGCTCAGTGAGCGACCAGTCGCCGACGATGATACGGACGTCCACACCCCGGGCGGCTGCGTCGCGAATGGCCGTATCCAGGCTGGACCACCAGCCTTTGGCGCCATATTGCTTGATCGCCGACAGCGTCATGACCTGGACGCGCAAGACGTGCTGACTCGCGCCGATCATATGGATCAACGCCCCCTCTTCGCTGCTGACCCATGCAGGCATCAATGACGACGGACTGAAAGCGGGGAAAGCCGTGATCGGTGAAGAACCGCCATCCTGCAGAACGACCGGGTTGTCTTCGGTCACGGGCGTGAAGTCCGGTGATGCCTGGGCTGCCTGGGCTGCCTTGGGCAAATCCGGATGGCCGGCCAATTGCCAGTCGAATTCAAAGGATGCTTCCACGGTTTTCGCAAAGCGCTCATTGCGGATGCGCGCCCCTATCTCGTGGATCTGTTCAAGCGCCCGCCAGTCCCAGTTCTGGCTGCCGATGAACACGGTCTCGTCGTCGACCACCATGTACTTGGCGTGCAGCACGCCGCCGGTCAATTCGTCCACGGGCAGCACGCGGATCGTGATACCGGGTACTTGCCGCAGCCGGTCCACGCCCTCCTGGTTGTTCTTGAGAAACGTGTGATCCACCAGCACCCGCACGGCGACACCTGCGGCGGCGCGTTCGGCCAGCGCATCCAATACGGGCGAAAGCGCCCCGCCGCCCGGCTTGTCTGCAATGTAGAACGCAGCCACATCGATGCTCTTGTGGGCCGAGCGGATCATCTGCAGCCAGACGGCCTGCGTACGCGGCACGCCGGGTTCGCCATAGAACGTTGCCTCCGGCACGCTTTCGACGATCTGAAAGTCGGCTTCGGGAGAACGCGGAACCGGTTTGGCGGCAACGATCGACAACGAAGAGAGTCCCGCGCCGATGCATGTGCAGATCAGCTTGAGAGCGATCGACCCAACGCTTCGTGCCTCAGGGCGGACCCAGGAGAATGGCTTCTTTGCTTGAGACTGTTTCATGCGGGGACTCGTGATGCCTCGTGGGAAGCGGAATGACGGTATCGGCGTGAAAAGATTCACCGGCAATCGCGCATTGGTGATCTTCCAATTCCTCGGCGCTGCCGCGGTTGCCCGGGTTGAAGGTCGCCTTGGTGCTGAGCAGGATGAATCCCGGACGGCCATCCGGCGCCCGCGCGCCGACGACGGCAAGGCCATGGAGATCCATGGCATCGCCAGCCGGCAGCACTGCCGCCAAGGACTTGAACGGGTCGACGGACAACGATGCGCCGTCCACCCATCGGGCGTCATAGGCATGCCCAAAAGGAGGCAGCGGCTCAGCCAGCCTCTGCCACTGGTTGCCCAAGCTGGGAAGCAGGCGTTGCAGAACCCCGTGCACATCCGACCGCACACAATCGATATGGATGTGAAGTTGATCCTGTGATCTTCCGTAGCGGGAATTCACGGCGAGCATTAGCTGGTCGCGCGCACGGGGGCCGTGCAATGCCGCTTCCACATATGACCTCGCCTCCCAGGCGCGCGCGAAGTAGTTCGGCGAGCGCGCCGTCTGAAGCACCGGATCTTCCACGCCGCTGATGCGGTCAAAGGGTATCACCAGATACTGATAGCGTCCGATCTGATCCTTCAGGATGGCGTAGCCGCCATGGGCTCCCTCCCCTGGAACTTCGGTGCAAGGCGATGGCGGATGGGCGCCGGCAATCGCTGCCGGTGCGCAGACTCGACCTACCCTCTTCCAAAGCGCATTTCGGTCTTTGATGCCGTCCGGTGCTTGCGGCGGGTTATCGGCGGGGATTTCCTGCGACAGGCTTGCCAGCGCGAGAGTGAGGCCAACGAAGCACAGCCGTCGCTTCCACGGCCAGCGGCGCATCACCGAACGGATGGCCGCGCTCTTTTTGGCCGTCCGCATGAAGCCTTCATCTGTCATGACTGTTCGCCCCGGGCCAGTAGCCACATGGACACGACGCCAGTGGCAATACCGATGGCTGGCGCCCATCGCGCACTTCCGGCGGCCTTGAGCCAGGCCGCGGGAAGGATGTCCGCCAGGGCGACGTACAGGATGGAGCCCGCGGCAAACGCCGCCGTCAATGCGGCCGATTTCTCCGACGGCAACGTCGCTGCCACGGCGAGTGCTCCGGCAGGCACGGCAATGGCCATGGCGAGCGACAGAAAGAACGCGCGCCGCGGATCGTAGCCGTTGGAAACCAGCACGCCGGCGCTGGCGATCTCGCGGGGAATCTCGTGGATCGCAATGGCCGCAAGCGCCGCATATCCCGCCGGACGACTTGCCAGGAACGCGCCAGCCAGGATGATTCCGTCGACCGAATGGTGAATGAAATCACTGGTAAGCGTCATCCGTGCGGCCGGCGCGACCACGCCTCCATCGCTGCGGTGCGCGCGCACTACGTTTTCGACAAAAGCGAGAAACGTCGCGCCAACGACAAAGGCAAGCATGATCTCGCTCAAGTCGTCGTGTGACCCCAGTGCGTGCGGCAAGAGATGCAAAAGGCTGTCGCCGACAAGCAAACCTACCGCCACCGCCTGGAGCCATGGCAACCAGCGAGTCCGGATGCCACCGGGCATCCAGACAACGACACGCGAGAACAAGGATGTCGCCCCGAGGATGAGGGACGACAGGAAGATTTCGATCACACGAGCATGCACTGATACGTCCTAATGAGCCGTTGCTTGACGACATCAATGTCCATGAACGCGGCGGTGCTTAGCCTGGCGTCCACTTCTCGTTTCCATCGCTGTCAGCTTGACATGTTATGTTATAACATAATGATGCAGTGCAAGGACGACGGATGCAGCCCTGCCGGAAGTCATGGCACATCTAGAACGACAAGGGCGATCGCGCGTCACGCGGCGAGACCGCGGCGCAAACTCCTGCGCTGCTCGTGATAACGAGTGGCTCGATATCGGCGCCTCTAGCTATAAAGGCGCAGCGGGCTTTCATGTCTTGGCTCGCGTGGCCGCTTTACGGGTCATTGGCCAGAGCTGTTTTGCTTGAGACCTCTCGCCAACGACTCGACATTGCCAATCCAGGCGGAGAGCAAATCGGCGTCCTCTTCCCACAGCTCCCTTAGCTCGCTGGACTTGCCGCATACCCGCAAACAGGCCTTCGAACCAAGCTCGGCCAGGGCGGCGAAGTCGAGTGCGGCCAGTCCCTCGCGCCAGGCTACCCGGGCCTCGGTTTCGTCGTCGTCCAACGGTTGCCCGTTCTTCGCCGACAGGATGACGGCTGCGGAAGCAAGCACGGCCTGGCCTGCGTCGTATTCTACGTAATCGGCGGCAAGCGCGGCCTCGAACGCTTTGCGCATGACGACCCGTGGGTCGGCCCGCGGAATCAGCTGTTCCTCGAGGAAATCCAACGCGGTGTCGTCGTCAAAGACTCTTGCACCCCAAGCACCCATCTGCCTCTCCTTACCTCAATAGCTGGCCGAAACATTCCATCCGCGACGCACTCATTCCTTCAACTTGTGGCTGTCGTCGGCGGTCAGATCCAGGCCGTAAACCTCTCGCAGCTTCTGGATGTGCTGCAGCGTCTTGGTCGAAAAGGGCTTCTTGTTCTCGAAGGCATGCAAGGCGATCCCTTCGATCAGATCGCCCAATGAGATGTCCATGGTCTCCGCGAGGCTCTTGAGCACCTTCAATATCCGCTTCTCGATCCGCACACCCGTCTGCACGCGATCAATTTTCATAGGGTCATTCATGATGTATTCGTCGGTCGCCCAGATTCGAATTCAGCTGCTGCCAAGGACTTCCGGAACAAGAGACTCCTCGGGCTCCGCTCCAGGAACGGTTTTTCTTTGTAATCCAGGCTTCGATAGAGGGCAACCGCTGGGACGAGATCGTGCCCCGTATCGAACTCGATGACCCGGCCGCCCTTCCCTGCCACGAAACGTTCGGCGTGCATCATCAAGGCGCGCCCCATTCCTGAGCGGCGCGCCGAGGGAGCAATCCAGAGGCGATAGAGTCTGGCGAGTTCGGCATCCGCATGGAAACTCACCACGATCATGCCAACTACCGACAATTCGCGACATGCGAAGATTGCATGAGCGTGCTGCAGATCGTCCGCAGTGAGTGAGCCCTCGGGCTGGTCGTGGCCGCCCTGGCGAAGTTCGGCTGTCATGTAGGCACTGATGCGATGAAAGAGACTGCAGTTCGCCGTCGTCTCTAGAAAATCGATCGTGCTGTCGGAGCTGGTCGCATCGTCCATCGTAGTTGCTCGACTTGGATTAGTGTGGTTGTACCGCAGCGTGAGCCAGCATCCCGGTGATCGCGTCTCGCCACTCCGGGCCCTGCGTCGTGAAGAACTGTTCGAATTCGGCAAGATACCTGGGGTCGGCACTACTCAGTGGCGTGCGGCTGCACCAGACGTGCACGTGCACGGTCGCCGGGTCTTTCTGGCTCAGGGAAATGTCGTAGCGCGACACCCCCGTATCCGGAATGAAGATGAGATAGCCGACTTTGCCCTGCTCGGGCGCGTAACGGTCCATGACCCAGGTTGCAGCGCCCCACTCCGACTTCGTCTGGAAAACGGCACCGACCTCTTGGCCACCGCCATGAGGCCGCACGAAGTCGGGACTCCATTCGGGCGCCCACTCGCGCTCCTTCACCGGTCCAAAATAGGGCGTCAGCGCGGCCACTGTTCCCGGCAGGTCGAAATCGAACTCGCGTTCGGCATACATGTGTGCCGCTCCTGTGTGGGATGGCAGATTCGACGCACCGTGGATGCCGTGCGCACCAAGTACGCCGTGCCCTCTCTTCGCATCGCTTTGCGAATGGACCATGGCGATTCCCGCGCCGATCGCAAGCGACGCGGCTATGAAACCGATCAGTATCATCTTCGTGCGCATTGAAACTCCCACGAGCTGGCAGTTAGCTTTTCGATCAACCCGTTTGTCTTTCAGGCATATGTACCTTGGTACCAAGGTACATGTTAGACAACTGTTGCCGGCTCTGCAAGTGGGCGTTCTTTGCGGTCCCTCGCCTGGTATCGCGTTGCCAGCTGATAGCCAGTACCTCGGGGCAGTTTGACTGCCTTCGGCTGTTGGTCTACTCGATGCCACCGAGATTCACAGCAATGCGTTCGCCGGTCGCGACGGCGACTTTTTCAACTCCCGGAAACGAGCTTGAGGCCAATGACTCCAGCCAGGATCAGGGCGATGCACAGCACTCTTATGGGCGCCATGGAATCGCCCAGGATCACGATGCCAAGAATGGCCGTGCCCGCGGCGCCGATACCCGTCCAGACGGCGTAGGCGGTGCCTACCGGCAGTGTGCGGAGCGAATACGAAAGTAGAAACACGCTCAACAAGCCGGCACCGACCGTTAGCAACGCCGGCCCCACTCGCGAGAATCCTTCGGACCACTTCATGCAGAGTGCAAAGGCAATTTCGAAGACGCCGGCGATCGTAAGCAGTAGCCATGCCATAAATAGAAGTCTCTTCGTGGAATTCGTCGGGCACCATGGCCCGACGACAAGGGGCAAGTGCGTGGCGGCACAAGAGCCGCCCAGGGGATCGAGCCATGGGTAGAGCTGGAAGCGTCACTTGTCACGCCAAGCCACGCCGTAGATCGGCGAGCGGAACGGCAAGTAGCCATCACCTGCGAGCGGCTTACGCGGCTGCAGCGGCTGCCGGCGTGGAGCGGAACGCGATACCAAAGCGATTGAACGCGTTCATCAGGCCAATCGCATAGGTGAGGTCCGCCAGTTCCTTGTCGCTGAACTCGGCGGCAGCCACGGCGTAGTCGGCTTCGGGAACACCCGTCTCTGCAACGCGGGTCACGCTCTCAGCCCAGTTCAGCGCAGTGCGCTCGCGGTTTGAGAACACCTTGCCCGCGTCGCGCCAGACAGGCACCAGGACCAGCTTGTCGATGCTGATGCCGCCCTTGATCAGGTCGCGGGAATGCATGTCGATGCAGTACGCGCATCCATTGAGCTGGGAAACGCGCAGATACACGAGATTGATCAGCTCCTGAGGGAGCCCGCATTTGAGGAGGGAGGCGTACACGCCGCCGAAGGCCTTATAACCCTCGGGCGATGCTTTCGCGTAGTCGATACGGCTGCTCATGATGTAACCCTTCGCTCGTTGTTGGAGGGTTCCATCGTGTTGCAACTTGGATCACTCAAAAAGAACCATGAATAGTGATTTCCTATAGGCCATGATTCCCTGATCGCAGACGGTCGATCGATCTCGATCGAGCTACAGCACCCTCAGGATGCGTTTGCCGAGCACCTCGGCCGCGCCTTGACTGCCGAGATTGGTGAAATTGAGCAGCACGGCGGAAGCTCCCCTGCCACTCGCCATCCAATCTGTCAGCGCCTCACCGTACAGTCCTTCGTCCCGCATGCGCGCAACAAGCCGGCGATCCGACCGCCCTCCTTTCAGGCGCAGGATCAGGTGCATACCGCCGGGCTGCGGGTCGATGCGCATGTATTTATGTAGCACGCTCTCCAGGCCAGCCGCCGTCGCTTCCCGACGTTCGGCATAGAGCCTGCGCATCCGCTGGATATGCCGCGCGAAGTGCCCTTCCATGATGAACGCGGTGACGATGGCTTGCGCCAGCTGGGGACTGCCGCCGGCGAAAGTGTGGCTGACGTCCTCGAACCGTTGCACCTGCTCTGGCGGAACCACCAGGTAGGCAAGCCGGAGCGCCGGCAAAAGCACCTTGCTGAAGGTGCCTGCATAAAGCACCCGCCCATCCCGGTCCAGGCTCTTCAATGCAGGCAAAGGACGGCTGATGTAGCGATACTCGCCATCGTAGTCGTCCTCGATGATCCAGCCGTGGTTTCGTGCTGCCCAGTCCAGCAACGCCAGGCGCCGAGGAAGCGACAGGGATACGCACAACGGACTCTGGTGCCCAGGCGTGATGACGGCTGCGCGCGCCCGGGGAGCCAACCTCAGACCCTCGGAAACGATCATGCCGTCCGCATCCACCGGCACCGGCACGCCGTTCATGTGCATTGCCCCAAGCAGTTCGCGCGTGGGCGGGTAGCCGGGATTTTCGATCCAGACGCGATCTCCGGGCTTGAGCAAGGCATGTGCGATCAGCTCGAGGGTATGACGATATCCCGATGTGACGAAGACCTGCGACGGAGCGCAGTCGATACCGCGCGACACTTGAAGATAGGCGGCTATGGCGGCGCGCAAGCCGTACAAGCCAAAGACGGAAGGATGAACCATGTCCGTCGACTGCGTGGCACGTATACAGCGCGCACCCAGGCGCGCCCATAACTTTCTGGGAAACGCATCGAGCGCGGGCAAGCCCATCTGGAAGGGCAAGATCGAATCGGGGCGGAAAGAGTTGCCCGCTACAACGGCGCGATCCGGGCGAGCCACCGCGACTGCCTTTTGGATTTGCGGCGTCAGTCCCGGCGTCACGATGGTTCCCGCCTGGCCGCGCGCCTGGATGTAGCCTTCGGCAGCCAGCAGCGAATAGGCGGCCTCGATCGTCCCTCTTGCCAGGCCCAGCTCCTTGGTCAGCGCGCGTGCCGACGGTATGCGGTCCCCAGGCTTGAGCACTCCGTTGGCGATGGCGCCGCGGAATCGGTCGTAGATCTGTCGGTAGTAAGGCTCAGTCGCCGCGCGGTCCAACGGCGAAATCCTGCTATTCCCGGTCATGTTCATGGACCAGCCGATCATGCGGTTTATCGAAGTATGGAGTGTACCCCCCGGAAATCGGGAGATCCTTGTGCCGGGCGCGAAAGGGCCGCTGTACCGCGTGGTTGCGGAGATCGCGATGGACCATATGAAAGTTTCATTTATGGACCTTCGACAGGGGTCACGATCTTTATAGGATGAAGGCTGCTCCTACGCACCCAAGGTTTTCGACATGAACATTCTGCACGTCAGCAGCAGCCCCCGTGGGCGGGCTGCCGAGAGCCATAGGCTTTCGCGAAAAATCGTTGACGCTCTGCTGGAAAGGCATCCTTCCGCGAACGTGTCGACCCGTATGATCGGTGACGGTTCGCTGTCGCATGTCGATGAAAACTACGCGATCTCCCAGCACGCGACCGAGGATGTTTCTCAGGAAGGTACCGCCGCGACGTCGGCTGAACTGATCAGGGAGCTGGAAGCTGCGGATATCGTGGTCATTGGCACGCCCATGCACAACTTCACCGCACCCTCCACGCTGAAGGCATGGATAGACCACGTGGTTCGCGTGCGCTGGACGTTCGACGTGGGGCGCCATGGGAAAACGCCGCTGCTTCGCGACCGGCCCGTCTTCGTTGCCGTGTCCTCTGGTGGAAGGTTCTCCGAGGACGGCACGCGCCAACCGGATTTCCTAACCCCCTACCTGAAAGCCGTCTTTGCCATCATTGGCTTGCGAGATCTGACATTCCTCTCCGTCCAGGGCACCGCCTTCGGCCAAGAGGCACTGACTGCAGCAAGAGACGATGCAGACCGGACGCTGCAAAACTGTTTGCAACGTCTCGTTCGTTGAGACGAGCCCGCCCTTGCTGAGCGGGCTCGCTCCCGATTGCCCATTACCAGCGCATGCGGAAACCCACGCTGCCATTCACCGCATGCGAATCGCCGAAGTGCGACAGCCCGGTCTGCGCCTGCACTTCGCCGTAGATCGAGTAGCGGCCACCCGCCCAATCGATCGCGCCACCGACGCCCAGGCCGCCCCACCAGCGCTCGTTGCGCGTGGTGAAATCGGTGCCGGAGACGTTCACCTGCGCCGCGTCCGTGAAGTAGTCGTAGACGTTGGCGATGGCGTAGAAATGCGTCACCACCGCGCCGGAGGCACCCTGATGCGTGCTCAGGTAGTCGAAGGTGGTGCCGGCGCGTGCCGAGGCGGCGTTGCCGTCCTGCTGCGAGACGCGTGCGCCGAATGCATCGTTGAAGCCGTCGAACGATGCCTTGCCCCAGCTCAACTGGGCTTGCGGCACCATCGACCATGCATCGCTCAGGCGGAAGCGTTGGCCGACTTCCACGCCGGCGGCGTAGCCGGTGGCCTTGTTGTCGTCCTCGGCCTTGCCCAGCGTGTTGGAGTGCAGATCCGAATCCAGATGCGTCCAGCGCGCCTGGCCGTCCACGTACAGGCCGTTGTCGGCGTACCAGGTCAACGCCGCGCCCACGCCGTAGGCACGCGTGTTGATGCGGCCGTCGCCATAGGCCGAACTCACGTCGGAGTTGTAGTGGTCCGAATGCAGCGAGGCGCTGCCGACCAGCTTGCCGCCCCCGTTGTCCGATAGCGTGGTGTCGATGCCCACTTCCGACTTCCAGTTGGACATGTCGTAGCGCGTGCCGCTGGTGCTCGATTCGGGCTTGATGTCCTGATCGCCGCCCTGCACGCGCACCCACACGCCTTCGCCGGGCTTCATGCCATCGGTCGCCTGCGCATCAGCCCACTGGCGATCGCCGGTGCGCTGGAACAGCGTGTCGAGCGTGTTCGCCTGCTGCAGGATGCCGGCATAGGCTTCGTACAGCGGCACGCCCGGCTGATACAGCGGCGTCGCGCCACCCGTGCCCGAGCCCGGACCACCCGGATTGCCCGGGTTGCCGGGATTGCCGGGATCGGACGGCGGATTGGTCAACGCCGAGCGCAGGTACCAGTCGCCGTCCGTACCATCGACGCCGTTCTGGTAGAGGCGATAGGCATACGCACCGGCGACCACCGCCTGCTGGCCCTGGAACACGTAGTTGCCCTTCAGGGCGAAGGTGCCGTTGGAGGCGCCCTGCACGTCGATGAGCTTGATGCCCTGCGTGGTCGCTGCACCGGTGCCACCCACGTTGGTCACCTGTATCGTGGTGTTGCCTGAGGTGCTGCCGGTGACCACCAGCATGTCGGTGGCCGAGCCGTCGCCGCCCAATGCGGTGTTGAAGTTGAGCGTGCCACCCTGGCCGACGTAATCGCCTTGCACGGTCAGGCTGGTGCCCGGTGTCTGGCCGAAGTTCACCGTGCCGGCGTTGGTGAGTGCGCCGGTGCGCTGTGCGAAGCCGCCCAGATTCAGCGTGGCACCGCTCTGCACGGTCGTCGCGGAGGATGCATTGAACGCATTGGCCACGGCCGCGCTGAGCGTACCGGCGGCGACGGTGGTGTCGCCGCTATACGTCGACGTACCGCCCAGTGTCAGCGTGCCAGTGCCGGCCTTGCTGAGACTGCCGGTGCCACCGATGCCGTTGCTCAGCTGCAGCGTGGTGCCATCGTCCGTATCGATGGTGGCGGCGCCACCCAGACCGACCGTGCGCGTGCTGACGAAACTGCCGGTGGTGTGCAGCGTGGCATCGTCGATGGACAGACTGCCCGCCGCGAGACCGAGGTTGCCGTCGTTGGCCACCTGCAGCGTGCCGGCGTGCACGTCGGTGCCGCCGCTATAGGTGTTGGCACCGGTGAGCACCAGCGTGCCCAGGTCGTCCTTCACCAGCATGCTGGCGCCGGTGAGGGCGGCATCGATGGTGGCCGTCATGCTCGCGCCCGCCGCGGTGCCGTCGCCCACGCGAATGGTGGACGCGCCGCCCGTCAGTGCGATGGCGTCGCCGGTCACGCGATAACCGTCGGCCTGGAACTGCAGGCCCGAGGCGCTCACCTGGCCGTTCGTGTTGTCCACCGTCACCGTGCCGCCGGTGCCGCCGAAGACCGCAAAACTGCCGTTGGTGTACGGCGCGTTGAGCGCGCCGGAGGCGTCGGTCCAGTAGTCGTTGTCGCTGAGGCGCCAGGTGCCGGTGCCGCCGGTGATCGCCCCGTCGTTGGCGTGTCCCGGACCGTCCCAGAAACTGAGCGTCAGGCCATCGGTGTTGACCAGATTCACCTGGTTGGCGAGCGAGGTCTGCACGAACACGTTCGTGCTCGGCGAGCTGCCGATCGCCAGGCCGTTGTCGGTCAGCGTGCCGTCGTAGTTGAACAGGCGATACACGCCCGCGCCGAACGTGCCGCCCGGCGTGGTCGTCACGTTGAGCGTGCCGTCCAGCGTGAGGTTGCCATGCACCACGGTGAGGTCGTTGAGGCTGCCACCCACCGTACCGGCCTGACCCAGCTGATAGTCGACCAAAGCGCCCGCGTTCAAGGTGAGGTTGCCGTTGACGGTCAGCGTGCCCGGCGAATTACCCGGGCTGAGCGTGCCGCCGTTGGCCACCGTCACATCGCCACCGATCGTGCCCGAGCCGCCCAGCGTGCCGCCGCTCATCACGGTGGTCGCACCGGTGGCGGCGGTCTGGTCGCCGTTGATCAGCAGCGTGCCGCCGGACACCGTGGTAGCGCCGGTGTACGTGTTGGCGCTGGTGAGCGTGGTGGTGCCCGTTCCCATCTGCGTCACGCCACCGGTGCCGGAGATGGCACCGCCGAACGTCTGGACGTCCGAACGATCGAACGCCAGCGTGCCGTTGTCGGCCACGTCGCCCAGAATCGAACCGCTGGTGCCGCCTTCGCCCAACTGCAGCGTGCCGCCGGTAATCGTGGTGCCGCCGGTATAGGTGTTGTTGCCCGCCAGCACCAGCGTACCGAGATCGGACTTGGTCATGCCGTTGCTGCCGGTCAGTACCGAGGCGATCGTCGCGGTCATGTCCGCACCAGCCGTGGTGCCGTCGCCCACGCGGATCACCGGAGCGGAACCGACCAGCGCAATCGCATCGCCTTCGACGCGATAACCGTCGGTGGCGAACTGCATGCCGTTGCTGTTGATCGCGCCCAGGCTGGCATCCACCGTCACCGTGCCGGCGGCGCCGGCAAAGATGGCGAAGCTGCTGTCCTGGTAGGGCGCATTGAGGCTGCCGTCGATCACCGTCCAGTTGTCGTTGCCGGCCGCGTTCTGCCACAGGCCATCGCCGCCCTGCACCTGGCCGTCGCCGCGCGCACCGTTGCCGTCCCAGAAATTCACCGCCAAACCGTTGGTGTTGACCAGGTTCACCTGCTGCGCGATCGAGGTCTGCAGGAAGTAATCGGGCGATGGCACCGAGCCGATGGTGAGACCGTTGTCGGTCAGCGCGCCGGTGTAGCCGATGATCCGGTAGATGCCCGGATCGAAGGTGCCGCCCGAGGACACCGAGACATTGAGCGTGCCGTCGAGCGTGAGGTCACCGTTGACCTGCACCAGGTCGTTGAGCGGACCGCCGACCACGTTCGCCTGGCCCATGTTGACGTTGAGGTTGGAGGTGTCGCTCAAGGCCACGCTGCCCTTGACGGTCAGCGTGCCCGGCGCGCTGCCGACGTCGCCGGGACTCAGCGTGCCGCCATCGGCCACCGTCACATCGCCGCCGATGATGCCCTTGCCGCCCAAGGTGCCGCCGCTGTCGACCGAGGTGGTGCCCGTGGCGGCCGACTGATCGCCATTGATGATCAGACTGCCGGCACGTACCGCCGTCGGTCCGGTGTAGCTGTTGGCGGCGCTGAGCACGGTGGTGCCCGTGCCCTGCTGTTCCAGCGCGCCAGTGCCAGAAATCGCACCCGTGAATGCCACGCTGTCGGAACGGTCAAACACCAGCGTGCCGCTGTTGGCGATGTTGCCCTGGATGGAACCGCTGGTGCCACTGTCGCCCAGCTGCAGCACGCCACTACCGATGGTGGTGCCGCCGGTATAGGTGTTGTCTGCGGTGAGCACGAGCGCGCCAGCATCGATCTTGTTCAATGCGCCAGCGCCGCCGATGGTGCCGGCAAGCGTGAGATCGGCGGTCGTATCAAAGGTGCCCCCACCGTTGCCCAGCGTCACGCCACGCGCCGACGTGAACGCCGCGGTGTTGTTCAAGGCGCCGCCATCAAACGACAGCGCGCCCGCCGCGTTGCCGAGGTTGGCGTCGCTGGACACTTTGATGGCGCCGCCGTTGATCGCCGTGCCACCGGCGTACGTGTTGGTAGCCGAGAGCGTCAACGTGCCGGGACCCATCTTGGTGAGTTCGCCGGCGCCGCCGATGGTCTGGTTGATAATCAGGCCGGCACCCTGCGTGTCGAACGTGCCGCCACCCTGGTTGATGGTGACGGGGTGCGCAAACACAGAACTCTGCGTCGTACGCAGCGTGCCGCCATCGAAGCTGACCGCAGCGCCCGGGGCACCGACGCCGGTGGTGCCCATCACCTGCAACACACCGCCATTGATGGCAGTCCCTCCGGTGAGGTTGTTGATGCTGTTGATGATCAGCGTGCCGAGGTCTTCCTTCACCAGCGTGCCGGCACCGTTCAATGGTGCGGTGATGGTGGCAGTCATGCCCGCGCCGGCAGCCGTGCCGTCGCCCACGCGAACCACGTCCTGCCCACTGACGAAGGTGATCGGATCGCCGGTGACGGTGTACCCGTTCACCGCGAACTGCATGCCGGAACTGGTGACCGTGCCGAGCGTGTTGTCCACCGTCACGGTGCCGGGCGTACCCATGAAAATGGAGAACTCGCCATCGGTGTACGGCGCATTGACCTGGCCGGTCTGGCTGGTCCAGTTGCTGTTGCCTGCGCTGTTCTGCCAGACGCCGTTGCCGCCGTCGACGGTGTTGTTGGTGTGGCCGTTGGCGCCATCCCAGAAGTTCAGCGTGAGACCGCCGGTGTTGATCAGGTTGACCTGGTTCGCCACCGAGGTCTGCACCTGATAGTTGCCGGTCGAGCTGCCGCCGAGCGCCAGGCCCTGATCGTTGAGCGTGCCGTCGTAACTGATGATGCGATACAGACCGGGGCCGAAGCTGCCGCCCGGCGTGGCGGACACGTTGAGCGTGCCGTCCAGATTGAGGTTGCCGTGCACCACGGTCAGATCGTTGAGTGCACCACCGACCACGTTGGGCTGGCCGAACTGATAGTTCAGGGTCGAGGTGGCACCCAGCGTCAACCCGCCGTTGATCGTCAGCGTACCCGCTGCACCAGCGTCGCCCGGATTCAGTGCGCCGCCATTCATCACGGTCACGCTGCCGCCAAGGGTGCCGGCGCCGCCCAATACGGCGCCGTTCTGCACGGTAGTGGCGCCGGTGGCAGCGGACTGGTTGCCGTCGATCAATAGCGTGCCCGCCTGCACGTTCGTCGCACCCGTGTAGCTGTTTGCTCCGGTAAGCACAGTGGTGCCGCTGCCGAGCTGAGTCACGCCACCCGTGCCGGAGACCAGGCCGCCAAACGTATAGACGTCCGAACGGTTGAAGGCCAGCGTGCCGTTGTCGGCCACGTTGCCGACGATGGAGCCGTTAGTGCCGCCGTTGCCCAGCTGCAGCGTGCCTGCGGTGATCGTCGTGCCACCGGTGTAGATATTGGTGGCCGTCAGCACCGTGGTACCCGAGCCCGACTGCACCACGCTACCCGCACCGGAGATGGTGCCAGCCAGCGTCGACGTATCGGAGCGATCGAAGCCCAGGGTGCCGGCGGTGTCGACGATGACGGTGGGGCTGGCGATGGAGCCGGTGGTGCCGCCATTGCCAATCTGCAGCAGGCCGGCATTGACCACGGTGTTGCCGGTATAGGTGTTGTTGCCGGTCAGCAGCCAGGTGCCCGCATCGTTCTTGGCCAGCGTGGTGATGCCGCTGGTGGCATCGATGATGCTGCCGCCCATGGTGTTGTTGCCGGTGTTGGTGCCGCCCAGGCCCAACGTGCGGTTGCCGCTGCCGGCATACGCTGCCGACCCGGTGTTGCTGAACACGATGGCGCCCGTACCGGACGATTCGATCACGCTGCTACCGGTCGACAAGGTAAACAGGCGGTCGGTCGTGTCGCCGGTGCCGGTGTAGCGCAGCGTCGCGCCGATACCACCGCCGGTGCCGATCACCAGGTTGCTGGCCGCATTCGACGAGGCGCCGATGCTGCTCGCCTGGCCGCCGTTAGTCAGATGGTCCACGCCGAGCACGCCACCGGCGATGGTGGTGACGCCGCCATACGTGCTGGCCGCGTTGCGCAGAATCCACGTGCCGATGCCGGTCTTGCTGAGCGAGGTGTTGCCCGTGCCGTTATTGGTGATCTGCAGCGCCAGGCTGTTGTTGGCGGCACTGGTGCCGGTGAGCGTGACGGTCTGCGCCGAGTTGGCGGCGCCACTGAAGGCGACCGCGCCGGTATTGGTGAACTGCACCGCGCCCGTACCGGAGGCATCCAGCGCACTGGACGGTCCCAGCGTAAACAGGCGATCGGTGCTGTTGCCCGCACCGGCGTATTGCAGCGTACCGTTGTTGAGCACGAGATTGCTGGCGGCATTGCTGGATGCGCCGATCGAGCTGGCCATGCCGCCATCGGCAAGTACGTCTACCTGGAGGGTGCCGCCGACGGCCAAGGTGGTGCCATCGGGCTTGAGAGTGCCGATGGTGGTGGTGCCGGTGTAAGTGCTGACGGCACCGGACAAGATCTGCAGGGCGGCGCCGTTCTTGACGAGATTGCCGGTGCCGCTCATGACGCCGGCAAAGTCTGCGGCGCCGTTGGAGTTGTTGCCCGTCGTCACGGTCAACGTGGCGCTGCCGAGATTGATGTTGCCGCCCGTAGTGCCGCCGCCATCCAGATAGGCGACGCTGGTGTTGAAGTTGTTGAGGTCGAGCAGCACGCCGGCGGTGTTGGCCAACGTCATGTAACCAGTGCCGAAGGCATTGGTGGCACCCGCACGCAAGGTGCCGCCGATGATATAGGTGCCGGCCGTATTGATGTTGGTGCCGCTCAGCACCAGGGTGCCCGCCCCGACCTTCTGAAACTGTCCAGCACCCGTAATCGCTCCACCGATGCCCAACGTGGTAGCGGCGTTGCTAACGTTGATCGCAGCAGTGCCGTTCATCTGTATCCCGCGATCGATGTTGACGCTGGTACCGGTATAGGCCAGCGTGCCGGCGATCTGCAGATTGGCGGGCAAGTTGCTGGAGGCGCCGACACCGCTGGCCTGGCCTCCGTTGGCCAGGCAATCTGTGGTGATCGTGCTGGAGGCAATGATCGTGGCGCCGGTATAGCTGTTGCCGCAGCCACTGAACGTCTCGCTGTGTCCAACGATCGTTACGCCGCCAGGACCGCTAATGGCGCCGGAGAACGTGCCGTTGCCGTTGATGGAGAGGCTTCCGCCTGTGTCCATGGTGACGTTGCCGGCGCCGTTCAATCCGCCGATGCTGATCGGGAAGGTGGACGCATCCAGTGTGCCGCCGGCATTGACTGTTATCACGCCGACGCTGCTGAAGGCGGTGGCAGAACCGGCACGCAGAATACCGTCGGTAATTGTGCTGCCGCCGGTATAAGTATTGGTGCCGGAGAGCACCAGCGTGCCGGCACCGTCCTTGTACAGACTACCGGCGCCAATGATCGTGCCACTATCGGTAAGCGTGGTTGCCGCCGAGTCGACGCTCACGTGGCCCTGGCCACCGGCAAGCGTGAAACCGCGGTCGGTCGACGTTGTTGCGCCCGTGTATTCGAGCCCGCCGCCGTTCTGCAGCACAAGGCTGGCCGAGGCGTTCGAGCCTGCGCCGATGCCGCTTGCCAAGCCACCATTGGACAGCGTGCCGGTCGACAGCAAACCGGCGCTCACCGTCACCGGGCCAACGAAATCGTTGGCCCCATTGGACAGCGTCAAGGTACCGGTACCGGTCTTGGTGAAGCCGGCATCGTCCGGGCTGGTCACCTGGCCGCTGAAGGTCAGATCCGTCGTGCCATCCACCTGGATCGTGCGCGACGGACCACCGTTGACCAGGGTGAAACCGCGATCGGTGCTGGCCGTCGCACCGGTGTAATGCAGCGTGCCGTTCTCCAGCACGAGGTTGGAAGGATCGTTGGTTGAGGCGCCGATCGCACTCGCCGCACCACCGTTCGCCACGGAATTGAACGCGAGCGTGCCGCCGCTCACCGTGGTCGAACCGGTGTACGTATTGGCGCCATTGAGCGACACCGTGCCGGTGCCCTGCCCGCCCACGACAAAGCCGGTGGCACCACCGTTGTCGACGATGGTCGAACTGATGGTGAAGTTGCCGGCCGCGTTCTGCAACACGCCCAGCGGGCTGCCGGCGGTGCCACCGGTCAGCGAGCCACCCTGGATCGTCTGGTTGGCGGCACCCGCTGTCGGCGACACGATGATGCTGCCGTCCACGCTCAGCGTATTGCCTGTGCTGACATTCACCGTGGATCCGGCCGCCGCGGCTACCTTCATGCCGCCCAGCGCGACACTGCCGTTCACCGTGCCGGTGTAAGGCGTGTTGGCATTGCCGCCCTCGTCGCTGACGATGTCGCCGTTCGCCCAGGTGTTCGCGTTGTCCTTGTCCGCGTAGTTGGTGAACGCGGTGATGATGCCGCCGCTCACCTGCGCGTAATCCGTGCCGTTGACCGTGGCCCAGCCGCCGAGCGCGCCGTCCGCATGCGTGGTGCTGATGGTGGTACCGGTGTTGAACGCGAAATCGACCAGGCCGCCGCTGCGATTGATCCCGCCCAGCGAGATGCCCAGGCCGCCCGCACCGGCGGTGGCGCTGATGCGATTGTTGCCCGCGGTGACGTTGAGGCCGTTGAAGATCTGCGTGTTGGCGCCCGCTGCGCCCTTGATGGACAGCGTGCCGCCGCCCAGGTTGAGCGCCGAAGCACTGTTGATGATGTTGCTGGCTGGCGCGCCAGCCACGGAAAAATCCAGTGCCAGCGTACCGCCGCCGATGGTGGTGGCGCCGGTATACGTGTTGGCGCCGGTGAGCGTCTGTGTGCTGGCACCAAGCTTGGTGAGACTGCCTGTGCCACCGATGCTGCCCGCGTACGAGGTGCTGCCCGAGCTGGTACTGAGCGTGAGCGAGCCGCTGCCAAGGTCCACGCTGCCACCCGTGCCCGCTAGCGATGGCGCGGTGATGGCCAAGTCGTTGAGATCCAGCGTGCCGCCGTTGACGATCAAGCCTTTTGACGCACCGAATGCATTGGCGCTGCCCGCGGTGAGAGTGCCGGCAGTGACAGTGGTCGTGCCTGCGTAGGTATTCGCTCCACTCAGCAGCCAGTTGCCGTTACCGTTGATAAGCACATTGCCGGTACCGCCAATGGCGCCTGCATAGGTATTGCTGCCGCTGTAGCTGCCACCCAGCGTGATCGAGTCAGTCCCGCCCGCATTGAAGCCCGCAGCCGCCGTGAGCGAGAGCCCACCCGTGCCATCGTTGTTGATCGTGCTGGCGCCATCGAAGGCATAGGTGCGGTTGGTCGAAGCACCACCGCCGGTGTAGTGCAGCTTGCCGTTGGTCAGCGTGATGTTGCCTGACGCGCCGGTGCCGAGCGAACTGGCGTTGCCGCTATCGGCGAGCACGGGCGCATAGAGGTCGATATTGTTGATGTTGGTGGGGCCGGTATACGTATTGGCGCCACCAAGCGTGATGCTCTGGCCCGCTGTTCCCGAATAGGAAACGGGACGAATCGAACTGGGGCTGCTGATGATGCCCGACAGCACCAAATTGCCCGAGTTGGCATTGAAGTTATGGCCAGTCGCGGAGGTCCCGGAGAAGACGATATTGCCGCTCAGATTCAGCGTTCCCGTACCGGCGTTGGTGAGCGCAGTGCCGCCGCTGGATGTGTTGGCGAATACCCAGTCGCGGTTCGACGTGCTACCGCTACCGGTATAGATCAAGGTGCCACCCAGGCCGCCGCCTGCGGCCACGGTCACTTGTCCGTTTGCCTGGGTGATCGGCGCACCGAGTGCGCTGGCCTGGCCAAGGTTGCCGATGGAGTTGAAGCTGTAAGTGCCGCCAGTATTGAAGCTGGTCACGCCGGTATAATCGCTGGCAGCGTTCTTCAAGGTGACGCCGCTGCCCACCAGCAAGCCGCCGGCGCCGGTAAACCGTGCCGAGCCGACACCGACACCAAACACGCCGACATTGCCGCTGCTCACTGTCACCACGCGTGTAGCAGCCAACGCCGCCGTAGCATTGAGCTGCGTACCGCTCGCCATGGTGATGCCGTTGCCGGCTGCACCGAGGGCTGCGTCACTGCTGACCGCCAATTGGCCGCCACTGACGATGATGCCACCGCTGAAAGTGTTGGCACCGGTCAGCGACAACACGCCACCCGCACTCTTGGTCAGACCTGCGTTACCGGCGATGACCGAGCTGATGGTGGCGGCACCTGCAATGGTCGGCGTGGTGCCGGCAAGGGTGAGCGTTCCACCGGTGAGCGTGTAACCGGCCAGGGTGAAAGTGAGGTTGTTGACGGTGATCGGCGAAGTCAACGTCACCGTACCCGGCGTGCCAGCGAACACGGCGTTGTCGATGGCCGTGTTGTTCCAGGTGGTGAAAGGGCCGGCAACGCCGTCGCTGGCGGCATTCCAGTTCGGTGTCGAGATGTCCCAGTTGCCGATACCGCCGCTGCCGGCCGAACCGCCATTGACATCCCAGTACTTGTCGGCTGCCAACGTCGGCGCCGCATAAAGCGAAGCCAAGCCCATCAGCACGCCGAGGCGCAGCGTCCATCCGCTTTGCGAAGGGCGCAGAGGTGATGACCGTTCGTCGATCGTCGCCGACGCGGCGCATCCGCGTCCCTTGCCGTGCTTGCCGGTGAGTTCGGAAGCCACTACCCACGCGCTCAAGGCCGTAGACCAGACGATGCGGAATACCCGGTTCATCACTTTCCCCTGTCGATGTGCAAACGGATGCAGATGTGTGCGGCGACGCGCGGTCGCCATGATTCAGGCCGAATCCAGGCCTGTGAGAAGGCGCGCTGCGCGCCGATAGACAAAACGAAATCGAGGGGTTGCCGGGCGGTGGCCATCGCACTGGATACGCATGCGCGCCCGCGCATGCGGGCGGCCATCGACGATGAATCGATTTAAATGCGAGAGAGACGTCGCCACTTTTTATAGCCCCTGTGCCGGAGGGGGTTCTCCGACCGACCAACCGCCAACACACGCCGCTCGTTGCGATCAATCCGCAGCGCCTTATGGAAAGCTCGATGTAAGCGTATGCAACCATCGCCGCGAGGTTTCGGCGTGACGTCTCTTTTCGCTCGGCGTGACGTCTCTTTTCGAACGCTGCAGCGCGGTGCACAGCTAATGGCGTGGGAGGCAAGGTTTTGCTTCGGAAGAGATTGACGGAAGCGTCAGCCCAGGTGTCGTACGGGAAACGGTGCCCGCTCGTTCTGGCCTCGCCCGGCGTTATGCCGGAGCGATTGCCGGCGGCAAGGTGGCCACGGCTTTTTCGGCGCCCTGGGGTTGCCTGTGTGTTGAAAAACGCAGCCGGAAAGTCACGCGGACGACATCTTTCCGTGTCATCGTCCATGCGAGGTTTTGCCTCGGCGAAAAATGCGTAACACATTGTATTGGCGCGATCTTTTTCTATTTTTCCGGCTAAAGTTGCCGAGCGGCGGGCCGACAGCTCTTGCAAGTCCCCCACCCCCGGATTTCCCCATGTTCAAACTTGCCACACGGATCACTGGACTGACCTTGCGTCGGCGCCTCCTGCTGCGCCTTTTGGCGATCCTTGCGTTGCTCGCCATCACCTGCCTGGCGGGTGTAGTTCAGTTGCGTCGCGCGGATGCGCGCATCCAGGGCGTGGTAGAAGGTTCGCTGAGTCCTGTCGCGGACGTAGGCCGCGTGCAAAACGACTACAACAGCACGTTGCAGGTGCTCGTCCATGCGGTGATGTCGCAGCTTCCTTCGGCGGTGGAAGATGCGCATACGCGCATCCATGCCGATCGCGTCGACGCCGAACGCCACTGGAAGGCACTGGAAGCCAGCGACCTGGCGCGCGAGCAGACTCAGACACTCAAGCTCACCACCACGCATCGGGCCGATGCCGACCGCACGATCGACGAGACGCTCGCTCTGCTCGATGCAGGGCAATTCGATGTTGCCGGACTCAAGCTCACTACCGAAGTGCAACCGGCCTACGAGCCGTTGCAGAGCGATTTCGCCAATCTCTTCCAGGCCGCGCTGAGCAAGGGCAATCAGGAAGTGGCGATGCAACGCGGCGCGGATCGCGCCGGCATGATCCTGTTGCTGGTGCTGTTGGGCGTGGCGCTCGCCGTCACCATCGTGATGGACGGCGCCCTGATGCGTTCGCTGCTGAAGCGGCTGGCGAGTGCGACCGAGGTGGCGCAGCGCATCGCCGCCGGCAAGCTCGGCGAACCCGTGCCTGTCGGTACGAACGACGAGCTGGGCACGCTATTGGCCGCGCTGTCCTCGATGGATGCGCAGCTGACCCGCGTGCTCGGCGAAGTGCGCAACGGTGCAATGTCGGTCGGCGAGCGTGCTCGCCGCCTCTCGCAGGACAATGACGCGTTGAGCCAACGCACGCAGGCCCAGGCCGCCAACCTGGAGCAAACGGCGGCTTCCATGACGCAGATGGCCGATACGGCATCGCAAGGCGCGGGCCATGCCGATGGCGCGGCGGTGGCAGCGCGCGATGCACTGAAACATGTCGAACACGGCCGCGTCCTCGCCGGCGAAGCGATCGACTCCATTTCCGCCATCGAGAAAGCCAGCCGCGACATCGCGGAGATCGTCGACCTGGTCGACAGCATCGCCTTCCAGACCAACCTGCTCTCGCTCAATGCCGCCATTGAAGCCGCGCAGGCGGGAGAAAAGGGGCGCGGCTTCGCCGTGGTCGCCAGCGAAGTGCGCCAGCTGGCACGCCGCTGCGTGGACGCAGGCAAGGATATCCGCCGCCTGGTCGAACGAAGCGGCGATGCGGTGAACGAGGCACGCGAACGCGTGGCGCGCTCGGGCGAGGCGCTCGACGGCATCGTGCTCAGCATGGGCAGCGTGTCCGACAGTGTCTCGCAGATCTCCCGCTCCTCGCGCGAGCAGGTCGGCGACATCGACCAGGTCGGTCGCGCCGTGATGGCCATGGACGGCATGACCCAGGCCAATGCGGACCTGGTGGAAGACATCAACCACACCGGTCGCGCGCTTGCCAACGATGCCGATGCCTTGATGCATCAAGTCACCTTCTTCCGCCTTCCTGGCGCAGAAGACCTCCCAGAGTCGATGCACGAAGCACGACACCCATCGGCAGTGACGCCCTCTGTTCGGGCCGCCGCGGCCTGATATCGACCCGGGCAATGTCTGCCAGCCTCGTCTGCCATTACACCCCTCACGCCATGCTCGAGTGCGCACTCGCTGCAGGAAGTCTCCAGCCGGTCTTCCAGCCAGTGGTGCGCATCGACACGATGGAAATCGTCGCGCATGAGGGGTTGAGCCGATGCGACTTCATTCCCGGAGACATCTCCATTCTCGATCTCCTGGACCTCGCCCGTACGGAAGGTCGGCTGGTCGAACTGGAACTGCATGCGGCACGAACGCTGTGCGGTGCGTTTGCCGCGCAGCAGGCGGCGGGGCGTCTGCTGGTCAACCTGAGCCCGCACGCGATCCTGCACGACTCCCTGCGACCGGATGACGTACTCGCCGCACTTTCCGCCGGCGGCCTCGACCCGGCACGGGTCACCATCGAAGTGACCGAGCGCGACGTGGTGGAAAGCCCTGCCCGCCTCGCCCATGCGCTCGGTTACCTGCGCGCGCACGGCGTGCGCATCGCGCTGGACGATTTCGGCAACGGCCATTCCAACTTCGAGATGTGGAACGAGATCCATCCCGATGTGGTGAAGATCGACCGCTATCTCGTGCACGGTGTCTCGCGCAGTGCCGGCAGGCTGGCCATCGTGCGCTCGCTTTGCCAGGTCGCCGAATCGCTGGGAACGGACCTGGTCGGCGAAGGCGTGGAAGACCCCGCCGATCTGCGCGTGCTGCGCGACCTGGGCATTCCGTACGCGCAAGGCTTTCTGATCGGCCATCCCGCGGAACGCACCGCGAGCGACGCCAGCGCAGCCTCGCGGCAGCTGTTGCGTACACCCGCCGTTCCCGTGCTTCCCCGGCCGCGCGGGCCGGTGACGCAGCGTCCGACGCAAGTGCGTCACCTGCTGATCGACGCACCTTCCATGCAACCGCGCCAGACCAACGAAGAGGCGATGGCGCTGTTCGTCGATCACCCCGAGATGCATGCCGTGGCGGTGGTGAAGGACGGCCGGCCGATCGGCCTGATCAACCGCCGCCTGGTCAATGAGCGCATGGCCCAGCCGTTCGCCCGCGAACTGCTGGCGCGAAAGTCCTGCACGGCGTTAATGAACTCCGCGCCGCTCATCTGCGACGAGAACCGCAGCCTGGAAAGCCTGGCGGACGTGCTGCGCGGCGAGGATCAGCGGTATCTCGCCGATGGCTTCATCATCACCCGCGACGGGGGCTATCTCGGCCTCGGTACAGGCGAAGCGCTGGTGCGCCGCGTGAGTGAGTTGCGCATCGAGGCGGCGCGACACGCCAACCCGCTGACCTTCCTGCCGGGCAACATTCCCACCACGGAGCACCTCGAACGGCTGATCGACGGCGGTGAACCCTTTACCGTGGTGCACGTGGACCTTACCGACTTCAAGCCGTTCAACGACCACTACGGCTATTCACGCGGCGACGAAATGATCCGCCTGCTTTCGAGCCTGCTGGGCGAGCACGTGGATCCTGCGCTGGATTTCGTCGGCCACATCGGCGGCGACGATTTCGTGCTGTTGTTCCAGAGCGAGGATTGGGAAGCGCGATGCCAGCGCGTGATCGATGCCTTCAACACGCGCTCGCCGCAACTGTTCGACGCGGTCGACGTCATCCACGGCGGCTTGCAAGGCAAAGACCGACGCGGCGAACCGCAGTTCTTTCCCTGCACCACGGTGGTGATGGGGGCCGTGGAACTCTCCCCGCCCCTGCCCCAGCGCGCGCAATCGATCGCCATGCTCGCGGCCCGCGCCAAGCGTCACGCCAAGCGATCCCACGTGAGCCTGCACGTGTTCCCCAGGGTGGGGGCGACATAGAAAGCTCGTCTGTCGCCGACTGACAGCATGGGTTTCAGGCGGCGGCACCAAGGCATCAGCCTGCGTTGTGGGGACGCAAGGGCGATAGCGATTCGAATTTGCGCTGATATTCGTCCGTCACTTGCTTGGCTTCTTCGCTGCTGGTGATTACGCGTGGCGTGATAAGCACGATCAGCTCGGTGCGATTGCGGCTGTGATTGGTGGTGCCGAACAGGCGGCCCAGGATCGGGACGCGATTGAGCCCCTGAACGCCGGTGTCGGTGTTGTCCTCGTTCTGCTGGATCAAGCCGCCCAGCAACACCGTCTGGCCACTTTGCACCGCGATCTGCGTGCCCACCGCGCGCTGTTGGATGGTGAAGTTGCCCTGCGAATTCGCCGAACCGGTGGTGTTGCTCACCTGCTGCTGCACATTGAGATACACCAGGCCGCCGGGATTCACGCGCGGCTGCACGTCCAGGATCACGCCCGTGGGAAGGTAGCTGACGCTGCTGGCGGTCGAGCCATTGGTGTTGAGGCCGGTGACGATGGAGGTCTGGTTGATCGGCACCTGATCGCCCACCTGGATGTGCGCGACCTGGTTGTTGAGCACGACCAGCGACGGCGCCGACAAGGTCTTGGTATTGCCATTGGTTTCGAGCGCGCGAATCGCGACCTGGAACTTGCCGTTGCTGCTCAGGAAGGAATAGAACAGCGGCTCGCCGCCGTACTGATTACCGCCGGAGCCCAGCGAGATCTGGCGATGCGCGCCCGGCGGAATATTGGTGGCGCCATTGATATTGCCGTTGCCATCGGTGGTCGGCGTGCTGCCTGCCAACCCCTGCAGATACCATTGGACGCCGAACTCCAACTGCCCGGTAAGATCGACCTCGAGAATGCGCATCTCGATCTGCACCTGCAGCGGCACATTGTCGAGTCGTTTGATGGCCTGCTCGATCTCCTTCCACTGCGAGGGGCGCGCGCGCACCAGCAGCTGGTTGTTCGAATCGACGGAGCTGATGCGGATGCTGCCGTCCTCCGAGACGAACTGCTGCCCGGTGTTGCCGTTGTTGCTGTTGGAGGCGCTGTTGCCGAACGAGGACATGCCGCCCGCCGCACTGCCGCCGGTGCTGCCGAAACCGCCACTGGTGCCCGTACCCGTCGTACCGAAGCCGCCGGTGGTGCCGATCGTTCCCGTGCCACCAAAACCGCCCGCGCTGCCAAAGCCACCGCCGGTACCTTGAACACCGCCCGTGGTGCTGCTGCCGAAGCTGCCCGCCGTGCTGCCTATCCCGCTGGCATTGCCCATCGCATTGTCGCCGCTGCCCAGCGTAGATCCGGTGAGGCCCGGCCCCACTTTGCCGGCATCGCTGCCGCCGCCATTGCCGCGGGTGTAGATCTGCCCCAGGTACTGCGCGAGATCCGATGCCTTGAGGTTGCGCACGTCATAGACAAACAGTTCCGGTTCGTTGCCGCCACCGCGATCGATCTTTGTGATCCAGTCGCCTACTTCCTGCAGATAGGTCGGCTGGCTGCTGATCACCACGATGGCGTTGGTGCGTTCGATCGGCAGGAAGCGCACCATGCCGGCCAGCGGCGTGTCGCCCTTGGGTCCGAACATCTGGTCGAGCTGCGGGCCCAGTTCGCCCACGTTCGCGTGTTGCAGGCTGAACACGCCCACCGACATGCCGCGCAGCCAGTCGACGTCGAAGGTGTGGATGGTGCGCTGGTAGTTGTCCAGCTCCGACGGTGTACCCGACAGCACGATGAGGTTGCGCGAGGGATCGGCCAGCAGCACGGCGTCGGTACGCGCGAACGGCTTGATCAGCTTCTGCATCTCGGTGGCCGAGATAAAGCGCAGCGGGTACAAACGCGCTTGCAGTCCGCCCTGCGGTGCTACCGCGTTGAGGCTGGGGACGAGGTTGCCGGCAGCGGCATCCTTCGCCGGCATCACCACATACTGACCATCGCGCATCACCAATGCGTTGTTGGTCCACGACAGCAGCGTCTCCAGGATCGGAATGGCCTGGCTGCTGTCCACCGGCTCGGAGGTGGAGAAGGACACGTTGCCCTGCACCCCCGGCACGATGGTGTAGTTCTGCTTGAGCAGATCGCCCAGGATGGCCTTCACCACCGCCTGCACCGGCTGGTTCTCGAAGTTGAAGGTCACCGCACCATCGCCACTGGCGGCCTTGCGCGGTTGCGCCAGCCCGGTGGTGCGCACGAACTGGCCGCTGCCTTCGCTCAGTTGCGGCTTGGGCGTGACGCTCGGGTCCACGGCCCCATTTTTCGTGTTCAACGGGAGCTGGGCGGGGACCGGCTTCTCGGTGCCCGCCATCGCCTCGCGCTGCAACGCACCGTCATCGCTCTTGGGCGGCGGCAGCGTCTGACAACCGGCCAGCCACAAGGCCAGGGTGAGCGTACTGATGCGGGTCAACCGCGGCGTGCGCTGGATGGACATGACGTTAATGGGCTCCCTCGGGGGTCGCCGCCTGCTGTTGGGCGCGGCGCTTCTGGATGGCTTCTTTCAACAAGCGGATGCGATCNGGCATTGATCATCGGGCCGTTCTGCGGTGGGGCCGCCGGACCCACCGCCATGCCGTTCGGTGCGGGCGGGCTGGGTGGCGCACTGCCGTCGCCCTTGGGCATGTCGATCGGCGCGCCGGCGGGCAGCTCCAGTTCGGTGCGGCCGGTGCTCGATTCGAACACCGCCGAGCGCGGCCTCAGATCGACCAAACGCCAGCTGCCATCAGGCAGCGCCTCGCCCTGGCGCACGCGCACTTCGTGCTCGCCGCTCTTGTCGCGCAGCAAGGCCATGTGCAGTGGCGCCGTGAGGATGATGCCGGTGAGCTGCATGTCGCCCAGGCTCGCGCCGCCGGCGGCGGTGCGCATCGTCGGCTTGCGGTCGTTGTTGAACAGCGGCTGCGTCCACACGGCGGAGAACTGCGCCAGCGGCACCGGCGGCGGCAAACCTTGGTCGTGCGTGGGTGGCAACGGCGTGGCGGCACGTTCCGGGCCCCACGAGACACCGCGTCCCACCCCGGCAAGCAAGGTCAGCAGCAACGCGCCGAACAGCACGGCCACCCCGCCGAGCAAGGGCGTCAGGCGACGTTGGGCGGCCGCATTCATGGCGCACCTCCCTGCGTGTCACCGCCGGTGGCGCGCGGCTGGCGCACATAGCCGGACAAGGTGAACTGCACTTCCAGCGGCACGGCCGCTTGCTGCATCGCGGCCACCGGATTGCGATAGATGCTCAAGTCATCCACGAACAGATACGGGGTGCCCTGCTCCAGATCGTGCAGCGTTTCGGCCAGCGGCTGGATATCGCAATGCAG
>NZ_JADIKC010000006.1 GCF_016905005.1 Dyella kyungheensis
GACGCCCACACAAGTCACCTGCGCACACTGTCAAAGATCTCAATCACTTGCCGAACGTTGCCGTTTCAGCGCTGGAACATTTCGTCCCGAGTGAGCCGCTCATCTTACATCATCTTTCCGGTCCGTCAACACCTTCAGCGTGAATCTTTTTTGCTGTGGGTTTTCAGTGGAACCCCGTTGAAGAGCGTGTCGTCCGGGGAGGAGCGAAACTATAGCGTCCCTCCTCAGGGTTGGGAAGGGGTCTATACGAATTTTTTTCACTGCGATGACAGAGATCCCGTCGTGACGCCGGCATAGAGACCTTTCCGGCGCCTAAGAACCGCCCGTTACAGCGTTTGGACCGTTCCCATGCAAGAAGAGCCGGCCGCGTTGTGGCGCGGCCGGCTCTTTGCGTTCATCTGCTCTTGGTTCGCAGTCCCAGGCGTTATGTCCGGGCCCCTCCCGCCCGTGTCGGGGCGACGGGGCCGGTCGGGGCGTCCTGCCCGGTTCCGTGATCGTTGGCCGCCAGGTCATGCCGGCAGGGAACGCCGACGTGATAGGGGATGAGGGATTCGGGACTGAGCCTTTCCAGGATGTCCCACTCGTCTTCGAACGGAATGAACTGCTGCATGGCGCTGCTCCTGCCTGGGTTGCGCGTTTTCTCCGACGCGCAGGAGCATCTAAGCAAACGGCCCGGTCCGTACGATGACGGATTCGGGCCGTTTGAGGGCAAGGCGGAGCTGGAAATCAGTCGATTTCGATCATCTCGAAGTCTTCCTTGGTCGCGCCGCAGTCGGGGCACGTCCAGGTATCGGGAACGTCGGCCCAACGCGTACCGGGCTCGATACCTTCATCGGGCAGGCCCAGCGCCTCTTCATAGATGAAGCCGCAGACGACACACATCCATTTGCGCAGGGTGCCGGTTTCGTTGGTGCTCTGATTCATCGTCAATGGCTTGCTATGGAGAATAAGTGGGGCATTCTCGCAACTCCCCCGCCGATGCGAAAGCGTATGGCGCAGTTCTCCAGGACAAATTGGCATGCGTGAAAAACTCCAGGGCCGTGGCCTTTACGTGATTACCGATGGCCCCCGCCCCGACCTGATCCCGGTCGTGGCGCAGGCGCTGGCGGGCGGCGCCCGGCTGCTGCAATACCGCGACAAGACCCGCGACCACGAGCGCCGCCTCACCGAAGCCCGCGCGATACGCGCCCTGTGCGCCGCCCGGCAGGTGCCCCTGATCATCAACGATGACGTGGCACTGGCCCAGGCGGCAGGCGCCGCGGGCGTGCATCTGGGCGAGGAGGATGGTGATGTGGCCGCCGCCCGCGCCGTGCTGGGGCAGGACGCCATCATCGGCGTGTCCTGCTACGACTCGCTCGAGCGCGCCCGCCAGCTCGCCGCCGAGGGGACCGACTACATTGCCTTCGGCGCGTTCTTCCCCTCGCCCACCAAGCCACATGCACGGCGTGCGTCGTTCGAGCTGCTGCGACAGTCCGCCGCGCTGGGCATCCCGCGTGTGGCGATCGGGGGCATCACGCCAGACAATGGCGGATCGCTGATCGATGCCGGCGCCGACTATCTCGCCGTGATCTCGGCCGTCTTCGGCGATCGCGATGTCCGCGGTGCGGCTATGCGGTTCGCCCAACTTTTCACTTCGCCTTGAGACACCCACGATGACCACCAACCACGAACTCTTCCAGCGCGCGCAGCAGTTGATGCCCGGCGGCGTGAACTCGCCGGTGCGCGCCTTCAAGTCGGTGGGCGGCGAGCCGTTCTTCACGGCTCGCGCGGATGGCGCCTACCTGTGGGATGTCGAAGGCAAGCGCTATATCGACTACGTCGGTTCCTGGGGACCGATGATCGTGGGCCACAACCATCCGCATGTGCGCGAAGCGGTGGAGCGCGCGGTAAAGAACGGTCTCTCGTATGGCACGCCCTGCCCCGCCGAAGTCACCATGGCGGAAACCATCACGCGGCTGATCCCGTCGATCGACATGGTGCGCATGGTCAATTCCGGCACGGAGGCGACCATGTCGGCGATTCGTCTCGCGCGCGGCGCCACGGGCCGCAACCTGATCGTGAAGTTCGAGGGCTGCTATCACGGCCATGGCGATAGCTTCCTGGTGAAGGCTGGCTCCGGCGCACTCACGTTCGGTGTGCCGACTTCGCCGGGCGTGCCCAAGGCGAATGCCGACCTGACGCTCACGCTCGCCTATAACGACCTCGATGCCGCCGCTCGCTTGTTCGATGAGCACAGCCATGACATCGCCGGCCTGATCATTGAGCCGGTGGCCGGCAACATGAATTGCATTCCGCCGAAGGATGGCTATCTGCAGGGCTTGCGCGAGTTGTGCACGAAGCACGGCGCGCTGCTGATCTTCGACGAAGTGATGACCGGTTTCCGCGTGGCTCTCGGTGGCGCGCAGGCGTATTACGGCGTGACGCCGGATCTGACCACGTTCGGCAAGATCATCGGCGGCGGCATGCCGGTGGGTGCGTACGGCGGCCGTCGTGATCTGATGCAGCAGATCGCGCCGGCGGGGCCGATTTATCAGGCCGGTACGCTTTCCGGCAATCCGGTGGCCATGGCCGCCGGCCTGGCGATGCTGGAATTGATCCAGGCGCCGGGCTTCTACGATCAACTCGCCGCCCGCACGCGTTTGCTCACCGATGGCCTGCAGGCCGTGGCGGACGGTGAAGGCGTGGCCTTCAGCACGAATCGCGTGGGCGGCATGTTCGGCCTGTTCTTCACCCAGGAAAAAGTGGAGAGCTACGCCCAGGCGACGGCGGCGGACGCAGCCATGTTCAACCGCTTCTTCCACGGCATGCTGGAGCGCGGCGTCTACCTCGCACCGTCGGCGTTCGAGGCTGGCTTCGTTTCCAGTGCGCACAGCGAACAGGACCTTGCCGACACGCTGGAAGCCGCGCGCGGAGCGCTGCGCACCGCACAAACAGGCTGAGAGAGCCTCGACATGCGCTCCTGAAGGCAGGAGCGCATGTTTGGCGGGTCGGTTAGCCCTCGGCGAAACCGCGCAATGCGGCTTCGAGGCGTGAGAGGCCTTCGGCGAGGTCTTCGTCGCTGATGTTGAGGGCAGGCACGAAACGCAGCACGTCCGGACCGGCCTGCAGCACCAGCAGGCCGTGGGCAGCGGCGTGATCGAGGATGGTGCCCGCCTTGCCCTTGTTCGCCTCGTTCAGCACCGCGCCAAGCATCAGGCCGCGGCCGCGCACTTCATCGAACAGGGATAGCGACGCATTGATGCGCGCCAGGCCATCGCGCAAGGCCTGCGACTGGCGCGCCACGTTGGCCAGCAACTCCGGTGAGGACAGTTTGCGCAGCGCCACGCGCGCCACGGCGGCCGCCAGCGGATTGCCACCGAAAGTGGTGCCGTGCGCGCCGAACTGCATCACCTCGGCGACCTTCGGGCCGGCCAGCATGGCGCCGATGGGGAAGCCGCAGCCCAGGGCCTTGGCCAGGGTGACGATGTCCGGCTTGGCGCCGTCCTGCACATAGGCGAACAAGGTGCCGGTGCGGCCCATGCCGCTCTGGATTTCATCGAGCACCAGCAGCGCGTTGTATTGATCGCACAGTTCACGCACGCGCTGGACGAAACCGGGGGCGGCCGGCAGCACGCCGCCCTCGCCCTGGACGGGCTCGAGCATCACGGCGGCTACGTCGCCCTGGGCGAACGCTGCCTCCAGCGCGGGCACGTCGTTGAAATCGAGATAACGGAAGCCGCCGGGCAGCGGCTCGTAGCCTTCCTGGTACTTCGGCTGCGCGGTCGCCGTGACGGCGGCCAGCGTGCGGCCGTGGAAGGAGCCGCGGAAGGTGACGATGACGCGCTTATCGGCCGCGCGGCCCTGCGACGACGCCCACTTGCGCACCAGCTTGATCGCCGCTTCGTTCGCTTCGGTGCCGGAGTTGCACAGGAACACGCGTTCGGCAAAACCGGAGGCGGACACCAGTTCCTCGGCCAGGCGCAACGGCGGCTCGCTGTAGAACACGTTGCTGGTGTGCCACAGCTTGTGCGCCTGCGTGGTGAGCGCTTCGAGCAGATCCGGGTCCTGATGGCCGAGCGCATTCACCGCGATGCCTGCGCCGAAATCGACGTAGTCGCGGCCCTGCGTATCCCACACGCGCGCGCCCTTGCCGTGGTCCAGCACCACATCGCGCGGTCGATACACCGGCAACCAGTAGCGCTTGCCAAGATCGATCAGGGACTGGGCGGACGGGTCTTGCGCGTGCATGTGGTACTCCGGGCATCGTCGGCGACGGCACCATGCTCAAGAAGAATTCGGGGATGGGGATACGCCGCAAGCCGCGGCGTTCGCGCATCCTAAGACCTGCGAACCGGCTTTGCACGGCTCCGCGACGCCCAGGACCGGCGCAATCTCCTTGCGCTCCCATCGCTCGACGACGTGCGGGCCCCTGCACCAATCGAGTGTGACATTTCGCCTGTCCGCTGTTACGTCCCTGATACAGGTTGCCGAAACGGCGCAACCGCAGGTGTTAAGCGCCCCCCAGAGCACTGATTTCGGGTCCGGCCTGTAACGCGTTCAGCACGGTTGAAAATGGGCCCGTTCCCCGTAAAGCCGCGAAAACCCGCGTTTTCCAGCCATTGCAGGGGTTTGGCACGACGATTGCACTCTTTACCCCGTACAGGCGGGAAGGGGGATGGGCCAGCTGCGACGACAACGCGCCGAACACCGCGATACGGACTTTCGCGGCGACAGGATGGCGACGCTCCTGGGTGGCCTGGGGGCAATGTCGGCACGCAACTCGCAGCTGGCCATCGGAAACACCCTTCTCCGTTTCTCTCGCGTAGCGCGAGAGGACGCCTAAAGCATTCCGCCGCAAGGCGGTGATGAGGGCGGTAACCCGGCAACCCCTGTGGCCGGGGCACCAATGGAAGCCCCCGACCCGACCCCTGCGGGTCGGGGGCCTTCCTTTCTCGGGCAGGTTTCCACCATCCACATCTTCCCCACGGCCGAACTCGACCGGGGTGAGCGGCGGGTGCTTGCGTTCAAATGATTGGCTAGGCGCCCAACCGATCATGCAAGAGCGAGCATCCGCCGCTCATCCCGGCAAGTAGGCCAGCATGTTTTCGGGGAGCCCCCCCCTAGGGCGTTTGGACGTCCGCTATCGCAGCTCGTCGAGCGCGAGCTGGTGCTTCTTGCACAGGCGATAGATGGTCACGCGCGACACCTTAAGGCGACGCGCGCATTCACTCACGTTGAAACGGCTCTCGCGCAGGCAGGCGATCACGGCATCGCGCTCGGCCGCCACGCGGGTACTGCCCAGGCTCGATCGCGCCGCCTGCTTGGTGAGCACATCGGCCAGGTCGAGATCGTTGACGCTGATCAGCGCATCTTCCGCCACCACGGCAGCGCGCTGCACACGGTTGAGCAATTCGCGCACGTTGCCGGGCCAGCTGAAGTCGAGCATCGCACGTCGCGCACCGGCACTGAACGCGCGGGCACGGCTGGCATGCTGATCGCGGAACGCGTCGAGGAATTTCTGCGCCAGCAGCACCACGTCGTCTTCGCGTTCGCGCAACGGCGGCATGCGAAGGCGAAGCACGTTGAGTCGATAGTAGAGATCTTCGCGGAAGCGGCCCTGTTCCACCGCCTTTTCGAGATCCACGTGGGTGGCGGCCAGCACGCGCACATCCAGCTTGATCAGCTGGCTGCTGCCCACGCGCTCCAGTGTGCCTTCCTGCAGGAAGCGCAACAGGCTGGTCTGCGCGTCGAGCGGGAGATCGCCCACTTCATCGAGGAATACGGTGCCGCCCGCTGCCGTTTCGAAATGGCCGATGCGGCGCGCGTTGGCGCCGGTGAATGCGCCACGTTCGTGACCGAACAATTCAGACTGCACCAGGTTCGGTGGCAAGGCGCCGCAGTTGATCGCCGCGAACGGACGATCGGCGCGCGCAGACAAACTGTGCAGCGCACGCGCAGCCACTTCCTTGCCGGTACCGGTTTCGCCAGTGATCAACACGGGCAACTCGACCGGCGCGTACTTGCGCACGCTGGCCACGACCGCGCCAATGGCGGCACTGCGGCCGGTGACGCCGACGTCGCCCGGATCGGCCGCACGCGGCTGGTCGCCGCCGATGCGGGCGAGCGCTTCGACCAGACGATCCACATCCACCGGCGTGGCGAAGTATTCGATGCTTGCTTCGAGCACGCGATCGATCAGCGGCTCGTGCACCGACATGGCTGGCGGAATGAGCGCCACCCACGGCAACCAGGGATGATCGGCCATCAGCTGAGCCATGGCCTGGGCAGATGCAGTATCGCCGTGCCTAAGGTCGGCCAGCGCCACCACCGTATCGTTGTTACGCATGCCCACGCCGCCCTGAGTGCCGGCGTCGGCCACGCGGATAATCCATCCCGCCTCCGCCAACCCTGCCCGCTCATCGCTAGCCGGTTGACCAAACCAGACGACGCATCGCCTGGCTTCCTCCCTCAATACAGCCATGGTTCCCTCCCCCAACCCCAAGGGGTCACAGGTTTCGGCCGGTCATTGCCATGTCCTATGGCTACCCCCCGGTTACCACGCCCGTCGCGCCAAGCTAACCCGCGACCGCTACAAAAATGTGATATGGGTCACACAATATACAACTCTGCGTCTCACAGTCACCCTACAAATGGATCAGCGGCTTCGGACAGAAGCCGGAGGCACAAAGATGAGGTAGCACCAATGGCCTAGGGACCTTCGACCCAGGCCAGGACCCTGCCAACCGAACCCCGAGGCCACTATGCAAGCCAGGCGACAGCCTTGGGCCTACCAGACCCCGATGTTGGGCATCGATGCCCAGGGTTCCTGCGGCGGGAGATGGCCGTCCTGCAGTAATTCCACCGAGATCAGGTCCGGCGAGCGTACGAAAGCCATGTGTCCGTCGCGTGGCGGTCGGTTGATGGTGTAGCCCATCGCCTGCAGGTGCGCGCAGGTCTGGTAGATGTCGTCCACGCGGAACGCGAGGTGGCCGAAATTGCGGGCGCTGCCGTAATCCTCTGTGGAAGCCCAGTTGTAGGTCAGCTCGACTTCCGCGTCGGGCGAATCGGGCGCGGCAAGAAACACCAGGGTGAACTTGCCGGCGGCATTCTCCATGCGGCGCATTTCCTTCAGGCCCAGGCCTTCGCAGAAGAAACGCAGGCTCGCGTCGATGTCGCGAACGCGGATCATCGTGTGCAGGTATTTCATGAACTACTCCGTGGCGTGGGGACGCCGTGATCGTGGGGAAGAAAACGCTGGATGCGTTGCGCCAGGTCATGGAGCTCGGCGCGCGACGACGGCGGCGGCGCACCGTGCGTATAGACGCGCAACAGACCATCGGCCACACGACGTGGCTGCACATGCAGGTGAAAGTGCGGCACTTCCTGGCCGGCCGCCGCACCGTTGGATTGCCACAGGTTGAGGCCCGCCGGACGAAACGCCTCGCGCAGTGCGTTCGCCACGCGCACGCCCAGCTGCATCACGTCGCCGGCAAGCTCGGGGCCGATCGCGTAGATATCTTCCACGTGACGTTTCGGCACGACGAGTACATGACCGGGCACCGCCTGGCGAATATCGAGAAACGCCAGCGCATGCTCCGTTTGCGCCACCACGCTGGCGTCCAGACGGCCGGCGACGATCTCGCAGAACGGACAGGACACCGCGCTCAGTCCAGGAACAGATCGGGCAAGGGTCGTTGCGAGGCATCCATCGCGTACCAGGTGAAGTCGGTGACACCCGCCTCGTGCAACACGTCTTCATCGATCAGGAAGTTGCCGGCGAAGCCTTTCGCTTCACGCGTGAGCACGGCATGCGCAGCGTCGGCGACGATGGTCGGCTTGCGGCAACGATCCAGCGGTACACCGGGAATCATGTTGAGCGCATCGGTGGCGATGATGGTGCGCGGCCACAACGCGTTGACGGCGATGCCCTGGCTGCCCAGTTCGCCCGCCAGGCCGAGTGTCACGAAGCTCATGCCCATCTTGGCCAGCGTGTAACCGGTGTGCGGCGTCCACCATTTCGGATCGAGCGACGGCGGCGGCGCCAGCGTCAGGATGTGCGGATTCTCGGCCTTGAGAAGATGCGGCAGGCAGACCTGGGCGCACAGGAAACTGCCGCGCGCATTCACTTGCTGCATCAGGTCGAAGCGCTTCATCGGCGTGTCGGCGAGGCCGGCCAGCCAGATGGCGCTCGCGTTGTTGACCAGGATGTCGATGCCGCCGAAGCGCTCCACCGTGGCGGCCACGGCGGCCTTCACTTCATCTTCCTCGCGGATATCGCACTTGATCGGCAAGGCCTTGCCGCCGGCCGCTTCGATCTCCTGCGCCGCGCTGAAAATGGTGCCCGGCAGGCGCGGGTTCGGCACGCTGCTCTTGGCCGCAATGGCGATGTTGGCCCCGTCTTGCGCGGCACGCAGCGCAATGGCCAGGCCGATCCCGCGTGAAGCACCGGTGATGAAGAGGGTCTTGCCGGCCAGGCTGCTCATGGGGTCTCACCTCGATCTTGGAAGCGAGAGTGTAGAAGCGCGCCCCGCGGGCGAAAAGTGAAAGCGTTCTACGCGCGCTGGAAACGCGGAAGAATGTCGCGCAGCTCAGCGAGGCGTTGCACGGGATCGGTGAGCTCGAGCAGGCGCTGTTGTTCGTCCGTCTGCAACGGCAGCAATTCGGCCAAGCGGAAGCCAAGCCAGCTGGCGTCGTCGTACAGGTGACGCGGCGCATGCCGCCACTGCGGCGCCAGATTTTCGATCAGGCGTTCCAGAATCGATTGCAGCAGGGCCAGTTCCACCGGTACTTCGTGGGTGGGTTCGGTGGGCCACATCTCCACATCGCCGCGCACCAGGCCATCCGAACGAACGCGCGTGCGAGTGACGCGGAAACGCTCGCCCCCTTCGGCCAGGATGCCGAGCAGGCCGTCTTCGCGATTATGGAAATCGACGATGCGCGCCAGCGTGCCCACCGCGGCAGGCAGGGCCGGGGCACCGGCTTCCTGGCCTTGCAGGATCAGGCACACGCCGAAGGAGCTGCCCGTGCGTGCGCACTCGCGAACCATGTCCAGATAGCGCGGCTCGAAGATGCGCAGGGACAGCTGCCCGCCGGGATACAGCACGGTGCCGAGCGGGAACAGCGGCAAGTCGAGGGACGGGGTGTTGGCGGCCATGCGCTGAGTTTAGCTGCACACTGAAACGGTCGGAGCGCACTTTGTGCGCGACTGTTCCGCTCTGTCGATACGACTGTCGCGCACAAGTGCGCTCCCACAGGGAGAATTGAGGGAACGCTACGACTTGATGGCTTCGGCGAAGCGGCGCGGCGCGCCTTCGAAGCCGCCGTTGGACATGAAGACCACGTGGTCGCCGGCGCGCACTTCGCGGCGCAAGGCCTCGATCAAGGCGTCCACGGTCGGCACCGCGCTGCCCCGGCCGTTCAAGGCTGCCGTCACGCGACCGGCATCCCAGGCGAGTTCCGGGCGATGCAGGAAGACCACCGCGTCCGCGTCGGCCAGCGAAGGCGCCAGCGCCTCGGCGTGGGCGCCCAGGCGCATCGAATTGGAGCGCGGTTCCAGCGCGACCACGATGCGCGCCTTGCCGACCTTGGCCCGCAAGCCGGCCAGCGTGGTGGCGATGGCGGTCGGGTGATGGGCGAAATCGTCGTACACGCGCACGCCGTTCGCTTCGCCGACGATTTCCATGCGGCGCTTCACGCTCTGGAAACCGGCGAACGCAGGCAGCAGCGCACGTGGATCGGCACCTGCCGCGGTGGCCGCAGCGAGCGCTGCCAGCGCGTTCATGACGCTGTGGTTGCCGAGCAGCGGCCAGCGAATCTCGCCGATCAGTTCGCCGCCGCGGCGCACTGCGAAGGCGGAACCGTCGGCCTCGATCAGCTCGGCCTGCCAGTCGCCCTTCCCGATGCCGAAGGTCTCCACCGGCGTCCAGCAGCCCATCGCCAGCACTTCGGCGAGATGGTGATCGTGCGCGTTGACGATCAGGCGTCCATTGCCCGGCACGGTGCGCACGAGATGATGGAACTGGCGCTGGATCGCCGCGACGTCGGGGAAGATGTCCGCGTGGTCGTATTCGAGGTTGTTGAGGATCGCGATGCGCGGACGGTAGTGCACGAACTTCGAGCGTTTGTCGAAGAACGCGCTGTCGTATTCGTCGGCCTCGATCACGAACGGCTTGCCACCGCCCACGCGTGCCGACACGTCGAAATTGCCGGGCACGCCGCCGATCAGAAAGCCGGGCGACAAGCCGGCGCTTTCCAGCAGGTGCGCCAGCAGGCTGGTGGTGGTGGTCTTGCCGTGCGTGCCCGCCACGGCCAGCACTTCACGGCCCGGCAGCAAGGTCTCGCCCAGCCATTGCGGACCGGAGATGTAACGCAGCTGCGCGTCGAGCATGTATTCCACGGCCGGGTTGCCGCGCGTCATCGCGTTGCCTACCACGACCAGATCGGGCGCGGGCTTGAGATGGTCGGCCTGGTAGCCGTTCATCAGGCCGATGCCCAACGCTTCGAGCTGAGTGCTCATGGGCGGATAGACATTGGCGTCGGAACCCTCGACGGTGAAGCCGAGCTCGCGAGCCAAAGCGGCGACGCCGCCCATGAAGGTGCCGCAGATGCCGAGGATGTGCAGACGCATGGGTAACCTGTTCGATGTGACCGGACGGCACGATGCGCCGGCCCAAAAACATCGGGCCGCCTGACGGCGGCCCGGCGTGTCAGCCGTTGGCGGCGGCCGACTCGGTGGTCAGCGCACGCTTGACGCGAGCGGTGACTTCGTTGAGTTCACCCACGCCATCGACCACCTGCAGCTTGCCGCGGCGGGCGAAGAAGTCGGCGACCGGCGCCGTCTGCTCGGCGTAGACCTTGAGGCGATCGCGCACCACCGCCGGATCGTCGTCCTTGCGGTGCTCGGCGGCGAAACGGATCTCGCAGCGGCCGATGATCACTTCGTTGGGCACGTCGAGCTTCACCACGGCGTCCAGCGGCTGACCGATCTTGGCCAGCAGATGATCGAGCGCGTCGGCCTGGGCCAGGTTGCGCGGATAGCCGTCGAGAATGAAGCCACCCTTCACGTCGTCCTGCGAGAGACGCTCTTCCAGCATGGCCAGCAGGATATCGTCGGAGACGAGGTTGCCCGCATCCATCACCGCTTTCGCCTTCAGACCCGTCGGCGTGCCAGCCGCCACCGCCGCGCGAAGCATGTCGCCGGTCGAGATGTGCGGGACGCCGAGTTCCACCTTCAGACGCGCAGCCTGGGTGCCTTTGCCCGAACCGGGCGGACCGAGTAGGACGAGTCGCATAGTGCTCCAAGGCATCCGCGGACCACGCACGCTGCAGGGCCCGATGGATGCAAGAAAATTGGCGTTCAAGTTAACTTCTGCGGACGGTAACGTCAAACCGAGAAGGCGGCGCAAAAACGGCAAGTAGTTGTTGCGAAAAGAGTTAACTGTGACACGTTAGCGTCACAAGGACGCGGCTCGCGCGCCGGATTAAGCTTTTCAGCTCCATTCGGAGGAAAACGCCATGTCAGTCCCGCGGATCCACATCGTCACCCTGGGCGTCGGCGACCTGTCCCGTTCGCGTCGCTTCTACGAGGCCTGGGGCTGGAAGGCCTCCTCGGTCAGCAACGAGAACATCGTCTTTCTCAAGGGTGGCGCCGGGGTTCTCGCGCTGTACGGGCGCGACGCCCTGGCCGAGGATGCCCTGGCCGAAGACCTGCCTACCGGCTTCTCCGCCATCACGCTGGCCCGCAATGCCAGCTCGAAGGAAGAAGTCGACGCCTGGTTCGCCACCGCGCTCGCCGCCGGCGCCCGCGAACTGAAGACGCCGCAGGAAGCGTTCTGGGGCGGCTACTCCGGCTACCTGGCCGATCCGGACGGTCACCTGTGGGAATTGGCGTTCAATCCGTACTTCGTGTTTGATGACCACGGCAACCTCGCCCTCCCCGATTGAGAAGCCCATGATGTCGAAAAGCATGATGTCGAAGACCAGGACGTCCCAAGCCAAGCCTTCAGGCCGTTTGCTCTACGCCCAATCCGGTGGCGTCACCGCCGTCATCAACGCGACCGCTGCCGGCGTGATCGAGGCCGCGCGTGCCAAGGGCGTGCCGGTGTACGCGGCGCACAACGGCATCCTCGGCGCGCTGCGCGAAGAGCTGATCGATACCGGCAAGGAAACCAAGGCGGCCATCGCCGCGCTGCGCCACACGCCAGGCGGCGCGTTCGGCTCGTGCCGCTACAAGCTCAAGTCGCTGGATGCCAATCGCGCCGAATACGAGCGGCTGATCGATGTGTTCCGCGCGCACGACATCCGCTGGTTCCTCTACAACGGCGGCAACGATTCGGCCGATACGGCGCTGAAGATTTCGCAGCTCGGCAAGGCGATGAACTACGACATCCGCTGCATCGGCGTGCCCAAGACGGTGGACAACGACCTGGCCGTCACCGATTGCTGCCCCGGCTTCGGCTCGGTGGCGAAGTACACCGCCGTGTCGACGCTGGAAGCGAGCCTGGACGTCGCCTCGATGGCCGATACGTCGACCAAGGTGTTCATCCTCGAAGTGATGGGCCGCCACGCCGGCTGGATCGCCGCCGCCGCAGGCCTGGCCGGCGAAGGCGCCGATGCGCCGCCGCACATCATCCTGTTTCCCGAACGTCCCTTCGACGAAGCCGCCTTCCTGGCCAAGGTGAAAGCCACGGTGGAACGCGTCGGCTGGTGCACGGTGGTCGCCTCGGAAGGGCTGCTCAACGCCGAGGGCCAGTTCCTCGCCGAAGCCGGCACGCGCGATGCGTTCGGCCACAGCCAGCTGGGCGGCGTGGCTCCCGTGCTCGCGGCGCTGGTGAAGGAGAAGCTCGGCTACAAGTATCACTGGGCGCTGCCCGACTACCTGCAGCGCTCCGCCCGCCATCTCGCCTCGAAAACCGATGCCGAGCAGGCCTACGCGGTGGGCAAGGCCGCCGTCGATTTCGCGATGGCCGGCATGAACGCGGTGATGCCGGTGATCGTGCGTACCAGCGATGCACCGTACCGCTGGAAGATCGAAGCGGCGCCGCTGTCGAAAATCGCCAACCGCGAAAAGAAGATGCCGGCCAGTTTTCTCACCCGCGACGGCTTCGGCATCACGACGGCCGCCCGCCGCTATCTCGGCCCGCTGATCCAGGGCGAAGCGCCGCCGCCGTACGGCAAGAACGGCCTGCCGCAGTACGCCACGTTGAAGAACAGCATGGTCGCGCGCAAGCTCGAACCGTTCGCCCGCTGATCCGTCATTGAAGGAAACGCTCCAGGCTCACGCGATAGTCCGCGTGATCCTGGACGGTGTTGTGTCCTGCGTCGGCGATCACCTGAACCAGAGGCGTTTGCTTGAATGCCTTGAGCAACGCCAGCGTGCGTTCCGCCGGAATGATTTCGTCCTGTTCCGCCCGGATCACCAGCACGGGGCAGTGGATATCGTTGACGTAGCGCCATGATTCGAAGCGGTCCTGCATCAGCGCGTTCACGGGCAGCCAGGAAAAGTAGCCCGCCGCCACGCGTACCAGGCTATCGAACGGCGTGACTAGCACGAGGCGCTCCACCGGCCGGGTGGCCGCGAGTTGCGTCGCCACTCCGCTGCCCAGGCTGCGCCCCACTACCGCAATCGCGGCGTGGTCGCGCGCCACACGGTCGAACAGTGCCTGGGCATCGCCGACCAAGGCGCGTTCGCTGGGCTTGCCTTCACTGGCCCCGTAGCTGCGGTAGGGCAGCAGATAGATCGTTCGGTCCGGAAACCATTGCGACAGCGCCTGGCGGGAATCCTCGATGCGTTCGCCATTGCCGCCGAAGTAGAGCAAGGCCTTCGCACGCCCCGGGTTCACCACCCATCCGCGCAGGCGCACGCCGTCGTTGACCAGTTCGAAGTCGGGCGCCTGCTGCACGCGCCAGCTGGCTTCGGGGTGATAGATCTGCTGTCGCTGCCCCAGGTACATGGCAAGACAGATGCCGCCGTAGAGCAGCACCGCAAGCGCGGCAAACACAAACACCACTCGCAACACCATCGGCGGACTCCGGTGATTTATGTACGGGGATTCAGATCGATAAGCGCCGGCTGAAAGCTTGCACGACGCTTTCGAAAAAGCACGCTCATCGTTCAGACGTAGATTTTTACGATGAAGCTGCCCGATCGATCCAGCGCCCGTGGCGGTGGCGGGCATCCGGAGGATGCAATGAAGACCCTTTCCAGTGTGTTGGTGGCCTTGGCCTTGCTCGCCGGCAGCAGCGCTGTATCGGCCGATCCCTGGCACGACCACGATCGGGGACACGGCCGCGACGATCGCCACGACCGCGGCAACCATTATGACAACCGGGGTCGCCACGACCGCGATGGCTGGCACGACCGCGATCGCCATGGCGGCTGGGACCGCCGCTACTACAGCGACCGAGGTTATTACGGCCGCCCGCATCGTTGGGAACGCGGCTACCGCTATGACGGCCCGATGTACATCGTGAACGACTATCGCGGCTACCGCCTCGCCCCGCCGCCCTACGGCTACCGCTGGGTGCGCAACGACGGCAACTTCCTCCTGGTCTCCATCGGCGACAGCATGATCCTGGATCTGGTCATCCGTTGATCGGCAGCTAGCGAGGCGTCGCGCTTCCAGGCTGCCAGCCCAAGCTGAAACACGGACGGGCCGCTGCGGTGCACGCAGCGGCCCGTCTGCGTGGGTCCGCTCGAAACCCGAGCTTGATGCAGGCAGCCGAGCGACAGATCGCCGATTCACCGCCGGCAAACCTCAGCCCGTTGCGCCGCACAACACGCCTGTCGTCAACCTCTGTCTATACTCCGGGGGACCGCCCTTCTCAGGGCGGCCGCCGTATCGGGGGTGCCGATGGGTGGTCCCGGTGCATTGTTACCATTCCCGGGGAGGCTCCGATGCTGCAGCAGTATGGCTTGTGGATCGTGCTGGCATGTGCGGTTCTGGCGGTTCTTTATGGCGCAGTCTCTGTGCGCTGGATCTTGGCGCAGTCGCCTGGCAACGCACGCATGCAAGAGATCGCCGCCGCGATCCAGGAAGGTGCGAAGGCTTATCTCAATCGCCAGTACGCCACCATCGGCGCGGTTGGCCTCGTATTGTTCCTGGTGATCGGCTTTGCGTTGAACTGGGGAACCGGCATTGGTTTCGCGGTTGGCGCGATTCTCTCGGGCGCCACCGGCTACATCGGCATGAACGTCTCGGTGCGCGCCAACGTGCGCACTGCCGAGGCCGCACGCCGGGGCCTGGCCGCAGCGCTCAACGTGGCGTTCCGCGGTGGTGCCATCACCGGCATGCTGGTGGTGGGACTGGCCCTGCTGGGCGTCACCGGCTACTACGTGGCCTTGGGCCACATGGGCTACGAGACCATGCAGGCGCTGCATGCGCTGGTAGGCCTGGCGTTCGGCTCCTCGCTCATTTCGATCTTCGCGCGCCTGGGCGGCGGCATCTTCACCAAGGGCGCGGATGTGGGCGCCGACCTGGTGGGCAAGGTGGAGGCGGGCATTCCCGAAGATGATCCGCGCAACCCGGCCGTGATCGCCGACAACGTGGGCGACAACGTGGGCGACTGCGCCGGCATGGCCGCCGACCTGTTCGAAACCTACGCGGTGACGCTGATTGCCACCATGCTGCTGGGCGGCGTGATGGCCGAACAGACCGGCAGCAACGGCGTGCTGTATCCGCTGGTGCTCGGTGGCGCATCGATCGTGGCATCGGTGATCGGCACCTTCTTCGTGAAGGCACGCAGCGCCAAGATCATGAACGCGCTCTACACCGGCGTGGCCGTGTCGGCCGTGCTGGCCGCCATCGCGTTCTGGCCCATCACCAGCCAGCTGATGGGCGAGTCGGCCTACGGCGTGGGCCGTCTGTACGGTTGCGCGCTGATCGGCCTGGTGTTGACGGGCGCCATGGTGGTGATCACCGAGTACTACACGGCCACCGAATACAAGCCCGTGCAACACATCGCGCAATCGTCCACCACGGGTCACGCGACCAACATCATCGCGGGCCTCGGCGTGTCGATGAAATCCACCGCACTGCCGGTGCTGGCCGTGTGCGCGGCGATCTGGGGCGCGTACCAGATGGCCGGGCTCTACGGCATCGCCATCGCGGCGACGGCCATGCTCAGCATGACCGGCATGATCGTGGCATTGGACGCCTACGGTCCGATCACCGACAACGCGGGCGGCATCGCCGAGATGGCCGAGCTTCCGCCGGAAGTGCGTGGTGTGACCGATCCGCTGGATGCGGTAGGCAACACCACCAAGGCCGTCACCAAGGGTTATGCGATCGGCTCGGCCGGCCTGGCCGCACTGGTGCTGTTCGCCGACTACACGCACAACCTCAACCAGCATCTGAACCTCACCGACTTCCGCTTCGACCTCTCCAACCCGTACGTGATCATCGGCCTGCTGATCGGCGGCCTGATCCCGTATCTGTTCGCCGCCATGGCGATGGAAGCGGTGGGTCGCTCGGCCGGCGCGGTGGTGGAGGAAGTGCGCCGCCAGTTCCGCGAGATCAAGGGCATCATGGAAGGCACCACGCGTCCGGACTACTCGCGCGCGGTGGACATGCTCACCCGCTCGGCGATCAAGGAAATGCTGGTGCCTTCGCTGCTGCCGGTGCTGGTACCGGTGGTCGTGGTGTTCGGCTTCAAGTGGCTGGGCGGCGCGGAAGCCGGCGCGCAGGCACTGGGCGGCGTGCTGATCGGCACCATCGTCACCGGCTTGTTCGTGGCCATTTCCATGACCACCGGCGGCGGTGCATGGGACAACGCCAAGAAGTACATCGAAGACGACCATTTCGGCGGCAAAGGCTCGGACGCGCACAAGGCCGCCGTCACCGGCGACACCGTGGGCGATCCGTACAAGGACACTGCGGGTCCCGCGGTGAATCCGCTGATCAAGATCATCAACATCGTGGCTCTTTTATTGATCCCCCTGCTGTAACCGTGCGGCACGCCGCTCGCTCGCCTCAACGGTGATCGAGCGAACCCGCCCGGCACATTCGCCCCTCTCCCCACCGGGGAGAGGGTTCGGGTCAGGGGCCACGCCCGCCTCAGTCCATCGCTCGACACTCCATTCGAGACACGCGCAAACACCCTCTCCTCAGATCACCAGAGGGTTTCGTTCTACAAGGAAGGTACCCATGACAACCAAGACATCACTCTGGCTGACACTCGCACTGAGCCTCACACTAAGCGGCATGACACACGCAGCCAACACCATCACCCCCACCGCCAAGGATCCCAACCTCTGGCTGGAAACCATCGACGGCCCCAAGCAGCTTGACTGGGTCAAGCAGCAGAACGCCGAAACGGTGAAGACCTACGCCGACAACGCCGAGTTCAAGCAACTCGATGCGCGACTGCTGGAAGTGCTCGACTCCAACGCGCGCATCCCGATGGTCAGCAAGATCGGCGACCACTTCTACAACTTCTGGCGCGACAAGGAACACCCCAAGGGCCTGTGGCGCCGCACCACGCTGGATGAGTACCGCAAAGACACGCCCACGTGGGAAACGGTGATCGACCTTGATGCGCTGTCCGCATCGGAAAAGGAAAACTGGGTCTGGCACGGCGCCGATTGCCTGAAGCCGGCGTACCAGCGCTGCCTGGTGGCGCTGTCGCGTGGTGGCGCCGATGCCAGCGTGATGCGCGAATTCGACCTCACCAGCAAGCAGTTCGTGAAAGACGGCTTCGATTTGCCGGAAGCCAAGAGCGTGATGAACTGGAAGGACACCGATCACGTCTATGTCGCCACCGACTTCGGCCCCGGCTCGATGACCAAGTCGAGCTATCCGCGCATCGTCAAGGAATGGAAGCGCGGCACACCGCTGACAAGCGCGACCGTGGTGTATGAAGCCAAGGACGACGACATGTCGGTCTCCGCGGTGCGTGACAACACGCCGGGCTTCGAGCGCGATTTCGTGTTCCTGCAGATCGCCTTCTACGACAGCCAGACCTTCGTGCGCGGCAAGGACGGCAAGCTCACCAAGATCGACGTGCCCGACGATGCCAACGTCGATGCGCATCGCGAATGGCTGCTGATCGAACCCCGCAGTGACTGGAACGTGGGTGGCAAGACTTATAAATCGGGCTCGCTGCTCGCCGCGAAGTTCGACGATTACATGGCGGGCAAGCGCGAGATCACCGTGCTGTTCACGCCTTCCGACACCACCGCGCTGGATGCGTATTCGTGGACGCGCCACCACCTGATCCTCAACGTGATGGACAACGTGGTGAACCGGCTCGAGGTGCTCACGCCGGGACCCGGCGAGTGGACGCGCGCCCCGCTGGGCGGTGCGCCTGCGCTCTCCACCATCGCCGCCGGCGGCGTGGATGACGACAGCAGCGACGCCTACTTCCTCACCGTCACCGGCTTCCTGCAGCCCACCACGTTGTACTACGGCGTGTTGAACCAGGGCGAAGGGCAAGCGATCAAGCACAGCCCCAGCTTCTTCGACGCTTCGAAGTTCGATGTGAGCCAGCACTTCGCCACCTCCAAGGACGGCACCCGCGTGCCCTACTTCGAGATCGCGCCGAAGAACCTCAAGGCCGACGGCAGCAACCCCACCCTGCAATACGGCTACGGCGGCTTCGAGGTCTCCCTGCAGCCCGCCTATAGCGGCAGCGTGGGACGCGCGTGGCTGGAGAAGGGCGGCGTCTATGTGATCGCGAACATCCGCGGCGGCGGCGAATACGGACCGCGCTGGCACAAGGCTGCGCTCAAGGCAGATCGCCTGCGTGCCTACGAGGACTTCGCCGCGGTGTCGCAGGACCTGATCGCCCGCAAGATCACGTCACCCCAACACCTGGGCGCGATGGGCGGCAGCAATGGCGGCCTGTTGATGGGCAACATGCTCACGCTCTATCCGCAGTTCTATGGCGCCATCGTCAGCCAGGTGGCCTTGCTCGACATGCAGCGCTACACCCATCTGTCGGCCGGCGCGTCGTGGATGGCCGAATACGGCGATCCGGACAAGCCGCAGGAATGGGCCTGGATCAAGACGTTTTCGCCGTACTACAACGCCAGGGCGGGCCAGAAATATCCGCCCGTGCTGTTCACCACCTCGACCCGCGACGACCGCGTGGGTCCGGTGCACGCCCGCAAGATGACCGCCAAGCTCGAGTCGCTCGGTTACAACACCAGCTTCTACGAGAACATCGAAGGTGGCCACGGCGCGGCGGCGGACAACAAGCAGGCGGCCTTCATGAGCGCGCTGGGATACACGTACCTGTGGGATCACGTGAAGTAAGCGGCCCGCTTGCGTAACATGGTGCGCCGGCCTGAGCCGGCGCACCTTTTTTCAATCGCATGAACCAGCACACGATTCGTCCCGAACTGCGCGAATGGATTGTTTCCACCAGCCGCTCCGGCTGCAGCCTCAGCGACCTGCTGAAGATGCTGAAGGACGCCGGCTACGGCGGTGAACAGAGCCGCCAGATCGTCGCGCGCGTATTGAATCTGCCGCTTGCCACGGTCATGGCTGCTTCCAAGGCCAAGGTCGTGGGATTGCGCACGCGCCATCCCCAGGCGCCCGTGGAGACCGTCGACGGCCATCCGGTGCGCGTCGCGGTGAGCACCGACCTGCCGGTGGTGCGCGTGCTGGAGAACCTGCTCACCCTGCAGGAATGCGACGACCTGGTCGCCGAAGCGACACCGCGCCTCGCGCGTTCGCTCACCGTGGATGTCGACGGCCGCCACCAGACCGACGAGCGCCGCACCAGCCAGGGCATGTTCTTCACCATCGGCGAAACGCCGCTGGTGCAACGCATCGAACAGCGCATCGCGAATCTGCTCGCCATTCCCGTCAATCATGGTGAGGGCCTGCAGATCCTGCACTACCAGGCGGGCCAGGAGTACGAGCCGCACTTCGACTGGTTCAATCCCGATCAACCCGGCTATTCGGCGGTCACGGCACGCGGTGGGCAGCGCATCGCCAGCGTGGTGATGTATCTCAATACACCCGAGGAAGGCGGCGGCACGGCCTTCCCGCGCATCGGCCTCACCGTCACCGCCATGCGCGGTTCGGCCGTCTATTTCGCCTACGACAGCGGCGACGAGTCCTCGCTGCACGCGGGCCTGCCCGTGCTCAAGGGCGAAAAATGGATCGCCACCAAGTGGTTACGCGAGCGTCCGTACCAGGCTTGAAAGCGCTTTGCTGGCCAGTCTCAGGCTGAACTGCAACCGGGCGCAGCACCGCCTCATGCTGCGATGCACCCATCTTTTGCCGTATCCTTTCAGGCCTTTGCATTTGACTAGCCTCAAGGACACGCTCATGGGTCTGCACCTCGTACCCGCCGGCCGCAAGGTTCCGGACGAAATCAACGTCATCATCGAAATCCCCAAGGATGCCGAGCCCGTCAAGTACGAGGTGGACAAGGCAAGCGGCGCGATCTTCGTGGACCGCATCCTGTCCACGCCGATGCGCTATCCCTGCAACTACGGCTACGTGCCGGGCACGCTGGGCGGCGACGGCGATCCGCTGGACGCGCTGGTGATCCTGCCGCTGCCGCTGGTGCCGGGCTCGGTGATCCGCTGCCATCCGGTCGGCATGCTGAAGATGACCGACGAAGCCGGCAGCGACGAGAAGCTGGTGGTGGTGCCGGTCGACAAGATCTTCGCCGGCTACGCGCACATCAAGGACATCAAGGCGGTGTCCGGCCACTGGCTGGAGCGCATCGGCCACTTCTTCGAGCACTACAAGGATCTGGAGAAGGGCAAGTGGGTGAAGATCGAAGGATGGGTCGGCGCCGACGAGGCCAAGGCCGAGATCGACGCCGGCATCAAGCGCTACCAGGCTGACCAGAAGGCCTGATCGCTGTTCGCAAGAGCCAAGACGCCGCCCTCCGAGGCGGCGTTTTTTTTGCGCGGCTCTCAGCCGTGCGACGCGCCAAGGTCGACGATCTGCGCGGACTGTCCGGTCATCCCGGCGGCATCGGTGCCATGCACCCACCAGCCCATCACGGCGCTGGCCAGCAACACGCCCAAGGCGAGCGTGGCGAGCACGGTACTGAGAATCACATGTCCCTGGCGGGCGTTGTCCGTTGTCGGCATGGCGCGTCTCCTGGTGGCGATATGGGTTTCCAACGCGCAAGCGCCGCCGCGGGATGACGTGATCAATGCTTGGTGGCGCGCCCGCGCTCCGGTCGGGCCTTGGCGGGCTCGCCCTTCTTGCCCAGGTTGTCCAGCAGTGTCGCAAGATCCTCCGCATGCTCTTCTTCCATCGCGAGGATTTCTTCCATCATCCGGCGCGTGGTGGAGTCGGACGCGCCGATGAAGTTGATGATCTCGCGATAGCTGTCGATAGCGATGCGTTCGGCGACGAGGTCTTCCTTGATCATGTCGACCAGATCGTCGCCTTCCACGTAGTCGGCATGACTGCGCGAGGCCAGGCCTTCGGGCGAGAAATTCGGCGTGCCATCGAGCTGGGTGATGCGCTCGGCGATGCGGTCGGCGTGAACCTGTTCCTCGGTGGCGTGCTCGAGGAACTCGGCGGCCACGCTCTTGGCGTGGATGCCCTTGGCCATGTAGTAGTGATACTTGTAGCGCAGCACGCAGACGATCTCGGTGGCGAGCGCTTCATTGAGCAGCTTGATCACCGTCTCGCGATCCGCGCTGTAACCGGCGGTGATCGCGCCCTTGTCGATGTGTTCACGCGCGCGCTTGCGGATGTTTTCGATATCGGTGACGAAAGGCTTGGACGATGCCATTGGCTGCGCTCCCTAGGGCTGGCTGGGCAATGCCTTGCACCGTAGGTCTGCGTGCGCGAAACGCAGGTGAAAAAAGCGCTGCGAGTCGATATCGATCCAGCGCACGAAACCACTGTGGGAGCGCACTTGTGCGCGACCGCGGCGGATCAGCGTTCCGCTCCGTCGGTTTGTCGCGCACAAGTGCGCTCCCACAAGGGGATCGCAAGCGTCCCGTTGGCGGATGCCACCGGGACGCTTAGGCATCAAGCCTTGTGATAAACCTCGGAACCCTGCTGGCGGAACTCGGCCGACTTCTCCGCCATGCCTTCCTGCAGCGCGGATTCTTCCCCGGTGCCGTGCTCGGCGGCGTAATCGCGCACGTCCTGGGTGATCTTCATCGAGCAGAATTTCGGACCGCACATCGAGCAGAAGTGGGCGCTCTTGTGCGCGTCCTTCGGCATCGTCTCGTCGTGGAATTCCTTGGCCTTTTCCGGATCGAGGCCGAGGTTGAACTGATCTTCCCAACGGAACTCGAAGCGCGCCTTCGACAGCGCGTTGTCGCGCACCTGAGCACCGGGATGGCCCTTGGCAAGATCCGCTGCATGGGCGGCAATCTTGTACGCGATGATGCCGTCGCGCACATCCTGCTTGTTCGGCAGGCCGAGGTGTTCCTTCGGCGTGACATAGCAGAGCATGGCGGTGCCGAACCAGCCGATCATCGCCGCGCCGATCGCGCTGGTGATGTGGTCGTAGCCGGGCGCGATGTCGGTGGTCAGTGGCCCCAGCGTGTAGAACGGCGCCTCGTGGCACTTCTCCAGCTGGCGCTCCATGTTCTCCTTGATGAGCTGCATGGGCACGTGGCCGGGGCCTTCGATCATCACCTGCACGTCGTGCTTCCAGGCGATCTGGGTCAGCTCGCCGAGCGTATCGAGCTCACCGAACTGCGCGGCGTCGTTGGCGTCGGCAATGCAGCCCGGACGCAGGCCGTCGCCGAGACTGAAGGACACGTCGTACGCCTTCATGATCTCGCAGATGTCTTCGAAGTGCGTGTAGAGGAAGTTTTCCTTGTGATGCGCCAGGCACCACTTGGCCATGATCGAACCGCCGCGCGAGACGATGCCGGTGACGCGCTTGGCGGTCAGCGGCACGAAGCGCAACAGCACGCCGGCATGGATGGTGAAGTAGTCCACGCCCTGCTCCGCCTGCTCGATCAGCGTGTCGCGGAAGATTTCCCAGGTGAGGTCCTCGGCCACGCCGTTGACCTTCTCCAGCGCCTGGTAGATCGGCACCGTGCCGATCGGCACCGGCGAATTGCGGATGATCCACTCGCGCGTTTCATGGATGTGCTTGCCGGTCGACAGGTCCATCACCGTGTCGCCGCCCCAGCGGATCGACCACACCAGCTTCTCCACTTCTTCGGCGATGCCGGAAGACACGGCGGAGTTGCCGATGTTCGCGTTGATCTTGGTGAGGAAGTTGCGGCCGATGATCATCGGCTCCGCTTCCGGGTGGTTGATGTTCGCCGGGATGATGGCGCGGCCGCGGGCTACTTCGTCGCGCACGAATTCCGGCGTGATCAGCTTGGGCAGCGCGGCACCGAACGACTCGCCCGGATGCTGGGTGCGCAGCGCGCTGCCCTGCAGCGCTTCGATGCGCTGGTTTTCGCGGATCGCGATGTATTCCATTTCCGGCGTCACGATGCCCTGGCGCGCGTAGTGCATCTGGGTGACGTTGGCGCCGGCCTTGGCACGGTGCGGGGCGCGCGTGGCGGTGAAGCGGAAGGCATCGAGCTTGGGATCGGCGGCGCGCTGGCGGCCAAAGGCGGAGCTGAGGCCGGTCAACTGCTCGGTGTCGCCGCGCTCGGCGATCCAGCCCGCGCGCAACGCCGGCAGGCCGGTGGCCAGGTCCACCTTGTAGTCGGGGTCGGTGTACGGGCCCGAGGTGTCGTAGACGGTGATCGGCGGATTCTCTTCGCCACCGAACAGCGTCGGCGTCTGCGCCTGGCAGATTTCGCGCAGCGGCACCTGGATGTCCGGGCGGCTGCCCTGCACATGGATCTTGCGCGAGCCCGGAATCGGACGCGTCACGGCTTCGGAGAGTTCCTGCGCGGCGCGCGCGAGATCGTTGGGGAGGGCATTCATCGGCTTCTGTCCGTCCGGGGTTACAGCGGTCCCCGAGGGGACTGGGCTTTTGTGAGAAGTCCGCACAGAGGGTGCGCGGGTCTTTGCGAAAACAATCGCATATCAACAAAAGCGGACGGCGCCGGACGCAATGCCCTTACGGCATGCGGCGAAGCTCCCTACAGCGGTACTAGCCGCATCAGGTTCGAAGGGACTCTCTCAGCCGACTTGTTGCCGGCACCCCCGCCTCAAGCCGCTATTTGAGCACGAAGCGCGGGAGGCCGCGAGTGCGACGGCCTCCGGGAAGCCCGGAACGGGCGTCAATCAGCGCGGCAGATACGCGCGCAGGAACATGTCCACGCCGTCGCGGGCGGTCTGCTCCAGCTCCGCGGCGTAGGACTGGGCGCACTCTTCGCAGCCGAACATGCGGCGCAAGAGCATCTCGCCCTTGATCAGCGAGATGAACTGGCCAGCGGCGCGGGAGACGTTGGCGATGTCCAGCTTGTGGTCGTCAACCGCCTGTTGCAGCAGGCGTTTCATCAGGCCATTGGTGCGATCGGGACCTTCTTCCCAGAGCAGCTTGCCGTAGCGGGGATTGCCCTGGCGGCAGTCGCTGAGGATGGCGCGGAAGGTGCCCACGTTCTGCACGTCGCAGTCGAGCCGCACATGGTGGAGGGCAATGCGCTCCAGGATGCCGCGGATGTCCTCGGCCGGATCGTAGTGGTAGGTGTCTTCGGGGATCAGGTCCTGGATGCGCGCGCGAATGACCTCGCGGAACAGGTTGTCCTTGTCGCCGAAATGGCTGTAGACGGTGAGCTTGGATACGCCAGCCTCTGCCGCCACCGCATCCATGCTGGTTCCGGCAAAGGCATTGCGGATGAACAGGCCTTTGGCGGCCTCCAGGATCGCCGCGCGCTTTTCCATATCCTTGGGACGGCCGGGCCCCTGAGGCTTGGTCTGCGGGATCGTGCTCATGGCTATACCTTCACAAATGGCTTCACAAATGGATAACGCCCGTTTAGTATACGCGGCGGTTTAGTTATTTTCCATGGCCAAGATACACGGCTTCCCCTATGACCACCACTATCGCAGAACTTTCGCTCAGCCCGGCGTATCGACTCGCCCAGCGGGCGCTCGCCTCCTGGCTCGAGCAGGGCCGCGCAGGCGCCCGCCGGGCGGCGTTCGTCGCCCGCGCCGCCCTATCGGGCCTGGACGCGACGGAACGTAGCCGCATCGCCCGCTGGCTGGCCTGGCTGGAGGTGGCCGCGCAGAGCCGCGGTAGCATGTCGCCGGAGCTGCTTGTCCAGCGCCTTGACGCCACCTTGCATCAGGCCATGCAAGATGCACTCACGCGACTTCCCGGTCAGCCGGTTGTTGCACGCACGGGGAACCATAGGCGCAGTGCCTGAGCATTTTGCAGCGAAGTGTCCGCGGACACCGCGCTGCGCATGACTTCCGTCAACCAAGCGCGATGACTTCCGGCACTTCGTGCCGTTGGTACGAACCCGCAGGCTTTGCACATTGTCGGAAGAAGGCTAAGCGCTTATCCTTTTTAGCCTTTTTCCCGATTCGCATTAGGACCAAGCAAGATGGCGATGAACTTCGAACAGGCGCGACTGAACATGGTGGAAAACCAGGTGCGCCCCTGGGAGGTGCTGGATGCCCGCGTGCTCGACGTGCTGGGCAGCGTGCGCCGCGAGGACTTCGTTGCCCCGGAGCATCGCAAGCTGGCGTTTGCCGACCTGTGCCTGCCACTGGGTCATGGCGAAGTGATGATGAAGCCGGTGGTCGAGGGCCGCGTGCTGCAGGCACTGGAACTCACCCCGACCGACCAGGTGCTGGAAATCGGCACGGGTTCGGGTTTCCTCACCGCCTGCCTGGCCAAGCTGTCGGCACACGTCACCAGCCTGGACATCCACGCTGATTTCGTCGCCGCCGCGGGCGAGCGACTGGCTGGCGCGGGCATCGACAACGTGACGCTGGAAGTCGGCGAAGCGGTGAATGGCTGGCAGCCGAAGGGCTTGTTCGACGCACTGGTTGTCACCGGCGCGGTGTACCAGGTTCCGCAGCGCCTGCTGGGCTGGCTCAAGCCTGGCGGCCGCCTGCTGGTGGTGCGCGGCGAATCGCCGGTGCAGCACGTGCTCCTGCTCACCCACGAGGGCAATGGCCGCTATCGCGAAGAGTCGCTGTTCGAAACCGACCTGCCGTATCTGAAGCACGCCGAGCCGCCGCGCCGCTTCGTTTTCTGACCTATTTCCCCATACATGAGGCAACCCATGCGCTTGAAGCTTCTGACCCTTGCCCTGGCCCTGTCGGCGTTCCCGCTGGCCGGTCACAGCGAGGACTTGCTGGATGCATACCGAGAAGCCCGCGCCAACGACCCGGTGCTGTCGCAGGCGGAAGCTACCCGCCTGGCCACCGGTGAAGGCGTCGCCCAGGCGCGTGCGTTGATGCTGCCTCAGATCAATGGCAGCTATGGCCTGCAACAGCAGTCGACGGGCAGCAATATCGCCAACACCACGGTCAACAATCCGGATCTCGGCCATACGCGCACGCGCTCGTTGTCGGCCACGTTGAACCAGACCGTGCTGGATCTGAGTCAGTGGGCCAATCTGGCCGCTGCACGCTCGGCCGCCCGTTCGCAGGATGCGACCTATGACGCCGCCGCGCAGAACCTCTACGTGCGCGTCACCACGGCGTATTTCGGCGTGCTGACCAGCCAGGACGCGCTGATATTCGCCAAGGCCAGCGAGGACTCCTTCAAGCAGGCCTACGATCAGGCGGACCAGCGCTTCAAGGTGGGCCTGTCCGCCGTGACCGACGTGTACCAGGCCAAGTCCGAGTACGAACTGGCCAAGGCACAGACCGTCGCCGCGCAGAACACGCTCAACGACGCCAAGGAAGCCCTCACGCAGATCACCGGCAAGCCGGTGGGCGATCTGAAGAAGCTGCGCGAAGACCTGCCGCTGACGCCGCCCAACCCGGCCGACCCGGATGCCTGGGTACAGGCCGCGCTGCAGTCCAACGCCAGCATCCACGCCAGCCAGTACAACGTGCAGGCCGCCGAGCACGACATCGACGCCGCCCGCGCCGGCCACCTGCCGACGATCAACGCCTCGGTCACCCGCGGCAAGAGCACGAGCTGGTTCGAACAGGCCAGTGCAGCGCAAATTCGCGGCAACGGCCAGTACGGCACCACGGTGGGCTTGTCGGTCAACGTGCCGATCTTCTCCGGTGGCGCCACGCAGTCCCGCGTGCGCCAGTCGATCTATCAGCGCGATGAAGCCCAGGATTCGCTGGAATCGACGCGCCGCCAGGTGGTTCGCGACACGCTGAACTTCTACCGCTCGGTCGCCGCCGGCATCAGCCAGGTGGAAGCGAACAAGGCCTCGGTAGATTCCGGCCAGAAGGCGCTCGAAGCGACCCGAGCCGGCTTCGACGTGGGTACGCAGACCATGTTGAACGTGCTCAACGCGATTCAGACGCTGACCCAGGCCGAGAGCAGCTACTCGCAATCGCGCCACCAGCTGGTGCTCGATCAGCTGCAGCTGAAGCAGTCGGCGGGCTCGATCGACGTGAAGGACGTTGAAATGGTCAACTCGATGCTGCAGTAACACGCATCGCATACGCCAGAAACGACAAGGCCGGGCATGTCCCGGCCTTGTTGCATTCGGCGCCCCTGTAGCGTTTGGACGGCTATTCCTGCAGCAGGTCGTCGATCATGCCCATCACGCGCTTCACCGCGCCGCGTTCGCTGTCGAACACGATGCGCGCCGCATCGCCCATGCGCCGGCGCTGCGGCAGATCGCGCAACAACTGGAGCACGATGGGGCCGAGCTCCTCAGCACTGTGCACGCGCGAGGCGCCGCCTTCGCGGATCAGGGTGAGCGTGATTTCCTCGAAGTTGAAGGTGTGCGGCCCCACCAGCACGGGCGTGGAGAGCGCCGCCGGTTCCAGCACGTTGTGGCCGCCGATCGGCACCAGGCTGCCGCCCACGAAGGCAAGATCGGAGGCCGCATAGAACGGCATCAACTCGCCCATCGCATCGATCACGAACACCTGATGAGCCGCCGACGGCACCCGGTCGGCACTGCGCGAGCCCACCGTGAAACCCAGGCTTCGCGCTGAATTTTCCACCAGCTTGAAGCGTTCGGGGTGGCGCGGCGCGATCAGCAGCAAGGCATCGGGCCAGCGCGTGAGCACTTCGAGGTGGGCCTCGAGCACGGGCAATTCCTCGCCCTCGTGCGTGCTGCCGGCGATCCACACGGGACGCAGGCGCCCCCATTGCTGGCGCAGCTCTTCACCCTTGCGTTCGGCATCGTAGGGCACCGGCATGTCGAACTTCATGTTGCCGGCGACCACGATCTTGTCGGGATCGGCGCCCAGCGCGCGGTAGCGCGATGCATCGGTCAGCGATTGGGCGGCGATCTGGTAGACGCAGCGCATCGCCTGCGCCACCAGGTTGCCCAGCGGCTTGTAGCCGCGCAACGAGCGCTCGGAAAGGCGGGCGTTGACGATCATCAGCGGAATGCTGCGGCGCCGGCAGGCACGGTAGAGATTCGGCCAGATCTCGGTTTCCACGATGATGGCCAGGCGGGGGCGTACCCGCTTGAGGAAGCGCGACACCGAGAACGGCAGATCGTACGGCAGGTAGACGTGGAAGACGCTGTCGCCGAACAGCTGGCGCACCCGCTCCGAACCCGTCGGCGTCACCGTGGTCACCACCAGCGGGGCGTTCGGATAGTCGGCCTGCAAGGCCTTGATCAGCGGCTCGGCGGCATTGACCTCGCCCACCGATACGGCGTGCACCCAAAGACTGCCGGTGACGCCCGAGGCTTCGAAGAAACCGAACCGCTCGCGCCAGCGCTTGTGGTAATCGCCATAGCGCACGCCACGCGCCATCAGCCGCAGCACGATCAGCGGCGTCACCAGGTACATGGCCAGGGTGTAGAGATAGCGCAACGGGAAACCCTAGGGATTCGGCGCGTCAGTATATCGGCTCGGACACGCAGGCCCCTGCTCTTGCGGCTCGCCTCGTTTTGGCCAGTTCCCTACAATGCGAACGATGCCCGGCATGCCCCGTCCCACCTTCTCCCGCTCCCTGCTCGCTCCCACGCACTGGCCCGCCTGGCTGGGTGCCGGGGTGATCTGGCTGGTCGCCCACCTGCCGCGCAAAGGCCTGATGGCGTTCGGGCGCGGACTGGGCTGGCTGATCCAGCGCGTGCCGTCGCCGCGTCGGCATGTGGCCGAAGTGAATATCGCGCTGTGCTTTCCCGAGCTGTCCAAGCAGGAGCAGGCCAAGCTGGTCGATGCGCACCTGCGCGACATCGGCCTGATGATGGCGGAGTTCGCCCTCGGCTGGATGGGCAGCGAACGCGCCATCGCGAACGTGCCCGTCAGCATCGAAGGTCTCGAGCATCTGGAAGCGGCACGCGCGCAGGGCAAGGGCGTGCTGCTGGTGGGCGGCCACTTCTCGCACCTGGAGTTGTGCGCGCGGCTGGTCTCCCAGCGCATCCGCATTTCCGGCATGTATCGACGCATGGATTCGGCGGTGTTCGAATTCGCCGTGTTGCGCGCGCGCCTGGATTACGCCGAGGCGATGTTCGAGAAGGACGATATCCGCGGCACCGTCAAACACCTGCGCAACGGCGGCACGCTCTGGTATGCGCCCGACCAGGACATGCGCAGCAAGGACAATGTGTTCGTGCCGTTCTTCGGCGTGCCGGCGGCCACCATCACGGCAACGCATCATCTTGCGAGGATGTCCGGAGCACTGGTGATTCCCTTCTACCATCGCCGCCTTCCTGGCGATGCGGGCTATGCGCTGAAGCTCGGCGCGCCGCTCGATTCATTTCCCAGCAAGGATGTGCTGGACGATACGGCCCGCGTCAATGTGTCCATCGAGGACATGGTGCGCGCTGCGCCGGAGCAGTATCTGTGGGTGCACAAGCGTTTTAAGACACGTCCTACAGGCAGCGCGTCGGTCTACTGATAGCTTGCATAAAGCCGTCGTATTGCCTGACAGATAGATGACAGTCTGGGCAGGTAAAACAGCGCTCGCATCCTCCCCCACTTATCCGCCCACAATGACATTCCGGCTGTTTCTGCGCTCGCTGCGCCAACGCCGCGACTGGCGTGGCTCGTCCTCAAAGCGTCTCGCCGCCGCACTGAAGTACATCGCCCGTAGCATCCGCATGGCGCGACGACAGTCCGCGTGGCTGAGCGAGCTGTACGGTTCGCCGCGACTGGTGTCGATCCTGGCGCAGGATCCGCGCTTGCATGAGCGTTGGCATCATCACTACATCAATCGGCGCGTGGGCCGCGCCGAGCGCATGGCCATCGTGAGCGCGCACTACCGCTTCGTGTTCCAGCATTTGCCGGCGGCGATGGTCGATGCGATTTATCTGGACGGCCGCCATGTGCTGGGCGCACTGCCCTTGAAGGACGGCAGCGAACTGCAGCTGGAACTGCGCCGGCCGACGGGTCGCAGCCGCGAAGGCGAACTGGCGCTATGCCTCGCCAACACGCACGGCCAGGTGTTGTCGTCCACCATCTTCAGCATTGCCGACGAAGGACTTACCCTGCTGATCGGCTGCCTGCAGGGCGCCGCGCCCGAGTTGGGACGCGAAGCCGTGCGCGAACTGACCAAGCAGTGCTACGGCCTGCGACCGAAGAACCTGCTGCATTCGCTGCTGCTCGCCTTCGGCTCGTTCACGGGCGCCACGCGCATCCGCGGCGTCAGCAATCTGGCGCATCCGTTTGCCGGCGAGGCCGACAAGATCAAGGCCGACTACGACAGCTTCTGGGAAGAATGCCAGGGCGTGCTGCAGCCGGACGGTTTCTTCGCGCTGCCGGTCCACGAGCCCGAGCGCAGCGAATCGCAGGTCGAGAGCAAGCATCGTTCCGCCTTCCGCCGACGCGAGCTGCTGCGGCGCGAAGCTTGTGCTCGTCTGCTGGCGATGTTGCGCGAACACGCGCTGCCGCTGTCGCAGGCCGCCTGATTGCCGGGCGACTAGTGCCGCTCCGCGCGTGACTCGCGTGCCGCCCGTTCGCGCGCTTCGTGCAACTTGGCGTATTTGAGAAACGCGTAGAACGCACCGGTCACGCTGGCGATGAAACCGGCCCAGCCGTTGAGAAAGTAGCGCTTGCCGATGTACTGGCGCAGAAAGAACACCGGGGGATAGAGCACCATGCGCAGGCCGGTAAAGCGCTGCCGCGTGCGCAGCTTGTAGGCCACCATGCCGGTGGTATAGCGATTGATCTTCTCGACGCGCGTGGCAATGTCGCCGTCGCCATCGTTGACGAAATCCGCACGCCATAGCGTTTTCACCGGGCCGCGCACTTCCACGGCCGAGTGGACCTCGACATCGTTCATGCCGCCGCGACGGCGGTCGAACAGGCGCAGATGGCCGTTGCGCCAGCTCCAACGGTGTTGCACCGTCCAGAACATGCGTTCGCGGCGCGGCAGGCGAAAGCCGGCGTGCGCCGGCTGCTCCAGCGCCTGCTCGATTTCTTCGCGGGTGCCGGGCGAGAGGATTTCGTCGGCGTCGAGGTTGAGGATCCAGTCGTGGCTGGCCATGTCGTAGGCGCGCTGCTTCTGCGGACCGTAGTCGTCGAAGGGGTGCACCGCGATGCGCGCGCCATGCCTGCGCGCGATCTCCACGGTATCGTCGGTGGAACCCGAATCGAGCACTACGATTTCCTCGGCCCAGTCGACCTGGCTGAGGCAGGCATCGAGCGTGTCCGCGTTGTTGAAGGTGATCACTACGACCGACAGCGGCTCGCGCGTCATGCGGCTTCTCCCTGCGAGGGGTACACGTAGAGCGCCGCACACCACAGGCCCAGCAACCAGGCGAACAGCAAACCCCACCAGGCCGAATAGAAGGCCAGATGCGTGTTGAGGGGAAACAGCATCACGCCCAGCGCAAGCGTAGCCGGGAAAGCGCGCTCGCGCGCGCCAGCGCTCACGCGACGCCATGCCCCCAGCGCCAGCACGATGGCGGCCAGCCAGCACAGCAAGCCCAACAGACCGGTTTCGGTCAGCACTTCCAGCACCCATTGATGGGCGTGGCAAGCGCCCTCGCCCACGCCGCAGGCCTCGTCCGACACCACGAAGTGATCGTTGGGCGGAGCAAAACGCGGATAGGCGTAGCGGTAGGCGCGCACGCCGACGCCATTGAGCGGATGCGCTTCGAACATCGTCACGCTGGTACGCCAGATATCCAGCCGTCCGGTCAGGGCGGTATCCAGCGACTGTTGCGGACCGCTCAATGCATGCAGCGTGCGATCCATGCGCAGCTGAAAACGCTCGGAGGTTTTCCAGGCAAGGCCACCCGCCAGCAACAGCGCCACGCCCAGCCCGCCCGCCACGGCGGCGAAACGCAGCGGCGACCGGGCGATGCGCCAGGCGAAGGCGAGCGCCACCAGCGCATAGCAAAGCCACGACGCGCGCGAGCCGGACATCAGCACCGGGCCCAACAGGAACACGAACGCCAGCAGCACCCCCTTGGTGCCCCAGCGACGTTGCGCTGCCCACAACGCGAACGGCGACAGCACGGCAAGACTGGGCCCCAGCTTCGCATTGGTCGCGCCGAAGATGCCCGTGATGCGCTCCGGCTCGGCGTGCCCCGCCAGGCTCCAGCCGGTGAGGATCTGGGCCCACGCATCCAGCGCCCAGAACGCCAGCACCACTGCCATAGCCAGGTACAACGCCTGCAGCTTGTCCTCCCTGCGGATGGCAAAGCAGGCATAGAGACCCAAAGGCACGTAGCGCAGCAGCGACGCTACCGTGCCCCAGCTCTTGCCGGGGGCCATCGAGTCGACCGAGGAGATCAGCGCCGCGCCCGTATAAGCCGCCAGCAGCCAAAGCAGCAGGCGAGCGCCCGGGTGCTCGCGCAGCGCTGAGGGATGACGCATGAACAGCAGCACGGTGCCGATCAGGCACAGCAACGTTCCCAGCTCGGCGCTGCGTCCGAACGGCAACAGCCCGATCACCAGCCAGAACGGCAGCAGTGGGGAACGCAGGGCGGCCTTAAGGGATGCAGCGATAGGGCTCATGCGTCGATCAGCAAGGAGGATGCGCGCATTGTAGTGAGCCGCCGCGATGGGCGGGGTGCTTGAGGTCTGCGCAAAAGCTCGCCCAAGAACCCATTCCCCGTCGCCGTCATTCCGGCGCAGGCCGGAATCCAGTGGCGATCATGTGCGGTTCTCGCGACAAGTAACACCGCTCTTGGCGTCTGCGCGAAAACTTGGCACAGGGTCTCCTGGATTCCGGCCTGCGCCGGAATGACGGTGAGGGAGTCTGGATACCGATGCGAGACTTCGAACCCGCTGGCGTCAGGCGGTGATCAGCTCATCGTACAAGGCCAGGGTGGCCTGCTGCATGTCGCGGTTCTCGCGACAAGTAACACCGCTCTTGGCGTCTGCGCGAAAACTTGGCACAGGGTCTCCTGGATTCCGGCCTGCGCCGGAATGACGGTGAGGGAGTCTGGATACCGATGCGAGACTTCGAACCCGCCGGCGTCAGGCGGTGATCAGCTCGTCGTACAAGGCCAGGGTGGCCTGCTGCATGTCGGTGAGGCGATAGTTCTGCAGCATGGGAATGGGCGGCGCCACGCGCAGCAGCTCGGCCGCACGTTCCACCAGACGCTCCCGATCGGCTGGCGGCACGCGGCCGGCCGGATAGAGCTCGGCCAGCAGTTCGCCCACGCCGCCGTGGGCATAACCCAGCACCGGGCGGCACAGCGACAGCGCTTCGATCACCGTGCGGCCGAACGATTCGGGCTTGTTCGACAACTGCAGCACCAGCGAGGAGATGGCGTAGATGTCGCGCACATCGGAGCGCGGCGGCGTCATCACCACCTGCTGCTCCAGCCCGCGCGTGCGGACCAGATGGCGCAGCTCTTCAAGGTAGGCTTCGCGACCGGGTTCGATCACGCCCAGCAGCAGCAGGCGAACGTCGATGCCGCGACGCTTCAGTTCGGCCACCAGTTCGATGGCGTCGTGATGGCCCTTCAGGCGCGTGCCGCGCCCGGGCAGGGTCAGCAGCGGGGCGCCGGCCAGGGCCGGGAACTCGGCGAAGAATGCCTTCTGCCAGTTGTCGTCCGGGCGATGGCCGTAGGGAAACGCATCCGGGTCGATGCCGCGCGGAATCACCCTCACGCGCCCCGGTTCCAGCCACGAGTAATGGCTGAGCATGAAATCGCGCAGCGTCTGCGAGACCGCAATCACGCGCTCGCCGCGCAGCAGGATGGCGCTGTAGCGGCCGGGCGAATTGAGCCCGTGCACGGTGGTCACGAAATGCGGGGCCGGCTTCATGCCCTTGATGGCCCACCAGCCCAGCCAGGCCGGCAGGCGCGAACGGGCATGCACGATGTCGGGCTTCAGCTCGCGCAGCAGTTTGCGCAGCGCACCCACCTTCATGAAGGTGCCGAGCGACTTGCGGCCGATATCCAGCGTGATGTGGCGGCTACCCTCGGCTTCCAGCTGGGACACCATGCGGCCACCGGCCGAAATCACCACGGACTGGTGGCCGGCTTGAACCAAGGCACGGGCAATCTCCAGCGCAGACCGCTCCGCCCCGCCCGATTGCAGGGCGGGGATCAGCTGAACCACGGTCAGAGACCGCGCTGGTGTGGCGACTGCTGACATGATTTGTTCGAAAGGTGCCTTCATTCCTAGAGGCAAGCAGCAATCGTGCCGAAACCAGCGCGCAAGATAGTTTCAGCTGTAACTTTCGAGGCTCGAATCAGTCACGGAGCACGTAATGCGCGCCGCAATAAGGACATGTGGACTCGCCACCGTCCTCGACGATCGGCAAATAGACCTTCGGATGGGAGTTCCACAGCGCCATGCCGGGCATCGGACAGGACAGCGGAAGGTCCGAGCGCGTCACTTCGTAACGATTTTCGGCATTCGCGGGGATCAGCGGGGCAGCCGCAGGGGAACGCGACATGAGGTCAAACTCCATCAGTACACCGGACCGCAGATGGTAGCAGGCCGACCCGATATCGCGATGCCGCTGGCGCGAAACCCGGGCTTCGAGAACACCGTCGTGGGCCGACGCCGACAGCCAAAGAAAAAGGCCCGCACCGTGAGGCGCGGGCCCTCCTCATGCCCAGCGTTGGGCTTACTTCGCGCCGTCGGCCTTCGGTACCGAGGCCTCGGTGGTGATGCGCACCTTGATCTCGTCGCTCACGTTCGGCACGTAAGCGCCCATGCCGAAGTCGGAACGCTTCAGCGTGGCGGTGGCGTCGAAGCCCACCGTCGGCGTCTTGGTCATCGGATGGTCGCCGCTCTTGTTGAGCGTGGCATCCAGCGTCACCGGCTTGGTCACGCCGTGCACGGTGAGGTCACCCGTGACCTTGTACTTGTTGCCGCCAGCAGCCTGCACCTTGGTGCTCTTGAAGGTGACGGTCGGGTACTTGTCGGCGTCGAAGAAGTCCGGCTTCTTCAGGTGCTCGTCGAGCGCGCTCACGTGCGTGTCGAGGTCGGCCAGCGGCAGGGTGACGTTGACGGACGACTTGGAGGCGTCCTTCTCGTCGAACACCAGGGTGCCTTCGCCCAGGCCGAGGTTGGCGGTGGGGTTGGAGAAGCCGAAGTGGTTCCAGCTGAACAGGACCATGGTGTGACCGGGGTCCAGCTTGTACGTCACCGGGGCGGCCTGGGCGGTCACGGCGGCGCTGACGAGGCCGGCAAGAAGGAGGTAACGAAGTGCACGCATGGGTTGAATCTCCATTGGGTTGGGGGTGGTCGGACCGAAGCCGATGAAGGCCTCAGGCGATCCGGCAAGCTTCTTCGAACGAGAGGCGCGGGCTGCGCGGGAACAGGTCGCGGCTGGCGTCGCCATAGCCGAGGTTGACCAGGAAGTTGGATTTCACCGTGGTGCCCGCGAAGAACGCGTTGTCCACGCCGGCATTGTCGAAGCCGGACATCGGACCGCAATCCAGACCCACGGTACGGGCGGCCAGCATCAGGTAGGCGCCCTGCAGCGAGCTGTTGCGGAAGGCGGTGGTGTCGATCAGCGGCTGATTGCCGACGAACCAGCTGCGTGCATCGGCGTGCGGAAACAGTTGCGGCAGCTTGTCGTAGAACGCGTGGTCGGTGCCCACGATGGCGGTGACCGGCGCGGCGAGCGTCTTGGCGCGGTTGTTGTCCGAGAGGAACGGCGCCAGCGTTTCCTTGGCTTCCTTGGACTTCACGAACACCACGCGCATCGGCGAGGAGTTGGCGCTGGTCGGGCCGAACTTGGCGAGCTCGTAAATCGCATGAAGCTGCTCATCGGTCACTTCTTTCGGCAGCCACGCGTTGTACGTACGTGCCGTGCGAAACAATTGGTCGACGGCGGCCTCGGAAAGCATCTCGCTCATGGGTATCCTGTGGGCATGGCGCGCCAACAGCGGCGCAACGACCTCAAGTGTAAGGGTGGTCGCAGTCAAACAGGACCCAGGCTAATGGAACGAACTGTACCGTCCGGGGAAACAATGCGGCGGGCATCGCACCTATGTTGAAGCCGCGCGGCGACTGCTGGGTGATCACCGACGGCGCCCCCGGCAACCAGCGCCAGGCCCTGGCGCTGGCCGAATTGCTGGGCATGCCGGTGCGCCACCTGCAGCTCGAACCCCGGGCGCCCTGGTGCTGGCTGGCCCCTCGTTTCACGCTGGGCGCGCGGCTGGCCCTGGACCTCACCCAACGCCGGCAGTTCGCCGCACCCTGGCCCGCCGTGGCCATCGGCTGCGGCCGATCTGCCGCGCTCTACACGCGCCTGCTTCGCCGGTTGAGCCGAGGCGCGTGCTACACGGTGCAGATTCTCGACCCACGGGTGAATCCTGCCCACTGGGACACCGTGATCGCGCCACAGCACGACCTGCTGACCGGCCGCAACGTGATCCGCCCGCTGGGCTCGCTCAACCCCGTCGACGAGGCGTGGCTGCAGGATGGCCGTGAGGCCGACCCCGCCTTCGCCGCCCTGCCGCGCCCGCGCGTGGGCGTGCTGCTGGGTGGTCCGCGCAAGGGCGTCACCTTCAACGAAAATTACATCGACCAGTTAATCAGCGGCCTGCACGCAAAGCGCCGCCAGGAAGGCGGCAGCCTGCTGGTGATGGCTTCGCGACGCACGCCACCGGCCCTGGTGGAGCGCATGCGGCAAGGCCTGGGCGACGTACCCGGACTGGTGTGGGCCGGCCACGACGATGGCGGCAATCCCTATCCCGGCGTGCTGGGCTGGGCGGATCGACTGGTGGTCACACCCGATTCGGTCAACATGCTGTCCGAAGCCTGCGCCGTGGGTTGCCCCGTGCATTCCTTCGTGGTGGGTTCGCTGCCCGACAAGCTCGCACGTTTTCACGCTGCGCTTCGTGCGGCCGGATTGCTGCATCCGCTGGACGCCAGCGATACGCCGCCGGTGCCGCCGTTGCGCGTCACGGACACCATCGCCGCCACCTTGCGCGACCTGATCGTACTGCGGCAGAACGAAACGCACTGACCCGCGTCAGAACAGCAAGCCCAGCTCCGCCGTCACGTCCTGTACCTGCCCACTGAGGCGATCAAGTTCGCCATCGCGCGGCGCAATGCGCGAGCGCAGGTCGAGCGTGCAGGCGAGCGCGCGATGCAACAACTCGGCGTGCGCTTCGGCGAATACGCCGGCCTGCCTGCCATCGAGCAGACCGGCGTTGCGGCAGGCTTCGATCAAGCCGGCGTTGGCGGTGATGTTGAGCAGCGCGGGACGTTCGGCCGCATGCGCCAGCACCAGGCCCTGCAACGCGAATTCGATGTCCAGCAAACCGCCGCGACCCTGCTTGAGATCGAACAGCTGCGCATCGGAGCGGTCGCGTTCCGCCCGCCAGCGCTGGCGCATGCTGCTGACCTCCTGCAAGACCGAGGCGCGCTCGCGCGGCACCGCCAGCACCTCGCGGCGCACCGCCGCGAGATCCGCATGGAGCGCCGCATCGCCAGCGATCGGACGGGCGCGCAGCAGGGCCTGATGTTCCCAGGTCCAGGCGCGGCTCTTCTGGTAGGCCTCGAATGCATCGAGGCTGCTTACCAGCAGGCCCTTCGAACCGTCGGGCCGCAGACGCGTATCCACTTCGTACAGGCGTCCGGCGCGCGTGAGCACGGTGAGCCAGTTCATCACGCGCTGGGCCAGGCGCTGATACCAGCGCGAACCTTCGAGCGGGCGCGCGCCATCGCTCATCGCATGCGCGCGCTTGCCGTCGTAGACGAACACCAGATCGAGATCGGAGGCGAAACCCAATTCCTCGCCGCCGAGACTGCCGTAACCCAATACGGCGAAGCCGGTACCGGCACCCGGCAGGCGGCCGTGCTGCGCCGCGAGTTCGCGTTCGGCCAGCGCCATCACCGCCAGCACGATGGATTCGGCCAGCACCGCCAGGCGACGCGCCGTGGCCACGGCATCGGCGCGTCCGTCGCTGAAAGCCAGGCCCAGGCGAAACGCCACGCTCGCCTTGAATTCGTTGAGGCGTTCCAGTTCGGCTTCCGCCTCGCGTTCATCCAGTGTGGCCAGCACGCGGGTGATTTCCGCGCTGATGTCCGCACGCTTGAGCGGCAATTGATCGATGCGCGGATCGAGCACGTCGTCGAGCAGCAGCGGCTGCGCAATCACGCGTTCGGCAAGGAACGCGCTTTCGGCGAACAGCCGCGCCAGGCGCAAGCGCGCGGCGGGCTGCTCTTCCAGCAGGGCGAGATAGGACGATCGCCGCGCCACGGCCTGCACCAACCGGCACAGGCGCAGCAGACAGCCCACCGGGGCGACGCTGTTGCGTGCCACCGCGAGCAACTGCGGCATCAGGCGGTCGAGCTGTTCGCGCGAACGCTGCGACATCGCGCGTACCGAGGCAGCCTGCGAGAGTTTCTGCAGCGTTTCGGCGGCTTCGGCGCCGGGCGTGAAGCCGGAGGATTCCATCACGCCGGCATCCAGCGATTCGGCGCAGGCGCGTTGCCACAAGGCCACATCGGCCACCGGCGCCGTCGCGGTGCGGCCGCCCTGCGGCATCAACACTTCGGCGAACTCCTCGCTGACCTTGGCGCGATGGCCGGCGAGCTGTTCTTCCAGTTCTTCCCACGACCCGTGGCCGAGGCCGAGCGCGATGCGTTCGCGGCTCAGCGCATCGTCGGGAATGTCGTGCGTCTGCGCATCGCGCAGCATCTGCACGCGATTCTCCACCCGGCGCAGGAACACGTACGCTTCGCGCAATTCGCGGGCACGCGCGGCGCTGATGTGGCCACGCGCTTCGCAGGCCGTGAGCGCCGGCAACAGGCCGCGCACGCGCAAGGACGGTTCGCGGCCGCCGCGGATCAACTGCATCAGCTGCACCACGAATTCGATCTCGCGAATGCCGCCGGGGCCGAGCTTGAGATTGTCGGCGAGATCCTTGCGCGCCACTTCGGCGTCGATCAGCGATTTCATCTCGCGCAGGCCGGCGAACGCGGTGTAGTCGAGATATTTCCGATACACGAAGGGCCGCAGCAGATCCTGCAGCTGTTTGCCCTCGTGGCGGTCCCCGGCCACCGGACGCGCCTTGATCCACGCGTAGCGCTCCCAGTCGCGGCCTTCGCTCTGGTAGTACTGCTCCATCGCCGAGAACGGCAACGCCAGGCGGCCGGCGTTGCCGAACGGACGCAGGCGCAGGTCGACGCGCGCACAGATGCCGTCCACGGTCGGCTCGTTGAGCAGGCGCACCAGCTGGCGCGCGAGGCGCACGAAGTATTCGCTGTTGTCGAGCGTGCGCGCACCGTCGCTCTGCCCGCTGTGCGGATAGGCGAGCACCAGGTCGATGTCCGAGGAGAAATTCAGCTCGCTGCCGCCGAGCTTGCCGAAGCCCACCACCACCATCCGCTGCAACTCGCCATCGTGGCTGCGGCTGTGGCCGTAACGCTCGGCCAGCACCCGTTCGGACCACTTCAGCGACGACTCCAGCAACACCTCGTAGAGCACGCTGGTGGCCGAGAGCGTTTCGGGCAGTTCGTCCAGCCCGTTCACATCGCGGAAGACCAGGCGCAGCGCCTCGGCGTGACGGAAGCGTCGCAATTGGGTAAGGCAGGTCGGCTCGTCGTCGGACAGCTTGATCGCCTCGATGCGTGCGCTGGCGTCGCTGCCCGAGCGCAAACGCTCAAGACCTTGCGGCGCAAGCAGCTGCGGCTGGCGAAACCAGGTGTCGAAGGCGAAATCGCTGGCCAGCAGGGTGCGCCGGATGCGTTCGGAGACGCCGGCATCGTCATGCAGGGGCACGCCCTGCTGGCGGCAACGCGCGATCAGCTCGCGGTAGCGGTCGTCGATCAGCGCGCGCAGCGCCGGGGATTCGGTGGGCCTGTTGATGACGGTCATCTAAGCATTCTGCCGCAGTGTCGCGTGCGTTGTTGCGCCTGCGCACGTCAAATCCTTCGCAGTATGACCGGCCCATGACCGGATACCGCACTCTTTACCGCTTGCGTGCACGCCGATGACACGCGAGGCGTTGCCATACAGGCGATCCACGCCCATTCCCCAACGATTGGTTCAGATCCAGGACATTACATTTCCGTTTCCGAGCCATGACAGCCAGCCCCCAGGGTGCCATGACCACCTCAGCGACTCCACCCGCGCGACCCGCGCGCTCCATGCCCCTCCGGCTTGCGCTGGTGTTCGTATTGGGCATCGTATTCACGCTGTTGACCGGGATGGTCGACGGCGGCGTGGGCGTGGGTCCGATGCAGGCGCTCAGCCAGCCTCTGTTCCTGATTGCCAACGCCCTGCCCGGCTTGATGCTGGCGTCGCTGCTGCTGGTGCTGAGCCGCCGGGCGTTCCTCTCGTTCGGGCTCGCCTTTCTGCTGCAGACGGTGGTCTATGCCATCAACGCGCTGAAGGTAAGCAACCTCAACACGCCGCTGATGCCCGCCGATTTCCGCATGCTGGGCCAGCTGCGTCGCGGCGGCCTGAAATTGCTGGGCAGCTACCTGCCCGCCAGTCCGTGGCCCTATCTCGCGTTGCTGGCCGCCGTCGCGATCATCGTGGTCGCCTGGCGCATCGAACCGCCGATGTTCGCCCGGCGTACCCGCGGCAAGCGGCTGGTGACCGGCGTGGCCCTGCTGGCCTTGATCGGCACGCTGTTCGCAGGCATGCCCGGCTGGATGAAGCTCTACGGCGGCCATCACCTGTGGCTGGAACCCTGGTCCGCCACCGCCACGGCCGAGCATTCGGGCCTGGTCAGTTCGCTGATGATGTTTCATCTGCACCAGGGCCACGCCCGCAAGAAGCCGGACCCGGCGGCGGCACAGCAACTGATCTCGCGCGCCGACGTGGCGCTGCGCGAATACCTGCACGGACCGGTGCGCAACAACGGTGAAGCGCCCGATATCGTGGTGGTGCAAAGCGAGTCGTTCTTCGATCCGTCGATCATGAAGGGCTACGAACACAGCGACCTCACGCCGAACCTGCACCGGCTCGCCGCACAAGGCCAAAGCGGGCCGCTGCACGTGCCGACCTATGGCGGCGGCACCATCCGCACGGAGTTCGAAGTGCTGACGGGCCTCTCGCTGCGCTATTTCGACGACATGCAGTTTCCGTATCTGCAGATGAACCACAAGGTGGTGCCGAGCATGGTGCGCGCGCTGCGCTCGCACGGTTACGAAACCATCGCGCTGCATGGCAACGATCCGGGTTTCTGGAATCGCAACACGGCGTTCCAGGCGATCGGCTTCGACCGTTTCGTCTCGCGCAAATCGTTTCCCGCGAATGCCGCGATGGACGGGCAATACATGGCCGACAGCGCGATGACCGATGAGATCATGGCGCAGCTGAAGAATGCCGGCCCGCCGCAGTTCCTGTTTGCCATCAGCATCGAGGCACACGGTCCTTACGACGTGCCGCCGGCGCATACGGCCGAGCGCGACGCGATTCCCGTACCGCAGGGCGTGACGGGCCAGAACAAGCTCGAGCTGCAGAATTACCTTTACCACATGCGTCATGCGGACCAGGAACTGGGCCGGCTGGCCGGGCTGCTCGCCCATCGCGAGCGACCAACCCTGCTGCTGTTCTACGGCGATCACCTGCCTGCGCTGACCGACACCTACAACACCACCGGCTTCGTCGACGGCAAGGACATGCTCAGTCAGGCCGGCACCTGGCTGCTGGTGGACCCGCGCAACCCTGCATCGCCAAAGCACGAAGCGCTGGCCTCATGGATGCTGCCGGGCCGACTGCTGGAGCAGGCCGGCGTGCGCGACGACGCCTACTTCGCCCTCACCCAGGTGATCGCTCCGCAACTCGCCTCGCTGACGCGTGCGCCGGGCGCGCCACCCGAAGCGCAAGACAATTCCGAGCACCAGGAAGACGATGACATGGCGAACGTTGCCTTGTTGCGCATGAAGGGCAAGCTCGATGCCCTGCTGCCCAAGGTGGAACTGCAAACCGCCGGCTTCGTGGAAGACGCGCCGCTGGTACCGAGCGGCGTCGAGCCGGTGGGCACCCATCAATAACGGGATCCTAACGCAGCGATTGGAATGGACGTCCAAACGAAATTGAGCTCGGACGCCGTTTCGCGCGTTTTTCAAGCACTGCGAAAACGATTTCGCGCATGCTTCATAACGTGGATTCATCGATCTGTCTGCGCGCTAAAGGGAGCCCGCCCGGTTCAGGTTTGGTATGGCGATGTGCCTCTAGCGTGGATTCCAGCCACGAAGCAACGCCTTCGCTGGCATCCCCACACTGGAGGTTTACCTGATGCGCAAGACCATGCTCGCCGCTCTCCTCGTCACCGCCGCTTCCGTCCTGACCGTTCCGGCGTTTGCGCAGGACGCCGCCGCGGCGACCAAGACCGAAGCCAGTGCGACCACCACGGGCGCGACGGCGAAGGACGCGGCCAAGGCTACCGATCAGGCCGCCAGCAAGACCGGCGAAACCGCGCACAAGGCGGCCAAGCACAGCACGCACAAGGCCAAGGCCGCCGCCACGGACGCCAGCAAGACCGACGCAGCGGTGCCGGCTGCCACCCAGCAGTAACTCGCTGCGCACCACGTAAAACGAACCCCGGGAGGCGACTCCCGGGGTTTTTCGCAGGCGCGGTCAGAAGTCGTAGGTGCCGGACAACATCACGCTGCGGCGCGTGCGCAGCGGCACGAAGGTTTCGTTGAAGTCGGCCGAGTAAAGGTCACGTCCGAAGAGATTCTTCACGCCCAGCGTCATGCGCCAGCGGTCGGTGCGATAGGACACGTTGGCATCGACTTCCGCCTGGCCCGGTGATGGGTAATAGGTCGAGTAGTCGGCGCTCTGTCCCAGCGATCGGCTACGCGCCTGCACGCCGCCGGCAATGCCCCAGCCCTGCAGGCAGGCGCCCTGGAACCAGTAGCTGGCCCACAGGTTGAAGCGCTGGCGCGGCGCACCGGTGGGCTGCGTGCCATCGTGGTTGGTGATCTGTGCGTTGGTGTAGCTGCTGCTGATATCGAAGCCCGGCGCCACGCGACCGGCGAATTCGATCTCCACGCCACGGTTGGTTTGTCCCGGCCCGAAGCTGGCGAAGTTGGGCATCGCTTCGAGGAACAGGTAACTGTGATCGAGCATGATGCGATACAGCGACACGGTCAGCCATGCCTGCTCGTGGAACAGGTTGAACTTGGCGCCCGTCTCCAGCTGGCGCGACAGTGCCGGCACCAGCGGTCGACCGTTCTGGCCCAGATACGAGAGCGGCTGGAAGCCGTTGCTGGTGAAGCCATAGAACGCCACGTCGGGCGTCAGCTTGTAGACGACGCCGGCATTGGGCACCCATTTGGTGCGCTTGGGCGTCCACGGATTGCCCTGCGCGTCGGTGGTCGACACTTCGTAGGCGGACCGGCGCAAGCCCAGCAGCATGTCCCAGCGTTCGCCCAGCGCCAGCTGATCCTGCAGGAACAAGCCGTTGTCCACCGACCACGGCGTGCCCGACAGCGGGACGTTATCTTCCGGCTGCACCACCTCGGAGACGCGTGGCAATGCGGCGTCGCTGAAAAGGTTGTAGACGCCGCTGTTGTACGAATGCCAGAAGTCGTCGGTGTGGCCCACGCGCGAACGCGAGTAGTCCATGCCGAGCGTTACCGTGTGGGTCACCGGACCGGTGCCGAACACACGGATGAAATCGTTCTGCAGCGAGTAGTACGTATCGCTGTACCGATAGGCCTGCGCGTAGGGCGAGACATCGCCAAGCAGCGTCGGGTTGGTCAGCGTCCAGCTCTGCAGGTCGTTCTCTTGTTCCACGTACTGGCCGCGGCTGCGCCAGGTCCAGGCGTTGCCCAGCTGCTGGTCGAGCAGGTAGTAGAGGCGGTTGGTCTGGTAGTTGGCGTAGTCGTATTCGTTGCCGGTGAGCAGCCCGAAGGGCGTGGCCGTGGACATCGTGTCGCCGAGCAGCACCGCGTGATCGGGCATCGGCAGGCGATTGAGGATGCGCTGCGCGCCCACCACCAGCTGCGTGCTCGGACTGCTCCAGCCGATCGACGGTGCCAGGTAGCCGCTGCGACGGTTGCGATAGCCTTGCGGCGTACGATCGGCGTAGTCGCCCGACATCACCAGTCGATAGGTCAGGCCGGACACATGGCCCAAAGGTCCGGCCATGTCCAGCCCGGCCTGCACCATGCCCTGCTGTCCCAGCGTGTAGCTGACTTCGTGTACCGGCTCGCTTTGCGGTTGCTTGGTGGTGACGTTGACCAGGCCGCCGAAGCTGTTGCCGGTCGAGTCGCCCAGGATGGACTGCGGCCCCTTGATCACTTCCACGCGTTCCAGGCCGATCAATGGCGGGAAATCGCCGGAGCCCGCGTTGCTGTTCGGCATGCCGTCGATCAGGCCGTTGCCGGTGTAGAAGCCGCGGATCTGGAACAGCGGCAGGCCGTCCGAGCCTTCCACGAAGGCCACGCCCGCCACGTTGCGCACGGCGTCTTCCACGGTCAACGATTGCTGCGAATCCATCAGCTCGCGCGTCACCACGCTCACCGATTGCGGCACGTCGATCAGGTCCGCGTCGTTGCGCGAGCCCACGCTGGTGAGCGACGCCTTGAAGCCGATATCGCGCGCGGCCAACGCGTTGGCCTCGACCGCCGTCAGCTGCCTGGCTTCCGGGCGTGGCTTGGAGGATCCGGCTTGGCCCGGCGGCTGGGGCAAGGTCACCACCACGGTGCCCTGGTCGGTGAATTCGTAGACCAGCCCGGTGCCTTCCAGCAATTTCGACAACGCGGCCGGCGCGCTCAGGTTGCCGATCGCACCGAGCGAGCGGAAGCGCGCGATGGTGCAGCCCGCCGTCAGCACTTGCACGTTGGCCTGCTTGCCAAAGGCGATCAAGGCGGTGGCGAGCGGCTGGGCGGGAATCGAGAAGTCGATGCGCGAGGTTTCCTGCATGGCCGACGCAGCCGCCATGCCCATGCCCGGCATGCTCAGCCAAACCGACATCGACAGGCTGCCCGACAGCAGCAGCTTCGCACGCTTCCTCATAGCCCCCGCTTCATGCCAAGCGAAACCACGAGTTTGACATGCGATGCGGCGATTGTGTGCTCACTTCACCGGCATGAATGCTTTCTTTCGGAGGGCTGTCCGGCGCTCAATGCTGTGCGGGTTTGCGCCGCGCGTCGGACAGCACGGTCTGTCCACCGCTGTCGTTCACTTGCAGGGGCAGCACCTGCGGCAGTGCGTGCAGCCAGTCGTCGATGGCGTCGGTCTTGACCGTGCCGGTAAACGTTAGCGCTTTCAGATCGGCGTCGGCGATTTGCAGCGGCTGCGCGCGATAGCGGTTGATATTGGCCACCACCACTGATAGCGGCTCGTTGTCGAATTCCAGCCGCGCCTGACGCCACGCCGCGGCGCTGGCCGGATCGCTGGAGATCAGATTCATGGCTGCACGCGCAGGGTCGTAAACCACCGACTGCCCCGCCACCGCCTCGACGCTGTTGTGCGCGCCGCCGCTGGCGTCGGCCACCCGCACCCGCCCCTCGGCCATGGCGACGGTGACGTACTTGCCCGTGCGGCGGACGTTGAACGCGGTGCCGATGTCCTCGATGGTCACGTCGCCCGCGCGCACTTCGAACGGTCGGCCGGCATCGTGCACGACTTCGAAATAAGCCTCTCCCTCGGTGAGCTCCACCAGGCGGCGTCCGTGGCTGAAGCGGGTGCTCAACTGCGTGGCACCGCCCAGTGTCACGCGGGTGCCGTCTTCCAGCGAGATGCTGCGTTGCGCGGCGACGGCACTGGCATAGGTCTGCGAGCTGGCGGCGCCTTGCATGGCGTACCAGCCCACATAGCCGCCGACGGCCAGCAGCAGCGCGGCGGCGGCAGCGGCCGACACCCACCAGCGGCGTGGCGCCGGCGTCACGGGGGCAAATTCCGCCAGCAGTCGTTCGCGCGAGACTTCGCCGAGCAGTTGCAGGCGCGAGGCCAGCTCGGTCACGCGCTCGAAGGCAACGAGGTGCCCGGCGTCTTCGTCGGTCCAGGCAAGCCACTGCTCGGTGGTCCGTTCCGTCGCAGCGGGGTCGCGCAGTCGCACCCACCAGTCGGCGGCGACACGCAGGGCTTGGTCTTGGGATGTATTGGCCATCATGGCATCTCCGGTTCGTCCACCCGCGCCCGGCAATGCGCCAGGGCGTGGGCGACGTGATAGCGCACCATGCGCTCGCTGATTTTCATGGCCCGCGCGATCGCACTGATCTCGCGGCCATCGATGACGTGCATGACGAACGCGTGCGCGGTCTTGGCCGGCAGTTCGCGCAACGCCTTGTATAGTTCCTGCAATTGCCCGGTAGCCTGCACATGGCGCTCGGGGATCGGGGCCAGGTGCAAGTCCTCGTCGGGCGCAAGCAGCGGATGGTCGGCGCGCACCTGGCGCGCGCGCAGCCGGTCCACGGCCAGGTTCGAGGCGATGCGGAACAGGTACGCGCGCAACGAATCCACTTGCTCGGGCCTCTCCATGGTCACGAGTCGCACATACGCCTCCTGCGCGACTTCCTGGGCGTCCGAGATCGAATGAAGACGGCACTGCAGAAACGCCACGAGCGCTCGGTTGTGGTCGCGAAACAGGTCCGCGATGCGCATCGCGAACGCCGGATCGAGATTCACGGCCGCGTCGGCGGACGTGTTGGCTGGTTTGTGCACTAGGCGGCCCTGGTTACGTCGGGAGGCGTCGGCAGGGATTCCATGCTTGCCGTGGCTTCCATCGCATCGCGCCACCACGGTACCGGGCGCAATGCGTTGTTCAATAGCTTCACCGCTTCCCAGCGCAGCTCCGCTCGGCGCCTGAACAAAGCGCGCCGCTTGCTTTCCCATTCTGCCTCCGTGCGGTGATGCAAGGTGGCCGGCATCAGGAACCAGCCGCCCACCTCGGGCGTGCCGCCCTGCTCCAGCCAGTAGCCATCGTAGTCGGAGAACATCTGCGTGCGGCCCTGGAGCGGATGCGCGCCGTTGCCTACCGCAAGGAGCCGGCGCAGGCCGCACTGGCCCGCGAATGCATAGGCCAGCACCAGCATCAGCTGCTTGGGGCGCATGCCGTGCATGTTGCGCGTCAGTTCGCGCACGGATTCGCGGGCGCGGATACCGGTCGGACCCTGGATGCAGCCAATGGCCAGCGTGTCGTTGTCGATCAGGGTCATGATCAGACGATAGAGCGTGTGGTCCTGCGCATCGGTCAATTCGAGGGTGAGCTCGCCCTCGCAGCTCATCGGTGCGGGCGGGCGCAGGTGCAGCCGCACCTCGCTGCCGTCCTTCAGCTGCAACGAACCGAGCGTGGCGCGACCGCGCACATACACCGCCTCGAACAGATCCGCCGACCAGCGCTCCAGCAACAACCGATAGTGCGCCTGCAGTGCCAGCACGCGATCGATGCGATGCCATTGCCGGTTCACGAAGCGGTGCAGATGGCGTTCCTGCAACCGCGGGTCGCGCCGTACCAAGCCCCGCAATAGCGGGTGCGACGCCAGGAAGACGAGGAACCAGCCGTGCATCAGCGGCATGGAGGCCGCGCGCAGCAGGTATTTGGCCGCTGCCAGCGCGCGCTGGGCGGGAGATCCGTTCCAGTCGGTGCGCTGACGCAACGAGCGCCACCACATCGACCAAGCAGGGTGGCCATCCTTGGCCGCAGGCTCCTTGGGTCCAATCACCCGTGGCTCGGGTAGCCCCGCCCACTGAAGTTCGCGCTCCAGGGAGCGTTGCGCCGCGTAAGCGCAGCCGCTAGCAGCGAACACCAGGTCGGCGTCCAGGGGTTCCTCCCCAGGCTGAAGATTCCGTTCGTTCAAGGCTCCCCGACCCACATGGTGACTGTGACAGGAGCTAAGACGGCCGGGCCCAGCAAAACGGAAATGGCTGGCGCCACTTTTTTGAAATTTTTTTCCATCCAAAAGAAAAACCCCGCACAAGGCGGGGTTTTCTTTTGTTGCGATGCCTGGAGGCGGGGACTTAGAAGTCCATGCCACCCATGCCGCCCATGCCGCCCGGCGCACCGTGCGAATGGCCTTCTTCCTTCTTCGGCACTTCGGTCACGGCCGCTTCGGTCGTGATGATCGAGCCAGCCACCGAGGCGGCGAACTGCAGGGCCGAACGGGTGACCTTGGTCGGGTCCAGGATGCCGAACGCGATCATGTCGCCGAACTCGCCGTTGGCCGCGTTGTAACCGAAGTTGCCGTTGCCTTCCTTCACCTTGTTCAGGACGACGGACGGCTCGTCACCAGCGTTGGAGACGATGGCGCGCAGCGGGGCTTCCAGCGCACGACGGGTGATGGCGATGCCCAGGTCCTGGTCGGTGTTGTTGCCCTTCAGGCCTTCCAGCGCCTTCAGCGAACGGATCAGCGCGACGCCGCCGCCCGGGACCACGCCTTCTTCGACGGCTGCGCGCGTAGCGTGCAGGGCGTCTTCGACGCGGGCCTTCTTTTCCTTCATCTCGACTTCGGTAGCCGCGCCAACCTTGATGACGGCCACGCCGCCAGCCAGCTTGGCCACGCGCTCCTGCAGCTTCTCGCGGTCGTAGTCCGAAGAGGTCTCTTCGATCTGCGCCTTGATCTGGCCGATGCGCGACTGGATGCGCTCAGCTTCGCCGGCGCCGTCGATGATGGTGGTGTTTTCCTTGGTGATCACCACGCGCTTGGCGCGGCCCAGGTCGGTGATGGTGGCCTTCTCGAGGGCCAGACCCACTTCCTCGGAGATCACCACGCCATTGGTGAGGATGGCGATGTCTTCCAGGATGGCCTTGCGACGGTCGCCGAAGCCCGGCGCCTTCACGGCGGCAACCTTGACGATGCCACGGATGGTGTTGACCACGAGGGTGGCGAGGGCTTCGCCTTCCACTTCCTCGGCCACGATCAGCAGCGGCTTGCCAGCCTTGGCAACGGCTTCCAGCACCGGCAGCAGCTCACGGACGTTGGAGACCTTCTTGTCGTGGATCAGGATGAACGGGTCGTCCAGTTCAACCTGCTGCGACTGCTGGTTGTTGATGAAGTACGGCGACAGGTAGCCGCGATCGAACTGCATGCCTTCGACGACGTCGAGCTCGTTCTCGAGACCCGAGCCTTCCTCGACCGTGATCACGCCTTCCTTGCCGACCTTCTTCATCGCGGTGGCGATGATGTCGCCGATGTTGGCGTCGGAGTTGGCGGAGATCGTGCCGACCTGGGCAATCGCCTTGTCGTCGGCGGTCGGGTTGGAGAGCTTCTTCAGCTCGGCCACGGCGGCGTTGACGGCCTGGTCGATACCGCGCTTGAGATCCATCGGGTTCATGCCGGCAGCGACGGCCTTGAGGCCTTCCTGGATGAACGCCTGGGCCAGCACGGTGGCGGTGGTGGTGCCGTCGCCGGCGACGTCGGAGGTCTTGGAAGCGGCTTCCTTGACGATCTGCGCGCCGATGTTCTCGTACTTGTCGGCCAGTTCGATTTCCTTGGCGACGGAGACGCCGTCCTTGGTCACGGTCGGTGCGCCGAAGCTCTTCTCGATCACCACGTTGCGGCCCTTCGGACCCAGGGTGACCTTCACGGCGTTGGCCAGGGTGTTCACACCCTTGAGCATGCGTGCGCGGACGTCTTCGCCGAAGCGGACTTCTTTAGCTGCCATTTTGTAGTTCCTTCAAATGCGTTGAGTAGGTGGGAAGAGGTGCGGGAGAGGCGCTTAGCCTTCGATCACCGCAACGATGTCGTCTTCCTTGAGGAAGACCAGCTCTTCGCCGTCAATCTTGATTTCCTGGCCGGCGTACTTGCCGAACAGCACGGTGTCGCCTTCGTTGACGGACATCGGGCGGACCTTGCCGTCTTCCAGGATGCGGCCGGTGCCGGCAGCGATGACCTTGCCGCGGGTCGGCTTCTCGGTGGCGCTGTCGGGAATGACGATACCGCCAGCGGAGACGCGCTCTTCTTCGAGGCGCTTGACGATGACGCGATCGTGCAGCGGACGCAGTTTGCTCATGGTTGGGCTCCAGCTTCGTTTGGATGGTTGAACAAGATTCGGGACCCCGGAGCGGCGCCTGGGTGGCGCTTGCTAGCACTCCCCGGAGGTGAGTGCCAATTCTAACGACGCAAATTGCCCCCTGCAAAGCAAGAGGCGCCCGTCCGATGGCTGAGTCTTCCAATGGGGGAACCGCGGAGGCCTTTCAAGGCACGGCGGGACGAAAAGTCCTCTTTCCGTGCTATCGACAGAGCCGCCATGACGGCCGACCATGCCGGCCTGCCCCCACGAGGACCACCTGTGAGTGATGAGCTGACACTACGTCGGGAACTGGTGGCCCAGGGAGCCAAGCTGGCCGTTTCCGGCCTCAGCCAGGGCACCTCCGGCAACCTAAGTGCCCGCTGCGGTGAGGGTTTCCTGATCACGCCCAGCGGCACGCCCTATGAGGACATCGCCCCCGAAGGCGTGGTGGTGGTGGATCGCGACGGGCACTGGCCGGCCGGTCAACGACCCTCCAGCGAGTGGCGCTTCCACCGGGATATCTACCTGGCCCGGCCCGACGCCCAGGCCATCGTCCACGTGCACCCGCCCTACGCCACCGCACTGGCCATGTGCCGCCAGGACATTCCACCCGCGCATTACATGATCGCGGTGGGCGGCGGGGATTCGGTCCGCTGCGCCGCGTACCACACCTATGGCACGCAGGCGCTGTCCGATGCCGTCGTGACGGCGCTGGAGGATCGGCTGGCCTGCCTGATGGCCAATCACGGCATGATCGCGCTGGGCAGCTCGCTGGCCCAGGCGATGTGGCGGGCCGTGGAAGTGGAGAACCTCGCGCGGCAGTACGCGCTGGCCCGACAGGTGGGCACGCCGGTGCTGCTCACCGACGACGAAGTAACCGCCGTGCTGGAAAAATTCGCCCACTACGGACTGATGTCGAGGTCGTGATGTCCGATACCGTGCTGCTTTGCTACTGCACCTGCCCCGATGTCGCCAGCGCGCAGAAGCTGGCCGAGGCCCTGGTGGGCGAACGGCTGGCGGCCTGCGTGAACCGCATTCCCGCCATCGCCTCCACCTATCGCTGGCAGGACAAGGTGGTCACCGACCACGAGGAACTGCTGCTGATCAAGACCACGGTCGCTCAGTTCGCCGCGCTCAAGGAGCGTCTGCTCAGCCTGCATCCCTATGAATTGCCGGAACTGATCGCGGTACCGGTGACCGAGGGTCATGGCCCTTACCTTGACTGGGTGCGTAACCCAGGCTGATGTTCCGCGCCGCGCGTGACGCGAGTCCCGTTGCGCCGCATTGACTAGACAGTCGGCAGCCACTGTCGATGCCAGCGTCATGGGCGCGCCATCGCCGCTCGCCAGCATGCGTCTCCATCACGGGAGGCGACATGACGTTCGAACTGGCGGTTTTCGATATGGCCGGCACCACGGTCTACGATCCGGACCTGGTGGCGCAGGCGCTGCAGGACGCGCTGACGCAGGCTGGCTGCCATGCCTCGCTGGCGGATCTGCGAGCCCTGATGGGTTACACCAAGCCGGCCGCCATCCGCAGCATGCTGGTGGCGCACGACCTGTCGGCGGACGACTCGCAGGTGGCACTCGTGCATGCGGATTTCGTGCAGCGCATGCTCGATTGCTATCGGACGCACGACGCCGTGCGACCGATGGCCGGCGCGGGAGAGGTGTTCGCCTGGTTGCGGCAGCGGGGCGTCCGGATCGGGCTCAACACGGCGTTCTCGCAGGACATCGCCGAATGCCTGATCGAACGCTTCGGCTGGCGCCAGCGCGGCCTGATCGATGCCGCGATCTCGGCGGATCGCGTCGCCCAGGGTCGTCCTGCGCCTGACATGATCCGCGCATTGATGGCGGCTTGCGGCGTGGGCGACGCCACGCGTGTCATCAAGATCGGCGATACCGAAGTGGATATCCGCGAAGGTCGCGCGGCCGGATGCGGCCTGGTGGTGGCGGTGACGACGGGCGCCTATCACCGCGACGAGCTGCTGGTTCACCACCCCGACGCGGTGCTCGACAGGCTCGATGAGCTGCCCGCATTGCTCGCTCGTATCGGCCGGCCGAACCCCGCGTGACGCACGCCACGCGCTCGCCTCCTCCGCGCGGAACGTGGTCGCCCTGGTCTTCCTCGATGCTGCCGCTGGTCGCCGGCTTTGCGGCGTTCTGCACGTACTCGTGCATGTATGCCTTCCGCAAACCGTTCAGCGCAGGCAGCTACGAGGGCATGAGCTGGCTGGGCGTCGACTACAAGATCTGGCTGGTGAGCGCCCAGGTGATGGGCTACGCACTCAGCAAGGTGTGGGGCATTCGACTGGTGCCCGAGTGGCAGACTTCGCGCCGCGCCGTGTCGATTCTCGCATTGGTCGGCCTGTCGTGGCTCGCGCTATTGGGCTTTGCGCTGGCGCCGCCCGTACCGGGCATCGTGTTCCTGTTTCTCAACGGCCTGCCGCTGGGCATGGTATGGGGCCTGGTGTTCGGCTACATCGAGGGCCGGCAGGCGACGGAACTGATGGGCGCCATCCTCGCCTCCAGCTTCATTTTCGCTTCTGGCGTGGTCAAAGGCGTGGGCAAGGCGATGTTGCTGGCGGGTGTGAGCGAGCACTGGATGCCGTTTCTCACCGGCCTGGCGTTCATCCCGCCGTTGCTGCTGTCGCTGCATGTGCTTACGCGCCTGCCGCCGCCCAGCGCCGAGGACGTCGCCGCGCGCGCGCCGCGTGGACGCATGGATCGCGAGGCACGGCATGCCTTCGTGCGCCGCTTTCTGCCGGGATTGCTGCTGATCGTGCCGCTCTATGTGCTGCTCACCGTGCTGCGCGATTTCCGCGAGAACTTCGACACCGAGATCTTCCGCGACCTGGGCTATGGCCGCAGCGCCATCGTGTTCGGTGAAGTGGATACGCCGATCGGCATTGGCGTGTTGATGCTCACCGCGTCGCTGACGCTGGTACGGGACAACATGCGGGCCTTCATGCTCAACCACGTGTTGATCGGCGGCGGCTTGTGTTGCGCGGGCATCAGCACGCTGCTGTTCGCGCACGGCGAGCTGCCGCCGCTGTTGTGGATGACCCTGGTGGGCTTTGGTCTTTATCTCGGCTACATCCCGCTCAACGGCATGTTCTTCGAGCGGCTGATGGCCACCTTTCGCATCAGTGGCACGGCCTCGTTCGTGATGTATATCGCCGACGCCTCCGGTTACATGGGCAGCGTGACGGTGTTGCTGGTCCGCCAGTTGCTCGCCTTGCAGCTCAACTGGACCCAGTTCTTCGAACGCGCGGTGCTGGCAAGCAGTGCGCTGGGACTCGTGCTTACCGCGCTGGCGGCGCGCTGGTTCTGGCGGCATGGCCAACAGAGCGGGCATGCAGCGGCATCGTTGTCACCTCTTGAGATGGAAAGCAGCCGTTTATGAGCAAGTCGGAAACACGCACCGCGATCGTGATCGGTGCAGGCATCGTCGGGTTGTCCATGGCGCGGGCCCTGGCGGAAGCCGGCTACCGCGTCACCGTGTTCGATCGCCATGAGCGCGCGGTGGGCGCCTCGGTGCGCAACTTCGGCACGATCTGGCCGATCGGCGTGCCGAACGGACCGCTGTATGCGCGCGCCTTGCGTTCGCGTGAGATCTGGCGCGAATTCTGCGAGACCACCGACACCTGGCAGGCGCCGAGCGGCAGCCTGATCGCCGCGTTCCACGAGGACGAGTGGGCGGTGATGAACGAGTACGTGGCGATGAACGAAGGTCTGCGTCCCTGCCGCATGCTCACCGCTGCGCAGGTACGCGAGCAAGCGCCAGGCGTCGTGGCCGCGGACTTGCGTGGCGCACTGCTGAGCACCGATGAGATGGTGGTCGATCCGCGCGAAGCCATCCGCAAAATGCCTGCGTGGCTGGCGGAGCGTTACGGCGTCGAGTTCCACTGGCGACAGGCGATTACCCGTATCGAGCATCCTTACGTGTGGAGCGGTCATCGACGCTACACCGCCGACGTGATCTATGTCGCCAGCGGCACGGATTTCGAAACCCTGTATCCGGAATTGTTCGAACGTCTCGCCATCACCAAGTGCAAGCTGCAGATGCTGCGGCTGGAAGCCCAGCCGGTGCCGTTCAAGCTGGGCCCGGTCGTGTGCGGCGGCCTCACCATGGCGCACTACAGCGGCTTCCATGCCACGCCCAGCATTGACCGCCTGCGCGAGCGCCTCAGCGATCAGTACGCCGACTTGCTGGCGCTCGGTATCCACGTCATGGCGGCGCAGAACGGGCTGGGCGAGATCACCGTGGGCGACTCGCACGAATACGGGCATACGTACGAACCGTTCGACGAAAGCGCCATCAACCAGAAGATCGTCGACTATCTGCGCAGCGTGCTGGTTCTGCCGAGCTGGCAGGTGAAGCAGAGCTGGAACGGCAGCTACGCCAAGCTCACCGACGGGCAGCGCAGCGAGCTGGTGGTCGAGGCGGAGCCGGGCGTCACCATCGTCAACGGCGTGGGCGGCGGCGGTCTGGGTATGACGCTGTCGTTCGGCCTGGCCGAGGAAGTGGTCAGCGGGCGCTTGCGCGCCGAGCAGGTTGGACCCGCACCGGCCGAGGCGCGCTGATCTTCAGCGCTCGGCGGTGGACATCACCAGCTGCACGCGTTCCGCCGCGAAACAGGTCAGCCCGTATTGCACGGGCTGGTTCTTGTCGTCGACGTTGAGCGATTCCACCACCAGTACCGGCAGCTCGGGCGATTGTTCCAGCACACGTGCGGTGGACGTTCCAGCCAGGCGCGCGGTCACGCGCGTGTAGCTGCGGAAATAATCGGCAATGCCGAACTCCGCCAGCGTGAGGCTGACCGAGCCGGTGCGCTGGAATACGTCGCCCAGCTTTGGAAAACGTGCTGCCGGGAACCATGCCTGACCATGATCGAGCACGCGGCCTTCCGCATGCGCCGAGGACTCGATCCACCACGCGCGTTCGCCGCGCGCCAGGGCCAGCGACTCGGCCACGCGCTGCGGCGGCATCACCAGCGCCGTGCCCAACACCTTGTTGCCCGAGCTGACGTTGAGGTTGTGCATGTTGCGGCTGAAGCTGGTGCGCCGGCCGATCGGATAGTCGTAGCACTCCTCGCGCACGCGCAGGCCGCGATTCGGGTCCGCAAGAATGGCGCCGCGCTGCTCGAGCGAATCGAGTGCCCGGCGAACCGTGTGCCGGTTCACGTTGAGGCGCCGCGCCAGTTCCAGCGCCGAGGGAAGCTTGGCGCCACCGCGAAGTTCGCCGTTGCGGATCTGTTGCAGCACCTGCTGTTCGATCTGGCGCCAAACGGGCACATCGCACGACCGATCGAGCGGCTCGAAGAGGTTTGCCATCATTCCTGCATGTTCCCGACACAGACTGCATGGGTGGCGATTGAGACCAGACGGGAAGTATGGACGGCCCAGTTTTCGCAGACATGACATCGCGGCAAGGCCGCCCATGGCGCATTGCACGCGCACGCCTGGTGCTGCCAGACCGGGTGTTCGTCGGTGGCGCGGTGATTGAAGGCAAACGCATCAAACAGATCCGGGCCGGCGAGGAGTGCCCGCCGGACGCCATCGATTTCCAGGGCGACTTCCTGTTGCCCGGCCTGATCGAACTGCATACCGACAACCTCGAGAAGCACTTGCTGCCACGCGCCGGCGCGGCGTGGCCCGCCCTGCCGGCCATGCTGGCGCACGATGCCCAATTGGTGGCCGCCGGCATCACCACCGTATTGGACGCGATGTCGTTGGGCGATCTGGAGGAGGACGGCGGCCGCATCGACACGCTGCACCGCGCACTTGCCGCGCTCGATGAAACGCGCAGTCACCACCTGCTGCGTTGCGAGCACTACCTTCACCTGCGCTGCGAACTGAGCTGGCCTGGCCTGCTTGAACTCGCCGCGCCGCTGGTGGAGCGCAAGGATTTGCGATTGCTGTCGTTGATGGATCACACGCCCGGCCAGCGTCAGTATCACGACGTGCGCCAATACCGCACGTACTACAGCCGCAGCGGCATCACCTGGAGCGACGAGGAATTCACCGCCGTTCTCGAACAGCGCCGCCAGCAGCAGAGCCTCCACCGCAACCTGCAGCTGGCCGGCGTGATGATGCTGGCACGCCGCCACGGCGTACTGGTCGCCAGCCACGACGACACCGACATGGCACACGTCGAGGAAGCCGTGCTGATCGGTGCGCGAATCAGCGAGTTTCCCACGACATTGACGGCGGCACGGGCCGCCCGCGACCACGGCCTCACCGTGGTCGCGGGCGCCAGCAACCTGGTGCGTGGCGGCTCGCATGCCGGCAATGTCGCCGCCATGACGCTGGCGCGGGCGGGATGTCTGGACGTCCTTTCGTCCGACTACATGCCAACCAGCCTGCTTCCCGGGGCCTTCATCCTGCACCAGCAGGCGGGATGGGCCTTGCCCGACGCCATCGCCACGGTCACCACGACGCCCGCGGCCGCGCTGGCTTTCGATGACCGGGGCCGTCTCGCCGAAGGCTTGCGTGCCGACCTGCTGCGCGTACGCATGCACAGGGACGAGCCGGTGGTGCACTCGGCGTGGGTGGCCGGCAGGCAGCGGCTGTGACGGTCGTCACGCTTCGAGCGGCGCAAGGAAGCCGCGGCCGATAGCCGTCCATTCGAAAGCATAGACAGCAGCCGTTCGTTGCCTAGTCCGAGTCACGGGCATTTCATCGCCTCTCCCTAGCCTGCCGGCCCGAGCAGCCATAAGCCTGCCGACGCTGATCGGCGACATCAAACCTCGGGGAGTGCGTCTTGAAGATCAATGCCATCACTTGCGCGGTGCTTGCCGCGCTTGCGGTTACTCGCGTGTCCTATGCCGACGATGCGGCGCCGGCAGGACCTGCGCCGGCGGCGCAGAATTCTTCGGTGTCCACGCTGGGCGCCATCACGGTCACCGCGCAGCATGCCAACGAAGACATGCAGGACGTGCCGATCACCATGCAGGCGTTCACCGGAACGACGCTGCAGCAGCTCAACGTCAGCACGTTCGACGACATCATCAAGTACCTGCCCAATGTCACCTTCGCCGAGAACGGCCCGGGCCAGGGCAACATCTACATGCGTGGACTGACCACCGGCTTCCTCGGCAATCAGTCGAGCGCATCGATCGCGCCCTTCCCGAACGTGGCGGTGTATCTCGACGACCAGTCGATGCAATTCCCCGCGCGCAACCTCGACATCTACATGGTCGACATGGAACGCGTCGAAGTGCTGGAAGGTCCGCAGGGCACGCTGTTCGGCGGCGGCGCGCAGGCGGGTGCGGTGCGTTACATCACCAACAAGCCCAACCTCACCAAGGTCAGCGGCAACGTGGAGGCCAGCACGGGCGTCACCGCCGGTGGCGGTCCGAACAACTCGGCCAGCGCGGTGTTGAACCTGCCGATCATCCCCGGCACCTTCGCGCTGCGCGGCGTGATCTACAACGACCACCGCGGCGGCTACATCGACAACGTGCCGAGCACGTTCACGCGCAACAACAGCGACGGCGGCAACTTCTACGCCAACATCAAGCCCACCGGTGGCCTGTGCCCGAACGGCCTGCCCAGCAGCACCGGCTATTGCACCGTGCCGGGCAGCCCGGTCGCCAACAACAACGCGGTGGCCAGGAAGGATTGGAACCCGGTCGATTATCAGGGCGGGCGCGTGTCCGGCCTCTACAAGATCAACGACGACTGGGACGTGCTGATCGCGCAGAGCTACCAGGAGATGGATGCGGAAGGCCAGTCCTCGACCTATCCGATCAGTTCGGATGGCCAGCAGCTGCAACCCCTGCAGACCAGCGTGTTCGTACCGGCGTGGGACAAGGACCGCTACTCCAACACGGCATGGACGGTGAACGGCAAGATCGGCGATCTCTCCGTCGTCTATACCGGTGGCTACACCGACCGCCACATCAGCGAACAGCAGGATTACACCAACTACGCGCGCGCCGTGGGCGGCTGGTACTACAGCTGCACCGGCGGCACGGGTCTTGGCGCTGGCACTACGCCGCGTTGCTACTCGCCGATCGGCTACTGGAACGACCAGGTCAAGAGCACGCACCAGAGCCACGAGCTGCGCTTCAGCACGCCGGAAGACGGCCGCCTGCGCGCCATCGGCGGCCTGTACTTCGAGGACTTCAAGATCCTCGACGACATGAACTTCAACTACAAGACGATCCCGTCGTGCACGCCGGTCAATCTTTCCAACGCGCTTGCCGGCGGTGCGCCGTGCGTGGCGAACGTGGTGCCGTATCCCGGCACGGCGCAGATGGATCCGGGCCAGCGCAGCGACAGCACCGCGTTCGGCGAAGACGAGCAGCGCGGTTACCGCCAGGTGGCGGCGTTCGGTTCGCTGTCGTACGACATCATTCCCGAAGTGCTTACCGCCACGGCCGGCACGCGTTACTACCACTACTCCGAATACCAGCGTGGCTCGCAGTACGGTACCGGTTCCAACTGCGTGAACGTGCCCAATGGGCAGTGCACGGGCGGCGACGCCACCAACATGACGGCGGAAGGTCTCAACGGTTCGTATCACGGCTTCAAGAGCCGCGCGAACCTGGTGTGGCATATCTCGCCCGATGCGATGGTCTACTACACCTTCTCGCAGGGCTTCCGTCCCGGCGCCTACAACCGCACCACCAAGGGCGTCGCTGTCGGCCCGGACGGCGCGCAGTACAAGAAGCCGCTCAGCTACGCGCCCGACTCGCTGACCAACAACGAGATCGGCTTCAAGACGGAATTCTTCGACAACCACCTGCTGCTCAATGGCTCGCTGTACCACATGCAGTGGAACAACGTGCAGATGCAGTTCTTCAATCCACTGGTGCTGGGCAACACCACGTTCGGCGTCAACGGTCCCAACTACAAGGTCGACGGCGCCGAGCTGCAGTTCGACGCCCGCATTACCGACGGCTTCTCGCTGATGGGTTCGGGTTCGTTCAACCGCTCCAAGCAGACCACGTCGCCGTGCCTGGTGGGCAATATTCCCAATACACCGGCCTACGGCGCGTGCATCACCGAGGTGATCATCGCCGGCCAGGGCCTGCAGCCGTTCGCCAACCCGTTCGGCCAAGAGGGCAGCGAACCGGCCTTTTCGCCGCGCTCGCAGTTCAACCTGCGCGCCCGCTACGACTGGTCCTTCAACGGCGGCTACAAGGCGTTCGTCATGGCGGGCGCCAGCCATATGGGCTCGATGTACAACCAGCCGGCGACCTACCCCAGCGGCGAAGGTGTGATCTACCCGACCACGGTGGACCTGCGCTACCTGCAGGAAGGCTATACCACCTACGACGCCTCGCTGGGCATCGCCAAGGACGCCTGGGACTTGTCGCTCTACGGCAGCAACCTGAGCAACAGCCACGCCAGCGTGTTCACCTCGTCGGCGCAGTTCATCAAGTCGGAAGTGCCGCTGCGCCCACGCGTGGTCGGCGTCAAGTTCGGCTACAAGTTCTGACATCTGCCCGTCGCGAATGCGTCGTTAGCATGGGGTGGGCGCAAGCCCACCCCACTCTTTTCGCAGGCCCGGCATGAATGCAGCGCTCACCGATCCGATCACGATGTCCGTCGAACAGCAGGTAGCGCAGCTGCGCCAGCTGCAGAAAGGGGGACAGCATCCGCAAGCCTTGCAGCTGGCCCTGGGCTTGGCGCGCGAGCTGCCGGAAAACCGCGACGTGATGTATCTGCTCGCCCGCAGCCAACGCCACCTGGGACAGGTCGACGACGCCCTGCAGACCCTGCTCGTGCTCGAGCAACACCATCCCGCCTTCAGTCGGCTGCACGAAGAGCGCGGCCACTGCCATGTCGTACGACGCGATGCGACGCAGGCGATCGATGCCCTGCTGCGCGCGGTCAATATCAACCCTGCCCTGCCCTCGAGCTGGAATCTGCTCGAGGGCCTCTACCGCATGACCGGTGACCATGCGAATGCGCAGCTGGCCGCCGATCATGTGGCGACGCTCAAGCACCTCGCTCCCGAAGTGGTGCACGCCACCAGCCTGTTTTCCGATGGTGAGCTGGTACAGGCCGAGCTGGCCATTCGCGGCCATTTGCAGCGCGTAGGCGACGATGTCGAAGGTATGCGCTTGCTCGCACGTGTTGCCGTGGCGCGCGATGTGCTGGACGACGCGGACCTCCTGCTGGAAGCCGTACTGCATCTTGCGCCCGATCACCACGCCGCACGCTTCGATTACGCCAAGGTGCTGTTCGAGCGGCATCGGTACAAGGAGGCTTGCGCGCAGATGGAGCAGCTTCTTGCCATCGACCCGGACCACCTCGACTACCGCGCGCTGCATGCCAGTGCCAACGTCGGCCTGGGCGAACACGATCGCGCCATCGGGCTGTATCGCGAACTCCTGCAAATCGTGCCCGAGGCGGCAGACCTGCATCTGTCGCTCGCCCACTCGCTGAAGACCCAGGGACGCCAGGCCGAAGCCATCGACGCCTACCGCGCCGCCATCGCCGCGCGGCCCGACTTCGGGGACGCCTACTGGAGCATGGCGAACCTCAAGACCTACCGTTTCACCGACGGTGAAATCGACGGCATGCTCGCGCAGGTAGCAATGCCGTCGACATCGCTGGTGGACGGTTATCACCTGAACTTTGCGCTCGGCAAGGCATTCGAAGACCGCGGCGATTTCGCCGCCTCCTGGCAGCACTACGCTACCGGCAACGCGCTCAAGCGATCGGAAAGCCGCTACCGGCCCGAGATCATCGAAACCAATACGTGCCGGCAGATCGAGGTGTGCACGCGCGAGTTCTTCGCCGAACGCAGCGGTGCGGGGGACCTCAGCGCCGATCCCATCTTCATCGTGGGCCTGCCGCGCTCGGGCTCCACGCTGCTGGAGCAAATCCTCGCCTCGCATCCGCTGGTGGACGGCACGCAGGAACTGGCGGATATCCCGCGCATCGTGCTGGAGCTGCAAGGCCGCGAGCCCGACCTCGACGATCCGCGCTATCCGGGCATCCTGGCGCAGATGCCGATGGAGCAGTTTCGCAGTATCGGCGAGGCTTACCTGCGCGATACGCGTAGCTATCGCGGCGCGGCGCCGTATTTCATCGACAAGATGCCCAACAACTTCCGGCACCTTGGCCTGACCCACCTGATGTTTCCCAATGCGAAGATCATCGATGCGCGGCGCGAGCCGATGGCCTGCTGCTTCAGCAACCTCAAGCAGCTGTTCGCCACGGGCCAGGAGTTTACTTACAGCATCGAGGACATCGCGCGCTATTACCGCACCTACCTCGATGTGATGGAACACTGGGACCGCGTGCTGCCCGGCCGCGTGCTGCGCGTTCATCACGAAGACGTGGTGGACGATCTGGAAGGCAACGTGCGGCGCATCCTGGATTTCTGTGGCCTGCCGTTCGATCCCGCATGCCTGGCGTTCCATGAAACGCGGCGCAGCGTGCGCACGGCAAGCTCGGAGCAGGTGCGCCAGCCGATCTTCCGCGACGGCATCGATCAGTGGACGCATTACGCGCCGTATCTGGCACCGCTGCGGGAGCAGCTTGGCGACGCGCTCGAACGCTACCGCGCGATTCGCTGACTATTTGTGCGATGCGCGCGGCTTGCCGACGAACACCACCAGGATGGTGGCAGGCACCGTGTTGCTGGCATTGGCGCTGACCAGGTGCCGCGCCCCCGCAGGCTCGAACCAGTTTTCGCCCGCCGCGTAAACGCGTAGCGCCTGCCCTTCCACCTGGCTGCGCACCTCGCCGTTCAAGACATACACATAAGCATCGCGGTCATGCGAGTGGGGCTTGGATGCTTCGCCCGGGGCGTAGCTAACTTGCAACGCTTCCAGTGCCCGGCCGGGTGCCTGCGTCAGCGCTGCCGTCAGCAGGGTATCGTCCTGCGTCGCCTTGGCGGGTCCGACGGCAGCGAGCATTAACAGTGCGGTGAGAAGAAGAGTCGTCCGCATGATCAGCGCCTCGTGACCGCGGCCGATGGCGGCAGCGCGGCATCCACCTCTTCCGTACGGCGAATCACTTTGCCCTGTGCATCCAGCACGATCAGCGTGGGCACATGCATCACGCGGAAGCGGCGGAACAGGGCGCCTGAGTCGTCCAACGCCAGCGGCATGTCGATGTGGTGTTCGCGCTGGTAGTCGGCGAGTTCGTCATGGCTGGCCCACAGACCCGAAGCGATGCCGAGCCAGCGTGCATGGCTGTCGCGGGCCAGCACGTCGGCGCGCTCACGAGCGCTTCGGCAACTCTGTGCGATGGCGGGCCGGCTCTTGGCCAGATACGACTCGCACCAGGGCGACAGGAATAGCAGCACCGTCGGTCGTGCCGCTTCGAACGCCGGCAGGAATTTTCCATCGAGCGTATGCAGGTCGAAGGCGGGCACGCGATCGCCGACGTCGTAATGCGGCTCGTCCTTGGGCGCGATGGCCGATGCGACGTTGGCAGTCGATGGACGGCGTGCCTGCGCCAGCGCCGCATCGAGCTTTTCATCGGCCATGTGGCCCACGTAGGCAATGCGTCCGTCGCGACCGATCACCACGTGCTGCGGCGTCACGCGCAGGCGGAAGGCTTCGCCCAGCGAACCATCGTCGAACACGATCGGCATGCCGAGTCCCAGCTGCTTCTGCACTTTGCGCACTTCCTCGACGCTGTCATCGAAACCGACGTCGATGGCGATCACCGCCATGTCCGGCCCGGCCTGTTCGTAGGTGCGTTCGAAATGCGGCATCTGCTCGCGGCAGGGCACGCACCAGGTGGCCCAGAACTTCAGATAGACGGCTTTCTTGCCGTAGAGCGCGCCCAGGTCGATGGTCTGGCCGTCGATGGTCTTCACCACCATGCGGGGGGCCGGCTGGCCGACCAGGCTGCGGCCGGCCGCTTCCGCGCGCGATTGGCCGGACTCGGAGGCATGCGTCGAGGCGCAGGCCAGGAACAGGCAAAGCAGGATCAGATAGCGCATGGCGACAAGCCCCAGGAATGACGGGGCCATGTTCCGCCGGTCGCTGGACCTTAAACAGATCCAGTTTTCGCGGAAATGAGAGAACCAGTGCTAACCCGGACGATGCGCCTCAAGCAGCTGAGCCAGCACACGCGCAGCCTCGTCCATACGCGTCGCCGGCATGCCGCCTAGGCCGAACACCAGGCCGTTCGGCCGCGCGTCGCCGATGGCGTAATCGCCCAGCGCTTCGATACGCATGTTCACCGCCTGGGCATCCTTGACCAGTTGGCTCGCCGGCACCGGCCAGCGCAGTTGCACGGCGATGTGCAGTCCGGCGTCCGAGGCCAATGGTTGCAGAGCGTCGCCGGCGTGCTGCGATAGCGCTTCAAGCAACGCCTCGCGACGCTCCGCATAGATGCGCCGCATCTTGCGCACATGCCGCGCCAGATGGCCTTCGTTGATGAACAGCGCCAGCGTGTCCTGCGCCAGCACGTCGCTGTGCCGGTCGCCGAGCTGGCGCACGCAGGCCAGCGCCGGCATTGCCCAGGCGGGCGCCACCAGGTAGCCCAGGCGCAGCGAGGGAAACAGGCTCTTGGAAAACGTGCCGATGTAGAACACCGAGCCGTCGCGATCCAAGGTCTGCAGGGCATCGAGGGGGCGCCCGCCATAGCGGAATTCGCCGTCGTAATCGTCTTCGACGATCACCGCCTGGTTGCGTCGCGCGAAATCCAGCAAGGCTGCGCGGCGCGCGGGCGACATCGCCATGCCGGACGGGAACTGGTGCGACGGCGTTACATAAATCACGCGTGCGTTGGGTGGAATCTGCTCGACCACCAGGCCTTCGTCGTCGACCGGCACGGGCACGATCAGTGCGCCGGCGGCTTCGAAGGTCTGGCGCAGCGGCGGATAACCGGGATCCTCCACCGCCACCACGGTATGCCCCGGCGTGACGAGAATGCGCGCCAGCAGATCGAACGCCTGCTGCGCACCGCCAACCACCATGATGTCCGCGGCACTGCAGGTAACGGCGCGAGTGAACGAGACATGCCCGGCAATCGCCTCGCGCAAGGCCTCACGCCCGGTGGCCGCGTCATAGAACGAAGGCGTACGCGACAGCGAGCGCAGCGCGCGAGCGGACAATTTTCGCCACGCCTCGAACGGAAAGCGCGAGGCATCGGGCAGGCCCACGCGCAGGTCATAGCGCGCGGGCGGCAAGGCGTTCATCGGCGCGGGAAAGATCGCGTCGCGCCATTGCGGTTGCAGGCGCCTTTCTTCGCCCGTGGTCGAACGCGACGGGCTGGCTTGCGTGGGTCCCGCGTGGGCGACCACATAACCCGCCCCCTGGCGCGAGACGATATAGCCTTCGCTGAGCAGGCGGTCGTAGGCCGCCACGATGGTGTTGCGCGACAGGCCCAGCGAGGTGGCGAGCGAACGCGTGGACGGCAGCGGCTGGCCCGTGCGAAGGCGGCCGTCCAGAATCGCCGACCGCAACTGCCCGTGCAGCGCCTGCAGGCGGCCGCGTACGGGAATATCCAGCGGGAAGGCCAGCGGTTGTTCCATGAGTGCGTCCGGTTAGGTCGACTGGTACTAAAGATTTCCTTTGTTCTGGATCTTTTTCAAGACCAGTGAACCCCCGACACTGCAACCATCCACTCACCGGAGCCTTGCCATGATCGAGCTGTACTTCGCCGCCACGCCCAACGGCCTGAAGCTGAAGCTGTTCCTGGAAGAGGCGGGGCTGCCCTACTTCATCACCCCGGTGAGCCTGAGCAAGGGCGAGCAGTTCAAACCCGAGTTCCTGGCCATTTCCCCCAACAACAAGATCCCGGCCATCGTGGACCACGCGCCGGCCGGCGGCGGCGCGCCGGTGACGGTGTTCGAGTCAGGGGCGATCCTGCTCTATCTCGCGGAGAAGATCGGCCAGTTCCTTCCCAGGGACACGGCCGGCCGGGTGGAGGTGTTGGAGTGGCTGTTCTGGCAGGTGGCGGGGCTGGGACCGATGGCCGGCCAAGCCGGGCATTTCAAGGTCTATGCGCCCGAACCGGTGCCCTACGCGATCGACCGCTATACGCGCGAAGTGGCGCGGCTGTATGGCGTGCTCGATCGCCGGCTGGCCGGGCGCGAGTTCATCGCGGGGGCGTTCTCGCTTGCCGATATCGCCTGCTATCCGTGGATCGTGCCGCACGAGGCGCACGGCCAGAATCTGGCGGATTTTCCGAACCTGGAGCGCTGGTTCATCGCCGTCTCGCAGCGGCCGGCCACGGTGCGTACCTATGAGGGCGTTGAGAACGCGTACACCCCGAAGCAGCCGCTGTCCGATGAAGAACGCCGCGTGCTGTTTGGTCAGGGCGCGGCTCCGAAGGGCTGAAGACTGCTGACAGGTTCTGACGCAATGGGCGGCTAGACTTCCAAATTGACAGCCACTTCTCACCCCCGTCATTCCGGCGCAGGCCGGAATCCAGGAGCGATGAGCAGGGCTTTCGCAGCAGGATCGGGTGTGCGCACTCGCGACAACCAGACCTAATCGCTACTGGATTCCGGCCTGCGCTGGAATGACGGGCAAAGAGCAGCCATGAAAACCTCCGACGTCACCGCACTGATCTTGCTGGGAGCCCTCTGGGGCGCCTCGTTCCTGTTCATGCGCATGGGCGCGAACGAGTTCGGCGGCATGGCACTGGCCGGCATGCGGGCCATCGGCGCGGCCATTTGCTCGATTCCGCTGCTGACACGCACGCGGCTGACCGAGATGCGTACGCACTGGCGCGACATCGCCATCGTCGGCATCGCCAATTCAGCGCTGCCGTTCGTGCTGTTTTCGTTCGCGGCGCAGAGCCTGCCGGCCGGCGTTTCGGCAATCTCCGATGCCATTGCACCGCTGCTGGTCGCGCTGTCGGGCTGGATGCTGCTGGGCGAGAAGCTGAACCCCATGCAGGCCAGCGGCCTGGTGATCGGCTTTACCGGCGTGGTGTGGCTGGTGGCCGGCACGGTCGGTTTCGGTGGCGGCACGCATGCCATGGGCTGGGCGATGGCCGCCTGCCTGGGCGCCAATGTCTGCTACACCTTTGGCGCGCACTACAGCCATCGCCGCCTGCGCAGCGGCGTCACGCCGCTCAGTGTGGCCACCGGCAGCCAGCTCGCCGCCGCCGTGTTGCTGCTGCCTTTTACCGTCTGGATGTGGCCCACCCGCACCCCGGGATGGTCGGCCTGGCTGGCCGTGCTGGGCCTGGCGGCCCTCTGCACGTCGCTGGCCTATGTCCTGTTCTACGGCTTGATGGCCCGCGTCGGGGCCTCGCGCAGCATGGTGGTGATGTTCCTGATCCCGGTGTTCGGGGTGGTCTGGGGGCTGGTGTTCCTGCATGAACCAGTGACCCTGGCGATGGCGGGCGGATGCATCGTGATCCTGCTCGGCGTGGCACTCACCACCGGACTGGTGCGCCTGCGCCGTAACCGCGGGCCGGTGCCGAACGAAGTAGCTGTAGAACACCCTTGAGTTCCGGCGGGCTGTCCCCGGCCCGCCGAGATTCCCAAGCTGAGCCATAATCCCGCTTCACCCGCGCCACGGCACGGGTCTCTCCATGCTGGAGCTGCAATGCGTCTGATCCACCCTGGCCGATTGGCCGCCCGCTTTCTCAGCCTGCTCTGCCTGTTGTGGCTCGCGCTGCCCGCGTTGGCGCAGGACGATCTGGACGGCCTGTTGCCGGTCACCGAGGCCTATAAGCTCAGCGCCGATGCCTCCACGCCGGGCGTGGTGAAGCTGCACTGGACCATCGCGCCGGACTACTACCTATACCGCGGTCGCATGAAGTTCAAGGCGGCGGACGGGGCCACGCTGGGCGAGGCGCAGCTCCCCGACGGCGAGAAGCACCACGATGAATACCTGGGCGACGTCGAGACCTATCACCATGGCGTCGACGCCACCGTGCCTTACACCGTCGCGGCCGGCACGACCGAGCTCAAGCTCAGCGTGCAATACCAGGGCTGCCACGAGGTGGACCCCAAGATCTGCTATCCGCCGCATACCGAGCAGTTGACGTTGCCGGTGCCGGCGGGTGCGGGTGCCGCCGCCGGTGGCGATGCCATGGGCGCGGCACTGGGCAAACTCGGCGCGTCCAAGAGCGGCGACAGCGCCGCCCTGCCGGCCGAACAGGCCTTCCACCTGGAAGCGCTGGCCAAGGACCGCCAGCACCTGCTGCTGCGCTGGACGATGCCCAAGGGCTATTACCTTTACCGCGACCAGACCGCGCTCAAGCTGAAAGATGCCAACGGCCTCAGCCTGGCCAAGCCCGAGTGGCCGGCCGGGGTGGAGCACCAGGACGCGCACTTCGGCAAGACCACGGTGTATTTCGACCAGATCGACGTGCCAGTGGCCATCGAGGGCGATACCGCTGCGCTCAAGACGGTGAATCTCGAAGCCAGCTTCCAGGGTTGCCAGGACGGCGGCCTGTGCTATCCGCTGATGACCCGCGCGCTCACCATCGACCTTGGCGCTGCCACACCCACCAGCGGTGTCGAGGCACAGCCCGCGCCGGAGATGCCGCCGGCCGGCCTGGCCACGGGTGCGCTGCAGGTGAGCCTGCTCTCGGCCTTGCTGCTCGCCCTGGGTGGCGGCCTGGTGCTCAACCTGATGCCGTGCGTGCTGCCGGTGTTGTCGATCAAGGCGGTAGGCCTGCTGGAAAGCGGCGAGAGCCACGGCAAGGCGCGTTCGCACGCACTGTTCTATACGGCCGGCGTGCTGAGCACGTTCGCGCTGATCGGCATCGCCATCGTCGCGCTGCGCTCGGCCGGCCATGCGCTGGGCTGGGGCGCGCAATTGCAGCAACCGCTGGTGGTTGGCGTGCTCGCCTGTGTGATGGTGGCGGTGGGCCTGTCGATGTCGGGCGTGGTGCAGTTCGGCACCTCGCTGGGCAACGTGGGCTCGGGCCTGGCCTCGCGCTCGGGCCATGCGGGCGACTTCTTTACCGGCGTGCTCGCGGTGGCGGTAGCCAGCCCCTGCACGGCGCCGTTCATGGGCAGCGCGCTGGCCTATGCCTTCGCCGCGCCGATGATCAATGCGCTGCTGGTGTTCCTGATGCTGGGCATCGGCCTGGCGCTGCCGTTCCTGGCGATCGGTTTCATCCCCGCGCTGGCGCGCCTGCTGCCCCGCCCTGGCGCCTGGATGGAAACGCTGAAGCAGGTGCTGGCGTTCCCGATGTATCTCACCGCCGTGTGGCTGATCTGGGTGCTGGCGCATCAGCGCGGTGCCGATGCGGTGGGCCTGGTGCTGGTGGCGGTGGTGCTGATGTCCGCCACGCTGTGGTGGTTCGAGCGCAGCCGTTCGCGCGGCGCGTTCAGCCGCGTGGCCGTGGTCGTCCTGCTCGCACTCACTGTGGTGCCGCTGTTCTACCTCTCGAAGGTGCAGGCCCCGACGCAGGTCGCGCAGACCGCGGACGGCGTGGTGGCCTATTCGCCGGAGAAACTTGCCGAACTTCGCAAGGCCGGCACGCCGGTGTTCGTCGATATGACCGCCGACTGGTGCGTCACCTGCAAGGCCAATGAGCACGCCGTGCTGGACACCGACGCCTTCCGCGAACTGCTCAAGAAAACCGGCGCCGTCTATATGAAGGGCGACTGGACCGACGTGAACCCGACCATCGCCGCCTTCCTTCAGCAGTACCACTCGCCGGGCGTGCCGCTGTACGTGGTGTTTCCCAAGGATGGTGGCGAAGGTCGCATGCTGCCGACGGTGCTCACCTCTTCCCTGGTGGAAGATGCGCTGACCAAGGCCGCGGGCACCCCGGTGGCTGCCAACCCATGATGACCCGTAGCAACTGGATCATCCTTGGCGCGGCGGTCGTGGTGGCCGCGGCGGGCGGCTGGCTGCAGCACGCTAGCCAGCGGGCCCACGCACCGAACGGCGCGCAGGTGGCGCAAACCGGCGACGCCGCGCCCGATCTCACCCTGCCCGACCTCGACGGCAAACCGCATCACCTCTCCGACTACCGCGGCCGGCGCGTACTGATCAACTTCTGGGCGAGCTGGTGCGGGCCCTGCCTGAAAGAAATGCCGATGCTGGTGCAGGCTCAGGCCAACGTCGGCGAAAAGGGGCCGATCATCCTTGGCGTCGCCATGGATGATCCGGCGCCGGTGCGCGCCTATCTGGCAGCACACCCAGTGAACTACCCGATCCTGATCGGCAGCCTGGACAACCCCAGCATCTCGCTTAGCCTGGGGAACGTCGGCGAAGTACTGCCATTTAGCGTGTTACTGGATGAGAACGGCCGCGTGCTGTTCAGCCGGCGCGGCGTGCTGGACGCCGACGACCTGAAGGCCTGGGCCGCCCCAGCCGCGCCCTGATGCGGTTTGCGCCGCCATACGTCGCCGCACGGTTTAACATTAACTTCTCCTTCAAACATCGCCGAACTGCGCCGAACTGGACAACATCGGCCGGGACGCGCACACTCCGCGCCGGACGTCGGCTACCACCGGCGCGTTCAAGGTAAGGGCGTGGCGAAGATCCTGGTCCTGCACGGACCCAATCTCAATCTGCTGGGCGTACGCGAGCCGGAGGTTTATGGCCGCGAGACCCTGGCCGATATCGACGCCCTGCTGGCGCAGCGCGCCCAGGCCGCCGGACATGGCCTGGAGGCGCTCCAGACGAATGCCGAGCACGCCCTGATCGACCGCATCCACCAGGCCCGCCTGGACGGCACGGCGATCATCCTGATCAACCCGGGCGCCTTCACCCATACCAGCATCGCCCTGCGCGACGCGCTGGCGGGCGTGGCGATCCCCTTCATCGAGTTGCACCTGTCGAACGTGCACGCCCGCGAGGCGTTCCGTCGGCACTCGTATCTGTCGGACATCGCCGTGGGCGTGATCTGCGGCTTCGGCGCCGACAGCTACCGGCTGGCATTGGATGCCGCCCTGCATCGGCTGGACCGCGCTGGCGCGTCCGCCTCCTGAAGCCAAGGGCCTGTTGCCCTCCCTATTCCCATATCGGCTGCCACCGCGGCCTCAACGAAAAGGTTTGAACCATGGACCTGCGCAAGATCAAGAAGCTCATTGACCTGCTTGAGGAATCCAACCTCGCGGAACTTGAGATCAAGGAAGGCGAAGAAGTCGTCCGCCTGTCGCGCGTGCCGAAGGGCACCGTGACCACCGCACCGGTGATGCAGGCCGCCCCGGTGGCTGTCGCGCCCGCCCCCGTGGCCGCCGCGCCGGTGGAAGCCGCCCCGGCCGAAGCCGCGCTGCCCGCCGGCCATGTGGTGAAGGCGCCGATGGTCGGCACCTTCTACGCCTCCTCCAGCCCGGGCGCCGCCGCGTTCGTGAAGGTCGGCCAGCAGGTCAAGGCCGGCGAAACGCTGGGCATCATCGAAGCGATGAAGATGTTCAACCAGATCGAGGCCGACGTGGCCGGCACCGTGAAGGCCATCCTGCTCGAGAACGGCCAGCCGGTGGAATTCGACCAGCCGATGTTCGTGATCGGCTAAGGCCGTCCTTATGCCGATGCTAGAAAAAGTCGTCATTGCCAACCGTGGTGAGATCGCGCTGCGCGTGCTGCGCGCCTGCCACAGCCTGGGCATCAAAACCGTGGCGGTGCACTCCACCGCCGACCGCAACCTCAAGCACGTCGGCCTGGCCGACGAGTCGATCTGCATCGGCCCCGCGCCGTCGGTCGACAGCTACCTCAATATCCCGCGCATCATCGCTGCGGCGGAGATCACCGACGCCCAGGCGATTCATCCGGGTTACGGCTTCCTCTCCGAGCGCGCCGACTTCGCCGAACAGGTGGAACAGTCGGGCTTCATCTTCATCGGCCCCACCGCCGATGTGATTCGCCTGATGGGCGACAAGGTGGAAGCGATCCGCGCCATGAAGGCCGCCGGCGTGCCGTGCGTGCCGGGTTCGGGCGGCCCGCTCGGCGACAACGTGGAAGAGAACATCCGCATTGCGCGTGAGATCGGCTATCCGGTGATCATCAAGGCCGCCGGTGGCGGCGGTGGCCGCGGCATGCGCGTGGTGCGCACCGAAGCGCACCTGGGCAACGCCATCACCATGACCAAGCAGGAAGCGAAGGCCGCTTTCGGCAACGATCAGGTGTACATGGAGAAGTTCCTGGAGAATCCGCGCCACGTGGAAATCCAGGTGCTCGCCGACGGCCAGGGCAACGCCATCCATCTTGGCGAACGCGACTGCTCGATGCAGCGCCGCCACCAGAAGGTGGTGGAAGAAGCGCCCGCGCCGGGCATCACGCCGGAACTGCGCGAGCAGATCGGCAAGGTGTGCGTGGATGCGTGCATCCGCATCGGTTATCGCGGCGCCGGCACCTTCGAATTCCTGTTCGAAGACGGCCGCTTCTACTTCATCGAGATGAACACCCGTATCCAGGTGGAGCATCCGGTGACCGAACTGATCACCGGCATCGACCTGGTGCGCGAGCAGCTGCTGATTGCCGGCGGCGAGAAGCTCTCGATCAAGCAGTCGGACATCAAGATCCACGGCCATGCGATCGAGTGCCGCGTCAATGCCGAAGATCCCGATTCCTTCCTGCCTTCGCCGGGCACGGTGAAGCGTTTCGAGGCGCCGGGTGGCCCGGGCGTGCGCGTGGACACGCACCTGTACGACGGCTATCGCATTCCGCCGAACTACGACTCGATGATCGGCAAGATCATCGTGCACGGCCCGGACCGCGAAACCGCCATCGCGCGCATGCGCCTGGCGCTGGCCGAGACGGTGATCGAAGGGGTGAAGTGCAACATCCCGCTGCAGCAGCGCATCATGGCCGACGCCGGTTTCCAGCAGGGTGGACAGAACATCCACTACCTGGAAAAGCGCATGGCCGAACAGAAGGAAAAGGCCGCCCTCGGCGGCTGATTTGTGCACCGGCGAGCCGTTCTCGCGGCTCGCCGGTTGCTTCGACACCATGTCCGAACTGATCACACTGCGCGAAGCGATCGACGCCATCACCGAGGCGTTCGACGAAGGCGACGGCTGGGACCGCTACCGCTGGGTCTATATCCGCGGCGCGATCACCGAACCTTCATGCAGGCTCTATCTCTCGCACCTCGGCGATGAAGACGATGCGCTGATCGCCGACCACGGCGAAGCGCTGCCCGAATTCGCTGCGCAACACGAGCTTCGTCATTTTCTCGAAGCCGCGGATTTCGCCGAGGTGCTGTTCGTGCAGCGACGGCGCGATCCGTCGTCCACGCTGATCGAGCTGGCCCGCGCGCTCGATCACTACCGCAAGCACGACAGCTTCCTGGGCATGGCCCCGTAAAACCCCAGTCGGCCACTGCAGGAGCGCACCCTGTGCGCGACCGCGGAGCCATGCTGTACCTCTGGACGCGATTCTCGACCGCCACACAAGCGCTCGCGACGCGCCGAACTTCAAGGCGACAGCCGACCGCCGTCGCGCACAGGGTGCGCTCCCACAGGTGAGGCACCTTCGGCGACAATGCACGCCTGATATCGCAGGAACGCCCCATGCCCTGGCTTGAACTCTCGCTCACCATCCGCGCCGAACAGCAGCCTCGCGTCGAGGAGGCGCTCGACGATCTGGGCGCGCTGTCCGTCACGCTGCAGGATGCCGATGCGGAAACGCCCGACGAGCAGGCCATCTTCGAGCCCGGCGTGGGCGAACTGCCGCTGTGGCCCACCATCACGCTCAACGCGCTGTTTGAGGCCGATTGCGACCGGCGCGGCCTGGGCGAAGCGCTGGGCGACCTGCTGCCCTGGCTGGAGCCCGACCAGCTGCAGTTCCGCGACGTCGCCGACGAGGACTGGGAACGCGCGTGGATGGACCAGTTCAAGCCGATGCCGTTCGGCCAGCGGCTGTGGATCTATCCGTGGAACATCGAACCGCCGGCCGACCAGGACATCGTGGTGGTGCGACTCGATCCCGGCCTGGCCTTCGGCAGCGGCACGCATCCCACCACCGCGCTGTGCCTGGCCTGGCTGGACAGCCTGGATCTGCACGGCAAGCGCGTGATCGACTTCGGCTGCGGCTCGGGCATCCTCGCCATCGCCGCGCTCAAGCTCGGCGCCGCCAGCGCGGTGGGCGTGGACAACGATCCGCAGGCGCTGATCGCCTCGGCGGACAACGCCGAACGCAACGCCGTGGCCGATCGCCTCAGCGTCTATCTGCCCGAGGACGTAAAGGCCGACCCGGCCGACGTCTTCATCGCCAACATCCTCGCCGGCCCGCTGGGCGAACTGGCGCCCACCTTCGCTGCGGCCGCCAAGCCCGGCGCGCCGTTCGCCATCTCCGGCATCCTGCAGGGCCAGCAAGACGAACTGCTCGCGCGCTATGCGGAATGGTTCGACGAATTGCGCGTGGATACGCAGGAAGACTGGGTGCGCATCAGCGGCAAGCGCCGCGCAGGGACGCACTAGCGCGGCGAGCGCAAGAGCGGCCGCTGCGGCCGTCGCCGCTGAGCGACAGTTCACGATAACGGCCTCCGTGCGGGTGATTTGTCCCGCGCGGTGCACTAGGCTTGCGGCAATCCGATCGCCACGGCCCGCATGTACGCCCAATGTCCCGAATGCCTCACCGTATTTTCCATCAACGTGGAAGTGTTGGTGCGCGCGGGTGGCAAGGCCATATGCGGCCACTGCGACAACGCCTTTGATACCCTGTACAGCCTCCATGAGCATCTGCCGGCGGAGCCGTTCGACCGGCTGCCCATCCACCAGCAGGGCCTGGCGCCGCGGATAGACCTGGCGATCTACCGCCCGCCTGCCGAGCCCCCGGCGGTGGCCGAAGCGCCGGCCCCGCCCGATGTGCTCGACGAATTCGCCAACCTGGTGGTTGCGCCGCGTTTTGCGCGCAAGGCGGAAAAGAAACGCCGCTGGCCCTGGATCACCGCCTGCACGGTGCTGCTGCTGGCGCTGGGCGCACAGCTGGCCTGGGCCGAGCGGGACGCGATGATCGGCGACGACACCGTGGGCCCGTTGCTGCGCGACGCCTGCAACGCGCTGGGCTGCCAGTTGCCGCTGGTGCAGGACATCAAGCGCCTGAGCCTGGTGGCCCGCGATGTGCAAGCGCATCCTTCGGTCCCCGGCGCCCTGCTGATCACCGCCAACCTGCGCAACGACGCACCGTTCGCGCAACCCTATCCGGTGGTGTCGATCACGCTCTCCGATGCCAACGGCAAGAAGCTCGCCATGCGGCGCCTGCGCCCCACCGAATACCTTGGCGATGGGGCCACGTTGCGCAAGGGCATTCCATCCGACGGCAGCGCAGCGCTGATGCTCGAGGTGGAAGACCCCAGCGGCAAGGCGGTGGCGTTCGAGTTCGATTTCGAATAGCCGTCCATTTGACGGATCGTCAAAGCATGATGGCGAACATCATCAATGCGCTCGACCATTTGCCATAGGCACAGGTCGTGCCACCAATGCAAGTGAATGTCCATAGGACATTTTGGTTGCGTGCTGTAAACGCCATCCTGCCGAACGGGTACTTAAAATTCTCGGCACGCGAGGGTACACTCGCTCCTTCGTCCTATGCTGCACCCGGCGTTCCATGCGAGCCGCCGCCCGCGGTATTTGCCATAAACATTTGCAGCGGCCCACGTAGCCGCTGCGTTAGAACGTGAGGGGAAATGCCCGTGAACGCCGTACGACTGCCTGCCAGCGAGTCTCCGAAAGAGACGTCGTCGCAGAGCGCTTTGAGCGAATGCGTCAGCCGTACCGTACGCCGCTATCTCGCCGATATTGGCGACACGGCATGCGATGAAGGCCTGCACGCGCTCGTCATCCGCGAAGTCGAAGGCCCCCTGCTGCGTGAAGTGCTGGCCTGGCATGACGGCAACCAGAGCCGCGCCGCCGCCGCACTCGGCATCAACCGCGCCACGCTGCGCAAGAAGCTCGCCGCGCACGGCCTGCTTTAAAAGCAGTGAATAGGGAGTAGTAAATAGTAAAGGGTGAAGAGCAGGGTCGTCTGCTTTTCACCCTTTACTATTTACCATTCGCTATTCACGCTTTCGGAAGCCGCCATGCCCGCCTCTGCCGTATCCCCCATTCGCCGTGCGCTGCTCAGCGTATCGGACAAGACCGGACTGATCGCGCTAGCCCAGCGCCTGCACCAGGTCGGCGTGGAACTGCTTTCCACCGGCGGCAGCGCCAAGGCACTGCGTGACGCGGGCATTCCGGTGAAGGACGTGAGCGAACTCACCGGCTTCCCCGAGATCATGGATGGCCGCGTCAAGACGCTGCACCCCAAGGTGCATGGCGGCCTGCTCGGTCGCCGCGGCACCGATGCTGCCGTGATGAGCGAACTGGAGATCGCGCCGATCGACCTGCTGGTGCTCAATCTGTATCCGTTCGAGCAGACCGTGGCACGCGCCGATTGCACGCTGGAAGAAGCGATCGAGAACATCGACATCGGCGGTCCGGCGATGCTGCGTTCCGCGGCCAAGAACTGGAACGACGTGGGCGTGCTCACCTCACCCGACCAGTACGACGAGGCGCTGGCGGAAATCGAAACGCATGGGGGCCTCACGCGCGCCACGCGCTTCAAGCTCGCGGTCGCCGCATTCAATCGCGTGTCCAACTACGACGGCGCGATCAGCGATTACCTCTCCGCGCTCAAGCTCAACGACGAGTACGACGCCATTGCCGGCCATGACGCGTTCCCCGCGCAGGCCAACGGTCGCTTCGTCAAGATGATGGACCTGCGCTACGGCGAGAACCCGCACCAGCAGGCGGCGTTCTACCGGGATCTGTATCCGGCGCCGGGCACGCTGGCCACGTTCCGCCAGCTGCAGGGCAAGGAACTGTCGTTCAACAACATCGCCGACTCCGACGCCGCGTGGGAATGCGTACGTAGTTTCACCAAGCCGGCCTGCGTAATCGTCAAGCACGCCAACCCGTGCGGCGTGGCGGTGAGCCTCGATGGCATCGGCCGCGCCTACGACCTGGCCTACCAGACCGACCCCACCTCGGCGTTCGGCGGCATCATCGCGTTCAACCGCGTGGTGGATGCGGCCACGGCCAAGGCCATCGTGGATCGCCAGTTCGTGGAAGTGGTGCTCGCGCCCGGCTACGAAGACGCAGCGCTCAAAGCCTTCGCCAAGAAGACCAATGTGCGCGTGCTGGAAATCCCGCCGCCGGCCGACGGCGACCTGAGCAAGGCACATCCGGGCAACGATTCGCGCCGCGTGGGTTCGGGCCTGCTGATCCAGACCGCCGACCGCGCCATGGTCAAGGCCGAGGACCTGAAGATCGTCACCAAGCGTGCCCCCACGCCCACCGAGATCGACGATCTGATCTTCGCCTGGAAGGTGGCCAAGTACGTCAAGAGCAACGCCATCGTCTACGCCAAGGATCGCCAGACCATCGGCGTGGGCGCAGGCCAGATGAGCCGCGTGTACAGCGCCAAGATCGCGGGCATCAAGGCTGCCGACGAGAAGCTGGAAGTACGCGGTTCAGTGATGGCATCCGATGCGTTCTTCCCGTTCCGCGATGGCATCGATGCGGCCGCTGCCGCCGGCATCCAGGCGGTGATCCAGCCGGGTGGTTCGATGCGCGATGCGGAAGTGATTGCCGCAGCGGACGAGCACGGCATGGCGATGGTGTTCACGGGCATCCGCCATTTCAGGCACTGATCCCCAACCTTAGCGATACGAGAAAAGGCGCCCCTGGGCGCCTTTTTTCTTGGCGGACTCTCACTTGAGACAAATCTGAGATCGCCAGAGATCAGACAGTTCTTATGTTTCGCGCAGACCCTCGAGCGGACCATGTGCTTCGTGGACGGCAAGGACGTCCGGCAAGCCAAACGGAAACGGCCATCACTTTCCTCTTCCGCTTAAGGGTCTTGTCATGAACGCCATCTATCGCATTGTCTGGAACGCTGTCACTGGCCGCTGGGTCGTCGCCTCGGAACTGGCCAAGGGCCGCAAGAAGGGCGGCAGCAAGCGCGCCGCCGTGGGTGCCGTGCTAGCGGCCGGTCTGCTGGGCTCGCTGGCCATGAGCCATGCCGCCTTCGCTGCAAATGGCGGCTCGCTCAATCTGTGTGCGGAAGACAATACCGGCGCCGCCCTGGGCACTTCCGGCACACCTACCGCCCTCGGCTCCTGCAGTGCGAACACGTACGACTGGGGACTGTTCAGCGACTCCGCCCCGAACGGCGGCACCGGCGGCACCAACCAGACATCCCTCACCGGCAACAAGGACGGCACGATGTCGTTCTACGCGGCGAACGGCCTGAAGATGCTGTCCACGCTGAACATGAGCGGCCAGAAGATCACCAACCTGGCCGACGGCACCGCCGCCAGCGACGCGGTCAACTTCGGTCAGCTGCAGACGGTCGCCACCCAGGCCACCAACATCAATCGTTACTTCAAATCGGGTGGCTTGAACAATGGCACCGACGATGCCGTGAACAACGGTGCCTTGGCCATCGGCGCCAACAGCAAGTCTGCACAGGGGACGGATATTGCGATTGGTCCGGGCGCAGTGGCCACCGGTATCTCAAATCCAGGCAACGGCTCCATGGCGATTGGCTACGCCGCACAGGCGACTGCCGGCGCCAGCATGGCCGTCGGACTGGGTTCCGTGGCGACAGGTTCCAGCAGCATGGCCGTGGGTCGGTATGCACAGACGACGGGTTCTTACAGCACCACGCTTGGTGGTCGTAGCCTCGCGCAGGCCGCCAATTCCGTCGCGCTGGGCACACGCTCGCTGGCTGATCGCGCCAATACGGTGTCGGTGGGGGCAGCCTCGTCGTTTACCGATGCGTCGGGCACTGCGCAGGTGGCCAGCACGCGCCAGATCGTGAACATGGGTGCTGGCACGCAAAGCAATGACGCGGTCAACGTGTCCCAGCTGACCCCGGTCGTTGCTGCTCTGGGCGGCGGCGCGGCCATCGACGCCACCTCCGGTGCCGTCACCGGCCCCAGCTATGCACTGACCAACGCCAACAGCATCAATGGCACCTCGGGTGCCGCCACCGATGTGGGCAGCGCATTCGGCAAAGTCGACGCTGCGCTAGGCACGCTAAACACGGCGGTGACGCAGAACACCACCAACATCGCCGGCAACACCGCGTCGATCAGCAACCTCGACAGCCGTGTCACCACCAACGAAGGCAACATCAGCACGATCAACACCAACGTCAGCAACATCGATGCTCGCGTCACCCAGAACACCAACAGCATCTCCTCGCTGGACGGCCGCGTGACGAACGTGGAAGGCAGCATCAGCAACTTCACCAACCAGATCAATAACGGTTCGGTGGGCATGGTGCAGCAGGTCTCGGCCGGTGCCGATCTGACCGTGGGCAAGGATACCGATGGTGCGGCGGTGGACTTTGCCGACAAGAGCGGCAACGCCCGTACGCTGAAGAGCGTGAAGGCCGGCGTGAGCGACAACGACGCCGTCAACATGTCGCAGCTCAACGCGACCAATGCGACCGTGACGCAGAACACCACGGATATCTCCTCGCTGGACAAGCGCGTCACCACCAACGAAGGCGACATCGGCACGATCAACACCAACGTCAGCAACATCGACGCCCGCGTCACCCAGAACACCAGCAGCGTCTCCTCGCTGGACGGCCGCGTGACGAACGTGGAAGGCAGCGTCAGCAACATCACCAACCAGATCAGCAATGGTGAGCTGGGCCTGGTGAAGCAGGACGCCAGCAGCAAGACCGTCTCGGTCGCCAAGGACACCGGCGGCGCCGTGGTGGACATCTCGGGCACCGACGGCGAGCGCAAGCTCAAGGGCGTGGCTGAGGGCGACGTGAGTGCATCCAGCAAGGATGCCGTCAACGGCAGCCAGCTGTTCGCCACCAACCAGCAGGTTGCGCAGAACACCGCCGCCATTGCCGGCAACACCGCTTCCATCGCCGGCCTGAGCCAGTCGATCAACAACATCACCACCGGCGGCAACGGCGTGAAGTTCTTCCACGCCAACTCGGCGGCGGCCGATTCGGTGGCCTCGGGCCAGGAGTCGGTGGCCATGGGCGGCGGCGCCCAGGCGACGGCGAAGCAGTCGGTTGCACTGGGTTCGGGTTCGGTGGCTGACCGCGACAACTCGGTGTCGGTGGGTTCGCAGGGCAACAAGCGCCAGATCACCCACGTCAAGGCCGGCACGGCCGATACCGATGCGGTGAACGTGGCGCAGCTGAAGGCCGCCGGCGTGATCAACGGCGACGGCTCGGCCAATGCCGCCGTGACCTACGATCGCAACGCCGACGGCTCGGCCGCCCATGGCAGCATCACGCTGGGCAATGGTCAGGCCGCCAGCGGCACGACCATCCACAACGTGGCGGCCGGCGTGGGCGAGATGGATGCGGTGAACGTGGGGCAGCTCAATGCGGTCGTATCCCAGGCCACCAGCACGTCGAACGCGATCGCGTCCAACGACGCCGGTGCGCCGGCGGCCAAGGCGACCGGCGCGCACTCGGCGGCGATCGGCGGCGGCTCGGTGGCTGATCGCGACAACACCGTGTCGGTGGGTTCGCAGGGCAACGAGCGCCAGATCACCAACGTCAAGGCGGGTACCGCCGATACGGATGCGGTGAACGTCGCCCAGATGAACCAGGCAAGCAGCTCGGCTACCAGCAGCGCCAACAGCTACACGGACCAGCAGGTGGGCAACGTCGCCAAACAGGTGGCCGGCATGCAGCAGCAGATGGACGACCAGTTCCGCAACGTCAACAAGCGCATCAGCGGCAACAACGCCATGAGCACCTCCATGATGACGATGGCGGCCAGCCTTGGCGGCATCGAGACGCAGAACCGCTTCGGCGCCGGCACGGGCTTCTCCAACGGCGCCAAGGCGATTTCCGTCGGCTACCAGCGCGCCATCAGCAAGCGCGCCAACATCACCGTCGGCGCCTCGGTCACCGGGGGCGACAGCTCGGTCGGCGTGGGCGTAGGCATGGGCTGGTAAGCAGGAAACCACGCAGTTAAAAGAAAAGGGCGTCCGGCAAGGACGCCCTTCTTGGCCGGCACCGACGTTTCAGCTTTCGGTGGCGACACCGATCTTGCGGTTGCGCCCTTCCACCCTCTGGGCATACTTCTTCGCCAACACCGCACACGTCATCAGCTGGATCTGGTGAAACAGCATGATCGGCAGCACGATGGCGCCCAACGGATGGCCGGCGAACAGCACCTTGGCCATCGGCACACCGCTGGCGAGGCTCTTCTTGGAACCGCAGAACACGATGGTGATTTCATCCTCGCGCTTGAAGCCCAGCGCACGCGCACCGTAGCGGGTAACGATGAGCGCAATGGCGAGTAGTACGGCGTTGACGATCAGCAGGCCGCCGAGCACCGGCAGTGGGATCTGCTTCCACAGGCCCTGCAGCACCGCCGCACTGAAGGCCGTGTAGACCACCAGCAGGATCGAGCCCTGGTCGACGAAGGACAACAGCGAGCGGTTGCGTTCCACCCAGCGGCCGATCCAGCGCTGCGCGACCTGGCCGGCCACGAACGGCACCAGCAGTTGCAGCACGATGGCGCCGATGGCATCCCAGTTCATGCCGCCCTGCCCGTGCGATTCCAGCATCACGCCCACCAGCAGCGGCGTGATGAAGATGCCGAGCATGCTGGAGGCGGAGGCCGAACAAATGGCCGCCGGCACATTGCCGCGCGCCATCGAGGTGAAGGCGATGGACGACTGCACGGTCGAGGGCAGCGTGCACAGGAACAGCACGCCCAGGTAGAGCGAAGGCGTCACCAGCGGCGACAGCACGGGACGCAGCAACAACCCCAGCAGCGGAAACAGGACGAAGGTGCTGGCCAACACGGTGAGGTGCAGGCGCCAGTGGGTCATGCCGGCCACGACCGCCTCGCGGGAGAGCTTGGCGCCGTGCAGGAAGAACAGCAGCGCGATGGCCATGTCCGTCAGCACGTTGAACACGCTCGCCGTGGTGCCGCGGCATGGCAGCAGGCTGGCGAGCGTCACGGTGACGATCAGGGCGCAGGTAAAGCGGTCGGGCAGGAAGCGACGCAGGAACATGGCCGTGGGCGCGAAAGGAGGGCTGCGCCTATTGGACTGCCAGTCCATTGATTAATCAAATCGTTTTATCTGATCTACTGATACAGTATTGGTATGAATATCAGCCTGCGCCAGCTCCGCGCCTTCCTTGCCGTGGCCCGCCAGCAGCATTTCCGGCGGGCGGCGGAGAGCCTGCACCTGAGCCAGCCGGCGGTGAGCCGCTATATCGCGGACCTGGAAGCCGAGCTGGGCATCCGGCTGTTCGACCGCACCACCCGCGAAGTGCTGCCCACCGACGCGGGCCGTTATCTGGAAAGCGCCATCGGGCGCGTGCTGGACGAACTGGAAGGCGTGCTTTCGCACGTGCATTCGGAGAGCGAACGCAAGCGCGGCAAGGTGCACATCGCCTCGGTGCCGACGCTGTCCGCGGGTTTGATGCCGCGCTGCATCGCCGACTGTGCCACGCGCTATCCCGAACTCACCATCCAGCTGCATGACCAGGCGCAGACCATGGTGCTGGACAGCGTGCGCGGCGGCGAAGTGGATTTCGGCGTGGCCATCGATCCGCCGCTCACCGGCGAATTCGACAGCGAGCGCTTGCTGCGCGATCCGTTCGTGCTGGTGTGCCGGCCCGATCATCCGCTAGCGAAACTCGATCGGGTGCCCTGGCGCAAGCTGCAGGGGCTGCCGCTGATCCTGCTCGACTATTCCTCCGGCAGCCGCCGCCTGATCGATCATGCACTGGCCAGCCGCGGCATCGAGGCCAACGTCGTGCAGCAGACCGGGCACACGTTCACCACCTATCGCATGGTCGAAGCCGGACTCGGCATCAGCGTGAGCCCCGCATTGGCACCACCGCCTCCCACGCTGGTGACGCGACCGCTGACGCCGCAGGAAAGTCGCGAGGTGGTGTTGATCAAGCGCAGGCAGCGCTCGCTGTCGCCGCTGGCGGCGCTGGTGTGGGAGCGGTTGCGGGAACTCACCCGCGCACAGGGTGCGCTCCCACAGTGATGGCAACGGAATGGAGCGGGTGGCGACGCCGCGCTCACATCCTGTTGAACGTCCGCCACCTAGCCTCGCAGCTTTCTCCACGGGCTTCGCTCATGCGCTACGAGCTCTACTACTGGACCGGCATCCAGGGACGCGGTGAATTCGTTCGGCTCGCCCTGGAAGACGCGGGCGCCGCTTACAGCGACGTCGCCCGCCGCAAAGGCGACCAGGCCATCATGCCGTTCCTGCACGGCAAGCATGCGGGCGCATTGCCGTTCGCGCCGCCCTTCCTGCGCGCGGGCCGGCAGGTAATCGCGCAGGCGGCCAATATCCTGGCCTTCCTGGGTCCGCGCCACGGATTGGTGCCCGCCTCCGAGCCCGCGCAGCGCTATGCCATGCAACTGCAGCAGACCGTCACCGACATCGTGGCCGAAGTGCACGATACCCATCACCCGATTTCCGGCGACCTGTACTACGAACAGCAACGCAGCGAAGCGCGCAAACGTTCCAATGCATTCTGCGAGGCGCGCATCCCGAAGTACCTGGGCTATTTCGAGCAGGTGCTCGATCGCGGCGATGGGCGCCATGCGATTGGTCGGCGACACTCGTATGTGGACTTGTCGCTGTTCCAGCTGATGTCGGGACTGGACTATGCGTTTCCCAAGGTGATGAAATCGCAGCGGCGCCGCACGACGAAGCTGCGCGCACTCCAGCAACGTGTCGCCGAACGGCCGAACATCGCCGCTTACCTGGCCTCCGAACGTCGCATTCCGTTCAACGAGGACGGCATTTTCCGCCACTACCCGGAACTCGACGAACGCTAGGGATGCTCTGATCTATTCCGCATGGGCGTCACCGGTTCTGTCCGCCCGCAGATGGGTGTTGTGGCGATGAAGGCAGGCTGGCGGCCTGTCGAGTCGGCACGCCTCACACCCTGCGGACTCTCGGGAGTCATGCCGCCCATGCGGAATAGATCAGAGCATCCCTAGAACACCGCGATGATGATCGCGCCAAGCACGATGAGCCCGCCGCCGATCGCCAGCGACCAGCTCAGTTGCTCGCCCAGCAGCAACACGCCCAGCACGATGGCGATGGCCACGCTCAATTTGTCGATCGGCGCGACACGGCTCACCGGTCCCAGTTGCAGGGCGCGGTAGTAGCAAAGCCACGACAGTCCCGTGGCGATGCCCGACAGCACGAGGAACACCCAGCTGCTCGCGGGCAGCCCGGTAGGGCGTGCCCATTCGTTGCGAAGACTGAGAATGCCGGCCGTGACCAGCAGGATCACGATGGTCCGAATGAAGGTGGCGAGGTTGGAGTTGATGCCCGCCACGCCCAGCTTGCCAAACAGCGCCGTGAGCGCGGCGAAGAACGCCGAGCCCAGCGCGAACAGCAGCCAGCTCTCGCGCAGGTTCATGCTCGCCTCGCCAACCGTGCCGTCACGCGCTTACTGGCCGCCGTCGTCCTGGTCCTGGGCCGGCTTGCTGTTGCCCCATGACATGATCTTGTACATCACCGGCTTCACCGGCTCGCCCGCCTGGTTGGACCAGGCACCCTTCTGGTCGACCATATAGGTCTGCGGGATGCCGCCCTTGGGCGTCACCACCACCATGTAGACCTGGCCGCTGCGGCTGTATTCCTGGATGGTCTGGTCACCCTGGGTGACCACCTTCACCTGCGGCGGCGCGTTGCCGTTCGCGTCGCGCGGCTGGGCGTCGGTGGTCGCCGGCGTGGTGGTGGTGGCCGGCGCGCTCATGGACGCTTCGGTATCCGCCGAGACGTTGCCCGAGGCCGACGTCTTGCCGGCGGCGGACTTGGACGGCTGGACCAGCTTGGGGGCCGGCGCCTGCGGCGCGGCCTTGACGCCCGGATCGTTCATGCCCGGCGGCGGCGGGGCCGGCGGGAACTGGCTGGGGGACGACTGGGCAAGCGCATTCGATGCGATGGCCACACCAAGAACGGCAAGCAAAGCGACGGGTTTCATGATGACGGCCTCCTGTGGGATGCGGAGCATATCAGCGCGGAACCGCACGGCTTGTGAAGCGCCGGTGGCCCGGGCCGGCTGTCGCGCAACGGCGATGTGCCGACGGCGCGGAGCCTGAACGCAGAGGGGTCGGTTCCGGTGCACGCGTGCGACAATCGCGGCATGGCCAAGCTCATTCTCATCGACGGTTCCTCCTACCTCTACCGCGCCTTCCACGCGCTCCCACCGCTGACCAATTCGCACGGCGAGCCCACCGGCGCGCTGTTCGGCGTGGTGAACATGCTGCGCGCCACGCTCAAGGCCAGGCCCGAGTACGTGGCCTTCGTCAGCGACGCGCCGGGGCCTACCTTCCGCAACGAGCTCTACGATCAGTACAAGGCCAATCGCCCACCCATGCCGGACGACCTGCGGGCCCAGGTGGAACCCATGCTCGCGATCGTCGGCGCGCTCGGTTTTCCGATCCTGCGCGTGGGCGGCGTGGAAGCGGACGACGTGATCGGCACGCTCACCGAGCAGGCGCATGCGCAAGGCATCGAGGTGGAGATTTCCACCGGCGACAAGGATCTTGCGCAGCTGGTGCGCCCGGGCGTGACGCTGGTCAATACGATGACCAACACCACCACCGACGACGCCGGCGTGATGGACAAGTTCGGCGTCCATCCGGCGCAGATCGTGGACTTCCTCTCGCTCACCGGCGACAGCATCGACAACGTGCCGGGTGTGCCCAAGTGCGGCCCCAAGACCGCCGCGAAATGGCTGGCCGAATACGGCACGCTGGACAACCTGATCGCCAACGCGGACAAGATCGGCGGCAAGATCGGCGAGAGTCTGCGCGCCGCGCTGCCGCAGCTGCCGCTGTCGCGTGAGCTGGTGCAGATTAAGCTCGACGTGCCGCTCGACGCGACCGTCGATCAGTTGCAGCTGCGCGATCGCCATGTCGACCAGTTGCGCGAGTTGTACACCCGCTACGACTTCAAGGCGGCGTTGAAGGACCTCGACGCCGATACCGGCGGAGCCACTGTGGGAGCGCACCCTGTGCGCGACACGGGCGGAGCGACCTCAGGCAATCTTGCAGAAACGGCCAGTCGCCCACAGGCTGCGCTCCCCCAGGAAGATCGTCCCGGCCAGGACCTCGCCATGGCCGGCCAGTACGAACTGGTCACCACCCAGGCGCAGTTCGAAGACTGGCTGGCGAAGATCGCCACGGCGCCGCTCGTATCGTTCGATACCGAAACCACCTCCATCGATTCGATGCAGGCCGATATCGTGGGCTTGAGCCTGTCGGTGGAACCGGGTCACGCCTGCTATGTGCCGCTGGCGCACGACTATCCCGGCGCGCCCGCGCAGCTCTCGCGCGAGCAGGTGCTGGCCACGCTCAAGCCGTTCTTCGAGGATGCAAGCCGTCCGAAGATGGGCCAGCACGCGAAGTACGACATCAACATCCTGTCGAACTACGGCATCCACTTGCGCGGCCTCCAGCACGACTCGATGCTGGAGTCGTACGTGTGGAATGCCACCGCCACGCGCCACGACATGGATTCGCTGGCCAGGAAATACCTGGGCGTGGAAACCATCAAGTATGAGCAGGTCGCCGGCAAGGGCGCCAAGCAGATTCCGTTCTCGCAGGTGGACCTGGACACCGCCTGCCGCTACGCCGCCGAAGATGCCGACATCACGCTGCGCCTGCACCACGCGCTGTGGCCCAAGCTGGAGAGCGAGCCGTCGCTGCGCTCGGTGTACCAGAACATCGAGGTTCCGTTGATTCCGGTGCTGGCATCGATGGAACAGTGCGGCGTGCTGATCGACGTCAACGAACTGCGCATGCAGAGCCAGCAGCTCGGCAAGCGCATGCTGGAACTGCAGCAGGAAGCGTGGAAAGGCGCGGGCCGCCAGTTCAATCTCGACTCGCCCAAGCAGCTGCAGGCCATCCTGTTCGATGAGCTGGGCCTGTCCGCCAAGCTGAAGACGCCCACCGGCCAGCCGTCCACCAACGAGGAAGCGCTGGAAGCGATCGCGGACGATCACGCGCTGCCGCGCCTGATCCTCGATTACCGCGGCCTGGCCAAACTGCGTTCCACCTATACGGACAAGCTGGCGGAGATGGTCAATCCGCGTACGGGACGCGTGCATACCAGCTATCACCAGGGTTCGGTGGCAACGGGGCGCGTGTCCTCGTCCGACCCCAACCTGCAGAACATCCCCATCCGCACCGAGGAAGGCCGCCGCATCCGCCAGGCGTTCGTGGCGCCGGAGGGTTGGGTGGTGCTGGCGGCGGACTATTCACAGATCGAGCTGCGCATCATGGCGCATCTCTCGGGCGACGAAGGCCTGGTCAAGGCGTTCAAGGAAGGCGGCGACGTGCACCGCGCCACCGCCGCCGAAGTGTTCGGGCTCAAGCCGGAAGAAGTGAGCGCCAACCAGCGCCGCGCCGCCAAGGCGATCAACTTCGGCCTGATGTACGGCATGAGCGCGTTCGGCCTGGCGCGCCAGCTGGGCGTGGATCGTGGCGAAGCCAGCGATTACATGGCGCGTTACTTCGCCCGCTATCCGGGCGTGCACGCGTTCATGGAATCCACGCGCCAGCAGGCGCATCGCGATGGCTACGTGGAGACGCTGTTCGGCCGCCGGCTCTATCTGGAGAACCTGCAGTCGCGCAACCAGGCCCTGCGCGCAGGCGCCGAGCGAGCAGCGGTGAACGCGCCGATGCAGGGCACCGCGGCGGACATCATCAAGCGCGCCATGCTCGCCGTGCACGACTGGCTGCAGCCGCGCGACGACGCCCATATGCTCATGCAGGTGCACGACGAACTGGTGTTCGAGGTGCGCCAGGATGTGATCGACGACGTGCGCGCGGGCGTGGTGGAGCGCATGTCGGGGGCTGCGGAGCTGTCCGTGCCGCTGCTGGTGGAAGCGGGGGTGGGGAAGAATTGGGATGAGGCGCACTGAGGTCCCGCAACGCACGCGGCTCCTGTGGGAGCGCACTTGTGCGCGACGGCGCGGCGCTGGGCACTGAGGCGGCATCTGAGCCAGTCACGGCGGCCCGCGAAAACGTTGGATTTTCGTCAAATGAACGCCTGCTAACCCAATTTGGCGCCCGCTGTGCAACTTTCCCCTGCTGGCGCGTTCTTAGTTACCGGATGCACGCAACGGCGTCCGCGGGCTCGCCACCTCCCTGGACGAGCCCAAACGGTAAGCGAACCTCTCCCCTGGGTTTCGCTGCCACCCCGGCCCCGAGGATTCCCCCCTAATCCTCGGGGCTTTTTCATGCCCGTCTCCGGTACAGGCGAATGAAAGGACAGCGAGCACACAAGCCGCTAGGATCTGCGCACTGACTCGAGAATCACCGCGGCGTGCAGATCAAGGGAAAAGTCACCTCGTTCGATATTGCCCACCTGGCCGGGGTCTCCCAGTCCACGGTGTCGCGCGCGTTGCGCGGCAGTCCGCTGGTCAACGAGGAGACCCGCCGGCGCATCCAGGCGGCGGTCGAGGAACTGAACTACAAGGTCGACAAGAACGCCTCGGGCCTGCGCGCCAAGCACACCGGCACGCTGGCGCTGCTGTTGTTCGAAGATCCCACCGCCGACGAATCGCACATCAATCCGTTCTTTCTTTCGATGCTCGGCTCGATCACGCGCGCCTGCGCCCAGCGCGGCTACGACCTGCTGATCTCGTTTCAGCAGTTTTCCCGCGACTGGCACGCCGACTACGCGGACAGCAAGAAAGCCGACGGCATCATCCTGCTCGGCTACGGCGACTACCTGGCCACGCGCGACAAGCTGCAGAAGCTGGTGGACCAGGGCACGCGCTGCGTGCGCTGGGGCGCCGTGCTGCCGGACCAGCCGGATGTCTCGGTGGGTTGCGACAACGTCAGCGGCGGACGCGACGTCACCGCGCACCTGCTGGCGCAAGGCTGCCAGCGGATCGCCTTCCTCGGCGATGCCTCCAGTCACTATCCCGAATTCTTCGACCGCTACCGCGGCTATACGCGCGCGCTCAGCGACGCTGGGCTCGATGCCGAATCGTTGCTGCAGGTGAACGCCGAAAGCACCGAGCGCTCCGGTTATGAGGCCCTGGAAACACTGCTGGCGCGCGGCGTGGCGTTCGATGGCGTGTTTGCCGCCAGCGATCTCATTGCCATCGGCGCCATGCGCGCGCTCGCCGACCACGGCCTGAAGGTGCCCGAAGACGTGGCGCTGGCGGGTTTCGACGATATTCCGATGGCCAGCTTCGTCAATCCGCCGCTCACCACGGTGTTGCAGGACACCAAGCTGGCCGGCGAGATCCTGGTGGACAACCTGCTCTCGCTGATCCGCGGGCAGCCTGCGGAAAGCGGGATGCTGCCGGCGAAGCTGATCGTGCGGAAATCCAGCCTCAAGCGCTGACCTTCCTATCCTGTGCGCGACGACCCAGCGAAGAGCAGACCCTCGGCTCCGCGGTCGCGCACAGGGTGCGCTCCCACAGGTGTGCCTACGATTGGGCGGTGGACGGCTCTGACACGCGCAGCGTGCACAGCCCCGCAACCACCAGGCTCGCGCCGCCCATCGCCAGTGCCCAGATGGCCTGGCCGTGGAAGAACAGCCGCAGCAGCAGGCCCAGCACGCTGGCCGCCATCAGCTGGGGGATCACGATGAAGAAATTGAAGATGCCCATATAGACGCCCATCTTCGTCGCCGGCAGGTTGTCCGACAGCAGCGCATACGGCAGCGACAGGACGGACGCCCAGGCGAAACCCACGCCCACCATCGACAGCAGCAGCCACTGCGGATCGCGGATCAGCAGGAACGACAACAGGCCTGCGCCACCCAGCCAGCAGTTCACGAGATGGCTGATGCGCAGGCCCCAGCGGCGCACCATCCAGGGAATCGCCGCAGCGGCCACGGCGGCGAAGCCGTTGTAGGCGGCAAACAGCACGCCGACCCAGTTGGCGCCTTCGTTATAGACGGCCGAATGCGTGTCGGTGGTGCCGTAGTGCACCGAGGTCACCGCGGCGGTGGTGTAGATCCACAGCGCGAACAGTGCGAACCACGAGAAGAACTGCACCACGGCGAGCCGGCGCATGGTCTCCGGCATGCCGTAGAGATCGCCCATCACCTGTCGCAGCATGCCGCTGCTGCGCGTGAAGGAGAGCCAGGAGAACAACGTGCCGAACAGCACCAGGCCGCCGGCGAGCAGATAGAGCTCTTTTTCCAGCGCGTAATGGCGAATCGCCACGAACAACACCAGCCCCGCGGCGATCAGCGCCACGCCGAAACGCCACGCATGCGTGGCATGCACGGCCTGGGTTTCCACTGGACTATCGGAGAACGCTTCCAACTCGCCCGGCGGGTACTCGCGCGACGTCAGCACCGTCCACAGCACCGAGCCCAGCAACACCACGCCGCCGAGATAGAACGCGTATTTCACCGTGTCGGGAATGGCACCCTCGCCCGCCACGTTGCTCACGCCGAGCTTGGCCAGCAGCCACGGCAGCAGGGAGGCCACCACCGAACCGACGCCGATGAAGAAGCTCTGCATCGCGTAGCCCACCGGCCGCTGCCGCGGCGGCAGCTGGTCGCCGACGAAGGCGCGGAACGGCTCCATCGAGATGTTGATCGAGGCGTCCATGATCCACAGCAGGCCCGCCGCCACCCACAGCACCGGCGAATTGGGCATGCACAGCAAGGCCAGCGTGGTGAGCACCGCGCCGATCAGGAAGTACGGACGACGGCGTCCCAGCCGGGTCCAGGTGCGATCCGACAGGTAGCCGATCACCGGCTGCACCAGCAGTCCCGAGAACGGCGCCGCGATCCACAGCGCCGGGATGTCGCCCACGTCCGCACCCAGGGTCTGGAAAATGCGGCTGACGTTCGCGTTCTGCAGGGCAAAGCCGAACTGGATGCCCAGAAAACCGAAGCACATGTTCCAGATCTGCCAGAACGACAGCTCGGGCTTGCGCGTCATGGCGCGCGGGTGACCGGCGACGGCGACAGCAGCATGGCCTCGACCTTGGCATCGTTCACCGGGCCGCTCGCGCCGCCCTGCTCGCCGGTGTAATGCGCGTTGTGGCGCAGGTCACTCATGTTGAACCCCTGGTCCAGGCGGAAACGGCAGGTCGCTCCTGCCGTTGCCGTGAACGTGGCCGTGGCGGAGCGCTGCGTGCCCACACTATGCGGCATCACCACCACCACGCGCTGTGGCGCCGCACCATCGCACGACACATCGAGCAGTTTCACCGCGGCCGTGACGCCGGTCTGGATCGGGCCATGGTCATTCACGTAGTCGAACGACACGCTCATCGCGCCGCTGCGGGTCGCCTTCCATTCCCACGGACCGGCACCGGCGAGACGCGCTTCGTCGCCCTTGCAGGTGGCCGCGCTGGGCAGCGATTCGAGGCCGCCCTCGCCCACGCGGGTGAGCTGGAAGCATTGGCGCGTCGCGCCCTTGGGCACGCTGAGGCTGCCGTCGATCGGCCCCACGCGATGGCCGTCCAGATACAGCACGCCCTTGCCCTGGAAATCAACCTGCCAGCCCTTGGCCGAGGCGGTGACGACGGGAGCGTCCGGCATCGCGGGACCGAACAATGGTGCATCGGTATGCAAGGGTTTGGCGCCGGAGTGGATCGCCTTCAATTGCACGGTGGTCTCGTTGCCCGTGTGCTGCTGCGATTGCGCCACCAGCAGATCGCCATCGAGCTTGGCCGGGCGCAGCAGGGTCACGCGCTGGCCGGCGAGGTCGAGCGTGATGCTCGGCTTGTCGCCGAACAGCGGCGCCACCCACGAAGCCGGCAGCTTGGGATCGATGCGACCCGCATCGCCCACGCCGAACACGCCGTTGATGACCATGTCCAGGTAGCCCGCCACCGACCACAGCTGGCGCGGCGAATTCACCACCGGGCCGCTGAGCTTGCCTTCGTCGACATGCACGGCCTGCGAGACCAGCTCGTAGTTCTCCATGTTGGACGAGGCCAGCGCGGCGCCACGCAGGATCGAATTCATTTCCAGCGCGATGCGCGGCGCATCGTTCACCACCCGCGCCGCCCGCAGCGAATAGGCGCTCACGAAGGGCCAGATCGCGCGGTTGTGATAGACCGGCTGGTCCTTGCGCTCGGGCCAGATCACGGGGCTGCCGGAGGGCCATGCCGGATAGTTGGCCAGCGCCTGCTTGGCCCGCCCGGTGTCGGCCACGCCGGTGGTCACGGCAAGCGCGATGCCGAGCAGGTCGTAGCTGTCGATCGGCATCGCCTCGGGGCCGATATAGCTCATGTACATGCCGCGATCGGCGCGCCAGAAGTGCGCGTTGATCGCCTGCTTCAACGCATCGGCCTGCGTGCGATAGTCCGTCGCGGCCGCAGCGTGCCGCTGCTCGGCGAGTTGCGCTGCCAGTTGCAGCGCCTGGTAATGCAGCACGTTGGTGGACAGCGCGAACGACTCGCCGATGAAGCGCACGTCCTTTTCCGTCCACGCGGGATAGGTCTGCTCGCGCCAGTCGAGGAACGAGGTCTCGCCGCGATACAGGCCCAGCCGGCTATCGAACACGTAGAGCCGATCCTGCGCCAGCGTGTCCTGCACCGCGCGCCAGGTGTCGTCGGCGAAGGCCTTGTCGTCCAGCAGTGACTTGGCGCCGAGGAACCACACCACGCGGTCGGTGCTGATCGGCCAGCTGCCGCCGGAGCCGGTGTCCTGCATCACGTACATGCCTTGCGGCACCGATGGCTCGCGCGCGTCGGAAAGCTTGAAGCGCAGCGAGTTGCGCGCACGCTCCGGATCGAGGCGCCACAGCGACAGGTCGATGGAATACGACGTGTCGCGTGTCCACACGTAGGGCCATTTGTCGCCGGTGGCGAAGCACACGCAGGGAATTTCCTTGCCGTGATCGTAGGCGCCGTCCTTGATGGCTGTCACTGAGTCGTGACTGAGATCATCCTGCGCCATGGCGAACAAGCCGTCGAACAGGGGGCTGGCCGTGTGCACGCTCAGCTTCTGCGCCGCAATCGTTCGATCACCCGCAGGCGCATGCAGCACGAAGCTGCCATCGGCCTGCGCGTTCATGCTGGCGGTCTTGCCGTTCCAGTTCACTTCGCCCTTGGCGGTGATCGCCTGCGCCTGCACCGCGCCTGCCATCAACCACGCGGCGCAAGCCAGCGCGATGCGCGTGCGGTGCGTCGACACGCCCCTCACGGCTGCACCGCCTGTGTACCCAGCTGGATGTTCTTCGCCTTGCCTGCCTCGATCTTCACGTACGTCACCTCGCCAAACCGGTCATGAGCTTGCGTCCATCCCTCGCCCTGCGCGGCGCGCAGCGTCTCGATGCTGGCCACCCTGGCCAACGGCTTGCCGTCGACGGAGACCGCAACAGACGAGGGGACGTGGATCGCCAGCACATAATCCTTCAGCGCCGGACGAAATGCACCGGTCGCCGCGCCCGTCTTGAAATTCACCACGCCCTGTTCGCGCTGCACGGACAGCGTCTGCAGGAAGTACGTGCCTTGCTCGTAGGCATAGGTTTCGCCATCGTCCTCATAGACGTCGAAATGCGATGCCGCATCGGCGGGGAACACCTGCACGTCCAGCGACGTCACCGGCTGCTGTCCCACATAGTCCATCACCGGCTGCTGCGGAATGATCGCGCCTTCGCGGACGAACAGCGGGATATCGCTCCAGTTCGTGGCATCCACGTTGAGCGTGATCTCGCGGTCACCCTCGTACGCGTTGCCGTCGAACCAGTTGATCCAGCGGCCATGCGGCAGCTGCAGGCGTTTCACCGTCTGGCCCTGCTCCACCACCGGCGACACCAGCAGGTAGTCGCCGAACATCCACGCATCGATGCGATCGCGCTGCGCCGGATCCTGCGGATAGACAAACTGCAGCGGACGCACCACGCCTACGCCATCGGCATGCGCGTGGTACTCGTAGCTGTAGATGTATGGGATCAGCGAGTAGCGCAGACGGATCGCTTCGGCCGCGACCTTCTCCGCGATCGGTCCGTAGACCCACGGTTGCCGCTTCTGGCCGAAGTCGGCATGCACGCGGAACACCGGCGTGAACGCGCCGAACTGGATCCAGCGCGCGTAGTTCTCGGGCACCGGCATCGGCGCCTTGAAGCCGCCGCCGTCCATGCCCCAATGCATTGCACCCACGTCGAACGCGGCGAGCATGCGCTGGCGCTGCGCCGCCATGCTGGCGAAGCCGCTCTGGATGTCGCCGGACCACACGCCGTAGGCGTAGCGCTGCGAACCGAGGTAGAAGTTGCGGTTGATCGACCAGACGCGCTTGTCGCTGATGCTGCGCTGGCCGTCGTACAGGGTGCGCTGCATGTTGAGGAATTGCGTGTCGACGCCGCTGTCGTCCGCCTCGTCGTTCCACCAGCCCACGATGCCGGTTTCGAAGGAATGCTTCAGCGCATCGTTGAAGAACCACGCGCGCACTTCCGGCTTGTCGAAATCCACGTCGCGCACCGGCTTGTGCGAGAAATAATCGGGCGCTTCCTTCGACTGCGCCAGCCAGTAGCCGCGCGCGGTGGCTTCGCGTCCTTCCACGGTGTCGACGTGGATGCGCGGCTTCATGATGCCGGTCATGTGCATGCCGCGCTGGTCCATCTGCTGCTTGAGCTTGCCGTCGGGACCGTCGGGAAATTTGTCGGTGTTCCAGCGGAATTCGCCCATGTCCTCGCCCCACGCCTTCCAGTCGAAGTCGAAGGTGAAGTTGTCGATGGGGATGTGCTTGGCGCGGTAGGTATCCACCAGGCTCAGCGCTTCCTTCTGGTCGATGCCCCACTGGCTGTTGGTGAAACCCATCGCCCACTTCGGAAACATCGGGGCGGCGCCGCTGATCTGGCGCAGCTGGGCGAACAGCGCATCGGGCGCCCCCACCAGCAGGTAGATGGTGTGCACGGCCTGCTTGTCGGCGCGAATGCCGATGTCGGTGGCCGAGAGATCGAAGCGGGCCGGTTCCGCATCGGCGAGCACGCCGTAACCGGCGGTGCTCCACACCAACGGCGCGCCGGTGTGGCCCTGGGCGCCTGCCGTGGCAATCTGCTTGCCCTGCCGCAGCAGATGGCCGGCTTCGGCGTCGAACGCATTCAGCCCGCCGATGCCGTACTGCGGATCGCCTTTGGCGTGACGCAGCGTCCAGCGTCCGTCCATGGCGTGGGAGAGATCCGCGCTGAGCAGCAGGTGCCCAGCGGGATCCTCCATGCGCAATTCATTGCGATGCGGATTCCAGTGCAGCACGAGCTGGGCGGATCGCAGGATCTGCTCATCGCCCTGCGTCTCGCGCGTCACCTCGACCGGATCGAAGCTGGCCTGCGCATCGATGACCGGCGTGGCCGGCTCGCGCGTGCCGTCCACACGCAACTGCACGACGCCGGGGGTCAGCAGGCGAAGCTCCAGCTTGCCCCCGGGTAGCGTGAGTTCCATGCGGTCGGCACTGGCGTCGTTGCGCACGGCCATGGCCACCGGTGTGGCGGCCATGGCGGACAGCAGCGCCAGCGCGAGCAGCCGCGCCCGCATCAGTGCAGCACCACGGTGCTATAGGCGGGGAGCTGGAGCTTGCCGTGTTCCAGCGCGGCGTGCGGCTTGGTGGTCAGTTGCATGGTGGCGTCCTTGGGGAGGAGATCCCCCTTAGGTTTCCACACTGCGCTCTTGCCGGAAAGGTTGTGCACCACCAAAAGTTTCTGCTTGCCGTCGTTGCGCCAGTAGGCGACCACGCTGGGCAGGCCGGTGGCCACCATGCTCAGGTCGCCATCCCGCAGCGCGCTGTTCTGCGCGCGCCAGCCGATCAGGGTGCGGTAGGTGTTGTAGAGCGAGCCGGGATCGTCCTGCTCCGCCTGCACCGAAACCGCCTGACCCTGGTGCGCGCTCGATGGCTTCCAGCGCGACTCGCCGGGGCCCGCTTCGCGCTGCCAGCGCATCGGCTCGCGCAGGTTTTCATCGGGCTTCTTGCCCTCCATGCCCAGCTCTTCGCCGTAATAGATGTACGGGCGACCCGGCAGCGTCAGCAGCATCGCAGCGGCCATGCGCATGTGATCGACGTTGCCATCCAGCCGGCTCATCACGCGTTCCTGGTCGTGATTGGACAGGAAGGTGGAGTCGATGTGCGGCGTGTCGCCCGCTGCCTTGTACGCCTCGTTGGTAGCCTTGAGCAGGTCGCCCAGTTGGCCCGCACGCTCGCTCTTGGCGCTGACGATCAGCTGCTCGGCCAGCGGGAAGTCGAAGATCGAACCCAGCGGCTTCAGGTAAGGCGCGAGTTCTTTCGGCGAGGTGGCGCTGACTTCGCCCACCAGGGTCACGTTCGGATGCGTCTTGGCGAGCGCATCGTGGTATTCGGTCCACCAGGCGACATTCTTCTCCAGCGCCTTTTCGCTGTGCACGTCTGACTTGAAGTCGACGTAGATGTGCTTGGCGGCATCGAGGCGGAAACCGTCCACGCCCTTGCCCAGCCAGTACTGGCCGACCTTGATCATTTCGGCGCGCACGGCCGGATTGTCGTAGTTGAGATCAGGCATATGGCCACCGAACACGCCGATGTACCAGCCATCGTTGCCGGCGTGCCAGATCGGCGTATCGGTGGCGCTGATGGCCGCGAGATCCGGTTGTTTGGACGTCCAGGAATACCAGTTTCGATGCGCGCCACCGGCGTTCTGCGCATCCACGAACCACGGGTGTTCCTTGCCGGTGTGGTTGATCACCATGTCCATGGTCACCGCGATGCCGCGCTTGTGCGCTTCGGCCACCAGGTGTTCGAGATCGGCGGTGCTGCCGTACTGCGGGTTGATGCCGTAGTAATCGGTGATGTCGTAGCCGTGATAGCTGGGCGAGCTGTTGATCGGCATCAGCCAGATGCCGCTGATGCCCAGCGATTTGAGGTAATCGAGCTTGGCGGTGACACCGTTGAGATCGCCGATGCCGTCGCCGTTGGTGTCGTACCAGGCGCGCACGAAGATTTCGTAGTAGACGCCCGATGGCTGGGTGTTCGCGACGGGAGCCGGCGGCGCGTCGGCCGCGCGGGCGTGCATCGACGCTGTGCCGAGCGTGAGGGAGAGAGCGAGCGCAAGAGAACTGAACAGGCGATTCCGGGACATGCTGTGCTCCATTCGAAGGCGGCAGGCCATCGACGGAACGGTACACCGGAACGCAGACATCGCATCGGACCGGAAACCGCTACGCCGGGCCTCGCGGTGTGTTTGCCGTGCCGATGATTCGGCATGGCCCCAAAAAGCATCGCGCCGGCCTCTTTCGAGACCGGCGCGATTCATGACTTACAGCTTGAACTCGACGCCGAGGTAGCTGGTGCGTCCGAAGTACTGGATCGTACCGGTCTGCTGCGGGTTGCCGCCGAAGTAGGTACGGGTCGGCTGGTTGGTCAGGTTGAGCATCTGGTACACCACCTTGAACTGCTGGGTGATGTCGTACGAGGCCTGGAAGTCGTACACCGTTTCGGCGGCAAAGGTCACCAGCTGATTGCTGACGGCCATCTGCGTATCGGACAGGAACGACGAACGGTAGTTGCCCGAGACACGAGCCGAGAACGGACCGTAGTCGTAGAACACCGCCGCACTGGCCACGCGACGCGACAGGCCCGGCAGGCCGACGTAGGTGGTCGGGCCACCGAGGTTGGTCGGGTTGTGCACCGTGCTCGAGGTCAGCGCGAAGTTCGCCTGCACGCCCAGGCCAGCCCAGATGCCGGGCAGGAAGTGCGTCTTCGAACCGGACAGTTCCAGACCGCGAACCAGGCCGCCCTTGGCGTTATAGGCCGTCTGGTAATCACCGTTGAGGTACTGCGTGCCGGTGTCCGGGTTGATCGGCACCGGAATGCCCGCGGCGGCAAAGTCGTAGTTGTTGTACGTGACGTCCTGCACGAACGACTTCACGTCCTTGAAGAACACGCCGGCGGTAAGCAGGCCGGTGGAGTCGTCGAAGTAGTGTTCGTAGTCGAGGTCGTACTGAGTGGCGCGCAGCGGATCGAGCAGCGGGCTGGTGCCGCCCCACACGTTGTACTGCGCGCCGGGGCCCGGACCGTTCGACACCCACGAACCGGAACCGGCCAACATCTTGTCGATCGGCGGACGCGACAGCACCTTGGCCGCCGAGAAACGCATCATGTCGTCGTCGGTCAGGTGATAGATCAGGTTCAGCGACGGCAGGTAATCGGTATAGGTCTTGCCGACGGTGAGCGGCGCGTAGTCGGAACTGGTGTAGCCGTTGCCGTCGGTGATCGGGATGCCCGCACCGTTGCCCACCTGCTGCAGGCCCGAGCTGTACTGCGACTGGTGCGACACGCGGATGCCCACGTTGCCGCTCAGCTCGTGACCGAACACGTTCTGCGCATCGATATCCGCCATCAGGAAGATATCGCGCGTCTTCTCGTCCACCTGGCCACTCTGGATGTAGGTCCAGCTGTTGGCGTTGATGTCCTTGACCGGCGTCGCATTGATGCCGTGCGCGGCAAGAATGGCCGGACCGTTCAGAGTGAGGAAGCACGGGAAGCCGGAGAACTTGCCCTTCCAGCAGGTCACCTTGGCGGCGCTGGACGGAATGCTCAGCGGCAGCTCGCCGGGCACCGGCGAGGTGTTCCACTCCGAGCCATACACGAACGCTTCGCGATCGGCGTTATACGTGTGGTTGTTCATGTAGACGCCCGCTTCCAGCGCGGACAGCCACGAACTGTTGGGCATGTCGTACTTCACGCTGGTGCGGAAGGCCTTCATCTTGTCGTGATAGATGTACGGATAGACACCGTAACGCGACAGACCCATGTCGTTGACATTGGTGTACAGGCTGGGATCGCCGAACTGCGCGCTGCCTACCTGCTGGCCCTTCAGCTGGAAGTTCATCGACTGCGCCATCAGCTGCGGGTTGGCGGTGCCCAGGCCCGAGTACGGATCGGCGGTGGTGTCGACGTTGATCTCGTTGCTGGTGGCGCGCGACATCGAGACGTCGGCGTCCACATGCCAGTTGCCGTGATCCCACTTCAGGTTCAGGCCACCGGAGAACACGCTGGTGGTGGTGGAGTAGTTGTCGGCCGTGGTCTCGTTGGAGAACTGGTTGCCGTACGGATTGCCCGTGCGCGGATCGACGCCCGCGGTCGGGTTGCTGGCCACCGAACCGCCGATCAGCGTACCCAGCGAACTCCACACCGGATTGGTGATCTGCGTGTTGTTGCCGTAGAAGTTCTGCGAACGGAAGCCGTAACCGAACGACTCGTTCTTGAACTTCGAGTAGAAACCGTCGCCGGTGATCTTCAACTCGTCGGTGGGCTTCCACACGATGGTGGCGATCTCGCCGGTGCGGCGCTCTTCGCCACCGTTCTGCTGCAGCTGGATGCCTTCCGGCAGATAGCCCGTCGGCGCGCCCGGCTGCGAGTTGATCGAATACTTCGAACCGTCGGAGGCTTCGCCGACGAACTGCTCGGCCACGTGCGGCTGGTACATCTGCGCCACGCCCAGGCCAACGCCCAGCGTGTTGTCGATGAATTTGCCCTGGTAGGCCGCGCTCAGGCGGTAGCCCAACGCGTTGGCGCCGCTCACGTCGTGCGCCTGGCCGTCGTAGCTGCCGCGCGCGTCGATGTTGAGGTTCTGGTCCTTCGGCGCCAGCAGCGGATCGGCCGTCTGCAGCGCAATAGTGCCGCCCACGCCGCCGGTGATCAGCGAAGCCTGCGAGGACTTGTACACCGTGGCCATGTTGATCAGCTCCGACGGGTACTGGTCGAAGTTGATGTAGTTGCTGCCGCTGGTGGACGGCTGCTCGCGACCGTCGAGCGTGGTCTGGATGAAGTTGCCCGAGAGGCCACGGATATTGATCTGCGAGGCCTGGCCGGCAATGCGCTCGGCGGACACGCCCGGCAGGCGGGTCAGTGCGTCGGCGATGGACTGGTCGGGCAGGCCGCCGATGTCGGCCGAGGTGATGACGTTGGTGATCGTGTCCGAGTAGCGCTGGTAGTCGATCGACTTTTCCATGCTCTGGTTGTAGCCCGTCACCGTGATGGTGGAGAGGCTCTTGGCCAGCTGCTGGTCCTGCGTCTGCTTGGCCTGATCGTCTTTCTTGGCGTTCGGGTCAGTCTGCTGGGCAGAGCTGTCCTGCGCACCAGGGGCGGCGGCCGTGCCGGTCGCGTTCGCGCCCGCATCCGCCGGCATTGCATGAATACCTGCCGTCAAACAAAGGCCGGACGCCAGCGCCAGGGCCAGCACATTACGTTTCAGTTCCACCGTCTTCCCCTCCCACGGGTTTGCACTTCATCTTTGGTTTTGTAGTTGCCGCAGCCGCCCCCACAGGCGCTGCGGGCTACGCGCCAGTGCAAGCCGAGAAATCTTCGGAGGGCCCCGTCGCGTGGCGGCCATGGTAGGGCTGCAAAAAATGCCGAACAGGCCTATGCATACGTATTCATGACCCGGTTTTTTTGTGCACCTTTGACAAAATTCTAATGGGTGCGCGTCTCACCGCCTGCCTTGACATGGACCGGTCCCAGCCTCGTGTTTCGTTCGGAAAATCGATGGTGGCGCGGGTTTCCGTGCATCGATGCCCCTCCGGCAGCGTAACTTTCGCAGCGGCTCCTGCGCCCTGCTGCGTCGCAATATCGCGATTTTTTGAATACGTATGCAGTCGAAGCGTCCGCTTCGCACTCTGCCTTTAAGCTGCCCCCCGCGCTTCGCTTCAGGCCCGGTTGTCTGTCAGCGAAGCGAGCATTGGGCGGGAACGGGGTACGCGAATGAGTGATGCACGTTGGTGGCGCGGAGCCGTCACCTATCAGATCTATCCACGCAGCTTCATGGACACCAACGGCGATGGCGTGGGTGACCTGCCCGGCATCGTCGACAAGCTCGACTATGTCGCGAGCCTTGGCGTGGACGCGATCTGGATCTCGCCGTTCTTCCGCTCGCCCATGGCCGACTTCGGCTACGACATCGCGGACTACCGCGAAGTCGATCCACTGTTCGGCAGCAACGAGGATTTCGATCGCCTGCTGGCCAAGGCGCACACGCTCGGCCTGAAGGTGATGATCGACCAGGTGCTCAGCCATACCTCGATGGAGCACGCCTGGTTCAAGGAAAGCCGCGAGAGCCGCGACAATCCCAGGGCCGACTGGTACGTTTGGGCCGACGCGAAGGCCGACGGCACGCCGCCCAACAACTGGCTCTCGCTGTTCGGCGGTTGCGCCTGGCAATGGGAACCGCGCCGCGGCCAGTACTACCTGCACAACTTCCTGACCTCGCAGCCCGATCTCAATTACCACAACCCCGACGTGCGCCGCGCGGTGCTCGACGAGGTGAAGTACTGGCTGGACAAGGGCGTCAACGGCCTGCGCCTGGATGCGATCAACTTCTGCTTCCACGACCGCGAACTGCGCGACAACCCGCCCAAGCCCGAGGAAAAACGCGTGGGCCGCGGCTTCAGCCCGGACAATCCGTACGCGTTCCAGTATCACTACTACAACAACACGCAGCCGGAGAACCTCGCGTTCCTCGAAGAACTGCGCGCGTTGATGGACCAGTACGAAGACGTGGCCGCCATCGGCGAGATCTCCTCCGAAGACTCGCTCGCCACCACCGCCGAATACACCAGCGGCAACCGCCTGCACATGGGCTACAGCTTCGAGCTGCTCACCGACGATTTCAGCGCCGGCTACATCCGCCGCACCGTGGAGGATCTCGAGGCGCAGATGCTGGAAGGCTGGCCGTGCTGGGCCATTTCCAATCACGACGTGTCGCGCGTGCTCAGCCGCTGGGGCAACGGCCATGCCTCGCCGAAGCTGGCGAACCTGCTGAGCGCGATGGTCTGCTCGCTGCGCGGCTCGGTGTGCGTGTACCAGGGCGAGGAACTGGGCCTCACCGAAGCCGATGTGCCGTTCGAATCGCTGCAGGATCCGTATGGCATCACCTTCTGGCCCACCTTCAAGGGCCGCGACGGCTGCCGCACGCCGATGCCCTGGAACGGCGGCATCAACGCCGGCTTCAGCGTGGGCGATCCGTGGCTGCCGGTGCCCGCCGAACATCGCGCCTTGGCGGTGACCCTGCAGGACGCCACGCCCGATTCCACCCTCAACGGCTTCCGCCGGTTCATGGCGTGGCGCAAGACCCAGCCGGCACTGCGTTGGGGCGACATCCAGTTCATCGACACGCCGGAACCGGTGCTGGCATTCACCCGCATGCACGGCGAAGACACGTTGCTGGTCGCATTCAACCTGTCCAAGGCACCGGTGGAGCTGCCCTTGGCCCGGCCGGGCAAACTCACTCCCATCAACGGTCATGGGCTGAGTCAGGGCGCGGTTACCCCCGATGGCCTCAGCCTGCCCGGCCACGGCGCGCTGTTCGCCCGCATCGACTGAACACCCGGTTACTCCCTCGACGGCGGATACACCGCCTTACGCCGCCGTCGACTTTTCTCTTTCCCTCTGCTCCTATGGTGGCGCGTCAACGACTTGGCACGTTTTCACAACGGCGTGACGCGCTCTGGCGATTCTTCAGCCCGTTCACCTTTTCCAAGGAGCTTTCCATGCGTGCAGTGCTGATCATCCTCGGCGTTCTACTCTTAGCCGGCGGCATCTATGTCCTGGCGGGCCATGGCAGTTACCAGACCACCGACACCCTCGTGCAGATCGGCTCGGCCAAGGTCAGCGCCACGCATGACAAGGCGCTGCCGCAGTGGGTGGGCATTGCCGGCATTGTGGTGGGTGCGTTGCTGGCGATTGGAGGGTTCCTCAAGAAGGGCTGACCCCCTAGCTCGTCATTCCGGCGCAGGCCGGAATCCAGTTGCGATGCATTGGGCTTTCGCAAGCGCCACCAAAAGGCGTTATCGCTCTCGCGAAGACCGCAACTTGCCGCTACTGGATTCCGGCCTGCGCCGGAATGACGAGCGTGTAGGATGTGGCGTCTCCACATTCCCGAGAGCGCTTGATGGAACGACGCCAATTCCTGCGCCAGGCCAGCGCCACGCTGGCGGTGGCTTCGACCGCGGGACTGGCCGCCTGTACTGCCCCGGCCGTGAAACCGGACCCGGCTTCAACGACCGGTTCGACATCGCTGGCGCCGATCCGCGCCAGCACCGACCGCATCACCGGTGTCTACGTCTGCACGCGTCCATTCCGAGCGGCAGGCCCGCGCATCGAGCTGGAAAAGTTCGGCAAGAAAACCGTCGTGCACAACTACGGCCATGGCGGCAGCGGCTGGTCGCTGTCGTGGGGCTCGGGCACGCTGGCCTTGCAGATGGTGCAGGCCACGGGCGCACGCGAACTGGGCGTGATCGGCTGCGGCGCGATCGGGCTCACCACCGCCCTGCTCGCACAGCAGGCCGGCCTGTCCACCCGCATCTACGCCAAGGCACTGCCGCCGGATGTGTTCTCCATGCGCGCCTCCGGTTTGTGGACGCCCGACTCGCGCATCTGCGACGCCGCGCACGCACCTGCGTTGGCGGATCGATGGGAAATGATGACGCGTCTTTCCTACGCGCGTTACCAAAGCCTGCTCGGCCTGCCGGGCCAGCCGGTCGAATGGATCGACGGCTATTCGTTGGCCGATGCGCCATTCGGCAAATTCCACGGTGACGTGCCCGATGAGCCGGCGTACGGCGACTTCGCCAACCGCGTGCGCGACCTCACGCCGCGTTCGGTGGAATTGTCGCCGGGCAATCATCCGTTCCCGGAACCGTACGTGCGCCGCTACACCACGCTGATGTTCAACCTCAGCAGCTACGCCCATTTCCTGATGAACGAATACCTCGCTGCGGGCGGCAAGATCGAGCTGCGCGAATTCACCCATGCCGATGAGTTGCAACAGCTGCCCGAACAGACCCTGGTCAATGCGACCGGTTACGGTGCCCGCGCGCTGTTCAACGACGACTCGGTGATTCCTGTGCGCGGCCAAACTGCCCGGTTGATTCCGCAGCCCGAGGTCAGATACGGCCTGCGTACGCAAAACCTCAGCGTGGTACCGCGCAGCGACGGCATCATGGTGCAGGTGATCGGCGATACGGGCAATTTCAACAACCCCGACCTCACGCCGCAGCGCGACGTCTCCGAGGCCGCCGTACGCGAACTGGCGAGCGTCGTCGCGCAGATGAAACACGGCTGAGCACACACTCGCAGCTGAAAACTGCCTGACGCGACTTGACGCCGCGCCCATGCCACCCCGCCGGCAGCAGTGCATACTTGCGCTTCGTCCCCGCTGCGCCCGCTTCAAGGAGTCCTGCATGCTCGCCATCGCGTCCACCGTGATGAGGCGGTTTTCCCGGCGCAGACATGCGGTGGCCCTTGCCCTGATGCTGTTGCCGGCGGCCCTGTGGGCACAGGCACCGATCCAGATCACGCCCTTGCCGGAGGCCAGGCACGCCACCGTGACGCCATTGGGCGCGTCGGATCTCGACGCGCGCGACCTGCAGCCCTGGCTCGATGCGCAGATGAGCGGCGTGATGCAGCAAGGCGCGGCGACCGGTGCCGTGGTCGTGGTGGTGAAGGACGGCGAGCTGATTTACGCCAAGGGCTACGGCTACGCCGACGCCGAGGCGAAGAAGCCGGTCGATCCCGCCACCACCATGTTCCGCGCCGCCTCCGTCTCCAAGCTGTTCACCTGGACGGCGGTGATGCAACTGGTCGAGAAGCACAAGCTCGATCTGGATGCGGATATCAACCGCTATCTCGACTTCATCGTGCCGGCGCGCGAGGGCAAGCCGGTCACCATGCGCGATCTGATGACGCACAGCGCCGGCTTCGAGGAAGTGCGCAAGGACCGCTACTCGGTCAATCCCGCATCGCTGATGCGCTACGACGTCTGGTTGAAGCAGTGGGTGCCAAAGCGCATCTATCCGGTCGGCGAAGTCCCTGCGTATTCGACCTATGGCACGGCATTGGCCGGCTATATCGTGCAGCGCGTATCCGGGCAACCGTTCGACGACTACATGGAACGGCACATCCTGGAGCCGCTGGAGATGAAGCACGCGAGCTTCCGCGAGCCGCTGCCCGCATCGCTGCAGCCGGACATGGCGCTCAACTACGGCAAGCCGGGTGCGGCACCGCGCCCATTCGACCTGCGCACCGCCGTGCCCGCGGGCGCGCTCTCGGTCAGCGGCGAGGACATGGCGCGCTTCATGGTCGCGCACCTGCAGTTCGGCCGCTCGGGCAATGCGCAGTTGCTCGAACAGGCGACCGTGCAACAGATGCAGAGCTACCAGCGTGCGGCGATCCCCGGCCTGCCGGGCATGGCGCTGGGCTTCGTGCATCTGGATCGCGGCGACCAGGTCATCCTTGGCCACGGCGGCGATCTGGATGGGTTCCACAACTTGCTCGCGCTGTTTCCGGATCATCACACCGGCATCTTCATCGCCACGGTCGGTGGCCGTGGCGGCGCGTTGCTGAGGCCGGTGGTGGATCGTTTTTCCGACCGCTATTTCCCGCCGCTGCCGCAGCTGAAACTGCCCACGCTGGGCACGGACAAGCAGCATGCCGCGCAAGTGGCGGGCCGCTACTCGTCCAGCGTTACGTCGCGAAGCAACGTGCTCGCGCTGCGCGATCTGTTCCAGCAATCCACCATCAGCGTGGCGGCCGACGGCTCGCTGCTCGCGCCCATGTTCGGCACCGCGCACTGGCGTGAGGTGAAGCCCTACCTGTGGGTGGACGATGCCACCGGCCGTCGCCTCGGCGCCGTCATGCGCGATGGCAAGGTAAGCATGCTGTCCATCAATGCCGTGTCGCCCGTGCAGGTATTCCTGCCTGCCACCGGCTGGCCACCCCAGCGCGTGATGGAAGTACTGACGGCGATCCTCGCCGTGTTCGCGCTGATCGCCCTGTCATGGCCGATCGCGGCGCTGCTGAGCCGTCGCCAGGTGTCGACCATCACCGACCGGGATCTGCGCTGGTACCGGCTGAGCCGGCTCACGGCCATCGCCTACCTGCTGTTCGCGGGTGGATGGGCCTTGATGCTGCCGCGCCTGGGCTCCTCGGCGCTGGACACGCGCCTGCGCCTGCTGCAGCTGATCGGTGTGCTGGCCGTACTGGGAACGCTGGCGGTAGCCGTGGAAACCTGGCGCGCCTGGCGTCATCAGGGCAGCGGATGGCGCCGGATAAGCGGTGCGGTCCTGCTGCTGGCCTGCTTTGCCGCCATCGGCTTCATCGTGCACTGGCACCTGCTGAGCCCGGGTCTCAACTACTGAGGCCCGTCGATTCCATGCTGACGGGACCCGCGTTGCCCTGCCCGGTACAATAGGCAAGATGGATGTCTCCCACCTGATCGACAAGCTCAACGACGCGCAGCGCGAAGCCGTTTGCGCGCCTCCTGGCAACTACCTCGTGCTCGCCGGCGCCGGTTCCGGCAAGACGCGCGTGCTCACCCACCGCATCGGCTGGCTGACCCAGGTCGAAGGCATCTCGCCATGGGCGATCCTGGCCGTCACCTTCACCAACAAGGCGGCCGGCGAAATGCGCGCGCGCCTGGACCAGCTGATTCCCGGCGGCACGCAAGGCCTCACCGTGGGTACCTTCCACGGCATCGCGCATCGGCTGCTGCGCCGTCATTGGCGCGAGGCGGGCCTGCCGGAAGGTTTCCAGATCCTCGACGCCGACGACCAGCAACGCATCGTCAAGCGCGTGGTCACGGGGCTCGGGCTGGATGAAGCGCGCTTTCCGCCGCGCCAGGCCACCTGGCAGATCAACCAATGGAAGGACGAAGGCAAACGCGCCGACACCATCGAGCATCGCGATCATCCGATGACGCGCACGCTGGTGCAGATCTACCAGGCCTATGAAGACGCCTGCCGCCGCGCCGGGCTGGTCGACTTCGCCGAGCTGCTGCTGCGTGCGCACGAATTGTGGCTGCACAACCCGGCCATTCTCGAACACTACCGCGACCGCTGGCGCTACCTGCTGATCGACGAATTCCAGGACACCAACACGCTGCAGTATGCGTGGATCCGCGTGCTCGCCGGGCAGACCGGGCAGGTCTTCGTGGTGGGCGACGACGACCAGGCGATCTACGGCTGGCGCGGCGCGAAAGTGGAGAACGTGCAGCAGTTCCTGCGCGATTTCCCCGGCTCCAAGACCATCAAGCTGGAACAGAACTACCGCTCCACCTCCACCATCCTCAAGGCCGCCAACAGCGTGATCGCCCGCAACGGCGGCCGCCTCGGCAAGCAGCTGTGGACGGACGGCGGCGAAGGCGAGCGCATTGCGCTGTACTCGGCCTATAACGAGCAGGACGAAGCGCGCTTCGTGATCGAGCGCATCCGCGAATACGTCGCCGAGCATGGCCAGGCGCGCGACTGCGCGATCCTCTATCGCTCCAATGCACAGTCGCGCAACTTCGAAGAGCAGCTGATGCAGCGGGACATCCGCTTCCGCGTCTACGGCGGCCAGCGCTTCTTCGATCGCGCGGAAGTGAAGGACGCCCTCGCCTATCTGCGCTTGTCTTCCAACCGCCAGGACGATGCCGCGTTCGAGCGCGCGGTGAACACGCCGCCGCGCGGCATCGGCGATCGCACGCTGGACGTGCTGCGCCGCCGTGCGCGCACCGAACGCAGCTCGATGTGGGAAGCCTCGCTCAGCGAACTCAGCAGCGGCAGCGAACTGGCAGGCCGCGCGAAGAACGCGGTGAAGGCCTTCCTCTCGATGATCGAGGACATGGCGCGTGCGTTTGCCGGCGCCGGTGCGGGCGACGCGCTCGCCCTGGCCGAACAGATCGACCACGCCATCACCCACACCGGCCTGCGCGACTTCTACGAGAAGGACAGCCGCGGCAACGCCGAATCGCGGGTGGAAAACCTGGACGAACTGGTCAACGTGGCCAGCCGTTTCGAGCTGACTCCGGATGACGAAGAAGCGGGCCTCAGCGAGCTGGCGGCCTTCCTCTCGCACGCCGCGCTGGAAGCGGGCGAAGGCCAGGGCGAAGCGTGGGACGACTGCGTGCAGCTGATGACGCTGCACTCGGCCAAGGGCCTGGAATTCCCGGTGGTGTTCCTGGTCGGCATGGAAGAAGGCCTGTTTCCCAGCCAGCGTTCGGTGGAAGACGAAGGCCGTCTCGAAGAAGAACGCCGCCTCGCCTATGTGGGCATCACGCGTGCACGCGAGCGGCTGTTCATCACCTACGCCGAATCGCGCCGCATGCACGGCGTGGAAATGCTCGCGCGCCCATCGCGCTTCCTGGCGGAAATTCCGCCTGAACTGATCGACGAAGTCCGGCCGCGCGTGCAGGTGAGCCGTCCACTTTACGGCGCGCGCCCCAACAGCGGTTCGCGCTCGCTGGAAGAAAGCATGCCGCTGACGCTCGGCCAGCTGGTGAGCCATCCCAGCTTCGGCGAAGGCATCGTGGTGAGCGCGGAAGGCAGCGGCGCGCATATGCGCATCCAGGTCAATTTCGCCAGCAGCGGCAGCAAGTGGCTGGTCTATGCGTATGCCAACCTGACCCCCTTGTAGCCCCATGAGCGACCAGCCCTCCCTGCGCGAAAACCTGCGGCGCCTGGTCGACGTCCAGCAAGGGATGGCCTTCGTCTATCGGCATCTGCCGTGGACGCATCGCCTGGTGCAGGGCCTGTGGTTCGCGCTGCAGGCGCTGCTGGCCGCAAGCGTTGCCTATGGGCTCGGCCTGCTGCTGCATACCCAGCAGGCCTTCTGGGCCGCCATCACCGCCATCGCGGTGACCCAGCAGACCTACCTGGATACCCGCTCGTCCTCGCGCGACCAGCTGATCGGCGCGCTGGTGGGCGGCGTCGCAGGTTTCGGCACCACGCTGTTGCTGGGCGAGCAATACAGCGCGTACGCCGTGGCAATCGTGGTCGCCATCACCGGCTGCTGGCTGTTGGGCGTGGGCAGCGCGGGACGGCTGAGCGGCACCACCACCACCATCATCATGCTGGTGCCGCATACGGGATCGTTCTGGCTGATTGCGCTCACGCGCGTGGGCGAAGTGGCGCTGGGCATCGTCTGCTCGCTGGCGGTGGTGATGCTGGCCGAACGCGTGCAGCGTCGATGGGTGCACCCGGGCGATTGAGTCGCCTTATGATCTGGCCGATGAACGCAGGAAGGTTCGATGGGAACCGCCGGCCCGCGCGGGCGCTCCCTCTTTCAAGGCATTCGACCCAGGCCCCGCCATGACGCCCGAGATCTCCGAGAGCAGCTCCGAACGCCAGCGCGCGCGCCTGGACCACGACATCTGCGTGCACATCTTCACCGCCTCGGCCGCGATGGTCGGCGTATGCCTCACCGTGATCGGCATCCTTCGCGTGGTGATTTCACTGCGCAAGGAAGACCTGCTCGGCGACGACCTGCTGGCCGTCAACTCCATGCTCTACCTGTCCTCGTGCCTGCTCTCGTACTGGGCACTGCGCACGCGCAGCCGGGGCCGCAACCATCGGCTGGAACGGATCGCCGACGCGATCTTCCTGGTAGCGCTGGTGTTCACCGCGATCAACGCCGGCTTCATCACCTGGGCAATCTCGGCCAGTTAGCCGACGTGACAGGCCATGGCCGGCGCGCCATGATCTTGCCCGCCGTCAGGGGGAATGACGGAGAAGCCATAGCGACCTTGCAGGGCCATGGGGTCCCGCGACGTGGCACCCGACTTTCGGCCGGACATTCCAACGCCTATGCAGACACCGTGGTTCCTGGATCACCTCGGCCTCACCACCTCGGCCGACGCCGCTGAGATCAAACGCGCTTACGCTGCGCGTCTGAAGCAGGTCGATCAGTCGACTGACATCGACGGGTTCATGCGCCTGCGCGAGGCGTACGCCGCCGCCACCGCATGGTGTCGCGCTGCCAACGACGGCACAGCCGCGGGGCCTGCGACGATCCCGGTCGCGCCGCCATCGACCCAGCTGCCGCCCTTTTCGACGGCAGCTGTCGCGACCGAAGTTCCGCTGCCCGATCCGCATGCACCGGTGAACGTGGCGACTCGCGCCTTGCAGCAGTTGGAGCAACGGCTGATCGATGGCGAGCCACCCAGTCTGGTGTTCAGCGAACAATTGATCGGCCTGCAAGGCGAACACCTGCAGGTCACCGCCATCTTCGAAGCCATGCTGATCGACGGGCTTGCCGCGATGCGCCTGCCGCAACGGCTCGCGCTGTTCGGCGCTGCTTGCGACCAGCTCGGTTGGAACGATGTCGTCCATGTGCAGCAAATGGGCGCGCGCGGAGGTTGGGTTCGTGCGGTGCAGGAAGAAGAGATTGCATGGAAGCGCACGGCCGCAACCACCGGCTGCCACGATCTGTTCGATCGCCTTGGCGGCGCGCCGAAGCTCGACCGCACCGACCTTGCGCCCTCGCATTTCACGCGTGACGCCACCCTGCGCTGGCCGGACATGCAGCAGTTGCTGAAGAGCTATCCGCACTACCTCGCGCTGCGCGTCGAGCGCTCGGCGCTGACGGCCTGGGAACAGGCATTCGCGGCACTACCGCCGCGAGACAAGGCGATGGCGGAGTCGTTCTCCAACCTGCCTTCGCCTGCAGCGTATCGACAGGCGGCTCCGCCACGTACGCGCACAAACCATGGCGGCAGGGTGGGCGCTGTGGTCGGCATCATCGGGTTGTTCAACCTGTTAAGCCATGCGTTCAACAGTGAGTCGCACCCACCGATCCCCCCTGCATCGGTGCCTGCGGTCACCGCGCCACTGGTGTCTCGCCCTTCCTTCACGTTGCCCGAGCACATCGCCATCACCCCAGGCAATTGCGAGCGCATCGAGCATGCCGTGCACGAGCCGGATTGGAGGCCACCGCTGGATCCAGCCCAGTTGCATCGTCTGCGTGATGCCACCTTGTCCTGCCTGCGGGGCGGCAGGTGGCCTCATTGGCGCATGGCCGATCCCCAACTGGCGCAGTTGGGGATCCAGACCTGAAAACCTCAGGTAGCTTGCCGTGCGCTTATTCGGGCAAGCGCGGCACACCATGCTCGCTGCGTTCTTCCACCGCGATGGGACGCGTATCCAGGCGCGTCGAGCGTGCGCTCTGCGGCAGCGGATCGACGGCCTCGCCGCGCGCCAGTGCCAGCGCGTTGCGGTAACAACGCTGGGCCAGGGCGGCATCGTCCTGCCCGGCGTGCACGTCGCCGAGCGCTTCCCATGCGCCGCTGCTGGGCACCAGCGCCAGCGAACGTTCCAGGTACTGCGTGGCCTTGCCCCACAAACCCTGGCGCGCGCACATGCGGCCCAGCGTGAGCAGTAGCGCGGCATCGTTGGGATGTGCATCGAGCCACGATTCGGCGCGACGCAGGCGCGCTTCGATATCGTCGCCGCCCAGCGAAGCATAGGTTTCGATCAGCAGCGGCGACCATTCGCGACGCAGCGCCGATTCCACTTCGTCCATCGCCGGCAGCACCATGCCGAAGGCGGCGGCCTGACGCGCGTACGCATCGATGGCGGCCGGTACGCGCCGCTGCGTCTTGGGCAGCTGCGACCACAGGGTATTGAGTGCGGCGGCATCCGGCGCACCGCGCAGCGAGGCGGCCAGCACCTGCCCTTCGAGCGCGCCAAAGGCCTTGGTGCCCAGCGCCCCGCTCTTCTGCAGCGGTTCGAGCGCCTGCCGTGCGCGACGCGTATCGCCGCTGGCGAGTGCGGCCAGGGCGAGTTCGCGCCAGCCGCCCGGCGTGAGGTTGCCGGCGTCCGCATCGGCGGCGAGCAGATTCACCGCTTCGAGCGGCCGTCCTTCGCGCCGCAGCACGCGGGCACGCAGCACACGCGCCGCACGAGGCGCTACCTGGGCCGCCTCGTCGAGCGTGGCCAGTGCGCGGTTGTTTTCGCCGCGACGCGAGGCGGCCTCAGCGGCGGCAAGCAAGGACGGACCCCGCAGCACATCGAGGCGCGACGCGCGATGCAGATCGCGTTCGGCATCGACGTGGCGACCTTCCATCAGCGCCAGCAGGCCTTCGCTCATTTTCTTGCGACTGAGCCGGCGATGGCGGCGCGTGAACGCACCGAACGGCCAGCGCACGGCAAACCACACCGCGCCGAGCACTGCCCAGGCAAGCAGCAGCAAGACGACGGCGGCGACCACCGTGGTCTCGGCCTGCCAGCCACGCAACTGCACCAGCACATAGCCGGGATCCTCGGCCACCCAATGCCAGCCGAACGCAGCCAGTGCCGCCACGATCACTAGCAACAGCAACCAACGCCACAACTTCATGGCTTGGCTCCGGCCGAGCTGGTGGCCGCGGGCTTGAGCGCATGCACGGCGCGCAAGTTGCGCAGCTCACTGAGCGCCGCACCCAGCTGTACCGCCGCGCCGGGCGGCTGTGCGATCAGCGTGGCCAGTTGCGTGCGTGCCTGTTGCACCGATGCGGCGTTGCCGTCGAACTGCGCCACGATGCCGGCGTCGGCACGCTTGAGCGCGGCGATGTAGGCGTCGCGATCGGATGCCAGCAGCGCCGCCTGCGCCTGGGCCAGGTCGATCGAAGCCAGCTCGCGCGCAAAGCGCGCATCCGCCACGGACAACGGCGCGCCGTTCGTGCGCTGCACTTTCACCACATCGTTGAGCGCACTCATGACGCGCGACCAGCCACCGGTCGAGGCGCTGGAAGCGGCGCTATCCAATGGCTTGAGCGGAAGCTCCAGGGTCGATGCGCGCAGGTTGCTCAGGGTGGTCAATGCGGTATCGAGATTGACCGTCTGCGTCTTGCTCAGCGCTTCGCGTTCCGCGCCGATGCTCTGGCGAAGGCCGGAAAAGGCGCCGTCGTTCACCGCGGCGAGGGTCTGATCGGCGAGTGCGTAGGCAGCCAGCGCGCCCTGCGCATCGTGGAACAGGTCGTAGCGTTCCTTGGCCATGCGCAGCAGCGATTCGGTTTCGTCCAGCAACATGGCGTCATGCCCGGACAGCGTTTTTTCCGAGAGCTTGGCCACGGCATCTTCGAGATTGCGGGTGCGTTCGGCCTGGCTCAGCAATTCCTCGCGCAGGGAACGGTTCACCTGATCGGCGTCGCCCAGGCGCTGGCGCAACAGATTGCGTTCGCTGTCGCTGGCGCCAAAGGCGCTTTCCAGCGTGTCGACGCGTTGCTTGAGCCCGCTGAGCGCGGCGTTGCCGGCGGCATTGCCGCGCTCCTGTTGCCACTGGCGCCAGCCCACGTAGCCGGCGCCGCCGATGGCCACCAGCGAGAGCAGCAGCGCCACGGCCAGGGTGCCGCTGCCGCGTCGTGCCGGTGGCGTGGCACGCGGAGCGCGCGAAGGAGTCTCGGAACGCGCGCCCGCAGGCGCGCCGCTATCAAGGAAGGAGTCGTCTTGGCTCATGCGCGACATGCTAACAGCCCACGCCGGGGGACTCGCATCAAGCGGGCGTGAAGGCGCGGCTTGTCCGTAGGAAAACGGCTAAGGGCGCGCCGCAGCCGCGAGTAGATTTTCAGACAGCGCCGATGCCGCCACCCGTACGCGTTTGAAACCGGCGCCCTGCGCGGCTTCGGCGAGCCGCTCGCTGCTGACCACGGCCACGGCCGCGCAGAGCCGTGCGAATGCATCGGCCGGCAACCCCTGCCTGAGATTGTCGAGCGCCTCCGCACTGGAGAGCAGCACGCGCGCCTCTGCCGGCAGTTGCCGGATCTGCTCGAGCTGGCGGCGCTGCCAACGCGGCGTGCCGCGGCGATAGACATGCACTTCGCGAAGCTGCGCGCCGCGTGCGACGAGCTCGCTGCGCAGCACGCCGCGACCGCCCGGGGCACCGACCAGGGCGACGCGGCGTCCGCCCAGTTCGCTGAGCGCGGCTTGATCCAGCAGCCCTTCGCTGTCCTGCCGCTGCACCGGGGCGACCGCCTGAAGACCGTGACGCGCCAGCGCCCGCGCCGTGCCCTGGCCCACCGCGAACACCGTGGCCTGCGTTCGCAAGGATGCGAGCTGTGCGGCAAAGCGCACCGCGGCGGGGCTGGTGAAGATCAGCAACTCGTCGCCCAGCGCCGCGCGCAACGAGGCGGCGGTGTCCGGCCCTTCGCTGGCGCGCAACGACAGTCCCGGCAACAGCAGCGGCACCCCGCCCAGCCTGCGCACGCGCCGGGCCAGCGGCGAGCCCGTGCCGGCGGGACGGGTGATGACCACGGTGCGTCCGTCCAGCGCAGGCACGGCAGAGGTCGGGGATCGCGCGGTCATGGACTCTCCGGAGGCATGTCCGCGAGTGTAGCGGCCGCCGCCCTATCGGTCCTGTCCGGCCAGGGTGCGTAAACTACGCCTTCCCCCTCGGCTACCCCCGCGACGATGAGCAACACCGAACGACACACCCACGCACGCAAGCTGGTCGCTTTCATGCGCGACGAAATCCCGCTGGCGCACACCATGGACCTGAGCCTGCAGGCCTGCGACGAGCAGCACCTTGCCCTGGCCGCTCCGCTTGGCCCCAACATCAACGACAAGGGCTGCGCCTTCGGCGGCAGCCTGGTCAGCGTGATGACGCTCAACGGCTGGGGCCTGGTCGAACTGGAGCTGCGCCTGCGCGGCCTGGCCTGCGACGTGTTCGTGGGCGAATCCACCGTGCGCTACCTGGAGCCGGTGTGGGAAGACTTCACCAGCGAAGCCCGGCTGGCGGCGAGTGCGGACTGGGTCACCTTTTTCGACACTCTGGCCGCCCGCGGCCGCGCCCGCATCGAAGTGATGTGCAGCGTGCCTGGCACGGGCGTCAAGCCGGCGGCCACGCTGGAGGCCCGTTTCGTAGCCAAAATGCGCTCCCCCGACGCCGTATGAAATGCGCTACCGCTTGGGCACAATGCAGGCCTCGCCCCAGGGGATAACCACATGCGCCGCGTCCTGATCCCGCTCGTCATGGTGTCCATGCTTGCGCTCGGTGGTTGTGCCACCGACAAACGCAAGGATGACCTCACCACCACGCTCAACGCCTACGCCAGCGAAGTGCGCTGGGGCGATTTCAACGGCGCTCTGAACTTCATCGATCCCAAGGAACGCGAGGCTCACCCGATCCCCGCGTTGGAGATGGCGCGCTACCAGCAATACAAGGTAAGCGAGTACGACGAGGGCAACGGACCCACGCCCAACGGCGAGTTCGAAGTGAAGCAGGTGGTAAAGATCAACCTGGTCAACGTGCACACCCAGCAGGAGCGCACGGTGACCGATCACCAGACCTGGCGCTACAACCAGGAGAGCAAGCACTGGTATCTGGAATCGGGACTGCCGGATATCAGCGGCAACCCGTAATTGCTGGACGCTGCTCGAGAAGTTCTTTTTCTCCGCAAGCGCGGAGAGCGTACTTTGCGCCGCCTTCCCCACCGCTGCCCCTCGCGCTTGTCTGTGGGAGCGCACCCTGTGCGCGACCGCCACGCTGAGATGTACCGCTCCGTAGGTTTGTCGCGCACAGGGTGCGCTCCCACAGTAGATCTAAGGCTCTGGCTTCAGCTCTTGGCTCTTGGCTCCTGGGGTCCCCGTATGACGCGGCGGGTGGGTGGAGGAAAGCCCGCAGGGTGGCCCGCATGGATGCGGGCCAGTTTTTCGCCAGGGCAGGATGCCCTGTCGAAAAACCCCGCAACCCACCCGCGCACCTGGAGGGCCGCAGGCCCGGAAGGCGCGTCATCCGGGGGGCCCTTCTCTTTGGTTACTTTCTCTTGGGCAAGCAAGAGAAAGTAACCCGGGCCGCGGCAGCGGCACGGAAGCCCGCGGCAGGCGAGCAAGCTGGCGTCAACCCGACCACCAAACACCGAATGCTCTGGATGACCAGCCATTCGGCTGTTGAAAAGCGTTTCCTGCCTTCGCAAACATGCCCCCCGCGCCGGCCTGGACGGCAGAAAAGCCAACCACCCCGCCACCCCGTATAATCCCCCGTTCTGTTCACCCCGCGCGGCCCCGCCGCGCCAGCGGAAGCCCCAAGAATGAGCGATGTCCTGCACAAGCTGCCCGAGTTCATCGGCAACCACCTCGCGCTCGCCGCGCTGTTCATCGTCCTGCTGCTGGGACTGATCGGCACGCAGTTGCTCGTGTTGCTGCGCAAGTACAAGGAGCTGACGCCGGCAGGCCTCACCCTGCTGATCAATCGCGAAGGTCCGCTGCTGATCGATCTCTCCGCCCTGGCCGACTACGAGAAGGCCCACGTGCCGGGTTCGCGCCATGTCGCCATGAGCCAGTTCGATCCCGAGCACAAGGACATCGCCAAGGCCAAGGACGTGCCGGTGGTGGTGATCGACAAGGACGGCCGCGGCGCCAGCGACAAAGCGGCGCAACGCCTGGTCAAGGCCGGTTTCAGCAAGGTCTATACCCTGGGCGGCGGCGTGATCGGCTGGCAGCAGGCACAGCTGCCGGTGGCCAAGGGCAAGAATCCGGGTTGACGGTTTCACCTCGGCGAGGGCGCCATGCCCTCGCCTGCGCAGCGCGGCCTACAGGCCCACGATGCCCGCGCGACTGCCGAGAATCTGCGCCAGCACATCCGGCGCGTAATCGAACGAGTCGTAGTACAGACGATCTTCCGGCAGCTTCGCATCGATGAAGAGCTTACGCCCTGCGTCGATCATCGCCGGCGGACCGCTCATGTAGACGTCGTAGCGGGCCAGATCCGGATGATCCTGCAGCACGGCCTCATGCACGAAACCCATGCGGATGCCGCTGGCGAGCGCCTGTTGCGCGTCCGAGATCACCGCCTGAAAGCTCAGGTCGTGCGCCATGCCCGCCCAGCGTTCGGCCTGTTCGCGCAGGTAGATGTCCGCCGCCTGCCGGGCGCCCCAGTACACGCGCATCGGGCGACGCGTACCGAGCGCCATGAAATGCTCGACGATGGCCTTCACCGGCGCAAACCCGGTGCCGCCCGCCATGAAAATCATCGGGCGCTCCGAATCCTCGCGCGGCACGAAGGTGCCCAGCGGCCCTTCGATGCGCATCGCATCGCCCACCTTGAGCGAATCGTTCACCCATGAGGTGAAGCCGCCGCCCGCCACGTGGCGCACGTGCAGCTCGATGGTGCCGTCGGCCTCCGGATGGTTGGCGATGGAGAACGGGCGGCGGCGCCCATCCTCCAGCAACACATCCAGGTACTGGCCCGGCAGCCAGTTGAGCCGCGCCTGTTCGGAGGCGGGCCGCAGATGCAGGCCGATCACATCGGGCGCCAGCATCCACTTGCGCGACACCACCACGTCGACCTGCCGCTTGGCGATGTCCTCCACCGAGGTGACTTCGCGCGCCTCGATCAGCAGATCGCTGCGCGGCACCGCCTGGCACAGCAGGATGGCGTGCTGGGCCGGCGACGTGCCGCTCAAGGCCACCGGCGGATTGCGCGGATAGTCGCAATGCCCCGCCAGCAGCGTGGCCTTGCAGCTGCCGCACACGCCCGCGCGGCACGAATACGGCAAGGCGATACCGGCCCGCTGCGCGGCTTCCAGCACGGTTTCGCCCGAAGCAACGGGGAAATGACGGCCGGTGGATTGGATGGTGACGGTAGGCACGTACACATTGTCGCGGCGAGGACGTGAGCCGACAATGAGGTCCTTACCGTGGAGAATCAACCTATGGCCATCTGGAAACAGGACATCTCGCTCGAGCGCATCAACGGCTGGAGCGCCAATACCATGATGGAAACGCTGGGCATCCGCTTCACCGAGATCGGCGACGACTGGCTGCGCGGCACCATGCCGGTGGACCATCGCACGCACCAGCCGTACGGGCTGCTCCACGGCGGCGCATCGGTGGTGCTGGCCGAAACGCTGGGCAGCTCGGCCGCCATGCTCTCGCTCGATCCCTCGGAAGTGGCGGTGGGGCTGGACATCAACGCCAACCATATCCGCGGCGTGCGCAGCGGCATCGTCACCGGCACCGCTCGCATGGTGCATATCGGCCGCACCACCCAGGTGTGGGAGATCCGCATCGAAACGGAAAGCGGCGAACTGGTCTGCATCTCGCGCATCACCATGGCGGTGATTCCGGCACGCGTCGTGGCACCGCGTTGAGTATCGACGCACCGTACGCCACGCTCGATCCGGACCGCGTCCTCGATGCCGTGACCGCTTGCGGCCTGTGGCCCGATGGCCGCCTGCTCGCACTCAACAGCTACGAAAACCGCGTCTGGCAGGTAGGGCTCGAAGAAACCTCGCCGGTGATCGCGAAATTCTATCGCCCGCACCGCTGGAGCGACGCGGCGATTCTCGAGGAGCACGCGTTCGCGCAGGAACTGGCCGAGGCGGAGATCCCGGTGGTTGCGCCGCTGCCCTTCGGCGGACGCACGCTGTTGCATCACGATGGCTTCCGCTACGCGCTCACCCCGCGTCGCGGTGGCCGCGCGCCGTCGCTGGAATCGACCGAGCAGTTGGAATGGCTGGGGCGATTGATCGCGCGCATCCACAGCATCGGCGCACGCCAGCCGTTCGAACACCGTGGCCGCCTGGATCGCGCCACCTTGATTGCCAAGCCGATGCAGGCCGTGCTGTCCTCGACATTGCTGCCTTCGTCACTGCACGCGGCTTATCGCGCCGCTGCCGAACGCGTGGATCGCGCGGTGGCCGACCGCTTCGAAGCCGTAGGCCCCATTCGCCAACTGCGGCTGCATGGCGACTGCCATCCCGGCAACGTGCTGTGGACCGATGCCGGGCCGCATTTCGTCGACCTCGACGACGCCCGCATGGGTCCCGCCGTGCAGGACCTGTGGATGCTGGCCAACGACGAGAAGGCGATGAGCGCACTACTCGACGGCTACCAGCAGATGCGCGATTTCGACTTCGGCGAACTGGCCCTGATGCCCGCACTGCGCGCCATGCGCCAGCTGCACTACGCCGGCTGGATCGCCGAGCGCTGGCACGATCCGGCTTTTCCTGCTGCGTTTCCGTTTGCCGGCGAGGCGCGCTGGTGGGAGCAGCACATCGCCGACCTGCACGAATTGAGCGAGGAATTGACGTAGGAGCCGCCGTGCGTGACTGGCAGTCATGCAGGTACCGCTCCGCACGCGTCGCGCACAAGTAGGGTCCCACCGGGGGCGAGCGATGACCTGTACGTCGCCCAACAAACTGCCAAACCGCACCGCCAACAGCAGCCTCGTGATCCGCTAAGCTCGCGGCTTTCGACCCGGGGCTTGGCGCGTGCGCAATTTTCTCTTCCGACTGATCGGCATCCTTGAAGTGGCGGGTGGCTTTTTCGGCATGGTCAACATGCTGCGCCGGCTGCTGCCGTTCGGTACGCATGATTCGATCGTGGCCGTGATCGGGCTGCTGTTCTATGCCTTCGTGCTGATCGCCGGCGTGATGCTGCTGGAGAACAGCGAGCGCGGCGTGACCTTCTCCGGTTGGGCGCAGCTGCTGCAACTGCCGCTGGTCGCCACGCCGATCTTCAGCTACGGCTTCCATTGCGGCGCGTTCGTGAACGTATACGCTAGCCTGCATCTGCCGGTGCAGCTGGGCCTCGACTGGCATGTGGGCAGCGAGGGTTTCCTGCTGGCCGTCGCCGGCCCGGGCGTATCGCGGCTGGGCCTCAACCTGCTGGCCCTGCTGTCCTGGCTGGCGCTGCGCCTGCGATAGAACAACACCCCTGTGGGAGCGCACCCTGTGCGCGACGCCGACGGAGCGGGCCGTATGAGGCGCTTGTCGCGCACAGGGCGCGCTCCCACAGGGGAATCGGCGGGCCGAACGCCGCAGCAGTTATCATGGGCGGATGAATAGCCCCGACACCCTCCCCGTCATCCGCCTCAAGACCGACCGCATGCCCGGCCACCCCTGGGTGTGGTCCGCCCAGGTCAACAAGCCGGAGACCCGCGTGCCGCCCGGCAGCGTGGTCGACGTGGAGGACGCCAAGGGCCGCTTCGTCGGCCGCGGCTTCTGGAACGGCCATGCACGCATCGCCCTGCGCCTGCTGACCACCGATCCCACTGAAACCATCGATGCCGAATGGATCGCCGCCCGCATCGACCGCGCCATTTCCCTGCGCCAGGAACTGCTGCAGCTCGATCGCGTCAGCGACGCCTGGCGCGTGGTGCACAGCGAAGGCGACGGTCTTTCCGGCCTGGTGGTGGACCGCTACGCCGACATCATCGTGATCGAATACTTCGCCGCCGGCATGTGGCGTTTCCGCGAGGCCATCCACGCCGCCTTGCAGCGCCACTTCCCGGACACGCGCCTGTACTGGTTTGCCGAAACCCACGTGCAGAAGCAGGAATCGTTCGACTGCCGTTCGCCCGAGGCGCCCACGCCGGTGGAAGTGCACGAGCACGGCCTGCGTTTCCATGCCGCGCCGGGCTATGGCCACAAGACCGGCTTCTTCGCCGACCAGCGCGAGAACCGCCATCACTTCGCGCGTCTGGCCAAGGGCCGCAAGGTGCTGGACCTGTGCTGCAACGCCGGCGGTTTCGCCGTGCACGCGCTGGCCGCCGGCGCGCAGTCGGCCACCGGCGTGGACATGGACGCGGGCATCCTGGAGATCGCCCGCGCCAACGCCGCCGCCAACGACGTGCCCGCGGTGTTCGAGCAAGCCGACATCTTCGACTGGCTGCGCGGCGCCGTGGCGCGGGGCGAGCAATACGATGCGGTGATCCTCGATCCGGCCAAGCTCACCCGCGACCGCAACAAGGTGATGGACGCGCTGAAGAAATACTTCGCGATGAATCGCCTGGCGCTGGATGTGATCCCGCCCGGCGGCTTGCTGCTCACCTGCTCGTGCACGGGCCTGGTCAGCGAAGCGGATTTCCTGGAGATGCTGCGACGCGTGGCGCTCAACGCCGGCCGCGAAATCCAGGTGCTGCACACCGCAGGTGCCGGCGCGGACCACCCTTTCAGCAGCAGCGTGCCGGAAGGGCGTTATCTGAAAGCGGTGTTCTGTCGCGTCGTGTAGCCGCGCTTCGCGGTCCGGGATCCTGAGACGCCAGCGCGTACACTGGCGAACGTGTGCCGTTGGGAACTGCCATGTCCGTTATCGAAATACTGTTGATCGTGCTGGTGATCGCCGTACTGGCGCTGCAGGTCATGAGCCTGCTGCGCGGACGCGAAGACGCCGGCCTCACCGCGCGCCTCGATGCCCTCAAGGACGACAATCGCCATCTGCGCGAGGCCCTGGCGCAGGAACAGCGCGCCGGCCGTGGCGAGGTGACCCAGTCGCTGGAGCAGTTCCGCTCGCTGGTGCAGGAGCAGCTGGGCGGCATGAGCGCGCAGCAGCAGGAACGCATCGGCCACTTCGGCCAGCGCCTGGACGTGCTTACCGAACGCACCGGCACCGGCCTGGAAGCGCTGCAGCTGCGCCTTACCGAAGACGCGCGCCGCAGCCGCGAGGAACTCACCCTCGCGCTCAACCGTTTCGGCGAACAGCAACAGCAGCGCCTCGCCGCGCTCACTGCCGACAACGAAAAGCGCCTCAACGAAGTGCGCGCCACGCTGGAAACCAAGCTCCAGGCGATCCAGGACGACAACGCCGCCAAGCTGGAACAGATGCGCGCCACCGTCGACGAAAAGCTGCAGAACACGCTGGAAACGCGTCTGGGACAATCGTTCGCGCTGGTCTCCGAGCGTCTCGAACAGGTGCAGCGCGGCCTGGGCGAAATGCAGAACCTCGCCATCGGCGTGGGCGACCTCAAGCGCGTGCTGACCAACGTGAAGACGCGCGGCATTCTCGGTGAAGTGCAGCTGGGCGCGTTGCTCGATCAACTGCTCACCATCGATCAATACGATTCCAACGTGATCACCATCCCCGGCAGCAACGACCGCGTGGAGTTCGCCGTGCGCATGCCCGGTGCCGGCGAACACGCGCAGCTTTACCTGCCGATCGATGCCAAGTTCCCGGTCGAGGATTACCAGCGCCTGCTCGATGCGCAGGAAGCGGCCGATGCCGATGCCGCCGCGCTCGCCGGCCGCGCACTGGAAATGCGCGTGCGCGAGGAAGCCAAGCGCATCCGCAGCAAGTACGTGGCACCGCCGCACACCACCGATTTCGCCGTGCTGTTCCTGCCCACCGAAGGCCTGTACGCGGAAGTGATCCGCCGCCCGGGCCTGTTCGAATCGCTGCAGCGCGACCATCACGTCACCGTGGCCGGCCCCACCACCCTCACTGCCCTGCTCAACAGCCTGCAGATGGGCTTCCGCACGCTGGCCATTGCCCAGCGCAGCAGCGAAGTGTGGACCTTGCTGGGCGCGGTGAAGACCGAGTTCGGCAAGTTCGGCGCAGTGTTGGACAAGACGCGCAAGAAGCTCAACGAAGCCAGCAACGTGATCGATCAGGCCAGCGTGCGCACCCGCGCCATCGAGCGCAAGCTGCGCGGCGTGGAGACGCTCAACGGTGACGAAGCCCAGCAGGTGCTGATCGACGCACCGGCCATCGACGACATCAGCGAAGACGATACCGAGGTTTGATCGCTCGCTGCGACACCATGAGTCCTTCCAGGACTTCGCACGGCAGATCAGCCCTCACCGTCATTCCGGCGCAGGCCGGAATCCAGTGGCGACTACGTTGGGTTGTCGCGATAGCCAGCCGCGCCCCGAAAGGGCCTCGCAAAACTGTGAAGTCGCTGCGACACCATGGGTCCGTACAGGACTCGCACAGCAAACTAGCCCTCACCGTCATTCCGGCGCACGCCGGAATGACGGTGAGGGGAGACAGCGGTTGAGTCGAGGCTTTGAGCAGCCCTTTAGGCCGACGCGTTAACCAGCGAACCGCTGCTGCCGCCACCTTGGTTCAACAACAGCGTGGATAGCGCCGTGACGGCCATTTCGAGCTGGCCGTTGGTGGTCGCCACGGCGGATTGCAGGGTGGCGACGACGGTCAGGCCGGCGGGATCGCCAGCGCCTTTCATCGCCTGCATCGCGGCATGCAACGCTTGCTCTTCCTGGGTGAGCTGCTTCTGCAGCTGGGCGATTTCCTTCTGCAATGCCTTGACCGCGGCGCTGGAGCTGGAGCTGGAGCTGCCGCTGTCGCTGTCGGAGCTGGGTGCCTTGATCGTGACACTGCTGGGGCCGCTGGCACTGGTCACGGCGGTCGCGCTGCCGGATTGTCCGGATGACGTAGGCGCCAGGGCAGGCGCAGCGGCAGGCGCGCTCGCGATGGTCAGCGGGATGGTGGAGGTGTCCAGGTGAATGCCGATGCTCATGGGGCTTTCCAGGGGACGGTCACCGGTGAATCGGCCGCCATCGCAGAAACTTGAGCGGGCCCGCGGCCACGGTCCCTTCAACCCCATTCGGCGCCCGGCATCGTTTCAACCTAGGCATCGGCCATCGATGCCTACGGGAGCGGTCGCATGAACAGCTTGCGCACATGGGTTATCGGACTGGCCACGCTGGCGGCCAGCATGCAGGCCGGCGCCGTCGGCCGGTTGGTGGATCTGAGCGTCTACGACCGCACCTCGCAGCAGGAGCTGCCGGTCTATCGCCACGACGGCCGCTACTACGTGGCCGGGCAGCCTGGCCATCGCTATCAGATCCAGTTGCGCAGCCAGAGCGGCGGCCGCGTGCTGGGCGTGCTTTCGGTGGATGGCGTGAACGTACTGTCCGGCGATACCGCCGACTGGTCGCAGACCGGCTATGTGCTGCAACCCTATGCGGACAGCGACATCCTCGGCTGGCGCAAGAGCCTCTCGGAAGTGGCGGATTTCGTGTTCGCCGATGCCTCCCGCAGCTACGCCGCGCGCACCGGGCGACCCGAAAACGTGGGCGTGATCGGCATCGCGGTGTTTCTGCCGCGGCGCATGATCCGGCCGATGCCGATGCCCGGTCCGATTCCTGCGCTGTCCGAACCGATTGCGGGCACACCGCGCGAAGCACCATCACAACTCGTGCCTGCGCCCGCCGCCCCGATGGCTGAGTCCGCCGCGCGTGCCTCGGCGAAAATGCAGGACAACGGCCCGATCGGCACCGGCCACGGCGAGCGGGAAACCTCGGTGGTGAGCTTCACCGATTTCGTGCGCGCATCGTCCACGCCGAACGAAACGATCACGCTGTACTACGACACGCGCGAACGGCTGCTTGCGCAAGGGGTGATTCCCGGCGACGATCGCCCACTGGCCGGTCGACCCGATCCGTTTCCCGGACATTTCGTGCCCGATCCGCGTTGACATCGCAGCAACCTGCGTTCAACTCTTGGCAAGCCGCGGCATGACACCATTCCTTGGTTCGTGCGCCTTAGTGGATTCGTCACGTCATGTTGGATGCCCTGCACGCCATCGTCTGCGAGGTCGAGCGAGACCGGTCGCTGGATCGGCCCGAGCAGTTGCGCGAGCGCATCCGGGCGATGGACCGGCTCGAAGATCTCTGGCTGCACGTGCCTGAGGGCGAAACCCCGGCGGCCGGCGCGGTGATGAACATCCTGCGCCGCCGTGCGAAGGCTCGCCATGCGGCCCTCGCCGAGATACAGCGACGCCTGTGCGACGGCATCCGCCACGCGATCGTGCAGGGCGCGGGTGCGCATGCGCTGCGCGGCTGGCTGCACCACGACGATCTGCGTGAACCGTGGGGCTACGACCATCTCGATGCCCTGATCGGCGACGTGCTGTCGCTGGACGAACCCGCCTCGGTCGCGGCGCTCGAAGCGGAGATGGTGTTCTACCAGCCCACGCCGGTGCGCCATGTGCTGGACCTGATCCATCGCGCACGCCTTGGCCGTGACGACGTGCTGATCGATCTCGGTTCCGGCATGGGCCATGTGCCCTTGCTGGTGTCGATCTGCACCGAAGCGCAGGCCTGCGGCATCGAGCGCGAGGAGGCCTACGTCAACAGCGCGCGCCGCGCGGCGGAAGCCTTGGGCATCGAGCGCGCCACGTTTCTTGCACAGGATGCGCGCGAGGCGGATGTCTCGCGCGGCACCGTGTTCTATCTCTATACGCCGTTCACCGGCGAGATGCTGCGGCAGATGCTCGACAGGCTCCATGCCGAAGCCCGTCGACGCAGCATCCGCGTTGCCACGCTCGGCCCCTGCACGCCCGCCGTGGCCGGCGAGTCGTGGTTGCGGGCGGCCGGCGAACCGGATGCCGGCCGCGTGACGTTGTTTCGCTCGGTGGCCTGAAACGGGATTCAACCGCCGCCGAGCGGCGTCGCCAGCACCAAGCCCGAACGCCCGGTACTCAAACCGCCATCTGACATGGCATTGGGCGCTTCCGAGGCCAGCTCGGCGCTGATCCACGGAACCGTCTGACGCGGGCCCGGAATATAGGGCTGCCAGGTGCCGTAAGCGTGTTGCTTGTTCGGCTGGTCAGTCACGGCAAGGTTGAAATTGACCGGCACGCGCACGACCCAGTACGGGTCGTCCACCGCGCTGCCCTGCGTGGGCGTGTGAAAGGTCCACTGGCGTGCCGCGTCCAGCGAGGCGGTGGCCAGCACCTTGCGGAACTTGTCCATCGCCTGCTGCGTGGCGTATTGATCGAGATCGACCTCCTCAGCCGCCGCGTCCTGCACGCTGCCGTCGCGACCGATGCGAAGCACAAGATAGGCCGTGCCACTGACACGTGCATCGATGGCCATCTGCGGATACCTGGGCGCCACCGAACGATTGTTGTAGGTCACGGTGGCGGCATTGGCTTCGCCTTCGCCAAACGTGGCGCCATCGACCGCGACCTTGTAGTTGCCATCGCCTACCGGCTTGGCCACGACGCGCACGTTCATGCTGGTCTTGACCAGCTGCGTGGTGGGCGAGGAAAGCTTGAACTGCCAACGCGCGATGCTCTTGCCCAGCACGTCGACGACCACCGGCGGCAGCTTTTCCGGCTGATCCAGTGTGTACCCATGCAGCGTACCGTCCGGATTTACCTCCAGCGAGCCGGTGACCACCATGGAACCCTCGGCAGTCTTGCGCACGGACTGGGCGCCCGCCATCGACGCGAACAGCGCCAGCGACACCCACAGCAAGGTCCGATACTGGCGTTTCATAACCTCTCCTTGTCGACGCGAGGCGCCAGTCTAACTGGGCGGCCTGCGTGGATTAAGTGCCTGCCTGAGTGCCTCTCGGCCGGTACCGCCCCACGCAAGTCCTTGATGCGGCGGGAGCCGTCGCCTCCGGAAGGTCCAAAGCTTGACGCTGGCGTTACACTGGCACGTCAGCAAGCCGTACTCGAAGGAACCCGCATGAGCGAGCGTCAAGAACCGAGCGAAGTCACCCGCGAACAGGCCGAGGAAGCGGTCCGCGTCCTGTTGCGCTGGTCGGGCGAAGATCCCAGCCGCGAAGGCCTGCTGGATACGCCCAAGCGCGTGGTGAAGGCGTACAAGGACTGGTTCTCCGGCTATGCCACGGATCCGGGCGACTACCTGCGCCGCACCTTCGAGGAAGTGGCTGGCTACGACGAAATGGTCGTGCTGCGCGACATCGAATTCGAAAGCCATTGCGAGCACCACATGGCACCGATCATCGGCCGCGCCCACGTGGGCTACCTGCCGACCAACCGCGTGGTCGGCATCAGCAAGCTGGCCCGCGTGGTGGATGCCTATGCGCGCCGCTTCCAGGTGCAGGAAAAGCTCACCGCGCAGATCGCCCAGTGCATCCAGGAAAACCTGCATCCGGCCGGCGTGGCGGTGGTGATCGATGCCAGCCACGAATGCATGACCACGCGCGGCGTGCACAAGCGCGGCGTATCGATGGTCACCAGCCAGATGCTCGGAGCCTTCCGCGACGACGCCCGCACCCGCTCGGAATTCCTGCAGTTCATCGGCATCCATGGCGCGGGCCGCTGAGCACGCGTCCCTGATGCAGCTGCTGGACAGTCCGGACGCCGACGAGCGTCTGCAGGACGTATTGCGCGAAGGCATTAGCGCCGAAGATATCCCGGCGGTGTTTCCGTTGCTGCGCGGACGCTCGCTGCTGCGCGCGTTCAACGCGCTGTTCCACGGCAGCGAGGCGCAGGTGCTGCTGCGCCTGCTGGTGCTGCGCACGCTGGGCGCGCGCGCCCACGCGCCGGAGTGGACGCCGCCGGAGATCCGCGAGCAGCTCGCCTTCGTCGAGCCGGTGAAGCTGGAAACGGTGGTGCAGCGCCTGAAGGAACACGAGCTGCTCACCTGGGACAACGAAACGCTGCGCTATCGCGTGAGCCCACTGGGCCGCAAGGCGCTGGCCGCCGTCTCCACGCTGCTGGAATTCGAGCGCGACGACGAAGACGGCCTCGGCTACATCACCGCCCAGCTCGCGGCGGGGCAAGCGGTGGGTCGCGTTTCCGCCGACGAACTGGCGCATCTGCTCTCGCGCCTGTCGGAGCTGAAGGAAGACTTCGACCGTGCCGTGCTATCCGGGTCCGAACATCGCATTCGCCGCGCCGCGCAACGGCTCGACTCGGTGTGGACGTGGGTGGAGAAAGGCACCGAAGTCGTCAGCGCGATTGCCGACAGCGAGGATCTCGACTCTTCCACGCACCGGCTCGCCCAGGCCGTGGGCCGCGCGCAGAGCGCACTGCTGCGCCAGGCGGGCATCTTCCAGCGCGAGCTCAACAAGATCGACCAGCATCGCGTGCACCTGGGCCGCACTGGGCTTTCCTCTTCCGATCTGGTGGCGTGGCTGCGTTCGCTTACGCCCGATGCGCTGGCGCAGCACGCGGACGAAGCGGCCATGCTGCCGATCCAGCCGCCGTTCCTGCAGGACCAGATTGCACTGGACGTGGCCGAGTACGAACTGCTCGAACGCGAACGCGCCGCCGCCGAAAGCAACGCGCTGCCCAACGCGGAAAGCACGCCGACCACCCACGACCTGCCGATCGACGAGGAAGATCTCTCGCCGTTGCTCGATTGGCATGGCGAACTGGCAGCGCTGACGAACCCGATGGAATTGAGCGATGCCCTGCGCGGCGACGACTACGCGCTGAGCGCCTATCGTCTCTCGCTCCTCGGTCTGGTGGGCGATCCCGAATCGTCCGCGCTGCAAGGTCCGACAGCGGACCTCGCACGCCTGCCGCTGAAACTGGAAATCGAAGCACGCCTGGTCGATCCGGGCCTGGCGACGATCGCGCTGGTGAGCGCGGGTCGCCTGCATCCACGCAAGGACAAGAAACATGCATGATGAAACCGCTGCGCTGGTCGCGCGACTGCTTTCCCAACGCTGGCTGCCGCGCGAGGACACGCAGGCACGCAAGGTGTTGCTGGACGAAGCGTTCCGCGAAGAGCTGGATCGCCGCCTGGCCGCCGTGGGCCTGGAGCTGCGCGAGCATCCCTATTCCGCGTACATCGGCGTGGCCGTAGCGCGCGCCAACGAGAAGCACGTGTTCGGCGGCAGCGACAGCTGGATCTCCAACACCTTGCAACTGGACCGCGATGCCGTGGCGTTGCTGGTAGTGCTGTGGGCGCTGATCGTGCTGCCCAAGCGCCAGCGCCAGCTGGAACGCCAGCAGGCCGAAGCGGATGCCTCGCAGACGCAGATGTTCGCCGAAGGCAAGCCGATCTCGCGCGACGCCTCGCTCTCGCCCATCGTGGCCGAGCGCACGCTGCTGGCGGACTTCGGCGACAAGCTGGGCGGCAAGACGCGGGTGAACTTCAACCTGGGGCTGCTCTCGCGCCACGGCTTCATCGTGCGTCGCAAGGGCGAGCTGGCCGAAGGTCCGTTGCTGGATCTGGTGTTCGACTACGAACGCACTGCACGGCGCATCCTCGACGGCGCCTTGAGCGATCTGCTGGCCGGGCTCACGCCACGCGAAGACCTAGGCAGCGACGATGAGCCTCTCTACGACGACACCGACGAAACTGAAGACAGCGAAGTGACCCACGATGTTTGATTTCCGCAGCCTCGAAGTCATCCACTGGGACTACTGGCAGCGCTTCAGCCTGCCGCTGGATACCAATATCGTCACCGTGGTCGGCCCCAATGGTTCGGGCAAGACCACCCTGCTCGATGCGCTGCGCACGCTGCTGACCATCGACTGCGCCGGCAACCGCGACTACAAGAGCTACCTGCGCCACAACGGCAAGCCGTTCGCGTGGTTGCGCGCACGCGTGGGCAACGTGCCGGGGCCGCGCGGCGAGCGTCCGTTCTTCCCGATCATGGACAGCGAAGTGACGCTGGCCGTGCGCATCCAGAAGAAAGGCGGCGAGTGGCAACGCCAGTACGCCGTGATGGGCGGCGACGTCAGCGTGGACGAGATCGAAGCGCGCAACGACTTCCTCGGCCTGCGCGAATACCGCGTGCGGCTGGAAGGTGCCGGCCTGTCGCAGGCGATCCGCCGCGTGCTGACGCTGGAACAGGGTGCCACCGACAAACTCTGCCAGCTGCCGCCCAAGGCATTGCTGGACCTGGTGTTCGATGTGTTCGGCGACAAGGCCGTGCTGGAAGATTATCAGCGCGCCCGCAACGAACAGGCGGAAGCCGACCGCGAACTGCACGGCCTGGAACACCAGCTCTCGCTGATCGGCGTGAGCCTGCAGGAAGCCGAAGGCCGCGTGCGCTCGTGGCAGGAATGGGATGCGCTCAAGAGCGAACACGCCGATCTCGTCGCCGAAACGCTGCCGCGCACCGAACTGGCCGAACTGCACGCGGCCATCCGCGGCGCACGTCCGCAGTTGCTGGGCCTGAAGCGCAAATGCCGCGATCTCTCGGCACGCGATGTCGAGCTTCAGGCGCGACTGCAATCGCTCGACGCGCATGAGGAATCGCTGCGCGGCGAGCAGCACGTGGCCGACCAGGCACGCCAGCAGGCCAAGCAGCAACTCGACGACGCACGCCGCGCCGAAACCGAGAACGCCACCTTGCTCAAGCAGGAACAACACTTGCGCAAGCTGGTTGCCGAACAGGATGGCGCCGATCACGAAAGCCAGGGCAAGCTGCTGGTCGAGGCACGCAGCCAGCTCGGCCGTCTGCAGAATGACGAAGCGCGCTTGCGCGAGCAGCTGTCGACGCTCACCGCCCAGCTCGGCGCCTGGCGCCGCGGCCAGCGCTACACGCCGGAGTTCGAGCAGTCGTTCCGCCGTGCGCTGGACGATGCCGGCATCGGCCACAGCATGTTGAGCGAGATCGTGGAGATCAGCGAGCCACGCTGGCAGGCGGCGGTGGAAGCCGTGCTCGCCGGCTATCGCCACGTGGTGCTGCTCGACCATCCGCGCGATCGCGAGGCCGCCTGGCGCCTGGGCGAGCAACACCGCTACAAGCATTTCGTGGTGGCCGAACGCGCGCCGACCACAGCGCCCACCCGCGGTTCGCTGCTCGAAGTGGTCGACTTCACCGCGGCCGCACCCGAATGGCTGCTGCGCCAGCTCGATCGCATCCGCCGCGTGGAAGACGTGAGCGATGGTGCCAAGCTCGGCAAGGAACAGGACTGGATCACCCCGCAGGGCTATTTCCGCGAGCGTCGTGGCGGCCGCCACCTGGGCGTGGACGACGTGTACTTCGGCAGCGCGGCGCGCGAACGCCAGCTGCGCGAGGGCGAGGAACGCCTGCAGCAGATCGAGAAGCAGCTGCGCGCCATCGGCGACAAGTGCAAGACGTTCCAGGAACAAGCCAGCGACGCCGAAGGTCTGCTGCGCGGCGCCAACGCCAGCAACCAGCTGGCCGATCGCGCCGACGAATTCGCTGCGGCGCACGAGGCGCAGTCCGCGCTGCAGGACGATGTGCAGCGCTGCGCCGACAGTTATGCTGCGGCCGAGGCGCACTACGAGGGCGTGCGCGAAAAGCGCCAGCAGAACTCGCGCCAGCGCGACAACGAAGCGCGCGAACACAAACAAGCCCAGCAGCAGCTGGCCGATAGCGCGCGCCAGTTCGCGCAGTATCGCAACGAACAAGTGGATCGCCTCAAGGCCTTCCGCCACAAGCGCAGCCATGTGCGACCTGTGCATCGTTCGCGACGTGCCATGCTGGATCTGCGCGAGCGTTACGAATCGCCGGCCGCCGTACGCCGCGAGATCGACCGCATCGAGCGCCGCCTCAACGAAGGCCATTGGGAAACCGACGACGGCGTGCTGCCGCTGCGCGACAAGTACGCCAACGACCACGAAGGCCTGCGCGACGATCTGCAGCGTCGTCGCGTGCACCTGGAGCGCGCCGGCCGCATCACCACCGAAGCGCGCGCCGCTTATCTCAACGTGCTGCGCAACACGGTCAAACGCTATGCGCGCAATCTGAAGGTGCTGGCGGATCTGGCTGGCATCGGCGTGGAAACGGAACTGCCCGAACTGGTGAACGAAGACCTGGCGTTGGCGCAGGCCGGCCTCAACGTGCGCTTCGAATTCGACAAGAAGGGCTGGATCGGCATGGACGACGGCGAAGCCTCCGGCGGCCAGCAGGTGATGAAGTCGCTGTTGTTGCTGGTGGCGTTGATGCGCGACGAGGATCGCCCCGGCGGCTTCGTCTTCATCGACGAACCGTTCGCGCACCTGGACATCTTCAACATCGACAAGGTGGGCGCCTTCCTCAAGTCCACCCGCGCCCAGTACATCCTCACCACGCCGGCCACGCACAACATCAACGTGTTCCAGCCCAGCGACCTCACCCTGGTCACCAGCAAGCGCCGCCCCGGCGCCACCTGGGCACAGCCGCTGGCGGTGCTGCGCCGCCGGACCGAGGCCGCATGATCCTGCGCCAGCCGCTCCGCCTGGCGCTGCTGGCCTGCGCTGGCTTGGCGCCGCTGCTCGCCTGGGCGCAGGCCACGCCGGCCGAGTATCTGCGGGAGTTCGACACCGACGGCGATGGCCGGGTGAGCGAAGCGGAGTACGTGGCGCACCTGAGCGAAGGCTTCCATCGCCTCGACAGCAACGGCGACGGCGTGCTGGAAGCCGACGAGCTGCCCGGCGGCCATGGCAAACCGGTCACCCTCAAGCAGTTCCAGGACAACCTGCGCCGGCAGTTCCACAAGCTCGATCGGAACCACGATGGGTACCTCGATGCACGCGAGCTGACGCAGCCGCCGCAGGGCTAGTTCAACCGTAACCCCCTGTGGGAGCGCACTTGTGCGCGACAGCGGCATCTCCGATCGCACCGCCGGCTGGCTGTCGCGCACAAGTGCGCTCCCACAAAGTGGTGGGTGGCCTCTTCTGCACTGCACACACAGCGTCATACGTAATCGGCTATCGTGCGCCTCTCACTGCCAGCCAGCCCCATGGACCCGACCTCCGACACCGAGCTCCATCCGCGCCGCCGCGCCGCGCTCGCGTTCATTTTCGTCACCGTGGTGCTGGACATGCTGGCGTTCGGCATCGTCATCCCGGTGCTGCCCCATTTGATCGAACAGCTCGCCGGCGGCGGCATCGCCAACGCGGCGTGGTGGGTGGGCGTGTTCAGCACGGTGTTCGCGATCGTGCAGTTCGCCTTTTCGCCGGTGCAGGGGGCGCTGTCCGATCGCTTCGGCCGCCGCCCGGTGATCCTGATTTCCAATGCCGGGCTGGCCATCGATTTCTTCGTGCTGGCGCTGGCGCCCACGCTGTGGCTGCTGTTCGTGGCTCGCGTGGTGCTGGGCATGACGGCCGCCAGCTTCACCACCGCCAATGCATACATCGCCGATATCACGCCCAAGGAAAAGCGCGCCGCGGCTTACGGCATCCTCGGCAGCGCGTTCGGCCTGGGCTTCATCATCGGGCCGGGGCTGGGCGGCTTTCTGGGGGACATCCATCTGCGCCTGCCGTTCTGGGTGGCCGGTGGCTTGGCGGCGTGCAATTTCCTATACGGCTTCTTCGTGCTGCCGGAATCGCTGCCCAAGGAACGCCGCACGCCGCGTTTCGAAATGCATAGCGCGCACCCGCTGGGCTCGCTGAAACTGCTGGCACGCTATCCGCTGGTGATGCGTCTGGCGGTGGTGATGTTCCTGGTGTATCTGGCGCACTACGTGTTGCAGACCACCTTCGTGCTGTACGCGGACTATCGCTATCACTGGGGCCCGCAGGCGGTCGGTTATGTGTTGATGCTGGTCGGCGCCTGCGATGGTTTCGTGCAGGCGGTGCTCACGCGGCGTCTGGCGCCGCGCTTCGGCGAACGGCGGCTGATGCTGGGCGGCATGCTCTGCGGCATCGGCTCGTTCCTGGTGATGGGCCTGGCCAACACGGGTTTTGCGTTTCTGCTGGGTATTCCGTTGATGGCGCTGTGGGGACTGTCGCAGCCGCCCATCCAGTCGTTGATGACGCATGAAGTGGACCCGGCGGAACAGGGCCGGCTGCAAGGCGCAATCAGCAGCCTGGCCAGTTTTGCGGGCATTTTCGGCCCCTTCCTGTTCGCCCAGGTGTTCTCGTTGTCGATCTCGCCGACCTCGCCCTACCACCTGCCCGGCCTCGCCTTCGTGTTGTCTGCCGTGCTACTGGCCATCGGCACGGTGATCGCGCTGCGCGCGACGCGGCACACCCACGACCTCGCCACGCGCGAGGAGCCGTTGCCTAATACGATTCCGGGCGAACCGTCCTCGGTCGTCCCTTTGCAAGCCACCATCACTTCCCCCGAAACACCGGAGCATTCCCCATGACTTTGTCGATGTACCAGGCTTCCGTTCCCGTTTTCCTGCGCGCACTGAGCAACCTGCAACACGTGCTGCGCAAAGGCGAGGCGCATGCGCACGCCCGCAAGTTCGAGCCTTCGCTGCTGCTGCAGGCGCGCCTCACCGCCGACATGCTGCCGCTGACCAGCCAGGTGCAGATCGCCACCGACATGGCCAAGAACGCCTGCGCGCGCCTGGCCGGCGTGGACCCGCTGAAGTTCGAAGACAACGAAACCACCTTCGCCGAACTGCATGCGCGCATCGAGCGCGCCATCGACTACATCAAGAGCTTCAAGGCCGAGCAGATCGACGGCAGCGAAACCCGCGCCATCACGCTGAAGATGCGCACCAGCGAGCAGCACTTCGAAGGTCAGGGCTACCTGCTGCATTTCGTGATCCCGAACGTGTTCTTCCACTGCACCACGGCGTACGCGATCCTGCGCGAAGCCGGCGCGGAGCTGGGCAAGATGGATTTCATGGGCAAGCCGTAAACCGCCGCAAGAAATACCGGGGCGGCGGGGACCCTCGTGTCCTCGCCGCCCCGTTCATTTTGGGGGCCGCGCTGCCACTTGATGTCCGACGCGACCGAACCCATTAAGCGGGGATCGCATCGAGGACCCCGCCATGGCCAGCCCCACCCCCATCAAGATCGACTTCGTCTCCGACGTGGTGTGCCCGTGGTGCGCCGTCGGCCTCAAATCGCTGGAACAGGCGCTCGCGAAGCTGGGCGACGACGTGGCGGTGGAACTGCATTTCCAGCCGTTCGAGCTGAACCCGCAGATGGCGCCCGAAGGCGAAGACATCCTCGAGCACATCGCGCACAAGTACGGCAGCTCGCCCGCGCAGATCGAGCAGAACCGGGAAGTCATCCGCGAACGCGGCGCGGCGCTCGGCTTCACCTTCAACATGGACAAGCGCAACCGCATCGTGAACACCTTCGATGCGCATCGCCTGCTGCACTGGGCCGCGCTCGAAGGCAGCCAGGCCGAACTCAAGCAGGCGCTGCTGGCAGCGTATTTCACCGACGGCCGCGACGTGAGCTCGCGCGACGTGCTGGTGGACGTGGCCGCGTCGGTGGGCCTGGACGCCACCGAAGCTCGCCGCGTGCTGGACGAAGACCGCTACGCGCAGGACGTGCGCGCGCAGGAACAGTTCTACCAGTCGCAGGGCATCCGGGCCGTGCCGTCGGTGATCATCAACGACCGCTACCTGGTGCAGGGCGGCCAGCCGCCGGAAGTGTTCGAACAGACCTTGCGGCAGGTGGCGGCCGAGGGCTGAACGCCTCGCCAGCGTGAGTCGCGCGCAAGCGCGCTCCCACAAGGTTGCGGGGCCTTGTGGGAGCGCACTTGTGCGCGACAAGCTTCCAAGCGGGCCGCCATCTGCAAGTCATGCGAAAATGGTCAACCACGACCGCCTGAACACCCCGCCGCATGATCCGACTCACCGACATCAAGCTCCCGCTGGACCACGCCGAGGGCGCCATCGAGGCCGCCGTCCGCGCCAAGCTTGGCCTGGGCAAGGACGGCTTGCGCAACGTCTCGGTGTTCCGGCGCGGCTACGACGCACGCAAGCGCGGCCATATCCAGCTGATCTACACGCTGGACGTGGACGTGGCCGATGAGGCCGGGCTGCTCAAGCGCCACGCCGGCGACAAGCACGTGCAACCCACGCCCGACACGAGCTATCGCTTCGTGGCGCAGGCACCGACCGACCTCAAGCAGCGCCCGATCGTGATCGGCCTCGGCCCGTGCGGCCTGTTCGCCGGTTTGCTGCTGGCGCAGATGGGCTACCGGCCGATCATCCTCGACCGCGGCAAGGCCGTGCGCGAGCGCACCGCGGATACCTGGGGTCTGTGGCGCAAGCGCCAGCTGGAGCCGGAATCCAATGTGCAGTTCGGTGAAGGCGGCGCGGGCACGTTCTCCGATGGCAAGCTGCACAGCCAGATCTCCGATCCGCATCACCATGGCCGCAAGGTGCTGACCGAGTTCGTGAAGGCCGGTGCGCCCGAAGAGATTCTCTACGTCAGCAAGCCGCATATCGGCACGTTCCGCCTCGTCACGATGGTGGAGGCCATGCGCGAGACCATCGAGGCACTCGGTGGCGAAATCCGTTTCACCCAGCGCGTGGACGATGTGCTGGTGGACACCGCGCCGGACGGCACGCGCCAGCTTCGCGGCGTGGTGCTGGCGAGCGGCGAGCAGTTGCTGAGCGAGCATGTGGTGCTCGCGGTGGGCCACAGCGCGCGCGACACCTTCTTCATGCTGCACGATCGCGGCGTCTACATGGAAGCCAAGCCGTTCTCGATCGGCTTCCGCGTGGAGCACCCGCAGTCGATCATCGACCAGGCGCGCTTCGGCCCGCAGGCGGGCCATCCCATTCTCGGCGCTGCCGACTACAAACTCGTGCATCACTGCAAGAATGGCCGCTCGGTCTACAGTTTCTGCATGTGCCCGGGCGGCACCGTGGTTGCCGCCGCGTCGGAACCCGAACGCGTCGTCACCAACGGCATGAGCCAGTATTCGCGCAACGAACGCAATGCGAACGCGGCCGTCGTGGTGGGCATCGAGCCCAGTGATTTTGCTGCTTTCGACGACAGCGGCAGCCCGTTGGCGGGTATTGCCCTGCAACGGGCACTCGAATCGCGTGCCTATGAACTCGGCGGCCGCGATTACAGCGCGCCGGGCCAGCTGGTCGGCGACTTCATCAAGGGCTGCCCCTCCGCGGAATTCGGCACCGTGCAGCCCTCGTACAAGCCCGGCGTGCATCTCACCGATCTCGCAGCAGCCCTGCCCGACTACGCCATCGAAGCCATCCGCGAAGCGCTGCCGGCATTCGACCGCCAGATCAAGGGCTATGCGATGCACGACGCCGTGCTCACCGGCGTGGAAACGCGCACCTCGTCGCCGGTACGCATCCGCCGCGGCGAGGACTACCAGAGCTTGAACACACGCGGCCTCTACCCGGCCGGTGAAGGCGCCGGTTACGCGGGCGGGATTCTTTCCGCTGCGGTGGATGGGATTCGCGTGGCGGAAGCGGTGGCGTTGGCGATCAACGCCTCGCGGTAAACCGGCAAGGCTGCGAACCGCTCTTTTAGATCGAGTCCCTGCACGCCGGCAGGGCTGGCGCAGGCATGCGAGAATGCAGCTCCGACGCGCCGATTCGCGCCCGACCCGCCCGATGCTGACCGATACCACCAAAGACGCGATCCGCGCTTCCTATACGCGCCTCAAGGATGGCCTGCCCGGCTTCCGGGCGCGTGCGTCGCAAGGAAAGATGATTGCCGAGGTGGCCAAGGCGCTGGCGCAGGAGGGCGGTGCGGCGGTGATCGAGGCGCCTACGGGTACCGGCAAGTCGATGGCGTATCTCATCGCGGGTGTCGAGGTGGCGCGGGCGCAGAAGAAGAAGCTGCTGATCGCCACCGCTACCGTGGCGCTGCAGGAACAGTTGGTCCAGCGCGATATTCCGCTCTATCTCAAGCTCAATGGCACCGAGGCCAAGGTGGCGCTGGCGAAGGGCCGTGGCCGTTACCTGTGCCCGCGCAACCTGGCGATGGCCAGCAACAGCCTCAGCGAAACCTCGCAGATGGGCCTGGGCTTCGATGCCGATCTAGCGCTGTGGACCAAGCCGCCGCAGGAGCGCGACAAGAAAGCCCTGTCCAAGCTGGTGGATCTGTTCGACCGGCACGAATGGGACGGCGATATCGATTCGGCGCCCGAACCGATCAGCGATGTGCTGCGCCCGATGATCACCACCAGCGCCGGCGGCTGCACCAGCCGCAAGTGCGCGCATTTCATGCAGTGCCCGTTCTTCGCCGCACGCCGTGCCGTGGGCGACGCGGACATCATCGTGGCGAACCAGGATCTGGTGCTGGCCGATCTCACCATGCCGCGCGAAGAAGACGGCTTCGGTGGCGTGATCCTGCCCAAGCCGGACGAAACGCTCTACATCTTCGACGAAGGCCACCACGTGCCGTCGAAGGCGATCGATCGCGGCGCCGCCGAGGTCTATATGAGCACGGCGACACGCCAACTCAGCCGCCTCGGCCGACAGATCCACGCCGCCTATTCGCTCACCGACAAGGAAGTGATCGGCAAGCTCTCGCTGGATGCCGGCGACCAGAAACTGCAGGAACTCAGCAACAGCCTGGAAGAGCTGGAGCGGGAGATCCGCCTCAGCTGGCTGCCCTCGCCCGACGACCAGGAACCGATGTATCGCGGCTCGCTCGGCCAGCTGCCCGAGGCCTGGGTGGAGCACGCGCGTGCGTTGTACGTGTTCACTGGCGAGGTGGAGCGCTGGATCGGCGCCGTGCGGCGCGCCGTGCTGGAGATGACCGAGACGGGTCCCACGCACGAGGCCTTGTCACGCGAACTGGGCATGGCGCTCGAGCGCATCGATCGCCAGGTGCGCACCTGGCGCGCGTGGTCCGCGACCGATGGCGACAACACGCCACCGCTGGCGCGCTGGGTCACCCTGAGCAACGACCAGCAACTGATCTGCCACGCCTCGTCGGTTTCCGCGGGCGGCCTGCTGCGCAGCATTCTCTGGGGCAACGCCAGCGCGGTGGTGATGACTTCGGCCACTCTGAGTGCGGGCGGCAATTTCCGCGGCTTCGCCGACGCGGTGGGTCTGCCCGATGATTCCATCACGCTGAGCCTGCCGTCGCCTTTCGATCTCGCCACGCAGGCGCGCCTTGAAGTGCCCGCCATGCGCTCGCTTCCCGATGCACGCGAAGAACACACGCAGGAAATTTGCGACTGGCTGGCCGACAACCTCGACTGGAATGCCGGCAACCTGGTGCTGTTCACCTCGCGCATGAAGCTCGATCGGGTATTGCAGAAGCTGCCCATCGAACACGTACGCAAGGTGCGCGCGCAAGGCTCGCTGGGCAAGGCGCAACTGGTTGCCGAACATATCGTCGATGTCGAAGCGGGCAAAGGCAGCACGCTGTTCGGTCTCGCCTCGTTCGGCGAGGGCCTGGATCTGCCGGGCAAGCTGTGCGAAACGGTGGTGATCACGCAGCTGCCGTTTGCCGTGCCGACCGATCCGGTCGGTGCGACCTACGCGGAATGGCTGGAATCGCGCGGCCGCAATCCCTTCATCGAAGTGACCGTGCCCGAAGCGACCCGATTGCTCACGCAGTATTGCGGCCGCCTCATCCGCACCGAAACCGACCGTGGCCGCATCGTGCTGCTCGACCGTCGCGTGGTACTCAAGCGGTACGGCGAACGCATGCTGCGGGCGCTGCCTCCCTTCACCCGGGTGATCGAGAAAGTCGCATGAGCCGCATCATTCGCGCCACCGACATGCCGCCCCAGCCTTGGAAGAACGGCATGGGCGTCACGCGCGAAATCGCGCGTTTTCCGGCCGACGCCAGCGACGATTTCGTCTGGCGCATCAGCGTGGCCGAAGTGAACAGCGCCTCGCCGTTCTCCACGTTTCCCGGCATCGATCGCCAGATCGTGTTGCTCGACGGCGCCGGTTTCATCATGACGCTCGACGGCAAGCAGCGGCACGCGCTCACCATGCCGCTGGTGCCGTTCGCCTTCGCCGGCGAAGCCTGGGTGGATGTGGAAATGGCCGGTGGCGGCACGCGCGATTTCAACCTGATGGTGCGGCGTACCCAGGCCACTGGTCAGGTCGAGCTGTTGACCGGGCCGGGCAGTCACCTGGTGCCTGCGGACTGCGTGCTGCTCTATCTCGCCCAGGGCACCGCCGATACGCTTGCCGGGCCGCTCAGCGCAGGCGATGCGTGGCAACCGGATGGCAACCCGGTCGAGCTGCACGAAGGCGCCAAGGCCCTGCTTGCCTGCGTGACTCCGCACGGCTGAGAGCCTGTTGGCGCGAGGCATGCCATGATCGGCACACCCTGCCCACCAAGGTGACCTCATGGCGCTCCTCCTGCTTGGCCTGGTGCTGTTCCTCGGCGTTCATTCCATCCGCATCTTCGACAACGACTGGCGCACGCAGCAGCGCGCACGTCTTGGTGAGATGCGCTGGAAAGGGCTTTATTCGCTCCTGTCCATCGCCGGCTTTGTGCTGATCGTCTACGGCTTCGGACTCGCCCGCCAGCAGCCGGTGGTGTTGTACGTGCCGCCGATGGGATTGCGCCATCTCAACGCCCTCTTCACGTTGCTGGCGTTCGTGCTGGTGGCCGCGGCGTATGTGCCCGCCAATCATCTCAAGGCCAAGCTCGGCCATCCCATGCTCGGGGGGGTGAAGGTGTGGGCGTTCGGCCATCTGCTGGCCACCGGCATGCTGCATGACGTCGTGCTGTTCGGCGCCTTCCTGCTGTGGGCCACGGTGGATTTCGTCAGCGCGCGTCGCCGTGATCGCGCCGACGGCGTGGTCTATCCAGCCGGCACCGTGAAGGGCGATGTCATCGCCGTGGCGGCCGGCGCGGTGGGCTGGGTGGTATTCGCCTGGTGGCTGCACGCATGGCTGATCGGCGTGAACCCGATGGGGTGAAATCAGTCATCTACGCCCGTAACCTGGGCTGCGCTAGAGTGGCGCCATTTCCGGCATGAGGATCTCGCGATGGTCGGCTTCCTGCTCTGGTTGTTGCTGCTGGTGTTCTGCTGGCCGCTCGCGCTGATTGCGCTGGTGCTGTACCCGATCGTGTGGCTGCTGATGCTGCCGTTCCGGCTGGTGGGTATCACCGTGGGCGCGGTGTTCGCGTTCCTCGGCGCCATGCTGATGTTGCCTGCGCGCGTATTGCGCGGCCGCCCGGCTTGAGTGGATAAGCCCAGCGCCCCGTCCTGCGAGCGCAACCGCGATCCGATCCTGGAGGTGTTGCGCAATCACTTTGCCGATCGCCGGCAGGTGCTGGAGATCGGCAGCGGCACGGGGCAGCACGCGGTGCATTTCGCGGCGGCCATGCCGCATCTGCAGTGGCAGTGCACCGATCGCCCGGAATACCTGCCGGGCATCCGCCAATGGCTGGATGAGTCCGCGCTTCCCAATACGCCGGCGCCGTTCGTGCTGGACGTGAGCGGCCCGTGGCCGGCCGGCGGCCACGATGCCGTGTTCAGTGCCAACACCTTGCACATCATGAGCTGGGGCGAGGTGGAACGACTGTTCCAGCAGCTCGGACGGGTGACCACGACCGACGCGAAGCTCGCCATCTATGGCCCGTTCAACTACGACGGCCGCTACACCAGCGAGAGCAATGCCGCGTTCGACGACTGGCTGCAGGCGCGCGGCGAGCACATGCGCATCCGCGATGCCGAGGCAGTGGATGCGCTGGCCGAAGCGGCCGGTTTTGAGCTGATCGACGACGTGACCATGCCCGCCAACAATCGCCTGCGGATCTGGCAGCGGACTCGCTGAAGCGGGCCATCCCAACATTGGCATTTTCGGCGCGATGGCGTCAGGATGCGCATCAGAGGGCGCCCCTGCCGCGCCCGCGACCTGCCATGCGCCCTTACGTTCAAGCCATCGACACGCTCACTCCCTGCCCGTGCGGCAACAACGACGGCTACGCCCGCTGCTGCGGCCTGCTGCACGAGGGCGCGGCAGCCGCCACGGCCGAGCAACTGATGCGCTCCCGTTACAGTGCGTACGTGCTCAAGCGCGAAGATTACCTGCTGGCCAGTTGGCACCACAGCACACGGCCGGCACACCTGAAGCTGGGCGCGCAGCAGCCCGCGCCGACCTGGCTCGGCCTCACGGTGAAGCGGCATGAGAGCGACGGCGACCACGCCGTGGTCGAGTTCGTGGCCCGCCTTCGCCTCGGTGGCGGCAAGGCGCAGCGCATGCATGAGGTCAGCCGCTTCGTGCGCGAGGACGGCCGCTGGTTCTATGTGGACGGCGAGTTTCCCGAGAAGTCCGGGGAATAACCGCTCCCTTGTGGGAGCGCACTGTGCGCGACTGCGCCGATTGGGAATTCCGCTCCGTCAGCTTGTCGCGCGCAAGCGCGCTCCCACAGGGGTGTGCGCCGGTCACACGGGCAGGAACGGCATCGCCGTTTCGCCGTCTTCATGGCCGTTGGGCCCAAAGCGCCGCTCCACCACCACCCCGCGACCGTCATGGCCGATGGCGACCACCGTGCTCGCACGCGTGCCATAGCGCTCGCCGCGAATGAAGGCGGACGACAGCCAGCGCTCGCGCTCCAGCCCGACGCCCGTATCCGGTAGCTGATCGTCGGGATAGCCGTGGGGATCGGTGAGTGCGGCGAACAGTGGTGCGAATTCGTCGTCATGCCCCGCCTCGATCCAGTCGCGCAGATGTCCCATCAGCGCCCGCGTTTTCGGCCACGGCGTGTTGAAGTCCGCGTTGGAGAGACCGTGCACGCCCGCTTCCACCAGTTGCGCGCGCGCATCGGGGCGGTTGCCGATGTAGAACGCGTGCGTCGCATCGAACGTCAGCAGGTTGAACGGGCGATAGTCGGCCGCGGTGCGCAGCAGCGTTTCGGCATGCGTCACCGCATCCTCGTCGCCCGCCAGGTAATCGAGCGACAACAGCCCGCGCGACCGTCCCAGCTGGGGATCGCGCGGATCGCGCACGTTGGTCACGACGCTGCAGCGGCCATCATCGGTGACGCCCAGCCAGGTGCCGCCCGCTTCCAGATCCTTGCCCGCGATGATCGCGGGCTGGTCCCAGCGTTCGAGCGGAAGGCTGGGCCGCGCGTGGAACTCGTCGCGGTTGCCGATCAAGACCAGCCGCCAGCGCGGGTGCGCATGCCAGGCAAAAGCAATCACACACATGGATGGGTGTTCTCCACTACGGCAGGCGCACAGTATGCACCCGCCTTCGTCGCTCAGGCCTTGGCGCGCAACACCACGGCGGCGGCCCAGCGCGCGGCGACCTTGGGCGTGGTCATGCACACGGCGTGATCGGTACGCGTGGTCACCGCGCGTTCGAGCAGCTGGATGTCGGCCTCATGCTGACGCGCCACGTGCGGGTCCTCGAAGAAGATCGCGCGCTGGCAGCGGCGTTCGAGCACCAGGTCGGCGATCTGCGCGTCGCCTCCCATCGGGCCGCTCTGGTAGCGCTCCACCCACGGCGTATCCAAAGGCCAGCCGCGGCTCCACGCCAGTTCGTTGAGGCGCTGGCCGGTGGTGCCGGTACCCACGCGATGGGCAAAGCGCGACAGCACATCGAAGTGCTCCGCCGCGTAGGCCAGCATCTGCGGCTTCATGGCATCGTGCGCGATCAACGCCAGCGTCTGCGCTTCGAGATCGTGGAAGACATTGGCACCCGAATCCGGCGCAAGGCCCGCGTGGATACGCTCCATTTCGATCCAGTCGCGCGCGGTGGCCACGGTGGAGATGAAGGGCTTGCCGTGGATCACGCACTGGCGCTTGAGCGCGATCGCCTCGGGAAAGATCGAGGACGGATCGACCGGATCGATGAGATAGATGGCGCCGTCGAGCACGCGGTCATCCCCCAGCCCCACCACTTCGGCGACCAGCTTCATCAGGCCGCCCTCGCGGCCGTAGGGATAGCGGCGCAGCGGCAGATAGCGATCAAGATAACCCGCACGATGAATGGCGTCATAGGTGCGTCCCACCGCATGCAGCCCAAGCTCGAGTTCGCGGATGCCCACCTCGCACTCGTGCAGCCAACGGAACAAGGCCGCGTTGGCATGGGCGTGGTGAAGCTGGTTGGCGGCAAGGCCGAGACGCATGGGTGGTGCTCCGTAACGACGTCGGCGCGCAGTGTCGCATTGCCTCGTTACGCCGCGCTACATCGGTCTAGCACTGTGGGAGCGCACCCTGTGCGCGACTGCCCGGACCTCGGGGCAAACGGCGTCGCGCACAGGGTGCGCTCCCACAAGGGTTCGCTACGCGGTCAAGCGTGCGCCAAAACGGGCGCATCGACCGCCTGCAACATGCGCACGATCGAGGCTGCCGCTTCGCGTCCATCGTAAACGGCGCGCACCACCAGATCGGCACCACGCACGTTGTCGCCTCCCGCAAAAATCTGCGCGTGGCTGGTCTGCAGCGGAAGCGCACCTTTCGCACCTGTGATCACTCGCCCCGTCTTGTCCAGGGCTACGCCGTGCGATCGCAGCCAATCCGGAGGACTGGGCAGGAAGCCGAATGCCTGGATCACCACGTCGGCATCGATCACATATTCCGTACCGGGCACGTTCTGCGGACGCAGGCGTCCGGTGCCGTCGTCGACCAGCGCCGTCTCCATCACCCGTACGCCGCGCACGTTGCCGCGCGCGCCGCCGAGGATTTCCAGCGGTTGCCGCTGAAAGAGGAAGTTCACCCCCTCTTCGCGGCTGTAACCCACTTCGCGCGCCGAGCCCGGCATGTTCGCCTCGTCGCGGCGATACACGCAGGTGACACTGGCGGCGCCGAGCCGGATGGCGGTGCGGTTGCAGTCCATGCCGGTGTCGCCGCCGCCCAGCACCACCACGTGTTTGCCGCGGAAATCGAACGACGGCGAGATGGCGGCATCGCGCAGCAGGCGCTCGGTGTTGGCGATGAGGAACGGCAACGCGTCGTGCACGCCGTGCAGCTCGCGTCCCGGCAGCTGCGCATCGACATAGGTGTAGGCACCCGTGCCCACGAACACTGCATCGTATTCGTCCAGCAACTGGCCGAATTCGATGTCGCGACCGACCTCGCGATTGAGCAGGAAGCGCACACCCATGCCTTCCAGCAACTGGCGGCGCGTGCGCACCACGCCTTTGTCGAGCTTGAACGGTGGAATGCCGAAGGTGAGCAGGCCGCCGATCTCGCTTTGACGGTCATAGACATCGGCGGCAATGCCCGCGCGGCGCAGCCGATCCGCACAGGCCAGGCCGGCAGGGCCCGCACCAATGATGGCCACGCGCTTGCCCGTCTCGTGCACGGCGGAAAGGTCGGGCTTCCAGCCCAGGCGCAAGGCCTCGTCGGTCACCCAGCGCTCGATGCTGCCGATGGTCACCGCACCGAATGCGGTCTGCTCCAAGGTGCACGCGCCTTCGCACAGTCGATCCTGCGGACAGACGCGCCCACAGATCTCGGGCAAGGGATTGGTTTCGTGCATCAGGGTGGCCGCTTCCATCAGGCGGCCGTCCTGAACCAGCTTCAGCCAGTTCGGAATGTAGTTGTGCACGGGGCACTCGTGCTCGCAATACGGATTGCCGCAATCGATGCAGCGCTCCGCCTGCGTGCCTGCCTGCTGCGCGCCGAAATCGCCGGAGATCTCGCCATAGCCAAGCACGCGGATCGACACGGGCACGTTGCGCGGCGTCTGCCGCTGCACGTTGAGGAACTGGAAGGTCTTGGAGTCTGCGCTCATGCGGCGCTCCTGAGTTCTTCCGCCAGCGCGGAGAGACTCGCGGCCTTCGGCTTCACCAGCCAGAACTTGTATTGCAGGCCGCGGAAATCCGCGAGGATGCGGCGCCCCCAGTCGCTGCCCGTCAGTTCCACATGGCGCACCACCAGCGAGCGCAGATGCTGCATGTAATGCTCCATGCCCTCGGGCGAGATGCGCAGGATGTCCACCAGTTCGTGGTTGTAGCAGTCCACGAAGCTGCGTTCGATATCGAGCACGTAGGCGAAGCCACCGGTCATGCCGGCACCGAAGTTCAGGCCCACCTTGCCGAGCACGGCGACGACGCCGCCGGTCATGTATTCGCAGCAGTGGTCGCCGGCACCCTCGACCACGGCCAGCGCACCGGAGTTGCGCACGGCAAAACGCTCGCCCGCGCGGCCCGCGGCAAACAGTTCACCATCGGTGGCGCCATACAGACAGGTGTTGCCGATGATCGACGCCTCGTGACTGGCGAACGGCGAATCGCCCGGCGGACGCACCACGATGCGGCCACCCGCCATGCCCTTGCCGACCCCGTCGTTGGCCTCGCCGACCAGGTCGATGTGTACACCGCCCGCGTTCCACGCACCAAGGCTCTGGCCAGCGGCACCGCTGAGCCTGAGCAGGATGGGATGTTCATCCATGCCGTGGTCGCCGTGACGACGCGCCACTTCACCGGAGAGGCGCGCACCGATGGCGCGGTCGGTATTGGCGATCTCGAAGGCGAATTCGCCACCGGTCTTGCCAGCGACGGCAGCGCGTGTCGCTTCGTCGATGCGCGTCGCCAGTGCAGCGTCATCGCGCATCGGATTGCGCGGCAGCGTGCAAGCGAAGTCGACATCGTTGGCCAGCGCGCCGGATCCCAGCAGCGGCGCAAGATCCAGCTTGTGCTGCACTGGCGTGGTGCCCTGCACCTGTTCCAGCAGATCGGCCCGGCCGATGATCTCGTCCAGGCTGCGCGCGCCGAGCATGGCCAGGTGGGAACGCACATCCTCGGCGAGGAAACCGAAATAGTTCATCACCATTTCGGGCAGGCCGATGAAGTGCTCCTTGCGCAGCACGGCATGCTGCGTGGCCACGCCGGTGGCGCAATTGTTGAGGTGGCAGATGCGCAGGTACTTGCAGCCGAGCGCCACCATCGGGCCGGTGCCGAAGCCAAAGCTCTCGGCGCCCAGCATCGCTGCCTTGATCACATCCAGGCCGGTCTTCAAACCGCCGTCGGTCTGCAGGCGCACGCGGCCGCGCAGGTCGTTGCGACGCAGCGTCTGCTGCGTTTCGGCCAGGCCCAGCTCCCACGGCGTGCCCGCGTACTTGATCGAAGTAAGCGGACTGGCGCCGGTGCCGCCGTCGTGGCCGCTGACGGTGATCAGATCCGCGCCCGCCTTCACCACGCCGGCCGCCACCGTGCCCACGCCCGCGTGACTGACCAGCTTCACGGAAACCAGCGCGTCGGGATTCACTTCCTTGAGGTCGTGGATCAACTCGGCCAGGTCTTCGATGGAATAGATGTCATGGTGAGGCGGCGGGGAGATCAGGCCGATGCCGGGCTTGGCGTAGCGCAGTCGCGCGATCGTGCTGTCCACTTTGTGGCCTGGCAGCTGGCCGCCTTCGCCGGGCTTGGCGCCCTGCGCGATCTTGATCTGCAGCACTTCGGCGTTGACCAGGTAGTGCGGCGTGACGCCGAAGCGGCCGGAGGCGACCTGCTTGATCTTCGACATCTTCTCGGTGCCATAGCGGGCGGGATCTTCACCGCCTTCGCCGGAATTGCTGCGCGCGCCGAGCCGGTTCATCGCGATCGCCAGCGCCTCGTGCGCTTCGGGCGACAACGCGCCCAGCGACATACCGGCCGAATCGAAGCGACGCAGGATGTCCTGCGCCGACTCCACCTGCTCGATGGGAATGGCATCGCCCAGCGAACGCGGCGCCAGCAGATCGCGCAGCGCCGACGGCGGACGGTGGTCGACGGCATTCGCGTAGGCGCGGTAGTCGCCGGGGTTACCCGTGCGCACGGCTTTCTGCAGCGTGCCGATCACGTCCGGGTTGTACATGTGGTATTCGCCGCCGTAGACGAACTTGTACAGACCGCCCGCGCGCAGCGGCAACGCATCGCTCCACGCTTCCGCCGCCAGCAGCTGCTGGTCATGCTCGAGTTCGGCGAACGCCGCGCCGCCGATGCGCGACGGCGTGCCCGGGAAGCACAGCTCCACCACGCTGGGCGCCAATCCCACGATCTCGAACAGCTGCGCACCGCGATAACCCGCCACGGTGGAGATGCCCATCTTGGACAGGATCTTCAGCAGGCCTTTGCGGATGCCGCGCCGGTAGCTGCGTCCGATCTCGAAACGATCGCTGGCGATATGGCCTTCGCGCCCCAGCTCGAACAGGCTCTGATAGGCCAGCCAGGGATAGATCGCGGTGGCGCCGAAGCCGAGCAGGCAGGCGAACTGATGGGGATCGCGCGGCGTGGCGGTCTCCACCAGGATGTTGCACTGGCAGCGCAAGGCCTTGTCGATCAGGTGCGCATGCACCGCGCCCACCGCCAGCAGCGAGTGGATCGGCAGCAGGTCCTTGTGCGGATAGCGGTCGCTGAGGAAGACCAGCTGGCAGCCTTCGCGCACCGCTTTTTCCACGTCGCTGCAGAGACGGCGCAGCGCCGCTTCGAGGCCTTCGTCAGGCGCATACATCAGGTCGAAGCGCGGCGTGCCGACGAACTGCGGCAAGCCGAGCAGCTGGCGCAACTTGCGCTGGGAGAGCACCGGCGAGTTGATCAGGATCTGCTTCGCGTTTTCCGGCGTGAGATCGAACACGTTGCTTTCGGGACCGATCTGGGTCACCAGCGACATCACCAGCTTCTCGCGTAACGGATCGATCGGCGGGTTGGTCACCTGCGCGAAGCCCTGGCGGAAGCGGTCGAACAACGGGCGCACCTGGCGCGACATGGCCGCGATGGGCGTGTCGTCGCCCATCGATCCGGTCGCTTCCTGTTCCAGTTCCACGATCGCCTTGAGCACGGTCTCGCGTTCTTCGCGCGAGAGCCCGTACAGCTTCTGGTAGCGGTGCAGTTCGTCCGCCGGCAGCGGCTCGGCGGCCAGCGACGGATCGATCAGATCCGATTCCAGGTAACTCACGCCGGCGCGCAGCCAGTCGCGGAACGGCGCGCGCTTGCGGTTGATGTCGTCGATGTCGGCATCGCGCAACAGACGGTGCTGCTGCAGATCCACGGCGATCATTTCGCCCGGTGCCAGCCGGCCCTTGGCGATGACCTGCGACGACGGCACATCCCACAATCCCGCTTCGGAAGCGACGATCAGATGGTTGTCGGCCGAGAGCGCCCAGCGTGCGGGACGCAGGCCGTTGCGGTCGAGCGTGCAGGCGGCATAGCGGCCATCGCACATCACCAGGCCGGCCGGACCGTCCCAGGGTTCGCTGTGCAGCGCGTAATACTCGTAGAACGCCGCTAGGTCTTCGTCGATGCCCTCGCGCGCGGCGAAAGCCGGCGGCACCAGCACGCGCATCGCCGCCAGCAGATCGAGACCGCCGGCGATCAGGACTTCCAGCGCGTTGTCGAGGCTTTCGGAATCCGAACCCGTCTGGCGTACCAGCGGACCGATGTCGGAAAGATCGAGCAACGGTGAATGCAGGATCGATTCGCGCGACTGCATCCAGCGGCGATTGGCGCGAATGGTGTTGATCTCGCCGTTGTGCGCCAGCAGGCGGAACGGCTGGGCCAGCCGCCACTGCGGCGTGGTATTGGTCGAAAAACGTTGATGGAACACCACCGCATCGGCGCTCAATGCCGGATGCGTGAGATCGGCGAACACCTCGCGCAGGCGGCCGGGCGCCGCCATCGCCTTGTAGCCGACCACTTGCGCGGACAGCGTGACCACATAGAAATGCTCGTCGGCTACCAGCGCCGTTTCGGCGCGACGACGCGCGCGAAACAGTGCGCGCTCGAACGCGCCATCGTCCATCGATGCCGCGGGTTCCACGAATACCTGGCGCACGCGCGGCCTGGCCGCCGCGGCGAGCGGACCACAGGCCTCGGCATTCACGGCGACATCGCGCCAGCCGGCGACGCGCAGTTCTTCTTCGCGCAGATGGTCTTCGAAGGTCGATGCCGCGGCGTCATCGCCGTGCGGATCGAGAAACACCACGCCAGCGGCAAAACGCTCGCCCACGGTGATGCTTGCTTCTTCAGCGAGTGCTTTCAGCCAGACCCGCGGACGATGGAACAGCACGCCGCAGCCGTCGCCGCTGACGCCGTCGGCATTCACGCCGCCACGATGGGAAAGTTTGGCCAACGCTGCGAATGCGGTGTCCACTACCCATGCGCTCGCGCGCCCGTCGATCTGTGCGACCAGACCGAAACCGCAGCTGTCGTGCTCGAACGCAGCGTCGTAAAGCGTCGCTGGACCTGCCTGCGCCATCTTGCCTCCCCGGCCGATGGTTGCGGACGCGTCGTCCCAACGGTGCCAACAAGCACCGCTGCCACGCGTCCATAGTGTGGTTCGACTAAAACACATATTGGTGCGTCGCGTCAAAGACATCTTTACGTCCAAATGAAAGTTTCAGATGGAAGCGTTTTGCACGCAGAAGATTCTTGTGGGAGCGCACTTGTGCGCGACTCGGTGCACCGATGCGCTTGTCACGAACAAGTGCGCTCCCACAGAAGGGCGTTGTCACGGGCATACCAGTGATCGCACGACCGCTGCGATGAAGAGCACATGACCGGATTGAACGGGCGACGCAGACCCGCTCGCGCGCCATCACCGCGCTCTGTGATAATTGGCCGATGCCCATACCACTCCGTCGTGCCCGCCCCGTTGCCTGCGCCCTGACCGGCGCGCTCGCCCTCGCCATCGCGGCCCAGCCGGCCTGGGCGCTGCAGGACAGCAAGACCAAGGCCGAGCAGGCCGAGGCGCAGAAAAAGCTCTCGGACGTGCGCAGCAAGATGGAGGCGCTGGCCAAGGAGCAGGCCGAGACGGCCGCCAAGCGCGACAGCGCCACCGCCGAGCTGACCAAGCAGGCCAATGCGGTGGCCAGCGCGGCCAAGGCCGTGCGCGAGACCGACAGCCAGCTTTCGGCCAAGCAGAAGGAGCTGGCCGACCTGCAGGCCCAGCGCGCCGAACTGCAGAAGAACCTGGAAGGCCAGCGCGCCGCCATCGCCGACCTGCTGCGCGCCACCTATGCGCTGGGCCAGGGCTCGGACCTGCGCCTGCTGATGGGCGACGACGACGTGGCCCGCATCGCCCAGGCGCTGGCCTATTCGAAGTATTTCCAGGAAGACCGGGTGGCCCGCGTACAGCAGCTGATGGGCGACCTGGCCAAGCTGCAGGACTTGGAAACCCAGATCACCGCCCAGCAGCAGGCCTTGCAGGCGGCCCGCGCCGAGCGCGCGAACCAGGCCAAGGCGCTGGAACAGCAGCGCGCCAGCCAGGCCCGGCTGGTGGCCGACACCGACGCCCAGTACAAGGACCAGGCCGGCAAGCTGGCTGCCCTCAAGCAGAACGAAGCCTCGCTGAACTCGCTGGTGGCCACGCTGCAGAAAGCCATCGACGAAGCCGCCCGCGAAGCCGAGCGCGCCGCCAAGGCCAGCGAAGGCAAGGTCGCCCCGCCGGCAGGCAAGGGCCTGGCCAACATCCGCGGCAACCTGCCCTGGCCGGCCGCCGGCGTGGTCAACAGCTACGGCAGCGGCGTGCTGATCAAGGCGCCGGGCGGCAGCGAAGTGCGCGCGGTGGCGCCGGGACGGGTGGTCTATGCGGCCTTCCTGCGCGGCTACGGCATGCTGGTCATCGTGAGCCACGGCGGTGGCTGGATGAGCATGTACGGCAACAACGAGACGGTCCTGCACGGCGTGGGCGACCAGATCACGGCTGGCGAGGCCGTGGGCACGGCCAGCGCGCCCACCGGCGTCAATACCGGCGTGTACTTCGAGCTGCGCCAGAACAACCAGCCGGTGGACCCGCGTACCTGGCTGGGCAAGAAAGGTTGATCCGATTGACGCCACCTACGCAGCGTCGCAGGCTAACCTACGTATTGTGTTGAATTTTGGCGACATCCGGCGGTCAAAGCGGCAACGCAGCCCGCCGCCGGGCACGCCCCCACCGCTACACCGGAGTTCCCCATCCATGCGGTTTTCCACTTTGAGCCTGGCCGTCCTGCTGCTGGCGGCACCGCTGGCGCAGGCGCAGACCGCGCCCGCGCAGAGCGCCGCCAAGAAGCCGGCCGACAGCGCACCTGCCGCGGCCTCCTCCGTGCCCGACCGCGTGGACCTGGACGATGTGCGCAACTTCAGCCGCGTCTACGAGATCGTCCGCCAGGCCTATGTGGAGCCGGTGGACAACAAGACCATCATGAAGGCCGCCATCAGCGGCATGCTCAGCGGCCTGGATCCGCATAGCGAATACCTCGACAAGGACGGCCTGGCCGAACTCAACGAGGACACCACCGGCCAGTACGGCGGCCTGGGCATCGAAGTGCTGCAGGTGGACGGCACGCTGCGCATCATCGCGCCGATCGACGACACGCCTGCCTCGCGCGCCGGCATCAAGCCGGGCGACACCATCGTGAAGATCGACGGCAAGGTGGTGGACCCGGAGAACATCGACGACATGTTCAAGGCCCTGCGCGGCGATGCCGGCAGCAAGGTCACGCTGACCATCCTGCACGAGAAGAGCGACAAGCCGATCGACATGCCGCTGGTGCGCGAGAAGATTTCGGTCACCAGCGTGAAGACGCGCGAGATCGAACCGGGCTACGCCTATATCCGCCTCAGCCAGTTTCAGGACGACACCGCGCCGGACCTGGAAAAGAAGCTGGGCGAACTGATCCGCAAGAACGGCCCGCAGAAGGGCGCCATCCTGGACCTGCGTTCCAACCCGGGCGGCCTGCTCACCGCCGCGGTGGGCGTGAGCGACGATTTCCTCAACTCCGGCACCATCGTCACCACGCGCGGGCGCCTGCAGGATTCCAACCTCAGCTTCGAGGCGCACTCCGGCGATCTGCTCAACGGCGCGCCGATGGTGGTGCTGGTGGACAACGGCACGGCCTCGGCGGCGGAAATCGTCGCTGGCGCGCTGAAGGACAACCGCCGTGCGCTGATCGTCGGCCGCCGCACGTTCGGCAAGGGCGTGGTGCAAACGGTGCTGCCGCTGGACAACGACCACGCGGTGAAGATCACCACGGCGCGCTACTACACGCCCAACGGCACCTCGATCCAGGCCGAGGGCATCAAGCCGGACATCGCGCTGGCGGACCTCGCCGTCAACAAGGCCGACAGCGCGGCGGTGCTGGTGAGTTCGGAAGCGGATCTGCCGAACCACCTTGCCAATGAGGACACCAAGCTGGGCAAGGACATCGACAACGACGGCAGCGCGGAAAACGCCAAGCTGGCGACGCAGGACTATGCGTTGTCGCAGGCGTTGAATGTGTTGAAGGGGCTGGCGTTGAATCGCTCGCCGGCGGTGGCGCCGGTGCCGGCGGCGCCTAGCAAGCACTGAGAGGTACCATCCGCTGCTTAAGCAGTGACTCGGATGTCCGGGAAAAAAGCCGCCTTTTGGGCGGCTTTTTCTTTGGCGTCAAGAACTCACTTCGCCCTCTACCCTGCGGGCAGAGGGCGAAGTTGGTGCATCGTATTTCGTGTCGCGACGTGCGCGGCGTTGCGTCCTCTGCTCGTACGAGACTTCACATCCGCAGCCCCTCGAAGAAGTTCCAGCTGTCCTGGCCCTTCACTTCTTTCAGGTAGTAGGCGTAGTTGGCGGTGCCGGCGTAGATCAGCGTCACCGCCAGTCCCAGCATGCGGCTGATGAAGTCGGCGCTTCGATTCTCCGGACCCAACACGGCGTAGAGGATGAAGGCGATGACGAAGCTTGCAACCGTGAGCGCGAGCCCCACCAGCGCCTTGCGCCACAAGCCGAGAATGAAGAAGTAGATCGGGCCAAACAAGAACGCCAGGATGCTGCTGCCGATCTTGATGCGCTGCATGAAGGGGAGCGCCTTGAAGGCTTCCTTGTAGGTCGACGTGCCGGGAGCGCCATGGGCATCCAGGAACGCAAAACGCTCTTGCCACTTCACCGGGTACTTGCTGTAAACCTGGGCATCCATGTTGAAACTGCCGTCCTGATGGGAAAAGTCCCCAATCATCGGGCGGCCCATCGACGCAGACCATCAGTACGTTCTGAAAACTCGCTCTTCTGGCAGCCCTCGCCCAAAGGGGCCAAGCGCTCAGGGCGCCGGAATCTCCGGCGCGAGGCCCGCGAGGTGCCTGGCCAGGGGCGCGTCTTCTTCGAGCATCTCGAAGCCGTCATAGGTGAATGCCGGCGCCACCATGCAGGTCACCAGCGCGTAACGGCCCAGCGGCCGCGCCGCCTGCCAGGCGCGGGCCGGCACGATCACCATGGCATCCACGTCGGCGGCCAACGGCCCCAGGCAGTGGCGCCTCAGGCTCTTGTGGTCGGCGTCGTAGATCAGCAGTTCCAGCGGCTCGCCTTCCACGAAATGCCAGGCTTCTTCTGCGTCCACGCGATGCCAGCTGCTGCACTGGCCGGCTTCGAGCAGGTAGTGGATCGCGCTCATCGCCTGGCGGACGCCGCCGTTATCCGTGCCCTTGGACGGATGAAAGCGACGGTAGTGGCCACCCTCGACATGCGGCTGCAGTTGCAGCGAGGTCTTCAGTTCCTCGATGCGGGCAGCCGGGTCGCTCATGCCGTCGCGTCCTTCGGATGCAACAGCCATCGCACGGCCAGGATGCCCAGCTCGTACAGCAGGCACATCGGCACGGCCAGCATGATCATCGAGGTGATGTCAGGCGGCGTGATGAAGGCGGCGATGGCGAACGCACCGACGACGGCATAGCGCCGGCTGCTGCGCAACTGGTCCAGGCTCACCACGCCGATGGCCGCGAGGATCACCACTGCCACCGGCACCTCGAAACACAGGCCGAAGGCGAAGAACATCAGCATCACGAAATCGAGGTAATGCGTGATGTCGGTCATCATCTCCACGCCCTGCGGCGTCACCGCCGTGAGGAATCGGAAGGCGGCCGGCAGCACCAGGAAATAAGCGAACGCACAGCCGAGGTAGAACAGGAACAACGCCGCCACCAGCAACGGACGCGCGAGGCGCTTCTCGTTGCGGTACAGGCCGGGACTCACGAACGCCCACAGCTGGTAGACGATCATCGGCATGCTGATGAACAGCGCCGCATAGAACGCGAGCTTCAGCGGCGTCACGAACGGGCTGGCCACTTCGGTGGCGATCAGGTGCGCGCCCTGCGGCAGCCGCGACACCAGCGGTGCCGCCAGTTCGGTGTAGAGGCGGTTGGCGAACGGAATGAGCGCGCCCAGCACCACCAGCACGGTGACGATGGCGCGCAGCAGACGCGTACGCAGCTCCATCAGATGCGAGAACAGGCCCTGTTCCAGCTCTTCGGCCCCCGGGCCTTCCAGCTCAGGCGTTGCCATGCGGAACGTCCTTGGTTTCAACGGTGGCGGCAACGGCCTCGGTCGCCGGCTCCGGCGCCGCCGGCGCGGGTGCCGGCGGGTTCGACGGCGCGCCGCCCTGCGGACGCATCTTGCGCAGCGTTTCGTCCAGCTCGGCCTGGGCGGCTTCGGCCCTGGAGGCGGCCTCGCGTGCCTGGCGGCGGATCTCTTCCACCTGCAGCTCGCGCTCCACTTCGGCGCGCACGCTGTCCCAGCCGGTGCGCACGCGGCGCATGAACACGCCGGCCGTACGCGCGGCGTGCGGCAGCTTTTCCGGGCCGAGCACGATCAGCGCGACAAGCGCGAGCAATACCAGCTTGCCGAAGCTGATCTCGATCATGACGCTGCCGTGACCTTACTTCGGTTCGGTGGTGTCGTGCTGGTTCTGGGTCTGCGTGGGGCCGGCGGGCGGCGGATCGGCGCGCAGGCTCGCGTTCGGATCGGTCGGCTTGGGGGCTTCTTCGCCGCCGTCCAGACCTTTCTTGAAGTCGCGGACGGCGCCACCCAGGTCGCCTCCGATATTGCGCAGCTTCTTGGTGCCGAAGATCAGCACGACAACGACCAGCAGGATAAGTAGATGGGTGATGCTCATTGAATCAGGCCTCGGAAATGGTAGCGGCGGAACGAAACCGTCACGCCGTCGCGCCGCCGCTCCACATCATCGCTGAGTGTACTCCTCAAGGCGATCCCTGAAATCGACCACCTGCGACGGCACGTTGCCCACGCCGCCCTCGAAGATCCGGCGCGGGGTGATGCCCTTGCCGTAGATGGCCTCGTTGGCGTCGTAGTCGATGCGCAGGGCGGAACCGTCCAGGGCCACGCCCGCAAACAGGCCGCGGGAGCGGGAATAGGAGTAGATCTCGGCCTTGAAGTCGCTGTCGGTGGAGGCCTGGGCGGTGCGGCCCACCGGGCCGGCGGCTGCGGCCGCGTCCGCGCCGAGCGTGAATTTGCCGTTGACGATGCTATCTACGCCGCGCTGGGTGCGGAACACCAGGATCACGTCGGTGGACGAGGCGCCGGCCTGGAAGCCGATGCTGCCGCCAGTCATGCTGATGAAGCTGGGGTTGGACCAGGTACCGTCCGGACCCTTCACCGAGATCAGGCCCTCGCCGCGGCGGCCGCCGAAGACGAAGCCGACCTTGAGCAGGTCCGGGATCACCGCGATCGCCTTGGCCTGCTTGAGCAGGTCGGTCGGGATCGACTTGTCCGGCGCCTCCATGATCTCGTTCAACACGCGCACGGCGTTCTGGGCGCGCACCAGCGGCGGGTCTTCGGCGTGCGCGGCCATTGCCGGCAGCAGCAGGACCAGGGAGGCGAGCAACAGACGGTGCAGCGATGTTTTGAACATGGACGACTCCTTCAGCTGGAATTCTTCGGCAGGGCGGCCTGCGGCGATCCTCGCCACGGCAGCCTCGACGGCTTGTGGCAGACTTGCGGCGGTTTTATCCGCCAGAGCCACGATGCCACGCAGCGATGACTATACCGGCGTTGCCGGTACTTCCCGAGAGCTTCCCGTTCAGGCTGCAGTGCTGTTGGTGAACCTCGGCACACCGGAGGCGCCCACGGCCAAGGCGGTGCGCCCGTACCTGGCCCAGTTCCTGGGCGACCGACGCGTGATCGATTACCCGCGCTGGCTGTGGTGGTTGATCCTGCACGGGGTGATCCTGCGCGTGCGCCCTGCCCGCTCGGCGCATGCCTACCAGCGCATCTGGACGCCCAAAGGCTCGCCGCTGCGCGTGGGTAGCGAGGCGCTGGCGGTGCGATTGCAGGAAAAGCTGTCGCAGGCATGCAGGGAGCCGGTGCGGGTGGTGTTGGCGATGCGCTATGGCCAGCCCTCGGTGCCGTCGCAGATCGAGCGGCTGCAACGCGAAGGCGTGCGTCGCCTACTAGTACTGCCGCTGTATCCCCAATATTCCGCCACATCCACCGGCTCGGTGCTCGACGCCGTGGCCGAGGCCATGCAGTCGCTGCGCTGGCCGCCGGAGCTGCGCCTGATCAACGACTATCACGACGATCCCGCGCACATCGACGCGCTCGCCCGCAGCATCGAGCAGCACTGGGCCACGCGCGGCCGCGGCGAGCGGCTGCTGTTGTCCTTCCACGGCATTCCCGAACGCTACGTGCGCGAAGGCGATCCGTATTTCGACCAATGCCAGGCCACCGCGGGCGCGCTGCGCCAGCGGCTGGCGCTGGACGAATCGCAGATGCTGGTGAGCTTCCAGTCGCGCGTGGGCCGCGAATCGTGGCTGCATCCGTATACCGATGCCACCGTGCGCGAACTGGCCGCCAGCGGCGTGAAGACGCTCGATGTGGCCTGCCCCGGCTTTGCGGTGGATTGCCTGGAAACTCTCGAAGAGATCGCCATGCAGAACAACGACTTCTTCCGCGAGGCCGGCGGCAGCGAGCTGCGCTACATTCCCGCGCTCAACGACACGCCCGATCAGGTCGACAGCCTGGCCGCGCTGGTGATGCGCCACGGCGGCGGCTGGAAGAACTTCGCGCCGCGCGGCGACAGCACGCCGTGAGCGCGCCGGTCGAGCGCGACGTGCGACTGCCGCATCTGCGCCTCAGCGCGCAGGTGTGGGGCGACGAACAGGCGCCACCGCTGCTCGCCCTGCATGGCTGGCTCGACAACGCGGGTAGCTACGCCCGCCTCGCGCCGCTGCTGGCCGAACGCTGGCAGGTGATCGCGCTCGAGCTGCCTGGCCACGGCCATTCCGATCATCTGCCTCCAGGCATGCACTATCACTTCGTCGATTACGTGCGCACGGTGTTGGGCGCGATCGATGCACTGGGCCTCACGCGTTTTCACCTGATCGGCCACTCGCTGGGTGCGGGCATCGCGCCCATGGTGGCGGCCGCCAAGCCCGAACGCATCGATCGCCTGCTGTTGATCGAGGGCCTCGGCCCCATCGCCGACGACGGTCAACGCACCCTGCAGCAATTCCGCGATGCGATGGCGAGCGAGGCCACCGGCCGCTCGCTGCGCGCGTTTGCGTCGATCGACATGGCGATCAGCGCGCGCACCATGGCCAGCGGGCTGCCCGCCGAGCAGGCTCGTTCCATCGTGGAGCGCGGCCTGCGCAAGAGCGAGCATGGCTGGTATTGGCGCAGCGATGCGCGGGTCAATCGCCCCTCGTCGATCCGCCTGGCGGAAGCACAGGTGCGCGCGATCCTGCGCGGCATCGCCTCGCCCACCGCCCTGCTGCTCGCCCGGCCCGATACGCCCTACCTGCCCGGTCCTCTCATGCAGGCACGCGCTGCCTGCGTGGACGACATCGCGGTGACGCCCCTGGACGGCGGCCATCATCTGCACCTGGAACATCCCGATGCCGTCGCTGCCTGGGCGTCTGCCCATATCGAGGCCACGCATGCCTGAATCGTGGCGCCCGGGCCTGACCGACGGCACATGCCCGGCGGTGGCGGCGGCCTAGACTGTCAGCCATGCAGCATTTTCAACGCACCAACTACGGCCAGCCCGAGCAATTGCGGCAACTGGGCGGCCTGCAGATTTCCGCGACGCCGTATGCAGGCGACGGCGCGCTGCCGCTGCACGAACACGACGACGCCTATCTCTGCCTGGTGGCGGCGGGTAGCTATACGCAGCAATCGGGCGGCGCCGAGATTCAATGCCAGCCGGGTTTGTTGCTGACGCATCCGCAAGGCCATCGGCACGCCAACCGGTTCGGGCCGGACGGCGCGCGCTGCATCAGCATCTTTTTTACCGACATGGTCGGCGAAGGGGTCTCGCGCCTGCTCGGCGAACATCGCCAGTTGCGCCTGGCCGACGCCGACCGCCTGCTCGCCCGCATCGCCCGCGAACTGCGCGCCACCGACGATGCCGCGGCGCTGGCCCTGCAATCGGCGGTGCTGGAACTGGTCGCGCAGGCCTGTCGCGCCGACGACGAGCGACGGCCGGCGTGGTTGCAGCAGGTGCTCGACCGACTGCACGACGATCCGCTGGCCACGCCCTCGCTGCAGGAACTGGCCGCGCTGGCGGGCGTGCATCCTTCGCATCTCGCGCGCAGTTTCCAGCGCGCCAAGGGCGCCTCGGTGGGCGAATACCAGCGCGGTTTGCGCATCGCGCTGGCGCGTAAGGCGCTGGCCGAACCCCACCGCTCCATCGCCGATGTGGCCGCGATGGCCGGCTTCAACGACCAGAGCCATTTCGCCCGCGTGTTCCGGCGCATCACGGGAGAGACGCCCCGTGACTATCGGCATCGACTGCAACGCGCGTGCTGATATGCCACGCGCGTGCTAGACCGGACGCGCGGCCGGATCGACCATGGACGCACCCGACCAAGGAGTGTCCCCATGTTGCATCCTGTCCGCCCCCTGCTTGGCCTGTTGCTCGCCGGCGCGCTGAGCCAGGCCCTGGCCGCCTCCGCCGATGACAGCGCCACGCTGCTGGACAGCATGCGCCAGGCCTATGGCGCCGCTCGCTGGAACGAGGTCGCCGCGCTGCAGGCCACTGGCAAGGAGACCAGCGACGGACTTACCGGGCCCTGGCAGGCCACCGTGGACCTGCGCACCGGCCAGTACGCCACGCGCGCGCGCAACGAAGTTTTCGGCAGCGCCGGGGGCATCGACGCTCGGGGGCAGTGGCGCGAGGACGCGACCGGCCTGATCCATCCGCTGGATTCGGACGAAGCACGCACGGTGGCCGTCACCGAGAGCTGGCTGCGCCGCTTCGGCTTTCTCGATGCGCAGTCGGCGGTGGCCTATCGCCGGCTGCCCGATGCGCAGGACAACGGCCATACCTACCAGCGCGTGGAAGCCACGCCCGCGGGCGGACGACTGGTCACGCTGTGGATCGACCCGGGTACGCATCGGCTGGATCGCGCGATCTATGCCACCTCGTTCCTGGTCGCCACCGAACGCTATGGCGACTACCGTGCCGTGGACGGACTGCAGCTGCCGTTTCGCATCAACAGTTCGCGCGCCAACCTTGCCGGCAATGCCGACGGCGAGAGCGACGATGTGGTCGAGCGTTACCAGCTGCTGAGCAGCGTGCCCAAGGCCGAGCTGCAACGCCCCGACGGCAAGGTGCGCGACGTGAGCATGGCCAACGGCGCGCGTGACGCTGTGACACCGATGCACATCGAGGGCGGCATCGTGCTGGTCGATGTGAGCATCGATGGACGTCCGCCGATGCCCTTCATCCTCGATACGGGCGGCCACGCGATCCTCACCACCGATGCGGCGAAGCAGATGGGTTACCAGACCCAGGGGCAAGGCGTGAGCGGCGGCTCGGGCTCCGGCACCATGAGCACCTCCTACACCAAGGTGCACGACACCGCCCTGGGCAACGCGCACGTGCGTGACCTCACCTATTCCGTGCTGCCCTATCCCTTCAGCTTCTACGAACGAGGCAAGCAGACGCCGATTGCCGGCATCCTCGGCCTGGAGATGTTCGAGCGTTTCGCCATCACCTTCGACAACGACCACCAGCAATTGCATCTGAAGCCCTATGACATGGGCGAGGTGCCGCCGGCGATGAAGGGCGACGCGGTAGCGTTGCGCTTCACCGACGACATGCCGCTGGTGCAGGCGCAATTGGACGGCCGTACCGGCATGTTCGGCATCGACACCGGCAACGCCGGCTACCTGCTCATGTTCCCCCAATGGGCCGCACGCAACGGCATTGCAGCGCGCTATGAAGCAGGCCTGCCGATTCCCACCGGCGGCGTCGGCGGCCTGTTCACCGCCCATGTCGCCCACGCGAAGGAACTCATCCTGGGCACGCAGCGCCTGGACAACCTGACCGCCATGCTCACCCGCACCGACGCCGGCGCCACCGGCAATCCGAGCGAGGCGGGCAATATCGGCCAGGACGTGCTCGCCCGCTTCAACGTGCACTTCGACTACCGCCGCCAGCAAATGGTGTTGATGCCGCGCAACCCCGCACCGGTGTGGCACTACGGCATGGCCGGCTTCCGCGCCGAAAAGAGCAAGGAGCAACCGGACCGCTTCAAGGTCATCAACGTGATGCCCGGCAGTCCCGCCCAACAAGCCGGACTGAAACAGGGCGACGCCATCATGGCGGCCAATGGAAAACCCTCAACCGACCTGAGCTTCGGCGGACTGCGCGAACTGAGCATGCATCTGCCGGAGGGCACGCCGCTGACGTTGACCTTGGCGGATGGACGCGAACTGAAGATGAAGATGCGGGATCTGGCGCCCAAATGAAGCGTCTTCTGTAGGAGCGCACCCTGTGCGCGACAAACCTATCCTGCGCCGAGACCTGGACGCACCCGTCGCGCACAGGGCGCACTTCTACAGTCAAAGCCAGACGCAGTTCCAGTACGGGTAGTCAAGCACTGCTTCTACCAATCCCGCGCGCAGTGGATTGGCGACGATGTAACGAGCCACACTCCGGACATCGTCCTCCCGGCGCAACGCGCGGTCGTGAAAACCCGTTCCCCAGACAACTTGGGGATGGATGCAACGAATCTGTTTGGCTGTCGCCGCCTTGAACCGGTTCATCACGGTAGAGAGTGAATCTCGATGGCCCAGAGTGACGAGACCATGCCAATGATCTGGCATCAGGACCCAACATAACAGCGACGCGTCACCCCAATGCTTTGCCTCATGGATGCATCGGCACACGCTGCGTGCGAGATGGTGATCCTTGAATAAAGGGCGCCGATATGCGGTGACTGTGGTCAATAGATAGGCGCAACCAGGGACGGATGCACGTCCCGCACGCAGCGCACGATGACCGGCAGTTCCATTCATGACGGGAACGTCGCATCGCGGCAGGCGTCCCGTCATCAGCGACATAGTGGGCTGAGCGTAGGGCGGCAACTCTCTGGCGCCAAGGTGAATTGGTCAACCTCGGCTCTGTTGTGTCGCGCACAGGGTGCGCTCCTACAATGGTTGTTTGCAGGGGGGGCTACTTCGTCCGGCCGCTGTCGGTCATCGCCTGGGTGCGGAATACGGTTTCGTAGCGCAGGTCGGTGGTGTGCAGATTCGCATCTGCTGGGGAGGCCAACCGATCACGCGGCACAGTGTGCAGGCGCGAACCCAGCTCGCGCTTGTCGACCGACTGGATCGCTACGGACTGGCATGCACGCGCGACACCCGATTCGAGCGAGACGATGTGATCGTCCGCCAGCACCGGCTGGTCGCATGCCGCGTCGATGGTGACCAGCCACACGTCTTTGTGGGAACCGTCGACGGTATAGAAGGCCACGCGGTGATCGCCGAGCGGATCCACGCTGGTGATCCGGGCCGATTCGGGAACGCCGGTGACCTTCTGGCCCGCCGACTTCACATAGGCCTCACGCTGGGCGGCCTGCGCGTCCTTGTTGCTATCCGCCAAGGCTGCACCGGCAGTGCAGATCGACGCGGTTGCGGCCAAACCCAACACCAGACTCTTGCACATCGTCATGGCAATGATCCCTGCGCGAGTGGTTAGTCGCTCTTTTTTACGACCAGCACCGCGCAGGATCAATCGGCGGCGCATGAAGTTTTCTTCATGCGCCGCATCGACGCGTTACGGCTTGGACAAGCCGAGCGTTTCCAGGCCCTGCTCGAAGGTGACATCCACCGGGATCTTCGCCTGGTCCAGGCGCTTCAGGTCACCTGCCAGGGTCGCGTCGACATTGCCCATGGTTTCGGTGAGTTTCCTGGCCGCGTCGTAGTCGCCATCGCCCTGGATGGCGAGCAGCTTGGCCGAAAGCGCGTTCATCGCGGCGGTCATCTTGTCGAAGTCGACGCGATAGCGACCGCTGGCGGCGTCGCGGGTGAAGGCGCCCTGCTGCTGGAAGAAGTTGAAGCGCACCATGTTCGCCTTGGCGTGCGCGTCGCTGGCGCCGAAGCGCACCGAGCGCAGGATGCCGGCAAGGAAGGTGACGTAGTTGTCCATCAGCTTGGCCTTGTCCAGCTCGCCCTTGTCGGCCAGCTTGCTCACCATGTACAGGCCGAGGATATCCGCCTTGCCTTCCTCGAAGCTCGACGCCTGATCCTTCAGCGCGGTGCGCACCATGCCCTTGCCGTTGAGCGTGTTCTTGATGCCCAGGCCGTGCGCCACTTCGTGGAACATGGTGTTCTCGAAGAACGCATCGAAGGTAAGGTGCGACTGCTGGTCGTCGACGATCAGCTCCTTGGCAATCGGCAGCATGATCTTGTCGAACTTCGCCTGCATCACGTTTTCCAGCTGCAGGCGGCGGGTGCCTTTCTTCAGCTGCACTTCCTCGTCGTTGGGAAGATTGATGGCGATGGTCTTGGCGCCGACATTCGCATCGCCCGCGTAGTACACGGCGAAATACGCGTTGAGATCGGCGTCGGCACCGGGCTTCTCGGCCTTGTACCTGTCGTCCACCGGCAGCTCGCGCTGCAGTTCGGGCAGGTATTTGGCGAAGCGCGCGAGCTTGGCGCTCCACGCCTGATCCTTCACCAGCACGTAGCTCTCGTAGCTGGCCTTGTAGCCGAACAACTGGTCTTCATAGGTTTCGATCGGACCGATCACGATGTCGACAGGATTGTTCTTCATCGACATCCAGGCGAAATCGCTGGGGCGATAGTCGTCGCTCAACAGGGCATCGGCGCGCTTCTTCAAGTAGCTCGCGAATTCCTTGTCGGCCGACAGATCGGCGGCCTGGCGCAACAGCCCGGCCGCGCGTTCCAGGTCGGCCTTGTAGGCCACGTGGTAGGGCACCGTCACCAACTTGTTCTGCGCATCGCGGCGCAGCAGCGTGTACAGGCCGGTCTTGTCCTTGAGATCGGCCTGGTCGAATTCGGCCTTGGTCATGTCGGCCGGATAGAACTGCGCGCCCAGGGGACGCGGCCCGACCCCGGCAACGAACGACTGGTCGTTGTCCAGGCGATCCCACGGACCGTAGTTGATCTCGGCAAAATGGCGCGTCACCTCGTCGGGAATGCGCGCCATCAGCGCGGCCTTGTCGCCCCACGACTGTTTCCAGTAGATGTCGTTGGTGACATCGGCCGCCTCGATCAGCAGCGCGATCATCTGCTTCTGCTTGTCGTCGAACTGGGAGAGATCGGCGGTGAGCTTCACCGAGGCGTAGTTGGCCATGCGCTGCGCGGCGATGTCGGCATCGGTGGACGGCGGCGGCACCGCCGTCGCACTGCTGGCGGGCGACGGTGCGGACGCGGCGGCAGCGGGTGCATTGTCGTCGTGCGAGCTGCAGCCGGCCAGGACGGCGATGAGACTGAGGGCAAGCAGGTGGCGGCGCATGGGGTGTCCCGGTGGGAGGAAAAGCCGATGGTAGCGCGAGACTTGCTCGGCGATGCCTCTCCTGGCCGTCATTCCGGCGCAGGCCGGAATGACGTAATTATCAGAACTGAGGCAACCCTGCCAGCGATCTCACCCCGAAATCGCCAACCGCTCGGACCGATACAGGCGCGCCGTCACCAGCACGCCGAGCACGGACGCAGCCAGGCTGCCGATCAGGCACAAGCCGAGCTGCTCAGGCGTTACGCCATCGCCGCGCAGCAGCTGCATGATGCCCAGGTGCTGGCCCAGCAACGGCACGGCGTACATCCATCCTTGTGCCTTGATCGGCATGGTCGAGAGCAGGATGCTCGGCAGGATCGGTACGAACATCAGCAGCGACACGTACATCTGCGCTTCGCGATAGCTCTTGGCGAACGCGGCCACCATCGACTGCAGGGCTGCCAACAGCACGATCAGCGGCAGCATCAACAGCAGCACCTGGCCACTGAAGCCCAGGCCGAGGTTGAGTTCCATGCCGAGCTTTTCGGTGGGTACGAAACGCCCCACCACGCCGAAGGCGACCAGGCTGATCAGCAGGCTCGCCGCCGAGAACGTGCAGATCGCGCCGAGCTTGCCGGCGAGGATTTTCCAGCGCGGCACCGGGTTGGCGAACAACGGTTCCAGCGACTGGCGCTCGCGCTCGCCGGCAGTGAGGTCGATCGCCAGATACATGCCGCCCATGAACACCGTGAGCACGAAGAAATACGGCAGGATCGAGAAGACCAACGCCGCACGCGCCTGCGCCGTGGCCTGGTCGCGCTTGGCGGCCACCACCGGCCATGCAGTGCTGGGCGACAGGCCGCGCGACACCAGGCGCATCGCACCTTGCTGGCGCGCATAGGTCTCGACCACGCTCGACAGGCGATCCACCGAAGCATTGGCATCGCGCTGCGAGGAGTCGTAGATCAACTCCACCTGCACCGCTTCGCCCTTGCGCCAGGCGGTGGCGTAGTCGGGCGAGATGCGCAGCACCACGTCGGCATCCTGCTTGCGCACGGCCAGCTCGGGATTGGCGATGGCCGGCTTCGGCACGATGCCTTCGGCTTTCAGCGCGTTGATCAGGTTCGGCGCGTATTCGGCGCCGCTCACCGGCACCGGCAGCGGCTTCTCGGCCTTGTCCAGCTGGCGGTTGAGGGTGATGTTGAGCAGCATCACCATGATGATCGGCCCCAGCAGCGGGCCGGTGAGGAAGGCGCTGGTGATGGTGCGCCGGTCGCGCAGGTTCTCGCGCACCTCTTTCATGAAGACCGTGACGAAGGCACGGGTGCGCATGATGGGCGTGGTGGTTTTCATGTTCATGCGGCGAGACCCTCTTCGCTGCCGATGATCTTCACGAAGGCGTCCTCGAGGTTGGCCTCACCGGTTTGTTCGCGCAGCGCAGCCGGCGTCTCGTCGGCCACCACGCGTCCGTTGGCGATCACCACGATGCGATCGCACAGCGCTCCCACCTCCTGCATGATGTGGCTGGAGAACAGCACGCAGCGTCCCTCGCTTTTCAGGTGCTGCATGAACTGGCGCAGCCCGCGCGTGGCCATCACGTCGAGGCCGTTGGTGGGCTCGTCGAGAATGACGTTGCGCGGATCGTGGATGAGCGCGCGGGCAATCGCGGTCTTCACGCGTTGTCCCTGCGAAAAGCCCTCGGTGCGGCGATCGGCGATGTCGGCCATGTCCAGCGCCTTCACCAGGGCCTCGCGGCGACTGTCGAGCAGTTCCTCGGGCAAGCCGTGCAGGCGCGCGAAGTAGTCGATGTTCTCGCGCGCGGTGAGGCGCTTGTAGAGGCCGCGCGCATCGGGCAGCACGCCCAGCTCGCGGCGCACGGCCAGCGCGTCCTGGGCGGCATCGATGCCGTCCACCAGCACCTGGCCGCGGTCGGGCGTCATCAGGGTGTAGAGCATGCGCAGCGTGGTCGTCTTGCCGGCGCCGTTGGGACCGAGCAGGCCGGTGATCTCGCCATCGCGTGCCTTGAAGCTGACGCCGTCCACCGCCTTCACGGTGCCGAACGCTTTGTGCAAATCCCTTACCTCGATCATGGCGTCGCTCCGTTGAAATCGATGAACGTCGGCGTCGGCTGCAGTCGCTCCAGACAGGCAGCGTCCAGCGCCTTGGGATTGAGATCTTCGATGAAGTGCTTGACCAGCTGCGGCGCACAGCCGGCATTGATCACGTTGTGGCCCTGGCCGGTAAGTACGAGATGGCGTGAATTGGGCAGGTTCTTCGCCACCTGCTCGCCGTAGCGCGGCGGCGTGACCGGATCGAACTGGCCGGAAAACAGCAGCACCGGCGTGTCGGTTTTGAGCGGCTGATGAAAGTCCGCCGGACGCGTGCCCTTGGGCCACACGGCGCACGAATTGCGCAGCGTGTCGACCATGCGCGTACCGAGAATGGTGTGCGCATCTTCTTCGCGCGGGACCAGAAGGTCGGCATCCTCGCTGCAGATCACCGCCAACTGCATGCCGCCGTTCATGGTGTCGGACAGGTCGCCGGAAAGCAGCTTGGCCTGGCCCAGCAGCGGGCCGACATCGCCGTGCGCCGCCGCGTCGATGGACAGCGGCAGCAGCGCGGCGGTGAGCGGCGAATAGGCGAACATCCGCACCACGCTGGCCAGCGAGTATTCGCTCAGCGTGCGCTGCACGCTCTGGTAGTTCTGCGGATCGCGGAAGCTCACCTTGTGCGGGTTGGCGCGCAACGCATCGCGCAACTGATAGAGCGTCTGATACGGATCGCCGTAGCGCTTGCGGCACGCCTCTACCGCCGCGCATTGCGCGAACTGCGCCTTCAGCGCGTCTTCCAGGTCGGGCGCGAAGTCCTGGCCCAGCACCAGCTCGTTCGGCACCACGCCATCCAGCACCAGGCTGCGCACGGCCGCGGGATAACGCATCGCATACTGCTGCGCCATGCGCGTGCCGTAGGACACGCCCACCAGGTCGAAAGTGGGCGAACCCAGCGCCTTGCGCACGTCTTCCAGATCCTGCGCGGCGATCGTGGTGGTGTAGTAGCGCGGATCGGCCTTGCCCTCGAGCTGCTTGAGGCAACGCTCGGTCTCGCGCTTCTGGCTCTCGGCGCTGAGGTCGATGTCTTCGGAACCGCCTTCGGTGCCCTCGCCTTCGTCCTTGCAGGTGAGCGGGTTGGAACCGCCGGTGCCGCGCTGGTCGAGCAGCACCACGTGGCGATGCTGGACCAGCGGTGACAGCGCGCCCGACACGCCCGGCCACGATTCGGTCGCCGCCTGACCCGGCCCGCCCGCCAGCATCACCAGCATGTCCTTGCTGGCGACCTGCGCGCTGCTGCGGATCACCGCGAGCTTGAGGTGGATCTTGCGGCTGTTCGGATCGTCGCGATTCTCGGGCACCTCGAACGGCGCGCACCAGGCGGCGGTGGATAGCCCGCTGTTGGGCTGACCCAATTCGCAGGGCGTCAGCGTGAGCGAGCCCAGTGTCCAGGTCTGTGGCTTGACTGGCGCGGACGGTGCCTGGGCCAGCGCGCTGGCCGTTGGAGCGCCATCGGGCGCCGCATTGGTCTGCGGATGAAAGTGCTTCCAGCCCAGCACGGACAGCGCGATGACCACGATGCCGATGCGAAAGGCGGTTCGGCCTTTGATTGCCATGGGTGTTTTCCCCTCACTCCATTGGATGTCGCGAAACCATCGGCGTTGCCGCCTGCGGTTCCGGTTCGAAGATCGATTCGATGGAAAGACCGAACAACCGCGCGATCTTGAACGCCAGCGGCAAGCTCGGATCGTACTTGCCGGTCTCGATGGCGTTCACCGTCTGGCGCGAGACGTCCAGGCGCTCGGCCAGGTCGGCCTGCGACCAGCCGCGTTCGCCGCGCAGTTCACGGATGCGGTTGATCATTCGCTGCGGGCACGCCAGACGAGAACGCAGCGGGCAACCCCGTAGGTGATGCAGACGGCGGGGTACACCATCATCAGCGCCAATGAGCCGTTCAGCACGATCATCCGGGCCGCGCCGAGAAACCCCAGCGCGAGGCTTGCCACACACACCACGGACACGCCGATGGCGAGCGCGACGAGGTGCTGCAGCCGCTGCATTTCATCGCTGGCCAGCACGTAGCAAATGGAACCCCAGATCACCCAGATGATCGGCACCACCGGCGACAGCACGGTCGCGGTCTTCAACCAGCCCGGCGGCATGCCTTGCTGCAGCGGCCACACGTAGAGCATGACCACTATGTATAGCAGCATGGCCGGCATGAACTGGCGCACGTAGCGGCGGTCGGCGGGGCGGCTCCGCTCGCGCATCAGGATCCGGCCGCTATGCGCCAGCAGGGGCAGTCCGGCCGCGAACATCGCTAGGCCGAGCAGTCGAATGCCCTGGCTGCCCTTGAACATCAGCCAGAAACCGGCAAACAGCCATAGATAGAGCAAGGCGACCGCCAGCCAGCGCGCCCAGGCGGGCCAGCCGGCGATAGGCACCCTGCGGCTAGCGGCTTCCCACCATCCCGATGCGCTCACGCTGCACCGTCCTTCGCTGCCACGCGCTCCATGCCCGACCCCATGTCAAGTTGACTTGACATGAGGCTAGGCCTGTCGCCGGAACATGTCAAGCACGCTTTACATCCTAAAGGCCATATCGGCCGGATCCGGCAAAAACTTGAGCGCCCAATCGACAAAAATGTGACCCAATTTGCACATTGAGCTGCCCACAGCGTCCGTTGTGACACAGCTCGACTTACAAAAATCGTCACTTGCATTTAACAACTACCTCTCACTTTCTTCAGCTGGCGGGGTTTCCAGCGTCTCGTCGTGCTTGGCACGGGGGTTGCTTTACCGGCCGTAAGCGAACTGGCAGACGACCTCCCGGGGTCGGGCCGGAAGCCTAAGAAAGCGCAATCGGGGGGCACCTGCCCAAGGTCCGGAAGCGCGTCCAACACGATGTATCCCACCAAACGTTCAAAGGACATGGGTATGAAGAAGCTTCTCCTCTCCGCCGTGCTCGCCGCCTCCTTCGTGGCAATCTCGGCCAACGCCGCCACCACCAGCAACGGCACCATCACCATCAACGGCAAGGTCGTTTCCTCGACCTGTAACGTGGCCGTCAACGGTTCGCAGAACGCGACGATCACCCTGCCGACCTACGACACCAACACCCTGCTCTCGGGCGTGTCGGCTGGCTGGACCCCGGTCACCATGTCGCTGACGGGTTGCACGGCCGTCACCGGCCAGACCCAGGTGTTCCCGTACTTCACGGGCACCAGCATCGACACCACCAGCGGCTACCTGAAGAACGCCACGGGCGCCGGCAACAGCAACGTGGAAGTGGCCTTCTCGACCACGCAGTCGATCGCCGGCGCGCTGTCGCTGCAGAACGCTTCCGGCGCCCAGGGCGCTGGCACCGCCCTGCTGCCGACCACGGGCACCAACAACCCGTCGTTCACCTACTACGCCGGCTACATCGCCTTCGGCGCCAACGCCACCGCCGGTGCCGTGAACACGAACGTCCAGTACGCGCTGAACTACCAGTAATCGCTGCAAACCCGGTGCTGCGGCGGGCTCCCGCCGCAGCACTTTCCCTGTTTCGCCTCTGAGGTCTCCCCCATGAAGTTTCCAAACCGCGCCCTTTCCGCGGCGCTGCTGGCCTTCGTTTGCACGGTTTCCATGACGGCTGCACACGCCAACGTCATCGTTGCCGGCACCCGGGTGATCTTTCCTGCCGCCGATGGCGAAGTCACGGTTCGCCTGACCAACCAGAATTCCACGCCTGCCCTGGTCGAAAGCTGGGTCGACAACGGCGATCCCATGTCCACGCCGGACAAGGTGAAGACGCCGTTCCTGATCACCCCGCCGCTGTTCCGCATGGAGCCGAACCGCGACCAGAGCCTGCGCATCCTTTTCACGCACAGCGACCAGCCGCTGCCGACCGATCGCGAGTCGGTGTTCTGGCTCAACGTGCTCGAAGTGCCGCCCAAGCCCTCCAGCCTGGTGACGCAGAACGCGAACACGCTGCAGATGGCGATCCGCTCGCGCCTGAAGCTGTTCTACCGCCCGACCGGCCTGGCCGGCGATCCGGTCAAGGCACCGGGCGAACTGACCTTCAAGGCCAGCGGTGCCGCCATCGTGGTGCACAACCCCACGCCGTACTACGTGACCATCACCGACATCCGCGTGACCGTGGGTGGCGTGGCGCATAAGGTCGACGCCGGCATGGTCGCGCCGATGTCCGACCTCAGCCTGCCCGTGTCCGACATCAAGCAGGCGCCGACCGCTGGCAGCGCGATCGACTATCACTGCCTCAATGACTACGGCTCCGACGTGACCTTCAAGGGCTCGGTCGCCGCATGAAGCACCCGCACGCCAACGCCCAGCGACGCACGTCCTGGCCGGTGGCGTGCCATCGTGCGTTCCTGAGCGCGGCCATTGCGGCCACGCTGGCGGGCGCTACGTTTTCCGCCTATGCGTTGCCCGCCTCCGGTGCCGATCCGTCGGCCAGCCCGGGCGGCGCCGATCCGGGCAGCAGCGGCGGCTATGCCGACTTCGACCGCAGCATGCTGTCGGGCGCCGGCCAGAACACCACCGACCTGTCGCGCTTCGAGCACGGCAACCCGGTGCTGCCGGGCGAGTACAACAGCGACGTCTATCTCAATGGCGTGTGGGTGGGCCGCCGTGCCGTGCGCTTCGTGGCGCCGTCGGCGAACGCCAATGCACTGCCCTGCCTCGATCGCAAGATGCTCGACCAGTTCGGCCTGCATCCGAAGATGGCCGACGACGTGGCCAAACGTATGGACGATCCGTCGGCCTGCGTCTCCATCGGCGAGTTGATCCCCGATGCGAAGATGACCTTCGACATGACCCAGCTGCGCCTGGACGTGAGCGTGCCGCAGGCCTATTTGGGCCTGATGCCGCGCGGCTACGTGTCGCCGGAATACTGGGATGCCGGCGTACCGGCCGGCCTGCTGAACTACAACTTCAACAGCTTCCACAGCAGCAGCCAGGGCACCAGCCAGACCAGCTCGTACCTGGGTGTGAACACCGGCGTGAACATCGGCCTGTGGCATCTGCGCGAGCAGGGCACCATGACCTGGACGTCCGCTTCGTCCAACAGCCCGTCGCGCAGCCACTGGCAGAACATCCAGACCTACCTGCAGCGCGACCTGCCGTCGCTGCGCTCGGTGCTGACCGTCGGCGACAGCTACACCGACGGCACCGTGTTCGACAGCTTCGGCATCCGCGGCGTGCAACTGGCCACCGACGACCGCATGCTGCCGCAGTCGATGCAGGGCTATGCGCCGATGATCCGCGGCATCGCCAACACCAACGCGCTGGTGAGCGTGCGCCAGAACGGCGTGCAGATTTACCAGACCACGGTGGCGCCGGGTCCGTTCGTGATCAACGACCTGTATCCGACCGGCTTCGGCGGCAACCTCGATGTGACGGTGACCGAAGCGGACGGCCACAGCACCGTGTTCGTGGTGCCTTACGCCTCGGTGGCGCAGTTGCTGCGCCCCGGCATCACCCGTTACGACGTCTCGATCGGCCAGCTGCGCGTGGCCTCCATCAAGGATCAGCCGGGCGTGGCGCAGGCCACGGTGCAGCACGGCTTCAACAACCTGCTCACCGGCTACGCCGGCATCGTCGGTTCCCAGGGTTATGGCGCAGCGCTGATAGGCGCCGCCATCGACACGCACTACGGCGCGCTGGCACTGGACGTCACCCAGGCGCAGGCGCACATCCCCGGCTATTCGACCCAGTCGGGCCAGAGCGTGCGCATCACCTATAGCAAGGTGATCCCGTCCACGCAGACCAACTTCTCAGTGGCCGCCTATCGCTATTCCACCGGCGGCTACCTGAGCCTCACCGATGCCGAACAGGCGCGCGACTATGCCCGCCACGGCCTCGACGCGTTCGGCACCACGCTGACGCCGACGGTCAACACCATCGACGGCGTGCCGGTCTCGAGCGTGCTCACGCCCGCGCAGCAGGCAGCACTGAGTGGCTCGACGTTCAACGCCGGTTCGTTGCTCACGATCACCGGCGTGCAGCGCCAGCGCAGCAGTTTCACGCTGTCGATGAGCCAGCCGCTGGGCGATAACGGCGGCTCGATCTATGCCAATGCCTCGGTGCGCGACTACTGGAACCGCAGCAACACCGACACGCAGTTCCAGCTCGGTTACAGCAACCATATCCGTCGCCTGAGCTACAACGTCTCGGCGCAACGCTCGGTGGATGCCACCGGCCGTTACGACAACCAGGTCTTCGTCAACTTCACCTTGCCGCTGGGCAGCACGACGCATGCGCCGACGATGACGCTGAACCTCTCGCACGACGAGCAGACCGGTTCGCAGGAACAGGCGATGGTGAACGGCACGCTGGGTGCGGACAACCAGTTCAACTACGGCGCCACCGCCTCGCACAGCTCCGGCGGCGACACCGGCAGCAACAGCAGCACCGCGGGTTCGCTCAGCGCCGGCTACCGTAGCCCGTTCGCGGTGTTTAACGCCACCTACGGCAAGGGCAGCGGTTATTCGCAGGCCTCGCTGGGCGTGAGCGGTTCGGTGGTGGCGCATCCGGGTGGCATCACCTTCGGCCAGCCGATCAGCGACACCGTAGGCATCGTCTACGTGCCGGGTGCCGCCGGTGCGCGCGTCAACAGCAGCGGCGGCGTGAAGATCGATCGCTTCGGCTACGCCATCGTGCCGTACCTGACGCCGTACGCGCTCAATTCCGTGCAGGTCGACCCCAAGGGTCTGCCGATGGACGTGCAGCTCGACGCCACCAGCGCCCAGGTGGCTCCGTATGCCGGCGCGGTGGTGATGATGAAGTTCAAGACGCAGAACGGGCGCACCGTGCTCATTCGTTCGCAGCTGGACAATGGCGACGCGCTGCCGTTCGGTGCCGAAGTGTTCAACGAGAAGAATGTCGTGCTCGGCGTGGTCGGTCAGGCCAGCCAGATCCTGGTGCGCGGCGTCGATCCGACCGGCAAGCTCAGCGTGCGCTGGCACGATGACGACGGCGAGGCACAATCGTGCTCGTTCTACTACGAGCTGCCGCCGCCGTCGAAGGACAAGTCGGCCAAGGCGCTTCAGCAGATCACGGCGACCTGCACGCGCAGCAACGCCGTCGCACAGGCAACAAGGAGTGGCTCATGAAGGTTGGCTCGGCTTTGCGCAAGCGCCATGCGCAGCTTTTCGGACTGCTGATGCTGCTGCTCATGGCGACCGGCTGGGCGCCAGCGGCACAGGCTGCGGCGAACTGCCAGGCCACTTCGGCCACGCTCAGCATGCCTGCCACCGTCGTCGTTCAGCCCGATGAGGGCTTAGGTCCGATTGACGGCGCGACGGGCACGGCCACGATCATCTTCAACTGCTCGGGGCTGCCCGCGTCCAAAGCCGCCAACGACTACACCGCGACCATCCAGGCCGGTCAGACCCTGGCCCCGCTGGACAACAGCAACAACACCAGCGGCCCCGGCATCACCTTCGCCACCAACTTGAACGGCTGGGCCGTACTGGTCACGGCGACGCCGGTCCAGGCCACCAGCAAGTCCTGTCTTGCCTGTGGCCCCACCAGCACGGCGGGCTATGTGCCTGGCGCGGTCACGGCGCCTTCGAGCGCGGCCGTGGGCTCGTTCTCCGGCACGGTCACTGCCAGTTACACCGCCCAGCTCATCAAGACGAAAACGACGGCCGGCACGGGCACCATCTCGCAGAACAACCTGATTCCCTACTGGTGGTACATCTCCGGCGGAAGCGTCAACTCGACCAGCCAGAGCCTCGGTGCGAACCTGGTCCTGCCCGCCATCATCATCACCAACCCGACGTGCACGGTGACGGGCGGCAACAACCAGACGGTAACCTTGCCGACGGTCGATACGTCGCAGCTGTCTGCGTCGGGCAAAACCGCAGGCGTGACGCCTTTCAACATCGAGATCACCGGTTGCCCCAACGGCTTCACCGTGGCGTCCAACATCTTCAGCGGCGGCACCGTCAGCAACACGACCGGCAATCTCACCAACACCACCACGGGCAATGGCGGCGCCAAGAACGTGCAGGTGCAGCTGCTCAACGGTCCAGGCAGCAGCCTCTCGGGCGCCCTCAATCTCAGCAAGACATCGTCGGCCGCAGCGCAGAATTCGGGTACGTTCAATGTCGTCAACAATGCCGTGACGTTGAACTATTATGCGCAGTACTACGCGACGGCAGCGGCCACGGCGGGCGTCGTCAACGCGACCATCAAATACACGATCACCTACCAGTAATCATTCACTCGTAGGTGCGCGTGACGATCTGCGTCTGCTCGCTGCTGGCGTATCCGGCGAAGTATGCGAGCAGGCGATCATGGTTCACGGCTTCGCTCTCAAGTGAAGCCACATCCTGTCGATAACTGGAAGTAGGCAGCGACGCTTGTCCCGCCGGCATGGCGCAATGCTGATAACCGCGTTGCGGGAAAACTCCGGCCACGTCGGCCGTGTTGCAGGTGGGTACCACGATCGCACCCACGAACGTGATGGTGCCGGTCCCTGCCGCATGTGCCAACGGCACACCCAATGACGCAGCGACAACGCAGCTCACCCAGGTCTTGCGAATCCAGCCCTTCATAAATGCCCCTTCCCGCACCCCCTTTTTGGGGATACCTGATGGGATCTATCGGCGTGGGCCCCTTGCGCTTGATATCGGAAACCCGCGCAGGTCTCCGCAACGTGAACTGCGTCACGTTTTTGACGGGTGTCGGGAAGCTGACCCGTGGAACAGGGGCTGGGAGCCGGCGCAGGGCAACGCCGGGCTGATCCCGTTAGCGGCCGGTCTCAGCCGAACTTGAGCGCCTTGGTGGGCAACGGTTTAGCCACCGTTGCGCGACTCAGCGTGAGGAAATGTATTTCTCGCGGCGGATGTGCATTACCGGCAGGCCGAAATCCTTCAGGGCGGCAAAAGCCGCATCGACCATGTTCGGATTGCCGCATAGGTAGGCGATGTCCCGCTCGGCGCTGGGCGCCAGCTCGGCCAGCACGTTCTGCACGTGGCCCGGGCGGTCGTCCGGACGCGGGACGTCACGCGGCTGGCGGCTCAGGCAACCGTGGAAGGTGAAGCCGGGGTTCGCCTGGGCAAAGGCCTCGAATTCCTCGCCGTACAGCAGCTCGGTTTCGTTGCGCGCGCCGTACAGCAGCACCACTTCGCGGCCCTGCTTCACCAGCTCGCCGATCTTGGGAAGCATGGCGCGATACGGGGTGACGCCCGTGCCGGTGGCCAGCAGCAGGTAGCGGCCGTTGCTGTCGCCCGGTTGCAGGCAGAAGCGGCCGTAGGGGCCGCTGGCGCTGATTTCGCCGCCGATCGGCAGCTCGCCCAGCAGCTTGGTGGCGGCGCCGCCTTCCACATAGCTCACGGCAATTTCGATGCGCTGCACCGGCGAGGAGCCGTCGCCCACCGTACCCACCGAATAGCTGCGCTTGGTGGCGGTGCCGTCGTCGTAATGGAAGTGGATCTGCAGGAACTGCCCCGGCGTGAAGGCCAGCGGCTGGCCGTCGGCCCGCTCGAAGGCCATGTGGCGGACAGTGGGCGCCAGCATGGTGCTGTCGACGAGTCGGAGCTGAAAATGATCGGCCATCGGTCTTCCGGGGGAACTTGAGAGATCGCCGCTCCCAGGGGAGTGGCGAGTGAGATCGTCGCTCCGTAGGGGAGCGCCGGGGCAAGCCACGTATAATAGAAGGCTGGCCCCTTCGGTGCAGCCCATGTCCCCCTCTTCAACACCCGCGCTGGTCGTCGAAAACCTGCGCAAGACCTATAACAATGGCGTCGAAGCCCTCAAAGGCATCAGTCTCACGGTCCAGCCCGGCGATTTCTTCGCCCTGCTCGGCCCCAACGGCGCCGGCAAATCCACCCTGATCGGCATTCTTTCCTCGTTGGTCAACGCCACCAGCGGCGACGCCCACGTGTTCGGCGTGTCGGTCAACAAGCAGCGCGGCAAGGCCATGCAGCTGATTGGCCTGGTGCCGCAGGAAATCAACTTCAACCAGTTCGAGAAGCCGTTCGACATCTGCGTGAACGAGGCCGGCTTCTACGGCATCCCGCGCAAGATCGCCGTCGAGCGCGCGGAGAAGTATTTGAAGGAGCTGCGCCTGTGGGACAAGGCGCACCATCAGGCGCGCATGCTCTCCGGCGGCATGAAGCGGCGCCTGATGATCGCCCGCGCGATGATGAACGAGCCCAAGCTGCTGATCCTCGACGAGCCCACCGCGGGCGTGGACATCGAGATCCGCCGCTCCATGTGGCAGTTCGTCAGCGGCATCAACGCGGCCGGCACCACGGTGATCCTCACCACGCACTATCTGGAAGAAGCGGAAACGCTTTGCCGCAACATCGCCATCATCGACCACGGCACCATCGTGGAAAACACCTCGATGAAGCGCCTGCTGGCCTCGCTCGATGTGGAAACCTTCGTGCTGGACGTGAACAACGTGCCGACCGACCTGCCGGTGATCCCCGGCATTTCGCTGCGCCGCCTGGACGAGCACACCATGGAAGCGGAGATGTCCCGCTCGCACGACCTCAACTCGCTGTTCGCGGGCCTGAGCGAACGCGGCATGACGGTGACCTCGATGCGCAACAAGACCAACCGACTGGAAGAACTGTTCGTGCGACTCGTCGAGAACGGCCGGAAAGACACCACGGAGAAGGCCGCATGAACGGCACGGGCAACCTCGTTGCACTCAATACCATCGTCCGTCGCGAAATCATGCGCATCATGCGCATCTGGACGCAGACGCTGATTCCGCCCGCCATCACGATGACGCTGTACTTCGTCATCTTCGGCAAGCTGATCGGCAGCCGCATCGGCCAGATGCACGGCTTCACCTATATGCAGTACATCGTGCCTGGCCTGGTCATGATGAGCATCATCACCAACAGCTACGGCAACATCTCCAGCTCGTTCTTCGGCGCCAAGTTCAGCCGCGCGGTGGAAGAAATGCTGGTGTCGCCGATGCCGAACTGGGTGATCCTGCTGGGTTACGTCACCGGCGCGGTGGCCCGCGGCCTGGTGGTCGGCGCGCTGGTGCTGCTGATCGCGCTGTTCTTCACCGACCTGCACGTGGCCCACCCGATCATCACCTTCCTCTCGGTGCTGCTGGGTGCCACGGTGTTTTCGCTGGCCGGCTTCGTCAACGCGGTGTTCGCCAAGAAGTTCGACGACATCGCGCTGGTGCCCACCTTCGTGCTCACCCCGCTCACCTATCTCGGCGGCGTGTTCTATTCGGTGGACCTGCTGGGCGAACCGTGGCGCAGCATCTCGATGGTCAACCCCATCCTGTACATGGTCAATGCGTTCCGCTTCGGCGTGCTCGGCGTCAGCGACGTGCAGATCGGCGTGGCGTTCGCGGTGATGCTGGTGTTCGTGGTGGGCCTGACGGCCGTCGCGCTGCACCTGCTCAAGCGCGGCATCGGCCTGCGTTCGTAAGAACGAAAACCCTGTAGGAGCGCACCCTGTGCGCGACCGCAGAACTGCGTTGCACTGCTTCGCCTGGTTGTCGCGCACAGGGTGCGCTCCTACAAAAGAACCAAAGATCCATCCATGCGCGTCAACAAATACATCAGCGAGGCCGGCATCTGCTCCCGCCGCGAGGCGGACGAGCTGCTGCTGGCCGGCCGCGTCACCATCAACGGTGAAGTCGTCAGCACCGGCGCCAAGGCGCTGGAGGGCGACGAGGTGCGCGTGGACGGCGAGATCGTCAAGGCCCGCGTGCTGGCGGCGACGCCCGCGGCCAAGCGCGCCGTGTACATCGCGTTGAACAAGCCGGTGGGCGTGACCTGCACCACCGATCAGACGGTGAAGGACAACATCGTCGGTTTCGTCGACCACCAGGAACGCATCTTCCCGATCGGCCGCCTGGACAAGGATTCGGAAGGCCTGATCCTGCTCACCAGCAACGGCGACATCGTCAACGAGATCCTGCGCGCGGAGAACAACCACGAGAAGGAATATCTCGTGGCGGTGAACAAGGCGGTGACGGACGATTTCCTCAAGGGCATGGCGCGCGGCGTGCGCATCCACGGCCAGATGACCAAGCCGTGCAAGGTACGCAAGATCGCCAAGTTCGGCTTCGCCATCATTCTTACGCAGGGGTTGAATCGACAGATTCGCCTGATGGCGGCGGAATTCGGTTATCGCGTGACGCAGCTGCGGCGGGTGCGCGTGATCAACGTGAAGCTGGGACACTTGAAGGTGGGGCAGTGGCGCAACCTGACCGAGGCGGAATTGAAGGGGTTGTTGCCGGGGCGCACGCAGTGGTGAGCGTTCCCGCTCGCTGAGCATTTAAAAGGCGGGACTCTCTTCGCGATGCACACCACTTTCCCCCTATGCCCGGAGGGGAGAGGGAGAAGTGCGGTGCATCGCCTTACACTCGACGCACTCACACATGCTGCGAAGCAGCAAAATAGCGGATGCATGTACCGCCGGATCGCAAAACACACCCACCGCACGCGCAACATCATCCAAAGCTCGACATTCATCCCCAACCTGATGCATACGTATTCACTTCAATAAACCGGCACCGCCAGCGCAGAATCGCCGGACTCTGGATTGGGGAGAGGCAATGAATCTGAATTCGACACCGGCGGCGAAGAGTGCCGTCGATGACCTTGGTCAGCACGCCACCGCGCGTGTCGTGCTGATCGCAGCCGCTGCGGCGCTTGGCGGCTTCCTGTTTGGCTTCGATACCGCCGTGATCAACGGCGCGGTCGACGCCGTGCGCGGCAACTTCGGGCTCGACGCCGCGCACATCGGTTTCGCCGTGTCTTGCGCGCTGCTCGGCTCCGCTGCCGGCGCCTGGTATGCCGGTCCGCTGGCTGATCGCGTTGGCCGTGTGCGCGCGATGCAGGTGGCCGCGGTACTGCTCGCGCTGAGTGCGCTGGGCTCGGGCCTGGTCACCGGCGTCGGCAGCCTGGTGTTCTGGCGCCTGGTGGGTGGCGTCGGCGTGGGCGTGGCCTCGGTGATCGCACCGACCTATATCGCGGAAATCTCGCCCGCCGCCGTGCGCGGCCGGCTCGGCTCGCTGCAGCAGCTGGCCATCGTGCTCGGCATCTTTGCCGCATTGCTCAGTGATGCGTGGCTGGCCAGCACCGCCGGCGGCGCTTCGCACAAGTTGTGGTTCAACCTGGACGCATGGCGCTGGATGTTCCTGGTCGCCGTGGTGCCCGCGCTGATCTACGGCTCGCTGGTGCTCGGCGTGCCCGAGTCGCCGCGTCACCTGGTGGCCAAGGGTCGCCTCGCCGAAGCGAAGGACGTGCTGCGCCAGGTGCTGGCGATGCACAACGACGCCGCGCTGGATGCCAAGGTGAAGGACATCCAGGAGAGCCTGCATTCGGAATACCGTCCCACCCTGAAGGACCTGCGCGGTCCGCGCCTGGGCCTGCTGCCGGTGGTGTGGATCGGCATCCTGCTGTCGGTGTTCCAGCAGTTCGTGGGCATCAACGTCATCTTCTATTACTCGTCCACGCTGTGGCATTCGGTGGGTTTCAGCGAAGCCGATTCGTTCTCCATCACGGTGGCCACTTCGGTGGTGAACGTGCTGGTGACACTGGTAGCGATCGCGCTGGTGGATCGCATCGGTCGCAAGCCGCTGCTGGTGATCGGCTCCGCCGGCATGGTCGTCACGCTGGGCGCGATGGCCTGGTGCTTCTCGCAGGCCACCGGCAGCGGCGCGAGCCTGAGTCTGCCAGCGCCGTGGAACATGGTGGCGCTGGTGGCCGCCAATGCCTACGTGGTGTTCTTCGGCCTCAGCTGGGGCCCGATGGTGTGGGTGCTGCTGGGCGAAATGTTCCCCAACCGGATCCGCGCGATCGCGCTGGCCGTGGCCGCCGCCGCGCAGTGGCTGGCCAACTTCGCCATCACCAGCACCTTCCCGGCGCTGGCCGAAATGGGCCTCGCCTTCGCCTACGGCCTGTACGCGGCTTTCGCCCTGATTTCGCTGATCTTCGTGCTGAAGGCCGTGCGCGAGACCAAGGGCATCGAGCTGGAAGACATGCAGGGCTGATCAGTCCCGGCGTCATTGAAAAGGGCGCGTTGACAGCGCCCTTTTCTTGTGTAGATAATTAACTAATACTTTAATTGCTTAAAAGCTAATGGCCGTCGATCAAGTATTTGAAGCCCTGGCATCGCGTCCGCGACGCGAAATCCTTGCCTACCTGTCGGCACAGGAGCTGACGGCTGGCGACATCGCCAGCCGCTTCGAGATGACCGCACCCGCCATCTCCCGGCATCTTTCCCTGTTGGAGGCTGCCGGACTGGTCAGCAGCGAACGGCGCGGGCAATACGTGTTCTATCGGCTCAATCAGGACAGCCTGGTAAACACGCTTACTGGTTTTGCGTTCGAGATTTGTCCAGCCGCCGGTCCCCTGAAGCGCGAGTCGCGCAAGCTGGCCACTCGCAAGGGCAAGGCGTAACAGCGCAGAGGGCGCCTGCTGGTAGACGGTTCTTACCGGAGTCACGCGATGCAGTCTCAAGCCCGTGCCGTAGCGACATTTCCCAGTGCGCGTCTTCCATCGCCGTCAGGAGGCGTGCCCATTGAGGTGACTCTCATCTCGCAGTTGGGGCATGGAGCGGGCGACCAGTTGGTGGCAAGTGCCACCGCACGTCAGCGGGCGCATCGGGATTTTATCGATGCGCTGGACGAACCATCGGCCAGGTTGGGCGGGCCCCATTTCGAGAACGGCGATCCTACCTCGCTGTACAGCTTCGTGGTGGGCGCGAAAGGGCATCCTTTCCATCGCCACGCAGGGCATCGCGTATTCACGGCGGTGTCCGGCAGCGGCGGCACCAGGCTTCGCTTCTCCGATGCCTCGTCCGATCAGCTAGCGAGCGATCCTGACAGCTTTCTTCGGGCGCTTCGTCATGTCGACATTCCGCCCGATTGCCTTTTCAGCGTTCGCTTCGGCGGCGCTACCTGGCACCAGTTCGTTTCCTTGCATCCGCGAGGCGGTCATCCCGCACTGTTCGCGCTCTCCTGCCATACCAACGAGCTTGGCGGCGATCTGGCGCCGGATGTGCGGGAACAGGTGCGAGCCAACGCCGCCACGATTCCATCGCTCACCGAGGTGCTGCCGACAATCGTGCAGCAACGGCTCGACGACGGAGCGCGCCGACTGGATGTGCCGACCATTGCCTTGTCGCTGGATGCACCTGCCGGCTCGCTGCACAGCTGGATGTGCCGCCTGGTACGCGGTGCCGCCGGCAAAGTGCGCCGTGCGTGGACCCACTATCGGCGCGCGGGAGGGTTTTCCAGCGAACGCGGCGGCCGTCACACGGTCGTGCGGCTGGCTGAGCCCAACGCCGATTCGCTGCTCCTCGAGCAGTTGCCATCAAGGCACCATCACCAGGACATGTTCGTGCTCACACTCGAGGATGCGCGGGTCAGTGGCACGGGTGCCACTGCACTGCTTGCCAAACTGCTGGAAGCTTTCGTTGCCCACCCGCCGGCTGGAGTGTCTTATTTGATGGCATTCCGCAATGTGCTGGTGAAGCCGTTGGGGCTGCGCACATCGCCGCTCAGCTGCCCGGTATCGTCGCTGCTTGGGTCGTCGGCTGCGCCAAGATTCGCCGGGCGCTTTCCAGTCATCGACCAGCGCATCGACAGCGACGACACCTTCGCACAGGTGATCCTGGGGGCCGACGATAAGCATCTGCGCTTCCGTTCCTGCGTTGCCGTCCGAAAGGTCGGCTCCGGCCGGATCGAGCTCAGCATGGGAACACGCGTGGCGTGTACGAACCTGTTCGGGCATGTCTACATGGCCGCAATCGAACGGTTTCATCGAGGTTACGTCAGCCCCTCCATTCTCCGCGGCGCCGCCGAACATGCCTTCGCTGCACGCTCGACTAAGCCTTTAGACGATTGATGCAGCGCCGTTTTTTGCACGAATCGTGCTTAAAAGATGCGATCATGGCGCATGACTGATTTCCGCACGCTCCCACTCAAGCCCGCGCTGCTCGCCAGCGTGGAAACCCTCGGTTTCACCGAGATGACACCGGTGCAGGCCCAGAGCCTGCCGCCGATCCTGCAAGGGCGCGACGTGATCGCGCAGGCCCGCACCGGCAGCGGCAAGACCGCGGCGTTCGGCCTTGGCCTGCTGCAGCAGATCGAGGTGGACACCATTCGCCTGCAGGCGCTGGTGCTCTGCCCCACGCGCGAGCTGGCCGATCAGGTCAGCAAGGCGATCCGCAAGCTGGCGGCCAATATTCCCAATGTGAAGCTGCTCACCCTGTGCGGCGGTATGCCGCTGGGTCCGCAGCTCGCCTCGCTCACGCACGATCCGCATATCGTGGTGGGCACGCCGGGGCGCATCCAGGAACACTTGAAGCGCGCCAGCCTGCACGGCGGCGGCATCAAGGTGCTAGTGCTGGACGAGGCCGATCGCATGCTCGACATGGGCTTCAGCGAGGCCATCGACGACATCGTCGGACGCATCGCCAAGCATCACCAGACCTTGCTGTTCTCGGCCACCTACGCTGAGGAAATCCGCCAGGTGAGCAAGCGCGTGCAGCGCGACCCGGTGGAAGTGACGATCGAAACGCCGCACGAGGAAACCACCATCGAGCAGCGTTTCCACGAAGTGGAGCCGGCGCAGAAGCTCGACGCGTTGGCGCAACTGCTCGGCAAGGAACATGCGCAACACGCGCTGGTGTTCTGCAACATGCGCAAGGACGTGGACGCCGTCGCCGACGAACTGGACAAGCGCGGCTTCTCGGCACTCGCACTGCACGGCGACATGGAGCAGCGCGACCGCGATGAAGTGCTGGTGCAGTTCGCCAATCGCAGCTGCTCGGTGCTGGTGGCCACCGACGTGGCCGCGCGCGGCCTCGACATCGCGGCACTGCCGCTGGTGGTGAGCTTCGACATCGCGCACGATCCGGACACGCACACGCATCGCGTGGGCCGCACGGGCCGCGCCGGCGAAGACGGCCTCGCCGTCACGCTGGTCACACCGCGCGAGCGTCCCAAGGCGATCAACATCGAAGAACAGCTGGGCCAGCCGCTGCCGTGGCATCCGCTGAAGGTGGCGCCGTCGCGCGGCAAGCAGCTCAACCTGGCGCCGATGAAGACGCTGGTGATCGATGCGGGGCGCCAGGACAAGTTGCGCCCCGGCGACATCCTTGGTGCGCTCACCGGCGATGCGGGCCTCGATGCCAAGGACATCGGCAAGATCGATGTGTTCGCCACCCGCGCCTATGTCGCCATTCGCCGGGATCTTGCGAACAAGGCGCAGGAGCGGCTGCGCGCCGGCAAGATCAAGGGACGCAATTTCCGGGTACGCTCGCTGCACTGACGGTTTGCGCTCTTCGCTAAGGATGTCGTTTCCATGATTCGCCGCTACTGCTTGGCGCTCGCCCTGGGTGCCCTCACCTGCTCCGCCGCCCAGGCGGCCACGCCGGTCTATGGCTATCGCGTCGTGCATGTCTATCCGCACGACACCTCGGCCTATACGGAAGGCCTGTTCTACAAGGACGGCTATCTTTACGAAGGCACCGGCGAAGCGGGCGAATCGACGGTGCGCAAGGTGGAGCTGCAAACCGGCAAGGTGGTGCAGCGCCACGATGTGCCGGACGCTTATTTCGGCGAAGGCATCATCGACTGGAAGCAGCAGCTGATCCAGCTCACCTGGAAAAACCAGATGGGTTTTGTATACGACCTGGCCAGCTTCAAGCAGCTGCGCACGTTCAATTATCCCGGCGAAGGCTGGGCGCTCACGCGCGACAGCAGGCACATCTACATGAGCGATGGTTCGCCGGTGCTGCGCGTGCTCGATCCGGACACGCTCGCCGCCACGGGCAGCATCATGGTGACCGACAATGGCGAACCGGTGGCCAATCTCAACGAGCTGGAATGGGTGAAGGGCGAGATCTACGCCAACGTGTGGATGACCAATCGCATCGCACGCATCGATCCGGCCACGGGCCATGTGACCGGCTGGATCGACCTCAGCGGCCTGCTCGATGTGAGCCGCCTGCCCGATCCGTACAACGACGTGCTCAACGGCATTGCCTATGACGAGCAGCACGATCGCCTGTTCGTCACCGGCAAGCGCTGGCCCAAGCTGTTCGAGATCACGCTGGTCAAGCCGGGCACGCCGTAATTCCCTGCAGGGTTCTGCGGAACGCCGCTGCCGATGTAGAGTGCGGGGCTGACCCCTGGGAGACCCTCATGCGCCTTGCCCCGTCGCTGCTGCCGCTTGCGTTGTGCCTTGCCCTCTCCACCGCCTATGCCGGCGATGCGCCGCCACAGCAGCGCGAGCAATCCTCGCTGCTGGCCCTGTCCACCGCGCCCAGCGAAGCGGCACTGCACGCCACCATCGCCAAGCTGGTGAGCTTCGGCACGCGCCACACGCTGTCCGACACCAAGTCGGACAAGCGCGGCATCGGCGCCGCGCGACGCTGGGTGAAGTCGCAGTTCGAGGACATCTCCAAAGCCTGCGGCGGTTGCATCGAAGTGGTGACACCGTCGCAGATGTTCACCGGCAAGCGCGTGCCGCAATCCACCGAAGTGATGGACGTGGTGGCGATCAAGCGCGGCAAGGGCGATCCCAAGCGGGTGATCGTGATGACCGGCCACCTCGATTCGCGCGTCACCGACGTGATGAATGCCACCTCCGATGCACCGGGTGCCAACGACGACGCCTCCGGCGTTGCCGCGCTGATGGAAGCGGCGCGCCTGCTGTCGAAGGAAGACAACGACGCCACCTTGGTGTTCGCCGCGCTGTCGGGCGAGGAGCAGGGCCTGTACGGCGGCAAGGTGCTGGCCGATTACGCGGTGGCGCAAGGCTGGAACGTGCAGGCCGACCTCAACAACGACATCGTCGGCAACAGCCACGGCCTGAACGGCGTGCTGGACAACACCACGGTGCGTATCTTCTCCGAGGGCACCAAGACCAATGAAACGCCGGAACAGGCGAAGTACCGCGCCTATCACGGCGGCGAAGTGGATTCGCCCTCGCGCAACGTCGCCCGCTACATGGAGCAGATCGCCTCCACGTATCTGCCCGACCTGCGCGTGCACATGGTCTATCGCACCGACCGCTACAGCCGCGGCGGCGACCAGGTGCCGTTCCTGGAAGCGGGCTATCCCGGCGTCCGCGTGACCGAAGGTCATGAGGATTACACGCGCCAGCACCAGGATCTGCGCACGGAGAAGGGCATCAAATACGGCGACACCATCGACGGTGTCGACTTCCGCTATCTCGCCCGCGTCACCGCCCTCAATACAGTGACCATGGCGGCGTTGAGCCGTGCCCCCGCACCGCCGTCCGGCGTGAGCATCGAAGGCGCGCTGGCCAGCGACACCACCGTGCACTGGAAGAAGGTGCCGGGCGCCGCGGGCTACATCGTGCATTGGCGCGACACCACCGCACCGCAGTGGCAGTACAGCCGCGCCGTGGGTGACAGCGACCAGGCGGTGATCAAGGACGTGGTGATCGACGACTGGTTCTTCGGTGTCTCGGCCGTCTCGGCCGATGGCTACGAGAGCCCGGTGGTGTTCCCGGGCGACGCCGGCAGCTTCGAACGGTCGCCTGCTCCGAAGTCGCCTTAAGCAGGGAACATTCCCAGAGCGCAAAAGCTTACGAGGCGATAAGATCGCAGCGCCGCGGGCTCAAGGGCCCGCGGCCGCATCGAGAGGGATGCGTATCAACGGACGATACCAGGGGAATTCCTATGCTTCGCAAGACGCTCCTGCCGGCGATGGCTTTGCTGGCCGCTTTTGTTCTTTCCGCACCGATCGCGGCGATGGCCGACGAGAGTGGCTCGCACACCTCCGCCGAAGCGTTCGTCGCTTCGCTTCACCCGGTCACCGGCGAGGTCTCCCTTCCCGGCGCGCAGGCCACGTTGAAGCTGGCCCATGGCTACAGTTTTCTTTCCGCGGCCGATGCGCAGCGCGTGCTTACCCAGGCCTGGGGCAATCCGCCCGACACCAGCGTGCTGGGCATGATCATTCCCAGCACCGATGCACATGCCGTGCTCGACGAGAAAACCTGGGCGGTGGTGGTCACCTTCGTCGATGAAGGCTATGTATCCGACAAGGATGCCGCGAAGATCGACTACGACGACATGCTCAAGGACCTGAAAAAGGGCACCGACGAGGGCAATGCCGAGCGCCTCAAGGAAGGCTATCCCGCCATCGAGCTGGTGGGCTGGGCCGAGCCGCCGCACTACGACGAAGCGACGCACAAGCTGTACTGGGCGCGCGACCTGAAGTTCAAGAAAGCCGACGGCAGCCCCGACGGGCAGTCGCTGAACTATGCGATCCGCGTGCTCGGCCGCAAGGGCTATCTCTCGCTCAATGCGGTGGCGCCGATCGACCAGCTGGCCCAGGTTCGCGCGGAAATGCCCGACGTGGTGGCCATGGCCGAGTTCAATCCGGGCGAGCGGTATGCCGACTACAACGCGAGTACCGACAAAGCCGCGGCTTACGGCATCGCCGCCCTGGTGGCCGGCGGTATCGCGGCCAAGGCCGGGCTGTTCGCCAAGCTGGGCATCATGCTGCTGGCGTTTAAGAAGGTCGTGGTGATCGGCATTGCCGCCATCGGCGGTCTGTTCGCCAAGCTCTTCAAGAAAAAACAGGCTTGATGCATTCGCGATGCGGCGCTGCCGATGGGTGGCGTGGCATCTGCCGCTCTTTTGCGGGAGCGCACTTGTGCGCGACGGCAGCGTTCCGCTTCGTCAGGTTGTCGCGCACAAGTGCGCTCCCACAGAGGGCACGACGGGACGATCAGCTACCGCTCTCCCACGGCACGCCGAGCGCGATCAAGCGGCGCAATCCGTCATCGCTGGGCTGCAGCGCACGGCTGGTGGCTCGGCGACGCAGCCAACCTGCGTCGAGCAAGGCATCGGTCAGCGATACACCGAGCGGGCCGCCCAGATGCAGGCGGCGTTCTGTCCAATCCAGGCAGCCGCGACCCGCCAGCGGCAACAACGTCTCCACGCGCGCGGCATCGAGACCGGCCTGCACCAACGCCTGTGCACCGTGCTCCTGCAGACGCATGCCCTCGCTCGCTGCAAGCACGTAGCCCTGCTGCAGCAGCGCATCGCACAAACCTACGCCGAGTCGGCCCGCCAGATGGCGGTAACACGTGCGCGCCGTGCGCAGCGGACGATCGCCGCCCGTGGGATCGGGTAGCACCGGCCGGCCGCGCGGCGCAGCCAGCGTTTCGATCATGCCCGCGACGTCGTCGTCGGCAAGACGGTAGTAACGATGGCGTCCCTGTTCGTGCACGGCCAGCAGGCCGCCTTCCAGCAGGCGCTTGAGGTGCGCGCTGGCGGTGGCCGCACCCACGCCCGCCGCACGCGCCAGCTCGCCGGCGGGCCGCGCCGTGCCGTCGATCAACGCCAGCAACATGGCGGCGCGTGCCGGCTCGGCGAGCAGCGCGCCGATCTCGGCCAGTTGGTAACGGCTTGGAGAGACCGCATCGTTCATGCGCCGAGTCTAACGCGGTCGATTCGCCGAACACTTCGTGCCTTGACGAAACGTACGGCGTGCCTCGATCCGGGATGGCGTTTTAAGCGGAAGTTTGATTCCGTCCGCGATGTTCCTGCCGCAAACACCGATGCTAGGATCACGGCTCATCGTCGTTCGGTTGGATCGCGGTCGAGCATGCGCATTCTTGTCACGGGCAGTTCGGGGCACCTGGGGGAAGCGCTGGCGCGCGCCTCGCTGGAGCTCGGTCACGAGGTGATCGGTGTGGACGTGGCCGAAGGGCGTTACACCAACCGCCTCGGCTCGATCTGCGATCGCGCTTTCGTGCGCCGCTGCATGGCTGGCGTGGGCACCGTGTACCACCCGGCCACGCTGCACAAGCCGCACCTCGCCACGCATAGCCGGCAGGACTTCCTCGACGTCAACCTCACCGGCACCTTGAGCCTGCTGGAGGAGGCCGTCGCCAGCGGCGTGGATTCGTTCGTGTACACCAGCACCACCAGCGTGTTCGGCGACGCACTGAGTCCGCCGGCGGGCGAACCGGCCGCATGGATCACCGAAGATGTGATGCCCGTGCCCAAGAACATCTACGGCGTCACCAAGGCCGCCGCCGAAGACCTGTGCCAGCTGTTCGCGCGTAACCAGGGGCTGGCCACCATGGTGCTGCGCACCTCGCGCTTCTTTCCCGAGGAAGACGACGACCGCTCGGTGCGCGGGCGTTACAGCGACGACAACCTCAAGACCAACGAGTACCTGCATCGCCGCGTCGACATCGAAGACGTGGTGGGCGCGCACCTGCTGGCGGCACGACGCGCGCCGATGCTTGGCTTCCGCCGCTACATCATCAGCGCGACCACGCCGTTCCTCCCCGAGGATCTGGACGGCCTGCGGGCGCATGCGCCCCTGGTGGTGGGACGGCGCGTGCCCGGTTACGACGCGATCTATGCGCAACACGGCTGGAAGATGGCCCAAGGCATCGACCGTGTGTATGTGAACCAGCGGGCCCGCAACGAACTGGGCTGGACGCCGCGCCACGATTTCGCCGCACTGATCGCACGCCTGGCGACCGGTGAAGACATCCGCAGTCCATTGGCCCGGTTGATCGGCTCCAAGGGTTACCACGCGGAAACCTTTCGCGACGGACCCTACCCGGTCGACGTCTGACGGCTGCCTAGCCGACCACCGCCAGCATCGCGGCGAGCCAGATCGCCAGCACGCCAAAGGCAAACATGCGGCGCGCGGGTCGAATGCGTTCGGCACTGTCTTCGGCCACCGGCGTGGTGATGATCCATGGCACGGAAGCCAGCAGGCCGAAACCGGCGAAGGCCAGCACGATCACCACCAGGTCGACCGCGCGCCAGGGCACCGGCTCGTGGACGCCCCAGTAGCCGAGGAATGCCATGCCCATCGCGCACAGCGTGGCCGATGCAGAACACAACCCGACGACGGAACCTGTTGGCGCGCGCATGGCGGCTGCCCCTCGGTAGAAGACGGTACCCGCAAAGCGTACCGCAGCCGGACGTAGCCAGTCCGTCCGGCTGTCGAAGCGCCATGTCGAAATCGGCCAGCCTGAATCGTCATGAAGATGAGCGCGCCAGAACGGCGCCCGCCATCCACCCCCAGGAGTCGACGATGCCCCTGCCCCACCGCACCCTCCACGCCCTAGCCGGCACCCTGCTGTGCCTGTCCGCCGCCAGCGCCGCCCATGCCGGTTCGGCCACCTACGTGATCGATCCGGCCCATACCTACCCGAGTTTCGAAGCCGACCATCTCGGCGGCCTTTCCACCTGGCGCGGCAAGTTCGACCGCACGTCGGGCAAGGTCACGCTGGACAAGGCCGCCGGCACCGGCAGCGTGGACGTCGCCGTCGAGATGGCCAGCGCCGACTTCGGCCTGCCCGCCATGAACGACGCCGCCCGCGGCAAGGAGCTGTTCGAGGTGAGCAAGTACCCCACCGCCATCTATCGCGGCCAGCTGGCCGGCTTCGTCAACGGCGCGCCGACCAAGGTCGAGGGTTCGCTCACCCTGCACGGCGTGACGCGTCCGCTCGAGCTTTCCATCAAGAGCTTCAAGTGCATGCCGCATCCGCTCAACAAGCGCGAACTGTGCGGCGCCGATGCCTATGCCGTGTTCAAGCGCGACGACTTCGGCATGGACGCCGGCAAGACCTACGGCTTCAACATGGACGTGACACTGCGCATCCAGGTCGAAGCGCTGATCGACGATGGCAGCGCCGGCAAGGTCGCGCTCGCCTCGCCTGCCCACTGAACTCGGGACACCCCCATGTCACTCACGCTCTACATGCATCCGTTGGCTGCGTATTGCCACAAGGCGCTGATCGCGCTGTACGAGAACGACACGCCGTTCCATCCGCACGTGGTGGACCTGATGGACGAAGCGTCGCGCACCGCGTTCTACAAGCTGTGGCCGATCGGCAAATTCCCGGTGCTCAACGACAACGCGCGCGGCTGCCTGGTGCCCGAATCGAGCATCATCATCGAGTACCTCGCGCAACATTACCCCGGCAAGACCGCGCTGATTCCCACCGATGCCGACGACGCGCGCGAAGTGCGCTTCCGCGATCGCTTCTACGACCACTACGTGAGCGAGCCGATGCAGAAGGTGATCACCGATCGCCTGCGCCCCAAGGCCGAGAGCGACACGCTGGGCGTCGCCCAGGCGCGCGACAAGCTGCGCACGGCGCTGGACCTGATCGAACGCGAGTTCGAACGCGACGCCGGCAACCGGCCTTGGGCCGCAGGTGCCCACTTCAGCATGGCCGATTGCGCTGCCGCGCCTGGGCTGTTCTTCATCAACCTGTCGATCTTGCCGCTGGACGATGCCCACCCGCACACGGCGGCCTATCTGCTGCGCCTGATGCAACGGCCGTCGTTCGCCCGGGTGTTGCGCGAAGCGCAGCCGTATATGCACATGGTTCCCCGCGAAACCGTCGACGCCTGATCGTCCGCATCCATCCCATCGAGGTCACCCGCATGCTTGTTGCGCTCATCGTTATCCTGCTGCTTGTCGCGGTCGTGCTGATCCTGGCCGCCATGCGGCCCGATCAATTTCGCATCGAGCGCTCGGCCACCATCCGCGCGCCCGCCGAGCGCATCTTTCCCTTCATCGACGATTTCCACCGCTGGCAGGCCTGGTCGCCCTACGAGAAGAAAGATCCGGCCATGCAACGCACGTTCGACGGGCCGCCGTCGGGTGTGGGCGCGATCTACGCCTGGAACGGCAACAAGGACATCGGCAGCGGCCGCATGGAGATCGGCCAGTCCACGCCGTCGTCGCGCGTGTTCCTGAAGCTGGAGTTCTTCACCCCGTTCAAGGCCAGCAACACCGCCGAATTCGTGTTGACGCCGGAGGGCGATGCCACCCGCGTGAGCTGGCCATGCAAGGGCGCTCGCCGTTCATGAGCAAGCTGATGGGCCTGGTGTTCAACTTCGACAAGATGGTGGGCAAGGACTTCGAGCAAGGCCTCGCCAATCTGCGCGCCCTGGCCGAGCAACCGGCCTGACGCCCCACCCCCGGATCTTCATCGCAGCGATAGGCAACGGCCCGGGTTCTCCCGGGCCGCTTTCGTTGTGCGGCAGCACACCGTGCTTTTTGGCAAACCCGCCGTCGTTTCGGCAAACCCGCGGGCCGCCCCCGCGCGAACCTATACCTGCCAGCTCAACGACGTATGGCTTGAACGATCCGCCGCTTCCGTCAACCGCCTCACGGTTCCCGCTCCCGGCAGGAGTCATCCATCCCGAAGAAGGCCGCGCTGTCGCCCACGCGACGCCCGCCCAACGATTTGAACCATGAGGACCCCATCATGAAGAACGTACGCTACAGCCTGATCGCCTTCGGCCTGGTGGCCGCCCTGGCCAGCGCCGCCGCCTCGGCCCAGGACGAGCCGATCTATATCCCGGGCCATGGCCGCATCAACCAGGTCGACCAGCGCCTGGCCAACCAGCAGAACCGCATCCAGGCCGGCATTGCCGACGGCCAGATCAACGCCCGGCAGGCCTTCCGCGACGAGCGCCAGGACGCCAACATCGCCGCCCGCGAAACCCGCGACATGGCCGAACACGGCGGTCACCTGACGGCGGCGGAGCAGCAGCACCTCAACCAGTCGCTGAACCACGACAGCAACCGCATCCACTATCAGCGCAACGGCTACTGATCCCTCCGGTCGGCGAGCAGCCAGCGGCCCGGCATGCCCGGGCTGCCGGCCATGGGCGAACCACAACTTCCAGCACTGGCCGGACCCCGCCAGCATGCGAGTATCCGCGTTCACACTCAGCGGGAGCATCGTATGGTCAGCAGGATCCTCGCAGCGGCATGCCTTTGCGCGCTCACCTTCGGCGCGGCCCACGCGGCTGACGCATCCACCGGCAAACCGCAGTACGGCAGCTGGGGCTTCGACGCCGCGGGCGCGGACACCTCGGTGAAGCCGGGCAACGACTTCTTCCGCTACGCCAACGGCACCTGGCTCGACCACACGCCGATTCCCGCCGACAAACCCGCCGTCAGCCTTCGACTGGCGATGACCGACCTCACCGAACAGCGCCTGCACGAGCTGATGGAGGCGGCCGCGCGCAACCCGGCCAGCGACACGGCGATTGCCGGCAAGGTCGGCGCGTTCTATCAGTCGTTCATGGATCAGGCCCACGTCGATGCGCTGGGCGCCAAACCCATCACGCCGCAACTCGACGCCGTGAAACAGGCGACCACGCGCGATGCGCAGGCCGCCTTGATGGGCCGCACAGGCATCGATTTCGAAGGCTCGCTGTTCAACCTCTACTTCGACGTGGACCTGAAGGACACCAACCGCTACGCCGTGTATGTCTCGCAGGCCGGCCTGGGCCTGCCCGATCGCGACTACTACCTCAAGCCCGAATTCGCCAAGCAGAAGGCCGCTTACCAAGCCTATGTGACCAAACTGCTCACCCTGGTCGGTTGGGCGCAGCCGGACGCCGCGGCGAAGGACGTGGTGGCCTTCGAGACGGCGATCGCGCAGGCCAGCATCAGCAAGGTCGAGCAACGCGATCCGGTCGCCATGTACAACCCGATGAGCGTGAGCGATCTCGAGAAGCTCGCGCCCGGCTTTGCATGGAACGATTTCCTGAAATCCGCGCAGCTGGGCCAGCTCAAGCATGTGGTGGCGATGGAGAAGACCGCGTTCCCGAGGCTGGCGGCGCTGTATGCCAAGACACCGGTCGGCACCATCCAGGCATGGCAGGCGGCACGCATCGCCGACAATGCCGCGTACTACCTCTCCACGCCGTTCCAGCAGGCGTACTTCGATCTGCACGAGAAGACGCTGGCGGGCCAGCAACAGATGGAAGCGTCGTGGAAGCGCGGCGTGCACGCGGTGTCCGGCGGCGACTGTGGCACCGGCGAGCGCCTGTACTGCTTCGGCAACCTCGGCTGGGCCGTGGGCCAGCTCTATACCGACAAGTATTTCCCCGCCTCGTCGAAGGCCAAGATCGAAGAGCTCGTCGCGAACCTGAAAGCGGCCTATCGCGTGCGCATCGAACACCTGGACTGGATGGGTCCGGAAACGCGCAAGGAAGCGCTGAAGAAACTCGACACCTACACCATCAAGGTGGGCTATCCCGATCATCCGCGCGACTATTCGAAGGTCACCATGCGCAACGACGATCTGGCCGGCAATGTGCTGCGCGCCGCGCAGGCCGACTGGTCGTTCAACGTCGACCGCCTGGACAAGCCGGTCGACCGCAGCGATTGGAGCATGACGCCGCAGACCAACGACGCGTATAACGGCTCGCTGCGCGACATCGTGTTTCCCGCCGCCATCCTGCAGCCGCCGATCTTCGATCCCAACGCCGATCCGGCCATCAACTACGGCGCCATCGGCGGCGTGATCGGCCACGAACTCACCCACGGCTTCGACGACCAGGGTCGCAAGATCGACGCCAGCGGCGCCCTGCGCGACTGGTGGACCGCCGCCGACGCGAAGGCCTTCGACGAACGCGCCAAGAAACTCGGCGCGCAATACGACGCCTTCGAGCCGCTGCCCGGCGTGCACATCAACGGCAACCTCACCATGGGCGAGAACATCGCCGACCTCGGCGGCCTCACCCTGGCGCTCGACGCTTATCACGCCTCGCTGCACGGCAAGCCCGCGCCGGTGATCGACGGTCTCAGCGGCGACCAGCGCGTCTTCATCGGCTGGGCCCAGGCGTGGCGCGGCAAGCTCACCGACGACGCCATCCGCCGCCAGGTCACCAGCGATCCGCACTCGCCGCGCAAGTTCCGCGTGAATGGGCCGGTGCACAACATCGATGGCTGGTATCAGGCGTTCGGGGTGAAACCGGGGGATGCGTTGTATCTGGATCCGAAGGATCGGGTGAGGATCTGGTGACAGCGGCCAGCGGGCCACTGGCCTGACCTCATCGCGGCCCATACACTCGCACCTTCTTCCGAGGGGGACATGCATGAATGTTCTGTCGCGCGCCAAAGCGGCGTGTATGTGTCTTTGCCTTGCGTCAATGCCGGTGTTCGCCGCAGGCAGGCAGCCCGTTTCCGAGGCCAGCATGTTGGTCAAGGGCAGCATTGTCATCGGCCCGGACGGCAAGGTGGTCAGCTACACGGTCGACCGACCCGAGCGCATTCCTCCCGCGGTGATCGATGTCGTCAAAACGAATGTTCCCCATTGGGTATTCGAGTTCGACGATCAGGTAGCCGAGCCGGTGAAAGAGACCATGAGTATTCGCGTGGTGGCCCGCGCCATCGATGAAACGCATGCCAGGCTGATCGTCGCCGGCGCTTCATTTGCCGACGGCAGCGGCGAATCCACTCGTTACATCCATCGCAAGGCGACGACACCCGTCCGCTACCCTCGCATCTCACTGGCGGATCGGGTGTCGGGCACGGTGTATTTGTTGCTCCAGATCGGAGAAGACGGTCACGTGCAACAGGCGTTTGCCGAACAGGTAAACCTTCGGCAGTACTTGGCACAGACCCGAAACGAAATCTATGCACACGACTTGGCCGAGGCGGCGATTGAGGGCACCAAGAATTGGACCTTCGAGCCACCGTCGACCGGTCCGAGTGCGAAGGACAATTCCTGGCTCATCCGAGTTCCGGTCGACTTCACCTTGCATGAAATGGGCACTCCCGACCCTGATGCCTACGGCAAATGGGACGAATACATGCCAGGCGTGGTTCAAAAAGCTCCCTGGATCGGTAACCGCAGGCTGGTATCCGGCCGACCGGACTCACTAGCTCAGAGCATGCTGGAGCAATTGGGTACGGGCCCTCACCTTGCGACGTCCCTCGACTCCAATTGAATCTTGCTGTCATGCGCCACCGTGCCCCGAGGGAAAGCTAGTAGCTGGCGCGCTTATCGCTTCATCGTGAGCACTGCGTTGCCGTGCTAACGACGAACCAAGCTAACCATCGGCGTCGTCATCATCGTGGTGACGATCGCCATCACCAGCAGAATGGTGAACATCGCGCTGTTGATGACGCCGGCATCGAGGCCCACCTTGATGACGATGAGCTCCATCATGCCGCGTGCATTCATCAGCGATCCGATGGTGAAGCTTTCGCGCCAGTTTTGACCGGAAAGGCGCGCGCCGGCGGTGCCGCCCAGCAACTTGCCGGCGACCGAAACGGCCAGCACCAGCAGCAGCGCGATGCCGGCGCCACCGGTCAGCAGCTTGGAACTGGTGCTCAATCCCGCCAGCACGAAGAACACCGGCAGCAACGCCGCGACGGTCACGCGCTCCACGCGGTCGATCAGGTTTTCCAGCAGCCGGTCGTCGCGTGGCAGGCAGGCGCCGAACAGGAACGCGCCGAACACCGCGTGCAGGTTGAGCCACTCGGTGATCGCCGCACAGCCGAATGCACCGGCCAACAGGAACGCAAGCACCGGGCCATCGGCGTTGCCGTCCGGCGCGTGACGCGCCAGCAGACGCGCGCATAGCGGGCGCAGCACGAACCAGGTCAGCGCCAGCAGCACGACCAGGCCGATCATGGTGCGCCAGAACGGCGCCCAATCGCCGTGTGCGCTGATCAGCGCCACTACGAAGGCGAGCATGATCCACGCCAGCACATCGGCCACCGCCGCCGCTGCGATGCCGAGTCGGCCGGGCAAGCTATCGGTGATGCCGCGTTCCTTCACGATGCGCGCCATCACCGGCAACGCCGTGATCGCGCAAGCCGTGGCGAAGAACAGCGTGAAGCCGAGCCGGGTGATGCCGGGCGGTGCGTAGTCGGCATACAGCCAGGGCGCGACACTGAGCGCCAACACCACCGGAATGACGATGGCGAGTCCGCCGATCCACGCGGCCGGACGCAGCAGGCCGCCTTGCGCATTCGCCGGCACGCGCAACTCCGCGCCCACCACCGTCATGAACAACACCAGGCCCAGCGTGCTCAGGCTCTGCAGATTGCCGAGGCTGTCCGCAGGAAACAGCTGCTGCTGCCACTCGGGCGCGATGGCACCGAAAGCGATGGGCCCCAGCGCGAGACCCGCCAGCATTTCGCCCACCACTGCGGGTTGGCCGATGCGACGCGCGAGCCAGGCGATCAATCGCGACACCACGATGATCACCAGCAATTGAACGAGCAGCAGCGGATGCCCCATGGATGTCCCGATGAATTTGGATGGCCGAATGGCCACGCCCGAGCTTGCCTTGTCTGTGTACCGGCCCGCAACATGGGCCGAACACGCGATCCGCCAGGATGCGCACACACCGAAGGACGCACGCCGTGGCCCACGTATTGGTTCCGCTTCCCCATCAGGACTTCGATCCCAGCGAAGTCGCGGTGCCGTGGCGCATTCTCACGCAGGCGGGACACCATGTGACGTTCGCCACGCCCGACGGCCGGGTCGCGCAGGCCGATCCGATCATGCTCAGCGGCGAAGGACTGGACCCATGGGGCTTCGTGCCCGGTTTGCGCAAGCTGCGCCTGGTCGGCTTGCTGTTGCGCGCCAACGCCGATGCACGGCGCGACTATGCGGCGCTTGAGAAGGCCGTGGCGTTCAACGCGCCGATCGCCTGGGATGCCATCGATCCGGACCGGTTTGACGGCCTGCTGTTGCCGGGCGGCCATTGCGCGCGCGGCGTACGCGACTATCTGGAAAGCGCGCAGCTGCAGCGCACGGTGAGCGCTTTCTTCGCGTCGGACAAGCCCGTGGCCGCGATCTGCCACGGCGTGGTGCTGGCCGCGCGCAGTCGTGGCTCGGACGGCCGCTCCGTGCTGCATGGCCGTCGCACGACGGCGCTCACCTGGGCGCTGGAAAAGTCCGCGTGGTCGCTGGCCCGCATCACGCGCTTCTGGGATCCGCACTACTACCGCACCTACCCGGACGGCGCGGGCCAGCCGGCAGGCCGTATGTCGGTACAGCAGGAAGTGACGCGTGCGCTCGCCAATCCGGACGATTTCCTCGACGTGCCCGACGAGGCCCCGCAGCGTCGCCGTCAGACCTCCGGCCTGGTGCGCGACAGTGACCACGATGACACGCCGGCTTTCGTCATCCGCGACCGCAATTACCTCTCCGCTCGCTGGCCGGGCGACGTGCACCGCTTCGCCCGCGAATTCGCAGCGATGCTTGAGACGACCACCGCTATTCGCCCGTGAGACGCCGATCGAGTGCGCGGCACTTGCATCTCGCGCGACCCGATACAACCCCCTCCCCCCGCGAAAATTTCCTAGCATTTCCTAACTCCGCCCCCATCTTGGAGTTTTCGGGCTTATCCACGGGCAATCCACAATCTATTGGGTTGACCGACCCGGTGCAGCCCGATATGTTGTGCCTCGTCGGTGCCACTCTCAGACCTACGGTCGGAATGGCTTAATAGGGAACTCCGGTGCAAATCCGGGACTGCCCCGCAGCGGTAAGTGGAAACGAAAGCCCCCATCGCACTGGCCCTCCGCGGCTGGGAAGCGGGGGCAACTAGGCCGGGCCTCACTGCCCATGTCCACGAGTCCGAAGACCTGCCGGCACATCAGGGCCCAACGCCCTGGTGCGTAGTGACGGCTTCCGCGGGGAAGCGCGTCGATGCGCGGGGCGGCTGCCCTGCTGCTCGACCGTCCGCGAAAACCTCATTTTTTTCAGCCCTGCGCGCGGGAGCAGGCGGTTGATGACCAAGCTTGGAGCGAAGTCGCGATGCAACCTATCGATACCACCGGGCGCGAACGTGCAGACGATCGTGCCGACACTGCTTTTTCCACCGACACCGCCGTGGCCGATGCGCCGCGCACGGACGCGCCGTTCGCGCTGACCCCGCCGCACAACCCCGGCCAGATGCGCGTGACCAAGCGCAGCGGCCGCCAGGAAGTGGTGGACGTGAACAAGATCGTCCGCGCCGTCACCCGCAGCAGCGAAGGCCTGCATGGGGTCGATCCCATGCGCGTGGCGCTCAAGACCATCGGTGGCCTGTATGACGGCGCCACCACGCAGGAGCTGGATCAGCTGTCGATCCGCACGGCCGCTGCGCTCACTGCCGAAGAACCGGAATACGGCCAGCTCGCCGCGCGCCTGCTGGGCGCCTTCATCGACAAGGAAGTGAGCGGCCAGGAAATCCAGAGCTTCTCGCAGTCCATCGCGCGCGGCGCGGAACTGGGCATCCTCAACGAGCGCCTGCGCGACTTCGTGCAGATCAATGCGCGCAAGCTCAACGACGCGATCGATCCGCTGGCCACGCGCCGCTTCGAATACTTCGGCCTACGCACGGTGTACGACCGCTACCTGCTGCGCCATCCGCAGCTGCGCAAGGTGATCGAGACGCCGCAGCACTTCTTCATGCGTATCGCCTGCGCGCTCGGTGGGAATGACATCGGCGAGACGCTGGAGCTGTATCGCCTGCTCTCCTCGCTCGAATACATCGCCAGCTCGCCGACGCTGTTCAATGCAGGTACGGCGCATGAGCAGCTCAGCTCGTGCTTCCTGCTCGACTCGCCGCTGGATTCGCTTGAATCCATCTACGAGAAGTACGGCGACGTGGCCAAGCTCAGCAAGTTTGCCGGCGGCATCGGCCTGGCCTACTCGCGCGTGCGTTCGCGCGGTTCGCTGATCAAGGGCACCAACGGCCATTCCAACGGCCTGGTGCCGTGGTTGAAGACGCTGGATGCTTCGGTTGCCGCGGTGAACCAGGGCGGCAAGCGCAAGGGCGCGGCCTGCGTATACCTGGAGCCGTGGCACGGCGATATCGAGGAATTCCTCGAGCTGCGCGACAACACCGGCGACGACGCGCGCCGCACGCACAACCTCAACCTGGCCAACTGGATTCCCGACGAATTCATGCGCCGCGTGGAGAGCGATGGCGACTGGTCGCTGTTCGATCCCAAGGTGGTGCCGCACTTCGTCGACAGCTGGGGCGAGACGTTCGAAAAGGCGTATCGCGAGGCCGAAGCCGCCGGCCTGGCCGTGAAAACGGTGAAGGCGCGCGAGCTGTATGCCCGCATGCTGCGCACGCTGGCGCAGACCGGCAACGGCTGGATGACCTTCAAGGATCGCAGCAACGCCACCAGCAACCAGACAGCGAAGGCGGAAAACGTCATCCACCTGTCGAACTTGTGCACCGAAATCCTGGAAGTGACCAACGCCGACGAAACGGCGGTGTGCAACCTGGGCTCGGTGAACCTGTCGCGCCACGTGGTCGACGGCCGCTTCGATTTCGACAAGCTCGCCGGCACGGTGCGTACCGCCGTGCGTCAGCTCGATCGCGTGATTGACCTGAACTTCTACCCGATCGCTACCGCCAAGGTCGCCAACAACAAGTGGCGTCCGGTGGGTCTGGGCGTGATGGGCTTGCAGGACGTGTTCTTCAAGCTGCGCCTGCCGTTCGATTCGGCCGAAGCGCTGGCGCTGTCAACGCGCATCGCGGAAGAGATCTACTTCAACGCGTTGTCGCAGTCGAACGAGCTGGCGATGGAGCACGGCGCTCACCCGGGCTTCGCGGAAACGCGTGCGGCCAATGGCGAGCTGCAGTTCGACTACTGGACCAACGCCCAGCCGAACGATGTGGCACGCTGGGATGCGTTGCGCGAGTCGATCAAGGCCAAGGGTCTGCGCAACTCGCTGCTGATCGCCATTGCGCCGACCGCGACCATCGCCTCGATCGCCGGTTGCTATGAGTGCATCGAGCCGCAGGTGAGCAACCTGTTCAAGCGCGAGACGCTGTCGGGCGACTTCCTGGTGGTGAACCGCTACCTGGTGGAAGAACTGAAGACGCTGGGCCTGTGGACCAGCGAGATCCGCGACGCCATCAAGCTGGCGGAAGGCTCAATCCAGGGCATCGCCGCCATTCCGGAGCGTCTGCGCCTGATCTACCGCACGGTGTGGGAGCTGCCGCAGAAGGCCTTGATCGACCTGGGTGCCGCTCGCGGTGCGTATATCGACCAGAGCCAGTCGCTGAACCTGTTCATGGAAAATCCGAACATCGGCCAGCTCAGCTCCATGTACATGTACGCATGGAAATCCGGCATCAAGACCACCTACTACCTGCGCTCGCGTCCGGCCACCAAGATCACCAAGACCACGGTCTCGGCCGCACCGGTGGCGAAGCCCGCACCGGTCGAGGAGCAGGAACAGGCGACGGCAGCAGTGTTCTGCTCGCTGGAGAATCCGGAGTACTGCGAGGCGTGTCAGTAAGACGGCGCCACGATGAAGCCCTACCGGAACCTCAGCGGCAAATCCGGGGTCGCCGGCTACGAAGCTGGCAAGGGCTTTATCCGAGTTCGTTTCGTGAAGGACGGACTCTACGAATACACCGACGCAACACCCGGGCGCCTGCATGTGAGGAACATGCAGGCGCTCGCCGAGGCAGGCATCGGCCTGTCCACCTATATCAGCCGCTTCGTGCGCGATCGCTATGCGCGCAAGCTGGATTGAGCAGCACGTTTACCGAGGAACACCATGTCGAACATTCTTGATCCAGGCTTTGAACTCACCCTGCGCCCGATGCGCTACCCCGAGTTCTACGAGATGTATCGCAACGCGATCAAGAACACGTGGACGGTGGAGGAAGTGGATTTCTCGCTGGACGTGACTGACCTCAAATCCAAGATGTCCGATGCGGATCGTCATCTGATCCATCGCCTGGTGGCGTTCTTCGCCACCGGCGACACCATCGTGTCGAACAACCTGGTGCTGAACCTGTACCAGCACATCAATGCGCCCGAAGCGCGCATGTATCTGTCGCGCCAGCTGTACGAAGAAGCGCTGCATGTGCAGTTCTACCTCACGCTGCTCGACACCTATATTCCCGACCCGACCGAGCGCAACAAGGCGTTCGACGCGATCGAGAACATTCCGTCGATCCGCCAGAAGGGCGAGTTCTGCTTCAAGTGGATCGACTCCATCCAGGGCCTGCAGCGCCTGGAGACGCGCGAACATCGCCGCCAGTTCCTGCTCAACCTGATTTGTTTCGCGGCTTGCATCGAAGGTCTGTTCTTCTACGCTGCGTTCGCCTACGTCTACTTCCTGCGCTCGCGTGGCCTGCTGCATGGCCTGGCCTCGGGCACCAACTGGGTGTTCCGCGACGAGTCGGGCCATATGGCGTTTGCATTCGACGTCGTTCGCACGGTTCGCTCCGAAGAGCCCGAGCTGTTCGACGAAGAGATGCGCGCGCAGGTCGAAGCCATGCTGGAAGAAGCCATCGCCTGCGAAACGCAGTTTGCCGAAGACGTGCTGTCCGGCGGCGTGGCCGGTCTTTCGCCGAAGGAGATGCGCCAGTACCTGGAGTACTGCGCCGACCAGCGCCTGGTGCAGTTGGATATGCCCAAGAAGTACGGCTCGAAGAACCCGTTCGACTTCATGGACCTGCAGGACGTGCAGGAAGTGACCAACTTCTTCGAACGCCGCGTGTCGGCGTATCAGGTGGGTGTGCAGGGTGATGTGGCGTTTGATATGGCGTTTTGACCGAGCGTGCCGCGCCCTTACTCCCTCTGCCCTGAGGGGTGAGGGTGGCTGCTCGCGGGAACGTTGAGCAGCAGCTACCGATCTACTGTAGGAGCGCACCCTGTGCGCGACCATCCTACGGCGCGGTACATCCCAGCGTAGCGGTCGCGCACAGGGTGCGCTCCTACAGAAAAGCGCAAACGTTCCCGCGAGCACCCTCCCCTCACCCCAGCCCTCTCCCCGGCGGGGAGAGGGCGCAAGCGCTTACTTGCCCGGCACACTTCCCAAACTCACGAACGGGAGCGCACTACTCCCGGTGTAAGTGGGCAGATGCCCGTCCCACTTCTCGATCGCCGACATCTGCACGATGTTGGGATTCTCGCGCAGCGCATTGCCTTTCAACTCAATCGCCTTGGCCTCCGCCGTGGCAATCGTGATCTGCGCCTGGGCACGTCCCTGTGCTTCGGCTTCCACCTTCTCCGCTTCGGCCCGTGCCTGCGCAACCTCGTTCTGGCGTTGCTCGGCCATCTGCGTCGCCTGGATCTTGGCGTTGATCGACTGCACCACGTTTTCGGGCAGGCGCAATTCGCCGATCCAGTAGATCTTCTCCACGTTGATGCCGACCGCGGCAACCTCTTCGCTCACGTCCTTCTGCACCGACTCGATCAGGTTGGCTTTGCCTTTGCCGTAGACCGACTCGATATCGAGGCTGGCCGATTCCTTGACCAGCGCGTCGCGGATCATGTTGCGCAGGTACACGTCCGTGATCTCGTCGATGCCCTTGCGGTACTTCTGGAAGATCAGCGTCACTTTCGACGGATCGATGTGATACGTGATGCCCACGTCCGCGTTCACGGTGAGGCCTTGCGCGGTCTGGAAGCTGATCGACTCGTCCACCGCACGGCCTTCCAGGGTGGAGCGCGTGAAGGTGTAGGTCTGCGTGAAGGTCGGGAACGTGTACATCTCGTAGCCCCAGCCCACCCAATAGCGGCCGGGCGGCAGTTCCTGCAGCGAACCCTTGTCATCGCCGTACATCTGGAACTTCACGCCGACATTGCCCGCCGGCACCTTCGAGCAGGCGGCCAGTAGCAGGGCGGAGAGCGACAACGACAACGTCAATACACGTTTCATGATGGTCATTCCTTGTGAGTGAAACCGCGGCGCAGCAGCAGATAGCCCCACGCCAACAGCACGGCCAGCAGGGCCAGCCCCACCAGTACGGCGAGCGTGCTGGCGGCGGAGATCAGCTCCGGCCCGATGACAGCGACGTACAACAGCAAGCAAAAGACGAACGGCCAAAGCCGATGCGCCAGCCAGTCGACAAGCGTTCTCATGATTTTCCCCGTGGATAATGTTTCGTCGGCGTATGCCGTATGGACGTCCATTCGCACGCGCCCGATCCGGCTGTCGCCGAGCGGGCATACGAGGGACGAAAGTTGTGGCTAACCCGTGGGTGCGATGACTCGCCGTGTGCGGCGGGATGGGTCGACCAAATGAAGCGTTTGGGCCTTCATATAAGCGCACTCCAGGCGCGCTGCAGGATGAGGACGGGGCGCACTCTACTCCGATTTTGGTGCGTTGCAACAAGTCAGCGCTGACGCATATCCCGCTCGATCGACCTATTGACTACAGCTGTAGTCACGGGGTAGCTTGACTACAGTTGTAGTCACCAGGACCGTGGACGTGGGCAAGCCAACCATTGGCGATCAGGAGCTGGCGCTCCTGCAGTATCTCGCCGAACACAACAACGCATCCGTGGGCGAGGTGGCCAGCGGCTTCGGCGAACCGCGCGGACTCGCGCGCTCAACCGTGCTGACCATGATGGATCGCCTGCGCGGCAAGGCTTACCTGCGCCGCAAGCAGGTGCAGGGCGTCTACCGCTACAGCACCGCCACCGGTCCCGGCGAAGTGATGCGCAGCGCGGTAGGCCAGTTCGTGGAGAAGACCCTCAGCGGTTCGGTATCGCCGTTCGTCGCGTGGATGTCCGAACGCGCGGAGGTGAGCGACAACGAATTGGCCGAGCTCGAAGCCCTCGTGCATCAACTGCAGTCGCGCCGCAAGGAGACCTGAGATGAGCGCCGTTGCCTCTTTCGCGCAGGAAGTGATCGCCCGCCTCGCCTGGACCTCGCTGCAGGCGGTGCTCCTGGTGGGCACCGTGTGGCTGCTCAACCGCTATCTGCCGCGGCTTTCCGCCGCCACGCGTTCGCTGCTGTGGTGGCTGCTCGGCGTGCAGTTGCTGCTGGGCGTGCTGCTGCCCACACCGGTAGGGCTGCCCTTGCTGTCGCCCTCCCACGCCACCGCAACCACGGTGGTCACCACCACGACGGTGACACCGAGCGAGCACCATATCGCCGGCTTCGGGCAGCGCTCGTACACACCGGAGTCGGACAAGGACACTTCGACGGTGATCGTGCAATCCAGCTCTTCTTCATCGGCGACACCGCATGCATGGACGTCGTGGCTGCCATCGGTGTTCGCGTTGTGGCTGGCCGGCGTGATCGTGCAGATGATCATGGCGCTGCGTCATTGGCGTGAAGCGCGCAAGGTGGTTCGCGCATCGCGGCCGCTCGACGATGCGGCGTTGCAGACGTTATGCGCCGAGCAAGCACAGGCGATGGGCCTGCGCCGTTGTCCGTCGCTGCGCGTTTCCGATGCAATCCGCTCGCCGCAGGTAAGCGGTCTATGGCGTCCGGTGGTGCTGCTGCCCGCGGACCAGAATCTGTCATCCGGCGAAAGCGCACTGGCGCTGGCCCACGAACTCACCCATCTGCGCCGCGGCGACCTGTGGATGGGCTGGATTCCCGCCATCGCCCAACGCTTGTTCTTCTTCCATCCGATGGTGTCGTGGGCGATGCGCGAGTACGCGCTGAACCGCGAAGCGGCGTGCGACGCGCAAGTGGTTCACCAGCACGACGCTGCGCCGCAGGACTACGGTCGCCTGCTGCTGCGCCTGGGCGTGGCGCATCCGCTGCATGCGGGTCTCGCTGGCGCCTCGCCGACGTTCCACAACTTGAAAAGGCGACTGACCATGCTTCAACTGAGCGATCAGGACACCACGTCGCGTGTACGCAGCTGGCTGCTGGTTTCGTTGGTCGCCGCCATCGGCGTGCTGCCGTATCGCGTGACCGAGGCCAAGGGCGATAACGCGGCCGCACCGGCCAGCACGTCGAGCGTCATGACGGTGCCCGCCACTCCTCCCACGCCGGCGACACCCGCCACGCCAGCGACGCCACCGACACCGGCGACGCCGCTGACACCCGCCACGCCGCACACGAAACCCTCGCCGCGCGGCAGCGTGACGCCACCGCCCGTTCCTCCCGTACCGCCGGCCCCGCCCGCGCCCAAGGCACCGGTGCCCCCACCGCCGCCGCCTCCCCCGCCGCCGCCGGCACCGGCACCGCCTGCGCCGCCAGAATCGTCTGCCTCCGGTTTCTCGGCGCACAACGTGGACATCGAAACGCACAACGACGCCAAGTACGGCTTCGCCCTGCTCGACCATGACTCGGTGATCGTCACCGGCGGTGAGCAGGATCTCGCCGCGGCCAAGCGCATGCGCAATGAGAAGGCGCCGCTGGTGCTGTTCCGCCGGGGCAACGAGTCGTATGTCATCCGCGACCAGGCTTACGTCACCCGCGCCAAGACCTTCTACGCGCCGCTCACCGATCTTGCGGAACAGCAAGGCAAGCTGTCTGGTCAGCAAGGCCAGCTCAGCGGCGAGCAAGGTGGCATCGGTGCTCGCCAGGGCGACCTGGGCGCACGCATGGCGCGCATCGCCTCGCGTGAGGCGGCGCTGGCACAACGCCAGGCGCAGCGTGGAACGCCCGATGCCGGCGAAGGGGAACGCGCCGGGTTCGAGGCGGAACGCAACGAGATAGAACGGGAGACCCGCGAGCTCGAGCATCAGCAGCAAGGGCTTGAGAAGCGTCAGGAAGCGCTCGCCAAGCAGGAGGAAGCACTCGCTCATCGCGAAGAACAGGTCTCTGCACAAGCGGAGCAGCAGATGAGTCGGCTGATTGACGAGGCGCTGGCCAAGGGCGCTGCGCAGCGGGTGAGCGACCGCTAAGCGATACGCGGTGGCTCGCCCAGGCGACGCCACCGCTCGGGGTTCATCGATTTCCAACACATACGCCCGGCTCGCGCTGGGCGGCGGGTAGTTGCGCGCCGCGCACACCCGCTTCACGCATGCAGAAGGAGGCGACATGCTCGGCTATTACGCGACAACCGCGATCAGCAGTCTTCGCCGAAGCAAGGCGCTGGCGGTGCTGATGGTGCTGGTCATCGGGCTGGGCATAGGCGCCAGCATGACGATGATCACCATCTTCCACGTGCTGTCGGGCGACCCGCTGCCGGGGCGCAGCGATCAACTGTACGCACCGGTGATCGATCCGCGTCCGCTGGCGCGCGATCACAGCGAACCGGCCGAGCCCGATGGCAACTTCACCTGGCCCGACGCCATGAACCTGTTGCACGCGCAGCGGGCCGATCGGCAAGCCGTGATGGCGGGCGGCGCGGTGCCCGTGCGACCCCAGCAGAGCGGCGAGTTGCCGTTCTATGAAACAGGCCGCTATGTCACCGCCGATTTCTTCGGCATGTTCAAGGTCCCGTTCGCGACCGGCAGTGCCTGGCGCAGCGAGGACGATGAAAGCCACGCGCGCATCGTGGTGCTCAACAGCGAGCTCAATCGCAAGTTGTTCGGCAACACGCCCAGCATCGGACGCACGGTACGGCTGAAGAACGCCGATTTCCGCGTGGTGGGCGTGCTCGACGACTGGCGCCCGCAGCCCCAGTTCTATGCGCAGCTCAACGGCCGTGTGTTCGGCAAGACCGATCAGTTCTTCCTGCCGCTGCAGACCGCGCAGGATCTGAACCTGGACTTCAACGGCCGCATGTCCTGCTGGGACAGCGGCGGTCGCACCAGCGAGCACTGCGCGTGGTTGCAGTTCTGGGTGCAACTGGACAGCACCGCCAAGGCCGAGGCATATCGGCAATTTCTGGGCAGTTATTGGCGCGAACAGCAGGCGCATGGACGCATGCCACGACCGGCTCATGCGCACCTGTTTGGCCTGATGGATTGGCTGACGAGGCAACACGCGATTCCCGATGACTTGCGTCTGCAGCTCTCGCTATCGCTGGGCTTCCTCGCCGTCTGCATGATCAACGTGGTGGGACTGCTGCTGGCCACCTTCCTGCGACGCGGCGGCGAGATCAGCGTGCGGCGCGCGCTGGGTGCGCGGCGCTGGGACATCTTCCTGCAGTTGGGCGTGGAGTCGTGCGTGATCGGCTTGGCAGGCGGCCTGCTTGGACTCGGCATCGCCTGCCTCGGCTTGTGGAGCGTCCGCCAGCGACCCGACGGCTACGCGCAACTCGCGCAGATGGACGCCAGCATGTTGTTCGGTACGTTCGTGCTCGCCCTCGTGGCCAGCGTCGTCGCCGGGCTGCTGCCCGCATGGCGCGCGTGCCGTATTCCTCCCGCCCTGCAATTGAAGACGCAGTGAGGCCAGTCATGTCGCATTCGCCGTTGATCGCCAGTCTCTCGCGCCACAAACTCACCGTCTGCCTGTTGGTGCTGCAGGTGGCGCTCACCTGCGCCATCGTGTGCAACGTGGCTTCCATCATCGGCCATCGCATGGCGCAGATGCGCTTGCCCAGCGGCGTTGCGGAGAACGAACTGGCCCTGATCGAAAGCATCAGCGTGGACGAAACCGCCAATCAGCTCGCCCGGCACGACGCCGACCTGGCCGCCCTGCGCGCGATGCCCGGCGTGAGCATGGTAGCCGCGGTGGATGCACTGCCCTTCAGCGGCAACAACTGGAGCAATGGCATCGCGCTCGTGCCCAACGGTCCCGCGCTCACCACCGCCACGGCCTACAACGGGACGCAGGACGCGATGCACGTGCTCGGCATGCATCTGGTGGCGGGCCGGTTGTTCCTGCCGGAGGAATACATTCCGTTGGATGCCGCGCACGACTGGTCGGGCATCAACCATGTGCCGTCCACCATCGTCACCCGCGCGCTGGCCGCCAAGCTGTTTCCGGGACAGGAACCGCTGGGCAAGGTGATCTATCCCGGCGACGGCCCGGTGCGCATTGTCGGCGTGGTGGATCACCTGTTGCGCCCCACGCTGGACGAGTCCGAGGGTAGCGACTACTCCACGCTGTTCCCCATGCTGCCCGACACGGCCGACGTGACGTATGTGATGCGCACGGCGCCGCAGGATCGCGAGCGGGTGCTGAAGCAGGCGCAGAAGGTGCTCGCCGGACTCGACAGCAATCGCGTGTTGCGGCGTCCGCAGAGTTTCACGCAGATGCGCGAGGACTATTTTCGCCGCGACCGGACGATGATCACGCTGCTGCTGTCGGCGGCGCTTTCGCTATTGCTGGTGACGGCGGCCGGCATCGCGGGACTGGCGAGTTTCTGGGTGCAGCAGCGGCGCCGCTCCATCGGCATACGTCGCGCGGTGGGGGCGACGCGGCGGGACATCCTGCGTTATTTCCAGACGGAGAATGGAGTGATCGTGGGCGCGGGCGTGGTCCTCGGGGTGGTACTGGCGTATGCGTTGAACATGCTGTTGATGCAGCATTACGCGTTGCAGCGGCTGCCCTGGTTGTATGTGCCGGTGGGCGGCCTGGCGCTTTGCCTGCTGGGGCAGTTGGCGGTGCTGGGGCCGGCAATGCGCGCGAGCGGGGTGCCGCCGGTGGTGGCGACGAGGGGATAGATCTCAGCCAGCTGCGCGCGATTGTCTGTGGGAGCGCACCCTGTGCGCGACGGCCACGCCGGGGTGTATCGCTCCGTCGGTTTGTCGCGCACAGGGTGCGCTCCCACAGTCGTCTTTCAGTGCTTGTCCAGGCAGGCCGCCCCTCACTCCTTCGGCGGCTTCATCTCATATTCCTTCGGCGGCGTATCGCCGGCGAGGTTGCGCACGAAGTAGTCCCAGCGTTTGCGCATCATGTAGTTGGCGGCAGCGCCGTAGGCGTGGTGGGCGTTGGGGATCAGCAGCAGGTCGAAGTCCTTGTTGGCCTTGATCAGCGCGTCGACGACCAGCAGTGTTTCGTACGGCGGGACGTTGTCGTCCATGGTGCCGTGGGCGAGCAGCAGGTGGCCCTTGAGGCCGGCGACGTGGTTCTGGTTCGCCTGGTCGTCGTAATTGCTCTTGCCGTTCTTGTCGGTCACCAGCAGGCCCTGCCACTTTTCGGCCCAGTCGTCTTCGTAGTTGCGATTGTCGTGGTTGCCGCTTTCGGCGATGCCGACCTTGAACAGATCCGCATAACGGAACATCGCCGTCGCGGTGGCGTTGCCGCCGCCGGAATGGCCCCAGATGCCGACGCGATCCATGTCGATCCACGCGTAGCGCCTGCCCAGTTCCTTCAGGCCGGCCACCTGGTCGGGCATGGTGTTGTCGCCGATATTGCCGAAATACGCATCGTGGAAGGCCTTGGAGCGCCACGGCGTGCCCATGCCGTCGATGGCGACCACGATGAAACCCAGCTCCGCCAGCGCCTGATGGTCGACGCGTGCGGGATTGAAACTGCGCGAACCCACCGAGCCGGTCTGGGGGCCGGGATAGACGTAGTCGACGACCGGATACTTCTTCGCCGGGTCGAAATGGGTGGGCTTGAACATCAGGCCGTACAACTCGGTCTTGCCGTCGCGAGCCTTGACCGTGAATGGCTCGGGCGCCTTCCAGCCGGAGGCCAGCAGGCGCGAGATGTCGGCCTTGGCAATGGCGTTCACCACATGGCCGTCCTGCGCGCTGCGCAACACGGTGACGGATGGCGTGGTCGGCGTCGAATAGGCGTCGGCAAACAGACGTCCATCCGGTGAGAGGGTGATCGTGTGGTCAGCGGGCTCGGGCGCCAGCAGCACCGGCGCGCCGCCATCCAGGCTCACCTTGTAGAACTGCTGGTAGTACGGATTGACGCCCTGCTCGCGGCCCACGCCGCGGAACCACAGCGTGCGCGAGGCGGCATCGAGCTTGAGCACCTCGGTGACGTTGCCTTCGCCGGTGGTGATGGCGTGCTTGAGCTTGCCGCTGTCAAGGTCGTACAGGTACAGGTTGCCCCAGTTGTTGCGCTCGCTGAACCACACCACTTCGTGGCTCGCCGGCAGGTACTGCCAGTTGACCTTGCCCGCGCCGCTTTCGTAATACGTCGGCACGCTTTCGTTGAACACCGTGCGCACGTCGCCGCTGTGGATGTCGGCCACGCGGAACCATGCCTGCTTGTGGTCGCGCGAGGACGAAACGAAGGCCAGCGAGCTGGCGTCCGGCGCCCACTGCACGTCGTCCCAGCCGCCGTCGCGGCCGCAGCTGATGTCGTCGCACAAGCTGGAGCGATGCTGGTCGGGCTCCATCTTCAGGCGCAGCACCTTGCGCGCGTCGACATCGACGATGACGCGCTCGATCATGGTCACGTCCTTGTCGCCGACCAGCGGGTACTTCCACTTCTCGACTTTCGGATGGCCCACGTTGGTGCCCACGATCACCATGTCGCCGGTCTTGCGCTGATCCTGCTGGAAGGTGGCGATGCGCCTGGAATCGGGCGACCACACCAGGATGGCCTTGTTGGTGTGCTTCCAGCCGGCGTTGTCGGTGGCGTAGCCGTAGTTCTCCACGCCGTCGAGGGTGAGCTGGGTTTCCTTGCCGGTGGCGACGTCGCGAATCCACAGATTCCAGTTGCGCACGAACGCTTCGCTGCGCTTGTCCGGCGAGAGCACGCCCGGCTCGTTGCCGATGCCATCGACGGCTTCGTCGCGCCCCGCCACGCACACGATGTTGCCCTTCATGTCGCACAGGTAGTGCTTGCCATGCAGATTCAGGTCGAGGCGACCGTCCGCTGCCGTGGCGAAGGTGGTGATGCCCAACTTGCCTGCGCTGGTGGTCTTGCCCGACGCCTTGCCCAGCGCCGTGGCGAGACGCGCATGATCGAACGCGGGTTCGGCCTTGCCCGTGCCGGCATCGAAGCGCATGAAACGATCGCCGGAGGCGTCGTGATCGCGATACCAGAAGTGTCCATCGTCAAGCCACGTCACCGTCTGAACCGCGTGGTCGACCAGCGGGGTGACGTTGTAACCCACGTAGCGCTCGGCACGCGCGTAGTCATCGCTGGTGAGCGTACGTCCCTCTGCGGCGACGCCGGTGGAAAGAACGATGAGTGCCGCCGCGCCCATCAGGCACGCGCTACGTGTGTTCACTGCCATGCTTGCTCCCCCGTCGATCACGAATGTGGCCGCAGCTGTTCGGGCGGCCTAAAAGTTCATTCTAGTGCGACTTGGGGGGAGGGACACTGCCATAGGTACAGTGCCGGATAGTTCTTACCGGCAACGCTCAAGCAGGTACGACCGAGGCAAGATTGGCCCCTCACCCCAACCCTCTCCCCGGCGGGGAGAGAGAGAAGTGGCGCACTCAACGCAGATGCAGCCAATGCAGATGGACCCCGTTCTCGCGGTCCTCCGCGCGAAACCCTTCGCGTCCTTCCACCACGATGCCCCACACCGTGCGCATCTTCTCGCCCTGCGGCTCATCCACCCGTACCTGTTCGCCCAGGGCGATCGCGTAGCGGGTCTCCAGCATCATGACCTGGTCGCGTTCCCACACCAGGATGGCCGGGCGTCCGGTATTGGCGCCCCAACCCAGGTGGATCTGCACGTCCTTGGGGGTGTAGGTGCCGCGGTTGTCGAGCTTCCAGTTCTCGGACCGACGCAGTAACGCCTGCAGGCGCGGGTCGCTCCAATCCACGCGATTTCCCTTCGCTTGCGGCTTATGTGCATTCATGCGGCTGACACATCCCATCGAACGATATGACTGCGCCGCGGCGCTGGTCGCCACGACGGGACACCGCGCCATCGCCCTGGACGGTTGACGCGTATAGCCGGTTATCGGCGGTGCCGCGATGAACTTAAGGACGCGTTTTCAGCGGATGATCGAGGCCGCCGGCCGTGCGCATCATCAGGTTGCGCGCGAACGAAAGATGGCCGATCACCGGCACCACCTCGTCGCGGATCCAGCGCAGCCACAGCGGTCGACCGTGCACCATGCGCGTGATAGCGCCGATGCGGCGTACCACCGACTTGTGCACGGCGTGGCGCAAGCTGGCGTAGTCGTTCATGCGGCCCATGTCGCCGGCCAGCGCATCGGCGGCACAGGCGGCATAGACGTAGGCATCTTCGATCCCCAGGTTCATGCCGCGCGCGCCGATCGGCGAATGGATATGCGCCGCATCGCCTGCCAGGGCCACGCGCCCCATGCCGGTGCGCGCGGCGACGCGGTGGCCGATGTGGAACTGCGATTCCCACGACACCGCACCCAGCGTGCCGTAGCGGCGCAAGGTCGCCAGCGGATCGCGGGTATTGCCGATCACCCGCCAGCAGTCACCGGCAAGACGCAGCACGAAGATGAAACCGTCGGGTTCGAACAGGATGTGCGCGCGATAGGCATCCAGCGAGCAGGCCATGGCGATGTCCCACAGTTGCCAGGGTTCCGGCAGGCTGCTGCCCTCGAAGTCCAATGCCAGGGCAGCGCGCGTGGCGCTGCGTGCACCGTCGGCGCCCAGCAGCAGGCGGCTGGTGACCTGTTCGCTGCGGCCGTCGGCATGCGCCAGCGTTGCCTTCACTTCGGCAAGGTCCTGCGCCAGCGACTGGAACGTCACGCCGCGCTCCACCGTGACGCCCCGCGCGGCCAACGCCTTGGTGAGCAGCGCTTCGGTGCGTGCCTGTGGCAGCACGGTCATGGCGGGATGTGCACCCGTCGCGGGCGGCAGGTCGAACGCCAGCACGTCGTGGCCGCCCTCGTGCAAGGTGGCGCCATGCACGGGCCAGCCTTCGGCCACGATCTGTTCGGCGACGCCGGTGCCCTGCAAGACCTCCAGCGTGCGGCTGTTCACCGCCAGCGCTTTCGATGTGGTGGACGGCGCCTCGGCCGTATCGATGATGCGTACCGCGACGCGCCGATGCGCGAGCATCAAGGCGGCGGCCAGTCCGGTAGGGCCGGCGCCCACTACGAGTACGTCGGGTTGCATCGATGCCACGGCGGCCCTCCCCAGGCTAATTCCCTGAGTTTGCCGCCAGGCAGCGTGGTGTCCGCGTCAAGAGCCTGCGCGCCCGTCCATCCGGCATTCGCTCAGCACTATGGCGCGGCGTGCGCGGCACGTCATACTGCGCCGCGAATCCTTCGGAGGAGCAAGCCATGGCCCACTTGCTGATCTTCCTGCTGATTTTCGCCGGCGTGTTCGGTTGTGCGCTGCTGGGCATGTATGCGCGCACGCGCCTGCCCGATCATCATCTGGATGATGACTCCTCTTCCTCCATCAAACTGGCCGCCGGCCTGATCGCCACCATCGCTGCGCTGGTGCTCGGCTTGCTGATCTCCTCGGCCAAGACCGCTTACGACTCGGTGAACGGCGATCTGCAACGCAACGCCGTGAATATCCTGCGTCTCGACCGTGCGCTGGGGCAGTACGGACCCGAGGCGAAACCATTGCGCGACGTGCTCAAGCGCAGTTACAGCAACTGGGTGGATCGGCTGGCCTCCGGCGACCGCAAATGGATTGCCCAGCTCGACAGTCCGCAGATCCTCAGCCATCTCAGCGAGTTCCAGCGCCGCATCGCAGCACTGACGCCCACTACGCCGGCACAAAAACAGTTGCAGGAGCGTGCGCTCGATATTTCCGACGACGTCTTCACCGCCCGCTGGCTGGCGCTGATGCAGAAGAACGGCAGCATCCCGATGACGCTGTTGCTGGTGCTGGCGGCATGGCTGTGCGTCATCTTCGGCACCTTCGGCTTGTTCGCGCCGCGCAATCACACGGTGCTGTTCTTTTTCCTGGTGTGCGCATTGTCCGCTTCGGGCGCGATCTTCGTGATCCTTGAAATGGATACGCCGCTCACCGGCGTGTTGCGCGTGTCGGTGGAGCCGATGCGCGAGGCGATCAGCCAGATGGGCCAGTAGCGCTCAGCGCACGCCATCCATCAGCTCGACGATCCAGTCGATGAACACGCGCAGTCGCAGCGGCAGTTGTCGCTGCGACTGGTACACCACGCTGATCGGAAACGCCGGCGGCGGCGTGGCGGGAAGCAATTCGACCAGGCTGCCGCGCGCCAGTTGTTCCTGCACCCGATAGCGCGGGAACTGCGCAATGCCCAGCCCGGCCTCGCAACAGGCCATATACGCCTCGGTGCCGCTCACCGACACCGGCGCCGGCAGCGGCACTTCGCGCATGCGCTTGCCCACCATGAACTCCAGCGGCGAGGCGCGGCGCGTGGTGGGCGAGGTCCAGTTGACGGCGACGTGTCCGTCCTTCAGGTCGGCCAGGGTCTGCGGCAGGCCATGGCGCTGCACATAGGCGAGGCTGGCCACGGTGGCCTGCGACAGCGTGGCCACGCGCCGTCCCACCATCATGGAGTCGGGCAGGTCGCCGCCGCGCAGCACGCAGTCCACGCCTTCCTGCACCAGGTCGATGAAGCGGTCACTGGTACCGATGTCCAGTTCGATCTGCGGATAGCGCGCAAGGAAGGCCGGGAGTGCCGGAATCACCACCTTGCGTGCCAGCGACGAGGCCAGGTCGATGCGCAGGCGCCCCTTGGGCACCACGGCGGCTTCGCGGAAATCCGCCTCCACCGCGTCGAGGTCCGCCAGCAGGCGCACGCAATGGTTGTAATACACCTCGCCGTCGCGGGTGGGACGCACGCGGCGCGTGGTGCGCTGGAGCAGGTGCGCGCCCACCCGTTCCTCCAGCCGCTTGATGGTGTGGGTGAGCGTGGCGCGCGGCAGGCTGAGGTCGTCGGCAGCCCGCGTGAAGCTGCCCAGTTCAACGATGCGCGTGAACACCCGCATGGCTTGGAGGCGATCCATGATTGTTGGCCATTTCGACAACAGACATGGCGATTATTGTGCATTTATCGCAAGCCCGTCATGGCCAAGAATGCCTGGTCAGCTTTCCCACCCTCCCCTGACCCAAGGAACGCCCATGCACATGCGACAGCTCGGCAAGAATGGCCCCTCCGTCTCCGCCCTCGGCCTCGGCTGCATGGGCATGAGCGAGTTCTACGGCACCCACGGGAACGATGCCGAATCCATCGCCACCATCCACCACGCGCTGGAGCGCGGCTTCAATTTCCTCGACACCGCCGACGTCTACGGCCCGCACACCAATGAAGTGCTGGTCGGCAAGGCCCTCCGCGATCGCCGCGAGCAGGCCTTCCTGGCCACCAAGTTCGGCATCGTGCGCGATCCGAACGACCCGGCCAAGCGCGGCATCAGCGGCAGCCCCGAGTACGTGCGCGCCGCCTGCGATGCCAGCCTCAAGCGGCTGGGCGTCGAGTACATCGACCTGTACTACCAGCATCGCGTGGACACCAACGTGCCGATCGAGGAAACCGTAGGCGCCATGGCCGAGCTGGTGAAGGCGGGCAAGGTGCGCTACCTGGGTCTTTCCGAAGCGTCCGGCGCCACCCTGGAGCGCGCTGCCAAGGTGCATCCGATCGCGGCGCTGCAGGTGGAGTTCTCGCTGTGGACGCGCGATCCGCAGGAGAACGGCATGGTGACGTCCTGCGCCAGGACGGGTACCAGCATCGTGGCGTATTCGCCGCTGGGTCGTGGCTTCCTCACCGGCGCCTTCCGCAGCCCGGAAGATTTCGACGCCGACGATTACCGTCGCCAGAGCCCGCGCTTCCAGGGCGAGAATTTCTTCCGCAACCTGGAACTGGTGGACAAGGTCAACGCGATCGCCGCCGAGAAGGGCTGCACGCCCGCACAGCTGGCGCTGGCCTGGGTGCTGGCGCAGGGCAAGGACGTGTTCGCCATCCCCGGCACCACCAAGCGCACGCGCCTGGACGAGAACCTTGGCGCCCTCGACATCTCGCTCAGCGCGGAAGAACTGAAAGCCATCGATGCGGTGTTCCCGCCCGATGTCGCCGCCGGCGAGCGTTACGCGGGGCCGATGATGCAGATGGTGAATCGCTGAGCCAGGCCCTGGATCCGGTACCTGACAGTTGGCGATCCACATCCTGACTGAATGTGTAGGAGTTGGCCTACTTCAGTTTTCGGAGGCCTGAGGCAATCTAGCCATGTCGGAGTTTCCACGAACTACGACGACCCCGGACCAGTCGCCCCCCTAGAACTGGTCCAGGAGGCCCCCGAAAGGGGGCCTTTTTTTTGCGCCCGCCGTGGCCCGCCGCGCTCAGTTCGACGCCGACTGCCAGGCCAGGCGTTCGTCGGCATCCAATGCCAGCGACACCGCCCGTCCGTCGGCCGCCGAAGCGATGGCTGCCTCGATCACCGCCATCACCGTGATCGCCTGTTGCGGCGTGACGGGATTGGCGCCTCGTCCCAGCACGGCGTCGCGAAAGGCCGCGTAGTAACGGCTCTGGTCGCCGCGGGGCGCAGTGAGCTGGGTGACCTGGCCGTTGCCGTCGTACAGCAGCAGCTCATCGGGATCGACGCCCCAGTCGGCATCGCCGGGACGCGTGCCGGCAATCAGCTGCGCTTCCTGCTGATCGATGTGCCGCTTGACCAGGCTGGCCTGCGTGCCGTGCACGGTGAAGCGCGCGCTGCCGCCGGCCACCAGCATACCGGCATGCAGGATCACGCGGCGCGCGCCATATTCGAGCACCACATGCGCCCAGTCGGTGGCCTCGCCTCCTTCGCGCTGCGTGGCCAGGCTGGCCCATACGCGCTCGGGCAGACCGAACAGGCACAAGGCCTGGTCCACCAGGTGCGGACCCAGGTCGTACCACAGGCCGCTGCCCGCGCCCGCCTGCTCGCGCCAGCGCGCGCGTACCTGCGGACGGAAGCGGTCGATATGCGACTCGAAGTGGGTCACCTGGCCCAGTGAGCCCAGCGACATGAGCTGCCGGACGCCGAGGAAATCGCTGTCCCAACGGCGGTTCTGGAACACCGACAGCACGCGCTGCTGCCGTGCGGCGACCGCGGCCAGTTCGCGCGCTTGCGCAAGATCGAGTGCAAACGGCTTGTCCACCACCACGTGCTTGCCTGCTTCCAGCGCGGCGCGCGCCAGCGGGGCATGCGTATCGTTCGGCGAAGCGATCACCACCACATCCAAGCGGGGATCGGCAAAGACCTCCTCGGCCCGGCCCCGCACATCCACGTCGGGCAGATCGGCATGCACCTTGCCGGCGTCCCGCGACACCACCGTGCCCAACGCAAGACCCGGCACGCTGCGGATCAACGGCGCGTGGAACGTCTTGCCGGCGAAACCGTAGCCAATCAGCGCCACGCGCAACGGAGCGGAAACATCAGTCATGGGCAACTCGGGTGGATAACAGGTCTCCATGATAGGCCACGCCCGTCGACGGCCCGTCGGAAACGGCTTCGCATGGCGATAACGTTTTCGCGCGCACCATGCGGTGCCTTTCCGCCAGCGCCGAGGATGCCGACATGTCACTCCGTCCCGTGTTGATCGCCGCCCTGCTTGCGGCGGCTGGTGCGAGCAGCCCCATCGCCGCACAGGATGCACCCGCCGCCAATGCACCGCAGGCCAAGCGCACCATCCTCGACCAGCACGAACAAAGCGGCGTGCCGGGCACGGAGATCGTGCTCGGTACCGCCGACGTTCCCGCGGGTGGCGCGGTGGGTTGGCACGTGCACAACGGCGACGAATCGGGTTATGTGCTGAAGGGCAATCTCGTGCTCAAGACGCGCGGCAAACCCGACCAGGTGTTGAAGGCGGGCGATCACTTCTTCAATCCGCGCGGCGCGGTGCACAGCCTCGCTGCGGCGCCGGGCAGCGACGGTGGCGTGGCGCTGTCGACATGGATCGTCGACAAGGGCAAGCCGCTCGGCGAGCCGGTGAAGTAGCCGGTTGCGTGCGAGCAAGAGCGATATCGTGAACTGAGCACTTGGACCACACGCCACTCGTTTGCGCACTGCAGATCACCCGCGAATGCAGCGAATGATCTTGCGCGACTTCACGAACAAGTCACCGGCGCAGTGCTACTGAAGGTCCCCGTCTAGTCTGGCACCCCAGGACGGGGACATGAGCAAACGCACGCAGCGAGCACCGGCTCCATCGGCAAACTCCAGCCTTTACGGCGCGCCTCGACACCTTCTTCCGCTTCCTTCCCCTCGATTGCTTTTCGCCTGTGTGATGACTGCGCTGTCATCACCGGTCTTCGCCAATTGCGTATTGCAATCCGATGGCCTGACCGTGTTGTGCGATGGCAGCGCGCCCAACCCCTTCACCCGCAGCATCAACGCGATCACGGTGGGAACCGGAACGTTGGTCATTCCATCCAGCGGAGCCAAGGTGATCGTGAACGCCGGTGCCGGCGTCTCCACCACGGGTGCCGCCATCCAGGTCGGCAACAACAGCAGCGTGAGCAATGCGGGCGCCATCAGCACGACCTTCATCAACGCCTACGGCATATGGGCGGGCGACCCGAACAACGCATCGAGCACCACGGTGGGTTACGGCAATACGCTGGAGAACGACGGCAGCATCCGGACCACCGGCAGCAATTCGGTGGGTATGTTCGCGCGCACGGCCAACCGCACGGCGGGCAACACGCTGATCAATCGCGGACGCATCGATACCTTCGGCTCGATCTCCGGTGCCAGCACGCGTTCGTCCTCGGCAGGCATACGTTCGGAGAGCGTGGTGGCCAGCACCATCCTCAACTACGGCATCGTCGCCGCACATGGTGCCTACGCCACCATCGGCACCGGCCCAAGCATCGCCATCGCCGGCAATGGCGTGGAAATGGCCGGGCCCGGCAGCTTCACCAACGCGGCGGGCGCGAGCGTTTCCAGCGACAACGCCTATGGCTTCTACGCGAACGGACCCAACGCCAACGGCATCACGGTGACCAATGCCGGCAGCCTGAGCGGCAGCCGCGGCGCGATCCTGTTCGGCGCGGGACAGTCCAACAACACCGTCATACTGCAGGCCGGCTCCAGCACCGGCGGATCGATCGATGGCGGTACCGGCGGCAGCAACAACACACTGGCCTTCGACGGCTTCACCTCGACGGCGTTCGCCAATGCGATACCGAACTGGCAATTCGTGGCTCTGCGCAACGCCGCCAACGTGACGTTCTCCGCAGCGAACTACGCGCTCACCAATCTCTCGCTGGATGCAGGCACCACCGCGACCTTCGCCACGCCCGCGCTGAGCATCGCCGGCCAGATCACCGACAACGGCGCGCTGGTGTTCGACAGCCCCAACAACCTCGCCATCGCTGCGCCGATCCTGGGCAGTGGCACGCTGACGCAGGCAGGCGACGGCACGCTGCTGCTGAACGGTGCGAGCACCTATACGGGCGCCACCACGGTCGCCAGCGGCACGCTGCAGGCGGGCGGCGCCAACATGTTGGCACCCGCTAGCGCTTTCAGCGTGAACAGCGGCGCCACGCTCGACCTGGGCAACGCCGACCAGACCATTGGCAGTCTCGCCGGTGCGGGCAGCGTGACATTGGGCGCGGGAACGCTCACCACCGGTGGACTGGGCAGCTCCACGTCGTTTGGCGGTGTGATCGCCGGAAGCGGTGCGCTGGTGAAGACGGGCGCCGGCAGCATGGCGCTCACGGGCGCCAACACCTATACCGGCGGCACCACGATTGCGGCCGGAACACTGCAACTGGGCGATGGCGGCAGCGGCGGAAGCATTGCGGGCGATGTAACCGACAATGGATCGCTGGTGTTCGATCGCAGCGACACTTCGACGTTTGCCGGCACGATCTCGGGCACCGGATCGGTGACCCAGCAAGGCACGGGCGTCACCGTTCTCACCGGCAACAGCAACTACAGCGGCGGCACCACCATCAGCGCCGGAACGCTGCAGCTGGGCAATGGCGGGAGCAGTGGCAGCATCGTCGGCGACGTGACCGACAACGCAGCGCTGGTGTTCAACCGCAGCGATGCGTCGACGTTCGACGGCACGATCTCCGGCACCGGCAGCGTGGCGCAGCAAGGCACGGGCACCACCATCCTCACGGCCGACAACCTCTACAGCGGCGGCACCACGATCCAGGCCGGTGCGTTGCAGCTCGGCAATGGCGGCACCAGCGGAAGCATCCTGGGTGACGTGACGGACAACGGACGCCTGATTTTCGATCGCTCGGACACGGTCACCATCCCTGGCGTGATTTCCGGCAGCGGCAGCGTGAAGCAGCTCGGCAGCGGCACCACGATCTTCACCGGCAACCACAGCTATACCGGCGGCACGGTGATCGCCAACGGCGCACTGCAACTGGGTAACGGCGGCACCAGCGGCAGCATCGTGGGCGACGTGCAGGACGGCGGCACGCTGATCTTCAACCGCTCGGACACGGTTACCTTCAACGGCGTGATCAGCGACTGGACCACCACCACGCCCGATCCGATCGGCGCCGTGCAGCAGAACGGCACCGGCGCCACCGTACTCACCGCGCTCAACACCTACAGCGGCACGACCATGGTCAATGCCGGCACGCTGGCGGTGGGCAATGTGCCGATCAGCACCGCGGCGATTGGCGGCGGCGGTGCGGTGAACGTGGCCAACGGCGCCACCCTGGGCGGCTACGGCATGATCGGCAACTACGACGGCTCGGGTGGCCCCGTGAACAACGACGGCACCATCGCCGTTGCCGATGCCGTGCCGTTGTTCCAGGGCGGCAGCAAGGGCGACTTCGCCATCAACGGCACGCTGACCAACAACAACCTGATCCAGCTGGCGGGCGCAGGCGTGGGCAATAGTTTGTTCGTCGGCAATCTGGTCGGTCATGGCAATTCGCGTATTGCCATGAACACCGTGCTGGGCGATGACGCATCCAACTCGGATCTGCTGGTGGTCAGCAAGGGTGTTACCAGCGGACATACGGTGATCAACGTCAGCAATGTCGGCGGCCAGGGCGCCGCAACGCCCGGCAATGGCATCCTGGTGGTGGCCGCCTCCGGCCAGGCCGCCACCACGCCGGATGCGTTCGAACTCAGCACGCCGCTCGAGGCGGGCCCGTATCAGTACGCGCTGTTCAAGGGATCGCGTGACACCTCCTCGCCGGAATCCTGGTACCTGCGCTCGGAAGACCCGACGCCTCCCACCGATGTGCTCGATGCCCTGGGCATCACCATCCCCGCGCCCGGTACGCCGGCAGCGACGCGACCCTATGTGGCCTACTACCGGCCGGAAGTCTCGTTGTATACCGCGCTGCCCTCGATGGCGCTCAACTACGGCAAGGCGTTGATCGGCACCCTGCACGAACGCGTGGGCGAGGAAGCGCAGCTGCGCGATATGTCGGGCGACGGCTTCGGCGCCAGCGGCGTGTGGGCGCGCGTGATCGGCCAGGATGGCCAATGGGATGCGAAGAGCGGCGGCATCTATCGCGACGGCCCCTCGTTCGACGACAACATGGTCGCGGTGCAAGCCGGCCTGGATCTCTATCGCGATGAACGCGACGGCGGTGCCCGCGACTTTGCCGGCGTGCTTGCCTCGGTGGGTCATGGTCATGGCGGCGTGACCAACTACGACGACACTTCGGCGGGCAACGACCGTTTTGATGCGACCTCGGTCGGCGTCTACTGGACGCGCTTTGGCGCGAAGGACTGGTATCTCGACGGTGTGGTTCAAGGCACCTGGTACGACGCCAAGTCCACCTCGAACGAACAGCGGAGTCTTTCCACGCAGGGATTTGCCACGACGTTGTCGCTGGAGGGCGGCTACCCGTTCGCCTTTGCCAACGGCTGGTCGCTGGAGCCGCAGAGCCAGCTGATCTATCAGTCGCTGCAGCTCGACAACGCCACCGATAGCTCGGCGCGTGTGCAGTTCCGCGACAGCGATTCGCTTGCCGCGCGCGTGGGCGGCCGGGCATCGCATACCTGGGCGTGGGATCAGGCGGGCAAGCCCCGGCTGCTGTCGGGCTGGTTCTTCGCCAACATCTGGCATGAGTTCAAGGCGGATGCGGTGACCGCGTTTTCCTCGCAGACCGGCGATGTTCCATTCCACTCTGATCTGGGCGGCAGCTGGTGGGAATTGGGGACGGGTCTGAGCACGCAATTGAGCAAGAGCGCGTCGCTGTACGCCACGATCAGCTACGACAAAGGTTTCAACGAAGGCGTGAAGGCTGTCAACGGAAACCTGGGTATGCGCATTAACTGGTAGGTACTCGCGCCCGTCGCGTTGGCGAGGCCTTCCTGGGCCTGTCTAAGTCCGCGCTAAGCAAACCGCCGCTGCGCATCACCCCTGTGCAACAGAACTGTCAAACGGCGAACCCACGCTAGTGCCCTGAATCCAGCCACTACTCGGGCCGCCATGTCTTCCTCTTTCCGTCGGCGCTGCGACGCGCCGCAGCTTGTCCTGCGTCCTATTTCCGGTGCGATCGCGCTGGCCTTGCTGGTCAGCCTGTCGCTGAGCCAGCCCGCGCATGCCACCGATGCCGATACGGCGGCCAGCACCCCAGCCGATGCGTCGTCCAAGCCCGGCGCCAGCGCACTGAAGGCGCCGAAGGAACTGGAAGAAGTCGAAGTGCAGGGCTCGGCTGCCACCTCGGCCATCACCCAGGCGCCCGCGCAGGCCGACCTCAACATCACCCAGCCGCAGTCGGTGATCGGGCTGGACTGGATCAGCAACCATGTGGCGCCCACCGCCGATTACGCGGCGATTGCCGCCATTGCGCCGGGCGTGACCAATGTCAGCACGGCTGGCCCGGGTCTGGGCGAATCCAAGCAGATGACGTTGCGCGGCTTCAACGACAACTCCTACAACGTCACCTACGACGGCATTCCGTTTGGCGACACCAACGATTTCAGCCATCACACCAGCAGTTACTTCCCGGCCAAGATGATCGGCCAGGTGGTGGTGGACCGCGGCCCCGGCAGCGCCAGCACGATCGGCGAGGCGACGTTCGGCGGCACCGTGGCGCTGAGTTCGAAGGACCCGACCGATTCGTTCTCGTTCATCCCGACGCAGAGTTTCGGCAGCTACGACACCTCGCTGACCCACCTGGAACTCAACACGGGCAAGCTCGACGACCTCGACGGCGGCAAGCTGATCGCCAGCGCGCAGTACATCAGCACCGATACGGCCAAGACCGACGGCGACACCTCGCGCAAGACGGGCTATATCAAGTACGTGCAGCCGGTGGGCTCCAACACCGAGATCACCTTCCTCAGCAACTACAACTACATCCGCTTCAACAACCCGAACCTCAGCTCGTTGACGCTGCAGCAGATCGACCAGCTGGGCCGCAACTTCGGCCTCAACAACGATCCCACCAGTACCAACTGCGCCTGCTACAACTTCCAGACCAAGCAGACCGACCTGGAATACCTCGGCGTCCACAGCCTGCTGTCGGACACCTGGTCGCTGGACAACAAGGTCTATACCTACGCCTACGACAACACCAGCCATGAGAGCCCTTACGTGGGCACCAAGGCATCGCCCACCAACATGGGCGGCTACGTGAAGATCAACAACTACCGCGCCTGGGGCGATGTGTTCCAGCTGGTGCATGCGGACGACCATGGCCAGTTCCGCACCGGCGGCTGGTACGAGTACACCAACAACGAGCGCAGCAGCATCGCCATCGACTACGGCCGCGACGGCGCCATCGACGTGAAGCCGGGCGCGTCGACGTTCGGCACGTTCAACAGCAAGGGCGTGTACAGCGGGCCGTACAAGTACACGATGAAGGACCAGCTGCATACCGGCCAGCTCTACGCCGAGTATGAGTGGTACGCGTCCGACGGCCTGAGCATCACGCCGGGCGTGAAGTACTTCAACGTCAGCCGCGACATCGAGGCGCCGATCAACCAGACCACCAAGACGCCGCTGTATTACAGCCAGACTTGGGACAAGACGCTGGGCTACCTCACCGCGAACTATCTGCTGCGCGATGACTGGAGCATCTACGCCACCGCGGCGCAGGGCATGCTCACGCCGAACCTCAACGAGTTCTACGTGCCCAATCCGGCGCTCGACAACACCAAACCCGAGCAGACCATGAACTACCAGTTCGGCACGGTCTACAAGACCGAGCGCTTCAATGCCGATGCCGACGTGTACTTCATCAACTTCAAGAACTACCAGTTCTCCACCACCGTGCCCGGCACCACCGATGCGGTGTACTACCTGGCCAAGGGTGCGTACATCAAGGGTATCGAAGGCGAGCTCACCTACTACGTGGGTTCGGGCACCAGCGTGTTCGCCAACGGCTCGCTGCAGGATGCGACGTTCAAGGGCTCCAAGCTCGACATCCCCAACGTGCCGGACCGCACCGCCGCGCTGGGCGTGATGTATGAGAACGACGGCTTCTTCGCCTCGCTCTACGACAAGTACTCGGGCAGCCAGAAGGCGTACAACTCCAGCTTCAATCCGGACGTCGCCTCGTCGGTGACCTCGACCATCGGCACCGGCGGTTACTGGCAGGCGGCGATGAGCGTGGGCTACGGCCAGAACCTCACCGGCTCGGTGATCAAGAGCTACAAGTTGCGCCTGCAGGTGGACAACCTATTCGATGCGCACAACCTGGTGATCAACTCGGTGAGCGGCAACGTGGGCTCGTACTACGTGCTGCCGGGCCGCAGCTGGTTCGCTTCCGTGTCGCTGGCCCTGTGACGGAGGAGATCAGCATGATGTTCAAGCGCACCCTCCTTGCACTGCTGTTGATCGCGCCGTCCCTGGCTGCTGCCAAGGACTCGCATGCGAATGCGTACCTCAGCGACGCGCAGGTCGATGCCGTGATGTCTGCCCTGCCCCCACCGAGCCCACCGGGCACCGCGGAAGACCAGGCCGACCGCGCCACCACCGATCGCGCGTTCGCCGCGCGCTCTTCGGCCGATTTCGCCCAGGCGAAACAGGAGGAGAAGTTCAATGCGTTCGACTTTGCCCCGGTAATCGGCACGGACTTCCGTGCGGACAAGCTTCCCCACGTGGCCGCGCTGTTCAAGGAAGCCGAGCACGAGACGAAGGAAGCGGTGGATCTGTCCAAGAACCACTGGAAGCGCGTGCGCCCCTGCCCGCCGGCATCGGACTGCGCGATGCATCCCGAGGCGTTGGCGAAGAAGAGCTTCGGCTACCCCAGCGGTCATTCCAGCCGCGCCACGGTCGACGCCATCCTGCTCGCGCAACTGTTTCCGCAGGACGCCGATGCGCTGATGCAGCACGCACGCGATATCGGCTGGCGCCGCGTAGTGAAGGGCGTGCACACGCTGCAGGACATCTATGCGGGCCGTCAGTTCGGCCAGGCACTGGCGACCGACATGCTCGCTTCGCCGGCCCTGCAGCACGATCTCGCGGCCGCCCGCGAGGAATTGCGTGCCGCCGGCCTGGTGTCCAGCCCTTCCAAGGCCCCCTAGTACCTGTCCGCGGGCTCCGCATGGCCCGCAGGCAAGTGCGATTGCCCAGGGATGGGCAGCTTTACCCAGGACGGTAACAAAACGGTAAGACAATCGGACGCTGACCCGGCGGGCCCCTCGGCCCGCCGTTCTCGTAGCGAGAGGACGTGATGCACATCATCCTGGTGGAAGACGATCTGGAACTGGGCGCGGCCATCCAGCGCGTGCTCGACCGCTTGTCGTACACGGTGACGTGGATCACCGACGGCACCGAGGCCGTTGCCGCGATGCAGGAACAGACGGCCGATCTCGTGCTGCTCGACCTTGGCCTGCCGGGCAAGGACGGCCTGGACATACTGACCGAGGCACGCCGCAACGGCATTCGCACACCCGTACTGATCCTCACCGCGCGCGATGCGGTGCAAGCGCGCGTGCATGGTCTCGATGCCGGTGCCGACGACTACCTCACCAAGCCGTTCCATCTCGATGAACTGGGCGCGCGCATCCGTTCGCTCACCCGCCGCATGCAGGGCCTGGCTGCCAACCGCATCGAGGCCGGTGCGCTGTGCCTGGACCTGGGCACGCTGGAAGTCACCTTTCGCGGCGACAGGGTGGATCTGACCCGCCGCGAGATGTCGCTGTTGCAGACCTTGATGGAACGCAGCGGCCGGGTCGTGCGCCGCGACACGCTGGAGAGTTCGCTCTACGGCAGCGAGCGCCAGGTGACCGACGGCGCGCTCGATGTGCTGGTGCATTCGCTGCGCCGCAAACTGAGCTTCGAGACCATCCAGAACGTGCGCGCGTTCGGCTACATGATTCCGCGGGACCCGCGGTGAAACCCACCAGCCTGCGCGGCCGTTTGCGCTGGATGATCATCGCGCTGTTGCTGCTGTTCCTGCTGCCGCTGGCGTTCTACAGCTTTCGCCGCACCAGCTCCGAGATGGCGGTGCTGTCCGATGCGCGACTGGCCGAAGCGGCGCACACCATCGCCACGCTGATCCAGCAGGCCGGTATCCAGACCTTTGCCGGCCACGAGGGCCTGCTGGTTCCCGTGCAGAAGAAAGGCGTGCTGGCCGCGCAGGGCCAGGTGGCCACGCACGAATCGGAAGTGGGCTTCCAGGTGTTCGACCGCCAGGGCAAGCTGGTGCTGGGCACGATCAACCTGATGACCCTGCCGGCGACGCCGGACGATCGCTCTGCCTATCACGATCTGAAGAAGCAACATCACGTGTGGCGCGTGTTCAACTACGTCGATCCGAACAGCGCTTACGTGATCCGCGTCGCCGACCGTTACGACAGTCGCGAGGACATCGTGCACACGCTGTGGCTGGATCACGGCCTGCCGTTCCTGTTCGGCCTGCCCGTGCTGGCGTTGCTGGTCGGCTGGGCCGTGGGTCGTGGGCTGCGCCCCCTGGCCAGCTTGACCACGGCGCTGTCCGCGCGCGAGCCCGGCAGCCGCGCACGCATCGTGCTGTCGGATGCGCCCAGCGAGCTTCGCCCGGTGCTCAATGCACTCAACGAACAGCTCGACCGCCAGGAAGATGCTTTGGAACGCGAGCGCCGCTTCAGCGCCGACGTGGCGCACGAACTGCGCACGCCGCTGGCGTCGATCCTGCTCAACCTGGAGAGCGCCATGGAGACCGTCGATCCCGACGAGATCCAGGACAGTCTCGCCGGTGCGCACGGCAGCGTCGCCACGCTCGGCCGTCGCATCGAACAATTGCTCGCGCTGGCCAAGCTCGAGGCAGGTGCGGCGTCCAGCCCGTTCGAAGCGGTGGACCTGATCGATCTGGCCGGCGGCGTGGTCAAGGAGCTGGCGCCCAGTCTCCAGCGCCGCGGCGTGGAATTGGGTTTCGTGCTGCAGGACAGCCGCGTGGTGGTGCAGGGCTACGCACCGGCACTGGTGGCCTTGCTGCGCAACCTGTTGGAGAACTCGCTGCGCCAGGTATCCGCCGGTGGACGCATCCAGCTCGCCGTGGCGAGAAATCAGCAGGAAGCCACGCTCGAAGTGATCGACAACGGGCCCGGCATCCCGCTCGAACGGCGCCATGCGGTATTCGCCCGCTTCCATCGCGAAGCCGGCAGCCGCGGCGAAGGCTACGGCCTGGGCCTTTCGATCGTGGCCCGCGCCGCCAGCCTGCACCGCGCCACCATCGAATTGCTCGACTCGCCGTTCGGGCGGGGATTGCGCGTGCGCGTCTCCATTCCGTTGCTGTGCCCTTGAGGGCTTCTTTCGTCGCTGCGTAACGATTTCCTAGCGATAAGCACAACGGCAGGCAACCGAATGTTGACTGCCGGACGGATCGCAGGAAATTTCAGTACTCATTAAGCCCCGCGACCCGAGCATCGACTCCAGTTCAACGGAGTACGCCATGAAGAAGTTCGCCCTTGCTCAACGTGTCGTGTTTGGCCTGGCGGTCGCCGCGACCGTTGCTGCACCGATGGCTGCGTCCGCACGCGATGGCTGGGGCCATGGCAACGGCGATCGCCGGGGTTACGACCGCGGTCATGACCGCGGCTATGGCAATCGCGGCTACGGCTACCGCGATCATGGCAACTGGCATCGGGACGACCGTTACCGCGGCGGACACAACAATGCCGGCAACTGGATTGCCGGGGCCATCGCGGTGGCTGCGGTGGCGAGCATCGTGCAACAGGCCGTGGCGCCGCCGCCGACCTACTATCAACCGGCCCCGGTCTATTACCCGCAGGCACAGGCGCCGAGCGTGGTCTATCGCCAACCCGGGACGGTGGTCTATCAGCAACAGCAGCCGGTCGACGGGCAAGTCATCTATGAGCAGCCCAACGATGGCTACCAGGGTGACTATCAGGACGGCTACTGAGTCGACATGGCACTCCGTGTTTGAGAAAAGCCCGGCAGCTGCCGGGCTTTTCGTCATGGCGCCTGCCCTTCGCCAGACGACGAAGCAGCAATCTGCGGAACGTCAGTGCGGTGGGCTCTTCTCGAGCAAGTCGGCGAGAACGTCGGCCAGCTCGACCTGGCGAAACGGTTTGGACAGGCGCGGCAAGTCGACCACGGTGTGATCGTTGAGCGACGCGAAGCCGGTAATCACCAGCACCGGCAGTGCCGGGCGCAATTGGGCCGCTTCGCTCGCGAGTTGTGCGCCGGTCATGCCCGGCATGGCGTAGTCGGTGATCAGGATGGCCACGTCCAGGCCGTCACGCAGCAAGGCGAGCGCCTGATGGCCGGACGATGCCTGGCGCACGACGTAGCCGGCATCGATCAGCATCTCCGCCGTGCCGGAGCGCACGAGTTCCTCGTCGTCCACCAGCAGCACCGCCGCGCCTTGCCCGCGTCGCAGCGGCGCCTTGCCGACCGCCTGCGTCGCGCCGTCATCCAGGCTTTCGGTCGACGCCGGTAGCCACAGCGTGGCGGTGGTTCCGCGGCCGTGCACGCTGGACAGCGCGAAGTCGCCACCCGACTGCGCGGCCAGGCCATGCACCATCGACAGGCCCAGGCCAGTACCCTGCCCCTTGGCCTTGGTGGTGAAGAACGGTTCGACCGCACGCTTGATGGTGACCTCGTCCATCCCCGATCCCGTATCGGACACGGACAAACGGATATAGCGTCCTTCGGGCAGGCGCGCATGGTGCGTCATGCTTTCCTGGCCTACGGCGATGGTCAGCGTGCCACCGCCGGGCATCGCGTCGCGCGCGTTCACCGCGAGATTCAACAACGCCAGTTCGAACTGGTTCGGGTCCATCATCGCAGGCGGCAAGCTCGCCTCGCCTTCGATCTTCAAGACGACCTGCGGGCCGAGCGAGCGCGTCAGCAGGTCTTCCATGCCGTTCACGAGCTGCCTCACGTTGACCGGCCGCGCCTGCAGATGCTGGCGCCGCGCAAAGGCCAGCAGCCGTTGCACCAGCGTGCGCGCGCGCTCGGCCGCCTGCAGGCCGGCGCCGGTCAGCTTGCGTGTCCGCTCGTCGTCTTCGTGCAGGCGGGCGACCATGTCGAGCGCACCGACAATCGGCGTGAGCAGGTTGTTGAAGTCGTGCGCCACGCCACCGGTGAGCTGGCCGATGGTTTCCAGCTTCTGCATCTCATGCACGCGCGCCAGCGCTGCTTCGCGCTGCGCCACCACCTGCGCCACGCGCTCGCCGAGTTCGCGATTGAGCAGGTGCAGTTCGTCCTCGGCACGCGCGCGCTCGGACGCGGACCAGGTGCGCTCGGCTACCGAGCGTGCGAACTGGCGGTCTTCGTCGTCCCAGCGCCGGGTCGCCGGATATTGCACGACGAACGCGCCCACCTGCTGGTTGTTACGCGAGACGGGAATGGCCAGCACGCAGGCATCGGCCGCCGACGGGGCATCGTCGTCAACCGCCAGCGTCTCGCCCGGCGACGGCTGGTCGGCATAGCGCACGGTGTCGGCACCCAGCTCCTGGCGCAACAGATCGACCGCGAACTGCCTTGCCGCCGGTGCATCCGTGATACTGCGCAACGAGTCTTCCAGCTGCAGCAACGATGCCTGCCTGCGCGCACTCACCACGCGACGCGTGGTCTCGGAGACGATGCAAAGCACGCCGCCCACGGAACCGTCCGCCTCCGGCACGGCGGAATAGGAGACGTCGAAGTAGGCGGTCTCGCCGTAGCCGTGGCGTTCGATATAGAACGGGCGATCGGATGCGGCAAAGGTGCGTCCGGTTTCGCGCACGCCTTTGAGCAACGGCTCCAGGTCGTCCCATAGTTCGGCCCAGTTCTCACAGGCGGGCCGACCCAGGGCGCGAGGGTGTTTGTCGCCGATGGTCGGAGCGTACGCGTCGTTGTAGAGCGCGACGAAATGCACGCCCCAGAACAACACGACCTGTGCCCGCGCAGCCAGCAACATCCCCACCGTGGTGCGCAGGCTGGATGACCAGGTGTCGGGCAAGCCGAGCGGCGATTGCGACCAATCCAGATCGCGCATCAAGGTATCCAAGCCGCCGCCTGACGAGGGGTCCAGCTGCATGTTGTCGGCGGCGACGATTTCAGCCATGCGTCATGTCACTCCAGAATCTATACCAAGGCTGCCATACGACCTGGGACGGAATGCGCGGTGAAGTCCGCCATGGCCGTCACTGCATCCATCGTCCGGCGGTTTCTGGATATCGCGTCCCATGTGTAGAGCCTGACAAAGTTTTCATCCGCTGATCGTGCCTGTTCAGGGCAAGGTGATGATCGCCTGCAGGCCGCCGCCTTCGCGATGGGCCAGGCGCAGCTCGCCGCCGATGGAAACGATCAGCTGCGAGGCAATCGCCAACCCGAGCCCCGCGCCGCCGGTGTCGCGGTTGCGTGACGATTCCCGCCGATAGAACGGCTGCAGCACCTGCTCCCACTCATCCTCGGGAATGCCGGGACCACGGTCGGATACGGTCACGCTGAGCGTGTCGGACATCGTGCGCAGCACCTCGACTTCGGCCCCGCCGCCGTACTTGATGGCGTTGTCGATCAGGTTGGCCAGCACGCGGCGCAGTGCCTGTGCGCGAACGGTCGTGGTCGCCGTCACGCTGGCGGTGAGGGTGACCGGCCGGCCCATGTCCTGGTAGTCGAACACCAGGCTTTCCACGAAGGCGCCCAGGTCGAGCCGCACCGGCGCTTCCGATCCGCCATGCGCGCTGCGCGCGTAGGCCACGCCTTCGCGCACCAGGTGTTCGAGTTCGTGCAGGTCGTCGATGATGCGCTGCTGTTCCGGCGATGCATCCAGTGCTTCCACGCGCAGGCGCATGCGTGTGATCGGTGTCTGCAGATCGTGCGAGATGGCCGCCAGGATGTGCAGGCGCTCCTTCAGATGGCGCGCGATGCGATCCTGCATGGTGTTGAACGCCTTCGCTGCACGCGCCACCTCGGTGGGTCCTTCCTGCGATACGCGCGGACCATCGGCCGTGGGAGTCATTGCGTCGGCCGCCGCGGCCAGCGTGCTCAACGGACTCGTGGCCAGGCGCACCGCCAGCCAGGTGCAGATCAACAGCAGGATCACCTGCAGCATGAACACGAACGGCAGCCACGAGGCCAGCGGCTTCATGTGCGGCGTGACCTGCAAGGTGAGCGGCGAGCCGTCGTGCAGGGTGAAATGCACCTGGTACCGCTCCGGCGACATCGAAATGGTATTGCCGTACACCTGGAAGTCCGGCCCCAGCTCCTTGGCGATCAGCTGGGTGACGTAAACCGAGCGTTTGGTGGCCAGCTGTCGCCCCGGCTCGCCGGAACCGAGGATGTAGAAATAGTTGTCGCGCTCCAGCCGGTTGAGCCAGCGCGAACGTTCCGCGGCCGGCAGGCGGTCGATCACCGCGACCGAGGTGCCCACGTCGTGTTCCAGCGTGTTGAACATCACCGCCGTCGCGCTTTGCATGCGTTCCATGTACAGCAGCGCAAACGACAGGCCCTGCGCCAGCATCAGCCCGGCGAAGATGATCAGGTACAGCCGCGACGCCATGCTGCGCGGCAGCCAGCGGCGCTTCGTGGTGGCGGGCACGTCGCTCATGAATCCTGGCCGTTGAGGATCACCGGCATCGAGAACACATAGCCCTCGCTGCGCACGGTCTTGATGTAGGTCTGGTCGCGGGCACCGTCCTGCAGGCGCTGGCGCAGGCGGCTCACCAGCAGGTCGATGGAACGGTCGAACAGTTCCGCATCCCGGCCCTGGGTGAGGTTGAGCAGTTGATCGCGCGACAGCACGCGCTGCGGATGGTCGAGGAAGACCCGCAGCAGGCGGAACTCGGCACCGCTCAGCGAGACCACGGTGCCCTGCTCATCGAGCAGATGGCGCGCAGTGGTATCGAGGCGCCAGCGTCCGAACGCAATGCTGTCGGCACTCTCGGTCACGCGCAGGTTGGGCGGCAGCATGCGCGTGCGGCGGATCACCGCCTTGATGCGCGCCAGCAGTTCGCGCGGCGAGAACGGCTTGGTGACGTAATCGTCCGCGCCCATTTCCAGGCCGATGATGCGGTCGGTCTCGTCGTCGCGCGCAGTGAGCAACACCACCGGCAGGTGCTTGTGCTTGCCGCTGCGCAGCGTGCGGCAAAGCACCAGGCCGTCGTCGCCGGGCATCATGATGTCCAGCACGACCAGGTCGAACGCCGAGCCGTCCAGCTGCGCGAACATCTCGCGGCCATCGGCGGCTCCGCTGGCGCGCAAGCCGTTCTTGCGCAGGTAATCCACGATGCCCGTGCGGATCCCGTGATCGTCGTCGACGACCAGGATCTGGTCGATGTGTTCCATGCTGCCTCCCATGCTCCGCACCGTATCGCCTGGTCTTACGCTTTGCCGAGCAGCTGGCGGATGCGTGCCTCGGTGCGATCGTAATCGCCTTCGCCGACATGGCGATAGACCACGTGGCCCTCGCGGTCGATCAGGTAGATGGCCGGCCAGAAACGGTTGCCGTAGGCGTTCCAGATGCGGTAGTCGTTGTCCATCGCCACCGGATACTTGATGTCCAGCGCGCCGATGGCGTCCTTGAGTGCGCTCGCGTCGCGCTCCTCGTCGTACTCGGGCGTGTGCACGCCGACCACGACCAGGCCATCGGCGGCATAGCGGTCGTACAGCGCCTTGGTGTGCGGCAGCACGTGCACGCAGTTGATGCATTCGCGCGTCCAGAACTCGACCAGCACCACCTTGCCGCGCAAGGACTGCATGCTGAGCGGCGGCGAGTTGAACCAGCGGGTGGCGCCGTCGAAACCGGGTGCGGTGCTGTTCGCGGCCGGCGTTTCCGCGCTGGCGATGCCCGACACGCCCGGCCACGCGGCGACAAGGGCGGCACTGAAGGCCGCGACCGCGGCGAGGAGACGCAGGATTTTCATGGGATGGGTACTCCAGGGACAGGTGACGGCGCACGCGCCGGGATGCTGCCTATGAGAGCAAGCCACTTTGTATCGGGGATGTCGTGCGGAGCGGCTTTTTGTATCGCTTTGTATCCGCCCCGGGGACTCGTCAGCGCCCCGAAGCGATGCTCTTTGTATCCGCATGTATCGCGTGGGCACCGTCATACATTTCGATGCCTTTGGGCCGGGTGCGCGACACATCGGGGATACGCGGCGGCGGTTTCATGGCCACACCGGCGGATCCACCGCCCACGTCCATCGACCGAGGAAACCTTCCATGTCCGACCGCACCGTTCTCTACACCGGCAAGACCTCCACCACCGGCGGCCGCGATGGCCAGTCGCGCAGCGACGACGGCCAGCTCGATATCAAGCTGTCGCCGCCGGGTTCCGGCAAACCCGGCAGCAACCCCGAGCAATTGTTCGGTGCCGGCTGGTCGGCCTGCTTCATCGGCGCCATGGGCTTCGCCGCCCGCGCGCAGAAAATAGCCCTGCCGGCCGACACCCGCGTGTCGGCGGAAATCGATCTCGTGCAAGGCAACGATGGCTACGCCTTGCAGGCGCGCTTGAACGTCTCGCTGCCGGGCCTGGAGCGCGAGGTCGCGCAGTCGCTCATCGACGCCGCTCACCAGACCTGCCCCTACTCCAAGGCGACGCGAGGAAACATCGACGTGGCGTTCTCGCTCGTCTGAATCGTCGAAGTCCCATGGACCGAGGCTGCCAGCAGTCTGGCAGTCTCGGCCTGGCGTGCCCTCGATTTTGACGCGCCCTACACGTTTCGTAGACAGACAATGGCGGCTCCCAGAGACCCGTCGACAAAGAGGCCGCTTGAACACCACGGGGATAAACAGGTACGAGCTGCTGGTCGACTCCGTCGTCGACTACGCCATTTGCCTGATCAATCTGGACGGCACCATCGCCAGCTGGAACGTGGGCTGCGAGCGCAGCACGGGGTACGTGGCCGCCGAGGTGCTTGGCAAACACATTCGCATGTTCTACGCCGACGACGCGCTAGCCGCCGACGAACCCACCGCCGCGCTCGTCACCGCCCACGACGAAGGCCGCGTGGAGACCGAAGGCTGGCGCGTACGCAAGGACGGCTCGCAGTACTGGGCCAACGTCGTGCTCGACCTGGTGAAGACGCCGGACGGCACCGCCATCGGCTATGCCTCGATCACGCGCGACCTTACCGAACGCAAGCAGGCCGAAGACCGCCTGCGCCGCAGCGAGGAGCAATTCCGCCTGTTGCTGCAGGGCGTGGGCGACTGCGCCATCTACATGCTCGATCCCGACGGCTGCATCACCAGCTGGAATACCGGCGCGCAACGCATCAAGGGCTACACGCGCGAGGAGATCCTGGGCAAGCACCTGTCGACGTTCTACACGCTGGAAGACCGCGCCGCCGGGGAGCCGCAACGCGCCCTGGGATTGGCGGCGAGCACGGGACGATTCGAGGCCGAGGGCTGGCGCGTCCGCAAGGACGGCTCGTCGTTCTGGGCGCACGTCATCATCGACCGCATCAACGGCGACGACGGCCGCCACGTGGGCTTTGCCAAGGTCACCCGCGACATCACCGCGCGGCGCGATGCCGATGCGGCGCTGGCCGATGCGCGCGAGGCATTGTTCCAGTCGCAGAAGCTCGAAGCCGTGGGCCAGCTCACCGGCGGCGTGGCGCATGACTTCAACAATCTGCTGATGGCGGTGATCGGCAGCCTGGAACTGCTCGAAGTGCGGCTGTCGCACGATCCGCATGCGCTCAATCTGCTGGGCAACGCCCTGGCCGGCGCGCGCCGCGGCGCGGCACTGACCAAACGCATGCTGGCGTTTGCGCGCAAGCAGGAGCTGCAGCCCACCTCGATCGACCTGAAAGCGCTCGTGCAAGGCATCAGCAGCCTGCTGCAGCGTTCGGCGGGGCCCACCATCACCATCGACACGGTGTTTCCGCTCGCCTTGCATCACATCCTGGTCGACGGCAACCAACTGGAACTGGCCCTGCTCAACCTGGTGATGAATGCCCGCGATGCGATGCCCTCGGGCGGCCACATCATCATCACCGCCAAGAACGAAACCATTGAGCAGAGCGGACATCGCAGCGCGTTGCCGCCGGGTGGCTATGTGAGTCTTTCGGTGACCGACGACGGCCACGGCATGGACGCGGCCACGCTCGAACGTGCCACGGAACCGTTCTTCACCACCAAGGGCATCGGCAAGGGTACCGGCCTGGGCTTGTCGATGGTCCACGGCCTGGCGGAGCAATCCGGCGGCCGCCTGTTGTTGCGTAGCGAAGCAGGCCGAGGCACCACCGCCGAGTTGTGGCTGCCCATGGCGATGACCGCGGAGGACGCGCTCACGCACGAACCGGAGGCGCCGGTGCCGGAGAACAGCGCCTCGGGCGCGCAGAGCATCCTGGTCGTCGACGACGATCCCCTGATTGCGATGACCATGAGCGCGGTGCTCAACGACCTGGGCCACATCACCGTCGAAGCGAACTCCGCCCGCGAGGCGCTGGATCAGCTGTCGCAGAAGAACTACTTCGACCTGATGATCACCGACTACGCCATGCCGGTCATGAATGGCCTGCAGCTGATCGAACAAGTGCAGGCACGCTGGCCCCACCTGCCGATCATCCTCGCCACCGGTTATGCCGAACTGCCCGAAGGCTCGGCCAAGTCCGTGCTGAGGCTGCCCAAACCGTTCGGGCGGGTGGATCTGGTGCGTGTCGTGGATGCGGCGGCTGCTGCGTCGGCAAGTCGTAAGACTTCGGTCTGAGCTTTCAGGAGTAACGCCTGAAGTCGGTGTGAGACGGACATGCGGGAGCGCACTTGTGCGCGACAAGCCGACGGGGCGGTACATCCCAGCGTGGCTGTCGCGCACAAGTGCGCTCCCACAGAAAGCACACAGGTTCCCGCGAGCAGCCGCCCCTCACCCCCGCCCCTGTAAGGGAGAGGGAGAAGTGCTGTGCATCGAAATTGCAGGCTGTTGTGTAGGAGCGCACCCTGTGCGCGACCATCCTACGGAGCAATACATTCCAGCATGGCGGTCGCACACAGGGTGCGCTCCTACAGGCAGCCTCCACCGGCAGCGACCCATCGCTCCAGCCGGTACTTCGGATGCCGCGTACGCAGGCACAACTCCGCCCGCATCAAGCTTTGGAACAACTCCGTCGCCCGGTCACCCGTCAGCGGATAATCCGTCTCCCCCGTCCAGTGCACCACCACGAACTCCGTCTTGGGCGTGATCACTTTCGACAGTCGATCCGCCAGGCGCACCAGTGCGGGAATGGAGAAGTAGTAAAGCACTTCCGACAACACCACCAGATCGAACGGCCCATGCCAGTCGCCATCGGGCAGATGCGCCTGCACGAAGTCCACGTTGGAGGCCTGACACAGTTCCCTCGCGCGCTGCAAAGCCATCGCGCTGGTATCGACCGCGGTCACGGCGTCGCAACGGCCAGCCAGCAGCCGCGTCAGCCCCCCGATGGAGCAGCCGAGTTCCAGCGCATGCCGGTAGTGCGGCTGCGCCAGCGCCTGCAGGGTCGCCTCATACTTGTCGCGCTCATAGGCGCTGGTAAGCACCGACCACGGATCGATGCGGCTGCTGTAGAGCCGCTCGAAGAACTCGTGGTCATACTGCGAGGCGGAGGAAAACTTCGGTGTCGGATTGGACATGACGCAATAACTCCTCGGGTATCTTGAAGCCGTCGACATCGAGCGAGCGACGGCCCTGTTGGCTGGCGTAGGCCTCGATCGCGGACGCCTTGATGGAACGCTGCGCCGTGATGTCGATCCGCAGGCCGTGCACCGCCCCGGGCTCATCGAGCAGCAGCCAGCTCCAGATCGGATAGGTCATCACTTCGACGCCGGGCAGGCCGCGCACGGATTCCTGCACCAGCGCGCAGGCGGCGCGGTGATCGCAGTGGGGATCGGTATCGGCGGTCACCACGATCAGGCAAGGGCTGCGCTCGGCTGCCAGGCAACGCAGCCAATGCGTCGCCCCCAGGCGTTGCTCGCCGCCCAGCGTGAGCAACCCGGTATCGGGCAGCCCCATGAAACTGAGATGGGCCGGACCAAGACCAAGGTGAGCGGCCGCGAGCATCGCCTCGCCACGCCGGATCGTGGCGATGTCGTGCGTGCTGTCGGGATGCGAACCCTCGCCGTTGGTCAGGAACACCACATGCCGCAGCAGATCGGATCGAGCCGCCCATGCCAGCAGGCCGCCACAACCCAGCGTCTCGTCGTCGGGATGGGGCGCGATGACGATCAGGCTGCGTTGCGCCAGCAGGCTCTCCGGCGTGCTCAGCGGCAGCTGTTGCATGGCTTGGGCGTAGGTCATGGACGCCTCGCCGACGCAAGCACGTGCTCGCCGACCTTGTCTCTCACGAGATCGGGCACCGGTTGCCGCAGATAGGTTTCCAGGTCGCGCACGATGCGTTCGATGGGATTGTCGCGACGAAACGCGGCCAGCCCCACCGAGCGATGCACCCGTTGGATCACCGCGAGCAGCTGTTGTTCCACCGCCAGCCGAGCCATGCGCACCGTGTGGGTGGCCTCTTCGCTCGCACCGTCGCCGTCAGCGGCGCGCCGGGCGCACTCGACCCACTGCGTGGCGGATTCAAGCGCAATCGCCACCTCCGCCATGCGTGCCCGCTGATGCGGATCGCCATCGCGCCCCGCACGCACCAGGGCTTGCGCCGCCAACTTCCCGAGCCGCTCGCCGGCACCCAGCTGCGCCGCGAGAAAACGCCAGGCGCCCGCGGTGAAGTGCGGCTCACGGTGATAGCTGTTGTCCTCACCGATGATCTCCACGGGATCGACGTGCGCGGCACGGTAATGAACCGGCAGCGTCACCGACGCACGCATGCCGTGCATCTCCCACTCGTCCTTCGCGCCCACCTGGTAGCCGCAGGACGGCCACACCATCACATAACCCAGGCGTTCATGCTGCGCCGTGACCAGAGGCCGATTGATCAGGCCCGCACCCGAGGCGTACGCCTTGCTTCCGTCGAGCACGAACGCCTGTTCCGCATCGGCGAGCGCCAGCGGACCGCCCGGATGCGGTGCATTCCACACCCCCAGCCAGCCGCCTTCGGCCACATAGCGGCACACGGCTTCGCGCTGTGCCGCGTCGCCATACGTCCATATCAGCTGGAACGCGTTGACGTGCCCCTCGTAGAGCCGCGCCAGCGAGAGATGCGATCCGCCGATGCGGCGCAACCAATCGCAAAGGCTGGCCGACGCCTGCGGCGACCAGCCAAATTCGGCGCCGCCAAGTGCGGCCGGCAATACCGCGGTGGCGGCGCCACAACGAACCAGATACTTGAGTGCATCCATCGGCGCGCTGTCGGTGCGATCGTCTTCCGCCGCCAGCTTATCGAGCGTGGCTTCGAGATCTGCGGGTATCGCGACGATCTGATCTCGTCGCCGCGCGGCCCGCTTCAACGGAATGGCGTTCATGGCATGGTCACGGCGGAAAGATCGCTGGACAGCGCGAACGGAATCCGCAGGCGTGCCAGCAACGACTCGCCACGCGCACACTGGGCAGCGAGCTGTGACGGTTTGATCGGCTGCCTGGCAAGCCGCGGCGACAAGCTTTCGATGGCGCGCCAGGCCACCCCGAAGCGACTCGCTTCCAGGGTTTCGGCAAGCAGGCCGGGAGTGATTCGAATCCGGCTGGACAGTGTTTCCAAATGCTCGCGGTGGCGATGCCCTGCGTGGAGTTCGCGCAACAACCGGCGGGTGCGCGCGCGAAAGTAGGCGCGGTCCAGCATTTCCAAACGCTCATCGCAAGGCGACTCGGGATCCAGTATCCGCTTGCGCATGGTGTCCGCCATGCCACCGCGGGCACGGCCGAACAGACGCCCTGAGGTCTGCACCTGCAGCGTCGTGTCATGCCGCACGCGGCCGTCATGCGCTTCGAGCGAGCGCACCAGCCATTTGTCCTCGCCGCAGGCTGGCCAGGACAAATCGCTCACGCGTCGCATTGCCGCCACGCTGATGGCGAGATTGGCGCCGCTGGCCTGGTAATGACGCGGCCAGGGATTGTGGGCCACCGGATCGAGCCATGCCTCGAGCGCATCGAGGCAGGCCTCATAGCGCTCTTCGCACATGCGCCGCTGCAGCAGCGAGCGCGGTATGTCCGCCATATCTTCCGGCAGAAGACGCGCGAGGCCGGCCACCGCATCGTAGCCCGCATGGATCAGCACGCTGTACGAGGCGATCCAATGCGGTGGCGGCAGGCTGTCCGCATCCGTGGTGAACACCGCAGCGTCGTCCGACGGCAGACAGCGACTGGCCAGATGCATCGCCACGCAGCGGGCGGCACCGGCATCGCAGCGCCCGGCAGGAAGTTCGGCCTCGATCACCATCAGCGGTGCGCAGGCGCGACGTCGCCCGCGTGCCACGACTTCGGCAAAGGTGTCGTCGCTGCTGTCGTTGACCAGCACCAGGACGCCGAAGGGTAGCGAGGTCTGCTGTCGTTCGAGTCCATCCAGGCAACGGCCGATGCGCCCCGCTTCGTTGCGTGCGGGGACGGCCACCACGCAGCGCAATGGCCGGCCTGCCCACGCGCCATTGCACCAGGAGCGGCGTGTCGTCACTCCTGCGGGAATCTGGCCAAGCGTGAATGGGACCGGCATGCGCGAACCTCGTTCTTCACGCCGCACCGAAGCGATGGATAGCGCGGCGGCGTGTACGAAATCCTGCGTGCCATGCAGTGAACGAGCTGTCGAACCGTCGAGAGTCAAAGGTGACGTGGGCGCCGCGATATCGGCGCCCAGCCCGGTGACCTTTGCATCACGCAAGCAGCCGCACCTTCGGCTCGCGATCCCATTGGCGTGTCTTGGCGGCCTTGATGAAGGCTTTGACGTCGCCCGCGTCGACCACGCCGGCGTCCTTGCCCACATTGCCCGCCTTGAGTACCTGCTGGCCTCCCGCATCGGCCGCAATCGCCTTGAGATGGCCAAACGCATCGCGCCCGAAATCCACCGCGGCACCGTTCCTGGCCAGCCGCTTGCCGGCTTCCTCCGAAAGCACGATGGCCACGGCGTCGAATACCGTCGAAGGCGTCCCGGCGAGCTGTCCATCCGCATTCACCCGCTTGCCGTCGCTCAGGGCGAGGCCGAGCCTTGGCGCTACCAGCTTGACCGTGGCACCCGCGTCCGTTGCCGCCTTGCGCAGCGCCTTGACCGCGGCGACGTCCGAGCCGTCATCGACCAGGATGCCGACGGCGCGTCCCTCCAGCGTGTCCTTCATCTTGCCGATGATCTGCAACGCGGGCGACGGCGGCATATCGATGGGCGCAACGGCCGCGGGCGGCGCCGGCGGCAGCGCGGCCAGCCCTAGGCCGTTGGCCACGCGCTGCGCGAGATCGGCGTCGATATGGCGAAGATGGCCCACGATGGCTTCGCGCACGTGCGCGGTGCCCACCTTGGACAACTCGAAGGTGAGCGAGGAGGCGATATGCGCCTGCTCCGGCTTGCTCTGGCTGCGGAAGAACAGCCGGGCCTGGCTGTAGTGATCGGCAAAGCTCTCCGCTCGGATGCGCCCCTTGGCACCGTCGTCCGCTGCCACCGTGGCGCTGCGAAAACCCTCGCGCACCTCGCGGGGCGAATCGGGCTGCAGCGAACTGGGTTCGTAGTTCACCCGTCCCTTCGGCACCTGCATCTGCATATGGCCATCGCGTTGCAGGTTCGCGTACGGACACTTGGGTGCGTTGATCGGGATCTGGTTGAAGTTGGGCGAGCCCAGGCGCGACAACTGCGTATCCAGATACGAGAACAGGCGTCCCTGCAGCAGCGGATCGTTCGAGAAGTCGATGCCCGGTGGTACGTTCGCGGGGCAATAGGCCACCTGCTCGGTCTCGGCGAAGAAGTTGTCCGGCCAGCGATCGAGCACCATGCGGCCGATCACCGTGAGCGGCACCAGTTCCTCGGGAATCAACTTGGTGGCATCGAGATGGTCGAACGGAAACTTCGCCGCGTCCTCTTCGGTAAACAACTGCACGGCCAGGTTCCATTCGGGGTAGTGGCCGCCTTCGATCGCCTCGAACAGGTCGCGCCGGTGGAAATCGTTGTCCGCCGCCTGCAGCTTCACCGCTTCGTCCCACACGGTGGACTGGATGCCCAGCTTGGGGCGCCAGTGGAACTTCGCGAAGGTGGATGTGCCATCGGCGTTCACCAGGCGGAAGCTGTGCACGCCGAAGCCTTCGATCATGCGCAGCGAGCGAGGGATCGTGCGATCGCTCATCGCCCACATGATCATGTGCATCGCCTCGGGCATCAGCGAAATGAAATCCCAGAACGTGTCGTGGGCGGAGCCGGCCTGCGGGAACGCGCGGTCGGGCTCCATCTTCACCGAATGGACCAGGTCGGGAAATTTCATCGCATCCTGGATGAAGAACACCGGGATGTTGTTGCCCACCAGATCCCAGTTGCCTTCCTTGGTATAGAACTTCACCGCGAAGCCGCGCACGTCGCGCGGCGTGTCCACCGAACCGGCACCGCCGGCGACAGTCGAGAAGCGCGTGAACACGGGCGTCTTCACGCCCACTTCGGTAAGGATCCTGGCTCTGGTATACGCCGCCAGCGACTTACTCAGCTCGAAATAGCCGTGCGCCGCCGTACCGCGCGCATGCACGATGCGTTCGGGAATGCGCTCATGATCGAAATGGGTGATCTTCTCGCGAAGAACGAAGTCTTCGAGCAACGTGGGACCGCGCGGCGATGCGCGCAGCGAGTTCTGGTTGTCCGATACGGGAATGCCCTGGTTGGTGGTCAATACCGGATGCTGGCCACCAGCGTGTTCATGCAGCTCATCGCCGGTACCGCGATCGGTTGCCGGTGGCTCGGCGGACGGAGGCGTTTTTTTTGCAGGGCTGGGCGCGGGCTTTTTCGAAGCCATGGTCTTACCTCCGGCGGAACTCGGCTGGATGCGAACGAGGAAACGAGCGCCCATGCTGGTCCGTGTCGCGTGAACCCGCTGTCGTGCTTGCGTTCGTCATTCGCACCCAGCCGCTGGTCTGCCGGTTAGATGCGACCCATCAACAACAGGATCAACAGAATCAGCAGGATGAGGCCCAGGCCACCGCTGGGGTAATAGCCCCAGCCACGGCTGTACGGCCAGGACGGCAATGCACCGATGACGAGCACAAGTACGATGATGAGAAGGATGAGTGACATGGTTGCTCCCGGGTGCCTGCGATGAAACGGAGTGCCTCGAGGCGCAGTGCGCCTGAGACCGCCAGATACTGCGCGGTGCAGGTTGTACGCGTTCAGATAACGGGCGTGTCAAATCCGCACACGCAAGATGTGTAGACGCGCCATGCGTTTGGTTAGCGCTTATCCAACAATTGCGTCGCCTTACTCGATGGGCACCGCGTGGGCGCTGGGTCGAATCGGCTTGCCGAATGCGTCGGCCAGGGCACGCGTCAACGACGCGCCGGTGAGCACCACCACGGCCGAGTAGTACGTCCAGGTGAGCAGCACCACCAACCCCGCCGCCGAACCGTAGGCACTGCCGACATTGGCGCGCAGCAGATAGAAGCCAATCGCGTACTTGCCGATCTGCAGCAACGTACCGGTGATGAAGGCGCCCAGCGTCACGTCGGACCAGTCGACCCGCGCATCCGGCAGCACCTTGTACATCGCGCAGAACGCGATGAAGAGCACCACGAAACCGCTGATGGAACCCAGCACGTTCCACACCGCGCCTTCTTCCGGGATCAGCGCGCGTATCAACGTGCCGATGATGAAGAAGATCACCAGCAGGAAGCCGATTCCCGCCAACAACGCCACCGCCCGTGCCCGCGCGCGCAGCCAGGCGCCGATCGCGGCGCCCGGCTCGGGCTTCACGCGCCACACCCGATTCAAGGTGCCCTGCAATTGCGCGAACACCGCCGTCGCGCTGAACAGCGTGATGCCCACACTCACGAAGCCGGCCACGCTGCCCGTCATCGGACGGTTGCGCACCGCGCCCAGCACATCATTGATCGCCGAGGCGGCTCGTTCGCCGGCGATGGTGGAGATCATCTGGGTAACGCCGCCGGCCCAATCCGGCCTCACGGCCGAGACGCTCCACACCAGCAACAACAGTAGCGGCGCCAGCGACAGCGCGGCGTAGAAGGACAGCGCGGCAGCCCGCGTCAGCAGCTCGTCGTCGCTGAACGCGTCGACCGTCGATTTAACGACCACGTAGATCTTGTTGTTCATGTCGCCGTCTTGAGCGCTTCAACCGATAAGCGGCAAACGGCAGCGCCATTGAGCGCTGCCGTTTGCATTTACCCGTGCAAGTCAGTCGCGATAGGGGCGACCTTCATAGCGGCGCAGGTGATAGACGCGATGAATCTGCCGTGCGCCGATCCAACCGCCGAGCGCGGCGGCGATCAGGCCCGCGATGCCGCTCAGCAACAGGCCCAGCATGCCGACGGCGGCGTAGTGCTTCACACGCTCGGCGTCGTTCTTGATCTGGTCGCTGGCCGCATTGACGACAGGAAGCCAGGTGGTGACCCGAGCGGTTGCAACGTCGGTAGGCATCTCGGTTTGCGCGATCAGGATGGCGCGCGCCGTGTCGGTGTGACCGGCCAACAGGGCGGCGATCAAGGCCTTTTCCGTCTGTCCATCCGGTCGGCTGTCGCGCTGTGTGGCCAGCGTGCGGTGCACATCGGTACGCAGTACCGCCAAGGGCTCGTTGCTGACTGCGGCCATTGCGCCGCCATCGTCATGCCCAGGCTTGTGCTGGTGGCTGAGCTGACCGAGGGTGAGCGCCAACCACAGCGCGCTGGTGGTAATCGCCACGCCCCACACGGTGACGCCATGCAGGCTGCCCATGGTTTCGTCCGCGCGCCCGTCGAACCAGCTCGCGAACAGGCCGCCGACGAACAGCGAGGCGGCCCAGGTAAGCACCATCCAGATGATCGTGCCGATGCCCACGCCCTTGGCAGCGGCCGGGACATTGTGCGGATCGAATGCGCTGAAACCGAGCGCGAGGCCGGCACCGTAAAGAACGATGGCGATGCCGGTCGCCACGAACCAGCCGGCAAAGACCGCACTCCAGCGCATCTGCGCAAACGGATCGCTTTCGATCGTACTGCTATAGGCAGTCGTAGCCATGAGGATTCTCCCTGTAGTCAGGCGCAGCCACGGACCAGTGCAATCAGGATCAGCACGGGAAGAGGAACACCAAGAATCCACAGCAACACGTAGCCGATGCCGCCCTTCTGCCGCTGGGCCGGCTCAGCCGATTCTTTGGCCTGTTGGTCGATGACGTCACTCATGGTTTGCTCCTGCAAGTCGACTGCGGACATGCCGCATGTGGGTCGACCATGCGACCGATTCCGTGGACAACGTGTGAGAAACGCGAGAGATCGATGTGGGGAGCTTGCTGCCAGTCATCCGCGCTTCCCATTCGGCGACCGCGTCGTGGATGAGGTGTGCGCAAGAAACGGATGGCTGCGATCTGTCGCACATGGGAGCCTGCGCTTCATCCACGGAGTCGCCCCATGCAACGTTTCGCTGCCTCGATCCTTGCTCTCGTTCTTGCAGGAAGCGCCCATGCCGACTGCGAGCTTCCCTTCGCACCGCCTGAAGTGCGGGCGACGGCGATGGCTTTTCATCATCGCGCGGATGAGCTCAGAAGCTCGCAGCATCGGGCTAGCCCCGAACGGTCGACGCGAGGTTCTACGGGACGACCTTCGCAGGCCTCACGGCCGATACCTCAAGGCACCAGTATCGCTGAGGACCTGAAGAGCGGCTTCGCTTCACATCGGCCTTAGCCATCTCTGCCAGCGAGCTGCGCTTGTCTGTGGGAGCGCGCTCGCGCGCGACTGCAGCGCCGTGGCGTTATCGCTTCGTAGGTTTGTCGCGCACAAGTGCGCTCCCACAAGAGATAACAGGTTAAAGCTAGATACCGCGACCTTGTGGGAGCGCGCTCGCGCGCGACTGCAGCGCCGTGGCGTTGCCGCTTCGTAGGTTTGTCGCGCACAAGTGCGCTCCCACAGTAGATCTGCAGCTCTGGCTCTCGGCTTCGGCTCTCGGCTTCGGCTCTCGGCTCTGGCTCTTGGCTTCGGCTCTTGGCTCTCAGGGGTCCCCGTATGACGCGGCGGGTGGGTGGAGGAAAGCCCGAAGGGTGGCCCGCAGGGATGCGGGCCAGTTTTTCGCCAGGGCAGGATGCCCTGTCGAAAAACCCCGCAACCCACCCGCGCACCTGGAGGGCGAAGCCCGGAAGGCGCGTCATCCGGGGGGCCCTTCTCTTTGGTTACTTTCTCTTGGGCAAGCAAGAGAAAGTGACCCGGCCTTCCCGAAAAGGGGACTAGCTTCGCGTCGCCGGCAGGAGGACGGAAGCCCGCCGCAGGCGAGCCAGGTCGCGGAATCGCAACAATCGAAGACCGACGAAACTGGATAACCAGCCTTCGGCTGCTGAAAAGCACCTCCAGCTTCCGCCGTGATGAAGAGCAACAGCCAACCTGCCCATCAAACAAAGCAGCAACTACTCCTGCACCTCACATCCCCACCCATCATTCTCACCACCAAACACCTCCGCCTCGCTACCCAGAAGCTCCTCGTAACCAGAGATGTTCTCGTGCGAAGGAACCATATAAGGATGCGCCTGCACCTGCCAAGGCAACCCATCACCCTCTTCGTACTCCGAGAACGAAACCTTCTGCCCGTTCTTCAACAGCAGCACGGCAAACTTCAGCGCCGCCTCTTCGGTAGGAAAGATCACCGAGAAATCGATCTCGCGCGGCACGCTCAGATCGTCGCCCTGCTCGGCCATCTGCCGCAGCACTTCGCCGTTCTCGTCGTCAGGAAAATTCGTGGATTCGTTCAAAGCGATTCTCCTGTTGTCCGGGGACACCTATACCGCAGCGTTGAAACGCAATTCCAGGCGCGTGCCGCCCGGCTCGCGCACGAAGCAGTGCTTGTTGCCGGCGTTGCCGACGGGTTCGGGCGCAAACTCCACCTCGATGCCGGGCCACGATGCCACATGCGTAAACAGCGCATCGAGCGCCTCTTCGGATGGCACGCGCAAGGCGAGGTGATGCAGACCGATATTCTTGCGCCGGTCGAACGCGACATGGCCATCCGTGCGATCGACCTGCCACAGGGTGAGGACCGAGGTGCCGTCGGAGACGAATACCGCGGGATAGCCCGGGTTTCCACCCACCACCTTCCAGCCCAGGCATTCGACGAAGAAGCGACGGGAAAGCTCGATGTCGCTCACGGTCAATCCCACGTGGTCGATGCCGCTGGTCAACGCGCTCGTGCTTGGCATGGTGTGGCTTCTTCAGTGGTGAGTGGGATGGCCGCACGCTCAGTGCAGCAGATCTTCCCAGTCGCGCGGCACCTTGCCATGCGGACCCGGCGTCGGCTGATCCAGCGGATGGAACAACGGCGGCTTCAACGCAGGTCCGTCGAACGCGCGCCTGCTGCGGTAGTCGTAGAACCAGGCGTCGTCCGGCTCGAAGTTGGCGATGACCGGATGGCCGGTCTCACGGAAATGCCTGGTCGCGTGCTGGCTCGGCGAACTGTCGCAGCAACCGATGTGGCCGCATTGCGCGCAGCGGCGAAGATGCAGCCACCACCCCCCGGCCTTGAGGCATTCCGCGCAGCCTTCGCCGCTGGGTTCGGCGTCGAGATCGATGCCTGACTCGGTGTCGTGCATGCGCCTATCCTCGCTCAGTGACCAACGCCGCATCGCAGCGGCGTCATCAAGACTCAGAAGCCCAGATCGCTCAGGCCCGGGTGATCATCGGGGCGCCGCCCGATCGGCCAATGATACTTGCGCTCCGATGCGTCGATGCGCTGATCGTTGATGGACGCATGCCGATGCGTCATCAAGCCGTTCGCGTCGAACTGCCAGTTCTCGTTGCCGTAGCTGCGATACCACTGGCCCGAGTCGTCGTGCCATTCATAGGCAAAGCGCACCGCGATGCGATTGCCTTCGAACGCCCACAGCTCCTTGATCAACCGATAGTCGAGCTCGCGGTTCCACTTGCGCGTGAGGAAGGCCTGGGCCTCCTCGCGACCATGCACGAACTCCGCGCGATTGCGCCAATAGGTATCGGGCGAGTAAGCCAACACGACCCTGGCGGGGTCGCGGGTGTTCCAGCCGTCCTCGGCCAGGCGCACCTTCTGCGCCGCCGTTTCGGCAGTGAACGGGGGAACCGGCTGACGGACTTCCATGGAGCACCTCAGGGATGGGTCTTGAGCAGAGCGCGAGCTTAGCGAGGGTAACATCCACGTCCCGCGAAGGCGGCGGCTCGGGCCGCCGCTTTCGGGGTGCTCAGCGCTTGATCTCGTTCTTCTCCACCGCGCCGCCCTTCATCACGAAGCCGACGTGTTCCAGTTGCGCAACATCCTTCATGGGGTCGCCGCTCACCGCCACCAGGTCGGCGTAGTAACCCGGTGCCACCTGGCCGACCTTGCCGGTCATGCCGAGCAGATCCGCGGCGTTCACGGTGGCCGCCTGGACGGCCTGCATGGGCGTCATGCCCCACTTGGTCATCACGGCGAACTGCTTGGCGTTCCAGCCGTGCGGGTACACGCCCGCGTCGGTGCCGAAGGCCATCTTCTCGCCGGCCTTCACGGCACGCTGGAAGTTCTCGCGCTGCAGGCGGCCCACCAGTTTTTCCTTCTCCACGGTGCTGGCCGGGAAGCCCTTCTTGGCATATTCGGCGAGGATGTAGTCGTCGTTGTAGACGTCGAAATCCAGGTAGGTGCCGTGCTGCTTGGCCAGCTTCAGGCCTTCCTCGTCGATCATGCTGCTGTGCTCGACCGAATCGACGCCCGCGCGGATGGCCATCTTGATCGCCTCGGCGCCGTGCGCATGCGCGGCCACCTTCTTGCCCCAGCGATGCGCCTCGTCGACCACGGCATTCATTTCTTCCTGCGAATACTGCGGCGCGCCGACCGATGCTTCCATGCTGAGCACGCCGGCGCTGGCCATGAACTTGATCACGTCGGCGCCGTGCTTCACGTTCTCGCGCACGCGGTGGCGGATGGCGTCGACACCGTCGGCCACGCCATCGATGTCGTGAAACGTGATCCAGGGCGAGAAGCCGGTGGTGCCGTCGGCGTGGCCGCCGGTGGCGCCCAGCGGCGGTCCGGAGACCAGCATGCGCGGGCCGGGAATGTCGCCGCGATCGATCGCATTGCGCAGCGCCACGTCGACGAAATCGTCGGCGCCCAGGTTGCGCACCGTGGTGAAGCCGGCGTCCAACGTGCGCTTGGCGTAGGTGGGCGAGAGGATGGCCGAATCGAACGAGCTGCGCTTGAGCATCGCCTCGTAGTAGTCGCCCTTCACTTCGGTCGGATCGCCGGTGAGATGCACGTGGCAATCGATCAGGCCGGGCAGCAGCGTGGCGCTGCCGAGGTCGATCACGTTGACGCCTGCCGGCACCTGTCCGTCGTAGCGAACTTCGGTGATGCGCTCGCCCTCGATGATCACCAGCGGGTTGTCGCGCACGGTGCCGTCCTTCACATCGACCAGATGGGCGGCGCGCACGGCGACACGCGCGGGCGGCGCTGCGTCATCGGCATGGACCTGGGCAACCGCGCCAAGACACAGTGCAACGGCGGCAAACAAGGGCGACAAACGCATGGGCATCTCCGTGGACAGATGGGGTCGGGAGGCATACCCGACACCGCGCCCTGCGCCACGGTCTTGCGATATCCCCCTTCCCCCACCTTACCGTAAAACCCGGACCGGTCATCCGTGACGAATGACCGATGCCAGGCGAATGGGAAAGCGGGACCGATGCGGGAGACATCGGTCCCGCGGTCGATCAGGGCTGGCTGCCGGCCGCCTGCACGGCGGCATAGGCGTTGACGATGCCCGAACCGATCGGCTTGCTGCCGCTGGGCGTCACGTGCGGCACGGTGGCCGAGGACTTCAGCAGCTGGGTCACCTTCGCGGGCGTCAGCAGGGTCTTGCCGAGCGAGAGGCGATAGCTCTGCATCAGCGCCACCACGCCCGCCACGTGCGGCGTGGCCTGCGAGGTGCCGGCCATGCCGCCATAGGTGGCCGTGGTCGGCGTGGTGGTACCCGCATTGATGGTGGACCAGATGAAGCCGGTGGTGGCCTGCGTGCCGCTCGAGGCGTCGTTCTTGTACACACCGCCACCGGGAGCAGCCAGCGTCACGATCGAGCCGTAGTTGGAATAGTACGCACGCGTGCTGGTGACGCCGGTGGCAGCCACCACCACGGCACCGGCGCAGCTGGCCGGCGAGAAGTTCGCGGCGTTGGCGTTGCTGTTGCCTGCCGCCACCACCACGCTGGCGCCGCGACCGATCGCCCCGGTGATCGCCTTGCCCAGCACGCTGCTCGACGGGCAGGTGCCCGATCCACCCAGGCTCAGGCTGAGCACCTTGGCCGGATGCGCATTGGCCGGCACGCCCGACACGCTACCGCCCGAGGCCCAGGTAATCGCATCGGCGATGTCGGCATTCGAACCGCCGCAATGCCCCAGCACGCGCACCGGCACCACCTGTGCGTTGAAGGCGGTACCCACCATGCCCGTGCTGTTGTTGGTGATCTCGCCACCCGCCGTGCCGAACACATGCGTGCCGTGCCAACTGCTCGCCTCGGCGGGCTGGCCCGAGCCGCACTGGTTCGCCGTGGTCCAGTCGCCGGTGTCCCAACCGCCGGATACGCGACCGTTGGTGGAGCGGCCCGAGACGGAGGCGCTGGTGATGAAGTCGTAACCCGCGTTGGCCAGCGAGAGATTCAGGTCAGGGTGATTGGTGACGCCGGTATCGAGGCTGGCGATCGTCACACCCGTGCCATCGGCCAGCGTCCATGCCTGCTGGATGTTGGCGGCGCCCCAGTTGGCGACGTTGGCGTTGAGCGTGTTGTCGAAGAAGCTCGCGCCGCTGGGCGCCAGGTAATCCCACTGGTAGCCCGCGTAGTACTGATCGTTCGGCACGGTGAAGGTGGCCGCGCCCTGCGGACGAATGCCGTCGACGCGCTTGAGCAGGTACTCCGGTTCCACGAAGGAAACCGCGGGATCGGCAGCGATCTGCCTGATCAGCGTCGCCGCCTCGCTCGCCGACAGCGCGCGGTCGGTGTGCACCAGATCCGCACCGGTGGCCAGCCTGCGCTCGTATCGCACCGTGAGTGCACGCGGCGCGGCGAGCGTGCCTGCGCTCAGCTTTGCGCGCGACACCGCCACGCCCACGTTCTGCACCGCCATCGCCGCGTTGCTGCGTTCGGTGCTGCCATCCTTGTACGTGATGATGAAACCGCTATAGCTCTGATCGTTCTGCAATGGACTTACATCGAAGTTGGCCGACGGCGGCGGCGACGTGCCGAACTCGGCGGCGGACGCCGAAGCGGACAATGCCATCAACAGGGAAACCACCAGCCAACGCTTGTGAGTATGACGTTCCATTTCGAACTCCCCATGCAGGTTAGGTCGAAGTGATCCCGTGACGTCCTGTCGGAATCCCACCGTGCCGGCGCCTCGATGCGTCGAGCCTTCGACGTAGATGTTTACCGCGACTGCGGGAGTCCTCCATGGCCCACCGCGAAGACAAATCGAACCCGCGCCGCGCATGGCGCAGCGAATCGACGAAACAGGAAACCCCAAAAATCCGACGCAGACGCTCATCGCGCCGACGGCAAGCAAGGCCGCCAGCCACGCAGGTCACTCATGAAATGGCGCGCGTTCGTTCTCCCCTCGCGCCGCCACGCCGCACGAATCCGCGACCCTGCCATTGATCCATGGCATCGGTGAAGGAATCGCAAATAATTGCCTTCATCGCCCCGGGCAGGCATCGCTTATGTGAGCAAGCTCACATAACAGTGCGTGTAGGCGTTCTGCTTGCGATCTGGCATCGCAAGCTCTTGAGGCGGATGAGCTGCCGCTCAGCTTCCGCGGCGGCACCGCTCCATCGCCACCAGCGAAGGCTCGAAACCCAGCGCGGCGAAAAATTCGGCCGCACCATCGCGCCCGGCGCGAAGGACCCAGGTGATATCCGCACCGCCGCGCGTGACGTGCTCCACCAGCCCGCGTCCAACGCCTTGCCGTCGATGCCCGGATGCCACCACCACCATCGACAGATAACCGTTGGACAGTTCGTCCGTGATGCCGCGGGCAAATCCGATCACCGTGCCGTCGTCGACGCAGACGGCCGTGCGCTGGGACTGTTGCAGCAGCTGCGCAAACCGCTGCGCATCCTGCACGCGATGCGCCCAGCCGTTGGCGGCGAGAAACAGGCGGATCGGCTCGGCGTCTTCGGGCAATGCGTCTCGAATCATGGATAACTCTCTCTTACTCGCCCGGATGGTAGCTGCGCTCGACATGCGCCTTCAGATCCTCCGGCCAGAAATACACCGTGCGCAGATTGCCGGTGGTATAGCGCTCGGCTTCGTCGTTGAAGTGCGGCGAATCCGCATGCCCGCTTTCGCCGCCTGCGGTGATGGCGCGTGCGCGCACCTTGTCGCCGAACTCCACCACGGCGACAAAACTGTTGCCGCTGGTGCCGTAGTAGCGACGCGTGCCCGGCCAGCGATGCGCACCGAACGAGGCGAGCGAACCCCAACGCGATGAGGTGAACGGCACCGGGATGCTCGGCTTGCTGTCGTCGAACGGCTGCTGGATGTCGCCGTTGATGCGCTGGTAGCGATTGACCTCGCCCCACGGCACGCCCCAGCTGCCGAAGTCCTTCTCCAGGCGATGGGTCGCTTCGGCCAATGCCTCGATCCGCGCTTGCGGACCGGCGCGCTCGGCCATGATGTCGTAGACGGAGAGACCCTCGGACACGTCGGACTTGTCGACTTCGTCCCACAGCGCATCGCCCCAGAACACCGCCAGCGACGTAGGCATGGACGTGATGCCCCAGCGATAGTCCCAACCACGCAGCAAGGCGACCGGTCCGGCGAGTCTCTTCTTCAGTGCATCGTTCGCGGGCAGCGCGTCGTAGTCCTTCAGCAGGATCGGAATCTGCCGCGCAAACGCCGGCAGGTACGAATCGAATGCCGCGGTGATCAACGAGGACACGGTGAATTCGCGCTTGTCCGTGAGCACCATGGTGGCGTGGATGCCGCGCGGATTCTCGCCCACGCTATCCATGTAACGCGGATAGTTCTCGCGCTTGGGACTGTCCGGACCGGCCGCCGAATACGGCCAGTTGTTGGTGTTCATGATCCAGCCGTTGGCGGGATTGAGCAGGTGCGGTGCGGCATCCAACGGCAACAGGCCCTGCCAGTCGGTGGCGGGGTCGCTGCCGTCCACGGGCTTGGTGTAGTCGAAGCGATTGTCGCGCTTGGGGATGAATTGCGGATGCAGGTATGCGATCTCGCCTTTGTCATCGGCAAAGATGGTGTTGTTCGACGAGTTGGCCTTCAGCTCGGCGATCTTCATGAAGCTGGCAAAGTCGGTCGCCTTGGTGCGCAGCCAGCTTTGTTCCAGCGCTTCCAGCGGCTTGTTCATCAGCGCGGTGGCGATCCACTTGCCACCCTCTTCGCGCACGATCGGGCCGTGATGCGTGGCGTAGGTGGTGAAGCGGCGCTCGGCCATCGATCCATCCGACTGCCGGTAACGCACGGTGATCGGCTTCGTGCTTACCGCGCGCACGTCCTTGCCGTAGCGATAACCGAGCTTGTTGCCGTCGTGCACGATGGTTTCGGCAAACTCGTCGACCACGTCGGCGGTGGTCGAGGTATGCATGAAGCCGATGTGCCTGTTGAAACCCTGGTAGATGAAGAACTGGCCCCAGGTCACTGCACCGTAGACATCCAGTCCCGCATCGCTCGACATCTGCAGCTCCGAACGGAAGAAGAACGAGGTGTGCGGATTGATCAGCAACAGCGCATGGCCATCGGCGGTGAGTTTCGGTGCGATGGCGATGCCGTTGGAACCGGTGGGCTCTGCCCAGCTCGACGGCGTGTCGACGAAAGCGACGGTATCGGTGGACTTTCCGTAGAACGCCTGCAGCTCCTTCAACGAGACACGTTCGATGTCGCCGCCGATGCTGCCCTCGCTGAAACTCAACGCCATCCACGGCTCGAAATGCGCGATCACGCGCGGATGCACCGCGGGATGCGTCGCGAGGTAGTAGTTGAGGCCGTCGGCCCAGGCGTTCATCAATTCACGCAACCAGGCGGGACTCTTCGCGTACTGCTGCTTCAGCTCGGCCGGGTCGATCCACAGCTGCTGGCGAAGATCGGACCAGATCGCCTGCTCACCCTCGGCCTGGGCCAGCCAGCCCAGCGAATTGAGGTAGTTCGTCTCGATGCGGTTGAAGTCGTCTTCGGCCTGGGTATAGGCCATGCCGAACACCGCATCGGCGTCCGTCTTGCCGTGCACGTGCGCGATGCCCCAGTCGTCGCGGGTGACGGTGACGGCGTTGGCTTCCGCTTTCCAGCGAGAGGCATCGGCAGGCGCCGAGTGCGCACTGCCGATGTAGCCGAGTGCGAGAAGTACAGTGATCGAAAGCGAGCGTTTGGCGATGGTCATGGTTTCGGTGCCTTGGTGTCGTCTCGATCAACAGTTCCCTTCCTACAGCGTCATCCCGGCGTACGCCGGGATCCAGTAGCGGGGCCCTTATGGAGTCTCACGCTACTGGATTCCGGCGTCCGCCGGAATGACGAGCTAGGAAGGCACGCCGCTACTACGGCATCGCAAAGCTGTTATTCCCACGATCCGCATCCGGCAGCTTGTGCTCCGGATCCAGCGTGAGCTTCGCGATCTTCTTGCTCGTATGCAGCGCCAGCTTCGGCGTCGCGCTCTGCCGCCATGCCTCCACCGGCACGCGCACGTCCTCATGGCTGCCGTCGGCGTAATCGATGCGCAGCGTGGCCGGCATCACCAGCTTCTGCTTGCTGGCAAACGTCACCTGCGCGCCCTTGGCCGGATCGTTGTCGACATAACTGGCCGCGCTGATGCCCATGTCCAGCTGCCAGTTGTTGAGGTACCAGCCGCGCCACCACCACGACAGATCCTCGCCGGCCTCGCTGCTCATGAAGCGGAAGAAATCCGACGGCGTGGGATGGTGATAGGCCCAGGTGGCGATGTACTTGCGGAAAGCCGGATCGAAACGCTCCGGTCCGAGGATCTGCTCGCGCAACAGCACCAGGCCCAGCGCACCCTTGAAGTAGCTCACCGGGTGGCGGTACTTCTCCGCAACCGAATCGGCCGGCGCCATCAGCGTCGGCGCATTGGCATCGGCCAGCAGCGGCAGGATCTCGTCGACCGGGTTGCCACCCTTGGGCGCGTATTCGCTGTCGCGCTTGGGCGCGAACTCGCCCTTGTTGAACGCGTCCGAGGCATACACGTCGATGAAGGTGTTGAAGCCTTCGTCCATGAACGCATTGCGGCGCTCGTTGGAGCCCACCACCATCGGGAACCAGGTGTGGCCGATTTCGTGCGCGGTGATCCAGAACAGCATCGGACCCTTGTCGTCGTAGCCGTCGAACACGATGCCCGGGTATTCCATGCCCGCGCCATGGCCGCCGAGATTCACCGCCACCGGCCACGGATACGGATACCACTTCGACGAGAAGTGCTCGATCGCGCCCTTCACGTATTCGCTCGAACGATCCCACTTGTCCTTGCCCACGCCCTCCACCGGATACACCGACATGGCGAGCGCATGCTTGCCTTCGGGCAGGTTGATGCGCGCGGCGTCCCACACGAAGGCGGGCGACGCGGCGAAGGCGATGTCGCGCGTGTGCTCCATATGGAAGCGCCAGGTCTGCGTGCCGCTCTGCTTGGGACGGCTGGCGGGATCGTTCACTTCCTGCGGCGAACGGATCATCACCGTGCGGTCGCTCTGCGCCGCCTGCGCCAGGCGCTTCTGCTGGGTGGCGGTCAGCACCTCGCTGGCGTTGGTGAGCGCGCCGGAACCGGCAACGAGGTAATTCCACGGCACGGTGACGGCGTAATCGATATCGCCGTATTCCAGGTAGAACTCCGAGCCGAGATAAGGCTGCGTGTCCCAACCGCGCAGGTCGTCATAGACGGCCATACGCGGGAACCACTGCGCGATCTCGTAGATGTCGCCGTTCTTGGTCGGCGTCACCGCCGTGCGGCCGCCCCAGGTGCCCGGCACCGTGTAGTGGTAGCGGATGCGCAGCTTCGCCTGCTTGCCGCTACCGGCCAGCGCCTGCGCCAGGTCCACCCGCAGGCGTGTGTCGTCGATGAGGAAATGCACGGGCTTTCCGTCCACTTCCACCGCGTCGATCTGATAGCCATCGGTGAAATCGTTGCGTGCGCGCGGCGAGCTGAGCGAACCGCGCGAGTCGCGCCGATAGATGTTCTGGTCCAGCTGCACCCACAGCACGTCCAGCGCGTCGGGACTGTGATTGGTGTAGGTGATGGTTTCATCGCCCCGCAGCGTGTGCGTGGCCGGGTCGATCTCGGCCTGGATCGCATAGTCCACGCGGTTCTGCCAGAACAGCGGCCCCGGCTTGCCGGCGCCATCGCGGAAGGCATTGGCCGCGTCGGGCAGGGAAAGCGGCGCGAACAGCGCCTGGGGATCGAACGCGGCATCGGCGCCATCGGCGAAAACGGGACCGCACAGCACGCCGGCGGCAAGCAGGCCCGCCGCAACGGCGCAGCCCAGGACGAGTTTCTTCATCGGATGGTTTCCTCAAGGCTCCCCTCAACCCGACAATATAGGCAGTGGGGCTCCAGATGAACCGGGTCAGTGGTCATGGGCGAAGGCGCAGCTTCGTGCGAAGCGGACCGGGGCCGCGTCCGCGAGGCGGTACAATGGCGTCATGAGTACCCCAGAACATTCCCCGCTCGGCAAGACCACCGTCTACGCCGACCGCTACGACGCCTCCCTGCTGTTCCCCATCCCGCGCCAGGCCAAGCGTGACGAGATCGGCGTGACCGGGCCCCTGCCGTTCCACGGCGAGGACGTGTGGAACGCCTATGAGCTGTCCTGGCTGGATGGGCGCGGCAAGCCGGTGGTGGCACTGGCGGAATTCCGCGTGCCGGCCGGTTCGCCCAATATCATCGAGTCCAAGTCGTTCAAGCTCTATCTCAACGGCTTTTCGCAGGAACGCGTGACCGACCGGGCCGCGCTGATCGCCACCCTGACGCGCGACCTCTCCGCCGCTGCCGGTGCCCCCATCGACGTGACGCTGACCGATGCGCAGGCACGCGGTCATGCCGTCACCGATCTCGATGGCACGCTGGTCGACGACTTGGCCATCGATATCGACGACTACGGTCCGCCGCAGGCGGATTATCTGGTGGCCGACACCAGCCAGCCCGTCGTCGAGGAAGCGCTGGTCTCCAACCTGCTGCGATCCAATTGCCCGGTGACCGGCCAGCCGGATTGGGGCAGCGTGCAGATCCGCTATCGCGGCGCACCGATCGATCAGGCCGGCTTGTTGCGTTATCTGGTCTCCTTCCGCAACCACAACGAATTCCATGAGCAGTGCGTGGAACGCATCTTCGTGGACGTGATGCAGCGCTGCCGGCCCGAGCATCTCAGCGTGTATGCGCGCTACACGCGTCGCGGTGGCCTGGACATCAATCCCTATCGCAGCAGCGGCACCGAGCGGCCGGACAATCCACGCGGCGCGCGCCAGTAAGAGGCATCGTCGTTAAGGCGGCGTCGACGCACGGATATGCGGTAATCGCAGCTTCAGACCCTGCGGGCTAGCCTTGTGCAGAACAGGCGCCCGGCACCGCTTGCATGGCGGCCGGGCGCCTGTCCGCCACCAGCCATGGGGTCAGTCATGAATATCCAGCCACGTAAAACGGCTTTGTACTGCGCGACCCTTGCCGGACTGCTTGTGCTGAGCGCGTGCGGCAAGAACCACGAAGCCTCCAACACCACGCCCACGTCGCCGGCTACCAGCGCCCCGGCACCGGCCGCACCGGCGCCGCCGTCCACCGCGCCGATCAGCCCGCCGCAGAGCGCCCCATCGCCCACCAGCACCGCGCCGGCGCCCGTGCAGACCACCGCCAAATCCGCCAGCGTGGCCACCGGGGGCGAGATCAAGATTGCCGCCGTCACCATCGGCAGCCAGGTGGATGCGGCGCACGCCATCAGCAAGGAACAGCGCAAGTTCGCGCCCGAGGAAAAGGCCATCTACGCCAGCGTGGCGACCATCGGCACCACCGACAACGCCACCTTGAACGCCAAGTGGAGTTATCTCGACGGCAAGGACGAACCGTTCAGCAGCACCAGCGAGTCCATCGCCACCGACGGTCCGGCCATCACCACCTTCAAGGTGCAGAATCCGAACGCCTGGCCCACGGGCAAATACAAGGTGGTCATTTCGCTCAACGGCAAGCAGGTGGCGTCCGAAGATTTCGAAGTGCGCAGCTGATCCGCCACTGCCAGGGTCTCGGGAAAAAGGCGCCTCCGATGGCGCCTTTTTTCGTTGAGACGGCATGAGCGCCGTCTCAGTGAGCGACATACGCGCGTGAATCCCCGCCACTTTCGACAACAACCTCGGGACGCGCACTTAACCCGGCTGCTGCTCGAATCGATGTCGCCAATGCAGATGGCACCTACCGACATCCAACGAGGTCAGTCATGAACCAGGACACCATTCAGGGGAATTGGAAGCAGCTCAGCGGCCAGATCAAGCAGCAGTGGGGCAAGCTCACCGATGACGATCTGAAGATTGCCGAAGGCAACGCCGAGTACCTTTCGGGCAAGCTGCAGGAGCGCTACGGCATCGCGCGCGACGAAGCGGACAAGCAGGTGAAGGCGTTCGAGAAGCAGCTTCGCCAGACCCACTGATAGCCAATTCGATGCATCAGCGGCACGCCTTCTCCCAAGAGAGGGCGTGCCGTTTCGCATCCGGCGACGACTACAGCGTGTCGAGCGGGATCTTCAGGTAGCGCGTGCCGTTCTCCTCGGCCAGCGGAAACTGTCCGGCCCGCATGTTCACCTGCACGGATGGCAACAGCAGGCGCGGCATGGACAGCGTTGCATCGCGGGTGCTGCGCATGTGCACGAAGGCGTCTTCGTCCGTCCCCTCGCGCACGTGGATGTTCGAACGCCGCTCGTCGCCCACGGTGGTTTCATGCACGAAGACGTCGCGATCGGCCGTCTTGTAGTCGTGGCAGAGAAATATCCGGGTTTCGTCGGGCAAGGCAAAAATGCGCTGGATCGAGCGGTATAGCGTTCGTGCATCGCCGCCGGGGAAATCGCAGCGGGCCGTGCCGTAGTCAGGCATGAAGAGCGTATCGCCCACGAACGCGGCATCGCCGATCAGGTGCGTCATGCAGGCCGGCGTATGTCCCGGTGTGTGCATGGCCACGGCGTCGATGGTGCCGACGCGATAGCGCTCGCCATCCTTGAACAGATGATCGAACTGGCTGCCGTCGCGCGCAAAATCCGCACCGGCATTGAAGACCCTGCCGAACGTCTCCTGCACATCGCGAATATGCTCGCCGATCGCCAGCGTACCGCCCAGCTTGGACTGCACGTACGGCGCGGCCGAAAGATGGTCGGCATGCACATGGGTATCGATGACCCACTGCACTTCCAGCGACTGCGCCTTGACGAAGTCGATCAGCGCGTCCGCCGAATCGCGACGCGTGCGACCGGATACGGCGTCATAGTCGAGCACGCTATCGATCACCGCCGCCTTGCCCGTCGCCGAATCCCACACGACATAGCTGAAGGTGTTGGTGGATTCGTCGAAGAAGGCCTTTACGTCAGGTCGCTGCACGGCGAACGTCTCGGATCGGGGAGCATTCATTGGAACGCATGCACCGCCGCAGCGCTACTCGCCAGTCGCCATAGTCGATCGGCATAACGAAGGGGAGATGGCGCGCCCGGAGGGATTCGAACCCCCGACCAATGGCTTCGGAAGCCACTACTCTATCCGGCTGAGCTACGGGCGCATTGAGCGTCGACGCGGCCTGGGACCGGGGGTCTGGACGCGGCGATGGCGCAGTATAGCGGAGTTGGGAGCGGGAGCCCATGTGGGTGGGCTCGCTTTGTCATTCCGACTTAGATAGCGAGTAAGGCGGCGCTGAGGAGTGCCCCTATAGCGGGGATGTATCGCTCTGTCGGCTTGTCGCGCACAAGTGCGCTCCCACAAATGGCCCCCGATGCACCGCACTTCTCCTCTCCCCGGCGGGGAGAGGGCCGGGGTGAGGGGCGGGTGCTCGCGGGAACGTCTGCGCTGTTCTGTAGGAGCGCACCCTGTGCGCGACCGCCACGCTGGGATGTATCGCTCCGTAGGATGGTCGCGCACAGGGTGCGCTCCTACAGTAGATCCACAGCTCTCGGCTCCGGCTCCGGCTCTTGGCTCTTGGCTCTTGGCTCTTGGCTCTTGGCTCTTGGCTCTTGGCTCTTGGCTCTTGGCTCTTGGCTCTTGGCTCTTGGCTCTTGGCTCTTGGCTCTTGGCTCTTGGCTCTTGGCTCTTGGCTCTTGGCTCTCAGGGGTCCCCGTATGACGCGGCGGGTGGGTGGAGGAAAGCCCGAAGGGTGGCCCGCATGGATGCGGGCCAGTTTTTCGCCAGGGCAGGATGCCCTGTCGAAAAACCCCGTAACCCACCCGCGCACCTGGAGGGCCGAAGGCCCGGAAGGCGCGTCATCCGGGGGGCCCTTTCTTTTGGTTACTTTTCTTTACTCCGGGCATCCTGCCCTACGCCCTTCGGGCCGGCTTCGCCATTCGCACGCGCTCCTGCGCGTGCGTGGGCAAGCAAAGAAAAGTGACCCGGCCTTCCCGAAAAGGGGACTAGCTTTGCGTCGCCGGCAGGAGGTCGGAAGCCCGCGGCAGGCGAGCCAGATCGCGACTGCGCGACAACTAGACACCGAGGCTCTGGATGACCAGCCATTCGGCTGTTGAGAAGCGCCTCCGGCCCTCGCCCCCTTTTCGGGGTGCGCCGGGATGACGAGCAAAAAAAAGCCGCTCCAGGCGGAGCGGCTTTTCAGATCCATCTCTCACCCTCTCACCGAGAGAGAGAAGTAGCATCAACGCGCCTTGAGCAACTCCGACAACCGATCCGCCTTGCCCTCGATACGCTCCAGATGCGGATACTTCAACCCATCGTGGTAATCGATGCGCAGCGTGGAGTACTCATCGAAGTTCTTCACCAGCAACTCCACCGGCTGATTCTTGTCCTTCGCAGCGGCGGTCACGGCTTCCTTGAGAGCATCGCTGGAATATTCCTTGCCGTTCACCGCGACCACCTTCATCGCCGGCGACAAACCAGCCTTGAAGGCAGGGCTGTCCCACAGCACGTCGACGACGTCGCCACCCTTGCCCATCGACACGCCCAGCGAATACGTAAGGTTGGCGCCGCCCGCGCGCGTCTCCATCGCCTTGGCGACCTCGGAGGGCTTGTCGTTGTAGACCAGCTTCCAGCCGTTCGCCTCGAAGCCGCCGATCAGCGGACCATGGCCATCCAGCCGCTCGCGCAGATAGCTGGTCCAGTCGAACGGGGCGATGTCGTTGAGCGTCTTCACCACGTCCTCGAACGTATAGGTGTTGACGGCCCAGTCGCCGTTGTTCATGCCGAAGAAGGCCTTGGCGAAATCGTCGATGGAGCGCTTGTTGCCGGTGAGATCGCGCAGCTTGCCGTCCACGTCGAGCCAGATCATCTGGCCGCCCGAATAGTAGTCCTCGCTCATCTGGTAGTTGCGGTAAGGCAACGGGCGACGCATGGCGATGATCGGATCGTTGGTGGTGTCCTGGATATTGCGCCACAGCTGCAGGCCCGGACGACCGCGGTCATAGGTAGCCGCCACATTGGCCAGCATGTCCAGCGCCTGGTCCTGCTTCCACAGGCCCGAACGCGCGGCCATCACGTAGCCCCAGAACTGCGTCTGGCCTTCGTATACCCACAGCAGGCTGTCCTGCATGGGCACGTTGAAGTTCGGCGTGCTCAGGTCGGCGCCGCGACGATACTTGCCGTCCCACGAGTGGTTGAACTCGTGCGAGAGCAGATCGCGCATGGCGGCGTTCTTGTCCCACTCGGTGAAATAGGTGGTGCCCACGCCGTTCTCGCTGGAACGGTGATGCTCCAGGCCGTTGCCCGACATCTTGTCGCTGAGCGAGAACAGGAAGTCGTAATGGTTGTAGTGGTGCGCGCCGTACAGCTTGTACATCTGCTGCACCAGGTTCTGATGCGCCTTCAACTGCTCGGGCTTGATCTCCAGGAACTTCGGATCGTCCGCCACGATGTTGAGGAACACCGGCGTCTTCGCGCCCGGATCCAGATCCACGCGCTTGAAGTACTTGCCCGCGTAGATCGGCGAATCCACCAGGTTGGCGTAGTCGATCGGCTTGAACGTCACCGTGTCGCCGTTGCGCGAGGCCATTTCCAGCGCGCTGCCGTACTGCCAGCCGGCGGGGAACGTCACGCTGGTTTCGGCCTTGATCTGGCGCGCGAAATAACCGGCCGGATACAGCGACACCGAGTTCCACTGCAGGTTGAGCATCTCCGGCGTCATCACCACGCGGCCCTGGCGCAGGTCCTGTGCCGAGAGGAACTGGAATTCCACCTGCACTTCGTTCGCGCCCTGCGGCACATCCACGTGGAACGCGAACACGTTGAGCGGATCGCGCTTCCACGGAATGACCTTGCCGTTCGCCTTCACCACCAGGCCCGCGAGCTTGTCGACCGGACCGGTCGGCGAATGATTGCCCGGCAGCCACTGCGGATAGAGCAGCGTCAGCGGACCCGCCTGCGCTGGCACCGTCTCGCGCACGCGGAACACGCGATGCGCGATGTCGGTGGCATCGACGTTGATCTTCAAGGTGCCGTTGAACGCAATGTCCTGGGGCGCGGGAACATCGGCAAGGGCCGCGAAGCTGCCGAGCCCGAAGGCCGCAGCAAGAATGGCGGAAGCGAGATGCGAGGCTTTCAAAAGAGATTCTCCCCTGTTCAATCGGATTCGTGCGCAACCCTCGGCTGCACGAAACATGAACCTCCGATGCTAGTGCGGGTTGACACATGCCACCCCCTGCCATTGGTCATGGAAATGTCTGAACATCGCCTTTCCGCAAAACCCTGCAAGGGTTTTCTGCAGGTTAAAAACCCGTATCCTTTTTTCACCGCGCTCCCCACGCGGCCCATCGCGACACTCCCCCCATGGTCGCGACGGATCACAAAAATAGTTGGAGCATTCCATGAACAAGATTCTTCTTGCGGCCGCCTTGGCCGTGGTCGCTGCTGCGCCTTTTGCTGCTCAGGCTGACGAGAACAACAACCAGCTCGACAATTTCTTCGTTGCCGGCAACCTGGGCCAGAGCAACTACCGTCTCGGCGGCGTTTCCGACAAGACCGACGTGTTCCAGAACGTGCGCTTCGGCTGGCGCTGGAACGGCATCGTCGGCGCTGAAATCGGCTACGCCTATCTCGGCAAGGTCAAGAACGATTTCGATTTCGCCAGCACCTCGGCCAAGCCGCGCGTCGGCCAGATCGGCGTGACCGGCAAGTACAACTTCTACGACAACTGGTTCGTCACCGGTCACGGCGGCTACCTGCGTTCGCGCACCACCGGCGCGGTCACCGTGGGCGACGCCACCGCCAGCGAGCGCAGCTGGAACAACGGCTGGTACGCCGGTGCCGGCGTGGGCTACGACATCACCAGGAACGTGGCCCTCGGCGTCAACTACGACAACTACCACATCAAGTACGGTCGCGACGGCGCGCAAGAGCCGCAGACCAACGCCAACGTGGCCACCTATTCCGCCTCGGTGGAAGTGAAGTTCTAAGACTTCCCTGCCCGGTGGACAAAAAAACGGCCGCGAAAGCGGCCGTTTTTCTTTGTATCCGTGGACGCCTCGGCTTTACTTGAGCTGCTCCAGCTTGCTCTTGTGCATGCCGTAGAACACGTAGATGACCAGGCCCAGGCTCACCCAGCCGAGGAATACCTTCCAGGTGATGGCCGGCAGTTCCGACAGCAGCCAGATCGAGAACGCAATGCCGATCAACGGCACCAGCGGCACCAGCGGCGTGCGGAAGGCGCGGTGCAAATCCGGCTTGCGCTTGCGCAGGATCATGACCGAGCTGCAGATCACGATGAAGGCCGAAAGCACGCCGATGTTGACCAGCTCCGCCACCTTCTGGATCGGCGTGGAGCCTGCAACCACCGCGGTGAATACGCCCAGCGCGATGGTCGGACGATACGGCGTGCCGTAGCGCGGATGCACGCGCGCAAACCAGCCCGGAAGAAGTCCGTCGCGCGCCAGCGCATACCAGATGCGCGCCGCGCCGAGCATGAAGGCGAACAGCACGCTGATGAGGCCGAATACCGCCGACACCGACACGGTCAGCGCCACCCAGTGCAAGCCCAGGCCCTTGAACGCATCGGCCACCGGAGCATCGGTATTGAGCGTGTCGTAGTGCGCAATGCCGGTGAGCACCAGCGATACGGCGAGGTACATCGCCATCGAGATACCCAGCGACAACAGCACTGCCCTGGGCAGATCGCGTTGCGGGTTCTTGGATTCTTCCGCCGCCGTGGTCAACGTGTCGTAGCCGAATACCGCAAAGAACACCACGGCCGCGGCGGTCGCAACGCCATTGAAGCCGAAGTGCCCCACGCCCTTGGCATCGACAACGCGTTCGGGGATGAAGGGGAACCAGTTCGCCGGATTGATGTAGAACACGCCCACGCCGATCACCAGCGCAACCGCAGCCACCTTGATCGCCACCACCAGCGTGTTGAAGCGCGCGCCCCACTCGGTGCGCATGGTCAAGAGCGTGGCCACACCCAAGGTGATCGCCGCGGCGATGACATCGAACACCTGTCCGGGCTTATCGGGGTTCATCGCGCCCCGCGCCCAGACCGGCAGATGCACCCCCATGCTGGCCAGGGCCGATTGCACATAGCCCGACCAGCCAATGGCGACCACCGCGACGATCAGCGCGTATTCGAGCAGGAGATCCCAACCGATCAGCCATGCAGCCAATTCACCGAGCACGGCATAACCGTAGGTATAAGCGCTGCCCGTCACCGGGATGAGGCCTGCGAACTCTGCGTAGCACAGCGCCGCCGCCGCACTGGCGATGCCGGCGATGAGGAAGGAAATGACCACGGCCGGGCCGGCATTGAGCGCCGCCTGCTGACCCGCCAGCACGAACACGCCCACACCGATAATGCCGCCGATGCCGATGGCGGTGAGCTGCCACAGACCCAGCACGCGACGGAAATCGCCGCGCTTGCCGGCCTCCGCCTGCAACAGCTCCACAGGCTTGTGGCGCACCAACTTACTAAGGAAACCCATCGGCTCATCCCCGGGAAATGAGCCGCGATCATAGCGAATGCCCTCGCGCCTGCCACGCTGCAGCTGCGCGGGAGTGCCAAAGGTCCTAGCCGTGGATGGGTTTTTCCGCGTTGCTGCGGCCTGCCGCCGACAGCACCAGCCAGCCCAGCACCAGTGCGCTCAGCGCCTGGACGGCGACCATCGCGGCCACCACGCGGGCATCCAGCTGCGGCACGCCGAACCAGCCGCCGGTGAGCAAGGGCATCGCGGCGGTGGCGAACAGCCGCGCCAGTTCCAGGCCAATGCCGATGCGCCGTGCCTCGGTGAGCGCGCCCAGCGCAGTGAGGCTGAGCACCAGGAAGACGGCATAGGCAACCAAGGTGGTCGCCGGCACCTGCTTGGCCAGATCGAGGAACTGCACCGCCATGCCGAGCAGCAGCGCGAACTGCACCAGTCCGTAGACGGTAAGGCCGCGCGAGAGTTGCGGCAGGAAGCGCTCGCGCTGGATATCGAACGCAGGCTTGGGAAAACGCTCCGCCACGTCCGCCGGACGCCAGCCCGGCGGCTTCAGCCAGACCAGCAGCTTGTCGCGCCAGCGACGCGCATGCCACGCATCCTTGGCCGTGGCCCAGTACACCTCGGCGTTGGCCCACAGCGGATTCCAGCTGCGCAACGGCGAACGCGTGCCGTAGATCGGCGGGTCGGTGTCGTCTTCCTCGATGAAGGTGCCGAACAGGCGATCCCATACGATCAGGATGCCGCCGTAGTTGCGGTCGAGGTAGCGGTCGTTCACCGCATGATGGGCGCGATGATTGGACGGCGAACAGAACACGCGGTCGAACCAGCCCAGCCGCCCCACCAGTTCGGTGTGCACCCAGAACTGGTAGAGCAGATCGATCAACGCCACCACCACGAACACTTCCAGCGGATAGCCCACGATGGCCATCGGCAGGTAGAACAACCAGCCGAGCAACACGCCGCTGCCGGTCTGGCGCAACGCGGTGGAAAGGTTGTAATCCTCGCTCTGGTGGTGCACCACGTGCGCGGCCCAGAGGATGTTCACCTCGTGCCCCGCGCGATGCAGCCAGTAGTAGCAGAAGTCGTACAACAACAGCGCGGATATCCACACCCACACGCTGTTGGCAGGCAACGCGAACAACGCGAAACGCTGCACGCACCATGCATAGATACCCAACGTGAGCAGCTTGCTGAAGACGGCCACGATCTGCGAGATCACGCCGAGTCCCAGGCTGTTGATCGCATCGCTGCTGTGATACACGCTGCGGCCGCGCAGCTTGGCCACCAGCAGTTCCAGCGCGATCAGCGCAAAGAACACCGGCGTGGCCCACGTGATGATGATTTCCTGCGTATTCATGGCCGCTCAACGACTCCCGCGAACCGATCGCGCCAGGCACCACATCGCCGTGTAGTACGTCACCAGCACCCACACCGTCGACAGCGGAATGACGAAACGGAAGCGGTCCCAGGCCAACAGTGTATCGCTGAGCATGAAGATCAGCGCGCCCATCATCGACCAGTGCGCCGAGGTGGCCAGCTCATCGGACGCGTGCTCCCGCTCGCGCACCACCGCCTGCCCGCCCATGCTCGCCAGCACCAGCACGTAGACCACCACCGGCAGATGCAGCGGCACGGGCAAGGACGGCCACAGCGCCCATAGATTGAACACGCCGTACGCCACGCAGGCCAGCATGCCCCACGGCCGGGCGGCAAAGCGGCTGTCGCCCAGCAGCGCGGCGATGAAACACAGGTGCGCCAGCAGGAACGACACCAGCCCCGCCACAAAGGCATCGTGCGGCAGCATCAGGAACACGTCGCCGACCAACGAGCACAGCATGCCCGCGGCGATCCAGCGCCGGTAACGCTCCGACACCGCCGGCGCGGCACGCCAGGCCATCCACAGGATCAGCACCGTGGTCAGCGGCTTGCACACCCAGTGCAGCCAGCGCCAGCCATCGATCTCACCGTGGGCTGCGAATACGGCGCCGGCGATGGCGCCCAGGGCCAGGACGACGATCGCGATACCGAAGCGGAGCGACGAGGCCGGGCCCGTCGTGGCGTTTGAAACAGACATGCATGGATTCCCCAACCCATCGATGGCTGTGATGGTAGATCCAATGGGGGTGAGTGCCCTGTCGCAACGCAAAAAAATTCGTCTTGCCTGCAGGAGCGCCCCCTGTGCGCGACCGCCACGCCGGGATGTATCGCTCCGTAGGATGGTCGCGCACAGGGTGCGCTCCCACAGTAGATCTGTAGCTCTGGCTACTGCCCTCGGCTACTGCTCTGGCTGCTCTTGGCTGCTGCTCTTGGCTGCTGCTCTTGGCTGCTGCTCTTGGCTGCTGCTCTTGGCACTGCTCTTGGCTCTCAGGGGTCCCCGTATGACGCGGCGGGTGGGTGGAGGATCAGCCCGCAGGGTGGCCGGCATGGATGCGGGCCAGTTTTTCGCCAGGGCAGGATGCCCTGTCGAAAAACCCCGGAACCCACCCGCGCACCTGGGGGGCCGCTAGGCCCGGAAGGCGCGTCATCCGGGGGCCCTTTCTTTTGGTTAGGCGGTGTCAATCTAGAAGTGCATCATCGATCGCTTGGGCGAGGTCATCGCGCCCCAGCGCACGCATGAACATCTCCGCCGGACAGTGGTAGTCGAGGGTGGCCCGCGGTCGCAGATTC
>NZ_JADIKC010000007.1 GCF_016905005.1 Dyella kyungheensis
CGCCCCAGACGAGGGCTGCCTGACGGCTCGCGGTGCCCGTTACGCGCCAGCTCCCGTGAGATCGTACTGGGCGACCGGCCCAGCAGCATCGCCAGCTGCCGGGCGCTGTCCCCGCGTGCCTTGCCCACCATGATCGCGCCTCGCTCTTCGGCGCTTAGATGGTTGTAGTGCTGACCCATGCATCACCTCCCAAAGGGCGTTGCACTTGATATTAGAGACCGCCGTTACTTTCTCTTGGGCAAGCAAGAGAAAGTAACCCGGGCCGCGGCAGCGGCACGGAAGCCCGCGGCAGGCGAGCCAGATCGCTGTATCGCGACAGCCAAGTACCGAGGCTCTGGATCCCGGCGTACGCCGGGATGACGAGCTAAAGAAGACAGAGGCGATTGCACACGGCAAGGCAAGGTTGACCCCTCACCCCAACCCTCTCCCCGCAGGGGAGAGGGAGAAAAGGCTAGGCGAACATATCCACCAAACCCACCGCCTTCACCACCGGCGCCGCGATAGAAACCAACTCACCGACACCTTCAGCCAATCCACCCGCCGACGAACCACCCGACGAAGCCGGCTGCCCCGAACCCTTCCCCGTATTCCCCTGCCCCACATGCGCCTGCCCCAGCGACAAACCGTGATGCGCCAGCATCGAGTCGAGCTGGCTCAGGGTCTGCTGCACCGCGTGCACCGCCTGCGGATGCTGGGCAATGAAGGCGACGTCCACATGGTCCTGCTTCACGCTCACCTTGACGTCGAGTTCACCGAGATCTTCCGGATGCAAACGGATGCGTGCCTCCTTCACGTCCTGGCCACCAAGCCACGTCACCTGCTGGCTCAGCTCCTGCCCAAACGAGGGCGAGCCCACGCTGGACTGCATGGTCAGCGCATGCGGCGCGGGTGTCGCGGCGACAGTGGAAGACTGCTGCGGTTGCGGCGACATCGCCTGGGCCGTGAGATTCTTCAGCGCCTCGAGCGAATCGCTGTGATCGCCCTGGTTCGGCGGCGTCGTCAACGCCTGCAAGGCGCTGGCGAAGGCATCGCCCTTCACGGCTTGCGCGGTGTCGTCAGGCGAGGTGTCGACCGCATCGTCGCCGTCATCGGAACCCATTCCCAACATGGAAAGGCTCTTGTCCTTGACGCCGTCCATGGCCTTGCTGAAATCGCCTGCGCCATCCGGCTTCGCCTGGCCGGCAGCCTGCGCGGCGCCAAGCAAAGCAAAGTTGGCCGAGGTCACGCCCGCCGTGCTGGCAGCCGTGACGGCGTCGGCGGCATCGTCGCCATCGGCAGCCGCAGGTACCGCGCTGGCAGCTGCGGAAGCCGGCACGCTCTGGCCCAGCAGGGCGAGCATGGCCGCCGTGGCGTCGGGAGTGGCGGAGGCCGACTTGTCGTCGTCCTTCTGATCCTTTGCATCCTTCGCGGCCGGCTGGCCGGAAGGCGCGGACTTCGATGCCGCGTGCCTGCCGTGCGTCGGCCGGGACGGTTCCGTCTGCTGCGCCAATTGCTGGTGGGCCTGCTGCAACGGCTTGCTGAACGTGTTGTTGGGATCGTTCGACGACGCATTCGTCGCGTCGTTGGCGGGCGCGTTCGTCGGCGGCGCCAGGTTCGCCACGGGGGCAATGGACGGCGTCATGGGTTGATCTCCTGGCATGCGTTCATGGGTGCGATCACGAGAAGCCCTTGGCCGGACGGCGGTACTGCATGCGCTCGTCGACTTCGGCTTGTTCGCGACGGTCCTCGCTCTTGCGTTCCTGCTCGCGGTAGCGGTCGATCACGCTGCCCAGCGCCTGTTCGCGGGCATGCGCTTCGCGCCACAGGTTGCGCACGCCGTCGAGCAGACGGCGCTGGCGCGCCACTTCATGGATCTGTTGCGCAATGACCTGGTCGATGCGTTCGACGAACTGGCGACGGTTGAGCAAGGCACTCACGCTCACGCCACCCGCCGCCTCGGCATATTCCGCGCGGTATTTCTGCAGTTCTTCCAGCTGTTGTTCGGCCTTGGCCAGCTTCTGCTGCTGCTCGGCCAGTCGTTGCATGGCCGCTTCCTGGCGGTCATGCGCCAGATCGGCGGCGGGTTGCAGTCGGTTTGCGCGAGACGTCACGGCGTACCTCCGGCAGTGAGCGTTTCAAGCCCGCTGATGGCGTCGTCGAGCGTGGTCGGTGCATCCACTTCCTGCTGCAGGAAGTCGCGCAGCTTCGGCCACATGGCGATGGCGTGATCCACCTGCGGATCGGAGCCCTTCTGGTAGGCGCCCACGGCAATCAGGTCGCGCTGCTGGCGATAGGCCGAATACACCTGGCGAAAACGCTGGGCGGAACGCAGGTGTTCGCGCTTGACCACGGCCGGCATCACGCGGCTGATCGATGCCTCGATATCGATGGCCGGATAATGACCGGCCTCGGCCAGGTCGCGCGACAGCACGATATGGCCGTCCAGAATGGCGCGCGACGCATCGGCGATGGGATCGTGGCGATAGTCGTCGCCCTCGGTCAGCACGGTATAGAACGCGGTGATGGAACCGCGCCCTTCGGCATCGTTGCCGGCGCGTTCCACCAGGGCGGGCAGCATGGCGAACACCGACGGCGGATAACCCTTGGTGGCCGGCGGTTCGCCGATGGCCAGTGCGATCTCGCGCTGCGCCTGGGCGTAGCGGGTGATCGAATCCATCAGCAACAGCACGCGCTGGCCGCGATCGCGGAACCATTCGGCGATCGCGGTGGCGTACTGCGCGCCGCGCAGGCGCTTCAGCGGCGGCGCATCGGCGGGCGCCGCGACGATCACGGCGCGGGCGCGACCTTCCGGACCCAGCGTGTGTTCCACGAATTCCTTCACTTCGCGGCCGCGCTCGCCGATCAGGCCCACCACCACCACGTCGGCGTCGGTGTAGCGCGTCATCATGCCGAGCAGGGTCGACTTGCCGACACCCGAGCCGGCGAACAGGCCCAGGCGCTGGCCGCGTCCCACGGTGAGCAGCGAATTGATCGCGCGAACGCCGGTGTCCAGTGGCGTGTCGATGGGCTTGCGCGCCATCGGGTTGATCGGTTCGTTCTTGAGCAGCGCGTGCTCGTCCGCGTCCAGCGGACCGAGGCCGTCGAGCGGCACGCCATCGGCACCGACTACGCGACCCAGCAAGGCCATGCCCACCGGCAAGCCGCTGGTGTGTGCGCACGGACGCACCCGCGCGTTCGGCAGCACGCCGTGCATTTCGGCGACCGGCATCAACAACAGCCGCTCGTCGGCGAAGCCGACCACTTCGGTATCCAGTTCGCTGCCATCGGCCGTGGTGACCAGGCAACGCGCACCCAGCGGTGCCTCGCAACCTTCCGCTTCCAGGGTGAGGCCGACCACACGGCGCAGGCGGCCTTCGACGGTGAGCGTGCGCGCGCCAAGGGCGCGCTGACGACGACGGGCCAGGCGCTCCTGCCACAGGGCGGCACGCGACAGGCTCGTCGGCGCGTTCATCCACGCACCTCGTCGGCGGCTTCATCCATCCCCTCGGCTTCGGCGCCGAGCACGGCATCCACCACCGCGGCGAGCCGTGTTTCGACACGGGCATCGAGCCGCGAGCGTTCGCTTTCCAGCAGGCAGTCGCCGCGCTGGAGACTGTTGTCGGGCAGCAACTGCCAGTGCGATTCCGCCATCTCCAGCGAACGCAGCAACGCGAGGTCGTCCGGGTGCAGGCGCACGCGCAGGTTGCCGCTCGCCGAAGGCAGCGCCAGCGCCGCCTGGCGCACGGCGTCCACCACCAGGTCGGGCGCGGTGCGCAGCTCATGCGCCAGCACCTGGCGCGCCACCGTCATGGCGAGGCGGGTCAGTTCCAGCTCCACCAGTTCGTCCATGCTGCGCAACGGGCGCGCGGCAGAGTCGAGCAAGGCGTCCAGCCGTTGCATGCGTTCCTGCAGCACTTCGCGCGCTTCGGCCATGCCCTGGGCATGGCCAGCTGCATAGCCTTCTTCGCGCGCCTGTTGTTCGATGTCCTCGAGATCGCGCAGCGTCGGCTGCAACACCGGCTCGGGCGTTGGTTCGGCTGCCACCGGATCGCCCACTTCGGGCGGTAGCCAGCGTTCGAAAGGCAGCAGCTTGTCTCGGGTCATCACGGCGCTCATGCGACCAGCTCGTCACCCGTGCCGGAGAGATTGATGGCACCGGAGTCGGCCAGCTTGCGCGCGATGCCGAGCACTTCTTTCTGTGCCGAATCGACTTCGCTGAGGCGAACGGGACCCGATACTTCCAGGTCGTCGCGCAACATGTCGGCGGCACGCTTGGACATGTTGGCGAAGATCTTCTCGCGCACGCCCGGTTCGGCGCCCTTCAGCGCGGTGACCAGGCGGGCTGTCGGCACTTCGCGCAGCAACGTCTGCATGCTGCGGTCGTCCAGGTCGCCGAGGTCTTCGAACACGAACATCAGTTCTTCGATGCGGCCGCTCAAGCCCGAGTCGTGGGTGCGGATGGCCGCCATCAGCTCGTTCTCGCGCGTGGTTTCCATCGCGTTGAGGATGTTGGCCGCCGCCTTGAGGCCGCCCACGCTGGCGGACTTGAGCTTCTTGGTGTTGCCGCCGGAGAACTGGCGCTCCATGATTTCGTCCAGCTCGTTCAAGGCGTGCGGCTGCACGCCGTCGAGCGTGGCAATGCGCATCACCGCGTCGCTGCGCACGCGCGGCGGCAGATAGCCGATCACTTCGGCCGCCTGGTCGGGTTCGAGGTGGGCCAGCACCAGCGCGATGATCTGCGGATGTTCCTGCCCGATCATCTCGGCGATGGCGCGGCTCTCCATCCACTTCAGCGATTCCAGGCCCTTGCTGCTGCGGCCGAGCAGGATGCGGTCGATCAGGCCGCCTGCCTTGTTCTCGCCCAGCGCGTTGACCAGGATCTTGCGGATGTATTCCTCGGTGCCCACGCCCAGCGAGGTGTGGCGCCCCATATCCTCGTTGAGGCGAGCGAGCACCATTTCCACTTGTTCGCGGGTGACGTTGGTGAGGCCGGCCATGGCCGAGCCGACGGCCTGCACGTCACGCGCGCTAAGGTGCTTGAGCACTTCGGCGGCGTCCTGCTCGCCCAGCGTGAGCAACAGGATGGCCGCGCGCTGCGCGCCGCCGATGGGAGTTTCTGCCTTCATGATTCGATCCGCCCGCTGATCGTGGTCGGTTGTGCCGCGCGTGACAGCGCGCGATGGCGCCGGGTGGCCAGCATGCACGTGCGACGCCGGCGTAGCGAGGAAGAGTTCGTTGCGAAGCTGCGATCAGGCGCCATCTTCGCCCACCCAACTCTTCACCACTTGCGCCACCTGCTTGGGGTTCTCGCCCACCATGCGGCGGGCGATGCCGATGCGCTGCTCGTACGCCAACTGCGGCGGCACGCCGAGCTTGAGCACGTCGTCGTCTTCCTTGTCATCGATGCGCACCGAGAGTGTTGGCGCGCTCAAGGCCGGCGTATCGGCCAACGCAAGTTCGCGGCTGGGCGACGGTCCGCGCGACAAACCGCGCAACAGCGGACGCAGCAGCCCGAACGCCACCAGCAACGCCACCAGGATGCCCGCCGCCTGCTTGATCAGGTCGAGCATGCCCGGACGCTCCCAGAACGGTTGTGCCGGAGCGGCCACGTCGGTTCCCGGGTCCTGGTGGAACGGTTGATTGATCACGCTGACGCTGTCGCCGCGCGCTTCGTTGTAACCCACCGCATTGCGTGCCAGCGTGGTGAGGTGTTCCAGTTCCTGCGGCGTGAACGGCACGCTCTTGGTGCCGCCCTTGTCGCCGGTCACGCTCTTGTTGTCGACCACCACCGCCACGGTGAGACGCGCAAGCCGCCCGGCCGGATCGCTGACGTGACTGATGGTGCGATCCAGTTCGTAGTTGCGCGTGGCGCTGCTGGTGTTCTCGCTCGGACCGCTGCTCTGCGCCGTCGCTGCTGTCTTGCCTGCACCCTTGGCCGCCGGCTTGGCTGCCGTAGGCTGCGCCACGGTGTTCGGCGGCTGGTTGCTCAGTGCGCCCGGGATCGATGCATCGTTCGCTTCGCCGGTGTGCTGTTCGCTGTTGGTCTGTTCGCTGCGCAACGCGGGATGTTCATGATCGAACGTCTCGGTGGCTTTCTCGGTCTCGCTGAAATCCAGATCCGCGTAGACCTGCGCGCGTACCTTGCCGGGGCCGACCAGCGGCGTCAGCAGTTCCTCGATGCGCTGCGCATAGGTGTTCTCGATGCGCGTGGCCAGACGCAGGCGCGTATCGCCGATGGCGCTGGCACTGCCCGCGTCGGTGGTGGTGAGCAGTTGTCCTGCCTGATCCACCACCGATACCTGCTTGGGATCGAGACTGGGCACGCTCGAAGCCACCAAGTGCACGATGGCTGCCACCTGGCTGGCATCGAGCTGGCGGCCCGGATACAGCGTGACGAGCACCGAGGCGCTCGCTTCCTTGTTGTCGCGAATGAACGCCGACGGCTTGGGCAACGCCAGATGCACGCGCGCGGCCCGCACCGATTGCAAGCCGGCAATGGTGCTGCCCAGATCGGTTTCCAGCATCTGCTGGTAGCGCGTGCGCTCGGCCAGATCGCTCATGCCGAACGGCGAATCGGCGGCGGGCGCCGCGCTGGTGGCCGCGCTGCCCTGCGGCAGGCCCTGCGCGGCCAGCTTGAGTCGGATCGCCGCCAGGTCGGAAGCCGGCACCATGATGGAATTGCCATCGGCACCCAGCGTATACGGCGTATTGGAGGCCTGCAGCGCCTGCGTGACGGCAGCGGCATCCTTCTGCTCGAGGCCCGCATAAAGCAGGCCGTAATTGGGGCCGCGCGACCACAGCACCACGGCAACGCCCAGGGCTACGGCCGCGGCGACGCCCACCAGCAACAACAACTGGCGTGTTGCCGGCGTGCGCGCGAGCTGCTTGAGATCCAGGCGAGAACCGGGTCTTTCGTCGGTGGTCGCGAGGGCGTTATCGGCCATGAAGGCTGCTCTTCTTTTTCAAAGAACCGGTCAGACCGGCATGTTCATGATGTTGTTGTACGCATCGACCAGCTTGTTGCGCACCTGGGTCAACGTGTTCAACGACAGGTCGGCCTTGTTGATGGCCACCATGGTGCGGCCGAGATCGGCGCCCTCGTCGCCTCGCTCGAAGCTCGCCGCCTGGTTGCCCGCATCCATCTGCGCATCGGCCACTGACGAAATCGACTGCTTGAGCAGGCTGGAGAAATCCGTCTGCCCCGGCGCCGCCGCCGTGAACGACTGCTCCGCCGGCTTGGTCTGAAGAGAGAGCTGGCGCATCTGCGACAGCAGGTTGTTGACGTCGATCTGACTCATGACGGAATTCCAACGCGTAAAGAGTTATCGAAGGTGTTACTGCACAACCTGTGCCATGCGTGAAGAGACGAGTGAAGAGAGGTGAGAAGTGAGCGTTGGCAGCGATATTTCGCTGCACGCTCGCTGCTCACTTCTCTCAACTCGGTCCTGCACTTAGGCCTGCAGACTGGGGTGCAGCCCGTACTTGCGCAGCTTCTCCACCAGCGTCGTGCGCTGCATGCGCAGCAGCTTCGCCGCGTGGGCGACCACGCCGCCGGTGACGTCAAGCGCTTGACGGATCAGACCCACTTCGATGTCGGCCAGGTGATCCTTCAGGTCCAGACCGCCTTCGGGCAGCATCACCAGCGAGTCGGCCGCGACCATCGCCATCGGCTCGGACAACACGGTGGAATGACCGGTCATCAGCGACAGCAGCGCCGCGCCACGCACTTCTTCCACGATCTGCTGGCCGCGGTATTTCTCCGGCAGGTCGCTCACGCGCACTTCGCTGTGCGGATAGAGAATCGAAAGACGCTCGACCAGGTTGTAGAGCTCACGCACGTTGCCCGGCCACGCATAGTTGTGCAGCGCATGCATGGCACCGGCGCTGAAGCGCACGCCGCCCAGGCCGCGACGCGACAGGCGCTGGTTGAACTCGGCCACCAGCTCCGGCAGATCGTCCAGGTGCTCGCGCAGCGCCGGCATCTCCAGCGGGAACACGCTGAGGCGGTAATAGAGGTCTTCACGGAACTGGCCATCGGCGATGGCCGCTTCGAGGTTGCGGTGCGTGGCGGCGATGATGCGCACATCGCAGCGCTGCGTGCGATTGCTGCCGACGCGCTCGAACACGCGCTCCTGCAGCACGCGCAACAGCTTCACCTGCATCGGCAGGCTCATGTCGCCGATTTCGTCGAGGAACAGCGTGCCGCCCTCGGCCAGTTCGAAGCGGCCCTTGCGGGTGCTGATGGCGCCGGTGAACGCGCCCTTCTCATGACCGAACAGTTCGCTTTCCAGCAACTCGGCCGGAATGGCGCCGCAGTTGATGGCCACGAACGGCTTGTCGCGACGCGAAGAGCAGTCGTGGATGCTGCGCGCAACCATTTCCTTGCCGGTACCCGACTCACCGAGCACGAGCACGCTGGAATCGAACGGCGCTACCTGGCGAACCAGGGCGTTCACGCGACCCATCGGGCCTGAACTGCCCACCAGCTTCAGCTCCGGGCGGCGCTGCGCCTGGGCTTGCGCCTGCGGTCCGCGCAGCGTCTCGGACAATTGATCGTAGCGCAGCGGAAATTCGATGATGCCGATGCGGCTGGTGGCAGCGGCGCTGTCGTTGCCCAGGCGCGGAAGCCATTGCGAATCGGCGGCCATCAGCACCATCGCCTGGTTGGAGGCCGTGCCCAGCTGCGCGAACTGGCGCTCGGCTTCGGCTTCATCCCACACATGACCCACATAGACGGCGCGCCATGCATGCGTCGCCTCTTCCACGATTTCACACTCTTCGCCGCGCTGCGGGCGATAGCCCAGAAACTCCAGCGCCGAAACGACCGACTCCGCCCTGCGGTGATCGGATTCGATCACCAGTACGTCGAACTTGCCCATGTGATGTTCTCGTGCGTGCTGCTTCATTGGTGACCCCCTGGATTGCACCTGCTCGCGTGACGTCAATCCGTCGCCGTCCACGGAGGTGAATGAGCAAGAAGAAGGCCAGCCAAACACGATTTTCTGACACGACGCTGGCGCGCACGCCTGCCTGCGAGCGTCACCTCATGTAAACGTTGCCAATATGGCCGGCAGCGATACGCCACAGATCGCTGAAATCGCTCAAAAAAAATCCCGAGACGAAATGCTCGGGAAGGTGACCCTGTACGACACCCTTTCGAGATGTGCGTCAAAGAACTTTCGTGCCGGGTTTCCGTAACGTGATATCGATCACATAAGGTCTGTGACCCCAGTCCGCGCGCTACGAGGGGGTCGAACGGCGCTCTGCCACTTTACGTCGATGATGGCGGAACACGAGTCGCTCAATCGCGTCACATGTCGCCTCGTCCGCAATTTCGAACGAAACAAAAACGTGATCTGTGTCACGCTCTTCCATGCGATGAGCCGTGAGTTCCAGCGGCAGTGCCAGGCATCCGTCGAAATGCAGTCGCAGCAACGCATGCTCCTGCCCCACCGGCCACAACGACACCGGCAATAACGCACCGAGCGCGTTGAAGCTGACATGCACGCGCGGCGGAAGCTGGGTATCGCGCTGGAGCAACTGGTCCAGCATGGCCATCAGCACGTTGAGCTTGCTGTCCAGGCGCTGCATGTCCTGGCCGAGCGGGCTTTCCTCGTCCGCCGCCTCACTGCGCCGTTCGTTGAATACGGCCAGCGTGCCAAGCACGCTGAGATTGCGATCGCGCATGGCGGCGCGCTGCAGTTCGCCCAAGCCATCGGGCAAGGCGACGCAACTGGCGTGAAGGCCGTCGTCGTAGGTGACTCGCTCGGAGAAGTCCTGCCAGGAAGCGTCTTGCATGATTCCCTCGTTGCTCGGGGCCACACCCGTCATGGCCGTGCGGGATTATGCGCGCTCGCGGCCTGGCGGCAGCGGGATCAGTCGAAGCCGGCGTGAAGATAGGCGCTGAGTGCGCGATGCCGGTGCTTGTGCAGGCCCAGGTCCTCGCCCAGGCGGTCGCGCTGCTGGCCGGCCAGTGCGCGCACTTCTTCGGTATGCGCCAGCAGCGACTGGAGCACGGGCAGTGCTGCTTGCTCGGTTACCGACAGTGAGGACAGTTGCTGGCTGCGCTCGGTTTCCAGCGATGCCACGGCATCCCAGTCGCCGCTGCGGGCGGCCGCCAGCATGCGCTCGCTCAATTCCAGCAATTCGTTGTGAGGGGTGCCGGCCATGTTCATGCCGCCGCGTTCGGTTGATGGCTGGCCGCATTGCCCTGCGTCGCCAGGAACTGGGTGCGGATCTGGCGCCAGGCGTCGCGCACCGGCGTGAGCAGGTCCACGATTTCATCGATGGCGCGCTCGTCGTTGTTCAGCTGCGCGTGCAGCAGCCGGCGGCTCACGTAGTCGTAAAGCGCATCGAGACGGCCGGCCAACGGTCCACCTTGCGCGTGATCCAGGCTGCCGCGCAGTTCGCTGATGATGGCGTGCGCACGGCTGAAGTGCGTGCCCTTGGCCGGCACATCGCCGCGACGGATCGCGCCGCGTGCCTGGTTGATGCGATCGATCACGCCGTCGAACAGCATGGTGGTCAGTTGATGACGGTCGGCGCCTTCCACACTGCCGCGCGCGCTGGTTTCCTGGTAGAGCGCGCTGGCGTTGCGCATATAGCCGTAGGTCATGGTCGCTTCCCCGGGTTCAGTTCTTGGAGCCGGAATCGTTCAGCTGCGCAAGCGCCGTGGTCAGATAGGTGCTGGTGTTGTTGAGCGAGGACATCAGCGTATCGAGCGCGGTGTACTGCTGCTGCAACTGCGTCTGGTAGGTCGCCATGCGGTTGTCCAGCGCGGTCTGCTGCGTGCCCAGCTGGGTCAACGTATCGTTGAGGCTGCCGATGCGCGAGCTGATGATCCCGCCGCTCTGCGTATACGTATTGATCGTGTTGTTGAGCGTCGTGCCGTACCCGTTGGGTCCGGTGAACAGGTCCTTCACCGCCGACGGATTGCTCTGGAAGGCCGCCGCCAGCTTGTCGGTGTCCAGGCTCATGGTGCCGTCGGCATTGCGCGTGATGCCGACATTGGCCAGCGTACCGATGCTGTTGCCCTTGACCGAATTGCTCAATACGGAGGCGATCTGGCTCTGCACCGAGGTGAGCGTGTTGTCGCCCAGCAGCACGCCGGGCGGGTTGGCGCCGGTGGTATCGAAGCTCGACAGCGACGCCACGGTTTTCGCGTAGCTGGTGTACGCGTCGACCAATCCCTGGATCGCATTGGTGGCGGCGGTGTTGTCCTGCGCCACGGTCAGCGTGTTGGTGCCGGTGCCGGTGAGGTTGAGCGTCACACCGTCCATCATGCCGCTGACGGAGTTGGTGGGACTGGTGACCGCGATGCCGTCCAGGGTGAGCTTGGCGTCCTGCGCCTCGGTGCTGCCCGGCGTGTTGAGCGTATTGGCGAGACTGGTGAGTCCGCTGCTGCTGGTGGCGTTCGCGCTGACGGTGAAAGCGTTGGCCACGCCCGTCTTGCTCGAGCTCAGCATCAGCTGCTGGCCGTTCGTGCCGTTGACGATGGTGGCCGTCACACCCGGATTGGTCGAGGAATTGTTGATCGCCGTGGCGATGCTCGACAGCGTATCGGTGGCCGACACGGCCAGGTTCATGGTGGTCGAACCCACCGTGATGTTCAACGTGCCGGCGCCCACGGGCGTGCCCGACGTCACCGGGCTGCTGGCACGCTTCTGCGCCGTCGCCAGCTGGCTCACGGCGATGGTGTAGGTACCGGGATGGGCACTCGACATCGTCGTCGCGGTGCCGATGCTGCTACTGCTGCCCTGCGCGGTCAGCGTCGCGTTGTAGCTGCTGAACGTGCTGGCCGCGCTGAGCGTCGCCAGCGCGGTCTGGATGCCGCCCAGCGCAGAATTCAACGACGTCAGGCCGTTGAGCAGGCTGTTGGTCTGATTGGTGCGCGTGGTGATCTGCTGCTGCGATGCCGCCTTGCGATCGTTCACCAGTGCCGTGACGATCGAATTGACGTCCAAGCCCGAACCGATGCCTGCGGCGCTCAGCGTGCCGCTGCCGCCGGATGAACCGCTCGACGGGGTCGAGCCACCGGAGCCGGTGGTGGCCGCCGTAAGTGAATTGAGCAGTGAACTGAGGCTGTTACCGCCGGTGCTGCTGGTCGTGGTCATCGCACTACCTTGTCCGTTTCTCGACGTGGTTCCGCCGTAGCGGAAATGTTCGAGCCCCCGGCAAAACCTTCACGCATGAAGGCTTTGCCGGAAGCTCCCGAAACACCGGGCGGGCTGCGAGGGGCAACCCGCCTGGTGGTAGATCCGGCCGCGGTGGATGCGACTCGGGAGGAGTCGCATCCGGGCCTGCGTCCGTTACTGCAACAGCTTGAGAACCTGCTGCGGGTTGGAGTTGGCCTGGGCCAGCACCGAGATACCCGCCTGCTGAAGCACCTGCGCCTTGCTGAGGTTGGCCGTCTCGGCCGCGAAATCCGCGTCCTGGATGGTCGACTGCGAAGCCTGCAGGTTGGTGGTCTGAGCGGCCACCGTGGAGATGGTCGACTGGAAGCGGTTCTGCACCGCACCCAGCTGGGCAGCGAAATCGCTGACCGTCTTCAGGGCGACGTCGACGCGGGAGATCAGGTCGTTGGCCGAATCCACCGTACCCACGCTACCCGTGGCGAGCGAGCCACCGGTCGCGGCCGAGGTGCCCTGGGTGTAGGTCGCACCGGCGTTCACGTCCGTAGCGGACGCGCCGACGATCTGACCCTTGGTGTCGCCAACCGTCAGCGCACCGGCGGAGTAGAAGTTGATGCCGTTGCCGGCACCGTTCACTGCCGCGCTGACGCCGGTGATACCGGCGGCATTGATGGCGTCGGACACGTCCTGCAGGCTCTTGGCGCTGCTCAGGTCGATGGCCGTGCCATTGATGGTCAGGCCTTCCTTCGACAGATCGCCCGTGGCGGCCACGACGCCCGTGGAGGCACCGGTGCCGGCAGCGGCGGTCGTAGCCGGCAGGCCGAGCGTGGTGGCAGCTGCGCCGCTGAAGTTCAGGGCGGCGGTGCCACCGTTGTTGATCTTCAGTTCGCCCGTGGTGCTGTCGACCGAGGCCACCGTGCTGCCTGCAGCCGTGTTGATGGCGGCAGCCAGGTCACCGGCGCTGTGGTAGGTGCCAGCAGCAACGGCCACGTTGGTGGTGCCACCGTCGGTGGAGACGTTCAGCGCGCCGGCGGCGAGCGTGAAACCCTTGAACGCATTGCTGATGTCGCCCGAGGCCACTTCGGCCACCTGGCCCATGGCGCTCGACTTCACGCTGGTGCCCAGGCTCACCGAGATGGTCTGGCCGACGTCGGCACCGATCTGGAAGCTCTTCGTCTTCATCGAGCCGTCCAGCACGTTCGAACCGTTGAACGTGGTCTGGTTGGCGATACGGGTGATTTCAGCCAGGCGCTGCTGCACTTCCTGGTCGATCGAGGCGCGGTCACCATCGGTGTAGGTACCGTTGGCCGACTGCACCGCGAGGTCGCGGATCGCCTGCAGGTTGGCGGTGACCTGGTCCAGGGCCGAACCGGCGGTCTGCGCCAGGTTGATGGCGTCCGACGCGTTGGCGCTGGCCTGGCCGAGGCCGCCGATCTGCGTGGTGTAGCGCTGCGAGATGGCGAAGCCGGCGGCGTTGTCGGCGGCGCTGTTGATCTTCAGACCCGAGGACAGACGCTGCGTGGCGGTGGACAGCGCGCTCTGCGACTTGGTCAGGTTGTTCTGCGCGTTCAGCGACGAGATGTTGGTATTGATAACGAGAGACATGGATTTCTCCTACGTAACCGGTGACCGGTTGAATTGGCTGTATGCGTGCCGGCGATCAGGTTCCGCATGGGATGCCATCCGCCTCAGTGAACTTTTCGGCCCGTCCTGCGATTACTTGAGCCGTGTTCGATGCCAATTCGTGATGGAGCGCACTGGATCGGGCCTTTTTTGCCCTCCTGCTGTCCCATCAACCACTCAACGCTGCGTAGCCCTCCTCTCGTTCTTGCGATGCATGTCTTGCGCGCAGCTTGCTGCGATTACTTCAGATAGTTGAACAGGCTCATCGACTTCACCTGCGCAAACATCTGCTGCGATGCCTGCAGCGCGGTCTGCTGCAGCGACAGATTGCTGATCGCGGTATAGGCATCCGCGCCCTGCACATCCGACAGTGCGGTCTGGTAGGTGACGTTGAGATCCTGATAGGCGCCCTGCTGCTGTTGCAGCGTGTCCAGGCGTCCACCGATGGAAACCTGCACCGAGCTGATCGCCGACTGCGTCTGGTCGATCGATTCGATCTGGCGGCTCATCACGTTGGTGAGCTGCGTATCGGTGGTGCTGCCGCTCTGCAGCGCGTTGATCATGTTGGTGAGCGTGCTGAAGATGTCCTGTTGGCCGCCCGACGTCACCGACACCGTGTCGCCGGCCGCAGGCGTGCCGCTCATCGCCATGGTCATGCCGTTGAAGCTGATCGAACCGCCATCGGTATAGGTGCCGGTAACGGGATTGCCGCTGCTGTCGAGCACGGCGTTGCCGTTGGCATCGGTTGCCGACCAGCTGCCGCCGGCACCAAAGGTAATCGTGTAGCCACCGCCGCTGCCGCTCGCGGCGCTATTCCACGCATTGAGATCGGTGACACTGTTGCTGCCCACCACCAGCGTACCGGTGTTGGCGCTGCCTGCACTGGCCTCGAACGTGCCATTGCCCATTGGAATGCTCATGAACAGGCCCGAGCCCGGATCGCTGCTGGCCACCTGCAGACCCGCACCCACCGCCGAGCGCTGCTGCTCGTCGTTGCCGCCGTAACTCACCACGCCATTGGCGTCCATCTGGAACGGCGTCTTGGTGGTGCTGGTGCCTGCGAACAACGCGTTGCCGTTGCTGTCGGTGGTATTGGCCAGTTGCAGGAGCTGGTCGCGCATCTGGCTAAGCTGGCTGGCGATGCTGTTGCGATCGCTCGCCGACAAGGTGCCGTTGACCGCCTGCAAGGCCAGCGTGCGTGCATTGTCGAGCACGCTGTTGACCGAGCCGAGCGTGCTCGCTTCCGTGTTCAGTCGCGTGTTCGCCGTATCGATGGTGCTCGAATACTGCGTATTCGCGGCGATCACGTGGTTGAGGCTGACCACCTGGCCGGCGCCGGCCGGGTCGTCGGACGCCACGTTGATGCGATTGCCGGTATCGACCTGGTTCTGGGTCGCCGACAGCGCGCTCTGCTGGCTGAGCATGGTGCTGAGCGATTGCTGATACATCCAGCTCGTTGAAAGGCGCATGGACGGTTATCCCTGGATCGCGGTGAGCAAGCTGCTGAAGATGGTTTGCGCGGTGGAAATCACCTGCGCGGAGGCCTGGTAGGCCTGCTGGTACTTGACCATGTTGGCGGCCTCTTCATCGAGGTTCACGCCCGACACGCTTTGCTGCGCGGACATGGCCTGGTTGTAAAGGCTGGTCTGCGTGGTGAAGTTGCTCGCTGCCTGGCTGCCCACCGTACCGATGCTGGTCGTGAGCGTGCCGTACGCATCGATCACCGACTGCGTGCCGCCGGCCAGTACGCCCTTGTCCGCCAGGCCAGCCAGCGCCAACGCGTTGCTGGTGTCGTTGAGGCCATTGGTGTTCGCGCCGATGCTGAAGCTGTCGCTGGCCTTCGGCGTACCCGACGGCGTCACGCTCCAGCCATTGGCGCTGATGGTCTGCCCCGGCGCATAGCTGCCGCTGGCGAGCACGTTGCCCGAGCCGTCGGTCACCTGGTAGCTGCCGGCCGTCGGAAAACTGACGGTGGCACCGCTCAACAAGGCGGCATTGGTGGGATCGGTCACCGTCACCGAACCGATGGCGCCATCGCCCGTATTGGCCTTGGCCGCCGTCGCGTTCAACGCCGCTGCAGCGGCAATGCCGTTGGGATCGGTCATGGTGACCGCGAGGCCGGTGGATGCATCGCGCGTCGGCCGCAACTGGAAGGTATCGCCCGCCTGCGCCGTGCCGGACAGCGTCAGCGTCATGCCATCGGCGGAATACGTGCCGTCCGGATTCGCGGTCATCGGCACGTTCTGGCCGGACGTGGTCGCCATGCTCCAGTTGCTGCCGTCGTAGCTGAGCACATAGTCCGAACCGGTGAGCTGCGACACGTCGCTGATGCTCGCCGAGACGCTGGCCGTGCCCTTGTTGAGGTTGCTCGGCAGCACGGTCGGCGACGGCACGCTGAACATCGGCCCGCCCAGCTTGCCGTATTGATCCAGACCCTTGGACTGCTGCGTGTTCACGCTGGTGGACAAGGCCACGGCCGCCTCGCCCAGTTGGTTCTGCACGGTGTCGAGCACATTGCCGCGGTAATCGAGCAGCGCGCCCAGCGAGCCGCCGCTCAACTTGCTGCTGACCACCGTGCCGGTGCTGTCGAGCACTTCGGTGCGCGAGGCGTCGTACTGGTTGTTGCCGGTCTTGAGCGCAAACGACTTGTCGCCGCTGACCAGCGCCGCGCCGCTCGAGGTGTACACGCTGACCGTGCCGTCGCTCTGCGTATAGGCGGACACGCCCAGATAGCCCGACAGCGTCTGCACCAGGTTGTCGCGCTGGTCGAGCAGATCGTTGGGAACATTGTTGCCTGCCGCATGAATCTGCGCATTCACACTGGCGAGATTGGCCGACACGTTGTTGATGCTGTCGACCGTGGTGGAAATCTGCGAATTCACCTGGGTCTGCTGCGCCGCGAGCTGCTGGCCCAACGTATTGAACACCGTGACCGCCTGGCTCGCGCTGCCCAGCAGCGACTGCCGGCTCGATGCCACGCCCGGCGTATTGGCCACCGTGCTGAAGGCGCCATAGAAATCGTCCAGCGCACTCTGCAGGTTGCCGCTGGCCGAGAGCGAGCTGTTGAGCGTCGTGGCCAGGCTGTTGTACGTGGTGGCGCGTTGCAGGTTCGAGTTGGACGACCACAGCGCCGAGGTGAGGAAGTCGCTATAGGCGCGTTGCACCGCCTGCACATTCACGCCGCTGCCGATGGTGTAGTTGCCCCCGGCCTGCGAAATGGCCTCGGTCTGCAGCACCGTCTGACGGCTGTAGCCCGTCGTGTTGACGTTGCTGATGTTGTTGCCCACGGTGGTCAACGCCACCTGTGCGGCGTTCAGCCCTGAGGTACCAATGCTGAGGAGGTTAGACATGTGTCATTCCGGGGCAATCACTGGGAGGGGTTCGGCGCGACGCCGACTTTCTTGAGGGCGCCTTGCCCGATGGCGTCGAGTGCGTCACGCATCTGGGGGCTGTTGGCAATCGCCACGATTTTTTGCGCATACGACGGATCGGTCGCGTAACCGCCGTTGACCAGTCCGCGCGCGAAACCCACCACGTCTTCGCCATGGTTGAGCGCCCTGGCGTAACGCGGGTTCTCGGCAATCAGCTGGGCGTAGTCGTCGAACGACTGGCCGGGGTTGTCGTAGGAACGGAACTGCGCGCGGCGATGTACCGCCACGCCACCTTCGAATTCCAGCGTGGGCACGCTGACCTTTTCGCCGCCCCAGCTCTGGCCGGCCTTCATGCCGAACAGGTTGTTGCTGGTATTGCCGTTTGAATGCGCCGGCATGTGCTGGCCCCACTGGGTTTCCAGCGCGGCCTGCGCCAGCACGGCACGGACCGACACGCCAAGCTTCTCGGCAGCTTTTTGCGCATACGGCGCCAGCTGGCGCACGAAATCTTCCGCATCGGCCGGCATCAGCTTGAGCACTTTCTCGCCCACCTGCCGCGCCGAGCCCGCGATGTCGCTGAGGCGCTTCTGCCAGCTGTCGTCCAGACCCGCCGCACCGGCTGTCTTGCTGCCGTTGGCGTCGCCGGTCGTGCCATCCGACTTGCCGCCCAGCTGGCGCACCAGCATCTGCGCGATGCCGATGCCGTTGCCACCTTGCGACAGCTGCACCGACAGCTGCTGGTCGAACATGTCGCGCCACTGGTTGCCGGCATCGCTGTCGAACAAGCCATCGCCGCTGCTCGCGTCGCGCATCGACTTCAACATCATCTGGGTGAAGATCGACTCGAACTGCTTGGCCACCGCCGGCAGCGCCGCCTTGGCGTCGCTCTGCGCGCTCTGGCGCAGCGCGGCGAACCCGGACAGATCGGTCCAGGTATTGAGACTGCTGGCGGCATCTCCCGAGATCGCCATCAGATCACCACCAGCTCCGCATGCAGCGCGCCGGCCTGCTTGAGCGCCTGCAGGATGGAAATCAGATCGCTGGGCGAGGCGCCCACCTGGTTCACCGCACGCACGATGGTGTCGAGGTTGGTGCCCGGACCGAACTTGAACATGTGGCCACCGTCTTCGCTGACCTGCACGTCGCTTTGCGGTACCACCACCGTCTGCCCACCCTTGCTGAAGGGCGCCGGTTGCGATACCTGCGGATTCTCGGAGATGGTCACCTGGATCGAGCCGTGCGCCACCGCCGCGGGCGTCACGCGCACATCCGATCCGATCACCACCGTGCCGGTACGCGAATTGACCACCACGCGCGCGGGCGCATCGCCCGGCGTGACGTCGATGGCCTGGATCGCTCCCAGCCATGCCACGCGCTGCGACGCATCGACCGGTCCGCGCACGCTGACCGAACCGCCATCGACGGCGCTCGCCGTGCCCACGCCGTAGGTACGGTTCACCGCTTCGGCAATGCGCGTGGCGGTGATGAAGTCGGCCGTATTGAGATTCAACATCAGGTCGCCGCCGTTGGAGAACGTCGACGCCACCGCGCGCTCGACCGTGGCGCCATTGGGAACGCGACCGCTCGCCGAGATATTCACCTGCACGCTGGAACCGCTCTTGCCCTGCGCACTGATGCCGCCGACCACCACACTGCCCTGCGCCATCGCATAGACGTTGCCATCCGCGCCGCGCAACGGCGTCATCAACAGTTCGCCGCCGCGGATGCTCTTGGCGTTGCCGATCGAAGCCACCGTGATGTCGATCACCTGGCCCGGCTTGGCGAACGGCGGCAATTGCGCCGTCACCGTCACGGCCGCGGCGTTCTTCAACTGCGGGCGCACGTTGGCCGGCACCGTGATGCCGAACTGCACCAGCATGTTTTCCAGGCTTTGCGTGGTGAACGGCGCCTGCGTGGTCTGGTCGCCGCTGCCATCGAGGCCGACGACCAGGCCGTAACCGATCAACTGGTTGCTGCGGACACCGCCCACCTGGACGAGATCGCGGATCTTGTCCGCGTGCAGCGGCGGGTTCACCGAGAAGACCGCGCACACCACGATGGCCGCGGAACTGAGCGCGGACAGCACGCGTTCGCGAAGACGGATGAGCTTTGCGCGCGACGGGAGACGGATGTTCATCAGAACGGCATCCACTTGGAACTGAAGAAGCGCGACAGCCAGCCCTGCGTATTCGCATCGGCCAACGCGCCCTTGCCGGTGTAGCCGATCTGCGCGTCGGCCACGCGCGTCGACGGCACGCTGTTGTCCTGCAGGATGTCCTGCGGGCGCACGATGCCGGCAATGCGGATGCGCTCCTGGCCCTGGTTGATGGTGACCATCTTCTCGCCGCGCACCAGCAGGTTGCCGTTGGACAGGCGCTGCGCCACGGTCACCGTGATCGAGCCGGAAAGCTGGTTGCTCTGGCTGCTGTCGCCGCTGCCGTCGAACGCGCGGTCGCCGCTGAGCGTGGTGTCGGCGGTCTGGCCGGCCACTTTCAGCGTGTGGCCGAGAATGCTCGGCGCAGCGATATTGGTGGTGTCCTTCTTGCTGGTGCTGGTGCTGGCCTTCTTCGAGGCCTGCGTGCTTTCCACCAGCGAGATGGTGAGGATGTCGCCCACGCGATGCGCACGCGCATCGTTGAACAACTCCATGCCCTGCTCGGCGTGGTAGATCGAACCGTCGGTCGGCGGCGGCGCCACTTGCTCGGCCGGCATGGTGGCCGCCCACTGGTGGTCGTCGCGCGACTGCGGCATGACGCAGCCCGCCAGCGCGGCCAAGACCAGCGCAACGCCAATTCGAGGAAGGGAACGGAAGCACGACATGGCAGTTCTCACATCTTGTCGGTCAGGTCTTGCAGCATCTGGTCGGTGCTGCTGATCGCCTTGGAATTCATTTCGTAGGTGCGCTGCGTTTCGATCATGTTGACCATCTCGGCCACCACGTTGACGTTGGACGATTCCAGCGAACCCTGCAGCAGCGAACCCATGCCGTTGAGCGCGGGCTGTCCCGTCTGCGGCGCGCCGCTGGAGGCGGTTTCCACATAGAGGTTCTGGCCCTGCGGCTGCAGGCCGGCGGGGTTGATGAAGTCGGCCAGCTGCAGCGTGCCCAGCGTCTGCGGCGCGGCGGACGAAGTGGTGGTGGCGGACACGGTGCCATCCGAACCGATGGTGATGTTCTGCCAACCCGGCGGCACGGTGATGGCCGGCTCCAGCGGATAGCCGTCCGCCGTCACCAACTGACCGTTGGGATCGGTATGCAGCGAACCGTCGCGCGTATACGCCACGGTGCCGTCGGGCATGCTCACCTGCAGGAAGCCGCGCCCCTGGATGGCCACATCCATCGAGCCGCCGGTCTGGGTCAGGTTGCCTTCGGTGAACAGCTTCTCGTTGCCCACCACTTTCACGCCGGTACCGAGCATCAGGCCCGACGGATTGAGCGTCTGCTCGGTGGTCTGCGAACCGGGCTGGCCCTTGTTCTGGTACATCAGGTCCTGGAACGCCGCACGCGAACTCTTGAACGCGGTGGTGTTGGCGTTGGCCAGGTTGTTGGAGATCACGTCCATGCGCGTCTGCTGCGCGTCCAGGCCGGTCTTGGCAATCCACAGGGAAGAAAACATCGGTTACTCCGTGTATGTCGGCGTGCTTAGTTGGACTGCAGCAGCTTGATGCTGGAATCGGCGTTGTCCTCGGAGGTCTTGATGGACTTCACCTGCATGTCGTACTGGCGCGAAAGCGCGATCATCTTCACCAGCTCCGCCGACGGATTGACGTTGCTGCCTTCGAGCTCGCCTGAAGCGATGGTCACGTTCTCGTCGGCGCCGGCGGTGCTGCCGTCGCTCATGTGCATCAGGCCGTCGCCGCCCTGGGTCATCTGCGCCACATCGGGATTGACCAGCTTGATCCGGTCGATCTGCGACACCGAGTTCGGTCCCTGTCCCTGCGGCACCGTGGAAATGGTGCCGTCGGAACCCACGCTGATGTCCGTGGCCGGTGGAATGGAGATGGGCCCGGAACTGCCCAGCACCGGATTGCCGCGCGAGTCGGTCAGCCCACCATCGGCGGTGAGCTGCAGATCGCCGGCTCGCGTATAGCCTTCCGAACCGTCCGGCGCCTGCACGGCGATGAAGCCGGCACCGCGCACCGAGATATCCAGCGAACGCCCGGTATTCACCGGCGAGCCCTGCGCGCTGCTCTGGCCGATGCCATGCGCCACCGCGTTGATGCGCGCCGGCGTGCCGTCGCCGAGCACCGGCACGCTCTGGAACGCGGAAAGCTGGCTCTTGAAGCCGACCGTGGATGCGTTGGCCAGATTGTGGCTCACCGCATCCTGGGCGCGCATGATCTGCGTCGCCCCGGTCATCGCTACGTAGACGGAACGGTCCATGGCGTTCTATTAACGCGACACGGCGTTGAACAACGACGACGCCAGCGTGTTGTCGGTCGACAACACCTGCGCATTCGCCTGGTAATTGCGCTGCGCCTGGATCATGTCCACCAGCTGCGCCGTCGTGTCGGCCGTGTTGGAGCTTTCCAGCTGGCCGGACTCGATGGTGCCGAACTCGCCCGAGCTTGCCGTACCCATCGTGGCCGGGCCGGAATCGGTGCTCGCCACCCAGGTGGTGTTGCCGAGCTGGCGCAGGCCCTGCACGTTGGCGAAGTTGGCGATCGCCACCTGGCCGATCTGCGTGCTCTGGTTGTTCGAATAGGTCGCGGTGATCACGCCCTTTTCGTCGATGTCGATACCCGACAAGGTGCCCGCTTCGAAGCCGTTCTGGATGATCGGAGCGGCCGAATAGTCCGTGCCGAACTGGGTGATATTGGTCACGTTGAGCGACAGTGTCAGCGGCGAGGAGCCATTGCCGAGATTGACCGCGTTGAACGGCAGCGTGCCGCTGGTGGGCGTGGTCAGCTTGCCGGTGCTGTCGAACGTCATCGGCTGCGTGCCGGCGCTCTGGCCGTCCACGTAGAGGTTGGCATTCCAGGTATTGGTGCCGGTCTTCACGTAGTAGATCGTGGCCTGGTGCGAACCGCCCTGGGAGTCGTACACGGTGACCGGTGCGGCGTTGTTGTAGCTGGTCGAATCGGTGGTGCTGAACGCGTTGGCCGGCACGGTGGCGCTGGCCGGCAGGTTCGACGACAAGGTGATCGACGAAGTGGCCGTGGCGCTGCTCTGCGCGGTCTGCCAGCTGAAGTCGGTCAGCGTGCTCATGTCGAAGCCGCCGTTGCCGTTGGGCGGATAGATCTGCAGGCGCGAACCGTCCGGCGAGGTGATGAAGCCGTTGGAATTCTTCTCGAAGTCGCCGGCGCGGGTGTACTGCACGCCGCTGCCGTTGTTCACCGCGAAGAAGCCGTTGCCGTTGATGGCCAGGTCCAGGCTGTTGCCGGTGGTCTGCAGGTCGCCCTGGTTGAACTGCTGGGCCACCTCCTGCAGGGTGACGCCGCTACCCACCGCGGTGGCATTGAGATTGAGACCGGTCACCGCGAAGATGTCCGCGAACTCCGCACGCGAACCCTTGAAGCCGGTGGTGTTGGCGTTGGCGATGTTGTTGGCGATGACGTTGAGATCGGACTGGGCAGCGTTGATGCCGCTGAGCGCCGTGTTGAGTGCCATGTTCGGTTCCTCGTGATGAGAAGACGCCTAGGGCGTCAGAGAATCTGTGCCACCTGGCTGAGCGGCACGCCGCCCACGCCCGATACCTGCAGGTACGTGCCCACCGAGCTGCCGCCGAAGCCCACGCCCGTCACCGTGCCCTGCAGGTAGGTGTCGAGCGAAGCACTGCCTGCGGCCGCCTTGACCGTGTACGTGCCTGCCGCAACGGCGTTGCCGTTGTCGTCCTTGCCGTCCCAGCTGAATTGCGCCAGGCCCGCGTTCTGCGAGCCCAGCGGAAGACTGCGGATGACGTTGCCGCTGCTGTCGAGCACCTGCACGGTCACGCTGGAGGCAGCCGTCACATTGACCGCGCCCTTGACCGCGTCGCTGCCGTCGTAACTCGCGGAGCTGCCGGGCACCAACACCTGGCGATTGACCAGGTTCGCCGAGCTGAGAACCTGCGAGGTCTGCATGTTCGAGGTCACATTGCTGCTCATCGACTGCAGGTCGGTATCGAGCTGCTGCGTTGCCGAGAGCTGGCTGAACTGCGCCATCTGCGAAACGAACTGCGAGTTGTCGACCGGGTTGGTGGGATCCTGCGCCTGCAGCTGGGCCGTCATCAGCTTGAGGAAATCGGCCTGCGTCATCGTGCTCGACAACGCCGAATTGACGTTCGGCGTGCTGCTAGTACCGGTGTTGTTGGTCGTGCTGGGAACCGTGGACATGGGATTTCCTTAGGACTTACTTGCCGAGGTCGAGTGTCTTGAGCATCAGCTGCTTGGTGGTGTTCATCGCCTCGACGTTGTTCTGGTACGAACGCGACGCCGTGATCATGTTCACCAGCTCATCGATCGGATTGACGTTGCTGCCGTAGACATAGCCGGTGTCGTCCGCCATCGGATTGCCCGGCTCGTAACGTGCCTGCACGTCGGCTTCGCTTTCGGTCACGCCCTTCACCTGCACGCCCACCGCGCTGTCGGCATCGGCACTCTTCGCGCCACCCATCGCGCGCTGCACCGCGGAGAACAACGGCTCCTTCGCGCGATACGCACCTTCCGGCGTGCTCGACACGCTGTCGGCGTTGGCGAGGTTGGACGCCACCGTGTTGAGCCGCAGCGACTGCGCCGCCATGCCCGAACCGGAGACATCGAAAATCTTGAACATGGACATCAGCTCTGACCTCCGGTGATGGCCGTGCGCAGCATGTGGATCTGCGCGGTGATAAAGGAGAGGCTGGCCTGGTAGTGCACGCCGTTGGCGGCGAAATTCGCCTGCTCCACCTGCGTATCCACCGTATTGCCATCCATCGACGGCTGCGTCGGCACGCGATACGCCAGCTGCTGCGCGGCCTTGGCCTGCGGATCGATCTGACCCGGCTGCGTGATCGTCATTGCCAGCGTGTTGCCGTTGGCACTGGCCAGCGCCTTCTTGAAATCGACATCGCGCGCGAGATAACCCGGGGTATCCGCATTCGCCAGATTGCTCGCCAACACTTCGCTGCGGCGCTGCCAGGTATCAAGCGCCTGCGTGTGCAAACCGAACAGGTTGTCGTTGATCGAACTCATCGCTCACTCCTGCGGCGGAGGCCGCGGGTGGGTTTGAGCAATTTGCGTGCCATGGTTCAGCTGATGGCTCGGAGGGCGCGTGGCTGTTGGCTTTGCGCGTCCTGGCGACTTGCGTCCGGCGTGGATTTTCGGAGGGCCGTCGGAATTTCGACGCAGGTGGCAGCGGGTTACCGACGCGGGCTGGGATTTCCATATCGCTTGGTTGCATCGTTCCCGCGACCGGGCCGCTTACGCAGCGGGCGTTTCGATCGGCTGCCGCCGCTCGAGTCACTTTTCTTTGCTGGCCCAAAAGAAAAGTAACCCAAAGAAATGGCCTTTAAAGCTGGCAGCATCGTGTTGAATCCAAGCGCGAACGCTCGAGGCGCGTCCCGCCGGATCTCCATGGGAGGCTACCCCAGGGGTACTTCCAAGCGCTGCGCAACGCGCCCGACTCGCTGAGGACTTAAAGCGGAGGCCCGCTTCGCATCGCCCTTGGCTTGTCTTCGCGATACACCCCACTTCTCCCTCGCCCCGCCGGGGAGAGGGCCGGAGTGAGGGGCGGGTGCTCGCGGGAACCTGTGTGCTTTCTGTGGGAGCGCGCTTGTGCGCGACAGCCACGCTGGGATGTACCGCTCCGTCGGCTTGTCGCGCACAAGTGCGCTCCCACAGTAGCCCTGCAGCTCTCGCTCTTAGCTCCGGCTCTTGGCTCTCAGGGGTCCCCGTATGACGCGGCGGGTGGGTGGAGGATCAGCCCGCAGGGTGGCCCGCATGGATGCGGGCCAGTTTTTCGCCAGGGCAGGATGCCCTGTCGAAAAACCCCGGAGCCCACCCGCGCACCTGGAGGGCGCAGCCCGGAAGGCGCGTCATCCGGGGGGCCCTTCTCTTTGGTTACTTTCTCTTGGGCAAGCAAGAGAAAGTGACCCGGGCCGCGGCAGCGGCACGGAAGCCCGCGGCAGGCGAGCCAGGTCGCGGCAAAGCGACAACCAAGTACCGGGGCTCTGGATCCCGGCCTGCGCCGGGATGACGAGCTAGGGAACGCTCCCGCGAGCACCCGCCCCTCACCCCAACCCTCTCCCCGGCGGGGAGAGAGAGCAAGAGCGGCGCACCATCAAAGCCTCAAAACTCCTCAAACCTCTCCGGCATCAACTCCAACACCGTCTGCGCCAACAGATCCGGCTGAAACTTCGCCACGAAGCGATCCGCATTCACCTCGCGCACCATCGCCTCATTGAAGATGCCGCTGATCGAACTATGCAAAACCACCTTCAACGACCGCAGCGACGCCGTCTCGCGAATCGCACGGGTCAACGCGTAGCCGTCCATGCGCGGCATCTCGATATCCGACACCACCAGCGTCACGCTTTCCTCGCCCGGCGCATCGGCCAAAGCCTCCAGGCGCTCCAGCGCCTCCCGTCCGTCCTGGGCGATCACGCATTCCACATCCATCTGGCGGAACAGATTCACCAACTGATTGCGGGCGACCAGCGAATCGTCCACCACCATCACGCGACGGGGCTGCAGGTCGTGCACGCGGGCGATGCGCTGCATGGGCGCGGACAACTCCGCCGTGGTCGTGTTGAGCGTAGCCAGCACGTGCTCCACATCGACCACCGCCACCAGCGCACCGTCCACGCGCGTCACCGCGTTCACGCGGCTGCCGAAGCCCAGCGCGGCAGAGGGAGCGGCCAGCGATTCGCCTTCGCAATGAACCAGCCGCTGCGGCTCGGCCACCAGGAAGCCCTGCACGCTGCGATTGAACTCGGTGACCATCAGGTGCGCCGAAGCCACGTCGCGCAGCGATGGATAGCCCAGTGCCACCGCCAGGTCGATCACCGGAATGGTGGTGCCACGGTAATCGCAGCTGCCCGCCACCAGCGGATGCGCGTCGGGCATGCGCTCCATCGGCGGGCGACGCATCACTTCGCGCACCTTGAATACGTTGATGCCGAACAGCTGCTCGTCGCCCATGCGGAACAACAGCATGGCCACCCGGTTGTGGCCCGCCAGCCGGGTTTGCTGTTCCACCTTGTCCATCCACGCACTCATGCGTCTTCCTCGTCGCGGCACGGCCGCTTTTCTCTCCCGCGTATCGGCCGCCAGCGCATCGGCTTGAGCGGGACCAGGGCCATGGCACGTCGCTTGCTTCTCAAGTTCCGACGTTCGCCGCCGATGCCGGAAGCGACCCTTATAGGAAGGAAAGATCCACCCATGAGTCTGATCTGGAGCCAGCATCTCGCCGAACTTGCCTGTGCTGCCGCGGCGGGTGACCGCGCGCAGGTCGCGCAGTGGTCGGCCCGGCATCCGCGTGCAGCACAGGCGCTGGCACCGCTGCTGGCAGCCGTTTTCACCGCCAAGCCGCCGGTGGCCGTGGCCATGCAGACCATGGAGCAATTGGGCCTGGTGCTGGGCGCCGCGCAGCAACTGGCCCGCGAACAGGCCTCGATGCACCAGTCGGCGCAGGAGAGCCGCGATGACGTCGGTCGTTTGACGGATGGCAGTGCCGGAATCTCGACATCGCTGCAGCAGGTCGCCACCGGCCTGGACTACGCGCGCAAGACCGGCGAAACCGGCGAACGCAGCGTGAGCGAGCTCGATGGCCAGCTGCGCCTGCTGCGCACGGCGCTCTCGGCGATGAACCGCAACCAGAGCAAGCTGGCCGAACAGGTGGCACAGATCCGCAAGCTCACCAGCGTGGTGCAGGAGATCGCCCACCAGACCAACCTGGTGGCGCTCAATGCCGCCATCGAAGCCGCCCGTGCAGGCGAAGCCGGCCGTGGCTTTGCCGTGGTGGCCGACGAGGTGAAGCAGCTGGCCGAGAAGACCAGCCTGGCCACCAACGAGATCGAGGGCGTCACCGTTTCCATCGGCGACTTCTCCAAGCAGCTCGATGGCGACGTGCAACAAGGCCTGCAGCGCCTTGACCGCGCGCAGGGTGGCCTCACTCAGACCGAAACCTCCCTGCATGACAGCAGCGAAGCCTTGCGCCAGATCGGCGAGCGCATCGGCAGCATGCACAAGAACCAGGATGCCCAACACGCGCGAGCCGTGGCAGCCCAGGCCGCGCTTGGGGCGTGGCATCGCCGCTCGGCCGAGGCCACCCGCCAGTCCGAAGCGCTGAGCCGCGGCGCATTGCTCGGCCATCGCCTCGCACTGGACTGGCTGGAAACCGAAAGCGGCGAAGATCCGGCCAGCCTCAGCCTGACCGTGCGCGAAGCCGCCCAAGGCCTGCGCCAGGCGATGGAACTCGCGTTGCAGGAACCGGCCGCGCTGGATCGCCGCTGGTTCGACACCCAGGCACTCAGCCGCACGCTGACCCGCCTGACCGCCGGCCGCCACGACAGCGCCGCCGCCGGCGCACTCTCCGCCGCCGGTGCACGCATGCGCGAGCAAGGCAGCACCTTCGCCACGCTGCTGTGCGACGGCCAGCTCGACCAGGCCAGCCAGCTGATGCAACAGGTGGAAGGCGAGCGCGAGACCCTGCTGTCCCAATTGAATTTGCTGCTGGCCGATCTATGACGCGACGCCTGGCCGTCCTGCTACTCACCGCCCTCGTGCTGCCCGCCCATGCCGCGGAGCCGTCACAGGCGGCGCGTGCCGCGGCCGAGCAGTGGCTGCGCGGCCAGTACGAAACGTCCGGCAGCCGCGTGGTCGCGCAGGCGGCGGAACTGGATACACGTTCGCTGCAACTCACGCCCTGCCCCGCCGCGCTCAGCGCCGGGCTGCAGGCGGGCGCCCGGCTGATGCCGCGCATGAATGTGGTGGTGCGTTGCCCCGGTGCGGACGGCTGGAGCCTGCACGTGCCGGTACAGCTGCAGGTGTTCCGCCAGGTGCTCGTGCTGGTGCACCCGTTGCAGCGCGGCGACGGCGTGCGCGCCGACGACGTGCACAGCGAGGAGCGCGACATCACGCGCCTGGGCTACGGCTACGTCAGCGACATGGCCGACCTGGAAGGGCGTACCCTGTCGCGCGCGCTGGGTGCCGGCTCGGTGGTCACGCCGGCCGCCCTGGGCGGGCGCAGCGCGGTGAAGGCGGGCGACCAGGTCCAACTGGTGTCCCGCTTGAACGGTATCGAAGTACGCGCCAGCGGCGTCGCGCTGGGTGGCGGAGACAGCGGTTCGCGCCTGAAGGTGCGCAACGGCAGCTCCGGCAAGGTGATCGACGCCATGGTGATGGCTCCAGGGGAAGTTCTTGCGCTTCCATGAACCTGTCGCCTGAGCACTAAAGTTTGCGGCCCCCCGGCCGATCCTGTAAGCAACAGGGCCAGAAATCCACGAGAACGGACCCATGAATACCACGATCTCCAACAACGGCTTGCCCAAACTTCCCCAGCCCGCCACGGGCCAGGGCAGCGGCTCAACGCAGGGCACCTCCAGCACGACGTCCAGCGACGCCGTCGGCAGCAGCACGGGTAGTACCGACCGCGTGCAGATCACCGACTCCGCGCGCGCCCTGCAGGAAGCAGCCCGCACGCACAGCGGAGCCACCATGGACACGAAGAAAGTCGAGCAGATCCGCCAGCAGTTGGCGAACGGCACCTACAAGGTCGACGCCGGCAAGATTGCCGATCGCATGATGTCCCTCGAAAACCAGCTCAACGGCAAGTCATGAGCCCGTCACTGCAAGCCGAACTGGACCATGCGCTCACGGCGGCGGTCGACGAGATGCGGCTGGCAGTGGGTCAATTGATGGACGCGCTCACCACCGAGCGCACCGCCCTGGAAACGGCGGACGTCGACACGCTCAACCGGGCCGGCGCCAGCAAGCACGAACTGATGCTGCGGCTGGAACAGCTCGACAGCGAGCGCGTGCAGCTCAGCCAGAACGCCGCCGAAGCCAGCCGCGTGCTGGCACCGAAGTGGCAAGAGATCCTGCAGTCGCTGCGCGCCTGCCAGCAGCTCAACCAGCGCAACGGCTACCTCGTCGGTATCCGCCTGCAGCAGGTGCGCAAGGCATTGGCCGTGTTGACCGGCAATGAAACAGAGGCGAGCGTGTACGGCCGCGCGGGTGATCTGCGCACGAGCCTGCGCTCGCAAACGTTGGCCGAGGCCTGAGCCGTTATGACGCACGTGTTGCTCGCCCACACGTGTGCTTGTTTGCAGGCGGCAATCGCCGCTCCTCTCCACCATCGTCACCACATCGACCGATCATGAGCGAAGCTGCGGCCATCCCCTCCGCCCAAGACGCCTCCGTCGCCGCCAACGAACAGGCGCTGCCGGTCATCCGTCTGCCCATGCTGGACAGCAAGCGCGAATTGTTCGCGTACGAGATCGTGTTCCAGGACGATGCGGAAGACGAAGCCACGCTGATGCGTCGCGCCCTCGCCACCATCACCGACGGCGCACTCGCCCGCCTGGTGCGCGGCAACCGCACCTTCCTCCGGCTCAGCCACGAACTGCTGATGGAAGAGACCGATGTGCTGCAGCACCAGCCACGCTTCGGCGTGCTGCTGCGCCCGGAAGCCGCTGCCGACGCAGCACTGGTCGAACGCCTGGCGCGCATGGCGCAGCGCGGTTGTCCGCTGATGCTCGATGCCGGCGACACCACCCTCGAATTCAATCCGGCCGTCGAACCGCTGCTGAAGATCGTGCAGTTCGTGCGCCTGGATGCCAGCAAGCTCGATCCGGCCACGCTGCGCTCGCGCAGCGAATACCTGCATGCACGCGGCACCCATGTGGTCGCCGGCCACGTGGACGATCACGACACCTATCACCGTTGCGAATCGCTGCCGCTGCAGGCGATCCAGGGCCAGTTCCTGCTCAAGCCCGAACCGGTCGCCGTACCGGTGCTCGCCGCCAGCCGCCTGAGCCTGCTGCGACTGATGAAGGCTCTGCAGGAAGGCAACCCGGGTCCGGTGGAACTGGGCCAGATCGTGCGCGACGACGCCATCCTCAGCTACAAATTGCTGGGCTGCGTGAACTCCGCCTATTTCGCCTTGCCGCGCCAGCTCAAATCGGTGCAGCAGGCCGCCATCTTCTTCGGTGCCGCGCGCCTGCGTAACTGGATCTACACCATGGCCCTCAGCGGCACCGGCGACCGTCCGCCGGAACTGCTGCGCGCCGCGCTGATCCGCGCACACATGTGCGAGAAACTCGCCCAGCACATGCCGGCCGAACAACGCGAAATGGCCTTCACCGCCGGCCTCTTCTCATTGCTCGACGCGATGATGGAAGCACCGATGGATTTCGTGCTGTGGCATCTGCCGCTGGCTCGCGAGATCAGCACCGCGCTGCTGGAGAACAAGGGACCGTTCGCCATCCTGCTGGAGCAGATCCGCGCATGGGAAGCAGGCAACCTGCGTGGCGGCGAAGTGCAGCCGCAACTGATCCGGCGCATGGCGGCGATTTACCTTGAGGCAACGCAGTGGGCGGACCACGTCTATGCGTTTGCGGACCAGCGGCCGAATTGATGCCGCAGGTTTTGGTTGTCGTTCCCTAAGTCCGCCGAACAACCGTAGTACGTTCCTGCTCGTCATCCCGGCACGGACCGAAATCCAGACACCGAACCGTCGCTCTCTCCTGCGCGGAGAGACCAGGGCATTACTGCCTTGGGTGCTCGCGGGACCATAAGTGTTTCCTGTGGGAGCGCACCCTGTGCGCGACAGCCACGCAGGAATGTAACGCTCCGTAGGTTTGTCGCGCACAGGGTGCGCTCCCACAGTAGCTCCGCAGCTCCTGGCTCCAGCTCTTAGCTCCAGCTCTTAGCTCTTAGCTCTTAGCTCTTAGCTCTTGGCTCTTAGCTCTTGGCTCTTGGCTCTTGGCTCTTAGCTCTTGGCTCTTGGCTCTTGGCTCTTAGCTCTTGGCTCTTGGCTCTTGGCTCTTGGCTCTTGGGGTCCCCGTATGACGCGGCGGGCGGGTGGAGGAAAGCCCGAAGGGTGGCCGCATGGATGCGGCCAGTTTTTCGACAGGACAGGGATGTCCTGTCGAAAAACCCCGTAACCCGCCCGCGCACCTGGAGGGCGAAGCCCGGAAGGCGCGTCATCCGGGGGGCCCTTCTCTTTGGTTACTTTCTCTTGGGCAAGCAAGAGAAAGTAACCCGGCCTCCGGCAGGAGGACGGAAGCCCGCGGCAGGCGAGCCAGGTCGCGATCACGTGACAACTAAACACCGAGGCTCTGGATGACCAGCCGTTCGGCTGTTGAGAAGCGCCTCCGCGGGATGACGAGCTAAAGAAGACAGAGGCGATTCCACACAACAAGGCAAGGTTGGCCCCTCACCCCAACCCTCTCCCAGGAGGCGAGAGGGAGAAAATCAGGCAGCGGTCGCCCGCAACCTCCACACCGCCAACCCCATCCCCAGCAGCGCCATCCCAAACCACGCACCACCCACCGCCATATCCGTCCCCAGCCACATCACACACGCCACGGCGGAAATCAGCAGCGCTCCGCTGCCAACGGCAAGCAACGCATCGTGATGCGTACGAGGGCGCTCGGGAAGCAACAGCAACGCACCAAGCATCGCCAGCAACAACGCCCCGATACGGCGCGCCCACACAAACGAAGGCGGCGCAGGCACATCGGGCACCACGTCGACCAGCGAACGCTCGCCGATCTGCACGTCGAATCCCTTGCCATCGGCAGCATTGGCAGACGGCACCAGCTGATCGCCACTGACCTGGGCAAACACCGTGACCACCTGCGCCGGAACCGCCTCCCAACTCACGCGCAAATCGCCGAGCTGCGGATGATCGGGATGCTCGCTGGTGGTGAAGTAGTTGCCGTTCGGGGCGAAGCTCGCCGCCAGATTCGAAGGCAAGCTCTTGATGTTGGGCTCAATCAGCTCGCCGCCCAGCAGCGCATGCAGCAACGGCGCGGACAGCACGTAGTTGCCCACGCGGGCCTGCCCGGAATCGAACTGCTTGCCTTCCAGCGGAAAGCGCTCGGGATTCGCGTGCCCCCTGCTCTGCGCGAAACGCCGCGAGTCGACCGGGCGATCGACCCAATCCTGCTCGTAGTGCACATCGCCACCCAGACGGATTTCCCGCCACTGGAACATCTCGACGTGACGAATCAACACGGGCGCATGGGCCCGCTGGCCGAACTCGGGATCGAACGGTTCCTCGATCACGCGCACGGGACCGGTGACGCGCACCAGATTGCCGTGATGGCCGTTCGGCGCGGCACCATCGCCGATATCGAGGATCGGACCGCCGTGGCGGTCGGAGGCATGGCGGTTGTCGAGCAACCCCTGCTCGGTCATCGCGACCAGCCCTGCGCCAGCCAACAACAACAGCACGCCCAACACCCGTCGCAACCAAGGCTGCATATCCATCCCTCTCCCCTGTGGGCGGCCAGTCAGGCCACCTGTCCCCGCATCTCTGGTTGTTCCTGGGTGGTACCGTAACGCCCCCGCTCGTCGCGCACCACCTGCGCCACGGCGCAATCGTGATCATGCGTGAAGAACAACCGCACGCCGCGCGCCAGCTTGTCGTCCAGGAAGGCCTGCTTTTCTTCGATCAGCTTTTCAGGATAGCGGTCGTAACCCATGGTAATGGGCAGGTGCACCCAGAAGCGTCCCGGGATGAGGTCGGCGCAAAATACTACGCCAGCCACTTCCGCCAGCATTAATCCGGGCGTATGCCCGTCCGAGTAACTGAAGCGCACCGCTTCGCCCAGTGCTTGGGCATGTTCGCCTTCGACCAACTCCAGCCGCCCACTCGCCTCCAGCAGCGGCTGAAGTTCCGGCACGAACGACGCGCGATCGCGCGGATGCGGCTTCAGCGCACGATGCCAGTGATGGGCACCGACGATATAGGTGGCGTTCGGAAACAACAGGCGCGGCGCCTGCACTTCTTCCCACGCTGCAAGCAAGCCGCCCGCGTGATCGAAGTGCAGATGCGACAGCACCACCGCATCGATGTCTTCGTGGGTGAGTCCCGCCTCGGCCAACGAATCGAGCAGCACGTGACGTTCTTCCACCACGCCGTAGCGCTCGCGCAGCGCCGGCTCGAAGAACGCACCGATGCCGGTTTCGAACAGCACGTTCTTGCCGTCGAGGTCCTTCACCAGCAGGCAACGGCAGGCGAGCGGGATGCGGTTTTCCGCATCCGGCTTGATCCAGCGGGACCACAAAGCCTTCGGCGCATTACCGAACATCGCGCCACCGTCGAGCCGCTGCGAGTTGCCGGTGAGCGACCACAGTTCCATGGTTACTGCACCTTGCCCAGGCCCGACTCGCGGCGCGGATCGCTGGCGGCATCGAGCTTGTTGGTCTTCAGGTCCCAGGTCACCACGTTCATGTAGCCCCACGGGCTGCGTTCCTTCAGCTCATGACCCATCTGCTTGAGCGCATCGCTGGTGGCCGCATCGAAGGTGCCCGGCTCCACGTCCACGCGATCGGGCATGTACTGGTGGTGGTAGCGCTTCTGCGCGGCGATGCCTTCGGCGTTCTTGCCGTCCATGAAGGCCATGATGCCTTCCAGCACCTGGGTGATGATGGTGGAACCGCCCGGCGAACCGATCACGCCGACGCGATCGGGACCGAACACAATGCTCGGCGTCATCGACGACAGCATGCGCTTGCCCGGCGCCGGCGCGTTCGCGGCACTGCCCAGCAGGCCATAGACGTTGGGCTTGTTCGGCACCAGCGCGAAGTCGTCCATCTCGTCGTTGAGCAGCACGCCGGTGCCGGCGGCCACGAAAGTGGAGCCCATGGTGTAGTTCACGGTGAGCGTGATGGAGGCAATGTTGCCGTCCTTGTCGATCACCGAGAAATGCGTGGTGTGCATGCCCGGATCGACGCCCGTGCTGACCGGCAGCATCGACGACGGCGTCGCCTTGTCGGGCAGGATGGTCATGCGCAGGCCGGCCGCGTAGTAAGGCGACAGCAGCATGTCCAGCGGCATCTTCACGAAGTCCGGATCGCCGAGGTAGTCGTTGTGATCGCGGAACGCGCGACGCATCGCTTCGATCACCAGATGCGTGCGATGCGCTTCATCGAGTTTGCTGAGGTCGTAGCCGGAAAGGATGTTGAGGATCTCCGCCACCGCCACGCCGCCCGACGACGCCGGCGGCGCGGTGACTACGCGATAGCCGCGATAGTCCACCGTGATCGGCGTGCGTTCCTTCACCTGGTAACTCTCCAGGTCTTTCGCGCTCCAGTTGCCGCCCGCGGCGCGCACGGCATCCACCAGCTTCTTGCCGATCTCGCCGCGATAGAATCCATCCGCGCCCTGCTCGCCCAGCACTTCCAGCGTGCGCGCCTGATCCGGATCGCGCCACACCTGACCGGCCACCGGCGGCTTGCCGTTGGGCAAGTACTTGGCCACGGAAGCCGGCCAGCGCTGGATGTCCTGCTGGCGCTCGCTGATCGCATTGATCAGGCGGGCATCGGGCTGGAAGCCGTCGCGCGCCAGGCGGATGGCCGGCGTCAGCGAGTCTTTCAGCGGCAACTTGCCGTAGTGCTTGGCCAGCCACGCAAGGCCGGCGGGTTCGCCGGGAATGCCGGCGGAGAGCGGCCCGTTCAAGGCGGTGTCGCGATTGGGCGAACCGTCCTTGTTGAGATAGTCCTTGGTGTTCACCGCCGCCGGCGAGGTTTCGCGGGCGTCGATGAAGATGTCCTTGCCGTCGGAAGCGCGATGCAGCACCGCCATGAAACCGCCGCCGATGCCCGAACTTTCCGGTTCCACGATGGAGAGCGTGGAAGCCACCGCGATCGCCGCGTCGAACGCATTGCCGCCCTTGGCCAGCACTTCGAGGCCGGCATCGGTGGCGTGGAAATTCGCACTGGCGATACCGGCATGACCGGGACGCTGGGTGATGACGTGCGAGGGAGCAGTGGTGGCGGGAGTCGCGGCGGGGCGGCTGTCGGCGTACGCAACGCTGGAGGAAACAAGCAGGGCCAGCAGCGTCACGCGCCAGTTCAACGGGTGCTTCATGCGTCGTCCTTTGTGGAACCATGGCCCGACGTTGCCGCGGCGTCATCGCCCAGCCCCATCAGGTGTCGGTATTTGAGGTCGAGTTGGTCGTGGGTTTCGGTGTGCTCGGGGTCGACGATGATGCATTCGACCGGGCACACCTCCACGCATTGCGGTTCGTCGTAGTGACCGATGCACTCGGTGCACAGCGACGGGTCGATCACGTAGTACTCCTCGCCCAGCGAGATCGCCTTGTTCGGACAGGCCGGTTCACAGACGTCGCAGTTGACGCAGGTATCGAGGATTTTCAGGGACATTCGTTGAGTTTACACGTTGGGCACGATGGTGCGCCGCAAGATCCGAAGTGTTGAACCATCAAAGATGGATGCGCGCCGCAAAAACAAAAGCCCGCGGCACTTTCGCGCCGCGGGCTGAAAAACCGCTCCGGAAACCGGAACTTACATGTTCACGTAACGGATGGTGGCGCCGGTCGGCTGCAGCGTTGCGGTCACCTTGTCCTTGTCGCCGGCATCGCCGATCACCAGCACGATCACGTCCTTGAACGCACCGGCCTTGGCGTCCTTGAAGGCATCGGCCACGAACTGCGAGGTCTTGGCCGAATCCGGGCCGGCGAACACCAGCATGTTGCCCGGCAGCACGCCGCGGGCGACGGTGTCCTGCACCTGCTCAAGCTGGCGCTGGCGCAGCGCGTTGGCGTCGTCGCTGTCGCCGGCCGGCACCAGGTACGGGTACGGGCGCTCGGCCGTCATGCCCTGCATGTTCTTCTGGACGATCTGGCCGAGGTAGGCATTCCACGCCTTCGAATCGTTCGGATCGCTCGGCTTGGTAACGGCGGCGACCTGTTCGGTCGGCTGCTGGGCGGACTCGTCCTGCTGGCTGCAGGCGGCGAGGCCGGTGATCGCGATGGCGGCGAGGAGAGCGTACTTGTACATGGTGGTCACCCTGGAATGGTGGAAGCTGGTCATGGGATCCGTTGGATGACCGACTTTCGGCCGTCACGCGACAGATGCCTTGTTGGACCGAGGGAATGCACCGGTTCCATGGCGGCCTTCGCCACAAAAACCTTGCCTAGCCCCGGCCCGCGGCGAGCGACTGTCCTGTCCGCAGGATGCGGGCGAGGATACACGACGGCGGCCCGGCCTGACACCGTCACAGCTGTTGCAGTGCGGGCTCAATCGGCCGTGTTGGCGCGGTCCCGGTGCCAGCGCTGGCGCATGGCCTGCTGCACGGCCGGATGCACGAAGCCGGAGATATCGCCGCCCAGACGTCCAATCTCGCGCACCAGCGTGGACGAAATGAAGCTGTACTGCTCGGCCGGCGTGAGGAACAGCGTCTCCGCCTGCGGAATCAGGTGGCGATTCATGCTGGCCAGCTGGAACTCGTATTCGAAGTCGGACACGGCGCGCAGGCCGCGAATGATCACGCCCGCCCCCACTTCCTCCACGAAATGGGCCAGCAGGCCATCGAAGCCGCGCACTTCCACGTTCCTCAGGTCGGCCAGCGCCAGGCGCGCCAGCGCGATGCGCTCGTTGAGGCTGAAACCCGGGCCCCTGCCCTTGTTGGGACTATCGGCCACGGCCACGATGATCCGCTCGAACAGCGGCGCGGCGCGCGCCACCAGGTCGGCATGGCCATTGGTGATCGGGTCGAACGTACCCGGATAAACGGCGAGACGCTGGTTGACCGGCGGCTTGTTCACGTGACGAGTCACTGTCAGCGGAGGGGCGGCTAGCTTAGGCCCGTTCGAAGCGGTCGCCTAGCCCGTTTCTTAAGGGGAATGCCATACGCGAGGGTCAAGTGACGCGCCGATACAAGGCATAACGCACGTCGCCCGCGGTGCCTTCACGGTGCAGGGCCCAGTTCGCCGGCACCGTTGGCAGCGTTTGCCGGGGCGATTCCACGTAGATCCATGCCGAGGGCGCCAACCAGCCACCCTCCTCCAGGCGCCGGACCAGCGGCGTCCACAGATCGAGCGCAAACGGGGGATCGAGGAACACCAGCCCGAACGGCTGGGCGGCGCCCTGCAGGTACAGCTGCGCATCGACGGCAGCCACCTGCCCGCCCTGCGCCTTGAGGCGCGCCAGGTTGTCGCGCAAGGCCTGGGCAGCCCTCGCATCCCGCTCGACGAACTGCACGCTGGACGCGCCGCGCGAGAGCGCCTCGATGCCCAGCGCGCCGGTGCCCGCGCACAGATCCAGGCAACGCGCGCCGGAAATCACCGGCGCCAGCCAGTTGAACAGCGTCTCGCGGACGCGCTCGGCGGTGGGCCGCAAACCCGGCAGATCGGGCACATCGAGACGTGAATTGCGCAGCTGTCCGCCGATGATGCGAATGTGCCCGGAAGCGCCCTTCATCGGCGGCACGGCTCAGCGGTGAGTTTGGAACGGGGTGGTAGCATGCCCGCCATTGTCTTTGAATCGCTGCCGCAATGCTCAAGTTCTGGAAGAAGAAACCCGCCGACGCCGAACCGAGCCAGCCGACCGCGCCTGCGCCGGAGAGCGCCCCGTCGACCGGTTTCACGCACGACACGGATGCCGCTTCGCTCGATCACGCCAGCACCGCCCTCGACGAGGCCCTGGCCGAGAGCCCGCCTGCACCCGACGCTCCGGTGGAAGACGAAGCCACCGAGCTGGCTGCGGTGGTCGAAGCCGCCGTTCCGGCCAAGCGCAGCTGGCGCGAGCGACTTTCCGGAAGCTCGTTCGCACGCGGCCTGACCTCGCTGTTCGTCCGTCACCCGAAGCTCGACGACGATCTGCTGGACGAGTTGGAGACCACGCTCATCACCGGCGACGTGGGCGTCGAGGCGAGCACGGCGCTGGTCGAAGACCTGCGCAAGCGCATGCACAAGCGCGAGTTCGCCGATGCCGGCGCCCTGCTGGCGGCGCTGCGCCAGTCGCTGATCGCCATGTTGCGTCCGGTCGAGAAACCGCTCGACGTCGGCGGCCTCAAGCCGCACGTGATCCTCACCGTGGGCATCAACGGCGTAGGCAAGACCACCACCATCGGCAAACTCGCCCGGCGCTACCGCGACGAAGGCCGCCAGGTGATGCTGGCGGCCGGCGACACCTTCCGCGCCGCCGCCGTGGAGCAGCTCAAGACCTGGGGCGCGCGCAACAACGTGCCGGTGATCTCGCAAGGCCAGGACGCCGATGCGGCCAGCGTGATCTTCGATGCATTGCAGGCCGCGCGCTCGCGCAACGTCGACGTGCTGATTGCCGACACCGCCGGCCGCCTGCACACGCAAGGCGGATTGATGGACGAGCTGGGCAAGATCGCCCGCGTGCTCAAGAAGATCGACACCGACGCACCGCACGAAGTGTTGATGGTGATCGACGGCACCACCGGCCAGAACGCGGTGAGCCAGGTGCGCCAGTTCCGCCAGATCGTGGGCGTCAGCGGCCTGGTCGTGACCAAGCTCGACGGCACCGCCAAGGGCGGCGTGGTGTTTGCGCTGGCGCGCGAATTCGGCCTGCCGATTCGCTACGTGGGCCTGGGTGAAACCGCCACCGACCTGCGTGTATTCGACGCCGAGGCGTATGTCGACGGCCTGCTTCCCGCCAGCCTGAGCCAAGGCTGAGGGGTGCCGACGGATGCCGCGCTGGGTCCGCCTCACGCTCATCCTCCTCAGCAGCGCCACGCTGTTGCTGGTGGCGGTTGCGCTGATCGCGGTGCATCTGCTGCTGCAACCCGAACGCATTACCGCGATGCTGCAACAGCAGGCGCACGACGCCGGCCTTGAGCTGAGCCTCGCCAGCCCGGCCACGCCGGCGTTGTTTCCACGTCCCGCGCTCGAACTCGAAGGCATCACGCTCAGCGCGCAGAACGCGAACATGCCGATCCTGCTCGCCGCGCGCGGCACGCTGGCACTGCCATGGCGGACGCTGGTGCGCGGCGAAACGGTGATCTCGCAGATGCAGATCGATTCGCCGCGCGTCGACCTCGATGCCTTGCAGTCGTGGCTTGGCGACCTGCCTTCCGGCCCCGCCGCGGTGCCGACGGCCATACCCAGCATCGATGCCGGCGTGCACATCACGCGCGGCAGCCTGGTGCGCGGCAACCAGATGCTGCTGGGTGATGTCGAGCTGGATGCGGGCCGGCTTGCCGCCGACCACGCGTTCCCGCTCACCATCACCGCCAAGGACGCCGAGGGCATTCCCACGCAAATGCGCCTGTCGGTGACACCGAGCATCAAGGGCAACTCGCTGGTGCTGGACAACATCAGCCTGTATCTCGCGCACAGCACCACGCTCACCCTGCATCTGGCGGGAAATGCGCGCTGGCGCGGCGCCGCCGATGCATCCGCGCATCTGTCGGGCAAGCTGGACCACGCCAATGCCGGCCAATACGACGCCGTGATCGAACTGACACCGGCCGACCAGAGCGACCCGCTGATGCTCGCGCTCAAATTGGACGGACCGGACAATCACGCCGACCTCCACCTTCCTCCGTTGGCGCTGGCCAATTGGTGGACGCAACTCGATCACGACGACGGCCCGCGCCTCACCGTGCCACCCGGCAACGGCCACGCGGAAATCGCCAGCATCGAGACCGGCGACATCAGTATCGAAGGCCTCAGCATCCAGGCCGGCGCCGACGTCCCTGCCCCCGCGGCCAGCGCAGCGCCGCCGCCGAAACCCGCGGCAGCGAAAGCGACGCCGGCCAAGCCCGCACACCGAACGCCATGAATCCTTTCGCCGCCGCACTACTGGCCTGGTTCGACGAACACGGCCGCAAGGACCTGCCCTGGCAACACCCCCGCGATGCCTATCGCGTGTGGTTGTCCGAGGTGATGCTGCAGCAGACGCAGGTGGTCACGGTGATTCCGTACTTCCAGCGCTTCGTTGCGGCCTTGCCGGGCTTGCGCGATCTGGCCGTAGCGGACGAAGACACCGTGCTCGCGCTGTGGTCGGGCCTCGGCTACTACCGCCGCGCACGTTTCCTGCAGCGTGCCGCGCAGATCTGCATGGAAAAACACCACGGCGAATTGCCGCGCGATTTCGATGCACTGGCCGACCTTCCCGGCATCGGGCGTTCCACCGCAGGCGCGATCCTGGCGCAGGCTTACGGGCTGCGTTTTCCGATCCTCGATGGCAACGTCAAACGCGTGCTCACGCGATACCTGGGCATCCATGGACACCCGGGCCAGAGCGCGGTGGAAAAAGTGCTATGGCAGCACGCCGATGCATTGACGCCCGCGCAACGCACGGCCGATTACACGCAAGCCATCATGGATCTGGGCGCCACCCTCTGCGTGCGCTCCAAACCACTGTGCGAGAACTGTCCATTGAGCGCCGGCTGCGTGGCCAGACGCGACGGCCTCACGGCGCAACTGCCGAGCGCCAAGCCCACCAAGGCGGTGCCCACGCGCGACACCGTGATGCTGATCCTGCGCGACGCCAAGGGACGCGTGCTGCTCGAGCGTCGTGGCGAGCAAGGCGTGTGGTCAGGACTGTGGAGTCTTCCGGAAGCGCGCGACCAGGATCACGCGTGGCGTGCGGCGCAGTCGTTCGCGAGCATCGACGACGCGCAGGCACTGCCATCGTTCGTGCACGTATTCAGCCACTATCGCCTGAAGGTCGAACCGCTATTGTTCGACGGGGCGACAGCGCAGCAGCGCATCGCCGATAATCCCACCCTGCGCTGGTGCAACCCCGACGAGCGGGCCGCCCTCGGCCTGCCCGCCCCCGTCCGCACCCTGTTGCAGCAACTCTGAATCACTACCGGTGAGTCACATCGCATGAGTCGTATCGTTCACTGCGCCAAGCTCGGCCACGATGCCGAAGGCCTGGATTTCGCTCCCTGGCCCGGACCGCTGGGACAGCGCATCTACGCCGAGATTTCGAAAGAGGCCTGGCAGCAATGGATGGCCCACCAGACCATGCTGCTCAACGAATATCGCCTCAATCCGCTGGACCCCAAGTCGCGCCAGTTCCTCAGCGCCGAAATGGAAAAATTCCTCTTCGGCGGCGACGTGAAGCAGCCCGAGGGCTACGTTGCCCCCGCTCCGGAGTCTTGACGAGCCGCCCCGCTTCGGATTTAATGCACGGCTCCACGCGACGTCTTCGGCGTTCGCAGGACATTCTGGCCGGGTAGCTCAGTTGGTAGAGCAGGGGATTGAAAATCCCCGTGTCGGCGGTTCGATTCCGTCCCCGGCCACCATGTTTTCGAAAGCTCGCTTCGCAAGAAGCGGGCTTTCTTTTTGCCCGCGAAGAGGCGCCCTGCCCTCGCCGCACATCGTCACCTGCGAGCAGAAGACGCACGAAGCACGAGCGCGCGACTTCGTACGCGTGCGCGGCGACCGGTCTTCACCAGATTGCGAGTGCGATGCGCCCGCAGACAAAATCGAAAACCGGGAACGAAAGCCGGCCTGGTCACGCGCACGCTTCGATTATCTTTCGATATCCCCATCGCCTCCGACTAAACCCGGAAAAAATCGCCGGCACTTTCGCGCAGGGAATATGGCTGAGCAGTTGCCCGAGGCTATGAAAAATCAAAGGGTCTTTAGCGGGATCGCGATTTTCTCTTGCCGCCGCACTGGCATCGCTTTCGACGGCCTATCGATTTACAGCGCTGGCCCGAAGGCGCCATCCATCGCTCCTGGAGTCGAGTTCGTCGCGCAGGCCGTCTTCCAGACCCGCTGCGCATGACCACCATAAAACGTGACGCGCATCACATTTTATCGGGCCATCTGTTCGCTGACGGCACAGTGACCCGTAGTTCGGCGGGCTGTCTGGAAATTTCTTGGCGGAACACTATTGGCGCGAACAGCTTCTGTCATAGCTGGCGGCTGGCATAACTGGGCGGTTCTGTGTGCGCGTTTCCGGCAAATGTTGCTGCCCACTGGCCATTGGTCACAGGGGATGCGACAAAGTTGGTGATACATTCGCCACGATGCTCAATGTCTGAGCACACCACCAACAAAGGGGTCCGTTATGTTGAAAGCCCTCTCGCGTCGCGCATGCCTCTTTGGCGTGCTGGCTCTTGCTTTGTCCGGAGCCGCCTTCGCCGACCAGCCGCCCGCCTCGGGTCTTGGCCAGTCCTGGCCGAATGCATCTGACGTAAGCCGCAATCCCAACTTCCACGCCTATGTGTTCACGCTTGGCGGCATCCAGTTCGTGCAGATCAACGATGCGAACGGCAATGTGCTCGGTGCCGTCGGCACCTCGGGCGGCCAGTTCATCACGCTGCCGGTAGGCCGCTTCTCGCAGTTGGTGACCACGCCGCAGCAGGGCCCGGCCGTACCGACCACCGCGACGCCGACCACGACGCCGACCACGGTGTATCAGGATCCGGCCACCACGGTCACGGCTACGCCGCTCAGCGATGGCACCATGATGCTGAAGGCTGCATGCAACCCCGAGACGTGCAATACGCACGCCCAATAAGACACGAGGCACAAGGCGATCAGCGGCGTTTCAAATGCCGCTGATCGTGATGGGATCGAGCAGCAGGAGGCTCACCCGACGCCCATGGTCGATCGGATGTTCGCGGGCATCGCCCTCGAACGTCATCGCACGATCGCGAATGCCTGACCAGCCCATGCCACTGGCTGAGCGCATCACACGCGGCAACAGCTCATCCCAGCGCACATTCGACGAGGTCTCGGCCTTGTCGCGGAAGATGATGCTGACCAATGCCCAGCGGCGCCCATCCTTTTCGCCGCAGCGCACACGCACCACGACCTCACTCAGATTGCGCTTGGCGCAGGCGTCCGCCACCACCTCGACGACCAGTCGATAGATGGCCAGATGCAAAGTCTGCGAAAGCCGGCTCAGCGGCCCGCGCAGATCGCACCAATAGCCGACGCCGGTTTCATCGAGCGCACGCGGGATGGCGCCCTCTCGCAACGCAGCGGGCAAGCCGCGTTCGCGCCACGAGACCGGGTAAAGACTGTCGGCCAGGCGGAACAACTGGTCCTGCGCCACCAACGCCTGGCGGTGATAGCTGCGATCCTCGATGGTGGGCTGCAGATGACGCAGGCGACCCATCATCATCGAGAAACTGGCCTGGACCGTTTCGCGGATCTGCTCAAGCGCAAGCGAAGTCGTGCGCAGCTGCATCTCGCCGATATGCACGTTGCGCTGCGCGAGTGCCAACGCCGTGCGGACGTCCATGCGCTCCTGCTCGGCGTGATGGTTCAGTGCGCCGATTCGTGCGCCGAGCAGCAACATCGAGGAAATGGCGAAGGCAACGATGGCCTCCGCCTGCATGGTCTGCTGGTCATTGGTGGCCGGCATCAAGGCCATCACGGCCAGGCTCGCCGCGGTTCCGCCAATGGCCGCACCCTGCCAGCCATGACGCATGGCCAGCCAGACGATCGGAAGGAACATGGCGACCTGCGCAATCTGGCGGACCCCGGCCGATTCCAGGCCGATCCACACCAGCAGCAGGATCGCCGGCACCACCAGGAAAATGCTATCCAGCACCGCGCGGTTGTCGAGCAGGCGCGTGCCCAGTTCGCGCCACCGTGCGCCGCTCATCAGCTGATAGGCGAACAGCGTGGTCGGCGTCACCGCGAGGATGCCGAGGTAGTTGCCGAGCACCCACTTGGTGATCAGCTTGTCCGCCTGAAAGTGATAGTCCGGCGGCAAGGTGGACAGCAGCATGGTGCCCAGGTTGCACAGGGTCATCACGACGGAAAGAACCAGCGCACCACCCAGCAGCGCGCCCATGTTGAGGGAACTCTTCGAGGTGAGGACCGGCCAGCGCTCCCGCATCAGGTAGACCACCGGTGCCATGACGACCAGGCCGGGGATGGCGTAGGTCACTGCCCAGGCCATGCCAAATTGGTCGACGCACTCGATGCTGGTGGGGAGCAAGGCAAAGGTTTCGCCGACGATCAGGGCCGGCCAGTCGCGGTACCGCACGAGCAGCAGCACGGCCAGGTGAATACCGGCCACGAGCACGAAATGCGAGATGGTGATCTGATGGGCAAGAACGATCAGCAGCCCATACGAGACGGCAATACCGATGCGGCGGAACCACGGATTGGCCCACGGAGCGTCCAGCATTGCATCCCCCTGTCAGTGTTTCCCTCGCAAGCGCCGGGCTTCTGCGCAAGCGGCCGATACCATCGGTTGAGGCGTGAAAGCACTGTGAAACGCCCCAGCGTTTTACTCCGCCTATCGTAGCGCACCCAGTTGTTGCAAATGTGCACTGCGTCAAACATTTCGGCATCGACTCGTGAAAGTCGCGCGCGTCCCGGCCGCGAAATATTTCGCCGCCGACGCACGTTATTGCCGCCTTGGTCCACCGGGGAAGGTCAGGCCCCGACCGCCGAATACAGTCGATCGGGCAGATAGTTGCGCACGGCGGCGGCGTCTAGGTGCACGAGGTTTTTGGCGACTTCGAGCATGATCCTGCCCCGGGTGGGTCCGTCCAGCCGATCCCGCAGGGAACCCAGGAATGCCGGGGCGGCAATCAGCATCAGTCCGTCGAAGCGGCCGTCCGTGCGGCCTTTCAGCAGGAAGCGGGACAGCTCCAAGGCGAAGTTGCTGGTTTCCTGCTCGACCAGGGTGGTGTCGGGATCTTCCGCGTGGCCGCCGGGGCCAAACCGTTCAGCGCCCCGCCCCGGGCGATCGGATACGAGGTCCTGCTCGCGCAGCCGCGCCTCCGGGTGGATGAAAGCCTCCAGTTCCTGCAGGGGGCCGGTGGGTTGCCGGGCCTGGAACAGCCGGGCGACGCCGCGATTGGCGACCACGATCCACACCGTCTTGTTCATGACGCGCTCCCAGGAGGTTTCACCAGGAATGCCGGGCGGCCGAAGCCGAGCCCTTGTCGGGGTATCGAGCGCAGTCGGCACCGACGCAGTGAAGGGAGAATCCCCTCGTAGCCGTCAATCCAACGTGAGCCCTGCGAAGAAGCCGTGCGCGACGCGGATCAGCGGGCCGATGGCCATCAAGCGGCCGATGCCTTCTGCAGCGCGATCCGTTCGAGCGGTTCGAAGGCGGCGCCGGGCGACGGCTCGACGCACAAGGCCAGCGCGTCGATGCGCGCCGCGGGAAGCATCGACGCGCGCAGCGACAGCCAGCGTTGCAGCGCCCGCTCTTCCTCGACGGAAGCCGGTGCCGACAGGGTCATGTGAAAACGGTAGCGTTCAAACACGTAGGGGTATCCGTAACGTCCGAGATAATGGGTTTCGATGGCGTCGAGTCCGGAGGCGCGCCGCTGGAAGTCGTGTTCCGCCAATGGCAGGCGCAACGGTTCGATCGCCTCGACGCACGCTGCCGCGAGGGCATTCACCGCCTTGCAGTCGCCCAGTGGGCGCAAGGCGGGAAAACCCGCAAGGCGTGCACAGCGCAGCGTGAGATTGATCGGGCCATGTGACCTGGCGACGACAGCCAGGGCCTGGCGCAGATCCGCCAGGTCGACATCCGGCGACAGCGTGAACGGCGACCGCAGCGTGGCGTGCCAGCCGTAACGCCGGACATCCGCCAGCAACGCATTCCAACGGGTGAGCCCGATGCCCGGAATGCCATGAGCCGCCAACTCGGTGCTCAGCCAGTCGCGTCCCAGGGCGGCCAACGCACTCGCCGGTGCGGGACAGAAGTAGACCGCGTAACGCATCAGCGGCAAGCCATCGATGGCGCGGGCAGCGGGTACGCCACGAACAGCGCACAGTGCAACGCGCGATCTGCATCGCGCTTGCAGGACACATCGCCTGCCCCGTTCACCAGCACGCTGCCAACCCGGCCCCGAGGAGCCATGCCCAGTCCTCGCTCCACCCGTCCCCCTACGTTGAACCTGCCGCCGCCATCGGGCGACGCCGACGACGCTGCGCTCTCTAGCTAACTAAACCTATGTGACAAGACGGGGAAGCTGGGCGGTCTATCCCGCCACGCGCCCTGCGTTCCCCAAGGCCGGCACGCGGTTCGGGCGCGGCGCATCCCCCTGCACCACAGCTCAGGCATCGCCGGCAGCGGCGAAGTTGAGCATGAGTGCTGCCGCGGTAACGCGATGGAGTCGGCAGAACGAGGCCGCCTGCTCAACGGGATGGATGGCGCCGATGTCGATCGGGCGCCGTCGGTACGGACACCCGGGGCCAGTTCACCGGATGTCGCCGCAACCGGCGTCAGGTCGTGGGATGGAACTTGCCCCATGGCGACATGATGTCTTTCCACGGATCGGACATGCTCATGTCGCCCACGCTGCCGAGCGCACGGGCGGTGTCCTTCTGCCAGGTCTGCACCGCATCCTGCAGGCCTTGCGCGAAATGGGCCTGTACATTGGCGGCGATCTGGTTGCTGACGCTGGCGTCGCCCATGCGCTGCTGCAGCTGGCGCCAGAACGTGTCGGCAGGCATCGAGGCCAGTGCGGCCCAGTCCTGCGCCTTGATCAGTTGCTCGACGCGCGCCTGCTGCTCCGCGATGCCGTCGTCCATCGCACGGGTGGAGAGCTCAAGCCATTTCTTCCAGTTTTCCATCACCAGCTTGTTCACGCGCAGCTGCAGCTCGGTGTTGGCTTTGTAGAGGCTCATCGGGAGATCGCTCGGTGTCGCCATGTCATGCCCTCGGTGGATGATCTTGCTGGTCGCGCCGTCGCGCTTCCCGGCGGCGGCTTGGCCCAGGTGCCACGACGACACCCGCGCCCACTATGGACCAGGCGCAAGACGGCAGCATGAACCTCGCCACCTCAACGAAATGTATGAATCGGACCTGCGTGTCGATTCTGCAAGGCCGTGCGCAACAGGCAACGCACGCAGCGTCGACGACATGCGCGCGGATTCAGGGACGAGGTATGGATGGGCGAACAAGCGGTCGGCCAGAACGTCGACTTGCCGCGGGATCCGTAGACGGATCGGGAAACCGGTACCGACAGGCATGGATGCGGCCGGTGGGAAGTGGCGCCCTCAAGACGCGGGCGATGCATCACTTCCGAAGACGTCAGGTGCGGCGGCAAGCGCCGCACCTGGCGAGCATGCTCTAGTGGAGCACTACGCTCAGAGAGCGGCGTCCTTGAGCTTCTTCAGCGCGCGGATCTTCAGCTTCACCGTGGCGGGCTTGGCAGCGAACCACTGCTCTTCCTTGGTGAACGGGTTGATGCCCTTGCGCTTCGGCTTGGCCGGAACGTTGACGGCCGTGATCTTCAGCAGGCCCGGCATGGTGAAGTGACCGGCACCCTTCTTGTGCACCGAGCCCGTCACTGCGCCTTCGAGAGAGGCCAACACAGCGCGCACGTCCTTCGCGGCCACGCCGCTGGCTTCAACGATGTGAGCCACGAGGCCCGACTTGCCCAGTGCGTCCTTGATCGGCTTGTGAACAACTGCCTTGGCGGCCTTCGGAGCTGCCTTCGGAGCGGCCTTCTTCTTTGCTGCTGCTTTTTGCGCCTTCGCCATATATTTCCCCGTGGTCATCGATAGAGGTGGTGTGTAAATGCCTCTCGGCATGCGGAATGTATGGCATGCCAGCCCATCACGCCAAGCTGCAGGACGGAAAAAAGGCGGTTTTTTTTCGATATTGGCCCGATAGGGGTGAAGAAAGTCACGATCGGGCCCTGCGCAAGCCTATTTTTCAGGCCTTTTCGGGGCTGACCCAAGCCGCCTGCCTGCGGCGTCCCGTTCGGCGGCTATGGACCGGCGGCGCCAGCCGTCTCTACTATCGAGCTTCGTCTCCACGCTAGGTGCTGCCCATGAAGCGATTGGCCTTATCCCTGCTCGCCCTGTCCGTGACGTCGGCGCTGTTTGCCGCCGATGCACCGACCACCCCGACTTTCGATCCGCATCGTTTGTCGGACGACGTCAAAACGCTTTCGTCCGACGCCTTCGAAGGCCGCGGCCCGGCTACGGCGGCCGAGACCAAGACCATCGACTACGTCGTTGCCCAGTTCAAGGCGGCCGGCGTGCAGCCCGGTGGCGACCTGAAGAACGGCAAGCGCGAATGGACGCAGGCGGTGCCGCTGCTGCAGTCCGATATCGCCGGTACGCCGTCGCTGTCGTTCACCGTCAACGGCAAGACCGAGGCACTGACCCAGGGCCAGCAGATCGCCGTGCGTTCCGCGCTCGATGGCTCCAAGGCCGTGTCGATCAAGGATGCCCCGCTGGTGTTCGTGGGCTACGGCGTCAAGGCGCCGGAGCGCAACTGGGACGATTTCAAGGGCGTGGACCTCAAGGGCAAGATCGCCGTCGTGCTGATCAACGACCCGGACTTCGAAACCGGCGTGGGCGACTTCGGCGGCAAGGCGATGACCTACTACGGCCGCTGGACCTACAAGTACGAAGAGGCCGCTCGCCAGGGCGCGGCCGGCATGCTGATCGTGCACGAGACCGCACCGGCCTCCTACGGCTGGGCGACCGTGGCCAACTCCAATACCAACACCCAGTTCGACGTGGTGCGCGACCATCCCGCCAGCGCGCATACGCCGGTGGAAGCGTGGATTCAGCGCGATGTGGCCGTCGACCTGTTCAAGTCCGCCGGCCTCGACTTCGAAGCGCTGAAGAAGCAGGCGCAGACCCGCGACTTCAAGCCGGTGGTGCTGAAGGGCGAGACCTTCTCGGCCAACTACAAGATCAACTCCAAGGTGATCACCTCCCACAACATCGTGGGCCGCGTCGAGGGCAGCAAGCGCCCGAACGAGACGGTGATCTACAGCGCGCACTGGGACCACCTGGGCGTGGGCGCGCCCGACGCCAAGGGCGACAAGATCTACAACGGCGCGGTGGACAACGCCACCGGCACGGCGGCGCTGATCGAACTGGCACGCGCCTTCGCCAGCCAGCCCAAGCCGGAACGTTCGGTGGTGTTCCTCAACGTCACCGCCGAAGAAAAGGGCCTGCTGGGTTCGGAGTACTACGCCTCCAAGCCGCTCTACCCGCTGGCCACCACCGTGGCCGACATCAACATGGATGCGCTCGATCCGCACGGCCCGTCGCGCAACTTCACCATCTCCGGCAGCGCCAAGCTCGACCTGCTCGATGAGCTGACCACCACCGCCAAGCAGTGGAACCTGGTGTACTCGGCGGATCCGAAGCCCGAGGCCGGCCACTTCTTCCGCTCCGATCACTTCTCCTTCGCCAAGCGCGGCGTGCCGGCCGTGTCGTTCGGCTCGGGCAACGACTGGGTGGACGGCGGCCTCGCCGCCGGCAAGGCGGCCGAGGACGAGTACGTGGCCAAGCACTACCACCAGCCGTCCGACGAGTGGCAGGCGAATTGGCCGTTCACGGGCATGGCCCGCGATCTGCAGGTCCTCTACAAGCTCGGCAGCGACCTCGCCAACTCCGACACCTGGCCCAACTGGAGCAAGGATTCGGAATTCCGCGCGGCTCGCGACGCCACGGCGGCACAGCGCAAATAAGCGCCGTTCCCACGCGATACATGAAGAGGCCCGCAGCAATGCGGGCCTTTTTCTTTAACCGTACCAACCCGCGGGAACAGGATTTTCACGCGAAGCTGATTCAGATGACGGCAAAACACAACGGCAACATGGCAGTCACCGTCGAGCCAGACAGGAATCACACGAAGGTCATGCATCGACGGCAAGCTGCGCACCATCGGCCACACAAAAAAAGTTGAATACCATGCTGGCGCAATACGTCCACCCCTCGAAAACCGGCCTTTTCCGCATCGTCCGCCACGGCCGCCAATGGCGCGTGCTGTGCGAAGACTGCGAGATCGGCCGCCACGAAACCGCCGAAGCCGCCCTCATCAACACCCGCATGGTCTGCCCGCAGGCGCGGCTGCCCGGCGAACTGTCCGAGTGGCGCTACATCCCCGAACTCGCCCTGGCGCACTCGCGCGTATCGAGCGAAGGCACGCGCTGGCGCCTGGCTGGCTAAGGCCCCTGCACTTCTCCTTGTCCCCTTTGGGCAGAAGGCCGGGACATTGCCACCTTTACGGTGGTGCGGGGCGGGTGCTCGCGAAAGTATTGCCTACTCGCTAGCGTTAATCACCGCCAAAAAATCCCGCCCATAGCGCTTGAGCTTCGCCTCACCCACCCCACTGATCGACGACAGCTCGGCCTCGTTCGAAGGCAACGCACGCAACATCGCCAGCAGCGTCGCATCGTGGAAAATCACATAGGGCGGCACCCCATGCTGCTTCGCCAGCTGCGTTCGCAACTTGCGCAGCTCGTCCCACAGCGGCTGCTCGTAAGCCTCCACGCCGAGGCTGCCGCCAGTCACCAACTGGCTATCGCGACGACGCTTGCGCGTGGCGCGTGCCGGCGTGGCGTCCTCGCGCAATCGCACCGGACGATTGCCCACCAGCACCTCGCGACTGGCCTTGCTCAGGCGCAGCGTGCCAAAACCTTCCGCATCGGCCTCCAGCAAGCCCATCGCGAGCAACTGGCGAAACACCGAACGCCATTGCTTTTCATCCATGTCGGCGCCGATGCCGAAGGTGGAAAGACGATCGTGTCCCAGGTCGCTCATGCGCGTGCTGTCCTCACCGCGCAGGATGCTGATGACATGGCCCGAGCCGAAGCGCTGGCCGCTGCGATACACCGCCGAAAGCGCCTTCTGCGCCGGCACCGTGGCATCCCACGTCTTCGGCGGCTCGATGCAGTTGTCGCAGTGGCCGCACGGCCCATGGAACGATTCGCCGAACGCGGCCAGCAACAGCTCGCGACGGCACTGCGTGGTTTCCGCGTACGCCAGTTGCGCTTCCAGTTTCTGGCGTTCCACCCGCTTGCGCTCATCCGCCGATTCGGACTGCGCAATCATCTGGCTCATCGTCACCACGTCCGACAGGCCGTAAATCATCCACGCATCGGAAGGCAGGCCGTCGCGACCCGCGCGCCCGGTCTCCTGGTAATAACCTTCCATGCTACGCGGCAGATCCAGATGCGCCACGAAGCGCACGTCGGGTTTGTCGATGCCCATGCCAAACGCCACCGTGGCCACCATCACCACGCCGTCTTCGCGCAGGAAACGCCGCTGGTTCGCGTTGCGCGTGGCGGCGTCCAATCCCGCGTGATAAGGCAACGCCTCGATACCCGCTTCCATCAGCCACGTCGCCGTTTCATCCACCTTCCGCCGGCTGAGCGCATAAACGATGCCCGTCTCGCCGCGATGCCGCTCCAGGAACTCCATCAACTGCCGTCGCGCGTTGTGGCGAAGACCGACCTGATAGCGGATGTTCGGCCGGTCAAAGCTCGACACGAACTGGCGCGCATCCTGCAACGCCAACCGCTCGACGATCTCGTCGCGTGTGCGTTGATCGGCCGTGGCGGTGAGCGCGATCCGCGGAATCTGCGGAAAGCGCTGATGCAACACCGCCAGCTCGCGATACTCAGGACGGAAATCGTGCCCCCATTGCGATACGCAATGCGCTTCGTCGATGGCGAACAACGCCACCTCGGTGCTCTCGAGCAAACCGAGAAAACGCGAGGTCAACAACCGTTCCGGCGCGACGTAAAGCAGGTTCAGCTCGCCGGCAAGCAGACGGCGCTCCACCTCGCGCTGATCTTCCGCCCTTAGGCTGGAATTGAGATAGGCCGCTGAAACACCGGCTTCGCGCAGCGCATCGACCTGATCCTGCATCAACGCGATCAGCGGCGACACCACGATACCCGTGCCCTGCCTCACCAAGGCAGGAATCTGATAGCAAAGCGACTTGCCGCCACCGGTAGGCATCAGCACCAGCGCATCGCCACCTTCGATCAACTGATCGACGATCGCCTGCTGCGGACCGCGGAACTGGGTGTAGCCGAAAACGCTTTGAAGAATGTCGAGGGGCGAGGGGGGCATCGGGAAATGCTAGCAAATGTCCGATACGCGCTGCTGGTCCAGAGCCAGCCCGTAAAGTCAACTTCGGCGGACAGGCCACAACCCGCCCGCCCACTCACTTGCTGGGAATTACCCCACAAAGAAATAGCTTTCGGAAGGATGGGCGCCCCGAAGTAAAGAAAACATTATCGAAAGACCTCACGACTGGAGTGTGTCGGGCCCAAGCCTGCACACGCGGGAGATCAGTCAGGGCGCGGGAGCCCGAGGTATTCGATGACAACGACAACGGGGACAATCATGAAATCGTTCAACCAACGCGCGCTAGCGCTGGCTATCCATCTGACGCTGGCGACCGGCGCACTTGCGGCGACCGGCTCAGCCTTCGCACAGGATTCAGCTCCTAAAGCCGACCAGGGGTCAGCCAAAAGCCTGGAAACCGTCACCGTAACGGGCTCGCGCATTCGCAGCGTGGACGTCGAAACCGCGCAACCCGTCTTTACCATGACGCACGAAGACATCCAGAAGACCGGACTGGTCAATATCGGAGACATCCTGCAAAGCCTGACCGTTGCTGGCAGCCCCAGCTTCAGCAAGGCATCCGTACTCACATCGAATGCGGAGCAAGGCGGTCAATACATCAACATGCGCAACCTTGGCGAGAACCGGGTCCTTGTGCTGGTGAATGGCAAGCGCTGGGCGACTAGCATCAATGGCTATACCGACATGTCGACCATTCCGTCTGCATTGGTCGAGCGAATCGAGATTCTCAAGGACGGCGCCTCGGCCGTATACGGCTCCGATGCCATCGCCGGAGTCGTCAATATCATTCTGAAGGATCACTACCAGGGTGCCGAAGCCAGTGGCTATATCGGCGAGAACGACCACGGGGATGGCACTCAGCAGGCTTACTCTTTCACTGTTGGCAGCAAGACCGAAAAGACTTCGGTGATGTTCAATGCCAGCTATACCAAAGAAGATGCGATCTGGTCCAAAGATCGCGAGATCACCCGCTACACCTACGGCCCCAACCATTCTTTGGACGGCCTGAGCGGCACGGGTGTCTGGGGCCGCTTCCAGACCGTTAACCCAAAGACAGGCGGAGGTACAGGTCAAACCTATCGCCTGGACCATACTGGCGGATTCGATGGTGACGGTGTTGGCGCAAACCCTCGCAACATCAATAGCTATCGAACAACCCTCGATTATCCCAACGACTATTACAACTCCATCGACCAGATGAATTGGTCACCGAGCAACGAGTTGAAGTCGATCTTTACCTCGGTAAGTCACCAGATCAACGACTACGTGACCTTCAAATCGACGGCGTCCTATTCGGAACGCGAAAACGACCGTCAGATCGCCGGCTATCCACTCAATAGCCGCAGCCAGCCGACTTATCCGGTCTACATCAGCGGCCAGAGCTACTACAACCCCATGCCTGGCCAAGATCTGTACTTTTATCGCCGCACGATCGAACAGCCACGTGGAACCTTCAACAATACCAAGACCTATCACTGGGACGCGGACTTCGAGGGCGGCTTTGAACTCGGTTCGCACCACTGGAACTGGGACGCTGGAATCAACTACAACAAGTCCGACGTGGACATCACCACAACGGGCAATCTCAACCTGATCAACCTGAAAAAGGCGCTGGGCCCATCATTCCTCAATAGCAACGGCGTGGTTCAATGCGGAACCCCGGCGGCACCGCTTGCAACGACTCAGTGCGTACCATTCAACGTTCTTGGCGGCCCCACCGCTTCTACGCCTGCCATGATCGATTACGTCATGACTCGAGGCACTCAGGTCATACAGAGTCTAAGCAAGGAATACACTGCCAATATCACGGGCGGCGTGTTTAATTTGCCGGCCGGCGAGCTCTCGATGGCCGCCGGTTACGAGCATCAGGCAATTTCGGGGTATGACCATCCCGACGCATTGTCCAGCGCAGGCTATTCGACCAACCTCGCCGGACCAGGCACCAACGCCAAGTACAACATCGATTCGTTCTACCTGGAATTCTTGGTTCCCATTCTCAAGGATCTTCCTGGTGCCCAGGAGCTTTCTGCCGACGTAGCGAGCCGCTACTCCGACTACAGCATTTTCGGCAGCACAGTGAAGAACAAATACAGCCTCACTTGGCGACCGGTCAGTGACTTGCTGGTGCGTGCCACTTACGCGCAGGGCTTCCGCGCACCCACGTTAGGCGACACGTTTGGCGGCGGCACGCAGACCTTCGACTACTACACCGATACATGCGATACAACGGTCGGAGCGGCAGCGACCAGCCCAGCCATCGCGAGTAACTGTAAAGCTGCTGGCGTGCCGGCCAACTTCCATCAGACCGATGTCAATGGGCGCAATGTCAGCGCACGCAATGTACAGAGCACGACTCCATACAACGCGGGCGTCGGCAACGCCAACCTGCAACCCGAAACCAGCATTAGCCGTACCGCCGGCTTTGTTTACAGTCCCGCGTGGGTTCCCGGCGGCCTTGATATCTCGCTGGATTGGTACGACATCCGTGTCGTCAACGATATTACTGCGGTAAGTGCAAGTTACGTGCTTGACCAGTGCTACGTCCAAGCAGTGCAGAAGTTCTGCAACGACTTCTCCCGAGATCCCAATACACACCAGGTCGTCGGCCTCAATCGCGGCAATCTGAATATGGGCATGCTGCGGACGTCCGGCTACGATTACGGTGTTAGCTATCGCTTGCCGAAACTCAGTTGGGGACAATTGACCGCAAGCCTCAACGGCACTTACCTCACATCCTATGATCAGCGCTCCACGAGTCAATCCGATATTGCAGGCTACGTAGGCACTTATTGGTATCCGCGCAACAAGGCTACGTTCGGTGTTGATTGGGCCAATGGAAATTGGGGCGCAACTTGGTCCATGCGATATTACGGAGCTTTCCGAGATTTCTGCTTCGACGAGAATGAATGCAATCAACCCAATTACCAAAGTCCGAGCTGGACGGGAGGAATTGGAGCAAATCGCAAGGGTGCCAGCACCTATCACGATGTCCAGGCGCGTTACTCCTTCCCCTGGAAGGGCGTGCTATCGGTCGGCGTAAAGAACCTATTCGCCAAGGAGCCCACCATTACTTACTCGGTGGACAACTCCAGTACGGCATATTTGAATCCATCACTGGACCTGGATCGTTATTTCTATCTGCAATACACGCAGAAATTCTGATCGCAAGGAAAAACAATGGGAGCCGAGAGCTCCCATTGTTTTTCGTCAAAAGGTTGGTCAAGGCTAAAGCAAGGATGTTCGCCAACCCGCGGCCGCCTAACCGGGCATACCCCACAACGCCCGATCCAAATCCGCATCCAGCCCAAACGTCGCCAGCGGCACGCGACCGTTCTTGACCTCGACGCCCTCGGCCTTGAGACGCTTGCTTTGCTCCTTGAACCCCCTGCTCCCGGGTGGAAACGCAATTTGCCCGCTGGACCGCAGCACCCGGAACCACGGCAACTCCATGCCATCCGGAACTTCCCCCAGCGCCCTGCCCACCAGCCGTGCCCGGCCGGGCAGGCCGGCACGGGCGGCGATGGCGCCGTAGCTGGCGACGCGGCCGTGCGGGATAGCTGCGATGGCAGCGAAGATGCGCGCGTGGGCTTCGGATTTGGGCTTGTCCATGATCTTCAACAGGCTCTTTACACCGGGTCGTGGCACAGTAGCGAGGCCGGGATTGCCTGCCAAGGAGATCGCACCATGCGACATTTTGAAGCCGTGCGTTCCCACGTCGGCAGCTTGCACGAGCTGCGCCACAACGATCCGTATCTGATCAGTTTCGATCTCACCTTGCCGCAGGAGCGGCACCAGGGCATTTATCTGGCCGAGCTGGAGGACGAATCCGGCCGCCGGTACCTGCGCATCTCGACACCCGTGGGACCGCTGGCCGGCGCCGACCCGCGTCGCTGCCTGCGTTTCAACTGGGAGCAGCGCAAGGGTTTCCTGGCCGTGGCCGACCTGGACGGGTCGCCGTATCTGCACCTGTGCGAAAACCGCCCCTATGAGTTGCTCGATGCGGTCGAGCTGAAACGGCTGATCGAGGAATTAGGCGAGCTGGGCGATCAGCTCGAACGGATCGTCGCCGCCGGGGGCGACGATCTCTGAGTGGGCGGGAGCGCGCGAACGGCGCTCCTGCACGTTCGATCAGAAAAGCGCGGTGAGACGCACGAAGCCGTAGGCAAGCAACGCGGTGATCGGCAGCGTGAGAATCCACGCCCACACCATGCGCTCCACCACCGACCAGCGAATGGCGTTCCAGCGCTTGGCCGCGCCCACGCCCATGATCGATGCCGACACGTTGTGCGTTGTCGACACGGGAATGCCGAACGCCGACGCGGTGAGAATCACCGCCGCCGAGCTGCCTTCCGCGGCAAAACCATTGATGGGATGCAGCTTCACCATCTTGTGGCCCAGCGTCTTGATGATGCGCCAGCCGCCACCTGCCGTACCGCCGGCCATGGTCAACGCACACACCACCGCCACCCATGCGGGCACATTGAAGCCGCCGTTGGCCGCGCCGTGGATGCGCAGGAAGCCCAACCATTCGGGCAGGCCGTCGAACTGGCCTGCCGCCGTCGCACCCGCCAGGGCAAGCGCGATGATGCCCATGCTCTTCTGCGCGTCGTTCATGCCGTGCGCGAGGCCCATGGCGCTGGCCGAAACGATCTGCGCCTTGCCGAAGAACGCGTTCACGAATGGCGTGCGGCCAAAGCGCCGGAGGAAACCGGTGCGACTGGAGAACCAGCTGAGCAACGCATAGAGCGCGCCCATCAACAGGAAGCCGATGACGAAACCCAGCAAGGGCGAAATGACCATGGGCACGATGACTTTGGGAATCACGCCCTTGCCGTCCCACCAGTGCGCCCCGCCCTGCATCCAGATCACCGAAGCGAAATTGTTGCCGGATGCCGCGATGGCCGCGCCGACCAATGCGCCCACCAGCGCATGGCTGGAACTGGACGGCAAACCCCACCACCAGGTGATGAGATTCCACACGGTCGCCGCCAGCAACGCGCAGATCAGCAGCTGCGGTCCCGCATCGATCACGTGGGTGTCGATCAGGCCGGAGGCGATGGTCTTGGCCACCGCGGTGCCCCATAGCGCGCCGATCAGGTTGGTGATCGCCGCCATCATCACCGCCTGTCCCGGCGTGAGCACCTTGGTCGCGACCACGGTGGCGATGGAGTTGGCGGTGTCGTGGAAGCCGTTGATGTACGTGAAAGCCAGCGCGATGAGCACGACGGCGATAGCAAGCCCGATGCTCATGCACGCACCTCGCGCACAACGCCGCGGCCCCGGAGCGTGACCGGGTGGCTCGAAGGAAAGGAGGTCATCAGGTCGCGCCTCAGGAGTTCTTCAGCACGATCGAATACACGGTGTTGCCCACGTCGCGGCACTTGTCGATGGCTTTCTCGAGCAGCTCGAACAAGTCCTTCGCCAGCATCGCGCGCATGGCATCGCCACCTTCCACATACAGCGTGCGGTACGGCGAGAGCAGCATGCGGTCGCCTTCGGACTCCAGCGTCTGCAGGCGGTCCTGCAGCTTCTTCACCGGATCGATGCGCAGGCCTCGACGCAGCTCGCCGATCATCTCCGACACCACCGCCGAGGCCTGTTCGAGCACCTGCGCGCGCGCGGCGAAATCCACGTCGCTCACGCGAGCGGCAACGATCTCGTAGCGTTCGGCGAATTTCTCGATGGTCTTGGGAATCTTGTACAGCGCCGAATTGAGCGCTTCGATGTCCTCGCGGTCGAGCGCGGTGACGAAGGTATTCACCAGCTCCTCGCTGATCTTCCCCGCAAGCGCCTTCTCACGCTGGCGCGCAGCGGCAAAGGCGGCCATCACGGGGGCGTGATCCTTGCGCGTGACAAGTTCGTGCAGCGCTTTCGCACTTTCGTGCGCAGCCTCGGCACTCTGCTCGAGCAGACCGTAGAACTTGTCGCCTTTACCGAAAATCGTTTGCAATGAAAACATGCGGTGATGGCCTGGGGGTGCGGGGGCGGAAAATGACGACTATGTTACAGGAGCCGTCCGCCGGGCCGCATCAGGGCGGCCCAGGCCCCGGCTGGCACGCTTAGGCCTTACACTGCGTCTCATGTCCAAACGCGACCTATTCACCGGCCGGCGCCCCTCATGCTGACCGACATCGCCATCGTCATTCTCCTTTCCCTCTTCAATGGCTTCTTTGCCTTGTCGGAGATGGCCCTGGTGGCCTCGCGCAAGAGCCGGCTGAAGAGGATGGCCCGCGACAGCCGCCGGGCTCGCATGGCCTTGCGCAATGCCGAGGCGCCGGAACGCTTCCTCTCCACCGTCCAGGTCGGCATGACCATGGTGATCCTGGTGACCGGCGCCCTCGCGGGCGACGCGCTGGGCGACCACATCGCCAACGCCATCCATGGCGGGCAGGCGGCCTGGATCGAGCCCTATGCCAAGGGCATCGGCCTGGTGCTGGGCTTCGTGCTGATTTCCTTCATCAATATCGTCATCGGCGAACTGGTACCCAAGCGGCTCGCGCTGTCCTCGCCCGAGCTGATCTCGGGCTATGTATCGATGCCGATGATGCTGCTGTCGCGCGTGACGGCGCCGTTCGTGTGGCTGCTCAACCTCTGCAGCGGCGCGTTGCTGCGGCTGTTGCGCGTGAAGGGGCGCGGCAGCGACGTGGCGACCGAAGAAGAGATCCGCCTGCTGGTGGCCGAAAGCGCCGAACACGGCGTACTGGACCGCGACGAACACAACATGGTCAATCGCGTCCTGCGCCTGGGCGATCGCACGGTGGACAGCGTGATGACGCCCCGCACGCGCATCGTGTGGATGGACTCGGCGGCAGGCTACGAAGAAAACGCGGAAATCCTGCGCACCACGCCGTATTCGCGTTACCCGGTGTACCGCGGCGACGAGAGCGACATTCTCGGCGTGGTCGAGGTGAAACGCCTGCTCCGCGGCTTCGCCGAAGGCAAGCCCGACCTGTTCGGACAGCTGTCCAAGCCGCTCTACGTACCAGCCACCGCGCGCGCGCTCGACTTGCTGGAAGAGTTCCGCGACGCGGAGACCCAGCTGGCGCTGGTGGTGGACGAGTACGGCGACATCGAGGGCCTGGTCACGCTCAACGACCTGCTGGCCGCCATCGTGGGCGCCACCCAGCTGGGCAGCAACGAGACCAAGGAAAGCCCGCTGATCACGCCGCGCGGCGACGACAGTTGGCTGGTCGATGCTTCGCTCTCCACCGACGACCTGCGCGAACTGCTGCAGGTCGATGCACTGCCCGGCGAAGAAGAACACGAGTACCGCACCGCCGCCGGCATGGTGATGTCCGTGCTGGGCCATATCCCGCTCACCGGCGAAACCTTCGAATGGCGCGGTTTTCGCGTGGAAGTGGTGGATCTGGACGGCGCGCGCATCGACAAACTGCTGATCACGCGACTGCCGAAGATCGACGTGGACGAAGACGGGTTCTAAGCAAACCCGTCGATGCCGTCACTGTGGGAGCGCACCCTGTGCGCGACTGCGAGGCATCCATCGGGACTGAGACCGTCGCGCACAGGGTGCGCTCCCACAACAAGACGGCTACGTGGACGAAGAGATGCTCCGATACAAAGCGCCCACTTGTGGGAGCGCACTTGTGCGCGACTGCGGCGCCACGGTGCAGCCCTGTCGCGCACAAGTGCGCTCCCACAAAAAAATGCGGGGCTTCAATCCCCTTTCGGTGCCTTGAGCTTGTCGTTGGCAATCTGCGCCATGCGCTGGGCATCGGCAAAGATGCCGTGCATCACGCGCAGCTCGCGCTCATCGGGCTGGGCACGCTGGAACAGCTTGCGCAGCCGCAACATGATGGTGGTGGGGGCGCGGCCCTTGTGGAAGTCGATGTCGTCGAGCATCTGCGAAAGGTGCTCGAAGAAGCGTTCCATCCGCGCTGCATCCGCCGGCGGTTCGGCGTCGGCGCGCACCGGCACGCTGACCTCGCCTAGCGAAGCGACGCGCAATTCATAGGCCATCACTTGCACGGCCTGCGAGAGGTTCAGCGAGCTGAAATCGTCCACGCTGGGGATGCGCACCATGGCGTGGCAGCGGGCCAGCTCCTCATTCTCCAGCCCGGTCCGTTCGTTGCCGAATACCAGCGCCACCTGTTCGCCACGGGCGGCCGCGGCCAGCGCGCGGGTGGCGGCTTCGCGGGGGCTGATCTCCTCCAGGTCCACCCCGCGGCGGCGGGCCGACAGGCCCAGTGCCAGGCTGGTCCCGGCCAGGGCATCGACCAGGCCGTCGCTCACGCTGGCGTTCTCCAGCACGTCGTCGGCACCGGCCGCCAGGGCCGAAGCCTCCTTGTCCGGGAAACGGTGCGGGGCCACCAGGGCCATCCGGTCGAACCCCATGGTGCGGATGGCACGCGCCGCGCTGCCGATATTGCCGGGGTGCGAGGTGCGCACCAGCACGTAGCGGATGCGGGCGGCGAGGTCGGATTCAGCGCTCATGGGGGCCAGGATTTCGGGCAAACGGGCGCAAAGCTTGGAAATGTCCGCCCGCCATGTCAAACGTCGCGCCTCCCACCCGCCTGACCGGCGGCCATGTCTCTGCTAGACTCCGCGGCCGAAACCCCGTTCTTTTGAAAGCCGAAGCCATGCCAAGACCCGCCGTTAATGTCGCGGTGCGCGCCGCGCGCGCCGCAGGAAACATCATCCTGCGTTACATGAATCGCATCGACGGACTCAACATCGTCGAGAAGCAACGCATGGACTTCGCCTCGGAAGTCGACCGCCTGGCCGAAGCCGAGATCGTCAAGGAACTCAAGCGCGCCTACCCCACCCACGCCTTCCTCGCCGAGGAAAGCGGAGCGGTCGGCAAGGGTCCGCTGGTATGGGTGATCGATCCGCTCGACGGCACGCACAACTACCTGCGCGGCATCCCGCATTTCTCCGTCTCCATTGCCCTGCTCGACAAGGGCGAGCCGGTGTACGCGGTGGTGTTCGATCCGCTGCGCGACGAGCTGTTCACCGCCAGCAAGGGCGACGGTGCCTATATCAACGATCGCCGCATGCGCGTGGCCAAGCGCGAGAATCTCGGCGGCGCGATGATCGGCACCGGCTTCCCCTACCGCCAGCGTTCGCACCTCGATGCCCAGCTGGATATGACCCGCGCCCTGCTTGGCCAGGCCGAGGACATTCGCCGCTCCGGTTCGGCTGCGCTGGACCTGGCCTACGTGGCCGCTGGGCGTTTCGACGGTTTCTTCGAGATCGGCCTGAAGCCGTGGGACATGGCCGCCGGCGCCCTGCTGGTGCGCGAAGCCGGTGGTCGCTGCTGCGATTTCGCGGGCCGCGACGGTATCCCGGAGAGCGGCAACATCATCGCCGGCAACCTCAACGTGGCACAGGCGATGGTCGATGCCATCGGCACGCATGCGACGCCGCGGTTGTTGATGGCGTAAAGCCGCGCTGTCCGCGACGAAAAAAGGCGCCTGCGGGCGCCTTTTTCTTTGCCAATCTGCCCCACCCTTGTGGGAGCGCACTTGTGCGCGACAGCAGCGCCACGGCCAACCCCAGTCGCGCACAAGTGCGCTCCCACAAGGGTGAGGCCAGGCTTAGCTTCCCGGTTCGCTCTCTTTCAAAAAACCGCGCAGGAACGGCACCGTGATGCGCCGCTGCGCCGCCAGCGAAGCCTGGTCGAGACGGTCGAGCAGGTCGAGCAGCGCGCCAAGATCGCGTGCATAGCGGTTGAACAGCCAATCAAGCACGGTGTCGTCCAACTCGATGCCGCGCTCGGCCGCCTGTTTGCGCAACACGGCGCGACGCTCGGCATCATCCAGCGGTTTCAGCAAAGCCTGCTGGCAGGCGCCCAGGCGCGAGCGCAGGTCCGGCAGCACCAGCCCCAGTTGTGCCGGCAGGATCTCGGCGGCGAACAACAGCACCGCGCCTTCGGCCTTGGCCTGGTTGTAGACGTCGAACAAGGCGTGCTCGGCCTCGCGTTCGCCGGCGATGGCACCCAGGTCGTCCAGCGCCAGGAATTCGCTGCCCGCCACGCCACGGATCGCCGCGGCCTTGTTGCCGATGCTGGCCAGCGGCAGGTACTGCACCGTACGACCGCCCTGGATGGCTGCCTGGCAGGCCGCCATCAGCAGGTGGCTCTTGCCGCTGCCGGAAGGCCCCGCAAGGTAAAGCCAGGGCATATGCGGTGCATACGCCAACTGCTCCACGGCCGACAGCGTCACGACGTTGCTGCCGGGATGGAAATGTTCGAAGCGCTGGCGACGTGGCCAGCGCAGGGCAAGCGGCAACTGCGAAATCATGGGGGTGGTACTGCGTCCTTCTTGTTGCCTTTCTCGTCGACGACCGTGCGGGTTTCCACTTCACCCCCCGGCGTATCGACGACCACATCCACTTCGGTGAGTACGGGATCGCCCGCGCCCTCCTCCATGTATAGATCGCTTTGTCGGTAACGCTCCGCCAGATAGCGCAGCACCACCAGGATCACCGAGGCCGCCGGCAGCGCCAGCAGCACGCCCAGGAAGCCGAACAGGTAGCCACCCGCCAGCACGGCGAAAATCACCGCCACCGGATGCAGGCCGATCTTGTCTCCCACCAGCTGCGGCACCAGCACATAGCCTTCCAGCAACTGGCCCACGGTGAAAATGCCCGCCACCAGCAACACGTGGGTCCAGTCGCCGTACTGCACCAACGCGGCGATCAGGGCCGAGCCGAAGCCCACGATGAAGCCCAGGTACGGCACGAAACTGAGCAAGCCGGCGATCATACCGATCAGCGGGCCGACCGACAGCCCCATCAGCGTGAGCGCCACGCCATAGAAAATGCCCAGCGCCAGCATCACCAGCAGCTGGCCGCGCACGAAGGCGCCGAGCACGCTGTCCGCTTCGCGCGCGAGATGGGCCACGGTGGGCTCGATCGAACGCGGCAGGATGCTGTCGATCCACGCCACCAGGCGGTCCCAGTCGCGCAGCAGGTAGAACGCCACCACCGGAATCAGCACCATGTTGGTGAGCCACAGGATGACTCCCACGCTGGAGCGGGAAATCTTGCCCAGCAGCACCGAGGCCGCGTTGCCGATCGAGCCCAGGTGATCCTTGATCTGTTGGATCAGGCGATCGGTGTCGAACGCGCGGGGATCGAGATGCAGCTTGGCCTGCACCCACGGCAGGGCCGTATTGCGGGCCCATTCCACGTAATGCGGCATGTTTTCCACCAGATTGTCGATCTGGCGGGAAATCAGCGGAATCAGCAGGATCAGCGCGCCCACCGTCACCAGCAACAGCACGATGAAGACGATGCTCACCGCCAACGTGCGGCCCAGCCCCAGTCGCTGCAGCCGGTCGGCCAGCGGATCGCCCAGGTAGGCCAGCATGGCCGCCACGGCGAACGGCATCAGCACCGGCGCCAGCAGCCAGAACAGATAAAGGATGACCGCGGTGATCGCGAGCATTTGCCAGCGGCGGGAGCTGTCAGGCGTCATCGACATGGCTCATCCCATGAGTTAGGCGGAAAGAAGCGCGCGCCGGATCCAGGCTGGCGCACGCATGTCGCGGCTTTCGCCGCGCTACGGTCAGTGGACCCAGCGCAGGCTGGCATCCGCATCGGTGTGAGAGTCGCCGCGCAGCAGGCGGCCACCGGCTGCGAGGCTGTTGGCCAGGGCATCCATCGGCAGGCCGGATTTCACCGAGAACAGCATGCCGTCGCCCTGCGCGCTGAGAGTGGTCACCTGGCGCACATTGGGATCGGCGCGCAACACCGCCACCAAGTTCGCGTAATCCATGGCCGAGTTGATCTGGGCGACCCACAGCTTGCCGTCGACCGTGGCCGAGCCGATCACATTGAGCTGCTTGCCCAGGCGGTCCGCCAGGTTGTTGCCGGCATCGGTGAGCACGGCGGCGACGTTGGCGCCCTGCGTGTTCCACTTCTGCTGCGCGCCGCCCGAGACCAGCACCCAGTCCGCGGCATTGCCGTGCAGCTGGCCCAGCAACATCAGGCCGGTCTTGTACTGGCGCGCCATCGCGGCGACCTGGTCGGGCTCGGCGCTGGTCAGGTTGGGCGTATCGCCGGTCTTGGCCGGGTCGGCCAGCACGGTGCTGTAGCCCTTGGCCGCCACGGCCTGGGTCAGCGCCGCCAGCGCGTCGCGGGGGAGCACGCTGCCGTCCTCGGCACGTACCACCAGCAGCACCGGCGGACGCGAACCGCCGCCGGAGATGCCCATCTGGGACACGGCGCGCTGCACCGCCGCCTGGTCGAAGGTCACCTGCAAGGCCATGCCGGTGGCGGCCCGCTGGTACTGATACTGCTGCACGATGCCGGAGGCGCCCTTGAGCACATCGGCGTAACCGGGCTTGCTGCTCAGGTCCTGGCCGCCCGAGGTGCGGGCCAGCACCTGCGCCAGGGCGTCGCCGAAGGCGCTGTCGCGGGCGGTCTCACTGGTATCGGCCACGGCAACGACCACGGTGTACGGCGACACCTGCCCCTGCGCGTGCACGGACAGCAGCGGGGCAAGGCCCAGCATCAAACAAACGAGCAGCAGGCGGGTCAGGCGCATGGGGAAGAAAATCCGGTGGGGCACGCTGGGAGTCTGCCCAATCCGCTCGGTAGCGTCCATCGAAGGCGTCAGGCTTCGCGGCTGCCGCTCAGGAAACTAGGGATGCTTTGAGCTATTCCGCATGGGTGGCATGACTCCAGAGAGTCCGCAGGGCGTGAGGCGTGTCGCAGCCCAGGCTGGCCGCCTGGGCAAGACGCGCATCGCGCCCTGCGGACTCTCTGGAGATCACCCGAAGGGCCGGTTCTGCCAGGCCGCAGCTGGGCGCCGCGCCGACTCGACAGGCAGCCAGCCTGCCTTCGTCGTCGCAACACCCAGCTGCGGCCTGGCAGAACCGGTGACGCCCATGCGGAATAACTCAAAGCATCCCTAGGCTCCACGCTGCTACAATTTGACGTTTCCTACGCCGGGTTGCCCCCATGTCCGACGCTCTCACCTACCGCGCCGCTGGCGTCGATATCGACGCGGGCAATGCCGTGGTCGAACGCATCAAGCCGCTGGTCAAGCGCACCTCCCGCCCCGAAGTGATGGGTGGCCTGGGCGGTTTCGGCGGCCTGTTCGACCTGTCGGGCAAGTACAAGGAGCCGGTGCTGGTGTCCGGTACCGACGGCGTGGGCACCAAGCTGAAGCTGGCCCAGCAGCTGGGCCGCCACGACACGATCGGCATCGACCTAGTCGGCATGTGCGTGAACGACGTGCTGGTGCAAGGCGCCGAGCCGCTGTTCTTCCTCGACTACTTCGCCACCGGCAAGCTGGACGTGGACACCACCGTGGCCGTGGTCGGCGGCATCGCCAAGGGCTGCGAGCTGGCCGGCTGCGCGCTGATCGGCGGCGAGACGGCCGAAATGCCGGACATGTATCCGCCCGGCGAATACGACCTCGGCGGCTTCACCGTCGGCGCCGTCGAAAAGTCGCAGCTGCTCAGCGGCAACGACATCGTGGCCGGCGACGTGATCCTTGGCGTGGCCTCTTCCGGTCCGCACTCCAACGGTTACTCGCTGATCCGCAAGATCCTGGAGCGCGCTGGCAATCCGCTGGAGCTGGACCTCGGCGGCGTCACCCTGGCCGACGCGCTGATGGCGCCCACCACCATCTACGTGAAGCCGATGCTGGATCTGCTGAAGAACCAGCCGGTGCACGGCATGGCCCATATCACCGGCGGCGGTTTGAAGGAAAACATCATCCGCGTGGTGCCGGAAAACCTCGGCATCCAGCTCGATGCATCCGCCATCGTGTTGCCGCCGGTGTTCGAGTGGCTGATGCGCGAAGGCAACGTGGCGCGGGAAGAAATGTGGCGCACCTTCAATTGCGGCGTGGGCTTCACGGTGATCCTGCCGCGCGACGCCGTGAGCGGTGCCAGCGAGCTGCTGGCCAAGCACGGCCTGAGCAGTTCGGTGATCGGCGAGATCGTGCCCGCGCAGGGCGACGAGCGCGTCCACATCGGCTGAACCCGTGACTGCACCGCGTCTTCGCGTTGCCGTGCTCGCGTCCGGGCGCGGCAGCAACCTGCAAGCCTTGATCGTCGCCCGCGATGCGGGCGCGCTGCCGGTCGACTTCGTCGTGGTCGGCAGCGACAAGACCAACGCAGGCGCATTGCAGCTCGCCAAGGATGCCGGCATTCCCACCTTCACGCTGAAGGCCAAGGATTTCGCCAGTCGCCGCGACTTCGACCTGGAACTGTTCCGCCGGCTCGATGCCAGCGGTGCGCAGGTGCTGGTGCTCGCTGGCTTCATGCGCATCATCGACGGCGAGGCGCTGTCGCCGTGGGTCGGGCGCATGATCAATATTCATCCGTCCCTGCTGCCGAAATACCGGGGCCTGCACACGCACCAGCGCGCACTGGAAGCCGGCGATGAGGAACATGGCGCCAGCGTCCACTACGTGACAGCCGAACTCGATGGCGGTCCCGTGATCGCGCAGGCCCGCATCAGCATCCGGGACGGCGACGACGAGGCGATACTGGCCCAGCGCCTGCTCACCTTCGAGCATCAGTTGCTGCCCTCGGTGCTCAAGCTGATGGCCGAAGGACGTCTGGCGCTGGTCGCACCGAACCGCGTGGCGCTGGACGGCAAGCTGCTCGATGCGCCGCTGCAACTGCGCCACGGCAGTTTGGTTGACTGAGCGCCCGCGGGCTCTCTACAAGTCGTTCAGGATCGGCCCGTAGACTGAGGTCCCATGACCTCATCCCATTCCCTCCGCACGTTCGCTGCCGGTCTCGCACTGGCCCTCTCAACGACGGCGGCCTTCGCTGCCACGCCCACGCCGACGCCGTTCACCGCGACCTATCAGGTCTCGCAGGGCGGCCAGGTGATCGGCGAAGCGGTGGTCACGCTCAAGCCCGCCGGCAACGGCCAATGGGTGTACAGCAACCAGATCAAGGGAACCGGCGGCATCGCTGCGGCGCTTGGCGCCAACTCGAACGAAACCACCACCTTCCGCTGGAACAACGGTGCGCCCGAAACCGTCAGCTATGACTACAAGATGGACGCCGGTTTCAAGAATAAGCAGCGCCACACCGAGGTGAACTGGAGCAGCAACCAGGTCACGGTGGACGAAGGCAAGGGACCGATGACCTACGCCAGCGCGCCCGGCCTGGTCGATCGCAACACCACCTCGTACGCGCTTGGCCTCGCCCTGCGCGCCGGCAAGCAATCGGTATCGCTGCCGGTCGCGGTGAAGCGCAATGTCGAGACACAGGAGTTCAAGGTCACCGGCAAGGACGCGGTGAAAGTGCCGGCCGGCAGCTTCCAGACCGAACGCGTGGTGCGCAGCGGCGACGAGAAAACCTTCAGCGCGTGGTACGCGCCGCAGAAATATCCGGTGCCGGTGAAGTTGTCGCAGAGCGACGGCGGTAATCTGGAACTGCAGCTGGTCAGTTACAAGAGCGGCAACTGACCGCTTCTTCGATGGATGCGGCGAGCGCGCGACTCGCTGGTCGCATCCGCATCGTTCGACAGTTTCTTGCGAAGCTGAGCCCGCCCCTCGGCTTCTTCCCGATCGCTTCGGCGCGGAAAACTCTTGCTCAAATTCGAACCTGAGCGACCCGTCAACCCCCAAAAAAGTTGACGCGCGTCACACTTCTCGAGAGGCGACATGAAAATCAGGTAAATCTGATTTCCACCGCCGCTCCCACCCCATAGCCTTTATCGATTACGGCACCCGCCGGCCTCATGCCATGCATTGGCGAATCCCCGCGCCCAATGACGGCTACGCGTGACAGGGCACGCATCGAGTTCCTCCGGGTCGCCCCTTTCTGGCTTTGATCAAGGATGCGAGGACAGCGCTGCAGGCGCGGGCTCGTGTCCGTTTTGAGGTGAGTGCGTGATTCAGGGAACGAAGACTTTTGGGCCATGGCTGGCCTTGGCACTCGGCTGCCTTCCGATAACCGGTGTACTGGCGCAATCGGCCGATACCGCGACGCAGGAACTCCTGCGCCAGCAGGAACGCGAACGCGCCCTGCGCGAGCAGCAGCAGAGCACGCCGGATGTGCGCCTGTCAGCGCCCGTGCAAGCGCAGGTCGAACGCATTCCCGCCGACGAGGCACCGTGCTTCCCCATTCGATCCATCCGCCTGGACGGCGATGACGCGTCGGCGTTTGCGTGGGCGGTCAAGGCAGCCGATGTGCCGCACGATCCTGCGACTGGCCGCTGCCTCGGTACGCGCGGCGTCAACGTGGTGATGAAGCGCATCCAGAATGCCATCGTCGCGCGCGGCTATGTCACGACGCGGGTCGTGGCCAAGCCTCAGGATCTCAATGCCGGCATCCTGACGCTTACCGTCATTCCCGGCCGCATTCGTGCAATCCGCTTCGCACCGGGCGTGGACGTCCGCGCCACCTCGTGGCGCGATGCCCTGCCCGCGCGCCCTGGCGACCTGCTCAACCTGCGCGACATCGAACAAGCGCTGGAAAACTTCAAGCGCGTGCCGACGGCAGACGCGGACATCAAGATCGTGCCCGCCGATGGCGATGCGCAGGCCGGCGAAAGCGATCTGCTGATCGTGTGGAAGCAGTCCTCGCGCATGCGCCTGGCCTTCTCGCTCGACGATTCAGGCAGCAAGGGCACCGGCAAGGTGCAAGGCGGCACCACCCTGTCGCTGGACAATCTGCTGACGTGGAACGACCTTTTCTACGCCAACCTGGGCCAGGACGTGCTCGATGGCGACCGCAAAGGCACGCGCAACTACACGGTTCACTACGACGTGCCCTACGGCTACTGGCAGTTGGGAGCCACCGCCAGCAGCTACGCCTATCACCAGACCGTGGCGGGCTACCAGCAGAACTACGTTTACAGCGGCACCAGCCACAACGCCGACGTGCGGCTCAGCCGCATGCTCTATCGCAACGCCACCATCAAGCTGAGCGCCTACGCGCGTGCATGGGAGCGCGACTCCAACAACTTCGTCGATGACACGGAAGTGCTGGTGCAACGCCGCCGCCAAGGTGGCTGGGAAGCAGGTTTCACCTATAAGCAATTCATCGGCGCAGCCACGCTCGACGCCGACGCCGCGTATCGCCGGGGTACCGGTGCCTTCAATGCGCTACACGCGCCGGAAGAGGCCTTCAACGAAGGTACCTCGCGTTCGGAAGTCGTCACCGCCGACGCGCAGCTCACGCTGCCATTCCAACTCGGCAATCAACGCTTTCGCTACATCGGCAGCTGGCGCGCGCAATGGAGCCAGACGCCCCTGGTGCCGCAGGACCGCTTCGCCATCGGCGGCCGATACACCGTGCGCGGCTTCGACGGCGAACTGCAACTCAGCGGCGATCGCGGCTGGTTGATCCGCAACGACCTCGGCTGGACGGTGGGTGGCGGTCAAGAATTGTACCTGGGTGCCGATATCGGCCATGTCGGCGGCCCGCCGACCGCAGAGGAACTCGGCCAGACCCTGGTAGGCGCCGCGCTCGGACTGCGCGGCGGCTGGCACGGCTGGGCGTGGGATGTGTTTGTCGGCGCGCCGATCAGCAAGCCGCACGGCTATCCCACTGCCAATCCCACCACTGGCTTCAGTCTGAACTGGTCGTTCTGACCGAGCCCAGCTGGCTGCTCTTTGTTGTTTGCCCGTTGATTCGTTTTCAAGGAAGTTTCGAATGAACAAGCACCTCTATCGCATCGTCTTCAACCACGCACTGGGGCTGTTCCAGGCAGTGTCGGAGCTGGTGCGTCGACCAGGGCGCGGCGCCTCGGCAAGCGATGGCATCGTTGCGGCAGCGGTACGCCCGGTCAGCCTGAGTCTATGGATCGCCTTTGGCTGGATCGGCCTGGCGTCCGTTGCCACTGCTGGCCAGATCGCCTCCGATCCGAACGCGCCAGGCAACCAGCGTCCCACCGTGATGGGTTCGCCCAACGTGGCGCCGGTGATCAACATCACCACGCCGAGCAAGGCGGGCGTGAGCCGCAACACGTACAGCGACTTCAATGTCGACGACACCGGTGCGGTGCTCAACAACTCGCGTACCAACACCACCACGCAACTGGCGGGCAGTGTCGCTGGCAATCCGTGGCTGGCCACGGGCACTGCCAAGATCATCCTCAATGAAGTCACCGGGCCGAACCCCAGTGCGTTGAACGGCTACATCGAAGTCGCCGGCGATCGTGCGCAGGTGATCGTCGCCAATCCAGCCGGCATCAGCTGCGATGGCTGCGGCGTGATCAACGCCAACCGCTTCACGCTGACCACCGGCACACCGATGCTCACCAATGGCGCATTGGACGGCTATCGCGTCACCGGCGGCACCATTCAAATCAACGGCAAGGGACTGGACGCGAGCCGCGCCGACTACGCCGACATCATTGCACGCGCCGTGCAAGTGAATGGCGGTATCTGGGCGCCGCAGTTGCAAGTCACCACGGGCACCAACCAGGTCAACGTGGACCAGTCGCAGGTCACGGCTATCGCCGCCTCGGGTGAGAAGCCCACGCTCGCGCTCGACGTCAGCGCGCTGGGCGGCATGTACGCCAACAAGATCGTGCTGCTGGGTACCGAGAACGGCGTCGGCGCACGCAATGCAGGCACCATTGGCGCCTCCGCGGGCGACCTCGTCGTTACGCAGGACGGGCGACTGGAAAACACCGGCAACCTTCAGTCGCAGGCCAATACGCAGATCGCTGCCACGGGCGGCGTGACGAATGCGGGCACGATCAGTGCGTCGCGCGAACTCGACCTCACCACGCCTGCCGACATCGACAACAGCAACGGCAACATCAATGCCGCGCGCATCGCCGTGGATGCGGCATCGCTGCGCAACGCCGGCGGCACCATCGCGCAGACCGGCTCGCAGGGCATGACGCTGAACGCGGGTGCGCTGTCCAACCGCAACGGTGGGCGCATTGGTGCCACCGAGCCGGCGACGGACGATGGCGGATCGACGAGCACACCGAGCGGCGGCAACGACGGCAGCAGCACTGGCGGAAGTAACAACTCTGCAGGTAGCAGCGGCGGCGCACCTGCCGGTGGAACCGGCACGCCCACCACGCCCATCGCACCGCTGGCCGACGGCGTGCTGCACATCAGCGGCCTGCTCGACAACGACGGTGGGCGCATCAACGCCGCCGCCGGTTTCGATCTTGCCAGCAGCACCGGCCTCGCCAACGACGGCGGTCAACTGGAACTGCGCCAGCTCACCCTGAGCGGCGGCGACCTGAGCAACCGCGGCGGCACGCTGACCATCGATGGCGCGTCCACCATCCACGCCAACCAGATCACCAACGACAGCGGCACACTGAGCTTCGCCCAGGCGGCGGCGATCGATGCGCAAGGCCTTTCCAACCGCAGCGGAACCTTCACGCTGGCCGATACCGCGCCCATGACGCTGAGCGTGGCTGGCACGCTCGACAACACTGGCGGCACCCTGGCCACCAACGCCGCGTCCTTCGCGCTCAACGCGGGCACCCTCACCAATCAGGGCGGCGTCATCGAGCACGCCGGGACCGATGGCCTGAGCATTCGCACGGATGCGCTGGACGGCGCCGGCGGCAAGATCCTCACTGCCGGCGCGGTATCGCTTGCGGCCGGTGCGGTGAACCACCAGAACGCCACGCTGAGTGCCACGCAAGTGACGCTCGATGCCACCAGCCTCGACAACCGAGGCGGCATCATCAGCGCCTCCGGTGCCGGTGCCAACGCCTTGCAAGTGACGGGCGCCTTCGACAATAGCGACGGCGGCACCATCCAGACCAACGGCGACCTCGCTCTTTCGGCGGCGACGTTCGGCAACGCGCACGGCACCGTGCAACAGTCGGGCACGGGCACGCTGAGCGTTCATGCCGATACGCTCAACGGCGCAGGAGGCACGCTCGCGAGCAATGGCGCACTGACACTTGCGGGCAACGCTATCGATCTCAGTCAGGCCAGCACGGTCGCCAACACGCTGGCGATCGATGCGGGCACGCTCAGCACCGCCGGCGGTAGCTTGCAAGCTGCCGCGACCGATGCGCTGAACGTGCGTGCCAGCGGCACCTGGGACAACACCGGCGGCACCGTGGTCAGCAATGGCGCGTTGAACATCCAGGCGGCGGCGCTCAACAACACCCAGGGCACGTTGAGCGCGGCCGGCACGGGTACCACGCAGGTCACCGTCACGAATGCCTTCACCAACAGCCACGGCATCCTCGCCGCCAACGGCGCCACCACGGTACAAGCGGGCGATCTGATCAATCAGGGCGGCACGCTGCAAGCCGCCAATGCGCCGCTCTCGGTGACCGCCAGCGGCTTGCTCGACAACAGCCTGCAAGGTCTTCTCGCCAGCGGTGGCGATCTCTCCCTCACCGCCACCACGCTCGACAACACGCAAGGCGTAGTCCAGCACACCGGCCAGGGCAACGCGACCATTCGCGCCGCCGCCTTGAACGGCCACGGCGGCACGATCGTCAGCAACGGCACGCTCACGCTGACCGGCAGCACTACCGACCTCAGCGGCGGCACCACGCAGGCGCAGCACATCAGCGTCGATACGGGCAACCTCAGCACAGCCGGCGGCAGCCTGGTGGCGCTGAGCAGCGATCCCCTGCAATTGACCGCCAGCGGCATCTTCGACAATACCGCCGGCACCGTCGCCAGCAACGGTGCACTGCAACTGACGGCGCAGTCGCTGATCAATGCGGGCGGCACCATCACCGCTGCCGGCACGGGCGCCACGATGCTCAACGTCGCTCAACGCTTGGACAACACGAATGGCACGCTGGCCGCCATGGGCGCCACCACCGTGCAAGCCGGCGACCTGATAAACCAGGGCGGCACGCTGCAAGTATCCGGTGCCGCACTGACAGTGGCCGCCAACGGCTTGCTCGACAACAGCCAGCACGGCGTCATCGCCAGCGATGGCGATCTGTCCCTCACGGCCGCCACGCTCGACAACACTCAGGGCACCATCTCCCAAACGGGGACTAGCTCCGCGTCGCAGCAGACCGGCAATGGCACGTTGAGCATCGATGCTGCCACGCTCAGCGGCCACGGCGGCACGCTGGTCAGCAACGGCACCTTGACGCTCACCGGTGATGCCATCGACCTCAGCGGCGGCACCACGCAAGCGCAGCACATCAGCGTCGACGGTGGCTCACTCAGCACGGCGGGCGGGTCGCTGATCGCGCTGAGTGGCGATGCGCTGCACGTGGCCTTGAGCGGTGCCTTCGACAACACCGCCGGTACCGTCGCCACCAACGGCGCGTTGCAACTCACCGCGCAGTCGCTGACCAACATCGGCGGCACGCTCACCGCCGCCGGCAGCGATGCCACCGCGCTCAATATCGCCCAGCGCTTCGACAACACGCGCGGCACACTGGCCGCGATGGGTGCCACCACGGTGCAAGCGGGTGACCTGGTCAATCAGGGGGGCACGCTGCAAGCATCGGGCGCCTCACTGAGCGTGACCGTCACCGGTTTGCTCGACAACAGCCAACAAGGCGTGATCGCCAGTGATGGCGATCTCTCCCTTACCGCCGCCACGCTCGATAACACCCTGGGCAACATCCAGCACGCCGGTTCCGGCAATGCGATCATTCAGGCTGCCACCTTGAACGGCCATGGCGGCACCATCGTCAGCAATGGCACGCTCACGCTGACCGGCAGCACCACCGACCTCAGTGGCGGCACCACGCAAGCCCAGCGCATCAGCGTCGATACCGGCAATCTCTCCACGGCCGGCGGCAACCTGGTCGCGCTGAGCACCGATCTTCTGCACCTCACCGCGCGCGGCGCCTTCGACAACAGCGCCGGCACCATCGCCACCAATGGCGCGTTGCAGCTCACCGCGCAATCGTTGAGCAACGCGAATGGCACGATCACCGCTGCTGGCGCCAATGCCACGACGGTCAACGTCGCTCAACGCTTCGACAACACGCACGGCACGCTGGCCGCCATGGGTGGCACCACCGTACAGGCCGGTGATCTGATCAATCAGGGCGGCACGCTGCAAGCAACCGGCGCCGCACTGAGCGTGACCGCCAGTGGCTTGCTCGACAACAGCCAGCAAGGCGTCATCGCCAGCGATGGCGATCTGTCGCTCAGCGCCACCACGCTCGACAACACCCTGGGCAACATCCAGCACGCCGGAACAGGCAATACGACCATTCAGGCCGCCACCTTGAACGGCCATGGCGGCACCATCGTCAGCAATGGCACGCTCACGCTGACCGGCACCACCACCGACCTCAGCGGCGGCACCACGCAGGCGCAGCGCATCAGCGTCGATACCGGCGATCTCTCCACCGCCGGTGGCCACCTGCTCGCGTTGAGCAGCAGTCCGTTGCAATTGACAGTACGGAACACTTTCGACAACACCGCAGGCTCCGTCGTTGGCAACGGCGCGATCGCGCTTGATGCCGGTGCGCTGAACAATCAGGGCGGCACGCTGGTTGCCGCCGGTAGCGACGCATCCAATTTGCTCGTCACCGGTCTGCTCGACAATACAGACGGCACGGTGTCGACGGCTGGCGCCACCACCCTGCACGCCGGTGCCTTCGACAACACCGGCGGCACGCTTCAGGCAGCAAGCAACGCCACGTTGACCCTCGGGGTCGACGGCCAGCTCACCAACGACAGCGGCAGCGTGCAGACCAACGGCGCCCTCGCTGTCACCGCCAGCGGCCTCAGCAATCGCGGCGGAACGATGCAGGCCCAGCAAGCCGTCACCGCCACCGTTGGGAACACGCTGGACAACACCGCCGGCAGCATCATCGCAGCCGGCGATCTCAACGTGCAGGCGCAGGCCCTGCTCAACCGGCAAACCGTCGGCAGCAACCCCACGCAGACCACGGGCCTGTATGGGCAAGGCGTGACGCTCGGCGCCGCGACGCTCGACAACACCCAGGGCCAAGTGCAGGCCCGCGATGCACTCACCATCACCGGCGGTACATTCACCAACGCTGGTGGTGTACTCGATGGCACCGGTGCGGTCAGCGTCACCGGCACGTCGCTTAACAACTCCGGCGGCCAGTTGATCCAGCGAGGAGACAGCGGCGCGCTCACCGTCAACCTTACCCAGGCGCTGGGCAACACCACCGGCGGCATTATTGGCGCCGAAGGCACTGCATCGATCCACGCCGGCTCCATCGACAACAGCGGCGGCACCGTCTTTGCCCGCCATGACCTGACGATCGCCAGCAACGGCAACCTGCTCAATCGCAACGGCGGCCAACTGCAGACCAATGGCGCCTTGACGCTTACCTCCCTAGGCACGTTCGACAACAGCGCCGGCAGCATCGATGCCACCGGCGCCGCCACCGTCAACGCCGGTTCAGTCAGCAACGTCGCGGGCCAAATCCTCGCTGGCAGCACCAGCAATGCCGCAGCCAGCTTGCACGTCACCACGGCCGGAACCCTCGACAACCGAGGCGGTACGCTCGGCAGTCGCGGCGGTGACGTCGTAGTCAGCACCACCGGCCTCAACAACAGCGGGGGCGGCACCGTCGTCGCCCAACACGATCTCAACCTGGATGCCCTCGGCACGCTCAACAACGCGGGCGGCACCATTTACGCCACCAACAACCTCAGCTTCCAGAACGGCAACGCCACGCTCGACAATACGGGCGGTCAATTCGGTGCCGGCAACACCGCCACGCTGAATCTCGCCGCGATCACCAACGCCAGCGGCGGCCATATCCAGGCCAGTACGGTGTGGCTCACCACGCCCACGCTCAACAACAACGGCGGCGAAGTGGATGGCACCAACGTGCATGCCACGCTGAGCGGCTTGAGCGGCATTGGGCGCATCTACGGCAGCCAGCTGCTGGACGCCCATATCACCGGCGACTACACGAACCTTGCCGGCCAGCGCCTGGAAAGCGATGGCGTGCTCAGCCTTACCGTCGACGGCACGCTGACCAACCAGGGCACGCTGCAAACATCCGGCGAACTCGACGTCACGGCCGCCAACATCATCAACACCAATGGCGCCGTGATCAACGCCAGCGCGGACAATGGAAGCGCCGTCGCACACATCACTGCCAGTGGCAGCATCGACAACCAGACCGGTGGCTCACTCGAAGGCGACACGCTCACGCTGCAAGGCCACGACGTCACCAACACCGGCAACATCACCGGCAACGCCATACGCATCGATGCGGCCACCCTCACCAACGGGGCGGACCTCGGTTCGGCAACCGACAACGCCGCCTATCAGAGTGGAATGATTGCCGCAGCCAATAGCCTGGCGGTGTATGTGAGCGACTCCCTGCTCAACCGCGACGCCACGCTGTTCTCCCAGGGCGATCTGTTGATTGCCGGTAACGACAGCGGCGCACGCAGTGGATCAGTCACCAACCTCTCTGGCGACATCGAAGCCGGCGGCAATCTGTCGCTGAGCGCGCAGCAGTTCACCAATGCGCGTCGTGTCATCGATACGGGTACCTTCACGCTCTCCGCCGCGGAGCAAGCGGCGAACTCGCAGAGCTCGACCTCGCCGATGTATCTCTACGACGATTCGGCGACCGCCCATCAGGTGCCCAACATCGATCCCACGCAGGTGGTGAGCGCGGCCGAGATCGCCAAGGCGCAAAGCTACTGCACCGGACACGAAACCGACAGCACGCGCTGCGTGTTCTTTCAGTCGGGCAACCACAACGGCGCCCCGTCCAACTATCAGGGCACCAGCACCGACACGCTGCTGTCCGTCACCATGATCACCGCCGCCAGCGCCCAAAGCCGCCTGCAGGCCGGTGGCGACATCACGCTCGAAGGCTCCGTTCTCAACAGTGCCTCCGCCATCGCCGCCGGGCGTAACCTCACCATCAATGGTCAGGGTGGCAGCGCCAGCAGCGACAACGTGCAGAACATCGCCTGGGTGCCCACTGGGCTGGTGCAAACCACGCAAGCCGATCAGGTGCAGTCGCAGTACCTCATCGATAGTCCGCGTACATGGCTGCTGGGCGACTGGTGGACCTACGACAGCACCAGCAGCACCCAAAGCGTGGTGCTGGCGCCCGGCAGCGTGCCGGGCTGGATCACTTACGCGACCGGTGAGACTCTGGCCTCCACCATCACCGCCGGCGGCAGCCTGACCATCAACGGCGGCGACATCACCAATACCGTGGTGGGTCGCAATGGCAATGGCGCGACCGTCACCGTCGGCAATATCGCCGGCCCCGGCAGCCATACGACGGGTCAAGCACACACTGCCCAAGCCGCCAGCGCCGGACCGGTGGACGGCGCACAGGCCGGTGCCGTGCAGGGCGCGGGCGATGTCAATCATGCGCAGGGACAAGCCATCGACGCGACGGGTGCCATCAACGGTGCCCAAGGACAGAGCATTCAAGGCGGCGCGGGCATTGGTACAACGCAGGGCCAGACGGTGCACGGTGGTGGCAACGCAGCGGGCGCCACCGCGCAAATGGTCGGCACCGCCAACGCGCCGTTGCCCGGTTACGTGGCGCCCAACAACGCCATGTATGCGCAGCACGGCGATCCCAGCGCGCCTTTCCTGGTCACCACCGCACCGCGCTTCGCCAAGGGTCCGGTCACGAGTTCCGATTACCTGTTGAGCGCGCTGGGCGATGCCCCCGACACCACCCAGAAGCGCCTGGGCGACGGTTACTACGAGCAGAGCCTGGTGATGGACCAGATCCTCCAGCTCACCGGCCGCAAGACCCTCAACGGTGGCGACGCGATGTCGCAGTACACCGCCCTGATGAACGACGCAGCCGACCAAGCCTCGCAGCTTGGCTTGCAACTAGGCGCCCCGCTCACCAGCGCACAGATTTCTTCGCTGTCCTCGGACATCGTGTGGCTGGTCGATCAGGTGGTCGATGGCCAGCATGTGCTGGTGCCGGTGGTGTATCTGTCCAAGGCCACCGCCGATGCCCTGCAAAACAATGGCGCGCTGATCGCCGGCAACGACGTGAACATCCAGTCGTCGGGCACCGTGCGCAACGACGGCACCATCACCGGCACGCAAAGCACCACCATCAGTGCCGATACGCTGATCAACCAGGGCGCGCTCAACGGCGGCCAGCAGCTCGCCATCGCCACGCGCGGCGACACCGTCAACGCGGGAACGCTGAGCGGTGGTGTCGTCAGCGTGCAGGCGGGGCGTGACCTGATCAACACGGGTTCGATCACTTCCGCTGGCGATATGGCGTTGATTGCCGGCCGTGACCTGACGACGGGCGTGGCACCCATCCAGTCCGGCGGCAACCTCGCCATGGTCGCCGGTCGCGATCTCATCGCCACGGCATCGACCATCACCGCCGTCGGCAATGCATCGCTGATCGCCGGCAACAACCTCACCCTCGACGCCACCGGCCGCACGACGCGCACGCAAAGCGGCCAGACCGTGCAGGAGAACCTCACCCACAGCGTCACCAGCATCAGCGCAGGCGGCAACCTCGCGTTGGCGGCTGGCAACGATCTGCTCAGCCAGGGCACACAGCTCAAAGCAGGCAATCAGCTGGGTCTGGCCGCCGGCCACGACATGACGCTCAACGCGGTGACCGATAGCCAGAGCGTGACCAGCAAGACCGCATCGGGTCACACCGTCACCAATACCTCCACCATGGACGAGACGCTGCGAGGCACCACGCTAAGTGGCGCCAACGGCGTAGCCGCCACGGCCGGCCATGACCTCACTGCCACCGCCGCCACGTTCACCAGCGCCAACGGCAACATAGCCCTGGGCGCAGGCAACGACCTCACGCTCAACGCCGGCAGCGAAACCCACACCAGCACCGTCGACACCAAGACCACCAGCGGCAACTGGAACTCGCACAGCACCACGCGCACTCACGACAGCGTCAGCGACACCGACGCGGTGGGCACGGCGATCAGTGGCAATGCGGTGACACTCACCGCGGGCCGCGATCTCACCGCGCAAGCCGCGCAGGTCCAGGCCAACGGTGCGATCTACGTCGCCGCCGGCAACGACGTCAACCTGACCGATGCGCACGACGTGCACAGCGAAGAGCACGACGTCAGCAAGACCTCCTCGCGCACGTTCAACACCAACGTGCTCGACCCCCGCTTCGGCAACGTCGACCCGGACAAGCGCAGCAGCAACAGCACGCAAAGCATCACGCAATCCACCAGCGTGGGCACGCTGCTCTCGGGCGACAGCGTGACGGTTGCCGCAGGCCACGACCTCACCGGCACCAACGCGCAAGTCGTAGGCACCCACGACGTGGTGATGGCAGCCGGCAACAACCTAACCCTCAATGCCGGCCAGAACACCTACACCGAAACCGACACGGCCGGTAAGAGCCACACGGGCGTGATGAACGGCGGTGGCTTGAGTGTGATGGCGGGCAAGCAAAGTAGTAAAAGCACTACTACCGTCAATGAAACGAGCTATACCGGCAGCCTGGTGGGCAGCGTCGATGGCAGCGTGACGATGAGTGCCGGCAACAACGTGCATATCACCGGCAGCGACGTGCTCAGCCAGACCGGCACAACCATCGTTGGCAAGAATGTCACCATCGATGCGGCGGTGGGCACCACCGACATCACCCAAACCCAGAAGCAAAGCAGCGCAGGCATCCACCTCGGCCTCACCGGCGGTGCAGCTACCGTCGCCAACACTGTAGTCGGCGATGCACACGGCGCCAGTCATACCACCGACAAGCGCGTGCAAGCGCTATACGCGGCACAGGCCACACAAGCGCTGTTCTCACCCGGCGCTGGCAACGCAATGGGGTTGAATGGCCAAACGGGGGCGCAAGCCATCAGCCAGGCCGCACAAGGCAACACCCAGGGAATCTCCTTGCGTATCGGCCTGGGTGCCAGCAGCGCGACCAACACCGAGACCACCCACGACGACACCGCTTACGGCAGCACCATCCACAGCAACGGTAACGTCACCATCGCTGCCACGGGCGGCGACCTCAATGTCATTGGCAGTCAGATCAGTGGCAACAACGTCGCCCTCGCGGCAGCCAACAATCTCAACCTGCTCAGCCAGGCCGAACAGCACTCCGACAAAAGCGACAGCCACAACAGCAGCGGCGAGGTGGGCATCAGCATTGGCCAAACCACCGGCATCTATCTCACCGTCGCCGCCGGGCAAGCCCAAGGACACGGCAACGGCACCACGCACGCTGATACCAGCGTCAACGCCAGCGACACCTTGAGCCTGATCAGCGGCGGCGACACCAACATCATCGGCGCCCAAGCCAAGGGCAACACGGTGCTGGGCAACATCGGCGGCAATCTCAATATCGCCAGTGAGCAGGACACCAACGACTACGCCAACCATAGCGTGCAGGCGGGCCTCACGCTGGTGTACGGCTGGAGCACGGGTGGCGTGGGTGTCAGTGGCTCGCTGGCGGCCAGCCAGGCCAAGAGCAACTACGCCAGCGTCAACGATGTCAGTGGCATCGGCGCGGGCATCGGCGGCTTCGACATCCACGTCAACGGCAGTACCGATCTGAAGGGCGGCGTGATCGCAAGCACGGCTGATGCCTCAAAGAACCTGCTCGACACGGGCTCGCTGACGTTCAGCGATATCCAGAACAAGGCCAGCTATAGCAGCGAAAGCATCAGCATTGGCGGCGGTATGGGTACATCGGGCGGCGGCATCAACGGTGGCATCGGCATCCCCCAACACGACAGCGAAAGCAGCACCACTCAAGCCGGCATCGCCAACGGCACGATCGTCACCCGCAACGGCAACACCGATCTGAGTGGCTTGGATCGCAATCCCACACTGGACAATCAGGCGCTCAAGACAATCTTTGATGCGCAGAAGGTACAGGACAACCAGCAGGCCGGAATGCTTGCTGGGCAGGTGGGCATGACTGCCACCGGTGATCTTGCCACTTACATGGCGAATCACGCGACCACCGACGCCGAAAAGGCAGCGTGGAGTGATGGCGGCACCAACAAAGTGCTCTTGCACGGATTGGTCGGCGCGGCGACGGCCGCACTGGGTGGCGGCGATCCACTGCAGGGGGCAACGGGTGCCGCAGCGAGCGAAGCCGCGAGCATCGCCATGCAGAACTACCTGATCCAGCAGGGCCTCAATCCGACCGACCCGCTCTTCAACACGCTAATGCAGCTGGGCAGCACCGCAATCGGTGGTGCGGTCGGAGGCGGTGCGGGTGCATCCACCGCACTACAGGGTGATCAGTTCAATCGGCAGCTGCACCCGAGCGAGATCAGCTGGATCAACAGCCACGCCAAAGACTTCGCCAGTCAGCAATGCGATTGCGATCCTAGCGCCGATCAAATCAATGCCGCGACGAAGCAGTTGGCGCAGCAGGCGGCCCGTCAAACCGATGTGCTTTGGGCCGCTGCCCTACCGGGCGACGACAGCGCCGCCCGCCAATACCTGGCGGGTGCGCAAGGCACTTTCACCAATACGCTGGGCAACGCGCAGCAACTATTCACGGTGGAAGGTAACCAGTTCCTGCAGCCGATGATGTATCTGCCCGATGCCAGCGCCAACCGTGGCTTCTATCAGCAATACGTGCAGCCGGGCGCGGGCAGCGTCAACACGAACCTGCAGGTGATGTTGGCGCAAGCAGGCGTCAACGCGTACTTGAACCAGGGCCAGACCGCGTGGAATGCCGTCACCGGAGCGATTGCTGGCATCGGTGGCGCCATCTTGCATCCGGTGGATACGTTCAACGCGGCGGGACAGGGCCTTGGCGACAGTGCCGCCTATGCCCTCAACTCTGGAATGGTGAACGGTCAGCTGCAGGCGGTGTACGGGCAGGATGTCAGCGGCGCCACTGCGACCTTGGCGACCCTCAATTCGTCTTTAACCCTGATCGGTGCCACCGGCGCGGGTAAAGGTGCTGCTGCAGTAATCGAAGGAGCTGCCAAATCGGCCGCCGTCGATGCTATAACCGCAGCGGTTCGCGCAGGCTGGAGCGGCGATGCGGCGGGGCTGGAGCAGTTCACACGGAGCATTGTTGGCAATGTCGGTACAGTCAACCGTTTCTTAAGCGCGGATGCGGTCAACGCAACGATGGACACTTACAACTGGTCACCTGCGTGGCAATCCGGAACAATGGTGGCCGATGCCACGCTCAAACCGGGAACGGTGGTGAACATGGTGGTTGATAAGGCCACCTATGAAGCCCTTACGACGCCAGGGGCTGATACCAGCAGGGCATTTGGTGGATGGGCGACCTTTGACGATGTGTCAAATCAAGCATACGCCCGCAACCAATTGGCCATCACGTCTGACATGAAGGCAGACGCAAGTTACGTGATTCAAGTCGAGGTCACGAAACCTATTGATGTGCAGATTGGCGTTGTCGGCGAACAACCGGGTGCTGCGGGCGGTGGTAATCAGTTGCACTTCAACCTTCCGCCAGGCCAGAGAGCTGAGACATTCAAATTTGTTGGCGGTGAGGAGTTGCATTGATGAGTTCGAAAGTCGCTGGCTTCACAATGCACGATGCTGCAGGCCATGCTGTCTTAAAGAGCGATTGGCTTCGCTGGGTGCGAGATCATAATGGACCCGGAGAGTTTGGAGTCGTCACGCATTTTTCATGGAGGGTCGATGGGCGTGACGTCTGTGTACCGGTTGATATTGGTCAAGTGACTTGGCATGTACTCCCTGATGCAAGCGGCTTCATTTGCTTTGAGAGAGGCTTCAAGACCGACAACTGTTACGTCCTCGACGCCTTCGGCAGAGAACGCTACCGCCTGCATGTTCCGTGGGAGCTTACGCCCTACGACGTACCTTCCGGCGCCAAAATGTGGTTTCGTAATGTCGGGACGCACGCTGATGGCAAATTCGGAGTTACTGCGTGGATTGAGTACGCAGGTGACTTCTACTTCGAACTGGACTACCACGAGGGTCGCTTTCTCTGGGGAAAGGAAATCCGATTCTGATTGGCGAAGCCTGCGACAAGCGAGACGGATGTCGTTAAGTCGAATTAACCACCTCCGTCCCGTTTGCTTGCAAGTGCCAAGCAAGTAAGAGGTGCCAGGGACGATTTCGAAACAGGCAAAACAGGGGGCAAAGAGTGGAGCTTTCGAGCAAGTGAAGAGGCCGCCGACGGGCACCATGGCAGCCATGGCCATATCATGCCATCCGCTCCCAATGAGGAACGACTATACCCCGTCAACCGCGCATCGATCCGGCGAGCGCTCCCCAGCATATAGGGGACGATTTCTTTTCACGATTTTCCAACGAAAACGCAACCCTCGGAATTCCGCGGGTCAGCATGACCAACGAAGACAAGACAAGACAATGCGTTATTTACCTTGGCTGGCAAGCTTTCTATTTCTTTCTCTCGCTGGGCAGCTCGCCATGGCGGGAGAGTGCCCTCTTGATCTGCAGCTAACAGGCTCGCCAGATGTCATTCTCCAACAATTGAAGGAATTGCCCGTCATGAGCGCGGAGCAGCAAACCGAACGAAAGCCTTTGTTCGGGCACTGCGATTATAAGACGTCTACTTTCATGCAATTCAATGGAGCTCCCACGGGAATGTGCTCAGTGGCCGGGTACCCAGTGATCGCTTCCGCGGTGGAAATTGTCGACAGTAGCTCCGCAGTGGTTGCGCAGAGCTATTTAATCCCGAAGTCAGAAGCCGCACTCAGGGCGGTGGATGCGACTATCAAGAAGATTGCGACTCCTTTGTCACCGGCTGAATACCCAGAAGCGTTGCGCAGGCCGAATGCTTATACCCTGATCGATATCGCTTATGCGAAGAACGACGATCTATGGATCATTAGCCACAAGTACTGGGAGCCAAATGAGGCTCATTCGTTACCCGATTACTACGTGCTGATGCACGTCAGGAGACCATGGCTGACATTCGCATTGAGAGATACCAATAAATGCATGGCGCTACCTCAGGCGGATAAGCATTGATCAGTAACGGCAGGAAAAAAGCGCCAGGGACAATTCCAGCACAGCCTGGCCAGCACTCGGATCGTCCATCTAGGCTCATTGAAAGTCCCTTCCGCCACCAGATTGCAACCACCCGGTTTTGGAACATGCAATGAGACTTCGAATTTGCTATTGGAAGCTTGGTACAGCGACGGTTCTTGCTATCGCCTCCAGCTCAGTGGCCGCCAGTGGCGCACTGAATGCGAGAACCTACATCGATGCTGCCAACGAGTTGCTTTTGCGTGACCCATCACCCCGCAAGTCGGATCCGGTCACAGCGCGCTGGCTTGAAACGGTTACCGATGTCCAAGGCATTCTTGGGTCGGGCCCCTATGAAGCATCGAACATGATATCGCTCATGTCTGTGTGCGGCATGTCCGTGCAGCTCGCCGCGCGCTACACCTTGGAGGGGTTCGACCAACTAACGCCCCTGGCGAATGACAAAGTGAAGCTATCCGCAGCTCTGGTAAAGCTTCAGACAGAGAACGCTGTGACCTATCAGGATGAATTGGCCGGCATCATGGCCTTTTCCATAGCATGCATGTCCCGCGAAGTTGCACCGATGAACGAATTTCTGGCGTCCTTATCTCCAGAACAATTGACGCCTATTCGCCGCCAAGGGGCAGCGCAAATGCGCGACGGCATTCGCGCCGCGATTCTTGGAAACATCTCTCTTTCGAGTGACGTAAGCATAAGTGTCGAAAATCGGAGAATTATCGTCACCTCCCTCGCTGCCAACATTGATGCGCTCGCCACCTCGTTGCCTGAAGATTTTCGCCGATATCTCGTAGGAGTGATGGAAGCCCAGCCATCCGTGAGTGATGCAGACATCCGCAGGGCAATGTCACACATCAGTGAAGTATTGAAGACGCAAGGGCCGTGCAATGGGGTCTGCGGAATTTGATCGAGAGCAGCCGGGATGCTCCAGAGCCGACTTTCCATCTGCGCCCACTGGAAAAGGCGCCGGAAAAGGTGCCGGCGACAATTTCTGACATCAACAACAGTGCCATTTCTGAAAAGTGCACTGACATCTTGTCAGACCCGAGCCCTCACGCTCGGCTGCGGTCACGCGGACATCCATCTCGCCCAACCCTGACAGACGATGCCAGCCCTGCTTGTTAGGGTCAGTCCGCCATTCGCGCTGTCGTGTTGCAAGGCCTCGCGAATGACCATGACTACCAGGTCATGAGGCGCGGGCCGTGAGTGCTTGCTACACCCACGACCCGCTAACCATCACCAACTTATAGAGAGTTGATATGGCTACCCGTGATCATACGGTACGCATTCGCTCGTCCGTCCCCCCTGACGACACCCTCACTCCTCCGCCAGACGACCCGTTGTCCTCGGCGGCGGCATGGCCCGAAACCCTGCGGCATAGCACTCGCGGTGACATCGCTCTGGCGGTGCTCGCCCTCACGCGCTTGCGTCTCGACAGCGAGCAGTGCCGCATCGCGCAGGCGCGCGGATTCCCCGGCAGACCGCTGCCATGGCCGCTTCCCGTGGCCGTCACGGCCAGCCTCGGCACGGCCATCCACTGTCTTCAGCAGTACGCCCGCCTGCTCGGTGACGAGCCTCGAGTGAACACCACACGCCTCCGATGATCGCCCTTACGGCGCATCGGCCTTCATGGTGATGCGCCGCTCTCGGGCGATCACCGACGAAGCTGCCAAGCATTCACTGACACGGAGCGCTGTAAGCGCTTAGCCGCTGCGCGGCCGTGTCCGACAGGGAGGAACCACCATGGAACTGATCCAGCTCACCCCGCATTCGGAAGTGGACCCCTCGCAACCGCTGCGAGCCCCCGGCGACATCCTGCTGCACGCCTACCTGATCCCAAGCGCACTCAACCCCGCCCAACTGGCCTGTCGCTCCGGCATCCCTGCCGATCACATTAAAGCCTTCATCGCCGACACCCACCCCATCACCCCCAAGACCGCGCTACGCCTTTCCCTCATCTTCGATACCACCGCCTTCTACTGGCTGGCACTTCAGGCGCGGTACGATCTGGAAAGGGCGAAGCCTGTGGTCCGCGCTTATCGTCCTCTTGTTGATTGAGGGCAAAAGCACGACACGACAAACGGGATGGGGATCGTTGAGCCCGACCGCCATTGTTCGAATTAACTACCTCCGCCGCGGTTGCTCTGGATGCTGCGACAATTGGCCCGGAAAAGCGGCGTCTGCTTTCAACCATATCGGACCTAAAGCTCTGCAGGGAGCTGCGAGCAATAGTCTGATTCTGGGCGCCGCGGCGCTGCCCCATCCTCTCGAAGCAACCAGTGCAAATCATCCCAAGGAGGGCTTGAGCTTGAAAACACCTGACGAATTTGCAGAAGCAATGAAGGCGAGAGAAGCACTTTCTCATGGAGATATCAACGGCTCCCTCGCCGCCCCTGGCACTGGGGGCAAACAGTACAGCCCGTGCCCCCAAACGCGCCTGTTGAACACCCTGGCGCTCCTGCTCTGCGGTGGCGTGGCCCTGTGGATGGCGTGGCGGGGTCTGGGCAACCACCATCCGCTGCTCGCTGGCGTCGTTGCTCTAGGCGCTGTGCTCGCCATCACCGGCGTGGCGTATGTGGCCACGGTCCGTGTTGTTATTGATGACCGAACGCTTGTACGCACTTGGCTCATGGGCCGACGGGTCATCGTATTGGAGGACATCGCGCAACTGGGCCTCGTCCAATACAAGGGCACGCTGTCGCTGCTCATTCGGAGAAGTCGGTGGCGTCGACTGTCGCTCAGCAGTGATACGTTCGACTGGCAAGATGTGCGCTGTATGCACCGCGACATTCTGCTGGCCTTGGGCTTGGACACCGAGCCGATGTGGCCGACCGCCCCGCGCTGGCTGGGAATGCTGGACGTGGCTGCGGTGCTGAGCTACAGGCGCTTCCAGGCGGAGAGGCAAGGAAGCGATGGCGCTCATTTAGAGAAAGTGTTCTGACCCCTTTGTTTGGCTAAGAGAAATGAAGAAGGCCGCCTTTTCATTGGTATTTGGGCTTGTTGCATTCGCGCTCGGATGCATTCTTGTGTTTGCTCTCGCCTTTGTGATGAGCATCATAAGTGGCGGGGAATTTGACGTGCCTCACGTTGCGCATGCGTCCATCCGTTCCGGCCTATTTCTAGGAATAACGGGTCTTCTAATGTTTTCCTTGTATGCATCCGACCGCAGGCGATAAGGGGCCGGCATGGTTGCCCCGCTGCTCAGCACCGACCCTCCACCACCAGGAGTAAGTCCGGTCCTGACTACTTCTGACCGCCCCATGGGTTAGCGAGAATTTCCCCCTGACACCATTTCTTCCCAAATTCTCTCGGTCACCGCCCACCGTCATTTCGGCACAGGCGGAATCCAGTAGCGAGTACGTCGATTCATCGAGATCGCCGGCGGTGCGCTTCGCGAAAACTCAACACAGTGTCTGCTGGATTCCGGCCTGCGCCGGAATGACGGTGAGGAAGATGCACATCGATGGCAGGTTTTGAACGAGCATAAAAAAGGCCGCTTTCGCGGCCTTTTTTTATGCAACGTCTGAACAACTCAAGACGGCAGTCGACGAATCTTCGCACCAAGCACGCCGAGCTTCTCCTCGATGTTCTCGTAACCGCGATCGATGTGATACACGCGATCCACCGTGGTGTCGCCTTCGGCCACCAGGCCGGCGAGCACCAGGCACGCGGAAGCGCGCAGGTCGGTCGCCATGATCGGCGCGCCGCTCATCTTTTCCACGCCCTTGATGATGGCCGTATTGCCTTCCAGGCGGATATCCGCGCCCAGGCGCTGCAGTTCCAGCGCGTGCATGAAGCGGTTCTCGAACACGGTCTCGGTGATCACGCCCACGCCTTCGGCCACGCAGTTGAGCGCGGTGAATTGCGCCTGCATGTCGGTGGGGAACGCCGGGTACGGTGCGGTGGTGATGTTCACGGCCTTGGGACGGCGGCCCTGCATGTCCAGCTCGATCCAGTCCGGACCGGTGGAGATGTGCGCGCCGGCTTCTTCCAGCTTGGACAGCACTGCGTCCAGCGTATCGGCACGGGCGTTGCGTGCGCGCACCTTGCCGCCGGTCATCGCGGCACCCACCAGGAAGGTGCCGGTTTCGATGCGGTCGGGCAGCACTTCGTACTCGGCGCCATGCAGGCGTTCCACGCCGTGAATGATCAGGGTGGAGGTGCCGGCGCCTTCAATCTGCGCGCCCATGGCGATCAGGCAATGCGCCAGGTCGACCACTTCCGGTTCCTGCGCGGCGTTCTCGATGATGGTGGTGCCCTGCGCCAGCGCGGCGGCCATCATGATGTTCTCGGTACCGGTGACGGTGACCATGTCCATCGAGATGCGCGCGCCCTTCAGGCGCTTGGCCTTGGCCTTGATGTAGCCGTTCTCCACGACCACCTCGGCGCCCAGCGCCTGCAGGCCGCGGATGTGCTGGTCGACCGGACGCGAGCCGATCGCGCAACCGCCCGGCAGCGACACTTCCGCCTCGCCGAAGCGGGCCACCAGCGGGCCCAGCACCAGGATCGAGGCGCGCATGGTGCGCACCAGGTCGTACGGGGCGAAATGGCGGTCGGTGGTGCGCGGGTCGATGTGCATCTTCATGCGGTCGTCCAGCACCAGCTGCGTGCCCATCTGGCCGAGCAGCTCGATGAAGGTGGTCACATCGTGCAGATGCGGCACGTTGCTGATCGCCACCGGCTCGTCGGCCAGCAGGCAGGAAGCGAGGATCGGGAGTACGGCGTTCTTGGCGCCCGAAATACCCACTTCACCGTGGAGCGGCTCGCCGCCACTGATCAGGATCTTGGCCATTGAATGTCCTTGCGAATGGTTTGCTGGGGAGCGCTGCGCCGCCTTAACGGCGCGCACCGACTTCCGCGGGAGTCAGCGTCTTGAGGGCCAGCGCGTGGATCGCACCGCCCATGAGATCGCCAAGCGTGGCGTAAACCAGGCGGTGTCGCGCCAAAGGAAGCTTGCCGGCGAACTGTTCCGCCACCACTTGGGCTTCGAAGTGCACGCCGTCGTCGCCACTGACGGAAGCCTGAGCACCGGGCAGGCCTTGTTCGATCATTGCCTGAATGGTGGCAGCGTCCATGGTTGTTCCACTTGCTTTGATGGGGTCAGCGCCGCCGATCCGGTAAGTAACCGAACCCAATGGCAGCGACTATGACGTTAAAATGCGAATATGCCATGTTAATGGAAAACCTCTGTCGCAGAAACGACACGTGCTGTCGGCGCCTTCCGGCCCTGGGCCGTTAACCACCCACAACAATATGATTTAGCGGAATTTTCCCTCTACCAACACCTGTTCAGGGTGATGACGGAAATCCGGCCGACTTTCGAGGACGCATGAACGCCCACGTTGCCCCAGCCAACCCGAACGCGATCAACGCCGATGCCATCGTGCAGAGCGCGCGCACCGTGATCGCCACCGAGGCGGCCACCATCAGCGCGCTGGAACCGCGTATCGGACCCGAATTCGTGGAAGCCTGCCGCCTGATCATCAGCTGCGCCGGCCGCGTGGTCGTGACCGGCATGGGCAAGTCGGGCCATGTGGCCCGCAAGATCGCCGCCACCCTGGCATCCACCGGCACGCCCGCGTTCTTCGTCCATCCGGGCGAAGCCAGCCATGGCGACCTGGGCATGATCCTGCCGCAGGACATCGTGCTCGCCCTGTCCAACTCCGGCGAAACCGACGAGGTGCTGTTCATCCTGCCGGTGATCAAGCGCCAGGGCATTCCATTGATCGCCATCACCGGCAACGCCCATTCCTCGCTGGCCGACCAGGCCAACGTGCATCTGGACGCCAGCATCGCCGTCGAGGCCTGCCCGCTGGGCCTGGCGCCCACCGCCAGCACCACCGCGGCGCTGGTGATGGGCGATGCGCTTGCCATCGCCTTGCTGGAAGCGCGCGGATTCACCTCGGAAGATTTCGCCCGCTCGCATCCGGCGGGTAGCCTGGGGCGTCGCCTGCTGCTGCATATCAGCGACGTCATGCATACCGGCGAAGGCATTCCGGCCGTGCCGCCGAACGCCTCGCTCACCCAGGCACTGATGGAAATGACCCGCAAGCACCTGGGCATGACTGCCGTTGTCGATGCCGACCATCGCCTGCTCGGCGTGTTCACCGACGGCGACCTTCGCCGAGCGCTGGACGACGACGACCTGGACCTGCGCGGCGCCACCGTGGCCGAACTGATGACGCGCGGCCCCAAGACCATCGGCGCCGACAAGCTGGCCATCGAGGCCGCCCAGCTGATGGAAAAGCACCAGATCCACGCGCTGCTGGTGGTCAACGACCAGCAACAGGTGGTGGGAGCGCTTAACATTCACGATCTGCTCCGCGCCCGTGTGGTCTGATCGAAAGGCTCGGCTGCTATCAATTCCTGCGTGCACCGTCTGCGCCGCCCGGCGTTTGACGGTATCGCCCTCCCGCCCTTCTGCCGACAGATCCCATGTACCTGGCTGACCTTCCCGCTGACGTGCTCGCCCGTGCCGCCAAGATCCGACTCGTCGTGTTCGACGTGGACGGCACCTTGACCGACGGGCGCCTGTGGTATGCCGAAGACGGCCACGAAACCAAGGTGTTCCATGTGCACGACGGCCTGGGCCTGAAGTTGCTGATGGCCCATGGGGTGCAGGTGGCGATCATTTCGGCGCGCATCAGCCACCCGGTGGCACTGCGTGCCGAGGAACTGGATATCGCCCACGTCTACCAGGGCCAGGGCGACAAGCGCGCCTGCCTGCAGCAGCTGCTGGAAGCGCTCAACCTGACGCCGGAACAGGCCGCCTTCGTGGGCGACGACCTGCCCGACCTGCCGGCGATGCGGGAGGTCGGCCTGGCCGTGGCCGTGGCCAATGCGCACCCGTGGGTCGCCGAGCAATCGCACTGGCGCACCCGCCTGGGCGGCGGCCTGGGCGCGGCCCGCGAGGTCTGCGACCTGGTCCTGCACGCCCAGGGCAAGACGGATGCCGAGCGGGAGCGCTGGAAGTGAGCTTGCGCAGTTACCTGCGCGATCGCGGCCTGCCGGTAGCGATCGTGCTGATCGGCCTGGCTACCGGGGGCGCCCAGCTGTTGTACTGGTGGCTGGCGCCGGCGCCGAAGGTCAGCGAGTTCGTGGGTCCGCCGCGCTCGGGCTATACGCTGACCAATTTCCAGCTGTGGTCGTACGACGTGGACGGCTTGCCGAGCTTCGAGATGGTCGCCCCGCACCTGGAGCGCCGCGAGAACGACGAGTCGCTGTACATCAACACGCCCGACTTCACCTTGCCGTCCAACGAGGCCGGCGTGCCGCCGTGGCTGGGCAAGTCGCTGTACGCCTGGGTCGACAAGAGCGGCACCCTGCTCAAGCTGCAAGGCCCGGTCTACATGCACCGGGCGGCCTTTGCCCAGACCGATGCGGCCGAAATGCACACCTCCGACGTCACCGCCTGGCCAAAAGAAAACCGAATGGTGACGGACGCCCCAGCGCATATGAAGCAAGGCGCACGTACACTTAACGGGGTGGGCATGCGTGCCAACCTCAACACCAATCATCTGGAGCTGTTCGATGAAGTCACCGGCTCGTTTCCGCCGCGACCCAAGAAGTCTCAAGCTGCCCCTCGCCCTGCTGGGCCTGGGACTGCTCATCCTGCAGCCGGCACTGGCCAAGCAGGATGACCGCAACCAGCCGATGAACTTCTCGTCCAAGTCCATGGACGGGTTCAACGCGCCCAACACGGTCACTACGCTCACCGGCAATGTCGTGGCCACGCAGGGCACGATGAAGCTGACCGGCGCCGTGGCCAAGCTGTATCTCGATGCCGACACCCAGGTGGCGCGCGCCGTGGTGACGGGAAACCTGGCGCATATCGAACAGCTCGACGACGCCGGCAACCTGATGCAGGGCGACGCGCTCCAGCTCGACTACGACAACATCAACGGCATTGCGGTGCTCACGGGTAACGCCGTGGTGCGTCAACAGGGCCGCGGCGAGTTTCATGGCGACAAGCTGGTCTACAACACGCAGACCTCGCTGATCACCGGTGAAGCCGCTGGCGACGGCCTGGTGCATGGCGTGATCCTGCCCAAGGCCAAGCCGGGCGCACCTGCCGCCACGCCGCCGAAGCCGGGCACGCCGCCTGCCACGCCGCCACCGGCCCCCAAGCCGGCCGAGGGCCATTGATCGATGCTTTCTGCTGAAGGTCTGCAAAAGAGTTTCAAGGCGCGCCAGGTCGTGCGCGACTTCGCCTTCTCCATCCGCGAAGGCGAAGTGGTGGGCCTGCTCGGCCCCAACGGTGCGGGCAAGACCACCTGTTTCTACATGGTGGTGGGCCTGATCGAAGCCGATGCCGGCACCATCAAGCTGGACAAGCAGGACATCACCGGCCTGCCGATGCACCAGCGCGCCAAGCTCGGCATCGGTTATCTGCCGCAGGAAGCCTCGGTGTTTCGTCGCCTGACCGTGGCCGACAACATCATGGCCGTGCTGGAACTGCGCGAAGGCTGGGACGAAAAGCGCCGCACCAACGAACTGGAAAGCCTGCTGGACGAACTGAAGATCGCGCACATCGCCGACCAGAAAGGCATCAGCCTTTCCGGTGGCGAACGCCGCCGCGTGGAGATTGCGCGTGCGCTTGCCGCACATCCGCGCTACATGCTGCTGGACGAACCGTTCGCCGGCGTGGATCCGATCTCGGTCGGCGAAATCCAGCGCATCGTGCGTCATTTGAAGGAGCGCGGCATCGGCGTGCTGATCACCGACCACAATGTGCGCGAAACGCTGGGCATCTGCGACCGCGCGTACATCCTCAACGACGGCGAAGTGCTCTCGCGCGGTACGCCTGCGCACATCCTCGCCGACGAGAAGGTGCGCGAGGTCTACCTGGGCCGCGAATTCCGCCTGTAACGGCGGCGGAACAGGCCCGGCCCGCGGAATTGCGGGCTATGGGAGACCGGGATCACGCTCTAGCCTATGGCCGACCCGGAAGGCACGAGTTAGGATGACCTTCACGTTCATCCCGACCCGCTGGCATGAAACCCGGACTGCAGTTTCGCCTCAATCAACAGCTCACGCTGACTCCACAGTTACAGCAGGCCATCCGCCTCCTGCAGCTGTCGCAGCTTGAGCTGGAGGCTGAGCTGCGTCAGATCGCCGAAAGCAATCCTCTTCTCGAGTTCGCCGACGACAACCCCGACAATCTCGAGGGTGACGAACGCGAGTCCGAGCCACCGATGGACGCGATCCCGGTCAGCTCGTCCAGTTCCAGTTCCAGCAGCAGCGATACCGTCGACGATGCGGAAGCCCCCGAATGGGGTGAGGCAGAGCGCGACGGCGGCAGCGACGATCCGGTCGACTTCTCGCTCAGCGGCGCCTCCTCGCGCAACAGCAATCCGGACGAAGACGGCTTCGAGCCGCAAAGCGCCGCGCAGGAAACGCTGCAGGAACATCTGCTGTGGCAGCTCAACCTCACGCACATGAGCGTGCGCGATCGCACCATCGCCACGGTGTTGATCGATGCGCTCAATGCCGACGGTTATCTCACCGAGAGCATGGAGTCGCTGGTGGCTGCGCTGCCGGCCGACATCAAGGCCAGCGCTGCTGAAGTCGAGCAAGTGCGGCGCATGCTGCAGCGTTTCGATCCCACCGGCATTGCCAGCATCGACCTGCGCGATTGCCTGCGCGTGCAGCTCGAACAATTCGATCCCGATACGCCGCAACGCGAACTCGCGCTGCGCATCGTCGATGCCGAACTGGAACTGCTCGCGCGCAACGACATCGCGCGTCTTGCTCGCAAACTGCGAGTGAGCGAAGACGATACCGCTGCCGCGGCCGTGTTGATCCGCAGCCTCGATCCACGCCCTGGTGCCGCGCTCGATGTCACGCCTGTCGAATACGTCGCTCCTGACGTCTACGCACGTAAGGATGCCGGCCGCTGGCGTGTAAGCCTTAATCCGGACTGCCAGCCGCGGCTCGGCCTCAACCAGCATTATTGCGGCCTCATCGCCCAGGCCCGCGGCACCGACGCGAGCTGGATGCGCGGCCAGTTGCAGGAGGCGCGCTGGCTCATCAAGAGCCTGGAATCGCGCGCCGAGACGCTGCTCAAGGTAGCCGAGGCGATCGTGCGGCGGCAGAGCGCCTTCCTCGACTACGGCCCCGAAGCGATGCACCCCCTGGTGCTGCGCGAAGTGGCCGAGGAAGTGGGCATGCACGAATCGACCATTTCACGTGTAACTACCCGCAAGTACATCCATACGCCGCGGGGCACGTTCGAACTCAAGCATTTCTTCTCCAGCGGCGTGTCCACCGAAGACGGTGGCAGCGCGTCGGCCACCGCCATCCAGGCCATGCTGCGCAAGTTGGTCGATGCCGAGGACCCGCGCAAGCCGCTGTCCGACCAGGCCATCGCGGAGGAGTTGCATCGCAAGGGCATTCAGGTTGCCCGACGCACCGTCGCCAAGTACCGCGAAGCCATGCGTATTCCCAGTTCCAGCGAGCGCCAGCGCGCTGGCTGAACGGGTTTGCCCGTGTCTGCGTCATCCCGCCTCGGGAACTTGGCCGCGAAAAAGACGTCCCCATACCTATAGCCAGGACGACGCGAGAGAAAGCCTGTCATGTCTGAGGCGTGAAGGTCTTTCTAACGCGAGCAGTTCGTCCGAGGTGCATAGTGACTATCCCAACGTGGTCAGGAGGCCGGAGCAAAACCTCGCAATACCGGAGTTTTCAAAGGTGTGTCGGCCACGACATGAGCGACCGGCGCATCGATTCCAGCCGCGTCCGCGGCAAGTACCAGAGGAGGCGCAACATGCAAGTACAACTCAGCGGTCAGCAGATTGAAGTCACCCCGGCCCTCCGGGATCATGTGAACAGCCGGCTTGACCGCCTCACCCGCCTCGATGAACGCATTCTCAGCCTGAGCATCGTTCTCTCCGTGAACAAACTGCAGCAGCGCGCCGAAGGCACGCTCAATGTCACGGGCAGCACCCTGCACGCTGAAGCGCTCGAGAACGACATGTACGTCTCCATCGACGTACTCTTCGACAAGCTGGTGACCCAGTTGCGCAAGCACCGCGAGAAGATCTGCGACAAACATCAGCGCGCCGCCCGCGAGGAGCGCCTGTACGGCTGATCTCCGCCAGGCCCGCCCGGCTCCGGGCGGGCCTTCTGCCCTCTTTCCCTGCACGTCCAAGGCGCCCGCCGGTGTGAACTGGCACAATATCCGGGTAGCCGCCCTCTTCCGGTGGCGCAAAGGACAAGGCTTGGACCGGCTCTCCGCCCGACAACTCTATGACAGCGTGCATGAGCGCATGGCCTTGCGCTGGGTCTCCGGCATGCGTGGCGAATCCCGCGTGCTCGAGCAGGCAGCGACGACCACGCGTCGTCCCTCGCTGATCGGCTACCTCAACGTCATTTACCCGAACAAGATCCAGATCATCGGCACCGAGGAGCTGAATTACCTCGACGGCCTGGAATCGCGCCAGCGCTGGGAAGCGATCAACAAGATCGCCGCCTACCAGCCGGTGGCGATGATCGTGACCAAGGATCAGCCCATCCCCACCGACCTGCGCGAAGTGGCGGAAGAAACCAATACGCCGCTGTGGATCAGCTCCAAGCGCGGCCACGAGCTGCTGACCTGGATGCAATACCACCTGGCGCGCATGCTGGCGCCCAAGGTCACGCTGCACGGCGTGTTCCTGGAAGTGTTCTCGATCGGCGTGCTGATCACCGGCGAGTCGGGTTCGGGCAAAAGCGAGCTGGCGCTGGAACTGATCAGCCGCGGCCATCGATTGGTGGCCGACGATGCCACCGAGTTCACCCTGATCGCCCCGGACGTGATCGACGGCACCTGCCCCGAGCTGCTGCAGGACTTGCTTGAAGTGCGCGGCCTGGGCGTGTTGAACGTGCGAGAGATGTTCGGTCACACCGCGGTCAAGCCGTCCAAATATCTTCGCCTGGTGATACATCTCAAGCCGCTGCGCGAAGGCGAGGACACGGATGGACTTACCCGCCTCACCGGCGACATCGGCCACCGCGAAATCTTCGAGGTGCCGGTGCCGATGATGACGATCCCGGTCGCTCCCGGCCGCAACCTGGCGGTGCTGGTGGAAGCGGCGGTGCGCAACCACGTGCTCAAGAGCAAGGGCATCGACCCTGCACAGACTTTCATCGACCGCCAGGCGCACCAGATGCGCCGGCTGCCTCCGTGGTGACCCATGAGCGAAACCCACTCCCTCAGCGCGCTCAACCGAGCTGACGCGGTCAACCTGATCGTGCTCACCGGCATGTCCGGCGGTGGCAAGACGGTGGCCCTGCGCGCGCTGGAAGACCTCGATTTCTACTGCGTGGACAACCTGCCCACGGCCCTGCTGCCGCAGCTGGTGGCGGCGGTGAGCGGCAACGTGGAAGGCAAGCGCCGCCATGTCGCCGTGGGCGTGGACGTGCGCAATCCGGGCGAAGACCTGAAGCGCATGCCGGCGATCCTGTCGGAGCTGGCGTCCAAGGGAGTGAAGGCCCACCTGATCTTCCTCGACTGCCGCGACGAGGTGCTGATCAAGCGCTATTCGGAAACGCGCCGCCGCCATCCGTTGTCGTGGCAGGGCCTGTCGCTGGCCGACGCGATCGCCGAGGAACGCCGTGTGCTGCGCCCGCTTTCGGCCATCGCGGACAAGGTGATCGATTCCAGTGAACTGAACGTGCACCAGTTGCGCCGCCTGTTCGCCGCCGGCTATGCCGAGGCCACCGAAGGCCTGACGCTGATGTTCCAGTCGTTCGCCTTCCGCCGCGGCCTGCCGCTGGACGCGGATTTCGTGTTCGACGCGCGTTGCCTGCCGAACCCGCACTGGAATCCCACGCTGCGCCCGCTCTCGGGCAAGGACGCGGCCGTGCGCGATTACCTCGATACGCAGCCGATCGTGGCCGAGTACTACGCCGACACCGCGCGCTGGCTCGACACCTGGCTGCCGCGCTTCGAAGCCGACGACCGCAGCTACGTCACCATCGCCATCGGCTGCACGGGCGGTCGACACCGTTCGGTGTACCTGGTGGAGAAGCTTGCCGCCCATTACCGCGCGCTACGCAACGGCGTGCTTACCTTCCATCGCGAACTCGAGTGATAGCCATGCTGGCCATACCTTTACCGCGGACTGGCACGCCGTCATGAGCGTCGGCGTGTTGTTGATGACGCACGAGGCGGTCGGCCAGGCGCTGATCTCCGCCTCCCACCACGTGCTGCCCAAGCTGCCGCTGCGCGTGGAGGCCGTCGAGGTTCCACCGCAGGCGGATCCGGATGTGATGCGCACGCTCACCGCCAAGCATGCGCGCGAACTGGACGAAGGCGACGGCGTGCTGGTGCTGGCCGATCTTTACGGCGCCACGCCGTGCAACATCGGCCTGTCGCTCGGTGCGCTGGGCGTCCGCTTGCGTTGCGTCTCGGGGCTCAATCTCCCGATGCTGCTGCGCGTCCTCAATTACGCAGAAAAACCGTTGGACGAGCTGGCGGAAATCGCCGCCAGTGGTGGCCGCGGAGGGATCTTCATCGACCATGCTTGAACGCGACATCGTTGTCTCCAACAAACTGGGCCTGCATGCCCGCGCCTCGGCCAAGCTCGTGCAGCTGGTGCAGGGTTTCAAAGCCACCGTGTGGCTGGTCAGCAAAGGCCGCGAGGTGAATGCGCAAAGCATCATGGGTGTGATGATGCTGGCCGCCGGCATAGGCACGCCGCTGACCGTTCGCGCCGATGGTCCGGACGAGCAGTCCGCCATCGAAGCCGTGGTGGCGCTGTTCGATCGCAAGTTCGACGAAGGAGCCTGAGTGGCGAAAGATATGGCACGCGTATGTCGAGCTGAGGCCGTATTCACGGCCCGGTGGGCTGCGTCGTGCGATCTTTCTGGTTCTGCATTCGACACGTTGGCCGGATGCCGACGTCACGCGCGGCCGGCCCGGCCGCTTTACCATGGAAGGCACGCATGAGACAGGTACTGGCAGGCACCACGGCAGCGAAAGGCATGGCTCTGGGCCGCGCCCGCCTGGTGCAGCCAAGCCGCTACCTGGTCGATACCCGCCCGCTCAACGAAGACGAAGTCGAGAGCGAGCTGGCACGCCTGCATCGCGCGCTCGATACCGCACGCCAGGAACTGCGCGAACTGCGCGGCAAGCTGCACGGCGCGCTTGCGCGTGAGGTGAACGAGTTCATCGACGCGCACAGCCTGCTGCTGGACGACCCGGAACTGCTGCGCGGGCTGGACGATCTGGTGCGCATCGGCCATTACCGTCCCGGCGCCGCGCTGAAGAAGCAACGCGACCGCCTCGCCGCCGTGTTCGAGGCGATGGACGACCCCTACCTGCGCTCGCGCAAGGAAGACGTCGACCAGGTGATCGGCCGCGTCATTTCCGCCCTGCAGCGCCAGACCAGCCGCGAAGAACGCAAGCTGGCCGCGCGCGTGGGCGAGATCCTGATCGCCGACACCATCGCACCCGCCGACATGGCGCATCTGGCTGGCGCCGGCCTGCTCGGCGTGGTCGCCAGTTCGGGCAGTCCGTATTCGCACAGCGCCATTCTTGCGCGCAGCCTGGACCTGCCGATGCTGGTGGGCGCGCGCGACGCGTTGTCGACCATCCACGACGACGACCTGATCCTGCTCGATGCCGAACGCGGCGAAGCGGTGGTGCATCCCACCGCCCAGGATCTGGCCCACTATCGCGCCTGGCAGCGCGAAGCCGCCGCGGAAGGCCGCCGACTTGCCACGCTGGCCAACGCGCCCACGCGTACGCGTGACGGCGTGGACATCCGCCTGTTCGCCAATGCGGAGATGCCCGCCGACATCGCCATGGCGCGTGCACGCGGCGCCGACGGCGTGGGCCTGTATCGCACGGAATTCCTGTTCCTTCGCCAGAAGGGACTGCCCACCGAAGACGAACAGTTCATCGCCTATCGCGACCTCGTGCTCGGCATGGGCGGCCTGCCGGTGACCATTCGCACGCTCGACCTCGGCGCCGACAAGGCCGATGCCGCGGGCCTGGTGGTGCGCGGTGAAGACAACCCGGCGCTGGGCGTGCGCGGCGTACGCCTGTCGCTGCGCTATCCCGCCGTGTTCAGCACGCAGATTCGCGCCATCCTGCGCGCCGCCTGTTATGGCCCGGTGCGGGTGCTGGTGCCGATGGTGACGCAACCCGACGAACTGATCGCCGTGCGCACGCTGTTCAAGCTCGCGCGACAGGAATTGAAGCGCGAGAACATCGACCTGCCGGAGAAGCTCCAGCTCGGTGCGATGATCGAAGTGCCGGCGGCAGCGATCAATGTGCGCGCGCTGCTCGAACACTCCGACTTCCTCGCCATCGGCACCAACGATCTGGCCCAGTACGTGCTGGCCGCGGACCGCGGCAACGATGCGCTGGAAAACATCTACAACCCGTTGCAGCCCGCCCTGCTGCGGCTGCTGGCCTATGTGATTTCGGAAGGGCGCCGCGCCAAGAAAGGCGTGAGCCTGTGCGGCGAAATCGGCGGCGACGTGAACTTCACCGGCTTGCTGCTGGCGCTGGGCCTGTGCGAATTCAGCATGCATCCCAGCCAGCTGCTGCATGTGCGCGATCGTCTTGCCACGCTCGATCATGCGACGTTGCGCGCGCATGCGCCGCGCATTCTGCGGTCGCGTACGCACGAGGAAGCCGAGGCGTTGCTGGCCAGCATCACGGGTTGAGCAAGAGCCTGACCTGATCCTGTGGGAGCGCACCCTGTGCGCGACTGGGTTCTCCGTGGCGCTTGTCGCGCACAGGGTGCGCTCCCACAGTCGTGTTATGGGGAAGGCTCAGCCGGCGCGGGCTAGAAAAGCTTCGATCAATGCGCCGCGATAGCGCTGCCGGTGCAGCAGCAGCGACAGCTTGCGATGCAGGTCCAGGAACGGCGTGCGCAACACTTTCAGCCGTCCGGCCGCCACCGCATCGATGATGGCCACTTCCGGAATGCAGGCGATGCCGAGGCCGGCAATCACGGCCTGCTTGATCGCTTCCGCCTGATCCAACTCCAACACGGTTTCGCCCGCGGGCAGGCTCGACAGCGCGCGCTCGCTGAGGCTGCGGGTGGCCGATCCTGGTTCGCGCAGCACCCAGCGCGCGCCGGCGAAATCCTCCGCCTCGATGCGCCGTTTGCGTGCCAACGGATGATCGGGCGAGGCGCAGACCACCAGCGCGTCGTCACGCCACGGCCGCACTTCCAGCGAAGGGTGCGCCACCGGGCCTTCGACACAGCCCAGCTCCAGCGCGTGATCGAGCATGGCGGCGACGATTTCCGAGGTGTTCGAAACGCGCAGGCGCACGGATACGTGCGGGTGCGCGCGCACGAACTCACCCAGCAGTTCGCCCACGCGGTAGTTGCCCACGGTATTGCTCGCGCCCACCCGCAGTTCGCCACCCAGTTCATCGCCACCGCCGGTACCCACGCGACCGAATTCGGCATAGCGCTCCAGCAGTTCCTGCGCCAGCGGCAGCAGTTCGCGGCCACGCGTATTGAGGCGCAGGCGGCCGCGCTCGCGGGCAAACACCGGCGCTTCCAGCTGCCGCTCCATTTCCGCCAGCGCCATGCTGGCCGCGGGCTGGGTCAGGTGCAGCGTCTCGGCGGCGGCGCGTACGCTGCCCAGGCGGGCGATCTGCACGAACACTTCCAGCTGGCGCGGGCTGATGTTGATCATCAGCCGATCTTATATCAACGATCAGTAATTCAAAATTTTATTGATGGATGGCGAGACGGAAAATGCCGGCATTGCTGGAGAACGCCATGAATGCCGCCGTCGCCATCCCCGCTTCACCCACCCCGTCCCGCCTCCCCGGCTTGCTGCTGTCGGTCGTGATCGCGCTGGTCGCGCTGGGGCTGGGCAAGCTGGCGCCGCTGATCGGCGGTCCGGTGTTCGGCATCGTGCTGGGCATCCTGGTGCGCAACACGCTGGCCCCGGGCGGCAGCTATACGCCGGGCATCCAGTTCGCGGGCAAGCAGGTGCTGCAGTGGTCGATCATCGCGCTGGGCTTCGGGCTAAGCCTGGACCAGGTGGCCAAGACCGGGCTGGAGTCGCTGTCGGTCACCCTGGTGACCATGACGGTAGCCTTCCTGGCGGCGTGGGGGCTGGGTCACCTGCTGAAGGTGCAGGACAAACTGAAGATCCTGATCGGCGTGGGCACCGCCATCTGCGGCGGCTCGGCGATCGCGGCGGTCACGCCGATCATCAAGCCCGACGAGCACGACACCGCGTTCGCCATCTCCACCATCTTCCTGTTCAACCTCGTCGCCGTGCTGCTGTTTCCGCTGCTGGGCCACGTGCTGCACCTGTCCGACCTCGGCTTCGGCCTGTGGGCCGGCACCGCGATCAACGACACCTCGTCGGTGGTTGCCGCGGGCTACAGCTTCAGCAAGCAGGCGGGCGACTACGCCACCATCGTCAAGCTCACCCGCGCCACGCTGATCATTCCGATCTGCCTGATCCTGGCCTTTGCCACGGCCTGGAAGCAGAAGAAGCAGGGCGCCACCGATTTCAGCCTGCGTCGCATCTTTCCCTGGTTCATCCTGTGGTTCCTCGTCGCTTCGGGGGTGCGCACGACCGGCCTGGTGCCGGTGGCCATCCAGCCGGCGCTGCACCTGGCCGCCGAATTCCTGATCATCGTGGCGCTCACCGCGATCGGTCTTTCGGCCAACCTGCGCAAGATGGCTTCCACCGGGGCGCGTCCGATCCTGCTGGGACTTGGTGTGTGGGCCGCGGTGGCGGTGAGCAGCCTGCTGGTGCAACTGGTCATCGGGCAGTTGTAACGATTACGCTGGGCGCCCACGGTCACGCCGATCACGGACGCCAGCATGCTGCTTCACGGCCAGTGTCATTGCGGAAACATCGCTTACACGCTCGATTGGAAGCCCGATCCGACCGAGATTCCCGCCCGCGCCTGCGATTGTTCCTTCTGCACCAAGCACGGCGCGGTTTGGACGTCCGTTCCGGATGGCGATCTGCGCGTCACGGTGCGCAGGCCTGATCTACTCCACCGCTATGCCTTTGGCACCAGCACCGCGGATTTCCATATCTGCAGGGAATGCGGCGGCGTGCCGCTAGTGACGTGCACCGTCGACGGACACGTCTATGCGGTGGTCAACGTGAACACGTTCGACAACCTCGATCCCAGCCTGCTTCAACACCGGCCGGCGAGTTTCAGCGAAGAAGACGTATCTTCGAAACTCGCACGACGACAGGCGAACTGGATCGCCAACGTGAGCATCGTCGAAGGCGAGGCCTGATCAGGCGGACGGCTCCGCGGCGATTTGCTTCAGCAGGGCGATCGGACCGGCAAGATTCGCGGCCAGCGCCTCGGGCAATCCATGCCGCGCGATGATGTACTCCGGCGCGTTGCAGGCGATCCAACTGCCGCCCTGCCCGTCATCCCACACCAGCGCCTTCAGCGGCAGATCCAGGCCGACGCGCGGCTCCTGCTGCATCAAGGGCGTGCCGCCCTTGGGATTGCCGAAGATCAACATCTGCTCGGCCGGCATGCTGAGTCCCGCGCGCGAGGCATCGCCACTGAAGTCGATCAGCGCGAACACGGTGATGCCGTGCGCATCCAGCGCCGCGCGGATCTTGCCGATGGTCGTGCTCACATCGAACGGCGAGCGGAACTGCACGATGCCGTGATCGGCCGGGCTGGACATCGGAACGCCTCGTTGCTTGGGAGTGATCGACGAATCTTCGGTCCCGCCACGTTAATCCGACGCATAAAAAAAGGCGCACCCCGGCCCACACCGGGATGCGCCTCGCAGGCCTGCGCGATGGATCAGCGCATGCCGCCGCCGGCGTAGAGCTGCTCGCCGGTCAGCCAGTAGGAGTCGCTGGAAGCAAGGAAGGTCACGATGGAGGCGATGTCGTCCGGCTGGCCGATGCGGCCCAGCGGGGTCTGGGCAATGGCGCCCTGGTGGAAGTCCGAACCGATGAAGCCGGCCGCATGGGTGCCTTCGGTTTCGACCATGCCCGGGTTCACCGCATTGACGCGGATCTTGCGCGGGCCCAGCTCGCGCGACAGCACGCCGGTGATGGCGTCAACCGCACCCTTGGTGCCCGTGTACACGGCGCTTTCCGGCGGCACGATGCGCGACACCAGCGAACCGATGTTGATCACGCTGCCACCGTCGTTCATGTGGCGCGCCGCTGCCTGGGTGGTCAGCAGCAGGCCGAGCACGTTGACGTTGAACTGCTTGTGGAAGTGTTCCTCGGTGATGGCGTCGAGCGCACCGAACTCGTACACACCCGAGTTGTTCACCAGGATGTCCAGGCGACCGAAGTTCGACACGGCGGCGTCGGCCAGCGCCTTGGCCTCGGCGGCCTTGGAAACGTCGCCGCCCACGGCAACGGCCTTGCCGCCGGCCTTGGTGATCTCGGCCACCACGGCGTCCGCGCCGGCCTTGCTGGAGGCGTAATTGACCACCACGGAGGCGCCTTCGGCGGCCAGCGCCTTGGCGATGGCGGCGCCAATGCCCTTGGATGCGCCAGTAACGACAGCCACTTTACCTTTGAGCTTGCTCATGACAGACACCTGTTCAGGTTGGGAGGAGAAGCTGAGGGAGTTCTGAACTCCAATAGTTCGTAACATACGAACTTAAGAACTAAGTTTCAAGTGCTGCTAAAATGAACATATGAGGCCCCTGACCCACCCCTCGATCGACGACGTGACCGTGGAAGGCATCCTGCATGCCCTTTCCGATCCCGTGCGTGCGGCGATCTACTGGCAACTGTCCTGTGCGGACAGCGCCAACAGCTGCTCGGTCTTCCTCAAGATCGAAGACCGCTGCATCCCCAAATCCACCCTGTCACAGCACTTCCGCGCCTTGCGCGAAGCAGGACTGATCCGCAGCGAGCGCCGTGGCGTGGAGATGCTCAACACCACGCGGTGCGGTGAGATCGAGGAACGTTTCCCTGGGTTGCTTCCGGCGATCAAACACGCGCAAAGCATTCAGTGCGCAGCGCGCAAGCAAGAAATCGCAGCGAAGCCCGCTGAAGTCGTCGCGGGCTGATTTCGGCTGAGCCTCGGATCGTTTTGTGGGAGCGCACTTGTGCGCGACTGAGGCTGCCCCAGTCGCGCACAAGTGCGCTCTCACAGTGACGTCAGGCCTTGCCCTGCTCCACGAGAGTCAGCGCTACCTTGTCGCGCAGATACACCGGCAAGGCATGCTCGGGGGCACCTGCATTTCCCGCGGCAAACTCGCGAGCGGCGAGTTCAGCCACATGGCGCGCCTGCGGATAGCGCGCACCCTCGGCTGACCGCAATTCGCCGGTGAGATGGGGACGCAACACATCCGCATACGTGCTCCAGCCCGAACCGACCACATGCCATGCGGGCGAAGGTGACAACGCCAACGCAGCGGGCAGGCAGACGCGTTCGTCGTCCAGCGTGATCAGTCCGCCGTTGTCGTCGCGCCGGTAGCTTGCGGCGTAGATCTCGCCCATGCGCGCGTCGATCACCGCGAGGATGGTGGCGTCGTCTTCCGGGGCTTCCAGGGCCAGTGCGGCAAGCGAGGACACCGTCACCACCGGCACATCGAGCGCCAGCGCCATGCCTTGCGCCAGCGAGATGCCGAGACGCACCCCGGTGAACGCACCCGGGCCGCGGCCCACGGCGATCCCATCGAGGGCATGGCGACCCAGGCCGGCTTCGGCCAGCAAGGCGTCGGCCATGGGCAGGACCAGCTCGGCGTGGCGGCGCGGCGCAATTTCGCTGCGTGCGATCACCTGGTCGCCGTGGACGAGAGCGACGGAGCAGGCTTCGGTGGAGGTTTCGATGGCTAGCAGGTTCATGGCTGCTCCATGATAGCCGGGCCGGTCGCGGCAGGCATGCTGGCGTACCAGTCGATGCGGCGGGTGAGGTACATCAGCAGGGCCACGGTGAGCACCAGCACGATGGCGCCGATCAGCAAGGCGTATTCCTCCGCCGCGAGCACCACGTAAAGCATGGCGTAGACCAGCGCCAGCGAGGCCCCCAGCAGCAGCCCTGCCCGCCGCGCACCCAACACCGCCATCGCATAGCCGCCGACGATCGCCACCACCGAAGCGGCCGCCACGCTGTAGGCAAGACCAAAGCCCAGTTGCTCGGACAGCGCCAGCAGCAGCACATAGAACGAGGTGAGCGCAGCGCCCACCAGCAGGTATTGCACGGGATGTACGCGCAGCCGCTTGAGCACCTCGAACAGGAAGAACGCCACGAATGTCATGGTGACGAACAGCAATCCGTATTTGCCCGCCCGCACATTGCGCTGATAGACATCCACTGGCTGGAACAAGGCCACGCCGAACGCGGCGTCATGCACGGCGGCGTCGATGCGTGCATCGCTCGCGTGCCACGACTGGCCGAACTTCCGGTTGAGATCCAGCATGTGCCAACGCGCCGAAAAACCCTGCGCATTCACGCTGCGCTCCAGCGGCAAAGCCGCACCGATGAAACTCGGGTCGGGCCATGGCGCGCGCATGTTCACTTCCATGCTGCGCGCCAGCGGCAACAGCTGCAGGGATTGCGTCCCCGCCAGGTGCAGCTTCACTGAAAATTCGATGGGCTGGCCATTGAGCGCCGCCAGATCGAGCGGCACGACCACAGTGGAAGACGAGCCGCCGAACGTCATCGCGGACGATTCGAAGCGTTGCGGCTTGCCGTTGACCTGCAACTCGCTCACGTCCTGCAAACCGCGCAGATCGCCTACCACCAGCCGCAGTTCCGCCTTGCCATCCTGCCAGGTGGCGGTATCCAGCTGTCGCCGCTGCGCGATGTCCTGCGCAGCGAATCGACCGTGCAATTCCACCGTCGAAGCGAACACGGGCGCTTCGTAGATGCCGTAGCGGCGCTTGTCCACCGACATGCCGATGCTCATGGCGGCCGTGTCGGGCAGCAGCAGCGTGGTATCGGCCACATCGCGCAGCTCGCCGCCGGTCGTTGCGATCTTCTCCTGCGTCGGCACCGCCAGCACGAGGCCACCGAGCACCTGCTCGCCGCCCCAGCCCTGCGCGATCTGCTCGATGGCCGCCTGCCGCATGCCCTGCCGCTCTTCCACCAGCGACTGCACCTTCCACAACGGCAACAACATGAGCAGCGCCAGCAGGCCCACGCCAAGTACCTTGGCGGTCCAGCCCTTCATCCAGTGTCCCATGGCTCAATCCCTTGTCTCGGAGCCTGCAGGAAAACAGGCGCGGGGGCGAACCTTCGGGCGAGTTGCTGCCGACTCGCATGCGACTTGTGGCGGAACCATGGCGCAACTCATTACTCCGCAGGTAATCGCTTGCGTGCCTCGTACGCCGCACTCTGTTCCCACACCCACCTACGAGGAACACGCCATGACCACCCACGCCCACGCACTCGCCGAACGCTACATCGCCAGCTGGAACGAGACCGATGCCCTGCGTCGTCGCAGCCTGATCGAAGACGTCTATGCCGAACACGCGCGCTACACCGATCCGATGGTCGATGCGAAGGGCTGGGAAGCGATCGACGCCACCGTGTCGGCCGTACAGGCGATGTTCCCCGGCCACCGCTTCGCACTCGCCGGTGTGGTCGATGCGCATCACGACACGCTGCGATTCCAGTGGCATCTCGCCTCGCCGGGCGCAGCCGAACCGCTGGTGATCGGTTTCGACGTCGCTTCGCTGCAGGAAGGACGCATCGGCCAGGTGTTCGGCTTCCTCGACAAGGTGCCGCAAATGGCCTGACGGCCATGGCCGGACGGCACCCCGCCGTCCGGCATGGGCCTACCATCCATCCTCGTGGGAACATCGCTCCCTCGAGGTACCCACGGAGATGCACATGAGCGCCACGGCTTCCGCCCTCTCCCCGTCCGCCGCTCGTCCGGTCGGCGATCTCTTGCGCGAGTGGCGGCGTCATCGACGGCTCAGCCAGCTCGATCTGGCCAGCGGCGCGGAGGTTTCCACGCGCCATTTGAGCTTCATGGAATCGGGACGCTCGCAGCCCAGTCGCGACATGATCCTGCGGTTGGCCGAATACCTGGATATTCCCTTGCGCGAACGCAACCAACTGCTCGTGACGGCAGGATTTGCGCCGGTCTACCGCGAACGGACGTTCGACGATCCGGCGTTTGCCGCGGTGCTCGGTTCGATCCGTCTGCTGTTGAAGGGATTGGAGCCCTATCCCGCGCTTGCCGTCGATCGGCACTGGAACCTGATCGAAAGCAACCAGGCCACGCAACGCATGCTGGCGGGACTGGTACCGCAATGGCTCAAACCGCCGATCAACGTGCTGCGCCTGAGCCTGCATCCCGAAGGGCTGGCGCCGCATATCCGCAATCTGCCGGTGTGGCGGGCGCATCTGCTCGATCGCCTGCGTCGCCAGATCGATGCCACGCACGACCCGCAACTGGTCGCCCTGCTACAGGAGTTGCGCAGCTATCCCGGCAATGATGCCGAGGGGCACGGCGTGGTCAGCGGCGATATCGCCGTACCGATGGAACTGGCGCTCGGCGATATCACGCTGTCGATGCTGAGTACCACCACGGTGTTCGGCACGCCGATGGACGTCACACTGGCCGAACTGGCCCTGGAAGCGTTCGTGCCCGCCGACGAAGCGACCGCCAGCCATCTGCGCGACATGGCCGCCAGCGCCGCCGGAACGAACGCGTAAGCTCAGCCCGGCGGCTGCCACAGTTCGATGCGCGTGCCTTCCGGATCCATGATCCAGCTGAAGCGACCAAATTCGCTCTCTTCGATGCGGCCGTCGACGTCCACGCCGTCCGCCTTCAACTGCGCGAGCAAGCCATCCAGATCGTCCACGCGAAAGTTGAGCATGTAAGGCTGGCTGCTGGGCGCGAAATAGGTGGTGTCAGCGGCGAATGGCGTCCACACGATATAACCCGGACGCGACGCGTCGTCCTCGAAACGCGCCCCGCCCCAGTCTTCCAGCGGAAAGCCCAGATGCCGCGCATACCACTCGCCCAGTGCTGCCGGATCGCGCGCCTTGAAGAAGATGCCGCCAAAACCGGTGACCTTGGCCATGTCCGAATCCTCGTTGGAGTGACTGCGCTTATCGTTGTGCGTCCAGCGAGCAGAATCCAGTGCCGTGGGCCACGCAGAACCAGCTCATTTCCCTCACCGTCATTCCGGCGCAGGCCGGAATCCAGCAGCCGTGCGTTGGGTTGTTGCGGGGGCATATCCAGAGCGTCTTTTGCTCCGCCTAGATAACTGGGCGCATTCGCTACTGGATTCCGGCCTGCAGCGGAATGACGGGCGAGAAACGCATGTTTAGGCAAGATCTACATCGCACGCTCACGCCGGTGCGGACACTTCATCGTCGAAGAACGCCTTCACCTGCGCCAGTTCCTTGGTGCGAGGCATGGCGGGAAGGCTGTTGAGGAACAGCCGTCCATAGCCCTTGCTGGTGAGGCGCGGATCGCACAACACAAGCACACCGCGATCGTGCACGTCGCGAATCAACCGGCCCGCGCCCTGCTTGAGCGCAATCACCGCACTGGGCACCTGCCAGCCCATGAAGGGATTGATGCCGGCCTGCTCCAGCGCTTCGAGGCGCGCCTGCAGCACGGGATCGTCCGGCGAAGCGAACGGCAGCTTGTCGATCACCACCACGCTCAACGCTTCGCCCGCCACGTCGACGCCTTCCCAGAAACTGGCAGCGCCCAGCAACACGCCGTGACCGCTGTGGCGGAAATCCTCCAGCAGTTGGTGGCGTGGTGCCGAACCCTGCACGAACAAAGGCCAGGGCACCCGCTCGTGCAGCAATTCGGCCGCGCGGCGCAAGGCACGGTGCGAGGTGAACAGCAGGAAGGCGCGTCCGTGCGAGGCGTGCAGCACCGGCAACACGGCCTCGATCACGCGGTCGGTGTAGTCGCGGGCGGAAGGATCCGGCAGTCCTGCGGGCAGATAGCACAGCGCCTGCTTCTCATAGTCGAACGGGCTTTCCACATGCAGGGTCTGCGGGTCTTCCAGACCCAGCTGGCGCGCAAAGTGATCGAAGCTGGACGACACCGACAACGTGGCCGAGGTGTAGATCCACGCCGCCTGGGTCTGTTCCCGCATGGCTCGCAAGGGCGCAGCCAGATCGAGCGGCGTGGCATGCAGGGCAAAACCACGGGGAAACAGTTCGTACCAGCGCACGTCGCGTTCGCTTTCGCGCTCGGCGATGCGATCGAGGCGCTCGCTCATCAAGGCGGCACGTTCATGCGCATTGGCGAAACCGCGCGAGCGCTCCGCTTGTGACGCCAGTACGTCGGTCAATGCCGCCAGCACGTCGCGTAGCGCATGCAAGGCATCGCCGATCTCGTGCTTGGCCTCCATCTGATGGAACGGCCCTCGCTCCGGCAACACGTCCATCGCCAGTCGCAGTCTGCGCACGGCATCCTGCACCGCTTCGGCCGGCTCCAGCACCAGGCCAATCGCACCCGTGACACCATTGCATTCGCTCAGGCTGTCCTGCGCCAGATCCGACAGCTGGCGCGCACTGATGCTCTGCGAGAAAAACTGGCCGGCAAGCTCGGGAATCTGGTGTGCTTCGTCGAGGATGAACGCGTTCGCGCCCGGCAGGATTTCGCCGAAACCTTCCTGCTTGAGCGCCAGATCGGCGAACAGCAGGTAATGGTTGACCACCACCAGGTCGGCTTCCTGCGCTTCGCGCCGCGCCTTGATCACGTGGCAGTCGTCGTAGAACGGACACTCCACGCCCAGGCAGTTTTCCGGCGTCGAAGTGACGCGCGGCCACAGTGGCGATTCCTCCGGCACCTCCGCCAGCTCCATGCGGTCGCCGCGCCGTGTTCGCGCCGACCAGGCACGGACGGCCGCCAGTTGCGACGCCTGCGCGCGATCGAAAGTGGCACCCTCGCGCACGGTCTGGTCGAGACGATACAGGCACAGGTAGTTCGACCGCCCCTTCAGCAACGCCGTCTTGAGGCGGGCGCCCAGCACCGAGCGCACGCGCGGGAGGTCGCGGAAATACAGCTGGTCCTGCAGCGCCTTGGTGCCGGTGGACACGATCACGCGCTCCCCCGAGAGCAACGCCGGCACCAGATAGGCGAACGTCTTGCCGGTGCCGGTGCCGGCCTCCGCAATCAGCGTCTCGCGCTCGGCGATGGCGTGCTGCACCGCGCGCGCCATCGCCTGCTGGGCGGCGCGCGGGGCGAAATTGGGTAGCTCGCGAGCGAAGGGGCCTTCCGTGCCCAGCAGCGCGGCAACGTCCTCGTGATCAATCATCGGCCAAGTATCGCCGACCTGAGCCGCGGCTGCGAATGTTCTAGACTGCCGGCATTCCCAGCCGTGGAGTTGCGCCATGTCCTCACGGATCACCGGCATCGGCCAGATCGCCATCACCGTCAGCGACGTCGATACAGCGCTGTCGTTCTATCGCGACATCCTGGAACTGCCGTTCCTGTTTCGGCCCGCCACGAATCTGGCCTTCCTGGATGCCGGCGGCGTGCGGCTGATGCTGTCCACGCCGCAAGGACATGGCAGCGTGGGTGGCAATTCCATTCTCTACTTCACGGTCGGCGACATCGAGCACACGTTCCGCGCACTGCTCGATCATGGCGCGGTGGGCGAACGCGAGCCGCAGGCGACGGCGGAGCTATCGGATCACACCTTGTGGCTGGCCTTCCTGCGCGACCCGGACGGGAATCTGGTGGGCCTGATGGAAGAACGCGCCAGGGCCTGAGCCTGCCACCGGATGCACGCCAAATGTTCCTGGCGTGCACCGCCCGTGCGGATCCGGCTTGCTTCCTCAATGAGACGCGATCGGGGTGACGCTTCATCGAGGCGTGCTCCCAAGGGCTGGGAGCGACTCCACTCACCGACGCTTGCGTTTCGACCGACAAGGCGCCAGCGCTTCAACAGCGAAGATTTACAGCGAGAAGTCGTACTGCAGCTGCAGCCGCGCATAACGTGGGGTGTTGAAGTACTTCGGCAGCTTGTAGTGGGTGTACATGGTCTTGCGACCGCTGTTGGAAATGGTCTCGTACTGTTCGTAGACGAAGGTCGGCGCGTCGTTGTTGAACAGGTTGATCACCGATAGCTGCATGCTCAAGCCTTTCGCCCACGACGGCTGGTAGATCACGTTCGGACTGACTGTCCACAGCCATGGGGTGCGCCCGCTGGTTCCCTCAGCGCTGATCTCGCCGTTGCAGACATGGAACGCTGCGCCATAGCCAAATCGAGTGCCCAGCGTGCCGCCGCCACCGCCATAGCAGCTGATCGGCGCACCCGATTGCGCCAGCAGGTTGAGGCCCGCCGACCACTCGGAGGTGAACTTGTAGGCGCCGTAGAGCTTGATGGCGTGGCGGCGGTCGTTCGGCAGATAGCCGTTGGCGCCGACCATGATTTCGGGGAAATCGAAATCGGAGGTTGTGCCGGTATCGTCCTGGCCGTTGCTGGACTTCACCAGCCCCTCGGTGTTGCCGTAGCTTTTCGACCAGGTGTACGAAGCGTTGAGGTAGTACGTCTCCGACTGCTTCTCCGCGCTGAGCACGATGCCTTGATAGGAGCGCATGGCACGCGGTCCCAAGGTGCTGCTGGGAATCGTCACATTGAAGGTACGAGGCGAGCCGTCCAGCGTGGTGCTCAGCGAAAGCGCGCTGCCTGGGTTGTAGATCCAGCAGCCGACCATGCCGGCAGGCACCGACCACTCGTCATCCCAGGCGCCATCCACGCCTTGCCTTGCCGCTTCCGCGTAGAACGGCCGCGAATCGCAGGTGTCGTCGATGGTGGTGCGCAGCTTCCGGTAGGTGGCCTTCATGCCTACCGTCCAGTTGTCGAGAAAGACGGTGTCGCTGCGCAGCGTCTTCTGGAAACCGAGGATGTACTCGTCCTGCACGTACGGTTTCAGGCCTTTGGAGGCCACGGCACGTGGATCGGGCGTACTGCCATCCTCACCGTTGATGATGTAGTGCCCCTGGCTTCCCTTTGTGCCTACCAGCACGGGCGAGCCATCGGGATTGATCGCCGAATAGAGGCTGTCGTCCTCGACAAAGAGTGACGCGGTCGCGGCGCGCAAGGCGACGTTGGCCGCGATCGGCAGGGAGTAACGACCCGCACTGCCGGCCACTTTGAACGACGCGTCGCCCATCACGTCCCAGGAAAATCCCAGGCGCGGCTGCCAGATATTTTCCTGTTTGACGAAACTTTCGTCGGCGCCGTTCTTGTTGTTGAAGCTGTCGTTGCGAAGTCCGCCGTACAGCATCAGCTTCTCGGTCGCCTGCCAATGATCCTCCAGATACCAGGCCTTTTGATCGATGTCGATACGACCGCCCGTGCGGAAGTTCTTCGTCATCACCAGGCCCGGCGCTTTCGCGCTGGGTTTGGAGTAGTAGTAATGATAGGCACCACCCGAATACGAGCTGCCCGCATCGGACGACCAGCTTTCGTCGGAATAGCCTGCGCCAAGTTCGTGATCGCCAAGCCTCCAGTCGAGATCGACGCGCCAGGCCTCGCGCTGATCTTTGCCGCCGTAGATGTCGACGCTGCTGGTAATGGCACAGGTCGCCGGCCCCCACGGCACGCCGTTGTACGCGGTGTAGGCACAACCGGAAGCGGGCGCGTTGATATCGCCGTTGTAGCGGGTGGTGATGCCGGCCGGGCTGACGGTGTAGGAGGAATTGTCGCTGTCCATCTTGCCCCACTGGGCCGTCAGGGTCAGATCCTCGGTGAGATAGCCGGTGTATTTGACGATGCTGGTCAGGCCGCCCACCTTGTTGTGCAGATCGCCCTTGTAGGTCGTCTTCGACGTCACGCCGTCGACGTAAGGAGCGTTGTAGTAGCGGTAAGTGGTGCTGTCGGTATTGTTGAAGCCGGTGTATTCGAGATGATTGGCGTCGTTGATGTTCCAGTCGAGCTTTACCACCCAGTAAGGACTCCTGGTGGTGAGGTCGTTGGCGGTAGTAGTCGAGTTGGCATTGCTTAGACTCGAAGTCGAAGAAGCACCGTAAGTGGTGATGCTTGTCTTGGTGAACTCAGCCAACGCAAACAGGAACAACTTGTCCTTGATCAACGGCCCGCCCAGCCAGGCGTCGTAAGTGTTGCTGGCCTTGGTGTTTTTATCGTACTCGCGGAAAGTGGTGCCGTTGGCACGCATGACATTGGGTGAGGTTGCACGAGCCCAGTCCGGTGCCGTGCTCCAGCTCACGCCGCCCTTCCACTCGTTGGTGCCGCGCTTGATGTTGACCGAGGTCACGCCGCCAGTGGAAAGCCCGTATTGCGCGCCGTAGCCGCCCGACTGCACATCCAACTGGTCGATGGCCTGGAATGGCACTTCGCCGAACGAGAGATTGTTGTAGAGGTTGGTGACGTTGAAGCCGTTGACGTAGTAACTGTTCTCCGCGACCGACGAGCCGCCGAACGACGGCAGGTTGCCGAACGCACCGTTGCCCTTGACCACGCCCGGCGCCAGCGTCGCCACGCTGACGATATCGCGCGGCACCGGCAGCGCGTTGAGCTGGGAAGCTGAGAAGGTGGTGCGCGTTTCCGACGAGTTGACGTCGATGGGCGGGATCGCATTGGCACTGACTGTCACGGTACTCAGGCGGGTTGCCTGTGCGGCCTCGGTGCCAAGATTGAGCTGTGCCGTTTGTCCGGCCAGCACGGTCACCTGGCTGGTGTTGAGCGCATGACCGTCACGCACCAGCTGCACTTCATATCGACCGCTGGGCAACGACGGCACGCGGAACTTGCCGTCGGGCGTCAGCTCGACCGAACGGGACAGGCCCGAGTCCAACCCCTTGATCACCACCACTGCACCGCTGGCGTAAGTCGCAGTCCCTGAGATATCACCCGCCGTACTCTGCGCCAGCGCGCTGCCGCTGCCCAGGCTCAAGGCGATGGCCAGCACCAGCAGGCGTAAATCGAACGAAGCCGATCCGCTACGAGAAATCATTTCGAGTTGCTCCCCTGTGAAAAGTCGATAGCGGTCCGTGTCGGTGTCATCGACACCAACGGAAGCGCGCTCCGGATGCAGCGCCCTCCGCGCTGCGGGAAGCAGACAATCAGAACTCGATTAGCAAGTCAAACGTGGTCTTTTTCCTACAAAAATTACAAGAATGGCTTGGCAATTGAACTCACCAAAGCCAGGTTTAACTTGCCTACACGAAAATCAGTTGACACGTACGCAGGATTCGCAGACCGACTGAACGAAGCCTGCGATTTGGCGGACATTCCGAGTGGCCGAGGGCGTAACAAAGCGCTCTCGTTGCGCTTTGATGTGTCCAAGGAAGCAGTACGCCAGTGGTTCAAGGGACAGGCCTTTCCCGAAACGGCCCGGTTGGCAAAGGTTGCCGAGGAGTTCGAGTGCAGCCTGGATTGGCTGATCCTGGGCCGCCTGCCGTCGACCGGGCAGGTACATGAACCGGGGGGCGCCTATAAGGTCCTGACCGAGCAGGAGCGCGCCGTGATCACCGCGATGCGGAAGTTGAATGCCCGCCGCCGCAACGCCCTGGTGCAACTGCTGGCCGATAGCGAGGGCTGAAGGGTGAAGGCCCTTGAAGACCCTCCTCGCCTAGTCCTCGCCTGCCCGAACGCCGCAAAAAGGCCCTTCGTGATATCAATGGTGATTGAATGCAGTCATTGATATCACTGCAAAGGGCGCCCGCCATGGCATCCGTCACCATTCGCAACCTGCCCGAAGAAACCCATCGCGCCTTGCGCGTACGTGCTGCTACGCATGGACGCAGCACGGAGGCGGAAATCCGGGCGATTCTCGAAAACGCTGTCCGGCCCGAGAACCGAATCAAGCTCGGTTCCCTGCTGGCCGACATGGGCCGGGAAGTGGGCGGCGTCGAGCTTGAGATCGAGCGCGACAGGACGGCATCCGAGCCGGTGAGCTTTGAATGATCCTGCTCGATACGTATGTTGTTTCAGAGCCGCTCAAAGCGCCTGGCGACATGAACGTGCTCGCCTGGATCGACGCGCAGATCATCGAAACGTTGTACCTCTCGGCCATCAGCCTTGCCGAACTGCGCTTCGGCGTCGCCGTGCTGCCTGAGGGCAAACGCCGTGACCTACTTCATCAGCGTCTCGAGCAACGCGTGCTGCCCCTGTTCGCCGGCCGCATACTGTCATTCGATGCGCCGGCATCGGATGCGTACGCCACGCTGCGTTCCCGCGCTCGCGCCGCTGGGAAAGCGATTGCGCCGACGGATGGTTACATCGCCGGCATCGCAGCTATTCATGGCTTCGCGGTAGCCACGCGCGACACGTCGCCTTTTGAGGCTGCCGGCGTGGCCGTGATCAACCCGTGGACATGGCAGGCTTGATCGCGATCAGGCGGCCGCTGGCCGTTTGACTTGCGTGAGGCGACCCATGTCGGCAATCGGTGACACCCGGCATGCCTGGCTAAGCCTCCCAAGTCCAAGGATTGATGAGGTTGACGCCGGATGCGGCAAAGTCGGCCACGTTTCGAGTCACCACGGTCATGCCGTGTACCTGCGCCGTGGCGGCAATGAAAGCGTCGCGCAACGATTGCGGAGCGGGTACGTGCAGCTTCGCGCTTCGCTGCGCGACGGCGGTATCCACCGGCAGGACGCGGCCTGCGAAAGCCGGCAACACATGACTGTTCAGCCAGGCACGAAGCACGGCACCCTTCGAGGGGTCTCTGCGCTCGGCCAGCAAAACGCCAATTTCCAGCTCCTGGATCGTGATCGCGGAAACGAACAGATCGGCGGCATCCACGCTGTCCGACCACTGCGCTACGCGTTTGTCGGCCTTGCCGCCGCGCACTTTGCGCAGCTCAGACACGACGTTGGTATCGAGAACAAGCATCAGGACAAGTCCGCCGGTAGAGCAAGGTCGCGCGGCGGTGGGATTTCCAGTTCAATGTCCTCGACGCCGGGCATGGCCAGCAGATCGGCAATCTTCTGGCGTCCCCCGGTAAGACGCTGGTATTCCTCGATGCTCAGCAGCACGTGCGCCGGTCTGCCTCGGTCAGTGATGAACACTGGACCCTCCTTGGTGGCTTTCTTGGCCTTCGTAACGTCCTGGTTGAGTTCGCGGCTCGATAGGGTCGTGATGGTCATGATGGCGCTCCGACGCAGCTCGTTTGTAGTTACGTTACTACAAACAAGCTATGTCATGGCTCGGATCGCCAAATCAGCCTTTCTCTCTCCACCGAGAACCCGCGAAGGCTAGCCTCTCGCTGGCTCGCTAAGGTCTTGGATGCCCGCCTCGATACGTTGCAGGGCCTCGCTGAAGCTTGATCTCGCCAAGGCCGGAGCGGCCTGGGAACGGTGGACGCAGCTCGGCGAATCAGGCCTTCTCGCTTTCACCGCAGAAGAGGCGAACGCTCAATAACGCTGCATCCCTTCCACATGGCACTGCGCCACGCTCTTGCTGGCATTGGCCGCACCGGCGTCATCGCCGGCGTGCCGGCGCAGCTCGGCGATGGTCTGCCAGTTGCGGGCGCACAACGGACCGAGTTTCGGGCCGAGATCCCAGGAGCGGTGGGCCATCTGTTCGGCGTTGGCGTAATCCTTCAAACGGATCGCCACCTCGGCGCGGTCCTGCAGCAGGTCCGGCGAATTGGGGCTGATCTTCAGCGCCTGGTCGAGCTTGGTGGCGGCATCGCTGTACTTGCCCACGCGCAGATCGCCTTCGGCCGCATCCTGCAACGCCGCGACGCCGGGGTCACGCAACGGGTTCACGTCGATGACGGATTTCTCCTTCTCGCCGGCCGCGCGGATGGACGAAAGCATCTGCTCGTCGGACACGGTCGGACGGGTGGCCTGCGAAGGCGCCACGGGCTGGCTGCACGCCGCGAGCAGGAGTACGACCAACGAAGCGGGGGCGGCGGAAAGGCGAAGGGCACGACGAAACATGATCAATCCCGGCTGGGGGCGGAGGACGCTGGCGCTGGGGATGCGTCGCTACCGCTGAAGAAATTGCCGACGTGCTGCCAGAAACAGCCCTCGGCGTCCTGGGACAGTGTACCGGCGACCACCGGCACCTGCCGCGCTCCTTCGCAGCCCTCTTCCGAACGCTTGCCGTCGGCAGTGTTGACCCACGCCATTTCCAGACCCTGGCCCGGCGCTGCCGGCAGTGGCCGCGTGGGCAGTTTCTTGAACAGCTCCTGCCAGGCGCGCAGGCTGCCGGTGTTGCCGTACATGCCGCTGGGCTTGTTGTCGTCGCGGCCCATCCAGAACACGGCCAGGTGATCGGCGGTGAAGCCGGCGAACCAGCTGTCGCGCAGGTCATTGGAGGTGCCGGTCTTGCCCGCCGCGTTGAGGTAGCCCAGCCCGACCGTGCCGATCGACGCCGCCGTGCCCGAGCGCGTGACCTGCTGCATGGCCCAGGTGGTCAAACGCACAGCGGGCTGGTACTCGCCCGCGCCGGTCTTCACTTCATAGCGCTTGATGGTCTGGCCGCGCGCATCCACCACGCCGCGCACCGCCAGCGGCGGCAATGCGTGGCCATCGGCGGCGATGTATTGATAGAGCTGGGTGGCCTGCAGCGGCGACATGTCGACGGCGCCGATCAGCAACGAAGGACTCGGGTTGACGTTGCTGAGGCCGAACGATTCGAGGAACGCCTTGATGCGCGACACGCCGACGCTCATGCCCAGGTTGATGCTGGCCAGATTCCACGAATGCACCAGCGCATCGACCATCGGCACCGAGCCGTGCACATCGCCCTCATCGTTTTTCGGCGTCCAGAAACTGCCGTCCGGCTGGCGCAGGCTGATCGGCGAATCTTCCACCGGACTGGCCAGATTCCAGCGTTCCGGGTTGGTCAGCGCCACCAGGTACACCAGCGGCTTCACCAGCGAGCCGATCTGGCGCTTCGCATCCAGCGCACGATTGAAGCCCTGGTCGCCCGGTATCTTGCTGCCGACGATGGCCAGCACTGCACCGGTCTGCGCTTCGGTCACCACGGCAGCGGCTTGCGCCGCTTCGCCGCGTTTGCCGAGACCACCGAGCGTGGTCGTGATGGCCTGTTCCGCATACACCTGCGCGGCCGGATCCAGCGTGGTGAAGATGCTCAGGTTGCCCTGGGAAAGCGTGTCGTCGTCGAAGTCCGAGGTGATCTGCAGACGCACCAGGTCCATGAAGGCCGGGAAACGGTTGTGCGGCAGCTGGCCGTTGCTCACGATGCCCAGTGGCGTGGCCTTGTACGCGTTCGCCTGTTCCGCGGTGATCAGGTTGGTTTCGCTGAACTGGTCGAGCACCAGGTTGCGACGCGACAGCGCGCGATCCGGATAGCGGCGCGGGTCGTAGTAGCTCGGCCCCTTCACCATGCCGATCAGCAGCGCCATCTCCTGCGGCTTGAGGTCTTCCATGCGGCGGCCGAAGTAGAACTCCGAGGCCGCGGCAAAACCGTGCACGGCTTGTCCGCCCTGCTGGCCAAGGAACACTTCGTTGACGTAGGCCTCGAGGATGCGGCTCTTGTCGTAGTGCGCTTCGATCAGGATCGACATCAGCGCTTCGTTCAACTTGCGCGAGAAATTCTGCTCGCGATCGAGGAACAGGTTGCGCACCAGCTGCTGCGTGAGGGTGGAACCGCCCTGCACCGTGTGGCCGGCACGCAGGTTAGCGAACGAGGCGCGCAGGATCGCGGTGAGATCGATGCCGAAGTGATGCTTGAAGTCGCGGTCTTCCACCGCCTGCAGGCCGGACAGCAGCAGCGGCGGTACGTCGGTGAGTCGCACGATGCGGCGCTCTTCCTGCTGCGAGCCATACACGGTGGCGATGCGCGCCGGATCGAGATGAGTCATCTCGATCGGCTTGCCGTTGGCCAGGTCCTTCACGCTGGTGACTTGCGTCTTGCTCAACGCGACGCGGATGCGCTTGGGCACTTCGCCGCCGTCAGGGCCGGCATAGCCGCGCGAGGCAATGGTGTAAGTGCTGCCCTCTTTGGCCCAGGTGCCGGCGACATCGGCGTGGCCATCGTTGCTGTAGCCGGCAAAGGTCAGCTCGAGTTCCAGCGTCGAGGAGGTCATCGGCGTGCCTGCCGCCAGCGGCAGCGGCCGCGCGTAGACGCGGGTAGGCACCGCGAACACCAGATCGTTGAAGCGGTCCTGCACTCGCTTGTTGAGCACCAGGGTGTACGGCAGCACGAAGCCGAACAGCAGTCCCATGCAGACCCAGAACGGAATGCGGATCCAGGGCCAGACGGCACTGAAGATCGAGCGAAGACGGGTCATGAAGTCCAAGTAGGGGCAATCCTGAACGGGGAGGCTCCGGGATCATAGGGCCTGCTTCCCGGCGGGCATCTGAACGCGGGCCGCCAGATGTGGCGGGAAGCGGGCACGAATGGGCCACAAGGAGGATCGATCCGCTCCCTTGTGGGAGCGCACCCTGTGCGCGACCGGTCCTTGCCCCAGTCCCGCGCAGGAGGCGGTCGCGCACAGAGTGCGCTCCTACAGGGGGAGGTGTGGCTCCCAGCAGGCGGCATCGGGCTGGAACGGGCGTGGCGAGACGCCCAGCAGGCGCTGCAATTCGCTGTTGTCGGCTATCAGGTCGGCTTCCAGCCGGGTCAATGGGCCGCGCAGGCGCGGCACCGCGTGACGCCCGGCGCGCAGAAGCACGGCGGGAATCGGCAGCGGGATCGTCGGCGTCGCCAGGCTGCGGCGCACCCGGGCGAACATCTCAGCTGCGGTGAGGCGTTCGCCGCCGCCCAGCGGAAGGATCCGCCCTGCCGCGTCCGGATGATCGAGTGCCGCCATCACCGCGGCGGCGATATCGTCCGCATGCACAGGCTGGCGCAGACCGCGGCCCGCCGGCAGTGGAAAGACATGCAGGCGGCTGGCCCGACGCGCGATCGGCGTGAGGCTTTTATCGATGCCCGCGCCGTAGATGAGTGTCGGCCGGAAAATCGTCCACGCCATGCCCTGCCGATCGCAGGCGGCGGCCACGGCGGCTTCACCATCGCGCAGCGTCTGCGAGAGCTCGCGCTCGGCAGCTACGTCGGAGGCTTGCTTGGATTCGGCGCTCATCGAACTGGTGGCGATGATGCGCGTCGTCGATGGCAAGCCTGCGGGTGCCAGCCATGCGGCAAACGATGCGAGCGGACCGAAATTGATCACCGCGGACGGCTGGGCGACGGCGGGAACGCGGTCGGGCAGATCGCCTTGCAACCATTGAACGCCGGCCTGCGTCGGTCGCGGTTTGCGACTCAGCGCAACGATCGATTCCCCGCGCGCGCGCAGTCGTGGCAGCAGGAAATGGCCAATCTGACTGCTGGCCCCGAACACGAGCACCGTCATATCAGCCGCCCGATTGCAGCCGCGCCATCAACGTCGCCAGGCGCGGATTGCCGGGCGCGAGCTTGCGCGCGCTGTCCAGCGACTGCGCCGCGTTGGCGCGATCGCCGTTCTGCAATTGCTGTTCGGCCTGATCCATCCAGGCACCGGCAAGGCGCAAGCGCAGCTCGCCCTGATTGGCGTTGCCGGGCGATAGGTCGGCCACGTCGGCGAGACGGTTGCCGGCCGCGCCAAGATTGCCGCTGGCGAGGGCCTGGTTGAACTGGTTGATGGCGAGCGTGGGCAGCGATTCCAGGCCATGGCGCGCTGCTTCATTGTTGCCATCCAGCGCCAAAGCCTGGCGGTAGAGGTCGTAGGCGCTTTCGCCCGGCGGCAGCATCAGGTTGCCCTGCCGGGCAGCCGCGTCAGCGCGTTGCACGGTGCGCGCCAGTTCGGCGCTCTGCTGTGGCGTGAGCGGCGGATGCTGGAGGTTGTCGTCGTTGTCTGCGGCGGCGTCGCCGGCGATGTCGTTGGCGACCTGCGCGGCGTTGGATTTGCGTCCGCCGCCGAGGCGCGCACGTGCTGCGGCAAGATCGGCCGAATGCGGTGCGATGGTCGCGGCCTGATCCAACAGCTGGCGTGCATGCGTGTTGTCCGCATTGTCGAGCGCCGCATTGGCCTGCACGATCAGCGCCTGGGCCACCTGGCCCATGCCGGCCTTGGCGTCGCCGTTGTCGGGATCGATCGCCAGCGCCGCCTTGAAGTGCGCCAGCGCGGTGTCGTCGCCCGCACCCACGATGCGGCCGTCGCGCAAGGCGTTCTGGCCCTGCTTGACCGCATCGGTAAGGGCACTGTTGTCCTGCTGGTTTACCTGCACCAGCGCAGCGCGCAGTGCCGGCAGCTCGCCGTAATTGGGCAGCAGCACGGCGAGGCGGTCGACCAGCGCCGAGGCGGTGGCCCGGTCGCCGGCATCCAGCGCCTTGTGCGCCTGGCCAGCCAGTGCGTCACCCACTTGTTCCAGGCCGTGCTTGGCCACGGCGTTGTTGGGATCGGCGGCCAGCACGCGGCGATAAAGCTCGCCGGCGCCATCGTCGCCCTGCAGCTTGCCCGCGTCGAAGGCTTGCTGGGCCTGCTCGACCAGATGATCGGTGGGCACCTTGCCATTGCGTGCGGCGGCCAGGGACTGGCTCAGGCGATCGACATCGCTGCCGCCACCGAGCAGTTCGCGTGCGGCGGTGAGTGCCTGATCGGCGTCGTCCAGCTTGCCGGCCTGCAAGGCGGCGTCGGCGCGGGCGATCTCGGCCTGCCCCACGTTGCGCAGGCCGTCGCGGGCGCGGTCGTTGTCGGGTTGCAGGGCGCGCGCTGCTTCGAAAAGTTCGCGCGCGCTGGAGCCGTCGTTGCCATCGAGATGGCCTTGCTGCAGCGCCGTTTCCGCGCGCCCCAGGATGCCGTCGAGTTCGGTGTTCGGCACTAGGCCGCGCAGCCTGTCCTGGCCGATCCACAGCGAGGTGCCCACGCCGATGGCAATCAGCACCACCACCGGTACCAGCCAGCCGCGACGCTTGGGCCGATGCACGGGCGGACGCGAGGAACCGCCGCGACGAAGGTCCGGATCGAGCGTGAACGTGGGTAGCCCGTCGTCGTCCCGGGACTTGGGCGCGGGTCCGTCCAGGTTATCGAGATTGCCGAGCGTGGGCTCGGTGCGGCCCGACGAGCCGTGGTCGTGCTGGTCTTTGCGTCCGTTCATGGGTTCACGAGGGTGGGTTCAACGGGTGGCAGCTTAACATCGCGCTGCACCGGCTCCCTGTCGGGAACGCGCGGCGTTCAGGCACCGCTGACGCGGCGAGCGTCGACCACGTTGGGCAGTGCCGCCAGCCGGCTGAGCAGCCCGGACAACTGTTCGAAATCGCGTACACGCAGGGTGAAGCGCATCTCCACCTCGCCGGTGTGGGCAAACACCCGGCTGGACGACGCAATGATGTGCGTGCCCATGTTGCTGATCAGGTTGGTGACGTCCTTCTGCAAGCCCTTGCGATCGTAGCCGCGCAGTTCGATGTCCACTTCATAGGCCTGGGCAGCCGCCTTGCCCCACTCGACGTCGATCACGCGATCCGGATCGCGCCGCGCCAGCCGCGCGAGACTCGCGCAGTCGGCACGATGCACGGAGACGCCGCGTCCGCGCGTGACGAAACCGCGCACCGGATCGCCTGGCAACGGCTGGCAGCAGCGCGCCAGCGTGGTGAGCAGGTTGCCCACGCCTTCGATGCTGAGCGCACTGTGGTCGCGCAGCGCCTGTCGCGCCTGGGTGGGTCCGAGCGGCGGCGGCACGGCGGGCGGCGGCGCGGAGGCTTCCTGCAATACGCGGGCGATCTGCCCCGGCGCCACTTCACCGAGCGCCAGCGCCACCAGCAGTTCGTCGTGCGTCTTCAGATGGAAGTGCGCAGGCAACTTGCCGATGTCGGCGGCGGGCAGCGCGAGACGCTTGATCTCCTTTTCGAAGATCGCACGCCCTGCCGCGAGATTGGCATCGTGCGCGATACGGCGGAACCATGTGCGCACTTTTTCCTTGGCGCGCGAGGTGTGCAGATAGCCGTGGTGCGCCGACAGCCAGTCGCGGCTGGGTTCGGCCACTTTCGCCGTCAGCACTTCGATGCGATCGCCGCTGGACGGCTGGAAGGTGAGCGGCACGATGCGTCCGTTGACCTTCGCGCCGCGGCAGCGATGCCCCACTTCGGTGTGCACGTGGTAGGCGAAATCCAGCACCGTGGCGCCATGCGGCAGGTCCACCACTTCACCCTTGGGGGTGAGCACGTAGACGCGATCTTCGAGCAGTTCGGTGTGCAGGTCCGCGGCGAGATCGCCGTCGCTGTCCGGCCGCGGTTCCAGCAGGCGGCGCATCCAGGCGATCTTGGCCTCGAATTCGCTGTCGCCGGCGCCGCCTTCCTTGTAACGCCAGTGCGCGGCCACGCCCAGTTCGTTGATGCGATGCATCTCGTGCGTGCGGATCTGCACTTCGAGCGTCTTGCCACGCGGGCCGACCACCGCCGTATGCAGCGAGCGATAGTCGTTGCCCTTGGGGCGCGCGATGTAATCGTCGAACTCGCCAGGCAGATGCGGCCACAAGGTGTGCACGACGCCGAGCGCGCCGTAGCAGTCACCGATGGAATCGACCAGCACGCGCACGGCACGGATGTCGTAGAGATCGGAAAACTCCAGCGACTTGCGCTGCATCTTCTTCCAGATCGAATAGATGTGTTTCGGACGGCCGGCCAGTTCCGCGCGGATGCCCGCCGTTTCCAGCGAGCGCTGCAACGCGCTCAGCGTTTCGCGGATGAAGTCCTCGCGGTCCACCCGCCTTTCGTCGAGCAGGCGCGCGATGCGCTTGTAGGTTTCCGGTTGCAGGTAGCGGAAGCACAGGTCTTCCAGCTCCCACTTCAGTTGCCAGATACCCAGGCGGTTGGCGAGCGGCGCGTGGATGTCCTGCGTGAGGCGCGCCAGCGGCTGGCGTTCGTGGTCCGGCAATGCGTTTGCCGCGCGCATACGCGCCAGCTGGCGAGCGAGCAGGATGAACACCACGCGCAGGTCGCGGATGATCGCCAGCAGCAGGCGCCGCAAGCCTTCGGCGCCCCGGTCCGCGCCGTGCTGGGCGTGCAGCGCCCAGACTTTTTCGGCGGCCACCTGCCCGCCGACCAGTCGCTGCAGGTCGGGCGGCAGGCTGGGTTCGCGTAGCGCCCATAGCGCCGGATCGATGCGCGACACCTCGAACCACAGCGCCGCGGCCTGGGTCTGCGTGTCGCAGCCGAGCATGGCCAGCAGCTCCAGCACGTCCACGCACTCGGCCTGGTTCATCGGCAGCACCGCGCAGGTGTCCAGCGCCTCGCCCAACGCGGGCGACACGCTGCCGGCGCGTTCGCGCCACTCGGCGAGACCCGAGCTTGGATGGAGGGCGGCTTGAACCATCCGCTTATTCTAGAGCATCCCCGGGGGCTACCCTCAGGCGGCATGAACCGGCGATTCATGCCGTGTATGCTGCGCCAGCAAAGCATTATCCCTTGTACCCGAGAGGATCACCCCATGCGTCTGGCCCGCCCGCTGCTGTTGCTGATGAGTATCGCCCTTGCCCTGCCCGTCGCCGCTTTTGCCGCCGACCAGTACGTGCCGCTGCAGCAGCGCATGTCGCCGGAGGAATTCAAGGCCGCCGGCCTGGACAAGCTGTCGCCGGATGAGCTGAAGAATCTCGACAACTGGCTGAGCGGGCACGGCAAGGTCGTCACCAAGGTGGTCGACCAGGCGGGCAAGCCGGTGTTCTATCCCACCAGCGAGAAATCGGGCCCGGTGCAGGCGCGCGTGCAGGGAACGTTTGCGGGCTTCAACGGCCACGGCCAGCTCACCCTGGACAATGGCCAGGTATGGCAGCAATCGGACAGCACCAAGGTGTCCTGCCTTTCCAGCGAGAATCCGAAGGTCATCATTCGTCGTTCGCTGATGGGCAACTGGATGGCGGCTGTCGATGGCTGCAACGACACGGCGCCGATGACGCGGGTGAAGTAAGGTCTTCCTGTGGGAGCGCACCCTGTGCGCGACTGGCGACAATCGTCGCGCCAGTCGCGCACAGGGTGCGCTCCCACAAATTGAGGTAACGACTCAGGCGAGATTTTCCAGCGCTCGCGTCAGGCGCTTGGCCGATACGGGTTCGGCCGTCTTCAGTTCCTGCGCGAACAGCGATACGCGCCACTCCTCGATCAACCAACGCAATTCGTCCAGGCCTTCGTTGCCGGCCGCGCGATGCTTGAGGTAGTCGCGCCAGAACGGCAGCACCTGCAACAGCCGTTGCTGATCCTTGGCGGGATCCTGCCGCAAGCGCTCCGCGCGCAGACGCATGGCTTTCAGATAGCGCGGATAGTGCGCCAGCCGCGAGGTGGGAAGTTCACGCAGGAAGCCCGCGGTGAGCAGCGCGTCGAGCTGCTCGCGCAGGTCGTCGTAGCTCGCCCGCGCAAAACCCATCAGCGGCGGTTGCAGCCACGGCTTCAGGTCGGCCTGGGCTTCGATGATGGGCTCGGCCAGCTTCAGTCGCTCCACCGCGGCACCGAACAGCTCGCGCGCCGCCTGCGTATGCAAGGCTTCGAAGGTGCCCGCCGTGCGTACGTCGAGCGTGTGACGCGCCAGCAGATCCTGGAAGCCGCCTTCGACCAGATCCTCGCGCAGGCCATCCACGCCACCGAGCGGCGCGTACTTCAAGGCCAGCGGGTTGCCGACGGGCAATCGGCGGCGCGCCTGTTTCATGTCGCTGGCGAGCGCATTGCGCAGCAGGCGGATGACGCCTTCGACGTGTGCCTCGCGCGCCTCGTCGCTGCGTTCGAACACCCGCAAGGCCACGGCATCGCCCAGGTCGACCAGTGCCGGGAACGCCAGCAAGCCGCCAGCCGAACGTACCTGTGCGGGAATTTCCTCGAAGTCCCAGCTGGCGATGTCCTCGCGGGTGAGTTCGATATCGGTCTTGCGTGAAAACGCCTCGCGCGCCTGGCCTTCCCATTGGCCACGGATCGCGGCGAGGTCGCGTCCCGTCGCCAGGGTCTTGCCGCTTTCATCGTGCAGGCGATAACGCATGCGGAAATGCGCCGGCAATTCCACCGCATCGAACTCGGACGCCGACACATCGACACCGGTGGCGCGCTTGAGGAAGGTGGCGAGCGCTTTCGTCAGCGACTCGTCCCGTGGCGCCTCCGCCTCCGCGAAGGCGCGGGCGAAATCCGGGGCGGGTACAAAGTTGCGGCGCAATGCCTTGGGCAGACCGCGGATCAGCTCGGCCACCTTTTCGGCGAGCAGTCCGGGCACCAGCCACTCACAGCGCGCGGCTGGCAGCGCATTCAACATGGCGAGCGGGAGGTGCAGTGTCACGCCATCGGCATCGTCGCCGGGAACGAAGCGGTATTCGAGGCGGTACTTTTGCGGAGGTACATCCAGCGATGCGGGAAACGCTTCGGGATCGAGCCCTGCCCCGCCGCTCATGACGTCGTCCAGCGACCAGCGCAGCGCAGCCTGCTCTGCCGGGCGTGCCTTGCGGTACCAGGCGTCGAGTGCGCGGCTGTCCGCGATGTCCTGCGGTAGTTTCCCTTCGAAGAAAGCGACCAGTTCGTCCTCGTGGCGGAGCAGTCCTTCGCGACGCTGCTTGGCCTCGATGCCGCGGGCATCTTCCAGCACGCGCTGATTGGCGCGGATGAAATCGGCGCGTGCATCGATATCGCAACGCACCAGCGCCTCGCGCAGGAAGATCTCATGTGCGAGCACGGGATCCTGTTTCTGGAAGGTCACGGGACGGCGCTCGACCAGGGTGAGCCCGAACAGGCTCACCTGCTCGTAGGCCACCACATGACCGCGCTTGCGCGACCAGTGCGCATCGCGGCACGAGGAGCGCAACAGATGCGCGGCCTGCTGCTCGATCCACAGTGGCTCGACGCGCGCGCACATCATGCCCCACACGCGACCGCCGACATCGAGGATCTGCGCGGCGAAGATCCAGTTCGGCGGCACCTTGGAAAGCGACGAACCCGGGAACACCTGGAAGCGGCGCTCGCGCGTGCTGCGATAGACGCCCTTCTCGTCCTTGTGACCCACCTGCGTGGGCAGGCCGGCGAGCAGGCTGCGGTGGAGGGATTCGTATTGGCGCGCGGCCTCGTCCTCGCCCTTGCCTTGGCTCCCTCTCCCTTCCGGGGAGGGGGTTGGGGTGAGGGGTGGGTGCTCGCGGGTTGGCTGCCTATCCTTCTTGGTGGCCAGAACAGCTCGCGATTTTGTGATTCCCCGCGAGGTTGACCCCTCATCCCGACCGTCTCCCCGGAGGGGAGAAGGAGAAGTGGAGGCTTCCAGCTTCCATCCCAATTCCTGCACCACCAGCAGCAATTGCCGGTGCAGTTCGCGCCATTCGCGCATGCGCATGAAGCTAAGAAAGTGGCGCGAACACCAGTCGCGCAACTTCGATTGCGTGAAGTCTTCGTGCGCCTTGCCGTACTCGCGCCAGAGGTTCAACACGCCGACGAAATCGGATTTCGGATCGGCAAACGCCGCGTGTGCCGCATCGGCCTGCTGGCGTGCATCGGCGGGGCGTTCGCGCGGGTCCTGGATGCTGAGGAACGAGACGATCGCCAGCACCTCGCGCAGGCTCTGCAATTGCTGCGCCTCCACCAGCATGCGGGCGAGCTGCACGTCGATCGGCAGCTTGGCCACCGTGCGGCCGATGGGCGTCAGGCGGCGCGCATCGTCGATTGCGGAAATTTCCGCGAGGCGGCGATAGCCATCGGCCACCACGCGCGGATCGGGCGCTTCGAGGAACGGGAATTCATCCACCTCGCCCAGCTGCAAGGCGAGCATGCGCAGGATGACGTTGGCCAGCGACGATCGCAGCAGCTCGGGATCGGTATAGGCGGCGCGACTTTCGTAATCGGCCTCGTCGTAGAGGCGATAGCAGATGCCCGGTCCCACGCGGCCGCAACGGCCTTTGCGCTGGTCGGCTGCAGCACGCGAAATCGGCTCGACGTGCAGGCGTTCGAGCTGGCTACGCTGGCTGTAGCGCTTTACCCGCGCCTGGCCCGAGTCGATCACGTAGCGGATGCGCGGCACCGTCAGCGAGGTTTCCGCCACGTTGGTGGCGAGTACCACGCGCCGTTTGTTCCCAGGTTTGAACACACGATCCTGGTCGCCCGCCGACAGGCGCGCATACAAGGGCATCACTTCGGTCTCACGGTACTGGCGTCGCGACAACAACAGATGTGCATCGCGAATTTCGCGTTCGCCGGGCAGGAAGATCAACACGTCGCCGCGCGGATCGTCGTGGGTGATCTCATCGAGCACGGCCGCCACATGGTCAGCACCGCCCTGCTGCAGATCGCCCGCCCGTTGCCCGCGCCGCGCGGCGACGTCATCGACGGAGCGCCAGCGCACTTCCACCGGATAGGTGCGCCCTTCCACCGACACGATCGGCGCACCGCTGAAATGCTCGGCAAAACGCTCGGTGTCGATGGTCGCCGAGGTGACGATGATCTTCAGCGAGGGCCGTTTCACCGCCAGCCGCTTCAGGTAGCCCAGCAGGAAGTCGATGTTCAGGCTGCGCTCGTGGGCCTCGTCGATGATGATGGTGTCGTACGCACTCAGCCACGGATCGCCCTGCGTTTCGGCGAGCAGGATGCCGTCGGTCATGAACTTGACCAACGTGCGCTCGGATACCTGGTCGTTGAAACGCACCTGGAAACCGACCTGCTCGCCCAGCGGCGTGGCCAGTTCTTCGGCCACGCGGCGAGCCACCGAGCGCGCCGCCAGACGGCGTGGCTGGGTACAGCCGATCATGCCCGCTTCGCCGCGACCCGCGGCCAGGCACAGCTTGGGCAACTGGGTGGTCTTGCCTGAGCCGGTTTCGCCGGCGATCACCACCACCTGGTGCTTGCGGATCAGCTCGATGATTTCCTCGGCGCGCGCCGTGATCGGCAGCGATTCGTCGAGGCGGATGGCCGGCTTGGCCGCGGCTCGCGCCTTGCGCCTAGCCACCGAAGCTTCGATATCGGCGCTGAGCGCGGCCAGTTTCTTCTCGTCGAAACGGCGCGACAGCTCACGCCACCGGCCGAGCAGGCGGCCATAGTCGCGGCTGGTGACGTCGTCGAGCGCCTGGCGCAGCGGACGCAGACGCGCGTCGGTGGAGGCGGCGTTGGATGCAGTCGGGGTCATCGGACCGCACATGATAGCCGCTGACGGGCACTCCGGGCATATGCGGCATCGGCGGGCACTAATCCGCGAAACGTGGGTCCACCGGAGGGCTGGCCACACAAGGATGTTGGCATGTTGAACGTAAGGAAGGCTGACCAGAAGCTCTCTTTTTCATTCCGGAGAGCCCTCTCTCTAGCCATAGCCATGGCAGGACATGTCGCGCTGCTGGCCGTGCTATTGCAACCCACAACACCGTCCCAGACCACGCCTGTTCGCGGCCTATTCGATCAAAACAACGTCCTGGTGATGCGCTTGCTGCCTCGGGTGCCGCCCAGGATCGAATCTGCGCCACCGTCCGCCCCCAGGCCGCGCTCGGGGGTTTTGCCAAGGCGTCGCCGAACGACATCGACCGCTACGCCGGTGCCACACGTTGCAGCGACGGACTCACCAATACCCCTCCCTCAAAGCTCCAGCGCACCCGCGTACATCCCTGGTGGTCGTAGTTTCTCCAGCGCTCTTGCAGCGGCGACTACGCCAGCCCGTTCGCTGCCGGACGGCACACCGGTAAAGGGCATGCCTCGTTTCCGCATAGCCAATCCGCAGACCCAGGGCCTGGCCGGCATAGCACGCCTGTTCCAGGTCTTCACGGGCACCGCCGACCCCGCCTGCGTCGATGTGGATCGATGGGGCACCATGAACGAAGACGAGCGCATCGCGCAGCATTCATCAAGCGCTGATATGACCCGCATCGCCATTGAGCACAACTGCGCTTTAGCGCCCGATACGAAAAATCGATAGTGAAACGTGGCAGCTTGTCGCGCCCGTATCGGAATGCCATGCAGGAACCCCCACATGTTCGGGCGTGCCGCAAATTTGCGGACCGATCGACGCAGGCTATCGCGGGCATCGGAAGGATTCATTTCACCGCATGGAGGACGCTCACTAACCTGAGCACAGCTTCCAATGCCATCACCCTTACAAGGAGCAAGACATGGCCATTTCCATCGGTATCGCCAAGAAGGACCGGGAACAGATCGGCGAGCAGCTGTCCAAGCTGTTGGCGGATACGTATTCGCTGTACCTGAAGACGCACAGCTTCCACTGGAACATCACCGGTCCGCAGTTCAACAGCCTGCACACCATGTTCGAGACCCAGTACAACGAACTGTGGCTGGCTGCGGACGAAGTGGCCGAGCGCATCCGCACGCTCGACGTGTTCGCGCCGGGCTCGTACAGCCAGTTCGGCAAGCTCACCGCGATCAAGGAAGAAGCCGGCGTGCCGGATTGGAAGGAGATGGTCGGCCAGTTGGTCGAAGGCCATGAAATCGCCGCGCACACGGCCCGCCAGGTGATCAAGGTGGCCGACGACGCCGGCGACGAAGGCACCGCCGACATCGTGACCGGTCGCCTGAAGGAACACGAAAAGACCGCCTGGATGTTGCGCTCGCTGCTGAAGTAAGCATCAAAACGAGCCGCGGCCCTGAACGCTCAGGGCCGCGCCTCCAGCACGATATTGAACGGCGTCTCGGCGGCGCGCCGGAAGCGTTGGAAGCCGCCACCCTGCACCACCACTTCGCGCAGCTTCGCTTCGCCCGCCTGGGCACCCAGGGCAGGACCGTGCCGGGCCAGCGATACCGGCACGCAGATTTGCGCCGATGCGCCGAAATAGACCCGCCCCACCGGGTTGAGGTTGTCGCGCACGCTGTCGCCGGCAAATGGCTCGACGATCATGCAGTTGCCGTCGGGCTTGAGCGCGCCGCGCGCGTGCCTGGCCACGCCCACCGGATCGCCCATGTCGTGCAGGCAGTCGAAGAAGGCGATCAGGTCGAAATCCTTGCCCTTGTAGCCGGTGGCATCGGCCACTTCGAACGAGGCGTTGACCACGCCGGCCTCAGCGGCGCGTTCGCGTGCCACGTCGATGGACGGTGCGTGGTAGTCGTAGCCCACGAAATGCGCCGCCGGAAACGACTTGGCCATCAGGATCGTGCTGGCGCCGTGCCCGCAGCCCACATCGGCGGCCCGCCCACCCATGCGCAATTTATCCACCACGCCATCGAGCGCCGGCAGCCACGCGCCGATCAGGTTGGCGTTGTAGCCCGCCCGGAAGAAGCGCTCGGTACCGTGGAAAAGGCAGGGATGATGCTCGCCCCACTCCATGCCTTCGCCATTGCGGAAATGTTCCAGCGTGCGTTCTTTCGCATGGAACAACGCTTCGACGATGGCATACGCACCCGGCACATCCACCGGTCCGTGCGGATCGGCCAGGCACAACGCCTGTTCCTCGCTCAGGCCATAACGGCCGGAGGCTTCGTCGAACTCCACGTAGCCGCCGGCCGCCTGGTTACCCAGCCATTCGCGCACGTAACGCTCATGGGTGCCGGTGCGCGAGGCCAACTCGGTGGGTGTCAGGCGTTCCTTCGCCAGCGCCTTATAGAAGCCCAGCTCGTCGCCGATCTGGATCAGGGTGGCGCTGATGGCGGCACCGAGGTCGCCGACCGCCCGGCCCAGGAAAGCGTGAAGTCTTTGTTCATCGATAGCCATGACGATGCTCCGCGACGCCGTCTTTCGAAACGGCGGAGTAGGATGAAACTCCTGCATACGCTGCGGCTGGCAAAGGCGCCTGTCCCATACCGGACAGCGCGAAAGCACTAGGCCGGTGGCGGGAGTCCGTGATGTCGCGCCTGCGTGGACACCTGGAGGCAGGGGGAGCCGACGTACCGACGGTACGCCAGGGTGACGTGCGCGCCGCGCTGCTGCAGCACTTGCTCGATGAGTTGCTGATCGGCGTGATCGTGGTGGACGCCCAGGCCCGTCTTTCCTTCGTCAACCGCCAGGCCCGCGATCTGCTGGCGCGGCACGATGGCTTGATCGACGCGCCGGCCGGACTCAAGGCGGGCACGGCCGCCCATACCCGCCGTCTGCGGCACGCCGTGGCGCTGATGGCCGCCTCGGGTCACACCGACGATGCCCCCGCCCTCACCCGCTATCTCGGCCTGCCGCGCCGGTCCCGCCGCGCCGCGCCCCTGCTGCTGCGCCTGTCGCCGCTGCCCGGCCCGTCGCCCGAGGTGGTGCTGCTCGTCACGACTCCTGAACATCTGCGCCCCTTGCCGCCGGAAGCCCTGACCGCCGCCTTTGGCCTGACCCCGCGCGAGGCCGCCCTGGCCGGCATGCTTGCCGACGGTCACGAGTTGCGCGATTGCGCCCGCCTGCTGGCCATGGGCGAAGGTACGGCGCGCAATCACCTCAAGCACGTCTTCGAGAAAACCGTCAAACACAGCCAGGCCACCCTGGTCGCGGCGCTGTGCCGGATGGCCGCACCCTGCCGTTGAGCGCGCCCGCGCCAACAGCGGCCTGACCTTGCGCTGACCATCCGGTCCCCTTATTGATTGAGACAAATGCCCCTGATGGTTAAGCTTCCAATGCTTTTCGGCCTCGTGTGAGGCAGCCACGGGGATCGTTTTGAGCAACGCATCAAGCAACCACGACAGTCGGCACCCGCTGCTTGCAGCCATTTTGCTCGCCCTGGTCGTGGCGGCCATGAACATCGGTCTGTGGTGGTGGAGCAATCTGCCGCACGGCCCCGAGAACTGGAACGGACCGATCGGCGGCTTCGCCCTGTCCGCCTTCCAGCGCTACCAGAACCCGCTGAAGAACGATTTCCCCTCCGATGAGGAGATCGATAGCGACCTGAAGCTGCTCAAGCGCTACACGCCGCGCATCCGCACCTATTCGACGCTGCAGAACCCGCAGGTCTATCGCCTGGCCGAGAAGGAAGGCCTGCAGGTGATGGCCGGCGCATGGGTCGACCGGCGCCTGGACAACAACGAGAAAGAAATCGACACGCTGATCGCGCAGGCGCGTCGCTATCCCAACTCGATCAACCGCGTGGTCGTGGGCAACGAGGTGCTGTTCCGCAACGACATCCCGCCGGAACAGCTGATGGCGTATGCCGACCGCGTTCGCGCGGCGATCCATCAGCCGGTGACGATTGCCGAGCCTTGGCACATCTGGGCGAAGTATCCGGAGCTGGCCGAACACGTCGACTTCATCACCGTGCATCTGTTCCCGTACTGGAACGGCATCGCGGTCACCGGCCAGGGCAAGGGGCTGGAAGCGTTCCCTGCGGTGAGCGATGCGCTCGGCAGCTATGACGCACTCAAGAAGATGTTCCCGAACAAGCCGATCGTGATCGGCGAGATCGGTTGGCCGTCGAATGGCGATCGCTACAAGTATGCCGACCCGTCGGTGTCCAACGAAGCGATCTTCCTGCGCACGTGGTTCAACGAAGCGAAGAAGCGCAACATCGACTACTACGTGATGGAAGCGTTCGACCAGCCCTGGAAGGAAGCGCTGTCGGGTCGTACCGAGGCGTACTGGGGCATGTTCAACGCCGACCGCCAGCCGAAGTTCCCGTTCACCGGCCCGGTGACCGAGGACACCGCGTGGCCGTGGAAGGCGCTCGGCGCCAGCCTGCTCGCGCTGATCCCGATGGTCTGGTTCGCGCGTCGCTACAGCCGCTTCAAGCTGACCGGCCGGTTCTTCTTCTGCGCACTGATCCAGCTGGCCTGCGGCCTGGTCACCTGGTCGGCCACGCTGCCGTTCAATTTCTACCTGAGCTGGATCGACTGGACCATGCTGGTGCTGCTGTTCCCGGCCCAGATCGCGATCCTCGCCATCCTGCTGATCAATGGTTTCGAGTTCACTGAGGTGCTGTGGCGCCGCGGCTGGGTGCGCCATGCCGGCCTGCTGCCGCCCGATCCGGTGGAGAAGCAGCCGTTCGTGTCGATCCATCTGGCCTGCTACAACGAGCCGCCGGAGATGGTCTTCGTCACGCTCGATTCGCTGGCCGAACTGAAGTACGAGAACTTCGAAGTCCTGGTGATCGACAACAACACCAAGGACCCGGCGATCTGGAAGCCGGTGCAGGAATACTGCGAGAAGCTCGGCAGCAAGTTCCGCTTCTTCCATCTGGAACCGTGGCCGGGCTTCAAGGCCGGTGCGCTGAATTTCGGCCTGAAGGAAACCGACCCGCGCGCCGACGTGGTGGCGGTGATCGATGCCGACTACGTGGTGCGCGAAGACTGGCTGGCTTCGCTCACGGGTTACTTCCACGATCCGAAGGTGGCCGTGGTGCAGTGTCCGCAGGCCCATCGCGACTACGAGCACAACCGCTTCCGCCGCATGACCGCGTGGGAATACGACGGCTTCTTCCGCATCGGCATGCACCACCGCAACGAGCGCAACGCGATCATCCAGCACGGCACCATGACGATGGTGCGTCGTTCGGCGCTGGAAGGCACCGGCAACTGGTCGGAATGGACCATCTGCGAAGACGCCGAGCTGGGCCTGCGCCTGATGCACGCCGGCTACGAGCTGGTCTATGTCGACGAACTGATGGGCAAGGGCCTCACGCCGGCGGACTTCAAGGCATACAAGAGCCAGCGTTACCGCTGGGCGTTCGGCGCCATGCAGATCCTCAAGGGCCGCTGGAGCTGGATGACCAAGAAGGGCCCGCTCAGCTCCGGCCAGCGCTTCCACTTCCTCACCGGCTGGTTCAGCTGGTTCGCCGATGCGCTGCACCTGATCTTCACCATGATGGCGATCTTCTGGACCGCGGGCATGGTGGCCTTCCCCACCCTCTTCAACCTGCCGATGCAGTTGTTCCTGATCCCGGTGATCGGCTTCTTCTTCGCCAAGGCGATCTTCGGCATCGTGCTGTACCGGGTGCGTGTCCCTTGCAGCTGGTACGACACCTTGATGGCGTCGCTGGCCAGCATGAGTCTCTCGCACGCCATCGCCCGCGGCATCCTGCACGGCCTCACGCGAGAGAAAACCTCGTTCGTGGTGACCGCCAAGAGCCGACGCCTGGGCGGCAGCAATTTCGCCGCGTTCGCGCCGGTGCGCGAGGAATTTCTGATGGCGATCGCGCTGGTTGGCTGTATCGTCGGCATGGGCATGCGCTTCGGCACGCATTACGTCGAAGGCACGCTGTGGATGTTCATCCTCGGCGCACAGTCCATCCCGTACGTGTCGGCGGTGATTGGCGCATGGATTGCGCACAAGGCTGGCGATAAAGCGGGTTGAGCGGCCCGCCTGCTGCCTTTTGCGCAACGGGCTCACGAACGGAATTCGGTATGGCGACGATACGTTGGTTCGAAACCCAAGCGGCATGGACGGAAGCAGCGAAGAGCGTTCAAGCCGATGTCGCGCAGGAAGGCGAATGGCTGGGCGAACCGCGTTCGCGCGAGGGTTATTGCATCGCCTGCGGGGGCCAAACAACCTTCCGTCTTGCCGGCTCGGACTTAAGCCGTGCCAACGTGCGCGAAAACCTGTGCTGCATCCGCTGCCGGCTGAATACGCGGCAGCGCCTGATGCTTTCGGCCATGCTCGCAAACGGTGGCGACCAGCGGCAACCAGGTGTCCAGGGCGCCTTGCTTGAGAAGACCACCCGGCTGTACGCACGATCCCGCGCGCGCATGCCGTGGCTGCGTGGATCGGAATATCTGGGCGACGATCGCCAGCCTGGCCGCAGCTACTGGTGGTCCACTCGCTGGTGGCGATGGCGCCGTACCCGGCACGAGTCGATCACCTCGTTGTCCTATGGGAATGCTTCGCTAGACCTCCTGGCGCACAGCGATGTGCTGGAGCACGTCTACGATACGGCGGCCGCCCTGCGTGAATCGGCTCGGGTACTGAAACCGGGCGGCGTCATGCTGTTCACCGTTCCGTTTCTCGTCGATCACCCCACGTCGATACTCCGTGGCCGCCCGGATTCGTCGGGCCAGATCGAGCACCTGCAGCCACCGGAGTACCACGGCGATGGACTCAGCCGCAGTGGCATCTACACGTTCCACAACTTCGGGTGGGACATCCTCGAGCAGATTCGTAATGCCGGCTTCCGTCGTGCCGAAGCCGGGTTCTGCTATGCCCCCCGTGAAGGATTCCATGTCGATGACGCGAGTTCGGCCGAGTCCTGGAAGATGCTGCCGAATATCCTGCGGGGCATTCGATAGTACGCATCCTTGATACATCGCAGACATCCCAGCTGCTAGATATCCACGGCAAGTCTGCCCTCCACTAACGGATGGGGTGGCGAGGACGGATCCAGAAGAATGCAGATTGTCCAACGCCTTGCTGCGCTACTCCTATGCATACCGATGCTGGCGCACGCGGGTGTGCAGCTGGTGGTGGATGGCGTGGAGGATCCGCTCAAGCTCGCCGTGAGTTCGGGCGTGGATTTGTCTGAATACGCCAATCGCGAAGTGACCGAGGCGCAGGTGCGCCGCCTCTATGAGCAATCGCTCGACCAGGCCAAGACGTCGCTGGAGCCCTACGGCTACTACGAAGCGAAGGTGCAGGGACAACTGGAACCCGTGGGCAACGACTGGCGCGTGACGCTGCATGTCACGCCAGGCGAGCCGGTGAAGGTCACCGGGGTGGAGATCAAGCTCGATCCCACGGCGGCGAAGATCGGCGCCATCCGTCGCGCCCAGCGCGCGATCGAGAACCTCAAGGGCCAGACGCTCAATCACGGCGAATACGACAGTAGCCGCGATGCGCTCAGCGGCACACTCACCGCCAACGGTTTCCTCGACGCGCGACTGGTCACCCATCGGGTGGACGTCAATCGCGGCGAACGCAGCGCGGTGATCCATCTCGAATGGCAGGCCGGCCAACGCTACAAGTTCGGCGAGGTGCATTTCGAGGGCTCGCAGTTCAACGAAGGTTTCCTGCAGCGTTACGTGCCCTTCAAGGCCGGCGAGTATTTCGCGCAGGACAAGCTGCTGCAGCTGCAGCAGGCCTTGAACGGCGCGGATTACTTCTCGGTGGTGAACGTGCTGCCCGACATCGACGACAAGAAGAACGGCGTGGTCGACGTGAAGGTGGAACTGTCGCCGGCCAAGCGCACCATCTACAGCGGCGGCCCGTTCATCGGCACAGATACCGGCTTTGGCGTGCGTGCCGACATGGAACGCCGTTGGGTGAACCGCAACGGCCACAAATGGAAGAACGAGCTGATCGTGGCGCAGAAGCTCAAGACGCTGTCGACGCTGTACACCGTGCCGCTGCCCGGGCCCAACCAGCGCAGCTTCAACTACGGCGCCACCTACCGCGACTCCAACACCGACACCTCCAAATCCAAGACGCTGGAACTGGTCGCCAACGAGACCCGCGAATGGCATGGCTGGGTGCGAACGATCGGCGTGCACGCGCTGGACGGCACGTTCACCGTGGGCCAGAAGGCCGGCGAATCGGACAACGTGCCGGGTCTGGAGCATGGCCAGAGCAATCTGTTCTATCCGGAAGTCTCGCTGTCGCGCAAATCGGGCGACAACCCGATCTTCGTGCGCAGCGGCTGGTCGCTGGTGTTCACGGCGCGCTCCACCGTGGGTTCGCTGCTTTCCGACGCGAGCTTCAGCCAGGTAACTGCGGACGGCAAATGGATCACCTCGTTCTGGGGCAACAACCGTTTCATCGTGCGCGGCTCGGCCGGCGCCACCTGGACCAACAATTTCGATGACCTGCCGCCGCAGCTGCGCTTCTTCGCCGGTGGCGACCGCTCGGTGCGCGGTTACAGCTACCAGAGCATCGGTCCCAAGAATGCGTTCGGCCGCGTGATCGGCGGCGAGAACCTGCTGGTGGGCAGCACGGAAGTGGAGCACTACTTCACGCGGCAATGGGGCATGGCGGCATTCGTCGATGCGGGCAACGCGTTCAATGGCACCGATTACCGACCGAAGATCGGCGCGGGTTTGGGCGTACGCTGGCTCTCGCCCGTGGGCATGATCCGCGTGGACCTGGGCACGCCGGTGCACAACCCCGATGAGCGCGGCGTGGAACTGCACGTCGTGATCGGCCCGGATCTGTGAGCAGATGTGATGACTGAGACCGCCACCACTCCGACGCTACGCCCACGCCGCCATTGGCTGCGCTGGACGCTGCTGTCGTTGCTTGCGCTGCTGCTGGTGCTGCTTGGCTTCCTCGCCTGGCTGCTGGGCACGGCGCCCGGCCTGCGCTTTGCGCTGGCGCGGGCACAAGGCTTCACCGATGGGCAACTGACCGTGCAGTCGGCAGAAGGGCGCCTGGTCGGGCCGCTGGATCTTGTCGGATTGCGTTATGCCGATGGCAAGGGGCTCGACGTCAAGATCGCCAAGGCGCATCTGGACCCGCGCGTACCCGCCCTCTTCCGCAAACGACTGCAGGTGCTCGACCTCAACGTGGACGGGGTCGATATCGCGCTGCCGCCCAGCGAACCCGAGCAACCCGAGAGCGAGAGCAGTTTCTCGTGGAAGCCGCCGCTGGACATGTTGCTCGAACGCGCGCACGTCGGGTCGGTGAAGATCACGCAGGCGGGACAGGCCGTATTCGCCTCCGATTCGCTCGACCTCGCAGGCAGCTGGACCGGCAGCCGCGGCATCGAACTTCGCCAGCTCGCCCTGCGCGCACCGGAAGGCCACGCGGATCTCGCCGGCAACATCGTGGTCGGCAGCAAATATCAGGGCGACAGCAAGGCAAGTTTTGCCTGGACCGCGAACGGCACCGAATACGCCGGTGAACTCGCCGCGCGCGGCGACGGCAAACAGGCGCACGTCGACCTGCAACTGACCCAGCCCACCGCCATGCGGCTTCAGCTGGAACTGGCGCAAGGCGGCGATTACGCGTGGACGGCCACGCTCGATGCCCCACCCTTCGATCCCAAGCCATGGCTCGGCGAGAGTTCGCTTACTGGCTTATCCGTGGCTCTCACCGGCAAAGGCGACCGCCGCAGCGGCACGCTCAACGGTCAACTGGGTCTCAACGATTACCAGCTGCAATTGCAGCCGCTGTCCGCGCGCTTCAGCGACGACCTCGACACGTTGACGGTCGAACAGCTCGGCATCGCCTCGCCGCAATTCAGGGGCGGCGTCGGCGTGCACGGCGTGGTGCAGCTGGCGGCGAAACCGCTCACCGCCGATCTGACCGTCGAGTGGAAAGACGTGGTGCTGCCCGAGCAGATGGCCGGCCAAACCCTGCTCAGCCACGGCAGCCTCACCGCCAAGGGCAGCGTGGAACAATTCCGCGCCCAGAGCACGCTTGCCATCGGACCGGCGGGCAAGCTCGCCGATGTCACGCTCGATCTGGATGGCACGCAGAAGCTGATCAACCTGCATGCACTCACCGTCAAGCAGCCGCAGGGCGATCTGCAGCTGAAGGGCACACTGAACCTGCAGCCGGCCTTTGGTTGGCAGTTGGAAGCCGTGGCCAACAAGTTCGATCCGGGCCATCTGCTGGCGAAATGGAACGGCTCGCTCGATTTCGACGTCGCCTCGCAAGGCACGCTGCCGCAAGACCACCCCGACGTCACGCTGGAAATCAAGAAATTCGACGGCCGCCTGCGCGACCGCACCGTGCATGGCGACGGCAAGCTGCATCTTCCGCCTGAAGGCGTGATCGATGGCAAGCTGCGCCTCGTCTCGGGCGGCAGCGACGCGCAGATCGACGCACGGCCAGGCCACAGCAACGACATCACCATCAAGCTGGCGGTGGCGTCGCTGGGCGATTGGCTGCCCGATGCCGCAGGTCGCCTGCAGGGCACGATCCAGATGCGCGGCAAGCAACCCAAGCTCGCCGTCGAAGCCAACCTGCAAGGCAACGCATTGAGCTATGCGGGGCAGAAGGTCGACACGCTGCGCCTGCTCGCCAACGTGCCGGACATCAGCCATCCCGGCGGCAAGCTCGACCTGCAGACGACCGGTGTCGATGCGGGCGGCCTCGCCTTTACCCAGGTCAATGTGAAAGGCGACGGCACCGCTGAGCGGCACAGCCTCACGCTGAGTGCGCACGGCTCGCCGCTGTCGACGGATCTCGCACTGAGCGGCAGCCTCAAGGGTTCGGCGTGGAATGGAACGCTGTCCACGCTCAATGTGGATTTTGCCGGCCTGCCCCGCTGGCGGCTGCAGCAATCGACACAGCTTGGCTACAACGATGGCGCACTCAATCTCTCCGAGCTCTGCCTCACCGCGGGCGAGCCATTGCTGTGTGCCGCGGCCAAGCAGGACAAGGCGGGGAACCTCGATGCCAACTATCGGCTGCGCAACCTGCCGATCGCCTTGATCATGAGTGCTGTGAGCACCAGCAAGGTACCGATGCGGGTGGAAGGTTCGCTCGACGGCAGCGGCAGTCTTCGCCGCAATACGGCCGGCGCGTTGACCGGCAACGCATCGATCACCTCGCCACGCGGCTCCGTGGCCTATGCGGACCGCGCCGACCAGCCGCTGGTGACCTACGACAATCTCGCGCTCACCGCGCAGCTGAGTCCCTCGAACCAGCAGATCGAACTGCACGCGGGCCTGACCAACAGCGGACGCATCGACGGCCAGGTCAGCATCAGCGGGGCGCAACAGTCGCTCGGCGGGCACGTCGGCATCCACGTAAGCAACCTCAAGCTGCTGGAGATCTTCACCACCGAAGTGGTGAACCCCAAGGGCGCCATGAACGGCGACTTCAACCTGGCTGGCACAGTGTCGCAGCCGGCCATCAGCGGTCAGGCCAACCTCACCGATTTCTCGGCGGAAATTCCCGGCCTGGGACTGAAACTCAACCAGGGTCGCGTCACCATCGGCACCACCGATGCCAAGCATTTCCGCATCGACGGCACGTTGCATTCGGGTGATGGCAATGTGGTGCTTGCCGGCACGGCGGCGCTCGGCGCGGATGCGCAAAGCGTGTTGTCGGTGAAGGGCAGCAACTTCAAGGCGGTCGACATTCCCGCGGCCAAGGTGGCGATATCGCCCGATCTGGCCGTGCGTCATGACGACAAGGGCCTGGACATCACCGGCAGCGTCACCCTGGACAGCGCCGACGTGAATCTCGACAAGCTGCCAGGCGCAGGCGCCACCCAGGCGTCGCCCGACGTCGTGGTGGTCGATGAAAAGCAGCAGGAGGAAGCGGCCAGCCAGATGCCTCTCTCGGCCACCGTCACAGTGAACCTGGGCAGGAAGACGCACCTGGTCGGCATGGGCCTGGACGGCAAGCTGAGCGGCCAACTGGTGGTGAGCGAACGACCGGGACGCGCCACCACCGGCCAGGGCCAGATCGACGTGGCAGGCACATACAAGGCCTATGGCCAGAACCTGCAGATCGATCGCGGACAGCTGCTGTTCGCCAGCACGCCGATCGACAACCCGGGCCTGAACATCCGCGCGATCCGCAAACTCAATCCGAACGCCACCATCGACGACGGCCAGCAGGTGGGCCTCAATATCGCGGGCACCGCGAAACGACCGGTGCTCACGGTGTTCTCGCAACCGCCAATGGAACAGTCCGATGCGCTCTCCTATCTCATCACCGGCAAGCCGCTGTCGCAGGTGAAGGGCGGCGAAGGCAGCATGGTGGGCGCGGCCGCGCAGGCACTGGGCTCGGCTACCGGCAACCTGCTGGCCAAGAGCATCGGCTCGCGCCTGGGCGTGGACGACATCGGCGTCAGCAGCAACGATGCACTGAACGGCGGCTCGGCCTTCACTGTGGGCAAATACCTGTCGCCACGCCTCTACATCAGCTACGGCGTGGGCCTGTTCGACCCAGGCCAGGTGATCACCCTGCGCTACCACTTCAATGCGCGCTGGAATTTCGAGGCGCAAAGCGCGACGGACTTCAACCGCGCGTCGCTCAATTACCGCATCGAGCGGTGAACGCAGTGGTAGGAGCGCACCCTGTGCGCGACCGCCCGTGCGAGGGCGGCGGTCGCGCACAGGGTGCGCTCCTACAGTGAAATGGTGGGCCACCGCCCATAGCCCAGAAGTCATGCCCACGGCAGCGGGATGAGGGACTATCGTTAGTGCTTTCCCTTACCTGGAGACCGCTCATGCGGCAACTTCGTTGGATCTTCACGGCCGCGGCGCTCACTACCACCTGCGCCATGGCAGCCACGGCCCCGCAGCCGGCACCGGCCCACGCGGCGGCACGCGGCGCCAGCGGCATCGACCTGGCCGGCATAGACCATAGCGTGCAGCCCGGCAACGATTTCGACAATTTCGCCAACGGCACCTGGAAAAAGACCGCCGAAATCCCGGCGGACCGCTCCAGTACCGGCATCTTCCTGGAAGTGTTCCAGAAGACCGAGAAGCGCAATGCGGACCTGATCCAAGGCCTCGCCTCGGGCAAGACCAAGGCGGACGCGGGCACCAACAACCGCCGCATCGCCGACTACTACACCGCCTTCATGGACGAAGCCACCATCGAGAAGCGTGGCCTCGAACCGTTGCAGCCTCAGCTGAAGAAGATCGACGCCATCCAGGGCAAGGCCGATCTCGCCCGCGTGCTCGGCGAAGGCCTGCGCGCCGATGTGGATCCGGTGAATGCCACCAATTTCCAGACCGAACACCTGTTCGGCCTGTTCGTCTCGCACGGGCTGGAAGATGCCTCGCGCAATATTCCGTACCTGCTGCAGGGCGGCCTGGGCATGCCCACGCGCGACTATTACCTGTCCGACGACAAGGCGATGGCGGAGACGCGCGGCAAATACCAGACCTATATCGCCGCATTGCTGAAGCAGGCCGGCATCGCCGATGCCGAGGCGAAGGCCAAGGCGATCCTTGCGCTGGAAACCAAGATCGCCAAGGCACAGGTCGACATCGTCGACAGCCAGGACATTCATAAGGCGAACAATCCGTGGCCGATGGACGCGTTCGTCAAGAACGCGCCGGGCCTGGACTGGAATGCCTACTTCAAGGCAGCCGGCCTCGACCAGCAGAAGATCGTCGACGTGTGGCAGGTGCCCGCCATCAAGGCACTTTCCGCGCTGACCGCCAGCGAGCCGTTGCAGGCGTGGAAGGACTACCTCACCTTCCACGCACTCAACGAAAGCGCCTCGCTGTTGCCCAAGGCCTACGCCGATCTCAGTTTCGGTTTCTACGGGCAGACGCTGTCGGGCACACCCAAGCAGCGTGATCGCTGGAAGCGCGGCATCGCCAGCACCAACAATGCGCTGGGCGACGCGGTGGGCCAGATCTACGTCAAGCAATACTTCCCCGCCTCGTCCAAGCAGCAGGTCGAGCAGATGGTGAAGAACATCCTTGCCGCGTTCGACGAACGCGTGAACAACATCGACTGGATGACGCCCGCCACCCGCGAAAAAGCCAAGGCCAAGATCGCCAGCATTCGCGTGAGCGTGGGCTATCCGGAAACCTGGCGCGACTACCGCACGCTGGAAATCCGCCCCGACGATGCACTGGGCAACCAGCAGCGCGCCACCAAGTACGAGTACGAACACCAGCTCGCCAAACTCGGCCAGGCGGTGGATCGCGGCGAGTGGTGGATGACGCCGCAAACCGTCAACGCGGTGAACCTGCCGTTGCAGAACGCGCTGAATTTCCCGGCGGCCATCCTCGAAGCGCCGTTCTTCGATCCGAAGGCAGACGCTGCCGCCAACTACGGCTCCATCGGCGCCGTAATCGGCCACGAGATCAGCCACAGCTTCGACAACCTCGGTGCGGAATTCGACGCACAAGGCAACCTGGCGAACTGGTGGACGCCGGAAGACCAGGCGCATTTCAAGGCGGCCGGCCAGAAACTGGTCGAGCAGTTCAACGCCTATGAAGCGCTGCCCGGCCTGCACGTGAATGGCCAGCAGACGCTGGGCGAAAACATCGCCGACGTCTCCGGCCTGGCCATTGCCTACATCGCCTATCACAAGTCGCTGGGCGGCAAGCCCGCGCCGGTGATCGACGGCCTCACCGGCGACCAGCGCTTCTTCCTCGCCTATGGCCAGAGTTGGCGCGAGAAGATCCGTGAGGCGGCAATGCGCCAGCGGGTGATCGGCAACGAGCACGCACCGGGTCGCTTCCGCGCGCAGACCGTGCGCAACCTGGATGCTTGGTACGACGCGTTCCAGCCGAAGGCGGGCGAGACGCTCTACCTCGCACCGGCCGATCGTGTGAAGATCTGGTAACAGCGTCGCTACGATGAAACCAAGGCCACGTCTCGCCAGAGACGTGGCCTTTTCATTTAAGCCGCTCGCATGGCGCCGCGTGGCGTGAGCAACGCCAGCACCATCGCTGCGATGAACAGCGCCGGCACATCGCCGACCAGATGACCCATGTGTTGCGGCTGCGTGAACGACTGCACCGCCATGATTGCGCCGTGCACCAGGCTCGACCACACCGTGAACCAGATCAGGCTGAGGTTGGCCAGCGGGTCGCGGGCTGCGCGGATCAGGAACACCCCAAGCGTGACGTACACACCGGCGATCATCAACGGATAGTCGGAATAGCCTTCGTGCCAGCTCCAGCCCGAAGGCCACAACTGCATCAGCGGATAGATCAGCAGGCAAACGATGCCCAACGCTACCAAGGCGATGCGAAGAAGCTTGAGGCGCTGCACGTCGCTCATGACCGTCACCCGTCTCTGTTAGCGAGGGCCGCAGTCTATGCTGCAAGGCCCTGCTTTTACGCCCGACAAACGGCCTAGAGCGTCCGCGTCATGAAGACGCTGTAAACGTCCTCGACGTAATCGCCGAACGGCGGACAATAGGTAAAACCATACCGCGCATATAACTGTCGCGCCGGTTCAAACGCGGCTGGCGAGCCCGTCTCCAGGCTCAGGCGCCGATAATTGCGCTGCACGGCTTCATCGAGGATGTGCTGCAACATCACTGCTGCCACACCCTTGCGACGATGACGATAAGAGGTGCGCATCGATTTGATTTCGCCGTGCGTGGCATCGAGCTGCCGGATGGCACCGCAGCCGACCAGCTCACCGTTCTGCCATACCGTCCAGAAGGTGATTTCCGGGCGTCGCAGCCGCCCCAGATCCAGCGCGTGAATGCTTTCCGGTGGCGAATACAAGGCCATCTCGTCGAGATGTTCCTGCAACAGCGCGGCGACTTCGGGTCCGCGCAGGTCGTCGACACGGATTTCAAATGCGCTGCTCATTGCGGCCTCTCAGTGAATACCCAGCCCTTCGATACCCACGATGTCATGGGCATCGAAGCCCGCCATCTCGGCAAAGCGCCGACCGCGGTCGGCGTAGTCGTGAAACTGATCGAAGCTTGGGGCGCCCGGCGAAAGCAGGATGATGCCGCCGGCAGGCGTTGCCGCGCGGGCGCGCGACACGGCCGTGGCGAGATCCGCCGTTTCCTCGACGGCAACACCGGCATCACGCAACGCACGTGCGATACGCGGGCCGTTGGCGCCTTGCGCCACGATGGCATGCGGCGCGTGCGCCTTCATGGCGACAACGAAATCGTTCCAGTCGAGTCCGCGATCGTGACCACCGACAATCACCGTGACGGCGCGTCCCTCCAGCGTGCGCAAGGCCGCCAGCGTGGCCTGTGGCGTGGTGCCGATGGAGTCGTTGATCCAGTCGAACCCCTCGTGCTCGCCCAGCGGCTGCAAACGGTGCGGCAAGGGACGAAAACCGGCCAACGACGGCGCCGCCTTCATGGCGTCGAAGCCCATGGCTTCCAACGCAGCGAGCGCTGCGCAGGCATTGAGTGCGTTGTGTTCGCCCGGTGCGCGCAAGCTCGCGATCGCGAACACGGCTTGAGTGCCGCGACGAATGAAGCCGTCCGCAAGATGCCAACCGGCGGCGTCGCCGAACACGATGCGGTGCGGATGCTTTGCCGTGCGCTCCAGCAACGACGGCTGCGTGGCATTGACCAACAGCTGTCGGGACACGTCGGCCAGCTTGAGCTTGTCCTCGATGTAACGCTCGCGCGAGCCATGCCAGTCGAGGTGCTCCTCATACAGGCTGGTGACGACGCCCAGCTCGACAGGGCCTGCCTCACCCGTCTGGAAACTGGACAATTCAACGGCCCAAAGCTCAGCCGATTGATCGATGAGTTCAAGCAACGGCATGCCGATATTGCCCGCCAGGGCGGTACGTACACCCAGGCTGCGTGCCAGATGCGCAAGCAACGCGGTGGTCGTGCTCTTTCCCTTGGTGCCGGTGACCGCGACGACGCGCGCACCGGGCTGCTCGGCAAACCATAGCGCCGTGCCCGAAGTCACCCGGATACCAGCCTCTTTCGCGGCCAGCAGCGCAGGCTTGTAGGCCGAGATGCCCGGCGACTTCACCACCACATCGAACATCGCCAGCGCCGTGGCATCGGGTTCCTCGCCACGTACGCGCAGCGATGCATCGAAAGCCTGCGCGGCCGCAACTTCTGCGTCGCTGCAAAACAGCGTGAGCGGCAACGCAGGCAGGCGCGAACGAATGGCAGCGATGGCCGCCTTGCCCTCGCGCCCGAAACCCCAGATCGCCACCCGCTTGTCGGCGAGATCGGCGATGCGCAGCGCCGACGCACTCACTCGAAGAACGCCAGTGCCGGCAGCAGGCGGCCAGGAATGCGCTGCTCCGCCGATGGCTGCAGCCATGGTTCCAGCGCCAGTTCCTTCGCATCGAGTTGCGGCAGGATCTCGCGGATGAAACGCGCGACCAGCGCGTCTTCCTGCCATTCCGAACGCTGACTCAGCGCCAGCATCGCGGCACGTGCCTCGGCCCCCTCACCGACGCATTCGAACGGCTTGTGATCCTGGTATTCCAAGAGGGCATCGAAACCGGGCGCCAGGTTTTCATCATCCAGCAGATTGCGCCCAAAGATGGACAGCAGACGCGGCTTGGCGAGGAACGGGGCGAGCGCGAGAAACACGAAGTGGCACTTCGGGCACTGCCCGCACCAGCGATCCGCCGGCTTGGGGCCGAGGATCTTGAAGTTGCGGTTGCAGCTGGAGAACACGTCGAAATACGGCGTGAGCTTGGCGAACGCGCGCGTCACCGCCAATTCCGAGAACGGACGCAGCAAGGAGAAGTAAGCGAGATCCGCGGCGACGTGCCGCTGCAGCCATTCACCCAGCAACTGCTCGAACGCGTAGCCCTTGCTCCACTGATGATTCACCTGCTGGCCGTCGTACTCGAGCGTGGCCGCCGACGCGGAACGTTCGTTGGCAAAGGCGATGCTGTCGAAACCGTAGAGGATGGCCGCCAGCGAGAGGATGGCGGAGTTCACCGCAGTCACCGGGATATGGCCGTTCCACGCACCCGATCGATTGAGTTCGAACAGGCCCGGCGCCAGTTCGCGCTGAATGTTGAGCATGGGAAGCCCGGTGCGCTCGGCACACGCGGCGATCAAGGGCGAATTGCCGACCCACACCGCCGTGGCATCGCCACCAATGGACTTGATCGCTTCGACCGCGACCAGCGAGTCCTTGCCGCCGCCGATGGGTACGAGCGTGCGATGCGGCAGGCCCAGCGCCTTGGCTTCTGGCTGCTTCGCGCCGCCACGCGGGAAGTTGATGCGGCCGCGCAGATCCAAGCCGTTGCGATAGGCAAATTCGGCCAAGCCGTGCAGATAGAGCTCATCGAGCAGGCCTGCCGTGCTGTCGTCCAGCGGACCATCCACGACCTCGATGCGCGGGGGCACGCCGGCCTTGTAGTAGCTGACGCCTGCAATGAGATGCAGCAGCTTCAACACTTGATCGAAGGCCGCCTGGTGGCTGGCCGGGATGGCCGGCGCATGCGGGAAGCGCACGCGTTCGATCAGCTCCTCGCCGTGGTCGAAGGCATACACCAGCTCGGCCACGCCATCGGCATAGCTGCACCGCACGAAGCGGAATACCTGGGTCAGGCGGGGGTTGATGTTGATGGTCACGCTCAAGTCTCCGTCGACGCTACTCCCTCGCCCCTGCGGGGAGAGGATTGGGGTGAGGGGCCGGCCTAGCCAAAGCCTCCACTAGCACCTCAAGAACGCCTTCTATGTTCTTCAGGACATCATTGTTCCAGAAACGCAGGACCCTGTAGCCCATCGCTTCCAGCTCCAGAGTACGAAGTTCGTCGTAAATCACCTGCTCGCCATGCTGGCCGCCGTCAAGTTCCACAATCAGGCCAGCATACGGACAGACGAAATCGGCGATGTAACGACCGATTTCGTGCTGACGTCGGAATTTCCATCCCTGCAGATCCCTGCTGCGCAGGTGATACCAAAGCCCTTGCTCGGCGTCTGTGTGGACGGTGCGTAACGATCTAGCGCGATCCACATTCAAACGCTTCATCCGTGAGCGTCCCTGGTTGAAAGGTTGCCGCGAGCACCCGCCCCTCACCCCAGCCCTCTCCCCGGAGGGGAGAGGGAGAAAGGCATGGGGACTGGGGCTATTCGAGGATGATCTCCTCCGCCTCATCGCGCAGGTTGTACGGCGAGGACATCACCTTGCCGTATGCACCCGCCTGGGCCACCAGCACCACATCGCCTTCCTGGGGCTCCGGCAGGCGGCGATCCGTGCCCAGCACGTCGCCGCTTTCGCAGATCGGACCCACCACCTGGAACAGCGAGGTCGCCGGCTCGTCCAGCCGCGTGAGATTCACGATCTCGTGCCAGGCCTCGTACAGCGCGGGACGGATCAGGCTGTTCATGCCGGTGTCCACGCCGAGGTAGCGGATCTGCCCGTGGCCCTTGCCCTTGGTCTGGGTGACCTTGGTGATCAGCACGCCGGCATCGGCAACGAGATAACGGCCCGGCTCCATCCACAGCTTGTAGTGCGGATAGGCTGCCTTCACCTCGCGCAGCACCTTGTCGAGCGCGGCGATGTCCAGGCGCGCCTCACCGGGGTGGGACGGCACGCCGAGGCCGCCGCCGATGTCCAGGAAGGTCACGCTGCCGATGCGCTCGGCGAGACTGGCCAGCTGGCCATAGACCTCGCCCCAATGGCTGTCGTCCAGGATGCCGGAGCCCAAGTGCGCATGCAGGCCGCGAACGGTGACGCCGTGAGCGTCGGCAAGACGAAGGAACGCATCGAGCTGTTCCACCGGCAGACCGAACTTGCTGCCGCTGCCTCCCGTGCGCACCTTTTCGTGATGACCCAGGCCGCGGCCCAAGTCCAGACGAAGCACCACTTCGCGGCCACGGAACAGCTCGCCCCAGTTTTCCAGCTGATAGAGCGAATCCAGTGACAGCGTGGCGCGCGTGGCGAGCGCCCACTCGTAGTCTTCGCGCGGCGCAAAGTTGGGCGTGAACAACAGCGGTGCCGACTCGGGCACGACCGCCATCACGGCCCTCAGCTCGCCCGGCGACACGCATTCGAAACCGAAGCCCTCGTCGGCAAGCGCCTTGAGGATGGCCGGATGCGTATTGGCCTTCACGGCGTAATGCAGGCGATCCACCGCACCCAGCGTCTTGAGCTCGCGCGCCTGCTGGCGCACGGTGGGCAGGTGATAAACGTAGCGCGGCGTGGCGCCCGCGCCGATCTTCAACAGGTCTGCACGGCGCTCTTCGCGCCACCATGACGCCGTCGGCAACACGACCTCGCCTGTTCCATACAACGCCTGCCAGCTCGGCCCGAACAAGGCGCTGTCGTCGGTACGCAGCGCGCCCGCCGTGATCAACAGTTCGTGCAGATGCGGCAGGAGTTCGTCGACGACGTTCTCGTCCACCACGAAGGTGAGGTTCAAGTTGTTGGACGACTGCGAAATCATGTGCACGCGCAGCTGACCGAACTCCGCCAGCACGCTGGATAGCGTATGCAGCATCGAACGCATGCCGCGACCCACCAGCGTGATCGCCGCGCACGGCGCAATCACCTTCACGCGGCAGACCTTGGCCAGGTCGCTGGCCAACGCGGCTAGCGCATCGGAATCGAGCAGATTTTCGGTGGGGTCGAGCGACACCGTCACGTTGGTCTCGGCCGAACCAATCATGTCCACCGATAGGCCGTGCTGTTTGAACTGCGCGAACACGTCGGCGAGAAAGCCGACCTGCTGCCACATGCCCACCGATTCCATCGACACCAGCGTGATGCCCTTGCGTGCGCTGATGGCCTTGACGCTGGGGGCATGCTCGCGCACTTCCGGACCGATCAGCGTGCCTTCCAGTTCGGGTCGATTGGTGTCCTTGATCAACAGCGGCACACGGGGTTCGCGCAGCGGCGACAGGCAGCGCGGATGCAGCACCTTGGCGCCTGTCGATGCGATTTCCTGGGCTTCCTCGTAATCCAGGCGCTGCAACAGACGCGCGCTGGGCACCTGGCGGGGATTGGCGGTGAACATGCCGGCCACATCGGTCCAGATTTCCACCCTCTGCGCTTTCAGCAGGGCACCGAAATACGACGCCGAGGTGTCCGAGCCGCCGCGGCCGAGCAGCACCGTGCGGCCCTGCGCTTCACGCGCAATGAAACCCTGCGTGATGAACACCTCGCCCAGCGCCGCAAGACGCGCATTGAGCGCCGGATCGGGTTTGGTTTCCACCATCGCCGAAAGCAGCTTGGTGCGCTCGTTCTGGTTGGGCAGCGCAATTGCCGCCAGGCAGTCGCGTGCATCGACCCATTGTGTATCCAGTCCGCTATGGGTGAGGAACGCCGAACCCAGCGCGCTGGACATCAGCTCGCCATGCGCCTGCACACGCGCCGACCAGGCTAGCTCGCCCAACAGCGACGGGCCGTCTACGGCCAACTGCGCGAGTTCGGCGAGCCGGGCGCCGAGGGTGTCCGGAACCGCCAGCTGCATGTGACCGAGCAAGTCGTAGTGACGCTGCTCGATCGCCTTGGCAGCCTCGATGCGTTTGCCCTTGTCTTCCTGTGCGCACAGTTGTTTGAGTGCGTCGGTGATGCCGGAGAGCGCCGAAACGACAACCAGCACACGGGCGCCTTCGGCGCGGCGGCTGGCTACCAGCTCCAGAATGTTCTGCCAGCGCGGCAGGGTGGCGACACTGGTGCCGCCAAACTTCATCACGATCCAGGGAGCGTCGTTGGTGAGCGACGCGGGGCTTTGCGGGTTCACGAGTACCTTCGGTGGTGGTTGGGAAAGACAATCCGGTGAGTGTTGCGCCGCAGCAGGAGGAATGCAACCACTCAAAAAGGCAGGCGTTTGGATGGCTAAATGCGGAGAGATTTCGGAGTACCGCAGTCCGCTCCCCCTCCCCCTCCCCTGCGGGAGAGGGTTGGGGTGAGGGGCTAATCCAGCCTCGGTTTCTAGCCGAGCGAGAGTTCAAGTTAGCAACGTTCGGACGAGCACCCGCCCCCATCCCGGCCTTCTCCCCGGAGGGGAGAAGGAGAAGTGTGGTGTTACGCGACGACCACGGGGATCTTGCCAATCCGCCCCTGCCATTCCTTCGGCCCCGTCTGATGCACGGATGTACCGGCGGAATCCACGGCCACGGTCACCGGCATGTCCTCAACCGTGAACTCGTAGATCGCTTCCATGCCCAGGTCGGCAAAACCGACCACGCGGGATGCCTTGATCGCCTTGGACACGAGATAGGCCGCGCCACCGACGGCCATCAGATACACCGACTGATGCTGCTTGATCGCCTCGATCGCCGCCGGACCGCGCTCGGCCTTGCCGACCATGCCCAACAAACCGGTCTGCGCCAACACCTGCTCGGTGAACTTGTCCATGCGCGTGGCGGTGGTGGGACCGGCCGGGCCCACCACTTCGTCGCGCACCGGATCGACCGGGCCCACGTAGTAGATAAAGCGATTCTTGAAATCGACCGGCAACGGCTCGCCCTTGTTGAGCATGTCGACCATGCGCTTGTGCGCGGCGTCGCGGCCGGTGAGCAGCTTGCCGTTGAGCAGCAGCACTTCGCCGGGCTTCCAGCTGGCGACGTCTTCGCGGGTGACCGTGTCCAGATTCACACGGCGACCCTTGCTGGAGTCGTAGGTGAGTTTCGGCCAGTCTTCCAGCGACGGCGGATCAAGCGCGACCGGGCCCGTGCCATCCAGCGTGAAGTGCGCATGGCGCGTGGCGGCGCAATTCGGAATCAACGCTACCGGCAGGTTCGCCGCATGGGTCGGGTAATCCTTGATCTTGATGTCGAGCACGGTGGTAAGGCCACCCAGGCCCTGCGCACCGATGCCCAGCGCGTTGACCTTCTCGTACAACTCGACGCGCAGCTCCTCGATGCGGTTCTGCGGGCCGCGGGCGATCAGCTCCTGGATGTCGATGTGCTCCATCAACGATTCCTTGGCCAGCAGCATTGCCTTCTCGGCCGTGCCGCCGATGCCGATGCCGAGCATGCCTGGCGGGCACCAGCCGGCGCCCATGGTCGGCACGGTCTTGAGCACCCAGTCCACGATGGAATCGGACGGATTCAACATCGCGAACTTGGACTTGGCCTCCGAGCCACCGCCCTTCGCTGCCACGATCACCTCGACGGTGTCGCCCGGCACGATGGAGACGTTGATCACCGCCGGCGTATTGTCCTTGGTGTTGCTGCGCTTGCCGGCCGGATCGGCCAGTACGCTGGCGCGCAGCTTGTTGTCCGGGCCGTTGTACGCGCGGCGCACGCCCTCGTTCACCATGTCATCGAGCGACATGGTGGCGTCCCAGCGCACGTTCATGCCCACTTTCAGGAATACGGTGACGATGCCGGTGTCCTGGCACAGCGGGCGATGGCCCTCGGCGGCCATGCGCGAGTTGATCAGGATCTGCGCCATCGCGTCCTTCGCGGCCGGCGACTCCTCGCGCTCATAGGCGGCGGCGAGGTTCTTGATGTAGTCGACGGGATGGTAGTAGCTGATGTACTGCAGGGCGTCGGCGACGGACTGGATCAAATCGTCTTGCTTGATGGTGGTCATGGCGGCTGCTTCGACTCCGGAGGATCAGGGCGTCGAAAACGGGGATGTCCACGACGCACAACCCTCCTATTGTGCCGCAAATGGCTCTCGGGGCCCAAAAGACAGCCTTCGGGGCCACGAACTGGCCCGATCGCGAGCCATTACCGGCGCAAAATCAAAATCTGAACTGGACCGATGCCGAGTAGGTTTTCACGTGAGACGAGGGCTGACGGTATCCCGGAATAGAAAACAGCGAACCCAGGTCGTAATAGTCATAGTTCAGGCCCACTCGCCAATCCGGTGTCAGGCAATAGCCGACGCCGACGCCGAAATAGGTTTGAGTGCCCGTGTCGACTGAGTCCTGATAGTGGAAGTAACTGGACGCCGGAACCGTATGGACAGGCCCTCCCCTTGTAAGGGTCCAGTCTGCGCTCTCTTCAATGACGCGCGGCCGAAACCATCCTCCCCGCGCCATTACAAACCAGGATTGGCCCAGCAGATATTCCAGCCTCCCCCCAAACAGCCACCCATTGGTGGCCGTTGAATAACGCACATAATCCGATCCGCTGTTGTGAAATTGGACGTTTCGATCCACCTCCTGACCCAGGTCCGCATAACCCAGCTCCACACCGTAGTCCACGAATCCGTGCCACATGTAGCCCGCGCGGATCGACGTTGCCCAGTCGGTCTTGTCGTTGTCGTACTGGCCGGTGGAGAGGGAGTAACTGGATCGTCCGATGCCGCCATCCATGAAGAACTGTCCGGCCTGCGCCACGGCCGAGGTAGAGACCATCGCAGCGAACAGTGCAGCGAAAAAAGGATACTTACCCATGGAACTGCTTCCTTGCGTCTTTAAGGTTAGCCCTCGTTGCCCTGACAAGTTCAGAGCGCTTGAGGCCATAAATTTCCGATGGAACCGTACTTCGAGGATCGATTCTCAGAAACGAAATTCCGCCGTAGCCGAATAGGCATTCACGTGACCGTAGTCGCTTCCAAGGTCGTAGTAGTCGTAACCGACGCCAATGCTCCAGGATCTGGAAACGTTGTAGCCTGCTCCAACCCCGACGTATTCGTTAGTCGACGTGACCGAATCGCGAATATGCGAATACCTGGTATTCGATGGAAAGGTGTTTGCAGGGAAATAGACAGGGGTAAAGATCTGGTTGTTTTCGCTGGCTACTTTCGAGTTGAACCACCCCGCGTGCCCGGACACGTACCACGATCTGAAACTGTATTTCAGATTGCCACCCAACATCCCACCTTTCGCCGAAAACTGATCGCGGTAGTCGACGCGTTCAACCAAGAGGAGCCCCCTAATCAGGGCCACGTAGCTTCCTTGTGTCGACGTCTTGCCCAAATCGGCGTAACCAGCCTCCACTCCGTAATCGAGCGAACCGCTGTGCCAGGCGTAGCCCAGTCGTAGTGCGCCTTGCGTATCGGTCCTGTCGTGACTGCCTGTGGAATCGGCAAAGCTGCTATTGAAGTTGGACTGCCCCAGACTTCCGGCGACGAAGAACTGCCCATCCGCCGCCACCGCGGACGTCGAAATCGTTGCAAACGCGATGGCCGCAGCCGCGGCAAAGCCAAACTTTTTCATGCGAGCTTCCCTGCCTGATGAACCGCGGGCGTCAATCGATCCGCGGCGAAGCCGGGAAGTTACAGGGGACCTAGCCCTAAGACCATCCGCGTTTCGTGACCGGACTCTCATTCGCGTATCGGCCAAACGGCCTATCCGCAATATATTACGCAGTCAGCCTCAAGCCCGATGCAGATTTCGTATTTTCATACGATTCGCCAGGCACTTCACGACTACAGCCATCAGCGCTAGTTTCGGCCGACCAGCGCGGATGTATTTCCAGGGGGCGGGCTGGGATTTTGGGGAAAGCGATTACGTCCGTTTTTTACGGTCACGCTGAGAGGCGCGGCGGCGCGCAGGGGCGTCGTCGATGCGCAGCGTCGGCTGTATCTACCCTGGAGAAACAACATGCTCTCGACGTTGCATCGCAAGTCGCTCGCGGTCTCTCTCGGCCTTCTGCTCTTTGGTGGCGCTACTTCGGTAGCGATGGCCGCGGGCAGTCAGTCACCGGCCGATCTCGGTCCTAGCAATACGAACACGAAAGTGAATGTCACGCTGGTGCTGGGACTTCGCAATCAGGACGCGTTGGAAAGCCTTGTCTACAGCACGGTGACCCAGGGTAGTCCGTCCTATCACCGCTTCCTCACCACCGCGCAGTTCGCGGATCGCTTCGGCGCCACGGCCGCCGACATCGCCAAGGTACAGGCCTTCGTCAAGCAGCAAGGGCTGACCCAGGTCGAACTGCTGCCCAATCATCTGGCGCTCAAGGTGAGCGGCACGATCGGGCAGTTCAACCAGGCCTTCCAGACGTCCATCCACGATTACCGCAACGCCGACGGCACGACCTACCATCGTCCGAACGCGACGCCGAAATTGCCGTCGACGCTGTCGAGCACGCTGGTCGTGGCCTCGGGCCTCAGCTCGGAAGCGAAGTATCGCTCGCACCGCGTTTCCTCCTTCAGCTCGACCTCACCCGCCGCGGCCGCCACCATGAGTCCGATGGCCAAGACCGCGGCGGCACCCGCTCCGGCGGCGCCCGCCTGCACGGGCAACCCGACCGCCACCTGCACGCCCGGTGCGTTCACCGTGGGCGACGTGGCCAACCGCTACAACATCAATCCGCTCTACAAAGCGGGCGTGAACGGCAAGGGTTCCACCATCGGCATCGCCACGCTGGCGAACTTCCTGCCGGCAGACGCCTATGCGTACTGGAGCGCCATCGGCCTGCCGGTGAAGCCCAATCGCATCACCCAGGTGCATGTGGACGGCGGCGGACCGCTGGGCAGCGTGGAAGGCTCGGGCGAAACCTCGCTGGATGTGGAGCAGTCCGGCGGCCTGGCGCCGTGGGCGGACATCATCGTCTATGACGCGCCGAACACCGACGCGGGCTTCTTCGATGTGTTCAACCAGGCCGTGTCCGACAACAAGGTCGACAGTCTGTCGGTGAGCTGGGGCCAGCCGGAAATCCTGTATTTCCCGCAGACCGAAGGCGGCGTCGACTACACCGACGAGTTGCGCGCCTTCCACCAGGTGTTCCTGGAAGCCGCGGTCCAGGGCATCTCGATGTTCGCCACCTCGGGCGACTCGGGTGCCTACGACACCGTGCGCGGGTTCGGCGGTTCGCTGACCGATCCGGTGCCGCCGCCGCTCACCGCGGACGCCCCGGGATCCGACCCGTTCATTACCACGGCGGGCGGCACCACGGTGCCCTGGAGCTTCAGCTTCAGCGGCGGCCCGAAGGCCTCGATCACGCAGGAGAGCGTCTGGGGCTGGGATTACATCTCCAGCTACTTCCAGAAGAACTTCGGCGTGGATATCACCGACGAAGTGTTCTCGGTTGGTGCGGGCGGCGGCGTGAGCGTGTTCTGGCCGTTGCCGACCTACCAGGCATTCACCCCGGGCATCCGCAAGAGCGAGAAGAAGCAGACCTGGTTGCTCCCGCAGTTCGACATCAACTACACGTTGCCGGCGAACTTCAAGGGTCGCAACGTGCCGGACATCTCGTTGAACGCCGACCCGGAAACGGGCTATGCGTTCGTGTCGTCGGAAGACGGCAGCGGCGTGCTGACCGGACAAGGCGGCACCAGCTTCGTGGCGCCGCAGCTCAACGGCATTTCCGCGCTGCTGACGCAGGCCACGCATGGCCGGCAAGGCCTGTGGAACCCGCAGCTGTATGCGTTCCAGAACATCTTCCGCTACGGCGCCTTCTCGCCGTTCAACGACGTCAAGGCGGGCGACAACTGGTTCTACAAGGGTGTCTCCGGGTATGAACCCGGCGCGGGCCTGGGCACGCTCAACGTGACCAACCTGGCGTTGTTCATGACGGTGTTCTGATGATCGGCAGCTGATTGTCGACGAAGGGCCGGCCCATGCCGGCCCTTCCTTTTTCAGCGGGTCCCCGCAAGGGCTTGCTGCCGGCGTCCCCAGTTGCCATGCTCGCTGCACTTTCCGGCAGCGAAGCATTCATGAGCGAAACCTCGACGTCCGGCGGCTACGTCCGTCGCCTCCGCCCGTGGGACGCGGCCATGATCGTGGTCGGCGGCATCATCGGCGGCGGCATTTTTCTCAATCCGTACGTCGTGGCGATGCGTACATCGTCGGGTTTGTCGCTGCTGCTGATGTGGATCGGCGCGGGCCTGCTGACCCTGATCGGCGCACTCTGCTATGCGGAACTCGGTGCGCGGCGTCCGCATGCCGGCGGCAGCTACGTGTACCTGCGCGAGGCGTTTGGCCCACTGGCCGGATTCCTGTTCGGCTGGAGCATGTTGCTGGTGATCTATTCGGGATCGACGGCGGCGGTGGCCACCATTTTCGCCAGCTATGCCGCTTCCCTGTTCGGCCTGCCCGCCAGCGCCGCCACGCCGCTGGCCATCGGCGCGCTGGTCTTCGTGGCGCTGATCAACCTGTTCGGGCTGCGCCTGGGCGCCCAGGTGCAGAACCTGTTCACCTTGCTCAAGCTGCTGGCGGTGGCGGTGCTGGTGGTCTGTGGCCTGTTCCTGGCCGGCGTGAGCGGTCACGGCATGCTGGCCACCGATCCACAGACAGCGGACGTGGGTTTCATGGGCGCCGCGCTGCCGGTGCTGTTTGCCTATTCCGGCTTCACCTATCTCAACAATCTCGCGGGCGAGGTCAGCGAGCCGCAACGCACCCTGCCCCGCGCCTTGTTCATCGGCATGCTGCTGGTCATTGCGGCCTACGCGCTGGTCAACCTGGCCTATCTCGCCGTGCTGGGCCACGCCGGGCTTGCCGCCAGCCGCGCGCCGGCCGCCGATGTGATGCAGCGTGTCTTCGGCACGGCAGGGGCCAAGCTGATCGCGGTCGGCGTGGCGATTTCGGCATTGGGTTTCTGCAACATCACTCTGGTGGCGGGCGCCCGCGTGCTGCAGGTGATGGGCGAAGACGGCTTGTTCTTCCGCAGCGTGGCCCGGCTGCATCCGAAGCACCGCACGCCCAATGTCGCGCTGTTGCTGCTCTCGGGCTGGGCGATCGTGCTGGTATGGTCGGGCAGTTACGGCCAGCTGCTCGATTACGCCACTTTTGGCGATTGGCTCGCCTGCGCCTTTGGCGTCGGCACATTGTTCTGGTATCGCCGCCGCGAAGGCGATCAGGCCAGCTTCCGCGTACCCGGCTACCCGCTGCTGCCGCTGATCTTCATCGCCACCATCGGCCTGGTGATGGTGCAGAGCCTGCGCACCAGCCCCCTGAACACCGGTATCGGCCTGCTGATCATGGCCGCTGGCATCCCGGTTTACCTGGTGTGGCGACGCCTGTTCAGCCGGGTTACCTCCTAAGCATCCCTCTGCGATGCCACAATGAGCGGATATCCGAAGGAGCTCTCAGGCGATGGCGCAGGCGCAAGACCAGTTACCGACACCCGGAACTAGCAACACCATCGTGCCCGAGAAGGTGCGCGAGGGAGTCGACCTGGAGATCAACGGCAGGAGCTATCGCCACATCGGTGACGACCAGATGCCCTTGCTGTGGTATCTGCGCGATGTGCTGCGCCTCACCGGCACCAAGTACAGCGGCGAACATGGCGAAGGCGGCTACGACCTGGTGCTGGTCGACGGCAAGCTCGCCTCAGCCACCAGCCTGCCGGTGGCCAAGCTGGCCGGCAAGACGGTGACTACCGTCGAGGGCCTGGCCGCTGCCGACGGCACGCTGCATCCGCTGCAGCAGGCGTTCGTGGACGAAGACGCCATCGGCTGCGGCTATTGCACGCCCGGCTGGCTGATGGCTTCGCTCGATCTGCTCAATCGTCACTCGCAACCGAGCGACAACGACATCGACCTGTTGCCCAACCTCTGCCGCTGCGGCTGCCAGACCCGTGTGCGCCGCGCCATCAAGCGCGTCGCCAAGGGAGCCCACGCATGAGCCACGCGAACGACAACACCGTGCCGCTTTCGCGTCGCCGTTTCCTCAAGGTGCTCGCGGGCACGGCCGGCGCGTTGATCGTGGGCATTCCCTTCGTGGATGCCGTCGACGCCGCCGACGCGCCGGTGCCCGCCGCCATGCTGGGCGACACGCTGTACGGCCTGGGCGCCTATGTGCGCATCGATGCGGACGGCAACATCGTGATCGGCGTGCGCGATCCGGATACCGGCACGGGCACCTCCACCTCGCTCGCTCGCATCATCGCCGACGAACTCGATGCGGACTGGACGCGGGTCAGCGTGGTTTCGCTCGGCCTTGGGGTGGAAGACGACAACGGCCAGCCGCGCTGGATCTACGGCCATCAGACCAGTGGCCTGGGCGATTCCATTCCCGCGGCATGGGCCGATCTTCGCGGCGCCGGCGCACTCGCACGCTGGCTGCTGATGCAGGCCGCGGCGCGTCGCCTTGGCGTTCCCGCTGATCGCCTGCGGTGCGAAGAAGGCAGCGTCGTCGCTCCGGACGGCCGCCGCTTCGGCTATGGTTCGCTGGCCGATGCCGCCGCCAAGATCGCGCCGCCCACTACGCCTGTGCCGCCCAAGTCGCCGGAGCATTACACGCTGATCGGCCAAGGCGCAGGCGATATCGATGCGCGCGCCATCGTCACCGGCCAGGCGCCGTACGCACTCGACAGCTACACCGCCGAAGCACTGATTGCCGTGTTGTCGCATTGCCCCTGGCCCGACGGCAGCGTGGAAAGCCTCGACACCACCGAAACCTTGAAAGTGAAGGGCGTGGTGAAGGTGCTGCAGATCAAACCCGAGGCGGGCATTCCGCTCGGCCAGACCGTGCGCTCGCCGGCCGTCGCCGTGCTGGCGGAAAACACCTGGGCCGCGCTGCAGGGCCGCGCCAAGCTCAAGCTGCAGTGGAAGGCCGGCGCGCAGAGCGAAAGCAGCGCCTGGTTCGAGCAGCAGGCCGCCGACGTCGTCAACGACAAGAACGCCCAGCCCGCGATGCGCGTGCGCAACGACGGCGATGTCGATGCGGTCGCCAGGAAAGCCGCTCGCCGCGTCGAGGCGACCTATGTGCAACCGTGGCTGGCCCATGCCACGCCCGAGCCGATGAACTGCCTGGCGCGGATCGACAAGGACGCTGCCGTGCTCGTGGTGCCCACGCAGGCACCGCAGCAGGCGTGGAAAGTGGTGCAGCGACTCACCGGCCTCGCGCCGGCGCAGATCGAGATCCGCGTGCCGCGCGTCGGCGGTGGCTACGGCCGTCGCCTGGACCACGATTATGTGGCCGAAGCCGTGATGCTCGCCAAGGCGGTCGAAAAGCCGGTCAAGCTGATGTGGACGCGCGACGAGGACATGACGCAGGACTACTACCGCTCGGCCACGGTGCACAAGTTCAGCGCCACGCTCGACGGCAAGCGGCAGGTCACCAGCTGGAATCAGCGCATGGCCAGTGCGTCGGCACTGGCCATGCGCGGCGTTCCCGACAATCGCCTGTGGACGTCCGAAGTGGATGCCCACCAGTTGCCGGCCGGCCTGGTGCCGAACCTGCGCAACGACTGGTATTCGCTGCCGTCGGCGATGTTGCGCGGCCCCTCGCGCGGCATGCCGCACGTCAACAACGCGTTCGCCGTCGAAAGCTTCGTCGATGAAATCGCGCAGTCGCTGAAGGAAGATCCGCTGGTCACGCGCCTGCGCCTGCTCGGCGAACCGCGCCAGATCCCGCTGGGCGACGGTCGCACGCTCGATACCGCGCGCCTGATCAACGTGCTCAAGCTGGTCGCCGACCGCATCGAGTGGAAGAACTGGTTGCGCACGGTGAATGGCCTGGGCATCGCCTGCTGGCACGTCGATGGTGCGTACGTGGCACATGCGGTGGAAACATCGCTGCAGGGCAACAAGCTCAACATCGAACGCGTCGTGTGCGCGGTCGACGTGGGCCGCGTGATCAACCCGACCGGCCTCGAAGGCCAGGTCGCCGGCGCCACGCTCGATGCGCTCTCCACCGCACTGAACCTGTCGGTGAGCTACAAGGACAGCGAAGTGCAGCAGCGCGGCTGGAAGGACTATCCGCTGGCTAGCATGGCGCAGCTGCCGGATACCACCGAAGTGATCATCGTGCCCGGCGACCGCGATCCCACCGGCGCAAGCTTCCTGGGCATGCCTACGGCGGCACCGGCGCTGGCCAATGCGGTGTTCCGGGTCAGCGCCGTGCGCGTGCGTCGTTTGCCGCTGCTGAAGGAAATGCTGCGCATGCTGTAACCGGCAGGGCGCAGGCCCTGCCCCGCACATCGGGCAAGGCCCGGATGTGCAGACAGCTTTGTGAGGAATGCGTGTACAAATCTGGGGCATTCTGCCCCGGGGATTTGAGTAATTTCACGGACGCGCAGCCTTTCGTTCTGCCTTAGGATGCCCTGAACCGGCGCTACTTCAAGTAACGCCGTTTTCTTGCGCGGGGGTGGGAATGCACCGTTGGTTCGCGTTGATCGCCTTGCTGTGCCTGTGCGTCGTCATGCCGGCCTGGGCGCAGTCCGCGCCGGCACCGGCACGATGCATCGGTCTCGTGCTCGGCGGCGGTGGCGCACGCGGCGCCGCGCACATCGGCGTGCTCGAAGTGCTCGAACGCGAGCACATTCCCGTCTGTCGCATTTCCGGCACCAGCATGGGTTCGATCGTGGGCGGCATGTATGCGGCGGGTTATTCGCCGCAGGAAATGCACCAGATCATCACCACGCTGGACTGGAACGACCTGTTCTCCGACAACCCCGCACGCGGTGAAATGCCGATGCGCCGAAAGGATGCGGACTACCGCTATCTGCTCAATTTCGAGGTGGGCTACAAGAAGGGGCGCATCATCACGCCGGCCGGCGTGGTGCAAGGACAGAAGCTGCTGCTGTTGTTGCGCCGCCTGCTGATTTCCACCTGGGACGTGCACGACTTCGACCAGTTGTCGATTCCGTTCCGCGCGGTGGCCACCGACATCGTGGCGGGCAAGCCGGTGGTGTTCGGTTCGGGCGACCTGGCCTTGTCGATCCGCTCCAGCATGTCGGTGCCCGGTGCCTTCGCGCCCACCAACGTGGACGATCAGTTGCTGGTCGACGGCGGCTTGATGGACAACGTTCCGATGGACGTGGCGCGCAGCATGGGTGCCACCCAGTTGATCGTGGTGAACGTGGGCTCGCCGCTGGCGGTGCGCGAGGAGTTGAGCAATCCCGTAGCCGTGCTCAACCAGATGGTGAGTGCGTTGATGGAGGAAAAGACCCAGCGCCAGCTCGCCACGCTCGGGCCGAACGACATCCTGATCACGCCGCCGCTCGGCAACATCACCGCAGCCGAGTTCAACCGCGGCCCCGAGGCGATCGCCATCGGCCGTGCGGCCGCGGAAGCGGCGCTGCCCCGGCTGAAGGCCCTGTCGGTCACCCCGGATGAGTGGGCGCAGTTCGAAGCCCAGCATCGCCAGCGCCAGTTCGATCCAGGGCTGGTGGCCTTCCTCAAGGTCGATGCCAAACACACGGACACGGCGGAGTTCGTCGATCAGCGCCTGGCCAAGGACGTGGGCGAGCCGTTCGATCCGAAGAAGCTGGAAGAGCAGATCGGCAGCATCTACGGGCGCGGCAATTACCAACAGATCGACTATCGCCTGCAGCAGCAGGGCAACGATCGCGGCTTGCTGATCATTCCGCGCGACAAGCCGTGGGGACCGGTCTACGGCAAGATCGGTTTCGAGTTGGACGACGATTTTGCCGGTCGCAGCGAATACCTCCTCTCCGGCGAGATCACCGCCACCAATATCAACACGCTCGGCGCGGAATGGCGCAGCACCCTGTGGGCCGGCCGCATCGGCGGCGCCGCCACCGAGTTCTACCAGCCGTTCTGGCAAGGCGCGGGCGGCTATGTGATGCCTTATGCGCTGCTGCGCAACGAGGACTACCCGGTATTCACCAGCGACGGCGATCGGCAGCTGGCCGAGTACCGCATCAAGCGTCGTTACCTGGGCGTCGAGACCGGTTGGTCGCCCTCGACCTATTGGCGTGTGCTCACCGCCTTCCAGCGCGGGCGCGACAGCGGCGACCTGCGCATTGGCAGCCCCACCGAATTTCCACCCAGCCAGACGGCCGAATACTCGATGGCCAAGGTCGGCATCGACTGGGACAGCCTCGACAACGCGCAATTCCCCTCGCGCGGCGCGCATATCAACCTCGACTACGAGTGGTACCGGCCGTGGCTGGGCGGCAACGTGAATGCGGATGTGGTCAAGCTCAATGCCGATTGGGTGCCGGACTTCGGCATGGCCGACAGCCGATATCACCTGCTGCTGGGCCTGCGCGCGTCCAGCACGCTCAACAACGAGAATTTCTTCGAGACCCAGGGCTTTCTGGGTGGCTTCCTCGATCTGTCCGGTTACCCCGAGCGTTCGTTGAACGGCAACCAGTCGGCGTTGGCGCGCGCGGTGCTGTACCGGCGCACCGGCAAGATGGATGCGCTGTTCTCCACGCCCATCTACATCGGCGCCAGCCTGGAAGCGGGTAATACCTGGCAGAGCAAGAGCCAGGTGCGGCTCGATTCGCTGATCTATGCGAGCAGCCTGTTCCTGGGCATCCAGACGCCGCTGGGGCCGCTGTTCCTGGGCTACGGCTATGCCCAGGGCGGCCACAACTCGGTCTACCTCACCTTCGGCTCGCTGTTGCGGCCGTCGCCCTGATCCGATGAAGAAGGCGTGCAGCGGTTATCGCGAAGTCTGCACGATCGCCGCCGCACAATCGCGCTGCCCCCACCCGTCGGGGTGGGCCTTTCACCAGGAGCCATCGCCATGAAAGCGTTGCGTCTGCTCGTCATCGTTGCCGGCCTCGTGCTGAGTGCGTGTTCCACCATCAGCATCACCAACCAGTGGCGCGATCCGTCGTGGCCGGGACCGCCGGCATCCCATGTAGTGGTGGTGGGCATTTCGCGCAGCGACGCGATGCGCCACATCTTCGAAGACACCTTCTCGCAGCAGCTGCAGGCGGCAGGCATCCAGGCCGCACCCAGCTATACGCAGATTCCCGCGGGCACCACCGGCGCGATCGGACTGCGCGACCTGGTCAAATCCAGCGGCGCACAAGCCGTGCTGGTGACCCGCGTGCAGCGCGTGGAGCAGCGTGTGAGCGTGACGCCCAGCGGGCCGATGTACGGCGGCTTCTACGGTTGGTACGGCGGCGCGTGGGCCTCGGTACCCGACGTGCAGCAATACGACGTGGTAACGCTGGAGACCAGCGTGTGGGATCCGCGCACGGAAAAACTGGTGTGGACGGTGACCACCGAAGGCATCGGCAGCAACAACATTCCCAAGGCCACCACCGAACTGGCACAGACGCTGATCCCGAAACTCAAGACCGACGGCATCCTGCGCTGAGCGGGACAAAGACTGCGTGGGTGACGGCACCCACGCAGACACCTGGCGGCGTTGCCGGTCGGCTCAGTGGAACTGATCGCTCGCCGGAATCCAGCTACTGCTACTGCGCGCGGGGCCGGTGGGAAGGGTCACGTCCGCAGGGCAGTTCGGCGGCATCGGGCCACCGGCCACGCGCGCGGCGGCGCACTCGGCGCTGTTGTCGAGCTTCACCGTGGCCACCGCAGGCGCGGCAGTGACGGGCGCGGGCGGCACCAGCGGATTGGTCGGCGCCAGCTTCATCCGCTCGTAGACCACATCGTCCACCGGCTGCGGCGGCGGATCGCCGCTGCCGCAACCGAACAGGGCCATCGGCAACAGCGGCATCACCACGCATTCCACGCGCACGCCGCGGGGCAGATGGAAGGTGTGGCGCATGGTGGTCTTTTCCACCGCGTGACGCAGCGCGGTGTCGATCGAGCTTTCGCCCTCGGGTGTCCAGTCCTTTTCGAATCGCGTCGGCGCATAGCCGATGTTGGGCGTGCCATGCGACATCACTTCAGTATTGCCGTGCGGCTTGAGCTGCACGTAGGTGCCGACGACGCCTTCCTGCCCGCCCTTCCCTTCCTTGTCGCCCTTGCCCTGGCTCGTGCCGTTGCCCTGACCGGGCGGCAACGAGAGGTTGAGCCCCTTGCCGCCGGCCACATTCGGCGATTGGTTCACGCCATTGGCCTGGCCGGGCGAGCCGGTGCGGCTGCCCTGCGGCGTGGCGTTCGGCGCACTGCTTTCGCCGCTCTCGCTGGACGAGGGGTTCGACTCGCTGCTGGCCGTGTTCGACGCCGCGCTGGCGGCGCTTTGCGTCGACGCGCTGGCTGCCGACGAGGGCGCTGCGTTCTGGGTGGGCGTCGCTTCCGAGGGCGTCTCGGACAACTGCGGCCGTTCGATCGATGGTGCGTTGTCCAGCGCGATCGCCTTGGGCGCCGCCACTTCCAGGCGCGGCGCCTGCGGGCGCTCCAGCGATGGCTGCGGATTGGGCGGTAATGGCACGGCTTCCAGTTGCGGCTCTTCCGCGACACGGATGGCCGGCGATTGGATGCTCGGCTGTTCGCGCGGCACCACCGGGGCCACCGGATGGTCCTGCGGCTGCAGGTTCACGGTGGGGGCGGCCTGCGCCGGCAAGGGTACGGACTGAAGCTCCGGCTCGGGTGGCGATGCCGGCGCCTCGGGGCGTGGCACCGGCGCGATGCTGGGCGGCGCGATCGCGGGCACGGCCTTGTCCATCGCGATGCTGGGCGGCGTCACCACCGGCGCGGATTGCGGCGGCACCTCCACAACGGCCAGCGACGCCGGCGGCTGCACCGGCTGGTTGCCTTCCGCCTGCGGCTTGCGAATGGGTTCGGGCTGGAACTTCGGTGGCGCGGGCTTATCGACGGCCGGCGTCTCCAGGGTCACCTGCGGCGGCTCCGCGGCGGCGACCACGGGTTGCAGTTGTTCGGCGGGTGCGGGTTTGGGCAGCGTCACTGGCGGAAGCGGCGCGGCGGTGATTTCCGGCTTGGGCGCCGCGGACCTGGGTACGTCGGTGACCACCGGGGTCTGCAGCGCCGGTACCGTGACCGGCGTCAGCTCGTTGTTGGTGCGCGTGGAGGAGCGACTCTGCCGCGCCGTGCGCGGTGCGTTGCTCGCATTGCCCTTGTGCACCGGCCCGACCTGCTTGGGCGGCGTACCGCGCACCGGCGGTGGCGGCGGGGGTTCTTCCTTGGGCTTCTCGATCAGGCGCACGACCAGCGGCGGCGTCTCGTCGTTGGGCTCATCGAGTTCGTAGGCCGGACCCAGGATGATGCCGACCAGGAAAGCGAGGTGCACGAACAGCGCGCCGACCAGCGCCACGATGCGCAGCCAGCGATCGCGTGGCCGCTCGGCGCGGCGCCGACGATAGACGGCCGCACCCTCCGCCGCCGACTTGGGCGATGGAAGCGTCACTGTCAGCCGGCCCGCGGATTCCCTCTCCATGGGGGAAGTGTAACGGGCACCGATGAGGTTCTGAAAAGTACTTCGCGCGCACGCCTCAATGGCCGTCCTGCTTCGCGGGATGCGCGGCCCGTTCCTGCATCTCGGCGTCAACCGAACGCGTGGGCGTATCGACCGGACAGCCATACGGCAGCGGCTTCTCGGCGCGATAGATGGCGATGCACTCTTCCACGCTCACCGTCTTGGGCGGCGGCGAACCGGGCGCCAGCTGGTTGGCCGGGGCCATGTTCATGCGCATGTCGCCGTCGTTGGACGGTGGCGGTGGCGGCGGATCGCCACCGCAGCCGCCGCCCAACGCCAGCAGCGAAACGGAACAGTGGATGCGTACGCCGGGAGCGATGTGGAAAGTGTGCGAGACAGTGCTCTTGTCCACGCCTTTCTTCAGCGCGTCGTCGACCGAGCTGCCACCGCCCTTCTGCCAGTCCTTCTCGAAGCGCGTGGCTTTGTAGGGCACGCTGGTGGTGTGCTGCATGATGTTCGAATCGCCCTGCGGCATTTTCTGCACGTAGCCCGCTTCCGGCGCAGGCTGCGCCGTACTGGCGGTGGCGGGAAGTACCTCCTGGCCGGCGTCGTTGTAGAGGTCCGGCTGCGGCGAAGGCGGACTGGAGGTGGCCGGCGCTGGCGGTTCCGGCGGAAGACTGACGGTCATGGCGTTCTTCGCCGGTGCTTCATGCACGACCGGCTTGTTCACCGGGCGCGGCGGCGGCGCGGGCTCCGGTGGCGGCGGAGGCAGCAACTCGGGCGGGGCCGCCGGTCCGGCGGGCGTCACCGCTCGCGGAATCAGCCGCACCTGCAGCGCACCGGTGCGTTGCTCCTCGGCCCGTTCCGCCGCTTTCTTCAATTGCATTTCATGCCAGGTGAGCCAGCCGAAAAAGACGTGCAAGGCCAGCACGATGCCCAGGGCCAGCCAGCGACGCCCGCGGTTGGGCGGTGCCTTTCGCCAGCGCAGCTGGTGCAGCATTGCGCGCGTGGGTCCATCGAGAGGCGTCAGCCCGCGCGAATGCGGATCCGGCGACGTCCAGCGATGGTGTTCGACCTGCTCGGTGTGCTCGATGGGATTCTCGTTCGACATACGGGGAAAGCCGGCCGCCGCTCCGGGCCGGCCAGGCAGGGTGGAGACCCGTGGAAGCGCCAAGGGTTCCCGCGCCGATTCCACCGCCCTCATCGCACTGCAACTTGACCCGGGCGCGCATTGGCGAAAACCTAGACAGACGGCCACCCGGCCGTACCCGCCATGACCGCCCCCGCGTCCTGCACGCCTGGACGACCATGACGGCCCGCCATCGTCAGCCGCTTGCGCGGCTTCGTGCGGCGCCGCAGGTCACGTCGGCACGAACCCGCGCCCAGCCATGGGAGGGTCGCATCGTGTCGTACAACACGGAAAACATCCGCAACATCGCACTCGCCGGTCACGCCGGCGTCGGCAAGACCACGCTGTTCGAAGCCCTGTTGCACGCGGGCGGCGTCATCCAGACCCAAGGGTCGGTGGAGCGCGGCACCACCCAGTCCGATACCGACGAACAGGAAAAGGCGCGCGGCCATTCGATCGACACCGCCATCGCCGGCATTCCGTTCGGCCACTGCCACATCAACCTCATCGACACGGCGGGCTACGCCGATTTCCGCGGCCCCACCTTGTCCGCCTTCGCCGCCGTGGAGACCGCGGCCATCGTGGTCAACGCCAGCAACGGCATCGAGTACGGCACCCGCCGCATCATGGAACGCGCCGCCGAACGCCGGCTCGCGCGCGTGCTGGTGATCAACAAGATCGATTGCGACGTGGCCCGGCTGGGTCCCCTGGTCGAGGCGCTGCGCGAGGAATTCGGCACCCAATGCCTGCCGGTGAACCTGCCTGCCGAGGGCGGCACGAAAGTGCTCGACTGCTTTTTCCACAGCGAAGGAGCCACCGATTTCTCCTCGCTGGCCGACGCGCACCAGCGCATCCTCGACCAGGTGGTGGAGATCAACGAAACGGTGATGGGGCATTACCTCGACTCCGGCGAAGGCGACCTCACGCCGGCCGAATTGCACGATGCCTTCGAGCAATGCCTGCGCGAAGGCCACCTCATACCGATCTGCTTCGTCAGCGCGCGCACCGGCGCCGGCGTCAAGGAATTCCTGGAACTGGCCGAACGCCTGCTGCCCAATCCGGCCGAAGGCAACGCACCGCCGTTCCTCAATGGCGAGGACGAGGCGATCACCGTCAATGCCGATCCCAAGCAACACGTGATCGCCGACGTGTTCAAGATCGTCAACGATCCCTTCGTCGGCAAGCTCGGCGTGTTCCGCGTCTGGCAAGGCACGGTGAAGCGCGATACGCAGTTGTTCATCGACGACAACAAGAAACCGTTCAAGGTGGGACACCTGTTCCGCCTGCGCGGCAAGACGCACGAGGAAATCGACCAGGCCATTCCCGGCGACATCGTGGCGGTGGCGAAAGTGGAGGAAATCCATTTCGACGCGGTGCTGCACGACTCGCACGAGGAAGACCGCATCCACCTGGCACCGATCCGTTTTCCGCAACCGATGTTCGGCCTGGCGCTGGAGCCCAAGCACAAGGGACAGGAACAGAAACTCTCGCAGGCGATCGGCCGCCTCGCCGAGGAAGACCCCTGCTTCCGCGTCGAGCATCACAAGGAACTCAACGAGACGGTGGTGCGCGGGCTCTCGGATCTGCACCTGAAAATCATGCTGGAGCGCATGAAGGACCGCTACAGCGTGGAAGTGACCACCCACCCGCCGCGCATTGCCTATCGCGAGACCATTGCCGGACGTGCGGAAGGCCATCATCGCCACAAGAAGCAGACCGGCGGCGCGGGACAGTTCGGCGAGGTGTTCCTTCGCGTCGAACCGCTCGATCGCGGCGCTGGGTTCGAGTTCGTCGACGCGGTCAAGGGCGGCGTGATTCCGGGACAGTTCCTGCCGGCGATCGAGAAAGGCGTACGGCAGGCGCTGGAAGCCGGCGCCGTGGCCGGTTATCCGATTCAGGACGTGCGCGTCACCGTCTACGACGGCAAGTACCATCCGGTCGACTCCAAGGAAGTGGCCTTCATCAGTGCCGGAAAAAAAGCGTTCCTGGATGCGGTCGGCAAGGCGCGGCCGATCGTGCTGGAGCCCATCGTGGACGTGGAAGTGGCGATTCCCGAAGCGAACGTGGGCGACGTCACCGGCGGGCTCGCGGGCAAGCGCGCGCGCATCATGGGCACCGATTCGCTGCGTGGCGGCGAGCTGGTGATCAAGGCGCAGGCGCCGCTGGCCGAACTCACCGACTATCCCACCGAACTGAAGGCGATGACCGGTGGCCGCGGCCGCTACAGCCTCGATCTCAGTCACTACGAACCGGTGCCTCCGCCGGTGCAGAAGCAACTGGCCGAGGCCTGGAAACCGCATCTGGACGAGGACTGACCGGCGGCCCGCCGTCATGGGCGCGGCCGCTGTGGTGCCATGCCGACGCGCACCCTTGAGGCGCCGCCATCACGCCGCATGTGAATAATGGAAACGCGCCGACACTGGCGGCGCTGGAGGCATGCGATGAGCCGCTCCTTCGTGAAGGATGCGGACGAATCCGTCGGCGAACGGCTGCCGGAGATCCCGCTGAGCGAACACCCCAACTACGTGACGCCGCGCGGACTGGCGCAGCTGCGTGCGCGCCTCGTCGCGCTGCGCGAACGACGCGACACCCTGCGCGCCGCCGCCGATACTTTGCCGCAACAACGCGAACTCGCCGAGGTGGAACGCGAACTGCGCTGGCTCACCACCCGCGTCGGCAGCGCCATCGAGATCGAACCGGCTCAGCAGCCGCGTGACCGCGTGGCGTTCGGCGCCGCGGTGACGGTGGACAGCGAGGAAGGCGAAGCGCGCTACCGCATCGTCGGCGAGGACGAGGCCGACGTGGAGCACGGTCTGGTGAGTTACGTCTCACCGCTGGCCAAGGCCCTGCTCGGCGCACGGGTGGGTGACGAGGTGACCTGGCAGCGGCCGGCGGGCGATGTGGTCATCGAGCTGACCGGGATCGATTATCCCGAGGACAGCTGACGAAGATGCCGGCTATCTCTGTAGGAGCGCACCCTGTGCGCGACCGGCGCCCCATGGACGCCGGACGAAGCAACGAAAAGCGATGATTGAGATGTACTGACAGGCCGCGGTCGCGCACAGGGTGCGCTCCTACAGTTTTTCCGCGAACTGAAACTCAGCGCTTGCCCTTCAACAACGTGCCGCTGCACTTGGGCGAACCGCACAGGCACTGCCACAGCTTCTTCAGGCGCGCGGTGTGCGGCACGTCCAGCGTGATGCCGTAGTCGTAGGTCAGCTCTTCGCCGGGCTTGATGTTGCGGATCGCTTCGATCAGCACGCGATCCTTGCGCGGATTGCCGTTCGCGCTCTCTTCGATCACCGCCTGGCAGTTCGGGTCGCAGCTGTGATTGATCCAGCGCGCCGTATTGCCCTTGCGATTGGCATCGATCAGGAAGTCGTCGTTTAGCGTGAACAGGAAGGTATGCCCGGTTTCACCGCCATCGCCGTACAGCACATCGGCCTCGGCGTGGCTCATCAGGGTGCCCTTGTATTCGACGATTTCCTCGCCCTTCTTGATCGGGGCCACGGCGAACACGCCATTGCCATGGATGGGAGAGCGGCGGGCAACGATACGTCGGGTCATGGGCAGCGTGTGGTGAGGGATGAACTCGCGATGATGCCTGCTGCGTTGCGCAATGGGAACCTCCTGCCGGTACGCGCATCGCCCGTCAAGGCGTCATCGCACTCGGCCTGAGATCAATTTCCACGCAGGCAGCCATGGACAGAGGCCGAGGTGCTCCTGCTAAGATTCAAACAATCGTTTGAGGTGCCTTCCATGAAACGACTGCTCGGCTGTGTGGCGCTGCTCGTGCTGGTAGTGGGTCTGGTGGCTTGCGGGCCGCCGAAGAAGAGCGTGTTTCCGCCGACCGTGAGCATCCAGGAGATGGCCACCCGGCCCGACGGCCAGTGGCGCCTGACCCTGCGCATCCAGAACAACAGCTACGGCTCGATGGACTTCCACTCGCTCGACGGCCAGCTGCAGATCGCCGAACTCGTGCCGGTGCGCCTGCATGCCCGCTTCGATCTCGACATCCCTCCGTTCGCCGCCGACGTCACCCAGCTCGACCTGCTGCCCACGCCCGAGATGAGCGCCGCGCTCAAGGCCGCCGCCGTCAAGGGCAGCGCGGGCAGCGTGCCGTACAACGTGACCGGGACGGCCAACGCCAAGCCGGAGCAGGAAAAGGACAACCGCGATTTCAGTTTCCACGGCAATGACTGGCTGTCGCCGGTGCCGGGAATCCCCAATACCTGGCGCTGATCTCAGCGCTTGCATGACCCACGAAGGAACATCGCCATGACGATCTACAAGGCCCCCCTCGACGACCAGCGTTACACCCTCTTCGACGTGCTCGGCGCAGAAGCCGTGCTGACCAAGCTGCAGGGTGGCGAAGGCCACACGCGCGACCTGTTGGACGCCGTGCTCGAGGAAGCCGGTCGCCTGAGCGAAGCCGTGCTGGCTCCGGTCAACGCCAGCGGCGATGAGGAAGGCTGCCGCTTCGACAAGGCCACGCATGCCGTGACCACGCCCAAGGGCTTCAAGGAAGCGTTCAAGGCGTTCGCCGAAGGCGGCTGGACCGGCCTGACCCAGGCCGAGCACTTCGGCGGCCAGGCGCTGCCGAACGTGATGGGCACCGCCACCACCGAGATCTTCCAGTCGGGCAACCTGGCGTGGAGCCTGTATCCGCTGTTGTCCGAGGGCGCCTGCCACGCGATGGAAGTGCACGGCACCGAGGCGCAACAGACCACCTACCTGAAGCCCATCGTGGAAGGCCGCTGGACCGGCACCATGTGCCTGACCGAGCCGCAGGCGGGTTCCGACCTGGGCTTGCTCAAGACCCGCGCCGAACCGGGCGAGAACGGCAGCTACAAGATCACCGGCACCAAGATCTTCATCAGCGCCGGCGAGCATGACCTGGCCGAGAACATCATCCACCTCGTGCTCGCCCGCCTGCCCGACGCGCCGGCTGGCAGCCGCGGCATTTCGATGTTCATCGTGCCCAAGTTCAAGGTGAACGCCGATGGTTCGCTGGGCGAGCGCAACGCGGTCGCCGCCGGTGCCATCGAGCACAAGATGGGCCTGCGCGGTTCGGCTACCTGCGTGATGAACTTCGACGCCGCCGAGGGTTACCTGATCGGCGCGCCGCACAAGGGCCTGGCCGCCATGTTCACCATGATGAATGCCGCACGCCTGGGCGTGGGCGTGCAGGGCCTGGCGCTGTCCGAGCGCGCGCTGCAGAACAGCTTGAACTACGCACGCGAGCGCCTGCAGGGCCGCTCGCTGTCGGGTCCGAAGTTCCCGCAGAAGCCGGCCGACAACCTGATGGTGCAGCCGGATGTGCGCCGCATGCTGCTGACCCAGCGGGCCATCGTGGAAGCCTCGCGCGCCCTGCTGCTGTACACCGCGCTGCAGACCGACGTGGAAGCGCGCGGCGCCGACGAAGCCACCCGCAAGCAGGCCAGCGACCTGGTCGCGTTCCTGATCCCGATCGCCAAGGGCGTGGTGACCGAGCTGGCGCAGGAGTGCACCAAGGAAGCGCTGCAGGTCTACGGCGGCCACGGCTACATCGCCGAGAACGGCGTGGAGCAGTTCGTGCGCGATGCCCGCATCATCACGCTGTACGAAGGCACCACCGGCATCCAGGCGGCCGACCTGCTGGGCCGCAAGATCCTCCAGCTGCAGGGCGCCGGCTTCAAGCTGTTCCTGCAGGAAATCCAGGCCTTCTGCCAGCAGCATGCGCAGGACGCCGCGCTGGCCGGACTGATCGGCCCGCTCGCCAGGTACGCCAAGGAATGGGCCGAGCTCACCACCACGCTCGCCCAGCGCGTGCAGGCCAACCCGGAGGAACTGGGCGCCGCGGCGATGGATTACCTCTACTACTCCGGCTACATCGCCCTGGCCTACATGTCGGCACGCGGCGTCGCCGCGCTGGCCAACAGCAGCCAGCAGGAAGCGTTCAAGCAGGCCAAGCGCGACACCGCCGCGTTCTACTTCGCCCGCCTGCTGCCGCGCAGCCTCACCCACAAGGCCGCCATCGAGGCGGGCGTGGATACGATCCCCGCCATCGCTTGATGTAGTGCTCTCACAAGGCCCCTCCGCGATGGAGGGGCCTTTTTTTGTGGGCGTGCACTTTGTGAGGAGCTTTTCTGCGGAAGCGCACTCGTGCGCGACAGACCCTGCGGGAAGGCCTGTCGCGCACAAGCGCGCTCCCACATATACCTCCCGTATACAAAGGGGTTTTTCACGCTTTCGGGACTACCGTCTCCACGCGGCTGGGTGTAGAAACGACGCACTTCTCTCGCTGCCGGTTGCACCCGCATGAGTGACGCCACCTATCTGATCCGCCTGGCCGAGGACGATGACGACTTCATCCTCGGCCTGGTGCCCCGCTTCGTGGACTTCAGCTTGCCGCCGTGGCGGCGCCGCCACGAATGCATCGAAGGCATCCGCAAAGACCTCAGCCGCCATCTGGACGAACAACCCGCCAACAGTTTCCTGTTCGTGGCCGAGGACGACGACGGCGAGCCGGTCGGTTTCATCCACCTGCAGAAGACCCAGGACTATTTCACCGGCCGCAGCAATTGCCACATCTCCGACATTGCCGTGGCGCCGCAGCACGAAGGTCGCGGCGTCGGCCGCGTGCTGCTGGAGCACGCCGAGAACTGGGCGCGCGAACATCGTTGCCAGCTGATGACGCTGGCGGTTTTTCCGGGCAACGAGCGCGCCCGCGCCGTGTATGAGAGCGCTGGCTACGCGCTTGACCTGCTGCGCCTGGCCAAACCTGTCCGCTGAGTCGGGAGTCCGTCATGAACGATCCACTGCACACGGTTCGATTTCCCGGCGAAAGCCACGCCTATCGCGTCGCACGCGACCGGCTGTTGCAGGCGGAAATCGAATTGCGGCGCCAGACCGAAGCCACCGCCGCCTTGCGGCGCGCGTTGCCGCTGGGCGGCGCGATTCCCGTGGATTACGAATTCGACGACGAAGGCGACACGCCGCTGACCACTGGCGTCGCGCGCAAGACGCGCCTGTCGGAACTGTTCGCCGACGGCAAGGACACGCTGGTGGTCTACAGCTACATGTTCGGGCCGGCGATGTCTGCGCCGTGCCCGTCGTGCTCGTCGATTCTCGATGCGCTCGATGGCGAGATGCCGCATCTGCGTCAGCGCGCCAACGTGGCCGTGGTGGCCAAATCGCCGATCCAGCGCATCCGCCGTTTCGCGCAGCAACGCGGCTGGCGGCAGCTGCATCTGCTGTCGTCCGAACACACCACGTACAACGCCGATTACCAGGGCGAAACCGCCGAGGGTCGGCAGATGCCGGCGCTCAACGTGTTTCTCAAACGCGACGGGCAGATCCATCACACCTGGTGCAGCGAGCTGATGTTCGTGCCGCCGGAAGCCGGGCAGGATCCGCGTCACGTCGACCCGATCTGGCCGCTGTGGAACCTGCTCGATTGCCTGCCCGAAGGGCGTGGCGGCGATTGGCGGCCCAGCCTGACCTACGACAAGTGAGCCGCGGCTAAGGCAACGGCAAGGCCATCTGGCGAAACATCGACGCGGTGTCGCGCACACCCCAGCGCCGCTCGATATGGCCTTCCTTCACCACGAACCATTCCATCGCCTGAACTTCGTAGTCCTTGCCGGTGACCGGGCCGTCGCGGAACGATTGCACCGAACGGCCGCGCTCGGTGTAACGCACCACCACGGTGTCGCCTTCGGCCACCACGGCGTCCACTTCGAGACTCAACTGGAAGCAGCGCATCAGCTGTTCCCACATCGGACGCGCCGTGTCGAGGCCACCCCAGCCCAGCGCGCCGTAGATCAGGGCGTCGGACGCAAACATCGCGCACACGGCATCGAGATCGCCGCGATTGAACGCGTCGACGTAGGTCATCACTACGCGCTTGTTCTGCTCGGACATGCCTGCCTTGAGCCGGGGGACGGTATCGCCGACGGCAACCAGCCGCCGTCCGGGCGGAGCATATCGCCGGGGCATGCGTGGACAGTGTGAGGGCGGACCCTTGCGCGGGTCGCCATGGGCAACAAACCGGCCGCAACGCCTTGCGCGTTGCGGAACAGCGTCACGGCACCGTGCGGTGCCGTGACGCCGGGAACATCAGTTCAGAGCGGGAGCGCCCGCTTCAGCCTGCTCACGCTGGCTGAGGCGCTGCGACACGCGGTCGATGTTGCTCAGCGACAGCAGGTGCGCATAGATCCAGCCGAACACGCCCTCACGCAGGAATTCGTGCGTGGTCTTCTCGTCGAGCGCACGCAGGCGCTCTTCGTTCACCACGAACAGGCCGTTGAGGTTGATGGACTTGCCATCCTTCTCCAGGCGGATGTTGCGCGGCTCGAGCAGGTTGTGCTTGCGCAGCTGCTCCATGAACCAATGCGTGCGCGACACGTGCTGCTGGAATTCGCCGAGGAAACGCACGGCGTTGTTCAGCATCTCGGTCTCGCTGCCGTCGTCCTTGAACAGGGCTTCGCCCTCGGCCGTGCTGAAGCCTTCATAGGCTTCGTCGAGGAACACGGTGAAATCGTCGCCTTCGGTGCCGGCCGGCTTCTCGGCCAGCACGAACGGATAGCGGCGGATGAAGGCCGGGATGTAGGCGTTCGCTTCCCAGGTGCCGTTGGCGTCGATGAACAGGTTCTCGTTCTCGCGCAGGCCCAGCAGGGCCATCGGACCGGCGTCTTCGACAGTGAGGCCACCAAACAAGATCGGCAGATCGCGCGCAGCGGCGGGGAATTCCACGCCGGTCAGCGGCACCGAATGCACAGCGCCCGCGAACTTGAGGTTCGGGATCGGCTTGATGCGCAGGTCTTTGTGTTGGGTGCGGTTGAGCGGAACAGGACGCTCGTAGAAAAGAACTTCAGCCACGTTGACTACCTCATCCCCAGCCGCGCCGGGGTAGCCACCCAGGCTCCCCCTCCCAAACCCGGCCTCGGGTCTACTGATGAACAGACACTATATCAGCGCCGGGACCGAACCGAGAACACCCGACAAATCTGGTTCTTCCCTGCTCGGACAACCGTTTGCGTGTGTTCTGTCATGGATTTGGTCTATCCTCGGGCTGTCAAAAAGCATCTTTGCTGCACCCGCACGTTCATTCCCCTGGGTTGAAGGACGGTTTTGCATGCTGATGGAAGTACCTAGCCGCGTTGTCGACCTTCATTCGACCCGCGTGCTGTCGCTGGACGCCGCCGGCCGAATTCTTGACTGGATCAGCTGGCAGGAGGCGGTTTGCCTCTATGTTCGCGACGCCGTGGCATGGACGCTGGGCGACCCCTGCATCACCGTCCACGGCGGCCAGAATCGCCTGAGCGGCCTGCAGAGCACGCTGGACCTGCACCCCATCATCGCCAGCACCGGGCACTGCCGGGACCACGCGATCGATCCCTCGCCGGCACTCACCAACACGGCGCTGTTCGCCCGCGACCGCTACCTGTGCATGTATTGCGGCGAACGCTTCAGCCGCGGCGAGCTGACCCGCGACCACGTGCTGCCGATTTCCAAGCACGGCAAGGACACCTGGGAAAACGTGGTCAGCGCCTGCCTGCACTGCAACCTGCGCAAGAGCAACCGCACGCCGCAGCAGGCCAATATGCCGCTGCTGGCCGTGCCCTACCGCCCCAGCTGGGTGGAGCACCTGATCCTGTCCAACCGCAACATCCTGGCCGACCAGATGGAATTCCTGGTCAACCACCTGCCGCGCGACCGCCGCGAGCATATGGTTTGAAAGCCGGATCGGACTCCGGCTGATACCTCAGCGTCATTCCCGCGCAGGCCGCAATCCGGTAGCGAGTGCGCTGGATTTTCGCGAGTGCCCACATGTACGGGCCTCGCGAAAACCTACCACCGGGGCCACCGGATTCCGGCCTGCGCCGGAATGACGGTGAAGGGAACCCGATGGCCCCGGGAACTTGAACCGCTTCTAAGGCGTTTCGGCCTCGTCGCCGAACGGGTTGTCCTCGTCCTCGATGCGCTGCAATTCGTTGCGCGCATCCTCGGCCAGCTGGCAGTAACGGCGGCGGATCCGCTCCAGGATCACCTCGTCCAGTTCCTCCAGGTTGAGCAGGGCGTTGTGCGCCTGTGAACTGCGGATCAATTCGTCCAGCTTGATCTGCACGGCCACCGAATCCCGGTTCTGGGTGTTCTGGATCAGGAATACCATCAGAAAAGTCACGATGGTGGTGCCGGTATTGATGACCAGTTGCCAGGTATCGCCGAAGTGGAACATCGGCCCGGTGACGGCCCAGGCCACCACCACCAATACCGCCAGGACGAAGGTCGTCGGGCGACCGGAATAGCGGGCGACGGCTCCGGCGAACCGCTGGAAAGCCTTGCTCATGCTCATGGGACCGTCCTGGCTGAATGACTGCGCCGCAGCCTCGTCCTTGCCGTGTCAGCGCCGTGTGGAGGGCCGGCCCGCAAGTTTTCACCTCACCGCCCTTGCCCCGCCTCCCCGCTGGGCCAACAATACGCGGATGAACGACCTGTCCCGCTACCCCCATCTGGCGCCCATCGCGACCCCGGCCGACTTGCGCAAGGTGTCCGATGAAGACCTGCCCGCCGTCGCCGATGAATTGCGTCAGTACCTGATCGAAGCCGTGGCCAGTTCCGGCGGCCATTTCGGCGCCGGCCTGGGCGTGGTGGAACTGACCGTGGCCCTGCACCACGTGTTCGACACGCCGCACGATCGACTGGTGTGGGATGTCGGGCACCAGTGCTATCCGCACAAGATCCTCACCGGCCGTCGCGACCGCATCACCACGATCAAGAAGAAGGACGGCCTCGCACCGTTTCCGCGTCGCGAGGAAAGCGAGTACGACACCTTCGGCGTGGGCCACTCGTCCACCTCGATCTCGGCCGCGCTCGGCATGGCCATTGCCGCGCAGCGCAAGGGCGACCATCGCAAGGTCGTGGCCGTGATCGGCGACGGCGCGATGACCGCCGGCATGGCATTCGAAGCGCTCAACCACGGCGGCGACGTGGAACCGGACATGCTGGTGGTGTTCAACGACAACGGCATGTCGATCAGCGAGAACGTGGGCGCGCTGACCAAGATGGCGGCGCGCGCGATGTCCAGCCGCCGCTTGAACGCGCTGCGCGAGCGGGCCAAGCGTGCGATCCCGAAGCAGTCGTTCTTCGGCCGCTTCTTCAAGCGCTGGGAAGAGCACGCCAAGGGCATGTTCGTGCCCAGCACGCTGTTCGAGGAACTGGGCTTCCATTACACCGGCCCGATCGACGGCCACAATATTCCGCAGCTGCTGACCGCGCTGCGCACGGTGAAGAACCTGCCCGGCCCACAGCTGCTGCACGTCATCACCACCAAGGGCAAGGGTTACGCGCCCGCCGAGCAGGCGCAGATCGAATACCACGCGGTGGGTCCGTTCGATCCGCAGGCGGGCCTGGTGAAGAAGGCCGGCCCGTCCAAGCCCACCTATACCGACATCTTCAGCGACTGGCTGTGCGACCAGGCCGCCGCCGACGAGCGCCTGCTGGGCATCACCCCCGCGATGCGCGAAGGCTCGGGCCTGGTGCGTTTCTCCAAGGAATATCCGCAGCGCTATTTCGACGTGGCGATTGCCGAGCAGCACGCGGTGACGCTGGCAGCCGGCATGGCCTGCGAAGGCGCCAAGCCGGTGGTGGCGATCTACTCCACCTTCCTGCAGCGCGCGTTCGACCAGGCGATCCACGACGTGTCGATCCAGAACCTGGACGTGACCTTCGCCATCGACCGCGCCGGCGTGGTCGGCCCGGACGGCGCCACCCACTCGGGCAGTTTCGACCTGAGCTTTCTGCGCTGCCTGCCGAACATGGTGGTCATGGCGCCGGCCGACGAAAACGAATGCCGCATGATGCTCAGCACCGGCTTCGACTATCACGGTCCGGCAGCGATCCGGTACCCGCGCGGTACCGGCCCCGGCGTGCCGCTGCAGCAGGAACTGGAAACGCTGCCGATCGGCAAGGCGGAACTGCGCCGTCGCGGTCACGGGCTGGCCCTGCTCAGCTTCGGCGCGATGCTGGCGCCGGCGACGGAAATCGCCGCGGAAATGGACGCCACCCTGGTCAACATGCGTTTCGTGAAGCCGCTGGACGAGGCGATGATCCTCGAGCTGGCGCGTACCCACGATGCGTTCGTGACGCTGGAAGACAACGCCGTCGCCGGTGGCGCGGGCAGCGGCGTGGCCGAATGCCTGGCCGCGCACGGCATCGTCAAGCCGATCCTGCACCTGGGCCTGCCGGACAAATACCTCGAGCACGGCAGCCGCGAGGAAGTGCTGACCATGGCCGGCCTCGACCTGCCAAGCATCCGTCATGCGATCCGTGCGCGCTTCCCGCAAGTGGGTTCGCGCAGCCAGATCACCGCCTGAGCGAACGATGCAGGCTTACCGAAAACGCCGCGCATGTCGCGGCGTTTTTTGTTTGGACGTCCATACCGCCGCAGCGGTCTTTTGTGGGAGCGCACCCTGTGCGCGACCGGCCAGAGCGTGAGCTAACGTACTGGCCAGTCACGCACAGGGTGCGCTCCTACACAGGTTCATGCCAGACGCCGCCGCTGACGCGATCGCGCTGCTCGAGATCTTGTTCAGTGAACACGTCGCTGTAGCCGGCACCCTCGAGAATCGCACGCACGGCCGGCCCCTGGTTCCATCCGTGCTCCATCAACAGCGCGCCACCCGGCACGAGATGATCGCGCGACTGCGCCACGATGCGGCGGATATCGTCCAGGCCATCGGCGCCGGAGGCCAAGGCGGTGGCGGGTTCGAAACGCAGGTCGCCCTGCCCCAGATGCACGTCGTCCGCTTCGATATAGGGCGGATTGGTCACGACCAGGTCGAAGTGTTCGCCAGCCAGCGGCGCGAGCCAGTCGCCCTGCGCGAAGCGCACGTTGCGGATGCCGTGCTTGGCGGCATTGCGCTGCGCCACGGCGAGGGCATCGGCACTCGCATCGGTAGCTACCACGCGCGCCGTCGGACACTCGCGCGCGATGGCCAGGGCAATCGCACCGCTGCCGGTGCCCAGGTCGACCACGCGCGCCGCCGCATCCATGCGCGACAACGCAAGCTCCACCAGCAACTCGGTTTCCGGACGCGGGATCAGCGTGGCCGAGGTGACTTCCAGGTTCAGCGTCCAGAAGCCGCGGTGGCCAGTGATATAGGCCACCGGCTCGCCCTCTCCCCGACGCTGCACCAGCGCTGCGAAGGCCGCCAGCTGCGTTTCGTCGAGGCGGTCGTCGGCATGCGCGATCACCCAGCTGCGCGGCTTGTCCAGCACATGCAGGAGCAGCAGCTCGGCTTCCAGGCGGTCGCCGAGCGTGCGCGTGGCATCGGCGATGACGTCGCGTACTTCAGTCACGGGTGGCGTACTCGGCCGGCCGCGTGGATCGACGCCATGGTCATCGCTGCATCCTGGTGTGGGGAACGCACAGTGTAGAGCCAATGCGCCCGGCGTCAGCCCGGCGCCGGCGCCAGATAGCCATGCACCGCCTGGATCACCACCGAGCCCTCGCCCACGCTCGATGCCACACGCTTGACCGAGCCGGAACGCACGTCGCCCACGGCGAAGATGCCAGGTTTGGTGGTCGCGTAAGGCGATTCGAGCAAATGTCCCTGCGCACAACGGCCGGTGAGCACGAAGCCCTTGTTGTCGAGCGCGAGGCAATCCTTCAGCCAGTCGGTGTTGGGTTCGGCGCCGATCATCACGAACACGTTGCTGACTGGCCGCGTAGTCACCTCGCCGGTCTCGCGCTGTCGCCAGCTCACCTGCTTCAGGCGCCCATCCCCTTCCAGATTGACGATCTCGCTATGCGTGTGCAGCGTGATCGACGAGGACAGCTGGATGCGCCGCACCAGGTAATCGGACATGGTCGCGGCCAGGCCGGAAGAGCGCACCAGCACATGCACGTGCGAGGCGATGCGCGAGAGGAACACCGCGGCCTGTCCGGCGGAATTGCCGCCGCCGACCACCACCACTTCCTCGTTCTTGCACAGCTGTCCTTCCATCGCGGTGCAGGCGTAGTGGATGCCGGCGCCCTCGAACAGTTCGTAGCCGGGCACGTCCAGCTTGCGATAGCGCGCACCGGTGGCCACGATCACCACGCGCGCCTGGATGGTCTGGCCATCGTCCAGCCGCATGCGGAACGGATGTACCGAACAGTCCAACGCCGAGGCCTGTCGCGAGATGGCCAACCGTGCGCCGAACTTCTGCGCCTGCGCCTGCGCGCGACCGGCCAGGGCCTGCCCGGAAATGCCGGTGGGAAAGCCCAGATAGTTTTCGATCTTCGACGACGTACCGGCCTGCCCGCCCGGCGCCACGCCCTCCACCACGATGGTGGTGAGACCTTCCGAGGCGGCGTACACGGCAGCGGCCAGCCCTGCAGGACCGGCGCCGGCCACGGCCACGTCGTAGACGAAGTCCGGATCGATCACTTCGGTGAGACCGAGTTCATCGGCCAGTTCCGAGGTGCTCGGATTCTGCAGGAAGCAACGTTCGGGGCAGATCACCACCGGCAATTGATCGGGGTGAAGCTGGAAGCATTCGATGAAGCCTTCCGCGTCGGCATCCACTTCGGTGTCGATCAATCGATGCGGGTAACCGTTGCGCACCAGGAAACGCTCGAGCCGCAAGGTGTCGCCGCTATGACCGGGGCCGACCAGCACCACGCCGCCGAAACCGGCGCGGATCAGGCCGACGCGCCGCAGGATGAAGGCGCGCATGATGATCTCGCTGATGTCCGCTTCCGCGGCCACCATGCGGCGGAAATCCGCCGAGCGCACTCGCAGCACGCGGCTGTCCATCGCCACGCGCGCCGAGGCCATCACGGCGCGATGGTTGAACATGTTCATTTCGCCGCTGAACTGGCGCGCGGCGTACATGGTGAAGACGTTCGACTGGCCGTGCTTGTCGATGTCGAAGACCTCCACCAGGCCATCGAGCACGAGGAAAAAGTCGACGCCGCGCTGACCGCGTTCGAACAACATCGTGCCCGTAGGCACGAGTTCCTCCTGGCCGTAGCTGGCGATGCGCCGGACCATCGACGGGTCCAGGCGCGGAAACATCTGCTCCTTGCGGTTCATCGGATCGGTCGGGTCGTAGACGACCTCAGGTGCTGGCGACTGCTCGGACATGCAAGACACCTCGTCATGGGGACGGCCCGGTGGCGAGCCAGGCGCGTCCTTTCAGGTCATGTCAGCGCGTTTGGCAGACTCTGCGCTGCGCTGCTGCATGCATCGTGCGCCGCAACGGTGTCGGTCGCAAGTCATTGCGACGACGCCTGCATGGCGACGGTGATCGACTTGACGAGACGTTCACGAAACCAGCGATGGGCCCGGTCGTTGTCCTTGGAATCATGCCAGTAGGCGAGGATGGGAATCGCCTTGATGCGCACCGGCAACGGCTGTAATGCGATGGGCAGCAAGGGCGCCAGGTGATCGGCGTAGGCCTTGGGCACGGTGAGCAGCAGGTCGCTGGCGGCGACGATCTGGCAGGCAGAGAAGTAATGCTGCGCCACCATGCGCACTTCGCGGAACATGCCGTTCTGGCCCATCAAGGCATCGAGCGCGCTCGACTCGCCCAGCGGGGAGACGGTGACGTGCTGCGCGTCGAGATAATCCGCGCGACGCAGTTGCCGCGACAGCGGATGGTCGCGCCGCATCACCACCACCAGCGTCTCATCCAGCAGGCGTCGATGCGAGATGCGTTCGCCGGCCCGCAGCGGACGATCCACCGCCAGATCCAGCGCGCCGGTGGAAAGTTCGCGCTCCACCTCGTCCGCCGCCACGCGACGGCTCACCACGCGCACGCCGGGCGCATCGCGACCGATGCTGGCCATCAGTCCCGGCAAAGCGATCGATTCGAGGATGTCGCGGAAGCCGATGACGAACTCCATCTGCAGGCGCGACGGATCGAAACTCGGCTGGGCATGCGTGCTGGCCAGCAACCCCTTCAGATGCCCCTGCACCGCCGGCATCATCGCGCGCACCTTGTCGGTGGGCAGGAGGCGGTTGCCTTGGCGCACGAACAGCGGGTCGCCCAGCTGGTCGCGCAGGCGGCGCAAGGCATGCGTCACCGCCGGCTGGGTCAGGTGCAGCACGCGCGCCGCCGCGCTGACCCCGCCCTGGGTATAGATCGCATCGAGCACGCGGAACAGGTTGAGGTCGATACGACTGTCGCGTTCCATCATCCACGCCCATTCATGTGGCTAATGCCAACCCATAAAGTATATTCATTTCAATAATTGGCGGTCCGGGGCGTACGCTCCCCGGGAGTTGAGGAGAACCGCCATGGATTTCGCCCCCTCCGAGCGCACCCACGCGCTCACCGAGCGCCTCGCACGTTTCATGCGCGATGAGGTGATTCCGGCCGAGCCCGTCTATGCCGCGCAACTCGTCGGTGGCGCGGACCATCGGCAATGGCGCCAGCCGCCGGTGATGGAACAGCTCAAGGCACGTGCCCGCGATGCCGGCCTGTGGAACCTGTTCCTGCCCGGTCTCGACGGCGGTCCCGGCCTAAGCAATGTGGAGTACGCGTCGCTCGCCGAGCTCATGGGGCACTCCTTCATCGCGCCCGAGGCGTTCAACTGCAACGCGCCGGACACCGGCAACATGGAAGTGCTGCATCGCTACGGTTCGGAAGAACAAAAGCGGCAGTGGCTGGAACCGCTGCTGCGCGGCGAGATCCGTTCGGGCTTCGCGATGACCGAACCGGACGTCGCCTCTTCCGATGCCACCAACATGCGCGCCACGGCCACGGTGGAGGGCGACGAGATCGTCCTGAACGGCCGCAAGTGGTGGACCACCGGCCTGGGCCACCCGCATTGCCGCTTCGTGATCTTCATGGGCCTGAGCGACGCGCAGGCCGAGCCGCATCGCCGCCACAGCATGGTGGTCTGTCCGCTGGATGCCGCAGGCGTGCAGATCGAACGCATGCTGCCGGTATTCCACGACTACGACGAGCCCTCGGGCCACGGCGAACTTCATTTCGCCAACGTGCGCCTGCCGCTTTCCCATGTGATCCTCGGCGCCGGCCGCGGCTTCGAGATCGCCCAGGGACGGCTGGGGCCGGGTCGCGTGCACCATTGCATGCGGGCGATCGGCACCGCCGAACGCGCGTTGTCGCTGCTGTGCAAACGTGCGCAATCGCGCGTGGCGTTCGGCCAGCCGTTGCTCAAGCTGGGCGGCAACGCCGACATCATCGCGAACCTGCGCATGGCGATCGAACAGGCGCGACTGCTCACGCTCAAGACCGCCTGGACGCTGGACACGCGAGGCAGCAAGGCGGCGCTCAGCCTGATCTCGCAGATCAAGGTGGTGGTACCGATGGTCGCGCAGCAGGCCGCCGATGCGGCGATCCAGATCCACGGCGGCGCCGGCCTGACCGACGATTTCCCGCTGGCGCAGCTCTATGCCTATGCCCGGGTGCTGCGCCTCGCCGATGGTCCGGACGAAGTGCATCGCGCCGTCGTCGCCAAACTCGAAGCGAAGGCCCAGCTCGCCGTGGAGAATCGAGCATGACCGCGCCCGCTGACCAGGCCAGGGAGGTGCGCGAGGAAGACGCGTTCGATATCGCTCGCGTCGACGCCTTTCTGAAGCAGCATATCGAAGGGCTGCAGGGTGCGCCGACGGTAAGGCAGTTTCCCGGCGGCGCCTCGAATCTCACCTACTTGCTGAGCTATCCGCAGCGAGACCTCGTGCTGCGTCGCCCGCCGCGCGGCGCAAAGGCCAAGTCCGCCCACGACATGCTGCGCGAAGCACGCGTCATGACCGCGCTCAAGGCGAGCTACCCGTACGTGCCGGCGATCCTCGCGCGTTGCGACGACGACCGCGTGATCGGCCAGGACTTCTACGTGATGGAACGCCTGCGGGGAACCATCCTGCGTCGCGATCTTCCGGCCGGACTCGGACTCGATCGCGACGGCGTGCGAACATTGTGCCTCGGCTTCATCGATCGGCTGATCGAGCTGCACCACGTCGACGCCGCCCAACCGGGCTTGAGCGAATTCGGCCGAGGCGAAGGCTATATCGCGCGGCAGGTGGCGGGCTGGAGCGAGCGCTGGCGGCAGTCGGCAACGGAAGGCTCCGATCCGTGCGAGGACATCATCGCCTGGCTGCAATCGCAGCAACCCAGGCACGACAACGCCAGCTGCGTGATCCACAACGACTTCCGCTTCGACAACGTGGTGCTTGCCGCCGACCACCCGCTCGATATCGTCGGCGTGCTGGATTGGGAGCTGGCTACGGTGGGCGATCCGTTGATGGATCTGGGCAGCTCGCTGGCTTACTGGGTGCAGGCCGATGACGACCCGATCTTCCAGTCGTTCCGCCGCCAGCCCACGCATGAAGCCGGCATGCTCACGCGTCACCAGGTCGTCGCGTACTACGGCGAACGCACCGGCATGGATGTCTCGCGCTGGCGCTTCTACGAGATCTTCGGACTGTTCCGCCTGATGGTGATCATCCAGCAGATCTACCGTCGCTATGCACTGGGACAAACCACCAATCCGCAATTCGCCGGCTTCGGCGACGCTGCCCGCTATATGGGCTCGCGCTGCCGTCGGCTGATGGCCGGCCTGGACTGACGCATGCGGGAACTGCTGCTGATACGGCACGGCCAGGCGAGTTTCCATGCCGAGGACTACGACCGGTTGTCGCCGCTGGGCGTGCAACAGTCGTCCCTGCTCGGTGCATGGCTCGCCGAATGCGGGCAGAAGCCCGACCTGGTGGCGATGGGACCGCGTGCCCGCCATCGCCAGACGGCGCTGCCTTGTCTTGAGGCTGCGGGCGTCGTCGCATCGCCGATCACCCTGCCCGGCCTGGACGAAGTCGATCACCTGGAATTGCTGGCACGGCTGCGTCCCGACCTGGCTGCGCCCGGCGCGTTGCGCGCCGCGATGACGCAGGAGTCCGATCCGTATCGATCGTTCCAGCAGCTGTTTGTCGACGCCATCGGGCGCTGGACCAGCGGCGAGCACGACGCCGACTACAGCCGCCCTTGGAACCGCTTTCGCAGCGATGTGCTCGATGCACTCAACCAGCTGAGCGAGTCGTCCGCCAACACCCTCTGGGCGTTCACCTCGGGCGGTCCCATCACCGTGATGGTGGCGGCGCTGCTGCAGGTGCCGGAGACGAAGACTTTCGATCTCAGCTGGTCGCTCGTGAACACGGGAGTGACAAAGCTTCGACTAGGCTCCCGCAGCACCAGCTTGGTGACGTACAACACGTGGCCGCACCTGGAGCGGACGCGTGACGAGCAACTCGTGACCTTGCGATGAGTCGCCGTTGCACCCGATAGCACCGTCCCAACTACGCGATGGAAACTTGACTTCATGACCACACCGAGCACGTTTGACCTCACCGGCAAGATCGCCATCGTCACCGGTGCCAGCCGCGGCATCGGCGCCGAGATCGCGAAACTGCTCGCATCCCACGGTGCGCACGTGATCGTGTCCAGCCGCAAGCAGGCGGACTGCCAGGCCGTGGTCGACGGCATCGTCGCCGAGGGCGGTTCGGCCGAGGCGTTCGCCTGTCATATCGGCGAGATGGCGCAGATCGAGGCACTGTATGCACACGTGCAGCAAGCCCACGGCCGCCTGCATATCCTGATCAACAACGCCGCCACGAATCCGTACTTCGGACCCATTCTCGACACCGACCCTTCGGTGTTCCAGAAAACCGTGGACGTGAACATCCGCGGCTACTTCTACATGTCCACCCATGGCGCGCGCCTGATGGCAACGAACGGCGGCGGCTCGATCGTCAACGTGGCCTCGGTGAATGGCGTAGTGCCGGGTTTCCAGCAAGGCATCTATTCGATCACCAAGGCAGCGGTGATCTCGATGACCAAGGCCTTCGCCGTGGAATGCGCCGAACAAGGCGTGCGCTGCAATGCCCTGCTGCCGGGGCTTACCGACACCAAGTTCGCCTCGGTGCTGGTGAACACGCCGGCCATCCTCAAGCAGGCGCTGGCGCACGTGCCGATGCGCCGCGTGGCGCAGCCATCGGAAATGGCCGGTGCGGCGCTTTATCTCGCGTCCGATGCGGCCTCCTACACCACCGGCGCCATGCTGAACGTCGATGGCGGCTACCTCAGTGTCTGATACCAAGGAACACGCCATGACATCTCCTCTTCCCGCACGTGCCGCTGGCAAACGCGCCTTGGTCACCGGCGCCGCCGGCGGTCTTGGTGCCGCCTCCGCGCGCATGCTGGCGCGGCACGGCGCCAAGGTCTTCCTGACCGATATCGATGCGCAGAGCGTTGCCGCGGTCGCCGCCCAGATCAACCAGGAATGCGGCGGCACGGTGGCATGGTCGGCAACGCAGGACGTGCGCGACGAGGCCACCTGGGAACGCACGCTCGCGGACGCCGCCAAAGCCATGGGCGGTCTCTCGGTGTTGGTGAACAACGCGGGCATCGGTTCGCTCGGCGGCGTCGAGCGCATCGAACTGAAGGAATGGCACCGCGTGATGGGCGTCAACCTGGACAGCATCATGCTGGGCTGCAAGCACGCCATGCCGTATCTGCGCGATGCGCAGCCGGCCTCGATCGTGAATATCTCCTCGCTGGCGGCATTCAAGATCGATCCCGACTACACCGCCTACAACACCTCCAAGGCCGCCGTGGCCGCGCTGACCAAATCGGTGGCGATGGATTGCACGCGGCAGAAGATCGACGTGCGCTGCAACTCGATCCATCCCGCCTTCATCCGCACGGGCATCGTGCAGCCGTTCTTCGACAAGCTGGGCGAGGAGGAAGCCACCAGTAAACTGGTGCGCGGCATTCCCATGCACCGGCTCGGCGAACCGGACGATGTGGCCTATGCCGTGCTTTATCTCGCATCCGATGAAAGCCGCTATGTGACCGCGGCGGAACTCGTCATCGATGGCGGCGCTCGCGCCGTCTGACCGGAGGACATCCATGAGCTTCACGAATCGCCAACTGCTGTTGAAGACACGCCCCGAAGGCCTGGTGGGCCTGGACAACTTCGACCTGCGCGAAACACCCACCGCCGAACTCGCCGACGGCCAGGCACTCGTTCGCGTGCTCTATCTTTCGATGGACCCCACCAATCGCGTGTGGATGAGCGACGTCCCGCAATACATGCCGCCGGTCGCCATCGGCGAAGTAATGCGCAGTCTCGGCATTGGCCGCGTGGTCGCGTCCAGGTCCAAACACTACGCCGTGGGCGACCTGGTGCAAGGCCTGGTGGGATGGCAGGACTATGCCCTGCTCGACGAAAACAAGACGGGCTACTGGGTGAAGCTGCCGCCCAAGCCGCCGGTGGCGCTGCCCACGCTGCTGGGCGCCTGCGGCTTCAGCGGCATCACGGCGTACTACGGCCTGGCTGAAATCGCGCCCGTGCAAGCGGGCGAAACGCTGGTGGTCTCCGCCGCGGCAGGCTCGGTGGGCTCGATTGCCGGACAGATCGGCAAGCTGCGCGGCGCACGCGTGGTGGGCATTGCCGGCGGTGCCGAGAAATGCCGTCACCTGGTCGAGGACCTGGGCTTCGATGTCGCGGTCGACTACAAGGCCGACGATTTCAAGCAGAAGCTTGCCGAAGCGACCCCCGACGGCGTGCATGTCGACTTCGAAAACGTCGGCGGTGCGGTGATGCGCGCGGTGTTGTCGCGCATGGTCAATGGCGGACGCGTGGCCTTGTGTGGACTCATCGCCAACTACGCGGGCGGCGCACGCGCCACGGACGACTACAGTGTGATCATCGTCAAGCGCCTCACCGTGCGCGGCTTCCTCGCGTTCGACTACAAGGATCAGGCCAAAGCGGTGCAGGACCTGGTCGGCTGGGTGGTGAGCGGCAAGATCAAGGCGGGCGAAACGGTGGCCGATGGCCTGGAGAACGCGCCGCTGGTGCTCAACCGGCTGTTCGATGGAAGTCACACGGGGAAGTTGGTGTTGAAAGTGAGTGACGACTGAGGCCTGCCGTGTCGCGCACAGGGTGCGCTCCCACAAATGCGCGCTGACACTGTGGGAGCGCACCGTGTGCGCGACAGGTTTGAAGAAGGCGCCGCGCTAAAACGCGGCGCCTTCTTTCACTCCGCCACGTCCGGAACCACCGGCGGTTCCACCACCTTGGGCTTGCGCGCCCGCCAGTAGCCGCCATGGCTCCACGCCTCGAAGCCCCAGCGCAGCCAGCCGATCAGCGCGTTGGCCAACCACAGCGCCCACAGCAGCATGGCGATCTTGTAGACCCACAGCGACACGCTGAATACGCCCGCTTGCGGCAGCGCGTTGTCGGTCTGGTCGGCAAACCAGTTGAGTTGCCACGCGGTGGAGTCGTAGCCGGCGACGTGCATGTCGGGCAAGCCGAGCAGCCCCTTCGGCACGGCGGAGATCAGCACGGCGATCGCCACCAGCGTCACCGCAGCCAGCGCCGCTTGGGTCAGGTTGAAACCGATGCCATAGCGTTCGGGCAGCACAAACCGCGCGCGCCATCCCAGCAGGATCAGCCACACCACCACCAACGCATACGCGCCCCAGGCGAAGGCGGAAAAGCCCAGGCCCAGCAGCAGCCATGCGTGGAAGCGCAGCGGCGTGGGCGCATAGCGTGCCAGCAACCAGGCCGCCAGCAGCAACACCAGCAGCTGCGACCAATACAGCACGGCCGGGCCCACGCTGGGTCCCCACGTCCACAGCACCCAGCGACTTTCCGGCAGTGCATGGCGAAGCTGGATGTTCGCGGCCGGCGCATTCAAGCTGAACTCCGGCGTGCGTACAGCGAAGGAAACACCCTCGGGCTCGCGCAGACGCAGCGTGTAGACGTGCGTGCCCGGCAGCAGCGGCAGGCTGATCTTGTCGTCGCGTATGGCCAGGCTCAACGGCGCCTCGTCGCGTTTCGCCTCCAGCAGTTCGGCCCCTTTGGGCAAGCCGATGACGTGCTCGCCGCCGCGCGTGCTGCGTGCCTTGAGCGTCAGCAGGGTTTCGGTGGTGCGATCGCCGGCGTGGCTATCCACCTCCACCTGATCGAAGGCGAGACTGTCGCCCGCCGCCGCCTTCGGTTGCGTCACGGCGACGTGCAGGCTTTCGCCGGGCAAGGGCTGGTAACGAAGACCCTGCTCGTCCTGGCTGGACGGCAAGCCCTTGGCTTCGAGATGCCACATGGGCGAGGACTGCAATACCCAGGTTTCCGCACGCTCGCCGAGGCCCGGCGCGGTCAAGGCGAGTGCGTCGCTGCGCTCCAGCCGGCTGTTCCAGCTCTTGCTGGCTTCGCTGGCGTTGAAGGTGATGCCGATGCGTCCATCGTGCACGCGCGCATCGTCGCCCAGCGGATGCTCGCCGGGCAGCAGCGGCAGATCCAGACTGAAGCCGCCTTCGCTGGGTGCGATGCGCTCCACCACGTTGCGCACCGTCCACTCGTTACCCAGCACCAGGATGCGGGTGAGCTTCACGTACGGAGGAAACGCCTGCGTGGCGCCCGCCGGGGTCGTCCCGTCCACCGCGGCGCGCACCCGGTTGAAGGTGAGGCTATCGCCGAGCAGCCGGCCATCGGCCATGCCGTCGGCTTTCCAGCCGTTGCCGCTGAACACGACATGCTGCGGCCGCAGCGGAAAATGCAGCGTGCCGACGTCCGTGGCGGCGGCGCCATAACGCAGCGATACGCGATGCACGCCGCGGTCGAGTTTCACCAGCAAGCCGTCCGCATTGCGCATCAGCGTCGCGTCCTTGCCATCGACACTTACGCTCTGGATCAACAGCGAGGGGCCACCCAACGGCAGTGGCACGGCGATGCTGGCACCCGCGTGCATCTCCATATCCACCATCACCTGATCGCCATTCGCCTGGAACGCGGCCTGCGCCACGGCCGCGCAATCGGGCGCACAGGTGGGCACTTCGGTGAGGCGACTGCGCAGTTGGGTCAGCATGGCCTCATTCGGTGTCGTCTGCGCATGCACGCCGTGCGGCAACAACGCGAGCAGCAGCAACGCCGTGGCACCGCCGTGCATGCGCCAGCTACGCCACGAGCCTTGGAGCGTCGGCAAAAGGCGTGCGGCAAGCTTGCCCAGCATCACCAGCAGCAAGGCCAGCATGACCACGCGCAGCAGTCGAACCAGCCACGCTGGCGCAATCACCAACCGCGTCGTCTGCTCGGCCGTGATCGGACCCGACCAGCCAAGGCGGTAGTTGTTGCCGACGTCCCAGTCAGGCGTACCCTGCCCTGCCTGGATGACACTACGGCTATCCGGCTCCTGGCCGACGTTGATGGCGGTGCCGGTCACCGTGATCGCTTCAAGCGAACCTGTGGCCCGGGCTTTTTGCGCGACTTTAGGCGCGTAGTCCGCCCGCGAGCCCGCCATCATGTCTGCAGCGGGCGCAGGCGGGGGCGGTAGCGCGGGCGCTGCCATCGGCACCTGGGCAGGGGCAATCGCATTCGTAGATGCTTCTTCCACCATGTTCACGACTTGCGGCGGCGCGACCTCGCGAGCCTCGGACGAAATGCTGCTGAACATACGTCCCTGTTCCAGTTGCGGATGCAAGGCGTACTCCATCTGCGATGCCGCGAACGGCAGGCTCCACAGCACGGCAAGCACCAGCACTGCCACGGCGCCGATACGCGACGCCAGGCGCAGCTTTCCATCCGGCAGTGCACGCATCAGCAGCGCCAGCGCAAACGCCAGCGCGAGCGTCCAACGAGGAGCGCCTTGCTCATGCTGCGCCAGCGCGAGAAAGCCCAGCGCCAGCAGCGCCCACGGCCAGCCCAGCATGCGGCCGGCAAGCAAGGCGATCAGCGCCACCACGAACAGGTCGAGCAGGCTCCACTGCGCGATCCACGAATCGGGCGAACGGTCGGCGCCGGCGGCACCGATCAGGCGATAACCGTACGGCAGATGCAGTGTCGTATCGATGCTTTCCAGCGGAAGCATCCAGCCGCCGCTCGGCGCATTGCCGCGCTCCGGCAGCCGCAGGCCGGCAGTGAGCTGGAGTTTCGCATCGCGCAATTCGACGCCACGGCGCCCGTGGCCGTTCTCGGTAACCAAGAGCGGGCGGTCCGGCTGCGAAGCGTTTTGCAACTGCCATGGCGCGGCCACGTCGAGTCGTTGGCTACGCCGCAAGGTGCCGGTCAAAAAATCGGCTGCGGTGAAACCCTTCCCCTCGAAGTCCATCCACAGTTGCCGATGCAAGGCGAGCTGATCGCCCTGCCCGCCTTCGCCGTTGCGCGTGCCTTGTTCGATGGCGAGGCCATGATCCGCGTCCAGCGCGTAGGCGGGAAAATCCGCCCACTCGGCAGGCACGTCGGCCTGACCAGCGTCCACCGGCTGCCCGTCGACGCGCGTGCTGCGTAGCGACGGCTCATCGGCATAGCTCCAGATCTCCTGCGCGGGCCACGGCGCTCCGGGCGGGGTCAGCTTGATCTGTTTGGGCACCTCGGTGCCGCGTGCACCCAGGTTGATGGTCCACTGGCCGGGACGCAGCTGCACGCGCAGGCGGCCGTCGCTTTCCAGCCGTGCCGGCAGGCCGCCGTCGATGAACGTGGCGACGAACCCCGGGGGCAGCACCGGTCCCAGCACTTGCTCGCGCGAACTGCCGGTGACGTTGAACTGCAGTTGCGTCTGCAGATCGGACGGCAGGCCATCGTGCAGTCGGCGGAAGACACGCACGGACAGCGCATCGGCCGCGCGTTGCGCCTCCGCGGCTTCGCCCAGGGTGAGCTGCGCATCATTGCGTTCGATGCGCGCCACCGGACTGCCGTCGAGCGTCAGCGAGACCAGGCCAATCGAGGCCGGCACCTGCAAACGCGCCGGACGGTTGTCCCAGGGCAGCGTGCCGTGCAGCGCGTAGTCGCCGGGTTCCAGCTGCAACGACGGCACGCCCTCGTGATCGAGCACGATCATCGGCTTGCCGTTCGCGCTCACCTGTTGCGGCCAGTTGCGTGCATCGCCGGGCAGCGCGATCCAGCTGCGTCCATCGACATGGACGTCCAGACCGAAGCGGGCGCCGTCCTTGCCCGCATCCAGCGTGAGCCTTCCGGGCCACGCGCACTCGTGCTGCAGCGTGGTCCCACCTACCGAACTCAGCACCGGACACGCGTGCTCGGGCACGTCGTGCAAGACCCAATCCTGCCAATCCTTCAGCGGTGGCGGCACGTTCTGCGCCATGGCCGGCGCAACCAGCAACACGAGCGGGCACAACCATTCCCACGGACGACGCATGTCTTTCTCCCTGACGACGCTGGGTGAGCCAGCCCAGTGTAGGTGCCGGCAGAAGGCGACGGAAAGCGCCTTCGTCATCTCTAACGGGGCGGATGCGCAAAAAGGGTTGAGCGCCCGCAAAAAAAACCGGGCGGCTTGCGCCGCCCGGTGGGGACCACTGCCTGCGACCGTTGAATCAGCGCAGGATCGACCTGGCATCCTGCTTTTGCGCCAGCACATGGCAGAGCACGGTCGATTCGGTGGTCTGCGCCAGGCCACGCTCGGCGCCGGTGACCTGCTTCACGCGGTCCTTGAAGAACGCCTGCAGGCGATCGGCTTCGTCCTGCGAGCAACCGCCGCCGCCGACCAGGTCGGGCAGCTTGCCGCCGGCGAAGCTGCCGGTGCGTTCCACGATCCTGTCGTAGTTGCTGGTGGTCCACTGCCACGACGCATCGCGCTCGGCACGCGTGTCGCGGCCGCCGTCGAGCAGCATGGCCATCTCGCCCACCTTCACCTTCTTGTCGAGGGCGAAGTTGCGCACCTGCACGGCCAGTGCCGGATCGCTGACTTCGCTCAAACCCGCCAGCATGGCATTGCGGAAGGCCGGGTCGCTGGTCTGCGGGATTTCGGCAATCAACGCATCGACCGCGCTCTTGCCGCGCTCCTGCACGGCCACGGCCAATGCCGTGCCGAGCAGATCGCGGTCGCCGGTGGCCAGGTCGAGGCGACCGTCGGGCTTGCGCTTGAGCGCGGCGTCGCCCTGCTTGAGCAGTTCGGCGCGCACCTCCGGCACCTTCACCACCAGCGCCAGTTCATCGGCCAGGGTGGCGCGCAGCAGCGAGTCGCCGTCGGCTTCATTGGCCTTGCGCTGGTAACCCAGTGCCTTGAGGCGCGGCAGGTACGCGCTGGTAGCCCACGCATCGAGCTTGGCGCGCTCGGCGTCGGTCTGCGCCAGGTTGCGATGAATCCAGTTGAAGCTGGTCAACGGCGCGGTGGCCACTTCGCGCGTCTTGGACGCGGTCAACGGCTTGAGCGCGGCCAGTACGTCGCCGGCATCGAGGTCGCCATGCTTGAAGCTCGCATACACGGCATCGGCGTAGGCGAGCTGTTCGGCATCGTCGAGCTTGTCGATCTGCTTGCCCAGCGTGGCCAGGTCCTTCTTCGCCATGGCGAAGCGGTAGTAGCCGGTGGCGTTGGCGTTGGGCAACACCCAGGTGTTCTTGCTCGCGCCTTCCAGCACCATCGAACCGGTGGCCTGGTCGAACAGTTCGCAACTGACCTTGCTGCCGCTGGCGGTGCCGTAGCGCACGCACATCGGCACACCCCATACCTGCTTGTCGTTGCCCTTGCTGCCCACCGGCAGGTACCGGCTCTGGCTGAGCTTGAGCACGGTCTTGCCGCCTTCCTGCGCCAGCTCGGTCTGCACGTACGGCACGCCCGGCTGGTTGAGGAAGCTCTTGAACGCCTGCTTGAAGTTGTCGCCCTTGTCGGCGGCCTTGGCCACGGAGCCGATCAGATCGTCGGCGGTGGCATTGCCGTACTTGTGATCCTGGATATACGCGCGCATGCCCTGCTGGAACGCCGATTCGCCGACGTAACCCTCGAACATGCCCAGCACCACCGCACCCTTGCGGTAGGTGATGGAATCGAACGCCGTCTCGATGTCGCCATTGCCGCTGATCGGCTGGCGGATCTTGCGCGTGGTGACCAGGCTGTCGTCGTTCATGGCGCCCTGCGCACCGCGCACGCGATCGAGATCGGCGCGGTATTCCGGATGCACCTTCTGCGTCACCTTCTGCTGCATCCAGGTGGCGAACGCTTCGTTGAGCCACAGGTCGTCCCACCAGGCCAGCGTCACGGTGTCGCCCGTCCACTGGTGTGCCAGTTCATGCGCGGTGACGTTGAACGAACCGCGCACATAGGTGGCCGGGGAATCCGGATCGATCAGCAGCAGCCAGTCGCGGAAGGTGACCAGACCCGCGTTTTCCATCGCGCCCGCGGAAAAATCCGGCGCGGCCAGCAGGTCGAGCTTGTCCCACGGATAGCCGAAGCCGTAGTAATCCTCCAGCGTGTGGATGATCGTCGGCGTTTCGCTGAGCACATGCTGGAGGCGATGGCCTTCGCCCTTGGCCGCCACGCCGCGCAGTTCCAGCGCGTTAGTGCGGTACTGGTCGGGCGAAATATCCGGACCCTTCACCACATCCCACGGGCCCACGCCGAAGGCGACGAGATAGGTCGGCAGCGGCTTGGTGGTGGAGAAGGTGAGCTTCTTCCAGCCATCGCCGGCCTTCTCTTCCTTCAACTGCTTGGTGTTGGCCACGGCTACTTCATCGTTGGGGATGGTCAGGCGGATATCAAACGGCGTCTTGAAGCCCGGTTCGTCGAAGCCCGGGAATGCGTAGCGCGCGCTGATCGGTTCCATCTGCGTCATCGCGTACGGCTGGCCTTCGTGGCTCACCTTGTACAAGCCCTGCAGCTGTTGGTTGAGCGGCGCGGTGTAGTTGATCGCCAGCGTCAGCTCCTGCGGCTTGAGCGTGCTGCCGAAATCGATGCGCACCACGCCTTCCTGCGGCGCCACGTCCACGTACTTGGCCGCATGCGACTTGCCCGCGGCATCGGTCACGGTGACCTTGCTCACCTTCAGTTCGCGACCATGAATCCACAGGTGGTCGGAAGCCTGGGTCAGCTTCAGCTTGATCACCGTGCTGCCGGAAAAATCCTGCTGGCGCGGGTCGACCTTGAAGTCGAGCTGGTAGGACTCCGGCTGTGCCCAGCCGGGCAGGCGGCCGTGCGGCTGGTCATCGACGGCGGCGGCGAGGGCGGTGCCGCAACAGGCGGCCAGGGCGGTGAGAACGAGTGGACGGACGAAACGGCGCATGCGCGAAAGGCTCCCCTTGGTAAGGCAAACCCCGAAGCTAGGTGCTGCCGTGACTTTGGACACAGTGCCAAAAGGCATGCCGGCGGGAGCTGCCCGCCGCTTTCGGAGTTCGCCCACAGTGCCCGGGCCTCCCCGATCCCCATGCATTGTCTTGACCGATGAAAGACCTCATTATGATAGACATCAGCTATTGGAAAAATGAGCGATTCCGCCCATGAACCTGCGCGACCTGCACTACCTCGTGGCCCTCGCCGAACATCGCCATTTCGGTCGTGCGGCCGAGGCCAGCTTCGTCAGCCAACCCACCCTCTCCACCCAGATCAAGAAACTTGAGGACGAACTGGGCGTGGCGCTGGTGGAGCGCACGCCGCGCAAAGTGTTGTTGACGGAGACCGGCCGTGAGATCGCCCGTCGCGCACGCGGCGTGCTGTCGGAGATCGACGAGATCAAGGCGATTGCGCAGCGCACCCGCGATCCGGAATCGGGCACCCTGCGGCTGGGCATTTTTCCCACCCTGGGCCCGTACCTGCTGCCGCACCTGGTGCCGCTGGTGCGCAAGCATTTTCCGCGGCTCGAACTGCTGCTGGTGGAAGAGAAGACCGAGCAGGTCATCCGCATGCTGCGCGAGGGCTCGCTCGACGCCGGCATCCTCGCACTGCCGCTGCACGAGGAAAGCCTGCACACGCAATTCCTGTTTGAAGAACCGTTCGTGCTCGCCGTGCCCGAGAATCATCCGCTGGGCCAGAAGCACAAGCGCCTGAAGCTGGACGACCTGGAAGACGAGAGCCTGCTGCTGCTCGAAGACGGCCACTGCATGCGCGACCAGGCGCTGGAGGTGTGCCAGCTCGCCGGTGCCGGCGAACGCTCGGGTTTCCGCGCCACCAGCCTGGAAACCTTGCGGCAGATGGTGGCCGCGAATGTGGGCATCACGTTGTTGCCCACGCTCGCGATCAAGCCGCCGGTGTCGCGCACCGACAACGTGCGCCTGCTGGAATTCGCCGGCCATCCGCCCAGTCGCCGCATTGCGCTGGCGTGGCGCAAGAGTTCGTCGATGGGCCTGTTCCTCAAGCGCTTCTCGGAAGTGATCAGCGATCTGCCGCCCGGCCTGCTGCAACCGGGCATCACGGAGAGCAAGCCCACGCGCCAGGCCACTCGCTGAGGTGTCGATGCAGCGTTTCATCCTGGTCGGCCTGCTGCTGATCGCGCTGCTTGGCGGCGTGAACTGGTGGCGCCACCGCGCCATCGTCCACGCTCCCGGCATGCTGGCGGCCGACGTGCCGACGCAGATCGATCTGCACGACGGCACCACGCTGCGACGCGACGACGTCACCCTGGTCACGCGCGCGCGCTTCGAGCTCACCGCACGCGTGCTGTCGCGCGAGGACTATCGTTTCGACGCCGGCGCAGCGCTGGCGCCGATCGATCTCGCACTGGGCTGGGGGCGCATGTCCGACAGCCAGGTGCTGTCGCAGATCGAGATCGGCCAGGGCAACCGCTTCTATCACTGGCACGTCGATCACTTCCCGATACCGCGCCGCGAGATCGAACAGTCCAGCGCCAACATGCACATGATTCCCGCCGACGACACCGCCCGGCGCGAACTGGAGCGTGTGCGTGCCGGCGAGGTGATCCATCTGCAGGGTTTTCTGGTGGACGCCAGCCGCGCCAACGGCTGGCGCTGGCGCACGTCGATGTCGCGCGACGATACCGGCGATGGGGCGTGCGAGCTGGTTTATGTGGAGAGTGTGGAAGCGGCTGTGCCGTGAGTACGGCCGCGCACCCACAATCTGGCGACACCACTGTGGGAGCGCACTTGTGCACGACAGCAACGTGATGTCGATACCGCTCCGTCAGGTTGTCGCGCGCAAGCGCGCTCCCACAAAAAGCGCCTGCTGATCCCGAGTGCCGGCCAACCGCGCCTCAGTACCGCAACAACGCCTTCAACGGCGCACTCTCATCCTGCCACCGCTCGCGCCCCTGCAACGCAGCGAGTTCGATCACCACGCTCGCCCCCACCAGCTGCGCACCGAGCTTCAGCACCAGTGCGCGCGCCGCGGCCACGGTGCCGCCCGTGGCGAGCACGTCATCGACCAGCAGCACGCGTTCGCCGGGACGCAGAGCATCGTTGCGCGCTTCCAGGCGATCCACCCCGTATTCGAGCTGGTAATCCACCGATACCACCGGCGGCGGCAGCTTGTTGGGTTTGCGCAGCGGCACGAAACCGGCGTGCAGCTTCTGCGCCAGCGCTGCGCCGAAAATAAACCCACGCGATTCGATCCCGCACACCACCTGCACGCCGCTGCCCTGCCACGGTTCGGCCAGCGCATCGATGCAACGGGCAAAGCCGCCGGCATCGGCCAGCAGCGGCGTGATGTCGCGGAACATCACGCCCGGCTTGGGAAAGTCCGGTACGGCGCGAATCAGCGACTGGATCTGTAGCAGCGTGGCATCCATGGTCTGTAACTCCTGCGAGGCCGGGTGGCCACTACGCAGGATACCGCGACACGGGAAACCGGCCGCTGCGCCGGTCAGCCGAACGCAGGCAGCGGCGCGTCCGGATCTTCATCGGCCTCGCTGATGGCCAGGCGGGCTTCCTGCAGGTCCCGCTCGACCTCGCGGACCACGGCTTCGGCGGCCGGCAGGCTGGTTTCCGGGACCAGCACGGCCACGTAATCCAGCGCGGGCAACTGCCCCACGGCCCCGGTCAGGTACTCGCCGGACACGAACGCCGGGATATCGGCACGCTCCAGCGCATCCTTCACCAGATGGGCGTCGATCAAGGTTTCGGCTCGATAGGCAATGCGCATGGGACCCACGCTACCCCTGTGGCGGTATTCGGGCAAGTTCCCGTTACAGGCGTGTTGCGGGGGTGAAGCGGGCGATTCCCCGATGATCGGCGCCGGTTCCCCGCCCCCGCCAGCGGCTGAAAAACAGCCAAACACCCCCATCTACCGGACAGGGTAAACTTCACCGTTTCCGCCACCGCGACCGAGCCTCGATTCCCGATGTCTACCGAAAACGCCGCCGTTGAACCCACTGCCTCCGCCGCTGCTGCCCCGCAGGCCGAGGGTCAACGCGACTTCATCCGCCAGATCATCCGCGAGGACCTGGCCACCGGTAAGCATCACGCCATCCGCACGCGCTTCCCGCCCGAGCCCAACGGCTACCTGCACATCGGCCACGCCAAGGCGATCTGCCTGAATTTCGGCATCGCCAAGGAATTCACCGGCTGGTGCAACCTGCGCCTGGACGACACCAACCCCGGCAAGGAAGATCCGGAGTTCGTCGAAGGCATCAAGGACGACGTGCGCTGGCTCGGCTACGAGTGGCACGACCTGCGCCATGCCTCCGATTATTTCGAGGTGTTCTACGACTCGGCCATCAAGCTGATCAAGGATGGCGTGGCCTATGTGGACGACCTCAGCCCGGAGGACATGCGCGCCTATCGCGGCACGCTCACCGAGCCGGGCCGCAACTCGCCGTTCCGCGAGCGCAGCGTGGAAGAAAACCTCGACCTGTTCCAGCGCATGCGCGCCGGCGAATTCGCCGACGGTGCCAAGACGCTGCGCGCGAAGATCGACATGACGTCGGGCAACATGAACATGCGCGACCCGGCGATCTATCGCATCCGCAAGGTGGCGCACCAGAACACCGGCGATGCGTGGCCGATCTACCCGATGTACGACTACGCGCATTGCCTGTCCGATGCGCTGGAAGGCATCACGCATTCGCTGTGCACGCTGGAGTTCGAAGACCATCGCCCGCTGTACGACTGGTTCGTCGACAAGGTGGACCTGGTCAACCATCCGGAGCTGTGGCAGCACCTGCGCGAAGGCGGTTTCCGCACCGAGCCGGCCAAGCCGCGACAGATCGAGTTCTCGCGCCTCAACCTGACCTACTCGATCACCAGCAAGCGCAAGCTCGCCCAGCTGGTGAACGAGAACCTGGTGGACGGCTGGGACGATCCGCGCATGAACACGCTGCGCGGCCTGCGTCGCCGCGGCTTCACGCCGGGCGGCCTGCGCCTGCTGATCGAACGCCTGGGCGTGAGCAAGCAGAACAGCATCATCGATTACTCGATCCTCGAGAACTGCATCCGCGAAGATCTCGATGCCACCGCGGCCCGCCGCATGGCGGTGCTCGATCCGCTCAAGTTGGTGATCACCAATCTGCCGGAAGGCCACGAAGAACAGCTCACCTTCTCCAATCATCCGAAGGACGAGAGCTTCGGCACGCGCCACGTGCCGTTCTCGCGCGAGCTGTGGATCGAGCGCGAAGACTTCGCCGAAGTGCCGCCCAAGGGTTTCCATCGCCTCAAGCCCGAGGGCGAAGTGCGACTGCGCGGCGTGGGCATCGTCAAATGCGACGAGCTGGTGAAGGATGCCGGCGGCAACCTCATCGAGCTGCATTGCTCGCTCGATCTGGAATCGCGCCAGGGCATGCCGGGCGCGGACCGCAAGGTGAAGGGCACCATTCACTGGGTGAGCGCCAGACACGGCGTCGCCACCGAAGTGCGCGTCTACGACCGCTTGTTCAACGTGGCGGATCCGGACGATGAAACCGATGGCAAGACCTGGATCGAACACATCAACCCGGAAGCCAAGCGCGTGGTGACGGCGTGGCTGGAACCCGCCGCGGCGAAGGTCGATCCGGAACAGCGCTTCCAGTTCGAGCGTCTCGGTTACTTCGTCGCCGACCGCGTGGATCACACATCGGACAAACCTGTTTTCAACCGTACCGTCACGCTGCGTGACGCATGGGCGAAACAAGCCGGTTGATCGAGCCGCGTCGATGCTCCCCCCATGCTGCGGGGAGGCATGAAATAGGCTCAATCGTCACAAGGAACGTTGCATGCTGCGTCAACAGATTCACCTGACTCTTCCGCCGTGGATCGACGAAGTGGTCGACACACAGAAGCGCTACCTCACCGACGAGGAACGTGTGGCCCTGGCCATCGAACTCTCTCGCCTCAACATCGAGCGCAGCCATGGCGGCCCGTTCGGTGCGGCGGTGTTCGACGGGCAAGGGCGCGTGGTGTCGGTCGGCGTCAATCGCGTGGTGCCGCAGACCTGTTCCGTGGCGCATGCGGAAATGATGGCGTACATGAGCGCGCAGCAACGCCTCGCCGCGTTCCGGCTCAACGCCGATGGCGGCCGCTATACCCTCGCCACCAGCGCCCAGCCGTGTTGCCAGTGCTACGGCGCCACCGTGTGGGCAGGCGTGGATGAGCTGCTGATCGGCGCCCGTTCCGAAGACGTGGAAGAACTCACCGAGTTCGACGAAGGTCCGCTGCCGGCCGACTGGATCGGCGAGTTGGAGAAGCGCGGCATCGCCGTGCGCCGCGACATCCTTCGCGACCAGGCGCGCAGCGTGCTGGCGAGCTACGGCCAGAGCGGACAGCACTATTGAGCCGCCTGCGCGCCGCGCTTCCGCTGTTGCTGCTGGTGATCGCCGGCATCGCCTTGTTCAGCTCCGGGCTGATGGATCGGCTGCATCCGGAACAACTGGTGCAGCACCAGGACCAGCTGCGCAGCGAGATCGACATCGCACCCTGGCTTAGCCGCATCACCTACATCGGGCTGCTCACGCTGGCCATGTCCACCGGCATCCCGGGCACGGTGATCATCATCATGGCCGGCGGCTTTGCCTTCGGCGCGGTGGAAGGCACCCTCTATTCGTCGATCGGGCTCACCCTGGGCACGCTGATCCTGTTCCTGGCCAGCCGCTATGCGTTCGGCGCGGGCAGCAAGCATCCGCCGAAGCTGGTGGACAAACTGCACCACGGCTTCGAGCGCCACCCGGTCGCCTACACCATGTTCCTGCGCTTCGTGCCGGTGGCGCCGTTCGGCCTGGTCACGGTGGCGCTGGCCTGGCTGCGCTGTCCGCTGTGGCTGTTCATGGGCGCCAGCTGGCTCGGTGGCACCGTCTCCCTGATCTTCGAGACGTCGATAGGCGCCGGCCTGGGCGAAGCGTTGGCACAGAGCCACGGCCATTTCGGCCCGGAACTGCTGATGCAGCGCGGCGTCTGGATGCCGCTGACCGCCATCGCCGTGCTGGCCCTGCTCCCGCTGTTGGTCGAACGCTTCACCAGCCGCCGCCACAAGGCTACCCCGGCGACCAAGCCGAGCCATCCGCCGGGTTAAGTCCTACAACTGCCCTAGGCCATTTGCTACACCAGTCGGCATGCTGCCTGCCCTGGAGAATCGCGCTAGGCTGACTTCGCCTGACGCATACGGCGTGCAAGGGGATCAAATGGGCGCAGGGGTCAACTCCCGGACGGTGCAATGGTGGCGTCGTACGTCGCTGATGCAGCGGCTTGCGCTGGTGACGCTGATTCCCACGCTGGTGACGGCCACCTTGCTGGTGGCCATGCTGGCTCCGCAGCAATTGATGACGCTGCGCGGGATGGCGCAGAACACCGCCGAAGCCATCGCGACGCAGGCCGCCTCGGTCACCGCGGCGCCCTTGCGCGACATGCAGCGCCGCGAGCTGGTGCGCATCGCCGAATCGATCAGCGACCTGCCGCACGTGGCCCGCGTGCAGATCCGCGCGGCCGACGGCGAAATCCTGGCCGATAGCCTGGGCCGCAGCGGCGCCGACAACAACGAAAGCCTCACCGTGGTGCGCGACGTGATCGACAGCGAGCGGCCGGGGCAACCCGTGCTGGGCTCGGTGATGGTGGACGTGAGCCTGCGCGATGCGATCGCCATGCAGCAGGCCAGTCTTCGCCATGCGCTGGTGGCCTTGGTGATCAGCCTGTTCGTGGCCGCGATCATCGCGTGGCAGGCCGCGCGCTGGATCAGCGCCCCGCTGCGCCGGCTGGTCGACGCCGTGCACCAACTGGGACGCGGCGATCGCCACGTGGAAGTGGAGGTCACCGACCAGACTGAAATCGGCGAACTGCAACGCGGCTTCAATAGCGCGGCGATGGCGCTGTTCGACGTGCAACGCGGTATGGAACGCGAAATCGAACATGCCACGGTGGAGCTGGCCCGCAAGAACGCCGCGCTCGAAGCGGCCAGCGTCGCCAAGGCACGCTTCCTCGCCGCCGCTTCGCACGACCTGCGCCAGCCGTTGTATGCGCTCACGCTGTTCTCTTCGGCGCTGGCCGAGGACGAACGCGATCCGGTGCGGCTGGACCGGATCGCGCACATCCAGGAATGCGTGGAAGCGCTGGACCATCTGTTCAGCGAACTGCTCGACCTGTCGCGCCTGGAAACTGGAGCGATGCAGATCGAAATCGCCGAGTTCCCGCTCGATCACGTGTTCCAGGAAGTGAGCCGCAACTTCCGCATGATCGCCGAGCAGCACGGCCTGCGCCTGATCATGCGCGCCACCAACCTGTGGGTGCGCAGCGACCGCACCATGCTGTCGCGCATCCTCAACAACCTGGTCAGCAACGCACTGCGCTACACCAGCCGCGGCGGCGTGCTGGTGGTGGCCCGCCATCGCGCGGACGGCACGGTGCGCGTGGATGTGTGGGATACCGGCAGCGGCATCGCGCAGGAACACCAGGTGCGCGTGTTCGACGAGTTCTATCGCGTCGAAACGCATGCCAACGAACACGACGTCGGCCGTCGTCGCGGCCTGGGCCTGGGCCTGGCCACCGTGCAACGCCTGGCCGAGCTGCTCGATACCCAGGTGGAACTGAAGTCCAAGCCCGGTCGTGGCAGCGTCTTCAGCTTCCATCTGCCGGAAGTACCCGCGCAGCACATTCCCGTGGCCAGCGGCGAAGACGTTTCGCCGGATGTCTCGGGCATGCGCGTGCTGGTGATCGACGACGAACCGGCGATTCTCTCGGGCATCCGCTATCTGCTGAAGAGTTGGGGCTGCGAAGTGGCAGTGGCCGAAGATCGCATCCAGGCCCTGCAGGCGGCCGAGGAATGGAACGTGCCGCCGGACATCGTGATTTCCGATCTGCGCCTGCGCGATGGCGAAAGCGGCCTCGACGTGCTGGCCGCGCTGGATGCGCATTACCAGATCGACGGCAACCCGCCGTTCTCCCGCCTGCTGATCACCGGCGAAACCCGCAGCGACCGCCTACGCGAAATCATGGCCGCACGCATTCCCGTGCTGTACAAGCCGGTATCGCCGGAACAATTGCGCGAAGCGCTGATGGTGGCCTGGAGCGCCTCGCGCATCACCACCGTCTAGGGCATTCAATCTTTCGGTGCGACGCGGCGCGCCAGCACCCGGTCGGCCGGCAGGAAGCGGTTGAACAAGTCGTCGACGAAGTCGCCGCTCGGCGCGTCGTTGCGCGAACCGCCGGTGACATACACACCCTGCCAGTGCAGGCGCCGCTCGGCATGCGCCTCGTTCGCGTGGAGACGCTCGAGGAAGCTGCGCAGTCCGCGCTCAAGCCCATACAGCGATTGCAGGAAGGCGAACGCCTCGCGGCGGCGGCGCGGATCGCGCTCGATCGCCAGCACCGCCTGCGCGGTGGCCAGCAGCCGCTCGCTCACCGCATCGGCCTGGGCTTCCACGCGCGCATCGAGCGCACCATCTTCGATCACGACCGGACGGCGCCAGCCCAACACGCGGCGAAACACCGATGCAGGCAACGTGGAACGGAACGCGGCGTGTCCCGGCAATGCTTCGAGACCGGTGATTACCACGTACACCGGCAACTGCAGCTGCAGCCGGCGGGTGGCTTCCTCTGCCAGGCGATGCAGGCGATCCGCATGCATCGCCACCGCGTTGTCCGGCTCGCGCAGGCTCTGGGCGGCGATGCAGATCACCATGCCGTCCAGCGGAAGTTTGCGGCGCTCGGTCGCCAGCAGGGCCAGCGCCTTGGACCACGGCGCCTCGACGTCGCCGATGCTGGCATGCGGATGGGCAAGTCGCGGGCCGGGCTCGATGGCCACCAGCGAGCGGAACACCCACCAGTGCCACGGGCGCGTATCGTTGGCACGCGTCAGCTCGCGCGCATGCGGTGCGGATGCGGCGGCCTGCAACAAGGAACGCACGTCCGCGGCGCTGTCGCCCATGAACAGCAACCACGGGTGACGGGACAGTTGTCGCCATTGGCCGCGACGCCGGAACGGATGCAGGATCGCGCCGCGCAGGCGGCGCGCGGCGTCCTTCACCGCGGCCGAGAAGCTGCCGATGCCGTAGCCGGCGTCCGTGCTGTCGGCCACGCGCGTATGCGCGCGCATCATCACCAGCGATTGCCATGCCAGCACGCCGGTCCAGCCGATCACGCCCAGCACCGCCACGATGATGCCGCTGGCAAACCAGGCCTGCTCGGACAGGGCATGACTGAACACCGGCGCCACGAAGGCCACGAACACCAGCAGCACCAGCACCGCCGCCACCAGTTGGGCGAGGCGGCGGCCCATCCAGGTCACCGGCAGGCGCAGCACGGGCAGGCCCGGCACCATGTACGGCTGGGGTGTCACCGATTCGCGCTGCAAGGCCTGCAGCACCGCCGGCGCTGCCGTGCTGGCCGGGCAGTACAAGGCCTTGATGCGCCCCAGCTCCCCGGTATCGCCCTGCTCGTAGTAATACTGACCGGCGAAGCCCAGCAGCAAGGCCATGCTGAACACTTCGCGCACTTCGTCGTCGCTGCTGCCAAGCCGGCCCAACTGGTCGAAGAACTCGGTGTCCGCGTCGCTGGTGCGGAACAGGGTCTGCTGCAAGGGGCTCATCGGGCCGCGCCAACCGCCGTGGCGGCTGACCACTTCGTCAAACCACGCGGTGACGGCAAACGCCGCCAGCTCCACCTCGGCCAGCGCCCTGCCCCGCGAAAACGCAGCGCCCCGGCTTTGTTCCACCAGCGCCAAGGCGCGAGCGTGCACGGACGGCAGCTCGTCGTCGGAAAGATTCTGGCTGGCGGCCTGCTCGTCAATCAGCAGGCCATATGCGAACAAAGGCGCAAAACACTCCAGCAGCCGCATGGCACCTATCGCCGTCAGAACCTGTTGCATGTCGCTCTATCGCCCCCGCCGGAACAGCATGCCGCGCTGGCCGGGGATGAGCGCCGAAGTCTACGACGATAGTCGCCGCCGTGCCGATCCGGGCGTGCCTGAGGCGGCGCCCAGCCCGAAGCACTGGAAATGAGCCTGTCGCCAGGCAAGAGGGCCATCCATGGCGAACCGGCGGACGCGGGTAGGACTACCCGCATGCCGGGGGTTCCAACGGGATCAGGGGAGGCTGGCTGCAGCACGTGGCGGGCTCGGTGGGGCCGGTGACGCTACGCGTGACTTTCATCAAGTTGCCGTTCTCTCGGTGTCCGGTGTGGATCGCGCCAAGCTTCTGCACGATCCGACTCGCTCCGTTTCACCCAGTCACGGCATCGATGAGCGATTCCCCTATCGCGGTGGAATCTTCGCGGTTGGCGTCCACGACAGCCATATCCCGTTGAGGCTATGCCGTTCGTACGCACGTCGAGGTTGCCGCGCGAACGGGGTGGGGCTATGTTGCATAAGCGGACGTGCGGTGATGGGATTACCGTACAGCGCCATGGGGAATGAGATGCGCATATTGATCGCGGACGACCATCGGCTGATCGTCGAAGGTGTCAAGCTCAAGCTGGCCGAGCTTGGGCCAAATACGGAATTTGTGATGGCCATGGACATGGCCGAACTGCGCGAGGCCATCCATGCGCCGGAGGCGCCGTCGCTGTCGCTCGCGCTGATCGACCTGGCCATGCCCGGCGTGCAAGGCAGCGAGCACCTGGCGGAAGTCATCGAACACCTGCCCCACGTTCCCGTGATGGTCCTGTCGGGCTCGGAAGATGGCGCGCTGATGAAAAGCCTGCTGGCCATGGGCGTGCAGGGTTTCATTCCGAAGGCGTATTCCCCCGACGTGATGCTTTCCGCCGTGCGCCTGGTGCTGGCGGGCGGCGTCTACGTGCCGCCGTTGCTGCTGCAGGAACGCGTGGATGGCGCGGTGCCCACGCCGCCGCCGGCCTCCGCGGCGCAGATGACACCGGGCGCCGATTCGCTGGAAGAGCGGTTGCGCAAACTGCTCACCGAACGCCAGATCGATGTGCTGCGGCTGCTCTCCCAGGGCAAGCCGAACAAGCTGATCGCCCGCGATCTGGGCATCAGCGAGGGCACGGTGAAGATCCATCTCGCCGCGATCTTCCGCGCCCTGAACGTTCGCAACCGCGTCGAGGCCGTGGTGGCCTCGCGCCGCATCAGCGGCCTCTGATCGCCGCGCGCTTCATCTCACGGCAGCCACGCCCGCCTATGTCGCTCGTTCCGGACGCATCTGCCGAGACCCTCGCCGGACCCCGACCGATGCCCTGCCGCCTGCTGCGCCATGCCCTGCTGCTGCTCGTCCTGCTGCTCACCCAGGCGGGCACCTCGGCCGCCTGGGCGGACCCGCCGCAGGACAGCGGACACATCAATGCGCTGACCTTCGGCATCCTGCCCATTGGCGGTCCTTCCGAATCGCTGGCCGCCTGGCGTCCCATGCTGGACGACCTGAGCCGCACGCTGCACCTACCCATTCACAGTCTCTCGGTCAGTACCTATGAAGGGCTGGGCCAGGCGATGGCCGAAGAGCGCGTGGACTTCGCCTTCGTCTCCGGCCGGCTCGCGCTCGATGCGGTCGTGCACGATCGCATGCAGGTGATCGCGCAGCTCACCCGCAGCAACGGTTCACGCGGGTATTACTCGGTGCTGCTGGTGGCCAAGGATTCGCCCATCCGCAATCTGGAAGACCTGTTTCGCCAGCCCGGCAAGCTGCGCTATGCGCGCGGCGAGGTGCTCTCGGTGTCCGGTTACCTGGTGCCCGAGACGCAGGTGTTTGCCAACCGCCGGCTGGACTCGGATACGTTCTTCGCCAATGTCATGGTGGACAACCATCAGAACAACGCATTGGCGGTGGCCAACAATGAAGCCGACGTCGCCTCCAACAACACCGCCGACATGGAGCGCTTCGCCGAACGGTTTCCCGACCAGTACGCACGCCTGCGCGTGCTATGGACGTCCAGCCTGATTCCCCACGCCGTGGTGGTGATCCGCACCGATCTGCCGGCCGAGCTGCGCCAGCGCGTGGCCGCGGCGCTCACCTCCTATGCCAAGGGCAAGAACACGCAGGCCGAAGTGGGCAAGCTGCATCTCATCCACGACATCAGCGGTTTCGCGCCTGCCGGCAACGAAACCCTGGTGCCGTTCGCCGATATCGAATTCAACCTCGACCGCCGCCGCGCCTACAGCGCGCAATGGGTGAGCGATGCGGCCATGCAGGCCCGCCTGAAGAAGATCGACGCCGAGCACGAAGCGCTGGTGCGCCAGCTGATGGCGCCCAGCACCCCGTAAACACACCCGGGCGTTAGTGTCCCGGCATGTCCTTGATGTTGAAGGTCTGGCCGTTGGGCATGACCATGTCGCCCGGCTTCTGGCCGGCGGCGCACTGGCCGACCCACTTGCCGGTGCTGGTCATCGCCATGTCGGCGTGGCCCATGATCGCCGGGTCGTACTTGATGTGGCCCTGGGTGGAATACGCCGTATCGCCTTCATACGTCGTTTCGCTGTGGCTGCTCATGTTGACCGCGCCGCTGGGCGCGTTGATCTTGCACACGGCGTCGGTGACGACCTTGTTGCCCTGCACGTCGATCTTGAACGTGCTGCACATCTGGCCGCTCATGTGCGTGCCCATCTTGTACATCGCGGTATCGGTGTCGGCATCGAGGCAGATCTTGGTCGTCTGCGCCTGGCCGCCCATGCCGGAGGTCTGCATTTCCCACAGCCCCGGCTTGCGCTTGGGCATATTGGCGGGAATATCCTGCGCCAGGGCCGCACCGGCCACACTCAACAGGGAAACAGCGAGCAACCAGCGACAACGAGAGGACATGGGGTTCTCCATTTCGCCCGGAGTGGGCGTCGGGTGGCAAGGTAACCCCAAAATCGCCCCGCGTCATGCTGAACCGTTGCGCAGCGCACCACGTCACAAATTCGGCCCATAGACCGTTTGCACTATGGCGCCTCGCGCTAGATCGAACTGTGTATCGAAGGGGCCGTTTGGATTCTTTAGAGTGCCAACCAGGGCGATTACGCGTGGTGATGCGCCCGAGAACCCTTTTGCTTCCTGATTGCCGGGATCCTGCGTAATGCCGTCAACCTGCCACTGCGTTCGTCCAAGGCCTCGATGGCGGCATGCTTGCCCGCCGTCGACGTGCCGCTGCGAGCGGGAGGCCTGACGCATGGAGCCGCGCGCGCACCTGCTGCCCCGCCTGTTCATCGATGTGGTTTTGCCAAGCACGATCGCGGCCCTCGCCCTGATCCTGGCGCTTTGCCTGCAGCAGACTCATAGCCTGGCCGAACGCGCCGATGCCACCGCCAGCCTGCGCCTGGCGCGGCTGGCCGGCGAACTCGGCAGCACGGAAGGCGTCTCGCCGCAGGCGGCCCTCGATCGCACCCTGCAGGAAGGCAAGGCGGACCAGGTGCTGCGGGTGGAACTGCACGGCTCCGACGGTCGCCTCTGGAGCAGTGGCGCGGCCCCGACCGATACCGGTGCCACCTACCGCAACGAAGTGCGCCCGCAAGGCACGATGTCGTCGTGGGTGAGCATGGAAGTGGACACCCATTCCCTGCGCAAGGCGCAGGCGATGGTCTGGCTGCTGGGCGCCTTGTGCGCCACCGGCATCCTGGTGCTGGCCTGGCTGGCGCGCGTGTCGATCCGTCATCGCGTGCTCGAACCGCTCTCTCAGGTTCGCTATGCCGTGCATGAGCTGGTCAACGCCCGCCATCCGCAGATCGACGAGACGCCGGTCAGCAGCGAATTCCTCGAACTGCGCAAGACATTGCAGCGCCTCTCCGAACTGCACGAAGCGCAACGCCGCGACTGGAGCACGATGCAGCACGACAACGCGGTCGAGGCACTCGACCGCCTGCGTCAGAGCCAGGCGGCCACGCGCAGCAAATCGCAGTTCATCGCGTTGGTCAGCCATCACTTCCGCCAGCCGCTGCAGGCGCTGGAACTGTTCGCCGCCGGCCTCGACCAGAATGCGAGCGAAGAGCAGCAGTCGCTGTTCCGGCAGATGCGTCACAGCATTGCGTCGATGACGCGCCTGCTCGACGCGTTGCTGGAAATCTCGCGCCTCGATGCCGGCGTGATCGCCGTGAAACCCATCGGTTTCACCGCCGCCGAACTGTTCATGCGCGATCGCACGTCGCTCAACCACGAGGCCGTACAACAGCACGTGACGCTGGCCTGGCGTGGCAGCCACCATCAGTTGCACGGCGACGCCGACGTGGCCGCCAGCCTGCTCTATCAGCTGGCCAGCAACGCCATCGCCAATGCGCCGGAAGGACGCGTGCTGATCGCGGCGCGTCGTCGCGGCCAGGCCATCCGCATCGAAGTGCGCGACAACGGCCCCGGTATCGCCGTGATCCACCAGCAGCGCATCTTCGAGGAATTCGTGCAGTTGCAGGCCAGCGAAAGCGAACGCCGTGGCGGCTACGGCTTGGGCCTGGCCATCGCCGAACGCCTCGCCCGCCTGCTCGGCACGCGCATCGGCCTGCGTTCGGAACCGGGCCGCGGCAGCACGTTCTGGTTCGATCTGCCGCGCATGCCGCAGATGGAACGCCACTCCAGCTCCAGCGCACAGAAGCCGGCCGCTCCGGCTTGGCGCCAGGCGAGCTGACCTCCGAGCTCCTCGTATCGCAGGCAAAAAAAGACCCGCGTCGCCGCGGGCCTCCGATACTTTTGGTGGGTCGTCCGAGATTCGAACTCGGGACCAATAGATTAAAAGTCTACTGCTCTACCGACTGAGCTAACGACCCACGCGTCAAAAGCCAGCCCGATATTTTATGGGCTGAGCGCCCCAGGCACAAGCAAGCCCGTTCAGGCGTAACGGGTCGGATCCGGCAGGCCGGCAATGCTGAAGCCCTGGGCGCGCAGGTGGCAGGCGTCGCAATGGCCGCAGGCGCGACCCTCGGCGTCGGCTTGGTAGCAGCTCACGGTCTCGGCGAAATCCACGCCCAGGCGCTGGCCTTCGCGGGCGATGTCGGCCTTGCTCATGCGCATCAGCGGCGCGTGGATGCGGATGCCCGCGCCTTCCACGCCGGCCTTGGTCGCCACGTTCGCCAACTGCTCGAAGGCCTCGATGAAGGCCGGGCGGCAATCGGGGTAGCCCGAATAATCCACCGCATTCACGCCGCACCAGATATCGGTGGAACCGAGCACTTCGGCCCAGCCCAGCGCGATCGACAACATGATGGTGTTGCGCGCCGGCACGTAGGTGACCGGAATGCCCTGCTCGCCGGTCTGGTCGAGCGGCACGTCGATGTCGGCGGTCAGTGCGGAGCCGCCGATCGTGCGCAGATCCACCTGGACCGTCTTGTGCTCGACCGCGCCCAGAAGGCGCGACACGCGTTCGGAAGCCGCCAGTTCCGCACTGTGGCGCTGGCCGTAGGCTACGCTCAGCGCATGCACCTGATAGCCCTGCTCGCGCGCGATGGCAATGGTGACCGCCGAATCCATGCCGCCGGAAACGAGCACGACGGCCTTGCGGGGAGTTGTTTGAGACATGGGATGAGATCCACTGCAGGTTCAGGCCGGTGATCCGGCCGAGAGAGCGCCAGCGGCAACACAGGCCGAAGCGCGAAACGCATGAAGCGGGCGGCGAGCAGCGCAGCGCAACGAAGGCGCCTCGCATGCCTCGGCACTCACCCCATCAATGTCCTGGCTCGTCGTTCCACAGCAGCTTGTGCAGCTGCAACTGGAAACGCACGTCCAGCTTGTCCTCGATGATCCATTCGGCCAGCTCGCGCGGCTTGATGGCGCCGTGCACCGGCGAGAACAGCACCATGCAGCGCGCGGTGAGGCGATGTTCGGCCACCGTATAGCGCGCCCATTCGTAATCGGCGCGACTGGCGATGACGATCTTGACCTGATCGTGCGGCAGCAGATGCTCGATGTTCGACCACAGGTTGCGCTTGGCTTCGCCCGAGTCGGGCGCCTTGAGGTCCATCACCTTGCGCACGCGCGGATCGACCGTCGACACGTCCAGCGCGCCGGAGGTTTCCAGCGATACGTCGTGGCCCGCGTCGCACAGGCGCGTCAGCAGGATCAGGCAACGCTTCTGCGCCAGCGGTTCGCCGCCGGTGACGCAGACATGTTTGGCGCCATGCGAGGCGACTTCGGCCACGATGTCGTCGATCTCGCGCCAGTCGCCGCCGTAGAAGGAATACTCGGTGTCGCACCACACGCAGCGCAGCGGGCAACCGGTCAATCGCACGAACACCGTGCGCCAGCCGATGGCATCGGCCTCGCCTTGAATCGAGTGGAAGATCTCGGTGATGCGCAGGCGCTCAGCGGCCGCCTGGGTCGAGGTGGTGGAAGCCACGCTCGTGCTACTGCCAGTCACAACCACGTCCTCAGTTGGCCGGCTGGGCCTGCAGGCGGCGCAGGCGCTCCTGCGCCAGACCGGCCGCCTTGGAGCCGGGGTACTTCGCGCTGACGTTCTTCAGCGTGCTCTTGCCGGCGTCGACCTGCTTGAGCTCGATCTGGCTGTAGCCGACCTTGAGCATGGCGTCGGGCACTTTCTCGCTCTGCGGAAACTGGGTCAGCAGATGCTGGAACGCTTCCATCGCCACCTGGTAATTGCTGGTGGCGTAGTACGACTCGCCCAGCCAGTAGAACGCGTTCGGCAGCAGCGGGCTGTCCGGGTACTGCTGGATGAAATTGCGGAAGTCACGCGAGGACTTCACGTAGTCGCCGGCACGCAGCGACTTGAAGGCGTCGTCATAGGCGGCCTGCGCGGTGGCATTGGTCGCCGCGGCGCCCTTGCCTGCCGCAGCCGCGGCCGCTGCCGGCTTGGCTGCTGCGGCCGGTTGCGGCGCAACAGGCGGCACCGGCGGTGCGACGTTGGCGGCCGGAGGCGGCACGTTGGGATTGGCATTCCCCGCATTTGCACCCGCTGCACCGGCACCGCTTTCGAGGTGGCCCAGGCGCGAATCGAAATCCGAGGCTTGCGCTTTGTTCTTGTCGTTGGCTTCCTGCAGCTGGTGCTGCAGTTCCTCGATCTGGCCCTGCATCTGCTGCAATTGGGACTGCAGCGCCTGCACCTGGTTGACCAGGGCGGTTCCCTGATTCTGGCCCTGCGCCTGCTGTTCGAGCCGCGATACGCGGTCGGCGAGGCTGAGCCGTGAATCCTGGGCCTGTGCCGGGATGACAAAAAGCATGGCGGACGCGATTGCGCCCGCCATGCCCATCCTGGCCGTGAAGCTGTTAGCCAGTGTCTTCTTCATTACTTCGCCGTGTAGACGATCTCGACGCGACGGTTCTTGCTCCAGCAATCTTCGTTGTGCTCACGGCACACCGGCTTTTCCTTGCCGTACGAGATCACGTTGAGCTGGCTGGCCGAGCCACCGTTCGACTGCAGCGCGCTGGACACGGCATTGCCGCGACGCTCGCCCAGGCCGAGGTTGTACTCGCGCGTGCCGCGCTCGTCGGTGTTGCCTTCGAGACGGATCTGCGCCATCGGGCGATCCTGCAGGTACTTGGCGTGGCAAGCCATGATCTGCTGGAACTCAGGCTTGATTTCGTCCTTGTCGAAATCGAAGTACACAACGCGCTGACGGAGGCAGGCGTCGGTATCGAGATCGGCCGGGGTGTACTTGCCAGCGGTCGACGGAGCCGGGGTGGTCATCGGCGCTTCCGGCTGCGGCTGCGGCTTGACTTCCTGCTTCTTCGAGCATGCGGCCGCGCCAACGCAGAGCAGGGCGACCAGGGCGACGCGAACGGTCTTATTCATGGTGGACGTTCCTTCAAACAGGTTTGAGTTCCGACAGTCAATAATGATTGCGGTTACGGGACAGTTTTCGCCGGTGAACCGGCTGTTATTTTGACATTTTTGCTGCCGGCCGTGCGCTGTCTCGCACTGCCTCGCCCACCGACCGCGACGCAAGGCCGCGGCTGGCAAGCTGCTTGACCCCGGCGTGTCGTCCAAGGACTTCACGCCGTGATCACATGGTCGTGACGCTTACGCGTTACGGCATGAACTGTTTATCGCTGACGATAAGGACCCCAAGCCGGTTCGCGAACGTCGCCATCGGCAAGCACCAGTCGCTGACGAACCAGGCCGTCGGCGGACACGGCGTAAAGCACGCCGCGTCGACCTTCCGAAGCGGCGTACAGCAGCATGCTCGCATTGGGCGCGAAACTCGGGGTTTCGTCGATTGGACCCGGCGAGATGAAGCGCACCTGCCCACCCAGACTGCGATCCATAATGGCAATACGATACACGTTCCCGTTGCCCTGCACCATCGCGATCTGCTTGCCGTCATAGCTGATCGAGGCGTTGGCGTTGAACTGGCCCTGGAAAGTGATGCGCTCTGCCCCGCCACCGCTGGCCGACATCTGGTAGAGCTGCGGGCGGCCCGAGCGGTCGGAGGTGAAGATGATGCTCTGGCCATCCGGCGTCCAGCGCGGCTCGGTATCGATGGCGAGGTTGTTGGTCAGGCGGGTCTCCGAGCGGGAGCCCACGTCCATCACGTAGATCTCGGGGTTGCCCTGGTACGAGAGCGCCAGCGCCAGCTTGCTGCCATCCGGCGACCAGGACGGTGCACCGTTGATGCCCTTCGCGCGAGCCGACACGAGCTGACGCGAACCGGTCGTAATGTCTTGCACGTAGATGGCCGAATTGCCGCTTTCGAACGACACGTAGGCAATCTTGCGGCCATCCGGCGACCACGCCGGCGACAGCAGCGACTCGCGCGAGCGGGCCACGACCTGCGGGTTATAGCCGTCCGAATCGGCCACGATCAGCGAATAGGTGGTGTTGTTGCCCAGGCCGACCGAGGTGATGTACGCAATGCGTGTCCAGAACGCGCCGCGCACGCCGGTGATCTTCTCGTAGATGGCATCGGCAATCTGGTGGGCCACGCCGCGCAGGTCGCCGGCCGGGGCGGTGAATGCCTGGGCCAGCAGGCTCTGCTGGCGGTTCACGTCCCACAGTTCGTATTCCACCCGCAGCATGCCGCCGCCGGCATCGCTGATGCGGCCCACGGTGATGTAGTCCTGCTTGAGCAGGCGCCAGGTGGCGAAGTTGATGTCCGCGCCCTTGGACGGCGTCTCCACGATTTCGCTCTTGGCCAGCGAGCGGAATTTGCCGGAGCGGTTGAAGTCGTTGCGGATGACATCGGCGATGTCGGTCGACAACGGCGCACCGCCGGCCTGCGCGAACGGCACGACGGTGATCGGCGTGGCCGATTTCGTCACGCCCTCGACGGTGCCGGTGAGGGTGGAGGTCTGCGCCGACGCCAGCCCTGCGCACAGCAGGGCAAGCAGTCCAAGCAATAGGGCCAGATAGCGGGATGGCTTTTTCATTGCGTTCTCACCTATGGCTTGAAAAACATATCAACGTTGCGGCTGAAGACCTTTTCGAAGCCCTTGAAGGGCAACTGGTTGGCCCTCATCGCGGCGTCTTCGACGGACTTGCGCCCGGCTTCATCGAACGGGCAACTGGCGTCGACCTTCGCGCTGACGACCTGCCCGCCCTGCAGCTGCACAATATGCAGCAGGCACGGCTGGTTGGGCATGTTATCCGGCCCGACCCAGTTCTGTTTGAGCGTATTCTGAATCGCCGCGAGGTATTGCGCCCTCAAATCGGCGTCATTGCCGTTGCTGCCGGTCTGCGCCTGGTCGGCATACGGCAAGTTCTCACGCCCGTTGTCCTGGGCGTTCTTGAGGTCCTGCATCTGCTGCTGAGCCTGCTTGGCCCTGCTTTCCGCCTGTTTGCGCGAGTTGTCGGCCGCGTCCATCTTGGCGAACAGCTCGTCCAGCTTCTTCTGCTCTTCCTGCTTGTGCTTGGCCGCCTGGGCGTCCAATTCGGCGGCGCGCTGGCGCTGCTTCTCTTCCTGTTCCTTCTTGGCGTCTTCCGCCTTTTGGGCGGCATCGGCCACGATCTTTTCCTGATCGACGGTGTCCGGATGCTCCGGCGGGGGCGGCAGCTGCTTGATCTTGGGGGTTTCTTCCGACGGCGGCGGCGGTATCGAGGGCGGCGGCGGCACCGTGTCGGGCACCGGTTTGGCCTTGGCCGATTTCGGCGGCGGCGCAGCGGTGATGCCCACCAGCTCGGCCTCGATGATTTCACCCTGCAGCGACACCGGCTTGGCGCAGGTGATCGGATTCCAGCTGGCCGGAAGGTTCAGCGTGGCGAACATTTCTTCGTAGAACGAGCACGGAATCACCGCGAAGGCCAGGAAGCCCACGATGCCAAGATGGAGAATGGCGGAAAGGACGACCGCCTTGGACGTGCCCTTAGGGGAGTCGGCCCTCATTTCTTGGCGCCCGACTCCGGTGCGCTCATCAGGCCCACCTTGGCCACGCCAGCCTGCTGCAGATCGGCCAGCACCTGGTAGACGCCGTCGTACTTGCCGTCGCGATCGCCCGCGACCAGCACGCTGACCTGCGGATTGGCCTTCACGAAGGCGCCGACCTTGAGCTTCATGGTCGCCACATCCACCGGCTGATGCTTCTCGGCACCCAGCGTGAGGTACAGCTGGCCACCCTGGTCGACCGCGATGATCACCGGATCTTTCTTGTCCTGCATCGACTTGGCGTTGGCCTGCGGCAGGTTCACGTCGACGTTGGAATTGAGCATCGGCGTGGTGACCATGAAGATGATCAACAGCACCAGCATCACGTCGATATAGGGAACGACGTTGATCTCGGATTTGAGCTTGAAGCGCTTGTGGCGCGCGGAGCTACGCATCGTCGAGTCCTCAGGCCGCTTCGTCGGTCTGGATCTGACGCTGCAGCACCGACGAGAACTCTTCCTGGAACACTTCGTAGCGCGAGGCCACGCGCTCGACCTTGTTGGCGAAGCGGTTGTACGCCCACACCGCCGGGATCGCGGCGAACAGGCCCATCGCGGTGGCGATCAGCGCTTCGGAAATGTGCGGCGCCACCACGGCGATGGTGACATCCTTCATTTCGCCCAAGCCCTGGAAGGCGCCCATGATGCCGATGACGGTGCCGAACAGGCCGACGTACGGGCTGATCGAACCCACGTTGGCGAGGAATTCCAGGTTGCGTTCCAGGCGGCCGATCTCGCGGGTGCCGGCCACGCGCATGGCGCGCTCGGAACCCTCGATGACCACGCGCATGTCATGCACGCGGCGCTGGCGCTGGCGCACGAATTCGCGGAAGCCCGACTCGAACACGTTTTCCATGCCGCCGTTCTCGGCGCCGCGATTGCTCACTTCGCGGAACAGCTGGGCCAGGTCGGCGCCGGACCAGAAGCGCTCTTCGAAGCCCTCGGCCTCCTGCATCGCGGACTTCAGCTGTGCGTGCTTGCGGATGATGATCACCCAGGAGAGGAAGGAGAACACCAGCAGCACCAGCATGACGGCCTGCACCAGGATGCTCGCTTCCGCGATCAACTTGAAAATGTTCAATCCACCGTTCATTGCTTGGGGGTTCTCCAGCGCACGTACTTTTATTTAAGGGGAAAGGCCGGGGATGAGGTCGGCCGGAATTTGTACAGGACGCATGCGGCGAACATCGACGCACGCCACGCGCACCTTTGCGCGGATCAGCTCCGCGCCGTCCGCCCGGCGGATCGTCTGGGCGAAAAGGATACTGGCTGCCCGCCGTTCTTTGACTTCCACGCTTACCGCCAGTTCATCATCCAGCAGGGCCGCGCGCAGGAAGTCGATCTGCATTTCCCGCACCAGGAAGGCCAGGCCGGTGCTTTCCTTGACGGCGGACTGGTTGATGCCCAGGGCACGCAACCACTCGCTGCGTGCACGTTCCATGAAACGCAGGTAGCTGGCGTGGTAGACCACCCCGCCCGCATCGGTATCTTCCCAATAGACGCGCACCGGCCATTCGAACGGCTCGGTGGCCAGGACTTGGCTTGTATCAGACATCGCTGTTGTCGGCAGTGAAGAGGTCGGCGGACACCGAGGGACGCGGCGGCGGGGTCAGGCCCAGATGGCGCCAACCCTTGGCGCTGGCCATGCGGCCGCGCGCGGTGCGCACCAGGTAACCCTGCTGGATCAGATAGGGCTCGACCACGTCCTCGAGGGTGCCGCGGTCTTCGCTGAGCGCGGCGGCCAGCGATTCCACCCCCACCGGACCGCCATCGAAATTCTCGATGATGATGGTCAGCAGGCGGCGGTCGAGCTCGTCGAAACCCTCGGCATCGATCTTCAGCATGTCCGTGGCGGCCCGTGCGGCATCGCGGGTGATCTGCCCTGCCGCACGCACTTCCGCGTAATCGCGCACGCGACGCAGCAGGCGGTTGGCGATACGCGGCGTGCCGCGCGAGCGGCGGGCGATTTCCTGCGCGCCTTCCAGCTCGCAGGGAATGCCCAGGATGCGCGCCGAACGCCGCACGATGGCGGTGAGCTCGTCAGGCGTATAGAACTCCAAACGCTGCACGATGCCGAAGCGGTCGCGCAGCGGCGCGGTGAGCAGGCCGGCACGGGTGGTGGCACCGATCAGCGTGAACGGCGGCAGATCGAGCTTGATCGAGCGGGCGGCGGGGCCTTCGCCGATCATGATGTCGATCTGGAAGTCTTCCATCGCCGGGTAGAGCACTTCCTCGACCACCGGCGAGAGGCGATGGATCTCGTCCACGAACAGCACGTCGTGCGGCTCGAGGTTGGTCAGCAGCGCCGCCAGGTCCCCTGCCCGCTCCAACACCGGACCCGAGGTGGAGCGCAGGTTGACGCCCAGCTCGTTGGCGATCACGTGGCTCAGCGTGGTCTTGCCCAGGCCGGGCGGCCCGAAGATCAGCACGTGATCGAGCGCGCCACCGCGCTTCTTGGCCGCCTCGATATAGATCGACAGTTGCTCGCGCACCGTCTGCTGGCCCAGGTATTCGGTCAGTCGCTTGGGACGGATGGAAGCCTCGAGGGCCTCGTCGTCCATCTGGGCGGCAGCGGTAACGATGCGGTGTTCGGTCATGGGCGAAATTATGGCAGAGCAGGGTGACGCAGGCTTGAAAAAAAGCCCGCTCACCCGGCACCCAGCATGGAAAAGGGCGCCGAAGCGCCCTTTTCGTCAAATTTCGACCTGGGCACCCAGTTCGATCAGACGATTGCCCGGTATCTGGAAGAACGCGGTGGCCGGCAGTGCGTTGCGCGCCATGAAGGCGAACAACTTGTCCCGCCACAGCGCCATGCCCGGCCGGCGGGCATCGGCAACGATGGTTTCGCGCGACAGGAAGAAGGTGGTGTCCATCATGTCGAACGGCAGGCCCAGCTTGGAGCACTTGGACAGCGCCCTGGGAATGTTCGGATCTTCCGCAAAACCGAAACGCAGGCTCAAGCCGTAGAAGTCGCCGCCCAGCTCGGTGATCTCGATGCGCTCGCCCGGGTCGGCCGTGGGCGTTTCCAGCGTTTCCACCGTCAGCAGCACATTGCGCTCGTGCAGCACCTTGTTGTGCTTGAGGTTGTGCAACAGCGCATGCGGCACGGCGTTCTGGTTGGCGGTGAGGAATACCGCTGTGCCCGGCACGCGCAGTGGCGGATGCTCGCTGATGTTCTCGATGAACGGTTCCAGCGCCAGTCCGCTTTGCTTGATCTCGCGGATCACCAGCTCGCGGCCGCGACGCCAGGTCGTCATCACGATGAAGATCCACACGCCCAACACCAGCGGGAACCAGCCGCCGTGGGCGATCTTCAACGCGTTGGCACCGAAGAAGGCCAGGTCCAGCGTCAGCAGCAGAATGCCCACGGGAATGAGCACGACCCAGTTCCAGTGCCAGTGACGGCGCGCCACCACCAAGGCCAGCAGCGTGGTCATGGTCATGGTGCCGGTCACGGCAATGCCGTAGGCGGCGCCGAGATTGTCGGAACTGCGGAAACCCAGCACGGCGCCGAACACCAGCACCATCAACATGCGATTGACCCACGGCACAAAAATTTGCCCGGACATTTCGCGCGAGGTGTGCACCACCGGCATGCGCATCGAATAACCCAGCGACATCGCTTCGCGGGTCATCGAGAACGCGCCGGAGATGACCGCCTGCGAAGCGATCACGGCTGCCGCGGTGGCCAGCGCGATCATCGGATAGAGCAGGCTATCGGGCACCAGCAGGTAGAACGGACTCTCGATCGCCGCCGGATTGTTCAGCAGCAGCACGCCCTGGCCGAAGTAATTCAGCAGCAACGCCGGCAGCACGAAGAAGAACCACGCGCGGCGGATCGGCTTCTTGCCGAAATGACCCATGTCGGCATACAGCGCCTCGGCGCCTGTCAGCGACAGCACCACGCCGCCCAGCGCAATGAACGAGGCGTAGCCGTGGCTGATGAAAAAACGCACGGCATAAACCGGACTCAACGCCCACAACACCTGCGGGTGCTGCATGATCTGGTTGACGCCCAGCACCGCCAGCACCACGAACCACACGATCATCACCGGCGCAAACGCCTTGCCGACCGCATCGGTGCCGTGGCGCTGCAGCGCGAACATGCCGGCCAGGATCACCAGCGCAATGATCACCACGAAACGCGACAGCGATGGCGCCGCCACTTCCAGGCCCTCGACCGCGCCGAGCACGGAAATCGCGGGAGTGATCACGCCGTCGCCGTAGAACAGCGCGGCGCCGAAGATGCCGATCAGGCCCAGGATCCAGCGCGCCCGCGCCGATCCGCTCATGGAGCGCTGGGCCAGCGCCATCAGCGCCATGATGCCGCCCTCGCCCTTGTTGTCGGCGCGCATCACGAAGGTCACGTATTTCAGCGACACCACGATGATCAACGACCAGAAGATCAGCGACAGCACGCCCAGCACGGCACCGGGCGTCGGCGTCATGCCGTGCGTGCCCAGCGTTTCCTTCATGGTGTAAAGCGGACTGGTACCGATGTCGCCGAACACGACACCAATGGCGCCCAGCGCAAGCTTCATCATGCGACGGCGCAGATCGATCGCGCTGTCGCCCTGTGTGCTTTCGTGGCCCACGTATCAGCTCCCTAATGCGGCGCGCAGCGCCTTGCGGATGATCGATTCGGCGGTATCGCCTTCGGCGGCCACCTTTTGCACCAGGCGGGTCACTTCCGCCGGCTTGTAGCCCAGTTGCTGCAGCGCCACCGTGGCTTCGCCCGCCGGATCGAGCGGCGCGCCGTTCGGAGCGGCATGCGTGCCGGGCAGCGTGATGCCCAGTCCGTCCACGCGATCGCGCAGCTCCACCACCATGCGTTCGGCCGTCTTCTTGCCGATGCCGGGAATCTTGGTGAGCGCGACCACGTCGCCCGTTTGCACCAGCCGGGCGAAATCGTTGGTGGACACGCCCGACAGCACGGCCAGCGCGATCTTCGCGCCGATGCCGCTGACTTTCTGCAGGTTGCGGAACAGGGTGCGCTCGGATTCGTGCATGAATCCGTACAGCGCCACGCTGTCTTCCTTCACCGCGTAGTGCGTGAGCAGGGTGACTTCCTTGCCGGTTTGCGGCAGGTCGTAGATGGTGGACATGGGCGCTTCGAGTTCATAACCCACGCCACCCACTTCCACCATCAGCCACGGCGGCTGCTTGGACACCAGGGTGCCGCGCAAACGACCGATCATCGACGCCTCCAGGCGGTCCGGGGAATACCCACGCGCGCAAGGCTGGCACGGGTGTGTGCATGGGCCACCGCCACAGCGAGCGCGTCTGCCGCGTCTGCCTGCAGGGGCCCTTTGAGTCCGAGCAGGACGCCGATCATGTGCTGCACCTGGGTCTTGTCGCCTCGGCCGCTGCCAACCACGGCCTGCTTTACTTCTGTCGCCGCGTATTCGTGCACCGCGATCCCCTGGCTGACCACCGCGCAGATCGCGGCGCCCCTCGCCTGCCCCAGCTTCAATGCCGAATCCGGGTTGCGCGCCATGAACACGCGCTCCACCCCGCACTCATCCGGGCGATGGGCGGCGATGATGGCACACAGCTCGTCAAATATGCGTTTCAGGCGCAGCGGAAAGGTGGCCTCGCCAGCTACCGCCAGCGCGCCATGGAAGACATGGGACAGCTTGCCGCTGGCGTCGACATCGATGATGCCGACACCGGTGCGCTGGCTGCCCGGGTCAATGCCGATGATGCGGGTCATGGGCGAAGGCTCGCCGCGGGCCGGTGACAGCCGCGTACTTAGCCGGCGGCCTCGGCAGGCAGCAGGGCGTTGTGCGAGACCTCGCTGACGTCGTCGAGCCCGTCGAGCTTCTCCAGCAGGTCAAGCAGCGACTCCAGCGCCTCGCCGGGTACCGGCAAGCGGTTGCTCGGGCGCATGCCGACGCCGGCGTGCTCCGCGTGCAGACCGGCCGCGGCCAGCGCCTGCTGCACGGCTTCGAAGTTTTCCGGCGCGCACAGCACGGTGCTTTCGCCGTTCTCGTTCACCACGTCGTCGGCGCCTGCTTCGAGTGCGGCCTCCAGCACTTTTTCCTCGGCGGCTTCATCGCCGCCGGTGGCGAATACCAGCTCACCCACGCGGGCGAACTGGAATGCCACGGAACCGGAGGTGCCCAGGTTGCCGCCATGCTTGGTCAGCGCGTGGCGCACGTCGGCCACGGTGCGGGTCGGGTTGTCGGTGAAGCAGTCGATGATCAGCGCGATGCCGGCCGGGCCGTAGCCCTCGTAGCGCAGCTCTTCCATCGCCGCGCCGCCGTCGGCACCCGAGCCGCGCTTGATCGCGCGCTCGATGGTGTCCTTGGTCATGTTCGCCGACAACGCCTTGTCCACCGCCGAGCGCAGGCGCGGATTGGCGGACGGATCGGCGACGCCGGCGCGTGTTGCCACGGTGATTTCGCGGATCAGCTTGGTGAACACCTTGGCGCGCTTGGCGTCTTCGGCGTTCTTGCGACCTTCGATGGACGGGCCTCTACCCATGGCACTTCCTGCAAATCTGGTGAACGGACAAGCCGCGAATTGTATCGCTTCACGGTGTCGGACGGGCAAGCGGCACTCAAAGTGAGTTGCCAGGCGGGCTCAGAGCCTGTTCAAGCTCTCCGCGTGGTCGAACGCGCCTTGCTGGAGGAACTGGGTGACCTGTCGCGCGGCCTCCTGCGAAAACAGCAGGCCGGTGTGGTTGGTCTCGATGGCGCAATGGTCGGCGATGCCCGGCAGGCAGGTTTCCTCGACCGTCACGCAGCCATCGTTGTCGCCGTCGAACTGGCCGATCATGGCACCCAGGCCCAGTGACACCTTGCCGGCAATCACGCCAACCTCGCGCTCACCGTTCCAGTGGTCCAGGCCGTTTTCCAGCAGTTCGCGATTGTGGCCGAGCAACACCTCGCCACCCCGCCCCATGCCGGCAAACCGACGCGCTGCCGCGCTGCCCTTGAGCGGCGAGCCTAGACAGACCACACGCCCCGGCGGCAAGGCCACGTCCACGCAGGCCTGCAGCGCCAGCAAACCGCCCAGGCTGTGCCCGACCAGATGCACCCGATGGGCGTCCTGTCCCAGTTCGTGGATCTGTGCCTGCAGGCTGTTGAGGATGCGCGGCTGCGAGGCGGCCACGCTCATGTAGTCGAAACGATGCACGCGAAAACCCGCCTCCATCATTCGCCGATGCAGCAGCAAGAGCGCGAAACCGCGCATCCAGAGGCCGTGCAGGAGAATGACGTGATCGGTCATGGCGCGTAAGGGACATTCATCGACGACGGGAACCACCGGGCTTTTGCAGCCCGGTCATCCTGAAGAGTCCATTGTGCACAAAAAGTTGCGACCGGGCCGCGACGCAGTGCGCGGATGCCTTCGCGTCGCGACGCTTGAGCATGCGATCTTTTGCCCATCATTCCGGCGCAGGCCGGAATCCAGGACGCCAGTGGGCGCCTTTCGCGTGGCCACGCATGCTTTTGGGGCTCGACGCGAAAGCCCTGCTCGTTCGCCACTGGATTCCGGCCTGCGCCGGAATGACGCGCGAACGAACCGGGCGCTTTCTTACCCAGCCGTCTTCGCCTCCGCCGCCACCTTCACGTGCAGCTCCTTGAGCTGCGACTCGCCGACCGGCGACGGTGCGTCGGTCATCAAGTCCTGCGCGCTGGTGGTCTTGGGGAAGGCGATCACGTCGCGGATCGATTCCGTGCCCGCCATCAGCGCCGCGATGCGGTCGATGCCGAAGGCCAGGCCGCCGTGCGGCGGCGCGCCGAACTTCAGCGCCTTGAGCAGGAAGCCGAACTTCATCTCGGCCTCTTCCGGGGTGATGCCAAGCAGATCGAACACCGTGCTCTGCATGTCCGGGCGATGGATACGGATGGAACCGCCGCCAATCTCGGCGCCGTTGAGCACCATGTCGTAACCGCGGCTCACCGCGTTGGACGCGTTCGCGCGCAACTCGGCGATGTCGTCCACCTTCGGCGCCGTGAACGGATGATGCAGGGCGACGAAGCGCTTCTCTTCCTCGTCGTATTCGAACATCGGGAAGTCGGTGACCCACAGCGGCTTCCAGCTGTTTTCGACCAGACCGCGATCCTTGCCGACCTTCAGGCGCAGCGCGCCCATGAAATCGGTGACTGCCTTCCACGCGCCCGCGCCGAAGAACACCATGTCGCCGCTCTCGGCACCGGTGAGCTTGAGCACGCCTTCCAGCGCCTTGTCGTCGAGGAACTTGGCCACCGGCGAATTGATGCCGTCGCGGCCCTTGGACAGATCGTCCACGCGCAACCAGGCCAGGCCCTTGGCGCCGTACTTGGCCACGTATTCGGTGAGCTGGTCGATTTCCTTGCGGGTGAAGCTGGCGCCGCCCGGCACGCGCAACGCGGCCACGCGACCGTTGTCGGCGTTGGCCGGTTCGGCGAACACCTTGAACTCCACGTGCTTGACCGCGTCGGCGATGTCGACCAGTTCCAGCGCAATGCGCAGGTCCGGCTTGTCCGAACCGAAGCGACGCATCGCCTCGGCCCAGGTCATGCGCGGGAAGACCGCGTCGAGCTCGACGTTCACCACTTCCTTGAACACGTGGCGGATCAGTTCCTCGACGAAATCCTGCACGTCCTTCTCTTCGACGAAGGCGAATTCGAGGTCGAGCTGGGTGAATTCCGGCTGGCGATCGGCGCGCAGGTCTTCGTCACGGAAGCAGCGGGCGATCTGATAGTAGCGGTCGAAACCGGCCATCATCAGGATCTGCTTGAACAGCTGCGGCGACTGCGGCAGCGCGTAGAACTGGCCCGGATGCACGCGGCTGGGCACCAGGTAGTCGCGCGCGCCTTCGGGCGTGGCCTTGGTCAGGATCGGCGTTTCGATGTCCTGGAAACCGGCCGCATCCAGATAGCGGCGCAGCGACTGCACCAGCTTGATGCGACGGCGCATCATCTTCTGCATGTCGGGGCGGCGCAGGTCGAGATAGCGGTAGGTCATCCGCATGTCTTCGTTCGGATTCTCGTGCATCGCGAACGGCAGATCCTTCGCGGCATTGAGGATCTCGACCGTGTCGGCCAGCAGCTCCACCGTGCCGGTGCGCAGCTTGTCGTTGACCGACAGGCGCTTGCGGATGGTGCCGGTGACGCGCAGGCAGTATTCGTTGCCGATCTCGTTGGCCACCGCGAACGCCTCGGCGTTCTCGCGCTCGATCACCACCTGGGCCAGGCCCTCGTGGTCGCGCAGGTCGACGAAAGCCACGTGGCTCTGCAGGCGAAGGGTGTTGACCCAACCACACAGGGTGACGGTCTGGCCGACCAGTGCCTCATCGATGAGGCCGCAAAAATGCGTGCGCATGCGCTTGGAACTCCGGGCCGACTAGCGGCGTGATGCGTGGACAAGAAGACCCGGAATGTTAACACCGGCAGCCCCGGCGGCGGACGCCGGGCGCGGCCCGAAGACCGCGCCCAGGCCCGTGTTTCACCCGACTACCAGCGGCGATTGACCGAGAACAGGCCGCGGCAGCCCTTGGAAACCCACACGCCGGCGCGATTCCAGCCCCAGCTGTAACCCTGCTGGCAAGCCGATCCGGACAACTGTCGCACCAACACGGCATTGCCGCGCGCGCCCACGTCCACCTGGCAGAAGTGGTACTGCTTGTCGTTGCTTTCGCACTGCAGGCGGATCTCGCGATCCCAGTCGGGACCCGGACGCCAGCCCCCCTGATCCGGCGGCGGTCGATAACCCGGCGGCGGGTAATAGCCACCGCCTCCGCGTCCCATTTCGACGAACTGCGCGCGGCAGCCGCGATCCACCCACAGGCCACCGCGATCGACGCCCCAGGTCTGCCCGCGGATGCACGGGCTGTTCGATTCCTGCCGGATCATTTCGGCATCGCGCCACGGCACCTGGCAACGCGTAAAGCGGCCGTCGTCGCTGCCGCAGCGCACCTGGTCGCGCCCCTGCGCCTGGGCGACCGGAGCGGACATCCACAAAAGGCCGGCCACAAGGCCCGTCGCCACACCCATCAAGCCAGTTCGTATCCGGAACATCGACCCCACTCCTTCATGTGACGGCTTGTCACGCTAGTGGGGATATCTTCAACCGGAATTGAATATCTTGCGACTGTTTCGTAGAAACCTGCCGGCCGGCTATCCGGCGTTCAGACGGCCGGCCCGTCAGCTCTCGCCGGACGAACCCGACGACCCGCTGGAAGCGGTCGATGCGCTGGTTCCGGCGGAGCTCGACGAGGTCGACTGAGCCCCGCTGTCGCCGGCCAGGTTGCGCTTCTTGTCGCCGTCCTTCTTGAAGTCGGTTTCGTACCAACCGCTACCGGCCAGGCGAAAGCCCGGCGCGCTCAGGCGACGCTTCACTTCAGCCACGTCGCAGGCCGGGCACACCGACGGATCGGGGTCGGAGATCTTCTGCAGGCGGTCAAACCGGTGGCCGCAGCTGCTGCATTCGAATTCGTAGATAGGCATGGACACTCCACAGGATCAGCCGCCGCGCCGGCATCAGGCTCCGGCCGCGGGCGGCGACAATCGGCCATTATCGAGGCGAACGGCGCGAATTCAATGATAGTGCGACCGGCTGCAGTGCACCCGGCAGCAAGGATGCGAGGCCGGAAGCGCAGTGAAGAATCTCGGCTCGCGCTCGCTTTCTCAGGTTCCAGGCTGCACGCCTAGAAGAACACTCCGGGGTTCACCGAGAAGCGCTCGGAGAGGTTTCGAATGTGCTCCACCGTCAAGCTGCGCTTACCGGCCAGAATCTCGGACACCACACTCTGGCGACCGATCTCCGGCAGCTGATTCTGCGTGAGATGGTGTTGATCCATCAGGAAGCGCACGACGTCGACACCGCGCACATGAGGCTGCGGGTAGTGCGCCTGGTCGTAGGCATAGATCAGGTCGCTCACCGTCATGAACAACGAATGCTGCGGGTGCGCCTCATCCATGGCGCCTTCTTCGAGCAGGGCATCGGCGATCCGGGTTGCCTCGTCGTAGTCTTGTTCACTGGCGATGTGGCGCACGCAAGTGACCTCCTGAAAGGTCTCCCAGGCTTCGGCAAGGGTGGCAAGAGCAAGCGCGCTCATTTCCATTTTCCTTTGTTGTACTCGGCGTGGGTCAGCACGTGCTTTGTGTAGCAGACCTGCTGGCTGAAGCTGATGCCAGTGACGATGCGATAGTGATTCCCGCGGATATCGAAGATGTACTTCTCTTCGTAGATATCCATCGATCCGAACGTCCGGCGAAGATCGTGAAAGCTGTAGAACTGATTGCCTTCCATCAGCTTCCGCCAGATCTGCAGCGGGCCATCGGCATCGGGATGAGCCGCTCCAAACACGGCCAGCCGCTTGTTTGATATCACTCGCACAGCAGCTCATCCCTGAGAGTTCGGGACAAAAATATCGCAAATTGCGATATTGTCAATAGCAATCCGTTATATCTTCCGAAACTAGAGCGCCAGCGCCACCAGCACGGCCGCCTCGGTGAGTTCGGTCAAGGCGCCGCAGGTATCGCCGGTCATGCCGCTAAGCCGGCGCATGCAGGACCAGCGCCAGCAGGCGAAGACCAGCGCGGCCACCACGATGGCCCGCAAGCCGTGCCAGCCGGCGAACAGCGCGACGATCGCGGTGAGCAGCAGCGCCATGCCGCAAGCGATGCGCGATTCGCCTACCAGGGCGCTGCCCAGTCCGCCGCTGCGCACATAGGGCGTGGTCATGAACGCCGTCGTGAGCAGTGCGCGTCCCAGCAAGGGCGCCAGCCACAGCATCGCCGACGGCTGCGGCACGCTTGCCAGCGCCACGAACTTCAACAGCAGCACCAGCACGATCGCCGTGACGCCGATGGGGCCGCTGCGCGGATCTTTCATGATGCTCAGCGTGCGCTCGCGATCGCCCAGGCCGCCGACCCAGGCATCCGCGCTATCGGCCAGCCCGTCCAGGTGCAGCGCACCCGTGAGCGCCACCCACGCCACCAGCAACAGTCCCCCCGCGAGCATGGGCTCCGCGCCGGACAGCAACCAGCCCAGGCACCACAGCAGGCCGCCGATCAACAAGCCCACGGCGGGATACCAAGCCAGCTGCGCCGACGGCGACGACGCGCCAGCGAACACCCGCGCCGGCACCGGTATACGGGTGAGAAAGCCGATGGCGGCAAACAATCCGCGCATCAGGCCTTGGCCCGCGTGCCGGTGGGGGGCACCCACTGCAACGCATGCAGCGATGCGTGCGGCACCTCGATATTCGCCATCTCGCCGAAGTCGCGGCCTTCCGCTTCGCAACGCAGCAGGCGGATCGCCCCGCCATGCGTCACCACCAGCACGCGCTGGGTTTCCGCCGCTTCGCCGACATCGTTCAAGGCAGCGCAAAGACGCTCGCGAAAACCGGCAAAGGATTCGGCACCCGGCGGCGGATGGGCGACCGGATCTCTCCAGAAGTTGGCCAGCGCGTCACCCTGCTCCTGGGCCAGGGTTTCGATCGGCACGCCCTGCCATTGGCCGAAGTGGTATTCCGCCAGCCGCGGATCGAGGCGCATCGGCACGCGCCGCGCGCGCGCCAAGTCCTGCGCGAACTCCGCGCAACGACGCAGCGGCGAGCTGACGATGGCATCCCAGCTGCGGCCGAAAATCGCCGCGCGCAACTGGCTCCAACCCAGTGGGCTGAGCGCATCGTCGAGTTGGCCGCGATAGCTGCGCTGCCCGGTATCGCCGTGGCGCAACAGATCGATGCCAACGTGCTTGCCGGTCATGCGCTGCTCACTCCCGCCTGCGCGAAGGTCGCCATGCGCGAGTGCAGCTCGCAGGCCAGTCGCATCAGCGGAACAGCGGTGGCCGCACCGCTACCCTCGCCCAGGCGCAAGCCCAGATCGAGCAGCGGATCGGCCTCCAGCACGGACAGCAGGCGCGCATGACCGCGCTCCTGCGAACGATGCGCGAAGAACATCCACTGGCGGCACGCCGGATGGATACGCACCGCGGCCAGCGCCGCCGCCGTGGTGATGAAGCCGTCGACCAGCACTGGAATACCACGCTGCGCCGCGCCGATATACGCACCGCACAAGGCCGCAATCTCGAAGCCACCGACGCGACCCAACCACGACAACGCATCGTCATCGGCCGGATACAACGCCAGCGCGCGTTCGATCACCGCGACCTTGTGCTGGATGCCCGCTGCGTCCAGGCCGGTGCCTGCACCGGCCAGCGCCCTGGGCGATTCGCGCAGGAGACCGCAGGCGAGCGCGGCAGCGGAGGTGGTGTTGGCGATGCCCATCTCGCCACCGATGAACAGCTTCGCGCCGGCGTCCTGCGCTGCCTGCGCGCTGTCGGCACCGGCGCGCAAGGCCAGATCCAGTTGCACGGCGCTCATCGCCGGTCGCTCGCAGAAATTGCCGGTCTGCGGCGCGATGATGGCGCGACGCACGTTGGGCAGTTCGCCCGGATCGTTCACCGTGCCCAGGTTCACCACTTCCAGCATCGCGCCGAGACTGCGCGCCAGCACGCTGATGGCCGCGCCGCCGTTGGCGAAGTTGCGGATCATCTCGCCGGTGACGACCTGCGGAAACGCCGACACGCCTTCGGCGGCCACGCCGTGGTCGCCCGCAAAAATACTGATCCACACGGACTGCAGCGTGGGCATCGCCACGTGCTGCATGCCGGCCAGCCGCACGGCCAGCGTTTCCAGCGTGCCCAGCGAGCCCGGCGGCTTGGTCAGCTGCGCCTGATGATCGAGCGCACGCTGGCGGCTCTCTTCGTCGATGGCGAAGCAGGGTTCGGTCAGCCAGTCTTGGCTCATGTAAGGCTTCCTTTAAGAGGCATCGGCAAACCGGCGACCACCAGCACCACCCGCTCGCATTGCGCCGCGAGCAACTGGTGCAGCCGTCCGGCTTCATCCACGAATCGCCGCGTCAGCTCGCCCATGGGCACCACGCCCATGCCGACTTCGTTGCTGACCAGCAACACCTGCCCCTTCAACGAAGGCAGCAGGTGCAGGAGCGCGTCGCGTTCGCGCTTGAAATGTTCGCTATCGGGATGGCCCAGCAAATTGCTGAGCCAGAGCGTGAGGCAGTCGACCAGCACGCAGCGGCCGGGCCGCGCATGCGTCTGCAGTGCATCGGCGAGTGCCAGCGGTTCTTCGACGCTGAGCCAGTGAGGCGGACGCTGCGCGCGATGATGCGCAATGCGTGCAGCCATCTCTTCGTCATGCGCCTGCGCGGTGGCGATGTAGACCACCTCGTGGCCGGATTCGGTCGCCAGCCGTTCGGCCAGCGCGCTCTTGCCGGAGCGCGCGCCGCCCAGGATCAGGGTGCGCATGGCGTGCGCTCCCTGGGTTGCAGCAGACGCTGCAAGGCGGAAATATCGAGATGCGCTTCGACCGCGTCGGCCAGGCGATCGATGCTCGCTTCGCGCAAAGCATGCATGTCCAGCGGCGCGGCATCGCGCAGGCCGGCCCAGCCCAGCAATGCGGCGAGCGCCTGCGGTTCGTCGAACAGGCCGTGCATATAGGTGCCGAGGATCTGCCCGTCCGGCGTCAGCGCGCCGTCCGGCTCGCCCGCACCGAGCCAGCTGGCCGGTTGCCCCAGTGCTGCACCGCGACTGACGCCGCAGTGGATTTCATAGCCGCTCACCCGCGAATCCCCAAGGACCAGTTTCCCCTCCACGCGGCGCAACTGCTTGCGCGCCTCCAGCGTGGTCTCCATCTGCAACCAGCCCAGTCCAGCGCTCGAGCCCGGCTCGCTCTCGATGCCCTGAGGATCATGCACGAACCGCCCCAGCATCTGGAAGCCGCCGCAGATGCCGATCACTTTCCCCCCGTAGCGTAGATGCCGTGTGATGGTTTCGTTCCAGCCCTGGGCGCGCAGCCAGGCGAGGTCCGCGCGGGTGGATTTGGACCCGGGCAGGACGATCAGATCCGCGGGCGGATGGGTTTCGTCCGGGCCGATGAAACGAAAGTCCACCTCCGCATGGGCGCCAAAGGCGTCGAAGTCGGTGTGGTTGCTGATGCGCGGCAATGCCGGCACCAGCACCCGCAGGCGCGCGGCCTGCTTGCGGGCCGTCTCGCGGGGCAAGGCGTCCTCCGCTTCCAACTGCAGCCCGTGGAGATAGGGCAATACACCAAGCACCGGCTTGCCCGTTTCGCGCTCCAGCCAATCCAGCCCCGGCTGCAGCAGCGCCATGTCGCCGCGAAAACGATTGATCACGAAACCGACGACGCGTGCCCGCTCGCTTTCCGAAAGCAGTGCCAGGGTGCCGACGAGGTGCGCGAACACGCCCCCGCGATCGATGTCGGCGATCAGGATCACCGGGCAGTCGACGGCTTCGGCATAACCCATGTTGGCGATGTCGCGATCGCGCAGGTTGATCTCGGCCGGACTGCCCGCGCCTTCGACGATCACGGCGTCGTAGCGGTTGGCCAGACGGTGATGCGAGGCGAGTACGGCATCCATCGCGATGCGCTTGTAGTCGTGGTAGTGGCGCGCGTCCATGTTCGCCACCGGATGCCCGTGCACGATCACCTGCGCGCCGATGTCGCTGTTGGGCTTGAGCAAGACCGGGTTGAAGTCGGTGTGCGGCAACAGGCCGGCGGCTTGCGCCTGCACCGCCTGCGCCCGGCCGATCTCGCCGCCGTCCACGGTGACCGCGGAATTGAGCGCCATGTTCTGCGGCTTGAACGGCGCCACCGACATGCCACGTCGATACGCCCAACGGCACAACGCGGCGACCAGCGTGCTCTTGCCTGCATCGGAGGTACAGCCCTGCACCATCAGTACGCTGGCGGTCATGGCGATGATTCCTTGAAGTTCAACGTGCCGAGCGCGCGGTCGAGTCGCTGCAACGCAGACGCATCGGCGGGCAAGCCGAAACGCAGGCTGGCGGGCGCATTGAATAGCCGGGTCAGGATGCCCTGCTTCGCCAATGCCACGTGCACGTGCTCGGCGCGTGCGTCCTGCCACCATTGGAAGAAGGCGCTGCCCCCAGTAGGTAACAAGCCATGGCGTGACAATACGGCCGCGAGGCTGTCGCTCGCTGCGTGCAGCCACTCGCGCGCGCTCGACTGCCACACGCGATCGGCCAGCGCCTGCGTGAGCACATGACGTGCCGGCCCGTTCAATGTCCACGGCCCGAGCTGTTCGCGTAGTCGTTCGAGCAGTGTGGGATGCGCCGCGACAAATCCGGCGCGCGCGCCCGCCAACCCGAAGAATTTGCCGACCGAGCGGAGCACGATCAGTCCCTCGCGATGGGCTTCACGGCACAGGCTGTCGTCCGGCGTGGCATCCATGAAGGCTTCGTCGACCAGCAGCCAGCCGCCGCGTGCGGCGAGCGACGCGTGGCAGGCCAACAAAGCTGCGCGCTCGAAACGATCGCCCGCGGGATTGTTCGGATGGATCAGCACGATCACGTCGAAGCGCGAGGCCTCCGCAAGCAACACGGACGCCGGCACCGTTTCGACAACGTGTCCTGTACGACGCCATGCATGCGCGTGCTCCTTGTATCCGGGAGCGATCACGCCAATGCGTGAAGCCTGCCGCAGCGCGGGCAGCGCCTGGATGGCAGCCTGCGATCCGGCCACGGGCAACAGATGCTTCGCTCCGTAATACGCACAGGCAACTTCCATCAGACCATCGTCATCTTCCGGGAGTCGCTGCCACACCGACGCAGGAATCGGCGGCACCGGCCATCCGAACGGACTGATGCCGGTGGAAAGATCCAGCCATGCATCGGGCGCCATGCCATAGGTCTGCGCCGCTCGCAGCAGGCGTCCGCCGTGCTCAAGCATGCGAGGCTCCCCAACGGACGATGCCGAGCACAACCATCACGGCCAGCCACAACATCACGCCGCGACGAACCAGCTGCAGCGCGCGCACGATGGAACGCGCATCGGCGGGCTCGCCTTCGCCCAGTGCTGGCCGGGGTTCCCACACGCCGTCGTAAGGCGCGGCACCGCCAAGGCACACGCCCAGCGCGCCGGCACCGGCAGCCATCACCGGGCCCGCATTGGGGCTGTCCCATTGCGGCGCCTGTACGCGCCAACAACGCCATGCGCGCGCCGCATCGCCCAGCAATCCATAGCTGAGCGCGGTCAAGCGCGCCGGCAGGAAGTTGAGTACGTCATCGAAGCGCGCCGCCGCCCAGCCGAAGCACTCATAGCGCGCGTTGCGATAACCCCACATGGCGTCCAGCGTATTGGCCAGCCGGTACAACACAGCGCCCGGCACACCCAGCACAGCGAACCAGAACAGCGCGCCGAACACGGCATCGTTGCCGTTCTCCAGCACCGATTCGGTCGCCGCGGCGGCGACCTGCACGTCGTCCAGCGACACCGTGTCGCGACTCACCATGCGCCCAACGGCCGTTCGCGCACCGAGGATATCGCCCGCTTCGAGTGCGCGAGCCACTGGCATGGCGTGATCGCTCAAGCTGCGCAGACCGATCACCAGATAAAGCACTACAGCCTGATAGACGAACCACAGCCACGGCGCGACATGCATGAGCCATGCGCCGAACGCCCAGGCAGCGAACACGACGGGCAGCACGACCGCGCACCACGATGCGATACCCGACGAGCGACGGTCGCGATAAAGGCGCGATTCGACGAAGTTCGCCAGACGTCCAAACGCCACCAAGGGATGGAACCGCCGCGGCTCGCCCAGCCACGCATCCAGCAGCACCGCTGCGACCATGGCCAGGGCCATTGTCATGGCTGGAACAACGCCACTGCAGCGGTGGGATTCGAGGGAAAGTACAGGTGCATGAAGCTCGCGGTGAAGCGTCCGCGCCGGTACACGCCCTCCCGGCTGGGACCGCCATCCGGATTCGTCGCCATGGCCAGTGGCGCCTCGCCGATCTGCGCAAGGGCGTAGTGGAAGGTGTGGCCGCGCAACTCACCTTCGGGCAGGCCGATCGACTGCATGCCCAATCCACCCAGCCGCGCCTGCATCGCTGCATGGCCGCGCAACAGACCCGCCATGGGAAAAGCGACGCCATCGGTTCCGGCAAGGGAGTCCAGCGCGTAAAGCATGCCGCCGCATTCGGCGAGCAAGGGCCGGCGCGCATTCACGTGATCGTGCAAGGCATGGCGCAGCGCATCGTTCGCGGCGAGCGCCGGCAGATGCAATTCCGGATAGCCGCCCGGCAGCCACGCGGCGTCGCACTCCGGCAGCGGCTCACCGGCCAGCGGCGAGAAGAAGCGCAACTCGGCGCCCGCCTCGCGCAACAGATCGAGGTTGGCCGGATACAGAAAGCAGAAGGCCGCATCGCGGGCGATGGCGATGCGGCAGCCGTGCAGCGTGGCCGGTACCGAAGCGCGCGATGCCGCAGGAAAGGCCACGGGCGTGGGAAGCTCGGCGGAAGCATGGGTTGCCCAGGCGTCCGCCAACGCGTCCAGCCGCGCATCGATATCGCCCAGTTCGCCGGCCGCCACCAGGCCCAGATGCCGCTCGGGCAATGCCAGCGACGCATCGCGCGGCAACGCACCCAGCCAATGCAGATGGGACGGCACACTGCCTGCGAGCAACTGCGCGTGATACGCGCTGCCGACACGATTGGCGGCAACGCCGTGCACAAGGAGCCCTTCGCGATAGTTGGCCAGACCCAAGGCCAGGGCACCGAACGTCTGCGCCATCGCCGAGCCGTCGATCACGGCCAGCACAGGCACGCCAAAGCGCTGCGCCAGGTCGGCGCTCGACAGGCCGCCATCGAACAGGCCCATCACGCCTTCGATCAGCAAAAGATCCGCGTCGCCGGCCGCTTCATGCAAGCGCGCGCGCACGTCGTCCTCGCCGTTCATCCATAGATCGAGCTGGTACACGGGCGCGCCGCTGGCGCGCTCCAGCACCATCGGATCGAGAAAGTCGGGGCCGGTCTTGAACACGCGCACACGCCGGCCCTGGCGCACATGCCAGCGCGCCAGCGCAGCGGTCACCGAGGTCTTGCCTTGTCCCGATGCGGGTGCCGAGATCAGCAGCGCGGGACAGGATGTGTTCGTATCGCTCATCGCCGACTCCGGTCGTTCACTCGCATGCTTCAGCAGGGAAAATGCGTCAGAGCTCGATGCCCTTCTGCGCCTTGATGCCCGCCTGGAACGCGTGCTTCACCAGGCGCATCTCGGTCACCGTATCGGCCAGTTCCACCAGTGTGTCCGGCGCTCCGCGACCGGTGATCACCACGTGCTGCTGCGGCGGACGCGCCTTGAGCGCTTCGCACACCTTCGCCACGTCGACATAGCCCTTCACCAGGGCGATGTTGAGTTCATCGAGCAGCACGAAGTCGATCGAGGCATCGGCCAGCATATCGGCCGCCACCTTCCATGCCGCTTCCGCCGCCTCGATATCGCGCGCCTTGTCCTGGGTTTCCCAGGTATAGCCTTCGCCCATCACGTGGTAATCGAGCTCGTCGGGAAAGCGGCGGAAGAACGCTTCTTCGCCGGTGGAAAAACTGCCCTTGATGAACTGCACCACGCCGCAACGAAAACCGTGCCCCAGCGAACGCGCCAGCATGCCGAAGCCCGACGAACTCTTGCCCTTGCCGTTGCCGGTATTCACCACCAGCACGCCGCGTTCGATGGTGGCGCGGGCGATCTTCCGGTCGACCAGCTCCTTCTTGCGCTGCATGCGCTCGCGGTGGCGTTCTTCCGGATCGGTCTGTTCGGGCGTGTCGCTCATGCTCAGGCCTCCTTTTCATGCGCCGCGGAAGCGGAGGCCATGCGCGCGATCACCGCATGCAGCACCAGCGCCACGGCGACATAACTGATCGTGGTGCGCATGAACAGCGGACCCCACTGCCACAGGCGCGACAGGTATTCGGTCATATGCGGTTGCGCATAACGGCCGCCCAGCCAATAGAACGAACCGTTGGAAACCGCGAAGGACAGCACCGCCGCCACCAACGCCACGCCAAACGCGCCCAGCAGCGACAGCGCGCCCTGATCCACGCGCGGCGCATACCAGCGGCCGGCGTACCACAGCACCGCATAGGCCAGGGGCAGGAACGAGTAGGCCAGCGTCACGCAGAAATCGCTCACGCCGGCATAGCTGATGGACACCCAGTCCAGCGCCACGGCGAGCAGCACCATCGCCACGAACGTCCAATGCCTGCGCAGATACAGACCGCCCAGGAAGAACACCGCCATCGAAGCATCAGGCAGATGCAGCATGTCGCCGAAATGCTTGAAGCGGGTGGCGATCATCACCGCCACCAAGACCAGCCACAGCGCGTTGAAACGGGAACCGGAGAGTGCTTTCACGAAACGACTCCTGATCGAAGGCATCGAAAAACGCCGAGACCCTTGCAGGCCCCGGCGTCATGGCTTACTGCGCAGGCTGATAACGCAGGGTCAACATGTAGTTACGACCCGGCTGGTTGTAGTACCAGGCGGTCTCGTAGTCCTTGCCGAAGGCATTGTTGAGCGCCAGCTGCAGCTTGAAGTCGCGCGAGATGGCATACGCCACGCGCAGGTTGGTGATGGCATAGCCGCCCAGCGGATGCTGGTTGGCCAGGTCGTCGTAGCGACGGCCCGAGACATACCAGGTGCCGCCCACGCTGAAGTCGCCGAAGCTGCGATCGAGATCGATGTTGCCGGTCTGGCGCGCACGGCGCGGCAACAGGTTGCCTTCGTAGGCGGCCGATTCGTCGCGCGGATCCAGCCAGGTGGCCGTACCCGTCACCAGCCAGCTCAGCACGTGTCCGCTCACCACGCCTTCCGCACCGCGGATGCGTGCCTCGTCCACATTGCCCGGTGCCTGCGTCGCTGCGTCGTAGGTGATCAGGTCGGTCACGTTGTTGCGGAACGCATTCAACGACCAGTAGCCCCACCCGTAGTTGCCGCGCAAACCCAGCTCGATATTCTTCGAGCGCTCGGGTTTCAGATCCGGATTGCCGTAGTACGGGTAGTACAGATCGTTGAAGGTCGGCGCCTTGAACGCGGTGCCGTAGCTGGCGGTGAGGCGCAGGGTCTGGGTGAAGTCCCAGCCCCACAGCACGCTGCCGGTGTTCTTGCTGCCGAACTGGCTGTTGTCGTCGTGGCGCACGCTGGCCTGCACGGACTGGCTGCCAAAGGTCTGCTGCCACTGCGCGAACACGCCGCGATCGATGCGGCTGTCGACCGGCAAGCCGGTGAATGCATTGTTGTAGCCTGCCGTGCTGTCCACTTGGTCGCGCTGCCAGTCGAAGCCCGTGCTGAGCAAGCCGCCCCAGAAGCCGACATCCGCCTGCAGCGTGCCGATGTCGCGGTGCGTGTCGAAGCGATCGACGTAGACGCCCTGGTAGAAGTCCTTGCTGAAGTCGCCGCTGGTGCCGAGGCTGAGCGTGAGCTTCACGTTGGACGCCGGTCGATAGTGCACGCTGCCGCCCACGATCTGCGTGGCGCTCTCGTCGGAGTCGGTATACGTGCCGTCGTAGTAGTTGTGACCTTCGCTGCGGAACAGGCGAACGTCCGCATCCCATTGCTCATCGAACTTGTAGCCGCCCTGCAGGGTCAGCGCGTTGTTGCGATAGCCGTCCTTGTCCGGCTGGTCGGCAAAGCAGGCGGCGCCGACTTCAGCCGCACCGACGCGACAGGAATTGATGCCGTGGGTCTGGTCGTGCGACGCCTCCAGCGAGTACCAGGCATCGCCACTCTTGCCGGCAAAACCGGCCGAACCAGTCAGCGTGCTGTAGCTGCCCACGCCCAGGCTGAAGGACGGCACGAACGCGCCTTCCGGGCGGCGGGTGAAGATCTGGATCACGCCGCCGATCGCTTCGGAGCCATACAGGCTGGAGAACGGACCGCGCACGATCTCGATGCGTTCGATCTGTTCGAGCGGGATGTCCTGCAGCGCAGCCGTGCCCAGCGTGGCCGAACCGATCTTGATGCCGTCGATCATCACCAGCACATGATCGGCTTCGGTGCCGCGCAGGAACGCACTGGTGGCCTTGCCCGGACCGCCGTTGTTGACGATGGACATGCCCGGCGTGCCGCGCAACAGCTCGCCCAGCGAGGCCGGCTGCAGGCGCTCGATATCGGCGCGGTCGATCACCGTCACCGCGGACAGCGTCAGGTTCTGGGTCTGCTCGGTACGCGTGGCCGTGACCACCACGCCGTCGAGATTGGTGGTGTCGTCGGCGAACGCCGGCAAAATGATGGTCAAGAGCGCCGTCGCCAGTACGGAGCGACGGATCGTGGAAAGTCGGATGGTCAAAGTACTGCTCCTCAACCGCGCCTGCCCGCGCGGATCGCATGGAAAATAGACAGGCGGAAGGAGCGTGGCGGCCGTGCGCGTGCGCGGCATCCATGACACGGCCCACCGCCAGTCTGGTCGTACCTCAAGGCCGGTCTCCGGGCTCGCGGGCGAAGACGTCACGTCTTCCGGAACGACGCCTTCCCATGCGCTTGGCACAGTGGCTGATGTCGCTCCGCCGATCCCCATCTGGATCGCGCCTGCCTACCGTTGCGGGGGCAGCTCCGGAATAGGCGCCTAAGCGCCGCACCGGATTCCCGTTTCAACTCCCAGCCGACTGGCTGGGGGTCACCTCAGGTCCGGGGATGGTAGCAGAGTGAGGCGTGTGGCCGCTGGGGCGAGGCAGGTTTTGGGGTGAGCCGTCTCGCCGGTTTCGTTCGTGCGCACGGTCCTGTGGGAGCGCACCCTGTGCGCGACAGCCGCGCTGGAGAGACCGCTCCGTAGGTTTGTCGCGCACAGGGTGCGCTCCCACAGTAGATCCGCAGCTCCTGGCTCCTGGCTCTTGGCTCTTGGCTCTTGGCTCTTGGCTCTTGGCTCTTGGCTCTTGGCTCTTGGCTCTCGGGGGTCCCCGTATGACGCGGCGGGTGGGTGGAGGAAAGCCCGCAGGGTGGCCCGCATGGATGCGGGCCAGTTTTTCGCCAGGGCAGGATGCCCTGTCGAAAAACCCCGGAGCCCACCCGCGCACCTGGAGGGCGCAGCCCGGAAGGCGCGTCATCCGGGGGGCCCTTCTCTTTGGTTACTTTCTCTTGGGCAAGCAAGAGAAAGTGACCCGGCCTCCGGCAGGAGGACGGAAGCCCGCGGCAGGCGAGCCAGGTCGCGGCAAAGCGACAACCAAGTACCGAGGCTCTGGATCCCGGCCTGCGCCGGGATGACGAGCAAAAGAGGACTGCGGCACGTCCACACAATGAGGCTAGGTTGGCCCCTCACCCCAACCCTCTCGCCAGAGGGGAGAGGGAGCAGATGGTGGCTCGTTGAATGGACGTCCAAAACAAAACGCCCGCCCTGCTTGCATAGGACGGGCGCTACAACCATCAAATCAACAGGACGCCAGCGCGTTACAGCGTGTGGAACGCCAGATGTCCCTGCTCCGCCTCCACCACGATGGTGGCCCCCGCCGCAAACTTCCCTTCCAGGATCTGCCGCGCCAACGGATTCTCCAGCTGCTGCTGGATCGCCCGCTTCAGCGGCCTTGCGCCATACACCGGATCGAAGCCCACGTTGCCGAGCAGATCCAGCGCCTTGTCGCTGATCTCCATGCGCAGCTGGCGTTCGGCCAGACGCTTCTCCAGATAGGTGAGCTGGATCAGCGCGATCTTGCGGATCTGCTTCTTGTCCAGCGGGCGGAACACCACCAGCTCATCGAGCCGGTTGATGAACTCCGGACGGAAGTGCGCCTGCACCACGGCCAGCACCGACGCCTTCATCTGCATGTAATCCGCTTCGCTGTCGCCCGCCTGCTCCTGGATCATCTGGGAGCCCAGGTTGGACGTCATCACGATCACGGTGTTGCGGAAGTCGACGGTGCGCCCTTGTCCATCGGTGAGGCGACCATCGTCCAGCACCTGCAGCAGGATGTTGAATACATCCGGATGCGCCTTCTCCACTTCGTCCAACAGGATCACGCTGTACGGACGACGACGCACGGCCTCCGTGAGATAGCCGCCCTCCTCGTAACCCACGTAACCCGGGGGCGCACCGATCAGGCGGCTGACGGAGTGCTTCTCCATGAACTCGCTCATGTCGATGCGCACCATCGCATCCTGCGTGTCGAACATGAACTCGGCCAGCGCCTTGCACAGCTCCGTCTTGCCCACGCCGGTGGGACCGAGGAACAGGAACGAGCCGTTCGGGCGGTTGGGATCGGACAGGCCCGCGCGCGAACGACGGATGGCATCGGAGACGGCACGCACGGCCTCGTCCTGGCCCACCACGCGCTTGTGCAGCGCCTCTTCCATGTGCAGCAGCTTGTCGCGCTCGCCTTCGAGCATCTTGTTGACGGGAATGCCCGTCCAGCGCGACACGACCTCGGCGATTTCTTCCTCGGTGACGCGATCCTGCACCAGCTTGAAGTCCTGCTTCTCCGCGGCCTGCGCGGCAGCGAGCTGCTTTTCCAGTTCGGGCAGCTTGCCGTACTGGATCTCGCTCATCTTGGCGTAGTCCTGCCGGCGCTGCGCCGCTTCCAGCTCGACGCGCGCGGCCTCGATCTGCTCCTTCACCTTGGTCGCGCCCTGCAGCGCCGCCTTTTCGGACTTCCAGATTTCGTTGAGGTCGGAGAATTCGCGCTCCAGCTTTTCGATGTCCGTGTCGAGATCGGCGAGGCGCTTCCTGGAGGCGTCGTCGGTTTCCTTCTTCAGCATCTCGCGCTGGATCTTCAGCTGGATCAGGCGGCGCTCCAGGCGATCGAGTTCCTCCGGCTTGGAATCGATTTCCATGCGGATGCGCGAGGCCGCTTCGTCCATCAGGTCGATCGCCTTGTCTGGCAGCTGGCGATCGGGGATATAGCGATTGGACAGCGTGGCTGCCGCCACGATCGCCGGGTCGGTGATCTCCACGCCGTGGTGCACCGCGTAGCGCTCCTTCAGGCCGCGCAGGATCGCGATGGTGTCCTCCACGCTGGGCTCGCCCACGTAGACCTTCTGGAAACGGCGCTCCAGCGCGGCGTCCTTCTCGATGTACTTGCGGTATTCGTCCAGCGTGGTGGCGCCGATGCAATGCAGCTCGCCGCGCGCGAGCGCCGGCTTGAGCATGTTGCCGGCGTCCATGGCGCCATCGGCCTTGCCGGCGCCGACCATGGTGTGCAGTTCGTCGATGAAAAGGATCACGCGACCTTCCTGCTTGGACAGATCGTTCAGCACCGCCTTGAGGCGCTCTTCGAACTCGCCGCGGAACTTCGCGCCGGCAATCAGCGCGCCCATGTCCAGCGAGAGCACGCGACGGTCACGCAGGCCTTCGGGCACTTCGCCCTTCACGATGCGCTGCGCCAGTCCTTCGACGATGGCGGTCTTGCCCACGCCGGGCTCGCCGATCAGCACCGGGTTGTTCTTGGTGCGACGCTGCAGCACCTGGATGGTGCGGCGGATTTCCTCGTCGCGGCCGATCACCGGATCGAGCTTGCCCGACTCGGCGCGCGCCGTGAGATCGATGCAATATTTCTCCAGCGCCTGGCGCTGCTCCTCGGCGTTTTCGCTCTGCACTTTTTCTCCGCCGCGCAGCTTCTCAATGGCCGCCTCGACGTTCGCCTTGGTGGCCCCGGCCGCCTTGAGCGCCGAGCCCAGCTCGCCCTTGTCTTCCAGCGCCGCCAGCACGAACAGTTCGCTGGCGATGAACTGATCGCCGCGCTGCTGCGCCAGCTTGTCGGTGAGGTTGAGCAGGCGGGTGAGTTCGTTGCCCACATGGATATTGCCTTCCTGCCCGCTGACGCGCGGCAGGCGTTCCACCATTTCGTTCACACGCTGGCGCAGCGTGGGCACATTCACCTGCGCCTGGGTCAGCAACGGCGCGGTGGAGCCGCCCTGCTGGTCGAGCAGCGCAGCCATCACGTGCACCGGTTCAAGCATGTTGTTGTCGCGACCCACGGCAAGCGACTGGGCATCCGCCAGTGCCTGCTGAAAACGCGACGTAAGTTTGTCCATCCTCATGGGGTGTCCCCTCGATCAATAGGATCTGGCAGCCCTCGCCGCCACTGCAAAAACACATGCGGATCACTCGCGCGTGATTCAAGCCACGTCAACGCCAGGTGTACGACATTTCTTCAGCCTGCGCTGCCAATCACCCAGAGCTTGCCTTCACATTTGGCTTGATAGTCTGGCCTCGTGCTATCCCCCGTGCCCCACTCCACCATGTCCGCCCAACCGTCTCTCCCGGCTCCGCCATTGCCAGGCGTCGATGATCGCTGGGCGTTGTTTCTGGATGTCGACGGTACGCTGCTCGACTTCGCCGATCATCCGGATCACGTCTATGTCGATTCGCGCCTGAGCGAACTGATCGAGGACCTCTACGGCACCCTCGATGGCGCGCTTGCGCTGGTGAGCGGTCGCAGCCTGGACGACCTGGACGATCTGTTTAGCCATCCGCCGTGGGCGATGGCCGGTCTGCATGGGCTGGAACTGCGCGGCGTCGACGGCCGCTATCGCGGCGTGCACATCGGCGCCAGTCGCCGGTCGCTGGTTCGCGACATCGCCGGCACCATCGCCGGCGAGTTTCCCGGCGTGCTGGTGGAAGACAAAGGGATGGCGGTCGCCCTGCATTGCCGCACCTCGCCGCAACTGTTCGAACGCTTGCGCGAGCGTGTGCGGGAGGTACTGCCTTCGTTGGCCGGCTACGAAATGCAGCCGGGCAACATGGTGATCGAACTGAAGCCCGAGGGCATGGACAAGGGTTCGGCGGTGGCCAACCTGATGTCCGCATGGCCCTTCCGTGGCCGCGTGCCTGTCTATGTCGGCGACGATCTCACCGACGAACACGGCTTTTCCACGGCCAATCTTCAGAGCGGACTGAGCATTCGCGTGGGTTCCCGCGAACCGAGCCTCGCCCGCTATTCGCTGTCGGAGCCTGCCGCCGCGCGGGCCTGGCTGTTCCGCGTGCTGCACGCACTCAAGCATGGAGCTCTGTCGCATGCCCACTCCTCTGGAGGAAATGCCTGACACCCAGCCTGATCCCCAGTCCAAGCCGGAGCCGAAGTCGTCTCTGGAACTGGGTGTCATCGGCAACGGCAGCGTTGCCGCGCTCATCGACGGGCGCGGCCGCATCGTCTGGTGTTGCCTGCCCCGCTTCGACGGCGACGCGAGCTTCTGCGCGCTGCTGTCGCCACAGTGTGAAGGGGGCGACTGGTCGATCGAGCTGGAAGATATCGATCGCGCCGAACAGCACTACATGCCCAATACCGCGGTGCTGGTGACGCGCCTGTACGACCATCACGGCTCGGGCGTGGAGATCGTCGACTATATGCCGCGCTTTCGCACGCGCGGACGTTTCTATCACCCGGTGCTTATCGCACGCCGCGTCCGTCCCATCGGCGGTTCGCCGCGCATCCGCGTACGGCTGCGTCCGCTGTGCAAGTACGGCAGCGAAGTGCCGCACTTCACCGCGGGCAGCAATCACATCCGCTTCCTGCTCGACGGCGTGGTGCAGCGCCTGACCAGCGACGTGGCTTCCACCATGATCGAACGCGGCCTGCCGTTCTTCCTGGAGAAACCCGCGCATTTCGTCTTCGGGCCCGATGAAACGCTCACCGAGAGCCCGGCGGACTTCATTCACCACACGCTGGAAAACACGCTCACCTATTGGCGCGAGTGGGTGCGCAATCTATCGGTGCCGTACGAGTGGCAGGAGCCGATCATCCGCGCCGCCATCACCCTGAAGCTGTGCCAATACGAGGCGACCGGCGCCATCGTCGCCGCGCTCACTACCTCCATTCCCGAGTCGGCCAATTCGGGACGCAACTGGGACTACCGCTACTGCTGGCTCCGCGACGCCGCCTTCACCGTGCGCGCACTCAATCGTCTCGGCGCCACCCGCAGCATGGAGGAGTACATCCGCTACGTCTTCAACCTGGTCGCCAGCGATGGCGACAACGAGATAGGACCGGTGTTTGGCATCACCTTCGAACACAAACTGCCCGAAACGCAGGTGGCCAGCCTTGCCGGCTACCGCGGCATGGGTCCGGTGCGCGTGGGCAACGACGCCTGGCGGCAACGCCAGAACGATGTCTACGGCTCGGTGGTGCTCGCCTCCGCGCAGATATTCTTCGACCGGCGGCTGGAGCATCCCGGCAACGAACTCACCTTCCGACGCCTCGAACGCATGGGCGAGCTGGCACTGCGCGTGGCCGAAACGCCGGATGCGGGGCTGTGGGAATACCGCGGTCGCGCCGCCGTGCACACCTATTCCGCCGCCATGTGCTGGGCCGCCTGCGACCGCCTTGCGCACATCGCCACCGAACTGGGCCTGGACGACCGTGCCCGCTACTGGCACGACGAGGCGGTGGCCTTGCACGCGCGCATCGAGGCGCGCGCGTGGAACGAAAAGCTGGGCACGTTCGTGGATGCCTACGATGGCGAACACCTCGACGCGAGCCTGTTGCTGCTGGCCGACATCGGCTTCGTCAACGCCATGGACCCGCGCTTCATCGCCACCGTCGATGCCATCGGCGAAGCGCTGGGCCGCGGCGATTACCTGTTCCGCTACATCGCACCCGACGATTTCGGCGCACCGGAAACCAGCTTCAACATCTGCACCTTCTGGTTCATCGAGGCGCTGGCCGCCACCGGCCGCCGGGAGCGCGCGCGCATGATGTTCGAGCACATGCTGGCGCAACGAAATCCCCTGGGCCTGTTGTCGGAAGACATCGCGCCGGCGAACGGCGAGCACTGGGGCAATTTCCCGCAGACCTATTCGATGGTGGGCCTGATCCAGGCCGCGATGCGTCTATCCAGACGCTGGGAGGACGCCCTGTGATGATGGCTGGAAGAAACAGCGGTCAAGGACGACTGATCGTGGTTTCAAACCGAGTGGCCCTTCCCGACCAGACCGCCACCGGCGGCCTGGCATCTGCCATGCGGGCGTCCCTGCAGGAGCGCGGAGGCGTGTGGTTTGGCTGGAGCGGCAAGGTGGCTCGTCAAACCGCCAGCGAAGTGCACAAGCAATCCGATGGCGTGGTGGAATACGCCACCATCGATCTTTCCCGCACCGATCACGACGATTTCTACGATGGCTTCGCCAATCGCACGTTGTGGCCGCTGCTGCATTACCGGCCCGATCTGGTCGATTACGACCGCAAGCACCTGGCCGGCTATCTGCGCGTCAACAACCTGTTCGCCGAGCAGCTGATCTCACTGATCGGGCCGAACGACCTGGTGTGGATCAACGACTATCACCTGATTCCGCTGGCCGCCATGCTGCGCGAACGCGGCGTGCGCAATCGCATCGGCTTCTTCCTGCATACGCCGTTGCCGGCCGCCAGCCTGCTGATCGCACTGCCGCGTCATCGCGAGTTGCTGGAAACGCTGGCGAGCTATGACCTGGTGGGCCTGCACACGCCGCGCGACCAACGTGCGCTGGAGGAATATTTCCTCTACGAAGTGGGCGCCAGCATGCGCCGCGACGGCCGCATCCGCACGCCGCAAGGACGCACCTTCCGCGCCGAGGTGTTTCCCATCGGCATCGATACCGCCCAGGTGGCCGAATCGGCCAGCCATGCCGACGAGCACGAGGAAATCAACGACCTCAAGCAGAGCCTGGAAGGCCGTGCGCTGATCATCGGCGTCGACCGGCTGGATTACTCCAAGGGCCTGCCCGAGCGTTTCCACGCCTATGCGCGCCTGCTTGAGCGTTCGCCGCAATTGCATCGCAAAGTGACCTTCCTGCAGATCGCGCCGCCCTCGCGCGGCGGCGTGCCGGAATACCGCCAGATCCGCCGCGAACTCGAACGCATGGCCGGCCACATCAACGGCATGTATGCCGCGCCGGACTGGGTGCCGATCCGCTACGTCAACAACTCGTTCCCGCACAGCCTGCTCAGCGGCTACTACCGCATCGCGCGGGTAGGCCTGGTAACGCCGCTGCGCGACGGCATGAACCTGGTCGCCAAGGAATACGTGGCGAGCCAGAATCCGGACGATCCGGGCGTACTGGTGTTGTCGCGCTTCGCCGGCGCGGCACAGGAATTGCGCGATGCGTTGCTGGTCAATCCAGCCGATACCGAGGAAGTGGCCGAGGCGCTGGGCATCGCGCTGGAAATGTCCCTGCACGAGCGCCGCGTGCGCTGGCGCCGGATGATGGATGTGCTGGAGAAGCAGGACGTGACCGCCTGGCGCAATGCGTTCTTGCGGGACCTGGCGGGCTAAGCCGCGGCCAACCTACTTCTGTAGGAGCGCACCCTGTGCGCGACAAGCGTCCGAGCGCTACCTCGGCAACCGGTGCTTGCGCTGGCGCCGGATGATGGATGTGCTGGAGAAGCAGGACGTGACCGCGTGGCGCAATGCGTTCTTGCGGGACCTGGCAGGCTAAGCCGCGGCCAACCTACTTCTGTAGGAGCGCACCCTGTGCGCGACAGGCGTCCGAGCGCTACCTCGGCAACCGGTTCTAGCGAAGCCTTCGGACGCCTGTCGCGCACAGGGTGCGCTCCCACAGGGGGTCTCCCACCATGGGCCCTCTCACAACGGGTCGACGTTATGGCTGGTCCTGCAGCCAGATCAAACTCGCAAACCTTCCGCTCTGCGCCCCATCGCGTCGATAGGAATAGAAGCGATCGTCGGTGCGCGTATCGAAGCCGCCGCCATGCACGCGAGTCATGCCTGCTGCCTGCAGCCGGCGACGCGCCAGCCAGGCGAGATCGCACAGCCAGTGACCCGGTCGCGTCGGCTCGAAACCCTCGGCCGCGCCCGCATCGCAGACGATGAAGGCATCGCGCACTTCCTCGCCCACTTCATAGCTGGCCTTGCCGATGCATGGACCCAGCCACGCCATCACCTGGGTAGGCGGCGCCTGCAGGGAATTCAGGGCCGCTTCCAGCACGCCGGCCTGGAGGCCGCGCCAGCCCGCATGGGCGGCCGCCACCGCGCGACCGTCGGTGGTGCAGAACAGCACCGGCAGGCAGTCGGCGGTGAGAATCGCCAGCGGCTCGCCGGCACGCTGGGTCACCGAGGCGTCGGCTCGCGGCTCCGGCCCACCGGCAAGGCGGTCGACATCGGCCACGTCCACGCCGTGGACCTGCTGAAGCCAGTGCGGATCGCGAGCCAGCCCCAGCGAACTCCGAACCGCGGCCCGGTTGGCGGCCACCGCTTCGGGCAGATCGCCGCAGCGGGCCCCGAGATTGAAGCGCGCCCAGGCGCCTTCGGACACGCCGGGGCCCTGCCGCGTGCTGACCGCAGCCCGCACGCGGGCGGGCGCCGGCCAATCCGGGATAAGCCAGGCGTCGCCCGGCATCAGCGCCAGTCGTCCGGGTCGGCCTGGGCGGTATCGGCGCGCAGTGCGTCGATCAGGGCCTGTTGGTCGGCTGGCCGCTCGGCGCTGAAGGACAGCGGCTCGTGGCTGACCGGATGCTCGAACGCCAGCCGCTCGGCGTGCAGGGCCTGGCGGCGGAAGCCGCGCAGCGCCGCCACCAGCTCGGGCGTGGCGCCCTTGGGCAGCTTGAGGCCGCCGCCGTACAGCGGATCGCCGACCAGCGGATGGCCGATATGCGACAGGTGCACGCGAATCTGGTGGGTACGGCCGGTCTCCAGGCTGCACTGCAGCAGGCTGTGGCCGCGGAAGCGCTCGCGCAGGCGGTAATGGGTGACGGCGTGCTTGCCGTCCTCCTCGTCGCGCACGGCCTGGCGCAGGCGGTCGCCCATATGGCGGCCGATCGGGGCATCCACCGTGCCGCCGGCCACCAGGGTGCCGAGCACTACCGCTTCGTACTGCCGCTCCACGTCGTGGCGGGACAGCATGTCCACCAGCGCCGTGAGGGCGGGCAGGCTCTTGGCCACCACCATCAGGCCCGAGGTGTCCTTGTCCAGCCGGTGCACGATGCCGCCGCGCGGCAGCTGGGCCAGCTTCGGATCGTGGTGCAGCAAGGCGTTCAGCAGGGTGCCCGCACTATTTCCTGCGCCCGGATGCACCACCAGCCCGGCCGGCTTGTTCAGCACCAGCACGTGCTCGTCCTCGTGCACGACATCCAGCGCAATGGCTTCGGGCTCGAGCTCCACTTCGGTCTCAAGTTCCGCTTGCAGCAGGACTTTTTCCCCGCCGCGCAACAGCTGGCGGGGCGGCGCGATGGCGCCGTCCAGGGTCACCGCGCCGGCCTTGATCCACGCCGTGAGACGCGAACGGGAGTAGTCGGGGAACATCTCGGCCAAGGTCTGGTCGAACCTCCGACCCGCGGCCGTCAGGGGCACCGCGGCTTCATGACGGATCATCGTCATGGCTGGCCACCCGGCCGCCCGGCCGTTTCGGCTATCATCCCTTTTCGCTCAAACATCTGAACCCTTCTCATGCGCGTAACCAAGCTGCCGGCTTTCAAAATTTTTGTCGTGCTCGCCATCGTTTTGTCGATGAGCGCATGCTCGATGTTCCATCACAAGAGGGACACCAACGATACGCTGCCGGTAGACAAGCTGTACGCCAAGGCTCACGACTCGATGGAACACGCCGATTATTCGGCTGCGAGCAAGGCCTACCAGCGCCTGATCGCGCGCTTCCCGTCCGGCAACTACAACGAACAGGCCCAGCTCGATCTGGCCTATTCGCAGTACAAAGACAATCAGCCGGACGACGCTTACTCCACGATCAACCGCTTCATCAAGACGTATCCGACCCACAAGCACGTAGATTATGCCTATTACTTGCGCGGTCTGATCAATTTCGATCGCACCGGCGGTGCGATGGAGCGTCTGCTGCAGCGTGGCGACCAGGCGCAGACGCGTCGCGACCAGGGCTTCAACCTGAAGTCGTTCGACGACTTCTCCGAGCTGTCGCGCCGCTACCCGGACAGCGCGTACACCGCCGATGCCCGCCAGCGCATGATCTACCTGCGCAACGTGCTGGCGCAGTTCGAGATCAACGTGGCCGAGTATTACCTGCGCAACAAGGCCTATGTGGCCGCCGCGGACCGCTCGCAGTACGTGATCGAGCACTACCAGCAGGCACCGCAGACCGGCGACGCGCTGGCCATCCTCACCCGCAGCTACCTGGGCATGGACCAGAAGAACCTGGCCGACCAGACCCGCCAGGTGCTGGCCATGAACTACCCGGATCATCCGTACCTGAAGGATCCGAAGTGGCCGCATCCGCCGTCGACGCTGCGCAAGATGATTCCGTTCTCGGGGCATCATTGATTCGAGAGCGGTGACGCTGGTCGCTTGCGACCCGTGAATGAAAAAGCCGGTGGCCTTGGGCCGCCGGCTTTTTTGTTTCTTGCTGCGATCTGGCCAGCCACTGTAGGAGCGCACCCTGTGCGCGACCGCGGAGCTGAATCGAACCACAGTTTCGGGTTGTCGCGAGGCAATCAAGTGGAACAGAGGTACATCTCAGCTCCGCGGTCGCGCACAGGGTGCGCTCCTACAGGAGACTGAGGTAGGCGTTACTTCCAGCCGGAAGTGATCGGATAACGACGCTCGCGCCCGAAGGCACGTGTGGTCACGCGCGGACCCGGCGCCGCCTGCCGCCGCTTGAATTCGTTGAGCAGCACCAGGCGGACCACGCGGCGCACCGTGTCGGCATGAAAACCCTGCGAGGCGATTTCCGCCTGCGACTGTTCGCCTTCGATGAAGCGCTCGAGGATGGCATCGAGCTCGTCGTACGGCGGCAGCGAATCCTGGTCGGTCTGGTTGTCGCGCAATTCGGCCGAGGGCGGACGATCGATCACCGCCGAAGGAATCGCCTCCGGCTCGCCAAGGCGTGCCGCGTGCGCGTTGCGCCAGCGCGAGAGACGGTAGACCACGGTCTTGTAGACGTCCTTCAGCGGCGCATAGGCACCGCACATGTCGCCGTACAAGGTGGCGTAGCCCACCGCCATTTCGCTCTTGTTGCCGGTGGCCAGCAGCAGGCGGCCGTGCTTGTTGGACAACGCCATCAAGGTGACGCCGCGCGTGCGCGACTGCAGGTTTTCCTCGGTGGTGTCGGCGGCCTTGCCGGCAAACGCGGGCGTGAGCGCGCCGAGAAAGGCATCGACCATCGGCTCGATATTGATGATGTGGTAATCCACGCCCGCCTGCACGGCCTGCGCGCGCGCGCCGTCGAGCGACAGCTGCGAGGTGTAGCGCGTGGGCATCATCACGGCGGTGACGCGGTCCGCACTCAGCGCGTCGACCGCCAGCGCCAAGGTCAGCGCGGAGTCGATACCGCCGGACAGACCCAGCAGCACGCCCGCAAAACCGTTCTTCTCGATGTAGTCGCGAATGCCGCGCACCAGCGCGGCGTAGAGCGTGGCTTCGATCGACGCATCGCTGGCCGTGGGCCAGTTTTCCGCGCGCAGGGTGCGTGTTTCGCTGTCGAATTCGGCCCACAGCATGACGTCCGCGAACGTGGGCGCGCGCGCGGCGATGCTGCCGTCGGCGTTCACCAGCAGCGAGCCGCCGTCGTAAACCACTTCGTCCTGTCCGCCCACCAGGTTCACATAGGCGATGGCACAGCCGGTTTCCAGCGCGCGCTCGGTGAGCACCGCCTCGCGCGACGACTGCTTGGCGTCGTCCCACGGCGATGCATTGATCACCACGATCAGCTCAGCGCCTGCCGCTGCGGCCTTGGCCGCGGGCTCGGGTTGCCAGATGTCTTCGCAGATCAGCATGCCGACACGCACGCCGTCGATCATCGCCACCGCGCTGTCGTGGCCGGGGCGGAAATAGCGCTTGTCGTCGAACACGCCGTAGTTCGGCAAGGCCTGTTTGTGCGTGGTCAGTTCGATGCTGCCGCCGCGCAGCAGGCTGGCCGCGTTGTACACCTCGCCCTCGCTATGCGGATGACCGACCAGCGCGGCCACGCCGTTGGTTCCGCCTGCTAGCGCATTGAGCTCGCATTGGCAGGCCGCGAGAAAGCTCGGGCGCAGCAGCAGGTCTTCGGGCGGATAACCGCTCAAGGTCAACTCGGGGAACGCCACCAGCGCCGCGCCGCCATCGCGCGCCTGCGCCAGCAGGTCCCCCACCTTGGCCGCGTTGGCCGCAACCGCGCCTACGGGAAAATCGAACTGGGCCAGCGCGAAGCGTAGGGAGGGCATGCCGGGGAATCCACACTCTTGGGGCCTGAAATTGTACCCGAGGCCCGCCCGGAAGCCGCCTGCCCTGCGCCGGTCAGCTCACGGACTGCCGCAGCAACACCACCGCAAGCGTCAGCATGAACACCGCGACGGCCACATCGAACACACGCCAGGCGAGCGGGCTGCGGAACACCGGCAGCAGCAGGCGCGCGCCATAGCCCAGCGAAAGAAACCACAACACGCTGGCCGTGGACGCGCCGGCGGCGAAGAACCAGCGCGCATTGCCTGCGTAGTGCGTCGACAGGCTGCCGAGCAGCACCACCGTATCCAGGTAGACGTGCGGGTTGAGCAAGGTGAAGGCCAGACAGGCCAGCACGATGCGGCCCCGGCTCAAGGCACCATTGCCCACCGGCTGCAGGCCGCTTTCGCCCTGCCATGCGCGCCGCAGCGCCAGCATGCCGTAGACCGCCAGGAAGGCAGCACCCACGTAGCGCAGCCACTCCAGCAGGCTGGGATGTTGCTTCACCGCCAGCCCCATGCCGGCGACGCCAAGCAGGATCAGCCCCACGTCCGCGAGAATGCACACGGCCACCACCGAGCCGATGAAGTGCCGCTGCAGGCCCTGGCGCAGCACGAAGGCGTTCTGCGCACCAATGGCGATGATCAGCCCCGCGCCCGCGGCGAGGCCGGCCAGATAGGCCGTGGAAATCATGGGAATGCTCCGAAAAGACCGCCACTGTGGCGTAGACGTCTTGGACAGTAAAACTAATTATTCTTAACTTGCCTGAATTTTCCTAATGACCAATGTGGGAGCGCACCCTGTGCGCGACTGCCGTACCTGAGGGCTTAGCGCACAGGGTGCGCTCCCACAGTGAATGACCAGGACGACGCACCATGAGCCTGCTCAACCCCCAACTCGTCGCGTTCGCCGCCGTCCTGGAAGAAGGCAGTTTCGATGGCGCAGCGCGGCGGTTGTCACTGACCCCTTCCGCCATTTCCCAACGCATCAAGGCGCTGGAGGATCGGCTGGGCCAGGTACTGATCCTGCGCCACACGCCCAGCGAAGCGACCGAAGCCGGCCAACGCCTGCTTCGCAGCGTGCAGCAGATGCGCCTGCTGGAAGCCGAGACCTTGAACGAGTTCCGGGTCGGCCCGGACAGCAGCGGCCCGGCCACGGTCGCCATCGGCGTCAACGCCGACTCGCTGGCAACCTGGTTTCTCGCCGCGCTGGCGCAGTTGCACGACCGCCATCAGCTGTTGTTCGACGTACGCGTGGAAGACCAGGACCACTCCACCAACCTGTTACGCGACGGCTCGGTGCTGGGCGCCATTACCGCGGAAGCTCAACCCGTCCAGGGCTGCAGCGTGAAGAAGCTCGGCGTGATGCGCTATCTCCCGGTCGCCTCGCCGGCGTTCGTGAAGCGTCATTTCGCCAGCGGCGTCAACGCCGCCTCGCTCGGCCAGGCGCCGATGCTGGTGTTCAACCGCAAGGATGCCTTGCAGTGGCGCTATATCCACAGCGTCACCCGCGCGCGCATGGCACCGCCGATGCACTACGTGCCGTCGTCCACGGCGTTTGTCGAAGGCGCCGAACTGGGGCTGGGCTGGGCGATGGCGCCGGAGTCGATGCTGGCGAAGCATTTTGCGGCCGGCACGCTCAAGCCGATCGCGGCCAATCAATGGCTAGACGTTCCGTTGTATTGGCAGTGCTGGTCGATTCGCTCGGCGACGTTGGCGACGGTGACGGTGGCATTGTTGCGCGCAGCGCAGGAGGGGTTGCGCCAGCGCAGGTGAGCGGCCTCGCCCGTACTGTGGAAGCGCACCCTGTGCGCGACGGCGGTGCACCGCAATCGGAGCATGCCCTGCGCAGCTCGGAGGCCTCGCCATGTAGGCGGCGCCTGTCGCGCACAGGGTGCGCTTCCACAGATGCGGTGTCAGACGAGGTTGTGCTGGAGGCTATCCAAAGAAAAAGGGCCGCATCGCTGCGGCCCTTCTTCGCTCGATCGAAAAGACTCGATTACTTCTTCATCAGACCCGCAAGCGTCTTGCCCAGATCGGCCGGCGACTTCACCGTGGTGACGCCTGCCTTCTCCAGCGCAGCGAACTTCGCCGCGGCGGTGCCCTTGCCGCCCGAGATGATCGCGCCGGCATGGCCCATGCGCTTGCCCGGAGGAGCCGAGGCGCCGGCGATGAACGAAACGACCGGCTTGGTGACGTACTCGCCGATGAACTCGGCGGCGTCTTCTTCAGCGCTGCCGCCGATTTCGCCGACCATGATGATGCCTTCGGTCTGCGGATCGTCCTGGAACAGCTTGAGGCAGTCGATGAAGCTCAGGCCGTTGATCGGGTCGCCGCCGATGCCGATCACGGTGGACTGGCCCAGGCCTTCGTTGGTGGTCTGGAACACTGATTCGTACGTCAGCGTGCCGGAGCGCGAGACGATGCCGACCTTGCCCGGCATGTGGATGTGACCCGGCATGATGCCGATCTTGCACTCGCCCGGGGTGATGATGCCGGGGCAGTTGGGACCGATCAGCACGATTTCCGGGTGCTGGGCCAGCACGTTCTTCACGCGCAGCATGTCCAGCACCGGGATGCCCTCGGTGATCGCCACGATGACCTTGATGCCGGCATCGATGGCTTCGAGGATCGAGTCGGCCGCGAACGGCGGCGGCACGAAGATGACGGACGCATCGGCGCCGGTTTCATCGACCGCTTCGGAAACCGAATTGAAGACCGGCAGGCCGATGTGCTCGCTGCCGCCCTTGCCCGGGGTCACGCCGCCGACGACCTTGGTGCCGTAATCCAGCGCCTGCTGCGCGTGGAAGGTGCCCTGCTGGCCGGTGAAGCCCTGCACGAGGACCTTGGTGTTCTTATTGACGAGAACGCTCATGGATCTTTGCTCCTCAGCCCTTGGCCGCAGCCACGGCTTTCTGCGCCGCGTCGTTGAGATCGTTGGCCGGCGTGATCGCCAGGCCGGAGTTGGCCAGCAGTTCGCGGCCCAGCTCCACATTGGTGCCCTGCAGGCGCACCACCACCGGGATCTTCAGACCCACTTCCTTCACGGCCGCGATGATGCCTTCGGCGATCAGGTCGCAACGCACGATGCCGCCGAAGATGTTGACCAGGATGGCCTTCACCTTGTCGGAAGAAAGAATCAGCTTGAACGCCTCGGTGACGCGTTCCTTGGTGGCGCCGCCGCCGACGTCGAGGAAGTTGGCCGGCTCGCCGCCTGCCAGCTGGATCACGTCCATGGTGGCCATGGCCAGACCGGCGCCGTTGACCATGCAGCCGATGGTGCCGTCCATGGTGACGTAGTTGAGGTTGTGCACGACGGCAGCAGCCTCGGCAGCGTCTTCCTGGGTCAGGTCGCGCATGGCGGCCAGATCGGGATGACGGAACTCGGCGTTGTCGTCGGAGTTGACCTTACCGTCGAGGGCGGCGAGGTTGCCGTCTTCGAGGATGGCGAGCGGGTTCAGCTCGACCAGGGACAGGTCCTTCTCGTTGAACAGCTTGTACAGGCCCAGCATGATCTTGGTCAGCTGGCCGACCTGCTTCGCATTGAGGTCCATGGCGAAGCCAAGCTGGCGGCACTGGTACGGCTGCAGGCCTTCGACGAAGTCCACCACGATGGTGTGGATGTCTTCCGGGGTGTCCTTGGCGACCTGTTCGATGTCCACGCCGCCGTGCTTGGAGGCGATGAAGGAGATCGACTTGCTGTCACGGTCCGTCAGGATCGACAGGTACAGTTCCTTGGCGATGTTGGTCGCGTCGGTGACCAGCACCAGGTTCACCGGCAGCGCACGGCCGGCCGACTGGTAGGTTTCCATGTTGGTGCCCAGCATGCCCTTGGCAGCTGCGCGCACGTCGTCGAGGCTCTTGCAGAACTTGACGCCGCCGGCCTTGCCGCGGCCTCCTGCGTGGATCTGTGCCTTGACCATCCACTGCGAACCACCAAGGTGCTTGGCGGCGTCGACAGCGGCATCGGGAGAGTTGGCGACCTTGCCCGGGGGCACGGCAATGCCGTACTTCGCGAACAATTCTTTGGCCTGGTACTCGTGGAAATTCATGGATACCTCGAGAGTACGGGGGAACATGACGGCCGGCCGGTTGTGGGAGACCGGACGGTCAGGGGAACGACGGCGGTACGAGCGCTGCCGGGATGCAGTGCGCCGCCGCCTGCCTGTCGACATGACGGAAACCGCGCAATACGGCCCGGTATTTTCGCAGCAGCGGCCCCCGATGGAAAGGGGCGGCCCGGCCGGCGGCCGCGGACGGCCGGTGCGTACAAGCCGCGGAAGCCCCGTCTATACTGGCTCCGCCCGCCTTCCGGCCGACTGAAAGAGAGCCCGCCCAGGTGTCCAACACCGTGCAGCCTGCCTACCCCACCGCGCGTCCGGCTCCCGAGGCGGCGCGCCACGAGCTCTTGTTCCTCAACTGTTTCCGGCTGGCCCAGGCGCTGGTCTACATCGGCCTGGCGCTGAGTCCCAGCACGCTGGGCTGGCCCAAGCTGGCCGACGTGGGACTGGCCCGCGGCGTGGCCGTGCTGTTCCTGCTGTTCGCCCTGGGGATGCTCTCGCTGACCCGCCGCTCCACCCCCTGGATCCGCTGGACGGTGTCGGGCGCGCTGGCGGTGGACATCATTGCGGCGGTGCTGGCGATCATCACCATGCACGACGCCCGCATCGGCATCGCCATGATGCTGGCGGTGAACCTGGCGGCCGGCGCGCTGATCCTGCCGCTGCGGCTCTCCTGCTTCTTCGCCGCGCTGGCGACGCTGGGGGTGATCGGCCATTCGGTGCTCGAGGCGCAGGGCCAGGGCGGCATGGACCGCGAGCTGCTGGAATCGAGCCTGTTCGGCCTGGCCTATTTCGCCATCACCATGCTGTGCTACGTGCTGAGCCGGCAGATCCGCGCCAGCGAAGCGCTGGCCGAACAGCGCGGTGTCGACCTGGCCAATCTGGCCCAGGTCAACGAGCTGATCATCCGCCGCATGAAGACCGGCGTGCTGCTGGTGGACGATGCCAACCGCATCCACCAGATGAACGAGTCGGCCTGGATGCTGCTGGGCAATCCCACCGCCGACCAGCGCGACCTGGGCCGCGTGGCGCCGGAGCTGTCGCGCCGCCTGTACCACTGGATGACCTCGGGCAAGCTGGATGAATCGGCCACCCAACTGGCCGACGGCGTGCCCGAAGTGGTGCCGCGCTTCAGCCGACTGGCGCCGAACGACGACTCGCACGTGCTGATCTTCCTCGATGACACTTCGCTGGTGTCGCGTCGCGCCGAGGAACTCACACTCAGTTCGCTGGGCCGCCTGTCGGCCTCGATCGCGCACGAAATCCGCAACCCGCTGGCGGCGATCCGCTATTCCGCGCAGTTGCTGGCGGAGTCGGAAGACCTGCCGCCGACCGACCAGCGCATGGTGGAGATCATCAACAACCACTGCGTGCGCTTGAACGAGATCATCGAGAACATCCTGCAGTTGTCGCGGCGCGAGCGCTCGCGCCCGGAGACGCTGGACCTGGGCACCTGGGCCAACCAGTTCGTCGACGAATACCGCCAGGGCAACGACCTGGGTGAGGATTCGCTGCGCGTGATCCAGGCCAGCACGCCGGTGGCGGCGGTGGCCGATCCGCAGCAGCTGCAGCAAGTGGTGTGGAACCTGGTGCAGAACGCACTGCGCTATGGACGCATGCCGGGCGAACCCGCCCGCGTGATGGTGGTGGCCCGCCATGGCGAACACGGCGTGCCGATTCTCGAAGTGATCGACCGCGGTCCGGGCATTGCACCGAAAGTGGCGGCGCAGATCTTCGAGCCGTTCTATACGACGCACGAATACGGCACGGGTCTTGGGCTTTATCTCGCGCGCCAGATGAGCGAGGCGAATCAGGCGTCGCTGGAATATGTGCGTGTGGCGGGTGGCGGCAGCTGCTTCCGGCTGGTGTTGACGCCGGCGCGGGTGGGCAAGGCGACTGGGGATGCGGCAGCGGCAGGGTAAGGCCCTCCGAGCGCACCTCACCCTTCACCGTCATTCCGGCGCAGGCCGGAATCCAGGCGCCCCAGTGGCCGGCACTGCCTTAAAACAGCCTGGGCTCAGAGGTGCGCGAAAACTAAACCTCGCGCCACTGGATTCCGGCCTGCGCCGGAATGACGGTGAGGGAGGCTGCGGGCATATCGCCAGGCGCCCTGGCCCCATCAGGTCTCGCGAACGATCAGCTCAACCGGCAGCGTTTCCGACTGCTGCGGCTGATCGCCGATCAGCGCCAGCACCTTGCGCGCGAGCAGCGTGCCGCCTTCCTGCCAGTCCTGGCGCACCGAACTGAGCGGCGGCAGGAAACTCGCCGCCAGCGGCATGTCGTCGTAGCCCACCACGGAAACATCGCCCGGCACCGTGCATCCCAGCGTGTTGAGTGCGCGGATCGCGCCCATCGCCAGCAGATCGCTGCAGGCGAACACGGCATCGAACGGCACGCCGCGATCCATCAGCGAATGCATGGCGTCGCCGCCCGACGCCAGCGTGAATTCGTCGCGGCGGATCAGCAGCGGCTTGACGCCGTGCTTGGCCAGTGCCGCCACGAAGCCGTTGAGTCGCTCGAAGATCTCGGGGTGGTTCGGGTTGCCCACGAACACCGGATTGCGGCGGCCCAGGCGGATGAAATGTTCCGCCACCACGCGGCCACCTTGTTCGTTGTCGCTGCCCACCACGATGTGCTCGTCGCCCGGCGCGCCCCACACCACCATCGGCAGGCCCAGCTTGTCGAAGCGGCGCACAGCGTCCTGGCGCGAACCCTGGCCCAGCAGGATCAAGCCATCCGCCGCCTGCACCGCCGCAGCGGTGGCGCCCTGCCGGGTGGTGAGCAGCACGCTATAGCCGTGCGCGGTCAGCTCCTGCGAAATGCCGCCCAGCAGGATCAGCGGATACGGGTCGAGCATGGTGCGGTCGTGGGAGGGTTTCATTTCCACGATCACCGCCACCGTATGGCTGCGGCGCAGGCGCAGATTGCGCGCGCTGACATTGAGCTTGTAGCCCAGCTCGTGGGCCAGCGCCTGCAATCGCTCGCGGGTCTCGCGCTGCACCAGCGGGCTATCGCTGAGCGCCCGCGAAATGGTGATCTTGGATACCCCGGCGACCTTCGCAAGATCCGCCATGGTGAGACTGGCGGTCGGCGCGGCGCCTTGGCGATTCTTTTGGTGACGACTCAAGACCTAGCCCCAATGTCTTGTGAGCGGTCGCGCGGTTTTCCGCACAACGGCCAACCTTGGCAAACGCGAACAGTGTCGTGGTTTGCGGCCTCAACGTCCAACGCCGTATGGAAATGATCCTTTAGCCGCCAAGGTGACCCGGCGCCGCAAGTTTTCGCTTGCCGTCGCAAGTTCGCAACACACCACCGATGATATCGATACCAGACGCAACTATGTTGTGACGCAGCAAATGTTATCGATATCTTGATATCGATAACATTTGCTGCGAAGCTCCGCCCGCACACCAAGAAGCCAGGATGGCCTGCTCGATCTGCAGGCCTTCCGGAAAGCCAAAAATAAAGCGGAGAGAGTGACGTTGGACCTTCAAGAAACGGCGCAGGTCTTGCCGCCCCTTGGTCGTGCCTGGCGCGACCCGTGGGTGGTAACCCGTCAGAACGCCGATCCCGCCGCCTTCGCGCAGGATGAAAGCCTGTTTGCCCTGTCCAACGGCGCGCTCGGCGTGCGCGGCGGCCTGGAGGAAGGCGACAGCGCCAGCCAGGCCTGCTTCCTCGCCGGTGCCTGGGAACGTACGCCGATCGAGTACCACGAGCGCTTCCCCGGTTTTGCCGCGCATACCGACACGCGCATCCCCGTCGCCGACGGCACCCGCATCCATCTGCGCCTGGGCGACACGCCGGTGCGGCTTGGCGAAGGCGAATGGCAGCAGTTCGAACGCGCCCTCGACCTGCGCACCGGCAGCTATCGCCGCCAGTTGCGCTGGCGTTCGCCGGACGGCGCCACCTTGCTGATCGACGCCGAACGCATCGTCAGTTTCGATAGCGCCGCCTTGCTGGCGATCCGGTACCGCGTGACTTCGGTGGACTACACCGGCCCGGTGACGCTGGAGTCTTCCATCAGCACGGCGCGCAGCGCGACCGAGCAAGGCGACGATCCGCGCATCGGCACGCGAGTCGACGGCGGCCTGGCCACCATCGATGCCGCCGCGGGCGATAGCGTGGCCCATGTGCTCCAGCGCACCGCGCACAGCGATATCCGCGTGGCCTGCATGCAGCAGCACGCGATCATCGACGACAGCCTCGGCTTCCGCCTGGCCAACCTCGCGCAACATGGCGTGATGCAGGTGTTCGAAGGCGACCTGGCGCCGGGCAAGTCGGTGACGTTCGAGAAATACGTCGCCTATGCATGGACCCAACCCGGTGGCGCCGATACTGACGCCGAGCTGCTTGCGCGCACCGCCAGCGCGCTTATCCAGGCATACGAGCACGGTTACGACGCCCTGCTGGCGCGCCAGACGCAGGCGCTGACGCAGCTGTGGCAGAACGCCGATCTGGCCATCGACGGCGATCCCGTCACCGAACAGGCGCTGCGTTTCAACCTGTTCCATATCTTCCAGTCGAGCAGTCGCGACGGCCGGGGCAGCACCGCGGCCAAGGGCCTCACCGGCGAAGGCTACGAAGGCCACTATTTCTGGGACGCCGAGGCTTTCATGCTGCCGGCGATGGTGGCGCTTGCGCCCGACGTGGCGCGCAGCATGCTGATGTATCGCCACGGCACGCTCGACCGCGCACGCGCCCATGCCCGCGAAATGAACCACGCGCGAGGTGCGCTGTATGCATGGCGCACCATCAGCGGCGACGAATGCTCCGCCTATTTCCCCAGCGGCTCGGCGCAGTACCACATCAATGCCGCCGTGGCCTGGGCGATCCGCCACTACGTCGATGCGAGCGGCGACGACGCGTTCCTGCGCGACGTGGGCGCGGAGATGCTGTTCGAGACGGCGCGCATCTGGCTGGACATCGGCCACTTCAATGCGCGTCGCGGCGGTGCGTTCTGCATCCATGACGTGACCGGCCCCGACGAATACACCGCGCTGGTCGACAACAACCATTACACCAACCGCATGGCGCAGCGTCACTTGCGCGATGCCGCGAACGTGGCCCGCTGGCTGGCCGACACCGCGCCGGACAGCTTCGCGGAGCTGGCGCGCCGCATCGGCCTGGAACAGTTCGAGATCATGCAGTGGCAGCGCGCCGCCGAGCTGATGTACCTGGCCGAAGACGCGGAACTGGGCATCTTCCCGCAGGACGACACCTTCCTCGACAAGCCGCGCATGCCGGCGCGCTCGGCGGGCGAAGGCAAGCGTCCGCTGCTGCTGGAACTGCATCCGCTGACCATCTATCGGCACCAGGTGTGCAAGCAGGCCGATACCCTGCTTGCGCTGCTGCTCGCCGGCGACGACGTGACGGTGGCCGCCAAGCGCCGCAACTTCGACTACTACGAAGACGTCACGGTGCACGACTCCACCCTGTCCGCTTCCACGTTCGGCGTGATGGCGGCGGAAGTGGGCGAAGCCGACAAGGCATGGCGCTACTTCCAGGACACCTTGCGGGTGGATCTGGACGACCTGCACGGCAACGCGGCGCACGGCCTGCACATGGCGGCCATGGCCGGCAGCTGGCAGTCGCTCGCCTGGGGCTACGGCGGCATGCGCGTGGTGGATGGCGAACTGCGCCTGCGCCCGCAACTGCCCGATGCATGGCATCGCTATCGCTTCGGCATCGCCTGGCAGCGGGGCCATCTGCGCGTGGAAGTGGATCGCACCGGCGTGCGTTACACGGTGACGCGCGGCGATCAGCTGCACTTCCGTCATGCCGGCGAACACGTGCGGTTGCGCCAGGGCGAATCGATTTCCATGCCGCATCGCGCGCCCGCCAGCGACGCCTCGCTGCAAGCCGTGATCTTCGATCTCGACGGCGTGATCGCCGACACCGCGGTCGTGCATCGCGCGGCCTGGGAACAGCTGGCGCACGACATCGGCGCGCCGTTCGACGAACACATCGCCGAGCGCATGAAGGGCGTGGATCGCCGCGGCTCGCTGGAAATCCTGCTGGAACGTGCGCCGCACGCGTATTCCGAGCGCGAGAAACGCGTGCTGGAAGATCGCAAGAATTCCTACTACGTGGCACAGATCGAGTGCTTCGGCCCCGATCAGCTGCTTCGCGGTGCGCGCAGCGCGGTGGAAAGCGTGCGCGACGCGGGCCTGCGCACCGGGCTGGCGTCGGCCAGCCGCAACGCGCCGTTGCTGCTGGATCGGCTGGGTATCGCCGAGTTGTTCGATTACGTCGTCGACGCTTCGCGCATCACGCACTCCAAACCGCATCCGGAAATCTTTCTCGCCGCGGCCACCGGCTTGGGCGTGGCGCCGGAAACGTGTCTTGGCGTGGAAGATGCCGCGGCCGGCGTCGACAGCATTCTCGCCGCCGGCATGCGTGCCGTGGGCGTGGGCGACGCGACCGTGCTGGCGCGCGCCGAAGACATTCTGGTGGGTATCGAGGCTTTCGATATCCAACGCTACATCAGCGGGCAGCCGAACGACCGGGAGACGTCGTCGGAAGTCCTGCCGAACCACTGCTCAGGACCACTCTGACAGCGTGAAGCACCACTCCTAAGAAACACAAACAACAGCTTTTCTTTGATGGGGAGGAAACACTATGAACACGCAACGCATGACTCGTCGGCTGCTTGTCACCAGCATCGCCGCTTTGCTCGCCGCCGGTTCTCTACATGCGCAGGATGCGACACCCAACGCGGCGCCCGCTGCCGCACAAGGCACGACGCCGGCACCGCCCGCGCCGGCCAACCAGAAGAACGCCACCAATCTCGACCAGGTGGTGGTCACCGGTACCGCCGCTGCCGGCGGCCTGAAGAAGATCGACACCTCGTACTCGGTCACCGCGGCCACGCTCGACCAGATCCGCGAATTCAATCCCAAGAGCACGGCCGACCTGCTGAAGATGGCGCCGGGTGTGTTCCCGGAATCGTCGGGCGGCCAGACCGGTGCGAACATCGAAGTGGCCGGCTTCCCGGGCGGCGGCGATGCGCCGTTCGCCACGCTGCAGATCAACGGCTCGCCGATCTATCCGATGCCGACGCTGTCGTTCATGGAAAACTCCTCGATGTTCCGCCTCGATGACACCATCGATCATGCGGAATTCGTGCTCGGCGGCCCGGCCGTGCTGTACGGCAACGGCCAGCCCGGCCTCACCGCCAACTTCATCCTGCGCGAAGGCACCGACAAACCCAGCGGCGACATCGGCGTCACCTACGGGTCGGAAGGCCTGGTGCGTCTGGACGGCTTCTACGGCTTCAAGATCGCCGACGGCTGGTACGGCAGCGTGGGCGGCTTCTGGCGCCAGTCCGACGGCGTGCGCGATCCGCAGTTCGATGCCGACAAGGGCGGCTCGCTGACCGCCACGTTGACGCACAACTTCGGCGACAGCGGCTCGATCATGTTCTACGCGCGCGACCTGAAGGACCACAACCAGTTCGTCACCGATACGCCGATCCTCAATCCGGGCCGTGGCCAGTTCGACAACTACCCCGGCTTCGATGCGCTCACCGGCACCTTCGGCAGCAAGGCCGACCAGTACGCCTTCCTGCAGACCACGCCGTGCACCACGGCGGGCTGCCAGCCGGCCGGCCAGCATGTGAACCTGGCCGACGGCCGCGGCGCCGACGTGGTGTCCGTCGGTGGCAATCTCGACCTGACCTTCGGCGACGGCTGGAACATTTCGGACAAGTTCAACTTCACCGGCGGTGAGATGAACACGGTCGCGTTCTTCAGCACCGGTGCCAATCCGCAGACGCTGGGCAGCTACATCGACGACCAGATCACCGCCGACGGCCTCCCGGCCGGCACCACCGCCACCGCCACCTACGTCAACAACGGCGGCGCGGCGGACATGAACCAGAACGTCACCACGCAGGGCTACTGGTACGTACACAAGCGCATCCAGGGTGCGTCGAACGAGTTCCACATCAGCAAGGACATCTTCGAAGGCAACACGCTGACGTTCGGCAACTACACCGCCGTCTACAACGATCACGACAACTGGCTGCTCGGCAACAACATGCTGCTGCAGGCCAAGAACAATCCGTACCCGATCGCCGTGACGCTGAGCAACGGCGACGTGCTGTCGAGCCCGGGCGGTTTCGTCAGCGGTCCGTCGACGGCGATTCGCGAAGCGTGGAACGGCTTCAATACGGCGTTCTTCCTGACCGACTCGTGGAAGGTCGACAAGTGGTTGTTCGACGTCGGTGTCCGCGAGGAACGCCAGGAAGCCAATGGCCGCATCCAGAACACGGCCACCGGCGATCTCGACGGCAATCCGACCACGCTCTACAACAACAACTCGCAGTACCTGACGGCCGGCAACACGTACATCAATTACGCAAAGACCGCACCGTCGTGGACGATCGGCGCCAACTACGAGATCCAGAGCAACATGAGCGTGTACGCACGCGTCAACGACGGCGTGCACTTCCCGGGCTTCGATGACCTGCGTGGCCTGCCCAGCCAGCCGATCAACAAGATCCACAACATGGAAGTGGGCTTCAAGTACCAGGCCGACTGGGTGTACGTGGACGTGAACGCGTACCGCAAGTTGTTCTACAACGTGCCGTACACGATCACCCAGGGCAATGGCCAGCAGTTCTCGTTCGACTACGGCTCGGCCACCAAGGGCATCAACTTCACCACGGTGCTGAAGCCGGTGCCGGGCACGCCGGGCTTCCAGATCGCGTTCAGCGGCAACTACATGGACGGCCACTACACGCACAGCGCCGCCTGCACGCCCTACCTGCAGCAGAGTGGAGAAGAGGGCTGCGCCAGCCTCAACGGTATGCAGCTGCAGCGCCAGCCGCAGTTCCACGGCATCCTGACGCCGTCGTACCAGTGGCCCACCGGCTTCGGCAACATGAAGCTGTGGCTGACCTACGAATACGTCGGCAACCGCTACGGCGACCTGATCGAGCAGCAGCCGCTCGGCCAGTACCACACGCTGGCGTTCGGTGCCACGGCGAACATCGGCGACAACTGGCAGGTTAACCTGCAGGGCACCAACCTCACCAACGAGATCGGCATCACCGAAGGCAACTCGCGTCTGTTCGGCTTTGCCAGCGCGGGCGGAGTGATTCTTGCCCGCTCGATCGAAGGTCGTGAGGTCAACCTGCAGGTCAAGTACAACTTCTAAATCGTTTCACGCAAGACGCTTCACCTAGCACTTCCCTCGACTGTCCCGGGCCGCCACTAGTGCGGCGGTCCGGGACCTTTTTAGAAACCTCACTACGGGGTGTGCATGAACCGGTTCCGCATGGTCGTCGCGCTGGCATCGATCTACATGGTGTTCGCGATACTGCTCAACAGCGTCGGCACGGTCATCCTGCAGTCGATCCACACCTTCGGCATCGACAAGCCGCAGGCCAGCCTGCTGGAACTGTTCAAGGACTTGCCGATCGCCGTCACCTCGTTCCTGGTGGCTTCGTTCCTGCCGCGGCTGGGCTATCGCCGCGCGATGATGCTGGCCTTGTGCATCGTGGGCAGCGCCTGCGTGCTGATGCCGTTGTTCCCCAGCTTCCATACCACCGAATTGTTGTTCACCTGCGTGGGCGTGTCGTTCGCGCTGGCGAAGGTGTCCGTGTATTCCTCCATCGGCCTGCTGACCGACAGCAAGGCCGAGCACGGCCGGCTCACCAACACCATCGAGGGGCTGTTCATGCTCGGCGTGTTGGCCAGCGGTTGGCTGTTCAGTGCGTTCATCGATCATGGCAACCCGGCCAACCCCTCGTGGTTCAACGTGTACTGGGTGCTGGCCGTGCTGTGTTTCGGCACGGTGGCGCTGCTGTCGGGCGCGCGGCTGGACGAATCGGCGGCGCATGGCGAAGTGCGGCTGTCGATGGGCCAGGCCCTGCGCGACATGTACTGCCTGCTGATGCGCACGCTGGTCTACGTGTTCCTGCTCTCCGCCTTCCTCTATGTGTTGATCGAGCAGAGCTTCAGCACCTGGCTGCCGACCTTCAACAACGAGATCCTCAAGCTGCCCAATGCGATGAGCATCCAGATGGCGAGCATTCTCGCCGGTGCCACTGCGCTGGGGCGCATCATTGCCGGCCAGTTGCTGCGGCGCATGTCCTGGCACGTGCTGCTCAACCTGTGCGTGGTCGGCATGGGTGCGCTGATCCTGCTGGTGCTGCCGCTGGCGCGCCATGCGGTGGTGGGCGTCGATGTGGGCTGGTTCAATGCGCCGATCGCCGCCTACCTGATTCCGCTGATCGGCCTGCTGATGGCGCCGATCTATCCGGTGATCAATTCGGTGGCGTTGAGCTCGCTGCCCAAGCCCTCGCATGCGGCCATGACCGGCCTCATCGTGATTTTCTCCGCGCTCGGCGGCACGTTGGGTTCGCGCATCACCGCCATCGTCTTCACCAACTTCGGCGGCATCCATGCGTTCTATTTCTCGCTGGTGCCGATGACGCTGATCCTGGTGACGCTGTTCTTCTTCAAGCGCGAAACCGATCGCTTCGCGGTGCCGCCCATGCTGGCGCCGGAGGGCACGGCGTGAGTTTCACGCGCCGCCAGTTCCTGGCGTCGGGCATGGTCGCTGCGGGTGCGGCGCTGACATCGAAGGCATGGTCGGGCACCGGCAGCGCGAAGCAGACGGGGCGCATGCGCAACGTGCTGCTGATCGTGGCCGACGATCATGGCTACGACATGTCGAGCCTGGGCAGTGCCGTGCATACGCCGACACTGGATCGGCTGGCCCGCGAAGGCACGCTGTTCACCGACGCCTATGCCTCGGTGTCTTCCTGCAGCTCGAGCCGCTCCACTCTTTACACTGGCCTTTATTCGCATACCAACGGCATGTACGGCCTTTCGCACGACGTGCATAACTTCTCGTTGCTGGAAGACGTGAAGACGCTGCCGTGGATGCTCAAGCAGCACGGCTATGCCACGTCGCTGGTCGGCAAGCTGCACGTGAAGCCGGAAGCCGCGCTGGCCTACGATGCGTGGCTGCTGCCCGAACAAGCCGGCAACCGCGACGTGGCGGCGATGGGACACGCCGCCGGGCAATGGATGCGGGCGCAAGGCACGCGCCCGTTCTTCCTGACCATGGGCTATAGCGATCCGCATCGCGCGGGCGACCCTTCGCAGTTCGGCAATACGCGCGACTGGCCGGAAGTGAAGCGCATGCGCTATCGGCCACAGGACGTGACCATTCCCTCGCATCTGCCGGATCTTCCGGGTGTGCGCGAAGATCTCGCCCAGTACTACGAAGCCGTCAGCCGCATGGACAGCGGCGTGGACATCCTGTTGCGCGAACTCGAAGCCTCCGGGCACGCGGACGACACGCTGGTGATCTATCTGTCCGACAACGGCCGTCCGTTTCCCGGCGCCAAGGACAATCTCTACTACGAAGGCATTCATCTGCCGCTGATCGTGCGGGCGCCGCACGCCGCGCGTCGTGGCATCCGCAACAACGCGATGGTGAGCTGGATCGACATCACGCCGACCATTCTCGACTGGGCCGGCGTGTCACCGCCGCAGGGTTATCGGTATTTGCCACTGCCCGGTCGTTCGCTTCTACCGATCCTGGAGCAGTCATCGCCCGGCGGTTGGGACGAGGTGTTTGCTACGCACTCGTTCCACGAGATCGATCAGTACTACCCCACTCGTTCATTGCGCACGCGGCGCTACAGCTATTTCCTGAATCTGCAGCCCAGCCTGCGCGTGCCGATTGCCAGCGACGTGGCGCTGTCGCCCTCGTGGAAGGCGATCACCTCCACGCCCGGCGCCCGCCTGGGCAAACGGTCGCTGGGAGCGTTCGAACACCGGCCCGATGAAGAACTCTACGACCTGCACGCCGACCCCGACGAGATCGTGAACCTGGCCAGCGACCCGGCGCATGCCGCCGCGCTGGCCGATGTCCGCGCGCAGTTGGCGCGCTGGCGCACCGCCACCCACGACCCGTGGATGGCCGGCATCACCAATCCCTTTGGACCCGCACGCTGAGCGCGAGGTTCGACCGCTGCAACGAGGAATGCGCAAGCCCATGACATCCCCGCTACGACACCTTCCCCGCCTGGTTGCGCTCGGCCTGTTGTCGGTCGCCGCCCGCGTCAGCGCAGCCACCGACCCCAGCTTCGTGCTGACCGGCACGTCGGAACAGTTCGGCAGCTATTTCCCGAGTTATCTGGCCAACGGCTATTACTCCACGCTCACCTCGGTGCGCGGCACCGAGCCCACCATGGGCTACATGGTGGCGACCATGGACTATGCGAAGGACGATATCGCCCGCCCCGCCGCCATGCCGGGCTGGAACGAGATCGACTACAACCCGGGCGGCGGCTGGCTCAATTCCACCCGCGTGGCGAAGGAGATCTTCACCGACTACTCGCAGACGCTGGACATGTATGGCGCCACGCTGAGCACGAAGTACCGCTTCGTGTACGCCAACAAGTCCACCGACGTGCAGGTCACCACCTTCGTCAGCCAGGATGCGGGGCATCTCGCCGCCACCCGCCTCACCCTCACGCCGCAGTTCGACGGCAGTGTGCAGCTGACCTTTCCGATTCGCCTGTGGTCGGAACACCAGCCGCGCTTCCCGATCGGCAAGATGACCGGCGACGAGATGATCGCCGCGGTGATCGCCAGCGGCCAGAACCTCGACAACAAACCGGTGCCGACGCCGGACCGCGCGGCCGTGTGGTATCCCGGCGTGGTGCGGGTCGCATCCAATGGCGGCGACACCAAGACGCTGACGCTGTGGCTGGACGGACGCGCCGAGCAAGGCGTGGCGGTGGCGCAGGCGGTGGCGGTGGAATTGCCCAAGGGGCTCGAGGTCGAAGACGTGCAGCTGGAGCAAGGCCCGTACAAGCTCTCGCTGAACCTCAAGGCCAAGCTGCACAAAGGCCAGAGCTACAGCTTCACCAAGTACATAGCTGCCTCGCGCGAAGGCTGGGGCGGCAATGCGCAGGCCGACCTCGCGCTCGCCACACAGGCACGCAAGACCGGCTTCGATAGCTTGCTCGCCAGGCATCAGGCGGCCTGGCATGCACTGTGGAAGTCGGATATCCGCATCGACGGCGATGCCAAGGTCCAGCAGGCCGTGCATTCGGATCTGTATTACCTGCTGTCCAACACCACGGTGGGCACCAGTTGGCCGATGGGCGCGTGTGCGCTCACTCCGGGTTATGCCGGCCATGCGTTCTGGGATAGCGATTCGTGGGTGTTCCCCGCGCTGCTGTTGTTGCATCCGGAGCGCGCCAAGCCGATCGTGATGTTCCGTCATCGCACCATCGGCCCCGCACAGGAGCGCGCGAAGCAGTACGGCGTGAAGGGCACCATGTATCCGTGGGAATCCGATCCGGAAACCGGCAAGGACTACACCCCGCACTTTGCCTATGGCGTGTTCCGCGAGGTCCACGTCAATGCCGACATCGCGATCGCCCAGTGGCAGTACTACAACGCCACTGGCGACGAGGCGTGGCTCAAGCAATACGGCTGGCCGGTGATCGAACAGGTGGCCACGTTCTGGGCCAGCCGCGTCAGCTACGACAAGGCCAACGACCGCTACGAGATTCATCACGTCACCTCGCCCGACGAGGCCTACGACGACGTGCCGAACGACTCGTTCACCAATGCGGTGGCACAGAAGGCGCTGCGCATCGCGGTGAAGGCGGCGAAGAAGGTGGGTGCGCCTGCCGATCCGCAGTGGAGCGTGATCGCCGACAAGATGTACATCCCGTTCGATGAGAAAAACCAGCGCCATCTCGATTTCGACGCGTCGGTGCCGCACGACAAGATCACCTGGATGGGTTCGTCGCTGGCGTGGCTGATGTATCCCAACCTTGACCTGCCGATGACGCCGCAGATCCGCCGCAACGATTTCGACTTCCAGCTGCACGAGCTGAAGGAACACGGCGACGATCCGAACGAGATGATGATGGTGATGCTGGCCGTCGGCTCGGCCGAGCTGGGCGACGCGCAGGGTGCCAACGACTGGATCCAGCGCAACCTGGTCGGCTTCCTCAAGCCGCCGTTCAATGTGCGCACCGAAACGGTAGCGAACAACGCGGGCTACATCCTCGCCACCTCGGCCGGCTTCGTGCAGAGCTTCGTCTACGGACTGAGCGGCCTGCGCATCGACGACGACGGCCTCACCGAAGCCTACGCACCGACCTTGCCGTCGGCGTGGAAATCGATGCAGCTCAAGGGCGTGCATTTCCGCGGCAAGCAGTACGACATCACCGTCGAGTATGGCGCCGACGGCAAGGCACACCTGACGCGCAAGACGCTGTAAGCGCCAACGCGATGAAGACCCACGATCACGCACCCACCCGGGAGCCGATATGACCCGCCAAGCCCATCCATCGTTGCTTCGTCCTCGCCTTGCCGCCATGGCGCTGTGCTGCGCCATGGCCACCACGGCGTTCGCTGCCGGCACGCCCGATCCGGTCAAGACGCGCGCCTATATCGACAAGGCCTGGACCACGCTCACGCGTTCGCAGGAAGACTGCGCGGCGCTGGTCGACACCAAGGTGGTCGGGCATCCGGTGCTCTATGTTCCCGCCGGGCAGGCCGTGCCGGAGGCCGTGACGGCGATCGGCAAACGCTGCGGCGTCGATGTGCGTCCGCTGCCGAAGAAGGTCGAACAGCTGGGCGACATCGACGCGACCAAGCTGCCGCAGCAAGGCCTGCTCTACCTGCCGCATCCGTACGTGGTGCCGGGCGGTTTCTTCAACGAGATGTACGGCTGGGACAGCTACTTCATCCAGATCGGGCTGGTATCGGATCATCGCCTCGACCTGGCCAAGGACATGGTCGACAACGCGCTGTACGAAGTGGAGAACTACGGCGGCGTGCTCAACGCCAACCGCACGTATTACCTCAGCCGCTCGCAGCCGCCCTTCCTCACCGCGATGATGGCGGCGGTGCTGGACGATCCGGCCGCTTTCGCCAGTGCCGATGCGCGACGCGAATGGCTGGCCAGGGCGTATCCGCTGGCAGTGCGCAACTATGAGATCTGGACGCGGCCCGAACATCGCGCGGGCGATACGGGGCTGTCGCGCTATTACGACCTGGGCAGTGGCCCGGTGCTGGAAGCGAAGGACAGCGAGTACTACAAGAGCGTGATCCGCTGGCTGCGCGCGCATCCGAAGGACGACCCGGGTTACCTGATCAAGGGCGCCGAGCATCCGAACGATGCGGAGGCGGCGCAATTGAAGGACGCCAGCTGCGACGTGCGCGCATCGAAGGTGTGCGAAGGCGCGTGGGTGGACGGTTATCGCCTCACCGCCGACTACTTCCACGGCGACCGCGCGATGCGCGAATCGGGCTTCGACACCAACGCGCATTTCGGCCCGTTCGGCGGTTCCACCCATCACTACGCGGACGCCAGCCTCAACAGCCTGCTCTATCGCTACGAACGCGACCTGCACGATTTCGCCCTGCAACTCGGCAAGGCCGGCGAGGCGGACCAGTGGGCCAAGGCCGCCGAGGCGCGCAAGTCGGCGATGGACAAGTACCTGTGGAATGCGCAGGCCGGCATGTATCTCGACTACGACTTCATCGCCGGCAAGCCGTCGCCGTATCCGTATGTGACGACGTATTACCCGCTGTGGGCCGGCATGGCTTCACCGCAACAGGCCGCGGCGTTGCGCAGCAAGCTCAAGGTGTTCGAGCGCAAGGGCGGCCTGAGCATGGACAACCATGCGGCCGGCGTGCAGTGGGGCGAACCGTTCGGCTGGGCGCCCACCAACTGGCTGGCAGTGAAGGGTCTGGATGATTACGGCTTCCACGACGACGCGCGCCGCCTCGCCGGCAAGTTCGCCGCCACGGTCGACCAGGGTCTGGCCGACGACGGCACCATCCGCGAGAAATACAACATGGTGCTCGGCAACGCCGACGTGAAAGTGATGGCCGGCTACAGCGAGAACGTGGTCGGCTTCGGCTGGACCAACGGCGTCTGGCTGAAGCTGCACGAGTTGCTCGATGGCAAGGCGAAGAAGGCCGCCCCCGCCGCCAAGACGGAGAAGACGCCGTGAAGCGCGGCGTCGCGCTTCGATTTGCGCTCGCCGCAGTGATGTCGTGCGGCGTGCTTCACGCGCAGGAAGCCAAGCCCACCGTCAGCGCCGACGGCAGCGTGCACGTGGGCAAGATCACCCTGCCGTACTCCTCGGAAGCTTCACCGGAGGCGCGCGCCTTCTTTCCCAAGATGCTCGCCGCCGGCAGCAAGGCGCCGCCGATTACCGCGCCGATCGAACAGAGCCGCGCGTTCTACGACCGCATGAACACCGACCGCGCCCATCGCCTGATGGCGCTTTACCCGGTGAAGACCCATCGCGAAACCATCGCTGGCGTGCTGACGGATGTCGTCGAGCCCGCCCAGGGCATCGCACCCGAGAACCAGGGGCGCGTGCTGATCAACCTGCACGGGGGCGCCTTCCTGTGGGGCGCGCATAGCGGCGCGCTGGTGGAATCCATCCCGATCGCCAGCCTGGGCCGCATCAAGGTGATCAGCGTGGACTACCGGCAGGGCCCTGAGAACGTCTTTCCCGCCGCCAGCGAGGACGTGGAGGCCGTCTATCGCGCCCTGCTCAAGCAGTACAAGCCCGGCAGCATCGGCATCTACGGCTGTTCGGCCGGCGGCGTGCTCACCGGCGAGGCCGTGGCGCGGCTGATCACCGACAAGCTGCCCGTGCCCGGCGCCATCGGCACCTTCTGCGGGTCGGTGGTGGATATGGCCGGCGATTCGGTGATGGTGGGCCCGCTGCTCAACGGCGCCCCGGTCCCGGACCACCCGCTGCGGCTGGGCGAGCTGCCCTACTTCAAGGGCAGCAAGGCGACCGATCCGCTGGTTTTTCCCGGACTTTCGCCGGAATTGCTGCACCAGTTCCCGCCCACCCTGCTGATTACCGGCACCCGCGATGCGGCCATGAGCGCGGTCATCCGCAGCCAGACCCTGCTCAGCCAGGCTGGCGTGGCCACCGAACTGCAGGTGTGGGAGGGCATGTGGCACTCCTTCTTCTCCGACCCGGAGATGCCTGAATCCAGGGCGGCCTACGCGACCATCGTGAAATTCTTCGACAAACATTTGACGCGCGGGTAGGCATTCGCGCAGATGAATCTTTGCCCCCCGCGAGGGGGGCGGTTATCCTAGCCGTGTCCACAGCAAACAGTGACGACATGAGCCAACAGACCGTTCTGGTCATCGACGACGAACGCGATATTCGCGAGCTTCTCACCATCACCCTCGGCCGCATGGATTTGCTGGTGGATGCGGTGGGTACCGTGACCGAAGCCCGACGCGCCCTCGCCGAACGGCACTACGACCTCTGCTTCACCGACATGCGCCTGCCCGACGGCAACGGCCATGAGGTGGTGGAGCTGATTTCCGCCGAACATCCCGACACGCCGGTGGCGATGATCACCGCCTACGGCAACGTGGACGCGGCGGTCAGCGCGCTCAAGGCGGGCGCCTTCGATTTCGTTTCCAAGCCGGTCGACATCCAGATGCTGCGCCGCCTGGTGCGCACGGCACTGCGCCTGGCCGAGGAAAAACGTAGCGGCCAGGCCGCCGCCAAGCCCGACGGCAACGAACGCCTGATCGGCGACTCGGCGGCCATGCAGCAGGTGCGCGCCACCATCGGCAAGCTCGCGCGCAACCAGGCGCCGGTGTACATCGCCGGCGAATCGGGCGTGGGCAAGGAACTGGTCGCCCGCCTGATCCACGAGCAGGGCCCGCGCGCCACCGGCCCGTTCGTGCCGGTGAACTGCGGCGCCATTCCGTCCGAACTGATGGAAAGCGAGTTCTTCGGCCATCGCAAAGGCAGCTTCACCGGCGCGGTCGGCGACAAGGAAGGCCTGTTCCAGGCCGCCCACGGCGGCACCTTGTTCCTCGACGAAGTGGCCGAACTGCCGCTGCACATGCAGGTGAAACTGCTGCGCGCGATCCAGGAAAAGGCCGTGCGCCCGATCGGCGCGCGCGAGGAAGTGCCGGTGGACGTGCGCATTCTCTCCGCCACGCACAAGAACCTTGCCGCGCTGGTGGAACAAGGCCAGTTCCGCCAGGACTTGTTCTACCGCATCAACGTGATCGAACTGCGCGTACCGCCGCTGCGCGAACGCCGCGGCGACGTGGCGCAGCTCTCCAACTTCGTCCTGCGCCAGCTCGCCAACAAGAGCGGCGGCACCCCGGGCCACCTGCTGCCGGCCGCGCAACAGGCGCTGGACAGCTACGACTTCCCCGGCAACGTGCGCGAACTGGAGAACATCCTCGAACGCGCCATGGCGATGTGCGACGGCGACCAGATCGACGTCAGCGACCTGATGCTGCCGCAACGCTCCGCCCGCTCGCATGCCGAAGCGCCAGCACCTGCTGCCACTGGCACGCCAGCCGCCGAACCGACGCCGGTTGCAGCGGCGGCACCGACTGCCAATGGCGGCCTTGACGACTACATCAGCAATCTTGAGCGCACGGCGATCATCAAGGCGCTGGAGGAGTCGCGCTACAACAAGACGGCGGCGGCAAAGAAGCTGGGCATTACGTTCCGGGCGCTGCGTTACAAGTTGAAGAAGCTGGGTATCGACTGAGGGTGGTTTGTCGATGCACACGAGAAGGCCGCACTTGTTGCGGCCTTTTTTGTTTTTGGATCGTCATTCCGAGTCTCGCTTCGCATCCGCCTCTGCCCATCTCCGTTCGTGCACGCTTTCCTGTGGGAGCGCACTTGTGCGCGACTGGCCACGCCGGATGTACCGCTCCGTCGGCTTGTCGCGCACAAGTGCGCTCCCACAATAGTTCGGCAATCCATTGCAACTCGCTTCTCCCTCTCCGCTCCGGGGAGAGGGGCGGGTGCTCGCGGGAACCCGCGTGCTTTCTGTGGGAGCGCACTCTGTGCGCGACAGCCGCGCTGGGATGTATCGCTCCGTAAGTTTGTCGCGCACAGGGTGCGCTCCCACAGTAGCCCTGTAGCTCTCGCTCTTAGCTCCTGGCTCCGGCTCCGGCTCCGGCTCCGGCTCCGGCTCTTGGCTCTTGGCTCTCAGGGGTCCCCGTATGACGCGGCGGGTGGGTGGAGGATCAGCCCGCAGGGTGGCCCGCATGGATGCGGGCCAGTTTTTCGCCAGGGCAGGATGCCCTGTCGAAAAACCCCGGAGCCCACCCGCGCACCTGGAGGGCGAAGCCCGGAAGGCGCGTCATCNCTCTTGGCTCTGCTCTTGGCTCTTGGCTTGGCTCTTGGCTCTTGGCTCTTGGCTCTTGGCTCTCAGGGGTCCCCGTATGACGCGGCGGGTGGGTGGAGGATCAGCCCGCAGGGTGGCCCGCATGGATGCGGGCCAGTTTTTCGCCAGGGCAGGATGCCCTGTCGAAAAACCCCGGAGCCCACCCGCGCACCTGGAGGGCCGCTAGGCCCGCAAGGCGCGTCATCCGGGGGGCCCTTCTCTTTGGTTACTTTCTCTTGGGCAAGCAAGAGAAAGTAACCCGGCCTCCGGCAGGAGGACGGAAGCCCGCGGCAGGCGAGCCAGGTCGCCGTATCGCGACAACTAAACACTGAGGCTCTGGATGACCAGCCATTCGGCTGTTGAGAAGCGCCTCCGGCCTGCGCCGGGATGACAAGCTAGGGAACGTTCCCGCGAGCACCCGCCCCTCACCCCAACCCTCTCCCCGGAGGGGAGAGGGAGCAAGAGCACGCGCTACCTCACATCGGCGCCGGCGGCCCCGCCCCCGCCGCACTCGCCTCCAACGCCTCCCTCACCGTCTTCAACAACCGCAACGTCGAGATCGGCTTGTCGATCAGATACAGATGCTCCATCACCGGCAGCTCGTCCATGTCCGGCGGCGCGTCGGGCCGCGCGAGCAAAAGCACCGCGCCGCGATAACCGTGGTCGAACAAGGCCGCCAAGGTGCGCACGCCCGTAAACAGGTTCATGTCCGCATCCAGCACCACCAGATCCGGCACACCCTGCGCCTCCAGCCACTGCAACGCCGCGGTACCGCTCTGGCTCGCGTGGGCCTGGTAGCCCCACGAGTCGAGCGTATCGACCAGCAGCGAGAGTTGGCCGGCCTCTTCCACCACCACCAGCACGCGTTCGGCTTCGCCCTGCAGGTTCGCTGTCTCCTGCTCTTCCACATCGGCAGGCTGCTGCATCAGCGGGATGTGCATGTGGAAACTGGTGCCCTCGCCGGGCGCGCTTTCCACGCGCATCACGCCGCCGTGTGCGGTGATGATGCGTTTGCACGACACCAGTCCCAGGCCCGTGCCGCTCTCCTTGGTGGTGTAGAACGGTTCGAACAGATGCCGCAACGCCGCGTCGTCCATGCCGGTGCCGGTATCGGTCACGGTAAGGCAGACGTAGTTGCCTTCGCGGCGTTCCTCGCCTGGCTGGAAGAAATGTTCCGGCAGCGCGGCGAGCGAGGTGCCGATGCGCAGCTTGCCGCCCTCGGGCATCGCCTGCAGTGCGTTGAGGCTGAGGTTGAGCAGGCATTGCTGCAGCTCGGTGTGATTGCCGTCGAAGCTCAGTTCGGGATCGCAATCGTCCAGCTCAAGCGTCACATTGCGCGGCACGCTGCCTTGCAGCAGCAGGCCGAGTGCTTCGAGCAGCGCGCTCACGCGCACCTGCTCGGCACGGCGCGCGCCACGCGCGAAGGACAGCATGGACTGCACCATGTCCAGGCCGCGCTTGCCGCAATCGCGCACCAGCCGGCCCAGGCGCGCCAGCCGCGGGTCGTCCTGATAGTCCTGCAGGCTGTCGCCGGCGAGCAGCAACGGTTGCAGCAGGTTGCGCAAGTCGTGGCTGAGGCCACCGGCCAGCATGGCCAGGCTCTCGAAGCGCTGCGCGCGGATCAGTTCGGTTTCGGCGCGTCGCCGCGCGCGTTGCGCTTCCGCCTCGCGCATGGCGCGGCGAACGGCGGAGGCGAGTCGTGCGGGATTCTGCTTGAGGATGTAATCGGTGGCGCCATTGCGAAGCGCTTCGATGGCGGCTTCTTCGCCCAGCGTGGCGGAGACGAAGATGAAAGGCAGGTCCTGGTCGCGTTCGCGCAGGATGTCCAGCGCGCGCTGGCCCGAGAACCCCGGCATGCTCAGGTCGGACAACACGATGTCCGGCTGGAATTCGTTGAGCGCCGCGAGGTACTCGCGTTCGGCATCCACCAGGGTCACGTCGTATTCGATGTGATCGGCGTCCAGTTCGGACAACACGAGCTCCGCATCGAGCTGGCTATCCTCGATCTGCAGTACACGGATTCGGGGCAACGCCCACTGCTGCCTGTCCACGTTCAACTACTCCGTCGTGCCGCTAACCGTTGCCATTTCGTTGCGCTCAGCTATGGTCAGGCCCTTGGTTGAGGACTGCCCAGAACTGCCCCAGGGTTCGTACCGCTTCGAAAAACTGGTCGACGTCGACCGGCTTGATCACGTACGCATTCGCGCCGATGTCCCAGCTGCGCGCCAGATCGCTCTCTTCCCGCGACGATGACAGGATCACCACCGGCACGCGGCGGAAGCGGTCGTCGGCACGCAACTGCGTGAGCACTTCGAGGCCGCTCATGCGCGGCATCTTGATGTCCAGCAGCACCACGGCCGGATCGACCGGTTCGCGCCCGGCCCATTCGCCGCGGCAATAAAGGTAGTCCAGGCAGTCCACGCCGTCTTCGACATGCACCACCGGGTTGGCCAGGTGGGCACCGGCCAGCGCATCCAGGGCCATTTCAGCGTCGGCGAGACTGTCCTCGACGAGCAGGATGGTACGCAGGTCTCGATGGTTCATGGGCGCCTCTGCGCGAAGCTTTCTGCGAGGTCCGAGGACGGCAGGGTGAAGTGGAAACGCGCGCCCTGCCCGGGCTGGGCGTCGGCCCACACACGTCCGCCGTGTCGCGTCACGATGCGACGCACGTTGGCCAGGCCGATGCCGTTGCCCGGGAATTCCGAGGCACGATGCAAGCGCTGGAACACGCCGAACAGTTTACCCGCGTATTGCATGTCGAAACCGGCGCCGTTGTCGCTCACCACGAATTCGTAGCTGCCGTCGCGGTGGCGCTGCACGTCCACGTCGATGCGCGCCACTTCGCATTTGCCGGTGTATTTCACCGCGTTGCCCATCAGGTTCTGCCACACCGTGCGCAGCATGTTCTCGTCGCCGATGACGATCGGCAGCGGCGCGATCGACCATACGATGTGGCGGCCGTGCGCATCGGTTTCGGCCAGCGCGCGCGCCTCGTCCGCCAGCGACTGCATGTCCACCGGCTGCAGGCGCAGCGCGCCGCGACCCAGGCGCGAGAATACCAGCAGGTCTTCGATCAGCAGCGCCATGCGCCTAGCCGCGTCATTGATCACTTCGATGTAGTGGCGCGAACGTTCGTCCGCGCCCTCGCCCAGGTGCTGCTGCAGCTTGCCGGCGAATCCGCTGATGTGGCGCAGCGGTGCACGCAGGTCGTGCGACACCGAATAGCTGAAGGCTTCCAGCTCGCGGTTCACATCCGATACCTGCTCGATCTTGCCTTCGAGCTGGCGGTTGAGTTCCTTCACCTGCTGCTCGACCAGCGCACGGGCGGTGACGTCGCTGAGGGTGAGCAGCAAGACCGGATCGCCGCCGTTGTCCTGCTCCAGGCGGCGGGCATTGATCACCACGTGACGGTCGACGCCATCGACGGTGCGCTGGATGAGTTCGTAATCCCACAGCTCGCGATCCAGCAGCAGCACGTCGTTCAAGCGTTGCAGCAGCGCGCCGTCGCTCCAGGCGCCGTCGCCGATCTCGGTCAGCGGCAGCGATTGCCGGAAATCGGGCGGCAATCCATACAGTTCGCCAAAGGCCGCATTGACCAGCAGGGTGCCCAGGGTGGAGTCGAGCAGCGCGATGGGTTCGCGCACGGCCTGCACGATCAGCTGCGAACGCTGCACGGCCTGGCCTTCGCGCACTTCGGCACGCAGGCGGCGGCTGATCTGCCGCTCGGACACGATCACCACGATGGTCAGCAACAGCACCTGCGCAATCGCCGTGATGGTCAGCGCCAGTTCGCTGTTGAACGATTCGCGGTTGGCCGCATCGCGGCGATTGAGCAGCGTGCCGTTCTCGTTGCGCACGATCCCGTCGATCAGATCGTCCATCTTGAACAAGGTGCCGGAGTCGCGCATCGCATCCGATGCGCCGGCGTCATCGCCGTGATCGTGCCGCATGATGGCCTGGCCGCTCAGCGCGAGACGTCCGCTGACGGTGGAACTGAGCGAGCCGATCAGCGCCTGCTGGTCCGGACTGTCGCGCGTCATGTCGCGCAGCTGTTGCAGCAGGCCAGGCGTTTCGTGCGCGGCCCGTTCGGCGCGCATGCGCACCGTCGCATCCGCATCGCCGTGGAGCAGCCGGTAGATGGCCGCCTCGCTGTCCCTGGTGACATAGGCGATACGGTAGGTAAGCGATTTCACCTCACTGGAGTGGGTGACTCGCTCATTGGCCTGAATGGCTTCGCTGGCACCGCTGCGCGTCACCACGTAGGGCAAGGCCACGATCACCAGCACAGCCGCCAGCAGACCGCCCAGGCGCCAGCGCAGGGCGACGCGGTCCTTCATGGCCGGCCGTAACGTCGACGCCAGTTTCCAGGATGAGCGCAACATGTCAGGCATGGTTGCAGAATCACCCCAGCTAACGCCACCTCTTAAAGCGGCGTTTTCCCTGACTTTTTGTCCGAACTAGCCGAGACCTTGGTCGTAGACACGCTCATCGAGGCTGGGCGGGCGTTTGCGGCTTGTCCCCAGGCCCGGTTCGGCTCGGCCTGCATGGTGAAGTGCAGCTCGCCGCCGGCAACGATTTCGCCGTGACGCAGGAACACCCGCTCCAGCGGCTTGCCGTTGAGCGTCACCGAACCGACATACGGGTGGGCGTCATCCAGCGGATCGGCCGTGACGGTGAAGGTCTTGCCGCCCGGCAGATGCAGGGTGGCACGCCCCACGAACGGGCGGCCGATCGCGTACTCGTCGCTGGCCGGCGTCACCGGATAGAAACCCAGCGCCGAGAAGATGTACCAGGCCGACATCTGGCCGAGGTCGTCGTTGCCGGCCAGGCCGTCCGGACGGTTGGCGTACTGGCTGTCCATGATCTGCTTGAGGCGCTTCTGGGTCTGCCACGGCGCGCCCGCGTAGTCGTAGAGATAGGCCAGGTGATGGCTGGGCTCGTTGCCGTGCGCGTACCAGCCGATCAGGCCGGTGATGTCCTCGACGTTGGCGAAGTGCGACTTGTCGACCTTGGCCTCGAACACGCTGTCGAGCTTGCTGACGAACTTGTCGTCGCCGCCCATCGCCTTGATCAACGCGGCGACGTCCTGCGGCACGTACCAGGAGTACTGCCACGCATTGCCTTCGGTGTAGTCGCTGCCGTAGCCGGCCGCATCGGGGTTGAACGGTTCGCGGAAGCTGCCATCGGTCTTGCGTGCGCGCATGAAGCCGGTCTTCGGGTCGTACGCATTGCGCCAGTTGCCGGCACGCTTGTCGAAGGTCGCAGCGATGTCCTTGCGGCCCATCGCCTTGGCCATCTGCGCCAGCGACCAGTCGTCGTAGGCGTATTCGAGCGTCTTGGATGCGGCTTCGGGTTCCTTGTCGATCGGCACGTAGCCGAGCTTCATGTAATCGCCCAGGTCGCCATACGGCGCATACGTCGCACTGGCCACCATCGCCTTCAGCGCGGCGTCGGCGTCGAAGCCGCGCACGCCCTTCACGTAGGCATCGGCGATCACCGGCACGGCGTGGTAACCGATCATGCACCAGGTCTCCAGGCCCTGGTACGCCCATACCGGCAGGATCCCGAACGGGCTGGTTTCACGCGAGGCAATCAGCGAGCGGATGAAGTGGCTGCTGCGCTCGGGCATCAACAACGCCATCAGCGGCTGCTGTGCGCGGTACACGTCCCACAGCGACCAGGTGGAGTGGAATTCGAATTTGCCGTTCTTGTCGACGGCCTCGTGCACGGCGCCATCCGGGCCGCGGAACTGGCCGTTCACGTCCATGCTGAGGGTGGGCGACAGCAACGCGTGATAGAGCGAGGTATAGAAGCCGACGCGCTGATCCTTGCTGCCTTCCACATCGATGGCGGCGAGCGCCTTGTCCCACTGGCCGCGGGCTTCGGCGCGGCGCGCATCGAAGTCCCAGCCCTGGCCCTCGGCATCGAGGTTGGCGATGGCGTTGGCTTCGCTTACCGAGGAAATGGCCACCTTCACGCCCAGCGGCTGCTTGAGCATGCCGAAGTCGAACACGCCTTCGAGCGCGCGGCCGCCTTGTGCGTCATGGTCTTCCGGCTGATAGCCCGGGCCCTTGAAGCCCTTGTAGAGGATGTCGGTTTCGCGGTTGTAGAGCGTGCGCGACGCCATCGGCTGCGAGAAACGCATGGCGAAGCACAGCTCGCGGCCCGGTGCCCAGCCCCGCGTGGTGCGGCAGCCGGTGACGGTGCCGTCTTCGCGCACGCGCAGGCTGGCCCACAGCACCTTGCCCTCGTAGTCGTAGATGCTCGGGCGCAGGTCAAGCAACAGGTGTGCCGGCTTGCCCGCCGGGAAGGTATAGCGATGCCAACCGATACGGCGACCGGCGGTCAGCTCGGCGCGGACGTTGTAGTCGCTCAGCGTCACGGCGTAGTAGCCGGCCTGCACCACCTCGCTGTCGTGGCTGAAGCGCGAGCGGTAGCCGCTGCCGGGCTTGGCCGGGTCGCCCTGCTCCAGGCGCACGTCGCCGGCAATCGGCATCACCAGCACGTCGCCCAGGTCCGAATGGCCGGAGCCGGAGAAATGCGTATGCGAGAAGCCCAGCAGGCTGCCGTCGCCGTACTGGTAGCCGGCGGCCCACTTGTAGGCGTGCTTGAAGTCCGGCATGGCCGTATCCGGCGACAGCTGGATCATGCCGAACGGCACCGTGGCGCCGGGGAAGGTATGGCCGTCGCCGCCCGTGCCGATGCGGGGGTCCACATCGACCGAATGCCCCTCGGCCGCCCTCACGGGAGCCGGTGCAGCCAGGCAAAAAGAGACCGCGGCGGCCAACAAACTGGGCAGCCATGCACGGAAACGCAAAGAACGCATAGAATTCCCCGAACGAGTAGATTTGAATCGTTCTAATTTCGCCTGAAGCTAACATCTCTGCAGGCATCGTTGCATGCTGCGTCGCGCCATCGAAATCGGTTCCGTTCGCGGGCGGACGCAGGTACCTTTGGATCGTTCCAATCAACCCAGGCCTGCGATGGAAAGCCAGACCCCGGTCGGTAGAAAGATCACACTCAACGACATCGCAGCCGGCTGCGGTGTGTCTCGCGCCACGGTTTCGCTGGTGCTGCGTGGCAGTCCCCTCGTCAATAAGGTTACCCGGGCACGGGTCGAGGAAGAACTGCGGCGCCAGGGATACGTCTACAACCGGGCCGCGGCCAACCTACGCCGGCGTACGTCGTCGAGCGTGGCCTTGGTCATCAACGAATTGGCGAACCCGTTCTTCGCCGAATTCGCTGCGGGCGTGGACGAAACCCTGGGCACGGCCGGCTTCGTGACGCTGCTGGGCAGCTCCGGCGACTCGGCCGAGCGCGAGCACGCCGTGCTCGGCTCGCTGATCGAGCACGGACCGGGCGGCATCATCCTTTCGCCTGCCGAAGACAGCGAAGCCCGCAAGGTGCTCGCCGCGGTGGGCACCCACACGCCGGTGGTGCTGTTCAACCGCGAGCTGGGCGGCGAGCTGCCGGAATACGCGCACTGGGACCGGCTGATGCTCGACAACGAGCGCGGCGCCCGCCAGGCCACCGAACACCTGATCAAGCAGGGTCATCGCCATATCGCCTTCTTCGGCGGGCACGACCACGCCAGCTCCACCCGCGAACGCCATGCCGGCTATGCGCAGGCGATGCAGGCGGCCGGTCTGCCGGTGGAAGCGCAGTGGCGCGTGCAGAGCACGCCGACACGCATCGACGCCGCGCGGGCCGCGGGTGAGTTGTTCGAAGGCAAGGGCAGCGCGCCCACCGCCGCCGTTTGCTACAACGACGCGGTGGCGCTGGGCCTGATGCTGGGCCTGCATCAACATGGACGACAGGCGGGGCGCGATTTCGCCATCACCGGCTTCGACGATATTTCAGAAGCCTCCATGAGCATGCCTTCGCTCACCACGCTGTCCACCGCTCCCCGCGCACGCGGGCGCCAGGCGGCGGAGATGCTACTCGCCCGCCTGCGCGATCCGCAGGCGCCCTCGGGCACCATCATCGCGCCGGTGGAACTGGTCGTGCGCGAAAGCAGTTGTCCCCCTCTCTGATCCATATGTCCTTGATCCACGTTTCCTGACCCACGGATTCCGCATGGCCTTTGCAGCACCTCCCACTCAGTCGGCGACATCGTCGTCGCCGGCCTCCGGCTCCACGCGCTACACCGATTACCCGATGGCGATGGCGGTCACCACCACGATCTTCTTCATGTGGGGTTTCCTGACCGTCCTCAACGACATCCTGATCCCGCATCTGAAGACCGTGTTCGAGTTGAACTACGCGCAGGCGATGCTGGTGCAGTTCACCTTCTTCGGCGCGTATTTCCTGATGTCGCTGCCGGCAGGACGGCTGGTCGCGGCGCTCGGTTACAAGAAGGGCATCGTGGCGGGACTGGCGATCGCCGCGGTAGGCGCGTTCGGTTTCTGGCCGGCGGCGTGGTCGCATGCCTACCCGGCCTTCCTTGCCGCGCTGTTCGTGCTGGCCACCGGCATTACCGTGCTGCAGGTGGCGGCGAATGCGTACGTGGCGCTGCTCGGCCCGGAACGCACCAGCTCCAGCCGCCTTACCCTCGCGCAGGCGATGAATTCGCTGGGCACGACGCTAGGCCCCTGGTTCGGCGGTCTGCTGATTCTTTCCGCCGTGGCTTTCAGCGTGCCCGATGCCGTACGCAAGGCGCCGGAAACCGTGCAACTGGTGCAGACGCTCAACGATGCGCCGCCCGCGCAGGCCGTCGACGCGATTCGCCAGGCACCGCCGGAACGCCTGGTGGCCGCATTGAACGATGCCGCCGCCGGCGCGCTTGACCGTCTCCCCGCCAGCGACGTGGCCGCGGGTATCGCGCGCCTTCCCGCGGACCAGCTGCCGCACGCGCTGGACAAGCTCTCGGGTGCACCCTTGCTGGCCACGCTGGCCTCGCTGTCGCAGCAGCAACTGGCCGCGTTGCCGGCGGCCAATCTGGCCACTGCGCTGGACAAGCTCGCCTCCTCGCATCTCAATGCCGACGATGCCGCTCAGCTGGCAAAGGTGCGTGCAGACCTGGCTCCGGCCACGTCGCAGCAATTGACCGGTTATCGCCAGCAGCAGGCCGAGCTGGTGCAGAAGCCGTACCTCGGCTTGGGTTGCGCATTGCTCATCCTCGCCGTGGTGGTGTGGCTGTTCCGCCTGCCGCCGCTGACCGAGTCGACCGAAGCGGCCGACACCACGCACCACACCTTGATGGACGCGCTGCGCCACAGCCACGTGTTGTTCGGCGTGCTGGCGATCTTCTTCTACGTCGGCGCGGAAGTGTCGATCGGCAGCTTCCTGGTGAACTACCTGTCGCTGCCTGAGATCGGCCACATGAGCGAGCAGCAGGCGGCGCACTATGTGTCGCTGTACTGGGGCGGCGCCATGGTCGGCCGCCTGGCCGGTTCGGCGCTGCTGGTCTACATCAACCCGCGCAAGCTGCTCGCTGCGTTCGCGGGCGTGGCCGGCCTGCTGGTGCTCACCACCATGCTCACCCACGGCGACGTGGCGATGGTCAGCGTGATCGCCATCGGCCTGTTCAATTCGATCATGTTCCCGACCATCTTTGCGCTCGGCATCGAACGCATGGGTCCGCTCACCGGCAAGGCCTCGAGCCTGCTGATCATGGCCATCGTCGGCGGCGCGCTGTTGCCGCTGGCGCAGGGCCTGCTGGCCGACCATATGGGCATCCAGCACGCCTTTATCCTGCCGTTGCTCTGCTACGGCTACATCGTGTTCTACGGTCTGCGCGGCTCGCTGGTTCGCGACCCCGTCACGCCCGCTCCCCACTGACGAGTTTCCCGTTGATGTCACGCACTATCCTCTGCTTCGGCGAAGCACTGATCGACTTTCACAGCGAAGGCGGCGACGAAGCCGGCTTTCCGCGCAGCTTCGTGCCCTACGCGGGCGGCGCGCCGGCCAACGTAGCCGTGGCCGTGGCACGCCTGGGCGGCGATGCCGCCTTTGCCGGCATGCTCGGCAAGGACATGTTCGGCGACTTCCTGCTCGACAGCCTCAAGCGTGTCGGCGTGAATACGAACGGCGTGGCGCGCACCGATGAAGCGAACACCGCGCTCGCGTTCGTGTCGCTGGATGCCAGCGGCGAACGCAGCTTCAGCTTCTATCGTCCACCGTCGGCCGACCTGCTGTTCCGTCCCGAACATTTCCATGCGGAAAGTTTCGAGGGCACGGCCGTCTTCCACGTCTGCTCCAACAGCATGACCGATGCCGCGCTGGCGGAAACCACCCGCGACGGCATGCGTCGCGCGCACGCGGCGGGCGCGCTGGTGAGCTTCGATCTCAACCTGCGCCCCGCCCTGTGGCCGCGCCAGGTGGAACCGCGACCGCTGCTGTGGCCGGCGCTGCATCTGGCCGACGTGGTGAAGCTCAGCGCGGAGGAATTCGCCTGGCTCGCCGTGGACGGCGAAGAAGCCGCGCTGGAAAAGCTGTGGAAAGGCCGCACGCGCCTGGTCATCATCACCGATGGTGCGAAGGCGCTGCGCTGGTTCCATCCCGACGTGGAAGGCGAGCTGCCGGTGTACACCGTGCCTGCGGTGGACACCACGGCGGCCGGCGATGCGTTCGTCGGCGGCCTGCTCTATCAGCTGGCCATGCTCGAACACACCGACGATCGCATCGATCACCTGATCACCGAACTGCCCCGCCTGCATGCAGCCCTGCGCTTCGCAGCGGCCTGTGGCGCGCTCACCGTGACGCGCCAGGGTTCGTTCTCGGCCATTCCCGACGAAGCCGAAGTGCTGAGTTTCATGGAGACCTACGCATGACCACCACGCCCGATTTCCGCAGCGAGGCGTTCCTGCGCGAACACATTGCGCAGACCATGGCGTTCTACCACCCGCACGCGATCGATCCGGCCGGCGGCTTCTTTCATTACTACAAGGACGACGGCACGATCTACGATCGCAGCCACCGTCACCTGGTGAGCAGCACGCGTTTCGTCTTCAACTACGCGATGGCGTACAACGAGTTCGGCAACGCCGAGTACCTCGATGCCGTCCATCACGGCCTGCGCTACCTGCGCGAGGTGCACCGCAATCCGGCCACCGGCGGCTATGCGTGGACGATCCGCGACGGCAAGCCCGAAGACACCATGTACCACGCGTACGGCGTCGCCTTCGTGCTGCTCGCCTACTCGACCGCGAAGAAGGCCGGCGTGCATGAGGCCGAAGCGTGGATGGACGAGACGTGGGAACTGCTCGAGCAGCGTTACTGGGATGCCGATGCAGGCCTCTATCGCGACGAGGCGAACGACCAGTGGCAGTTCACCGACTATCGCGGCCAGAACGCGAACATGCACATGTGCGAGGCGATGCTCGCCGCCTACCAGGCCAGCGACGAACCGCGCTACCTGGAACGCGCACTGCAGCTCGCCGACAACATGACCCGCCGCCAGGCCGCCAAGGCCGATGGCCTGGTGTGGGAACACTACGACGTGAACTGGAACGTCGACTGGAAGTACAACCTCGACAATCCCAAGCACCTGTTCCGCCCATGGGGCTTCCAGCCCGGCCATCAAACCGAATGGGCCAAGCTGCTGCTGATCATGGAGCCGCTGCTGCTGGAGCGCGGGCGAGAGGTGGAGTGGCTGGCGCCCACCGCCAAGCACCTGTTCGACACCGCGCTGGCCAATTCGTGGGACAACGAGTTCGGCGGCATGGCCTACGGTTTCGCACCCGACGGCAAGGTCTGCGACGACGACAAGTATTTCTGGGTGCAGGCCGAATCGCTCGCCGCCGCCGCGCTGCTGCACGCCCGTACCGGCCTGGCCGAATACGATGCGTGGTACGAGAAGCTGTGGGCCTATTCGTGGAAGCATTTCGTCGACCACAAGTACGGTGCGTGGTATCGCATCCTTACCCGTGACAATCGCAAGTACGACGACGAGAAGAGTCCAGCTGGCAAGACCGACTATCACACCATGGGTGCGTGCTATGAGGTGATGGCGCTGGTGCGGGATGGTGGGGTTCCGTAGGGAATCCTGGTTGGGTTTGTTGGTGAAAGGTAGTCCGTAATCAAAGTTGCAGGGCTACTGTGGGAGCGCACTTGTGCGCGACAAGCCACGCCGGGAGGTATCGCTCCGTTGGCTTGTCGCGCACAAGTGCGCTCCCACAAAAGAAGACCCACGCGTTCCCGCGAGCACCCGGCCCTCACCACCGTAAAGGTGGCAATGCCCCGACCCTCTCCCCAGCGGGGAGAGGGAGAAGTGAAGTGCATCGCGAAATAAAGAGAGGGCATAACGCCCCTCTCCCATCCGCTTACTTGGCCTTCGCCTTCGGCGTCACCGTCACCGCCAACGCCTCCACATAGGTCGCGACCACCATGTCGCCCACCTTGAGCTTGGACAGCTGCGCCTGGCGCTCCGGGTTCTTCACTTCGATGGTGCGCTCCTTGCCGTCGGGTCCGGTGAGCGTCACCGTGTGGTTCTTCAGATCCACCGCGGACAGCTTGCTGGTCACCGTGACCGTCTGCCCGGCCTTCATGCCCGGCTCGCTGCCCTTGGGCGCGGTGGCCTGGCCCGCCTGGTAGTCCACACCGGCCTGGGCGCTGTCGGCCGGCATCACCTGCACCGCCACCGCCGACTGGTAATGCGCGGTCACCTGGTCGCCGGCTTGCACCTTGTCGAGGTTCTGCACTTCGGGGCCGGCCTGGACGGTCACTTCCTTTCCCTTGGGTCCCTTCAACGTCACCATGCGCGTGGCCTGGTCCACCGACACGACGGTCGCGGTGATCGTGCGGTCTTCCCGTCCCAGTTCGTGCACGGTGGAATTGACGGGCGCTTCGGTCTGCTGCGCCCATGCGAAAAGCGGTGTCGACAGCGCGATGGCTGCGGTGATCAGGCAGCGGGTGGAACGTTGGAAATGCTTCATGGCGGGTCTCCTCTGAGTGTCGATCGCCCAGGTCACGCGGCACCCGCCATGTTCGTCCAGGATGTGGCGCGTCACGAGCGTAAAACCACTCGGCCGGGCTACGTACTTCTACCCAGGCCCGGGGCGTGACAGCGCAGCGATGCAGGCGCAAGCTTGCGGGCATCCGCGTGGCGCTCGCCTCGCGCCCTTGCTGGAGACACGCATGTCCGTCGCAGAACCGCTCGACACCGTCCTCATCACCGGCGCATCCAGCGGCATCGGCGCCACCTATGCCGATCGCTTCGCCCAACGCGGCCACCCGCTGGTGCTGGTGGCGCGCAATGCAGCCAGGTTGCAGGAACTGGCTGCGCGTCTTGAGCGTGAATATCGCGTAAAAGCCGATGTGCTGGCGGCGGACCTTACCTCGTCGACCGAACGGGCCAAGGTCGAGCAGCGCCTGCGCGACGACGACAGCATCGGCATCCTGGTGAACAACGCAGGGGTGGGTGGCGGGTCGGTGCTGGCGCAGGCCTCGCCCGAGGTCGTGCAGGGCATGATCGAACTCAACGTCACCGCACCGTCGCGGCTGGTTGCCGCGTTGCTGCCGCGACTGCTGGCGCGCGGTCACGGCAGCATCATCAATATCGCCTCGGCGCTGGCGATTGCGCCGGAGCTGTTCGGCGGCGCCTATGCCGCCAGCAAGAGCTATGTGCTGACCTATACCCTCGCGCTGCACAAGCAAGTGGCCGAGCATGGCCTGCGCGTGCAATGCGTGTTGCCGGGCGTCACGCGCACCGAGATCTGGGACCAGATCGGCGGGCTCGATGCGATTCCCGCGCAGATGATCATGGAAGTGGACGAAATGGTGGATGCCGCGCTCTCCGGTTACGACCAGGGCGAAGTGATCACCATTCCCTCGCTGCCGGATATCGAGGAATGGAACCGCTTCGACGAAGCACGACGCCGCATGGCACCGGAGCTCTCGCGCAACGTGGCCGCCGACCGCTACAAGAGCGACATTCCCGAAGACGCCTGAAATGCGAAGGCCAGCTGCGCCATCCGGTGCGCGCTGGCATATAGTGGGGCCGACCGCGCCGCCCCGGCGGCGCGATCCACGCGGAGCATCACTCGCGCGCCTTGCACAGCGTCACGCTTGCGTAGAACCATGGGAGAACGACCATGCGATATACGTTATTGGCAGGCAGCAGGGACGGTTTGCTTCTCCTTGCCCGCCTCTTGCTGATGGTTCTGTTCGTGATCTTCGGCTGGTTCAAGGTCACCGGCTTTTCGGCGACCGTGGCCTATATGGGCTCGGTCGGTGTTCCGATGCCAACGGTCGTCGCATCTGTCGCGGTGTTCCTGGAGTTCGTCGTGGGCCTGTCCATCGTGGTGGGCTTCTACACGCGCCCGCTGGCCTTGTTGCTGGGTTTCTACACCCTGGCCGCGGCGGTGATCGGGCACCAGTTCTGGCATATGGTCGATCCCGAGCGCATCGGCACGATGATCAATTTCTACAAGAACGTGAGCATCAGCGGCGGACTGCTGCTGTTGTGTGTCGCCGGTCCGGGCAAGTACTCGCTGGACAAGCGATAGGCGGTCCGCAGGCCGCTGGCGCCTGACGCGACGACTCGCGTCAGGCCGGGCACGCTCCGCTCAGTGGAAGCTGGGCGCATCGCCGCCGCCCAGGCTTTTCAGCAACTCGTGCGCTTCGCGCGAACGCGGGGCCACGGCTACCAGGCGTTCGGCGTAACCGCGCGCCTTGTCCGCGTTGCCGGCATCGCGCTCCGCGCCCGCCAGCGCGAACAGCAACGACGGATCGTATGGCGACGCACGCAGGCTTTCCTCCCACAGCTTGCGCGCCTGCTCGCCCTTGCCGGCCGAGTTCAGCGCCACCCCGTACACATAGGCGAAACGCGGATTGGCGGGATCGGCGCGATGCGCGCGCTCAAGCCAGGACAGCGCCTGCTGCGGCTGGTTCTGGCGGACCAGCGCAAGCCCCTTCGCGTGCAGCAGGCTGGCGTTCTCGGGCACGAGCGCCAGGCCTTCGTCGATGACCTTGACCGCTTCGTCCTCGCGCCCCGTGGCGCGAAACATGTCGGAGAGATTCACATAGGCCGGCACGAAATCCGGCTGCAGCTTCAGGGCCTGACGGAATGCCTGCTCCGCAGCGGCAGTATCGCCGCGTTCGACATAGACCAGCCCCAGGTCGAAATGCGACTCCGGCCGCTCGGCTATCGCGGCCTGCGCTTGCTGGTAAACGGCGAAGGCGCGATCCCGTGCGGCGCGTTGGCCGGCATCGAGCGGTGCATCCGGCACGCCGGCCAGCACACGCCCGGCCTTGACCCGAACGGCGAGCACCGGATCGTCCGCCAATGCCGCCGCCATCGGCCCGCGCACTTCCGGCGGAAAGGCGAGCAACGCATCCAGTGCGGCCTCGCGCATCAGCGGATCGGCGTCGCCCAGCGCGGCCTGGAGCGTGGGCACCGCATCCGGGCTGGCGTAGTGGCGCAGTTCGTCGACCGCCGTGGCGCGCGCAATCGTCGGTGAGCTCGCGTCAGCGGCCAGGGCTGTCAACAGCGAGGCCGCGCCAGGCTTGCCACGCCGCGCGGCATCCAGTGCGTCGACGAAGTGCTGGTAGCCCTTGCGTTCGGGACCATGTGCCTTGGCGATGGCGTCGGCGGCCCACTGCGCACCCTTGTCCGCGTGGCACTGGGCGCATGCATTGGGCACGCCGTACTGCACGGTGAGATCGGGGCGCGGCACGCGGATGGAGTGATCCGGGCGGGCGTTGATCACCATGTAGTTCTTCGACGGCATGTGGCAGGCCACGCATTGCGAACCCGCGCTATCTTGCTTGTGCATATGGTGGGCCGCCGTGTCGTACACGGCCGGCGTATGGCAGCTCTCGCACAATGCGTTGCCCTGCGCCCGCGTCTTGCCGGTGTGCGGATCGTGGCAGTCGCTGCAGGTGACGCCCTTGGCGTACATGCGGCTCTGCAGGAACGAGGCATACACATAGACCTCATCCAGTTGCTGTCCGTCCGCGTGATAGCGGCCTTCCGTGAGCAGTACCGGATCGTGCGTATCCATCAGGCGGCCCGTGGGCGCGGTGTCCTTGGCGATGATGCTGCGCCGCGAATGGCAGACCGCGCAGGTTTCCACTTCGCGGTGCGTCGCCAATGGCGCGCTGCGTGCGGGATTGCCGGACACCGGGTTGGCAATCCAGTGCACGCCCTTGCGTTCGTCCAGCGCGATGCCCAGGCCCATCGAGGGATCGGTCTTTTTCATCGCTTCGCTGGCCTTCGACCATTCGAGGTGGCGCGAACCGGGACCATGGCAGGCTTCGCACGCCACGTTGATCTCGTTCCAACTGGTCTTGAAGGTGTTGCTGGTGAGGTCGTAGTTGCGCTGCAGGTTGGTGGAATGGCAGTCCGCGCACATGTAGTTCCAGTTCTGGTTCAGGCGCGTCCAGTGCAGCGTGTCGTGCGCATCGATGTGTTCGCCAGGATAGAGATTGAACCAGCGCTGCCCGCCTGCCGTCGCGGGGCGCGCATCCCAGGCGGTGCGCAGCGCCTGCAGGCGGCCATCGGGAAACGCCACCAGGTATTGCTGCAGCGGGTAGACGCCGAAGCTGTACTTCACTTCGAATTCGCCGGGCTTGCCGTCCGGCCCGTCGGTCTTCACGAAGTAGCGCTTGTCGCGCTTGACGAAGCTGGCCGTGGCACTGTCCTGCTTCAAGGTGTTGCCGTCGAACCGCCCCGCCACGGTCTTGTCGTCCGCCACTTGCATGGCGAGTGCGTGATGCGAGGTCTGCCAGGCCTGCGTTTCCTTCGCATGGCAGGAGGCGCAGGCTTGTGCACCCACGTAATGCGCCGCTGGCAGCGCAGCCGCTGCAGGCGTGGGGACGGTGGCCACCGATGCCACGGGCGTGGTCGCCACGCCGGGCGACGGCACGCGCAGCCACCAGAGGCCCAGCAGCACGAGCACCAGCACGCCCAGGCCCAGCGGCATCCACCAGAGCCGACCTTGCCCTTGCCCGGAAGGTGCCACCACGGGCGGCGTCGGGCGCGCGGACGCCGTCTTGCCAGAGCGCTTGCCGTGGCTCCTCTTGGAACGCGCCATCCCTTCGTCTCCCCGCCTACGGTTTGAGTTCTGCGCACCTTTCCTGGGGCACTGTTTTCCACCGGCTGCGCGGGCATGGTAGCGGCCGCGGGCGATGAAGCCGTGAAAGCGGCAGCGCACTGCACGATGCGGCGCATCAGTTGAGCGGGTTCAACGGCGGCAACGCGCTGCGGTGACGCCAGCGGCGCCGGCTGTGTTTCCAGCGCTGCCGTGCGCTGCCCAGCGCATCGACCAGCGACGATGCCGACCACGCCGATCCACCTTGGCCGTACAGCGCATCCTGCACACCGGCCCACTGCACGCGCAGCGTGGCGTCGCCGTAGCGGCTGGCCCATGCGCTGACGCTGACAGGCGCACCGTCATCGGCGGCGCGGCGCACCCAGGCATCGATCGCCTCGGCCATAGCGGCGGCCGAGCTGGCCTGGCGTTGGCGCCTGACCGCGCGAAACGCCACCGGTTCGGAATGGCGCCGGCGATACCGCCACGCCTGCCATCGCTGCCAGCCGCGCCGGCAGGCATCGCGAAAGAACCAGCCAAGCCACCCCAGCACGATCAACAGCAGCACGGCCAAACCGGCATCGCTGGAAAGCCAGCCGATCAGGCGTGGCATGAATCCACGCCCAGGCAAGGCAAAGCGTGGCTTGTCCGGAGCGCCCCACCACGCGTGGAAACGCACCTCGGGTGCCGTGCTTTCACGCCATTGGCGGGTGCGGCTGTCCAGCCAGCGCACGGTGACCGCCGGCAAACGATAGTGGCCGCGATGCCCGATCACGTAGCTGGCCGTGTCCACGCGGTCGCCACCAACGAAGCCGCCGTGACTGTCGACCGCATCGCGCGTGACTGGCGAGGCGGCGTACAAGGTAAGTCCGTCGACCGGCGCGAAGGTCGTCGGCGGCAACATCATCGCCGGTGCGCCTTCGGCCACGATCTCGATGCGACGCGTGACGGTGTCGCCCACGTGCAGGCTGCCGTCCTGTGGCGTGATGGTCTGAGTGAGCTTGACCGAACCGGCGATCAACGCCTCGCTCACACCGGGCGGCAACACCAGCGCACGCACACTGAGCGAAAGCGGCTGGGTCTGCACGCTGACCGGCGTGCGCGCGGCGCCCACGTGCGCGGTGATCTCGAACGACGGTATCTCCATCGCGCCCGACATCAGCGGCGTGAGGAGATAGGTGCGCGAAACGCCCGACCAGGTTTGCCCATTCACCGTCTCCACCAGGTGACCGGGCGTCTCGTCGGACAGCGACAGATAGGCACCGTCGACATGCAGCTCGGGCAGCACCGGGGCATCGGTGAAGAAATCCGGCGTGAGCAGATCCACCGCGATACGCGCCGTCTCGCCCTGCATCAGTGAACCGGTCGGCACGGCGTGCACACGCACCTGCACGGGAGGCGCTGGCGGCGCCGCTTGATCGGCGTGCGCCATGATCGCGACCCAGCACAGACAACTCGCCAGCCAGGCCTTCATGGCGGTGCTCCCCCATTGCTCGACGCAGCGGCCGGCTGGCCGCTCTCGATGCTGAACTTGGTACGCAGGAAATCGGCCGGCGACACGCTGAGATTGCGCATCCATACGTCGGCCGGCAATGGCATCAGGCGCTGGCCCTGCACCGTCGAGGTGTCCTTGCCCTGCTTGCCTTCCTTGTCCTGCTTGATCTGGTCGGGGCGCGTATCCTCGTCCTGCTTTTCCGGCGGGACGTCAGCCCGCTGCTTGATCAGGATCGTCATCAACTGCAGATTGGCTTCCGCCTCCGGGAAGGGATGGCGCATGCGCAGCGCCTCGTTGTAGGCATCCTTGGCCTCCTCGTATTCGAACTGGTGCGCGTAGCTGTTGCCGGACATCAGCTTCGCATCGGCGCCGGGCAGCGTCTCGAAGATCTTCTGCGCGTCTTCCCAGCGTCCATGCTGATAGAGCGCCAGGCCTTTCCAGTACGGATTCTGGAAGTGCTGCGCGGCCTGCTCGAAGTCGCGATGCTCGTAGTACCAGCGCCCTTGCTGGTCGGGCGTAAAGAACCAGTCGGCCACGTGCCAGTCGGCGGCCGATGCCGTCGACGGCATCGCGCCGACACCGACGAATCCCAGCACGAGCACCCATCGCACCACCCAACCACGACGGAACCAGAACACACTGAGCAACACCAGCGGATAGCACAGGAAATAGCCGTATTCCTTCCAGTGCACGGACGATTTGTCGTTCATGATCTGCAGGTGATGCAAGGCCTCGCGCTGCACCCACTGCATGTCGGCATTGCCGGCGGTGATGCTGGTGAGCGGGATATGCGCCTGCGAGGCGAGTCGCTGCAGAGCCTGGTCGTCGAGCTTCGCCTCGATGGGCGCACCATCCTGTCCGGTCTGCATGGCACCGGACGCGGTACGCAGGGGACCACCCTTGGTCGTGCCCACGGCCAACATCAACACCTGCTGGCGCGAGCGCTGGTGATGCGCCACGAACGCCGGTATCTGCGCATCGTCGAAGCCGCTGGTGAAGAACACGATGGTGCCGGGATCGCTTTCCGCATCGAGCAGCCGATCGGCCAGCGCCAACGCGGCGGCGGAGTTCTGACCCTTGCCCGGCAGCAGGTCGGTGCTGAGCGCGGAAAGGAACATCTCCATCAGCGCCGCATCGTCCGTGGGGGGCAGCACCATGTGCGCGGTGTTGGTATACACGATCAGGCCGGTGCGCCCACCCACCCGCAAGCTCATCAGGTCGCGCACCTTTTGTTTCGCGCGTTCCAGCCGCGTAGGCGACACATCGATGGCATTCATCGCGGGGGACAGATCCATCGCCACCATCATCGGCGCGCGGTCTTCCGCAAACGGTGGCGATTCCAGTTCCCAGGTCGGGCCGGCACAGGCGATGCTGCCGATCACGATCACGGCGCAGACGAGATGGATCGGACGCGCACGCCAGTGCTCGCTGTCGCCCACCACCAGATGGGCCAGCAGATGCGGCGCGATCATGCCCTTCCAGCGCTGCAACGGATCGTTGCGCCGCTGCCACCACCACAGCACCAGCGGGCCGAGCGGCAGCAGCAACAGCCATAGCGGACGGATGAAATGGAAGCCCTGCTCCATCGCTCAGCTCCCCGGCGTCTCGGGCGAGAGCGATGCGCTGGCATGCCTGCGCGCCAATGGCGCCAGCACACCCAGCATCAGCAGGTGATAGGCGATCATCAGCAACAAGGCCGCGCCCAGCGGGATGTAATACAGCTTGAGCTTGGGCCGGTAGACCGAGTGCTTGACCTTGCTCGGCGTGACACGATCGAGCAAGGCGTAGATGCCTGCAAGCTGCTCGCCATTCTCGCCGCGGAAACTCCGCCCGCCGGTAGCCGTCGCGATGCGCTGCAGCGCCGCCAGGTCCACGCGGTTCTCACCCTTGGCATCGGGGTCGCCGATGCCGATGGTATGGATGACGATATGGTTGGCCTTGGCGATCTCGGCGGCCTTCTCCGCCGGGATGCGACCCGCCGTGTCGTTGCCGTCGGTAAGCAGGATCAGTACGCGTTCGCGCTGTTGCGAACTGGCGGTCATCTTCACCGCCACACCCACCGCATCGCCGATGGCGGTCTGCTCGCCGGCCATGCCCACGCGCAATTCGTCCAGCAACTCGCGCACGGCCACGTGATCGAGCGTCAGCGGCGCCTGCGGAAACGCGTTGGTGCCGAACACGATGAGCCCGATGCGGTCGGTGGCGCGACGGCGGATGAAATCGTCCACCACGCCTTTTACCGCGCTCAGGCGATCGACGCGCCGGCCCTGCGCATCGAGGAAGTCCGGCGTTGCCATCGAACCGGACAGATCGATCGCCAGCAGTAGGTCGCGCGCCGATTCGGTGCGTTCGATCGGCGGCTCCAATCGCTGCGGCCCGGCCAGGGCCAACACCAGCAGCGCCCAGCATACGGGCGCCAGGATGCGCCGCAGCCAGTTGCCGCGCAGGATCACCGCGCCGCGCGCGGGCGTCTGCCCGGTGGCCTTGGCCAGGTCGTCGAAAAACGGCACGCGAATCGCCTTCGTGCGCTCGCCGTAGGGCGGCAGCAGCCACCATGCCAGCAGGGGCAACGGCAGCAGGAGCAGCAGCCAGGGGTATTCAAGCTCGAACATGGTGGTCGATCCATCGATGCAGCAAGGCCATCAGCGAGGCGAGTTCGTCGTTGCCGATCGCGCCATCGCCGTAGGCAAGCCGGTCGAGCGTGCGACCGGGACCTTGCACGAACCCGCCCTGGGCATAGGTGCCGTCGAGATAACGAAGCCACGCATCGCCGCTCATCGGCGCCACCGGTTGCCGCGGCGCCCAAGCCAACACCGTGCGTTTGACCAGGGCAGGAATCGAGGCCATCGCGTCGGCTCGCCGCGCCGGATCGACCAGCGCATCTTCAATCGCAGCCAGCTCGGCCTGTGCCTCACGCCGATAGCGATTGCGCATCCACTTGCGCCACTTGAGCAAGGCAAACACGAGCAGGCCAAGCAGAATGAGGCCGCCCAGCACCCACCAACCCGCTGTCTGCGGCATATAGGACACCGGAGGCGGCGGCGGAATGTCCTTGAGATCGGCGATGGACGCCATCGGGACTTTGGCGGCAGGCAGCAGCATCGCGCTCAACTCCGCCGCTGCGCGAAGTGGCCGAGCATCCGCGCCACCTGCAACAGCGTGGGCTGTTCGGTGTCGATGGTCAGCATCGGCACGCCGCAACGGCGCACCAGATCCTCCGTCTGCGCCAGGCGCTGCTCGAACATGGCGCCCAGCGGTTCGCGGATGGCCTTGCGTGCAAAATCCAGTTCGACCTGAAGCTCGCCCTCGGTCACCACGATCTTGCCGCGCGCGGGCACGGCGCGCGCCGACGGGTCGAACACCAGCACGGCGACCACGTCGTTGTGCGTGGCCAGTTCCCGCACCAGTTGCAGCGTCTGCTCGTCCGCACCGAAGAAGTCGCTGACGATGCACACCAGGTAATCGTGCGTGGCCAGGTGCAAGGCAGCCCGCAGCGCGGCGTCCAGTTGTCCCGCATTGGGCCGCACGGGACTGTCGGCGCGCAACGCCTGATTGCAACGTGCCAACGCACTTAGCACGGCCTGCACGCGCGTACGGCTACGATGGGCGCGGATGCTGTGGATTGCGCTGTCGTCGAACAACACAGCACCGGCGCGATCGCCCGCCTGGAAGGACATCCACGCCGCCAGCGCGGCGACTTCCGCCGCCACCACCGACTTCATCGCGCGGCGGGTGCCGTAGAACATCGAGATGCGCTGGTCGACCACGAACAGCGCGGGCCGGTCGCGCTCCTCGGTATACGAACGCACCAGGGCGCGGCCGACACGCAGCGACGCCTTCCAGTCGAGATGACGAAGATCGTCGCCCGGCACGTAAGCGCGGATCTCCTCGAAATTGAGGCCGCGTCCGCGCAGCCGCGACGCATGCCGGCCCGCCAGGATGCTGTGATGCGGACGGTGCGGCGTGGCGTTGAGGCGGCGCGCGTCGTATTCCATGCGCGCCAGATGGGCGGGCGTGACATAGACCGTTCCGACATCGCTGGCCGCTATCTCTGCCATGGCGCAGCGCTCAGGCCGGCACCGCCACCAGCTCGAGAATCTTGTCGATCACCTGATCGGCATGGATGCCTTCGGCGCTGGCGTCGTAGGAAAGCATGATGCGATGGCGAAGCACCGGATGCGCCATCGCGCGGACGTCGTCGGGCGTGACGTGGCCGCGCCCATCCAGCCACGCGTTGACGCGCGAGGTGCGCTCCAGCGCAATACCGCCGCGCGGGCTGGAACCGATCTGGATCCAGCTGGCCAGCGCCTTGTCGTAGTTGGCCGGATGACGCGTGGCATCGACCAGCGCCATGATGTACTGCTCGATGGCGGGCGCCACGTGCGTCGCATGGATCTCGCCGCGCGCCTCGAATACGCTGGCCGGCTCGATGCGTGTGATCTGCGCGGCGGCGGTCTTGGCGGAGGCGGCCACTTCTTCGCTGCGCACCAGTTCGAGCACCTGGATCTCGCTGTCCTTGTCCGGGTAGTCGACCAGTACCTTCATCAGGAACCGGTCCAGCTGCGCTTCGGGCAACGGGTAGGTGCCCTCCTGCTCGATGGGGTTCTGCGTGGCCATCACGATGAACAGCTCGGGCATCGCATGGGTGGTGCCCGCCACGGTGATCTGCCGCTCTTCCATCGCTTCGAGCAGCGCCGCCTGCACTTTCGCCGGCGCACGGTTGATCTCGTCGGCCAGGATGACGTTGCCGAAGATCGGCCCGGGCTGGAACTGGAAGATGTTCTGGCCACCCTGCTGGTGCAACACCTCGGTACCGGTGATGTCGGAAGGAAGCAGGTCGGGCGTGAACTGGATGCGCCGCATGTCGGTATCCAGGTTCTTCGCCATGCTCTTCACCGCACGCGTCTTGGCGAGCCCCGGCAGGCTTTCGAGCAGCAGATGTCCGTTGGCCAGCAAGCCGACGATCATCTGCCGGATCAGGTCGCGCTGGCCGATGATGGAGCGTTCCATCTGTGTCTGCAGCGTCGCCATGGCTTCTTTCGCGTTCATGTGACCTCGCGGCTCGATCAGGGACCGCCACCGGCAATCCAGCGGTAATAGGGGTTCTGGCCATCGGCCTGCAGCACCAGTTCAAGCGCCTGCGACCAATGCTCGCGATCGCCTTGATAGGCGGCCAGGCCTGCGGCGTAGAACGTGAAAAGCAGGTCGCGCTGGTGATGCATCGCGGCGATGAGCTCGGGACTGGCACCTTGCACGCGCGGTTCGTTGCGAACGGCCACGAGCTCGGGCAGCACGCGAACGAGCTCGTTGCGGCGCACCCAGGTGGCGTATTCGATGTTCGGGCGGTCGTCCGTCACGGGAGCTGCTTTGCCCGCATAACGCTCCAGGCTGTCGCGATCGCCCATCCAGGTGGCCAGCAAGGCGGCCGGCGATGCAATGCCGACCTCGCCCAGTGCCTTCGCCACGGAGGGCTGGTTGAAGCGTCGCTCGATCCGGGCGGCATCCAATTCGATCGGCTGGTTCGAACCGATCAGCAGCATTTCGTGCAGTTCCGTGGTCCACAGCGTGGCGTGGGGAAACGCGTCCAGGAAGGCGCGCACCATGGCGCGTGAGTCCTCATCGTTCTGGGTGGGAATGGGCCACCATTGGGCGACGACGCCATCCGGCGCCAGCCGCCTGGCGGCCAGCTGGTAGAAATCGCGCGAATACAGGTTCACCACGCCCGCGGCCGAAGGCGGCGGCGGTTCCAGCGTGATCATGTCGTAGGTCTGCGTGCTTGCCAGCAATTCGCGGCGGCCGTCGCGCAAACGAATCTCCAGGCCCCCATCGCTGCCAGCCCGGTAATTGCCCTGGAACTGCGGCACGGCGCGCACCACCGCCGGCAACAGCTCGGCGCATACGCGCGTGCTGAGCCCCGGATACTGCGACAGCGCACCGGCCGTGATGCCGGTGCCGAATCCGATCACCAGCGCCGAGTGCGGCTCGCCGCGATGGATGATCAAGGGCAACAGCGCCTGCAGCCGCATATAGCGCAGCGACGGCAACGTATCGCCGGAATTGGACACGCCCTGGATGTACAGCCGGTGGAAGCGCTGCTCGCCCTGCCCCTGCGCAAGCACGGCCACCGTGCCGCCACGGCTTTCCTCGTAATACGTCACCTCGCCGCCGCGCCCTTGCGCGAGCAGATCGGCGAGTTTCTGCGCTGGCGTGAGCGCCGCCACCGCGAGCGAGGCGACCGCGACGAGCGCCACGCTCCAGCGCAGGCGCGGACGCTGCACGGAGCCCGCGAACACGGCGAGCAAACCCACCACGGAGGCCGCCATCGCCAGCAGCGCAAGCGAATGCACCAGGCCAAACGCAGGCACGAGCACGAAACCGGTCAGCGCGGTGCCCGCGATGCCGCCCAGCGTATTGAGTGCCAGCGCCAGGCCGACATTTCGCCCTGCGCTTTGCTGATGGGCAGAAAGACGCAGCACGGCGGGAAACGCAGCGCCGAGAAACAACGTGGGCAGCAGCACGATCGCGGACGCGGCGACCGCAAAGCGTGCGCACATCGCGGCGAGTCGGCTCCCCGTGATCGCCATCGTCAGATTCGATGCCTGGGTTTGCAGCGTGGGCAACCAGTCGCCGAGCAAGCTCACCTGCAACAGCGCGACAAAACCGGCCAGCGCAATCAGCACGCCAAACGCCAGCCAGCCATCGCGGACGCGATCGGCAAAGCGCGCGTAAATCGCGCTTCCCGCCATCAAGCCCAGCAGATAGACCGCCAACATCACCGAAAAAGCGAATGCGCGCGTGCTCATGAACTGCACGACCGTCTGCGACCACACCACCTCGTAACCCAGCGCGATGCCGCCAGCGACGGCATACAGGGCAAGCGCAAGTCGCGCGGATGGTGAGGCACCCGCCTGTTTCTCCTTCGCGGGAGGCGCAGGCAGCGCAATGCGTCTATCGATCACCAGCGCAAGCGCAGCCGCCAGTCCATTGATCGAAGCGGCAGCCCAGGCCGAGCCCTGCACGCCCAATACAGGCAGCAACAGAAAGGGAGCGGCCAGTACGCCGGCAATGGCGCCCGCCGTATTGGCGGCATAGAGACGTCCGCCGGTACGGGCGACACTCCCGCGCGCCGCGGCACGCACCAGTACAGGCAACGTACCGCCCATCGCCACCGCGGGAACGCCAACCAACACGAACGGCAACAGCCAGGCCAGCCAACCGACCCGTTGCTCCAGCAGCGCGAATGCCGCCGCACTGTGCGTCAACGCAACCGTTGTGGCCACGGCCAGGATCGCCACCGCGACCTCCAGCAGGGCGTACAGCCTCAACGGCCGTTGCAGGTCGTCGGCCTTGCGCCCCAGCCACGCACCGCCCACGGCCAGCCCGCCAAAGAACGCACTCACCGCCATGGTGACGGCATAGACCTCCACGCCCACCACCAGCGACAGCTGCTTGATCCACAGCAGCTGGTACACCAGCGACGCCGCGCCGGAGCCAAATAGCAGCAGCGCAAGCGCGGCATTCAGCGGGGAAACCGCGCGCTTCGCCACGAAGGCATGTTGTCCAACACGAGGAGGCTTCATGACAGGCATGCAACTCGCGCGAGGCTGGATTGCTTTTGAGTATAGGGAGGAATCGGCGTGTGGTTCGTTACTTAAGTAGGAATGGCCGGCGCCGATATCGCAACGGTCAGAAGGCGAAACGCCAGTCGCGCATCGCTGCGACAACTGGCGTTTCCTGCTTCCGTTGCGGCGACATCCGTGCCGCCGTTAAAGCGTGCTGCTTATTTCTTCTGTTCGAGTTGGCGCTTGAGTGCTTGTTCGGCCTGATCGATCGAGAACGTCGCCGGCGTCTGGCTCGGCGGGAAATCCTTGAACGTGGCCAGCATGTTGAAGACCCGGCGATTGCCCTCGAACAGTAAGTAGGCGTTCTCGGCTACCCATTGGTAGTAACCGTTGGTCGGCCCGATATCCGCCCTCTCGTAGGGATCCATGCGCAGGTTGTACAGCTTGGGCGTGCGCAGGCAGTCAAACGGCTCCATCCATATCTGCATGCCGCCCGGCGCCTTCTGCTCGCAGAACACCACCTTCCAGGCCGTAGGTCGTTGTGCGCCGTTGCTGTTCATGTCGAAGCGTATGGCGACCACTTCGGCGTCGTCATTGAAGTAGAAGAATTCCGTGCGCGGACTCACGTTGGTCTGGCCTGTGAGGTACGGCAGGAAGTTGTAGCCGTCCAGATGCACCTTGAAACTCTTGCCGCCAAAACTCGAACCCTTGAGCAGTTTGCCGGCGATGTCTCCATCGCCCGCAGCGGCCACCAGGGTGGGAAACCAGTCGAGACCGGAGATCAGCGCATTGCTCACGGTGTTGGGCCGTATGTGGCCCGGCCAGCGGATCATGGCGGGTACGCGGAAGGCACCCTCCCAGTTGGAATCCTTCTCGCTGCGGAAAGGCGTGCTTGCCGCGTCGGGCCAGGTAAAGAAGTTGGGACCGTTGTCGGTGGTGAAGATGACGATGGTGTTCTTGGCAATACCGGCATCGTCCAGGGCCTTGAGCAGCTTGCCCACGTTCTGGTCCATTTCCCACATGCCGTCGGCATACATGTCGCCGGCACCGAGGCCCGCCTTGCCTTCGAATTCCGGCCGCACATGGGTAAAGATGTGCATGCGCGTGAAGTTCATCCAGGTGAAGAAAGGTTGGCCAGCCTTGGCCTGCTTCTGGATGTAGGAGATCGCGGCGCCGGTGGTCTCGTCGTCGATGGTCTCCATGCGCTTCTTGGTCATCGGACCGCTGTCCTCGATCTTGCCGTCGGCAAAGGTGTGCAGGACGCCGCGCGGGTTATAGACCTTGAGGAAATCCGGATTGTCCTTGGGCCAATACGGACGCTCGGGCTCTTCCTCGGCATTGAGGTGATAGAGGTTGCCGAAGAATTCGTCGAAGCCATGCTTGGTCGGCAGGAAGCGATCCTGGTCGCCGAGATGGTTCTTGCCGAACTGCGCCGTGCCATAGCCCATGCCCTTCAGGACCTGGGCGATGGTGACGTTGCCATCCTGGATGCCCACGGGCGCACCCGGCACGCCCACTTTCGACATGCCGGTGCGCAGGACGTTCTCACCCGTGATGAAGGTGGAGCGACCCGCCGTGCAGCTGTTCTCGCCGTAGTAGTCGGTGAAGATCATGCCTTCGCGCGCAATGCGGTCGATGTTGGGCGTGCGATACCCCACCAGGCCCATCGAATACGCGCTGATGTTGGAGATGCCCACGTCGTCGCCAAAGATCACCAGGATGTTCGGCTTGCCGCTGTTCGCCTGCTCCTGCTGCTGATCCTGCGCCGGCGGTTGTGCCTTGGCGGCGGGCGGTTGAAGGGTGACAGCCGCCACGACGAGCAACGCCGTCGCGACTACCGTCGTCAGTGACTTGAGTAAGGTGCTGCGCTGCCACGGGCGAAACATGGGGAACCTCCTAATGTGCACGACTGCACGGGGCAGCCACCGTCGATCACATCTTTCATTCCGCAACGGCGCTCAAGGCGCTGCGCCGTCGTCATGCGTCATGGCTTTTCCGAGGGGTAGACGACCTTCCAGTCCTTCTTCATGTCCACCACGGTCCAGCCCTTGGCGTTCGCTTCATCCAGTGCCTTGTCGAGCTTGCCGATCTTCGATTGGCGGTCGTACGCCCATTCGCGAGCGGCGTCGGTGTGGTGAACAAGTCCAGCGAAACGCGCGCCGTCGCCGGAAGCGGTCCACTCGAGCATCTGTTGATCGCCGTCGGAATTGCCGAACGCAAAGATCGGCTTGACGCCGATGACGCGTTGGATGCCGACGGGTTTGCCCGGGCCGTCGTCGATCAGCGCCACCTTGGGCAGCTTCACCATGACGGGCGTGCCGTTGCGCAGCTCGTACTTCAACTCGCCCTGGCTGCCGACGATCTGTTCGGGGGGAATGCCGTACACCGCGGGAACCCAGGCGCGCATGAAATCCTGGCCGCCGCCGGAGACGATGTAGGTCTTGAAACCGTTGTCGCGCAGGTAGTGCAAAAGCTCCAGCATGGGCTGGTAGACCATCTCCGTGAACGGCCGTTGCGTCTTGGGATGCCGTGCCGTGGATACCCACTGGCTCACGTTGCGCGCAAACTCATCGGTGGTCATGCCTGAGTGCGTGACGGCCACCAACTCCAGAATGCCCTTCTCGCCCGACGCGGCGAGCCCCTTCATGTCGCCCGCCAAGGCCGACTTGAACGGCTCGGTGGTCTTCCATTCCGGATGCTGGGGCGACATCGCCTTCACCTGGTCCAGCGCGAAGAAGAATTCGAAGTAGGCCGGTTGCTCAGCCCACAGCGTGCCGTCGTTGTCGAACACGGCAATGCGCTTGGCCGGCTCCACGAAGTCCGATGAGCCGGTGGTGGTGATCTTCTTGACGAAGCCCTGGATCTGCTGCTTGGTGGTTCCGTCGTTCCACGAAGGCAGCGGGTCGTCCGCTGCCGCGCAGGCATTGGCCCATATGAGCATGCCAAGCATGCAGCACAACGCCCAGCGAACCGCCCAGGTGTTTCGCGCGAATGCCCCGCGGTTAACAGGGCGAATGGCGGCGTGCATCCAAGCATCTCCCCATGGATCGGTGCCGTCAGCGTCAGCGACGACAACTCATGATGGGCGCGCTATGGGATCCGGCGCCCGGCCCGGGCGCGGTGACACGACGCGCCGATGATCACGGTCGCGGATTTGGGAGGCACTGACAATTCGAGAGACTACCTAGGGGTTCTAAGCAAAACTACGGTGTGAACGGCGATACCGCAGAAAATCGCGCCGCCTGTCCCGTGCTCGTGAGGATCGAGTGAAGGCGCGCACCGCGAGAACCATCACGGTGCGCCTTCGGCAATGGCGGTCAGTGGTTGAGGTAGACCGGGTTGCCCACCAGCAGCAACGCGCCATCCGCAGCACGCACGTTGGCGCGCATCCAGTGCTGCTTGCCGTCGCTGGGCCAATCGAACGCAAACGCCTGGGTGGCGCCGTGGATCGACATATCGGTGCTCGGGTGGAACGGTTGGCCATCCACGATGATCTCGACGCTGCCACGATCGACGGCCGTAGCATGCATCGTCACGTGCACCGCACTGCCCGCCGGCGCGGCCAGCGTATCGCCCATCTCGGCCGAGCGATCGTCCACGCTCGCCACGAAATCCATCGAGCGATCGCGACTGCCCTGCGCATCGATGAACACGTGACCGGCGCGAATGGCATCAAGGATGGCCTTCATCGACAGCTCGCTGGCGTGCACCACGGTGGTCGGCAAGCCGATCGCCATGCTGCCCCCGGCCATCGGCAGCGGCAGCTTCGCGTTGTGGTTGTCGCTGCCGCCGATACCGGTCAAATGGAAACCCTTGTTGAGCTGATCCTGCCAGAACGGAATACCGGTGTACTTCGGACTCGATGCATCCATGCCGTTGACCGCCTCGATGGCCTGGAATCCGCGCATGTCCACCGGCAGCTCCGGCGTCCATCCGCAACCCATGCAGGTTTCGTCGTTGGGGCGGTTCGGATGATTGATGGAAAACACGCCGTGCAGGAGCGCCGCCTGCTTCAGCAACGCGTTCCAGTCGGGCACGGTCTTGCTGCCCAGGCGAAAATCCAGCGGCTCGGTGCTGCCAAACAGATTGGCGTGGCCCTGGAACGTGGTTACTTCGCGTGCCGGAATCAGCAGCAGTCGATCGAAATAAGGCTGCAGCTCGCGGATGTCGTTCGCTTGCGACACCGTGTTGTGGTCGCTCAGCGCGATGAAATCCAACCCGCGTTTCGCTGCGTCTTCCACGGTGAACACCAGTGGGCACGGCACGCGTGCGTCGCCGCTTTGGGTCTGGCAGCTACCGTCGCTATGGGCGCCGTGCATGTGCAGATCGCCCCGGTACCAACCCGGCCCGCTGCGCAGCGGCGGATTGAGTACCGCGGGAAGCCAGGCCGGATCGCCCGGATGGCCAAACCAGATCTTCGCCGTGAAATCCGCCTTGGACGTGGGACGGATATTGGGAATGCCAAGCAGCAGTGCCCAGCGGCCTGGCTGGATCGGCCCCGGCGAAAACGACGGCGTCGCGTCGAGCACGCCCACGGTAAACAAGCGCTTGCTGCCGCCGGTCCAGCCACGCAGGCCTTGCGGGCCGTGGAAGCCATCAGGGTCTTCCAGTCCCAGGTCGATAGTCGTGTGTTCGGCGCGGCCTGTGGATTCGAACTGCACGGTGATGCGATTGACGCCGCTGGGCACCTGGAACGGCACTTCGCGATAGGTGTGGTTGTCGCTGCCTTGAAGCGAGCCGTGCAGCACCACGTCCGGTTCGCTATCGGTGGCGCAGGCAACGCCCAGGATCGCCAGCCACAGCGCGAGCAGCGCCAGGAAGCGATAGGAATAACGCGAACTCTCGTTCATGAGGAGTTTCCTGGAGGAAAAACCATCCCGCGCGCCGCCATGCGGTGCGACGCGCAGGATGCCAAACGCCGGTCGCCGTCAGAAGCGGTACATCACCGAGGCGCGGAAGGAGCGGCCCAACAGCGGGCGCGCAATGAACACGCTCTTGGTCGCATCGCTGCTGGCCAGTTCGCCGGCACGCGGGTTGCCTTCGGTCAGGCCGAGCGAGTTGTTGAGGTTGTCGGCATACAGGAAGAACGAGAGCTCCGGCGTCATCTGGTAGCGCGCGCTCAGGCCGATGGTGTGGTACTGCGGCAACACCACCGAGTTGGCCGTATCGACATAGCGGCGGCCTTCGTACTCGTAGGACATCTGCAGGCGCAGCTTGTCGTCCAGCAGGTTCACGCCCGGCACCACGCGGAAGCTCTTCTTCGGCACGCGGATCAGCTGGTTGTCGTCGTAGTCGAGCAGCACCGGGGCGCCCGCCGTCACCGTGGTATAGGTCAGGCCCTTGTACTTGGGATCCTGCACCGTCGCCGTGTACTGCACATCGAACCACTTGGACGGATAGAACGTGCCTTCGAGTTCCAGGCCGTACGTCTCGGTATCGGCGTAGCCCGTCTGCGGCGTCGACACGCCCGAGTTGGGATCGAACACGTAGTTGCTGAAGCTCACGTTGTTGTACTTGGTATAGAACAACGTAGCGTACGCATCCATGTAGCGGTTGCTGTACTTGTAACCCATCTCCGGCAGTGCCATCGTCTGCGTGATCGGCGTGGCCGTCGGCGTGGTGATGTACGAGCTCAGGTTCGGCAGGCGAAAGGTGGAGGTGTAGCGCGCGAACACGCCCTGGTGTTCGCTGAACTGATAGTTGGCGCCCAGCGTCCAGCCCAGCTTGCTGAAGCTGTGATCGTAGTCGACGTATTGCCCGGTGCCGGTGAGGATGTTGTTGGTCGGCGGCGTGCCCAGGTTCACGTTTTGCGACAGTTCCGTCCAGCCGGTGGTATTCACGCGCTCCCAGCGCGCGCCGCCGTCGATGCGCAGCTTGTCGTTGACCTGCCATTCGTCGGAGGCGTAGAACGCGTTCGTGCTCGACGTGCCGCTGGCATGCGCCCACTCGTAGCCGTAACCGTAGATGCCGTTGTTGGTGAGCTTGCCGAGCGCGTTGCCGGCGGCATCCACCGCCACCACGTCGAGCAGACGCGCATTGTCCGTCGCCGTGAGGATGGCGGTGGACGAGTAGCGATCGAAGCTCTGGTTGAAGTGCGCGTAGTAGTAGCCCAGCGTCACGTCGTGGGTCTGGTCGCCGAACTCGAACTTGCGCAGCAGGCGCGTGTCGCTGGTGAATTCGTTCATCGGCATGGTGATGCCACGCAGGCCACCGGTCACCACCAGACCGTTGTTGGGGCTGGCGTTATAGGCCTGACCGTTGTCGACATACTGCAATTGCGTGCCGGCGGCGCTCGGGTAGTACTTGGCCAGCTGCGTCTTCGCCGTGGCGGCGAAATCGGCTTCGGTTTGCACGGCGTTCGGATAGACGCCGTTGCGCACGGTATCCGTATCGCTGTAACGGAGGTTCTCGGCGATCTTCCAGTCGTCGCCCAGGTTGTAGTCGAACTTCACCGTGAACTGCGTGCGCTTGACCTGCGTGCCCAGCGAGTTGTCGAAGTTGTACAGGCTGCCGTTGCCCTGGATCATCTGAATATGTTCGGTCTCCGGGCCGGCCAGCGTGCCGTAGTTGCCGTTGAAGCCCGGCACGGCCTGCAGGTCGCCGCTGGCATTGCGGAACATCGGGATGCCCAGATCCAGCGCCACCTTGTCGTCCATGCGCTTGATGTCGAAGCTGATGCTGCCTTCCTCGAACTGCTTGGACAGCGTGGCGCGCAACTGGCCGCCCTGGTCGTTGGTGTAGCCCGGGCTGCGGATGCCGTTGTCCTGGCGATAGAAACCGCCCGCGCTCAACTTCCAGCCATCGCCGATGGGCGTGCCGTACCAGAAGTCCAGGCGATTGAGGCCGTAATTGCCCAGCGTGTACTTCACCAGCCCTTCCGCGGAATCGCCAACCTGGCGCGGAATGAAGTTGATCGCGCCGGCCGGCGCGTTCGAATAGAAGATCGACGACGGACCGCCGCGCACCACTTCGATGCGGTCGATGGTTTCATCCAGGCGGAACACCTGGTCCGCATTGAGATAACCCAGGGCCGGATCGTGCTGCACCGGGATGCCGTCTTCCAGCAGGTTCACCGAACCGAAGCCGTCCACCGGAATGCCGCGCGCACGAATGTTGCCGCTGGCCTCGCCACCGGACGCTTCCACCCAGAAGCCCGGCACCGACTTCAAGGCCTCGGTGACGCTGGTGGGGTTCTGCATGCGCAGGCGATCTTCGTCGATGGTGGTGATCGAATAGCTGGTCTGCGCCTTGGTGCGTTCGTCCACACCGGAGCGGGCGGTCACCACGACCTGATCGAGATCCTTGGCACTCTTGCCACTTCCCGAAGCAGCCGTCGTGTCGCCGGCCAATGCCTCGCCACCCGCACTACCGGCCGTCGTCACCGCAGCGGAGGCCGGGTTGCCCGCATTGGCTGCCACGTTTCCCGGGACGATCGTCACCGTGTTGGGTGTGACCAGGCGATAGCTGAGACCCGTACCCGTGAGCAACTGGCGCAGCTGCTGCTCCGGGGCAATGCCCGCATCGGCACCCGGACTGCGGACGGTGTCCGGAATCTCGGAGCCATAGACGACCTGCATGCCTGCCTCATGCGAGAAGCTCTCCAATGCCTTGGAAAGCGGCATCGGTGCGATCGCCGTGGTGTGCGTGGCAGCGGGCGCCTGGGCAAGCGCCGCCAGGGGAAGGCACACGCCAAGCGCGAGTGCGATTTGGAAGGCCAAACGATTACGCATGTGGGGAGCAGCTCTGAGTGGGGTAAGTGGTGGCCGGCATGCAGCGCGCTAAGCACTTTTTGCCGGCCCATACCTTTGAAGAGCCCTCCGGCGCGAAACCGGGCACCTCCGATTGCATGAATCTTTTCTTACATGGATCCATTTTTTGTTGCAGTTCGGCTCGAAGCGACGATGCGAACGCGATCGCGCTCCTCCACCACACGCACATCCGGCAGCGTTGACAGATAGGCGGCAAACGCCTGCGGATTGTCCGCGTGGAAGATGCCGCTGATGCGTTCATCGGCAATGCTTTCGTTCTCGATCACCAGCGGCTTGCTCGTATACGCATTGAACCGTCGCGCCACGTTGCCGATGGTTTCGTGCTGGAAGCGGATCTCCGACGGCAGCCACGCGGTGGCCCTGGCGATCTGCGCCGGCTGCTTGGTGCTCACGCCCGCCACGTTCAGGGAAATCTGCTGGCCGGCGGTGAGGTCGGCCACGGCAATGCCGTCGAGCAGCGAGGCGAATTCGTCCTTGTGCGACGCATCGAGTGCATTGAGCACGCGCACGTGACCGCTGATCACGGTCAGCGTGTCGCCGCCCGCCTCACGCTTCACATCGAAGACGGTGCCGATGTCCTGCAACACATGGCCGCCGACGTGCACCAGCATCGGCCGTTTCGCATCCTTGCCCACATCGAACAAGGCGTTGCCGCGAACCACCTCGATGCGGCGGAAGCGCCCGTCGAAATGCACGTCGATCCTGCTGTTCTGGTCGAGCTGAACCAGCGTTCCGTCCGGCAGCGTCACGCTGCGCACGGCCGCCGTATCGCCCTGGAAACTGCGTTCCACCCGCCCATTGGCCTCGCGCCAGTAGCCCACGCCAAGCCATGCCATCAGCACCGCCGCGACCAGACCGGCCGCGCGGGCAGCCACGCGACGCGCGCGGCCCGTACGCGGCCGATGTTCCTTGGCGATGGCGCTGCCCATCAGCGGGAACATCACCACGGGACTGTCGCGGCCGGCCCGTTCCACCAATTCCTCGGCGGTGATCGTCTTCAGTATCGCGGCCGCCTTGAAATCGCCGTGCATCTGCGCCACCGCGAAGTACTCCGCCACGTGCCGCGGCGAAGCGCGCAGCCAGTTGAGGAAGGCCACGCGCTGGCGTTCGCTCAGCGGCTCCTGCTGCTCGATGTACCAGGACACGGCCTGTTCGGTGATGCGGCGCGCCTGTCGTGCGGCATCGAACTGGGTGGAATCATTCATAGTCGGCCATCCTTTGCCGGCATGCTGCCAAGCCTTTCACGATGTACTTCTTCACCATGCTGGTCGAGATGGCCATGCGCTTGGCGATCTCGCGATACGACAGCTCGTCGCGGTAGTGCATGATCAGCACGGCCTTGCATTTGGGCGACAGGCGATCGATCAGCACGCCCAGGCGCTGCTGGCGCAGCTCGCTGTCCATGTCCGCCTCGAGATTGGTGGGCGCAGCCAGCTGCTCGACCACCTGCTCCAGTTCGTCGCTGCCCATCGGCTGCTGCTGGCGGAGCACGGCGTGCTCTTTCACCAGATTCGCGGCGACGGTGAACAGATAGGCCTCGGGACTGCGGATATTGGCCGCGTCGGCCGGTTCGATGCGCAACAGGCGCAGATAGACCTCCTGCACCAAGTCCTGCGCGTCCCATCGATGCGCCACCCGGCGCAGGAAATACTTGCTCAGCGTGGCGCCTTTTTCCGCGAACAACGCCGACCACGCCCCATGCTTTTCACGCACCGCGCCACCTCCGACCGCATTTGCCGAGGAAGGCTACGGCACTCAGACCGCAAGGAGCCTAGGGCGGGCTTATGACGGCTTCGTGACTTCAGCGGCTTTGAGATGACCATCGCGACCGTGGTCACAGTATCCTCGCCGAATGGACAGCAGGCGAAACGCGATCGGCGGGCCAGGCAAAATGAGCATGCAGGAACCCATGCGCGCCATCGTGGTCATGGGCGTATCCGGCTGCGGCAAAAGCAGCGTCGCCAGCGCACTCGCCCAGCATATCGGTGCACGCATGATCGAAGGCGACGCCTACCATCCCCCACAGAATGTGCAGAAGATGCAGGCCGGCATCCCGCTGACCGACGCCGATCGCCAGGGCTGGCTGGAACAGCTGGCCGCCGAACTCGCGCGGACGGTTGCCGCGCACGAGCTTGCCGTACTCGCCTGCTCCGCGCTCAAGCGTCGCTATCGCGATCTGTTGAGAACCGCCGTGCCAGAGCTCGGTTTCGTCTTTCTCCAGCTATCGCCTGCAGCCGCCACGGAACGCGTCAAGCACCGCTCCAGTCATTTCATGCCTGCCACGCTGGTGGAGAGCCAGTTCCGCGATCTGGAGCCGCCCACGGACGAGCCGCTGGTGCTGACGGTGGATGCCTGCGAACCGCTGCACGTCGTCGTTGAGCGGGCACAGGCATGGTGGCGTACCACAAGCGCACCGGGTGCGCGCACTTGATGCAGCGTTGTCGTGCGCGCATCAGGATGATGCACGTCCGCTGCCCAGCCAGATCGCCAGGTTCTTCACATACTGCCGAACGGAATGCCGGGCCTCCGGCGACCCTGCCAATGCACTGCCCGGCGGTTCGCTGACGAAGCTTGGCGAACCTTTCGAGGGATCCCAGTTGTAATCGGCGAAATGATGGAAGGTCGACTCGGCAATTGCCGGCCCCGCGCTTGCGGAGGGTTCGAAGGCGACGGCGAGATTGAATTCGCGGCCGCTGGCCTGGCTGCGCCCTTTTGCAATCACCCGCGCCGAGTCGTCGTGCTCGGGTTTTCCTACCGCGCCTTCATGAGGGTGCGCCGGCAGGAAGCGAATCGTCCCTTCCGGCGAATCCGCATCGCGCAACACCGGATGCACGGGAAGGCAGGCCTCGATGCGCTGGAAGTCACCGTTGGCGCCGGAGTGGTAATTGGGCCACAGGATGTTGGTGGTCACCGTATCGTCGATCTGCCGTCGCGTGGGATCGGGATCGGGGTGCTTGGAATGGAAGTAGTGGGCCGCGCCCACGCCGCCCAAGGTGCACACCGAACTTCCCAGGTCCATGTGATCGCGCGCCACCAGCATGCCACCGCCGCGCTCACGGAAGCGGCCGATCGCCGCGCAATCGGCTTCGGTCAGGCCATCGCCGGTATCCACGGCAAACAGCCACAACTGATCGTAGGGCGAGCGGTCCAATGCAGACAGCACGCTGTCGGGCGCACCCAGCGCATCGCGATCCCGCGCGGTGACTTCGAACAACGGCCGGCCATCGTCGGCCCGCAGATCGGCCAGGCATTGCCGCAACAGACTGAAGCGTCCGATATGCCAGTCGTCGTCCGCGTGGGGAATGGTGGTCTGCAGGAGAATTCGCTGGATGGAACGCATGATCGTCACTCTTGAAAGGGGCTAACCCGCACGTCCCGTGCAAGGTATTCGGAGCGCAGGCCGTGATTTGCGCATGTGCCGGACGCGAATGGTTGATGATGCGCCAGGCACGGTGAAAAATACGCGACGCATGCAGCGGACTCGTACCCCGTGCTGCACGCTCGGGGAGCCGATCCCGTGCAATCGTGCAAGTCCACTACGACGGAAGTCGGATGGTTGGCTAGCATGGCCTGTCGCAAACTCGATATCTCGTTGACCAGCACCCGCACGCCGAGGCCCCTCATTGCCGTGAACGACGTCAACGCCATTTTCCAGCGACTGCGCGCCCGGCTGCAGGGCATTGCATACAGCATGCTGGGTTCCGTCGCCGATGCCGAAGACGTCGTGCAGGACGTATGGCTGCGCCTGCACGGCGCCGAACAGTCGCTCATCCGCAACCTCGAAGCGTGGCTGGTCACCGCCACCACGCGGGTGTCGATCGACCGTCTGCGCACGCTCAAGGCCCGCCGCGAGAACTATGTGGGCATCTGGCTGCCCGAGCCCGTGCTCACGGAAAGCCCGCCGACGCCCGAGCAGATCGAGGAACGTTCCAGCGAGGTTTCGGTGGCCCTGCTCTCGCTGCTCGAACGGCTTTCCCCCGAGGCACGCGCGGCCTTCCTGCTGCGCGAGGTGTTCGACGTGGATTACCCCGATGTCGCCGGCGCGATCAACAAGAGCGAGGCCACAACGCGCCAGATCGTGCACCGCGCGAAATCGCAGCTGCGCGACGGCGAACCCCGTTATGCCGTTTCGTCCGAGTCGCATAGGCACATCGTGCAGCGCTTTGCGCAGGCGCTTGGCAAGGGCGAGTTCCAGCTGATCAAGTCGCTGCTTGCCGAAGATGCGGAACTGGTCGGCGATGGCGGCGGCAGAGTCACCAGTTTCCCCAAGCCGATGGTCGGCGGTCAGCGTATCGCGCAGCTGTTCTACGCGTCCAATCTTCGCTACAAGAGCGGCCTGCGCATCGAGCTGGCGTCGATCAACGGCCAGTCGGCCATGCTGCGCTATTTCGACGATGCACTGGAGTCGGTCCAGTCCATCGAAACGGACGGCGAACGCATCACCCGCGTCCGCGTGCAGCGCAATCCGGCGAAACTCGCGCGCATCGCCTCCCAGCTGCAGGTGATGCTGTTCACGCCGCTGTGATACCGCCGGCAGGCGCCGGTCAGGTCGCCGGCGTCAGCACGGGCGCACCAACGCCCTTGATCAGGAACACCACGAACTTCGCCGGCTTGGTCTGGCTGGCGTTGCGGCCGATCGTGTGCACGTCGTCCGGTCCCTCGTAGAAGGTCTGACCCGGCATCAGGGTAACGGTCTTGCCGCCACGCACGCCCATCACGATCGATCCTTCGAGCACATACACGAACGCATGCGCATGATGGCGATGCACGGGATCGACCGCGCCCGGCGGGTAGTCCACGGTGATCATCTGGACTTCCTTGCCGGGATAGTCGTTCAACGCCTTGGTCAGCAGCGACGACACCACCGCCTCCGGCGCAGGCTGTTCCGCGGCAACCGCGCTTCCCACGAAAAGCAGCAGCGCGGCGATGGTGCAGGAGATGGACTTGAGCATGACGGACTTCCTCTTGGTGTGACCTCTGGCAGCGAGGCTAGGCGCGCCGCGCAGCGTTCGCTAGATCTGCGCAGGTGCTCACGGTGTTGCACGATTGGCATCAATGCGGCCGGCGTCGGTGCGCCACTGCCAATGACGCGGCGCGCTCACCAGTTGGCACCCCAGTACTCCGATTGCTTGAGCCAGGCGCCGAACCCTGTGCTGCACAGGCGCGCATCGCGTCCCGGCACTAGCGATTCGTCGTCGAGCGTGGCGCCGAAGTACGGGGTGAGCGGATCGGTTATCACGTCGTACGGCGCTTCGATCTCGACCAGGAATCGTTGAATCAGTTCGGACAACCGTTCGCGGTCGGGGCCGGCCATTTCGAGCACGGCGTTCCGCGGCGGACGAAGCGCAAGCTCGGCCATGGCCACCGCCACATCGGCCGAAGCGACCGGCTGGATATAGGCAGGCGAAAGACGCAGGGTCTGCTCATACACGCTGAGTTCGACGATCTGCAACAGGAACTCGTAGAACTGGGTGGCATGCACGATGGTGAAGGGAATGCCGGAGGCGCGAATGCGCGCCGCCTGCAGCGCTTTGCCGCGAAAATACGGACTGTCCGCCATGCGCTCGGTGCCCACGACCGAGACCGCCACATGATGCTTCACACCGGCATCGGCTTCCGCCTGAAGCAGGTTGTCGATCGCCTTGCTGAAGAATTCGAAGGGCGCCAGACCTTCCAGCTCCGGCGAATTGCTGGCGTCGACCACGGTGTCGGCACCCGCCAGCGCGTCAGCGAGCCCCACGCCCGTCACGATGTCCACGCCGGTGGAGCGCGACGCGGCCGATACCTCATGCCCCTGTTCGCGCAGCCGGCGAACGATATTCCTGCCCACCAGCCCCCTGCCGCCGATCACCACGATCTTCACGGCCCACCTCCATCGTCGCCCATTGGCATCGGATGCTAGGCCGCGCCCCGGCGCATCAATAGATACGACAAGGGACATATCGAGTTGTCGGCGAGGCACCAATCCGGAGCCGACGTCACAAACGCCCCGTCTCATCCGACTAGAGGGTACGGGAGGCGCCGCGCGGGCCGCATGCGCGCGCCCCTGCCCCATGTCACCCGGCAGCACCCGACGAGGTACCTCGCACATGACCGCCAACCTTCATGACAAGCCTCAGGGCGACGCCGCCGATTCCCTCGCGTCGAGCTTCACGGCCAGTTATGCCGGTGTCGTCGCCTTCATGGCGGTCGCTGCCGAGGGCAGCTTTGCGCGTGCCGCCGACCGGCTGGGCGTCGGACGCTCCGCGGTGAGCCGCAGCGTGCGCAAGCTCGAGTCTCAACTCAACGCGAGGCTGTTCCTGCGCACCACCCGCAGCACCTCGCTCACCCGCGAAGGCGAGCTGTTCTACGAGAACTGCCATCCGGGCGTGCAACGCATCGTGCAGGCCCTGGAGGACATGCGCGAACTTCGCGAGGGGCCGCCGCGGGGGCATCTGCGCATCAGCGCCAGCGCGGGTTTCGGCCGCCAGATCGTCGCACCGCTGCTGGCCGGCTTCCGGGTCCGCTATCCCGACATCTCGATCGATCTGCTGCTGGACGACCGCCCGACCGACTTCACCTCCGATCGCATCGATCTCGCCTTCCGCGAAGGGCAGCTGGAAGACAGCCAGATCGTGGCCAAACGGCTGGTGCCGATGCAGATGCTGGTGTGCGCATCGCCCGGCTATGTCGCCAGCCACGGCTTGCCGCGCAGCGTCGACGAACTGGCCGAACACAGCTGCATCAACTTCCGCACGGCCTCGGGACGCATCGCGGAATGGGAGTTCAAGGTGGGCGGGCACAGGCACAAGCTCGTGCCGCCGTCCCTGTGCACGTTCAACGATGTCGACCTCGTGCTGCAAAGCGTGCTCGACGGCGCTGGCATCGCCCAGCTGGCGGGCTATCAGGTGGCCGAACACCTGCGCGAAGGACGGCTGGTGTCCTGCCTCGCCGCCCATGCACCCGACGATCGTGGCCACTACCTTTGTTATCTCAGCAGGCAACAACTGCCCGCGCGGGTGCGCGCGTTCATCGATTACATGACCGATGCGATACGTGCGATGGATCTGCAGTACGTGAGAGGCCTGTCGCCTGCGCCGCCTGCTGCCGGCGCTGGCAACCTGCTTGCGCCCGGGCATGGCCACATCGTTCATCCGCGCCTGCAGGACCGCGTGGATTGATGCATCGCAGGCAACACCGTGAGCCCGCCGCGATGTCTACCGGGCTCGCGCGAGCCACGCCTACCATGAGTCTTCCAACGCATCGGCGTTTGCCCCAGCGAGAGGTGTCCCATGAAGATCGTAGTTATCGGCGGTAGCGGACTGATCGGCGGCAAGGTGGTCGAACGGCTGCGGCAGCGGGGCCACGAGGTGCTGGCGGCATCGCCCGCCTCCGGCGTCAACACGCTGACCGGCGAAGGTCTCGAGCAGGCGATGGCCGGCGCGCAGATCGTCGTCGACGTCGCCAACTCGCCGTCGTTCGAAGACCAGGCCGTGCTCGATTTCTTCGAGACGTCCGGCCGGAATCTCTTTGCAGCGGAAAAGAAGGCCGGCGTGAAACATCATCTCGCCTTGTCCGTGGTGGGCACCGACCGTCTTGCGGCCAGCGGCTACTTCCGCGGCAAGATCGCGCAGGAGAAGATCATTCGCGCCTCGGGCGTGCCCTATACCATCGTCCACTCCACGCAGTTCTTCGAATTCCTCAGCAGCATCGTCAAATCCGCCACCGGCGAGCAGGGCATCCATGTGTCGAGTGCGCTGATGCAACCCATCGCCTCCGACGACGTTGCCGATGCCGTCACCGACTATGCACTCGGCACGCCCGTGAACGGCGTGGTGGAAATCGCGGGGCCGGACAAGGTCGACATGTCCCAGCTGGTGGAGCGATTCCTCAAGCTCACGCACGATCCGCACCAGGTCTTCGCGGATGCACGTACACCCTACTTCGGCGCGCAGCTGGAGAAAGACACGTTGCTGCCCGCCGCCAACGCGCGACTCGGCAGGATCGGCTTTCAATCCTGGTTCGATCATTCCTCGTATGCGCAGGCAGCGGGGAAAGCCTGAATCATGAAGCGACCGCAGCCGCCCCCGCCGTCGCTGCTCGACAAATACCGTGGCGCGGAATTCCAGCCGCTGTATACGGCGACGGTGCACGTGACCGGTGGCGAGGCCAGGCATGGGCGCGCCACCGGCACGGCTCGATCGCAGGACGGCAGCCTCGAGCTGAGCTTGAGGATGCCACCCGAGCTTGGCGGGAACGGTGAAGGAACCAACCCCGAGCAACTGTTTGCCGCGGGTTATGCCGCCTGTTTCCACGGCGCCCTGAACCTGCTGGCGACCCGCGCGCAGGTGGCCATTCCCGATGCAGCGGTCACCGCCTCGGTCACCTTCGGGCGCGATCCGGTCGATGGCCTGTTCACGCTGACGGCGGACATCCGCATCAGCCTGCCCCACATGGACTCGGCCATGGCCGAGGAGCTGGTGCGCAACACGGAACGCATCTGTCCCTACAGCAAGATGGCCAGGGACGGCATCGCATGCGTGGTATCGCTCGATTGCTAGCAGCGTTGGCCATGTGAGGCCGCGAAGAAAACCACACTTCCAGCAAGCAGCGCCCGACCTGCCGAGCGCTGCTTGCTGCTGTCTGCTGCCGCGTGCGAATGCGTCGCAACGCAAGAATTTGGCATCGATGCTGATCTCGGCCACTCCGACAGGGCCAGATCGAGCATTGCCATCGCAACCCCGCGATGCCCTCTCACAGTCAAAACGGCGCCAGATTGGTATGCTGCAACCGCGCTACCGGTTTTGCCGCCGGGTCGACCACGAACCCGGCGCCGTTCTGAACACCGGTCGCACCCCGGTTTGAAGTGGAGGCCTGGAAGCTTCGTGATCCAAATGAACAGCAATAGCAGCGATGGGATTGGCGCGCGCCATGGATGAGCGCCAAACCGGATCCGCCGGGGCTGCCGCCGCCTTCATCGCTTTGATCACCCTGCTCACCCTGGCTGCCCTGTTCGCACCACGCTTCGAGCATCCCACCGTCGAACTCCTTGCGGCACCCACGGCCCGGCCGGCGGGGCCTGTGGTAGAGCTGTGGCTGAGCACGGCCGATCGCCGCCTGAAACTGGAACCGCAGCCTGACATCGCGATGGGCGCGCGGGACGAGTCGCCTGCCACCATCGTGATCGACGTCCAGAAGACCTATCAGACCATGGACGGGTTCGGCGCGGCGATGACCGATTCGTCGGCGTGGCTGCTGCAGAACAAGCTCAATCCCTTGCAACGCCGCGCCCTGCTGCAGGAACTGTTCGGCCCTCCGCCGAACCTCGACTTCAACATGATGCGCATGACCATCGGCGCCTCCGATTTCTCGTTGAAGCCTTATACCCTGGACGACGTGCCGTTCGGCCAGACCGACGAGGCGCTGGAGCATTTCAACGTCACCTCCAATCTGCAGGACGTGATACCGGTGATGCGCGAAGTGCTGGCGATCGATCCGGGCCTGCTGATCGTCGCCACGCCCTGGAGCGCGCCGGCGTGGATGAAGACCAGCCAGAACCTGATCGGCGGCGATTTGCTGGAGCAGTACGAGAGCACCTATGCCGATTATCTGATCAAGTACCTCGACACCATGCGCGGCTACGGCATTCCGATCTTCGCGCTGACCCTGCAGAACGAGCCCGGCTTCGTACCGATCACCTACCCCGGCATGCTGATGCCCTCGGACACCCGGGCGCGCATCATCGGGCAATACCTCGGTCCCAAGCTGGCCAACCGCCAGCCCGCCACGCGCATTCTGGAATGGGACCACAACTGGAACCAGCCCGAGCAGCCGATGAGCGTGCTGGGCGATCCCTTGGCCACGCGCTATATCGATGGCGTGGCCTGGCACTGCTACGAAGGCAACCCGTTCAACCAGGGTCGCGTGCATCACGCATTCCCGCAGAAGAACGTCTATATCACCGAGTGTTCCGGTGGCGACTGGGCCTCGGCCGCCAATGGCGAGTTGATCTGGTTTTCGCGCGACCTGCTGGTCACCGGCATCCGGCAATGGGCGCGCGGCGTGATCTACTGGAACCTGGTGCTCGACGAGAACCACGGCCCGCACTTCGGCGGCTGCGAGCTGTGCAAGGGCGTGGTCACCGTCGACTCGAAGACCGGCGCGATCAGCCGCAACGACGAATACTACGCACTCGCGCATTTCAGCCGATTTGTCTTGCCGGGTGCGGTGCGGGTGGGATCCACCGCCACCGAAAAGGGCATCGACAATGTGGCGTTCCAGAACCGCGCCAGCGGATCGATCGTGCTGGTGGTGGTGAACAGCGATACGGTGGAGCGCCCTATCTCCGTGGCGGAACGCCAGCACCGTTTCGACTACACGATGCCGCCACGCAGCGTGGCGACCTTCGAGTGGAACCTCAATCCCGCGGATGCGCTGATGCGCCGCATCCGCGAATGGCTGCTGCGCGCCCAGCGATAAGGGCGCGCGCCTCAGGGCTCCGGCGCGGTCAGGCCGAACTTGGCGGCTCGCTCATCGATGTGCGAATCGATCGCACGGGCGGCCACCAGATCGGCACGGCCGGCATCGGCCTGGCCGCTACGGATCTTCGCCAGGCCCAGCCCATAGTGCGTCCATCCCGAATGCGGCTTCTGCGCCAACGCTTGTTCGTACGCCTTGATCGATTCGGCGTACTGCCCCAGCCGCAGCTCGATCAGGCCAAGACTGTCGAGATAGGCCGGGTTGGGGCCATTGCGTTTGATGGCCTTGCGGCAATCCTTTAGGCCGTCTTCGAGCATCTGATTGCTGAGCGCGCGCGCCCAGCAACGCTCGTTGAGTGCGGGGCCAAGCATGGCGTCATCACGATGCAGGTCGATCCAGGCATCGAGTATCGGCAGCGCCTCGGCGGGTTGGTCGAGGTCGATGTACAACGCGGCAATCGAACGCGCCTGCGAGGAACCTGCCGGCGCCACCGCTGCCGCAGCGGCTGCATCGGAGGCGGCACCGGTGCGGTCCTTGCGCGCAAAGCGAAGTTCGGCGCGCAGATGCAACGCATCGAAGTTCTTGGGATCGAGCTTCAACGCCTGGTCCAGGTCGCTCAGCGCTGCGTCCCGGTCTTTGTCCGCAAGGTGCGCTTTCGCGCGAGCCGTGTAGTAGGCGGCTTGATCGGGAGCCTTCTTGATCGCCTCATCGAGATCGGCCATGGCTGCTTTCGATTCGCCACGCGACAGATGCGCCTGGCCCGACAGCGCGTAGTCGGCAGCGCTCCTGGTGTCCGCCCCGCTGTCGTTCGCCGCCGCAGCTCCGGTCGCGGCATCGCCGTCGCCCGCATCGGCAAAGGTGAACACGCGTCCGCCGTTATAGGTGAAATACGCCTTCTTCTTGCCGTTGGCGATGAACATGTGATGGGCGAGGATGAAATCCACGCCGAGCAACATGTCGGTATCGTCGCCCATGCGCGAATCGATCACCTGCATCTGTGTGTGCTGGATCATTTCAGTACCGACGGCAAACGAATCGACGTTCACCGTCCAGGTCCGTACCGGCTTGGAACCCAGGCCGATGCTGCTACTGCCCGCCTTGACGCCCGGCGCATTGACATCGATGCCGGCCCGTTCGGCAGCGCGGCGGCTCAGCACCGTGGCGCTGGCGCCCGAATCGAGCACCGCCCGCAGCTTCGTGCCGTTGATGACCACGGTGAAGAACGTGCGCCGGTCGTGCTCGTTCTTGCTGGGTTCGATGTCAACGATGTTGTACTTGCCGTCCTTCACCCAATAGGCCAGCGAGGTCTTGTCGCAATGCTCGGCCTTGAACAGCGTCACCTTGCCGTGCACCAGGTCGAGTTCCAGGTCCGCCAGGTCGAGCAGGTTGGCACCGAGCAAGCCCTCGCCCGTGTCAGTACCTCCAACGATGAAATCGACATTGTTCAGCGTGGTATCGAGTATGCCGAACTCTTTGACGTGCGCCTGCTGGACATTCGCCTCCCCGCCCACCCCGGTGATGCGATAGCCAAAGGGCGCGGGTTGCAGCGTCAGTCCCAGCGCCGCGGCATTGGCCTTGGACATGAAGTTGAAGAAGGCCCCGGTATCGAGCATGAAACGCGCGTTGTTCCCGTTGATCTTCACCATGGTGGTGGCCCGGCTGCCAACCATCTCCACGGGCAAGGTGCCGTAGCTTTTCAAATGGCAGTCGTCAGCCCAGGCCTGACCGGCGAGCAACAACACCAGGCCAAGGCCCAGGCAACAACGCAACATTCCCATCCCCATCCCCCTGTGTGTCATGGCCGGCGGGCGAGCCCGCGGGCATGAGTTGCGGGACGATCATAATTCGCCTCGCGGCACACGCAATGCCCCCTTTCGGATAAGCGCCGGCACCCGCCCCCCTGAACGCAAAAACCCACGAATCGATTCGTGGGCGGGAGAAATCGGCGATCTGCTGGCCTGTTGATCGCGCGCAACGTCCTCAGTGTTGGAGGCGGCACGAAGCCGCCTCCAACTGGCAGTAACTGCCGAGCGGATTAATGCGTAGCCGTGTTGAAGCCCGGCGTGGCAGTAATGAAGGTGCTTGCCGCCTGGATGTCGATGCTACCCCAGCCCGTGGCGTTGTCGCGTCCGGTGGTGGCCGAGTAGTAGCCGTTGCTGCCCGTGGCCACGTCGTGGAACGGGAACGAACCGGAGTAGGCATAGAGCGCCGGAGCGGCAAAGCCCAGACCGTTGTTGTTGGCAGACTCGAGGCGAGCCCACACGCCCACGAAGAGCGGCGATGCCAGGCTGGTGCCACCGTTCAAGTAGTAACCGGACTGGGAGATGCCCGAGGTCGAGCTGGCCGTGAAGTACACGATGATCGGCGTGTTGTTCCAGTCAGCGTTGAACGCCACGTCCGGCACGCTGCGATGCGCATAGCTGGACGACTGCCACGACGGCGTGGCTTCCGACGCGCTCACGCCACCGCCGCTATACGCCCATGATGCTTCGGAAACGTAGCTGTCGGTCGACGAGGTGTTGAGCGTCGTGCCGCCCACGGCGACCACATACGGCGAACTCGCCGGATAGTTCACCGAGAGCTGCGTCGTGCTGCCATACGCACCGTTCTCAGGCGCCGAGCCGTTGAGCGGGCACGGGTACGAACCGTTGTCGCCGCTCGCGGCGGAGAAGGTCTGGCCCTGGGTCACGCCCAGCGCAAGCGCGGAATCGGCGAAGCCGGGTGCACCGTCGCACTCGGGCAGACCCCACGACATGTTCACCACCTTCGCGGTGTTGTCGCTCACCACGCGGTTGATCACCGACAGCAGGCCGCTGTTGGTGGCGCCGCTCGAACCCGCACTCGCGCTGTACGTGCCGCCGTCGGTATAGAAGACCACCTTCTTCACGCCACCCGAAATACCCACGATGGCCTGCGCATCCATGCCCCACTCGCCCTGTCCACTGTCGTCCTTGCTGGTGACGGTGGTCGTCGACACGATCGAGGTCGGCACGGCTGTGATGCCTTGACCGCTTTCGAACTTGGTCAAGTCCGTCTGAGCGTTGGTCATGCTGCCCCAACCCACCACGGCAACCGTCGTATTGCTGGCCGTGGCCGCCGTGCCCGCGTGATAGACGGTGGCAAACTCCTGGGGATAGTAGGCGTGAGCCGAGGAGTTCGTCTGCGTCGACACCACGGTGTACGCCGGCTTGATCTGGTTTGCCGGCAGCGAGAACACCTTCGCCTGATGCAGCGTGTTGAAGCCAAGCACCTGGTCCACCACCTGGCTCAACGCGGCAGGCACCTGCACGCCGCTGGTGTTGGCGATGCCGCTGCGGTCATGGCGCGTGTAGTGGCCGATCGAGGTACGGAACGCGTTGCGAGCCGAGCCCACGGTGCCGTCAGCCGTGACGAGCAGACGATTCGGCGCGATCTGGATGTTGGTGAAGCCCTGCTGCGCCAGATAGTCCGCCACCGACTTCGCCTGCGCCTCGGTAGGCGCAAACAGCGCGGTGCTGTCCTGGCTGCTCAGGAACTGATGAAAGGACGGGCTGCCCGGCCTGAAGAGCTCCTGCGTGAAACTTTCCAGCACATCCTGGTTGCGCAGCTTCAGCGACACGGTGATGGACACCGGCTCCTGATCGGCCGCATAACCCTGGAACGAGGCATCCCCCGTGTAGGGAACCTGGGTGCGCGTCGCGGACCACGTCGACGCATCCGCGCCAAACGCGGACTGCGCCACCAGCGCCCCCTGGACACCCAATGCCAACGCCAACAAACCGGCTACGCGTCCCCCGACGATAGCCCGGGACATGCCGTTGCTTTTTTCTTTCATGCAGGTAACTCCCCAATAAAATGAAAAGACAAGCCCAAAGCAGGCTTGCACAGCCCGAATTCGCCAAAACACGTCCCGTCCTCGACCGTCGTCGAAGAGTCGTGCCGTGCGGATAGTCGGGTACAGAAGCGCGCGTGAGAGAGGTCGACCTTGCGACCGTCAGCGCCCTGGCTGTCTTTTTTTTATAGGAAAGTCGTCGATCTCATAATGTGATTGCGTTCTCGTTACGTGGCGCAAGAAGATGCTTGCTTCGGGCTTGCGCAGGCGTAAGTTCACGACTATTTGATGGACGTATAGATGCCCATATGCGTGTTCGACGGCGATGATCGGCCACTTCTCTGTGACTTGCAGCGTCTTTGAATGAGTTCGCTTGCACGTCTACAGCATGCTGCTTTCATTGCCCGAAGCCGGACTCAAAAGCGAACCTATTCACGAAGTCCAGATTGGAAAGCGGACGAGCACCTTCCACTGATCACCGAGGCGATGCAGGTAGAGGTAATAGCCCTGCCCGCAGAGGCTGCCGCGGTGATGGGCCACATAGACAACGGCGATGTCTCTCTCCGCGGAATAACCCGGAAGGCTCACCGATGTCCAACCGGTTGCCCCTGGGAAAGACTCGTGCAGCTTCTTCCAGGCCTCGTTCAACGACACCTTGCCCGCTGCAATGGGTGCACGATCGAAGAACCGTAGGATGTCCTGCTCACGGTGCAGTCGTGCTCCCTTGCAGGAAACGCTTTCCGGCAGAGAGGCGGCGGCGCCGTTTCTGCGTTTCAGGTCGGCAAAAGCACCTGATTCATCGGCTTCCCCCATGTCGTCCGTCTTTTCGGGGGCAACCGTTGTAGACGACAACAGGACGTAGCCATCTTCGGTCTGGCATTGAGATCTCAAAGCGGCCTGCAGGACCGACGCATCTTCTTCCTGGAACGTTCGGGAAGCCGGACCAGCCCGTACTGATAGGCATGGCAACGCAAAGAGAATAAAGACTGCGACGATGCGCTTCACCATTTCCCCCTGCGGCGGCTGCCCCTTTCCCACAAAGCTTGATGCCGACCGAGCCCCGCCGCAAGCGCAGTGAATCGGACCCTACCCGGCGTTTCATCCCGGCGGCCGCCCGCTTCGTCGCCCCAGGGCGGTTTTCGTCGCATGACATCTGGCACGCAAGCAGAAGATGGATACGCTCAATGCGATCAACCGAATCGCGCGGCTCAACGCTGGACATGCCACCGCCGATTCGCCCGCCGTGTCCTGCCCGGGAGCTGGTTATGCGCTGCATTGTCGCGATGGTTTGCCTGTTGTGCTCCGCCCGCCTGTTCGCCCAGGACGATGCCGTGGCGAGCTTTGTCGACGGGTATGCGAATACACACCACTACAGCGGATCGATCCTGGTGCAGTGGCACGACGGCACCCGCCTGGACAGGAGCTACGGGCTTGCCAACATTCCTTTGCGGGTGGCCAATACGCCGCAGACGCGTTTCAAGATTGCTTCGGTCACCAAGCTGTTCACCTCGGTACTGATCCTGCAGCTCGTCGAGCAGCACAAGCTGGATCTCGATCAGCCCATCAGAACCTACCTGCCCGACTTTGCCGGTGAGGCAGGCAGCAAGGTGACGATCCAGCAACTGCTCAACCACACCTCGGGCCTGCCGAGTTTCGATGCAGTCACCGACCAGGCGACGGCGTTGAAGGAAGGCATTCCCGTTTACCAGTTGCCGCACACCAGCGACCAACTGCTGGCGCAGATCAGCAGCGGCAAGCTCATCAGCGTGCCCGGCGAGAAGTTCAACTACAACAATGCCGACTATGTGGTGCTCGGCAAGATCATCGCGCGCCTGTATGGACAGCCCTACGAGGACGTGCTCAAGGAGCGCATCCTCGATCCGCTGCACATGATCGACAGCGGCGTGCTTCTCCATGGCGACATCGTGGACCGGCTCGCCGATACGTATTGGTATCCCGACGACAGGAAAATCCTGTCCCGGGAAATCCCGGTGTATCCGGAAAACTGGTATGCCGCCGGCGCCATGTATTCCACCACGGACGACCTGCGGAAGTTTGCCGATGCCCTGTTCAATGGCCGGCTGATCGCACCCGCCACCTTGCAGCAGATGATCAAACCCGGGCTGGACGAATACGGCGACGGCCTGTGGTCCTACCAACTCACCGCCAAGGGTGCCAAGCATCCCGTGGTCAAGCGGCCCGGACTCATCATGGGCGCGCAGGCCCAGTTCTTCCACGTGATGGACCAGGACATCACCATCATCATGCTGGGCAACACCAGCGTGATCGATTCCGATGCGCTGGTCGGGGACATCGCCAAGCGCGCGATCCACTAGCGTCACAGCATGCGTTTGGCCACACCGTCGCGATTGATCAGCAGATGCTTCAGCACTGCGCCGACATGGAGAATGAGAAGGCCACCGAGCGCCAGGGCAAGATCGACATGGATGCTTCCGAACAGAACGCGCAGCGACTCGTTGGGGGCAAGAAGATCGGGCCAGCTCCATAGACCAAAAAAACTCACCGGATGATTTCCCGCTACGCGATGCGCGTAGCCGGACAGCGGCAACGCCAACATGGCCAGATAGAGCAGCGCATGGACGCCGTGCGCGATCCACGCTTGCCAGGGCGGGATGCTGCCCGGCAGCGGCAGCGGCGGCGGCCGATGGCCCGTGCGCCAGATGATCCGTGCTATGGCCAGCCACAGCACCACCGCGCCGATCGAGCCGTGCCAGAACAAGATGCCATTCCATTCCGGCGACTTGTGCGAGTAGCCAGGGAAACGCTCCATCCGCAGGCCGATGACGAGGTTGGTCAGTATGAACAGAGCCACCAGCCAATGCAGGACTTTGGCGGTGCGTGTGTAGCTTGCGGGAATACGCGCGGGCAACGGCATGGGTGTAGGGACCTTATGGAATGGACTTCGCGCCAGGCTCTTCGGCACGGGGCGCTATCCACATAACCCGGTTACGGTCCGTTTTATTCCGGCACAGGGCGACAAGCGCGGCTGCGCGCTTCCCTGTTGGGATCGGGGGCCCACAGCCACGCACCCGTCCATCGCCATCCATCGATCCCGATGGCGGGCCATTCCGCTCATCAGGAAGGCGCCAGCTCCAGATAGCATCCGTGGTAATGGTCAACGCTATAAGCTTCGGCGAACGGGATGCGTATCCGGCGGTCGGCTAGCGTCCAGTGGTCTCTCACTTTGTAGCCAAGGTTCCGCATTTCGTCGAACAGCGTCGAAGCGTGATCGATGCGGTAGGGACAGATGGCGATGCCGAGGTTCTGCAGGGTGAAGAATGACTTCGAATCATGCAGCGGCGTGAGGTTGAAAATGACGTGGCGCGGCGGCTTGCGCAGGCGCTGGATAAGCGCCGGCAGTCGGTAATTCAGATACTGCAGAGCGCCGGCGCTGATCAATACGTCCGCATCGTCGGCGTCCGATGGCGATTCGACAAATTGCAGCGACCCCGAACAACCGCGCTCGCTGGCCAAGCTACGCCCTGCCGCCATGACCTGCGGCAGATCATGGACCCGCCAGCGCAGATCGTGCGGATAGGAAAGATATTTGCTGTAACCGTAATAGGCCAGGCCGAGGTGCCCGCCAAGGTCGAACACTTTGCGGCCGCCTGCTTCGATAATCTCGCGGAGCCAATACAACGCGGGATAGTCGCATGTGCGCAACGTTTCAAGTTGAGCGCGATACTTGAGCGCGGCGCCTTCGACGTCGTAGCTGGCGGGAAGGGACGCTGACGACAATTGCTCGGCTTGCGCCAGCGCCTCGTCGTAGCTTTCGAAGATACCGTAGTACAAATTTCCGCGGCGGCATGGTCGCTTGAAATAACGCCGATAGAACGGCTCCGCGATCGAATGCATCCCCGGTAGCTGCCCGACATCGGCGGCCGCACGGATCAGGCTTTGGCGCAATCGGTAGAGTCCCCAACCCGATGCGTTGCTACTCATGGCGACACTCCTACAGGTGTCTTCAGAAGACTGATGTGGCGGCTATCCGTGCCGTTCGCTACGGCATGGATGCACCGCCTGGCGCTCTCGCCGACGTGGTCGCGATCACGATGGCAATCAAGGCGAGCACTTAAGCAGCGATCATTCGAATGCCATCACCAGCATGACGACCACGGACAAGAGCATTGCGCCCCTCATGCGCAAGAACTTACGGCACGAAAGCGGCACTAGAAAGATCGCCAGTTGGCCGTAGACCATAGGGCAGACGACTTCCTGAACGAACCGATGGGATTCTCTTCCGTTTGGCCAGCGCCTTTTCAACTGATCCACGGAGGCTCGATGCGCACCGCATCCTGCGCCAGTCCCGCCAGCGCCATCCGATGCAGCTCCAAATCACCTGCATGATCGTGTCGTCGACATCACGAACTGCCTCAAGGCAGACCGGATGAGCGCCGCGTCTGTCGAGATTCACTTGGATCGAGTCGGCGGAAAGGTGGCACAGGTCGATGAAGAAGCGCTTCACATGGGTGAGTAAGGGAATGGTGCTGACATTCGGCCGGCCCCGCGCCGTCACGCGCCACCTCGCCCAAGTGGACACCTATCTCGCTGATCCCTGACAGACGATGCCAACCCTGCTTGTTAGGGTCAGTCGGTCATTTGCGATGTCGTATTGCACGGCTTCGCGGGTGATCATGACCACCCGGTCATGAGGCGCGGGCCGTGAGTGCGGAAACACCCACGACCCGCTAACCATCAACAACTTCACTGGAGTTGATCATGGCTACCCGCGATCATACGGGACGCATTCGCTCGTCCGTTCCCCCTGACGACACTCTCACTTCTCCGCCTGATGACCCGTCATCCACGGCGGTGGCATGGCCCGAAACCCTGCGTCACAGCACTCGCGGCGATATCGCCCTGGCGGTGCTCGCCCTCACGCGCTTGCGCCTCGACAGCGAACAGTGCCGCCACGCGCAGGCACGGGGATTCCCCGGCAGACCGCTGCCCTGGCCGCTTCCCGTGGCCGTCACGGCCAGCCTGGGTACGGCGGTCCACTGCCTCCAGCAATACGCCCGCCTGCTCGGTAACGAGCCTCGAGTGAACACCACACGCCTCCGATGATCGCCGTTACGGCGCATCGGCCGGCATGGCGATGCGCCTCTTTCGGGCAATCACCGACGAAGCTGCCAAGCATTCACTGACACGGAGCGCTGTAAGCGCTTGGGCCGCTGCGCGGCCGTGTCCGACAGGGAGAACAGTTATGGAACTGATCCAGCTCACCCCGCATTCGGAAGTGGACCCCTCGCAACCGCTGCGAGCCCCCGGCGACATCCTGCTGCACGCCTACCTGATCCCAAGCGCACTCAATCCCGCCCAACTGGCCCGCCGCTCCGGCATCCCCTCCGACCACATCAAAGCCTTCATCGCCGACACCCACCCCATCACCCCCAAGACCGCGCTACGCCTTTCCCTCATCTTCGACACCACCGCCTTTTATTGGCTGGCGCTTCAGGCCCGATACGATCTGGAGAGGGCGAAGCCCGCGATCCGCGCCTACCGTCCGCTCGTTGATTAAGCGAGTCAGGGCAACACGAATCCGCGCCGGTACGAAAGCATGGGCGCCGGGAGTGACAGCGATCGGTGGTGCCGAAGAGGTGTCTGAAAAAGTGTCGGGGACAATTTCCACGAATTGGCAGAAATTGTCCCTGACACCATTTTCCGCATCCACCGCGATGTCTATATCCGCTACGGCTCGGAAACGGACATACCCGGTTTACTTCGGAGTGTGTTGGACCACGGCGTTCGAACCTGATTTGTTCTACAGAAATTGTCCCTGACACCATTTTCCCCGTCCGCTCGTTGATTAAGCGAGTCAGGGCAACACGAATCCGCGCCGGTACGAAAGCATGGGCGCCGGGAGCGACAGCGATCGGTGGTGCCGAAGAGGTGTCTGAAAAAGTGTCGGGGACAATTTCCACGAATTGGCAGAAATTGTCCCTGACACCATTTTCCGACACCATTTTCCGCATCCACCGCGATGTCTATATCCGCTACGGCTCGGAAACGGACATGCCCGGTTTACTTCGGAGTGTGTTGGACCACGGCGTTCGAACCTGATTTGTTCTAGAACGCGTCGGTGACGATCCACCATCGCTCGCCATCGTACATCACCATCGCCATGCCCTCGCCAATCTCCTTAGGCTTGGTCAACGTCGAACCCGCAATGCCATGGTGATAGACCATGGCGATACCGCCGCCGTTCTTCATCGTCTTCTCGACGTGCAAAATTTCGATATTCTCGTACCAGGCCGATTCGTCATGGACGTCCTTCACGTCCTTGATGAACTGGCTCAGGGTTCGGTTGCCAATGATCACTTCTCCATGCTTGCCCTTCGTAACGTCGGTAAGCACCGCGTTCGGCAGGTACAACGAACGGAACCGATCGCTATTCCAGGGTCCCTTGGGACCGTTCAGCGCCTCATGGCACGCTTTCACTATCGCCTCAGGACTGGCGACATCCTCCGGGCGAGGTTTCGGCACCATCGCGGCGAGTTGGTCATGCGTGTACCCCCACTGCCCGAAAGCCGAGCCGGCCGGTGCCTGGGGGAGCGGGAGGGTCGATTCCGCATTCACATGGACCGACGAAACCAGCAAACCGCAGGCCAACGGCCAGCGGATCCACGTAGCGCGTGACCACGCGCCTGCCGCCATTGAGTATCGCTTTCTATTCATGTCACGCGCTCCCGTTGAAGGTGCAAAGCCGAAAAGCGCTGACGCGGCGGTGGCGGCTCTTCGATCATGTCGTCTGAGTAGGGATCCACGCAGGTGGTTACTCAAACCAAACGGCCGTGATCGTAGAACAGCAGGCTTTTCGTTTTCTTTTGTGGGGTACGCGCGGCTTCCGTCAGACTGCCGCTTTTGATGCCCCGCGAGTAAAGTTACTCGTGGACACCCAGCTCCGAACCAGAGCTTTGCGAGGTCCTGTTTCGCCCAGCGATGGACGATTTCTGGCTACGCAAGATACTGCTTCGATGTCCGCCAGAGGTTGCGGATTCCGCCGTCGAAAATAGACATGGCCAAAGGACGAATTTACGACGTGCCGCATGCCCCGTCGTGCCACGCGGCTTGCCCTGTCCGGACGATCGAACGGCGTGCAACCGAAGGCCCGCCCGCCAAGTAGAACGCTGCGACTCCCGCCGGGCCGAGCAGCGCGTTGACCAGCATCCACGACAGCGTGACTTTCGGCGACAAACGCCGTTGCGACGAGCGGATCGCGGTCGCGAACATCGACAACGCGGCGCATACGGCAGCCAGCGAGACCATATCGGCAGGAGGCAGTTCCCGTTCTGGCGGCTCAAGCCCAGGCTGAGCAGCGAACAGCCCCTTCAATGTGATCGCCACACGGTCCAGCAGCGGCGACATCCACCAATCCGCAAAACGAAACCAGGCCGGATAATCCTGTGCCAGAAGGCGTGTCGCCACGATCCGCGAACGACCATCGCTATCGACATGCAGCACGCGTTGAACGCGCGAAAAAGACTCCTGACGAAAGTTGCGCAGGAACGTCAATGAGACGAGGTAGCCGTCGTCCACGTCAGCCAGAGCCACACGAGATAGCACGTCAATGGGACCACCCAGCGAGATGCGCGCGCTGCCGTGCTCGGGAAACGTCAGTTCGTTACCGACATACAGAGCCTGATCGCTGAGTGCGGCCAGATGATTACCCACGCGCATCGGCGGGGAGGCAAAGACTTCACTGCCGCTCAGCGCAAGCAACGGCCGCACCACCCGCGAACGAGGTTCATAGACCCATGCCTCGCGCTCGCCCAGCATCACAACGCTATCAAGATGGTCGAGGCCAAGCACGCCGGCGATAGGCATCGTAGGGCTTGCAAAAGCGCTGGCTTGGGGCGGCGCCAGCGAACCGCGGGGGCTTCGATCATCGGCAAGCCCGCGGCCCTCAAACCGCATATGGTCGTGACTGAAGGTCCACAAAGTGTCATTGGCTGCATCATTGAAGCTCAACGTCAGCACGTTTGCGAAGGCTTGCCGACGGGGCAGTTCCGTGAAAAAAGGGCCGTATCTCTCGAGCTTTTCCTGCGCGCGCAGCTCGCTGGCCCAACGTCCAGCAGAGGGATCATGGCTCGCCGCCAAACCCGCGAGCATCAGGTCCTTGTCGGTGGAGCGGAGACTTTCTTGTACGGAGTTCGCAGGCGGCACGGTTGCGGTAGCCGGCGCGTCACCAAGCATGATCCAGGTGCACTGCATGCCGAAACGCGCGGTGCTGAGTATTAACACGTAGAGCACGAACACGGTTGGCGCGAGCATTGTCGCCAGTCGCCAGGGGGATGCGGGCACGGCCGCGTGAGCAGGCTGAAACACCAGCCACAGCAGAACACCCAGATAGCCAAGCACCAGCCATTGCAGCAACAGGGCATCAAACGACTGCGCACGCGCCACCGTGATCAACAGGAAGAATATGAGTACGCCAAAACCGATGCGGCGATTGGCCAACACCGCATAGGCAGCTGCGGCGTAGCCAATCAACGCGCAATTGAGTGCAGGCAGCGCCATCATCCAGTGACGAAGATCCACCACACGCGCGGTGAACTCACTCTGCCAGGCTGCGATCAACAACAGCGGCAAAGCGACCGTGAGCACGAGCCAGACCGCGCCGGCGGCCAGCAACGCCGAGCCGATACGCGCGGGAGACAGGGGCCGATGGATCAGCTGTATCCAAGCTGCGGGACGCGCATAGGTGAACGTTTGATAGGCACCCAATAGAACGCCGACCAACACGTAGCACGCCGCGAAAGTACGGTAGTAAAGCAGGGGTTGCTGGGCTAGATCGCTGGTCCGCGATAAGAAACCCAGCACAACCAGATGCGCGAGCAGGGTCAGTACGCCCGGGGTGCGGAAGCGGCGAAGTTCAGCCTTGAACAATAACCACATGGCAAAGAATTCCTCGAAATGTCAGGCTGCCACAGGCACTCGATGGCCCTTGGCGAGAAAACCGTTGATGGCGCGATCGAGACTTACCGGCATGCTGTGCATGGAGCGCGCACCGTGCTGCTTGAGAAAGTCGCCAAAGCTATCGTCGGTATCGAGCACCAGGTAATGATGCAGGCCATCGATGCGTTGCACTTCAAGCAGGCCGGGCACGCTATGCGGATCAGGCCCGCGGAACGGCATCTCGGCGATCCAGTAGCGAATACCGTCGGTAAACTCGTCCGGCGGCGAAACGTGACGCAATGTGCCCCGCTCCAGAATGATCAAGTTATCGGCGACCCGCTCTATTTCATCCATCTGATGGGAGCAATAGATCAGCGAGCGCGCCTCTTCCTCCGCCGTGTAGAGCAACGCCTCGATGAAGGCACGCTTGGCCACCACATCCAGACCCAGCGTCGGCTCGTCGAGAATCAAGAGCTCCGGTGCCTGTGCCACGCTCAACGCGAGATTCACGCCGGCGCGTTCGCCGCGAGAGAGTTCAGCGATCTGCTGCCGCGGCCCGACGTCGAAGTGGCCGATGATTTCGTCATACAACGGTTGACGCCAACGTGGATACAGACTGCGCTGCAGGGCCACCAACTGCTCGACGCGCATCCACGAGGGCAAGGTGTGTTCTTCGTTGACGAAGCCAATGCGGCCGCGCACTTCCGGCGTCAGTGCATGGCTGGCGCAGCCGAGAATCCAAGCCTGTCCGGCACTGGGCTGCATGAAACCAAGCAGTATGCGAAACAGCGTGGACTTGCCCGCGCCGTTCGCACCCACGATGGCATGCGTAATCCCGGGTTCAAGCGTCAGGTCCAGATGATTGATCGCCGCCTTGCCGGCGAACTGCATGGCAAGGCCCTGGGTATGAATGATGGGTGTTGATGTTTTCACGCAAGCCTCCTTGCTTACGCCGACCGGCGCATGACGTGACGCAGGGCCTGGTCCAACCGCGTCAGCGCGGCGTCGTGGCTTACCCCGAGCGCCACGACTTCATTGACAAAGCGATTCACCGCCTCGTTCAAACGGTGGTCTCGTTCCTCGGTGGAGAGCCTCGCGCGCGCCTCGGCCACATACAGGCCCAAACCCTGACGCGCCTGTAGCCAGCCTTCGGCTGTCAACTCCGCATAGGCTTTGGCCACGGTGTTCGGATTGATCGAGAGCTGCATGGCCAGTCCGCGCACGCTCGGCAGCTGCGCGCCTGAATCAAGCTCTCCTTTGGCCACCTTGATGCGAATCGCATCCACGATCTGCTTGCTGATCGACCGGCTGTCGCCGGTGGCAATGCTGATCGCCAACCCTTGCTTCTTGGTCATAACCCTCATCCACCACTGTACTGCGCGTATTAGTACAGTCAACTCAGTGAACGAGTCAATATGCGTTTTGGCGGGTTCAGCGCACGATGCCCGCCTGGCACCCAAGCTGGGTCCAGTCACATCGCACGAGTTAATTGGAGTCACGCCCCAGAGATGGGACGAGTACCTGGTGCGCCATGAGAATGGCAGCGAGGAAGTTGCCTTTCCATGGACCCGAACGGAACCATCGTGGGCGCATCCCGCCGCCCCTGACTTTTCGCACGCGGTGGCGCGAGGGATGCTCCCGGCAGAGTGGGAGCAACCTCGCCATGCAGGAGGTTGCCTGTCTCTTATCGTCGCTTTTGGAGCTTCATTTCGAGAAAGGCTTCAACTCTACTTGTCTTCCGAAATCGTCATGCCACCGATGCTTACGCCGAGATCGATGCCTTGGCCCGCACCTGATAGCGCAAGGGAGACCTGGCCCTTGGTGAGCACCTGCGCCGTACCGGATTTCACGGCACCTGCACTGGCGTCCGCCTGTGCGTAAGTGCCGAGCACGTCGGTTATCTTGATGATGTCGCTGAAATTGCCGATGCCATTATCGATGCGCGATTTACCCGCCGTCAGTCCACCACCATGACTTTCGATCTTGACCTTCATGGTTTGACCGTCTTTGCAAGTAACCACACCTTTGCCGCTCGTGTGCTTGTAGATCACTGACCAGCCGGACAGGCTGAACCGCATGGTGCATTCCAGATCAGCGGCACTGACGATCTGCGAGAGGGTCAGCGCGCACAGCACCAAGGACGTCTGAACGAGGTGTCGACCTTTCATAGGATGCCTCCGTGACTGAGGGTGAGAGTTCCAGCTATCAACCGCATGTTGGATGAAGTGACACCCAAGTCCTTATGACGACGAACGCGATGAAGATCATCGAAACTCCGCGCGCCCATACGACCGCGACGGCACATCGTCCCGCAAAGGCGCGCTTCAGCAAACCGTAGTTTTACGGAAGGCCCGGCTTTCCAAGCAGTTCATGCTCGGGGTCCCCCGGTCCAACACTGGATCGTCACGCCGGCACGTTCCCAACTCATACGTGCCTTGAGCGTCGTTGCCTCCTCGGCGCCCGATGAATTCGGGCAGCGCTTCGAGACTTTCCAGGTTTAGAAACGGACCGTTTGCAGCTGCGTGAGAGTGGCGCCGGGCCTCTTCGACCGACCTCGACATTGCCCCTCCTTGTCATCTAGCCCGGCAGGGTTCGCGATGTGTTGCATTGACCGTCTGAAGTCGCTGGCCGAAGCGGACACTGTGGCGATCCCTCTTCAGAAAGCCAGAGGCAAGAATCTCGGCTCTGGCACCAGCAAAATGAACGATGACTAAGGACGCCGAGCCTACGCGGGTAACCAACCGCCTCCAAGGACGAACTAATCGTTCTTATGACGTGAGCAACGAGGGGCGCAACTTTCTTCGGCCTACATCGGGTTTACGCCATAAGGCAGGCCGCGATGGCGGCTGCGCTTGTTCGTGGAGGTTGAAGGACTAGCTGACACGCCCCTGTTTTCACTATCAAGCAAGGTAAGGGCTCGTGAACTTAAAGCGTATGTTTTCGTCGTGTTTAGTGGCTTTGGCATCAACCTGTGCAATGAGTGAAGTTGCACGAGCTGCTGCCGACAGCTATCAGCTTGAGATACAGCAATGGCAGCAACAGCGGATAGAAAAGCTGAAGTCCCCTCAAAGCTGGCTCAGTGTCACCAACTCTGAAGTTTTGCGAAAGGGAATCAGCCGCCTTGGATCTGCAGCGGACGAGGACATCGTGTTGCCATCGGGCCCCTCCCATCTCGGCAACCTTACCTATGCTGACGATGGGTCCATTAGTCTGGCATTGGCTAATGGCAGCCAAGCCACGATCGACCACTCGCCCTCAGGGAAAGGCAGCATCGAACCATTTCACGTGAATGGCTTAGCCTTCTTCCCAGACGGAACCTTGTTGCTGGATCCTGTTGAAGGAAGCAAGACACCCTCCACGATCCATGCCAACACCGAAACATTGAAAATATATTCCTACGAGGGCGATTACCACAAAGGTGAAAAGCGGCTCTTGGTTACCGATACCCAGGCCCCGCGACTCGTCAATTTCAAAGGCCTCAAGTATTTCCCGATTGATCAAAGCTGGAAAATCACGGCAGATTGGGAGCCGCTGAAAGAGCCGCGTGAAGTCGAGGTTGCATACATACAAGGCTCCGTACAAAAGGTCCAAATCAAGAGCAAGGCGGTGTTCTATCGAGACGGAAAGCGTTACGAGCTCATGCCATACATGGAGTCGAATGACGAGGTACTGTTCGTCTTTGCGGATCGCACCTCAGGAAAAGAGACCTATGGTGGCGCCCGCTTCTTACTGACCCCTGCGGCCAAAGATGGAAAAATCGTCTTGGATTTCAATAAGGCCGTCAATCCTCCTTGTGCGTTCATACCTTTCCCTAATTGCCCCATAGCGATACCCGAAAATCGTCTCACTCTGCGTATAAACGCTGGCGAACAGAAGGTGCATGAAGATATCTGATCAGCACTGGTCTACGGGACTATCGTCGCAAACCCTGTCTGGCTCAGCGCTGCTGACGATGCTATTCAAGAGTTGAGTGCAGCGGCCGCAAAATCACGTAGGCGCAAAGACAGGCATCGGATAGACACTATGCCCTCGCCTCGCCAAGTACACACGGATTTGCTTGGCGAGGCTCCATTCAATACGGCCCCTGGGGCGCGGGTCGAGTCTCTCCGTAGCTGCATGAGATGCAAATTTCCGGCCTCGTCTCGCACGAAGAGTTTGGAGCAGCTCTCATTTCCGTCGACAAAAAGTGCGTAACCGGGTGAATGCTGCCAGCGAAGTAGAAAAGAGCCTTCGCCCCATTTGGCCTTCATTGGAGACAAATCACGAGCGGATACATACGACCGACTGTTGGTGGGCTGTCTATTGCCGTGACGATGACTGCAACGCTCACGCAAGCAAACATTCAGGACTTGCGGCCGACGCTATCGGCGGCAGTCAACGCCAAATAAAAATACTTGAGACGCCGGCTCGCACTGGCTTCCTTGATCAACGATGTTTTTACCGGCGGCGCTTATGGCCGCCTAGGAGTGTTTGTGGGTCAATATCGAACGAAGATTGCCGCCGCACTGCTGGCAGTGTGCGTAACTGGCGCTGGAACGGCTTGGACGGAGCTGGCGCGCGCCGAACAGTCCGCGCCAGCGCAGAGCCTGTTCCAGATCGAACTGGACGGCGCCTCCCAGCAACCGGTCAGCGGTCGCCTGCTGCTATTTGCCAGCGACGCCAAGGCGGCGCAGGCGGCAGCCAAGAACGGCAAGGTCGAGATGGTCGACGCCAGTCCGTTTGACCCCGGGCAGGCCTGGGTAGCGGCGCGCGAGGTGACCCATCTGCAGCCAGGCCAGCCGGTGACGCTTGACGCCGATCAACTGGCATTTCCGGCGGCTTTTTCCAAGCTACCGCCGGGCGACTACTTGATGCAGGCGGTGCTCGATGTGGATCACGGCTACAACGTGGTCGACGGTCGTGTCCCCGGCGATCTGGTCAGCGAGGTGGTGCCGGTGCATCTGCCCGCCACTTCAGCGCCGGTATTGAAGCTCACGCGTGCCTTGCCAACGAGCGATCCGTGGATGCTGTCGGCCCAGACACCGGCTGCGGTGCGCCAACTGCTGCCGCAAGCGCGCGCGCATACGCAGGCGATCGACTTCACCAGCCCGGCGCTGAGTGCTTTCTGGGGCCACCCGATCGCCATGCGTGGCCGCGTGCTGTTGCCGCCGGGTTACGATGCCCATGCCGCCACGCGCTATCCGACGGTGTATTACACGCATGGTTACGGTGGCAACAACGACCGCATGGTTCCCGTGCTGGCCAGTGTCTATGCGGCAATGAGCAAGGGCGAGATGCCGCCGATGATCTGGGTGTTCCTGGATGAGTCCGGCTACACCGGCACGGTGGAGTTCGCCGACTCGGTCAACAACGGCCCCTGGGGGCAGGCGCTCACCGCCGAACTGATCCCTGCGCTGGAGGCGAAATACCACATGGACGCCACGCCGAACGGCCGTTTCCTCAACGGCCATTCGTCCGGCGGCTGGGCCACGCTGTGGCTGCAGACCACCTACCCGTCTATCTTCGGCGGCACCTGGTCGACCTCGCCAGACCCCAGCGATTTCCACGATTTTGTTGGCGTGGATCTGTACGCGCCAAACGCCAACCTCTATCGCGATGCGCAGGGCAAGCAGCGGCCGTTTCTTCGTGACCAGGGCAAGGTGATCGCCACGCTTGAAGAGTTTTCCAAGCAGGAGCGGGTCGCCGGCGAGTACGGCGGCCAGATGTCCTCGTTCGAATGGGTGTTCTCGCCGCGCGGCAAGGACGGTCGGCCGATGCCGATGTTCGATCGCGACACCGGCGCGATCGATCCCAAGGTGATGAGCTACTGGCATGACCATTACGACATCGCCTATCGCTTGCAGCAGCAATGGCCGCAGCTCAAAGGCGATTTGGACGGCAAGATCCACCTCTATGTGGGCAGCGTCGATAGCGCCTATCTGGAGGGCCCCGCGCATAAGTTGAAAGCGGTACTGGATGGCTTGGGCGCCAAGTCGGACTTCCGGTTCTTGCCCGCCAAAGGCCACTTCGATCTCTACACGCTGGGCGACGATCGCTACGCGTTGTTGAAGGACATCAGCTGGCAGATGTACGCGATCGCGCGTCCTGGCACCAAGGCACCGGCGCCATTGATTCTGCACTGAGCAGGCCGGCTGTCGCTTTTGCTTCAGCGGTCAGCCATCGTCATTGGTAGTAAATGCCACCAAGACGACCAGGGATATAACCAGCTGGAGATGAAGGAGGCCCGCCCACCGGGCCTTCTTCTTCCTCGAAAAATGCTGGATGTGTGGAACACCTCGACCCGCCACGTCAGCGCGCCCTCCACCAAGCCAGTCGACCTTCGGTTGCGCCACTTAGCCTACCGGCGTAAGCGTGTGTGCAAGCTTTCGACTGGTGCGATGCACGCCGAAAGCCAAACCACCGCCCATGAGCGTGTTGTGCATATGGCCATCTAGACGAACAGTCACATAAGAATCTGTTTCTTCAATCAGCTGTCCGCGAAAATGGATCTCTTGCGGCTGGGTATAGATGCCCATGCCTCCCATCTTGACCCCCATGATATAGAGCGATCCAAAGTTGACCGCCGTGCCCTTCATGGGAAGTTCGCCTTTCAGATCCCGTTGCATCAGATCCGACAAGGCCGCTGCGCCAGCGGAGAGCTCTGCACGATAGTTGGCCAGATCTGCTGGACTCATGGATTTCAGGCGGGAATCGTCATACGCCGTCGGCAGGTCATAGATGTAGCGCCCGACCCATGAAGAGCCTGCGCCATTGCCTTGGACATGAAAAACCAGCGACAGGCGAAACTTGCCATCGTCGCAGTGCTGCATGAATACAAAAGGTTTAACCGTGTAGGTCGAGGACGATTCGTTTACTGGCAGGCCAGTATGAAGAATGGCGTCCAGCGCTACCGGTTCGGGATCAACGGAAAGGACCGTGCCCTTGACCTCTTCGGCCATCGCCTTCGTTTTGGAGGAGATGTTTGCGCTACCGAGAATAGGACCGAGGAAAAGACTGCCGCCGCTTGCTTGAACCACAACATACTTCGTGCCGGGTGCCACGGCCGATTGCTCCGGCAAATACCCTGAGGCAGGCAGCGCATCGGAGACTGCGATGGAAACGGATTCCGGCGTTGTTATCTTGGACGACGGAGGACTACTCGGTGCGGCAGCACACCCGCCCAGCATAAGCACCGCGACCAGCAATGACGGTCGAGCCAACATGATTTCTTCCCCTGTGTATGAGATGACGAGCGAACTCTACCCAGCCTGCAGATAGATTCCGGTGTTGCGCCATTCCTTTGCTGACCCAGATTTCGAGCTGTCCGCACCGGGTCGAAAGCGGACGTCCCACGCCCAGCCAATATTGGCCCAGGAGCGCCACGTACTGGAAGCTCTCATCCGATCAGGGCTCGACCATTTATCCACCTCCGGTCCCGGCCCTTGCGCACCTACTTTCGCCAACCTATAGTTATCCATATGGCTAACAATTCAGCGGCGTTGGATTCGGTCTTTCAGGCGCTTGCCGACCCGACACGTAGAGCGGTCGTTCAACGCCTCGGCAGGGGGCCGGCGACGGTAGGCGAGCTCGCCCAGCCGTTCGCTATGGCGTTGCCGTCCTTCATGAAGCACCTGGGGGTGCTGGAAAAGACTGGATTGATTCGCTCAAGAAAACACGGCCGTACACGGACATGCACGCTCGAACAAAAGAACCTGGCAGCTGCTGAGCGCTGGTTCGCGGACCAGCGCTCCCTGTGGGCGAGCCGGTACCAGAACCTCGACAGTCTCTTGGAATCACTCAATGGAGAAGAACGTGAAAGCTGAGCTTCATTTCGATTTTGCGGTCGACAAAGAAAAGAACAGCATCGTCGTAAAAAGGGAATTTGCCGCAGGGCGTCAGCTGGTATGGGATTGCCATACGAAACGCGAGTTGCTCGATAGATGGTTCGCTCCCAAGCCGCTCACGACCCAGACCAAGCGCATGGAGTTCAAGGTCGGCGGCCATTGGCACTACGCCATGATCACCCCCGACGGTCAAACTTTCTGGAATCGCCTGGACTATCAGGCAATCAACCCCATCGACAACTACGCCGCCCTGGACGGTTTCTGTGATGAAGCAGGCCAGGTCAACCCCGACATGCCAAGGTCACGCTGGGAAGTCGCTTTCACTGACGCCGGCGAGCGAACCCTCGTCACTACGGTTGTGCAGTACAACTCGGCCGACGACGTGCAGAAAGCTATCGGCATGGGACTCAAGGACGGCCTGGCTTCTACCCTTGAACGGCTCGATGAGCTATTGCTGGACTTGGGCGAAACCGCAGAGCTTGTTCAATAGACAAGAAGGCACCAGGCTGCTCTACGTCACTGTGCCGTGCGCACAGGCGAGAGCAGTCCGTATTCAAAAACGCCCTTTGGATTGATGCTGAGACCATCGCCTTGGCGTCATCGAAAGTGGATTTGATCAAGGTGTATCGCGGGTTCTATCCAGAACTGCAGGCATGCGAGCGGATACTGGCAGCACAAATCCGACTTGATCATTAGGGAAGATACGAGTCCGAACGACAAACATAACCTTCATTGATCATTTCGGGCGAAGGAATAGCGTGTATGGACCCGAAGGCGTGCCATCAATGGCACGTCTCCGGCTGACTTTCTAGCTTAGGCGACTGCGAAAAATGGTCTTGGTACATCGTTCTGGCCCAGGTATCTGCTTCCGTGACCGTTTGCGCAGGAAGAGGGCTGTCGGGGTCGAGCGCTATCGAATCCAGCCGTGCGGCATAGGCTCCGGATGCCCCTAGACGCGCTAGACGGTTCATCTTGTAAATGGTCACGGGATTACCATCGTCGATGAGTCCAAGAAGTCCATTCATATGGCCGAGGACCCGAGGCGAAGTCATAAGGGCCTGGACGATTCGCCAGTCGCCTCTGTTCATGGCAGCGTTCGCGTAAGCTCCTGCATCAGCCTTGTAAGCCGCCACTTCTTCGCGGGTCCATGGCCTGTTTAGGTCAAAATCCGAAGCGACGTAACACATTTGTGCGTCGGGGCTTCCTGCTTTAGCTGCGGCTACGGTGCTCTGGAAGAAGGCCTCCTTGGATTGCTCCAGATCTGCGTGGTTGCATCCCGCCATTTCACTGCTGGCCTTCTCGACCTTCTCTGCGAAACCTTGCGTATTGCGGCTGCACGACGCGTGGAAGTTCGCATCAGAGGCGCCTGCCTCGCAGGCCCTGATCTGACTCTGCATGTCATCGATTGACCGTGCGAGCACCGCACAGCGCTTCGCGGCTTCAAATGCCACAGACAGTGCCGCGGCCTGCTTTTCCCCTTCGCTGGCGGAGGATGCAACATTCGGCCGAACCACTGTCACTGGCGTCGTAGATGAAACGGCCACGGCGGATGTCGCCGGCTGGTCGTGATTCCACCCTTCGCTGGACGAATCAGTTGACGAAGACCGGCCACCCCAGCTCAACCCAATGACCGCAATGACCGCAATGACCGCAGCCACACCCGCCGTCACGACGACCAGTTTCTTTGCTCGCTTGTCCATAAGTTCCGTCGAAAACGTGTCGGGGACAATTTCCACGAATTGACTGAAATTGTCCCTGACACCATTCCTCAATTCCTCAGACACCATTCCTCAATGGCCTCAACCCGCTGCAGAGAGCCATCTTTATCGTAGAAACCCAACCGTGGCCCGAGATTCTGTCAAGTTTGGGCAACTTTGCTCAACAAAACGTAGCACTAGCCGTTCGGCGCCCATAGAGCCCGGTCAATGCCGGGGCTGAATGATCAAACCGATCGAACCCGTATGCGGTTGCCCCCGGCGAGCTGGCGCCGAAGTGATTTCCAACATCGCCATTGAGCCTCTGGCAAAAGCATCCGGCGCCCTGCCGGTGAGAACGAGAGGACGGCGCTCGCCACCAGCGAGCTTCAGCACCACAGTCGACCGGGGTCGGAGGAACGTAGCCACGGCGGCTTCCAGATCGCGGGGGTCGTGAAGATGAAGTTCATGGATTGCACTTGGCGTGTGGCTTGACCTTCTCATGCGCTGAACCACTTCGTGGGTTTCCTCGCTCACATTGGCAACGCTGACTTCCCACTCATCAGCCTGGGTGGAGGGGTTGCCGACCCAGAACATGAATTGGATCGTCTGTCCTGCATCTACGTTTAAGTCATTGATATTCAGTTGTGCCCAGTGCCGGTCGTTCATTGGGTCGGGCAGAGGCGAGCCGCCAACATCGAGCGGGCTCCAGACCTGCGCCAGCAGGCAGACATGCGCGGGTGCGGATGTGGGAATCACTCCGACCAGCTCCATTGAACGTCGCACGGTTCCGTTCGGTATGGCCAAGGTCGTTTGGCCGAACAAGTTGAGGGTGGTGAATCCCGCGCTTGGATCGGACCACCACACTTTCAGGTAAACCGGCGCGGTCAGTGTTCCCGCGCCGTAGTTGCCGATGTCGACAGTGACGCGGGTCTCTTCGCCACGCTTGAAGTTGTTCTCGCCTGGCACGTCATTGACGACGATGGAAGGGCACAGCCAACTCACCACGCCAGGACCTAACGGGCGCTCATTGGCGGGCCGACCCACATCATTGGGAAAGTAAGGGATAACCAGATAAGTGCCGGCGTCCACATTACGGTCGTGATCGTCCTGGGTGTTTCGGCTCGTCCTAGCCATCAATCGCGCGGCGGTCTCCACGAAGGTTGCATTAATCAGCGTCATAGGAAAGCACCTCAACGGCAAGAGTCGCATCATGAATCGAATGTCCTGCTTCGATTGCCCAACACGGATGGAGGTAGCCTCGATCGGCGTCGAGATCACGATTGACGTGGTCGCGCGATCCCGTTTGAACGACGCGGAAAATCTGCTGCGCGATGGGCGTCGGGCCATGGCTCTGTTGTGGCGACCATGGCCCGGCGAATGCCATCGGGTTTTCATGCGACGGGAAAGGCGAGTTTGCAGCGGCTGGCTGCTCGGCGCTCGTGGGCGGATCAAACTGAAAATCGGTTGCCGCATTCGAATCTTCACGAAGCGGCCATGTTAAGCGCGGCGGTGTCTTCAAGAATTGCTGATAGAGCGGCGATGCGATCATGAATTCATCGGGGTAGATTAGTCCCGATACGCCAAGGTAACCGGCGGCAGTGTCAAAGCCTTGCCAGATCATCATCTGGAGTGAAAACAATTCGTTGACGATATGGCAGGCTGCACTGGGGTCTGCGAGCGCACTCAATTGTTGCTGGCTCACATTCGTTGGATCGCGAGGATCCGGTGCGTCCGATCCTTGCAGACTGTCAAAGAAATCCCCGGGCTTGCACTTCTTACCTTCCGACCACTGACCGATGCAGTAAATGAGCAGCGCAATGCCAACCGTGATCAGGACAAGGATCACCGCCAGGCAGGCGCTGCCACTCTTGGGTTGTGAACTTCCACCATCGGGCTGGCCAATGCTCCCGCTGACATTACCGTCGGTGTCCACGCCCACCGTCGGAAAATTGGGATCCTGCTCGTTCATGACGTTGAGCGATTCCATGCCGCTACAGGCGGAGATCAGGCTAGGCGGCGGTGGGCTTGGAATATCAGGTCGCTGGAACTGGTCGAGCAGTTGAAGATGACGAACGGTTCGCGAGAGGCCGAGATCCCAATCCGGGCCCGTGCGGTTTGGCCATGCGTCACTCATGGCTTCCTTGAGCGTGGACTGGATGTCGGATGGAAAGCCAATGGCCACACCGAACGGGCGAAACGCAATAGCACGGGCGAGCGAAGTGCAGCTGGGCGTGCCTGCCTGACTATGCAGCCAGGCTCCTACCGAGTTGCGCGCCAAACGATCTCGAAATCGATGCAGTCGTCGCGGACCACCAACTACGCATCCGAGATAGGCGGATCCGGCGACGTTCGCGCTGTAGCTCGATAACGCTCCAAATGCGAACGCACTTGCCCGCTTTGTCTTCGCGTGGCGAAAGAGCGATTCGACAAAGGCATCCGTGCGGCGCCCGAGAAAGACATCCCGCCAGCCCCAGTTCTCTTCTGGTACGTCCGACTGTCGGGGATGTGCCTTGATATGAGCGAGGGGATCAACCGCCGACTTGAGTGAAGCCATATTGGCGTTTAGAGACAGCGCCGCATTCTGCACACCCATTAGCGTTGAAAGCGCTGAATTGGCAAGCTGAACCGCGTCCGTTGCCGCGGGATCCAACAATGCCTGCTCCAAAGACGACCGGGCATTGGCAAGCTGATCGTAAAGCGACCTTCCTTGCGCCCAAAGGTCGGCGGCCTGCTGGAGCAAACTCAGTTCGAGGCCATCGGAGGATGCGTGATCAACAACAATATCGACGATACAACCGAGGGTGGCTGCATCGGCATTGAGATCTGCGTCGTGGCAGAGGGTGTCGAGCGCCGAAAGCATGGTCGGTTGACTGGAGAAACCACCCTTGATGGCGCTGCGGATCTGTCGCAATGCTGCAGTATGGGCGTGATAGTCGAGCACGTCACTTTCTCCTTGTGTGGTTGGGTCACTTGAAATGACGGCCTGATTCCATTCGTGGGGCACTACCACTCGTGCGATCAGGTGGCATCGGTCTACTCAATGAAATCAGGCACGAGCAGTCGCGTTCGCGCGAGCCAAGGCGAGCTCTTGCGAATACTGAAACGGTTTAACCCACGCACGGGCGCAAAAGGCCCCACAACCTCCAAGGACGGAGGCTACCGAATGTAAGAAATGATCCTGGTCGCAGCTAGTTGCGATAGCGGCGTGACGCTACGCTCTTCTGTGGGCCTGCCAAGTGACCAGATCACCTATGTCTATGGATTTAAGTAAGTCCACGGAGACGACTCGTAGCCGTACGCCATCAAATCGCTGGGGAACGTTCATGCCAATAATGCAAGTTGAACAGTTTCAAGAGCCGCAGGTGCTCCGACTAGCAATGAGAGAAATCGATGCGGATGAACTGCGCATTGCTCAGGCGGCAGCGCGGTTCGCACATTTCCGCCCGACCAAAAGGCGGCGTGCTTGTTCGATCCGTAGCGGTTACCCTCTCCCCAAACGGTTTGCATGAACGACCCTTGCGAAGTCCGCTATGGGTTGCGGATTCAGCCGGTCGTTGCAACAAATTGATGAAATCGTTCGGCCGGTGTTTCGAAGTTTAGAGACTTTCTCGGCCGTCCGTTCAAACGCCTTGCCACGGCGTTGAGTTGCGCTTGGTTGACTCCCGACAGATCCATGCCTTTGGGAAAATACTGCCGCAGAAGGCCGTTGGTGTTCTCGTTCGCCCCCCGCTGCCATGGGTTGTAGGGATCGCAGAAATAAACCGTGATGTCGGTGGCCAACGTGAAGCGCTGATGTTGGGCCATCTCTGACCCGCGATCCCAGGTCAGCGATCGAAACAGCTCCTGCGGAAGCTTGCTCGCGTGCTTGATCAACTTGTCCGGTGAAAAAGTGCCAGGGACAATTTCGAAGGACAATTCCACGAGGCAACGCACACTTTTTTGAGAACGCACGCTGCCTTCAGGTCATCTAAGGGAATGGTGCCGACATCCGATCGGCCCGGCGCCGTCACGCACCATCTCGCCCAGGTGGACACCTATCTCGCCCATCCCTGACAGACGATGCCAACCCTGCTTGTTAGGGTCAGTCAGTCATTTGCGCTGCCGTGTTGCGCGACTTCGCGAATGATCATGGCTACCAAGTCATGAGGCGCGGGCCGTGAGTGCTTGCAACACCCACGACCCGCTAACCATCACCAACTGACTGAGAGTTGATCATGGCTATCCGCGATCATACGGGACGCATTCGCTCGTCCGTTCCCCCCGACGACACCCTCACTCCTCCGCCCGGCGACCCGTCAACTACGGCGGCGGCATGGCCCGAAACCCTGCGTCACGGCACTCGCGGCGACATCGCCCTGGCGGTGCTCGCTCTCACGCGCCTGCGTGTCGACAGCGAGCAGTGCCGTCACGCGCAGGCGCGGGGATTCCCCGGCAGACCGCTGCCATGGCCGCTTCCCATGGCCGTCTCGGCCAGCCTGGGCACGGCGATCCACTGCCTCCAGCAGTACGCCCGCCTGCTCGGTGACGAGCCTCGAGTGAACACCACACGCCTCCGATGATCGCCGTTACGGCGCATCGGCTGGCAGAGCGATGCGCCTCTTTCGGGCAATCACCGACGAAGCTGCCAAGCATTCACTGACACGGAGCGCTGTAAGCGCTGAGCCGCTGCGCGGCCGTGTCCGACAGGGAGAACAGTTGCAGAAGTTGTCCTTGACACCCGTTTCCGATCCGGGGTTTCACACGTCCTACTTTCCAAGAAATCCCTCGGCAACAACGTCGCTATCCACCAACGTCGCCGTCAATATCTTTCTCATCGATTTTCCGTGTATCGAACTAAAAAGCTCGAATCGAGTACCAAACTGTCGAAAAAGAAAAAGCCCTCGAAATGAGGGCTTTTCCTGTTCTTACTCTACGTTCCGTAGAGATATGTTTCTTAGAACGGAATATCGTCGTCGTCGAAGCTGTTGTTCTGTGCCGGGGGCGCGGACTGGCGCTGCGGCTGGTTGCCGTAGTTGTCGCCGCCGCCGCGGGATTGGCCGCCACCGTAGTTGCCGCCGCCCTGGCGCTGCTGACCGCCGCCACCACCACCGCCCTGCGAGCGCTGGAAGTTGCCGCCGCCGCTGCCGGCTGCGCCGCCGCCTTCCGTGCCGCCGCCGAGCATCTGCATCTCAGCCGCGATGATGTCGGTGCTGAAACGCTCGACGCCGTCCTTGTCGGTGTACTTGTCGGTGCGCAGCGAGCCTTCGATATACACCTGGCGACCCTTCTTCAGGTATTCGCCGGCAATTTCAGCGAGGCGGCCGAACAGCTTCACGCGATGCCACTCGGTGCGTTCCTGCTTTTCGCCGCTCTGCTTGTCGGTCCAGTTCTCGGAGGTCGCGATGCGGATGCTGGTAATGGCGGTGCCATTGCCGGTGTAGCGGGTTTCCGGATCGGCGCCGAGGTTGCCGACGATGATGACTTTGTTGATGCCACGTGCCATGGGTTTGGATGTCCTCTGTGAGCCGGCGCTGCGTTCTTGGGCAATCAGCACCGGGATGTTGGTCCGGCGGCCATCATAACCGTGCCCCGGGCGGGGACAACAGAATTGACGTGTGCCGGGGAACCGTGAATCTAGCCAGCCCTCGCCCTGCCCCGGTGTCCGGGGTGGACGAAAAAAGGTCCGGGAATCAGACCACTAAACCCTCTCACGGGCTGAGACACGCGCCCTGGCGGCTCAGCTGCCGCTGATGAAGCGGTAACCCACCCCCGGCTCGGTCTTGAGCCAGCGGGGCGTGGTAGGGTCGTCGCCCAGCTTCTGGCGCAGTTTGCCGACCACGATGCGCAGGTAGTGGCTGTCGTGGGTATGGGTGGCGCCCCAGATCTCGCGCAGCAGTTGCTGCTGGGTCACCACACGGCCGGCGTGGCGCAGCAGCAGCGCGAGCACGGCGTATTCCTTGCGCGTCAGTGAGAGCGGCTCGCCCTCCAGCCACACTTCGCGGCGGCCCAGGTCGATGGCGAGCCGGCCGTCGTCGTAGCGCTGCATCGCCTCGGGCTCGCCTTGCCGGCCACGCATCAGGGCACGCAGGCGTGCCATCAGCTCCTGGATGCCGAACGGCTTGGTCACGTAGTCGTTGGCGCCAGCGTCCAGCGCCTTCACCTTCTCGCTTTCCGCATCGCGCACGGAAAGCATGATCACCGGCACCTGCGTCCACTGGCGCAACTCGGCCAGCACTTCGTGCCCTTCGCGATCGGGCAGGCCGATGTCGAGGATCACCAGATCGGGCGAGCGGGTGGCTGCCAGCGCCAGACCATCCGCCGCATTCGCCGCGAGCAACACCTCATAGCCCTCGGCACGCAGGCCGATATCGAGGAATTTGCGGATCTGTGCCTCGTCGTCGATGACCAGGACACGCGGTGCTGAGGTCATGCGTGGTTGCTAGGCGGCGCCGGCAGCGGCAAGGTAATGCGAATGGTGGTGCCAATGCCGTCGCCCGGCAAGGCCTCCACGCTGCCGCCGTGCGCGCCGATCATGCCGCGGCAGATGGCCAAGCCCAGCCCGGTGCCCTGCGGCGCACGGTCGCCGCGCGAGACGGAATAGAACATGTCGAAGATGCGGGCACGCTCGTCCTCGGGAATGCCCGGACCGCGATCGATCACGTCGATCTGGATCTGCTCGCCCTTGGGGCGCACGACCACGCGTACCGCCTGGCCCGGCGGCGAGAAGCGCGCGGCGTTTTCCAGGATGTTGAACAAGGCCTGCTCGATCAGTGCGGGATGCACATAGAGCAGCAAGGTCTGTGGCGGCAGCTCGATGTCGACCTTGAGATCGGGGAACAGCTTGCGCAGGCGGGTGGTGGCAGCCGCAACGATTTCGGCGGCGTCGGTCCAGTCACGGTTGAGCTTGAGCGTGCCGTGGCCCAGGCGGGTCATGTCGAGCAGGTTCTGGATATAGCGGTCCAGGCGCTGACCTTCGCCAAGAATCGCTTCCAGCAATTCCTGGCGTTCGTTGGGCGGCAACTGGTCGCCGTAGCTCGACAGGGTGCCGGCGGAGCCGATCATCGAGGCGAGCGGCGAACGCAGGTCGTGCGATACCGACGACAGCAGCGCGTTGCGCAAACGCTCGGTCTCGCCCTGCACGCGCGCGCCTTCCAGTTCCTCGGCCAGCCGCGCACGCTGCAGCGCCTGGCCGATGTCCTGCACCATGGTCAGCGCGAGGCTGCGTTCATCCGTGGCAGGCTCGCCCTGCCCCGAAGGAAAACGCAGCGCCGCGACGCCCAGATGGTTCTCGTCGCTGCCGAGCGGAAGCACCCAGCACGGCGCGGCGTTGAGCGTATCGGTGAAGCGGCCCGCCTGTTCGGCGTGCTTTTCACTCCACTCGGCAGCACCCAGATCCTGCGAGGTCAGATCGAAATCGCGCGGCGACGAGGCGACCACGCGCAGCACCTGGCTCGCATCGCGCGCCAGCACCGCCACCTCGCAACGCATGGCATGCGCGAGAGCCGCCGCACCCACCCGGCGAATGCCTTCGGCATCCGTGCTCGTGGACAACCGCTGCCCCAGCGCGAGCAAGGCGCGTGCCTGCGCGTGCGCCATGCGCAGGGATTCCACCTGGGTCGCCAGCTTGGTGGCCAGCCGGCTCGCCACCAGCGCCGCGACCAGGAACAGGCTCACCGCCAACACGTCGTCGAAGTTGGCGATCATCAAGGTGTAGCGCGGCGGCGCAAAGAAGAAGTTGTAGCCGATGAAGCACAACAACGCCGTATAGACGGCCACCGCCATGCGCGTTCTCACCGCCACCACCAGCACGGCGGTGAGGAAAATCAGCGAGAGATTGGCGACGGACAGGTAACGGTCGGCGATGAACGACAAACCGAACGCCACCAGCGTGGCCAGCGTCGCGTAGATGTATTCGCCACGGCGCCCGGTGCCTCCCGGCATGCGCAGGCGCAGACGCGATTTGGCGCGCTCCGCGGGCGTGGCGATGATGGTGAGTTCCAGGTGCGCACCGCGACGCAACAGCAGCTGGGTCAACGAACGGCCCAGCATGCGCGCCAGCGGTCGTTCGCGCGTGCGGCCGAGGATGATCTGGCCGATGCCTTCGCGATCCGCATGCGCGATGAGTTCGTCCGCAATCGCATGGCCGCGCAGTATCACCGTATCGCCGCCGAGGCGGCGCGCGAGGCGCATGGCCGCGTCCAGCCGCTCGCTGCGCGACTTCTCCAACGCCACGCCGGTGTCGACGAATGCCACACTCCACGGTGCACCGCGCCGTTCCGCGATGCGCCGTGCAATGCGCACGAGGTATTCGCTCTGCGAATGACCGTCGATGGCGGCGAGCACGCGACGCCGCACTGGCATGGCGCCACCACGCGCGAGCATGTGCTCGCGCAGGTCGCTGTCCACGTGACCAGCCACCGTATCCACGGCCAGCTCGCGCAAGGCGACGAGGTTGGTGGGCGAGAAGAATGCATCGAGCGCAGCGGTCGCAGTCTCGGGGACGTAGACCTTGCCCTGCTTCAGGCGCTGGATCAGTTCGCGGGGCGGCAGGTCCACCAGCACGATGTCGCGGGCACGATCGAGGAAGGCATCCGGCACCGTTTCGCGCACGGTGACGTTGGTGATGCGCCGCACCTGGTCGTTGAGGCTTTCCAGATGCTGCACGTTGAGTGCGGTATAGACCTCGATACCCGCTTCGAGCAGTTCGGCGATATCCTGCCAGCGCCGCTCGTGGCGACCGCCCGGCAGATTGGTATGCGCCAGTTCGTCGACCAGGATGATATCGGGACGGCGCGCCAGCGCCGCATCGAGATCGAATTCGGTGAAGTCGCGTCCCTTGTAGTTCACCGCACGCCGCGGCAACTGCTCGAGCCCGTCGAGCAGCGCGGCCGTCTCCTGCCGCCCATGCGTCTCCACCAACCCCACCACCACGTCGATACCTTGCCGCTTCAGCTCCCGCGCTGCCGAGAGCATGGCGAAGGTCTTGCCCACGCCCGGCGCCGCGCCGAGGAAAATCTTCAGGCGACGCGTGCGCTCTTCCTGCATCGAATCGAGCAAGGCATCGGCACGTGCTTCGCGGGTGGGTTCGGACATGGGGTGCCGTTGGGAAGGGGATGGAATAAGGGTAGGACTTAGACCCCTACGCGGATAGTGCACAGGAATGAGGAACTACTGTGGGAGCGCACCCTGTGCGCGACAAACCGACGGAGCGATACATCCCAACGTGGCCGTCGCGCACAGGGTGCGCTCCCACAGACCAACCCGAGCCTTACCGGCCATCCAACGCCAGGTTGAGCTTGAGCACATTCACGCGCGGCTCGCCCAGCATGCCGAACTGCCGCCCGGTCGTCGCCATGCTCACCATCGCCTGCACCTGCGACTCGCTCAAACCCCGCGCCTTCGCCACCCGGCCCACCTGATAGGCCGCAGCCGCCGGCGAAATCTCCGGATCGAGTCCGCTGCCCGACGCTGTCACCAGGTCCACGGGCACCGGCGAGGTATTGCCCGGGTCCGCCGCATGCAGCGCATCGATGCGCTGCTTCACCGCATCGGTGAGCGCCGGATTGGTCGGGCCCAGGTTCGAGCCCGACGACGATGCGGCGTTGTTGGGCTGAGGCGCAGTCGCCGAAGGACGACCCCAGAAGTACTTGGGGTCGTCGAACGATTGGCCGATCAGCGTGGAGCCGATCGGTTTGCCATCCTTGGCGATCAGGCTTCCGTTTGCCTGCGAAGGAAACAACACCTGCGCTACACCCGTGACGACCAGCGGATACGCCACACCGGTGATCACGGTCATCAAAAGCAGCATCACGACGGCGCTGCGAATCAGCTTGCCCATGGGTTTCACCTCAGTAGTGGAGAATCGCATCAACCAGCGCAATCGCCTGGTAGTTCTTCTTGCCGGCGTTGTACGCATTCACGTCGTAGGAGTGCTCGTAACGGATCTCAGGACGGATCTCGAGATCGGACGACACCCAGTGCGTCAAGCCCAGCGTGTGGCTGCTGTACTTGGTGGCGTAGCCGGTGCGCTGGCCCTTCTGGTCGTTGTAGAACTCGTTGCGGAACGAAATCATGTTGCTCGAGTTCAACTCGAAGTTCAGGTAGTTCACCACGCCGTACTCGCCCGCCTTGCCCGGATACGGCGAGGACGCCACCACGTTCGGATCGCCATCCGGCCCGAAGCCCGGGATATTGCGGCCGTACATGTAGTAGGCCTCGGTCTGCATGTGCACGCTCGTGCTGAAGCGGTGGCCCCAGGTCATCACGTACATCTGCACGTTGTTGTAGTTGTAGTCCGAGGTATTCCAGTTGTTGATGCAGGGGTAGAGCATGTCGTTGTTGTCTTTCGACACCCAGCGCACGCAGGCCTGCAGCGAGGGACGCGCGGCATGGTTCCACGGAGCCGTGTCGTTGCTGGCGTTCACGCCGAGCTGAAGCGTCCACTGCTGGCTGAGCTTGGTGGTGGTCATGATGCCGGTCTGCGTATACGGGTCGACCGTGTAGAGGATCGAATGCGTCACCAGGTAGTTCTGCGGCGAGAACTGCGCTTCGATATCCGGCAGCGACAGGTAGCGGCCGACACGGATCACCATGCCCTCGGCCACCGACGGCAGATAGAGGTCGTAGTAGAACAGCATCGGATCGACGCCGTAGACCTTGCCCGGCAGCGGACCGTTCGAATTGGGATGGTTCAACAGCTGGTTGCTGAAGACGCCCTTGGTCACGGTGTAGTGATAGTCGTAGCCGTACAGCGTGGAGATGTTGAAACCCCAATCCACGTGGTCGGTCTGGACGGTGTCTTCGACGCGGGTGATGTTGAAGACGAACTGGTCGAACTCGACGCGATTGGGACGCGTCGCATACGACAGCGGATAGTTGGTGAAGCTGGACGAGCTCACGTTGGCGGACGGATTGATCCAGCCGTTGACCTCGATGCGGTTGCGCTTCATCCAGCTGCCGAGCTTGGTGCACGACAACGCCTTCTGCAGCGGGTACTGGCCATAGGCCACCGGCACGCCGATCGGTGCGGCGACGCCGCCGAGCTGCCACTCGCCGTTGGGGAACGGCGGGGAATCGAGCGGTGCATCCATGGCGCGACGCGGTGCGGCCGGCGCATTCGGATCGGCCGGCTGCGCGTCCTCGCGATAGGCCGCGCCAAGACGGGAGAAAAAGCCCTGCGAGCAGTCGTCGCTGGCGGCCGTCGGCGCACTGGCCGAGCCGTCATCGAGACCCGCTGCCGGCATCACCTCGGTACCGGCGACCGAGGCCGCCGAGGCCGCTGCTTCGCCCGCGGGGGCGAGCGCCAACAACAGTGCAAACGAAAGAACTTTCTTGGACATCATGGGTGTTCCTGCAATCGGCTCGTGGGGAGCCGTCCTCTGTTTGGGTGTGAGTTCGCGGTCCGCTGCCTTGCGGCCGCGCGTCAGATGCCGGCGTAGCCGCCCAGCACGTATTCGTCTTGCTCGCTGTTCGGTGCCTGGGTCTCGCGCGGTTGTACGCGCGGGCGGCCCTGCACCGGCAGTGCGATCACCACATCGCAGGCGGAGTCGTCCGACGAAAGACGAAGCTCCATGTCCGGGTGGGTGTCGTCGGGCAGCGAAACGGAAAGCTTGAGTACTTGCATGGCAAAGACTCCGTAGATTCCAGTAGTGCGTCAGTAGCGGAAGGACTTAGGCGAGACCGCAAAGCACGAGCAACATGTCGATCAACTTGATGCCGATGAACGGCACCACGATGCCGCCCAGGCCATAGACCAGCAGGTTGCGACGCAGCAGCGCGCCAGCGCCCAGCGCGCGGTACTTCACGCCTTTCAGCGCCAATGGAATCAGGAAGATGATGATCAGGGCGTTGAAGATCACCGCCGAGAGGATCGCGCTCTGCGGGGTCGCCAGCTTCATCACGTTGAGCGCGTTGAGTGCCGGATACGTCGTCGCAAAGGCCGCCGGGATGATGGCGAAATACTTGGCCACGTCGTTGGCAATCGAGAACGTGGTCAGCGATCCGCGCGTGATCAGCATCTGCTTGCCGATCTCCACCACCTCGATGAGCTTGGTGGGGTTGGAATCGAGATCCACCATGTTGCCGGCTTCTTTCGCTGCCTGCGTACCGGTGTTCATCGCCACCGCCACGTCGGCCTGGGCCAGCGCCGGGGCATCGTTGGTGCCGTCGCCGCACATCGCCACCAGGCGGTTCTCGGCCTGGATCTTGCGGATCAGCTTGAGCTTCGCTTCGGGCGTCGCTTCGGCGAGGAAATCATCGACGCCCGCTTCCGCAGCAATCGCGGCTGCCGTCAGCGGATTGTCGCCGGTGATCATGATCGTCTTGATGCCCATGCGGCGCATCTCGGCGAAACGTTCGCGGATGCCGCCCTTGACGATGTCCTTCAGCTCGATCACCCCGAGTGCCGCCACGCCTTCCGTGACGATCAGCGGCGTGGCGCCGCGACGGGCGATATCCTCGGCCATGCGCTTGACCAGCGGCGGCAAATGGCTGCCGTTGGATTCCAGATAGCGTTCCACTGCATCCAGCGCGCCCTTGCGGATCTGCCGCGTGCCGATGTTCACGCCGCTCATGCGGGTCTGCGCGGTGAACGGCACGAACTCGGCGTGGCCTTCTTCCAGTTGGCGCTCGCGGATGCCGAAGCGCTCCTTCGCCAACACCACCACACTGCGGCCTTCCGGCGTCTCGTCGGCCAGCGAAGCAAGCTGGGCGGCGTCGGCAAGTGCGTGTTCGTCAACGCCCGGTGCCGGCATGAAAGCCACCGCCTGGCGATTGCCCAGCGTGATCGTGCCGGTCTTGTCGAGCAGCAACACATCGACGTCGCCCGCGGCTTCCACGGCGCGGCCCGAGGTGGCGATCACGTTGGCGCGGATCATCCGATCCATGCCCGCAATGCCGATGGCCGACAGCAGCGCACCGATGGTGGTGGGAATCAGGCACACCAGCAGCGCCACCAGCACGGTCAGCGTGATGGGGTTGCCCGCACCGGCCGCCTGCACGCTGTAAATCGAATACGGCAGCAGCGTGGCGCAGGCCAGCAGGAAGATCAGGGTGAACTTGGCCAGCAGGATGGTGAGTGCGATCTCGTTCGGCGTCTTGCGGCGCGAGGCACCTTCCACCATGGCGATCATGCGGTCGAGGAAACTCTCGCCCGGATTGCTGGTGATGCGCACCACCAGCCAGTCGGACAACACCCGCGTGCCGCCCGTCACCGCGCTGCGGTCACCGCCCGACTCGCGGATCACCGGCGCGGATTCGCCGGTGATGGCGCTTTCATCGACGCTGGCCGCGCCCACCACCACCTCGCCGTCGCCAGGCATCTGCTCGCCCGCTTCCACCAGCACGTGGTGACCCACGCGCAACTCGGACGACGGCGTATAGGTGATCGCTGCGTCCTTGTACGGTGCCGCCAGGCGCTTGGCCACCACGTCCCTGCGCGAACCGCGCAGCGCCGCGGCCTGCGCCTTGCCGCGGCCTTCGGCCAGCGCTTCGGCGAAGTTCGCGAACAACAGGGTGAACCACAGCCACACCGTCACCCAGAAGATGAAGCCGGTGGGCGCTTCGCCGTGGCCGGTCAGCGCCTGCACCCACAGCAAGGTGGTCAGCACGCTGCACACGAACACCACGAACATCACCGGATTGCGGAACTGCTGCTTCGGCGAGAGCTTGAGGAACGAGTCGGCGATGGCCTTGAGGATCAGCTCGCGATCGAAACTGCGAACGCCGTGAACAGGGGTATGAGTCGTTGTCATGGATAAGCTTCCTTCGGGCGCTACTCAGCGCACCGACATCAGGAATTCGGCGATCGGACCCAGCGCAAGCGCAGGCAGGAAGGTGAGCGCACCCACCACGACCACTACACAGGCAAGCAGGGTGATGAACAGCGGGGTATGCGTAGGCAGCGTGCCGGCCGACGGCGGCACGTGCCGCTTGGCAGCCAGCGAACCGGCCATGGCGAGCATGGCGATGGCCAGCAGGAAGCGCGACAGATACATGCACACGCCCAGCAGCACGTTCCAGAACGGCGTGTTGGCAGAAAGGCCACCAAACGCACTGCCGTTGTTGTTCGCCGCCGACGACACGGCATACAACACTTCGCTGAAGCCGTGCGCACCGGGGTTGGCCACGCCGGCCACACCGGCTGGCGTCATCACCGCAATGGCCGTGCAGATCACCACCAGTGCGCAAGGCACCAGCACGGCGAGACTGGCCATCTTCATCTCGTGCGCTTCGATCTTCTTGCCCAGGTATTCCGGCGTGCGGCCCACCATCAGTCCGGCGATGAACACCGCGACGACCGCGAACGCGAGCATGCCGTACAGACCCGAACCCACGCCGCCGAAGATCACTTCACCCAGCTGCATCAGCCACATGGGCACCAGTCCGCCGAGCGGCGTGAGCGAATCGTGCATCGCATTCACTGCGCCGCACGAGGCCGCCGTGGTCACCGTGGCGAACAAGCCGCTGGCGGCGATGCCGAAGCGCGTTTCCTTGCCTTCCATATTGCCGCCGGCCTGCAGCGCGGAGGCTTGCTGGTCGACCGCCAGTCCGTGCAGCGCCGGATTGCCTGCCTGTTCGGCGGCGATGGCACCCAGCGCGAGAGGAATAAAAATCAGCAGCATGGTGGCGAGGATCGCCCAGCCCTGGCGGCGGTCGCCGACCATGCTGCCAAAGGTGTAGCAAAGACCTCCCGGAATCAAAAAGATCGCCAGCATCTCGATGAAGTTGCTGAATGGCGTGGGGTTCTCGTACGGGTGTGCGGAGTTCGCGTTGAAGAAGCCGCCACCATTGGTACCCAGCTGCTTGATCGCGATCTGCGAGGCGGCCGGGCCCATCGGCAAGGTCTGCGTGGTCACCGTGGTCTGCTTGGTCACGTCCTTGCCCGACGCATCCTTCACGGTATTGCCGGCCGCATCCTTCACCGTCTCCACCGCCGTGGTGTGCTGCACCAGCGGCACATCGACGTAGGCCTTGAAGTTCTGCACCACGCCCTGCGAAGACAGCAGCAGCGCGATCACCAACGAGAACGGCAGCAACACGTAGAGCGTGCTGCGCGTCATGTCGACCCAGAAGTTGCCCACGCTGTCGGTGCTGCGGCGAGTGAAGCCGCGCACCACCGCCAGCAGCACGGCAATACCGGTGGCCGCCGAGAGGAAGTTCTGCACGGCCAGCCCAAGCATCTGGGTCAGATAGCTCATGGCGCTTTCGCCGCCGTACGCCTGCCAGTTGGTATTGCTGGCGAAGCTGATCGCGGTGTTCATCGCCAGATCCGGCGACAGCGCATCGAAATGCTGGGGGTTCAGCGGCAGCCACTGCTGCACGCGCTGCAACGCATACACGGCGAACAAGCCGAGCATGTTGAACACCAGCATGGCGATGGCGTAACGGCGCCAGCCCATCTGTTCATCGCTGCGTACGCCGGCGAGGCGGTACAGCCCGCGCTCCAGCTTGCCGCCCACGCGATTGACGCCGTTGGGCGTATCGGAAAACGCCATGGCCATGTATGCGCCGACCGGCTTCACCAGCACGAGCAGCACGCCGAGGAAGAGCACGACCTGGAAGATATCGAAGGTGGTCATTCGAACCACTCCGGCTTGAGCAGGGCCACGCACAGGTAGCCCGTCAAGGCCACCGCGATCACGGCAGCCACGAGGTAGATGAAGTTCATGGTGGATCTCCCGCAGGAAAAGCGCGCGCCGGTGGCGTCACCGCGCGTAGCGATGATTGGCGATCAGGGACGGCGGCCGAGACGGTCGCAGATCAGCAGAAAGCCGAGCGCCGCCGCAAACAGCACGATCGAGAAAAGCAGATATAGGGCGTCCATCGAAGTCCGACTCACCGTCTTGGTTAACGGTGCAAATTGTCGGCAGCGGTGCATAAGAAAGGGGTAGCGAATTCACCCGGCCGCGTATAGAAACCGTAAAGATTTGCCCCGGCGACCCACCGGAACCTTGTGGGAGCGCACTTGTGCGCGACGGACGCGCCGCGCCGATACCACTGGGTTGGCCTGTCGCGGACAAGTCCGCTCCCACAAAAAACCAGGGCTTGGATCAGACCGCGTGCGAAACCACCGCATCGTCATTCGCCGCCGCCGCCCGATGGATCGGGTAGCCCGCCTCATCCCAGGCATCCAGCCCGCCCAGCAGGGGACGCACGCGTTTGTAGCCGCGCGACATCAGCGCCTTGGCCACCAGCGCAGCGGAGGCCTCGTTCGGGCAGGTGCAGTAGATCACCAGCTCCGCATCGAGCGGCACCGCGTTGACGATCAGGTCGACGCTGTTCACGTCCGCCAGCAAGGCGCCCGGGATGATGCGCGAGTCCAATGTGCGCGCCGCTTCCGAGCGCACGTCCACGATGGCCGGCTTGCGGCCGTCGGCAAGCGCATCGTTCAATTCCTTTACCGTGATGCGCGCCATGCGCAAGGCACGGATCAGGCGATGGCGCTGCCACCACTTCACCACGATGTAGAGCGCGAGCAGGGAGACGATAAGCATCAGCGCCACGCTGCCGGCATTGGCCAGCGTCTCCAGCAGCGCATCGATCTGGGTGGCGAACACATAGCCGAGAGTGACGGCGACGCCCACCCACAACAACGAACCCAGGCCGTCGAACAATACGAACGGCGCCACGCGCAGGCCCATCGCGCCCACCAGCGGCGGCGCCACGGTGGACAGGCCCGGCACGAACTTGGCGAGCAGCAAGACACCGCCGCGCCAGCGCTGGAAGCGCAGCTCGGACTGCTTCACGCAGGAATCGGGCGACAAAGAAATACGGCACAGCGTGCGCATCACGCCGCCGCCGAAATAGCGGCCCGCCGCATACCACGCGTAATCGGCCAGCAGGCAGGCGAACACCGCCACCGCCACTACACCGGCCAGCGGCAGGCGCTCGGTGGAAGCCAAGGCGCCGGCCACGATCATGGTCGGCACGGCGGGCAACGGCACGCCCGCCTGTTCGACCAGGACATTGATGAACACCAGCAGCAACCCGTACTGGGCGATCAGCTCGATGATGTGGTGGGCCATGGCAAACCTCGACCGGCTACCTCGTGCAGCCCCACGATTGTTGGGGCTGCCGTTCGCAAAAACAATCGACTCTTTAGGCTAGGGTGCGCTGATCCATTCCACATGGGCGTCACCGGTTCTGTCTGGCCCGAAGGGTGACTCCAGAGAGTCCGCAGGGTGCAATGCGCGACTTGCCAAGGCGGCCAGCCTGGGCTGCGTCACGCCTCGCACCCTGCGGACTCTCTGGAGTCATGCCGCCCATGTGGAATAGATCAGCGCACCCTTCGACGAGACGGTTCAATAGCCAACCACCTCGCCATCCTTGCGCATCTCGGTGGCGCCCCAGTACACGTGCTGCTTCGGATCCAGCAGGATCGCCTCGTAGCCGCCGAAATTGCCCGTGCCCGGTTCGATCGTATAGCCGCGCCGTGTCAATTCGGCCTTCACCTTCGGATCGAAGCCCGACTCCATCTCGACCTTGCCGATCCCCTGCGAGGGCTCGCCGGTGGGCTCGGCGTTGCCGTAATGGCGCCAACGCGCGGCGTCTCCGGCATCCTGCACGTTCATGCCGAAATCGATGATGTCGGTGAGTACCTGGACGTGCGCCTGCGGCTGCATATCGCCGCCCATCACGCCGAACGCCAGCCAGGGCTCGCCGTCCTTCATCGCAAAACCCGGAATGATGGTGTGGAAGGGCCGCTTGCCCGCGGCGTAGACATTGGCCGCTCCCGGCTTGAGCGAATACAGCTCGCCGCGATCCTGGAACATGAAGCCAAGCCCATCGGCCACCAGGCCCGAACCCATGCCGCGATAGTTCGACTGGATGATCGAAACCATCATGCCGTCCTTGTCCGCCGTGGCGAAATACGTGGTGTCGCCATTGAACAGGCGCGGATCGCCGGGGCCGATCGACGGGTTGGCGTGATCGAGATGGATCTGCTTGCGCCGCTGCTCGGCGTAACCTTCGGAAATCAGGCCCTTCATCGGCACCTTGACGAAGTTCGGATCGGCATAGAACTTGGCCAGGTCTTCATAGGCCAGGCGCTTGGCTTCCAGCATGGCGGTGATGGCATCGGCACTGCCCACGCCCATCTTCTGCAGATCAAACCCCTTGAGGATCTGCAGCATTTCCAGCGCCGCGAAACCCTGCCCGTTCGGCGGCAGTTCGTAGACATCGACGCCGCGGTAATTCACCGATTGCGGCGTCACCCATTCGCCATGGAAGTTGGCGAAATCGTCGTAGCGCAGATCGCCACCGATACGCTTGAAATACGCATCGATCGTGTGCGCGATGGCGCCCTTGTAGAACGCGTCGCGGCCGCCTTCAGCAATCATCGTCAGCGTGCGCGCGAGATCGGGATTGCGGAACACCTCGCCCTCGTTGGGCGTGTGCCCGTCGATGAGATAGGTGTGGCGCGCGTTGTCCAGTTCCTCGATCAAGCCCTTCTGGCGTTCGAACGAGGCGAAGTTGCCCTTGAAGTACTTGGCCACCAGCTGGGTGATGGGGAAACCGTCCTTCGCATAGCCAATGGCGGGCGCCAGGTCGTCGGCGATCGGCAGCTTGCCGAACTTCTCGTGCAGTGCGAACCAGGTGTCCACGGTTCCGGGCACGGTGATCGGCAGCGAACCCACGGCAGGAATGTGGTCCGTCGCCGGCACGCCGGCCTTGGCATAGGCTGCCTTCACTTCGGCCTGCATCCTGGCCAGGTCGCGTCCTTTCGCCGAGGGGCCTGAGCCGTTGTAGCCGTAGAGCTTACGGGTCTTGGGGTCCCACACGATCACGAAGCAATCGCCGCCGATGCCGTTGAGCACCGGCTCCATCAGGCCCAGCGCCGCGTTGGCGGCAATCGCCGCATCCACCGCGCTGCCGCCCTTCTTCAGGATGTCGATGGCGACCTGCGAGGCGAGCGGTTGCTCGGTGGCCGCGATGCCATGCTGCGCGATCACCGGCGAGCGCGAGGCCCAGGGATTGCCGGAATAACGGTCGCCGCGACCGATATCCGCCGCGGCGGCATGGCCCACGCACAGGCTCGTCAAGGCGGCCAGGACAGTAAGCAGGGGAAAACGCGATACGCAAGAGGGAGATGCAGGCATGGGGCGGCCTCGTGAGTGCGGGAAAGGCGACGGCGGCGAGCTCCCCTGCCCCCGTCACGTAAGCGCTAACACATACACCGCCAGACGATCCCCTGCCAAGGACCGCCGCCACATCCTGGAGCGCTGGCTGGCGAATCAGGCGCTGCGCGCGGCCGCGGCCGCTTCCATGGCCGTGCTGTGCGACTCGATGCGTCGCGCGCCAAGCCACACCAGCGGCAGCCACACCAAGGTCAGCGCCGCGGCGCAAAGAAATACGCCATCGACGCCGAGCCGGCCCAACGCGATGCCGCCCACCGCGCCGCCCACGAAGGCACCGAGGAACTGGCTGGTCGAATACGCGCCCATCGCCGCACCGCGCATCGGACCGGGTGCCAGCTGGGACACGAGGCTGGGCAAGGCCGCTTCCAGCAGGTTGAAGGCCGAAAAGAACACGGCGGCCGCCACGCCGAGTACGGCCACGTGATCGCCCGACAGGCCAAAGCCCAGCAACCCCAGACCGGTCGCCACGACACACACAGCCACCAGCCGCAGGCTCTGCGCCAGTTCGCGCATGCGGTGCAGGCAGGCGCCCATCACGAAGGCGGCGATCACCATCACCGGCAGGTACAGCTCCCAATGACGATTCACCGGCAAATGCAGCCGATGGGCCAGCAGCAACGGCAAGCCCACGAAGCTGGCCGTCAACAACAGGTGCAGGAAGAACACCGAGCCGTTGAGCACCAGCATGCGGCCATCACGCAGCATCGACAGGACGCTGCCCCAGGTGGCCGCCGCCGGCGCCGAGGGACGTTCCGGCGTGGGCACGATCAGCCACAGCAGCACGAGTGCCGCCAGGGCCAGGATGGAGGTGGCGGCGAACAGGCCGGAAAGGCCAGCGACCGCTTCCAGCGGCGGCCCCAGGATCAGCGCCAGCAAGAAAGCCACGCCGATGGACACACCGATGATGCCCATGACCTTGCTGCGGTTCTCGTGGCGCGTCAGGTCGGCAGCCAGCGCGGTGCCGGCGCCCGCTACCGCGCCCATGCCCTGCAGGGCGCGCCCCATCACGATGCCCAGCAGGTTGTGCGACATGGCCGCCACCAGTCCACCGACGGCGAATACCAGCAGGCCCAGCGTGATGGCCGGCTTGCGGCCGATGCGGTCGGACAGCAGCCCCAGCGGAATCTGCAGCAGCACCTGGCCCAGGCCGTAGACGCCGAGCGCCAACCCGATCAGCCATGGCGTCGCGTCCGGCATGTGCTGCGCGTACAGCGAAAACACCGGCATGATCAGGAACAAGCCGAACAGGCGCAGGCTGATCACACAGGCCAGGGTCAGCGCGCTGCGCCGCTCGAGTGGGGAAAGTTTGCTCACCGGGGCTTCTTAAAAGGGCCGCATCAGTCGCCGATTATACGTTTGGCCCCAAAAAACCAACCGTGGTGCCGTGTCGCGGCGGTTTCTCGCCCCCAACTCTATCTATAATCCCCGGCATACGACGCTACGACTGCCTCATGACCACGACCCAAGCCGACACCCGCCGCTCTGCCGACTTTGCCGCCGTTCGAGGGCTCGCCGCCGCAGACATGCATCGGGTCGACTCGCTGATCCGCCAACGCCTGTCGTCGGACGTGGTGCTGATCAACCAGATCGCCGACCACATCATCGCCGGTGGCGGCAAGCGCCTGCGCCCGATGCTGCATGTGCTGGCGGCCAACGCGGCCGGCTATCGCGGCGAGCACCACATCAAGCTGGCGGCGGTGATCGAGTTCATCCACACCTCCACGCTGCTGCATGACGACGTGGTGGACGAATCGGACCTGCGCCGCGGCCGCAAGACCGCCAATGCACTGTGGGGCAACGCCGCCAGCGTGCTGGTGGGCGACTTCCTCTACTCGCGCTCGTTCCAGATGATGGTGGAGCTGGATGACATGCGCATCATGCGCATCCTGGCCGACACCACCAACACCATCGCCGAAGGCGAAGTGCTGCAGCTGCTCAACATCGGCAACGCCGACGTGGATGAAGCGTCCTATCTCAATGTGATCGAACGCAAGACCGCGGTGCTGTTCGCCGCCGCCACCGAACTGGGCGGACTGCTGGGCGGGTTGCCGGTGGACCAGTGCGCCGCCTTGCGCCGTTACGGCATGCAGCTGGGCTACGCGTTCCAGATCGCCGACGACCTGCTCGACTACACCTCCGACGCCGGCACCCTGGGCAAGAACATCGGCGACGACCTCGCCGAAGGCAAGCCCACGCTGCCGCTGATCTACGCGCTGCAGCGGGCCGATGCCGAACAGAAGCAGTCGTTGCGCCACGCCATCGAACACGGCGGCCTCGATTCGCTCGACCGCATCATCGCCGCGATCCGCGATTCCGGCGCGCTCGAACGCACCCACGAACGCGCCGTGATGCATGCCGATGCCGCACGCGATGCGCTTCGTGCGCTGCCCGATTCGCCGTGGCGCGATGCGATGGCGACGTTGGCGGATTATTCGGTGCAGCGCAGCTTCTGATTCTTTCGCAAGATCGAGTCGCGCACAGGGTGCGCTCCCACAGGAGAACCGACACTGTGGGAGCGCACCCTGTGCGCGACTCGGCCTGCGATGACGTTACGGCGTGTTGCTGAAAGCGCCCTTCAACCAATCGCGCATCATGCGATAGCTGCGCTGCGCCGCACGCTCGTCATAGGCGCAACCCGCGCTGTGCTGGTCGGTTTCGGTAAAGCAATGCACCGCATTGCCCAGCACAACGAACTGCCAGTCGGCCTTGCTGCCGCGCATTTCGTCCATGAACTTGTCCGCGTCCGGCATGGTGCCCTTGTCGTCGGCGCCGTTCATCACCAGCACGCGTGCCTTGATGTTCTTGGCCAGCGACGGGTCGTCGGTCTGCAGGCCGCCATGGAACGACACCACTGCCGCCACGTCGGCGCCGCTGCGGGCGAGATCCAGCACGGCCGAACCGCCGAAGCAGAAGCCGATGGCGGCGAGCTTGGTCAGGTCGATCGGCGCACTCTTGCCCTGTGCCTTCAATTGCTCCAGCGCCAGGTCGATGCGCTTGCGCATCAGCGCGCGGTCGGTATACAGCGGCTTGGTGGCTGCCTTGGCCTGGTCGTCGCTGGTGGGACGGATCTTTTCGCCATACATGTCGGTGACCAGGATCACGTAATCCTTGCCGGCGATGCCCTCGGCCTTCTTGATGGCACCGTCGTTCACGCCGTACCAGTTGGGCACCATCACCAGGCCAGGGCGCTTGGCGGTCACGGCATCGTCGTAGACCAGCACGCTGTGGAACGTGGTGCCGTCCTGGGTCCATTCGACCGGCTTCTGCACCATTTTCGCCTGCGCGGCGAACGCGAATCCTGAGAGCAACAGCAAACTGCAAAGTCGGGCGATGCGCATGATGACGATTCCTTGTTGAGAGGGTTCTACGTCGGGCGGTTCGAGCGAGCTACAAGCCGGCGGCGTGTTCCGCCAGTCTGCGTTTGATCGGTGACAATCGGTCGATGAGGCGCACGCCGAGGCCGCGCGCGGCGACCAGCGGAGGCGCCTGCCAGGCATAGATGCGTGCCAGCGCGTCGAAACCGAGCGCATCCATGGTGTCCGCGCTACGGCGTCGACGCGCATAGCGTCGCAATACGTGCGGCGATGCGATATCGCTGCCGGCATCGCGCGCGGCGACCAGCGTGTCGCGCAGTTCGGCGACATCGCGCAAGCCGAGGTTCACGCCCTGCCCTGCCAACGGATGCACCGCGTGGGCCGCGTCGCCGAGCAGCACGAATCGCCCGGCCTGATAGGTTTCCGCCAATTGCAACCGCAACGGAAAGCCCGCACGGGGCGTAGCACCGACGATGCGCCCCAACCGGAAATCGCTGGCGACGCCCAGCTCCTGCAGGAAGGCCGCGTCGTCGAGTGCGAGCACGCGCTGTGCCTCGTCTTCCGGCAGCGACCACACGATCGAGCTGCGGCCATCGGACAGCGGCAGAAGTGCCAGCGGACCGGTGTCCAGGAAGCGCTGCCAGGCCGTACCTTCATGCCCACGTTCTGTCTGGACGTGCGCCACGATGCCGCGCTGCGCATAGTCGCGGCCCCGGGTTTCGATCCCGGCCATGGCGCGCAAGGGCGACGCGGCGCCGTCTGCGGCAACCAGCAGGCGTGCCGATATGGCGTCCGTTTCCGCACCGCCCAGCGTCAACTGCACGCGATCTTCCAGCACCTCATAACCGCCGACTTTTGCCGGGCACAGGCGTTTTACGCCGGCGGCGTCGAGCGCCTGCCAGAGCTGCCATTGCACCAGGTTGTTCTCGACGATGTAGCCAAGCAGGTCGCGACCTTCCCGGGCAGCATCGAAATGAATGGCCGCGCCACTGGCGGCATCCCATACGTGCATGTGCGAATACGGGCTTGCGCGCAAACTCCGAATGGACGTCCAAACGCCAAGCTCGTCGAGCAAGGCGATCGACGAGGGCGCCAGCCCGACCACGCGAAGATCCACTTCATCATCGATCGACCACGGCGCCGGGGCGCGCGCCTCCACCAGGGCCGTGGCAAATCCGGCGCGTGCCAGCGCCAGTGCAGTCGCTGCGCCCACCATGCCGCCGCCAACCACGGCGACATCCAGCGCGGGACCGCGACGACGCGACGATTCGCTGCGCGTGGAAGACATCATGCTCATGGCAGTCGCTCCAGCACAGCCTTCGGCGGTTCGCCGCGAAAACCCATGCCGCGACGTGCGATCAAGCGCTGCAGCGGCGGCAGCCGATCGAAGGCCAGCATGGCCAGGGAACGCAAGGGACCCAGCACCGGTTGCTGCAGGCAGGCCAACTGGACCAGCCCATGGCTCATCGCCATGGTGCCTTCGCGGTCCGGCGCACGACGTGCGGCGTAGTTCGCCAGCAGCTCTTCAGCGCCCGGATCGTTGGCACCTGTCAGCAACTCGGCCAGCGTGAGCGCATCGCGCAAGCCGAGATTGAAACCTTGCGCGCCGATGGGATGCACCGTCTGCGCCGCGTTGCCGACCAGCACGGCACGCGTGGACACCAGCGACCGTGCGGCCACGCGCTGGATGGCGTAGGGATGACGTTTGCCGGGGCGACTCAATCGGCCCAGGCGCCAGCCGAAGCGCTCCTGCGCCAACGCGATGAAGGCCTCGTCGTCCATCGCTTCCACGGCCGTGGCTTCGTGCTGCGGCACGGTGAGCACGAGCCCGCAGCGGCGGCTGGCCAATGGCAGCAGCGCGATCGGTCCGTTGTCGGAGAAGCGTTCGTACGCACGATGGGCGTGGTCGCGTTCCGGCGTCACCGTGCAGACGAACAGGGTCTGGCGATAGTCGTGGCGCTCGGCCTCGATGCCGAGACGATCGCGCACGAACGACGCGGTGCCGTCCGCGCCGACCAGCAAGGGCGTGTCGATATCGACCGGCCCTTCGGCGGTCTGGATGCGCGCGCACCAACCGTCGGCCACCGGCTCCAGCGATTCCACCCGCGCGGGCGCCAGGCGGCGCAGGCGCGTGCACTCGTCCAGCCGGCGCAGCAGCGCCGCACCGAGTTCGCGCGCGGGCAGCGTCCAGCCCAGCGCATCCACGCCCTGCCGTGCCGCATCCATCTGCACGCTGCCGAAATCGCCGGCGCGCGTCACATGGATGTACTGGATCGGCGTGGCCTGGGCCGCCGCGTGCTTCCACACGCCAATGGCGCCGAGGCCGTTGACGGTGGCGCGGGCCAGCGCGAGGTTGCGTTCGTCGTAGCTGGGCTGGTCGCCGACGCGCGGCGCGGCAGCCTCCACCATCACGGCCTCGATGCCGGCCGCGTCCAGCGCGATGGCCAGGCTGGCGCCTACCAGGCCGCCGCCAACGATGAGTACCGGCTGCCGGGCGCCGGCCTGAAGGGATGCATTCGTCATGGCGCCGCATGATACGCGCTACGGCTAGCGGGCTGGCGTCCGCCCAATTGCGATAGACTTGGCCCTTGCATTCGACGCGACCCTTTTGGAGCAGCTCATGGCTAAGACGCAGACCCAGCGCCTAGGCATCTTCCTGGCCTTGGCCGTGGTGATGGCCGCAACCCGCATTCATCTCTCGCTGTTCCATCACGACGTGTGGGACGCCTCCTGGGGCATCTTCTTCCTGGCCGGCTTCTGGTTGCGCGGATCGGTGCGCTGGGCGTTGCCGCTGCTGCTGGTCGAGTCCGTGCTGATCGACTACCTGGTGATCAGCAACCAGGGCATCAGTTTCTGGGACCACTACTGCGTCTCGGCGGCTTACTGGTTCCTCGTTCCCGCCTATGCCAGCCTGTGGTTCGGCGGCAGCTGGCTGGCTGGCCGCAAGCTGGGCCTGAATGCGCAGAGCCTCGGCCTCACCGTGGCCGCCGTGCTGGTGAGCTGGCTGGCCTGCTACGTGATCTCCAACGGCAGCTACTACTGGCTGAGCAACACCGTGCCGCAGCCGCGCAGCATCGCGGCATGGTTCGAGAACATGTTCGACTGGTACGGCTTCTTCCTCGAAACCACGGCGCTGTATGTGGCGCTGGGCCTGGTGGTCCACGGCCTGGTGGTGCAGATGTCGCGCATGCTTGGCCATGCCGACTCGTCCAAGCTGTCGCGCTGATCGCATAGGAACGTCGCGATGGGTAACCGCCTCTCGAAGATCTACACCCGCACGGGCGACGACGGCAGCACCGGCCTGGGCGACGGTTCGCGCGTCGCCAAGGATTCGCTGCGTGTTTCGGCCTACGGCACGGTGGATGAACTCAACAGCACCATCGGCATGGTGCTGGCTTCCGATGGCGTGGGCGACGAGGTGCGCGAAACGCTGACCCAGGTGCAGCACGACCTGTTCGATCTCGGCGGGGAGCTGTGCATTCCTGGCATGGCGATGGTGCACGACGCCGACATCGAGCGCCTCGAACAGGTGCTCGACGGCTTCAACGATCCGCTGCCGCCGCTGAAGGATTTCATCCTGCCGGGCGGCGGCATGGCCGCGTCGTGCTGCCATCTGGCACGCACCGTATGCCGTCGCGCCGAGCGCGAGGTGATAGCGCTCGGCCGCGTGGAAGAAGTGCGACCGCAGGCGCAGCGTTATCTGAACCGCCTGTCCGACCTGCTGTTCGTGATCTCACGCGTGCTGGCCCGGGCCAGCGGCCACGGCGAAGTGCTGTGGCAGCACGAGCGCCGTCGCAAACCGCAGGCGTAACCCTCGATGCTGCGGCTCTATACCCACGCCAGCTGCCTGCAGCACGATCCCGGCCCCGCCCAACCCGAGTCGCCGGCGCGCCTGCGCGCCGTGCTGCAGGCGCTGGACCACGACCGCTTCGCCGCCATCGACCGGGTGGAAGCCCCGCGCGCCACCCGCGAGCAATTGCTGCGCGTGCATACGCCGGAACATGTCGAGCGCATCCTCGCCATCGCGCCGGACGAAGGCACGGTTCGCCTCGACGAAGACACCTTGATGTCGCCGGGCTCGGCCCAGGCCGCACTGCGCGCCGCCGGTGCAGTGGTCGCCGCCGTGGATGCCGTGCTCGGTGCCGACGGCGGCCAGGCGTTCTGCGCGGTGCGTCCGCCGGGACACCACGCCACGCCCGATCGCGCGATGGGCTTCTGCCTGTTCAACAATGTCGCCGTGGGCGCCGCCCACGCCATCGCCGAGCATGGCCTCAAGCGCGTGGCGATTGCCGATTTCGACGTCCACCACGGCAACGGCACGCAGGACATCTTCGCCCGCGAGCCGCGCGTGCTGTTCATCTCCAGCCATCAGATGCCGCTGTATCCGGAAACCGGCCGTGCCGACGAACGCGGCGTGGGCAATATCGTCAACGCCCCGCTGTCGCCCGGCGACGGTTCCTACGAATTCCGCGAACTGTGGGAAAGCACGCTGATCCCCAAGCTGCACGCGTTCAAGCCGCAGCTGCTGCTGATCTCGGCAGGCTTCGACGCCCACCGCAACGATCCGCTGGCCGACCTGCGGCTGGGCAGCGAGGATTACGCCTGGATCACCCAGCGCCTGGTCGACGTGGCCCGCGCCCATGCGCAGGGCCGCTTGGTATCGACGCTGGAGGGCGGCTACAACCTGCTCGCCCTGTCGACCAGCGCGGCGGCGCACGTGGGTGAGTTGCTCGAAGCCTGAGCCCGCAGGTCCCTGCGACCCGATTTCCGGGCGCTCATGCTGAATCCTTCTGCCGGCGTGCGCTGACCAACTGCCGCCGATGGGGCCTTTCTGCTAGTTTTACGAGCCTCCCAGCCGACAGACTGCCATCGTGACGCCCAAGCTGCCTTCGCGCCACCTGCCCCCTCGCCGCCTGCTGGCGGTCGCCGCTGCCCTTGCCCTGTTCGGCAGCCCGGTCGAGGCCCAGTCTGTTGCCGAGCCGCAGCCCGCGCCGAGCCAGCCCAATCCGCCCAAGCCCAGCGCGCCGCCGGCCGTCTCCAACTGCCCGCTGGGTGCGTACCGCTGCCCGACCCGGCCGGTGAACTACAACATGTGTCGTGCGAACGCGATGCTGTCGTTCTACGACCCGACCATGAGCAAGGACAGCTCGGTCCGCGACACTTCCAACACCTACGTCACCGCCCAGCGCGTGGACAGCTCCAACCAGAGCGTCTACCACCTGGAGGGCGACGTGAAGATGGATCGCGCCGACCAGCGCATACAGGCCGACGTCACCGACTACAACAACGACACCACCGACTACGACGCGCGCGGCAACGTGCGTTACCAGGAAGTCGGCCAGCTGGTCTCGTCCGATCACATGCGTGGCAACCAGGACGCCAGCACCAGTATCGCGGACAACGTCGCGTATCAAATGCTGACCAATCGCGGCAACGGTGTGGCCACCCAGGGCCAGACGCTGGATGACCAGCGCAGCCGCTATTTCAACGCGACCTATTCCACCTGCGACGTGGGCAACCACGTGTGGGAGATCCATGCCAAGGACATCCGCATGGACAAGGAAACCGGCGAGGGCGTGGCGCACGACGCCACCATGTACCTGTACAACGTGCCGTTCTTCTGGCTGCCCACGTTCACCTTCCCGATCAACGACGATCGCAAGACGGGCTTCCTGACGCCCACGATCGGCAACTCCAGCCGCTCGGGTTTCATGGTGAGCGCGCCGTACTACCTGAACCTGGCGCCGAACTACGACGCCACGCTCGATCCGCGCATCTATACGGATCGCGGCGTGATGCTGGCGAGCGAGTTCCGCTACCTGGTACCGGGAAGCACGGGACAGGTGAACGTCGAATTCCTGCCCAACGACCACGGCGCGAACGACCCCGACAGCACCGAGAACACCAAGGGCACCGACCGCTGGCTGCTGAAGCTTTACGACACCACGCATCTCTATGGACCGTGGTCGCTCAATGCGGGAATCAACCTGGCGTCGGACCGCAACTACCTGCGCGACTTCGGCAACGACTTCTATACGACCACGACCAGCCAGCTGGCGTCCTATACGTACATCAACGGTGCGGGCAGGTGGGGCAAGGCCTATTGGAATGCCAGCCTCGGCGCCGACTACTACCAGAACGCTGACTACTCGCTGCCCGACTCGGTGGTGCAGTACAAGCGCTGGCCGCGCGCGACGTTCAATGTCGACTACCCGCTCAATAACTGGCTGGACGTAGGCGCCAACACCGAAGCCGTCGCGTTCCGCAAGGAAGACTCCATCGAGGGCAATCGCCTCGATCTGTATCCCTATATCCAGGCCGACTTCCGTGGCGCAGCGTGGTTCGTGAAGCCCCGCGTGGCCTATCGCTATACGGGCTACGACCTCACCGGCAACTCCCAGCAATACGGTTACTACGGCCCGCTTGCTTCCGGCGAGACCTCGCCGTTCACCAACAACTCGCCCAGCCGTTCGCTGCCTATCGTCAGCGTGGACAGCGGCCTGGTGTTTGACCGCAGCACCTCGCTGTTCGGCACCAGCTACACGCAAACGCTCGAACCACGGCTGTATTACCTCTACGTGCCGTACCGCAACCAGAACAACCTGCCGCTGTTCGACACCAACCTGATGTCGTTCGACACCTGGGAGCTGTTCACGCCCAACACCTTCTCCGGTGCCGACCGCCAGGAGAATGCGAACAATCTCAGCGCCATGCTGACCACGCGATTGCTGGACGACAACGGCGTGGAGCGGTTGTCCGCGAGTTTCGGCCAGATCCGCTATCTGACGCAGCAGCGAGTGCAGATCCCAGGGAGCAACAGTACGGTCCCCGGACCGACCAACTGGTCGGGCTCCGACTACATCGTCGATCTCAGCACCCAGCTCAACGACGACTGGAAGCTGATGTCGCAGTACCAGTGGAATCCGGCCCTGAGTCTCACCGACCTGGGCGCCATCACGCTGCAGAAGCGCATCAAGAGCGACGGCATCCTCAACTTCTCGTACCGCTACCGCCGCAACCCCGGCAGCACGCTCGCCCAGAAAACCCCGCTGCTGGAACAATACGACGCTTCCATTGTCTATCCCGTCTCCGACCGCTGGCGCCTGATCGGCCACTGGACCTACTCGGTGCTGGACAAGAAGACCGTGGAGGCCCTGGCCGGCGTGGAGCACGACAGCTGCTGCGTGGCCCTGCGCCTGGTGGCACGCCACTACGTCAATACCTACGACACCACCACCGCACTGGGCTCGGCCAACACGGCGATCATGTTCGAAGTGGAGTTCAAGGGCATGGGTGGCTTCACCGGCCAGTCGGAAAACGCCATCCGCAATGGTATTCTTGGTTATCAATAACTTCCCTATCGCCCACGGCGATCGAAGGCCCCGGACTGATGAAGCAGCCCCTCGCGTTAATCCTGCTCGCGGTCGCCACCGCGACCGCCCTACCCGCTTATGCCCAGCTGCTGCCCCAGGCCGCAGGCCAGGGCAACCAGCCGCTCGACCGTATCGTGGCGGTGGTGGACGAGGGTGTGATCCTGCAGAGCGAGCTGAATGAGGCCGTCCGTTCGGTCCAGCAGCAGTACGCCAGCAATCCCGGCCAGTTGCCGCCGATCGACGTGCTCCGTCGCCAGGTGCTGGACCGTCTCATCCTGATGAAGCTGCAGGTGCAGCGCGCCGACGACCAGGGCATCCGCGTCTCCGATGCCGACGTCGACCAGGCCGTGAACGCCGTGGCCCAGCAGAACCACATGACGGCCGAGCAGCTCCGCGCCGCCGTGGAAGCCGACGGCAACAGCTTTGCTGCGTTCCGTCGCCAGCTGTCCGACCAGATCGTGGCCCAGCGCCTGCACGACAGCGTGGTTCGCGACCAGGTGAGCATCACCGACAGCGAAATCAACAACATGCTGGCCAGCCCCTCCTACAAGGCGGGCGAAGTGCATCTGGCGCACATCCAGGTGAGCCTGCCGGCCGGCGCCAGCGCCGCCGACATCAAGGCGGCCCAGGACAAGGCCACCCAGGCGATCGACGCGATCAAGGGCGGCATGGATTTCCACGCCGCGGCCATCCGCTACTCCGATGCGCAGGACGCCCTCGAGGGTGGCGACCTCGGCTGGCGCCGAATGGATGAGATTCCGCCTGCTTTCGCCGACGCCGTGGGCACCATGAAGCCCGGCGAAGTCAGCCCGGCCCTGCGCGGGCCGACCGGCTTCCACATCCTGAAGCTGGAGGAGCAGCGCGCCCCCAGCCGTCAGGTAGTGCAGGAATTCCATGCCCGCCAGATCCTCATCCGCCCCAGCGAACTGCTGACGCCGGAGCAGGCCCGCCAGAAGGCCGAGGACATCTACAACCGCATCGTCAACAAGCATGAGGACTTCGCCAAGCTGGCGAAGGAGAACTCCAAGGACGACACCACCGCCAACAATGGCGGCGACATGGGCTGGTTCATGCAGAACGACTGGGGCTCCACCATCGCCCAGCACCTGGGTGAGCTGAAGGACGACCAGATCGCGCCCCCGTTCCAGAGCGAAGCCGGCTGGCACATCCTGGAGCGCCTGGGCAGCCGCCAGAGCGACCGCACGGACGAACTGGAGCGCAACCAGGCCCGCCAGGCCATCGGCAACCGCAAGGCGGAGCAGGCTTACGACGACTACCTGCGCGACATGCGTTCCGGTGCCTACGTGAACATCCTGGTGCCCGAGCTGCGCGATCCCAACGAGCAGCAGCCGAGCCAGAAGTCGTCCTGAGGCCGCATTGAACACCCAGACCCTGCCCCGACTGGCCATCACCGCAGGTGAGCCAGCGGGGATCGGGCCCGAGCTCATCATCCGATTGGCCGCCACTCCGCTGGCGGCCAATTTCGTTGCGGTCACCGATCGCGCGCTGCTGCAGCGTGCCGCTCAGCGCTGCGGCCAGTCCATCGAACTGATCGACGACGACGGCAGCGATATTGCCCAGCGCACGCCCGGGCAATTGCGCGTGAAGCACATGCCACTCGGCACCACCGAGACCCCCGGCGCGCCCGATCCGGCCAATGCCAGGCACGTGCTCGCCACGCTCGCCGAGGCCGCCGATGGATGCATGCAGGGCCGTTACGCCGCCATCGTCACCGCGCCCCTGCAGAAATCCTCGATCAACGAGGCCGGCATCCCCTTCAGCGGCCACACGGAATTTTTTGCCGAGCGCGCGCAGGCCGACGTGGTGATGATGCTGGCCAGCCCCGAGCTGCGGGTGTCGCTGGCCACCACGCATCTGCCGCTAGCGGCCGTGCCGGCAGCGATCACGCGCGACACGCTGGTGCGCGTGCTGCGCATCGTGCATCGCGAGCTGCGGGAAAAATTCGCCCTGTCCGAACCGCGCATCGCGGTGCTTGGCCTCAATCCGCATGCAGGCGAAGGCGGTCATCTCGGTCGCGAAGAACTGGACACCATCATTCCCACGCTCGATGCGCTGCGCGCCGAGGGCATGCATCTGCTCGGTCCATTGCCCGCGGATACCGCCTTTGTGCCGGCGCTGCGCGAACGCTACGACGCGGTGCTGGCGATGTACCACGACCAGGCGCTGCCGGTACTGAAAAGCGAAGCGTTCGACCGCACGGTGAACCTCACCCTGGGCCTGCCCTTCATCCGCACCTCCGTCGACCACGGCACGGCGCTCGATCTCGCCGGCACCGGCCGCGCGGATCCGGCCAGCCTGATCGCAGCAACCACGATGGCGCTCGAGCTGGTCGCTCGACGCGCCATCGCGCAAGGACACCCATGAACGCCCGCCCCAAGAAAAGTTTCGGCCAGCACTTCCTGCACGAGAAGCGCTATATCGAGCGCATCGTCAGCGCGATCTCGCCGCGCGCGGATGATTTCGTGGTGGAGATCGGCCCGGGCGAAGGAGCACTGACGCTGCCGCTGCTCGCCGCCGCGGGCAAGCTCACCGCGATCGAGCTGGACACGGATCTGATTCCCGGCCTGCAGGCGCGCGCCGCCAGCGTGGGCGAGCTGAGCATCATCCATTCGGACGTGCTGAAAGTGGATTTCACCGCACTGGCGCATCGCCACGGCGTGGAGCGCCTGCGCGTGGCGGGCAACCTGCCGTATTACATCTCCAGCCCGATCCTGTTCCATTGCGTGGAGCACGCCAAGGCCATCCAGGACATGCACTTCATGCTGCAGAAGGAAGTGGTGGACCGCATGGCGGCGGAGCCCGGCAGCAAGGTCTATGGGCGACTGTCGGTGATGCTGCAGCTGGTCTGCCGCGTCGAGCCGCTGTTCGTGGTGCCGCCCGGCGCCTTCCGGCCGCCGCCGAAGGTGGACTCGGCCGTCGTGCGACTGGTGCCGCTGGGTCCCGACCAGCTGCCCGATGCCGATCCCGAACGCATTCACGCCATCGTGAAGGCCGCCTTCGCGCAGCGCCGCAAGACGCTGAGCAATGCGCTCAAGAACGTGATGGACAGCAGCGCGATCATGGCCGCCGATGTCGACCCCAAGGCCCGCGCCGAAACGCTGTCGCCTCAGGACTACGTTCGTCTCGCCCGCGTGCCGCAGGGCTGAGCAAACGCGGGCGCCGGCCCGCATCCGCAGATCAGGTGGCGCCCGCGGGCTTTACCCATGCGCCTCCACAACCCGTACAATCGGGCCATGAATGAAAGATCTTCCTACACGATCGACGTGCAGGTCGAACCCCGCTTTGTCCCCGACCAATCCCGTCCCGGCGACAACCGCTATGTTTTCGCCTACACGATCACGCTGCACAACGCTGGCGACATGCCCGCGCGCCTGTTGACGCGTCACTGGATCATCACCGACGCCAACGGCAAGATCGAAGAAGTCAGCGGCGAAGGCGTGGTCGGCGAGCAGCCGTGGATTCGCCCGGGCGACGAATACGAGTACACCTCGGGCGCGGTGCTGGAGACCTCGGTGGGCGTCATGCAGGGCAGCTACCAGATGGTGGCCGACGACGGCACCGAATTCGAAGCCGCGATCCCGCCGTTCACTCTGTCGATTCCGCGTACCCTGCACTGATGGCTACGTACGCAATCGGTGATGTGCAGGGCTGCCTTCCCGAACTTCAACGCCTGCTCGACAAGATCCGCTTCGATCCCGCCGCCGACCGGCTGTGGTTTTGCGGCGACCTGGTCAATCGTGGCGGGCAGTCGCTGCAAACGCTGCGGCTGATCCACGGCCTGCGCGAGCAATCCATCGTCACGCTGGGCAACCACGACCTGAGCCTGCTCGCCATCGCGCAGCGACGACCCGAAGCGCAGTCCAAGGTGAATCCCGAGCTGCGCGAAGTGCTGTTCGCGGATGACGCGCCCGTGCTGATGGAATGGCTGCGTTCGCAGAAACTGCTGCATCACGACGAACAGCTCAACTGGACCATGGTCCACGCGGGCCTCGCGCCGATGTGGACGCTGCGCCAGGCGCAGCGCTCGGCACAGGAAGTCGAGCGCGAGCTCGGCGGTCCGCGCCATCCGCGGCTACTGAAGAACCTGTTCGGCAATCGCCCCGCGGCGTGGAACAGCCGCCTGCAGGGGATCGAACGCATGCGCGCCTCCATCAACACGCTCACGCGCATGCGCTACTGCGATATCCAGGGCCGCATCGATTTCGAGAGCAAGGGCATCCCGGGCACGCAGAAACCCGGCATGTATCCCTGGTTCGAAGTACCCGGCATGCGCCGGCGCGAGACGCGCATCGTCTGCGGCCACTGGTCGGCGCTGGGTCGCTTCGCCGGTATCGGCATCCACGCCATCGATACCGGTTGCGTCTGGGGCGGCCAGCTCACGGCGCTGCGCCTGGATACGGAAGAGCTGCAGTACATCGCGGTGGATGCGGAGCCTTATCGGAAGAAGATTCCTGGCGGCGATTGAGCTGTAGGAGCGCACCCTGTGCGCGACCGCGGCGTCGCAACGGTTTCGCTCCGTAGGTTGTCGCGCACAGGGTGCGCTCCTACAGAAAAGAAAATCCAGGCCAAAAAAAAACCCCGCCTCGGCGGGGTTTTTTCTTGTCAGCTGAGCTGACCGTGGCAGTGCTTGTACTTCTTGCCGGAACCGCACGGACACGGGTCGTTGCGACCGACACGCGGACCGTCCTGCTGCGCGCCCGCCGGTGCGGACATGCTGCCGGCAGCCACTGCTTCGGCATCGGCACCGAGTGCCGCTACCGGAGCGCCGCCACCGCTCGCCAGCATCTGTCGCTGCAGGCGCTCGGCCATGCGCTGCTGTTCGGCTTCCATCGCGGCGACTTCTTCCTCGCTGCGCACGCGCACGCGCGCCAGCATCTGCACCACTTCGGTCTTGATGCGATCGAGCATGCTGGAGAACAATTCGAACGATTCGCGCTTGAACTCCTGCTTGGGCTGCTTCTGCGCATAGCCGCGCAGATAGATGCCCTGGCGCAGGTAATCCATGCTCGCCAGGTGTTCCTTCCAGGCGTTGTCCACCACGCTGAGCATGATGTGCTTCTCGAGCTGGCGCATGGTGTCGGCGCCCATCTGCTGTTCCTTCGCCTTGAACAGCTGCTCGACCGCCTGGCGCACGTGCTCGAGGATCATCTTGTCGTCGATCTCGTGCTGCTGCTCGATCCATGCCTGCAGGTCGAGCGACAGGCCGAATTCGCTTTCCAGCTCGCGGTCCAGGCCGGCGATATCCCACTGGTCGTCGATGCTGTCGGCCGGCACGTGACGATGCACCACATCGCTCACCACGTCATCGCGAATGTCGGCAATGGTCTCGGACACATCGTCCACCACCAGCAACTCGTCGCGCTGGCTGTAGATCACCTTGCGCTGGTCGTTGGCGACGTCGTCGAATTCGAGCAGGTGCTTGCGGATGTCGAAGTTGTGCTGCTCGACCTTGCGCTGCGCCTTTTCGATCTGGCGGCTGACCATGCGGTCTTCCAGCGCGTCTTCTTCCTTCATGCCGAACATGCGCATCCAGCGACCGACCCAGTCGCCCGCAAAGATGCGCAGCAGGTTGTCTTCCAGCGACAGGTAGAAGCGCGAGGAGCCCGGGTCGCCCTGGCGGCCCGAACGGCCGCGCAGCTGGTTGTCGATACGGCGCGACTCGTGGCGTTCGGTGCCCACGATATGCAGGCCGCCAGCGGCGAGCACCATCTCGTGGCGCTTCTTCCACTCGGCCTTGGCCTTGGTGCGGTCGGCGTCGCTGGCGTCTTCCGGCAGCAGCGCAAGCGCCGCTTCCAGGCTGCCGCCCAGCACGATGTCGGTACCGCGACCGGCCATGTTGGTGGCGATGGTGACCGAACCGGGCGCACCGGCCTGCGCCACGATGTGCGCTTCGCGCTCATGCTGCTTGGCGTTGAGCACCTCGTGCGCGATCTTTTCCTTGCGCAGCAGGTCCGACAGCAACTCGGACACTTCGATCGAGGTGGTACCCACCAGCACCGGCTGGCCGCGCTTGTGGCAATCCTTGATGTCCTCGATCACGGCGCGGTACTTCGCCTGCTGGACGAGGAACACCATGTCGGCGTTGTCCTGGCGGATCATCGGCTTGTGGGTGGGAATCACCACCACTTCCAGGCCGTAGATCTGCTGGAATTCGTAGGCTTCCGTATCGGCCGTACCGGTCATGCCGGCCAGCTTCTTGTACATGCGGAACAGGTTCTGGAAGGTGATCGTGGCGAGCGTCTGGTTCTCGCGCTGGATCGGCACGCCTTCCTTCGCTTCCACCGCCTGATGCAAACCGTCGGACCAGCGACGGCCCGCCAGCGTACGGCCGGTGAACTCGTCTACGATGATCACTTCGCCGTCGCGCACGATGTAGTCGACGTCGCGGTGATAGATCGCGTTGGCGCGCAGCGCGGCATTCAAGTGATGCACGACGGCCAGATTCTTGGAGTCGTACAGGCCGCTGTCGGCATCGATCACACCGGCCTGGCGCAGCAGTTCGTCCGCATGCGACATGCCCTCTTCGGACAGGTGCACCTGCTTCTGCTTCTCGTCGACGAAGTAATCGCCGGCGGTGTCTTCCTTCTCCTGACGGATCATCTTCGGCACGATCTTGTTCACCGCCAGGTACAGCTGCGGCGAATCCTCAGCGGGACCGGAGATGATCAGCGGCGTGCGCGCTTCGTCGATCAGGATGGAGTCCACTTCGTCGACGATGGCGTAATGCAGGCCGCGCTGGTAGCGCTGGTCCTTGCTGAGCGCCATGTTGTCGCGCAGGTAGTCGAAGCCGAATTCGTTGTTGGTGCCGTAGGTGATGTCGGCCGAATAAGCCACATGCTTGTCGGAGTGATCCATGCCCGGCCAGACCACACCGGTGCTCAGGCCGAGGAAGCCATACAGCTTGCCCATCTGTGCCGAGTCGCGGCGGGCCAGGTAATCGTTCACGGTGACGACGTGCACGCCCTTGCCTTCCAGGGCGTTGAGGTACACCGGCAACGTACCGACCAGGGTCTTGCCTTCGCCCGTGCGCATTTCGGCGATACGGCCCGAATGCAGCACCATGCCACCGATCAGCTGCACGTCGTAGTGGCGCATGCCGAGCACGCGCTTGGCGCCCTCGCGCACGACGGCGAACGCCTCCGGCAGCAGCTTGTCCAGCGACTCGCCTCCGGCGACACGCTGCTTGAACTCCTCGGTCTTGGCGCGCAGCGCCTCGTCGCTCAGCTTCTCGAACTCGGGTTCCAGCGCATTGATGCGCGCGACATTCTTGGAGAGCTGGCGCAGCACGCGTTCGTTGCGGCTACCGAAAAGGCTCGTCAGGGCACGATTGAGCATCGATCTTCCGGATCTAAGATTCATGAACCGCCCGCCCGGAAAATCCAGGCAGGACGAAAGGATTGATGATACTAGGGTCGGCGGGCTATCCCAAACGCCGTGCCCATCGCGCTCATGCGCCGGCACCGCGACAGACGGCACCCCTCAGGGTGCACTGCCACAGACTCCCCCATCATCGTCCCGCTGAAGGAGTGGCGGCACGCCGAAAGGCTTTCAAGGGCGCCGCGGCCGGGCGCTCAGCGATGGTTCTTCACGAAAGCCAGCGGATTGACCACGCGGCCCTTGTACCAAACCTCGAAATGCACGTGGGAACCTGTAGAGCGGCCGGTCGAGCCCGCCTCGGAGACCACATCGCCGACGTGCACGCGCTGACCGGGGGTGACGTCCAGCCGGCTGTTGTGGGCGTAGCGGGTCATGTAGCCATTGCCATGGTCGATCTCGATGACCTCGCCGTAGCCCGTGCGATCACCCGCGTAAGTGACCATGCCCTCGGCCACGGCATGCACCGGCGTACCCTTGGGCGCGGAGATGTCCAGACCGGTGTGATACGCGCTATGCCCGCTGAACGGGTCCGGGCGGCCACCGAAATACGAGGAAATATAGCCTTCGACCGGCATCCCGGTGGGCTTGAGATTGGATTCGATCTTTGCATCCAACAACAGGCTCTGCAGCGCGGAAAGCTGCGCCTGCTGGCTGTCGAACTGGCTGGCCAGCTGGTTGATGCTGCTATCGAGGTTCAGCGGGAGGGAGTAGCCGCTGTCGGTCGAGTCTTCCACACCGCCCACGGCCGGCTGTTCGTCGAAGTTGAATTCGCCATCGTCCAGCTTGCCGACCTGGGTCAGGCGCTCGCCAAGGGCATTCAAACGGGTGGACTGCGCCTGCAGCTGGCCCAGCTTGACCGCCAAGGCGTCGATATCGCGCTGGGCGTCCTTGCGCACGCCGGCAAGTTGCTCGTTCTGCTGCTGCACCTGTTGGCGCAGGCGGCGAATTTCCGACAGCGCCCGGTCGTGCGGACTGGACACCACCATGGCGACCGCACCGCCCAGTCCCGCACACGCCAGGATGGCCGCCGCTGCCGCGCCGAACAGGCGTAAGCGCAGGCGCCGATCGGCGAGATTCCAGGTTTTCGGCACCTTTTTGGTGCGGGACACAAGTATGATTTGCATGTTGTTTACGTCAGAAGATGTCGGCACCCATGCAGCGCGATGACCGTAAGCCCTATCGCCGCTCCGGTTCCGGCCTCACGGCCATTACCGAATTCGGCCCCATTGCCTCACTGGCCCGGAAAGCCCGTGAGCTGGATGCTTTGGATCGCGCACTGCGCCAGACGTTACCGTCACCACTCCGCGAACAGGTTCGCTTTGCCAACCTGAAAGACGGACGCCTCGTTTTTCTGGCTCCCTCGCCGGCTCTGGCCGCCAGGCTGCGCCTTCTCCAGACGCAAATCCTCTCGACCGCACGTGCGGTAGGCACGTACGCCAGTTCAGTTACCGTGAAAGTGGCCCCCCAACCACCGACAGAAATCGTGCCGGATCGGTCAAAACCGCTTTCGCCAGCCGCCGCCTCTCACCTGAGAGCCGCCGCGGCCTCAACCACAGACCCCGAATTACGGGAACTGTTCCTTGAGCTGGCGTCCATCGCCGAAATTTCTGATTCCTGATCCGACCCCATCCACTGACGCTGGGCTCCGGGTTACCGCATTGACGATCTTCCCTGACACCGGCCCTTCGGTCGGCGCTGACGGGTTTATACCATGCCCCCACGGACCTGATAGACCACAATGTCATCAGAGCGTGAACAGCTGCCAGTGGAAAGCGCTAGATGTATCACAAAAAGAAAAGCCGCGTCTTTAGGACGCGGCTCAATTCTTTGTTCAGGTTTGTCGAGGACTTACGACCGCCGGGCGATCAGATCGCCTGTGCCGGGTGGGCGTAGGAGATCGGCGAGGTGGCCGGATCGTCCGCGAAGCTGACCTCTTCCCAGGCCGAGGCATCGGCCATCAGGGTGCGCAGGAGCTTGTTGTTGAGCTCGTGGCCCGACTTGTGGGCGTAGTAGGCACCGACCAGGCTGTGGCCGAGCAGGTACAGGTCGCCGATCGCATCGAGGATCTTGTGCTTGACGAACTCGTCCTCGTAGCGGAGGCCGTCTTCGTTGAGCACGCGGTAGTCGTCGAGCACCACGGCGTTGTCCATCGAACCGCCCAGCGCGAGGTTGTGTTCGCGCAGCATTTCGATGTCACGCATGAAACCGAAGGTGCGAGCGCGGCTCACTTCCTTCACGAATGAGGTGGTGGAGAAATCGATTTCGGCGCGCGAGGTGCGCTTGCTGATGATCGGGTGGTTGAACTCGATCGAGAAACCGACCTTGAAGCCTTCGAACGGCTCAAAGCTCGCCCACTTGTCGCCATCCTGCACCTTGATCGGCTTCTTGATGCGAATGAAGCGCTTGGCGACGTTCTGCTCTTCGATGCCGGCCGACTGCAGCAGGAATACGAAGGGACCGGCGCTGCCGTCCATGATCGGCACTTCCGGCGCGGAAAGGTCCACATAGGCGTTGTCGATGCCCAGACCGGCCATGGCAGAGAGCAGATGTTCCACGGTGGAAACACGCACATCGCCGTTGACCAGGGTGGTCGACAGGCGGGTATCGCCGACATTGTCGGGACGTGCGTAGATTTCGACCGGCGGATTGAGATCGGTACGGCGGAACACGATGCCCGTATTCGGGGCAGCGGGGCGAAGCGTCATGTACACCTTGTCGCCGGTATGCAGACCGACGCCGGTGGCGCGAATGATGTTCTTGAGCGTACGCTGCTTGATCATTTTTTTGGTACCTGTAAGGGGCAGCAGCCAAATTAGGGTACGGATGCTAACACAGTCTTAACCTGTGAAAAGGCGATCCGCGCCACACACACTGTTCACCCTTTCATGCTCCTTTCATTCATGAATGCAAACCATTCATGGGGTGATCAGCATTTTCCCAAGTACTTTCAATGATTTAACTGAAGCGCAACGCCCCGGACCGGGACGGGATCCGGTCTCGGGGCGTCGGACCGGGCCAGAAAATCATTTCCTGGCCGGTCATGCCCATCCATGAGGCATGGCCCTACATCTTCAAGAACGAGCACCGGCACGGCGTCAGTTAAACCACCGACCGCCCCTGGGGGCGGAGAGCGGACTCGAACATGGGTTCCGTCAGGACGGTTCCCAAGCGCGATTCGTTACTGACAAGTGAAACCGGCGATTTGTTCAATTTTTCTTCAAATTATTTGCCCAGTCAGTTTGTTCAGTCCGCCTGGCGGCGCAGGAACGCCGGGATGTCGAGGTAATCGAAGCTCGGATCGGCGCTCTTGGCCGGGCCACCGGTGTCGACGCGGCTGCTGGTGGTGACTTCCGGCTGGGCGTAGTCGACCACTTCGTTGCCGGTGCCGGTACGCAGCACCACCGGACGCGGACGCTGACGCATCTCCACGTGCTGGGCGACCATCGGACGCTGCGGCTGGCGGAGGTCGGACGCGCGGTTGAGGCCGGTGGCCACCACCGTGACGCGCACGTCGTCCTGCATTTCCGGATCGAGCGAGGTACCCATCACCACCGTGGCGTCTTCGCTGGCGAAGTCGTGGATGATGCGGCCGATCTCGTCGAATTCGCGCATGGTCAGGTTCGGACCGGCGGTGACGTTGACCAGGATGCCGCAGGCGCCGTTGAGATTGACGTCTTCCAGCAGCGGGTTGTTGATCGCGGCCTCGGCAGCGGCCTGGGCGCGGTCGTCGCCACGGGCGGTGCCCGAACCCATCATCGCCATGCCCATTTCGGACATCACCGTGCGCACGTCGGCAAAGTCGACGTTGATCAGGCCCGGGGCGGTGATCAGGTCGGCAATGCCCTGCACGGCGCCGAGCAGCACGTCGTTGGCGGCCTTGAACGCATTAAGAAGCGTCACTTCTCGACCGAGCACCGACAGCAGCTTCTCGTTCGGCACCGTGATCAGCGAATCGACGTGCTGCGACAGGTCTTCGATGCCCTTGGCGGCGACCTGCATGCGGCGGCGACCTTCGAACGGGAACGGCTTGGTGACCACCGCGACCGTCAGGATGCCCTTTTCCTTGGCGAGCTGGGCCACCACCGGGGCTGCGCCCGTGCCGGTACCGCCGCCCATGCCGGCGGTGATGAAGACCATGTCCGCGCCTTCGAGCATTTCCTCGATGCGCTCGCGGTCTTCCAGTGCGGCCTGACGGCCCACTTCCGGGTTGGCGCCGGCACCCAGACCCTTGGTGACGTTGGCGCCGAGCTGCAGGTGCGTGCGCGAGCCGCAGCTCTTCATGGCCTGCGAATCGGTATTGGCGACGACGAACTCGACGCCTTCGATGTTTGCATTGAGCATGTGTGCCACGGCATTGCCGCCGCCGCCGCCCACGCCGATGACCTTGATTACTGCATTGGGTGCGAGTTTTTCGATGAGTTCAAACATTTCCCGTCCTCCGTAGAGCATCGTTGTCGTTGTAACCGCGGGTGCTGACGTTCCTGTCGCCCCGAGGTGGCGGACGAACATCCATTCGTCCTAGGCCAGGCTTCATGCCCTGCCCAATTAAAAATTCTTGGTGATCCAGCCGCGCAACTTGTCCACCAGTCCGCCGACGCTGCCGCCGGACGGGCCGCTCACGCGCATGCCGCCCGAGCGCGCGCCGTGCAACAGCAGGCCCACGCCGGTGGAATGCAGCGGATTGGCGACCACTTCGCCCAGGCCACTGACGTGTTGCGGCACGCCCACGCGCACCATCTTGTGGAAGATCTCCTCGGCCAGCTCCAGCGCACCTTCCATGCGCGAGGCACCGCCGGTGAGCACCACGCCGGCCGCCACCAGGCTTTCGTAGCCGGAGCGACGCAGCTCGTCCTGCACCATCTCGAAGATTTCCTCGTAGCGCGCCTGCACCGACTGCGCCAGCGACTGGCGCGCCAGGCGGCGCGGCGGACGGTCGCCCACGCTCGGCACCTGGATGGTTTCCTCGGCATGCGCCAGCTGCGCCAGCGCGCAGGCGTACTTGATCTTGATTTCCTCGGCATGCGCGGTCGGCGTGTGCACGCCGTAGGCGATGTCGTTGGTCACCTGGTCGCCGCCCACCGGCAGCGACTTGGTGTAGCGGATCGCACCCTGCGTGTAGATGGCGATGTCGGTGGTACCGGCGCCGATGTCCACCAGGCACACGCCCAGCTCGCGCTCATCGTCGGTCAGTACGGACTTGGCGCTGGCCACGGCGGACGGCACCAGCTCATCCACGGTAAGGCCGCAACGCTGGATGCACTTGCTGATGTTCTGCACGGCCGCAGCGGCACCGGTGACCAGATGCACGCTCGCTTCCAGGCGCACACCGCTCATGCCTACCGGCGAGCGGATGCCATCCTGGCCGTCGATGCGGTATTCCTGCGATTCCTTGTAGAGCACCTTGCGGTCCGCCGGAATGGCGACTGCGCTGGCCGCTTCCAGTACCTGCTCCAGGTCGCCCGGGGTCACTTCGCGATCGCGGATCGCGGCGGTGCCGTGGGAGTTCTTGGTTTCCAGGTGACTGCCGGAAATGGAGGCGTAGACCGAGCGGATATCGCAGCCTGCCATCAGCTCGGCCTCTTCCACGGCGCGCTGGATGGAGTGCACCGTCGATTCGATATCGACCACCGAACCGCGCTTCATGCCGCGCGACACATGGGTGCCGATACCGATCACTTCGATCGGTTCGCCAGGCTCGTACTCGCCCACGATCGCCACCACTTTCGAGGTGCCGATGTCGAGGCCGACGACTAGTTGCTTGTCGTTCTTGGTCTTCATGTGCGGGGTGAGCCTCCAGCGTTCACGGTGTTCGCCTGGGGCGGCCATCGAACGGCAAATCCATTGGTATATCGAAGATCGGCATAGGCGAAGCCATCGCTATGGCCCGCCATCAATTGGGGGTAGACGTCCAGGAAGCGGCGCAGGCGACGGCCTGCCTGGTCGCGATCGCCGATGACGATCTGCGCGCCGCTGCTGGTGGTCAGACTCCAGCTGCCACGCTCGGTGAGCGAGACGCCGGTGATTTTCAGTTTCGTGTTGGTGAACGCCTTTTGCGTTTCCGCGTAGAAGCTCACCACTTCCGCCAGCCGCGCGTCCGGACCGCGCAGGTCGGGCAGATCGGTGTTCGCCGAAACATCGGGCACGTCGAACACCAGTCCCTGGCGGCTGATCAACTGCTTTTCGTTCCAGCGCGCAAACGGCTGGCGCTCGTAGATGCGCAGGATCAGCGTGTCGGGCCAGCGCTTGCGTGCTTCCACCGACTCCACCCACGGCAACGCGGCCACCGCCTTTTGCACGCCATCGAGATCGAGCGCAAAGAACCCCTTGCCGAGGCGCGGCATCACCACCGAACGGAGCGAGTCCTCGGTGACATGCTTGAACTCGGCTTGCACCATCAACTGGGTCACCGGCCAACGATTGGCCGCAAACCATCCGCGCAGCACGCCGACAATCGGCAGCGCCACGAGCGCGATGGCCAAAACCCAGGCAACGAGGCGGACGGTTCCCCTCACACGCCCTCCCGGAAGCTCGTTTCCAACACGCGCCAGCACAGCGTCTGGTAGTCGATGCCCGCGACGGCGGCCGCCTTGGGCACCAGCGAATGCGACGTCATGCCCGGCGCCGTGTTCACTTCCAGCAGCCAGTTGCGGCCCTGCTTGTCGCGCATAACGTCCACGCGACCCCAACCGGAACACGCCAGCGCATCGAACGCGCGCAGCGCCAGTTCCTGCATCTCGCGCTCGTCGTCGCCGCGCAGGCCGGGGCAGATGTACTGCGTGTCTTCGGCGATGTACTTGGCGTTGTAGTCGTAGTACTCGCCCTTGGGCACGATGTTGATGGTGGCCAGCACCTGACGATCGAGCACGCCGACGGTGTACTCGCCGCCCTCGATCAGCGTTTCCATCAGCATGTCGCCGGGATAGCGCTGGGCCAGCGCCACGGCCTCGTCGAGGTCTTCTTCCTTGAACACGCGCGAGACGCCGACGCTGGAACCTTCCCAGGCGGGCTTCACGATCAGCGGGAAACCGATCTCACGCGCAGCGGCATGCACGTCGGCGCCGCGCGGCAGCGCCTTGAACTTCGGCGTGGGCAGGCCGATCGCCTGCCACACCAGCTTGGCGCGAATCTTGTCCAGCGACAGCGCGGAGCCCAGCACGCCCGAGCCGGTGAACGGCACGCGCAGCGACTGCAGTGCACCCTGCAGCTCGCCGTTCTCGCCGCCACCGCCGTGGAGAATATTGAACACGCGGGCGAAGTGACCCGCACGCACCGCGTCGAGCAATGCCGGGATGCCATCGATGGCATGCGCATCGACGCCGCGCGCCTGCAGCGCCGCGAGCACGTTGCGACCGGAGTCCAGCGAGACCTCGCGCTCGGCCGAGCTGCCGCCCATGACGACGGCGACGCGGCCAAACTGTGCGGGATCGGTGATCGTCTTGCTCACTTGTTCGTCCTCAGATGACCGGCGTTGGCCAGCTCCACCGCCGCAGCGCCGATATCGCCGGCGCCAAGCAGCAGCAACAAATCGCCGTCGCGCAGTAGCGCGGGCAGCGTTTCCTTGAAATCGCGCGGGTGATCGATCAGCACCGGATCGACCTTGCCGCGTGCGCGCACGGCACGGGCCAGCGCACGGCCGTCGGCGCCCGTGATCGGCGCTTCGCCGGCCGCATAGATTTCCGTCAGCACCAGCACGTCGGCTTCGGCGAGCACGTTGGCGAAGTCGTCGAGCAGATCGCGCGTGCGGCTATAGCGATGCGGCTGGAAACCGACCACCAGGCGGCGATCCGGCCAGCCGCCGCGTGCGGCAGCGAACACGGCCGCGAGTTCGCGCGGGTGATGGCCGTAGTCGTCGACCAGCAGGACGTTGCCCTGGTCCAGCGCGATCTCGCCGCGGCGATGGAAACGGCGACCCACGCCCTGGAACGCTTCCAGCGCGCGCGCAATCGCTTCGGCTTCCACGCCCAGCTGCCAGCCGATGGTGGCGGCGGCCAGCGCGTTGAGCACGTTGTGGCGGCCCGGCAGGTTCAACTTCACGTGCAGGGCTTCGTTGCGACCCGGCAGCCACAGGTCGAAGTGCATTTCGAAACCGTGCTGCGAAAGATTGCTCGCGCGCACGTCGGCGTCCTGCGTGTCGATGCCGTAAGTCATCACGCGGCGCGTGGTCGACTTCGCCAGCGCGGCGACTTCCGGATCGTCGACGCACAGCACGGCCAGGCCGTAGAACGGCAGGCGGTGCAGGAAATCGTCGAAGGCCTTCTTCACCTGCGCGAAATCGTTGTTGTAGTTCTCCAGATGATCCGCGTCGATATTGGTGATCGCGGCGATCACCGGCGACAGCATCAGGAACGAACCATCCGACTCATCGGCTTCGGCCACGATGTACTGGCCCGTACCCAGTCGCGCATTGGCGCCGGCCGCATTGAGCTGGCCGCCGATCACGAAGGTCGGATCGTAGTTCGCCTCGGCCAGCACACTGGCGGCGAGACTGGTGGTGGTGGTCTTGCCGTGCGTGCCGGCGATGGCGATGCCGCGACGGAAACGCATCAGCTCGCCCAGCATCTCGGCACGCGGCACCACCGGGATGCGCGCGGCACGCGCGGCCTGCAGTTCCGGATTGTCGGCCTTGATGGCGCTGGACGTGACCACCACGTCGGCATCGCCGATGTGCTCGGCAGCGTGACCCATGTGCACCACGATGCCAAGGCTGGCCAGGCGCTGTGCGGTCGGCGAGTTGGAGCGATCGGAGCCGGACACGGCATAGCCGAGGTTGTGCAGCACTTCGGCGATGCCGCTCATGCCCACGCCACCGATGCCGATGAAGTGCACGCGGCGGAAGGTGGTCATCAGGTCTTCGTGCGCGAGCAGGCGACGCGGCGTCATGCGGCCACCTCCATGCAGGCGCGTGCGATCACATCCGCGGCATCGGGCTTGGCCAGCGTGCGCGCGGCCTCGGCCATCGCGATCATGCGCTCGCGGTTATCCAGCAACGCTTCCAGGCGTTGCGCCAACTGCTGTACGTCCAGGTCCTTCTCCTGCATCAACTCGGCCGCATGCGCGGCGACCAGCGCCTCCGCATTGCGGGTCTGGTGGTCGTCCACCGCATAAGGGAACGGCACGAGCACGGCGCCGAGACCGGCAGCCGTCAGCTCGGCCAGGGTCAGCGCACCGGCGCGGCACACGGCGAGATCCGCCCATGCGTAGGTGCCGGCCATGTCTTCGATGAAGGGCACGATCTGCGCTTCCACGCCCGCTTTCGCATAGGCCGCGCGCGCTTCATCGATGCCGCGGTTGCCGCACTGGTGCAGCACCTCGGGTCGCTGCGACGGCGACATCAGCGCCAGCGCCTGCGGCAAGGCGATATTCAATGCACGCGCGCCGAGACTGCCGCCCAGCACCAGCAGACGCGGACGTCCACTGCGGCCACCCATGCGCTCGCGCGGCGACGGCAACGCAGCAATGGCGCCACGCACGGGATTGCCCACCCATTCGGCATTGGGCAGCGCATCGCTGAAACCGGCGAGCACGCGCTGCGCATGGCTGGCGAGCTTGCGATTGGTGAAACCGGCGACGCGATTCTGTTCGTGCACCAGCAGCGGGCGACGTGTCATGCGCGCCGCTACACCGCCAGGACCGGCCACGTAGCCGCCCATCGACAACACGCTGCGCGGATTGATCCGGCGCAATGCAGACAACGAGGACATCAATGCGCGCGCCAACATGAGTGGCGCGAGCAAGCGTGTCTTGAGCCCCTTGCCGCGCAGGCCACCGACCGGCACCGTCACCAGCTCGATGCCGTGCGCCGGCACCACCTTGGTTTCCATGCCACCTTCGGCACCAAGCCACACGACCGGAACGCCGCGCGCGCGCAGCGCCTCGGCCACGGCCAGGCCCGGGAAAATGTGGCCGCCGGTGCCGCCGGCCATGATCAGCACGGGCTTGGGCGCGCTCATGCGGTCACCGCCTCGCGCCCGGGCGCGGCCGCTGCGTTGGCGTCCGGCGCCGCGCTGGCCGGCATGCGCGTGGCCATCTGGCGTGCGTCGAGCGCGCGATTGATTTCGTAAGTGGTACGCAGCAGCACGCCGGCCATCGCGCAGGTGAGCACGATGGAGGAACCGCCATAGCTGATCAGCGGCAGCGTGAGACCCTTGGTCGGCAGCGCGCCCAGGTTCACGCCGATGGAGACCATCGCCTGCAGGCCGATCATCAGCGAGATGCCGCACGCCACGTAGCCGGCGAAACGCTGGCCGATTTCCATGCCCTTGACGCCCAGGTACAGGCCGCGTCCCACGGCGACACCGAACAGCAGCATCACGAACAGGATGCCTGCCAGGCCGAATTCCTCGGAGATCACCGCGAAGATGAAGTCGGTATGCGCCTCGGGCAGATACGAGAGTTTCAGCACGCTGGAACCCAGGCCAACGCCCGTCCATTCACCGCGGCCGATGGCCATCAGCGACTGCGTGAGCTGGAAACCGTCGTTGAACGGATCGGCCCAGGGATCGACGAACGAGGTCAGTCGGCGCATGCGGTACGGCTCGAACTTCGCCACGAACCACAGCAACGCCACCACCGGCAGGCCCATGCCGCCGAGAAATACCGGCTTGGCGCCGCCCATCCAGATCATGCCGATGGTCACCGCGATCATCAGCGTGGCCGAGCCGAAGTCCGGCTGCACCAGCAGCATCACCACGAACAGGCCCGCCACCATGATCGGCTTGAACAAGCCCCAGAAACTGCTTTCCACGCTTTCGCGATGGCGCACGAGATAGCTGGCCACGTAGACGACCAGGATCAGCTTGACCGCCTCGACCGGCTGGAACGTGGTGACGCGGAAGTTGAGCCAGCGATGCGCGCCGTTGAGCCGCATGCCGATACCGGGCACGAACACCAGCACCAACAGCAAGACCGCGCCGCCGAACATCATCCAGGCGTGCTTTTCAAGCAGCTTCAGTTCCGTGCGCATGGCGAAGGTCGCCACGATCGCGCCCAAGCTCAGGAACAGAAGATGCTTCTTCAGGTAATAGAACGCGCCTATGTGCTGGCTGTCGGCCACCGCGATGGAGCTGGAGGTGACCATCACGACACCGACGCACGCCAGACCGACGAGCGCGATCACCAGCAGCATGTCGAAGCTGCCGCGGGGACCCTGTCGTCGTTTGGCTTGCGTGGTGTCGAAGAGCATGTCAGCGCACCTTCAACGTGGCGAGGCCGATCAGCACCAGCACGACGCTGATGATCCAGAAGCGCACGATCACGCGCGGCTCGGGCCAGCCCTTGAGTTCGAAGTGATGATGGATGGGCGCCATGCGGAACACGCGCTTGCCGGTCATCTTGAAGCTGGCCACCTGGATCATCACCGAGGCGGTTTCCATCACGAACACGCCGCCCATCACCAGCAGCACGATTTCCTGGCGCACGATCACGGCGATGGCGGCCAGCGCGGCACCGATCGCCAATGCACCGACGTCGCCCATGAACACCTGCGCGGGATACGTGTTGAACCACAAGAAACCCAGGCCCGCACCGGACAGCGCGCCGCAGAAGATCGCCAGCTCGCCTGCACCCGGAATCGAGGGAATGCCCAGGTATTCGGAGAACACGCGGTTGCCGGCGAGATACGCGAACACGCCCAGCGCGCCCGACACCAGCACGGTCGGCATGATGGCGAGACCATCGAGGCCGTCGGTGAGGTTCACCGCGTTGGAGAAGCCCACGATCATGAAGTAGGCGACCACCACGAACAGGAAACCCAGCGGCAGCGCGACCTGCTTGAACAACGGCACGTACAGCGCCGTTTCCGCCACCGGCAGCGCACCGTTGGCATGCGGCGCCGTGTAATAGAGGAACAGCGCCGCGGCGAGGCCGAACACCGACTGCCAGAAATACTTCCAGCGCGACGCCAGCCCGCGGCTGTCCTTCAGCACCAGCTTCTTGTAGTCGTCGTAGAAGCCGATCACGCCGAAGCACAGCATCACCGCCAGCACCAGCCACACGTAGCGGTTGTGCAGATCGGTCCACAGCAGGGTGGACAGCGTCACGGCCAGCAGGATCATCACGCCGCCCATGGTGGGCGTGCCGGCCTTGGCCAGGTGCGTCTGCGGACCGTCCTTGCGCACCACCTGCCCCGCCTTGAGTTCGGCGAGCTTCTGGATGAGCACCGGGCCAAACAGCAGCGACATCGCCAGCGCGGTGAGCGCGGCCATGATGGTGCGGAACGTGATGTACTGGAACAGGTGCAGGGCGGTGAAGTGCCGAGCCATCCAGTCTGCGAGTTCAAGCAGCATCGGATGTGCCCTCCCCATTTCCCTTGTGGTCGCGAAGCGCGACGACGACTTGATCCATGCCGGCCGAACGCGAGCCCTTGACCAGGCAGGTCACGCCGCCGTGCAGTTGTTGCTTGAGTGCGGCGGCCAGCGCCGCCTTGTCGGCGAAATGCTCGCCGCGTGCGCCGAACGCCTTGATGGCGGCTGCGCTCAGCGGCCCCACCGCGAACAGGCGATCGATGCCGTGCTGGCGGGCGCGCTCGCCGATGCCGGCATGCAGCGCCGCTGCGTTGTCGCCCAGTTCCGCCATGTCGCCCAGCACCAGCCAGCGTTCGCCTTCGGCCAGCGCGAGCGTGTCGATGGCGGCACCGACCGAGCCGGGGTTGGCGTTGTAGCTGTCGTCGATCAGCGTCCAGCCACCCGGCATGCGTTCGAGCTGCAGACGACCAGCCACGCCGGGCACCTGCTCGAGGCCTTCCACGATGGTGTCCAGCGGCACTTCGAGTGCCAGCGCGATCGACGCGGCCGCCAGTGCATTGGCAATGTTGTGGCGACCGGCCAGCGGCAGATGCACATCGGCATCGCCTACCGGCGTGCTCAAGACGAAATGCGAGCCGTCGACACGCTGGTCGACGATATCCGCGCCGATGTCGGCCTTGTGGTCCAAACCGAAGCGCAACTGGCGACGTGTGCCGGCCAGCCCCGCGAAGAAGCTGGCGAACGCATCGTCCGCATTGATGATCGCCACGCCGTCGACCGGCAAAGCCTGATACAGCGCGCCCTTGGTCTCGGCCACGCCTTCCACGCTGCCCATGCGCTCAAGATGCGCGGGCGCAATGGTGTTGACGAGGCCGATATCGGGCCGCGCGATGGCAGCGAGATAGGCAATGTCGCCCGGCTTGCCGGCGCCCATTTCGAGCACGGCGAACTGCGTGTCCTGCGGCATCGCCAGCAAGGTCAGCGGCAGGCCGAGCTCGTTGTTGTAGTTGCCCGCATTCACGTGGGTGCGGCCGTGGCGCGACAGGATCGACGCGGTGAGCGTCTTCACCGTGGTCTTGCCATTGGAACCGGTGATGCCGATCACGCGCACATTGCCCTGGGCACGCACCGCACTGGCCAGGTCGCCCAGCGCCAGCGCCGTATCGTCCACCACCACCTGGGGCAGCGGCGAGTCGATCCTGCGCGTGACCAGCGCGGCGATGGCGCCGCGTGCCATGGCGTCGGCAAGGAAATCGTGACCATCGACGCGCTCGCCCTTGATGGCGACGAACAGGTCGCCCGCCTGCAGCTTGCGCGTGTCGATGGTGACTCGCATGACGTCCACGTCGGCACCGACCAGGTGGCCGCGGGTCCATAGCGCGATGGCGCTCAAGCGCATCATGCGCGGCCCTCCAGCACCTGGCGTGCAACGGCCAGGTCGTCGAACGGCCGCTTGCCGTGGGCGCCTTCCTGGTAGGTCTCGTGACCCTTGCCGGCGATCAGCACCACATCGCCCGGCAGTGCCAGGGCCAATGCCTGTTCGATCGCCGAGCCACGGTCGCGCTCCACCCGGGCCCTGTCGGGGTGACGCAGCCCGGCCACGATGTTGGCCACGATGACGTCGCCGTTTTCGGTGCGCGGATTGTCGTCGGTGATGATGATGCGGTCCGCCAGGCGTTCGGCGATGGCGCCCATCTGCGGACGCTTGCCCGCGTCGCGGTCGCCGCCGCAACCGAACACGCAGATCAGCTTTCCTTCGCAGTGCGCGCGCAAGGCGGTAAGAGCCTGCTCGAGCGCGTCCGGCGTGTGGGCGTAGTCGACCACCACCAGCGGCAGCTTCGACACGCCGCCGAGGCGGTTCATGCGGCCATTGATCGGCTCCAGCGATTCCACCGCCGCGACGATGCGCTCGAACGATTCGCCCAACGCACCAAGGCAGGCGATCACCGCCAGCAGGTTGGCGACATTGAAGCGGCCGAGCAGACGGCTGCGCACCGCATCCCTGCCCCATGGCGTCTGCAGGTCGAACGCCAGCCCTTCGGCCGAGGTGACGATGTTCAACGCGCGGACGTCGGCGTCCGCGTGGCTTTCCGTGCTCAGGCGCAGCGTCTGCACGCCCGGCGACAGGCGCTGGGCGAGTGTGCGGCCAAAGGCATCGTCGATGTTGACGGCAGCCGCTTTCAGCGAAGGCCACGCGAACAGCTTGGCCTTGGCTTCGCCGTAGGCTTCCATGCTGCCGTGGTAATCGAGATGGTCGCGGGTGAGATTGGTGAACGCAGCGACCTCGAACGCCACGGCAGCCACGCGGCCCTGCTCCAGCGCATGCGAGGACACTTCCATCGCCACGTGGGTGGCGCCCTCGTCGCGGAACGACGCGAGCAGACCCTGCACGTTGATGGCATCGGGCGTGGTGCGCTCGCCTTCGTTGAGGCGGCCATGCAGGCCCGCACCGAGCGTGCCGATGGTGGCCGCACGATGACCCAGGTATTCCAGCGCCTGCGCCAGCAACTGCACGGTGGAGGTCTTGCCGTTGGTGCCGGTCACGCCGATCACGCGCAGCGAGTCGGACGGACGGCCGAAGAAGCGCGCGGCGATCTCCCCCACCTTGCCGTGCAGGCCATCCACCCACAACACCGGCACGTCGAGGCTGTCGGCGTGCGCGGCAGGCGCTTCGGCCAGCACCACGCGCGCACCGCGCTCGACGGCGCCGCGCGCAAAGGCGATGCCATGCTCGCGCGTGCCGCGCAGGGCGAAGAAGGCATCGCCCGGACGCACCTGGCGCGAATCGAGGGTGAGTCCCGAAACGACGATATCGCCGACACCCTGGGTCTCGGCGATGCCTTGGAGCAGTTGGTCGAGGCGGGCGCTCATGGCGTGGCTCCCTCGACCGGTGCATCGTCCACGGTTTCCACCGTGGGCTGTTTGGTGCCGGTCAAACCGTTTTGTCCTTGCAGTGGTCCGCCGACATACCAGCGACCGATGTTGTCTGGAGGCACGTCCAGCAGGCGCAGTGCGCCATCCAGCACTTTGACGAAGACAGGGCCGGAGACCAGCGCGCCGTAGTAGCTGCCCTTCCGGGGATTGTCGATCACCACCACCGCCGCCAAGCGCGGACTGGAAGCGGGCACGATGCCGGCGAAGGCCGAACTGTAGTTGTTCTTCGAGTAACCGCCGGCCGTCGCCTTGTGCGCCGTGCCGCTCTTGCCGGCCACGCCGTAGTTCGGAATCCATGCATACGGGGCGCCCGTGCCGCCCGGCTGGGTGACCGCCACCATCATCTGCACCAACTCGTTGGCAATCTTCGGATCGATGATCTGCTTGGGCTCGTTGTCCGAACCCTTCACGAAGGTGGGCAGGTGCATCACGCCGTTGTCGGCAATGGTGGCGTAGCCATTGGCCAGTTGTAGCGGCGTCACGTTGAGGCCGTAGCCATAGGCAAGAATCGCCTTCTCAAGCATGCCCCAGCTCTTGCCTGGCTTGAGATAGCCCGACGCTTCGCCCGGAAAACCGCTGTTGGTGCTGTTGCCGAAGCCGAACGCGCGATAGGTGTCGGACATCAGGCCGGTATCGAGCGTCATCGCCACCTTGGCGGCGCCGATATTGCTGGACTTGGCGATGATGCCCGTGGGCGACAACAGGCCGTAGGCGTGCGTGTCGCGGATGGTGTGCGAGATGTAATAGAAGTTGCCGTTGCCGGTATCGACCATCGGGCCGGTCGGCGTGTATTTGCCGCTGGACAACGCCGCGGCCATCAAGAACGGCTTGATGGTGGAACCCGGTTCCACCACGTCGGTCATCGCACGGTTGCGGCGGCTCGACGGATCGCTGCCGCGCAGCGCGTTGGGGTTGTAGGTCGGCCAGTTCACCATGGCCAACACTTCGCCCGTGCGCACGTCCAGGATGACGATCGAACCGGAGTCGGCATCCGACTGCTGGATGGTGTTCTTCAGTTCGTTATAGGCGAGGAACTGGATGCGCCGGTCAATGCTGAGCGTGATGTCGCGCCCCGGCTGCGGCGCGCGCACCAGCTCGAGATCTTCCACCACATGGCCCTGGCGGTCGCGAATCACGCGCTTGCGGCCTTCCTTGCCGGCCAGCCAGTCGTCGAACGCCAGTTCCAGGCCTTCCTGGCCGTGGTCGTCGATATTGGTGAAGCCCAGCACGTGCGCCATCACCGGGCCGGACGGATAGAAACGACGGAATTCGCGCTGGCCGTTGACGCCCGGCACGCCCAGGTCGAGCACCACTTGCGCTGCATCCGGCGGCATCTGACGCTTCAGATAGACGAACTCGCGCTCCGAACGCTGCGCCAGATACTGCTTGAGCGCATCCGCATCCATGCCGATGGCCTTGGCCAGCGCCGGCAATTTGTCTTCGTTGTCCAGCACCTCGGCCGGGTTGGCCCAGATCGAGACCACCGGCGTGGACACCGCCAGCGGCTCGCCGTTGCGATCGAAGATGGTGCCGCGCGACACCGCGATGGGCACTTCGCGCAGGATGCGGGCGTCGGCCTGGTTCTGATAGAAGTCCTTGCGCACCACCTGCATGTCGAACGCGCGCGCTGCCAGCGCCAGCGAGGCGACCGCGAGCACGCCGCCCATCACCAGCATGCGGCGACGGGAGCTGGGTGCCGCGGCGTGGCGGCGCGCAGTCGGCGAGGTGCGCTGGCGCGGCTTCATTGACGCACCAACTGGATGTCTTGCGGCTTCGGATTGAGCATGCCGAGCACCTGGCGCGCCTCGTCGTCCACGCGACGCGGCTCGGCCCAGGTGGCCTGCTCCAGCTCGAGCTTGCCGTACTCGATGTTGAGGTCGTCGCGCTGGTTCTGTAGGCGGGTCAGCTCGACGAACAGCACGCGGCTCTCATGGCGCGTCCACACCACGGCAATGGCGCTGGAAAGCACCGCCGCGATCAGGATGAACATGAAGATGCCGCCGAGTACCCTCATGCGAGCTTCTCCGCCACGCGCAGCACCGCCGAACGGGCGCGCGGATTGACGGACAGCTCGGCATCCGAGGGAAATTGGGCCTTGCCGACCGCGGCAAGGCGGGCAGGCGCGGCCGCCACCGGCGGACCACGGCGACTGCCCTGCACACGGCCGGAGTGGTCGCGGATGAACAGCTTCACCGCGCGATCTTCCAGCGAGTGGAAGCTGATGATGGACAGGCGCCCGCCGACCTTGAGCAGGTCGAGCGCGGCATTCAGCCCGTGCTCGAGCGCTTCCAGTTCGCCGTTCACATGGATGCGCAAGGCCTGGAAACTGCGCGTGGCCGGATGCTTGCCCGGCTCGCGGCGGCCGATCAGGCGCTCGATCAACGCGGCCAGCTGGCCGGTACGGGTGATCGGATTCTCGACCCGGTCTTCGACGATGGCGCGGGCGATCTTGCGGCTGAAGCGCTCGTCGCCATAGTTCCACAGCACGTCGGCGATCTCTTTCTCGCTGGCATGCGCCAGGAAATCCGCCGCGCTTTCGCCCTGCGTCGTATCCATGCGCATGTCCAGCGGCGCATCGGCCATGAAGCTGAAACCGCGCGCCGCTTCGTCCAACTGGGGCGAGGAGACGCCGAGGTCGAGCAGGATGCCGTCGAGGCCTTCCGCGGTTTCGTCCCACTCGGCCATGCTGGAGAAATTGGCGTGGCGGATGGAGACGCGCGGATCGCCGGCCAGTTCCGCCTGCGCGGTGGCGATGGCGGCGGGGTCGCGATCCATCAGCAACAGGCGGCCGTCGGGACCGAGGCGCGACAGCACGGCGCGTGCGTGACCGCCGCGTCCAAAGGTGCCATCGAGATAACGCCCGCCAGCCTGCACGGCGAGACCCTCCACTGCTTCACCCAGCATCACCGGGATGTGCACTAATCGCTCGGCCATGCCGCTTGCACTCCCGCTCCCGTCTCGTTACTGCGCCGCGCTGCCACCGTTGCCGGTTACAGCTGCAGCTCCGCCATCTCGTTGGTGATCTCGTCTTCGCCGATGGTCTGGCGGATCTTGGCCAGGTGAGCCTGCTCGCTCCAAAGCTCGAACTTGTTGCCCATGCCCAGCAGAACCGCCTTTTTCTCGATGCCCGTGGTCGCGCGCTGACTGGCCGGCAGCAACAGACGCGCGGCGGTATCGGGCTCGACCACAGCCGCGGCACCCACCAGCTTCATCTGCATATCGCGGTGAGCCGCCTTGACCTTGGGAAGCGCGTTGACCTGGTCGCGCACCTTTTCCCACTCCGCGTACGGGAACAGCCACAGGCAGCCCGACTCGAAGGGGTTGTAGGTGATCACCAGACGATTGGCGCAGGCGCCCGCCACCAACTCGCGGTACGCGGTTGGAATGGCCAGGCGGCCTTTGTCGTCAACGGTGATGGCGGTTTCGCCCTGGAACACGACCGATAGCTCCCACGAATTCCCACGATTTCACACAGGAACCCACGATAGTCTCGCCCCCTGAGACTGTCAAGGAAATTTTTCTTGTGAATCAATGAGAAAGGCGGTGATGTGGCAGTAATTCCAGCCCTTTCTGAGGAAACACTCGAAGGTATTTGAAAGGCTGGGTTTTTTTGATTTCAAACCGTGCCATCAGTCACGCTTTTCGAGGCCCATGAAGGCACCCGAGATGAATCGCTGTTCATGGCCCGCCACCCACGCCCGTCATCGCCTCGCCAACGAGTGGCGAGGCGATGACGACCGGTCGTGAAGGAGGTGGAGTCGGCCTGTAAGCCGGGTTCTGTACGCCTTGCGGCGCGACAGTCATTCCTCTCGGCCTGGCGTCACCGCCAGGCTCCAGCAACCTACCCGGGAACAACGCGGGCCGCGTTATCGTTCCCCTATTTGGTCTTGCTCCGAGTGGGGTTTACCGTGCCACGCGACGTTAGCCCCGCGTGCGGTGCGCTCTTACCGCACCCTTTCACCCTTACCACGCGCATCCGAAGATGCCGTTCGGCGGTCTGCTCTCTGTTGCACTGGCCGTCAGCTCACGCTGCCCAGGAGTTACCTGGCACTCTGCCCTGCGGAGCCCGGACTTTCCTCGATGCGCTTGCGCGCGACGCGACTGTCCGGCCGACTCCACCGTGGATTCTAGTGGAAAACAGGTCTCAGCGAGTTGCGGACGGCGCAATCACCCCTGTGGGAGCGCACTTGTGCGCGACTGCGGCGCACCGGTGCTCTGCGGTCGCACACAAGTGCGCTCCCACAGAAAAGTCTCAGCCTTCGTAGAGCAGCTTGCGCGGTGCGCCGGTGATTGCCGCGGCCAGCTTGGCCGCCTTCGCGGGCGGCAGTTCCTCGCGAAGCAAGGCAAACACACGCTTGCCTTCCGCTTCGCGCGCATCCGTCTCCTCGCCGCGCCCAGCCACCATGAGCACGCACTCTCCGCGCTGCTGATCCGGATCGCCAGCCACGCGTGCCGCCAGATCGCCCAGCGGTTCGCCGATCACCGTCTCGAACAGCTTGGTCAGTTCGCGCGCGAGCACGCCTTCGCGCGCTTCGCCGAACACATCGCGCATGTCGGCCACGCTTTCGGCCACGCGATGCGACGACTCGTAAAAGATGAGCGTGCGCGGATCGCCCGCAAGCTCCTGCAGACGCGTGCGCCTGGCGGCGGCCTTGGGCGGAAGAAAGCCCTCGAACACGAAGCGATCGCTGGGCAGGCCCGCCACCGACAGCGCCGCAATCGCCGCGCACGCGCCCGGCACCGGGGCACAGCGGATCCCCGCGGCGCGCGCGGCACGCACCAGGCGAAAGCCGGGATCGCTGATGAGCGGCGTGCCCGCATCGGAAATCAACGCCACCGATTCGCCGCCCAGCAGGCGGCGCACGATGGCGTCGACCACCTCGCGTTCATTGTGGTCGTGCAGCGCCACCAGCGGCGTGCCGACGTTGTAGTGCATCAGCAACGGCCGGCTGTGGCGCGTGTCCTCGGCTGCGATCACGGCCACCGAACGCAGCGTCTCGATGGCACGCGCGGAAAAGTCGTCCCGATGACCGATCGGCGTGGCGACCACCCATAGCAGACCAGGCTGAATCTGTGACATCTTGCTGTTTCCTATGCATCGGGCCGGCAAGCCAATGGGCTATCATCGCCCATCCGCCGACCATGTCGTCAAAAAGCTCGAAGGGATTTGGCCATGCGCTTGTACCGCGCCGCAGGCGTTGCCCTGCTTGTTGCCCTGGCATTGAGCGGCTGCGTGCCGCCGGCCGCACAGAAGTCGCCAGCGGAAGTCGCGGCGAGCCAGCAGGCCGACGTCCTGATCCAGCAGGGCAAGTTCGACGAGGCCGCGCAGGCCTATCTCGCGCTGGCGCAGACCAGCAGCAATCGCGACCATTATCAGTTGCTGGCCGCCGAGGCCTATCGACAGGAAGGCCAGCTCGATCGTGCGGCACCGCTGCTCGACGGCATCCGTCGCCAGCGGCTGACCGGCGACGAGCCCTCGCGACTCGATCTGCTGCAGGCCGAATGGGCATTGAAGCAACACAACGCGCCGAAGGCGCTGCAGCTCACCACCCAACCGAACATCAGCGTGCCGCCGGCATTGCAGCTGCGCCTGCTCGAACTGCGCTCGCAGTCCATGCAGCAAACCGGCGACTTCTGGGGCGCCGCACGCACGCGTGTCGAAATGGACGGCCAATTGAGCGGCCTGGACCAGGCGCAGAACCGCAAGCAGATCGTTTCGCTGCTCACTCAACTGGGCATCGACCCGTTGAAGCAGCGCGCCGCGGCGATGCAACCCGGCGATCGCATGCTGCCGTGGGTCAATGAAGCACTCACCCAGCTCGGCGTCGCGGTGGCGCATCCCGCGCCGGCGCTCGAGCAGGAAGTGGGCACCATGCTGCCGGGCGAAGGCGCCAACGTGCGCGAAGGCTTCAAGATGCCGTCGCGCGTGGCGCTGCTGTTGCCCACCAGCGGCAACCTCGCCTCGGCCGGCACGACCATTCGCGAGGGTTTCTTCGCTGCCTACGCCGATTCCGCGCACAACCACATGCCGCGTCCGCCGGTACGCGTCTACGACAGCGCCGGCACCACGGCGGGCGCGATCAAGGCCTACCAGCAAGCCGTCAGCGATGGGGCGCAGCTCATCATCGGCCCGCTGACGCGCGGCGAAGTATCCGCCCTGTTCGGCCTGCAGCAGCTGCCCGTACCGCTGCTCGCGCTCAACCATCCCGACGACAAGAGCCTGCCCGCCAGCGGCGTGAGTGAGTTCGGCCTGCTGCCCGAAACCGAAGGCGCGCAAGCCGCCGATCACATGGCGGAGGCCGGCATCACCAATGCGTTCGTCATCGTCAGCAGCGACGACTTCGCCCAGCGCGCGGCCAAATCGTTCAAGGCGGAGCTCGAGGCACGCGGCGGCAAAGTCGCGGGCACCGGCAACCTCGGCAGCGGCGTCAACTTTGCCTCGACCATTTCAGGCCTCGGCATGCCGACCGACAGTGGCGACGCCAGCGCCAACAAGGACAGCGGCATCTTCATCAGCATGCGCCCGCAACAGGCGCGCCTGCTGCTGCCGCAGCTCAGGCTTGCCCGCGTGAACCTGCCGGTGGTCGGCACGTCGCACATCTATGCCGGCGTCGATGACGCAGGCGCCAACCGCGATCTCGAAGGCGTCGAGTTCTGCGATTCGCCATGGCTGTTCGACGTGCAGCCGGGCCTGCCCAATCACGGCGACATCGCCGGACAGTTGCCCGCGGCACGCGGCACGTCCGCTCGCCTGTTCGCATTCGGCATGGATGCATGGAACCTCGCGCCCTATATCGACTGGCTGCGCGCGCATCCCGGCAGCTATCTGCCCGGTGCCAGCGGACAACTCACCTCCGACCAGTTCGGCCGCATCCGTCGCGTGCTCGTCTGGGCCAAGTTCCAGGACGGTCTGGCCCGGCCGCTCAACGGCAGCCTGCAGATGGATACCTCGCCTGCACTCGCCCCGCCGACCGACGCGAGCGGCTCGCCGCAACTCCAGCCCGAGCAGCCCACCGGCAATTGATGCGCGCAGCCGGCGCCGCATTCGAACAACGCGCCTGCGCCGAACTGCAGCGCGCAGGCCTCAAGCTGCTCGCGCGCAACTACACCACGCGCCATGGCGAACTCGACCTGGTGATGATGGATCGCGACACGGTGGTGTTTGTCGAAGTGCGCCATCGCCTGCACAGCAGCCGTGGCGACGCCGCGGCCTCCGTCAATGCCGGCAAGCAATCCAAGCTGATCAAGACGGCCGGGCTTTGGCTGGCCGCTCATTCGCAACATGCCAGCCGGGCCTGCCGCTTCGACGTGGTCTGCTATGACGGCCCCACGGAAGCCGCCCACATGAGCTGGTGGCGCAACGCATTCGAAGCCAACTAGGCCGGTCGCAGGCCATTCGTCCACGCTTTGCACATATTCGCCCGGGCACACTGCACGCAGCGCGCCGCCCACCAACGGCACCGTCATACGGGGACACCATGCTTCGCATGCTGATCAAGATCGGCAAATGGACGGCCATCATCGTGCTGGTCTTCCTGGTGTCCCTGCTGGCCATTCGCGCCTGGGATTCGCAGCGCGGCGATCCCTTGGCGCCCTGGCAGACCTTCGTGCCCGAAGAGCTGACGCCGTCGCAACTGGATGCCAGCGATTGGGCCGGGTACTTGAAGGCTGAGCAACACGCATTCGACGAGGTCAAGAACGAGGTCACCGACCAGCTCGAAACCGCCCAACGCGCGGTCACCAACCGATACTTCGACGGCGCACCGATGTATCCGGGGCGCTTTGCCCACGACTGGAACCGCTCGTACGTGCTGGAACCAGCCGGCACGCCGGTGGGCGCGGTCGTGTTGATCCATGGCTTGACCGACTCGCCATACAGCCTGCGCGATATCGCCGAGCTGTATCGCGCCCACGGTTTTGTGGCGATCGGCTTGCGCGTGCCGGGACACGGCACGGTACCCGCCGGATTGACCAAGGCGGACTGGCCGCAATGGCTGGCCGCGACTCGGCTCGCGATGCGCGAGGCGCGGCGGCGCGTGGGGCCGAATGCGCCCGTCCATATCGTCGGCTACTCGAATGGCGGCGCGTTGGCGGTGAAATACACGCTGGATGCATGCGAGCACCCTGAGCTCAGCATGCCCACACGCCTTGTACTGTTGTCGCCGATGATCGGCGTGACCAGTTTCGCCCGCTTCGCCGGCCTTGCCGGACTGCCTGCGATGTTGCCGCGCTTTGCCAAGGCGGCATGGCTGGATCTGCTGCCGGAGTACAACCCGTTCAAGTACAACTCGTTTCCGGTCAATGCCGCGCGGCAGTCGTATTTGTTGACGGATGCGATCCACAGCCAGATGGTTCGCATGGCGCGCGATAAGAAGCTCGCCCGGCTGCCGCCGATCCTCACCTTCCAGTCCGTGGTGGACGATACGGTGAGCGCGTCCGCCGTGATGCGCACGCTCTACGCACATGTGCCGGGCAACGGCAGCGAGGTCGTGTTGTTCGACGTGAATCGCAACCGCCGCTTCGACGCGCTGCTCAAGCCCAGCGCACTGGCGGCCGTCAACCGCATGCTGCCGGCTGGACCGCAGTCGTATCGCGCCACGGTGGTAGCCAATGTGACCGACGATGACGAACACACCGTCGCCCGCAGCACCGAAGCAGGCCAGACCGCGCCGACGGTGACGCGCTTGTCGGAGCTGTACCCCGACAACATCTTCTCGCTTTCGCATATCGCCCTGCCGTTCCCCTCGAACGATCCGCTCTACGGCACGGAGCCGGACCTGTCGGAGAACTACGGCATTCGTCTCGGCACGGTGGCGCCTCGCGGCGAGCGTGGCGCGCTCATCCTCAATCTCGATGCGGCACTGCGCATCAGCTCCAATCCGTTCTATCCCTATATCCGCGAGCGGATCGAGCAGTTGCTGCCACCGCGTAGCTGAGCAGTCACGGCAAGCGGCGGCGGAGAGTGGGATACTCATCGCATGACTCTTCCCGATGCCTTGCTCGACACGCTCCGCACGCATTTCCCGGGCGATGCCCTGGCGACCGGCATGGCCGAGCGCCTGGCCTATGCCTACGACAACTCCCGCCGCAACGCGCTGCCCGATGCCGTGGTCTTCCCGACCTCGCACGAACAGACCGAAGCGCTGGTAAAGGCATGCCGTGCGCACCGGGTGCCGGTGATCGGCCGCGGTCGCGGCACCAACACCACCGGTGCCACGGTGCCGGTGGCGGGCGGCGTGGTGGCGAGTTTCGAGCGGATGAATCGCATCCTGCGCATCGATCCGGACAATCGGCTCGCGGTGGTGGAACCCGGCGTGCTGAATGGCGATCTGCAACAGGCGTTGAAGCCGCACGGCTTCTTCTGGCCGCCGGATCCTTCGTCCTCGCCCTGGTGCAGCATCGGCGGCAACCTCGCCTGCAATTCGGCGGGGCCGCGCACGGTGAAGTACGGCAGTCCGCGCGAGAACACACTGGGGTTGCGCGCGGTGGCCGGCACGGGCGAAGGATTTCGTTGCGGCACCTATACCAGCAAGGGCGCCACGGGTTATGACCTCACGCGGCTGTTGATCGGCTCGGAAGGTACGCTGGCACTGATCACCGAGGCCACGCTCAAGCTCACGCCCAAGCCATCGGCGCTGCGCACCATCCGTGCCACCTATCGCGATGTATCGGCGGCGGCACGCGCCGTCGCGCGCATCATGGCCCAGCCGGTCACGCCGTGCGCGCTGGAATTCATCGACGACGTCGCGCTGAAACTGGCGCGCGACTACGGTGGCGATTCGGTGCCGCTGGCCGGCGCAATGCTGATGATCGAAGTGGATGGTGAAGCAGAGACGCTGCCGAGCGCGGTGGACGCCGTCTCCCGCGCGGCGCGCGGCGATGGTCTGGAAGACCTGCGCGTGGCCGAAACCGCGGAGGAAACGCAGGCGTTGTGGTCGGCGCGCAAGGCGCTGTCGCCGGCGCAGCGCACCATCTCGCCGAACAAGATCAACGAGGATGTGGTGGTTCCCGTGAGCCATCTGCCCGAACTGGTCGATGGCATCAAGCAACTGGCCAGGAAACACGACGTGCTCATCGTGAGTTTCGGCCATGCGGGCAACGGCAATCTCCATGTGAACCTGCTGCCCCGCGACGAGTCGGAGCGCGAGCGCGCGCATGCCTGCCTGGCCGATGTCTTCGCGCTGGTGATTTCGCTGGAAGGCACGCTGTCGGGCGAGCACGGCATCGGGCTGGTGAAGAAGGAATTCATGCCGCTGGCGCTGCAGCCTTCGACGCTGCAGTTGATGCGCCATGTGAAGGCGGCTTTCGATCCGGAGGGGATTCTCAATCCGGGCAAGCTGCTGCCCTGATCTGTCTCAGTCCTGTGGGAGCGCACTTGTGCGCGACAAGCCTCTCACTGAGCGATACCTGTGACGCTGCGGTCGCGCACAAGTCCGCTCCCACAAAAGATGAGCGATCGGCGTCCGCTCAGTCCTTGCGCGCAAAGATGATGAAGAAATCATGCCGCTGGCGCTGCAGCCTTCGACGCTGCAGTTGATGCGCCATGTGAAGGCGGCTTTCGATCCGGAGGGGATTCTCAATCCGGGCAAGCTGCTGCCCTGATTCTGCCCTTGTAGGAGCGCACCCTGTGCGCGACAAACCTACCCTGAGCGAAGACTTGTGGGGCTGCGGTCGCGCACAGGGTGCGCTCCTACAGTGTGCGGCCGTGCTCTGCGCTCAGACCTTGCGCGCAAAAATCAGGTGCAACCCGAACAGCACGAACACGGCGCCCGCCAGCCCGTCGATCCAGCGCGAAAGCTTGAGATAGCCGCGGCGCATGGCGGGCAAGGCGAACACGCCTGCGACCACGGTGAACCACAGCAGCGTTTCCACGATCACCAGGGTCCACAGCCCCCAGCGCGTGGCGGTATCGACGCGATCGCCCAGGAACGCTGAAAACACGCTGCCGAAATAGATCACCACCTTCGGATTGGACAGATTGGTCAGCAGACCGGCGCGCAAGGTGGCCCAGTCGCTCTGCTGCAGCACGGCGCGCGGTTCGCTGGCCGAAACGGGAGCCTTCACGGCGCCGCGCAGCATCTTCAGGCCCATCCAGGCGAGATAGAGGCCGCCGGCGATGGCGATCAGGCGCTCCAGCCAGGCCAGCCGCTGCAACAGCAACTGCAACCCGGCCAGCGCCAGCGCCGACCACACCACCACACCCAGGGTGATGCCAAGCACGCCGAACATGGCCTGGCGGCGCGTGCGGCTCACTGCCGTCTGCGACACGAAGAAGAAGTCCGGACCGGGGCTCAGCAAGGCCACCAGATGCACCAGGGCGATGGTCAGGAACAGGCTCACGGAGGTCTCCTCGGGGAATGGGGCCGATGTCTTCGTGGCGGCGCAGCTTGTCGCCACCGCAGCGGTCCTCTAGTCTGCCCGTTTTGGCACGGCCTTGGGACTTCCCAAGCCTCTGCAGGGGGATTCGCGGCTCGTCCAGACAGGTCCGGCTTCCGCCCGCCTGGAGGCATGAGCGCGCCACCTGCCCACTAACCGCTTCAACCACAGACATACGCTGATGAGCCTGCGACTGCGCCTGATTGCCATGAACTTCCTGCAATTCTTCGTGTGGGGGTCGTGGCTGCTTACCATCGGCGCATACTGGTTCCAGACCAAGCACTGGTCAGGCGCGCAGTTCGGCGCGATCTTCTCGACCATGGGCATCGCCTCGCTGTTCATGCCGTCCATTGCCGGCGTGATCGCGGACAAGCACATCAACGCGGAAAAGCTCTACGGCCTGTTCCACATCGGCGGCGCGATCGTGCTGTTCTGCGTGCCGATGGTGCAGTCCCCGGGCCTGATGTTCTGGGTGATGCTGATCAACATGATGTTCTACATGCCGACCATCGCGCTTTCGGTGGCGGTGGCGTTCAACGCGCTCAAGAGCGACGGCAAGGACGTGGTTCGCGATTTTCCGCCGATCCGCGTGTGGGGCACGGTGGGTTTCATCGCCGCGCTGTGGACGGTGAGCCTGCTGCACCTGGAAACCTCGTCGGGCCAGTTCTACGTGGCCTCGGGCGCGTCGCTGCTGCTGGGCCTTTACGCCTTCACGCTGCCGCCCTGCCCGCCGCGCTTCCAGCGCCGCGACAACCAGTCGTTGCTGGACACCTTCGGCCTCACCTCGTTCAAGCTGTTTCGCGACGCGCGCATGGCGGTGTTCTTCATCTTTTCGATGCTGCTGGGTGCGGCGCTGCAGCTGACCAACGCCTACGGCGATACGTTCCTGCACGACTTCGCCAAGATGGATGCGTACAAGGATCTGGTGGCGGTGCGTTACCCCGCCATCATCATGTCCATCTCGCAGATTTCCGAAACGCTGTTCATCCTGGCCATTCCGTTCTTCCTGCGCCGCTTCGGCATCAAGACGGTGATGCTGATCAGCATGCTGGCGTGGACGCTGCGCTTTGGCCTGTTTGCCTTTGGCGATCCGGGCGCGGGCCTGTGGATGATCGTGCTGTCGTGCATCGTGTACGGCATGGCGTTCGACTTCTTCAATATCTCCGGCCAGTTGTTCGTGGAAGGCCAGAGCGATCCGTCCATCCGCGCCAGCGCGCAGGGCCTGTTCATGCTGATGACCAACGGCGTCGGCGCGGTGCTGGGCAGCTCGATCAGCGGCCTGGTGATCGAGGCGTTCTTCACCCATCCGGACCAGAGCAAGGACTGGCACGGCATCTGGATCACCTTCGCCAGCTATTCGCTGATCGTGTCGGTGTTGTTCATGGTGCTGTTCAAGCACAAGCACGACCGGGTGGCGGCGGAAGCGCTGGCGGCCAAGATCGCGCACTGAGCCAAACTGCTTTCCTTGTGGGAGCGCACTTGTGCGCGACAAACCTACGAAGCGGTGAATTGAAGTGTGGCTGTCGCGCACGAGTGCGCTCCCACAAGGGTTTTCCAGCCTGGATACACTGGATTTTCCGGCCGGGTACAATAGCCGGATGCAGATCGGCCCCTACCGCATCGACCCGCCCGTGGTGCTCGCGCCCATGGCCGGGGTCACCGACAAGCCTTTTCGCCTGCTGTGCAAACGGCTGGGCGCGGGCTTGGCCGTGTCGGAAATGACCAACGCCGATCCCCGCCTGTGGCGGACGCGCAAGTCGCTGCAGCGAATGGATCACGAGGGCGAGCCCGAGCCCGTCAGCGTGCAGATCGCCGGCTACGACCCCAGCATGCTGGCCGAAGCGGCGCGCTACAACGCGGACAACGGCGCCCAGATCATCGACATCAACATGGGTTGCCCGGCCAAGAAGGTCTGCAATGTGTGGTCCGGTTCCGCGCTGCTGCAGGACGAGCCGCTGGTGGCGCGCATCGTCAAAGCCGTGGTCGATGCGGTCGACATCCCGGTGACGCTGAAGATCCGCACCGGCTGGGATCGGCAGAACAAGAACGCGCTGACCATCGCGAAGATCGCCGAAGACGCCGGCATTGCCGCGCTCGCCGTGCATGGCCGTACGCGCGCCGACAAATACGAAGGCGAAGCGGAGTACGACACCATCGCTGCCGTCAAGGCCAGCGTGCGCATACCCGTGCTCGCCAATGGCGATGTGCTGACGCCGCAACAGGCGAAGCATGTGCTCGACGTCACCGGCGCCGACGCCGTGATGGTGGGCCGCGGTGCGCAGGGACGGCCGTGGATTTTCCGCGAGATCGCCCACTACCTCGCCACCGGCGAGAGCCTGCCCGAGCCGACGGCGGCCGAGGTATGCGAGATCCTGCTGCATCACCTGGAACATCTGTACGCGTTCTACGGCGAATTGCAGGGCGTGCGCATCGCACGCAAACATCTGGGCTGGTATGCCAAGGACCGGCCGGAAAACGCCGCGTTCCGCAACGTGGTCAATCGCGCGGAAAATGCCCAGGATCAGCTGCGCCTGACGCGCGAGTATTTCGCCAGCCTGCACGACGGCGTGCGGCTCGCCGCCTGAGCAACGATATCCGGGCCGCCAATCGACGGCCCGGATGACTCAACTCAGTGCGACAGCTGCAGCAGGGTGGACGACACCCAACCCTTGTTGCCCAGTTCGTCTTCCACTTCCCACATGGTGCCCTGCTTGTTGCCGGTGGGATAAAGCATCATGCCCGGATCGAGCGTGCGCACCGCCGAGCCGCCGGTGGCGCTGGCCAGCAGATGACCCGGCTTGAGCATGGTCACGGCCTGCTGCGCGCCCGCCTGCGAAGCGTTCGATGGCAACGAACCCAACTGCGCCACCATCTTGTTGTACGCCTGCAGGTAGGCCATGGTGACGACCTGGCCGATCTCGGTGTTGGCGTATCCGCCCACGCCCGCACCGCCCACGCCACTGGCGCCCCATAGCGCGCCGCCACTGCTGAAACCGATGTCGTTCTTCTTGGCGCTGCCATCGGCCGTGGCCACCTGTTCGGACGAGCGCACGTCGGTCAGGGTCAGCACCACGTCGGCGGTCTTGCTGGAAATGCTGAGGTTGCCGGCGAGGCGCCCCACCTTGCTGCCGCCGAGCAGGCCGCCGAGCACGCTGCCCACCGAGGTGCCGCCGGCATCCTTGTTGCTGGAGATCAGGTCCGGGACGAGCACATAGTCGGCCGCCTTGATCTGCCCCTTGCCCACGTTGGAACGCACACGCAGGTCGCCGTTGGCGGCCAGGTCGCGCTCCTGCTGCGCCATGGCCATGCCGGCACCGCGATCGACCAGGGTGAAGCAGCCCGACTTGGCCACGAATACCTTGATCAGCTTGGTCGGCGACGGCAGCTGGCGCTCGCTCCACCAGTCCACGCCGCGCTCGGGTTCTTCTACCGCCAGCGTGCCCAGCTTGGTCGCGCAGGTGGGGATCTGCGTCATCTGCGCGGCGCGTTGATCCTGGGCGCTTTCCGCATGGACGGACATGCCGGCCGCCATGATCAGCGCAAAACTCCATGCTCCGCCCCTGATGGCGGTTCTCTTGCAACGATCCATTTGCCCTTCCTTACGTGATTGAAACTGCTGCAAACGCTCGCGCGCGAGCGCCCCTGTAAACTTAAGAAAGGTCTCAATCACGAAGCGACGGATATAGCGGCGAACATCGCAGAATCTTGTAGGCCAATTCCTACTGAGCGTAAAAATGTCGGGGAAAGGCCGCAAACCCTTGCGCAACGCCAGCCGGCATGATGGCCGCCAGCTTGCTACCGTCACCTTCATGCCCCTACCCATTTTTCGTCGCCCATGGCTATCGCGGATAACCGGCACCCTGCTACTGAGCGGGCTCGCACTGTTGCTCGCCGGATGCGAGGCGACGCTGTTCGCCGGGCTCAACGCCACCAATGCGCGCAAGGACATCGTCGAACAGCACGGCATCGTGTTCGACGCGACACACACGTTGGCATTGGACGTCTATGCGCCCACTCACGCGGAGCACGCACCCATCGTGGTCTTCTTCTACGGCGGCACCTGGGTACGCGGCGAACGCGCCTGGTATCGCTTCGTGGGCACGACGCTGGCTGCGCATGGCGTCATCACGGTGATTCCCGATTACCGCAAATACCCGCAGGTGAAACTCGATGGCTTCATGCAGGATGCCGCCGAGGCCGTCGCCTGGACGCACGCACACGCGGCAGAGATCGGCGGCTCACCCGACGATGTCTTCGTGATGGGGCACTCGGCCGGTGGCCAGATCGCCGCCCTGCTGGCGACGGACCCGCAATGGCTGGGCGGCCACGGCTTGAAGCCGACGGAGCTGGCCGGCTTCATCGGTCTCGCCGGCTGCTACGACTTCGTACCCGTGCCGCAGGACGATCCGATCATGCTTGGCGTCTTCGGCAGCACGGTCGAGCAACAGCGTCGCGGGCAGCCGGTCAGCTACGTGCACGGCGCCGAGCCGCCGATGCTGTTGCTGCAAGGCACCGACGACGGCGAAGTGGAACCGTCGAACGCGATCTCGCTCTACCGGGCCACGCAGGCTGTGCATGGTGACAGCACGTTGCGCACCTATCCCGGCGTGGGGCATGAAGCGTTGCTGTTCAGCCTGTCGCGGCCGCTGCGTGGCGGTGCGCCGGCGCTGGGCGACATCCTCGCCTTCATTGCGGCGCATCCGCACGCCAAAGCTGCCACACACGCTCCCTGAGCGCGCTGCGACACTTTCCCTCCACAAGCGTCGGCGTAGCGTTGCAGATCCACGTTCCCAGCGAGCGGATGCCGTCGTGAACAGCATCGTCACCGGTGAGTTTCCCTATATCCACGGCTTTTCGTCGGACGAGCAATCGCGCCTGATCCGTCAGGCGCGCATGTTCGAGACCACGCTGTTCAGCCGCATCGACTACAGCGAGGCTTCGCGTCTGCTCGAAGTCGGTTGCGGCGTGGGTGCGCAGACGGAAATCCTGCTGCGGCGCTTTCCGCATCTTGAAGTGACTGGCGTGGATCGCTCCGGGGCGCAGTTGGAAGCGGCCGAACGCCATCTGGCCCAGTCCGCCTGGTGCACGTCGCGCTACACGCTGCAGCAGGCCGATGCTACCGATCTGCCGTTTCCCGATCGAAGCTTCGATGCGGCGTACCTGTGCTGGGTGCTGGAACACATGCCCAGTCCCGCGCGCGTGCTGAGCGAACTGCGCCGCGTGCTCAGCCCCGGCGCGGTGGTGTACGTCACCGAAGTGCTCAACACTTCGTTCTTTCTCGATCCGTATTCACCGCATCTGCTGCGTTACTGGATGGCCTTCAACGACTACCAGTACGACAGCGGCGGCGATCCGTTCATCGGCGCCAAGTTGGGCAACCTGCTGCTGGCCGGCGGCTATCGCGATGTGCAGACCGAGGTGAAGAGTTTCCACCTCGACAATCGCCAGCCCGGCAAGCGCAAACAGATGATGGCGTTCTGGGAAGAACTGCTGCTCTCGGCGGCCGACCAGCTGGTGGCCACCGGCAAGGTCGACACCGCGACGGTCGAGGGCATGCGCAGCGAATTGCAGGCGGTGCGCAACGATCCGAACGCGGTGTTCTTTTTCGCCTTCGTGCAGGCGCGGGCGTTGGTTTACTGAGCCGGCTTGGCGACGAAGCCGTAGCCGGCCAGCACGGGTTTCAACGCGGCGATCCACAGCGCGTAACCGGTCGGCTGCATGTGCAGGCCGTCGGGGCGGAACAGTTCGGGACGCGGCTTGCCTTGCGCATCGACCATCGCCGGTGCGATGTCGAGGAAACGGATGTTGTTCTGCGTGGCGGCCCAGTCGCGGATCTTGTCGTTGGCGGCCTTCATGGTCGGCCACAGCGCGAGGCGCGCGATGCTGGGCTTGATCGAGATGTAGACGATGGGCACGGCGGGAACGCCCTGGCGCGCACGCGCCACGAACTGCTGGAACGAAGCGAGCACTTGCTCGGGCGTGGCGCCGTCGTTGACGTCGTTGTCGCCGGCATACATCACGATCAGCTTGGGCTGGTAAGGCCACACGATCTGCTTGGCGTAATAGGTGGAGTCGGGCAGCGCCGAACCGCCGAAGCCGCGGTTGATCACGGGGATGCCCGGAAAATCCTGCGCCAGCGACTTCCAGAACTGGATCGACGAGCTGCCGATGAACAGAACCCCGTGCTGGGCCGGCGGATGCTGGTGGTCGGCGGCCACGAAGGCGGCGATGTCGGCCTGCCAATGCGAGGGTGGCTGGCTGTCGGCATGGGCAAACGCCGAGGCAACCAGGGACGCTGCGAGAAAGATCAGTCCGGTCAATCGCTTCATGCAACTTCTCCTGCGGGGGGCGGGAGTTCGATTATGGATGTCTCGACAGGTATGTCTAGCCAATGGCACGCATGTTCGAGAGCAGAGTCGACGCCTGGCGCGATCACCGCGGACCCGCCATTCGTCCCAGCAGCGGCACCATTCGTCACTTCATGCTTGTCGGCTCGTCGGGCGGGCGCAGAGTGGCGTCATTCCCATCGGAGTACGCCCATGCATCGTCGCGATCTGCTCAAGGCCGCCCTTGCCCTGCCCTTGCTGCCCTGGGCGATGTCGCCCACTGTCGCCGGCGCCCGTCAGGCGCTCAGTGCGGTGGGCACGTGGCACTCGCGGGTGCGTCCGGGCCAACCGGGTTGGCCGACATCGGCGCAATGGGACGAACTGAGCCATGCGGTCGGCGGCCGGCTGCAACGTCTGCAGTCGCCATTCGAACACTGCGGCACCGGCGATGCGGCCTGCCAGGAGGCGCTGAAGCAGGTGCGCAATCCCTACTACCTGGGCGATACCCCATCGCTCACCCAGACCAGCGGTTGGGCCGATGCTTGGACCTCGCGCCCCAGCGTCTATGCCGTGGCAGCGGAGAACACCAGCGACGTGGTGGCCGCGGTGAACTTCGCCCGCAAACACCATCTGCGGCTGGTGGTGAAAGGCGGCGGGCACAGCTACCAGGGCACCTCGGATGCGCCCGACTCGCTGCTGATCTGGACGCGCCACATGAACCAGATCGCGCTGCATGACGCCTTTGTTCCGCAAGGTTGCGAAGGGCCTGCACGGCCGGCTGTCACGGTGGAAGCCGGTGCGATGTGGGTGGACGCATACAACGCCGTCACCACCAAAGCGGGCCGCTACGTGCAGGGTGGCGGCTGCATGACGGTGGGTGTCGCCGGCCTGGTGCAGAGCGGCGGCTTCGGCAGTTTTTCCAAGCGTTTCGGTACGGCCAGCGGCAATCTGCTGGAAGCCGAGGTAGTCACGGCCGACGGCAAGGTCCACACGGTGAACGCCTGCCGCGAACCGGAGCTGTTCTGGGCCATCAAGGGTGGCGGCGGGGGCAGTCTTGGCGTGGTGACCAGGCTGACCCTGCTGACGCACGATCTGCCGGACACCTTCGGCGCCGTGTTCGGCAGCGTGCAGGCCGATTCGGATCAGGCCTATCGCGCACTCCTGGCGCAGACCATGCGCTTCTACCGCGATGCACTGTTCAACCCGCACTGGGGCGAGCAGCTGACGTTCCATGGCGACAACACGCTGCATCTGTCGATGGTGTTCCAGGGCTTGAGCAAGCAGGAAGCGGAGCAGGTGTGGGCGCCGTTCTTCGCCTGGATCAAGGCCCGCAACGCGTATCGCTTCAAGAACGAGGTGCAGGTGATCGCCATGCCCGCCCGGCACTTCTGGGATGCGGAGTTCTTTCGCCAGCACGCGCCGCAACTGATCGTTGCCGACAGCCGTCCCGATGCGCCGCCTGACCGTGTGCTGTGGGCCGGCGACGAGGGACAGGTCGGCCAGTTCATCCACGGCTACCGCTCCGCCTGGCTGCCGCAGTCGCTGCTCGACGAACGCCGGCTCGACGCGCTCGCCGAGGCGATGTTCCAGGCCACGCGTCACTGGGGCTTCTCGCTGCATTTCAACAAGGGACTTGCCGGTGCGCCCGCCGATGCCATCGCCCGTTCGCGCGACACCGCCATGAATCCCGGTGCGATGGATGCATTCGCCCTGGCCATCACCGGCAGCGAGAGCAAGCCTGCCTTTCCGGGCATGCCCGGCAACACACCCAATCTCGAGCGGGCCCGCCAGGACAAACAAGGCAACGACCAGTGCATGGACGCCCTGCTGACGGTCGCGCCCGGCGCCGGCTCCTATGTCTCGGAAAGCGACTATTTCGAACGCGACTGGCAAACCTCGTTCTGGGGCGGCAATTACCCGCGGCTGGCCGCCGCCAAGCGCCGGTACGACCCGGAAGGCCTGTTCTTCGTGCGCCACGGCGTGGGCAGCGAGGGCTGGAGCGACGACGGCTTCACGCGTCTGAAGCCGCCTGTTTGAGGCCCGCCGGCAAGGCCCCGGCTGACACCCGGCCGGGGCCTATGCGACACCCTTGGAGTATTCTGGCCGCTTGCGCCGCCGCCCTTTGGGCGGTTTTGGCGTCTCCGGGGCACCCCGGAAAAGGGCCGCAAAGCCGTCCAAATGGCTGAATCGGCATGAAATCGTCATGTGCGGCCGCCAAGCTGAGGCTGCAAACCCGGGGTAGGCCGTGTATCATGCGCCACCCTCTTTCATCTCTTCATCCGTAAGGAAGGATATAACCCGCGATGAGCAACTTCCTCTTCACCTCCGAGTCGGTCTCTGAAGGCCATCCGGACAAAGTCGCCGACCAGATCTCCGATGCCGTCCTCGATGCGATCATCGCGCAGGATCCGCGTGCGCGCGTGGCCTGCGAAACGATGGTGAAGACGGGCGTGGCGATCGTCGCCGGCGAGATCACCACCAGCGCCTGGATCGACCTGGAAGCGCTGACCCGCAAGGTCATCGTCGACATCGGCTACGACTCTTCGGAAGTCGGCTTCGACGGCGAGACCTGCGGCGTGCTGAACCTGATCGGCAAGCAGTCGCCCGACATCAACCAGGGCGTGGATCGCAAGAAGCCGGAAGAACAGGGCGCTGGCGACCAGGGCCTGATGTTCGGCTACGCGACCAACGAGACCAAGGATTACATGCCGGCTGCGATCTACTACTCGCACCGCCTGGTCGAGCAGCAGGCCAAGGTCCGCAAGAAGAAGAATTCGCCGCTGCCGTGGCTGCGTCCGGACGCCAAGAGCCAGGTCACCCTGCGTTACGAAGACGGTGTCGCCACCGCCATCGACGCCGTGGTGCTGTCGACCCAGCACGATCCGAGCGTGAAGCAGAAGGATCTGATCGAGGCCGTGCGCGAGCACATCCTCAAGCCCGTGCTGCCGGCCAAGCTGCTGCACAAGGGCACCAAGTTCCACATCAACCCGACCGGCAAGTTCGTGATCGGCGGCCCGGTGGGCGATTGCGGCCTGACCGGCCGCAAGATCATCGTCGACACCTACGGCGGCTGGGCCCGTCACGGTGGTGGCGCGTTCTCGGGCAAGGATCCGTCGAAGGTGGACCGTTCGGCCGCCTACGCTGCGCGTTATGTCGCCAAGAACATCGTGGCTGCCGGCATCGCCGACCGTTGCGAAGTGCAGGTGAGCTACGCCATCGGCGTGGCCGAGCCGACCTCGATCTCGGTGACGACCTTCGGCACCGGCAAGATCAGCGACGAGAAGATCGAGAAGCTGATCCGCAAGCACTTCGACCTGCGCCCGTACGGCATCATCAAGATGCTCGACCTGGTGCACCCGATGTACCAGCAGACCGCCAGCTACGGTCACTTCGGCCGCACCCCGTACGAAGTGAAGGGTCCGGACGGCAAGACCTACACCGCGTTCTCGTGGGAAAAGACCGATAAGGCCGAAGCGCTGCGCGCCGATGCCAAGCTGAAGTAAGCCACGCTTGCTTTGCCAAGAAAACGGGCCGCGAAAGCGGCCCGTTTTCGTTTGGGTGCGCGCTGCGCTCCCGAGGGCTTACCCGGCCCCATCCTGCGCGGACGCGCAGCCATCGACCAAACGAATGAAGCGCGCTGGATTTCCTCCGACGAGGCTGTTCGGGGGAACGTCCCTGGTGACCACCGAGCCCGCAGCGACCACCGAGTTCTCCCCCACCGTGACCCCGCCGATGATCGTTGCTCCGGCGGCGATCCACACATTCCGCTCGATCACGATGCGCTTTCCGAACGTGACGGAACGACGCTGTGCGGGATCCAGCGGGTGGCCCGATGTGATGATGCTCACGTTAGGTCCGATCATCACATCGTCCGCGATGTGGAGGCCGCCGAGATCGTAGAAGGTGCAGTTCTGGTTTATGAAGACATTCCGGCCGACGCGAATCTCCTCGCCGCCGCTGGTGTAGAACGGCGGGATCAACAGGAAGCTGTTGTCGACGGGCTGGCCGATGAGTTCGGAGAACAAGGCCCGCACTTCATCGGCATCGTCGAAGGTCAAACGGTTGAGTGCAGTGGTGATCATCCCCGCGCGTTTGACCGCGGCCACCATCTTCGCCGATTCCGGCGTTCTCCTGTGGATGACCTTGGTGCGATCGTCGTTCGTCATTCGGCGCTTCCGTATCCATGCCAGCCACAGCCTGGATTGAAACACGAACGCGCTCGCCGCCGGAACGCATTCCGGAACCTGCGTCTTGCCGGTCGCCTGGCTTCCGGCGTTTGTCGCCAGTCATGCTGCCATGGCGGCAGCATGACTCGCACTTGCCGCTTACGGATCGAACTTCTTTTCCACGCCGAGCAGGATGGACTGGTTGCCGCTGCTCGTGTTGTCCAGGTAGTTCTGGTACTCCATGCGCAACAACCAGCCGCGCAACGACTGCAGCGCGACGCCGACGCCAAGCATGGTGTGGTTGCGCGACTGGTTGGTCAGCGATGTCTGGTACAGCGGACCGTTGAGCAGGTCGGCGTAGCGCATGGTCACCAGGTTCGAGCCCTGCATGTCATGCCCGAACTCCGCGCGCGCCTGCGGCGACCACACGCCGTAGTCTTCCTTGAAGGTCCACTGCGCCAGCAGGCCCAGCGTGCCGGTGCTGGTTTTCACCGTCTGGCCCTGGTACGCCAGCGAGTACACCGAGTCGCCATTTTCCGTATAGCCGTCCAGATGCGCGCGGGCGATATCGAGGCGGCCGTAGGGAGTGAGCATCATGTCGTCGGTCTGGTGCTCGTAACCGACCGAGACCGAGCCGAACAGCTGCGTGCCATCGCGGTTGCCATGCACGGTGTTGCCGTCATCGGTGACGTAACGGCGCGCATCGAACTGCAGCCACTGGTAACCCGCCAGTGCGTCGACATAGACCGAGTTGGCCGGGTGATAGCTGGCATAGAACGCCACGTTGTAGCTGTCGAGCGCGCTGCGGCTGCCGTTCTTGCCGACATCGGACACGTCGTGGCCGTAGCCCACGCCGAAGCCCGCCGCGAAGTCCCGGCTGAAGGCCTTGTCGATGCCCATGCTCAGGCCGGACGTGGTGAAGTCGATGCCGTTGTCGCTGGTGCCGGTCTGCATCTTGCCGAAGTTGACGGCACCACCCGTCCACACCGCGATGCCACCAGGCAGTCCGCCACCCTGCAACGTGGTGGCCGGCGGCGCCTGCGGCGTGTCGCCTGCATCGGGCTGGACGCGGTAACGATTCATGCCCTGCTGCTCACCCAACTCCGACAGCGACTGCGGATTGCGCAGGCTGCTCGCCGAGGTCATGGTGATGCCATTGCTGAAGCCGCTGGCATTGGTACCGCCGTGCAGGCTCTCCAGGCGCTGCTGGAAGTTGCTGATCTGGCCCGTGGCCATGCGGCGTGCCGCATCGGCCTGCGCATCGAGCACGCCGATCACTTCGGCGTTCTTCGACGGATCGCTGCGCGGTGTCACCGCCACGTTGATCGTGCCCGGCGCCGATTCGGCAAAGGCATTGCTGAGCGTATAGCTGAGCTGCGCCGATCCGCTGAAGCCTGCCGCCGCCGTGAAGGACAGCGCGTAGCCGCTGGCATTGGATTGGATGGTCGCCGAACCGGCGTTCGACGGCGAGATCGACACCAGCTTCGCCCCGGTGAAGGGACCGCCGTGCGCGGTGGCCGTCAGATCCACCTGCACCGTCCTGCCGGCGATCACGGTAGAGCTCAAGTTCGGCGCCACCGGCATTGGATTGACGTTGAGCGTGACGTGCGCCGGCTTGGATGCACCGAACGGATTGCTCACGGTGTAATCGAAGCCGAGCGTTCCCGATGCATCGACAGCCGCGGTGTAGACGATGTCCGTACCCTGCACCACCGCCGTACCCGAGGCAGGTGCCGTGGTGACAGCCGCGCTGACGAACGGTCCATTGGTCGCACCCGCCACCGCATGGATGGTCACGGTCTTGCCCGCCAGCAGCGTGACGGACTGTGGCGCTGCGACCGGCACGGCACCCGGAATCACCGTGACGGTCACCGTCGCCGGCGCCGACGTGCCGCCTGGGCCGGTGGCCGTGTAGTTGAGCGTGTCGGTGCCAAAGTAATTGGCCGCCGGCGTGTACACCACGTTCAAGCCGTTCACCGTCGCCGTGCCATGCGATGGCTGCTGAGTGACGGTAATACTGGTGATCGGGCCGGTGTCGTTGGCGGTCACTGGGATGGTGGACGAACCGTTCGCGTTGGCGCTCGCCGTATCGTTCACCGCGATCGGCACCGGCTGCGCGATGGCGATGGTGTACGCCTGCGAGCCCTGGAAAGCGAAACGGTCCGTCACCGTCACGGTGACGTTGAACGAACCCGCTGCCGTCGGAGAACCGGACAGCACGCCTGCAGGACTCAAGCTCAAGCCAGCCGGCAGTGCGCCACTGGTCAACGCATACGTATACGGCGCATTACCACCCGAAGCCGAGAGCGTCGTCGAGGTGTAGGCCACTCCTACCTTGCCTTGCGGCAAAGTGGTCGGCGTGAGCGCGATGCCTGGCGCACTGACCGTGATCTGATAGGTCTTGTCAGCGGTCTGCGTGGCCGCGTCGACAACGTGCAGGGTGACGCTATACGTGCCCGCGCTGGTGGGCGTACCCGACAGCACGCCTGCCGGCGAGAACGTCAGACCCGTGGGCAGACTGCCACCGGTGAGACTGAAGGTGTACGGCGCTGCGCCACCGACAGCAGTGATCGTCTGCGAATACGGCGAACCGCCAGTCACAGCGCTCAGCGGCGACGCCGTAACAAACGATACCGCGCCACCCGGCACCACGATCGCGAACGACTGCTGCACCTGCGACGCGGCAAGGAAGGCAGGGTTGCCGGCTTGGTTGGCATTGACCGTGCACGTACCCGGTGCAAGCGTCGTCAGTATGCCGCCTGCAGTAACCGTACATACCGCGGTGGTGGCGGAAGTAAACGTTACGGGCAGGCCCGAGGTCGCCGTGGCCGTCAGCGTCGGCGTCGTACCGAAATTCTGCGCGCCCGGATTGGCGAAACTGATGGTCTGCGTACCTTGCGGCGTCACGCTGTTTGACGCGCCCGACGCAGCGCCGGTGATGGAACCATTCGTCGCCGTAACGGTAAAGGTGTAAGCCGTGCCGTTGGTCAATCCGGTCACCGTGATCGGAGCGTTGGCGCCGGTGCCGGTAAGTCCACCGGGGTTGGACGTCACCGTATAAGTGCTGATCGCCGCGCCACCGGTGTTTGCCGGCGCGGTGAACGACACGCTGGCCTGCGTGTTGCCCGCCGTGGCGGTGCCGATGGTCGGCGCGCCGGGCGCGACTGCCGCTACGGCGAAGACCTGCGTGACCTGAGTCGCGGCGCTGAAGGTGCCGTTACCTGCCTGGTCGGCATGGATGCTGCAACTGCCCGCCGTGACGAAGGTCAGTGCGCCACCGCTGGTGATCGTACACACGCCGGTGGATGACGAAGTGAACGTCACCGGCAAGCCGGACGTGCTGCTCGCTGTCAGCGTCGGTGTGGTGCCGAAGTTCTGCGTGCCGGGATTGCTGAAGGTGATGGTCTGGCCGCCCCTCGGCGTCACGGCGTTCGACGCCGCCGATGGCGCACCGGGGCCCACCACATTGGTGGCGGTCACAGTGAAGGTATACGCGGTGCCGTTGGTCAATCCGGTCACGGCGATCGGGCTGCTCGCGCCCGAGCCGGTGAGCCCGCCGGGGCTGGAGGTGACCGTGTAGCCGGTGATCGGCGCGCCACCGGTGTTTGCCGGCGCCGTGAAACTCACGGAAGCCTGGGTATCGCCAGCCGTTGCGCTGACGCCGGTCGGCGCGTCGGACGCGATGGCCGCGACATGCACCGTGTAGTTCCCCGTGCCGGTGAAACTCTGTGCGTCGGTGGCCGTGACGGTGAAGCTGAAGTCACCCGCCGTAGTGGGCGTGCCCGATAGCGTGCCGCTAGGCGCCAAGGTCAGGCCGGGAGGCAGCACGCCAGCGGTGACGGAGAGGCTATAGGGACCCATGCCACCGGAAGCGGACATCGACTGGGAATACGCCGTGCCCACCGTGGCGTTGGCCAGGCTGGACGGCGACACCGTGATGGTCGGCGCGGCGATCGTCAGCGTGAGTGGAATCGCGGTGGTATAGGGAGTGCTCGGACCGGTGGTGGAGTCGCTCACGTTGATGGTGATGTTGAACGTACCTGCCTGCGTCGGCGTGCCGCTCAACAAGCCACTGGACGACAAGGTCACGCCCGCCGGCAAACCGCTCGCGCTCGGGAAGATGTACGGCGCGGTGCCGTTCGTTGGCGTGAATTGCTGGGAGTAGCCGCTGTTGACCGCGCCGTTCGGCAGAGTGGCAGGCGTGATCGTGACGACCGGCTTATCGACGACCAGTGTGACGTTGGCAGGCGTCGAGGAGACCGGCCCGGTGCCGGTGGAGCTGTCCTTCGCCGTGACCTGCACCGTGAACGTACCCTGGACGGTCGGTGTGCCGCTGATGGTGCCGTTGGCGGCCAAAGTCAGGCCCGCAGGCAAGGTGCCCGCAGACACCGTGTAGGTGTAGGGCGTCGCGCCACCGCTGGCACCTGCGATGGATTGGTTGTACGCCGCGCCTGCCCTGGGATGCGGCGGCTGAGTCGGCGCGTACATGATGGTTGGCTGACTCACCGTGACCGTCACCGTGCCTACCGGCGAGGACGTGCCCGCGCCATTGGTTGCCGTGTAGGTAAACGAATCATTCCCTACGTAACCCGCGGTAGGCGTATAGGTGATCGACGTGCCACTGGCCGTGGCCGTGCCGTGCGTAGCCTGCGTGCCCACCGCCACCGACGTGGCAGTCGCGCCGGTGATGTTCAGCGTCACGGGATTGTTGGTGCTGTTGTAGGCGACCGTCGCCGACACCGGGCCGGTGGTGGGCGGCAGGTTCAATACCGTCAACGTAACCGGCACCACCTTGAAGTAATGGGTAGAGCTGCCGTCGGTGACCAGGACCGAAAAGTTGTACGGACCCAGCGACGTAGGTGTGCCGCTGAGCGTGCCATCCGCCGCCAAGTTGATGCCTGGCGGCAAGGTACCGCTGCTGTACGCGAAGGTGAAAGGCGCAAGCGCCCCCGATGCCTGCAACTGGTAGTTGTATGGACTATTGATCCCCGCATTCTGTGGCGTGGCCACCGAGATGCCCGACGAAGGATTGGGCACCACCGCCGTATACGACTTCGGACCCGACACGCCTGCGCCGTCGGTGGCCGTGATGGTGAACGAATACGACCCCGCCTGGTTCGGCGTACCGCTGATGGTGTTGCCGCTCAGGCTCAGGCCCGAGGGCAAGGAGCCGCCCGTCAACGCGTACGTGTAGGTACCGTTTCCGCCAGAGGCGCTCAACACCTGAGTGAAGCTGGTACCCACTTGCAGCGTGGGAAACGAAGCTGGACTGATACTGATCTGGCTGGCGGATGCGGCAATGTTCACGACGATGGTGAATGGCTCGCCCAGGGAATCTTCCACCACGAACGAGTCGGTAGTGGCGGCCGACTGTGAGCCATTGTTCGTATACGTGACGACACCCGACAGCGTGTTCACGCTAACCGTGCCGTATTGCGGATTGGTGGTGCCCGCATGCGGGTACGGATTCAGACCGAGCCCATCGCATTGATCGCCGATATTGATCGCAATCGACGTGTTCGCCACCATCGGCGACGTCGACGGCGTGGTGTTGGAGACGTCCGGCACGGTGATGGTGCCGCAGGCGGCGCGCGCGGCATCCGGCATCAGCCCGAGCAAGGCCATCACCAACAGCCAGCTGAAAACACTACGCGACAACGACAAAAGGCGCGCCACGGCGCGCTGCATCGGCAAGCGATGAGACATGATTCCCCCGACTCCCTGTTCTACGCGCACAGCAATGACGCGTGCTGCACTCGCGCTCAACGTCAAATCATTCGAACTGCTACGGCTTTATTCCCAAGCCGCCCCTGTGAAGCAGTGAAGCATCGCCTTCGCTTAAACAGCGCTGCGATTTTTTGCAATCAGCGTCGACCTATAAATGCTTACGTTATCGACTTGAATATTGTGAGCTTCGTCACGGGTTACTTGTCAAGGTTCTCTGACTAAGAGACAGTAGATTGGTGCAGCCACAGGATGCGCTCGCACACTCACCAGGGGGATTTCCAATGACCGATGTTTTCGTGGGGCAAGTCATGCTCGCTCCGTTTGCGTTTGCGCCAAGAACCTTTGCGCAGTGCGACGGCGCCCTCATGGCCATCAATCAAAACCAAGCGCTTTTTTCGTTGCTTGGCACCGTCTATGGCGGCGACGGCCAGACCACATTTCAACTACCCGATCTGCGCGGACGTACGCCTTATGGCATAGGCAACAACTACACCCTGGGCCAGCTCGGCGGCCAGGAAGCGGTGACCCTGCAGACCAACCAGATTCCGTCGCACGTGCACACCGCCGGCTACAGCACGCAGAATGGTGCCGTGCGCAACCCGGCCAATGCACTCTACGGCAATACCGGTGCCACCTCGATTTACGCGGCAGCCACCGGTTCGCAGGTGACGCTCAACGCCAACACCGCCGGTGCCACCGGGCAAGGCGTACCGCATTCCAATCTTCAGCCGTTTTCGGTACTGAATTTCTGCATCGCGCTGAGCGGCATCTACCCGCCGCGCCCCTGAGTCGGAGATCGACACATGCAACCTTACCTTGGCGAAATTCGCCTGCTGCCGTTCAACTTTGCACCGGTGGGCTGGCAGGACTGCGATGGCAGCTTGCTGTCCATCGCGGAAAACGAAGCGCTGTACGTCTTGCTCGGCACCACCTACGGCGGTGATGGAGTCAGCACGTTCGCCGTACCCGACCTGCGCGGCCGCTTGCCCATTCATCGCGGCACGGGTCGAGGGCTTAGTTCTTACGTACTAGGCCAAATAGCCGGCACGGAAGCGGTCACCCTGATCTCGGGGAACCTGCCCGCGCACACGCATACGGTACAGGCCACCAGCGCCCCCGCCAGCACGGGCGCTCCATCGGGCACGGCTGAGCTGGGCACCATCAGCGGCGACACGATGTACACCAGCGACATTACCGGCCTGACCGCACACCCTGCGGCCACAAGCATGCTCAGTACGGCGGGTGGCAACCAGGCGCACGACAACACGATGCCGACGCTCGCCGTTCGCTTTTGCATTGCGCTGGCAGGCGTCTTCCCCAGTCAGTCGTAACGGCGCGTCGCCATCACTTTCAGGACAACGCATCATGAGCAATAACTTTCTCGGCGAAATCCAGCTCTTTGCCTTCGGCTTCAATCCGGCCAATTGGGCGCCGTGCAACGGCCAGCTCCTTCCCATCTCGCAAAACACCGCGCTGTTTTCCCTGCTTGGCACCAATTTCGGCGGCGATGGCAAAACCACCTTCGGTTTGCCGAACTTCCAAGGCTCGGCAGCCTGTGGCGTGGGTAGCGGTCCGGGCTTAACGGAACGAGTCATCGGTGAGACCTTCGGTTCCGAGACCGTCACCCTGAATCCCCTGGAAATACCGACCCATACGCACCCATTCAACGCCTACAACCAGACCGACACGTCCAAGCGCCAAAGCGCGCCGGCGACCGGCAGTGCGCTGACGTTGCCGGCTGAAATCACCCCGTACATAGGCGGCACCTCGCCAACGGGTTCATTTGCCATGCAGATGGTGCAACCCGCCGGTGGCTCGCTGCCGCATGAAAACCGGCAGCCCTTCCTGGCGATGAATTTCTGCATCGCCTTGTCGGGACAGTTTCCGCAGCGGCCGTAAGCATGGAGGCGCAGGGCTTTCCCGAGCCAGCGCTTCCGCCTTGGCTGGACCTGCCCGGACGCATCGCGTCCGGGCTCCAGCTCAGGCTGGCGCGCGCTGACGACCTACCCTTTCTGCGTGAGCTGTACGCCTCCTCGCGTGCCGCCGAACTGGCATGCATGCCATGGCCGGAGCAGGCCAAGCGCGCGTTCTGCGACAGCCAGTTCGATCTGCAGCACCGTCACTATCTGAGCTACACGATGCCCGGCGCATTCACCGTGGTGATGCGCGATGATCGAGCGGTGGGACGCTTGTACCTGCAATGGACGCCTACCGAATTGCACATCGTCGATATCCTGTTGCTGCCGGACGCACAGGGACAAGGCATCGGTTCGACGCTGCTGCGCTGGTTGCAATCGTTGCTGCCGCAAGCCGGCGTGGCGTCACTCGCGTTGCAAGTGCTGCAGCACAATACCGCGGCGCACCAGCTTTATCGGCGCCTTGGTTTCCAAGCCCGTGAAATCCACGGCATGCATGTGAGCATGGCCTGGACGCCGCCGAACGCCTCGCTCAGTTGAACAAGGCCTGATAGATAAAGCCGTCGCGATCGCGGGCAATCGGCACCAGAAAGATGCCGAACTCGCCGAGACTGTCGTGCCGTATGCTGTAAATGCGCTGCGGGAATACCACCGCCGCTTCGTTGCGAAACAGCAGGGAAAACGGTTCGCGTACCATCCCTGCCGTCGGACGATAAGGAAGCGGCCGCGCTTCCACCAGCACAAACGACGTGCTGATCTGATCGATGTCGACCTTGAACGTTTCGTTGAGGTGACCGGCGAAATGGCTCAATTGAAAGAACTGCATGACATCCCCCTGACCGGCGAGCATGCCCGAGCCGTGGACGGCTTTCAACACACGCTCGCCCGCGGCCCGAGGCTGATTGCAAAGTATTGAGCCGTCCGAACGTCAGTGCGATTTCGCGTAGAACACATAGGTCGCGGTATAGGGAACGCCCACCGTTGTTCCCTCGCGTACCGGTGGCGTGGCCGGTGCGGCTCCGCCGCTGGTCGAGACGCGCTGGACGTACCCTATCTTGCTCAAGAGGCCCGGCATCGAGTCGGCCGTCACTTTGATCAGCAACCATGGAATATCGGTAGCGGCCTGTTTTGCAGGAACCGTGGCGACCGGCGTATTCGTGTCGCGCACGATCTTGCTGCCGTCGGCCGCTTCCCATGATGGGCCGGCATAGTGATGGATCGCTTGCGCGGGAGCGCTCAATTCCGCCAGGGGCGCCTCGAAGGTCCACTTCGGCACCGCCCCGTTTTCCGCCGTGCTCTTGTAGATCTGCACGCCGCTGGCCTTGGCAGTGAACGCAACGGTGTAGCCGGCGGGAGGCTGCAGCGCGCTTGGCACAGCCTCTTGTGCGTGCGATGCATGGATACCCACGATGGAACATAGCGCGGCCGCCAACCAGCCGATTCGAGTTTTTGCGAGCATGTCTTTTGTCCTGGTTTATGTCGTAACTTACAAGCGATGTGTGACGGCAAGACGAGCGCCAGGCTAGCTTCGCCACGGCGTCGGGGTGAGTGCTTCTCTCAGCGTATCGACGAAATGATCCACGCGAACCGCGCGTCCTTCGCGCGGCCCGAGCAACGCCACGACATCCGCATCGGCGAGTCGCCAGTCCGGCAGAACTTCGATGAGGCGCCCGGCGCGCAGATCGTCGGCGACGGCCCACTCCGAGCGCTCGACGATGCCCAGGCCCGCCAGCACCCACGCGGTGACCACGTCGCCGTCGTTGCTGGCGAAGGCCGGCCGAATGCGAACGGTCGGCGATTCGCTCTGCGCGAGAGTGAAGCGCCAGAGGCTGACGTCTTTCTCGTCTTCGCGGATGACACCGCAGACGTGACGACGCAGGTCGTCGGGATGCAAAGGCTCGCCGTGACGCTCCAGATAATCGGGTGCCGCGCAGAGCACGCGACGGTTCGGTGCGAGACGCCGCAGCCGGAAGGTCGAGTCCGGCGGTGCGCCGAGGTGCACAAGCACATCCCAGCTGTCGCTGCGCACGCTGCCCAAGGGGTTGTCGAACAGGTTGAGTACGAGTTCCACGTCGGGAAAACGTTGCTTCATCGCCGCCATCGCCGGCGCGACATGGGCGCGGCCGAAGCCGAAGGGCGCAGCCACGCGCAAAGGGCCGCTCACGCTGTTTCGACTTTTCGAGAGCGCGGCCGAGATCACTTCGATGTCGCTCAGTACGCCGGCTCCTCGCGCCGCCAGCAGCTCGCCTTCAGGCGTGAGATTGAGTTGCTTGCTGGAGCGATCGACCAGCCGCACACCCATGCGCGATTCCAGCTGACGCAATCGCTGCGATACCGCCGGCGGCGTCACATCGAGCCGGCGCGCGGCGGCGGCCAGCGACGACGATTCGGCGATGACCGCGAAAAATTCGATGTCGACGGAGGTCAACATTAAGTTTCGCCTTAGTCGCAAATATAGCCAGGCTAAATATCGAGCTTATCAGAACACTGCTAGCGTGACGGCTCGCCCTGCAGGATCTCCGATGTCTCGCGCATTCTCCTTTTCGCGGCTCACGCTGCTGCGGTTACATCCGGGCCCGCCAAGGCCGTATCGCGCGTTCGAAAGAACCTGCAGCAGCGCGCGGACGGCAAGACTCGCGATGCTGCTTGCCGCCTGCTTCGTCATGCCCGTGTTCGCCCGACCGTTCACGCCGAAGGACCTGGTGTCGCTGGCGCGCATCGGCACGCCTACGGTGTCTGCGGATGGTCATTGGCTGGTATGGGATCAACGCGAGATCGATCTCGCCGGCAACACTGGCCATGAAGGTCTGTGGCGGCTCGATCTGCAAGATCGCGGCGCTGTTCCCGAACGATTCGCCATACGTGCCGGCGCCGACGATAGCGCTCCGCAGTTCGGCAGCGATGGTGCGTTGTATTTCCTGTCTTCGCGCAAGGACGCTCCTGCCACGGTTTGGCGCGCAACGATGGATGGCGATGCACCGGCGCAAGTGACCGATGACCACGACCTCGCGGGCTTCAAACTTTCGCCCCAGGGCAACGCCCTACTGGTGTGGGCCGATAAACCGGTTGGCGCACGCTCGCTCGACGACACCGGCACTCGCCACGACGACAAGCAAGTCGGACCGCGCATCTACGACCAGCTATTCGTGCATCACTGGGATCGCTGGGCCGATGGACGGCGATCGCAGCTGTTCGTGCTGCCACTCGCCCACGGTCGCGCGCCTGGCGCAGGACGAGCGATCGAAGGACCACTGGTGGGCGATACCCCGTCGAAGCCCTTCGGTGGCGGCGAGGAGATCGCATGGAGTGCGGACGGCCGCACCGTTTACTTCACGCTGCGCGAGGCGGGACGGATCGAGCCGCTGTCGATCAACTTCGACCTCTTCGCCGTGCCTGCCGATGGGTCGACGGCACCTGTCAATCTGACGCCGGCAAACAACGCCATCGACACACTCCCTGCCGTATCGCCCAATGGACGCTGGCTCGCGTGGGCCGCGACCACGCGCGCAGGCTACGACTCCGATCGCAAGCAGCTGATGCTGCGCGATCTGGCCAGCGGCAGGGCGCGCGCATTGACCGCGGATTGGGATCGCTCCATCGACCAGCTGCACTGGACCGCCGATTCGACGGCGCTCTATGTCACGGCCGACGAACGACTCGATCATCCGCTGTTCCGCATCGACATCGCAGATGGCACGGTGCATCGGATGACCACGCAAGGCCATGTCGGCACGGTGCTGCCGCTGCCTCAGGGTGGCGTCGTCTATTCGCTGGACACTCTGGTCGCGCCGCCCGATCTCTGGAAACTCGATGTAAATGGCCTCGTGACGCGCTTGACTGCCGTCAATGCAGCGACGCTCGCGGGCGTCGACTGGCCCACCACGACGCGCTTTTCTTTTGCAGGCGCCGGGGGCGATACGGTCTCGGGCTTTGCGCTGCGCCCGGCGGATCTTGCAGCGCAAGCCAAGGCGCCCGTGATCCTGATCGTGCACGGCGGCCCGCAGAACAGCCAACGCGACGGCTGGTCGTATCAACAAAACGCAGCAGCCTGGGCGTGGCATGGCTTTGCCGTGGTGTCGATCGATTTCCACGGCAGTACCGGCTACGGTCAGGCGTTCACCGACTCGATCCATCGCGACTGGGGTGGCAAGCCGCTCACCGATCTCCAACTCGGACTCGCGGCAGCCATCGCGCGCTTTCCTTTCCTCGATGGCAACGACGTGTGCGCAACGGGCGGCTCGTATGGCGGCTACATGATGAACTGGATCGAAGGCCACTGGCCCGATCGGTTCAAGTGCCTGATCGAAGACGATGGCGTGTTCGACACGCGAGCGATGACTTTCGAGACCGATGAACTACGCGCCGACGAATGGGATTTTGGCGATCAGCCGTACTTCCAGGCGCCCGGGGAATTCGAGAAGTGGAATCCCGTCAACAGCGTCGGCCAGTGGAAGACACCGATGCTCGTGGTCACCGGCGAAAAGGATTTCCGCAGCCCGCCGACCCAGGCCATTGCGGCCTTCACCGCGCTGCAATTACGCCATGTTCCCTCGCGCCTGCTGGACTTTCCCGACGAGGGACACTGGATACTGAAACCCGGCAACAGCATCGCCTGGTACGAGCAGGCCTTCGCCTGGATGGACAAGTACACGCGCAGGCATGCGCAAGCGGGTGAATGAACGAGCCCGCTCGATCGAGCGGGCTCGTTTGCCGTACCGTGTTACCAGCGCATGCGGAAACCCACGCTGCCATTCACCGCATGCGAATCGCCGAAGTGCGACAAGCCCGTCTGCGCCTGCACTTCCCCGTAGATCGAGTAGCGGCCACCCGCCCAATCGATCGCGCCACCGACACCGAGGCCACCCCACCAGCGTTCGTTGCGCGTAGTGAAATCGGTGCCCGAGACGTTCACCTGCGCCGCGTCCGTGAAGTAGTCGTAGACGTTGGCGATGGCGTAGACGTGCGTCACCACCGCACCGGAGGCACCCTGATGCGTGCTCAGGTAGTCGAAGGTGGTGCCGGCGCGTGCCGAGGCGGCGTTGCCGTCCTGCTGCGAGACGCGTGCGCCGAATGCATCGTTGAAGCCGTCGAACGATGCCTTGCCCCAGCTCAACTGGGCTTGCGGCACCATCGACCATGCATCGCTCAGGCGGAAGCGTTGGCCGACTTCCACGCCGGNTTGGAGTGCAGATCCGAATCCAGATGCGTCCAGCGCGCCTGGCCGTCCACGTACAGGCCGTTGTCGGCGTACCAGGTCAACGCCGCGCCCACGCCGTAGGCACGCGTGTTGATGCGGCCGTCGCCATAGGCCGAACTCACGTCGGAGTTGTAGTGATCCGAATGCAGCGAGGCGCTGCCGACCAGCTTGCCGCCCCCGTTGTCCGATAGCGTGGTGTCGATACCCACTTCCGACTTCCAGTTGGACATGTCGTAGCGCGTGCCGCTGGTGCTCGATTCGGGTTTGATGTCCTGATCGCCGCCCTGCACACGCACCCACACGCCCTCGCCCGGCTTCATGCCATCGGTCGCCTGCGCATCGGCCCACTGGCGATCGCCAGTGCGCTGGAACAGCGTGTCGAGCGTATTCGCCTGCTGCAGGATGCCGGCATAGGCTTCGTACAGCGGCACGCCCGGCTGATACAGCGGCGTCGCGCCACCCGTGCCCGAGCCCGGACCACCCGGATTGCCCGGGTTGCCGGGATTGCCCGGATCGGACGGCGGATTGGTCAACGCCGAGCGCAGGTACCAGTCGCCGTCCGTACCATCGACGCCGTTCTGGTAGAGGCGATAGGCATACGCACCGGCGACCACCGCCTGCTGGCCCTGGAACACGTAGTTGCCCTTCAAGGCGAAGGTGCCGTTGGAGGCGCCCTGCACGTCGATGAGCTTGATGCCCTGCGCGGTCGCTGCACCGGCGCCACCCACGTTGGTCACCTGTATCGTGGTGTTGCCTGAGGTGCTGCCGGTGACCACCAGCATGTCGGTGGCCGAGCCGTCGCCGCCCAATGCGGTGTTGAAGTTGAGCGTGCCGCCCTGGCCGACGTAATCGCCTTGCACGGTCAGGCTGGTGCCCGGTGTCTGGCCGAAGTTCACCGTGCCGGCGTTGGTGAGTGCGCCGGTGCGCTGTGCGAAGCCGCCCAGATTCAGCGTGGCACCGCTCTGCACCGTCGTCGCGGAGGATGCATTGAACGCATTGGCCACCGCAGCGCTCAATGTACCGGCGGCGACGGTGGTGTCGCCGCCATACGTGGACGTACCACCCAGCGTCAGCGTGCCAGTGCCGGTCTTGCTGAGACTGCCGGTGCCACCGATGCCGTTGCTCAGCTGCAGCGTGGTGCCGTCGTCCGTGTCGATGGTGGCGGCGCCACCCAGACCGACCGTGCGCGTGCTGACGAAACTGCCGGTGGTGTGCAGCGTGGCATCGTCGATGGACAGACTGCCCGCCGCAAGACCGAGGTTGCCGTCGTTGGCCACCTGCAGCGCGCCTGCGTGCACGTCGGTGCCGCCGCTATAGGTGTTGGCACCGCTGAGCACCAGCGTGCCCAGGTCGTCCTTCACCAGCATGCTGGTGCCGGTGAGGGCAGCATCGATGGTGGCCGTCATGCTCGCGCCGGCCGCGGTGCCATCGCCCACGCGGATGGTGGACGCGCCGCCCGTCAGTGCGATGGCGTCGCCGGTCACGCGATAACCGTCGGCCTGGAACTGCAGGCCCGAGGCACTCACCTGCCCGTTCGTGTTGTCCACCGTCACCGTACCGCCGGTGCCGCCGAAGACCGCAAAACTGCCGTTGGTGAACGGCGCATTGAGCGAGCCGGAAGCGTCGGTCCAGTAGTCGTTGTCGCTGAGACGCCAGGTGCCGGTGCCGCCGGTGATTGCCCCGTCGTTCGCGTGTCCCGGACCGTCCCAGAAACTGAGCGTCAGGCCATCGGTGTTGACCAGATTCACCTGGTTGGCGAGCGAGGTCTGCACGAACACGTTCGTGCTCGGCGAGCTGCCGATCGCCAGGCCGTTGTCGGTCAGCGTGCCGTCGTAGTTGAACAGGCGATACACACCCGCGCCGAACGTGCCGCCCGGCGTGGTCGTCACGTTGAGCGTGCCGTCCAGCGTGAGGTTGCCGTGCACCACGGTGAGGTCGTTGAGGCTACCGCCCACCGTACCGGCCTGGCCCAGCTGATAGTCGACCAAAGCACCCGCGTTCAAGGTGAGGTTGCCGTTGACGGTGAGCGTGCCGGGAGACATGCCGGGGCTGAGCGTGCCGCCATTGGCCACCGTCACATCGCCGCCGATCGTGCCCGTGCCACCCAGCGTGCCACCGCTCATCACGGTGGTCGCACCGGTGGCGGCGGTCTGGTCGCCCTCGATCAACAGCGTGCCGCCCGACACCGTGGTAGCGCCGGTGTACGTGTTGGCGCTGGTGAGCGTGGTGGTGCCCGTTCCCATCTGCGTCACGCCACCGGTGCCGGAGATGGCACCGCCGAACGTTTGGACGTCCGAACGATCGAACGCCAGCGTGCCGTTGTCGGCCACGTCGCCCAGAATCGAACCGCTGGTGCCGCCTTCGCCCAACTGCAGCGTGCCGCCGGTAATCGTGGTGCCGCCGGTATAGGTGTTGTTGCCCGCCAGCACCAGCGTACCGAGATCGGACTTGGTCATGCCGTTGCTGCCGGTCAGTACCGAGGCGATCGTCGCGGTCATGTCCGCACCGGCCGTGGTGCCGTCGCCCACGCGAATCACTGGAGCGGAACCGACCAGCGCAATCGCATCGCCTTCGACGCGGTAGCCGTCGGTGGCGAACTGCATGCCGTTGCTGTTGATGGCGCCCAGGCTGGCATCCACCGTCACCGTGCCGGCGGCGCCGGCAAAGATGGCGAAGCTGCTGTCCTGGTAGGGCGCATTGAGGCTGCCGTCGATCACCGTCCAGTTGTCGTTGCCGGACGCGTTCTGCCACAGGCCATCGCCGCCCTGCACCTGGCCGTCGCCGCGCGCGCCGTTGCCGTCCCAGAAATTCACCGCCAAACCGTTGGTGTTGACCAGGTTCACCTGCTGCGCGATCGAGGTCTGCAGGAAGTAATCGGGCGACGGCACCGAGCCGATAGTGAGGCCGTTGTCGGTCAGCGCGCCGGTGTAGCCGATGATCCGGTAGATGCCCGGATCGAAGGTGCCGCCCGAGGACACCGAGACATTGAGCGTGCCGTCCAGCGTGAGGTCGCCGTTGACCTGCACCAGGTCGTTGAGCGGACCGCCGACCACGTTCGCCTGGCCCATGTTGACGTTGAGGTTGGAGGTGTCGCTCAAGGCCACGCTGCCCTTGACGGTCAGCGTACCCGGCGCGCTGCCGACGTCGCCGGGACTCAGCGTGCCGCCATCGGCCACCGTCACATCGCCGCCGATGATGCCCTTGCCGCCCAAGGTGCCGCCGCTGTCGACCGAGGTGGTGCCCGTGGCGGCCGACTGATCGCCATTGATGATCAGGCTGCCCGCGCGCACTGCCGTCGGACCGGTGTAGCTGTTGGCGGCGCTGAGCACGGTGGTGCCCGTGCCCTGCTGTTCCAGCGCACCGGTGCCGGAAATGGCACCCGTGAAAGCCACGCTGTCGGAACGATCGAACACCAGCGTGCCGCTGTTGGCCACGTTGCCCTGGATGGAACCGCTGGTGCCGCCGTCGCCCAGCTGCAGCGTGCCTGCCTGGAGGACCGTGCCGCCGGTGTAGTTGTTGTCCGCGGTGAGCACGAGTGCGCCGTTGCCGCTCTTGGTCAGCGCGCCGGCGCCGCCGATGGCGCCGGTGAGCGTGAGATCGGCGTCGGTCAGCAAGCTGCCGCCCGGACTGTTCAACGTCACGGCGCGGCTGGAGGTGAAGGCCGCCGTGTTCTCCAGCACACCGCTATTGAAGGTGAGCGCGCCGCTCGCGTTGCCAAGATTCGCATCACTGGAAACGACGATGCTGCCGGCATCGATGGTGGTGCCGCCGGCATACGTGTTGGTGCCTGCCAGGGTCAGCGCGCCAGCACCGGTCTTGATAAGCGCACCGGCGCCGGAGATCGTGCGCGGAGCAGACAAGTCGGCTTCCGTATCGAACGTTGCACCGCCCTGGTTGATCGTGGTGGTGCGAGCGAGCGTGAACGCGGCCGTATTGCGCAGCGTGCCGCCGTCGAAGCTGAGCGTGGCCGCGGCACCGCCAAGGAAGGAATTGTTGGTGACCTGCACCACACCGGCATTGATCGCGAAATTGCCGGTGAAGGCGTTGCTGTTGGTAAGCACCAGCGTGCCGAGATCTTCCTTCACCAATTGGACGTTGGTGCCGATCATCGAGGCGCCGATGGTCGCCGTCATGTTGGCACCTGAAGCGGTGCCATCGCCCACACGGATCACATCCTGTCCGGTGACGAGGGTGATCGGGCTGCCCGTGACGGTATAGCCATTCACCGCGAACTGCATGCCGGAGCTGTGCACGGTGCCCACGGTGTTGTCCACCGTGACCGTGCCCGGCGTGCCCATGAAGATGCTGAACTCGCCATCGGTATAGGGCGCATTGAACTGACCCGTCTGATCGGCCCAGTTGTTGTTGCCGCCGGTGCCCTGCCAGACACCGGTGCCGCCGTCGATGGTGTTGTTCGCGTGGCCGTTGGGGCCATCCCAGAAATTCAGCGTCAGCCCGCTACTGTTGAGCAGGTTCACCTGATTGGCGACCGATGTCTGCACCTGGTACGTGCCGGCCGGCGTCGTGCCCAACGTCAAGCCGTTGCCGCTGAGCGTGCCGTCGTAGCTGATGATGCGATACAGGCCCGGGCCGAAGCTGCCGCCCGGCGTGGCGGACACGTTGAGCGTGCCGTTCAGTGCAAGGTTGCCGTGCACCACGGTGAGGTCGTTGAGCGCGCCGCCGACCACGTTGGGTTGACCGAACTGATAGTTCAGGGTCGAGGTGGCACCCAGCGTGAGGCCGCCATTGATGGTGAGCGTGCCCGTTGCACTGGTGTCGCCCGGGTTGAGCGCACCGCCATTCAACACGGTCACGCTGCCGCCGATGGTGCCGGCGCCACCGAGCGTGGCGCCGCTCTGTACCGTGGTGGCGCCAGTGGCGGTGGACTGATCACCGTCGATCAGCAGCGTACCCGCTTGCACGTTCGTCGCGCCCGTGTAGCTGTTCGACGCATTGAGCACGGTCGTGCCGCTGCCGAGCTGGGTCACGCCACCCGTACCTGAAGCCAAACCGCCAAACGTATAGACGTCCGAACGGTTGAAGGCCAGCGTGCCGTTGTCGGCCACGTTGCCGACGATGGTACCGTTCGCACCGCCATTGCCCAGCTGCAGCGTACCCGCGGTGATCGCCGTGCCGCCGGTGTAGATATTGGTGGCCGTCAGCACCGTGGTACCGGTGCCCGACTGCACCACGTTACCCGCGCCGGAGATGGTGCCGGCCAGCGTCATCGTGTCGGAGCGATCGAAGCCCAGGGTGCCAGCGGTGTCGACGATGACGGTGGGGCTGGCGATGGAACCCGTGGTGCCGCCGTTGCCGATCTGCAGCAGACCGGTATTGATCACGGTGTTGCCGGTATAGGTGTTATTGCCGGTCAGCAGCCAGGTGCCAGCGTCGTTCTTGCCCACGGTGGTGACACCACCCGGGCCGTCGACAATGGTGCCGCCCATGGTGTTGTTGCCGGTGTTGGTGCCACCCAGGCCCAGCGTGCGCGTGCCGTTGCCCGCATACGCCGCTTGCCCGGTGTTGCTGAACACGATGGCGCCCGTGCCGGACGACTCGATCACGCTGGTGCCCGCCGACAGAGTGAACAGGCGGTCGGTGGTGTCGCCCGTGCCGGTGTAGCGCAAGGTCGCACCGTTGCCGATCACCAGGTTGGACGCCGCATTCGACGACGCGCCGATACTGCTGGCCTGGCCGCCGTTGGTGAGATGGTCGACGCCAAGCACGCCGCCCGAGATGGTGGTGACACCGCTGTACGTGCTAGACGCATTGCGCAGAATCCAGGTGCCGGTGCCGGTCTTGCTGACCGAGGTACTCCCGGTGCCGTTGTCGGTGATCCGCAGCGCCAGGCTGTTGTTGTCGGTGCTGGTGCCGGTAATCGCAACGACCTGTGCCGAATTGACGGGGCCGCTGAACGCGACCGCGCCGGTATTGGTGAACTGCACCGCACCGGTGCCGGACGCATCCAGCGCACTGGACGGTCCCAGCGTGAACAGGCGGTCGGTGCTGTTGCCCGCGCCCAGATACTGCAGCGTGCCGTTGTTGAGCACGAGGTTGCTGGCTGCATTGCTCGATGCGCCGATGGAGCTGGCCATGCCGCCGTCGGCAAGCACGTTTACCTGGAGGGTGCCGCCAGGGGAGATCGTGGCGCCCGTGGTGGGAGAGATGCTGCCGAGGGTGGTGGTGCCGGTATAGGTGCTGGCGCCACCGCTGAGATATTGGATGTTCGCACCGTTCTTGACGAAGCTGCCCGTGCCCGTGATGGCACCGGCATAGGTAGCGGTGGAAGCCAAACCGCTTCCGCTGGTGACCGTCAGCGTCGCGCTGCCTAGATTGATGTTGCCGCCCGCGGTGCCGCCGCCCGCCAGATAGCTCGCCTGGGTATTGAAGCCGTTGAGGTCGACCGACAGGCCGGCAAGGTTGTCCGTCACCAGGTAGCCGCTGCCGAACGCGTTGGTAGTGCCGGCGCGCAAGATACCGCCGCGAACGTAGGTGCCGACGATATTGTTGTTGGTGCCGCTCAGCACCAGCGTACCCGCACCCTGCTTCTGGATCTGACCGTTGTTCACGATCGGGCCGCTGAAACCCAGCGTGGTCCCCGCATTGCTGACGTTGATGGCGGAATTGGCGATCAGCTGGATGCCACGATCGATGGAGACGCTGGTGCCGGTATAGATGAACGTGCCGCCCAGCATGAAGTTGGAGGCTGCGTTGCTGGAAGCGCCGATGCCACTGGGCTGGCCGCCGTTGGCCAGACAATCGGTGCTGAGCGTGCTGGCCGAAATCGTGGTGGCGCCGGTATAGCTGTTGCCGCAACCGGTCATGATCTGGGTGCGCCCGCTGCCGATCGTTACACCGCCCACGCCGCTGATGGCACCCGACCATGTGCCGCTGCCATTGATGGTCAGACCGCTGCCCGCACCCAGCGTGACATTGCCCGCGCCGTTCAACGCGCCAATGGTGACCGGGAAGGTGGATGCATCCAGCGTGGCTCCGGCATTGACCGTCATCGGGCCGTTGGCGCCGAAGGCTGTACTGGAACCGGCACGGAGGATGCCGTCCGTGACCGTCGTGCCACCCGTATAGGTATTGGCGCCGGATAGCACCAAGGTGCCATCGCCATCCTTGTAGAGATTGCCCGCGCCGACAATGGTGCCGCTATCGGTCAAGGTGGTGGCCGCCGCGTCGACGCTCACATGACCTTGACCGGCGGCAAGCGTAAAGCCGCGATCGGTCGAGGTGGTGGCGCCGGTGTACTCCAGGCCACCGCCGGTCTGCAGTACCAGGCTGCTCGATGCATTGCTGCCCGCACCGATACCGCTTGCCAGGCCGCCGTTGGCCAGCGTGCCGGTCGACAGCAGACCGTTGCTGACCGTGACCGGGCCAACGAAATCGTTGGCGCCATTGGACAGCGTCAAAGTGCCCGCGCCGGTCTTGGTGAATCCGGCGTCGTCAGGGCTGGTGACCAGGCCGCTGAAGGTGAGGTCGGTGGTGCCGTCGACCTGTATCGTTCGCGACGGGCCATTGTTGACCAAGGTAAAGCCGCGATCGGTGCTGGCGGTCGCGCCGGTGTAGTGCAGCGTGCCGTTCTCCAGCACCAGGTTGGCCGGATCGTTGGACGAGGCGCCGATGGCGCTCGCTGCGCCACCATTGGCGACGCTGTTGAAGCCCAGCGTGGCACCGCTCACCGTGGTCGAGCCGGTATAGGTGTTGGCGCCAAAAAGCGTCACCGCGCCCGTACCCAGGCCGTTCACGGCAAAGCTGGTGGCGCCGCCGTTGTCGACGATGGTCGAGCTGATATTGAAGTTGCCCGCGCTGTTCTGCAGCACGCCCAGCGGACTGCCCGCCGCGCCTCCAGTCAACGAGCCACCCTGGATCGTCTCTGTGGCCGCGCCCGCGGTCGGCGACACGATGATGCTGCCGTCGACGCTCAGCGTATTGCCGGTACCGACGGTCACGATGGAAGTCGCCGCCGCCGCAACCTTCATGCCGCCCAACGCGACATTGCCGTTGACCGTACCGAAGTACGGCGTGTTGGCATTGCCGCCTTCGTCGCTGACGATGTCGCCGCTCACCCAGGTGCTCGCATCGTCCTTGTCCGCGTAATTGGTGAAGGCAGTGATGACGCCACCGGCCACCTGCGCATAGTCCGACTGATTGACCGTGGCCCAGCCACCAAGTGCGCCATCCGCGTTGGTGGTGGTGATGGTGGCACCGGTGTTGAAAGCGAAATCGATCAGGCCGCTGCTGCGATTGATCGCACCCAGCGAGAGCGCCAACGTACCGCCCGTGCCGGCTGTGGCGCTGATGCGGTTGTTGCCGCCGGTGATATCGAGTCCGTTGAACGCCTGCGTGTTGGCGCCGGCCTTGCCCTTGAGGGACAGCGTGCCGCCATCGAGGTTGAGCGTCGAACTGCTGTTGATGATGTTGCTTGCCGGCGCACCCGCGACCGAGTAGTCCAGCGCCAAGGTGCCGCCGCCGATGGTGGTGGCACCGGTGTAGGTATTGGCTCCGGTGAGCGTCTGCGTGCCCGCACCGAGCTTGGTCAGGCCACCGGTACCACCGATGCTGCCCGCGTACGAGGTGCTGCCCGAGGCGGCGTTGAGCGTGAGTGAGCCGCTGCCCAGGTTCACCGTGCCGCCCGTGCCGGCCAGCGACGGCACGGTGATGGCGAGGCTGTTGAGATCCAGCGTGCCGCCATTGACGATCACGCCCGTCGAGGCGCCGAAGGCACTCGTGCTGCCGGCGGTCAGCGTGCCTGCGGTCACCGTGGTCGTGCCCACATACGTATTGGCGCCGCTCAACACCCAATTGCCGCTGTTGTTGACAACTACGCTGCCGGTGCCGCTGATGGCGCTGGCGTACGTGTTGGTACCCGCATACGTGCCGCCCAGCGTGATCGAGTCGGTGCCACCCGCCACGAAGGTGGCCCCGCCCGTGAGCGAAAGTCCGCCCGTGCCGTTGTTGGCGAAGGTGCTGGCGCCATCGAATGCATAGAAGCGGTTCGTCGACGTCGTACCACCGGTGTAATAGAGCTTGCCGTTGGTCAGCGTGATGTTGCCGTGCCCACCGGTGCCGAGAGAGCTGGCGGTGCCGGAATCCGTCAGTGACGACGCGTATACGTTGATGTTGGTGATGAGGCTGGGGCCGATGTAGGTATTCACGCCAGTCAGCGTGATGTTGCGTCCCGCCACGCCGGTGTAGAAAACCGAACGTCCCACCGCATCGCTGATGACGCCGCGCAGGATCATGTCTCCCGTCTCGACATCGAAAGCCTGGGGGCTCGCCGTCGTGCCGCCGGCCATGGCCATCGTACCGCTCAGATCCAGGGTGCCGGTGCCGGTATTCCTGAGCGACGTGCTGCCGCCAATGAACGACCAGTTTCGATTGGAGACGTCGCCGTCGCCTGAATAATAAAGGCTGCCGGCCAAGCCGCCGCCGGATGCCACGGTCACCGTACCGTTCGCCACGGTGGTAGGCGCACCTAGCGAGCTGGCTTCACCCAGGTTGCCGATGGAGGTGAAGCCGTAGTTGCCGCCAGTGTTGAAGCCCGTGACGCCGGTGTAATCGTTGGCGGCGTTGGTCAAAGTGACGCCACTGCCGAGATTCAGATTGCCGGCGCCCGTGAAGCGTGCCGCACCAACACCATTACCCCCGATGTTGACGGTGCCGTTGACCGTCACCACACGGGTGGCGGCCAGTGCCGTGCCGCCCGTCGGAACGGTGGCGGTGAGTCCGGTACCGTTTGCCAGGGTGATGCCGTTGCTCGCATTACCCAGGTTGGCATCGCTGGTCACTGCCAACGTGCCCGCGTTGACGGCGATCCCGCCGGTGAACGTGTTGGCACCACCGAGCGTCAATAGGCCAGCTCCATTCTTGGCGAGCCCTGCGTTGCCGGCGATCACCGAGAGGATCGTGCCTGCACCGGAGACGCTGGGCGTGGTGCCGGCCAGGGTCAGCGTGCCGTTCTGCAGCGTGTACCCGGCCACGTTGAAGGTGACCGAGTTCGCCGTGACACCCGTGCCCAGCGTCACGATGCCCGGGGTGCCAGCGAAGATGGCGTTGTCGAGGTTCCCGTTGTTCCACACAGTGAAGGGACCGGCCACGCCATCGGCGGCGGAATTCCAGTTGGCCAGCGTGGTATCCCAGACACCCACGCCACCGCTGCCGGCCGAACCGCCATTGACGTCCCAGTACTTGTCGGCTGCCATCGTGGGTGCCGCATACAACGACGCCAGGCCCATCAGCACGCCGAGGCGTAGCGTCCACCCGCTTTGCGACGCGCGCACAGGTGATGACCGTTCGTCGATCGTCGCCGACGCGGCACATCCGCGTCCCTTGCCGTGCTTGCCGGTGAGTTCGGAAGCCACTACCCACGCGTTCAAGGCCGTAGACCAGACGATGCGGAATACCCGGTTCATCACTTTCCCCTGTCGATGTGCAAACGGATGCAGATGTGTGCGGCGACGCGTGGTCGCCAGAAACTCAGGCCGAATCCAGGCCTGTGAGAAGACGCGTAACGCGCCGATAGACAGAGCGAAGTCGAGCGGTGGCCGGGCGGCGGCGATCGCGATGCGTGCGCAGGCGCGCCCGTGCATGCGGGCGACCATCGATGGTGAATCGATTTAAATGCGAGAGAGACGTCGCCACTTTTTATAACCCCTGTGCCGGAGGGGGTTCTCCGGCCGACCAACCGCCAACACACGCGGATCGGTGCCCTGTACCGAATCCGCCGCGCCTTATGGAAAGCTCGCCGCAAGCGTATGCAACCGCCGCCGCGCAAAATCGGCGTGGCGTCTCTTTTCGTTCGGCATGGCGTCTCATTTCAAACGCCGTGGTGCAGTCCGCGGCTATTTGCGCAGGAGACGTGAAGGCTTCGCCGCGGGAGCGATCGAGGCCAGCGCGGGTCCTCACCATCTTCGGGCGATCAGCCCTGCTCGCTCGTCCTGGCCTCGCTGGGCGTGACGCCGAAGCGACTGCGAAACGTCCGCAGCAATTGATTGCCGCTGGAAAAACCAAGGCTGTAGGCGATCTCGGTGATCGAACGCGAACTGCGCGCCGGCTGGGTCAGCTCCCGATAGGCTGCATCCAGTCGGATGTTGCGCAGCACCTTCGCTACACCGCCATCGCTGGCAAAAGCGCGATAGAGATGCGCGCGCGACACCTTGAAATGGTGGCAGAGAAATTCCGGCGACAACTCGAGCAGTTGGACGTTGCGCGTGATGAATTCGACGATCCGCTGGCGCAGGCCCGCGCCCAGCACGGAAGCATCGAGCGCAGCGTCGTTTGTGCGGTGGTCTTTCAGTGCCGCCGCGAGCAGGGTGATGATCGCTTCCTGCGCCGCCATCGCCTGCATGTCCGGCAACGGCGCCACCAGGGAACACAACGCGATCAACAAGGAGCCGATCACCGGCGTCATCGCCGCATTCGCCTTCAGCACGACGCCGTGCAGCTGGCGCACACCGACGGCGCTCTCCAGCACGGGACGCGACATCGCGATCGATACCGCTTCGACCGGAGATGGACAAAGCTGCATCGGATCGACGATGCAGATATCCCCGACATCCGCGCACATCGCGCCACTGGCAATGTCGCCCTGCGGCGATCCTGCCGTCAGCAGTTGCAGCACATAGTGATCGGCCTCGCTCTGCGCCTCGGCGGAAGGGCTTGGACGACGGATTGCGGTGACGTCCTTCAACAACCGGACCCTGCCGCGCGGCTGCACGGCCACTTCCGCGCGAGCATCGCAATTTCTCGCGACAGGTGCTGTCTGCCACACCGGCCGCGTCAATTCCTGCGGCAGATCGTCCTGCACGTCCGCCGCGATATGTGCGGCGGAATGGCGAACATCATCAGCCATCCCCAACGCCCCCTGTCGGCTCTCGATGGCACCACGTCTTTTCATCTCGCACAGCAGCGAGATGCAAATTTCGCGGGATGCTAGCACAGGGGATTTACTCGCCGGATGGCACGAAAGTCATGGTTTCGCGCGCAACAAAATCACTGGCGTGAGACAGGCTAAGCGAGGGCAGGCTGCCGGTGCAGCGAGAGAAATCGTTCGATCTGCCCGATGAACTCGTCCGGCGATTCGACGTTCATGAGATGCCCGCCCGCGACGATCTTCAGCACGGACCCGTGGATGCCATGGGCCAGTTCCTCTGCACCGGCCAGTGGCGCGAGACAATCTTCGTCGCCGCTGATGATCAGGGTGTGTGCGCGAATGGCGCTGAGGCGCGCGCGCCCATCGAATGCAAGCAGTGCGGCAAGCAGGCTCAGCCAATCGTCGCGCGACTGCTCCTCGCCCTGTTCGTCCGGATACGCCAGATACGGCGCCGAGCGCGAGTCGTCCAGGAACGCCACGGAGAACAGCCAGGGCAATACCAGCTCATAGAGTTGCCTGGCGGACAACCCGTCGCGATACACCGAACCGATCGCCTGGAGAAAAAGCCGCGCCTGCGGATTGACGACCGCAAAGGTCGCCGCCAGCACAAGACGGTCGATCCGCTGCGGCGACGCGACCGCAAGCGCCTGGGCAACGACGCCGCCCATGGAGAATCCAATTACATGGGTGGACGAAATCCCGGCCTCGTCGAGCATCGACTCGATGTCGCGTGCCAGATCCTCGATGGAGAACGCTTCGACCGTACCCGGCGACAATCCGGAACCGCGCAGATCGACCGCGAGCACCCGGAAGTGCCTGGCGAGCGCAGCTTGCTCGACTCCCCAGAACTGCGCGTCCCCGCCAAGGCCATGGATAAGCACCACGGCCGGCGCATCATCCGGGCCCTCTTCGAGCCAATGCATCCCTGTTCGGGACCTGTATGACGTTGGCACGACGGTTCCTCACCTAAATCGGTCGACCATCATGCGGCAGCAGCCCGTGCAGCCCAATCCCCGGCAGCGAGTAGACGCCCAGACGCCCGTCGGCAAGGGCCGACCCGCCGTTGTTGCCTTGCACCGCGTTAATGCGACTGGTTATCATTTGCGAAAATGACGCTTGTATCACCCCTGCCAGCCGACGCCACCAGGTCAAGCCTCGTCGCCACGTCTCACTATGTAGGGGTTTGCCATGCATCATTGCTGCCGCCCGCGGCTGCGCGTCCGTCCGCTGTTCCTCGCCCTTCTCGCCGCCATGCCACTGCTGGCGCAGGCGCAAACGACGCCGGATGGCGACGACGGCACGGCCAGGAAAAAGACCACCACGCTCGACGCGGTCAACGTGAAGGGCCAACAGCTGCCTGCGTATACGGTGGACCAGAGTTCGGCGGCCACGCGCCTGCCGCTCACCCTGCAGGACACGCCGCAGTCGATCAGCGTGATCACTTCGCAGCGCATGACCGATCAAGACCTCACCTCGGTGCGCGCCGTGCTCGACAACACCACCGGTGTGCAGTCCACCGCATACGACACCGAGCGCGTGATCTTCTGGTCGCGCGGTTTCCTGATCGAGAACATGGCGTACGACGGCGTGCCGGTGGCGTCGAGTCTCAATGCGCAGTCCGCCGACGGCTCGCTGGACACCTCGGTCTACGACCGCATCGAAGTGATCCGCGGCGCTACCGGCCTGCTGAGCGGCGCGGGCAGCCCGTCGGCGATGATCAACTTCGTGCGCAAACACGCCGACAGCCCCACGCCGCAAGCCGACGTGACGCTGAGCTACGGTTCGTGGAATACCAGGCGCATCACGGCGGATGGTTCCACCCCGCTCAACGCTTCGGGCAGCGTGCGCGCCCGGCTGGTGGCGACGCACGAGGATGGCGACTCGTATCTCGATCGCTATCACAACAGGAAGAACGTGCTCTATGGCGTCGTCGACGCCGACCTCGGCGAGCACACCGTGCTCAGCGTGGGCTACGACTACCAGAAGACCAAGCCCACCGGCGTCACCTGGGGTTCGTTCCCCGCGTTCTACGACGACGGCACGCTGATCCACTGGCCGCGCAGCTTCAGCAGTGCGGCCAACTGGACGTACTGGAACAACACCACGCAGACGGCCTTCGTGCAGCTCAAGCACGACTTCGACAACGGCTGGCAGCTGCACGCCGAGGCCAGCCATCGGCAGACCGATGCCGATTCGGCGCTGTTCTACGTCTACGGTTTTCCCAACCGGGAAACCGGCGAAGGGGTCACGCCGTACGCTTACAAGAGCTTCCAGCGCGGTCGCCAGAACATGGTGGATCTGTATGCCACCGGACCGTTCCAGGCATTCGGCCGCGAGCACGAGCTGGTGGTCGGCATCAACGGTTCGAGCTATTCCAATGATTACTTCGACTATCCCAGCGGCGACCTGCCCGACCCGGGCAACTTCCTGCAGTGGACCGGCAACTATCCGTATCCCCCGTTCGCGTCGCAATCGGCATTCGTTTCCGATACGCGCATTCGCCAACAAGGTGCGTACGCGGCGGCACGCCTGTCGCTGGCCGATCCGCTGAAGTTGATCGTGGGTGCGCGTTACAGCAGTTGGAAGAACGACACCGACGATGCCGTGCTGGGCGTCTACCACGAGTCGCAATCGAAGACGCTGCCGTATGCCGGCCTGATCTACGACATCACCTCGAACTATTCGGCGTTCGCCAGCTACACCAAGATCTTCGATCCGCAGACCAATCGCTACCAGGATGGCAGCTATCTCGATCCGATGATCGGCAGCAGCCGCGAGCTCGGCATCAAAGGCCGCCATTTCGACGGCGCGCTGAATACCTCGCTGACCTTGTTCGACACGCGCATGAGCAACGTGGCCGAAGCCATTCCCGGCGGCTATCTGCCGGACGGCATCACGCAGGCCTACACCTCGTTCAATGGCACGCAGTCGCGCGGCTACGAACTCGAAGCGTCGGGCAAGTTCAGCGACCACTGGAACGGCACCATCGGCTGGTCGCACTTCAACATCAAGGCGCCGGGCGAAGGCGCCATCCACACCGCGCTGCCACGTGTGCTGGTCCGCGCCTTCACCACCTACGAACTGGGCGGCAGCCTGAGCGGGCTGACCGTCGGCGGCGGCATCAACTGGCAGGACGCGAGCAAGGCGCCGGTGGATGGTCCCAACGGCACGCAGTACGTGAATCAGTCCTCCGTGCTGCTGCTCGGTGCGATGGCGCGCTACGCGTTCAACGATCACGCCTCGCTGCAGGTCAACGGCGACAATCTGCTGAACCGCAAGTACTTCGTGCTGGACGACTACAGCAACCTGTACAACGCACCGCCGGCGAACTTCATGCTCAGCTTCAACTACAAGTTCTTCTGATGCGTGCACTTCCGGCGGCGCCGCTTGCCGCCGGATCAGGTCCCACAACAACGAAAGCGGGCCGCCCTGAGGCAGCCCGCTTTTCATGCAATCCGATTCGAACGGCGCTTACTTGTCGGGCGATCCGCCCACGGAGGCAACCTTCTGCCCCGCCGCCGTTGCCACCTTCGTGCTGCGCGCGGTGGTAGCCGGACAAGTCGCGCCCTTTTTCTTCTTCGAGCAGGTCGCCGCACTGGCAACCGTGTCCGCCTTCGCGCCGCGACGGTGATGGCGACGCGAAGCCGGCGTGGCATCGGCCACGGCGGTGGCCTTGGCGGCAACGCCACCCTTGACGCGACGGCCCTTCCCACCCGCCACGACTGCCGGGGCTTCACCGGCCTGGGCGATCAAGGCGGCAGGCGTTTCCTGGTTCTCGAAACCATCGTCCAGCAGGCGAGCCATCAGACGGTCGCGCATGCCGGCGGTGCGCCCACCCATCACCACGGAGAACAGGCGACGCCCATCCTTCACCGCGGTGGAGGCCAGGTTGAAGCCCGAGACGTTGGTGAAGCCGGTCTTCAGACCGTCCATGCCCGGGTACTTGTCCATCAGGTTGTTGTGGCCGCGCACGAGACGGCCGCGGAACATGAAGTCCTTGGTCGCGAACAAGTGCGAGTACTGCGGGAAGTCGTGGTACAGCGCCATGGCCAGCTTGCTCATGTCGCGGGCCGTGGTGGTGTCGTCCGGATCGGGCAGGCCCGAGGCGTTGGCGAAGCGCGTGTTGCTCATGCCCAGCAGTTGGGCCTGCGCGTTCATCATCTCGACGAAGTGGCCCTCGGAACCGCCCAGGCCTTCGGCGACCACGGTGGCGGCATCGTTGGCCGACTTGGTGATCATGCCGAGGATGCAATCTTCGACCGTGATGGTCTGGCCGTTGCGCAGGTCGAGCTTGGTCGGCGCCTTGGCGGCGGCCCACGAGGACACCGGCAGCTCCTGGTCCATCTTCAACGTGCCGTTCTGGATCGCCTGGAAGGCGAGGTACATGGTCATCATCTTGGCCAGCGAGGCCGGATGATTCGGCTCGTCGGCATTCACTGCCGTAATCACCTGGCCATCGGTTTCATTGATGACGATGGCGGCATAGCCCGCCTGGGCCACGCTCGCGAAACCGCCGGCAACGACTACCAGCAACGCCAGTAGAGCTTGGCGCCAGGATGCTGCCCTGGCCAGCGTGTTGGACTTGATAGCCACCCCAGTTCCTCGCTTCAACCGGCGTTACAAACCCTGAACCGCAGCACCGTCGCCACGGGTCAAGACAATACTTGAATTAGGTCACATAAGTCCATGTTTCCATGGACGATAAAACGATGACAGCGTCCCGGCTGAGTCGTAACGTAGATTTCACCGTGAAGGCGATGTCTACGCGTCAAGGGAGTGTGCCCGCAAAAAGCGTATGGCGAAAGGACTATTTGCGTGTAGGCGCCACATTTTTTCGTTAAAAAACAATTACTCCGCCAGACGCCTGCCTCATCGACCGGGAGCACGCCTTCTCCTCCGGCCTTTCCTCATCGGCCGATAGGCGCCGGTATTGAGCGGCAAAGCGAACGATTGCTGCAGCGCATCGCTTAAAATGGCCGGATGTCCCTGATACAACTCCAGCGCGTCGACTTCAGCATCGGCGGCCCCCTCCTGCTCGAACACGTCGACCTCTCCATCGAGGCGAACGAGCGCGTGTGCATCGTCGGTCGCAACGGCGAAGGCAAATCCACCCTGATGAAGCTGATCGCCGGCGAGTTGAAAGCCGACGATGGCGAAGTACGTGTGCAGAACGGCATCGTCGTTGCGCGCATGGCGCAGGAGGTGCCGCAAGACACGGCCGGCAGCGTGTTCGACGTGGTCGCGCAAGGCCTCGGCGACCTGGGCCGGCTGCTCGCCCGTTACCACCATCTTCTCGCCGAAGGCGACATGGATGCGCTGGGCGATGTGCAGACGCAGATCGAAGCGCAGCACGGCTGGGATCTCGACCGACGCGTCACCGACGTGTTGACGCGCCTGGAGCTTCCCGGCGACACCGATTTCGCCGCGCTCTCCGGCGGCATGAAGCGTCGCGTGTTGCTGGCCCAGGCGCTCGTGCGAAAGCCCGACGTGCTGCTGCTCGACGAGCCCACCAACCATCTCGACATCGAAGCCATCGGCTGGCTCGAAGCGTTCCTGCGCCAGTTCGAAGGCAGCATCATCTTCATCACGCATGACCGCAGTTTTCTGCGCGCACTGGCCACGCGCATCGTCGAGATCGATCGCGGCCAGCTCACCGACTGGCCCGGCGACTACGACAACTACCTGCGCCGCCGCGAGGAACGCCTGCACGCCGAAGCGCAGGCGAACTCGCACTTCGACAAGAAGCTGGCACAGGAAGAAGTGTGGATACGCCAGGGCATCAAGGCGCGCCGCACGCGCAACGAAGGCCGCGTGCGCGCGTTGAAGGCGCTGCGCGTGGAGCGTTCGCAGCGTCGCGAACTTTCGGGCAACGTCAAGATGACGATGGCCAATGCGCAGGCGTCGGGCAAGAAGGTCATCGACCTGGAGCACGTGCACCAGAGTTACGGCGGTCGCGTGCTGATCGAGAACCTGAGCACCACCATCATGCGCGGCGACCGCGTGGGCATCATCGGTCCGAACGGTGCCGGCAAGAGCACGCTGCTGAAGATCATGCTGGGCGAACTCAAGCCTGACCGTGGCCACGCCACGCTGGGCACCGGCATCCAGATCGCCTACTTCGACCAGCACCGCGTGCAGCTCAACGATCAGCTCAATGCGCTGGACAACGTGGCCGAAGGGCGTGAATTCATCGAGCTCAACGGCTCGCGCAAGCACATCATCGGCTATCTGCAGGACTTCCTGTTTTCGCCGGAACGTGCGCGCGCGCCGATCACTCGCCTGTCGGGCGGCGAACGCAATCGCCTGCTGCTCGCCAAGCTGTTCGCGCAGCCCTCCAACCTGCTGGTGATGGACGAACCCACCAACGACCTGGACGTGGAAACGCTGGAGCTGCTGGAAGAGTTGCTGACCCAATACCAGGGCACCTTGCTGCTGGTCTCGCATGACCGCGAATTCCTGGACAACGTCGTGTCCAGCACGCTGGTGCTCGAAGGCGAAGGCAAGATCGGCGAATACGTGGGCGGTTATACGGACTGGCTGCGCCAGCGCCGTGCACCGCTGGCGCCTTCGATCAAGAGCCTGGAAAGCAAGGCACCCGTTGCAGCGGCCACTGCCGCTGCGCCTGAAGCGAAGCGCAAGCTGAGCTACAAGGATGCGCGCGAGCTGGAGCAGTTGCCCGGGCGGATCGAGAAGCTGGAGGCGGATATCGCTGCGCGCAGCGAAGCGATGAACGATCCGGATTTCTTCCGCCAGGACAATGCGGCGCTTACCAAGGCCAATGAAGCGCTGTCCAAGCTGCAGGCGGAGTTGGATACGGCTTACGCACGCTGGGCGGAGCTGGACGGCTGACGCGAAAGGCAGTCGCGCACAGGGTGCGCTCCTACAACGAGCGCTCTTTTGTGGGAGCGCACCCTGTGCGCGACTGCCTCGGTCTCAACCCGTATTCTGCAGCCCCTGCGACACGCCATTCACGCACGCCACCAGCGCCGTGAGCAGGGCATCGTCGCTCTCGCCACCTTCGCGCCAACGCTTGAGCAGATCCACCTGCAACAGGCTCATCGGATCGACGTAGGGATTGCGCAGCTCGATCGAAGTCGCCAGCCGGGGCGCATTCTGCAGCAGGCTGTCGTTGTGCTTGAGCTGCATCAGCCAATGACGCGTGCGCTCGAATTCCTCGCGGATCATCGTGAAGAACGGCTCGTGCAACGGGCCGGCGAGTTGCGAGAACGCTTCGGCAATACCTAAGTCGCTCTTGGCCAGCACCATCGACACGTCGTCGAGCATGTTGGCGAAGAACGGCCAGTCGTGCGCCATCTCCGACATCGCCTGCTCGCCGTATTCCGCCGCGCCGAATTCCAGCGCCGAACCCAAACCGTACCATCCCGGCAGGATCGAGCGGCACTGCGTCCACGCGAACACCCACGGAATGGCACGAAGATCCTGCACGCCGCGCATGCTGCGGCGGCGCGCCGGACGCGAACCCAACGTCATGCGTTCGATCACGTCGATCGGCGTGGCGGAACGGAAGTAGTCGACAAAGCCTTCGCGATCCACGAAGGCCCGGTAATGTTCGCGGCTGCGCGCCGCCAGGCGGCTCATGCGCTCGCGCCATTCTTCTTCACGAGACTCGTGCGTGCGCGGCCGCAACGATGCACGCAAAACCGCGCCGACCATCTGTTCGAGATTGCGCAACGCCAGTGCACGGATGCCGTACTTGCGATGGATCACTTCGCCCTGCTCGGTCACACGCAGCACACCGGCCACCGAACCACGCGGGGAGGACATCAAGGCCGGTGTGATACGCGCACCGCCGCGGCTGGCGGAGCCACCGCGACCATGGAAGAAAGACAGTCGGATATCGGCTTCCGCAGCGACTTCCAGCAACTCCACCTGCGCGCGTTGCAAACCCCAGCGCGAGGCGAGCGTGCCGCCATCCTTGCCACTATCGGAATAACCCAGCATCACCCACTGGCGATTGCCGCGCGAGGCCAGGTGATCGCGGTAGACGGGATCATCGAGCAGCGCGCGCAACGTGGCGGGCGCGTTCGTCAGGTCATCCACCGTTTCGAACAACGGCGCCACGTCGAGCGGCACCCGGCCCTGCTCGGTGAGCCCGCCGTAACGCGACAGCGCCAGCACCGCCAGCACGTCGGCGGCAGAGCGCGCCATGCTGATGATGTAGAGGCCCAGCGAATCCGCGCCGTAGCGGCCGCGCGCTTCGCGCAACGTGGCGAATACGTCGTGCAGCGCCGTGGCAGTGGCATCGTCGCTGTTGGGCAGCGAGTCCTGTCCGCCGGCAAAACGGCGCAGCCGCTCGGCGCGCTGGTCCGGCGGGCGCGACGACCAGTCGTCGTCCTTCAACAGTTGCGCCAGCGCATCGTCGTGCACACGCGAATCCTGGCGTACGTCCAGGCGAGCCAGATGGAAGCCGAACGTGCGCACGCGCCAGATCAGACGGCGTACCGCATACGCGCCCGCGTGCAGGCCGTGATGATCGATCAGGCTGATGGCGATCAGGCGCAGGTCTTCCAGCAACTCGTCGGCGGAGGCATACCCTTCGGGATGATCGTCTTCGAGCGTGGCCTGCAGGCGCGCACCGATGATGGTCAACAGGCTGCGATACGGCATGTCGGCGTGGCGTGGCCGCACCTTGGCCGCCGCCTCGGGAAAGCGGACGCGGTAGTCGAACAGGCGATGGGCCAGATCGTTGCCCACGTCCACGCGGTCCTCGGTCTGGCTCAACAGGCGCGAAAGGCCGGCGATGTCCTCGATGTAATGTTCGAGCACATGGGCGCGCTGCGTCGACAGGCTGTTGGCGATGGTGGCGGCGCCGACGTTCGGATTGCCGTCCATGTCGCCTCCCACCCAGGTGGCGAAACTCAGCAGGCGCGGGATCGGCACGGCCACGCCATACACCGTCTGCAACGCATCGGCGAGCGACTCGTACAACGCCGGCACGATGCGATAGATGGGATTGGCCAGATAGAAGCCGACGTGATGGTGCTCGTCCTGCACGCTGGGACTCACCGACGAGGCTTCGGCGGTTTGCCAGCCCGAGCTGAGCGCCATGAAGATGCGGTCGTCGTCTTCCTTGCGCTCCTGCGGCGTACGCGTGGGATCGAAATTGTCGACCAGCGCGCGCACGATCGATTGTTCCTTTTCCAGCAGTGAGCGGCGCACGGCTTCGGTGGGATGCGCTGTGAAAACCGGTTCCACTTGTAACCGTTCCAGCCACTCGATCAGTTCGCCCGCTTCCACGCCCTGCGCCTTCAGGCGCGTCAGCACATCGAGCAGCGACTCCGGTTGCGGCGCGCCGCCCTCGCGCTGGTAATCGCGGCGGCGGCGGATGCGATGGATGCGTTCGGCGATGTTCACCGCCTGGAAGTAGGTGGCGAAGGCGCGAGCCAGCGATTCCGCCTGGCCGGTTTCCAGGCCAGTGAGCAGGCTGCCCAGCACGTCGAGCGGCGCATTTTCCACGCGGCGTTCGATGGCCGCTGTGCGTATGCGCTCGACTTCATCGAGAAATTCGGGAGAAATTTGCTCGGCCAGCATGGTGCCGACCAGCGTGCCGAGGCGGCGGACGTCTTCGCGCAGGGGCGCGTCGTGCGGAGAGAACTCAGGACTGCGGTGCTGGTTCATCGATGCCACGTGGCGGATGTCTGGACGTCCAAGACTACCCCAAGCGAGGCACATTTGTGCAATGCCACAAAATCGTTCAGCGACATAAAAAAAGCGGGACGACGATGCGCCCCGCTCTCTCCTGTTCGTTCGCAGCCGCTCAGTGCGCGGCTGCGGCCTTGCCCGCAGGCTTGGCCTGCTTCACGTACACGTCCAGCCAGTTGTTCATCTCGGCCAGCATCTGCATGATCGATTCGCGCGCCCGGTACGCATGCGCCTCGTTCGGCAACAACACCAGCCGCGCCGTGCCGCCCAGACCCTTGATGGCGGCGTACATGCGCTCGCTCTGGATCGGGAACGTGCCGGAGTTGTTGTCCTGCTCGCCGTGGATCATCAGCAACGCGTCCTTGATGTGGTCCGCGTAGTTGAACGGCGACATGGTGTTGTAGACCTCCGGTGCCTGCCAGTAGTTGCGCTCCTCCGACTGGAAGCCAAACGGCGTCAAGGTACGGTTGTAGGCGCCGCTGCGCGCGATGCCCGCCTTGAACAGGCGCGTATGCGCGAGCAGGTTGGCGGTCATGAACGCACCATAGGAGTGGCCGCCCACCGCGATGCGGTTGCGATCGGCCACGCCACGGCGCACCACTTCATCGACCGCGGCTTCCGCACTGGCCACCAGCTGCGGGATGTAGGTGTCGTTGGGTTCCTTGCTGCCTTCGCCCACGATCGGCACGGAGAAGTTGTCCAACACCGTGTAGCCCATGGTTAGGAAGGCCTGCGGGCCCCAATAGCTGATGCGGTTGAAGCGATACGGCGAGTCGGTGACCTGCCCCGCCGCATCCGCCGATTTGAACTCGGCCGGATAAGCCCACATCAGCATCGGGCGCGGGCCATCCTTCTTCGGATCGTAATGGGGCGGCAAGTAGAGCGTGCCGGTGAGTTCCACGCCATCCTTGCGCTTGTAACGGATCTGCTCCTTCTTCACGCCCACCAGTTGCGGCAGCGGATTGGGGAAATGGGTCAGCTCGCGCAGCTTGCCGTTCGCGGCGAGATCGCGCACGTAGTAGTTGGTCGGCTCGGTGGGCGACTCGCGCGAGATCAGCGCACGCGTGCCTTCCGCGTCCAGCAGGATCTGCGGGTCTTCGTAGTACGGCGCCTGCGACTGGAACAATCGCGTGTTCGCGCCGGTCTGCAGGTTCACCCGGTCGATGAACGGACGATCGCCCTCGGGCGAGGCGCCTTCACCGAGGCGATAGATGCTCTGGCCATCGGCGGTGACGATCAGGCGCGATTCGCCATGCTCATCGGGCATGGTCGCGGGCGTGCCTGGATTGCGATAGCGGTCTTCCGAGGAGCCCTCGCGCACCAGCGCGGGCGCCTGCGTCGGCTGATCGGGCGACACGCGCCATTCCTTCACGTGACGCGTCTTCCACCAGAACTCGTCGATCAACGCCAGCTTGCCGTTGGCCCAATACGCGCCGGCATAGCGGCCGCCGAGTTTCGCCAGCGTCACCGGCGCCTGCTCGAACGGCGCGGCCTGCGTCTGCACGAGGTCGCGAACATCCGCGGCACGTGCGGGATCGCCGCCATCCTGTGCTTCCGCCCACACCAGCGTGGCCGGTGCATCGGCACGCCAGGTGATGTCGCGCACGTCGGTGGGCACGGCATCGTTGCCGGTGGGCAGGCCTTCCACCAGCGGCAGATGGGCGATTTCCTTCACCAGCTTGCCGTCGCGATCGAGCACTTCGATGCGACGCGGGAAACTTTCCACGGGGACGAGATAGGAGAACGGACGCTCCACGCGTTCGCTCAGCAGATAGCGGCCATCGGGCGACGGCGCGATGCCGAGCGTCAAGGCCGGCGCGCCGAGCTTGGTGACCTTGCCGTCCAGCGACACCAGCGCGGACTGCGAGCGCAGGTAGTACTCGAACAACTTCGCATCGTCTTCGTTGCGCAGCATGTCCTGATAAGTGCGGATGGCCTTCACGCCACCGCCGGCCGCCGTCTGCTGCGTATCCGGGCCGGTCGGGATGATGCTGGCGACCGGTGCCGGACCCTGCCCTTCGGGCTGCAACTGCACCAGCAGCTGCGAGCTGTCGGGCATCCAGCGATAACCGCGACCTGCCACGGTATTCAACGGCAGCGTGATCAGCCGGCGCGCCGAGCGGGCGGCGATGTCGACCACCCACAGCTCGTTGCTGCCTTCGCGCGCATTCACCTGGTTGAAGGCGAGATAGCGCTGGTCGGGCGACCACGCCGAGGTGGCGATGGACAGCGGCTTGGGCAGCCCCTGCAGGCGGATCTCCTTGCCGGTGGCCACATCCATCAGCCACAGGTCGCTGCCGAACACGAAGCGGCTCTGCGCATAGGTGCGTGGATTGATGCGCAGGCCGGCGAGTTTCAGTTCAGGTTGCGCCACCACGTCGATGCCGGGCAGCGGCGGCGTCTGGGTGAGCGCCAGCAGGTCCCGATGCGGGCTGATCGACAGCTGCGGCGGTCGCGGCGCATCCACCAGCGCCTGCAACGGCGCGGGCGGCGCGAGATAGCCGGTGGCGGCGGGCGCCGGTGGCGGCGTATCCGCCAGCACCAGCGGTGAGGTGGCCAGCAACAAGCCGGCCAGCACGAAACGGCGCAACGACTTATCCATGCGAGGCGATCCCCTGTGTCATGACTCCTGCGACATTACCCTCTCGCCGGCCGGCGCCACTAGGCCATCGGTCATGGTTGGCCTGAACCCGATGGCCCTTCGGCGACGAAACCATCATCCGAGGACGCTATACTCATGCGTCCCGTCGAGGGGCGCTGCGACCGCGGCTCCGTGCACACCCCAGCGTGTTCCACGAACCCGGCCAGGCTCGACGGATTCTTCCTGTAACGGCGCCCGGACAACGATGCGGCTTTTTCAGCCGCAACACCCGGAGCTAAGCCAAATGAACGCAGTTACCAAGGATTCCGCCTCGCAGGACTTCAAGGTCCGCGATATGTCGCTCGCCGAACTCGGCCGCCGCCGCATCCGCATGGCCGAAGAAGAAATGCCGGGCCTGATGCAGATCCGCGCCCGCTACGCCAAGGACAAGCCGCTCAAGGGCGTGCGCCTGTCCGGCTCCCTGCACTGCACGAAGGAAACCGCCGTGCTCGCCGAAACCCTGCGTGAGCTGGGTGCGTCGGTGCGTTGGGCCTCGTGCAACATCTTCTCGACCCAGGACGACGTCGCCGCAGCGCTCGCCGCCGGTGGCCTGCCGGTGTTCGCCTGGAAGGGCGAGACGCTGGAAGAGTATTGGGAATGCACGCTCGACATGCTGACCCACCCGGGTGAGCTCGGCCCGCAGCTGATCGTCGACGACGGCGGCGACGCGACCTTGTTCATCCACAAGGGCGTGGAACTCGAAGACGGCAGCGACTGGGTCAACACGCCCAGCGGCAACCACGAAGAGCAGGTCATCAAGGACCTGGTCAAGCGCACCGCTGCCGCGCGTCCGGGCTGGTTCAAGAAGATCGCCGCCGAATGGAAGGGCGTCTCCGAAGAAACCACCACCGGTGTGCACCGCCTCTACCAGCTCGCCGAAGCCGGCAAGCTGCTGGTGCCGGCGATCAACGTCAACGACTCGGTGACCAAGAGCAAGTTCGACAACCTCTACGGCTGCCGCGAATCGCTGGCCGACGGCATCAAGCGCGCGACCGACCTGATGGTCGCCGGCAAGGTGGCCGTGGTCTGCGGTTACGGCGACGTGGGCAAGGGTTGCGCGCATTCGCTCAAGGGCTTCGGTGCCCGCGTGATCGTGACCGAGATCGACCCGATCAACGCCCTGCAGGCCGCGATGGAAGGCTTCCAGGTCACCACCATTGAAGACACCCTGGGCCTGGGCGACATCTACGTCACCACCACCGGCAACAAGGACATCATCACGCTGGAGCACATGGCGGCGATGAAGAACAACGCGCTGGTGTGCAACATCGGCCACTTCGACAACGAGATCCAGATGGATCGTTTGAACGGCGCCAAGGGCGTGTCGCGCGAAACGATCAAGCCGCAAGTGGATCGCTACACGTTCGAGCAGACCGGCCGCAGCATCTACATGCTGGCCGAGGGCCGCCTGGTGAACCTGGGCTGCGCCCATGGCCACCCGAGCTTCGTGATGTCCAACAGCTTCTCCAACCAGACGCTGGCCCAGCTCGACCTGTGGGCGAACAAGGACGTCTACGAGAACACGGTCTACCGCCTGCCCAAGAAACTGGACGAGGAAGTGGCTCGCCTGCACCTGGAGCAGATCGGCGTGAAGCTGACCAAGCTCACGCAGGAACAGGCCGACTACATCGGCGTGCCGGTGGAAGGTCCGTACAAGCCGGATCACTACCGTTATTGATCGTTTGCCTTCGGGCAGATTGAAAAGGGCCGCCGAAAGGCGGCCTTTTTTTGTGTGGACTGAGGCAAACGGCGTCGCGCACAGGGTGCGCTCCTACAGGAATACCGCCAACTTGTGGGAGCGCACTTGTGCGCGACTCAACGAAGCGATCCACACCCCAGCCACCCCATGACGCCATGCAGCGCCGGCACCTGCATCAGCCATGGCCCCGCCATCGTCATCACCCCAGCCAGCAGCACAAACGCCGCCACGCCTCGCCGCGCCCCCTCGCGCTGCATCCAGCGTCCCATCCTCACGCCGGACCACGTAAGCGGCACCATCATCAACCACGTGCCCAGACCAAACGCCGCCATGATGGCCGCGCCGCCCACGGCACTCGCCTGCAGCCACGCGGCAGCCAGCAGCGTCCCGCTAAGGCCGCAGGGCATCCATCCCCACAGCATGCCGGCAACGAGTCGCCGAAGCGGCGTGTTCGCCGGAAGCAGACGTCGCTGCAACGGCTGCAGCCAACGCCAAAGGCGTGTGGCCGGACGTCCGAGGAAACGCAGGCGACCGCGCTTGTCGAGCAAGCGCCACGCCACCAGCACCAGCACCAGGCCCATCGCCATCCGCGCACCGACGATCAGCGCATGCCATTCGAACAGGCGCAGCACGCCGTCGCCCACACCGCCGACCAAGGCGCCCGCCAGCGCGTAGCCAAGCACACGGCCCGCATTCAACTGCACGGACGCCATCAGCCCATGGCGAGGCGACCACATCGAGAAACCTGTAGCGATGCCGCCACACATGGCAGCGCAGTGCACGCCGCCAAGCACGCCGGTCAACAGCGCGGCCGACAACGCCAGCGAGTCAATCGCCATCGGGAACGACGTCCTTGCCCGGTGCATCCCGTCCTGCTGGAGGTAAGTCCGGCCGGCTATCGTCACGCAGGATATCCAGCGCCGGCGTGTCCATATCGTCGAACTGTCCCTTGCGGACGGCCCATACGAACGCACCGATCGCGAAGGCGAGCAGCATCAGACTCAGCGGCACCAGCATCAGCAGGATGATCATCGCGTCGCCTCCGTATTGCGCGACCGCGTCAGGCGGAGCGCATTGATCGTCACGACCAGAGAGGACAGCGCCATGCCCAGGGCCGCGATGGCCGGCGTCACGTGCCCGGTCATCGCCAGGGGCAGCGCGAGCACGTTATAGCCCACCGCCCAGGCAAAGTTCTGGCGGATGATCCGCTGCGTCTGGCGCGAAAGCCGAATGGCGTCGGAGAGCCGCAGCAGCGATGGCGAGGTCAACACCATGTCCGCGGCGCGCTGCGCCAATGAAGCGCCCTCGCCCATGGCGATCGATACATCGGCGCCCGCCAGCACCGGCGCATCGTTGAGCCCATCGCCCACCATCGCCACCACGCGCCCCTTGGCTTGCAGCGCGCGCACCAGCGCCAGCTTGTCCTCGGACGACTGGCGGGCATGCGCCCTGCCGATCTTCAGCTCGGTCATCAAGCGCCGCACCGGGTTGGCCGCATCGCCGCTGGCGAGGTGTAGCTCGATGCCCAGAGCCCGCAGCGCGGCGATGGCTTGAGTGGCATCCGCGCGCAGACTTTCCTGCAGGGAGAAGCGCGCGACCACCCGCTGTCCATCGCCCAGCCAGAGCTGGCCATCGTCTTCGCGGCGCCCCGCAAACGATGCGCGCCCCAGCCTCCATGCCTTGCCGTCGATCAGTCCAAGCACGCCGTGTCCGGTCACTGTGCGCAGGTCGTGTGCCTGCAGCGACGTGCTCGTATCGGCGAACGCCCGGGCGATCGGATGGTTGCTGTCCCGCTCCAGCGCGGCTGCCATCTGCAAGGCCATGGCAGGCGATATCTCGGCCGTTGTATGCACGTCGCCCAGCGCGAGCTGCACGCTGGTCAGCGTGCCGGTCTTGTCGAACACCATGTCGTTGACCCGCGCAAGCTGCTCCAGGCCGCCGGCGCGGATCGAGAGCACGCCCATGCGCGCCAATGCTCCATGGCTTGCCGCCAACGCGGCAGGCACCGCCAGTGAAAGCGCGCAGGGACAACTGACGACCAGCAGCGACAGCGTCACTTCGAAGGCACGGGCCGGATCGTGCCAACGCCACACCCCGTAGACGATCACCGCCAGCACCAACAGCACCGAGACGAACACGCTGCCGATGCGATCGGCGATGCGCGCCAAACGCGGGCGTTGCGCTTGCGCCTGCTCGACCAGCCGCGCCAGCTGCGACAAACGCGTGGCAGCTCCGGTCTGCGTCACTTCGAGTCGCGCGGGAATCTCGCGGCACACCGTACCGGCGTAGATGGTGGCGCCCTTCGCACGAGTCATCGGCCGCGACTCGCCGGTCAGCAATGCCTCTTCAAACGACGCTTCCGCCGTGAGCAGGCAACCGTCGGCGGGCACCACCTCGCCTACCGCGATGCAGACGATATCGCCGACCTGGAGCGATGCCACCGGCACCGACTCGCGACTGCCATCATCGCGTTCGCGGACGGCCAGGGTGGGACGCGCTCGCGCGAGCGCATCCACCTGCGCACTGGCAACGCGACGCGCGCGCTGCTCCAGCAGTCGCGCCGTGAGCAACAGGAAGACGAACATGGTCGCGGCGTCGTACCAGATCTGTGCGCCACTACGGACGGTTTCCACCACGCTGGCAAGGTAGGCCAGCAGCGTCGAGCTGGCGATCAACGTATCCATGCCTGGACGTCGCTGCCGCAGCTCCCGCCAGCAGCCCTGCAGGAACGGCCAGCCCGAGTAGAACACCACGGGCGTGGCAACCAAAAAGGCGGTCCAGCGAAAGAAGTCGCGCGTCGCTCCGGCCATGTGATGACCGAAATCCAGATAGAGCGCCTCGGAAAACATCATGGTCTGCATCGCGCCCAGGCCTGCAATGCCCAAGCGCGTCAGCCAACGGCGATGCTCTGCCACGCGTTCGCGCTCACGTGCGGCACCGGTGGCGAGGTACGGGCGATAACCGAGCATCGCCAGGCGTTGAAGCAGTTGCGACAGTCGAACCTGCGCCGGATTCCAGCCGATGCGGATGCGGCCGGTGACCGCGTTGGCACTGGTGTCGAAAACGCCCGTCTCGCGCCGCAGTGCCTGATCGATCAGCCACGCGCAGGCGGCGCAACGCATGCCGTCGGTCAGCAGGGTCATTTCGAGGCCACCGGCCACCGGCAGTGCGTGTTCGCCCAACAGGTCATCGCGATCCCAGCTGGCGAGATCGGGCACATCCTCGACGCGCGTCCCCGCGGCACTGCGCAGGCGGTAGTAGTCGCCCAGCTCGGAATGGCGGATCCATTCGGCAGCGGCGACACAGCCGTGACAGCAGAAGCCTCGTGAGGTGCCTTCGACGTCGAACTGCAACGGCTCCTGCGGCAATGCCTCGCCGCAGTGATAGCAGAGCTGTGGCCGACCGGTCGGGTCGACATCGACGGCGCGGTCCACGATCAGGGCGTCAGGCGAATGGCTCGCGCTTGCACCGTCCAGCGTCCACGAAGAGACCATGCCGCGTTGTCGGGGCTCAGTTCGACCAGCCAGTCATGCCCACCGTCCAGCGATTCCACACCGCGCCAGCCCAGCTCGCTGGGCGATAGTTCCACGGTGCGATCCACCGCTTGTGTGTCACCAGTCCTGAGCGTGAGCCGCAGCTTGCCGCCACGCGGGAAATCGCCATCCATCGGCACGGCTTCGATCATGTCGCCCTTCAATCGAAGCACCAGCCCCTTGGTGGAGACCTCGGTGGCAGGCGCATCCTGCGCGGATACCAGCATCTTGCCCACATGGGTGGCCTGGGTGACGGTCTCCATGTCTTCGCGCCCGGGGTGGACGGCTGCAAACAACAAGGCGAAGCCGATGGCCACCGATGCCAGTGGCAGGCCCACCAGCATCCACACCATCGGTTCGCGCCAGGTACTGCGTGTCTGGTTCATGGCAAAGGTCCAAAGAAGCTGCTTTTGACGTCGACGGAGGCGTCGGCGTCGAGATCGCGCACGTGGAATGTCACTTCATGACGGCCGGCGGTTTCCGGCGAGGCGGTCACCGTGAGCGGTATCGAGAGCACTTCGCCGCTCTGCGCAAGTACCGCTTTCGATCCTCCGCCCAGTCGAATGTCGGCGACATCAGTGGAGCGCACGTCGATGGCGAAGCGATGCGCCTGTTGCGCCTTGTTGACCAACTTCAAGGTGTAAGCGTTCTGGATGTCGCCATTGGCGGCCTCGTTGTACATCGCGTTGCGATCGCGCAGCACTTCGGCCATCAACGGGCTGCGGTGGGTCACGCCGTACAGCCAGCCTCCCATCAGGGCGAACAGCAGCACCCCATAAACCAGGATGCGGATACGCAAGACCCTGGCCGGCTTTCCATCGATCTGGTTCTGCGTGGTGTAACGAATCAGGCCTTTGGGATAACCGACCTTGCCCATCACCTCGTCGCAGGCGTCGATGCAGGCACCGCAGGCGATGCATTCGTATTGCAGGCCGTTGCGGATATCGATGCCGACCGGGCACACCTGCACGCAGATGGTGCAGTCAATGCAGTCGCCCAGCTCGTCGAGCGTGAACCTGGGCAGCGGCTTGGCTTCTTCGCCCAGGGCCGCCAGCGTGATGGTGCCGCCGGCCTGTGCGCGATTGTCGGCCGCGGAAGGATGCTGGCTTGCACGGAACACGTAGTCGTACGCCGTGACCGTGTCGAGCAGACCCCGCGCACGTTCAAGCACGCTTTGCAGTCCGCGCTTGCGCGGTCCGCGCGGCTCGCCACGCATCGGGTCATAGGCGATCAGCAGGGTGTTGCGGTCGAACATCGCGCTCTGGAAGCGCGCGTAAGGGCACATATACTTGCAGACCTGCTGCCGCAAGAAACCCGCATTGCCCCAGGTAGCGAACGCATAGAACAGGATCCAGAACGCTTCCCATCCGCCCCATGCGAAGGGCGTGCGGCGCGCCAGTTCGCCGATCGGGCTGAAGTAGCCCACGAAAGTGAAACCGGTCCACAGCGAGAACACGATCCACAGGGTGTGGCGCGCGCTCTTGCGCAGGATCTTTTCGCGCGTCCAGCCACCGGCGTCCAGTTTGATGCGCTTGTTGCGATCGCCTTCGCACCAGCGCTCGATCCACAGCGACACTTCGGTCCATACCGTCTGCGGGCACGCGTAGCCGCAGAACAGGCGGCCGGCCAGCGCGGTGAAGAAGAACAATGCCAGCGCCGCGATGATCAACAGCAACGCCAGGAACAGGAAGTCCTGCGGCAGGAACATCCATCCAAAGACATGGAACTTGCGCGCCGGCAGATCCAGCAACACCGCCTGCCGTCCTTGCCAGGTCAGCCAGGGGAAGCTGTAGTACATGCCCAGCAACCAGATGACCGCAGCCACCCGAAGGCGGTTGAAGCGACCGGATACGTCGCGCGGATAGACCTTGCGTTCGCTGACGTAGTACGAATCGCTCCCGTCGTCGACGACGTTGAGTGGAATGCGGCGACTCATGGTTGCTTACCGGGACCTTTGAGAGACCGCACCTCGCGACTGGGGCGAAGGAGGATCCAGGTGAACAGGCTCGACGAGGCCGTTGCCAGCCAGATGAGGAAGAAGCCGAGGGTGTAGCCAAATTCGCGCCCGATCTTCAACGAGGGAAAGGTGATGTCCCTCAGGGCGATCGGATCGATGAAGGCAAAGAACACCATCGTCACCACGCCGGCCACGAAGAAGCTCGGCCACAGCAACGCACCGAGGCGTTGCGAGGCTGGCTCGTGACGGGCGGGCACGATGGTGTTCCGCTGGCTCATTCGGCGACTACTGCACCCGCCGGCGGCGGATCCCTGTGGGGCGACAGTGTCCAAACGTAGGCACCGACCAGGCGCGTGCGCGTATCGCCAAGCACCGGCTTCCATGCAGGCATCACGCCCTGCCGACCTTCGTTCAAGGTCCTGTGCAGCGAGGCCTTGCTGCTGCCGTAAAGCCAATAGCTATCCGAAAGATCCGGCGCACCCACGACCTGGTTACCCTTGCCCTGCGGGCCATGGCAAGCCACGCAGATGGTCTGGAACAATTTCTCGCCCCGCTCGGTCGCCTCATCCTTGGCCTGCGCCGGCTTGGACAACGACAACACATAGGCAATCGTGTCATCGACTGCGCTCGGGCCACCTTGCGCGGTGAGCGTGGTCGCCCAGGCCGGCATAACCGCCTGACGCCCTTCCTGGATGGTCTCCAGAATGCGATGCGGCGTGCCGCCCCAATGCCAGATGTCGTCGGTCAGATCGGGGAAGCCGTTGGCACCATGCCCGGTCGAGCCATGACATGCCGCGCAGCGATTGATGAAGATCGTGCGCCCCATCTCCACCGCCTGCGGGTTCTTGGCCAGCACGTCGATGGGCTGGCCAGCATAGAGCTTGAGCGTGTCGTCGAGGCGGGCGTCTTCGGCCGCCGATTCCAGCGCCCACTCCTTGTGCGAGCTCCAATGGCCGATGCCCTGCACATTGCCCACGCCGTACCAGATCAGGTAGCCGACAGCGAACACGATGGTGATGTAGAACAGGTTGATCCACCAGCGCGGCAACGCCTTGTTGTACTCGGTGAGGTTGCCGTCCCACACGTGGCCGGTTTCATCGGGCTTGGGATCGGTGGGGCTACGACGCGTGTTGGCGCGCAGCAGCCACACGCAACCGATCAGGTTGGCCACCACGATGGCGATGACGTACCAGGTCCATCCGGAAGTCATGCGATTTCCTCCTTGTCATCGTCCAGCGGCATTTGCGCGGCGGCATCCATGGCGGGCTTCGTACCCGGCCGCCAGATCCAGATGCAGGAGCCAACGAAGAGCACCAGCAGGAATGCGGTAATCAGTCCAGGGACCATCTCACTCCGCTCCTTCGGCAGCCTGCATGTCGGCCTGCGACACATGCGTGCCAAGCGCGTGCAGGTAGGCGATCACGGCATCGAGTTCGGTCTTGCCTTCGACGGCCTTGGCCGCGCCCGCGATGTCTTCTTCGCTGTACGGATCGCCGATGCGCTTGAGCGCACGCATGTGCGTGGCCACTTCCTCGCCGTCGAGCTTGTTATCCGCCAGCCACGGATAACCGGGCATGTTGGATTCGGGCACGACGTCGCGCGGATTGTGCAGATGCGCGCGATGCCAGTCGTCGGAATAGCCGCGCAGGCCCACGCGGGCGAGATCGGGACCGGTGCGCTTGCTGCCCCACTGGAACGGGTGGTCGTAGACCGATTCGCCCGCCAATGAGTAATGGCCGTAACGCTCCGTTTCAAAGCGCAGCGTGCGCACCATCTGCGAATGGCAGTTGTAGCAGCCTTCGCGGACGTAGACGTCGCGGCCCGCCAGCTCCAGTGCGGGGTACGGCTTGATGCCCGGCAGAGGCTTGATCGTTTCGGCCTGGAACATCAACGGTACGATTTCGGCGAGTCCACCAAAGGACACCGCGACCGCCACCAGGATGCCCATCAGGCCGATGTTCTTTTCGAGTTTTGCGTGTGCATTGCTCATGTCTGTTCCCTCAGGCACGGGCGTCGGCGGCATCGGGCATGAGCAGCGGTTGCGGCTCGGTGCTCGCGGCAGCCAGGCGGAAAGTCTTGAACATGTTCCATGCCATCACCAGCATGCCGGCCAGCACGATCACGCCACCGCCCATGCGCACCACGTAATACGGCTTGGTGGCATTGAGCGCTTCGACGAAGGCATACGTGAGGGTGCCGGTGTCCGGATCGGTGGCACGCCACATCAGGCCCTGCGTCACGCCGGCGATCCACATCGCGGCGATGTACACCACCACGCCGACGGTGTGCAGCCAGAAGTGCACGTCGATCAGCTTGATCGAGTACATCTTGGGCAGGCGCAGCAGGCGCGGCAGCATCGCGTAGATGGAACCGATGGAGATCATCGCGACCCAGCCCAGCGCGCCGGCATGCACGTGACCAATGGTCCAGTCGGTGTAATGGCTGAGCGAGTTGACCGTCTTGATCGACATCATTGGCCCCTCGAACGTGCTCATCATGTAGAACGAGAGCGAGACGACGAGGAACTTCAGGATCGGATCGGTGCGCAGCTTGTACCAGACGCCCGACAGCGTGAGGATGCCGTTGATCGCACCGCCCCACGAGGGCGCCAGCAGCACCAGCGAGAACACCATGCCCAGGTTCTGTGCCCAGTCGGGCAGCGCGGTGTACTGCAGATGATGCGGGCCCGCCCACATGTAGATGGCGATCAGCGCCCAGAAGTGCACGATCGACAGGCGATAGGAATAGATCGGGCGATCGGCCTGCTTGGGCACGAAGTAATACATCATGCCGAGGAAGGCGGTGGTCAGGAAGAAACCCACGGCGTTATGGCCGTACCACCACTGCACCATCGCATCCACCGCACCCGAGTACACCGAGTACGACTTCATCGGGCCGGCCGGAATGGCCAGATGGTTGACCACATGCAACAACGCAATGGTGATGATGTACGCGCCGTAGAACCAGTTGGCGACGTAGATGTGCTTCACCTTGCGCTTGACGATGGTGCCGAAGAACAACACCGCATACGCCACCCAAACGATGGTGATCAGGATGGCGATCGGCCATTCGAGCTCGGCGTATTCCTTGCCCTGGGTATAGCCCAGTGGCAACGAGATGGCGGCGGCCACGATCACCAGCTGCCAGCCCCAGAACACGAAGGCGGCGAGCTTGTCGGAGATCAGCCGCACATGGCAGGTGCGCTGCACGGTATACAGGCTGGTGGCGAACAGCGCGCAACCGCCGAACGCAAAAATCACCGCATTGGTATGCAGCGGGCGCAGTCGGCCGTAGCTGAGCCACGGGATATCGAAATTGAGGGCAGGCCAATACAGCTGGGCGGCGATGAAAACGCCCACCAGCATGCCGACCACACCCCAGACCACGGTCATGACGGAAAACTGCCGTATGACCTTGTCGTTGTAAGTCCCCTCGACGCCCACCATGAAGCCCACTCCTAGGCATAACTGAACGGAAGGAAGTCTGGGGGCCGGGCTGACGTCGCCAATTGATCTGGATCAAGTGGCGCCAGGGAAACCGCTGCTGCGGTTTGTCGCAGGCGGGCGTAGGAGCGGGCCGCGGATCGGCTCGGCAACCACATATCTCTATATCGCGAAAAAGAGATATATACTCCCCGGCACCCGCCACCACGACGCCACGGAGCGCCTCGATGTCGAGCATCAGCTTTGAGTTCTTCCCGCCCAAGACCGACGAACAGCGCAGCCAGCTCGACCAGGCCGCGACGCTGCTGAAATCGCATTCCCCCGACTATGTGTCGGTGACCTTCGGCGCGGGTGGCTCGACGCTGAGCTATACGGGCGAAACGGTGCATCACCTGCATACCCAGCACGGCCTGAGCGTGGCGCCCCACCTTTCCTGCGTCGGCGGCACCCGCGCGGAGCTGGCGGCGCTGTTGGACGACTATCGCGCCGCGGGTTACCGCCGCATCGTCGCACTGCGCGGCGACCTGCCCTCGGGCATGGCCACGCCGGGCGACTTTCGCTATGCCTCGGAACTGGTGCGTTTCATTCGCGAGCATTCCGGCGATCACTTTCACATCGAAGTGGCGGCGTATCCCGAAACGCATCCGCAGGCGGACGACGCGCTCGCCGACCTGCGCCACTTCAAGGCCAAGGTCGACGCCGGTGCCAACGGCGCCATCACCCAGTACTTCTTCAACGCGGACGCCTATTTCCGCTTCGTCGACGACGTGTGCCGCCTGGGCGTCGAAGTGCCGATCGTGCCGGGCATCATGCCGATCTCTAACTTCTCGCAGCTCAAGCGGTTCTCCGATGGCTGCGGGGCCGAGATTCCGCGCTGGATCGCCAAGCGCATGCTGGCCCATGGCGACGATGCCGCATCCATTCGCGAACTGGGCGCCGACGTGGTGGCACAGCTCTGCCGCCGGCTGCTCGACGGCGGCGCGCCGGGCCTGCATTTCTATACCTTGAACCGTGCGCGCGCCACACGCGCGATCCTCGACCGGCTGCACGGATAAGCAACGCCATCGAGCGTAAGCTCGATGGATGATGCGAGCCTGGCTGATCCTGCTGATCTTCCTGCTGCCACTCCGTGCGATGGCGCAGGAAGGCGGCATTCATCGCTGCATCGGCTCCGATGGCAATCCGTTGTTCACCGACCAGCCCTGCGCCGCGCTGCAGGCGACGCCGGTGAATACGCCGCCTGCCACACCGAAGCCGCAGGCGTCCCTGGACGTCGCCACGGCGACGCCACCGCCGGTGAGCTGCGCCACCTCGGTGGCCGACCTGCGCCAGGGCATGACGGACGCCTTCGCCGCGCGCGATCCCAACCGGCTGGCCGGGCTGATGATCTGGAACGGCTATGGGCGCGATGCGGTGGTGGCCAACATCCGCTCGCTCGGGTCGTTGATGCAGCGTCCCCTGCTGGATATCGGCACGGCAGGTGCGAGCGACGATCCGCCAGCGCCATCGACTGACAACGGCGAGGCCACCGGTCCCACCGCGACCTCACGGCCCGCCACGGACAGCGATGAACTGATCGTCCATACCGCCGCGGGCGACGGTAGCGGCATACCCCGTGAAACGCGCTTCGCCGTGGTGCGTCGCTCGGGCTGCCTGTGGCTGCGCCCTTCGGGCTGAGCTTGGTGCTGCGCAAAATCGCCGGCGGCGCGCTCGCGGTATCATGGCGCGATTTTTCCCCGGAGCCCTCCCCATGGCGCAGCAGTACCCCGAATGGATCTGGCAGAACGGTGCCATCAAGCCCTGGCAGGACGCCACCACGCACGTGATGGCGCATGCGCTGCACTACGGCTCGTCGGTGTTCGAAGGCATCCGCAGCTATGCGACGCCGGACGGCGCCGCGATCTTCCGCCTGACCGACCACCTCAAGCGCCTGTACCAGTCGGCCAAGATCTACGACATGGTGCTGCCCTACTCGCAGGACGAACTCGCCGCCGCCTGCCGCGAGGTGGTACGAAAGAACGGCCTGTCCGCCGCCTATCTGCGCCCGGTGGCTTACCGCGGCCTGGGCGGCTTCGGCCTTTCCGCGGAAACGCCGATCGACGTCGCGGTGGCCGCCTGGGCGATGGGTCCGTACCTCGGCCCGGAAGCGCTGGAGAACGGCATCGAGGCCTGCGTGTCGAGCTGGCAACGCTTCGCCCCGAATACCATCCCGGCCGGCGCCAAGGCGGGCGGCAATTATCTTTCCGGCCAGCTGATCGCGCGTGAGGCGCGCCGCCTGGGCTTCGGCGAAGGCATTGCGATGGCCTCCAGCGGCCTGCTGAGCGAAGGTGCGGGCGAGAACCTGTTCCTGGTCTTCGACGGCGTGTTGCACACCACGCCGGCCAGCGCGTCGATCCTCACCGGCATCACCCGCGACACGCTCAAGACGCTGGCGCACGAAGACGGCATCGAAGTGGTGGAGCGCGATATTCCGCGTGAATACCTGTATCTGTGCGATGAGCTGCTGATGTGCGGCACGGCGGCGGAAATCACCCCGATCCGCTCGGTGGACGGCAAGCAGATCGGCAGCGGCAAGGCCGGCCGCGTGACGCGTCGCCTGCAGGAACTGTTCTTCGGCCTGTTCAACGGCAAGACCAACGACCAGTGGGGTTGGCTGGAGCCGCTTTGATTCGCTGAGGACTTCAGCAGTTATGCAAGCGGCGCCGTGATGGCGCCGCTTTTTTTCAGAGTGCAGCGTTGGACCGTGCCTTCAGTCGAACGCGACCACCCCTAGCCGTCATTCCGGCGCAGGCCGGAATCCAGTAGCGTCTGTGCCCGGTTGTCGCATCGTGGCAGCCTGCTGTGTGAGCTCGCGCGAAACTCGATTGCATCGCTACTGGATTCCGCCCTGCGCCGGAATGACGAGCAAAAAGGGCCGGCGCTTCGCACGCCATCCCATCAACCGAACACGATGCTCGCGATGGCGCCGTTGGTATCCGTGCGCGGACGCATCGACACGTCCCAGCCGTAGAGATCGCACAGGCGACGCACGATCGCCAGACCAAGGCCCGCACCGCTGCCGCCTGCACCTTCGCCACGCACGCCGCGCTGGAACAGGCGCTCGGCATCTTCGGGCTTGATGCCCGGGCCGGTATCGATGATTTCGATGCGATTGGCGCTCACTTCCACCGTCACGCGACCTTCGAGCGTGTACTTGATGGCATTGCCGATCAAATTGGTCAGCGCCACCGCCAGCACCGAGGCCGGCGCATTCACGCTCACCGGCTGGCGCACGCTCAACTCCACTTCGAGCGGCTTGTCGCGCATCTGCGGACGCTGGCTTTCGATGACATCGGAAGCCACCTTGCCCACGTCAGTGGTTTCGCCACGCGTGGGACCGCGACGTTCGGCGCGAGACAGCAGCAACAACGCCTCGATCAGCTCGGTCGCCTGACGCGACGAGCGCTCGATGCGCTTGAGGCGTTCGCGCAACTTGTCGGTGAGATCGGGCGAGCCCTGCAACAATTCGGTTGTGCTGGAAATGACTGCCAGCGGCGTGCGCAGTTCGTGGCTCACGTCGGAGTTGAACTCGCGGTCGCGCTCCACCATCGCGGTGAGTCGCTGGGAATATTCATCCAGCACCAGCGCCAGCTCGCCCACTTCGTCATCGGCGAAGTGTGGCGCAAGGAGCTCGGCCTTGCCGTTCTTGCGAAAATCACGCAGCCGTTGTGCCAAATCGCTTACCGGTTTCAGAACTTTGCGCGATAACCAGAAGCCAAGTACAAGTGACAGCAGCCCAAACAAAAACACCGCGGCGACCACACTGACAATCAGCTGCCGCTTGCCCAACTCTTCTCGCGAAACGTCGTAGCGGACGAAACTGATGATGCCGTTCTCTCGGTACACCGCCAGCTTGTAGTGATGCGGGGTTCCATCCTCCGCCAGCTCGTTGATGTCGTGTATACCGGTATCCAGGTTCTGCCACGGCAGCGGCGCCTTGTAGATCGTGCGCTCACTCTTCGTCATGCCCGTGATTAGGCGCGAGCCCGGACCGGGCGCATCGGGATGCGCCTGCGCAAATTGGTTCGCATATTTCGCATCATCCATCAGGCTGGAGTTGACCAACTGGTCCTCCACCCTGCTACGGATGTTCAGCGCCGCAAACGCGAACAACGCGCTGAGGCCGAAACCGAACAGCGCGAACGAAACGACAAGGCGAAACCTGAGCTTACGCCTGGACTGCATCCGGTTCGACCATGCGGTATCCAATGCCGTGACGTGTGTGGATCAGCGGCTTGTCGAAGGGCTTGTCGATGGCCGCACGCAAGCCGTGGATGTGCACACGAAGGGAGTCGCTATCGGGCAATTCTTCGCCCCACACGCGCTGTTCCAGATCCTGGCGGGTGACCACCGAGGGACTGGCTTCCATCAGCGCCTGCAGCAACTTCAGGCCGATCGGATTGAGCTGGATCGACTTGCCCTCGCGGGTGACCGTGAGCGTGTCCAGGTTGTAGGTGAGATCGCCCACCTTCAGCACGCGGCTCTGCGGACCCTTGCCGCGGCGAGCCAGCACTTCCAGGCGCGCCGCCAGTTCCTGCAGGGCGAACGGCTTGGTCATGTAATCGTCGGCGCCGGACTCGAAGCCGGTGAGCTTCTGCTCCAGCGCGTCGCGGGCGGTGAGCATGAGGATGGGCGTCTGCTTGTGCGCTTCGTGGCGCAGCTTGCGGGCCACATCCAGGCCATCCATGCCCGGCAGGGTCAGGTCGAGCACGATCACGTCGAAATCATGCACCACGGCCAGGTGCAGGCCGGTGACGCCGTCGCCGGCGAAATCCACCACATGACCCCGGTCTTCCAGATAATCGCCGATGTTCGTCGCGATATCGCTGTTGTCTTCGATCACCAATACGCGCATGCATCCTCCATACGCAGCCGGCATGAGGGCCGACCGAGGCAACAAGCTTAACAAGCTTGTGCCGGGGAAAGGGGGCCTTGGCGGCCGCGAAACTGAACAAGTATCGAAATCGGGCAAGAAAAAAGCCCAGGCCGCTCGACTCGTGGTCGCTCGCCTGGGCTCAAGCTACTGCCCCGATACCGAAATCTGCTGTCACCAGACCTTGCGGAAAGTGCCAGACACATTGCAGTGGGGCCTTTATAGGTGCCCCGCAGTTACATCGCGGTTAACCGGTACTCACGCCACCGTTAACCGCCACCGCTCAGTGACCGCCGACGGCGCTCTGGCGGCTCTGGTTCTGGATGTCCTGCAAGGTGCGCTGGGACTGGTCGTTCTCCAGGTTGATCTGGCGCTGCGTCTTGCACACCGTCTTGGGAATGTTCGAACCCATCGGCTTGATCTGTTCGCACACCTGACGGTCGCCGTCGTGACGGGTCAGGATGGCGTTCACTTCGGACTGGTTGTTGAACAACTCGACCTTCGAAGGCTGGTCCATCGCATCGACCTTGCCGAACTTGTCGAACAGCGACTCCATGCTGCTGAGGTCGCGGGTGACCGTTTGCTGGTCGTTCTTGGGGATCGAATCGAACCGACCGCCGGGGGCCATCTGCTGACGAACGTGATCGGCCACTGCGGCGAATTCGTCCTTGGTGTCGGCCTTGACGTCAGGCTTGGTTTCCTTTGCGTGAACCGACGCCACCTGCAACACGAGCATCATCGCCGCCGCGACCGGCAGCCAGTACTTCCGCTTCATTGTTTTCCTCCACCCTGCGGCATCCCCCCTCGGGACGCGACCTGCAGGAATCCCCATGCTAGGCCGGGCTCCGGCACCGGGTCAAAGGCCGAAAGGCGGGTTTTGGCAAAAAATTACGCCGCGCGCTGCGGTTTGCGCTTCACCAGGGCCTGGCCGATGCCGGCTTCGCCTTCCAGCAACTTGATGATCGCCCCGGCCACGTCCACGCCCGAGGCGGCCTCGATGCCTTCCAGGCCGGGCGAGGCATTCACCTCGAGAATCAAGGGGCCACGCTTGGAGCGCAGCATGTCCACGCCGGCCACGCCCAAACCCAGGGCGGCGGCGGCCCGCACGGCGATGCGCCGCTCTTCGGCGCTGAGCGTGGCGGCCTTGGCGGTGGCCCCGCGATGGATGTTGGCGCGGAACTCGCCGGGGCTGGCCTCGCGCTCCATTGCGGCGACCACTTTCTTGCCCACCACGAAGCAGCGCAGGTCGGTGCCCTTGGCTTCGGCGATGAACTCCTGCACCAGGAAGTTGGCGTAGAGGCCGCGGAACGCCTCGATCACGCTCTGCGAGGCACTGCGCTTTTCGGCCAGCACCACGCCGGTGCCCTGGCTGCCTTCGTTGAGCTTGATCACGTGCGGCGGCTCGCCGAGCATGGCCAGCACGTCGGCGGTATCGTCGGGGTTGTCGCCGAACACCGTGGCGGGCATGTCCAGGCCCTGGGCCGCCAGGATCTGCAGCGAGCGCAGCTTGTCGCGCGCGCGCAGCACCGCATCGGACGAGTTGGGCGTGTAGACCCCCATCATTTCCAGCTGGCGCAGCACCGCGGTGCCGTAGAAGGTGCTGGTGACGCCGATGCGCGGAATCACCGCATCGATGCCCTTGATCGCCTTGCCCTTGTAGCGGATCGACATGTTGCCCGGCGCAATGCGCACGTAGCAGCGCAACGGATCGAGCACGCGCACCACATGGCCGCGCTCGCGCGCGACGTCGACCAGACGTTGCGTCGAATACAGACGGGTGTTGCGCGAGAGGATGGCAATCTTCATGAAACACCCGTGATGCCCGCCCGGAGGGGTCGAGGCTGTGTATAGGAAAGCGCAGGGTCCACCGCGAATCGCCCGTGCAACGCACTACGACCGAGCAGCATGGGAAACAGCATATGGCGCCTGTCGGTCAAATTGATGTCGACGGCAAAGCGCTCGCCGGCCAGTACCACGTCCGTGCGGATGAACCAGCGCAAGGTGCGCCGGCCGCCCGTATCGGTGACCGCCCGGCGATCCAGCGCCAACGTCTCGCAGGTCACCGCGATGCGATGCCGGCCGCCCACGGACACCGAAAAACGCAGCCACGTATCGCCCGCGCGCTCGAAACTCTCCAGCGTGTCCACGTGCAGTGAACTGCTACGCGCGCCGGTATCGAGTTTGGCTTTGAGCAGAGGAATGCCGAGCATCGGCAATGCCAAGCGCTCCCGCCAGCCGAGGGTGTTCACATCCGCCATGATCAGCGTACGCCGCGTGTAGGGAGCTCGTGGGGGTCGGGAGCAAATGGAGCGGGTGAAGGGAATCGAACCCTCGTCAGTAGCTTGGGAAGCTACAGCTCTACCATTGAGCTACACCCGCAACGCCCGACGATGGTAACCCGCCTCCGCGGGCCTTGGGAACCGCCGATGGCGAACGTCCGACGGATCGGTGCATCGGCGGCCGATGGCATCGCGACATGACGCAGCGGTCGCCGGCATTCATTTCGCGTTGCGCTCCGCCTGCCACAGCCGAACACGGCGTGAACCGGACATGGCGGCCGGCTGAACCACTTTTTCTGCGGGCACGGCCGGTCCTTGCGATGGACGGAGCACACATCCGCATAATGCGTCCGTCGGCGCCCGCAATCCCTATGCGTTCTTGCGGGTGACGCCACCCTTCCGCGATGCCCATCGCGTCCAGCTCCGGAGAACCCGATGCGTGTGCTTACTGCTTTCCTGACGTCGCCGCACCACCGGCGATGGATGGCAGCGGCCTTGTTGCTCTGTGCCAGCGGGTTGACCCAGGCGCAGACCCAGGCGCCACCCGATGACAACGGCGCCGGCGATCCGCCGTCGCGCATCGCACGGCTCTCCTATCGCGAGGGCGATGTGGGGCTGTTGCCGGCCGGCGAGAAAGACTGGGGCGACGCCAGCCTCAACCGTCCGCTGACCACCGGCGACCGCCTTTCCACCGGCGACGGCGCACGCGCCGAACTGCAGCTGGACAGCGGCACGCTACGCATCGCCGACGATTCCAATTTCGGCTTCCTCACCCTCAACGACCAGCTCACCCAGGTCGAACTGACCCAGGGCACGGCGAGCGTGACAGTGCAGGGCCTGGACGATGGCCAGAGCTACGAAATCGATACGCCCACGGTGGCGCTGGTGATCGATCAACCGGGCAGCTATCGGGTGGACATCAGCGAGGACGGCAAGTCCACCCGCGTCACCGACTTCGCCGGACACGCCACGGTCTATGGCGAGGGCGGCGCGCAGCGCATGGTGGCCGCGGGCCGCTCGTACGAGTTCGTCGATTCGTCGCTGAGCGTGGTGTCCATCAACGACATCCAGGGCGGCGACGATTTCGACGCCTGGGTGGATGGCCGCAACCAGCAGTACGCCTCCACCCCGGCCGACCCGAACGTGTCGCCGGACATCGTGGGTGCCCAGGATCTCAATCAATACGGCAACTGGCAGAACGATCCCGACTACGGCCAGGTCTGGTATCCCGCCAGCGTGGGTGCCGACTGGTCGCCCTATAGCGATGGCCACTGGTCGTACGTCGGCCCATGGGGCTGGACCTGGGTGGACGCCGCGCCCTGGGGTTTCGCGCCCTATCACTACGGCCGCTGGGCCCATGTGCGCAACCGCTGGGGCTGGGTGCCGGGCCCGGTCGGCGTGCGCCCGGTCTATGCGCCGGCGCTGGTGGCCTTCGTCGGCGGCGGCGTGTCGATCGGCGTGGGCGGCCCGGTGGGCTGGTTCCCGCTAGGACCGGGCGAGGTCTACAACCCGTGGTATCGCGCCAGCCGCGGTTACTACACCAACGTCAACGTCACCAATATCTATGTGCGCAACAACCGCAACCTGGTGATCAACAACATCAACAACCGCTACAACTATTTCCGCGATGGCCGCCCCATGCCCAACGAGCGGTACATGAACCGCGACGTGCCGCATGCGTTCCGCGCCATGTCGGGGCAGGATTTCGTGGCCGCGCGCAACGCCCGCAACCATATGGCGCAGGTCGACCCGCGCCGCTTTTCCGAAGCGGCGGTGATGCCGCGCGGCGTCAGCGGCCTCAACCCCGTGCGGGCGAGTTTTGCGCCGCCGCGCGCCAACACGGCGCGTCCGCTGCCGGCCGGCGGATTCCAGCGCGAGGTGGTGGCGCGTACGCCGCCGGCCGCGGGCTTCGGCGGTCGACCGGTGAATGTCGCCGGTGCACCGCGCATGGCACCCACGCCGAACAATGTGCGGCTGCTCAATGGCCAGGGTCCCGGCATGCGGGGCGCGAACCCTGCGCGCCCCCAGGATTTCTCGGCGGCACAGCCCAATGCCGGGCCTCGGGGCAATGCGCCCGCTGCCCGCCCGATGCCTCGCGGCGACAACGAACCGGCCGCGATGCGCGCGGGCGAGTTGCCCTCTGCCCGCTTCGCCCGGCCGAATGCGCAGCCGCGCGGCGAAAACAACCAGCCGCGTCCCGGCGTGAGCTTCATCCCCAGCGCCGACTCGGACCGCATGCGCGGCCAGGCGGCGCCCGGCACGCTGCCGAATGCGCCCCGCATCGAACCGGCCCAGCCGCAGCAGGCACGCCAGGACAACGCCGAGCGATTCCAGCGCGACAACGCCATGCAGCAGCGCCAGGACGTCCAGCAACAGCAGATGCAGCAGCGACGGGTCCAGCAACAGCAGCAATTGGAGCAGCGGCAGCAGATGCAGCAGCAGGACGTCCTGCAGCAGCGCGAGCGGATGCAGCAACAGAGGCAGCCGCCTGATGCCCTGCAGCAGCGGCAGCAGATGCAGCAACAGGAAGCCCAGCAGCGCCAGGCCATGCAGCAGCAGATGCAGCAGCGCGACGCCATGCAGCAACGCCAGCAGATGCAACAGCGGCAGGAGATGCAGCAGCGCTACGAGGCGCCCCGCAACAATCCGCAGCCGCAGCCCCAACAGGCACGGCCGGAGCAGCGTCAGCAGCAGCAGTCGAACCACGAGGAACGCCACCCGGCGCCACGGCGGGACGACCAGCAGCGTTGAGGGTCCGTACCGCCCTCGGGAGGCCCGGCACCGCCGGGCCTCTTCATGTCCGGGGCGGCATTCGGGCCGCCAGCCGCTACAATGGACGGATGCACATCACGCTCAATGGCAGTCCGCGCGACTGCGCCCCCGCCACCACGGTCGCCCAGTTGCTTGAAGACGCCGGTTACGGCCAGCGCCGCGTCGCCGTGGAAGTGAACCAAGAGATCGTCCCGCGCAGCCTGCATGCCAGCCACAGCCTGGCCGACGGCGACCGCGTGGAAATCGTCCATGCCATCGGCGGCGGTTGATCGCCCCGGCATGCGCGCTCATGCGACGCCAGGGCGTCGCCGCAGACTGAAGAACTCCCCATGAATATCAAGACGCTCGATGCTTCCGATCCGCTGATCATTGCCGGCAAGAGCTACGGCTCGCGCCTGCTCACCGGCACCGGCAAGTACAAGGATTTCGACGAGACGCGCCGCGCCAGCCAGGCCGCGGGCGCCGAGATCGTCACGGTGGCCATCCGCCGCGTGAACCTCGGCCAGGACGCCGGCCAGCCCAACCTGCTGGACGCGCTGCCGCCCGACGAGTTCACCCTGCTGCCGAACACCGCCGGTTGCTACAACGCCGCGGACGCCGTGCGCACCTGCAAGCTGGCGCGCGAGCTGCTGGACGGCCACAAGCTGGTGAAACTGGAAGTGCTGGGCGACCAGCGCACGCTGTTCCCCGATGTGGTGGAAACGCTCAAGGCCGCCGAAGCGCTGGTCGCCGACGGGTTCGACGTGATGGTCTACACCAGCGACGATCCGATCCTGGCCAAGCGCCTGGAAGAGATCGGCTGCGTGGCGGTGATGCCGCTGGCCGCGCCGATCGGCTCGGGCCTTGGCATCCAGAATCGCTACAACCTGCTGGAAATCATCGAGAACGCCAAGGTGCCGATCATCGTCGATGCCGGCGTGGGCACCGCCTCCGATGCCGCCATTGCGATGGAGCTGGGCTGCGACGGCGTGCTGATGAACAGCGCCATCGCCGGCGCGAAAGACCCGGTGCTGATGGCGCACGCCATGAAGCTGGCCATCCAGGCCGGTCGCGCTGCCTTCAAGGCCGGCCGCATCCCGCGCAAGCGTTTTGCCTCGGCGTCCAGTCCGATCGACGGCACCATCGGCTGATTCCATGAGCGATACGCACGACCACGACGACGCCGAACAGCCGCCCTTCATGCGCCGCATCCGCAGCTTCGTGCTGCGCGAAGGGCGCATGACGCCGGCGCAACAACGCGCCTTCGACGAGCACTGGGCCCGCTTCGGCATCGACTACAGCGGCTCGCCGCAGGACTTTGCCTCACGCTTTGGCCGCAGCGTCCCGCTGGTGCTGGAGATCGGCTTCGGCAACGGCGAAGCGCTGGCGTGGGCGAGCGAGCACGACCTGCAGCGCGACTTCATCGGCGTGGAAGTGCATGGCCCCGGCGTGGGCCGCCTGATGAACGCGCTGGCCGCGCGCGATGCCGGCAACGTGCGTCTGTACAAGCACGATGCCGTGGAAGTGCTGGAAAACGAGATCCCGCCCGGCACCCTGGCCGAAGCGCGCATCTGGTTTCCCGACCCGTGGCACAAGAAACGCCACAACAAGCGCCGCATCATCCAGCCCGACTTCGTGGCCCTGCTCGCCTCGCGCATGGCATCCAACGGCCTGCTGCACCTGGCCACCGACTGGCAGCCCTACGCCGAGCACATGCTCGAGGTGATGGAAGCCGCCCCCGCCTGGCACAACGAGCTCGGCCCCGGCCAGTACGCCGAAAAACCTGCCTGGCGCATCGAGACCCACTTCGAACGCCGCGGACTCAAACTGGGTCATGGCGTGTGGGATCTGCTGTACCGCAAGCGCTAGAACGAGGCACGCAGTTGCTCCCTCTCCCCTCCGGGGCGAGGGCTGGGGTGAGGGGCCACGCTGCCTCGACACTGTTTATTGCGAGCTTTTTTTGGCGCACACACGAAGCGCCCGCCTTAGCAACGCCATCTTGAGCACCCGCCCCTCACCCTAACCCTCGCCCCGGAGGGGAGAGGGAATCTGCGCCGTATGCCATCGCCATCGAGTAACCGACATGTCGGGCTCGCAGTGCATACACGGTTCACCAGCCCAGCGCAGCACACGTTTATACTCACGCCTCAAACAGGGACGAGTCGTCGTAGCGTGAAGCTCCCACTGCCCACATCCAACCGTCACCAGGATGCCCGACCAAGGGGCGCGCGCTAGTGGGACTTGCCCTCACCCCTGAAATGATCCTGGTGCTGGGGCTGGTGGGCTTCACCATGCTGATGCTGGTGCTGGAGTGGATCCGCGCCGACATGGTGGCCCTGCTGGTGGTGGTGGTGATCGGCCTCACCGGGCTCATTCCTTCCGAACGCGTGTTCAACGGCTTCGCCGGCAACGCGGTCATCGCGATCATCGCCATCATGATCATGGGCGCCGGCCTGGACCGCGCGGGCGTGCTCACGCTCACTGCCAGTTTCGTGATGCGCATGGCGCGCGGCGTGGAATCGCGCCTTGGCGTGGTGATCAACCTCGTCACCAGCCTCTTCAGCGCGGTCATTCCCAGCCAGGCGCTGGCCGCGCTGATGATCCCGGTGACCAGCCGCCTTGCCGCACGCACCGGCGTGCCGATCTCGCGACTGTTGTTGCCGATGGCGTTCTGCATCCTCACCGCCACCAACACCACGCTGATCGCCAACTCGCCACTGATCGTGCTCAACGACTTGGTCGCCAGCGCAAACGCCAATCTGCCGGCCGGCGCGCACACGATTCCGAAGTTCGGCCTCTTCAGCGTCACGCCGGTGGGCCTGGTGCTTGCGCTCACGGGCGTCGCGTTCTTCTACTTCTTCGGCAAGAAGCTGCTGCCCGAGCGCGAAGACGAACGCTTGAAGGTTACCCCCGGGCGCACCGAGAGCTACTTCGCCGATACCTACGGCATCGTTGGCGAAACCGCCGAGCTCACGGTCACGGCGGAAAGCCCGCTGGTCGGCATGAGCATCGGCGAAGTCGAGCAGCTCTACGGCGCACCCTTGATTCTCGCGATCAAGAGCGGCAACGATGCGCGCATGGCTCCGCCGGCGGACCATGTCATCTGGGTGGGCTCCGTGCTCGGCGTGCTCGGTCCGCGCGACCAGCTCAACCAGTTCGCCAACAACCAGCTGTGCAAGCTCTCGCCGCGCATGCGCCAGTTGGGCGAGCTGTTCAATCCCTCGCGTGCCGGCATTTCCGAGGCCGTGATTCCGCCCAGCTCACGCTTCCTCAAGCAGACCGTGGGCGACCTGCGGCTGCGCAAGCGCTACGGCATCTCGGTGTTGGCGGTGAACCGCGGCGACCAGGTCTATCGCGACGACGTGCGCTCGGTGAGCTTGCGCGCCGGCGACACGCTGGTGTTGCATTCCAGTTGGCGCGACCTGGTGCTTGCAAGCGAGGATCGCGATCTGGTCGTAGTCACCGATATTCCCAAGGAAGAACAGCGACCCGGCAAAGTCTGGCAGGCCGTGGGCTTCTTCCTGTTGGCCAAGTGTCTCGCGCTGTTCACGCACCTCGACCTTTCCGTGGCCATGATGACCGGCGCCATCGGCATGCTGTTGACCGGCGTGCTCAACATGGACGAGGCCTATAAGGCGATCAACTGGAAGACCATCTTCGTCACCGCCTGCCTGATTCCGCTGGGCTGGTCGATGGATGCCACCGGTGCCGCCGCCTGGCTCGCGCAGGAAGTGCTGCAGCATCTGGGCCACACCAACCACTGGATCCTGCAACTGTCGCTGGCCATCCTCACCCTGCTCTTTTCGCAGGTGATGTCCAACGTCGGCGCCACCGTGATGATGGTCCCCATTGCCATCAGCGTGGCCGTTGCCACCGGCAACAATCCATCGGCCTATGCGCTGATCGTCGCCGTTTCCTCGTCCAACACCTTCCTGCTCAGCTCGGGCCATCCGGCCCTGATGATGGTCGCCGGCCCCGGCGGCTACCGCGGCAAGGACTTCCTGCGCGTCGGCTTGCCACTCACTGCGCTTGTGTTGGTGTTGACGTTGGTGACGATCAATTTGATGTATCACTGAAACCAGGTTTCGCTCATGCCCAAGTCGTCAGCGCAGAAGATCGCGCCGATAGATCGTATGGTTGGGACTGAGCTGCATCGCTGCGAAACGCAATATTTTATCGGACGGGAAACGATGCCCGTATGTAAGCGGCAGCATCGCCAACAGAGCGAAGATCAGCAGCATTCGTCCGCCGGACACGGCCCAATACGACCACCGAGTGCGGAAAAGGATCGCTACGCCTGGCAAACCGATCAATAGGGCGCCGACGACTTCCGATACCGAATGGGCATGAAGCTCTATCCGCGACCAGGCAATGAGCAGGGCAAGCACAACGCCCGCCATACCGGCAACGGCTCGCTGGCAGCCTTCGCGACGCGCTAAAAGCACGCAGAGGGGCGGCCACACGACAACCGACATCGCCGTATGACCGCTGAGTCCCGTGAAATCGAGCGCACCGATACCTAGGTTCCATGTCATGAAGGCCAACTTGCTAGCGATCACCACACCCCCGACAAGCATCAGAAGCATGGTCCACGATAGACACATGCCTACCTGACGCCTTACGGCCAGCCACCCAGCGGCGAAGGCGAATGCCGGGAGCACAACACCGGTATCACCCAGTGCGGTAACGAAAGGCCACCACGACATCGAAGCGAACCTCCTTCGGACAAGGTATCGAAGCTGGAACACAAGAGCATGCTCAGACAGCGGTCGACGCTAAAGATCGCCCGCTCAGCCGCGCCTCTGAAGGGCTCCGGCGACAGCGCCCCAGCTAAATCGGTGCTTGTATGACTCGACAAGATCTGCGCGAGGACGTTCGTGACGGGAGATCAGCTGCTCAAGAACTTCCTCATCGTCCGCGTTGGTGGCGAACGGACGGGCCGTTGCAATGGCGACCTCGCGATGTACTTCGATATCCGAATAGAGAATCCTGCATCCGGCCATGCCCGCTTCGACGAGCGGCATGTTGAAACCCTCGGCATGCGACAAGCTCAGGAACAGTTCGCACGCGTTGTAGAGCCACGCCACTTGATCGTCATCGCAATCGGTTAACCACAAGACGTTAGACGTCGCTGCGCTCATCAATGCGCTTGCACCACCCCAACCCGGCCTGCCCACTACGACAAACAATTTTTCGGGCGCAATTTCGGCGAGCCGGATAAGTCGCTCATAATTTTTGCGCGGCTCGATGGTTCCTACCAGGAGCGTGAAGGGCTTGCCGACAAGATGGGCGACAGGTCGGGCGGATGTCCGCGCGAGCTGGATCCCCGGCGCGTTCCCGCACAGCATGAATTTTCTGGTCGGAAATAGTCCTTGCAACGCCCTACGGACCGGTTCGGTCGGGCAGAAGATACGGTCATACCGTGTGAGCAAATGCTGTTCGTAGTGCTTGAACATCAGCCGCCCCTGGAAAGACAGGGATGCAGAGCGTGTCCAGGCAAACTCATCGTGCAAGACGCGCACGAACGAGCAGTCCTGGCGAAGCATCGACGGGCTTGGCGGAAATGCGGCGCATATGAGCGAATCGGCCGGCGTCAGGGGATACGGCAATCTCGATGCAGACCTAATCCAGGAGAGCATTCCATGACCGACGGAGATGACGTTCCGCTTGCTGTTCAGTAGTTCATCGTTGGCCACGAGAGCGAACACATCGTCACGATCCTCGCGCGCAGCTTCGAACGTGTTGATGGCGAATCGCTCGATACCCGTCAGCTTGCCGCGCGTAGCCAGGACAAGATCATGGACGATCATGCCGTTCCCTCATCCAATTTATCAGGCAAGCCAAGAGTTGCCTGCGGGAAGCCGGCCATCATCCAACTCCATCCATGCATTGTGCAGTGTGGAACCCCTGCATCTGTCTTGCTATGGCATCCCAGGAGAAGTGCTTTTCGATATGCCCTTGTTGCCACGCCAGGCAGCGATCTCGCGCGCCCTTGTCGGTCAATGCCTCAACAAGATGCATGGCTTCATCGATGCTGCCCGCTGTAAATGTCTGCGCCTCACCGACAACCATGGGAATGCCGCCCACACGCGAACCGATGGCTACCGTGCCGCAATAGATAGATTCCGCACAAACACGCCCAAACTGCTCCCGCCACCCCGGAGTAGGCAGGCTGGGTAGCACGAAGATATCGAGCGCGCTGTAGAAGCAGCGCAGATCAGCCTTCTTGAGCGCTGGAAAACACTGCACACCCGAGGCGAGCAAGTCGTCTCGCAGGGCCTGGTCCCTCACTTCTCCGCACACCCATACGTCGACGTTGGTCTGCCGCTTGAGGTCGGCCAACAGGCGAAGTCCTTTCGCCTCCCATATCCGACCCGCATAGCCCAGGCAGAGCCGACCCGGTTCGCCACCGACATCCACACCAAATTTGGCAGCCATATACCGGCGGGCTTCGGCCCGGTCCATGGGCGCATACGATTGCCTTGAAACACCATTGCCGATAGGTGCCGTGATCTTGTCCCTGGGGCAGCCACGCGAAACCAGAACCTCAGCCACTTCGGGATTCTTGGGGAGCACGCAATCCACGCGACGGTAGACCCACCGCTCCAAAACGTTCCATCCACGCAGGTTTCCCTTCGAGTTGATGACAGACGACTCCAGGAAAACACTCTTCGACCGGCAAAACAGGCACGCGAAAAACGCCATCAGCGAGTGCGGCTCTTGATGGATGTGCAACACGCTCGGCGGACGACGCCATATGCGCCATAGCACCGGCAATGAAAGATAGGTGAGCCAATGGCCGGTAAAGAACGACGGCAGCAGAGACACCGATGGATCGGCGGATCTGCCGAAGGCCTTACCCATAAATCGATTCGGTCCAAGGACCTCCAGGTTGAAGCAGTCACGCAGCGAAACGTAGCGATCGTTGTAGTTTTCGTTGCCTGCTTCATGCCACACGATCGTTAGTGTCGGCAGGCGTGCTGGGGGATGGCTATGCATGGCTAATCGACCGGCTTGGCAATTTCCCCAGCGCACCCACTGCGATACCGAGAAATATGGAGGTCTTGATGGAGAGCATCGCTGAACCGAAGAGCGACGCAACGCAGAAGTACAAGGCAATCGCCACCGGCGCATGCGAGCTTCGCAGCCAGGCGATATCCAGCAGGTTGAGCGCAGCCACCATGAACAGCGCAAACCCGATGAGACCATAGTTGCCCAGCATGGACACCAGGCCAGAGTCGCCGAGCGTCAGGACTCGCAGGTCGCCGGCAAGCCACTGGCCGAAGGAGGCATTTGCGAACGACTCGTAACTCAGCGAGAGGCGATAGGCCAGATCTCCGCCCCACTTGCCGATCCACTGGTACGCCAGGTAGCCGCCAACGTAGACGACCGCGATCATCGTCCATGTCGCGATAGCCGGAGGCCGCCGAACGACCATGAGCGCCATGGTCAAGACAATGATCAGCGTCGATATCCGGGTATCCGCCAACAGCGACATCAGGACACACGCACAAAATGCCGAGAACAGACGTCTTCCCTGCCCACGGTAGAGGACTGAGAAAAGGATGAAGGAGATGGACGCGAAATAGCCGAGGGAAAGCGGCTCGAGAAAGATGCTTCCCGCACGATGGTGATTGAAGAACGAGAACACCGAGCCTCCGGCTCGAATCGCTCCGACATAGAGGCCATCGCTGTCGGCAGCCTGCTGAGCTGCCACCCACGCTCGCGTTGCGCGGTAGTAGGAAAGCGGATTGGCGATGGCGACGTACAGGTTGGGCAAGACTGTTTCGAAGATGGCGATGGCCAGCACCACCAGCACGAACCGCATCAACCAGCGCGTGGGAAATGGCCGAAACAGCGTTCCAAAGATGACGAAGATCGGTACCGAAACGGCGCCATATAGGCCTGAAAGGTCGTGACTTCCCTTGTACGCGGAGACCATGACCCAGGAACTCGCAACACCAACGACAACATAGAGGTAGCCCAGGGATACCCGGGCGCGGTATTTGAAGAGACACGCGACGACCATCGACGTCGCCAGAACCTGCACCAGCGTCACCACCGTCGTATTGACGCTGCCCGCCACCGCATTGAGAACGGCGAGCCCGAAATTGAAGGTGGCGCAAAAAATAGCCACCGCAAAGGGCAGGCGAAGATTCTTCTGCGACTCGGCAAGTCCGCTAGCGGTTTTCATTGAGAAGATCGATCTGCGTAGGCTTCTTGCGAAGCAGAGACAACAAGAAGTAGAAGCTATTGGCGTACCGGCGTGAAAGCCTTCGTGGCTCGCTGGCTAGCCGCCAGAGCCACTCGAGCCCAAGCCTCCCCAGCCAACCCGGCGCACGCCGCTTGGTCCCGACAAGGAATTCCAGCGCAGCCCCGAAACATGCGTAGTGGGCAGGCGCCAGGCGGCTCGCATGCTGCCAGATCCAGATCTCGGATTTCGGTGCGCCCACGCCAAAGAACACCTGCGTCGGCCGGTGCAGATTGATCGCCTCGATCAATGCCGTGGTTCCAGCCGCATCGCGCTCGAAGCCCGGCGGGGGAACAGCGTAGCCGCAACCATCGGGATCGAACCCTCTTGCGACGAGTGCCGCCACGATGGCCGAACCGACCTCGTCCGTGCTCGCCACGAAGAAGGGGCGATGACGCGCGGGATCAAGGCCCTTGAACATCCGGAGAAACATGTCCGCACCAGTGACATGCGGCACCGTCAACCCGGCCCAGAGGCGCGCGTATACCTGCAGCGGCTTGCCATCCATGGTCACGATACTTGCCGATCGATACGCGGCGCGAAAGTCGGGATTGATGCTCAACTCCCGCGCATGGTCCATGTTGCAGGTCACCGCCAGGCTCGCTCCGCGTGGCGGGTCGTTGAGCAACAACTCCGATATTTGCTCGAGCGAGAGCCCGCAGAACGCGATGCCCATGAAGGGAATAACGGTCCTTTCACTCGAAGGGTGCGGCATCGTGTTCAACTTTCCGCCTCGGCCCGGGGCGAGGCCACGTCGCTGCTGGCGGTGCCTTCTGTTGCGGCAACATCGTCAACCTGCACCATGCCGACGAACGCACCGCTCCCTGTGCGAGGAAGTATCCGAGCGCTCTGCCGTGGAAGCATGGGGCCGAGCATCAGGCACATCAGCCGGATGAATGCGAGCTTGAGCGACGTGCGATCGAAGGTGGCCGTCGCCAGCAGAAGTTTTCCGCCTGCCTTGGCGATCTGTCTGAAGTAGACAGCGTACATACGATGTTGAACCAGCACACTGCCATTGCCCAGCGAATAGAAGAACGTCCTGTCCTCGGCCCGGCCATCACTAAGATCCAGCGGCGGATGGTCGATGAGAAGCGCCGCGACCCTCTGGCCGCGAAAGCCCGCCTGCACGAGACGGCAGCCATAGTCGAGGCCTTCGCTGGAACCGTGGACGCATGAGATCCCCAATGTGGGATCGAAGCCAACCTTTGCAAACGCTTCGCGTCTGACGACCAGCCCGGGCTCCCACATGTTGCCTATGAGGCCTGCATCGACGAGCTTTACATCCGCGCTTACACCCTGCCCCGCCATGACGGCGCCCGATGAGCTGATGTTGCACGTCAGGAAGTCGAGCTTGCGCAGGTCGAGCTCGTTCGCAGCGCGAACGAAGAAATCGTCGCCGACAGGAAAGGTATCGTCGTCAAGGAAACAGATGATGTCTCCGCTGGCCCGGGAGGCGCCGATGTTTCGCGCTTCCGAGGATCCGCAGAATGGCACGCCGATCACCGTCACTCCGTCGAAAAAAGGCACCTGGCGTCGATCGAAGCCTTTCCAGACCAGCACGATCTGCAGCGTGATATCTCTCTGCCGCTGCAAATTGGCGATGACTTGCTGGAGGCGCTTTTCGCGTCCCGCGTTTTCAAAGCTGCAGATCACTGCGGTGAAGCATAATTTCGTCTTATTCATGCATATCCACCAAAGCCACGAGGCTCAACGGAGTCGACGGAAGACGGTCCATTTCAGGCAATCGCCTTTTCGCGCCGGGCGCGGCCAAGCAATTGACGAAGGAAGCCATTCATCCAGGCTCGTTCATCCCGCGCCAGCGCCAGGAAGTATGTGGATGTGAGGTAGACGCATTCCATGCATGCCAACGACAGCAACATTCCCCAGAAGCCTTCAGGGCGAAGCAGGCCTGACATCGTCGCACCCGATAGCGCCGTTGCCGCAATGGGCAGCATGGCCTTTCCATAGACGTTTGCCGCAAAGGCCGCGGGCCTCAAGCCGGCGAGCCGAAGCGCGAACCGCAACTTGAGAAGACCGGCCGCCAGCTCCACCCCAACATAGCTGATGAGTATGGTGTAGTACGGCGCACCCAGCCGGAGCATGACGTAGGCAATGGGAAGATTAAGCAGAAGAATGCCCCCCACTTCGATTTCATATCGCTTGATGTCGCCGGTGGCCTGGACCGCCGACTGCAGCCCCGTCGTGGACTGATTGATCATCAGGCCGACCAGCAGCAGGTTGCAGAACATGGCTGTTTCCACGGGCGCATGCCCAAGCCATAGCCGCAGCAGGGACGGCATCTCGAACATGAGTGGCACTGCCACCGCGCCGAGCAGAAGCAAACCGAATTTGCTCGCCCGGACGGACAGATCGAGCATCCGGTCCCGATCGCGCCCACCTTCGCTCTTCATGATCTGCGGGTTGATGGCGCGCATCATCATGCTCGAGAACATGTTCATCTGACCGGTCACTTGATTGGCAACGCCATAAGCGGCGTTCATGGCCGGACCAAAGAACACGTTCAGGATCACGGCAAGGCCCTGCACACGCCCAAGATGCGAAAGCGTGCCAAAGAGATTCCAGCCCGCGAACGACCCGATCTCCTTGAGGTCTTGTGTAGTCGGTCGTAGCACGCTGCGAAACACACACTCTGGATACTTGCGTATCGCGTGAACAAGGCACTGGCCATTGGTGATGAATGCGACGGCGGCCATGCCGCAAGCGTAGACTTTCAGGTGATCCGCTTCGAACCACAGGATCGAGAACGCCGCCACCAGCTTGAGCAGGATCTCCGTTATTCCGACAGTGAGGATGGTCATCATGTCCTCATGTGCGTTGATGCTCGCCGTAAAAGGCACGACGACGATGGTCGAGAAAACGGCCAGAGACATGCAGACAAACGCAAAGCGGGCCGCCTCCATTCGCGCCACGGGTATGTGCAGGACGTGCTGCACGACGACACCCGAGAACGCCAGCAAAAGCAGCACCACGGCGACGGCCAGAAGCAGATGCAGACATATGCTCGCGGCAAAGACGCGCTGCTGAGCCGGCAAATCGTCACGGCCCTGATGGAACGAAAGAAATCGTTGCGTGGCCGAGGTCATCGCGGCATTCAGAAACGACAGCAACACGACGACACCGGCAACGACGGAGAAGATGCCGAAATCCACCACCCCCAACGAGCGCAACAGAACGCGCGTCGCCACTATCTGAACGCCGATGTTTAGCACGGTACGCAGATAGAGGAGCGCGGTATTGGTCGCTACTCGATGGGAAGATTGTGACACGCGTTTCTCTCACTGTCGGGGCGAGCCGGGTATGGATCGCCCCTGTCTTACGGGGCTTTGGAAGGGGAGCGGTCGCGAGATGCGCACGCAAGGCCCACCTCAGTACGCGCCCTTGCCGATCAAAACGGCCAGCGGCGTGCGGATCAGGATCAGCAGATCGAGCCAGACCGACCACGTCTTGATGTATTGGATGTCGCATTCGACGCGCTGGCTCATCTTTTCCAGCGTTTCGGTCTCGCCGCGAAAGCCCTTGACCTGCGCCAAGCCCGTGATCCCTGGCTTCACGCCGTTTCGTTGCATGTAGCCGTTGAGGCGCTCGCCGAATTGCCTGTTGTGTTCGATGGCGTGCGGCCGCGGGCCGACAACGGACATGTCGCCCTTGAGCACGTTGAAGAGCTGGGGCAGCTCATCCAGGCTCGATGAGCGGAGGAACCGGCCAAATCGCGTCACGCGCTGGTCGGTGCGCGTTGCCTGGGTCACCGTACCCGACTGTTCGTCATGCACGCGCATGGAGCGAAACTTCCAGACGTCGAATTCCTTGCCGCCCAACCCATGCCTCTTCTGGCGATAGATCACCGGCCCCGGCGAGCTAAGTTTCACGCCTACCGCCAGCAATAGCATCAGCGGCGCGAGCAGGACCAGCAGCACGCTGGCGACCAAACGGTCTTCGATCGCCTTGGCTACGCCCGCGTGACCTTCCACCCGGCTCCCACGAAGGGTAATGACGGGTACGCCGCCCAGCAGGGTCGCGTGATGATTGATGAGTTCATAGCCGAAGAAATCGGGAACCAATCGCACGGTGACCGGAACATCCAGCGTTTGCCGAAGAACTTGCTTGATGACGTTCTCCGCACGCATCGGCAATGCAATCCAAACCTGATCCAACTCAGGCGTGCGGCATTGTTCGGCGAATTCTTCCATGCTACCGAGACAAGGTATGTCGACGATATCCACCTGGTCAGCAGGCGTACTGATGTAACCCACGACTTCCAGACCCATCCAGGCATTCTTTCGGGCCGCCGAGACGATGCGTTGGCCTGCCTGCGTTCCGCCGACAAGCAGGACACGGCGTACGTCTACGCCACGAGCACGGATGCTCCCGAGCACCCGGCGCAAGATCAGCCGCTCGAGGGTAAGCATGAGGCCGGCGGCAACAAACCATGCACCCGATGCGATGCGCGAATGGGTTTCCGTGGTCTTCAGCGCCCAGGCCGTCACGAGCAGAACGACGATGACGGCAGTCCAGGCGCCCCACAGGCGGCCAATCTCCAGCAGGCGGCGTTCGCCTCGCCAGCCGCGATAGATCCCTACTGCGGGAAAGATCACCAGTGCGAGCAGCACCGTCTGGATCAGGCCGTAGGAGTAGCGCACGCTTACTTCGAAATGGCCGAGCTCAATCCGGTGGATCGCGAGTGCAGCCATGATGATCGTCAGCACATCGCCGATGCGCAGGGCGATGTCCAAGACTGCAGCGTGCTTCGAGAGAAACTGCGACTCTGCCCGCCTCAGCTGCGGAAAGCCTGGAATGGAAAACATCACCACGCTCCGTCCATGTAACTGTTCACGTCAATCGCACAAGCCAGGGCGGGTTGCTCGACCCGTCCCGGCCTCGCGGCCAGCGTCGGCCAACCGAACATCGGTTGGCGCAGCCTTGTGTCTAAAGTGCCCCTCACCGGACGTCGCTCAGCCTGGACTGCTTCGATACTCGTAGTAGCCATACGAGTAGTAACCGGTACTACGACGTTCGACGGCATTGAAAACCGCGCCCTTGATCTGCACGCCGTTCTGCTCGAAGCGCTGCTTGGCCAGTGCGATCTCGCGCGCCTGGTTAAGACCGAAACGGATCACCAGCAGGCTGGTGCCGACGTGATGGCCCATGATCGCGGCGTCGGTGACCGCCAGGATCGGCGGTGTATCGATGATCACCAGGTCATACTGCGGCTTGATCGCCTCGAGCAGATCGGCGAAGCGGGCGTGCATCAGAAGTTCCGAGGGGTTCGGCGGCGCCTTGCCACGTGCCATGAAGTACAAGCCTTGGACATCCGGCACCTGACGCACGGCCTCTTCGACCGAGATCCGGCCGGCGATCAATTCCGAGAGGCCCCGGTCGGGGCGTCCGCCGACGGCGGTGTGCAGTGCGCCTTTACGGAGGTCGCCATCGATGAGCAGCACCCGCATGCCACCCTTGGCAATCACAGCGGCCAGATTGGAGGCAACGAACGTCTTGCCTGCTCCCGGGCTCGCGCCGGAGATCATCAGGACATTGTTCTTCGCCTCGATGCGCGCGAAGTGGAGGCTGGTGCGCAAACTGCGCAACGCCTCGACGGCCAGGTCGGCTGGCGCATTGACCGCGAGCAGCCGCTGGGTAAGGTCGGCGTGTGAACGCCGGCCATGCAGGAAGCTTTGCTTCTCCGCCACGCTGTTCGGAATCGATGCATACACGGCCAGGCCAAGCTGCTCGATGGCAGACGGGTCTTCCACACCGCGCCTGAGCATCTGCCGCAGCAGTACGAAGCCCACCGCCAGGAAGGCACCGAGAAATATGCTGCCAAGCACCAGCAGCGCCTTCTTTGGCTTGGCCGGCTTTGACACATCCACGGCTGCAGGATCGATCACGCGGACATTGCCCACGGTGCCAGCGCGTGCGATGTCGAGCTGTTGCGCCTGATTAAGCAGGCCGGTGTAGGTGGCATTGAGCACCTCGACGTCACGCGTCAGTCGCAACAGTTCCTGCTGCGTATCGGGCAAGCCGCCGACCTGTTTGTCGATGCCGCCCTTTTGCGCCTGAAGCTGGCCGATCTGCTCCAACAAGGCTTTGTACGCCGGGTGCGCCGCCGTGAACCGGCGCTCCATGTCGGCCTGCTGCATGCGCAACTGCTGGATGCTCGTCTCGATGGCCACGGCCTGGTCGAGCAGACCCTTGGTCTGAAGCGTGATGTCGACCGAACGTGCCTTGGTTTGAAAGGCATTGAGAGCGCTTTGCGCCTTATCGAGATCCAGCCGGATGCGCGGCAGTTGCTCGCGAACGAAGGCAAGGCTGCTGGCGGCTTCCGCCGAATTGCGGTCGACGTTCTGCTTTACGTACGCCTGGGTGACATGGTCGAGCAGCCGCACGGCCAGGTCGGGGTTCTCGTGTTCGTACGACAGTTGAATGATGCCCGATTCCTTGCCCTGCTCCGCAGCGTTGATGTCTATCTGCAATCGGTTGATGACGGCCAGGGCCGTGTGGTGAACCACTTTGAAATGCGTGCCAGGATTGGCCCGAAGCTCGCGCACCTGGATGGAGATGCCATGGCCGCTGGCGAGATGGCCCACCCCGCCGGTCAGCATCACCTCGCCGTCGAAGTAGAGCGAATAGCCGCCTTGCTCGCCCGCAACGAGCAAGAGTTCCTTCTCCTCCAGCGAAGCCGGCACCTTCATCTGGAAGATATCAAGCTTGGATCCACCCCAGTCGTATCTGCTCATGCCGATTGGCGGAGACGCTTCATCCATACTCGAGGCCGCAACGAAATGACGTGCAAGCCAGGCACCGAAGATCGGTAAGTGATAGGGCGCCGCTTCAATCTGCAGGCCAAGCTCGTCCACCGCTTTGCCGATGACCGAGCGCGAGGTGATGAGAGCGATCTCGGTGGTCGACTCTGAGCTCGAAGCACCGAGCGTCTGGGTGATCGCACTCAGACCCGGCAGACTTGGCACCTTTTGTTCCACCTGCACCAGCGCGTCGGCCTGGTAGATCGGCGTGCCGAGCACGGCATAGCCGACACCAAGCATGAGGAACATGCTGGTGACGATGCCTATAAGCCACTTGTGATCGACCAACGTTCCAAGCAGCTCCCGCAAGTCGACTGCATCGTCTTGCGGCGTGGTGGTTTCCGGTACAGCCATGCTCGGTAATCCAGGATCTACTGCGGTAATTGGTTCGTGCTTCGCTTCAAAAATCCGTTCAGCTCACCCATCAGCGCTCATCGCCTGCTGCGGGCAGACAGATCAGCGCGCCTGTAGGTGCGGTATCCAGCTTTCTACGGCTCGATCGATACGCTGATACACGTACTCGAAGGCTTCGCGCCCCAGGCGATAGGGATCGGGGATGTCGCCACGCTGCTCCCAGCGATCCAGCAACATCATCTTGCCGCTGGCTTCGGGCGCCATACGCATCAGACTCGCAACGTGCCCCTGCTCCATCGCCAGCACCAGGCCGGCATCCCGCAACATCGACGATGTAACTTGCCGCGCGCGGTGCCCTTCGCCTTCGATGCCGTTTTCGCCAAGAATTTCCAGCGCCAACGGGTCCATGCGTTTGCCCACCAACGCGCCGAGACCGGCGCTTTGGACAGACGTGCCCTCGAAGGAGAGGCGGTGACGGAACATGTATTCGGCCGTGGGGCTACGGCAGATATTTCCGACACAGACGATCAAGATCCGCTTGAACACAGCCACCAACTATTCGAGTAGCGCAACGATATTGGGAGGTAACTCAGATAACGGCCGATGAGTCTGCGCCCTAGTCCGCTTCGTCACCATCGGACGAATCCGAAAAGCAGCGCCGATCGATGAACATGAACGCAACGTCGCATGCTCCAAACCGATCGCATGACGTGTGTTTTTTTACCGCATCGATGCACGATGCTTGAAGATCAAAGTGGCCTTCTAATGCCTTTTTCAAGCAGCCCAACGAGATAGGCGACGCTTCAATAAGCGCTTGCTTCGCTCCCGAAACTTGCTATCCACGGGAGCCATTTCAGACCAGCTTCGGCTACGACTTCTCTTATTCAATTCATCAGAGAAATTGTGTCTACTTCACCTGGTTCTTCACCGGCCTTCGGGATCCATCCAAGAAGTCGTGTGTCGCTGCGCCAATAGCACCGTCAAGCAGCCATGCCGCTGAAGCGGGCACGCGCCAACCCCCTATTCGATACGCGACACACTCATGAATCTACGTTCTGCCGCGGCGCTCGCCGTCTCTATCTTGCTTCTGCAAGGCTGCGCTTTGGCACCGGGCCAGTACCTTTCCACGAGCAGCTCAGTGGGCCGCGACGACGAATACAGTCGTGTCGACATCGTGCCGATCACACCCAAAATGCTGGCGATGGACAAAGCTGCGAAGTCGGCAGCGATCAATGCGCCGGAACTGTTCGCCTATACGCCGGAACCCTATCGCATTGGTGCCGGCGATACGCTCTACATCACCGTATGGGATCACGCTGAACTGACCTCGCCCGCCGGCTCTCAACAACAGACGCTTGCCAATGGCCGTCTGGTTCGTTCGGACGGCACGCTGTTCTACCCCTATGTGGGCGAATTGCAGGTGTCCGGCATGACCATCGAAGAGCTGCGCAAGGCGATCAGCAACAAGCTGGCCAAGTACGTGGAAGATCCGCAGGTCGATGTCAGCGTGATCGGTTACGGCAGCCAGCGGATCACCGTGCTGGGAGCGTTCGTCAAAACCGAACCGCAGCCGATCACCGCCATTCCCACCACGCTGGCTCAAGCCCTTGGCATAGCCATCATCAATACCGAGCAGGCGGATCTCTCCGGTCTGGTGCTTTCGCGCGATGGTCGTGATTACCCCATCGATCTCGACGCGTTGAACACCAGCAAGTCGATCGCGCGCGACATTTACCTCAAGCCGGGCGATCGCCTGTTCCTGCCGTACAACGATCGCCACGAGGCCTATGTCATCGGCGAGGTGAATCGCCCGATGACGCTCACCTTCAAGACGACCGATGTGACGCTTACTCAGGCGCTTGGCCGAGCTGGCGGCCTCAATCCAACCACCTCCAACGGCAACGCGGTTTACGTCATCCGCGGCATCGCGGATCTGGAGAATGTCAGAGGCACGATCTATCAGCTGAACGCGCGATCGCCTGAAGCCTTCGTTCTCGCCGACCAGTTCAAGGTGAAGCCGGGCGATGTGGTGTTCGTGGGCCCCGCGGGCGTGACTCGCTGGAACCGCTTCTTGTCGCAGCTGCTGCCGATGACGGGCATCATCAGCAACGCGGCAAGCGCAACATACAATCTCGACCGCTGATGTTACGGCAAGCCTGTCAGGGCGGACGAGGCGGGTTGGCGCTTGGGGGGCGATCCAGCGCCATGCGCTGGCGTTGGCCTGCACTGCTGCTCGCCGGTTGCGCGGCGACCGGCTCCCTTCTCGTTGGCTGCAGCAGCCTTTCGTATTCCACCATCGACACCGTGCGCCTCGCCTGGCGAGGCTCGGCCAAGCTGGCGCCCACGGCCGAGCAAGTGCAAGCGAAGCCTTATTTTCAGCTGCAGGCGATTACCGCTCGTGGCAACGCCATTCTGATCCTGGGCAATGTCGTGGGTAGCCGCCAGTACTGGTATGGGGCGGACGGCGTTGCTTTGGTGTTGGAGCACGGTCGCGTGGTGCAAACCATGGGATTGCCACAGAACCTCGACCGCAGCCGGATCGATCACGGCGACGATCCCTTTGCACGTGGGTTGCAAAAGCTCACGGCGCCGACGGCTTACGAGCGCACCGATGACTGGTCTCCCGGCTATCGCTATGGCGTGCCAGTGCACGCCGAACTGAAGCTATCCGGCGAGAACCGCGTCGACATTCTTGGTGTCTCGCGCCATGTGGTACTGGTTACCGAAGCGGTCTCGACGAGCGCTTCCCGCAACCGCGCCAACAACCGCTACTGGGTGGATCCGTCCGATGGTTTCATCTGGGTAAGCGAGCAGGAAGTCATGCCTGGCGTGGGCATCAAGCTTGTGCAATTGCGTCCCTATCGCGGTGATGAGCCTTGAAGCGCCGCCACTCTCATCGGGTTGCTTTTGCGTTGATGACGGCAGGGTTATCGACGCTTGCCGCGCACGCCGTGGACGTCCAGATCAGCGGCGCCGTGACTCTACCCGGCATCAAGCAGCTCGCCGGGCATGCCCGCCTCAGCGATGCCGCGTTGGCCAGTCCGCTGCGCGAGGATGCCTACCCGCTCGGTGCGTCCTGGCAACGCACATCGCTACGCGTCGAACAATCTCGCCTCAAGGCTGGACTCATGTTCGAGCTGGACAGCGCGCAGCGACAATCGCAGCGCGACCACTTTCCCGCGTTGGCCGACACCATTGCATCACTACGCGATTGGCTGGCACCGATGCCGGTGACGGGCCGGCAAGTGGCCTTGCTCGATCCTCGCTCGGTAGAAGTGAACGCCGCCGAGAACTGGCCTGTTGCCGATGGCGACGCGGTGCATTATCCGCGGCGCCCCAGCACCATCCGCGTGGTCGGCGCCGTGGTACGGACCTGTACGTTGCCGCTTATTACCTTGCAGGACGCACGCAACTATCTGGACACCTGCAAGCCGTCGCCGCTGGCCGATGGCGATTGGATCTTCGTCATCCAGCCCGATGGGCGCATCGCAAGACAGGGCATGGGGCTGTGGAATCGTGGCTTGGCGATGCCACTGGCGCCCGGCGCGGTGATCTTTGTACCGCTGCGCGAGACGGGGCGACACGCCGTGTCGCCGGATCTCAATCGCGAGCTGGCGGCGTTTCTGGCTACGCAGCCGATCGGCGTGGAAGAGGACTCTCGATAATGCGCAAATGGACAGGACGTCCTGCTGGACTGGCCAGCATGCGGCTTCGCCAACGTCACGGCTGCCTGTGGTTGGCTGGTGGCCTGCTTGCAAGCGTGGCGCATGCCGACAACGCACCCACACAAAGCGACTTTGGTGGTGTCGGCCTGTGGCAGACACCGACGGCGCGCATGGCGGAGGAAGGCGAGGCCGCACTGACCGCCAGTCATGTCGAGCCATATGACCGCTATAACGTGTCGCTCCAGCCGCTGCCCTGGCTGGAGGCCATCTTCCGCTACACCGCGGTGAGCAACCGTCTTTACGGCCCGGAGGCATTGAGCGGCGGCCAGAGCTACAAAGACAAGTCGATCGACGTGAAGCTGCGCCTGTGGACGGAGAGTCGCTACCTGCCTGATCTCAGCATCGGCGCACGCGATATCGGCGGCACCGGCCTGTTCGCCGGTGAGTATGTGGTCATGAGCAAGCGCTTCGGCCCGTTCGATGCAAGCCTGGGCATGGGCTGGGGTTATGTAGGCGGGCGTGGCGACATCAAGAATCCGCTATCGATCATCAGCCACACGTTCGACGTGCGCCCCGCCAGTCATGAGGGCGCGGGCAAATTTTCCGGCAATCGCTATTTTCGCGGTCCGACAGCGCTGTTTGGCGGCATCGACTACCAGACACCGTGGGATTGGTTGGTGCTGAAAGCCGAATACGACGGCAACGATTATCGGCACGAGCCACAGCACAACAACCAGCAGCAACGCTCGCCGATCAACGTCGGCGCAGTGTTTCGCCCGAATCGCAATATGGATCTTAGCGTCGCGCTTGAACGGGGCGATACGGTGATGTTCGGCCTTACGTTGCACACCAACCTGGCCCAGAACACAGGGCCGGCGAAGCTGCTCGATCCTGCACCGCCCAAACGCAGCGCTGCACCGGCATCGCCAGAACAAGTGGACTGGGCCGAGGTGGCACGCGCACTGCGCGACAACGCCGGCATCCAGGTGTCGAGCATCACGCGCCGCGGCAGCGAAGTGATCGTAAAGGGTGAGCAGGAAGACTACTTCTACAGCGCCAAGGGCGTAGGTCGGGCCGCACGCGTGCTCGACAACGCACTGGGCCCGGGCGTCGACTGGTTTACCGTCGTTGCGCAACAGGAAGGCCTCGCTACCACCGAGACCAGCGTGAATCGCCAGCGTTTCGCGCAGTTGCTGGATCACGACATCACGCTGAGCGAGTTCCGCCAGAGCGTGGAGCAGAACGCCCCGACGCCACGCCATGAAGAGCTGCTCTATCGTGCGCCGGTCAAACGCGTGGAGCAATCGTTCGCGCTGACCTACCAGCAGAACCTCGGCGGTCCGGACGCGTTCCTGCTGTATCAGATCGCCGCCACCTACAACATCGATTTCCACTTCACCCGGAACCTCTGGTGGAGTGCGGTGGTGTCGGCCGACCTGATCGACAACTACGACAAGTTCAAATACGACGCGCCCAGCGACTTGCCGCGCGTGCGCACCGATGTGCGCAAGTACATCACCAGTTCCACCGTCACCCTGCCGATCTTCCAGTTCACCGGCACGCGGCAGCTGGGCCAGGATCTCTATGGCATGGCCTATGCCGGCATGCTCGAAAGCATGTTCGGCGGCGTGGGCGGCGAAGTGCTCTATCGACCGTTTGGCGAGCGCTGGGCGATCGGTTCGAACATCAACTGGGTGAAGCAGCGCGGTTACGACCAGGACTTCAGCTTCCGCAGCTACAAGGTGGTGACCGGTCACGTCACCGGCTATTTCGACCTGGGCTACAAGGATGTGCTGGTGGCGATCAGCGCGGGCCGCTACCTGGCCGGCGACTGGGGCGCCACGCTCGATGTGTCGCGTGAATTTCGCAACGGCGTGCGCATGGGGGCTTACGCCACCAAGACGAATGTGTCGGCAGAACAGTTCGGCGAAGGCAGCTTCGACAAGGGCATCTACCTGTCGATTCCGTTCGACCTGATGCTGCCCCGCTCCACCCGGGCGAGCGCATCCTTCGTGTGGGATCCGCTGATCCGCGATGGCGGTGCCATGTTGAGCCGGCGCTACTCGCTCTACTCGCTCACCAGCGATCGCGACCTGGACAACTTCAACAGCAATCTCGACAAGATCGCCGAGTGAAGGCAAGGCCCGGTTTGGCCGGGCCAACGAGACGTTCAGTCGTCCAGCCAGACGTCGCCCTCGGTCACGCGCACTTCCACCCGGCGCAGGTGTTCGCCCCGGCAAGGGCCACCCACGCACAGGCCGTCGACATCCTGGAACGAGGCGCCGTGCGCCGCACAGACCAGCAGGCCGTCCTTCAGCAGGAACTTGCCCGGCGCCCAGTCCAGCCGGCGCCCTGCGTGCGGGCAGATATTGAGATAGGCGTGCACCGCGTCGTCACGACGCAGCACGATCACGCTTTCTTCGCCGTCGCGCAGCACGGCATCAACGGCAATGGCGCCGCCGTCGGGGATATCGTCCAGCCGGCAAAGCGCCTGGTCGGGTGTCACTGGATCCATCGGCACTTGCCTCTCCGGCCCTAAGGCCCCATCGTTACGCACGTAAGTCGTTGATTTTACCACACGGATTTTTAACATGCGCTTCTCACTGCCCATGCCGCGTCGTTCCCGCCACCCCTTGGTCCGCGCCCTGTCGCTGCTGCTGGGGCTCGCTGTGGTGGGCATCTTGATGGTGTTCGGCCTGGTGGTGGCCGGTGTGCTGCTGATCGGCGGGACACTGGTGTTTGCACTGCGCCATTGGTCGCGCAAGCGCGGCAGCGTATCGCCTGCGCCTCGCCGTGGCCACCAGCCCGAGGTCATCGAGGGCGAATATGTGGTGTTGCACCGGACACATCACGTCGCCCGCTGACGTCCCGGCCTGCGGGCCGCCGCGCCACATTCCGAAGTGTTGTCATGACCCGGCGATGACCGGGTCATTGCGTTGAGCGCCGTGCAGAGCAAGATCCGGATGGCTGGCACCCGCTGCCGGCACTAGGCTGGACCCATCGGTGCTTCGGATGAACGACCATGACTGCCCGCCACGCCAACGGAAAAACCCTCGAACAGGTCCGCCTGCTGCTGGAACGCGCCGACGAGGCGCCCACCCTGCTGGCGCTGGCGGAGGCTTCCGGTCTTAGCCCCAGTCACCTGCAACGCGCCTTCCGGCGCCGTTACGGCATGAGTCCGGCCGAGTATCACCGCGCACGCCGTTTCGGCCAGCTCAAGAGCGCCCTGCGCCAGGGCGCTGCCGTCTCCGATGCGGTGTACGGCGCGGGTTTCGGCTCCGGTAGCCGGGTTTACGAACACAGCGACCGTTTGCTCGGCATGACCCCCGCGAGCTACCGGGCGGGTGGTGCCGGCGCGGACATTCGCTACACCACCACCGATACGCCGCTGGGCCGGCTGCTGGTGGCAACCACCTCGCGCGGCATCTGCTCGGTGACGCTGGGCGATACCGATGCGGAGCTGGAAAAGCGCCTCGCCGATGAATTTCCGCAGGCCTCGCACGAACGCGTGGATGCCGGCCGCGAAGAGTGGCTCGATGCGGTGATCGCCCGCATCGCCAGCGAACTGGGCTGGAGCGATGCGGATGCGCCGGATCTGCCGCCGCTCGACGTGGCCGCCACCGCGTTTCAGTGGCGCGTGTGGAACGCGCTCACGCGGATTCCGTCGGGCACCACCAAGAGCTACGGCGAGCTGGCCGCGGAACTGGGCATGCCCAAGGGCGCCCGCGCCATCGGCAATGCCTGCGGCAACAATCGCCTGGCCTTGATCGTGCCCTGCCACCGCATCGTGCGCGAAGACGGTTCGCTCGGCGGTTGGCGCTGGGGCGTGGAGCGCAAGCGCGAACTGCTTGCCAGCGAACGGCGCGACGACCACCGGCAGGGACAGCGCTCCGCCGCGTGACTTGAGCGCCGCTCAAGGCTGCCTTGCGGAAGCCTCGCTTCCGACCCGTCGGCGCCCGGACTATGGTTGAGCTGCGTATAAACTATGGGCGACATACACCCCGCCATGTCCCCCGCGTAGCCCGATATGACCGACACGACGACTCCTTCAGCCGCCCCCGTGGTTCATGCGCCCGTTGCCGACACGCGCCTGCTGGTGCCGTTGGCCTTGTTTGCGCTGTACATCATCTGGGGCTCGACCTACCTGGGCATCCATTACGCGCTGGAGAGCTACCCGCCCTTCCTGCTTGCGGGCATTCGTTTCCTCGGCGCGGGTGTCGCACTGTTCGCCTTCCTGCGTTTGCGCGGTGTGGCGATGCCCACGGCAATCCAATGGCGCAATGCCGGCATCACCGGTTTCTTGCTGCTGGGCGTTGGCAACGGGTTGGTGTGTTTTGCGGAGCAGCGCGTGAGCTCGGGTATCGCCGCCGTCGCGGTGGCGAGCATGCCGCTGTTCGCCGCGGTGTTTGCCGGCGTATACGGCGAATGGCCCTCGCGTCGCGAAACCGTCGGTCTGGTGATCGGTTTCGTGGGTGTGGTCGTGCTGAACCTCGGTGCCGGCCTCTCCGGTTCGCGACTGGGTGCCATCGCGCTGCTGGTCGCCGCCATGAGCTGGGCGTTCGGCGCCACCTGGAGCCGGCGTCAGGACATGCCGGCGGGCCCCATGAATACGGCGGCGCAAATGCTGTGCGCCAGCGTGGCCTTGCTGATCGTCGGTTTCGCCCAGGGCGAACAGCTGCCGGCCCATCCCACCACGCGCGCCACGCTGGCGCTGGTGTACCTGGCCGTGTTCGGATCGATCATCGCCTTCAGCGCGTTCCTGTATGTGCTAAAGCACGCGCGCCCCGCCCTGGCCACCAGCTATGCGTATGTGAATCCGCCGGTGGCCGTGCTGTTCGGTGTCCTGCTGGTCGGCGAAAGCGTGGGGCCGTACGACCTCCTCGGCATGGCCATCATCCTGGTGGGCGTGGGTGCCATCACGCTGGCCCGTCAGCGCCGCTGACGACCGTCGTGGCTTGGCGAAGAAAAAGGGCGCGCCATTCGACGCGCCCTTTTTTTGTTTCCACGTGAACCTCAGAGTTCGCGCAATGCCGTCGTCACCGGCAGACGCGCAGCACGCATCGCCGGGAAGATGCCACCGATGAAGCCGATGGCCAGCGCCCACTTGAGACCAGTCCACAGCAACGCCGGCGACACGCGCAATTCGAAACTCAGCTTGCCCACGGTGCCCGCGGCAAGCGTGGATGCGCTGTAGCCGTTGAAGATCAGCCACGCCAGCAGGCCGCCCAGCAGACCGCCGATCAGCGCCAACAACATCGTTTCGAGCATCACAGCGACCACCACCGGAAAGCCGCGAAAGCCGATCGCACGCAAGGTGGCGATCTCGCGTGCACGCGCGGCCACCGCGGCAAACATGGTGTTGAGCGCGCCGAACATGGCGCCGATCGCCATGATCAGGCCCACCGCGATGCCCACCGCCCTGATCACCTTGGTCATGCCCTCGGACTGCTTGCTGAAATAGGCGATCGTGGTGCTCACATCGACCTTCAGCTGCGGATTGCTTTCCAGCTCGGCCTTGAACTTGTCGTAGGCCTTGGGATCGGCCAGGCGCACCGTCACCGAGGCACGGCTGCTGCCGCGACGATACGTATCGGCCACCACGCTGGCGTCGCCCCACACTTCCGAATCCATCGCATCGCCGGAAGAGAACACGCCGACCACGGTCCACTGCTGGTTGCCCAGCTTCACCGTATGCCCGGGCGTGAGGCCTTCGAACTGCTTGGCCGCCCCCTTGCCCACGATCAGCTCGCGCATGCCGGGCTTGAAGTTGCGTCCGTCGATCACTTTCACGTTCGGCCGCACCGCCCACGCCTGCTCGCCGACACCACGCAGTTGCACGCTGCCTTCGTCGTCCGCGGTGCTGCCCTTCAGCGGAAGATTCGCTGCCACCACCAGTTCCGGCGACGCGATGGGCTCGCCCTTGGCGTCCTTGGCGATGCCGGCGGCCTGCGGGATCAGCGTCACGCTGTCGTGGTCGAGCACGGACATCACCTCCGCCGCGGACGAGCCGCGCATCACGATGACGGTATCGTCGCTGCCGGTCTTGCGCAGTGTCTCCGAGTAGCCTTCGCCCATCGCCAGCAAGGCCACCAGCACGCCGACCACGCCAGCGATGCCGATCACGATCACCGCCGAGGAACCAAGGCGTTGCTTCAGCGTGCTGATGCCAACGCTTGCTACCGAAGCCGCACGGCGCCCGCTACGAGTGAACGCCATCCACGCTGCAAACAGCAGCGCCAGCACGATCACGCCCTGCCACGGCAGCATGATCCAGGCCACGAGCACTGCGGCAATCAGCAGGAGCAGGCCAAGATTGATCAGGAAATTCTTCATGTGGCTCTCCTTAGCGGCCGGCCAGCGCGTCGACGATGTTCAGTCGCATCGCTCGCACCGCCGGCAGTGCACCCACCAGCAGACCGATGGCAACCATCAGCACCAGGCCCAGGATCCAGCTGCTGGTGCCCACGCTGGGCAGGTTGAGCATGCCGCCACTGCCGGCGCTCACGAGGGGAATGATCAGCGACGCCAACCCAAGCCCAATCACACCGCCCAGCAACAGCAGCAGCACCGATTCGGCCAGCACGATGCCGAGCACCGCATGGCTGGAAAAGCCGATCGTCTTGAGCACGGCCAACTCGCTGGTGCGTTCGCGTACCGCCTGCATCATCGTGTTGCCCGACAGCAGCAACAACGTGAAGAACACCGCGCCCATGATCGAACCCACGATCAGGCCGATATCGGCGAGCTGCTTCATCCAGCTGGCGGTGGCCGCCTGTTCGGTCTGCGTGCGCGTCTCGTGATCGGAATTGGCCGAGATCGCGTCGATGGCCTTGGCCACGCGGTCGGCCTGGTTCACGTCGTTCACACGCGTGACATACCAACCCACGGTGCCTTGATTGAAGGGCGTGGTTTCGTCGAAATACTTCCAATGCAACAACAGCATCTGGTCGAAGAAGCCGCCGCTCTTCTTGTCCTTCGAATGCAGGATGCCGACGATGTCGAAGGTCCAGTTCTTGCTGCCCTTGCGATCCGGGAAGATGGTCGACTGCAGCGGAATCTTGTCGCCCACTTTCCAGTTGAAGCGCTTGGCCAGTTTTTCGCCCACCAGGATGCCGGTGCGCGTATCGTCAAACGCCTTGCGCTCGGCCGCGCTCACTTCGATCTCGGGATACAGATCGATGTAGTTCGGTTCCACCGCGAAGCTGAAGACCTGGTTGTGCGGGTCCTGGTAGGCACCACCAAACCAGTTCGCGTAGGTCACCATCTTCACGCCCGGCACCTGCGCGATCTGCTGTTCCAGCGATTGCGGCAGCGTCTGGATGAAGGAGAGTTTCGAGCCGGTCTGCAGGCGTTGCGCACCGTTGGCGCTCTGCCCCGCCTGGTCGAATGACGTGCGCACCGCATCGAGCATGCCGAACAGCAGAAACGCAGCAATGATCGAGACGAGCGTGAGGACGGTGCGGGCCTTGCGCCGGAACAGCGCCGCCCAGATGAGATGGAGATATTTCATCGTCGCATCCTCACGCCAGCGCCTGTTCGACCAGGGTGCCCTTGTCCAGATGCAGCGTGTGATTGGCGTACTCGGCGGCCTTGGGATCGTGGGTGACCATCACGATGGTCTTGCCGTGCTCGCGATTGAGCACACGCAGCAGGCCCAGCACTTCCTCGGCCGACTGGCGATCCAGGTCACCGGTGGGCTCGTCGCACACCAGCAAGGTGGGGTCGGAGACGATGGCTCGCGCAATCGCCACACGCTGCTGCTGGCCGCCGGAAAGCTCGCTCGGCTTGTGCGAGGCACGGTCGCCAAGGCCCACCAGTTGCAACGCAATGGAGGCGTTCTTGCGGCGCTGTGCCGCGGAAAGCTTGGTCAGCAGCAGCGGCAGCTCGACGTTCCTCTGCGCCGACAGCATCGGCATCAGGTTGTAGAACTGGAACACGAAGCCCACGTGCGCCGCGCGCCACTTCGCCAGTTGCCCGCCGCCCAGTTGATCCAGGCGCTGGCCGGCGACGGTGATGCTGCCGCCAGTGGGCGTATCCAGTCCGCCGATCAGGTTGAGCAAGGTGGTCTTGCCCGAACCGGAGGGGCCCATCAGCGCGAGGAAGTCGCCCTCGGCAATGTCGAGGTCGATGTGGTGCAACACTTCCACCTTCTGCTTGCCGCGCTCGTACACCTTGGAGAGGTCGCGGGTTTCGATCAATGTGCTCATTGCATGTGCTCCTGATGCGAATAGCCAGGCATCGCGGTTGGCGATGCACCCGATCACGCGTTGACGAGGCGGATCACTCTGCGGCTTTTGCCGCCAGCTTGACCCGGTCGCCGTCCTTCAATGCCGCTGGCGGGGACACCACTACGGTGTCGCCCACTTGCACGCCCGTCGGCAGCAGGCTCTGGTCGCCGATCTTCGAGGCGGCCGGCGATACACTGCGCTGCTGCACGATGTCGCTGCTGACGATGAACACCACGCCGTGGCCGTCGCGCTGTGCGATCGCCGTGGTCGGCACCAGCGCGCCCTGCGGTGCCTGCGTCTGTGCCTGTGCCTGGTCCTGCTTCTGCTCGAGGAAGGACACGCGCACGCCCATGTCGGGCACGATGCGTGCGTCTTTCTTCTCCAGCGCCACGCGCACTTTCACCGTGGCCTTGCCGCGATCGGCGGCAGGAACAATGGCGATGACGTGGGCGGGAATTTTCCAGTCGGGGTAGGCGTCCAACACGGCCTCGGCGGGCATGCTCGGCTTCACGCGGCCGATATAGGCCTCGTTGACGTCCACGTCCACTTCCAGCGAATCCATGTCCACTACCGTGCCCACGCCGGTGCGGGTGAAACCGCCGCCCGCGGAGAACGGCGAGACGATTTCGCCCACCTGCGCGTCCTTGGTGGTGATCACGCCGTCGAACGGCGCGCGGATCACGCAGTAGTCGAAGTTCACCCTCGCCACCACGACCTGTGCATCGGCCGAGGCCGCGCTGCGCTGCTGCGACAGCAGCTGGGCGCGTGTGCTGTCGACCAGCGTACGCGATTGCTCGGCGAGCTGTTTGGAGACCAGGCCCTTCGCCGCGAGCTCTTCGTTGCGCACGGCATCGCGCTGGTTCTGCGCCAGTTGCGCCTGGAACTGCGCGACCAGGGCGTGCGAAGCGGCGGCCGTGGTACGGGCCGCATCGAGTGCCGCCTTGTACTGCGAGTCGTCCAGCCGCGCCACCACCTGGCCCTCCTTCACGTGGTCACCCTCTTCGATCAGCACATCGGTCAGCGTGCCGGTGATCTGTGCCGACACGGTGGCCTGCCGCCGCGCCGTCACGTAACCGGTGGCCTGCAGCACCGCACCGGCCGCCGCATTGGCCACCGGCGACTGCGCCTGGGCCGTCTGCACTTCGATGGCGCGCCGGCCCATCACGAACCAGCCCGCCAGCGCGATCAACACCAGCACGAGCAGCACGCCGCCGACGATCCACGGCCAACGGCCCGGCCCCTGGCCATGCTCCTCGCGCAGATGTTTCTCGATGCGCAGTTCCTTCAACAGATCCGCATTCGCCACACGCTCTCCCTGCCGGTCACTGCCGGTTCCGTGATGCGATACACATTGCTGGAGCGGGCCCGCCGACTCCAGAAGCCCTCATCAGCCAAACGCGGTGACAGCTGTCACCTGGCCGACATCGATCGAGGGCAGAGAACCGGCCCGGTTGTACTCGCATGCCGGTTGCTAAAAAAGCTGACGTGACAGCAGACTGGCGCTCGCAAGCGGGAGTGGTAACCTTCCCGGCCATGTCATACGCCATCACGCCCCCTGCCGTTCCTAGCCTGCCGATCATCGGCAGCGACCAACGTTTCCCGCTGCGCCGGATCTTCTGCATCGGCCGCAACTACGCCGAGCACGCCCGCGAAATGGGTTCGACGGTGGACAAGGACACGCCGCTGTTCTTCTGCAAGCCGGCCGATGCCGTGGTCACCGACGGCGCCGACGTGATCTATCCGCAGGCCACCCACGACCTGCACCACGAAGTGGAAATGGTGGTGGCGCTGGGCGCGGGCGGACGCGACCTTTCCGCCCAGCAGGCCGGTGCGCTGATCTGGGGCTACGGCGTGGGCCTGGACCTGACCCGCCGCGACCTGCAGGCCGTCGCCAAGGCCAAGAGCCATCCGTGGGATGTGGCCAAGGGCTTCGACCATTCCGCACCGGTGTCGGCGCTGCGTCCGGCCGGCGAGGTATCGCTCGATGCCGATACCGCGCTCACCCTCACGGTGAACGGCCAGCCGCGCCAGCAAGGCCGCCTGGGCGAGATGGTGCACGGCGTGAACGAGATCATCGCGCTGCTCTCCACGCTGTTCGAGTTGAAGGCCGGCGACCTGATCTTTACCGGCACGCCGGCCGGTGTTTCAGCCATGCAACGCGGCGACCGCTTTCATGCGGAACTGGCCGGCGTGGCCACGCTCGAAGGCACCGTCGTCTGAACTTGCGAAGGCGGCTGCATGCCGCCTGCACATCGCGCTGCGTTAGAGTGTCGAGGCCATCCAGCCCAGGGAGAGAAGCATGAGCATGCTCAAAGAGTTCAAAGAATTCGCCATGCGCGGCAATGTGATCGACCTCGCGGTCGGTGTGGTGATCGGCGGCGCGTTCGGCAAGATCGTCAGCTCACTGGTGGACCAGATCATCATGCCGCCGATCGGCATGCTCACCGGCGGTGTCGATTTCTCGCAGATGAAATGGGTGCTCAAGCCGGCCGACACTACCGATCCGGCACACAAAATCGCCGAAGTGGCTATTGGCTATGGCACCTTCATCAATACCCTGATCCAGTTCCTCATCATCGCGTTTGCGATCTTCCTGGTGGTCAAGGCGATCAACCGCCTCACCCGCCGCGAAGAGGCCGCGCCTGCGCCGCCGCCGGCCGATGTGGTGCTGCTGACGGAGATCCGCGACCTGCTCAAGGCGCGGAACCCGAAGTAAGCAGCTAGGAACGTTGCGCGAAAGAGGCGCTGCGGCGCCTTTTTTGTTTTTGCTGTTTTTGACCCCCGCAGCATGACTTCTGGCCTAAGCAGCCACGAGCACGCGGGCCATAATCGAAGTTTCCGCCCAAGGAACGTCCCCATGCGTCAACTGCCGCTTACCCTGCTCGCCGCCAGCCTGATGTTCGCCATCGGCTCGGCCCATGCAGCCACCCAGACCACGGTTCCCGCCGCAGCCGTAAAGACGGCCGAACAGCTGCGCGACAAGGCGATGAACGACAACACGGCGTACCAGATCGTCGAGTCGCTGACCACCGAAGTGGGTCCGCGCATTGCCGGCGGTCCGGCGGACCTGCGCGGCCGCGAGTGGGCCATTGCCAAGTTCAAGGCACTGGGTTTCGACAAGGTCTATACCGAGCAGGTGACCTATCCGCTGTGGGAACGCCGCAGCGAGCACGCCGCCATCGTGGCGCCGTTCCCGCAGCCGCTGGACTTGATTGCGCTGGGCTATTCGGCCGGCACGCCCAAGGGCGGCCTCACCGCCGAGGTGGTGCGCTTCGACAGCCTCGATGCGTTGAAGAAGGCCGATCCGGCCAGCGTGAAGGGCAAGATCGTCTACGTCGATGCGCACATGCAGCGCCACAAGGACGGCGCCGACTACGCCATCGGTTCGGGCGTGCGCGTGGGCGGCCCGGTGATCGCCGCCAAGATGGGCGCCGCCGCCTTCCTGCTGCGTTCGGCCGGCACCGATGCCAACAGCCGCACGCCGCACACCGGCGTTACCGGCTTCACCGATCCGAAGGACGCCATTCCCGCCGCCGCACTCTCCAACCCCGATGCCGATCAGCTCACGCGCATCCTCGGCTTCGGCAAGCCGGTCAGCGTCAAGCTGGACCTGGACGTCGGCTTCAACGGCAGCTACACCGGCGCCAACGTGATCGGCGAAGTGACCGGCAAGAAGCATCCGGACCAGGTCGTGGTCATTGGCGGCCATCTCGACTCGTGGGATCCGGGCACCGGCGCGATCGACGACGGCGCCGGCGTGGCGATCGCCATGGCGGCCGGCAAGCTGATCCACGACATGCCGCAGCGCCCTGACCGCACCATCCGCGTGATCGCCTTCGCCAACGAAGAGATGGGCCTGTGGGGTGGCCGCGCGTACGCTGACAAGCACGCCTCCGACGTGGCGAAGTTCCAGCTCGGCACCGAATCCGATTTCGGCGCGCGCAAGATCTGGCTGATGACGGCCAGCGTGAAGCCGGAGTCGCGCGGCGCCATCGAGCAGATCGCCAAGGTGCTTGCACCGATCGGCGTGGACTATGACGCGAGCAAGCCGGGCGGCGGCGGTTCCGACCTGTCGCAGATGCACGGCAAGGGCATGGCCGCGCTCTCGCTGGTGCAGGACGGTACCGACTACTTCGACTACCACCACACCGCCAACGACACGCTCGACAAGATCGACCCGAAGGAACTGGCGCAGAACGTCGCCGTCTATGCCGCGTTCTCGTACATGGCCGCCCAGGCCGACGGCAACTTCGGTTCGGCGCCGGGTGCGTTCAAGGGAGATGGCGCGGAGGAGTGATCGTTCCGCGCATGCGAACGAAAAAGGGCGGCCCATGGCCGCCCTTTTTTATTTGGTGAGTCTCACCTGTGGGAGCGCACTTGTGCGCGACAAGCCAACGAAGCGGCATCGACAAGGCGCCGCAGTCGCGCACAAGTGCGCTCCCACAGGGTCTCCGCTTCAGTGTGCCGTCTCAGCACCGCCCACGCGCCGCTTGCGCGAGAGCCGCGTGTGCAAGCGATCGAGATACAGATAGATCACTGGCGTCAGGTACAGCGTGAGCACCTGCGACACCAGCAGGCCACCCACCACCGCCAGGCCCAACGGCCGACGCGTCTCGGCACCGGCGCCCAATCCCAAAGCGATCGGCAAGGTGCCCGCAAACGCGGCCGCGGTGGTCATCATGATCGGTCGGAAGCGCACGTGGCAGGCTTCCACGATGGCGAGCGCAGGCGCGGTGCCATCGCTGCGCTGCTTCTCCAGCGCGAAGTCGATCAACATGATCGCGTTCTTCTTGACGATGCCGATCAGCATCACGATGCCGACGAAGGAGAACAGGTCGAGTGGCGCACCGAAGATCATCAGCGTCGCCAACGCGCCTACGCCCGCCGATGGCAGGCCCGACAGAATCGTCAACGGATGGATGAAACTCTCGTACAGGATGCCAAGCACCAGATAGATCACGAACAACGCCATCACCAGCAGCAAGCCCATGCCCTGCATCGAATCCTGGAACGCCTGCGCCGTGCCTTGCACACTGCCGGTGATCGTGGGCGGCAGGTTCATCTGCTTCATCGCGCTGTCGATGCTCGCCACCGCTTCGCTGAGGCTCACGCCCGGCGCAAGGTTGAACGACACCGTCACCGCGGGTATCTGGCCCTGGTGATTCACCGTGAGCGCCTGCGGCTTGCGTTCGAAACTCGCCACCGCATTGAGCGGCACCAGCCCGCCACTGCTGGAGGTGACGTAGATCTGCGACAGCACCTCGGGATCATTCTGCAAGGCGTAATACACCTGCAGGATCACCCAGTATTGCGATGACGCACCGTAGATGGTGGAAATCTGGTTGGCGCCGAATGCCGAACCCAGCGCCGTCTGCACCTGGTCCATGGTGAGGCCGAGCGTGGCGAGCTTGTCGCGATTCACGTCCACCACGATGGACGGGCCGTTGAGGTCCAGGTCGCTGGTGACGTCCTGGAAACCATGCAGCTTGCTGAAGGCGGTGATCACCCGGCCCGACCAGTCGTACAGCGCGGGCGTATCGATCGACTGCAAGGTGTATTGGTACTGCGCCTTCGATTGTCGTCCGCCTACCTGGATCGATGGCGGGTTCTGGATGTAGGCCCGGATGCCCGGCACCTTGGCGAACTTCGCCCGCAGCTCCTGGATGATGCCGTTGACGTCGAGCGGCCGCTCGCTGGCAGGCTTGAGCGTGAGCGACAGGGAACCGTTGTTGGTGGTGGTACGCGCACCGCCGCTGCCCACCGAGGACATGTAGCTGGCGATGTTCGGATCCTCGCCCACGATCTTGGCCAGCTGCTGCTGACGTTGCGCCATGCTGGACACCGAGGTGTCATCGGGGCCTTCGACATTCACGTTGAGCTGACCCGAATCGCCGGCGGGAATGAAGTCCTTGTCGACCACCACGAACAACACGCCGGTAGCCAGCAGGCTGGCCACGAACAGTCCCATGATGCTGCGCGGGTGATGCACGGCCCAGGTCAGCGAACTCACGTAGCCGCGGCGTACGCGCTCGAAACCGGCATCGAACCACAGCACGACCCGAGCTTTCTTCTCGTGCTCGGCATGCTTGAGGAAGCGGCTGCACAGCATCGGCGTGAGGGTGATCGAGACGAAGCCCGAAATCAGGATCGCCACGCTCAGCGTCACCGCGAACTCATGGAACAGACGGCCGACGATGCCGCCCATGAACATCACCGGCAGGAACACCGCCACCAGCGACAGCGTCATCGAGAAAATGGTGAAGCCGATCTCGCTGGCGCCCTTGAGCGAGGCTTCGTACGGGTCCATGCCCTCTTCCACGTGACGCACGATGTTCTCGAGCATCACGATGGCATCGTCGACCACGAAGCCGACCACCAGGGTCAGCGCCAGCAGCGAGAGATTGTCCAGGCTGTAACCGAGCGCAAACATCGCGCCGAACGTGCCCACGATGGACACCGGCAGCGCCAGCGCGGGAATCAGGGTGGCCGAGGCGTTGCCCAGGAACAGGTAGATCACCAGCACCACCAACACGCCCGCGAGCATCAAGGTGAACTGCACGTCGTTCACCGATTCGCGGATGGACACCGAGCGGTCGTACAGCACGGCCAGCTTGATCGATGGCGGCAAGGTGGCCTCGAACGTGGGCAGCACGGAGCGGATGCGGTCGATGGTCGCCACCGTGTTGGAACCCGGCTGGCGCTGGATGGCCAGCACGATGGCGCGCTCGCCGTTGTACCAGCTCGCGACCTGGTCGTTCTGCACACTGTCTTCGGCCTTGCCCAGGTCGGATAGGCGCACCGGCGCGCCATTGCGATAGGCCACGATGATGCTGTTGTACTGATTCGCCCGCTGCAATTGGCCGTCCGAACGCACCTGCAGCAGCTGGCGACTGCCGTTGAGCGAACCGGTGGCGAGATTCACGTTGGCCGCGGCCACCGCGTTCTGCACGGTATCGATGCCGATGCCGCTGGCCGCCAGCTTCTGCGGATCGACGCTCACGCGCACCGCGTATTTCTGCGCGCCGTAGACGCTCACCTGGGCAACGCCATCGATCATCGACAGGCGCTGCGCCAGTTGCGTCTCCGCGTAGTCGTCCACCACCGACAGCGGCTGCGTGCGCGAACGCAGCGTGAGATAGAGGATCGGTGCGTCCGCGGGGTTCACCTTGCGGAACGTGGGCGGCGTGGGCATGTTGGTGGGCAGCTGGCGCTGCGCCGAGGAAATGGCCGCCTGTACATCCTGCGCGGCACCGTCGATGCTGCGATCGAGTTCGAAGGTGAGCGTGATCGAGGTGCTGCCGAGCGCGCTGGTCGAGGTCATCGACTGGATGCCGGCAATGGTCGAGAGCTGGTTTTCCAGCGGCGTGGCGACTGCCGTGGCCATCGTCTCCGGCGCGGCGCCAGGCAGGCTCGCGTTCACCGTGATGGTGGGGAAGTCGACGTTCGGCAGTTCGTTCACCGGCAACTTCGGATACGCGACGACGCCGAATACCAGCAACGCCACCATCAGCAGCGTCGTCATCACCGGGCGTTGAATGCACAGGGCTGGCAGGTTCATGGCGCCGCCTCAGCCGTTGTCGGTGACGACGTGTATGTGCGCGCCATCGACCAGCAGCAATTGGCCGTCCGTGACCACGGTCTCGTTGCCGTTCAGGCCCTTCTCGATGACGATCTGGCCGCCCGTGCTGGGCCCGGCCGTCACCATGCGCTGCTGCACCGTGCCGTCCGCATTGACGACGAAAACGAAGCTGCCGAGCGGCGCGTTCTGCAAGGCCACCACCGGCACCGTCACCACGTTGGAGAGGCGCGTGGTGGGCAACACCACTTCCACGAACTGGCCCGGTGTGAGCCGATCGTCGTCGTTGGTGTAGCGCGCCTTGAGCTGGATGGTGCCGGTGGTGGTGTCCACCGAGTTGTTGATGAAGTCGAGCTCGGCCTCCATCGGTGCGGTCTTGGTGTTCGGGATGGCCACCGACACCGGCACTTTGCCGCGCGCCATGGCGGCCTTGATGCCATCGAGACCCGTCTCGGGTGCCGAGAAGGTGATGTGGATGGGGCGGATCTGGTTCAACACCACGATGGAGGTGTCGTTCGCCGTGATCTGTGCGCCCGGATAAACGAGCGGCGCACCCGCGATGCTGTCGAACGGCGCCTGGATCTGCGCATAGCTGAGCTGCGTGCGGGCCAGCTCCACCGCAGCCTGATCGGATTTCACCGCCGCGCTGTAGATGCCCTGGTTGGCCTTGTAGGTGTCGTAGTCCATCTGCGAGACATAACCCTTGCCGAGCAAAGGCTGGTAACGCTTGATGACGGTATTGGCGTTGTCCAGCTGCGCCTGGTCCTTGGCCAGGTTGCCGAGCGCCTGGTCGAGCTGCGCCTGCAGCAGGCTGGGATCGATGCGGATGATGGTGTCGCCCTGCTTCACCTGTCCGCCGGGCTTGAACAGCAGGGCCTGCAACTGGCCGCTCACGCGCGCCTGCACATTCACCGTGGAAAACGCCTCGGCGCGACCGATCACCTTCAAGGTGAGATCGAGGTCGCTGCGATGCGCACTGGCCACCTTCACCGGCACCGACGCGGCCACCGCAGGCGTTTTCGCCTTGGCGCGTTCGCTGCCGCGGAACATCTGCGCGGCCACGATCGCCGCCACGATGACGACGGCCAATACCAAGAGTTTCTTGCGGGACGTGCCTTGCATGATGTCTCCGACCACCCACCGCTGCCGGCATGCCCGGCATGCGCCGGGATGCCGCCCTAGCGGCCGCGCTGCGTGTCTGTCCAAAAGGGGATTGCCGCACCGGGCATGCTCTCGGGAGCATGCCCCACTCCGTCCAGTGCGTCTCATTGGGCATTGTGATGCAGCCAGCGTCCGTGGCTCGCACGACCGACAGCACTTGGCAAACCGCCTGCCGTCAGGCAGGCGACATGTTCATCGCAACATAGTGTGGCACGCGTGTGACATACACCTGCCAGAAGGCCTGGTTGGCGGATTTTTCCGGGCGATCAGAGCTCGGCGTCGTCGGATGGGCCGCCGTTGTCCAGCGCCTGCAGGTTTTCCTTCATGCGGTTGAGCACGCCCAGCGCATGTTCCAGCTCAGGCACGCCGATACCCTGGGTGGCGTCCTTGCGCACGCCCTTGGCGATCAGCTCCATGTCGGCGATGACGCCACGCGCCTGGTCGGTCACGTACAGCCGCCAGGCGCGGCGATCCTTGGGATCGGGCCGGCGCTCGACGAAACCGGCCGCCTGCAGGCGATCGATCACGCGGCCCACCGCAATGGGCTCCATTTCCAGTGATTCGGCCAGTTCGGTCTGGCGCAGGCCTTCGCGGTGATAGAGCATCTTGGTGGCCCGCCACTGGGCGCGGGTCAACCCGAATTTCACGGCGCGCCTGTCGAAGTGCTTGCGGAACAACAGGGTGACGTCGTTGAGCAGATAGCCAAACGAGATGTCTTCTGCCTTAGTCATGGCGATAGGTCAGTCCGGGCGAGGCGTTAGGAAGGTCAAGCATACGTCGCAACATTTTACGAAGCCAATGCCAATGAACATAGAGATCATTGTTAGCGACATTACCGCCTTGGATGTGGACGCCATCGTGAACGCCGCCAATCCCACCCTGCTGGGCGGCGGCGGCGTGGACGGCGCCATCCATCGTGCCGCCGGCCCACGGCTGCTGGAGGCCTGCCAGGCCCTGCCCGAGCTCAGCCCCGGCGTGCGCTGCCCCACCGGCGAGGCACGTATCACGCCCGGTTTCGAGCTCACCGCCCGGTACATCATCCACACCGTCGGGCCGGTATGGCTCGGCGGCGGCAGCGGCGAACCCGAGCAACTGGCCCGTTGCTACCGCAACAGCCTGACGCTGGCGACCGAATACGACCTGGCCTCGATCGCCTTTCCCGCCATCAGCTGCGGGGTTTACGGCTATCCGCCCAAGCGGGCAGCGCGCGTGGCCCTGCGCAGCCTGCTCGATGCGCCTGAGGGCGGCCCCTCGCAGGTGCTGGTTTGCTGCTTTGGGCGGGACATGGCCGATATCTGGCGCGAGGCGCTCAGCGACGCAAGCTGAACGGATAGAGCGGCGGCAACGGCGAGGCATCCGCGGAGCCAGTCGCCGGCTGCCAGGCAAAGCCATCATCGCGGAAGGCGGCGGCCAGCCGCGAACCCAGGCCTGGTTCGTCTGCGCCTGCGTAGCGTTTGCGCTGCAAGGCCTCGATGGCCTCGCGCTGGGGCCCGGCCGACAGGGCCTGCGCCAATTCGCCCAGATTCCGCAGCGAAGGACGCTCCGCCTGCGCCCAGGCCAGCAAGGCAGCGGCCTGCCCGGGGGCGTCACTGCCGCGCGCCTGGACCAGGAACGCCGCACGCAGGCGCGATGGCGAACCCTGAGCTGCGGCCGGCGAGGGGGCGGCCCCGGCGGTCTTGTTCGATCGACGGCGCCACAGCATCCAGGCCAGCACACTCAGCACCCACAGGGCGAGGCTGACCAGGGCCACGGTGCGCCACCATCCGCCTCCGCTCACTGCCAAGGGCGCCGTCGAGGCACTGGGATGGACGACAGCAGCGGCGTCGGCCTGAGGCACTGCCGCTGGCGGCGCGGCAGGCGCACCCGCGGCACCCATGACGGTAAACGTCCGGGCCGGCACACGCGCGGTCTCGGCATGGTTTTCCAGCACGTTCCACCAGGTGAGCGTGGTCTCCGGAATGGTGAGCGTGCCGGGACGATTGGGCACCACCGCGAAACTCTGCTGGCGGCGCCCCACCAACCACTGGCCCTCCACGCGCGAGCCGTTGACGGGCTTGTCCGGGTACACCGTGGCGCCATCCAGCGACGGCAGGCTGAGCGACGGCAGCGCTTCGTATGGCAGTCCGACGGCCTGCACGTTCATCACCAGGTTGAGCGGCTCGCCCACGTGCAGGTCGCCGTGCGAGGGACCGCCGTCGAGCGTGAGGTTGAGCGACCGCGCCGGCAGCCAGGCGCCCTGCGCGGCCTGGGCCGGCGCGGGACGCACGTCGAAAGCCACCGTGGGCGACGAGGCAGTGATCGGCGTGCCGTTGCCGAAGAAGGCATCCGGGTTGGCCATGTCGACCGACTCGCCCTGAAAGGCGACCGAGGGAATCTGCAGGTGGCCTACGCGCTGCGAGGTGGCGGCATAGCGACGCTCGATCACGTTGTAGCGGCGACCGCCGCGCTCGGCCTGGTAATTGATTTCACCGCCCAGCCGAGGGAAGTCCATGCCCGGCAGCTGCGGATCCTCCAGCGCCCCGCTGGTGAGGTCGGTGGCATAGAACAAGCGCAGCGTATAGACCACCTGCTGGCCCACATAGGCGCTCGCCGGGTCGATCGTGGCCTCGAGGAAAACGTCCTTGCGACCTTCCGCGGCCGCCGCCGTATCGGGCGGCAGCACTTCCACATCGACCGGCGCGGTGGTGCCGCCGGCAAACGACAACGCCGGAATGTGCAGCGTGCCCACATGCAGCGGGCGCAGCGCCACGCCCACCGTCACCTGCAACGAACGCTGCCCGTTGATGATGCTGAGGCTGGTGTTGCTGGACGACCCGAGCACGGCGAAGTCCTGCGACAGCGCGCTGAGATCGGGTGTGGCCGCCATCGCGCCACTGCTGGCGCGCAGGTTGAGCGTGACGGTTTCACCGAGTTCCACGCGGTTGCGGTCGAGCGTTGCCGTGACATCGGCGGCGAGCGACAGCAGCGGCCATGCGCAGGCAAGACAGAACGACAGCAAGATCAGGTAACGCGACTTCACTGCGAATCACCTTCTGATGACGACGCGCCGCCGTGGCGCTGCCGGTATTCGAGTTCGAACTTGCGCCGCAACAGCGCGCCCGGATCGTCCGGCACGCGCTGCAACGCCTGGCGCACGTCGGCCGGCAGTTTCGACTGCGCATCGTCCTTTTCGATCGCGCCCAGCTCGTGCGCGCCGTTCTGCGGTTTGTCCTTGCCCGGCGATTTGCCCAGCGCCTCGTCCATCTGCTTCTGCAGCGCCTGCTGCGCCTGCTGCTGGCGCGCCTGCTGCTCGGCTTGCTGCTCGGGCGTTTGCGGCTGGCCTGCCGAGTCCTTGTCGGACGGATGATCCATCGGCGAGTTGCGGCCTTGTTCGCTCTGCGGATTGCCACCGTTGCCCTGGGCGTCGCCGTGCGCATCCTGCGAGGGCTTGCCTTGCCCCTGGTCCTGTTTGTCCTTGTCGCCCTGCTGGCCCGACTGACCCTGCGCATTCTCGGGCGGCGTGGTCGATGGGCCGTCGCCTGCCTTGCCCTTGTTGTCCTTGGCGCCGTTGTCGTTCTTCGGATGCTGCGGCTGGCGCCGCATCCAGTCCTCCACCGCCTTGCGGTTCGCGCTCGCGTCGGCATTGTGCGGATCGGCCTTGAGCGCGCGGTCGTACGCCGCCAGCGCCGCCTGATAATTGCCTTGCTTGGCCAGCGCATTGCCGAGGTTGTACTGGGCATCGGTGCCGGGCAGCGAACGCAGGTCGTTGCCTGCTGCTGCGTAGTCGCCGGCGCGATAAGCCGCTGCGCCACGCAGTGCCGGATCGCGCGCGAGCTGTTGCGCCTGCCTGGCGTTGCCTTGTTGAAGCGCCGTGGCGGCCTGCTGATCCGGGCGACGCCACAGGTCGCTCCATGCGCCCGCCTGCGCGGTACCCGGCATCGCCGGCAGCAACGCCAGCGCCAACAGCATCAACCAGCCGCGCCGGAACGATGCCGCCGCCAGTGGCAACAACGCGAGCAACAACCATGGGCCACGATCCTGCCATTCGTCGCCGTGCAGATCCGTGGCCAGCGTCTCCGGACCGCTCGCGCTCAGTTCGCTGGCAAGAGCGCGTATGTCCCGATCGTCGTCGGTCATGGCCACGTACTGGCCACCGCCGCTGGCGGCCAGGGCGCGCAGGTTGTCATCGTTGCGCCGCGCCAGGATGACGCCGCCCTGGGCGTCACGCTGGAAACTGTTGTCGGACAGCGGCACCGGTCCGCCTTGCAACGTGCCGATGCCAAGCACCGACACACGCACCCCTGCGGCCGCCGCCTTGCGCGCCGCCGCCTGCGCATCGGCATCGGCATCGTCGGTGACCAACACCAGCGAGCCGCCGCCGACCTTGGCATCGTGAATCAAGGAGACGGCCCGCTCGATGGCCTTGGCCGCATCGTCGCCATCGAGCGGCATGGTGTCGGGCGACAGTGCGTCGAGCAGTTCGTTGAGCGCGGAAGCGTCCGACGTCAGTGGTGCGACCACGAACGCCTCGCCCGCATAGGCGATCAGGGCATTGAGTCCATCGTGATTGGCCGTGAGCAGATCGCGCACCTTGTAGCGTGTGCGGTCCAGCCGGCTGGGTGTCACGTCGCGCGCCAGCATGTGTTGCGACATCGATACCGCCACCACCTGTGCGGCCCGCTTCGCATACAGCGGCTGCGCCACGCGGCTCCAGGTCGGCCCCGCCATCGCCAGCGTGACCAGCGTCCATCCGCACGCCAACAGCCAGGGCGACGCACGCCTACGCACCGCATGGCCCTTCAACAGGAACGGCAGCAATTCCGGATCGACCAGCCGCGACAACTGATCGCGCGCGCCCTGGCGCCTGGTTGCGAGCACCACCAGCAGCGGCAGCGCAAGCAACAACAGCAACCACCACGGGCGCAGGAAATGCATCTGCTGCAAGGCCTCGCTCATGCCATGGCCTCCCGGCGGAGCGGGCGCGGCGCAAACGCCAGCATCCAGAGGATGACGGCGAAGCCGAGCGGCCAGCGGAACAACTCGTGCCGCGGTCGCAGCGAGGGTCCCTGCTGCGGCATCGGCTCCAGTGCGTCGATGGCGCGGTAGGCATCGGCAAGCTGGCTCGAATCGGTGGCGCGGAAATAACGGCCGCCGGTCTGCGTGGCGATCGAACGCAGCATGGTTTCGTCGAGATCGGCGGAAGGATTGACCGTATGCGTGCCGAACAGATCGGGAACGCTCATCTCCGTCGCACCGATGCCGATGGTATAGACGCGCACGCCCGCGGCCTGCGCGGCGTGGGCCGCATCGAGCGGCGCGATATTGCCGGCGTTGTTCACGCCATCGGTCAACAACACGACCACGCGCGCCTGTTCCGGCAAACCCGCCAGGCGCTTCACTGCCACGGCGATCGCATCGCCAATGGCGGTCTCGGTGCCCGCAAGCCCTACGGCGGCGCCCTGCAGCTGCGCGCGCACGGCCTGCAGATCGTAGGTGAGCGGCGTGACCAGGAAGGCGCGACTGCCGAACAGGATCAGCCCCATTTCATCGCCGCTGCGACGCGCGATGAAATCGCCGGCAATCGCTTCCACGGCACCGAAGCGGCTGACCGGTTGACCGCTCAACTGCATATCCTCGGCGCGCATGCTTCCGGAAAGATCGACCGCCAGCATCAGCGCTCGCCCGCTGCGCTGCTGTGCCTGCGGGGGACCCACCCATTGAGGCCGCGCAGCGGCGACCAGCAAGGCCAGCCATGCAAGCACCAGCAACCAGGTGCGCCAGCCGCCGCGGCCCTGCCGCTCCGGCGTGTCCAGATGCACGCCCGGATGAGGAAGATGCAGCGCCTGCCCGGGCGACGCCGGCCGCAGCCACCAGCGCAACAGCCACGGCAGCGGTGCCAGCACGATCACCCATGGCCATACGAACTCGGTCACGGGCGCACCTCAACTCGTTTGCGCCATGCCAGCTGTAGCCACCGGCGCGTGGCGCTGGCGGCGGCATCGGCGTCCAGCGGTGCGCCGGGCTGGTACATCGCCGCTTCCAGGGCATCCAGTTGGCCGAGTGTGCCTGGGTCAACCGTCATCGTTGCCAAAGTCTGCCGCCAGGCGTCGCCACGCTGCTGCGCGGCGGTGGCATCGATACGCAATGCGCCACGGCGCAGCAATTGGTGCAGGCCGGATGCCAGCGCCTGCGGCTGTTCACGCCACAGCGCCAGCACCCGATCCACTTCCGCCAGCACCTGTTTTTCTTCCGCATGACGGCGCCGCTGACGACGCCACCACCAGATCGCCAAACCCACGGCCAGCAGCGCCAGCACCGTCAGGAACCACCAACCGGGCGCCAGCGGCCACCAGGACGGGTGGGGCGGCAGATGGATATCGCGCAGCACCGGCCCGTTCGGTGGCGTGGCAGCCGGCGCGTTCATCGGCGCACTCCGGGGGCCAGCAGCGAGATCACGGCGTCGAGCGGATCGGCCGCGGTATCGATGGTGACATGCGGCAAGGCCAGCGCCTGCGCCATCGCGTTGAGCCGCGTCTGGCCGGCACCCAGTGCCTGCTGGAATTCACGGCGCTGGCGCTCACCAAACAGCGCGACCTCGCGCCGGGTGCCGTCGTGTTCCATCGGATAGCGGCCTGCCGGCGGCAGGCCCAGTTCCAGGGCATCCGCCACCACCAGCACGCGAATGCCTGCCTTGTGCGAGAGATCGAGCAGGCGGCCGCGCGCCGCCTCGTCGCAGCTGAGTCCATCGCTGATCAACAGCACTCGATTGGCGCCATGCATCAAGCGCGCGGCACGCAGGATCACATCCGATAGCGGCTCGCCAGGAAGGGCCGGATAGTTCGCATCCCAGTCGGCCAGCGCGCCACACACCGCCAGCGCACCGCGCGTGCCAGCCTGCGGCCGCAACATGCTGTGACCGTTGCCGAAGGACATCAGCCCCACGCGCTCGCCCGCCCGCACCGCGTACCACGCCGCCAACGCGGCAGCGCGCGCGGCCTGCACCGATTTCAGACGCACGCGCGTGCCGAAACGCATGCTCTCATGCGCATCCAGTAGGATCAGCAACTGCCCCTCGCGTTCTTCCTGGAACAACTTCGTATGCAGCCGGCCGCTACGGGCGGTCAATCGCCAATCGAGACGGCGCACATCATCGCCAGGCTGGTAGACACGCGATTCGGCATAGTCCATGCCTCGGCCGTATAGACGGCTGGATTGCTGGCCAGCGCGCATGGCGCGACTTTCCAGCCGCGGCAGCGCCGCCTTGGCCACGCGGGCACGCAAGGCCATCAGTTCCGCCAGGCGAACGCGCGTTCGGCCATCGCCGTCCACCGGCTTGTCGACAACGGCGTTCACGGCAATGGCACGAGATCCAGCACGCGACGGATCACCTGGTCGCTGCGCACGCCCTCGGCTTCCGCCTCGTAGCTGAGCAGCACGCGGTGACGCAATACCTCGTGCACGATGGCATGCACGTCTTCGGGCAGCACGTAGTCGCGTCCGGCCAGCCACGCGTGGGCGCGGGCGCAACGATCCAGCGCAATGGTGCCTCGCGGGCTGGCGCCCCAGGCGATCCAGCGCTTGAGTTCGGCGCCGTAGACACCGGGTTCGCGGGTGGCCAGCACCAGCTGCGTGATGTATTCCTCCAGCGCCGGCGCCATGTGCACGTCGAGCACGGCATCGCGGGCGTTGAAGACGTCGGTCTGGCTCAGGGTGGGACGCGAGACCGGCAGCGGATGCAGGCTCCTGCGGGCCTGTTCGCGTGCCAGTTGCAGGATCGCCAGTTCGGCGGCCGCATCGGGATAACCGATGGTCACATGCATCACGAAGCGGTCGAGCTGCGCTTCGGGCAGCGCGAAGGTGCCTTCCTGCTCGATCGGGTTCTGTGTCGCCATCACCATGAATAGGTCGGGCAGGCGCCAGGTGCTGCGGCCGACGGTGATCTGGCGCTCGGCCATCGCCTCGAGCAGCGCCGACTGCACCTTGGCGGGCGCGCGGTTGATCTCGTCCGCCAGCACGATGTTGTGGAACAGCGGACCGCGTTCGAACTCGAAGCTGCCCGCTTGCGGGCGGAAGATGTCCGTGCCGGTGAGATCGGCGGGCAGCAGGTCGGGCGTGAACTGCACACGGTGGAAATCGGCTTCGATACAGCCTGCCAACGCCTTCACCACGGTCGTCTTGGCCAGGCCGGGCGCGCCCTCGACCAGCAGATGGCCGTCGGCCAGCAAGGCCACCAGCAGGCAGTCGATCAGGTGCGGCTGACCGATGACGCTGCGTTGCAATTCATCGCGCACGCGCAAAAACGCCTGCTGCAGGGGGGAAGAGGTTGAAGCCTCGGGCATGTCCATCGGGGAATCCAGGGGTTGAACGTAACCACAGACCTTAACCGGCCCCGGAAGTTTAATACCCATGACTTCCGGCCCCCATCGGCGGCCGGCCTCATCTGCCCGAAAAGCAAAGGGGCGGCCGAAGCCGCCCCTTGCCGTATTGAGTGCCAGACCGCGTTTACTGCAGGCTTTCGCTCAGGATGCGCGGGGTCACGAAGATCAGCAGCTCCGCCTTGTCGCTTTCGCGCTTGGTGGTGCGGAACAGCATGCCCAGACCCGGGATGTCGCCCAGACCCGGCACCTTGGTCGCGTTGTTCTGCTTGGTGATCTCGTAGATACCGCCCAGCACCACCGTCTGACCGTTGTCGACCAGCACCGAGGTGTTGATCTCACGCGTGTCGATCTGCGGCACCTGGCCACTGCCCGGCACGGTGATGAAGTCCGCCAGGGCGTCCTTCTTCACGTTGATCATCAGATAAACGCGGTTGTCGGAGGTGATCGTCGGGGTGACCTTCAGCTCGAGCACGGCGTCCTTGAACTGCACCGTGGCCGTGCCGCTGCCCGCTGCGCCGGTGGCGCTGTTCTGGTAGGTCACGTAACCGATTTCCTGGCCCTGGCGGATCACCGCTTCCTGCTGGTTGGCGGTAATGACGCGCGGGCTGGAGATCACTTCGCCACGGCCTTCGGTCTGTGCGGCCTGGAGTTCGAGATCCAGCGCGTAGTTCTTGCCGAGGATGCCTAGAGCGATGGAGCCCGCCGCCTGGTCGGCCGTCGGCAGATTCACGTTGATGCCGCCGGCCGTGCCGGCAGCGGTGGTCGTGCCGCCGGTGGAAATCTGCTGGCCGCTGGGGTTGGTGCGTACACCCTGCGCACCGAACCTGGCACCGAGTTCACGGGTGAAGTTGTCGGTCGCTATCACGATGCGCGATTCGATCAACACCTGCTGCACCGGCTTGTCCAGCACCGCGATCAGCGCACGCAGCTCGCGGATCTTCTGTGGGTTGTCGTTGATCAGCAGGGTGTTCGTACGCTCGTCGAAGGACACACTGCCGCGGGTGGACAGGAATCCACGAGAGGCGTTGCTGGAGCCACCAGCGCCGCCACCCTGGCTCTGCTGGGCACCGGTGGTCAGCAGCTTGGCGATGTCCTTGGCCTTGCCGTAACTGATCGGCACGTAGTCGGTGACGAGCTCGGAATTGTCCTCGGCCTTCATGCGGGCATCGGCCACGCTCTGCTCGTACTTGGCCAGTTCTTCCTGCGGCGCAATCCAGATCACGTTGCCGTTGCGGCGCTTGTCCAGGCTCTTGGCGCGAAGCACCACGTCGAGCGCCTGATCCCACGGCACATTGACCAGTCGCAACGTGACGCTGCCGCCCACGGTATCGGAGGCCACCAGGTTCAGGCCGGAGATGTCGGCCAGCAACTGCAGCGCCGAACGCACCGGGATGTCCTGGAAGTTGAAGGTCACGCGGTTGCCCGTGTAGACCGGCTCCTGGCCCTTGGCCGCGGCGGCCTCGGCCTTCGGATCCTTCTTCTTCGGTGCCACTTCCACTACGTACTGGTTGCCGCTCTGGTAGGCCGACGTGTCGACCTGGCCCTTCACGCTGATTTCCATGTGGGCACCGGCACCGCCGGCCTTGGTCACGATCGACTGCACCGGCGTGGCGAAATCGAGCACGTCCAGGCGCTGTGCCAGGTTGGCGGGCAGGTTGGCGTGGCTGATGTCCACGATGACCTTGTCGTTCTGACGCTTCATGTCGGCACTGGCGCCGGGAGCACTAAAGTCGATCAGGATGCGGCCTTCGCCGTTGGGGCCGCGACGGAAGTCGATGTTGGACACCGCCGGACCGCTGGCCATCGACGGCAGCGCCTTGGACGGATCGATGTTCGATGCCGTCGTGGTGGTCTGCGCATCCGTGCCGTTGTTCACCGTGAGTACGAGGCTGTTGCCTTCGACCCGCGAGCGATAGGTGGAGTCGCGCACCAGTTCGATCACCACGCGGGTGCGGCCACCGGCGGAAACCGCCGATACGCCCGTCGTGGCGCCCTTGCCGATATCGAGATGGCGTGCCGCCGCGTTATCGGTATCCGGAAAATCGACCGCGATGCGCGGTGGATTGCCGGTGGTGAATATCTTCGGTTCCGGCACCGGACCCTGGGCGAAGTTCAGATGCAGCTCGACGCGGCCACCGGGCAGCGCGTCGTAGCTGATGTCCTTCAGGGTACTGGTAGCGGCGGCAGCAGCGTTCGACCAGGCAGCGCCCAGCGTCAGCAGACCCACGACCATGTAACGGCTTGCCTGGCGCATGACACGGCCCCGAACGGTTTTGAATTGGTTGGTCATTGCATCAGCCCCTGTTTCTTATTTCTCGCTGAGCGCGATGCTGGCGGAACGTTCCATCCAGCCACCGTTGCCGTTGGACACCAGTTCCACCAGGTCGATGTGGTCTTCGCCTACCGCGGTGACCCGACCATAGTTCTGGCCCATGTATTCGTTGCGATGGACACGGTGGATTACGCCACCGGGATCCTTCACGAGCACTTCCATGCCTGCACCGCTCCCCACGGTGCCGACCATCTTCAAGCTGTCCAGCGCAAACATCTCCAGCGGTTCCTTGGCGCGGTTTTCGTCCGGCCGGGGTCCCGAGTTGGTGTTGGTCTGGAGTTCGGCCGTGCTCGGGCTGAACGGATCGCGCTTGTCCTGGTCGTTGTACTGGAAGGTCTCGAACGTCTTGATGACGGGCAACGGCGGGATCGGCGCGCCCTTCTTCTGCTTTTCCTGCGCGACCCACTGGTGAAGGTCGTCCTGCCCGCTGCAACCGGCGAGGGTCAGGACGGCGCACATCACCAGCAAGGCGTTCCTCATGGAAGCAGGCCTGATGGCAGCGAACTTGCTCATTTCTGCCCTCCCGTCTTCGCGGCCGGCTTGCCGTGCGTGGACTTGGCGTTCGCCGCCTTGGCCGACGCGCTTTCGTCTTCATCCAGGTAGCGATACGTCTTGACCGTACCCTGCAGTACCAGCAACCCGTTGGCGGCAGCGCCACCCTTGGGATCCTTGTTCTTGGGCGTCAACGACACATCGTGCATGGTCAGGATCACCACGCGCGGCAACGAAGCCACGCCGCTGATGAACGTACCGAACTGGTGGTACGTGCCCACCATGCGCAACTGGATCGGTTTCTCCGCGTAGAAGTCCTTCGGCGACTCCGGACCCGGCTGGAACAGTTCGGTCTCCAGACCCGCGGAAAGCGCGGTCTGCGAAATGTCGATCAGCAGTTCGGGCATCTCGGTCTTGCTGGGCAGCTGGCGCAGCAACTGGCGCAGCATGTCCTGCATTTCGTCCAACTGCTGCTGGAGCGCCTCGAGATTGACCGACTTGGCCTGCTTCTCGGAGAACTCCTTCTTCAGCTGCTCTTCCTTGGAAACCGCCGACTGCAACGTGTCCTGCTGGTCGCTGACGAGGAAGTACCAGCCGGCAAGCACGATCAGGACGATCAGCAAGCCGGTGAAAAACATCTTTACCGATTTGGGCCAGCCACCGATGTTGTTGCGATCGAGGCTCTGCAGTTCCTGGAGGAATTTCATTACCTCGCTCCTCCATTGGCAGCAGGGGCAGGCTTTGCCGGTTGCGCCGGCACTGCCGCCGCGGTGGCTGCCTTGGCGGGCTGGGTGACATTGGCAGCGGCTGGCTGCGGCGCCGCCGAGCTGGCAGCTGCCGGGCCGTGATCGCTGCCGGCGCCCTCGCCGTTCTCGTCGGACTTGGGCCGGCTCAGCGCCACATCCAGTCCGAACGCGTAAGGCAGGCGGCTGTCGCCATGCGTGTTCTCGGTCTTGCGCAGATCGGCATGGCCCATCCACTGCGACGACTCGATGTTGCGCATGTACTCGGCCACGCTGGCGTTGGACTGCGCCACACCGTCGAGCGTCATCGATTCGCCGGTCTGCTTCAGGCCGTTGAGACGCGCGCTGGCGGGAATGGTCTTTACCAGCTCATCGAACAAGTGAACCATCTGCGAGCGGTTGGCCTGCAGTTGCTCGATGATCTGCTTGCGCGCCAGCAGGCTTTCGCGGACTTTTTCCAGGTCCTTGATCTTGGTGATGCGTTCGTCGAGCTGCTTGATCTCGCCTTGCAGGTAGACGTTGCGATCGTTCTGGCTGCTGATCCGACCGTCCATCCAGCCGTACCACACCAGCACGCCGAGCACCGCCACCACGGCGGCGGCGCCCAGCTGCATGAAGAACTCGCGCTCGCGCTGCTTGCGGCGCTCGACGCGCCACGGAAGTAGGTTGATGTGTGCCATCAGTCAAAGCTCCTCAGCGCGAGGCCGACCGCGATCATCAACGCGGGGGCGTCCTGTGCCAGCGACTGGGCCTGCACGCGAGGCGAGAGCGACATGCGCGCCAGCGGATTGGCCACCACGCACGGCACCCCGAGCTGCTCTTCGAGCATCGGGCCGATGCCGTCGATGGATGCGCAGCCGCCGGCCAGCACGACCTGGTCGACCTTGCTGTATTCGCTGCCCGCGAAGAAGAACTGGAGCAAGCGGCTGATCTGCTGCACCAGCGATTCCTTGAACGGCTCCAGTGCCTCGCTCTCGTAGGAGTCGGGCAGGCCGCCCTTGCGCTTGGCACGGCCCGCTTCCTCGTAGGAGAGACCGTAGCGGCGCATGATTTCGTCGGTGAGCTGCTTGCCGCCGAACACCTGCTCACGCGAATAGATGGTGCGCTGGTTGCGCAGCACCGACAGCGTGGTCATGGTGGCGCCGATGTCGACCACCGCCACCAGCGCGTCGCGGCCGACGTTCAACTGGTCGGCCACCATCGCGAACGCGTTTTCCATGGCGAACGCTTCGACGTCGATCACCTTGGCGGACAAACCGCCCAGATCGAGCGCGGCCACGCGCATGTCCACGTTCTCCGTGCGCGATGCGGCCAGCAGCACGTTGTTCATTTCAGGGTTGTCGCGTACCGGACCGAGTACCTCGTAATCGAGGCTGACTTCCTCGATCGGGTACGGGATGTACTGGTTGGCCTCGACCTGGATCTGGCCTTCCAAATCGTCCTCGGACAGCTCGCTCGGCATCGGGATCACGCGCGTGATCACGGCCGAACCGGCCACGGCGGCACAGGCGTGCTTGAGCTTGGAACCCGAACGCGCCAACGCGCGCCGAATCGCCTCACCCACGGCCTCGACCTCGACAATATTCTTTTCGACTACAGCGTTGGGGGGCAGTGGCTCAACCGCGTAATGTTCCACGCGATAGCGACCGCCGGCCTGGCTGAGCTGCAGCAACTTGACGGCCGTCGAACTGATGTCGACGCCAACAAGCGGCGGCTTCTTGGGTGTAAAGAGCCCCACGATTTTCCCCCTTGCCCCTGAGCGCCCAGACTCAGATTGGTCTGATGCGCACTGGCATTTAATCCAAAAATTAACGTATTGGCAACGGCCTACGAGCTTTTTCTCGACTCATTCGCGTGACGGCATCCACAGCTTGAGCGAATGAGCCGCTGGCCTAGTTCTTGCTGTGACACGCTCGGTTCATGCCGTGGATACTGCTACATCTATACTCTGCGTTGTTTTGACTCACGTCTCGCAAACACCCAAATCATGCAAATTCTTAAGCGGTTGCTGCGCTGGATCCTGGTCCTGGCTTTCACGGGTTTGCTGCTGGGCGTTGCGGCGATCGGCGTGGCCTACTGGCTTATTTCCCCCCGTCTCCCCTCGGTGGCCGTCCTCAAGGACTACCACATGCAGGTGCCGCTTAGAGTGCTGTCGGCAGATGGCAAGCTGATTGCGAGCTTCGGCGAGACCCGCCGCATCCCCGTGGCGATGGGCCAGGTGCCCGACCGGCTCAAGCACGCCGTGCTGGCGGCCGAGGACGCCAGCTTCTACCAGCATCCGGGCGTGGACTGGCACGGCATCGCCCGCGCCAGCTGGCATGTGCTGGCTTCGGGCGGCGACAAGGGCTCGGGCGGCTCGACCATCACCCAGCAGGTGGCGCGCAACTTCTTCCTGAGCCCGGAAAAGCTCTATTCGCGCAAGCTGACCGAGATCTTCATCGCCCTGCGCATGGAGAGCGAGCTGAGCAAGGACCAGATCCTGGAGCTCTATCTCAACAAGATGTTCCTGGGCCACCGCTCCTATGGCGTGGCCGCCGCAGCCTCCTATTACTACGGCAAGACGCTGGACCAGCTCACCGTGGCCGAATGCGCCACCCTGGCTTCCACCTTCCAGTTGCCCTCGCTGGTGAACCCGCTCAACAGCCCCAAGCGCATGACGGCCCGCCGCAACTGGGTGCTGGGCCAAATGCTGGAAAACCGCTTCATCTCCAAGGCCGAGTACGACCAGGCCATCGAGGAACCGCTCGATGCGTCGCCGCATGAGCCGGCGATCGAGGTGGATGCCCCTTACCTGGCGGAAATGGTCCGCCTGCAGGTGCTCGACCGCCTGGGCAACGACGCCCTCACCGAAGGCTACGTGGTGAAGACCACGGTCAACAGCATGCGCCAGCAGGCGGCCGTGGACTCGGTCCGGGCCGGCCTGGTGGAGTACGACCATCGCCATGGCTGGCGCGGTCCCGAGGCACACCAGGAACTGGCCGCCGAGGCCGGTACCGATGAGCTGGAACGCGCGCTCGCCGGTTACACCGACATCTCCGGCATGCAGCCGGGCATCGTCACCCAGGTCTCGCCCACCGAGGCCAGCGTCTACCTGGCCAACCGCGACGAGGTGAAGCTCGACCTGGCATCGGTGGAATGGGCGCGCCCGCGCATCGACGACACCCGCGTCGGCGCCACCCCCAAGAGCGTCGCCACGGTGCTCAAGCGCGGCGACATCATCCGCGTCACCCGGGATGAAAAGGGCGAGTGGCTGCTCACCCAGATCCCGGGCGTCCAGGGCGCGCTGGTCTCGCTCGATCCCGAGGATGGCTCGCTGCAAGCACTGGTCGGCGGCTTCAACTTCCTGCGCAGCAAGTTCAACCGCGCCGTGATGGCGGCACGCCAGCCGGGTTCGAGCTTCAAGCCCTTCATTTACTCGGCGGCGTTCGAACGCGGCTTCACGCCGGCATCCATCGTCAATGACGCGCCGCTCGCCCTGCCCGACCCGTCGCGTCCGGGCGGCCTGTGGACACCCTCCAACGACGACGACAAGTTCGACGGCCCGATCCGCCTGCGCGAGGCCCTGGTGCAGTCGAAGAATCTCGTGTCTGTGCGCCTGCTCGACGCGATCGGCGTGCGCTTCGCCCGCGATTACGCGACCCGCTTCGGCTTCTCCCTCGATTCCCTGCCCGGCAACCTGTCGATGGCGCTGGGCACGGCCTCGGTGTCGCCGATGAGCATGGCCCGCGGTTTCAGCGTGTTCGCCAATGGCGGTTACCTGGTGACGCCGTATTTCATCAGCGAGATCGACGACCGCGACGGCAAGCCCGTCTATCAAGCCAACCCGGCCCGCGCCTGCCGCACCTGTGCCGAGCGTTTGCTGGACACGCGCCCGCCGGGTCCACCGCCGGCAAACGCCAGCGCCGCCCCGGGCAATACCGTCGCCACCGCGGGGAGCGCCGGCAGCGCCCCGGCCACCTCGGGCAGCCTGGCTGGCGTCGGCGACGCCGTGCTTCCGGCCGACGCCCACGGCGACAGCGCTCACCCGCCCGTGCTGGCACCGCAGGTGATCGAGGTCCGCAATGACTATCTGGTCACCTCGCTGATGCAGGATGTGGTCAAGCGAGGCACCGGCGCGGCGGCGGCAAAGCTGGGCCGCACCGACCTGGCCGGCAAGACCGGCTCCACCAACGACCACCGCGACGCCTGGTTCGTCGGCTTCAACAGCAACTTGGTCACCTCGGTGTGGGTGGGCTTCGACGACTTCGGCTCGCTCGGCAAGGGCGAGTTCGGCGCCAAGGCCGCCCTGCCCATCTGGATGTCCTATATGGGCACGGTGTTGAAGGATCAGGCCGCGGGCATCTTGCCGATGCCGCCCGGTATCACTACGGTACAGATCGACCGCTCCAGCGGATTGCCCGCCGGCGCGGACGACACCAATGTCATGTCCGAGTACTTCAAGGTGGAGGACGTGGACCGGTTGCGTAACCAGGCCAACCAGCAGCAGGAGGACCAGGATCAGCAGCACGCCTACGACATCTTCTAAACGTCGGCAGCGCGGATTCGCTCCACTTACCGCACTGCCGCTCGCGCCCGCCGACAAGGGCGCCAGATTGCCGGAGGAATGAGGCATGGCACGAGGTCAGCACCATCGCATCCACGCGCAGGATCGCCTTCAGCGCAATCGTCTTCGCGTCGCCCAGGAAGCGGCGCGACTGATGAGCGAGCATGGCATCCGCGATTTCCACCACGCCAAGATCAAAGCCGCCGAGCGGCTGGGCATCCTCGATGCGCAAGCATTGCCGCGCAACAACGAAATCGAAGACGCGCTGAGGGAACACCAGCGCATCTTCCACGCCGAATCCCAGCCCCAACTGCTGCAGGAACGGCGCGAGGCCGCGGTGGAAGCCATGCGCTTCCTCGACCGCTTCGATCCGCGACTGGTCGGCGCCGTGCTCGAAGGCACCGCCGATGCCCATTCCGCCGTCTGCCTGCATGTCTTCAGCGACACCGCCGAAAACGTGGTGCTGTTCCTGCAGGAACGCGGCGTGCCGATCACCCAGCAGACGCGCCGCCTGCGCACCACGCGCGACGAGCAGGAGGAATATCCGGTGCTGCTGTTTGCCGCCGACGGGCTGCCGTTCGATATCACCGTGCTGCCCCGCGACGCGCTGAAACAGGCGCCGCTGGATCGCATCGATGAGAAGCCGATGCGGCGTGCATCACTGGCCGCGGTTGAGGAATTGGTGGCGACGGCGGGTAACGACGACGAGTTCGAGAGAATGTTGTCGTCAGCGCTTCGTTGACAGGCCTGTCGCGCACAGGGGTGAGGGCCGTTGTGGGAGCGCACCCTGTGCGCGACACGATCTTGCCAAGACCCACAAAAAAAGCCCCGGAAACCCGGGGCTTTTTCTCATGCGATGAACGACCCGATCAACGCTTGTCGCTCGCCACATAGTTGCGCACATCGGCGCCGGTGTAGATCTGGCGCGGACGGCCGATGCGCGCTCCCGGGGTTTCGTGCTGTTCGATCCAGTGCGAGATCCAGCCGGAGGTACGCGCAATGGCGAACATCACGGTGAACATCTCGGTCGGGATGCCCAGCGCCTTGTAGATGATGCCCGAGTAGAAGTCGACGTTCGGGTACAGCTTGCGCTCGACGAAGTAGTCGTCCTTCAGCGCCGCTTCTTCCAGCTTCATGGCCACGTCGAGCAGCGGGTCGTTGACGCCCAGCTCGTTGAGCACCTTGTGGCACATCTCGCGGATGATCTTCGCGCGCGGATCGAAGTTCTTGTACACGCGGTGGCCGAAGCCCATCAGGCGGAAGTTGTCGTTCTTGTCCTTCGCGCGCTTGACGGCCGTTTCGACCTTGTCGGCCGTGCCGATCTCTTCGAGCATCTTCAGCACGGCTTCGTTCGCGCCACCATGGGCCGGACCCCACAGCGCGGTGATGCCGGCGGCAATGGAAGCGTACGGGTTGGCACCGGTCGAACCGACCAGGCGAACGGTCGAAGTGGAGGCGTTCTGCTCGTGATCGGCGTGCAGGATGAACAACAGGTCCAGCGCCTTGGCGGCAACCGGGCTCATCTCCAGCGGCTCGCTCGGCACTTCGAACATCATGTGCAGGTAGCGGTCGACGTACTCGAGGTTGTTGCGCGGATAACGGAACGGCCAGCCGATCGAATAGCGGTAGCAGGCAGCGGCAATCGTCGGCATCTTGGCGATCAGGCGGATCGCAGCCAGCTTGCGGTCGTCCGCGTTATCGACGTCGATGTCGTCGTGGTAGAAGGCCGACAGCGAAGCCACCGACGCGGCCAGCATGGCCATCGGGTGCGCGTCGTGGTGGAAGCCCTTGAAGAAGTCCTTCAGCGACTCGTGCATCATCGTGTGATGCGTGATGTCGTGCTCGAACTTGGAGAACTGGTCCTTGGTCGGCAGCTCGCCATTGAGCAGCAGGTAGGAGGTTTCCAGGAAGTTCGACTTTTCAGCCAGCTGCTCGATCGGGTAACCGCGGTACAGCAGCACGCCTTCGTCGCCGTCGATATAGGTAATGGCGCTCTTGGTGCTGGCGGTGCTGCCGTAACCCGGGTCATAGGTGAAATGGCCGGTGTCCTTGTACAGCGTTCCGATGTCGATGCATGCGGGACCTAGCGTGCCGCTGAGCAGGGGCAGTTCACTGCTGCGGTTGGTCGACTCATCCACCAACTTGACGATCTTGGAATCGGACACGGAAAACCTCCTTCACGAAATGTCGTCCCCGGCTTGTCGCCTGTAGGCGAGCGCCGAGGAGGTAGGGTTGATGCCGCGTATGGGGATGACGCGACACCTCGCCGCACATTATCGCATATCGATCCGCCAACATGCCCTAGCGGATGGTCGGATGACGGACGCAAAAACACACGGGGCGAGCCTGGGCTCGCCCCGTGTGTTTGAACTTGCTGGGCGCTGCGTTACCGCAGTGCCTCCGCGCGATTACTTCTGCGCGTAGCGGCGACGGAACTTGTCGACGCGGCCACCGGTGTCCAGCGACTTCTGCTTACCGGTGTAGAACGGATGGGAATGGCTCGAGATATCCACCTTGACCAGCGGGTACTCGTTGCCGTCTTCCCACTTGACGGTGTCCTTCGAGGAAATCGTCGAACGCGTCAGGAACGCGAAATCGGACGACAGGTCCTGAAACACCACCTGGCGATAATTGGGATGGATATCGGGCTTCATGACTGACTCAAAGCGGTGGGTGAAAAGAGCGGCATTTTAACCATGGGTCGCCCCCATTGGCAAGTCGCTCAGTCACTTGGACCGGGCGAACGGCGCCGCACGGCCGTTCAGGCGCCCAGCGCCCGGCGCACCATGGCACCGAAACGGGCCTGATCGACCTCCATCACGATGCGCGCGTTGGCCGGCTGGCCCAGTCGGTCGGTCCAGTCCACCACGGTGGCGCCGCGGGTCAGGCGGCCGTCCATTTCGACGGCGACGTGCCGTTCTTCCGCACGCGTCACCATGGCTGGATCGATCGCCACCGCCATCGCCAATGCATCCGCCGCGATCACGCCGCGGCGGCCGCGCTTGGCATTGAATGCACGCGCGGTGCCGAACACCTGCTCGAAGAAGCTGGCGCGCTGGTCGCCGGCCGCGATCCAGCCGTTGAATTCCTGGTCGTCGAAGGCGTGGCGCAGCACCACTTCCCAATCGACCAGGTCGAACTTCGGGAAGGCCTCGAACACCACATGTGCGGCCTCAGGGTCGAAACCGATATTGAATTCCGCTGGAAGCTTGCTCGTGTTGCCAAGCCCGGTGACCGCGCCGCCCATGACCACCAGGCGCTTCACGCGCTGCGGCAAGCCGGGATCGAGGCGCACGGCCAGGGCGAGATTGGTCAGCGGACCCAGCGCTACCAGGGTGAGATCGGGATGCTCGCGGGTGAGGCGGATCAGCGCGTGCGCGGCGTGCTCGTCGGCAGCCTGGCACTTGGGTTCGGGGAAGCCTACGTCGCCCAGACCATCGGCACCATGCACATGCATGGCGTCTTCTTCCGGCATGCGCACGAGCGGCGTGGGGCAGCCCGGAAAAACAGGGGTCGGCTTGCGCACCAGATCGACCAGCGTGCGTGCATTGCGCACCGTATGAGCGAGACCGACATTGCCGGCCGCAATGGTCAGGCCGAGCACCTCGGCATGCGCATGCGCCATCAGGATGGCGAGCGCATCGTCTACGCCGGGGTCGGTATCGATCAGCAACTGCAACTGGCTCATGGCGATCTTTCGCGGAGGGGATTGGTTAGCTTATGACGTTCGGGCGCGGGCGCAAAGAACCCGGCGCGCAACCGCAAAATCGTGTGCCGATCATCGTGAAAACACGCCTAGGCGTGGGCATAACGTGCGGCAGCACCGATCCAGCGCGCGATCAGCCCTTCCGCCTGCTGCGGATGATGCGCCAGCAACTGCTCGCCGACCTGCTGCACGGCAGGCAGCAGATGCGCATCGCGCGACAGGTCGGCAATGCGGAAACTCAACTGGCCCGTCTGCCGCGTGCCCAGCACTTCGCCGGGTCCGCGCAACTCAAGGTCTTTCTCGGCGATGCGGAAGCCGTCGTTGGTATCGCGCATCACCTGCAAGCGTTCGCGGGCCAGCTGCCCGAGGGGCGGCTGATACAACAGCACGCAGTTCGACGCGATGGCGCCGCGCCCCACGCGTCCGCGCAACTGATGCAGCTGGGCCAGGCCGAGCCGCTCGCTGTTCTCGATCACCATCAGGCTGGCATTGGGGACGTCCACGCCCACTTCAATCACGGTGGTGGAGACCAGCACCGAGAGTTCGCCTGCCTTGAAGCTATCCATCACCACCTGCTTCTCCTTGGGCTTCATGCGCCCATGGATCAGCCCGATGCGGCAGTCGGACAGCGCGGCCGACAACTCGGCGTGCGCCACTTCCGCCGCTTGCGCGCGCAACTGCTCGGATTCCTCGATCAGCGTACATACCCAGTACGCCTGCCTGCCCTCGAGGCAAGCCGCGTGGATGCGCTCGATCACATCGAAGCGGCGCGCGTTGGAAATCGCGATCGTCTGCACCGGCGTGCGGCCGGGCGGCAGCTCGTCGATGGAAGACACGTCGAGGTCGGCATACGCGCTCATGGCCAGCGTGCGCGGAATAGGCGTCGCCGTGAGCACCAGCTGGTGCGGCACCAACCCGGCCTCGTGATCGGCGCCCTTGTCGCGCAGCGACAGGCGCTGCTGCACGCCGAAGCGATGCTGCTCGTCCACGATCACCAGCCCCAGCTGCGCGAACGACACGCCTTCCTGCATCAATGCATGCGTGCCGATCACTACGTGTGCACCCGATGCCACGCGCTGCAGCGCTTGTTGGCGCGCCTTGCCCGTCACCTTGCCGGCCAGCCAGGCCACCTCGATGCCCAGCGGCGTCAGCCAGTGGGTGAAATGATGCCGGTGTTGTTCCGCCAGCAGCTCGGTCGGCGCCATCAAGGCGACCTGCTGGCCGGACTCCACCGCCGCCAACGCCGCCAGCGCCGCCACGATGGTTTTACCGCTGCCTACATCGCCCTGTACCAGCCGCAACATCGGGTTGGCCTGGGCGATGTCCTTGGCGATCTCCGCACTCACGCGCTGCTGCGCACCGGTAAGCCCGAACGGCAGGCCGGCCAGCAGGCGCTCGCGCAATTCTCCGGTGCCCTGCAGACGGGGCGAATGCCGGCGGCGCACGGCAGCGCGCATGCGCTTGAGGCTCAGATGCTGGGTGAGCAGTTCCTCGAACGCCAATCGCTGCTGCGCCGGATGGCGGCCCGTGGTGAGCTGGCCGAGGTTCGCATCCGGCGGCGGACGATGCACATAGAGCAGCGCCTCGCGCAGCGAGGTCAAACCGTGCTCGGTGCACAGTTCAGCGGGAATCAATTCCAGCTGCGCATCCTGCGGCAACAAGGCCAGCGCCTTGGCGATCACGCCAGCGAGGCGCTTCTGGCCCAGCCCCTCGGTGGTCGGATACACCGGCGTCAGCAATTCATCGACGGCGGCAGGCTCATCGCCACTCAGCCGCTGATACTGGGGATGCACCATCTCCAGCCCTTGCGCCGCCTGGCGTGCTTCGCCGTAGCAAAGCAGCCGGGTGCCGGGCTTGAGCTGCTCGGACTGGCTGCGGTTGAAATGGAAGAAGCGCAACACCAGCGTCTGCCGCGAGTCGTCGGTGATCGCCACCTTCAGCTGCGGCCGGTAGCGGAAGCCTCGCTCGACGGCCTCGACCACACCCTCGACCTGCGCGCGCTCGCCGGGGCGCAAGTCGGCGATGGCGGTGACACGGGTGCGGTCTTCATAGCGCAGCGGCAGGTGGAACCACAGATCCTGCACACGCTCCAGGCCGAGCCGCGCCAGGGTCTCCGCCAGGGCCGGGCCGACGCCGGGCAACGCCGATACCGGCGTGGCGCCGGGATCGGAATGCATCGTGGCGGCATTGGCGCGACGGGGCGGCATCGATGAAGCCTAACCGAGCAAGCCCTCGCTCCGCAGCTGGCAGCGAGCGGCGGCCTGTCGGCGTGGAGCCTGCGGTTCGATCAGTCGAGCACCATGATGGCGTCCACTTCGATGTCGGCCAGCTTCGGCAGCGCGGACACCTCGATGGTGGAACGGGCCGGGAACGGCGCCTTGAAATACTCGGACATGATCTCGTTGACGGTGGCGAAGTGGCCCAGGTGGGTCACGTAGATGCCCACGCGCACGATCTTTTCCAGCGAACCGCCGGCCGCTTCGGCGACCGCCTTGAGGTTCACGAACACCTGCCGCGCCTGCAGCGCGATATCGCCTTCGACCATGTTGCCGGTGGCCGGATCGAGCGGAATCTGGCCGGAGAAATACACGGTGTTGCCGGCGCGCACCGCCTGCGAATACGGGCCAATGGCGGCCGGCGCCTTATCGGTGCTGATGATGTCGCGGGACATGGGGTTCTCCGGGCAGGGGATGGGGGATAGAGAATAGGCAGTGGACCGCGCCGATTCCCAGACGGGGATCATAGCCAGTCATCGAGGCGGCAAAAAGCCGCGCCACGTCCGGGCGCCACTCCATGCAGGATTTACCAGGCACCGCTCTTACAGCGGATAACGATAAGCGCCGCTGACCACGCCGGTGCGCCGCACGCGACGAATGACTTCGGCCAGGTGCTTGCGGTTCTTCACTTCGAGCGCGAACAACAGCGTGGCCGCCGCGGCATCGCGCTCGACGTATTCCACGTTCTCGATGTTCGAGTTCGCCGCGGCAATGGCCGCCGCCACCGTGGCCAGGACGCCGGGGCGATTGATGACTTCGATGCGGAGCTCGGCGCGGTAATCGCCCTGCACGTCGCGATCCCATTCGATCGCCACGCAGCGTTCCGGCGACTTGCGCAGCTCGACCACGTTCGGGCATTCCACGCGATGGACCACGATGCCCTTGCCCGACGAGAGATAACCGATGATCTCGTCACCCGGCAGCGGGTGGCAGCAATTGCTGAAGCTGAGCACGCCGCGCTCGGCACCGGTGATGCGGATCTTCTCCATCACATGCGGCGACTGCTGCACGTCGCTGGACTTCTTGCCCCGCGCCGCCACCAGCTGACTGGCGACGAGGTGCGGAATGCGGTTGCCCAGCGCGATATCCGACAGCAGTTCTTCCAGGCGCTTGAGCTTGGAGGTTTCCAGGAAACGGTCCAGCACGGCCGGCGGAATCGCGTCGAGGCTGGTGCCCAGCGCGTCGAGCGCGCGGTCGAGCATGCGATGGCCGAAATCCACCGCATCTTCGTGCTGCAGGTGTTTCAGGTACTGGCGAATCGCCGTGCGCGCCTTGCCGGTGACCACCGACTCCAGCCACGCCGGGTTCGGCAACGCCGACGGCGCCGTGATGATTTCCACCAGCTGGCCCGATTCCAGGCGCGTACGCAGCGGCACCAGCTTCTTGTCCACGCGTGCGGCCACGGCGTGATCGCCCACGTCGGTGTGCACGGCGTAGGCAAAGTCGAGTGCGGTGGCGTTGCGCGGCAAGGCGAGGATGTCGCCGCGCGGCGTGAACAGATAGACCTCGTCCGGGAACAGGTCGATCTTGACGTTCTCGATGAACTCCGACGACGACACCGTGTTGGCCTGGCTGTCCGCCAGCGACGACAGCCATTCGCGCGCACGTGCCTGCGCGCTGTTGGCCGGACCGGAATCGGTCTTGTAGGCCCAGTGCGCGGCCACGCCGCGTTCGGCCACCGAATCCATTTCCGCGGTGCGGATCTGCACTTCGATCGGTGCGCCGAACGGGCCCAGCAGCACGGTGTGCAGCGATTGATAACCGTTGGCCTTGGGGATCGCGATGAAATCCTTGAAGCGGCGATCCACCGGCTTGTACAACCCGTGCACCGCACCCAGCGCCATGTAGCAACTCATGGCCGAATCCACCACGACGCGGAAGCCGTACACATCCATCAGCTGCGCAAAGCTCTTGTGCTCGTTGCGCATCTTCGAATAGATGCTCCACGGCGACTTGATCCGTCCCACCACCTTGGCGGTGATGTGGTCGGCCATCAGGCGCGTGGACAGTGCCGCTTCGATCTTGCCCATCGCTTCGCGGCGGTTGCCCAGCGCCGCGCGGATGCGCTCGCTGATCACGCGGTAGCGATCGGGATACAGCGCGCGGAAGCCCAGGTCCTGCAGCTCCGCCTTGAACTTGTTCATGCCCAGGCGCTGCGCGATGGGCGCGTAGATTTCCAGCGTTTCGCGGGCGATGCGGCGGCGCGACGGCGCGTCTTTGGCGCCCAGCGTGCGCATGTTGTGCAGGCGGTCGGACAGCTTGATCAGGATCACGCGCAGGTCGCGCGCCATCGCCAGAAGCATCTTGCGAAAGCTTTCCGCATCCGCTTCCTGGCGGCTGGAAAAGCTCATCTTGTCCAGCTTGGTGACGCCATCGACCAGCTCGGCCACGGTCTCGCCGAACTCGCTGGCGAGCTCGGCGCGGCTCAGCGCGGTGTCTTCCAGCGTGTCGTGCAGGATCGCCGCGATGATCGTCTCGGCGTCCATGCCCAGCTCGGCCAGGATGCCGGCCACGGCCACGGGGTGCGTGATATAGGGCTCACCGCTCTTGCGGGCCTGCCCCTCGTGCGCCACCGCGCCCACCTCGTAGGCACGGACCACGCGAGCCACTTGCGGCTCGGGCAGATAGGCCACGCGCTCCTTGAGCGCCAGCACGTAGGGCGGCAGCGTCGACGAATCCGGGGGGGTGGAGTCCGTGACGGCGGGCATGGATGTGCGGTCCCCGCTCAGGCGACCGCCTCGCATCGCGGCATGGATGCGAGGTTGGCGGCTGGCAGCACACAGCGCAAAACGCCGGACAAGCCGGCGCTCAGGCGTTTGTGGCTACAGCCGCCGCCATCCATCAGTCATCTCCGCCCTTGGAGAGATCGTCGTCCACTTCCGCCGCGGCCCACTCCAGCGCTTCGCGCTCGGCGCGCTCGCGCTCGGCCTTGTCGATCTCGTCGATGGTGGCCTGGTCGATGCGGCGGTCGGCGATTTCGCGCAAGGCGAGCACGGTCGGCTTATCATGGTCGGGATGAACTGCCGGCTCGGCACCCTTGGAGAGCTGGCGGGCGCGCTTGGTCGCCATCAGCACCAGTTCGAAGCGGTTGTCGACCACCTGCAGGCAGTCTTCGACGGTAATGCGGGCCATCTGAAATCCTCAGAAAATAAAACGACTTATCATCTGTCAGTGTAGCCAGCGGCGGCTTTGCTGGCAATGCAGCAAGGCTTATGATGCACGGTCCGCGCCGCCTGCAGGCTGGCTCCCTAGGACTTTGGGGGCCTGTACATAATAAAAAACCCAACAGTACAATATTGTACTCCCCCTACCCCGCTCCAGGACTGTCGCCTCCATGCCGTCCGCCCTTCGCTCCCTCGTCATGCGCTGCCTGCCTTTGCTGGCCATTGCGCTGCTCGCCGGCTGCTCGATCGCCAAGCCGCGAACCGACGACCCGTACGAGAAGATGAACCGCAAGGTTTACGCGTTCAACAACTCGCTGGACCAGGCGATCATCCGCCCCGTGGCCGTGGGTTACCGCAAGGTGACCAACCCGACCATCCGGCGCTGCATGACCGACTTCTTCACCAATATCCGCATGCCGATCACGGTGGCGAACGACCTGCTGCAGGCGCGCCCGAAGCAGGCGCTGCAAGGCAGCGGCCGTTTCCTGGTGAACCTGACCCTGGGTATCGGCGGCTTCTTCGACCCGGCCAGCCAGCTGGGCATTCCGCTGGGCGACACCGACTTTGGCGTAACCTTGGCGCGTTGGGGCGTGCCCGATGGCCCGTTCCTGATGGTGCCGTTGTTTGGCCCGACCACCGGGCGCGACTTCTGGCAGGTGCCGGTCGATGGCTATTTCTTCGATCCGATCAGCTATTTCTCGCGCAACAACAGCTACAAGTACGGCCAGGAATACCTGCCTGAGCTGATGTACCTGGTGACCATCCGCGCCAGCGCCATCGATGCGGAAAGCTTCCTCAATTCCGCCTACGACCCGTACGCCTTCATCCGCGACGCCTACCGCCAGCAGCGCATCTACAAGATCTACGACGGCAATCCGCCGGAAGAAGTGATCGAGCAGCTGCAGGGCCTGCACGACAAGAGCTTCGATCCCGACGAACTGCTCGACGAGCAGCAGAAGTGGGAGACCAAGCAGCCGCAGGCATCGCAGGATTCGCCGCAGGCCAAGAAGGACTGACCGGTCGTTCGACCTGTGCACAAAAAAAGGGGCCGCGAGGCCCCTTTTTCGTATCTATCAATGGATGGCGCCAGGTTCAGGCCATCAGGCCTTCGACTTCGCACACGCTGGCCAGCAGGTGCATGCCTTCGGGCATGTTGCGCACGTTGAGCTTGCGCCCCCGCTCGGCCGACTGCGCCAGCACCGCCAGCACGCAGGCGAGGCCGGCGCTGTCGCTGCGGCTGACGCCGGCCAGGTCCAGCTCCGAACGGCCATCGCGTGCCACCGCGGCATCGATCGCCTTGAGCGCCGCCGCCGCCGTGCCGAACGTCAGCTCGCCGGACACGCGTACGCTGCCCGGCGAGCCTTCATCGATGCGAATGGCTGCGGCAGCTGTGTTCACTGCTTGGAACCCTGCTGGCCCTTGGTGTCCTGCTCCATTTCCTTCAGCGCCTGGTCGCCCTGGGTTTCCAGGTTGGCGATCAGCTTTTCGATGCCCACCTTGCGGATTTCGGCATCGACCTGGTTGCGATAGTTGGTGATGTACGAGATGCCTTCGATGATCACGTCGTAGGCCTTCCAGGCACCGTTCTTGTCCTTGCGGAAGGCGTAGTCGACCGCGATGGTCTTGCCGTCGTCCAGCACCACCTGGCTGCGCACGATGGTGCGCTTGTCGCTCATGTCGCCGGTGAACGGCAGCACCTTCACGCGGCCACGGGTGTAGTCGAGCAGGCCTTCGGCGTAGCGATGGGTGATCGATTCATAGAACGCCTTGGCGAAGCGCGAACGCTGTTCAGGCGTCGCCTCGCGGGCGTGCTGGCCGAGCACCAGGATCGAGGCGTAATCGATGTCGAAGTGCGGCAGGAACGCGTCGTCGATCACGTGGATCAGCTTTTCGCGGTTGTTCTTCAGTTCCTGCTGGTGGCCGTCGATCGCCTTGGCGAGATCGTCGGACACCGCCTGCACGACCTGCACCGGCGTCTGCTCGGTGGCAGCGCCCTGGGCCGCGGCCTGCGCGAACACGGGGGCAGCGATCGCGCTGCCGAAAGCGATGGCGGTGGCAATGGCCAGACTGCGCAACATGGGGAAACTCCTGGGAGATATGTCGTTGGAATATCGGTGCGCGATGGGCCGATTCAATGCTTTCCACCGTCGGTCTTGCCGCCGTCGGCCGGCTTGCCCGAGGACGAACCGCTGACCAGGAACTTGCCGATCAGGTCCTCGATCTGCATGGCCGACTGGGTCAGCACCATCTCATCGCCGTTCTTCAGAGCGTCCGGCGAGCCGCCGGGCTGGATGGCAACGTACTGGGTGCCGATCAAACCACTGGTGAACACCGCGGCGGCCGAGTCGTCCGGAATCTGGTTGTAGCGCTTGTCGATGGCCAGGGTGACCAGGGCATCGAGCTTGACCGGGTCGGCATTGATCGACTGCACGCTGCCGATGGCCACGCCGGCCATCTTCACCGGGGCGCCCACGGAGAGCGCGCCCACGTTGGTGAACCGGGCCTTGACCACGTAGCTGCCGCCCAGGTTGTCCGCCACGCCGCCGGCGCCGAAGAACTTGCCTAGCATTTCTTCCAGCTGCTGCGCCGGGCGGGTGAGCGCCAGCTCGCCGCCGTCGGCCAGGGTCTTCTTCGACGTGCCGTAGCGGACACCGACGTACTGGTCGCCCAGCAGGCCGCTGGTGAAGATGGTGGCGATCGAATCGTCCGGAATCTGGTCGTAGCGCTTGTCGATCGCCAGCTTCACATCGGCCGTTTCCTTGCCCGGATCGAGCACGATCGACTGCACCTGGCCGATGCGCACGCCCGCCACCTTCACTGGCGCACGCTCCTTGAGCTGGCCGATGTTGGCGAAGTGCGCCTCGACGGTGTAACTGGGGCCGCGGCTGGAGTTGGCCACCGAGGTGGTCTGGGTGGCGAGATAACCGAGCGCGGCAAAGCCGAGCACGATGAACAGGCCGGTGCCGACGGCATAGGATTGTCTCTGGCTCACGGCACGTTCCTCATGGAGAAGTGGTTGGAAAGATTCATGGCGACGCTCACCCCGGCCATCACATCAGGAAAGCGGTGAGCACGAAGTCCAACGCCAGGATGGCGATGGACGAGGCGACCACCGTGCGCGTCGTCGCATAGGCGACGCCTTCGCTGGTGGGCGGCGTGGTGTAGCCCTGGAACACGGCGATCAGCGAGACGACGATGCCGAATACGACGCTTTTCCAGATCACGCCGTTGACGACATCCTTCACCACCTCGACGGTGGCGGTCATGTTCGACCAGAAGGTGCCGTTATCGATGCCCAGCCAGGTCACGCCCACCAGGTGGCCGCCGAAGATACCCAGCGCGCAGAACACGCAGGTCAGCAACGGCATGGCGATCACGCCGGCGAGGAAGCGCGGCACGGCCACGTAGGCAATCGGATCGACCGCCATCATCTCCATCGCGGCAATTTGATCGGTGGCGCGCATCAAACCGATCTCGGCCGTCACCGAGGTGCCCGCGCGACCGGCGAACAACAGCGCCGTCACCACCGGCCCCAGCTCGCGATAGATCGCGATGGCCACCACCGTGCCGGTGGCCGAGGTGCCGCCGAAGATCGACAGCACGTCGTACAGCTGCAAACCCAACACCATGCCCACGAACAGGCCGCAGACCATGATGATGATCAGGCTCATGGCGCCGACGAACCACAGCTGGCGGATCGTCTCGCGGTAGTGGCGCATGCTGCGCGGAATCGCCGCCAGCATGCGCAGCAGGAACAGTCCGCAGTCGCCGATCTGCGACAGCGAACGCACCACGATGTTTTCGGAGCTTGCGACGCTCATGCGTTCTTCCCTGGAAAACCGAGCGATACGCCGAGATCGCCGGCCGGATACTGGAACGGGACTGGGCCGTCGGCCTCGCCACCGAAGAACTGGCGCGTCCACGGCGAGCCGTCGTTGGCGATGGTCTTCGGATCGCCCTGCGCCACCACCTTGCCGTTGGCGATGAGGTAGATGTGATCGGCCACCTGCTTGATCGCTTCCAGCTCGTGCGCCACCAGCACGCTGGTGATGCCGAGCGTCTGGTTGAGCGTGCGGATCAGCTTGAGCACCTGGTTCAAGGCGATGGGATCGAGGCCGACGAAGGGTTCGTCGTACAGGATCAGCATCGGATCGAACACGATCGCGCGCGCCAACGCGACGCGACGCGCCATGCCACCCGACAGTTCCGTCGGCATCAAGCCGGCGGCGCCACGCAGCCCCACCGCCTGCAGCTTGGTCAGCACGATGTTGCGGATCAGCACTTCCGGCAGCTCGGTGTGCTGGCGCAGCGGAAACGCCACGTTCTCGAACACGTCGAAATCGGTGAGCAGCGCCGAGTTCTGGAACAGGTAACCGATGCGTTCGCGCAGCTCGAACAGCTTGTCGCGCGACAGCTCCGCCACGTTATGGCCGTCCACCCACACCTCGCCCGCGTCGCCGCGCATCTGGCCGGTGATGTGCTTGAGCAGGGTGGTCTTGCCGGTGCCGCTGGGACCCATGATGGCGGTGATCTTGCCGCGCGGAATATCGATATCCAACGCGTCGAAAACCTTCTTGCCATTGAGCACCGTGGTCAGGCCACGGACGCGCACCAGGGCGCTGTCCTCGGGCTTGGCGCTAATGGAGTCGGTCATGGGCGGCAGAGGTCGTTGGGAAAGACGCCAAAGTAGCCGAAGCGGGGGGCGAAGGCCATGTACGAAACGTCCTAGTGCGGGATATTGATCAGCGAAACAAGACCTTGGCGCTGCCTCCAAGTTCCCTGCTGATCCTGTGGGAACGCACCCTGTGCGCGACAGGCGCTACCGACGGGCGAGGAACGCCGATACTCCGCTGTCGCGCACAAGGTGCGCTCCCACAGTGGACGCCTGGCCCTCAGGCCAGCAGTTCCTCGATCAGCGTCTCGTGGCGGTGCAACTGCAACGCCGCACGCTGGCGCGTGGCCCGCACGATCGCCTGGAGGTCGTCCAGCGCGGTGTCGAAGTTGTCGTTGACGATGATGAAATCGAACTCGTGAGCGTGGGCGATTTCCTCGCGCGAATTGTGCAGGCGGCGGGCGATCACTTCTGCACTGTCCGAGCCGCGACCGCGCAGGCGACGCTCCAGTTCGGGACGCGAGGGCGGCAGAATGAAAACGCTGACGCAATCGGGCTTGCTCTGGCGGATCTGGCGGGCGCCCTGCCAGTCGATTTCCAGCAGCACGTCCTTGCCCTGGGCCAGCAGCGTGTTCACCGTGGTGCGCGAGGTGCCATAGAGGTTGCCATGCACTTCGGCGTGCTCGAGGAAGATGCCGTCGGCGACCTCCTGCTCGAACACCTCGCGCTCCACGAAGTAATAGTGGCGTCCGTACTGCTCACCCGGACGCGGCGGACGCGTGGTGTGCGAGACCGAGAGCGAAATGGAAGGCTCGCGCTCCAGCAGCGCGTTGACCAGGGTGGACTTGCCCGCACCCGAGGGTGCCGCCACCACGAACAGGGTGCACTGGGTGTCTTGCGCGTGAACCGTATCGGTGTTCATTCGATGTTCTGCACCTGCTCGCGCATTTGCTCGATCAGCACCTTCAGGTCCACCGCGGCATTGGTGCTGCGCACGTCGACGGCCTTGGAGCCCAGCGTGTTCGCTTCGCGGTTGAACTCCTGCATCAGGAAATCCAGGCGGCGGCCCACCGGTTCCTTCGTACCCAGCACGCGGCGCGTTTCGCCGATGTGCGTGGTGAGGCGATCGAGTTCTTCGTCGACGTCGCTGCGGGTGATCTGCAGCACCAGTTCCTGCTCCAGCCGGCCCGGATCGGCGGGCTGCTTGAGATCGGCCAGGCGCGATTCGAGGCGTGCGCGCAGGCCTTCGCGGATCTGCGGCATGAAGCTGCGCACATCGGCCACGATGCGCTCGATCGCATCCAGGCGCTCCACCAGCAGTTCGGCCAGCTTGGCGCCTTCGCGCTCGCGGGTGGCGGTGAGCGCGTCGAGCGCCCGGTCCAGGACCTCGAGCAGCGAGGCCTGCAGCACCTCAGGGTCCACCTCGGACTGCTGCAGCACGCCCGGGAAGCGCAGCAGTTCGGTGAATTCGATATTCATGCGCGGAAAGCGCGATTCCAGGTCCAGCGCCAGCTCGGACAGGCGCGCCAGCGCGGTGGCGTTGACCTGCATGGATTCGGCACGGGCCTCGCCGCGCAGGCGCACGGTGACGTCCACTTTGCCGCGAGACAGCTTGGCCGCGATGCGCTCGCGCAGGGCCGACTCGAACACGCGTAGCTCGTCGGGCAGGCGCGGGCTCAATTCCAGGTAGCGGTGGTTGACCGTGCGCAGTTCGCAGCTGAGCGTGCCAGCGGGGCCGGTCGTCTCGGCGGAGGCGTAAGCCGTCATGCTGCGGGTCATTTTGAGCGCCTGCGGATATCAGTAAAGGGCGCAATGGTAAACTTTCCCGCCCTGCCTTGCCCAATGGCCCCCATTCTCATGAGCTCTCCCAGCCGCCCCAGTGGCCGCGCCAGCGACCAGCTGCGCACCGTAACCATCGAACGCCACTACACCCGCCACGCCGAAGGTTCGGTCCTGGTGAGCTTTGGCGACACCCGCGTGCTGTGCACGGCCAGCATCGAAGACCGCGTGCCACCGTGGCTGCGCGGCAAGGGCGAGGGCTGGATCACCGCCGAATACGGCATGCTGCCGCGCGCCACCAACACCCGCATGCAGCGCGAAGCCGCCCGCGGCGGCCAGGGTGGCCGCACCATGGAAATCCAGCGCCTGATCGGCCGCAGCCTGCGTGCCTGCGTGGATCGCCAGGCCCTGGGCGAGCGCGTGATCACGCTCGACTGCGACGTGATCCAGGCCGATGGGGGCACCCGCACCGCCGCCATCACCGGCGCCTATGTCGCGCTGGTGGATGCGGTGAACCTGCTGATGAAGCGCGAGAACCTGCGCCGCAACCCGGTGGTGGGAGCCATTGCGGCTGTCTCGGTGGGCATCTACCAGGGCGTGCCAGTGCTCGATCTGGATTACGCCGAAGATTCCAACTGCGACACCGACATGAACGTGGTGATGAACGACGGCGGCGGCTTCATCGAAGTGCAGGGCACGGCCGAAGGCCACGCCTTCCGCCGCGACGAAATGGACGCCCTGCTCGGCCTGGCCGAGAAAGGCATCGCCGAGCTGGTCGCCGCGCAGCGCGCTGCGCTCGAACTGGCGTAAGAGATCCGCGCATGACACGCATCGTCCTGGCCAGCAGCAATCCCGGCAAGCTCGCGGAGTTCAACGACCTGCTGGCCGACAGCGGCCTGCAGGTCGACAGCGGCCTGCAGGTCGAGCCGCAATCGGCCTTCAACGTGCCCGATGCCGAGGAAACCGGCCTCACCTTCGTGGAGAACGCGCTGCTCAAGGCCCGGCATGCCTCGCGCATCAGCGGACTGCCGGCGCTGGCGGACGATTCGGGCCTGTGCGTGGCCCATCTGCGTGGCGCGCCGGGACTCTACTCCGCGCGCTACAGCGGCACGCATGGCGACAACGCATCGAACAACGCGCGCCTGCTGCGCGAACTGGACGGCGTGCCGACCGGGCAGCGCGGGGCGTTCTTCATCTGCGTGCTGGTGCTGCTGCAGCATGCGGATGATCCCGCGCCGGTGATCGCCGAAGGCCGCTGGCACGGCCACGTGCTCACCGAGCAGCGCGGCACGCATGGTTTCGGCTACGACCCGCTGTTCCTGCCGGAAGACGAAACCGTCAGCGCCGCCGAGCTGCCGCCGGGCCTGAAGAACCGCATCAGCCATCGCGGTCGTGCGCTCGCGTTGTTGCGCAGCCAGCTCGGCGAGGTTCACCGCTAACTCATGTCGTTGATCGCGCCACCGCTGTCGCTGTACGTCCACATGCCGTGGTGCGTGAAGAAGTGCCCCTATTGCGACTTCAATTCCCACGGCCTGCGCAATGAGCCGCCGCCGTACGACGGCTACATCGACGCGCTTTTCGCCGATCTCGATGCCGACTTGCGCGACTTCGGCGCGGCCGTGCACGGGCGCACCGTGCACAGCATTTTCTTCGGCGGCGGCACGCCCAGCCTGTTCGCGCCGGAGCTGATCGATCGCTTTCTCGATGGCGTACGCGCCCGCCTGCCGCTGGCAAGCGACGCGGAGATCACGCTCGAGACCAATCCGGGCACGGTCGAACACGGACGTTTCGACGGCTATCTGACGGCCGGCGTGAACCGCCTCTCGTTCGGCATCCAGAGCTTCGACGATGCCAAGCTGCGCCGCCTCGGCCGCATCCATTCGGCCAGCGAGGCCGAGGCCGCGGTGAAATCGGCCCAGGATGCGGGTTATGCCAACATCAATCTCGATCTGATGTACGCCCTGCCCGAGCAGACCCAGGACGGTGCCCTGGCCGACGTGGCGCGCGCCATCGCGCTGCAGCCCACGCACATCTCGCACTACCAGCTCACCCTGGAACCGAACACCGCCTTCGCCGCCAACCCGCCGCCGCTGCCCGACGACGACCACGCCTGGGCCATGCAGGAGGCCTGCGAACAACAGCTGGGCGACGCAGGCTATAGGCAATACGAGGTATCCGCCTACGCCCAGCCCGATCGCCGCTGCGCGCACAACCTCAATTACTGGCGCTTCGGCGATTACCTCGGCATCGGTGCCGGCGCCCACGGCAAGATCACCGATATCGCCGCCGGCGACATCATCCGCCGCTGGAAGACCCGCCATCCGAAAGCCTACCTGTCGGCGCCCGGCAGCGCGGAGCGGATCGGCGGCAGCGGCCCGGTGGCCGCGGAAGAACTGCCGTTCGAGTACATGCTCAATGCGCTGCGCCTGATCGACGGCGTGCCCATGGCCGACTTCGCCGAACGCACCGGCCTGCCTGCTGTGCGCATCGCGAACGCACTCACCGGCGCACGCGCGAAAGGCTGGCTGACGGATGAGCCGGTCCGGTTGCACACCACCGCGCTTGGCCAGCGCTTCCTCAACGACGTCATTTCCGGATTCCTTGACTGAATCCACCGTCCGGCCGATGGCAGTTGCGGGGCGCCGGCTTTAGACTCTCTGCCATCCGGGGGGAATGAAGCAAGGTCTGTCATGGAAGTCGAACAGCAGGGTCGACGGCCGCCGCACGCATCTGATCGGGATTCGCGTCCCGACAATACCGTGTGGGCGCCGCGCGCTCGTCGACTGATCGAAGAAACGCATGCGCTCTGCGCCAGCTGGCTGGAGACGCCGCTGCGCCAGTGCTTCGTCGAGGCGGAGCAGCGGCTGTACGCGCAGGCGGAGCGTTCGCGCAACCCGGTCGAGCAGCAGCAATGCCTGTATTCGCGCCAGCTGCTGCAGCAGCAGCGCGCCGTGATGGAACGTCGTTTCCTGGATGGCGTGCGCCAGCACTTCAGTGGCGTGGGCACCGTGCACGAAGTCGAAGTGCCGCACGCCGACCTGCCCCGCCGCCCGCTTGAGTTGCTCGATCCGACCGAGCACGAACAGACCGTGGCGCTCGACAAGGTGGTGGCACGCGGTGAAGCGCGTCACGGCACCGCGTTGTTCGAGCTGGGCTACCGCTACGCCGTGCTGGCCGGCCAGCCGCCGCTGGAAGGCGACAAGCTGCCGCTGGGGCCGCAGGCGCTGGCCGGAGCGTTCCGCGATGCGCTGAGCGGATCGGACCTGCCGGTCGAACATCGCCTGCTGCTGTTGCAGAGCTTCGACATGACCGTGGTGCAGGGTCTGTCGACCTTGTACGAGACGGTCAACGAACACCTGCGCGCCGACGGCATCCTGCCGCAGCTGCGCGCCTTTCCCACTACGCCGCGCGCACAGGTGGAACGACTGCCGCGCCCGGGTGCCAGCGACAACCCGCCGGCGCCGTTCAATCGCCCGGCCGAAGCAGCCGCGACGCCAGCCAATGCAGCCGCACCGCGCAGCGACAACATCGCCGTGCTCGACAACCTGCGCGAAATGCTTGCGCAGCATCGTGCCGGCCAGGGCGCGCTGAACTACCAGGGCAGCGGACGTTCGGCCACCCCGCAGGAACTCCAGCTCGCGCTCGACGCGCTGCAGCTGCATGTGAGCGACGTCGCCGACCAGGCCCGCCGCGAACTGCTCAGCGCGCAGGCACTGCGCGACGAATTGCTGACCCAGCTCAACACCGGCCGCCCGGAAGGCAGCGCGCCGATGCACCTGACCGACGAGCAGGGCGACACGGTGGAGCTGGTCGCCATGCTGTTCGAGCAGTTGGACCGACAGGTGCACCACGAGAGCAACGCGCACTCGCTGCTCGGCGACCTGCAGCTGCCGTTGCTGCGCATGGCGGTGGCCGACCAGGGCTTCTTCAATCAGCGCGAACACCCCGCACGCAAGCTGCTCGGCCTGGTCGCCGAAGCCGCCAACGACTGGCTGGACGGCCCCGAAGGCGACGTCGACCGCTCGCTGGAAGCGAAGATCAACCAGCTGGTGGACCGCGCGCGTCGCGAGCCGCCCAGCACCGGTCTCTACACCAGCCTGCTGGCCGACATTGAACATCACCTGGGCCTGCTCAACCGCAAGGCGCAGATCGCCGAGCGTCGCCAGGTGGAAGCGATGCAGGGCCGCGAACGACTCGAGCAGGCACGCCATCGCGCCGCCGAGCTGATGACGGAACGCTTCGAGAAATGCAATCCGCGCGGCTTGCTGCGCACACTGCTGGAACGCGCCTGGTCCGACGTGCTCGCGCTTACTTTGCTGCGTCACGGTGAGGACAGCGAAGCGTTTTCGCATCGTCTGCGCATCACCGATCAGCTGCTGAGCCAGCAGCCCGTGGCCGATCGCAACCTGCTGCAGGCCGAGGTGGAATCGGGTCTGCAGCAGATCGGCATGCATGCCGATGAAGCGGTACAGGTCGCGCAGCGCCTGCTCGGCATTTCACCGGGCGCGTCCACCACCAGCGAGGCGGCGACCACTACCGAACTCGCGCTCAAGCTCAAGCAGCGCCAGCGACTGGGCGAACACGCCAGCGCGGAGACCGCCGCACCCGCACCTGCTCCCGCCACGCCGACCCCGCCGCCGTCACCCGAATCGCCCGAGCGCCGCATCCGCCAGCGACTGCGCCAATTGCCGTTCGGCAGCTGGTTCGAATTCATCGATCCGAACAACGGCGGCATCACCCAGCGCAAGCTGGCATGGTATTCGCCGGTCACCGGCAACTGCCTGTTCGTGACGCGCCGCGGCCTGCGCAGCCAGGAAATGACCCTGGAACAACTCGCCCACGAAATGGCCTGCGGCCGCGTGCGCGAGATGCCCCCGGTGAAAGAGAACCTGCTCGACCGCGCCTGGCATGCCCTCACCAGCCACCTGCGCCAGATCACCAGCAACCACACTTCTGCACCACGCCCGGGATCATCGATGTGAGCGAGAACATTGCCTCCATCGACCAGCGCCGCGCCCTGCGCAAACGCGCCAATTTCACCGCCGTGGTCACCGACGTGATCACACGCCAGCCCATCGGCCACCTGGGCAACCTCTCCGCCAACGGCATGCTGTTGATCAGCACGCACCCGCCACGCAGCGAGGCGATCTACCAGGTAAGCCTGTCGCTACCCGGCCTGGGCAGCTCGCCGCAGAGCATCGAGGTGGGCATCCAGGAGCAATGGCACGAGGCGGCAGCCAGCCCCGGCCAGGTGTGGTCGGGCTATCGCATCGTGGCGATCGATGATGCGGATGCCGCGATGCTGGATGCGTGGCTGGAGCAGCCGGAGAGGGTTTAGGCTGGTTGCTTTCTCTCGCTGGTGGCTGCTTTTGCTTCTGGCGCGTCGTTCCGGCGTGGGCAGGGCGCGCTTTTTTTCGAAAGCCGAATGGCTGGTCATCCAGTAGACGTATCGCTCTGTTGCCGCGATACCGCGACCGGGCCGCTTACGCAGCGGGCGTTTCGACTGCCTGCCGGCAGCCGAGTCACTTTTCTCTTGCTGGCCCAAGAGAAAAGTAACCCAAAGAGAATGGCCTCAAGAGCTGGCAGCATCGTGTTGAATCCAAGCGCGAACGCTCGAGGCGCGTCCCACCGGATCTCCATGGGAGGCTACCCCAGGGGTACTTCCACGCGCGGCGCAACGCGCCCGAATCGCTGAGGACTCAAAGCGGAGGCTCGCTCCGCATCGCCCGTGGCTTGTCTTCGCGATGCACATCACTTCTCCCCGCCGGGGAGAGGGCCGGGGTGAGGGGCGGGTGCTCGCGGGAACCTGTGTGCTTTCTGTGGGAGCGCACTTGTGCGCGACAGCCACGCATGGATGTACCGCTCCGTCGGCTTGTCGCGCACAAGTGCGCTCCCACAGTAGCCCTGCAGCTCTCGCTCTTAGCTCCGGCTCTTGGCTCTTGGCTCTTGGCTCTTGGCTCTTGGCTCTCGGCTCTCGGCTCTCGGCTCTCGGCTCTCGGCTCTCAGGGGGCCCCGTATGACGCGGCGGGTGGGTGGAGGATCAGCCCGCAGGGTGGCCCGCATGGATGCGGGCCAGTTTTTCGCCAGGGCAGGATGCCCTGTCGAAAAACCCCGCAACCCACCCCGCACCTGGACGGCCGCTAGGCCCGTAAGGCGCGTCATCCGGGGGGCCCTTTCTTTCGGTTACTTTTCTTTGGGCAAGCAAAGAAAAGTGACCCGGCCTCCGGCAGGAGGACGGAAGCCCGCGGCAGGCGAGCCAGGTCGCCGTATCGCGACAACCAAGCGCAACGTCACTGGATCCCGGCCTGCGCCGGGATGACGAGCTAGGGCGCACGTGGGCCAGCCCCACCCAAAACTAGCGATACCCGCCCCACCGCGCGATCATGTCCCTTTCCCCTCTCGCCCGGTGCCACCCACCCGGCGCAGCCGCCCCGGAGTCGCCATGCAAGACCGCCTCGCCCCGCTCTACTCCCAACACCTGGCCACACTGCGCGAACGCGCCGACAAGGCACTCGCCCTGGGCAACTTCGATCACCTGGTGATCGCGTCGGGCACGCCGCTGCGCAAGTTTCTCGACGACCAGGACTATCCCTTCGTCGCCAACCCTCATTTCCGCCACTGGCTGCCGCTCAACATCCCAGGCAGCTGGATTGTCTACACGCCGGGCCACAAGCCAAAGCTGATCTTCCTGCAACCCAAGGATTACTGGCATGTCGTGCCCGCCGCGCCGAGCGGTTACTGGGTCGAGCATTTCGACATCGAGATCGTGCGCGACGCCACCGATGCCGTGGCGCTGCTGCCCAACGCCAACACCCGCCGCGCCATCATCGGCCCCGAGTGCCCCACAGTCCCGGGCGCCGAAGCGAACAACCCGCAGGCCGTGCTCGATTACCTGCATTGGCATCGCTCGTACAAGACGCCCTACGAACTGGAACTGATGCGCGAAGCCAGCCGCGTCGGCACGCGCGCCCACCGGGCCGCGGAACAGGCGTTCCGTGCCGGCGAAAGCGAAATCGGCATCCACATGGCGTACCTCGCCGCCGCCGACCAGATCGACGCCGAACTGCCCTACGCCAGCATCGTGGCGCTCAACGAACACGGCGCCGTGCTTCATTACACGCACTTCGATCGCAAGGCGCCGGCGCAAAGCCGCTCCTTCCTGATCGATGCAGGCGGCAGCGCCGCCGGCTATGCGAGCGATATCACCCGCACGTATGCCGCCCAGGGACACGCCGAATTCCAGGCGCTGATCGACAGCGTCGACGTCGCGCAGCGAGGCTTTGCCGCGAAAGTGCGTGCAGGCCAGAGCTATCCGGAACTGCACATCCACGCCCACCACGTGCTCGCCGAGGTGTTGCGCGAACACGGCATCATCCGCATGAGTGCGGAAAGCGCGGTGAGCTCCGGCGTCACTTCCGCGTTCTTCCCGCACGGCCTTGGCCATCCGATCGGTCTGCAGGTGCACGACGTGGCCGGCTTCCAGGCATCCGAAACCGGCGGCACCATCGCGCGGCCGCAAGGTCATCCCTACCTGCGCATGACGCGCGTGCTGGAGCCGGGCATGGTGGTGACGATCGAGCCGGGCCTGTACTTCATCGACATGCTGCTGGAGGAAGTGCGCGCCAAACCGGTTTCCAGCGAGATCGACTGGGCACGCGTGGAACGTCTGCGCCCCTATGGCGGCATTCGCATCGAAGACGATGTGGTGTGCACCGACGGCGAGCCCGAGAACCTCACCCGCGATGCCTTTGCGCTGATCGGCTGAACACGTATGGCCCGCCCCGCGATGGCGGGCGGGCCATAGGTAAAAACACCTACACCCTAATGCCCGGGAAATGCTGCGGCATTTCAGCCCGCGCGGCCACGCGCCGCTGCGTCAACCCTCCGCACGACAACTTCACGCCGGTTGCGTATGCTCGCCCCAAGGTACAGCTAGGGGCTTGCTGCATGTCCATGCCGTCCGCCGAACCGGTCATGCCGGTGTCGGCTCCCGTTGACCTGCCAAAACCACCGCTGCGTCGCCTGGCGCGCAAGCTGATCCTGTTGGTGCTCGCCAAGATCGTTTTCATCTCGCTGGTCTGGTGGGCGGTCGCCGCCTATTACGAGCGCCCCGATACCCGTCCCGCCGCGATCGAGCATCTGCTCGCGCCGGCGCCTTCCTCTTCCTCACCGCAAGCAGGCAACCCATGATCATCGATCCCGAGGTCGTCACGCTCTCACGCCTGCAGTTCGCGCTGACTGCGCTCTATCACTTCCTGTTCGTACCGCTCACGCTCGGCATTGTGTGGATCCTGGCCATCATGGAGGCCGTCTACGTGATGACCGGACGCGAAGTCTGGAAGCGCATGGTGCAGTTCTGGGGCGTGCTGTTCGGCATCAATTTCGCCATGGGCGTCGCCACCGGCGTCACCATGGAATTCCAGTTCGGCATGAACTGGGCGTATTACGCGCATTACGTCGGCGATGTGTTCGGCACGCCGCTGGCCATCGAAGGACTGATGGCGTTCTTCCTCGAAGCGACACTGGTGGGCCTGTTCTTCATGGGCTGGAACCGCATGTCGCGCATCGCGCACCTGCTCACGACCTGGTTCCTGGCGTTGGGCACCAATCTTTCCGCGCTGTGGATTCTGATCGCCAACGGCTGGATGCAGAATCCGGTCGGTTCGGCCTTCAACGCGCAGACCATGCGCATGGAAGTCACCTCGTTCGCGGAGGTGATGTTCAATCCGGTGGCACAGGCGAAGTTCGTGCATACGGTGAGCGCCGGCTACGTGATCGGTTCGATGTTCGTGCTGTCGATCAGCGCCTGGTATCTGCTGCGCGGCCGCAACACCGATTTCGCCAAGCGTTCGATGACGGTGGCCGCGAGCTTCGGCCTGGCCGCTGCGCTTTCCGTGGTCGTGCTGGGCGACGAATCGGGTTACGCGGTTTCCGAAAACCAGAAGATGAAGATGGCCGCCATCGAGGCCATGTGGGAAACCGAACCGGCACCCGCCTCGTTCACGCTGTTTGGCCTTCCGGACGTGGAGAACCACACCACCCACTATGCCCTGCGCATTCCGTGGGTGATGGGCCTGATCGGCACGCGCTCGATCGATCAACCCATTCCGGGCATTTCCAACCTGGTGGAGGACGCCAAGGGCCGCATCCATACCGGCCTGCAGGCGTACGACGCCATGCTGGTATTGCGCGAGGACAAGGACAACGCCCAGGCCAAGGCCATCCTCGCCGCGCACGACAAGGACATGGGTTACGCCCTGCTGCTCAAGCGCTTCATGGACGATCCGCGCAAGGCAACGCCGGCGGATATCCAGAAGGCAGCGGACAGCACGATCCCGAACGTGCCGGTGCTGTTCTGGTCGTTCCGCATCATGGTGGCCTGCGGCTTCTACTTCATCCTGCTGTTCTCCGTGATGTTCTGGCAGGCGAGCAAGCGCCAGCTCGACAAGCGCCGCTGGCTGCTCAAGGTGGCGTTGTGGAGCCTGCCGCTGCCGTGGATCTCCACCGAACTGGGCTGGATCGTGGCCGAGTACGGGCGCCAGCCGTGGGCCATCGAAGGCGTGCTGCCGACCGCGCTGGGCGTCTCCAGCGTGACGGCAGGACAGGTGTGGACCTCGCTGGGCGGCTTCGTGCTGTTCTACAGCGTGCTGGCGATCATCGACGCCGTGCTGATGGTGAAGTACGCCAAGAAGGGGCCCGACGGCCTGGGCCTGTGGCCACCGTCCGAACCCGTGCCGCCCCTGACCAACGTTGCCGCCCACGCAGGCGCCTGAGGAGAACGTCATGTTCGACTATGAAACGCTACGCGTGATCTGGTGGGCCTTGCTCGGCGTCCTGCTGATCGGCTTCGCCGTCATGGACGGCTTCGACTTCGGCGTCGCCGCGCTGCTGCGCGTGCTCGGCAAGACCGAGGACGAGCGACTGGTGATGCTGGAAACCATCGAGCCTACCTGGGAAGGCAACCAGGTGTGGTTCGTGCTGGGCGGCGGCGCGGCCTTCGCGGCATGGCCGCAGCTGTATGCGGTGTCGTTCTCGGGCATGTACCTGGCGATCTTCCTGGTGCTGCTGGCCCTGATCCTGCGACCGGTCGGCTTCAACTTTCGCGGCAAGGTGCACGATCCGCGCTGGCGTAGCTTGTGGGACGGCGTGCTCACCGCGTCGGGCATCGTGGTGATGCTGATTTCCGGGGTGGCCTTCGGCAACCTGTTCCTCGGCGCGCCGTTCCAGTTCGACAACGACCTGCGCATGAGCTGGCACGGCAGCTTCTTCGAGTTGCTGCATCCGTTCGCGCTGGTGGCCGGCCTCGTCTCGCTGACCATGCTGCTGGCGCACGGTGCCTGCTGGGCGGCCTACAAGGCCGACCACGTGGTTGCCGATCGTGCGGTGCGCGTGGCGCGCTGGACCACGCTGGCCTATGTGGTGGTCTACGTCGCGGCCGGCATCTGGCTCGCCTACGGCGTGGCGGGCTACGCGATCGTGGGACCGGTGGTCACCGATGGCGTGTCCAATCCGCTGTACAAGCAGGTCGCGCACGGCAGCAGCTGGTTCGCCAGCTACCTGGAGCATCCTTCGTTCTGGCTGGCGCCGGTGCTCGCGTTCGCCGGTGCCATCGGCGTGCAGCTCACCGTCGGCAAGAAGGGGCTCGGCGGTTTCCTGTGCAGCAGCCTGATGGTGGCGGGCACGATACTTTCCGCCGGTTTCGCGCTGTTTCCGTTCCTGCTGCCTTCGCGGCTGGATCCGCGTTCCAGCCTCACCGTGTGGGACGCATCCTCCAGCAAGGGCACGCTGGGCCTGATGCTGGCGATGACGCTGATCTTCATGCCGCTCATCATCATCTACACCAGCTGGGTCTACCGGGTGGTGCGCGGACGCGTGACGCTGGATCACGTGCGCGGCTCCGGCCACACCTACTAACCGAGAGAGGACGACACCATGTGGTATTTCTCCTGGATGCTCGGCCTCGGCCTTGCCTGCGCCTTCGGCATCCTCAATGCGATGTGGTACGAGGTGCACGCGGATGATGAAGCGCATGAGCGCAAGGAGCCGCGCCCGGCCGGGAAGTAAGCCGTTGGATTCTTGTGTGGGAGCGCACCCTGTGCGCGACTGCCTCAGCGCTTCGGCAGTCGCGCACAGGGTGCGCTCCCACAGGGTTGGGCTGGTCAGCGCGAAGCGAGCAACGCTTCAATCTCGTCCGCATCCTTGGGCACGTCGCTGGTCAGCACTTCATGGCCATCCTTCACCACGGCCACATCGTCCTCGATGCGGATGCCGATGCCGCGCCAGCGCTCGGCCACCGTGAAGTCTCCCGGCGGCACATAGATGCCCGGCTCCACCGTCACCACCATGCCAGGCTCGAGCAGGCGGGGTTCGCCGTCGACCCGGTAGTCGCCCACGTCGTGCACGTCCAGGCCCAGCCAGTGGCCGGTCTTGACCGGGAAAAAGCGCTTGTAGCTGCCTTCGGCGATGGCCTCGTCCGCCGAACCCTTGATCAGGCCAAGCGCACAGAGGCCTTCGGTGATCACGTGCACCGCCGCCTCGTGGGCCGCGTTGAAAGCGCGGCCCGGCAGCACCTCGTCGATCGCCGCCTGTTGCGCCGCCAGCACCACTTCGTACAGCGCCCGCTGTTCGCGGCTGTAGCGCCCGCTCACCGGAAACGTGCGCGTGATGTCGGACGCATAGCAGTCCACTTCCGCACCCGCATCCACCAGCAACAGATCGCCGTCGCGCAACACCGCGCGGTTCGCCGTGTAGTGCATCACGCAGGCGTTGGTGCCGCTGGCGACGATCGGCGGAAACGCGGGGACGGCCCCGTGCCGACGCATCACGCGCAGGATTTCCGCCTCGACCTCGTATTCATGCCGGCCGGCGATGGCCGCCTGCATGGCGGCGCGATGCGCCTCGGCGGCAATCGATGCCGACGAGCGCATCAACTTCAGCTCGCCGCGCGATTTGTACAGGCGCAGGTCGTGCAGCAGATGGCCCAGCGCCACGAATTCCTTCGGCACCACGCCGCCACCGCGCAACTGGCGCAGGCGGCGCATCCAGCCCAGCAGGCGGGCGTCGAATTCCGGCTCGCGGCCGAAGTGGCAGTACACCCGCGCCCTGCCCTCGATCATGCCGGGCAGGATGTCGTCGATATCGTCGATCGGGAACGCGTCGTCCATGCCGTGCTCGCTCACCGCGCGTTCGGCGCCGATGGACTCGCCATGCCAGCGCTCGTGTTCCGCGTCGCGCTCACGGCAGAACAGCACCGCCTCGCCGTGCTTGCGGCCCGGCAGCAGCGCCAGCACCGCCTCGGGCTCGGGAAAGCCCGACAGGTAGTGCAGATCCGAGTCCTGCCGGTAAGGCCAGTTGGCATCCGCATTGCGTACCCGCTCGGGCGCGGCGGCGATCAGCAGCACCGCGTCCTCGCCCGCCATGCGCATCAACTGGCGTCGACGGCGGGCGTATTCCTCGGCCGACATGGTCAATGCACGGTGTCGCTGCTTGGGCCGCGCTTGGAGCATTCGGCGAACAGCAGCATCGCGCCGAGACGCACGAATTCGTGCACTTCGATCAGCGAATCCTCGTCTTCGGATTCGTCGCCGAACTCGAACGACGAGGCGGCGATGGTGCCCAGGTCCTTGAGAATTTCCTGCGCCTCTTCGGACAACTTGGCGTGCGTTTCGGCACCGGCCAGGCCGAAGCCGCCGAGGAAACCGCGACACCAGTCGACCAGGGCGTCGGCGCGTTCGGCCAGCGGGCGATCGTCGGCCGGCAGCATCGGCTCGAAGCCCAGCTCCGGATCGGCCAGCTCGGCCTGGGTTTGTTTCAGCAAGCGGTCCAGTACCGCCTGGTCGCCGGCCGAGGGCGTGGCGGCCTCGGCGTCCAGATGCAGGGCTTCGACCAGCGACTGCCGACCGACGCGGCCGCCTCCGGCCAGGAAACCGCATAGCGAGCCATGCAGGCCGCTGGCATCTTCGGCCAGCTGGAGACGGGCGGCAGCGGCGTCCAGTTCGTCGTAGCCGATCAGCTCGTTCGCAGTCATGGCGTGGCTCCTTTCAAGACAAGCGGGCAGTTTAATGCACTGGTTCGCGAAACGTAGGCGAGCCTGCTGCGTTGGGCATACCTCCTGTTATAGTTCTGGCCCATGAGCGCGTCCGATTCCGTCAAGCCCGATCCCGTCAAGCACGAACTTGCAGCCCTCGGCGAGCAGGTCGATCGACTGCTGGACGCGGTGCGCCGTCTCAGCGAAGAAAACCGCAGCCTGCGTCACAGCCAGGAACAACTGGCGAGCGAACGGGCCGGCCTGATGGCACGCAACGAACAGGCGCGCAGCCGTGTCGAAGCAATGATCCAGCGACTGAAGGCGCTCGAGAACAATGGCTGAGAGCAGCGTGGATACCAACGCCAACGTGCCGGTCGCCCTGCGACTGGTCGATCGCGAGTTCTTGATCGCCTGCGCGCCGGAAGAGCGCGAGGGCCTGCTCGAATCGGCCGCCTTCCTCGACCGCAAGATGCGCGAATTGCGTGCCAACGCGAAGGCGCCGGGCTTCGACCGGCTGGCCGTATTGGCGGCGATCAGCGTCACGCACGAGTTCCTGGCGCTGCGCAAGCAGCACACCGGCTCTGATCAGAGCGTGACTGACGGTATTACTGCACTGCGTCGCAAGCTTGAAGCGGCACTCGACGCCCACATAAAATAGTCACGGCGTTATCTGCGGTGTGCGCCAGCACACTCTTACATTTGCCTTGTTCCTAAATACGGCCCCGGGTCGGCTTTTCATCGGTTGTTGTGCATGTCCGCCGCGTGCGGAAAGCCTCGAGACCATGTCGCCCTCCCACCTGATCCATCGTGGATCAAGGTCGTTCGGTGGGCAGCGGCATCGCGGTTAACGCCACCTATTCCCGAACTTGCGGCGCCGAAAGGCGCCGCAAGTCCAAGGGCCGCTCGCACAGCAGGAGACGCGAACGTGGACGCCAACGCCCAGCGGCGCGAAGTACGCCGGCAACTGGCCGAACAACGCCGCGCCCTCACGCCCGCGCAGCGCATTGCCGGCGCCCAGGGGCTGCGACGCAGCCTGGAGCAACTCCCGGAATACCTCACCGACGCCCGCGTGGCCGGCTACTGGGCCTGCAACGGCGAGCTGCCGCTGAACCTGATCATTCCGCCGCTGGCCACCCGCGGCCAGGAATTCCTGCTGCCGGTGATCGGCCCCCGCCATGCGCTGCGCTTCGCGCCGTGGCAGGCAGGCGAGGACGTTGCGCCCAACCGCTACGGCATTCCTGAACCTAGCGCGCCGCGCGAATTGCTGGAACCCTTCCAGCTCGACCTGGTGCTGGTGCCCGTGACGGCCTTCGACCGCCGCGGCAACCGGCTGGGCACCGGCGGCGGCTACTATGACCGCGCGTTCGCCTTCCTCAACGAGCAGGTCCGGCCGACCGAACCGCTGCTGGTTGGCATCGCTTATGCGTTCCAGGAACTGCCCGAGATCGACGAGCAGGCATGGGACGTGCCGCTCGATTTCATCGCCACCGATCGCGAACTGATCGACTGCCACGCCACCGGTGAAGACGGAGAAGCGCACGCATGAGCAAGACGACTCAGTACTGGCTGATGAAGTCGGAACCGGATGCCTTTTCCATCGACGACCTCAAGCGCAAGGGCCAGGAACACTGGGACGGCGTGCGCAACTACCAGGCGCGCAACTTCATGCGCGACGGCATGCGCATTGGCGACAAGGTTTTCTTCTACCACTCCAATTGCGCCGAACCGGGCGTCGTCGGCGTAGCCGAGGTCGCCACGGATGCCTATCCCGATCCCAGCCAGTTCGATCCCAAGAGCAAGTACTTCGACGCCGCCAGCTCGCGCGACAATCCGCGCTGGATGCTGGTGGACGTCAAGTTCGTGAAGAAGCTCAAGCGCACCATCACGCTCAAGGAACTGCAGGCCGACCCCGCCCTCGCCGACATGGCGCTGGTGCGCAAAGGCAACCGACTCTCCGTCATGCCGGTAGGCGCCGAGGAATGGCGCCATATCCTGGCGATGGAATAACGCTTTTCCCTTTACTGGAACACCACCCATGAGCGCCAACGAAAAACGCCAGGCCGGCGAAGCCGCCATCCGCTACGTCGAGAACGGTGCCATCGTCGGCGTCGGCACCGGCTCCACGGTCGCCTTCTTCATCGACGCGCTGGCCGATCTGAAGGATCGCATCGAGGGCGCGGTATCCAGTTCCGAGCAGTCCACCGCGCAGCTCAAGCGTCTGGGCATCCCGGTGCTCGACCTCAACGCCACCGGCCCGCTGAACCTGTATGTCGACGGCGCCGACGAATGCGATACGCACAAGCGCCTGATCAAGGGCGGCGGTGCGGCGCTCACGCGCGAGAAGATCATCGCGGAAGCCAGCGCCAAGTTCGTCTGCATCATCGATTCGAGCAAGCAGGTACAGCTGCTGGGCAAGTTTCCGCTGCCGATCGAAGTGATCCCGATGGCACGCAGCCTGGTCGGCCGGGAAATCGTCAAGCGCGGCGGCAACCCGGTGTGGCGCGATGGCGTGGTCACGGACAACGGCAATTGGGTGATCGACGTGCACGGGTGGCAGATTGCCGATCCGATGGCGCTGGAGAAGGATCTCAACCAGATCCCGGGCGTGGTGGCCGTGGGGTTGTTTGCGCGGCGTCCGGCGGATGTGGTGCTGGTGGGTGATCGGGTGATGTGATCGCCTCGCCGGACTCCATGTAGAAATACGAACGCCGGCGCCGCAGCCGGCGTTTTTTTGCGAGTCCTCAATGTGCACGCAGCGGCGCATCGGTGGCGAATTCCTCCAGGAAACGCCACAGCCGCTGCGCCACCGGTCCGTGCTCGCGGTCGCGGCGGCGCGCGGCGACCAGATCGTCGCGTCGCCCCGGCAGGTGCGCATTGCTGAGGTCGAGCAGACGTCCCTCCGCCAATTCCTTCTCCACCAGATGACGCGGCAGATGGCCCCAGGCGAGACCGTGCAGGATCAGTTCCTGCTTCATCGCCTGGTCCGGCACCGTGCATTGCGGCACACCCTCAAGCGTGAAGAACGCCACGGGCGGCGAATGCCGGGCGCTGTCGCGCATCACGCATTGGGTCAGGTGACGCAGGTGTTCGGGGCCGATGTCATCTGCCGGTACCGGCGGCAGCAAGGCGGGAGCGATCACCGGGACAAAGGCTACTTCGCCCAAGTCGATCCATTCCAGACGAGGATCGGCCTTGTCGACCCGGTGCAGGATCAGCTCCGCCTCGTCATCCAGCAGCCGCTCCAGCGGCCCGCTGACACTCTCGAAATAAAGCTGCAGGCGCGTCTGCGGTTCGCCGGCGAAGAAGCGCGCAAGCCTTTCCAGCACGGTCGAACGGGGGCAAAAATCGCCGATCACCACGCGCAGCTCGCTTTCCTCGCCAGCGGCCAGATGAGCGACGTGGTCGCGCAGGCCGCCCAGCTCACGCAGTAGCCCTTGGGCGCGGCGATGGAAGGATTGTCCTGCCGGTGTCAGCTCGACGCGGTATCCGCTGCGATCCAGCAGCGATAAACCCAACTGTCGCTCCAGACGGGCGACGGCAGCGAAGACCGCCGGATGCGAGCGATTCAACCGCTGCGCCGCCGCCTGGAAGCCACCGGCGGCGACTACCGCATCGAAGCACTGCAGGTCATGCAGGGTGAAATCGGGCATGTCAGTTTCCCTGACAGTGTTTATCCAGTCTTTGTAATTTATCAGGCGCGTCGCAGCAACTAGCCTGCCCTCCATTCACTGAGGAGACGCCGCATGACCCGATTGCATTACCTGACCACCCGCGATAACGCGCGCATCGCCTATCGACTCGATGGCGCGCCCGAATTGCCGTTGGTGGTGTTGTCCAATTCCATCGGCACCGATCTGCACATGTGGGACGGGCAGATCGCCGCGCTGATCGAGCACTTTCGCGTCTTGCGTTACGACGCACGTGGGCATGGTGCATCCAGTGTGCCGCCTGGGCCTTACACGTTGGAGCGGCTGGGCGAGGACGTGCTCGAGCTATTGGACGCGCTGCAGGTTCGGCGCGCGCATTTTGTCGGCCTTTCCCTGGGCGGCATCGTCGGGCAATGGCTGGCCGTGAATGCCGCCGAGCGCATCGAGCGTCTGGTGCTCGCCAATACGTCGGCGTGGTTTGGGCCACAGGATCAATGGGACGCGCGCATCGCCGACGTGCTCGAGGCCGATGATATGCAGGGCACCACGGCGATGTTTCTTGGCAACTGGTTTCCGGCGTCCTGGCTGGAACCGTTGCGTGCCGAGGTGGAACCGTTCCGCGCCACGCTGCTGGGGAGCAACAGGCATGGCTTGGCGGGGTCCTATGCCGCCGTACAGGAGACGGATCTACGACGTGCGCTGAGTTCGATCCGAGTACCGACGCTGGTGATCGCGGGTCAGTTCGATACGGTTACCGCCGCCAGTCATAGCGAGTTGATTGCCGGGGCGATTGCCGGTGCGCGCCTGCTCACGCTGCCGGCGGTGCATCTGTCGAATGTCGAGTTTCCGCGGGAGTTTGACGGGGCGGTGTTGGAGTTTTTGATGGAGCGTTGAAGGCGGGGCAATTTAGAGTAGGGATTTGTCGAGAATTGGGTCGCGCTCTATCGCTCGATAGCAAAAACAAAAAGCTCGCCCTTCAGGGCGAGCTTCTGTTTGCGTGACGACTGCGGATTGTTCGCCCCATCCATGCTTCGCGCTTCGCGCTACGAGCGCCAGCGCTGCGCGCTGTCCAGGTTTGCTTCAGACAAATTTGTCGAACATTGGGTCGTCTCCTGACTCTCCCAGTCAAAATGAAAAGCCCGCCAGTTAGGCGGGCTTCGTTGGCGTGACGACTGGGGATTGTTCGCCCCATCCATGGGGCTCACCCCTCCGCGCTGCGCGCTCCGGGGCCAGCGCTGCGCGCTGTCCAAATTTGTTCCGGACAAATTTGTCGAACGTTGGGTCGTCTCCCGTACTCCCAGTCAAAATAAAAGGCCCGCCATTTAGGCGGGCCTTTTATTTTGGCTGGGAGACTAGGATTCGAACCTAGATAAACGGAGTCAGAGTCCGTTGTCCTACCGTTAGACGATCTCCCAAAACCCTGCGGAGCGGTGCGCTCTGACTTGGTGCACCGGACCGTCGAAGCAACTCTCCGAGGAGAATTAGCGCTTCGAGAACTGGGTAGCGCGGCGGGCCTTATGCAGACCGACCTTCTTGCGCTCGACCTCGCGGGCGTCGCGGGTTACGAAGCCAGCCTTGCGGAGCTGGGACTTCAGGCTTTCGTCGTACTCGATCAGGGCGCGAGCGATGCCGAGGCGGATCGCACCGGCCTGGCCGGTGATGCCGCCGCCGGCGACGGTCACGTTGACGTCGAACTTGTCGGTCGCTTCGATCAGCTCGAGCGGCTGACGCACGATCATGCGCGAGGTTTCACGACCGAAGAACTGGTCGAGGGTCTTGCCGTTGACCGTGATCGCGCCACTGCCCTTGCGCAGGAACACGCGAGCGGCGGAGGTCTTGCGGCGGCCGGTGCCGTAGTTCTGCTGGATCGCCATACTGATTCCTTAGAGTTCCAGCGCCTGCGGCTGCTGTGCGGTATGCGGGTGCTCGGCGCCGCCGTACACCTTGAGCTTGCGGTACATCTCGCGGCCGAGCGGATTCTTCGGCAGCATGCCCTTGACGGCGATTTCGATGACGCGCTCCGGATGCGTGGCGAGCAGGTCCTTCAGACTCATGGTCTTGAGGTTGCCGACGTAACCGGTGAAGCGGTGGTACATCTTGTCGTCCAGCTTGGCACCGGTGACGGCCACCTTCTCGGCGTTGACCACGACGATGTAATCGCCGGTGTCGACGTGCGGGGTGAATTCCGGCTTGTGCTTGCCACGCAGGCGGCGGGCGATCTCGGTCGACAGACGACCGAGCGTCTTGTCCGTGGCGTCAATCACGAACCAATCGCGCTTGACGCTTTCCGGCTTGGCGCTGAACGTTTTCATTTCAGAATACCTGGTCTGCCGCCTCGAGGGCGGTTCACATAATCGGTGGAACAAAGGCGCGAGATGATAACGGAGTTTTCATCAATCGCGCAAGCCCACCGACCGGTGGGATGCGAGCTGGCAATGATAGCATGACGACCATGGCGCTTGAAAAGCCCCCACATACTCGAAACCAGAAGATCGCCGCCCTTGCCGACCAATGCGTGCAATGCGGCCTGTGCCTTCCCACCTGTCCCACCTATGCTCTTGACGGCAATGAAGCGGAGTCTCCGCGCGGCCGCATCGCCATTGCCGCGGCGCTGGCCCGGGGCGATGCGGAGCCCACGGAGGCCCTGCGCATCCATCTGGATCACTGCCTGGGCTGCCTCAATTGCCAGCGCGTTTGCCCCGCCAACGTCAAATACGACGAGTTGCTGGTGGAAACCCGGGCCCTGATCGGCCCGTCGCCGCGACGCCCAAAGGCGTTGCTGGCGATGCTGAAGCAGCCCACGCTGCTGCGGTGGGCCGACCGCCTGGCGGACAGCACCGGGCTGCAGTCATGGAAACAGCGTCTGGCCGATCGCCTGCCGGTCCATTCGGCTTGGCGGGCCGCCTTGCAGACCTGGCCAGCCCCGGAGCGCGCGTCCGCGGCAACGGCGCCCCTGCACGAACACACCGACCAGCCCAGCGTCGCCCTCTTCCCCGGCTGCGTGGCCAGCGTCGAGGACGAAGCCGCGGAACGCGCCGCGATCACCCTGCTACGGGCCGCGGGCTACCGTGTCGAACGCTTGCCGGCTTTCTGTTGTGGCGCGATGGACCTGCATGGCGGCGACATGGGCACGGCCGAGCGCCTGGCCGAACGGGTGCGCGACAGCTGGCGACAGTCGGGTGCCAAGCAACTCGTCACGGTGACGCCCGGTTGCCTGGGTACGTTGCGCCGCGCGCTGCCCGAAGTCACCGTAAGCGATCCGGTCACCCTGCTGGCCCAACGCAAGGACCAGCTCACGTTCCGCCCGCTCGAGCGCCGCGTAGCCGTGCATTTTCCCTGCACGCAGATCAATGTCGCGCGCAGCGAATCGGCGCTGGAGGATCTCCTTCGGCAGGTACCGTCACTGGATATAGCGGTAGTGCCGCGTCCGCCGCACTGTTGCGGCGCAGCCGGCACGCACATGCTGGAATTTCCCGAGCGTGCGGCCCGTCTTCGCGACGGCGTGCTTGGACAGATCGCCCGCTTGGCACCCGAGCAGGTGTTGTCGTCCAATATCGGTTGTCGCCTGCATCTCGCCGCGGGCATGGATGCGCAGGGCTCGCCGTGGCCGGCCATGCATCCGCTGACGCTGCTGGCACAGCAACTGGAGATATCGCCATGAACGCACGCACGCTGTCCCCGCTTGATCGCCTGCTGTCCGGGATCGAACGCGCCCTGGAAACCGTGTCCGGCGCACCGGAAGCCGCCCGCCCCTCGCCAGCCGATGCCGTCGACGAAGCCGACATGGACGATGCCGAACGCCGCCACGCCGCCGGCCTCATGCGCATCAACCACACCGGCGAGGTCTGCGCGCAGGCGCTTTACGACGGGCAGGCCGCGCTGGCCCGCAATGAGGACATCCGCGAACACCTGCAGCACGCCGCCGCCGAAGAAACCGACCATCTCGCCTGGTGCGCCGATCGCCTGAAGGAACTGGACAGCCGCCCCAGCCTGTTCAATCCCCTGTGGTATGCAGGCAGCTATGCCATCGGCGCGCTGGCGGCGCTGGCGGGCGATCCGGTCAGCCTGGGCTTCGTAGTGGAAACGGAGCGCCAGGTGGAGGCGCATCTGGAAGAACATCTCGACCAGTTACCCGCCCAGGACGAACGCTCACGCGCGGTGCTCACGCAGATGCAGGCCGACGAGATTCGCCATGCCCACAACGCCCGCGAGCGCGGCGGCATCGATCTGCCGTTTCCGATTCCCGGCGTGATGCATTTGACGTCGATGGTGATGAAGGCCGTGGCGTACCGCGTCTGAATGCCGCTCCCACAGGGGAGTCGGCAACGCCGCGCAAAAAAAACCCGCCTTTCGGCGGGTTTTTCGTTACATCAGGTTGCGGCCGTGAAACAACTCCTCGATCTCGCGGCGCAGCAGCGACTCTATCCGCTGGCGCTCCTTGAACGAGAGGTCGTCAGCATGCGCCTCGAACAGATACGTATCGAGGTCGAAATCCTTGATATGCATCTTCGTGTGGAACATGTTTTCCTGGTACACGTTCACGTCGAACATCTCGTACTTCTGGCGGATGTGCTTGGCCAGGTAATCCTGCACCGAGTTGATCTTGTGATCGATGAAGTGCTTCTTGCCCTTCACGTCGCGCGTGAAGCCGCGCACGCGGTAGTCGGCGATCACGATGTCCGATTCGAAGCTGTCGATCAGGTAGTTCAGGGCCTTCAGCGGCGAGATCACGCCGCAGGTGGCCACATCGATGTCCGCGCGGAAGGTCGCAATGCCGTTGTGCGGGTGCGTTTCCGGGTAGGTGTGGACGGTGATATGGCTCTTGTCCAGGTGCGCGACCACCGCATCGGAGATGGTGTCGCGGCCCAGCTTCTCCACCACCGGTTCCTCGGAAATGAGAATGGTGACGGAAGCGCCTTGCGGATCGTAGTCCTGGCGTGCAATGTTCAGGATGTTGGCGCCGATGATTTCGGCCACATCCGTCAGGATCTGGGTCAGGCGATCGGCGTCGTACTGCTCGTCGATGTATTCGATGTAACGCTGGCGCTGTTCTTCCGACACCGCATAGCAGATGTCGTAGATGTTGAAGCTCAGGGCCTTCGTCAGATTGTTGAAGCCCTGCAGACGCAGGCGGGGAAGCGGTTTAACCACAGCGACTCTCCATGGCCAGGGGTGGGGCCAGCAGTAGAGGCGGGTTAGCTACAAGGGTCCCCGCTGGATAATTCGACGTGAAAGCATGAAGCTTCCACGACCCTTGTGACCGGACCGCGACAAAGGGATCGCGTCCGAAAGACCGTGAAGTATGCGGCAAAAAAAAGGAAAACTGAACCTCCGGCAGCGCCGGTTAGTTTGCCATAATGCCCGGAGGGGTAAGGTTTGGACTACCGGGGGACGCCTAGCGGCCCCCGTTTTGAATCAACGGGATCTCACGTGGCGCAACTCAAATATCAGCTACAGCAGGCTTTTGAACGGTCCCAGGCACCAGCGAACTTCGCACCTGATCCGGCGTCGATGGAGCGTTTTCTTGCGCTTTGCCATCGCCGGCGCTATCCGGGCAAGACCGCCATCATCCGTCCTGGAGACCCCGCCAACACGCTCTATTACATCGTGGACGGCTCGCTGGCCGTGTGCACCGAGGACGAGCAGGGTCGCGAACTGATCCTGGCCTACATCAGCCGAGGCCAGTTCATCGGCGAAATGGGCCTGTTCGTGGAGCAGGCGCAGCGCGAGTCGATGGTGCGCACCCGTACCGCCTGCGAGATGGCCGAAATCAGCTATGAGCGCCTGTTCCAGCTGATGGAAGGCCCGCTGCGCGAGGAATGCCCGAAGATCCTGTTCGCCATCGGCTCCCAGCTGACCCATCGCCTGCTGCGCACCTCGCGCCAGGTCAGCCGCATGGCCTTCATGGACGTGACCAACCGCATCTCCAAGACGCTGCTGGACCTGTGCCAGGAGCCCGATGCGATGACCCATCCGGAAGGCACCCAGATCCGCATTTCCCGCCAGGAAGTGAGCCGCATCGTGGGTTGTTCGCGCGAGATGGTGGGCCGCGTGCTCAAGCAGCTCGAGGAACAGGGCATGATCGACGTGGCCGGCAAGACCATCGTGGTGCGCGGCACCCGCTGAGCGCCACCAGGCCTGCCCGTACGAAGAAGCCCGGCCTCGGCCGGGTTTCTCTTTTTCAGGCCAAGGGCACCGCCGCTCAGCTGCCGCTGGCGCCCTGGCGACGGCCGGGCTGGTAGACCATGTAGACGTCGGCCCGCTCATAGTGCGAGCCCGCGCGCACCGAGGGCTGCAGCACGAAACCGGCCTGCTCGTACATGCGCAATGCGGTCTTGAGCCGGCTGTTGGATTCCAGGAACAGCTCCTTGCCGTCGCGGCGGTGGAACTCGGCGATGGCCGCCGCCAGCAGGACGCGGCCCGCGCCCATGCCCCGGAAGGTCTCGTCCACGCCCATTTTGGAAAGCTCGTAGACGCCCGGGGCTTCGTGCAACAGCGCACAGGTGCCGATGACCTCGCCCGCCAGCCGGGCAAAGAAGATCGCGCCGCCCGGCGCCAGCACGTGGCGCTCCGGGTCGCCGAGGATCTCGCGGTCGATGTCCTCGATGCGGAAATAGCGCTCCAGCCAATGCGCGTTGAGCCGGTAGAAGTGCTCCTTCAGCGCGGGCTCGTACGGCACGACCTCCAGCGCGGCCTTGGCCACGAAAGCGTGCTCGGCGAGCATGGCGTCGACCACGGAACGCTCCTGCACGGCAGCTTCGGTGGCGGCGAGCGCGTTGAGCAACGCTTCCAGCCCCTCCTCCCCCAGCGACTTCACGATGCCCCGCCGCACGGCCACCCAGATCGGCCCCAGTGCCGAGAGGTCGGCACGCCCCTTGTCGGTCAGCGCGAGCAGGCTGCGGCGGCCGTCCTGGGCGTCCTTCTTGCGGCAGACCAGGCCCGCGTCGACCAGCTTGTCGGCCAGCTGGCTCACCGCCGAATGGGTTTGTCCGATGGCCTGCGCCACATCGCTCACCGTGGTTTGGCCGTTCTCCCACAGGAAGCGCAGCACCGGGAACCAGCGCGATTCCACCCCGGCCCCGCAGGTGCGGTAAACCTCGTCCACGGCGGCATAGAAATGATCGCTGAGTGCTTTGAGCCGGCTACCGAGCGCCAGCTGGGCGAGCGAAGGGAGATACATTCCGACAACCCTCGAACCAATGATGTGAGTAGCCACACCGCCCCTGTAGGAGCGCACCCTGTGCGCGACCGCTTTTGATCGAAGGCTGTCGCTAAAACCGGTCGCGCACAGGGTGCGCTCCTACAGGGGGCGTGGGCGGATCAGAACCAGTCGACGCGGGTGATGGTACGACCCAGCGCCCGCTCCAGCTTCTTGCAAAGCGCGGGCGTGCCATTGACCAGCACGGCCTCCGCCGCAGGTTTGAGCATGGGGGCATCGACCGCCGAGTCGCTATAGGCCACATGCCACTCGCCAACACCGAAAGCCGCCAGCTGCGCCGGTTTGCGGCGGCCCACGTTGTGCAGCTTCACGCGCATGCCCAACAGCCCCGGCCGAAGCTGCGAGGCCAGCACGTCGACCTCGCCCAGCCCCAGCTGGTCAAGGATGTGGCGGACCAGCACGTGCTCGCAGCCGGTAACCACGATGACCCGGTCGCCGGCCGCCTGGTGCCGGCGCAGCGCGCTCAGGCCATCGCGGCAGAACTGCTTGGGACGGCGCACCAGACCGGCACCGAAGGCTTCCGCCGCGAGCCGATAGCGCTGCTCGTTGAGACCGAGCAAACCCACGTGCACCAGCGCGCGCTCGGCCAGCCTGCGCGAGAACGGCACCACCAGGATCATCCAGGGCAGCGCGAATACGGCGCCCAGCTTGCGCAGCCAGGAGCGCTGGAAGCGGTCGCGCATGAACAGGTAGAACGCGTCACCGTGAATCAGCACGCCGTCGAAATCGAACAGCACCGTGCGCGGCGCAAGCACGGCCGCCGCCTCGGCTGCCGGCTCGAGAGGGGTTTCCGCTGTGCTCATGGGAACGCTCAGGTCGCGGCGAACAGGCGCTTCAGTTCCGCGCCCGGATCCTCGGCGCGCATGAACGCTTCGCCGACGAGAAATGCGTTGATGCCCGCATCGCGCAAGGTGGCCACGTCGTCGGGCGTGTGGATGCCCGATTCGCTGACCAGGATGCGGTCGTACTCCATCAACTGCTGCAGCTCCAGCGAGGTGTCCAGCGAGGTATGGAAGGTGCGCAGATTGCGGTTGTTCACGCCGATCAGCGGCACCGGCAGCGCCAGCGCGCGTTCCAGCTCCTCGGCGTCATGCACTTCGCACAGCACGTCGAGGTCGAGCTCGGCGGCCAGCAGCGAGAGTTCGAGCAAGGCTGAATCGGCCAGCGCCGCGACGATCAGCAGGATGCAGTCGGCACCGATCACGCGCGCCTCGTACACCTGGTACGGATCGATCACGAAGTCCTTGCGCAGCACCGGCAGCGAGCACGCATCGCGCGCCTGTTGCAGGAAATCTTCGCTGCCCTGGAAGAAATCCTTGTCGGTCAGCACCGAGAGGCAGGCTGCGCCGCCCTGCTCGTAGCTGCGCGCGATCGCGGCGGGATGGAAGTCGGGGCGGATCACGCCCTTGCTGGGGCTCGCGCGCTTCACCTCGGCGATCACGGCGGGCAGGCCTGCTTCGATCTTGCCTTCGATGGCGGCAGCGAATCCGCGGGTTTCCGGCAGGTCCGCCACGCGCGAGGACAGTTCCGCCAGCGGCAGCCTGGCGCTGCGCTCGGCCACTTCTTCGGTCTTGCGGGTGAGGATGCGCTGGAGAATATCGGTCATGGCAAAAGCTTGGGGGGAAAGGGGATGAAAATAGCGTGAGCGTCAGACCGCATTGGCCAGACGCCGCGTAGTAGCCACGAAGGCGTCCATTTTTGCACGAGCCGCGCCACTGGCGATGGTCGCACGCGCGAGCTCGATGCCCGCCGCGATGGAATCCACCACATTGGCCGCATACAGCGCCGCACCCGCATTGAGACAGACGATGTCGTGCGGCACGCCGCGCCGGCCTTCCAGCGCCTCGAGCAGCATGGCGCGCGACTCTTCCGCGTTCTCCACCCGCAGGTTGCGGCTGGACGCCATGGCCAGGCCGAAATCCTCCGGCTCCACTTCGTATTCGCGCACTTCGCCATCGCGCAGCTCGCCGACCAGGGTGGCCGCGCCCAGCGAAATCTCGTCCATGCCGTCGCGCCCCCACACCACCAGCGCGTGTTTCGCGCCCAATGCCTGCAGCACGCGCACCTGGATGCCGACCAGATCGGGATGGAACACGCCCATCAGGATATTCGGCGCATCGGCGGGATTGGTTAGCGGACCGAGAATATTGAACAGCGTGCGCACGCCCATTTCCTTGCGCACCGGCGCCACCACTTTCATGGCGGGGTGATGGTTCGGCGCAAACATGAAGCCGATGCCTACCTCCTCCATGCACTGGGCCACCTGCGCCGGCGGCAGGTCGATCACCGCACCCAGCGCCTCGAGCACATCCGCACTGCCCGATTTCGACGACACGCTGCGCCCGCCATGCTTGGCGATGCGCGCACCGCCTGCCGCGGCGACGAACATCGACGCCGTGGAAATATTGAAGCTCGACGCGCCATCGCCACCGGTGCCCACGATGTCCACGAAGTGCGGATGCGCCGGCAGCGCCACCTTGGCCGACAGCTCGCGCATCACGCGCGCCGCGCCGGTGATCTCGCCCACGGTTTCCTTCTTCACGCGCAGGCCGGTAATGATCGCGGCGGTCATCAGCGGGCTCACTTCGCCGCGCATGATCTGCCGCATCAGCTCGATCATCTCGTCGTGGAAGATTTCGCGATGCTCGATGGTGCGCTGTAGCGCTTCCTGCGGCGTGATGCTGACGCGGCGGCCCACATTGCCCGCGGCATTCATGCGGCGAGCTTCAGCGGCAGGCCGAGGAAGTTGCGCAACAGGTCGTGACCGTATTGCGTGAGGATGGATTCGGGATGGAACTGCACGCCCTCGACGTTCAAGGTCTTGTGGCGCAGGCCCATGATCTCGTCGATGCTGCCATCGGCGTTTTCCGTCCAGGCGGTGACTTCCAGGCAATCGGGCAGCGACTCCTGCTCGACCACCAGCGAGTGGTAGCGCGTGGCTTCGAACGGATCGGGCAAACCGGCGAACACGCCCTGCCCGCGATGGCGCACCGGCGAAGTCTTGCCGTGCATGATCTGCTTGGCGCGGATCACCTTGCCGCCGAACACCTGGCCGATCGCCTGATGACCCAGGCACACGCCGAACACCGGAATCTCTCCCGCGAGTTCGCGCAGCACATCGAGCGACACGCCCGAGTCGTCCGGCGTGCCGGGACCTGGCGAAATCATGATGTGCGAAGGCCGCAGCGCACGGATGCCAGCCACGTCCAGCGCATCGTTGCGCACCACCTTCACCGCCTGCCCCAACTCGCCCAGGTACTGCACGAGGTTGAAGGTGAAGCTGTCGTAGTTGTCGATCATCAGCAGCATACGTGGCTCAACTCTTTGATTTGGTTACACCCGACAAACACCGCCAGCGGTGGATACCCCCAACGGTACCCCCAAAAGGACGAGCGGATGTCACCGACCCACCGATTGTAGCGGCGGCCGTCGCGGCGATGCAGCATCGGGGCGGTTCGACTGGCGCAACTGGCGCAGGCAAGCGAGCACTCGATGGAATGAGTGCCGAGAATCGGCGCAGGGGTTGTTCCGCAGGGACGTGCGGCGCTGCCGGGGAGCGCCGCGCGCCCGATTCAGGCCCGCAGGCGGCGTGGATCGAGCATCTCGGCCGTGATGCCGGCGTCCTGCAGATGCCCCGGCAAGGGACGCCCCAGCGCGAGGTTGGCGCAGGTCTCGCCCATGGCTGCCGAGGTCTGGATGCCGTAGCCGCCCTGCGCCGCCACCCAGAAGAAATCGCTGGCGCCCGGCGCAAAGCCGCCCACCAGATCGCCATCGGCCACGAACGAACGCAGGCCGGCCCAGGTGCGCGTGGGACGGCGGATGGTCATCGTGGTCACTTCTTCGATGCGATGGATGCCGATGGCAATATCGAGCTCCTCCGGTTGCACGTCATGCGGTGCGACCGGGTCCACGTTGGCGGGACAGCCCAGCAGCAGGCCGGCGTCCGGCTTGAAATAGAAGCCCTCTTCCACGTCCGTGACGAACGGCCAGCGCGAGGTGTCGATGCCTGCCGGCGCCTCGAACAGGAAGGCCGAACGCCGACGCGGCTGGATGCCGATGGGTTCGATATCCGCCAGAGCCGCCACCTGGTCGACCCACGCACCCGCTGCGTTGAGCAGCAGCGGCGCACGGAAGCGTTCGCCGCCGGCGTCGACGAACCAATGGCCGGGACCGCGTTCGATGGAACGAATATCCACGTTCACGCGCAGCTGGCCGCCACGCGCACGCAGGCCGCGCAGGAAGCCCTGATGCAACTCGTTGACGTCGATATCGGCGGCACCGGGTTCGTACAACCCGATCTGGGCAGCCTCCGGTCGCAGTACCGGCACGGTCTCCAGCAGCCAGGCGGCGTCCACCACGCGCAGGCCCTGGGTGCGCGGCGCCATCTCGGCATGCAGTGCATGTACTTTTTCGATGTGATCGACGGTGCCGATGCTCACCGAACCGCGTGGCGACAGGATCGGGTGGCCCGCGAAACCTTCCGGCGGATGATCGAAGAAGCGCCGGGCTGCGCGTGTCAGTGCGCGCACCTGCGCCGAACCGTAAGTCTCGGAGAACAACGCGGCCGAGCGGCCGGTGGAATGCACACCCGCGTGCTCTTCGCGTTCCAGCACCAGCACGCGTGCATGCGGCGCCATGAAGTAGGCCACGGAAGCGCCAGCCATGCCGGCTCCAATCACAATGACGTCGGCGTCGTGCAGCGTGCTCATGACTTGGATGTTTCTCGTGCGGATTGACGGGCCACCACGCTGGTGGCGGTGAGATCGGCGGTGACGTTGCCCAGCGTGGCCAGGGCGTCGGGCAAGGCATCGACGGCAAGCATCAAGCCCAATGGCCCTACTGGTACGCCCATGGCCTGCGCCACCGGAAGATTGGTCGCCATGAAGCTGACCGCGCCAGGCAGGCCGACCGAGCCGAGACTGATCACCACCGCCAACAAGGCCGCTGCAAACAGCGGCGCAAGGCCGACATCGATGCCGTAGGCCCAGGCGATGAAGCAGGCAGAAACCACGTATTGAATGGGACTGGTAAGGCGGAACAGGCTCACCGCCATCGGCAGCACCAGTGCATTCACCTGCGGCGGATAGCCCAAGCGGCGTTCCGCGCTTTCCAGCATCGCCGGCAGGGAGGCCAGCGACGATTGCGTGCTCGCCGCCACGATCTGCGCCGGCACCAGCGCCGGCACGAAGCGGCGCAGCGTTTCGCCGCCCCAGAGGACCGCCACGGGCAGCATCAGCAACGTCGCCGCGAGGTAGATCAGGCACTCCACCAGCACATAGATGCCCAGCGCACTCAGCATGTGCAGGCCGGCGCGGGCGCATACGGCGAGGATCAGCGCGAACACGCCCAGCGGCGCCACCCACAACACCCAGCGCACCACCACGATCATGGTGTCGGCGATGGCCTGGAAGAACGACACGACCAGCACGCGGCGTTCGGCCTCGATGCGAGTCAGGCCGAAACCGAAGAACAGCGCGAACACCACCAGCGGCAGCATCGCACTCTGCGCCGCCGCCATGATGGCGTTGGCCGGAATGATGCCGTTGAACCATTCCGCCCAGCCCACGGCACCCGTGACGGGCGTTGCATGCGTGGCCACCGCGCTTTCGAGCGCCGTGGTGAGCGACGGATTGTGCGGGAACAGCGCGAACAGCCGCGGCGCCACGGCCGCCGCAAACAAGGCGCCGCCGGTGAGGATCAGGATGAAGGCGACGATCGCCCGCCGCGCGATGCGTCCGGAGGCTGCCGCGTCGCTCGCCGTATTCACGCCCACCACCACCAGTGCGAACACCAGCGGCACCACGGTCATCTGCAGGGCGTTGAGCCACAGCCGTCCAAACGGCTGCACGGCATCGGCCACGTGCACGGCGTTGGTGGGCGACCACGCCGCCAGCGCCAGACCGCCCGCGGCGCCCAGGACCAGACCGATGAGTACCCGCGAGGTAGGGCTCAAGGCTGCGCACCCAATTTGGGCAGATGCCAGCTTGCCTGCAGTCGCGCATATTCGCTTTGCGGCAACAGTACGAATACCGGCTGATCCTCGGGCTTCATCCAGGCCAGCAGATGCTGCATCACCGGCTCCGGCATGGCGGTGCAGCCGGCGGTAGCATCGGTGGGCGATTCCCACAGATGCGCGAAGATGCAGCTGCCGCTGCCCCGCTGGCCCTTGGCGTTCTGCTCGATGACGAAGCCGATCTTGTAACGCTGGTCGCCGTCCACGTGCAGATCGCGCCGCATCGGCTCGCTCGAACCCTGCACCGCTTTTTCGCCGACCTTTTTCGAGTCGACGATCTGGTTGTAGTACGGCGAGCCATCCACGTCGACGCACCAGTCGGTGTCCTGCATCGCTTCATAGGGCATGCGCGTGTCGATCTTGTCGGCATAACCGAATACGTCGCCCACGCGATAGACGCCGGCGGCGGCGCGGCCGTCGCCTTCGCGCTTCTGGGGGCCCGCGCTCTGCGGCTCGTTCAGACCGATACCCCACGCCGAACCCGAGCGGCCTACCGTGACTGCCTGCGCCTTGATGGCCGGCTTCCAGCCGTCGCCGCTGCGTTCATACGCGCGCAGCACGCCGTGGTCGGCGTTCCAGTCGGGCGTGATCACCAGCACCATCTGGCGCGACGACTGCCAGGCGAGGGTTTCACTGGCGGCCATGGCGCTGGCCAGCGGCGCAGCCGCTACCACGGCCAACGCGGCAGCAAGGAAACGACGACTCACGAAACGACGGACGGAGGAAGTCATGCGGCACCGGGCTTGGGAGGGCTAAGGCTCCAGCATGTGCTGGACGCGTTCGAGGTTGGCGAGCAACTGCACATGCCGCTGCTCGTCGCCTTCGCACAACTGCACGAACACGCCATCGAGCAGATGCTGCAGCGCCGATTGATAGAGCACGGGCTGGATATACGGACGATCGTCGTGGGCCGACACCAGCAAGGCGAGATCGGCCAGCGCGCGCAACGGATTGGAGGTGTGCCGCGTCACCGTGATCAGGCGGCCGCGGCGCTCACGGAAGAAACGCCCGATCTTGCACAGCGCCGGATGATTGCCGTGCTCGGAAAACACCAGCAGCACATCGCCCGCACCCGCCGCGGAGACGCTGGCAGCCATGCGCGGCGCATCGAAGTTGTGCACGGAGGGAATGCCGAGCAGCGACAGCCGCAGCGCGAAACTGCGCGCATAGATGTCGTCATCACCCAGGCCGATCATGAACACCTTGCCGTTCGCGCCCGCCGTGGCGAGCGCGTCGGCCACCGCCTGCAGGGTCTCGGTCGTATTGATGTGGCGGGTTTCTTCTTCCGATTCGGATTTGCAGTGCCACAGACTGGCCGATGCGGATTCGGCGAACGCCGCCGTGGCCTGCGTGGCGACCTGGGTCGCATCGCCGTTGTCCGCGCGTGCGATGGCTTCGCCCACGGAGTACTTCAGATCCGGATAACCCTTGAAGCCCAGCTTCTGGGTGAACTTCACCACGCTGGACTGGCTGATGCCCAGGGCGTTCGCCAACTGCTGCGAAGAGTAGTCGCGCAGCAGCTGGGCGTTCTCGAGGATGAAATCGGCGATGCGCCGCTCGACCGCCGACATCTGGTCGCGTTCCGAGCGGATTTTCACCAAGGGGGACATATCAGGCTTCCAGCTTTTCCAGTCCACGGATCTCCCGGATTCCCAATCCGGGTGCATCGGAAACCGAGATCTCCGATTCGTTGAAGACCACGCCCCCGTCCACCGGGTTGTACTGGCACAGCGAAGGCCCGTCCAGATCCACCTTGGTGATCACGGCGGATTTCGCCACCGCCACATGCACGGCCGCCGCCACGCTGATGCTGGTTTCCAGCATGCAGCCGATCATGCATTCCACGCCGTACATGCCGGCGATGTCCGCGATGCGGATGGCATTGGAAATGCCGCCCGTCTTCATCAGCTTGATGTTGATGATGTCGGCGGCGCGCATGCGGATCAGGTCGATCACTTCCATCGGGCCGAATACGCTTTCGTCAGCCATGATCGGCGTGTGCACGCGTTCGGTGACGTACCGCATGCCTTCCAGGTCACGCGCCTTCACCGGCTGCTCGACCAGTTCCAGGCGTACGCCGGCATCTTCCAGCGTCTGCAGCGCGTAGACGGCCTGTTTCGCCGTCCAGCCCTGGTTGGCGTCGAGGCGCAGCAAGGCGCGATTTTCCACCGCGGCGTAGATGGCCTTGACGCGCTCGATGTCGACCCCGATGTCCTTGCCCACCTTGATCTTGAGCGACTCGAAGCCGCGATCCACCGCGCTGACGGAGTCGGCCACCATCTTGTCGATGTAGTCGACGCTGATGGTGATGTCGGTGGTGATCACCGGATCGCCGCCACCGAGCAGCTTGTACAGCGGCGCGTTGTACAACTGGCCCCACAGGTCGTAGATGGCGATTTCCACCGCCGCCTTGGCGCTGGTGTTCTTCTCCATCGAGCTCTGGATCAGCTGGGTCAGGCGATTGAGGTCGGCGATCTCCTGGCCGACCAGGCGCGGCGCGATGTAGTGGCGGATCGCATCGACGATCGAGCCGTGCGTATCGCCCGTGATCACCGCGGTGGCCGGCGCTTCGCCATAACCGATGTGGCCGCTATCGGTGTGCACCATCACCACGATGTCTTCCACCTGGTTGACGGTGCGCAGCGCCGTCTTGAACGGCGTCTTCAAGGGAACCCGCAGCATGCCGAACTGGATGTCGGTGATCTTCATGGGACTGGCAGGCTTCCTGTGTTCGATGGAAAAAGGGGATGCGGGGCAATCAAGGACGCACGTGCACGATGCTGGTCATGCGATCGACATAGGTGTGCTTGTCGTCGTACATCATCGGCAGCAGCGGCGTTACCGACACTTCATTGAGCTTGACGCGGCGCATGCCGCCCTTGCCGTCGAGATACGACATGCCGCCGGTGTCGTGGATCACATACGGCTTGCCGTCGAGCTTGCCGATCACCATCATCACGTGGCCGGGGATGTAGACCAGGTCGCCCACCTGCAGCGCCATCGCGGCTTTCAGACGCGCGTCGTGGCTGTCCTTGTCGCCGAAGGCCTGATGGGTGAAGCCAGGGCTGATCGCCTGCTTGCTGGTGTTGCGCGGCATCTGCACGCCCATGCTGCGATAGACGTCGGAAACGAAACCGCTGCAGTCGCGGCCGTCGTAGTCGTGACCCCAGCCGTAACGCTCGCCCAGGAACTTGAAGGCCTGGCGGATGATGTTGGCCTCGGTCAGCGGCAGATAGGTGTCCTGGGTATCGGCAATGCGCTGGATCAGCGCCGGCGAAAAGGCGAGCTTGCCATCGGCCTGGCGGATCGGCAGATCGACCACGTACGACGCATACGGCGATTGTCCGTTCACCGGCTGGTCGGCGGGATGATCGGACAACACCGGCACGGCCACGCCCATGTCCAGCTGCAATTGCGATACGGCCGGCTGCTCCGGCGTGAACACGGTGCGGAGGGTGCCGCCGGTGACCACGCGTTGCGGCAGGCGCGTGTCATAGGCGAGCACCTCGACTGCCGAACCCTCGGCGACGTTCTCGCGATGCGTCCAGGCGGCATAGCGCGGGCTCACCACGAACAGCCAGCGGCCATCGCGGCTGGTGTGCGCGATCAGTACGGGTGTGCCGGGAAATTCAGCGGTTTCCTGGAAGCGATCGATGTCGGTGTCGTCCTTGGAGGTGAACACGCGCGTATCGGTCGGATAGGTACGCAGTGCAGCGCGCCGCACGATCATGCCGTAGCGGCTGGTCTGCTTTGCGGGAACGGCATCGAGCGCGAGCGCGTCGGTCAGTTGCGCGCGCAGGCCGTCGGGTACCGGCTGGCCCTTGTCGTCGAACAGCGGGCGCTTGGGATATTGCGAGAGCTCGTTGATCCAGCCGGTCACCGTGGCGCGATCGACATTGGCCGGGATCGCATGCAGATCGTGCATGGACGGATCGACCTTGAGCAGGTTGGCGTTGTGCGCGGCGATATCGTTACTTTCGATCAGGACGCGATCGGGCTGAGCCGATAGCTTGATCCAGAAATCCGGCCCGAGCATCGCGTTGTTGCTGATGCCGAGCACGCCCGACGGTGGCACGGGAACGCTGTCGGGTCCCTGGTCGGCCAGCACGGGGGCCGTGGTGAGCGCGGCGAGCAGACACAAGGTCAGGCGAGGCAGGAGTCGCATGCTGATTCCTATGCAATGGCCAGTGACGACATGACGGACGCCACCAGCAAACCAAACGCGGTACCGAGGATATAGCCGAGCAAGGCCAGCAGGATGCCCACGGGCACCAGCGAACGCGAATAGCTGGCCGCGAGTATGGGCGTAGCGGCCACGCCGCCGATGCAGGCCAGCGAGGAAATGCCGCACAGATACAGATCGAAATGGAACACGCGCGCCGCCAGCGCCAGCAGCGCCGCATGGATGGCGATGATGCAGACGCCGCAGACCAGGTAGATCGGCGCCGAACCGATGCCTTCGAAGTTGCTTTGCGAGGCCAGGATCGCCACCACGCTGATCAGCATGGCGCTGGAGATCGTGCTGGCTCCGGCGAAACGCGCCAGCGGCGTGTGCGCGGCAACCAGGCCGAAGGCCGTGGCTAGCATGATCGTCCAGGTGGTCGGCGACACCATGTCCGAAACCGGCAGCCTTCCGGCAAGCCACGCCGACAGCGCTCCCACCAGCAGGGCCATGCCCAGCCAGAGCAGCACGTTGTCCGAAGTGGTCGGGCCGTGGCTGCGGGTTTCCTCCACCACCATGTCCGCACTGGAGGTGGCACGCGTCCAGCGATTGAATTGGGTGGCGACACGGCCGAGTCCGAACAGCACCACCACCCACATCGAGTAGCACAGCGCGTCAGTGAGCAACGAAAACGCCAGCAGGCGATCGGGCATGCCGATGGCCTGCTTCACCGCCACCATGTTGGCGGTTCCGCCGATCCAGCTGCCGGAAAGCGCTGCCAGTGGCTGCCAGGCATCTCCCTTCAGCCAGCCGCGGAAGATCAGGAAGGTGCCTACGAAAGCAATGAACAGGCAGACCACGGTGACGAAGAACACCGCAAGGACCCGCGGCCCCAGGCGGTAGATCGCGCGCAGGTCGCAATTGATCATCAGCAGGAACAGCAGCGCGGGCACCAGGTGCTCGATCAGCATGCTCTGGGTGGCGCGGATCTCTTCGTTGACCTGCCACAAGCCGGTGACCGCCAGCGCCGTCACCAGCAGGTAGGTGAGCACGATCGGCGGCAGGACCTCGAAGAAACGCCAGCGGAAGCGCCGTTCCAGCGCGGGAAACAGGCCCGCTGCAAGCAACATCACAGCGAGATAAGGCCAGGCCGTATGGATCATGCGTCCCCTCAGATTCCCCAATCGCAGCCGCCCAGGAATATCTGATTCGGGCGAAATTCGATTGAAGCATAAATTATTGACCGTCGATTGCAAGCGTGCTACACAGCGACTTCGCTTTTTCTTACGGGGAAGTGGCAGGTGCAGACGGTCGGACCCATCTCATCCTTGCGACGTCGGCGACTTTCGCTGGCGACAGCGCTTGCCTGTCTGCTGGTCGCCGGTATCGCATCAGCAGCGGCCACCTCCCCTGCGCAGCATGCCACTGCGCTGATCGACGCGGGGCAATTCAGCTCGGCCGAAGCGGATATCACCAAGGCACTCGCCCAGCCGGGGCTGTCAGCGGAAGCCCGCGACGCGCTGCTGTTCCAGCGCGAGCGCATGCGCCGCATCCTGATCGATTTCACGCTCGACACCGACGCCGCCAAGGCGAAAGTACGCAAGCAGATCCCGGACCTCACCGACGCCGAATTCGCCCGCTGGGACAGCCAGGGGCTGATCGAGCGCCAGGTCATCGACGGCCGCACGCTCTACTTCAAGCGCGCGCCGAACAACCTGTTCCTGCTCAGCAAGGAAGCCGCCGCACGCCGCGCGCATCCGGCACCGGCCAACGACGATCCGATGGAGACGCTCAACGATCACCACCGCGCCGCGCGCCGCGAAGCGCTCGCCACACAGCGCAGCAGCGTCACGCCCAACCACGTGCGGGTCACCGAAACCGTCACCGTCAATGCCGATGCCGTGCCCGCGGGCGAGACGATACGTGCGTGGCTGCCGTTCCCGCGCGAACTGCCGGGACAGCAGGAGGGCGTGCACCTGGTCGACAGCCAGCCCTCCGGTGCGAAGGTCGCGCCCGCAGAGACCATGCAACGCACGGCCTATCTGGAGAAGAAGGCCGAGGCCGGCAAGACCACGACCTTTGCCGTCACCTATGAGTTGACCATCTACGCGCAGTACCACGATCTCGACGCGTCGAAAGTCACGCGCACCAAGATCACGCCCGAACTCGCGCCGTTCGTGGCCGAACGCGCGCCGCACATCGTGTTCACCGATGACCTGCGCGCGTTTTCGCGCAAGGTGGTGGGCACCGAAAGCAATCCGTACCGCATCGCGCAGAAGCTGTTTGCCGCGGTCGACCAGATTCCCTGGGCCGGTGCGCGCGAATACTCCACCATCAGCAATCTCAGCGATTACACGCTGCATGCCGGCCACGGCGATTGCGGCGAACAGACCATGCTGCTGATCACGCTGCTGCGCCTGAACGGCATTCCCGCGCGCTGGCAATCCGGTTTCATTTTCTCCGACGGCAAGTACAACAACATCCACGACTGGGGCCAGCTGTACCTGGCGCCCTACGGCTGGGTGCCGATGGACGTGACCTTCGGGCAGCTGCATCCGGCGCAGGGCGACGACCCTGCCCTGCAATGGTTCTACCTCGGTGGGCTCGATGCCTACCGCATCGCCTTCAACAGCGATTTCAGCCAACCCCTCGTGCCAGCCAAGCAATTCTTCCGTTCGGAGACGGTGGATTCGCAGCGCGGCGAACTCGAGTGGCGCGGCGGCAACGTGTACTTCGATAAGTGGGATTACGACTTCACATGGCAGCTCCTGCCGGCCTCTGAGCGCACGGACAGATAAGCGGTCTTTACATCAACGACGACAGAACCGGGGGAGACGGGGATATGGTCAGTCGTACTTTTCGCAGGACCATGCTGTGCATGGCGTTGGGCATGGGCATGGCGTCCATGGCCGCTCCGTCTGCGCACGCAGGCAACAACGACGGTACCGTGGTCGGCCACACCGAGGCCGGCGCGGTCATCACGATCAGCAATGCGGCGACGGGCTTCACCCGTTCGGTGACGGCCGATGACAAAGGCAACTACCGCATCCCGTATCTGGCCGTGGGCCAATACACGCTTTCCGTCGCCAAGGACGGCAAGACGCTGACCGAACCCACCGCCGTGACCGTGACGCTGGGCAATGCGACCACGGTGAACCTGGGTGCTTCCAACGCCACCAATCTTTCGGCGGTCAACGTCAGCGGCACGGCGATCATTACGGCGGTGGACGTCACCTCGACCGAATCCTCGACCAATATCTCGCGGGAGGAACTGCGCCGCCTGCCGGTGGACCAGAACATCGCCGCGGTGGCCTCGCTCGCCCCGGGCGTGGTGAAAGGCGCATCGGCGTTCGGCGGATTGAGTTTCGGCGGTTCGTCGGTGGCGGAGAACGCCATCTACGTCAACGGCCTCAACGTCACCGACTTCTACAACCGCAACGGCTATTCCGAAGCACCGTTCAACTTCTACCAGGAATTCCAGGTGAAGACGGGCGGCTATTCGGTGGAGTTCGGCCGTACCACCGGCGGCGTCATCAACGCGGTGGCGCGCTCGGGTTCCAACGAGTTCCACGCCGGCGTGGAGATGACCATGGAGCCGGGCGCGTGGCATGCGCAGGCCGAGGATCGTTACGACGCCAACGGCAACCGCTACCTCACCGCCAGCGAAGACCGCGACTCGCTGATGAAGACCAACATCTATGCGTCCGGCCCGATCGTGAAGGACAAGCTGTTCATCTTCGCCATGGTCGAACAGCGCGGCGACAACCCGCGCAACACCAACGACGAAGGCACCACGCTCACCAGCAACAGTTCCAGCCCCGATTTCTGGGGCACCACCATCGACTGGCACATCAACGACAGCAACCTGCTGTCGCTGATGGCGTTCTCGGACAAGAGCAAGAACGTCGGCACGGTCTACAACTACGACTACGACACGCACACCATCGGTGCCAAGACCAACACCATCTACACCGACACCGGCGGCAAGAACTGGTCGCTCACCTACACCAACTACCTCACCGACAACCTGTCGATGAAGGTGTTGTACGGCGAGAACAAGCGCGGGTCGTTCAACCGGGCGCTGACCGACCTGGACTGCAACCCGGTCGCCGCCGAAAACGCGGTGCCGAAGCCGGGCGTGCCGTTGGGCTGCACCACCAATACCGCGGTGGAGAAGCGCAACGACAAGCGCAAGGAAGGCCGTGCCGACTTCGAATGGAAGCTGGAGGATCATCTGCTTCGCTTCGGCTACGACCACGAAGACGACGATTCGATCTACAGCCGCCATTATCCCGGCCCCGGCGCGATCTACTACAACGTGTACGCCGCCACGCCCGGTTCGACCATTCCCAATCCCAATGGCGGCGGCGTGATTCCGCCGGGCTACAACGGCTATGTGCGCGCCCGCCGTTACGAGATCGCGGGCAACTTCGACACCACCAACGACGCGTTCTACCTGGAAGACAACTGGCAGGTGACGCCCAACCTGTTGCTCAATGCCGGCATCCGCCGCGACGGCTTCGACAACATGGACGCTGCCGGCCGCAGCTATATCAAGATGGACAACATGTGGGCGCCGCGCTTCGGCTTCTCCTGGGACGTGAAGGGCGACGGCACCACCAAGCTCTACGGCAACCTCGGCCGCTACTACCTGCCGGTGGCCAACGTGATCAACATCAAGCAGGCGGGCGGCCTGCTCGATCAGCGCACGTTCTACGCGTTCGGCGGCTGGCAGACGCTTACCGACGCCAACGGCAACCAGTACGCCATCCCGGTCCTCGGCCCGCAGCTGGGCGGCGTGGATACGTCGCAGGGCGACGGCACCGTGCACGACCTGCGTTCGGAAGTGAACAAGGACATGCAGCAGGTCTACCAGGATGAGCTGATCCTCGGTTTCCAGCAGATGCTCAACGACAAGTGGTCGTGGGGCGTCAACGCCACCTACCGCAAGCTGCACAACGCCATCGACGACATGGAGATCAGCGCCACCGGCAAATGCGGTCCGGACGGCTACATCGGCTGGGTGATGGGCAACCCCGGCAAGAAGAACACCGTGTGGGGCGACACCAACTGCGACGGCACGGCCGATGGTTGGGTCACCGTCGACACGTCCAAGGAAGGCTGGGCGATGTACGACGCGGATGGCAACTACCTGGGCCAGCGCGGCTGGGTGAATCCCAAGCGCACCTACACCGCGCTGGAATTTCAGCTGGATCGCGCCTGGGACAACAAGTGGTCGTTCAACGCGTCCTATGTGCTGTCGTGGAATCGCGGCAATGCGGAAGGTCCGGTGAACTCCGATACCAACTTCGACGATACCGGCCGCACGGAGAACTTCGACGACCCATGGGTGAATTTCGGTGGCGACGGCTATCTGCCCAACGACCGCCGTCATCAGTTGAAGTTGCGCGGCACCTACGCCATCACGCCGAACTGGCAGGTGGCCGGCGATGCCAACATCGCTTCGGGCGGTCCCATCACCGGTTTCGGCGTGGGTAATCCGTATGACGCCACGGTCTATCACAGCTACTACATTTGCGTGGCCAACTGCGACGCGCCGCGTTCGGAAGATCGCGTGTACGAATCCTCACCGCGCGGCAAATACGGCCGCATGCCCTGGACGTACACATTGGGCGCCAGCATCACCTACCTGCGCCAGTTGGCCGACATCGGCCAGCTGCGGGTGAAGTTCGCGGTGTACAACCTGCTCAACGAGCAGCGCACCATCCAGGTGGACCAGGACCTGCAGACCACCATTTCCAACAGCACCAGTTCCACCTTCGAGCAACCGTTGCGTTTCCAGTCACCTCGCTTTGCCCAGTTGACCGTTTCCGTGGACTTCTGATTTGTCCGTCCCCACCGGCAGCCTGCAGAATGCAGGCTGCCGTCTTTTTTTAAAGGCTTATCCATGATCGACACCGCGGCCTCAACCCATGACACCTGGGACGGTGTCGATCTGCATACCCTGGCCGACCGCCTTGGCACGCCGCTGTATGTGTATTCGGCCAGCGCGATCCGGGATCGCGTTTCGTCGCTGCAGACGGCGCTGCGTGGCACCGATCACCTGATCTGCTTTGCGGTGAAGGCGAATCCCAATCGGGGGGTGCTGGCTTTCATGCACAGCCAGGGCGTGGGCGCCGATATCGTCTCCGCGGGCGAACTCTGGCGCGCGCGGCAGGCCGGCATCCCGGCGGAGCACATCGTGTTTTCCGGCGTGGGCAAGAGCGAAGCGGAGATCGCCGAGGCGTTGCGCCAGGGCGTGCTGCGCTTCAACGTGGAATCGCATGACGAGCTGCTGCTGTTGCAACACATCGCCCAAGCGCAGAGCGTAGTGGCGCGGGCAGCCGTGCGCATCAATCCGGACGTGGACGCCCTCACCCACGCCAAGATTTCCACCGGCAAGGCCGAGAACAAGTTCGGCGTGAGCATCGAGGAGGCGCGCCGTTGGTTTGCGCAGCGCGATGCGCTCAGCCATGTCCAGTTGGACGGCCTGCACGTGCACATCGGTTCGCAGATCCTCAGCCTGGAGCCGTTCCGGCAGGCCTTGCAGCGAGTAGCCGCGCTCTGGCGCGAACTGGTTGGGCAAGGCCACCCCATCGCCAGCATCGACGTGGGCGGCGGCCTGGGCGTGTGCTATCGCGAGGGTCATGATCGACCGATCGATGCGGCAGCCTACGTCGCCCTGGTGCGCGAAGCGCTCGCCGGTTTCGAAGGCCGCCTGCTGTTCGAGCCCGGCCGCTATCTGGTCGGCGAAGCGGGCGTGTTGCTGACCCGCGTGATCCGGCTCAAGCAGGGAAACGAGCGCACGTTCCTGGTGATCGACGCCGCCATGAACGACTTGGCCCGGCCGAGCCTGTACGATGCCTGGCACGACATCGCGCCGGTAGCCGGGGATGCACGCTCGATGATTTCTTACGACATCGTGGGGCCGGTGTGCGAAACCGGCGATACCTTCGCCAAGGCACGCGCCCTGCCCGCGTGCGCGCCAGGCGAGCTGCTGATGATCCGCAGCGTAGGTGCTTACGGCGCCTCGATGGCCTCCACCTATAACTCGCGACCGCTCGCCGCCGAAGTGCTGGTGGATGCGGGCCGCTATGCCGTAGTGCGGCAACGGCAGTCCTTCGAAGACATGGTCGCCGGCGAACAGCCGGCCAATCACTGGGAGACGGCATGAAGACTTTCGGCTTACTCGGCGGCGCCATCGCGCTAGCACTTGCACTCGCCAGCACGCCCGCGGCGGCGCAGAAGGATCCGCCGATCACGCTCGACACGCATGTGGACATTCCCTTTGCCTACATGCACGAAGCGCGCTTCGATTTCGGCAAGCAGACGCCGATGCAGGTGGACCTGGACAAGATGCGCCGCGGCGGTCTCGATGCCGTGTTCTTCATCGTCTATGTGGACCAGGGACCGCTGACGCCCGCCGGCTACGCGCACGCCGTGTCGCAGGCCAAGCGCAAGTACGACGCCATCGACCTGATGCTGAAGACCTATCCCAACGACATCCGCCTGGCCACCACGCCCGAGCAGGTGCGCGCCAACAAGGCAGCGGGCAAGCTCTCGGCGATGATCGGCGTGGAGAACGGCTACTCGCTGGGCCACGACATCAAGAACCTTGATATCGCCTACAAGCGCGGCGCGCGCTACGTCGGCCTGGCGCATATGGGCAACAACGACCTGTGCACCAGTTCGACGCCGGAGGCGGACCTCGGCGACACGCCGCTGCCGGAATATGGCCTCACCGATTTCGGCCGCGCCGTGGTCAAGCGCGACAATGAACTTGGAATCATGGTCGACGTGTCGCATTCGTCGGACGCTTGCGTGCGCGACGTGCTGGCCTTGTCCACCTCGCCGGTGATCGCCTCGCATTCGTCATCGCGCGCCATCGATCCGCATCCGCGCAACCTCTCGGACGATCTGCTGCGCGCCATCGCCGCCAAGGGTGGCGTGATCCAGGGAGTGGCCGTGGGCGAATTCATCAAGCTCGATCCCGCGCGCGACCTGGCGGTCAAGGCGCTGCAGGCGCAGGTGGCGAAGCAGGCCGGCGACAAGAGCTTCGACAGCGAGAAGCACGAGTACCTGCCCGCTTATATCGAGGGCATGAAGCGCATCGATGCCGCGTTCCCGCCGGCCTCGGTGGACGAGTACGTGGCGCATATCAAGCATATGGTGCAAGTGGCGGGTATCGACCACGTCGGCATCGCCTCCGACTTCGACGGCGGCGGCGGCCTTGGCGGCTGGTCCGATGCCACCCAGACACGCAGTCTCACGGCGGCGCTGCGCAAGGCGGGCTTCAACGACGTCGACATCGCCAAGATCTGGGGCGGCAACCTGCTGCGCGTGTGGGACGAGGTGACCAAGCGTGCCACGGTGCATGGCGGCTAAGCGGGCGCTGCTGGCGATCGGGCTTGCCCTCGCCAGCAGCGTTGCAGCAGCGGCCGACCCGCCCACCTCAGCGCAACTCGACTCCGTCGTCGATGCGGTGATGGCCCGTTATCACCTGGCCGGTCTCGCGGTGGGCGTGATCGACCACGGCGAGGTGGTCTACACGCGCACACTGGGCGAGCGCGTGGCCGGGTCCGGACAAGCGATCACCAACGACACGCTGTTCAAGATCGCCTCCAACAGCAAGGCGATGACTTCGACGCTGCTCGCCCGTCTGGTGCAGGAAGGAAAGCTGCGTTGGGACGACCCCGTGCGGCGTTACCTTCCCGACTTCCGCATGGCCGATCCCTGGGTCACCGAGCATATGCAAGTGGGCGACCTGCTCACCCATCGCAGCGGCCTGCGCGAAGGCGCAGGCGATCTGATGCTGTGGCCCGAACCAAACGATTTCACCCGGCAGGACATCGTGCACGGGCTGGCCTACCTCAAGCCTGCCTACAGTTTTCGCGCCGGCTATGCGTACGACAACCTGCTCTACGTAGTGGCCGGCGAAGTAGCCGCGGCAGCGGGACATGACCACTACGAGACACTGTTGCGCCGCGAGGTGTTCGAGCCGCTCGGGCTCGCGCGTTGCCAGATTGGGGCCTGGAATCGCGACGCGGTAGGCAACGTGGCCGAGCCGCATGAGCGCGAGCACGATCGCAATGTCGTGATCAATGCCGACGATGCCGAAATTCCCAACATCACCTCCGCTCCGGCGGGCGGCGTGCGCTGCAGCCTCACTGATATGCTCAGCTGGGCACGCAACTGGCTGGCACCCACCCCGCAACAGTTGCAGTGGCTGACGCCCGAGCAGCGGCAGATCGTGTGGACGCCGTACACGCCGATGCCGATCTCGGCGCAGAAACGCGCCTGGAACGGCACCCGCTTCTACGCCTACGGTTACGGCTGGCGCATCGCCGACATGGATGGCGTGTTCACGGTCTCGCATACCGGCACGCTGTCGGGCATGTACTCGGCGATGATGCTGTTGCCCGAGCGCAAGGCCGGTTTCGTCATCCTGATGAACAGCGAGGCGGAGGATGCGCGCACCGTGCTGATCGAAGCGCTCACCAAGCAATTCACCTCGCCCAATGATGCGCACGACGCCAACTGGTTCGCGGATCAACTCGATCGCGCCTCGTCCACCGCCCGCGAGGCAGCCAAGCCGCCCGTCTCGCAAGCGGCGAAGGTCGACGACCTGCGCAGCCAGTTGGGGCGCTGGCGCGACCCGTGGTTCGGCACCATCAGCCTGTGTCCTCAAGGCGATGCCGTGCGCTTCGTGGCCGCCAAATCGCCGCGCCTGGCCGGTACCGTGATGCGCGCCGGCCAACGCTATCTGGTGCACTGGGATCACGGCGACACCGATGCGTGGCTGAGCTTCCCCACCGATGCCAAGGGTGTGCTGCATATGAGCAAGATCGATCCCCAGGCCGACTTCAGCTCGGACTTCGAAGACCTCAGCTTCCATCGGGAGCATGGCTGTGGCTAGGCGCCTTGTCCTGGGCGTGACGCTATGCGCGCTGACTGCGTTCGCCCATGCCGACGGAACCCCGGCGCTGTCGCCGGCCACGACCGCGCAGCAGGCCGGCCTGGTCGATATCCGGCAACTCGCGCCCGATATCGCCGAGGACATCAAGTACGCCGGCAGCGACAACTTCGTCGGCAAGCCGGTGGATGGCTACCTCGCGCCCAAGTGCCTGCTGCTCAAACCTGCCGCCGAAGCGCTGGCACGCGTGGAGCGCGACCTGCGCGCGCAGCATCAGCGCCTCAAGCTGTTCGACTGCTACCGGCCCGCGCGAGCCGTGGCGCATTTCGTGCGTTGGGCGGGCGATCTCTCGGACCAGCGCACGAAGCCCGAGCATTATCCGAAGCTGGACAAGAGCGCCCTGCTCGGCGACTACATCGCACCGGTGTCCGGGCACAGCCGCGGCGCCACGGTGGATCTCACCCTGATGCAATGCGATGCCGCCGATACGCATTGCACGCCGTTGGCCATGGGCACCGATTTCGACTACTTCGGCACGCTCGCCAACACCGATTCGCCCGAAGCGAGCGCCGCGCAACACGCCCATCGCGAGGTACTGAAGCGGGCGATGGAACGCGAGGGGTTCCGCAACTACGCCATGGAATGGTGGCACTACACGCTCAATCCCGAGCCGACGCCCGACACCATCTACGACGTCCCCGTGCAATAAGCCACACTTCGAATGAGGCTCGACGCGATGCGCAAGTTCGTTCCGCTGTTCCTCGTACTGCTGGTTCTGGCTGGCCGGGTACAGGCAGGCGATGCCATCGCCGATGTCGACGGGCTGATGTCCCGCTACCACGGCGACGTGCCCGGTGCTTCACTGCTGGTGATCAAGGACGGCAAGCCGCTGCTGCGGCGCGGCTATGGCCTGGCCAATCTGGAAACGCACGAAGCCGCCACGCCGGCGACCAACTATCGGCTCGCCTCCGTCACCAAGCAGTTCACCGCGGCGGCCATCCTGTTGCTGGCCGAGCGCGGCAGCCTGAGCCTCGACGATCACGTTCGCCACTGGATTCCGGAACTGCCGGCCACGCATGAAGCGATCACCATCCGCCAGCTGCTCAGCCATGGCGGCGGCCTGATCGACTACGAAGACCTGATGCCCGCCCATGTCACCGAGCAGATCAGCGACGCCGATGTGCTGCGCATGCTCGCCGCCGAACCGCGCAGCTATTTCGCGCCGGGTACTTCCTACCGCTACAGCAACGGCGGCTACGTGCTGCTTGGCCTGATCGTGGAACGGGCCTCGAAGCAGTCGCTGCCCGATTTCCTGGCCAAGAACATTTTCAAACCACTGGGCATGACGCATACCCTGCTCTATGTGCTGGGCGGCCCCGAAGTCACCCACCGCGCCTACGGCTACAGCGAAGAGAACGGTCGCTGGATGCGTACCGACCAAAGCCCCACCAGCGCAACCCGGGGTGACGGCGGCATCTATTCGTCCATCGACGACATGGCGAAATGGGACGCTGCGCTGTACGACCATCGCCTGCTCTCCGACGACTCGCGCAAACTCGCCTTCAGCGCCCAGAACCAGGTGCATGACGAGCCCGATGTCGATGCCTACGGTTTTGGCTGGCGCATCCACGGCGACGTGCTGTGGCACTCGGGCGAAAGCATGGGTTTTCGCAACGTGATCATCCGCTGGCCCAGGCAGCGCCTGACCGTGGTATTGCTCAGCAACCGCAACGATCCGGAGCCCTATCGCACGGCGCTCGCCATTGGGCAGCGCTTCCTGCAGCCCTGAATCAGGCCGCGCGCCGCAACGGCTGACAGCCGGGCAAGCGATCCGTGTCCTCGCGCGCCATCAGCACGCGAGTGGCACGGCCTCCCAGGATGGCTTCACGTTCGGCGAGGTGCGTGGCGAAATCCACAGCACGAACGAGCACGCCACGTCGGCCGATGGGCGCGCCGTCGCGCAACACGTTCCAGCCCTCGCATTGACGGGCGACGACGTATTCGACGAGGGAAGCAACCATGCGGAAACTCCGTGCCGGCCTTCGTGCCAGCGATGGATTCGGAATATCCACACGTTAATCCGTGCCGTCCGTCCGCAATATGGGACGTGTCTGAAAAGAAAAGAGGCTGGCAAAGGCCAGCCCCTCTCTTCCCACACAAACAACCGACGGCTTAGTTGCTGGCCACGCCCGCCGCCTGCAAGGGCACGCAGGCATCGCCCGCGCATTCGATCTGCACGTCGCTGGACGCCGGACACTGCGAGCGGAACATGGCCCGCGTGCCGTCGACCATCACCACATGGATCGCGCGGTCGCATTGGCGAGCGGCGGCCACGTTCTGCGCGGCATTGAACATGCTCTTGCTGACCCGGCCATCGAGACTGGCCAGTCCATCGACCGTCGGCGTGGCATAGCCACCGGCCGGCGTGGCGCCCGTGCCCGGATAGGTGGCGATCGCCGCGTAGGCCGACGGCAGCACCACGGTGAGTTTGTTGGGATAGTGATGCGAGGCGCCGTCGGAGAAATCGATCGCGATGCCGATCAGGCCACCGATGATCAGGTTGCCCCATACCATCCCGCGAATGCTGGAGTCGTACGACTGCTGGGCGATCTGCTTGCCGTCCTTCTGGCAGACCACCGACAGATCGTGCGACGAACGGTGAACCACCGCCGTGCCCGGCGTGAGCACACGCACTTCACCGGTACCGTTGCTCAGCGTGCAATCGGCGCGAACGCTCTCGCCCGAGGCGCGCGCATCCACTTCCACCTTCTGATAGCGACCACCCACGATCGACGCACACGCAGAAACGCTCAGAGCGCACGCGACGACGACGCCCTTCTTCCATAAATGCTTCATGTCATTCCCCTGACGTGGTCCTGCGCGTTCACCGGATGATCCCCCCTGGACGTCCGTACTGCAGGAGCGGAAACAGGCGGCGGTAGTGCGCATCGCATGCGTCGTGCACGAACGCAGGACAGTCAGCCCCCCAGTGACTGCGGTGTCGCATTTTCATCGAAGACGCCCCCGGAAGACGAGGGGCGCGGCATCTAACTTATGGCCGAGTCATCGCCGGAGTGAAGGCAAGAACTTGCGATGTGTAGCTTTCGACCACCAGGCTGAAGGGGCGGTTCGACTGGTCGAACAATACGGCGCGATGCTCGAGCACGTGCTGCGGCATGGCCAGCGTCGCGTCGGTGGAACCGCTCAACGCTGCTGCGTTTTCCCAGCCTTGCGGCAACGGTGACCACAGCAGTTCCGCCGATAGCGTCTGCCGACGGAAGTGCAGCGGCTGCACGACTTTGCCGAACGGGGTGTCGCTGGTATCGAGCTGGTGATTCATCGCCTCGGTAAGGCGCGAGGGCACGTACCAGTTGTCGGCTTCCGACAATACGTGCTGGCCGCAGGCGAGTTGCACGCGGCGATAGCGCACGGGTTCGTCCGCGCCGATCTGCAGCTGGTTGCGCGCTTCCGGCGGCAACGGTTTGTCTTCGCCCTGCACGCGCTCGGCGATGATTTTTGCTTCGGGTGCCAAGTGATGCTCACCGCACCAACGCTCCAGCGTCAGCGTGGCGCTCGGATGGCTGAGCAACTCGGCATTCAGGCTCTGCAGCAGCGCCAGCGCTTCGAGCCGCGAGGTGGCGTCGTCGTGCCAGACCGGCGATGGTTCCGGCTCGCGCGCATGCAACGACGAAAACAGCAGGCTGCTGCCCAAACCGAGCACACAGGACCAGGCCGTTCCGCGTCGGACGCTGCGCATGCTCACAACCCCTTGGCGGCCTGGGCCACCGCACGGAACAGCGCGCGGCCCTTGCTCATGGTTTCTTCCCACTCCGACGCCGGATCGGAGTCGTACACGATGCCCGCGCCGGCCTGGACGTGCAGACGTCCATCCTGGATCACCGCCGTGCGGATGGCGATGGCGGTGTCCGCATCGCCCCACCAGCCGATCCAGCCGATCGCTCCGGCGTAGATGTTGCGCTTGTACGGCTCCAGCTCCTGGATGATTTCCAGCGCGCGGATCTTCGGCGCACCGCTGAGCGTGCCTGCCGGGAAGGTGGCCTTGAGCACGTCCATGTAGCCCACCTCGGGACGAACGTTGCCCTGCACCTGCGAGACGATGTGCATCACGTGCGAGTAGCGCTCGACCACGAACGACTCGCTCACTTCCACGCTGCCGGTGTCGCTGATGCGGCCGATGTCGTTGCGGCCCAGGTCGATCAGCATCACGTGCTCGGCGCGCTCCTTCGGATCGGCCAGCAGCTCGGCTTCCAGCGCCTGGTCTTCTTCCTCGGTCGCGCCGCGCTTGCGCGTGCCGGCGAGCGGACGCACGACGACCTTGCCGTCCTTCAGGCGGGCGAGGATTTCCGGCGAGGAGCCCACGATCTGGGTCGTGCCCAGGTCCACGAAATACATGTACGGCGACGGATTGAGCGCGCGCAGCGCGCGGTACACGTCCACCGGACGCGCGTTGAAACCCACACTGAGGCGCTGCGACGGCACCACCTGGAAGATGTCGCCCGCGCGGATGTATTCCTTGGCGCGCTCCACCATCGCCTCGAACTCCTCCTTGGTGAAGGAGGACTTGAAGTCGCTTTCGTCCAGCGCCGTGCTCTGGTTGATCTGCGGGTACGACACGCCGCTCTGGCGCAGTCGATAGACCAGCGCATCGAGCCGGCGCTGCGCCGCCGTATAGGCGTGCGGCTGCGAGGGATCGGCATGCACGATCAGGTACAGGCGGCCCTTGAGGTTGTCGAACACAGCGACTTCCTCGGCCAGCATCAGCAGCACGTCCGGCGTGCCCAGCTCGTCGGCGCGATCCCACTGGGCCAGGCGCGGCTCGATATAGCCGATGGTCTCGAAGCCGAAGTAACCCACCAGGCCGCCGCTGAAGGCCGGCAGCTGCGGCAGACGCGGCACGTCGTACTGCTGGCGCAGTACTTCGATTTCGCCCAGCGGATCGGCCACGTGGCGGCGCTCGGTCACTTCGCCGGCATCTTCCACTTCCAGCTCGTGGCCGCGAAAGCGAAACACGCGCTTGGCAGGCAGGCCGATGATGGAATAACGACCCCAGGTGGCGCCGCCTTCGACCGATTCGAACAGGAAGGTATACGGGCCGTCGGCCAGCTTCAGGTACACCGACAAAGGCGTGTCGAGGTCGGAAAACACCTCGCGCACCAGCGGGATGCGGGTATGACCCTGCGCTGCCAGCGCGTCGAAATCGTCTCGGGAAATCACGTGGGGGATCCGGATGGCCAAGCTTGAACGAGCATTGTAGGGCTAGCGGGCTGGCGAACCGAAGGGCCGGACGGCACACGCATGGCTTGTCGGCCCGCGCTGGCACGCCTACCCTTGGGCTATCGGTGCAGGTCGCTGCATCCGCAGGGGAAATCGATGGGTATGGACCACCGTTGCCTGGTACTTTCCGGCCGCCTGCTTGATGGGCAGGATGCGGCCGCCGTGCACGAGCGCCTGGCCGCCGCCTTCGGCATGGAGATGGCAGGTTTCCGCGAACGTGTTTTCTCGCGGGCTCCCTTGATCATCCGCCGCGGCCTCGAGGCCGATGCCGCCGAAGCCCAGGCAGCGCAATTGCGCGGGATGGGCGTGGAGGCCGACGTATGGCCCGACGGCGATCGCCTGATCTGGCTGCGCCGCGACAACCAGGTGCGCGGCCCGCTGCCCGAGGCCGCCCTGAATCGTTACGCCGAAGCCGGCGACCAGTGGTGCCACGACGGCGGACAAAGCTGGTTCGCCTGGGAATCGGCGGCGGTTGGCACCGAGCCGCCCGTACTGCCCGTGGACGAGCTGGCTGCCGAACATGCCGGTTTCCCTCCTGCCGAGCCTTTCCTGCAGGAAGCCAGCGTGCCCGCATCGCACGAGCCACCACCGCTTCCCGTCGCCGCTCCCGCGGCACCGGCCAAGCGGCGCTATTCCACCGCGGCGGTGTTCGCGGCCTTGTTCGCCGTGCTGGCCTTGCTGTGGCACCCGCTTTCGCCGGTCGCGTTGCTGGTGGCGATCGCAGCGCTGGTCTATCTGTACCCGCGTCCGCTGCTGCGTGGACGGGCGGTGGCGGTGATTGCCGTGGTGCTCAGCGCGACGGCACTGGTGCTGTGGATGCAAAAACCTGTGGCCGTGCCGGTGGCGCAGCCGTATGTGCCACGCCCGCTCAAGCCGTTGTCGCAAAGCGCGCCGCCGACTGTCGCCAATGCGCAGTGCGTGGCCAAGACCGCCACGCCGAAGAACGACGAAGACCGCTTCCTGCTCACCGGCGAGCGCCTGCTGACCGGTCGCGCCCAACGCAAAGGCGACACCTACGTAGCCGAGGCGGCCGTCTCGATCGACGAGCAATGCCAGCCGGCTGCGCTGCAGCTCTATGTGTTCCACAACGGCGTGTTCATCGGCACGGTGCTGGATACGGCCACCCACATGGCCGATGCCAAGCTGACCGATTTCGACCTGGTGGACGACCAGCACCTGCGCGTGACGCTGGCCCAATGCAGCGACAAGCCGGCGAGTTGCGCGGCAACGACGGTGCGTCAGTTTGCGGTGCTGCCGGGCGGTGGTGGTTGGACGTTGGGTGAGGTGAAGTAGAGCGACATCGTTTTCATCCCTGTGGGAGCGCACCCTGTGCGCGACTGCTCTGTTGTGTGCCAGTCGCGCACAGGGTGCGCTCCCACAAGGGTATTTGCAGGAAATCAGAGCCGCTGACGCGGCATGCCGTGCAGCTGCAGCGTGAACGCCACGCCGCTGCCGTCTTCCAGGTTGCGCGCCATTGCCACGCCGCCGTGGCGTTCGGCGACCAGGCGCACCACGTAGAGACCCAGCCCCAGATGCGGCGCATCGCCGGGTGTGGCCTTGTCGCGCAGGCTCACCAGCGAGTCGAACAGGCGGCCTTGCATCGCCGCCGGCAGCGGCGGCCCCTGATTGGCCAGCTCGATCTCCGCGCCTTCATGGGTGGCGCGCAAGGTCAGCCGCAGCCAGCCGCCTTCGGGCGTGAACGACAGTGCGTTGTCGAACAGCTTGTCCAGCGCCTGCGCGATCAGTTCGGGTGCGCAATGCATGGTCATCGGCGCGTGCGGCAACACGGTTTCCATGCGGCGGGTGCCCGCCAGCGGGCGATATGCCTCGCTGCAGCCGCGCACGACCGCGACCAGGTCGACGTCTTCCGGTTCGGCCGCGGCGATGGCGCGCTCCATCCGGCTGGCTTCGCTCATCGCGCGCACCAGCATGCCCAGCCGCGCCACGCCATCGCGGGCTCGCTGCAGGTACGGCGCCGCGTCGGGCGGCATCGCGTGTTCGGCTTCCAGCGCATGCTCGAGGTTGTCGAGCGAGGATTTCACGATCGCCAGCGGCGTGTTCAATTCGTGCGACAGCTTGGACGCCAGCGTGCGCAGGTAATCCGTATAGCCGCCCACCACTTCGAACAGGCGCTCGAAGCTGCGCGCCAGGTCGCCGATCTCGTCCTCCGACGAGGTCATCGGGAACGGGCCGTCCAGACGTCCATCGTTCAACTGCGCGCGTTCGGCCGCATCGCGCAGGCGGCCGAGGCGAATGCTCAAGCGGGTGGCGAAGATCAACAGAATCGCTCCCGCCACCAGCAGCACGCCAAAGCTGGTCAGCAACAGGCCGAGCAGCGCGCGATTGGCCAGCAGCGGCACCGCGCGGCTGGCCTGCTCCAACAGCAGCACGCCGCGCACCTGGCCATCGCGTTCGATCGGCACGGCGGCCGCCAGCACCACGCTGCCGCGGGCCTCGCCCTGCCGCCACAAGGTGGCGGGCTTGCCGGCGCTGGCTTCGCGTACTTCGCCCACGTCCAGGCGCGGCACGTCGTCCGTCCACAGCTCCGCCTCGTCGACCCGGTTGGCCAGCAGCGAGCGATAGACCAGCGAGGCGAACCAGCCGGGCTGATCGCCCGGCCCGGTGCCCGGCGTGGCGAGGCGGCCGGTCTGCGCCAGCAGCCAGCCCTGCGGCGCCAGCACGCGCGCCTGCACGCCATCGAGCGCGAGCAAACCCAATTCCTTCGACAGCGTCTTGGAGTAGGTGATCAATGGCCGGCTTTGCACGGCTTCGGGGTCTCCGCCCGTGGCGGGATCGAAGACCGCCAATCCCAAGGCATCCAGGCCGGAGCTGCGCGGCACGCGCAATTCCACCCGATAGCCACTGCCGTCTTCCTGCCATTGCGCGGTGATGCGAGCGGGCAAGCCGTCCACCGGCGGATCGAGCGGGCGCGCCGTGACCACTCCCGGCGCCGAACTGGCCAGCAGGAAACGCCGCGACTGCTCGCCCTTGCCGAGGCTCAACACCAGATGGTCGGCGCGCAACGCGTTCGGATCGTCCGCGTCGGCGCGCGTGCGCTGTGCGCCACGCACTTCGGCATAGAGATACAGCCAGTCGGCGTCCTCGGCGAGCAGCAGCTTGCCGCGCTTGTCCAGCGGCTGGCTCCATGGCGTAAGCGGCGCCCAGTCGTCGCCGTAACCGTCGACGGTGATGGGATTGGCCGCGTCCTGCACGTACCACACCGGGCCGGCCGGCGGCAGCGGCGCATCGGTGACCACCAGACTGCGCGCCATCGCGCGCGCCGAAGCGGTGAGCGCCTGCGCCTGGCCTTCGCGCAACAGGGTTTCCATCTGCCGCACGTACAGCCAGCCTGCCACCGGCAGGGCCAGCGTGCAGAGCGCGACGAGCAGGAGTTTGCGACGAAGGTTCATGGCGCGAACGATAGTGGGCGGGAGCGCAAAAGTCGTGGCGCCGATTCAGCGGGTCGCCTTGGCCTTCCCGTTCTTCGCGCCCGCTTCGTCCTTGTACCTGAGGTACTTCGAGTGCTCGACCACGCGCTGGAACGCGGCCATGAGCTCCGCTTTCTTCGGGTCGTCATGCGCCAAGGTCATCGACCAGCTGAGGCGGATGCCGGTGGCCAGGCCGGGATCGCAGAACACCACCAGGTCGTCCTTGTGGTCGGTGCCTTCGAAATGCACGCCGCGGCATGCCATGAGCTTGTTGTCGATGGCCAGCGCATCGACCTTCGCGGCGGGATCGCGCGCGAGGTAATGGTGCCTGTCGTCCTGCAGCTCGGCTTCGAGCGAGGACAGTTTGGACGGCCAAACATTGAGCACCATCACGCGCTCCGGATCGCCGGTCCAATCCCCTTGATACATGACCAGGTTCACGCCGATGGCCTTGGCGTACATGCAGCAGTCCTGGGTCCAGCCATCGGGACGATCGGTCAGGATCGACCATCCGGGAACCTCGCCGTCCGCCTTGCCAAAGACCAGCACGCCCGCGTCTTTTTCCATGCCGCCTGCATGGCCGGCCACCGATACGAACGCAAGCACAAGCAACACCCACCAACGCCTCATCACGGCTTCCATCGATAACCCACGCCATGCACCGTTTCGATGGCGTCGAACTCCGGCGCCACGGCGATGAATTTCTTGCGGATGCGCTTGATGTGCGAGGTGATGGTGGCGTCGTCCACCACCAGTTCCGCTTCGCGCATCAGCTGGTCGCGATTTTTCACGTGGCCCGGGAAGCGCACCAGCGTGTGCACCATCCAGAACTCGGTGACGGTGAGCGGGATTTCCTCGTGGTTCCAGGTGATCCGCATGCGCTCGGATTCGAGCTTGAGCGGGCCGTGCTCGATCACCGTCTCGCTGCTGGCCGGCACCTTCAGCGATTCGATGCGGCGGAACAGCGCCGCGATGCGCGCTGCCAGCTGGTGCAGGCTGGTGTCCTTGCTGAGGTAGTCGTCCGCGCCCAGGCGCAGGCCGGAGATCACGTCGAAATCCGAATCGCGCGCGGTGAGGAAGATGATCGGCAGCGTGGCCGACTTGGCGCGCAGCTCGCGGCAGAGGTCGAAGCCGCCCTCGGGCTCGTCGCCCAACCCGATGTCGATGATGACCAGCTCGGGCAGGCGCATCGCGAACGCGCTGGAGGCTTCCTGCCGCGAGCCGTAGCCGCGCGTTTCGTAGCCGAAGCGGTTGAGCGCTTCGACGTAGTTCGCGCGGATCAGCGGCTCGTCTTCGACGATGGCGATACTGCGGCCCATGATTCACTCCTTAGGATGCTCGCCGGAAGCGTGAAGCCTAGGCTCAGGCCGCGCAAGCCATGCCCGCGCACTGCCCGCGTTTCGCCATGCTGGGCCGGCGTCGCGCCATAGTCGGGTGGAACCCGGTCACGCTTCGGAGGTGGCGCCCGATGGCGGGCAGATCTTGCCCGCGTTTTGCCAGATCCGGGGCCCGACCCATGCCCGCACCGGTCGCCCAATGGGCTTGTCCTTGCAGGAGTCCCGATTCATGCGTCCCACCGGCCAGCCCAACGTCGATCCCAATGCCGAACTGCGCGGCTTCGAGCCGCTTCGCGTGGTCTTGGCACTCGGGGGGCTATTACTGGGCCTGGTCATGAGCCTGCACTGAGGAGACCACCCATGAATGGCGATATCGACCCGACCGACCCGTTCTTCGCTTTACCCGTGGAAGCCATGGACGCGGCTGGTGCGCATGGAAGCGCGCCGGCCGCCGGGGCCGATGAGCCCGATCCGGACTGGCAGCCTGTCTACTGTTTCTGACCGTTCCCATCCTAGGCACGTTCCTTCCCCGCCCTCGGGCGGGGATTTTTTTGTGCGTTAACAAAGCGCTATCGAAAGATGATGACGCGTAAACGGGAACCAAAGCGCAAAAACCCGGTCACAAGTTCTGACGGTCGCGGATTCTTGCCGTGGATCGGTGGCCGTTGTGTGGTCTCCTCACACGTCGTTCCGACGAAACTTCTCCCGGCGCTCACGCGCCGGGATTTTTCTTTCCGGGCTCGTCAACCGCGTACAGCGGCCAGCTGCTGGTGCATCGCCTCGATCACCGCCTTGTAGTCCGGCGCGTTGAAGATGGCCGATCCCGCCACGAAGGTGTCCGCGCCCGCGGCCGAAATCTCGCCGATATTGGCAGCGGTGACGCCACCATCGATCTCCAGGCGGATCGGCCGCCCGCTCTCATCGATGCGGCGACGCACTTCGCGCAGCTTGTCCAGCGCCGAAGGGATGAACTTCTGCCCGCCGAAGCCCGGGTTCACCGACATCAGCAGGATCAGGTCGAGCTTGTCCATCACGTAGTCGAGCCAGTCCAGCGAGGTCGCCGGGTTGAACACCAGGCCGGCCTGGCAACCGGAATCCTTGATCAGGCCGAGGGTGCGATCCACATGCTCGCTCGCTTCCGGATGGAAGCTGATCACGCTGGCGCCCGCCTTGGCGAAGTCCGGCACGATGCGGTCCACCGGCTTGACCATCAGATGCACGTCGATCGGCGCGGTAATGCCGTAGTCGCGCAAAGCCTTGAGCACCATCGGGCCCATGGTGAGGTTGGGCACGTAATGGTTGTCCATCACGTCGAAGTGCACCCAGTCCGCGCCGGCGGCGAGCGCCTTGGCCGTGTCCTCGCCCAGCCGGGCGAAGTCGGCGGAAAGAATGGACGGGGCGATGACGTTGGCTTGCTTGCTCATGATCCGGTTTCCTGTAGGAGCGCACCTATGTGCGCGACCTGAGGTGATTCAGTGCCTGCAGTCGCGCACAGGGTGCGCTCCCACAGGTCACGGCAAAGTTTATTTGAACCCGCGCTCGGCCTTGATCCGCTCATACGCGGCATTGATTTCGCTGGCGCGCGATTCGGCCTGCTTGCGCATCGCCTCGGGCAGGTCGCCCAGGCGATCCGGATGGTGTTCGGAAATCAGCTTGCGGTAGGCGCGCTTCACGGCGCGGTCGTCCACATCGCGCGCGATGCCGAGCACGGTGTACGGATCAGGGCCGTTGGTATTGCGCTGCGGCGGCACGTAGCCGCCATTGCCGCGTTGATTGTAGCCGCGCGAACCACCGGTGGCATTCCAGGCATAGCCCTTCATGGCCATCAGCGCCATCAGTTCCATGTCGCTCACGCGCAGCGCAAAGGCGAGCTGGCGCAGGATGGCCATCTTCTCCGGCGGCGGGTTGCCTTCGGCGATCACCGTTTCGATCACCACATCCAGCACCGGAAAGGCATGGTCGCGGCGCAGGCCGACCCAGCGGCGCAATTGCTCGATGGCCGGGGTGACGTCGAACTCCGGCTGCTTGCCGGCGTTGAACGCCGTGATGGCCTGCTTGCGCGGCTCGTGCTCCAGGCCCATGCGCTGCATGACGCGCTCGGCGACGGCGATCTCGGCTTCGGACACGCGGCCATCGGCTTTGGCCACCGCGCCCAACAAGGCGAACAGCGGGCTGATGTAGCCGCCCGCCTGGGGCGTAGCGCGACGGCGCTGGCCCTGGCGCAGGCTATCGATGATGAAACCGGTGATGCCCCCCACCACGGCACCGGGAAGCCCGTGACCGAAGATCAGACCAAAGAGGGCAAGCCAGAGGGTCCAGGTGAAGTTCATGGGTTGCCTTGGGTGGGCACGGACGGCGTCTGCGCGCTGTACCAGCGCACCAGTTCATCGAGGTCGGCGTCGCTCATGGGCCCGATCGCCGCGCGCATCAAGGGCACGTTGCGACGTCCATCGCGGTACTGCTTGAGTGCTTCGCGCAGATAGTCGAGCTTCTGCCCGGCGAGGTTGGGCGCGCCCGGAATCTGCGCCATGCCGGTTTCGCCATGGCAGGCGGCGCACAGGCCCAGGCGCGCGGGCTTGGGCCCGGCAGCCTGCGCCGACGCCACGGCGCCATAGGCCAGCGCAACGCCGGCAAGGCAGCGGAACAACGAAGCTAGACGGCGGGGCGGCTGGGCCATCGCAAAGACCGGGGCTCAAAAAGCGCCAAGTCTAGCAGCCAGCGCAATAGTCGCCGGCCGCGGCTTGAGGTCGCCCTGCCTCGCGCGCCGGCGCCAGCCGGTACAATGGACGGCTTGTATCGCGGCCCGTCCGGGCCGTACCGCCGATTTTCCGTCCTGCCCCGCCAGGCCGGGCCTTCCAGGAGCGTAAGACCGTGCCCACCACCCTGCTGCAATCGAATCTTCCGGGCCTCGAGCTGATCCATCGCGGCAAGGTGCGCGACGTTTATGCCCTGCCGGAAAACCGCTTGCTGATCGTGGCCAGCGACCGCCTGTCGGCGTTCGACGTGGTGCTGCCCGATCCGATTCCGGGCAAGGGCGAGATGCTTACGCAGATCTCCAACTTCTGGTTCGCCAAGACCGCGCACCTGGTGCCCAACCACCTGCTCGACGTGCCGCTGGCCGAGGTGCTGCCCGCCGGCACCGACCTGAAGCTGTACGAGAAGCGTGCCGTGGTCACCCGCCGCCTGAAGCCGGTGCCGGTGGAAGCGATCGCGCGCGGCTACATCATCGGCTCGGGCTGGAAGGACTACCAGGCCAGCGGCTCGCTGTGCGGCATCAAGCTGCCGGCCGGGCTGAAGCAGGCGCAGCAGTTGCCGGAACCGATCTTCACTCCGTCGACCAAGGCAGCCGTGGGCGACCACGACGAGAACGTGAGCTTCGACGCGGTGGTCGCGGCAGTGGGCCCGGCGCTTGCCGAGCAGGTACGCGAAGCGACGCTCTCGATCTACCAATGGGCTGCTGCATATGCGGCCGAGCGCGGCATCATCATCGCCGACACCAAGTTCGAGTTCGGCACCGACGAGAACGGCAAGCTCTACGTGATGGACGAGATGCTCACGCCCGACTCCTCGCGTTTCTGGCCGGCCGATTCGTACCAGGTCGGCATCAGCCCGCCCAGCTACGACAAGCAGTTCGTGCGCGACTACCTGGAAACGCTGGACTGGAACAAGAAGGCGCCGGGTCCGAACGTGCCCGCCGACGTGATCGCCGCCACCGCGGCCAAGTACGCCGAAGCGCTGCAGCGTCTGGCCGACATCACCGTCGATTGAGCGGAGCGCATCGATGGCCGATTCGACGCAAGGCATGCAGGCGTGGCTCGACAGCTATAGCAACGATCACCAGCATCCGACCAACCGCCTGCTGCACTGGATCTGCGTGCCGCTGATCCTGTGGTGCGCGATCGCCATGATGTGGACGATTCCGGTGCCGCCGATGATCGGACGTCCCGGTTTCTGGGCCGTGCTCGCCCTGGTGCTGGCGTTTACCTGGTACTGGAAGAAATCGCATCGCCTCGCGGCGGCCTTGCTGGTGGTGCTGGTGCTGCTGTGCCTGCTCACCGAATTCGCCTATCGCACGCTGGGTGCCCACAACCTGCTGCTCACCGGCATTGGCGTGTTCGTGGTGGCGTGGATCGGGCAGTTCATCGGCCATGCCATCGAAGGGCGCCGGCCGAGCTTCTTTACCGATCTGGCGTATTTGCTGGTGGGGCCGGCGTGGTTGATGGACAAGTTGTTGCGGCGCTTTGGTGTGTAGATCACCCACCTATCCGTCATTCCGGCGCAGGCCGGAATCCAGCGACTGTAGTGGTCGGTTATTGCGTCAACGCCAAAGCATGGCTCTGATCGCGAAAACCCTGCACTGACGCTACTGGATTCCGGCCTGCGCCGGAATGACGAGCAAGAAGAGCGCGCAATCTCCCATCCATGCCGAATACAAATAGAGAAAACAGGAAAGCCGCATGACCACCCTGCTCACCGTTATCAGCACCCTGCTCTGGTGGGTGCTCTACAGCAGCATCGGCGCGTTGTTCTTCGCGATTGTCGCGTGGTCGGTGCTGCGATGGGTGGAGCGGTGCGCGGTGGTGTTCAACCGCACGTACCTGGCATGCCTGGTGTGGAACCTGATCGGCCTGCTGATCGTGGCCGTCATCGCCATCCACGAAGGCCACACGAAGCCGCCGTATGCGCCGCTGCTCGCCTCGCCGTTGCTGCGCGGTGCGCTGGTGGTGGACATGATCGTGGGCGTGTTCGTGCTGTGGCGGCTTATCCCGCGCGTCGACGCGCACCGCATCCGCCCCACCAGCGCGTGCATGGCGGTAGCAGTGCTGATGGCGGTGGCGTACGGCGCGGCCACCAGCCTCGCCTAAACCGCTTTCTGTAGGAGCGCACCCTGTGCGCGACACCCGATCGCGAGGAACGCCGCAGTCGCGCACAGGGTGCGCTTCCACAGGATTACCCTGGCGCTTCAGTAACCGGTCTTGCGATTGGCAGCGCGCACCGCTTCGACGAAATGCGTGAACGGCCGGTCGGTGATCGCCACCAGGCCGATGTGCGCGTTCTCGCCATCGAGCAGACGACCCGTCACCGGCTGATCCACATACTGGAACCAGTGCACGCCCACGATGGCCGGATTGGCCACGGCATCGGCCACGTAGTGCGCATAGGCTTCGCCGCGCTGCTGCTCGTTCCACACTGGCACCACGCCCTTGCCAAACGGGCCGCGATCGTCCGAGCCGAAATGGAACTCGGTGATCAAGGCCGGCTTATCGAGCTTGGCGAACGCGGCTGCATCGAACGCATGCTCGGGCACGTCGGCATACCCGTTGAAGCTCACCACGTCGCAGAACTGCGCGCATGACGCCACGGCTTCCGGCGTATGCACCGCGAAGCGGCCGCCCAGGAACAGGTGATGCGGGTCGTGCTTGTGGATGGCCTGCGCAACCGTGCGGAAATACTGGTCAGCGTACGTGCGCAGCCAGGCGCTGTAGTCGTCGGCGATGGCGGGATGCGTCTCGTCGGGATTCGGTGCGGCGAAGTTGGTGGCGTCCAGCGCTTCCCATGCATCCAGCGAAATGCCCCAGGCGGCCGCCAGCTTCGCGGGCGTGCCGTACTTTTTCTTCAACTCGGCGATGAAGGCCTGCTTGGCCGGACTGCGCGCTTCGCCGCGCAACGTGCCTTGCGCGAGCCCCCAGCGTCCTTGCGGACCCTGGCCGGCCCACGCCAGTTCATTGTCGGCGAAGTAGCCGAGCATCCACGGATCGTCGCGCACTTCCTTCGCCGCCTGCGCCGCCGCGACATCCGCGGCCTGGGCAAAGCGCGGATCGAACGGATCGGGCATGCGGCCCCAGTAGTCGTAACCGCTGGAGACATTGCCGAACACGCCCGCGATATTCACCGAGCGCGTATAAGCCATGCGATGCATCTGGCTGAGCGCGTCGTCGCTCCAGTTGCCCAGCGTGTTGAAGCCCCAGTCGTCCAGGCGCTCGATCGTGCGCGTGCGCCAGGCCTGCCGCCAGTGACGCCCATCGGCGAGGAACAGGTTGGCCGAGTAGTAATCGAACCACTTGCCCTGGTGATAGGCGATGCCAGCCGAAGCGGTCTGGTCACCCGTCGATTTTCCGGTGCTGCCGTAGAACGGCGTCCAGCGACCGCTGTCGCGCGGCAGATCCTTGAACATGAACTCGCGGCCTTCGATGTAGGTGCGGCCGCCGTCGTCATCGACCACGTTCACGCCCAGCGAGAAGAACGCGTGCCCTTCCGGCGTCACCAACTGCCAGCGACCATTGCGCTGCTCGGTGCGGAACCACCCAGTAGCCTTGAATGCCGGCATGTCGGTGCGGCCGCCGTAGCGATCGAAACCCTTGTGCTGGGTCGGCGCCTCCGCCGTTGCGCCCGGCTTGGTCTTCGGACGGCCGCCGCGCAACACCTCGTCGGTGTCCACCTTGCCGGGCCACTGGCCGCGCGTGTACTGGCCCCACGCATCGACGATGCCGGTATAGGCATCGCGCAAATCATGATCGCCGCGCGAAGTATCGAGCTTGCCGAACAGCAGCGTCTGCGCCGCCGTGGGCGCCGGCATGCCCAGGCGCACGGCTTTCACATGCGCCAGATCCAGCGTGCCTTCCACCGTGGTCGCCACGAACACGCGCTTGCCGCCGGACATGTACGGCATCGGCGGCCCCGCCTGCATGCCCATCGCCCGCGGCGAGGTGGCGTGCAGCGGAATCACCAGGGTCTGCGGCGGCCCGGCCGGAATGCCGACCGTGGCGTGCAGATGATCGCCCTGCTTCATGCCATCGATGTCGACGGTCAGCGTGACCGCCCACTGCATGGCGTTCTGCATGTCGACGCGCAGCGCGCCTTCCTTCGACCAGTCGCCCTTGTCCAGCACCACCGTGACCTGCGGCTGCGGCGACGGCTGGAACACGTAGCGCTGCAACGACATGCCTTCGACGGTCACCGGCTTGCCATCGAGCACCACATGATCGAGCGTGGTTTCCGGCTTCTGCGGCGCAGGCGCGGCCGGCGTGCTGGCAGCGGGAGCCTGACTCGCGGCGGCATGGCTGAGATCGGCCCGGTCGGTGTCGCTGGCCTTGTGGCAACCGGCAAGCGCCAGCAGGCAGGCGACGGCAAGGGGAGCGATCCGGTTCATCGGCGGCTCGGCGCAGGGAAATGGCGGCAGTATGCCTGCGCCGTCTGAAGGCCGCCTTGCTGGATCGGCGCACTTTCTTGCACTGAGGTCATCATGCCGACCTTCTCTGCCATGCGCGCCATGCGTAGTAGACAGGCACGCCGACGAGGATCAGCACCAGGCTCATGCCGGCATCTCCGGGCGAATGAATGGCCGTCGCCACGATCACGCCCAACACCGTGCAGACGAACAGCAGCGGCAGCAACGGATACAACGGCACCCGATACGGCGACGGCTCGTTGCGAAAACGACGGCGATACCAGAACAGCGTCGAGATGCCGAACGCGTGCGACAACCACTCGCCCACCGTGGTGTAGTCGACCAGTTGGCCGAAGCTGCCCGAGATCACCAGCACGATGGCCCAGCCGCCCAGCACCGCCAACGCCACGCGTGGTGCATGCGAGCGCTCATGGATGCGGCCCACCGGACCAAACAACATGCCATCGGCACCCATCGTCTGCAGCACGCGCGCACCGCCCGCGATGGCAATGCTGCAGTAACCGAAGGTGGAGCAGGCGATGCCCACCGCGATGAGGGTCGCGCCGCTTTCGCCGAACAGACGGCGCATCAGGTCCGCCGCGGGCGCCTGGCTCGCGGCGAGGCCTGCATGGCCCAGCCCGGCGAGATAAGCGAAGTTGACCAGCACGTAGCACACCACCACGCCGCCCAGCCCGAGGCCCAGCGCGCGCGGCAAGGTGCGTTGCGGCTCGCGCACCTCGCCCGCCAGATCGTTGAGATAGTGGAAGCCGCCATAGGTGAACAGCACCGGCAGCAAGGCACCGAGCAGGGCGCCGGGCGGCAGCGATTTGCTGGTGTCGGTGGCGAGCACGTTGCCGAACTGGCCATGCGCCAGGATCACGCCCGCGATCACCACCAGGGCGATGGCCGACAGCTTCAACAGCGTGAACACGTTCAACATGCGCGAGCCCGCGCGAATGCCGAAGAAATTGACGCCCACGATGAACGCGATGGCACCGGCCGCCACCGGCTTCACCCACAGGTGCGGCGACAGCCCGATCGCGGTGCACAAGTAATCGGCAAAGGTGGTGGCCACCGCCGCCACGCTGCCGGGGTAATTGATCAGCGCCATGGTCCAGCCGAACAGGAAGGCCGGCAGCTGGCCATAGGCCTCGCGCAGATAGATGTAGACGCCACCGGCCTGCGGCCTGCGCGCACCCAGCTCCGCGTAGCAGAGCACGCCGGCCAGCGTGAGCAGGCCACCGATGGCCCACAGCGTGAGCAATTGCGTGCCCGAGGAGGTGCGCTCGGCCACGGTGGACGCACTGCGGAAAATGCCGGCGCCAATCACGCCGCCGATGACGATGGCCGCCGCGTCCCAGGTGCCCAGGCGGCGCAGATACGCGGAAGAAGTCTCAGCGGTCATGGGGCGGCACGGCTTCCTACGCGACGGATACGAATCACGGACGATAGCGGACTGCGCCCCACTCTTCGACATCCCGCTGCAACCTGCTGGAGCGAGACCCTTTTTTTCGTGCGCGCGGGCGAACCTTCGCCGTTACATCACGGCGGTGCGGGCAAAGTGCCGGTTCCCGTCGCTGCAACGCTGGCCATGCGCCCCGGCCAGCCCTGAGGAGGCGTCATGAGCACCGTCGCAAGCGCCCTTCGCCCCGAGGACGACAAGACCCTCGGCCCCTTGCTCGAATGCGATCGCCAGCTGCTCGCGATCGGCAAGAAGATCCGCGTACTGAAGGCCATCGACTGGCCGGCCTCGATGGAGGCGACCTTCATGGCCTCCTGGGCCAAGGGCAATCCGGTGTTGCCGCAGCCGCCGCTGCGCCATCCGGACCTGAGCGGCGAAGCGGCTGCGCTGAAGACCCTGATGGACAAGGTCGATCGCGGCCACCCCATCGGCGACTGGCTGTTCAAGACCGCGTGGAGCTATCGCACGGCCGCGCAGATGCTGATGAACATCGGCACCGAGCGCTTCACGCAGTGCTCCACGGCGTTGTATGGCCGGCCCGACACGACGTATCGCAGCCAGACCTCCAATGCCGTCGATGCCGCCAGGGACCTGCTCGCCATCAGCGACGACCTGATCAACCGCGAGGAGATCCCGCGCGTCGCCGCCGATATTCCCGCCGAGGAATTCGCCCAGCGCCTGCGCGAGCGGCTCGGCCCGTTCTTCGACAAGGACAAGGTCGAAGTGCTGCTCGACCCGGAGCTGCCGTCGAAGGCAACGGCGGGCAGCAAGAGCATCAACCTGCGCTCGACCGCGCTGTTCTCCGCGCTCGACCTGGAGCAGCTCACCGAACACGAGGCGTTCGTGCATACCGCCACGCTACTCAACGGCAAGCATCAGCCGTACTTCAAATCGCTGGGCCTGGGTTCGCCGCGCACCACGCGCACGCAGGAAGGACTGGCCACGTTCTCGGAGATCATCACCGGCGCGATCGACCTGAACCGGCTGCGCCGCATCGCCTTGCGCGTGGTGGCGGTGAAGAACGCCCTGGACGGCGCGGACTTCATCGAGGTGTTCCGCGGTTTCCTGGACGCCGGACAATCGCCCACCGAGAGCTACCAGAGCGCCGCACGCATCTTCCGCGGCGGCGATCCGAAGGGCCGCATCTGCTTCACCAAGGACGGCGCTTACCTGGAAGGCGTGATGATCGTCTACGTGTTCATCCGCAAGGTGCTGCAGGCGGGGCATGCGGAAATGCTGCCGATGTTGTTCGCCGGGCGCGTCACCACTTCCGACGTCATCACGCTGAGCCCGTATCTGCACGACGGGCTGATCGCGCGTGCCGTCTATGTGCCGCCGTGGGCGCGCAACCCGCAGCGCATCCTCTCGCTGATGGCCTTCTTCACCGCGGCGCAGCGCTTCCGTCTCGACACCTTCGAGCTCAATCGCTTCGTCGAGTTTGAGGAGGAGCGCATCGAGGAGAGCCTGCAGGCGTTGTGGCAGTGAGGTATACCAGTCGCGCACAGGGTGCGCTCCCACAGATGATGCGATCCTCCTTTGCGGGAGCGCACCCTGTGCGCGACAAGCCACACGCAGCGACGCCGTTTCGTGCTTGACTATGCCCTCCCCTCACCGCTCTCGTCGCTGTGCCGCCACCCCGCAAGATCATCCATGTGGACATGGACGCGTTCTACGCGTCGGTGGAGCAGCGCGACGATCCCTCGTTGCGCGGCAAGCCGGTGGTGGTGGCGTGGCGCGGTGCGCGCTCGGTGGTCTGTGCCGCGAGCTATGAAGCGCGCAAGTTCGGCGTGCGCTCGGCGATGCCTGCCGTGCGTGCGGAACGGCTGTGTCCCCAGGCGATCTTCGTGCCGCCCGATTTCGGCCGCTACAAGGCGGTGTCGCGGCAGGTGCGCGAGATCTTCGCGCGGCACACCGAGCTGATCGAGCCGCTGTCGCTCGACGAGGCCTACCTCGACGTCACCAGCACCCACACCCAGCTGCCCTCGGCAACAGCAACGGCGGAGGCGATCCGGGCCGCCATCCGCGAAGAGACCCAGCTCACCGCCTCGGCCGGCGTGGCGCCCAACAAGTTTCTCGCCAAGATCGCGTCAGACTGGCGCAAGCCTGATGGGATTTTCGTGATCCGCCCTCATCAGGTGGAGGCATTCCTCGCGCCCCTGCCCGTTGGACGGTTGCCCGGCGTAGGCAAGGTGATGGAGGCCAAGCTGACGGAGCTGGGCATCGCCACCGTAGGCGATCTCCGGCAACGCGGCGCGATGGAGCTGGAGCAGCGCTTCGGCCGCTGGGGACGGCGCCTGCATGAACTCTCGCTGGGCATCGACGACCACGCCGTGCAACCGGATCGTCCTACCCTGCAGGTATCGGCCGAAGACACGTTCGAGCACGACCTGCCGCTGGACGAAATCGCACCTCATATCCGCCGACTCGCAGAGAAGGCCTGGGCCGCGCACGAGCGTGAGGCTTCCGGAGAGCACGCGCGGGTAGCGCGGACAGTCGTGCTCAAGCTCAAGACGTCGGACTTCCAGACGCTGACCCGCAGCTTCACTCCTTCTTCACGCCCCGACTCCGCCAGCGACGTCGCCGAGATCGCCTGCGCGCTGCGCGACCGCGTGGAAAAACCGGCGGAAACACGCTATCGCCTGGTCGGTGTTGGGCTGGCGGGTTTCGTCGAGGTCGACAGTTTTGCGGCGCAAAGCGATCTCTTCGCCAACATTGGTTTCAGTTGAAACCACGTAGGAAGTAAACCTAGGTCGAAAGAATTGTTAAAGAGGCCTTGTCTAGACACCCATTTCCTGAAAGAGTGGCCTCGGGGAACCCATCAAGCGGTGCAACACCTATAGACGTCTAGGCGCCTATAGCGGGGACTCTTTTGCCTACGAATTCGGGGAGACAACCATGCAGTCCAATTACAATCGTCTATCGATAGCGGTGCGTTTGGCCCTTTCTGTTGGTATCGCTTCCACGGCCGCCATGGCCCAGGCACAGGACGCAACGAACAAGGACGCATCGAACGCACAGAGTCAGGGCACCAACGATCAACAACCCGCGAACAAGGCCAGCGCCAAGACGCTTACTGCCGTCTCGGTCACCGGCTCGCTGATTCGCCGCGTGGACGCGGAGACGGCCAGCCCGGTCGTCACGCTGGATCGCGCAGCCATCACCAACAACGGCAGCCCGACCCTGGGCAACGTGTTGCAGGCCCTGCCCAGCATTTCGGGCAATGCCACCAATACGCAGAACAACAGCAACGGCGGCGGCGGCGCGAGCCCCACGCTGGAAGGTGGCGATGGCGCGGCACGCGTATCGCTGCGCGGCCTGGGCGTGACCCGCACGCTGGTACTGGTCGACGGCCAACGTTTGGCCAACCAAGACGTCAACATGATCCCGCAGAACATGATCGAGCGCGTGGACGTGCTGGCTGAAGGCGCCTCGACGGTGTACGGCTCCGACGCCATCGGCGGCGTGGTTAACTTCATCTTGCGCAAGGACTTCAAGGGCGCCGAGCTCAGCGTGAACGATGGCATTTCCAGCCATGGCGACGCGCAGCGCCACGGCGGCCAGTTCACCGTGGGCGCCAGTGGCGAGGAAGGCAACATCGTCGCCGGCGTCGACTACAACAAGTACAGCCCGGTGCTCGCCACCCGTCGCGGCTTCTCGTCCCACCAGCTGTATCTTTCCAGCGGCGTGGTGAACGCTGCGGGCTCGGGCACCATTCCCTCTGGCCGCATTCTTATTCCGGGCAGCTCGCCCGCCGCGGCCGGCTGCGCACTCAATTCGCAGGGCAACACGTACGTCACGCTGGGCAACGGCAACGGCAGCAGCCTGGGCAACTACCGCTGCTACGGCGGCGCCGGCGATACCTTCAATTACAACGCCTACAACTACATCCAGACCCAGCAGGAACGTAGCAACTTCTTCGTGTCCGGCAACTACAAGATCGCCGACAGCGTGACGTTCTTCGGCGATGCGTTCTACAACCACACCAGCTCCAGTGGTCAGGATGCACCGGCGCCGACCAGCGTCGGCGACGGCTGGAATGTGCTGGCCAGCAACCCGATCAATCCGTTCGGCGTGACCTTCAGCCAGGGCACCATCGGCGATCCGAACACGAGCGGCTACCAGCTCAGCACGCGCCTCACCGGCCTGGGCACGCGCCTGCATACCTTCACCACCGACAACTATCAGCTCAATGCCGGCCTGCGCGGTGCGTTCGGTCAGAGCACGTGGATCTGGGATGCCAGCTTCGACTACGGCCACACCCGCCGTGTGCAGACCAACTACAACGAAGTGAACGTGCCGGCCTTCCAGGCGGCCATCGACGGCGGCGCCAACATCTTCAACCAGGCCGATCCGGCCGTCACTGCGCTGCTGAAGAATGGCGTGGATGCACCGCAGTACACGCTCACCAGCAGCATGAAGCAGGCGCAGGCGAATGCTTCCGGCAGCCTCTGGGATCTCCCGGCCGGCTCCATGCAGCTCTCGGTCGGCGCGCTGTATCGCAAGTCCACGCTCGACTACAACGTCACCAGCGACGCCCTGCTCGACCCGGCCACCAACACCTGTGTGGTGCTGTCCGAAGCTTGCGGCTCGCCCGGCGGCGGCAGCATCGACGTCAAGGAAGTCTATGCCGAAACGCTGATTCCGCTGCTTTCGGAACAGCCGTGGGCGTACTCGTTGAATGTCGACCTGGGTGTGCGCTATTCCGACTACAACACCTCGGGCAACACCACCAACGGCAAGTTCGCGATCGAGTATCGGCCGATCGCCGACCTGCTCATGCGCGGCACGGTCTCGCAGGTCTTCCGCGCGCCCAACCTCGATGAGTTGTACGACGGTCGCACGGTCGCCGGCCCCACGGTTTCGGACCCATGCGTGGGTCTGAGCCAGGCCGAACTCAACCAGCACACCGCTGCCTGCCAGAACGTTCCCGTCAACTGGACGGGCAACCCGCTCGGTCAGGTCACCGGCTACTACTCCGGCGCGGCCGCCGTGGGCACCTCGCTCAAGCCTGAGCAGGGCAAGTCGATCGATATCGGCTTCGTCTATTCGCCCAGCTGGCTGGAAGGCGTATCGAGCTCGCTGGATTTCTGGCACATCTACCTGACGGACACGCTCACCCCGATTGCCGCGCAGACCGTGCTGAACTCGTGCTACGCCAACAACAACAGTCCGTATTGCTCGTACATCAACCGCTACGACAACACCAGCAAGCTGGCGGGTGCGGTCAATTACATCAATACGCCGGTGGTGAACCTGGGCAACCTGAGCACGAGCGGCGTCGACTTCACCTTGAACTATGCCATCCCGCATTTCGACGTGGGCAGCGTAGACCCGGGTAGGTTCAAGGCCGGACTCAACGCCACCTATACCTCCACCTACAAAGTAGACGCTACGCCGAATCAGCCTGGTGCAAGCACCGTCGACTACGCGGGCACCTATTCGCAGCAGTTCGGCAATATCTCGCGTCTGCGCGGCACGTTCACCCTCAACTGGGCGCTGGGCAACTGGAGCGCCCAGTGGCAGAGCCGCTACATCAACCACGTCACCAACCTCAACGCCGACTTCCTGACCGGAGCCAGCGCGCAGATGGGTGGCATCACCTATCACTCGATCTCGGCAGGCTACGAAGTCCCGGTCATCAAGACGCGTTTCGACCTGGGCATCGACAACCTGACCGGCCGCGTGCCGCCGCTGATCTACCAGAACGGCGTCAACTACAACGTCGACACCGCCACTTACGACACCATCGGCCGCTACTACTGGGCTCGTGCGACGGTGAAGTTCTAAGCGAGGTCGTTCGAAGCAGCAAAACCAAAGGCCGCGGCGATCCAGCCGCGGCCTTTTCGCTGTTAGCATGCGGCGATGTCCAAGCCCCCTTCCACCGCCGAGGTTGCCACGCGCATGCTCGCTGCCTATCACGGCGGCGATATGGCGACGGTGCTGGCGCTGGGCGAATCCGTGGCGCAGGCCGGCGATGCCGGCGACACCGTGCTGCTCCTGCTGGGCGCGGCGCAGCAGTCTCAATTCAAACTCGACGATGCGCTGGCCAGCTTCCGCCGCCTCGTCGATCGCCGTCCCGACGTCGCCGAATACTGGAACAACCTGGCCGTCGTCGCGCGCCAGCTGGACGACCTGCCCACGGCGGAACACGCGCTGCGGCAGGCGCTTTCGCTGGCGCCGCAGGAGGCCCAGATCCACTACAACCTCGGCCTGCTCTACGCGCAGCAGCAACGATGGTTGCAGGCACGGGAGGCACTGCTGGAAGCGGTGCAGTTGGTGCCCGCCTTCATCGATGCACGGCTGCAGGCCGCCTATGCCTGCCATGTGTGCGGCGACAACAGCGGCGAACAGGCGATGCTGGACGGTGCCGAAGCGTGGCCGCCTCAGCCGGTGGAGCAGGCGCTGATCCTTGCCACCATGCTCGCCACCCAGGGCTGCCTGCCGGACGCGTTCGCGGCGCTCGACAAAGCCGTGCTGCCCGAGGGCGAGCAAGCCCAGGTCGCTCGCTGGCGGCTCGCCGCCCGGCGCGCCGCCCTGCACGAGCGCAACAACCGCATCGAACAAGCCCAGGCGGAACTGGCCGCACTGCCGCTGGAAATGCTGGAGACGCTCCCCGCCGTCAACCAAGCCCTGCGCAGCGAGGGACTGAGCGCTCACGCGGCTGTAGCGGCTCGACTCGGCGACAGCACCGGCGCGGCCACGCTCAGCCAGCGCATCCTCGATACCGCGCAGGAGCACGACGTGCGCGCCAATGCCGCGTTCGCCCTCGCTGCCGCGCTGGCCAAACAGGGGCAGCACCAGCAGGCCTGGCGGGCTGCGGAAATGGCGCACGAGGTCCAGCTCGCCACTGCACGCGACATCGTTCCCGAACTGCTCGCCGAAGGAAGCCGGCCGTTGGCGATGACGGCCCACGGCGTCAGCCATCGTGAACATGATGGATGGCGCACGCTCGATGGGCCGCGAAAGCAGGACAGTCCGGTGTTCGTCGTGGGCTTTCCGCGTTCGGGCACCACGCTGCTGGAACAGATGCTCGACGCACACCCCGACTTCCGCTCGATGGACGAACGCGCCTTCGTCTACGAGCTGACCGAGCGGATGAATCTCGCCGGCCAACCGTATCCAGCGGGACTGGCGAACCTGAGCCAGGGCGAAGCCGACCAGTTGCGCGCGATCTATCGTCAACTGGCGGCCAAGGTCGTGCCCGGGCTCGGCGCCCATCGCCTGGTCGACAAGAATCCGCTGAACATGCTGTGCCTGCCGATGATCGCGCGCCTGTTTCCCGAGGCTCGCATCATTCTCTGCCTGCGGCATCCGTGCGACGTGCTGCTGAGCTGCTTCATGCAGCCCTTCCGCTCGCCCGCTTTCATGGTGATGTGCTCATCGCTGCAGCGCCTCGCCGAGGGCTACGTCCAGGCCTTCGAGCACTGGTTCGGCAACGTGGAGGTGTTGGCGCCACGGGTGCTGGAATGGCGCTACGAATCGGTGGTCGAACGCTTCGACGAGCAGGTGAGCCGCGTCGGCCAGTTCCTCGAGCTGGCCGATGCATCGCCCATGGCCCGCTTCGCCGAGCATGCGCGGGCCAAGGGATACATCAGTACGCCCAGCTACGCTCAGGTCACCGAGGGCATCCACCGCAAGGCGGTGAATCGCTGGCATGCTTACCGCGACATGTTCGAACCCGTGCTGCCCATCCTGCAGCCCATGATGGAGCGCCTGGGTTACGACGCCTGACTTTTACTGCGGCGCTGGCGCGTCGCGCGTTTGATGGTCCGTGATGGAAGAATTCAACATGCATTTCGAAGTCCCCAAAGTGAAGCTGCATTCGCTTCGCGAATTCGCGCAGCATTACCTGATGATCGTGCTCAGCATCCTTACCGCGCTGGGGCTGGAGCAGTGGATCGAGAGCGTGCACCACCGGCACGCGGCCGAGTACGCCAGTGCGCGGATCGAAGCCGAACTGGGCGACACGCTGCGCGACATCCAGAAAGCCATCGACGTCGATCAGGAGCATCTCAAGCCGCTGATCGCCGTCGACAAGGCGATCATCGACGACGTCCGCAGCGGCAAGTCCGACGCCGACATCAACCAGCACATCCGGCAACTGAACGACCAGGTCAAGCTCGGCATCAACTGGCCCGCCTTCAGCACGGAGGCATGGGATGTGGCGGTGGCCAACCAGTCCGCCTCCTGGATCGACGTCGAGCGCCTGCATCGCTTTGCGGCGGCCTACGCCGCGCAGCGGGACGCCGCCAGCTGGACCGCGCACAACATGACCCTGGCGCTCGATGCGCCGCGCATGGTCGACCTGCATACACGCATTGGCCTGGGCAAGGATGTCGATCCGATCGAGTTCCTCACGGTGCTGCAGCAGATGATCAACACCTCGAACGAGACCGTCGGCTATCTCGAGCAGACCTCGCTGCCGATCAAGGCTGCATTGGCGAAACAGGGACAGTAAACCCCACTTGGAAAAACGCCATGCCGCACCGTGCGGCATGGCGGTTTTTTTCATCCTGTCGCAGCCTGTTTGCAACGGGAAGCAGACAAGCTCCGATACAGCGTCGCGCAAGACTGCGCGTGTCATCGAAAGACTTCACGCATCAATCACAACTCGGCGCGACGCCACACGCGAAATGCGCAGCACGTCACAGACATCTCGTGCAGCACAAAAATGGCTTGTTTTAAGCATTTTTGCTGCATGTGCGATACATGACATGAGCCGCTTCTTCAAATCGTCGTGATGACGAAATTCACGCTCGTGACAATTTACGTCGACCTCGAAATCGCGCAACACGTTCGCGCACTTTCTGCAAAGAAGAAACTGTTGTGCCTCAACAGCTCGCATCGTTTCAAGCAATGCAACGCTCGCTGTCGAATTGCTTACAACAGCCGACGCACTATTTTTCGATTTGCAACCGCGATTTTTATGCGTTACCAAACCGGGTAGAGCACTCGCCGCCTGGCGGATTTTCGGGTGTTCGTGATCGAAACGTGATCGCTCCAACTCCTTCCGCTTGGAAGGATCAACGCAAGCGCAAGAGATTCGCTGCAACGCTCCGTTGCGGCGTGAGGGTTTGTTTTTGTCCGTCATCGGCTACCGGAATTCCCCGGAGCCGAAATCGATAGCTATTCGCGTACCAGGGAGAATAACAATGCGTGCACAAACCAAGATCGCTGTACTCGCCGGCTTGATCGCCGCCGCCTGTATTCCCGCCGTCGTTTCCGCCCAGACGGCATCCAACCACCTCGGCGCGCTGGAAGAACAGGCGCAGGCGAGCTGGCGCGAAAGCATGGCGCACATCGCCACGCCGTCGGAAGGTTGTTTCGAGGCCACCTACCCCAGCGTCATCTGGCACCAGGCCGCGTGCCATGAAGTCACTCCGCGCGTGGCACCGGTGCCGCGCTTCCGCCTGTTCAACAATGGCGCCGCGCAGACCGCCGGCAACGGCAACGACTACACGATCCAGACCACGAGCCTGATCACGCAGGCCGTGGGCAGCTTCCCGTCCGTCACCGGCGTGACCTCGGAGAGCGGCGTGGGCGTGGCTGCGTATGGCGGCGGCGGCATCCTGGGCGCGAACGAATACTCGCTGCAGATCAATTCAAGCTTCGACGACACCACCTCCGCGTGCAAGAGCCACTCCGGTTGCACGGTGTGGCAGCAGTTCGTCTATGCGCCCGACTACGAGGTGCAGGGCCAGGCGGCGGTGTTCATGCAGTACTGGCTGATCGGTTACGGCGGCACCACCTGCCCGAGCGGTTTCGGCAGTGACGGCGAAGGCGACTGCTACAAGAACAGCGCAGCGGCCACCGCACCCGATGTGCCGGCCACGCAGCTGGCGAACGTGAAGCTCACCGGCTCGGTCACCGCCGGCGGCAACGACACGGTGGTATTCACCAATGGCACCAAGGCCTATACCTCCAGCGGCAAGGACAGCGTGCTGCTGCTCGCCCAGGTGTGGAAGGTCGGCGAGTTCAACGTGGTCGGCAATGCCGGCGGTTCGGAAGCGAAGTTCAACAGCGGCTCGTCCATCACCGTCAAGCTGGCGGTGACCGACGGCTCGACGGCCGTGCCGTCGTGCGTTGCCAACTCCGGTTCCACCGGCGAGAGCAACAACCTCAACCTCGGCAGCTGCACCAAGGCGGGCGGTTCCACGCCGTACATCCAGTTCACTGAGTCGAACTGATCGCGGCATAAAAAAAGAGCCCGGGAGTTCCCGGGCTCTTTCTGCACAACGCATCTGCCGCGATTACTTTTTCTTCTTCGGCAGGTACAGATCAGTGATGGTGCCTTCGTAGACTTCGGCCGCCATGCCCACCGACTCACCCAACGTGGGATGCGGATGGATGGTGAGGCCGATATCGGCCGCCTCGGCACCCATCTCGATCGCCAGGCACAGCTCGCTGATCAGGTCGCCCGCGTGCGGACCGACGATGCCGGCACCCACGATGCGATGGGTTTCCTCGTCGAAGATCAGCTTGGTGAAGCCCTCGGTGCGATCGATGCCGATCGCGCGGCCGCTGGCTGCCCAGGGGAACTTGCCCACGCCGATCTTCAGGCCCTTTTCCTTCGCTTCGCGCTCGGTCACGCCGACCCAGGCAATTTCCGGATCGGTAAAAGCGACCGACGGAATCACCCGTGCGTCGAAATGGCTCTTCATGCCGGACACGACTTCCGCCGCCACACGCGCTTCGTGGGTGGCCTTGTGCGCCAGCATCGGCTGGCCCACCAGGTCGCCGATGGCGTAGATGTGCGGCACATTGGTGCGCATCTGCGTATCGACGTTGATGAAGCCGCGATCGGTCACGGCCACGCCGGCCTTGTCGGCGCCGATCTTGTTGCCGTTGGGCGAGCGGCCCACGGCGACCAGCACGCGGTCGAACAGCGCGGTCTCGGGAATGCTCTCGCCTTCGTAGCTGACCTCGATGCCCTTCTTGGTGGCTTTCGCTTCCACCACCTTGGTCTTCAGGTGCACGCCCTTGAGCTTCTTGGCCAGACGCTGCGCCAGCGGCTTGATCAGATCGGCATCGGCGCCGGGAATGAGCTGGTCCATGAACTCGACCACGGTCACTTCGCTGCCCAGCGCGGAATACACCGTGGCCATTTCCAGGCCGATGATGCCGCCGCCGACCACCAGCAGTTTCTTCGGTACGTCCTTCAGTTCCAGCGCGCCGGTGGAGTCGATGATGCGCTCGTCGTCCCACGGGAACGCCGGCAGGCGCACGGCCTGCGAGCCGGCCGCGATGATGGCGTTCTCGAAGCGGATCAGCTTGGTGCCTTCGGCCGTCTGGACTTCCATTTCGTTCGGCGAAACGAAGGTGCCCACGCCCTGCACGGTGCGCACCTTGCGCTGCTTGGCCATGCCGGCCAGGCCGCCGGTAAGCTTGCCGACCACCTTGGTCTTGAAGTCGCGCAGCTTGTCGAGGTCGAGCTTGGGCGCACCGAAGGTGACGCCGTGCGCGGCCATGGCCTCGGCTTCATCGATCACCGCGGCCGCATGCAACAGCGCCTTGGACGGGATGCAGCCCACGTTGAGGCAGACGCCGCCGAGCGAGGCATAGCGTTCGACCAGCACCGTATCGACGTCGAGGTCAGCGGCGCGGAAGGCGGCGGTGTAGCCGCCAGGGCCGGAGCCGAGCACGACGAGCTTGCATTCGATGTCGGGCGTGCGGCCCGAGGCGCCAGCGGCCTTCGGCGCCGGCGCAGCGGCGGGCGCGGGCGCAGGAGCAGCGGCCGGTGCCGGTGCAGCAACCTTGGGTGCCTCGGCCTTCGGCGCTTCCGCCTTGGCCGCGCCATCGGCGGCTTCCAGCACGGCGATCACCGCGCCTTCGGACACTTCATCGCCCACCTTGACCTTCAGTTCCTTGATCACGCCGGCGGCGCTCGACGGAATTTCCATCGTGGCCTTGTCCGATTCGAGCGTGACCAGGCTCTGTTCCTTGGCGACCGTGTCGCCGACTTTCACCAGCACCTCGATCACCGGCACGTTGTCGTGACCGCCGATGTCGGGGACTTTGATTTCGATGGTGCTTGCCATGGGGAATCCTTAGTTCTTTTCGCTACGCAGTGAGGACTGGCGCAAGATGGGCCCCTCACCCCGGCCCTCTCCCCGGAGGGAGAGGGAGCAACGCTCAGGCGTCAGAGCAGCAGTCGGCGGATGTCGCCCAGCTGCTGTGCGAGGAAGGAAGCGAAGCGTGCGGCGAGCGCGCCGTCGATCACGCGGTGGTCGTAGCTGAGCGACAGCGGCAGGATCAGGCGTGGCGCGAATTCCTTGCCGTTCCACACCGGCTTCATGGCCGCCTTGGACACGCCGAGGATGGCCACTTCCGGTGCGTTGACGATCGGCGTGAACGAGGTGCCGCCGATACCGCCCAGCGAGGAAATGGAGAAGCAGCCGCCCGACATGTCGTTCGGACCGAGCTTCTTGTCGCGCGCCTTCTTGGAGATCTCGCCCAGTTCGGCGGCCAGGTCCAGCAGGCCCTTCTTGTCGCAGTCGCGGATCACCGGCACCACCAGGCCATCGGGCGTGTCCACCGCGATGCCGATGTGGAAGTACTTCTTCAGGGTCAGCTTCTCGCCGGTCACATCCAGCGAGGAGTTGAACTGCGGGAATTTCTTCAGCGCGGCGACCACGGCCTTGATCTGGAACACCAGCGGGGTGACCTTCAGATCCTTGTTCTCTTCGCCGAGCTTCTTGCGGAACGCTTCCAGTTCGGTGATGTCGGCGTCTTCGTGCTGGGTGACGTGCGGGATCATCGCCCAGTTGCGCGCCAGGTTGGCACCCGAAATCTTCTGGATGCGCGACAGCGGCTTCTCTTCGATCTCGCCGAACTTGCTGAAGTCGACCTTCGGCCACGGCAGCAGGTTGAGGCCGCCGCCCGCGGCGACCGGCGCACCGCTGGGACGCGCGCCGGAGGCCAGCGCGTGCTTCACGTAACCGGTGACGTCTTCGCGCTGGATGCGGCCGCTGCGGCCCGTGCCCTTCACCTGGCGCACGTCCACGCCCAGCTCGCGCGCAAAAGCGCGGATGGCAGGGCTGGCGTACGGCGCATCGCCCGGCATCACGATGCCGGCATCGAACGGCGGACGCGCGGTGGGTGCCACGTCGCCTTCGGGCGCATTGCCCGGCAGCACGCTGCGACCGCCGACGGGTTCCGGCTTCTCCTCGACCTTCGGCGCTTCGACCTTGGCAGCCGCCGGCGCGGCAGCGGGAGCCGGCGCGGCGGCAGGTGCGCCGCCAGCGGCTTCCACCAGGGCGATCAGGCTGCCTTCGGACAGCTCATCGCCGATCTTGACCTTGATTTCCTTCACCACGCCCGCGAACGGGGCCGGCACTTCCATGGTGGCCTTGTCCGATTCCAGCGTGATCAGGCCCTGGTCCTTGGTGACGGTGTCGCCCACCTTCACCAGGATCTCGATCACCGGCACGTCTTCGCTGCCGATATCGGGCACCTTCACTTCCTGCACGCCACCGCCGCCAGCGGCAGCAGGCGCGGCGGCCGGAGCAGGTGCGGGAGCCGGCGCAGCGGGCGCGGCCTTGGCGGGCGCTTCGGCCTTGGCTGGCGCGGCAGCGGGCTTGGCGGCGGGTGCGGCGGCCTCGCCTTCGGCTTCGATGATGGCGATGAGCGTGCCTTCGGACACCTCGTCGCCCACCTTCAGCTTGATTTCCTTGACCGTGCCCGCGAACGGGGCCGGCACTTCCATGGTCGCCTTGTCCGACTCCAGCGTGACCAGTCCTTGCTCCTTGGCCACCTTGTCGCCGGGCTTCACCAGCACTTCGATTACCGGCACGTTTTCGCTGCCGATATCGGGAACGCGTGCTTCTTTAAGGTCGGCCATGGTTTCTCCTACGGATGGCGATGGCGAGCCGGCGGGGATGACGGCCGCTTAAGGTATTCAATGATAGCGAACGAGACCCCGTTCCGGACGCTTTTGGATCGTTTGAAGGCACCATTCGCATACGTATGCACTACTTTGGTCTAGCCGCCTTCCGACCCATCGCAACGGGCTCGCCCGCCGATGCATTCCACTTCGTCAGGTGGTCTGCTCCGGCAGCCGGCCCTGCTGCAGCACCATGGAGGGGGGCGGCGGCGAGAGGCTGATGCCCTCGGCCTCGAAACGCTCCTTCAGCGCACGCAGCAGGTCGGTCTGCGCGCCCCAGCCGTCGCCGCTGTTGGTATAGGCGCGCAGCACCAGCATCACGCCGGCGTCGCTGAGGCCTTCCGTCCATACGCCGGGCGCAGGATCTTTCAGGATGCGCGGATCGGCGGCGAACTGGCTGCGGATCAAGTCCATCGTCTTGCCAATGTCGTCCTTGTAGCCGATGCGCAGCTTCAGCTCGAAGCGGCGCGTGCCGCGGCGATTGAAATTGATGATCGCGTCCGAACCGATCTTGGCATTGGGCACCACCGCCTCGCGGTTGTCGGGCATGGTCAGCATCGTGTGCATCAGGCTCACCGCTTCCACCGTGCCTTCCACGCCGCCCGCCTGGATGTAGTCGCCCACGCGGAACGGGCGAAAGACGATCAACAGCACGCCCCAGGCCAGGTTGCTCAGCGAACCCTGCAAGGCCAGGCCGATGGCCAGTCCGCCGGCGCCCAGCGCCGCCACCAGCGGCGCCGACGGCACGCCGGCCTGCTGCAGCGCCATCACGATCAGCATCGCGATCAGCACGCCGTAGATGAGATTGCGCAGGAAGCCGCTCAGCGTCATGTCGACATTCGCCCGCTGCATGGCGCGCTGCGCGATATTGGCCACGCGCGCCGCCAGCCACAGGCCGATCAACAGCATCAGGAGGGCCAGGCCGATATTGATCAGCGTGGCGATGGTGGCTTCGGAAAGCGGCAGACGGGCCAGGAGATCGTGCATGGAGGGCGGTTCTCGCAAGGAAAAAACCCCGCGAGCCTAGCAACCCATGGATCAAGGTTCCGTTGCGTGCACGCATAAAGCGACCGCGCCGGGGGAGCCGACGCGGCCGAAGGTCGAGCAGGGGAGCTCCGACGTAAGATCAGTGCGCGGATTCGCCTCCGCCGGCGCGCGCACTGTCCGTGGCTGGTGTCAGCTTCTTGTTGTTGGTTTTGTTGTCGTACGCCAGCAGTTGCAGGCGCGAGCCGTCCTGCAGGCGAAATTGGAACTGCCGTTGCAGGGCGTCGAGCGAGCTGAGCCGCGGGCACAAGGCTTCCGCGCGCTTGTCCAGTTCGTTCGCCCGCTTGTTCACTTCGCGGTCGATGCTCTTGTCGAGCGAATCGGCGCGGGCCTCCAGCGCGGCCACCTTGCTCTGGTCGCCCGAGAGCGCCGCGGATACCGCCTGCCCCGCCACCTTGGAAACCAGGTCGGACACGGAATCCTCGACGCTCTTCTCCACCACCGCCTCCATGTCGTCCGATTTCCACACGCCCTGGCCCAGGCCTGCGTCGAGGCGTGCCAGCGCCTGCTGATGGTTTTCATCGAGACGTCCCACCATGCGGCGGCGCTCGTCGTCGTTCTCGGCGAAGGTCATCAGCACGGTGCGCATCGCGGCGAAACCGATGTTCACGCCTTCGCGCGCAATGCCGGCCACTTCCGGCAACAGCTGGCGGACCTGCTGCTCGTAGTCGCGCAGGCGGGTCGCGTCCTCGCTGTTCACCGCGACCTCGCGGTCATTCACGCGCAGGTGACCGTCATGCATGAACACGTCGACCGGCTGACCCGCGTCGCGATGGAAACCGATGCCGCTGGGCATGACCTGCACGTCGTAGGCGGTGGAATAGCCGCAATGCCCGTCATGCACCTGGAAATCGTGCGCATGCAGCGAACCGCCCAGCGTCAGTCCCGCCGCCATCGCGCAAGCCATCATGGTGATACGCATGCCCCGCCCCTCCGTGCGCCACCTCCGTGGCCCTCGAAAGCCACGATGCGGCACAGCATGGTTTTCCGGCATGGGCCTGTGGTCATGCCGTGCCACCAGTCACCCGAGACTTCTGGGCTATGACGCAGCGCGCATAGGAATGCTCTCGCCATCACGCTAAGTTCGGGAACGCAAATCGCCACGGGGAGGCGGGGAATGCGGGATGGGTGCGATGTGGTCGTGGTGGGAGCCGGCCTCGCCGGGCTGGTGGCCGCCACGGAGCTGGCCGATGCCGGCAAGCGCGTGCTGGTGCTGGAACAGGAACCGGAACAAAGCCTGGGGGGGCAAGCGTTCTGGTCGTTCGGCGGATTGTTCTTCGTCGACTCGCCGGAACAACGGCGCATGGGCGTGCGCGATTCGCATGCACTGGCGCTGGCGGACTGGATGGGCACCGCCGCGTTCGACCGCGCGGAAGATCATTGGCCGCGCCGTTGGGCCGAGGCGTACGTGGATTTCGCCGCGGGCGAGAAACGCGCCTGGCTGCATGCGATGGGCATGCGCTGGTTTCCGGTGGTGGGCTGGGCCGAACGCGGTGGCCACGGTTCCATCGGCCACGGCAATTCGGTGCCGCGCTTTCACGTGACCTGGGGCACCGGTCCGGGCGTGATCGAGCCGTTCGTGCGGCGCGCCCGCGAGGCGCAGGCGAAAGGCCTGCTGCAGTTCGGCTTCCGTCATCGCGTGGATGAACTGATCGTGGAAGGCGGCGCCGTGGTCGGCGTGCGCGGCAGCGTGCTGGCCGCCGACGGCATGGAACGCGGCAAGCCGAGTTCGCGCGATGTGCTGCACGGCTTCGAGCAACGCGCGCAAGCGGTGATCGTGGCCTCGGGCGGCATCGGCGGCAACCACGCGCTGGTGCGCAGGAACTGGCCGGAGCGGCTGGGTCCGGCGCCCACGCACATGTTGTGCGGCGTGCCCGCGCATGTGGACGGCCGCATGCTGGGCATCAGCGAAAACGCCGGCGCGCGGCTGATCAATCGCGACCGCATGTGGCATTACGTGGAAGGCATCGAGAACTGGAATCCGATCTGGCCCAAGCATGCGATCCGCATTCTTCCGGGTCCGTCGTCGTTCTGGTTCGACGCGACAGGCAAGCGGCTGCCCGGTCCGCTGTGGCCCGGTTTCGACACGCTCGGCACGTTGGAGCATCTGCGCGGCACCGGTCACGACTACAGCTGGTTCATCCTCGACCAGCAGATCATCCGCCGCGAATTCGCCTTGTCGGGCTCGGAACAGAATCCCGATCTCACCGGCAAGAGCTGGCGCCAGGTCGCCAAGCGCGCAATCGGCAAGGGCGCGCCCGCGCCCGTGGAAGCGTTCAAGCAACACGGCCGCGACTTCATCGTGCGCGATACGCTGGAGGAACTCGTCGCCGGCATGAATGCGCTGGCCGGCAACACGCTGCTCGATGTCGCGCATATTCGCCGGGAAATCGAAGCACGCGACCGTCAGTTCGACAACCCGTACACGAAGGACGGCCAGGTGATGGCCATCCACAACGCGCGTCGCTATCGCGGCGACAAGCTGGTGCGCGTGGCCAAGCCGCACCGCCTGCTCGATCCGGCGAACGGCCCGTTGATCGCGGTGCGCCTGAACATCCTCACGCGCAAGACGCTGGGCGGCCTGGAAACCGATCTCGATGCACGCGTGCTCGGCCACGATAGCCAACCGATGCCCGGCCTCTATGCCGTGGGCGAGGCGGCCGGTTTCGGCGGCGGCGGCCTGCATGGCTATCGCGCACTGGAAGGCAGTTTCCTCGGTGGTTGCCTGTTTTCCGGTCGTATCGCGGGTCGTGCTGCGGCCAAGGCGATCGCATGAGCGTGCATGCCCTGCCTCGCATCGCCATCTATGGCGCCGGCAGCGTGGGCGGCTATCTCGGCGCCCGGCTGCACGACAACGCACGCATCACCTGCATAGGCCGACGCCGCGTGATCGACGCGTGGCGCATCCATGGCGGACTGGACTGGAGCGACCTGCAAGGCGGCCATGAACACGTGGCCACGCGCGACGTGGAGCTGCAGGTCGATCCCTTCGCGGCCGCCAAGGCGCATCTGGTGCTGGTGACGGTGAAGTCGTCGGCCACCGAAACGGTGGCGCGCGAGTTGGCGGAAGTCATCGCGCCTGGCGTACCCGTGGTGAGTTTCCAGAACGGCCTGCACAACGCGGCGACGTTGCGCGAAGCGCTGCCCGGTCATCCGGTGCTCGCCGGGATGGTGCCGTTCAACGTGCTGCAACGCATTCCCGGCGACTTCCACCAGGGTTCCGCGGGCGAGTTGATGGTCGAGGCGCACGAATCGTTGGCGGCATTCCTGCCCGTGTTCGAAGCCTCGGGCCTGCCGCTGACGGCGCGCAGCGACATGCCGGCCGTGCTGGCAGCCAAGCTGCTGCTCAACCTCAACAACGCACTGAACGCGCTGTCCGACCTGCCCTTGAAGGACGAACTCTCGCAGCGCGACTGGCGCCGCTGCCTGGCGTTGGCGCAACGCGAGGCGCTGGCCGTATTCGCGGCAGCGGACATTCATCCGGCCAAGCTCACCCCGCTGCCGCCGCAGTGGCTGCCGCGCGTGCTGGATATGCCGGATGCGTGGTTCAAGCGGCTCGCGTCGCGGCTGCTGGCGATCGATCCGGTGGCGCGTTCTTCGATGTGGGAGGACCTGGAACGAGGCCGCCCCACCGAGGTCGATGCGATCAACGGCGAGGTCGTACGGCTGGCGGCGCAACATCGCGTACCCGCACCGGTGAACGAACGTCTCGTGCAATTGATCCATGAGGCCGAACAGACGCGGCGCGCATGGAGTGCCCGGGAAATGCTCGATCAACTGCATCCAGGCGCCGTATAGGAACGCACGCGTGAGACGCCGATCACTCGTCGGCGGTGCTGTAAAGCTCGCGCCGCAGTTTACGTAAGGACACCGTTTCCCACGCCGCCACCACCACCAGGATCAGGGTGGTGACTGCGGTCAGCGTCGCCACCGATATCGACAGTGCCGGCCAGATCAACACGACCAGCGCGCCCAGCCCCGCCAGATGCGAGAGCGGCAGGTTGGTATGGTTGACCGTCTGCTTGAACAGCGCATTGCCCAGCAGATAGAGCGCCGGACCGCCGAGCAACACGGCGATCTGCGCGGTTTCCGCGATGGCGTGCGGATGCCCCAGGCTCAGCTCGTCGCCCACGGCACAAGCCACGATGCCGGCGACGATCAGCAGATGCAGATAGGTGTAGCCCAATCGCGCCGTGCGGCCCGGATCATCCGATTCGCGGATCGAGCGACTGCCCCGTTCCACCCCGATGTCGAAATAGATCCACCACATCGCCACGCAGCCGATGAAGGCCGAGACAAAGGCCAGCCACACGTCCGCCGTGCGCGCGCTTTCGGCAAAGGTACTGCCCATCACCACCACCGATTCGCCCAGCGCGATGATCACGAACAGGCTGCAGCGCTCCGCCAGATGCCCGCCTTCGACATCCCATTCGCGCGTGTTGGAACCCCCCAGTCCCGGCACATAGAAAAACGCCGCCGGCCCGAGGTATTCGATGCCAAGGGCCAGCGCCCACCAGGCCAGGCGCGCTTCGCTCGTCGCCAAGCCTCCCACCACCCACAGCACACCCGCCACCGCAAACCACAGCGTGATGCGATAGAAGTTGAGGCGCGCGGCCGGTGGCGAATCACGCAGTGCCCATACCATGAACAGCGAGCGTCCCACCTGCATCGACGCATACGCGACGGCGAACAACAGGGCATGGCCGTCGAACGCTTCCGGCAACGCCACCGACAACAGCAGGCCGCCAAACATCAGCGCCAGCACCAGCAGGCGTACGGCAAAGCGGTCGGGATCGAGCCAGTTGGTGATCCAGCCGGTGAAGATCCACACCCACCACACGGCCAGGAACAACAGCAGCACATGCAGCGCGCCCAGCACGCTCAAATCGCCCAGCAACGTGTGCGAGAGCTGCGTCACCGCGTAGACGAACACCAGGTCGAAGAACAGCTCGATATTGGTGACCTTGCCGTGCATCCCGGGCTGGCGCGGACGCAGCAGGTTGTTCGAGTGGCTTGCTGCGCTGACCGTGGTCTCGGGCATGGCGCGATCTCCGTGGCGTCGCGCTCCTTATCGCACAGGGGGCAGCCCTGCCGCCACGGCGATCAGCTGCCGTCGTCGCGGATGGAGGCCACTTTGCCGTCGGCCACCACGATGGTCACGATGCGGCGCCCCTGCCGGTACTGCCATTGCTCGCCACCCGCTGACGACGACCGGTGGCCACCCTTGCGCCTCCTGCCGTGACTGCCTGAGGCCGGCTTGGCGTGCGAGCGGTACGCCGGCTTGCCCAGCAACTCCACGACTCGCGCGGCGCTGTCGCCCACCACCAGCACCTGGCTGCCCACGCGCAGCGTTCCACTGCCGGCGTGGGCGAGGCAGGTCATCGACAGACCAAGCAACAGAACAACGAGACTGCGCATCGCCAGCACCTCTTCCCCACCCGTTTGACGCGTGGGAGCAGGTTAGTGATGCGATGGTCCAAGCCGCGATGCGTTCGCAGCCGCGCCGACATGTCGGCAGCACTCGCGCAAGTTCGTCAAGCATCCTCAGTCCATGTGAGAGCGCACTTGTGCGCGACGGGTATGGCCCCAGTCGCGCACAAGTGCGCTCCCACAAGGGAGTCGCGACATTTGAATCCGGATGCAGCGATCAGCGCGAGCGATCGGCGATGTCCGACACCCTGCCGTTGACGATGGTGATGATGACCACCCGCCCGTCGTCGCGCAGGTATTGCCACCGCTCGCCCTGGTAGCCGCCGAAATCGCTCTCCACCGGTTCCTTGAAGTCCGGCTTGCCCATCAACTGCATGGCACGCACGGCGCTGTCGCCCACGGTCAGTACCTCGCTGCCGACACGATAGGTGTTGGAGGCATAGGCGGAAGCGCTCAGCAGGAGCAAGGCAAGCAGGAGATAGCGGCGCATGATGAACTCCGTGTCGTCGGTGACGCTTAGAAACCCGCGCCCGGGGTCGCGAGATAGGCCTGCTCCGCAGGTGTATCGGTACGGCCAAGGACGGCGTTGCGGTGGGGAAACCTGCCGAACCGCGCGATCACATCGTGGTGTCGACGGGCGTAATCGAGGTAGTTCTGGAAACGCGGACGCTGCGCTTCCGGCTGACACGCCAGCAGCCGTTCGAACAGGCGCACGCAGTGCTGCTGCAGCACCGGGCTCTCGGCGTGTTCGAGCGGCATATAGGCAAACACCCGCTGCATCGGCGCCAGGCGCTGGTCGTATCCCTGCGCGATGCCATCGAGCGCCAGCACCTGGGTGTCGGGATCGCCGGCCCATGCACGGGCATCGTGGCGGTAGAGATTGCGGCTGAACTGGTCGCGCACGATCAGCAGCGCCAGCCAGCCTTCGGGGGTTTCGGCCCAGCCATCGAGATCGCCGCGCAGGGCAGCTTCCAGCGTGTCGCCGAAGCGCTTGCCGATGGCGGCATCGAAGGCGTCGTTACGCTCGTACCAGAGCGCTTCGGAGTCGCTGTCGAACCAGAAATCCAGCACGTCCGCAGGAGTCGACGGCACACGCGATCCTCATCGATGGGTCGCCGGTCAACCGTGGGTGGTGCCGGCCAGGCAGTGCATATCCTTATGGATGCCATGCAGCCGCGACAACTGGACTCTCAGCACACGCGCCGAGTCGTCCGAGGCCTGCGCCATCTGTTGCTCGAAGCTGTTCAGCAGCGCGCACTCGTTGCGTGCGAGATAGTGGATCCAGGCCGAATCGCGGTTGGACGCCATGCCCGTGACCATTTCGGCCAGCGCGCTGCGCACCGCGCCGGCCAGCGTGCCATGGCGCGCCGGGGTGGAGCCGGTGGCATGCACCTGGGCCTGCAGATCGCCGATCAGGGTGTCGAGGGTGTGCAGGTTCTCTGCCAATAGCGCCTGCAGCCCGGGCTCACGCACCTGGGCCAGCGCCCGACGGTACATGTCCCGGTCATCGATGCCCTGTCGAATGAGAGCGTTGTATTGCGGTGTACGCGACACGAAGTCGCCTCCTGACGGCCAAATACGACTGCGGGTGCCATCCTCTGCCCTTGCCACTTAGCGGGAGGTTAATCGCGGGTACTCAGGGAAATCCTGCTCAGCCCCGGTTTTACTGGCCCACCTCGAGCAAATTCAGCGGTTGGCCGCCCGCCCCGCGAATGCCCTGCTGCAATTCGGCCAACCGCTGGACGGCGGGACACAAGGCCTGGATCTGTGGCGCCAGGGCCTGCATGCGCTGCTCCAGGCGGGGCCGCAGCTGGGTGGTGAGGTCCGAGGCGGTGTCCCGCAGGCTGGCCGCGGCCTGCAGATCGCCGGTCATGGCGGCATTCACGGCCTGCTGGCCGAGGTCGTTCGCCAGCAGGGGCATCAGGTCCGAGGCCAGCTGATTGGCGTACTGGTCGGCCAGATTGCCCTGCCAGTCGCGGGTACTGTTGCTGGCGGCGAGGCGCTGCTTGAGTTCCGTGGCACGGGCCGCGACGCGGCGGTCCAGCTCCGTCCGGGTGGCGGGATCGAGCGACAGGCGGCCGCCTTCGTCGTGCATGGCCGCTGCCAGCATATCCACGCCGTTGGATGCGACCGCCTTCGCCCGTGGCGCCAGGGCACGCAATTCGCGTTCGAACAGCGCCAGGCGGTCCTGCTCGTCTGCGCGCAGGGTCACGCTGGTGCCGTCGGTGCGCAGGTTGCCGTCACGCAGCTCGACCTGGCGCGGCAGCGGTTGCGGCCGGTCGAACTGGAGGCGATTGGGCGCGATGGTCAGGTCGTAGCTGCTGGTGGCATGGCAGGTGGTCGCCAGATCCTGGGCTTGCGCGGCCGCGCAGGCCAGCGCGAGGGAAACGGATATCGACAGGCGGCGCAGGAGCATGGGAATGAACCGGAGGAAACGATGCCGCAGCGATAACCCGCGCTGCGGCAACCGCACCTGAATCGAACTCAGCGCAGCTTGCGGAACTGCGCGCGCGTCTGCGGCTGTCCCAGCCACCAGGCCAGCCACAGCAACACCGGGATGCAGGCGATCTTGATGCCCAGGGCCATCAGGAAGGAGCGGCGCATATGCGCGAGCGCCATCTGCGATGCCGGGTCCAACGCATCCTGCGCGTTGGTCAGCGCCACCGCCTGGCTGAATTCGCGCCAGTGCGCAAACAGCAGCACGCCGCCCACCAGTCCCCAACCCACCGCCAGCAGCACGCTGGCCGCCTGCAGCGACACACGCGCCCAGGCCTGGCGAAGAATGGCGCCCGCGCAGATCACCACCAGGGCGAACGAGGCGACGAAATACACCACGTCCCAGGCGAGCATCTTTTGCAGCTGGGTGATGTCCTCAGCATTGGACGCCGGCAGCGGGTGCAGCGTGCGCCACACCTGCTGAGCGTGCAGCAGATATTGCAGACAGCCATACGCCGCCAGCAGCAGAATCAGCCACACCACGATGCGCCACAAGGTAAAACCGTCGCGGCGGCCGCTTTCCACACGCGCCATCAGCGGCATCAGTGCGACGCCTTCAGCGTGGCCAGATCCGCCAGCACCTGGGCGGAGTTCTTCTCCGGATCCACGTCCTGGTACACCTTCGCGATCTTGCCCTGCGGATCGATCAGGAAGGTGGTGCGACGGGCGTACTTGAAGCCCACCTTGGAAGCGAGCACGCCGTACGTCTGCGCCGTGCTGCTGTCGGCATCGGAAAGCAGCGGGAACGGCACGTGGTACTTGGCGGCAAAGTCGGCATGCGACTTCACATCGTCCAGGCTCACGCCGAGCACGTCGGCACCTTGCTGGCGCAGCTTGGCGACGTCGTCGCGGAACGCGCAGACCTGCGCGGTGCAACCGGGGGTGAAGTCCTTGGGATAGAAATACAGCACCACCCAGCGACCCTGGTGATCGGCGGGCGTGTGCCACTTGCCGTTCTGGTCCTGCAGGCGGAACGCGGGCGCCGCCTGCCCCACCTGCGGCAGCGCGGATGCGGGTTCGTCGGCATAGGCGGGAGCCAGCAGCCCCAACAGAAGACTCAACATCAACAGCAGCGAGAGGCGGCGCATGGGTCACTCCGGATCGAAAAGCAGAGTGTACGCGCAAGAACCTGTTCAAGCTCTCCGCTTAAACCGCGCCCGGTTGGAACAGGTCCCTAAAACAAAGGGCGCCATGCGGCGCCCTCTGCAGACTCGAACCAGCAGGCGGTTACTCCGCCTTGGTGATGGTGAACTGACCCACGGAGACACCGAGGTTGATGCCCTCGCCGCTGCCGTGCAGCGCCAGCGACACCGTGCCCTTGGTCAGCACCTGGGCCTCGCCCGTCTTCACCACGCCCGCCTCGGCACCGGCCTGCGCGTAGTCGCCGAACACGTCCTTGATGCCATGCACGTGGGTGATGTCACCCTTGCCGTTGTCGATGTGGTATTTGCCTGCCGTCAAGCCACCGCCATTCAACGAGATCTTCACCTTGGCACGCTCGCCGTTGCTGCACACCACGGTGCCGCTGCCGGATGCGTGCTTGTAGATCGCCGACCAACCGGAAAGGCTGAAGGATAGATCGCACTTCACTTCGGCATCTGCCGCGCGGGCCGTGGAAACCGGTGCCGCCGACATCGCGCCAGCACAAGCCAGAACCAGAGCTGCCATACCCATCGAACGCTTGATCATCTTCATCTCCTTGCTGTGAATGAGAACGTTGGACAACGCCTGCCACCGGGGTGAGCGAAGTGCTTGCACATGTCCGCCGTAGCCCCTCCATCGTCGGCAGTTCCCGTGAACGCAATGTGCAAATCGCTGCACGCTTCGTTAACGGCTTGATCCAGGACGCGCTCGAAAGGCAGCAAAAAGCTTGTCGCACCCGCAGCTTGCGCGGCGAACAACAACCGTGCATCGGGCACCGCTTGTGTGTGGAGCGCCACCCGTAGCGCCCGCATGCGCCGAGGATTAGGCTGGCAGCGAGACTCGGAAAAGACGGCTCGGACATCCCATACCTGCCGCGGCAAGAGGTAAGCGCATGCTCAAGTATTCGCTGGTCGGCTATGACGGCTCCGCCACCTCGCAGCGCGCCGTTCGTTTTGCCGTGCAACTCGCGCAGGCATCCGGCGGCCGGGTGCGGGTGGTGTCCGTCCTGCAGGTCACCGAAGGCAGTGCCGACACCTGCCCCTTGATGATGACCGACCAGGGCGGCAAGCGTTGCTCCCAGTTGCTCGAAGAAGTGAAAGAACTTGTGCCGGGCTCGGCTTCGTTGATCGACGCCGAAGTGGTGCGCGGCAGCCCGGGCGACGTGCTGCTGGAACAGGTGCGCAGCCATGGCATCGATCACGTCGTGATCGGCCACACCGAACGCGGCGCGCTGGCGCGTTGGCTGCTGGGCTCGGTCTCCAGCGACGTGCTGGAACGGGCCCATGTGCCCGTGACCGTGGTGCGTTGAGCCGGCCAAGCGGCTCGCGAGTCGGCGCTCGTTAATCCCACGTCGTCGTCTCGTCGTATGCTGTCACACGAACGTCATGCCAGGCTGGCGCCGCCCCGCGTCGAGCCAGCCCGTTGCCCCGTACAGGAATGACCGCGTGAGCTATACCCAATCGTTGCCCTGGACCCTGGAAAGCCTGGATTTCAGTCGGATCGACATTCCGCGTGTGCGCCAAAACGAAGACCTGTTCTTTCTGCTATGCAGTTCGTCGTTCGTGGAGAGCGGCTCGGATCTGTATACGCACAATCTGGTCGAGCACTTCGCCGGCGACGAAGCCCTGCAGACCTGGTTGAGCCAGCACTGGGAACACGAGGAACTGCAGCATGGCCGCGCCCTCGCCGCCTACGTGAAAGCGGTATGGCCGGAATTCGACTGGGACAAAGGCTTCGCAGCGTTCTGGGCCGAGTACGGCGCGGTGTGCACATCCGAACAACTGGAAACCAGCCGCGGCCTGGAACTGGCCGCGCGCTGCGTGGTGGAAACAGGCACCGCCAGCCTCTACCGCGCACTCAACGACATCACCGATGAACCCGTGCTCAAGCAACTCACCGGCCACATCAAGAGCGACGAAGTGCGCCACTACAAGCACTTCTACCAGCACTACAGGATCTATCGCGAACGCGAAGGCTTCGGCCGCTACAAGGTGTTCCGCGCGATCCTGCGCCGGGTCAACGAGATCCGCAGCGAAGACAGCGACATCGCACTGCGCCACGTGTTCGACCAGTGCTATCCGCAGCACAAGGACAACCAGGCAGAGTTCAAGCGCATCACCGGGCGGGCGCAGGATCTGCTGCGGAGGAATATTCCCGCGGAGATGACGGTGAAGATGTTGCTCAAGCCGCTGGAATTGCCGCCGCGTTTGCAGAACGCGATGGAGAAGCCGCTGGCGAAGTTGGCGGAGAAGTTGTTTCTTAACTGAACTGCATGGGGCTCGCTTTTTAGCTCGTCATTCCGGCGCGAGCCGGAAGCGCTGTTCAACAGCCGAATGGCTGGTCATCGAGTTTCGTCAATCTTCGGTTGTGGTCATACCGCGATCAGGCCGCTTACGCAGCGGGCGTTTCGAACGGCTGCCGCCGCTCGAGTCACTTTTCTTTGCTGGCCCACGCATGCGCAGGAGCGCATGCGAACGGCGAAGCCGGCCCGAAGGGCGAAGGGCAGGATGCCCGGAGTAAAGAAAAGTAACCCAAAGAAATGGCCTTTAAAGCTGGCAGCATCGTGTTGAATCCGAGCACGAACGGTTGAGGCGCGTCCCACCGGATCTCCATGGGAGGGTACCCCAGGGGTACTTCAATGCGCTGCGCAACGCGCCCGAATCGCTGAGGACTTAAAGCGGAGGCTCGCTGCGCATCGCCCATGGCTTGTCTTCGCGATGCACCCCACTTGTCCCTCTCCCCGCCGGGGAGAGGGCCGGGGTGAGGGGCGGGTGCTCGCGGAAACGTCTGGTTTTTTCTGTGGGAGCGCACCCTGTGCGCGATAGTCACGCTGGGATGTACCGCTCCGTCGGTTTGTCGCGCACAGGGTGCGCTCCCACAGTAGATCTGCAGCTCTTGGCTCTTGGCTCTTGGCTCTTGGCTCTTGGCTCTTGGCTCTTGGCTCTTGGCTCTTGGCTCTTGGCTCTTGGCTCTTGGGGTCCCCGTATGACGCGGCGGGTGGGTGGAGGAAAGCCCGAAGGGTGTCCCGCATGGATGCGGGCCAGTTTTTCGCCAGGGCAGGATGCCCTGTCGAAAAACCCCGCAACCCACCCGCGCACCTGGAGGGCCGTAGGCCCGGAAGGCGCGTCATCCGGGGGGCCCTTCTCTTTGGTTGGCGGTGTCAATCTAGAAGTGCATCATCGATCGCTTGGGCGAGGTCATCGCGCCCCAGCGCACGCATGAACATCTCCGCCGGACAGTGGTAGTCGAGGGTGGCCCGCGGTCGCAGATTCATCTCCCGCGCAATCGCATCG
>NZ_JADIKC010000008.1 GCF_016905005.1 Dyella kyungheensis
GGAGATGTTCATGCGTGCGCTGGGGCGCGATGACCTCGCCCAAGCGATCGATGATGCACTTCTAGATTGACACCGCCTAACCAAAAGAAAGGGCCCCCCGGATGACGCGCCTTCCGGGCCTAGCGGCCCTCCAGGTGCGCAGGTGGGTTGCGGGGTTTTTCGACAGGGCATCCCGCCCTGGCGAAAAACTGGCCCGCATCCATGCGGGCCACCCTGCGGGCTTTCCTCCACCCACCCGCCGCGTCATACGGGGACCCCTGGGAGCCGAGAGCTGAAGCCAAGAGCTAGAGCCAAGAGCTAGAGCCGGAGCCAAGAGCTGCGGATCTACTGTGGGAGCGCACCCTGTGCGCGACAAACCTACGGAGCGGTAGATCCCGGCGTGGCTGTCGCGCACAGGGTGCGCTCCCACAGTTCCCGCGAGTGGCCAGCTATTTCTGGCATTTTCCACACCAAAACGTCGACCGCTGCCCCAACACCACCTGCTTCACCGGTGTCCCGCACACCCGACACGCCTCTCCCTCGCGCCCATACACCTGCAACTCGCGAAAGAAGTACCCCGGCGCTCCATCCGGATTGATGAAATCCCGCAACGTCGTTCCGCCGCGTTCGATCGCCCAGGCCAGGATGCGTTTCACCTCGGCCGCCAATCGCGCATAACGCGCTCGGGAAATCGAGCCGGCAGCCTTGCGTGGATCGATGCCCGCAGCGAACAGAGCCTCGCTTGCGTAGATATTCCCCACGCCCACCACGACCGCGTTATCCATCAGGAACAACTTCACCGCAGCTTTGCGCCCTCGCGACAGCCGCCAAAGCAGGTCGCCATCGAAATCGTCGGTGAGCGGTTCAGGCCCCAGTTCCGCCAGCAACTCGTGCGTTTCTCCCGCTGGCTGCCACAGCAGGGAACCGAAGCGGCGCGCGTCGGTGAAGCGCAGCACGCGCGGCCCTTCGGTGGCGGTGGGTTCCAGTGCGATGTCCACGTGGTCGTGCTTGCCGACCAGCGCATCGGGTGGCAGCACACGCAACACACCGGTCATGCCCAGATGAAACAGCGCGCTGCCGATCTGCGTATGCAGCAGCAGATACTTGGCGCGCCGTTCCACCGCATCGATACGCTGGCCCGGCAACTGCGTGGTGATCTCCGGCGGAATCGGCCAGCGCAGGTCGGGACGGCGCAACACCACGCCGGTGACGCGTCGTCCGATCACATGCGGGGCAATGCCACGGCGGGTGGTTTCGACTTCTGGCAATTCAGGCACTGCGTATCCCGGTCAGGGCTGGTGGATGCAACACGAACGCATCAGCTCCAGTCGTTGTGGAAGCTGCCTTGCTTGTCCACGCGCTCGAAGGTGTGCGCGCCGAAGTAATCGCGCTGCGCCTGGATCAGGTTCGCGGGCAGGTGTTCGGCACGGTAGCTGTCGTAGTACGCAACGGCGGACGAGAAACACGGCACCGGCACGCCGGCCTTCACCGCGGCCGCGACCACCTCGCGCAGGGCGCCCTGGTACTCGGTGGCGATATCGCGGAAGTACGGATCGAGCAGCAGATTCTTCAGCTGCGCATCGCGCTCGTAGGCATCGGTGATCTTCTGCAGGAAGCGCGCGCGGATGATGCAGCCGGCGCGGAAGATGCGTGCGATGGTGCCGTACGGCAGGTCCCACTGATATTCGTCCGACGCCGCGCGAAGCTGCGCAAAGCCCTGCGCGTAGGAGACGATCTTGCTGAGGTACAACGCGCGCCTCACGGCTTCGACGAATGCCTTGCGATCGCCATCGAACTTGCCCGTCGGCGGACCCTTGAGGATCTTGCTCGCCGCCACGCGCTCGTCCTTCAGCGCGGAGAGCAGGCGCGCGAATACCGACTCGGTGATCAGCGGCAGCGGCACGCCCAGGTCGAGCGCGCTCTGGCTGGTCCACTTGCCGGTGCCCTTCTGCGCGGCGCGGTCGAGGATGATGTCGACCATCGCCTTACCGGTGTCCTTGTCCTTTTTGGCGAAGATGTCGGCGGTGATGCTGATCAGATAACTGTCGAGCTCGCCCTTGTTCCAGTCGGCGTATACCTCGGCCAGTTCCTCGTTGCTGAGGCCGAGCACGTGATGCAACACGGCATAGCTCTCGGCGATCAGCTGCATGTCGCCGTATTCGATGCCGTTATGCACCATCTTCACGTAATGGCCCGCACCGTTCGGACCCATGTAGGCCACGCAGGGTTCGCCATCGGGCGCACGCGCGGCGATCTCGGTGAGGATGGGAGCCACCAGGTCGTACGCTTCGCGCGGGCCGCCCGGCATGATCGACGGACCGTGCAAGGCACCTTCCTCGCCGCCGGACACGCCGGTGCCGATGAAGTGCAGTCCCGCCGAGCTCATCTCGCTCTCGCGGCGCATGGTGTCCTTGAAGAACGTGTTGCCGCCGTCGATGACGATGTCGCCCTTGTCGAGCAGGGGTTTCAACTGCGCCAGCGTGGCGTCGGTCGGTTCGCCGGCTTTCACCATCAGCAGGATGCGGCGCGGCTTTTCCAGCGAGGCGACGAAATCCTCGAGCGTGTACGCGGGCACCAGCTTCTTGCCGGGATTCTGCGCCACGACTTCATCGGTACGCTCGCGATGCCGGTTGTAGATCGACACGGCGTGCCCGCGACTTTCGATGTTCAGGGCGAGGTTGCTGCCCATCACGGCCATGCCTACTACGCCGATCGCCTGCTTGCTCATGTCGTCGCTCCTGTCGAGGTGTGCAATCCCATATGGGGAGTCTGCTGGACGGTGCAAGGTACGCCCTGGCAGGGCAGCAGTGGGTGAAGAGGAGCGGGCGCGCCATACCTCGCACCATTCACTGCTTGAGCTGCTTGGCCTCGCTAGTGGCGCCGCGCGGCGTATAGCGCACGGATATCAACGCGACGCGGTCGCCCACTCGCACGTAACGCTGCGGGCCGGTCACCGAGGTCTCGCCAAACTCCAGCCGTTGGCCATCCAGCGTGAGCACCGCCACGGGCGTGGCCAGCCCGATCTTGGCGGGATCGAAATCGCCCAGTGGCCGCCAGCTCAGCACGGCTGCGGCGGCCGTATCGGCCAGTTCGCTCAGGCGGCCATCGTCGGCGCGCGTGGGGGTGCCATCGGTGCGCCACCAGTGGCCCTCGCGCAGGGCGAAGTGTTCGGTGTCGCCGCTGCCGATGGCGAGCGCCACCGAGTCCACGCTCGACGGATCGATCCTCAGCAGCGTGCCGGTGGCCTGCGCACGATCCTGTCGCCACTGCCAGACGGTCGCGGCCAGCAGCGCCACGATGCCGATGGCAAGCCAGGCACGTTGTCGATTCGCCCGCTTCATGCGCGACGACGGCGCCAGACGATGAAGCCGCCGATCAACAGCAACAGCAACGGCAGCACCACCAGGAAGCCCAGCGTCACGATGCTCAGCTGCGCCTGGGTGATCTGCAGCAGGCGGTCCGGAGCGCCGCGCGGCGGCAGGTTGACGAGCGCGTCGTCGCCCAGCAGCCAGTCGAAGATGCGTTCGCCCAGCGCGCGGTTGCCACCGTTGCCGAGGAAGGTGTTGGAAAGGAAATCGCCATCGCCGATCACCACCACGCGCTGCTCGGCCTTCTCAGGACTCGGCGACAGGCGGCTCAAGGCAAAGCCGAAATCCAGCGGACCCTTCAGTTCGCCGGCGCTGGCGTCGAACTGGATCGACGACGCCTGCGTGTTGTCGATCGGCTTGAACTCGGTCCAGCTCTGCGCGCTGGAGCGCAGGAACGGTGCCACCTTCCAGTCGGTACGCGCGGCCATGGCCAGCGCGGATACCTGCGGGAACAAGGTGGTCAGCTGGAAGCCGCGCGTGATCGCGTGTTGCGGGTAATCGCCCAGCGCCAGCATGCGCGGGTCCTTCAAGCCGAGCGCCGCGCCTTGGCCGTCGACCAGCACGCCCGGCAACACGCGAATACCCAAGGCATCGGCCAGCGGGGTCAGATGCAGATCGTCGTTGCCCGGCTCGCTCAGCCACAGCAGGTTGCCGCCGTTGCCCACGTAATCGCTGAGTGCCTTCACGGCGCCGTCGGGCAGCGCCAGTTCGGGGCTCGCCAGCACCACCAGGTCGGTGTGCTGCGGCACCGCCGTGACCTGCGCGAAGTTCAACGGCACCGCGCGCATGCCGCGGCCTTCCATCTGCGCCATGAACATGCCGAGGTCGGCATTGCCCTTGTCGTCCGGCTTGCGCTCGCCGTCGCCGGAAACGAACGCGACGATGCGCTCGCCACCACGTGCCAGACGTTCCAGCGCATTGGTGAGGCTGCGCTCGGAGAGTTCATCCAGGCGCTGCTCGCGGCCCTGGTAATGCAGGATCAGCGCACCATCCACGGTGATGCCCAGCTCGCGCATTGCGGCCGGATCCTGCTGCGGATCGACGAAGCGGACGGTGAGATCGGGCTTCACCCGCGAGTAGCGTTCCACGAAGCCGGCCACGGTGTGGCGCAGGTCGCCCTGCGGATTGGCGTAGCTGACGATTTCAACGGGGCCGTGCAGCGCATTCAGCACCGCGCGACTTTCGGGCGACAGGCTCGCGCGTCCGCCGAACGTCCAGTCGCTGACACGATCATGGCGCGTGGTGAGATAGCCGACGGCGCCAGCGGCCAGCAACAGGCCCAGGGCGAACAGCCATCCATTCACATGTCGGAAGAAGCGCGCCATCAGCCACGCTCCTTTTCGGCAGCCAGCCGTTGTGTCGCCAGCGCCAGCGCCACCGCGATCACCAGCAGGAACCACGCCACGTCGGATAGCGAGACAAGCCCGCGCAGCATGTCCTCCAGATGACCGCTGAGCGCCAGCCAGTTGAACACGCCACTGCTGGCACCGGCTTTCTGCACAGCGATGTTCACGCCGGCCAGCGCAAGGCCGATGGTGAGCGCGATGGTGGCCGCGATGGACGCATGCGATGCGTACGCCGAACTCGCCACGCCGATGGCGGCCAGCGCGGCGAGCGTGAGCAGTGCGCCCAGCGACGCCGCGGCGAGCTTGCCCCAGTCGAGGGCCACGCCATGCGCAAGACTCAGCGGCATTGCCAGCGCAAGCGCGAGCCACAGCACCAGCCACACCATCAGCGCCAGGTATTTGCCCAGCACGATGCGCGAGGCGGGCAGGCCGGCGGCAAACCACAGCGGCAGCGTGCCGTTGCTGCGCTCGCCGGCCAGCGAGGACATGGTGAGCAGCGGCACGATCACCAGCGCCAGTTCCACCACCCCGAACGGCAGGATGCCGCCGGTGAGGATGCTGCTGAGCATCGGCACGCCCACCAGGTCGCTGTAGCCCGGGCCGCCAGGCAGGGCGGCGAGCTTGATCTGCCCGGCGAGAAAGCCGCCCAGCAACAGGGTGAAGCGCCACGCCAGCTGCGCCAGCGTCAACGCGGCGAGTACCCAGGCCAGCGGACGAACGATCAGGCGGCGCAGCTCCAGCCGCGTCACGGCGAGCACACTCATGCGGCCTGCACCTTGTCGTTGCCGTCACCGCGCAGGGCGATATCGAAGAACGTCTGCTCGAGCATCTTGTGGTCGCCGTCGGTGATGGGGCCGTCGTAGTGCAGCCGCCCCTCGTGCAGGATCGCCACGCGATCGCACGCTGCGGTGACTTCGGCCAGCAGGTGCGTGGAAAGGATGACGGCGGTGCCAGCAGCGGCCTGTTCGCGGATCACACCACGCAACGCGGCTACTTGAACCGGATCGAGCGCGTTGGCCGGTTCGTCCAGCACCAGTAGCGACGGTTCGTGCAGCAGCGCGCAGGCAAGTCCGAGGCGTTGGCGCTGACCCTGCGACAATACGCCGGCCAGCCGACGCGAGAGGGCGCCAAGTTCCAGTCGCTCGACGATGCGCTGGCGTGCCTTGGCCAGCGTCGCGCCACCCAGGCCGCGCAGGCGGCCGTGGGCGTCCAGGTGTTCCAACACGGTCAGTTCCGGCCACAGCGGGGCACGTTCAGGCAGCCAGCCGATGCCGCGTTGTGCCAGTTCCGGCTGCTGCAGAAAGTCCTTCCCGTTCAGTTTGATGGCACCGCTGTCGGGCGTCAGGGCACCGGCAATCATGGCCAACGTGGTGCTCTTGCCGGCCCCGTTGACCCCGAGCAAACCCAGTACCTGTCCCGCGTCCAGCGTCATGCTGAGATCGGCGACGGCGGGTCGCCCCGCGCGATGTCGGGTTATGTGATCCAGTTGCAATACAACGGTAGGCGCGGTCATTGCATGATTGTCAGTGCGGCCCCAATTTCATACAACCGGGAGAGGGCGCGAGTGGGCGGCACAGCACATTAACTTCCGCACCGCAAATGGGTGCGACAATATTTTGCTGGTCCATGCTGGCGGGTACGGAAACCCCTCGTTTAGACTGAATTTTCATTACCTTGGGTGTTTCCCCATGCTCGATGCAGTACTCAACTTCTTGTCCAACGGCCTGACGCATGCCGGTTGGCTGACCATGCTGATCTACATGCTGGTCATGACCCAGCTCACCATCTTCACGGTGACGCTTTACCTGCATCGCTGCCAGACCCATCGTGGCGTGGATCTGCACTGGTCCATTTCGCACTTCTTCCGCTTCTGGGGCTGGCTCACCACGGGCATGGTCACCAAGGAGTGGGTGGCGGTGCACCGCAAGCACCACGCCAAGGTCGAGACCGAGGAAGATCCGCACAGCCCGCAGATCTACGGCATCAAGAAGGTCTTCTGGGATGGCGTGTCGCTGTACCGCGACGCCAGCGAAGTGAAGGAAGACCTCGAGAAGTACGGCCGCGGCACGCCGGACGACTGGATCGAGCGCAATCTCTACGGCGCGCATCCGTACTGGGGCCCGACCCTGATGCTGTTCATCAGCTTCGCCCTGTTCGGCGTGATCGGCGCTGCCCTGTGGGCCGTGCAGATGATCTGGATCCCGTTCTGGGCGGCCGGCTTCGTCAACGGCATCGGCCACTGGTGGGGCTATCGCAACTTCGAAAGCGCCGACACCGCGACCAACCTCATTCCGTGGGGCTTCTGGATCGGCGGCGAAGAGCTGCACAACAACCACCACGCCTTCCCGAGCTCGGCCAAGTTCGCCCTGCGCAAGTGGGAGTTCGATATCGGCTGGGCGGCGATCTGCGCGCTGCGTGCCGTGGGTCTGGCCAAGGTGCTGCGCGTGGCGCCGACGCTGGACATCCGTCCGAACGTGCACCTGCCGGATGCCGAGACGCTCAAGGGCGTGCTGACGCACCGCTTCTCGGCGATGACCGACTACTACCGCAACGTGATCATGCCGACCCTGCGCGACGAAGCGCAGCACGCCGGCGACAGCATCAAGTCGGTGCCGCGCCGCATGCGCCGCGCGCTCGCCGATGGTGGCCGCTGGCTGGACAGCGAAGGCCGTGACCGCATGCAGGCCGTGCTGGCCAAGCGTCCGACGCTGAGCACGGTGTGCGATTTCCGCAATCGCCTTGCCGCTCTGATGGAGCAGCGTGGTGCCGACCAGGCGCTGAAGGGTCTGCAGCAGTGGATCGCCGAAGCCGAGCAGAGTGGCATCCGCGCGCTGCAGGAGTTTGCCGGTCGCCTGAAGAGCTATTCGGTGGCGAACGCGTAAGCGCTGTCGCTGATTGAATGAAAAAGCCCGCCGAAAGGCGGGTTTTTTTATGGGGCGACGACAACCAGCCGAGCTGGCGCTTTGCTCCCTCTCCCCGGCGGGGAGAGGGAGCAGTGGGGTGCATCGTGGTGACGATCTACTGTGGGAGCGCACCTTGTGCGCGACAAACCTACGGAGCGGTACATCCCGGCGTGGCGGTCGCGCACAGGGTGCGCTCCCACAGGGAAAGTGCGCGGGCTAATCGATGAAGCGCCAGGCCTGCTCCGGTTCGGGCAGGCGGCATTGCTGGCGCTTGCCGAACAGGCGGTAGCGATGGCGGGCGAGCCAGCGATACACAGGGTCGCGCAGCCGTCTGGGAACCAGACGCAGTGCGCTAGCAGCTGCACGCCACCGGCCGCCCAGGCGGTCCAGGACGCGTGCGATGGCATCGGTATCGCTGTAACCGTGTCCGCCATCGACCAGCAGGAAGGAAGATGGATCGTCAGGAGACAGGCCGTGTGCAAGCAGCAAGGCGCGCCCTTGGGTCCCTTGCATGGCCGCCAGCCGGAAGCAGCCGCTTCGATCGTGACGCAGGATGAAATCCACCCAGCGGCTGCACAGCACGCATATGCCGTCGAACACGATCACGGGATGATCGAGTTCAGCGGACATGGTCGATCTCCAGCCAGCCGCGATAGGCGACCAACTGTCCCAGCAAGGGCAGGTGCACATCGATGTCGAAGGTATAGCGGCCATCCCGTGCGCCGCTGCGCGACAGCACCTGGCCGCAGAGCGCGCGCGGCAGCGGCAGGCCAAGCACGGTGACACGGTGCAGTTGCCAGTCGATGGCGTTGTCGTTGCAGCGCAAGGTGAAATGCAGTGCCACGGGGCCGAGTCTCTCCCGCAGTGACGTCGATCCGTCGGGATGCAGGGTCGAGCGCATGCAGCCGCGCGCGAAGCGCCGGGTCCATTGTTCGTGGGTGGCATGACGCTCGATGGTGAGCGCGATGTGCTGGCCCCGGCCGGGTTCGGGCAGGGTCAGCAGACGCCGCAGCAGTCGGGCGAACGCGTGGCGCGCACCGTCGACGTCGGCCTCGCCGCTGGCCTGGATCACACTGCCCTCGGCGTGCATGCATTGCACCGCTGGCGCCAGGCAGGACCAGCCGGTGGTCTCCAACAGCGAATGGAACAGGGCGGTCGGCGATGACATGGCACGCCATCATCGGAAAGCGGGTGGACGAGAGCAAGCGTGCGCGTCTTGCCTGCGTTCCGTCACCAGGTGCGGGCCCAACAAAAAACCCGCCTCGCGGCGGGTTCTTCGTGAAAGCGTCAAACAAACCCTGCGGGCTTACTTGATCTTGCCTTCCTTGTAGATCACATGCTTGCGGACCACCGGATCGTACTTCTTGAACTCGAACTTTTCCGGGGTGTTCTTCTTGTTCTTCTGCGTGGTGTAGAAGTGGCCGGTGCCGGCCGAAGAGATCAGGCGGATCTTGTCTTGCTTGCTGTTAGCCATGGCTCAATCCTCAGATCTTTTCGCCGCGGGCGCGCAGGTCGGCGAGGACGGACTCGATGCCGTTCTTGTCGATCGTGCGCAGGGCATGGTTGGAAACGCGCAGCTTCACCCAGCGGTTCTCGCTCGGGACCCAGAAGCGGCGCTCATGCAGGTTCGGCAACCAGCGGCGGCGAGTTTTGTTGTTTGCGTGCGAGACGTTGTTACCAGTCTGCACACCCTTTCCGGTGACTTGGCAAATACGGGCCATGATGACCTCCTGTTAGGCGCCCAAAGGCGCGTTTGCCACCCGTTAGCCAGGGCGGCATCGGCCCAGCGGCACAAGGCCTCGCGATGCTGGAGATGGTGCTTTTCGTGGTCTGCCGTAAGGCCCGCATCGCGTGGCGGACGTGCCCGACGAGTCGGGTCGGCATGGACGAGCCGGCTATTCTCCCAGAAAAACAGGGCGGTGCGCAATCTTTGGCCAATTCGGGGATGCAGGCGCATGGCGGGCCGCGGGGATGTATGGAACAATCAAACCCTTTGCGTTTTCACGCACCGAACACTTACGAGGAATACCCCATGGCAGACGTCTCCGCCAACGGCCAGGCCGGCCAGCCCCAGCTGGTGCTGCAGAAGATCTACATCAAGGACGTGTCCTACGAGGCACCCAACGCTCCGCAGATCTTCCAGGAGGTCGGCGAAACCGATCTGCAGCCGCAGGTCCAGCTGAACCTGGGCCAGAAGTCCGCCGATATGGGCAACGACCTGTACGAAGTGGTGCTCAGCCTGACCCTGACCTGCTCGCTGAACGACCGCACCGCCTACCTGGCCGAAGTGCACCAGGCCGGCGTGTTCGGCATTGCCGGGTTCTCGGAAGAAGACCTGGCCGGCATCCTCAACAGCTACTGCCCGAACCTGCTGTTCCCGTACGCCCGCCAGATGCTGTCGTCGCTGGTGCTGGAAGGCGGCTTCCCGCCGTTCCTGCTGCAGCCGATCAACTTCGATGCGCTGTACGCCGAACAGCAGCGCCGCATCCTCGGCGGCAGCGCCGTGCCGACGCTCAACAGCTGATCCAAGGCGTTGCTCATGGTTGAGCGTCCCACCCTGGCCGTACTCGGTGCCGGTTCCTGGGGCACCGCGCTGGCCGCTTTGGCTGCCCGCAATCAGGTGCCGACCCGGCTGTGGGGGCGCGATGCCTCCGCGCTGAAGGCAATGGAACAAACCCATTGCAACCAGCGTTACCTGCCCGACGTCGAGCTCCCGCAGGAACTGGTCTACGAGGCCGATCTGGCTGCCGCCCTGCGCGGCGCCCAGGTGGTGCTGATCGTGGTGCCGAGCCACGCGTTCGCCTCCATGCTGGAGGAGATCGAGCCGTACCTGGAGCCGGATGCCCGCATCGCCTGGGCCACCAAGGGCTTCGAGCCCGGCACGGGCCGCTTCCTGCACGAGCTGGTGGCCGAGCGCTTTCCGGGTCGTCCGGCGGCGGTCGTCACCGGGCCCTCGTTCGCCAAGGAAGTGGCTTCGGGCATGCCCAGCGCCGTCACCGTGCATTCGGACGACGACGCCTTCGCGCATGAAATGGCGCTGGTGCTGCACGCGCCGAACTTCCGCGCCTATTCCGGCAGCGACGTGCTCGGCGCCGAACTGGGTGGTGCGATGAAGAACGTGCTGGCCGTGGCCACCGGCGTGGCCGACGGCATGGACCTGGGCCTGAACGCCCGCGCCGGCCTGATCACCCGCGGCATGAACGAGATGCTGCGCCTGGGCATGGCGCTGGGTGCGCGTCCGGAAACATTGATGGGCCTGGCTGGCTTGGGCGATCTGGTGCTGACCTGTACCGGCGACCTGTCGCGTAACCGTCGTCTCGGTCTGGCGCTGGGTCGCGGCAAGGCCATCGACGAAGCCGTGCGCGAGATCGGACAGGTGGTGGAAAGCGTGCTCACCGCGGACGAAGTGGCCCGGCTGGCGGCCAAGCATGGCCTCGATCTGCCCATCAGCAGCGGCGTGCGCGCCGTGCTGCACGGCGAGGTGACGCCGGCCGAAGGGCTCAAGTTGCTGATGAGCCGTGAGCAGAAGCCGGAGTATCCGCGGGGCTTGTTCACGCCGGCGGCGTAAGCCTTTGGTCCGTTCACGCTGAACGCTTCACAGATACCTGTCATCTCTGCTTTGAAAAAACCGGAGCGTGAGACGCGCACGCACGCAAGACCCTTGCTAAGCTGAATCTTTTGGTCGCCCTGGACCGAATGCGCATGCAGTCACCGGACGATAAACGGCACGAGCGTTTGACCTCGCCACACGACGACGGCGGCAGCGAACCGCTGCCCGGCGTCTGGCGAAAGCTGCTGGCGTTACCCGCCCCGATCGTGCCGCCGGAGCCGCAGGTGCTCGGCTTCTTCATCGACGTGGTGCCCGAGGAAGGCGTGCCCTACGCCCACGTGGACGTGGCGCCCGTGCTCCTCGCCATGGCCGAGCAGGGCCGCTACGTGCGCCCCGCGCCGCTGGACAGCAAGCATCTCTCGCAGCAGCCGCTGCAACCCCACGAACAGCGCCTCGCCGCGACCGTGCTCGGCCTGCCGCAGACGCTGCGCAAGAGCCGCAGCTACGCGCGCCTGGCCGGGCATGTGGGCGATGCCCTGCTGGCGGAAATCCTGGACACCACGCCGTGCTTCCTCGGCGGCCTGGCGGGCCTGCGGCTGTCGCGCGGCAAGGGTCATCAGCTCAACTGGCAGTGGCACCTGGAAAACGACGGCAGCCAGCGCCTGCAGCCCTGTATGCCGACCAACCATCGCGTGCTGCGCATCGACGCCCTCTGGTATCTCGACGCCGAGCGCGCGGAGATGGGCCACCTGGACGCGCCGCTGGAAGAAACGGCATGGCTGGACCTGCCGGCGTTGAAGCACGAATACGCCCAGATCCTGCGCAATGCGCTGCCGCATAGCCGCCTCTCGCATCGTCTGCCGCTGCCGCAGGTGCTGGGCGAAATGCGTCGCGCGGAACTCGCGCCCAAGCCGGTGCTCACGCTGCACGCGCTCACCCGCCATGCGCGCCTTGCTGCCGGCACGCCACCGCTGGCCTATGCGCGCCTTGCCTTCGACTACGCCGGCGAGCGCCTGCCCGGCCGTGGCGGTGAGCCGCTGGTGCGACGCGTGCGCAACGGGCATCTGGTCGAAATCATCCGCCGCCGCGCGGAAGAACTCTCGGCGATGGAGCAGCTCGAACGCGCCGGCCTCACGCCGGGTGTGGATACCGAAGGCCTGCCCTGGGATCTGGCCGACACGCTGCCCGAAGACGCCTGGCTGTTTCCCGGCAAGGGCTATGCGGGCGCGCTGGAAGTGAACACGCCGGCGCGCTGGCTGGCGCTGCGGCCCAAGCTGGAAGCAGACGGCTTCGTGCTCGATTACGCACCCAGCTTCCCGTTCGAAGTGCTCGAAGGTCCGGTGCGCTGGTACGGCAACGCGGTGGAAGACACCGACGACCACGCCTTCGATCTGGAAATCGGCATCGAAGTGGAAGGCAAGCGCCACAACCTGCTGCCCGCCGTGGCGCAGGCGCTGGCCGATCACCAATTGAACCTCAGCCCGGTGCCGAACGAACCGGAAGACGCGGTGTGGTACGCGCCGGTGGACGAACGTCGCCGCGTGCCCGTGCGCTTGAAGGAGCTGCGCGGCTTGCTGGCGCCGCTGGCCGAATACCTCGAGCGTCCGCGCAAGAAACTCCATCTGCCGCGCGTGCAGGCGGGCCGTCTGGAAGAGCTGGTCGAAGCGCTGCCCACTGGCGGCGAACTGGTCGCACCTGACGCACTGCGTGGATTCACTGCGCGCCTTCGTGACGCTGCGGAGCGCGCCAGCGACGTGGTGCCCGAAGGCCTCACCGTCGAGCTGCGCCCGTATCAGCGCGAAGGCCTGCGTTGGCTCAATGCACTCGCGGAAGCGGGCGTGGGTGGCGTGCTCGCCGACGATATGGGCCTGGGCAAGACGCTGCAGCTGATCACTCATCTGCTTTCGCTGAAGGACAGCGGCGCGCTCACCGAGCCGGCGCTGGTGGTGGTGCCCACCAGCCTGATTCCGAACTGGCTGGCCGAAGTGGCCCGCTTTGCGCCCGCGCTGCGCGTGCTGGCGCTGCACGGTCCGCAACGCAGCGGCGATTTCTCGCAGATCGCCACGCACGATTTGATTCTCACCAGCTACGCCTTGCTGCCGCGCGACGTGGTGTCGCTGCGCAAGCAACCGTTCTCGCTGATCGTGCTCGACGAAGCGCAGCAGGTGAAGAACCCGCGCACGCAGGCACGCCGCGCCGTGCTCAGCCTGCGCGCGCCACGCTGCATCTGCCTCACCGGCACGCCGCTGGAAAATCATCTGGGCGAACTGTGGTCGCAGGTCGATCTCTCGGTGCCGGGCTTGCTGGGCGACGAAGGCGCGTTCCGTCGTCACTACCGCGTGCCGATCGAGCGTCATCGCGACACCGAATGCCAGGACCGCCTCAACCGGCGTCTCGCGCCGTTCATCCTGCGCCGCACGAAGTCGCAGGTGGCCAGCGAGTTGCCGCCCAAGACCGAGATCACCCGCCGCGTGATCCTCGAAGGCCGCCAGCGCGAACTGTACGAAAGCCTGCGCCTGTCGCTGGCCGAAGAACTGCGCGAGGTGATCGCGCAGCGCGGCATCTCGCACAGCGGCATCGTGGTACTTGATGCGCTGCTGAAGCTGCGCCAGGTGTGTTGCGATCCGCGCCTGGTGAAACTCGAGGCGGCGCGTGGCGTGCGCGATTCGGCGAAGTTCGAATTGCTGATGGACATGCTGCCTGCGCTGCTCGCCGAAGGCCGCAAGGTGCTGCTGTTCTCGCAGTTCACCGAGATGCTGAAGCTGATCGCGCACGAACTCGATCGACACCGCATTCCCTACGTCACGCTCACTGGCGAAACGCGCGATCGCGCCGAACCGGTGCGCCAGTTCCAGGAAGGCGAAGTGCCGCTGTTCCTGCTGTCGCTGAAGGCTGGCGGTGTGGGCCTCAACCTCACCGCCGCCGACACGGTGATCCATTACGACCCGTGGTGGAATCCTGCGGCGGAAGCGCAGGCATCGGATCGTGCCCACCGCATTGGCCAGGACAAGCCGGTGTTCGTGTTCCGCCTCATTACGGGCGGGACGGTGGAGGAGCGCATCGAAGAGCTGAAGGCGCGCAAGGCGGAGCTGGCCGAAGCGGTGCTTGAGGGCGGCGGCACCCGCGAGAAGTTGAGTTTCGATCAGTCGGATCTGGATGCGTTGTTGGCACCGGGTTGATCTTTGTTTTCTCTAGCGCGTTTTCCGCCGCTGGTTCTAGCGATGCACCGCACTTCTCTCTCTCCCTGCCGGGGGAGGGGCGGGTGCTCGCGGGAACCTGTGAGCTTTCTGTGGGAGCGCACTTGTGCGCGACAGTCACGCCTGGATGTATCGCTCCGTAGGCTGTCGCGCACAAGTGCGCTCCCACAAAATTCTTGTACGGCTGGTGCACTACATCGTCGGCCTTGATCACAACAGGGCGCCCACTGCCCGCTGTTATTGCGGTGTGCTGCGGGAACGCGTGTGCTTTCCTGTGGGAGCGCACTTGTGCGCGACTGCCACGCCTGGATGTATCGCTCCGTCGGTTTGTCGCGCACAAGTGCGCTCCCACAAAATTCCTTTACGGGTGGCGCACTATTCTTTCGAGTGGTGCGCTACATCGCCGGCCTTGTTCGCAACGGCGCGCCCACTGCCCGCTGTTATTGCGGTGTGCTCGCGGGAACGCGTGTGCTTTCCTGTGGGAGCGCACTTGTGCGCGACTGCCACACCTGGATGCATCGCTCCGTCGGTTTGTCGCGCACAAGTGCGCTCCCACAAAATTCCTTTACGGGTGGCGCACTATTCTTTCGAGTGGTGCACTACATCGCCGGCCTAGTCCGCAACAGCGCATCCACTGCCTGCTGCCATTGCGGCGAGCCTAGTGGCGATTGCGGAGCTTCCTGCCCCAGCTTGTGCTGCACGGCGCTGTTCCATTCCGATGAACCGCGATCGGGGCCGTGGCCGTCGTCGCTGATGTGCAGGCGGTCGTCGACCCATTGGTACCATTGCGGCGAACCGAGCTCGGCATTGTCCGGCGTCGCTTGCGCAGTCGCTTTGGGTTGCGGTGGCTTCTGATCGGGTGGCGGCGACGAGGGCGAGCACGCAACCAGTAGCGCGAGTGGGAGCAGGGCAAGGAAACGGCGCATGAGCCCTCCGGTAGTGCGGATCCTTCCCCGAGACTAGCGCAAGTGTCTGCGCGGCGATGAATCCGCGGCAAACATAAAAGGCGAGTTAAGAGCAGCAGTGAGAAGTGAGGAGTGAGAGAAGAGCAGGTCCGCACTTCTCTCACTCGTCACTTCTTTTCCCTCACTCGTCGCTCTCAGCTGCGCGCGACCACTTCGTCGATGTGCTTGAGCAGATCCGCCGGATCCTCGTAGACACGGAACGCGCCCGAATCTTCCAGCTCTTCCTGCCCATAGCCACCCGAGAGCAAGCCGACGCCGAGCGAGCGTGCACGCTGCGCGGCGAGCATGTCCCAGATGCTGTCGCCGATGACCAGGCTGTAGTGGATGTCCACGCCCAGTCGTTGCGCCGCGGTGATGAACAGATCCGGATCGGGTTTGGCATGGCGCACCTGGTCGCGCGTCACCACCGGCACCTTGGAGGGATCCACCCCGAGCGCTTCGAGGTTGTGCGCCGCCGTGGTCATGCGCCCGCTGGTGGCGATGGCCCAGGGAATCTGTGCGTCGGTCAGGAAAGCGAGCAGTTCGCGCGCACCGGGCAGCGGGCGCACCGAGCCTTGGGTGGCCTGGCGGTTGTACGCCTCGGCATGCCAGGTGCGCAGGCGCGCCAGTCGTTCCTCGGTGATCTCGATGCCGGTTTCGCGCAGCAGGATGTTGGCGAACAAGCCGCCGCTCATGCCGATCTTGCGATGGATGCGCCACACCGACAGCTCCACGCCTTCGCGATCGAGCGCCTCCTTCCAGGCCAGTACATGCTGGTAGACGCTGTCGACCAGGGTGCCGTCGAGGTCGAACAGGAAGGCGGTATCGCTGCGTGACATGGGAGCGCTCGAGCTGGGGAGGTCGATCAAGCGTAGCACCCGTGTCGGCAGCCCCCGGAAAATGTGATGCATTGCACGTTGTGGTGTAGGGCCGTTTGTCCGCTGACAGAAAACCTCGCGCTGGCTGCCTAACGTGTGGGTCGTCGAACGAGCGCATCCAGCCGGGGGGTGGAGCGCACGTCGCAGCGGGGCGCGGTCGTCAGACCGCGCGTCGCCCTTCGCGACCATCACCACGTGGACATCCCCGGCAGATCGCACGCGCGACCACCATCATCGCGAATAGGGGAACTTCATGAAGACGAACAGGTGGCTTGCAGCCGCAGGCGTGGCGACGTTCATGGCCATGGGTGCGGCGAGCGCGCAAGAGGGATATACGCAACTCACCTTTACCGGCGCCGTCGTACAGGAGGCCTGCAACCCCGGCGCACCCCTCGGTGCGCGGGCTAGCGTGAGGAGCTGCGGCAGCGGCAGCACGCGCTCCGTCTATACGGAGAACACGGCAAACGCCCAGCGCGCCACGGGCGTCGCCATGCTCGACTACTTCGTCGATCGGCCCGACGGTGGCCGCAAAGTCGTGGTGACGCGTCAGTACCTTTGAGTGCCAGCCAACGGCTGGCCCCAAGGTCAGCCGTTGTTGGGCACCAGCGCCTTGCCGGCATCGAGCACGGCCAGCGCGGCGGCGCCAAGCAGGCCCGGGTCCGGATGCATCATCGCCACGGTGGGCACCTGTTCCATGGTTTCGCGGAAGCGGCCCTTGGCCTCGAAGCGCTCGCGGAAACCGCCATGCTTCAGCCACGGCAGCAGGATCGGCAGCATGCCACCGGTGAGGTAGACGCCGTCCCAGCCGCCCAGGTTGAGGACCAGGTCGCCCGCCACGCTGCCGAAGATGCCGGCCAGCGTTTCCACCGTGCGCACGCACAGCGGATCGGTGCCTGATTCGGCGCGTGCGGTGATGTCTTCGGGCGTGTATTCCTCCGGCGGCTGGCCGGCGATGTCGGCCAGCGCGAGGTAGAGATTCACCAGGCCGTTGCCGCAGATCATGCGTTCGTTGGAGACGCGGCCGAAACGCGCGTTGAGGCGATGCAGGATCTCCACGTCTTCGGTGGTGTGCGCAGCGAAACCGGCATGACCGCCTTCGGTTTCCAGCACCATCCAGCGACCGTCGCGGCGCATCAGGCCAGCCACGCCCAGTCCGGTGCCCGGACCCACCACCACGAACGTCTGCTGCTCGCGCGTGCCCAGCGACGGCATCGGCTGCGGGCCGACCGAGGAAAGCTGGTCGTGCGTATGCAGCGGCACCGCCATCGCCTGCGCGGCGAAATCGTTGACCAGGTGCACCGCTTCCATGCCCAGCTCCGCCTGCAACGCATGCGCGGCGACCTGCCAGGGATTGTTGGTGACCTTCACCGTCTCGCCGTCGCTGACGCGGCCGGCCGCGGCGATGATCGCGCGCGTGGCGGTGAGGCCGGTGTCGGTGAAGTACTGGCGCATGGCCTCGGCCAGCGAGTCGTGATCCTTGACGCGGTAGCGCCGCACGCTGTCGTCCATCAACGGGTTGGCGCGGCCCGTGTCAGCCAGTGCAAATCGCACATTGGTGCCGCCGAGATCAGCAAGCAAGGTCGGGGCGGCACGGGCTGGTGTTCTCATGGACGGTCCTGCACTTGGGGAGACGGTAAGCGTGACTCCCTCGGGCTTTTTCGTCCAGTACTGCGCTGCAGCGTAGACCGTTTTTTTTCGCCATTCGCCGCCGCATGGCCGGACTTCTGGGCGTCCAGACAGGTTCGGCACACACGATCGCCGCGGGCGAGCGGTTCGCCCGCGGCGGATGCCGCCGATCAGGCGCCGATATAGGCCGCCGGCGTCGCGTTGAAACCGGCCTTCACCTGCTTGGCGGTGTCATCCGCAAGCACTTCGGACTGGCCGTGCTCCAGTGCATCCAGCGCACGCTTGGCGATGTCGGCGGCGCTGGTCTTGGGGCCATCGACGTGGCTCGCCATGTCGGTGTCGATATAGCCGGCGTGGATGCCGAGTACCTGCGTGCCCTGCGCGCGCAATTCATTGCGAAGGCTGTTGGTGAGCGCCCAGGCGGCCGCCTTGGAGACGGAGTAGGCGCTGGTGCTGGGCAGGCTCAGCCAGCTCAAGGCGGACAGCATGTTCACCAGCGCGCCGCCGCCGTTCTTCTTCAGCACCGGGGCAAACGCCACGCTCAGCGCGTGCACGCCGTAGAGATTGGTTTCCATGATGCGGCGCAGGTTGTTGTCGCCGTTCTTCGCATCGAGCAGCGCAACGTCGCCAGTGATGCCGGCGTTGTTGATGACGATGTCGACGTCGGAAGCCAGCGCGGCAGCGGCTGCGATGTCCTGCGCGTTGGTCACGTCCAGCTTCACCGGCACCACGCCGGGCAGGGTGACGGTGGAGGGGTCGCGCGCGCCGGCGTAGACCTTGCGTGCGCCTGCGGCCAGCAGGGCCTGGGCGAAAGCGAGGCCGAGGCCGCGGTTGGCGCCGGTAACGAGAACGGTTGAACCTTGGATTTTCATGGCGAATGTCCGATGGAGGAGGAGGGAGGAACGCTGATCATTTTGAATGATGATTATCATATAAAGGACGACGGGCGGCCTTTCAAGGCTACGACGACAATTTTTTTGCAGGTCGCGCTCTTCACGCCGTCGTCACGAAAAGTCACTTGCATTCCGCAAGTTACCCTTTATATGATGATCATCATCTAAAACGAAGGCTCGCCAGCGTGCACCGCACCACCGCCGAAAACATGCAATGCCCCGTCGCCCGCGGCCTGGACCACGTCGGCGAGTGGTGGAGCATGCTGATCCTGCGCGATGCCTTTTACGGGCTGAGCCGCTTCGACGATTTCCAGACCAGCCTGGGGATCGCCCCCAACATCCTCAGCCGCCGCCTGGCCACGCTGGTGGAAGCGGGCATGCTCGAACGGCATCGCTACAGCGTCCGCCCGGTGCGCTACGAATACCTGCTGACCGAACGCGGTCGCGATTTCCGCCCCGTCCTGCTGTCGATGATGGCGTGGGGCAACCGCCACTTCGCGCCCGAGGGTCAGGCCCTCGAGTTGATCGACAAGCAGTCCGGCCAGGTGGTGGAGCCGGTGCTGGTCGATCGCCTGAGCGGCGAACCGATCACCCCTGAACGCCACGAAGTGCGCCCCGGCCCTGCGGCCAGCGAGCGCATGCGTGCGCGCATCGCTTTCAGACATTCGCGCGCACAGGCGCGCCAAGCCCTTTCCGATACCAAGCCTCCGGAGTCACTCCCATGAATGCCGTTACCGTTGCCGAGCGCGCGGACAGTCCCGCCGTTGCGGAATCCACGCCACGCAGCAAGAAGAAGTCGCTGGTGCGTCTGGCCATCGGCGCAGCCGTCATTGCCGGCGTCGTCTATGGCGGCCACTGGTGGAGCGTCGGGCGCTTCATCGAAGACACCGACGATGCGTATGTGGGCGGCGATGTCACCGTGATCGGCCCGAAGGTGCCCGGCTACATCACGCAAGTCGCGGTGACCGACAACCAGGTGGTGCATGCCGGCGATCTGCTGGTGAAGATCGACGATCGCGATTACCGCGCGGCGCTGGCCAAGGCCGATGGTGCCGTCGCCGCACAGCAGGCGCTGCTGGCCAATCTCGATGCCACCGAAAATCTCCAGCTGGCGGTGATTCGCCAGGCGCAGGCCAGCGTCGCCGCCGCTGCTGCCGAAACCCAGCGCTCGCGCGATGACGAAGCACGTTATCGCGATCTTTCCAGCCGCTCGGCCGTGTCCATCGAGAGCGCGCAACGTGCCGACGCTACCTACAAGACGGCACGCGCCGGTTCGGACAAGGCGCAAGCCGCGCTGATCGCCGCGCAGCGCCAGATCGATGTGATCGAGTCGCAGAAACTGCAGGCGCGCGCAGCCCTGCAACAGGCCAAGGCCGAGCAGGAGATCGCACGACTCAACGAAGGCTATACCGAATTGCGCGCGCCGGTGGATGGCGTGGTCGGCAATCGCCGCGCACGTACCGGCGCCTACGCCGCGGCCGGCACGCAATTGTTGTCGGTGGTGCCGGCGCACGGTCTGTGGGTCGACGCCAACTTCAAGGAAGACCAGCTTGCGCGCATGAGCGCGGGGCAGGCGGTGGAAATCCGCGCCGACGTGATGCCGGGCCGCGTGTTCCACGGTCGCCTGAGCAGCCTCGCTCCCGCCACCGGTGCGCAATTCAGCGTGCTGCCGCCGGAAAACGCCACCGGCAACTTCACCAAGGTCGTGCAGCGTGTACCCGTGCGCGTGGTGCTGGACAGCAAGGACGATGCGCTCGGCGTGCTTCGCCCGGGCCTGTCGGTGGTCGCTGAAGTGGATACGCGCGGCCGGGTCGCCTCGCCATGAATGCCAGGGCGGCCAGCATGCCGATGAGTGGGCCGATCGATCCGGCCATGCTCACCATGGCGCAGAAAGTGTTCGCCTTCGCCAGCATGTGCGTGGGCATGTTCATCGCGCTGCTGGATATCCAGATCGTGTCCGCCTCGTTGCGCGACATCGGCGGCGGCCTGTCCGCGGGCACCGACGAAACGGCCTGGGTGCAGACCAGCTATCTGATCGCCGAAATCGTGGTGATCCCGCTGTCGGGCTGGCTGTCGCGGGTGATGTCCACGCGCTGGTTGTTCGCCGCCTCCGCGGCGGGTTTCACCATCACCAGCATGCTGTGCGGCATGGCCTGGGACATCAAGAGCATGATCGTGTTCCGCGCGCTGCAGGGTTTCCTGGGCGGCTCGATGATCCCGATGGTGTTCACCACGGCGTTCGTGTTCTTCCAGAACAAGCAGCGCGTGATCGCGGCGGCCACCATCGGCGCCATCGCTTCGCTGGCGCCCACGCTCGGGCCCACGCTGGGTGGCTGGATCACCGATCACTCCTCGTGGCACTGGCTGTTCTTCATCAACCTGGTGCCCGGCATCTTCGTCGCGGTGGCGGTGCCGATGCTGGTCAACATCGACCGCTCGGATTACTCCCTGCTGCGGCATGCCGACTACCTGGGCATGGTGTTGCTGGCGATCTTCCTCGGCTGTCTGGAATACACGCTGGAAGAAGGTCCGCGCTGGAACTGGTTCAGCGACCAGGTGATCCGCACCACGGCGTGGCTGTCGGGGCTGGCGGGCGTGGGCTTTATTGCGCGCAGCCTGACCTACGATCATCCGGTCGTCGATCTGCGCGCACTGCGCGACCGCAACTTCGCGCTGGGCTGCTTCTTCTCCTTCGTCACCGGCATCGGCCTGTTCGCCACCATCTATCTCACGCCGCTGTTCCTGGGTCGCGTGCGCGGCTACAGCGCCTTGCAGATTGGCGAGGCGGTGTTCTCCACCGGCGTGTTCCAGATCCTCAGCATTCCGCTGTACACCTATCTGGCCAAGCGTTACGACCTGCGCTGGATCATGATGGCGGGCCTGGCGATCTTCGCGATCTCGATGTGGGACTTCACCCCGATCACGCACGACTGGGGCGCGCACGAACTGCTGTTGCCGCAGGCACTGCGCGGCATGGCGCAACAGCTGGCGGTGCCGCCGGCGGTCACGCTGACGCTGGGCGGCCTGGCGCCGCAGCGGCTGAAGCTGGCCTCGGGCCTGTTCAACCTGATGCGCAATCTTGGTGGGGCCATCGGCATCGCCGTGTGCGCGACCATCCTCAACGATCGCACCAATCTGCATTTCTATCGACTGTCCGAACATCTCAACAGCAGTAACGAGGCGATGAACGGCTGGCTGGCACAAACCACCGGCCACATCGCCGACCTCGGGCAGAACATCGACGATGCCACCGGCGGTTCGCTGCGGCAGTTGTGGCTGCTGACGTATCGCGAAGCGCAGACCTTGTCGTATGCCGACGCCTTCCTCGCCATTGGCCTGTGCTTCGTCGTCGCCACGGCGATGGTGCCGCTGATGCGCAAGGTGGCGCCGCCGGCCGCGCCTTCCGCCGATGCGCACTGAATTCCCTTCTTATCTCCGAGACATCACGATGAGTACCTCGATTTCGTCCTCCGACGCGTCACGGTCAACGTCGCGTCGGCACGCGTTCCGCATGGGTGCCGTCGCGGCGGCGCTGATCGGCCTGGCCGGTTGCACGGTCGGCCCAAACTACGTGCGCCCCGATGTGACCACCAACGCGACCTATGCCAGCCAGTCGCAGCTGCAGGCGCGCGACGCCACGCGTGCCGCACCCGCGCTCGACGCATGGTGGCAGGGCTTCGATGATCCGGAACTCACCCGCATCATCAGCCGCGTGATGAGCCAGAACCTCGACCTCGCCGCTGCCATGGCGCGCGTCGACCAGGCCCGCGCCGCGGCGCGCGAAGCGGGCGCGCAGCTGGCACCGCAAGGCAGCCTCGATGCGCAGGTGGCGCAGGAGCATCAATCGACCAAGGGCGCGCTGGGCGAAATCGCCAGCCAGTTTCCTGGCTACCAGCGCCGGCAGACCTTGGAAACGTTGGGCGTTGGCGCGAGCTGGGAGCTGGATATCGCGGGTGGCCTGCATCGCGGCGCGGAAGCGGCCAATGCCGAAGCACAGGCGGCCGAAGCGAATCAGGATGGCGTGCGCATCTCGGTGGCCGCCGAAGCGGCGGACAGCTATTTCCAGGTGCGCGGTGCGCAGGAACGCATCCGCCTCGCGCAACAGCAGATCGATACCGAAACGCAGCTGCTCGAACTGGTAAAGGATCGCCTGGCCGGCGGTTTGGCAACGTCGCGCGAAGTGGCCCAGGCGCAGGCCCTGGTGCTGCAGGCCAAGACTACTTTGCCGCCGCTGCGCATCACGCTGGCGCAACAGCTCAATCGTCTCGATGTGTTGATGGGTGCGGCGCCGGGTACGTACGCCGCCGAGTTGAAGGACAGCCCGCAAAACTTCACCGTTCCCGTGATCGGCACCGATGGCGGTCCCGCGATGCTGCTGCGCCGCCGTCCGGACGTGATCGCGGCGGAGCGCAAGCTCGCTGCCTCCAACGCGCGCATTGGCGTGGCGGTGGCCGAGTACTACCCGAAGGTCTCGCTCGGCGGCCTGCTCGGCTTCGAGACGCTGCAGAGCGGTTCGCTGTTCTCTTCGCAGGCGTTCCAGCCGCAGGCGGTGTTGGGTCTGCACTGGCGCCTGTTCGACTTCGGTCGCGTGGACGCAGAAGTAGCGCAGGCCAAGGGCGCCAACGCCGAAGCGCTGGCGCTGTACCGGCAGTCGATGTTGCGTGCCACCGAAGACGTGGAAAACGCCATCGTGTCGCTGGCCGAACTGGAAACGCAGCATCGCGATCTCACGCTGGAAGTGCAGGCCCATGTGCAGGCACGCGACGCCGCGCAGGATGCCTACAAGGGCGGCGCCGTCAGCCTGATCGAAGTGCTTGACGAGGATCGCCAGCTGCTCACTTCGCGCGACCAGCTGGCGCGTGTGCATGCCGATGATGCCCGTGCCGCGGTGGCAACGTTCCGCGCGCTGGGTGGCGGCTGGTCCGGCAGCAACGAGGTGGCGACGCGCTAAGCGACGCTCCGCCTGACGCCTAGTCCTCTGTGGGAGCGCACCCTGTGCGCGACTGGCCAGCGCGATGCGCATCGCTCCACCTGGTCGCGCACAGGGTGCGCTCCCACAAAAGATAGCCACGCACGGCCTATTTGTCGGTCACTGACGTGCCGGCCTGTTCTTCCGCGGTCGCCCCCGGCGCATCCGAGCCCCGCACGCGCGGATCGTACGTCGTCATCGTCGGTTGGCCGACGGGTGGCTTGCCTCGCAGCTCGCTCACCTGGTGAGCCGAAACGGCGCCACCGCGATTGCCCCAGCTGGCGCGCACGAAGGTGACGATATCCGCGATCTGCTGATCGGTCAGCCGTTCGCGGAACGCAGGCATGCTGAACTGCGTGGGCGCATCACGGCCCGGCGGCATGGTGGCGCCGTGCAGCACCAGGCGAATGGCCGAGCCGGCATTCTCGCCGTTGAGCACGGGGTTGCCGGCAAGTGCGGGGAACACCTGTCCGTAGCCACGGCCGTCGGTGCGATGGCAGGTGGCGCAGTTGTCGACGTAGAGCTGCGCACCCGGCGCGCTGACATTGCCGCCATACAGCGCCGTGCGCGTGGCTTCGTTGTAGACCACCGCCTGTTCGTCGCGCGCCGCGGGCAGCGACTTGAGGAAATGCGCCACGGCGGCGAGATCCGCATCGCTCATGTACTGGGTGCTGTGTTCCACCACGTCGCTCATGCCGCCGAAAACGGCGCTGCGATCCGTGCGGCCGGACTTGAGAAGGGTCACCAGCTCCGCTTCGGGCACGCTGCCCAGGCCGCTCGCCAATTCGCCGCGCAGGCTGGGCGTGACCCAGTTGTCGTTGGTGCTGCCGCTGAGGTACTTGGAGCCGCCCGCCGTGCCCAGCGCTTTCTCCTGCAGCGTGAGGGCGCGCGGCGTGTGGCAGGCACCGCAGTGTCCCAGGCCTTCCACCAGGTATTGGCCGCGCGCCATCGTCGCATCGGCGGTGTCCGCCGCCTGCATCGGGCGCACCTTCGGCGCGAACAGCCAGCGCCAATAGGTGAGCGGCCAGCGCATGGAAAGCGGCCAGGCAATGCCTTCGGCGTGGTTGTCCTGCTTCACCGGCTGCACGCCCTGCATGAAGTACGCGTACAAGGCCTGGATATCCTGATCGTTGACCTTCGCGTACGAGGGATAAGGCATGGCCGGATAGAGCGTACGTCCCTCGGCGTCGATGCCGCGGCGCACCGCGCGTTCGAACTGCCCGTAGCTGTACTTGCCGATGCCGGTGTCCGGATCGGGCGTGATGTTGGTGCTGTAGATGATGCCAACGGGCGACTCGATCGGCAGGCCACCGGCATAGGGGTTGCCACCGGGGGCGGTGTGGCAGGCGGCGCAATCGCCAAGGCGCGCGACATACTCGCCTTGCTTGACCAGATCGGGCGTGATCTCCGCGCCTTTGGCCGACGCATCGCCACCGCCACCGGGAAACAGCATGGCGGCCATCCACACGATCAACAGCAGGATCAGCAGCGCGACAATGACGCGCCACAAGCCGCCACCGCGACGACGAGGCCTGGCGAACGTGTTCATGCCTGCACCAAGGGGCCGGGGTTCTTGAGGTAGGTCTCACGGATGGCCTTGACGGACATGTAGGTGAGACCGCCGATAAGGCCGGTCGGGTTGTAACCGATGTTCTGCGGGAAGGCCGATGCGCCGGTGACGAACACGTTGTGCACGTCCCAGTTCTGCTGGAAGCGGTTGAGCGCGCTGGTTTCCGGCGAGGCGCCCTGGATCACGCCGCCCGTGGTGTGCGTGGTCTGGTATTGGCGCACGTCGTAGTGGTCGCCGGGTTTGCGGATCGTCTGCGAGGTCTGCCGAGGCTTCATCGCATCGGCGATCTCCTGCGCGCGGTCGGTGAGGAAGCGCGTCATCTTGTACTCGTTGTCGTGCCAGTCGAAGGTGATGCGCAGCAGCGGCAGGCCGAAGGCGTCCTTGTAGGTCGGGTCGAGATCGAGATAGCGGTCGCGATACGACATCACCGAGCCATGCGTCTGCACGCCGGTGGTATGCAGGTAGCTGTCCTTGGCGGCGCGCTTCCACTTTTCGCCCCACGCCGGCGTGCCCGGCGGCACCAGCAATTGCTGGATGGGCCGGCCGCCCGTCTGCCCGCCGAGGATGTAGCCGCCGCCCACGAAACCCTGCGGACCGTGGTCGAAGTGATCGGAGTTGAACTCGTCGATGATCACGTTGCCGCCGGAGCCCGCACCGATGAACGGATTGATCGCCACGTCTTTGTCGAAGAACACGTTGACGTTGCTCATCATCTGGTACGCATAGTTCTTGCCGATCACGCCCTTGCCGGTGTTCGGGTCATACGGCGCGCCGATGCCGGACATCAGCATCAGGCGCACGTTGTGCATCTGGAACGCGGCCACGATCACCAGGTCTGCCGGCTGCTCGATCTGCTGGCCCTGCGCATCGATGTAGGTGACGCCCGTGGCGCGCTTGCCGCTGGAATCGAGATTGATTTTGGTGACATGGCTGTGCGTGCGCAGTTCGAAATTCGGCTTGCGCATCAGCACCGGGAGAATGGTGGTCTGCGGCGATGCCTTGGAATACATGAAGCAGCCGAAGCGCTCGCAGTAACCGCACAGATTGCACGGCCCCAGACGCACGCCGTGCGGATTGGTGTATGGCCGCGACGCGTTGGAGGAGGGCTGCGGGAACGGCTTATAGCCTTTCGAACGCGCCGCATCGGCGAAAAGCTGGGCGCCGTAATTGTTCTTCACCGCGGGGTTGGGATACTCCTTCTTGCGCGGTCCTTCGAACGGATTGCCGCCTTCCTTGATCTCGCCGTTGATATTGCCCGCCGTGCCCGAGGTGCCGCACAGGTATTCGAACTGTTCGAGGAACGGTTCCAGTTCGTCGTAGGTCACGCCGTAATCCTGGATCTGCATATCCGCCGGCATGAACTTCGCGCCGTAACGCTTGCTGATATGGCTCTGGAATTCCAGGTCTTCCGGCGAGGGCCGATAGTGCTGGCCGTTCCAGTGGATGCCTGCGCCGCCCACGTTGTTGCCGAGCAGGAACGAGCCGTACTGGCGATACGGCACCGCCGTCTCGTTGAGGTTGTGGCGGATCGTCACCGTCTCGCGCGCCAGCGGCTGGAACAGCTCGCCGCGGATGCCATAGGCCAGCTCGTCGGCGTTGTGCGGATAGGTGAAGTCGGGCGAGGTGTCGCGATACGCGCCGCGTTCCAGCGCCAGGATCTTCAGGCCCGTATCGGCCAGTTCCATGCCCATGATGGCGCCGGTCCAGCCGAAGCCGACGATCACCACATCGACCGGTTTCATCCGGATCATGATTTCGCCCCTTCGATCGACACCGGTCCGAACGGATAGACCTTGCCGGGTTGTTCGATCCAGTCGGCGTAATCGGCGCGGGCGCCAGGAAAGCCGATCATCTTCCATGCCGCCATCTGCTTGTTGCCGCCGTACATCGGGTCGGCGAAGTAGCCTTCCTTGGTATTGGTGAGCAGCTGCGCGAAGAACGTCGCGGTGGGAATGTCGTCGAGCTTGATCTCGCCCTTTTCCAGCTGATGCAGGATCGCGTCGCGCTGGTCGGCCGGCAGGGCCGCGAAGTTCTGCTTGTGCTGTTGCTGGCACCAGCCGTCGATGGCGGCGATGCCCTTGCGATAGAACTCGCGCGGCGTGAAGCGCAGCTGGTAGCCAAGTGTAGGTACCGCATCGGGCACGAACGGCCCTTGCATGTACCAGAGCGAGCCGTGGCCATAGGCCGCTTCCATCTGGCGATCGAGGAATTCCGGAACGCCGGCTTCGACGGCGCCGGGCCCATCCTCGTTGGCGGGAATCAGTCGTTCGACGGCGGCCTGCAGGAACTCCCACTCGGGCGCCGTGAAATAGCGTGGCGAATACCCGGAGCCGGCCGTGCCAGCCGGAGCGGCAGTGGTGCCGCTTTGCGTCTGCGCAATGGCTGATGTTCCGAGCAGGCTGACCGCGGGAACCGCTACCAGGGACTGTCGCAAAAAGTCGCGACGTGAAGGCGAACTGGGCTTGCTCGACATGACACTTCCCGTAGCACACGCGCCGTGCGTCCGGACATGCTGCCGCGACAGGTGAAAGCAAAACGTGAAGGTTTGTTTACAGAACGAAGGGTGAGAGGCGGATGTCCCGGCCGCGATTCCCGGTATGACGTTTGGACGCCTACGTCACTCTTTTGTCGGAGCGCACTTGTGCGCGACAAGCGCAGCGCCGAAGGATGCTGTCGCGCACAACTGCGCTCACCGCTCACCGGGCTATCATGGCCCAACCCAACATGGCGACATCGCATGGATACCTCCCGCGAGCAACGCCTGCTGCGCCTCTCCATCGGCGTGACTTTCCTGGTCGGTGTCGCCTGTATCGCCGTGGGTCTGCTGATGCGCTCGCAGGCCATCGCGTTCGATGGTTTCTATTCGCTGGTCGATGTGGTGCTCACCGCCGGGTCGCTGGTGGTGTCGCATCTGGTCACCAGCGAGGGCAGCCGGCGCTTCCAGTTTGGTTACTGGCATCTGGAGCCGCTGGTGCTGGTGTTCAACGCGGCGGTGCTTACCGCGATCTGCAGCTACGGCGGCTTTGCGGCCCTGCATGACTTGTTGACCGGTGGCCACGAGCTGGCGTTCGGCTTCGGTGCGGCGTTTGCGACGGCCATGGGCGTGGTGAGCCTGGTGATGGCGCTGTACATGCGGCGCCAGGCAAGAGCGTTGGGTTCGGTACTGCTGCAGTTGGACGCCAAGGGCTGGCTTATCGGCGGCTGCATCAACGTGGCGGTGGTGGTGGGTTTCGCGATGGCGGCGATCATCCAGGGCGGCCCGTTCGATCACTGGACCCGCTTCATCGACTCTGCCGTGCTGTTGCTGTTGATCCTGGCACTGCTGCCCTTGCCACTGGGCAGCCTGTGGCATGCGCTGCGCGAGGTGCTGCAACTCGCGCCCGATGCGCTCGATCAGCGCGTGCGCGATGTGATGTCGGCGATGATTCGGGAGCGGGGCTATCTCGACTTCACCAGTTACGTGGCGAAGATCGGCCGCATGCGGTTTATCGACATCCATATCCTGGTGGAGTCGTCCCGCCCGCTGGGCGACATGGGCGATGTCGATGCCGTGCGGCATGAGATCGCCACGCGCCTGGGCACGGATATTCGGGCCGAATGGCTGACTATTGTGTTCACCGGCAAGCGGGAGTGGATGTGAGCCATTCCTTTCTTTCTGTGGGAGCGCACTTGTGCGCGACGAGCCAGCGGTGCGGTGAGCTTCAAGGTTGCCGTCGCGCACAAGTGCGCTCCCACAAGTAGGCTCGGGCTAGCTTCGCTTCTGCAACCAATCGCCCAACTGCTTCAACACCTGGCTGCGCGCAGGCTCGGCGTTGTTGAACAGCTCGTGATGCAGCGGGCCGAAATAGCGGGTGACTTTGCTGGCGGCCCATGCGTTTGAAGAGAAGGGTGGATCCTCATTCTCCACTGTGGGAGCGCACCCTGTGCGCGACGAAGCGCTGCGAAGTACCGCTCCGTAGATTTGTCGCGCACAGGGTGCGCTCCCACAAAAAAAAGGAGCTTCGGCTAGCTGCGCTTCTGCAACCAGTCGCCCAGCTGCTTCAACACCTGGCTGCGCGCAGGCTCAGCCTCATTGAACAGCTCGTGATACAGCGAGTCGAAGTAGCGCGTGGTGACCTTGTTGCCGGCCCAGGTGGCCGAGGAAAAGTCGCGGCTGCCCGAGGGATTGACCAGCTTGTCCGCGCCGGCCACCAGCAGCAACGTAGGCACGGTGAGCTTGGAGGCATCCGCTACCGAGGCATCGCCCGCGCGGAAGATGAAATCGGCCAGTCGCGGCGTGACCCAGCCGTGGCGCAGCGGATCGGCGCGATAGGCCGGTTCCACCTGCGGATCGTGCGAGAGCTTGTTGAACGGCAGGCCGTTGGGCATCGGCAGGTTGGGCAGCGCCTTGGCCAGCGTAGCGGCGAGCTTCTGTCGCCACGCCGGCTCCCAGGTGCGCAGGGCAGGCGAGGACAGCACCAGTGCCGGCGGCTGCACGCGGCTGTCCAGCACGGTGCGTGCGGCCACCAGACCGCCCATGCTGTGGCCGAGCAACAGCGGCCGCTTCGGCAGGGACTGGGCGTAGTCGTTGTAGACGGTGGTCAGGTCTTCCAGCAGATCATCCGGGTGCGCCAACGCGCCGCGCCGGCCCGGCGTCTGCCCATGGCCGCGCTGGTCGTAGCTGCGCACCGCGTAGCCGCGGGTGTGGAACCACTGCGCCATCCGCTGGTAGCGGCCGCTGTGCTCGCCCAGGCCGTGCACGATCAGCACCGCGTCATGCGCCCGGCTGCTCGGCCAGTCACGCACGAACAGCGGCTGGCCATCGGCCATGCTGAGGAGCTGGGAGCGTTCGCTGCCGTGGTCGCCCGGGTGGTTCACATCGTTCACTCGACGGTAAAAGTCCGCATTCTGCAACAAGCGGGGTGTGTTTTGCGCCTTGCAATGGGTTATCGCCAGAGACCAGGGGGTAGCGGCAGACCTCTTAAGCTCGTCATTCCTGCGCAGGCCGGAATCCAGGCGCGGTGCGTTGCGCTCGTTGCGACGGTTAGGATCGGCCTTTTAGGGCGGCCCAGCGAAAACCGCACTGCACCCCCCTTACGCTCGTCATTCCGGCGCAGGCCGGAATCCAGGCGCGGTGCGCTGCGATCGTTGCGACAGTTCTGATCGGCCTTTGATGACTGCTCCGCGATAACCATATGCATCGCACCTGGATTCCGGCCTGCGCCGGAATGACGAGCGGTGGGGCCAAAGTAAAGGGGAGCGACAAGTCGCTCCCCTTCTTCGTATCGCATGGCCAGCGGTCAGGCCACCAGCAACATCAGAAGTCCGCGCGGAACTCCACGCCAATAATGCGCGGGTCGTTGACGAACGCGGTGCGGTTGTTGAAGTCGATCGCGCCGGTGATGTACTGCTTGTTGGTGATGTTGCGGCCATACAGGGCGATTTCGCGCTTGCCGAAATCCCAGTTGTAGCCCACGCGCACACCGCCTTCGAGCGCCGGCTTGCCGCGGAATTCTTCCGAGTCGTACAGGAAGAAATTCACTTCGCTGCGGTAGCTCCAGTCGGTGTAGACGAAGAACTCGCCGCTCTCGCCATACGGGATGCCGTAGCGCGCGGTGAAGTTGCCGATCCACTGCGGTGCGTTCGGCAGCGGATTGCCGTTGACCAGCGCATTGCCGTCCGCATTGACCGGATCGAGCACGGTGCAGCCCGAGCCGCACACGGCCACGGCCAGACCCGGATCGTCCAGCTTGGTGTGGTTGTAGCTGCCGCCGGCAGTGAGGATGAAGTTCGGCGTCACGTACGCTTCGAGGTCGAACTCGGCGCCGTAGCCCTCGGTCTTCTTCGCGTTGATCAGGCGCGTGACGTTGATGTCGCCGCCCACCGCGGTGAGCTGCTGGTTGTGCATGGTGTAGTCGTACACGTCGGCGTTGAAACGCAGACGGTTGTCCATGCCGGTGGTCTTCACGCCCAGCTCGTACGAGGTGATCGTCTCGGGCTTGGCCTGCGAGATGAAGTCGGCAAACAGCACGCGGCCCTGCACGCTGGGTGCGCGGAAGCCGTTGGCGATGCGGCCGTACACGTTCACGTTGGGATTGAGTTCCCAGGTGCCGGTGAGGTCGCCGCTCCAGCGCGCGTCGTGCGGGTTGGCGCTCAGCGACAACGGGCCGCCACCGATCGGCGACAGGATGCGGTCGACATGGAAATCGCGCGAATCGTGCGACCAGCGCGTACCGGCACGCACGTCGAAATCGTCGGTGATGTGATAGTCGGCCGAACCGAACACCGCATACGCCTTGGTCGTCTGCGCCTGCTGCGCGTAGCCGTCCATCGCGTGGTTGTTGAGCGTGGCGTAGTCGTAATTGACGATCGCGATGTTTTCGTAGAAGTAATACGCACCCACCTGCCAGTTCAGGCGATCCTGCGGATTGCTGGCCAAACGCACTTCCTGCGTGATCTGGCGATCGTGCGGCAGCGCATCGGCGGTTTCCGACGGGAACGGCGTCTGGTAAGCCACCTGGTTCGGCGCGAGCGGAATGGCGATGCCGCCGTCCACGTCGCCGAGGCTGTACGTGGTGGCCTTCTCGAAGCCGGTGATCGAGGTGAGCGTGTAATCGCCCAGGTTCCAGGTGAGGTGCAGGTTGCTGCCCCACGAGAACAGGTGCTGGCGGTTGAGGCCATCCTGATAGACCACGTCGCGATCGAAGCCCGGTGCGAGGCTGTCGCTGCCCAGCGGAATCGCGTTGGCGCGATTGACCATGGCGCTGCCGTCGAGCCAGCGGCCGTGCACGTTGATCAGCGCGTTGAAATCCTGCACGTCGTACATGGCCTGCAGACGCACGGCGCGGTCGTTGTAGCCGCCCAGATCGTCCTTCTTACCGGTGTAGTCGTTGTCGATCCAGCCGTCGCGATGCTGCGCCAGCGCCGACACGCGGCCCGACCAGTTGCCGCCCAGCGAACCGCCCAACGCGGCTTCAGCATTCGCCGTGCCCTTGGTGCCGTACGAGGCCTTGGCGTAGCCGCTGGTTTCCTGGCTCGGCTTGACCGAATCGAACTTGATCACGCCCGCCGGCGAGTTGCGGCCGAACATGGTGCCCTGCGGACCGCGCAACACTTCCACCTGCTGCAGGTCGAACAGCGGGAAGCCCTTGAGGATGGGGTTTTCCTGCACGATGTCGTCGTACACCATCGACACCGGCTGCGACGCATTCAGATCGAAATCGCTGTTGCCCAGGCCGCGGATATAAAAGCGCGGGAACTCACGACCGTAGGAAGTCTCGGCATACACGCTGGGCGCGCGACCGGCGAGCTGCAGCACGGTATCGCCGGACTGGCCGTAATTGCCCAGCTGCTCCGCGGTGATCACGGTCATGGAGACCGGCACCTTCTGCAGGTTCTCAACGCGTTTTTCGGCGGTCACGTTGATGGTTTCGAGCTGGACGGGCTTGCTGTTCTGCGCCTTGGCCGGGGTGGCGGCGGGCGGATTCGCGTCCTGTGCGAAAGCGGTCGTTCCTGCGGCAAGGGCGGTGGCAATGGAAAGGGCGAGCAACGCGAAACGCGTGTGGCTGGCGGCGGTCATTGGATGGTCCCCAGGGGAAAAGGAAGGGCAACGGAGCAGGAAAACGCCGCAAGAACTGAGTTGACATCGCGGCTTAACGATATTGTTACGTAATTATGCGAGGGACTGAAGCGAATTTTCTTTCGAAACAGTTGCCAGAAGTCTTGACGTCCCCATATCTCTTACTCTGAGAACGTCCCGCGCGAGACTTAAGTCCATGCCCCTGCACGACTTTCATCCCGCCGTTGCCGCCTGGTTCCAGGGCACCTTTCCTGAACCGACCGCACCGCAAAAAGCCGCTTGGCCGTCCATACGGGCAGGCCGGCACACGCTGGTGGCCGCACCCACGGGCTCGGGCAAGACGCTGACGGCCTTTCTTTCCGCCATCGATGCGCTGGTGCGCGAAGGCGTGGCGAACGACGGCGTGCTCCCCGATGCCACCACCGTGGTGTACATCTCGCCGTTGAAGGCGCTCTCCAACGACATCCGCATCAACCTGGAAGCGCCGCTGGAAGGCATCCGCGCGCAACTCGCCGCGATGGGCCTGCCCGATGTGGCCATCCGCACGGCCGTACGCACCGGCGACACGCCACAGGCCGAGCGCACGCTGATGCGCAAGCAAGCGCCGCACATCCTCGTCACCACGCCCGAATCGCTGTACATCCTGCTTGGCTCCGAGTCGGGCCGCACGATGTTGTCGAGCACGCGCACGGTGATCGTGGATGAAATTCATGCGCTGGCGTCGAGCAAGCGCGGCGCGCATCTGGCGTTGTCGCTCGAGCGATTGGAGTCGCTGTGTCAGCGGCGGTTGTTGCGGATTGGGTTGTCCGCGACGCAGAAGCCAATCGAGGACGTGGCCAAGTTCCTGGTAGGAGCGCACGCTCTGCTCCCTCTCCCCTTGCGGGAGAGGGCCGGGGAGAGGGGGCAACCTAGCGACACCCCCACAAAGAAGCGCGCTTCGAAATCCACCGAGGCAAGCCCCGACCCCTCATCCGACCCTTCGGGCCACCTTCTCCCCGGCGGGGAGAAGGAAAGAGACAGCGTCAACATCATCGACGTCGGCCACACCCGCGAACGCGACCTCGCCATCGAAGTCCCCCCGGTGCCGCTCGAATCGGTGATGTCCAACGACTGCTGGGAACTCGTCTACAACCGCCTCACCCAACTGGTGGAGTCGCATCGCACCACCCTGGTCTTCGTCAACACGCGCCGCATGGCCGAGCGCGTAGCGCGCCATCTATCCGAACGTCTCGGCAAAGAGGCAGTCGCCGCGCACCACGGCAGCCTTGCCAAAGAACAACGACTCGATGCAGAACAACGCCTCAAACGCGGCGAACTGCGCGTGCTGGTCGCCACCGCTTCGCTGGAACTGGGCATCGATATCGGCGACGTGGATCTGGTCTGCCAGCTCGCCTCACCGCGCTCCATTGCCGCCTTCCTGCAGCGCGCCGGCCGCTCCGGCCACGCGGTGAACGGCACACCCAAGGCTCGCCTGTTTCCCACCTCGCGTGACGACCTGGTGGAATGCACCGCGCTGCTCGACTGCGTGCGCCGCGGCGAACTGGACACACTGATCCAGCCCCCGCAGCCGCTCGACGTACTCGCGCAACAGATCGTGGCCGAAGTAGCCGGCCAGGAATGGAACGAAGACGCGCTCTACGACACCCTGCGCCGCGCCTATCCCTACCGCGATCTCACGCGCGATCAGTTCGACGCCACCGTGCGCATGCTCGCCGACGGCTTCACCACCCGGCATGGCCCCCGCGCTGCCTATATCCATCGCGATGCCGTGCACAAGCAATTGCGCGCGCGCCGCAATGCGCGGCTCACCGCTGTCACCTCGGGCGGCGCCATTCCCGACACCGCCGACTACCTGGTGGTGCTGGAACCGCAAGCCACCATCATCGGCACGGTGAACGAAGACTTCGCCGTGGAAAGCCTCGCCGGCGACGTCTTCCAGCTCGGCAACACCAGCTACCGCATCATTCGCGTCGAGCGCGATCGCCTGCGCGTGGAGGACGCGCAAGGCGTGCCGCCGAATATCCCGTTCTGGCTGGGCGAAGCGCCGGGGCGAAGTGCGGAGCTGTCGCACGGCGTATCGCGTCTGCGCGAAGAAATCGCCACGCGCATCGATGAAGGCGGCGTACCCGCCGTCATGCACTGGCTGATGCATACGCTGGGCATGAACGAAGCCTCCGCCCAGCAGCTGGCCGAATACATGGCCGCCGCCAAGGCCGCGCTCGGCGTGCTGCCCACGCAGGAAACGCTGGTGTTCGAGCGTTTCTTCGACGAGTCGGGCGGCACCCAACTGATCATCCACACGCCATGGGGCAGCCGCATCAATCGCGCCTGGGGCCTGGCCTTGCGCAAGCGCTTCTGCCGCCAGTTCAACTTCGAACTGCAGGCGGCGGCCACCGAAGATGCCATCGTGCTGTCGCTCTCCACCAGCCACAGCTTCCCGCTGGAAGAAGTGTCGCGCTACCTGCACTCCAACACGGCCGAACACGTGCTGGTGCAGGCGTTGCTTGATGCGCCGCTGTTCCCCGCGCGCTGGCGCTGGAACGCCACCACCTCGCTTGCCTTGCCGCGCTTCCAGGGCGGCAAGAAAGTGCCGCCGCAATTGCAGCGCATGAAGAGCGAAGACCTGCTTGCCGCGGTGTTCCCCGATCAGGTCGCGTGCCTGGAAAACATCGTGGGCGAGCGCGAGATTCCCGATCATCCGCTGGTCAACCAGACGCTGCACGACTGCCTGCGCGAAGCGATGGATATCGACGGCCTGCTGCACATCCTGCGCGGCCTGGAAGACGGCTCCATCCAGGTCGTGGCCCGCGATCTCGCGGCGCCGAGTCCGCTCGCCGGCGAAGTGCTCAACGCCGCGCCCTACGCCTATCTCGATGATGCGCCGCTCGAAGAGCGCCGCACCCAAGCCGTGCAATCGCGCCGCTGGTCCGATCCGGAAAACGCTGACGACCTGGGCCGCCTCGACCCCGAAGCCATCGCCTCGGTACGCGAAGAAGCGTGGCCGCAAGTGCGCAGCGTCGACGAAATGCATGAAGCGCTCACCATCCTCGGTGGCATCACACAAGCCGAAGCCGAGTCAAACGAAGGCTGGGACGCCTGGCTCTCAAGCCTAGCGAAAACTCACCGCGCCACCCGCTTGTCTCCCTCTCCCCTCGCGGGAGAGGGCCGGGGAGAGGGGGCAACCTCGCCCCAGTCCCACGCTCCCGGCATCTGGACCACCGCCGAATCCCTCCCCAAGTGGCAAGCCGTCCACCCGGCCGCCATCCTGCATTCACCCATCGACGCCCCCGCCGACTACGCCAAACAACCGTGGTCGCGCGAAGACGCCTTGCTCGAACTCGTGCGCGGCCGCCTCACCGGCGCCGGCCCCATCACCGTCGCCCAACTCGCCGCTTCGCTGCAGGTCGAACAAAGCGACATCGACCTCGTGCTGCTACGCCTTCAATCCGAAGGCTACGTCATGCAAGGCCACTTCACGCCCGGCACGCACGAGATCGAATGGTGCGAACGCCACCTGCTCGCGCGCATCCATCGCTACACCATCGGCCGCCTGCGCCGCGAAATCGAACCGGTCAGCCGCCGCGACCTGATGCGCTTCCTGTTCGAATGGCAGCACGTGGCACCCGGTGCACGCCTCAGCGGCCCCGATGCACTGCCCGCCGTACTCACCCAGCTCGAGGGCTTCGAAGCCGCCGCCGGCGCCTGGGAAAGCGAACTGCTGCCCGCGCGCATCAACGACTACTCGATCACCTGGCTGGACGAACAGATCCGCGCCGGCCGTGTGAGCTGGAGCCGCCTGCGCAGCGGCACCGGCAGCAGCGGCCCCGTGCGTGCCACACCCATCGTGCTGCTGCCCCGCCGCAGCCTGCCGATCTGGACCGCCACCGCCGCCATCGATGCGAATGCGCAGGACGTGATCGTTTCCTCGCGCGCCCAAGCCGTGCTCGACGCGCTACGCGATCACGGCGCCCTGTTCTTCGACGAACTGTTGAACGACACCCACCTGCTGCGCACCGAACTGGAAGACGCCCTAGGCGAACTCGTCGCCGCCGGCCGCGTCACCGCCGACAGCTTCGCCGGCCTGCGCGCCCTGCTCGTACCCGCCGCCAAACGCGACGCCCACCGCCACCGCCGCCTGCGCAGACACATGCTCACCGGCATCGAAGACGCCGGCAGATGGTCGTTAGTAAGGTCAAACCGTGGAAATCTTCTACCCTCCGGGGAGAAGATGCCCGGCAGGGCAGATGAGTCCCGAAAAGGGGATGAAGGTCGGGTGCTCGAGAAATCGTTGCCTAATGCGAGCCAAAAGCCCGACCCCGACCACCTAGAACACATCGCCCGCAGCCTCCTCCGCCGCTACGGCGTCATCTTCTGGAAACTGCTAGAACGCGAAGCCTCCTGGCTCCCCAGCTGGCGCGAACTCTTGCGCGTCTATCACCGCCTCGAAGCAAGGGGCGAAATCCGCGGCGGCCGCTTCGTCGAAGGCCTGGTCGGCGAACAATTCGCCCTACCCGAAGCCATCACCCGCCTGCGCGCCGTGCGCCAACAAGAACCCCAAGGCGAACTCGTCCTGATCAGCGGCTCCGACCCCCTCAACCTTGTCGGCACCGTACTAGCCGGCACCAAACTCCCCGCCGTCGTCGGCACCCGCGTCCTCTACGAAGACGGCGCCGCCGTCGCCGCCATGGTCGCAAACAAACCGCAATGGCTCGTTGAATCCACCACCACCCAGCAACAGCAATGGCGCAACGCACTGCTGCGTCGCGCGGATGCGGATGGATTAAAAGCGGACGCGCGAGCCGCAGGCTTCTAGCGCGCCATCCCTGCGAGACCCCCGAAAGAGGCGAGGGCAGGCTCTTCCCTAGCTCGTCATTCCGGCGTAGGCCGGAATCCAGCGCCCCACTGGCCGGCTATCGCGAGCGACCCCCATCGGGCTCCTACAAACAAGCCCCACCCCAATCACTCACTGTAATCCCCAATATAAACCAACAACCCATCCCGCACCCGAAACTCACTCCGCCCATTCAACGTAATCGACTGCCCCGCCCGCACCCCATTAGGCAAGTCAACCGCAAACGTCCCATCAAACAGGATGTGCACCGTAGCCGTCCCATCCCGCTCCTCATAAGCAAGAATCACCTGCCGCCGCGCCGAAAACAGAAAACTCGAACTCTGCGCCAGATGCCTTAGCTCATCGACCCCAAACGTCCGCACACTCAACACACCCGCGGTGTAATTCTCAAACACCACCTCGCGATGCATCGTCGCCGCCATCCCGTCGACATCCATGCGGTTATAGGCAGCCAGGTAACGTTCGATCAACTCGCGCATGGCGCATCCTTCAAAAGCGGGCGCCAGCCAGGGCGCGACAGCGCAAAGTCTACGTTACCCGCACCATCCCGCCGAATACCCACCCCCAAACCGTCCCAACCCCGTCGACGCCCCCGCCCGACCCCGCTACCATGTTCGCCCCAAGCCAGCGCAACGCCGGCAGCATGGGCCTATAGCTCAACGGTTAGAGCAGGGGACTCATAATCCCTTGGTTCGAGGTTCGAATCCTCGTGGGCCCACCAATTTCGAAAGTCATTTTTGGACTTGGTTTGATGCGCAGCCTATGGCTGAAAGGTCTGTCACCCTTTCAGTCAAGGTAGATCTTTTCCGGCGTCTCCAACGCGGCGGCGTAGTCGATATAGCCTTCTGCGCCTCCCTGGTAGTACGTCTCGCGGTGCGAGCCGGCAAGCGGAAGATCTTCGCGCAGCCGGCGAACAAGATCGGGGTTGCCAATGAACGGTGTGGCAAACGACACCAGGTCGGCATTGCCGGATGCCACGATGGCACTGCCCGACAATCCATCGAAGCCGCCGTTGGCCATCAGCGTGCCACGGTATCGCTGCCGGTAGTAGCCGATGGTGTCCTGTAGCGCTTCGACCGGCGACCCAGTCAAGTCGCGATTGGCGCGAACGATCTGTAGATGGGAAAGCGGCAGCTCGTCCAGCCGGTCGATCAGTTCGTTGTACGTGGCAACCGTGTCTTGGTTGGGCGTGAGGCTACCCATTGTCAGAGTAGGGCTGAGCTTGATGCCGACACGCCCCGCTCCCCATTCGCCCAGAGCCGCCTCAAGGATCTCCAGCACGATGCGTATCCGGTTGACCGCGCTGCCACCGTAAGCATCCCTTCTGGTATTGAGGTCGCTATGCAGAAACTGCGGTAGCAGGTACGTCGTCGCGGCATGAATCTCCACGCCATCGAAGCCCGCATCCCTGGCGTGACGCGCGGCCAAGGCGTATTCCGCTACCGTCGTGCGGATGTCCTCAATGGTCATGGGCCTGGGCGTGAGCGTTTCCTTGAATCCCGACGGTGTGAACGTGCGTTGGCCGGGATTGATCGCAGACGGCGCCCAGGGAAGATCGCCATCAAAGAAATCCGGATGCGACACGGCACCCGAATGGGCCAGCTGCGCAAAGATCAAACCGCCTGCGCCATGCACCGCATCAGTCACCGCGCGCCAACCCTCAACCTGCTCCGCGCGAAAGAGACCGGGCACGTTGATGAAGCCAACGCCGCGCCGGCTGACCCAGGTGCCCTCGGTGATGATCAATCCTGCCGTTGCACGCTGGCGGTAGTACTCCACATGAAGCGCGCCGGGAGCCATGGCGGTATTGCAGGCGCGACCGCGCGTCATCGAAGCCATGACGACCCGGTTGGATAGCTTGAGAGCGCCTGTGTCGTAAGGCAGGAACAAGGAGGTGGGATTGGCAGAGGTCATGAGCAGTCCTTCGAAAACGATGCAAGCCCGAAACAGCGGGCTTTGCGGCTGACCGCGATGTTTGCACCATTCCAAAGGTCGTAGTAATAGAGTAAATCGACTACGACTTATGCAGTTTTCGTATGAATGACCGATTCCTGTCCATGCAACTCTTTGCGCGTGTTGCTCGCGCCGGAAGCTTTTCGGTGGCTGCTCGCGAAACGGGACTCTCCCAGCCCAGCGTTTCCAGAGTGGTGCGTGCGCTGGAGCAGCGCATAGGCGTATCGCTACTGACCCGAACCACGCGTGCTGTCACCCTGACCGAAGCGGGTGCCGATTATCTGGCGCGCGCCGAGGCCATTCTCTCCGCCTTGGAAGAAGCGGACCACATGGCGCGTGGCACGGGCGAATTGCGTGGCGTGCTTCGCGTGGCGATGTCTTCGTCGTTGGCAGTACGCACCGTGTTGCCACGGCTGGCACGTTTCACCGATCCACATCCGTCATTACGCGTCGAGTTCACCCTGGCCGACGAGCGGCAGGATCTGGTCGGCGAAGCCATCGATGTCGCCGTCCGAGTGGGTTCTCTTGGCGATTCGACCGGCGCGGTTGCCCGGAAGATCGGGGTCATGCAGCGTGTACTCGTTGCTTCGCCTGGCTACCTGGCCAAGAGCGGAACACCTCGCAAGCCAGCCGATCTGCCCAGCCATCCGATCATCATGGGGCCGGCATCGCGCGGCCAGGAGGCCTGGACATTTCACAAGGGTAAGAAGCGAGACACCGTCCGCCTGCGGGGTCGCATCATCATCGACAGCAATGAGGGTGTTGCGGCTGCCGCCGTCGCCGGCATGGGTATCGCATCGTCCGGCCATCTGGGATTTGCCAATGAATTGAATGACGGCAAGTTGGTCCGTCTGCTGGCAAGCTGGCACATGGGCTCGGCAGACATCCACGCCATCTTGCCGGCAGGGCGGGCGGCCAAACCTTCCGCCCGTGCCTTCGCTGATTTCATGGCAACAGCATTCAAGGATGTCATGCGGTGAATGGTGAAGTTGACGTCCGAGCGTTGATGGCCACGATGCTGGCAACGGTGCACGCCCGTCGCGGAAGTTGATTATCGATCTGCTCCCACATACTTAATTGATATGAAACGCTGCTTCTTGCGGCGTTTCAAAGTATCGCTTCGCCTCGGCATCATGGCCGCTCTGCGCGGCAAGCGACGCGTGCGCTATCGGCACTGGCAAGGCTTCTTCTTCACCATGGCTATCGCAAACCACTTCACGCGCACGGCAGGCTTCTGTTGCCTGGTACTCGGCTTCTCCTCATTCGGAGCAAGCGCGGAACATCGCCAGACGCATCAAGGTCGCGAGTTGGCGACCAACTCCGAAAATTGTTACGACCCGGGCGATGCCACCGAAATCCGTCTATGGGAAGACAGAGCCCCAGGTGCCGTCGGCGATGATCCATGCCGGGATATTCCCTACTTCAAGATGTATCGCGCGCCTGGCGACACGGCGCCGACGCGAACCGCGATCATCGTCATGCCAGGCGGAGGATACGACCGCCTGAGCGACCGTAAGGAGCAAGCACCGGTAGGCGAGTATTTCTCGCAGAAGCTTCATGTCACCACGTTCGTTCTGTTCTACCGACTGGTACAAAAGAACGGCGTCTATCGGTACCCGATCCCCATGTGGGATGCCCAGCGCGCCATCAAGTTGATTCGTTATCGCTCCAACCAGTACGGCTTCGACGCAAACAAACTGGGTGTATTCGGGTTCTCGGCGGGCGGGCACCTCGCGACTATGATGGCCGTGCATTCCGCGACGGACTTCAAGCTCGATCGGCACGACGTTGTCGACGCGCTCAACGGTCGACCGGACTTTCTTGGCTTGGGCTATCCAGTCATTTCCATGTTGCCGGATGAGTTCGCTTCACCCAACTCCCTTGGCCATCTCCTCCAAGGATATGAGGGAGGGGCACTGTCTTCGTTGGAGCGTTATCTTTCAGGGCAGTACAACGTCACGCCGCATGCCCCTCCCACCTTCCTGTTCGAAAGCATGGACGATGCACAGATCAGTCCGCAGAACAGCGTGCTGTTTTCCGGAGCCCTGCAAGAAGCTCGGGTTCCGCACGAGACCCATCTGTTTCCGCACGGAAAACATGGAGCAGGACTGGCTTCCGATATCCCGCAAGAGAGCGAGTGGCCAAGAATGTTTCACGATTGGCTTGTGAAGAGCGGCTATCTCCCATAGGCGATTTTTCGCGCTAAGAACGGAAGCGGGTCGGCTCCGAATGAGTGCAATGGCGCGAGCGCTGCTTGGCGCACTGAGGCCGCATCCACATGCACGCCGGCATCAGCCAGTGCGTCGACGGGGTATCCGAGATGTTCCCTCTGGGTCAAGCAAATGCGCAACTCATGGCAAGGAGTACTCAACGCCGAGGCACCTTGTCACTGATCTGTGACTTGTGGGGTAAACGTTCCTGCGACGTTGTATGCGCCAGGCTCAAAGGTGGCGATCGCCAAGGCCTCAGTTAAATAGGGGGTCGCGACAGGATCTCCGCGCATGGCCTGATACGCTTCCATGCTCTGCCATTGGGCATACATCGTGACTTTGGTGCCATCCAGACTGCGGTGCAAAGCGGCAGAAACGAAGCCTTTTGTATGGCGCACGGACAGATCAGTTGCTTGAGTCAGAAGATCAATGAGCTTCTGTTGATTGTCTGGACTCACCGTGAACACGTTGATGAAAGTCAGAAGGCCGCTGTCTTCCGAGATGATTGTCATAGAGAGGATTACCTTCAATTGCGCGCAGCGAGGATAGCTAGGGAGTCTGATGTATTGATGGATGCTTCGAACCACATTGGTGAGCGTGGAAAAATCCATCTAACGGGCCATCGCCCCAGTTTTCAGGCGTGCTCCAGCGGATTTCTCAAAACATCAACAGACGCAGCGTTAGTGAGAAGTAGCGCGGCATCAATGCCGTCTTCTAAGATCTTTTTCGCATGCGCCGTATCTGGTATAGCGCGCGCAAACTCAAGTGTCCCCACCATGAGAGCGAAGATGGCTGTCGCGCGGCGATGAGCGGCGGCAGAGTCAAGGTTTTCAAGCTGACCCGCCAGCAGCGCAACATAGCGGCTCAACCCCTGCTCATAGGCCTCCCGAGTTGCTTCGGGCTGCCGTGCGATCTCCGGAAGCAGCGCTGCCGAAGGACACCCAATTTGGGGTGCTGTAAGGTGATCCGGGCTCAAATAGCCACGGATGATGGCCTCAAGATTGAGCCCCGCGCGTAAGTCTTCCTCAAGACGAAGTTGCTGGCCACTGAGTGCGTCGACCAATGCGTCACGAACCAGTTCTTCCTTCGATTCGAAGTGGGTGTAGAACGCTCCATTCGTCAGGCCGGCCTCGCTCATAATTCCGGCGATTCCCGCCGCCGACACCCCATCCCGGCGGAAACATCTCGAGGCTGTCTCGAGTATCTGGCGTCGTGTCGTTGCTTTTTGACCTTTCTCGTAACGCATTGTCTTTTCGCTCTCAGGATATTCCGCGATCTCAGCTCGCAGCTTCTTCCAGCAAAGCCCTGAGATTGAGATCAAGCTGTAGTGCCACCTCGTCGACTTCGTCACTGCCAAACTGCCCAAAGACGAAGGAAGGTCGGTCGTACTCGAATGCAACTTGGCCGTCGGTATCCTCGCGCAACAGCACGCGGACCGGTGCGTAGAGGCCAGCTGACAATTGGTGGCGGGTCATCTTGGAAGCGGTAAGTGGATTTCCAATATCGTACTGAATGGAACGGCGCTGGAGTCCTGCCACAGCCAACAACGCGCCGTGATCACGCTGGGCGAAAATAGACAGTGCGGGACATGCCTCTAGTTCCTGAAGTGCTCGCTTGCTCTCACCATAGCGGAGAAGGACGAAAATCCCGTCGTCGATGCGAGGGGCCAAGGATGAGAGCTTCGCACGAACATTCTCGAAGAGGTTTGCAGATTTGATGGTGACGTGCTCGACCGAAATCGTGCGCACGGAATACGTTGCCTTTGACATGGTGATCTTTCCTATTGCTAGCGCGAAATGGAGTCGGCCCCCTTCCATAATGGAAAGGGGTCCGAGATTCAGAACGTAGCCGTCTGGGCACCCAAAATGGCCTCAATACGACGAGCCAGGTCCAGCAGGGCGCGGTCGCTTCGCAAAGGGGCATCGAGCTCAAGGCCGATGGGAAGCCGGTCACTCGACAAGCCCATCGGGAGGTTGATGCCCGGCAAGCCCACACTGCTTGCGGATACCGTGTTGGTTGCCAGGGCGAGATAAGTGACGTCTTTGCCCGCGATGGTGAAATTCGTCTGCTGGTCGATCAGTGGTGCCGTGCTGGGCGTGGTCGGCTGCAGAATTGCCGCGGCTCCTTGCGCCACGAATACCTGGTCCAATCGACGCTGGATCTCCGGGCGACTGACCGTGAGCGCCGTTTGATAGGCTTCATGCGAGATCGCGCCCCCGCCACTGGGCAACACCATGTGGCCCCAAACGTCGCGCAGCTCTGGCTTGAGGGCCTGATAGATCTGATCAAACGTCGTCGGGATTTGGTGGTGGCGAACAAACTCCGAGACCGCGCCCATCGTCTCGTGAAAGAAGATGCCCCACGTTGCGGAATGGATGAGGGCGCCGTAATCGTCGCCAAGGTCCACCTCAATCAGTTCAGCACCCGCGTGCCGCAGCTGGCGAAGGGACTCATGGAAGCGGGCTTCGACTTCCGGATCGATCAGATCGAGGAATTGCCGCGGTGCATAAGCCAGCCGGATGCCCGTTAGGTCAGGTCCGCCCTTGAATGACGCCCTGTCCCGTTCGCCGGTCACGATCTGATCAAGCAGCGCGATATCTTCGACGCTGCGTGCAAATGCACCGGTCGTATCGAGCGTATGGGAAATGGGCGCCACACCGGTGCGCGGCCATCGACCCGTCGTCGGCTTGAAGCCCACCACGCCGACAAGGGAAGCTGGCACGCGGATCGAGCCAACGGTGTCGCCACCCAAGGAAGCTGGAACAATGCCGGCACCCACGGAGGCGGCGGAGCCACTCGAAGAGCCTCCTGTCACCCGATCATGCGCGTGCGGATTCTTTACTTGCCCGAAGTCTCCATTGCTGCCGGTCAAACCGAAGGACATCTCCACGAGGTTGTTCTTGCCGAGTACTAATGCGCCGGCATTTTTAATCGCGCGGACGGCATCTGCATCCTCTTCTGGTACGAAGTGGCGGAGGCCGCCGATCCCCAGGCTCGTTGCCAACCCCTTCGTCAAGTAACTGTCTTTCACGCCGATCGGAACGCCCAAGAGCGGGGCTGCCGAGCCGGCCGCGCGCGCTTTATCGGCGTCTCTTGCTGCGGCTAGAACGCCGGCTTCATCAACGCTGATGAATGAGTTGAGTTCGGTCTGCGTTCGCGCCTGCTGCAATAGGGCAGACGTATAAGCCTCGGAGGTAACTTCGCCGCGGCTGATGGCAGCGGCGGCCTGGGCGAGTCCGAGCATAGTCAGGTCACTCGCCCCTGCCTGCGCAGGGCGGCTGGAGATATCGGTGGCGGCGGTTGTGTCGTTCATAAAAGCCTCGCAAGAGCGGAATGATGTGCCGTTGTCATGGCCGCGCAGGGCGCCACCGCGATGCCATTACGATCATCATATAGCATGATGATCGTAATTCAATAGGCCAAATTCAGGCCGCGAGCAGGGCGCTCAACACGAGCACACCTTTCAGACGGTGCTAGAACCCTCTCACGCAGTTATCGCGAACTGCGCATTTCTTGCCCAGTTGGCAGCCGTCACGCCTGCTTTCCAGTCGCGGCGAAAGCTCGTGTAGCAGAGGTCGCCGACGCCTCGTCCAAGTTACGATTTATTAATATACTGATAGGTATAGTTATTCCATGTCGAGAGACATCAGTCCCACCGCTTAGCCTGGCTTCCCCTCCTACCTAAGCAAACTAAAGATGGATGACCCAAAGCCCGCAGGCTCCCCTTGCGGGCTTTTTATTTGTCGATACCGAGGAAGGTGCTGTCCACACTATTGAGCCCTGTAGGACTTGTCGCTCCAAAGGCGTCTACGGGTAAGGATTGCCCGTGTGGGAGTTCGAGCGCGACGGCGACGCAGTGCGCATCGATCCCACCGGCCCGCTGCGTACGCGTCCGGGTGCCGCGTCCGACTTGCTCATCCAGGGCGCGCTGGCCGAGATGGGTGTGGTGCACATCTATGATGAACTCTTACGTCCCCACTTCGATTTAGGCGGGCTGGTCCCCATCCTTAAGGACTGGGAGCAACCTTCGGTGGCCCCTTCCTCTATTTCCCGTGGCGACGGAACCTGCCCACGCCGCTACGCGCTTTCGTGGACTTCGTGAAGGCCCGCGACGCCGGATAGGCTCACGAGCAGTGCCGCTCATCGCGTGCGGACGTGTGAATACCCGTGTCCAGTGGTGATCCTGGACGTAGCTGGACCGTTGCGATCGAGCGGCCAAGTTATGGTTCAAAGCCGCGGCCAACTTATGCTTTAGCGAACAGAAGCGCACGGAACTCCGTTCGCCGCTTTATCGCCTTACCCGGGACTTGCTTTGCTAAGCTTCTGAAAGTGAGCCTTGAACAGGCGACAGCAGGGGCTTTGGCCGGTGAACACAGGGACGAAACTTAGCGAGCGTGACGTCTGCACCAAGCTCATCACTCCGGCGTTGGTTGCTGCCGGGTGGGACGTGCAAACCCAAATTCGTGAAGAAGTTAGCTTCACTAAGGGTCGCATCATTGTCCGCGGGCGACTGGTCACCCGAGGCAAGGCCAAGCGTGCCGATTACGTCCTGTACTACAAGCATTTGCCACTGGCCTTGATTGAGGCCAAGGATCAAACGCATGCGGTCGGTGACGGTATGCAGCAAGCGTTGGGCTACGCCGCCGTACTGGACATTCCCTACGTTTTCTCCTCAAACGGCAAGGGCTTCCAATTTCACGACCGCACCGGCGTATCTGCGCAGCTCGAACAGACTCTATTAATGGACGAATTCCCCGGCTCTGAGGAGCTGTGGGGCCGCTACCGGCATTGGAAAGGACTCGCGCCTGAGCAGGAAAGCACCGTCCTACAGGCTTACTACGAGGACGGCACCGGCAAGGAGCCGCGCTACTACCAGCGCAATGCCATCAACGCAGCTGTCGAGGCCATCGCCAAGGGGCGGAATCGCATCTTGCTGGTAATGGCCACTGGTACGGGTAAGACATATACGGCGTTCCAGATCATCTGGCGTCTGTGGAAGTCGGGACAGAAGAAACGCATTCTGTTTCTTGCCGACCGCAATGTGTTGATCGACCAGACCATGGTCAACGACTTTCGTCCGTTCGGCCCGGCGATGGCCAAGTTAAGCACTGCCAGCAAGACCATCGAGCGAGCAGACGGCAGCGAGGTCGAATTGACACTGGCGCTGGACAAGAAGCGTCGCATCGACCCCGCTTACGAGATCTACCTCGGTCTGTATCAGGCCATCACTGGGCCGGAAGAGCGCCAGAAGTTGTTTCGCGAATTCTCGCGGGACTTCTTCGATCTCATCGTTATCGATGAGTGCCATCGTGGCAGCGCGGCCGAGGATTCGGCGTGGCGCGAGATCCTGGAGTACTTCGGAAACGCAACCCAGATAGGCCTCACCGCAACACCCAAGGAGACCGAGTACGTCTCTAACATCCATTACTTCGGCGAGCCGGTTTACACCTACTCGCTTAAACAAGGCATCAGCGACGGATTCCTCGCACCGTACAAGGTCATCAAGGTGCATCTGGATGTCGATGTGCAAGGGTACCGCCCGCAGCGCGGCGAAACCGATAAGTACGGTTATGCCATTGATGACCGGCTTTACAACGAGAAAGATTTCGATCGCAGCCTCGTGATCGACGATCGCACCCAGCGCGTTGCCAAATGGATCTCCGACTACCTAAAGCAAAGTGGTGATCGGTTCCAGAAGACTATCGTGTTCTGCGTAGACACCGAGCATGCCGCGCGTATGCGCCAGGCGATGGTGAATGAGAATCCCGACCTGGTTAAGCAGAACCCTCGATACGTCATGCGTATGACTGGCGATGATGTAGAAGGCACGGCTCAGCTAGGCAACTTCATTGACCCCGAGTCGACTTGGCCGGTCATTGTCACCACTTCACGCCTACTCTCGACAGGCGTCGACGCGCAGACTTGTCGACTAATTGTGCTGGACCGCGAGATCGGCTCGATGACCGAGTTCAAGCAGATCGTCGGCCGTGGCACGCGCGTGCACGAGGACACCCACAAGTACTACTTCACTCTTGTGGACTTTCGCAAGGCGGCCAATCACTTTGCCGACCCGGATTTTGACGGCGAGCCGGTGCAGATTTATCAGCCCGAAGCATACGATCCGCCGGTTCCACCCGATGACATACCTCTTGATGAGGGGGGCATGCCATTGCCGCCACAGCCTACCGATGAAGAGACCATTGTCGATCGTCCGCCTCCGCAGATCCCGCCGCCTGTCGTAACCGACGACCGGCCACGCAAGTTCTACGTCAAGCACCGCCCAGTCACAGTGGCGCTTGAGCGCGTTGAATATCTTGACGAGTCCGGCAAGCTGGTTACCGAGTCCCTGCGCGATTACAGCCGCAATACCATTCGCGGCCATTTTGCGAGTCTCGACATCTTCCTTCGCCGTTGGCGCGATGCCGAGCGTAAAGAGTCGGTGCTCGCTGAATTGGCCGAGGAGGGATTATTGCTAGAGCCCCTTCACGAAGAAGTCGGCAAGGACATTGATCCCTTTGACTTGATCTGCCATGTCGCTTTCGATCAACCTCCGCTCAGCCGACGCGAGCGCGCCGCCAGCGTGACCAAGCGAAATGTGTTCACTAAGTACGGTCCGCAAGCTCGCGTGGTCTTGGAGGCGCTGCTCGTCAAATATCGAGATGAAGGTGTAGTTGCAGATCTGGATAATGTACGGGTTCTGGAGATTCCGCCTTTCAATGCGATGGGCACCCCGCTTCAGCTCATCAAGCCCTTCGGCAGCAAGGCAGGCTTCGAGAATGCTGTGCACGAGTTGCAGCAAGCCCTATATGAAGAGATCGCATAGACATGGAGAAGGTCGGAAAGACTCACGTATTTTCGTATTTTGATGAGATCCAGGAGATACGAAAGGCGACTAATGTTCAAATTCGAGGTGGTGCAGGGCATGCAGTGTCGTCCTATATGGAGCTGGCAAAGAAAGTTGCAGATCTTCAGTTCCATAATCGCGACTACGTGCTCCTTTTTCGAGGGCAGGGCAATGATTACAAGAATCGGCTGCGCAACACGACTCTCAAGCCTACCCTCTTTAGGGCAAGTGCTGGTCGTGGAGTTGATCCACCAGATCAATTCGAGCTGTCGCAAAGATTTGACCGTCTTGCAGTATGCGAAAGAGATCTGGCCGAAACTTTTGAACGGGAGCAGATCACGGGTCGTCAGAGAATTGCGAGGTACCGAATCCTTCGATGGTCAATCCTGCAGCACTATGAGGTGTGCGCAACCCCCTTATTGGATGTTTCGCAATCCATTCGGGTTGCGGCGTCGTTTGCTTCCTTCGGGGCAAGGGGGGACGCGTTTTTTTACGTGCTGGCTGTGCCCAATATAAGCGGTGCCGTTACGGCGAGCGCGGAAGCGGGGCTACAGGTGATTAAACTTGCGGGTATATGCCCCCCTGACGCGGTGCGACCGCATATACAGGAAGGTTTTCTGCTCGGCGAATATCCTGAGATGCCAGACTTTGATCAGAAGCGTTACTACGCGCCTTATGAGATCGATTTCGGCCGGCGCTTAATCGCGAAATTCCGGCTCGATCTAAGGAGATTCTGGAGTGATCCGAACTTTACGAAGATCGAACACGAAGCACTTTATCCGAACTTGCACGATCCATTGCTCAATTTGTTGAAAAACCTAGGTTCCTAAATCATGTCAGCCCGCACTACTGTCAAATCCATCCAGGACCTCATGCGCCAGGATGTAGGCGTCGATGGGGACGCCCAGCGCCTATCTCAGCTGTGCTGGATGTTTTTCCTGAAGATCATCGACGATCAGGATCAGCAGTTAGAGCTGATGCATGAAGGCTTCAAATCACCCATTCCGTCGCGCTTGCAGTGGCGAAGCTGGGCGGCCAACCCCGAAGGCGAAACCGGCGACAGCTTGATGGCTTTCGTCAACGATGGTCTGTTCCCAGCGCTCAAGGAGCTGCAGACCTCGGGAAAGCAAGCCAGCCGCGCGCGTGTTATCCGCAGCCTTTTTGAGGATGCCTACAATTACATGAAGTCCGGACACCTGATGCGTCAGGTGATCAATAAAATCAACACAGTGGACTTCAACGATCTGGCCGAACGCAAGCACTTCGGCGAGGTTTACGAACAACTGCTCAATGATCTACAAAATGCGGGCAACGCGGGTGAGTACTACACGCCGCGCGCGGTCACTGCCTTCATGGTTGACCGTATCGATCCGCGTCCCGGCGAGAAATTGTTCGATCCGGCTTGTGGAACCGGTGGCTTTCTCACTTGCGCCATCCGCCATATGCGCGATCACTATGTGAAGTCTGTGACAGACGAGAAGGCCTTGCAGTCTTGCCTGCGTGCGGTGGAGAAAAAACCGCTCCCCCATATGCTGTGCGTCACCAACATGCTGCTACACGGCGTTGAGGACCCAGGCTTCGTGCGACGCGACAACACGCTGGCCCGGCCATATATCAGCTGGGAGCAGAAGGAGCGGGTGGATATTATCCTCGCGAATCCTCCGTTTGGCGGCCGCGAGGAAGATGGAATTGAGTCCAACTTCCCAGCGCACTTCCGCACAAAAGAAACCGCCGATCTTTTCCTTGCGCTCTTTATTCGCCTACTTAAGCCTGGCGGACGAGCAGCCGTTGTGTTGCCCGACGGTAGTCTGTTCGGTGAAGGCGTCAAGACGCGGCTGAAAGAGCACCTGCTGGAAGAGTGCAACCTTCACACCGTCGTGCGGTTGCCTAATAGCGTGTTCAAACCCTATGCCACCATCGGCACCAACCTGATGTTCTTCGATAAGGGCGCTCCCACGCGTGATATCTGGTACTACGAGCATCGCGTGCCCGATGGCCAGAAAGCCTACTCAATGACCAGGCCAATCCGGATCGATCACTTACAGGATTGTGTCGATTGGTGGGGTGGTGCCAGCCGCGAAGGTCGAGTGGAAACGCCGCAGGCGTGGAAGGTCTCTATCGAAGAAGTGAAGGCTCGAGGCTACAACCTCGATGTAAAGAACCCGCACGCTGAAGCTAGGGACCATGGTGATCCGCAAGCGCTTCTTGCGGAACTGGTTGCCACCGAAAACGAAACGGCGCGGCTGCGCGACCAACTGAAGGCAGTTCTTGTCGAGGCGTTGGCGCGATGAATGCACAGGAATTGCTTAGTTCATTGGAGATATTGGGAGATGGGCCTGCGCAAATTCAACAAATGCGTAAGGTTATCGTGGCACTCGCAATTTCCGGGAAGCTGACGAGCGCCGGTGGTGCTGCCGACCCGCAAAAGGCTTGGGCATTGTTAAGGAAAACTTTCGTAGCCGCCGCGCTTGTTGGAGGAGTTCCACGCAAAGGACTCGATGGCTCCATCGATAAAGATGACTTGCCGCGGGGATTTCTTGAGGCTGATCGATTTGTGCGCTTAGGCGACATAGCGAGGATCGAAAAGGGTCGCACGGGCATTAAAGGGGCGAAGCCGGGCCCGTTCCCGATGGTGGTCACGGCTGCCGCACGAACAACGAGCGAGCACTATGACTTTGACGGTGCAGCCGCAATTGTGCCTTTGGTATCGTCAACTGGGCACGGCAAAGCCAGCTTGCATCGTCTTCACTATCAGGAAGGGAAGTTCGCCTTGGGAACGATCTTGGCGGCGATCTTTCCACGTGACGAGCAGCTTGTATCTGCGCGATTCCTGTTTGAGTACCTGACAACATTTAAGGACGAATTGCTCGTTTCACGAATGATAGGGACGGCAAATGTATCTCTAAGCGTCGGGAAAATAGCCGGCGTTCCCGTGCCTATCATTGACATGGCAACGCAACGGAAGGTCGATGAGTTGATGGCGCTGTGCGACCGGCTGGAGATGGCACGAGTGCGCCGTGAGGCTACGCGTGATCAGTTGACTGCAGCTAGCCTCGCTCGCCTTGATATTCGTGACTCTGGCACTTTTCCGGATGACGTCCGTTTCGCCCTAAATAGTATTCCGGCACTTACCAGCCGCCCCGACCAGGTCAAGCAGCTTCGTCAAGCCATTCTCAACCTGGCCGTCCGTGGCAAGCTTGTGTCACAGCATCCACAGGACGGGCATTCATCGGACTTGTTAGCGCAAATCGCCAAGGAGAAGGCTCGGCAAGTGAATGCCGGGGAAATCCCGGGAGGAAAGGCAAACATCCGAGATACTAGGCGTCTGCCAAATGGACTTCCTGAATCCTGGGTATTGATTGCTTTGAACGAGGTCTGCAGCTTAGTAACGAGCGGATCCCGCGGGTGGGCTGAGTTTTATGCGGACACCGGCGCTGGCTTTATTAGGTCACAAAATATCAAGTTCGGAACGCTCAATCTTGATGATATGGCCTTCGTCCGCCCGCCCTCAGATTCTGAGGGGAGCAGAACGAAAGTTGAGAAGGGCGATCTCCTTATTGTGATCACAGGCGCGGGAGTTACGAACACGGCTTTGTTGGATCATGAAATTGCTGAAGCATATGTCAGTCAGCATGTTGGCCTCATTCGGCCCACTGAGAAAAAGCTTTCAAGGTGGCTTCTGATGTGCCTTATGGCTAACGATGGTGGGCGAGCTGAGCTGCTTGAACGAGCTTATGGCGCTGGGAAACCTGGTCTAAATCTCGAAAATATTCGATCGCTTTCTATTCCTCTTCCTCCCTTAGCAGAACAGCAGCGCATCGTCTCCAAAGTCGACGAACTCATGGTTCTTTGCGACCAACTCGAAACAAGCATCGTCGCCGGAGAAGCCGTCCGCGGCCGCCTGCTCGACGCACTGCTGTGCGAGGCCCTTAAGCCTGTGTCCGAAATAAGTAGAAGGCGGTCGCGTGCTGCTGTAAGCGGCTACGTGGTCTCACGACTCGGTTCAAAGCGGAGTTTTGGCCGTACTGCACACATGAAGTACCTATATTTTGCCGAGTCTCGCCTTGGCTTGAGTCTGGGAGGACGATACATGCGTGAAGCTGCCGGTCCTCTAGACACGAGTATCTATGATCTGGAGAGGGAGGCAGAAGTTGCTGGTTGGTATACCCATAGCTCCGAGACGCTTTCTTCAGGCAACGAGAAGGTGAGTTATAAGCCCGGCAAGGCGCTCAAGTTAATTGCAACTGAGGGCATTACCGTCCTGGGCAGTATGCGCATAGAGATGGATCGCCTATTGGACCTTATGGGTGGCCTGAAGACGGAGCAGGTCGAAATTATCGCGACCCTCTTCGCTGCCTGGAATGACGCCCTGATCGATGGCGATGATCCGAGTGACGACTGGATCGTTAAGGAGGTTCGCGAGCACTGGCACAGCCGAAAGCAACGATTTACGCCGGCAGAACTTCTAAAGTGGCTCGGGTGGATGCGCCAAAGCGACATCGTTCCACTGGGTCACCCACCGCGTACGATCCAACAGACCACGATGGAGCTTGATCGATAGCCTTTAGCGCAGACGATACGTTGTGGCACGCGTTTCCGCAGGACCGACCCTTCAAGCGGCTGCGAACGATTCGCCTGCCCGGATATAGCACGGCCGGCGACAAGGACTGCTTTGCGTACTGGCTGGAATTCGTTCGGCTGATTAGGGCAGCATCGCCGCCGGCCTGTGAGCCTGCACTGACGCGCAGTTCAGCCGGTGTTTGCGCACCAACCGCATTCCGAAAAGCGCACGCTCGCCCCAACTATTTCCGACAGACGTTGAGACGGCCAATCGCTAGCTTCGTCTAGCCATCCGCGAATCCGATTTTTCTTGCAACGCCTCGCGAGTGGTCATGACTCCAAAGTCATGAAGCGCGAGCCGTGAGTGCCGTTAACACCCACGACCCGCTAACCATCGCCAACTCAGAGAAGTTGATCATGGCTACCCGCGATCATACGGCAGGCATTCGCCCGTCAGTTCCCGCTGACCACACCCTCACTGGTCCTCCCGACGCCCTTCCTCCCGCACGCGTCGCGTGGCCCGAGACCTCCCCTCGAAGCACTCGCGCAGACATCGCCTTGGCGGTTCTCATGCTCACGCGCCTGCGTTACGACAGTGAGCAATGCCGCAAGGCGCAGGCCAGGGGATTCCGCGCCAGATCGTTGGTGTGGCCGCTTTCCGCGGCGGAAACCACCAGCCTTGGCACCGCGGTCGAATGCCTGCAGCAGTACGCCAGGCTGCTCGGCCACGAGCCACGAGTGAGTTCTCCGCACGGCCATTGATCGCCCCGGCGGCGCATCGTTCTGCATGGCGGTGCGCCGCAACCTGGGGATCACTGACATAACCACTAGGCATTCGCTGGCACGAATGACCGTAGGCGCGCGCCTGATCTAAGGGCGTGCCTGACAGGGGAGCAAGTCCATGGAACTGATCAAGCTTGGGCCGCGCCTGGGCGTGGATGCGTCGCTGCGTCTGCGCTCTCCCGGGGACGTGCTGTTGCACGACTACATGCGTGCGGAGGGGCTCAACCCCGCGCAATTCGCACGCCGCACCGGCATCGCTGCGGTGCATATCAAGGAAATCCTCGCCGGCCAACGATCCGTATCGCCAAGGAACGCGATACGGCTGGCCATCGCGCTGGATACATCGGCGCTCTATTGGCTGGTGTTGCAGGCGCGCTATGACCTGGCGTGCGAGGCGCGAGGCATCGCTGGAACCGCTCGCTTTGCGGCGGGCACCGAAGCCGTTCCCGACATCCGTTAGCCGCGCCTTGAAGGCAGCTCACGCGAGTCACCCACCACCCTTTCACTACCAAAGGAACCGATCATGGCTACGCCAGATCTGCAGGTACGCACGTGTCCGTCGTTTGCATTGCGCCCGTTCGCTCCGCACTCCGTGCGAAGTGCGCCGGCTCACGACGCAGCAAGGCCGCCCATGACGGGTGTCGGCGCGCTGCGGCATTGCCGCCGTTCCGCCCTGGCCATCGCCTTGCTCGGTTTGTGTGCAGCGAGCGTGTCGCCGGATGTCTCCGCCGATCCGCAGGCATCCGGACGCAGTACTGAAACGGAAACCAAGAAGGCCGGTGTCGATCAGAAGCCCGTGGCCAAGAAACTCGAAGCGGTCACGGTGACCGGTTCGTTGATTCCCCAGGTCGAGATCGAAACCGCCGCGCCGTTGATCACCCTCTCCGGCAACGCGCTGCAGACGCGCGGTTTCGCCACGGTGGCCGAGGCGCTGAAGCAATCGTCGGTGGCCACCGGCAGCGTGCAGGGTGAGCAGAGTTCCGGCTCGTTCACGCAGGGCGCGCAGACGCTCAGCCTGTTCGGTATGCCGCCGGGTTTCACCAAATACCTGATCGACGGCCGGCCGATGGGCAATTTCCCCGCGCTGTACAACGGGCGGGATGTGTTCAACAACGTGTCGGGCATCCCGATGCAGTTGGTGGATCGCATCGAGATCCTGCCGGGCGCGCAGTCGTCGCTGTACGGTTCGGATGCAATTGCTGGTGTGATCAACATCGTGCTGAAGAAGCGCGTCGATGGCGCGGCGCTGGACGCGCGCTACGGCGTCTATCAGGAGGGCGGTGGCACCAGTCGGCGGTTTAGTTTCAGCGATGGGTTTCAGCGTGGCCGCTTCAATCTGATGGGCGGGGTGCAATACGAAAACGTCGACCCGATCTGGGGCTATCAGCGCGACCTTACCCGTCGACGCAATACCGATGGCACCGGCCCTTCGATCGCCAGCGCCGACTACATGCTGACCAGCGGCACCACCGGCCGCTACATCAACGTGGAAAAGGTTGACGCCAGCGCCTGCAGTCGCGTGGCCGAACAGTTTGCAGGCACTACCGGCTATCGCGTGCGTGTACCCAACGGAAGCTACTGCGGCTCGTTCTACACGCCGGGTTACCGCACGCTAGGCAACGCCACCGAAAATGCGCAGATGTATACGCATGCTACCTACGATGCGGGCGAACACGTGCAGTTGTACGGCGACCTGCTCTACAACTACAACGAGACCCGTTACGCCTCGGGCTCCAATTACACGTGGTGGGGTAGCAGCAGCAAATACCGCTATTTCTACGACACGAAGTTGCGCGACTACGTGCAGATGCAGCGCGTGTTCTCGCCGGAGGACGTCGGCGGCTACGACTCCATCATGAACAAGTCCACGGAGAACGCGTACATGCTGACGCTGGGCGCACAGGGGCGCCTGGGTTCGAGCGCGTGGGATTACGACCTCGGTTTCACGCATTCGGACGATCAGCTGAATCAGCGCGGGTTCTCGCGCTGGGCCGATCCGATCAACGACTACTTCACCAAGCACGTGCTGGGCCCCGACCTGGGGCCGGACCCGCGCGGCCGCGGTTATCGGAGCTTCGCGCCCGACTACGCTGCGTTCTACACCCCTATGTCGGTCGCCGACTTCCGCAGTTTCACCGGCTACACCAGCAGCCTCAGCAAGACCTGGGACAACCTGGTGCGCGGCCAGCTCACCAACGCCTCGCTGTTTACCTTGCCGGGTGGCGACGCGGGCATCGCCGCCGTGCTGGAGGCCGGCAACCAGGGCTGGAATTACACGCCGGACGCACGCCTGATGGATGGCCGCGTGTGGGGCATGACGGCGGTGCAGGGCGCGGGTCACCGTTCGCGTTACGCCGGCACCCTGGAGTTGCGCGCGCCGGTGTGGCGGCAGCTGACCGTCGATGCTTCGGCGCGCTATGACAGTTACAAAGTGGCCGGGAAACAGGTGGACAGCGCCACCTGGAATCTCGGCCTGGAGTATCGGCCGATCGAGACGTTGCTGTTGCGAGGCAAGGTCGGCACGGCCTTCAAGGCGCCGTCGCTATCCGATCAGTTCCAGGGCCTGAGTGGCTTCTACAGCAGCGCCACGGATTACTTCAATTGCGCCGCACTGGGTTACCGCGGACCCAAGATCGACCAGTGCCCGACCCGCTATGGCAACGCGCAGTACTTTGGCCAGCAGTCGGGCAACCCGGCGCTGAAGCCGATCGAGGCGAACGCCTGGAGCTACGGCGTGGTGTGGTCGCCGTTGGCCCGCATGGCGGTCAGCGTCGACTACCTGCACTGGAATGTGCAAGGCGAAGTGCAGAACCAGAGCGTGGACTCGCTGCTCAACGACGAGATGCTGTGCCGGCTTGGCGAGCGGGACATCAACTCGCCGTCCTGCCGTGTCGCCCTGGCGCAGATAAAGCGCAGTGTCGGCGTTGCCAACGACGGCACCATCGGCGATATCACCTCGATCTATCGCACCAAGGTCAACGTCTCGCGCCGTGTCATCAATGCGCTGGTGGCGGATTTTCGCTATGGCTTCGGCATAGGGCGTTATGGCGACCTGAGCTTTACCGCCACTTACACCGACATGCTCAAGCACGACTATCAACCGTATGCCGGCGATCCGATGGCCGACCGGCTGCGCGACCCCACGTGGAGCACCGATTTCAAGACGCGCGCCAACGCCTCGGCCAACTGGCATCGCGGCGACTGGTCAGCCACCCTCTACGCCAACCGCTACGGCAAGACGCCCAACTACCTCGCCTCCAACAATGGCTACGCGTATGCAGGGGCGGGCACCCTGGCGCCATGGATACGCTACAACGCCAGCGTGTCGTATCAGGCGGTGCCTGGCTTGCTGCTCTCACTGCAGGTCAACAACGTGTTCGATGCGATGCCGCCGCGTGATCGTAGCTATCCGGGCACGTCTGGGGCGCCGTATAACTCGAGCAACTATGACGTGTATGGCAGGGCGTATTACTTGCAGGCGACTTATCGGTTTGGTGAGCGCAAGCGGTAGAGGCGTTTGGCTGGGGAACCGCGGTGGCCTGGTGCCCATCAGGCAGGCCACTTCGGTGTGCAGCGACAAAACGGGCGATTACCCATTGGCATGGCTGGGGAAGAGGAAGAATGGTGCCAGGGACAATAAGCTACGCCCAGCGATGCTTGCTTAATTGTCCCTGGCACCATTTCTTCAGCACCATTTCTTCCAGCGATGCTTGCTTAATTGTCCCTGGCACCATTTCTTCCAGGCACCATTTCTTCTTTCTTGCCGCTTCCCTGGAAAGTCCACTCTGGCCCCGGCTTTGATCACCAGGCTTCTATCACCAGGCTTCTGAAGGAGTGCCCATCGATGCGTGTGTCTCGCTTGTGTCTGATGTTGGTCCTGGGTGCGCTGCATTACTCGCCTATGGCGGCGGCGCAGCCCGAGTGTCTGGTCCCGCTACATCAGGCGGGCACGCCTTGCCGCATGGCACTGGATGGCGGGCGTCTCTCGGTCAGCCTGACGCCGGATGAAATCAAGGAGGGAAGGTCGGAGCTGTTGGCGGCCGCTGACGGAAGGGTGCCCTCCAATGTGCAAGGCGGCCTGTTGTTCGATGCGCAGTTGATTCGCCGAGAGGATGACAGCGTTCCGGGGCAGTCCGTCTGGACGCTGAAGGCGACCCATGTGCTGGCAGAACTACCCGGAGCGTTCAAGGATCGCCAGATTCAGGTCGTATCACCTGCGCCAGGAAACGGTGGTACCGGTTTTCATCCTGGCCAGCTCTACAGGGTATTTGCCGCTAAGTTCAACGGCAGGTTCTACGTCTGGGATGGAACTGTCGCACCGCTCAACTAGTGCCAGTTCTGGTGAGCGCAAGCGGGGGCGGCGTTCGGTTTGGAAAAATGGTGTCAGGGACAATTAGGTAGGCCTAGCTGTCTCAGGCCCAAACTTGGGCCATCTCACTCTGATCCCGGTTTTCGCTGGGTTTTCGGCTTTGGCCGATAGCGCTATTCAGACCACCATCGAAATAGAGCATCGGCGCTATTCGTACCAAAGCAGCACTCCGTCAGAAGCGACCATCCCGCGCAGCGGATTCTCGATGCGCTTGGCGATATAGCCTCCTTCAATCCGTAACGGAGCTGCTCAGCAGCAGGGTTGCGGCAACTGCATCGGCCGTAGAGCGAACGGCCGCCTCAAATACTTGCGGGTCGATCTGACCTGGCGCAAGCAGATCCTGTCACTTCGTTCCATCGCGCGGTGCGCCGGCAGGTGCGCTGCGCAGGCGCTCGCCAGCTGCTGAAAATCGTCACCTGACGCAGCGTGTGCTCAGTGCTCTATTACCGTTGGCGAAAAAGTCTTCATGCACTTTTCACGAGATGCGCAATCGTAAGATAGATCGATACAAATTGTGATGGAGTTCATATTTATTTCGTCGATCGCCACTCACAAGTTTCTCCTTGTGGTGCCATCCTTCGGGCGCGACAGCTGCAATTCAGTTTGAAACAGTCCGGGTATTTCCAGGGGGGCTGCGCGTCAAGTGTTGCTTGATGACGCGGTTGTCGCATCAACGGAACGAAGCGAATCAGGCCGATTTCCCCAGTCATGCCGTTTCGTTTGAGTCTTCGTCATAAAACAGGGGCTGTGCAGGGTTCTTAGTAGCCGAGCGCATCGACTCGATTCCTGACCTTTAAAAAAACGTTCATGCGAATGCGTGGGCGCAGGGTGTCGTTTTGCCCTGTGCACGAGGCTGCCGCGTGCGCGGTAGGTCGACTGCGCCCAGCACTTTGTCCTGACCGCATCCCTGATGCCATTTGAGCCATAAGGGAGCCAGGCATGAACAAGATCTATCGGAAAGTATGGAGCCGCGCGCTGAGTCAGCTCGTGGTGGTTTCGGAACTGGCCTCGTGCCAGCGCAGTGGTGGACAGGGGCAGCGAGCGGATGGGCGCTCACCGTTGTCGCGGCCACGACCGGGAATCTTGATCTTGCTGGCTGCCGCGGGCGGGATCGGCTGGGTCTTGCCGGCGCATGCGCAGTCGGTGGACTGCAACCCATCGCCCTTCAACGCCTATAACAGCACGGCCTCATGCATGGGCTTCGGCGCCACCGCCAGTGGGGTCGGCGCGACTGCGCTCGGTTCGATCTCCAACGCGTCCGTACTGGGTGCGGTCGCGGTGGGATACAACGCGCAAAGTACGGGGCAGAATGGCGTGGCGCTCGGCTTTCAGGCCAATGCCGCCTTTATCAATTCCATTTATATCGGAGCGCGTACCGCGGCAGGTACGGGCGCGCTGGCCAATAGCGCCATCGGCGTTGGCACCGACGTCACCGCTTCCGGCAACTCCTCGATTGCCTTTGGAACCCAGGCGGTATCCACGGCGAGCAACGCGATGGCCATCGGCATCATCGCCAACGCCACGGGTGCTTCGGCGATTGCGCAAGGCGATGGCGCATCGTCAGCCTCGACCAGCAGCGTCGCCATTGGCACGCATGCCTCGGCCGATGTGAACTCGGCCAACAGCGTCGTCATCGGTAGCGTATCCAAAGCGGTAGGTGCCTTGAATGCCGTTGCGCTGGGTACGTCCGCGCAGGTGAACAACGGTCAGGCCACTGCCCTGGGTGGCTTTACCAATGCCACCGGCGAGGGCGCAACGGCTGTCGGCCTGTCGACGCAAAGCCTGTTTGCCCACGCGACCGCGGTGGGCTGGCAAGCGTATGCAACGGCGCTCAACGCGATCTATCTGGGTGCCCGCACGACCGGAACCGGCGCATCGGCCGAGTCGGCCATCGCCATCGGCACGGATGTGAACTCCTCGGGCACCTATGCCATCGGCATGGGCTTGCAGGCGAATGCGAGCCAGACCGGTGCGATCGCTCTCGGCATGACGACAAAATCCTCTGGCGTCGCTTCCATCGCGATCGGAGGTGACAGCACTGCAGGTGCCATGGCGTCTGGCACCAATGCGATTTCGATCGGCGCAGAGTCGAGCGCCATCAACAGCAACGCTGCCGCCGTGGGCTTCGACACGCATGCCACGATGGGCAGCTCGTCCGCGTTCGGTGTTGATACGAATGCCACCGGCACCGGTGCGATTGCCCTGGGCAACAGCTCCACGGCGTCCGGCACCAACGCGGTGGTGCTGGGTACCAGCGTTACCGCCAATGCCCTCAACGCGGTGGCGGTCGGCACGCAGGCCAATGCAGGCGCGAGCGGCGCCACGGCCGTCGGTGCGCTGTCGCAGGCGCTGGCCGGTTCCACCGTCGCTATCGGCAACAGCAATACCGTGGCCGCGGGCGCGGGCACTGGTTCGGTGGCGATGGGTCACAGCTCGCAGGTCAATGGCGGCACGGGTGCCGTGGCGATCGGCGAGGGCCAGGTGGTCAACGGCAACGGCGCGGTCGCCATTGGCGATCCGAACTCCGCCAACGGCAACGGTGCGGTAGCTACGGGTGCCAACGACACCGCCAACGGCGATGGCGCGGTGGCGATCGGCAACACCAACAATGCGCAGGGCGTTGGCTCGGTGGCCGTGGGCAATGGCAGCAGCGCACTGGCCGCAGGTGCGGTGGCGTTCGGCAACGCAGCCACCGCCAACAACGCGAACGATGTCGCGCTGGGCTCGGGCTCGACCACGGCAGCCGCCGTGCAAACCGCCAACACCACCATCAACGGCACCACGTACAACTTCGCCGGCACGACGCCGACCAGCACGGTGAGCGTGGGTGCGTTGAATACGGAGCGCACCATCACCAACGTCGCTGCGGGCCGCATCAGCGGTTCCAGCACGGATGCCATCAACGGCTCGCAGTTGTTCGCCACCAACCAGGCGGTGAATACAGTGGGCAGCACGGTGACCAACCTCGGCAACACCATCGCCACCAGCATCGGCGGTGGCACCACCTACAACCCGACCACGGGCGCCGTGACCACCAATGTCAGCTATGGCGGCACGACGTATACCTCGCTGCAGCAGGTGTTCGACCAGATCGACGGTTCGGTGGCTGGCGGCGGTGGTATCAAGTACTTCCATGCCAACTCCATCCTGGCCGACTCGCAGGCCATCGGCGCGAACAGCGTCGCGGTGGGGCCGGTGTCTACCGCCAGTACCACCAACGCGGTGTCGATCGGCAATGGCGCCGTCGCGGCCACCAACCCGGGCGACGTGGCGTTGGGTTCCGGTGCAAGCACGGGTGCCGTGGTGCAGACCGGCAGTGGCACGGTCGCGGGAACTACCTACACCTATGCCGGCGCGACGCCGCTCAGTACGGTCAGCGTGGGCAGCGTGGGCAATGAGCGCACGATCACCAATGTGGCGGCGGGACAAGTGAATGGGTCGAGCACGGATGCGATCAACGGCTCGCAGTTGTTCGCCACGAACCAGGCGGTGGACAACCTGAGCAACGCGGTCACCGCTGGCGCCACGCACTACTACAGCGTCAACGACAACGGTGTGCAGGGCGGCAACTACGCCAACAACGGCGCAACCGGCATCAACGCGCTCGCCGCAGGCGTGGGCGCAGCGGCCACCGCAGACAACGGCACCGCGCTGGGTCAGAACAGCAACGTCTCGGTGCTTGGCGGCGTGGCGCTGGGCTCGGGCGCGGTCTCCGATCGCGCCATCGCACCGACTTCCGGCTCCATCACTGTGGGTACCAACACCATTCCCTACAACACCACCGATCGCAATCTGCTCGGCGCGGTCTCGGTGGGCAACGCCACCGATTTCCGCCAGATCACCAATGTGGCGGACGGCACGCTGGATCAGGATGCGGTGACGTTGCGCCAGCTCAAGGGCGCGATGAGTTCGTTCTCGGTCACGCCGATCAAGTACTTCCACGCCAACTCCACCGCATCCGATTCGCTGGCGGTGGGCGCGGAGTCGGTCGCCATCGGTCCTCAGACCACGGTGAACGGCGATAACGGCATCGGCATGGGCAATGGCGCGATCGTGCAGCAGACCGCGCCGGGCGGTACGGCGATCGGCCAGAACGCCACGGTGAATCTCGCCGATGGCGTCGCGCTCGGCACCAACGCTACCTCCAATGGCATCCAGGCGATGGCCTTGGGTGCGGGTTCGCAGGCGGCCTTTGCCGGCAGTGTGGCCCTGGGTGCCGGATCGGTGACCGATGCGGCCGTGGGCACGACCAGTGCCACCATCGGCGGCACCACCTACAACTTCGCCGGCACCACGCCGGGAGCGACGGTGAGCGTCGGCACCGTGGGTGCGGAACGTACGCTCACCAACGTGGCGGCAGGTCGTATCAGTGGCAGCAGCACGGATGCGATCAACGGCTCGCAGCTGTATGCGACCAATCAGTCGTTGAACTCGCTGTACACGCAGTTCAACAACCTCGCCAACGTCGTCAACAATCTGCCGCCGTCGAGTGGTGGCGGTGGCGGCGGCGGTACCACCACGGTGAACAACACCTACCAGACGAGCACCAACAACACGACGGTGGCGTCGGCGACGGGCAACAACTCCACCGCGGCTGGCGCCGGTTCCACAGCATCGGGCAACAACTCCACCGCGGCGGGTGCCGGCTCCACGGCGTCGGGCAACAACAGCACGGCGGTCGGCAGCGGTTCCAGTGCCACGGGTGACAACAGTGTTGCCATCGGCGCGGGTTCGGTGGCGTCCACCAGCAACGCGGTGTCAGTCGGTTCGCCCGGCAATGAACGCACCATCACCAACGTGGCCAACGGTGTGAATGCCACCGATGCAGTGAACGTGGGCCAGCTCGGCGAAGCCATCAACCAGGCCGAGAACTGGTCGAAGGATTACGTCGACCAACGCTTCCAAACCGTCGACCGCCAGCTCAATCAAATCGGTAACCGTGCCAATGCGGGCATTGCCTCGGCGATGGCGCTGGCGAGCCTGCCACAGGCTTATCAGCCGAATCAGAGTTCGGCCGCGGTTTCGCTCGGTGCATTCCACGGTGAAACCGGTATTGCCATTGGCGTGTCCACCATCACCGAAAGCGGTCGCTACGTGTTCAAGCTCAACGCCACCACCAACTCGCGCGGCGATGCCGGCGCGGGCGTGGGCGCGGGCGTGGTCTGGTAATGGGCGCCGCTCGGCGCCATGCGCCGGGGCGCCTCCCGAAAGCATCCAGGAGTCATCAATATGCATAAGTCATGGAAACAGATCAGCGTGGCCATCGCCGCCACACTCGCACTGGCCGCTTGCGGCAACGTCAGCCACGACGTGGCCAAGGACGGCCACTCGGCCGGCGAACTGGTGTGGCCGACACCCGATCAGGTCACGCCCATGCACAAGGGCGGCACCTTCCCGAATCTCGCCAACTTGCGGCAGATGCGCGCGGGCCTCAACAAGCAACAAGTCTCCGACCTGATCGGCTATCCGCACTTCAGCGAAGGCGTGTGGGGCGTGCGCGAGTGGAATTACGTGTTCAACTTCCGCAAGCCCGATAGCGACGACGTAACGGTATGCCAGTACAAGGTGCTGTTCGACGATGGCAAGGTCGCGCGCAGCTTCTACTGGAAACCCGAATCGTGCGCCGCGCTGCTCGTGGAGCAGAAGCCCGCTGCTCCGTCCAGGGAAGAGATGCCGCAGCACTTCACGCTTTCAGCCGATGCGCTCTTCGCATTTGGCAAGGCGGATATCACGCCTGAGGGACGCAACGCATTGGCGAACCTGGCCACAGCGTTGCGTGCGCACGGCGACCAGGTGCGGAGCATCCACGTCACCGGCTATACGGATCGTCTCGGCAGCGCAGCCAGCAACCAACGGCTGTCCGAACGCAGGGCACAGGCGGTGATGGACGTTCTCGTGCAGGACGGCCTGCCGTCGTCGAAGATCCAGGTAGAAGGGCGAGGTGAGAGCGACCCGGTGAAGGATTGCCCCGATGGACCGCATGCGCAACTGGTGGCGTGTCTTGCTCCGAACCGGCGTGTCGAAGTGAGAATCGACCAGTAATGGTGTCTGGCTTCGGCGGCTAACGTGAGTTGCCGCCGAAGCTGCTGTAACGCAGGCATGGCTATGTACTGACCGTCCCCGGCGCCATTTCCGGCGCCTGGACGGTTTGGACCGAACGACTATTACCCCGCTGGTCGAAAGTAATTTCGAAGCGATGGCACGCATCCGGCATGTCGTTTGCCATGGCTTTCTGCTCACGCGTTCGAATGGATCGATGAAAAGCTGGCGTTTAAGAGACTTACTTTTTCGCTGTGCGCGCCACAGGATGAAATACGCAAGATCCAGCGATGAATGGCCGCCGCGACATCCACATCAATGTCACACGACCGTGACCTACTGAAAGTGAGTGTCGGCCCACGGCATGCGTGCCGTCATGGACTAAAACTCGCTACTTCGAAAACACTTTGAGCAAGGATCCATCTTATGAAGAAACCGACACTCGCACTGGCGCTGGGCGCCGCGCTGCTGCTTTCGAATGCAGCCATGGCCCAGGAGCACGATCATCCCGGCAATGACCAGCATCGGGAAAACGCGGTAATGCACGATCGCGGTGCCAAGGAAGGTTGGTACAAGAAGGGCGGCACGGTTCCGCGGGAATACCGCGACAATCGCTATGTCGTGTCCGACTGGCACTCCGAGCATTTGCGTGAGCCGCCCCGCGGTTATCACTGGGTTCGCAGCGACAATGGCGACTTTCTGCTGGTTGCCATCAGCACCGGTGTGATTACCGATTTGATGCTCAGTCACTAAACGTGCCTGTCGCAAAGGGGCGGGGGTAGTTAAGTCGTATGTCCGTGCGTGCCGCGAACTGATCGAACTTAGCTATCTCCGCCCCGTATTCCGCTACTGCAAGGCGGCCCGCAGACTGGCTGCCAACTCAATGCGCTCCTCGGTGGTGTAGGGCACTTTCCTTCCCCCGTACAGCCCGTCATTGGAGTAGCGAGGAAATACATGAAGATGGTAGTGCCACACATCCTGGTTCCCGGCGGGACCGTTGTGTTGGCGAGTGGAGATGCCTTCGCAGCCGAAGGCATGGCGCATCGCGTTCGCCAGGCGACGCGTGGCACGAAAGAAGTCGATGCCAAGATCGTCCGGGATGTCCAATACGTTCTCATAGTGGCCCCGAGGTATCACGAGGCAGTTGCCCTTTATTCCGGCGTAGTGGTGAGTCGGAACCAAAGCGAACACGTTGGCATCCACCAGGACAACGGCTGATTCCTGGGCCGGCGATGGAAGCGTCTCAGCAATGCCGCAGAACGGACACGCGTATCCGGGTGGAGCATTCTTCATAAGGCCCGACTCTCATAGACCCTGCAGTGGGGCGACTCCGGATTCTGTGAGGTGCTCCGACTACCCGTCAAGGAACACCGGGCTGACCGGCAACGGGGCTTCATATCTTCGCGGCAACCGGGCCGAGCCATCGCTGACTCGGCCCAATCAAAGGCCGTTGACCGCGCGGGGAATGCTGTTACGACACGATGCCCATGTTGGCCAGGCTGGGGTGAAGGTCTCGGACAGGGCTCAGGCTTTCCAGCAGCGAACCCAGGTGCAGAATCGTGGATTCGGCAAACCACGGCGACACGAGCTGCACACCGATCGGCAGACCATCCTTGCTCGTGCCAAAGCGCAGCGACAAGCCAGGTAGCCCGGTGACACTCAGCGGTGCGGTCGCATCCATCACGTGCAAGGAAGAGACCGTCTGACCGTTGATGACGAACTCCGCTGCGTCGTGAGCATGTGCGGGCACCGGCGTCACGGGGCAGAGCAGCGCGTCATAGCGGGCGAAGTACTGAGCGAAGCCGTCACGCATCGTCTCGATCTGTTGTTCGGCAATGACGAAATCTTCGATCGACGTGTCGGGAGTGTCGAAGACGCCCTGGACATGTTTGTAGATCAGCGCTTCGTGTCCGGCTGTCGCCTTCCTGAAAGCGGGTTTTGTCTCCATCGCCTGGACCTTCCAAAGAAGTTCGAGCGCGTTGATCTGCTCCAGCACGGGGATGCGCACTTCTTCCACGATGACGCCCGCGGCCTTCAACGCCTCAGCCGCCGCCTTGACGGTGGCTGCCACATCGTTGTCGATCGCGCCAAATCCCGGCTCAACGAGCCAGCCGACGCGGACCGGTCGGTTCGGCACGGTGCCCACGCCGGCGTCCAGGCTGAGTGGGCTGGTGGAGAAGCCGTCAGCGCCGTCCGGACCTGCCAGGAGCGCATAAGCGAGTGCAATATCGCGAACCGAACGGGCCATGGGACCGGCGTGCCAGAAGCGACGCGGCACGCGCGGCCAGATGCCGGTCATCGGGATCCGTCCATGGGTTGCCTTGAGGCCGATGACGCCGGTCAACGCGGCGGGACCGCGGACAGAGATGGCAACGTCAGTCGCAAGACCGATGGGCGACATGCCCGCCGCGATGGCTGCCGACTCGCCGCCACTCGATCCGCCGGGGGTGCGATCAAGGTTCCAGGGATTGAGCGTGCGGCCCGAGAGCAAATTGTCGCTCTCGATCCAGTAGGAGAACTCGGGAAGATTGGTCTTGGCGAGAAGGATGCCGCCGGCCTTCTTCATCCGCGCAATGCCGGTCGCGTCGGTGTCGGGAATGCGTCCCTTGAAGATCGGCGAGCCCAATTGGGTGAGTACGCCGGCCGTATCGAAGGAATCCTTCGCCGTAAAGGGAACGCCATGCAGCGGCCCAAGTTTCTCACCCGCCAGGACGGCGGCTTCGGACACCTTCGCCGCTTTCAGCGCATCGTCGGCGACAGCAACGATGGCATTGAGCTTGGGATTCGTCAGGTGGATGCGGTCGATGTGCGCCTGCATGACCTCCACCGGTGAAACTTCCTTGGTGCGGATCAGCTCAGCGAGTTTGGTTGCATCTTGGTAGACAAGTTCGGTGCTCATAGGGGGATCTCGGCTTGTTGGATAGGGTCAACAAGGCTAGGGAGCCGGCCTACCTAACGCTCGTTAGGTTGAAGGATAAGCATCATGCTACGATCCCGTCAACCACTTTTCGCGCGGCTGGGTTTGGCGTTGGCTTTGGCTCTTGAGAGAATGGATCGTGAGAAAGCTGAACCGGCATCGCGAAGAGGCCTCGCTTGTGCGGCGCGTGAGTACGGCGAGACGCTCCCGTTGATCGGGCTCAGCCGACCAAGGGCCGCACGTGAACAAATCAATGAGCCCCACGATTGCCGGGTGGCTCATTTCATCGAGGATGGATTCGTGGATAGCCAGACAGGCACAAGTTCCAGGGACAAGATCCTGGACGTTGCGACAAAGATTGCGCAGGCACATGGCTACGGCGGACTGAACCTGCGGACGCTTGCAGAAGAAGTCGGGATCAAGGCTGCCAGCCTCTACCACCATTTCCCGAGCAAAGCCGATCTTGCCGCCGCGGTTGCCAAGCGCTACTGGGAGGACGCGGCCGCAGGACTGGAAGTGCTGTCTTCAAGGACTCAAGACCCGGCCGATCGCTTGCGGCGATTTCCCGGAACGTTTCGAAAGTCGCTGGAAAACGACAATCGCATCTGCCTGTGTAGTTTCATGACGGCGGAGTTCGACGATCTGCCGGACCCGGTGAAGAAAGAGGTCGAGACCTTCACTGACGTCAATGTCGCGTGGCTCAGCAAGACGCTTGTTGCGGCGGGCATCGTGAGTACCAAGGATGCCAAGAAGCGCGCCCATGCCATTTTCGCTGCCGTAGCGGGAGCGCAGCTGATGGCGCGCGGTCGTTCCGATATCAAACTCTTTGATGCACTGATCAAGAACTACCAGGCCGCTGGACTGCTGCCATTGTAAGAACTCTCCTTGCGTCCGATCAGCAAGAATCCCCGCCAGTTTCGGGCATGTCATCAAACGTCCCGAGAGGTGCCTCGGAAGAAGCCAGCCCTTCCAGTTGACGATCCAGCTCCTGATATTCCTTCGCGAAATGCCTCTTGAAGTTCTCGAACGCGTTGACCGATTGCCACCGGTCGATGGTGAGGTAGCGGCCTGCGCGGTCGTGGCTGCGAAGTAGTCTTACTTCAAGAAAGCCCGGGGCGCGTGCAAACAGTTGGGACCAGGGACCGTCGGGGCCGTAGGCCGCTTCGAAGGATGCTGTTTGATCCCCGGGTACCAGGAATTCCCAGACGATGGCGTAGCTCATCTTGTTCACCTCGGTTCCGGATGTTGCCCCGATGCGATGGCATGGCGGAAGTATCGGCTTCGCACCGTGCTTTCGACGTAATCGTTGCGACCCGACAAGGCGAGCTGGGACGCCGCGGGGACACCTCTTTCAGGTTATATACAAGCCGGACAGGGGGAGTAACCTCGCGCTCGCTACGTTTGAACGCGGAGCTTGGGTCATGCGCAACCTATTGAAGTACACGGTACTTGCGGGGGCAGGCGTGGTGCTCACGAGCTCGTCGCTGGTCGCGTCTTTCTCTTCGGAAGCGCGGGCTTTTGATCCCGGCCTTTTGGTGACGGCGATGTGTGGGGGCGGGTCGGCCACGTCGTCGCTGACACGCAGTCTGGCGTTCGCTTCGGTGGTCGCTGGACCGAAGGGCGCCGCCGCTGCGCCGATGCCGCTCTTTGCCGATCTCACCGCATCTCAGCTGTCGATCACGACGCGAAGCGAGCAGGCCAGGCGCTACTTCAATCAAGGCTTGATCCTCACCTACGGATTCAATCATGCCGGCGCGGTGCGCTCGTTCCGCGAGGCGCAGCGGCTCGACCCAGCGTGCGCGATGTGCTGGTGGGGCGAGGCGCTCGCGTTGGGTCCCAATATCAATGCGCCGATGGATGATCGCGACCGGAATGCGGCGCTGGCCGCGATGGATCGGGCACGCGCACTACGCGCGCAGGCATCGCCGCTCGGGCGGGGGCTGATCGATGCCATGGCGCGCCGCTATTCGCGCGATGCGAAGGCTGACCGTGTTGCGCTCGATGTGGCCTATGCGGATGCGATGCTCGATGTCGCACGCCGGTTTCCGAAGGACGACGATGTCGCCGTGCTCGCTGCCGAGGCGGTGATGGACACCAGTCCCTGGAATTATTGGGAAGCCGACAAGCGCACGCCCGTGGGACGCAGCGGTGAGGCGGTCAGGTTGGTCGAGGCGGTGCTTGCCCGGCATCCGGAGAACCTGCAGGCGGCTCACCTCTACATTCATCTGATGGAGAACAGCGCCAACCCGCGTCTCGCGGAGGCGGCCGCGGATCGATTGGCCAAGCCGCTCGCTCCCAGCGCGGGGCATCTCGTCCACATGCCGGCGCATATCTATGCACTGACGGGCCGGTACGCCGATGCCATTCGCATCAACGTTGCGGCGGCCCGGTCGGACGAGGCGCTCATTCGCCGCACGGACGATCACAGCCTCGTGCGCTACGGCTACTACCCGCACAACATCCATTTCATCGTCACTTCGGCGCAGATGGCGGGCGATATGGATACCGCCATCAACGAGGCGCGTCGTTTGCGTACCGTGCTCGACCCGGATACTTCCGCGCGCATCGCGTGGATCCAAGCGATCGATGCGGCGCCCTATCTGGCGATGGCGCAGTTTGCGCAGGCCGATGCGATCCTCGCGTTGCCGCCGCCAGATTCGCGTCTTCCCTATGCGGCCGCCATGCGCCTTTACGCGCGCGCGGTGGCTCATGCGCAGCGGCAGGATCGTGCGGCGTTCGACCGCGAAATGGCGGCGCTCTCCACGCTGCGCGGCTCCGATGCGTTCGCGACGATGATCGAGCAGGGCGTGCCTGCGCCCGATTTGCTGCTGCTGGCCGAAGCCGTTGCGCGAGGCCGATATGCGCAAGCCCAAGGCAGTTTCGTGGAGGCGGCCGATCATTACCGGGAAGCCATCGCGCTGGAGCGAAAGATCCCGTACCAGGAACCCGCGTACTGGTACTACCCGGTCAGCCAGTCGCTCGGCGCGGCGTTGTTCCAGGCCGGTCGCTACGACGAGGCCAGCCAAGCATTCCAGGCGGCGCTGAAGCAAACGCCGCAGAACGGCTGGGCGCTGTATGGGCTGGCGCAAAGCGAGGAGGCGCTCGGACGCGGGAACGAAGCCGCTGCAGCGCGCCAGGCGTTTCAACGCGCCTGGCTGGGAGATCCGTCGTGGCTGCGCATGGAGCGGCTCTGACGCGCTACGGGTGCGCACTCAACGGCTTGCGAGTTTTGCCGCCGCGGCAATGAGGACGCCGCCCGAGACGCCTTCGAGACAACGACGACGACGATCGCTGATGCCACCCGCTTTCCCGCCCGTCGCCGCAGTGATGACGCTGAGGGCGCTGTAGATGACACCGCACAAGCCGATGAAAATCGCGGAAAGCACGAAGGCTTGTTGCGCGGCTGGCTGATCGTGCTGCATGAACTGCGGGAGTATCGCGAAGTAAATCATCATTCCCTTGGGGTTGAAGACAGCAGTCAAGAATCCCTTGCGGAACGGATTCGCGATTCGTCGGCTAGGCAAACCAGCGGTTTGCGGTTTCATCGCTGACTTGAGCAGTTGCGACGCCAGGTAGACCAGATAGCCCACACCGGCCCAACGCAATGCTTCGAACAGCAGAGGCGATGCAGCAACGACAGCAGCCAGGCCGAACGCGACCAGCAACGAATGAATCACATAGCCGGCGCACACCCCCGCCGTGGCGCGCAAGCCGGCAGTGGCGCCAGAGATCGCCTGGGAAACAATGAAGAGCATGTCCGGTCCCGGGACGCAGATAAGCGGGATCACGGTGAGGGCGAACAGGCCTAGCGCATGGGTAGTCATGGCGAATAGGGTACGTCCGCGCGGGCGCTATTTGGCTGCTAATATTCCAGCTAATCGCCTATTTCTGGCATCCAATGCCAGGAATGGCTTCTTAGGTGAATTTATATGCCAATCAAGCTTGACGCGATCGACAAGCGGATTCTGCGTGCACTGCAGGAGGATGCGCGGTTGCAGAACACGGACCTCGCGCGCACCGTCGGCCTTTCCCCCTCACCGTGCCTGCGCAGAGTCCGCTTGCTGGAAGAGGCCGGCGTCATCGATCGCTACGTGACCGTCCTCAACCCGTCGATGGTCGGCGCGGGCCTGACGCTGTTTACGCGCGTCTGGCTCACCGCGCAGGACGCGGAGACGATCGAGCACTTCATCGGCGCGATGAAGCTGCTGCCGCAAGTGATGGAGTGCTACATCATGCTCGGCGAAAGCGATGCGCTGTTGCGCGTGGCGGTGGCGGACCTGGATGCGTACCGGCATTTTCAGTCCACCCATCTCACCCGTGCGAATGGCATCCAGAACGTGAAGACGGATATGCCGAGTCAGGTGGTGAAGCAGACGTATGCGCTGCCGCTGTGACTCTGGCCGATCCATGGGGCGTCTGGCACACGCCTCCCGACGCCGGCATCAAGCCAGGCGTTTCTCGTAGCGCCAGACCTCCAGCGGGAACGGTCCCTCCGAAGTTTCCACCAGGCTGGTCACGGCGCCTGCGCGCTGCCACCCATGCTTTTCATAGAAGCTCGCGGCGCGCCCGTTGCCTATCGCGCAGGTGAGCCACGCGGTCTTCGTTCCATCGGCTGCAAGTGCGGCCTCGGCATCGGCAAGGAGCGCTGTCGCGACGCCGGCACCGCGCTGCTGGGCCGAGACATACAGCTGATAGAGCTCGTCGCGTTTGATGATGGAAAAGCCCGCGGGTTCTCCCGCCGGTCCGGCCACGCGAACGCGCCCAAGCGCCGCCTGGAGCCGCTGGGCGAAGCTCTCGCGCGTGCGCAGCCGGGTGAGTTCTGCCGGCAACAGAGGTGCGTGGGCGTCCTGCCATCCGTCGTACCAGAGCTGGGCGAGTGCATCGATCTCTGCTTGGTCGGCGTGTCTGATGTTCATGGTTCGGCGGTCGTTTCGATGAAGTTGGCACGCTAGCCTATTTTCGGAGCCCATGGTGGGAGCGCACTTGTGTGCGACTGGTGCGTGCCGGTGGGCCGCGGTCGCGCACAAGTGCGCTTCCACAGTTGGCGACGGCTAGCCCGGAAGTCCCGTTGTGGCCGGCGGAATTCTTTGTATACACTGTATACATGACCCGTCTGACTACCGCCGAGAAGATCCTCCGTGCCGCCCATCAGCTGTTCGATGGCGAGGGCGTCGAGGCCGTGACGATGCGCCGCGTGGCCGATGCCGTGGGGATTACCCCGATGGCGATCTATCGCCACTTTCCCAATCGCGATGCGCTGCTGAAGCGGCTGTCGGACGACAGCTTCAACGCCGTCGCGCACGAATGGAAGGCGCGCTCGCGCAGCCGTGACCTGATCAAGCGGCTGATCGCGATCGCCGAGCCTTATCTGGATTACGCGCTGGCGCATCCGCATCTGTTCGACCACGCCTTTTCGGTGCGTCGCGACGATGCACGGCGCTATCCGGAGGATTTCCGTGCCGGCCTTTCGCCGACGTTCAACGTGGTGGTCGATGCGGTGAACGATGCGATGGCGGGTGGTGCGTTGAAACACGACGATCCGCACGACGTCGCCATGGCGATCTGGGCGCAGCAGCATGGCTTGATCGCGCTCTATCGCGCGGGACGTTTCAGTTACGACGAAAAGCAGTTTCGCGCCTTCTATCAACAATCACTGGAGAAGTTGATCCATGGCCTCAAAGCCTGACACTGTCGGATGGCCGGTGGGAGTCGCAGCCACTGCGTTGGCTGCTTTGGCCTGGTGGTTTGCCAGCGGCGTGGAGCCGCAATGGTGGTTGGCCTGGCTGGCGCCGCTGCCGGTGTTGTGGCTCGCGCCGCGCGTGGGTGCGCGATGGGCGGCGCTGGCTGGGTTCGCGGCCTATGCCGCCGGCGGTTTGAATGTATGGAGTTATTTGCACGCGGCGGTCGGTTTGCCGACGCTGCCTGTCATTGGCTTCATCCTGGTCGGCGGCGTGATGCTGGCGCTGTGCGTGCTGCTGTATCGGCACCTGCTGCTGCGTGGGCGCACGGTCGCGGCGGTATTGTCGGTGCCGGCGCTGTGGGTCGCCTGCGAGTACGTCATCAGCCTGCTGTCGCCGCACTCCACGTTCTTCAATATCGGTTATACCCAGTCTGACGCGCTGCCTGTCATCCAGATCGCGGCGGTGACGGGCCTGTGGGGCATCGGTTTCCTGGTGCTGCTGGTGCCCGCTGCCATCGCTGCGCAGACGTGGTCGCCCGCTCCGCGTCGCGATCGCGTAATCGCAGGTGCGCTGGCGGCGCTGGCGGTCGTCGCTACCGTCGTCTATGGCGGCTGGCGCTTGCAGGAACCGGCCACCTCCTCGCTGCGAATCGGTCTGGCCTCGCTGCTGGGTCCAATGCGTTCTGCCGACAGTGCCGAAGGCCAGGCGTTGCAGTCGCGCTACGCGGACGCTATGGGTCGCCTTGCCGATGCCGGCGCGAAGATCGTGTTGATTCCCGAGACTTCGTTCGGTGCGCAAGACCCGACTATTCCCGCATTCAAACAACTGGCGGGACTACGCGGGTTGATCGTGGCCTCCGGCATCGATTTCAAGAACGCCGCGCAGCCCGAGCGCAACATGCTCTCGGTGATCCAGCCCGGTGCCCAGTCCCCGGCCACCTATAACAAGCATCACCTGTTGCTGGGGCTCGAGCACTACACGCCCGGCGACACCTACACCATGCTCGACGGCAGCCCGCGCACTGGCCTGGCCATCTGCAAGGACATGGACTTCCATGACACCGGGCACGCCTACGCGTCGCGTCATACGCAATTGCTGCTGGTTCCCGCATCGGATTTCGATGTCGATGGCTGGTTGCACAGCCGCATGGCCATCATGCGTGGTGTGGAGAGCGGGTTCGCCATTGCGCGAGCGGCACGTGGCGGACGCCTCACCTTGAGCGACGATCGTGGCCGGGTCGTGGCGGAAGCCTCTAGCGAGCATCGCGATGCGGAGCTGGTGGGCGACCTGCCATTGCACGACACCTCCACGCTGTATGGGCGTTGGGGCGACTGGTTCGTGTATCTGGTGCTGGTGGGGTTGGCGGCCTGTCTGGCGATGGCGGTGCTGCCTCGTCGCGCCCGTCGCTGAGCGGACAAGGCCCTTGGCCATGGGCGCATGTCACGCCCGGGCGCGGCGGTTCGTCATGTCTATGGACCATCCCCAAGGAGTTCCGTAATGACTGACAAGATCAACCTGTTTGCGGCCGCACCCGTGCTGATGCAGGAGTGGCAGCGGGCCATGATGTCGCTCTCCGAGGCCGCCAGCTTCGAGCCCAGCCTGTGCGAGCTGGTGAAGTTGCGCGCCTCGCAGATCAACGGCTGCGCCAACTGCATCAACCTGCACTACGTCGAAGCCACCGAGAACGGCGAGACAGGGCAGCGCATCGCCTTGTTGCCTGCGTGGCGCGAGGCGCCTTGCTATTCCGAGCGGGAACGCGCCGCGCTGGGCTGGACCGAGGCCATGACGCGCCTGTCCGATGGCCAGGACCATGCCGCCGCCTACGACGCCCTCAAAACCGCGTTCACGGAAGAAGAGCAGGTCAAGCTCACCCTGACCATCAACATCATCAACGGCTGGAACCGCATCGCGGTCGGCTTTGGACTGTGGGTGGATCCCGCCGTGATCAAGGCGAGCAGGGCGGCCGCGTGATGAACCGGGCAGACTTGAACGACGCAGCGCTGGATTTCAATGCCATGCGCCCGAAACTGTTGCGTGTCGCCTACCGGATGCTCGGCTCGGTGGGCGACGCCGAAGACATCGTGCAGGATGCCTTCATTCGCTGGATGGCGGTGGACCGGCTCGCGGTGCGCGAACCGGGGGCGTATCTGCGCTGCACCGTGACGCGCCTGTGCCTCGACCAGCTCAAGTCTGCGCGCCATCAACGCGAGATCTATGTCGGTACGTGGCTTCCCGAACCGCTGGTGGAAGACGTCGACCACGACGACATCACCCTGCCGTTGATGCTGGTGCTCGAACGCCTGTCGCCACTCGAACGAGCGGCATTCCTGTTGCACGATGTGTTCGGCGTGCCGTTCGAGGAGATTGCGACCACCCTGGACAGGGACGCCACCGCCTGCCGCCAGCTCGCCACGCGGGCCCGCAATCACGTGCGGGAGGCGCGGCCACGCTTCAAGATCGAAAAGAAGCGCGCGTTGCAGATTGCCGAAGCATTCTTTCGGGCCTCACGCGAGGGTGATCTGAACACGCTGGGCACGCTGCTGACGGCGGACGTGAGCCTGCATGCCGACGGCGGCGGAAAGCGTCCCGCGGTGGCCGAACCCATCATGGGCTACCGCGCGGTGATGGAAGCCATGGAGCGCCTGGCGGCGCTTGTGCTGAAGAACCGCTCGACGTTGATCCGCACCGTTTACATCAACGGCTTGCCGGGCTTCATCACGCTGGAAGCCGATGGCCAGTACCAGACCACGGCGCTGGATACGGACGGCGAGAAGATCGCGGGCATCTACGTGGTGCGTAATCCGGACAAGTTGAAGCATCTATGATCGTTGCGAGGCTTGATCGCGCTCGGAGCTTGTTTAAAAGCTCCATTCTTGCCACTCGTCATTCCGGCGCAGGCCGGAATCCAGTGGCGATGCATTGGGTCTTGGCGCCGCGCTCAACGCTGGCTGTCATTGGGCGCTAGCCGTCCACTGAGGCCACTGGATTCCGGCCTGCGCCGGAATGACGGTGAGGGCAATGGATACTGAGGCGAGAATCCCGGGGGTCTTGGCACCGCGCTCAACGCGGGCTGTCATTGGGCGCTAGCCGTCCACTGAGACCACTGGATTCCGGCCTGCGCCGGAATGTCGGTGAGGGGAAGTGGATACGGAGGCGAGAATCCAGGGGTCTTGGCGCCGCGCGCAACGCGGGCGGTCATTGGGCGCTAGCCGTCCGCTGAAGGCTACTGGATTCCGGCCTGCGCCGGAATGACGGTGAGGGGAAGTGGATACGGAGGCGAGAATCCAAGCGGTGTTCAGAACGTATAGCGCACCCGTCCGTACCAGTAGGCACCGTTGCTGCCGATCGGCGAGATCACGTCGTACGGGAAATTGCCGCCGTAGTTGATGTCGCTGTTGGAGCGGGTGGGGTATTGATTGGTGACGTTGTCGCCGCCGAGGGCGAAGCTGAGGCGATCGGTGGCGCGGTATTCCACTTCGACATCCAGCTGGAAACGCGGTGCGTAGGTCTGCGTGGGAATGTAGCCGTCGCCGAAATCGAACACGCGCGTGGTGGCGCCCTGGCGGGTGACGCGGCCCAGCAGGCCCCACTGCTTGTTGTCCCACTTGGCAGTGAAGCTGCCGCGCTGGCGCGGTGCGGCGTCGGTCAAGGTGTTGCGCGCTTCCACGCCGAACAGCACGTTGTCGGCACCCGCAGCGATCAATGCGGCCGGGGTCGCCTCGACACTGCGGATCTGGGTGTTGTTGTGGCTGTAGGCCAGGGTGAGTAAAAGGTTGCCGTTGGCGACGGTGGTGCGATAGTTGCCCACCAGTTCGGCGCCGCGGGTGATCGTGTTCACGGCGTTGGTGAAGAACTGCACGCTCTGCACGCCGGCCACGCCGAAGTTCTGCTGGATGTATTGCTCCAATCCATCGTTGTCGATGGTCTCGGACAAGGTCACGCGGTGGTCGATGGCAATCTGGTACGCGTCGAGCGAGAAGTCGAAGGCGCTGCCGAGTTGGCCGGTGATGCCGAGGCTGAAGTTGCGCGACTTCTCCGGCTTCAGCGGTTGGGCGCCCAGGTCGCGGGCTAGCGGGTTGTTGACCGACAGGATGCGGCCTGTGACCAGCTTGCCGTCCGCGCCATAGCCGGTAGTGGTGGCTTCGTAGCCGATCTGGCTCAGCGACGGCGCACGCAGATTGTTGGAGGCTGCGCCGCGCAGCGCGAAGCCGGGCGCAAATTCCCAGCGCGCGCTGAGCTTGCCGCTCCAGTTGCCGCCGAAATCGCTGTAGTGCTCGTAGCGGCCCGCGGCATCGGCAAAGAAGGTGTCGGTGATGTCGCTGGAGACTTCGGCATAGGCGGCCTGCACGCGGCGCGAGAGATCGGCCGCATCCTGCGGCTGCAAACCGCCGCCGGCCTGCGCCCCGGCAGGCGCGTCGATGGGGCCGACCGCGTAGGACGCCGGATCGCCCGCGCCGGTGCGGAAGGTTTCATAGCGGTACTCGGTACCGACCGCCAAGGTGAGCGGCCTGCCGGCCACGTCGTACTGGCGGTTGGCATCGAGATTGGCCGTGCTCTGGTTGAACGCGTAGCTGCCGATATGGAAATACGTGGGGCTCTGCGCGCCCAGCGAGGCATTCAACGAATCGCGCAGGTCGTAGTCGAACGCGTTCCTGCCCCAGTTGAGGCTGCCGTCGTAGTTCCAGTCGCCCAGCGTGCCGCGCACGCCGCCGGCGGTCTGGGCATCGCGGTTGTGGCCGATGGATTGTGGAAGATAGCCATCCGGATAGATCGAAGGCACGTTCGCATCGCTGTCGGGATAACGGAAATAGTTGTCGCCGATGGTGTGGCGCTGCGTATAGGTGCCGAAGGCGTACAGGCTGGCGTGCTCGTTCAACGGTAGCTCGCCGTTGAACCAGCCGTTGTAACTCTCATTGGGCGGATCGCCCGCCGCGTAGTTGCGCTGCCCTTGCAGGGCGAGATTGGCCGGGGTGGGATCGGCGATGAAATCAGGCACGGTGTCGTAGCCGGCGCGATTGGTGCCCGCATGGTGGCTGGTCTCCACGCCCGCGTGGAAAAAACCGCTGCCCCACAGCGTGGTACCGAAATCCGCGGCGGCATAGCCGCCCTGGCCATCGGTGATCTCGCGATCGGTCGGGCGAAAGTGCGTGTGGTAGGCGCCGTAATCCGCCGAGACCTCGCCTCCGCTGGGCGCATCCTTGAGGATGATGTTGATCACGCCCGCAATCGCATCGGAGCCATACTGCGCACCGGCGCCATCGCGCAGCACTTCGACGCGCTTGATCGCGCTGATGGGGATGGCGTTGAAGTCGACCGGCGTGGTGCCGTTGCCGATCTTGGTATCGGTGTTGACCAGCGCCGAGGTGTGGAAGCGCTTGCCGTTCACCAGCACGAGCACTTCATCCGGCGACAGCCCGCGTAGTTGGGCCGCTCGCACATGATCCGATCCGCCCGAGTTGGATTGGCGGGGGAAGTTGAACGAAGGCAGTAGCACGGCAAGTGCTGCGCCCAGTTCGCCGTTGACCGCGCCTGCGTTGCGCAGATCCTGCTCGCTCAACACATCCACGGGCACCGGCGAGTCCAGCGAGGTGCGATTGCTGGCGCGCACGCCGGTGACCACCACTTGATCCAGGGTCTTGGCCTGGGTATCGCCGGACTGCGATTGCGCATAGGTCGCCGGTGCGGCCAGCGTACTGGCCACGAGAACGGTGAGCAGGCGAACGCGCGTGGGCGCGGTGGAGTGGATCGACATGACGAATTCCTCAGGGTGCAACGGTCCATAGCGCGAGCTGCGAAGCCGGCACGGAAGGCGATGAATAAGTGGAGGCGAGCGCCGAGGTCGGGCGCAGACGGTTGCTAGGCCGGACAACATCGCCGCATGGCGATGCCATGCGGCGCGTGCAGGTTCTCAAGCATGTTTTCCGTCATCGTCGACAAACCTGATCCCCGGGTACTGCTGGCAGTGGGCTGGCCCCGCTCGGCGGCCGGCAGTTATTTGTTGCATTGCGGAAGTTATGTTGTCAATACTTCGCGAAGAAAACCGTTCCATCGGTCTATCCGTATAGATGTCCAAATTGGTATGAGGAAATAGCCATGAATCATTTGCGTTGCGCGGGAGCGCTGCTGGCGGTCGCGCTGCTTTCGGGTTGCGTCGCCTCGGTGGCTCCGGCATCCGCCACCTTGCATGGCGATCCGGCACATCCCGCGCAAACGCAGGCCTGGGTGGATACGAAGCTGTACTTCGGGCTCGGCCTCTTCGACGATGCCGCCAGTGGCGTCAGCGAGCAGCGCTGGCGCGACTTTCTCGATGCCGAGGTGACGCCGCGGTTTCCCGATGGCCTGAGCGTGGTCGACGTCTATGGCCAGTGGCAGGGCAAGGGGCAGACGGCGCCGGAGCGCCTGCGATCGAAAATGTTGGTGATCGATTATCCGGATACGGCCGAGAATCGCGCTAAGGTGGAGGCTATCCGTGCCGCTTGGAAACAGCGCACGGGCGACCAGTCCGTGCTGCGGGTGACGCAGCCTGCCGAGGTGTCGTTCTGAGATGAGCAGCATTCGTTCGCAACGTTGGCTCTCGCCGGGCGACGTCAATGGCTTTCTCGGGCTGGTGGTCGACAACCTGTCGATCATGGCCTTCCTGGCGACGGCGTTGATCGGCATCTTCGGTTTTCCCGCCGATATCGTGTTCCTGCGGATGTTCCCCGGCACGACCTTCGGCGTGTTGCTGGGCAACCTGGCCTATACCGCGATGGCGCGCCGCCTGGCGAAGCAGACGGGCCGCGACGATGTCACCGCCATGCCGCTGGGCCTGGATGCGCCCACCAGTATCGGCATGGCCTTGCTGGTGCTCGGTCCGGCGTTCCTGCAGTTCAAGCAAGGCGGGCTCGATGAACATGCTGCCGCGATCGCCACCTGGCAGCTGGGCATGGCGTCGCTGGTGATCATGGGTGTGCTGAAGTTCGTGCTGTCCTTCTTTGGCGGCATGGTGCAGCGGCATGTGCCGCGCGCGGGCCTGCTCGGTTCCATTGCGGGCATTGCGCTGGTGTTGATGGGCTTTCTTCCGTTGGTGGAGATTCTCAAGGTGCCGATGGTGGGCCTGGCCGGCCTGGGCGTGGTGCTGTATGCGCTGGTGGCGCGCGCACGCATGCCGTGGGGCTTGCCCGGTGTGTTGGTGGCGTTTGTGGTCGCGGCGCTGCTGTATTACGTGCTCGGTCCGCTGGGCTGGCTGGGTACGGGCTATCACCCGCCGGTGGCATGGCAGTGGCGTTTTGCCTTGCCGCTGCCGACCTTGCAATGGGTCAACGGTCTGGCGGCGGCGACGCCTTACCTGCCGTTAATTCTGCCGTTCGGCTTGTTGATGGTGGTGGGCGGCATCAATGTCACGGAAAGCGCACGCGTGGCCGGCGACGATTACCGCACGCGCGATATTCTCCTGGTGGAAGCCCTGGCAACCCTGGTGGCAGGTTTTTGCGGCGGCGTGGCGCAGACCACGCCTTACATCGGCCAGCCGTCGTACAAGGCGATGGGCGCGCGCAGCGGCTACACGTTGCTGACGGGCCTGGTGATCGGTCTGGGCGGCGTGTTCGGTTATCTCTCCAACCTGGTCGAGCTGCTGCCGCTGTCGGTGCTGGCGCCGATCCTGGTGTTCGTAGCGATCGGCATCACCGTGCAGGCCTTCGAAGCGACGCCGGTGCGTTACGCGGCGGCGGTGGTGTTCAGTTTCTTCCCGGCGATCGCGCGCATGGTGACGATCAAGCTGAGCGATCCCACTTACGTGCCGAGCGATCGCTACGGCGCGCTGTTCGCCGAGCACAGCCACGGCATTTCCGAGCTGGCGGTGATCACGGTGCTGGGCAACGGTTTCATCATCACGTCGATGATCTGGGCGAGTTTCCTGGTGTCGCTGATCGATGGCCGCACGCTACGAGCGGCGGGCATTCTGCTGATCGGCGGGGCCCTGAGCCTGTTCGGCATCATTCATTCGGTGCAGATCAGCGGTGGCGTCTATCTGCCCTGGTCGCTGGATGATCTCTCGCGACAGCTGGTGTGGCAGTTCGCCGGGGCCTACGCGGTGCTGGCCATCGTGTTGAGCCTGCTTTCGTTGGCTGCGTCGCGCGAACGGCATGCGTCTGCGTGAAGATGCAGCAGGGCGATAAGCCGCGGCTCCCGGCAGGTACCGGGAGACACGGCTTCACGCTGGCCTTGGTGGCGGCGACGGTGCTTGGCGTCGCCGTGGGTTGGATCTGCAACCGCACGCTCAGTGCGGAGCGCTCCGTTGCGGTGGCCGCCGATCTCTCTCTCATCACGGAGGCGTTCCTGCGCCTCATCAAGATGATCGTTGCGCCCCTGGTGTTCGCCTCGCTGGTGTCGGCGGTGGCGCGCATGGGTGGCGCGGCGGAGATCGGGCGCATCGGCATTCGCACACTGCTTTGGTTCTTCGTGGCCTCCTGTGTGTCGCTCACGGTGGGCTTGCTGATGGCCCACTGGCTACAACCCGGAGCGGCGCTGCATGGCACGCCGGCGTTTGCACAACTGCCAGCGACGACGGGAATTGCGGGCGCGAGTCCGGGCTTTTCGCTGGCGGATTTCATGACCCACCTGATTCCCCGCTCCATCGTCGAGGCCATGGCGAACAACGAGATCCTGCAGATCGTGGTGTTCTCGTTGTTCATCGGCGTAGCGGCGGCTGCGTTGAAGGAGAAGGCGCAACGCTTTGTCGAGCTGATCGAGTCGCTGGCCGCGATCATGTTCAAGATGACGGACTATGTGATGAAGGTCGCGCCGTTGGCGATCTTCGCTGCGCTGGCCAGTTCGATCTGCCTGCATGGCATCGGCATCATCGGAACGTACGCCCGTTTCGTCGCCGGCTTCTATCTTTCGCTGGCCATCCTGTGGGTGCTGCTGCTGGCCGCGCTGAGCCTGATCATCGGATCGCGCAGCTTGCGTCTGTTGGCCGGCATCCGGCAGACGGTGCTGCTGGCGTTTGCCACCTCCTCGTCGGAAGCGGCGTATCCGCGCCTGCTCGAACAACTGGTGGCGTTCGGCATACCGCGGCGCATCGCCAGCTTCGTGTTGCCGCTGGGTTACTCGTTCAATCTCGATGGCGCGATGATGTATTGCACGTTCGCCATCCTGTTCATCGCGCAGGCCTACGGCGTGGAACTCAGCATCGGGCAGCAGATCACGCTGTTCGGCCTGCTCATGCTCACCACCAAGGGGCTGGCCGGCGTGCCGCGCGCCGCCATCGCGGTGGTGGCCGTCACGCTGCACTACTTTCATCTGCCGGACGCCGGCCTGGCGCTGGTGCTGGCAGTCGATCACATCCTGGACATGGGCCGCTCGGCCACCAACATCGTCGGCAACTCGGTGGCTGCCGCTGCGGTAGCGTCGTGGGAGCGGCAGCTAAACGCGCCGTCCGTGGACGAGCACCCATGAACGATTCCGTTCGTCGTTTCGCTTTCCATCCTTAGCGAGGTCGTATGCCTGCCATTGCCTATCTCGAGTGTTCCCGCTGCCATGCGCGTCTGCCCGCCGACGTGCCGCAGACCCTGTGCACGCAATGTCCCGAGCAGCCTGCGGGCGCGCTCTACGTGAGGTACGACCTCACGCCTCTGCAAGGCAGCTCGCCGGCCGATGTGGTGAATGGCGGCGATGCGTCGACGCCCTGGCGCGGCATGTGGCGTTACCGCGCCGTGCTGCCCGAGGTCACTCCGGTGACGTTGGGCGAAGGCTGGACGCCGATGCTGCGCAGCAAGCGTCACGGCGAACTGTTCCTCAAGGAGGAGGGCGCCAACCCCACAGGATCGTTCAAGGCGCGTGGGCTGGCGTTGGCGGTGACCATGGCGCGGCATTACGGCTTGCGCAAGCTGGCCATTCCCTCGGCTGGCAACGCGGCCGGTGCGCTGGCGGCGTATGCGGCGGCGTCGGATATCGAAGCGCATATCTTCATGCCGCGCGACGTGCCGCTCGCCAATATGGTGGAAGCGACGGCGTACGGCGCCAAGGTGACGTTGGTGGACGGCGTGATTTCCGATTGCGCACGCATCGTCGGCGAGCGCAAAGCGGAGGAAGGCTGGTTCGATATTTCCACGCTGAAGGAACCGTTCCGCGTGGAAGGCAAGAAGACCATGGGCTATGAACTGGTCGAACAACTGGGTTGGGAATACCCCGATGCCGTGTTCTATCCCACCGGTGGCGGCGTCGGTTTGATCGGCATGTGGAAAGCGTTCGACGAACTCGAACAGCTGGGTTGGGTCAAGCCGGGCAAGCGGCCGCGCATGTTCGCCATTCAATCGTCGGGATGCGCGCCGGTGGTGCGGGCTTTCGATGAAGGCGCCGCCGTCAGCCAGATGTGGAAGGACCCCAAGACCGCGGCTTCCGGCCTGCGCGTGCCCAAGGCGTACGGCGACTACATCATCCTGGACATACTCCGGGCATCCGGCGGCAAGGCTGTCGCGGTATCGGATGAGGACACCTTTGCATCGCTGCGCGATTGGGCCGCGAACGAAGGGATCTTGCTATCGCCCGAAGGAGCCGCGGCCACCGCCGCCTATGCGCAGCTGATCGCCTCGGGCGACCTGAAGAAGTCCGATCGCGTGGTCATCTTCAACACCGGTGCAGGCTTGAAGTACACCGATGTCATCGCCCCTGCGCTCGGCTTGTCGCTCACGCAAGGTACGTGACCTCACGCGGGCGTCTCTCGTCGCAGGTCATCCGGATCGGCGGTGTGGAAGTGCCGCTTGAACGCCACTTCGCCGGTCACCGGTTCCTGCAACTCGCGTGCATAGCGGTGCCCGGCGTAGATCGCATGCGCGATCAGGCCGGGCGCCTCGGCATCGCCAATGCAGCGCACGGAGCGGATGCCGGCACCGCCCCAGTCACCCAGACGTAGCAACAGCTGCTGGTATAGCGCGTCGTCGGGCAGGCGCGAGGTGATGGTGACAATGGCATCGCAAGGACGTTCGGTCCGCTGCTCGTCCCACTCGTGCTCCAGTGTCAGCGTCGAACCGTCGAAGCCGGCGATGTTGTGCGACACGATGGCCTCGATGCCAAGCTTGGCCATGCGCTTGCGGATATGGCGGTAGTCGAGCGTGTTGACGCTCCATGGGGCGATGCTGTCTTCCGGCGTCACGTAGGCGACCTCGCAACCGCGTGCGCGCAGCAGCTCGGCCGCCACGCTGGCGTAGTAGAAGCCATCGTCGTCGAATACCGTGACGCGGCCTTCCGGCAGGCGACCATCCATCAGGTCATCGAGCGTGAATACGCGCGCATGGTCCGCCAGACCGGGAATGCCCAAGCCATTGCTGCGTCCGAAACCATCGCGCCTCCAGTGGCAACCGGTGGCCAACACCACATGCTCGGCGCCGAAATCGATCACGTCCTGCGCGGTGAGCGGCGAATCGAGATAGACGCTCACGTTGTTGAGTTTGCCGATCTGCCCCACGCGCCAGTCGCGCACACGCGCCCATTCGGCCAGGCCGGGCAGGCGGGCTTCGCGGGTGACGCGGCCGCCCAGTTCCTTGCGCGATTCGGCCAGGCTCACGTCGTGGCCGCGCTGGCCAAGCGCACGCGCTGCCTCCAAACCCGCCGGTCCACCGCCGACCACCAGCACGCGGGTGGGTTGGGGGGCGGGACGAATGCGCTCGGGATGCCAGCCCTTGCGCCACTCCTCGCCCATGCTCGGATTCTGCGTGCAGCGGATCGGCGAGATGGTCATGTCGCCGGAAACGCAGATATTGCAGCCGATGCATTCGCGGATATCGTCGACTCGGCCTTCCTCGATCTTCCGGGGCAGATAAGGATCGGCGATGGACGGACGGGCCGCGCCAATCAGGTCGATCACGCCGCGCCGGATCTGCGACACCATCGTATCGGGCGAGGTGAACCGGCCCACGCCGACCACCGGCTTGGTGGTGGTTTTCTTGACGAAGTCGATGAACGGCTCCTGCGCGCCTTCGGTGGCGAAGCGCGACGGCACCGAGTCGTTGTACCAGGCGGCGAGATTGACGTCCCACAGATCAGGCAGCTCGGCCAGCATGCCGACGATGTCCTGTGCTTCGGCCAACTCGACACCGCCAGGCCCCAACAATTCCTCGGTGGCAAACCGCAGCGCGACAGCGCAGGTATCGCCCACGGCATCGCGCGTGTCCTGCAGCACTTCGCGCAGCAGGCGCACGCGGTTCTCCAGTGAGCCGCCGTATTCGTCGCTGCGCTGGTTGCGGCGGCGCTGCAGGAAGTGCATCGGCAGCGACAAATCGTGCGCGGCGTAGACATAGATGATGTCCATGCCCGCACGCTTGCCGCGCAAGGCGGCCTCGCGATGCCAGCGGCGGTATTCGCGGATGTCGTGTAGGGTCATTGCACGGGCTTGCGATGGATAACCGTATTTCGATACCTGATGCGAAGGGCCGAGCAGCACTTCGCGCGAATACAGATTGGAAGCCGTTGGGCCGTTGTGCGATAGCTCTAGCGCGGCGAGCGCACCGTGCGCGTGCACCTTGTCGCACATCAGCGCGAGCGCGGGAATGTCGCGGTCGTCCCACAGGCGCGCTTCGACGTAAGGCGTGAGATCGCTGCTGGGATGGATCTCGCATTCTTCGGTCGAAACCACCGCCCAGCCACCTTCGGCCTTGATCTCGCGCATCGCAGCGTGCGCAAGCGGCATCGCGTGACCCATGCCGTTGCAATGCGGTACCTGGAAGAAGCGATTCTTGGCCGTGACTGGGCCGATCTTCACCGGCGTAAACAAGATGTCGTAGCGTGGATCTCTCATCGAACTCAAACCTTGGCCGGTGCGGTGGCGGCATGCGCCGATTTGCGACGCAGCCGCATGATGGCGTAGAGGGGCAGGCCTGCGGCGATCAAGCCCATGGCAAGCAGGAACGGCTCACGACCGCTGCCCACAAAGGCGAACACCGCGTACACGGCACCACCCATGGCGACCAGCAACACCTTGCGACCCATGCCGAAGGTGGCGTTGCGACGCCACAACACAGCCAGCGATAGCGAGCAGCTGAGATAAAGCGGAAGGTTGGCCGCCGTGACCACGCGGGTGAGGAAGGTGAATGCCGCTACCAGCGACTGGCTGTAGCTCATCCAGGTCATCACCGAAGCGAGCAGACCGGTGACGATCAGCGCGATGGCGGGTGCGCCACGACGATTCTGCCGCGCGAACACGGCCGGCAGCGAGCCGTTGTTGGCCATGGTGCGGGTGAGTTCGCCCATCAGCAAGGTCCAGCCATTGAGCGCGCCGAGGCCGCTCACCACCACGAACAAGGCGAGCCATCGACCGGAGCCGGCCGCCGCGAAGCGATCCATCAGCAAGGCGAACGGCGCATCGGCATTGGCCAGCTCCTTCTGTTCGATCAACAGCAGCGGTACCGCCGAGACCACGATGTAGACGGCCGCGACAAGGATGGCGCCGGCCATGGTGGCGCGCGGAATCGTGCGCCCCGGGTTGTTCACGCGTCCGGCCGGCACGCTGGCCGACTCGATGCCAAGCATCGCGTACAAGGCGATGGTCGAGGCCGCCAGGATGCCGCTGAAGGTGATCGGTGTGGTCGGCGGGTGGGCCACATAGCTTGCAGGCGAGGTGAGCAAGACCCATCCACCGAGCAGCGCGATGGCGACCATGGGCAACAGCTTCAGCACCGATGTCACGATTTGCACGGCGCCTCCCGAGCGCACGCCGAACAGGTTGACGATCACGAACAGCCACAACAGGCAGAGCGCGAACAGCACCGGCTGGATCACCGCCAGTTGCGGCATCACCACCGTGATGTAACCGACCACGCCCGTGGCGAGCGCCGCATTGGTCAGCCACAACGAGACCCAGTACGCCCACAGCGCCATGTACGCGGGAAGATCACCGAGGGTGCAGCGAATGTACTCGTACGGACCGTCGGCGGCCGGCAGTGCCTTGGACAGATGGGCGAACACGCGGGCCAGGATCAGGCAGCCGACCAGGGTCACCAGCCAGCCGATCAACGCATTGAAACCGTAGGGCGCGAGCGACGAGGGCAGGATGAAGATGCCCATGCCGATCACGTTGCCGACCACCAGGGCGGTGCAGGTCCAGAAGCCGATCTTCTTGCTTTCGCTCACGTCGTCTGCACTCGTTGGGTTAGTCGATGGAAACCGTCTCACCGGCCTTGATCACGCCTTGCACCTTGCGCAGGCATTCGACGTTCTGCAGCGGGTCGCACGCCACAGCGACCAGGTCGGCGGCCTTGCCAGGTGCAATCGAGCCGAGTTCCTTCTCCTTGCCCATCAGCCGCGCCGCATCGATGGTGGCCGAGCGGATCGCCTGCAGTGGTGTCATTCCATACTTCACCATGTACGCGAATTGGCGGGCGTTGTCACCGTGCGGATAAACGCCCGCGTCCGTGCCAAATGCGATATGCACACCCGCTTTTACTGCTTTGCGGAAACCCTCGCGCTGGGCGTCGGTGGTTTCGATGTTCTTGCGCAGGGTCTGCTCCGACCAGCCTTCGCGGCGGCCCACACTGTCGATGTAGTCACCGTTGTAGATATCGGCCACCAGCCAGGTGCCGTGCTGCACCATCAGCGCGATGCCTTCGTCGTCGATCAGCGAGCCGTGTTCGATGGAACGCACGCCGGCGCGGGTCGCCCGCTTGATGCCTTCGGCGCCATGTGCGTGGGCGGCGACGAACTTGCCGCGCTTGGCGGCCTCCACCACGGCGACGTGGATCTCCTCTTCGGTGTACTCCGACACGCCGGGCTCGGTGTTGTCGGCCAGCACGGCGCCGGTGGCGATCACCTTGATGTGGTCGACGCCGTGGTCGAGCAGGAAGTCGACATGCTTGCGCACGTCTTCCACGCCCTTTGAGACGCCGACGCGGAATTCCGGCGGCACCACAGTGCCCGGTGGCAACCCGGTGATCTCGCCACCGCCGCCGGGGATGGTGATGTAGGCACCGGCAACGAACATGCGCGGGCCCGGCACATAGCCGGCATTGATGGCATCGCGCAGCGCGATATCGGCAAAGCCACGGAACACGCCGACGTCGCGCACGGTGGTGAAGCCGGCACGCAGCGTATCGTGCGCATTCTTGGCGCCGATGAAGGCATCGCGCGCCGGGTTGCTCTTCAGCGCGGCACCGTAGTCGGCGGTTTCCATCTCGTCGGCCAGATGGGTGTGCATGTCCATCAGGCCGGGCACCACGGTATAGGCGGTCCAGTTCAAGACCTTGGCGCCGTTGCCGCTGCTTGCCGACCACGGTTGCACGGATACGACACGGCCTTCGACGATGGTGACCGCCTGGTCGCTCAGCAGCTTGCCGCTGTCCACGTCGAGCAGATGGCCTGCATGCACGACAGTACGTTGTGCGCCCTCGGCATGGGCAGCGGGCAGGGCACAGGCCATCGCGATGGCACACAACAGGCCGGACAACTTCATCGTCATGCAGGTTCTCCAGCGCCTTGGGCATACGCCGTGCGCAACAGGTTGTGGAAATGCCAGACGCCGCCTTCGCGCTTGGGGCACAGCCGGCCGGGCTCGTAGTAACCGGACGCGAGGCCCTTCTGCACGGCCTCGCAGATATCGATGTCTTCCTGCTGCACTTCGTCGCTGAAGGACTGGTCGGCATCGATGCGCTTCTGTGCCGCTTCCTCCTGCGCGTAGTAATAGTCGAATTCCACGCGGCAGCGACCCGGCCCCAGTGGCAGGATGCGGTTGGTCTGCAGACGGCCCGGCATGATGTTCAACATCACGTTGGGATAGATGAAGTAGTAGAACGCCTGGCCGTCGCCGTAGATCTCGGCGCTATTGCGCAGGGGCGACGATTGCAGCGAGTGCCACGGGAACAACTCGGTGTCGTAGGCGCGATAGTCCAGCACTCTGGACAAGCCCGGATGCACATGGGGCAGGTGGTAGCCCTCCAGGAAGTTGTCGATGTAGACCTTCCAGTTGCAGTCGATATCGTAGCTGTCGCGGTGCAGATAGCGCATGTCGGACAGATCGATGGGCGCGATGCGCTCGGCAATGCCGCCGTAGACCTCGTCGAACGCGGGCACGCGTTCGTCCAGTGCCACGAACACCAGCCCCTGCCACTCATGCACGCGCAGCGGGGGAAGGCGGATGTCCTCCACTTTGAAGTCGCAGGCGCTTTGCATTTCCGGCGCGCTGCGCAGCTGGCCTTCCAGCGTGTACGTCCAGCCGTGGTACTTGCAGTGCAGGGCCTTCGCACCTTTGCCGTTGCACAGGGCCAGCGGACCGGCGCGGTGGCGGCAGACGTTGGGGAAGGCGCGCAACACATGGTCCTGGCCGCGCACCAGCAGGACCGGAACGCCGCCGATATGTTCGACTACGTGGTCGCCCGCCGCAGCGAGCTGTTCCTGGTGCGCCACCAGCTGCCAGCTGCGTGCGAATACCGCACGTTGTTCCATCGCGAGCATGGGTTCGCCGAAGTAATACTTCGGGTCGAGTGCGCGAGCGAGCGTGAGCTCGGTGATCTTCGTGTCAGCGTGCATGCGAAATGGGTTTCCCGGGATAGACTGATCCAACAAACGGTCGAACTCTGGAGTCTCCATGCCCCGCTGTCGTCTCGCGTTTGCTCTGTGTGTCCTGTGCGGCGTCGCCTCGGCGGCCGAACCCCGCGCCAGGAATCTTGGTATTCCTTTCGATGGCACGCCCGGTCCGCTCAATGCGATCACCGACGTGGCCGGCGTGACCGTGGGCCAGGTGACCCTGATCGAAGACCTTCCGAACGGACACAAGGTACGCACGGGCGTCACCGCGATTCTTCCGCGTGGGCACGACAGCTTCGACATTCCCACCTTCGGCGCCTCGTTCGCGCTCAACGGCAACGGCGAGATGACCGGCACCGCGTGGTTGGAAGAGTCCGGCGAACTGGAAGGCCCGGTGATGCTGACCAATACGCACAGCGTGGGCGTGGTGCGCGATGCGGTGATCGCCGAGCGCGTGCGCGGGGGTGGCGCGGATGCCTCGGGCTACTGGTGGTCGTTGCCGGTGGTGGCCGAAACCTGGGATGGCGACCTCAACGACATCAACGGTTTCCACGTCCGTCCCGAGCACGCGGCGCAGGCGCTGCGCGATGCGAAGAGCGGGCCGGTGGCCGAGGGCAATGTCGGTGGCGGTACCGGCATGATCTGCCACGAATTCAAGTGCGGCATCGGCACCGCTTCGCGGCGCGTGCATATCGGCGAGCGCGACTACACCATCGGCGTGCTGGTGCAGGCCAATTACGGCCTGCGCGACAGCCTGCGCGTCGCGGGCGTGCCGGTGGGCAAGTATCTTCGCGACGACCGTGTGCGCAGCGCATCCAACCCCGCTGCGGCCGACACCGGCTCGATCATCATCGTGGTGGCCACCGATGCCCCGCTGCTGCCGCAGCAGCTCAAGCGCATCGCCAAGCGGGCCGGCATGGGGCTGGCACGGATGGGCAGCTATGCCGGCAATGGGTCGGGCGACATCTTCGTGGCGTTCTCCACGGCCAATGCGCAGGCGCTGCACGATACGCCGCTGCAGCAGGCGAGCTTCATCGGCAACGACCATGTGGACCCCTTGTTCGAGGCCACGGCGCAAGCGGCCGAGGAAAGCATCGTCAATGCGATGATCGCCGCGCGCGACATGCAGGGCGATGGCGGGCACTACGCCAAGGCCATTTCGCATGCAGAGCTGATCGCGCTGCTCAAGCGCTTCGGGCGTTACGAACCACCGCATTGAGCCGAGCGTGCTCACGGAGTTGCACCGCCGATTTTCAGATAGCGGTCGTACCAGGCCAGGTTGCGTTCCATCCGGTCGCGCAGATAGCTCGGCACGGTCAGGCCGTGATGCTGGCCGGGATACATCACCAGTTCGGTGGGAACGCCGAGTGAGCGCAGCGCCTGGTACATCTGCTCGGCGCCAATGCAGGGCACATTGAAGTCGCGTTCGCCGCACTGGAACATCGTCGGCGTCTTGATCCGGTCGGCATGCAGGAACGGGTAGCTGGCGCGGTCGTAGGCATCGCGGTTGGCCCAGGGCGTGCCGAGTTCGAGTTCGTACTCGCGTGCGTACTCGTCGTCGCCATACATGCCATACATGTTGCCGGAGCCTGCGCCGGCGATGGCGGCCTTGAAGCGGGTATCGCGGGCGATGATTTCGTCGGTGAGGATGGCGCCATAACTCCAGCCGCCAATGCCCAAGCGAGCGGGGTCGGCAACACCCAGTGTCACCACGTGATCGACGCCGGCAAGGACATCCTGCGTGTCCTTGTTGCCCCAGTCGGCATAGATGGCCTTGGAAAACGCGAAACCGCGTCCCGAGCTGCCGCGCGGATTCACGGCAAGCACCGCATAACCCTGCGCCGCATAGACCTGCCAGTCGGGCATGAACTCATGGCTGAACTGGTACACCGGACCGCCATGCACACGCACGATGGTCGGATAGCGGCGGCCCGACACATAGCCCACCGGCTTGGTCAGCAGCGCATCCAGCGCGGTGCCGTCGGCACTTTGCAGATGCAGCGTTTCGGTGGTTGCCAGCTTCTTGCCAGCCAGCCACGCGTTCTGATCGTCCAGCAGGCGCAACTTCTCCGGTTCGACGGCGGAGAGGCGGGGAGGATGCGTGTTATCGCCGCCGAGCACGATCAGGTGACCGTTGGGTGACACATCCAGGTCGCTGTCGAAGCGGTCACCGTGGGTCAGTTCGGTGATCTTGCCGCTGGGCAACTCGACGCGCGACAGGTGAGTGACCTCGGCCTGCTCGATCAAGACGTAGATGCTGCGTCCATCGGGCGACCAGCGCGGCTTGGTGAAGCAACGGTCGATCGGCGCCGGCAGCGTCGCCTTGCCGCTGGCGACATCGATGATCGCCAGCTGCCACGGCGCGTAGTAGATCCACTTGTCCTCGCCGCTTTGCAGATAGGCGATACGCGAGCTGTCGGGACTCCATGCCGGGCGCGTTCCCCAATACGGATCGAGGTCGGAACCGGGGAACGTGGTGAGCTGCCGTTCCTTGGCGCCGGCACGCGGGGCAATCACGTAGATGTCGTAGTTGAGGTGACGGTCGGGATCGGCGCCGCGCTTGGTGACATAGGCAATCAGCTTGCCGTCGGGCGACCAGGCCGGCAGCTGTTCGTCGTGCTTGCCCGAGGTGATCTGGGTAGCGGCGCCACTGGCGATGTCCACGAGGTACAGATGCTTGTGCCGGTTGCCCAGCCAGCCGGTGTCGTCGTCCTTGAACTGGAAACGGTCGGTGACGATAGGCAGCGGATGCTTCGGTTTCTTGGTGCCCACCGGATACTCGGGATCGAACGCGATCGCCGCGAGCTGCTTGCCATCGGGCGAGAGCACGAAATCTTCGACGCCGCTTGGCAGATTGGTGACGCGACGTGCTTCGCCACCATCGGCGGGCATCACCCAGACCTGGGTCTTGGTGTCGTCGTCGCTCGCTTCGCCATCGAGCTTGCGGTCGGCAAGGAAGGCGATGAACTTGCCGTCGCCGGACCACTGCGGGTGACTCTCGCTGCTGTCGGGCGTATGCGTGAGCTGCACGCGGCCGCTGCCGTCGTAACGCACTCGCCACAGGTCCGACTGCGGCTCGTCGCGCTCCAGGTTCGCCGTGCTCACGGTGTAGACGATGGCGTTGCCGTCGGGTGACAACACCGGTTCGCCGATATCGGCCACGCGGTTAATGTCGGCGGCGTTGAAACGAGTGTCGTCTGCCTGGGCTGCGCCGGAAATGCAGTACAGCGCTACTAGCAGCAGGGACGGCCACAGAATTCGCTTCATCGCGTGCCTCGTGTCGATTCAATGGAAGTCGGTTCGCTGGCAAGGGCACGGTATGCCTCGCGTGCCTGATGGAGGTAATCGAGCGTCAAGCGCTTCTCCTCGGCGGTGTTGTAGTCGTCGCGTGCGGATGCCGCGTCGATGGTTCGTGTCAGCCAGTCGGCGAACCAGGCGGCATCGTTGCGCGCACTGGGCGCACGCACATGGTCGCCCAGCCAGACCGGGTTGGTGGTGGCGTAGGGGTAGATATCCAGCACCTGCGGATCGCCGCCGTCGTTCCAGGCGCGCAGCAGCAGCCAGCCGCCGTCCAGGTCGATGTCGCCTTCGCTGTCGAACGTATGGCGGTCGCCGCCAAGCGCGAAGGTCTTCACCACCTTGCCGTTATGCACGAGTTCCAGGTGTTGCACCGCCACCGGCGAGCGCAGGGCGACCCGGTAGCGATGCTTACCTGCGGCAATCGTGTCACCAGGCTTGGCCTCGTCGAGCAACAGGCCAAGCATCGGCCCGTTGCTGGCGAAGCCGTGGCCGGCCTTCAATGCGGCCATGGCGGCGGCTGCATCGCGTTTGCCGGCGGTATCGAGAAACACGCGGTTGAGGCCAACCGGTCCGCGCAGCGAGGCATAGTTCGCCATCGCGTCGGTGCCCGAGCCGGTGGGCAGGTGGAAGCCGAGATTGAGCAATCGATACCAGACCTGGGTCGTCGCCTTGTGGTCGGAGAAGCCGATCACTTCGATGTAATCCACTTTGCCGTTGATCACATCGGCCGGCAGCTCGTTGCTCAGCACGGCATCGTGCGCGGGATCGGGCAGGGTGTCGAACGGATGCACGTAGCCGACCAGGCCGCCCTGTGCGTGCGCAAGATCCGCGATCACGCCGTTGTGGGGATACGGACTGGCCATCGCCGTATGCCGATAGGCGGAAAAATCCGGCGTGATGAAATGATCGCCGAGGTTGAGCAGACCCAGGTGGCCCCAGAAGCTGGTGTGAAATTCCTGGCCGTGCAGCACAAGGCTGTGCGGCAGGCTGGCTGGGTCGGCGGCGGTGCGGAAGGAAGCGATATCGGGAATGCGTTCTTCCTTGTTGACCACCAGGTCGTAGGCGATATCGAGATCTTCCGCACGCGCCTGCCGTGCCAGGTTGGCCGGCGTATTGCGGTAATGACCGCCGTAGTTCATGTGGATATGCAGGTCGGCGCTGATCCATTGGCCGAACGCCGCAGGCAACGGTTGCGGAACGAGCGTGGCGCGCACTGCCACGCCGGGGCCGGCCGCGACATTCACCGTCTTGCGCCAGGGGGCATAGGCGAAACCGTGTTGCACCCAGATGTTCACGGCACCGACGGGTACGTCCAATGCGCATGGCGGTGCGCAGTGGAAGTAATGGGTTTCCGAGGATTGCAGGGTTCGGTCAAAGCCGTCTTCGCCATGCATCCAGGCGTCGTCGGGCGCGTAGGCGCGGTCGTCATGGCCAAGCACGGCGACGCGTGCCGGCGTGCGTTCGCCGTGTTCGTCGACGATGTCGAGCACCAGGCGAGCGTGTGGCGTCTTGTACTGGCGATGGACGGGCGTGACCGTTGCCGTGGCGCCACCCAGTGCGGTGAGGACGCGAAGGGCGGTGTTGCCTGCCTGGTTGTCGACGTAGACGATGCGTTTGCCATCGGAGGACCAGCGCGCGTTGCGGCGGTCGAAGTCGCCGAAGGTCAGTGGCAGCGGCGCAGCGCCCGTAGGAGTGGTCAGCCAGAACTGTTGCCATTGCCGGCCGTGATAGCTGGTGTAGAGCAGGCGCTTGCCGTCCGGGTTGAGTTCGGGCCGTGCGTTCCAGCTGGTTTCTTCGCTAAGTACCTTGCTGCGCTTGGCCGGATCGTCGACCGGCACCGACCACAGGTCGCCCGTGCCCCAGGCGATCTCCGGATTGCTGACGTAAAAGATCGTCTTGCCGTCCGGCGACCACGAAGGATTGATGGCGTGGTCAACCGCTGAATAGTAGTAGCGGTCCAGCGTGGTCTTGCGCTCGCCGAGCAAAGGGCGTGCATGGTGCAGGCCTGCTGCATCGATGTCGGCAATGAACAGGTTGAAGTGGCCTGTACCCTGCGTCGATACCCACGCGATCTGTCGCCCGTCGGGGGATAAACGCGGCTCGACGTTCACCGCGCCACCTGAAGTAAGCGCTTGCTCGCGCCCTGTCGTCAGATCGAGCCGCCACAACTCGATGGCGTTGCCGTCATAGCGTGTGAACACCACGCTACGGCCATTGCGTGCGACATCCGGCTGATTATCGTAGGCGCGTGAAGCGTGGGTCAGTTCCGTCGCGGTATCGCCATCGATACGCTGCTGCCACAGCGAGCCGCCCATGCTGTAGATCAGCGCATCGCCTGCGGGCGTGAAGCTGGCGAAGTCGGGACCGGTGGTGAGCTGCGGCAGGTAGAGCTCGCGCCAGTAATAGTCGTGCGGCAGATCGATCTGCTTGAGCACACTCTCGCGCGCCGCCTGCGTCGAGCCGGCGCAAGCGAGCAGGGCCAAGGCGAGGACCAGCCGGCGCCGCATCGCCTCAGCGTCCTGCCAGTGCCTGATCGAGACTGGCGCGCAGCAGGACCATGGCCTCGTCGATCTCGCCGGTGCTGACGCTGAGCGGCGGCATGAAGCGCACCGTACTGGTACCGCAGGAAAGCAGCAGCAGGCCGTTGTGGAACGCGCGGGTGACCACGGCGTCGCACAAGGTGCGGGCCGGCGTGCGCTCGGCGCCGGCTTCGATCAGTTCCATGCCGATCATCAAGCCCTTGCCACGCAACTCGCCGATGCAGGGATAGTCGCGTGCCAGCTCATGCAGGCGCGCCATGAAATGCGCGCCAGTCGCTGCGGCATTGTCGGCAAGACCTTCCGAAACGAGATCGAGCGTGGCATTCGCCGCCGCACAAGCGAGAGGATTGCCGCCATAGGTGTTGCCGTGTGCGCCGCGCTTCCACTGCGACATCAACGATTTCTTCGCGACCACCGCGCCGATCGGCAAGCCCGAGCCCAGGCCCTTGGCCAGCGTCATGATGTCCGGCACCACGCCGGTGTGCTCGCAGGCGAACATCCTGCCGGTGCGGCCCACGCCCGACTGCACCTCGTCGAAGATCAGCAGGATGCCGTGCTCGTCGCAGAGTGCGCGCAAGCCCGCGAGAAAGCCTTCGGGCGGCACGATATAACCGCCTTCGCCCTGGATGGGTTCGACCAGGAATGCCGCGACCTCGGAGGCGGGCACGCTGCGCTCGAACAGCATGCGGATGTAATCGAGCACGGCCTTGCCCTGGTCGGCCCCGGCGAACAGCGGGCGATACGGGTTCGGGTACGGCACATGCGTCACGCCTGGCATGGTCGGCGCGAAGCCCAGCTGCTGGGTGTACTTGCTCGAGGTGAACGAGAGCGAGCCCATGGTGCGGCCGTGGAAGCCGCCGAGAAAGCCGATATAGCGCGGCCGCCGTGTCACGTAACGCGCGAGTTTCAGCGCGCCTTCCACGGCTTCGGTGCCGGACTGGCACAGAAAGCTCATCGCCGCTTCGCCAGCCAGCGTCTGCATCGGCGCCACTCGCGCGAGGCGTTCGCCCAGGCCGAGCATCTGCGCATGCCAGTAGTCGCTGGAAATATGCAGGAACTGGTCCGCAGCGGCCTTCACCGCACCCACCACCCGCGGATGGGCATGACCGGTGGCGCATACCGCGATACCCGCGGCGAAATCGAGGAAACGGTTGCCGTCGACGTCCCACACTTCGGTGCCGCGGCCGTGCGACATGGCGAACGGATAGTCGCGTGGATACGAGGGCGAGATCACCTCGGCATCGCGGGCGATCATCGCGGTGGCCTTCGGGCCGGGCAGGGCGGTCTTGATATGGGCCGGATTGGGCACGGTCATGGTCACGGCAATCCTTCAGCGGGCAGCGGAATATGGACAGGGCGCGCATGCGCCTCGCGGGTACGCGCTTCGAGTGCGCGCAAGGTGTTGAGTTCGTGTGCGGTGGGCGCGGCAATGGTGTCGAGATGGTCGGCGACCCTTAGCGGCCAGCCGATTGCCGCGCGCGCCTCATCGACGCTGGCATCGGCGTACAACGCCACCAGCTGCAGCTCCTGAGTCTCGGGATGCGGCGCGAGCATGCCGACATCCGTGATCACCGCGCGCGGTCCGCCGCCGGATGCCCCGGCACGTGCCCGCGCGCCATGGCCATCGAGATAACCGGCGCTGGTGCGAAAGTCGAGCTGCTCGACGAAGCTGCGCGGCGACGCCTTCGCCATCACGAACACCTGTTTCGCGTGATGCGCGATTTCAGGTGCGCCGCCGGCCCCGGGCAGGCGCGTGGTCGGTGCGTCATACGAGCCGATCACCGTGCTGTTGAGGTTGCCGAAGCGGTCGATTTGCGCGGCGCCGAGAAAACCCACGTCCACGCGTCCCGCCTGCAGGTAGTAACTGAACACCTCCGGCAGCGAGATCACACAGGCGGCCGTCTCGGCCAGTTCGCCGTCGCCGATCGACAAGGGCAGCACCTCCGGTCGCGTACCGATGGTGCCCGATTCGTAGATCAGTACGATCCCGGGCGCGTGCGTCAGCCGCGCCAGATTGCAGGCCGCGCTCGGCAAGCCGATGCCGACGAAGCAGACCGCTCGGTTCTCCAATAAACGCGATGCGGCGATGGTCATCCATTCGTCGCGGGTGCAATCACTCATGAAACCGCCTGCTGCAAACCGGCGAGGAAGGTGCGGTGGTCGCGTGCGCCGATCACGTTCGCCTCCATCCAGGACCGGAAACTGTCGCGCTCGCGCGCAATGGCGTCCCAACGCTGATAGAACGCGTTGTCGCGCGTGTAATGACCTTGCGCATAGGACGGATACGCGCCGCCCGGGCAGTGCACCACGGCACTGACGATCCAGTGCGGCAGCACGATGGCGTTCATCGCCGGTGGCAGTTCGTCGACGATCTCCTCGACGGTGACGATCAGCGTTTGCGCCGCCAGTGCAGCTTCGCGTGCTGCGCCGATGATGCCTTCGATGGCGACATTGCCTTCGCGGTCCGCGCGCTGTGCGTGCAGGATCGTCACGTCGGGGTTGATCGCGGGAACGGCGGCAAGCGGCTCGCCGGTGAAGGGGCAGGTGATCTGACGGATGTTCGGGTTGCGCTCGGGCAGGTCGGTGCCGACATAGCCGCGCAGCACGCCGAACGGCAGCCGCGATGCGCCCGCGCAGAACGCGGTCGCCATACCCGCATGGCTGTGTTCGTCCAGTTCGATCGGGTTGGGCCACTGGTGTTCCACCGCATCGCGCAGGCGATGCAGCGAACCCACGCCGGGATTGCCGCCCCAGGAAAAGGTGAGCTTGCGCGCGCACCCCATGCCGATCATCTGGTCGTAGACCAGGTCGGGCGTCATGCGGATCAGGTGCAGGTCGCGCCGATGCTGGCGGATGATCTCGTGGCCCGCCGCAAACGGAATCAGGTGGGTGAAGCCCTCAAGCGCGAGGCTGGTCCCATCGGCGACGAAGTTCTCGATCGCATCGGCAAGCGAGAGATGCATGGCTCACTCCACCACGGTGCGCGACTGCTCGCGCAGGTATTGCGCGAGGTAGTAGAACGAGGCGATCGCCTTGCCGGTGGAACCCGACCCCTTCCAGCCGCCGAACGGCTGGTAGCCCGGCCACGCGCCGGTGGTGGCGCCTTGCGGACGGTTGGCATAGGTCACGCCCGCTTCGATATGGTCGTGGAACCACGCTACTTCGTCGTCGCTGCCGAAGAACCCCGCGGTAAGGCCCATCGGCGAATCGTTGGCCAGGCGCATCGCTTCATCGCGATCCTGGTAGCGGTGCAGCATCAGGATCGGCACGAACATCTCGTGCTGCCATAGCGGGTGCGACAGCGGTGCTTCGGCCAGTAAGGGTTCGACGTAGTAGCCGTTCGCCAGCGTCGGTTCGACTTCACCCAGTCGCGCGCCACCGCTGAGCAGGTGGGCACCGCCCGTGCGCAACGCTTCCGCGTATTGCCCGTAGCTCGCGTACGCCGTCGCATTGACGACCGGCCCGAGCCAGTGCTCGCGTCGACGCGGATCGCCCACGCGGATCGCAGCGATCTGCGCCTGCATGCGTTCAATCAGTGCATCGGCGACGCTCTCGTGGACATACAGCCGCGACAACGCCGAACACTTCTGGCCGCCCATGCCGTAGGCCGAGCGCACGATGCCGGCAGCGGCGCGGTCGAGGTCGGCATGTTCGGTCACGATGCACGGGTTCTTGCCGCCCATTTCCGCGATGCACGGGCGCGGATAGGTACCGCTGGTCATCTGCTGCATTAGCTGCCGGCCCACCGGCACCGAGCCGGTGAACGTGATGCCCGCGGTATGCGGGTGCCGTACCAACGCCTCGCCGACGTCGCGGCCCGCACCGGAAACATAGTTGAAGACACCCGGCGGCAGTCCTGCATCGCGGATGCAGTCGGCCAGCAGGCGCCCGGCCCAGGGCGTATCGCCCGCGCCCTTGAGCACCACCGTATTGCCGGTCACCAGCGCGGCAGCGGTGGGGCCGCCCGCCAGGGCGAGCGGAAAATTGAACGGCGCAATCACCACCCACACGCCGTAAGGCCGCATCACGCTGGCGTTATGCGATGCCATGCCGTCGATCGGATCATCGGGCAGCGCGTTGGTGTAGCCGGCGTGACTTTCAAAATCGTCGGCGTAGTGATGGAAGAAATCGACCGTTTCCTGCGTTTCGCCCAGCGCCTCCATGCGGTTCTTGCCCACTTCGAGGGTGAGCGCGGCGGCTATGTCGTAGACGCGTTCTTCCATGAGATCGCCAACGCGACGAACGAGCCGTGCACGCTCAGCCACTGACGTCGCCCGCCACGCCGGATAGGCGGCACGTGCCGCCTCCATGGCCGCATGCGCATCGGTGGCGTCGGCGAGTGCAAAGGAACCGAGCCTCAGCGTGCGGTCGAACGGCGCATGGCGTTCCACGTATTGCGCGGCGTCGCAGTCCGCGCCATCGATGAACAGCGGATGGCGCGCACCGGCTTTCGCCTCGACGCGCTTCATGGCCTCCTCGAAGCGCTCGTGCATCGCCTCGGGCGGGTTGTACATGGTGGCGTAGGTGAGACGGAAGCTCATCGATGTTTCCTCAGAGGCCCGAAGGAAAGAAGTGCGCCAACAGTCGATCAAGGAGGGCCAAGGCATCGGCCAGGTCCTGCTCATCGATCACCAGCGGGGGCGCCAGCAAGATCAGGTTGCCGCGGCAGGCGAGCGACACGCCCTCGCTCATCGCCGCATTGACGAGTGCGTTGAGGGTGTCTGGAGTTTTCGGCCATGCCGATAACGGTTGGCGGGTGGCGCGGTCGGCGACCAGTTCGATCACCGCGAACAGGCCGTGGCCACCGCGCACATCGCCGATCACGGCGTGACGCGATTGCATCGCCTGCAACTCGTTGAACATGTGATGGCCGAGCGTGCGCGAGCGTTCGATCAGCTTTTCCTGCTCGTACGCACGTAACGCGGCAAGGCCCGCTGCGCATGACAGTGGATGCCCGCAGTAGGTCAGTCCGGTGTAGAGCATCTGGTGCTCGAGGCGCGCCGCTATCTCCGCCGACAGCACCACCGCGCCCAGCGGCAGATGCGCGCCGGTCAGGCCCTTGGCCAGCGTCATCAGGTCCGGCTTGCCGGCGTCGCCGTAGCGCTGCCAGGCAAACCATTCGCCGCAGCGGCCAAAGCCGCTCATCACTTCATCGGCGATCAACGCCACCTGGCGCGTTTCGGTCGCTGCGCGCAGGCCGGGCCAGTAATTGTCGGGAGCGACGATGCCATTGGTGCCCGCGTTGGGCTCCATCATCACGGCGGCGACGTTGGCGGCGCCATGATGGTCGATCGCAGCGGCGACGGCTTCGACCGCACGCTCGCCGCAGATCGACGGATCGTGGCTGCCGAACGCGCCTTGATAGGCATACGGGGGCGGCACATGCACCACGCCGAAGGCGGCGGGATCGACCTGCGCCCGCGTGCGTGCGTCGCCGGACAGCGCCATGCACGCATAACTGGCGCCGTGATAGGAGCGGTCGCGCGTCACGATGCTGCCGTGCGGTTTGCCGCTCGCCTGGCGCGCGAACTTCACCGCGTTCTCGTTGGCGTCCGCGCCGGCCAGGGTGAAGAACACGCGGCCGCCGTCGAAGCCGGCTTTCTCCAGGATGGCCTCGGCCAGCTCCGCGCGCGGTTGCGCGCCCCAGGCCGAGGTGACGAAGCACAGCTGTTCGGCCTGGCGGCGGATCGCCTCGACGACGGCGGGATGTTGATGGCCGAGATTGCTGCACTCGGCCAGGCTGCTCATGTCGAGGATGCGTCGGCCGTCGGCGAGTTGCAGGTGCGCGCCGCTGCCGCCGACCACGGTCGGCGCTTGCCATTGGGACTGCACGCACCAGCTGTGCAGGACGCTGTCGTGTTCGCTTGCCAAGCCTCTCCCCCCGGAGTCTGCTTGTTCGATTACCGAACATAAATTCGTATTGCGAACTCATTGGAATCCTTCTACGCTCGGCCTGTCAATGGACACTTGCGACCTATGGCACCGGAATCTTTCGAGGACAGTGCGGATTACGTGCAGTCGCTGGCACGCGGCCTGCAAGTGCTGCGCGCCTTCAGTCACGACATGGCCAGTCCCAGCCTTTCCCAGGTGGCCGAGCGCGCCGGGCTGTCGCGCGCGGTGGCGCGCCGCCTGCTGCTGACGCTGCAGCATCTTGGCTACGTGGGCAGTCGCGGGCGCAGCTTCTACCTGTTGCCGCGTGTGCTGGAGCTGGGCTACAGCTATCTCTCCTCGCTGGATCTGACCGAGCTGGCACAGAACACGCTGGCCCTGTTGTCCGAACGGGTCGGCGAGTCCTGTTCGCTGGCGGTGCTCGACGGCAGCGATATCGTCTATGTGCTGCGTGTGCCGGTGCGACGCGTGATGAGCGTGGCTCTCGGCATCGGTGCGCGACTGCCGGCCTACGCGACCTCGTTGGGACGCGTGACCCTGGCGGACCTGCCGGAAGCCGAGCTGACGGCATGGCTGCGCGGGCAGAAATTCCGCGCGATCACCACGCACACGCTGCACACCACGACCGCGCTCAAGGCCGAGCTCAAGCGTGTGCGCGAACAGGGCTACTCGATCGTGGCGCGCGAGCTGGAACTGGGCTTGTGTTCGATCGCCGTGCCGATCCATGCCGCCGACGGTCGCGTGGTTGCCGCGCTCAACGTGGGCATGCCCTATGCCGACGATGCACCGGCGCGTGCCGTGAAGCTGATCCTGCCCGCCTTGCAGGACGCACAGCGCTCGATCGAATACGCGATCCAGCACGGCAGCTGGCAACCGCATATGGCGCTGACGAGAGCCTATGCATAGCGCCTTCCTGGTCGACGCCACGCGCACGCCGTTTGGTCGGCATGGCGGGGCGTTGTCCGGTGTGCGTACCGACGATCTGGCCGCGCGACCGATGGCAGCCTTGATGGCGCGTCACCCCGCGCTCGATTGGGCGGCGGTGGACGAAGTGATCCTCGGTTGCGCCAACCAGGCGGGCGAAGACAACCGCAACGTCGCACGCATGGCGTCGCTGTTGAGCGGACTGCCGGTAAGCGTGCCCGCCGTTACGGTGAACCGCCTGTGCGCGTCGGGTCTTGAGTCGATCGGTCAGGCCGCGCGGGCGATTGCCAGCGGCGAGGCCGAGTTGATCATCGCTGGTGGCGTGGAGAGCATGTCGCGCGCGCCCTACGTGATGGCCAAGGCGCACGGCGCGTTGGCGCGCGACCAGCAATTGGAAGACACCACGCTGGGCTGGCGCCTGATCAATCCGCGCATGCGGGAAAGCTACGGCGTCGATTCGATGACGCAGACGGCGGAGAACCTCGCGCGCGAACACGGCATCGGGCGCGCCGATCAGGACGCCTATGCGTGGCGCAGCCAGCAGCGGGCCGAACAGGCGCGCCAGCAAGGCTGGTTCGCCGAAGAGATCAGCGGCATCGAGGTGCCGATGGGCAAGCAGACCGCTACCGTCGATGCCGACGAGCAACCGCGCCCCGCCACGACCCACGAACAATTGGCCGCGCTCAAGCCCTTGCTTGGCGCAGGCACGAGCATCACCGCCGGCAACGCTTCCGGCCTCAACGATGGTGCCGCCGCCGTGCTGCTGGCGTCCAAACAGGCCGTGCGCAAGTACGGTCTCGAACCGCTGGCGCGCATCACCGGCATGGCGTCGGCCGGGGTGGCGCCTCGCGTGATGGGCATCGGCCCGGTGCCGGCGATCCACAAGCTGCTCGCGCGCAGCGGCCTTGCGCTGGCGGACTTTGATCGCATCGAGATCAATGAAGCGTTCGCCGCGCAGGTGCTGGCGTGCGCGCGCGCGCTGGGTTTGCCTGACGACGCGGCACAGCTCAATGCGACTGGCGGCGCGATCGCGCTTGGCCATCCACTAGGCGCCAGCGGCGCGCGCCTGGCGATGACCGCCGCCTTTGCCTTGCGCAGACATGGCCAGCGGCGCGCCTTGATCAGTCTTTGTGTCGGCGTGGGCCAGGGTTTGGCTTTAGCCATGGAGCGAGCATGAATCGTGTTTTGACCAGCGCACTCCTTGCCGCACTGTGCCTACCACCCGCGGCGGCACACGCGACCGATGTCGCCATCGGCGCGCAGAACGCGCTGGGCCGTGAGCTGCTCAATGAGCTGATCACCACCGACACCACCTCCGAACACGGCAGCACGACGGTGGCAGCTGAGCGGCTGGCCAAGCGATTTATCGCCGCGGGCTTTGCACCGGCAGACGTGCAAGTCGTGGGTGACGATCCCAAGCGGCGCAATCTGGTCGTGCGCCTGCATGGTCGTGGCGAGCGCGAGCCGATCCTGCTGCTCGCCCATCTCGACGTGGTCGAGGCGCGGCGCGAGGACTGGCATGTCGATCCCTTCGTACTGACCGAGCGCGACGGCTACTTCTATGGCCGCGGCACCATGGACATCAAGGGCGGCGGCGCCGGTCTGGTCGATGCGCTGCTGCGCCTGCATCGCGAAGGCTTCAAGCCCAAGGGCGACTACATCCTCGCGCTCACCGCGGGCGAAGAAGACGGCATCTCCAACGGCGTGCAATGGTTGCTGGCGCATCGACCTGAGCTGATCCGTTCGGCGTACTCGATCAATGTCGATGGCGGCGGCCCGGAAATTCGCAACGGCAAGCCGGCCGTGCTGTCGGTGGAAACGGCCGAGAAGGTGTTCCTCAGCTATACGCTCACCGTGCGCAATCCCGGCGGGCACAGCTCGCTGCCTACGCCGGACAATGCGATCTATCGACTGGCCAAGGGGCTGGATCGTTTGTCCTCGCTGCAGTTTCCGCTGCGCAGCAACTCGGCCACGCGCGGCTACTACGCCGAACTCGCGACCTTCGGTACGGACAAGAACGCGGCCGACATGCGGGCCGTGGGCAAGGATCCCTCCGATCCGGCCGCCCTGAAACGGCTGGCGGCATCGTCCACCTACAACAACGCCCAGCTTCGCAGCACCTGCGTGCCCACCTTGCTGCAAGGTGGCCATGCCGAGAACGCGCTGCCGCAGATGGCACGCGCCACCATCAACTGCCGCTTGCTGCCGGACGAGGATCCCAACCGGGTCGACCTCATGCTGAAGAACGCCGTGGCCGATGCCGGCATCGAGATCAGCCGCGTCGCACCACCGCAGCCCAGCCCGCCCAGTCCGGTGGACCCGGCGTTGTTTGCGCAAATTGCCAGCGCGGCGAAGTCGGTGTGGGGAGCAGTGCCGGTGTCGCCGATGATGTCGGCCGGTGCGTCCGACAGCGTGTTCCTGCGCGCGGCCGGCATGCCGTCGTATGTGTTCAACGGCTTGCCCTACGACGTGGACGATGACCGGTCGCACGGGCAGGACGAACGCATTCTGGTGAGTTCCTACTACCAGTCGCTGGAATTCAACTACCGGTTGCTCAAAGACCTATGAGTAGCAGCTGCCGCCCGATGCCAAGCCCCGTGCCGCACCGCCTGCGGCGTAGAGTCCTCGCGCCATGACCGCACACGACGCCAGCGGCACCCTGGAACAGGCGCTGGCGCATACCGCGCGCCTGTTGGAACGCGACCCTGCCATGGCCGCCGAGCAGGCCGCCGAAATCCTCAAGGTGGTCGAAAACCAGCCCGTTGCATTGCGCCTGTTGGCCGCGGCGCGCGCAGCGCAGGATGACCTGCCAGGCGCCATCGACCACCTGCAGAAGTTGCTGCGCACGCAGCCCCATTGGGCGCTCGCTCATTTCGACCTCGGCATCGCGCTCGCTCGTAGCGGACGTGGACAGGAAGCCATCGCGGCATTGCGCAAGGCGGTCGCGCAGAAGCCCGATCTGTCGCACGCATGGCGTGCGCTGGGCGATCTGCTGATGGCTGCCGGTGAGCACGCCCAGGCCGACGCAGCGTATGCGCAGCACGTGCGCTATTCCACCAGCGATCCGCGTTTGCTGGCGGCGGCCACCGCGCTGGTCGAAAACCGCATACCGGAAGCCGAGGCGTTGCTGCGCGAACACCTGAAGCAGACGCCGACCGACGTGGCGGCGATCCGCATGTTCGCCGAGGTCGCCGCACGCCTGGGCCGTCTTGAAGATGCGCAACATCTGCTCGCGCGCTGCCTGGAACTGGCGCCCAGTTTTCATGCGGCGCGCCAGAACTACGCGCTGGTGCTGCACCGGGGCAATCAGCCGGAACGGGCGCTGGTGGAGATCGATCGGCTGCTCGCGGTCGAACCCAACAACCTCGGCCATCTCAACCTCAAGGCCGCCGTGCAATGCCGCATCGGCGACTACGAGCCGGCCATCGCCATCTACGCCGACCTGGTGGCACGCGATCCGCGCCATCCCAGCGTGTGGATGAGCTACGGCCATGCCCTGAAGACGGCCGGCCACACCGCGCGCGCCATCGATGCCTATCGTCGCGGCGTCGCGCTGCAACCGTCGTTCGGTGAGATCTGGTGGAGCCTGGCCAACCTCAAGACCTTCCGCTTCAGCGCGGACGATCTTGCCGTGATGCGGCGGCAACTGACCCGCGGCGACCTGGGCGAGGATGATCGCCTGCACCTCGAGTTCGCCATTGGCAAGGCGCTGGAAGATGGCGGCGAGTACGAGTCGTCGTTTGCACACTACGCGCAGGGCAACGCCATACGTCATGCGCAGCTCAACTACCGCGCGGATGAAACGACGGCGCGCGTCGAGCATATCCGCCAGCGCTATACCAGCGAGTTCTTTGCCGCGCGCGCCGGGTGTGGCCATGCATCGGCCGATCCGATCTTCATCGTCGGCCTGCCGCGCGCCGGCTCCACTTTGATCGAGCAGATCCTCTCCAGCCACAGCATGGTGGAGGGCACCATGGAGCTGCCTGAGGTCACCTCGATCACGCGCAGCCTGCGCGAACAAGCGAACGCCGCCAGCGAGATGCCGTACCACGATGCGCTCGCGCTGCTCGATGCGAACGCACTGCACGAGCTGGGCGAGCGCTATCTTGAGCACACGCGCATCCAGCGCAAGACCTCGGCACCGTTGTTCATCGACAAGATGCCGAACAACTTCATGCATATCGGCCTGATCCATCTGATGCTGCCGAACGCGAAGATCATCGACGCGCGACGGCATCCCTTGGCCTGCTGTTTTTCAGGCTTCAAGCAGCACTTTGCGCGCGGGCAGAGCTTCAGCTACAGCCTGCAGGATCTCGGTCGCTACTACCGCGATTACGTCGCGCTGATGACGCATTTCGACCAGGCACTGCCGGGTCGCATCCATCGCGTCATCTATGAACGCATGGTCGACGACACCGAAGGGGAGGTTCGGCGTCTGCTCGACCATTGTGGCTTGCCGTTCGAGGAATCGTGTCTGCGCTTCTTCCAGAACGAGCGGCCCGTGCGTACGGCCAGTTCGGAACAGGTACGCCGGCCGATCTACCGCGAAGGCGTGGATCACTGGCGCCACTATGACCGCTGGCTGGCGCCTTTGGAGCAGGCGTTGGGACCGGTACTCGGCTGTTATCCCGAGCCGCCGGCATGGGGAGTCTTATAGCCATTAACTGATAGGTGTCGTCACTACCGGGGAGGGTAAGTCGATGCAGAGGGTCAGGCCAAGACAGCCAATACGTACCGACAGGGTGCGACTAGCCAGGTTGCCGCTTGCCGCGGCGATCTGTCTTGCAGTGGCGCCAAACGTTTTCGCGCAGGACAACAGCCAGAGCCAGAATCCGCCGCAGAGTCCGGCCGCGGAACCCGCCACGCCGGCCAAGCCCAAGACGCTGGGCGCAGTGACGGTGACCGCACAGAAACGCGAGGAGAACCTGCAGAAGGTGCCGATCAGCATCAACGTGCTGGGCGGCGAGCAGCTGCAGGAACTGCACGTCAAGAGTTTCGATGACTACGTGAAGTATCTGCCCAGCGTTTCCTACCAGACCTTCGGGCCTGGCTACGCGCTGATCTACATGCGTGGCGTGGCCAGCGGCGGCGACGGCAACCACTCCGGTTCCCTGCCGAGCGTGGGCGTCTATCTCGACGAAGAACCGGTCACCACGATCCAGGGTCCGCTCGATATCCACATGTACGATATCGCGCGCGTCGAATCGCTGTCCGGTCCGCAGGGCACGCTCTACGGTGCCAGCGCCGAAGCCGGTGCGCTGCGCATCATCACCAACAAGCCCGACCCGAGCGGATTTGCCGCCAGCTACAGCCTCGGCACCAACTCGGTCGATCATGGCGGCATCGGCTACGAAGCCGACGGGATGATCAATATCCCGTTATCGCCAAGTGCGGCGATCCGCCTGGTGGGTTGGCATGAGCACGATGCCGGCTACATCGACAACGTGGTCGGCGAGCGCACCTTTCCCACCTCCGGCATCACCGTCAGCAATGCCAAGGGTTGCTCCGGGCCGGATCTGGTCTGCACCGGCGCGGCCAAGAAGAACTACAACGACGTCGACACCAGCGGTGCGCGTGCGGCATTGAAGGTCAACCTCAACGACGACTGGTCGATCACGCCGTCGCTGATCGGACAGCAGACGATCGCCAATGGCAACGTGGCCTCCGATCCTCAGGTGGGCAGCCTGGCGATCACCCACTTCTATCCGGAGAAGACCAACGACCGCTGGATCCAGGCGGCGCTCACGGTGCAAGGCAAGATCGGCAACTTCGACCTGACCTATGCGTATGGCCATCTCAAGCGCAACCAGGAGGAATACACCGACTACAGCGACTACTCGTTCTGGTACGACACGCTGGCCGGCTACGGTGCCTACATCTACGACAACAGCGGTGCGCTGATCAATCCGTCGCAGTACATCCAGGGCAAGGACCGCTACACGATGGACAGCCACGAGCTGCGCATCGCCTCGCCCAAGGAAGACCGCCTGCGCGTGGTGGGCGGCCTGTTCTGGCAGAAGCAGGTGCACGACATCGAACAGGCCTACATGATCAACGGCCTCGCCGATTCGCTGGCCGTGCCGGGCTGGCCGAACACGCTGTGGTTGACTGAGCAACAGCGCAACGATCGCGACGAAGCGGTGTTCGGCGAGGTCTCCTACGACTTCATTCCCGAGACCTTGACCGGCACCATCGGTGGCCGCTATTTCCGCACCGACAACAGCCTGCAGGGCTTCTACGGCTTCAGCTCCGGCTATTCGCCCAGCTCGACTTACGGCGAGGCCGGCTGTATCACGCAGCAGCCTTATCACGGCGCACCGTGCTCGGACTTCTTCAAGACCACCTCGGAAACAGGCTCGCTCGGCAAGGCGAACCTGACCTGGCAGATCACCCCAAGCAAGATGATCTACGGCACCTGGTCCGAAGGTTTCCGCCCCGGCGGCATCAATCGCCGAGGCAGCTTGCCGCCGTACAAATCGGATTACCTGACCAACTATGAGCTGGGCTGGAAGACGACCTGGTTCGACAACCGACTGTCGTTCAACGGTGCAGTGTTCCGCGAGAAGTGGAAGGACTTCCAGTTCAGCATCCTGGGCGCCAACGGCCTGACCGAGATCAAGAACGCCGGCCAGGCGCAGATCGACGGCCTGGAGTCGGATCTCAACTGGGCCGCCACCTATAACCTGACCATCGGCGCGGGCATCGCCCTGTACAACGCGAAATTGACCGAGAACTACTGCGGCTTCACCGACACCAGCGGCACGCCGATCACCTACTGCCCCGCAGGCACGGTCAATCCGCTCACCGGTGACGTGGTGACGGGTCCGCAGGCGCCCAAGGGCACGCAGTTGCCGGTGACACCGAAGTTCAAGGGCAACCTGATGGCGCGCTACACCTTCGACGTCGCCGGCATGGAGGCCTTCCTGCAGGCCGCCGTGGTGCACGTGGGCGAACGCACGTCGGACTTGCGCGTCGTGGAACGTGGCCTGGTGGGCAACCTGCCCGCATACACCACCGCCGACTTCACCGCCGGCATCAAGCGGCATGGCCTGTCGCTGGACGTCTATATCAACAACGTGTTCGACAAACGAGGCCAACTCTACCGCTACACCGAATGCGCCGAAGCCGTTTGCGCGGCACACGACGTGGTGCCGGGTTATCCCAATGGCCAGGTCTATACCGTCATGACCCCGCCGCGCACGATCGGCATACGGTTGAGCCAGGAGTTCTAGTCAGGCGACCAAGGCGTCACGCAAACCTGTCGATGTTGCGTTTCACAGCCGGGCCCCATGGGGTCCGGCTTTTCTTTTTCTCCGGCCGGCATCGCTACGTTGCTGCCGCCCATTCGCCCTTTCGTCCATGGGTCAGCGGTGTCATACACCGAGGTCAGGCACGTTTATGCCTAGAGCTTGAGCCGAAAGAAACACCCATGATCAGCAGAGGAAATCCACCCACCCTGTCCGAGTCGCTGCGGACCGCGCTCGCCTAGGCGGACGACCCTCCGCCCGCAGCCGGTGTTGTGGCGGCTTTGGCACATAAGGCCGCCCCGCCGGAGCCATTTGGTTTCGCAAGGCAACCAAAAGGGCCGTCTGGAGACACTCACCATGACGATTCGACAGGGAGCGACGCGGCCAGGGTACTGGCATTCCGCGCAGGTGCCGTCGCAGCCTATCTCCACGCGACAAGCGGAGGCCCCGTAGACATGCCGAAGATCCAGGTTGCCCGTGATTGCTTCTTGAACGGCGGCCGCGAACTTGCGCGTCCTACAGAGCGTGTGAAATGAATCGCGAGTTCCTGACCATTGTCGATCTCGAGGCCCAGCTCGATCAGCATCTGCAAAGACCGCGCGTCACGAATCTGGCAGCCGTGCGTGAGGCGGCCATCGCCTGGTCCCAGGCGGTGTGGTCCGCCAGCGGGTCGGCCGGCCTTCCGACCCTCACCACGAGCGAAATCGAGCGGGGATTCGCCATTGCGCGTCGGCCTGTGTTCGTTCTCGGCTCCCACCGAAGCGGCACGACGATGGTGCGCGATCTGCTCGACCACCACCCAGCGCTCTCGGTGCTTCCCGCCGAAGGCACCATGCTCACCAATTTCGCGTGGCACCTGAAGCGACTGGAACCCGATAGCTGGCTGCCATTTCTCGGCTGCGAATGGCTGCGCAGACTCGCCAACCCGATCAACCAGCAGCCTTACTGGCTGCTTGGCCGTTCGTCGCCGGAAGGCTCGGCCTACGTTGAATTCGCTCGTGCCGTGCGGGCTTGGTGGCCCCTGGTCAGAACGCAGTTCGGGCCGCGCACGACGTCCTGGCCGCTGGTCGCGATCGCGCTTGCCTACGCGCATTGCACGAGAGGGTTTGGCGCTGGGTCAGCCTTGCAGCGATGGGTCGAGAAAACACCTGCCAACGAGCGCTTCCTGGAACGCCTGATGGCCGAATTTCCCGAGGCACGCATGCTCCACGTTGTCCGCCATCCTTTCGCGGTCTATGCGTCGAGCTGCAAGTCCCTGCGTGATTCGGGCCTTCCATCGAGCGAAGAGAGCCGGTTCCTGCGTCAAATGCGCCTGTCGTACCGGGAGGCAGCCAGCCGCTCCGTTCAACCTGCATCGGATTCGTACTTGCTTGTTCGCTATGAGGACCTGCTCGAGGACACCGCGAGCGGCGTTCAACGGATCGCCTCCTTTCTCGGGATCGAGCCGCTGCCGATCCTGACCCTGCCAACCGCGAACGGCATTCCCACCCCGAGCAACAGCTCGTTTGACAGCAACAAGGTGGCTGGGAAATTGAACCGGCGGCCGGCGGATGTCGAGTTCAACTTGCTTACCGCGCGCGAACGCGAGCGATTGAGCGCGATGCTGGCCGACGATGCCGGAAAGCTGGGTTATCCGTTGCCGCCGCCACCTGCGTTGCGCCGACCACTGCTACAGATCTGGATTCACCTGGGCTGGGTGGTGGATCGCTTCAGGACACGCTGGATGCGTCTTCGTTCCGCGCATCAGCGGCCGTGACGAAGATCGGGCGCTGCAATCTCCAGCAGGACAGGGGTACAGCAGACGTTCGCTGTCGACCCGAATCGGATAGCCCACTTCCAGGACACGCCAGGGCAGTCGGCGATTCGCTGCCCTCGCATGTCGAGCCGATGCTCAGCTATTCACCGGTTTGCGGTATGCGCTGATGATCAAGCCGCTGCCATCGACAAGCAGGTAGACGGTTTCAGCGCCGTTGCGTCGCTCGACGATGTAGCGGTCCCAGCCGAAGTCGGTGACACCGCCGAACTTGTAGGACGTAACGGGCCCGAGTTCTCTATCCCCGCAATAACGAGGAATTCTTCATTCCGGGCATGAACGCCTCCGTCGACTTTCTCCGTGACGGTTTGCCTGGCCCCTTCTGAGCCAGTCCATTGCCGCCGTCTTAGCCCCTGAGACGGTGCATTGCTTTAGTCAAAAGTCATGGGCGTTTCGGCGAGAGTCAACACGGCACGATGGGTGTGGCCGCCGGAAAATACGTCCGCATCCGAATGCCGCATACGAGCAGCCATGACCCTATCCCGCGTCGATCCCAACCTCCTTTTCGCCTGGCAGGCCGCACACTCCATCGCTCGCGGCTCGCCATCTCCCGTTCCCGATCGTGGAGGCTTCCGAGTGGATACGCACTCGGAGAAGGAAGTGAGGCGCTGGGTGTTTCCGCAGTTGTGCGACGGGTTGCGCACCATCGCCCGTGACGTTACGGCGCCGCGACATTATTTGAAGCTTTGCGGCTCTGACGAGGAGTTGCGAAGTGCGCTGCCAGATCGTTGGGAGATTCAGCCGGCGAACTATTTCATGATGGCGACTGCGGTGGCCGACGATACGAAGCCTCTGCCGGAAGGCTACAGGATGGAGTTCGAGCGGGCCGGGGCAGTCACCCGGGCCAGCATCATAGGGCCGCAAGGCGATCTGGCCGCGAGCGGATGCGCGGCGGAAACGGCCGATGTCTTCATCTACGACCGAATCGAAACGGCGCAGGATCACCGGCGCAAAGGACTCGGGATTGCGGTGATGGTCGCGCTGGGTACTGCAAGAAAATCACCTGCCAGCCCACAGCTTCTGGTGGCGACAGAAGACGGCCGGAGCCTGTATGCGAACCTGGGTTGGACGGTGCTGGCCCCATTCGCCGCTGCCACCATTCCGGAAGGTTGAACCTGCACGCGACGGGTCGTGCAGTCCGGACACGCTTTTCTCCATGCCATGCCGCCCAAAGACCGGCGCTAAGATGATCGCGCGCAAGGCGGGCGGAGGCGGCGATGTGGAAGCGGGTGGTCGGCTATGGGGTGCTGCTGGCGGCGGGAACGCTCGCGCTGCAGTGGCTCGATTACCAGCGCCTGGCGCGGATGCATTCGGGCGACATCTACCTGTTCCTGGTCGCGGCGGCCTTCCTGGTGCTCGGCATCGTGCTGGGCGTACGCGTCTTTGCCACGCCGCCTGCGGCCACCTTCGACGGCAACCCGAAGGCGCAGGCCGAGCTGGGCCTGAGCGGGCGTGAGCTGGAGGTGTTGCACGAACTGGCCGCCGGCCACTCCAACAAGGAGATCGCCGCACGCCTCCACGTGTCGCCGAACACGGTCAAGACGCACGTGGCGCGGTTGTTCGAGAAGCTGGGGGCGAAGCGGCGCACTGAGGCGATCCGCCGTGCACGCGAGCTGGGGATCGTGCCCTGAAGCCGGGTTTTTCGGGTGAATAGGCCCAAATCACCCTTTCGGGCGATTGCCCGGTGCGGCCCGAACGCGGTCAATGGCGTCTACTTCCATCACTGAGGGGAACACCGTGTTGCGCACTATCCTTAAATACGGCGTGATCGCCGGCGTGGTCGTCGGCGGCTTCGAGTTCGTCACCTTTGCCGCGTTCTCCGGCATGCCGCCGCAGAAATACGGCATGCTGATCGGCTATACGACCATGCTGATCGCACTGAGCGCCGTGTTCGTGGGGATCAAGCGGCACCGGGATGTGGACCGGGGCGGGGTGATCGGCTTCTGGCCGGCGCTCGGCGTCGGGCTGGGCATCTCCTTCATTGCCGGCATCTTCTACGTGGCCGCGTGGGAGGCGGTGCAGTCGATGATGCACATGGATTTTGCCAACTCCTATGCGCAGGCCATCATCGCCAGCGAGAAGGCGAAGGGTGCCAGCGCCGAGGCACTGGCGAAGCTGAGCGCCGACATGGAGGCCTTCAAGGTCCAGTACGCGAACCCGATGTTCCGCCTGCCGATGACTTTCGTGGAGATTTTCCCGGTCGGCGTGCTGGTGTCGCTGGTCTCGGCGGGACTGCTGCGCAACAGCCGGTTCCTGCCTTTGCGCCGGGCTTGAAGGGCTCAACCCGTATACGGGCCTTTGACCTCGCCCCAGCCCCATTTGGGCATGGGCGCATCCTGATCCGCGCTGGCGCCCGGCTGCGAATTGATCACGGCCAGGCGCGAACCCCACTCCAGGTAGCCGACCAGGGCCGAGCGAAACTCGGGATCGTCCGGCATGTCCAGCTCGTCCGCCGTTTCCAGCAGCAGCGACACCCAGCGTCGCCGTTGGGGTTGCGTCAGATGACGGTTGAGATGGCGCTGGATCATGTGCGGATGACCGCCATGCTGCGCGGAATAGGTCTGCGGACCGCCGAGCACTTCGGCCAGAAAGGCGGCGACGTGACTCGGATGATCGTCGCCCATGTGCTCGAACACGGGTCCCAACAAGGCGTCGGCTTTGACGTGCTGGTAGAACCGCGTGGTCAGGCGATTCAGTGCATCGATGCCGCCAAGCCATTCGTAGAGGGTGGGAACGTTTTGGTTCGACATGGCGACCTGGGCAGTGGATGTCAGCCACCTATCTAACATGGAAAGGGTGGACACTCGCGAATCGATGGGAGGATAGTTCTTATCCGGCGTAGCTTCGCCGTACGCGCAGGGAAGCGCCAGGCCGCTCGTGCATGTGTCCGCCGGAACGTTGCGGGCGCAGCGGGTGTTCAACGATTCAGCGAGGTGCCGTCATGGCCGAGAAAGAGATTCCTGGCATTCGCCCCTATGACAATCCCGCGGGTGGATGGGGTGCGTTGCGTGCCACGGCCCGGGCGGTTCGCGAGCAGATGGACGCGGGCGAAGCGGCGGTGACGCTGCTGCGGACCAACAAGCCGGAAGGCTTCGATTGCCCCGGCTGCGCGTGGCCCGACAAGAAACACACCTCGACCTTCCAGTTCTGTGAAAACGGCGCCAAGGCCGTGACCTGGGAGGCGACCAACAAGCGCGTGCCGCCCACGTTCTTCGCTGCCCACACGGTGACGTCGCTGCTCGGCTGGACCGATTACCAGCTGGAGGACCAGGGACGCTTGACGCATCCCATGGCCTATAACGCCGAGAAGGACATCTACGAAGCGATTGGCTGGGACGAGGCTTTTGCGCGCATCGGCGAGATCCTGCGCGGCCTGGACAGTCCGGACATGGCCGAGTTCTATACCTCGGGAAGGGCGTCCAACGAGGCGGCCTTCCTCTATCAGATCTTCGCCCGGGAATACGGCACGAACAATTTCCCGGACTGCTCCAACATGTGCCACGAAGCGACCAGCGTCGGCCTGCCGCATTCGATCGGCATCGGCAAGGGCACCGTCTCGCTCGACGACTTCGATCATTGCGAGCTGATCATCGCGATGGGGCACAATCCGGGCACCAACCATCCCCGCATGATGGGCACGCTGCACGAAGTGGCGCATCGTGGCGTTCCGATCATCGTGCTCAATCCGTTGCGCGAGCGCGCGCTGGAACGGTTCGCCGATCCGCAGGATCCGTGGGAAATGGCGACGCTCGGCTCCACGCCGATTGCATCGACCTATCTGCAGGTGAAGGTCGGCGGCGATGCGGCAGCGCTCAAGGGCATCATGAAAGCGCTGCTGGAGATGGACGAGGCGGCCGGTCCGGACTCGGACGTCATCGACCATGCCTTCATCCAGCAGCACACCCGCGGTTTCGATGCGCTGGCCGCCGATCTGCGCAACACGTCATGGACGGCCATCGAGGCTGCCTCCAGTCTGAGCGAAGCGTCTTTGCGCGCAGTGGCCGCGGCGTACGCCAAGTCGAACGCCACCATCGTCACTTACGGCATGGGCGTGACCCAGCACATTACCGGCACGCAGAACGTGCAACAGGTTGCCAACCTGTTGCTGCTGCGGGGCAACTTCGGCAAGCCGGGCGCGGGCATCTGTCCGTTGCGTGGCCATTCCAATGTGCAGGGCGACCGCACCGTCGGCATTACCGAGAAGCCGACGGCGGCTGTGCTCGCGCGCATCGAGCAGACGTTTGGCTTTCGGCCGCCGGCCGCGCACGGTCATGACGCGGTGGCTGCGATGCAGGCGATCATCGACGGCCGGTCCAAGGCGCTGATCTGTCTGGGCGGCAATCTCGCGGTGGCGCTGCCCGATACGGAGGCATGCCTGCCGGCGATGCGTGGGCTTGAACTGTCCGTGCATGTCGCCACCAAGCTCAACCGCTCGCATCTGCTCACCGGCAAGCACTCGTTTATTTTGCCGTGCCTCGGCCGCACGGAGCGCGACCAGCAGGCCACGGGGCCGCAAGCGGTGACGGTGGAGGATTCCATGTCGATGGTGCATGCGTCGCGCGGCAAGCTCACGCCTGCTTCCGAAGCGCTTCGCTCGGAGCCCGCGATCATCGCCGGCATCGCCGCCGCCACCTTGCCCGGGAGCCGCGTGCCCTGGATGGATCTGATCGCCGACTACGACCGCATCCGCGATGCGATCGAAGCCGTGTATCCAGATTTCGAGAATTACAACGAACGCATCCGCGTGCCCGGCGGTTTCAGGCTGCCGTTGCCGCCCACGGAGCGGATCTGGAATACGCCGTCGGGCAAGGCGGAGTTTCTCTGCTTCAGCGGATTGAACGAAGATCCCGTTCTGGTGGATCCGAGCGTGCTCAAGTTGACCACGATCCGCAGCCACGATCAGTACAACACCACCATCTACGGACTGGATGATCGCTATCGCGGCGTGTTCGGGCGTCGCGATGTCGTCTTCATGAACCGGGACGATCTTGCGGAACGCGGCATCGAGCAGGGCGACGAAATACAAGTGGAGACCGCGTTCGGCCAGGGCAAGGAACGCCGCCTCAGCAAACTCATCGCGATTGCTTACGAAATTGCGCGGGGATCGGTGGCGACGTATTACCCCGAAGGCAATTGCCTGGTGCCGCTGGATTACCACGACAAATCCAGTGGCACGCCGTCGTACAAGTCGGTACCGGTGCGCGTGTTGCGTGCGTCAGCCAGCTAGCCGGGGCAGAATGGGGTTTGCCCCGCTTTGCTCGGAATGGCTCATGCGCAAGACGTCCTGGAATCGACGCCTGGTTCTGTTGTTGATGCTCGCCAGCCTGGTTCCACCCGTGGTGCATGCGGATGTCGCCGGCGAGGTATCTCGCTCCGATATCGCCCTTGGCCAGCCCAATGTGTTGCCCACGCAGGCGGTGGGACTGGGCAACGGTGAACTGGGCGCGGCGTTCTGGGCCGCCGATGGATTCACCATCCAGCTCAACCGCATCGACACGTTGCCGTATCGGCGATCGCCGGGTCAGCTGGTTCTGCCGGACCTGAAGATGATGACGGCCGACCGGGCGTTCCGAGGCCGTCTTCGCTTGTACGACGGCATGCTGGAAGCCTCCGGCGGCGGTGTTGCGCTGAAGGCCTGGGTCGATCGCGACGCCGACCGCGTGATCGTCGACCTCGATGGACTTCCCGTGGCTTCGCCACAACGTATCCGGCTCCAGCTGTGGGCGCCGCGCAAACCCAACGCTGTGGCGAACAACGACATGGCGTTTCTCGCCGAAAGCTGGCGCGACGATGCGTTGCCCGGCGCGTCGGGTCGATCGTTCGGCTCGCTGGCCGGCATACGCGTGCTGGGCAGGCAGGCGCGTGCCGTGGTTATCGATGCGCGCACCGTCGAGGTGACGGCGCTTCCCGATGCGAGCGGCCATCTTCGAGTGATCGCTGGCGCGCCTGCGTTCGACGGCAGCCATGCCGCGCGCGAGATGATCCAGCAGGCGTTGAATGTTCCCGCCGATCGCGCCCACACCGAACAGTGGTGGCACGCGTACTGGTCGCGAGCGCTGGGTATCCAGGCGAACTCCGACGATGGCGTGGCGCGCTATGCCGAAACCCTGCGCACGCTGTATCTCTATGCGGCTGCCGCACATGCGGGCAGCGCCATGCCCGGCGCACAGGCTGGCATTGCCGATCTGTTCTCGTCCAGCGCGGACGATCACTTCTGGGACCCGGCGGCCTATTGGTTCTGGAATACGCGCATGCAGGTGGCCGCCAATCTCGCCGCCGGCTTGCCCGAACTCAATGCCTCGGTGTTCGCGCTGTACCGGAACAACCTGGCCGCGATCAAGCAATGGACGCAGCGCCATATGGGCGGCCGCCCGGGCATCTGCGTGCCCGAGACCATGCGCTTCAACGGCAATGGCGTGGAGTACGAAAGCGATGCGTTCCGGCCCTTCGCCATCGTGACGCACAGTTGCGACCTGGGCTGGACGCCGACCTCCAACGCGCGGACGCTCAGTACCGGTGCCGAGGTCGGCTTGTGGGTATGGCGGACTTATCTGCAAACCGGCGACCGCGATTTCCTTCGCAGCAACTACCCGCTGATGGCGGAGGCAGCGCGTTTCCTGCTCGCCTACCAGCATCGCGGCGACGACGGTCTGCTGCACACCTCGCCGTCGAATGCGCACGAAACGCAGATGGACGTCACCGATCCGGCGACCGATCTGTCGGCGATACACGCGCTGTATCCCGCCACGGCCGCCGCCGCCCAGGCGCTTGGCACGGATGCGCCATTGATTGGGCAATTGCAGCAGGCGCTGGCGAAGACGCCCTCGTTGCCGATCATGTCGGCACCCAGTGGCAGCGAGCCGGGGGCGCAGGTGTTGGCGGCCAGCGCCGACGCTAACGCGCCGTATCAGAACGGCGAGAACATCGGCCTCGAAGCGGTCTGGCCATATGCATTGATCGGCGTCGACAGCCCGCTGTTTCGCACGGCGCAGACGACGTTCCAGTGGCGTCCGTTCAAGTACGCCGCGACGTGGAGCTACGATCCGGTGCAGGCCGCGCATCTTGGCCTGGGCGACGAGGCGGCCAAGGCCATCTTCGAGCTGGTGCAGCGCTATCAGGTCTATCCCAACGGCATGGCGGCCTTGCTGCACGATCAACCCAGCGAGTTCTACCTCGAACAGGCGGCAATCACGGCGTTGGCGTTGCCATCCATGTTGGCGATCCAGGACAACGATCAGCTCGTCCGCGTTGGCGCTGCCATCCCCTCGGGTTGGACGATGCATGGCGCCGTCGCGCTTCAGCACAACGCCACGGTGGAGGTGTCTGCCGTCGACGGGCAACTGGTGTCGTTCACGCTCAAGGGCGCCGACGACACGCCGCTGACCTGGGTCACGCCATGGCAGCAGGCGCGGGTGCGCGTGTGGCGGGATGGCGAGGCGCAGGCCAGCATCGATGCGCCGGCGGGACGCTTCGTGTTTCATCCGGCATCTGGGCATGTGTATCGCTTCGCCTTGACCGAGCATCCTCCTCAGCCCGCATTCGAGACTCCGGCCGAAGCCACCGTGAAGTCGCTGGGCAACGCGTCGATCGGCCTGGGGCCGCCGTGTTGTGCACCTCCGGCACATTATGTCCAGGCTCCGGATCATTAAGCTGGGCGCGTCACCATCCCGGTATCGCCATGGACATCCGAACACTCCGCCCCAGTGATCTTGAACTCGTCTGCCGGCATCGCGAGGAAATGTTTCGCGATGCCGGCAGACGCGACGATGTACTGGCGCCGATGACCGCGCATTTCCGCGAGTGGCTCAAGCCACGCCTCGCCGACGGCTCGTACTTCGGTTTCATGATGTCCGACCATGGCGTCGACGCCGCGGGCATCGGCCTGATGTTGATCGAGTGGCCGCCGCATCCCGAACATCCCACGCAGGACAAACGCGGCTACGTGCTGAATGTGTTCGTCGAGCCCGCTTACCGCAAGCGTGGACTGGCCCGAGAGCTGATGGCGCTGGCGGATGCGGAGTTCGCGCGGCGCGGCGTGAGCTACGCCGTGCTGCATGCCACGGAGAAGGGCCGGCCGCTCTACCAGGGCCTGGGCTGGAACGGCACCACCGAAATGGCCAAGCCGATCTAATCCACCGCGACGCCCGCATCGCGCAGGCGTTGGCGCAAGCGATCGAGCTTGTCGCCGTAACGCAGGCTGCGAGCCGTGTCCTGACGTATCGGCTGGCGCACCTGCGCCGCGCTGGGTGTGCTCAGCACGGTGCGCGAGGTCTGGTGGAACGTCAGGCAGGCGGGATCGAAAGGCAGCTCGCAGAAATCCAGCAGGCGCCGGATCGAAGGTTCCGGCTCGGCGACCAACGTTTCGTAGGGCAGGTCGAGTACGCGGTCGGGATACTTGTCGAGCCAGAAACGTGTCAGCCGAAGAAAGTCGATGCAGTAATCGGCCATCTCATCGAGATCGCAAGTAAAACCTGCTTGCTCGGTGAAGCACTGGCGGTAGCACGCCAGGCAGGTTTCCACCGGATCGCGGCGCACGATCACCACGCGCGCCGCCGGCAACATCGCCAGCGCGGCGCCTACCAGGTACCAGGTGACCAGGCTTTTGTCGGTGAAGCGCGGTTTGCGACGACGCCAGTGCGCCGTTCGGGCGAGATACTCCTGGCCCAGGCGCTGCCAGTCCCCGGCGCTGGCGTCCGGCGCCCACAGCGGAAATGCCGAGCGGCGCCGATGCGTTTCCGCATCGATCACCAGCGACATGTCCTTGATCTCGTTCGCCCCCTCGACCTGCGGATGCGAAGCGAGGATCTGCTCCACCAAACTGGAACCCGAGCGCGGAATGCTGACGATGAAGATCGTTTCCTGACCGAGCGTGGGGTCCAGCGGCGCGGGCATGTCCTGTTCGAACATGCGCAGGATCGCATCGACGCGTCTGCGCTCGCCGGCGGCATCCCACTTCACGCGCTTGCGCCGGGAGGCATTGGCCAGTGCGAATACGTCGAAGGCTTGCGCATAGTCGCCCTGGTCTTCCATCGCCTTGGCCAGCGTAAAGCCGAGCAGTTCGCGATGGCGCGGCGACAGGCCGTCGCGCGCCAGTGCGCTTTGCAATTGGGTCCTGTCATTGGCGTCGAAACGCACCGTATTGAGATTGGACAGGCCGAACCATCCTTCGGCGTTGCCGGGATCCAGGCGCAGCACATCGCGAAAGCCCGCGATGGCCGCATCGATCTGGCCCAGGCTCGCCTGTGCCTTGGCCAGCGACAACTTGGCCAGGACATGCGAAGGCGCAAGCTCCAGCGCCTGCTGCAACACAGTGATGGCTTCTTCGGTCTGCGCCTGACGCCAAAGCGCCTCGCCGAGATTGAACCACGCTGCTCCCGAGCGGGGTGCGAGTTCGCAGGCGCGTCGCAGATGCATCATCGCCTCGTCGATCTCGCCTTGCTCGTACAGGGCGATGCCTAGCCCCAGACGCAAGTCAGAATCCTCGGGCCAGTTCGGCAGCACCTCGCGGAAACAACGGATCGCCTGCACGTGCTCGCTGCGGCGCTGCGCAGCCATGCCCAGCATGCGAATGGCGTCTGCATTGCCCGGCGCCAGCGCCAGCAACTGGATCAGCGAACGCTCGGCGGCATCGAACTGGCGCTGCCGCCATTCCTCACGCGCCTTGGCCCACAGGCGCGCGGCGGTGGGCGAGAGTGGTGTGGGTTGCGCGGTTTGCTGAGTCATCTCGTCACCGGCAGGCGTTGACGAAGGAGGCTACACAACTCGCGCGAACCCTGCAAAAAAGAGGCGCCGGGCATGCGCGCGGCGCCGGGGGAGAGCGACTGCGTGCACTGCTCAAAAATCGCAGGCCACCGACAGGCGGACGCTACGCGGGGGACGGGTGTCCTGTACTCGCCCGTAATCGGGATTGGGGCTGCTGGTCGTACCGAACACGTTGTTGTAGAAAATCGGCGTCTGCTCGTTGAACACGTTGAACACCGCGAAGTTGAAGTCGAGCTTGTGGTCGGCCCAGGCCGGCCGGTAATCCACGCTCAGGTCGAGGTTGTGGACCCAGGGCGAATTGCCCAGCGAGCCCGGTGGCACTGGCACGCCGCCGCACCAGTAATAGGTGTGCGAACCATGCAGGGCCAGCTGATCGGGACCGTAGCCGCCGCGGCACAGGCGCGGCGTGCCCGAGGTGACGTAGAGATTGGCGCCCACCGTCCACTGCGGATCGATCGCGTACGCGCTGAAGATCTTGAATTGATGCGTGCGGTTGTTCGGCAGCACGCCGCTGGACCATTCCATGCGCTCGGGGAAATCCCAGGCGGTGGTGATCGACTCGTACGAGCCGCCCTGTTGCGAGTACGTGCTCACCGGTCCTTCGTCGTTGCCCCAGGTGCGCGAGAACACGTAATCGAACTTGGCGAACCACTTGCCGTCCCACTGATGCTCCAGCGACAGGTCGAGCGAGTAGTAGCGGCGCTCCGGGCCTTTCGGAAAGCCCTGGTCCTGGGCGGTCAAAGTCACCGGCACCAGGCTGCCATTCGGCGCCTTCATCAGGATGTGGTTGGTCTCGCCCGGATTGATCAGGATCAGGCTTTGCGCCCAGTCCGTACAGCTGTCGGGCGTCATCCACGCATAGCCCTGGTTGCGGCCGGCGGTGCACTCGCGTTGCTCGTCGTCGAAGTCGTCGATGATGCGGTTCATGCGCTGATACGTACCGGTGGCACCGAACACCCACGACGTTCCCAGCATCTGGAACTGCTGCTGCATGCCGAGCACGTAGTTATCGGAGAACTCCGCCTTGATGCCTTGTGCAGCGGAGATGCGCGGGTCCTTCGCCTGGCCATACTCGTTGTCGACGGACACACCGGTTTCCGGCGTCTGCGGCAAGGGCTTGAAACCGATCGGCACGCCGGTGTTCGGATCGATGCCGGTGTAGGTGCCGTACACGCCGGCATTCACCACGGGCGCGGCGATGGACAGCGCCACCTGTTCCGGCAGCGCCAGATAGTAGCGGCCGGCGTTGCCGAACACCTTCAGGGTGGAATCGCCGTGCACGTCCCAGCTGAAGCCCAGGCGCGGCGCCCATTGCGGCTTGGTTTCGCGGATATAGGGCACGCCCGAGGCGTCGTAGTTGACGAACTGATCGTTGCGCAGGCCGATGTTCAACAGCCAGTCGGGCGTGACCTGCCAGTTGTCCATCACGTACTGCGCGCGCTGCGATACCCGCAGCGAGGCCACGCTGAGATCGACGTGTCGCTGCACGTAATAGCAATGCTGCTTGCCGTCGGAACCCATATGGCATTGGTCCGATGGCGCCACGTACGGCGGAATATTGGGGTCGGTGCCGAACACCGGCGAGCCCGGATCGCTTTCGCCGTAGATCCATTCGTAACCCGGACCGGTGTTTTGCGAGCCGTCGTTCAGATCCCAGGAGTTGATGTTGTCGACACCAACCTGCAGGTCGTGGTCGCCCAGCTTGTAGTTGAGGCTCAGGCGATAGTTGGTGATCGATTCGCTGTGGTTCGGGTCGGCAATGGTCGAGTTGACCTGCGAGTTGCGGATGCCGCCGGGCGGAACGAAGTTCGGATCCTGCACGGACGCGCTGGAGATGTGCGGCAACTCCGGATCGAAGCCCGGGTACGCCGGCTGCGCGGTGTAGTAGTGGCCGTGCATCTTGCCGAACATCGCGTTCAGCGTGAGGTTGTCGGTGATGTAGGAGGTGTAATTGGCCACCCACATGGTGAACGACGTTTTGGCCGTCTGGTCCAGGCTGTTGAAGTCGCCGCGTTGCAGGGTGTCGTAATCGAAATCGTAGAAGGTGCCCGTGGTCTTGTGCGAATTCTTCAGCGCGGTGACCGAGAACACGTTGCTGTCGTTGATGTTCCAGCTCAGCTTGCCGTACAGCTTGGGATCGCTGACGCTGACCGCCTCGGTGGTGGCGCCGCCGCCGAACTCCGAAGTCGTCTTGTAATGCGTCTTGTCCTGCTCGGCGGCGATGTACAGGAACAGCTTGTCGCGGATCAGCGGGCCGCTGATGTACGCGTCGTAGATGGTTTCGGCGGAGCTGTCGTTCTTGTGATAGACGGCGATGTCGCCCGGACGATTGCCGACCGACGTCTCCAGCGGATTGGCGTAGTAATAGTTGTCGGGATCGGCGCGCAGGCTGGCCGGTTGCGTCAACGCACGCGCACCGAAATGCCATTCGTTGGAGCCGCTCTTGCCGATCTGGTTGATCACGCCGCCGATGGAGCGGCCATAGCGGGCGTCGTAGCCGCTGATATAGGTCTGCTGCTGGTCGATGGCGCCGAAGGGCAGGGTGATGCCGCCCTGGTTGTTGAGCGCCTCGGTGACGTTCATGCCGTCGACGTAGTACGCGTTCTCGGCGGTCGAGGCACCGCCGAACACATTGATCGGCGTGCCGAGCGGGCCCTTGGTCAACTCCGGCGAGCCCATGTTGACGCCGGGAGCGAGCATCGCGATGTCTTCGGCGGTGCGTGCCAGCGGCAACTGCTGCAGTTGCTTGGCCGTCACCGTGGTCACCTGGTTGGTGGTGCTCACGTCGATCGGCGGGATCGAGTTGGCCTTGACGCTGACCGACGACAACGTCACCGCGTTGGCCGCGTCGCCGGCCGAAAAGTTGACCACCACCGCGCCTGCCGCCACCGGGCTGACATCGTCGCGCGTCTGCACCACCTTGCCGTCCCGCAGCAGCGACACCGTATAGGAGCCCACCGGCAGCGTGATCGAGTAGCGGCCGGACGCATCCACCGGGATGGTGCGGTTGAAGCCCGCGCCGCTGGTGATCTGGATGCTTTCGTTCGATGCCACCGGCACCGTGCCGTAGATGGTGCCGTTGGTCGCCTGCGCCCAGGCGCCTCCGCTCAGCCCCAAGGCGATCGAACCGATGGCTAGCGGCAACGCCTTGCGCCGGAGAACCTGCTGGGGATGCAACGCGCGCAACGATTTGCCCCTCATGATCATATGCACTCCACTCTGTTGAAACGCCGGTACTGCGCTTTCCGGTGTGGATGCCGTCTGCCGGCTTCATCGCGTGATCGATGAAGCCACGGCCGCTCCCACCGGCAGGTGATGCGAAATCGGATGCTTGGATACGACGTGGCCTGCCGCGCCGACAACGCGCCATGACGTGGCGGCCCGAGGCTGTCCACGGCAATGCAAACGTTGAAGGTGGCGCTTTGAACGAACCCCGGTCAGCTCAAGTGCACGATCGAGCGTAGTCGTCGTCAGGCGCGAGCCGCCAATGAAAAAAATTCGCCACACCATAACTGCGGGTTATGGTGTGGCACACATGCGGCATCGATGCATGACGGATGGCACGCGCGCTCTGCGTGCGATCACGTCCACACGTTGACGAACACCGTGATGATCACCGCATTGGTGAAGTCGATCAGGAACGCGCCGACCACGGGAGCAACCAGGAAAGCGCGCGGTGCGGGGCCGAAACGTTCGGTCAGCGCGCTCATGCAGGCCATCGCGTTGGCGGTGGTTCCCAGCATGAAGCCGGTGAAGCCGCTGGCCATCACGGCGGCATCGTAGTCGCGGCCCATCAGCTGCAGCAGCGGCCAGCAGCACAAGGCCACCACCAGCACGGACTGCAACACCAGGTTGACCAGCAGGGGCAGCGCCAGACCGGCCAGGTCCCACAGGTGCAGGTCCATCAGCACCACCACCAGGAACAGCGAGAGGCTCGCGTTGCCGATCAGCTCCATGCTGCAGACCGACAATCCGAACCAATGGAAGTGATCGTCGATGTTGCGCAGGACCGCGCCCGCCAGCATGGCGCCGATATAGCTGGGCAAGGTCAGTCCGAGCATGCCCAGGCCCTGGCTGATCCACGCGCCGATACCCATCGCGATCAGGATGAAGACGAGGCTCTTGAGTCCGGCATGCGCCGGCTCGATGAAGCGGCGCTCCGGCTCCGTCGCTACCGTGGCCGTTGGCTCGCCCGCGTCGATTCGTGTCGCCGCGGCCGGATAGAGGCCGAGGCGCTCGATCAGCAGCGCCGCCAGCGGCGAGCCGAGGATGGAACCGCAGACGATGCCGGCCATTGCATTGGCCAGCGCCACGCTGCGCGCCCCGTGCACGCCGGCCTTGGCGAACAGCGGCGCGAACGCCAGACCGGTGGCGGGACCGCCCGCCAGGGTGGCCGATCCGGTGACTACGCCAAACAGCGGCGGTAAACCAAACGCCTTCGCCATGCCGATACCGAGCAGGTTCTGCACAACCGCCAGACCGCTGGCCAGTCCAAGAAACATCAGAATCTGGCGGCCGCCGACCTTGAGCAGACTGGCGCTGGCGTTGAAGCCGATCACGGTGAAGAACGCGATCATCAGCGGTTGCTCGAAGCTCGTGTCGAACTGCAACGGCGTGATGCCCCAGTGCCTGCACACCAGCATCGCCAACGCCACCAGCAGCCCGCCGATCACCGGCGCGGGAATGCTGAAGCGCATGAGCAGCGGCACGCGTTTTCGAATGGCGTAGCCGACGAGCAGCAGCAGGCCGCCGCAGGCCAGTGTCTGGATCGAATCGAGTGTCAGCACGCGCAAGTACCCTGGTCGGCCGCCATGGCGAGTCTATAGGCTCACGCAGGGAAGCAGGCGAGGAGATGGTCCGTGATGGATTCGACGCCCATGCTCACCGGGTCCTGGCACGGCAGTCCAAACCATGCGCCGATCCGCTCGCAGGTGGCCGCCGCTTCGTGTGCCTGCATGCGCGACGTGTTGAGCGCAATGCCGACCGGTTTGACGGTCGGGTTGGTCAGGCGTGCCGCGGCCAGATTGGCCTCCATGCAGGCCACCAGATCGGGCATCGGATAATCGGGCAGTCCGCGCATGTGGCGCCGCGGCGGTTCGTGGCACAGCACCAGCGCGTCAGGTTGCGAGCCGTGCAGCAAGCCGAGCGACACGCCAGCGAAGGACGGATGGAACAGCGAGCCCTGTCCTTCGATCAGATCCCACCCGTCATCGTCGCGCGCGGGCGAGATCGCTTCCGCCGCGCCGGAAACGAAATCCGCGACCACCGCATCGATCGGTATGCCCGAGCCGGCGATCAGGATGCCGGTCTGCCCCGTCGCGCGAAAATCCGCCGGACGGCCGCGCCGTCGCAACGATTGTTCCAGTGCAAGCGCCGTGTACATCTTGCCCACCGAGCAATCCGTGCCGACGGTAAGCAGGCGCCGTCCCAGACGCGGCTTGCCGGTGCCCACGGCGATGCCCGGCTGGGGTGCCCGTGCATCGAACAGCGTGAGTCCATTTCGCCGTGCCGCGGCCACGATCTCGGGCTGGTCGCGCAAGCGCTGATGCAGGCCCGACACGACATGCAGGCCGGCATCGAGCGCGGCGATGGCATCGGCGATGGTCTGCGCATCCATCACGCCGCCGGCATTGGCGGCGCCGATGACCATGCTGTGCGCGCCGCTGGCCCGGCCTTGCGCGATCGCAAGGTCGGGCAAACCCAAGCTCACCGTGCAATCGGGGCGGCGATGCTGGCCAAGGCACTGCGCCGGCCGCCAGTGCGCCAATCCGCGCGCCGTCTTGATGGAGAGCTCGTCGGTGGCGCTGCCCAGGTACAGCAGATACGGCGGATTTGCCCTGGCGCCTGCGGTTTCTTCGCCTTGCTCGGACATCGGCAATCGCTCCTTGTTTGCTGATGGTCTGCTGCGCGCTGGAATCGGGCGTGAAGTGCTTGCCGCTGCGCAGGCACGATAGCGTGCAAAGGCGTCCGGCACGGCCTGCCGCATGGCCCCGAGCATAGTCACGGCCCGTTGCGCGTCGCCAATGAAAAGATGGGCATATGGCATAACCGGCGGTTGTGGACGCCGTACGATCCGCGTACGGTGCCCTGGCGTGGTTGGGCGGTCTGTGCACAAGCGCCTCCCTCGGCACGCGTGACGCGAGCTATCGCCAGATGAGGTGGGAGGGGAACGGAACATGCGTCTCCGTTACATCGAGCTGTTCCATGCGGTCCTGAGCACGGGCAGTCTCACGGGAGCGGCCAACCTGTTGAACATCTCGCAGCCCGCCGCGAGCAAGGCCCTGCAGCAGGCCGAAAGCCACCTGGGCTTCCCGTTGTTCAGCCGCGTGCGGGGCCGCTTGCAACCGACCCAGCAGGCGCTGCTGATGCGCCACCAGATCGACAAGCTGATGCGCGATCTGTACGACCTGCGGCGCCTGGCCGGCAGCATCACGCGCCCGGAAAGTCAGCCGCTGCGCGTCACCTGCACGCCCACGCTGGCACAGGCCCTGGTGCCCGATGCGATCGTTCGATTGGGCAAGGCCTATCCCGAAACCGTGGTCGAGTTGTTCACCCAGCACTCGGCGGTGATGTGCGAATCGCTGATGCTGCGCGAAGCCGATATCGGCCTGACCCTGCAGGACGTCAGTCACCACGGTTTGTTGCAGGAGCCGCTGTGCCGCGCCGCGATCATGGCCGTGGCACCGCCCGGATGGTGGCCGAAACGCGAGCTGGAACGGCCGCTGTCGCTCAGTGCGCTGGCCGACCAGCCGATGATCGGCATCACCGTGCAGGACGCGCTGGGCGCCATGCTGCAAACCCACCTGTCGATGGTCAAGCCGGCACCACGCACCAGCGTCTGGGTGCAGACCTACCAGCTGGCGTGCTCGCTGGTCGCGCGGGGCGGCGGCGTGGCGCTGGTCGATCCGTTCACCGCGCAGTGCACCAAGGAACCGGTGCAGAAGCGTGCACTGAAACTGCAGATGGACGTTGTCCTGTATGCGGTCTACCGGCCGGACAGTCCACTGAACTGCGTGCAGCTGCGTTTCCTCGACTACGTGCGCCAGCTGGCGAAGGGCATGTTGGCCGGTGCCGCCTAGTTCGTTTCGGCTGGGATGAAGATGCAAGACCCGTTTCATGCATGGCTGGGAGGCCCTATGAAACAACTGATCGCGAGTGGTTTGCTGCTGGCAACGTTCGCTGCCGCGGCGCAGACCGATCTGCCGGCCGTCAAGGTCACGGCCCCGTATTCATCGATCCACGCCGGTTATCTGATCTCCGGCGATTTCAGGGTCGATCCACGCATGCCGTCGGTGGTGTATCCCGCGCAGGCGCTGGTGAAAGACGACATCCTCAGCATCGAGCCGGTGCACCTGCAGGACAACGAATACCTGGTACTGCAGGAGTGCGCCTCGGCGGATTGCCACGAAGCCTCGATCGTCCGCTATTGGAACTCGGACCATATCGGCGGCGACGATACGCGCCGCAACCGTGTGTGGATCACGCATGAGAACAAGTATTTCCTCTGGCTGAAGCGGTTGCCGGAAGTGTCGGGGCAGAGCTGCGGCCAGGGCTGGTTCAAGTCCGACGCCACCACCACGAAATGCGGCAGCCACTTCACCACCTTCCAGCAGATCAGCCCTCCGCTGATGCTGATACCCACTGGCGAACTGGCGGCCTATCACCAGGATGTCCTGAAACAGGCCGTCCTGACCGACCCCGAGCCCGTGATCAACCAGACCCACGAAGGTTCCACCTATGTGGTGACCTACGAGGGCGGCAGCACGGTGCGCGTGCGTCGCATGCATGCGGCGCAGGACGGCGGGCAGGAAGATCAGGCCTCCAAGGGTTCGCCAAAAAGCTGATCAAAGCGTCCATTCGACCTGAGCTCGCGTGCGCCGTATCTCGCCGTTGCGCCCCATCTCGCCTGATCGAAAAGTTGTTGCGGCAATCCGGCAATAACTTTCGAATCGGCGTGCGCGAGCATGCGAATTCCTCGGTAGGCCAAGGCTTCCGCGCTAACCTGAACAGGCATGGTGTGCAAGAGGGGTGGGGCAATCCGCCGCGGCTTCGGCACTTTTTTTGTGACGCAAGTCTTAATTACTATGAGAACTGGCCGACAAAGTAAGTCAGCCGACAGCAGGCAAACGTGGAGCTTTGCCCGCCGGTCAGTGCCATTGCGATCGCAGGGCGTGGACCGGCGAGGATCGGACAACAGGGGCGTCAGACCTATCAGAACCAGGGGGCAATGGCTGAAGTAACCGGCCATTGTTGAAAGAACCAACGTGAGTGCATCGACGCCTTCCGCAAATCCGCGGATGAGGCGGTGTGTGCGCGCACCTTGTGGACCGTGTGCGTGGTTCTCCCGTGTTTTTGTTCCCTGGCCTTTTTGGCCGGGTGGCGACCCTGTGTGTCCGGATCTCTCTTTCAGAAGAACAGGACGCACTTCGCTATGAACCATATCTATCGTCTGTGTTGGAACCGCACGCTCAAAGCCTGGGTTCCGGCATCGGAACTGGCCAACAACAGCGAGGGTGGCGCTCGCCGCCATGCGATCGGACCTCGTGTCCTGATGTTGTCCCTGCTCTCGGTCGCGCTAGGCACGACCGGACTCGCCCAGGCAGCCAATGCGCCGGGCGGCGGACAGGTGATTTCCGGCTCGGGCCAGATCCAGCAGTCCGGCAACGTCACCACCATCCAGCAGAACAGCCAGATGCTGTCGCTCAACTGGCAGAACTTCGACATCGGCAGCGGGCAGACGGTGAACTTCGTCCAGCCCGGCGCGAGTTCGATCGCGGTGAACCGCATCCTGGGCAACACCGCCAGCGAGATCGACGGTCACCTCAACGCGAATGGACAGGTCTGGCTGATCAATCCCAACGGGGTGCTGTTCGGCCAGAACGCACAGGTCAATGTGGGCGGCATCGTCGCCTCCACGCTCGACCTCGATGACAGCACCGCAGGTTCCGGCACTGTGCGTTTCGCCGGCAACGGTCGTGGCAAGGTGGTCAACCAGGGCAGCATCACCGCGGCGCCGGGTGGCTATGTCGCCCTGATCGGCAACGACGTCTCCAACCAGGGCGTGATCCGCGCGCAGCTGGGCACGGTGGCGCTGGCCGGCGGCACCGCGGTCACCCTGACCTTCAAAGACAACCACCTCATGCACCTGGTGGTGGACGAAAACACCGTGCAGAGCCTGGTGGAAAATCGTCAGCTGATCGTCGCCGATGGCGGCAACGTGCTGATGACCGCCGGTGCGCGCGCGTCGCTGGTGGCGAGCGTGGTGAACAACACCGGCACCGTGCAAGCGCACAGCGTGCAAGACCACGACGGCACCATCACCCTGCTTGGCGGCATGGAAGCGGGCACCGTGCAGGTAGGCGGCACCATCGATGCGAGCGCGCCGCAAGGTGGCGACGGCGGCAAGATCGAAACCTCGGCCGCGCATTTCCAGCTGGCGGGCGACGCCAACATCACCGCAGTGGCACCGCAGGGCAAGGCCGGCACCTGGTTGGTGGATCCCGCCGACCTGACCATCGACAGTGCCGCCGCCAACGCCATTTCGATGTCGCTCAACGGCGGCACCAGCGTCACCGAAACGACCTCCGGCTCCGACCAGTCGGCAGGCAATGGCGACATCAACGTCAACGCGGCCATCAACTGGAACAATGCGGCGGCCACGCTGGAGCTCGATGCGTTCCGCAACATCAACGTCAACGCCGCCGTGAGCGGCACGGGCGGCATCGTGATGAATGCCGCCAGCGGTACGTTGACCATCGGCAGCACAGGCGGTCTGTCGGCGGGCACCGGAGCCACCGTGCAAGCGGGCAAGTTCGTCAACAACGCCAACGCCGCCGCGGGCGCGCTGGGCAGTCGTTGGACGCTCTACAGCGTCGATCCCACGCTCAATACGCTCAATGGCCTGACCGCCAATTTCATCCAATACAACGCGACCTTGGGTGCCACGCTGGCCAGTGCCGGCAACGCGCTGGTCTACAGCATCGCGCCGACGCTGCAGATCAACAGCCTCACCGGCAGCACCAGCAAGGTCTATGACGGCGGCACGACCGCGCTGCTCAATGGCAGCAACTTCGCCAGCACCGGCCTGCTGGGCGGTGATGCCATCGTCTCGGCCACCGGCACCTATGCCTCCAGCGATGCGGCGTCCGGCATCAACGTGACGTCGCCGGCCAGCATGGCCAACTTCATGCTCGCCAACAACGGCGTGCAGGTGTTCGGCTATACGCTCATCGGTTCGCCGGTGAGCGCCAAGATCGGTCAGATCACACCGAAGCAGCTCACGGCGCAGATCGTCGGCAATCCGACCAAGGTCTACGACGGCACCACCACCGCGACGCTTTCTTCGTCCAATTACGAGATCGATGGCTTCGTCGGTACGCAGGGCGCCACGGTCAAGCAGCCGAGTTCGATCGCGTACGGCGGTTCCGACGCGGGCACGCAGGCGGTGAACGCCAGCTTCTCCGTCACCAACTTCACCGCCAACAGCGGTACCAATCTGTCCAACTACCTGTTGCCGACGACCGCCACCGGCATGGGCCTGATCACCCAGGCACCGCTGCTGGTGAGCGGGCTGCTGGCCAACAACAAGGTATACGACGGCACCAACGCCGACTCCATCGTGACGGGCGGCGCCAAACTGTTTGGCGTCATTGCGCCGGATGCGGGCCAGGTGACGCTCGATACCAGCGGCGTGGTTGGCGCGTTCCAGCAAACCGGCGTGGGCAATGGCCTCGGTGTGACCCTGAGCGGCTTCGCGCTGTCGGGTGGCAAGGCGAGCAACTACCAGCTGATTGCGCCGACCAACCTCACGGCCGATATCACGCCCAAGGCCTTGACCATCGATCAGGTCATCGCCAACAACAAGACCTACGACAACACCGCTTCGGCCACGCTCAACACCGCCAATGCCGTGCTCGACGGCGTCGTGGGCAGCGACAACGTCACGCTCAACAGTGCCGGCGCCAACGCTGCGTTCGGCCAGACCGACGCCGGCACCAACCTGACCGTGACGTCGAGCGGTTTTGCGCTGGCAGGCGGTGCTGCGGGCAACTACACGCTGATCCAGCCCACGCTGCTGGGCAACATCAACCCGGCGCTGCTGACCATCGGCATGATCGGTACGCCCGAGAAGACCTATGACGGCACCAACGCCGTCACCCTGGGTTCGGGCAACTTCAGCATCAGCGGCTTTATCGGCAACCAGAATGCCGTGGTGTCGCAGAGTTCGGCCAGCTATGCCACCGCCAATGCAGGCAGTGGGATCACGGTGACCGCGAGGTTGCAGCCGTCGGACTTCACGCCCGACAGCGGCACCTCGATGTCCAACTACACGTTTGCGCCGACCGTGGTCGGCAGCAATCTGGGCAAGATCGATCCGCTGCAGCTCAGTGGCTTGATCGTCAACAACCCGAGCAAGGTCTACGACGGTACGCCGGTTGCCGCGCTGGGCGCATCCAACCTCCAGCTCACCGGTTTCATACCGGGCCAGAGCATTACCGCCAACTTCAGCGGCACCGTCGCTGGCACCTACGACAATCCCAATGCCGGGGCACGCGGTATCACGGCCGGCGTATTGCCGGCGGCCGATTTCGCGGCGGGCAGCGGCACGCTGCTGTCCAACTACATCCTGCCCAGCATCTGGACTGGCTCGGGCAGCATCACGCCCGCGCCGTTGACCGGCGCGTTCGTGCTCAACGCCGGCATCGTCGATGCCAGCAAGGTGTACGACGGCACCACCGGCATCATTCTCAACAGTGCAAACTTCACCCTGAGCGGCTTCGTCAACAACGACAGCGCGGTGGTGAACGATGGCATCCACGCCAGCTTCGGTCAGAAGGACGTGGGCACCAACATCCCGCTGTCCGCACAGTTGGCGATCACCGACCTGACCGGCACCAACGGCACCACGCAGCAGGAACTGAGCAACTATCAGATCGTCAATCCGGTGCTGGGCGTGGGCAACATCACACCCAGGCAACTGCTGGTGTCGATCGTCGGCAACCCGACCAAGGTTTACAACGGCAGCACCGACGTTGCGCTCAACAGCAGCAACTTCCAGATCACTGGCTGGGCGACGGGCGAGGGCGGCTCGATCAATCCGAGCGCCACCTCCGGCTACGACGCACCCGACGCCGGTGCGCGGACGGTCTCGGCGGCACTGACCCCCGGCAACTACCTGGTGAACAGCGGCACCAGCCTGAGCAACTACAGCATCGCCAGCAGTGCGGTGGGTGCGGGCACGATCAATCAGGCGCCGTTGTTCATCACCGGCATCTTCGCCACCAATCGCTCGTACGACACCACCACCGCCGATAGCTTGAACATGGCCAACATCGGCCTGGCCGGCCTGGTCGATACCGACGCCGGCGATGCAAGCAAGGTGGCGCTGAATCTTTCCCAGGTCGCGGCCAACTTCACCCAGGCCAACGTGGGCAACGGCCTGACGGTGAATGCGACGGGCTTCCAGATCACCGGCAGCGAGTCGGCGAACTACCTTCTGCAGCCGGTCAACGGCCTGGTGGCCAACATCACCAGGGCCGTGCTCACGCTGAGCGGCGTGACCGCCAACGACAAGACCTATGACGGCAACACCAGCGCGTCGCTGAACATCGCGGGCAACGCGGCGTTGCACGGCGTGTTCGCGGGCGACACCGTGGGTTTCGACGGCAGCGCAGCGGGCGGCCAGTTCGTGACGGCCAACGCCGGCAACAACCTCGGTGTTGGCGTGAGCGGCTTCGCGCTCAATGGCGCCAGCTCCGGCAACTATCAGCTGACGCAGCCGCAGGGGCTTGCCGCCGACATCAATCCCAAGCAGTTGATCGCGACAATCATCGGCAGCCCGACCAAGGTCTACGACGGCACCGACTCGGCCACGCTGACCGCGGCCGACTATGACCTCGTGGGCTTCGTGGGCAGCGATGGCGCCAGCATTCCGCAGTCGGCCACGGCCAACTACGTCACCAAGAACGTCGGCACAGGCCTGGGCGTGGTGTCGACGCTGGTGACCTCGGACTTCCTCGCCAACAGCGGCACCAATCTCACCAACTATGTGCTGCCGACCACCGGCTCGGGCAACAACGGCATCATCCAGCCGAAGGTGATCAACCTCACCGGCACCCGTGTCTATGACGGGACCCTGGTCGCGGACGGTTCGCTGTTTGGCGTGCTGCAGGGTGTGAACGGCGAAACGCTGGGCGTCGCCGGCAGCGGTTCGCTGGCGACGAAGAATGTCGGCGAGCAGTGGTCGTTCACCAGCCTGGGTTCGCTCGCGCTGACCAATGGCGGCAACGGTGGCTTGGGCAGCAATTACACGCTGGCGGGCGGCATCGATTGGGTGACCATTACCCCGCGCCAGATCACGGCGTCCTTCCTGGCCAGTGACAAGACCTACGACGCAACCGTCAACGACGTGCTGAGCGGTGCCACGCTGGAAACGGCCAACGGCAACCGCGGCCTCATTGCGGGCGACGACGTCAGCTTGAACAACACCACGTCGGGGCACTTCAGCGACAAGAATGTCGGCACCGGCAAGACCGTCACCGGCGACATGTCCATCGGCGGCAATGACGCGGACAACTACGTCTTCACCAATGGCACTTCGTCGGCGACGATCAGCGCGCTGCATATCACGGTCAGCGCCACCGGCAAGGACAAAGTGTACGACGCCACGACAGCCGACGCGGGCGCCACCGTGCAGAGCGCGGGCGTGATCGGCGGCGATACGGTCAACTTCGGTTTCGGTTCGGCTACGTTCGACGATAAGAACGTGGCCAGCAACAAGACCGTCACCGTTACCGGCGTGAACAAGACCGGTGCCGACGCGGGCAATTACGTGGTCGACAACACCACGCTCACCACCACGGCTGCCATCACCCCGTATGTGGTCAATCTGAACGGCACGCGCGTTTATGACGGCACCACCACCGCCGATGCGAGCACCTTCAATGGCGGCGTGGTCAATGGCGTCAACGGCGAAACGTTGCAGCTCAGCGGCAGTTTCCAGCTCGGCCTCAAGGATGCGACCACGATCAGCTGGCATAACGGCCTAGGTATGTCGCTGGGCAATGGCAGCAATGGCGGCTTGTCGAGCAACTACACGCTGGACGGCGGTTTCGACGTTTACGACATTACCCAGCGCAGTCTTACCGCGAGTTTTGTAGCGAACGGTAAGACCTACGACGGCAACACGAATGCCGTGCTGGCCAATGCCTTGCTGGAGGCGGCCAACGGCAATCGCGGCCTGATCGCCGGCGACGACGTGACGCTGACCAATGCGACCGCCGGCACGTTCGACAACAAGAATGTCGGCACCAACAAGACCGTGACCGGCAACATGGGCATCAGCGGCGGCGATGCCGGCAACTACATCTTCACCAACGGCAGCGCGCTGGCCGATATCGGCAAACGGGCGCTGTCCGTGGGCGCGGCAGGCGCCACCAAGGTGTACGACGGCACGACTAACGATCCGGGCCTGACCTACACCAGCAATGCCATTGCTGGTGACAACCTCATCATTTCCAGCACCTCCATCGCGTTCACCGACAAGAACGTGGGCACTGGCAAGACCATCAACGTGGGCGGCATCGCCATCAACGGCACCGATGCCGGCAATTACGACCTGCAGAACAACAGCACCACGACCACGGCCAACATCACGCCATACACCATCGATCTGCATGCCAGCCGCGTCTACGACGGCAACATCGACGTCGCTTCGACGCTGTTTGGCAGCAGCGGTCTCCTCAATGGCGTCAACGGAGAGCAGCTGCTCCTCGTCGGCGACTCGAGCGTGGCCGACAAGAAGGTAGCCAACGGCAAGGTATTCAATGGCGCGGGCGATATGGCGCTCGATGGCGTCAACGGCTCGCTGGGAAGCAACTACCAGATCGGTTCGTCCACGCTGGACATCACTCCGCTGGCGATCACCGGCAGCATCGCGGCTGACAACAAGGTCTACGACGCCACCGCCGCGGCCGTCACCCACGGCAGCTTGAGCGGGGTGTTGGCTGGGGATACCGTCGGCTTCGACACCAGCGGCACGTTTAGCGACAAGAACGTCAACAATGGCAAGGTCGTGTCGCTGAGCAGTTCGCTCAACGGCGCCGACGCGGGCAACTACACCTATACCGCCAACACCACGACCACCGCCAACATCACGCCGCTGGCCATCACCGTGGCTGCCACGGTGGCCGACAAGGTGTACGACACGACCACGGGCGCCTTTGTCACGTCGTTGACCAGCAACGGTGTACTCGGCAGCGATGCGATCTCGTTCACGGCTGCCGCTGCCGATTTCAGCGACGCCAATGCGGCCGGCGGCAAGGACGTCACGGTCATCGGCATTGCCAAGAGCGGCACCGACGCCAACAACTACACCATCAATTCGACCGCGCTGACCCACGCCGCCATCACGCCTGTGGTGCTGGATCTGTCGGGCACTCGCGTCTATGACGGCACCACCGGCGCCGATGCGGGAGCGTTCGGCGCCAATGGCGTACTGACCGGCATTGCCGGCCAGACCATCAACCTGGTGGGCGGCGGACAGGTCAACGACAAGAACGTGGGCCAGAACAAGCTGCTCACCGGCCTGGGCACGCTTGCGCTGCAGGATGGCGGCAATGGTGGCCTGGCGCAGAACTACACCCTGATGGGTGGCAACGACTCGCTCACCATCACGCCGAAAGGCATCGATGTCACTGCCGCAGCGGCCAACAAGGTGTACGACACCACGGCCGGCGCCAGCGTGACCTCGCTGAGCAGCAGCGGGCTGATTGGCAACGACGACGTGAGCTTTGGCTTCGCCACGTCGAACTTCTCCGACGCCAATGCCGCCAACGGCAAGACGGTGACGGTGACCGGCCTGACGGCCAGCGGCGGAGATGCGGGCAACTACACGCTCAACAGCACCACCGCCACGACCTTTGCGAGCATCACGCCGTACGTGCTCGATCTCCACGGCACGCGCGTGTACGACGGCTCGCTGAACGCGGATGCCAGCCAGTTCGGCAACAACGGCGTGCTTGACGGCCTCAATGGCGAGACGCTGGATCTGAACGGAACAGGTCATGTGGGCGACAAGAATGTCGGCACCGGTAAAACGGTCGTCGACCTGGGCACGCTTGCGCTGTCCAATGGCGGCAACGGTGGCCTGGCAAGCAACTACCTGCTGGCGGGCGGTGTCGATCTGTTCGACATCACGCCGAAGACCGTTGCGGTAACGGCCACGGTGGCCAACAAGGTCTATGACACCACCACCGGTGCGACGGTGACCTCGCTGAGCAGCGCGGACGTACTGGCGGGCGATACGGTGAACTTCGGCTACGGCGCGTCGAACTTCGCCGATGCCAATGCCGCCCATGGCAAGACGGTGACAGTGAGGGGCCTCACCACCAGCGGTGCCGATGCGGGCAACTATGTGCTCGTCGGCACAACGACCACGACGCAGGCCGACATCACGCCCTACGTGCTCGACCTCAACGGCACGCGCGTGTACGACGCTACGGTGAACGCGAATGCCGGCCTGTTCGGCAACAACGGCGTGCTCTCCGGCCTCAACGGCGAGACGGTGAACCTGAGCGGCACCGGCCATGTGGGCAACAAGAACGTGGGCAGCAACAAGGTGTTCGCCGATCTGGGCACGCTCGCGCTTGCCGACGGCAGCAACGGCGGCCTCGCCGGCAACTACACGCTGAGCGGCGGTAGCGACCTGCTGAGCATTACGCCCAAGGCACTGGGCGCCGTCGCCGTGGCGAACGATCGCGTTTACGACGGCACCACCGTTGTCAGCCTCAGCGGGGCAGGTCTGGTGGGCCTGCTCAATGGCGATCAGGTGACGTTGAACAACGACACGCAGGGCACGTTGCAGGACAAGAACGTGGGCAGCGGCAAGGCTGTGACCACGGACATGACCATCGCTGGCGCCGATGCCGGCAACTACACGTTCACCACGGCCGCCGGCTTGACGGCGAACGTGACGCCCAAGCTGATCGGCGTGGCTGCGACCGCCGCCAACAAGGTGTACGACACCACCGCCGGCGCCACGGTGACCTCGCTCGGCAGCGCGGGCGTATTGGCGGGCGATACGGTGAGCTTTGCTTATGGCTCGGCGACCTTCTCCGATGCCAATGCCGCCACCGGCAAGACGGTAACGGTAGTGGGTCTTACCGCCGGCGGCGCCGATGCCGGCAACTACGCACTGAGCAGCACGAGTACGAGCACACAGGCCAACATCACGCCGTATGTGCTCAGCCTCACCGGTACGCGCGTGTACGACGGCACCGTGGCGGCGGATGCCGGCCTGTTCGGTCATGACGGCGTGCTCAGCGGCCTCCAGGGCCAAACGGTGAATCTGTCCGGTGCCGGCCATGTCGGCGACAAGAATGTGGGCAACCACAAGGCGTTCGCCGATCTGGGTTCGCTGGCGCTAGCCGACGGCGACAACGGTGGTCTGGCCAGTAACTACACGCTGGCTGGCGGCACCGACGTACTCAGCATCACGCCGATGGCCATCACGGTGACGGCGACCGGCAGCAACAAGATGTTCGACGGCAGCACGCGCGACCAGGTGATCCTGGGCAGCGGTGGCGTTCTCTCGGGCGATACGTTGCAGTTCGCCGATGGCGCCGCGAATTTCCAGAATCCCAACGTGGGCGATGGCAAGCCGGTGATGGTGACCGGCATCCAGCTCAGTGGCGCGGATGCCGCGAACTATACGTTGACCAGCACCACCGCCATGACCGATGCCGACATCACGGGCGCACGCCCCTCCGCGTTCGGCATAGGCGATGGTGTGCTTGCGCAACAGCAAAGCGTGCTGGGGCCATCCGAGTTGGCGACGCCTTACGGGCTGGCCGATCAGGACACCGTGGGCGCTCACACCGGCAACAAGAAGCGGCAGCATGAGCCGTTGGAGCGTAACCGCTCGCGTGACGACTTCACCTCGGGCATGGCGCTGCGAGTGGTCGACGGCGGCGTGCGCATGCCCGTGCAGGCTCTGCCGTGAGCGGCTGCAGCCACGCGTCGCGTCGCGGCGACTCCATGACATCCCAACTTCTCCAGATAAAGAACATGCCGACCAAGTCCCGTCCCGCAGCGCGTTCAGGCGCGCTCGCCTTTGCCATATCGCTCGCCTGCTCGGGTGCTGCCCACGCCCAGGCATTGCCAGGCATTCCCGCGCAGATCCCCAACGCAGGCTTGTTGATGCAGCAGGTGCCGCAACAGCCGTCGACCGTGCCACCGTCCGACCTGGACTTGCGCATGGCCCGTCCAACGAACGAGCACGCCAAGGATGCGCATGCGTTCCAGGTCAATGGCGTGCAGATCGAAGGCAATAGCTTGCTGCCTGCCGACAAGCTCCATGCGCTGGTGGCCGACAGCGAGGGCAAGCGGTTGACGCTGGACGATCTCGATACGCTTGCCGATCGCATCAGCACGGCCTATCTCAAGGCGGGCTATCCGCTGGTGCGCGTCTACGTGCCGGCGCAGACGCTCAAGGGCGGCGTCGTGACGATTGCCGTGGTCGAAGCCCGCTATGGCAAGGTGGTGCTGCAGAACAACAGCGCCGTCAGCGAGATCACGCTGCGTTCCGCACTCGCGGCGCTGCAGCCGGGCCAGCCTGTTTCCAACGCCACGCTGGAGCGCAGCCTGCTGCTGCTTTCGGATATTCCCGGCGCGCAGAGCAGTTCAGCCATCCGCCCGGGCGATCAGCCGGGCACCTCGGATCTGGTCGTCGATGTGAATTCCGCGCCGCGTTATACGGGTACGGTAGGCCTGGACGATTTCGGCAACGAGTACACGGGACGCGCGCGCGTCAGCGGCAGCTTCGACGTCAACGGCCTGCTGCATCGCGGCGACCTGCTCGACTTCAACGCGCTCAGTTCCGGCGGCGGCATGAACTATGTGCAGGGCGGCTATCGCTACCTGTTGGACGGGCAGGGCACGACCCTGCGTGCGGGCGTCTCGGCGCTGCACTATCACCTGGGCGACGATCTTTCGGCACTGGATGCCCATGGTTCGGCGCTGGTGGGCAGTGTCACGCTGACCCAGCCGTTCATTCGCAATACGGCGGGCAACCTGTACGGGCAGCTGGAATTCGATCACAAGCTGCTCAAGGACGACCTGGGTCTGGTGCAGATCGACAACGATCGCCAAGCCAATGTGTGGACGGCGTCGCTGGCGGGCGACCAGCGCGACAGCCATGGTGTGACCAACTTCAATGCCAGCGTTTCCCGCGGCAAAGTGGACTTTACCGACGATCTCGCCGAACTGATCGACACCATCACGTCGCAGACGCAGGGCTCCTACACCAAGTACAGCGTGTCGGTGTCGCGCCTGCAGCAGCTCGGCGCCAACGACGCGCTGTATGCCGGCTATACGCAACAATGGGCGAACAAGAACCTGGACACGTCCGAGCAGTTCTTCCTCGGCGGCGCCAACACCGTGCGCGGCTACGACACCGGCGCGGTTTCCGGGTCCGAAGGCAACCTGTTCACTGTCGAATACCGCCATGATTTCGGTTTCGCCGGCATCCCGGGCCGCTTCCAGGGCACGGTGTTTGCCGACACCGGCCGCGTGGAGGTCTACAAGAACCCCTTTTCCACCGGTGTGAACAGCGGTCGCCTGAGCAGCGCGGGCCTGGGCCTGCACTGGGCCGTTTCGGGTGACTGGGTTATCGCCGCATCCGCTGCCCACAAGATCGGCGCAACGCCTGACCTGCTGCAGAACGCCGATACCAAGACCCGCGTATGGGTGCAGGTGCAGAAGGGCTTCAACTAAGCGGGAATAAGCGAATACCGGGCCGCCGGGATCATGCCTGCATGGCACGACCCGGCTTCGCCCGCCGCCGGTCGATCGTTCCCGCAAAGCCATCCAGCAGCGTCTTGAGGCCGAACTCGAACAGTTCGTCCAACTTCAGATCGTAGCCACCCTTGAAATGACTGATCAAACGGGTGAACGCCGGATATTGTCCCGACGCAATAAGGCTTGAAAACGCGTTGGCCTGCGCGTCCATCCATGCCTCGTCAGACAAGCCCGTGCTCGCCTCTGCCTGCGCTTTGCGTTCGATATGGATGGCCAAACCATGCACGTAGCCGTAGAGCACGATATGCAGGTGCATGGTGGTGGCAGGATCGAGGCGGCAGGGTTCCAGTGCATCGAACACGACCTCGGCGTGCGCCATCAGATGGGGAAGCAGCAAGGGACGGGTCAGCGTATGGATATTCGCCAGCCATGGATGCCGGGTGTAGAGCTCCCATAAGATGCGTGCGCTGCACGTCAGCCGCTCCCGCCAGTTCAACGCGCCACGGGCTGGCGGCGCCAGTTCGCCAAAGGCGGCATCCGCCATCAAGAGAATCAGCGACTCTTTGCTGTCCACGAATCGGTACGGCGACATGGTGGCCACACCCAGCCTTGCAGCGATGCCCCGCATCGTTATGGCGCTGAGCCCTTCGCGATCGGCGATCTCGATGGCTGTTTGAACGACGCGCTCGCGCGTGAGCTCCTGCTCGGAGGCGGGCTGATTCGGCTGCCGCTGCTTCGGCGCCGCTTGGACCGGCGTAGCCACCGTGGTGCCGCTACGCGCGTGTGCCACGATCCACCCTTCATGACGCAACAACGTAAGCGCCTTGGTGGCGGTGGCCAGAGCCACGTTCCATTCGCGCGCGAGCTGTCGGGTCGACGACAACCGGTCACCCGGACGCAACGCTCCGTCGGCCATCTTCGACTTGAGCGCCGCCGCCATGAGCAAATACGGAGGTGGGTCCTTCAGTGGCATTTCGCTGCCCTTAACTGAGCTAGTACAGATGGGCCCGGATCTTAGATCTGTTCCAGCCCATTAGCCACATTGATCGGATAGGTGGCGCGGGACATGCTGGCTTGTACATCGTACATGCGGCGATCGGGCGGCGCCCGCGCCGGTTTTCCATCAGAGCGCATGTCGCGCCATAGGACGTTGATGAAAAAGGTGCTCATTTCAGGAGCCGGCATTGCCGGCTCCGCGCTGGCGTATTGGTTGAATCACTGCGGCTTTGACACGACGCTGATCGAGCGATCACCGGTGCTGCGGCTCGGTGGGCAAGCCGTGGATATCCGTGGTGTCGCGTTGAAGGTCGTGGCGAAGATGGGTCTTGGCAGGAAAGTCCGGAGCATGCGTACGCGCATGCGCGGCATGTCAGTGCTCGATGGCGACGGCGACGAGATCAGCCGATCGACCGAAATGACCTTCAGTAGCGGCCGGCTTGACGGCGATGACGTGGAGCTACTTCGCGAAGACCTGGCGCAACTGTTCTACGAGCGCATAAGCGACAGCTCCCGCTATATCTTCGGCGATTCGATTCGCACCATCGACCAGAAGGCCGATGGCGTTCGCGTCACCTTTGAGCACGCATCAGCCGGCGATTTCGATCTGGTCATTGGGGCCGATGGTCTGCACTCGCGGGTGCGTGCGTTGTGCTTTGGCGACGAAGATCAATGCCTGGCCCCACTCGGCATGCAGACCGCGATCTTCAGCACGGACAACTTTTTGGGGCTCAAGGATTGGCAGGTATGGCTACGCGGCGGCGACGCGGGTTATGGCATCTATCCCGTCCGCAACAATAGCGAACTAAGAATTACCCTGGGTTATGCCGCCGATGGTGCGGGTCGCGGCATTGACGATGTCGATTGGCAAAAGCACCGCGCGGCCGAGCGAGTCGGACACCTGCGCTGGAAGACGCCGGCGATTGTCGAGGCGATGTGGGCAGCCAAAGACTTCTACACCGACGTCATGGCGCAAATCCACATGCCACGCTGGTCGACCGGACGAATCGCCCTGCTGGGCGACGCGGCCTATTGCGCGTCGCCACTCTCTGGTCAAGGCACCAGCCTCGCGTTGGTGGGCGCTTATGTTATGGCTAACGAACTTTCCAGAGGAAATGGCGATCATGGTGCGGCCTTCGATCGTTACGAAGAGCGCATGCGTCCCTTTGTGCTGCGCAACCAGGCACTCGCCACGGAAAGGCCGCTTCAACCCGCGTCACCGCAGTCGATTGATGCGGCGAAGAACGCGATCTCGCTTGATGATCTTGACGCCGTGACACCGAACGCGCAGCGATCACAGGCGACGGCCAGGATGAAAAGAGATCCGACCTCTTCTGCAGCTCGTCGCGAGACTTGAACAAAGTCGAACACGTCTTCTCGATGGAGAGTCAGTGGCGCCGCGCGTCGTTGCGGGACCGTGCCGAAGGGCACGTACCCCACAACGATTTGACGTGGCACCATGCCCCGCCGCTTAACCGATGCGATGGGCTCGACGAGAGCCACTGGCGGCGTTCTTCGATACCGGAGACCAGACGCTGGCAAGTCCAGGTAAGCGCGTCGATCTCGAAGCCAACACAGCGCTGGCTCGCCTCTGCCAGTTCTATCGGGACATATTGTGATATTTGTCGTTGCATTGCTCGTCATGGCATCGCTGTTCTGTGCCGATCAGCTCTGGCGAAAAAGACGTTCGGTTCATCGCAAGTGGATGCTCAAGGAAAACTACGCCTTCGTGCTGATTCCACTGGTGACATGGGCCTTGGTCTTCTCGGTTGACTGGCTGATCACCCGCCACCTCCATCACGACTGCTGCGGTGGGCTGGACGCTCATGCGCACAACTCCAATCCCGGTTCACTTGCCCGGTCGCGTGGCGAGGAACATGTGCTGACGCTTGGCATGTCCTTGAGCGAGTACACCGAACGCTTCGACCGCTTGTCCGGCGACAGGGAGTTGCATGTTTTACTGCGCCCCGCAGTCAAGCGCATCGCGGGGGATGAGCGCGCGTTTACGGCGCTATTGCGCGAAGACTTGCAGGTGACCGGTACGTTGTCGGATCACACGCTGGTCCAGGTCGTTGTCCTGGCTTCCGTCAATGACGACACGCAGGTCAAAGCCGAGCAGCGGGAGGCGGTCATTACCGGATTGCTCGCGGGGATGAGCGGCGAGCGCGAACAGGATGTTGCGGATCTGGTAGACCAGTTGACTGCAGAAGTCGAGCGTAACGAACGGGAAGGCCGGTTTCCCGCGGTGAGCAAGCAGGCCTTCGGCCGCTTTGAATTGTCGCTATCCAGTTCGGACGGCTATCTGCACGCGTACGGGCTCAACAGGGCGGACGACGACTCGTCGCTCCGTTGAACACGGCGAGCCTGCCAGTGAGACGTGCGGCCGATTCGGCAGCGTGGCTCTCGTGAAGGAACCCGGATTCGAATCAGGCGTTGAATGAAAGCAGCGCCGTCCTGCGCCACGGCCTTTCAATGGCCAGCCATGGGCCGGGCCATCGACGCGAGGTTGGGCAGTAGCCGCGTAGCCAACGCTGGCCTCATACTGCGAAGCACCCTTAACATCGGTCCGGAGTCTCCATGCGTCGTCGCGACTTTCTCACGGGAGCGGTAGCTGCCACTGCCGCTGTGTCCACGGCCGCTCTGTTGCGCGGCCAGTCGGCGCAAGCCAGCCCTGCCGCGCCCAACGCGTTGGCCGGATTGACCTCCATGACCACCGGCGCCAAGCCGATTTCGGTGGAAGAGCGCAGGGCACGGATCGCCAAGCTGCAACGGCTGATGGTCGAGCAGAAGATCGGTGCCTTGATCCTGGAGTCGGGCTCGAGCCTGGATTACTTCACGGGCATCCAGTGGCACCGTTCGGAGCGCACGACGGCCGCGGTGATTCCGGCCCGCGGTGGCGTTGTCGTCGTGACGCCGGCCTTCGAAGAGCCTTCGATCCGCGAGACCCTGGCGGTGGGCGACGATGTGCGGCCGTGGAACGAACATGAGAACCCGTTCGCCCTCATCGTGGCTGCGCTTCGCGATCGCGGCGTGACCTCCGAGCCGATCGCCTTCGAATCCACCACGCGCCTGTTCATCGTCGATGGAGTGCGCGAAGCAAGCGCGGGAGCCTACCGTGTGGTTTCCGGCGACGCCCTGGTCAAAGCCGTCCGTCTGATCAAGACCCCGGCCGAACTCGCGCTGATGCAGACCGCCAACGACGTCACCCTGGCGGCGCTGCGCTACGTGCATGGCCATGTCCGCTCGGGCATGCGCCCGGACGAGATCGCCACCATGATGAACGCCGCCACCGAAGCACTGGGTGGCGCACCGGAGTTCGCGCTGGTGTTGATCAACGAGGCCAGCGCCTATCCGCACGGTTCGCATCAGCCGCAGACCCTGCACGAAGGCTCGGTGATCCTGATGGACGTGGGCTGCACCGTGCACGGCTATCAATCGGATATCTCGCGCACCTGGGTGATGGGCGAGCCGACGGCGAAACAGCGAAAGGTCTGGAACACCGTCAAGCGCGGCCAGGAGATCGCATTGGCCACCGCCAAGCTGGGCACGCCAGTGGGCACCATCGACGACGCTGTGCGCGGCTACTACGAAAGGGAAGGCTGGGGCCCCGGCTACAAGCTGCCGGGCCTTCCCCACCGCACCGGCCACGGCATCGGCCTGGACGGCCACGAGTCGCCCTATCTCGTGCATGGCGATGCCACGCCGCTGGCGGTGGGCATGTGTTTTTCCGACGAGCCCGGGCTCTATATTCCCGGCGAATTTGGCATCCGTCTGGAAGACTGCTGGCACATGACCGAGACCGGCCCGAGACTTTTCACCGGCCTCGCCAAGTCGATCGACGATCCGATCTGATCGGGCGCGGAATGGCCGTTTGGCGTTTTTGAAAGCGCCGCTTTCGAGTGGGGATTCAGCCGGTCGTCGCAACGACCGGCGGTAGGCACGAAGTTGTAGATAGTGAGCTCCGACTCAGCTACCTCACCACGGTATGCCCCCACCGCTCAGCGATCGCTGGTCGGTTCCTCGCCGGTGATCTGGCGCTGCATGCGATCGAGATACGCATCGAGTTCCTGCGCGTTGGCGAACACCTCGTTCACCGGAACCGCTTTCACGATGTCGAATACCTTGCGCACCTGAGGCCGGGGATTGAGCAGCAGCGTGTGTCCGTTGCGTGCGCGCATCGTTCGACGGATCTTGGCGATGCTGCGCAAGCCGGCGCTGCTGATGTACTCGAGTTCGGAAAGATCCAGCACGACCGTGCTTTCCTCGGGAAGGCGCGGCAGCACGTCCAGCATGGCCAGATCGAAGTCGTTGAAGGTCTGGGCGTCGAGCCGTCCATGGAGATGGAGGATCGTACGGCTGGGTGACTCGTTTTCAACGTTCAGGCTGAAGGTCATGGTCCGGCTCCGGTCGTGCGGGGTGGAGGAAACGTAGCTGCAAGTGATTGCCGTGCTCGTCATGGCTGTAGCTGAGTTCGCTGGCCATGGCGCGCACCAGATGGATGCCAAGCCCTCCCACCTCTTCGGCGTCTGCCAGGTCACCGGTGAGCGGGGGTATGGGCGCCTGCAGCGGATCGAACGGCTGCCCATCGTGGTGCAGCTCGATCGATACGGCGTCGTCGCCGAGACGCATGTGCAGTTCGATCTTGCGGTCGGCGCCGCCGGCGTGGCCGTGCTGCACCATGTTGACCATGAGTTCCTCCAGCACGAGCCGGATGTCGTCGCGCACCGCCGGCGACACGTCTCGCTCGCGCAGCGAAGTGTCGCAGCGATCGAGCGTGTCGAAGACATCGTCCATGGATGCATGGATGGTCAGGTCGAGCATGAGTGAGCTCCCGTCGACAAGGGCATGATGCCAGTTCAGGGCGAGGACGGTGATGTCATCGGCTTGTCCCGCGCCTTCGGCGAAGCGGTCGACCTCGGCCAGCAGGCCGGCGGCAAGATCGGCAGCGGAGCGCGACGATGAATGCTCCATGCAGGCGAGCAAGCGCTCGGTGCCGAAGAACTGCTGCTCGGTATTGGTCGCCTCGGTGATGCCGTCCGTGTAAAGCAGCAGCGTCTGGCCGGGGCGAAGCCGCAACGTGCGCGGCGGATAGCGGGCCTCGTCGTCGAGTCCGAGTGCGGCGCCGGTATCCAGCTCGATCAGACGGACGCCGTCCGCGTCGCAGAGCAACGGCGGCTCGTGCCCGGCGCTGGCCATCACCAGCTCTCCGCTGGCCGTGTCGAGCATGCCGCACAGCAGGCTCACGAACATGCAGCTGTCGTTGTTGCGGCAGAGTTCGACGTTGAGCATCGACAGCAGGTGCTGCGGCGACCGCGCTCTCGGCGCCAGCGCCTTGGCCAGCGTGATGGTGCGCGCCATGAACAGTGCCGCGGGAATGCCCTTGTCGGACACGTCGCCGACCATCACGCAGAAGCGCCGCTCGTTGAGCATGAAGTAACTGTAGAGATCGCCGCCCACCGCGCGTGCCGGTCGAAGCAGCGCGTGCAGCTCGAAGTTTTCGCAGTGCGCGTCGAGGTAGTGCTCACCGGGCAGCAGTGCCGTCTGGATCTGGTGCGCAATGTCCAGTTCGCTGGCCAAGCGCTGCTGTTCCTTCGCGTTGCGGGTCAACTCTGCGATATGCAGCGCCAGCTCCGAGCGCATGCGGTCGAAGGCCTGGGTGAGGCGACCCACTTCATCGGGAAAGCGGGGCGTGGGCAGTGCGAAGGTGAGTGCGCCGCGCGCCACCTGTTCGGCGCGCGAGGCCAGCGTGCCCAGTGGAGTCAGGATGCGCCGCGTCACCGCCAGCGTGACCACCGCCAATGCAAGCAGGGAGATGAAGCCCAGCAGCAGCGCTTGAAAGAACGCCTGCCGCACGCCGGCATAGATCCGGCTCTCCGGCATGGCCAGGCCGAAGCGCCAGTGGGTTCCTTCGACGGGCACGAAATAGACCCACACCGGCTTGCCTTGAGCCTGCGGGTTCTGCGCAACGGCCAACCGTACGCGGCTGGCCTGATGGCTCGCCAGCGCCTGCAGCAGATTCGCCTGCCCGTGCTTGCCGACCAAAGCAGGGTTGTCGTGCGCGAGATAGGCGCCGCTTTCGTCCAGCACGAAGGCATACGCGCCCTCGGGTTTGCCGAGCTCTTTCAGCATGCGGCTCAGCCAGTCCAGGGAGACGTCCGCGTTGATCAAGCCGTTCGGACGGCCATTCGTACTGATCGCGACCGAGTAGTTGATCATTTCGCGCTTGCGCGACTGCGAATAGAAGTGGCGTTGCCAGCAACCCTGCGAACAACTCAGGCCCGCCAGGAACCAGTTCTTGTCCCAATAAGCGTTGTCGTCCTTGCGCAGGTCGCGCCAACTCAGCGAGCCGTCGTCCTGGCGGCTGATAAAGGGGGACACGGGCGGGTTGTCCGCCGCGGGCACGTACGCTACGGCCAGCCCGGAAAGGTCGGCATTGCGTGCGAGGGCGCCGCGCAGCGTGACGTCGACACCATCGGGGTGCGTGCCCACCACCACGGCCAGGGTCTGGGCGGTGTCGGCTACGCGCGCAAGGCGCTGTTCGATGCGGTTGCCTGCCTCGTTGGCGAGCGCCGTCGCTTCGCCATGGGCTTTCTCGAGGATCTGCTCGCTCACCCGGTAGAACAGCAGGCCGCCGGCCACGGTCAGCACCAGCACGGAACCGGCCAGCACCCAGAGAGACAGCCGCGAAGCGATGCTGCGCAAAAACATGGCGAAACCCCTATAGACCTGCCCATTCAGCCATGCGTGGTCCTGTCTCGGCAAGACAGCCGGAAGGTCGTTTTGTGCGCTGTGCCGCATTTGGACTCAGGCCGTGCGTGCAGCTCTGAGCATGGAGCGAGATGCGATTGGCGCCAGAAAGCAATATAGGCTCTCTTGCGCCTCGCCGTTACATCAAAATGCAGGCAACGGCGGGTTACTGTCTGCGCGGTGTTGACCGTATTGCCGTGGAATGCGGCTGGATGCTCAGCGAAACGGGCGCTGTTCGATGGCCATGAATCCTTCAACGATGGAAGCCCGAGACGCCCGAACACTGCGCGGCCGCGCCGTCGAAGTAGCGCTCGTTTTTCTCCGCCTGGGGTTGACCTCCTTTGGCGGGCCCATCGCGCATATCGGCTATTTTCGCCGGGAGTTCGTGCAGCGTCGGCGCTGGGTGGACGAGGAACATTTCGCACAACTCATCGCGCTGTGTCAGTTTCTGCCCGGACCAGCCAGCAGCCAGTTGGGTTTCTCGATCGGCCTGTTGCGAGCGGGCTGGATGGGTGCCCTGGCTGCCTTCATCGGCTTCACGCTGCCCTCGGCATTGCTGATGTTCGCGTTCGCAGAGGTTGGCAGCCAGTTATCCGGGCCGTGGGGTCAGGCAGTGATCCATGGCCTCAAACTGGTGGCCGTGGTCATCGTTGCGCAAGGCGTGCTGGGCATGGCGCGCACGCTCTGCCCCGACAGACCGCGGGCTCTGATGGCCGCGGGTGCCGTGGCAGTCATTGCCTTCAGCCCGAGCGCATGGACGCAACTGTGGGTCGTTGTGGTGAGCGCGGCACTCGGTCCATGGGCATGCCGCCAGGTGATGGCCCGCAGCGGGGACACCTTTTCCGTTCCTTACGATCATCGCACCGGCACGGGATTCCTCGTCGCCTATGCCGTACTTCTGGCGATGGCTCTTCTGGCAACTCCTTTTCTGCCGCCCCTGGGTCAAATCGCCAGCGCCTTCTATCGCACCGGTGCCCTGGTCTTCGGTGGCGGGCACGTGGTGCTTCCCCTGTTGAAGCAGGCCGTGGTGGATCCGGGTTGGATCACACCTGAGCGCTTCCTCGCCGGTTACGGTGCCGCGCAGGCTGTTCCCGGTCCCATGTTCACCTTGTCGGCATACCTGGGTGACGAACTGCATGGCGGCCAAGGCGGCGCCCTGGGTGCCGCCATCAGTCTGTTGGCCATCTTCTTGCCGGGCCTGCTCGTGGTCTCGGGCGCGTTGCCGTTCTGGCGGAGCCTGGCCGCGAACGCTCAGGCCGTGCGAATGCTCGCCGGAGTCAATGCGGCCGTTGTCGGTCTCCTGGCCTTTGCCCTCTATGATCCGGTCTGGATCGGCGCCATCCACGGGAGTCGCGATGTTGCGATCGCCCTGATCGGATTCGTTGGACTCATGGCAGCCCGATGGCCCCCGCTGCTGGCCGTTGCATGGTGCGTGATCGCATCGTTGCTCTGCGCACTTTGGGGTGCATGAGATTCTCGCGACGGCGTGGTCGTTCTGCTCCCGTGCCTATGGTTGCTGGCGCTTAGCGGCTGCTAAGCGCGGAAGGGTCCGGAGCTGGGCCAATTTGCAAGGCCGGGCCGACGCGCACGATCCCATGCGCGTTGATCAGCACGGTTGTGCCTCGCGACAGATCAGCCGAAACCGTTAACCGTCGGTCGAGCGCGACAAGGCCTCCCATTGATCGATCTCGGCAGTCAGGTCGGACAGTTTCTGACGCACCAGGCCCATCGCGTCACTCCCAAGCAACAGGTGAGCTGGTGGCGAGGGACTATCGATCACATCGAGCATGGCCCGTGCTGCTTTGGCAGGATCGCCAAGCTGATTTCCGCTCTTCTGCTGACGAGTGGCGCGGATGGGATCGAACAGCGCGTCGTAATCAGGAATGGAGCGCGGTGTCCTGGCCATCGAACGGCCCGCCCAATCCGTGCGGAACGAGCCAGGCGCAACGGCGGTAATGGCGATGCCCAGCGACGCCACTTCCTTGCCAAGCGCCTCCGATATGCCTTCCAGGGCAAACTTGCTGCCGCAATAGTAGGCAATGCCGGGGAGGGTGATGTACCCGCCCATCGACGTGATGTTGAGGATATGCCCCCGACGCCGGCGACGCATGTAAGGCAGTACGGCCTTCATCATGGCGACGGCGCCGAACACATTCACGGCGAACTGTTGTTGCATCTCTGCCAGGGGCGATTCTTCCAGAATGCCCTCATGGCCGTAGCCGGCGTTGTTGATCAGTACGTCGACCGGACCCACGGTGTCTTCGATGTCGGCAACCACACCGTCGATCGCTTCGAAGTGTGTGACATCCAGTACACGACCCACGGCAGCACCTGGGGACAGCATTTCGAATTCGCGCAGAGCCTGCTCGTTTCGCACGGTTCCGATAACGCGGTGCCCTCTCTTCAGGGCCTCCTGAGCCAGTGCCCGGCCGAACCCGCTGCTGACCCCGGTAACGAGCAATGTTCGGTCTATCGCCATGGTGATTACTCCCGAAAGCCAATGAAGAGCGCACAATACGCATCATTGATCCGAGTATTGACGCCAAATCGTCTGACTTTCTTGCCTATTTCTATGAGCTACGATCTTTCGGAATGTGAGGGCCTGCAGCCCGCAGCCGAAGCAACCCGGCGCATGACTGCTCTTGCCCGGAAGCTGGCGCCTCAAGAGGGCTACAACCTCACTTCCTTGCCGGGCGTACGCATACTGCGTTCGGATCGTGCCTTGTCGCGAACGCCGGTTCTGTACGACCCCGGTATCGTCATCGTCTGCCAGGGCTGCAAGCGGGGCTATTTCGGCAGGCAGGTCTACGTCTACGACCAGCAGCACTATCTGGCGGTCGCCGTGCCCGTTCCGTTCACGATGGAATCGGAGGGCACGCCGGACAATCCGTTGCTGGCCATCTACATGCATCTGGACTTCCAGATGGCCGCCGAGCTGATGATCCAGATCGATCGTCATCAGGTGACCGTCAATCAAGATTCACCGCAGAGCATGATGTCCAGTCCCATGGACATGGCACTTCAGGGCGCCGTCCTGCACTTCCTGGAGGTCATGGGCCAACCGCTGGATGCGGCGGTTCTTGGGCCGGGCCTGCTACGCGAAATCTATTTCCGTGTGCTCACCGGCGCGCAGGGCCCGGCTTTGCGTTCGGCTCTGGCGATGCGCGGCCAATTCGGCAGGATAGGGAAGGCGCTTCGCCGCATCCATGACGCCTATGCCGGGCCGATCCATCTGGCGGAACTGGCTCGTGAGGCGGGCATGAGCGTGCCCTCGTTTCACAGCCACTTCAGGGCCGTTACGCAAACGTCGCCCATGCAGTACGTGAAGTCCACGCGCTTGCATCAGGCACGCCTGTTGATGGTGCGGCAGGCTATGACAGCAGAGGCTGCAGGCTATTCGGTTGGCTATGCCAGCGCGTCGCAATTTACGCGGGAGTTCAAGCGGCTCTTTGGGCTGCCGCCTGTGGCGGAAGTAAGGCGCATGAGGGAAAACTTCGCCATACCGCCTGAGCAAGCGGCGTCGAGCTATGTTTCGTCACATTAAAGGTCGTCAGAGAGCGGGTCGGCTTGGGCGAGCACACATGAAGCAGATTCGCGAGCGCTTGTTGGATCAGGACTTCTGCGAGTGGTGCTATATACCCGTCACGGTGATGCTGGCTGCCTGTCTCCTCGTGTTCATCACGTGCAGCTATCAGATCGCCTGGGTGTTCACCGTCGAAAGGAATCTGATCCTGGGCGAGCCCTACCAGGTTTGCGAGCAACCGCTTGGGAACCGATGCAGCACAGAACACGATGCCATATCGCCTGATCAAACGCGGACGGTCTTCGAGCCCTACATGTTCGAATTCAAGCCGGGCGTCCTGCGCTATGACCTCCACATCCACAAGCCGAAGTACAGCTTCTGGTATGAGTTGGATGGCGATGAAGCGATCTGGCCTTATTTGCCAGCCCTGGTCACCGCTTGGGTGATGAGTTTGCTGGGGCTGATTGCGTGGGTGCTTTTAGGCGGCCCCACGCATTTTGGACGATTCACGCGGCATGGGGAGGACTAGTCGGCTTTCCCACCGCCATAGCTCACCCGCCAGATCACATTGGACCCATCGTCGCTGACCAGCAGCGAGCCATCATGGGCGGTGGTGATGCCGACAGGGCGGCCCCATGCCTGCCCGCTGGGCAGCACGAAGCCGGTGAGGAAGTCCTCGTACCCGCCGCTGGCACGCGCCGTGCCGTGGCGTGGCACGCGGATCACTTCGTAACCGACACGCGCGGAACGGTTCCATGAGCCGTGCTCCGCCGCGAAGATGTCGCCGCGATAGGCTTCGGGGAACTGCGCGCCGTTGTAGAAGGTGAGTTGCAGCGAAGCGTTGTGCGGATTGAGCAGCACATCGGGCACGATGGCCTTGCTGCCAAGTTCCGGACGCTTGCCGGCGTGACGCGGATCCTGGTGGTTGCCGATGTACCACCACGGCCAACCGTAGAAGCCGCCTTCCTGCACGTGGGTGATGTAGTCGGGCACCAGGTTGTCGCCCAGGCCGTCGCGCTCATTCACCGAGCACCACAGTTCGCCGCTCTTCGGATCCACGGCGAGTCCGACGGCATTGCGGATGCCGCTGGCGAAGATGCGCATGTCCGAACCATCGGGCTTGAACACCAGGATATCCGCACGGTTCTTCTCTTCCGGCGTGGTGTCGGGATCGTCCACGTTGGATCGCGATCCAACGGAAACATACATGCGCGCGCCATCCGGCGAGAAGGCGATATCGCGGGTGGAGTGCCCGCCATCGCTGTGCGGCAGGTCCGCGATGTGTTCGGGCTTGCCGGCTGCCTGCACGTCGCCGTCCTTGTAGGCGAAGCGCACGACGGCGTCGGTATCGCCCACGTAGATCCATTGCGGATGTTCCGCCGGATAGAACGTGATGCCGAACGGCTGGGTGAGGCCGGTGGCGTAGACGTGCGTTTCCTTCGGATGGCCATCGGCAGTGATGCCGCGGAACATCGTGATGCGGCCGGCCTTGGTCTCGGCCACGAACACGTCGCCGTTGGGCGCGGTGCGCAGCAGGCGCGGATTGTTCAGCCCGGTGGCGAAGAGTTCCACCTTGAAGCCCGGTGGCGCCTTGGGCCATACGTCGGCTGGCCGTGCCACCAGTTGCGGTGCGTTGCCGGCCGACTTGGTGTCGTACGGCTTGGGCAGATCGGCCGCGGTGATCTTGCGGCTGGTGCCCGGCGATTCGTAGCGGAAATCGGTGAAGGGCGGCGTCGGCGCGGGCCAGTTGCCGGGCGTCATCGAGGCGACGGCCATGGGCGCACCGGCGGCAGGCTTGCCGGGTTCCAGCGAATCGAGGTACGTCACGATCTTCCAGCGCTGCTCTTCGCTCAGCGAATCCCATGCGGGCATGCCGTTGGCCACATCGCCGTGCGTGATGAACCAGAACAGCGCGCCCGGTGGCGCCTTCTTCACCGTCGCGCTCGCCAGCGGCGGGACATTGCCATTGCCCTGGGCGGCCGCGCCATGGCAGGCCGCGCAATACGATCCAAACAACGTCTTGCCGTCGCTGACCGCATCCGCCTTGCCGGCGTAGGGATTCTGCGTCTTGTCCGTGGAGGCGGGCGCATTGTGGAAGCGCGCCAGGTCCTCCTGGGCCAGTGCATGCACTGAAACCATGCCGATCAGCGAGGCAAGCGCCATGAGCGCGCCAGCACGACGGGATTTGGGGGCGGGCCTTGAGCGTTTCATGTCAATCCTTGGGGCAAGGCGGAAGTGCTGTCATGTAAAGGTCATGGTCCGTCAAACGGACGTCCAGATGGCATGGCCAAGCTATAAGCATGCCCCAGCACGCGTGCGTGTGGGGCATGTCGCGGATGACATATTTGTCACTTGCATCCATCGACATGCTTTCGTGATGATAGTCTGCTGCCTTCGATGCCCTGGGAGGGGCGATGCAGTTGCGGCGTGTCCACCTGATGATCGGCGCCGCATGCATGGCGAGTGGGTCGTGGGCAGCCTGTGCACAGCAGGCCACGCTGCCGGCCGTGCAGGTCAATGCCAGTCGCCTCGAGATGCCGCCACTGGATGTTCCCGCGGCGCTCAGCGTGGTCAAGGTTTCGCCATCGGATGTCGGCAACCCCGGCATCAATCTTTCCGAGACGCTGGTGGGTGTGCCCGGCATCCTGGCGCGCGATCGGCAGAACTATGCGCAGGACGAGCAGATATCCATCCGTGGCTTCGGCTCGCGCAGCACCTTCGGCGTGCGCAGCATTCGTCTCTATGTCGACGGCATTCCCGCGACGTTGCCGGATGGCCAGGGCCAGGTGTCGCACTTCGACTTCGATGTGGCCGATCGCGTGGAAGTGCTGCGCGGACCGTTCTCCGTGCTGTACGGCAACGCTGCGGGCGGCGTGGTGCAGCTATGGAGCGCGCCGGGCACGGCCACGCCGCAGACCACGCTGGGTGTCTACGCCGGCAGCAACGACAGTTTTCGCTATCTCGCCGACACGCGCGGCACCGTCGGCGCCATGGATTACAACGTGGCCGCTTCCCAGTTCCTCTCGGGTGGCTATCGCGATCACAGCCGCGTCAATCGCCAGACCGCGCATGCGCGCCTTGGCTTCGACCTGGGGCACGGGCAGACGCTCACGCTGGTGATGAATCACCTGGATCAGCCGGTGGCGCAGGATCCGATGGGCCTCACCAAGGCGCAATTGCTGGCGGATCCGCGGCAGGCGTCGCCCGCCGCGGAACAGTTCGACACGCGCAAGAGTACCCGCCAAGATCAGGTGGGGCTGATCTACGAACGGCCTTCCGGCGATGACGGCCAATGGCGCGCGATGGTGTATTACGGCGAGCGCGAGATCACCCAATACCAATCCATCCCCGTTGCCACGCAGGCCAATCCGCTGCAGCCTGGCGGTGTCGTGCAACCCGATACGCACTACGGCGGCGCGGACCTGCGATGGACGCACCGCGGCGACTGGCTGGGTGGCGATTACGAATTCGTCCTCGGTGGCGGTGGCGACTACCAGCGACAGCATCGCCTCGGTTACGAGAACTTCGTGGGCGACACGCTAGGCGTCAAAGGCGCGCTGCGTCGGGACGAGGACGACAACGTCAACAACGTGGACGCCTACGCGCAGTGGTACTGGCACTTCGAGCCTGCCTGGGCGCTGATGCTCGGGCTGCGGCATGACGACGTGCGCTTCAGCGAACACGACTTCTACGTCACGCCCTCCAATCCCAACGACAGTGGCGACGTGAACTACGCCGCCACCACGCCGGTGGCCGCCCTGCAATGGCGCCCAGGAGATGACCTGCGGCTCTATGCGAGCTACGGCGAAGGCTTCGAAACGCCGAGCTACAACGAGCTGGGTTATCGCAGCGACGGCCAGCCAGGGCTTGCCCTCGACCTTCGGCCTGCGCGTAGCCACACGGTCGAACTCGGCGCGAAATGGCAGGCGACGCAAATGCTCGCCTTCAACGCAGCGCTGTTCCGCGCCAACACGCGCGACGAACTGGCCATCGACACCAGCGTCAACGGGCGCACCACCTATCGCAATGTGCCCGAAGCGAGACGGCAGGGCATCGAGCTGTCGATGGATGGTGATATCGCACCGTCATGGCATCTGGTCGCCGGTTACACGCATTTGCAGGCCCAGTTCCGCAGCGGCTTCCTTACCTGCATCGCCACGCCGTGCGTGGCACCGAACGTGCCCGTGCGCGCTGGCAGCCGCATGCCGGGCGTGCCAGAAGATTACGGCTCCTTGCTGTTGCGTCATGGTGGCGACGCGCGCTGGAGCCAGGGCATCACGCTCACGGGCGCGGGCCCGACCACGGCCAACGATTTCGGCACCGCGCGTGCGGCCGGCTATGTCGCCGCGGATGCCGACGTGACCTACACCTTCCCGTTGGGGCAGTCGGCGCGCATGCAGTTGAGCGCCCGTGTGAACAACTTCGCCGATCATCGGTATGTCGGGTCGGTGATCGTCAACGACGGCAATGGGCGCTATTACGAACCGGCCCCGGGTCGGACGTGGATGTTGGGCGCGAGGTTCGTGTTCTGATGGGAGGGAAGTGTTGGCCGCATTTTCATGCGCTTCGTTCGCAAGGAACCTGCGTGCCATGCACCGCGCCTTTGATTAAAGTTCGCTCCTCGCTCGCATCCATGGCCCATGGGTCAGGTTGCGCCTGAAGTCCATCAGACCGGGGCAACGTCATGCAGCACGTCAGCGCCTTGGCGCAGGATTGGCCGGCCGAGCCGCAATCGGTGCCCGTAAGAGCAAAAGAACGAATCCAGGCGATCGATGTACTGCGTGGGCTCGCACTGTTTGGCGTGCTGATGGTGAATCTCGTGACCGTGTTCCGTGTCTCGATCTTCCAGCAGTTTCTCCCGCAGGCGGCCGATGTTTCCGTGCTCGATCACCTGGCGAATGGATTCGTCGCCACCTTTCTCGAGTCGAAGATGATCTCGCTGTTCTCACTGCTCTTTGGCGTGGGACTGGCCATCCAGTTTGAACGGCTAAGCGGCAACGATGCCCGGATGCTTCTGCTTCTTCGCCGGCTGCTTGTACTGCTCGCCTTTGGGCTGATCCACATCTGCCTGTTATGGAACGGCGACATCCTCACCGAATATGCCTTGATCGGGCTCATTGCCGTCCCTTTTCTATTCGTTCCCAACCGTGGGCTGGCTGTTTCTGCGTTGCTATTGTTCGTTCTCTTCGCTTCCCTTTCATCACTGCTCCCGTCCGGCTTCTGGCCCACGCAGGAGTGGCTGCGGCAGCAAGTGGCGGATGCCAACCACGTGTATGCGACCGGCGGATTCACTGACGTACTGAACTTCAGGCTGCAAGAGATAGGAGCGATTCTCCAATTGCTCATCTACATATCGCCGCGGACGCTGGGGCTCTTTCTTGTGGGAATGTTGGTGTGGCGCACCGGCACTCTTCGTCGCCCCGAGATGCATAAACGCGCGCTCGTATGCGTCGCGATCCTCGGCACGTCGACCGGTTCGCTCTTGACGTTCTTCGACGAAATGGGCTCGAACCCAATCTCAGGCGCGTTTCTACACTGGATATCGTGGGCGATCCCGCTTGGGCCCGTGTTCGTCTCGTTTGGCTACGCGAGCATCGTCCTGTTGTTGTTTGCATTCACCCCGGCCAGACACGTGCTTGGAATCTTCGCCCCGCTGGGTCGCATGGCTTTCACCAACTACATACTTCAGTCCTTGATCTTCGGTTGGATTTTCTACGGCTATGGCCTGGGGTATTTCGGCCGATTGGGTGCTGCGGAAGCATTCCTGCTTGGATTGATTGTTTACGTCGCGCAGGTGCTGGCCAGCAAATGGTGGCTTGGGCACTATCGATTCGGCCCGATCGAATGGCTGTGGCGGACGTTGATGTATGGAATGCGCCAACCGATGACATTGCCCAAGGGCTGAGCCCGGCTGAATTCATGCTCCATCGCCGGCCTCGTCCGCTATGCGTGCTGACCCTAGTCGATACGCAGCGAGGCAGTCAGCAGTTGGAGGATCGAGTCGACCTTGGGCAGCAACTGACGGCTGCGTTGCCACACGAGATTGAGCGGCAGGCCTTCCACGTCCAGCTGCGGAAGAATCTGCACCAGCGTTCCTTCCTGAAGTTCATCCCTCACCAGCCAAGTGGCCAACTGCGCGATGCCACAACCAGCCTTTACGGCGCTGACCACCGCCTCGCCGCTACCAAGGGCCATGTTCGCTTCCACCGTCCACTGTTCGGTCGGGCCGGCATCCTGTGCGATCAACCAGGGAATGGTGCTGCCATCGGCGCGGCCGTAGACGACGGCATCGTGTTGACCGAGTTCTGCGGCCGACCGTGGCGAGCCGTGTTGCTGGAGATATGCGGGCGAGGCGCAAAGACTCAGCCGTTCGGCACCCAGGTAGCGATGTCCCAAAGCTTCCGGCCAGATATTCATGCCGCCGATACGTACGGCCACGTCGATACCTTCATCCACGATATCCACAAAGCGATCCGTGAACGAAAGATGGGGTCGAAGGTTGGGATGCTGCTCGAAGAACGGCAACAGCAGCGGCAACACCTTCATGCGTCCGAAAGCAGCAGGCACATCCAGGCGCAGATGACCGGTGGGCTCCATGCGTTGCGCGGCCAATACCGATTCCGCTTCCGCGAGGTCCGCGAGCACGCGTGCGCAAGTGCGGTAGTACGCCGCGCCCGCGTCCGTGAGGGACAGTGTTCGCGTGGAACGTTCGAACAGCCGGATGCCTAGTCGCGCTTCCAGCCGGGCCACGCTTTTGCCAACCGCCGAATTGGTCAGGTTCAGGCGCTCGGCCGCTGCGGTAAAGCTGCCGGCGTCCGCCGTGAAGACGAAGGCCTCAAGTCCTTTCAGTCGTTCCGAGGGAGTCATAATGAACGCCTATTATGGATACAGATTCTAGAATCCATGGAAATAATACCCAAATAGGGATGATGTATCCGCAATAAGCTAGCGAGACCCTCTAGCCGCTCCCTCATACATTCATGTCTTCCTTGCCAACAGCGACCCGGGGCGCCACGCCGTCCAGGCGCGGTGCTGCACCGATCGCCATCCTGGCGGTGGCCGCCTTCGTCATCGTCACCACCGAGTTTTTGATCGTTGGACTATTGCCTGCGCTGGCGCGCGAGCTGCACGTTTCGATCTCTTTAGCCGGGCAACTCGTTACGCTTTTTGCATTCACCGTGATGCTGTTCGGTCCGTTGCTGACGGGCTTGCTCTCGCATATCGAGCGCAAGCGTCTGTTCGTCGCCATCCTGCTGGTCTTTGCAGTGTCCAATGCGCTCGCGGCGATGGCACCCAACATCTGGGTGCTCGCGCTGGCGCGATTCATACCTGCGCTCCTGCTCCCGGTGTTTTGGGGCACGGCCAGCGAGACCGCGGGACAACTCGCCGGATCGCTGCATGCCGGACGCGCCGTATCGACGGTGTATCTGGGCATCTCGGCGGCGCTGTTGTTTGGTATCCCGCTAGGCACTCTGGCCGCACACGCCTTTGGCTGGCGTGTCGCCTTTGCGCTTCTGGCCGGCCTGTCGTTGTTGATGGCCATGCTGATCGCCTACTTCATGCCGACGCTGGAACTTCCACGACGCATGCGGCTCGGCGAGCAGGCGCGCATTCTCAAAGACCCGCGTTTTGTCGCCCACGTCGGTCTGTCGGTGCTGATCTTCACGGCGATGTTCACCGCCTATACCTACCTGGCGGACACGCTGGAAACCCTGGTCGGCGTTGCGCCGGCGCGGGTTGGCTGGTGGCTGATGGGGTTCGGCGCGATCGGACTGGTCGGAAACTGGCTCGGCGGTCGCGCCGTCGATCGTAGCCCGCTCGGTGCGACGGTCATCTTCGTGGTGGTGCTGGGCATCGGCATGGCAGCGAGCGTGTCTCTGGCGAGCGCCCATGGCTGGTTCGAGATCCCGTTCGTGCTTTGGGGCGTTGCCTACACGGCCCTCTTTCCGATCTGCCAAGTGCGCGTCATGAGGGTGGCCTCACACGCCCAGGCGCTAGCCGGCACGCTCAATGTTTCCGCGGCCAACGCCGGCATCGGACTTGGCGCAATCATCGGTGGCTTGGTCATACCGCACTGGGGCTTGGGCACCGTGGGCTATCTGGCAACCGCGATCTCGGCCCTGGCGTTGTTGACCATTCCTCTGATCGGCCGACTCAGATCAACGCGGACTCATGCGGTCGCGTGAGGTTCGTGACTCAAAGGCTGTCTGCATCACCTATCGTCGAGAAAGGCATGAGCATTCCTGGAATCAAGAAAATCGATCACGTCGGTTTTACCGTGCCCGACCTCGACGAAGCCGTGTCGTTCTTTCGCGATCACTTCGGTTTCGAGGTCGCCTATGAGTTCGGGCCCTTCGCGTCGAGCGACGACTGGATGGCGGTGCACCTCAACGTTGCCGCCGACGCTGTCATCGACAAGATCGTGGTGATGACCGCCGGCAATACAAATCTGGAGATCTTCGGTTATGCCCCGACCGAAACCCAGAAGAAGCTGCCGCCTCGCAATTCCGATATCGGCGGTCACCACCTAGCGTTCTATGTCGATGACATGGATGCAGCGGTAGCCTACCTGCACAAGGTGAACCTTGACGTCCTCGGCGAACCTACGGTGATGACGGAAGGGCCATCTGCTGGCGAAACCTGGGTTTATTTCCTCAGCCCGTGGGGCATGCAACTTGAGCTTGTCTCGTATCCGAACGGGAAGGCCTACCAGTGGATGACGGACGCATCATTCCTGCAACGCGAGCCATAGACGGGAAGAGTTGCCAGCCAACGCAAATATCTGCGAGACAATCGTCAATATCTTGTGCTTGCCGATAAGCCGATGGCATGACGTGGGCGACCTGTTGTCGTCGAAAACAGAGCTGCGTGCTATCGCGTCAAGGCGCTGGCAATAACCATCGTGTGCCCGTGCCCAAGTTCTCTTATGATCCGGCCTTGACGGTCCATGTCCGCTTCTCGGGGGAGAGTGTCGCCAGGCCCCGTCATCCGTTGATACGTCGGGAAATTCTGGGCTCCGCAGGTTGTCCGTTGAAGGGCGACCGACCATGATCGATTACTGATGCAGGTCTTTCACAGGGGGAAGACATGGCCTCGTTCGTTCGCTTCATGCTCGTGTGCACGTGCCTGTGGTTGGCTGCCTGCAGCCAGCAGGCGTTGATCGACAAGCTCACGCCGCACCCGGCAGCGGACATCGCACAGTCCGTGCTCGATCAGGTGCGAAAGGGCGATGTGGAACCCGTCAAGGCCAGGCTCGCCGATTCGCTTCGACAAGACCCGGGCGTCGAGGCCAAGCTCAGGCAACTTACCGGATACTTTCCCGCCGAAGCGCCCCGGGCAGTCAAGCTGGTCGGCACCAAGACCATGCTCATCAACGGGGCGAGCCGCTATGACCTTACCTATGAATACGAGTTCGCCGAAGGGTGGGTGCTAGGCAACGTGGTGCTGGCGGGAGAGGGCGATGCCCTGCGCGTGCAGGGCTTGCACGTGCAGCGCATGGCGCAATCGGTGGAACAGCAAAACGCCTTCACGCTCAGCGGCAAGGACGCCACGCACTGGATCGTGTTGCTGGCTTGCATCGCCATCCCGTCATTGTGCGTCTATGCCTTCGTGCTCTGCCTGCGTACCCCGATCGTGCGCCGCAAATGGCTATGGGCGGTCGGAACCTTGCTCGGCTTCGGGACGCTTCACTTCAACTGGACCACCGGAGCCTTCGACTTCCAACCGCTGTCGATCCTGCTGTTTGGAGCCTCGAGTGTCGGCAACCTTTATGAGCCCTTGATCATGGGCATGTCGCTGCCGTTGGGCGCCATATGGTTTCTGGCTTGCCGAAGCGGGCTGCTGGCCAATGCGGCTGCGGCCAAGGCGGCTGCGGCCAAGGCGGCAGAGGCGCCGCTCGTTCAAGAGCAGGCTTGAGTGGCAAGTGTCTGCTTCCGATCCGAACCATACATCGGCAACGTCATCACGCGGTACCTGAAAATCTGAATTTCAACGCTTCTAAGGGGAAGCCATGGAAGGGAAGTTGAGCAACACGGAGCATGCCATCTATGAGATTCGCAACTCGGTCTGGAAGAATCTGGCGGTATTCGTTCTTTGCCTTGGCCTGAGCCTCGCGGCTGTCTTGGTACTACTCGGACCATCGCATAGAGACTGGCCGTCAGTCGCCGGAGCGCTGTTCTTCGGTGCCGGTGCCGTCCTGTTCGGATTCAAGACTTTCGATAGGCGTGTGAAGGTATACGCCGATCGCGACGGCATCCAGGACTTCCGCACCAGTTTCGGCGAGATCGCCTGGAGCGAGATCGATTCGATCACGGCGAGAACCATCAAGGGCAACACCAATCTGACTTTGTACTTCCGCCATCCGGCGAAGTGGCTTCCCCGTTCGTCTCGCTTGACGCAATGGATAGTAAGCAAGACCAAGATGAAGTTTGGCGCATCGATATCCCTCCAGAATACGGATGTCGACGAGCAGCAGTTCATACGTTTCATCGATGGGCAGGTCGCGAGTTCGGCGAAGACCGGTTGAGCTTTCGACGACGCGTTAACGTCTGCTTCCTACGCGAAGTGGATGTTCCCAAACATCACGGGGAGCACGGATGAAGATGAGGAACACTAAAGCACGCAAGCGGTGGGTCCGTATCATGTGCTTCGTTGGCGCGAGCATGGCGACGTGGGCGACTGGCGCTTGCGCGCAAGGTCAGGCATCGGCCAGCCAGCAGGCCCCTGCCAGCGGTGCACTATCTGCCACGGCGCACTTCGTTTCGGCGGGCAACCTTCCGCCGACTCATCCCTCGGGCATGGATATCACCTACGCCTCGCAACACCAGCCGAAATATCCACTGGCGGCCATACGTGCCCATCATGAAGGCACTGTCCTGGTCATGGCGCAGATCGGCGTGGATGGCCGGGTAACTCAGACAAAGATCGCTGGAAGCAGCGGCTTCCCCGAGCTGGACGAGAGCGCCGCGGCCACCGTGAGCGGCTGGAAGTTCAGCCCCGCATACAGAGATGGTGCGCCGGTGGCTTCCTGGGCCCGTGTGCCGGTCAATTTTTCTTTGCCGAAGGTCGCTGCCAAACCTTGAGCTTTAGTGGCTCGTTGGGCGACTGCTTGCGACCCATGGCGGAGATATAAGTAGGTACAGATCGTTGGGCACACAATGCGCTCGGCTGCCGAGAAGTTAGGCATCGCCAACAGGGTTGAAAGTGATTTCAAGAGTATCGGCTTGACCTGCCTATGCTGTGGGCAGCCCGTTCGGCCGCAAGTGTTGGATTATCTGCCGCGCTACGGGACCTTCAAGCAATTTGGCTGACCATCGATCGGGGTAAAAATTCTATGGATATCGATTCCTCAGCTCGCGCGATCCTTTTGGAACTGAGGGCGAAGGTAGAGAGCGGGGACGAAGGGGGAATCTACGGGGACCGGACCAAGGCGCTCCATGACATCGACGCGCTGCTCGCGAATACCTCGGCGAACCAAGTGAAACTGTTGCTCTTGCCAACGGCCAGTTTGCAGGAGCTCTCGATAGACTGTGGTTGGGGAAGCCAGTTCAACAATCTCGCGGCCCAGCTTGAGGCGGTTCTAGGTATCGATTAGGCGTATGCGGCTAAGGTCCGCTTCCGACCCGAAGCGGACATTCCTTTTAACGGATGATCCATGAGTTTTGGCGAGCGGTTGGCTCAAAAAAGGAGAAGGGACATGGCTACTCTCGAACGAGCGATAGCAATCCCGGCGCCGGAAATCCAGCATGAGTGAGTACAAATACTACGCAGTCAGCTACCCAATGGGGACCGTGCGAGCAATCTATAGAAGCGTGAGCACTTCGCCTTCCGACTTTGGGCTGCATGGTTTGTGGCGAGCCAAGAAGGATGGCTCTTGGTCAGATAGTGATGCTGATGTTGAGCCGCTGTTGAACGACTTCATGAGAGGCGACTTTGATCTAGTTGATGACGAGATCACTGAAGAGCAAGCGAACGCATATTTAAGTCAGTGGCGCTCAAGTGGATGTTGGCCGGGCCGCGAGTAGACAGTGGGCAAGCTGTTGGGGCGCACAAGGTCTGCTTCCGACCCATAGCGGACGGATTGGGCAGAGCTCATGGGAGGGGAGATGCAGTTCAAAGTGGAATACATATCCAGGTCAGAACCGTCGCCTTGCGTGATAGTCCGGCAGGTAGGGATTGGCAGTTTTGAGCTTGGTCCGAAACCGGCCCTCGATGGGATACCGGTTGCTCGACGCATTAGCCAGCCTCGGTCCTTAAAGCCCGATGGCACGCCCGACCCGTTCGTCTTTGCCTTCCAACTACTTTCGCGCGCAGATCTATCCCGGCTGACGGTCGGGCAGGTTGTGGAATTGGTAGGCTGAACCGGGACGTCTGCTTTCGACTGCGGCTTCAGCCGGTCAACGCAACACACTATAGACGCCCAAGCGTGAGGAGTGTTGCCCATGGCTATGCCCCGGAAGCATTTCACAGACGCGGATCGGACCCTGATATGGGACCGATGGCAGCAAGGTGAGTCGCTACATC
>NZ_JADIKC010000009.1 GCF_016905005.1 Dyella kyungheensis
CCAAAGGCACCGACCTATCGGGCTACTCGCAGGCTAAACTCGACGCCGTGGCCCGGGAGTTGAATGAGCGACCGCGCCAAACGTTGAACTTTGAAACACCGGCCGAACGATTCCAGCAATGTGTTGCGTTGACCGGCTGAAGCCGCAGTCGAAAGCGGACCTTCCTAACGTGTCAAATAGACGATCCACTGGAGCCAATACCCGCAGTAAAACAGAAGGGCGAAGCCTATAAGCCAGAGCAGTCCCCATGCGCGCCGGGTTCGCAGCAGGTAGTACGGCAGATATGGCAGCCAGAACAAGAACACTAGAAATCCGAACTCGAAGGGACGGTAGATGTTCTTTCGCTCGCGGCAGTCTAGATCCACCCAAAGTACGAGAAGGATGAGAAAGACCAGTGACCAGGTCGCCTGAAATGGCAATCCAACGAGGCGACCAACGCTGAACAGCACAGCCTCGTAGGCTCCGACTACCAGCGACAGTATGGCCAGGGCCAAAAGCAACACCTTGCTATTGAGTGCCACAGCGCCCCCTTTGCGCCCGTGGATTAGAGCGATGCTGCCGATCCCTTATGGAATCAGCCGTACCCAACAATATGAAGGGCAAAGCGTCGGCCGGCAACGTCTGCTTCGGATCGAGCGGACATGCGAACTAAGTGCGAACAAACGTCTTCATGTGTAAAAAAGCCCAGCCAATCCGATTAAAACGAACATGCCCGCTATGGCCGTTGCGCCTCCAACGGTTCCCGTTAGGAAGTAGCCCGCGACCCAGACAATCGCAACGATTGCTGCGCTTTTAGCCATCCAAGGGCTGCGCTTCTCATCAGATGACCTCATAAACGCCAAACCTTTGCCCCACTAAGGCCTACTTTGCCTGGACCGTCGCGCATCATCAGGGTCCATTGTCCGGAGCATCGGGAGAGCGCAGAAATTGCTGATCGAGTTGCTTGGTCCTTTGCTCCGTCAGCTCTTTCAAACAGGCATTTCGCATCAAGCCGCGGATGGTTCCTTGCTGCCAGCGGTCGTAGACGGCATTGCAGTTCGCGTCCCGAAACTTCACCCATGCCCGCTGCGCCTCTACCAGGTCGGCTCGGGTCGAGTAGCCGTTCGCCTCATCCTGGCTGCTTTTGAAGGCATCCAGGACTCGCTTGTACATTTCATTGAGCGCCAAATCCGCCTTCTGATAGTCCTTGTAAGCGCACTCGTTGATGTCTGGAGTCGTCATGGCCTTGTCGCAATCCATGGCCAGGCAGGCTGCCGGCAAGAGTGCCAAGAGCGAAACAAGTAGCTTCAACATGTGCACTCCGTTCGAAAGGTGCGCTTTGGATCGTATGCCGATGCTTGGTGGCGCCACCATCCGCACTCAACCGCCAAATGGATGAAAAAGCATAAGCATCCAGACGATCGTGTAACAGGTGAAGACGCGCGACGACGCAAAAGGCCAATAGTCACTGGCGGGCGATCTCCCGTGGACTGCTGCATGCCAGCCGAATCGGGCGAAGCAGAGCATGCCAGGCAGGCTGGCGAACAACTGCCACTGGAGCGAAGGTTGTTCGCGTGTCCAGATAGCGATGCCGGTACCGGCCAGAGCAACGACACTCGCCAGCACGATGAGTGCCGCAAGAATTCGAAACGGCCAGCGAACGGACTTTCTTGGTTGGATGGCTGATGACGCGATGTCCATTCCGATATCCCTTTCCCTCTGCAGACCCGATAACGCTCGCACAGCGAAGCGACCCGGCCCAGTGCCGGTCTCTGCCATGGGTCGAAAGCGGCCACGGTAGCGTATGCCAAGCCTTCGAGCCCGGGCCAATCGGCGTGGGCCGGGATGCCCTGGGCATCCGCAAACCCCGCCGCATCCCTCCCCCGGGCCATTTTCCGCCCATGCTGCGCCACCGCTTGACACCGGTGTCAATGTCGTTACACGCTGATGACGAATCCAATGCGGGGGCGCGCTGGACGTGGCACATAACCATTCGACTCGAGTGGCGGGGATAACCGCGATACCGTTTCTGGCGGCCGATATTGGCGGCACGCACGGGCGTGTCGCGCTTATGCGCGGCTCGCCAGGCGGGGCCGGCGGGGTGGAGACGCTCGCCTATCGCGTGTTCATGTGCGCGGAATTTCCCTCGCTGGCGGAACTGCTGCAGGCGTTCGTGGACGCCGAGGTGCGGACCCCGGTGAAGCACTGCGTGCTGGCATGCGCGGGACAGGCCATGGGCGAGGAGGTCGTGAACGACAACCTCGCCTGGCCCATCCAGCTGATGCCCCTGCGTCACGCGCTGGGCCTGGACGAGATTGCCGTGCTCAACGACTTCGAAGCGCTGGCCTATGCGCTCGATGGCTCGCTCGCCAACGACGGCCGCCATCTGTGCGGACCGAATGCGCATACCCGTGGACCGACCCTGGTGATCGGACCGGGCACGGGCCTTGGCGCGGCGGTGCACATTCCCGGCACCGGCGGCGGCTTCGTGCTGGCGACGGAAGCCGGCCAGATGGATTTCGCGCCGAACTCGGTCCGCGAGCGCGAACTGCTCGCGAAGCTGGCACCGGAAGGCGGCTACGTGCCGTTCGAGCACATCGTGTCGGGCCCCGGCCTGCTGTCGGTCTACGTGACGTTGTGCGCGCTGGATGGAACGACACCAACGCTGGCGGTTCCCGAAGCGATCACCACGGCAGCCGTAGCGCGCAGCGACGCAAAGGCAGTGGAAGCCGTGGAGATCTTCTGTGGTGCGCTGGGAAGTTTTACCGGCAACCTCGCAATGTCTTTCATGGCGACGGGCGGCGTGTATCTGGCCGGCGGCTTTCTCTCATCCATCGTCGAGCTGCTGAAGCGCAGCGTGTTCGAAGAACGCTTCCTGCATGGGCGCAGTGCGCGAGCGCTGCTGTCGCAAGTGCCCGTGTGGGTGACGGAGCACGGCCACCACGGCGTGCAAGGCGCGGCGCAGTGGTATCTCAGGCATGGCATGGCCGCACCGGGAGCGCTGCAACCGGCCGCGGCAGGCGGTGTGCCATGAAGCGCATCGCGACATCGGCTTTGCTTTGCTGCGCCGCCATGGCTTGGCTCGCCGCTACGGGCACGGTTATTGCCGCGCCTGCCGCCACCCCATGGTCATTGCTGCCGCAACCGGCGAAGGTCAGCCCGGCCGGTTCGGGTTCGGTGGATATCGCCGATGGTGCCGCCGTCTCGGTGCGCGGCGCGGATCGCGAACAAGTGCAGTCCATCGCGGAACGCTTCGCACAGCGCATCGCCGACACCCATGCATTGCATTTGCGCATGGCGGCGTCGGATTCGGCGCATCCTGCGATCACTTTCGAAGTGAACCCGGCCGTCGACGTGACGGACGATGCCGGCTATCGCATCACGATCAATGACGATGGCATCCGGGTCGCGGCACGCACGCCGCGCGGTGCGTTCTACGGCAGCGTCACCCTGTGGCAGCTGCTGACGCCTGCCGGATGGACGCGAGGCGCGCCGGTCAAGGTGGCCTATGGCGTCATCGACGATCATCCGCGTTTTGCATGGCGCGCACTGTTGCTCGACTCCGGCCGGCACTTCCAGAGCGTGGCCGAGATCAAGCAGCTGATCGACTGGATGTCGCTCAACAAGCTCAACGTGTTGCTCTGGCACCTCACCGAGGACCAGGGCTGGCGCCTGGAGATCAACAAGTATCCCGAGCTCACGAAAACCGGTTCGTGCCGCGAGGCCGCCGGCTTCGACAGCGATCTGACCGGTTCTGCGGACAAGCCTTACTGCGGTTTCTACACGCAGGCCGAGGCGCGCGAAATCGTGCGCTATGCCGCCGAGCGCTTTGTGGATGTGGTGCCGGAGATCGACCTTCCCGGTCATTCGCAGGCCGCCATCGCCGCCTATCCGTGGCTCGGCGTCACCGGCAAGCGTCCGGCCGTGTGGACCGATTGGGGCGTCAGTCCGTGGCTGCTAAAGCCCGATCAGAAGACCTTGCAGTTCGTCGATGACGTGCTCGATGAAGTGATGCAGCTGTTCCCGTCGCACTACATCTCCATCGGGGGCGACGAGGCGGACAAGCAGCAGTGGAACGCCTCGCCGGAGGTGCGTGCGCAGATGCACAAGCTCGGCCTGGCGAACATGGATCAGCTGCAGGGCTGGTTCATGCAGCAGATCGCCACGCATCTGGTCAAGCATGGCCGCACGCCGGTGGGCTGGGATGACGAGCTGGCTGCCGGCATCGCGTTGCCGACCTCGCAGGTGGTGATGTCCTGGCATGGCGACCACAACGAGCGCATCGCGTTGGCTGCCCTCAAGCAAGGCCACGATGTGGTCATGACGCCGCAGGAATCGCTGTACTTCGATCACGTTCAATCCGACCTGCCCGACGAATGGCCGGGGCCGCCGCCCGCGGGGACGTTGCGCGAGGCCTATGACACCATCGTCATCCCGAAGGGCGCGAGCACGAACGAAGCGCAGCACGTCATCGGCGTGCAGGCGGGCCTGTGGACCGAGCAGATGTCCACCTTTGCGCATGATCAGCACGCCGTATTCCCGCGTGTGGCGGCGCTGGCTGAACTCGGCTGGTCGCCCGCGGGCGCACGCGACTGGAACGGCTTTCTGCAACGCCTGCCGGCGGAGTTGGCGCGCTACCAGGCGCTGGGCATCGGCTACGCGGACAGCGCGTTCGCACCCGCCTATCAGGTGACTGCAGCGGCCAACGGCGGATTCCGGATCACGCTGTCCAATCAGGTGCGATTCGGCACGATCCGTTACACCACGGACGGCTCCGAACCGAACCCTAAGTCCACGGCGTACGACGCGCCATTCACGCTGCCGTCCAATGCAACGGTGCGCGCCACTACGTTTGCCGCGGACGGCTTCCCACTTGCCGCGCCGCGTTCACAGGTGCTGGATGCATCCACCTTGCTGAGCCGCGACGGCAGCGCACTGGCCACCTGTTCCAAGCAACCGCCTTCGCGCCTGCAGGGTGCCAAGCCGGCACAGGGAACCCGGCCCGTGTACTCGGTCGATATCGGCAATGCGTGCTGGCTGTGGCCGAATGCGCCGCTGCACGGCGTCACGCACGTCGAGGTGACGGCCGAGCGAATTCCATGGCGCTTTGGCGACGAAGCCAAGGACGCTGTGGTGCACGGCAAGACCGGCGCGGCCGGCGCCTTTGAGATCCACGCCGAAACCTGCACGGGTCCGCTGTTGGCCCGTTTGCCGCTGGACAACGCGGCGCAGGCGAAGGGACAGATTCGAGTCGATGCAAACGTTGCCATGCTGGTGGGGACCGGCATGCGCAATCTGTGTGTCTTCGCTACCGGCGATCCGCGCGATGGCCAGTGGGCGTTGGCACGCATGGCGTTTTCGAAATAGGCGGTACGCGGGACGGACGTCCCGTGCAGCAGTACTGAGCAAGCGGCGTTGGCTTTCGGAGCCAGGGCTGGGGAGAACGAGAAGCAGCATCACGACGGCGTGCGAACTCGCAGGCACCGCCGGGTTACACGCGTTTTTGCAATTCCACGGAGCACCTGAGGTTCGACAGGCAACACCAACGAGGCCCACGCCCATGTCCACCGTACTTCGCAAGCATCCATTGTCATTTGCCATCACCGTGTCGCTGTTCGCCGTCGTGTCGACGTCAGCGGCAGCATCGACCTTCTTCGATGCGCAGCAGGATGGCCAGTCCGCGCAGAGCACCACCACGACCACCGCGCCCCCGGCGCCGGACGCCAAGAAGACGGACGGCCAGGCGGCCACCGGCGATGCGTCCAAGAACGCCACCAATCTCTCGGCGGTCAATGTCACCGGCGTGCGCGCTTCGCAGATGCGCGCCATCGACGTGAAACGCGACGCCGCCAACATCCAGGACAGCATCACCGCCGAAAACATCGGCGCCCTGCCCGACACCACCATCACCGACTCGCTGCAGCGCGTGACCGGCGTGCAGATCAATCGCGACGCGGGCGTGGGTACCTCGGTGGACGTGCGCGGCCTGCCGCAGGTCGGCACCATGTTGAACGGCGAAGTGTTCATCACGGCGGACCAGATCGATTCGCAGCAGCCCGATTTCAGCATGCTGCCGTCGACGCTGTTCCATGGCGTGGATGTGATCAAGTCGCCGACGGCCAGCACCACCGACGGCGGCATCAGCGGCGCCATCGACCTGCATACGTACCGGCCGTGGGATCTGCCCAGCGGCTTTACCTACAGTTATTCGGCCAATGGCGAGCGCGGCAGCACCACGCAGCACACGGGACCGGAAGGCAACGGCCTCATTTCGTACAACGACAACGGGCACTGGGGCCTGCTGATCTCCGGCGACTTTTCCAATACGCGCCGCATGAATGCGACCGAAGGCCTGGACCAGTACGGCGTGGTGCTCAACGGCGAGAACGCCGCCAGTGCCGGCGGTTACAACGGCTTCCTGACGCCGTGGAACGGCGCGCCGATTCCGTCCAAGATCGTGCAGAACGCCGACGGCAGCGTGGATGTGAACGGCGACGGCAAATCCAACGGCGTGTTCATGGGCAGCCAGGACATCGGCCTCAACGACATCATCACCCAGCGCAAGCGCAAGTCGGGCAACGCATCGTTCCAGTTCGACTTCGGTAGTGGCCTGACCGGTACCGCCGACTACTTCTATTCCTCGCAGCGCGAGTACGACCGCAATGTCGGCATCCAGTTCAACTCCACCAACTGGCAGGGCGCCACCTACGTGCCGCTGCAGTCGCGCAATACCGGGGCACCCGCGCTGGGTTCGTACGGCACGCCGGAACCGGGCTGGGAAGGTTCGCAGTACTACACCACGCAGCAGTATGAAAAGTGGCCTGGCGACGTGGAGTCGTATTCGCAAATCATCCAGAAGAGTTCGGTGGCAAGAAACCTCAACCTGCAGCTGGACTACGACAACGGCGGCCCGTTTACGGCAAGCCTGCGCGGCATCCGCGACACGGCATCGCAGTCGTTCCAGGAATCGGACGTCAATATTTCCGACTCGGACGGCGCGCTGTGGCCTAACGTGCTGATGGACGGCGTGGACCCCAATTCGGTGCCGCCGGGCACCATGGTCTATCCCGCGCAGCTGGGCGGCAACCGAGTATTCAACGCCAACGGTATTCCACAGAACACCATACCGATCATCGCCAACTTCAACGGCCGCTATATCAAGGTCGATGTGCCGCCGTCGCTGGCCAACAACTTTGCCAACCCTGCCGACTGGACGCTGAAAACGCTGGAATCGTCGGGCGACTACAACCGGCAGGTCGCGCTCAACGCCTTGCGCTTCGACGGCAAGTACGATTTCCAGGACGGATTCAAGCTGGAATTCGGCGTACGCAACAGCATCCGCAGCGCCGACAACCAAGGCTGGACGCTGGAAGCACCGGTGTACGCCGGCATGGGGGCCAGCGATCCGGCAGGCTGTCTGGTGCGCTATGTCGGCGCCGACGTGGTGTTGAACAGCGGCTCGTGTACCGCCGGCAATGAGCAGGGCTATTTCCGCGCCGGACCGCTGTCGGCCATCTCGATGCCCAACACCGCCGCGCCGCTCGCCAACAACTTCAAGCAGTACAACAATCTGCTCGGCTCGGGCATCAACTTCTGGGCGATCGACCCCAATGCGATGGTCAACCCCATCGCTTACTGGAACTCGCTCTATCCGGGCACGCAGCAAGTGGCTGAGCCCGGCACCACCTGGGCCGTGCGCCTGAAGGAGCTGTCGGGCTACCTGCAGGGTGATTTCAACGGCACGATGTGGGACATGCCATTCAGCGGCAACGTCGGCGTGCGCCTGATCCGCACCAACCTCGATGTGACCCAGCACCTCAGCGGCGACCCGGGTGCCTATGGCGACGAACCGGCAGACGTGGGCACGGCAACGACCAAGCGCAGTTACCAAGACGTGCTGCCATCGGCCAACTTCGCGCTGGACGTCACCGACAGCTTCAAGGTTCGACTGGCCTACTCCAAGAACATGATGCCGCTGGACTTGAGCACCTGGGGCGGCGGTCTTCAGCTCAACTACTCGCTGGCGGAAACGCCGCAAGGGCCGATCTTCCGCGTATCCAACGGTACGTCCACCGGCAATCCCGACCTCAACCCGTGGCGCTCCACCAACTTCGGCGCTTCGGCGGAGTACTACATCAACGAAACCAGCATGCTCAGCCTGGCGCTGTTCCGCATCAACGTGGACAGCTTCATCAAGAACGGCAGCGTGACCAACTGTACGTTGCCGGATGAAGACGGCGTGGTGCGCGATCACTGCATCGTGATCACCCAGCCCGTGCAGGGTACCGGCAACTCCATCCACGGCGCCGAGTTCGACTACCGTCAGGGCTTCACCTTCCTGCCGAGCTTTCTGTCGAAGACGGGCATGGAAATCAACGCCACGTATGCGCCCAGCAATTCGGGTGAAACGGATCTGGCCGGCAAGAAGATCCCGTTCCAGGACAACTCCACCAAGTCGGGCAACTTCATCCTGTGGTACCAGGACGATCATTTCCAGGCGCGCCTGGCCTACAACTACCGCTCGCGTCGCGCGGTGATGGACAGCGTGGGCGGCATCACCGGTCTGGAAATGTACGAGGCGCCGCAGAAGTACCTCGATGCGTCGATCTCGTACAAGTTCAGCAAGTACGCCGAAGTGTTCCTGGACGGCACCAACCTCACCAACGAGTACCAGAAGTACTACCTGGTGTGGCCGGACCAGCCGGGACACTCCACGTTCTCCGAGCGCATGTTCATGTTCGGCGTGCGTGGCCAGTGGTGATGGAAGCATCTGTTTGACGGCTCGACGGCCCGTTCCCGTGTTCGCGGGAACGGGCTGGCGCAACACCATCGTTCGTCGGGGCAGCTCGATCGATCGTCCGCTCGCAGCTCAACACGACAAGGCAACCATGCAGGACTCCAGCACGCACCAGCCGGTTCGCGACAACGCCTTCCATCGCTCCATCGGCGTGTTCTCGGGCACCGCGATCAACATGACCCAGATGTGCGGCATCGGGCCGTTCATCACCATTCCCATCATGGTGGCCGCGATGGGTGGCCCGCAGGCGATCATCGGCTGGATCGCCGGCGCCATCCTGGCGATGGCGGATGGACTGGTCTGGGCCGAACTCGGTGCGGCGATGCCCGGTTCCGGCGGCACCTACGTCTACCTGCGCGAAGCGTTCCAGTACCGCACCGGCAAGCTGATGCCATTCCTGTTCATCTGGACCATGCTGCTGGCGATTCCCTTGCTGATGTCCACCGGCATCATCGGCATGGTGGAGTATCTGCAGTTCTTCTTTCCCGGCCTGGGCTGGTGGCCGCAGCATCTGATCGGCGTGGCGGCGACTGCCGTGGTCACCTGGCTGCTGTATCGGCGCATCGAATCGGTGCGCGCGATCACCGTTGCCTTGTGGGTCGTCATGCTGGTATCGATCATCGGCGTGGCGGCGGCGGGCTTCTCCCACTTCAACCCAGCGTTTGCGTTTGCCTTCCCGGCCGACACGTTTGGCGGGCATTTCTTCGTGGGGCTGGGCGCGGGCCTGATCATCGGCATCTACGACTATCTCGGTTACAACACCACCGCCTATATCGGCGACGAGTTGCGCGATCCCGGCCGCACCATGCCGCGCTCCATCATCATCTCGGTAATCGCGATGATGGTGGTCTACCTGCTGCTCAACATCAGCGTGCTTGGTGTGGCGCCGTGGCAGGAGATCGCCCAGTCCAAATCGGTGGCATCGCTGGTAGTGGAGCGCAGCTGGGGCCATCTGGCGGCCGCCGTGATGACGGTGCTGATCATCGTGACCGCCTTCGCCTCCGTGTTCACCGGCTTGCTGGGCGGTTCGCGCGTGCCGTTCGAAGCAGCGCGGGACAAGGTGTTCCTGTCCATGTTCGCGCGGCTGCATGCCAAGCACAGTTTCCCGCACGTGGCCCTGCTGACGATGGGCGTGGTGACGGCGATCGGCACGTTCTTCGACCTGAGCGAAGTCATCAACATGCTGCTGGCCGCCACCATCATCGTGCAGTCCATCGCGCAGATCGCCGCGCTGATCGTGCTGCGCAAGCGCCAGCCGGATCTCGCGCGACCCTATAAGCAATGGCTCTATCCCGTGCCCTGCATCATCGCGCTGCTGGGATGGATCTATGTGTACGTGTCCGCCACTCCCTTGTCGCTGATCCTCTCCAGCCTGTGGATCGTCGCCGGACTGGTGGTGTTTGCGATCTGGGCGAGGCTCAACCAGTCCTGGCCATTCGCGCCGGTTGAAGTACACGAAACCTATCTTGGGAAACCGTAACCCCATGCACATTCCAGCCAGGCACGCTCTTTGGATCATGATGGCGATGGCGGCATGGGCCGCATCGCAGGCACACGCCCAAACGCCTTATGTGTCGACGAAAGTGCCTGCCGATGCGGGCTCCATTACATCGATCGATCACTGGCTGATCCAGGACAGCGCAAAGGCGCAGGAAGCTGGCGAGAAGATTTCCTCGCCCAGCTATGCCACCAAGGAGTGGTACCCCGTCAGCGGACGCGCCACCGTGATGGCCGGGCTGCTGGAAAACGGCGTGTACAAGAACGACGTCTTCCATAGCGACAACTTGCGCGCCGTGCAGGTGCCAGACTGCAGCGGCAACCTGTTCGTGACGCCGTGGTGGTATCGCGCTGAGCTTGTTCTACCCAAGCAAGCGGCGGGTCGCCATACCGTGCTGCGCACCAACGGCGTGATTGCCAGTGCCGATCTGTGGGTCAACGGGCGTCTAGTGGTCGATCACGGCAAGCTCGCCGGGGCCTACCCCGTGCACGACTTCGAGGTGACGCAGTGGCTGCACGCAGGTAGCAATGTGCTTGCCCTGAGTGTTCAGCCGGGCGATCCACGGGTCAGTCTTTCGATGGGCTGGGTCGACTGGAACCCCACGCCGCCGGACAACAATATGGGCCTGTGGCGCGGCGTAGACGTCGTGCAGACCGGACCGGTCGCGCTGAGCTATCCGCACGTCGTGCCGACGCTATCGCCGGATCTGTCGCGCGCCACACTCGATGTAACGGTAGAGGCGAAGAATCTCGACACGGTGGCACACGATTCGACCGTCACGGGCACCGTCGCCGGCATTCCTCTGCAACAGACCGTGCACCTCGCGCCAGGCCAAACGCAGGTCGTTTCCTTTACACAGAAGTCAAACGCCTCGCTCGCGCTCGATCATCCGAAGATCTGGTGGCCCGTCGGCATGGGTGACCACCCGCTGTATCTGCTCGAGCTGAGCGCAGCCGTCGACGGCGCGAACTCCGACCGTGCCACGGCCAGCTTCGGTGTACGCAGCGTCAGTTCCAACCTGACCAAGCAGGGCTATCGCCAGTTCTTCATCAACGGCAAGCCCTTGTTGATCCGTGGCGGCGGCTGGGCGCCGGACATGTTCCTGCGCGACGACCCGGCGCGCATGGAAGCGGAATTCAGCTACGTGCTCAATCTTGGCCTGAACACTATCCGCAGCGAAGGCAAGCTGGAGAACCAGCGTTTCTATGACCTGGCCGACCGCTACGGCATCATGATCCTGCCGGGCTGGGAGTGCTGCGACAAATGGGAGTCGGCCGCCAAGACCGGCGGCTCGCCCTGGGACGATGGCGATATGCGAGTGGCCGCGGACTCGATGGCCACCGAGGCACGACTGCTGCGCAATCATCCGTCGGTGATCGGCTTTCTGATCGGCAGCGACAATCCACCGCCGCCGGCGATTTCCAAGCTCTATGTCGATACGCTGCGGGCGGCCGATTGGACCTTGCCGATCATCTCGGCGGCGGTGCCCAAAGGAACGCCTGAGGCCGGCCCGTCCGGCTTGAAAATGGCCGGTCCGTACGACTGGATTCCGCCGTCCTACTGGTATGCGAACAAGCTGGGTGGTGCCTTCGGTTTCGACTCGGAAGTCAGCGCGGGCGCCGATATTCCGCGTCTGGAAGACGTGCAACGCATGCTTTCTGCGCAGGAACAGGAAGCACTGTGGAAGTACCCGGAGGTACGCCAGTACCACGCCTCCGCCGACTGGTCGACCTTCGCCGTGCTCACTCCTTTCGACAAGGCCTTGGCGCAGCGCTATGGCGCTCCCACCGATCTGGCCGACTATGTGGCCAAGGCCCAGCTGGACAATTACGACAACGTACGCGCGCAATTCGAAGCGTTCAACGCGCGTATGGATGCGGCCAATCCGTCGACCGGCGTGATCTATTGGATGCTCAACAATGCGTGGCCGTCGCTACACTGGCATCTGTACGACTACTACATGAACCCGGCCGGCGCGTATTTCGGCGCCAAGAAGGCCAACGAGTTGCTGCATATCCAGTATTCGTACGATTCGCACGAGATCGTGCTTGTCAATCACACACTGGACGATGCGCACGGACTGCAGGCAAGCCTGCGCGTGCGCAACGTGGATGGCAGTGTGCGTTTCGAGAAGCATCTGCAGAACATCGATCTCACCGGCAATCACACCAAAGCAGTGGCGACGCTGCCTGCCATCAGTGGCCTCTCACCCACCTATTTCATCGAGCTTGAACTGACGGCGGCCGATGGCAAGCCGGTGAGTCGCAACGTCTACTGGCTGTCCACGCGAGCGGACGTGCTCGACTGGGCGAAGTCGAACTGGTACCTCACGCCGTTGACGCAATACGGCGACCTGACCGCGCTGAAAACCTTGCCGGCCGCCACCAGCGAAGTCCACGCCACCACGCAGCGCGACGGCAACGACGACGTCACCACGGTCACGCTGTCGGTGCCCGCATCGTCCAAGGCCGTTGCGCTGTTCCAGCATATATCGATCAAGCGTGGCGCACAGGGCGCGCTTGCGCTGCCGATACGCTGGACTGACAATGACGTGACGCTTTGGCCGGGTGAATCGATCGTTCTGACCGCGCGATATGCCGCGCAGGGAACGGCCGATCCGGTGGTCGAAGTAAGCGGTTGGAACGTTCCGGTCCAGAGCGTTGCGGCTGGCGCCACGCACAGTACAGATCATTGAAGAGGGTCCCATGTCGCGCGTGACCATTAACGATGTCGCTCGTGCCTCGAACACCTCGAAGAAGACTGTATCGCGCGTGCTGAACAACGAGCCGAACGTGCGCGACGAAGTGCGCGATCGCGTGCTGGCGGCCGTGGCGGAACTCAACTACCGGCCGCTCACCTCGGCGCGCAGCCTGGCGACGAACCGTTCCTTCATGGTCGGCCTGCTCTACGACAACTTGTCGCCGAGCTACATCATGGAAGTGCAGGCGGGCGTGCTGGAGGCGTGCGAGGCCAGGCAGTACAGCATGATGGTGCAGCCACTGGTCTCGACGGCACCGGATTTCGTCGAGCGTGTGGAGAGCATCCTCTCGCGGCACCAGCCCGACGGCCTGATTCTCACGCCACCGATCACCGATCATCCGAAACTGCTCGAACACCTGCGCAAGATCGGACTTCCGTTCGCCTCGATTGCGCCACGCCAACCCAAGGGCTGCATCGGCGTGATGTTGCGCGAGCGCGAAGCCGCCGCGGCGATGGTGGAGCATCTCGTGGCATTGGGACATCGGCGCATCGCGCATATCCTGGGCGATCCCAAGCACGGTGCAGGCATCTGGCGCCTCGCCGGCTACCGCGATGGCCTGAAGCGCGCGGGCTTGAAGGAAAACCCGGCGCACATGGTGCAGGGCCAGTTCTCGTTCGAATCCGGTGTGGCTGCCGCCCGCCGATTGCTGAAATTGAAGCAGCGGCCCACCGCTATCTTCGCGGCCGACGACGATATGGCCGTGGGCGCGATATGGGCCGCGGCGGAGGCCGGCGTGTCGGTTCCCAGCGAGATGTCCATTTGCGGCTTCGACGACACCACCATCGCCACCCAGGTATGGCCGCTGCTGACCACCGTCCACCAGCCCGTTCGCGAGATGGGCAAGCGGGCCACGGAGGAGCTGCTGCTTCGCGTGCTGGGCAAGGGTGAGGCCCGCATGGTTGAAGTCGGCTATGAGATGCGCATGCGCGCCTCGACGGCAGCGGCGCCCTGAGCTGGCATAGTGCAACCTTAATTCGACTATCTGGAGCCTCCGCATGCCCGCTACGCCCGACGCCAGCAAGCCACCGCGAAAGTTCCATTTCATTTCCGGTCTGCCGCGCGCCGGCACCACCTTGCTGGCCGCGATCCTCAACCAGAATCCGCGCTTTCGCGCCGGCATGACCAGCCCGCTGGCCGACATCATGGGCGTGGTGATTGCCGAAGCGAGCAGCAAGAACGATTTCTCGTTCGATGTCTCCGACGATCAGCGTGTCGCCCTCTTGCGCGGACTGATCGAGAACTTCTACTCGGTGGAAGGCGGCACCGAGGTGGTGTTCGACACCAGCCGGTTGTGGTGCAGCCGCATGCAGTTGCTCAACACGCTGTTCCCTGGCGTGAAGGTCATCGCGTGCGTACGCCAGCTGGCCTGGGTGCTGGACAGCATGGAGCGGTTGGTCCGTAGGCAACCCGTGAGCGTCAGCAAGGTGTTCCGCTTTGACACCAACACCACGGTGTACTCACGCATCGAGGCGCTGACCGATCCGCGAGGCATGGTGGGCTTTGCCTACCAGGCCACCAAGGAGGCCTTTTATGGCGAGTACGCGCAAGACCATCTGCTGATGCTCACCTACGAAAGCCTGGTCCGCGACCCTGCCGCTGCCGTGCGTGCCGTCTATCAATTCCTCGGCGAACCCTGGTTCGAACACGATTTCGACCACATCGAATACAACGCGGACGAATTCGATGCGCGCGTGGGCATGCCCGGCCTGCATTCCGTGCGGGCAAAGGTGGAGGCGGTCGAACGCCAACCCATCCTGCCCCGCGAGATCTTCGGGCGCTTCGCCAACGAGGCGTTCTGGATGGATCCGAAGAACAACATCAACCAAGTCACCATCGTGTAGTTGCGCGTAAACGATTCCGCATCGAAAGGCCGCCCCGCGCGGCCTTTTTCGTATCTGCGCGAGGCCAGCCAGGCCCGCTGCCCATCGCTCAACTTGACGCCCACCTCCTAGTTACGCCACTTTCCCGCTATCAGATCGAGTCTTGCGGCTGCCCTCATGCGACGCGATATCGCCATCGTTGTTTTTCCGGGGTTTCAACTGCTGGATGCGGCCGGCCCGGTCGCCGTGTTCGAGATGGCGGAGCGGTTCCGGCCGGACAGTTATGCGATCCACGTGTTGGCCCCGGGAGGCGGCGTGGTGCGCAGTTCGTCGGGCGTGTGCCTGGCGGCCGCGCCGATTGAAGCCAGGCACTTCGATACGGTGATCGTCTCGGGCGGCAACCTGGCGCAGGTTGAGGAGAACCAGGGCGCGGTGGTCGCCTGGCTCGGCGACGATGCCTGGCGTCGCGCGGCGGGTGTGTGCTCCGGCGCGTTCGTCCTCGCGCACGCCGGCTTGCTCGATGGCCGGCGCGCGACCACGCATTGGGCCGTGGCGGAGCGCTTCCGTTCGCTTTATCCGCAGGTCCAGCTCGATGCCGACCGGATGTTCGTGAGGGATGGCAAGGTGTGGACGTCGGCAGGCATTTCCGCCGGCATCGACCTGGCGCTGGCACTGGTCGAGGACGACCTTGGCCCCGGTATCGCGCGGCGTGCGGCCCAACAGCTGGTGGTGCATCAGCGGCGGCACGGCGGGCAATCGCAGTACTCCGTTCTGGTGGAACAGGGCGGCAAGACCGGACGCTTCGGTGAACTGATTGGCTGGGTACGTGCACGCATCGCCGAACCGATGTCGGTGGAGCGGCTGGCCGAACGCGCCGCGATGAGTCCGCGAAACTTTGCCCGCGCGTTCACGGCAGAGATTGGCGCGACGCCGGCCAAAGTGGTCGAAGGATTGCGACTGGAAGCCGCGCGCATTGCGGTCGAAACCGGGCATCTGAATCTCGACCACATTGCCGCGTCGACCGGTTTCGGCGATTCGAGCCGCATGCGTCGCGCCTTCGTGCGCGCCTTTGGCATGTCGCCGCAATCGCTGCGTCGAAGCGCGGGCGTGTCACGGCCGTAGCGCGGGTACCGCAGGGTTCGGCGTACTTCGTTCGTTGGCCGTTTTTGTCCGGAAATTGTCCTTGCCGGTACCGCGTGGAGCACTCATAAAAGGGCGCCTTGCCGCAGTTCGGCTGGCATCGGCAAAACCACCATCGTCTTTCATGTGAGGATTCGCATGCGCCTGACCCCGTTCGTTTCTGCCTGTCTCCTGTGTCTGGGCGCCGCACAGGCCTCGGCCGCCACCCCGGCGCCGACACCGGCGGCCCCCACGACGCGACTCGACCATATCCTGCTCTGGGGGCACGGGATCGATCAGGTCACCTCGGTCATGGCGGTCAAACTGGGTTTCCAGGTTCGGCCCGGGCGGGATCCGGATGGCGTGGCCAATCGCTATATCCGCTTCTCGGACAGCAGCTTCATCGAACTGCTGGGCATCACCCGAGCCGATCCCAAATTCGATCCGGGGATGAAGGAGGACCAGCAGGCGCTGAAGGGCGGTGCCGGTTCGCGCACGTTCGGTTTTCGCTCCTCGTCGCTCGATGCGATCCATCAATCGCTGCAGGCACTGCATTACGCCGTCACGCCGTTCTTCTCCGGCCCGGACAGTGCCAAGCCGGGTTGGCGCCTGTTTGCCTTCGACCGCGCGCCGCTGTCCAGCAATACCTTCTTCATCGACTACGCCGCCGGTTACGCGCCCGACCAGTTCGACCCAACCAATGTCGACGACTATCGCGTCACCCGTGAGCATCCCAACAGCGCGCGTGCACTCTCGTCGATATGGCTGGTGTCCGGCGATGCCGATGCCGATCGTCGGCAGCTCGAGAAAATGGGCTTCGGCCACGCGGTACCGGTGAAGCTGGCGGCCGTCGGCGCCAAGGGATTTTGCGTGCCGGTCGGTCCGACGGCATTGTTGGCGCTCGAGCCCGATGGTGCCGGACTCGCCAAGCAAACCATCGCCAACGGCGGCCCACGCATCCTTGGCGTGAGCTATGCCGTGGCCGATCTGGAGCGCGCGCAGCGCTGGGTCGAGCGCGGCTACGAGCGCAAGCTGGTCAGCTACCGCGGGTTGTCCGGCGAATCCATCCTCGCCCCGACTCAGGACGACCTCGGCCTGTCCATCGAATTCCACGCGATGCAGCCGGGCGGCTCGCCGTGCACCACGGCAAGCCGGTAGCACGCGCGCAAGCGTCGACGCTTTCGATCGAGAGCGTCGTCACTCAATGCTCAAGGCGCTGGATCCAGCGGCACTGACATGCCGCGCTTGAGCGTGCTCAGTGCGACCCGGGTCTGGAATCGCCGCACATTCGCATTTTCCGCCACCAGCCGCTGCATGAGTGCTTCGAAGTCCTCGACATCGCGCGCCAACACGATCAGCACGTAATCGCCCTCGCCAGTGACGTACCACGCCTCCTGAATGCAGGGCTCGGTCACGATCCATTGCTTGAGGCTCGCCACCAGCTCCGGCCGCTCGCGCTCCACTTCGACGTCGACGATCATCGTCAACGCGCGCCCCACGCGCTTGGGGTCCAGCACGGCCACCTCGGCGAGAATGATGCCTTCCTCGCGCATGCGCACGATCCGTCGCTGCACGGCGGAGGCCGAGAGGCCGACGTCCGCACCGATCAATTCGGCGGGGCGGCGCGCATCCTTCTGAAGCAGGTTGAGAATGCGCCGGTCGATCTTGTCCAACTCGTTCTCGGGCACGCGCGAAATCCTTGAAAGACGGGGAATGAAAGCGTCGATCCGTCAGAAGTCGCGGACTGGCCGCGCGGCCGAACTTTAGCATGGAGCACTTCGGTAACCGCCCCGGGGCATCCGTTCCATGCAGCTGCTTTACCAATCCCATTCGCCGTATGCACGCAAGGTGCTCGTGTTCGCCCACGAGGCCGGCCTGGCCGATCGCATCGAGGTGATTCACCAGGAGACCAGCCCTGTCGAACGCAATCCCGACGTGTTCGCCCTGAACCCACTCGGCAAGGTTCCCGTCCTTGTCTGCGACGATGGCACGGTGTTGTTCGAATCCGCCGTCATCTGCGAGTACCTGGACAGTCAGCATGAGGGGAGAAGGCTTTTCCCTTCCGCGCCGGCGGCGCGTTTTCGCGCCCTGCTCCACCAGGCGGTCGCCTTGGGACTGGCCGACGCCGGTATTGCCGTTCGCTGGGAATCCAAGCGCCGTCCGGAAGCCTTGAGATGGCCACCGTTGCTCGAAGGCCAGCTGCAGAAAGTGATCGCGGCCTGTGACTATCTGGAAGACCGGATGGTCGATGATCAAGCCGTGGATGTCGGCGACATCGCCGTTGCCACCGCGCTCAGCTGGATCGAGTTCCGCCAGATCCACGACTTCCAGTATGGCCGGCCCCGCTTGTCCGCCTGGTATCGAGCCTTCTGCGCACGCCCATCGATGAGGGCCACGCCGCTGTCCGGCGACACCATCGACCGTCCCCAGTCAGCGCGTGAGGGAGTGCCGCATGCCGTCGCCGTGGATTGATCTGCTGAGCCTGCACGGCTACCTCACCGATATCAAACTGCTGCAAAGGCTGGCCACGCGACCGGCCACGCCCGCGCCGCGCGAGCCTGGCAGTGAGAGCAAACTTCTTTCCATCGCGAAACAGGTGGCAAGGTCCACACGTCTATGCTTGGGCATCGGCGACGGCGTGTCGCGCTCCCAATAGGGTCAACGGTGTTCGCTTGTTCTCGGCAGAGCAGCTTCCACGGCCCGTGCCACGTCCGCGGCGATATCCCGATATCCGGCATCGGAGTAGTGGACATTGTGCGGGCGCTTGAATAGTTCGGGCCCAAAGCCAGCGGTCAAGCCGTACAGATCGACCACGGCAATGCCGTGGGCTTGCATCACTTCCTTGGCGATCCGGTTGTACGTGATGGCGTCCTGCGGTTTACGGCCCGGGTCGCCTTCCGGAATAACCGTGGTGTTCTCCCAGATCAGATGAGCATGCGTCCGCTCCAGCCGTCGAACGATGGCCTCGAGATTCCTTCGATACTGCTCGGGACTCACCGAGATGACGCCATGCGCCTTGTCCAGATCGTTGCCATCGGGCAGCGCGGCGTTCCGATAGCAAACGTCCCACAGCCCGAAATTGAAACTGATCACATCCCACCGTGTGGAACCCAGCCACGCATCCAGTTGTTCGACGCCATTGGACGAGCTTTCTCCATTCTCGGGAATGCGCGTCACCTCCGCCTTGCCGTCCAGCAGCGCGGTCAGGTGAGGCGTATAGCCTTGAGAAATCGAGTCGCCAATGATCAAGACCTTGGGCAGCGCGGAACTCGCCTCAGTCAGGCTTGCAACGGTCACGCATAGTGCAGGACAAGGCGGAACCAGGTTCTACGTGATCGCTTCATCGCTGCTCCATGGCTTCCGGGGGTTGTCTGAACCCGGTGTCGAAGTGTGCATCGCAAAGCTGGCCTGGGCGTGTCCGTTCCGGGGCGAAGTCCGCACGCGTAGCCATGCTTCGGCTAAGAATAGCTTCGCACCCACACGAACACCGGCTGCAGGACAAGAAGCATAAGTTCTTGCGGATGCGCCATCTGTTCGCTGAGATCGCGCGGACGATATGCAGCGTTTCAGCGCAGCGAGGCACTTCGCACGATTCCGCTCAAGCTTGAATTCACGCGCCACGCCATCCTCGCTCCCTGCCGAAAGACACCCCGAAGAACGTGACTTTCTGCATGCGGATAAGCCAAGCGACGCGCGTAGCGTGCGCTGCATTGCCCCGGAGGGGCGCTGCCGACCCCATGCCATGGACCGTTCGTTTGATCGCCGTACACCTCGCCTCGTTCTTCCGGCCCTGATCGCGCTGGCGCTGTCTACACCGGCGTTGGCGGCCGACGTGCCGCAGGACGGCGATGCCGTCAAGCAGGCAGTGCACCCGGGTTGCGACCATCTCGATGCGAAGGCCTGCGTGCAGTTGGCCATCGACGCCATGGGCGGTTCCGAGCGGCTGGCAGGTATTCACAGCGAGCGCTACGAAGCGATCGGCCACACCGTGTTGGCGGAGCAGTCCTATCGGCAGCAGCCGTTCATCACCTCGTACGAGCGCGACAAAGTCACGGTGGATCTGGACCAGCAACGCATCGCGCGCGATGTGCATTTGACCTGGCCCGAATCCGATCCGCACGGCGCCGATGTCGACGTCACCCTGGTTGCCACGCCTCGGGGCGGCGTCTACCGCGGCAAACAGGGCGATTCGCCTGCCCAGCTCGCCGACATCGACGATGCCAAGGACACCTTGGAGCTGGGTCCCGAGCGCCTTCTGCTTCACGCCATGGCGGCCGCGGATCTGCACTACGCGCCTTCGCAATGGCTGCGCGCCACACCGCACAGCGCGGTGGAATTCAGCTGGAACGGCGTGCCGGTGACGGTGCTGCTGAATGCCTACAACCATCTGCCGGATGCACTGGAGCGCACGCGCACCTTCAAGGACTTCTGGTATGCCTGGGGCGACGTCGATCAGCGCATCTATTTCGACAACTGGCATGTCGTGCAGGGCGTGGTGTTTCCCACCAATCGCGTCGATCGGCGCAACGGCGTGTGGTTTGCCTCGACCCAGCTGCTCGACCCGGCTTTCAATCTGCCGATGGACGCGAAGACGTTCGCGATGGATGCCGCGATGGCGGCCAAGAGCATGCAATCGCCAGGCTGGAACCGCCAGTTCAGCGACAAGAAGCGCGTGGAGCTGGCGCCGGGCATCGAGCTGTACCAGGGCTCATGGAATACGACGCTGATCCGGCAGGACGATGGCATCGTGCTATTGGAAGCGCCGATCTCCAGCAGCTACGTGCAAGGCGTACTGGCCAAGGTGCATGGCGAATATCCCGGCGTACCGATCAAGGCGGTACTCACGACATCCGATTCCTGGCCGCATATGGCCGGCGTGAGACAGGCGGTGGCCGAGGGTTTGCCGGTCTATGTGCTCGACCTCAACAAGCCGCTGCTGGACAAGCTGGTCAGCGCGCCGCATCGCCTGCAGCCGGATGAGTTGCAAGCCCATCCAAGGGCGCCGCGCTGGACGGTCGTCGGCGATCATCTGGAACTCGGCAAGGGTACCAATCGGGTGGTGTTGTATCCGCTGCGTGGTGCCTCGACCGAGCGACAGTACATGGTGTACTTCCCGCAGCAGAAACTCTTGTACGCCAGCGACACGCTGGTGTTGAACGCCGATCACACGCTTTACGATCCCGACCTTATGTACGAGGTGACACAGGCGGTGGCGCGCGAACATCTGCAGGTCGACACGGTGTACGCGATGCATGAGGGTCCGACGCCGTGGGAGCAGGTACGCCATCTGGTCGAGCAGGCCATGATGTCAACGGTTGCAGGCAAGTCGACGGGTTGATCACCGCGCCGCCTGCGTCGCCGAGATACCGTTCGTGGCGCATGGTGCGCCGTTCGTCCCAAAGGGAATGCGCTTGCGTCGAGGGGCTTTCAAGCTGCGGGAGCCTCTCCATCCCAAGGAATCCGCATGCTTCGTCATACACGTTCTCTGGTCGCGCTGGCGACGCTTTGCATGATCGGCGCAACCTATGCCTCCAAGGGACCGACGCCGCCTGGACCGCATGAGGGCGAAAGGACGGAAGCCGGTGCTCTGGCCGCCGATGATCATTGGCTGCGCGCCGAAGTGGACGGCGATACGGCCTTCCTCGAGCGGATGCTGCTGCCGGGGTATCGCTCGATCGGCGCCACCGGCGTGTCGCATTCGCGCGAACAGATCATCGCCGGTGCGGTCAAGAACAAGGACTCCGATGCCATGAAGGAGAAGGTGGCCGCATGGCGGAAGGAAGACCCGACCGAGATCGCCGTGCTGCAGCACGGTGACATCGCCATCGTCTCGTTCTACAACCCTGCGCTGGGGCCGGACAAGGGCGTGCGCTCCTCCGACATCCTGGTCTACGAGGACGGCGGCTGGCATGCGGTCTACTCGCAGCACGCCGCTGCGAAAAGCCAGTAAGCGACTGCGGCAGGCGACGCTCCCTAACCCGTCGCAGTCATGACTGTGGCATCCGCGTTCGGCGGATGCCACGATCGCTCAGGGTTGGTGACTGGCTCCCAGTCGCTCCGCGCGATCACCACCGAAACTGGTTCCCCAATATTGGTGGTCGAAGAGTATTGCCGTGGATGCCGCGCCAAAGGTGGGCGTGGCTTTGGCGGAGATCTGCTCGATCACTTTTCTGGCATGGACGTCGAACAACACCACGTTCGAATCCATCGGACAGACCGGGCCCAGGCCGCACCCCATGATGACGCCCGGTTTGCCCATCTGCCCCGCGATCAACAGCTTTCCATCGGGCAGGAAGTGCGCGTTGTCGGGGTGGATGTCGGCCAGCTTGATCGTGCTCGCCGCAGCGCCGGGGCGAAGCGGCACGATGTGCAAAGTGCCATCGCCCCATCCATTGACGTAAAGCGAATTGTCGCCGGCATTCCAGGCGATGCCGTTGTTGCCGGCAAACTGGGTGTTGGGCAGATGATGCCATCCCTTTTCCGGTGACCACATCGCGACGAACCCGCTCGGTTCACCCTTGCGGAGCTTCGCCAGATCCTTGTCGTCGCGCTGGCCGAAGCTGGTGACCGCCATGCCGCCAGGCACGAACGCCACCGCATTGGTCAGCGTGTCGGCGGGAATGACGACGCAGCCGATCCACTGCAGGTGCGCACCGTCACCGCCCAAACGCAGATCGTAGACCTCGATCGATTCGCGACCGCCATGGTTCACCGCGTAAAGCTCGCCATGCGCGGGAGAAAGCCAGTGCACGTCCAGACCATGGGTGACTAGCTTTTTCGGATCCATCGGGCCGGGACAGGCCTTGAAGCGCGTATCGGCGGGTCGCGAATCGTCCGTGACCAGTTCGCTGGCGCGACGTGCCTGCAGGTCGATCAGGTAGAAACCGCTGGTCATCGCGGGATCGCGCTCAAGCCGCGTGGCGATGGCCCACTGCGTGGTTCCCAGGCGAACGGCGTCTTCGGAATTTCCCAGGCCGCAGATCTGCGCGTCCGTGCAAGGCGTCGCCGCACTCGCCCACTGCGTGGCCAGCAAGGCCAACCCGAACGCGATGGATTGGCCCAGGTATCTGGAAGACGATCGCTTCTTGGCGACCGTTCGATGGTTGCACTGCATGGATACTCGTCCTCCGTTGATACGACGTTGATAGCTGCACTCGTGCGGATACGACCGTGGATGCATCGATGTCATCGACACATGCTGCGTTGATATACAGCCGGCGATGGCGCGAGCCATGTGCCTGAAGTCCCGGACGCTGCCTCCACTTCGCCGAACGCGTGGACGGATGGCGCGATTCCCAACGCTGGCTTTCGAGTGTCACAACGCTCGCGCGGTTTAAGGTGCTTCCTCGCCGGCGGATACTGTTCGCAAGTCAGCGCTCCCGAGCACAAAGACGCAGCGTTTCAACCCGATCGAGGAACAAGCCGATGTCTGCACATGCCCCCTCCCGCCGCCGTGGTCTCGAACTGCTGGAGCAACTGCACGGCGGCCACGCCGGTGCAGCCATGGTCGCGGAAATGCAGCATGTCTGCCCTGCCTTCGCCGACATGACCATCGACTGGGCGCTTGGCTCGGTCATGGATCGGCCGGGCCTCGACCTGCTTACGCGCGAACTGATCCTGGTCGCTTCCTGCGTGACGATGGGACACGCGATGCCGCAACTGCGCGCGCACGCCGAAGCCGCACTCAACGTCGGCGCCAGCAAGGAACAGCTGGTCGAGACCGTGCTGCAACTGGTTTTCTATGCAGGCGGGCCGGCAGTCAGGAACGCCTTGGTGGTGCTCGATGAAGTCCTTCAGGCGCATCGGGGGACCGCTTCCGAAGGTCTCTGATGCCTGGCATGGCGTGATGCGCAGCCAGGCGATGGCTGCGCATCACGCCAGCAACTCAGATCACTACATCGCTACCATTTCGCGCTGGGGAACCTGGAAGAAGCCCACATGCTCCATCAGCTCGCCAGCCAGACCGTGCAGGTTCTGGCTGGCCGCTGCCATCTCTTCCACCATGGCAGCGTTCTGCTGCGTCATCAGGTCGAGTTGCGATACGGCCATGTTGACCTGATCGATACCGCGCACCTGCTCATTGCCGGCCAACGCGAGTGCGTTCATGGTGTGCACGATTTCGCGCATGCCGTGGTGAATCTGCTGAAGCGCATCGTTGGATGAAACCACCAGCGTCAAGCCATTGCTGACCCGCTCCGAACTCTCGCGTATCAGTTGACGAATGTCGCGCGCCGCCGATGCCGAACGCATGGCCAAGGCACGCACTTCGGAGGCGACCACCGCGAAGCCCCTGCCCTGTTCGCCGGCTCGTGCCGCCTCCACCGCGGCATTGAGCGCCAGCAGGTTGGTCTGGAACGCCACTTCATCCACCAGGCTGACGATCTCTTCGATGCGCCGGCTCGATGCGTGGATGTCGTCCATCGCGGAGGCCGTTTGCGCTACCACCTTCTGCCCGCCGTCCGCTTGTTCCAACGCCTGCACTACGAGGCCTGAAACGTGACCGGTGTTATCGGCATTGGCGCGGACGTTGCCCGTGAGGCCCTGCATGGAGCTGGCGGTTTCTTCCAGGCTCGAGGCCTGTTCCTGGGTGCGCTGCGACAGATCGTCGTTGCCGGCAGCAATCTGCCGCGAGGCGGAGACGATCGAAGCCGCGCTGGCGCGAACGCGCCCGACGATGGCACTCAATTGTCCATCCATGCGACTCAGCGCCAACAAGAGCCTGCCGACTTCGTCACCGCGACTGGTATCGATATCATTTCCGAGCCGGCCAGAAGCGATCGCGTCTGCAACGAGTGCCGCCCGCTGGATTGGTGTGGCAATCGCCCGCAACAAGACGATCAGCAGGGCCAGCATGAGCGTCAGGCCCACGGCGAGCGCAGCGAGCGTTCCCCAGCGGGTGAACTCGAACGACTTTTCCGAACTCTGGTACGACTCTTTCGCCTGCTGCTCGTTCTCGTCATACAGGACATCGATGGCCTGATCCATGCGCGCGGCCGTACGTTGATAGGCCTCGCCAAGTACCTGTGCCATGCCGTCGAAATCCTTTGTGCCGGCCAACGTCAATGCACGTTCGTTCGCGGCGCTTACTTCCTTCAGGTCCGCCACGAACGCATCGGCCGCCTGGCGTTCGCGCTCACTGGAGATCATCGGGTAATAGTGCTGCCATGCCTTCTGCTCGGCTGTCGTTCGCTCGTGCATTTCCTTCGCCGCAATCGACAGACGATCCGCGTTCTTCTCGATCAGGACACGGGCGAGCGCGATCTGGTTGGCATCCACCGACTGGCGCACCTTGGCGATGTCGAGGATCGGTTGCACGTCCGTCAAGTAGATATCCGAGGTGTTGGCGTTGCTCTGGCTCTCGCCGTGCACACCGAGATAGCCCACGCCAAGCATGATCAACGCGCTCAGTCCAAGACCGAGCATGAGTTTGAGTCGAATACTTAGATCCCTATTCTTTTTCTTCATGGTGACTACTCCGAACGTGAGTGGAAGTGACAACGCCGTGACAGGCACAACGTTTCGGCCCAACTGTTCGGCAGCGTTGGAAAAGGCTTGAACGCAAAACCATGCGAACGCCGCATGTATCTGCGCATGCGGGATGCTTGTGGACTTCTAGGCGTCTCTACACATCGCTAAATGCGCCCTGGCGCGGTTTCGCTTGCGTGAAATTGTCGTCTATCGCTTATGGCCTAGACGGCCGGATGCACGCGCGAAACCAGCGCGCAGCTGTCGATGTGGCTAGGTGGATGAAGCGTGCGAGATCGAACATCGCCGCTGAAAAGAAGGGATTCGCGCAGCAGGGGCGCGGAGGGCAAGGCCGCCATCAATCACGTGCTTCTTGCCACTTCCAGAGTATAGCGGCACGGGGGGCTTGCCGTAAGCCCGGGGGCGTGTCGCAGCATCGCCCGCCGATGCACCATCGGTGCGGGCGGGAGAGCGAGATGCAGAAGCTGTTGTCGGTGTGCGATATCCCTAGACGCACCACGCTGAGCACGAATCACGCAGCGAAGGCGCCGAGCCGCCAGGCAGCGACGCGCGCGAAGGTGGCTTCGCCATGACGACGCATGCGGTGATCATCGTGGGAGCCGGCCCCGTGGGGCTGATGCTGGCGAGCGAGCTTGCGCTGCTGGATATCGACGTTGCGATCATCGAGCGGCGCGCCAGCCAGGACCTGCAAGGGTCGCGTGCCGGCGGACTGCACGCGCGCACGATCGAAGTACTCGATCAGCGCGGCATCGCCGATCGATTCCTGGCACGCGGACAGCGGCACCCCGCCGTGCACTTCCATGTTCCTCTGGACATCAGCGACCTGCCCTCCCGGCACAACTACGTGCTCGCGCTGTGGCAAAACGAGTTCGAGCGCATTCTCGCGGAAAGAGTGGCCGAACTCGCGGTGCCGATCTATCGCGGCATCGAAGCACGCGATCTTTCGCAACACGACGATGGCGTCGAGGTCACCTTGTCCGATGGCCGCACGCTGCGGTCGGAGTATCTCGTCGGCTGCGATGGAGGTCGCAGTTGTACGCGCAAGGCGGCAGGCATCGCATTTCCAGGATGGGAGCCGACCACCAGCTGGCTGATCGCCGAAGCGGCGATGACCGAGGAACCCGCATGGGGAATCCGTCATGACGCGGCGGGCACCCATGGGATTGGCCAACTGGATGACGGAAAGCGGGCACGTGTCGTGTTGACGGAGCGACACCTGGAAACCGCCGCCCAGCCAACCTTGCGTGAGGTAAGCGAGGCGCTGATGTCGATCTACGGCACGGACTACGGCATCCACGACGCTACCTGGCTCTCCCGATTCAACGACATGACGCGACAGGCCGAAACATATCGCGTTCGGCGCGTCCTGTTGGCTGGCGATGCCGCCCACATCCATCCACCGATGGGCGGACAGGGACTCAACATCGGCGTACAGGACGCCGTGAACCTGGGCTGGAAGTTGGCGCAGGTGATCAAATGCATCTCACCCGACGGCCTGCTGGACACCTATCACGCCGAGCGCCACCCCGTCGCTGCGCGCGTGTTGCAGAACACCCTGGCGCAGATGGCGCTACGCCGCCCGGACGATCGCTCGAAGGCACTGGGCAACATCACCGCCGAACTGCTTCGCATGGATGAGCCGCGCAGATATTTGGCCGCGATGATGAGTGGACTGGACGTCCATTACGATCTCGGTGAGGGACATCCCTTGCTGGGACGCCGCATGCCCGACATCGACCTGATAACCGCCAACGGTCCGCAGCGCTTGTTCACCTTGCTGCATCGCGCACGGCCCGTACTGCTCAACCTCGATGAAGCCGGCTGCCTGGACGGATGGAAAAATCGTGTCCGCGTGGTGGAGGCCCAATGTGCGGATACGATCGAAGTTCCTGCACTAGGGACGGTTGATGCACCGGCCGCCGTATTGGTCAGGCCCGATGGCTACGTGGCCTGGGTCGGGGATCACGCGCAACAGGGGCTGGCCGATGCCCTGACGAGCTGGGTCGGCGAGTCGATACCGTCGATTTGATATACGGCCCGGTCGAGAACAGGCTCAGTCGACCACGAACAGCTTCGCCCCCACCGGGGTCGAAGAGCGATGGGCCGCGTCGCCGAAATCGGAGACCTGGTAGCTCATCCCAGGCGTGAGCACGAAGCTGCGCCCGTCTTTCAACTCCGTGTGAAGCTCGCCTTCCAACACGTAGAGCACATGGCCGCGGTCGCACCAGTGATCGGCCGTGTAGCCGGGGCTGTACTCGACGATTCGCACGCGCAACTCGCCCGTGCCGAAGGTTCGCCAAAGCGCCTCACCGGATTCACCGGGATGGCGGGTAACGGGAACCTGATTCCAGTCGGTGATGGTGAACGGCAACGCTGGCAACTTCATCGAAAGCTCCGGGGCATGGAGAAAGCATGCGGGGACTTTCGCACTCGTGTTCCCCGTTGGCACGGGGCGAAAGTCACACGCACGGCAGTCCATCAAAGTGTCGGCATCGGCGATACCGATGGTGCCGATCGGAAATTCCCGTTTCCTCCGGCAGGCGTCACTGGTCTACAACGGGGATCCCTTTCAAGGAGACCGGTGATGCCAGAGATCGAACGCAACGAGCATGTACTTATCGTGGGTGGAAGTTCAGGCATGGGCCTGTCGCTGGCGGCATCCCTGCTGGCCGAAGGCGCCAGGGTCACCATTGCAGGACGCGATGCCGCGCGACTGCAAGACGCTCGCGCGAGCCTGCCTGAGGCCTCGTTGCTCAGCACCGAGATGGCCGACATCACCAGGGAAGACGACGTCATCCGCTTGTTCGATCGGCTGGGACCGGTGGATCACATCGTCAGCACGGCGGCCAGTTTGGAGGGCGTGTATCGCCTGTTGCCCGAGTTGGCATTGCCAGCGGTTCGTCGCGCGGTGGATTCCAAACTGATCGGCCCCTTGCTGCTGGCGAAACATGGTGCGCCATCGCTATCGGAAAAGGGCTCCATCACGTTCACTTCCGGCATCGCTGCGTATCGCCCCGCTGCACGCGGTTCCGTGGTGGCAGCCGTCAACGGAGCGCTGGCATCACTGGCTTACGCGCTGGCCATCGAACTGGCGCCCATTCGCGTCAATGTGGTGTCGCCAGGCTGGGTCGATTCACCCATCTGGGCCACGGTGGCGGGCGACCAGAAGGAAACCATGCTGGAGGCGATGGCGGAGCGGCTCCCGGTGGGGCGTGTCGGCCAGCCGGCCGATATCGCGCACGCCATCGGTTTTCTCATGCGCAACGGGTTCACCACCGGCTCGGTGCTACACGTCGACGGCGGCCACCGGTTCGTGTGAGAGCTGACTGTCCGTCAACACAGCCAGCAAGATCCGCAGCGCCGGCGGTTGAACCGCTTGTTGGCGCCACACCAGATGAATCGCGGCGCTGCGTTTCTTGCCATGCCAGGGGCGCATGACGATATGCCGGTTTCGCAGCGGCGCGGCCAGTCGGGGCATCAGCGCGCAGCCGCCGCCCCGCGCCACCATGGCACCTAGGGTGGCCACGCTCTCGAACTCGCCGATGATGTTCGGCGCTTCGCCGAGGTCCGCCATCGCCTGATCGAAGATACGACGGTAAACGCATCCCTTCGGTGTTACGAAGAACGGTTCGCCCGCCAGATCGTTCGGCGCGACCACCTTCTGCTGCTTCCATCGATGTTGCGCAGGCGCAATGACAACGAGATCGGCCGTGTCCGCGATTGCACTGGACAAAGCGACCTCAGGCTCAGCATCCCATACCAGGCACGCATCGAGTTCGCCGCGCCGCACGCGGGCAAGCAAGTCGCCGGTGCCGCCGACCTCGACCCGCAACGGCAGGCCCGGTCGCTCCTTCATCAGGCGCTCAAGCGGTCCCGACAACCAGCGGGCGCTCAATGTCTCCAATGCGCCCAGCGCAAGCGGACTGCCTGCTGTCGCCGCATCGGCAACGGCAACGCGCGCCTCGCGTCCCAAGGCCAGCAAACGCTCGGCGTACTGCAACAGGCGATGTCCCGCTTCCGTCAACCGCAGTTTGCGGCCCGATCGATCAAACAGGATCGCACCGAGGTCCGCTTCGAGTGACTGGATCTGCTCCGTGACGCTGGATTGGGCCAGGTGGACCTGCTCGGCAGCGCGCGTGAAGTTCAGTGTGGACGCGACGGCAACGAAGGTCCGCAGATATCGAAGCTGCATGGGGATCATCTCTTACGTTGCTGGCGGCCCCGGTCGAGCCATCGGGTCGATGATCATAGCGTAGCGAGTTACGTGCTCAAGACTCGCCTTCGGCCTGGTCGATGATCTTCCGAACCTTCAAGGCAAGTGCTCCCAGGTTGAAGGGCTTGGTAATCACTTCCATGCCCGGCGCGAGGAACTCGCTTCCCACCACGGCATTCTCGGCGTAGCCCGTCATGAAGAGCACGCTCAGCCGGGGATGCACGACCCGGACGGCATCGGCCAACTGGCGGCCATTCATGCCCCCTGGAAGTCCCACGTCGGTAAGGAGGAGATCGATCTTTCGTCCCGATTCGACCATCCTCAATCCTTCAGCGCCATTGGCCGCCGCCAGCACCGCGAAGCCCTGCTCCGTGAGCAGCTCGACAACGATCTGACGCACCACCTCTTCGTCTTCCACCACCAGGATGCACTCGCCCAGCTTGCATGACTCGCGGGGATTCAGGCGTGCCGCCGCAGGCTCCGTCGCCGAGGTTCCGAGGTGCCGTGGGAGATACATCGAGAAAGTGGTTCCGCGACCGACTTCGGAATGCACTCGAACCTGCCCTCCCGACTGGCGCAGGAAACCGTAGACCATCGACAGCCCAAGACCCGTACCCTGACCGATAGGCTTGGTCGTGAAGAAAGGATCGAAGATCCGCGCGATCGTCTCCGGCGACATGCCGCAGCCCGAATCCGTCACGCCGATCAGGATGTATTCGCCGGGCTGCAACTCCCAGCGGGCCGACGAGCTGTCGTCCAGTGTTTCGTTGGCCGTTTCGATGGTCAGCGAGCCGCCTGCGGGAGCCATGGCGTCACGTGCATTGATGCAGAGATTCAGCAGGACGTTCTCCAACTGGGAGACATCGACCCGGGTCAACCAGAGGCATTCCGCACGAACCATTTCAACGTTGACGGCCGGGCCGACCGTTCGCTTGATCAAGTCCTCGAGGCTGCCGATCAGTCGATTGACGTCGGTCAGCCTGGGATCGAGCGTTTGCCGACGCGAGAACGCCAGCAGTCTTTGCGTCAGCGAGGTGGCGCGCTGAACCGAGTCCTTGGCCATGCCGATGAACAGGTCCACATTGTCCAGTCTATCGCGCGCCAGGTTCATCTCGACCACTTCCAGGCTCCCATTGATGGCGGTCAGGAGATTGTTGAAGTCGTGAGCGATGCCGCCGGTGAGCTGACCGATGGCTTCCATCTTCTGCGATTGGCGCAAGCGCTCCTCGATCTCCATCAAGGCAGCAGTACGCTCGTTGACGCGCCGCTCCAGCGTCTCGTTGGCTGCGCGCAGACGCAGCTCGCTTTCCTGGAGGTTCGATGCCGCACGCGCACGCTCCACGGCGGTACGTGTGCGGCGCGCGACCTCACGCATGAATGCCGTCTCGGCGTCCGTCCACTCGCGACGCTCTGCATGATTGACGTATAGCACGGCAACCAGAACGCCCTTCTCGACCACGGGTACATTGAGAAACGAGCGAGCATCCCTTCCTTCGAGCGCGGCGGCGACCGCACTCGTTCGATGATCCTCGCGAACATCATTGATGTTGATGAACTCGTTCTGCTTGAGGCTATCGATGAACGAGCCATACTCACGCAGCGGCGTCACGCCCGCCAAGGTCTCCACGCCAGGAGCGGTCCAATCCCTGTCGACATGCAGCGTCTCGGCCACCGGATCGATCGTCCCGTAGCCCACGCGACTTACCTTCAAGGTTTCTCCCAGGATCCGGCACGCCGTAAAACTGAAATCCTCGGACTGGCCCAGCGCCTGGAACTCGTCGCTAAGGCGGAGCAACGCCATATGCAGCGCCTGCGCCAACACCCGCTCGGTAACATCGTGCCCCTCGACAAGGATCCCCGTCACGCTGCCATCGGCCTGGCGCAGGGGTTGATAGTCGAAGTCCAGGAACCGCTCGACAGCGGCGCCACCCATTCGTGCCTGCGTTACATATCGGGCGCCGGATGCGGAATAGGCCTCGCCCGTTCCGAAAACCCGATCAAGCAGCGCGACGTATCCCTGGACAAGAGCTTCGGGAAGTGCGTCGGCCACGGTGCGGCCAAGAACCGGCCTCTGCTCCACCAGACGCAGATAGCTGGCATTGGCATGGACAAAGCGGTGGTCAGGCCCTTCCAGAATCGCCATGAAACTGGGCGATTGCTCGAACAACATAGCGAGCGACGCTGCACCGTCTCCCTGTCCAGGCATCGTCTCAGCGCGGTCTATCGTTGAATCGGCTTTCTCAACCGGCATGGAGATGTCCTGGGCAGCGCCTGGCGTAGTTCCAATAGCCGCATCGAGCCGGATGGAACAAGCAAAGGTTACCACTCAGCCTGACCGGTGGCGGCGGCGGATCGAGCTTCGTTTGGCGCGCTTTCCCAGGAGCCATGTGCCAAGTGCGCTTACCGCGATCGGCTCGCGATCACACGAAATTCACCGGCATTCATCGCCTATCGATGGGCGAGAGGCCTCTCGGGCGCGCAACGTTCAATCCCGCGGGCCTGATCCTCGCTGCCCGCCGTTCGCCGGAGAAAACCGATGGACTTCATGCGCATCCTGCAGTCGCTCGAAGAATTCCTGTACGAAGTGATGAGCTGGCTGGTGTTCTATCCGCGGGCGCTCTGGCGGACCCTTCGTCACCCCGTGGCCGTGGCGATCTATACGCAACGGCAATTGCGTCAGGGCTGCGACCAGCAGTTCACCGAAATGATCGGGCCGCCCTTGATGCTCATTCTTACCGTGCTGGTCGCGCACGTGATCGAACTCAGTTCGCCCTCGGGCATGGCCAGGGTCAACACCGTGCTGGGCAAAGAGCTGCTCGGCACCGAGCAGGGCGTTATTGCAACTCGCAGCATCATCTACTGTTTCTTCGCGCTTTTTTGGCGCGCTTGGCATGTTGCATCAGAAGAAATCGCCCATCACGCGAGAGACGCTTCGCCAGCCCTTCTATATTCATTGCTACCTGTTGGCTCCGTTCGCGCTGGGCCTGTCCATCGCCAGCACCATTCTTCTCAACAGCCACGGCTTCGGGCCCCTGCTCGGCCTCGCGATCGCGTTGCTTAGTTGCGCCTGGTACGGCGGCGCGCAATCCGCCATCTACGCAAGGATTCTGAAGATCTCCCTGCTACGGGCGGCCTTGATCGCCTCCGCTGCCAATGTGGCGGCCACCGTCATCATCGCTGGGGTCGCCTTTCTTCTGGTCGGTATCGATCGCGGGTAGCGCCGGACTGTGATGTGCGTACGCCGATCGGCCTAATTGCCGGCCGCAAGCAGGCCATGACAGCATTCGTAATGGGGCCGCTTGTCTGACCGAGCGGAAGGGAATCCGGTGCACGCCATTCTGGCCAAGGCACTTGCCGGGTGATGAGCGGCCATTGCCATGTCGCCGCCGGTTGTCACGCAGCAAATGGACTGCCATGCATAAGGGGAAAATATGCGCTGTAGCGAGTGCGGTGTAACCATCAATCCACCGGCAGTGCTGTGCCCGGGTTGCACCTATCGGGCTTCCCAATTGGCAAGAATGCCGAAATTTTCCTTGGCAACGCCTTCACCATCGAACACAGCAGCCAGTGCCGTGGTATCGACCAAAGCGAGAAGGGACATCTCCTGGGTCACGGTAACCCTGGTCTGCCTTCCCTTCCTGGTACTCGGCTGCCTGATCGCGTATCGCAAGATCGGGGGGGATCCCGCCAAAATGTTCGGTTACACCATGGGGCCGGTGATATGGGGTGCCGTGGTCGCTGGATTGCTCGGAAGGTTCGCCAAGGCACGATTCCGGTTGACCTTCATGGTGACCTTCCTCGTTATGGAAATACTGCCGCTGCTGAATGCGGTGTCATCGATAAACAATGGGAATGTGACAGCAGCGTCGCCGTCATCAAGTGCGACGGAGGAGAGTGCTGTTCCGCTGCCCGCGCGCATTGATTTCGAGTGGCCGGAGGGTTGGCGCTTGGAGCCCGCTGAGCGAGTGGATGGTGGCGTCGCACAAAGGGCCGTGCTGTTCCAGAACAGGAGGCCTGTGGCAGCAATGCTCGTATCGCTTGGACGCGACGGACCAACTCGAACGCTGTCGGAGGAAGCAAACGTTGCAACGGAATCGGCCACTGAAACGATCGAGAAGGCCGGCGGAACCGTAGCCTGGTCCCCTTCTCGGGAAGATAACGTCGGCAACCTCCCCGCGATCGAACGAGATGGAACCATAGTTAAAGGCCATGAAAAGGCGAGAGAGCTGATGATTCTTGTCGACGGTCCAGACCATGCAATGTGCGGACTGGTATATACCGCAAATGTCGAGAACTTCGACGGATACAAGCCGCAATTTGACGATGCCGTGAAGCGCTTCACATGCCGAAATACGAGTGCGGCTGCCTCAGCTGATCATTGAGCGGCTCGCGTCGGAGATATCTGATTCACTGCCGTCACGGCCGCCACTATCTTTCATTCTGCCGCGGAAATTCCTTTCTGCCGCAGAAAGTGAAGGTAGCGAACCATCATGAACAGCAATAGTCATCTACTGATAAAGAAACAACCCGGTCGCGGCTGGTACATTTCCCGCAGCGGACAGAAGATTGGCGCAGCGGCGAATGTCGTCGCCGCAATGTTCCAGGCGAGCAAGTCCATGGACCGGGTCGCCATGGGTATTCAGCTGATGCGTGGCCAGGCGGCCACCGATGACTTGCGCGAAAAGATGTGCAGCATGCTTGGCGCGATCCGCATGGACGCGGAAGGGCTGGCTATCGCTCAGAAGGCCCGCGCGCAGAGCCATTCCGATGTCATTGCCGACATCAAGGCGGGAGACCTGGCCGAAAAGAAAAAAAGCGATGATCGCGAATGCGAATAATGCAGAGCTTGTGGAAGCTCTCTACGTGAATCGCACTTATCGTATCGATGGCCAGGTGTCACGCCCTGACGGTCAAACGGGAGGGCTCGGCCGGGCGTTTGAAATCATGGATCCTTCAAAATCCATCAGCATGCCTTTCATCACGACGGTACGCGCGGGCGTGCTGGGCATCGGCGAAAAAATGCAGTCGCGCTACTCCATCAACTGCAATAGCGCGCCCGCTCAGTTTGAGCGTTTCGCGAGTCTTCGCAACGAGGACTACGCCACGGTCATCGGCAAGGTCACGGGCTTCGATGGCGGCGCGCTTCAGCTGGATTGCCGTTTCGAGAAGTAACCAGCGCGTTTGGGTGGCGGCGGAGATCGGCGTTGCCAAACACCGACCGCCAGCCACGACAAAATCAAAAAGGTCAGAACCTTTTTTCTATACGTAGGCGCGTCGCGCTTATAGCAAGTGGATCTAATGGTCAGCCCGAGCCCTCACGCTCGCCTGCAGTCACGCGGACATCCATCTCACCCAACCCTGACAGACGATGCCAACCCTGCTTGTTAGGGTCAGCCAGTCATTCGCGCTGTCGCATTGCGCGACCTCGCGAGTGACCATGACTACCAGGTCATGAGACGCGGGCCGTGAGTGCACCAACACCCACGACCCGCTAACCATCACCAACTATTCGAGAGTTGATCATGGCTATCCGCGATCATACGGGACGCATTCGCTCGTCCGTTCCCCCTGACGACACCCTCACTCCGCCGCCTGGCGACCCGTTATCCACGGCGGCGGCATGGCCCGAAACCCTGCGTCATGGAACTCGCGGTGACATCGCCCTAGCGGTGCTCACCCTCACGCGCTTGCGTATCGACAGCGAGCAGTGCCTCCACTCACAGGCGCGCGGATTCCCCGGCAGACCGTTGCCATGGCCGCTTCCCGTGGCCGTCACAGCCAGCCTTGGCACGACCAGCCACTGCCTGCAGCAGTACGCCCGCTTGCTCGGTGACGAGCCTCGAGTGAACACCACACGCCTCCGATGATCGCCGTTACGGCGCATCGGCCGGCATGGCGATGCGCCTCTTTCGGGCAATCACCGACGAAGCTGCCAAGCATTCACTGACACGGAGCGCTGTAGGCGCCTATCCGCTGCGCGGCCGTGTCCGACAGGGAGAACCACCATGGAACTGATCCAGCTCACCCCGCACTCGGAAGTGGACCCCTCGCAACCCCTGCGAGCCCCCGGCGACATCCTGCTGCACGCCTACCTGATCCCCAGCGCACTCAACCCCGCCCAACTCGCCCGCCGCTCCGGCATCCCCTCCGACCACATCAAAGCCTTCATCGCCGACACCCACCCCATCACCCCCAAGACCGCCCTGCGCCTTTCCCTCATCTTCGACACCACCGCCTTTTACTGGCTGGCACTTCAGGCGCGCTACGATCTGGAAAGGGCGAAGCCTGCGATCCGTTCCTATCGTCCGCTCGTTGATTGAGGACAAACGCGGCAAACGGAACGGAGGTAGTCAAGTCCCACCGACACTGCTCGAATTAACCACCTCCGCCCCGTTTGCTGGACATAATCACGCCCATGACCAAGGTCCTTGCCGCTATCGCGCTCTTTGGGTTTGTTGCCGCCTGGTGCACGGGGGTCGTCGCTTGGTTTTCCGCCATCGTCTTTGCGGTGAAAGCAGTGCGCCGGACACAAGCGGGAGTTCGGCTTTGGGGGCGAGAAACGCTGTGGAACCCGGCAAACGCCCTTCTCAATCCCCAGTTGCTGACGCCCGAAGGGTTGGCCTACCGTCGGAAATGCTTCATCGCCATTGGCGTGTTTATCGGTTGTGTTGGCATTCCGCTCTTGGCAGCGGCTATTACAGGCAACCTGAAGTGACGGAAGTCGCTTCCGGACGTCCGGAATGTTTACCAGGATGGAACCCATATGAATTCTTCGATCGACAACGCGGCTGACTTTCGAAACATCTGGCCCCTCAGCGCCGCCGTGTGGACACTCGCATTTGCAGCCCTTGCCCCTATTTTCTTCACGGTCGACTGGCTATTTCACATCTTCCCTGACAGATATCCCGTCATTCATCGGATGCATGGGCTTGGCCCGGAACCAAAGATCCTTTGGGTGGCCAGCGGTGCGATTGCCATGGTCGCGATCTACTATTTGACTAGGCATCCCGTGCTGGGCCTATTGGCATGTTGCGCGTTTGCAGCTCTTTACGTGCCCGCCGCCATCGTGCTGTGGGGACAATTCACATGGGGCTGTTGGCTCGCCCTCTTGGTGGTGGCTCTCGCCTGCTGTGGCGCCTTCATGGCATCGCGGGTTGGTCGCGACCAAGCCAGCAACAAAGGTTGACATCGTCAATGTGTTGCGTCGACCGGCTGAAGTCGCAACCCATAGCAGACCTTGGCCAGCACTTAGAGACCATAGGCGGAATATTCAGTGAGATTCGAGATCCTGATAGGTTTTCTGTTTTTTCTGAGTTGCTTCTACATTTGGCTATTCTTGCGTTTCTGGCGCTCTTTCTCCCATTCGCGCCCCAAACTTCCTTTGATTGAGAGAGTGCTCAGGACTTCACTCTCCGTTGTTTTGGCGCCGATCATTCCTCTTCTCATGGGGGTGGCGGCGTTTAGTGACAGGCTGCGCCGCCGCTAGAGAAGCAAGAGAGCGACTGCTTTCGACCCGTAGAGGACCTAACAGAAATCGAGTTGGGGTCGACAACTACAAGGGGGGACCGATGGATACGTTTGACCCGGCGGCACAGGTTAGTGACGCCATGCGAGAGGAAGCGAAGCTCAACCCAAATGGTTGGGTGTACGTGATCACCGGCTCCTACGGGCCTAACGATGGCGTGCCGCCGGAGGCAATCATGGGGGCGTGGAAGGTCGATGGTGCAGGAACGATCATCGACGGCAGCTTCCTGAAGAATCCGAAGTACAAAGGCTGAGCGGACTTCCAGAACAGTCTGCTTCCGACCCGTAGCGGACATGCTCTATGGCAAAGGGGGCGTCAATGAACATTCGACCAACGACGGCGGCCGAGCTTAGAAACACTCTAAAGGAGCTTGCCCAGCGGCGACTGGCCGATGGTAGCGACTACGTGCATATTCAGCGCACCTGCCTGCTGTTGAGCATGTACCTCAAGGACTCTGCGCCTGCATCGGTGGCTAAGCTCATGCCGGAAATAGTCTGGCATTACTTATCTGACGTCGACATTCGGCATAAAGATCATGCCTACGCAGTTGCCCAGACAGACGCACTGTTGTGCGCATTGGGTGACTGGGAAGCTGAGGAGCTTGATTGAATCTAAGGTCCGCTTCCGACCCAAAGCGGACATGCCATTTGACCGATAAAGGAGCGATGGGACCGTGATTCCAAACATTTCTTCGCTGTTGGAGATGAACGGTCGGGGCGAGATGCCCATGGATGAAATAGTTGCCCATGTGGTCAAGTCCATTGCTTTGACGGGCAGTGGCTCGGATTTTTCGAGCTTGCCTGAGGAGCTGAAAGAACACGTCCGGGCGAGGATCGCTTGGTATAAGAAAACTGGTGGGTGGCTCCTGGTCTCAAACAACGGTCTCGAGGACTACGCGCCGTACGCAGAGGCCTTCCTCGCGAAAGTCTCACACGTGGAGTAAGGAGGTCCGCTTCCGACCCGAAGCAGACCTCAGAAATTGACCATTGCCGTCCTAGCAAACCCACCCGAGAAAATTCGCCATAGTGTGTAAGTGGCCCATTCGCCCTAGTTGGCGGTGTACATACAAACTATGGTGTTCCGACCAACCCCTTCATCGCATCCGCGTTGATTCAAACCGCGACAACATTCAAACGATCGTCACACTGGCCGATTTGCCCCCCTTAGGCGTCCCTTCTGCCCTCCCTAGCTCGCGGTAGTTCCGGGACAGTGGGTGCTCGCAGCCAGCGCTCCTGGGGAGGGACGTCAATGATGCGCACTACCTTTTTGCTACTCGCTCTGCCCTTGGCCCTGGCGGCCTGCCATCACGACGAACAGGCGGCGCAGAGCACCGGCGACGCCTCGTTCGAAGCCAAGCTGCAGCAGCAGTTGCTGGATGCCAAGCCAGGCACGGTCATCGATATCCCGGCCGGTCATTACCATCTGCAGCGCGGCCTGAGCCTGCGCACGGATGGCGTCACCATCAAGGGCGACGGCATGGACAAGACCGTGCTGTCGTTCAAGGGCCAGGTGGTGGGGCCGGAAGGCCTGCTGGTGAACGCGAACGACTTCACCATTGAGAACCTCGCGCTCGAAGACACCAAGGGCGATGCGCTCAAGATCAACCAGGGCAAGAACATCACCATTCGCGGCGTGCGCGTGGAATGGACTGGCGGCCCCAAGACCACCAACGGCGCCTATGGCCTGTATCCGGTGAAGACGCAGAACGTGCTGGTGGAAGATTCGGTGGTGATCGGCGCGTCCGATGCCGGTATCTACGTGGGCCAGTCCAACAACATCGTGGTGCGTCGCAATCGCGCCGAATACAACGTGGCTGGCATCGAGATCGAGAACTCGGTGAATGCGGACGTGTACGAGAACACCGCCACCAACAACACGGGCGGCATTCTTGTATTCAACATGCCCAATCTGTCGCAGGCGGGCCATAGCACGCGCATCTTCAAGAACAAGACGATCGGCAACAACACCGACAATTTCGCCGCCAAGGGCGCGGCGGTGGCCAGCGTGCCACGCGGCTCGGGCATCGTGGTCAACTCCAACGACAAGGTGGAGATCTTCGACAACGACATCGCCGACAACAAGACGGCGAACGTCATCATCTCCAGTTACTTCTCCACCAACTACTACAACACCAAGGGTGTCGCGGCCGATTACAACCCCTACCCGAAGGGCATCTTCATCTACGACAACCGCTTCAAGGGCGGCGGCGATTCGCCGGACGGGCTGAAGCTCAAGACGTTGAAGACGGCGGTGTTCGGGCTCAACGGAAAATTCCCGGACATCCTGTGGGATGGCTACGTGGATGAGAAGAAACTGGTCGATGGCCTGCCGCCGGCGGGAGATCGCTTCTGCATCCAGAACGGCGACGTGGGCGTGATCAACGCCGATGGACCGCACGACTACAAGAATCCCAGCACCGACACCAAGGCTTACCAGTGCACGCTGCCCAAGCTGCCGCCGGTTGTGCTCGATCCGGAACCGAAGGCCTGAGGTTGCTGCAGATGACGAAGTGGTTTACGTGTGCCGGCGTGCTGTTGGCACTATTGCTGGTGAGTGCCTGCCACCGTGGTCTCGACCCGGTGGCGTTCCACTCCGACGGACGTCCGCCCAGGTTGAGCGACTGGCATGTGGTCGAAGTGCGCGACGGCAAGCTGGTGCTCAACGAGGGCGTGGTTCCGTACGATCTCAACACGCCCTTGTTCACCGATTACGCGCACAAGCTGCGCACCATCTGGATGCCCAAGGGCGTATCGGCCAAGTACGACCCGACCGATACCTTCGACTTCCCGGTCGGCACGATCATCAGCAAGACCTTCTATTACCCGCGCGCCGCCGATGGGAAGTTCACCGATGTGGCGCGCACGTACGACAGCTCGCGTGACTTTGCCGGCGAAGGGCTGGATCTGTCGCGTGTGCATCTGATCGAGACGCGCATCCTGGTGCGACGCGAATCGGGTTGGGCGGCCATGCCTTATGTGTGGAAGGACGACCAGAGCGATGCGTTTCTGGCGCGCACCGGCGCGGTGATTCCGTTGACGCTGGTCGCCGACAGCGATGCACGCGAAGACTTCAACTACGTAGTGCCCGACGAAAGCCAGTGCGCCAGCTGTCACGCGCAGGACTGGGTGACGCGCAAGATCCATCCCATCGGCCCGAAGGCACGTCACCTCAATCGCGATTACCACTACGCGGCGGGCGACGAGAACGAGTTGGCGCATCTGATGAAGGTGGGCTACCTCACCGGCGCGCCGGCACCCGCCGAAGCGCCGCGCAATGCGAACTGGATGGACGAACACGCGTCGCTCGATGCGCGGGCTCGCGCCTATCTCGATATCAACTGCGGGCATTGCCACAACCCCAAGGGTGCAGCCAACACGACTGCGTTGACGCTGGACGTGAGTGCGCCCGAAGACCGTCATCTCGGCATCTGCAAGCCCCCCGTCGCCGCGGGGCGCGGCACGGGCGACCATCTGTTCGACGTCGTGCCCGGTTCACCCGACGAATCCATCCTGCCCTACCGGATGGACTCGGCCGAACCCGGCGTGATGATGCCGGAACTGGGCCGCAGCACGGTGCATCGCGAAGGCGTGGCACTGATCAAGGCATGGATCGCAGCGCAGTCGGGGGGCTGCGTCGCGATCCATTGAACAAGTAGCAACGCCGCGGCCTTCGGGCGGCGGCCATTTCATCTCGAGGGGAGAGTGTGCTGATGAATATGCGTCTGCGTCCGTTGTCCGTTTGCCTGCATCGCCTGTTGATCGGCGGCAGCCTGATGCTGGCGGCCTTGCCTGCCGATGCCTGGGCCAGCGATGACGCCGCGTCACCGCAGGACACCGGCAGCACCCCGAAGAGCGGCAGCACCAGCGCCGATCCGGAAAAGGCCAAGCTGCTCGGCAACATCACGGTGACGGCGCAGAGCCGCACGCAGGAAGTGCAGTCGGTGCCGATTCCGGTGCAGATCGTGACGGCCAAGGAGATCGACACGCTGGCCGCGACCGATCTCAGCAAGATGGATATCTTCGTGCCCGGCCTGGTGATCGACGCTACCCAGCCCACGCAGCCCACCTATGAACTGCGCGGCATCGCCACCAGCAACTTCGGCATCGGCACCGAGTCGGCGGTGGGTGTGTACGTCAACGGTGTCTACGCCGCGCGTTCGGGTGGTTCGCTGCTGGCATTCAACGATATTGCTCGCATCGAAGTCTTGAAGGGTCCGCAGGGCACGTTGTTTGGCCGCAACGCGGCGGCGGGTGCGATCTCCATCGTCACCAACGAACCGACCGACAAGTTCGAGGGCAAGGCGCGCGTGCGCGTGGGCAACGACGGGCGCAAGTACGCCGACGCGCTGGTCAACATTCCCATCAACAAGGACATGGCACTGCGCCTGAGCGTGCTGGACAACCAGAGCGACGGCTGGATCAAGGACGCTGCCACCGGCAAGCGCTACGGCGGCGACAACGAATGGGGCTCGCGCGCCGTGTTCCGCTGGAACGTGACCGACAATACGCGTGTGCTGCTGTCGTGGGATCACGAGAAGCTCAACCAGGCGCCCTCGCCCGCGATCGGCCTCATTCCGCTGTCCAACGACACCAACGAGCGCGCGCCGTACCCGGCCGATCCGGCGACGTATCTCAATCCGCTGCATGCGCCGCTGTACAACGACGCCATCGGCGCACGCGAGTCGCGGCGCTTCGACGGCGGCACGCTGCAGATCGATCACTCCTTCGGCTGGGGCGATCTCGTCTCCACCACCGCATGGCGCGGCTTCGACACCTTCAACCTGGGCGACTACGACGGCACCAATCACGTCGTCACCTATCTGGACACGGCCAATATCGAGCACAACAACAGCTGGTACCAGGAGTTCAAGCTCTCGGGCAACAACGACCTGATGGATTGGGTGGCGGGCGTCAGCTACTACCAGGAGCAGGCGCGCCAGACCAGCGAGACCAACGTCAACACCGACAGCATCGACACGCTGGCGAACAACGTGCTGGGCGTGGGTACGCCGCTCACCGATATCAGCAACGCGCTGGCCTCGTTCGGTTTGCCGTTCTCGCTGCTGGGCGATCCGTGGCACGAAGCCATCAGCAATGACGGCAACTTCAAAGCCTATGCTGCGTTCGGCGACGTGATCTGGCACGTCAGCGACCGTTTCGACGTCACCACCGGCCTGCGTTACACGCGCGATGAGAAGGACTTCAGCTGGTACAACATGCCGCGCAGCGCGCCGGCCTTCGACGCCACCATTGCCGGCCTCGAAGGCCTCGGCATCGTGCAGATGCTGCCGCCCGAAGCGCAAGCCGCGCTGGCGGCGTTCGGCAACAACGTGATCTTCACCAGCGCGGTGGGCACGCCGGTCTACGCCAGCAATACGTGGAACAACTGGAGCCCGCGCGTGGTCGCCAGTTACAAGTTCACGCCGGACGTGATGGGCTACGTCTCGGTCACCCGGGGCTACAAGGCGGGCGGCTACAACAGCGTGCAGCCCGGCTCCACCTTCCAGCCGGAAAAAGTGACCAATTACGAAGGCGGCATCAAGAGCCTGTTCCCGGACCAGAACCTGCTGCTCAATGGCTCGGTGTATTACTACCGCTACGACAACATGCAGTCGCTGGCGCTCGATCCGAACAGCCCCGCCACCGGCCTGCCAATCTACGTGGTCAACAGCAGCAACCAGGAAGCGAAGGGCCTGGAGCTGGAAGCGCAATGGCAGCCGATCGATGGATTCCGCGCGAATTTCATGGGCGCTTACATCGATTCGAAGTATCGCAACGCCACCGCGCCCGACGGCGTGGACCTGAGCGGCCAGCCCACCGGCGCACCGTACTTCTCCGGTGCGCTGTCGCTGTCCTACACTGTGCACGATGTGGCCAACGGCGAGCTGGAATTCGACCTGTCGCAGGCTTATCGTGGAGCCACGCGTTGCAACGCCGATTCGCAGTTCCAGGGCGCTTGCTACGTGAGTCCCAACTTCAAGATCGGCACCGGCCAGCAGCGCACCGACGCTCGCATCGACTGGCACGCGCCGGGTGACCGTTGGGGCGTGGGGTTGTATGGCAACAATGTCTTCAACAAGCGCTACGTGACCGGCGTGAACAACATCAGTACCTCGGTGTTCGGCACGCCGTTCGCCAGCATCTCGCCGCCCCGCATGTGGGGCCTGGAACTGCGTGCGAAGTTCTGACCGTGAAGGCATGACCATGAAAGAACCCAGCCCGTCGTTGCATTCCACCCTGCTTCGCATGCGCGAGGCGCAGGCACGCGATCCGCTGCCGCCGTGGGACGTGCGGGCCACCCGCCTGCGCACGCTGGAGAAGATGCTCAACGAACAGCGGGTGCCGTTCGCCGAGGCCATCGACGCGGATTTCGGTCATCGCCCGCAGGAAGAGACGGAGCTGCTGGAGCTGTATCCCAGCCTCTCCAACCTCAAGCACTCGCTGCGACGCGGTCGACGTTGGATGCGTCCGCGCGGCAAGCTGGCCAACCTGGTGTTCCTGCCCGCCCGCACGGCGCTGCTGCCGCAACCGCGTGGCGTGGTGGGCATCATCGTGCCGTGGAATTATCCGTTGTTCCTGGCAGTGGGTCCGTTGATCGATGCGCTTACCGCGGGCAACCGCGTGATGCTGAAGATGAGCGAGTTCACGCCACGCTTCTCGGCGTTGTTCGCCGAACAGGTCGCGCGCTATTTCTCTTCCGACGAGATCGTCGTGGTCACCGGCGATGCCGAGGTGGCGCAGGCGTTCTCGGCGCTGCCGTTCGATCACCTGCTGTTTACCGGTTCCACTGCGGTAGGTCACCACGTGATGCGTGCGGCGGCGGCCAATCTCACCCCGGTGACGCTGGAACTGGGCGGCAAGTCGCCCGCCATCGTGGGACCGGGAGCGCGTCTGGAGCACGCGGTCGAGCGCATCGTGTTCGGCAAACTGGTGAATGCGGGACAGACCTGCATTGCACCGGACTATGTGCTGGTGCCGCGTGCGCAGATGGCGCAGTTTGTCGGTGCGGCGCGCGACATGGTGGGCAAGCTGTATCCGAACCTGCGGCTGCAGGAGCAGTATTCGTCGATCGTTTCCGATCGCCAGTACGAGCGGCTGGCCAGGCTGCGCGACGAGGCCGTGGCCGCGGGCGCCACGCTCGAGCCGATGAGCGACGCGCACGATATTCCCGCCAAGCGCCTGCTGGCACCGGTGATGCTCACCAACGTCAACGACCGCATGGCGGTAATGCAGGACGAGATCTTCGGGCCCCTCTTGCCTGTGCTGCCGTACGACTCGCTGGACGAGGCGATCGGCTATGTCGCCAGCCATCCGCAACCGCTCGCGCTGTATCTGTTCGAGCAGAATGGCTCGACCATCGACGAGGTGCTCAAGCGCACGCATGCCGGCGGCGTCACGGTGAACGACACGCTGTACCACATCGCCCAGCACGGCCTTCCGTTCGGCGGCGTGGGGCCGTCGGGTATCGGCGGCTATCACGGCGAAGCAGGCTTCCGCACGTTCTCGCATATGAAGCCGATCTTCCGTCAGGCGCGATTCAACGGCACCGGCATGCTCAATCCGCCGTACGGGGCGCAGTTCAAGCGCATGTTGAAGCTGTTGATGCGGGTGGGTTGAACAAGCGAAGAACTTGTAGGAGCGCACCCTGTGCGCGACGGCCGCACCGTGCGTCTGCGCCGCAACGTGGCCTGTCGCGCACAGGGTGCGCTCCCACAGTCTGCGGTGGTGGTTTTACGCGCCGACATAAAAAAACTCCCCGCGTTCGCAGTGAGTTTGCGTTCAAGCCTCTTTCGCGATGAACCGCGATCAGAACTCGCACCGCGCCGACACAGCAGGTTTCCGCAGTCGCCCGACTCCCCGGTGATCACATCGGTTGATGCGGGCGAGCTGAAACCTTCGATTTAAGAGAAAACCCCTGTGGGAGCGCACCCTGTGCGCGACGGCCGCACTGTGCGTCAACGCCGCAACGTGGCCTGTCGCGCACAGGGTGCGCTCCCACAGTCTGCGGTGATGGTTTTACGCACCGACATAAAAAAACTCCCCGCTTTCGCGGGGAGTTTTCGTTCAAGTCTCTTTCGCGATAAACCGCGATCAGAACTTGTACTGTGCCGACAGGCTCAGCAGGTTGCCGTAGTCGTCCGACTCGCCGGTGATCACGTCGCCGGTGGAGCTGGTCGCGTTGATGCGGGCGCTGTTGACGAAGATGTGCGCGTACGAGGCGTTGATCACGAAATGCTCGCTGGCCTTGTAGCCGACACCGAAGGACACCAGCTGGCGGGTGCCATCGGGCACGCGCGGGTCGCGGGTAGCGGTGATGGTCGGCGTGGTGTCGAGGGCGAGACCGCCGCGCAGGGTGAACTTGTCGTTGAGGTAGTACTCGCCGCCGATGGAGACGTACCAACTGTTGCGCCAGTTGAACGGCTCGGTGGTGGTCGGCTGCGCCGGGTTGGAGTAGTACACGTTCAAGTTCTTGAACACGTCCCACTTGGTCCAGGCCACGTCGGCGCCCAGGCCGAACTTCTCTTCCTGGTGCCAGTAGCTGGCGGTGGCCACGGCGGGCGTGGTGAACGGCGCGGTGCCGTCGGTGTGGGTGAACGGCACGCCGCCCGCACCGGCCAGCAGCGCGGCCACGGTCGGGTTGCTCAGCACAGCCTGCACGTTGGAGGGAACGGTGAAGTTGGCCGTGCCTTCCAGCGTATGCGCGATCTTGGAGCGGTAGTTCAGCGCGAACTTGTCGTTCGGCGTGATCTTCCACAGCATGCCGACCTGCCAACCGTAGGCCCAGTCGTCACCCTTGATGCGAGCGACGCCGTCCGAACCCGGCGGCACGATGGTGCCCACCTGCTGAGCCAGCGCCTGGCCAACCGGCACCGGAATGGCGCCGGCCTGCACAGCCTGATTCACCAGGCCCAGGCCAACGGCGTTGTAGTTGATGGCGGAGGTCAGCTCGGCCGAGGTCTTCTGCGCGATACCGCTCACGCCCAGCGCGAAGGTATCGGTGACGTCGTAGGACAGCGACAGCGTGCCATCGAGCGAGGTGAACTTGGACTTGATGGCGTTGTAACGGCCCATCCAGTTGTTGTTGTATTCGGTCTGGAAGCCGAACGGCACGGTGAAGCCCGCGCCCACGTGCCACTTCTCACCCAGCTGGGTGGCGAAGAAGAACGCCGGAACCGGCATGGTGGTGCCGGCATCGCCGCCGTTGCCGCCACTGATCGGGCGACCGGCAAAGTCGTGCGCGGAACCACTGAAGGTGGTGCCGAAATTGATGGCGGTGACGTCGGCCTGGAAGTAGGTGCCCTTCAGGTCGCTCATGGCGGCCGGGTTGTTGGCCACCACCGAGACGTCGCCACCGGCAGTGGCGGAACCGGCATAGGCGCGGCCCATCGCGGCGGCGCTGTCTTCATGCAGCTGGAACGCACTCGCATGGGCGCGCTGCGGTGCAGCAAGCGTCCCAAGGATCGCCAGGCTCAGCGCCGCAAGCGTGAGCGGACGACCCGCGCGTGAAAATTGACGGTATGACATCTGCATCAGCAATGCTCCTGCTTATCGTTGATCCGGCTCGGGTAGTAGCGGGGGCTTGACGTCCGCGCTTGCTTTTCATACGCGCGTTTGACACCCCTGGCCGGCACTGTGCCCACACAACGCAAGCTTTACAAGTGCGGTTGCAGCAAAGTTCCCCGAGGATTGCCCGTTCATCCGCTCCGTTCGTCGCCGATAGGCGAAGATAGGGGGTGTAACGCGTCTGGCACAGGGGACTACGCGGAAAATCGCGGTCAGCTCTCAAGCGGTGCTAATCTCTTAGACCGCGCCTGCGGGTGCGCCCTTCCCAGATAGCCGACGGGTGCCGCCATGCACTGTTTTGTCTACGCCAGCCAGCGCAAGCCCGATACCTATCTGTGGCTTCGTCGCCGCGACGATTTCGCGTGTATTCCCGAGCCGCTTACCCAGATGCTGGGCGACCTGCAGTTCGTGCTCGAGGTTGACCTGACCGGCGAGCGCAAACTGCCCTACGAAGATGCCACCCAGGTGCTCGCGCATCTGGATGAGCAGGGCTGGCACCTGCAATTGCCGCCGAAGGAAACCCTGGCTGCGGCCAATCACCCCGCTTACAACAGCGCGCCGCTCGATCCGCATCGCGATCGCTGACGCCGACCAAGCCGAAGCCTGTTAACACGGGATTACCTTCTGGCTTTGTAACGATTCCTATACTCCGCGCTTATGGCCTACTCAAAAACGCGTCGCCCGCCTCCGTTTCTGCAAGCCCTCGCCTGGTTCGTTCCGGGTTTGGTTGCCGCCGCGATAGCCGCCTTCGGCGCTCATCCACTCGCATTGATCCCGCTGCTGGTCGCCAATGCGTTGACCATGGCGGCGGTATGCCACGCGATCGGTTTCGATCCGGAGCCGCGTTTCGGCCGCACCGTGCTGCGCCGTGGCGCGGCCTACCTGGTGATGTTCACCGGCTATGTGGTGCTGGTGTTCCTGCTGGTGGCGTGGCCGATGCTCAAGCTCAACCAGTCGCCCAGCCTGGGCGCGGCGTTGATGCTGGCCGGCGCGCTGGTGGTTGCGTTGGCGGCGTTGTGGCGCATGTGGCCGGCATTCGGCCTCGTCTATGTGTGGGACGACGCCTATCCGGCGCAGAGTGATGGCTCGTGGATTTTCACCGCCACCGCGCGCAGCCTCGCCTTCGGCCGCCATTTGTCGCGCGAAGAACGCTTCTTCACTCACTTCCTGCCGTCGGCGCTGTCGCTGCTGGCGCTGGCCTTCATCGCCATTGCGCTCACCGGCCTCTACGGCGTGCTTCCGTCGGAACTGCGCACGGCGGCGTTGGTGCTCTATGGCGTCGTGCTGATGCCTTTGGGCTGCCTGATCATCGCCAACCGCACGTTGCGCGCCCTGCTGTGCGAAGGCCGTCGCCCGCTGCGCCAGCCCGCATCCGGCGTGATGGACGCCCCCGTTGCCGCACCGATTCCCAAGCCTGCGCCCAAGCTCACCGAGCAGGAGCGCACGGCGGGGACGCCGGAGCAGGCGCACGGTTTGCTGGTGGCCACGCGCGATGGCGACATCGACCGCGCACTGGCGCTGGTGGAAGCCGGTGCCGATCCGAATACCGCGCCCGAACCGGGTGATCGTGACCAGCGCCCCGTGCTGATGCTCGCCGCCCTGCTGCCGGACATGCGCCTGCTGCGCGCATTGATCGCCAAGGGTGCCGACGTCAATCGCGCCAGCGGCGGCCTCACGCCGCTGCTCGCGGCCACGCGCGACAGCTGGCATGGCCGCGCCGAAGCGGTGATGACCCTGCTCGCCAACGGCGCCAGCGCACTCGCCACCGATGCGGAAGGCAACACGCCGCTGCACGGCGCCGTGCTCAGCGGCGAGGCCATCGTGGCGGCGATGCTGCTCGATGCCGGCGCCGCCATCAACGCACTCAACAAGGCCGGACTCAGCCCGCTCGCCGTGGCCTGCCGCGCGGCCAACTGGCCGGTGGCGAAGTTCCTGCTCGAACACGGCGCCAAGCCCACGCCCGCCGATGGCGAGCCCGCGCTGGTGACGGCCGCTGGCATCCCCGACGACGACGTGGAAGGCGTGAAGCTGCTGCTCAAGCATCGCGCTGCCATCAATGCGGTGGATGCGCGCCATCGCAGCGCATTGATGGCTGCCTCCGCCGAAGGCCACGAACAGATCGCCCGCGCCCTGCGTGCAGCGGGTGCGGATGTGAACCTCACCGATCGCCACGGCAGCACGGCGCTGATGGAAGCGGCGCGAGCCGGCGCCGTGGGCATCGTGAAGCTGCTGACCGAAGCACAGCCGGATGCACGCCTGCGCGACAGTCATGGCCGCGACGCACTCACGCTGGCCTGCCAGTCGCCGCAGGCGCACGCCGAAGTGGTGCGTGCCTTGCTCGCCCTCGGCGCCGAACCGAAGACCGCCGGCAGCAATGGCCGCAGCGCGCTCGACTACGCCGCAGCGGCGGGTCGCTGGGACCTGGTCGCCCTGCTCGATCCGGAAACGCCGCTGCCCGCCAACCTCAGCATCGACGCCCTGCCCGATGGCGCGGACACGCCCGCGCATCTGCTCGATGCGCTGCGCTTCGGCCACTGGGCCGTGGTATCCACGTTCACCCAGCGCGTGCGCGAGTGGCCGTCGTCGCAACTCGCACAGCTGTATCTGGACCTGGCCGGCCCCGGCCAGGGTGCCGCGCGTCGCTGGCTGCTCGATCACGCACTCGATCCCGAAGCGCGCCTGCAACCGCAACTGGTCGACGATGCGGAAACCGTGGAAGGCATCGAATCCTCGCTGCCGCCGCTGGGCCGCCGCCTGTTCGATGCGTTGCTGCCGCTGTTGCCCGCGGCCACCGAAGCGGTGGAAGACCTGCTCGATGCCGGCGCCACGCCAGCCGGTGCCGGTTTGCTGGCGCAAGCGCTGCTACGCCTGGAAGACGGCGTGCAAGGCGCGGCGTTGCCGCTGGCGATGCTCGAGCGCGGCGCCGATCCGTTCGGTGCCGATGCGCGCGAACGCACGCCGGTGCATCTGGCTGCCACCTACGGTCACCATGCCTTGCTGCAGACGCTGCTGCAGCGGGGTTGCGATCCCAACACGCGCGACCTCAGCGGCCGCACGCCGCTGTTCGCCGCGCTGGAACATGGCGAACGCGCGTTGCCGCTGGTGCGCTCGCTGGTGGCCCACGGTGCCGATCCCGAAGCGATCGATGCGAACGGCGAAACACCGCTCGGCCTCTCGCTGGAACACGAAGCGATCGAGCGCTGGATGAACTGGGGCGAGTGGACGCGTCCCGCGCGCCCGCTGCGCGCCGACGACCTGCCCGCCGCCGCCAAGGCCGGCGCACTCACGGCCGTCGATCGCCTGCTGGACCTGGGTTTCGCCGTCGACACGCGCGATCACCAGGGCGCCACCGCGTTGCTGCACGCCTGCGGCGCCGGCCAGCGCGACGTGGCCGCGTTGCTGCTCGACAAGGGCGCCGACGCCACGCTCGCCGCCACCAACGGCATGACGCCGCTTGCCGCAGCGGTGAGCGCACGCCGCGAAACGCTGGTGGCGCTGCTGCTGCAGAATGGCATCGCCGTCGATCAGCGCCTGCCCGGCGAAGCGACCGCGTTGATGATCGCGGCGGCGATGGGCTATCCCGAGATTGCCGAGCAGTTGCTCGATGGCGGCGCTGACGTGAACGCGGTGGACGCTCGCGGCCACGGCGCGCTGCATGCCGCCGCGCAATACGGTTTCGAGCACAACGACAGCCTGCGCGCACGCCGCCTGTTCGACACCTTGCTCAAGCGCGGCGCCGACGTCGGCATGGCCGACAAGGAAGGCAAGACGCCGCTGCTGCTGTTGCTGGGTGCGCATATGCGTCCAGGCAGCGAATGCGATCCCACCCATATCGGTGCACTGGTGCCCGTGCTGCTCGAAGCCGGCGCCGTGCTCGAACATGCCGACCAACGCGGCGTCACCGCGCTGCACTCCTGCGCGATGCACGCACTGCTCGCACCGGCGCGCGTACTGCTGGCCCGCGGCGCGGATCGCCAGGCCGCCGATGCGTTCGGCCGCACGCCAGCCGACGTGGCGCGCGCCATCGGCTATATCGACATCGCTCACGAACTGGCGGCGCGCAGCGGCTCGGCCATTCCCAGCGTGCGGCAGATGTTGAGGCAGCCGGCCCAGCCAGCCGACTGAAGCGCCTGTTCGACCAGGCGACGAGCCATCGCCTCGGGGCGTGGCGGCAACTGCCGCCACGCGTTCACTACTTCATCCAGTCCGATGCGATCCACACTGGGCACGTCCGGCAATCCGCCGATGGCGTGCACGGCGCTGCCACTGGCGCTGCGCGGCGTCCACATGGATGGCCAGCGGTTGCCGAACAGCACCACCAGCGGACAACCCACGGCGGCCGCCAGATGAGCGGGACCCGTATCCACCGACACCATGCTGTGCGCGATATGCAACAGCGCGCGCAAATGACCCAGCGGCAGCCCGTCGTGCGGCACGATTACCTGCGCATGCGCCGCCGCGTCGCCGATCGTAGCGAGATAGGCCGCCTCGCTCGCCGAACCACACAGAAGCACGCGCGCCTGCGGCATCGCCGCGACGATGGCGCGGCACAACGCCGCCCATCGTTCCACCGGCCACGACTTGTCGTCATCCTCGCGCTTGCGTATGCCGTTCCAGCGCATGGTGCGCTTGTTCGCCGGCTGCAGCAGCACCAGCGGATGTCCATGCAGGTTGCGCCGCGCCAGCCACAACTGCGCTTCGCCCAACTCCACAGCGGTCGGCTCCAGCCGCGGCGCGCAAGGCAAGGCGTGCGATGAACTCAAGGCATCGCGAAAGGCCGATGGCGTTTCATCCGCAAAACGCATCAGCCAGTCGATCCAGTGCTCACCCTGGTGGAACGGCGTGTCTTCGATGAAGACGCAGTGCTCGGGCGCAATGCCCGCCAGCGCCAGCATGGGTCTTATCTTGGTGCGCGTGCGTACATCCGGCTCGCAGATGTAGAAGGGTGCTGCACGCAATTCGCGCAATGCGAACGCCGTGCGCAAGCGCTGTGGATTGAGCCAGAGCGTACCGTACTGGCTGTCGACCTGCCGCACTTCGGCCACGTCTTCGTGGCCTTCGTACAACACGCGCGAGCAGTCGCCCAGCGAGACGAGCCGGCACGCACCACCGTAACGGTGATGCAGCTTATGCAGCAGCGGCTGCAGCAGAATGGTGTCGCCCAACCGTCCGAATCGAATGACGACAGGATGAAGTGGCGCGCGCTGGCCCATGGGGATTCAGATAGACGTCGGGCAGGCCCGATCCCTCAGGCGACCCGCCCCGCGACGGCACGGCCTTCAGGCGCGCCTATCTTTCCCGATGCGCGGCGAAATGAGTTGCGGATTGGACGCAAGATCGCATGCCGTCCTATTCAACGACGGTACGCAGGAAATCCCGTGAGACCAACGTCAACGTGTCACATCTTCGTCATCTGCCGAGGCGTCGCTCGGCTTCTCCAACGCGCGCTTGACCTCGGGCGATGAGTCCGCCTGGAACAATTGCTCCAGGTCGATAAGTGCCTCGCGCGTGGTCTGCACGATGCGCGCATCGTCGTCGTACACCAGGTACTGGCGCTTGAGCAGTTCCTGATCCTGCCGGCGAAAACGTTCGACGTGATCGGCCGCCGTCTCGGGCGACATGCCGAGCGCTTCCAGTGTCTGACGGGTCATCTTCAGGCTGGAATAAAGCGTTTCGCGCACCGGCAATTCCACGCCCAGGTCCATCAGGCGCCACGCGTGCTGGCGGTTGCGCGCACGCGCGATGATCTTCAGCGACGGATACATGCGGCGCACCACGCGCGCGGTGCGCAGGCTCGCCTCGGGATCGTCCACGGCCAGCACGAACACGCTGGCCTGGTCCGCCTGCGCCGCACGCAGCAGCTCGGGGCGTGCCGGATCGCCGTAGAAGATGTCGGTCCAGTTGCCGAAGCGCTGCACCAGGTCGATCTGTTCCACCGAATGATCTAGCGCCACGAACGGAATGCCCTGGGCGCGCAGCATGCGCGCCACGATCTGGCCCATGCGTCCGTAGCCGGCGATGATCACGCGCGGCTTGTCCGCCACGATGGTGTCGAACTCGCGCTCTTTCTTGGTCTGCGATTGGTGCAGCACGCGGCCCAGCAGCGCCACCATCAACGGCGTCAGCGCCATCGACAGCGTGATCGCCAGCACCTGCAGGCTGTGCTGCTCGGTGGTGATCAGGTTCTGTTCGCCGGCCAGCTTGAGCACCACGAAGGCAAATTCGCCGCCGCACGCCAGCAACACCGCCAGACGCAGCGAATCGCGGCTATTCAGGCCGCCCACGATGCGCCCCAGCGGCCACAACAAGGCGCCCTTGATCAGCAGCAGGAACAACACCAGCATCGCCACGCGCATCGGCTGCTGGATCAGCAGCGACAGATCCATGGTCATGCCGACGCTGATGAAGAACAAACCGAGCAGCAGGCCCTTGAACGGTTCGAGATGCGATTCCAGCTCGTGCCGGTATTCGGAATCGGCCAGCAGCACGCCGGCAAGAAAGGCGCCCAGCGTGGCGGACACACCTACCACCTCCATCAACCAGGCCGTGCCCATCACCACCAGCAGTGCCGTGGCGGTGGACACTTCCACACTGTCGGCCTTGGCCACGAAGCGGAAGATCGGACGCAACAGATAGCGGCCGCCCACCATCACCGCGACGATGGCGGCCACCGTGCGCAGCACCGCAAAAGCGTCGAAACCGTGCTTGCTCGATGCGCTGGCCAGCAACGGCACCGCGGCGATCAGCGGGATGGCGGCCAGGTCCTGGAACAGCAGCACGGCGAACGCCTGGCGTCCGTACAAGCTGCCCGCTTCCTTGCGCTCGGCCAGGATCTGCAAGCCGAACGCGGTGGAGGACAACGCCAGGCTGCCGCCCACGATGGTGGCCGCGTTCACCGTGAGTCCGAACAGATAGTAGGCCGCCGCACCGATCACCAGGCTGGTGGCCATCACCTGCAGCAAGCCGGTGCCGAACACCTGGCGGCGCATCACCCACAGGCGTTGCGGCGAGAGTTCCAGGCCGATCACGAACAGCATCAGCACCACGCCGAATTCGGAGATGGTCGACACGCCCGAGGGATCGGCGATCAGGCGCAGTTCCTGCGGACCGATGACGATGCCCGCCAGCAGATAGCCCAGCACGGAACCCAGCCGGAAGCGCTTGGTCAGCGGCACTGCGATGACGGTCGCCAACAGGAAAACCAGCGCCGTCTGCAGGAAATGGTGGCTATCCACGCGCACACTCCATTCGGGGGATTCGCATTATTCCACGCTGATGCCGAGCGGAACCGACTCCGCCGCACGAACCGATCAAGCGGCGAGCGGAATGCCCTGCCATTGCTGGGTGATGATGCTGGCAAGACGCTCCACTGCCGGTGACGATTCGGCGTCGGCGCGATGCAGGCACAGGCCCAGTTCGCCCAGCGACGGCAACACCGTCTCGTGCGGCAACAGGGCACGCACGCTGGCCGGCAGCCCGCAAGGCGTGCGCAGCGATACGCCAAGACCTGCCGCTACCGCCGCCCACGTCCCCGCCAGACTGGCGCTGGTGAACGCGATGCGCCACGGGATATTCGCGCGGTCGAGCGCGGTGGTGGCGGCGGTACGCATGATGCACGGCGCTTCGAGCATGACCAGCGGCAACGGTTCGCCATCGTCGCGAGGCCATGCGGCCATGGCCTCGGCGCCGGCGATCCAGCGCAACGGCACCGTGCCCACGCGCTGCGTATGCGGCGTGACCGCACCGGCATCCCAGGCCAACGCCAGATCGAGCCGCCCGGAGGTCATCCGTTCCAGCAGCTCGGTGTTGCGCGCGATGCGCACTTCCACCTTCACGCGCGGATGGGCGCGGGCGAAGCGGCCCAGGACGTCGGTGAGCAGGCTCTCGCCAAAATCTTCCTGCAGGCCCAGCCGCACCCAGCCTTCGAGTTCCGCCCCGTGCAGTGCGCTGGCGGCCTCGTCGTTGAGTTCCAGCAGACGGCGTGCGTAGGCGAGCATGGTCTCGCCCGCTTCGGTCAGCACCATGCCGCGGCCGGATTTGCGCAGCACCGGCGTGCCGGCCTGCTCTTCCAGCTTCTTCAGCTGCGCGCTGACTGCCGAGGTCGAGCGCCCCAGCCGGTCCGCGGCGCGGGCGAAGCTGCCCAGCTCCATGCCGGTGACGAAGGTGCGCAGCACGTCGAGGTCGAAATTCACTCGCCTCATGGAATCATCCCGTTTTGATGGACTATTCGTTCTATATTTTCTGATTTTCAGGACGATACTCTCCGCCCTACGCTTTCTCACGTCAAGCACTCGCGGGAGCTATCGATGAGCCATCGTTCCGAACAGGGCCAGAGGAGTTTCGGCGACATCGCGCCGACGCTCGCCGAACTGACCGATCGCGTGCTGTTCGATCAGGTCTGGCAGGACCCCGTGCTGTCGCCCCGCGACCGCAGCCTGGCCACCGTGGCCAGCCTGATCGCGCTGGGCCGCGCCGAGCAGCTGCCGTTCCACTTGCGGCGCGCCCGCGACAACGGCCTGAGCCACGACGAACTCGCCGCGCTCACGACCCATCTGGCCTTCTATGCCGGTTGGCCCGCCGCCGCGTCGGCGGTAACGCGTCTGCGCGAATTGAAAGACGAGGAGGCGCGCTCGTGATCGCCATGCAATACAGCTTCACCCTGCCCGCCGACTACGACATGGCGATCGTGCGCCAGCGCATCGCGGACAAGGGCCATCTGCTCGACCACTTCGACGGACTGCTGCTGAAAACCTACCTGCACGCGGAGCGCGGGGAGGCGTCGGAAGAGAATCTCTACGCGCCGTTCTACGTCTGGCGCGACAGCGCCGCCATGCAGCGCTTCCTGGGCAGCACGGGCTTCGCCAACCTGGTGAAGGCGTTCGGATGGCCGTCCATTCGCGTCTGGCCGGTGTGGGATGCCTACCTCACGCCCGAGGCGCGCCACGCACGCTTCGCCACGCGTGAGATCCAGGGGATCGCGCCGTATACCGCGCTCGATGTGCTGCGCGACGAACAACGCACGCTATTGCAACGCGACATCGAACGCGGCGCCGTGGCCGCCGTCAGCGCCTTCGAGCCCACCACCTGGACACGTGTGAGCTTCCGCTTGTGGGACGACACGCTTCCCGCCCATCCCGCCGGCCAGCGCTATCAGGTCGGCCATGTTTCCCAACCCTGATCTGCGCAGGAGAATCCCATGCCTCTCGTCCGTGTTTCGCTCCGTCGCGGCAAGTCCGCCCAGCACATTGCCGCCATCCGCAACAGCATCTATCGCGCGATGATCGAATCGTTCAACGTGCCGCAGAACGACCGCTTCATCGTGGTGCACCAGCACGACGCGGAAGAATTCGATTACGACCCGAATTATCTCGACATCGCACGCACCGACGACCTGGTGATGATCCAGATCGCCTGCAACAACACGCGCACCGTCGAGCAGAAGAAGGCGTTCTATCAGCGCACCGCCGAACTCCTGAGCAAGGAGCCGGGCCTGCGCCCGCAGGACGTGTTGATCAACCTGCTGGAAACCGGCAAGGAGAACTGGTCGTTCGGCAATGGGCAGGCGCCTTACGCCTGACGCTGCGTCTTCACCAGCAGGCGTCGCGGGCCGGCGCCTTCGCGGGCCGATCGGTCCTGCGGATTGCGCAGGCGGCAGCGGTCGATCGACAGGCAGCCGCAACCGATGCAGTCGTCCAACGTATCGCGCAGCTTCTTCAGCTGCGCCATGCGTTCATCCAGTTCCGCGCGCCAGGCGGCGGACAGGCGCGTCCAGTCCTGCCGGCTGGGCGCTTCCCTGGGCGGCAATACCTCGAGCGCCGCTGCGATATCCGCCAACGAAATGCCCACGCGCTGGGCGACGCGAATGAACGCCACGCGCCGCAACACGGCACGCGCGTACCGCCGCTGATTGCCCACCGTGCGCTCGCTGCGAATCAGTCCCTTGCTCTCGTAGAAGTGCAACGTGGAGACGGCCACGCCGCTACGACGGGCGACCTCGCCCACGGCTAGTGTCATCGGCAGACCGTGACCGGGGAGCTTGCTCATGCGCCACCTCTTGACCTCAAGTTTGGTTGAGGTCCTAGAGTGGCACGCACTTCCCTGCAAGAGCTACCCATGAACAAGCCACTCAAGCACTCACCCGTGTACCGGATCGACCGCTTCAACGTTGCCGCCCATGCGCTGTCCACCTTCATGGAACGCCTGCGCCTGACCCAACATCTACTGGACCAACTGCCCGGCTGCCGCCAGAACCTGGTGCTGACACAACCGGACCTGGCCGGCGAATTCAACCTGATGACGGTGGTGGAGTGGAGCAGCGAAGCGCATATGGCCGCGGCGAAGGCGGTGATGCAGGCACGCTATGCGCAGGAGGGGTTTGATCCGGGGGCTTTTATGCGGGAGTTGGGGGTGATGGCGGATATGGGAACGTATCGAACGGTGTGATGCCACTCGCGACCAAGTAGACATGTTCCCGCGAGCACCCACCCTCACCCCGGCGGGGAGAGGGAGAAGTGGGGTGTATCGGAATTGGCGAACTACTGTGGGAGCGCACCCTGTGCGCGACAAGCCGACGGAGCGTTACATCCCGGCGTGACGGTCGCGCACAGGGTGCGCTCCCACAGGCAGGCGCGGGCGCCTGCACAACGCCAAGGCTGATGCGAAGTCCGGCTCTAAGCTCTCAGCGATTGGCGAGCTAAAGAAGCCAGGGCCTCACTCCCCCTTCAACCATCTGGCCGCATCCACCGCGAAATAGGTCAGGATCGCATCCGCACCCGCCCGCTTGAACGCCGTCAGCGATTCCAGCACCACGGCCTTCTCGTCCAGCCAGCCATTCTGCGCGGCCGCCTTCAGCATCGCGTATTCGCCGCTCACCTGGTACACGAACGTCGGCATGCCAAACGCATCCTTCACCCGGCGCAGCACGTCCAGGTAAGGCATGCCCGGTTTCACCATCACCGCATCCGCGCCTTCATGGATGTCCAGCTCGATCTCGCGCAGCGCTTCGTCGCTGTTGCCCACGTCCATCTGGTACGTGTGCTTGTTGCCCTTGCCCAGATTCGCCGCCGAGCCCACCGCGTCGCGGAACGGTCCGTAGAACGCCGAGGCGTATTTGGCCGAGTACGCCAGGATGCGCGTGTGGATATGCCCGGCCTCTTCCAGTGCATCGCGGATCGCGCCGATACGGCCGTCCATCATGTCCGAGGGCGCCACGAAATCCATGCCGGCCTCAGCCTGCGCCAGCGACATCTTGATCAGCGCCTCGATGGTCGGCTCGTTCATCACGTAGCCGTGCTCGTCGATCAAACCGTCCTGGCCGTGCGTGGTGTACGGATCGAGTGCCACGTCGCCGATCAAACCCAGCTCCGGATACTTCGACTTGAGCGCACGCGTGGCGCGCTGCATGAGGCTCTGGGGATTCCATGCTTCGCGGGCGTCTTCCGTCTTCACCGCTTCACCCGGCGAGGGGAACAAGGCCAGCGCGGGAATGCCAAGACGCACGCATTCACCCGCGAGCTTGAGCAGTTCGTCGATGGACAAACGTTCCACGCCCGGCATGGACGGCACCGCTTCGCGCTGCCCTTCACCTTCGATGAGGAAGGCGACCATGATCAGGTCGGTGGGCAGCAGGGTGTGCTCGCGCATCAGCGCACGCGAGAAGGCATCGCGGCGCATGCGGCGCATGCGGACGGCGGGATAGCTCATGGGTGAAGTCTCGGGCGGGACATTTCGCCTATTTTAGCGCTTCCTGCCGTCCGGCTGGCGGGCGACCTGGCGTCGTCCGCCACGGCGCCGCGCCAGGTGCCCATGCGTTCGATGGAAATCTTGCGCGCGTTCCCTGCTCAAGTCGCATGTCGATGCTCCGGCACGCGACTCCTTTTGAACTAGTCCGGCGTGCTCGTCGACGAAACGATGCCGTTGCGATTCATCGTGACGACGGCGTCGCGATCGATGCAGGCAGCGGGAAGATTGGGCGTGCCCAGCGGCGGGCAGAGGCGTTCTGCCGTCGCCGGTTCGGGCACCGAAGTGGCGGGACGATAGGGCTGATAGGACGGCGACGGCACCGCCGCGAACGTGCCTTTCTTTTCCGCCGCCACGGCCACCGCCGAGCGGGCCGCGAAGACCAGCGCGTTCTGCGCCATGCGTTGGCCGGTGGACGGCTCCGCTGCAAAGACCGGCAACGACGCATGGGGCGCGGATTCTTGCGGAGTCGCGGCCTGGCTCATGGCCACGGCATGCAACGGTTCGCGGTAGGACGCATCCTGATTCGCCACGGCGCCCTGCTGGGCCCAGGCCGGTGCTGCAAGCATGGCCGCCAACAGGCAGGCCGCCACGGTAACCGCTTGCTGCTTCATCGCTCGCCACTCCTTATCCGTGAGTCTTCCATGAGCACCGCCGGCCTTGCTCCGACCGTGCTGCGTCGACGTCGGGATCATAGCCATCCCTGGCTGAAGCGAACCAGTGGCAGTCGCTCCCTCTTCCGTGTGCGGAGACGCGCATGCGAGAGTGCCGTGGTCACGCCCTGGAGCCCGGCCTTGGATAGCAGCCCGTCGATGTACCGCTTCCTTCGCCTGCGTGGCCATCGCGTTGCCTATCGCGCCTATGGCGACCCGAACGGCGAGCCCGTGGTGCTGCTGCATGCCTTTGCCAGCCAGTCCGGAAGCTGGAGCCACACCGCCGAAGCGCTTGCGCAGCAGGGCTTCCGGGTCATCGCACCGGACCTGCGCGGGCACGGCCGCAGTGATTGGACGCCTACCTATTCGCTGGCCGACTTCGAGGACGACCTGAGCGACCTGCTCGATGCGCTTGGCCTGGGCGCCATCAACCTGATCGGCCATTCGCTGGGCGGGCATCTGGCGCTGAAGCTCGCCACCCACCAGCCCGAACGCATCCGCCGGCTGGTCATCGAGGCCGCGCCCGTGCCGCCGCGCGATGTCGCGGACGCCACGGCCCTGGCGGCGGCGCAGGCCGGTCCCGCCTGGCAGCGTTCGTTGCGCCTGCTGGGCCTGGGCCGCCTGTTGCGGCTGATGCTGTTGCGGCAGTTCGACCTGCGGGCAGCCCGCACCGTATTGCCGGAACTGCGCGCCCCGATGCCGGCCTGGTGGTCGCGCCTGTCCACCCTGCGTGCGCCGTGCCTGCTGCTGGCCAGCCACGACGACGGGTTCGTCAGCAGCCGGCTGCCGTTGTTGGCGGCGCAGATTCCCCATGCCGTCACCCGCCGCTTCGGCAGCGGACACCGGCTGCACGGCGAACACACCGCCGCATTCCTGGCGGAAGTGATTCCTTTCGTAACCCCGCCCGTCTACGCGGAGTAACACCTCGGCGCCAGCCCTTACGCCTTGGAAGCGGCCCCACGCTGCGGCACGGTCCCGTTCGAACGGGGGTCGAATCGATCCAAGCGCCAGGGCGATCTCAGCCTGGCGGATACGCTTGTCATATCGCCGACGCAACCTAGGGATCAGCGAAACCGGCATCGCCCCGGGATCGTTTCGCGCATGCACATTTTCGGAAAAAAACGGGGCTATGATCCGACATTGCGGCAAGCCAGGGGGCGAACCTGCACCGGCCGGCCGCATGGGGATATCGGGGAACCAAAGCAGATCGCCTGCGAGACGCTTTTGCGCTGCTTCCGTCCGCGGAAAGGCGCGGCTTCGCTATTCACACGCAAGACACCCACAAGTTGTCGCCGTACTATCACTGTTAGGGGGAATACCACATGTCCGACGTCATCGAGTTTCTGGAAAAGCTTGGCAGCGACGCGCGTTTGTTTCAGGCCGCCAGGGAAACGGTTGCCCTGGCCCTGGCCGACGCCCAGGTGGAAGCTGCCGCCGGTGAGGCCATCCTTGCTCGCAACGTGGAAGAGCTGCAGGCGCTGCTGAAGGTCGTGCCCTTGCACTGCTTCCAGTCCGCGCCGAAACGCGAAGGCGAGGAAGAGGAAGAGGAGCAGGAAGAAGAAGGCGAGGAAGGCGAGAAGCAGCCGAAGAAGCCCAGCAAGAGCGCCAGCCAGTCCGTCGTGGTCGCACGCACCGACACGCTGGCATGACCATGTTCCGCGCCGGCCACCTCAGGCGGGCGATCATCCTGGCAGCACTGCTGACGGGATGGCATGTGGGTACGGCCTTCGCGGCCGTACCCGCAGCGGCAGAAGATCCGGTGCAGATGCTGGAACGGGCAGACAAGCTCAAGACGTCCGACCACTCGGAATTCCTGCGCCTGCTCAGCGAGCTGGACCGTCGCAAGAACGAGTTTTCCTCCGATCAGCAGTGGCGGCTGCGCTATCTCGATGCGTGGCAGTTGGCCTTCGAAGGGCGCTACGACCGGGCCAGGCCGGCCTTCAGCGAAATCGCCGCGCGCTCGGGCGATCCCACGCTGCGGGTTCGCTCACTGGCCACCTTGATCAACATCCTCAGCCTCGGCCGGCACTACGAAGAAGCGTTCACGCAGCTGAGCACGCTGTTCGATCTGCTGCCGACGGCGAAGAACCCGGAAGCCCGTTTCCAGGCACTGGGCGAAGGCGCGGTATTCCTGGCCACGGCCGGGCAGTACGAGTTGGCGTCCGGCTACGCCCAGCGCATCCTCGACGATCCGCAGCTGCGCGACCATGCCTGCCAGGGCATGGCATACAAGCTGCGCGTGCTGTTTCTCGCCGGCAAGGTGCGCGGCACCGACCCCGAATACGATCGCGGCATCGACACCTGCCTGCAGGCGAAGCAGGCGTTGTGGGCCAATTCGCTGCGCAGCGACCAGGCCAAGTACGCCATCGAACAGGGGCGCCCCAAGGACGCCGTCAGCCTGCTTCAGGCGCATTACGACGAGTTCGCCTCGTATCACTACCGTGTGCTGATGAACGGCGTCGACTCGCTGCTCGCACGGGCCTATTGGGATCTGGGCGATCTCGAGCAGGCACGCAAGTACGCGGGCCGCGTGGTCGCCGAGGCCATCACCGACGAGTATTCCGAATCGCAGGTACGCGCGTACCTGGTGCTGTACCAGATCGAGGAGAAGCTCGGCAACACCACCGCCGCGCTGGATCTGCACAAGAAGTACATGGAAGCGGACAAGGGCTACCTCAACGACGTCAGCGCCCGGGCCGTCGCCTTCCAGACGGTCAGGCAACAGGTGCTGGCCAACAAGATGCAGGTCGATTCGCTCAACAAGCAGAACGAGATCCTGCTGCTGCAACGCAAGCTCGACCACAAGGACATGGAGACGAGCCGGCTATACATCGCGCTGCTCATCACCGTGGTGGCGTCCATCGCTTTCTGGCTGCTGCGCATCAAGCGCTCGCAGTTGCGTTTCAAGCGACTGGCCACGCGCGACAGCCTCACCGGCATCCACAGCCGCCAGCATTTCGTCGACGAAACCGAGCTGGCCTTGCGCGCCGCCGCCAAGGCCACGCGCGCGGCATGCCTGGTGCTGGTGGACCTGGATCACTTCAAGGACGTCAACGACACGCACGGCCACATCATCGGCGACATGGTGCTCAAGCGCGCCGTCGCCGCCTGCCAGCATCACCTGCACCGCCGCGATGTGTTCGGGCGCCTGGGCGGCGAAGAGTTCGCGATCTACCTGCCCGACTGCAGCGCATCGAGTGCCCGCGAACGGGCCGAACGCATCCGCCAGGCCATCGCCGCCACGCCGCTATGGGGCGAAACGCGGCAGGTAATCATCACCGCCAGCTTCGGCGTGGCGTCCAGCGACCGCAGCGGTTACGACCTGCGCCAGTTGATGATCGACGCCGATAACGCGCTGTACCAGGCCAAGCGCGAGGGCCGCAATCGCGTCGTCTACAGCGAACACAGCGATCTCGTTGCCGCTGTTCCGGCACCGGCGCCGGTCGCCCCCCTCGCCCAGGACACGCCGATCGAACACGCGATGGGCCTGCCGAATTAGTCATTCATGTGTGCAGGACGCCGACGCGCGTCCTGCGCTCGCTCCGGCTAGCCGCCCCGCCGCGCATGACCGGGAAGCATGCCGATCAGCGTCGGCATCACCAGCAGCACCAACGGATACTGCAGCGCGAGTCCGGCGATGATCGCAATGGCCAGCGGTTGCTGGACGCCCGCGCCCTGCCCCCAGGCCAGCGCCAACGGCAGCAAGGTGAGCATGGCGGCAAGCGTGGTCATGCTGATGGGACGCAGGCGGTCGCGGCTCGCCGCGCGCAATGCCTGCAAAGGCGGCAGTTGGCCTGACAGCGCGACGTACTCGGACACGTAGAAGATCGCCATCTCGGTGCCCATGCCGATGATCATCGTCATGCCCATCATCGCCGTGATGTTCAGGTCCACGCCGCACAGCCACAACGCAATGAACACCGCCGTGGCCGAGAACAGCGAGCAGCCCATCACCACGAGCGCGAGTCCGGCACGGCCGTACAGGAACAACAGCAGCACGAACTCCGCCACCAGCGCCAGCAGGAACACCTTGCCCAGGCCGAGGAAGGCGATCTGCTGTTGCTGGTAAAGGCCACCCAGTTCGTAGCGCGTATCCGCGTCGAGCATGCCCGGCTGCGCGAGCAGCTTCTTCACGTCAGCTACGGCGGCACCCATGCCGCGGCCCTCGATGCGGGCGGTGACGGCCACCATCTGTTGCAGGTTTTCGCGCGAAATCTGCGGCTGGCCATTCTCGCTGACGATCGTCGCCACCCGGCTCAGCGGAAACAGGTGGCCATCGGGCGCGCGCACCGGCAAGGCCAGCAGTTGTGGCAGCCGCCATTGCATCGCGTCGGGCATGCGGATGCGCACGCCCACGCTCTTGCTCGCCTGCGGCAACTGTGTCGCGACTACGCCGGTGAGCGCATGGCCGATCGCCTGCGTCACCGTGGCCACCGTCATGCCTTCGAGCGTGGCCTTGTCGGGGTCGATCTGCACATTCAGCGCATCGCCGGCCAGCTGCACGCCATCCTTGATTTCCACCACGCCCGGAACATCGGCGATGGCCTTGGCCACGCGTTGCGCCTGTGCGACCAGGGTGGCGGGATCGGCCGAATGCAACTTGATCTCGATCGGTTGCGGCACCGCGGTGAGATCGCCGATCAGATCCTCCATCAGCTGCGCCAGTTCCACCTCGACGCCGGGCACCTCGTGCTCGACATGCTCGCGCACGTCGCTCATCACCTCCTCGGTGGAGCGCGCATGACCCTGTTTGAGGCGAACGAAGAAATCGCCGTGATAGGACTGCCCGAGGTCGCCACCCAGGCCCGTGCCGAGACGGCGCGAGAACGTCTCCACCTCGGGCATCGAACGAAGGATCGCTTCTACCTGCTGCACCTGGCGCGCCGTTTCAGGCAGCGAGGTGCCCGGCCGGGTGAAGTAGTCCATCACGAAGCCGCTTTCGTCGACGGCCGGCATGAAGCCGGTGGCAACGTGCGTATAGGCGACCGCGCCCAGCGCCAGCAGCGGGACCGCCAGCGCCAGCAACCACGCGGGCCGGCGCGCGAAAGCATCGTAAAACCGTGCGTGCGTGCGGGACAGCCAGCTGTCGTGATCGAGCCCGGGGTCTTGCCAGCGGCTGAAGTCGATCCAGCGCCGCAACAGCGGCGGCAGCACGAACGCGCAGACCAGCCACGAGACGGCCAGCGCACTGGCCATGGTGATCGACAGCGCCTTGGAAAACGCACCGGTGACGCCGCTCAGCAGGCCAAGCGGAATGAACACGATCAGCGTCGCCAGGCTGGAGCCGGTGAGCGGCGCCAGGAACTCGCGTGCCGCCGGCAACACGGCTGCCTCGCCGCCGCCCGGCTGGGTGCCGGCGCGCCGGGCCACGTGCTCCACCATCACGATCACATCGTCGATCACCAGACCCACGGCCGCCGCAATGCCGCCGAGCGTCATTATGTTGAAGCTCATGCCGAACACCTGCAGCAGCAACACCGTGACGGCCAGCGTGACCGGCACCACCAGCATGGCAATCAACATCACCCGCAGGTTGCGCAGGAAGACCAGCAACACGGCGGCGGCGAGCAGCAGGCCGATCAGCACGGCATCGCGCACGCTATGCGCGGAGGCCATCACCAGTTCGCTCTGGTCGTACCACGAGATGAGCTTCACGCCCTTGGGCAGTCGATAGGATGCGAGCCGGGCACGCACGTCGCTGGCAATCTGCACGGCGTTGCCGTCCGGCTGCTCGTAGACGTTGAACAACACCGCCGGCTTGCCGTCCTCGCTCACCTTGATCCATTGCGGCAGATAGCCATCGCGCACGCTGGCCACATCGGCCAGGCGCACCCAGCCGTGCGGATCGCTCTTCAGCACGATGTTGCGGATGGCGTCCAGACGTTGCAGCGAGTGATTGGCAACCACCAGATACAGCTGGTTGCGATCCTGCAGGCGGCCCACGGCCTCCAGCTGGTTCGCGTCATTCACCGCGTTGACCAGATCGTCCAGGCTCAAACCGTATTGGGCGAGTTTGCGTGGATCGGCTTCCACCTGCACTTCGGCAGTCTCGCCGCCTTGCACGTCGACTCGCGCCAGTCCTTCCACCGAGGCGAGCAGCGGCACGATCTGATACTGCGCCAGATCCCGCAGCGCCACCGGCGACAGCGTGTCGGACTGCAGCGCGTACGAGATGATCGGGAAGACGGTCGGGTCCATCCGGCGCACGTTGTAGCTGGCACCGGCCGGCAGGCTGGGCAACACGCGGGCGATGGCCGAATCCACCTGCAGGGTGGACGCGATCATGTCGCGGCCCCAGCCGAAGTCGACCGAGATCTGCGCGGAGCCACGGGTGGTTTCCGAGCGCAGGCCGACCACGCCGGGCACCGTGCGGATGGCTTCTTCCACCGGCCGCGTCAGCAGCAGCGCCGTCTGGTCGGCCGGACGGTCGCCGGCATCCAGATCGATGACTACCCGGGGAAACGACACCTGCGGAAACAGGCCCACCGGCAAGGTGAATGCGCTCGCCAATCCCGCCAGCGCCAGCGCGAAAGCCACGATGACGATGGCACGTGCGTGCCGTGCCAGCAGCGTCGGCAGGCTCATGGCTCGGCGTGCCCGGTCGACACACGCACGGCCATGCCATCGTCGAGCTGCGTGGCGCCCTCGGTCACCAGCGGAAGATGCGCATCGAGCGCGCCGCTGGCCACCGTCACGCGATCGGACTCACCCAGCACTTTTACCGGCACGCTCACGGCCTTGCCGTTGGCGACCTGGAAGACATGGCGATCCGTCTCATCGCCCTGCACGGCGTCGCGCGGCAGCAACCAGCCCTGCCATTGGCCCACGACGATATCGGCACGAAGGCCCTCGCCGTTGATCAGCGCACCATCGGGCACGATCTCCACCGCGAGCTGATGCGTATGCGGATCGAGTGCATGCGCCACACGACGCACGGTGCCGTGCATGGACGTGCCGCCGTCGATGGAAACCACCTCGGCGCTCGCCCCAACTTGCACGCGCGTCATCGCATCGCGCTCCACACCCGCGGTCACCACCAGGCCATCGGCACGTTGCAGCGTGAGCAGTGCCGCCCCCGGTTGCAGGTTGTCCCCCTGTTGCGCGTCGACGGTGACCACGGTGCCATCGAACGGCGCGGTGACGTCCGTCGTTGCACTTCGTCCCTGTTGCTGGACCACGGCATCGAGACTGGACTGCGCATCCTGCAGTGCCTTCTCTGCCTGATCGAGCTGATCGCGCGTGGCGAGTTGCTGCGAGAGCAATTGCGCGATGTGATCGCGTTGCGTGTGGGCAAGTGTCTGCGACGTCACGGCTTGCCGGTACGCGGCCACCGACGAAGGTGCCAGTGCAAAGGTGAGCAGGCTCTGACCACGCTTCACCGGCGTACCGGCGGTGACGCTCCAGCGCGTGATGTGACCGGGCGCCTGCACGCTGATCACTTGCGCCGCGTCGGCGGCCGGACCGGCGCTGCCGTACGCGGTCACCGTTTCGGGGAGACTGCCCTGCGTCAGAGGCACCGTCGTCACGGCCGCACTCACCGCCGCCTCATCGGCTGTTTCGCCGCCGGAGCACGCCGCCAACGCGAAGGCGGCCAGTGCCACTGGAATCAATGCATGTCGGACACTCATGGCGCCATCACATCCTGTTCGAGAGAGGTCGGCATGCCACGGCCCACCAGTAGTTCCAGCGCGGCCTGTTGTTCGAGCATGCCCTGCTCGACGACGAGCGCGGCCAGCTGCCGGTTGATGGCGGCAACGCGCAGATCGGTGGCGTTGCGCAGATCGATCAGGCCAGCCCGCGCGGCCTGATCCGCTTGCGACGCGGCACGCACGGCATCGTCCGTGGCAGCGGCGAGCGCCTGCCGCTGTGCATCGAGCTGGGCGTACTGCGCCAGCAGCGCATCGACCTCGTCCTGAGCGGTGGCAAGGCGCACTGTGTATTCCTGGTGCAACTGCTCGCGTGTGGCGCGTGCGATGACTACGTTGTGCTGGTTGTGATCGAAGATCGGCAAAGTGAAGTTCACCGCGGGACCGCCATTGCGCACGCGGCTGTTGTCCTGCGACGCGTCGTAGCCCAGGGCGAGCGGCGGAAACTGCGCCAGCACCGCCGCGCGAAGCTGGGCCTCCTGCGCGCGATAGCCCAGCTGCAGCGCCACCAGGTCGGGGCGGCGGCGACTGACGCTGTCGAACTGCGCGCGAATGGCGGCAGCGTCAAGGTCGGCCGCCGGCAGGCTTGATGCCAGCGGCACCGCGACGTCCGGCTTCAGGCCCAGCAGCGCGTTGAGCTGTTGCCGCTGATCGAGCTGCCGCCGTTGCAAGTCGTTGAGAGCGGCGCGCGCATCGGCGGCGGCGGCGAGGTCCGACGCCACGGCCACGCGTTCCATGTTGCCCGCCTGCACGGCATTGACGATGTGCGACTCGCGTCGCGCCTGTGCCTCCATCGCCTGACGTTGCAAGGCGATCTGCCGCTCGCCTTCCACCAGATCGATCACCAGCAGCCGCGCCTTGCCCAGCGTCTGCCATTGCTCCCAGAGCAGGCTGGCATCGAGTCCGTCGGCGTTCGCCTTGGCCGCTTCGCGCCGCGGACGCAGGGTGATGAGCGAGGCGATGTCCTGGCTGATCGATGCCGTCCACGCCGTGGCGTCGCCCGGCCCCGAGATGAGATAGCCCACGCTGCCGCCCATGCTGGGATTGGGCAGCACGCCATCCTGCCGGCGTTGCGCCTGCGCGGCCTGGTGCCGGGCGTGCTGGGTCTTGAGGTCCGGGTTGTTCAGCAGCACCAGCCGTTCGATCGCCGCCAGGTCCAGCGACAGCGCGGCCGGGTCATAGCCTTGCAGTTGCGACAGCGACGCCGCCGACGACGCCTGTTCCGGCAGGGGCTTGGCCCGATAGGTCGCGCAGCCGGTCACGCATGCCGACAGCACAAGTGCTGCGGCGATACGCATCCGCGAGGGTGGTCCAGCGAAACGCATGCACGATCCATGCATGAGGAAGGACCTCATACCCTACCGACCATGGCTTAGCGTTCACTTTGTAAAGCGTCAGGCGTGCCCGTCGCTCAACGGCATCCGCACCAGAACACGCAGGCCGCGCCCGTACGGGGAGTCGAGCAGCTCGATCGAGGCATCGTGCAATTGCGCCGCCCGCTGCACGATGGAAAGCCCCAGCCCGTAGCCCTCGCCACGGCTGCCGGTTTCGCGATGGAAGCGCGTGAACACGGCCGCGCGGCGCTCCGGCGGAATACCTTCGCCGTCGTCGATCACCTCGATGGCCGCGCGGTTGGACTCGCGCTGGATGAGCAGCCGCACGTGGCCACCGTCCGGCACATGGCGCAACGCGTTCTCCAGCAGGTTGCGCAGCAGGGCGGCAAGCGCCGCTTCGTGACCGTGCACCATCAGCGTACCGTCGGCGAGCGTCACTTCCAGTTCCACATCCGAGTCGCCGATCAGCGGCGACAACTCCTCGATGACGCCGCGCGCGACGGCAAGCAGGTCGATGTCCGCATGTTTGTCGCTGCGCGAGCTTGCTTCCAGGCGCGCCAGCGACAGCAGCTGCTCGACGCGGCGCGCCAGCGAGGCCAGGCTTTCGCGCGCACCGGAAAGCGCCACGTCGGCCTCGCGCGTATCGCGGCTGGCCTGTGCGTTTTCCAGGTTGATCATGGTGGAAGCCAGCGGCGTGCGCAGTTCGTGCGCCACGTCGGCGCTGAACCGGCGTTCGCGCTCCAGCGCTTCCTCCAGCAGGGTGAACTGGCTGTTCAGTGCGTCCAGCACCGGCGCCAGTTCGTGCGGCGCCGCCGCCACATCGAGCGTGTCGCGGCTTCCCGGCTCGCGCGTGGCCAGCTTCTCCGCCAGCGCTTCCAGTGGCCGCAGGCCGCGGCGCACCGCCCAGCCCAGCAGCAGCGCCAGCACCGGCAGCGCGATCAGCGGCGGCAGGCCATGTTCGATCCACAGCGCCGTGCTGATGTCGCGCCGGCTGTCGTAACGTTCGGCGGCGCGTACCACCACGCCATCGGCAGTCGGCGGCAGCGTGAAAAAGCGCCATCGGTATTTGCCGAAATAGAGGTTCTTGAAGCCGGCATGGGTGGGATCGGGTGGCGACATCGCCGTGAGATTGCCGGTCACCAGCAGCGGCCGCCCCTCGCGATCGAACACCTGGAAGCCCACCTCCGACTCATAGGTGTGGCCGTGCAGCAGCAACTCCTGCGAGGATTTGGCGGCAATCGGCACCACCACGCCGGCTTCGGCGGTATGACGTTGCAGCGCCGGCAGGCCGATGTTGTTGATCAGTGTCTGCAGCGTGCGGGCCGACTGCGCCAGGCGTCCGTCGGACAGCTCGTTCACTTCGTTGATGGTGCGCCTGAAGCTGTACACGCCCAACGGCAACAACACCAACGCGATGACGCCAAGGATCAGCCAGCGTAAGCGCGAGCGCAGGCTACTGCGGCTCACTGGGGATCCTGCGGGATCATGTAACCGAAACCGCGCACATTGCGCACGGTCTCGAAGCTCAGCTTGCGACGCAGCGCATGCACCAGCACTTCGAGCGCATTGTTGCCTACCACATGGTCCAGGCCGTACAGCGAGTTCTCCAGGGTTTCACGGCGCACCAGCCGACCCGCGTGTTCCATCAGTGCCTGCAGCAGGGCGAACTCGCGGCGGGTTAGGTCCACCGCTTCGCCACGGAAGGTCACCTCGGACGTACCCACATCCAGCGTCAATGCACCCACCTCGATGCGATTCACCGACAGCCCCCGCATGCGGCGGGTGAGCGAGCGGATGCGCGCGGCCAGTTCCTCCACATGGAAGGGCTTGGTGAGGTAGTCGTCGGCGCCAGCGTCGAGGCCATCGACGCGCGCGGTGAGCCCATCGCGTGCCGTCATCACCAGCACCGGCGTGTCCACGTGCGCCCGGCGTGCCTCCACCAGCACGTCGATACCGTCGCGCCCGGGCAGGCCCAGGTCGAGCAGCACCAGGTCGGCGGTGCGGTCGCGCATGGCAACGAGCGCCGAACGGCCGTCGCGCAGCCACGACACCGTGTAGCTCAAGCGTTCGAGCGCGCGCTGGATCGCCGATCCCAGCTGCGCGTCGTCTTCGACCAGAAGAATGTGCACGACTTGCCGCTCCCTCACCCTGCGGGCGATGTACACCGGGATTATCGGGCATGCGCCTTAGGAAACACTTAAACGACTGTCCTGGCTGGCTTTTTCGAACGACGGCAAGGAGCCGCGAAGACATCCTAAGACAACGCTAAGGAACGGGCCGGGCTGCGTAGCGAAGCTGTCATGAGTCCTACGCAATGCCATCGCAACACTTGCGGGCTTACGCCACAGGGGGCCCCATGAAGAAGAAGCTGCTCGTCGCCGGAATCCTGCTCGCGCTGGTCGATACCGCCCACGCCGCCACGTTCGAGATCACCGCCGGACAAACCTCCAACACCGCACAGACCCTCGCCGCGGGCCAGACCGGCACTATCGACGCCACCGGCACGCTGTCGATCGGCGGCAGCACGGGTGTGGCGGTCACCGTCACCGGCAGCAGCACGATCACCAACAACGGCAGCCTGATCGATACGACCACCGGCCGCGCCATCCGCGACAACACCGGCAATCTCACGCTCACCGTCACCAACGGTGTGGGCGCGTTGATGCAGACGGCGGACAACGACGTCATCCAGATGAACAAGGCGAGCAGCAATGTCGTGTTCTACAACTATGGCAAGTTGGTTTCGTCCAATGCGTCACTCGGTGGCGCCCAGGCGATCGACTTCAATGCGATCACCACCGGCAGCAACAAGTTGTACAACTACGCCAGCGGCGAAATCGACGCGTACGAAGCGGACGCCGTGCGTCCCGGCGTCAACGGCTTCGTCTACAACGACGGCCTGATCAAGTCGACCAACGCGGCGGGCAGCACCGACGGCAGCGATGGCATCGATGCGCAGAGCAACAGCGGCATCACCATCGTCAACGCCACCACCGGTTCGGCCAGCGTGGCCGGTACCGGCACCATCGAGGGTGCGCGTCACGGCATCACCGGCGGCAACACGGACGTGACCACCAGCGGCGCTTATACCTTGTCGGTGACCAACAACCTTGGCGGCACCATCCAGGGCGACAACGGCTCGGGCATCAATATCGACGGCTTCAACGCCAACGAAGTGGTGACCGTGGTCAACCACGGCACCATCACCGGCAACGGCGTGAACGGCGATGGCGACGGCGTCGACGTGGATGGCCTGGTGAACATCACCAACACCGGCACGATCAAGTCGCTGCACGCGTACAACGACACCAGCGAAGGCGTGACCGTCGGCGGCGGCACCATCGTCAACTCCGGCACCATCGAAGGTGACAACTCGGCGACCAATGGCGACGGCACCGTCAACACCGGCACCGGCCGCGGCATCACGCTGGCCGGCCTGGACAAGGACCCGACCACCGACGCGCCGATTCCCGTCCAGGGCATCTACGGCAATACCACCGTCACCAATAGCGGACTGATCCGCGGCCAGAGCGATTCGGCCATCGCCGTCACCGGCGCCGCCAACGCGTTCACCGTCACCATCACGAACCTTGCCGGCGGCACGCTCGAAGGCGGCGGCTCGGCCGCGGCGGTGTACACCGGCGGCAACAACGCCACGGTGATCAACTACGGCACGATCACGGCCGACAGCAGCAACCTCGCGGTGGATCTGGGCAGCGGCAACAGCAGCCTGCAGATCCTGGGAGGTTCGGCGGCGATCAACGGCAACCTCAATGGCGGCACCGGCAGCAGCACGCTGACCATCGCACCCGGCGCCGGCAACAGCTTCAGCTACGCCGGCTCCATCGCGAACTTTGCCAGCGTGATGATCGGCGCCGGCACCACCACACTCAACGGCGCCAGCACCTATAGCGGCAACACCACCGTCACCGGCGGCACCCTGGTGCTGGGCAACAGCAATGCCATCGGCACCGGCACCTTGATCGCCGCGGCGCCGACGCTGACCTATCGCAACGGTGTCAACCTCGCCAATACGATCAGCCTGCAAGGAGCAACGACGTTCGACGTGGATGGCAGCGATGCGGCCACGCAGTCCGGCGTCATCGGCGGCAGCTTCGGCATCAACAAGACCGGCAGCGGCACGCTCACGCTCACGCTCACGAGTGCGAACAGCTACAGCGGCGGCACCACCATCAGTGGAGGAACCCTGCTGGGTAGCACCGCCAGCCTGCAGGGCAATATCACCAACAACGCGGCGCTGGTGTTCGACCAGACCAGCGACGGCATCTACAGCGGCGTGCTCAGCGGCACGGGTTCGCTGACCAAGAGCGGCACCGGCATGCTGGTGCTGGACGGCAAGAACAGTTTTGCCGGCACCACCACGGTGCAGGCCGGCACGCTGGAAGTGGGCGATGTAAACAATGCCTCCGCCACGTTGGGCGGCAATGTGCAGGTGGCCGCGGGTGGCACGCTTCGCGGCCACGGCACCATCGTAGGCAATGTCATCAGCAACGGCATGCTGCAGCCGGGCGGCTCGATCGGCACGCTCACCATCAACGGCAATTACACGCAGGCTGCCAATGGTGCGCTGGTGATCGACGCGGCACCCACCGGCCAGGCCGACCTGCTCACCGTCAACGGCAAGGCCAGCATCGCCGGCAGCACGGTGGTGCTGGGTACGGCGGGCAACTGGGCGCCGCGCACCGACTACACCATCCTCACCGCCACGCAGGGCGTCACAGGCCAGTTCGCTTCGGCCAGCAGCAATCTCGCCTTCCTCACGCCCACGCTGGCCTATGCCGCCAACAGCGTGACGCTGTCGCTGGAACGCAACGACGTGAGCTTCGCCGGCGTGGCGCAGACGCCGAACGAACGTGCCACGGCCACCGCGGTGGAAGCCCTGGGCTGGAACAGCGCGCTGTACAACGCCGTGGTGATGGCCGACGCAGCGACGGCGCGCCACGCGTACGACCAGCTCTCCGGCGAGATCTACGCCAGCACGCGTACCGCATTGATGGACGACAGCCGTTACGTGCGCGATGCGATCAACGATCACCTGCTCGGCCTCAACAACAGCGCCACCGGAACCAGTGCCACCAACAACAACGGCGTATCCGCCTGGACCGCCGGCTGGGGCCATTGGGGCAATCACGATGGAGACGGCAATGCCTCGCGCCTGCAGGCGAACGGCAGCGGCCTGCTGGTGGGCGCGGACATGTTGCTGGGTTCGCAGGCGCGCATAGGTGCGGTGGCGGGCTTTGGCCAGAACAGCGCGAATGTCGATGCCTTGGGTTCGTCGTCGCACACCACCGGCACGCACCTGGGTGTGTACGGCGGCCTGCATGCCGACGCCTTCCAGTTGCAAGGCGCGGTGGCGTATAGCTGGCAGTCGGTGGAAAGCCATCGCTCGGTGGCGTTCGACACCTTCAACGAACGCTACAACACCGAGTACGACGGCAACACCGGGCAGGCCTATATCGACGCGAGCTACGCGTTCGGCACGCCAGCCGCTACGTTCTCGCCCTTCCTCAATGTGGCCTATGTACGCCTGCACACCGATGCCGCCAGCGAAGGTGACGGCGCCGCGGCGCTGGACGCGAATGCGCAGACCGACTCGTCCACCTACGCCACGCTCGGCCTGCGTAGCGTGTTTGCGCTCGACGCCAGCGGCGGCCTGCGCGCCCACCTGAGCCTGGGCTGGCAGCACGCCTGGGGCGACACGGCCACCAGCGCCGCGATGCGCTTTGCCAACGGCAACCTCGCCTACACCGTCGATGGCGTGCCGGTGGCGCGCAACGCCGCGGCCTTCAACGGCGGCCTGAGTTTCGCCCTGTCGCGCAACGTCACGGTGGATGCCAGCTACAACGGCCAGTTCGCCAGCCATGCCAACGATCAGGCGGCCCGCATGAGCCTGACCTGGATGTTCTAAGCCGCGCCAGACCGGGCCGTCTCAGGGATTGAGACGGCCTGCGGGTGCAATGCCGCTCCCGGATGGAGCGCACCGATGAACGCCTTGCCCAACCCCATGGCCCAACGCGCGGTGCGCGGCGACGGTGCGTTGGCCGCGCCGGTCTCCGGCGGCGACCAGCTCGCCCGGCGGCTCGCCAAACGCTATGGCGACCGCATCACCGGTTCGTTCGTCGTGCCCGGGCGCGAGGGTCAGTTCGCCCCACTGCCCGGCGATATGCCGTCCGCACTTGCCCAAGCGCTGCGGGCGCGCGGCATCCATCAGCTCTATGCGCATCAAGCCCAGGCCTGGAACGCCACCGCCGCGGGCGAGCACGTAGTGATTGCCACGCCCACCGCCTCGGGCAAATCGCTGTGCTACACCTTGCCGGTGATCAGCGCAGCGATCCGCCAGCGCGCCAAGGCGTTGTTCCTGTTTCCGACCAAGGCGCTGGCGCAGGACCAGGTAGCCGAGCTGCTGGAACTCAACCAGGCCGGCGACCTCGGCGTCAAAGCCTTCACCTTCGACGGCGACACGCCGGGCGATGCACGGCAGGCGATCCGCCTGCATGGCGACATCGTGGTGAGCAATCCGGACATGCTGCACCAGGCGATCCTGCCGCATCACACCAAGTGGGCGCAGTTCTTCGAGAACCTGCGCTACATCGTGATTGACGAGGTGCATACCTATCGTGGCGTGTTCGGTTCGCACGTGGCCAATGTGCTGCGGCGGCTGCAGCGTGTCTGCGCGTTCTACGGCGTGTCGCCGCAATTCATCCTGTGCTCGGCGACCATCGGCAATCCGGCCGAGCACGCCAGCGCGTTGATCGAACAGCCCGTCACCGCGATCACCGTGAGTGGCGCGCCAGTGGGTGAGAAGCACGTACTGCTGTGGAATCCGCCGGTGGTGAATGCGGACCTGGGCTTGCGTGCCTCGGCACGCTCGCAATCCAACCGCATAGCGCGCACCGCGATCCGGGCCGGATTGAAGACGCTGGTGTTCGCGCAATCGCGGCTGATGGTGGAAGTGCTCACCAAGTATCTGAAAGACGTGTTCGACAGCGATCCGCGCAAGGCGCCGCGCATCCGCGCCTATCGTGGCGGCTATCTGCCCACCGAACGGCGCGCGGCGGAACGCGAAATGCGCGCGGGACAGGTGGACGGCATCGTCAGCACCTCGGCGCTGGAACTGGGCGTGGATATCGGCGCGCTCGACGTGGTGGTGCTCAACGGCTATCCCGGCAGTGTTGCCGCTACCTGGCAGCGCTTCGGCCGCGCGGGTCGGCGCCAGCAGGCTTCGCTCGGCGTGCTGGTCGCCAGCAGCGATCCGCTCGACCAATACCTGGTGCGCCATCCGGAGTTCTTTCAGGACGCCACGCCGGAACACGCGCGCATCGCCGCCGACCAGCCGTTGATCCTGCTCGACCATATCCGTTGCGCGGCCTTCGAACTTCCGTTCAAGGAGGGCGAACTGTTCGGCCCGCAGGACGCCACGCCGTGGCTGCAAGTGCTTGCGGAAGAAGGCGTACTGCATCAGGAAGGCGAGCGATTTGAATGGATCGCCGATAGCTACCCCGCCAATGCGGTATCGCTACGCTCCGTGGCCGACGGCAACTTCGTGGTGGTGGATCGCACCGACGGCCGCCAGACCATCGTGGCGGAAGTGGATTTCAGCGCAGCCTCGCTCACCTTGTACGAGGGGGCGATCCACATGATCCAGTCGGTGCCCTATCAAGTGGAAAAGCTGGACTGGAACGGCCGCAAGGCGTTCGTCACGCGCACCAACGTCGACTACTACACCGACGCCATCGACTACACCAAGCTCAAGGTGTTGGAGGCGTTCGACGGTTCGCCGGCCGGCAACGGCAGCGCACACCACGGCGAAGTGCATGTGGCACGGCGCGTGGCCGGTTACAAGAAGATCCGTTATTACACCCACGAAAACATCGGCTACGGGCCGGTGAACCTGCCCGATCTCGAATTGCACACCACCGCCGTGTGGTGGCAATTGCCGCAACGCGCGCTGGAGCAGGCATTCGACCATCGCCAGGAAGCGCTGGATGGTTTTCTGGCAGCGGCGCATGCCTTGCATATCGTCGCCACCGTGGCCGTGATGGCCGAAGCGCGCGACCTGCAGAAGGCCGTGGGCAGCGGCGATGGCGCGTGGTTCGCCACGCCCGATGCCAACGGCCGCGCGCAACTGCGCTCGGGCTTTGGCGAAGGCGAACCGCCGATGAGCGGGCCGTTCGTACCCACCTTGTATCTCTACGATGCGTTTCCCGGCGGCGTGGGACTCAGCGCGCCGCTGTTCGAGCGGCGCGAGGACCTGGTACGCCTTGCCCGCGAGCTGGTGCATCGCTGCGACTGCCGCGGCGGTTGCCCGGCCTGCGTGGGTCCCGTGCTCGCCGCCGACGAGCAGAACGAACGCTCGCTGAAATCGCTGGCCACCCGCGTGCTCGACCTGATCGTGGCGCTGTGAGCGCACTGGCCGACAAGCTGCGCGGCCTGCGTCGCCAGGCCGGCGTCGTGCCCGCCGCGCCCGCACCGGTGGCCGCACCGGCGAAGCCGCGTCCCGCGCTGCCGGACAACATCGCGCAGCTGCTCGGCATCCGTCAGCGTGCGCAAGGCGTTCCAGCCACGCCTCGACGCAAGGCAAGTGTCGAGCCCACGTCGCTGCCCGGGCAGACCATCGCACCCGGCTTGCAGCTGGGCGAAACGAGCAGTGCGTGGCCGCCCGAACCGCCTGCCTTCCACGCCGCGTTCGCGCGCGTCGACGAAATGATCGCGCCAGAACGACTGCTGCTGTTCGACACGGAGACCACCGGACTGGCCGGCGGCACCGGTACGCGCGCCTTCATGATCGGCGTGGGCGACTGGCACGAAGGACGTTTCCGCGAACGCCAGTTGCTGATCACCACGCTGGCGGGCGAGGCGGCCATGCTCGATTGTTTCGCAGCGTGGTTGCGTCCGGATTCGGTGCTGGTCAGCTACAACGGCAAGTCGTACGACTCGCCCCTGCTCAAGACACGCTTTCGACTGCACCAACGTTCATGCCCGCTCGAAGGCCTGGCGCATATCGACCTGCTGCATCCGGTGCGACGCCGCTGGCGTGGCGCCTGGGATAACTGCCGCCTGGCCACCGCCGAGCGCCAGCTGCTGCAGGTGGTGCGCGAGGACGACCTGCCCGGCTCCGAAGCGCCCGCCGCCTGGCTGGGCTACTTGCGCGGCGGCTCGGCGCAGCCGCTGCACCGGGTGGCGCGGCACAACAGCCAGGATCTGCGCAGCCTGGGCGGCATTCTTCACCGCTTCGCGACACCGGACGAGGCAAACACGCAGGCGTGAAGGGCGCGATCGCCCAGGGCGACGTGCTACGTTTTCCCGGCGGGCCGGACAGCCCGACACTGTTGCGATGAAGGGGAATGCTGCATGCCCTGGTCCCATCGCAAACCTGCAACGGGGAGCTGCGCGCATGCTGAAGGATTTCACCCAGACCGCCCTGCTGCTCATCACGGGCCTGTTCCCCATCATCAACCCGATCGGCTCGGCCTTCATCGTGTTGAGCATGGTGCCGCGCACGACGCCCGCCGAACGCACCGAACTGGCCTGGCGCATCACCACCAACAGCTTTGCCATCCTGCTGGTGTCGCTGCTGATGGGCGCGTATGTGCTGACCTTCTTCGGCATTTCCATTCCGGTGTTGCGCGTCGCCGGCGGCATGATCATCGCGGTGGCGGGTTGGAACCTGCTGCAGAAGCCCGACGATGACGATTCCGCCAACGAGAAGGCGCAGGAGGTCAATTCCAGCGCGGCCGGCGGCTCGCTCGCCGCCAAGACCTTCTATCCGCTGACCCTGCCGCTGATGGTCGGTCCCGGTTCGATCTCGGTGGCGATCGCGCTGGGCACCAGCTCGCCGCAAGAGGGTTTGTCGGCGATGCATTTCCTGGGCGTCGCCGCCGCGCTGGTGGTGCTGTGCGCCAGTATCTACATCTGCATGCGCTTTGCCGACACGCTCGAACGGTGGCTGGGCGCAGGCGGCACCAAGATCGTGATGCGCCTGTTTGCCCTGGTCACCTTCTGCATCGGCATGCAGCTGCTGTGGGTGGGGCTGTCCGATCTGCTGGGATCGGTGAAGTGGCGCTAGCGCGTTAGAGCGACGTGGTCAGGCGGGTCAGCCAATCGGGGCTGACGGAAAGCACCAGCGCCTCGAACCGGCGATCCAGGCCGCTGACCACCAGCACGCCGATCACCACGAAGCACGCGCCCAGCACGGTCTTGGCTATGCTGCCCGCCGACATCAGCGAGCCGCGCACGCGCACCATGGCGGCGCCGGATACGCTGCTCAGCGCCAGCAAGGGCAGTCCCGCACCGAGGCCAAACACCAGCATGAGCAGCGCAATCTGCGGCAGATGCGTGCCCTGCGCCGCCAGCGTGCTCGCCGCACCCAGGGTCGGTCCTACGCAGGGACTCCAGACCAGTCCCAGCAGCAAACCGATCAGGAACTGGCTGAAGCCGCCTTCGCCGTGCACCGAACCCAATGCCCGCTGACCCTGATTGCCCAGTTGGGCAGCGAGGCGCGAGAACGAACGTTGCAAGGGAGGCAGCAGCATCACCAGGCCAAACACCACCATCAGCACGGCAGCCGCGACGCGCAAGGTGCCCGCGTCCAGACCGATGGCTGCACCCAGGGTGGCGAGCAGGGTGCCGGTCAAGGCGAACGAAAGACTCAATCCCAGCGCCAATGCCGCGGCACCCCAACGATGCCTGGACAACGCCGACGCGATCAGGATGGGCAGGATCGGCAGCACGCAAGGCGACAACAGCGTCGCCATGCCGGCGATGAAACCCAGCGCATAGGTGCCCAGACTGAAATCCATCAGAGCGCCTGCTGCAGCACCGCGCGGATGGCCGGTTCGGCGGTCTGGCCGGTGGAGCGCGTCACCTCGTGCCCTTTGCTGAAGACGACAAAGGTGGATTGCTGCGTCACCTTGAGGGATTTCTCCAGCGCGGTTTCCTTGTCGAAATCCGCCACGAAGATCGTCATCTGTTTGAACCCCGGTTCTTTCGACAGGCGATCGACGATCGGTTGCTGCGCCCGACACGTGGGGCACCAGTCAGCATGCAGGTACACCACCACGGGCTTGCCCGCGGCGACCGCTTGCGCGTAGCTCGCCTGGTCGAACGGCACTTCATCGGCGGCGGCGGTTCCCGCCAGCGCCAGCAGCAGCGCGCCAATGATCCGGATAGGTGTGTTTGTTTTCATGTTCATGGGCATTCCGTGCGAAGCGATCAGTCGACGATCACCGGGATGGCCATCCGCGACGGCGATGTCGCGACGGCTGCCGTGCGGATGCCCAGCGCCCGTGCCACCAGCGTATCGAGGCTCGCCTTGCCCGGGCCGCTGATCAGCAACCAGAAGAAGATCAGGCTGTAGACGATCTCGTCCGCTTCCACGTAGTCGTCCAGGCCGGTGAGGTTGGCCGATACGACCAGCACCACGGCCACCGCCATGTTGATGAGCATGGGAATGCACACCAGGCGGGTGAACAGGCCGAGCATGATCAGCAGGCCGCCGAGCAACTCCGTCCACGCGGACAACCCGGCGCTGAAGGCCGGGAAGGGAATGCCCCAGCCGACGAAGCGCTGGGTGAAACCATCCAGGTTGTGCACCTTGGCGATGCCGGTCTCCAGCCAGAAGTAGCCGAACACCACGCGCACCACGAGTGGCCCGACCCACTCGATGCGGTGCAGCCATTCGAGCAGTTGGGTGGCCTTGTCGGCGATGAGCTGGCGCATGACGGCGTGTTCCATGGATACGAGGTGCGGGCATCATGCGAACCGCCCTCACCGGCCGCCATGGCTGGTCGTCCATGCTTTCTTGCCCGCCGTCCGGTCCTGCGCCGCCTCCCCATCGCCGGACGATCGGGCACAAATGGCAGACGCGCGGGGACAGCCGGCGGCTGGCCGTCTATCGAGAATGCTCAGGTCGGCAGTGCTTGGCCATGGTGTCCGGGCCCGACGTTGTCTATCCATGCCGCCATCGGGCGGCCGTCCACCAGACAGGAGTGTTTCCATGAAGACCCACAAGCTCAACGGTGCCGCCATGGCGATGGCAGTTGCCGGCCTGTTCGCCGTCACCACCATGTCCGCTTCCGCCACCGAGAAGGCCGCCAGCGGCAAGACGGCCGATACCGCCAGCGTGAAGTGCGTGAACTCGTCGTCCTGCAAGGGCCACGGCGCCTGCAAGCAGGCCAGCAATGCCTGCAAGGGCCAGAACGCCTGCAAGGGCCAGGGCTTCACCATGCAGAAGAGCCAGCAGGACTGCGACGCCGCCCAGGCAGCCGCCAAGGCCTCCTGAGCTTGATCGCGGGGCTTTCGGCGCAGCCCGGAAGCCCCGCACTTTCTGCCGCGAGAAACGCCATGCCTTCTTCCCGCCAGTTGCCCTATCTCGGCTTCGGTCTCGGCCTGCGTGTCGATCACTACGAATCGCTGATCGATGAACCGGGCAAGGTGGAGTGGCTGGAGATCGTTTCGGAAAACTATCTGGTGCCCGGCGGGCGTCCGCTGCGCTGGCTGGAACGTTTTCGCGAACGCTTTCCGCTGGTGATGCACGGCGTGTCGATGTCCATCGGCGGTACCGATCCGCTCGACATGGGCTATCTCGGCCAGCTCGCCGCCCTGGCGAAACGGGTGGAACCCGCGTGGATTTCCGATCACCTGTGCTGGACCGGCGTGCAGGGCGTCAACCTGCACGACCTGATGCCGCTGCCGTATACCGAAGAAGCGCTGCGGCACGTGGTGGATCGCGTGCGTCGCGTGCAGGACACGCTCGGACGGCGCATCCTGCTGGAGAACGTGTCGAGCTATATCAGCTTCGCGCAGTCGCAGCTGACCGAGTGGGAGTTCCTCGCCGCCGTCGCCGCGCGCGCGGATTGTTTCCTCCTGCTCGACATCAACAACGTGCATGTCAGTGCGCACAACCATGGCTTCTCCGCGCTCGACTATCTCGATGGCCTGCCGGCGGCACGCGTGCAGCAATTCCATCTGGCCGGTCATGAACACGGCGGCGAACTGCTGATCGACACGCACGATGCCCCCGTGGTGGACGCCGTGTGGCATCTCTACGTGGAAGCCGTGCGCCGCTTCGGTCGCGTGTCCACCATGATCGAGCGCGACGACCACATTCCCCCGCTGGCCGAACTGCTGGCGGAGCTCGAGCATGCCCGCGCGCTCGCCGACGCGCTGATGCAGCAAGCCGCATGAGCGATCTGCGCACCATGCAACTGCAACTGGCCGAGGCCATGCTGGCAGGCAGCCTGCCCACGCCGGGTTCGCTGCGCGGCGACGACAAGGCCAACGAGGCGAGCCGCCTCGCCGTCTATCAGCAGGGCTATCGCATTCGCCTGCGCGAGGCGCTGGCGGCGGAATTCCCTGGGCTCGCCCTGTTGGTGGGGCGCCGCTTCCTGCCGTTGCTGGACGACTATGTGGCGGCGCAGCCGTCCACGCACTTCACCATTCGCTGGCATGGCGAGGGACTCGCTCGCTTTCTCGCCCACGCCTCGCCCTGGAGCGAGCAGCCCGAACTGGCCGAGATGGCGCAGCTGGACTGGGCCATCTCAACGGCGTTCGACGCAGCCGACCATGACACGGTGAACGCCGGCGATCTCGCCGGCATCGCCACGGAGGCGTGGGCAGGCTTGCGGCTTCATCCGTTGCCGCACGCCCGTCTGCTCCGCTGCACCTGCAACATCGATGCGTTCCGGCGAGCCGCCGATCGCAGCGGGCCGCGACCGCGACTGCGGCGTGGGCGGCAGGCACGCCACCTGCTGGTCTGGCGGCCGATGCTGGACGTGCACTACCGACCGGTGGCGCCGGGCGAGCTGCCCGCTCTACGGGGTGCCTTGAACGGCGAGACCTTCGCCCACCTGTGCGAACGCCTGGCGGAACGGCACGGCACGGCGGCCCTGCCCCGCATGGCCGCGCTGCTGGCCCAATGGCTGGATGAGGGGCTGATCGGCCGGCTGACCCTGCCAGGGGAGGCGGCGATGTAACCGGCATCCTGCCGGCGGCGAAGTTCTTCATGAGACAGCCGCCGGAAGGAAGCCCATGATCATCGAACCGAACCCGTCGCTACCGCCCGGGCCGCGCCCGCAGCTGGTGGATCCGGCGCTGGAATCGCTGCTCAACCGGTCGATGCTGCAGGTCCAGGTGGTGGCTGAGCTGCATCGCTGCGGGTCGTGGTTTGCCGATGCGCCGCGTTACGAGTGCGGCCTGTTTCACCTGGTGGGCAGCGGCCGTTGCAAGGTGGAAAGCGATGAGTTCGGCGAGGCCGTGACGCTGGAGACCGGCGACCTGGTGATCTTCCCGCACGGTGCACCGCACCGGCTGAGCGGCACGGCGGAGGACGGCCTTCAACAGACCAGCCTGATCTGCGGCGAATTCCGCTTCACCGGCACCAGCCAGCATCCGCTCAAGCTGGCCTTGCCCGCGCGGATGGTCATTCATGCCGCCAACGCCAGCGCTCCGTTCCGCCAACTGGCCGCGACCATGGCGGACGTGGTGCACGCCGACTGTGCCGGCCGCCACGTGCTGCTCAACAAGCTTGCCGACGCGCTGTTCACGCTGGCGATCTGCGACTACGCCCGCGGCACGGGCGAACGCCAGGGGCTGTTCGCGTCGCTGGCCGATCCGCGCATTGCCCGTGTGCTGCAATCGGTGCACGACCATCCAGGCCGTGCCTGGACCATGCAGTCGATGGCGGCACTGGCGTGCATGTCGCGCTCGGCGTTTGCCGAGCGCTTCACCCAGCTGATGAAGCAACCGCCGATCCAGTACGTCACGCAATGGCGCGTCAGCGTGGCGGAGCAGTTGCTGCGCGACCGCCAGCAATCGGTGGCGGGCATTGCGCAGCAATTGGGCTACAGCAGCGAAGCGGCCTTCCGCCGCCTGTTCAAACGGGTGAGCGGCAAGTGCCCGGGCCGTGTTCGCGGCGATGGCATGCGCGCTGTCGCCTTGAACTGAGCGTGCTTCAGCACGGCGGCGGCGATCCACCGCCACGCCATCGCAACCTGTGTAGACTCGCCACAGATCGTGCGCAACGGTCGCGCCCTTACGTCTGCCACGAGGTGAGGCAAGCCATGAATACATTGCATCGTCATGCCGCGCAGGCGGCCATCGCAGCGCTGGCATCGTTGGGCGCAACGGCTGCCCTGGCCGGCGCACTGAGCGTGCCGGAAATTCCGGTGGATGCCACCCCGCTGCGCAACTACCAATGCCAGGGCGGCCAATCGCTCAAGGTCACGTACTACAACAAGCAGGGCGGACAGAGCTTTGCGCTGCTGTCGGTGAAGGGCAAACCCATGTTGTTCGTGGATACGCTGGCCGGCTCCGGCGTGCGGTATGTCGCCGGTCCCTATGTGTGGTGGACCAAGGGCAACCACGGCGATCTCTACGACACCACCGCGGGCCCGAACGCCGCTCCCATCATTGCCGGTTGCACGTCGTCGCCAGGCAAGTGATGACGCTTTTCTCACCACGCTGAACAAGAGCGCGCACGCTTCAGCAATATGACCGAGCTTGCTGCGTCGCATGATGACGCAGCAATTTCTCTCGCTCATGCTCCCAGCCCACGCAGAAACCTACCGCCCAATCGCCGGTCGCAAGAATTTGCCGATCCGGTGAGGTGCGCTTCCGCGTGCTGTGCTGGGGAGCACAGTCATTCCAATGAAGACTGGGGAAGAGCATGAACTGTCGCAACTTGCAGGTTTTCGCCGCACGTTCCACCGGAGCCAAACGACCGCTCGCCATCGCATGTGCCGCTGCCTTGTTCGCCCTGGCCACCGCGCAGCCGGCCTTCGCACAACAGACGCAGGACGCCACGCCCACGCCGCAAAACACGCAGGCCACGCCAGCGCAGACGCCCGCGAAGTCCGACAAGAATGCGCTGCCCAAATCGGAAGACCGCGCATCCACGCTGGATGCGGTCACCGTCACCGGCATCGCGGGCAGCATCGAGAACTCGATCAAGGCCAAGATGAATTCGGACAACATCATCGAGGCCATCTCCGCCGAAGACATCGGCAAGCTGCCCGACGCGAGTATCGCCGAGAGCCTGGCGCGCCTGCCCGGCCTGGCCACGCAGCGCGTGGACGGCCGTGCCAACCAGATTTCCATCCGCGGCCTGGCGCCCGACTTTGCCGGCACCACGCTCAACGGCCGCGAGCAGGCGACCATCGGCGAGAACCGCGGTGTGGATTACGACCAGTATCCGGCCGAACTGATCAGCGGCGCGGCGGTGTACAAGACGCCCGATGCGAGCCTGATCGGCCAGGGTCTCTCCGGCACGGTGGACCTGCACACGCTCAAGCCGCTGGATCTGTCCACCCGCACCATCGTCGCCAACCTGCGCGGCGAGTACACGACCAATGGCAAGAACAACCCGGGTTCGGGCGTGGGCGATCTTGGCCATCGCGCCAGCTTCTCCTACGTCGACCAGTTCCTCGATCACACGCTGGGTCTGGCCGTCGGCTTCGCCCAGCTCGATTCGCCGATCCAGGAGAAGCAGTACCAGGCGTGGTGGTGGAGTCTCAACAACGGTCCCGGCAGCATCGAAGGCGCGTGGGGCGGACCGCACTCGCCCGGCTTGCCCGATGGCGTGCTTTCGCAGGAAGGCATGCAGTTGCGCGCGCAATCGGAGAACCAGTTGCGCAACGGCCTGATGGCCGTGCTCGAATGGGCGCCGAACGACTGGTACCACGGCACGCTGGACACCTATTACTCGACCTTCAACGAGAAGAAGATCACCAACGGCGTGCAATGGGCCAGCGGTCCCTACGACGATGCCGGCCCCGCGGTGTACAGCAATGTGGGCATCGTGCCGTCGCAGCCCTATCCCGTGGTCACCACCGGCAACATGGATGGCATTCGCCCGATCCTGCAGAACGATTACACCAAGGAGCACGACAAGCTCTTCTCGGTGGGCTGGAACAACCAGTTCGAATTCGGCGGCGGCTGGCAGGGCGTGGCCGACCTGTCCTATTCGAGCGCGAAGAAGGATCTGCATGACGCTTACCTGTTCTCCGGCATCCCGGACCAGGGCACCACCAACGTGCAGTTCGCCACGCCGCTCAACTACGGCTTTCCGAATTTCAGCACCGGCGTGAATCTCGCCGATCCGTCGGCCATCCAGTTCACCGACCCCGATGGCTACGGCTACGACGGTCGCCAGGAGTTCGATCACCAGGACGACACCATCAAGGCGATCCGCCTGCAGGTATCACACCCGGTTGGCTGGATCTTCAGCACGGTGGACGTGGGCGTGAACTACTCCGACCGCAAGAAGACCAAGTCGGCGGACGTCGAGTTTGCCTGGCTCAACGGCAACGGCTCGACCGGCAGCGACTACGTCAAGGGCTTCTCGACGCCGGTGAATCCGGCCTTCCTGTACGGCCCCACCTCGATCAACTACGGCGGCATCGGCCCGATCCTCAACTACAACGTGCTGGCCGCGTTGAACAGCCAGTTCTATCTCACCTCGGGCAACGGCCAGGGCGACTGGGCGCGCAACTACAGCGTCGAGGAGAAGGTGCCGGTCGCCTACGTGAAGTTCAACATCGATACGATGCTGGGCAGCGTGCCGCTGCGTGGCAACATGGGCGTGCAGTTCGTGCACACCGATCAGTCGTCGGATGCGCTGCAGACCAATGGCAACACGCTGGTGGGCACGCTGACCGGTGGCACCACCTACAACAACGTGCTGCCCAGCCTGAACCTGGCGGCGGAGATCGCGGAGCAGCAATACCTGCGCTTCGGTTTCGCCAAGACCATGACGCGTGGGCGCATCGACGACGAGAAGGTCGCTTCTTCGTCCTTCGTGTATCAGGTCACCACGGGGCCCGCCGCCGGACAGGTGCTGTGGTCGGGCAGCGGTGGCAACCCCGCCCTCAAGCCCTATGTGGCGGTGGGCACCGACCTGTCGTGGGAGAAGTACTTCGGCAAGTCCAGTTACGTGGCCGTCGCGGTGTTCAACAAGAACCTGTTGAACTACATCTACAACAAGACCGTGCTCGACTACGACTTCTCCAAGTACACCAACAACGATCCCACGCTGGTGCCGACCAGCAACATCGGCGCGTACACCACGCCGGAGAACGGCACCGGCGGCAAGATGCAGGGCATCGAGCTGTCCGGCGCACTGGAAGGCGCGCTGATCGCCCGTCCGCTGGACGGCTTTGGCGTGCAAGCCAACTTCTCGCTGACCAACAGCACCGTGCCGGTGAGTTCAGTGAGCTCGATTCCGGGTGCGCCGGCCACACTGCCCGGCCTCTCGCGCAAAGTGGCGAACCTGGCGCTGTACTACGAGAAGTACGGCTGGTCGGTGCGCATTTCCGAGCGCTATCGCTCGTCCTTCACCGGCGAAGCGATCGCCCTGTTCGATCAGCTGGGCTACCAGCAAGTGCTGGCCGACAAGCAGACGGATTTCCAGGCCGGTTACAACTTCACCGAGGGTTCCTGGAACGGTCTGTCGGTGCTGCTGCAGGTCTACAACCTCACCAACTCGGCGTACAAGACCGCGCAAATTTCTGCTCTGCCCAACGGCGTATCGATCGGTCGCCCGCTCGACTACAACACCTGGGGTCGTACGGTGATGTTCGGTATCAACTACAAGCTTTGATCCGATACGATCGCGTCATCCGATACTTCACAAGGACGTGGCATGGCGAGGCACACGGTTTTTTTCGGCATGATGTTGGCCGTTGCAAGCGCAACGGCCAACGCGCAGCAACGCGTGGAAGTGCCCACGACCTACGAGGCGGGGCATTTCTATGCGACGCCGACACTGGCCAATGGGCAGGTATTGCGGCTGGTGGTCGATACGGGTGGCGGAGGTAGCGCCGGCTGGTTTGTGATATCCGGGTCAGCGGCCGCTCGCGCTGGACTGCCATCGCGGCAATGCAAGCTGGATGATGCGTCGCTCAATGTCGTCACGACGCTCGACTATCGCGAAGGCCAGGGTTTACCCGTGCGCACCGGCACACCTTGCGATGCGCCCGCCCTCGTCATCAGTGGAGACCCGGGCGATCACGCCGACGGCCAGCTTGGCTCCGGCTATCTGCCTGGCAGTATCTGGACGTTCGACTATCCGGGGCGAAAGCTCTGGCTCGAGCCGAACGACTGGAAGCCGGTCACGGGCACGCATCGCACACCGCTGGGCATTCTGCGCGACGACAAGGGCGCACCGCAAAGCGGATTCCTGCGCATCACGGCGCACGTCGACGGCAAACCCATCGAACTGTTGCTCGACACGGGAGCCACGGCGCATCCCACCGATGCCGGTAAAGTCGCGGGTGCGGAGGTAACCGCCAGCGACATCGGCGTTACGTCGTACATCACGACAAGCCAGCTCGACCGTTGGCATCGCCAACACCCGGCGTGGCGCGTGGTGAACGACGGCGACGACCTGGGTTCGCCCGTCCACGGCAAGGGTTCGCGTCTCATCGAAGTTCCGCATCTTGTCGTGGCCGGATGGGAACTGGGCCCGGTCTGGTTCACCGAGCGGCCCGACGCCAATTTCACGGCGCGACCGGGCAACTGGCTCAGCGCGATGGATGGGCCGATCACCGGCGCGCTGGGAGCCAATGTGTATCGGCACTTTCGCATGACCATCGACTATCCCCATGGGGCTGCCTATCTGGCCTGCGTCACAGGCTGCCGTCCCGCATCCTGAAGAACATGCAGAGCGTCCCGGATCTCGGGACGCTATGCTCGCCATGTTTCCAGGAGCCATGACCATGCGCGAGCTGTATCCCGAGATCGAGCCCTATCGCACTGAGCGGCTGCGCGTGGACGACATCCACGAGTTGCATATCGAGGAATGCGGCAATCCGGGCGGCCTGCCCGTGCTGTTTCTGCATGGCGGGCCCGGTGCGGGCGTGTCGCCTTATCACCGGCAGTTCTTCGATCCCGCCCGCTACCGCATCGTGCTGTTCGACCAGCGCGGCGCGGGCAAGTCGATACCGCATGCGGAGCTGCGCGACAACACGACCTGGCATCTGGTCAGCGACATCGAAGCGATCCGCGAGCAGCTCGGTATCGAACGCTGGGTGGTGTTCGGCGGATCGTGGGGCTCGACGCTGGCCCTGGCCTATGCGCAGAAGCATCCGGAACGCGTGCTCGGACTGGTATTGCGCGGCATCTTCCTGGGACGTCCGGGCGAACTGCGCTGGTTCAACGAACTCGACGGCGGCGCACGCTGGATCTTTCCGGAACGCTGGGAACGCTACCTCGCGCATATCCCCGAAGACGAACGCGACAACATGGTGGAGGCCTATTGGCGGCGCCTGGACAGCGACGATGCAGCGGTGCGCATAGCAGCCGCGAAAGCGTGGGGCGATTGGGAAGGCGGAAGCACCACGCTGCTGCACGATGCCGATTCGCCGGGCACGCAGGACGATCCGCATGTCGCCGTCAGCATTTCGCGCGCGGAAGCACATTACTTCCGCCATCACGTCTTCCTTGAACCGGACCAGCTACTGCGCGATGTCGAACGCGTCCGGCATATTCCCACCACCATCGTGCACGGCCGCTACGACATCATTTGCCCGGTGAAGAGCGCCTACGATCTGGCCAGGGCGTGGCCGGAAGCCGCGTTCCACATCGTGCTCGCAGGCCATAGTGCGGCCGATCCGGCGATCGTGGATGTGCTGATTGGTGCAACGGATGCGTTGGCGGACCGGTACGTCTAAGAACCCCTCACCGTCATTCCGGCGCAGGCCGGAATCCAGTGGCCCCAGTGGTGGGTTATCGCGAAATATATCCAGAGCGTAGTCGACTTTCGCGACAACTCAGCGCTTCGCTACTGGATTCCGGCCTGCGCCGGAATGACGGTGAGGGGCATGGGCACTGTGTGAAAGAGACTAGGCCATCGCCCGCTCAGCGCCCGTCCGCTCGCGATACTCCCGGCACATCTGCTCCACCAGCGCTCGATGATCGGGCAGGTCGTGCAGCGCCTGCGAGGCGGCCAGCTGGATGTTCCTGAATTCCTGCCGGGCTTCCTCGACGCGTGGATAGACGTTGCGCATCGCCGACAGGTCGGTCTTGAATTCCATGCCATAGAGCACGTACTGCCAGCTGGAAACGAGGAACATTTCCAGGTCGCTGACGAAGTCCAGGCGATGCGGCGGCCGATGCTTCCATTGCGCCAGCTTGTCCTGCAACGTCTGCGGGATGCTCGACCGATCGGTATTGTCGATCCAGAACGGCGAGTCGCGCCGCTGGCTCAGGCAATAGTGCATCTTGATGAAATCGATGATGCGGTCGTAGCGCGCTACCATCATCTCGTTGAAGTGGCGCGCTGCCTGTTCCATCGTGCCGGTATCGCTCGGCAACAGATGCGTGAGCAGATAGGTGGCCAGCTCGATCAGCGCGATGCCGGTGGATTCGAGCGGCTCGACGAAGCCGCCAGCCAGGCCCACCGCCACGCAGTTCTTGCGCCAGTGCTCCGGGCGATAGCCAGTTTCGAACTTGATGTGGAAGGCCTTGAGTCCTTCGGCAACTGGACCGAGATAGTTGCGGAACACCGCTTCCGCGCGTTCCACGTCGGTATGTCGCGAGGAATACACGTAGCCCGCGCCGCGGCGTTTCTGCAGCCCGATATCCCAGATCCAGCCCGCTTCCTGCGCGGTGGAAATCGTATAGGACGGAATCGGCGAATCCGGCTGCGCATACGGCACCTGGATGGCCACGGCGCGGTCGGCGAACAACACATCCGCGCGACTGCGAAACGGTGACTGCATCACGTTGCCGATCAACATGCCCTTGAGGCCGGTGCAGTCCACGTAGAGATCGGCGGTGAGTTCGCCGAGTTCCTTCGTCACTACGCGCGCAATCGCGCCGTGCTCGTCGATTTCCGCGCGCTCCACCGTGGCGACGTGGCGCTTCACGCCCAGCGCTTCCTGGCCGTGCTCGGCGAGCACGCGCGCGAAGCACGCGGCATCGAAATGGAAGGCGTGATTCATCGGACCCTGGTAGTCCGGATCCTTCAAGCGCTTCGGTCCACGCGAGTGATCGACCAGGGTGCTCTGCATCGACACGGCGTCGGCGAACGGTATGCCGTCCGGCGCCGCACCCAGCAGCCAGTACGGCAACAGCTCCGGACCACCGGGCCGCTGGCTCGGTGCATTGAACGGATGGAAGAAGTGATCGGCACCCGCTGCGCCTGGCGGGCGCACCCAGTGGCGATAGTGGATGCCTTGCTTGTACGTCGCCGTGGCACCCACCAGGAAACGGCGCTCGTCGAGTCCGATGGCGGAGAGCGTGCCGCGGATGGAAGGAAACGTCGCCTCGCCCACGCCGAGCAGGCCGATGTCCGGCGATTCCACCAGATGCACCTGCACGCCGTTCGGATCGACCGCATTCACCGCCTTGGCGAGATAGCACGCAGCCAGCCAGCCGGCGGTGCCGCCGCCCACGATCAGCACTTTCTTCAGACGAGCCATGGTGTCTCCCGGCTGGCGGGCAGGCCAGCGCGTCGCGGCAATGCATGCGCGAACGATTGCGTCAAAGAACTGCCGGGCCGCCCCACGCGGGCCCGGCAAAAACGCCATTCAAGGGGAGAGGCGGCGATGCTCCCCGGAGCATCGCCTGGAGAACGGCAAACCATCGGCGGCGCTGTTGTCATGGGGCCGCCCCGAACTTCATCAGAACCACACGCCCAGCTGCACACCGTAGGTGCGCGGCGCCAGGTACTGCGATACGTACTGCAGCGAACCATCGGACATCAGGAAGCGACCGGCACTGGTGCGGATCTTTCCATCGGAGATGTTCTGCACGTACGCATTGACCCACCACTTGTCGCCCGGCTCGGTGTAGCGCAGCGAGAGGTCGCCGCGCGTATACGCCTTCTGCTGGTCGCCCTCGCCGAGGTTGAAGTAACTCAGCCACTGCGAACTCTGGTACTGCGCGCTGACGCGCGGCGTTAGTCGACCGCCGTTGCCGAGATGGAAGTCGTGCTCGTAGATCGCGGTGAGCGAGATGTTTGGCGCATGCGGCAGGTCGTTGCCAGTGACGTTCATGCAGTTGGCCAGGTTCGACGCCGGCGGACAGGCGGGCAGACCCTGGTAGTCGTTGCTGCCTGCATAGACCAGCGTGCCGAGTTCCTTCTTCGGGATGGCCGAGAAGATCAGGTTCGCACGGTCGTCCTTGGTCTGGTACGCCAGCTCCGATTCGATGCCGAACACCTTGGTGCTGCCGCCCACGTTGGAGAAGCCCAGGCCATGGTTGCCGTCGGGATAGACGATCGGCGCGGACAGCTGGAAGTTCTTGAAGTCTTCGTAGTAGATGGCCGAGTTCCAGGTCATGCGGCCATCGAGGAAGCTGAACTTGCTGCCGATTTCATAGTTGGTGAGCGTCTCGGGCGCGTACAGCGTGCCTGCGTCCTGCGTACCGCCGGACTTGTAGCCGGTGGACACGCTGGCATACAGCAAACCATTGGCGCCGACGTCGGTGTCCACGCGCACCAGCCAGGTCGGCTTGCTCTTGCTGTACTTGGCCGTGTTCCGCTGCGAGATGCTGAAGCCGTTCGACGGATCCGGATACACGCCCGGCGAGATCGGCAGCTGCGGCACGGTGGGATCGTAGTTCCAGCCCCAGTTGATGCCGCCCTTGTTCTCCTTGTCGTCATGCGACCAGCGCGCACCGCCGGTCAAACGCCAATGGTCGCTGAGGTGCCAGGTGGCCTGGCCGAACAGCGCATACGACTCCACCGTTTCCTTCGGCTGGATGAAGGAGCCCTGCCAGTTCACGGAACCGTACTTGGTGCCGTTCATGATGGGGATATCGAAACGGATGTTGTTGTCTTCGTAGCCGTAGTACGCGCCGACGATCCAGTCCACGGTCTGCGGGCCGGTCGACTTCAGGTCCACTTCCTGACTCCAGCTTTCGTAGTTGGAGTAGTTGGTGCGGTCGTCCTGGTACACGCCGTTGGTGGTGAAGCTGGTGGGCACGCTGACACCGACGTCCTGGTCGAAATCGCTCTTGCCCGAGTAGCGGTTGTAGCCGGCGATATAGCTCAGCTCCATGCCCTCGTTGATGTTCCAGTCCATGCGGCTGCGCACCGTCTTGGAGGTGCGGTCCAGGTACGGCGCCGTGTCGATCAGCGCGGACCAGAACTCCTGGCCCTGGCGCGGCGTCTGCATCAGGCTCAGGTCCGGCGTGCCGCGATCGAGGAAGTACTCGTAGGAGAGGTTCCACTTGAACGTATCGCTGGGCTGCCACAACGCGCTGACGCGCGCGGCGGACTGGTCCTGCGAGTTGTACTTCTTGCCGCCCTGCACGTACTGGCTGGGGTCGATCGGCTTGAAGTTGGCCAGCGTGCCGCCGGAAGCGGGCGAGGCCAGATACGCCTGCTGCTGCTGCGCCACGCTGGGCAGCTCGGTGGACGGATTCTGGTAGTCGACGTAACCATCGTGCTGCTCGTGCACCACCGCCACGCGCATCGCGAAGGTATTGCTGATCGGCAGGTTGAACGCGGCGCGCGCGCCCAGCTCGTTGTAGTTGCCGGCTTCCACCTGCGCATTGCCGTAGAAGCCGGCACCGATATCCGGTTTGGCCGTCTGGAAGCTGATCGCGCCCGCGGTGGAGTTGCGGCCCCACAGCGTGCCCTGCGGGCCGCGCAGCACTTCGACGCCATCCATGTCCAGCAGCAGGCCGGACGCGGCTTCGGCGCGCGGCGCATAGACGCCATCGACGAAGGTCGCCACTTCCGGATCCGCGTATTCGGTCTTCGCGCTGTCGTTGCCGATGCCGCGCAAGGTCAGCGTCACCACGCCGTGGTCGCCCTGGCTGGTGCCCTGCAGGCCCGGCACCAGCTTGGTGAGATCCTGCACGGTCATCACGCGCTCTTTGTCGAGCGTGTCGGGCGTAATCGCACTCACGGCGACCGGCGTCTTCTGCAGCAGCGTCTCGCTCTTGGTCGCGGTGACCGAAATCGCGTCGAGCTGCTTCACCTTATGCTCGGCCGGCGGCGTGGCATTCTGCGAAGGCGCGCTCTGCGGCGCTGCATCCTGATCCGCCGCCAGTACCGCGCCGGGCGCGAGTACCAGGGACATGGCGATGTACAACGCCGAATAGCGCAACTTCATTTGGCTTCCCCTCAGTTCATTCGGATTGTTGTTCGTCACCGCCCTCGACGGCGACTGGTTTGATGGCTTCCCCGATGACAGCGCTGTCATTTAGCTTGATGACAGCGCTGTCATGAGGATGATAGAACGGTTGCCCGACAGAAGCTTGACGCGCGGCAGCAAGTCCATAAATCCTTCGCAACCCCTGCTACGCCTCACTTTCCTCGACTCCCCGGTCGGCCATGCGACCGTTTTTGATGCAAAAGCAAATGATCATCCTGCCGTCCGGACCGGGTTACCGCTGACCCAGCCGCTCCCGCGAACGACATCAGCACGCGGCCCAGGCCTGGCGCGATGTGTCCGGCCGCCCCTGGCCACGCTGCCTCATTTCGTGCACTCGACCACCTGATCGACGTCGGTTCCCAGCGCCACGCGGGCAATCGCGATATCCGTGCCCTTCCCGGCGCCCCAGGCAAACGGCTGCTCGATGTGATGCATGTCGGCACCCGCGGCACGCAGGCACTTCAACGGCACACCCAGGCGCGTCCACTGTCCCCGGGGCAACGTCGCCAGCGTCTTGTCCAGCGACACCTGACCCTGACAATGCGCACCGCATCCCATGCCGATCCAGGCACCGTTCGCCGGCAACGCATCGACGCGCAGCGTGGTCACCAGCAACACGTCGCCATTGCTTTCGCGATCGAGATCGAGCGGTGTGCGTGCGTGGATCGAAAGCCGTGCCTTGTCCGCCTTCCAGGTGAAGCGGCGCGCATCCTCCTGCGCCTTGTAGTCGAGCGCAGCCATCTGCAGCGCGCCATCGGGCGTGATGGCAGGCGACACGTCGCCGGTGATCGATGCGCCTTGCGCATCCACCAGCGTGAACGTGTAGCCATGCACGGCCTTGCCGCGATCGAGGTAATTGCCGACTGGAATCTGCTCGCCACGGATACCCGATTGTTCGGAAAGCCTGGGTACGGCGCGGTGATCCGCATAGCTCAATCCGTACCCCAGCGGGAACTGCGGCTTGCCCTGCCCGACCACCGCGCTGCTCGGCCACGTATAGGCCAGCTTGCCGTGGAAGTCGTTGGCGATGCTGCCGTCGCGCTTGCGCAGCAGCACGTCCGCAACACCGCCGCCTTCGCTGCCCGGCAGCCATGCGGCGACGAACGCATCCGCTGCATTGATCTCGCGATTCATCCACAACGGACGGCCGCTGAGGAACACGGCCACCACCGGAATGCCCTGGCCACGCAAGCGGCGGATCAACTCCAGTTCGTGGTCGTCGCCCGGATGGAACAGCAGGTTGGGGATATCGCCCTGGAATTCCGCGTACGGATCTTCGCCGAACACCACCACGGCTACGTCCGGCTTGGCGGTGAAATGGCCGTCCGTTTCGATTTCGACCGTGCCGCCTGCGGCCTTCGCTTGTTCCGCAAAACCCGCACCGATGGATTGCGCGCCGGGGAAGTACTCGTTCTTCAAGCCGGTGCCCTGCCAGTTCAGCGTCCAGCCGCCACTCTGGCGCGAGATGTTGTCGGCACCGTCGCCGGCAATCAGGATACGCTTGCGCGGGTCCAGCGGCAGGACGCCGTGGTCGTTCTTCAGCAGCACCAGCGATTCGCGCACGGCGCGACGCGCAATCGCGCGGTGCGCAGGACTGCCGACGACATCGGCGGCTTTCTGCACGATCGCTTGCGTCGACGGCGCGCCGTTGTCGAACAGCCCCGCGCGGAATTTGACGCGCAGGATGCGAGCCACCGCATCGTCCAGCCGCGCCTGCGGAATCACGCCGGACTTCACTTCCGCCAGCGTGTGCTCATACAGGCCCCGCCAGCTGTCGGGCGCCATCAGCATGTCGAGGCCGGCGTTGTACGAGGCGGGGCAATCGTCGTTGGAGCAGCCCGGCACCTGGCCGTGCGCATTCCAATCGCCCACCACCAGGCCCTGGAAATCCATGCGCTGTTTGAGCACATCGGTGATCAGCGCCTTGTCGGCGGACATCTTGCTGCCGTTCCAGCTGGAGAACGACGCCATCACCGTCTGTACGCCCGCATCGATGGCGGGCGCATAACCGGCGGCGTGAATGTCGCGCAGCGCCGCTTCGCTGATCTGCGCGTCGCCCTGGTCCTTGCCGTTCCTGGTGCCGCCATCGCCGACGAAATGCTTGGCCGACGCGAGCACGTGGGTGCCATCGAGAAACTGTGCGGTGCCTGCCTTGCCTTGCAGGCCTTCCACCATCGCCGTGGCGTACTTCGCCACGATGGCCGGGTCCTGCGAATAGCCTTCGTAGGCGCGTCCCCAGCGTACGTCCTGCGGCACCGCGAGCGTGGGCGCGAAACTCCAGTTGATGCCGGTGGCACGCGTTTCGGCGGCCGTGGCCTCACCGATCTGGCGGATCAGTTCCGGATCGCGCGTATTGCCCAGCGCCGAATTCTGCGGGAACAAGGTCGCGCCCACGGCGTTGTTGTGGCCGTGCACGGCATCGATGCCGAACAGCAGCGGGATCGCCTGATGACCGCCGCTGGTATCCATCGACGCGCGGTAGAACGCATCCGATAACGCCTGCCACTGCGTCACGGTGGCGGTGAGCTGCCCGTTCGGTTTGGAATTGCCGCCCGCCAGGATCGCGCCGAGGCGGTATTTGCGCACGTCATCCGGCGTCACGCTGAGGATATCGGCCTGGATCAGCTGGCCTACTTTCTCCTCCACCGTCATCTTGGCCATCAACGCTGCCACGCGTTGCTCCAGCGCCGCGTCCTTCGGAAACGGCCAGGTGGCACGGGGCCAACTCTCGGCATGCACGGTCGACGCGCCCTCGGCGGAAGCGACGCCCATGGCGCCTGCCAGCGCCACGGCAAGGAGGGTCGGAACACAACGCAAACGACGAACGGAAGCCCGCACGGCTCTCTCCACAGACAGGGGATGGCTCCCCCTTGGAGCCAGTCGGTCTGCAGACTGACAGAAATGACAGCGCTGTCAATTCGCGATGCAGCAAGGCGGGTGGAGGGGGCAGAAAGGCGTGGCCGGCCTGCTTTTCCTCGTATAAACAAGATATTAGGGGATCCAGTCCGGTTCGTACGGCCGTAGCCTGAGGGGGGCCGTCGCGCACAGGGTGCGCTCCCACAGAACTAGGCGGGCACTCAGCTATCTCTGTGGGAGCGCACCCTGTGCGCGACTCGGGCCCGCCTCAGGCCCCATGCGAAACCAAAGCCCTACGGCACCCGCGCCGTCGACTCGCGCAGCTGCAACGTATACGGCACCTGCACCAGCAGGCCCGGCCCGCGGCCGCGCAGCACTTCCATCAACTGCAGCGCCGCCAGCTTGCCCATCTCGCGACTGGGCTGACGCACCGTGGTCAGCGGCGGCCACAGCTGCGTGGCCAACGGCGTGTCGTCGAAACCGCAGACGGAGAGATCGCGCGGCACTTTCAGGCCGCGCTCGTTGGCGGCCCACATCACGCCGGCAGCCATGTCGTCGTTGGCGGCGAAGATGGCGGTGGGCAATTCGGGCAGCGCAAACAATTCGCGCGCCGCCAGCACGCCCGAACCGAACGAGAATTCACCCTGCACCACGTAGTGCGGATCGAACGGCAGCCCGGCGGCCGCCAGCGCATCCTTGTAGCCCGCCATGCGCCAGCGGCTGGCGCCGTGGTTGGCGATGCCCACGATGTGCGCGATCCGGCGATGGCCCAGCTCCACCAGCTGCATCACCAGCGCCTTCGCCGCCTGCTGCTCGTCCATGCACACGCCGATGGAAGCCTCGCGATGCACCGGCGAGATGCTCGAATGCGGTACGCCGTGCTCTTTCAGGCGCTGCAGCAGCGGCGCGTAGTCGGTGAGCGGCGGCGTCATGATCACGCCTTCGATGTGGTGATCGAACACCAGCGCATCGACACGACGGATGAAGTCCTGGCCGCGCATGCGCAGCGGGCAGGCCATCATGCTGTAGCGGTGCGCATCGCAGGCGTCGAGCACGCCGTCCTGCACCTCGGCCAGGTAGGTCGAGGCCGGGTTGTCGTTGTTGTCATAAAGCATCGCCACCAGGAACGAGCGGCTGCCGGCCAGGCCCCGCGCCGCGGGACTGGGGCGGTAATTCATCGATTCCATCGCCGCCAGCACCTTCTGGCGGGTGGATTCCTTCACCGAGGATTCTTCGTTGAGGACGCGGGAAACCGTTTTTGGCGAGACACCCGTCGCGCGCGCTACATCTTCGAGGCGGACCCGCATGACTACTCCCAACGGCAAACTGCTGCCCGGCCAATATGCCCTTTGCGCACGGCGCTTTACAAGAACTCACCGCGCCGAGGGAGCCAACTGCCGCCCCGTGCGGCCGGTCAGCCGGCCGCTAGACCCCACGACCGGTTGAGACCGCCACGATTCCGGGCGCATAGTAGGCAGCGCCGGCGAGGGGACGCCGGCCACTTCAGCAAAGCATCCATGCAACAACCCAGGCAGCATCGCGATGCATCGCCCCACCGCGAGCCGTACCCACGTTTGTTCCCGTCACATGACCACGGAGCGCATTGATGAATACGCCGCTAGGTTGGCTTACCGCTTTTCACACCCTGATAAGTCTCGTCGCGACCATCGTCGGCTTTTGGGCCATTCGCGACCTGATGATCGGCCGTCACCGCTCGGGCGCGCTCACGACCTTCCTCTGGACGGCCGTGATCACCAGCGTCACCGGTTTCTTCTTCCCGTTTCATGGCGTCACGCCCGCCATCGTCGTGGGCGTCATCGCGTTGCTCGTGCTGGCATGGACGGTGATGGCACGCCGTTCCATCGGCCGCTCCGGCTTCTGGACGGCGCAGTTCCCCATCGGCATCGTGATCAGCGAATACTTCCTGGTATTCGTGCTGGTGGCGCAGATCTTCGCCAAGTGGCCGGTGCTTAGCGGCCTGGCTCCGGATCTGCGCCAGAAACTGTTCGGCGCCACGCAACTGGTGGTGCTGATCGTGTTCATCGTGCTGGCGGTGCGCGCGACGAAATCCTTCAAGGTGCGCGCCATCGCTTGATGGGCACGCGCGGCGAAGGCCCCGATCAAAGGTCCTTCGCCGCGTCCGCCAACACACGCTCCAGCGCCTGCGCGGCCTGCGAGATCGAGGTCTGCCGATCGATCACGTATTCGAGCACGCCCAGGTCGGGAAGATCGCTATCGAGCGGCACGATGCCCTCGGGCATGGCATAGCCGGTGAATGCGGACACACCCAGCCCGGCCATCACGGCCGCCTGGATCACCATCACGCTGCTGCTGACCACCACGACACGGTACGAACGGTTGACCGACTTCAACGCCTCGAAAATGCGCGAGCGGGTGATGCTCGGTTCCGGATGGACGGCCAAAGGCAGGATCGTCTGATCGACGCTCAACGGCGTTGAAGCACTGCCGCACCAGTGCAACGGCTCGCTCTTCACCACGTAGCCGCGATGGCTGCCGCTGAGCCGCTTGGCAAACACCAGGTCGTGCTTGTTCTCGTCCAGTTCGCGAAACAGGTCGCCGCTCAAGCCGGTGCGGATCACCAGGTCCACCTCCGGATTGCGCCGCACGAAACTGCCCAGCGCCGCGGCGAGTCGCGACGAGGCGAAGTCCTCGGGAAGACCCAGGCGCACCGTGCCGTTCAACGGCGGACCGCAGACCGTGGTCATCGCCTCATCCATCAGCTCGAGAATGCGCACCGCGTAGCGATGCAATGCGTCGCCCTGCTGGGACAGGCGCACGTTGCGCGTGTCGCGCTCGAACAACGGCACGCCGACCAGATCCTCCAATCGGCGAACGTGCTGGCTGACGGTCGATTGTGACAGGCACAGAAGTTCGGACGCCGCGGTGAAGCTGGCCGTCTGCGCCACCACGACGAAACTGCGCAGCAATTCGGTGGGCAAGGGTCTCATCGGCAAAGCCTCTCAATCGTCGCTGGAAACTTCATAAATCAACGCTTTCGCCTGCGCTAGGCTTTATCCATCCGGGAAACATCGTCTCCCCCGGCGCACCGCAACCCCCGTATTCGATGACGCCCCGGCGCCACCTCCCCATCCCCGTCGCGAGGACCTCTCCGTGAACAAGCGCATTCTCCATCGCAACCTGCTGGCCGCCGCCCTGCTGCTCGGCGTCGTTGCCTCCGCCCCGGCACTGGCTGCCGAGCCCGTGCACAACATCGTCCTCGTGCATGGCGCATGGGTCAACGGCAGCGGCTGGAAGCCCGTGTACGACATCCTGGTCAAGGACGGCTACCACGTCTCCGTCGCCGAGCATCCGCTGACATCGTTCAACGACGATGTGACAGCCGTGAAACGCATCGTTGACATGCAGGATGGTCCTACCATTCTCGTGGGCCACAGTTACGGCGGTGCGTTGGTCACGGATGTTGGCAACGATTCGAAGGTGGTCGGCCTGGTCTACATCGCGGCACACGCGCTCGACCAGGGCGAAACTGAAGTGGCGAACGGCAAGCGTTTCCCCAGCGCCACCAGCCAGACCACCGACATCAAGAAAACCGCCGACGGCTTCCTCTATCTCGACCCGGCCCACTACCCCGCCGACTTCGCCGCCGACCTGCCGCTGCCGCAGGCGCAGTTCGAGGCGAACTCGCAGGAGCTGACCGCGGCCTCCGTCTTCGCCGCGCCTGCCGGCCATCCGGCATGGAAGGACAAGCCCAGCTGGTACGCGGTGGCCACCTCCGACCGCATCATCAACCCGGACCTGGAACGCATGTACGCCAAGCGCGCCGGCAGCCACACGATCGAGATCAAGGGTGCCAGCCACTCGGTGTACGAATCGCACCCGAAGGAAGTGGCGGCGTTGATCGAGCAAGCCGCCAAGCACGCCGGCTCCTGAGTCGGCCAGGTCGGCAAGGCGCCGTGCACACGCTGCACGGCGCTTTTTTTGTTTGCGGGCTCGGCGCGCTGACGCCTTTGGCGAGCCCCTCGCTATAACCTCGGGCCAGTTGCCGAGCGTCCGGCATGCGTGCAAGCTACCCCGCGGCCCATGGCCGGTGGATGCCTCGGGCGGCCGTCCACATGACACATCCAGCCGCCCGTTGTCTTGGGGGAGACAATGATCCAGGGAATCCATTTCGCATCGCCATACCAGGCTCGTCCAGGCCTCGCACGCCCTTAGCGGCGAAGAAAAGGGATCGCTCGCGCCACGCGCGGGTTTTGCGGTAAGCCATCAGGGAGACGACCATGTTGATATTCTGGGGCAGGCGCGTATCGCGCAAGAAGATGGGCTACGTGGCCGACTTCTGCCCGATGTGCCGCGAAGCCCAAACGTTCCTGCTGCGCGAGGTGCGCAGCTACTCGCACATCTATTACATCCCGACCAGTGCGAATACGCTGGAGGGCTATGAGCGCGTATGCCAGGGCTGCAAGCTGTTGCAAGGCGGCGCACCCAGGCAGTATGTGGCGACGGCGAAAAAGCCCGCGCATGTGCGCGACATCCTCGCTCGCAGTTTTCCCTCGTTCGACGAAGTGTACGGCGAGCGCATGAAGATCGAGGATGCACTGCGCCTGGCGCCGGACACGGTACCGATCAGTGTGCGCCGCGCGCTGATCCAGCAGCCGTTCCTCGTGCTGTCGCCGGTGGTCGATGCCAGGTTCCGCCATATACATGTGGATCTGGTCGGCCTGGCCTGCCTGTTCGCCGGCCCCGCATTGGCCATGCTTGTATTCACCCAGGTGGAGCGCCTGCCGGAACCCTACGGCACCGCTTTGGCTATCGCGGGGGGCATCGCTGGCATGGGCGTGCTGTTGTGGGGCCTCAACACCGCCGCGCATCGCTATGGCCGTCGCAAGCTCACGCCCTGGATAGCCCGCACGCTGCAGCCCCTGCGACCGAGCGAGGCGGAGATCGCCTTCGTGCTGAATGATCTGAAGGCGAGGCGCCTGAAGATCGGTCGCATCCTCAAGCCTTCGCGCATCGCGGCCGCACTCGCGAAGTGATCACTCACCGCGCGCGACGTCGGTAACCTCCCGTTGCGCTGATCGATACCCAAGCGACCCACCGGATGGCCGGGTCAGGAACGAATGCCATGGAAACCCTTTATCCGGCGGGCCCCGCCGATGTACCGGCCAACTACACGCGTCCGAGCGCCTCGTACAAACGCCAGGCCTGGATCGCGGTTGGCAGCCTGCTGCTGTTCATCGCCATCTATTTCGCGCTGACGGCGTGGTTCATCGTCACCGGTCTCGGCGAGCTGGCGAAGATCGGCTCGGGCAACGGCCTGCTCCAGTTCATCGCCGGCATATCGAGCCTGTTCCTGGCGGTCTTCATGATCAAGGCGCTGTTCTTCATCAAGAAGGGCGCCAGCGGCGGTGGCATCCAACTCAAGCGGAACGAGCAACCGCGCCTGTTCGCCTTTCTCGATCGCATTGCCGATGAAGCCGGCGCGCCGCGCCCGCACAAGGTGTTTGTCACGCCCCGCGTGAACGCCGCCGTGTACTACGATCTCTCGTTGCTCAACCTGCTGTTCCCCTCGCGAAAGAACCTGGAAATCGGTCTCGGGCTGGTGAACATGCTCAACCTGAGCGAGCTGAAGGCCGTGCTTGCGCACGAGTTCGGCCACTTCGGGCAGCGCTCCATGGCGGTGGGACGATGGGTCTACACCACCCAGCAGATCGCTGCGCACATCGTGGGCCGACGGGACGCACTGGATCAATTCCTGCGCCAGCTGTCGCGGGTGGACATCCGCATCGCGTGGGTCGGCTGGCTGCTCTCGGTGATCATCTGGGCATTGCGGGCGGTGGTCGACGCCGTGTTCCGGCTGGTGGTGATTGCGCAGCGGGCACTGTCGCGCGAGATGGAGATGCAGGCGGATCTGGTCGCCGTGTCGCTCGCCGGCAGCGATGCGATTGTCCATGCGTTGCATCGCCTGCAGCTCGCCGACGATGCATGGGACCGCACGATCAATTTCGTGCGCGGGGAAGTGGGCGCCGGCAAACCGCCGCGCGATGTGTTCCAGGTGCAGCAAGCCATCGCGGAGCGGCTGGGAACGATCTACAACGACGCGCGCTACGTCGAACGCATCCAGGTGCCCGCGGGCGGCGATGCGTCCTTCCGGGTCTTCTCCGGCGAGCTGGCGCAGCCGCCACGGATGTGGTCCACCCATCCGATGAACCATGAGCGCGAACAGAACGCCAAGCGCCGCTACCTGTTCGCCGATGCCGATCAGCGGCCGGCATGGCTGGCCTTCGACGATGCCGACGGCGTACGTGAACGCATGACGCGCGACATCGAAGGCGCGACCGAACATGCGACCGTCGGCGAAGACATCACCTTGCAGCGCCTGGACGAGCAATTCGGCAGGGAGCATCTTCGCTCGGCCTATCGCGGCATCTACCTGGGGCTTCCGGCGACCAGGCACGCCCGGCGGATCGACGAGTTGCACGGGCACGCTCCAGTCACGCAGCCGCTGCACCTCGACGATCTCTATCCCGCGCGATTGAGCGAGGAACTCTCGCAGCTTCGTTCCTTGGAACGCGAGCACGCCTTGCTTTGCTCGCTGCGCGACCGGGTCTACGACGCACCCGACGGGGTCATCCGCCATCGCGGGAAGATCATCAAGCGCAACGAACTGGCCACGGCCATCGGCACCGTGCACCAGGAACGCTCGGCCATGCGCGCCAGCCTGGAGGGTAGCCTCAAGCGGGTGCGCAGCCTGCATCTGGCGGCCGCCGCGAAGCTATCGCCCGAGTGGCATGCCTATCTACGGGGCTTGCTTGCGTTGGTTCACTACGCCGAACACAACGAGGTGAACGTGCGCGATGCACGCGCCAGCCTGGCACGCTGGTGGCAGCGTGCCACCGCTGCCGGCGCCATCAATGAGCAGGGAGTGCGCCATATCCTCGCTGCTGCCAGTGACGTCCACCGTTCGCTCGGCGTTGTCTACGACGGTGCTTCGCAGGTCCGCCCCGGCGCGAAGGTGTTGGCGCAAATGCACTGCGAGGACTGGAGGGAGGCCCTGGGCAAATTCGGCTTGAATCAGCCGGTGCGCGCCAACATCAACGACTGGCTGCGCATCGTCGACCAGTGGGTCGACCACACGGCCGGCTGGTTGTCAGCGCTTCGGCGCGCCGCCCTCGACGAGCTGCTCCACGCCGAAGCCATCGTTGCATCGGCGACCCAGGGCACGGCCCCTCCCGATGCACCTGCGGAGATGCCCTCGGTGCCGGTCGAATACCAGACCCTCCTGGTGGGAGCCGAGCGCGGCCAACACGCCGAGAAGCCCGGATTCTGGGAACGCTTCCGCACCGCCAGCGGCTTCTTTCCCGGCCTCGCCCGCGGCCTGGTGGCCGTCGCCATCGTGGGTTCGGTCCTGCTGCTGGGCTGGACCATCAGTCGCGCCAACGTCATCGTGTACAACGGACTGGCGCGCGCGGTGGTGACCACCATCGATGGTCATCGCGTCGAGCTACAGCCGGGCGCACATACCGATGTCACGGTGCAGGGCGGCGACGTTTCCGTGGTGACCCAGACACTGGACGGCGAACCGGTAGAAGCGTTCAAGGCAACGGTGGATCGCGGCGCCACGCAGTTGATCTATACCGTCGCCGCCGCCAGTCCGCTGCGCCATTGGACCGCGGTCTATGGCAACGCGCGAGCGCCGGAACCCACGCTGTCGACACCGCAGCGTTGGCAAACAGCCAGTGCGCAATATCTTTTCAGCCAGCCGCCGGACCGCGTGCAAAGCAAGACCGGCAGCGCCATGTTGACGGTGCTCGATGCGCCGGAACACGTTTCACCGGACATCCTGGCCGATCAGATCAGCGACAAGTCGGCAGCGAATGCCATGTTGCTGGCGCATGTGCGCTTCGATGCGCCCGAGTCGCCGGAGCTGATCAACTGGTTGTATGCGGCCAAGGATACGGCTGGCTTCCAGCAGGCCTTTGCTGCACGCCTGGAACATTTTCCGCACGACATGATTTCGCGGCGCCTGGAAGAGGATCTCGCCCACGAGGCAGGTTCCGATGCGGTCTGCGCACGCAGCCGGGCGCAATCGGCGGCCGAGCCCACGCAGGCCGATGCCGCGTATCTGGCGGTCCGCTGCCTGCCCGCGGGCAAGGAACGCGATACCGGCTTCGAGGAAGGGCATCGCCGCTGGCCCGATTCGCCGTGGTTCGCCAATGCCGCTGCATCGGTGGCAAGCGAGCACGGCCGCTACGAGGAAGCATTGCAGACCTACGAGCAAGCGATGCCCCACAGTTTGTCGTTGCGTCAGGGCACCGCGGTGGAAGCCTTGCGGCTGACTCGCTTGATCGACCCCGGCAACGCGCAGAAAAAGGCCGCCGAATACGTTCGCGAGTCGACCGCACTCGGCAACATACTGACGTTCGAACGCGGCACGACGGTGCGGCAGGGGAACTACCGCGCGATAGCGATGCTGTCCAACGGTCAGATCGACGAAGCCGTCCGGGCGGCTGCCGGCACGCCGATGGCCGGGCATGTGTTGCGCATGGCCGCCGCGTCGATCGGCGCATCGCCCTATCTTCGCCTTCGCGTTGCGTCGCTTCCACCTGGCGCCGGCATCGACCGCGACACCCTGTGGCTGGCCCTGGCAGCGAACTCCAGCGCTGATAGCGCCGCGATCGCCGAAGAGCTGAGCAAGATTCAACGCTATTACGATTCACCCGATGCCGTGGCGAAAATGAAGAGCTTCATCGAGCTCGCGCGCCATGGCGATGCCCGCGCTGCCCAGGCACAGCTCGATGGCGTGCCGCTGGAGCTGCGCGGACATGCCTACGTGGCAGGCATCTATCTGATGGGAGAGAAGGCGCCTCGCGAATGGCGAGACTTCGCCTATCGCTCGCTCTTTTCGGTGGAGCGGCCGTACCTGGGGTGAGTAGCGAGTCGCTTGCTGGGTGCGAGCCCAAGTGACGCGCTTGCCGAACATTAAGACACCGCACGCCGCCGGCGTGCAGTGTGATTTTGTTCTGCAACATTCGTTTGCTTCGCCCGGGAATCGGCTATCGCCGCATGAAGCCCATCGTTTCAGTCCGCCTCGCTTGTCGCCAACTCCAGGAAGGTTCCGCAGCGAAGCCACACGCTGGCGGCTTACTTGTCGCGCGTCACTTCCGCCGGCGCCGCGTCACCCGCCTGCTGCGCCAGCGGCAACGCATCGTTCACAAGGTGCAGCAGGAAGCGGCCGGGCTGTTCCTGCATCATCATGTGGGCCGAATCGGCGAAGATCACCAGGCGCTTGGACGGCGCCTGCAGATCGCCGAACCATTTCTCGGCGGTTTCGTGGGGCGTGGTGTAGTCGTGGGCGCCAGCGAACACGATCACCGGCAGCTTGAAGTTCGTGACGTGATCGAAGTCCACGTCCAGCAGCGGATCGAGCAGGTGGTTCAGCGAGAACAGGCTGCCCTTGTCGATGGCCACCAGATCGTCGTGGTTGTAGTCAGGCGAGAGTTCCTCGGCATCGCTATCGAACTGGAAATCCTTGCGGCCCCAGGCCAGGCCGCCGTAGTACATCTCCCAGGTGCTGCGCACGCCGATGCGTTCGATGGTGAGCTTGGTGTCGCCCGGATACGGGCCGATGGCTTCCAGTTCGGCGATCGCCTTGGTGTTGTTTTCGGCCTTGGCGCGGCTTAGCGCGTAGTTGTAGCCGATGGCTTCGTTGCGGCGGCCGTTCACCACCTGGCCCACCGAGATGTATGCGTAGAACCAGTCCGGATGCAACTGCGCCAGATGCACGCCGAGCACCGTGCCCCAGGAATGGCCGAGCAGGAAGATCTTCTTCTTGTTGTAGTGCTCGCGCAGGTACTGGGTCACCTGGGCGGCATCGTCGGTCATGCCGTCCACCGTCATGCCCGGCGCCATCGCCGCTTCGGTGTTGGCGCGATAGGTCTTGCCCGAACCGCGCTGGTCCCACTGCACCACGGTGAAGTAATCCTCCCACGGCGTCTGGAAGGTGTAGCCCTCGGGCATCGCCGGCGAGGCCGGACCGCCGTGCAGGAACAGCAGGATGGGGTTGCGGCGATCCTTGCCGCGCACCGAAATCCACTGGTCGATGCCGTTGATGTGCAACTTGATCTTCTCGTCGACACCCTGCGGGGTCACGATCATGCGATTGCTGTCGAGGATGCGGCGCACTTCGTCGCGCGAGATCATCGACTTGTCCGGCGTAGCGGCGGCGGCTGGCTTGGCCGGTGCCTCATCGGCGCGAACGCGATCGACAGGGGCACCGATCGCAAGCAACAACGTGACGAACAGGGATGCACGCAAGATATTCAAATCAGCTCTCCAGGCGGATGGTTGGGCGATACGCGGAGCCTTCGCTTCCACGATAGCAACAGGGACGGCCAGCACCTCGTGCATGGCCCTTGCCTCCACCAGAGCAAGCGGCATGCCAGCCCACGCTGGGCAGCTCGGATACGTCATATCAGGCACTTGCGGGCAAGTGCGGCACCCGTGATGCGTCCGCGGACAACCTGGCGGACGTCCGCATTGTCCGCACGCGGGAACGCCCTCTTACGACCTCTTCACTCACGGGACATCCTGCTTGACGCACACTTGCCGCCTTCTGTTGCAGGATCAGCCGCGTGCCCGTCGTTCATGTCCAGCGTCATCTCCGGTCCCGGTTTCGCCGTTCGTTCCTGCTGGCCAGCATGCTGGTCGCTGGCTTTGCAGCACTGAACGCGCATGGCGAAAGCCCCTCACGCAGTACCCAGAATACGGGAAGCGACCAGCTCGCCATCCAGGTCAACGACGACCGCATGACGATCTCGGTAGCCAAGGTACCGCAGGTCTATCTGTATGGGACCATCGATGCGGGTGCCGCGCAGCGCGTGCAGTCGATGATCCAGTCGCGCAGGATTCCGCCGAACAGCGATATCTATCTCAACTCGCCCGGCGGCGATGTCGCCGCAGGCATCGCCCTCGGCCGCCTGTTCCGCGCCGGCAACATGACCACCCACCTGGGTTCGCCGCGCAAGACCGCGCGCCAGCCCATCGTGCCCAAGTCCTCGCAGTGCGTGAACGCCTGTGCCTATGCTTATGCGGGCGGCATGTTTCGCTGGGCGCCAACCGGCAGCGATCGTTTCGGCGCGCAACCGCTGTCCACCACGGTGACGCCCACTACCGATGTCGCCGCCTATCTGAAAGACATGGGCGTGAACCCGCAGGTGTTCGGCAGCGCGGCCAGCGGCGAGGTGACGTGGCTCAACGCGGATCAGATGCTGGCCAATGGCTTCTCCAACAACGGACGCCTGCTGCCCACCGCCGTCAACATGCCGATCAGCAACGTCGCTTCGATCTCGATCACGCAGATGACGCGCGAGGGTGAGCATCGCATCACCCTGCAGTGCCGCCCCGATGGCCTCACCCTCACCGCCTACTACGCCATCGGCGCGGAGCGCGCCCGGCAGATGGTGGCGCGCGCCACGCGTTCGTACTTCGAGATCAACGACCAGCCCATCAACGGCAGCGAGCGCGTCAACGCCTCGGCGATGGACCAGGCGGTGGTGTTCAGCCAGCCGCTGCCCGTGACCCAGCTCAACCAGCTGCTGTCGGCGAACCTGATGGCGGCATGGCTCGCCGATCGGGGCGGGGCTGTGCGTTACGGCTTCTGGATGTCGCTCGATGCGGTGCGCAAGGACCTGCGCACCTATGGCAACAACTGCGCGCAGGTGGCGAAGCAGGCGGGCGCCAGCAAGAACTGATCTCGTGCGGAAGCGGACGTCCGCCGGGTGTCCGCGGACAACGTGAATCCCGCGGGCCACGCGCCGCAAGGCCCATGCTGCGCCGTTGTCGGACGCCAGGCACGTGGCACGCCTGTTGCCTCATGATCTTGCGGCAATGCGGATATCGCCGCGCTGCACCCATCCCGACACAGAACGATGAGGTACGTCATGTGGAAAACAATCGCCATGCTGGCGCTGGCACTGGCCTGTGCACTGCCCGCGTTCGCCATGGAGCCGGAGCGGACAGTGAGTGGCACCTCCGTCACCTCCACGCACGATCCGCGCATGCGCATCGACCTGCCGTCCACGGCGAAGTACGTTGGCGCGGATCGCTGGCTGCTGCTGGGCTTCGACGATTGCGAGATGCATCTGTTCGTCGATGCCGATGCTGACAAACGCATCCAGCGTCTCTACTGGGTGCAGTTCGAGGCATACATCCCCGAACGCCCCGAGCTGCATCACGATTACTCCGCATCGCGTCGCATCACCATCAACGGCCTGGAGTTTCATCTGGACACCTGGGTACAGAGCGCCGATGAGCCGACCGAGAAGGACTCCGATGGCGACCACCAGCGACGTTTGCTCGCCGCCAAGGGCTACCAGCGGCCCGCCAACGGCATGTACGTGCGCCTGGTCCATCTGCCCGATGCCGAGCAGCGCAAGGAAGTGATGGTGATCTACGGCGAGGATCTCGCACCCACCGGCCTCACCGCGGCGCAGCTCCGCGAGAAGGGCACGCCACACGACCGCTGGCCAGCCATCGAGAAGGCGCTGATCGAGCGCGCTCTTGAACGGAACATCATCGTTCGCACCTTTTAGAACCTCATCGTTTGTGGGTTTACTGAACCCCCGACACAGACTATGAGTACAAAAACAGGGTGGCGCAGTAGATTTCAGGTTCGCCGAAAAGGGGCAAAGGCGGGGCAAGCGCGAAGCGCGCAGAACGCCCCAAAGAGCGGCCCCGAAGGGGCGAGAGCAGCAAGTGATCCAGTGACTTTCGGCTCCAGCCTCAGTCACCGGACAAAACCAAGCCCCGCAAGATTGCCGATAAGCTCGCAACCCATCCGGGTTGAATAAGCCCGGCGGCGTTGCCAACCAAACCAACCCCAATCACGGCTTCAAATACAACACCCCATCCCCAAAATCGATCACCGCATGATTCGCCAGCATCACATCGGCCCCCAGAAAACCGCCGATCTGCTCCGCTGGCGACGCTGGTCGCGTAGTGGCTTCGTAGCCATACAGATCCAGCACCCGGGTGTTGTCGGGCACTTTCACCGCCTGACCTTCGATGCTCAGCGATAGCGCACTGGCCGCTGCGTATGCCTTGCCGGTGGTGCCGCTGGGCCCGCCATAGGTATCCACTACCTTGCCAAGGGTGATGTTGGCGCGCTTGGCCGTGTGGTCATCGATCAAGAATTTGGCCACCGTGGAGACCACAAAATTGGCGCTCGCATCGTTGAGCGCCACCTGCACCTCGTATTCGTTGGTGGCGGCGTTCCACTGCATGGCGTGCGCGGCATAGCCCGCAGCCAGCAAGCGCCGGCGTTCCTGCGAGGTGTCTGCCGACGAATGCGGAATGCCGATGCGGTGCTGATCAAAATCCACCAGCACCCGCCGCGCACGCAACCAGCCCATGCCCAACATGCCCTGCATGGTCTGCTTCTGCGGCACCTCAAACACCTTGAGCGGCGCGTCCTTCACCACGTCATCGCCCACCTGCAGCGTCTTTACCGTAGTCGTGGCCACACCCAGGTCGCTGACCTGGCCGGGCGCGGTAATGCCGTAATGCCCACTGGACTGCAGCGGCCCGACCCCGGCCTGCTCCGCATTGGCATGGGTGGTCATGGCGTAGAACCCCGCATTGGCATGCACCATGAAGGAAAACGGCACCTGGTTGATGCGCACCTCCACAAAGGGACGGATGCCAGACACCTCACGCAGCTGGAACGGCGTCCACTGCGTCTCGGCCACCACCGGGGAGGAGGCAAGGGCCAATAACAGGCCAAAGGCAAGGGCTCGACGCATGGCGAACTCGGTATTGGGAAGTGAGCATGGCTGGCGGCGAAGCACACCGACGGCCTTCCAGGATCGTAGTCGCGGGCCGCAGCAATGCCATATGTCATGAGTTGTGGTCGCCGAGTCACGGCTGGTCGCGGGGGCGTCTTGTCGAAAAAAGCAGGGAAGCGCGAGCCATTATCAGCGATAGGGAATGGGCTGCAGCGACGATTACCAGTCGCTTCCGCCGGGACACCATCACTCGTCGGTAGCCGCTACGGATGGGTGGTTCCCACCCAGGTGGCCGTTGCCCTCTCGACATTGACGCAATCGCCGAGAATCCCGTCACTTTTGACGGGACAATGACGGGATACGCAGGTATCCCGTCTCTCGGATTCCCGTGACACTCGCACTTGCGGCCGCTTCATGGCGCCTCGTGGAAAGGGAGGCGCTACGCTTCAAACCACGCCGGGGCATCCAAGCGCCGCAGTGGACAGCGCAAATGGGTTCCAGAAAACCCATAATCGTCAGGCGTTAGGCCCACGCAGTGCAATGGTTCAACGAATACGGAATGTCCTCTTTCGACCGAAGCAGGCCTATACCTACCGCCATCCATTCAACCACATGGGAGAGTTTGTCGATGAGTACATCTGCTTTGGTACTGACCCTCTTCATAGCTTGGACACTCGTCCTACTCGTGCTCATGGAGGTCGTTCGCTCCTATCTTGTTCTCTCCGGACGCACCAAATCCAATGAATTCAGGCCGGACAACGCCAACCTCTCTCCGTTCCTGCAACGGCTCGCGCGCGCGCATGCCAATTGCATTGAAGGGCTTCCCGTCTTTGGCGGCCTCTTGCTTACAGCCATTGCGACCGGACGTACCGGGCTTACTGACTCGTTGGCTCCGTGGCTCCTGCTTGCTCGCATAAGCCAATCAATCACTCATCTCGTTTCCCTGAGTGTCTTCGCGGTCAACATTCGCTTCTTCTTTTTCTTCGTGCAGCTTGCGATCGCGGTCTACTGGACGTGGGCGCTACTTGTGCGATAGCTCACGCATTCGCATGCCAGTAAGGTCCTCTTCCGACCCAAACCGGCCACTCAAGGCCAACAGATGAAAAGTTCAAGCTCCGGAACTCGTGCTGCTCCGAGAGGGCGGGCCTATGTAAACAAGTGTCTGTGCGTGTTGTTTTTGTCTAGCGCAAAAGCGCCATAGTCTGTAACGGCTTCCGTTTGATCTAGAACACCATAGTTTGTGCAAAGGGTACAAACCATGGTGTTTTGTCCACTCTTCAGCGCGTGCCGTTCAACCCGTGAACGAAAACGCCCCGGCATGCCGGGGCGTTTCGTGATCACCGCAACGACCGCTTAGGGCGCCGACTGGCTGCCCGGATGCGAGACGAAGCGCGGCGGCGTTGCCTCGTTGGCGAACTGCCAGGTGCTGAGGTAGGCCAGCTTGAGGATCTTGGCCATCTTCGGATAGTCGATCTTCTCGGCCGTATCGCTCGGGTGGTGGTAATCCGGATGGAAGCCGGTGAACCACCAGAACGCCGGCACGTTGTGCAACACGAACGGGAACTGGTCGGAGCGGAAGAACACGTTCAAGGCGTACTCGTGGTCGAAGCGGTCGTCGAGCACCAGGCCCACGTCGCCGTTCGCCTTGGCCACGGTCTTCTGATAGTCCGGGCTGTACGCGGCACCGATCAGGTTGAGGCGGTTGCTGGTATCGGCCGGGATGTCGATCAGGCCATCGGTCTGCGGGCTCGGCTTCTCGTCGCGGCCGATCATGTCGAAGTTGATCATGGCGCGCGTGGTGTCGAGCGGACGCAGCGGATGCGCGGCGAGATAGTACGCGCCCAGCAGGCCACGCTCTTCACCGGCAAACACGGCAAACAGGATCGAGCGCTTCGGCTTGGTGGGATTGGCGCCGAATGCGCGCGCCAGCGTGACCACACCCACCGTGCCCGAGGCGTTGTCGTCGGCGCCGTGCCAGATCTTGTCGCCGGCCTGGCCGTCGTGATCGTGATGCGCGCTGATGATGATGGTCTCGGGTGCCAGCTTCGGATCGCTCCCTTCGACCAGGCCGACCGCATTCCAGGTGGTAGCTTCACGGCGCGAGCTGTTCTTCAGATGCAGGCTGATCGAGGTATCCGGCAGTGCCTGCGAATGTGACTTGAGGTCGCCATCGATCGCCGACTGCAACGCTGCCGGGGTGCTGCCGCTGGTACTGAACAGCGCGTTCGACACATCAGCGGAAATGATCATGCTGGGGATGTGCAGCGGGCTGTCTGCCAATACCTGTGCGGGAATCGGGTTGGCCGCATGCTCGGCCTGATGACCGATGCGCTTGCGCACCTCCTGCGCGGAGGGGTGGTTGTGCGACGGCTCCGGCGCCATCAGCACCGCCACCGCGCCGTGTTCCTGCGCGTTCAACACCTTCACGTAGCCGGTGGCGTCACGCGTGTTGCCGGTACCGTTGAAGATGGACTTGGGGTCCTTCTCCTGCGGCTCGTGATCGAACACCACGACGATCTTGCCCTTCACGTCGAGGCCGGCGTAGTCGTCGTAGCCAAGCTCCGGCGCCGTGATGCCGTAGCCGGCGAAGACCACGGGAGCCGACACATCCTGATCGGTGGGGAACGAACCGGACACTTCCGGATCCTTCCAGTCGGTGTTCTTGCCGCCGCGCTTGAGCGTTAGCAGCGTGGCCTTCGCATCGGGCCGGTACTCGACCAGCGGCACGGCCTGCAGGAAGCTGGGCTGTCCCTGCGCATCGGTCGCTGCCGGCTTCAGACCCGCCTTGGCGAACTCCGATGCGATCCATTGCACCGAGGCCTCATCGCCCGGCTGCAACGACAGACGCCCCTGCAGTGCATCCGAGGCCAGGAAGGTGATGTCCGCGCGCAGGTCGCCCTGGCGAATCTGCGCGAGGCCCGGTTGCTCGGGGGCGGGAACCGCTGCCGAAGCGACGGTGGTCAGACTCGCGGCTAGCGCGAAAGCGAGGAACGTGCGGCGCATGATCTCTCCATGGGTTTCGGACGGCTGGCCGTCCGGGGGTATGGAGTGCGAGCGTGCCACGCGGGGCCGGGTAGATCAAATGGGCCCGCGCTTGATCAGAGCGCTCTCAGTACGCAGATGCCTGGCTCCGCACCGCGTTGAGAGCGCCTGCTCGAATCTATCGGGAGAGATGGCGGGATCATGCGTGTCGACGTATCGTTCCAAGGCTTCGGATGGTCGCGTCGATAGCTGCGAATCGTGGCGCGGTATACGTGACCATCATCAGAGGCATTCTGCGTTGACGCCTAACGGACGTTGCCCAGCTGATTCTGCGGGGCAAGCAATCCGATGATGCGCCAACCGGAGAACGTATAGTTGTCGATGCGATCGGCGACGGGTGCCTCGTTGAGCAGAGCCTGCTTCGCTCCGGCAGCAAAGGTTTCAGGCGTCTCGGTGAGCAACGGCCGGAGCCAGATGATCGTTCGACAGTCATACGGCACTTCATCCCCGAGAATCTCCGTAAATGCCACGGAAATATCGCGGGCAGAGACGTTATTGGGGCTACCCAACTTTTTCCAGGTGGCTCGTATGAGGCGCGACAGTTCCGTGCGGTTGTCTTCGGCAATCATCCGGCGCGAGGCTTCCAGACCCGGTCGCAATCCGCCGGTCTGCTTGATCCATTCATCGAGAATGGTTGCCCATGCGTCATAGCATTGCCGTTGACTATCGAAAACACCCAATAAAGGTGATGTGGCGCGTGAGTCGGCATTGCCGGTCGACGCGCAGCCTACGCAGAGAACAAGTGTCATCGCAAGCAGGATGGAAAGGTGTTTCATGGCAGATCCCCGGCACATTTTCCGACCAAGCCTGCCCGCAGGCGGCGCATCGCTTGCCTATCCTAGGCGGGCTTCATCTTGCTTCACGTTCCAGGGGTAATTCCGAAAAGACGATAGATCCGCCGGAATAGCGCGATGGCGTGGCCGAGTCGAACTTCGCGAGAAAGTTGCCCTTTTCAAAGGCGACACCGTCCTCGTTGTAAACCTCGCACCAAAGGCGCCGCCCGTTGGGCTTGCATGCAATCCACGCGCCGCCATCAGCGCCACCCGCCCAACGGGCGTGGGGTGGAACGGCAGCCACTCTCTCCGGTGGCGAGGGCACGTAATACATCGCCTTCCTCACAAAATACTGCCCACATGTCCAATGATCACGCCAGCCAATACGGCGCTCGACCATTTCAGGAAACCCTTCGCGCTCATTTGGAAAGCCTCTTCTCCAGACGTTTCGAGTCAAGTCGATGCTTCACGGCGAAATTGGCAAACCACATCTGAGTGCGCCATTGCAATCTCGTCGGGTCTGCAGGAATTTCTTCCCGGCGAGAACAACCCCTGCGTCATGGCTTCCTCAATCCACGACGACGATCTTTACCTTCCTGGACTCGGCATAGCCCATTTCCCTGGAGACGAAATGCGTTCGATCGGCGGCGAGCGCCACCGGAACGGGGCTCCTGTAACTCACCCAGATCGTGTAGGTCCCACGAGCCGGGAACAACGCTTTCCCTACCGCAACCCGACGCATCCAGAGGCTGTGCCCCTCGCGTAAAGATGCGTAATAGGAGGGATCGTCCAGAGTGGACGGCACGATCATGTCGTCGTCGTAGGAAGCAGCTTCTACGCTCCTGCCGTTCGCGTCTTCGATGTGCAGAACGAAACCGGCAAGCTCTCCCCAACCAAGATCGCCATACACACGGACGACATCGTTGGATGAGTTCTCTATGCCGGCGAGCAGTTCGATGGGCTCGCCCCGTTTGCACGTTGAGCACGACACCGAGAGTCGAGCGTGGACGAGTGGTGCTTGGCCGGCGCCAACAAATCCCGAGAACCCGACGAAGAGCACGGCGAAAAGAACTCGTCTCATCACGGCGAGGGCAAACGTACGCTTCATTCGCAATCCCCTGTTGCCTTCCTTGCCACCAGGAAGCTGTCCCCACAGCGTCTGGCCGCCATGCGGATCGACGCAATCCGGTCGAGCCGATCCGCAATTACTTGCGCTCGCGAGAAGCTACCAGCTCCTTTGAGAGCCGTCCATGCGGCTCTGGGCTGGCGAATTTCAATGCACCCCGGAATTAGCGATAGCTGCGGCGCCCAATGTTTGCCTTGCAACCGGTTGCCATCTCTACCCCGGCATCGCTTGGGCCATTTATCTACGCCGCAAACTCCGAACCCTGCCTCAGGTTTCGCCTTCCTTGACCACGTAGGTATAGAACCTCACCCTGCCACCTTCGGGCACCTGGTAGACACCCTGCACTTCATAGGAAAAGCCCGGGAACCGGTTGCAGCTTTCCTCGAAGGCCAGGAAGTAGTCGATCATCGGCTGGGCGCGGTCGTCGTAGCGCTCGCCCGGTATGACGATGCCAATGCCCGGCGGATAGATCAGGGCGAGCGTGGCCGCAATGCGGCCCTTGACCTCGTCCATCGGCACGAAGTCCACCCGGCCGCTGACCAGGGCTTCGTTCGCTTCGCGTGCCGACATGACCTGTTCCGGGAACGACTCGTAGCGGAAACTCAGGCGTTGCAACTCCTTGACGTTCTTCGACGCATAGAACTCGTGCATTTCCTGCGCGACCTGGCGCACGGTGTAGCCGCGGTATCGCTCCTGATACTTGCGGGAGAGGCCCGGCAGGACCTGATCCAGTGGGCTGTCTTCGTCATAGTGGTCGCGGAAGCGCTCCAGTGCCGCGAGCAGCATCGCCATCTTGCCCTCACCTACCGCGGGCGTCATGAGGAAGAGAATGCTGTTGAGGTCGTTCTTCTCCGGGATGACATGATTCTCCCGCAGATAGTTGGCGATGACCGTAGCGGGAATGCCGCTGCTGGCGTACGCGCCGGTTCTTGGATCGATGCCTGGCGTCGTGAGCATGAGCTTGGTCGGATCGACCATGGCGGCATCGGCACCGAGATGCCGGTAGCCGTGCCACTTTTCCTGCGGATCGAGCTGCCAATACTCCTGCTCGGTGGCCAGCACATCGGTGGGCACGTCTTCCCACTTGATGCGTTCGCCCTGGTACGTCACCGTATCCGGAACGAACGGGTTGAGGAAGCCGGCGAACCGCTTGCGTATCGCCTTCCTGGCCTCGATCCCCAGCCGAACCATGTCATCCCACAGTACGCGTCCGGCCTTGTCGGCATGCATTTGCGCATTGACGTCCAGGCTGGAAAACAACGGATAGAACGGTGACGTCGACGCCTGCAGCATGAACATCTCGTTGAATCGCTTGTGATTCACACGAAATGCCTGCTGGCGGATATGCGCATCGCGCACATGGATCTGCGAGGCCTGCGAAAAACCCGCCAGCTGCTTGTGCGTCGACTGGGTCGCAATGATGCCGGGGTCTTTGTCCGTCAGCGACAGGCTCATGCCGAAGTGATCTTTCATCAGGGGATGAAACGCGCCAAATCCCGCCCATGCCTCGTCGAAGTGGATGTACTCGCAAAGATGGCCGATCTTTTCCAGTACCTTCTTCGCGTTGTACACGGTGCCGTCATACGTGCACTGCTCGATGATGGCGACCCGGATAGGCCGCTCGCGCTTCCAGGCATCGGTGTCCTTGAGACGCGGATGATGCCTGATCTTGTCGCGGATCGACTGCTCGTCGAACGCGGACCAGTCGATCGGACCCACCATGCCGAATCCATTGCGGTCGGCTTGGAGATAGACGGGAATGGCACCGGCGAAAATCAGCGCACCGTGATGGTTGGACTTGTGATTGTTCCTGTCGAACAGGACGATGTCGCGGCTGGTCAACAGCGCCGTGTTCACCACCTTGTTCGATGCCGAGGTGCCATTGAGGACGAAGTACGTCCGGTCGGCCAGGAATACGCGTGCCGCGGCTTGTTGCGCCGCCAGTGCGGGGCCTTCGTGGATCAGCAGGTCGCCCAGCGACACCATGGCGTTGCAGATGTCATCGCGGAATACGTTCTCGCCCATGTGCTCGTAGAACAACCGGCCGGCCGGATGGCGCATGAACATTTGTCCACCCTGGTGACCCGGGCATGCCCAGGTGCGATTGGCGTCGAAATCGTATTGCATCAAGGTGCCGAAGAACGGCGTGAGTAGGCTCGACACATACTGCTCTACGGAGGCCACCAGGCGCTTCTCGTAGAAATCGCGGCTTTCAAGATCGGCGATGACGACACCGTCCAAGGACTTCAGGAACGGATCGTGGAAGGTTTCATCGTGGCGATCGCTCATCATGAAGATGGGCATGCGCAGGCCACGTGCCTCGCGCGTTTCGATGGCGACCGGCGCCAGTTCACGCGACACCACGATCGCCCCCAGGTCGGCACCGGATCGAATGGCTTCAGCCATGCCCTTCGGCGACACCACCACCGTCCGGAAATGCAGGTCCTGCTCGATGATGCTGCTGACTTCCTCGCTGCGATCGCCTGCAACGAGGATGCGGAAATATTGGATGAACGGGATGCTCATGACGACCACTCCCTGGAGAGGGCTTAAAGGTCGAACGGCGACTACGGAGATGGCAGTTTCTGGAGCATGCAGAGGGCGTTGTTCCAACCCTTACTGCGCTGGTCATTGTCGATGCGTCGGCGTGAATCGATCGCGAAATCACTTCTTCGCACGTCAAGCAAACGCATGCCTTCGACCGATACCGACTTCGATGTTGTGCCGGAATTCTGCGCATTCGACATATGAAGGATGGAAAGAAAAATCTACTGCATGAAAACCCAGCATAACTACATAGGTAGCTGCGCTCATGATCAATCCAGAGCGCGTGCTTCGTCCCTAAGCCGGAGACCGACTTCTTCAGGCTGCGAACCAACTCAAGGAAGCGTCCATTCCGGTTCCGACTTCTGCTCATGCGTCGCCGTGCCAACCAATCATCATCGCCGTACCGCAACTCCTGAAACGGACACCTCTTGTCACAGCAAGCCGACCTTTCGTCCCGCCTGTGCCGACACGGCGGCGTCAGGTTGCTAGCGTGCAACGCGCCAACGCAACCAAGCGAGCAAACCATGAGTTCCTCACTCCCATCAGCTTTGATCATGCCCTTGCGGGATCTTCCACGCCTTGATCGACCCGTCGGTGCGTTTTCCCCTGGACGCACTTAGACTCCAGCCGAGACTCTTCACGGAGCGATGCGATGCGGTGGTCAGGGCTTCTGGTTTCGCTGTGCCTGCTCGTGGCTCTCCCTATCGAAAGCGCACAGGCAACGTCCAGTCCTGCGCCAGACGCAAGCATCGTCCTTGGACATTCGACCGTTCCATTGAATGAACCCTGGCGATTTCGCGTCGGCGACGATGATCGCTGGGCCTCGCCGGACTTCGATGATGGCGAATGGGAAACCGTAGATCTCACGCCCGCACCGGGTGCGCATGACGGTGACGTCGGATTACCGGGCTACGTCACGGGATGGAGTCAACGCGGCCACGCAGGCTACACCGGCTACGCGTGGTACCGCACGAAAGTCACCGTGCATGGCGATAGCGGTAGGGCGCTTGCGTTGGCGGGGCCGACCCTGGTCGATTCGACATATCAACTCTATGTCAACGGAAAAATGCTTGGCGGACCGGGCGGGTTCTCACGTTCGCCACCCACCGTGTACGCGGTGCGCCCCAGCGTGTTTCCACTTCCCTCGTCGCCTTCCACAGACACGCAGACCTACGTCATTGCCTTCCGCGTCTGGCTGGATCCGCTTGAAGCGGGTGGGGAAAGCGGCGGCATGCATATCGCGCCGGTGATGGGCGACGCCGAAGCCATCCAGCAGCTGCACCAGTTGCAGTGGTTGCAAACGTTCAAGGGTTATGTGGTGGATGCGGCGGAACCGCTGGCCTTTGTGATGCTCGCGATCATGGTTCTTGCATTGATGGCAGGCAGAACCGGCGATGGCTATCGGTGGCTTGTCGTTGCACTGCTCTGCCTTGCACTACTTCGCGCACAGCAGGTCCTGTTCTTCTGGACGCCCTATGTGAGCCTGCGCGGTTACGACATCGCGGTCACGGTGATCCTGAAGCCACTCACCCTGGCGGCATGGCTGCTGGCATGGCGCGATTGGTTTCGTTTGAACAGACACCCGTGGCTTGGGTACGCCATCAGCGTGCTGACGTTGGCTTATATTGCTTTTGCATGCATCGGCCGTCCGTGGTTCGCGCCGGACGCGACGCAAGGATTCAAGGCCGTTGCCCATGTCGTCGTCATGGGCTTGCGCCTGGCATTGGCCGCGCTTTACCTCTGGATCGTTGGCCTTGGCGTGGCCCGATCGGCAAAGCTTTCCACTTGGCTGGCAGCACTCGCAGCCATCTTCGTGGGTGTTGGCCTGTTCGCGACGGAACTCAACGCCCTGGGAATCCCGGGAATCTGGTTTCCGTTTGGAACGGGGGTGTCGCGGAGCCAATATGCCTACGGCGTATTCACGGCGCTGTTGTTCGCACTGATCCTTATGAGGTCAGCCGGTGACGTGCGAAGCAAAGGGTCTTCAACGGCTTCTGCCTGAAGCTGGATCGATGAGGCCAACCCTCGGAGCGCGGGAAGTCGAAGCTTCCCAGCCCTCCGGCTCTCCCGTCTGAAGCCGGCTGCCTTTGCCGGCCGGCTGTGGCCTGGGCCAGACCGGGGCAGCAGCCCATCACCAAAACAGTGGAATAAGAAAGCACCCCACCATGATGCGGGCCGACCGGGTGGTCACGTGCCCCAGCGAATCCTGTCGCGAGTACACTGCGGCGATACTGGCCTGCCAGCGCTTCCGGAGTGCACCGCCATGAATGCCCAAAGCGCCGTCGAAACCACCACCGCTTCCGTGAAGCCCGGGTCCTCGAAGGCTTCTTCACGGCTGGTTTACCGGCACACGCTGCCGATACGGATCATGCATTGGATCAACGTGATTGCGTTGACGTTGATGCTGTTCAGCGGTCTGCAGATCTTCAACGCGCACCCGAATCTTTATTGGGGCAATCGATCCGATCAGGGCAAGGAATGGCTATCCCTCGGTGCGCAGGAGGATGCTGCAGGAAACCTGGTCGGGATCACGCGCATCGGGCAGCATCAGGTCACCACTACCGGCGTACTCGGCGTTTCCAAAGGTAGCGACGGCACGCCGGTGGCGCGCGGCTTTCCTTCCTGGCTGACGGTTCCCAGCGCAGGCTGGTTGGCCATGGGCCGGCGGTGGCACTTCTTTTTTGCCTGGGTGTTTGTACTCAACGGACTTTGCTATATCGGCTACTCGCTTGCCAGAAAGCATCTGCAACGCGACATGTGGCCGACGCGTGCCGATTGGCGTGGCATAGGCCGCTCGATCCTCGATCATGTCCGTTTCAAGCACCCCCATGGGGCCGAGGCGCTGCGCTACAACATCCTGCAACGGCTCGCTTATCTGTGCGTGATTTTCGTTTTCGGCATCGGCATTGTGCTGATGGGCGTGGCGATGTCCCCGCGCATGGATGCCGTACTCTCGCCGTTGGTGGAGGCCGTGGGCGGGCGTCAGTCGGCCAGGTCGATTCATTTCATCATTGCCTGGGCGTTTGTGGCCTTCGTGGTGATTCATCTCTTCGAAGTATTGGTCAGTGGTGTCTTCAATCAGCTGCGCGGAATGGTCACCGGCTATTACAAAGTCGATTCGGTCAAGCCCGAGCCGGCGATGCCCGTCGCTGCAGTACCGGAAACCGTAGTGCCTGCTGAATTGGCTCCCGACCGCACCGTCACCGCACAAACGCCCATCGTGGAGGACCCTCGCCATGAGTGATCGCCGATCGTTTCTTCGCATGGCCGGCATGGGGGCCGTAGGTGTGCTCCTTGCCGGTTGCGACCGCATTTCCCAGAGCGGCCTGGGCGCCCGGGTGTTGGGCAGTGCCGAAGGGTTGAACCGTCGCGTGCAGGCGCTGCTTTCACCTTCCAGCGCCATGGCGAAGGAGTATTCCGAGGCCGATATCTCGCCGGTGTTCCATCCCAATGGCACCACCATGCCAGACACGCCCGCCTACCAGGCCTTGATGGCGAACCAGTTTCGCGACTACCAGTTGCAAGTGGACGGACTGGTCAACCGACCGGCGAAGCTATCGATCGACGACCTGAAAAAGCTGGACGACCGCACCCAGATCACCCGGCACGATTGCGTGGAAGGCTGGAGCGCGATCGGCAAGTGGCGGGGCACCCAGCTCTCGGCCGTACTCGACCATGTGGGCGTAAGCGAGCAGGCTAAATTCGTCGTGTTCCATTGCTTCGACGAAATGGACGTCGATACGCCCTACTACGAGAGCGTGGACATCCTGGAAGCGAGACACCCACAGACCCTGCTTGCCTTCGCATTGAACGACCAGCCGCTGCCGATACCGAACGGCGCGCCATTGCGCCTCCGCCTTGGTCGGCAGCTCGGCTACAAACAGGCCAAGTACATCAGCCGCATCGAGCTGGTGAGTTCTTTCAAGGACATTGGTGACGGCAATGGCGGCTACTGGGAAGACCAGGGCTACGAGTGGTACGCCGGCATCTGATCCGCGGCCGGCGATCTCACGCTGCAGAAAGGCGATCCGAACTTGTCCATAGTGCATGGACAAAGTTCGGATCGCCGCGACGGCTCGACCGCGTCGAGCGTTACATCGGTGGCGCGGTACCGTTCAGCCCGACCGCCACAAAGCCGGCAGCCACCGGGTTGCCCGGTTTGCCCGCCACGAACACACGCGCACCTTTGACGATGGCGCTCTTATCCGCGGGCGCGAACGTCACTACCGGCGTAGTCGCCGATACCACGATGGTCTTCTCGCCCGAACCGTAATCGACCACCAGCGTGCGTGCCCCGCTTCCGCTGGCCGCCTTCACCGTACCGTTGGTCATCGCCGAGTTCGTGGCCGCACCACCTGCCTTGCTGCTCTTGACGGTCCCATTGGTCATCGCCGACGAGGTCACGCTGCCGTTGGTCATGGCCGACCCGCCACCGCCGTGGGCGGGCAGATCCCAGGCGTAATCGCCCAGGCCCGTGCCCTTCATCGCCGGTGGAAACACCACCACTTCCAGTGCGTTGGCGGAAGCACCGCGCGGCACGTTGGCCGAACCGATGTACGAACCCGGCTGGATCGCATCCAGATTGCTCGGCACCACACCCGCGATATGCGTGTCCGCTGCCATCGCGACGTTCTGCGTGCCCGTTGCCGTTTGCACCGTAAAGCCGGTGGCCGTTACATCCGTCACGGTTCCGCGCACATGCACCGCTGGATCCGCGGCCATGGCAGGCAGGGCGACCGACATGGCGACGGCCACGCCGGCAAAGAGCAGTTTCTGCTTCAAATAGCTGACTTTCATGATGAACAACCTCCAGTAGCGCTAACGGATCAGGTAACGATCACAGTTATTTCGCCTGAGAACGCCTGATGGTTACTCAGAGGGTGTTGGAACAGCATGAAGATGGATGGCGGCTCACTTGCCGCTCATGAAATCCGGCTCGCCCTTGTCGCTCCACGAGAACGGCATGATGTACGGCGCCCTGCGCGCCGTGCATTTCCAGTCCGGTCCGCCGTTGGCATGGAAGATGATCCAGTCCTGCTTGCCATCGGGCGACTTGAAGAAGCCGTTGTGGCCCGGCGCGTAGAAGCCGTGCGCGGGTGAACTGGCCAGCGCCTGCGTGGGCGATTTGCGCCACGAGGCGGGATCGAGCAGGTTGGCGTTCGCCTTCGCGCTCAGCAGGCCGAGGGAATAACCATCGGACCAGCAGGCGCTGGCGGAATAGGTGAGGAACACTTCACCCTTGGGCCCCTCGATGAACTCCGGCGCTTCGAGAATCTTGCGGCCGCCCTGCATCTCCCATGAGTAGGTGGGATGGGCAATGTCCACCTGCGGTTCGCCCAGCGTCCAGGGGTTGCTCATCGGCGCGATGATCAGGTCGCTGTGATCGTCGACATAGGCGGAATAGACGAAGTAGCGTTTGCCTGCGTGATCGAACACCGTGCCGTCGATGCCGGTGAGATGGGTCTTCAGCATGCCTTTGTCGACCCACTCGCCTTGGGTGGGATCGGCCGAGGCATTCTCCAGCACCCAGACGTGGCGATGCGCGTCGTCGTCATGTGCCTTGTCGGAGGCCGAGTAGTACAGGTACCACTTGCCGTCGAGGAAATGCAGCTCCGGCGCCCAGATCGAATGGGAGTTTGCGCCTTCGGCCGGTGGACGCCACACCACCACGGGCGTGGCGTCGGCCAGGCGCGTCATGTCCGTGGCCTTGCGCAGCGAGATGCGGTTGCCTTCGGTGCTCGTGTAGTAATACACACCGTCGCGCTGCGTCACCCATGGGTCGGGGCCCGTTGGCAGCAGCGGATGCATCGCCGCCGGTGTTTGCGCCTGCGCCGCCATGGCAAAGAGAACGCCTGCCGCCGCGGCGAATACTGGCTTCACACGACTACGCTTCATCATGGCTGACCTGCCGTGGCGGCATCGCCGTCGATCTGCAGATAGTCGACATCGACCGCGTGCGCGCCGCCGTCCACGTCGATGGTGTTGAAGCCCGGCAACAGCGACGCGGAGACGTTCTCCAATTGCCAGCCATCGTCGGTCTTGGTCACGTTGACGTTCCCGAGTCGCGAACCGTTGACCACGATGGATGGCTGCGAGGCCAATCCAAGATCGCTGAAGCGCACGACCAGGGCATGCTGGCCGCCGGTGCTGTTCACCACGAAACGCAAGCGTCCTTCCGGACCGGCAGCGAGTCGCGCCCTGCGCAGGTTGGAGGATTGCCGATTCGGCACCGCCACGGCATTGCTGAACTGCGCATCCTCCGCTTCGTAGCGATGGAAATTCAAAGTCGCCGAGTTGTAGAGCACCTCGTTGTGCTTCACGCTGGTCGGCGCATCGGGCGACGACGAGGTCGTGATGTGCAACATGCGGCCGTCGTCGCGCAGCAGCAGCGCCTGTGTCCAGCCTGCATGGATGTTGCCGGTGCGCTTCTGCACCGGTGCCCGCACCTCCCACCACGGGCCACGGCCGGAAGCATTGTTCCAGTACAGATCGCGGCCACCCTCTTCCGCGCCGCCGCCGCCACGCTCGGCGGAGATCACGATCACGCCCTCGGGACCGCCCAGTGGGAACCACGTCACCACCGGACACGCTGCAGGCCAGAAGCCGGAGAGCGTCATCACCGGTTCGCCGTGGCGTTGCGGATCGCCCCAGTCCAAACCATCGCGGCTGAACTTGATGAACACCTGGCCGTTGTTCGGGCCATCGATATTCTCGTAGGTCATCGCGTAGCGGCCATCGCCCAGGCGCGTGACCACGGCCATGCCGGGCCGCTGCACACCGCCGGGGATGGCGACGTCGAGCACTTCCTTGCCCCAGTGCTTGCCGCCGTCGTCGGAGACCTTGTGTCCCAGCGCCTGGTTGTAGCCTTCGGCCTTGTGCTGCTCGGTGGAGTAATAGGCCACCAGGCGGCCGTCATCGAGCACGTGGATGTTGGTTTCCCACACGCCCTTGTTGTCCTTGTCCTCCGGCCGGCCGCCGCCCTTGATGATCGAGCTGCGGTAATGCCAGGTCTTGCCGGCATCGGTGGAGGTGTACATCTGCAGGTCTTCCTCGTTCACCCTGCCCTTCGCATCGTTGCCAGTGGCATTGGCCGAGAGCACCAGCGTGCCGGCCGGAAGATCGCCGCTAGAGCGCCGCAGTTCGGTGATGTGCGGCTGCCAGCGCAGCTGCCAGTTCTTGTCCTTCGTATGCGTCTGGTCGGTGACGTTCATCAGGTAACGCCAGTGGTCGCCACCGTCGCGACTTTCCCATAGCGGCACACCCGCCATGCCGTCCTGTTCGAACGCCATCAGCAGGCGGCCTTTGTCTTCCGGCGAACCGTGCTCGATGCGCGTCACCGATACATAGCCGGAGCCGTCGACCAGATGCGTGCCGACCACGGGATCTGGCGTCTCTTGCGCCAGCGTCGGGCTGGACATCGCCGAAGCGATGCACACGGCAAGAGTGGACAAAGCGAAGGTCAAGCGAGTCATGCACGAATTCCCTGTTCACGCCGGCCACGGCGCACTGTCGAAGATGCTTCCCAAAAAATGGCGGGAACGGCATGTCACTACCGCTCCCGCCCAGTGGGAGAGGGTTACAGCTTGAAGCGCACGCCCAGGCCGTAGGTACGGTCCTGGTAACGGATGTCACGCGGGCGCGTATCGCCATCGCCCCAATACTGGTGCAGGTTCGCACCGAGGATATTGGTCGCGTTGAACACCACGGTGAAGTACTTGTTGATGTCGTAACCGAGCGAGAAGTCGACCTGGTTGGCCGGCTTGATCTCGTCGTTCACGCCCGCCACGGTCGGCTGGTTGAAACCATCGATGAAGCGGCTGCGGTAGTTGTACGCCAGTCGTGCGGACCAGCCGAACTTTTCATACATCAGCACGGCATTGCCGTTGTTCTTGGACACGTTCTGCAGCGGCGAGGTGACCACCGGGCCGCCGATGAACTGCGGCGAACGCGTGGAGCCTTCGATATAGGTGTAGTTGAGCTGCACGCCCAGGCCGTTCAACGGTTCGGGCAGGAAGTCGAAGAACTGCTGGTACGCGACTTCCGCACCGTCCAGGTGACCCGAGCCCGCGCTCTGCGGCGAGTTGAGCTGGTACGGCTGGCCACCGATGGTCACATCCGTCACGTAGTTCTGGATGTAGCCGTTGATGTCGCGATAGAACACGCTGCCGCTAACGTAGCTGGCCGGCGCGAAGTAGTACTCCAGCGAGGCGTCGTAGTTGTTCGAGCGGATCGGCTTCAGGTCTGGGTTGCCGCTGCTGGCCACGCCGGCACGGTTGATCGTGCCGGGGTTGAGCGACAACGACGGGTTGAGCTGGCCGAAGTCCGGATACGTCAGCGTCTTCGCCGCTACCAGGCGCAACTGCAGGTTGTCCTTGATGTGCAGGTTGAAGCTGAGGTTCGGCAGATACACCGGTGCGTTGGTGCCGTCGGATAGCGGCGTGTACGTGTTGGTGGAAGCGTCATAGGAGAACGCATCGAGGTTGCGCTTCACGCGTTCCACGCGCATGCCCATCAAGCCATCGAACGGCATGCCCCACAAGTCGTTGCCGTAACCAATCTGGAAGTAACCGGCGTAGGACTTCTCATCGATGTGATAGAAGCGGCCCGGGTTCTCCGCGGCCAGGCCCGTCGGTACGCCGTACAGCGTGCGAATGGCATCGGCATTGTTGGTCAGGTAGTTGAAGCAACCGCTGAGCCACGGTACCGGAATCGCGTTGGTGGTCGGCTGGCTGCAGAAGTAGCCGCTGGGGAAGCGCGCGATCACCTGGTTGGCCGGATTGGGATTGAGCGAGATATCGCCCGTTCCACCCGGCGGTGGCGTGGAGATCTCGACGCTGCCGTTGTACTGCGCCTTGTGATCGGAATAACGCAGGCCGAAGTCGATGTACTGGAAGAAGCTGCCGTTGAGATCGTAGTTGCCGTCGCCGCGCCACGCCGTCTGCTCGCCGCGCTGGTTGTTCCAGGTCTGGAACAGGCCGTTGAGGTAGTAGTTCGACGGGTTGTTGGCCGGATTGCCGAGCAACTGCCAGTTCTGCGCGCCATTCCACACGGTGGTGATCGGCGCCTTCAGGAAGGTGTCGACGATGATGGTCTGCTCATGGAACGAGGTGGAGTTGAACGACAGGTCGGTCGACAGGTTCAGGCGATCGCCATGCCACTTGGCACCGATCGAGTTCTGGATGTCGTGGCCCCATTCCTGGTGCGCCTGCGTGCTGGTGGCCGCATAGGTGTTGCCGGTCCAGGTGCCACTGGCCGCATCGCAGATCGTCTGGCCGTAATAGGTCGAACCGGTCAACTGGTTGGCGTAGCAGTTGTTGGTGACCTTGATGTTCTGCGGATCGACCGAGCCGACCGGGAAGCTGAAGAAGAACGGCTGGTTGTAGTTGTCCGAATCCCAGTCGTACAGGCCTTCGACGTAGATCTCGGTGCTGTCGTTGGGCTTCCACTGCAGCGCGTAGTTGAATTCCTGGCGCGTGCGGTCGCCGATGTTGTAGTCGGCGCCGAAACCGTTCGGGGCGGAGATGAGATTCCCGCTGGACGTTCGCACGGGATCGCCGGCACCGGTGGTCAACACTTTCGGGAAGTCGTCCCACACAGCGTTATAGGCGTAATGCTGCCGGTCGTAACCGACGTTCATCAGGGCGCCGAACTCGCCGAGGTCGGTCTTCCAGCGATCGCTGAGCAGCAAGCTGCCGGTCGGGTCGGTGTGATCGCCGTACTTGCTGTGCGTCTCGTTGAGCGACGCAGCCACCTTGGCGCCGTCGAAGTCGAACGGACGGAACAGCTGCATGTCGACCATGCCGGCAATGCCGCCATCGGGCAGGCTCGCTTCGCTGGTCTTGTAGACCTGCACGGTTTTCACCGCCGTGGCCGGCAGGTTCTGGAACGCGAACGCGCGGCCCACGCCGCTGAAGATTTCGCGGCCGTTGAGCGTGGTGATCACATTGGGCAGGCCGCGAATCACCACCGAGCTGGTTTCGCCCTGGAAGCCCTGCGCCACCTGCACGCCGGTGATGCGCTGCAGTGCGTCGGCCACGCTGTTGTCGGGCAGCTTGCCGATGTCCTCGGCCACGATCGAGTCGGTGATCATGCGCGAGTCCTGCTTGAGCGTTTGCGCGCTCTGCAAGCTCTCGCGCAGCGGCGTCACCACCACGCCTGACAGGTTCACGGCGTCTTTCTGTTGCGCGTCGGAGGCGGTGGCCGCCTTCTTGGGTGCATTGGCGGGCGGCGTGGTGGTGTCCGTCGACTGTTGCGGATCGGCAGGCGCTGCCGGTGCATCGGCAGCGTGCGCGACGCCGAACGAGGCGGCGATAGCGGCTGCCAACAAGGTTCTGTGGATCTGTGTGCGAATCATGGAAAGCCTCCCCTCAGAGGTCATAGCTCACCGGCTGACGCCGGCGTTGTCGTGATCAGGGCACTGCCTTCACTCCCCAGCGGTGCCTGTTCGTTTGGAAATCCGGTGTTGCTTGCGCGATCTCGACGCGTGGCCGGCCTGGCATCCCAACCAGGCCAACGGAACCGCCTGGGCCATGGCGCGATAGCCCTCGTCGTTCGGATGAATGTGGTCGCCGCTGTCGAAGCGCGTCTGCATGCGTGTGGGTTGTGCGGGATCGCGCAACGCCGCGTCGAAATCGGCCACGCCTTGGTAAACCGTGGCCTGCCGCACCCATGCGTTGATGGTTTGGCGCGCTACTTCACCTTGCGGCGTAAATGCGTTCTCGGTGCCGCCGAAGGGTGGCAAGGTGGCGCCGTAAACGGTCAGGCCATGTTGCTTCGCGCGCTCGGCGATACGCTGCAGTGCCGCGATCACCGGTGTCGCCATGGCGTTGGCATCGGGCTGCGCAAGGCCGGCCGCGTGCGCCGCCATGGTCGGCTCGCCGATGTCGTTGATGCCGCCCAGCAACAGCAGGAATCTGGCGCCGCTCACCGACAACACGTCCGGCGACAGCCGTTCCAGCATGGGCTCGCCCTGGCCGAAATTGCCGAGGGCACCAGCCACCGGGTTGCCGTCGATACCCATGTTGATCACCGGCGTCACGCAGCCCGCATTCGCCAGCCGGGCAGCCAATTGCTCGGGATAGCTGTTTCCCACGCTGGCGCGGAACCCGTTGGTGATGGAATCACCCAGGGCCACCAGCACCGGCGTGGGCGTCGCCGTCATCACATCGACTCGCGTCAGCCAGTCATAGCCCGGCGCCGTAGTGGCGTCGGTGAAGGAGACGTCGCCGGTATGGTCGCCGGCGCCGGACAACGACTGCCTCATACGTGAGTCCGTATGCCAGGACGCCGGCTCCGCGCGACCTGGCACGTAGAGACTCACCGCCAGCCGCTGGCCCGCGTGCAGTTCGAACGGCAGCGCATCGGTGTCGATTGCGCTTTTCGCCGGTAGCGTGAAGGCACGTTTGCCCTGCACCGTGAGGTGCATCAGCGTCGATACTTCGATGCTTTCTCCGTGCGCTGCGGCGCGGGCTACGGTGATGGCGCCGATGTCGACGGGCGTCGCACCATAGCGATTGTCCAGGTGCAGACGAACATGGCCGCCGCCGACACCGACGGTCAGCATTTCGCGCACGGTCTGCCCTGCGATGGGCAGATTCTTCGGCGGCTGCGGCAACTGGATGTTGGGCTCGATCGGATTGCGCAGCGGTGCCACACCCCACGCGGTCGTCCACGTTCCTTCGGCGCCCATGGCCGCGGGTGCAGCCAGTGCGCTGGCAACGACCAGCGCGAGAGCGAACAAAAAGTTGACCGGGGCGCGCACGCGGATTGCGCGGGAGGAGGTTGCGCAGCCAGCGGCGCGCCCGGTCAGGGGGGAACCATCGATCGGTGGTGGTCGATGCGGAAGCACGTTCATCGCTTCGCCGCCGCGTCGTCGCCCGAAGGCTTCTCAATCGCCACGCCCGGATCCACCGGCGTGCCGAGCAAAGGCGCGCCCAGCGCATCGAAGCGCATGGGCTGCATGCGGATATCGCGGCAGGCGTAAGCAGGCGAGCAGTCCAGGCGCTCGATGGCGTGATACACGTTCCACGCCTGCTTGCCGTCCGGCGAAGGCACGAACACCACCGAACCCGGACCGTAGACCTTGCCGTGGTGGTCGAAGATCGGGCCGGACTTGTGCCACGCCGACGCATCGAGCGGCGAGCCGCCCTTACCCAGCGTCAGCAGACCCACCGCATAGTCATTGGGGATCCAGCTGGCGCTGCCTGAGTACGTGATATAGGTGCGACCCTCGCGGGCATAACCCACGGGGCCTTCCTGGATCGGTTTATCACGCGTTTCCCACGCTTCCGTCGGCGTCGACAGAAACACCGTGGGCCCGTCCACGTGCACGGCGTCGCGCATCGGTGCCAGGCAGATGCGTTGCGGAAATGCCGAGTCGCCTTGATTGGTGCAGGACCAGGTGAGATACAGCTTGCCGTCCGCTGCCGTAAACACATTGGGATCGATGCCCCAGTGGTCGGTGGAAGCATCGAGCTGGCCGTGCGGCAAGCCGGTATCCGCTTCGGTGAATTGGCCCAGGCCGTTGCCCTTGCCATCCGAGGTCAAGGCAAACAGGCGGTGGTGATTGTTGTCGCCATCGTCTGCCGCGTAGTAGATCACCCAGCGGCCATTCACGCGGTGCAGCTCGGGCGCCCAGATCTCCTTGCCATTCGGATCGCTGCCGCGATGGGGCGTCCAGAGCCCTTGCCATGGCGCGGTGGCCAAACCCGTCAGAGTGCGCGACTGCTTGACGCAGATCTCCGCCACGCCGCAATGGGAGCTGCTGTAGTAGTACACCCCGTCCTCATAGGTGACCCATGGGTCCTGCCCCACGAACACGGGGTTGGTGAACGTTTCGGCCGCGCACGGCAGGGCCAGCAGCCAGAGACCGCTAAGCCATCCCCATCGACGCGACTTGCCAGCTTTCACCGTACATTGCTCCAGGGTGGTGGCCCCGTGCTTCATCACGCGAAGCACGGGGCGTGGTCTGCTTTACAGCTTGAAGCGCACGCCAAGACCGACCGAGCGGTCCTGGTAACGGAGATCCTGCGGCATCGACTTGCCCGAACCGGCATAGGAATGGAAATCCTTGCCGAGCAGGTTGGTGGCGTTGAACACCACGGTGAAGTACTTGTTGATGTCGTAGCCAATCGAAAGATCGAGTTCGCTGGCCGGCACGTCGTACATCTGCGCGTTGTTGCCCAGCACGCTGCTCGCCGCGAGGAAGAACTCCGGATAGCGGCTGCGATAGCTGTAAGCCAGTCGCGCCGATACGCCGTACTTCTCGTACATCAGCACGAGGTTGTAGTTGTTCTTGGAGACGTTCTGGAACGGAGCACTGATGAAACCGTCGCCGGTCATCGAGGGCGTCTTCAGCTTGCTGTCGATGTAGGTGTAGTTGGCCTGGAAGCCCAGGCCGCTGAGCGCCCCCGGCAGCGAGGTGAAGAACTGCGTGTAGCCCAGTTCCGCGCCTTCCAGATGGCCCGAACCCGCACTCTGCGGACCGGAGATCAGATAGGTGATACCGCCGATGTTCTGCTCGAACGTGTAGTTTTCGATGTAGCCGGTGATGTCGTGATAGAACACGCCGCCGGTGAGCGAGCCCACATCGCTGAAATACCATTCCAGCGTGGCGTCGTAGTTGGTCGACTTGGTCGGCTTCAGGTACGCGTTGCCACCTGCGCCGGTGGCGATGGTGTTGGCGGTCGGCGGGCTGAGCGAGAGCGACGGATTGAGCTGGGTGAAGTCCGGATACTGCAGCGTCTTGCCGGCCGACAGGCGCATCTGCAGGTTGTCGCGCAGATGCAGGTTGAAGGTCGCATTCGGCAGCGCGGTGCGCTGGCTGGTGTTCAAGCCGATCGGCGAATACAGCTGGGTGGAGCTGTCATACGTGAAGGCATTGAGATCGCGATTGATCTTTTCCAGACGCACACCGATCACGCCGTCGTACGGCAGGCCGAACATCTCGTTGCCGTAGTTGAGCTGGCCGTAGAGCGAGTAGGTCTTCTCGGTGATGTCGAAGTACTGGCCATCCTGTGCCGGCAGGTTGCCTGGCGCCAGACCATAGAACTGGCGCAGCGCATCGGCATTGTTCAACAGATAGTTGTAGCACCCGGTGAGCGCACTGCCAGGCACCGCCGCCGTGCGCGGCACGTTGCAGAAGTACTGCTGACCGAACAGGCCGAGCACGTTGTTGGCCGGATTGGGCGAACCATCGGGCAGGTAGGCGCCGCCCGGAGGACCCTGGTCGAACTGCGCGCCGGTCGCCTGCGCGTTGGTATTGGCATAGCGCGCGCCGAAGTTGATCGAGTTGAAGAAGCTGCTATCGAAGCTGTAGTCGCCATCGAAGCGCCAGGCCGTCTGCGTCGCCCGGTTGTTGTTCCACTGCTGGTACAGACCGTTGAGGTAGTAATTGGCCGGGTTCATCTGCGGTGTGCCGGCCAGGCCCCAGGTGTTCGGATAGTTGTAGTACGTGGTCAGTGGCGACGAGGAGGCATCGAGGAAGGTATCGATGACGAAACGCTGGTTCTGGTAGCTCGAGGCGTTGCGCGTGAGGTCGGTCGACAGATTGAGCTTGTCGCCATGCCACTTCAGGCCAATCGCGTTCTGGATGTTGTGGCCCCAGTCCTGATGCGCCTGCGTACTGGTGGCAGCGTAGTAGTTGCCGGTATACGACGCGCTGGTGGTCGGGCAGATGGTCTGGCCGTAGTACGGCGAACCGGGCGTGCCGACCGGGAAGCACGAGCCGCTCACCGTATACGCCGACGGCGCCACCACATTCTGCGGACCGGAGAAGTAATACGGCTGGTTGTACTGATCGGAAAGCCAGGTGTAGAGGCCTTCCACGTAGACTTCGGTGTTGTCGTTGGGTTTCCACTGCAGCGCGTAGTTCATTTCCGGGCGCTTGCGCCAACCCACGTTGTAGTTCGCGCCGAACTGGTTCTGCGCCACCACCAGATCGCCGTTGGGCGTACGGATGGGGTTGTTCGAACCATCGGTCGCCACGCGCGTGAGGTTGTTGTCCACGTACGACACGTTGTAGTCGTAGTGCATGGTGGTGATGCCGGTGTTGAGCAGCGCACCGAATTCGCCGGCATCGGTATGCCAACGGTTGCTGATCAGGAAGCTCGCGGTGGGATCGGTATGCGCGCCATATTCCTGATTGGTCTCGGTCAGCGTGGCAGCGACCTTCAAGCCCGGGAAGTCGAACGGGCGGAAGGTGCGAATGTCCACCGTGCCCGCGATGCCGCCGGTCACCATGGTGGCATCGGTGGATTTGTACACGTCCAGACCGCTCACCGCCGTGGCGGGCAGATCCTGGAATGAGAACTCGCGGCCGCCCGAGCTGAAGATTTCGCGGCCGTTGAGCGTGGTCACCGCATTGGGCAGACCGCGGATCACCACCGAGGTGGTCTCACCCTGGAAACCCTGCGCCACCTGCACGCCGGTCACGCGCTGCAGTGCGTCGGCCACGCTGTTGTCCGGCAGCTTGCCAATGTCCTCGGCCACGATCGAATCGACGATCAGCGGGGAATCCTGCTTGATCGACTGCGCGGTCTTCAGGCTGTCGCGCAGCGGCGTCACCGTCACGCCGGCCAGGTTCTGGGCGTTCTGCGTCGAGGCCTCGGTTTGTGCCGCGATGCCGGCCGCCGTGCTGGGCTTCTTGGCCGGCTTGGCGTCGGTGGCGGTCTGCGTCGTCGTGGCCGTGCCGTTCTGCTGCGGTTCGTCGCTGTTCGCTGCGGTGGTGTCGGCGGCATGCGCCACGCTGAAGACGGCGGCGATGGCGGCGGCAAGCAGGCTGCGTTGAATGTGGGTGCGAATCATCTCTTCACTCGGGGGCATGCAGCGTCAGTCGTGCCGACGCTGTCGTTATGGGTATCGCCAGCGTGGGGTTTCGCGGCGCGTGGGTAGGTCCTTCGTTGGTCAGCGCGATGTCGCTCCCGCCGACAAGGGGTAGCTCAACGCATCCGCCGGCACGACACCGCGAGGCGCGTGCGACAGCGAGCGCAGAATGTCGATCTCGCGCTGGCGATAAGGCTTGCCGTCGGCATGGAAAAGGTCGTGGAACCACAGCGTCGGCGGCGCCATGGTGTACGGGCGCTGCCACGAATCCCACGGCATGTTGGTCTGCGATTTGCCGACCACGAAACCCCAGTTGACCATGCCCACGTCGGCCTTCTTGGCGATCGGAAGAATGCCGTCGATGGTCGAACCATTGCCTCGCGCCATGTACTCGGTGCAGATCAACGGACGTCCATACGTCTGCAGCTGCTTCACGCGGCCGGCAAAGGTTTCCGGCCAGCTGTAGTCGTGGAAGCTGATCACGTCGGACTGCTCGATCTGCGTGCGCTCGACAGCATTGAGCTTGGCAGGATCGGACCAGTCGTCGTGATGCCAGACACCGCTGGTGAGCGGCTGCACCGGCGCCGCGCTGCGCGCCCAGGCAAACACCTGCGGCAGCAACTTGGCGACGTGGCCTTCCTTGTCCTTGGGTTCCCTGGCGTCGTAGTTGCCGCCGCCCGGGTTATCCGGTTCGTTCCACACGTCCCATGCCAGGATGCGCTGATCCTTGGCGAAGCTGCCGACGATGTCCTTCACGTACTGCTCGAGGCGCGGGTACTGACTGGGATCGGTCATCGCCACACCCGGGCTCTGCACCCAGCCGGAGTTGTGCACGCCGGGAATCGGCGGGTGCTGCGGGCCGAGCTTCGGCTCCGGATCCCAGCACGAATCGAACAGCACGAAGATCGGCTTGATGCCGTGCTTGTTGGCGATGGTGAGGAAGCTGTCGATGCGCTTCTTGAAGCCCGCCGCATCCTGCTGCCACAACAAGTCGTGCAGGAACACGCGCATGGTGGTCATGCCGGCCTGTTGTGCCCAGCCGAACTCCTGGTCGATGCGCGCGGGATCGAACGTGTCGGCCTGCCACATCTCCAGCTGGTTGATGGCGTTCGCCGGCAGGTAGTTGCTGCCCAGCGGCCACTGCTGCTTGGCATACCAGGCCTTGGCTTCCGCGGGCGTCCAGCGTTGCGACGCGTCGCGCGCATGGGACGGCGCGGCGAACGTTGCCGCCAGACCCATGGCCACTGCCAACAATGCGTACTTCATCTGCTCTCCCTCAGGTGGCGTCGCGACGGACTCGAGCGACGCATTGGTTATGCGCGGCCGCCTTGTTTTGGAGACAAAGCGACCCTACGGACGCCCTCGCGAGCGTCCTTGCAGCGACTGTTCGTTGGGTCAGTGCGCTCCGCGCGCCGACTCGGTGGTGAACTCGTACACGATCAGGTTTCGGTACTCATGGCCCGGCTCCAGCCGTGCCGAACCGAACGACGCCTGGTTGGGCGTGTCCGGGTAGAGCTGCGGTTCCAGCACGAAGGCATCGCCCTGGCGGTAGACGTGACCGCCGGTACCCACGGTGGTGCCGTCGAGGAAATTCCCCGAGTAGAACTGCAGACCGGGCTTGCTCGACTTGAGCGTCAGCACGCGGCCGGAGGCCGGATCTTCCACTCGCGCTACGACGCGCAGCGCGGGCGCTTCGTCCTTGCTGATCACCCAGTTGTGGTCGTAGCCGTGACCGTTGAGCAACTGGACGTCGTTGGTACGGATGTCGCGACCGATCGGCTTGGCCTGGCGGAAATCGAACGGTGTGCCGGCGACCTTGCGGATCTCGCCAGTCGGAATCGAACCCGCATCCACCGGCAGGTAGGCTTCGCCAGGGATGGTGAGGCGATGCTCCATCACACTGCCCGAACCCTCGCCAGAGAGGTTCCAGTAGGCGTGGTTGCTGAGATTGACGATGGTGGTCTTGTCGGTGGTGGCGCGGTAGTCGATGGAAAGATGGTTCGCTTCGTCGAGCGTGTAGGTCACCGTGGCGGTGAGCTTGCCCGGATACCCCATGTCGCCGTCGGGACTGGCATAGCTGAGCGTCACGCTGGCCTTGTCGGCGTCGTGCTTCACCTCGCCCACCGTCCACAGCACCTTGTCGAAACCCTTGCTGCCGCCGTGCAACGAATTGACGCCGTTGTTGACCGGCACGCTATAGGCATGCCCGTCCAGGGTGAACTTGCCCTTGGCAATGCGGTTGGCATAGCGGCCCACGGTGGCGCCGAAATACTGGGGATTGCCGAGGTAGTCGGCGAGCGTCGCATAACCCAGGGCGATGTTCGCGCTCTTGCCGTTGCGGTCCGGCGTGGCCAGCGACTGGATGCTCGCACCCAGCGCGATGATGCGCGCCGTCATGCCGTGCGCATTGCTCAGCACCACCGCATCCACCTTGCGGCCGTCGGGCATGCTGCCGAAGGTCTCGCGCTTGGCGTCAGCCGCATGCGCAGCCATCGACAACGTCGCCAGGCCTAGAATCGAAGCCATCAAACCTGCACGCTGCATGTCCCTGGTGTCCCCTTCGGCGTATCACGATGGACCGCATGCAATCACATTGTATGATTATCGTGCAAGTGTTCATCGGCACCGAAATTTTTCTTGGTGCGATGCGGCATTGCGCGAAGTGGCCTGCTCGAAAAAACGCAAAGCGGCGCTTTCATGCGATGTTCGGAGGCGACCACGTTGGCGCGGCCGGCGTCATGCGGATGAGAACTTTCTGCATTGCGTCATCGCATGTTCCTACCCGCGATGACCCATCCAGCACCGGCGCATGAAAAAATCGATGCAAAACACCTTGGCATCCGCCACCCAAGTTGCTTATAGTCGGTTTGTATGACAATCGAATCGGGCGCTTCCAATATGCCTGCACGCGCACGGATCACCCTTCGTCAGGGCCAGGGGTCAGAGGATTTCATGAAGAAGCCGATCGCAGTTCGTAGCCTGTACGGGCATGTCATGCACGAGATCGGGCTGCGCATCGTCAGCGGCAAGGTGAAGCCGGGCGAGATCCTGCCGCGCGAGGAAACCCTCGCCGAAAGCCTGCAGGTGAGCCGCACCGCCTTGCGCGAGGCGTTGAAGGTGCTCTCGGCGAAGGGCCTGATCGAATCGCGCACCGGCGTGGGCGCCCGCGTGCTGGAAGAGCGCTCGTGGAACCAGCTGGACGCCGACGTACTGGCCTGGCGCTGCGCCTCCATGCCGACGGACGACTTCGTCGACAAGCTGGTGGAGATGCGCGAGATCATCGAGCCGGCCGCCGCCGCTGCCGCCGCGCGTCGTCGCACGACCGCGCAGCTGGCGCACATCGAAGAGGCGTACAACGCCATGGATGCCGCGCAGACGCTGGACGAGTGGTCCACCGCCGACCTGATGTTCCACGACGCGGTGCTGCACGCCACCGGCAACGAATTGATGCAGTCGCTGTTCTCGGTGATCGAAACGGCGCTGGGCACGTTCTTCACCCTGTCGGCGCGCAGTGCCAGCGACTTCAAGTATTCGCTGCCGTATCACCAGAAGGTGCTCGAAGCGATCAAGCGCAAGCAGCCGGAAGTCGCGCGCAAGACCATGCAGGCGATGATCGCCGATTCGCAGACCAACCTGCACCGTAGCCGAGGCAAGGCGCGCAAGAAGGCTAGCGCGTGACCACCTGTCTTATCGGCCTGGACTGGGGTAGCACGCACCTGCGTGCTTACCGTTATGACGGTCAGGGCCAGGTGCTGGAAAAGCGCGCGCTTCCCTATGGCATACGGCAGCTGCCCGAAGGCGGCTTTCCCGCGGCGTTCGAACAGGCGGTCGCGCAATGGCCCGACGTGCCCGTGCTGGCGTGCGGCATGGTGGGCAGTCGCAACGGCTGGTTGGAAGTGCCTTATCTGGATACGCCCACCAGCGTGGATCGTCTCGCCGGTGCACTGACCACGTTGAACGCTGCGGGACGCACGCTGCATCTGGTGCCGGGGTTGCGCGATCCGTCGCGTCCGGATGTGATGCGCGGCGAGGAAACGCAAGTCGTCGGCGTGCTGGTGCAATCGCCCGAGATCGCCCGCCACGGCTGCCTGCTGTTGCCGGGCACGCACAGCAAGTGGGTGTCGCTGCGCGACGGCGAAATGACCGGTTTCGCCACGGTGATGACGGGCGAGCTGTTTGCGTTGCTGACCCAGCATTCGATCCTCGGCGCTTCGCTGCCGCCAGCCGTCGATGACGAGAACGCGTTTCGTCGCGGCGTCGGCACGGCGCGCGACAGCGGTGCGGCCGGCGCGTTGTCGCGGGTGTTTTCCGCGCGCACCTTGATGCTCGATGGATCGCTGGCAGCCACCTCCGTCGCCGACTATCTCTCCGGACTGCTGATTGGCGACGAGCTGCGCATCGCAGTCGCCGCCGGCTGGGCCGACGCGTCGTCGAGCGTACAGATGGTTGGCGAAGGCGCCCTTTGTGATCGCTACCTCAAGGCGGCGGACATCTTCGGGCTCACTATCCGGCAAGCCCCCGACGCCACCACCTCGCACGGCCTCTGGCGCATCGCCGCGGCGGCCGGCCTGATCCCCACGCAAGCAACGGCATGAACCCATGAAGGCTTGGCTCGATCCCCTCCCCCTCGTCGCCATCCTGCGCGGCCTGACGCCCGACGAATCGGTCGAGATCGGTCGCGTGTTGGTGGACGCCGGCTTTCGCATGCTGGAAGTGCCGCTCAATTCGCCGCAGCCGTTCGAGAGCATCCGGCGTATGAGCGAGACATTGGGTGATGAATACCTGGTGGGCGCGGGCACCGTGCTCGATCCGGCCAACGTCAAGAAAGTCGCCGATGCCGGTGGCCGCCTGATCGTGATGCCGCATGCCGACGTCGCCGTGATTCGCGCTGCCAAGGAGGCGGGTCTCTACTGCGTGCCGGGTGTCGCCACGCCAACCGAAGCATTCGCCGCGCTCGCCGCCGGTGCCGACGCGCTGAAGCTTTTCCCCGCCGAACAAGCCAGCCCCGCCGTGCTCAAGGCCTGGCGCGCCGTGCTACCCAAGGATCTCGCCGTGTTGCCGGTAGGCGGCATCGCGCCGGACAACATGGGGCCGTGGCTTGCCGCTGGCGCGGGCGGCTTCGGCATCGGTTCGTCTCTCTACGCTCCCGGCCGCCCGGCCAGCGATGTCGCGACGCGTGCGCGCGCCTTCGCCGACGCCTGGCGCAGCCACTCTGTTGCAAAAGGATCGCATGCATGAAGATCACTCGCCTCACTACCTTCCTCGTTCCCCCGCGCTGGTTGTTCCTGCGCATCGAGACCGATGCGGGCATCGTCGGCTGGGGTGAGCCCATCGTCGAAGGTCGCGCGCATACCGTGGCGGCGGCGGTGGACGAGCTGTCCGATTACCTGGTCGGCAAGGACCCGCGCCACATCGAAGACCTGTGGAACGTGATGTATCGCGGCGGCTTCTATCGCGGCGGCCCGGTGTTGATGAGCGCCATCGCCGGCATCGACCAGGCGTTGTGGGACATCAAGGGCAAGGATCTCAACCAGCCGGTGCATCAGCTGCTCGGCGGCCCGGTGCGCGATCGCATCCGCGTGTACTCGTGGATTGGCGGCGACCGCCCGGCCGACACCGCGCGTGCCGCCAAGGAAGCGGTGGCGCGCGGCTTCACCGCGGTGAAGATGAATGCCACGGAAGAACTGCAATACGTCGATACGCACGACAAGGTCGAGCTGGTGATCGAAAACGTGCAGGCGATCCGCGATGCGGTGGGCCCGCATATCGGCATCGGCCTGGACTTCCACGGCCGCGTGCACAAGCCGATGGCCAAGGTGCTGATGCGCGAACTGGCGCCGTACAAACTGATGTTCATCGAAGAGCCGGTGCTTTCCGATCATCTCGAAGCACTGCCGGAACTGGCCGCAATCTCGCCCGCGCCGATTGCACTCGGCGAGCGCCTGTACACGCGCTACGACTTCAAGCGCGTGCTGCAGATGGGCGGCGTGGACATCATCCAGCCCGATCCCTCGCACTCGGGTGGCATCACCGAAACGCGCAAGATCGCCGCCATGGCCGAAGCCTATGACGTGGCCCTCGCGCTGCACTGCCCGCTCGGCCCGATCGCGCTCGCCGCGAACCTGCAGCTGGATGCGGTGTGCCACAACGCCTTCATCCAGGAACAGAGCCTGGGCATCCACTACAACGCCGGCAACGATCTGCTCGACTACGTGACGGATCGCAGCGTGTTCTCGTACAAGGATGGCTTCGTCGCCATCCCCAATGGCCCGGGCCTGGGCATTTCGGTGAACGAGGAATACGTGGCCGAACGCGCGGCGGTGGGCCATCGCTGGCGCAACCCGATCTGGCGCCACGCCGACGGCAGCGTGGCGGAGTGGTAAGCATGACGTTCGCGACCTACCCCAGCCTTGCCGACCGCCACGTCTTCATCTCCGGCGGCGCCACCGGCATCGGCGCGGCGTTCGTGGAGCAGTTCGCGAGGCAGGGTGCGCGCGTGTCGTTCATCGACATCGATCAGCCGAACGGCGAGCAGCTCGCGGCGAGTCTTGCCGCCTGCGAGCATCGCCCGTTGTTCGTGCGCTGCGATGTCACCCAACTCGATGCCCTGGAAGCAGCCATCGCCACGGCGCGCGAAGTGCACGGCCCCATCGGCGTGCTGGTGAACAACGCCGCGAACGACGTGCGCCATGCCTTCGGCAGCACCACGGCCGCCGAATTCGACCAGAACATCGCGATCAATCTTCGCCATCAATATTTCGCCACCCAGGCCGTGCGCGACGACATGCGCTCGCTGGGCGGCGGCTCGGTGATCTGCCTCGGCTCCACCGGCTGGATGAAGAAGAATGCTGGCTACCCGATGTATGCGATGGCGAAATCCGCCGTGCATGGACTGGTCAACGGTCTCGCGCGCGAACTGGGGCATGACCGCATTCGCATCAACGCGCTGGTGCCGGGCTGGGTGATCACCGAAAAGCAGCGCCGCCTCTGGCTCGATGCCGACGGCGAAGCGGAGATTGCGCGCGTGCAGTGCATGCCCGGTTACCTGATGGCCGACGACCTGGCGCGCGCCGCGCTGTTCCTCGCCGCCGACGACAGCGCCATGTGCACCGGACAGGATTTCATCGTGGACGGTGGCTGGGTATGAACGTGCGCGCGGCCGTCGCCATGCAGGTACACAACACGCTAGGCGAAGGCGTCACCTGGTGCGATCGTGGGCAGGTGTTGTACTGGACCGATATCCACGCCTCCACCCTATGGCGTTATCGTCCGCATGACGGCGCCCTGCATCAGTGGACCATGCCGGAGCGGCTCGGCAGCTTCGCACTCTGCGATGCCGACGGCTGGCTGCTGCTGGGACTCGAATCGCGCCTCGCGTTCTTTCATCCCTCGACGCAGGCAATGGTCCCCGTCACCGACGTGGAAGCCGATCTGCCGACGCGGCTGAACGATGGCGCCTGCGATCGCCAGGGCCGTTTCGTGTTCGGCACGCTGCATGAGCCGGCCGCCGGTCCGAAGCAAGCCGTGGGCGGCTTCTATCGGCTGAATCACGATCTGACGCTGGAGCGCCTGCCCCTTCCCGGTGTGGCGATAAGCAACAGCATCGCGTTCAGTCCCGATGGCGGCACCATGTATTTCTGCGATTCGCCGACGCGCCGCATCCAGTGCTGCGACTACGGCGACCGCGTCGACAACGTGCGCAACTTCGTCACCCTGGACGATCAACGCGGCGAACCCGACGGCTCCGCCGTCGACCGCGACGGCGGCCTGTGGAACGCCCAATGGGGATTGGGCCGCGTGGTGCGTTACACACCACAGGGGCAGCTCGATCGCATCGTCGAAGTGGCGGCCTCGCAACCGACCAAGCCGGCGTTCGGCGGCACCGATTTCTCCACGCTCTACATCACCAGTGCGCGCGACGGCCTCGACGCGGCCTCGCTTGCAGATCAACCGTATGCCGGCGCCTTGTTCTTCGCCGATGCAGGTTTTCGTGGCATGCCGGAACCGCGTTTTGCGGGGCCGCCGCCACACGTCATCGCCGCCGCATAGGGATAGCGGCTCACCTACGAAAGCTCATAGAAACACCATCACCGCTTGCGGGGGAGTTTTAGCAATGAATGCCCAAGCCATTACGTCGACAGCGACGTCATCCAAGGCCTTTGTCGTGTTCGTCTGCGTGCTTGCCGCGCTGGCGGGCCTGATGTTCGGCCTCGATATCGGCGTCATCTCCGGCGCCAGCCAGTTTATCCAGGCCGAATACAAAGTCAGCGATCACACCATCGAATGGATCGTCAGTTCGATGATGTTCGGTGCCGCCGTGGGCGCGCTCGCTGCCGGCTGGTTGTCGGGACATCTGGGACGCAAGCGCTCGCTCGTACTCGGCGCTATCTTGTTTGTGATTGGCTCGCTGCTCTCGGGCTTCGCCTGGTCGCCGGAAACGCTGATCGCCGCGCGCGTGGTACTGGGCCTGGCCATCGGCATCGCTTCCTTTACCGCACCGTTGTACCTGGCCGAAGTGGCGCCGGAACATATCCGCGGCGCGATGATCTCGACCTATCAGCTGATGATCACCATCGGCATCTTCGTCGCTTTTCTTTCAGACACCGCCTTCAGCTACAACGGTGCGTGGCGCTGGATGCTCGGCATCATCGCGATTCCCGGCGCGCTGTTCCTGCTCGGCGTGTTGTTTCTTCCCGACAGCCCGCGCTGGTTATTGATGCGCGGTCGCCGTGAGGAAGCGATCGATGTGCTGCAGCGCCTGCGCGGCGACCGCGCCGTGGTCGCCCGCGAAACAGCCGACATCGAAGAACAGCTGAAGACCCCGCAGCGCGGCTGGCACCTGTTCGCCGAGAACCGCAACTTCCGCCGCTCGGTGTGGCTGGGCGTGCTTCTGCAGCTGATGCAGCAGTTCACCGGCATGAACGTGGTGATGTACTACGCGCCGCGCATCTTCAAGGAAATGGGTTACGACACCTCGGCGCAGATGTGGTTCACCGCCCTGGTCGGCCTCACCAACGTCCTGGCCACCTTCATCGCCATCGCGCTGATCGACCGCTGGGGCCGCAAGCCCATCCTCTATACCGGCTTCACCGTGATGGCCGTCGGCCTGGGCGTGGTCGGCACGATGATGCACAACGGCATCCACGACCACAGCGCGCAGATCTTCACCGTGACGATGCTGCTGATCTTCATCGTCGGCTTCGCCATGTCCGCCGGCCCGCTGATCTGGACCCTGTGCTCGGAAATCCAGCCGCTCAAGGGGCGCGACTTCGGCATCGGCGTGTCCACGTTCACCAACTGGATCTGCAACATGATCGTGGGCTTCACCTTCCTCAGCCTGCTCAACAGCATCGGCAATGCCGGCACGTTCTGGATGTACGCTGCGCTCAACGCGGTCTTCATCCTGCTCACCTTCTGGCTGATTCCGGAAACCAAGGGCGTGACGCTGGAGCAGATCGAACGCAACCTGTTGAGCGGGAAGAAGTTGCGCGATATCGGGCGCTGAGGGTTCGGCGCTGGTTTGAGAAAACCTGCCGCACCGAAAGGGCGGCAGCTTTTTTTTGGCTCGCAATGAAGCGCGCACCTTAGCTCGTCATTCCGGCGCAGGCCGGAATCCAGTAGCGACCACGTCCGACCTTCACGAAAGAGCACATCAACGCATCGCGATAACCAGAGCGAGCGTCCAAGGGATTCCGGCTTGCGCCGGAATGACGGGCGCTACCACCGCGTCGCCCGATCACGGCGACGCAGCTTCTGTCCCCTAGAAGCCGATACCGTTGTTATCGATGTGGTGCTGTATCTGCTGCCGCTGGATTTCCCATTCGCTCGGTGCGGGCGGCGGCGGTGCGGGCAAGGCGCCGGTACGCGCCGTGTTGTCACCTGAGTAGAAACGCCGATAGCGCAGATAGCCTTCCGGCTCCCAACTTCCAGGGATGAAGTCGAAGCAGCCGGTCCAGCCGAACTTGGTGTCGAAGGGTTTGAAGCCGGCATAGGAATCGTGGGCGTAATTGGCAAACAGAAAAGCTTGCGGCGTGAAAAGCTCGGGATTATCCGGCGTGCCCAGTATGGCGTGAGCGCGCAGATTGGCCAGCAGATCGCGCGCATCCTCGGCCAGCTTGCGCGCCGCACGGCCGGTATCGCCCATCACATACTTGACCAGCGGCGTGCGCGATAGCGCGTCATGCCAGGCGGCGGACCACGCGGTGTCGGTGGCATCCAGAACTTGGATATCCGCTAGCAAGGTGTTGTTGGCACCAATCAAGTCTTCCCGGTCTTGCGCATCGGCGCGGGCCAGCCAGGACAACTTAGTGCCGTAGACCTCGCGTACCTGATAGCGCCAGGCCAGATAGGCCAGCAAGTATTGCGACGCAGTGCCGCTGCGCGGCACCGCGTTGATGAAGTTGTTATAGGCTTGGCGAACATCGGGGTGGACTTCGAAGGGGTCGTAGTTTGACTCCTGCACTAACAATGCGTTTGCTCGGGCGAGCGGCACGCCCACGGTACGCGCGGCTTGATACATCAACTCCAGCGGCATCTGCGACAGGCGGTCGCTGTGATGGCCACTGGGGCAACGGCCCTGATCGTTGGGTCCGTAGCCACCGCCGGTATCCGAGTGCATGCCGGGCATCAGGTACTGCACACAGTTGGGCGGCATCACGCCATCCGGCCCGCGCACCGACTCCACCGGAAAGCTGGCGCGGTTCTCGTGCATGGCCATGTAGTGCACGCACTGCTTGATCTTGGGCGAGATGCGCAGCGCCTCCGGCGTGGCCCAACCACAATGGCCATTGCTCAAGTCGAACGGCAGCGTGCGATTGGCCAGCCCCACCGAACTGACCGTATCGAAGATGCCCAGGAAACGTATCGTCACCGAGACGCCGCAAAGCTTGTCGCCTTCGAACAGTTCCGCCAGCCAGTTGCAGAACACGCGCGCCTGCATGGCGCCACGGGAGAAGCCGAACACATCGATGATGATCGAGATCAGCGAGGGCTTAGATGTTCCCGCCACGCGTTCGCCAATGACCGCCGCATGTTTGCGTAGAAAGCGGAGCGCGTGGCGACGGTCACCCGTGGCGCCATCGCTCAGCAATCCACCGATCTCGTCCATGTCCCAGGGCTTCAACGCAAGCACGTCATCCACGCCGCCTTCCAGGCGTGTGAGCGTGCCGTCCGATCGCAAATGGCGCCTGCTATTGCGGCACATGGCTTTGATGGCTTCAGGCTCGAATAGCGCGTGTTTTGCAATGGAGCGATGAATGGCATTCAGAACAAACAACAGGCCATGATAGATACGCCCCTCGCAGCCTTCGCCGAAGCCCATGCCGAACTTGGCTGGCTTGTCTTCACCGATGGGACCGCATGGCGTACCTGCACCTTCGATATACAGGCGGTAATAGCCAAGCTCAGGACGATCCGGATACGCCGCAAACAGGCGAGCGACGTTGCTTTCCTTGCGATAGGCCAGTTGTGTCATACCCAAGCCCACGCTGCAGCTGTCGGCCTCATCCCAATTGCGATTGTTGCCGGTGCCATCAAAGAACACACTGATATTCAAAGGTAGTTCGCATCGCTCGCCTCGTGGTAGCGCTTGCGGAAACACCGGCATCACACCGGGCGTGTGACCTGCCGGATGAACTTGAAAGATCTCAGTCATTGAAAATCTCCTTGGCCTTCTGTTCACCGAGACAGCGAGCAACCCATTCCCTGTTGGCCCACGGAAATTTCTGCGGAATGGAATCACTTGGACCGGGGTAGTCGGCGGCGCCCGGATCAGCATTGGAGGACACCACCCTGACCGAACCATCTGCCAGAAAGTGCACCCACAATGTTCCCACCCTGTCATAGCGTTCCACCGGTACGCGGCGCTCAAACTCTTCGCCATGGCAATCGCGCCAGTTGGTCACATTCCAACGCACCATCACGCTCATGCCCGGATGCCATTGCCGCGGCAGCGACACGCAGCACACCATGCTTCCTCCCTTGCCCGCCTGAAACCCGCTATGCCCATCCACCGAAAACTCCTGCACGCTCAGGTGATCGGCCAGATGATCGATGCCGGTCAGTCCCGCACCCACGGTGTCTTCCTGCGGCTCGCGACACGCGGCCACGCCGCTGCATAGCCAAACCATCAGCAGCCACCAAGCCAGCTTGCGTGTCATCCGTGGCATACCGCGTGCTCCCTGGGTGCTCCAAGTCGATGCGGATGAACTTGAAAGATCTCAGTCATTGAAAATCTCCTTGGCCTTCTGCTCACCGAAACAGCGAGCGATCCATTCCCTGTTTTTCCACGGAAACTTCTGCGGAATGGGATCGTGTGGCCCGGCATAAGCTGGATTTCCTGGGCCCGGATTGGCGGATACCACTCGCACCGAGCCATCCGACAGAAAGTGCACCCATACCGTTCCAACCTCGTCATAGCGCTCCACCGGTACGCGGCGCTCAAACTCTTCGCCGTGGCAATCGCGCCAGTTGGTCACATTCCAACGCACCATCACGCTCATGCCCGGATGCCATTGCCGCGGCAGCGACACGCAGCACACCATGCTTCCTCCCTTGCCCGCCTGAAACCCACTATGCCCATCCACCGAAAACTCCTGCACGCTCAGGTGATCGGCCAGATGATCGATGCCGGTCAGTCCCGCACCCACGGTGTCTTCCTGCGGCTCACGGCAAGCTGCCAAGCCAACGCAAAGCCACAAGGCCAGCATCCACTGCCTCATCTCACGTGCACCGATCACGAGGACCTGCTGCGACTGACCCGGGAGAAGGCCAATAGCCGATCCACTCGGCCGGTGACTTTGGCGTCGCGCAATGCCGCCTCGTAAGGCGCCTGGAGATAAATGATGCCGGCGGTTTGCCACATCACCTGATTGGTGACCACCTGCAACGGCACGCTGTCGATGCGTAGGCGCCGCAGCCAGGCGATGGTCTGCGCGGTCCACTGCTCGTGCTGCCATTCGTCGCCTTGGCTAGGCGCACCTGCGAGCGCGTCGTAAGTGGCTTCCATCAATTGGCCACAGCGAGAGGCGTCCAGCAGGTTGTGCCACTGCATCGAAGAGAGCACGAGTGGTAGTGCCGCTGGAGTGGACGGCTGCGCTGAACCGCTTGCCGGCAGCAGTTGAACAGGGCCTCGTCGGGTGATGATTTCCCAGGAGGCGAGCGGACCGATCATGTCGGCTTGTTGCCGCGCGTCGAGCACGTCCCAGACGGCCTGGACGGCGCGGCTGTCGGCGCAGCGAAAGTAGTACTGCTGATCATCGTGTGTGGCGAGATGGCGCAACTGGCGCAGATGCCGCTCAAGCACAGCGGTAGAAGAGCGGCAGATCAACAGTCCACAGGCGAAGCGCCGCGCATCGCCGCAGCCAGCGAGCGCTTGTGCCAGATCGATGACATCCGGCGTGGCCTGGATGAGAAGAGGCCCGACGGTACCAGCTTGCTCTCCAAGATCGTCGTAAAGACGGCGCAGGTTTGGCTGCGCCTGCAACCAGTCATATGGCTCGGTGCCGTGCAGCAAGGCCGCGTCAAAGATGAAATAGCCGTCTGATGGCGAGGTTGTGCGGCTCATACCGGCACCACGGGAGCACCTGTCAGTGCGGCGCTTAAAAAGCAGGTGACGCAGAAATCGTCGCCGAGTCCGATTTGGGGATGACCCTGGATGGCGAAGGAATGGCCCTCGGCGTGGTTCTGCTGCTGCAAGGGGCCTTTGAAGCGAATGAGCAGACCTTCGATAGCGATACCGTCATCGCTGAGCGTGATGCTGCCGCCAGGACCGCGAAAGACCGCGCGGTCACCCGCCTGCAACTGGTACCGCTGCGTCTTCCGCTCGATGCTCTGTCCCGCGCTGAGCTTGTGGTGGCCCTGAACCGTCTGCTCGACATGGCCGCCGACATCGCTGAGGTGATTGGCGGTGGTTTGATCCTTGCGGTGGTTGCCGACGTTCTCGATGCGATCCTTGCCGAGGGTGATCGTGTGGTTGCGCTCGATAGTCAGGAATGAGTCCTGTCCAAGCTTGTGCGTGCGGTCGCGGCCGATGGTCAACTGCTCATTGTTGCCTACCGATTCCGTGCGGTCACGCCCGATGCTGATGGTTTCGTCGTGCTCGACGTTTTCTTTGCGGTCGTGACCGACGAAGGTGGTTTCATCGTTGTTGACGTGGATGTTCTGGTCTTTCTGCGCGTGGACAAAGATTTCCTCCTGGTCTTTCTCGTCTTCGAAGCGCAATTCGTTGTAGCCGGTTCCTTTGTGGGTCTGGCTCTTGATGCTCATGCGCGTCTTGTGGCGCGGCAGTTCGTAGGGCGGTGGGCTGGGCGCGGTGTACACGCGCGAGGTCACGACAGGCTGGTCCGGATCGCCATCGACGTAGTCCACCAGCACCGATTGACCGATGCGCGGGATGGCGATATGGCCCCAGGCGGCGCCGGCCCAGTTCTGGCTGACGCGCACCCAGCAGGAGCTGTGTTCGTCGTTGTTGCCGTAGCGATCCCAGGAGAATTGCAGGCGCACGCGGCCGTATTCGTCGGTGAAGATTTCTTCCCCCGGAGGGCCCACCACGACCGCGGTCTGCGGTCCATCGATGCGTGGCTTGGCGTAGAGCGGCGGTCTCCACTCGATGCGGTCGGGGATGATCTGCGCTTCGTAGCTGTAAAGCGTGCCGACCATGGCCTCGGCGCCGTCTTCTTCCTGGCTGGTGGTCTGGGTGCCGGTGTGCACCATGCCTAGCACGCGCCAACCAGTGTCCCATGCTTCGCGTGGATGGCCTTCCAGATCAAAGGCAAGCCCGGGTTGCAGCCGCGCATCGTCGCCCTCGACTACGGCGATCTGGGCGTCCCGGCGCAGCGACAGCAGACGGGTCTTCGTGAACGGCTTGCCTACCGTGTCGGCTTGCTTGTAACGGCCCGGGTAGCCGTAATACTCATAGTCCCCACCCTGATGGGCCAGGTTGCTGCCGGTACTGCACGTTTCATGGTTGTACGCGGGGCGGTGAAAGCTGTAGTCGCGTTGCGTCGCGATGGCCGTGCGCACGTTTTCGCTGTAACGGAAGGCGCGCAGGCAAGGCTCGGCTTGGTCGCCGCCGGGCGTGGCGTTGTAGATCACCGGACCGCCGGTGATCACACCGTGGGTGTACAGCACGTCGCCTTGAATCAGCCGGTGGCCGTGTTCGCCGTGTTCGAAGGCGTAGTACAGGCCCTCTTCCGCACTTAGCCGGGCGAAGAAGTCGAGGTCCGATTCGCCCGGCTGAACGCAATACTCGTGCGCCGCGTGTTCCTTGCTAAGCACCTGCCTGACGTCGACGATGCCGGAGCGATTGAGCACGGCTTGCAGAATCTGCGGGACGGTCTGCTGCTGGAAGATGCGCCAGTCGCTGCGTAGTCCGGCGCGTGCAAGCTGTGGTTCCACGACTACGCAATAGCGTGTACGCCTAAACCCTGTCGCCCCCTGGCTAACGGATGACACGCTCCCATGCACGTAACGAACGGCCTGCTCGCCGCGCCAAAGAGTGAAGAGCGCGGGCTGATCGAGCAACTTGCCGAAATCCACCGAGGGGTTATCGGAGCTGAGATCGACGGTCAGCGTGAATAACTGGCTGAGCGATTCGTCCAGCGTGAAAGCCAGCACATCGAAGGTAAGTCCACTGGCTGGTTCAAAGGTGAAACGAAGATCGGTATGGCGCGGCATGAGCGACAATGCAGGCGAAAGGAGTGTCGATAGACCTTGCCTTACCGCTCCTGCCCGGAATGCCAGAAAACACTGGTAATGCTATGCGCCTTTTGCGCTCCCTCGCATTCTTGGCGCCTACAGTACCCTTTACGTACCGCGCGGCTTCGCGCGGTGCGTCGGCGCCGCAGTCCACGGATCGTCCGGCCAAGGGTGACGCGGATAGCGGCCTTTCAGTTCCTTTTTCACTTCGGGATAGGTGCGCTCCCAGAAGCCCTTGAGGTCTTGCGTGACCTGGATCGGCCGGCCGGCGGGCGACAGCAGGTGTAGCGTGACGGGAATGCGCCCGTTCGCCACGCGCGGCGTATCGGCGAGACCAAACAGTTCCTGCAGCTTGACCGCCAACACGGGCGCTTCGCCTTCGGCGTATTCCAGGCGGCGCGTCATACCGCTGGGCACGGTGAGACTTTCCGGCACCTGCGCATCGAGTTGCCGGCGCTGCTCGTAGTCGAAGCGCGTGCCCAGCGCCTGCGAGAGTTCTTCCGCAGTCAACGCGTCGAGGCGGCGCTTGCCGTTGAGATAAGGCGCAAGCCAATCCTCCAGCGTGTTCAGCAACGCCGCGTCGGAGATGTCGGGCAGGCCAAGCTCCGGCATCCAGCCGCGCAAGGCTTGCATGCGTGCGCGCAAGCGGCGTGCGTTGTCGCTCCATGGCAAGGCATCGATGCCTTTTGCGCGCACGGCGGCAAGCAACGCTGGCAAGGCATCTTCCGGCTTCACCGGGACGCTGCGGCGCTCGAGCACGATATGGGCGTAGCGATACTCGTCGAACGCCTCGACGGCGTTGCGCTCATCGTTCCAGCGCAAGGCGCGTTCGCGCTTGAACTGCGCCGGATAGTCGCGTTCGAGCACACGCGGATCGATGGGCGCAGCGGCGAGAATCAAGCTATCGCGCGCATCGAAGCGGATATCCAGCGCCACCAGCCAGGGCTCGCCCAACAGTGCGGTGTTGTCATGCAAGCGCGCCCCGCGGCCGTTGGCCAAGGTGTAACGCAAGGGATTGCCGTCGTCGCGTCGCGCTACGCGATCCGGAAACGCATGCAACAGCAGGTCGCCCACCGCGTGACTATCCGGCACTCCTGTAGCAGCTGAACGCATGTCCAGGCGCCGACGCCAGCCCTTGCTGGCCTGCTCGATAGCGGCCAGCGCACCGCCGTCGGCGCCACCGCGCGCACCGGCCGTGTGGCGATCGCGCCACACGTGCAATGCGCTGACGCGGGCACGGAAATCATCGCTGCGTGCCTGCTCGCCGCGCAGCGGCGAGCGCGCTTCCATCAGTGCAAGCAGATCGGCGACGAGTGCGCGCAGTTCCGGCTCGGCGCGCAAGGCCGCCGCACCGAGCCGCGGCGTGGCGCCGAGTTCGAGCATCCGGCGACCGAGTGGCGTGATCCGGCCATCCGCTGTCAATGCCGCCAGTTGCACGAGCAACTCGCGCGCCTGGGCCAGTGCGCCGGAGGGCGGTGCATCGAGCCAGTGCAGCGTGCTGCCGCTTTCCGCAGTGATGCCCCATGCGGCGAGTTCCAATGCGAGACCGGATAGTTCGGCCTGCGCCATCTCCGCCGTGCGCGATGCATCCAGCCGCTTGCTCTGCGGCCACAGGCGATAGGCCGTGCCTTCGGCGACACGACCCGCGCGACCGGCGCGCTGATCGGCCGAGGCCTGCGAGATGTTCACTGTTTCCAACCGCGTGAAACCAGAGTTGGGATCGAAGCGCGGCTCACGCGCCAGCCCGCTATCCACCACTGCGCGAATGCCCGGCAGCGTGACACTGGATTCGGCGACATTGGTCGCGAGTACGACGCGCCGCGTGCCAGGCTCCGCCGGACTCAGTGCGGCCTGCTGTTCCGCCATCGACAACTCGCCGTGCAGCGCCACGATGTCGATGTTCTCGTCCAACGAGGAGACGAGCACGGCCTGCGTGCGTGCAATCTCGCGACGGCCGGGCAGGAAGGCCAGCACATCGCCTTCGTTTTCGTCCAGGGCCAGGCGTACGACACGTGCCAGCTGATGCTCGGTGGTTTCCTGCGCGCGGGCAGCGGGATACGCCACCCGCACGGGAAAGCTGCGGCCCGGACTGCTGATACGCGGTGCATCGAGCCACTGCGCGATGCGCTCGCTGTCGAGCGTGGCGGACATCACCACGAGGCGCAGTTCCGGACGCAACGTGCCCTGGATGTCCAGCGCAAACGCCGCGCCAAGATCGCCGGCGAGATGACGCTCATGGAATTCGTCGAACAGGATCGCGCCGATGCCGGTGAGCTCGGGATCGTCCTGGATCATGCGCGTGAGAATGCCCTCGGTCACCACTTCGATGCGCGTGGCCGCGCTCACCTTCGCCTCAAAACGGATGCGATAGCCGACCGTCCGTCCCACTTCCTCCCCCAACTGCCTGGCCATGAACTGCGCAGCGGCACGCGCCGCGATGCGACGCGGCTCGAGCATCAGGATCTTGCCGCCTGCGAGCCAAGGTTGATCGAGCAGCGCCAGAGGGACCTGGGTAGTTTTGCCGGCGCCGGGCGGTGCTTCGAGCACGAGGCGCGGGTGTGCCGCGAGAGAAGTGGTGATCTCGGGCAGGAGGGGAGTGATGGGGAAGGATGCGGCAGCGTTCATCAGGAAGATGATACTGGGGTAGTGAAATGCAGCGCGCGTTTCGATGGGCTGCCACCACTGGGGGCGCGACTGAGTATCCGATGGCGCGCTTTCCTGTGGGAGCGCACTTGTGCGCGACGGCCACGCTGGGGTGTATGGCTCCGCAGGCTTGTCGCGCACAAGTGCGCTCCCACAGGAGGACCGTCCCGCAGTTCGCCGCCCTCTCCCCTCGGGGAAGAGAGGGCGGCAATCCATTTACGGATGCGCCGTGGTACTCGTCGCCCCCGTACCGGCACCCGCTGCCGCACCCGGCGACCGTAACGGTGCCAACGACTCGAATTTGCGCTGGTACTCGTCCGTTACTTGCTTGGCGTCTTCGCTGTTCGTCACCACGCGCGGTGTGATCAACACAATCATCTCGGTCCGATCGCGCTTGTGGTCAGTCGTACCAAACAGGCGTCCCAACACAGGGATGCGATTGAGGCCAGGGATACCCGTATCGGTATTGGTCTCGTTCTGCTGGATGAGTCCGCCGAGAAGCACCGTTTGCCCGCTCTGCACAGCAATCTGGGTGCCTACGGCACGTTGCTGGATGGTGAAGTTGCCCTGAGCGTTGGCTGGACCCGTGGTGTTGCTTACCTGCTGCTGGACATTCAGATAAACGAGGCCGCCTGGATTCACTCGTGGCTGCACGTCGAGAATCACGCCCGTGGGCTGGTAAGTGACGGTGCTCGCCGTTGAATTCGCCGTGGTGGTTCCCAGGCCAGCGATGATGGACGTCTGATTGATCGGTATCTGATCGCCCACCTGGATATGGGCGACTTGATTGTTGAGTACGACCAGCGAAGGGGCCGATAGCGTCTTCGTGTTGCCATTGGTTTCCAGCGCGCGAACGGCGACCTGGAATTTCCCGTTGCTGCTCAGGAAGGAATAGAAGAACGGCTCTCCGCCGTATTGGTTGCCGCCCGCACCAAGTGCAATCTGGCGATGAGCACCTGGATAAATGCTGGTGGCAATGCCCGCAGCATTCGGGACGCTGTTTGCTAGCCCCTGTAGATACCACTGCACACCAAACTGGAATTCACCAGTCAGATCGACCTCGAGAATGCGCATCTCGATCTGCACCTGCAGCGGCACGTTGTCCAGTCGCTTGATGGCCTGCTCGATCTCCTTCCACTGCGAGGGACGCGCGCGCACGAGCAGCTGGTTGTTCGAATCGACGGAGCTGATGCGGATGCTGCCGTCCTCCGAGACGAATTGCTGCCCGGTGTTGCCGTTGTTGCTGTTGGAGGCGCTGTTGCCGAACGAGGACATGCCGCCCGCCGCACTGCCGCCGGTGCTGCCGAAACCGCCACTGGTACCCGTGCCGGTCGTGCCGAAACCGCCGGTGGTGCCTGTCGCTCCCGTGCCGCCAAAACCGCCCGCGCTGCCAAAGCCACCGCCGGTACCTTGAACACCGCCCGTGGTGCTGCTGCCGAAGCTGCCCGCCGTGCTGCCTATCCCGCTGGCATTGCCCATCGCATTGTCGCCGCTGCCCAGCGTAGATCCGGTGAGGCCCGGCCCCACTTTGCCGGCATCGCTGCCGCCGCCATTACCGCGGGTATAGATCTGCCCCAGGTACTGCGCGAGGTCCGATGCCTTGAGGTTACGCACGTCATAAACGAACAACTCCGGTTCATTGCCGCCGCCGCGATCGATCTTGGTGATCCAGTCGCCCACTTCCTGCAGATAGGTCGGCTGGCTGCTGATCACCACGATGGCGTTGGTGCGTTCGATCGGCAGGAAACGCACCATGCCGGCCAGCGGCGTGTCGCCCTTGGGGCCGAACATCTGGTCGAGCTGCGGGCCGAGTTCGCCCACGTTCGCGTGTTGCAGGCTGAACACGCCCACCGACATGCCGCGCAGCCAGTCCACGTCGAAGGTATGGATGGTGCGCTGATAATTGTCCAGCTCCGAGGGCGTGCCCGACAGCACGATGAGGTTGCGCGACGGATCGGCCAGCAGCACGGAGTCGGTGCGCGCAAACGGCTTGATCAGCTTCTGCATCTCGGTGGCCGAGATGAAGCGCAACGGATACAGGCGTGCCTGCAGGCCGCCTTGCGGTGCCACCGCGTTGAGACTCGGCACCAGGTTGCCAGCGGCGGCGTCCTTGGCGGGCATCACCACGTATTGGCCGTCGCGCATCACCAGCGCGTTGTTGGTCCACGACAGCAGCGTTTCCAAAATGGGAATCGCCTGGGTGCTGTCCACCGGCTCGGAGGTGGAGAAGGACACGTTGCCCTGCACGCCCGGCACGATGGTGTAGTTCTGCTTGAGCAGATCGCCCAGGATGGCCTTCACCACCGCCTGCACCGGCTGGTTCTCGAAGTTGAAGGTCACTGCGCCATCGCCACTGGCCGCCTTGCGCGGTTGCGCCAGCCCGGTGGTGCGCACGAACTGGCCGCTCCCCTCGCTCAGCTGCGGCTTGGGGGTGACGTTCGGGTCCACGGCCCCATTTTTCGTGTTCAACGGGAGCTGGGCGGGGACCGCCTTCTCGGTGCCCGCCATCGCCTCGCGTTGCAACGCACCGTCATCGCTTTTGGGTGGCGGCAGCGTCTGACAACCGGCCAGCCACAAGGCCAGGGTGAGCGTACTGATGCGGGTCAACCGCGGCGTGCGCTGGATGGACATGACGTTAATGGGCTCCCTCGGGGGTCGCCGCCTGCTGTTGGGCGCGGCGCTTCTGGATGGCTTCTTTCAACAAGCGGATGCGATCGGCCTGCGAGTCCACCCCGTTGGGCGATTGCAGGGCCGGGTTCGGCGGAATGATGGGATGAGCGGCATTGATCATCGGGCCGTTCTGCGGTGGGGCCGCCGGACCCACCGCCATGCCGTTCGGTGCGGGCGGGCTGGGTGGCGCACTGCCGTCGCCCTTGGGCATGTCGATCGGCGCGCCGGCGGGCAGCTCCAGTTCGGTGCGGCCGGTGCTCGATTCGAACACCGCCGAGCGTGGCCTCAGATCGACCAAGCGCCAGCTGCCATCGGGCAGCGAATCACCCTGGCGCACGCGCACTTCGTGCTCGCCGCTCTTGTCACGCAGCAAGGCCATGTGCAGCGGCGCCGTGAGGATGATGCCGGTGAGCTGCATGTCGCCCAGGCTCGCGCCGCCGGCGGCGGTGCGCATCGTCGGCTTGCGGTCGTTGTTGAAGAGTGGCTGCGTCCACACGGCGGAGAACTGGGCCAGCGGCACCGGCGGCGGCAGGCCCTGGTCGTGGGTGGGCGGCAAGGGCGTGGCGGCACGCTCCGGGCCCCATGAGACGCCGCGTCCCACCCCGGCAAGCAAGGTCAGCAGCAACGCGCCGAACAGCACGGCCACCCCGCCGAGCAAGGGCGTCAGGCGACGTTGGGCGGCCGCGTTCATGGCGCACCTCCCTGTGCGTCGCCGCTGGCTGCGCGCGGCTGGCGCACATAGCCCGATAAGGTGAATTGCACTTCCAGCGGCACGGCCGCTTGCTGCATCGCGGCCACCGGATTGCGATAGATGCTCAAGTCATCCACGAACAGATACGGGGTGCCCTGCTCCAGATCGTGCAGCGTTTCGGCCAGCGGCTGGATATCGCAATGCAG